>CP116670.1 GCA_028370155.1 Arthrobacter sp. OVS8
GGTTAGCATCGATAAGTTCATACAGGCCCGCATTGCAGAGGATGAAGCGGCGGTTGAGCTAGAGAGGCAACTGCAGGCGGGTGATGGAAGCCGGACCGAGTACTTGCAGCGATTGATGGAGTGCCTGGAGAAGCGGGCAAGGATGGAGCTGTACGGAACTGAGCCGGGTGGGATGTCTATCCTCAAGAACCTGGCTTCCGGCTATGCCGATCACCCGGACTACCGGAAGGAGTGGGCATAGTGGCTAGCATCCGCATACGCGAGCTCACAAAGGGTGGGGCCTCGCACACAGTCACCTGGCGGGATCCAGAGACGGGCCTCGAGACGTGTGCAAGCTTGGGCCTTTGGGGCAGATGATCCTGGCGGAGTGCTCGATGAAGCGCGCGATTATCGCAGAGTGGCGGTCGGCCGCAGCGGCTGAAAACGCACCCAATATCTGCGAGCGGACGAAAAGTGGCTAAACTGGTTTTCGATTCCCCCCATCTCCACATTTTGCGGTGAGCCGAGACATTCTTTACGGATGTTTCGGCTCACCATTAACACCCCGGTCTTCGGACCGGGGTGTTTTTCTTTGCTGGCAATGATGGTCCCGGGGGTTTTCGGGCGCACTCATTGAAAAGAAAAAGCTTCCGATTGCTGGCTATCGCTACCGATGTCCCATAGATTGACGACATGTTTACGGATGCCGGGGCTCTGTGGCTCGATATCGTCGAGGAGGTCCGGTGGTATCCCTCGCCCCATAACTCCCAGCCGATCAAGTTGAGGGCCATCAGCGAGACAGTGGCGCGGGTTTATTATGACCTGGACCTTGGGCTGCCTGCCGAATCGTTTGGCATCCCTTTCGGCCACGTTTGCGCGGGGGTCTTTTGGAGTCGTTGTCGGTGGTCGCTGCTGCCCGCGGCTACCGCACCATTGAATCTCTGAGCCACTCCGACATGGATTTCGGCGCCGTGGACCGTATGCACCTTATTGGCACAGTGCAGTTGGAACCCGCCACGGCTGACGACGAGACCCGGTCCGCTGATCAGCGCAGGCTCGCAGCATTCCGGTCCAGACGAACGTCCCGCCGGCCCTATGACCGCAGGATCGTGGGCGACGATATTTTGACGGCAGCTTCTTCGATCGCCTCCAGGCTGGGATACGAATTCCGCTCGACGACCGATGCCCGTACTGTCTCGTCACTTGTGCGGATCAATCAGAAAACTCTTTTCTCTGACTTGCGCAATGACGCCGTCTACGCCGAGATCATGCAGTGGTTGCGGTTTTCAAAGGATGAAGCGGCCGCCAAGGCGGACGGTCTGAGCGCAGAAACCCTGATCATGCCCGGTCGGGTGCTTGGTTTCGCGATGCGGCACCGTGGTCTTTGGTCCTTTCCCGTGATCGGCGGCATCATTCGGAGCTTTTATCTGCGCACGATGCAAGGGTGCGGCAGCTCGGATGGTTGGAGGCCCGTTCGCGGAACCTGCCGACTTTCTCGAAGCCGGACGAACGTTTATGCGGATCTGGCTCTTTTTCTGAAAGAGGCGTGCACCTTCATCCCTTCGGCACTGTGATTACGAACCCGGCCTCCCACGCCGAGTTCGTTAAGGCCGCCGGAATCCACGAATCCGGGAACAGAATGGCGTGGATGCTCTTCAGGTTCGGCTTCAGCTCCACCCCGCCAGCTGCACACCGACGTCCCGCCGCCTCGACGCTGCTCAATCCTCTGTCCGAAGGACCCTCACTACAGGAGCCTCTCATTGAGTAAACGGTTCATTTTCGTCTTCGTGTTTCTGATGGACAGGTTTGTCGGACTGTTCACCCCAAGAGTCTCCACGCACCGAATACTGTTGATGCCCGGCATTGAGCCTTTCCGGTGGGCGGCCGGTCGCTGGCGTGCCTGGCGGACCTTCGAGATGGCAGCCAAACGCGTACCGGCCTATCGTGACTTCCTCTCCGAACGTGGTGTACCGGGAAAGCTTTCCCTGCGGGGCAAGACGCTTGCTGACGCTTTCGCCGCGCTGCCGGAGATGGACAAAGACAGCTACATCAAGCGCTGGACCATCCCGGCGCGCAGCGTCGACGGCGTTCTGCCCCGCCACGGTGTCGTCGTGGATGAATCTTCGGGGAGTTCGGGCGTTCCCACCAGCTGGGTCCGCGGCCTCGACGAACGCCTAGCCACCCGACAGCTGCTCCAGGTCGGCTTCTCGCGCACTGCGGAGACCCTCAAGAAACAACCGTTTGTGCTCAACTGCTTCTCACTGGGAGCATGGGCCACCGGGATGAACGTTAGTACCTCACGGACGTCACCATGATCAAGTCCATTGGCCCGGACCGTGACAAGGTAATCGCCACGATGCTGGAGTTCGGGACGGATTACACCTACATCATCCTGAGTTACCCGCCGTTCCTGAAGGCCTTGTTCGACGATGACCGCATCAACTGGGAAGACTACGACATCGTGGCGGCGTTCGGAGGTGAAGGCATCAGCGAAAACATGCGGGCGCACATCACAAAGTACGCCCACAGTGCTTTTGGCTCTTACGGGGCCTCCGACCTTGAGATCAATCTGGCTATCGAGACTGACTACACAGTGGAGCTCCGCCGGGCCATTGCGACCAACCCGGCACTGTCGGCGCGGCTCACCAAGCAGGCGGAGTACGGGGTGCTGCCAATGATTTTCCAGTTCAACCCCTATGACTACCTCATAGAAACAAACGAGGGCGGGGAATTGGTCGTCACGATCGTGCGCAAAGAGAACGTCAACCCGCGGATTCGGTACAACATCCATGACCGCGGGCATGTGCTGCGCGTGCGCGACCTCAACTCTGTGCTCAGGGAATTCGGGCTCGGGCACATCATTCGGCAGCAGTTCCTCGATCTCCCCTGCTCTTCCACTACGGCAGGAGCGACCTGTCCGTCGATTTCAATGGAGCCGTGGTCGCACCGGATGCGCTGCGGGACGTCCTCAGTGGCGATCAGACCCTTCTTGCGGCGGTGGAGAACCACCGCCTCGTCAGTTTCGAAGACGAACACGGAAACCGACAACTACACATCGCGCTGCAGCTCACCGCAGCAGCCACTCGCGAACGCGCCCTGGACGGGGTTGGCTACGGGAACTACATCCTTGAGCAGCTCAGGGGCATGAACGGTGATTTCAATAACGCCATCCTGACATCACCAGACACAAGCCTCCCCACGGTTGCCTTCTATCCGCACCGCACCGGCCCGTTCAGGTCCGACGGCGCGAAGCTCAAGAACGAGTACGTTTGGCAGCTCGGTCCCACCGCGCCGCAGGACTGGAATCTGGACCTCGCGTTTCAGGCAGGGGACAATCAGGCGGCCGGTGACTGACTCGCCAGGGAAAGCGGCCGGAAGCCTCAGCTTCCGGCCTTTTGCTTGCCCTGGCGCTGAATCAGCGCTTCTTGATGGGCAACGGGGTCCGCGTGCGTCTCCGCGACGTTCTTGGACTTCTTCTCGGCCCGTTTTTCCTTGATCGTTTTCACGGGCTTCTTGACCGCGCTCCGGTGCGGCGTTTTGTCAGGCATGTGGGCGCTCCCTAACAGCAGGGGGCCGGGATGGCCCCGTGCTACTACGCCTCGGGCACCGCAACGTCCACGATGCCGACGAAGCGGCTGCCGACGCCCTCGTACTCGCTGCGGACCAGTCCGGCGCCGACGCCGGGAACCTCGTACGGTGCGTGGTGCGCGCAGCACACATAGGTGAAGTCCGGCCACCACTTCTTCGGCCGCGCCGCCTCGGAGAACCCGCAGACCGCACACGTCAGCTGGACCCAGACCGGACGCTTGCCGGTCCGGTTGGCTTTGGACTGCACCAGCCACGCCGGCGGGTTGTCCAGCAGGTGGCCGAGCTCGGCGTCGGTGAGCCGGGGCGGGATGCCGTGACGGTGGGCCATTTCCAGCGGAATATCAAGGATCTGGGCAGCAACACGACGGGTAATCATCCTTCAACGATACGGGATGGGAGGGCCGCAATCCGCCCCTGAGGTCCGGCGTTACGCTCGTCACAGACCCGTCATGGCCAGCCCGAGCGCTGCCGCGGCCAGGCCTGCTGCGAGGTTGGCGGCGATGTTGAGGGCGGCGGCGCGGTAGCGCGTCTCGCTCACCAGTCGCACGGTGGCGGTGGTCCAGGAGCTGAAGGTGGTCAGGCCGCCCGCCAGCCCGGTCGCGAGACCGGTCTGCCATTCGGGGCCCAGCCCCAGCCGGGCCGTCAGTCCTACGGCTGCACCGATGATGAAGGAGCCGCCACATTGACCGCGAGCGTCGCCCAGGGCCAGTGCGGATGGCGCCCCGGGTGGTGCGCAAACCAGGAGTCGACGGCGAAGCGCAACAGGGCGCCCGCGACGCCGAAGGCTCCCACCAGCACGGCGGTGATCACGAGGCACCGCCGCCAGGTCGGCCAGGGTTTTGCCGGTCTTCCACCCGGCGGCTGCGGCACCGAGGCCCAGGACGAGGGAGAGCGCAAGATAGGCCAGCCAGCTGGCATGGGAGCCGCCGCGGATCTGCTGGTCAATGGTGAACACCACCGCGGAGAAGGTCGTGAAGGAGCCCAGCAGCCCGGGGCCCAGGCCGGCACGCAGCCAGAAGGCGGTCTTGGGCCGGGCGATCCAGACCGTGGTGAGGACCGCGAGGACAAAACTTCCGACGACGTTGATCACCAGGGTGGTCCAGGGGACGCTCCCCGCGGTTTCGGGGAACATCAGTCCGGCCCCATAGCGCAGCTCCGTCCCGATCAGGCCGCCGACGGCGACCGCCGCCCACGCCCGCCAGCCCGGCCGTGCAGTCCGCATTCAGCGCCGCTCCAGGCTGCAGCCGGGATGGACCGCCTCGCTGTGGACCCAGAGCGCGGAGGCAACTTCCTCGGCGAGGTCGAACTCGCGCAGGGTCCCCCGGAACCGATGCGCACCACCAGGGCGCCGCCGAAGGGCTTCCGGCCCAGCACCTCGACATCAGCGTCCAGCGCGATCTCCTCGGCGGAAAGGTAGCGCAGCAGTTCGGGGTTTTCGTCGCTGATGCGGGTGATCAGGCCGGTGTGGCCGTCGTCGAGTTCGCTCATCCGGTGAGCCGCGGGCACCTGGACGGAACCGTCCGCGGCCGGGATCGGATCGCCGTGCGGGTCCCGCACCGGGTTCCCGAGCTTCGCCGCCATCCGTTCGATGAACGTGTCCGAGACGGCATGCTCCAGGAGTTCGGCTTCGTCGTGGACCTCGTCCCAGCGGTAGCCGAGCTCCCGGACGAGGAACGTCTCAATGAGCCGGTGCCGCCGCACCATCGACAGCGCCAGCCGGACGCCGTCGGATGTCAGGGTGATGGCGCTGTAGGGCTGGTGGTCTACCAGGCCCTGGTCCTTGAGCTTGCGGACCATCTCGGAGACCGAGGAGTTCGCGACGCCGAGGCGCTGGGCCAGCTGCGTGGAGGTGATGGGCTTGTCCTGCCACTCCGTGAAGGAGTAGATGACCTTGACGTAGTCCTCGATCGAGGAGGAGGGCAGACTGGTCTTCACAGCCTCAAGCCTACCGTCAGGCGGCGCCGGCGGTGTCAGGCCCGGACTGCCCGCCAGCTCTGTGTCAGGTAGGGGAGCGGGAGGAGTTCCCGGGGTCGTGGCCCAGATGCTCGTGGAGGTACCAGTCGAGGTTGCCCAGCACCTTGGCGCGGGTGGCCTCGCCCGCCGCCAGGTAGTAGCTGCGGGACTTCGTCAGCTCCATGATGTCGGCGGTCCGCACCGGATCTTCCCAGCGGGTGAGGTGGCTCTCCAGCCCGGCGAATTCCGGGCCCACCGGCGGGGTGAAGTGCGGCTTGTGGACATCGCCGGCATGCATGATGCGCGAAAGCCGGTGCACCCACGGAACGGAGGTGTCCAGCTGGTTCCAGACCAGCCCCAGGACACCGTGGGGGCGAAGGATCCTGGCGATCTCCGTGCTGGCCAGGGCCGGATCGCACCAGTGCCACGCCTGGGCAACGGTGACGAGGTCGAAAGCCCCGGCGGGAAGTCCCGTGTGCTCCGCGGTACCCTCGACGGCGGTGACGTCCGGGAGCGTCCTGCTCAGCTGCTCCAGCATATCCGTGGAAGGGTCCACCGCTACCGTGTGCAGGCCGCGTGCGGCCAGCAGCGCCGTGAACTTGCCCGTTCCGGCACCGAGGTCCGCGGCATCCTTGGCGCCGGCGGGAATCAGCCAGTCGGCGGAATCGCCGGGGTAGCCCGGGCGGACGCGTTCGTAGTGTTCCCCGCCGTCCCGGAAGCTCTGCCCGAGCTCCTCGCGGCGTTCCTGATGCAGTTTGGGGCCACCGCGCGCCACGTGCGATCTCCTTCGGCAGGTCCGGATGGGTACCTATCGAATTTACCGCACGCGGCAGGCGCCGCGGCTCCTCACCGAAAGAGTCAGTCCAGGGTGCAGGGGCCGCGCCCGCCGTGCCGGGCGTGTTGGGTGCCCAGTGCGGGTAGGTGCGGGTGTCGTTGGACGGGACCCAGCGTCCCGCGTCCACCACATAGTCCCAGCCCAGGCCGGTCTGGCGCAGCTGCTGGAGTGCGGTGAGCAGCCGCTGGGCGTCCTCCAGCCGGGAACCCAGGCCGAAGCTTGCCCGCAGCGAGCCGGAGGGCAGCCCGAGCCGCCGGAGCAGGGGTGCGCGCAGAAGCGGCCGTCGCGCAGCCCGATGCCGTGTTCGGCCGACAGGTACGCCGCGACCAGGCCGGCGTCGTAGCCCTCGAGGGAGAAATTGACGACGCCGATCGTGCCGGTGCCCGCACCGCCACCCGGCCGCTTGCCTGCCGGCGCGTCGAAGGAGGCACTGTCCGAGAAGATCTGGTGGACGGTCACGCCGTCGATCCGGGCGAGGCCCTCGACCAGGAACGACCGGATGGCGTTTTCGTGCGCGTGCCACTGGTCCACGTCAAGGTCGGCGATCACCTGGGTGGCCCGGGCCAGGGTGGCGGCGCCGAGGACATTGGGCGAGCCGCCTTCGTGCCGGGCGGGCCCGGTGGTCCAGCTGACCGTGTCGATCCGGGCGTCCTGCACGGCCCCGCCGCCGCAAGGTGCGGCGTGCCGGCGTCGAGCCAGTCGGGGCGGCCCACCAGCACCCCGGCGCCGAAGGGTGCGTAGAGCTTGTGCCCGGAGAAGGCGAGGTAGTCGACGTCGTCCGCGGCGATGTCGATCCGCCGGTGCGGCGCCAGCTGCGCGGCGTCGACGACGATCCGGGCGCCGTATTCGTGGGCCAGGGCGGCCAGGGCCCGGATCGGCAGGACCTCACCGGTGACGTTGGAGGCGCCGGTGACGGCGAGCAGGCTGACGCCGCCGTGGGCGAGTTCCCCGCGGAGGAGGTCCAGCGTGCCGGCGAGGGTGGGTGCGGCGATGACGCTGCGGTGCGGCACGCCCTGCCACGGCAGGAGGTTGGCGTGGTGTTCGATATCGAGGTAGAGCACGTCGCCGGTGTGCACGCCGTCGACGACGGGCAGGCAGCCGGCCAGCAGGTTCAGGGAATCGGTGGTGTTGCGGGTGAAGATCACCGCGTCGTCCGGGCGGCCGCCCACGAAATCGCGGACAATAGTGCGCGCGTTCTCGTAGACCGACGTGCTGATCTGGGAAGCGTAGCCGCCCCGCGGTGGACGCTGGCGTAGAACGGCAGGATTTCGTTGAGGTAGGCCGAAACGACGGAGAGCGCGGGGGCCGAGGCGCCGTAGTCCAGGTTCGCGTAGCGGGCGTGGCCGCCCTGGATCAGCGGTGCCTGGATCTCGGCGCCCGTGACCGCGGCCAGCGGCCGGCGGGCGATGGCGGACCGTGCCTCGGGACCGGCCTGGCCGGCGGCACGGAGTTCGGTGGTGGCGGGAATGGTGGCAGTCGTCATGGGACCTCGCTCGAAAAAGGACCCCACATGCCGGGGATCCGCGCTTGCCGGGTCCGTTCCGGACCGGCCAGGTCGTCACCCGGGGCACCCCGCCGCGAAAGGAGGGTTGCCGGCCAGCAAACCGGGGTTTTGCGCTGGCACTCGTGACCTGCTTTGAGCCTAGGACATTCCCCGTTCCGGCGGAAAGGAGCCGGCTGAATGTGAAGCTGTTTGTTACGCGCTGCAGGCCGCGGCCGGAACCGCGATCCCGGCTGGTGGCCGCGTCAGGAGCTGGAAGGTTGAACAGGTTCCGGGGCATCCGGCGCCCGGGCCGCGGGTGCCGCCGCATACCGTTTTGGCCGGTTCGGGCGCCTTTTCTTCCGGCTCTTCGGCGGGCACAAGGCCGCCCGGCCGGCTTCCCACTCACAGCGGTGCTCCGGCTGCCGGCCTGGACGCTGAGGCCAAAGAGCGCCTCCAGGGCCGCGGTGTAGTCGTCCTGCCGGCCGAGGGCGGCGAGCTCCCGGGCGCGGACCGTCGGCGTATGGAGCAGGCGCCGGATCAGGTGCCGGAGGGCGAGGTTGACGTCGTCAGCCGAGGCGCCCCGGCCGTGCTGTTTGCCGACGCGGTCCATTTCGCTGCGGAGGACCTGATGGAGGTGCTCGCGCAGGGCCACGACGGCGGTGTCCACGGCACGGACCGTATCCTGTTCCTCGAAGCGGTGGGCCGCCTGCCGGACCAGGGCGCGGGCGTGGCGCAGCGCTTCGGCGTCGGCCGGGGTGCAGCGAGGTGGATTGATTCCAGCGTGATGAGCTCCACTCCCGGCAGTTCCGCCACGTGCGGGTCGAAATCATGGCTGGGCGCGAGGTCGATGACAGTGAGTGGACGGTCCGCACCCTCACGCCAGCGGGCGAGGGCGGCAGCATCGATGCGGGCCCTGAACCGCTGCAGCCAATGACAAGGTCAGCCCCGGCAACGGCTGCCGGCAGTTGCCGGGCGGAGACGGCGCGGCCTCCCCGGGCCGCCACGAAGGCATCCGCGCGGCCGGAGTGGGAGAAGACCGAGACGTCGGAATATTTGCGGGTTTTCAGCAGCCCCGCCACACACCCGGCGTACGCGCCGGTGCCGAAGAGAACGGCCGACGTCCCGCCGGTTCCGGCCTGTTTGGTCCCGGCGTCGGCGAGGTCCAGGGCAACAGCAGCGATGGATCTGCCGGCGCTGCTGAGCGTGGTCTGTGCCCCCACGTCCTTGGCCGTGCGGGACGCGGCCTGGAACAGCCTGCCCAGCCGCCCGCTGGCGGTGCCGGCGGCTTGGGCGTCGGCGAGGGCGCGGCGGACCTGGCCCGCGACTTCACGTTCACCCACCACCACCGAATCCAGGCCGGCGGCAACGGCGAAGAGATGTTCGACGGCGGCGGCTCCCGGAGCTCCTCGAAGAGGGCCGCCAGGCGGATTCTCGGCAGCCCGGAGCAGAGGACCACCGCGTCGAGGACGTACGCGCGCGGCGTCGAGGCCCGCCAGGGACGGGAGCTCGCAATAGATTTCGAACCGGTTGCAGGTGGACAGGACCACGGACGCGGAGATGCGCGACTCGTCCGAGACAAGATCGGAGTCAACGTCGGAGACAGGATTGGAGACTCGATCGGAGACAAGATGCGGCGCGAGTCCCGCGGACGCGCTGTGCAGGGCGGCGGCGGATTCCGGGTCTAGGTCCCGGTATTTCGCCACGAGCACCAGCAGTACCGGGCCGGTCCCGGCAGTGCCGAGATTCGAGATGTGAAGTGCGTCAGACAAGGCTGCTCTCCTCCCAAAAGATGCCCTACCCTCGAGGCCGCCGTCGGGCCGCCGTCTTGGACAGAGTCGTACAGGGAGGTTGGGGAATCCTTGGGAACCGTTGCTAGAGCAGGTCGTCCAGCCCTGGGTTGAGCCGTTTCAGGACCTCGGAGTGCAGGATGGAGTTGGTGGCCAGGGCGTTCCCGCCGAAGGGGCCGTCCTCGCCTTCCAGGGAGGTGAAGCGCCCGCCGGCTTCGGTGACGATCGGCACCAGGGCCGCCATGTCGTAGAGGTTCAGTTCGGGCTCGCAGGCGATGTCGACGGCGCCTTCGGCCACGAGGCAGTAGGACCAGAAGTCCCCGTAGGCGCGGGTGCGCCAGACTTCCTCGGTGAGGCCCAGGAACTCATCGAGGTTGCCGCGCTGCTTCCAGCCGCCCAGGCTGGAGTAGGACAGTGAGGCGTCCGAGAGTTCGGAGATGTTGGACACCTTCAGCCGGGTGGCGGCCGCCAGCGAACGGCCCGTGTAGGCCCCGGCGCCCTTGGCGGCCCACCAGCGCTTGCCCAGCGCGGGGGCGCTTACGACGCCGACCACAGGCTCGCCTTCGTCGACGAGCGCGATCAGCGTGGCCCAGACGGGGACGCCGCGGACGAAGTTCTTGGTCCCGTCAATGGGGTCGATGATCCAGCGGCGGGAGCCGTGGCCGGAACTGCCGAACTCCTCGCCGAGCACGGCGTCGCGCGGACGGGAGCGGGACAGCTGGCCGCGGATGGCTTCCTCGGCTGACTTGTCGGCGTCGGTCACCGGAGTCAGGTCCGGCTTCGTTTCGATCCGAAGGTCGAGCGCCTTGAAGCGGCTCATGGTCTGGGAATCTACGGAATCTGCCAGTACATGGGCAAGGCGCAGGTCATCGTTGTAGCTTGAAGCGGGTTGACTCATGGTTCCAAACTACCGTCAAAGCGGGCGGGGAGCGGTAGGCGGCACCGCGGCCGGCTACGAGACGGTGCCCAGTTCCTTGACGTCCTGGGCTTCCATCCGCGGGTCCGTCCCCAGCAGGCGGCGGAGGGACGCGAGCCGGGCCGGGCCCGATTCGCCCGCGTGGCCGGCGGCCACCCAGGCGTCCACGCCGCAGTTGACGGCGCTGGAATCATGCTTGCAGCCCCGCTCGCAGTCGTCGGTGCCGGGTTCGAGGTCCGGGAAGGACCGCAGGATCCGGTCCGGGTCCACGTGGGCCAGTCCGAAGGAGCGGATGCCCGGGGTGTCGATGATCCAGCTGCCCGAGGGTGCATCGTTGACCTTGAGCGCCAGGGCGGAGGAGGAGGTGTGGCGGCCGCGCCCGGTGACGGCGTTGACCCCGCCGGTGGCGCGCTCGGCGCCCGTGAGGGCGTTGACCATGGTGGACTTGCCGACGCCGGAATGGCCGATCATGACGGTGACCTTCCCGTCGAGGTGGCCGCGCAGCTGTGAGACGGCGTCCTTGTCCAGCCGGGCGGACAGCCCGTCGTCCGACCGGGCATCGATGCCGGAGGCGGCGGAGTCCGCCGTCTTGGAGATGATCACCGGGAAGGCCAGGTGCTGGTAGTTGGAGAGGAGTTCCGCGGGATCCTTGACATCGGCTTTGGTGACGAGGAGCAGGGGCTCGATTCCGGCGTCGTACGCGGCCACGAGGGCGCGGTCGATGAACCCGGTCCGCGGCTCCGGATTGGCGGCCGCCACCACAATCACCAGCGTGTCGGCATTGGCGACGACGGCGCGCTCGATCGGATCCGTGTCGTCGGCGCTGCGCCGCAGCAGGGTCTTGCGGTCCTGGATCTTGACCAGCCGGGCCAGGGTGTCGGGTTCGCCGCTGACGTCGCCCACCAGGGAGACAAAGTCGCCGGCAACCACGGGGTTGCGGCGCAGTTCCCGGGCGCGGGCGGCGATGATCTTGCGCTCCTCGGGTGTGCCTTCGGCGACGACGGCGGTGTAGCGTCCCCGGTCAACGGTGATGATCCGCCCGGTCACGGCGTCGTCGTAGCTGGGCCGGTCCTTCGTGCGGGGCCGGGTGCCTTTTTGTTGGGGCGGATCCGGACGTCGGATTCGTCCCAGGAGTCAGTGCTGCGGGCCACCGGCGGCGTCCTTCCTGCGGGTGCGCCCTGGGCCAGCATGGACTCCCACAGCTGCGGGAAGTCTGGCATGGTCTTGGCCGTGGTGGCAATGTCCTCGACCTCGACGCCGGGTACGGCCAGGCCGAGGATGGCGCCCGCCGTTGCCATGCGGTGGTCGGCGTAGCTGCGGACCACGCCGCCGTGCAGCGGCGCGGGCCGGATGATGAGGCCGTCGCTGGTCTCCTCGGCGTCGCCGCCCAGGCGGTTGATCTCGGCCACGAGGGCGGCGAGCCGGTCCGTTTCGTGTCCGCGGAGGTGGGCGATGCCGCTCAGCCGTGACGGTCCCGTGGCCAGGGCACACAGGGCTGCGACGGTGGGGGCGAGTTCACTGGTCTCGTCGAAGTCGGCGCCCTTGATTTCGGGGCCGCCGGTGACGGTCAGAGTGCCGTCCGCCAGCGTGACGGTGGCGCCCATGGTGGCGAGGATGCCGCGCCACAGATCGCCCACCTGGGTGGTCCCGGCGGGCCAGTCGGGGATGCGGACGGTGCCCCGGGTGGCCAGGGCCGCAGCCAGGAAGGGGCCCGCGTTGGAGAGATCCTGCTCGATCCTGAGGTCAAAGGCGCGGATGGCGCCGGGGAGACGATCCAGTGGTTCGGGCGGGAATCGTCCACGGCCACTCCGACGCCGCGGAGCACGGAAACGGTCATGCTGATGTGGTCCAGGCTGGGGACAGGACCGGAGTTGTCCTTGCTCCGGTGCTCCAGGTGAAGGCCCTCGGTGAAGCGGGCTCCGGCCAGCAGCAGGGCGGACACAAACTGCGAGGAAGCGCTGGCGTCGATGACGAGGTGCCCGCCGCGCACTTCGCCCGTGCCCTCGACGGCGAACGGCAGCGACGACGCCGGACCGCCGTCGGGTGCGCTGACGGCGACGCCCAGCCCGGTCAGCGCCTCGATAATGGTGCCCATGGGGCGCTTGCGCGCGTGCGGATCGCCGTCGAATAGTGACACTCCCCGGCGCAGGGCCGCGACGGGCGGCACGAACCGCATGACCGTCCCGGCCAGGCCGCAGTCGATCCCGGTCGGAGGCCCGGGGGCATCCAGCCGGATGGGCGTCACGGCCAGGTCAGGACCGAAGGCGCCGTCACCCGGAACCTCCGTGATGGTGGCCCCAAGCTGGCGCAATGCCTCGATCATGAGGGCGGAATCCCGGGAATGCAGCGGAGCCCGCAACCTCGAAGGACCGTCTGCGAGGGCCGCCAGCACGAGGTACCGGTTGGTCAGGGACTTCGATCCCGGGACGGTGACCGTCGCGTCGACGGGCTTTCCGGCGAAGGGCGCCCGCCAGAGCGGAGCGGTGCCGGCCGGAACGGGGTTGGCGGCTGCGGAGGGGTGGTGCCTGTCATTGCAGTCTTAGGCTCCAGCGGTGTGGTCTACGGCTTTGCGTACGGCTTTGTCGGCCTTTTTCCACTGCTTGCCGGTGGTCTTCTTGACGTCCGCGGCGAGGTGGCTGGCATTCTTTTTGGCGTCCGCGGCGAGGTGCTCGGCGCGCCAGGCCAGGCTGGGGCGGCCGTTCGTGTCCACGGCGGCCAGGAGCACGCCGCCGGTCAGTGAGACGTTTTTGAGCAGCTGCTTGCGGCGGGCATCGCGGCCGTCTTTGGAGGTGATGTCCGCGCTGCGCCATTCAACGTAGCCGTTGAGCGCGGAGATGACGGCCAGGACGGTGGCGGCCAGGCGGGCTGACTTGCCGAGCGCGAAGAGGACGCCGGCTCCCACCTGGGTTCCGCCGATAACGCGGGCCAGGACCTTCTCGTTGGTCTGGAACGGCAGGGACTCGGCGGCGCGGCGCAGCAGGGTGAGAGCTGCGTCGCGGTGTCGTCCGCATTCTTTAGCTTGTCCATGCCCGCAAGGACGAAACTGGAGGCGAGCATGGGCCGGGCGAGAAAGCGGACAAAGGACATGAATTTCCTCCTGGATGGACGAGCCGCGGAATCAATGCGGGAGAACCGGTTCTAGTCTTGCACTTTTGTGGAATATTTGCCTGCCCGAAGGGGTTGTGGATGACAGGTCCCGGCCGCCGGTTTGCGGCCTGCCGATCAATTAAAGGACGGCTGGAGGACGGCCGGACGACGAGCCGGACGTCAAACAGAAAGGCAGAGATTTGATTCTTGTGGAGGACGCGCAGCGTGCTGCGGAACCGGTGGAGTTGTGGTCCATGGCCCTGCAGGATGGCGCCGTGCCGGCGATTCCGGCCGCCCGCCGGAACGTGACAGTAGACTTGAAGGCAATGAGCACCATGGATCCGGCCGTTGCGGCCACGCACGAGGCTGCCGCCCAGGAAACGATCGTGGACGGGCAGGCACTGGACGTTGCGACTGAAACCCCGGAGGAACGCCGGGTACGGTTCGAACGCGACGCCATGCAGTATGTCGACCAGCTGTACTCCGCGGCCATGAGGATGGCCCGGAATCCAGCCGATGCCGAGGACCTGGTCCAGGAGGCGTACACGAAGGCGTTCTCCGCCTTCCATCAGTACAAGCCTGGCACCAACCTCAAAGCCTGGCTGTACCGGATCCTGACGAACACCTACATCAACCTCTACCGGAAGCGGCAACGCGAGCCGCTGCAGTCGAACTCCGACACCATCGAGGACTGGCAACTGGCCCGCGCGGAGTCGCACACGTCCTCGGGGCTGCGCTCGGCCGAGGCCGAGGCGCTGGACCACCTGCCGGATTCGGACGTCAAACGCGCGCTGCAGGCCATCCCGGAGGAATTCCGGCTGGCCGTCTACTTCGCCGACGTCGAGGGATTTGCGTACAAGGAAATATCCGACATTATGAACACCCCGATCGGGACCGTGATGTCCCGCCTGCACCGGGGCCGGAAGATGCTGCGGGACATGCTCGCCGACTACGCCGCCGAGCGCGGGTTCAGGGCTGCAGATGCCACCGCGGCGGCCGGAAGCAACAAACAGGAGAACAGGAAATGAGCGACTGCCAGGGACTGGGCGATTGCGACGACGCCCGGATGCAACGTATCTACGAGTATCTGGACGGTGCCCTCACCCACGAGGACATCTCCGAGATCAAGGACCACCTGGACGGCTGCCCCGAGTGTTTTGAGCAGTACGACCTTGAGTGTGTGATCCGCGTGATGGTGAAGCGTTCCTGCACCGAGGCTGCCCCGGAGAACCTCAAGAATTCAATCCTTGACCGCATCCACTCCAGCAACCCGGTCGAGGCCTGACCCGGCGGACTTCGCCCCCTGCCACGCTTAAAACGAATGACCCCGGAAACCGTGAGGATTCCGGGGTCATTCGCCTAAAGCCGTATTCCAAGCTTTGCTTAGGTGTTGGGGCGCTTGCCGTGGTTCGCGCCGCCACGCTTACGGTCACGACGTTTACGTGCACGCTTGCTCATAGCTGGCCTCCTTAATTTTTGGTACTCAAAAGAGCTGCCCTCAAGTCTCCCACATCAGGGCACCCGCCGCGAACCGGCAGGCGGGGCGCGGGGAGCGGATCACTCCAGGGAATTCCGGATGGAGATCCTGGCCTGGTCCAGCACCGTCTTGACCGTCTCCAGCGTCACCGGCGTGATCGGATGCCGGCCGCCGTGGCGGCGCAGTTCAACCCGGATGTCGTCCCGGAACGCCTGCACCAGCATCTCCGCTTCGCGCAGCCGGCTGTCGCCCTCCTGCGAGTAGCGCTGGCCAGCCAGCGAGGCGACGGTTGATCCGGCAGCGCGGGCCGACGAGCGCGCGGCCTCGGCCGTTGCGGCCAGGTCCGCCCGCAGGCCGCGCATGTTGACCTTGATGTCCTGCCGCAGATTGTCCGCAAGCCGCCGGACCGACGCGGAGATGTCGTTTTCCACGCCGGCAAGCTCGTCCCGCCGGCCGTTGAGCTCCACGAGCCCGGCCGGGGTGATGCTGTAGTAGGTCCGCCGGCCCTCGGTGTGTGTGGCCACCAGCCCTTCCTCCTCCAGCTTGCCCAGCCGCGGATAGATGGTTCCGGCGCTGGGGAGTACGTGCCGCCGAACCGTTCGCTGAGCGCCTTGATGAGCTCGTAGCCGTGCTTGGGGCCGGTCTCCAGCAGGGCGAGGAGGTACAGCCGCAGGGCGCCGTGGGCAAAGACCGGAGGCATCAGGGCCTCGTTTCGGTGTCCGTGCTCGGCTGGCCGTGGAAGATCGACGTCTTGCCCGACACGGAGTTGGTGCGCACCAGCATGAGCTGGGTGTCCGGCCCGGCGATGGTCTGTACGGCGCCGCCGGGCTGGTTGTACTTCGTGTGGTTGATGACGACGGCGCCGCTGGCGGACTTGGCGATAATGTCGACGCCGACGTCGTGCGGGACGCGGATGGTGACGTCCCCTGAGACGGAATTGGCGCCAAAGTCCTGGGTGAAACCGTGCAGGTCGAAGCTCAGGTCCCCGCTGACCGTGTTGGCGCGGATGTGGGTGAACTCGCCGGAGGCCGTGACCTCGCCCGAGACGCTCTTGGCCGTCAGTACGCCGTGGTGGTTGCGGGCGATCACTTCGCCGCTGACGGTGCTGACGGCCAGGTCCCCGGACGTGCCGTCGGCAAGGACGGAACCTGAGACCGTGTTGAGCCGGGTGTGTCCGCTGATCCCGGACACCATGCCGTCCCCGCTGACGGTGCCGGCTTCGACCTCGACGCCGGCGGGCAGGGCGATGCTGATGACCACCGAGTTGCTGCTGCTGTTGTTGACGGTGTTCATCAGGTTCTTGAACCAGCCCTGCGGGCCGTGCAGCTGGTGCCGGATCTCAAGGCGTCCGTTGACCAGGCTGATGGCCAGCGGGTCGCCGGAGACCTCGGAGACTTCGATCCGGGCGACGGCCTCGTCATGCGTGACAATGTCGAATCGTCCCCGGACGATGCCGAGCTTGAGCGAACTGACGCCATCGACGTCGATGGTCTGCGGACCGGTGACGGTCCAGTTGTTCTCTGCCGTGGTGTTCTCTGACATGGTTCCCTCCGGGAAGGCGATACTTCATGCGACTGCTTGCGATATATCGTGACGATAAAGTCACGATATATCGCCGCTACCGGCGGGTCAAGATATATCGCGATGTTCCCGGGGAGACGCTCTACTCCGGCGTGTCCATGCCCAGCCACTGGAACCAGCCGCGGTGCAGCACGAGCCACGCCATGAGGCCGTAGCCGGCCTGGCCGGGCGTGCCGCCGTTGGCGGCGAGGTCCTGGCGCCACTGCTCGTGGTTGAGCAGCGGGGAGAAGGTGTCGACGTAGAGGTGCTTGCGCCGGGTCGTGACGTCGGCGAAGGCGGTATTGAGCTCGCCGAGCCTGCGGTTCTGGGCCGGATCCAGGGAGGGCGGCGGGCCCACGACAAAAACCTCGATCTTGTTCTGCGAGGCCGAGTCGAGGATGTTCGCGAGGTTGAGCCGGCTGCGGGCGGTCGACAGCCCGAACTCGATGTCGCGGCCGGAGAGGCCGATCACCAGGCGGTTCTCGTGGTGGCTGTTGAAGCGGCGGCCGGCTTCCTCGAGCCAGCGGGAGGCCAGGCCTTCCGTTCCCTCCTGCGGGCAGGGGAGGGAATAGCATTCGAGCGTCAGCCCGTCCTGCGGCGTGCGCGCCAGCACCCGGCCCAGCCAGCCCAGCGCCCGGGGATCACCCAGGCCGGCCAGCAGTTCATCGCCCACGGCTGCGATCCGCAGCTTTCGATCTTCCACGACTACCTCTTCACTCCAGAGCGTCCATTGAAACCGCCCCGGACGGTCACGCTGCCGGGGACAATGCCGGTTAACAACGCTGCCCGGCCGGAGTTGCGTGTTTCAATCTCCGGCCGGGCAGCGTTGACCTTACTTACGTGCGAATGCCTGCTTGAGCAGTGCGTCCTGCTCGGCCGCGTGGCGCTTCATCGATCCTGCCGCGGTGGAAGCCGAGGCGGGGCGGGAAACGAGGCGGACCCGGCGGTCCAGCGCGTCCGGAAGGTTGAGGCCGATGAACGGCCACGGGCCCTGGTTGGCGGGCTCGTCCTGCGCCCAGACCACGTCGGCGTTCGGGTACTTCGCAAGCTCCGCGGCAATTTCGGCGGCGGGCAGCGGGTACAGCTGCTCGACGCGGACGATCGCCGTGGTCTTGTCGCCGGTCTTCTGCCGGGTGGACAGCAGATCGTAGTACAGGCGGCCGGAGACCAGCAGGACACGCTCGACGGCGTCGGCCTGCAGCTCCTCGTGCTCAGGGATGACCGTCCGGAAGGTGCCGGTGGTGAAGTCCTCCACGGACGAGGCGGCGGCCTTGAGGCGGAGCAGCTGCTTCGGCGTGAAGATGATGAGCGGCTTGCGCGGCCGGCTGTAGGCCTGGCGGCGCAGCAGGTGGAAGTGCGACGCCGAGGTGGTGGGGTTGGCCACGATCATGTTCTCTTCGGCGCACATCTGCAGGAAGCGCTCGATCCGGGCGGAGGAGTGGTCCGGTCCCTGGCCTTCGTAGCCGTGCGGCAGCATCAGGACGAGCGAGGAGCGCTGTCCCCATTTCTGCTCGGCCGAGGAGATGAACTCGTCGATGATGGTCTGCGCGCCGTTGACGAAGTCACCGAACTGCGCCTCCCAGAGCACCAGGGCATCGGGACGTTCCACCGAGTAGCCGTATTCGAAGCCCATGGCGGCGTATTCCGACAGCAGGGAGTCGTAGATCCACAGCTTGGCCTGGTCATCGGAGAGGTGTGCCAGGGGCAGCCACTCGTCGCCGTTGGCGCGGTCGTGGAAGACGGCGTGACGCTGCACAAAGGTGCCGCGGCGCGAGTCCTGGCCGGCGAGCCGGACGGGAACGCCTTCCATGATGAGCGAGCCGAAGGCGGCCAGTTCGCCGAAGCCCCAGTCGATGCCGCCTTCGCGGGACATCACTTCGCGCTTCTCCAGCAGCTGCTTGAGCTTGGCGTGGACCGTAAAGCCTTCGGGGATGTCGACGTGTGCCTTGCCGATGCGCGCCAGTGTCTCGGCGGAAATTGCCGTCGACGCCGGGGCGTTGATGCCGGAATCGGACTGCTGCGCCAAAGGACGCTCGAGATCGGATACCGCGGCGGAATCCGCCTTAATGATCGGAATCGGGGAGGTCTGCGCCGCATGCGTCTCGGCGAAGACACGTTCCAGACGTTCCTGGTAGTCGCGCAGCAGCTGCTCGGCTTCTTCCTCGGTGATGTCACCGCGGCCGATCAGGGATTCGGTGTACAGCTTGCGGACCGAGCGCTTTGCCTCGATCAGGTTGTACATCAGGGGCTGGGTCATCGAGGGGTCGTCACCCTCGTTGTGGCCGCGGCGCCGGTAGCAGACCATGTCGATGACAACGTCCTTGTGGAACCGCTGGCGGAACTCGTAGGCGAGCTGGCCGATGCGGACCACGGCCTCCGGGTCGTCGCCGTTCACGTGGAACACCGGCGCCTGGATCATCTTGGCGACGTCCGTGGAGTAGGTGGAGGAGCGTGACGAGGACGGCGCGGTGGTGAAGCCGACCTGGTTGTTGACCACGATGTGGATGGTGCCGCCGGTGCGGTAGCCGCGCAGCTGGGAGAGGTTGAGCGTTTCCGCCACCACACCCTGGCCGGCAAAAGCGGCGTCGCCGTGCACCATGATCGGCAGCACGGGGAAGGCTTCGCCCTGGTCGAGGCGGTCCTGCTTGGCGCGGACGATGCCTTCGAGGACGGAGTCCACGGCTTCGAGGTGCGACGGGTTGGCAGCCAGGTAGACCTTGGTCTCCTTGCCGTTGTCCGAGGTAAACGTGCCCTCGGTGCCGAGGTGGTACTTCACGTCGCCGGAGCCCTGTACGGAGCGCGGATCCTGGGTGCCTTCGAATTCCCGGAAGACCTGGGCGTAGGTCTTCCCGGCAATGTTCGTGAGCACGTTGAGCCGGCCGCGGTGGGCCATGCCGATCGCCACTTCGTCGAGTTCGTCGTCGGCCGCATCGGAGATGATGGCGTCCAGCAGCGGGATGAGGGACTCGCCGCCCTCCAGCGAGAAGCGCTTCTGGCCCACGAACTTGGTCTGCAGGAACGTCTCGAAGGCCTCGGCGGCGTTGAGCTTGGAGACGATGCGCAGCTGTTCGTCGCGGCTGGGCTTGGAGTACGGGTGCTCCAGCTGGTCCTGGAACCACTTGCGCTCTTCAGGATCCTGGATGTGCATGTATTCGATGCCCGTGGTGCGGCAGTAGGCGTCGCGCAGCACACCGAGGATGTCGCGGAAGGCCAGCTGGGGCTTGCCGCCGAAGCCGCCGGTGGGCCACTCGCGGTCCAGGTCCCACAGCGTCAGGCCGTAGGTCAGGACATCGAGGTCCGGGTGCTTGCGCTGGACGTACTCAAGCGGATCGGTGTCCGCCATGAGGTGGCCGCGGACGCGGTAGGCGTGGATGAGCTGCTGGATCCGGGCGACCTTGTTGATCTCGTCGGCCGGGTCCACCTGCAGGTCAGGGCTCCACCGGACCGGCTCGTAGGGGATCCGCAGGGACTCGAAGATCTCGTCGTAGAAGTTCTGCGCGCCGAGCAGGAGCTGGTGCACCAGCTTCAGGAACTCGCCGCTGCCGGCACCCTGGATGACGCGGTGGTCATAGGTGGAGGTCAGGGTGAGGACCTTGCTGATGGCGTTGTGCGCGATGATCTTCGCGCTGGCACCCTGGAACTCGGCCGGGTAGTCCAGTGCGCCGACGCCGATGATGGCGGCCTGGCCCTTGGACAGGCGCGGCACGGAGTGCACGGTTCCGATGCCGCCGGGGTTGGTCAGCGACACCGTGGTGCCGGAGTGGTCGTCGGCGGTCAGCTTGCCGGCGCGGGCACGCTTGATCAGGTCCTCGTAGGTGTGCCAGAACTCGGAGAAGTTGAGGGTCTCCGCCTTCTTGATGTTCGGGACCATCAGCAGGCGGGTGCCGTCGGGCTTGGGCATGTCGATGGCGATGCCGAAGTTCACGTGCGCCGGCTGGACCGCGACCGGCTTGCCGTCCACCTCGTCGTAGTAGACGTTCATCGAGGGGAACTGGGCGAGGGCGCGGATGACGGCGTAGCCGATCAGGTGCGTGAAGGAGACCTTGCCGCCACGGGCGCGGGCAAGGTTGGAGTTGATGACCACACGGTTGTCGATCAGCAGCTTCGCGGGGATGGCACGCACGCTGGTGGCGGTCGGAACCTCCAGGCTGGTGATCATGTTGGTGGCGATCGCCTTGGCCGGGCCGCGGAGGACGGAGACGACGTCTTCCTCGGGGGCGGTCGGGGCCTTGATGTTCTTGGGCAGCTGGGCCGGGATCGGCTGGGTGCCGGGGCCGGCTTCCGAAGGCTTCGCGCCGTCGCGGGCAACGGTGGCCGGGGCTTTCTTCGCGGCGGCGGGCGCGGGGCGCAGCAGCCGGGGCGGGTGCGGCGGCTGCGCTGCCGGCTCGGCAGCCGGAGCTACAACTGGAAGTTCGCGGGTGGCGGGGTGCGCAACAGCCGCTGCGCCCGAGGCTCCGTTGGTGGAGGAACTGTCACCGGCGTCGAAGGATTCGAACAAAGGCCACCACTTGGCATCCACCGTGTTCTTGTCCTGCTGATAACGCTCGTACAGTTCGTCAACGAGCCACTCGTTTCCGCCAAATTCCTCTGGTAGACGGTGGCTAGGCTGCTCTGGCACTTGAATTACGCCTCTTCCATGAGTTTGATTCCCACTGGTTTCACGGTGCCTCAGCACAACAGTTGAACCAGTCTCCGCGTCCAGTGAACCCAGACCCATGCCAGTCTAGTGACGATTCTTGCCAAACCGCCAATAAGGGTGACTCAAATCATCAAGTCCGCTCAAAGCCCCGGCACGGCACGTCATCCGGGCCCCGGAAGGCAACCGTCGAGGGGCCTGCATGACTTGCCGTCACCGCGCCGGGCGGGTGCCGTGGCCGTTCGAAGCCTCGCTAGAATCACCCTGAGAACCCGTTGAGCATCGGAATGCTTATTTTTGCTTATTTAAGGAGCAGTCGTGCGTTTCCTGACCGACCCCACCACCGACCTGACCTATTCGGACCTCTTCCTGGTGCCGTCCCGTTCCGACGTCACCTCCCGGCTGGACGTGGACCTGGCCGCCGACGACGGGACCGGCTCCGCGATCCCCTGGTGGCCGCCAACATGACGGCGGTGACCGGCAAGCGCATGGCCGAGACCATGGCCCGGCGCGGCGGGCTGGCGGTGCTGCCGCAGGACGTGCCTCTGGACGTGATCCGCGACGTGACGGCCTGGATCAAGACCCGCCACCCCGTCCTGGAGACGCCGGTGACGTTGTCGCCCGCCAGCACGGTCATTGATGCCTTGCACCTGATGGGCAAACGTCCGCACGGGGCCATCACGGTGGTGGACGACTCGGGTGCCGTCGCCGGCATCGTCCGGGCGTCCGACTGCGAGGGCCAGGACCGGTTCGCCTCGCTCGCGTCCGTGATGCGCCACCAGCCGCTGGTGCTGGATGTGGCATCGCTGGAGGGGACATCACTGGACGGGACATCGCTGGCAGGGGCCCTGCCGGACGGCACGCCCGACGGCGGGTCCGGCGCCGGCCTGCGCCGCGCCTTCGACGCGATGGACGCTGCCGGAACCGATTTTGTGCCCGTGCAGCGGGACGGTGTCCTGGCCGGCGTCCTCACCCGGAAGGGCGCCCTGCGCTCGACGCTGTACCGGCCCTCGCTGGACGCTGACGGCAGGCTCAAAGTGGCGGCCGCCGTCGGGATCAACGGCGATGTCGCCGGGCGGGCGGCGGAACTCCTCGCCGCCGGGGTCAACGTCCTGGTCCTCGATACCGCGCACGGCCACCAGCAGAAAATGTTTGAGGCCCTGGCCGCCGTCAAGGGCCTCAACCCCGGTGTCCCCGTGGTGGCAGGCAACGTGGTCACCGCGGACGCGACCCGCGAACTCATCCAGGCCGGGGCGGACATCGTCAAGGTGGGTGTTGGCCCCGGCGCCATGTGCACCACCCGCATGATGACCGCCGTCGGCCGGCCGCAGTTCTCCGCCGTGCTCGAGTGCTCTGCCGCCGCACGGGCGGCCGGGGGCCGGGTCTGGGCCGACGGCGGCGTCCGCTACCCGCGCGACGTCGCGCTCGCCCTGGCGGCCGGGGCCAGCCAGGTGATGATCGGCTCCTGGTTCGCCGGCACGCACGAAAGTCCGGGGACCTGCAGCAGGATGCCGGCGGGAGGCAGTACAAGGAAAGCTTCGGCATGGCATCGGCCCGGGCCGTGCAGAACCGCAACCAGCGCGAGGGCGCCTTCGAAAAAGACCGCAAGGCCCTGTTCGAGGAAGGCATCTCCACGTCCCGGATGTTCATCGATCCGGCGCGGCCCGGCGTCGAGGACCTGCTGGACATGATCACCGCCGGTCTCCGCAGTTCCATGAGCTACGCCGGCGCCGCAGACCTGGCGCAGTTCCGGGAACGCGCCGTGGCCGGGATCCAGTCCGCGGCCGGCTACGAGGAAGGCCGCCCGGTCCCGCAAAGCTGGTGAGGGGACGCCGTCGGACGACAGCCCCGTGCCCGGCGCTCCTGTAGACTGACATTCTTATGGACAGTAAATCTAGGTGCCGGCCTGGGGGCTGTCAGCGGGGAACGGAAACCCTTCCCGCGCAGTCCACCCGAAGAGCCGGCAAACCCCGTTCACGCGCCCATCACTCTCCGGCGGCACACCGGCCCCTTGTTTTCCAGGGAAGCCGTGCCTCCCAGGAAGCCAGTGCCTACCAAGACCAAGGGTCGGCCGCGGCCGACCACCCTCCGCCAGGCATCTTCCACAAGCAGCCACTCCGGGCAGCTCCGAAAGCGGGCCGCTAAATGGAGTGGCTCCTTCTCGGTGCAGGCCTGCTGCTCATCCTCGGAACCGGCTTCTTCGTAGCCGTTGAATTCTCGCTCGTTGCCCTTGACCAGGCGACGGTCCAGCGCGCCGTTGATGACGGCGACACTGCCGCCGTCCCCCTGCTCAAATGCCTTAAGTCCCTGTCCACGCAGCTCTCCAGCTGCCAGCTGGGCATCACCATCACCACGCTCCTCACCGGCTACGTCATGGAACCGTCTGTCGGCCAGCTGCTCGAGGGCCCGCTGAGCGCCCTGGGGCTGCCGGACGCCGCAGTTTCCTCCGTGTCGCTGATCCTTGCGATGGCCTTCGCGACGCTCCTGTCCATGCTGATCGGCGAGCTGGTGCCGAAGAACATGGCCATTGCGCTGTCGTTCCAGGTGGGCAAGGCCCTGGCCCGCCCGCAGCTGATCTTCACGGCAGTCTTCAAACCCGCCATCGTGGTGCTCAACGGCTTCTCCAACAAGGTGCTCAATATCTTCGGCCTCGAGGCCAAGGAAGAGATTTCGGGGCTCGGACTCCGGCGGAGCTGGCCTCCTCGTGCGCCGCTCGGCGGCGATGGGAACCCTCGACGCCGGCACCGCCAACTTCATCGCCCGGACGCTCAAGTTCTCGGGCCGGACAGCAGCGGACGTTATGACGCCCCGCATCCGGGTCGAGACCATCGACGGCGACCAGCCCGTGTCCGACATTGTGGAGGCCGCACGCCGCACCGGCTATTCGCGGTTCCCGGTCATCGGCGAATCCTCGGACGACATCCGCGGCGTGGTGCACATCAAAAAGGCCATCGCCGTTCCGTCGGACCGCCGCGCCAAACTGGAAGCCGGCGCCATCATGACCGATGTCCTCCGGGTTCCAGAAACCATCCACCTGGACGCCCTTCTGGCGGAACTGCGCGAAGGGAACCTGCAACTGGCCGTGGTCCTGGACGAGTACGGCGGAACCGCCGGCATCGCCACCCTGGAGGACCTGGTTGAGGAAATCGTCGGAGAAGTGGCCGATGAACACGACAAGGTCCGGCCGGGCCTGCTGCAGAGCGCGTCCGGTGACTGGTACTTCCCGGGCCTGCTCCGCCCGGACGAACTCTCCGAACAGATCCCGGGCCTGACCGTGCCCGACGAGTCTGCCTACGAAACGGTGGGAGGCTACGTCATGAGCAAGTTGGGCCGGATCGCCGCGGTGGGGGACACCGTGGACGTCCATGGCGGCACGCTGGCCGTCACCCGGATGGACGGGCGCAGGATCGACCGGATCTGCTTCAAACCCGCCCGGGTGCACCATGACGAGCGCTCCAACGGCCAGGTCGGTGCAGCATGAGTGACTGGTTAGGGATCTTTTGGCTTGTTGTCCTGCTGCTCGGCAACGCCTTCTTCGTTGGCGCAGAGTTTGCGGTCATGTCCGCTCGCCGGAGCCAGATCGAGCCGCTTGCCGAGGCAGGCTCCAAGCGTGCGCAAACCACCCTGCGGGCGATGGAAAACGTCTCCCTCATGCTGGCCTGCGCCCAGTTGGGCATTACCGTTTGTTCGCTGCTGATTCTGCAGGTCGCGGAACCGGCCATCCACCACCTGATGGTGGTGCCGCTGGAGGCAGTCGGTGTTCCGGCCGAGGTCGCGGACATTGCGGCGTTCGCCGTCGCACTGGCGCTGGTCACGTTCCTGCACGTCACGATCGGCGAGATGGTGCCGAAGAACATTTCGGTCTCCGTGGCGGACAAGGCGGCCCTGCTGCTGGCCCCGCCGCTGATGTTCGTCGCCCGGCTGGTGAAGCCGGTGATTGTGGCCCTCAACTGGTCCGCGAACCACATCCTGAAACTGATGCGGATCGAGCCCAAGGACGAAGTCACCTCCTCCTTCACGCTCGAGGAGGTCCAGTCGATCGTGCAGGAATCCACCCGCCACGGGCTGGTGGACGACGACGCCGGACTCATCACCGGAGCGCTGGAGTTCTCCGAGCACACGGCGTCGCGCGTGATGGTCCCGTTGGACAAACTGGTGATGATGAAGTCGGCCACCACGCCGGTGGAGTTTGAAAAGGCGGTCAGCCGGACCGGGTTCTCACGCTTCCCGATGCTGGACGATGACGGGATGCTCTCCGGCTACCTCCACATCAAGGATGTGCTCTCCATTCCGGATGCGGCGTACCACCAGCCGATCGCCGAAAGCCACATCCGGTCCCTGGCGAACCTGTCCATGGACGACGAGATCGAGAAGGCCATGTCCGTGATGCAGCGGACCGGATCGCACCTGGCGCGCGTGATCGGCCCGGACGGCAAGACCCAGGGCGTGCTGTTCCTCGAGGATGTCATCGAGGAGCTGGTCGGCGAGATCAGGGACGCCACGCAGGCCACCGGCTACCGGAGGCTCGGGCAGGACCAGTAGCCGCGTTCAGGCTCGGAGGTAGCCCTAAATAGGAATGATTCCTATTTAGGGCTACACTCAAAGCTGTTCCTATTGCTCCTGATTCTCAATAACAGATCCGAGGTTTCCCGTGCGTCGTCCCGTTGCCCGTGCCATCGTTGCCGCTTTTGCCGGCCTGAGCGTGCTCCTGACGGCCTGCGGTCCGACGTCGGACAACCCCGGGGAAGCGCCGACGACGGCATCGTCGACGTCGTCGCCTCCACCAGTGTTTACGGTGACATCGTCGGTGCCATCGGCGGCGACAAGGTGCGCGTCAGCTCCATCATCAACCGAACCAGCCAGGACCCGCACTCCTATGAGGCGACAACCCAGGACAAGCTGGCTATATCCAAGGCCGAGCTGGTGGTGGAAAACGGCGGCGGCTATGACGATTTCATCCATAAGCTTGCCGAAGACACGGGGCTCGACGAGGGCAACGTCCTGAACGCCGTGGAGGTTTCCGGGCTGGCTCCGGAAGAAACTGCCGGCGCATCTGCCACCGCCGGAGCATCCGCCGACGCGGACGGCCACGGCCACGAACACGAGGGATTCAACGAGCACGTCTGGTACAGCCTGCCCGCCATGGCCCGGCTGGCTGACGCCGTCGCGGCCAAGCTGGGCGAGCTTGAACCGTCCTCCGCGGGGACGTTCCGCAACAATGCCGAGGCCTTCAAGGAGTCGCTCGGCGGGCTCGAAACGAAGCTGTCGGACATCAAGGCGTCCGCAGGCGCGGCGCCTGTCGCCGTGACGGAACCGGTGCCGCTCTACCTGCTCGAGGCCGCCGGCCTGGACAACCAGACCCCGGATGAGTACACCGCGGCGATCGAAGAGGACACCGACGTGCCGCCTGCAGTCCTGAAGGCGACCACCGACCTCATGAAGTCGGGCAGTATCAGGCTGCTCGCCTACAACCAGCAGACCGAAGGCCCGCAGACGGTCGACGTCAAGGACGCGGCAACTGCCGCAGGCGTCCCCGTGGTGAATTTCAGCGAGACACTGCCGGAGGGTAAGTCCTACGTGCAGTGGATGTCCGGGAATGTCGACAACATTGGCAAGGCACTGGCCTAAGATTAGCGGGACAGCGTGAGCTGACCGCACAGCGAGACAGGCCCGCCGGACGGATCAGCGAAAAACCAGCCAGACACCCCGCCCGGACATCCCAGCCGGACACCCCAGGCGCAGCGCGCGAGCCGCGGCTTGCGCAGAATTCGAGGAAAGCCAAGTTGACACCCGTAGTGAGCCTCCGTGGAGCCTCCCTGGCGTTCGGCAAGCGCACTTTGTGGGAGGGCCTAGATCTGGACATCAATGCGGGTGAATTTTTCGCCGTCCTTGGCCCCAACGGCAGCGGCAAAACGACCTTCCTCAAGGTCCTGCTGGGCCTGCAGGAGCTGAGCTCCGGTTCGGCCACGCTTGCCGGCCGGCCCGTGGAACGGGGCAGCCGGGGATCGGCTATGTCCCGCAGCAGAAGTCCTTCGACCCTGACACGCCGCTGCGCGCCCGCGACCTCGTGGGGCTCGGCGTCGACGGCCACCGCTGGGGCGTCCGGCTGGGCGGGGCGAAAGTCAACCGCAGAATCGATGAACTGCTCGACCTCGTGGGGGCCTCCGAGTACGCGAAGGTTCCCGTGGGCCAGCTCTCCGGCGGGGAACAGCAGCGGCTGCGGGTGGCCCAGGCCCTGGCCGCCGACCCCAAGGTGCTGCTCTGCGATGAACCCCTGCTCTCCCTCGACCTGCAGCACCAGCAGGCCGTCAGTGCCTTGATCAACAAGCAGTGCCACGACCAGGACAGTGCCGTGGTCTTCGTAACGCACGAGATCAACCCGATCATGGACTATGTTGACCGGGTCCTGTACCTGGCGGGCGGGCGGTTCCGGGTGGGGCCACCGGAGGAGGTTATGACCACGGAAGTGCTGTCCGACCTCTATGGCAGCCACGTCGAAGTGATCAACGCCAACGGCCGCCTGATCGTCGTCGGACTCCCCGATGCCACGACGCATCACCACGAGGACGCCCACGCGGTGGCCGGGGAGATGGGCTAGATGGACCTGGACAACCTGCTCAACTCAATCTTCAACTTCGAAAACTACGGCGAACTCCTTGTGCTGGTCCAGAACTCCCTCTGGGCGGGCGCGGTCCTGGGCCTGCTGGGCGGGCTGATAGGAACCTTCGTGATGAAGCGTGACCTGGCCTTCGCCGTCCACGGGATCTCCGAACTTTCATTTGCCGGCGCGGCCTTTGCCCTGCTGATCGGGGCCGACATCGTCCTGGGCTCCCTGGCGGGATCCGTCGTGGCGGCGCTGCTGCTGGGCCTGCTGGGCGTACGCGCCCGGGACAAGAACTCGATCATCGGCGTCATCATGCCCTTCGGGCTGGGCCTGGGCATCCTTTTCCTGTCGCTGTATGAGGGCGGGCCGCGAACAAGTTTGGCCTGCTCACCGGCCAGATCGTCTCGGTCGGCACCGTCCAGCTGCAGGTGCTGGCGGTGGCCGCCGTTGTTGTGATGATCGCCCTGGTGGCGATCTGGCGTCCGCTGACCTTCGCCAGCGTGGACCCCGACGTGGCGTCGGCCCGCGGCGTACCCGTGCGGGCTCTCGCCATCGGGTTCATGCTGCTGCTCGGCGTCAGCGTGGCGCTCTCCATCCAGATTGTCGGCGCCCTGCTGGTGCTGGCGCTGCTGATCACTCCAGCTGCGGCCGCCATGCGGGTGACGTCGTCGCCGCGTCTGGTGGTGGTCCTGAGCGTCGTGTTTGCCGTGACGGCGACGGTGGGCGGCATCCTGCTGGCCCTCGGCGGCCGGATCCCGATCAGCCCCTACGTGACCACACTGTCCTTCCTCATCTATGTCGTGTGCCGGGTGATCGGCGGCGTTCGTGCCAAACGCGGCCTGAACGGCCGGGTGCTGAGCGAGTCGGCGGTGCCGGCGGCCTGAGGCGCCGCAGCCGGAAACCCGAAGTGTGCATCACTGCAAGTATGCATTTGTGCAAACATTGCAGTTGTGCAATTCTTGAGCCATGACTAATGCCGTTTCGCTGCCCCTGCGTGAGCGAAAGAAGGCTGAGACCTGGACGGCCCTCCACGAGGCTGCCGCCTCGCTTGCCCTGCAGCACGGCGTCGAGCAGGCCACGGTAGAGGCCATCGCAGCAAGTGCCGGCGTCTCCCCGCGGACGTTCTTCAACTATTTCCAGGCAAAGGAAGACGCCATCCTGGGCCTCCGTGAGCCTGTCCTGGAAGCCTCGCTGCTCGCCGAAATCTCCGTCACGGCCGACGATCTGGTGGGGCAGGTGTCGCGCCTCCTCATGACCGTTGCCTCCACCGCGCTCGGGGGCGACGACCGCGCACGCCGCCGCCAGCTGATCGCCCGGGATCCCCACCTGGGCCGCCGCCACATGGATTACATGGTCAAAGCCGAAACCTTGGTCTGCCAGGGGCTGGCCGGCGTGCTGGCTGAGGAGTCCGCCTGGGCGGACGGCGTCGAAGGCTTCGGCCCCGAGGAATCCGCGCGCATGCTGGTGATGATCGCCGGCGTCCCCATCCGCTTCAAACTCACCTCCGCTGATTTTGACCCCGTTGAGGGCATCTCCGCGGAAACTCTCCAACCCTCGTTGGCGCTGCTCCGCCATTTACTAAGGAAACTCTCATGACCACGCAACCTGTCACCGCCACGGGACCGGCCGGGGAAAAGCAGCACATGGTGCTGATGTTCGTGGGCCTGATGCTCTCGATGCTTCTGGCGGCCCTGAACCAGACAGTGCTCAGCACGGCACTGCCCACCATCGTCGGAGAACTCCACGGCGTCAGCGACATGCTGTGGGTCATCACCGCCTTTATTCTCGCCTCCACCATCACCATGCCCATCTACGGCAAACTCGGCGACCTCATGGGACGCAAAGCCCTGCTGATCGCCGCCATCATCCTGTTCATGATCGGTTCCGTCATCGGCGGCCTGGCCAACGACATGGGTGTGCTCATCACCGCCCGCGTCGTCCAGGGTCTCGGCGGCGGCGGTCTGATGATCCTCTCCCAGGCGGTCATCGCCGACGTCGTGCCGCCCCGCGAACGTGGCAAATACATGGGGATGATGGGCGGGGTCTTCGCGATCGCCTCGGTCGCCGGCCCGCTCCTGGGCGGCTGGTTCACTGAAGGTCCCGGCTGGCGCTGGGTGTTCTGGATCAACATTCCCCTCGGTCTGCTGGCACTGGCGGCGCTGTCTTCTTCCTGAAGCTGCCCAAACACCGCGGCAAACCGCGCCTGGACCTCGGCGGCATGGTGCTGCTCGCGATCGCCACGACCTGCCTCGTGCTGTTCGCGACCTGGGGCGGCGGCAAGTACGAATGGAACGATCCGATCATCCTGGGCCTGATCGCCGGCACAATTGCCAGTGCGGTTGCCTTCGTCCTGGTGGAGCGGCGCACGGCGGAGCCGATCATTCCGCTGCACCTGTTCAAGGATCTCAACTTCAACCTCTCGACCATTGCCGGGCTGCTGATCGGCGTGGCCATGTTCGGAGCGATCGGCTACCTGCCCACGTATCTGCAGATGGCATTCAGCGTCAACGCCACCGAATCCGGGCTGCTGATGATCCCGATGATGGGCGCCCTGCTGGTCGCCTCGGTAGTGTCCGGGCAGCTCGTCAGCCGCACCGGCCGCTACAAGTGGATGCCGATTGCCGGCGGCCTGCTGGTCGCGATCGCCCTGGTGCTGCTCTCCACCCTCAAGCCGGGAGCGCCGCTCTGGGAAATCTGCGCCTACCTGGCCGTGATGGGGCTGGGGCTGGGCCTGAGCATGCAGATCATGGTGCTGATCGTGCAGAACTCGTTCCCGCTGCGCGAAGTCGGCACCGCGACGGCGTCGAACAACTTCTTCCGGCAGATCGGGGCCACCCTCGGCTCCGCGGTGGTGGGAAGCCTCTTCGCGAGCCGGCTGGCCGAACTGCTCACGGAGCGTATGCCGGCTGCCGCAGCCGGGGAGGCACGCCGGGAGGTTCGAACTCACTCACTCCGGCGGTGGTCAGCCAGCTGCGGCGCCGGTCAAGGAAGCCATTATCTCTTCCTACAACGACGCCCTGACGCCCATCTTCGTCTGGATGGTGCCGCTTGCACTGGCGGCCGCCGTGCTGATGTGCTTCGTCAAGCAGAAGCCGCTGGCCACCGCCATTGAGCACGATGTTCTGTCCGAATCCATTTCGGAGGGCAACATCCTGATTACGGCCGACGACGCCGACGACGCTCTTGCTCCCGCCAGCGGGTCCAGGAACTAGGCGGTATTCCGGGCCGTGCACTCCGGGCACAACCCGAAAATTTCGACGGTGTGTTCCACCGCGGTGAAGCCGTGCTCGGTGGCAGTCCTCGCAGCCCAGGCCTCGACCGCGGGAGCCTCGACTTCAACGGCCTTGCCGCAGCTGCGGCACAGCAGGTGGTGATGGTGGCCGGTGACGGCGCAGCGCCGGTACACGGCCTCGCCGTCCGTATTCCGGAGGACGTCCACCAGACCCTCATCAGCGAGGGACTGCAGGATCCGGTATGACGTGGCGAGGGATACCGACGTGCCGCGCTCCTGCAGGATGCGGTGCAGCTCCTGGGTGCTGACGAAGTCAGTCAGCTCGTCCAGGACCGCGCTGACCGCGAGCCGCTGCTTCGTGACACGCTGCTCCTTGGCCGCGGGGAGCCGGCGCCGTTGTCCGGCTGCCGTTGGCGGTGGCGCCCTGGGACATCGTGGAACTCGCTTCGCTGGTGGTCTCGATACGGGGTGGTGGCAAGGTCCCAGATTACCAGCAGGGCACGTGGACACCGCTTTGCCGGAACCCTAGGCTGGCCGGATGATGCTGACCAAATTCACGCATTCCTGTGTCCGGCTGGAGAAGGACGGCAAAGTGCTGGTGTTCGATCCGGGGAACTTCTCGGAGACGGACCTGGCCCTCGCCGGAGCCGACGCCGTGCTCATCACGCACGAGCATCCCGACCACATCGACATCGACGCCGTCACCGCCGCACTGCTGGCCGGCGATTCGCTGCACCTTTTCGCGCCGGACGGCGTTGCGGCGCAACTGCGGGAGAAGGCGCCCGACGCCGGGCACCGGATCCACACGGTGGCCCCCGGCGAGGACTTCGAGACGGCCGGATTCTCCATCCGGACGTTTGGCGGCCAGCACGCGGTGATCCATCCGCAGATTCCGGTGGTGGCCAACATAGGCTACTTCGTGGACTCCAACGTCTACCACCCCGGCGATTCCTTCATAGTGCCCGACGGCGTGACCGTGCGGACGCTGCTGGTGCCGATCCACGCACCCTGGAACAAGGTGGGGAGGTGGTGGACTTCGTGATCGGCGTCCGCGCCCCGAAGGCCTTCCCGATCCACGACGCCCTGCTCAATGACAACGGGCGCGGACTGGTGGAAGGGCACGTGACCAGGTTCGGCGCCAAGTACGGCACCGAATACCGGCACCTCTCCAGCGGGGACACCGTCGAGGTGTAGGCAGCAGTCGAGCCTAGGCCGGCCACGTCCCGCTGGCGAAGAAATCCCGGATGGTCGCTTCATGCGGCTCGGGATCCAGGCCCTGGGACCGCAGCCACTCCGGGTTGTAGTAGTTGCCGGCGTAGCGGTCTCCGCCGTCGCACATCAACGACACGACACTGCCGCGGCGGCCCTCGGCGATCATCTCGGCGATGAGCTGCCAGACGCCCCACAGGTTGGTGCCGGTGGAGGGGCCAGCGTGCAGGCCGGCGTGGTCGCGCAGATGTCGCATGGCCGCCACCGAGGCCGCGTCCGGGACCTGGACCATGTGGTCGATGACGGCGGGGACAAAGCTGGGTTCCAGCCGCGCACGGCCGATTCCCTCGATCCGCGACGGCTGGCCCGCAGGGGCTGTGCCGGCGCCGGATCTTTGGTTTTCCAGCCAGCCGGGGTAGAACGCGGAGTTCTCCGGATCCACTACTGCGAGTTCTGTGCCGTGGCGGTGGTACCGGAGATAGCGGCCGATGGTGGCGCTGGTGCCGCCGGTGCCTGCGCCCACGACGATCCAGCGGGGATCGGGTGCTCCTCGAGGGCAAGCTGTCCGAAGATCGACTCGGCGATGTTGTTGTTGCCGCGCCAGTCCGTGGCCCGTTCCGCGTAGGTGAACTGGTCCATGTAGTGGCCGTTGGTGCGCCGGGCGAGGTCTCCGGCGGCCTCATAGACCTCCGAGGCGTGGTCCACGAGCAGGCACGAGCCGCCGAACTGCTCGATCAGGGCGATCTTCTCCCGGCTGGTGCTCCGGGCCATCACCGCAATGAACGGAAGCCCCAGCAGCTGGGCAAAATAGGCTTCGGACACGGCCGTGCTGCCGCTGGAGGCCTCCACGATGGTGGTTCCTTCCGAGATCCAGCCGTTGACCAGCCCAAAAAGGAACAGTGATCTGGCCAGCCGGTGCTTCAGGCTGCCGGTCCGGTGGGTGGACTCGTCCTTGAGGTACAGCTGGACGCCCCAGTGTTCCGGAAGCGGGACGGAGTACAAATGTGTGTCCGCGGACCGGTTGTTCTCGGCGTTGATTCTCCGGATGGCTTCGTCGGCCCAGGCCCTGTCCTGCTGTCGTTCTCTGATCACCGCACCAGCCTACCGGCGGGGGCAGGTTCCGCATCGATAGAGTGGGCGGATGAAGACCCTCATGGATGTTGTGACCTTGAAGGACCGGCTGGACGCCGCCGGCGCGGCCGGCGCGCGGACGGTGTTGCTCGATGTGCGGTGGGCGCTCGGGGACCCGCACGGCCGGGAGCATTACCTCGCGGAGCACCTCCCCGGCGCCGTCTTCGTGGACCTCGCCACGGAACTCGCCGGCCCGGCGGACCCCAGCCGCGGCCGCCACCCGCTCCCCACCCTGGACCAGTTTCAGACGTCAGCGCGCGCCTGGGGCATCCGCGCCGGGGACGTTGTGGTGGCCTATGACGACAGCGGCAACCTGGCCGCCGCGAGGCTCTGGTGGATGCTGCGGAATGCGGGGATCGCCGACGTTTACCTGCTCGACGGCGGCCTGGCCGCCTGGCGCGACGCGGGCTTCGACGTCGAAAGCGGCGAGCGGCAGGTGGAACCTGGCGACATCGTGCTGACGGGAGACGCGCTGCACGTCATCGACGCCGGGCAGGCGGCCTCGTGGGGCGGCACGGGTTGTTGCTGGACGCGCGGGCGGGGAGCGGTACCGCGGTGAGTTCGAACCTGTGGACCCGCGGGCGGGCCATATCCCGGGGGCCGTGAGCGCCCCGACGACGGCGAATGTCGGTGCGGACGGCAGGTTCCTTTCCCCGGAGGCGCTGCGCGAACGCTTTACGAGTCTCGGAGTCCGCGCCGATGTTCCTACCGCCGTCTACTGCGGATCCGGCGTCACGGCGGCCCACGAAATTGCGGCCCTGGAAATCGCCGGATTCCCCGCCGCTCTCTACCCCGGGTCGTTCTCCGAGTGGTCCAATAATGACTCGAACGAAGTTGTGACCGGAGCTGCCCCGTATCCGGACGGGGCAGGGGCCGCAATTGATCCTGACGGGGCCGACGTCGCCACTGATCCGGACGGGGACGCTGCACCGTAGGGGTGCCGCCCGCTCTTGGGAAGTTCCTGTGAACCGCCCACCCCGATCGACGGGACCCCTCGTGTGATCCAAGGCCCACGGGCGCAGCATCCGGCCGGCCAGCTCGCTCATGCGGCCGGAAGCACTGCCAGTCGTGCGCGTTTGAGCGATTTGGCGCGGTGTCGGAGTTCGCGGCGGTGATGGCTGGTGTCGGCGGCCGGCGCGGCTCTGTTGGGCAGCGAGCCGGTCAGACCCGTTCCGGGCAGCGGGGGTGCGGTGGAGTGGTAGCTGTGGCCGGTGGGGGTCCGGATCTCGATGCTGTGTCTGGTGCCGGGCCGGGGTTTGGCGGTCCAGCCGGGGGTTTCTTTGGTGTGGTTGCAGGCTTCGCAGAGCCCTGCGCCGTTGTCCCGGGTGGTGGGTCCGCCGCGGTGCCAGGGGATGATGTGGTCGAAGTGGCGGATCGGGGCATCGCAGTACGGGGTGCGGCAGGTGTCGTCCCGGGCCTGGATGAAGCGGCGGAGTCCGGGCGGGAAGAGCCGGGCGCGGGAGTCCATGGAGGTGAGTTCGCCGGTGCCGGGGGCGGTGTAGAGCCGGCGGAGCCAGACGTTGAAGGCTTTATCCCCGACGGTGTCGGTGTCCCTGGCCGTATCCTGCGTGAGGAGGTCGCGGGCCCAGGCGGCGGGGACGATGCCGTAGCCGGGGAGGCGGGCGGGTTCGCTGTCGCTCTGGAGGAGGGTGCGGTCGGTCATGACGAGCTGGAGTTCGATGCCGGTGATCCCGCCGGGGGTGCCGGTGGTGCGTTCGACCAGGGTGTCGGCCATGAGTTGGCCGCGGGTGCGGGGTCCCCGTTGTTGCGGAGGGTGTCGGCGTGCCGGGTCAGCGCGGCGTACATCGCGACGCCCTGACCGACGGGGAGCAAGGCGGTGAGGTAGCACATGGTGTCCGGGGCCGGGCGGAGACTGACGTGCCGTTCGGCGGCGGCGTGGCTGGCCCGCTGCGTGACGGTGCGCGGGTCCCGGCGGTACGCGGCGGCCCGGGCCGCGGCGATGATGCGCCGGTCCCCGGCGCCGTCGAACGTCCCGGTGTCGGCGGCGAGCTCGGCGTCCACAGCGGTGCGGTCCTCCGCGGTCAGGCCCGCGGTCTCCCGGACCAGGAGGGTGGCGCGCCATTCGTTGAGCTGCCCGGCCTCCAACGCAGCGAAAGTGCGGGGCATTTCGGTGACCAGGGCTTTCGCCAGGCCGAGGAGCCTGCCGCCCTTGGCCGGGGATTCGCGCCGGGCGAGGGCGATCTGCGCGCCGACCCCGGTGCCGAGCTCGGCCGCGGGCATCCCGGCGTCGACCTGTTCACGGCGCTGCAGCAGATCGAAGGCGACGGACAAACGGGCCTGACGGGCAGCCAGGGCAGACTTTTGGTCTTCCAGCTCACGGATTTGGCTGATCAGTCCGGCACTGTCGCGGGCGGGCCGGACAGCCGTCAGCGCCCGGGCCACCTCCGCGACCGTCACGCGTTCCGGCTCACCTGCGTCAGCCGGATGAAGCCTTCCAGCCGGTCGAAATGCGTCGGGCCCCTGCCTGCTATCCATGATCAAACTCTACTTTTGGGCACTGACATTTATTGAAGGGCCCCTGCGCGCCGAAAGGTAGCGCCCGGCAAGGGCTTTCTGCCGGATAGTTGGTAGGCTCCCGGCCGCGGTGGAGGATCTGCGCCGGGATTGCCCATCCAGGGCTTTGCGGGCCGCCTCAGGCCCCTGCTTTCTTTGCATGATCAAACTCTGGATTTGCGCTCTGACATTGAGCGGGGTCACAAGTGCCGCGCTGGCCTGTCCGCGTGCTCGGGCGGCCAGACAACTTCGAAGCGTTCAAAGACGATCTCGTCGTCCTCTGACCATTCATGCCCGGCCGCGGCGGAGACCCGTGTCCAGTATCGGCGGTGTTCACGCTGCCAACTTTCCAGGGACAAGTCGTCTTCGCCCTCATCACGAGCGAAGGCGCTGTCAGCGCTCGTGAAGGGGCCGATGCGGAGCTCCGTGCTGCGGATGATGATGCGGGGCAGGCCATCACCGTCGCAGGCAATCCAATGGGATCCAATGCGGGGCACCTGGTCGCCGCGGGCGATGAAGTCCGCGACGAGTTCCGCCGTCGCGCGTTTCCTTCCGCTGAGAACGATGCCGAGGAGGTCGTTGGCGAGCCGTTTCGAATCACCGAAGTGCTCCACGGTGTATTCGGGTGACGCGGCAACGGCTTCGGGATGCGCGGCGGCGTAAGCGCCCCACATTCGGTCAGCTGCCTGGACATCGGCGGGGGTGACTGGTTGAGATTCCACGTCACTATCGTCGCAGGCACGGAACGAAAGTCCCCGTTCTGATTGGCCAACTCCCGTCGCCCGGGTTAGCGTCAAGTCATGACTCCCGGACGCCCCGTACCGCCGCCCCTCGCCAAGCCGCTGCCCGATCTGTCCGCGGACGCCACGGACGCCGCAAGCACCGCGCGCGCCACGGGCACGCCGGGGCCCAGCCTTGCCGCCGCCTACGGTGCCACAGCCAGCGACAGCGGCCTGGTTCCGCTGACGGTGGCCCGCCGCGCGACGAAAGAGGACGACGTCGAGATCGCCATCGAGTTCTGCGGGCTCTGCCACTCGGACGTCCACGCGACCCGCGGCGAGTGGGGAAGCCAGAACTACCCGCTGGTCCCGGGCCACGAAATCGTCGGCCGGGTCAGCCGGGTGGGCTCCGCCGTCGACGACTTCACCCTGGGTGAGCTGGTCGGCGTCGGCTGCCTGGTCGATTCCTGCCGCGAATGCGACAGCTGCCTCGACGGCCTGGAGCAGTACTGCGAAAACGGCATGACCGGGACCTACGGCGCGAAGGACCGCCGGAACGGCGACGCCATCACACAGGGCGGCTACGCCACGTCGCTCGTCGTCGACCGCCGTTACGTGCTGCACGTCCCGGAAAGCCTTGATCCCGCCGCGGCCGCGCCGCTGCTGTGCGCCGGCGTCACCACATACTCTCCGCTGCGCCACTTCGACGTCGAGGAGGGCGACGTCGTCGGCGTCGTTGGCCTGGGCGGGCTGGGCCACATGGCCGTGAAGCTGGCCAAGGCCATGGGCGCCGAAGTGAAGGTTTTCACCACGTCGGAGTCCAAATTCGCCGCAGCCCGCGAACTCGGCGCGGACGAGGTCATCCTGTCCCGGGACGAGGCCGCGATGGACGCCGCGAACCGGAGCATCGACGTCATCATCGACACCGTCGCCGCGCCCCACGACCTCAACCCGTACTTCCGCACCCTGCGCGTGGACGGGGCCCTCTTCCAGCTCGGGCTGCCCTCGGAAAAGATGCCCCCGGTGAACCCCGGCGCGCTGATCCGGCGCCGCATCGCGTATGCCGGGTCGCTGATCGGCGGCATTGCCGAGACCCAGGAAATGCTGGACTTCTGCGCCGAACACGGCGTCACCTCGGACGTCGAGGTGGTCCGGGCGGACCAGCTCAATGACGCCTATGACCGCATGGTGGCCGGAGACGTGAAGTACCGTTTTGTCCTGGACACCAGTACCCTCGGAACACCCTCGGAAAGGGCAGACGCATGAGCACTCTCTTCACCCGGATCATCAACGGCGAAATCCCCGGCCGCTTCGTCTGGCGGGAGGACGACGTCGTGGCGTTCCTGACGGTGGGTCCGCTCGCCGACGGGCACACCCTCGTGGTGCCCACCGAGGAAGTGGACCGGTGGACGGACGCGTCGCCCGAGCTGCTGGCCCGCGTGATGCAGGTGGCGCAGAAGATCGGTGCCGTGCAGGTCGGGGTGTTCGGCGCGGCGCGCGCCGGCCTCATCGTGGCCGGCTACGAGATCAACCACCTGCACGTGCACGTGTGGCCGTCCAACACAATGGCGGACTTCGACTTCGGCTCGGCGGACCAGCACCCTGATCCGGCGCGGCTGGACGCCAACGCGGAGAAGCTCCGCGAAGGACTCCGGAAAGCCGGGCACGCGGCCCACGTTCCGGAGGCCTGAGGCCCGCTACGCCGGCGCCAGCGCCTTGTTGAGCACCGCGCGGATCCGCTTCTCGGAGACCGAATAGGCTGTTCCGAGCTCGACGGCGAAAAGGCTCACCCGGAGCTCCTCGATCATCCAGCGGACCTGGGTTAACTCGGCGCCGGCCCGCCGGCCTGGAGCAGCGCCGACACGGCGTCGTCGTAGTCGTCCTCCAGGGCCTGGACCGCGGCCATGTGCTGCGCATCCCGCTGGACGTTGGTGGGGAGCTTCTCCAGGCGCTTCTCGATCGCGGCGAGATAGCGCGGGAGCTGGCTGAGCTGGCTGTAGCCCGTGCGTGCCACAAAACCGGGGAACACCAGTTGCTCCAGCTGGCTCTTGATGTCGTTGAGGGCGCTGATCAGGGCCAGGCTGCTGGTTCCCTTGAGCGCCTTCTCGATCCGGCGCGTGCTGGCCAGGATGCGCTCCACGACGGCGGTGACGGTGAAGACCGTGTCGATCAGCTCCGCGCGGACCTTCTCGTACAGTGCAGCGAAGGACGCCTCGTCCCACGGCAGTTCGGCGGGGTGAGCTTGTCGATGGCGGCGAGGGCGCAGTCCGCAATCAGAGCCGTGACCGAGCCGTGCGGGTTCTGGCTGAACGTCAGCTTCTCGGTGTTGTTCAGGTGCTCCAGGACGTAGCGGTCAGGTGGTGGCACCTTCAGGGCGAGCAGGCGGATGACGCCGCCGCGCATGGCCTGTTCCTGTTCGGAGCTGGTTTGGAACAGCCGCAGGGCCACGGACGTTCCCTCGTCCACGAGGGCAGGGTAGCCGGTGACGGTGTGCCCCTTCACCGTGCCCTGGACCTGGCGCTGCAGCGTTCCGAAGGACCAAGAGGTCAGCCCCGCCTTCTCGGCGAATCCGGTGGAGCTCGGTTCCGCACCGGCACCCGCTCCCGCGGTCCGGCCTGCGGCCCCGCCGTTGGACGTCCCGGCCGCCTTCCCGCCGGACCTGCCGTTCGATGCGGGCGCCGTCGTCGCGGGTGTGGCGCCCAGCGACTCGGCGATCGCCCGGCGCGTGGCCGGCGCCAGGCGTTCCTGCAACGTTGTGAGGTCCTTGCCCTCGTCCAGCACCTTGCCCCGGGAGTCCACGACGCGGAAGCTGACCCGCAGGTGCGGCGGAACGGCGTCCCAGTTCCAGGAATTCGGCGGGATGACCTGGCCGCGGAGCCGGCGCAGCACGAGCTCGAGGGAGGCCTCCAGCTCGTCGGTGGCCGGATCGAAATCGGCGTCGAGGGCGGCGACGGCCTGCCGGGCGACGTCCGGGGCCGCACGAAGTTCTTGCGCACCTGCTTGGGCAGCGACTTGATCAGGGCGGTGACCAGCTCCACCCGCTGGCCGGGGATCAGCCAGCGGAAGGCCGCGTCGTCGAGCTGGTTCAGGAACAGCACGGGCACCTCGGCGGTGACGCCGTCGGACGGGTTGGGCGGCGATCCGGGGGCCACGGGGTGGAACTCATAGCTCAGCGGCAGCTCAAAGTCCTTGTGCAGCAGGGTTTGCGGGTAGGCCGAGTCGTCCAGGGCGTCGGCGTCTTCGCTGATCAGCAGAGCCTGGTCGAAATCGAGTAGTGCGGGATCCTGCTGCCGCGCTTCCTTCCACCACTTGTCGAAGTGCCGCTCGGACACAACGTCCTTACCGATCCGGACGTCATAGAACTCGAAGAGTGTCTCGTCGTCCACCAGGATGTCCCGGCGCCGCATCCGTGCCTCGAGCTCCTCGACCTCGTGGAGCAGCGCCCGGTTGCGGTGGAAGAACTTGTGGTGGGTCTGCCAGTCGCCCTCCACCAGGGCGTGCCGGATGAACAGCTCCCGGCAGAGTTCAGGATCCACCCTGCCGTAGTTGATCCGGCGGCTCGGGATGATGGGAACGCCGTACAGCGTGACCTTCTCATGGGCCATCACCGAGCCCATCTTCTTGGACCAGTGCGGTTCGCTGTAGCTGCGCTTGACCAGGTCCGGCGCCACCTGCTCAACCCAGAGCGGATCGAACTTCGCCGCCACGCGGGCCCACAGCCGGCTTGTCTCCACCAGTTCCGCGGCCATCACGAAGGTGGGGACTTCTTGAACAGGGCCGAGCCGGGGAAGATCGCGAAGCGGCTGCCGCGGGCGCCGGCGTATTCACGCTTGCGCTCGTCGAGGATGCCGACGTGGCTCAGCAGGCCGGAGAGCAGGCTGATGTGGATGCCCTCATGGTTGCCCACGGGATCGGCCAGGCGCTTGTTGTCCAAGCTGATGCCCAGCGGCCGGGCCAGCTGGCGCAGCTGGGCGAAAAGGTCCTGCCACTCGCGGACGCGCAGGTAGTTGATGAACTCGGCGCGGCAGAGCCGGCGGAACGCCGTGGAGGAGAGCTCCTGCTGCTTCTCCTGGAGGTAGTTCCAGAGGTTCAGGAAGCCGGTGAAGTCAGAATTCTCGTCCCGGAAACGCGCGTGCTTCTCCGCGGCGAGCTGCTGCTTGTCGGTGGGACGCTCGCGCGGGTCCTGGATGGTCAGTGCGGCTGCGAGGATCATGACCTCGCGGACGCACCCGCGCTTGCCGGACTCGACGATCATCCGGCCGAGCCTCGGGTCCACGGGAAGCTGGGCGAGCTGCTGCCCGACGGCGGTCAGCCCGCCGCCGCTTCTTCCTGCAGCGCCTGCCGGCCGGCGGCCGGTGCGGCCGTCGCCGTCGCCCGTTTCTTCCTGCGGGCGCGCGGCGCTCAGGGCGCCCAGCTCGCGCAGGAGGGTGACGCCGTCGTTGATGGCGCGGGAGTCCGGGGCTCCACGAACGGGAAGTTTTCCACGTCCTTCGGGCCGCGGGCAACGCCCATGGCGGTCATTTGCAGGATGACGGCGGCGAGGTTGGTGCGCAGGATCTCCGGATCGGTGTACAGCGGCCGGGACTCGAAGTCCTCTTCCGAATACAGCCGGATCGCGATGCCGTCGGAGACGCGGCCGCAGCGGCCGGAGCGCTGGTTGGCCGAGGCCTGCGAGACGCGCTCGATCGGCAGGCGCTGGACCTTGGTGCGGTGTGAGTAGCGGGAGATGCGCGCGGTGCCGGTGTCGATGACATATTTGATGCCGGGGACCGTCAGCGAAGTCTCGGCGACGTTGGTGGCGAGGACGATCCGGCGCTTGCTGCCGGGGTGGAAGACCTTGTGCTGTTCCTGCAGGCTGAGCCGGGCGAAGAGGGGGAGCACCTCGGTGCCGGCCAGCCTCCGGTTGGACTGGATCCTGCCGTTGAGGGCCTCGGCGGCGTCACGGATCTCGCGTTCGCCGGAGAAGAAGATCAGGATGTCGCCGGGCGCTTCCTGCGCCAGTTCGTCGACGGCGTCGCACACGGCGTCCAGCGGATCGCGGTCCTCCTCCAGCTCGTCCTCGGAGGCCGCGACGTCGTCGTCGCCCGCGGCCCCGCCAGCCGGCTGGGACAGCGGGCGGTAGCGGATTTCGACCGGGTAGGTGCGGCCGGAGACCTCGATGATCGGCGAGGGCTCCTCTTCGCTGCCGAAGTGCCGGGCGAAACGCTGCGGGTCGATGGTGGCGGAGGTGATGATGATTTTCAGGTCCGGCCGCTGCGGCAGGATCCGCTTGAGGTATCCGAGGATGAAGTCAATGTTGAGGCTGCGCTCATGTGCCTCGTCGATGATGATGGCGTTGTATTTGCGGAGCAGTTTGTCGCGCTGGATCTCGGCCAGCAGGATGCCGTCGGTCATCAGTTTGACCTTGGTGTTGCGGCTGACCTCCCCGGTGAACCGGACCTGGAAGCCCACTTCCTGGCCGATGTCGACGCCGAGTTCCTCCGCGATGCGCTCGGCGACCGTGCGGGCGGCCAGCCGGCGCGGCTGCGTGTGGCCGATGAGGCCGTTCTCGCCGAGGCCAAGCTCCAGGCACATCTTGGGAATCTGGGTCGTCTTACCGGAACCGGTCTCGCCGGCGATGATGGTCACCTGGTTGGCCGCGATGGCGGCCATCAGGTCCTCGCGGCGCTCGGAGACCGGCAGCTCGGCGGGGTAGGAGATATGCAGTGTCATGGCTGCACACAGTCTACTGGGAACTGTCCCGGCGGCGGTTCCGCGGCAATCCCCGGGGTATGACCGGGGAGAACGGGCGGACAACCGGGACAGTGCCGGGACAGGGAAGTGCCCGGTCCCTGGCGGGGCCGGGCAGCGGGTGGCGGGTTTGTTTCTTGCGGCGGTGCTTCTTTGGATGCAGCGCGATCCGGCTGCAGGGCCGGATCAGAAGATCCGGAAGGTGTAGTTGCTGCTGGGCAGGTCGAGGGCGGACCAGTAGTCCTCCGAGCGGACCGGGGGTTGTGGCCCAGCCCGTCCTTGCGGAGGGCTGCGACGGTGGCGGCGACGCCGACGACGATGAGGACGATCAATGCGATTCCGATGAGTTCCATACCTCCATGGTTCTCCGGTGGGGCAGGCAAAAGAAGTGGCAGAAATGCCCAAAAAGCTATAATTTCTGCCACTGTTTCTGTCAGAATGGAGTCATGATCAAATCAGTGGCAATGATCGTGGTCCCCAACTTCTCGGTCTTCGAGTTCGCAACCGCCTTCGAAGTGTTCGGCATCGACCGCTCGGCGCGCGGTAATGGCGTTCCCGCGTTTGATTTCCGGGTCTGCACGCCGGTGCCGGGTGACATCGCGATGAAGTCCGGGCTGTCCATGCACGTGAGTCTGGGGCTCGATGCCGCGGCGGACGCGGACCTGGTCATCATGACCCCTTCGGCCGTGACGAGGACGTCCCCGAGTCCGTCCTGGACGCCCTGCGGAACGCCCACGCCCGCGGTGCCTGGGTTATGTCCATCTGCTCCGGGGCGTTTGCGCTTGCCCGGGCCGGTCTGCTGGACGGCCGCCGCTGCACCACGCACTGGCACTACTCCCAGGAGCTCGCCAGCCGGTATCCCGCTGCGATAGTGGACGAGAACGTCCTCTATGTGGAGGACAGCCGGATCATCACGAGCGCCGGCACGGCCGCCGGCATCGATGCCTGCCTGCATCTGGTCCGGGTGGAATTCGGCGCGAACGTGGCGGCTGGCATTGCCCGCGACATGGTGGTTCCGCCGCACCGCGACGGCGGCCAGGCCCAATTCATCGACCGGCCGATCCCGCAGTGCGGCTCAGAGCCCATGGAGGAACTGCTGCAGTGGATGGTGCGGCATCTGGGGAGGACCATTCGGTCAACGAACTCGCCGCGCGCGTCCACATGTCACCGCGGACGTTTGCCCGGCGCTTCCGTTCCGAAACGGGAGCCACCCCCGCCGCCTGGCTCAACTCACAGCGCGTGCTGCGGGCCCAGGAACTGCTTGAGACCACGGACCTCAACATCGACCAAATCGCCCGCGAATCCGGCTTCGGCCACTCGGTGCTGCTGCGGCACCACTTCGGCAAGGTGCTGGACACGAGCCCGCAGTCCTACCGCCGGACTTTCCGCGGGCACCTGGCCGCTGCAGTCTAGGGGAGGCGTGGCTCCGGCTCCGCCGCCGCCTTGGCCGTCTCGACGAGATCCCGCCACGGTCCGGTGACGGCCTGCTCGGGCAGGGTTGCCCGGTGCTGGCCGGCCCGGATGCTGTACAGGAACCGGTCGGGCTGGCCCACGGAGGCACCCCGGCCTGCCAATGGGACGGCGTCCCACGGGCACGCCTCGATCAGCGGCTGCCAGACGTCCGTGTCCTCCGGTGGCGTGGGCTGCACGGTCCACGTCCGTTTCATGCCGGCAATGCCGCCGCTGCGCTGGACAGTTATCTTCATGGGACTGTGATCTTCATAGGACGGTGATCTTCATAGGGACGGGGATTTTCAAGATGGTGCTTTTCATTGGGGCGGTGAACTTCCCGGGTCCCGGATCGTCATGAACTGGGCTTTCGCCGGACTCCGGGGAGCTTCACCTTCACAGTTTCCCACGCCGAGCGCACGGCGTCATGCTCTTTGGAATCCACCCCGAAGAGCTCCTTGGCGGACGCGGCGGTGGCCTTGGCGAACGCGCCGAACGTGGCGGTGGGGGACAGGGTGCCGCCCGTCAGGGTCTGGTACCAGATCCGGCCAGGCGCGTCCCACGCATTGCCGCCGAGGGTCGTGGCAACCAGGTAGAACGCGCGGTTGGGGATCCCGGAATTGATGTGCACCCCGCCGTTGTCGGCGCTCGTGTGGACATAGCCGTCCATCGAATCCGGCTGCGGGTCCTTGCCGAGCACGTCGTCGTCGTAGGCCGTTCCCGGGGCCTTCATGGAACGCAACGCGGTTCCTTGGACCTGGTCCGTGAACAGGCCCTCGCCGATCAGCCAACCGGCCTCAGCCGCCGGCTGCTGTTGGACAAACTGCTCAACGAGCACCCCGAAGACATCGGACATCGATTCGTTCAGCGCGCCTGCCTGGTTGCGGTAGACCAGCCCTGCCGAGTACTGGGTGACGCCATGGGCGAGTTCGTGGCCGATCACGCTCAGTGACTTCGTGAACCGCTGGAATACCTGGCCGTCGCCGTCGCCGAAGACCATCTGCCGGCCGTCCCAGAACGCGTTGTCGTACAGGCGGCCGTAATGGACCGTGGCCTCAAGGTGGAGGCCGTTGCCGTCGATCGAGTTCCGGTCGAAGGCTTCGGCGTAGAGGCGGTGCGTGTGCCCCAGCCCGTCATAGGCTTCATCAGCGGCGGGGTCACCGGTGGGCGGTTCCCCCTCTTTGCGGACCGCACTGCCGGGGAGCTGCTCGGTGAACTTGGCGTCGTAGACCGTCCGTTCCGGCGGGGCGGCCGGGGTTCCCGCAGCCCCGGATGGCTGCCGGGCCCGGGCACGGCGCGGGACGCCTGGAAGCTTGGGACGTGGTGCAGGGCTTCCTTCGCCGCGCGGGCGGCGTCGGAGAACTCCGGTTCGCGTTGGGCCGCCAGGCGGCGGAGCATGTACGGCGGAATGATGGAACAGTGCATGGTGAGACCCCTTTGTGCTTCGGCGGGATCCCGACGTGGTGCGGCGGCAGGCACCCAGTCCAGCCGCCCGGCTGCCGGAATCCCGCTGCCGATGCAGACAGCCTACGAGCGGGCGCCGACAATTGGCAGGGTGCCGCGCCTGCTTCTTCGGTCCGCCGTGCCGCGTCTTGCACGCGTCCTGCAGATTTCCTGTACGCCGGCTCCGGCCCGGACGTAAAATCACCCATGGAAAAGTTACGGTATTCGGTCACGATCAACGCCCCCGTGCAGGACGTCTGGACCACCATGCTGAACGATGCCACGTACCGGGAGTGGACCAGCGTGTTCAACAGCGAGTCCTCCTACGAGGGGGACTGGAACCAGGGAGTGAGATCCGTTTCCTCGGGCCCGACGGCGACGGTTCCGTGGCGGGGATGATCGCCACGGTCGAGGAAAACAGGCCAAACGAACTGATCTCCCTGCGCTATGTGGGGCAAGTCGTCAACGGCGAGGATGACACCACCAGCGAAGCGGCGAAGGCCTTTATGGGCGCCCAGGAAAAGTACGCCTTCAGCGAGTCCGCGGGGGCAACCACCGTGGACGTGGAGCTGGACAGCGAAGACGAGTTCGTTGCCATGTTCGACGACGCGTGGCCGCTTGCCCTGAAGAGACTCAAGGAGATCGTCGAAGCCCGGAACTGACGCCCTGGCGGTCGAATGCCTCCTGCCACAGGGCGTGCTCGAGGTCGGTGTCCAGCCGGCGGCTGGCAGTCCACCGGGGCAGGTAGTCAGGCGCGGGGCCGACCTCTGGCCGGGTCTGTCCGGGCTTGGGCCTGACCTCGGGCCGGGTCTGGACGGGTTTGGGTCTGGGCTTGACCTCGGGCCGGGTCTGGGCAGGTTTGCGTCTGGGGTTGACCTCAGGCCGACTCTGGACGGGCTTCCCGGCGTGGATCGGCTTCGGCGTCGCCTCCGCAGCGGCCGCGATCCACCACCTGATGCAGGCTACAAGCGCCCAAAGGATGAGCCCGGCCAGAATGACTTGCCAGAGAGCGACCACCACGCCAAGGGCGAGCAGCACGACGATCCACATGGCTACACGATGGCATGGGCGACCCGCCCGGAAACAGGGTCTTTTTCCTAATTTCCGGGAAGCAAAACCCCGCCGTTTCACTGAAACGGCGGGGTTTTGTGTGCCCTCGATTGGAATCGAACCAACGACCTTCTGCTCCGGAGGCAGACGCTCTATCCCCTGAGCTACGAGGGCAGTCAGGGTTCCTGCCGTTACCGGCGGGACGTCCTAGAGCTTAGCAGGAAGGTGGGCTCCAAGGGAAAATCGACACACTCAGCACCTCAGTACCCGGAAAAGGAGTCCACATGGATCCGGCGTGCCCCGGCCGGCGGGCCGGAGTGAACGGACGCTCGCGGGCGAGCCGGACACGTACACATCACGGCCGGCGATGTCGGGGACCAGCTCCTTCAGCGCCGCGCCGTCGATCCGGGCCGCGCCGGCGTCCTGCATAAACGCCGGCGGCGAAGAGCCGTCGGAAAGCCTGGCGATGGTCCGCACCCCGGCGCGTTCCAGTTCCTCGGCGTAGGCGAGTTCGCCGGCGGTCCGGGCGAGGTACAGCAGGACCACATCCCGGTCCCCGGCGGAACCGCCGGACAGCTGCCCCAAGTAGGGCGTGATGCCGATGCCCGCCGCGATGAGCAGCACCGGTGCTCCGGGATTCCGCGGCAGCACGAAGTCCCCGCCTACGGTGGTGGCCGTCAGCTCGTCGCCGGCCTCCAAGTCAAGGAGGGCCTGCTTCGCCGTGGACAGCGGACCGGCCGTTCCCACGCCGATTGTGAGCTCGGCCGAGCCCGGGGACTGGTCAGGCTGAACACGCGCCGCCGGCCCTTATGGTCGGACTTCCCGTGCGGCAGGTTCAGCTCGATGTACTGCCCCGGGGTGAAGCGAAGCGGGCGACCGGTCTCGAAGCTGAACTCCGTCGTCGTCCGGGTCAACGGCCGGGAGCCGCGGAAGCGGAGCAGGACGCGGCCGCGCTGCCCGGCGATGAAGGCGAGCGCGTTCCCCACCAGCAGCGCGAGCTCCGGAGAGTTGGCCACGAACCCCAGGTTGTACGGGATGGCGAACAGCAGGCCGACGACGGCGGCCAGCGCCAGCTGCTGCCAGCGGCGCGGCGGCAGGGTGAGCGGCTCGGTCAGCATAAAGCCGACGAAAAACAGCACCGGGCGCTGGGCGATGGGCTGCCATAGCGCTTCGCCCAGGGACATGCCGGCGCGCAGCAGTTCCACGGCCACGATGGACACCGCCACGAGCGTGAACACCGCCCCCATCAGCAGCTTCCGGACCCGGTACAGGACCAGCAGTGCTCCCGGCAGCACGAGCCAGAGCATCGCGGGGGTGGCGGCCCACCAGGTGGCGATATTGAGTCCCGTCAGCCCGGTGATGAAGGCGCCGGCCGCCGCGGGGTTGAAAATGTGGCGGCCGCGCCAGGCCAGGGCGTACTTGGAGGCCGACGCGAGCACGCAGGCCAGGGCAACACCGGCCAGGTCCAGGTACTGCAGCCCTGCCGAGAACTGCGTAGGCCAGAAGAGGAAATAGAGCAGCAGCCCCGTGATGAGCGACGATTCTGAGTGCGGGCGCACATGGAAGAGCGCGGCAATGGCACGGTTGGAGGCGTACGTCAGGCCCAGGCAGAGCGCCAGATGGGCGATCATCTCCGGGAGCCCGAACGTCAGCCACCCGAGCACGTTGAGGAGCAGGCTGTAGCCAGCCAGCACGGCCAGGACCCAGAGGACCAGCCGGTACATCGTGAACCGGCCCAGCGCCGTGTCCAGCCGTGAACTGATGGGAGTGGACATTGTGGCGGTCATGAGAACAGCACCCCTTCAAAATCGGCCGAATACTCGGCATGGCCGTCCGAGGAGACGGTCAGCCACGAACAGTCGAACTCCTGCTGCAGCCGGAACCCGTCGACAAAGAACAGGGCGGTGGCCAGCGCGTCGGCCGTCATGGCGCTCGCCGCCATGGCCCAGCTTGCGACCACGGTGCGTACCGGCGCACCGGTGGTGCCGTCCAGCACGTGGTGCAGTCCGTCGCCCCAGGCCCGACGGTTGGCGGCGGAAGCACAGAGGGCGCCGGTCCCGAGGCTGACGATTCCAATCGCCCGGCCCGGATCGTAGGGATGCTCGAGGCCCACGTCCACCGGCGCGGGCCCGGCGTTGAGCAAATCACCGCTCGCATCGATGAAATGCTCTGCGATGCCGCCCTCGCGCAGCACGGCGGACAAAAGATCCGCGAGTTGCCCCTTTCCGGCAGCCCCGACGTCGATCACCACCGGGGCGCGGGTGGTCAGCACCGTGCCCTGCCAGTCCAGCACCTCGTCCCAGGACGGGGCGGGCAGCGGCGGGCCGTCCGGGCGCAGGGAGTAGCCGGCGTCGTAGCCGAGGTGTTCCAGGCTGCCGCCGATCAGCGGGGTCATGGCCCCGCCGCTGAGCCGGTACAGGGTTTCGTAGAGCGGCCCCAGGGCCGCAGCGCCGGCGGGCAGCTCGTAGCGTCCCGGCTTCCGCGCGGCGCCCGCGATCAGCGAGTCCGGCCGGAAACGGGACCAAGCGGCGTCGTAATCCGCCACGGTGTCCAGCAGCTGGCTGCGGTGCGCGCCGGAGAGCGGGGACGGCGTCGAGATCTCCCAGCGGGTACCAATCCCGTCGAAGCTGAAGCCCGTCCAGCCCGGATGCGGCACGTTTCCTCCTCCTGCTACTGGCAGGTTGTGACTTGCTGTTACGCCTGGGCCTCGGACTTGATCTTTTCCACGGCCTGGTTGAAGCCGCCGCTGGTCAGCGACGAACCGGCCACCTTTGAGACCTTGATCTCGTCGAGCTGCTTGCCGACGATCTGGGACTGGATGCCGCCGGCGAACTCGCCCTGGAACTTCCGGGTGTTGGGGTTGGACGGATGCTCGGTGATCTTGACGTCGGTCACGGCTCCGCCGGCAAGCGTGAGTTCGACGCCCACCGTCTCGTTGCCGTTCGGTGAGACGTAGTTTCCGTCGGCGCTGTAGGTGCCGTCCTGGTAGCTGCCGCCGCCCGTTGCGGCAGACGGCGCGGCGGAGGTGTTCTGCGGGCCGGTGGCCTGTCCGGGCGCGCATCCGGCCGCGGAACCGGCCAGGGAAAGTCCGGCGATGCCGACGATTACGCTTTTTCGGAGAGAGGGGTTCATGCAGCGGCTCTTTTCTCTAGCGACGATCGGATGGGGGTGAGTGAACGCCGGGGCCCCAGGGGCGGCCGCTGCAGACACTCCGATGACGACGTTTAATTCAGCGTAGTGGTTCACCCTGTGATCCTGCCGGTAGAAGCTGTGATTTTTCCGCAGGCCGCCGGCGGGTCTGACTGGCGGCCAAATTCCGCCACGCTGCGGGCCACCGGTAGGCTGGAACTGTGACCCCTGAAGAACTCTCCCTCGCCATATCCGCCTGCCTGAAGGACGCCGTCGCCGCCGGTGAAATCAGGCTTTCCGCATCCGACGTCCCGGATGAGGTGCGCGTTGAGCGGCCGAAGAACCGGGACCACGGCGACTGGGCCACCAACATCGCCCTTCAGCTGGCCAAAACGGCGGCACCAACCCTCGGCAGTTCGCCTCGGTCCTGAGTGCCCGGCTGAAGTCCATCGACGGTGTATCCGCCGTCGACATCGCCGCCCGGGGTTCTTGAACATCACCGTTGACGCCGCCGCCGCCGGCGCCCTCGCCAAGGCCATCGTCGAAGCCGGGCCGGACTACGGCACCAACACCGCGCTCGCGGGCCACACGGTCAACATGGAGTTCGTCTCCGCCAACCCCACCGGCCCGCTCCACATCGGCCACACCCGCTGGGCTGCCCTGGGCGACGCGATCGCACGCGTCCTGCGGGCTTCCGGCGCGGACGTCACGGCCGAGTACTACATCAACGACGCCGGATCGCAGATGAACGTCTTCGCCCACTCGGTGCTCTCGCGGCTCCACGGACGCGGTGTCCCGGAGGGCGGTTATCCCGGCGAATACATCGCCGATCTTGGCCACGAGGTGCTGACGCAGCATCCGGACATCCGTGAACTGACCGACGTCGCCGCGCTGCCGGTGATCCGCGGTGCGGCGTACAAGGCCCAGCTGCACGACATCAAGCGCACCCTCGCCGAGTTCGGCGTCGAATTCGACGTCTACTTCTCCGAGCAGGAACTCCACGACGCCGGAGCGATCGAGGACGCCGTTGCGAGGCTCCGGGAGCAGGGCCACGTCTACGACGACGGCGGCGCAGTCTGGCTCCGCACGACGGACTTCGGTGACGACAAGGACCGCGTGATGATCCGCGCGAACGGCGAACCGACCTACTTCGCCGCGGACGCCGCCTACTACCTGTCCAAGAAGGACCGCGGCTATACCGAGAAGATCTACCTGCTGGGCGCCGACCATCACGGCTACATCAACCGGCTCAAGGCCATCGCGGCCGCCGCCGGCGACGACCCCGAGGTCAACATCGAGGTCCTGATCGGCCAGCTGGTCTCCGTCAACGGCGCCAAGCTCTCCAAGCGCGCCGGCAACATCATCGAGCTCAAGGACCTCATTTCCTGGCTGGGCAAGGATGCGGTGCGTTACTCGCTGGCGCGCTTCCCGGCCGATTCGCCGCTGACGCTGGACCCGGAACTGCTGAAAAAGCACAGTAACGAGAACCCGGTGTTCTACGTCCAGTACGCGCACGCCCGTTCCCGCGGCACGGCCCGCAACGCCGTCGCGGCAGGGGTGGAGCGCCGTGTGGACGGTAAAGACTGCTTCGAGGCGTCCCTTCTGGAGCACGCGACCGAGAACGAACTGCTGTCCCACCTGGGCAGCTACCCCTCGATCGTGGCCAGGGCCGCCGAACTGCGCGAGCCGCACCGCGTGGCCCGCCACCTCGAGGTCATCGCCGGCGCTTACCACCGCTGGTACGACGCCTGCCGCGTGGCCCCGCAGGGCGACGAGCCGATCACCGACCTCAACCGCACCCGGCTGTGGCTCAACGACGCCACGAGCCAGGTGCTGGCGAACGGACTGGAACTGCTGGGCGTCTCGGCGCCGGAACGGATGTAACCGCCATGACCACAAAACCGTCCAACCCTGCCCCGTCCAACCCTGCGGGCGTGGCTTCCCCCTCGCGCCGGAGTGGCTGCAGGTCCCCGAGGACCTGAACGCCCTGCATGAGCCGATGTGGGCGGCCGGGGTTGCCCGGGACGATTCCGGCGAGCTCGCCATTGACGGCATCCCCGTCAGCGAGCTCCAGCGCCAGTTCGGCACGCCCCTGTTCGTCATGAGCGAGAACGATTTCCGGGCCCGTGCCCGTGCCTTTTCCGACGCCTTCAACAACGCGTTCGCGGACATCTGCGGGGAGTGGACGTCTACTACGCCGGCAAATCCTTCCTCTGCACCGCCGTGGTCCGCTGGGTGGAGGAAGAGGGCCTGCGCCTGGACACAGCGTCCGGCGGGGAACTCGCCGTCGCCGCCCGTGCAGGGATTCCCGGCGCCGACGTCGCGCTGCACGGCAACAACAAGTCCGACGGCGAGATCCACCGCGCGCTGGACCTGCAGCTGGGCCGGATCGTGGTGGACAGCCTCGCCGAGCTCGAACGCGTCGCCAAGATCGCCGAAGCCCGCGGCGAAACCGCCAAGGTGATGCTGCGGCTGACCCCGGGCGTCCATGCCCACACGCACGAATTCATCGCCACGGCCCACGAGGACCAGAAGTTCGGCCTTTCCATGGCCGGGGACTCCACCGAACAGGCCGGCCTGTCCGCGGCGGAGGAGGCCGTGGCCGCGGCGTCGGCCTACGCCAGCATCGAACTGCTGGGTCTGCACTGCCATATCGGCTCGCAGATCTTCGAACCGGACGGCTTCGCACTCGCCGCGGAAAAGCTGCTGGACTTCCTCGCCGCGATGCAGGCCAAGTACTCGATTGTGCTCCCCGAGCTGGACCTCGGCGGCGGCTACGGCATCGCCTACACCCCGTTGACACCCCGCGGCCGGCCGCCGAAATCGCCCAGGCGATGGCCGCCGTCGTCCGCTCCAAGTGCGCGGAACTGGGGATCACCGCACCGCGGATTTCGATCGAACCGGGCCGGGCGATCGTCGGCAGCACCACGTTCACGCTGTATGAAGTGGGTACGCTGAAGACCGTCCGGGTTGACGCCCCGGCCGGCGGCGGCGATTCCGGCGCTGCCGGTGAGCCGGTGGAACCTGGCAAGCCAGAGAAAAACGTTACGTACCCGCGCCGGTATGTGTCGGTGGACGGCGGAATGAGCGACAACCCGCGTCCGGTGCTGTACGACGCGGATTACTCGGCAATTCTGGCCTCACGGACGTCGGACGCGGCCCCGGAGCTGTCCCGCGTAGTGGGCAAACATTGCGAGAGCGGCGACATAGTTGTTAGAGATGTATATCTGCCCGAGGACGTGGCAGCCGGTGATCTGCTCGCTGTACCGGGTACCGGCGCCTACTGCTGGGCCCTGTCAAGCAACTACAACTATCTGGCCCGGCCGGGCGTAGTCGCTGTGCGCGACGGATCTGCCCGGCTCATTGTCCGCGGGGAAACCGAAGAAGATCTGCTCAACCGCGACATGGGAGTCTGAATGACCGAATTGCGAACCCTGAAAGTAGCCCTCCTGGGCTGTGGCAACGTCGGGGCCCAGGTTGCGCGGATTCTCCTTGACGACGCCGAGACGCTGGCGTCCCGCGCCGGCGCCCGCCTCGAGTTGGCCGGCATCGCCGTGCGCAACCTCGATGCCCCCGGGAAGTCGAACTGCCGCGCGGGCTGTTCACCACCGACGCCGAGACCCTGGTCAAGGACGCCGACCTGGTGATCGAGCTGATGGGCGGGATCGAACCCGCCCGGACCCTGATCCTGACCGCCATGCGGAACGGTGCCTGCGTGGTCACCGGCAACAAGGCGCTTGTGGCCAAAGACGGTCCCACCCTTCACGAGGAAGCGGACAAGGCCGGCGTGCAGCTGTCCTACGAGGCCGCCGTCGCCGGAGCGATCCCCATCCTGCGGCCCATCCGGGACAGCCTCTCCGGCGACCGGATCACCCGGGTGCTCGGCATCGTCAACGGCACCACCAACTTCATCCTGGACCAGATGGATTCCACCGGAGCCCAGTTCGCCGATGCCCTGGCCGAGGCCCAGCGCCTGGGCTACGCGGAAGCCGACCCCACGGCCGACGTCGAAGGCCACGACGCCGCGTCCAAGGCCGCGATCCTTGCCTCGCTGTCCTTCCACACGCGCTTTTCCCTCGACGATGTGTACTGCGAGGGCATCAGTTCCGTCACCGCCGCCGACATCGCCGCGGCGAAGGACGCCGGTTTTGTGATCAAGCTGTTGGCGATTGCCGAAAAGCTGACCCCGGCCGCAGACGCCGACGGCAACACCGGCGTGTCCGTGCGGGTGCACCCGACGCTGCTGCCGCGCGAACACCCGCTGGCAGCCGTCCACGGCGCCTTCAACGCCGTCTTCGTCGAGGCCGAAAACGCAGGCGAGCTGATGTTCTACGGCCAGGGCGCCGGCGGCAAACCCACCGCCTCCGCCGTGATGGGCGACCTCATCTCCGCTGCCCGCAGCATCGTCCTGGGCGGCCCCGGCCGCGCAGAGACCACCACCGGCCAGGTTGTGGCGCTGCCCATCACCTCCGCGGTCACCAGCTACTACATCGGCCTGGACGTCGCCGACCAGCCCGGTGTGCTGGCAAAAATCGCCCGTCTCTTTGCCGAGCACGGGGTATCCATTGAAATCATGCGGCAGACCATCCACCGCGACGCCGATTCCAACATCGAATCAGCGGAACTCCGGATCGTGACCCACCGCGCAAGCGAGGCTGCACTGGCAGCCACCGTCGAGGCCGTCAAGGGCCTGGACGTCATCAATTCCGTTACATCCGTACTGCGGGTAGAAGGAGTCTAAGTGGCTCACCAATGGCGCGGCGTCATCCGCGAATACGCTGAACGTCTGCCCGTGACCGAGGAGACGACGGTCATCACCCTGGGGAGGGCGGCACCCCGCTCGTTTACGCGCAGCAGCTTTCCGCACTCACCGGCAGTGACGTGTACCTCAAGGTCGAGGGGATGAACCCGACCGGCTCGTTCAAGGACCGCGGCATGACCATGGCCATGACGGCTGCGGTTGCCGCCGGCGCGAAGGCCGTGGTGTGTGCCTCCACGGGCAACACGTCCGCCTCCGCTGCCGCGTACGCCACCGCGGCCGGGCTCAAGTGCGTGGTGCTGGTACCCGAAGGCAAAATCTCGATGGGGAAGCTCAGCCAGGCGATCGCGCACGGCGCAACCCTGCTGCAGGTCGACGGCAACTTCGATGACTGCCTCGACATCGCCCGCAAGCTGGGGAGTCCTACCCGGTGTTCCTGGTCAACTCGGTCAATCCGGCCCGGATCGAGGGCCAGAAGACCGGTGCCTTCGAGGTGGTCGATTCGCTCGGTGACGCTCCGGACTTCCACGTGCTCCCGGTTGGCAACGCCGGCAACATCACTGCGTACTGGAAGGGCTACAAGGAATACTGCGCGCCCTTCGAGTCCATTACTGCCGGCACGCTGCCCGCGGTCTCCACCCGGACCCCGGTCATGTGGGGCTTCCAGGCCGCCGGCGCGGCCCCGTTCGTCGCCGGCCACCCGATCACGGAACCGGACACGATCGCGACCGCCATCCGGATCGGCAATCCCGCGTCCTGGGACACCGCCGTCGCCGCGCGCGACGAGTCCGGCGGTGTCATCGAGGCCGTGACCGACGAGGAAATCCTGTCCGCCCACCGCTGGCTGTCCGCCCGTGAAGGCGTCTTCGTCGAGCCGGGCTCCGCTGCCGGCGTCGCCGGAGTGATCAAGAAGCACGCTGCCGGTGAAGTGCCTACCGGCAAGACCATCGTCATCACGGTCACCGGCCACGGCCTGAAGGATCCGCAGTGGGCACTCCGCACCGAGGACGGCAGCGAAGTGCAGCCGGTCAAGGTCGCGAACGACGTGGTCACTGTGGCCACAGCCCTGGGACTGGAAGAATAATAACAGTGGAAACCACCCTCACCATCCCGGCCGAGTCCGCCGCCGACACGCCGGCGGTTCCGGCCGGGCAGTTCGTGACGGTCCGCGTGCCGGCCACGAGCGCGAACCTCGGCCCCGGATATGACAGCCTGGGCCTGGCGCTGACGCTGTTCGACACCCTGACGGTGGAAACCCTGGACAGCGGCGAGCTGGAGTTCGAGCTCAGCGGGGAAGGCGCGGAGTCCCTGCCGCGCGACGCCAGCCATCTGGTGGTCAAGGCCATCACGGAGGCCCTGCACCGTCTGGGCTTCCGGCACGAGGGCCTGCGAATCACCGCAGACAACATCAACCCGCACGGCCGGGGGCTGGGCTCCTCGGCCAGTGCCGTGGTGGCCGCCGTCACCGCCGCCAACGCCCTGGTCCCTGAGGCATCGCGCCGGGACAAGGACTGGGTCCTGCAGCTGACGAGCGAGATGGAAGGCCATCCGGACAACGTCGCACCCGCGATTTTCGGCGGACTGGCGCTGTCGTGGCAGGACAGTGACCAGTACAGCAGCACGTGCGCGGAGGTCGCCGCCACGGTCATCCCGGTGGTCGCCGTACCGGACTTTGAACTGTCCACCGAAGCGGCGCGGGCACTGCTGCCGGCCTCGGTTGGCCACCACGCCGCGGCGATGAATTCCGGCCGGGCGGCCCTGCTGATCCACGCGCTGACGCACAAGCCGGAATTCCTGCTGGCAGGCACCGAGGACTACCTGCACCAGAGCTATCGCGCCGAGGCCATGCGGCCCAGCGCGGACCTGATCGCCGCGCTGCGGCGCGCCGGCTTTGCCGCCGTCGTCTCCGGAGCCGGTCCCACCGTGCTGGTCCTTGCCAACGGAGAGGCCCAGGCCGAGGCCGCCGTCGGGTTCATCGGCTCCTTCACGGCGGGCAACACGCCGGACGTGGGCTGGCGTGTGATGAAGCTGGCTGTGGACGTTGAAGGTGCTAAAGTGGAAGTGCACCGGCGGTAATCACGCAGGCGGTAGGTTAAATACCGTTCATAAGACCGCGATGTTGGCCTAGTTGCCTCTCTCATCTTTCACTGCGCAATATTTTCTGGTGCCACCTGCTTTTGGTCTGACGCAGGAATCCGCAGAAAAAGTATCTCTGCATCCCTGACACGTCAGCCCGCCGTTCCTTATGTTCCGGAACGCGCCAGGTGAATGCAGTATCCGGCCGTGTCGGCCAATATCCATCCGGCAAGGCCGAAATCGCGGCTGCAGATCTGAACTGCAGCCCGGATCAAAATCATCGCGTCCAGCTCCTAGCCTGGACGCCGTCGAGGGGGAAGGATCCTTCGTGACCGAAACCACTGAGCTGTCTTCAGCTGTGGAAACATCATCTTCTGCTGCCGGATCGTCAACGGCAGCACCCGCCAAGAGCAGTGGCCTCGCCGGCCTCAAGCTCGCCCAGCTCCAGGCTCTTGCCAGCCAGCTGGGGATTTCCGGCGGCTCCCGGATGCGGAAGGGCGATCTGGTGACCGCCATTTCCGCCCACCGCGCCGGAACTCCCGTGAGCAAGGCTCCGGCCCGCGCTGCTGACAAGGCGACCGACAACGGCACCGTCTCCCAGTCCGCGGCTCCGGCTGCTGCACCCGCTGCAGCGACTGCCACCGACTCTGAGGCCCCGGCCCAGGAAAACCCGCGTGCCCGTGGACGCGGCCGCAGCCGCCGCGCCGGCAGCGATGGCGTCATCACGGCCCCCGCCGCCGAGGCAACGGCCGCTCCGGCAGAGGCCCCCGCGGCTCCCGCCGAGGCCGGCGCTGCCGAAACCGGTTCTGCCGCTGCTGGTTCTGCCGTTTCGGCGGAGGGCGGCGAACGCACCCGCCAGCCGCGCACCCGCAACCGCCGCCGCGGCGAAGTGGCCGAACAGGCCGCACCCGCCGAGGCTCCTTCCGAGCAGGCCTCCGGCGATCAGCGCCAGGCCGAGCGCACGGAACAGCGCACCGAACAGCGCACCGAACAGCGCCAGGCTGAACAGGGCAGCGAAGACGGCCAGCGCCGCGAGAACACCCGCACCCGCGGCGGCCGCGACGAAGCTGCCGGCGGCCGCGACAACGCCCGCGACAACCGCGACAACGATGACAGCGACGGCGGAAGCCGCCGGAACCGCCGCAACCGGCGCGACCGCAACGACCGTTCCGACCGCTCCGGCGGGCAGGACAGCCGCGACAACACCTCCCGCAACGACCGCTTCCGCGACCGCAACGACCGCCGTCGGGGACGCGCCCAGGGACCGGACGTCGACGACGTCGAGGTCACCGAGGACGACGTCCTGCTGCCCGTCGCTGGCATCCTGGACGTGCTGGAGAACTACGCGTTCATCCGCACCTCCGGCTACCTGCCGGGGCCGAACGACGTCTACGTGTCCCTCGCCCAGGTCAAGAAGTACAACCTGCGCAAGGGCGACGCCGTGGTCGGTGCCATCCGTGCACCGCGTGAAGGGGAATCCCAGCAGGGGAACCAGCAGCAGTCCGCCCGCCAGAAGTTCAACGCACTGGTCCGCGTCACCTCGGTCAACGGCAAGACCCCCGAGGAACTCAAGGACCGCGTCGAATTCGCGAAGCTCGTCCCGCTGTACCCCTCCGAGCGCCTGCGCCTCGAGACGGACCCGAAGAAGATCGGCCCCCGCGTCATCGACCTGGTTGCCCCGATCGGCAAGGGCCAGCGCGGCCTGATCGTTTCGCCGCCGAAGGCCGGCAAGACGCTCATCCTGCAGTCCATCGCCAACGCCATCACCACCAACAATCCTGAGGTCCACCTCATGATGGTGCTCGTTGACGAACGTCCCGAAGAAGTTACGGACATGCAGCGCACCGTCAAGGGTGAGGTCATTGCCTCCACCTTCGACCGTCCCGCCGACGACCACACCACCGTGGCCGAGCTCTCCATCGAACGCGCCAAGCGCCTCGTGGAGATGGGCATGGACGTTGTGGTGCTGCTCGACTCCATGACCCGCCTGGGCCGCGCCTACAACCTGGCGGCACCGGCTTCCGGCCGCATCCTGTCCGGTGGCGTCGACTCGGCCGCGCTCTACCCGCCGAAGCGCTTCTTCGGTGCAGCCCGCAACATCGAAAACGGCGGCTCGCTCACCATCCTGGCCACCGCGCTCGTCGAGACCGGCTCCAAGATGGACGAGGTCATCTTCGAAGAGTTCAAGGGCACCGGCAACATGGAACTGCGCCTGTCCCGCCAGCTGGCTGACAAGCGCATCTTCCCGGCCGTGGACGTCAACGCGTCCGGCACGCGCCGCGAAGAGAACCTGCTGTCCGCCGAGGAAGTCAAGATCATGTGGAAGCTGCGCCGCGTCCTCTCCGGACTCGAAACGCAGCAGAGCCTTGAACTGCTGACGAACAAGATCCGGGAGACCCAGAGCAACGTCGAGTTCCTCATGCAGGTGCAGAAGACGACGCTTGGTGCGAAGTCCGATAACGACAAGTAGCTGAGCTCACCGCTCGAAAAATTGGCGGTCCCGCCCTCCGCCGGGTGGCCCACGATCTGCGATCGTGAGCCACCCGGCTACGGCAGGCCCGAAGCCACTCCCCGGCCGCCAATTTCTCGAGCGGTTGTTGCTTTAACCGGTTCCTCCGCTTCAAAAGCAACGCGGGGTCACTTAGCGCCCGTCAGGGCCGTTGGCATGGGCGGTAAGTGACCCCGCGTTGCAGTAACTAGACTTGTAAGAGTCGAAAGAGGTTTTGAAAATGTTTGAGTCCGTACAGGGCCTGTTGGATGAGCATGATGCTATCCAGGCGCAGCTTGGGGATCCTGCTGTCTACGCTGACCAGAAGCTTGCCCGGAAGTTGGGGCGGCGCTCGGCTCAGCTTAATGGCATCGTTGAGGCCTACCATGCCTGGCACGGCCTTCAGGATGACCTGGCGGCTGCCAAGGAAATGGCGGCCGAGGACCCTGAGTTTGCCGCGGAGGTGCCCGAGCTTGAGGCTGCGCTGGATACTGCTGCGGCGAAGCTGCGCCGGCTCCTGATTCCCCGCGATCCGGACGACGCTCGCAACGTGATCCTCGAAGTCAAGGGCGGCGAAGGCGGCGACGAGGCTGCCCTGTTCGCGGCCGACCTGCTGCGCATGTACACCCGGTACGCGGAATCCCGCGGCTGGAAGACCGAGATGATCTCCGCCAACGAATCCGACCTGGGCGGCTACAAGGATGTCCAGGTGGCCATCAAGGGCACCTCGAACGATCCTGCCGAGGGGTCTACGCACGGCTTAAGTTCGAAGGCGGCGTGCACCGGGTGCAGCGTGTGCCCGTGACGGAATCCCAGGGCCGTATCCACACCTCGGCCGCCGGCGTGCTGGTGCTCCCGGAAGTGGACGAGCCCGAAGAACTCGAGATCAACCAGAACGACCTGAAAATCGACGTGTACCGTTCCTCCGGCCCCGGCGGCCAGTCCGTGAACACCACGGACTCCGCCGTCCGGATCACCCACCTTCCCACCGGCATCGTGGTGGCCATGCAGAACGAGAAGTCGCAGCTGCAGAACCGCGAGGCCGGCATGCGCGTCCTCCGCGCCCGCATCCTGGCGCACCAGCAGGAACAGATCGACGCCGAGAACTCGGCCCAGCGCAAGTCGCAGATCCGCACCATGGACCGCTCGGAGCGCATCCGGACCTACAACTACCCGGAAAACCGGATCGCGGACCACCGCACCGGCTACAAGGCCTACAACCTGGACCAGGTCATGAACGGCGACCTGGAGCCGGTCATCCAGTCGGCCATCGAGTTGGACGAACAGGCCCGGCTCGACGCCATCGGCGACTAGTCCGGCCGCCGTCGTGATGACAGAAGGAACAGGGCCGAGCCTCGCGGACGCGGTCCGCGAGGCCACCTCCACCCTCGCCGCCGCCGGTGTCCCGAGTCCCCGGATCGACGCCGAACTCCTGGCCGAGCACCTCCTCGGCGTCGGGCTCGGCCGGCTGCGCGCCCTTATGCTGGGCGACACGCCGGCACCGGAGGGGTACCAGGATCTCATCGCCGAACGGGCCCGGCGCATACCGCTGCAGCACATCACCGGCGTCGCGCATTTCCGCTACCTGGAACTGGCCGTCGGACCGGGAGTCTTCATTCCCCGGCCGGAAACGGAATCCGTGGTCCAGCTGGTGATTGACCGGCTCAAAGAAACTGACCGGCTGCAGGGCATTTCGCATCCGAAGGTGGTGGATCTTGGCACCGGGTCCGGGGCCATCGCGGGATCGATCGCGCACGAGGTCCCCGGCGCGGAGGTCCACGCCGTCGAGTTCAGCGAATTTGCGCACGCCTGGGCCGCCAGGAACCTGCTGCCGCTCGGCGTCCACCTCGTCCGAGGCGACCTGCGCGATGCCTTGCCGGGGCACAACGGGACGTTCGACGTCGTCGTCTCCAATCCGCCGTACATCCCCGCCGAAGCCATCCCCAACGAACCCGAGGTGGCGCTGCACGATCCGCCCGAGGCGCTGTACGGCGGGGAGCGGACGGCATGGAACTTCCGACGGCGGCGGCCGCCTCCGCGGCCCGGCTGCTGGTCCCCGGAGGGTACTTCGTGATGGAACACGCCGAAGTCCAGGCCGGATGGATCGCCGCCATGCTGGAGCGTTCCGGGCTGTGGGACGCCGTGACCACGCACCGCGACCTCAACGGCAAGGACCGGGCCACGAGTGCCGTCCTGGCCGGGCCGGCCGCCTGAGCGTTGGCCGGGCAACCCACGAAGTGATGAAAGAATGGGCCAGTGACCACTAGCTACGATTGCACGGCGGCCGAGCAACGCGCTGCCGGACTTGAACATGCCCAGCGGGCCATCCGGGAGCACAAGTGCGTGGTCTTCCCGACGGACACCGTGTACGGGATCGCCGCCGACGCGTTCTCCCCCTCGCCGTGACCCTGCTGCTGGCGTCGAAGGGCCGCAGCCGCAAGATGCCGCCGCCCGTCCTCATCCCCAGGCTCAACGCGCTGGACGGACTCGCCACGGACGTCCCGGCCGAGGCGCGCCGCCTGGCCGAGGCCTTCTGGCCCGGGGACTGACGCTGATCCTGCACGCCCAGCCGTCCCTTGACTGGGACCTCGGTGAAACCAAGGGCACCGTCGCCCTGCGGATCCCGGCCGACGACGTCGCCCAGGACCTGCTCACGCTCACCGGGCCGCTGGCCGTCTCCTCGGCAAACCGCACGGGCCAGGCGGCGGCGCAGACCGCGGCCGACGCCGAAGCCCAGCTTGCCGAATCGGTGGAGGTCTACCTCGAAGGCGGGCTCCGCCCGGCCGAGGGTGCCGAGGCCCTGCCGTCCACCATCGTTGATGCCACCGCCGTTCCGCTGCGGGTGGTCCGCCAGGGCGCCATCAGCCTGGAGCGGCTCCGCGAAGTTGTCCCGGGCGTGCTGGGCGTCGGCGAGGAGCCGTCCGCCGTCGAACCGCCTGAAACGCCCGAGTCCGCTGAAACCGCCGAAACCCCGAAACCGCCGAAACGCCCGCCGTCGACGATTCCCCGAGGAACTGACATGCAGCCCAAAGTCGCCGTCGCGGCCGTAACCTTTGACCGCCATGAGGAACTGGCCCTCCTCCTCAAGGGGCTGGCCGAACAGACGGCCCCCATCCACTCGATCGCGCTCGTGGACTCGGGCACCGTCCCGGCCACGGACGTTGTCAGCGCCGGCGGCAACAACATCAACTACCTGCGCTCCGAGGCGAACCTCGGCGGTGCCGGGGATTCGCCTACGCGATCCTGGCTGCCATGGCCAGCGGCGCGGAGTGGATCTGGATGATGGATGATGACGGCCACCCCGAGGATGCAAGCTGCCTCGCCGAACTGCTCTCCGCCGCCGAGGAGCATCAGCTCGATATCGTGAGCCCGCTTGTCGCCGCCACTGCCGACCCCAACAGGCTCTCCTTCAACTTCCGGATCAACGGGCTGCTGACCAACGACCGCACCCGGCTGGCGCCCATGGGCTACCTCCCGGACATGGTGCACTTCTTCAACGGCGCACTGATCCGCACGGAAGTCTTCTACAAGATCGGAATCCCCGACGTGAAGTTCTTCATCCGCGGCGATGAAGTCGATTTCCTCTCGCGGGTCAAGAAGGCAGGCCTCAAGTACGGCACGCTGGCCACCGTCGCCGTGCAGCACCCCGCCACCTGGACCGAGATGAAGCCGGTCTTCGGCGGCTTCATCACCCCGGTCATCCCCGAGGGGGACTTCAAGCGGTACTGCTACTTCCGCAACCGCGGCTACCTCACGCGGAAATACCGCAACCTGCGCTGGTTCGGCGCGGACATTGTCGGCTTCCCGGTCTACTTCCTGAAGACCCGCGACCTGAAGGGCCTCGCGCACTGGTTCCGGGCCTATTCCACCGGGTTCCGCGGAAAGGGCTTCGGCTCACCGGCCCAGCTCATGTCCACCAACAGCTAGGCCGGACATGAAAAACCTGTTTGCCGTCGTCGTCACCTACAACCGGGCCGACTTCCTGCAGAACCTGCTCGAGTCCTTCAGCCGCCTGAGCACGCGTCCGGACCGGATCGTGGTGGTGGACAACGCCAGCGACGACCACACCGCTGACGTGGTGGCACGCGCCGTTGCCGCCGGCGGAGTGCCGATCCACTACGAACGCCTGTCCGCGAATGTGGGCGGCTCCGGCGGTTTCTCCCGCGGCGTGGAGCTCGCCCTCGGCGCCGGCGCCGAGTGGCTGTGGCTTATGGACGACGACGTCGAGGTGCTCCCCGGGGCGGTCGAAGCGCTCGATAAGTTCACGCCGGACTACTCGTGCATGATCGGCCGCCGCTACGACGCCGCCGGCAAGCCGTTCTTCTGGCAGCACCACTTTGTCGAAGCCCTCGGCGTGTTCCTGCCCGTCACCGGCGACGTGTTCCGCAAATCCGACGTTTTCCGCACCAACGTCGGAAACTTCGAAGGCATGCTGATCAAAGCGTCCCTGGCCCGCAACATCGGGCTGCCGGACCCGCGGTTCTTTATCACCTGGGACGACCTGATCTACGGCTGGCTGGCGGCGCAGCAGACCCCGGTGGTCTACGTCAACGCTTTTGTCATCAAGAAGGTCCGGGCCCAGCGCCAGGTGGATCTGGGCGTGCGCCACCTCAACGATTCGTCAGACCTGAGCCGCCGCTACGTGATGCGGAACCGCGGCCACGTGGCGCAGTACTTGCGCGTCCACGGCAAGTACAACCGGTTCGGATTCGGGGCCGGCACGGCCCTGACGTATCTGAAGGAGATTGTGCGCCTGGTGCTGGTTGAACGCCGCCTGAAGGGGACCGGCGCCCTGTGGCAGGGCTGGCGCGAATCGCGCGGCATCCTCGCCGATTCCAACTGGCAACCCATGCCTCCGGTGCCCCCGGCGGCGGCCGGGGATCAGGGCTGACCCAGGCCCCGATCCGGGTAAACCACCCTCGTGCACGACGCGGACCCGGGTTGCCGGCGCGATACCTATTAGTATCGTCTGAGACCCGGGTGCCGTCCGACAGTTGCACGGCGGGTAAATTTTGAAACAGGCGCATGGCCGCCGTGGTAGTGGAAGTCGGTTGCAATCTCTGTTGACTACAAAATCTGAAGCGCGCGAACCTGCCGCGGCACCGGACGAGAAGAAGCCTCCGCTCTGGATCTGGATCCAGCTGTTCCTCGACTCGATGTCCTGGGTCGTGGCCATCATCCTTGCCCTGCTGCTGCGCTACGAAATGGGCATCCGGGAGGAACAGCTTGTCAGTGCCATGATCATCATGGCCATTGCCATCGTTGTGCAGGCCGCGGCCGGCTATGCGCTGGCGCTGTACCGCGGCAGGTATCCCTTCGGCAGCTTCCAGGAGGCCAAGGCCCTCGTCTTTGTCACCGTGATTGTGGCCGCCTCCATCACCCTGAGCCTGCTGGTGCTCTATGAGGCCATCGGCATCGGCCGCAGCGTCGGGCTCATCGCGTTCCCGTTCGCCTGCCTCTTTATGGGAGCCGCCCGCTACGCCAAGAGGCTTTATGTCGAGGGCAAGAACCGCCCCGGCGAGGGCGCCCAGAACACCCTGATCTACGGTGCGGGCTTCCTGGGCAACTCCTCCTGACCCGCATGCTGCAGGACTCCGATTCGCCGTATTTCCCGGTGGGCCTGATCGACGACGATCCCGGCAAGAAGCACCTGCGGCTATCCGGCGTCCAGGTCCTGGGCCGCGGCGACGACCTCCCTGCCCTCATCCGGCGCACCCGCGCCACCGTGCTGGTGCTGGCCTTCGCCAACGTCGAGGCAGCCGTTGTCCGCCGGATCTCCGACGCCGTTGCCGGGCTGAACGTCAGGGTGCTGGTCCTGCCGCCGCTCCGGGACATGCTGGCCGCGGCGCACCCGAAGGTTTCTCCGATTTCCGTGACGTGGCGGTCGAGGACCTGATCGGGCGACGGCCGGTGGACATCAAGGTCGACGAGATTGCGGGCTACATCAAGGGCAAACGCGTCCTGGTCACCGGCGCCGGCGGCTCCATCGGCTCCGAGCTGTGCCGGCAGATCGTCCAGTTCTCTCCCGCGGAACTCATCATGCTCGACCATGACGAAACAGGGCTGCAGCAAACCCAGATCTCCATCACCGGACGGGGACTCCTCGCCGGCCGCGACACCGTCCTGGCCAGCATCCGCGACGGCGCCGCCCTGCAGGAGATCTTCCAGGACCGCTGCCCGGAGGTGGTGTTCCACGCCGCCGCCCTCAAACACGCTCCGTTGCTGCAGCAATATCCGGTGGAGGCCTGGAAGACCAACGTCCTGGGCACCCTCAACGTCCTGCGCGCGGCCGAGCGCAGCGGCGTTTCCCACTTCGTGAATATCTCCACGGACAAGGCGGCCAACCCGACGACGGCGCTCGGCCATTCCAAGCGCGTCGCCGAGAAGCTTGCCGCGTGGATGGCAGGCCAGACGGGCCGCAAATTCGTCTCCGTCAGGTTCGGCAACGTGATGGGAAGCCGCGGTTCCATGCTGCCGCTGTTCACGGAACAGATCCGCGTGGGCGGTCCGGTGACGGTGACGGACCCCGATGTCACCCGTTTCTTCATGACCATCCCGGAGGCCTGCCAATTGGTCATCCAGGCCGGTGCGATCGGCCGGGGCGGCGAAGTCATGATCCTGGACATGGGCGAGCCGGTCAAGATTCTGGACGTCGCCCAGCGCATGATCGCGATGTCCGGCAAGAAGGTCGACATCATCTACACCGGGCTTCGGCCCGGCGAGAAGCTCCACGAGGAACTCGTGGGAACCGGCGAGCTGGACGAGCGGCCCCTGCATCCCAAGATTTCGCACACCCGGGCCCACGAACAGGACCCCGCCGGGCTGGACCTCAATGTCTGGCTGGCCCGCTGCGAGGCCGAGCAGGGCCTGGACATCGAGTCCATCCCCGACGACGAGGCGGATGAACCGGGCGAGAGCATCAGGGCGGCCGCGTCGTGACGCCCTTGTTCCTCGCTGCCGGCATCACCCTTCTTGCGAGCATCCTGCTGCCGTTTGCGGTCAAGCCGTGGCTGGTCAGGATGGGCGTCGTCGACGTTCCGTCGGCCAGGTCCTCCCACAGCCGGACCACCATCCGCGGCATGGGCGTGGCCGTTTCCCTGGCCACCGCCATCGGATACGCGGCCGCCATCCTGCTGGGGGCGGTGACGGTGGACCGGTCAGTGTTCCTCGTGGTTTTTGCGGTGATCGGCGCCAGCGCGGCCGTGGGATGGATCGAAGACCTCCGGGGCCTCTCCATCCGCGGCCGCGCCGCCGCGCAGCTGGGGATCGGTGTTGCCGGGTCGTCGGCGCTGCTGGTCCTCACCGGCCAGTCCTTCTGGTGGCTGCCGCTGGCCGCCGTGGCCATCGCGGCCTACATCAACATTGCCAACTTCATGGACGGCATTAACGGCATTTCCAGTTTCCACGGAATCCTGACCGGCGGCGCCTACGCGGCGGCCGGTGTACTGGCCGGGCAGCAGTGGCTTACCGCCGGCGGCGCCGTGCTGGCCATGGCCTTCCTGGGATTCCTGCCCTGGAACCTTTCCCGGGGCTCGGTGTTCCTCGGCGACGTCGGCAGCTATCTCCTCGGCGCCTCGGCTGCTGCCCTGGCGGTGGCCGGGTTCCTGAGCGGCGTCTACGTCGAGTACCTCCTGACGCCGCTCCTGGTCTACCTGGCGGACACCGGCTATACCCTGCTGCGCCGGATCAAGGCCGGCGAACGCTGGTACGCATCCCACCGGGAGCACGTCTACCAGCGCCTGACCGACGTCGGCTTTTCACACCTGCAGTCGGCCGCCACGGTCTCGGCCTGCACCGCCGCAGTGATTGTCCTAGGCTTCATCGCAGCCACGGCACCGTTGCCCGTCGTGGTGCTGTGCGCCGCCGGGAGCCTGGCCGTGCTGGCGCTCTACCTTGCCTCCCCGGACCTGATCCGGCGCTTCCGGCGCCGGCAGAAGGTCACCCGGGTGCCGGCGTCGTAAGCGCCAAGCCGCGCCAGACCCGGCCGCGGGCCGGGTTATGTTCTATCTCGTGTAGAATTCAGGTGCGGGTTGACGCCCGCCACTTCTGAACAGCAGCCACCTCCTCGACGATTGGGATCCTATGACCTCCAACGCCGAACCCGGACCCGTGTCCGGCGCCGGACCCGTTGGTGTCTCAGGACCCACAAAATCCTTGTGGCTGCGCCTGCTGGCCATCAGTTCGGCCGTTGGCGGCGGAGCCCTGCTGCTCACCGCTCTGGCGGCGCTGCTGCTCGACGGCGCGGAGGCTGCGCTTTCATCCCTCTTCGGCGGGGCCCTGGTGATGGCCTTCTTCGCGATCAGCCTCCTGGTGGGCCACTTCGGCGGCCGGAACCATTCCTCCGGTGCCATCGGTCTGTTCGCGGCCACGTACTTCATCAAGGTTGTCGGCTTCGCCGTCGTCCTGTTTGCCATCGGCAGTCCCGAGTGGCTGAGCGGCCGCTGGTTCCTGGCCGGCGCCGTCGTGACCGTGGTCCTGTGGCAGGCCGCCGAGATCTATGGATTCAGCAAGGCCCGGCTCCAGCTCTACAACGACCCCGAGACCCCGGAAGGCGGCACCCATGTTTAGCCGCAAAGTCCGCCCGAAAAACAAGCCTGTCACCCCTGAAAGACGTGCCGGCACCCCGGTGTTTCCGGCGACGGAGCCGACGGCGGATACAACGCCGGCATCGCCGTCTTCAGCTACATTATTGGCGGAATCCTCGTCTGGAGTTTGATAGGGTGGGGTCTGGATAATCTGTGGGGAACCCGCTGGATTGTGCTCGCAGGCGCCCTGCTGGGAGCCGCGGGAGGGTTCTATCTTTCTCATATGCACGGCCTCACCAGCCCGAACAATTTTGCTGGCGGGGACAATGCTGCACGTGGCCCGTCCAAGGACGAGGATCAGTAATGCCAAATAACTTCACAGGGGAGAGGCCGGCCGCAACGCCGCCTTTCACCTACCAACGCCCAATGATGGACACTGCAGAGAGGAAACGCGTTGATCGCGCTTGCGCTCCCGGCCCAAGATTCAGGAACTTTTACGCCTCCTGGAATTGAAGAAATGCACCTGCCGGCAATCGTGCCGTGGGGGCGGCCGACGGATTCTCCAAGCAGATGCTGCTGGTAATCCTTTCGGTCGTTATTATCGCCACATTCTTTCTGCTAGCTGCCCGTAAGGGCCAGCTTGTTCCCGGCAAACTGCAGTTCGCCGGCGAAGCCGCCTATGGCTTCGTCCGCAACGGCATCGCCAAGGACATCATCGGCGGCAAAGACTTCATGAAGTACGTCCCGCTGCTGTTCACCCTGTTCTTCTTTATCCTGGTGAACAACATCTACGGCGCCATTCCGCTGATCCAGCTTCCGAGCTTCTCGCACGTCGGCGGCGCCTATGTGCTCGCCGGAATCGTGTACGTCACCTGGATCGCCATCGGCATCAAGAAGAACGGCCTGAAGTACTTCAAGCTGGCCACCGTGCCGACCGGAGTTCCGGTCTACATTCTTCCGATCGTCATTCCGATCGAGATCATCTCCAACTTCCTGGTCCGCCCCGTCACGCACAGCCTCCGTCTGTTCGCGACCATGCTGGCCGGCCACCTGATCGTGATGATCGCCGGCTCCGGCATCGAGTTCCTCGTCATGCAGGAGAACATCCTCCTGAAGGGCACGTCGGTCCTCGTCCTCGGCGGCGCGATTGCCATGTACATGCTGGAAGCGCTGATCATGGCGCTGCAGGCCTACGTGTTCACCCTGCTGACCGCCATCTACATTGAAGGCGCGCTGCACGCGGACAGCCACTAGGCACCCCACAAACTTCCCCTCACGGGGATGAAGCACACCAAACAACCTGCCACACAGATGGCATCTTGAAAGGAATAAAATGGAAGGCAATCTCAACCTCGTAGGTTACGGTCTGTCCGCAATCGGCGGTGGTATCGGTGTTGGTCTCGTGTTCGCCGCTTACATCAACGGCGTCGCACGTCAGCCGGAGGCACAGCGTGTTCTCCAGCCGATCGCATTCCTCGGCCTCGCGCTGACTGAAGCCCTCGCCATCCTCGGCCTGGTCTTCGCCTTCGTTCTCTAGTCTGATCTTTAGAACTAAGCGAACATCCAGAACCGAGTAGATAAGGACGGGTGAATTATGAATCAGCTGATCATCTCAGCCGCCACGGAGGGCGCCAACCCTCTGGTTCCCAATCCCTGGGAAATGCTTGTCGTCTTCGCCGGCTTTGCTGTTCTTATGTTCATCGTGGTCAAGTACGTTGTCCCGATGTTCGAGAAGACCTTCGCAGAGCGTGCTGAGGCCATTGAAGGCGGCATCGCCAAGGCTGAAAAGGCACAGGCAGAGGCTTCCGCTGCACTCGAAGAGTACAAGCAGCAGCTCACCGATGCCCGTGCCGAGGCAAACCGCATCCGCGAGGAAGCCCGTGCCGAAGGCGCTCAGATCCTTGCGGACCTGAAGGAGAAGGCAGCTGTAGAGTCTGCCCGCATCACGGCGCAGGCTCACGCGGCGATCCAGTCCGAGCGTCAGGCGGCCGTTGTGTCGCTCCGCACGGAGGTGGGCACCCTTGCCACCACGCTGGCTGGCCGCATTGTCGGCGAGTCGCTTGAGGATGACGCGCGTTCGGCCCGTGTGGTTGACCGCTTCCTGGCAGATCTGGAGAACCAGAACGCAGGTGCAGCTAAGTAATGGCAGGTGTATCGAGCGAATCGCTGACCGCGGCGCTGGTGGCGCTGGAAGCCAAGCTTCCTTTTGCCTCGCTGCAGTTGGCTAAGGAACTCTTCGGAATCCTGGGAACGGTGGACAGCTCGGCTGGCTTGCGCCGCGCCCTGACTGACCCGTCCCGCAGCGGCGACGAAAAGTCAGCGCTTATCAAGCAGCTCTTCAGCGGGAAAGTCTCCGCGGATGCTGTGGAAATCGCGAGCGGACTGGCCGGCTCGCGCTGGGCTTCCGCCCGGGATATCGGCGATGCACTCGAGACTCTTGCCGCTTCGGTGGTCATCGCAGTTGCTGAGAACAAGTCTGCCGTCTCTGCCTCAGGAATCACCGGCCTGGAAGCGCTGGAGAACGATCTGTTCTCCTTCAACCAGGCTGTGGAGTCCAACCACGAGGTCCAGCGTGCTGTGTCCGAACCCCAGGCGAGCCCGGCTGCCAAGGTTGCCCTCGCCGAAAGGCTCGTACCCAGTGCCAGCGAGGAAGCGAAAGTCCTGATTGGACAGGCAGTTTCGCAGCCGCGTGGCCTCAAGGCGACCAAGCTCGTCCGTCGCTTCGCCGAGCTTGCAGCCAAGCGCCAGCAGCGCTGGATTGCCACGGTCAGTGTCACCCGTCCGCTGACGGGAACGCAGACCAGCCGCCTGCAGGCGGGGCTGAATGCCCTTTACGGGCGGGAGCTCAAGATCAACATGAACGTTGACCCGGCACTCATCGGTGGCATCCGGATCCAGGTGGGTGACGAAGTGGTTGACGCTTCGGTTCTTGCCCGTCTGGGCCAGCTTCACCGTCAGCTTGCCTAGCAAGCCGGACAAGCACAACTTAACTGATAAAACCCCGGTCATCGTGAGCAACGATGATCACGAAAACAGGAGAGCAGGGACTGCAGATGGCCGAATTGACCATCAACGCCGACGACGTCCGTAATGCGTTGAACGAGTTCGCGGCGTCCTACGAACCCGGAAACGCAGAGCGCGTAGAGGTCGGCCGTGTAACAACCGCAGGTGACGGCATCGCCCGTGTTGAGGGCCTTCCCTCGGTCATGGCGAACGAGCTGCTTCGCTTCGAAGACGGCACTCTGGGCCTGGCCCAGAACCTCGACATCCGCGAAATCGGCGTCATCATCCTCGGTGACTTCACCGGCATCGAAGAGGGCCAGGAAGTTCACCGCACCGGACAGGTTCTGTCCGTGCCGGTGGGCGACGCCTTCCTCGGCCGCGTAGTCGACCCGCTGGGCGAGCCCATCGACGACCTTGGCGAGATCAAGGCCGAGACCACCCGTGCACTGGAACTCCAGGCGCCCGGCGTGACCCAGCGCAAGTCGGTCCACGAGCCGATGCAGACCGGCCTCAAGGCTATCGATGCCATGATTCCGATCGGCCGCGGCCAGCGACAGCTGATCATTGGTGACCGACAGACTGGCAAGTCGGCAATCGCGATCGACACGATCATCAACCAGAAGGCCAACTGGGCCTCCGGCGATGTCAACAAGCAGGTGCGCTGCATCTACGTGGCCATCGGCCAGAAGGCATCCACCATCGCGGCTGTCCGTCAGACCCTCGAGGACAACGGCGCACTGGAGTACACGACCATCGTGGCTTCCCCGCCTCCGACCCCGCAGGCTTCAAGTACCTGGCACCGTACGCCGGTTCGGCAATCGGCCAGCACTGGATGTACGGCGGCAAGCACGTCCTCATCGTGTTTGATGACCTCTCCAAGCAGGCTGAGGCCTACCGTGCAGTGTCGCTGCTGCTCCGCCGCCCGCCGGGACGCGAAGCCTACCCGGGCGACGTGTTCTACTTGCACTCCCGCCTGCTGGAGCGTTGTGCCAAGCTCTCCGACGAACTCGGTGCAGGTTCGATGACCGGCCTGCCGCTCATCGAGACCAAGGCAAACGACGTCTCCGCCTACATCCCGACCAACGTGATCTCCATCACCGATGGCCAGATCTTCCTGCAGTCGGACCTCTTCAACGCCAACCAGCGTCCGGCCGTCGACGTGGGTGTGTCCGTTTCTCGCGTTGGTGGCGCCGCCCAGGTCAAGTCCATGAAGAAGGTCTCAGGTACCTTGAAGCTGGAACTGGCCCAGTACCGCGACATGCAGGCATTCGCAATGTTCGCGTCGGACCTCGACGCCGCATCGCGCCAGCAGCTGACCCGTGGTGCCCGCCTGATGGAACTGCTCAAGCAGGGCCAGTACTCACCGTTCCCGGTTGAGAACCAGGTCGTCTCCATCTGGGCCGGCACCAACGGGCACCTCGACAACGTTCCGGTTGAGGACATCAGCCGCTTCGAGACCGAGTTCTTGGAGCACCTCAAGCACAAGTCCTCCATCCTGACGACGCTGGCCCAGACCAACGTCATGAGCGATGACACTGCAGAAGCACTGAAGACCGCGATCGTGGACTTCAAGAAGGGCTTCTTCGGCGAGGGAGACAACCACCTGGTTGGTGCGGGGCACGAAGAGCACGCCGCCATCGACGAGGCACAGGTCGACCAGGAAAAAATCGTCAAGCAGAAGCGCTAGTTTCGCTGGCAGGGACTGCCGGAACCCCACCGGGTTCCGGCAGTCCCGGCCAACGGGATCTTAGGAAAGGATAAGTATGGGAGCCCAGATCCGGGTCTACCGCCAGAAGATCAGCTCGACGACGTCGATGCGCAAGATCTTCAAGGCGATGGAACTGATCGCTACCTCGCGCATCGGGAAGGCCCGAGCACGCGTAGCAGCTTCACTGCCTTACGCAAACGCCATCACGCGTGCCGTTTCTGCTGTCGCAAGCCAGAGCGAAATCGACCACCCGCTGACCACCGAGCCGGAGCAGATCCGCCGGGCCGCCGTCCTGGTAATCACCTCGGACCGTGGCCTTGCAGGTTCGTACTCCGCGAGCGTGCTCAAGCAGGCGGAAGGCCTCAACGAACTGCTCGTCGAGGAAGGCAAGGAAGTCAAGTTTTACCTGGTCGGCCGCAAGGCGCAGGCCTACTTCGACTTCCGGAACCGTCCCTACGGGCGCGTCTGGACCGGCGGCACGGACGCACCGGAGTTTGCCACCGCGCAGGAAATCGGCGAGGCACTGCTGACGGACTTTGCGACGGACTACGCCGAGGGCGGCGTCGACGAGATCCATGTCGTCTACACCCGCTTCAAGTCCATGGTCACCCAGGAGCCGACGGTTGTCCGTCTTCTCCCGCTCGAGGTTGTCGAAGAGCAGGCCGCGTCCGAATCGGACCTCCTGCCGCTCTACGAATTCGAGCCGGAGACGGAGCAGGTTCTCGACGCTCTGCTGCCGCGCTACATCGAATCACGCATCTTCGCCGCGATGCTGCAGGCAGCAGCTTCGGAACTCGCTGCCCGCCAGCGGGCAATGAAGTCCGCCGGCGACAACGCCACGGAGCTCATCAAGAAGTTCACGCGTCTGCGCAACACCGCCCGCCAGGCTGAAATTACGCAGGAGCTTTCCGAAATCGTGGCCGGTGCCGACGCGTTGAACGCGTCCTAGCCTCCCCGAGTCCGGAACCAGCTGTACCTGCACCAAAGTAAACTTAACCCCAACGCCATCTACTGAGTGAAGTGAGAGAGATGACTGCCACTGCTACCGAACACGTAGCCGCGACGACCGGTGCTACCGGCCGTATTGCACGTGTTATTGGCCCGGTTGTCGACGTCGAATTCCCGGCTGACGCAATCCCCTCGATTTACAACGCACTCACCACCGAGATTACTCTCAACGGTGAGACCAAGACGATCACCTTCGAGGTTGCGCTGCACCTCGGCGACAACGTCATTCGCGCCATCTCCCTGCAGGCAACCGACGGACTCGTCCGCGGCACCGCCGTGGTGGACTCGGGTGCCCCCATCTCCGTGCCTGTCGGCGACGTCGTCAAGGGACACATTTTCAACGTCCTCGGACAGCCGCTGGACGTGGTTGAGTCGGAACTCGAGATCAACGAGCGCTGGCCCATCCACCGCAAGGCTCCCGCCTTCGCGACGCTTGAGGGTTCCACCGAGATGATGGAAACCGGCATCAAGGTCATCGACCTTCTCACCCCGTACATCAAGGGTGGCAAGATCGGTCTGTTCGGTGGTGCGGGCGTCGGCAAGACCGTGCTGATCCAGGAAATGATCACCCGTGTTGCCCGCAACTTCGGCGGCACCTCGGTGTTCGCCGGTGTCGGCGAGCGTACCCGTGAAGGTAACGACCTCTGGGTTGAAATGGAAGAGGCAGGCGTCCTCAAGGACACCGCCCTTGTGTTCGGCCAGATGGATGAGCCGCCGGGAACGCGTCTGCGCGTGGCGCTGTCCGCCCTGACCATGGCGGAGTACTTCCGCGATGTGCAGAACCAGGACGTGCTGCTCTTCATCGACAACATCTTCCGCTTCACCCAGGCAGGCTCCGAGGTTTCCACCCTCCTCGGCCGCATGCCGTCGGCCGTGGGCTACCAGCCCAACCTGGCAGACGAGATGGGCCTCCTCCAGGAGCGCATCACGTCCACCAAGGGCCACTCGATCACCTCGATGCAGGCCATCTACGTCCCCGCAGATGACTACACCGACCCGGCCCCGGCCACGACCTTCGCACACCTCGACGCGACCACGGAACTTTCCCGTGAAATCGCTTCCCGTGGTCTGTACCCGGCCGTTGACCCGCTGACGTCGACCTCCCGCATCCTGGATCCGCAGTACATCGGCAACGACCACTACAACACGGCCGTCCGCGTCAAGCAGATCCTGCAGAAGAACAAGGAACTCCAGGACATCATCGCCATCCTCGGCGTTGACGAGCTTTCTGAAGAAGACAAGATCGTCGTGTCGCGTGCACGCCGCATCCAGCAGTTCCTGTCGCAGAACACCTACACCGCCAAGCAGTTCACCGGCGTCGAAGGCTCCACCGTGTCCATCAAGGACACCGTTGAAGGCTTCACCGCGATCTGCGACGGCGAGCTGGACCACATCGCAGAGCAGGCGTTCTTCAACGTCGGCGGCCTCGATGACGTCGAGCGCCAGTGGGCCAAGATCCAGGAACAGACCAAGTAATATGGCTGAGCTTGAGGTTGAGATTGTCGCAGCGGACCACTTCGTGTGGTCCGGAGCGGCCCAGATGGTCAAGGCCCGCACCAGCGATGGTGAAATCGGAATCCTGCCCGGCCACTCGCCCCTGCTGGCGATTCTGGCCGAAGGTGAACTGGCAATCCAGCCGGTGTCCGGTGACCGCATTGCTGTAGTTGTCGACGGCGGTTTCTTCTCCGTCGACAACAACCGGGTCGTCATTGTTGCTGACAACGCCCAAATGGGCGACGCGGCTACTGCGGGGATCCGCTAGCACGACCTTGATGAACGATACTGTTATTCCGTTCATCGTCCTGGCAACGATCTTTGCGTTGCTGGTATTTGCACTGTGCCTTTCCGGGGTGCGCCGCTTCAATCTGCGGCGCGCCCTGGGCACGGTGGACGCCTCCATTTGCACGGCTGGTAACAGCTGGCAGATGGGGGTTTGTCGTTATCAGGACAACGACCTTGAGTGGTTCCGCCTTGCCTCGCTGAGCATGCGGCCCAAGCACACATTCCGGCGAAGCTCCCTGGAACTGATCGGCCGGCGCAAGCCCACCGAATCCGAGCTCGTCAAGGTCCAGCCCGACGCCGTGATCGTTGAACTCCGGTATGAAGGGCAGGACGTCCTGCTGGCGATGCGGTTCGACGCCTACACCGGGCTGTCCTCCTGGCTTGAGGCCGGGCCGGTCATCGGCGTCGGCACCTGGCGCTAGCCCGGGTGGATTTCCTCGAAGACCTCCGGCTCGTGGACGGGCCGGTGTTGTGGATGGCCTGGGCTGCGGGCGCCGCGGGTGCGGCCTACCTCCTCCGGCATGCGGGACGGCCCCGCCGCCGGGACGCGGCCGGCCCCCGCTGGCCGGAACTCCTCCTTACTGTCGCCGTTGCCATCCTGTCCGCCGCGGCGCTGCTCGCCGGTGCGCACTGGCTGATGATCTACGTCTTTTCCGTCTTCCCCGGGGAGCTGCCGGGTGAGGTCCTGGCCTGGTCCCTTCCCGCGGTCGCGGCGCTGCTGCTCTGGCTGATGCGCGTGTGGCGAACCTGGCGGACCGGACACAGACCGACCCGTGGGCACGCCGACCAGCCCCGCCCGGCACGGACCACCGTACTGGCCACGGGGGCCCTGCTGGGCGTCGTCATCCTCTCTGCCGTGCAGACCAACATCTACTTTGGTCTCAACCACACCGTTAGCGATCTGCTGGGCACCGCCGTGGCGCGGGTTCAGCCGCTGGAAGACGGGCTTCAACGCGTGCCCGGAGCCGCTGCCGGCAGTAGCCTTGCCGGCTGGACGCCTCCGGATGGTCTGCCCGACGGCGGCCTGCTGCGTCGCGCCGTTATCCCCGGAACCACCTCAGGCTTCCAGAGCCGCGAGGCCTACATCTACCTGCCGCCGGCCTACCGGGCCAGCCCGCGCCCGGCCCTTCCCGTCCTGGTCCTCTTCGCCGGCCAGCCGGGCGCCCCGGCAGACTGGCTCACGGGCGGCGCGCTGCGCAGCCGCATGGACCGGTACGCGGCGGAGCACCGCGGTGTGGCCCCGGTGGTAGTCGTGGTGGACCCGAACGGCTCCTCCTCGGGGAACACGCTCTGCATGGACAGCAGGATCGCCCGGGCCGACACCTTCCTCGCGGTGGATGTGCCTTCGTGGATCAAACGGACGCTGGACGTGAACCAGGACCCTCGCAGTGGGCGGCCGGCGGATTCTCCTTCGGCGCAACCTGCGCGATGCAGATGGTGACCCGGCATCCGGGCATCTACAGCTCCGCGCTGGCCTTTTCCAGCGAGAAGGAACCCGCCCTGGCCAAGGAACGTGAGAAAACCATCGCCGCCTCCTTCGGCGGAGACACCGAAGCCTTCGACCGCCAGACACCGCTGCGGCTCATGCAGGAGCGCCGCTTCGAGGGGCACGCCATCTACTTCGGTGCCGGCGAGCGGGACCCCGAATTCATCGGCTACATGGAGATCCTGTCCCACGCCGCGCGCGCCGCCGGGTTCACGGTGGAGGCACGCCCCGTTTCCGGGGCCGGGCACTCCTGGGAGGCGGCGTCGCAGGGGCTGCCCTCCGGGCTCGACTTCCTGGCGTCCCGCTGGGGCATCCGGCAGTGAGTGCGGGGGCAACGGCGCAGCCGCGGGGACCGGGGCCGCGTCGCTCCAGGGTCTGGGCCGCGAAGGCCTGCGCCAGTCACTGGGGCATCTGCGCGCCATTCCGTTCACCCTGACAGTCCTGGCGGTCTTCCTGGTCACCGGCGCGGCCACGGGGAGCTTTCTCTCCGGGCCGCCGGAATCGATGTTGGACGTGGCTTCCGTGAGCGCCCCCGGGCTGAAAGCCGGGCTGTGGTGGTCGCTGTTCACGTCCTTGTTCTTTGCCACCAACCTGCTGGCGTACGCCGCGGCTGCGCTGATGATCCTGCTCCTGCTGGGTCTGGCCGAGCGGCAGTTGGGGACCCGGCGCACCGCCGTCTTCTACTTCGCGGCCCAGTTCGCGGCGGTGACCCTGTTCCTGCTGCTGACACAGCTTGCCCGCTACGCCGACGACGGCTGGCTCAGCCGGATGGTCGACGCGCGGCTGATGGGACCGTACGCGGCGGTCCTCGCCGTCTCGCTGGCGTCCAGCGGCCTGCTGCCCACGCTGTGGCAACGCCGGCTGCGCACCGCCGTTGTCTCCATCTCCCTCATGCTGGTGCTGTATGTCGGGCACGCGGAGACCGTCGTCGGGTTTGCCGGGGCCCTGGCGGGACTGGCGGCCGGCTGGTGGATCCAGGGCGACCGGGGCACACTGCACCGCCACCGTTCCACGGGACGCGAGACCCGCAATCTCCTGGCGCTGACCGTCGCGATTTTCGCCGTCGGTCCCATCCTGACGGCCATGGTCCGGACCCCACCGGACCGCTGGCGCTGCTGCGCGACGTCGTGCTGAATCCGCTGCCCACGCTGACCCAGTTGGAACGGTACTGCGGCGGCAGCATCGACGTCACGTGCCTGGAGGCGGGACGGGCCGGTTTCGCGGGGCCGCTGGGTCTCGCACTGGCCGTGGTCCCGGTGGTGCTGCTGCTCATCTGCGCCGACGGCATGCGGCACGGCCGCCGGCTCGCCCTGCGGATCGCGATTACCCTCCAGCTCGCCGTCACGGTGATGGCCGCCGTCTACCTGTCGCTGTTCGCCAGGATTCACGAGTACCCCGGCCGTCCGCGCACCGGCATGCTCGGATCCGGGGTCATCCACGTACTGCCGCTTGTGGTGGTTCCGCTGGTGCTCGTTGTGCTGCTGGCCGCCAACCGCCGCCAGTTCCGCGTCGAAACGAGTCCCCGGGCCCGCCGGGCCTCACCGCCGTCGTCGGCGGCACCTGGCTGGTGCTGGCTTCCTGCTACACCGGGGTCTGGCTGGCCGCCGGCGGCATGGACCGGGACGGCGGCCTGCTGGGCCTGGCCGCTGAGCTCTCCCGCCAGTACCTGCCGCTTCCCATCCCCGGAATCTACAGCCGCATTTTCCAGGGCCGAAATGCCGCCGAGGCCTTCCTCTTCGCCACGTCCGGCATCATCTTCTGGGCGGTGGCCCTTGCCGCCGTCTGGCTGATTCTGCAACGCCGGCTGCACCGCACCGACGCCGCAGCCGATGACCGGGACGCTGCCCGCAGCCTGATCCGCCAGGGCGGTGACTCCCTGTCCTGGATGGCGCTGTGGGAGCCTAACAGGTACTGGTTCGCACCGGATGGCCGCGGGGAGTGGCCTACCAGCAGCACGGCAACGTCGCGCTGACGCTGGCCGGACCGTTCGGCCCGGCGGCGTTCCGCGAGGCGACCGCAGCAGGCTTCATCCGGTATTGCGCCGAACACGCCCTGATTCCCTGCTTCTACTCCTGCACGGACGAGCTGTGGCCGATGCTGCAGGGCCGCGGCTTCCGGCGGGTGGCGGTGGCCCAGGAAACCAGGCTGGCGGTGCGCTCGCTCGAGTTCAAGGGCAAGGACTGGCAAAACGTCCGCACCGCCCTTAACCGGGCGGAAAAACCGGCGTGCACGCGGTGTGGGGCCGCTATGCAGACTTTGCGCCCGCGCTGCGCGCCCAGCTGGTCGAGGTCTCGGAGGAATGGGCCGCGCAGAAATCCGTTCCGGAGATGGGCTTCACCCTGGGCGGTATCGACGAGCTGGAGGACGGAGAGGTGCTCTGCTGCCTCGCGGTGGACGCGGAAGGCCAAGTCCAGGGCGTCACGAGCTGGCTGCCGGTGTACGCGGACGGGCGCCTTGTGAGCTGGACGCTGGACTTTATGCGCCGGCGCGGGGATGCCTTCCCGGGGTTATGGAATTCCTGATCGCGTCCGCGGTGCTGGAGCTGCGGAACACGGTGGACGTGATTTCGCTGTCCGGATCGCCGCTGGCGAAGGACACGGCCAAGGTGGCGGACGTTGCCGGCGGGGAGGCCGGATCCGGCGGGCTGGCGGGAATTCTGGACGTGGTGGGGAAAGCGCTCGAGCCCATCTACGGGTTCCGTTCGCTGGCAACATTCAAATCCCGTTTCAAACCCGAGTACCGGACGTTGTACCTCTATTACCAGGACCCCTGCACCTGCCCGCCATGGGCAGGGCGCTGAGCCGGGCCTACCTGCCGGGCCTGTCCGTGCGGCAAAGCGCCCGGCTCCTGAGGACCCTGGTGCGCTAATGCCGTTTGGCCATTCGCCGTCCGGGGCGCTTTTGATCAGGATGCCGGGCATTGGGTCCGCTCTCCGCGGTGTGTCCGTGTCAATGTGCCCCCGGAGTGCAACCTTCGGGCGACGCCGGGGGCGAAGCAAAATGGTCCCCGGCACGAAAGCCGGGGACCATTTCTGCGCGGAGACTGCCGCGTGGCAGTCGCCGCTGCGGGCTACTAGACCAGCGTCACGCCGGTAGCCTGGGGGCCCTTGGCGCCCTGGCCGATTTCGAACTGAACGCGAGCGTTCTCGTCGAGGGTCTTGAAGCCACCGGTCTGGATCTCAGAGTAGTGAACGAAGACATCGCCATCGGAGTCATCCGGGGTGATGAAGCCGAAGCCCTTTTCAGCGTTGAACCACTTGACGGTTCCCTGTGCCATGTAAATCTCCTCATTATGGATCTTGGTTAAGGCCGGCACACTTCGCGCCGGTCTTGGTCACTCCGCGAGAAGAACCTTAGCTGTGGGACCGGATCAACCGGACTTCGGCGGCAGGAGCTTCACGCTCGCAACATGTCTTGCGAGCATGAAAAAACACCTACACAAAGACTGGTACAAGAATTTCATGCCATGTGCGTCAGGTCAACGGGCCCGGGGCACAATTCCATAAACTTTGTACAAAGTATCGACAAACGAATTCGCCGCGGAATTCCGACGCCCCTTTTGCCCGTGTTGGACAGCCGCTCCCGCAGCGCTCCCGCTCTGACGCCACAATGGACCATGGCCACTTCCCTAATTCTGATAAATGGTCTGCCTGGCTCAGGGAAGACCACACTCAGACATCGCCAGGGGCAATGTGCCCGGCGCCCGGCTGGGGCAGATTGCGCGAGATCGAACCGAGCGGGCGGGCCCGTTGACCATGCCGGGCTCAGGGAACAGCTCGCGCTGGCACTGGGTTGATAACCGGTTCGAAGCCCGGCGCAGGGGTTTCTAGAAGAGCCGGGATTCGACGTCGTCGACGCCGCGCATGGCGTCGTAGTCCAGGGTGACGCAGTCGATGCCGCGGTCGTTTGCCAGGACCTTGGCCTGGGGCTTGATCTGCTGGGCGGCGAAAATTCCGCGGACCGGTGCCAGGAGGGGTCGCGGTTGAGCAGTTCGAGGTAGCGCGTGAGCTGCTCGACGCCGTCGATGTCACCGCGGCGTTTGAGTTCGATGGCCACGGTGGCGCCCTTGGCGTCCCGGGCGAGGATGTCCACCGGGCCGATGGCAGTGAAGTACTCGCGGCGGATGAGGGAGAAGCCGGCGCCCAGGAGTTCGATCTGGTCGGCCAGCAGCCGCTGCAGATCCGCCTCCACGCCGTCCTTGATGAGCCCGGGGTCCTGGCCGAGCTCATGCGAGGTGTCATGGAGCTGTTCATGGATGTTGATGATCAGCCGGTCGTCGGTCTTGGCTGACTGGACGGTCCACTGCTCCACCACGCCGATTTCGACGTCCACCTCGTCCGGGGTGGAAACCCGCAGGGACGCAGGCGGGCTCATCCAGTTCAGCGGCTTGTAGGATCCGCCGTCGGAATGGACCAGGACGGAACCGTCGGCCTTGACCAGGAGGAGCCGGGTGGCGAGCGGGAGATGGGCTTTGAGCCGGCCGACATAATCAACGGAGCAACGGGCTATGACTAAACGCACCCGGTCAACACTACCGCCTGCGGCGGCGGCGGGCACGCGGGCTGGGGCAGAATGGAACCATGCCCCGTTCCAACCGCCCCCGCCGAGCCGTGTCAGGACGCGCCGGGTCCGGCAAAGTGCCTAAGCCCGGTGCCAAGGGCGGCCCGGTGCCCGAACTGGACCTGGAACGCGCCCGCTCGGGCTTCGCGCGCCGGGAAAGCGCACCGGACGGCGAGTGGTCGGTCCGGCCGATCACCGCCAGCCGCGCAGAGAAGACGTACATCTGTCCGGGCTGTTCGACGGCGGTGCTGCCGGGTGTGGCGCACCTCGTCGTGTGGTCCGAGGACCACCTCTTCGGGGCGGCAGCCGGGCTGGCGGAGCGGCGGCACTGGCATACCAACTGCTGGACGTCACGCAGCTACCGGTATCGCTGACTGCTCCGCCGGTTGTTTGCCGGGGGCGGAGTTGTTGCAGGGGCAGCGCCGCCGGCTGCTTTAGCTAAGCTGGACGCATGAGTTTTGACCCGGCGTCGTACGTCTTCAGCCAGCCTTCCGGACCGACAGCGATCCGTGCCTCCACCGTTCTCCCGGGCCGCCGGGAAAACGTGGAGCTCCGCACCGCCGACGGGCACCGGCTCGTCGGGGAGCTGGCGCTCCCGGAGTCCGGCGAGGTGAAGGCCACCCTGATCACCCTTCATCCGCTGCCGACGCACGGCGGTTTTATGGACTCGCACGTCTACCGCAAGGCCTCCTACCGGCTGCCCGCCCTCGCCGGTATTGCCGTGCTTCGGTTCAACACCCGCGGCACCGGCTCGCCGCGGGGAACCAGCGACGGAACGTTCGAGGAGGGCATCGGCGAACGCCTCGACGTCGAGGCGGCCGTGAAGTTCGCCGTCGACCGGGGACTGCCGAACCGCTGGCTGGTGGGCTGGTCCTTCGGAACCGAGCTCGCGCTGATGTACGGGGCGTCCGAACCGGTGGCCTCCGAGGTGGAGGGCGCCATCCTGCTGTCCCCGCCGCTGCACCGGGCCACGGACGTGCACCTCAAGGAGTGGGCTGCGTCCGGCAAACCGCTCAAGGTCCTGGTCCCCGAGCTGGACGACTACCTCCAGCCGGCCGGGGCGAAGGAGCGCTTCGAGGTGGTGCCGCAGGCCCGCGTCGTGGGCGTGGACGGGGCCAAGCACCTCTGGGTGGGGAGAAGTACGCCGGCCGGGTGCTCAACGAGATTGTCGACGAGGTGTTGCCGGGCGGAGCAGGTGGAACTGGCGGAGCAAGTGCTGAACTTCCGCAGTCCTGGGACGGCCCGGTGGCCACAGCCCACGCCTGAGGGTTTCCGCTACGGAAAGGACAGCCGCTACGTGGATCCACGCAGCGGCTGTCCTTTTCCGTAGCGGAAAATGTCAGTGGTTGTCCTGGCGGACGATGAAGATTTCCTTGACTAGCAGCATGATGGCGGCGGCGGTGGGGATCGCGATGAGCGCGCCGAGCACACCGAGCAGGCTGCCGCCGGCGATCACCGAGATAACGGCGACGGCGCCGGGCACCGCGACGGCCTTCTGCATGATGCGCGGGGAGATGAAATACGCCTCGAACTGCAGGTAGGCGAAGTAGCAGACGGCGTAGACCACGGCCGTCTGCCAACCCGCGGTGAGCGCGATCAGGGTGACGATGACGCCGGCGATCAGGCCGCCCACCAGGGGAATGAACGCCAGCAGGGCCACCACGAAGGCCAGCAGGACCGCGAACGGGACGCCGACAATCGTCATCACGATGAACGCGAAGGTCGCGTTCACCAGCGCGACGACGGCCTGGCCGATCACGTAGTTGCCCACGGACCCGGTGATTTCCTCGGACAGGGCCTCGACCCGGGCCCGGCGGGAGCGCGGGGCCAGGCGGTAGCCCCACTTCTTCATGGCCGGCAGGGCGGCCAGGAAGTAGAGGCTCAGGACCAGCACGATCAGGGCGCCGAACAGTCCGTTCGCCACGGTGGAGCCGAACCCGACCACCCCGCCGAAGATGCCGCCCATCGCCTGGGGTCGTTAACGAACTTCTCCAACTCCTGGGAGATACGTTCCCGCACCCCGTACTGGTTGTCGATGCTGCGGAAGAAATCAGAGTTGATGAAGTCCGTGATCCAGCGCGGCGCCTCCTCGACGATCTGGGTGACCTGCTGCACGATCGTCGGGATCAGCGTGGCGAAGAAGGCGGCGACACCCAGGGCCAGGCTGGCGACGGCGATCACGATGCCGGCCGCGCGGGGACCTTCTTCCCTTCGAGCCAGCGCACCACCGGGTCCAGGCCCAAAGCGATGAAGAGCGCCGCCACGATCCAGAGAATCAGCTGCGTCGTGTTGGAACCGATCCAGTAGACCAGCAGGGCCACGCCGACGCCGACCGTCCCCATGAAGCCGACGTAGAGGGGTGCTGGGAGGACATCCGCGGGCCGGGGTTGCCGAAGCGGGTGCCCGTCTCCGTCTCCGGCGCCAGGGGTCGTCTTCCTGCTCCGGCGGCATCTCAAAGCGGAGTCGCGGCTGGGCTCCGGGAAGTGGCTGGCGGAGCCGGTGCGCCATCGAATTCAGCACCCCGGCCAGGGCGGCGCGGCGGGGAGACCTGCTCCTGCGGACTTTCCGCCGTGCTGCCGGATTCCAGATTTTCTTCCGGTCCTGAGGGGGACGAGTCCGTGTGTCCAGTCACTGCGTTGAAGCCCTTTAATCTCTGTATTTCCCCTGCGGAGACGCGGCGGCGGCCCCAGTGTGATGATCACCGCAAACACTATGAGCAGGCTTGTTTTGGCGCGGTCAGGCGGCTCCGGCGGGTGGCCCGGAGGGGTTGACAACAGCCTCGATCTGACTCCGTGGTAACAAAACGGTTACTATTGAAGCTACGTGTCCGCTGATGATAGGTAATATTTTGCGTTTCAAGACTGCAGTTGCATTAGTGCTGCTCGGCCTCCTGACACTGCTGGCAGGAGTCGGCCAGAAGACTTTCTGGGCTCCGGCCGAGACCGTGACCGCCACCGCACCCGAGGGTGCCACCGCCGCTCCGCTGACCGTTTTCGACGAGAAGCTGCGCACCATGCGCGACGGCACGGTGACCATCACGGTCAAGGGGAGGGCAGCTTTATGCTGGCCGCGGGCCGTCCGGACGACGTTGACGCCTGGGTCGGCAAGACCGCGCACAACACGGTCTCGGGCGTCTCCGAGGACGGCAAGGCGCTGCAATTGACGCACGCGGAGGGTGAAGCCGCCGCGCCCTCACCGGCAGGTTCCGATCTCTGGGTCAGCACGGAGAACGCCAGCGGCGAGCTGACGTACAACTGGAACGCACCGGCCGACGGCGACTGGTCCTTGCTGCTCGCAACGGACGGCACCAAGCCGCCCCCACCTCGATCACCATGACCTACCCGAACGACACCTCCACTCCGTGGGCCATTCCGCTGATGGTCCTGGGCGGCCTGCTGATCCTGGCCGGCATCGCGCTGATGGTACTCAAGCCGAAGTCCAAGTCCGGAGCGCGTCCCGGCGCCGACGGCGGTTCAACCGGTGATTCGGACGGCGGCAGCAGCTTTGCCCGCCGTGCGCAGGCCAAGGCCGCGGCCCGCAGCGAGGCCCGGAAGTCCGCCGCACCCACGTCCGCGGTGCCCGTTGCAGGATCGCCGGAGGTTGAGGTGAAGGGTGCTGACGCCAAGGGCTCCACCCCCACGAATACCGCCCCCACGAACACCGCCGAGAAGTCCTCCGCCGCACCGCTGACCGCGGCGCAGCGGCTGCGGCGCTCCGGAGCGGTCGTCGCCGTGCTGACCGCCACCGCTGTCGCAGGCAGCGGGGTGGCCGCACAGGCCAGCCAGACGCCCGCCCCGTCACCGGGCGAGGCTTCGGCCAGTGCAGAGCCGGCGCCGGGATCCCCGGTGCTGCTCGATACCCAGTTCCGCCGCATCCTGGAGCAGGTGGCCAGCGCGTCCGACGCCGGAGACGCGGCCAAGGACGCCAACAAGCTGAAGCCCCGCGTCGCCGGTCCTGAGCTCGAAGTCCGCTCGCAGAACTACAAGATCCGCTCCCGTGTCGGCTCGTACGAGCCCCGGATGCCGGTCCGCGCCACCAAGCTCCTCACCACGGTGGTCACCGAGGACCGAGCCTGGCCGCGGAAGGTCATGGCCGTGACCCAGGGCGAGGGCAATGTTGTTCCGCAGTTGCTTACCCTGACCCAGGCGTCCCCGCGGGAGAACTACAAGCTGGTCCTCACCACCCCGCTGCAGCCCGGCACCACCTTCCCGGGGATCGAGCGCGACGGTACCGGTACGCTGGCGCCGACGGACAAAACCGGTCTCCTCTACAGCGGCCAGGAAGCGCTGACCGGGCTGGGCGACCGGCTGAATTCCGCCGGCTCCACCTTCAAGGACAAGCTCGCGGAGGGTAAGTCCTCCCCGTACATCGCGGACACGCTGGCCTACCAGGCCGACGTGGTGAAGTCCGGCGTCAACGGCAAATTCGCCTTCAGCCACAAACTGGTTCCGGAAAGCGTTGTGGTCTTCCGGACCGCCGACGGCGGGGCCCTGGCCCTGGGCCGTCTAGACTTCTCGTTCGACGGAACGCCGAAGGCCTCTGGCGACAAGCTGACCATCGGCGACGACGCTGCGGCCCTCGCGGGCGGCAAGGAGACAAGCACCGGCATGGTGCTGAAATTCGCCGAATCCGCCGCGGTGTACATCCCGCCGGCCGGCTCGTCGGACCCGATGAAACTTGTGGCCGCCACCCGCGGGCTCGTGGGGGCCAGCTTCAAGTAGAAGCGCAGGTACCAGTAGATGCAGAAGGACCCGGCCAGCTGGCCGGGTCCTTTCTGCTTCCGGGCTCGTTCAAGTGGCACCGGGAGGGGCCGGTATGGCTAGAGTGGAACCATGACTTCGCCAGCCTCCCGCCCGGTCCCGCCTGCTGCTGCCAACCCGCTCAACCTGCGGGGCGCCGTCGACCTGTCCTCCCTCAAACAGCGGCCCGCCACACCGCCGGCCGCCTCAGGCCCGGCGGGCACGCCGGGATCCCCGGCCGCGGGCAACGGGGACGAGGACCACGCCGGCCGTCCGCTCCGCGTGGACATCACCGAAGCCAATTTCCAGGAACTCGTTGAACTGTCGGCCCAGGTTCCCGTCGTCGTCGCGCTCTGGGCGGCGTACTCGCCCGGCTCCGCCGAACTGGTGGACGTTCTCGAGCGGATCGTGGACAGCTACGACGGCCGGCTGGTGCTCGGCGCCGCCGACGTCGAGGTGTTCCCGCAGCTCGCCCAGGCGTTCCAGGTGCAGGCCGTTCCCACCGCCGTGGCGCTCGTCAAGGGCCAGCCGGTTCCCCTGTTCCAGGGCGGAGCCGAGGAACCGCAGGTCCGCAGCCTGTTCGATGAACTGCTCAAGGTGGCGTCAGCCAACGGCGTCACCGGGCGGATCGGTGCGGGCGGACCCGCCGCGGACGGCCCCGAGGCTCCGCCGTTGCCTCCTTTGCACCAGAAGGCGTATGACGCGATCGAAGCCGGGGACTACGCAGCGGCCGCGGACGCGTACCGCCAGGCCCTCCTGGAAATGCCCGCCGACGCCGAAGCCAAGGCCGGCCTGGCCCAGGTGGAGCTGATGGACCGGCTCCAGCCGCTGTCCGCCGCGGACACCGACGCGTTGCGCCAGCTCGCCGCCGACGAACCGGACAACCTCGAAGCCCAGCTCGGCGTGGCCGACCTGGACGTCGCCGGCGGACACGTCGAGGACGGACTGGGCCGGATCGTCGCGTTCATCGGCAGGAACTTCGGCCCGGAGCGGGAAACGGCCCGCGTCAGGCTGCTGGAACTGTTCGACGTCGTCGGCACCACCGATGACCGCGTGGCAAAAGCGCGCCAGAACCTGGCCCGGGTCCTCTTCTGATGGGGTCGGCGCTTTTCACGCCGCTGGAACTGCGCTCCCTGCACCTGCAACACCGCGGCTGGGTATCGCCGATGTGTCAGTACAGCTGTGAGCCCGAAACCGGGGAAGGGGTCCCCACCGACTGGCACCTGATGCATCTGGGCTCGTTCGCCACGGGCGGGGCGGCCCTGATCCTCACCGAGGCGGCCGCCGTCAACGCCGCTGGACGGATCAGCCCGCGTGACGCCGGACTGTACAACGACCACCAGGCGGCGGCCTGGGAACGGATCACGGCCTTCGTGCACCGGCACGGAGCCGCAGAGGCCAAGATCGGCACCCAGCTGGCGCACGCCGGCCGGAAGGCGTCGTCCTACTGGCCGTTCTCCGGCCGGAAAGGTACGGTGACTGCCGACGACGGCGGCTGGCCCACCGTTGGGCCCGGCACCTCAGCCTTCGACGGCTACGACGCGCCCTCGGCGATGACGGAGGACGAGATCCAGGGCGTGATCGCCGATTTCGCCGCCGCGGCCGAACGGGCCGTCGGCGCCGGTTTCGATACGATCGAAATCCACGGCGCCCACGGCTACCTCCTGCACCAGTTCCAGAGCCCCTCGTCAACGACCGCACCGACCGCTGGGGCGGTGACGAAACCGGCCGTAACAGGCTCACACTCGCCGTTGTGGACGCCGTGCGGAACGTCATCCCCGACTCCATGCCTCTGCTGCTGCGCATCTCCGCCTCGGACTGGGCCGAGGGCGGCATCGATGCCGAAGCCTCGGTCCGGATGGCCCGGGCAGCCTCGGAACACGGCGTGGACCTCGTGGACGTCTCCAGCGGCGGCGCCGTGGCGTGGCAGCAGATCCCTGCGGGGCCCGGCTACCAGACCGGTTTTGCCGCGCGCATCCGGCGTGAAACCGGGGTCCGGACCGGCACCGTGGGGCTGCTGACCTCGGCCGGCCAGGCCGAGCATGCCGTCGCCACCGGCCAGGCCGACGGCGTCTTCATCGCCCGCGCCGCCCTCCGCGACCCGCACTGGTGGCTGCGTGCCGCGTTCGAGCTGGGCCACGAGCTGGCCTGGCCGCCGCAGTACGAACGCGCCATTCCCCGCCACTCCTTCTAGCGGGCCTTCAAGCACGCCTTCTCGCAGGGAATAAGGTCCGCCCGCAGGGGTACGCCTTGCGGACGATCCGTTCCGTGCGCCGCGGCGGTTAGTCTGACGACATGACTTTTCAGCAACCGCATCCGCCAGCCCCTGAAAACCAGCCGCCACCGCCGGTCCCGGCCCTGTCCCTGCGCGGGCTGGCCAAACGCTTTGGCGGGAAAATCGCCGTCGACGGTCTCAGCCTGGACGTTCCGGCGGGTTCCTTCTTCGGGATCGTCGGGCCGAACGGCGCCGGCAAGACCACCACACTGTCGATGGCCACGGGACTGCTGCGGCCCGACTTCGGCACGGCGTTCGTTCACGGCGTCGATGTATGGCGGCAGCCGCTGGAAGCCAAGAAGCTGATGGGCATCCTGCCGGACGGCGTCCGGCTCTTTGACCGGCTGACCGGCGAGCAGCTGGTGACCTACGCCGGGCTGCTGCGCGGCATGGACAAGGACGTTGTGTCCGGACGCGTGGCGGAACTGCTCGCTGCCCTGGACCTGGGCCCTGACGCCGGCACGCTGGTAGTGGACTACTCCGCCGGCATGACCAAGAAGATCGCCCTCGCCTCGGCGCTCATCCACGCGCCCCGGCTGCTGGTGCTCGACGAGCCGTTCGAATCCGTGGACCCGGTGTCCGCCGCCAACATCCGCGACATCCTGGACCGCTACGTGGCTTCCGGCGGCACGGTCATCGTCTCCAGCCACGTGATGGACCTCGTCCAGCGGATGTGCGACCACGTCGCCGTCGTCGCGGCCGGACGGCTGTTGGCCGCCGGGACGGTCGACGAGGTCCGCGCGGGCGCGTCCCTCGAAGACCGCTTCGTCCAGCTGGTCGGCGGCCGCAACCACACGGAAGGGCTGGAATGGTTGCGCACCTTCTAAGGCTCAAGCTGACGCTGCTGCGCAACAGCGTCCGGCGCAGCCCCTGGCAGCTGGTGGGTCTCGGCATCGGTGTGCTGTATGCGCTGGGACTCGTAGGGCTCGCCATCGCGGGGCTCCTGGTGCTCCGCGGACAGGACGCCGGGCTGGCGCAGACGGTGGTGGTGCTGGGCGGCGCCGCGGCGCTGCTGGGCTGGGCGGTTATTCCGGTCGCGGCCGCGGCCGCCGATATGACCCTGGATCCGGCCAGGTTCACCACCTTCGCCGTGCCGATGCCGCAGTTGCTGACCGGGCTGGCCCTCGGCGGGCTGATCGGCATCCCGGGCACGGCGACCGCCCTGGTGGCACTCGGCACGGTCGGGACCTGGTCCCGGAGCCTCCCCGCCGCGGCGGGCGCGCTGGTGGGCGCGGTCCTCGGTGTGCTGAGCTGCATAGTGCTGTCCAAAGTGGTCACTACTGCCACCGCGGGTCTGGCGAGTTCCCGCCGGTTCAAGGACGCCAGCGCGGTGGTCTTCCTGATTCCCTCGTCCTGATGGGCCCGATCGTGACCGGCGTCGCCGAAGGGATTGCCGGATCCGGGGACTTCCTGACCGCGCTGGCCCGCACGCTGTCCTGGACTCCGGCAGGGGCCGCGTGGTCCCTCGGCGGCGACCTTGCCGTGGGGAGCTATGGCGCCGCGGGCCTGAAGTTCCTGATCGCGCTGGGCACCCTCGCCGGACTGGCCCTGTGCTGGAAGCTCCTGCTGCAGCGGGCGCTCGTGACGCCGCCCTATGCCGGCACCTCCAAAAGAGGGCCGGCGGCCTGGGCTTTTTCGGGCTGTTCCCGGCGACGCCCGCCGGCGCGGTGGCGGCGCGGTCCCTGAGCTACTGGCTCCGGGACCCCCGGTACTCCGGCTCCCTCGTCGTCGTCCCGCTGCTGCCCGTGCTGTTCCTGTTCCAGGCCACGCAGACCGGGTCCTACGTGCTGCTCCTCTTCGTCGGTCCGCTGACCGCGTTCCTGCTGGCCTGGTCCATCTCGACAGACGTCTCCTATGACAACACCGCCTTTGCGCTGCATGTCGCCACGGGCGTGCGCGGGGTCCACGACCGGCTCGGCCGCGCGATGGCGTGCCTGGTCTTCGCCCTGCCCGTGGTGCTGGGGCTCAGCGTCCTGCCGTTCCTGTTTGGTGCGGACTGGCAACTCTTGCCCGGAGTGCTCGGGTTGTCCCTCGGCGTCCTGTTCAGCGGGGTCGGGCTTTCGTCCGTGGTCTCGGCGCGCTACACCGTCGCGGTGCCGCTCCCGGGAGACAGCCCCTTCAAGAAGCCGCCCGGCAATGTGGCGCAGACGCTCGCGGTGCAGTTCGGCGGCATGGGCGTGCTCCTGGTGCTGGTCATCCCCGAGGCGGCGCTGCTGGCGGCACAGTTCGTCACCGGCAGCGCCCTGCCGGGCTGGATCAATCTGGTGCTGGGCCCGGTCCTGGGGCTCGCGCTGTTGGCTGCCGGGGTCCGGCTGGGCGGCAAGTGGCTCGATGCCCGCGGGCCTGAACTGCTGGCCCAGCTGGCCGTCAACCGCTGACGCGGGCGCTGCGGACCGGACTGGGATAACCTGCCCCTAGGGCGCGTCCGGCAACGGGTGCGGCGAAATAGCGGCGAAGCTAAGGCGAAGGTCAACGCAAGGGTAAAGGCAGGGCCATGGAAGTCGTCATTCTGTCCGGCAATAAGCCGATCGCGGCCCTCGCGGCGGACGCGATCGAGAAACTGCTCCGCCGGAAACCCGACGCCGTCCTGGGCCTCGCCACCGGTTCATCACCGCTGCCGGTTTACAACGAGCTGGTGCTGCGGCACGAACGGGACGGACTGGACTTCAGCCTGGTGCGGGCTTTTGCCCTGGACGAATATGTGGGGCTGCCGGCCGCCACCCGGAGTCCTACCGGGAGGTGATCCGGCGCGAATTCACCGAGCGGGTAAATATCGACCCCGCAAACGTCCACGGCCCGGACGGCTCGGCCGCGGACATCCCCGCAGCCTGCCAGGCTTATGAGGACGCCATCCGCGGCGCCGGGGAGTGGACCTGCAACTGCTGGGAGTGGGCACCGACGGCCACATCGGATTCAACGAGCCCGGCTCATCCCTGGCCTCGCGGACCCGGATCAAGACCCTGATCGAGCAGACACGCCGGGACAACGCACGGTTTTTCGGGAGCCTGTCCCACGTTCCGCACCACGTCGTGACGCAGGGACTGGGAACCATCCTGGAGGCCCGGCATGTGATCCTCATTGCCACCGGCGCGCAGAAAGCCCGGGCGGTCCGCGACCTCGTGGAAGGGCCGGTCGCCGCCATCTGCGCGGCCAGCGTCCTGCAGCTGCATCCGCACGCCACGATCCTGGTCGATGAGGCGGCGGCGTCGTCGCTGCGGCTCGCCGACTATTACCGCCACAGCTATGAGAACAAGCCGTCGTGGCAGGGGCTGTAGGGCCGTATCCGAGCTGTATCGGCGCCCTGCCCCCGCCCTGCCGGCGACGTTCCGTCCGATCCAGCGGCTAAGATGGGTCTCATGAACAGCATGACCGATCCTCTCGAAAACGACCCGATGCGCGAGCTCTCCGGAGCAGGGACGTCCACGGCCACTATCGAGCGCGAGGAACTGCGCCAGGAAGTGGAACCGGGCGACCGGGAACGCTTCTCGCACTACGTGCGCAAGGAAAAGATCATGGAATCCGCGCTGTCCGGTGAACCCGTCATCGCGCTGTGCGGCAAGGTCTGGACGCCGGGCCGCGATCCGAAGAAGTTCCCGGTCTGCCCCGAATGCAAAGAGGTCTACGACGGCCTCCGCCCGGGCAACGACGGCGGCAAGGGCTCCGGCGACAAGTAGCGCGGCCCAGGCACAGCGGGGACGCACGAGCTCCGCACGTCCCGCGCTCAGTCGCGCCGCCATGCCCCCGGGAGTGCTGTTCTCCCGGTGAATGATGCCCGGTCCATGCTGGCCGGTGGCAACTCACGGTTCATCCGAAAAAGATTGGTGTTTTTGTGCTTAATTGGGTTTCTCCGTCAGCGGCGGCAGTACGCGGAATGGAGGGCACCTAGGTGACAGAGACACTCTTTGGCGGACCCGTGCTGCCTCCCGCGTATCCGGAGCGGGCAGCCTGGGGCACCGCGCCAAAACTCCGGGCCTGGCAGCAGGAAGCCCTCGACAGCTACTTCACCACGCATCCCCGGGATTTCCTGGCGGTCGCCACGCCCGGCGCCGGCAAGACCACCTTTGCGCTGCGGGTGGCCTCCATGCTGATCGAGGCCAACATCGTCAACCGCGTCACCATCGTGGCGCCCACGGACCACCTGAAGCGGCAGTGGGCCGATGCTGCCGCCCGGGTGGGCATCGCCATCGACCCGAACTTCAAAAACGCCGACGGCCAGCACGGCCGCGGCTTCATCGGCGTCGCTGTCACCTACGCGCAGGTGGCGAGCAAGCCCATGCTGCACCGGGCCAAGACCGAGGCCGCCCGCACGCTGGTCATCCTCGACGAAATCCACCACGGCGGCGAGGCCTTGTCGTGGGGCGACGGACTCCGCGAGGCCTTCGAACCCGCAGCGCGGCGGCTCTCGCTGACGGGTACGCCGTTCCGGTCCGACACGTCGCCAATTCCGTTTGTCGAATACGCCGAGGACCGGGACGGGATCCGGCGCTCCAAGGCCGACTACACCTACGGCTACGGCAAGGCGCTCCGGGACCACGTGGTCCGTCCCGTAATGTTTATGGCCTACTCCGGCCAGATGCGCTGGCGGACCAGCGGCGGCGAGGAGATGGCGGCCTCACTCGGCGAGGCGGCCGTCACCAAGGATGTCACGTCCCAGGCCTGGCGGACCGCGCTGAACCCGGCGGGCGAATGGATTCCCGCGGTGCTTGCCGGGGCGGACAAGCGCCTCAGCGAGGTGCGCCGGACCGTTCCCGACGCCGGCGGGCTGGTTATCGCGACCGACCACGAGGACGCGCGCGCCTACGCCGGACAGTTGAAGAGGATCACGGGCGAGTCGCCCACGGTGATCCTCTCCGACGACGCCAAGGCCTCCAGCAAGATCGAGGAGTTCACCGCCAGCGAGAAGCGCTGGATGGTGGCCGTGCGTATGGTGTCCGAAGGTGTTGACGTTCCCCGGCTCTCCGTCGGCGTCTACGCGACCTCCACGGCTACGCCGCTGTTCTTCGCCCAGGCTGTCGGGCGTTTTGTGCGCGCCCGGAAACGCGGCGAGACGGCGTCGGTGTTCCTGCCGTCCGTGCCGCAGCTGATGGCGCTGGCGAACTCCATGGAGGCCGAGCGCGACCATGCCCTGGACCGCCCGGAGAAGGAGGACGGCGACGGCCTCTTCAACCCGGAGGACTCGCTGATGGACGAGGCGAACCGCGAGGAGAAAGCCTCCGATTCGCTGACCAAGGGAAAGTTCGAGGCGCTGGATTCGCAGGCCTCCTTTGACCGTGTGCTGTTCGACGGCGGCGAGTTCGGCACCGGCGGCGAGGTGGGCTCGGAGGACGAGCTCGACTTCCTCGGGATTCCCGGCTTGCTCGACGCCGAACAGGTCGGCACGCTGCTGCGGCAGCGCCAGCACGAGCAGCTCAACCGCAAGAACGCACGCGCCCCGCAGGGTGCCGCTGCAGCTGCTGCTGCCCTACCGGCGGTGCCCGACCACCGCATGCTGATGGACCTGCGCACCGAACTGGCCAAGAACGTCGCCGCCTGGTCTGCGCGCACGGGCACGCCGCACGGCGTCATCCACACGAAGCTCAGAACGGTCTGCGGCGGCCCGGCCGTGGCGCAGGCCAACGAGGAACAGCTGCAGACCCGGCTGCGGAAGCTCCAGGACTGGTTCATCGGCCGGAAGTAACGGCCGCAGGAAAAACAGGCACAGGGCCGCAGGCACGAAGCAACAGGTACAAGACAGGCACAAAAAAGGACCGGGGTTCCCGGTCCTTTTTGACAGCTCTGCGCGGCTGCAGGTGCGACGCTACTGGCCGCCGGCGCCGCAGAGTGCACTGAGGTTCTGGCCCGCCGCGGTGTAGGATCCCTGCAGCTCTTCCAGCTTGGCGGAGTCCGGGTTTTCCTGGGCCGACGCGTCCAGGTATTCGATGATGGAGTGCAGTGGAGCCTGGATCTCTCCGGACGCGGCGGCCTCGATCGGCCGGAGCCGGTTGGCGAGGCGGATCATGCCGGCCTTGTCCGCCGCGGACGTGGGTCCCGCGCCGACGGTCTGGATCCGGGCGCAGGTTTCCTCGGTGGTGTCTTGCGGGGCCGAGCAGCCGGCGGCACCGAGCAGGGCCCCGGCAGCGATCAGGACGGTAAGGGTCTTCTTCATGATGTACTCCGGGGTTCTTACTGGTCAGACGATATTGGCAAGGATTTCGAGTCTACTGCGTGGTGCGGATGTTGCGGCCAGCATCCGTCGGGACGCCGACACAAACCGGACGCCGACACAAACCGGATGCTGACGCCAACCCGATGTCACGCGGCCGGGGAGGTCCAGGCGCCGCTCAGGCGATGTCGACCCCGCCGAGTTCCATTTCGGCAACGGCGTCGTCGAGGTCCTCGGCCACCCCGACCGTGAGATCCCGCAGCACAGTCACGGAGTACCCGGCCTGCACGCCGTCCAGCGCGGTCGCCTTCACGCAATGGTCGGTGGCGATTCCGACGACCACCACGTCCTCGACGTCGTGGCTCTGCAGCCAGTCGTCCAGCCCGATCGCGTCCTCGCCCGCGGCGAAATCACCGGCAAGAGCCTCGCCGTCGTCGGCGCCGTCAGTGGCGCTGCCGCCCGCGGCGGCCCCTGCCGCCGGCATGGCGCCGGGCTTCCGGTCACCGGTGGGCACGGCGTCGTCCGGGGCGAGCAGCCCTCGAAGCCCGAGTAGGCCGCGGTGAACTGGCCCTTGCGGAAGTAGGCCTGGATGTATTCGGTGTCGAGGTCCGGGTGGAGTTCGGCGCCGCGGGTTCCGGCGACGCAGTGCTTCGGCCAGCTGTCGACGAAGTCCGGGTCGTCGGAGAAGTGCGCGCCCGGCGAGATATGCCAGTCCTGGGTCGCCACGATGTGGTCAAACTGTCCGTGGTGCGCGTCGACGTATTCGCTGATGGCGCCGGCGAGCTCCGCGCCGCCTTCGACGGGCAGGGAGCCTCCTTCGCAGAAATCATTCTGGACGTCGACGATGATCAGGGCGCGGGACATCAGTTCTCCTCGTAGATGGTGGGGATGGCTGCTTCGCCGCGCTGTAGCCGGTTCACGACAGCGGGAAGCTCTTTCATGGTGTCCGCGTGGCGCTGGCGCGCGCGCAGCACACCCTCCGCGCCGGTCCAGCCGGGCAGGAGTTCGCCGTTCTTGACGAACTGCTGCAGCAGGGGACGGTCGTTGCCGTCGTCCTCCGGGCGGTGCCCGATTCCGACAATCTCCTGGGTGGCCGTGCCGCGTTCGTTGAGCTTGCGCAGCGCGTACTTGCGCCCTCCCTTGCTGGTCTTGTTCTTGGCGGCCTTGGCCACGGGTTCGAATTCGCCGTCGTCGTCGGTGCGGCTGACCAGCTTGTAGACCATGCTGGCCGTCGGGGCGCCGGAACCGGTCACGAGCGACGTGCCGACGCCGTAGGAATCCACCGGCGCGGATTGCAGTGCGGCGATGGCGAACTCGTCCAGGTCGGAGGTGACGATGATGCGGGTCCGCTCGTTGCCCAGGTCGTCCAGGAGCTGGCGGACCCACTGCGCCTGCGCCACGAGGTCGCCGGAGTCGAGGCGCACGGCACCGAGTTTGTCGCCGGCCAGTTCGACGGCGGTGCGAACGGCCGCCTCGACGTCGTACGTGTCCACCAGCAGGGCGGTGCCCGCGCCCATCGAGGCGATTTGCGCTTCGAAGGCCTCGCGCTCGGAGTCGTGCAGGAGGGTGAAGGAATGTGCGGCCGTGCCTACGGTCTTGAGCCCGTAGCGCAGGCCCGACTCCAGGTTCGAGGTGCTGTCGAAGCCGGCGATGATGGCGGCGCGGGCGGCTGCGACGGCGGATTCCTCCTGGGTTCGGCGGGAACCCATCTCCACGCAGGGGCGGCTGCCGGCCGCGGTGATCATGCGGGAGGCCGCCGACGCGATCGCGCTGTCGTGGTTGAGGATCGAGAGGAGGTAGGTCTCGAGGATGCAGGCCTCGGCGAACGTGGATTCGACGATCAGGATGGGGGAGTTCGGGAAGTACGCTTCGCCCTCGGCGTAGCCCCAGATGTCACCGGAGAAGGAGAACCCGGCCAGGTACTCCAGGGTCTCCTCGTTGACCACTTTGGTGCGGCGGAGGAAGTCGATTTCGACGTCGCCGAACCGGAAGTCCGCGAGGCCCTCCAGCAGCCGGCCCGTGCCGCCCACAATCCCGTAGCGGCGCCCGTCCGGCAGCCGCCGGGCGAAGGCCTCGAACACGGACCTGCGGTGGGCGGCGCCGGAATGCAGCGCGGCCTGAAGCATGGTCAGCTCGTAATGATCGGTGTACAGGGACGTGCGGGGACGGTCCCAGCCAGCTGAGGTACTCACGAAATCACTCTAGTCCCCACCGGCTCCCACGTCTCGCTTCGCTTCGCCGCGGGGCCCTCGCCGGCGTGGGCCCACCCACCGGCTCCCACGTCTCGCTTCGCTTCGCCGCGGGGCCCTCGCCGGCGTGGGCCCACCCACCGGCTCCCACGTCTCGCTTCGCTTCGCCGCGGGGCCCTCGCCGGCGTGGGCCCTCCTCCCCATAGAATGGACAGATGACCCTTAGCGTTGCGCTCGGCCCTGACACCCAGGAGAGCACCCAGACCGGAACAGTGACGTCGACCGATGTCCTTTCTGCCCCTGACATCCCGTGGAACCTGGTGATCTGGAATGATCCGGTGAACCTGATGAGCTATGTGAGCTACGTGTTCCGCAGCTACTTCGGCTACTCCGAGGCCAAGGCCAACAAGCTCATGCTGGAGGTCCACAAGAAGGGCCGCTCCATCGTGGCGCACGGCAGCAAGGAGCAGGTGGAGCAGCACGCGGTCGCGATGCATGGCTACGGTCTCTGGGCCACGGTGGAACAGGCCACCGGCGGCTCCGGCGGCGGCAAGGGATCGGGCAAGGGCAAGGGAAAACGTGGCTAAGGCATTCAAATACGGCATCAAGGGCATCACAGGCTACCTGGAACCGGCCGAGCGGGAACTGCTGCGCAGCCTCTTCGACGACGTTGTGTCCATGCTGGAGCCCGAGGAACGCGCCAACCAGGACCCCTCGCCGCGCTGGTGGGACTCGACGCCGAGGCCCGCGAACCCTCGGACCGGGCCCTGCGCCGGCTGCTTCCCAGCGTCTCGAAGAACGACGCCGCCGCCTCGCTGGAGTTCCGCCGGTACACCGAGCGGTCCCTGCGGGAGAGCAAGATCGGCGCGCTGAAAGCCGCGTCCCTCGGACTGGACAAGGATGACCTGGTCCTGACGCCCGACGACGCGAGGCACTGGTCCATGGCGCTCAACGATGTGCGGCTGGTGCTGGCCGAACGCCTGGACATCCGCGACGACGAGGACGCCGGGCACGTGCACCTGATGCAGGACTGGTCCCAGGCCGAAGACGTCGAAAGCTACCTGGCCCTCGTGTACAACTTCACCACCTGGCTCCAGGAATCCCTGGTCCAGGCAATGCTGCAGGCGCTCGAGACACGCGGCTGAACCGGCCGCTGGACCGGCGGCTGGACTGGCCGCTGAACTGCGGCCGGGTAGCGTCGCCCGGTCCCGACCGACGGGCGAGCCTGCCGCGGCGTGTGACCGATCCGACATGAGTCCGACAACACAATGTAATGGCCGCGCCCGTGGCTAAGCCCTATCCTCGAATAATCATGACTTCAGCATCGAGCATGGATCCGGCAGCGGCAGCTGTTGCGGACTCCCCAGCGAGCAACACCGCCAGCAGCCAGACCGCCAGCCAGATGGGGTCGCGTCCCATCGGTGTGTTTGATTCCGGCGTCGGCGGACTCACCGTCGCCCGGTCCATCATCGACCAGCTGCCGAACGAATCCATCCTCTATGTCGGCGACACCGCCCACGGCCCCTACGGGCCCCTCCCCATCGCCGAGGTCCGCGCCAACGCCCTGGGCGTGATGGACGAACTGGTCGATTCCGGCGTGAAGCTGCTGACCATCGCGTGCAACTCCGCATCCGCCGCCGTGTTGCGCGACGCCCGCGAACGCTACACGGCCCGCTACGGGATCCCTGTCATCGAAGTGATCCAGCCGGCCGTGCGCCGCGCGGTCGCCGCCACCCGCACCGGCCGCGTCGGTGTCATCGGGACCTCCGCCACCGTCGGCTCCCGCGCCTACGAGGACACGTTTGCCGCCGCCCCGGACCTGCACATCACTTCCGTGGCCTGCCCGGCGTTCGTGCCTTATGTCGAGGCCGGCATCACCACGGGACCGGAGCTGCTCGCCGTTGCCCGTGAGTACCTGGAACCGCTCAAAGCCGCCGGTGTGGACACCGTGGTGCTGGGCTGCACCCACTATCCGCTGCTCACCGGCGTCATCTCCTATGTCATGGGGAGGACGTCACCCTCGTCTCCAGCGCCGAGGAAACGGCCAAGGACGTCTACCGGGCGCTGGCGTCCCGCGGCCTGGAACGGACGGACGCGACCGGGCCGTCCCACAACTTCATCGCCACGGGGGACGCGGCGCAGTTCGAGCACCTCGCCCGCCGCTTCCTCGGACCCGAGGTCCTCAGTGTCCGCCACGTGGACCATGTCGCGGCCCAGTACCCCACGGGCAGCCTCGCCAGGATCACGCCGGAAATGATCGCCGCCGCCCAGGCCGGTGCCGCCCCGGATCTCCAACTTCGTGGGCGGATCCGCGGGCGGGGAAATCTCCTGTGAAGCTGACCATAGTGGGCTGTACCGGATCGTTTCCGGGTCCGGGCTCGCCGGCGTCGTGCTACCTGCTGACCGCGAACGACGGCGAACGGGACTGGAAGATCGTCCTGGACCTCGGCAGCGGGGCGCTCGGCGCCATCCAGCGCTACACGGATCTCGAGGACATTGACGCGATCTTCCTCACCCACCTGCATCCGGATCACTGCATGGACCTGTGCGGACTCCACGTCGCCGTGCGCTGGAAGCCGGGCGGCTGGGGACGGGGCAGGATTCCGGTGTGGGGGCCCGCTGCCACCGCCGACCGGATGGCCACGGCCTACGGCCTGGAACTGGACCCCGGAATGCACGAGGAATTCGACTTCAGCAACTGGTCCGAGCGCAAGCCCGTGACCATGGGCCCGTTCACGGTCACCCCGTATGCCGTCAACCACCCGGTGGAGGAGGCCTATGCGCTCCGCGTGGAGGTCACCGAACCGGACAAGGACGGCATACCCGTCACCCGGGTGCTCAGCTACTCGGGGGACACCGACTCCTGCAGCGGGCTGGAAGACGCCGCCCGCGACGCCGACCTGTTCCTCTGCGAGGCGGCCTTCGAGGAAGGCCGCGACGACGGCATCAAGGACGTGCACCTGACCGGAAAGCGGGCGGGGAGGCCGCCGTCGCCGCCGGTGCCCGGCGGCTGCTGCTGACCCACATCCCCGTGTGGACGTCGCCGACCACCGTCATGGCGGAAGCCAAGGGGTCTTCGGTCAGCACGTGGCTGTGGCCGTGGCCGGCGTGCACTACACGGTCTGACGAACATTCTGACCCACGCCCTGACGAACGCTGCCCGGGACCCCGCCCGAAAACGCGCACCGCGCAGCGGCGCCTGCCCGGGTCGATAAGCTAAAGGCATGACTTCCGATGCCCTTACCGCCCCCATCATCCGCGCCGACGGCCGCACGCCCGATCAGCTCCGCCCGATCAGCATCACCCGCGGCTGGTCCAAGCAGGCCGAGGGATCGGCCCTGATCGAGTTCGGCAACACCCGGGTGCTGTGCACGGCGTCCCTCACCGAAGGAGTGCCGCGCTGGCTCAAGGGCGAAGGCCGCGGCTGGGTCACGGCCGAATACGCCATGCTGCCGCGCGCCACCAACACCCGCTCCGACCGCGAGTCCGTCAAAGGCAAGATCGGCGGCCGCACCCATGAGATTTCCCGGCTGATCGGCCGGTCCCTGCGGTCCATCATCGACACCAAGGCCCTGGGCGAGATCACCATTGTGCTGGACTGTGACGTCCTGCAGGCCGACGGCGGAACCCGGACGGCCGCCATCACGGGCGCCTACGTGGCGCTCGCCGAGGCCATCCGCTTTGCCCGCGAGAACAAAATGCTCGCCCGCAACGCCCAGCCCCTGACCGACACGATCGCCGCCGTCTCCGTCGGCATCATCGACGGCGTCCCCATGCTGGACCTGCCGTACGTCGAGGATGTCCGCGCCGAGACCGACATGAACGTTGTGGTCACCGGTTCCGGCAAGTTCGTCGAGGTCCAGGGCACCGCCGAAGGCGCCCCTTCGACCGTGATGAACTCAACAAGCTTCTGGACCTCGCCCTGATGGGCACCGAGCAGCTCGCCGCCATCCAGCGCGAGACCCTGGCGGAAGCACCGTGACAGACGGCGCAGCCCAGCACGGCCCAACCCAGGACAACAACAGTCCGAGGCTGGTTCTTGCGACGCACAACCAGGGCAAGCTCCGGGAACTCCGTGAACTGCTGCGCGGGCAGGTGCCGGGCCTCGACGTCGACACCCAAGTGGTGGACGCCGGCGCCGTCGGCGCCCCGACGTCGCCGAGACCGGGGTGACCTTCGCCGAGAACTCGCTGCTCAAGGCACGCGCGGTGGCGCAGGCAACCGGGCTCGTGGCGATCGCCGACGACTCCGGGCTCGCCGTCGACGTGCTGGGCGGGGCGCCCGGGATCTTCTCGGCCCGCTGGGCCGGCCGGCACGGGGACGACGCCGCCAACCTGCAGCTGCTGCTGGACCAGCTGGCCGACGTGCCGGATGAGTTCCGGGGTGCCGCGTTCGTCTGTGCCGCGGCGCTGGCCGTGCCCGGCTCCGGCGCAGGGTCCGCCGCGGAGGAGGGCCGGGAAGTGGTGGAGTACGGTCAGCTCGAGGGGACCCTGCTGCGTGAACCGCGCGGTGCCGGGGGCTTCGGCTACGACCCGGTGCTGCAGCCCAGCGGGCTGGACCGCAGCTGCGCCGAACTGAGCTCCGAGGAGAAGAACGCCATCAGCCACCGGGGGCACGCGTTCCGGGCGCTGCTCCCGGCGATCGTGGAGGCGTTGTCCGGGCGGTAGCCGCTGCCGCCGTCCGGGGCGCCTTTGGGCACGATTCCGCCTCTTAGGCCCGGCGTCCGCGGCGTGTCCGTGTCAAAGTGCCCCGGACCGCAAGGAAGGCGCCCCACATCGTGGGGCGCCTTCCTTTAGCCTGTTGGTCCGCCAGCTCGACCGGAGCCGGAGTTACGGAGTCTTGCGTTCCTCTTCGGGCTCGTGCTCCTCGATGAATTCCTCCACGAGGTCCGTGCCGTACTTCTCGGCCTGGCGCTTGGCGACGAAGCCGCGGGCCACCTCCACACCGATGGGGATCACGGAGACCAGGACGATCACGATGAAGATGATGTCCAGGTTTTCCCGGACCCACGGGAACGTGTCGCCCAGGAGATAGCCGAGGAGGTCACGCCGCCGCCCCACAGCACGGCGCCGACGACGTTGTAGAAGAAGAATTTGCGCTTGTCCATCTGGGCCACGCCCACAATGACCGGAACAAAGGTCCGGATGATCGGCACGAAACGGGCCAGGATCAGGGCCTTGCCGCCATGCTTTTCGAAGAACGCGTGGGCGCTGTCGACGTTTTCGCGCTTGAACAGCCTGGAATTGGGCTTGTTGAAGATGGCCGGACCGGCCTTGGACCCGATCAGGTAGCCCACCTGGTTCCCGATGATTGCCGCGGCGATGATCAGCGCCACGAAACCCCAGATGTTGACCTTGATGGTCCCGGTGGCCACCAGCAGCCCGGCCGTGAAGAGCATCGAGTCGCCCGGGAGGAAGAAGCCCACCAGCAGGCCGGTTTCGGCGAAGATGATGCCGCAGACCAGCAGCACGACCCACGGCGCCAGGGCGGGGTCGGCCAGGAAGACTTGGGGTTCAGCCAGTCGGGCAGGAAGGAGGCCAGCTGCGGCTGGACCGGTCCTGCGCCGCCGATCGTGGACACGGCAAAGTCACTCAAAGCTAGAAGGTTCACCTGTTAAGGGTACTTGACGGCCGCCGTCGGACGGTTCCGCCCGTCGGTGCGCCCGTGGTTCCCCGGGCGGTTCAGCCCCCGCTTCGGGGTGCGTTCCGGCGGGTTCCCGCGGTCCGCGGCCGGCCGCGGCGCGGTGCGGCCCGGACCGGCCGGAATCCGACGCTAAAGTTGGACCGTGGGTTTGGACTTTACGGCGATCGACTTTGAGACCGCGAACGGCTTCCGGGGATCACCCTGCGCTGTGGGGCTCACGAAAGTGCGCGGCGGCGTCGTCGTCGAGGAGGCGTCCTGGCTGATGCGGCCGCCGGAAAACCACGACCGCTTCGACCACCACAACGTCCGGATCCACGGCATCCGGCCCGAGCAGGTGGCCGGGCTGCCCCGCTTCGGTGAACTGTTCCCGGAGATCGGCGCCTTCATCGGCGACGACATCCTGGCCGCCCACAATGCCGCCTTCGACCTCGGCGTGATCCGCTCCGCCCTCGAGGTCTCGGGCCTCGCCGGACCCGCCTACGACTACGTCTGCACGGTGATGCTGTCCCGCCGCTGCTATTCGCTGGTGTCCAATTCCTTGCCGTACGCGGCCGAGGAAGCCGGAGTCCCGCTGGTCAACCACCACGACGCCGCCGAGGACGCGCGGGCGTGCGCCGGGATCCTGATCGACATCGCCGCGCGCAACGGCGCCGGCAGCATCGCGGAGCTTCACCTGTCCTTGGGCCTGGCCGTGTCCCGCCAGCCGGCGTTCGACCCGCTGCGCGATCCGCTCTCCAAAGCCAGCCAGTCAGCGCTGGAAGCGCTCGCCGGGGAGCGGGTGCCGTTGCTCCGGTCCGGGCCTACCAGCCGGGCTGGCCCGAGGAAGGCGCCAATCCGCTGCCGAACGCCTTGGCCGATCCCGGACACCCGTTGTTCGGCCAGACAGTGGTGTTCACCGGCGAACTCGCCATACCGCGGCCCGAGGCCAAGGTCCGTTCCGCCGAGTTCGGCGCGAGGCCCGAGAGCCGGGTTACGGCCCGCACCACCGTCCTGGTGGTGGGCGACGGCTTCGTGGCCGCCGACCTGCGCTCCGGCCGCCTCACCGGCAAAGCCCGGCGCGTGCTGGAGCTGCATGAGCGGGGCCGGCGGATCGAGGTCCTTTCCGAGGGGGAATTCCTGCAGATGGTGGGCGGCCACGTCCCCTCCGCCGCGATCGCCTGACCATCCCGCTGAGGCGGGCGAAGGGTCATACGGCGCAACAAACATTCCGCCCGGGCCCGGCCTGCTCCTAGCCTTGAACGATGAGCAGACTCACCTCGGCACCCTCCGGGACTCCGGCCCCCGCACCTGCCCGGACGAGCGGAATCGACTGGCGGACGGTCTTCGCATTTCCGAACCCGGTCAACGAGTACGCCGCCCGCATCACCGCCGGACTGGTGGTGCTGCTGTCCGCTGTGACGCTGCTGACCGGTTTCGGCTGGGGCCTGGCCGCCATCGCCGCCGGGTTCTGGCTGCGGGTCCTGTTCGGCCCGCGGATCTCGCCGCTCGCCCTGCTGTCCGTCAAGGTCCTGGCCCCGCGCCTGGGGAAGACCCGGCTGGTCCCGGGACCGCCGAAGCGTTTCGCGCAGGGCATTGGGGCAGCGATGTCCACCGCCGCCGCGGTCCTGCTGGCCGTGGGGCTGGCACCGGCGGCCTGGATCCTGCTCACGGTCCTGATAGTGGCCGCGTCCCTGGAAGCGTTCGCGGGCTTCTGCCTGGGCTGCGCCATTTTCGGCTTCCTGCAGCGCCGGGGACTCATCCCCGAGGACGTATGCGAGGCCTGCAACAACATTTCGCTCCGCCGCGCCTAGCGCGCCGCGAGTAGCAGCAGTACCGGCCGGCGCCGCCACTGCAGTGTTCCGGGTCAGGCGCCCGTGACGGCTGCCAGCTGCGCGGCCATGCCCCGGATGACCTCGGGAGCCTCCAGCACCTCGAGCCACTCCGCCGGCAGGCAGGCCTCGCCGTAGAACGTGCCCAGGATGTTGCCGGCAATCGATGCGGTGGAGTCGCTGTCCCCGCTGTGGTTCACGGCGACGGACAGTGCGGCGCGGAAATGGGCCTCCGGGTGCCCGGCAGCCGTCGTCGGCTCCGGCGCCGTGGCCAGTACCGCGTAGAGCGCGACGGCGAGTGCCTCCTCCGCCACCCAGCCCTCGCCGAGTTCCCGGTTCAGTTCCTCGGGGCCCAGCAGTTCTGCCGCGGCGCCCAGCCGCAGGGCCGACTCGACCCGTGCGAGCAGATCGGCGTCGGGCTCTTCACCCTTGCGCAGGTGGCCGGCGCCCAGTTCGAGCGCGGATTCCGCCGCTTCCCGCAGCCCCTGGCCGCCGGCCAGGGCATGGATGATGAGGCTGAAGATGCCGGAGCTCTGCCGGGCCGCGGGATGCCCGTGGGTCAGGGAGGCCGCATCCGCACTGAGCTTGTAGACGGCTTCGGCGGGGATGTACGGGACCAGGCCGAAGGGGGCGGAACGCATGACGGTGCCGCAGCCCTTGGATTCCGGATTGACCGGACGGTAGAACGTTCCCATCTCGCCGGTGGCCAGTCCGCTCAGGCAGGCGTTGCCCGGAGCGCGTCGGTTTTTGAGGACCTCGTGGGAATCGATCCAGCGGGGCGGCTGGAACGGCGCCGCGTCCGGAACCGGCACGCCCTGGGTCGCGAGCCAGCGCAGGTACGCGAGCCACAGGCACGCGTTCGTGTCCGCGGCCACGCCCGAGTTGGCCCACTCCAGCGCCTCCAGCAGCCCGTCGACGGTGTAGAGCGTAAGCTGCGTGTCGTCGGAAAAGTGGCTGCCGCCGTCGAGCGCTGAAAAGTCCTGCAGACCGTCCGGGCCGTATGTCGCACGGATCGTGGCAATGTCGTCGAATTCGACGGCGTACCCCAGCGAATCACCCAGGGCGCCGCCCAGCAGGCAGCCGTGGATCCGGGATTCGCGGGAGGGGCTGACCACAGTGCGGGGGTGATGACGGGCTCGTTGCTCATGACTTAGAATTTTACCCCGGCCCCATGTCGGAGCGGGTGCCACAAGTCAACACCGGGACAGCAGGCGAGCAATGCGTGTACCAGCATGGCGGAAAACCGGATCCACCCCGACTACAGGTTCTCGCTCGCCAATGAAACGACGTTCCTGGCCTGGATCCGGACATCGCTGGCCCTGATCGTGGGGGCCCTTGGCATCGACCAGCTGTTCCCGGACATCGCTCCCACCCCGCTGCGGGTCGCCCTGTGTGTTGCCCTGGCGATCATCGGCGCGGTCCTCGCCATCGTGGCCTACCGGCGCTGGGGGAAGATGGAAGAGGCCATGCGCAACAGCCGTGAGCTGCCGTTTTCCGGCGTGATGCTGGTGATGACCGTCGGTGTCGCCGCCGCGGCCTTTATCCTGGCCGTGCTGCTCCTGGCCGCGCGGTGAGCTCCGAGGCGGTGCGGGACCACGGGCTGCAGCCCGAACGGACCGAATTGTCCTGGGGCCGGACACTGCTGGCCCTCTTCGCGGCCGACCTGCTGATCTGGCGCAGCTGGGCGATCGCCGCCACGCAGCCTGCCGCAGAAGACCCGGACCCTGACTATGTCCGGTGGGCGGGGGCCGCGACCACGGACTATCTCGGGGTCTGTGCCCTGGCGGCAATGGTCGCCACCGCGGTGCTGGGTCTCTGCGTCCTGGCCCGGGTACGACAACTCCGGCATTCCTCCTACGCCCCGCCGGCCTCCCTGATGCGCTGGGCCGCCGCCGGCATCATCGTGCTGGGCGCCAGCGCCGTCGCCGCCATTGCGCTGGGACGCTGAGCCAGGGTCCAGCGAACGTCCAGACTCCGCTGGCAGACTGCTGGCTGACCCCAAGCAAAGGAACTCCCGACCATGACCACGCCTGCGACAGCCCACGAGCCGGATGCCGCCCCTGACGATTCGCCGCGACCCGGGCTGCCGGGCCGGCTGTCCGCCGAGGCGGTGGGGACGTTCTTCGTAGTGGTCGCCGGCCTGGGCGTGCCGCTGTTCACCATTCCGCAGTCGAACCCGCTCTCCGCGTCCCTGGCCGCCGGGCTGGCGGTCACCGCGGCGATGCTGGCCTTCGGGTACGTCTCCGGCGGCCACTTCAATCCCGCTGTCACGGCGGGACACGCCATTGCCGGCCGCATCAGGCCTGCGGACGCGGCGGCCTACGTGGGAGCACAGCTGGTGGGCGCAGTGCTGGGCGCGGTGACGCTTTTCGCGATCCTGCGGACTGTCCCGAACATCGCCGACACGAGGACGGCCTTTGACACGGTGGCCGCCGGTTTCGGCGAAAATTCCGTCATTCAGGTCCCGCTGGCCGGTGTGCTCCTCATTGAGGTGCTCGGCGCCGCCCTGCTGGTGGCCGTGTTCCTGGGCACCACAGCGGACCGGAACCCGTCCCGGCTGGCGGCGCCCTTCGCCGTCGGCCTGACCATGGCGGTGCTGCTGCAGTTCGGCGCGGCCCCGGAAACACCCCGTTCAATCCGGCGCGCGCCACGGCGTCCGCGCTGTTCAGCAGCCCGGACGCGCTGGGGCAGCTGTGGCTCTTCTGGGTTGCCCCGCTGGTGGGTGCGGGCGTTGCGGGCCTTGTGTTCCGCGGCTTTGCGCAGGGCACCGTTGAGAGTGCTGCGGCAGCCGCGCCGGGCGACGTTGAGAGCGCTGCAGCCGCTGCGGCGGGCGACAGCGAGACGGACGAAGAGGATGCCTTGCCGGCCGGGGCAGGCGAAGCGCCGGAGTCCGACGCCGGGATGCCGACCGCACCGTCGCCGGCTCCCGCCGACCTCAAGACGGACGACGACGAGGCCCGCGACTTCTTCGACAAGCGCGGGAAGTAACCGCCGCCCCGCACCACGCTGCACTACGCCGCACCACGCCGCACCACGCCGGGGACTCCACCGGAGCGGTGGCACATTCCTGTCGGTGGCAGCCGATACCGTAGGAACATGCGGTTATTGCACACTTCCGACTGGCATTTGGGCCGGTCGTTCCACGGCGTCGGGATGCTCGACGCCCAGCGCGCGTTCATCGACCAGCTGGTCTCCTTCGTCCGGGACGAGTCCGTTGACGTGGTCCTGATCGCCGGCGACGTCTACGACCGCGCCCTGCCGGGGGTCGACGTCGTGCGGCTGCTGGACGACGCGCTGGTGGGCCTGACCGGCGCCGGCGCGCAGGTGGTGCTGACCAGCGGCAACCACGACTCGGCCATCCGGCTCGGCTTCGCCTCCCGGCTGCTGGAGCGCGGGGAGTGCACCTGCGCACGCGGCTCACCGAGCTGGACCAGCCCGTGCTCCACCCGCTCGACGCCGCCGATCCCGACGCCGGGCCGGTGCTCGCCATCTACGGGATCCCCTGGCTGGAACCGCGCCTCGTGGCCGAACAGCTCGGCGTCGAAACGGCCAGCCACTTCGAGGTGACCCGCGCCGCCACCGCGCGGGTCCGGGAGGACCTGCGGGTCCGTTCCGCCGCCCGGACCGTGCATTCCGTGGTCCTGGCGCACACTTTCGCCAGCGGCGGGATCAGTTCGGACAGCGAACGGGACCTCAGCATCGGCGGCGTCGGCGCTGTCCCGCTGGATCTCTTCGACGGCTTCGGGTACACGGCACTGGGCCACCTGCACGGCCGGCAGGAGCTCTCGCCCTCGGTCCGCTACTCCGGTTCGCCGCTCGCGTACTCCTTCTCCGAAGCGCAGCACAAAAGGGCAGCTGGCTCGTGGACGTCGACGCGGACGGCATCGGCGCCGTCCGTGAAGTGCTGTGGGAAGCGCCCGGACCCTGGCCGTGCTGCGCGGCAAGCTGGAGGACCTGCTCTCGGCCGAGGAATTCGTGTGGGCGGAAACCGCCTATTGCCAGATCACCCTGACCGACGCGCAGCGCCCGGCCAACGCCATGGAACGGCTGCGCTCGCGGTTCCCCGACACTCTGGTGCTGGGGTTCGATCCGGAAAGTGCCGGCGTCGCCGCCACAACCAGCTACAGCAGCAGGCTGGCCGAGGCCGAGGACGACCTGTCCGTCTGCTGCGGCTTCCTGGAGCACGTCCGCGGCCGGGCAGCCGACGACGTCGAGGCAGCTGTCCTTGCCGAAGCCCTGGAAGCCGTGCGCCTGGAAGGGGTATCCCTGTGAGGATCCACCGTCTCGAGATCTCCGCCTTCGGACCCTTCGCCGCGACCGAACACATCGACTTCGACCGGCTGAGCGCGCACGGGCTGTTCCTGCTGAACGGCGCCACCGGAGCGGGCAAGACCAGCGTGCTGGACGCCATCTGCTTCGCGCTTTACGGCTCGGTGCCCGGGGCGCGGCAGGATGGAAAACGGCTGCGCAGCGACCACGCCGAGGCTGCCGCGGAACCCCGGGTCACATGCGAGTTCTCGGCGCGCGGGCGGCACTTCGAAGTTTCCCGCTCGCCCGCCTGGGACAAGCCCAGCGCCCGGGGAAAAAGGTTTCACCGTGCAGCAGGCCAACACCGTGCTGCGCGAACGCGTCAACGGCGAATGGACGGAAAAGTCCGGCCGCAACGACGAGGCCGGCGCCGAAATCGCCGACGTGCTCGGTATGAACCGGGAGCAGTTCACCCGCGTCGTGATGCTGCCGCAGGGCGATTTTGCGGCCTTCCTGCGTTCCAAAGCCGCCGACCGCCTCGAGCTGCTGCAGAGCCTCTTCGGCACCCGGCGCTTCGAAGCCGTGGAACAGGAACTCGGCCGGAAGGCGCAGGCTGCCCGCACCGAGGTCGCCAGCCTCAACGGCCAGCTTGAGCTCCTGCTCGCCCAAGCGGAAGCCGAAACAGCCGCGCTTGGACTCGACTCGGCCGATGCCCCGGACCGGGCCGAGCCGGACACCTTCCTCACGTGGCTGGGGGCCGCTGCTACCACTGCCGCGGAGCAGCGGCGTGCGGCCGCGGTGGAGGCAGAGGGCTGCGCGCCGGCCAGGTGGCCGCACGGGACGCCGCCGCAGCGCGTGCCGCCCGCCAGGCCAAGCTCGCCGCGGCCGAACGCCGGCGCTCCGAAGCTGACGCCGCAGCGCCCGCCGTCGCGGCCAGGATCGAACAGCTGGGCCTGCACCGCAAGGCCGAAGTCCTCGGCGGACAACTGCAGGCTGCAGACAGTGCCCGGGCGGCGGAGGAAACGGCCACGGCCGCAATGGCCGCCGCCGTCGAGGAACTGCGCACGGCCGCGCTCACCGACTCCGAACTTGCCGCGCTGGGTGACCGGACCGCGGACGGCGGACCGGGCCGGTGGTCCGGTGAAGCACTGCGGTCCGCGCTGGGAGAGCTGCGCTCCCTGCGCGCGGTGCTCGAGGAACGGCTGCCCGATGAGGCCAGGCTCGCCGGTCTGCGGACCCGCAGCACGCAGCTTCGCCTGGGCCTGACCCGGCTGGAAGACGAACGGACTTCCGGGAATGCCGCCCTGTTGGTCCTGCGCCAGGAATCAGCGGACCTGCTCGCCGGACTGCGGACGCTCGAAGAACGAGCCGCGGAGCTGCAGCTGCGGACGAAGGAGGCGGCCGCCGCGGAGGAACTGCTGGTCCTGGTCCGGCGCTACGCCGAGGCCGAAAAGGACTGCGGAGCCGTTGCCGAACGCCATGGCCGGGCCCGGGCGGAGTACCAGGACCGGCGTCAGCGCTGGCTTGACCTCCGCGAGGAACGGCTGGCCAATGCCGCGGCCGAACTCGCTTCCCAGCTGCAGGCCGGCGTCCCGTGCCCGGTCTGCGGCAGCCCCGAGCATCCTGTCCCCGCCCCGGCCGCCGCGTCCGCCCTGGACGTGGCCGAGGCCGAACAGTCCGCGCAGCTCGCCTGCGAGGCCGCGGAGGCCGCCCTTGCGGGGCTCGAACGGGAACTCTCCGATGCCCAGCAGGTGGTCGCTGTATTGGCCGCCCAGGGCGGCGACACCGCCCCGAGGACGCGGCCCTGGAAGCCACCCTCGCCGCGGAGCGCGCCGCCGAAGCCCGCCGCGCGGCGGCGGATCTTGCCGTCAACCGTGCGCGGCACACCGAACTGGACGAGGAGATCGCCGAAGCCGAGCGGGCCTTGGCGCACGCGGCATCAAACATCACCCAGACCGAATCCACGCTCGCAGAGGTCCGGGAGCAGGCCGATTCCCTCGACGTGGCCCTGGACAATCTCCGGGCGGGCCACCCGGTCCTGGCAGGCCGCATCACGGCGCTGGACGGAACTGCTGCCGTGCTGGAACGTGCCGACGCGGCGGGGACGCGGCTGGAACAGGCCGGAGCCCGCGCCGCCGAGACCCGGCAGCAGCTGGAACTGGCGCTTCCGGGCACCGGCTTCGACACCGCCGACGCCGCCCGGGCCGTCCTGCTTTCCGCCCCGGAGGCCGCGGAGCTGGAGGCCGCCGTCCGCGCAGGGCAGGACGAAGCGGCCCGGATCGGGGAACTCTTCGCCAGCGAGGAACTCGTCCTGGCGGCGCACGAGCTGGAAACGGAGGCCCCCTCGGCGAGGAGCGGGTGGAACAGCTCCGCGCTGACGCGGCCGCTGCGGATCGCTCTGCCCGGGACGCCGCACTCGCGGCCGGCCTCGCGGAAAAGTCGGTGCGGACCCTGGGAACCATTGCCGCGAACTATGCCCGGCTCGCGGAGGACGGACGCGAACCCCGCGAACGGGCGCACCTGCTGGCCGCGGTCGCCGACGCCGCCGCGGCGCGGGCGACAACAACTACCGCATGAGCCTTAACAGCTACGTGCTCGCCGCGCGGCTCGAACAGGTGGCCGTCGCCGCCTCGGAACGCCTGATCGGCATGAGCGACGGCCGCTACATCCTGCAGCACACGGACGCCCGGGCGGCCCGCGGCGCGAAGTCCGGCCTCGGCCTGGAAGTCGTGGACCAGTGGACCGGCCAGCGGCGCGACACGGCAACGCTGTCCGGCGGTGAGTCCTTTATGGCCTCGCTGGCCCTGGCGCTCGGACTGGCGGACGTGGTGCAGCAGGAATCCGGCGGGGTGGACATCGAGACGCTGTTCGTGGACGAGGGCTTCGGCAGCCTCGACGAACAAGCCCTCGAGCAGGTCATGGACGCCCTCGAGGGGCTCCGGGACGGCGGACGGGTGGTGGGTCTGGTGAGCCACGTGGGCGAAATGAAGCAGCGCATCAGCACCCAGCTCCAGGTGGTCAAGGGACGGAATGGGTCCACCCTGCATATCTCCGACGACACCCCGGGCTGACAGGGCTCCGCTGGCCCGGCCGCCACGGCTGCCGGGCCTGCACAGACGGCGTAAGTTCCGGGTATAATTGGTGAGTTACCGGGTCGCGCGCATCGGGAGGAGGGACGATGCGCACCATTGAACGAACCCGGAATCATGACTCTCTCAACGACTTCCCAGGCGCCCGTTTCCTCCGCGCCCCTCTTCCCTGACACCGCTGCCACTGTTCCCGGGCCGGCCACGCTGCCGACACCGGATACCGGCGCCACGCCGCCGACACCGCGCACCGGCGGGCGGTTCTCCCGGCTGCCGCTGCTCGCCGGCAGAAGCTTCATCCCGATCGGGCTCTTCGCCCGCCTCCCGCTCGCCATGCTCACAGTCGGGGCGCTCACCCTTGCCACAGCCGTCACCGGATCCTACGCAGTGGGCGGCGTGGTGGCCGGAGCCGTGGGCATCGGCTCCGCCCTCGGCGCCCCCGTGTTCGGCGCGCTGGCGGACCGGCTGGGCCAGCGTCCGGTGCTTCTGTTCTCCGCTGTTTTCAACACCGTCGCCGTCATCGCGCTGATCCTGGCCGCCTACCTAATCCCCGGCGGACAGGACCTGGCGGCAGCCGCCCCCGTCCTGGCCGCCGCCTTCGTGGCCGGTGCCAGCTGCCCGCAGGTCGGCTCGCTGGCCCGGGTCCGATGGATGGCGCTGACCTCCCGCGGGGACGTGACGCGAACGCCGCGGACCTGGACACGGCCCTGTCCTACGAAAGCACCGCCGACGAGCTGACGTTCGTCCTGGGCCCGGCCCTGGTGGGCATCCTCGCCAGCCTCATCGCCCCGTGGCTGCCGCTCGCCCTGGCCGCGGCCTTGACCATCACCCTGGTCCCGGCCTTCGCGGTGCATGCCACGCATGACGCCGTGGTCCGGACGCCGGCCCCCACGGCGGCCGGCGCGGCGCAGAAGAAGCAGCTCCGGGCGTCACTGACGGCCGGGCAGCGCGCCGGCGCCTTTGCCGCCGTCGGACTTCCGGTACTGGCCATGGTCTGCATGGGCACGTTCTTCGGCTCCACCCAGACCGCGCTGAGTTCCTTCTCCGCGACCTTCGCCACGTCCGAGCTCGCGGGCCTGCTCTACGCGGTAATGGGCCTGAGCTCCGCCGCGGCGGCCCTCTCCGTGGCGTACTGGCCCCAGCGGTTCACGGTGAACGCCCGCTGGCTGGCCTGCGCGGCGCTGATGGCCGGCCTCGCGCTGCTGCTGTTGCTGCCCTCGACCGCGCTGCCCATGATCCTTGTGCTCCTGGTCCTGGGGCTTCCGGTTGGCCCGCTGATGGTCACGGTCTTCGCGATCGGCGGACTGGTGGCCCCGGCCGGCAAGCTCGGCACGGTCATGACAGCACTGGCCAGCGGCATCGTCGCCGGCACCGCGATCGGCTCCTCCATCGCGGGGCAGCTGGCGCAGCACCAGGGCTACTCCGCGGCCTTCCTGGTGCCGGTGTGCGCCGCGGCGGCGCTGTTCCTCCTGGGCGCGGCAGCCGCCGTCGTACTCCGCCAGCGCAAGAAGTCAGCGGCGGCCGCCTAAGCCTTAACCGGCCCCGGTTGCGCTATCACTTGTGGTCCCTAAAACGGCCACAGAAAGACAATAAGTGATAGGGCAACCCGGGGAGCGGGCGACGGCGGCACGTGCCCCCGCGCGTCAGCCCAGCTGGCTCTCGATCCGCTCCGCCGCCGCGGCGAGGGCCGCCGCGACCTCCCGGGGTCCTGCGCGGCCCGGATGTAGACGACGGCGAGAGCCGCCGCCGCCCGCCCGGAACCCGGATCGGTACCGCAAGGAGGACACGCCGGAGATGACCTCGTCGTGGCTGGCCGCATAACCGCGGAGGCGGGCCTCGGCGGCTTCGGCCCGGTAGGGGATGCCGGGCGCGGCGGCCGCCCATTCCTGTTCGGACATGGCCGACTGGATCGCTATGCCGGGGCGCCGGCGCTGATCGGATGCCGGGAGCCGGGATGCTGGACCACCGTGGCTCCGGTGTGCCGCGGATCCACAGTCACCAGGGTGACGCATTCCTCGTGGTCCCAGACGGCAACAAAGGCACTCATGGTCAGCGTGTTGGCGAGCTGGGTGAGCTCCGGCAGGGCCGCCGTCTGCAGGTTCCGCGAAACTCCCCGGGCCAGGACGGCAAGGCCCGGTCCGGGCTGGACCCGGCCGCCGTCGTCGCGCACCAGCAGTGAGTGGTCTTCGAGGGTGCGGAGGATGCGGTAGGCGACCGAGCGGTGCACGCCCATCGCGTCGGCGAGTTCGGCGATGGTGAGCGGGTGCTGGGCGTCGGCCAGGATCTCCAGGGCGCGGATGCCGCGCGACAACGTCTGGGAGGGGAGGCCTGCGCGCTGCCGGCGATCGGGGTCATTGGTCCATCCTAAGGGCGGGCGGTGGTGAATCCGGGAGGCACCCCGGCGGCCCTTGTGCTCCGCCGCACGGTGCGCTAGCGTTCTATATAAGAATCTCCTGTTCGATTATAGAACACAAAACCTGTGTAGTGCATCCCAGCAACAGCCATCACCAGCCGCAAGGGATCAATGATGATTGTCACGCCCCGCGCCGGGCCTCCGGGCCGCACACCCGCCGCGCGTGCCCACCAATTCCGCGGCAGCCTGGGGCGGTTCGCCACCGGCGTCGCGATCGTGACCTTCGACGGCGTCACGAAGCGCCACGGCATCACCGTCAATTCCTTCACCTCGGTATCCATGGACCCGCCCCTGGTGCTCGTCGGCATCGCCCGCACCGCGAAGGCGCACGACGAGCTGGCCGGCCGGCCGTTCGCCGTCAATATCCTGGGCGCGGAACAGCGGCAGCTCGCGCTGCACTTCGCCGGACGCCCCGGCCCCGAGCCGCTCTGGGTTGAGGGCGTAACGGCTCCGCGGCTCTCCAGCGTGCTTGCCTACTTTGAATGCAAGCCCTGGGCGGCGTACGACGGCGGCGACCACACGCTCTACGTCGGCGAGGTCATGGACTTCAACTACCGCAACGGCGACGCGCTGGCCTACGCCAACAGTGCGTTCACCACCATCCCGGAAAGCCAGCTGGGCATGGAAGACCTGCTCTGACCCTCCGCAGCACTGTGCCTCGGCCCCGACGACTCAGCTCAACGACGACTGGAGAAGGAATCATGGGTATCCGCACCGGACAGCAGTACCTCGACAAGCTCAACCGCATGAGGCCCCACGTGATGATCGACGGCGAGGTGGTCAGCGAGGAGATCGCGGAGCACCCCGCGTTCCGCAACGTGGCCCGCTCCTATGCCAAGCTTTTCGACATGCAGCACGACCCCCGGTACCAGGACGCGCTGACCTACACCTCGCCCAGCACCGGGGACCTGGTGAACGCCTCCTTCCTGGTGCCGACCACCGTGGAGGACCTTGAGCGCCGGCGCCGTGCCATCTCCACCTGGGCCGAGTCCTCCAACGGCTTCCTGGGCCGGTCCGGTGACTACATGAACTCCTCGCTCACCGCCCTCAGCACGGCCCGGAAGTGGTTTTCGCAGGCAGACCCAAGGTTCGGCGAGAACATCCGCAACTACTACGAGCCCGGGAAAACGACGTTCTCGCCACACATACCCTGATCCCGCCGCAGGCCAACCGCTCCGTCTCCGGCTCCGAACAGCTCGGCGGCCAGCTCTCGGCGCGGATTGTCGAGGAGCGCGAGGATGGCATCGTCATCCGTGGCGCCCGCATGCTGGCCACCATCGCACCGATCGCCGACGAGCTGCTCGTCTTCCCTCAACAGTGCTCCGCGGCACTCCGGACGATGCCCCGTACTCGTACGCCTTTGCCATTCCCAATGACACCCCGGGCCTGCGGTACCTGTGCCGCACGTCGCTCTACAACGGCGGCAGCACGCATGATGAGCCCCTGGCCTCCCGCTACGAGGAAATGGACGCCGTCGCGGTCTTCGACGATGTCTTCGTTCCCAGTGAGCGGATTTTTATGCTCGGCAACCCACAGCTGTGCAACGGCTTTTACTCCGAAACCGGCGCGGGCGCCCTGATGACGCACCAGGTGGTCACCCGGACCATCGCCAAGAGCGAGTTTTACCTGGGCCTGGCCTCCGAACTCGCCGAGTCGATCGGCATCGACGGGTTCCAGCACATCCAGGAGGACATCGCCGAACTGATTGTCGACGTCGAAATCGGCAAGGCGCTGGTCCGGGCCTCCGAGGCGGATGCGAAGCTCAACGAGGCCGGCGTTATGCTGCCGAAGTGGTCCACGCTCAATGCCGCGCGCAACTGGTACCCGAAGGTGGCCCAGCGCTTCCCGCAGATCATCCGGAAGTTTTCCGCCTCCGGGCTCATGGCCCTTCCCGGCGAGGCGGACGTCAACAGCGACGCCCGGGCGGACATTGACATGTACCTGCAGGGCAAGTCCCTGACGGGTCCCGAGCGTGTCCGGCTGTTCAAGCTGGCCTTCGACGCCTCGGTCTCCGGGTTCTCGGGCCGACAGTCGCTCTACGAGTACTTCTTCTTCGGCGATCCGGTCCGGATGGCCGGGGCAATGGTGAACGGCTACGACCGGGAGCCCGTCCGGGCCCGGGTCCGGGAGTTCATGCACCGTGCCGACTGAACCGTGCCGACTGAATCCATGCCGACTGAACCGCGCCGCCGGCACGAGCCGCGACTGCCCGCGCCGCCGGGCGGCCGCGGCACGGCCGCCGCCGATTTCGGCACGGCCAAGCTTTTTCCAAAAGATGTGTGCCCTATCACACATTTCATAGTATGATTCAGAATACTAACTGACCGTTCGATCAGTAAATCCAGAGGCATTCAGTTATTCACTTCGCAACCATCCCCGGGCAGGATTTCTGCCCCCAGCAACGGAGTTTCAATGACCGCAACTTCAAGTGTCGATTCTGAGGCGGGCCCCAGCAGCAAGCATGAGGAACGCAAGGTCCTCGCAGGCACGCTGGTCGGGACCACCATCGAGTGGTACGACTTCTTCATCTTCGCCCAGCTGACGGCAACGCTGCTGTCACCGCTGTTCCTCGCGCCGCTGAACGCCTCCAACCCGGGCCTGGCACAGATCCTCTCCTTCGCCCTCATCGGCATCAGCTTCCTGTTCCGCCCGCTCGGCGCCATCGTCGCCGGCCACCTGGGTGACCGCCTCGGCCGCAAGGCCATGCTGGTCTTCACCCTCATCATGATGGGCGCGGCCACGGCACTGATTGGTATGCTGCCGACCTACGCCCAGATCGGCGTCTGGGCTCCGATCCTGCTGATCCTCCTCCGCATCATCCAGGGCTTCTCCGCCGGCGGCGAATGGGGCGGCGCCGCCCTGATGGCCGTCGAGCACGCTCCGAAGAGCAAGCGCGGCCTCTTCGGCGCGTACCCGCAGATCGGTGTTCCGGTCGGCATGATCCTCGCCACCGGCCTGCTGTACTTCCTCAACACCAGCATGTCCAAGGAAGACTTCGCCTCCTGGGGCTGGCGTGTGCCCTTCCTGCTCTCCATCGTGCTGATCGTCGTCGGCTACCTCATCCGCCGCGCCGTTGCTGAAAGCCCCGTCTTCAAGGAGATGCAGGAACGCAAGGAACAAAGCAAGGCTCCGCTCGGCGAGCTCATCCGCAAGCACAAGAAGGCCGTCCTCTACTCGACGATGATCTTCATCGGCAACAACGCTGCCGGCTACCTGCTGATCGCCTTCTTCATCTCCTACGCCACCAAGTCCCTGAAGATGCCCGTCGCGCAGATCCTGCTGGCCACCACACTGGCGTCCTTCGGCTGGCTGATCTTCACCCTGGTCGGCGGCTGGCTGTCGGACAAGATCGGCCGCGTCAAGACGTTCCTGCTGGGCTACGGCATCGTCTTCGCCTGGATGATCCCGATGTTCGCGCTCATCGACACCAAGAACATCCTGCTCTACGGCGTCGCGCTCTTCGTCCTGACCATCGGCCTGGGCCTGTCCTACGGCCCGATGTCCGCGATGTACGCCGAGATGTTCCCCCGAACGTGCGCTACTCCGGCATCTCGATCGGCTACGCCTTCGGTGCCATCCTCGGCGGCGCGTTTGCTGCCATGATCGCCGAGGCACTGCTGCAGGGTACCGGCTGGACCGGTTCCATCGGTATCTACATCATGATCCTCTGCGCCATCTCCGCAACCGGCGTCCTGCTGGCCGGAGAAACCAGGGGCCGTCCGCTCGGAGTCAGCCACGGCGCAACGGATGTAGCGGCCAGGCACTAGTCACCAAGCAATCCAGGAGGGGCGCGGGCCGCAAGGTCCGTGCCTCTCTGCTGCCAACGCGGGTCACTCCGCGCCCATCCGGCGGCCCCGGATGGGCGCGGAGTGACCCCGCGATGCTGTTCAGGAGGGCCGGGCGTCCAGCAGCCGGACGACGTCGTCGTCCCGCACCTGCCGGAACTCGCGGTAATAGCTGCCGACGGCGCGGAACTGGCCGGGGATAAAGAGGCTGAAGACGGCGTCGGCCAGCTGCTGCAGGGGTGTCTGGGCCTCCAGCGACGCTGCGGGGACCGCGACGACGACGGTCGCCGCACCGGCCGCCCGCACGGCCTCGACGGCCGCCCGCATGCTCGCTCCGGTGGCCATCCCGTCGTCGGCTACGACCACGGTTTTGCCCATCAGTGGAAGCCGCGGCCCCGGATACGTTCCGGCGCGGCGCTCCAGTTCCGCCAGCTCGAGCCGCGCCACCTCATCGAGCGCTGACTGGGTGATCCCCAGCTCCAGAAGCTGGTCCACGAAAGGCCGGTTCAGCACGCGCACCACCCCGCCGTCGACCGCGGCCAGCGCACCGAAGGCGGTCTCCCCGTGTCCGGGAATCCCCAGCTTCCGGACAGGAAGCACGTCCCAGGGCAGCTGAAGCGCCGCGGCGGCCGCGGCGGCAACCGGAACACCGCCGCGGGCGAGCCCCAGCAGCACGGTGTCCGGGCGCCCGCGGAACTGGGGAGGGCGGCGGCAAGGAGCCTGCCGGCCTGCCCGCGGTCAGTGAAGCGCATGCCCATAACAGCCTTCTTCCCGTGACGCACCCTGCTGCGGCCAGCCTATGTGCGGCGGGGGTCGCCGCGCGAGACTCGTTCGGACCAACGCGGGGTCAGCTCCGGCCCATCGCCGTGGTGGCGGATGGACTGGAACTGACCCCGCGTTGCTGGGGAGGCCTGGAGGCTAGACGCCCAGGAAGCTGACGGCCGCCTGCTTGAAGGCCCGGCTGGTGATGGCGTTGGTGTGGTTCCGGCCCGGCAGGACGAGCTGTTCCACCATGGCCCCGGCCTTGGCGCCGAGCGCGGCGAGTTCCGGCATGGAGGCGGCCCGCTCGTCCTTCTCGCCGGCCACGAGCAGCATCGGCACGTGCGGCACGGCCTCGGCGGGATCGAACGGCTCGCTCTTGATGGCCTCCACGAGGGAGAGCAGCGAGAAGATGTTGTTGCTGGGCAGCATCTGCGCCATCTTCAGCAGCCCGGCGGTGGACGCGTCGGCGATCGGTGTGCCGTCGGCCAGGTAGCGCTGGGCGGCAACGAGGTCGAAGTCGGCCAGCGGATCGGCGACGTTGGGCCCGCCCAGGACCAGCCGGTGCACCAGTTCATGCTGCGTGGCGCCGAACTCCCACGCGAGCCGGGAACCGAGCGAGTATCCGATCAGGTCCAGCCCGCTGGAAGGGTCACCGTCGCGCAGCGGCCGGGCTCCGGCGTCGAACGCCATCTGCAGCAGGTCCGCGCGGATCCTGCTGGGGGTGTACGAGTCCATGTCCTCGGGGGCGCCGCTGCGGCCGTGGCCGGGCAGGTCCACCGTGATGACGCGGCGGCCGGCCTCCAGCAGGGCGCTGATCCAGCCGGTGTCCTCCCAGTTGAGCTTCGCGGAGGAGGAAAACCGTGCAGCAGCAGCACCGGCCGCAGCCCGGCGTCGGACTCCGGCTCATGCACCCCGACGTACAGCTGGGGGTCGGTGCCCTCGACGGTGTGCGAATGCTGTTCGCCGGTGTGTCTGCCGCTCATGGTGTCAGTCCTCATCAAGTACGGCGCTCAGGCGGACCCGGCGCTTTGGTGCCTCTTCCTTCGGGACCGTGCCCACGATGCCGGCGGTGTTGTCCGGCACCTCAAACACAATCAGGGGCTCGCCGACATTGATTTTGTCACCGGGCCCGCCGTGGATACGCACAACCTTACCTGCCTGCGGGCTGGGCAATTCAACGGCGGATTTGGTGGTCTCAACCTCAACGAGGGGCTGGTTCCGCTCCACCTGGTCGCCGGGGGCCACGAGCCATTCCAGCACGGTCGCCTCGATCAGACCCTCACCGAGGTCCGGGAGCGGGAAGGAAATTTCAGCCACGTTTGTACTCCAATACTCGCTGGATCCCGAAGAGGATCCGGTCAATGTTCGGGATGTATTCATCTTCCAGGTCCCCCGAAGGGTACGGCACGTCAAAACCGGTGACGCGCTCCACGGGCGCCTTGAGCGTGTCAAAGCAGCTCTGGGTGATCAGCTGTGCCACCTCGGCGCCCAGCCCGGACGTCAGCGGCGCCTCATGGACGACGACGGCGCGGCGCGTCTTGCGCACGGACGCGGCCAGCGCCTCGGCGTCGATCGGCTTGAGCCAGCGCAGGTCCAGGACCTCGACGTCGATCCCGTCCTCGGCGGCGAGCTCCGCCACCTGGAGGCAGCGCGCCACCATGGCACCCCACGCGACAAGCGTCAGGTGGCGGCCTTCGCGCATGACCTTCGCGCCGGTGGGGGCGCCGCCGTCCGCATCGCAGTGCGCAAGGTCGACGGCGCCCTTCTGCCAGTACCGCGACTTCGGCTCCATGAAAATCACCGGGTCCGGCCGCGTGGCGGCGTACTTGAGCAGGTGGTACGCCTCGTGCGGGTTCGACGGCGAGACCACCTTGAGCCCGGGAACGTGCGCGAAGAGTGCCTCGAGGCTCTCCCCGTGGTGTTCGGGGGCACGGATGCCGCCGAAACTGGGAACGCGCAGGGTGATGGGCATCGGCATGGTGCCGCGGCTGCGGTAGTTCATCCGCGCAATCTGGCAGACAATCTGGTTGATTGCCGGGTAGGCGAAGCCGTCGAACTGGACCTCGGGGATGGGGTGGAACCCGGCCATGGCCAGGCCCACGGACATGCCGAGGATGCCGGATTCCGCCAGCGGGGTGTCAAAAACGCGCTGCTCGCCGTGCTTGGCCTGCAGGCCGTCGGTGATGCGGAAAACGCCGCCGAGCCGGCCGCAGTCCTCGCCGAAGATGACCGCCTTCGGATTCTCGGCGAGCACCTCGTCGAGGGCCCGGTTGAGCGCCTGCTGCATGGACATCACGGTGGTGGTTGCGGCAGCAGTCGATGCGGCGGCGCTTCGGGCCGAGCCCGCGGCAGCTGCGCCTTCGAGAATCGAGTTAGACATGTTCGGACTCCTCGCGCCAGTTGGCGGCCTGGGCCTGCAGGGCAGGGGTGGTTTCCTGGAAGACCAGGTCAAACATTTCGGTGCCGGGGCGGGATCCCAAGGCCTGGATGCCGGTGCGGATCTGTTCCTCCTCGGCCTTGGCCGCTGCGAGGGCCTCGGCGAAGAACGCCTCGTCGGCGATGCCGTCTGCGAGCAGCCGCTGCCGGAACCGTTCCAGCGGGTCGGCACCGGCGCCGTCGCGCTCCTCGTCGAGCGAGCGGTAGCGTCCCGGATCGTCGGACGTCGAGTGCGGGCCGCGGCGGTATGTCATGGCCTCGATGAGCACGGGACCGTGCCCGGCCCGGGCGTGCGCGAAGGCGCGGCGGGTGGCCTCGACGACGGCGACGACGTCGTCGCCGTCGATCTGCAGGGCGGCATGCCGTAGCCGGCGGCACGGGCGGCGACGGAGCCGCCGCCACCTGGCGTTCGGTGGGGACCGAGATCGCCCAGCCGTTGTTCTGTACGAAGAACACCACGGGGGCCTTCATCACGGCGGCGAAGTTCAGGGCCTCGTGAACGTCGCCCTGGGAGGAGGCGCCGTCGCCGAAGTACGTCATCGCGACGCCGAGCTTGCCGTCGGGCGTGCCGCCAGCGTCTGGCCGTGTGCCCAGCCGACGGCGTGCAGCACCGAGCCGCCCACCACCGCCTGGATCGGGGCGAGCCGGGATTCCAGCGGGTCGTAGAGGCCGCCGTGCCAGGTGGCCTTGTGGGTGGACATGTAGGCCACCATGTCCACGCCCATGGTGCGGGCGACGCCCATCTCGCGGTACGTGGGGAAGACGAAGTCCCGGGTGGCGTCGACGGCGTAGCCGCTGCCCACCTGGGCGGCCTCCTGGCCGAGCTCGGGCGCGTAGCCGGGGATGATGCCCTGGCGCTGCCAGGCGATGGCCGAGGTGTCGAGGTGGCGGACGGCCACCATCAGCGAATAGAGCTCGCGGAGCTGGGCGGGAGTGAGCGGTTCGGCGGCGACGCCGGAGGCCACGGGAAGTGTATCCATGGCTGTGACCCTAGTCACCGGCGGGGCGGTGGGCAATCAGCCGGAAAACAGCTGACCAGACTGCACAAGAGTGCCACCGGGACTGGCGTCCGGCTTTACAGTTTGTGCAGTCTGGTCAGGTGATGCGCCTTGGGGCCTGTTACTTCCCGGCATCGACGCGGTCGGCGTGCTCGGCCGGCGCCGCGCTGCGGTTGCGGGTGAGCCGGGCTCCGATCCAGCAGGCAGCGGCAATGCCGGCAACCAGGGCAATGGTGCTGAAGAGCTGCTTGCTGCTGTCCGGGCTGCTGAAGCCGACGGCGAAGATCAGGGCCAGGAGGACCAAGCCGAAGATGGTCAGTCCCGGGAAGCCCTTCATCCGCAGCGGCAGGACCGTGCCCTCGCGGTCCGCGCGGCGGCGGAGGATCAGCTGGGACACCAGGGCGGAGCCCCAGACCATCAGGCACGTCGAGCCGACCAGCTGGAACAGCGCCGGAAGGATCTTCTCCGGGAAGGCCAGCTCCAGCACGGCGGCCAGGAAGCCGAACGCCACGGACACGGCGACGGCGAGCACCGGCACGCGCGCTTTGTTGATCTTCGACAGGAACCGCGGAGCTTCGCCGCGTTCGGACAGGGAGAAGACCATCCGGGAGGCGCCGTACAGGTTCGCGTTCAGGGCCGAGAGGAGCGCGACGACGGCCACCAGCGTGATGGCGGCGCCGGCGCCGGGGATGCCGGCCACGTTGAGGACACCGGCAAACGGTGAGGCGAGTTCTTCCGACGTGGAGGGAAGGACCGCGGCGATGACGAACACCGAGCCGATGTAGAAGACCAGGATCCGCCAGACGACGGTGCGGATCGCCTGGCCCACGCTGTGCTGCGGGTTCTCGGTCTCGGCGGCGGCCACACTGACAATCTCGGTGCCGCCGAACGCGAAGATCACCACGAAGAGTGCGGTGGCGATGCCGCCCAGCCCGGCGGGGGCGAAGTCGGCGGTGAAGTTGGAGAGGCCGGGGACTCGACGTCCGGCAGCCAGCCCAGCAGCAGTGCCGTGCCGATGCCCAGGAACAGCAGGATGGCAACCACCTTGAGGATGGCAAACCAGAACTCGAACTCGCCGAAGTTTTTCACTCCGGCCAGGTTGATTGCCGTGAACACGGCCATAAAGATCAGGGACAGGGCCCAGACCGGAACCACCGGCCACACGGTGAACAGCAGGGCGGCGGCGCCGAGGGCCTCGGCGGCGATCACCACCACCAGCTGGAGCCACCAGAGCCATCCGACGGTGGCTCCCGCGGTCCGGCCCATGGCCTTGGCCGCGTAGACGGAAAACGCGCCGCTGTTGGGGTTGGCGGCGGCCATTTCGCCGAGGGCCCACATGACCAGGATGATCAGGGTTCCCGCGACCAGGTAGGAGATCAGGACGGCGGGTCCGGCGGCCTGGACGCCGCCCCCGAGCCCAGGAACAGGCCGGCGCCGATGGCGCTGCCGAGTCCCATCATGGTGAGTTGGCGTGGCTTCATGCTGTGGCCCAGTTTCAGGCCGGGGCGCTCCGCGGTGGACTTCATTGTCATACTGGCGAACCTTCGTGTGGTTTGGATCTTTAAGTCCTTATGGGACCTATTGAATTTACCGTGAAAGGGCGGGGGATCCATGCGCCGGCCGTGAGAGGATGATGGCAGTTTGTTGGCTACAGGCGGAGTTTCCATAACGGTTTGTCGTGCGAACTTCGCTGCGGGAGGAAAATTCGATGAACGTTGATCCCCTGGACGCGAAAATTGTCCGATTCTTCACGGATTCCCCCGCGCCTCGGTGCTGGAAGCATCCCGCGTGCTCAAGGTTGCCCGCGCCACCGTGCAGTCGCGGCTGGACCGGATGCAGGACAGCGGCGTTATCGGCTCCTGGGTGCCGCAGCCGGATCCGGCGCATTTCGGGTTTCCCGTGGTGGCGTTCTGCTCCCTGACCATCAACCAGGACCTGGGGCACGACGCCGTCGTCGAGGCACTCGCGGCGATTCCGGAACTGATCGAAATCCATACCGTCTCCGGCGGTTCGGACCTGATGGCGCGCATTGCGGCCCGCTCCAACCCGGACCTCCAGCGCGTGCTGGACGCCATGATCGCCACCCGGACGGTGCTGCGCTCGTCCTCGGTCATTGTCCTCAACACCCACTTCCAGGGCCGCACCCTCCCGCTGCTGGAAGCCGCGGCCGTCGGCAGGTGAGCGGGGCGGCCGCCCAGCCGGGCGGCACCCGCGGCACGCCTGCGCCGCCCTCGCCGCGGCCTGTCCGCGCACGCCAGCAGCCCATGTGACCTGAAACATTTTGCACCCGGCTGGTGAGGTCGTAGAATCAGTTCTAGTCAATTTGACTATAACGATTCCGGCGGTCGGACCGGAGCGTCCGGACAGCCCCAGGGCCCGGCGCGGAGCCTCAGAAGGCGGGGTGAACCACCGTGTACACAACAGCAGCCAACGTCTCCGAGCGCCAGCTCGCGCCGCCGTCGCTGGCCATCTCCACGGTGATCTTCGCGCTCCGCCCCAGTGAGCGCTCCGGACGGCCCACCCTCTGGATCCCGCTGGTGCGCCGGATCCGCGAACCGTTCAAGGGACTGTGGGCGCTGCCCGGGGGCCCGCTGACCCACTCCGAGTCCCTGCCGGACGCCGCCTCGCGGAACCTGCAGGAAACCACCGGCCTGGCGCCCAGCTACCTCGAACAGCTCTACGCGTTCGGCGGCCTGCACCGTTCGCCCACCCAGCGGGTCGTCTCGATTGTGTACTGGGCGCTGGTGCAGCCCACCGAGGCCGCGCTCGCGGACGAATCCGAAAACGTCAAGTGGTTCCGGGCCGACCGGCTCGGCGAACTGGCCTTCGACCACAACGCGATCATCGACTACGCGCTCTGGCGGCTCCGCAACAAGATGGCCTACGGGTCCATCGCGTACCACCTGCTCGGCGAGTACTTCACCCTCGCCCAGGTCCGGGAGGTCTACGAGGCTGTCCTGGACCGCGAGCTGGACCCGGCCAACTTCCGCCGGCAGGTCAAGGCCACGCCGGAGATCGAAGAAACCGACCAGTACCTGCAGGGCGGCAAACACCGCCCGCCCCGCCTCTACCGCTTTACCGGCCGCCCAGGCCTTGACCCAGACAACAGGAGCACACCATGAGCAGCGTCAATACGGCCATCCAGCTGATCACGCGCGAACAGGCCGCCAGCAGCGCCACGGGCATTGCAACGGCCGCCTCCACCTGCAGTCCCGCGCTGGCCCGCGGACCCTGGGACTACGACCTCGCCGAGGCCCTCGCCGGTGTGCCCGCCTACGGCCCCGGCGCCTCCGTTGCCGACGTCGCCCCCGCTTCAACGCCCCGGCAGGGCCAGCTCCCGGAGGAGTACAAGCTGGCCGGCGACGCCGAACTCGACGCCCGGATCCGCGCCGCCAAAGCGGCACTGGGGACCGCGCCGTCGTGCTGGGGCACTTCTACCAGCGCGACGAAGTGATCGAATACGCCGACTTCGTGGGGGACTCCTTCCAGCTGGCCAATGCCGCGCTGACCCGGCCCGACGCCGAGGCCATCATCTTCTGCGGGTGCACTTCATGTCCGAAACCGCGGACATCCTGTCACGTCCGGACCAGGCCGTGATCCTGCCGAACCTGGCGGCGGGCTGCTCCATGGCGGACATGGCGGACATCGACTCCGTGACCGAGTGCTGGGAGCAGCTGGAGGAACTGTACGGCACCGAACCCGACGCCGCCGGCCGGGTCCCGGTCATCCCGGTCACCTACATGAACTCCTCCGCCGCCCTCAAGGGCTTCTGCGGCGAGCACGGCGGGATCGTCTGCACGTCCTCCAACGCCTCGACGGTCCTCGAGTGGGCGTTCGAGCGCGGCCAGCGCGTGCTGTTCTTCCCTGACCAGCACCTGGGCCGCAACACCGCCAAGGCCATGGGCGTGCCGCTGGAGCAGATGCCCATGTGGAACCCGCGCAAGGACCTCGGCGGCAACAACGAACAGACGCTGCTCGATTCCCGCGTGATCCTGTGGCACGGCTTCTGCTCGGTCCACAAGCGCTTCAACGTGGGCCAGATCGAAAAGGCCCGCGCCGAGTTCCCGGGCGTCCAGGTGATTGTGCACCCGGAATGCCCCATGGAAGTGGTGGACGCCGCTGATTCCGCCGGTTCCACGGACTTCATCCGCAAGGCCATCGCCGGCGCCACGGAGCCCACCACCTTCGCGATCGGGACCGAGATCAACATGGTCAACCGGCTGGCCGCGGAGTACCCGCAGCACACCATCTTCTGCCTGGACCCGGTGATCTGCCCCTGCTCCACGATGTACCGCATCCACCCCGGCTACCTCGCCTGGGTCCTGGAAGCGCTGGTCCGGGGCGAGGTGGTCAACCGGATCACGGTGACGGACGACGTCGCCGCCCCGGCAAAGGTTGCCCTCGAACGGATGCTGGCGGCGCGGCCGTGACCAGGCCGCCGCGGTTGGTGGTTGTCGGCAGCGGCATCGCGGGGCTCTATGCCGCGCTGCTCGCGTCCGACGCGGTCCGGGACGGCGGACCGGGGTGCGAAGTGGTGCTCCTGAGCAAAGGAACCCTCGAGCAGAGCAACACCTTCTACGCCCAGGGCGGCGTCTCGGCGGTGCTCGCCCCGGGGAGGCCGCCCCGGAGATTCCGTGGCGGCGCACATCGCCGACACCCTGGCCGCGGGCGCCGGACTCAACGACCCCGACGCCGTGCGGGTCCTGTGCACCGAGGCCGTCCGGGACATCGCGGGGCTGCAGCGGTTCGGCGTGCGCTTCGACGCCGGACCCGGCGGAGGCCCGGCGCTCGGCCTCGAGGCGGCGCACTCCGCCGCCCGCATCCTGCACGCCGGCGGGGACGCAACGGGTGCCCGCATCACCCGCGCCCTGGTCGCCAGCGTCCTGGAGCGCGCCGTCCTGAACCCGACAGGCCAGGGCCGGCTGCGGGTCGAGACCGGCGCGTTCGTCACCGACCTGCTCACGGACCGTCCCGAACAGGGTCCGACGGCGGACTCCCCGCGGGCCACCGGCGTCGCCTACCTGTCCAACGGGCAGCCGCGGCAGTTGCAGGCCGACGCGGTGCTCCTGGCCACCGGCGGTGCCGGTCGGCTCTTCGCCCGGACCAGCAATCCGTCCGTCGCCACAGCCGACGGACTGGCACTGGCCTGGCGGGCCGGAGCGGCGGTCCACGACCTGGAGTTCTTCCAGTTCCACCCCACTACGCTCGCGGCGGACGAGGTGCCCGGTGGCCCGCCGGCGCTGCTCATTTCAGAGGCGGTCCGCGGGGAAGGCGCCGTCCTGCTCGATGCCGCCGGCTACCGCTTTATGCCCGACTACCACCCGGACGCCGAACTGGCCCCGCGCGACGTCGTCTCCCGCAGTATTGCCCTGCACCTCGCGGCCACGGGCGCACCGGCGGACAGCCCGGTCTTCCTGGACGCCCGGGGCATCGAGGCCGCCCGCGGGCCCGGCTTCCTGGCCCGGCGCTTTCCCAGCATCACAGCGGCCACCCGCGCCGCCGGCTACGACTGGACGACGCAGACGCTTCCCGTGTCCCCGGCGGCGCACTACTGGATGGGCGGCGTGTCCACCGACCTGTGGGGGCGAACTTCCGTTCCGGGGCTGTACGCGGCCGGCGAGGTCGCGTGCACGGGCGCGCAGGGCGCCAACCGGCTGGCGAGCAATTCACTCCTGGAGGGGCTGGTCTTCGGCCGCCGTGCTGTGGAGGCGTTCTTAGGTGGCGGCCTGGCCGGCACCTCTGCCCCGCGTAAGGTGCCGTCGCACGGCACCGCTGCTCCGCGGGCTGTCTCGGCCGCGGGCGGCCTCCCTGACGCCCGCTTCCGCAGCGCTATCGCGCGACTTCGCCGGGGAAGAAATTCCAACGGCTGTCCCCGGTGGTGTTGTGAAGACTGAGGCTGGTGCCGGGGGTTCTCTCGCGAGGCCTTGCGGCGGTTGATGACTGCGGACGCCGGGGTCCTTCGCAGCGGGGAGCAGCTGCGGGAGGCGGAGTACGTGCTGGCTGCGTGGGCCGCCGTCGTCCGTCCCGGGAACGTGACGGAGGCAGCGGACCCGCGGGAGCACGAGGACCGGAACCTGCTGCTCGCCGCGCAACTCCTGGTGGCGGCCGCCCGGCAGCGGACCGGCTCCGTCGGCGCCCACTACCGGGCCGACGCGACGGCCGCCGCCCCCGCCCTGCCCGCGGCGCCCGCCCTGCTGGTCGCGCCCGCCCGCTCCACCCTCCCGGCCGGCGCGCACAGCCACCGGCCCGCCGCCGCGTCCCGTCCGAAACAAAGGATTTCCTCATGACAGCACCCGTTGCAGCCCCGACCTCCAGCCCGACCTCCACGCTGGCCACCACCGTGGCCGCCGCACGTCCGGCCGCGCCGTCGGCGGCCGCCGCGCTCGCCGGGACCTTCCCCGCAGCAGCCGTGGACGCCGTGCTGCGTGCCGCCCTGGTGGAGGACGCACCCTACGGTGACATCACCTCGCAGACGCTCATTCCCGCGGACACGCGCGCGACGGCGGTCCTGGCCGCCCGGGTGCCCGGCGTGCTCAGCGGCGGGGAGGTGTTCGCGGCCGCGATGAAGCTCACCGACCCCCACGCCGTCGTCGAACTTTTGGTGGCGGACGGTGCCGCCTTCGCCGCCGGAACGGCGCTCGCGAGGGTTTCCGGGAACGCCCGCGCCGTGCTGCTCGCCGAACGTGTGGCCCTGAACCTGGTCCAGCGGATGAGCGCCATCGCCACCAAGACGGCGGAGTTCGTCGCCCTCGTGGACGGCACCGGGGCGCGCATCACCGACACGCGGAAGACGACGCCTGGGCTGCGGGTGCTCGAACGCTACGCCGTCCGCTGCGGCGGCGGAGCCAACCACCGCTTCGGCCTGTCCGATGCCGTGCTGGCCAAGGACAACCACCTGGCCGTCCTGACCGGGGAGACCCGTCGAAACTGACGGCGGTGCTGCGGGATGCCAAGGCGCGGCTGGGGCACACCACCCACTTCGAAGTGGAAGTGGATCACATGGACCAGATCGGGCCGGTGCTGGACGCCGGCGTGGACACCATCATGCTGGACAACTTTACCCCGGCCGAGCTGGCCGCGGGGGTCGCCCTGGTGGCCGGCCGGGCGCGGGTCGAGGCCAGCGGCAACGTCAACCTGGCCACCGTGGCCGGCATCGCCGCCACCGGGGTGGACGTCATCTCGATCGGCGGACTGACACACAGCGTGGCCGCCCTTGACCTGGGACTCGACATTGAACTCCGACCGGGCGGGGACCAACACCGCGCTGACCGGAATAGCGAACAGGGAGCGGGCCAGGCCACGCCATGATCTTCCTCGACGCCGCGGCCACCACCCCGGTCCGCCGCGAGGTGCTCGAAGCGATGTGGCCGTACCTCAGCGGGGACTTCGGAAATCCCTCGAGCCACCATTCGCTCGGCGACGCCGCCGCCACGGCGCTCGCCGGGGCCAGGGCAGCAACGGCCAAGGCACTGGGCTGCCGCCCGGGCGAAGTGGTCTTCACCTCCGGCGGCACGGAGGCGGACAACCTCGCCGTCAAGGGGATAGCGCTGGCCCGGCACGCCGCGGACCCGCGGCTGGACCGGGTGGTGATCAGCGCCGTCGAACATCCTGCCGTGGAGGAGTCCGCCCGCTACCTGAAGCGCGTGCACGGCTTCGCCGTCGACGTGGTGCCGGTGGACTCGTACGGCCGCGTCACCGAGGCGGCGCTCGCCGCCGTGCTCCGGCCGGAAACCGCCCTGGTCAGCATCATGTACGCCAACAATGAGGTGGGCACCGTGCAGCCGGTCGCCCGGCTGGCCGCGCTGGCCCGCGCGCAGGGCATACCCTTCCACACCGACGCGGTCCAGGCCGCCGGCTGGCTGCCGCTCGACACCGCGGCACTGGGCGTGGACGCCCTGAGCATCTCCGGCCACAAACTGGGCGCGCCGAAAGGAAGCGGGGCCTTGTTCGTGCGGAGCCGGACCCGGCTGGAGCCCGTGATCCACGGCGGCGGGCAGGAACGCGGGCGCCGGTCGGGGACCGAGAACGTGGCCGGGGCTGTGGCGCTCGCGACGGCGCTCACGCTCGCCCAGGGCTCGCAGGGGGACCGTGCGGCCCAGGTCGCCGCCCTGCGGGATGACTTCATCCGGTCGGTGCAGGCCGGGGTTCCCGGCGCGGTCCTCACCGGCCATCCGATGGAGCGGCTGCCGTCCGTGGCGTCGTTCTGCTTCCCCGGGACCAGCGGCGAGTCCGTGCTGCTGGAACTCGAGCGCCAGGGCGTCATCTGCTCCAGCGGGTCGGCCTGCGCGGCGGGCTCGGACGAGCCGTCGCCGGTGCTGCGCGCCATGGGCATCGAAGCGGAAGTTGCCCAGACTGCGGTCCGCTTCAGCTTCGACACCACCATCACGGCCGCCGAGCTGCAGGAAGCGGCGGCCGCGGTCCGCACCGCCGTCGGCAGCGTCCGTGCCCTCGGTGCCCCCTGACCCCGCGTTGCCCTATCACTTAATGCTGTTCCGGGGCCCTCAGAGGGACGTTATCTGACAGGGCAACCGGGGTTAGCGGTGCCGGGCGCGGCGGAAGATCCAGTGCCGCAGCAGGGTGAAGCGCACGGCCGTGGCCGCGAAGCCGGAGAGTGTAGTGGTCCACAGCTCGTCGGCCACGGTGGCGTCGGGATTGATCCAGTGCAGGACGCCGAGGCTGCCGCCGGTAATCAGGAGCGCCACGAGGATCACGATCAGCCCGTTGAGATGGTCGCGCTTCATCCGGTGGCGTTCGGTGATCTTGAAGGTCAGCCGCCGGTTCAGGGCGGTGTTCATCAGCGACGTCAGGATAAGGGCGGTCGCGTTGGCCGGCTGCGAGCCAAAGTACGGGCGGAGGAACGCGTACAGCGCCAGCGACGTGGCCGTGCAGACGACGCCGACGGCGGTGAACCTCAGCAGCTGCCGGACCAGCGGGTAGCGGAGGACGCCGCGGTGCCGGCGTCGGACGGGAGCCCGGCCCGGAGGGCTGACCGTCCCGGCGGCGGCAGGTCCGGCGGCGGGGCCGACGACGGCGGCAGGGCCGGGGGCAGGGTGTGCTGATCGAGCTCTGTGTCCATCCGCTCAGTACAGCTCGCCGACAGGGATCTCCACGGCCAGGCGGTTGGACGGGCCGGCGAGGGGGCATGCCCACGCTTCGTTGTACGCGCAGGACGCGTTGTAGGCGAAGTTGAAGTCGACGACGAACTCGGCCTCCGGGCCGGACCCCTGCACGCCGTGGAAGGCACCCTTGATGGTGTCCAGCAGGTAGCGGCCGGCACCGTAGCTGCCCCCGGGCTGCCCGGCCGTGGCATCACGGAAGGGCACAAAGATGCCGCCGCCGTAGCCGCGGAGCTTCCACACGGCGAGCTGGCCCATTTCCGGCAAATCGAACGTGCCCAGCCGGACAAACCGCACCAGGCCGTCGGTCCCGGTCTCAACGTTCATTTCCCGCCCGGCACCTTCGCTGGTCAGCGGGATGTGGAAGCGGTAGATCGGATCGTAGTCCGCCGTCTTCAGCCCGCCGAAGATGGACTTGGCGGCCGCGGTGAGCGGCGACGCGGGGTGCGTGCCGAACATCCGGTCCCGCTCCTGGCGCCAGTAGGAATGTGCCTCGGCCGGATCCTCTGCCGCGATCTTCCGCACATTGGCATAGAGCGCAAAGGTCCGGAGCCGCCAGTCCGCGATGTCGACGGCGGAGATGTCCGCCACGCTGTCCTGGTCTCCGAAATCCGTGGAGTCAAAATCCTGATCCGCCATGTCCCCAGCGTATCCCGCTTTCCCGGCCGCGAATCGCGCCCCGGGGCGGCGGGCGCCGGGGTCGGCACGGCCGTAGACTTTCGCGCATGCAGACCACCCCCGGGCCCCCGTCAGCCGCGCCGCCGCCGCCCTGGCCGAACTTGTGCGGTTCCGGACGGTGTCCTCCCGGCGGGACCACGAGGTGGACGCCGCCGAGTTCGAAGGATTCATTGCCGCGCTGGCCCGCCTGTATCCCGCCGTCCACGCCGCCCTGGACCTCGAACGCGTCAACGGCAGCGCGCTGCTGTTCCGCTGGCCCGGCACCGGACCGGACCCCGCTGCGCGTCCGTCGGTGCTGATGGCCCACTACGACGTCGTCCCCGCCGGCGACCCGGAAGCCTGGACGCACCCTCCGTTTTCCGGGCACATCGACGGCACCCACCTGTGGGGCCGCGGCACCCTCGACGACAAGGGCCAGCTGGTCGCCGTGATGGAGGCGGCGGAATCCCTGCTCGAAGCAGGATTCGCCCCCGCCCGCGACCTCTACTTCTCCTTCGGGAACAACGAGGAGACCGCAGGGGACAGCGCCGCGGCCGCGGCGGAACTGCTGGCCGGCCGGGGCATGACGCCCTGGCTGGTCCTGGACGAGGGCGGCGCCGTGGCCGGCGGGGCGTTCCCCGGCGTGACCCGGCCGGCCGCCGTCGTCGGGGTGGCCGAAAAGGGGATCCTCGATGTGGAACTGCTGACCCGGGACCCCGGTGGCCACGCCTCCACCCTCCCCGGATGGGCGCGACGGCACGGCTGGCGCGCGCCATCACCCGGATCGAACGCAGCCCCTTCCCGCAGTCGCTGCCGGACGTCACCGCGGAGATGCTCCGGCGGTTCGGCCCGCACGCCCCGGCGCCGCTGCGGGCAGTGTTCGCAAGGCTGTCCCTGTTCCGCGCACCGGTGACCCTGCTCTTCGGCCGGATGGGGAACGAGACCAACGCCATGACCCGCACCACCGTCGCCATCACCACCCTGGAGGGCAGCGCCGGGGCCAACGTCCTGGCCGCCACCGCCCGGGCCAACGCCAACATCCGGGTGGCTGTGGGGGAGACCGTCGAGGGGACGGTGGAGCGGCTGCGGCGGATCATCCGGGACCCCAAGGTGGAGCTGCGTGTGGTGGAAGGCAACGATCCCTCCCCGGTCTCGCCCTACTCCGGGCCGCAATGGGAGCTGCTGGAGGCCGCCATCACCGCGGTCTTCCCCGAGGCGCTCGTCACCCCGTACATCATGATGGGCGGCACGGATTCGCGCCGCTTCACCGGGATCAGCGCCGCCGTGTACCGCTTCGCCCCGTTCTCGATGGACACCGAGGCGCGGGCATCCATCCACGCCGTCGACGAAAGGATCCTGCTGGAGACCCTGGAGCGCGGCGTCACCTTCTACGAAACGCTGATCCGGGAACTCTAAGAGGCCCGATGTCCCGCTACGCTGGCACCATGACTGGGACGGACACCTTCCGGCGGCCCGCGGCCCGCGGCCTCCGGATCGCCGCCGCCCTGGCGCTCGCCGCCGCGGCGCTGGCCGGCTGCACCGGCGACGGCAGGGCACACCCGCCTGGACGGCGGGCGGCAGTCCGGGGCGAGCGGGGCGCCGTCGGATCCGTTCGTGGAACCGTCCGCGGGCAGTCCGACGCCGGGCGCCTCGCCGGGGTCCATGGCCCCGCCAGGGTCTACGGTCTCGGCGTCGCCGGGTTCGACCGCGGCGGACTGGAAGGTCTTCACGGATCCGGCGAAGAAAATCAGTTTCGAGCTGCCGCGGGAATGGATCGCGCAGTCGTTGCCCCCGGAGCAGGGCACCCTGCCCGGGGCGCTCAAGATCGAGGTCAAGGACGCCGACGGCGGCTACCTCGCCACCCTGCAGACCGGCCTCCGGCCGCAGCCGCCCCGGCCTGCGCGGACAAAGCCGCCAAACCGTACGTCGTGGTCAGCAGCGTCCCGGTCGACCTGCCGCACCGCGGCGGCGACGGCACAATCGACCCGCATGTGGTGTTCCGGGTGATCCAGGGCTACAAGTACTTCGGCTCCTACGGCATCACCAACATCGTCGGCGGCACGGCAGGAAAGGCCTGCGTGCTGCAGAACGTGGTCCGCGGCCCCGAGGGTATGGGGGACTACTCCTTCGCGGACCTGACGGCGCTGAAGGCGTTCGCCCCCGACCAGAAGGTTGCCCCGGCCAAGGCCTTCGACACCCTGGACCAGGCGGCCAAATACGTCAACGACGGCTCGGAATTCGCCAACGTCCAGCGGATGCTAATGTCTCTGGAGATCAAAAACTAGTCCCGCACCGCCCTCCGCCCGCACACAGCCGGGCCGGCAGGGGCGACGGAGACGCGACCCGCCGCTACCTCACACCCCGGAGATACATGCACCGCTCTGTAGCCGCCCGCCTGGCCTTCAAGACCGTGGCCGACACCAAGGTCGCCCTGGCGGTGTCGGTGGCCCGAAACGCCGGCTACACCAGCTTCGTGGAGTCCCTGTCCGTGACGGCCGGCGGCGAAGATGTCCCGCTGACCGAGCTCTCCGACCACCACGGCGGGCGCTTCCACTACATGGAATTCGCCGAACCCGCCGACGTGCTGGTGGAGTACACGGCCGCCGTTTCGGGGTTCGCCCTGCCGGAGGAACCCCGGCTGATGGAACTCATCCGCTACGTCCGGCCGAGCCGCTACGCCGAGTCCGACCGGCTCCTGCCCACCGCCTACGCGGAATTCGGCGGGCTGCAGGGCGAAGAGCTGGTGCACGCGGTGCGCAACTGGGTCTTCAGCGAGCTGCGCTACATCAGCGGATCCTCCCGCGGGACCGACGGCGCCGTTGAGACGCTGCTGCACCGCCGCGGGGTCTGCCGCGACTTCGCCCACCTGGCCATCTCCCTGCTGCGCGCCAAGAACGTACCGGCCCGGCTGGCCGCCGTGTACGCCCCGGGGCTGAACCCCATGGACTTCCACGCCGTGGCCGAAGCCCACGTCAACGGTGCCTGGCACGTCATCGATCCCACCGGCCTGGCTCCCCGGGAGAGCATGCTGCGGATCACCGCCGGCCGGGACTCCTCGGACACCGCGTTCCTGTCGACGGTGGGCGGCAGCCTGTCGCTGACGCAGCTGCAGGTGACCGCCGTCGTCGACGGCGACCTGCCGGACGAGGACCCGGCGAAGGCCGTCACCCTCCGCTAGGGATGGTCCGCCAGGCACGCCTCGGTCCCGACGGGCACGATCACTGCTGGACGCGCTGGCGGTAGTGGCGCGGGGTAACGCCGGTGTCGTTCAGGAAATGCCGGTTGAAGTTGGAGAGATTCGAGAAGCCGACCTCGTAGCAAATGTCGGAGATCGCTTTGTCGCTGTGCTCCAGCAGGCGCCGTGCGTGGGCGAGCCGCAGTTTGCGGACCAGGTCGCTGAAGTTCTGGCCGGTGGCGCGTTTGAAGTATTTCGAAAACGTCGGCTCTGACATCCCCACCAGCGCGGCGGCCTCGGACATCTTGACGCTGCCGGCGTGGTTACTGAAGACGTATTCGAGGACGATGTCCACCACGGCCGCAGCCTGGCCGTCCAGCTGGGGCCTGAACCATTCGTCGGCCAGGTAGCGCCGCTCCTCCTGCGGTGCACGGGCAAGGGTCCCCAGCAGCTCAAAAGATGGTGCAGCCGCTCCAACCCGGTGGATGTGCCCATCGCGTCGATGGACGCGGCGGCCGTCCGGGCCGTCCGTCCCAGGAACTCGATTCCGCGGGAGGATTGTTCCAGCAGGGGTTTGACCTCGGCCATTTCAGGAATGATCGACGCCGCCTGTTCAACCCATTTTCCGTCGAACTGGATGAGGGCGTCCCTGCCCTGGAGGACTTCTCCGGGCTCGAGATCGCTGACCCAGTCGTGCGGCAGCCCCGACCCCACCAGCACGACATGTCCGGCCTCGAACGTCCCGATGTGGTCTCCCACGATGAACTTTCCGGTGCCTTTCCGGATCAGGTGCAGCTCGTATTCAGGATGGTAGTTCCAACGTGCCACCGGACTGGGATAGTCATGCTCATGCCACCGGACCGAATGGTTCGGGTCCTCCGGAATGACTTCCCGGTTGGCGCGCATCCCCAGCAGCCGTTCTGCAAGCCGGGCCGCCGCACTGTCGACCGGGTCTGCGCCGCCGCTGGGATCTGCTGCGCTCATCGTGATTCTCCCTGCGTCCGGGTTATGAAATAGCGACAACCTCTGCGCTGCCTGCTCCCAGCGTAGCGCCCGACCGGGCGCAGTTGCGGAAAATTAGTATCAGAAACTGGCAACCACGGCGCTAGTTGTGCCCTATGCCGCAGGCCTAATCTTAAGGAACATCAGCGAGGCGCCCCGGCTTCCAGCCCAGGTCCCGCATTCGGCGCCGCACCCCGACACAGCAGTCGGAGCGCAGGTCGCATTGCATCCCCGAAGAACAAAGGAGTCCTTGAATGCGCGCAAAAACACGCGTCGCCGCGTTGGCCGCAGGTGCCCTCTGCGTGGCACTCAGCGCCTCGGCCTGTGCAGGAGCAGGCGGAGGAAATTCGGCAGATGACCCGAACGCCATCAATGTCCTGATGGTGAACAACCCCCAGATGGAGGACCTGCAGCGGCTCACCGCGGAAAACTTCACCCAGGAAACCGGCATCAGGGTCAACTACACCGTCCTGCCGGAAAACGACGTCCGCGCCAAGATCAGCCAGGAGTTCTCGAGCCAGGCCGGCCAGTACGACATTGCGTCGCTGTCCAACTACGAGATCCCGTTCTACTCCGCCAACGGCTGGCTGGCACCGCTGGACCATGTGGCCAAAGATCCCGAGTTCAACCAGGCCGACATCCTGCCGGCCTACACCGCTTCGCTGACCGGCAAGGACGGCAAGCTCTACGGCGAACCGTTTTATGGAGAGTCGTCCTTCCTGATGTACAGGAAGGACATCTTCGATACCAGAGGCCTGACCATGCCGGAGAAGCCCACCTGGGATGAGGTCGCAGCCCTGGCCGCCCAGGCCGACGGCGCCGCCCCGGGCATGAAGGGGATCTGCCTGCGCGGCCAGCCCGGCTGGGGCCAGGTCTTCGCACCGCTGACCACGGTGGTGAACACCTTCGGCGGGACATGGTTCGACAAGGACTGGAACGCGCAGGTCAACAGCCCGGAATTCACCGCAGCAGTCGAGTTCTACACCAAGCTGGTCCGGGACCACGGTCCGGCGGGGGCCGCCCAGGCCGGGTTCACCGAGTGCCTGAACAACATGAGCCAGGGCAAGGTCGCCATGTGGTACGACGCCACCTCAGCGGCCGGCGCCCTGGAAGCAGAGGCCTCCCCGGTGAAGGGAAAGATCGGCTACGCCCAGGCCCCGGTAAGGGAAACCAAGTCCTCGGGCTGGCTGTGGACCTGGTCCTGGGCAGTGCAGGCGGCCTCCAAGAAGCAGGATGCCGCCGGCAAGTTCATCGCCTGGGCCAGCTCGAAGAAGTACGAGGAACTGGTCGCGTCCAAGCTCGGCTGGTCCAAAGTCCCGTCCGGCAAGCGCATCTCCACCTACGAGAACACCGAGTTCCAGCAGGCCGCACCCTTCTTTGAAGCCGAACGCTTCGCCATCGAGAACGCCGATCCGACCAACCCCGGCGTCCAGCCGCGTCCGGCCGTGGGCATCCAGTTTGTCGGCATTCCCGAGTTCGCCGCCCTGGGCACCAGGGTGTCCCAGGGCGTGAGCTCCGTCATCGCCGGCCAGGGGACTGTCGCCGACGCCGTCGCCAAGGGGCAGGAAGCCGCACAAAAAGTCGGCGACAAGTACAAGTAGCCACAACCCAACTGCAGGAGAACATCATGACTAACGCAACGGCGCGCGTCTCCCGGCACGGGAGCACCACAGCCAAACCTTCCAGAGACACCAGAGACACCCGAGCACGGGAACGCGCCGTGGCCTGGGTGCGGCGTGCACCGCTGCTGCCGGCCCTGATCTTCCTCATCATCGTCACCCAGCTTCCGTTCGTGGTGACACTGTTCATCTCATTCATGAACTGGAACAGCCTCAGCCCGGACACGACCGGTTTTGCCGGGTTCGACAACTACATCCAGGTCCTCACCGATCCCTACTTTCTGCAGGCGATCGTCACCACCATTGTCATGACCGTCTCCGTGGTCCTGGCCAGCCTGGTCCTCGGCCTTGGCCTGGCCCTGCTCCTGGACAAGAAGTTCATCGGCCGCGGACTGGCGCGGACCCTGCTGATCGCACCCTTCCTCGTAGTGCCGGTGGCTGCGGCGCTCATCTGGAAGCACGCCATCCTCAACCCCGTCTACGGCCTGATCAACGGCACACTCACCTGGGTCTGGTCACTCTTCGGCAGCGACACCCCGCCCCAGACTGACCTGCTGTCCTCGGCGCCCCTGCTGGCGATCATCATCTCGCTGGTCTGGCAGTGGACACCGTTCATGATGCTCATCCTGCTCGCCGGCCTGCAGTCCCGTCCCATGGACACGGTCGAAGCCGCCCAAATGGACGGCGCCACTCCCTGGGCGATTTTCCGCCACCTCACCCTGCCGCACCTGCGGCAGTATCTGGAACTCGGCGGCCTGCTCGGAGCCATCTACATCGTGCAGAACTTCGACGCCGTCTTCACCCTCACCTCCGGCGGCCTGGGCACGGCCAACCTGCCCTACGCCATCTACGAAACGTTCTACTACGCCAACGAATACGGCCTGGCGTCCGCCGCCGGCGTCGTGGTGGTCATCGGCACCATCATCGTGGCGACCTTCGCACTCCGCACCGTTTTCTCGCTCTTCAAGAAGGAGGCAGCACGATGAGCACGCTCACCCCCACCGAGCGCCGGGCATCCGTCCCCGGCCCGAACGTCCGCAGTACGGGTTCACGGCGCCGCGGCAAGTCCCGCATGGACCCCACCCGGAACAACACGGCCGCCGGCATCGCGGCCTGGCTGCTGGCCCTGCTGTTCGCAGTGCCGGTCCTGTGGATGATCCTGACGTCCTTCCACTCGGAAACGGACGCCGCGACCAATCCGCCCTCCATCGCCGCTGACCTCACGCTGGACGCGTACCAGGAGTTCTTCGGGGCAACGTCCGGGGTCAGCCCGTGGCCGTCACTGATCAACTCCGCGACCGCCTCGATCTTCTCCACCGTCCTGGTGCTGCTGCTGGCGATCCCCGCAGCGTACGCCCTGTCGATCCGTCCGGTGAAGAAGTGGTCCGACGTGATGTTCTTCTTCCTCTCCACCAAGATGATGCCCGTCGTCGCCGCGGTCCTGCCGCTTTACCTCGTCGCCAAAAACATCGGCGCGCTGGACAACATCTGGTTCCTGGTCCTGATGTACACCTCGATGAACCTGCCCATCGCCGTGTGGATGATGCGGTCCTTCCTCGACGAAGTGCCGGTCGAAATGCTGGAGGCCGCCCAGATTGACGGCGCGGGCCTGCTGCTGACACTCCGGAAGGTGGTGGCCCCCGTGGCAATGCCCGGCATCGCCGCCACCGCCCTGATCTGCTTCATCTTCAGCTGGAACGAACTGCTCCTGGCCCGGGTCCTCACCGGCGTCGTGGCCGGCACCGCCCCGGTCTTCCTCACCGGCTTCGTCTCCGGCCAGGGACTGTTCCTCGCCAAGGTCTGCGCGGCCGCGGTCATCATCTCCCTGCCGGTTCTGTTCGCCGGCTTCGCCGCCCAGGACAAACTCGTCCAAGGACTCTCACTCGGCGCCGTCAAATAGCGTCGCCAAATGGCCCGCCACATAGCGCGCCGGCAAACAGCCGCCACCGCCCTCCGATTTGTACAGGAAAAGGATTACTTCGATGACAACCTCAACCGCACAGTCCCGCACCCCGGACATCCGGACGTACCGGCCACGATGCGCGCCGCCGTCCTCAAGCGCAAGGACCAGATGGCTCTGGAAACCCTGGCCGTCCCGCAGCTGGACCCGGATCAGGTCCTGGTGCAGGTCGCCGCCGTCGGCGTCTGCGGCAGCGACGTCCACTATTACGAGCACGGCCGGATCGGCGATTACGTCGTGGACCACCCGCTGATCCTCGGCCACGAACTTTCCGGACGGATCGCCGGCGTCGGTAGCGCCGTGGACCCCGCCCGCATCGGCCGGCGGGTCGCCGTCGAGCCCCAGCGGCCCTGCCGCACCTGCAAGCAGTGCAAAGCGGGACGGTACAACCTGTGCCCCGACATCGAGTTCTACGCCACGCCGCCGGTCGACGGCGCCTTCGCCGAATACGTCACCATCCAGAGCGACTTCGCCTACGACATCCCGGACAACGTCAGTGACGAGGCGGCCGCGCTCATCGAGCCGCTCTCGGTGGGCCTCTGGGCCTGCGAACGCGCCGGGATCAAGCCCGGCAGCCGCGTGCTGATCGCCGGCGCCGCCCGATCGGCATCATCGCAGCCCAGGCCGCCCGTGCGTTCGGCGCCACCGAAATCTACATCACGGATATCGCCGACGACCGCCTGGCCTTCGCCCTGGAACACGGCGCCACCCACGCCCTGAACGCCAGGACGGACAGCGTTGAAGGGCTCGACGTCGACGCGTTCATCGACGCGTCCGGCGCCCCGCAAGCCGTCCGCTCCGGCATCAAAGCCGTGGGACCGGCCGGCCGGGTGATCCTGGTGGGGCTCGGGGCCGACGACGTCGAGCTCCCCGTTTCATACATCCAGAACCGGGAGATCTGGCTCTCCGGAGTCTTCCGCTACACCAACACCTGGCCGCTGGCCATCCGGCTGATCGCGGACGGCAAGGTGGACCTGGACATCCTGGTCACCGGCAGGTTCGCCCTGGCCGACGCCGAAGAAGCGCTCAAATCCGGCAAACAGCCCGGCCAGCTCAAAGCCGTCGTTTACCCCGGCCGCTGAGAAGAAGACAGCAGGGAAGCAGCCATGCCAGCAAACGAAGTTAAGGTGGTCGTCGTCGGCGAGTCACTTGTCGACATCATCAGCGATCCCGCCCAGCCGGAGGCGATCCAGGTCCACCCGGGCGGCAGCCCGCTCAACGTGGCGGTCGGGGCCGCGCGCCTTGGCCTGCGGACGAGCCTGGTGACCCACTACGCCGATGACCGGCACGGGCTCGTGATCGACGAACATCTGCGGGCGAACGGCGTCCAGGTGATCAACGGCGGAACCGCGCCGACGTCGACGGCCCTGGCCGAGCTGGGGCCGGACGGTGCCGCCCGCTACACCTTCGCCATCACCTGGGAACTCGACGGCGCCGCCCTGCCGCCCTCGCCGCCGTCGAAGGTTCCGCCCACGTCCACACGGGATCAATCGCAACTGCTCTCCCGCCGGGGACCAGACCACACTCGCCCTCGTGCGGGCCGCCCGTGAGCACACAACCGTCAGCTACGATCCCAACTGCCGCCCCGGCATCAGCCCCGATGCGGCCGCAGCGCGCCGGCAGGCGGAACTCTTCGTCGCAGCCAGCGACGTCGTCAAAGCCAGCGACGAAGACCTCCGCTGGCTCTACCCGGACAGTACCCCGGAGGAAACCCTGGAAGACTGGCTGGCGCTCGGCCCGGCGGTCGTAGCCTTGACCCGGGGAGCCGCAGGACCGGTCATCGTCTCCCGAAACGGGCGCGTGGAGATGGTTGCCGAATCCATCACCGTGGCGGATACCGTGGGCGCCGGCGACTCCTTCATGGCCGGTCTCCTCGCCGGGCTCGCCCAGCTCGGAGCACTCGGGGCCGGCGGCAGGACCCGGCTGAATAGTCTGACACGGGATGAACTTCATGCTTTGGCTGCCTACGCCAACCGCGCGGCAGCGATCACGTGTTCCCGACAGGGGGCAAATCCGCCCCGAAAGGACGAACTCGGCCCGATGTCCGCTGGTCTAGCGACGGGGAATGAAGCCCCTGCTCGTCGTCAACCCGCCCAGGCCCGCCACCGAGGCTAAGGCCGACGTGACGCTCAGCGCGCGGCCACCGAGGCCCGCAGCTTCTCGGTGAGGCGCAGCAGTTCCTGCTGCTCGGCCGCCGACAGCGCCGGCCCCACCAGGGCCGCGATGTCGCGGACATGCTCCCTGCCGATCTGCTTCTGCAGGTCCAGGCCCGCCTCGGTAAGCCGGACCAGGACGCCGCGTCCGTCGTCGAGGGCCGGCCGCCGCTCCACGAGGCCCCGCTTTTCGAGCCGCTCCACCAGCCGGCTCAGGCTGGACTGGCTCAGCAGGACGTGGTCGTTGAGCCTCGTTCTGGCGGAGCCAGCCGGACGGACAGCGCGAGAGTGTGAAGAGCACGTCATACTCGTTCACGGCCAGGGACTTGAACGCCGGGCCGCCTGCAGCCGGCGCATCACCGCCACCTGGGCGCGGAACAGGGATTCCCAGGTTTCCGCGGCCAGGCGCACCGGTGATTCGGTGGGCGCTGACATTACGCGCCGCCCTGCGTGCCGGCGTGGCTGGCGGTGGCGGACTGTCCGGCGGCGGACTGCCCGGCTGCGGCGAGGGACGCTGCGACGCGGCCGGCGTGGGTGGGCGGTTCGGGCACGTGGGCCGGGGTCTTCTCGGCGTATTCCTTGCGCAGGACCGGCAGGACCTCTTCGCCGAACAGGTCCAGCTGCTCCAGCACGGTCTTCAGCGGCAGGCCGGCGTGGTCGATCAGGAACAGCTGGCGCTGGTAGTCGCCGAAGTATTCGCGGAACGTCAGGGTCTTCTCGATGACTTCCTGCGGGCTGCCGACGGTCAGCGGGGTCTGCGAGGTGAAGTCCTCGAGCGACGGGCCGTGGCCGTACACCGGGGCGTTGTCAAAGTAGGGCCGGAACTCCTTGACCGCGTCCTGCGAGTTCTTCCGCATGAAGAACTGTCCGCCGAGGCCCACGATCGCCTGGTCGGCCTTGCCGTGGCCATAGTGCTCGTAGCGTTCGCGGTAGAGGCCGATCAGCTGCTGGTAGTGCTCCTTGGGCCAGAAGATGTTGTTCGCGAAGAACCCGTCGCCGTAGTAGGCGGCTACTTCCGCGATCTGCGGCGTGCGGATCGAACCGTGCCACACGAAGGGGCGACGCCGTCGAGCGGGCGCGGGGTGGAGGTGAAGTTCTGCAGCGGCGTGCGGTGCTTGCCGGACCAGTTGACGGTGTCCTCGTCCCAGAGTCGGCGCAGCAGGGAGTAGTTCTCGATCGCGAGTTCGATCCCGTCCTGGATGTTCTTGCCGAACCAGGGGTAGACGGGGGCAGTGTTGCCGCGGCCCAGGACCAGGTCCACACGGCCGTCGGCCAGATGCTGAAGCATCGCGAAGTCCTCGGCGATCTTCACGGGATCGTTGGTGGTGATCAGCGTGGTGGCCGTGGACAGGATGATGCGCTCGGTCTGTGCCGCGATGTACGCCAGCGTGGTGGTGGGGGAGGAGGAGAAGAACGGCCGGTTGTGGTGCTCGCCGATCGCGTAGACGTCCATGCCGATTTCCTCGACCTTTTTGGCGATCGCCACGGACGCTTTGATGCGCTCGTGTTCCGTGGGGGTGCGGCCCGTGGTGGGGTCGGTGGTGATGTCGCTGACGCTGAATACGCCGATCTGCATGATGTGCCTTTCCGTGGCCGGAGACTTCCGGGAGCTGTTTCCTACTATATCCGATTTACATGTATTTGCATCTATCGACCGGTACAACGCCCGCCGCGTCCAAATATTCCCTGCCCTGCCGCGGCCCCGTTTCCCGCCGGCGGCGGCACGCGGGCCTAGGATGCAATCAATCGGCTGGCCTCCAGGTGCTCAGCCCGCCCGGAAGGTTGCCATGCGCCGCGTCCTCGCTTTTCTGTGTCTGGTCGAGATCACCAGCGGGATCCTGCAGGGCTACTACACGCCCATCCTCACCGACATCGCCCGGCACCTGGACATCCACGACGGCGACGTCAACTGGTTCGAAGCCGCGCAGCTGATGGTCAGCGCCCTGGCCGTCCCGGTGCTGGCCAAGCTCGGCGACATGTACGGGCACCGCAGGATCCTGCTGGTCTCCACCGTGCTCACTGCCGCGGCGTCCTGGGGCGTGGCGCTCGCGCCCGACTTCTGGACCTTCCTGGCGGCCTGGTCCCTGCAGGGCTTCTACGTGGTCTGGCTGCCGCTGGAGATCGCGCTGATTTTCAGCCGGGTGCACCAACTGCCCGACGGCGCCGCCCGCACCCGCCGCGCCGCCGGGCTCCTGGTCGGCGCGCTGGAATTCGGCGTCATCGCGGGCGCCCTGGCCGCGGGTGCCCTCGTGGAGATCCTCGCCGGCCAGCTGCAGCTCGTGCTGATGATTCCCGCCGTGGCCGTCACCGCCTGCTGGTTCGCCATCCGCTTCGGTGTCCCGGAGTCCACCGAACGCAGCGGCGGACGGGTGGACACACGCGGCTTCAGCCTGCTCGCCGTCGGGCTCCTCTTGATCACGTCCGGGCTGACCTTCATGCGGCTCAACGGCCCCGGCACGTGGTGGCCGTGGGTGCTCGTGGCCGCCGGCATCCTCGTCTTCATCCCGTTCACCCGCTACGAGCTGCGCCGCGAGGATCCGCTGGTGGATATCCGGATGCTGCGCAGCAAGTCCATGTGGCCGGTCCAGCTGACCGCCGGGCTGTTCGGTGTCTCCGTGCTGGGCGCCCAGGCCCCGCTGTCCACCTTCGCCCGGACCGACCCGGCCATCCACGGCTACGGGCTGGGCCTGCGCGCAGGCCAGGTCTCCATCATCATCGGCGTCTACGTGCTGGCACTGCTGGTGGGTGCGCTGCTCTACCCGCTGGTGACGCGGCGGCTGACCCCGCGCTGGACGCTCGTCTGCGCAGCCGTACTGGTGGGCGCGGGGTACTTGCTGTTCCTGCCGTTCCACGGCAGCCTCGCCGAGGCCCTGGTCAACATGGCCATTGCCGGCATCGGCTCCGGCGCCCTCGTTGCCGCGCTTCCTCCGCGGCGGCCGCCGCCGCTCCGCTCAACCGGACCGCGATGGCCACCGGCCTGACCAACACCACCAAAACGATCGGCGGAGCCTTCGCGTCCGCGGTGTTTGGCATCGCCCTGCTGAGCCACGTCCTCGGCGAGGCCGGGGCCGTCGCGGCAGGCGGCGGCGAAACCGCGGCGCCGCTGGCCGGGTACCTTACGGTGTGGGCCATCTGCGGCGTGACCGGCCTGGCCGCGGCCGGGGTGCTGGTCCTGGTGCCGAGACTGGCGTTCTCCGACCCCGAGCCCGCCGCCGTCCCGCTTCCCACCGGCTCGCACTAGGCCTGTTCGCACTAAGTGGGGCCAGGCTCTTTCTCTGGCACGGCCGGGGCGCTATCTTCGTAGCCTGGAGGATGCCCACATGACGAAGCGACTCGGACGGACCGCGGTGGCACTCGTGGTTGCCGTCAGCCTCTTGTCGTCCGGGTGCACCGCCCGGCGGTTGGAGCCCGGAAACGGTCCGGACGCGCAGGCAGTGCTGCAGGCCTTCAAGGCCCGCAGCCTGGGGACCACCTCGAGGCGCTGCAGCGCATCGCCGACGACAACGATGGAAACCGCGCGTCGGGAACCTCCGGGTACGAGGCATCCGCCCGCTACGTGGAGGAACAGCTGCGCGCCGCCGGGTACACGCCCGTCCGGCAGGCCTTCACCTTCCGGGAGAATCGCAGGAGCCGGAACCAGGTGGAGAGCTTCAACATCCTCGCCGAGACCGGAGGCAGCGCCGCCAACACCGTGGTGGTGGGCGGCCATCTGGACTCCGTACGCAGGGGTCCTGGCATCAACGACAACGCCAGCGGCGTCGCCGCCATCCTGGAGACCGCCCTGTGGTTCAAGGAAGCCGGGATCGCACCGGCCAATAAGGTGGTCTTCGCGTTCTGGGGCGCTGAAGAGGACGGACTCTACGGTTCCCAGCACTACGTCGACCAACTCAGCAGCACCGAAAAGGACCGGACCCTGGCGAACCTGAACGTGGACATGCTGGCGTCTCCGAACGGCGTGAGGTCCGTTCACGACGGCGACGGGTCCGATGTCGGTGACGGCGGGCCGGAGGGCTCCAAGGAGATCGAGGACGTCTTTTTCCGCTATTTCGAGGAGAACTCGTTGCCGGCGGAACCCACACCCTTCGACGGCGGCTCCGACTACGAGGCGTTCCTGCAGGCCGGCATTCCCGGCGGCGGGCTGTTCAGCGGTGACCGGAAATCCAAGACCGAAGCCCAGGTGCAGTCCTACGGCGGCACAGCCGGCCAGGACCTCGATCCCTGCTACCACCGGGCCTGCGACACTATCGGCAACACAGACACCGAACTGCTGCGGGAAATGTCCGGCGCCCTGGCCTACGCGACGGTGTCCCTGGGCATGGCCACACGGGGCTAAGGCCGCCACTCCCCGCTGACTACTCGAAGTTGGCTCCCACTCTTGTAAGTACAGCTAAGTAGAGCGCGCCGGATATGGGCCAAGTTTTCGAGTACGGCTTACGGGTCCCGAAGCTACCAAGGTTCCATAGTTTGGAATTACCACCGGTAACTCTTCTGATTGCGACACAACTCCGAGGTAATTCGCTCCAGTGACCGTTTCCGGTGTCTAAGCCGTTCATAGGCCGGGGAATGTAACGGAGGAAAGCTACCGATGGATATATTCGAAGTCCTCGAGTCGGAAGTCCGCACTTACTGCCGCACCTGGGACACGGTCTTTGACCGTGCGGCCGGCAGCACGCTCTACAGCGAGGACGGCCGGGATTATCTGGATTTTTCTCAGGCGCCGGGGCGCTGAACTACGGACACAATAATCCGGACCTGCTTCGGCCGCTTGTCGAATACCTGCTCTCCGGTGCGATCGTCCATTCCCTCGACATGAAGACCGTCGCCAAAAGGCGCTTCCTGGAGACTTTCAACGAGCTGATCCTGAAGCCCCGGAAGTATGACTATAAAGTCATGTTCCCCGGTCCCACCGGAACAAACTCGGTGGAAGCAGCCTTGAAGCTGGCACGCAAAGTCACGGGCAGGCCGCATGTCCTCAGCTTTACGAATGCGTTCCACGGGATGACGCTGGGCTCATTGGCTGTGACGGGGAATTCCATGAAGCGCCAGGGCGCCGGGGTTCCGTTGACCTACACGTCGAGCATGCCGTATGACGGATTCTTCGACGGCCAGACGCAGGACTTTCTCTGGCTCCGCCACGCGCTGGAGGACAGCGGATCAGGCCTCGACAAACCTGCCGCGGTCATCGTGGAAACTGTCCAGGGCGAAGGCGGGCTCAGGGCCGCCCGCGCCTCCTGGCTGCGGGGCCTCGCGGAACTGTGCCACCAGCACGGCATCCTGCTCATCGTTGATGACGTTCAGGCCGGATGCGGGCGCACGGGCACCTTCTTCAGTTTTGAGGACGCCGCCATCACTCCCGACATCGTCTGTATGTCGAAGTCCATTTCAGGATTCGGACTGCCCCTGTCCTTGACGCTCTTCAAACCCGAACTGGACATCTGGAAGCCGGGCGAGCACAACGGGACTTTCCGTGGCCACAACCCGGCGTTCGTCACGGGAACCGCTGCCCTGGAGCATTTCTGGCAGGACCGGAGGCTCGAATCGAAAGTGGCGGGACTTGCGTCGCAGTTGCACGAGGGATTGACGCAGATCGCGGCGCGGACCGAGGGAGCCCATGTCCGGGGCGCGGCCTGCTCGCGGGCATCTACTACCCGGACCACCAAATGGCAGGCAAGATCGCGGCCGAGTCGTTCGACCGCGGCCTGCTGGTGGAAACCTCCGGGCCCGAGGGCGAGGTCATCAAGACGATGCCCGCGCTGACCATCGACCCCGGGGAACTGCAGAAGGGACTGGGCATCCTCGCCGAAGCTGCCGAGTCGGTCACCGGCGGAAGAATCGCGGTGAAGTCTATTGCGTAGGGATTGGTGCAGACGGAAGTAACCAGCTACAAGTGAGAATCAGGTCTTAGGAACGACAAAATGAGCACCCAACACGCAGTAGCGGCTAATCACAAGGGGTTCAGCGCAGCAGGGGCCGCAGAGTCGCGGCCATCCGCTGCCGGCCCGAAGACAGAATCGGAGGGTGCAGGGAGACCCCTGGCATCTCCGGTTGCACCGTTAGGCCCCCGGCCGTGCTAGACGAACGGGGAGGGCGATTGCCCAGGGCAGTGTCATTGTGCAGAAGTTCGGGGATCCTCCTTGGCTGACCCCTCGGGTATCCTCCGTGCCGCCGACCGGATAGCCAAGACGCGGGAGAACGGGTTCCAGGTCGTGGCGGTGGTGTCCGCCATGGGTGACACCACCGACGAACTGTGCGACCTGGCCGCCGAGGTTTCCTCCCGTCCGCGTCCCCGCGACCTTGACGCACTCCTGAGCACGGGAGAACTCGTGTCGTCGGCCCTGCTGGCCATCGCACTGACGGACCGCGGTCAGGCGCCGGTGACTTTCACCGGAAGCATGGCGGGCCTCATCACCGATGACGTGCACGGCAAGGCACAAATTACCGACGTCAGGCCCGACCGCATCCGCGCCTGCCTGGCCCGGGGTGAAGTCCCTATCGTCGCGGGGTTCCAGGGCAGGACGAAGAAGGGGAAGAGGGTGACTACCCTCGGCCGGGGCGGCTCGGACCTCACCGCGGTTGCGCTCGCCGCGGCACTGGGCGCCGGCATCTGCGAAATCTATACGGACGTGGACGGTGTTTACACGGCAGATCCACGGATTGTCCCGAGGGCCCGCAAGATAGATGTCCTCTCGAGCGAAGTCATGCTTGAGTTCGCGGCTTCCGGGTGCAAGGTGTTGCACTTGCGGTGCGTTGAATATGCCCGCCGGTTCGGCATTCCGATCCATGTCAGGTCCTCGTTCGTGCCGGAGCCGGGAACATTCATCCTGCCTGGCCTTGACCGCCATCCGTTCCACAAACCGGTCAGAGAGCAGGCCGTCGTGACGGCGGTGGCCGGGGTCAATTCCGCCGCCAAAGTCCTGGTGATCGGGGTCCCGGACAAACCGGACAGCATGGCACGCATGTTCCAGGTGCTGTCGCATTCGGGGGTGAGCGTCCAGACGATCGTCCAGAACGCGGTGAACTCAGGTTCCACGCGGTACGACGTCGCCCTGATCCTGCCGGCACCGCAGGCCCCTCCCGCGCTCGCCGTGCTGGGTGCCGCCCAAAGCGCCATAGGGTTCCAGAGCCTGCGCCACGACGGCGACGTCGGCAGGGTGTCAGTCTCCGGCATCGGCATGCGTTCCTCGCCCGAGGTCTTCTGCACCGTCCTGAGGACATTGTCGGACGCCGGAATCGACCTCGACCTGGTCGAAATATCGGAGACCTGCGTTGCGGCCATCACCCGTGCTGAGCGCCTTGAGGATGCGGAGCGCGCGGTCAGGCTGGCGTTCGGCATGGAACCTGCCGCCGGCAACGGGGCGGGCACCCACCCGCCGTCGAACCACAACCCGGACCTGGGCAGCGATATCCGGTGGGGCCATGGCCTCCGCGGGCTGACCGTGAGCACGGTCTCGCGGGCCGGGTAACAGCATGCAGATCATTACTTCCAGCCCGCAGTCCACCGGGCCCGTTCCCCGAGGGAACGGGCCGTTGGCCTGCGGCACGTCAGTTCATGCGAAGGAGGCGCTCCATGAGTAAAAGGTGAGGGACCGTGCCGGTGACGCCACTCCCGCTGAGCTGCGCGGCAGGATCTTCACGGAGGGCGGGTCGGCGGAGGGAACGGTCCTGACATCGGCCGCTCCGGACCAAGCCGCCCGCTGGCAACAGGGTGAACGGCTGGACCAGCTCTTTGAGGATCGCTGCGACCGGTTGCGTGCCGAAGGACGGGGCGCCCAGCTGGCGGTGGACGCGGGGGAGACCGTCTTGAGCTATCTGGAGCTGGACGGCCGGGCGAATCAGCTGGCACGCTACCTCCTGGCGTGCGGTGCACGGCCGGGAGACCGCATAGCGTTGCTGTTCGATGAGCCGTGGCGGGCCTACGTGGCCATGCTTGCCGTGCTGAAGATCCATGCCGCCTACGTGCCCCTGGACCCGGGGTTCCCCCGGACCGGCTCAAGTACATCGTGGGGGACGCCGACGTGGCGATGGTGCTGTCCCTGACGCACTTGAAGGACCTGCTCCCTGAAGTGGCCGCGCAGACCGTCTGCCTTGACCACGTGCATGCGCATGTGGAAGCGGAGGACCCGGCGCGCATGAGCGGTGCGGAAATGGGCGGGACGGCAGATGAGCTGGCCTACATCATCTACACCTCCGGTTCGACCGGCCGGCCGAAGGGTGTGGCGGTTGAGCATGCCAGCATCTGCAACTTTGTCCGGGTTGCGTCGGCAATCTACGGCATCGAGCCGACGGACCGCGTGTACCAGGGCATGACCATCGCCTTCGATTTTTCGGTGGAGGAGATCTGGGTTTCCTGGATGGCCGGAGCCACCTTGGTGCCCAAGCCGGGCGGACCCAGCCTGCTGGGCGCCGAACTCGCGGAGTTCCTGCAGGACAAGAGCATCTCGGCCCTCTGCTGTGTTCCGACGCTGCTGGCGACGCTGGACGAGGACCTGCCCGGCCTCCGGTTCCTGCTGGTCTCCGGTGAGGCATGCCCCCGGGATCTCGTCACCCGCTGGCACCGTCCCGGCCGCCGCTTCCTGAATGTCTACGGACCCACGGAAGCGACGGTTACCGCCACCTGGGCGCTCCTTGACCCCGAGAGGCCGGTCTCGCTGGGGGTTCCCCTGCCCACCTACTCGGCCGTCATCCTGGACCCGGAGGAGAGCCGCGCCCTGCCGCCGGGGAATCGGGGAAATCGGCCTGGCCGGCGTCGGACTGGCACGGGGATACGTCAACCGCCCCGATCTGACGGAGCTGGCCTTCATCCCCGACTTCCTCGGGATCGGAAACAACCCCTCCGGGCGGATCTACCGGACCGGGGACCTGGGCCGGATCAACAGCGACGGGGAAATCGAGTACTTCGGGCGGATCGATACACAGGTCAAGATCCGCGGCTACCGGATCGAGCTGACAGAAATCGAGTCCTTCCTCCTGCAGCTTCCCGGGATCGCGCAGGGGTGGTGCAAACCTTCTCGCCGGAGAACGGGTCGGTGGAGCTGGCCGCGTACTACACCCTCCGTCAGGACGCGGCGAGCGTCGACGCCCGTGACATTCGGGAGATGCTCCGGACCCGGCTTCCCGGCTACATGGTTCCCGCCTACTTTGAACAGCTGGAGTCCATGCCGATGATGGCCAGCGGCAAGGTGGACCGGAAACGGCTTCCCGCGCCGACGCACCGGCTCAGTGTGGCGGTCAACGGCTCCTACACGGCCCCCACCACGGACTCCGAAAAGGCCCTGGCGGCTCAGCTCGGTACAGTGCTGGGTCTGGAAAAGGTGTCCACGGACGCGCACTTCTTCAACGACCTGGGCGCCGACTCATTGCTGATGGCACATTTCTGCGCCCGTGTCAGGAAAGAAACCGGGCTGCCACCGGCCGCCATGCAGGACATCTACAAGCACCCGACGGTCCGCCAGCTGGCCGAATGCCTGCAGGCCCGGCGCCTTGAAGCTGATCTGGCACCGGCCGTGCCGGCGCCGGACGTCGCGCCGCCGGGAACGTTGCTCCGGGTCAGTTCCTTCCAGTACTTCCTCTGCGGCGTCATCCAGCTGCTGATCTTTTTCGGTTACACGATGTACGCCGCCTGGCTGCTGGTCATCGGCTTCGAATGGGCGTCCGGGGGCACCACACCACTGGACATGTGGCTGCGGTCCGTCGGCTTCGGGGCCGCCATGTTCCTGATCCTGTCCCTGACCCCGATCCTGGTGAAGTGGGTGCTGGTAGGCCGGTGGAAGCCCGGCCTGATCCCCATCTGGAGCATGGGCTACCTCCGGTTCTGGGCCGTCAAGACCCTGACGCGGGCCAACCCCTCGCCCTGTTTGCGGGCTCACCGATCTACGTGCTGTACCTGCGGCTCCTCGGGGCGAAAATCGGCAAGGGGGTGGTGATCTTCACCCGGACGGTCCCGGTCTGCACGGACCTGCTCACCATCGGCGACAACACCGTCATCCACAAGAACTCCTTCCTCCTCTGCTACCGGGCACGCCCGGGTGTCCTAGAGAAAGGCCCGGTGACGCTGGGCAGCAACGTGCTGGTCTCAGAGAAGACCACCTTCGATATCGGCACGTCGATGGGCGACGACAGCCAGCTGGGGCATGCCTCGGCACTGCAGACGGGCCAGGCCGTCCCCGCCGGGCAAAGCTGGCACGGGTCCCCGGCCGAACGCACCACCACCGACTACCGGCGGGTTCCCGCCGCGCACTGCAGCACCCGCCGGAGGGTGATCTTCAGCCTGTTCCAGTTGTTCAACCGCCTCGTTCTGGTCCTCCCGGTCGCTGTGGTCGGGCTGGCAGCGTTTCTGCCGTCCTACCTGGACACCGAGCACCTGCAGCTGGGCGCTCTCGCGTTCTTCGTTGACACCGCGGCAGTCACGCTGCTCCTGTTCATCGGGGCGCTGATCGGCGGGCTGATTTTCATCCTCACCGTTCCGCGGCTGCTGAACCTCTTCCTCAAGCCGGACAAGGTCTATCCGCTGTACGGGGTGCACTATTCACTGCAGCGGATGATGTCGGGGATCTCCAACGCCGGCATCTACAAGAATCTCTTCGGTGACAGCTCCTACATCGTGCACTACCTGAAAGCCCTGGGCTATGACCTGAACAAAGTGGTGCAGACCGGATCGAACTTCGGACCGGCCGTGGGTCACGAGTCGCCGTTCCTGAGCAGCGTGGGGTCGGGAACCATGGCCTCGGACGGCCTCAACATGATGAACGCCGACTTCACCAGCACCTCGTTCCGCCTCTCCCGTGTCAGCGTCGCCGGCCGGAACTTCCTGGGCAACGACATCACCTTCCCGATCGGTGCCCGGGTGGGGAGAACTGCCTGCTGGGGACCAAGGTTATGGTTCCGATCGACGGCCCCACCAGGTCGGATGTGGGCCTGCTGGGATCGCCGCCGTTCGAAATTCCCCGGTCAGTACAGCGGGACGCCCAGTTCGATGAAGCCCAGCTGGAGGAGGCGAAGAAGAGCCAGCTCCCGGCGAAAAACCGGTACAACGTCGTGAGCATGGCCCTGTTCCTGGCCCTGCGCTGGTTCCTGCTTTATGCGGCAACCCTCGCCGGCGCCGTCGCCGTGTCGGCGCACGGCTACATCGGTGTGCTGGCGGTTTCCGCCGCAATGCTCGGATTTATGCTCTTCAGCACGTTGTTCACCATCGTGGTGGAGCGCTCCGTTATGGCTTTCCGCCCCCTGAAGCCGGAATATTGCTCCATCTACGACCACTACTTCTGGCAGCACGAACGGCTCTGGAAACTGCTGACCGGGGCTCCGTTCGGCGGCACTCCGTTTAAGTCCATGTTCATGAGGCTGCTGGGCACCAAGGTGGGCACGCGGCTCTACGATGCGGGCTGCGGCATACCGGAGAAGACCCTGGTGACCATCGGTAACGACTGCGCGCTCAACGAAGGAACTGTCCTCCAAGGACATTCCCTGGAAGACGGGACGTTCAAATCCGGCCGTATTGTCCTCGGCGACCGCTGCACGGTCGGCGTGGAGGCCTTCGTGCACTATGGCGTGACCATGCACGACGACTCGACCCTCGCGGCCGATGCGTTCCTGATGAAAGGCGAAGAGGTCGCGGAGAACACCACGTACGTTGGCAACCCGGCGCGCGAAGTGAGCACCCCGCAAGCTGACCCGCAGTCGGTCCCTCTGCCCGGCGGGCCCCGCCACCGGGCACTGACGGCTTCGGCGGGACGGTTCCTGGCAGCGACGAGGGCAGGGCACGGCGCCCATGCTCCGCGCCGTGGCAAGGCGGTCCGGATCTGACAGGACGGCGGCCGCCCGCGGGCTGCTAGTGCGAGGGTCCGCTAGTGCGATCCGGTGGGAACGGGCGCGTCCTCGGGAAGGTCGTCCGGGAAGTCGTCGGGGACAGCCCCGGGGCCGCCCGGCGGCCACGGGCACCGGCACGGGCAGGACCGGCATCCGCACCGGCACCCTCATCAGAACCAGCACCTGTGCCCGCAGCGGCCTTCGCCAGGGCCTTCCGCTCGCGCCGGCCCTCGACCAGCCGGTACAGCACCGGCACCAGGACCAAGGTCAGGGCGGTGGAGGAAATCAGGCCGCCGATCACCACGATGGCGAGCGGCTGCGAGATGAAACCACCGCCGCCGGTCAGACCCAGGGCCATCGGCGTCAGGGCGAACACGGTGGCCAGCGCCGTCATGAGAATCGGCCGGAGGCGCTGGCGCGCGCCGTGTGTGATCGCGTCCGCCACGCTCATGCCGGGCTCGCCGTTGCGCGGCTGGCGGTACTGGTTGATGAGGTCGATCAGCACAATGGCGTTTGTTACCACGATGCCCACCAGCATCAGCATGCCGATCAGCGCGGGCAGGCCCAGCGGCACCCCGGTGATCAGCAGCAGTCCGATGGCGCCGGTGGCCGCGAAGGGCACCGAGACCAGCAGGATCAGCGGCTGGACGAGCGACTTGAACGTGGCCACCATGATCACGTAGACGATCGCGATGGCCGCCAGCAGCGCGAGGCCGAGCTGGCCGAACGACTCGGCCTGCTGGGTGGTGGCCCCGCCGATCTCGGCGGTGACGCCCGGCGGCAGCTGGACGGTGGTGAGCCGGGCCTGCACTTCGGTGCTCACCGCGCCGAGGTTGGCGCCCGACGGCGTGACGGACACGCGTGCGGTCCGCTGGCCGTTGCTGGCGGTGATGGAGACGGGGACGTCCACCTGCTCCACGGTGGCGATGCTGGACAGCGGCACGGGACCGGCCGCCGTCGGCAGCGGGGTCCGCTTGACGGCGTCGATGCTCGTGAAGCGGGTGCCTTCACCGATGCGGACGGGGAAGTCGTTGGTGTCGATGCGCACGGTCCCGGCAGGAATCGGGCTGATGGTGGAGGCGAGCACGCCGGCCACTTGTTCCTCGGTGAGGCCGGCGGCGACGGCTTTGGCGCGGTCCACCTTGACCTGGACCACGGGCTGGCTGGCGGCCAGGTTCGTGGCCACCTCGGACGCGCCGGGGACGCCGTCCATGGCCTTGACCATGGCGTCACTCGCGGTCCGCAGATCGGCGGTGGTGGCGGCCTTGAGGGTGATGTCCACGGTCGACGACGTGCCGAATCCGCCCTGCTGCGAGCCCACCGTGATCTTGCCGGAATCGGGGATGCCGGCCAGTTCGCCGCGGACGGTGTCCTTGAGCTGGGCCTGGTTGGCCTTCTCCTCCGTCACCACGGTGAAGGTGGAGTTGGAGGCGCCGGAGGACAGCAGCGCGGAGAACCCGGTCTGGGCGTTGCCGGTGGTGACCTGGACGTCCTTAATGCCGTCGATCTCCCGCAGGACGTCCTCGACCTTGACCGCGGCAGCGCTGGCTTCGGACAGGCTGGTTCCGGCCGGGAGGGCCTGCCGGACGGTCATGCTGTTTTCGCCGGAGCTGCCCAGCAGGTCGGTGGCCAGCAGCGGGGTCATAGCGGCGGTGGCGCCCAGGACCAGCACGGCCGCAATGAGGGTCACCACCGGGTGCTTCTGGGTTTTGGTCAGAACCGGGAGGTAGCCGCGCTGCAGGACGGTGCGTTGCTCTGCCTCGTGGGCCTTGGCCGCGATCTCCCGGGCAGTGGCCTCCCGGCCGGCGGTGTCCCGGCCAGCGTCCGGGGCTGTGGCGCTCCTGGCAGTGGTCTCACGGGCTGCGCCCGCGTTGTCGGCGGGGTTCCGCAGGAACCAGCAGGCCAGCACCGGCACGATTGTCAGGGAGACGAGCAGTGAGGACAGCAGGGCGATAGTGACGGTCAGCGCGAACGGCCGGAACAGCTCACCGGCCAGACCGGCCACAAACGCGATCGGCAGGAAGACGGCTACCGTGGTGAGGGTGGACGCCGTGATGGCGCCGGCGACCTCGCGGATGGACGTCTGGATCGCATTGATCTTCGCCTCGCCGTAGCTCAGGTGGCGTTTGATGTTCTCAATCACCACGATTGAGTCGTCCACAACGCGGCCGATCGCGATGGTGAGGGCCCCGAGGGTCAGGATGTTCAGCGAGTAGCCCGTGGCCGAGAGCCCGATAAAGGTGATCAGCAGGGACAGGGGGATGGAAACGGCCGTGACCAGGGTGGCGCGGACGGACATCAGGAACACCAGGATCACCCCGACGGCGAAGCCCAGGCCCAGCAGGCCCTCCGTGGTGAGGTCCTTGATGGACTTTTCGATGAACGGCGCCTGGTCGAAGATCGGTGTGAACCGGGCGTTGGAGCCGAGTTCCGCCTCGAGCTGGGGAGGGCATCCTTCACCGCGTGGGAGATGCCGACCGTATCGCCTTCGGGTTTCTTCGTGACGGACAGGGCCAGGGTTTCCTTGCCGTTGGTCCGGGTGATCGACGTGCGGGCGTCCTCGGCGATGGTGACGTCGGCGACGCTGCCGATCGTTGCGGCTTTGCCGGCGCCGCCCAGCGGGAGCGCCTTGATGGCGTCGAGCGAGTCCACCGGGCTGCCGATCTGCAGCGACAGCGTCTTGCCCTGGTCTTCGATGGTCCCGGCCGGAACCAGGTCCCCGTTGTTCGTCAGTGCATCGCGGATGGACTGGACGCTGGTGCCGGAGGCAGCCATGGCCAAAGGCCGGGGAGGATCTTGATGTGCTGGGTGGCGCCGCCGGTCACCTCGGCGCCGCGGACGCCGTCGAGCTTCTGCAGCTGCGGGACGGTGAGCCGGGCCAGATCGGCGTTCAGTTCGCTGAGGGGCTTGTCCGAGGAGACAGCGAGGAACACGATCGGGAAATCGCTGATGCTGCCCGCGATGGCCTGGGGCTCGACGTCGTCCGGCAGCGACCGCTTGGCGTTGGAGATGGCCCGGTCGATCTGGTTCCTTGCGCGGTCCAGGTTCGAACCATAGGTGAAGGACATGCTGATCTGGGACACGCCGTTGCGGGAGGTGGACGACGTCGACTCCAGGCCCTCGACGCCTTTGAGTGCCGTCTCCAACGGAGCGCTGATCTGCTTGTCCACGACTTCGGGCGAGGCTCCCGGCATCGAGGTGATGACCGTGATTTGCGGGAACTCGATGGACGGGATGAGCTCCTGCTTGAGCGAGGACATCGTGATCACGCCGAACACCGACGCGAAGACCGTGATCAGCGCGATCAGGGCCCGGTTTGCCAGCGACAGCTTTGCGAGCCGGAACATCTCATGGTCTCCTGATGGGTCGGCGGACGTAGTTCAGCGGGATCAAAGCTGCAAAGCGATCAAGACGGCCGCAACCCGGAGCGGGGCGTCAGCCGCGTGAGGCGTTGACCGTGTCCAGCTGCAGTGCCTTGGCGGTGTCGGCTTCGAGCCGGGCGGCGAGGTCCGGGTTTTCGTTGAGCTTGACGCCGTAGCCGGGCATCATTTCCTTGAACTTGGACTGCCAGCCCTTGAACTGCTTGGGGAAGGACTTCTGGAGCAGTTCGATCATGATGGGCACAGCGGTGGACGCGCCCGGGGACGCACCCAGCAGGGCGCCGATGGAGCCGTCGCGGCCGGCGATGACCTCGGTGCCGAACTGGAGCACGCCGCCCTTCTTCGGATCCTTCTTGATGATCTGTACACGCTGGCCGGCGGTGATGAGTTCCCAGTCGCCGTCCTTGGCCGCGGGTAGTACTCGCGCAGGGCCTCGACCTTGGCGCCGTGCCGCTTGGCGACTTCCTTGACCAAGTACGCGGTGAGGTCCATGTTGTCCTTGGCCACGGCCAGCATCGGGATGATGTTGGAGGGCCGGATGGACAGCGGCAGGTCCAGGTAGGAGCCGTTCTTCAGGAAGTTCGTGGAGAAGCCGGCGTAGGGGCCGAACAGGAGGGAGCGCTTGCCGTTGACGTAGCGGGTGTCCAGGTGCGGGACGGACATGGGCGGGGCGCCGACGGAGGCCTGGCCGTAGACCTTGGCGCTGTGCTGGGCCGCGAGCGTCTCGTCGGTGCAGCGGAAGAACTGCCCGGAGACGGGGAAGCCGCCGAAGCCTTTGCTTTCCGGGATGCCGGAGGCCTGCAGCAGGTGCAGGGCGCCGCCGCCGGCGCCGACAAAGACGAACTTCGCGCGGATCGAACCGTGTTCGCCGGACCTGGGGTGCTTGATCGACAGGTCCCAGCCGCCGCCGGGGGCGCGCTTGATCCCGGAAACGTCGTGGCCGTAGTTGACCTCCACACCGTTTTTGCCGAGGTACGTGGTCAGCTCGCGGGTCAGGGCGCCGAAGTCGACGTCGGTCCCTTCCGCGGCGCGGGTGGCGGCGATGCGCTGCTTCGGGTCGCGGCCCTTGACGATCAACGGGGCCCACTTGGCGATCTGGGCGTGGTCCTCGGAGTATTCCATCGAGCGGAACAACGGGTTCGGCTTGAGCGCCTCGTAGCGGGTGCGCAGGAACTTGGTGTTGTCCTCGCCGATCACAAAGCTCATGTGCGGGACGGTGTTGATGAAGCCCTTGGGGGAGCCGATCATGCCGTTCGTGACCAGGTGGGACCAGAACTGGCGGGACAGCTGGAACTGCTCGTTGATGAGGAGCGCCTTGGCGGGGTCCACCGAGCCGTCTTTGGCGGCGGGGAGTAATTAAGTTCACACAGCGCCGCATGTCCGGTGCCGGCGTTGTTCCAGGGGCCGGAGCTCTCCAGACCCGGCTCGTCCAGCTTCTCGAAGAGGGAGATGGTCCAGTCCGGCTCGAGCTGCTTCAGGAAGGCACCGAGCGTGGCGCTCATGATGCCGCCGCCAATCAGGACGACGTCGGCATGTTGGGTCTTGGAAATGAAGGTCACAATCAGTCTCCGATTAGCAGCGGGTCTGGCTGTCACAGAATATCCCGCAGCGGCCTCTTACTGAAATTGGCCCCGTCCGTCAAGGCTTTAGCTCCACCTTTGTGAAAACTTCGTTGAGAACGGGCGACGCCGGGTACTTCACCACCCGGTCGGAAAGGGCCAGGGCCGAGATCGGGAAAGCGATGGGCACGGCGGGGACCGAGGCGGCGATCTGCTTGTTGATGGTCTGGTACTCCTCGGTCCGCTCCTCGCCGTCGGGCAGGCCGCGGGCCCGGGCGATCTTGGAGAAGACCTGCGGGTCCTGGTAGCCGAACTCGCCGGTGTTCTCGCCGAAGAGCGGGCCGACGAAGTTGTCCGGATCGGCGTAGGAGCCGTTCCAGCCCAGCAGGTGGAGGGCGTGGTCCCCGGGGAGGTGACCTTCTGGAGGTAGCCGTCGGACCACTCGACGGGCACCGGCTTGATGTTCAGCCCGACGGCGGTCAGCTGCTTGCTGATTTCCGCGTAGACCTTTTCCGGCGTCGGGAGATAGGGCCTGGTGACGTTCAGCGGGTAGTAGAACTTCAGTTCCTGCCCGTTGTAGCCGGCCTCGGCGAGCAGCTCCTTGGCTTTCGCCGGGTTGTGGCCCAGGGCGGGGGTGTTGTTGTTGAAGCCGCTCAGCTTGGGCGGGACGAACTGCGTGGCCTCGGCGGTGTTGTCAATGAAGAACCTGCGGATCAGCGTGTCCTTGTCCAGTGCCATTTCGATCGCCTGGCGGACCTTGATGTTGCGCAGGATGGGGATTTGCTGGTTCATGCCCACGTACATTACCGAGAAGGGATCCCGCTGGATGATCTGCTGTCCGCGTTTCACCAGCTGGTCGAAGTTGCCGATGGTCACGGCGTCGTACGCGTCAATTTTGCCGTCGAGCAGGGCCTGCATGCGGGTCTGGGTGTGATCGTAGGTCACAAAGTTGATGGTGCCGATCTGGCCTTTGTCGCCCCAGTAGTCCTTGTTGCTGGAGAGCGTGATGCTGCTCGGATCCCAGGAGTCGAACACGTAGGGGCCGGTGCCCACCGGATGGAGCCCGTAGGCGGAGACGGGCTGGCCGTCGCGGCTCTGGTTCAGCTCATCGGCGTTTTTGGACGCCAGGGCCTTGGGTGAGGAGATGGCGAAGGCGGGCAGCGTCAGCGCCTGCAGGAACCCGGTGAAGGGCTGGGTCAGGTCGATCCGGACGTTGTCCGGTGCCAGGGCGGTGCATCCCTTGTAGATGGACAGGGACGCCTGATCGGCGTGGGCCTTGAATACACCCTTGAACGTGGTCCCGGGAGCCTGCCTCCGGAGCGACTCGGGGAATTTGAACCAGCGGTCGAAGTTGCTGCAGACTGCCGCGGCGTCGAAGGCCGTCCCGTCCTGGAACGTCACCTTCTCGCGGAGCTTGAACGTGTAGGAGCGGCCTTCGGCGCTGGTGGTCCACTCGGTGGCCAGCAGCGGTGTGGGCTGTCCCGTGGTCTGGTCGACGCCGACCAGTCCCTCCAGGACCTGGCGGGTGATCCGGTAGGACTCGATATCGGAGACCACGGCCGGATCCAGCCCGAGCGGCTGGGACGCAGTGCCGAAGTTGAACACAGCGCTGGGGGCGGCGTCCGAGGAGCTGGGCGAGGCGGTGGCGGAGCCCGGGCCGGGTCCGGGGTTCCGGTGCAGGCGGCGAGCGGCAGCGTCAGGAGCACTGCAACGCCGGCAGCGATGCGGCGCACTGCGCCGGTCCGCATTCCACTGGCCTGCGCACTGCTGGGCTGCAGGCTGCTGCGGCGCAGGGCGCGGCTGGGCACTGTACTTCTGGGCACTCGGTTATCACCTCGGGGGACTGGATGGACCGCCGGCTGCGGAACAGCCTCATTCTAGTTGACCCGCCCGGGCGGTAGCTGGGAGCCAGGCAGCGCCGCCAGCGCGGCGGGGTCCACGGGCCGCGGCAGGCAAAAATGAAGGCCCGCACCAGGGGTGCGGGCCTTCATTTCTCCCAGATGGTCCAGTGAGTCAGGCTGGAACCGCAGCAGGAGCGTTCAGCGGAGCCTACTTGGGCATCAGGACGGAGTCCACCATGTAGACCGTGGCGTTGGCGGTCATGACGCCGCCGCAGACGACGTTGGCGCTGTCAACCTTGAGGGCGTCCTTGGTGCCGGTCACCGTCACGGATCCGCCCTGGACCGTCTTGTGGGTGCCGACGATCTCGTCCGGGCTGATCTTGCCGGGGACTACGTGGTAGGTCAGGATCTTGCTGAGCAGGGCATCGTCCGTCTTCAGCGTTTCGATCGTGGCGGCGTCGATCTTCTTGAAGGCGTCGTCCGTCGGGGCGAAGACAGTGAATTCGCTGCCGTTCAGGGTGTCCACCAGGTCAACCTTCGGGTTGAGCTTGCCGGAAACTGCGGCGGTCAGCGTGGTGAGGATCGGGTTGTTGGACGCCGCGACCGCTACCGGGTCGAGAGCCATTCCGGAGACGGAGCCGGCGCCGCTGGGAACCTGCTCGGCGTAGGCGGCGCAGCCGGAACCGACGAGGTTGGCGGCCGGATCCATGGCTGCTGCCGAGCTGGCGGACGGCGACGGTGCCATGCTCGACTCCATCGGAGCGGAGGCCGGAGCCGAGGAGTTGGGCGCCGCGGTGGTGGATCCGCCACAGGCGGTGAGGCTGAGCATGGCTGCAGCAGCGATTCCTGCAACGCAAAGAGTCGTGCGCTTGATGGTCTGCATTTCGGTTTCTCCTTTGTTGTGCCGATCATTGCCGCGGCGAACTGTTGCCGCTTTGGCCCTTTTCCGACTTGTGGGCACCGACCCTTGGTTGGTGTCTCAATGGGTATTCGGGGGCTCGGGGGAAACGGATGGGTGGGGGATGGAAATTCTTTTTATTGGGTCGTTTTATGCCGGATTATTTGCTGGATTAGGGGCCGAATTGGGCCTGCGTTTGGGCGATTTAGGCCCGGACTGGCACGGGTTTGCGCGGTTTCCGAGGGAAGTAGGTCCGGGCGCGGCGCACCGGGCCGCCAATACTGGTCCAGTCCCGCAGGAAAGGGGTTATAGGACAAAACGTGTGTATGGATGGGGCGTGCTTCCCAGTGACGGCGGGGGCAAATCCGGGATAGCTAAGGTCTGACAGCTCAGTGTGGCCGGGGCACCTTCGTTCGCCGTCCGGGGCGCCTTTGGACGCGATCGCGTGCCCTTGGGTCCGGCATTCCCGGCGTGTCCGTGTCAATGTGCCCCCGGACCGCAGCCGGTATAGCCCGCAGAACCAGGAAAGGGTGGTTAACCAGGAAGAGAGCCCCGGTCCGAAGACCGGGACTCTCTCAATGTGTGCGCAAGGGGGACTTGAACCCCCACGCCCGAAGGCACAGGAACCTAAATCCTGCGTGTCTGCCAATTTCACCACTCGCGCGCGGCGCCGCCGTCTGTCGGGTCCTTCGACCGTCGAGGGCGGATGCCAGGCTCCATTGTACATTTCGCGGCACACGCTGCGGCGACTTATCGCGGGCAACAGTCGACGGCGGTCGACGGCGCCTGCCGGGGTAGACGAGCGGGAACAGCTACAACCCGGCGAGGCCCTTGAAGATCATGACCGCGCCAATGAGGGCGAGGACGGCCGCGATGATGACGTTGTAGTAGCGGACCAGCCAGATCCGGACAGGTTCCAGCACTCTGCGCACCGGGGTCCCGATGATGAGATACGCCACCACCGGCCCCACGACCGTGATGGTGGCGATTCCGGTATAGATAAGCACGGCGGCGGACACCGTACCGAGCGGGAGCGTCGAGCTGCCGATCACGACGCCGGCCGCGATGCCGAAGATCAGTTCCTTCGGATTGACGGCGGTCACCAGGAACCCCGTCCGCAGGGCTTTAGCGGGATTCATACCGTCAAGGGCCTGCATCCACCCGGGTGTCTTCTGTTCCGCTTCACTCTTGGGCCGCGAGCGGAACTTGGAGAGCGCCAGGACGACGAACACCACTCCCAGCACGAGGCGGATGGCTGCGCCGACGCGCGTACCGCCAGACCCCTGCGTGGCAGCGTCGGACATGGCGGCGACCGCAAGCACCGTGGCCAGGACCGCGAGGACCCGGCCCGCGGCAAAGGCGATGCTCCGGCCCCGACCTTTCGGGGAGAGGATTATCAGCAGCACCGCTATGAGCGGGAGCGGACTGGCTGCCATGCCGATGGCCTGGGGCACCAGTTCCGCAATCAGTTCAAGCACGCTGAGGTCCAGTGCATTGCTCCGTCGACGCGCTGTGCCCGCCGCGGGGAGCGGAGCCCGAATCCCTGGTCGGCACTGGTTTCCTCCTCAGGACTCCGTATCCACCGGGTTCCAGGGCATGATCCCCGCCTTGAACCCGGAGAGACCTGGACCTCCAGCGAATGTATGCCGGGGATCGGCTTTCACACATCACCCGAGGGGGATGAGTGCCAGGTGCACAGTGCCATCAGGCCGTTAGGCGTCGATTCTGAGGTCCCGGCGGAGTTTCGCGACATGCCCCGTGGCCCGGACGTTATATTGCGCGACGGCGACGTTGCCGTCGGGGTCCACCACCACCGTGGACCGGATGAGCCCTTGGTACGTCTTGCCGTAGTTTTTCTTCTCCCCCAGGCCGCGTAGGCCTCGGCGACGGTGTGGTCCGGATCGGACAGCAGGGGAAGTCCAGTCCTTCCGCAGCTGCGAATTTGGCCAGCTTGTCCACGGGGTCGGGGGAGATGCCGACCACTTCGTAACCCGCCTGCCGCAGGGACGACAGGGAATCCCGGAAGTCGCAGGCCTGCTTCGTGCAACCCGGGGTGGACGCCGCCGGGTAAAAGTAGACCACCGTGCTGCGGCCCCGGAAGTCCGCGAGGGAGACTTCGTGCCCCTCGGCGTTCTTCAAGGTGAAAGCTGGCGCCGGATCACCGGGGATGAGTCGTTCAGGCAAGATGTGCTCCTTCTCGGGGTGGGCGCCGCGTGGCTTCCTAGTGGCGATATACCAGCCTAGTGAGAGTCGGTGGCGGCGCCGAATCGTACGCTCGCTATACTCTTTGGTATGCCTGATATGGATCGCTGGCCCACGGGCCGCCTATTGTCCACGGCAGCACGCCTTGTTGAACACTCCTGGAACGAAAAATTGGGGGCCATTGGCCTGACCCATGCCGGGGTCATCGCGATGGAAGTGCTCTCCGTCAACGGACCGATGACCCAGGCCCAGCTTGCCCAATTGGTGCGTGTACAGGCGCAGACCATGGGCAAGACCCTCAGCCGGCTCGAGGCCCACGGTCACATCTCCCGCCAGCGCAGCGCCTCCGACCGCCGCAGCCACGTGGTGTCCCTGACCGACCGGGGCCGCGAGGCAGTTGCCCAGGCCGCAGACATGGAGCGCTCCGTGCTAGCCGCCGCCTCCATCGATCCGGATGTCCTCAGGCAGGAGCTCCAGGCGGTGGTCACCGAACTGGCCACCAGGATTTCCGCCCCTGACGTGAAGGCAATCGTCGCCACCCAGGATCCGAGCCTGCCCGTCGAGGCCAACTAGCCGGCAATCTTCCGCCGACGCACGGTGCCCGACGTCGAACATCCCGCCTTCGGGGCGGCGAGGCGCTCCTCCTCCGGCAAGTAGCCCGGTGCCTGAAACGAGTACAGACTACTCGTTTCGACTCGGGAGCTCCGGAGGAGCATTGGGCCCATGACTAGCTACGTTCTCGAAGCGAGATCCCTGGAACATCGCTGCCAGTGCTGTGGTGAATTTGCTGATGCCGTGTTCTGTGAAGGGTGCGACCCGCACCCCGCGGACCGCGAAACGTCAGCGCCGGCCGTGGCGGGACCACACGAGCACACCGGCCAAAGGCAATCCGTACCCCGTCGTAGACACTGACCCCGAGGCACTCCGATAGCGACGTCCCGTGTCCCTCACGGGCCCGGGCCCCGGCTGCGAATAGGCTCAAGGGATGGACACAAACCCGATTGCTGAGCTGGAAGGGCAGACCTCGATCAACGAGCTGCTCGACGAGCCCATCGGGGCGTCACCGGTGCAGTTGGCCCTGCCCATCCACTTCCAACTGGCTGTTGCGGTCCGGCGCGGAGCCTGACCGCCGTCCGTGCGCGCGGTTCCCGCTTAGTCGCATCCGCCACCACCGTCGCCGCCACCACAACCACCCGAGGAAGCCCCGCCGGAGCTGTAGCCTCCGTCGCCGCCATAGCCCTGGCTGTTCGCCGTCGAACTCCGCCTGCGGGGAGTGAGCACCCCGAAGAGCAGCACACCGGCGGCCTGCGGATCGCCTCCTGATGCGGCAAAAGCCTTCCGCCGGCTGCGGCCCAGGAGCCACAGAACAGTCAGGAACAGGGCAAAAGATAGAGCAAGGCCGGCCAGCATCGCCGCGTCGCCCGACGGGTCCGCAGTCTCCAGGTTGAGGGCCGTGGTCAGCATGCCGCCAAGGAACAGGCCGACGGGAACTGCGAGCAGCAGCCTCCGCACCAGCGCCCAGCGAAGACTGGACACAGCCACGGGGAGCTGCTTCGGACGCCGGCCGCGGGTGCTCTTGTAGCTGCGCACCACCAGCTTCGACTTGCTCATGGCCGGCTCCCCGCCGTCATGGTTCCCAGCGCGTTGCGCAATACATTCATCGGTCCCCCAAAAGCGTTCGGTACGTCACTGCCACGCAGTCTATGCGGCTAGCTCGCCTTAGCCCCTGTATCCGGGGCCGCGGCGGACTGTCCCGGAGCTCGTCAAATGTCCGCGCACCGGCCGGGCCCACCGCAAACCTAGAATCCATCCCCGGACCAGGCTTCCTGCGTAGGATCGTGCCATGAGAACAGTGGGGGTACTTTTCGCCATCCCGGTCCTTCTTCTGGCACTGTCCGGGTGCACGGAGCACCTGTCCGTGGCCGAGAAAGAGCAGCTACGTTCAGGGACCAGCGACTATCAGCGGAAGATGCTGGCAGACCTTCATGTCTCGGAGGATGAGTACCGCACCGCAGTCGCTGAGGCGCACCGATGCGTGGCGGCAAGCGGGGCCGCCCCTGATCCGGTAACGCGGGTCGACGGGCGGCAGCTGGGTTTCGGATTTGCGATCACCGCCCCTGACGAACGCGCCGGCGCGCGAATCAGCGACGCGGCACACCGGTGCCAGTCCGACCACATGGATGTTGTGGCGCGCATCTGGATGTCCCAGGGATCAACGCTGGCGGGGTGACAACGGACTCTTCTAAGCGGGGTGGGTCACCCGGTCCTCGCTGATCCGCAAACCCGCTGTCCTGCCAAAACGGGATGATTCCCCCTCCGGGGGCCGCTCAAGGTGACTAGCGGGCGCTAGGATGCGGGTATGGCCGGCGAGATGCTCAAGCCCTCACCCCGGGGAGGTGGGAGAAGGCCGCTGCCTCCTCGAATTTCTGGCTGCTCTTCCTCGCGCTGTTTGCCATGAACGTCCTTCGCGATGAACTGGGTCCCTGGGGATCGACAGCCGCAGTCGTTGTCATCATGGGTCTTGGATCACTTCTGCTCGGCCGCAGGGCAGCCCCTGAGCGGAGGGAGCGGCTGGCACGTGATGCCGATCGCGGAATCGTCGAATGCGCTCTCCGCTACGCGGACGCGCTTCCCGGTTCCCTTCGAGGCAGGTGGCTGCCCGGGTTCGCGGAGATCAGCAGCGGTACCATCAAGTTTCAGCCGGACTACGTCGACAAAGGCGAACCCGAAGGCAAAGTCACCGTCTTCTCCGACGTCGTCAGCACTGACCAGGTCGAGCCGACCCCGAAAAAGCCGCCCGAGCTAAAGAAGAACTGGAAAATCGTGGCCCTTACGACTGACAAGGGGCGGCTCCACCTTGCCAGCGGGGAGCCTGGCGTGAAGCTCATCGAAGAGAGGCTCTAGGGCAGGTCTCCCTGGTGATCTCCTTTTAGGTCAGGCATGGTTAGCGGGCCGTCCCACGGGCGGTGCGCCACACGTGCTTTGCCTATGGACGCGGGAGCCAGCTGAGGTCGCGGACATGATTGGTCCGCGCAGGCGTCACGTACTCGGTCATGACTCCGTACTTGGTGTTAACGAACGCAGAACCGGTGAATCGCGGATCCTTGAGAGCGACTAGGGCAAGCCTGACTCCTTCACCTTCCACTTCAGCTCCCGCCACCCGGAAGTCGTCAGCGATTCCGCCCCAGATGCGCATGGACAACGGGAAGAACAGGGCGACTTCCGGGGAGGTAATCGTCCCGGTCCCGAGGCGCCTGCTCGACCTCCCCGGTGCTGTACTCGATCCTGCCGCCAGTGGAGGGCGTGAACGACCAGGTTTTGCTTTCGTCGGTAACCGTCCAGATCCTGTCGCTGTAGCTGACCATGACCTCGGCTGACTGTCGGGCACCTCCGTCGGTGTCCACCCGATCGACAGTGGCGCCCAGCCTGCGCTGCATGGAGGAGTTCCGCACGGCGGTCAGGATCGACAGGAGGGCTTCAAAGGATTCATCCACAACAGGCGTTCTTTCCATGGGGAACGGTGGGCAGGCTATTGGATGCCAACCTACGCCAGAACCAGCAGAATCCCATCGGGCCCATTCCGGGCAAAACAAAAACCCCGCCTTCCGGACCATATGGCCTGAAAGACGGGGTTTTTCTTGGTGGTGCACCCCCGGGACTCGAACCCGGAACCCATTGATTAAGAGTCAATTGCTCTGCCAGTTGAGCTAGAGGTGCATCTGTTGTTTTCGTTCTTCGCGGTCTTTTTGTTCCCGCGTTGTTCTCCGCAACGACATGAAACTCTACACGAGTTTGGGCGGAGTGTGAAATCTGGCCGGGCGCCCGCCCTGGGGGCTACTCCGGCAGCTCCAAAACCAGCACGAAATCAGGGTTTTTGTTGTTGCTGAGCACCCAAAGGCGGCCGTCCGGAGCCAGTGAAACGTTCCTGATCCTCCCGTACTCCCGTGTGAAATAGCTCACGGGATCCCCGGCGAATTCGCCGTTCAAGGGGTGGCCCACACCCTCTGGCCGCGCAACGCCCCCAGGTAGGCCGTGTCGCCGATAATTTCCAGCCCGCTGGGGAGGACTCCGCCGTCGACGGCCACACCACCTTCGCGTCCCGGAAGCCTTCACGGCGCGGGGCGCCCGTGACCTCCGGCCAGCCGTAGTTGCCGCCGGGGACGATCAGGTTCAGCTCGTCGTCGACGTCGGGCCCGAATTCGCTTGCCCACAACCGGCCGGCGCTGTCCCACGCGAGGCCCTGGACGTTGCGGTGGCCCACGCTGTACACCGGGTTGTCGCCGAACGGGTTGCCCGGCGCCGGGCGCCCTCCGGCGTGATGCGCAGGATCTTGCCGCCGAGGGCGTTGACGTCCTGGGGCTGCTCCGTGCGCCGCGAATCACCGGTGCCGACATAAAGGTGTCCGTCCGGTCCGAACCGGATCCGCCCGCCGTTGTGCGTGGCGGCCTTGGGGATTCCGGAGAAGATGACCTCCGAGGGGCCCAGCACCAGCGTCCCGCCCCGCTCCTCGAGCCGCATCCGCGCGATCCGGTTGTCACGCGCAGCGGTGAAGTAGGCGTACAGGTAGCGGTCGTTCGCGAAATCCGGGGACAGTGCCAGCCCCAGCAGTCCGCCTTCTCCGCCGGGTACGACGTCGGGCACCGTGCCGATCGTGCCGGCCCGTCCGTTGCGCGCGCCCGGCGCGATGGTCCGGAGCCGAGTGCTGTCGCGTTCGGAGATCACGGCGGTGCCGTCGGGCAGGAAGACCGTGGACCACGGCAGCTGCAACTCGGCGTCGATCTTTTCGGCAACCGTCGGCCGGTCCACGCCCGTCCGGGTCACGGTCGGTGTGGACCCCTCCAGGCCCGGCGTGGCGGTGCCGCCGCCGGGCGGGGAGCGGTGCCGGCGGGCACGTCGGTGCCGCCGGCCGTGCAGCCGCTGAGCATGATCGCGACGGCGGCCGCCAGGCCCACCCAGCCCCGTGCGCCCGTGGACCGGCCGCCCGCGGACCGCGCGCCGGCCGGCCGGCCGGGGCGCGGCGCGGGGTGCCGCGGTTCAGCTGCTTCCCGGCGCCCTGCCGCTGTGCCCGGCATCGCTGGTCCGGTCCCGTCCGGTGATTTTTCGGTTTTCCGCGCCACGGGTTACTGCCGCGTCCGGCGCGGGGGCCGGAAGCCTGCGGCCTCGGCGTGCGCCGCGGACAGGAACCAGACCTCGGCGCGGGTTTCCTTGTAGGCGGGGCTGGTCTCCTCGTGGTAGACCATCGAGGAGGCATTGCCCTTGACGGTGAAGCCCTCGGGTCCGCTGCCGTCGGCCGACGCTGCCGCCGACCCCTCGCCGTACGGCTGGTCGGCCGCGAGATGGCCGGCGGGCTCGGCCTCATGGCTGGCTGCCGTTTCGGACGCGGCGGAGGACAGGGCGGTCTGCCGGGCCTCAGACTCTGCCAATGGTGACTCGGCCGCTGCCTGCGGCGTGGGCTGCCCGGCCGTTGTGTGTTCCGTCTCGTGCTCTGCGGCTGCCGCCGCGAATCCGGTGTCAGAGGTGGGGGTGGGCTCCGCGTCGAGGACTGCCTCCGCCGCGGCTGATTCGGCGCCGGGGAGGGTAGGGGCGTGGGGCTCCGTGTATTCCGGGTGGTGAACGGGGGCGCCTGCCGGTGCTGCTGCTGCACCGGTGGCGGCGGCCCCGCCGCGGCGGCACCCGCAGCGCCCGCACCGGCGGCAGTCCCCGGCTGGACAGTCCCCGGGTGACCGGGCTCCGGGTGAACGGCGGCATGGGGTTCGGCGGGCGGGGTCTCGGACCACTGGGTTTCCCATTCAGGGCTTTCGGCCGGGGCTGCTTCGGCCGGCGCCGCTTCAGCAGCGGGTGGGGACGCAACGCCGGCAGCCGACGCCGGAGCGCCCGATGCCTCTGCTCCAGGGCCCGATGCCCCGGTGCCCGACACCTCAGCTGCCGCTGCCGCAGCCGCCGCCCGGGCCTTCAAGTGGGCCTCGACGGCGGCCCGATCCTCGGCCTCGGCAACGGGGTCGGGGGCTGGTTCGGGTTCGGCCCCCGGTTCGGCATGGTTGAAGCCCGCGGACGTGGGCATCCAGGCGAGGCCGGCCGCCGCCGCTGAGGGGGAGGAACCGCCGCCGGACAGGGCGCCGCGGTGACTGGGGCCGTGATCGGCGTCGTGCAGGTGGGGAGACGTGGAATCGTCGGTGGCGGCGGTTTCGGCCCCAGCCCCGGTCTTTGAACCGGCGGAGCCGGAACGGCCGCGGGAACTGTTGCGGTTCAGCAGCCACCAGACGACGGCGACAATCACCGCGATAACGACGAGCCAGATGATCCAATCCATAGCAGAGCCCTTCTGTCCATAAGGCAAGGTTGCCGTTGCTTGACGGTACGTCCGCCTTAAGGGGCTGTCCACCCTTCAAGCCGCCCGCACTGTAGCCTCTGTTCATGGATTTCAAGAGACTGCGGATTCTCCGGGAACTGGCGGACCGCGGCACGGTCGGGGCCACGGCTGAGGCCATGCGCGTCACGCCCTCTGCCGTGTCGCAGCAGCTCAAGACCCTGCAGGACGAACTGGGGTGGTCCTCGTCGAGAAGTCGGGCCGGGGCGTGCGCCTCACCGAGGCCGGACTCGCGATGGCGGGAGCAGCCGCCGAGGTATCCACCGCCATGGCCCGTGCGGAGGCCACCATCGACACCTACCGGCGCGGCTGGCAGACCCACGTCAAGGCCGCGTTCTTCCCGAGTGCCGCCGAGATGTTCCTTCCCGGCCTCCTGCACCGTGTGAAGGCCATCGACGGTCTCCGCTTCCAGGCGCACTTCGAGGATCCCAACGTTGCCGGCTTCGCGGGCCTGACGGCCGACTATGACATTGTGCTGGCCCACAGCGTCGACGGGCCCGATGTTTTCGCCCGGCTGGGGCTGACGGTGGTGCCGCTCCTGGACGAACCCCTCGACGTCGCCATCCCCGAAGGCCACGCGCTGGCCGGGAAGGAGACGCTGCGGGCGGAAGACGTGACCGGATACCCGTGGATGGGGGTGCCCGAAGGGTTCCCGTTCGACACCGTGCTCCGCCAGATCGAAGTGCAGGCAGATTCCCCGCCGTCCGCGCCCAGCTGTTCCCGGACCTGCGCGTCCTCGAGGCCCTTGTCAGCGCCGGCCACGGGCTCAGCCTGCTGCCGCGCTACACGGCCCTGAAAAACCAGGGAGGGGCTTCGTGCTGCGCCCGCTGGCCGGGGTCAAGGCCAGCCGCAGCATCGTCGCCCTCGCACGCCCGGACGTCGCGGCCCGGACCACCATCCAGCAGGTGCTCACCCTGCTCAAGGCCGAGGCGCAGTCCGTCGCCGAGGCTCCGGAGCTGCGTGACGCCGCTCACCTCAACTGAGACTCCACCGGGCCTCAACCGGAGATTTGAGCCGCCATAGTCCATCAGGTGAGACGTAGGTCCACTATTTGGTCGAAACATTCCCGGTTTTCCGCTTAATGCGCCAATCCGGGTCGTTGTGCCCTGCCGCGGAGCCCTAGACTTTGACCCATGAGTGAGGACACCCAAACAGCGACAGTCACCCAACCGGACATCAAGCCCCGCAGCCGGGTCGTCACCGACGGAATTCACGCCGCGCCCGCGCGCGGGATGTTCCGGGCGGTCGGCATGGGTGACGATGACTTCGCCAAGCCCCAGATCGGCGTCGCGAGCTCCTGGAACGAAATCACTCCCTGCAACCTCTCCCTGAACCGGCTAGCCCAGGGCGCCAAGGAAGGCGTGCACGCCGGCGGCGGGTTCCCGATGCAGTTCGGCACCATCTCCGTCTCGGACGGCATCTCCATGGGCCACGAGGGCATGCACTTCTCCCTGGTGTCCCGCGAAGTCATCGCGGACTCCGTTGAAACCGTCATGCAGGCAGAGCGCATCGACGGCTCCGTGCTCCTGGCCGGCTGCGACAAGTCGCTCCCGGGCATGCTGATGGCGGCCGCCCGCCTCGACCTCGCGAGCGTCTTCCTCTACGCCGGCTCCATCATGCCCGGCTGGGTCAAGCTGGAGGACGGCTCCGAAAAGGAAGTCACCCTCATCGACGCCTTCGAAGCCGTGGGCGCCTGCGCCGCCGGCAAGATGAGCATGGAGGACCTGACCCGCATCGAAAAGGCGATCTGCCCGGGCGAAGGCGCCTGCGGCGGCATGTACACCGCCAACACGATGGCCTGCATCGGCGAGGCGCTGGGCATGTCCCTGCCCGGCTCGGCCGCGCCGCCCTCCGCGGACCGCCGCCGCGACGAATTCGCCCGCAAGTCCGGCGAGGCCGTGGTCAACCTCCTGCGCAAGGGCATCACCGCCCGCGACATCATGACCAAGAAGGCGTTCGAAAACGCGATCGCCGTGACCATGGCCTTCGGCGGCTCCACCAACGCCGTGCTGCACCTGCTCGCCATCGCCCGCGAGGCCGAGGTGGAGCTCACCCTGGACGACTTCAACCGCATCGGCGACAAGATCCCGCACCTGGGTGACCTCAAGCCGTTCGGCCGCTACGTCATGACCGACGTCGACAAGATCGGCGGCGTGCCGGTCATCATGCGGGCACTGCTCGACGCCGGCCTGCTGCACGGCGACTGCCTCACCGTCACCGGCAAGACCGTCGCGGAGAACCTCGCGGCGATCAACCCGCCGGACCTGGACGGCAAGATCCTCCGCGCCATGGACAACCCCATCCACAAGACCGGCGGCATCACCATCCTGCACGGCACCATGGCTCCCGAGGGGGCCGTCGTGAAGAGCGCCGGCTTCGACGCCGACGTCTTCGAGGGCACCGCCCGCGTCTTCGAGCGCGAGCAGGGAGCCCTCGACGCCCTCGACAACGGCCGGATCAAGGCCGGCGACGTCGTCGTCATCCGTTACGAAGGCCCCAAGGGCGGGCCGGGCATGCGCGAAATGCTCGCCATCACCGGCGCCATCAAGGGCGCGGGCCTGGGCAAGGACGTGCTGCTGCTTACCGACGGCCGCTTCTCCGGCGGAACCACCGGCCTCTGCATCGGCCACGTCGCCCCGGAAGCCGTCGACGGCGGCCCCATCGCCTTCGTCAAGGACGGCGACCGGATCCGCGTGGACATCGCCGCCCGCACCTTCGACCTCCTGGTCGACGAGGCGGAGCTCGAAGCCCGCAAGGTCGGCTGGGAGCCGCTCCCGGCCAAGTTCACCAAGGGTGTGCTCGCAAAGTACGCCAAGCTCGTGCACAGCGCCTCCACGGGCGCCTACTGCGGGTGATACGCGCTGAACCCAACTAGCTCGCAGTTAAGGCCGTTTTGAGCGGTCAAAAGGGCCTTGACTGCGAGCCATTTGGGAGGGCGTTCAACCAGTGGACAATGAGGTCCAAATAGTGAGACAGGGCGCAGGCTCGTTGACACGTGTCTTACTAAGAGGGAAAACTGAACGCATGATCGCATTCGTTACCGCTGGCGTCACTGCAGGCGTCTCCGTCGTACTTACCAAGCGCGTGGCTCCATAGCCGCAACTGGTAACGAACCGTCACGCGCAAACCCCTCGAAGAGCCGCCAGGCTGAGGGGTTTTTATTTCCGCACCACCGGTAACACCAGCACCATGCACCACCAGCAGTTCCACGATCACCGAAGATCCAACCGTAGATCCACAAAGGAAGAGTCCGATGAGCAAAGGATCGCCGATCAGCCCCTCGCTGATGGCCACTAAGTCCGCTGGAGCCCACAAGGCTTCTGAACGCGTCGAACGTCCGGCCGACGCCGGCGTCGACACTGCTGCCGTCTCTCCTGTCCTTGGACCGAACAACGTCGTACCCCCGACGGTGATGACCGGTTCACAAGCAATTGTCCGCTCGCTCGAAGAACTCGGCGTCGACGATATTTTTGGTTTGCCCGGTGGCGCGATCCTGCCCACCTATGACCCCTTGATGGCTTCCCGAATGAACCACATTCTGGTCCGTCACGAACAGGGAGCCGGCCACGCCGCGCAAGGCTACGCCATGGTCACAGGACGGGTGGGCGTCTGCATCGCCACGTCCGGCCCGGGTGCCACCAACCTCGTTACCGCCATCATGGACGCCCACATGGACTCCGTGCCGATGGTCGCCATCACCGGCCAGGTCTCCAGCGGAGTCATCGGCACCGATGCCTTCCAGGAAGCGGACATCGTCGGCATCACCATGCCGATCACCAAGCACTCCTTCCTGGTGACCGACCCCAACGACATCCCGCACGTAATGGCCGAGGCATTCCACCTGGCCTCCACCGGGCGCCCGGGCCCGGTCCTGGTGGACGTCGCCAAGGACGCCCAGCAGGGTCAGATGACCTTCTCCTGGCCGCCCAAGATCGACCTGCCCGGCTACCACCCGGTGCTCCGCGGCCACAACAAGCAGGTCCGCGAAGCGGCCCGGCTCATCGCGGCGGCCAGCAAGCCCGTGCTCTACGTGGGCGGCGGTGTGGTCAAGGCGCACGCCTCGGCGGAACTGCTGGAGCTCGCGGAACTCTCCGGCGCCCCCGTGGTCACCACCCTGATGGCCCGCGGCGTCTTCCCGGACTCGCACCCGCAGCACGTCGGCATGCCGGGCATGCACGGCACCGTCTCCGCGGTGACGGCCCTGCAGCAGTCCGACCTGCTGATCACGCTGGGCGCCCGCTTCGATGACCGGGTGACGGGCGTCCTGAAGACCTTCGCGCCGAATGCCAAGGTCATCCACGCGGACATCGACCCGGCCGAGATCTCCAAGAACCGCACCGCCGACGTCCCGATCGTGGGCTCGGTCAAGGAGATCATTCCGGAACTGAGCGAGGCCCTGCGCACCCTGTTCGCCGTCTCCGGCACCCCGGACTACACCAACTGGTGGGCCTTCCTGAACAACCTCAAGGAAACCTACCCGCTGGGCTGGACCGAACCGGACGACGGGCTCAGCGCCCCGCAGCGTGTGATCGAACGCATCGGCGCCCTCACCGGCCCCGAAGGTGTGTACGTCGCCGGCGTGGGCCAGCACCAGATGTGGGCCTCACAGTTCATCAAGTACGAACGCCCGCACGCGTGGCTGAACTCCGGCGGCGCCGGCACCATGGGCTACGCCGTGCCGGCCGCGATGGGCGCCAAGGTGGGCAACCCGGACCGTGTGGTGTGGGCCATCGACGGCGACGGCTGCTTCCAGATGACCAATCAGGAACTGGCCACCTGCGCGATCAACAACATCCCGATCAAGGTCGCCATCATCAACAACTCCTCGCTGGGTATGGTGCGGCAGTGGCAGACCCTCTTCTACGAGGGCCGCTACTCCAACACCGACCTCAACACCGGCCACGACACCGTCCGGATCCCGGACTTCGTGAAGCTGGCGGACGCTTACGGCTGCGCGTCCTTCCGTTGCGACCGCGACGAGGACATCGACGCCACCATCCAGAAGGCCCTGGAAATTAACGACCGCCCCGTGGTCATTGACTTCGTCGTGAGCCCCAACTCCATGGTGTGGCCGATGGTCCCCGCCGGAGTCAGCAACGACCAGATCCAGGTTGCCCGCAACATGACCCCGGAATGGGAAGAGGAGGACTGAACATGACCCGCCACACACTGTCCGTTCTGGTCGAAGACAAGCCCGGTGTGCTGACCCGCGTCGCCAGCCTCTTCGCCCGCAGGGCCTTCAACATCAACTCCCTGGCCGTCGGCCCCACCGAGGTCCCGGGCATGTCCCGGATGACCGTGGTCGTCGACGCCGACGGTGAGCTCATCGAACAGATCACCAAGCAGCTGAACAAGCTGGTCAACGTGATCAAGATCGTTGAACTCACCTCCGAATCTTCCGTACAGCGTGACCACATCCTGGTCAAGGTACGTGCGGATGCCGCTACACGGCTGCAGGTCACCCAGGCTGCAGACCTGTTCCGCGCATCAGTGGTCGACGTCTCCACAGAGTCGGTGGTCATTGAGGCAACGGGCCACCCGGAAAAGCTCACGGCACTGCTCTCAGTGCTGGAGCCTTTGGCATCCGCGAAATCGTGCAGTCCGGCACCTTGGCCGTTGGGCGGGGATCCCGCTCCATGAGCGACAGGGCGTTACGCTCCGCGTAAAGCACGATCCTGCCGCAGCACCACACCAAAAAGTTTCACAGACAAGCACCACCCAAGAATCCACTCAAAAGGAGACACCCCAGTGACTGAAATGTTCTACGACGACGACGCCGACCTGTCGATCATCCAGGGCCGCACCGTCGCCGTCATCGGTTACGGCTCCCAGGGCCACGCCCACGCCCTCAGCCTGCGCGATTCCGGTGTTGACGTCCGCGTCGGCCTGAAGGCCGACTCGAAGTCCCGCGCCAAGGCCGAGGCCGAGGGCCTGCGCGTCCTCGACGTCGCCGCCGCCGTCGCCGAAGCCGACCTGATCATGGTCCTCACCCCGGACCAGGTCCAGCGCCACGTGTACGCCGAGGACATCGCCCCGAACCTGCAGGCCGGCGACGCCCTGTTCTTCGGCCACGGCTTCAACATCCGCTACGGCTACATCCAGCCGCCGGCCGATGTCGACGTCGCCCTCGTTGCCCCGAAGGGCCCGGGCCACATCGTCCGCCGCGAGTTCGAGGCCGGCCGCGGCGTGCCGGACCTGATCGCCGTCGAGCAGAACCCGTCCGGCAAGGCCCGGGAACTGGCACTGTCCTACGCCAAGGCCATCGGCGGCACCCGTGCGGGCGTCATCGAGACCACCTTCACCGAAGAGACCGAAACGGACCTCTTCGGCGAGCAGGCTGTCCTCTGCGGCGGCGCCTCCCAGCTGATCCAGTACGGCTTCGAGGTCCTCACCGAAGCCGGCTACAAACCCGAGGTTGCCTACTTCGAGGTGCTGCACGAGCTCAAGCTCATCGTTGACCTCATGGTTGAAGGCGGCATCGCCAAGCAGCGCTGGAGCGTCTCCGACACCGCGGAGTACGGCGACTACGTCTCCGGCCCGCGCGTGATCACCCCGGACGTGAAGGAAAACATGAAGGCAGTCCTGGCGGACATCCAGGACGGCACCTTCGCCAAGCGCTTCATCGACGACCAGGACGCCGGAGCCCCCGAGTTCAAGGCGCTGCGCAAGAAGGGTGAAGACCACCCGATCGAGGCCACCGGCCGCGAACTGCGCAAGCTGTTCTCCTGGATCAAGAACGAAGACGACTACACCGAAGGCTCAGTGGCCCGCTAGGCACTGACCGGCAGGGGAGCCGGACACCAACTCTGGGGTCCGGCTTCCCTGCTGTGAAGCACCACCCGCACCACCCGTTTCACCAAAATCCCCACCTGAAATACAAGAGAGCTAAAGAGGTCACCGGTGACAAGCACCAAACCTGTAGTACTCCTCGCTGAGGAACTTTCGCCCGCCACGATCGACGCCCTTGGCCCGGACTTCGAAGTCCGGCAGACTGACGGCGCGGACCGTTCCCAGCTGCTCTCTGCGATCGCCGACGTCGACGCGATCATGGTCCGCTCCGCCACCCAGGTGGACGCCGAAGCCATCGCCGCCGCGAAGAACCTCAAGGTGATCGCCCGCGCCGGCGTCGGCCTCGACAACGTCGACATCAAGGCCGCCACGCAGGCCGGTGTCATGGTGGTGAACGCCCCGACGTCGAACATCGTCTCCGCCGCCGAACTCACCGTCGGCCACATCCTCAGCCTCGCCCGCCACATCCCGCAGGCCTCTGCCGCGCTCAAGGACGGCGAGTGGAAGCGCTCCAAGTACACCGGCATCGAACTCTTCGAGAAAAAGATCGGCATCATCGGCCTGGGCCGGATCGGCGCCCTCGTCGCGGCCCGCCTGAAGGGCTTCGACACCAAGATCCTCGCCTACGACCCCTACATAACCGCCGCCCGCGCCGCCCAGCTCGGTGTGCAGCTGGTGACCTTTGACGAGCTGCTGGCGCAGTCCGACTTCATCAGCATCCACATGCCCAAAACGCCGGAGACCGTCGGCATGCTCGGCGCCGAGTCCTTCAAGAAGATGAAGAGCACCGCGTACGTCGTCAACGTCGCCCGCGGCGGCCTGGTCGACGAGGAAGCGCTCTACGCCGCGCTCGAGGCCGGAGAAATCGCCGGTGCCGGCGTCGACGTCTTCGTCAAGGAGCCCAGCACCGACCTGCCGTTCTTCAAAATGGACAACGTGGTGGTCACCCCGCACCTGGGCGCGTCCACGGACGAGGCGCAGGAAAAGGCCGGCGTCTCGGTGGCCAGGTCCGTCCGCCTGGCCCTCGCCGGGGAGCTTGTTCCCGACGCCGTCAACGTCGCCGGCGGCGTGATCGCCCCCGACGTCCGGCCCGGCATCGCGCTCGTGGAAAAGCTGGGCCGCATCTTCACCGCGATGACGCACGCCTCGCTCACCCAGTTCGACGTCGAGGTCGCCGGCGAAATCTCCACGCTGGACGTCAAGGTCCTCGAGCTCGCCGCACTCAAGGGCATCTTCGCCGACGTCGTGACCGAGCAGGTCTCCTACGTCAACGCCCCCGTGATCGCCGAGCAGCGCGGCATCAACGTCCGCCTGATCACCACGCCGGACACCGAGTCGTACCGCAACGTCCTGACCCTGCGCGGCGCCCTCAGTGACGGTTCGCAGATCTCCGTGGCCGGAACCCTGACGGGACCCAAGCAGGTCCAGAAGCTCGTCGGGATCAACGGGTTCGAGGTGGAGATCCCCATCAGCGAACACCTCGTGGTGGTGGCCTACGCCGACCGCCCCGGCGTGATCGGCACCATCGGCCACATCCTGGGCATGAACAACATCAACATCGCCGGCATGCAGGTTGCGCGGCAGGACGAGGGCGGCCAGGTGCTCGCCCTGCTGACCATCGACAGCTCCGTTCCGCAGCAGGTCCTGGACGCCATCAAGGCCGGAATCGGCGCTGACATGGTGCGCGAGGTCGATCTCGAGGACTGACGTCCCCACCGTGGATACCGGCGGCGGCTCGCGCCGCCGCCGGTGTCCGCGAACACATGGCTGGTCTGCGTACAATGGCTACGTCCGATTTTCGGATCCGGCCGGCAGCCCGGCCCTTACTTTTGCACACCCGGCAGGGGACGCCTTCACTTCCGCTTTGGAATGAACAGCGGTGTGCGCACGCAATCCAGCTTTCAGGAGCCCAATGAACGCCGTCCAGAGGTTCATCAGAAGCCGTGTGCTTTTGCTGACCGCGTCCATTTTGATCGTGGCCATGTGCCTTTCGGTCCTCGTTCAGGGTCAGTCACAGGCCGCCCTGAACCGGACCGTTGACCAGAACTCGCGGGGGCTTTACGACATCCTGGTCCAGGCGAAAACCGACGACAACGGCGGGCTGATGCAGCCCGAAATCGCCGCCGGCCAGGGCGGCATCAGCTTCGAGCAGCTGGACGGCCTCCGGAAGCTCTCCGGCACCTCCGTGGCGGCTCCCATCAGCCTCGTCTCCCGCGTCACCCAGGACCTCGAGTCCCCGCGCCTGGAGGCCACCGACTACCTCGGCTACCAGGCCGGACTCGCCGGCACCGCCGGGGACCCCACCGCCACGGACCCGAGCAAATGGCCCGCCGCCGAGTCGGTCCTGTCCGACGAGCCGAAGACATACCGGCTCACGGCCAGCGCCGTCAGCTCCGACGGACACTCCGAACAGACCCTGTTCAAGACCACCGCCGAAGGATCCCTCGGCAAAGCACGCCTCATCGAAGAGGAAGTGGCCGGCGGCAAGAACGTCCGCATCGCGGGCCCCGAGGGCGAGACCGGCATCAAGTTCCCGGCCCCGGCCGGCGGCTCCGAGCACAACCTCTTCAACCTCTCCGTCTCGCTGCCCCTGGCCCCGCAGGTGACGGAATCCGTCGTCGCCGTCGATCCCGTCTCCGAGCGCGCCCTGCTCGGCAGCGCCGGCGACTTCCTCGCCCCGCTGGAGAAGGCCCCGCCCGCCGACGCCCGCAACGCCGGAGCGATCGGCCGCCACTTCGAAAGCCTCTTCACCACCGGCATCGGCATGGACGAACTGAAGGAAGGCCCGGATTTCCTCGGCGTCAAGCTCAAGTACTGGGCTCCGCTGATGAGCCAGTACCAACAGGCCAAGCGCAACGGCCAACTGACCGAGGACTCGCAGGCGATCCCGCTGATTGTCCGCTCCGGCACGTCCCTTGACCTCAAGTACTCGGTCAAGATCGAGGAAATCGACGCCTCCGGCAACGTCACCAAGGACGTCGGCACCGCGACCCGGTCGCTGGACAAGGACTACCTCCCGTTCGTCTCCAAGTCCCCGTTCTCCCTGGCCTGGCCCGGATCCAAGGACCTCACGCCGCTGCTCGGCGACACCGCCAGCTTCGGCCAGGGCCTCTACAACCCCGCGACGTGGAGCACCGACTTCGCCGCCGCCCCGAAGTACACCGACGGCGAGACAGCCGGCAACGGCGCCGTGGACAAGAGCGCCACCCCCGGCGACTGGGTCACCGTGAACCGCCTCCCGGAGAAATCCGCCAGCGGCGACCCCGTGGACCAGACCCAGCGCAAGCCCGTCGACGAGCGCTCCTACCGCACCGACCTTGAGACCGGCAAGAAGCTCGCCACCCCGCTCGCCATGGTCTACGGCACGTTCGACGCCGAGCAGGTCAAGGAGGCGGCCGGCGACGTCAACCGCCTGCCCCTGGGCGGCTACGACCCCACCCCTTCACGCTCACGAAGGACGCCGCCGGCAAGGACGTCGAGAACACCGAGCTCAAGCCCTCGCTCAGCGCCACGGGCCTGGCCAGCCAGTCCGCCGGCGCCATCACGGACTACTACGGCCTCGCCGCCGCCCGCGGGTACGAGGACAACGCCGCCGTGATCGACGCCGTGCGCATCCGCGCCAAGGCGCCCGGCAGCTGGAAAGAAGCCCACCCCGAGGTGGAGAAGCTCGCCAACGAGATCCGCGACATGGGCCTCGAGGCAACCGTCGTTGCCGGCTCGGCCCGCGAGGACGCCAGCATCTTCGTCCCCGGCTACTCCAAGGACGACGCCGGCAAGGAAACCCCGCTCGGCACCGTCCAGCAGTCGTGGGTCCGCCAGGACGCCGCCGACGCCGTCTCCGGTTCCCTCACCGCCACCAACCTGACCCTGCTCTTCCTCACCCTCATCGGCGCGGCCCTGCTGACCGGCGCCTCGACCGTGAGCTACGTCCGGAAACGCCGCACCGAAGCCGGCACCCTGCGCGCCATGGGCTGGACCCAGCGCCGCATCCGGTCCTGGGTGCTTGCCGAATTCGGTGTGGGCGCCGCCCTGCTGACCGTCGCCGGAATTGTCCTGAGCCTCATCAGCTGGAACCCGGCCACGGCCATCGTCTCGGCCTCCGTCCTGGTGCTCTACGCCGCGGCGGCCTTCTTCGCCGCCCAGCAGCTGCGCCACCGCGAGGTGGTGGACCAGGAACCGCAGCACGACGAGCGCCTCATCGCCGTGGACTCCCCGCTGACCTTTGCCAACCGGCAGTTGAGCACCAACAAGTTCAACACCATCTCCCTGGCGGTCGCCGTCGGCGTCTTCGCCGCAGCGGTCGGCGGTATGGTCGCGCTCCTGATCGACATTCCCCGCGCCGCCGGCGCCAGCGCGCTCAGCGGGCTGGCCGCCACCAGCATCGCGCTGCCCAGCATCATCCTCGGACTGTCCGGCGTCGCCGTTGGCCTGCTGCTGACCATGGTCACCGGCCGCTTCGAGCTGCAGGCCAAGCGCCAGTACCTCGGCACGCTGCAGGCCATGGGCTGGAACCCGGACATGTTGGGCCAGGTCCGCCTCTTCGAAAATGCCATGGTGGGGACGGTCGCGCTGCCGCTGGGTATCCTCGGCGCCCTCGGCGTCGGCCTCCTCCTCGCCCCTTATGCCGCGCTCTGGGCCGCTATCGCCGGGCTCGTGGCTGTACTTTGCTGGATTCCGATTGCAACGAAAGTGGTCCGATGAACAACGACCTGAACCTTGACCGTGAGGCTCACGAGCGGATGACGGCAAGCACCCGCCGCGGTGCCCACCAGACGCGCGCCAACACGATCGTGAAGGCCGCCGATCACGCCACGCCGCTGGAGCTCAGCAACATCACCATCCACTACGGCGGCGGCAAGGGCGGTGCCGAGGCAGTCAACGTCGTCGACGACTTCAACATGACGCTGCACGCCGGCGAAATGCACTGCGTCGCCGGCCGCTCCGGCTCCGGCAAGACCAGCATCCTGACCGTCGGCGCGGGCCTGACCCTGCCGACGTCGGGCCGGGTGTTCTGGGAGGGCGACTCCCTCGAGACCATGGGCGACGACGAAATCGCCGATCGCCGCCGGGCCCTGATCGGCTACGTCGACCAGGGCGGCGCCCTGATCGACGGGATGAGCGCGCTGGAGAACGTGCTGCTGCCCGCCGTGCCCGACGGCGAGGTGGACAAGCGCCGCGACATGGCCAAGGACCTCCTGGACCTCGTGGGCCTGGGCGGCGCATGCGCCACCGCCCGGCCCAGCTCTCCGGCGGTGAACGCCAGCGCGTGGCCATCGCCCGGGCCCTGATCCTGGGCACCCGCGTGCTGGTGGTCGACGAGCCCACCGCCAGCCTGGACCGGTCCTCGGCCAACCGCATCATCAGCATCCTCAAGGACACCACCTCGGACGGAATCGCTGTCCTGGTGGCGTCACATGACCACGAACTGGTCCGCCAGAGCGATACCCTCACCGAACTGATCTAGGTTGAAACTGTGACCGCTTCCGAAAAAACCCGTTCTACATCACCACCGCCATCAGCTACCCCAACGGCGTGCCGCACATCGGCCACGCCTACGAGGTCATTGCCACCGACGCGATGGCGCGCTTCAAGCGCTTGGACGGCTACGACGTGTTCTTTATGACCGGCACGGACGAGCACGGCCTGAAGATGCAGCAGACGGCGGAAAAGGAAGGCATCCCGGTCAAGGAACTCGCCGACCGCAACTCGGCCGCCTTCCGGCAGATGAGCGATGACCTCGGCATCTCCCTGAGCCGCTTCATCCGCACCACCGACCCGGACCACTACGAGGCCGCCAAGGCGCTCTGGCAGCGGATGGAAGCCAACGGGGACATCTACCTCTCCAAGTACGCCGGCTGGTACTCGGTCCGCGACGAGCGTTATTTCGTCGAGGACGAGACCGAGGTGCAGGCCGACGGCCTCCGCTACGCGACCGAGACCGGCACCGAGGTGACCTGGACCGAGGAGGAGAGCTACTTCTTCAAGCTTGCCTCCTACCAGGACCGGCTGCTGGCCCTCTACGCGGACCACCCGTCCTTCGGCGCGCCGCACAACCGCTTCAACGAGGTGGTCAGCTTCGTCAAGGGCGGCCTCGAGGACCTGTCGATCAGCCGCACCTCCTTCGACTGGGGTGTTCCCGTCCCGGGCAACCCGGAGCACGTCATGTACGTCTGGGTGGACGCGCTCACCAACTACCTGACCGGCGTCGGCTTCCCCACACGGACTCCGAGCTGTTCCGGAAATACTGGCCGGCGGACGTCCACGTCATCGGCAAGGACATCTCCCGTTTCCACGCCGTCTACTGGCCAGCGTTCCTGATGTCCGCCGGGCTGGAACTGCCCAAGCGCGTCATGATCCACGGCTTCCTGCACAACCAGGGCGTCAAGATGTCCAAGTCGCTGGGCAACGTGGTGGCCCCGGCCGACTGGGTGGCCCAGTACGGCCTGGACCAGGTGCGCTTCTTCCTGCTCCGCGAAGTCCCCTTCGGCGCGGACGGCTCCTACAGCCACGACTCGATCGTGGGCCGGATGAACGCCGACCTCGCCAACAACTTCGGCAACCTGGCCCAGCGTTCGCTGTCCATGGTGGCGAAGAACTGCGACGGCGCCGTCCCCGTCCCCGCGGGCTTCACTGCCGAAGACGCCGCGCTGCTGGGCCAGGCCAACGGACTGCTGGACATTTCCCGGGCCGCGTTCGAAAAGCAGGAGTTCAGCCGGTCCCTCGAGGCCATCTGGAACGTCCTGGGTGACACCAACGCCTACTTCGCCGAGCAGGCCCCGTGGGTGCTGCGGAAGACCGACGTCGAACGCATGAACACCGTCCTGTACGTGACCCTCGAGGTGCTGCGGATTGTCGCTATCCTCGCCCAGCCGGTCATGCCGGCGGCGACGGCGGCCATCCTGGACACCCTGGGCCAGCCGGAGGGGAGGCCCGCGAGTTCGCCGCCCTGGGCACGCCGATCGTGGCCGGCACCCCGCTGCCCGCCCCGTCCCCGGTCTTCCCGAAGTACGAGGAGCCTGCCGAGGCCTGACCGCCGCCAGACGCTCCCGCAGATCCCGCGGGTTTACGAACAACGCTCCTCACCTTTGAACTGCTCCCCGAAAGTTGGACTGAGAAATTCAGTTCGACTTTCGGGGAGCAGTTTTATGCGTGCACAGAGTTCTTTGTCGGAGGCCCAGCGCCAGGCGGCGGTAGCGTGGTTTGAGAAGGGCATCGGGTATCGGGCGGCGTCCCGCTTGATGGATGCGCCTCGTGTGCCCGTGAGGGCGCTGTATGGGCGGTGGAGGATACATGGGCAAGGAGTGCTGGTGAGCAAACCGGCGAAGTCGTATTCGTATGAGTTCAAGCTCGCTTTGGTGGAACGGTTCCTTGCCGGCGAGACTGGCCCGGATCTGGCTGTGGAGGCCGGATTGTCTTCGCGTCAGTTGCTGCAGAAGTGGGTTCGGGCGTATCGCCGTGATGGTGCGGAGGCGTTGCGACCCAAGGCCAAAGGCAGGCCCGCGAAGTCCGCAGTTCCACCCCCACCGACCGAGGTAGCAGAGCTGGAACGACTGCGCCGGGATAACGAACGCCTACGTGCTGAGGTGGCGTACTTGGGAAAACTGCGGGCCTTGAGGGATCAGGGACGACGCTGAAGTTCCAGGCCGTCGTTGCCCTCAAGGCTGACTTCCCGCTCCCGGTCCTTCTGGGGGTCGCGGGCCTGGCCCGCTCCACGTTCTTTTATCACCAGGCCAGGCGCCGGTCTCCAGATCCGAAGGCAGCACTCAAGGCTGCGGTCACGGAGATCTTCACCACGAACCATGGCCGCTACGGCCACCGCCGGATCCACAGCAAGCTAACCAGGCAAGGGTGGGCGGTCGCGAAGAAGACCGTACTGCAGCTCATGCGAGGGCTCGGGCTGGCATGCAAGGTCCGGCGAAGGAAGCGCTATAGCTCTTACCAAGGCCAGCAGGGCGCTATTGCCCCGAACCTTCTGAACCGTAAGTTTGATGCTGACGCGCCGAACCAGAAGTGGGTGACGGACGTGACGGAGTTCCGCGTCGGGGACCGGAAGCTCTACCTGTCACCGGTCATGGACCTCTTTGACCGGCAGATCATTTCCTATTCCGTTGGGAACTCGCCGAACTTGGAGCTGACCAACAGTTCGCTCCGCGGTGCCCTCGCCTGTCTCGAGCCGGGACAGCAGCCGCTGGTGCATTCGGACCAAGGCGTCCAATACCAGCACACCTCCTGGCGGATCCTTCTCAACGATGCCGGCGCTGCCCAGTCGATGTCCCGCAAGGGCAACTGCTACGACAACGCAGTCATGGAGAACTTCTTCGGACATCTCAAGGAAGAGCTCTTCCATCACGTTCGCTTCCTGAGCACCGAGGCCCTGGCAACAGCGCTGAAGGAGTACATCCGCTGGTACAACAACGAAAGAATCTCCACAAAGCTCAAGGGTCTGAGCCCGGTCCAATACCGGGCCCAGACCCTTGCGGCCTAGAATCCCACTTAGCCAGTCCAACTTTTGGGGACCAGTTCATTTGACCAAAGGTGGGGAGCGTTCGCGTTGTACTCGCGCGGGCCGAAGACGCGTTTTTGGGTGGATAAGCCGGGATTGGCGGCCCGGCCCCGGGGCCGTTCCGATAGCGCGCTACCGGCAAGTAGTTGACCGCCCCAGTACTGAGTACCCCGGGCGGAAACAGGGTGTTCCTCCATCGAGTAGACGAGTACCAGCTACTCACGACCGTGCCGGGAGGCCCGCCTAGCCTGAAATAGCAAGCGAACTGATGACACTGCTGGGGAGTAACTGTCACCATTCAATTCGCTGTTGGAGGTCTCGAATAGTTGTTTTTCTTGGGTCTCAAAGACGGTTACTCCGCGCGGTTGAGCCAGTTTCCACACTGACTGGACGGAGCGACGGGCACATGAGAAGAACAATGGCCACCCTGGGGGTTGTGGGGCTGGGGCTGATGTCGGCGACTGTCGCTGCCAATGCGGCACCCCGGAAGAGAAGAAGATCACCATCTGCCATGCAACGAACGCGGCGGGGAACCCGTTCGTTGTGGAGACCATCAACCTCAACGCACTGCGGGCCCACGCGGACGACACGCGCGACATCGTGCCGGCCAACGGCGGGGATATTTTCCCCACGGCCAGAACCTGACCCACGCCAATCTCGCGCTCCTGGCGAATAACTGCGTCGCCGTCACCGTTCCGGTTGATCCTCCGGTTGATCCGCCTGTTGATCCGCCGGTGGACCCGCCCGTTGATCCTCCGGCTGATCCGCCGGTTGATCCGCCGGTTGATCCGCCGGTTGATCCTCCGGTAGACCCGCCGGCTGATCCGGGTTCCGGGGCGAAACTGTCGATCCGCCGGCCGATCCGGGCCCGGAGGAGGTAACCCCGGTGGCTGACACGACGCCGGAAGCGGTCCTCACGCCGTCGGCGCCAACGGCCGTGGTGCCGAAAGCCGCGGTACCGGCGGCGAATGCCACCGGAGTTGCCGCGAAGAAGGCGAATGTTGGCTACAACGTCCAGACCGCGGTGGGCCGCAGCTCGGACACCGGCATTCCCGTCTGGCTGGCGGCGCTGACCGGAGTGTTCACTGCCGGCGCGGCGATGGTGCTCTGGCAGGGCGGACGGCGCGCCAGGAACAGCGAGGGCTAGCCAGTATTAGTAACAGGGCGGGTGCTGCGATCGCGGCACCCGCCCGCATGTTCCGATTCCCGAGCGCACGTACGTCGACAGGAGCCGTCATGAGCAGTCACCGCCAGGTCCGCCGACGCCGGGTCCCCGGTATCCGCGGACTGGCGCTCTGCCGGAGGGACACGCTCCTACTGGCCGCTTGCCTGCTGGGACTCCTCGCTGCGTGGTTGTTCTACGCAGCGTCCGGGCCGGGGAACGCGCAGCCGGCATTCGGACTGGAAGCGGAGCCAATCGAGTCCGTGGAGGGAACCGCCGCGCCACCACCGCCGACGCCGACGTCGTCTCAGCCGTCCATTGTCGCTGTCGCGGCTCCGGCGCCCGCGGCGCAGGGCCCGGCGGCCTCGATCCCGCAGCGCATCACCTACCCGGCAGCGGGCATAAACGTGGCGGTTCACCCCTGGAACCGTCGGCGGCGATACTGCAGGCCGGAGCATTGTGCCGCCTGAGACGATGGACGGGTACTGGCTCACCCCTTCGGCACGCCCGGTGCGGGGTCGACGAACACCACCTACGTCATCGGCCACAGCTGGGACGGTCTGGACGCGCCGTTCAACCACCTGAGCTCGGACACGGCACCGGGAGACGTATTCACAGTGACCACGGAGACGGGAGTGCTCCGCTACGCCGTGGATTCGGTCACCACCTACACGAAGTCCACCCTGAAGGACAGCCCCGTCTGGGATGCCGTTCCGAACCGTCTGGTCCTGATCAGCTGCTACACGGAGGACCCGTGGGGAAGAACGTGGTGGTGGTCGCGACGCCGGCCCGGGGCCCGTAACCTTTCTGCGGAACCGGCAACCGGACGTTCGGATAGTGAGACAAGTTGACCAGCATGTGGATCACTTGGCTACGCTGAAAACATGAGCGCATCCACCATTGATCTGGCCGTCATTCCCGGCGACGGCATCGGCCCCGAGGTCACCGCGGAGGCCGTGAAGGTCCTCGAGAAGGCCGCCGCCGCCGAGGGCATTGTGCTGCAGCAGACGCAGTACAAGCTCGGCGCGCAGCACTGGCTCGAAACGGGGAGACCCTGCCGGAGGAAACCCTCGCCGATCTCCGCACCCGCGACGCCATCCTCTTCGGTGCCGTCGGCGCGGCCCCGGGCGACACCCGCATCCCCTCCGGCATCATCGAGCGTGAGCTGCTCCTCAAGCTGCGCTTCAGCCTGGACCACTTCGTCAACCTGCGCCCGTCCCGGCTGTACCCGGGGTCGGCAGCCCGCTCGCCAACCCCGGCGACATCGATTTCATCGTGGTCCGCGAGGGCACCGAGGGACCCTACGTCGGCAACGGCGGGACGCTGCGCCCCGGCACCCCGCACGAGGTGGCCACCGAAGTCTCGCTCAACACCGCCCACGGCGTGGAGCGCGTGGTCCGCGACGCCTTCCGCCGGGCCAACGACCGCCCGCGCAAGAAGCTGACCCTGGTCCACAAGCACAACGTCCTGGTCTTCGCCGGCCACCTCTGGAAGCGGACCGTGGAGGCCGTGGCCCAGGAATTCCCGGACGTCACCCATGACTACCTGCACATCGACGCCGCCACGATCTTTATGGTCACGGACCCGGCGCGCTTCGACGTGATCGTCACGGACAACCTCTTCGGCGACATCATCACGGACCTCGCCGCCGCCGTCACCGGCGGCATCGGCCTGGCCGCCTCCGGCAACATCAACATGGAACGCACCGCGCCGTCCATGTTCGAACCCGTCCACGGCTCGGCTCCGGACATTGCCGGCCAGCAGAAGGCGGACCCGACGGCGGCCATCCTCTCCGCGGCGCTGCTGCTGGACCACCTGGGCTACGGCGCCGCCGCCCGCAAGATCGAGGCGGCCGTCGTCGCGGACATCGCGGCCCGCGGCGCTGCAGCTCCGGACGCCGCAGCCCGCAGCACCAGCGCGATCGGCGACGCCATCGCCGCCGCCCTGTAAACGCCACCAGGCACCGGGCGGCGGCCCCGTCAACGGGCGTAAGCTTGTTTCGAATCACCAATATGCTGCCGTGGTCCGACGATGAACCACGTTCACACACCAGGCAGCCGACCGTGGAGGAACCATGACTCAGACTGCCCATGGCGTCGAATTCACCCAGCAGCCCTCGGCAACCCCGAAGTCCGCTGAAGAACGTGCTGCCATCCTGGCGAACCCGGGTTTCGGCAACTATTTCACCGACCACACCGCGATCGTCGACTACAGCGTCGACGCCGAGGGCAAGGGCGGCTGGCACGATGCCCGCGTTGAGGCCTACGGCCCCATCTCCCTGGATCCCTCCGCCGCCGTGCTGCACTACGGTCAGGAAATCTTCGAGGGCTCAAGGCCTACCGCCACGCCGACGGGTCCATCTGGACCTTCCGGCCGGAGGCCAACGCCGCCCGCCTGAACAAGTCGGCCCGCCGCCTGGCCCTCCCCGAACTCCCCGAAGAGTACTTCCTGGGCGCCATCCGCGAGCTCGTTTCCGCGGACAAGGAATGGGTCCCCTCCGGCGACGGCGAAGCCCTCTACCTGCGGCCGTTCATGATCGCCACCGAGGCTTTCCTCGGCGTCCGCGCCGCCCGCGAAGTGTCCTTCCGCGTCATCGCCTCCCCGGCCGGCAACTACTTCGGCGGCGAACTCAAGCCCGTCTCCATCTGGATCTCGCGCGAATACGCCCGCGCCGGCCGCGGCGGAACCGGCGCCGCGAAGTGCGGCGGCAACTACGCCGCGTCCCTGATCGCGCAGCAGGAAGCCGAGGCCCACGGCTGCAAGCAGGTCCTGTTCCTGGACCAGTTCAACGACAACGCCGTGGAAGAGCTGGGCGGCATGAACGTGTTCTTCGTGATGAAGGACGGCTCCCTGGTCACCCCCGCGCTGAGCGGCACCATCCTGGAGGGCATCACCCGGATGTCCGTCATCCAGGTGGCCAAGGACATGGGCCGCGAGGTCACCGAACGCAAGATCACGCTGGATGAATGGCGCGACGGCGTGGCCTCCGGCGAGATCGCCGAGGTCTTCGCCTGCGGCACCGCCGCCGTGATCACCCCCATCGGCGTGCTCAAGGACGACACCGAATTCATCGGCTCCGAGGACGCGAAGGCGGGGAGACCACCATGGCCATCCGCGAACAGCTTCTGGGCATCCAGACCGGCGCCGTCGAGGACACCCACGGCTGGCTGACCCGCCTGGCCTAAGCGGCAGCGCCTCACTTGCAGGCAGCGTTCGACGGCGGCCCCCACCTTCCGGTGCGGGGCCGCCGTCGTCGTTGACCGACAGTCCAGTGGGCCGGGGCGCCCGGCCGGAAGCCCCTAGCTACGCCGCGGACGCGGGGGCACAATATGGCGCATGACTGGACTTATTCAGGTTCTGGGTGTCATTTTCGGAATCTTGCTCATCCTCGTGGGGATCCTGGAGTCCTTCTTCTTCCGGGACCAGCGCTTCCACCGGCTGTTCCTCATCAAGCCGGAGGACACGGAACCCGTGCGGATGTGGGTCTTCAACCTGGGGTTCTACAACATGATCTGGGGTGTGGGCGCGATCGTGGGCGCCGTCATGCTGACGGGCGCGGAGCCGGCCGCCGGGCGGGCGCTGCTGCTGTTCACGTGCCTGGGCCACGTGCTGCTGGGCATCATCCTGGTCCTGTCCGAGCGGCGGCTGTGGGCGAGCGCCATCGCCGAGGCGCTGCTGCCGGCCGTCATTGCGGTGCTGCTGCTTGTATGACGCCGGCACTGCATCCCGTCCGGTTCGGTGGGAAGATGGAATTGTGATCCCGGACGACCCCCGCGCCATGGTGCGCAGCACAGAGCTGACCCGCTTCAGGCTGGCCCCCAACCCGGGGCCGATGAGCCTGCACGGGACCAACTCCTACGTCATCGCCGCCCCCGGCGCGGCCGGCACCGTCGTGGTCGATCCCGGCCCGCTGGACGAGCCGCATCTGCAGGAACTGGCCAGGGCCGGGACCGTTGAACTCATCCTGATCACACACCGGCACGCGGACCACACGGCCGCCGCCGCCCGGTTTGCCGAGCTCACCGGCGCACCCGTGCGCGCCAAGGACCCGGCCCATTGCCACGGCGGAGAACCCCTCGCCGACGGCGAAGTCATCCACGCCGCCGGCGCGGAAATCAGGGTCGTGGCGACGCCGGGCCACACCTCGGACTCGGTGTGCTTCCACCTGCCCGACGACGGCGCCCGCGGCTCGGTCCTCACCGGCGACACGATCCTGGGCCTTGGCACCACGGTCCTGGACTACCCCGACGGCACCCTGGGGGACTACCTCGCATCCCTGGACCGGCTGGAACAGCTGGGCGCCGCCACCGTCCTCCCGGCCCACGGACCCATGCTGCCGGCACTGGACACCATCGTCCGCGCCTACCGGAACCACCGCGAGGACCGCCTCGCGCAGATCCGCACCGCCCTGGACGGCCTGGGCGCCGGCGCCGAGGTGACCGAAGTGGCCGACGCCGTGTACGCCGCCGTCGACCCCGCCGTCCGGCCCGCGGCGGAACTTTCCGTCGCCGCCCAGCTGCACTACCTGCGCACGGACAGCGGCACCCTGTAGAGCACGATTTGTCCGGGATAAGGTTCCTGCAGGTGCCGGCTACGGGCTGGGCATGGCCGTGACTATCACGTTCTTACCCAGGATGTCTTCGGTATAGCAGCTGATGAGCACCAGCTGGCCGGGCACAATGTTCCACACATTGCTCGAACGCAGCGTGTCCTTGTCGTGGGTGGTGACGCTCTGCACCTTGTAATTGACCGTGCCTGTCGCCGTGCTGACGCTCAGCTCGTCACCGATCACGGACTGGCTGCTGAGCCGGTTGAAAGGGGCCTCGGCGTTCTCCCAGCTGTGCCCGGCGATGTAGGTCGTGTTGCTTGAGCCTGAGCCAGGTTGCCCGTAGTTTGTGAGCCAGTAGGCGTCCATGGTCGTCGGCGGGACAAGGGACCCGGCGCCCAGTTCGCCGGCGCTTGGCGTCAGAGGGAGCACGGAGAGTTCAATGCCGGCGGCCGGATAGCTGATCCATAAGGGCGGGGAGGCCGGGGAAGTGCCGACGAGCCAGGTCTTGCTCCTCGGACGACTTCCGGAGCCACGTCGGTCTCCACACTGGACTGCCGCGTAGCCGGTGAGGGCGCAGCGGCAACTGACGTCGGCCCGTGGGGGCTGCCAGGCGTACAGCCCGGCAGCGCACCCACGAGACCGGCGAGCAGCGCGAATTGGATTAGAGCCTTTCCTCCGAAACGGCACCACCCATCGGCCGGTTGGCTACCCACGCACAGAGCGGCGCCGCACGCCAAATGCAGCAGCCGCGAGGACGACTAGTCCTCCCAGCGACCATGCGGCCACCGGCAGCCCGCCCTGCCCCTGGGGACTAGCAGGAGCATGAGCGGCGGGACCGGTGGTGACGCCGGTCTGGACGTTCAGGCCGGAATTGGCTGCATTCACAGCACCGGGCTGTTGCCCCGGAGCCGAGGACGAAACCTCAACTACCGCACGCCGAGACTCCGTGGCTATAACCGGCTTCACGACCGGCGTGGCCGCAGGCACCGGTGTCTTTGGGGCGGTCTCAGAAGTTGCCGCGCAGGCTTCGAGGGCAGCACGGAACAGCCGGTCGATGGATGCGGGGTCAGGAGGCGTCGTTGTTTGAGCTTGCAGCGCCTTGGCGGCCGCGCTGGCTGTAGCCAGAGCCGCATCTGCTGCAGCAATGCCTTCGATGTTGCGGGCCGCCTGGAGGGTGGCCTGCGCCTGCGTGACGACGTCGGCTGCGGTATCGGCCCGATCGTTGGCGTCGCGGAACCCATCGTCGGCCTGCATGAGGTGATCACCCAGCTCCCACAACAGCTGCTCCGCGCCCTCTAGCGTGTTCCGGGCATCCGCCAGCTGAGCCTCACCGTGGGCCTTCACCCCTTCGAGTGCCAGTTTTGCTGTAGCAAGCTGCTCCTCAGCCGCTTCCAGCACCACTTGCTTGGCCAGCAGCGCGGATTGGGCGGCATCGATCGCCGGCTGGTCCTGAGCCGCGTTGGCGGCTTCCAGCGTTGTTTGGGCGGCAGCGACACTGACAGCGGCAGCGGACTGTGCGGCGGTCGCCGCTTCAAGTTGAATCCGCGCCTGTTCCTCGGCCGCGGCGTTCAGCTCAGGCAGCTCATCAAGTTCGGTCTGGATCCGGTCCACGCGGTCGGCAGCCCACCTGGCGGTGTCAAGTGCGCGTTGCAGGCGCTTCTGGGCCGATTCCAAGTCGGTTTCCGTCTTGGTCGCGGACGCGACGGCGACGTCGAGGTCGGCCTGCGCTTGGGCGGCGTCGGCAACGGCGGCTGCGGCCAAGGCATCGCGGGCCCGCTGTGCTTCGGCCACTGCTTGAGTTGCTGCCGCGACTTGGCCGGCAAGTGTCTTGCTCGCGCCGGTAGCGGTCAAGGCGGCCTGGTAGCTTGCCTGCGCAGCGGTGCATGTTTCCGACTCTGCAGCGAAGGCAGGCGCAGAAAATACGACTAGCCCTCCGGACGCGATCACAGCGGTTGCCGCGCTGGTTACTAATTTCCCGCCGATGCGTTTAGAGCGCGCTGAAGAAGTATCGATGCCTAACATGTTTCCCCCATTGAACAGATAAAACGCCATGTGCGTCGCGTCAGACTAACACTGGGACCGCAAGAGGCAGGGTTCACTTAGTCCGGCGCGCCTGACGGAGACGGTACGCTAGGAGCCATGCGTATCGCCCGGTTTGTAGTCGATTCTGATCCCCTCTACGGCATTGTTGAAGGTGAGCCCGGCAGTGAGATGGTCACTGTCATCAACGGCGACCCCTTCTTCCAAGGCGTGGAACGAACCGCCGCGCGGCACAAGCTCGAGGACGTGCGCCTGCTCGCCCCGATCATCCCGCGCAGCAAGGTCATCGGCGTCGGCCGCAACTTCGTGGAACACGTCAAGGAACTCGGCAACGACGTCCCGGCCCAGCCGCTGCTGTTCCTGAAGCCCAACACCTCCGTGATCGGGCCCAACGATCCGATCATCCTGCCGGAATTCTCCGAGGAAGTGTCCTTCGAGGCCGAGCTCTGCGTTGTGATCGGCCGGATCTGCAAGGACGTCCCGGAGGAGCGCGTCGACGACGTCGTCTTCGGCTACACCTGCGGCAACGACCTCACCGCCCGCGACGTCCAGAAGACCGACCTGCAGTGGGCACGGGCCAAGGGCTTCGACACCTCCGCGCCGCTGGGGCCGTGGATCGAGACCGAACTGAACACCGAGGACCTGCAGATCCAGGGCCGCCTCAACGGCGAACTGCGCCAGGACGGCAGCACCAGCCAGATGATCCGCGGCGTCCGCGAGCTCGTCTCGATTGTCTCGCAGGCCTTCACGCTGCTGCCCGGCGACGTCATCATGACCGGCACCCCCGCCGGCGTCGGACTCGTTGAGGCCGGCGACCGCTTCGAGGTCGAAATCGAGGGCATCGGCCGGCTCTCCAACCCAGTGGTCCGCCGCTAGGCGGACCGCGGAAACAGGACATGAGTAACGGCGGATGGCGGGGCGGCCTGCGCGGTTCCGGCCGCCGCCGTTCCTTCCTGTTCTTTGCCCTGGGATCCATCGGCACATTCTCGATGGCGGCACGCGCCGTCGGCTGGTTGGACGGGCCGCCCTGGCTGGCGCTGGCCTTCCTCGCCGCGGGCCTCGTGCTGGCCGGGTACTACCTGGTGAAGGCGCTGTCCCGCCCGCAACCGGCGCGGGGCCGCAGGCGCTAAAGCGCGTGGCGGCACGCGGTAATGTTGGTACCACTATGACTACTCCTTCTGCGCCCGACGCCGTCTCCAGCTCCGCCCCCAGCGTGACCAGCGAAGTCACCGCTGACACCCCGGTCCGTGTCCGGTTCTGCCCGTCGCCCACCGGCACCCCGCACGTCGGCCTGATCCGCACGGCCCTGTTCAACTGGGCCCACGCCCGCCACACCAAGGGCACCTTCGTGTTCCGCATCGAGGACACGGACGCGGCGCGCGACTCGGAGGAGAGCTACCAGCAGCTGCTCGAGGCCCTGAAATGGCTCGGCATCACCTGGGAGGAAGGCGTGGAGGTCGGCGGACCGCACGAGCCGTACCGCCAGTCCCAGCGCCTGGACCTGTACAAGGATGTCGTCGCCAAGCTCATCGACGCCGGCTACGCCTACGAGTGCTACTCCTCCCCGGAGGAGGTCGAGGCCCGCCACCGCGCCGCCGGCCGCGACCCCAAGCTGGGCTATGACAACTTCGACCGCGAGCTCACCGAGGAGCAGCTGGCCGCGTTCAAAGCCGAGGGCCGCCAGCCGGTGCTCCGCGTCCGGATGCCGGATTCGGATGTCACGTTCACCGACATGGTCCGCGGCGAGATCACCTTCAAGGCCGGCAGCATCCCGGACTACGTGATCGTCCGCGCCGATGGCTCCCCGCTCTACACCCTGGTCAACCCGGTGGACGACGCGCTGATGGGCATCACCCACGTGCTCCGCGGCGAGGACCTGCTCTCCTCCACGCCCCGCCAGGTGGTGCTGATCAACGCGCTGATGGACATCGGCGTCGCCAGCTACCTGCCGGTCTTCGGCCACCTCCCGTACGTCATGGGCGAGGGCAACAAGAAGCTCTCCAAGCGCGACCCGCAGTCCAACCTCTTCCTGCTCCGGGACCGCGGCTTCATCCCGGAGGGCCTGCTCAACTACCTGTCGCTGCTGGGCTGGAGCCTCTCCGCCGACGAGGACATCTTCACGGTGGAGCAGCTGATCGAGCACTTCGACGTCAACGACGTGCTGGCCAACCCGGCCCGCTTCGACATCAAAAAGGCCGAGGCCATCAACGGCACGCACATCCGGATGCTCGACGCCGAGGACTTCCGCGGCCGGCTGGTCCCGTACCTGCGCACCGCCGGGTTCGTCGGCGACACCCTCACCGCCCGCCAGGAGGAGATCCTCGCCGAGGCCGCCCCGCTGATCCAGGAGCGCATCTCGCTGCTGGGCGAGGCCCCGAGATGCTCGCCTTCCTGTTCAAGAACGACGACGCGATCGACGTCGCGGACGACGCCCGCAAGGGGCTTCCGGAGAACCTCACCGAGGTGCTCGACGCCGCCCTGGCCGCCCTGGAACCCATCGCGGACTGGAACGCCGAGACCATCCAGGCCGCGCTCAAGGAGGCCCTCGTGGAGGGACTCGGCGTCAAGCCGCGGCTGGCCTTCGGCCCGGTCCGCACCGCGATCTCCGGCCGCCGGATCTCGCCGCCGCTGTTCGAATCCATGGTGATCCTGGGCAAGGACTCGTCCCTGGCCCGGCTCCGCGCGTTCCGCGGCTGACGATGAGCACACCCGCGGCCCGAACCAACGCCCGGCCCAGCGCCCTCGCCGCGGACCTGGGCGGCATCCGCGGGGTGCTGTTCGACATCGACGACACCCTGGTGGACCTCGAGTTCTCCATGACTGCGGCCCTGCGCGACGTCAGCGAACACCTCCTGCCCGGCCTGGACCAGGCCGGGTGGGAGAAGTTCGGGCGGATCTTCACCCGCGAGACCACCCACTTCTATGACCGTTACCTCGCCGGGGAGCTGACCTTCAACGAACAGCGCCTCCTCCGCGGCCGGGCCGCCCTGGGGCACTTCGGGGTGGAGCTGGATGAGGGGAGCAGGCCCAGCACTGGGTCAGTTCCTACGCCCGCCGGCAGCACGGCTACATCCGCGCCTTCGACGACGTCACCCCGATCCTGGACGCGCTCGATGCCGCGGGCATCCCGTACGGCGCCGTAAGCAACAACGTCCACGACTACCAGCGGGTCAAGCTGGACGCCGCCGGCCTGGCACGCATCAGCGTGCTGGTGGGCACGGACACGGTGGGTGCGGCGAAGCCGGATCCGGCCATCTACCTTGAGGGCGTCCGCCGGCTCGGCACGGGCGCCGGCGAGACGCTCTACGTGGGGGACAACCGCCTCCTCGACGCTGACGGCTCGACGGCGGCCGGCCTTCTGGGCGTCTGGCTGAACCGCGCCGGGGAACCGGCCCCGGGCTTCGCCGGCCGCGAGATCGGTTCCCTGCTGGAGCTGCTGGCCTAAAGCCCGAGGATCCCGACCCAGACCTTATAAGAGAAACCCCGCCAGCAAAACATGATGGCGGGGTTTCTCTTGGCAGGAATTAGCGTCGCCGCTAATGCGAAATTCCCCCACGAAATGTATGTGGCGGATAGCGGCGAATTGGAGTTGATTCCGGATTGTGTCTACAACCAACCGGTCCGCTGCGGGGTGGAGCAGCTCCTCCACCCCGCCCTTCACCGTGTATAGGTCCAAGGCGGCCGTTCACGGTGGTCCGGCGCCTCGTAGGTAGTCCAAAGACCTGAGCGAGTAGCCCTGACGGAAATACCTAAATCTCTTGAACATTTTCGGGTAATAGGCACTCGTGTGAAGTCCTTCGTAAGTTCATAGTCTGGGTGCTCCTAGGGCAGCAGTAAATGCAGGTGTTCGCAGCTAACGTCTCGGCTGCGGGACTCATTCACGAGCGACTTTTTTATCAATTGCGAGATGGACGGCCTTTTCGATCTGTCGAGTTCTCTTAGTCGCGCCCTGACTTGTCCGAACACCAGCGAAATCCCAACAGGGGTCGATCGTCGGTTGGCCCTTGGACCGCACGGAGTGTTCGGGGGCAGCGATGTACGAGCAGGAAACGCAGATTCACGGATCGAGCACGGAGTTTGCACGGCGTTCGCGAACTCCCCGACACTCACGCCGATTTCTTGCCCGCGGTGGTTTGACCACCGGACTTGCGTCCTGCATAGCGCTGGCGATGTGTATGGCGGTGCTCCAGGCATCGCCCGCATACTCAGCCACACTGAGTGAACAGCGGGCCACCTTGCGGCAGGCGTCCTACGCAGCGGCGCAGAACTATGTGGATTCCCGGGCCTATATCCCACTTCTGGCGAGGCCCAACGGGGTGGCTGTAAAGGACGCTATCGCCTCTGGAAAAGCGGCCCTGACGACTGTCGGGGATGCGCTGACGGTCGCGACTACGCAGTCCGCCATGGACGCGGTGGCTGTCCGAATGAAGGCGGAAGTGTTGCGCGCGGCCACGGTGAAGAAGAGCGGACAGCAGCTGGTGGAGTTGAAGAATTTGCGCTCCGGCCACCAGAAGAACGCGACCGCGGCACTGGCGGATTTTCTGGCGGGAGGCATCACCTCCGCGGCATATCAGGCCATGAAGACGCGGGCCGCGGCGTATAGCACACAGCTGTCGGCGGACGCAGTCCGTCAGTTGGGGGTACTGGGGAAAGCCGTGGCTGCGCCGGCGCTGATTGCGCCGAAGTACCGGACGGTCCTGGAGCAGGGCTCGGGCAGCATCCCGGTAGCCTCCGGCTGGGTCGGGTTCCCGGGGGCTGTGCGTTGCCAGCGGCATCCTCCGCTTTCAGGCCGATGCTGCCAAGCGACGGACCCGGTGTTGCGACGAACCGGAAAATACTACTCGATTCGGCGGCCGGGGCAGCCGCGGACACCGCCACCGGGGCGGTTCATCGGCAGCTCCTTCGCGCTGCAGTGAACGAGGCGAGCTTGCCAAAGAGTTTGGAGGAGTTGCGGACCGCATATGTTGTCCGCACGCCCCGGCTGGGGTACGGATGGTTGTCCGGTAGCGATTCCAACGCGCGCGACGTGCTGACGGCGGATACTCAGCGCATTCTGCTGGCTGGCCCCGAGGGCATGAATACGCTGGCGTCATCCCACCTGCTGCTGGCGGCATCCAGCGCGGCTGACTGGGTGAAGCTGAAAGGCCTCGATGAGACTGTACTAATCCGGTGGCTTGGGCCGCAGACGTGCCTGCTCGAGGACCGGGAATCATGGCTGAAGGGTCCCACGAACCTGGCGGCGATCCACAATGCCGCAAACTTCACCGCGACGGCTGTGTTCCTGAAAGGATCGCCGGAAATGGCTGCAGCCCTGGCCCAGGAATCGTTGAAGTCGATCCAACCGGCGCTGCAGATGATCACGGCGGACGGCGGCACGCAGGAGGGCCAGGATACTGGACATACCAAAGCCGGGCGATCGCCGTCCTGTACGCGACGCTGCCCAACGCCTACCCGACCCTGCCCGTGGCGATGCCATCGCTGGAGAAGGTCTCCCATTATGCAATGCACAGCACAGACCCGGACGGCCGGCCCAGCGCGTTCGCGGATGCCCAACCAAACGAGCTCAGCGGTCTGATGCCGGCCTGGGACGCCAAAGTGAGGGGTGACGCCACGGTCGCAGCATGGGTTGCCGGACGATTCGCGCAGAAGCCGGATGCCTACCTGATGTGGTGGCGGATCGCCCCGGGACACTCCCGGCCAAGTCATCCACGGTGTACCCGCAGACAGGCCTTGCTGCCCTGCACATTCCCGCGGGTACTGCCACGCTGAAGGGCGGCTCCAACGTCCTGCCACACGCTCATTTGGATCTGGGCACGGTCTCCTTTTACCGCCGCGGAATCCAGTGGTCCGTCGACCCGGGCCCCATGCCGGCAGGCGCCCCGGGTACTACTCCGCGCTGCAGCGCTTCATCTACTGGAACCCCGGCACCTCGGCGCATTCCACGTTGGCCTACACGGGCGTGAACCAGCCAACTACGGCTAAGGCCCCCGTCCACAGAATCTCGTCCAGCGCAGCGTCTGTGGACTTGCGGCAGGCGCTGCCAGGCACGTCAACCGCGACCCGCACTGTGACCCACGGCAGCACCAGCATGATCGTCAAAGACGTGATTCGCTCCACCGCGGCTAAGAGCATGACGTGGCAGTGGGTCACCGACGCGACGGTCAGCCTGGGAACCGACCGCGCCGTGCTCCGCCGCGACGGACAGGCAATCACTATCCGACTGACAGGGGTCCCTGCGGGATCAGTTCTGTCCGCGGTGCCGGCACCGGGGACCACCACGGACGGTCAGGCCCTGACCATCCTGAAGCTCACTATGCCGAAAGTGACCTCCCTGGATCTTACGGCCACGGCGTACTAGACATCGTGTGGGTCTGAGCGGTGGGCTGCCATGATGGTATGCAGCGCCGTGGTTTTCTACGGGGGCCTGCAACCCGGGTACAACATGCTTCGAGGGCGGCTGGCCGGGCAGCCTTGGTAATGCATGATGCCCATGACTTGTGGCTATCCGTTCGGACTCTCTGCCCTAAGGTTTTGAAACGGGGCGAAGGAGACCCCGTGAGTCACCCTCATCACTCGCCTGCCAGACGCCGAAGTGCTCGTCCGTGTGGTGCAGGCCAGCCTCGGGCAAGAGGTCCCGCAGGGGACGCCGAGGGTATAGGCGCGTCTCGTCAAGGCAGTCGGCCCGCTCGGCTAAGATATGGAAGTCGTTTGCCCCTCGGGGGCAAAATCAAATCATCCCGGCGTGTTCTTCGCGTTCGCGTGTGTGAGGAGTTGGGGCGAATTAGTGACGACTGTCGCGATGCTGGAATTGCCAGAACTCCGAAAAAATTGAAGCGGGTAGTGAGGGCGGCTACGAGCGCACTTATAGCATGTCTGTTTTTGCTTCTGGCCGGAAGCCAGCATAATCCCCGCCAAAATCCTGTGCCGCTGATGAACAGCAGCCCGCCGGAGGCGGGGAGAGGTTCCTGAATCCGAAGGACCCGCCCTACAACGCCAAAGGCGATGGCGTATCGGACGATACGGCTGCCCTCCAAGCCTGGCTCAGGGCAGGCGGCGTTCGACTCGAAGACGGCTCCTACCGGATTACTTCGGGATTGACACTGACTGGAGACAATCGGACGCTCTACAGCGATAACGCGAAGATTGTTGCTGACGGCGTCAATATCACAGCGCTATACGTGTCCGGGAGTAACAGTCGCGTGAGCCTCCACGTCGACGGGATCAATAAGGCTGCCTTCGGTGTCAAAGTGACCGGAGCAAACGCTGTACTCGAGAACGGCCGGTACGAGAACTTCCACTCCGCAAGTCAGTCGGCCCGCGCAATCGACATAACTACAACCGGCGGCGCAATCGTCCGGAACAATGTCGTTCGCAATGTTGTGAGCGTCGGCGATGAGATGAGAGGAAACGGACCCGGGTTTTCTCGAGGTATCGGACTCAACGCTACTAGCGCAGCTACGTCTAAATCGCTAATTTCTGGCAATGTCATCGAAAACATTACCGGCGAGGAGGGTGACGCCATCCACGTACTGTTTTACGACGGCACTGCCAACCCCTTCAACGCTGGCAAGGTGACCATTCGCGATAACAAGATCCGGAACGTCTCCCGTCGCTTTATCAAGGTTCAAGCATCAGAAGTATCCGTCGAGCAAAACAAACTCAACTTCGATCTACCATTTGCCCCGGCAAATCCTAGCTCGGCAATTGACGTAATCCGCTCCGAGTACGTCAAAGTCATCGGCAACGAAATAAATCCGAACCTAATTGGCAACGGTGTTGCTGTGAACGGCACTTCCACGACGCCTCTTCGCGGTATTGAAATACTTGATAACACCTTGCGGCAGAAGCGCACGAAGACAGCAGTTGGAATCTACCTGAAGTGGACCTACTCCCCAATAGTTCAGAACAACAGAATTTACGGGGTGGTGCTGAAATCCTGTTGGATTCGTCTACCAACGCTCTCGTGCGGGGAGACAGTCCTTTAGAGTAACCCAAGCCTAGTTCCGGGCGCGTTCGCCAATAGTTCCACGCCACGAGGCCTTAGGCGCGTGTAAAGCCCCGACATTGACGCTGCGGGCAAGGTGAACCGGAGCCATGATCGCTGGGTGTTACCCGCACTCCGACGCCTAAAGTGTGTTCGAGTGGTCTCAAGTCAGTCGGGCGCTCGTGCTGGGGGAGCGTGCGAACCTCCATGCGGAGAACGCGTCCATTACCTCACCGAGTCCGATGTCTCTCCTTCACTACATTCGGATTTACACTCACCGGATTGCTGAGTATGCCTATGCGGCACCAGGCACGTCGCGCCGGCCCCGAAGGAGGTCGAACGCGGTACCCGGGCGGCCCCCGGCAGCCGAACGATGGCGAGCGCGATGGCTGAGTCGGACCGACTGGCCATGTCCGATGGGCATTCCGAGAGTCGATTTGTGCATGCGAAAAGTCTCGGGTATAGTAATTACTCGTGCTGAGGCGCCGGGAGCGAGGGTTTAGGCCCACGGATCCGGCCCGAAAGTTCCATTGGGATATGGTGTAATTGGCAACACTACGGTTTCTGGTACCGTCATTCTAGGTTCGAGTCCTGGTATCCCAGCTCTGATAATTCCGCGGATTTCCGCGGTTGATCAGGGTTTTGAATCGGTCCGTCGATTTGAAACACTTGCTGAGTGTATGAAACAATCGCTTAGCGTGAATGGCAGAAATGCTGTTCTGGAGAGTACGCGGCCCCATCGTATAGCGGCCTAGTACGCTGCCCTCTCACGGCGGTAACGCGGGTTCGAATCCCGCTGGGGTCACAGATGAAACGGTTCCGGGCATAAGCCCGGGGCCGTTTCTCGTTGAGGCGTCGGAACCATTCCCAGCCCACGGCCGTGAGGCTAAGCCGCATGTCAGTCGCGTCCCAGCCTTCTGGCCCAGAACCCTTGTTTGGCATCGGAAGCTTGCCGTCCTACTAGGGGCTGTGTCGTTGCCCGTGGTGGCTTTTTAGTCGTTTCCGGTAGTCTCGGCGAGCCCAAGCAACCGTCGCAGTTGGGAGTTGGAGCTGCCCTCAATCCGGTTCGTCATGGGCGCGATTTCGTGGCCATCGACATCATTGAAAGTAAGCGAACAGTGTTCCCACCTGGCTGAGCCGTTCGCGGAAGCGGTCGCCCTGTGGGGCCCGTCCGGGGTTTGCCGCCTCCTTACATCTGCCCTCAAGTAGGCCTCTCCTGGGATTGCATGTTGTTACGCGTGTCAGAGCCTGGCCGAGGCCCAGATGGGCTGTCCCGGCCACCGTCCTGGTCGGCAGGTCAGGTACGAGTGCTCGTTGCACTGGACGTTGACAGGGCAGCATTGAATGGCGGTATCGGATTCAAGACTTGCCAACCGGGGCTGGGCAGCACTCCCTTACAACGGCTTGTCATGCAACCTGTGCTTCAGTAGGGAGTCCTTGGATTTGGCCATTCAAAGACTGTAATCACAGCCAGAGAGTCACACAGGGTCGACGTCAAAATTAGACTAGGCTTGGCCTAGAGCACGCCGAAGTGGGGAAGTTATTCAGTGGCTTATGTGTGCGCGAAATGGCGCGTGCGGTCGTGTCGTGTCCGAGTGATGGGCGACGGCCAGCGGCGCTGGCCCTTTTGGATGTCACACTGGGGGCGCGCCGCCGTTCGTGACCGAACAGCTGCTGCGAGCAGCTTGCGGCGTCTAGGAATCGCTTATCAACCCCATGCCAGCGCGGCTACAAACCACGCGTTCAGTCGGCCAGGAATTGCAGCGGCGTCGCATACCGAGTCGGAAAGGCTTAAGGGAACTATCAAATGAACACTCACTCTCGGATCATGTCCGATGCGGAGATGTTAGAAATCGCGATGGAGGAGCTTGACAAAGCCCATGCGGACATTGCCAGACTCTTGAGACTGCATAAGTCCAATGTAGCGTCCGTCTCGGCACACCAAGACGCGAAACCCGGTAGCCACGCCCCCGGCCCAATGTTGGTGAGGTTGACTTCACGATTCGGTGGGCTCAATGCCTTGACGCACCACATGGCGGAAAAGAATTACGACAGAGCCTTCGTATGGGCGAGTGCGCTGAAAACGCGACTGAAAGATAATGCCCCCTTCGTTCGCGCGCTGAGGGATCTTCAGAGCAAGAGAGGCGAGATCAGCGACGCATTGTTGCTCACTTACGAGGCGGCAAGGTTGGACCGAAACGTCGACCCGAGAAGTGTACGGAGACTCGAAGGACGGCTGCGTGAGGTCTCCGGATGGACGCCGGCCATCCCTGGTAGGCGGGTCCCAATCAAGGATCCGATCCAGGGGCGCATCATGCATCTCGTCAAGGAGAGTCGTCCCTATCTTTCGAATGGGTTCACGTCTCGCAGCCACAGCAATTTTGTAGCCGAGTCCAAGGCGGGCCTCGACCCCATAGTAGTCACTGAACCCGGGTTCCCTCGCATACTCAACGGTAAGCCGTTCCGTGCCACTGAGCGCGTCGACGGCGTTCGGCACGTTCGGCTTGACGTTGGCGAGATTGATTACGCGGGGATGCCCGTTGACGAATTCCTTCAAATGTTTGCCCAGCTTGCATATGAGGAAGTCCTTAAGTACCGCCCATCCGTCATTCATGCTAGTTCCGGCCGTAGAGGATATGACACGGCGCTCGTCGGCCTTGCGTTGCAGGAAAAGACGGGACTGCCTTTTGTCTACGAGGTGCGTTCGTTCTTCGAAGGAAATTGGACTGGAGACTTGGAGTGGGAGGCTCAAGGGGAAACATTTTCGCGCCGGATGTGGGTCGAAGAGATGTGCATGCGCCGTGCCGATCGCGTGCTAACCATCGGTGAAGCTATGAAAGACGAACTGATTAGTCGCGGTATACCGGCTGACAAGATTGGTATCATCCCTAACGCAGTCGACGCAGACGCCTTTAGCCCTCGGGAACGTTCGCTGGAGCTGGCAGGTCGTCATGGGATCGGGAGCCATCCAACTTTCGGGTATGTCTCCAATATGGACCACTATAGGGAATCTCAAGAGACACTCATCCAGGCATGCCGAATTCTCAAAGATGCGGGGTCTGAAGCCAGATGTGTCTTGGTGGGCGGCGGCCCTCGGAAGGAGTCGCTTGTCGAGTTGGCGGCTCATTTGGGTGTCTCAGACCGCGTAATATTTACAGGGCCAGTAGACCACGCCGCCATACCCGACTACTACTCACTAATCGACATCTTCGTCGTGCCACGGATCCCCGAGCGTGCGGCCACCTATGTCACTCCGCTTAAACCGTTTGAGGCTATGGCACTTCGCAAGCCCATTGTCGTGAGTGATTTGCCGGCCCTAGTCGAGATAGTCGATCCGCCGCTGCGAGGCACCGCGTTCCCGGCCGGCGAGGCAGACATGTTGGCAGCACTGCTCCTTCGCCTGTATGAAGATCCAGATGAGTGCGAACGCATGGCAGCTGCCGGCCATGACTGGGTTCGGACGTCCAGGACTTGGGACAAAAACGGTGAACGATATGTCGAGGAATTCGCAGGTCTGCGTGAAGGGGCTTCAGCCAAATGAAGATTGAATACCGAAGTTTTACCGCTAGCCCCCAGTCGCCTGCGTCGGAACTGCTCGCCGCATATTCCTCCCTGGCGAACGGTGAAGAACGGCCTCATCTATTGGGCTACACACCTGTTGCTCGTATGAATCCCTATCAGGCGCTGCTTTATCGGCGTTTTGGTGAAAGCGGTATAGCGGTCGCGCCAATTTTGAAACCAGACAGATTTCGCGGTTTGCTGGATTTTCAGAGGATGGCATCCACTACTTCGCTGCACCTTCATTGGAACTCGTGGATGACTCTGGGTGCCGCCGAGGTGGGGCGCGCGCGTTCCATTGGTCTGGGAATGGCGGGTCGTCTGGAGCAGCTGCGCGACAAGGGCGTGAACGTCGTATGGACAGTACATAATGTCTACCCGCACGATGCTGTTCACGTAGACGTCGAGCTTGAAATCCAGCAGCGGGTGGCCGATGCGGCAAATATTGTGCACGTGATGTCAGCCAGCACTGTCGACGCCATGAACGGATTTGTCAGACTTGATTCCGAGAAAATTGTTGTAGCTCCCCACCCGAGCTACAAGGGTGCATATGTTGATGTCGTTACCCGGGATGAGGCCCGTGCGATGCTCGGCCTCGGACCCGATGAAGTCGTATTTGTACTATTTGGCGCTTTGAAGTCATATAAAGGCCTGGATCGGCTTCTCGATGCAGCGGATATTCTGGCTGCGGGATCCCCTGAATTTCGATTTCGGGTCCTCATCGCTGGAGGCTCGGACGGCAGCCAGGCCGTCCGGGAATTCGTTAATCGCGCCCTTGTTCATCCCAACGTGTTGATAGAAAGCGGCAAGGTCCCGAATGACCGGGCGCAGTACTTCCTTCGAGCCGCCGACATAGGGCTCGTAAATTACGAACGTAGCCTCAACAGCGGGGCCGCCCTCCTCTACGGTACTTTTGACCTGCCCGTTGTCGCTGCCGACACCCCGACCTTCCGCGAAGGGCTAGATGCCGTCTCCACGCTGTTCGTGGAGGACGGTTCGGCTGAAGCCTTTGCTCGCGCGATGGTCGCCTCCGTATCCCTCGTGGGCAACGAGGCAGCCAAACAATCCCTTGCAACCCACATGGAACGACTTGATCCAAATGTTGTTAGTAGCGACTTCGCGCGGAACCTTCTAACGCGTCTGCATTAACGCAGCGATAGTCGTTCAGCTGGTCGTCGGCACCCGAATGTCGGCGACGGTTGAAGGTTGGTCATATCGCGGGTTGAAGAGTGAAATAGGAAATCACGCCCGCGCCCCGCGGGTATTCCCGCAGGTCACCCAAGGTTTTCACAAGTCCTCCTCCCTAGTGTCAGTCCTGTTACGACGGGTCGTGCCACGAGGGGGCGCAGATGCATCGCTTTACTGGCACGGCGACTAGATTCCACGCGAGACGGGAATCGGCCAGGGCTGTGCCCGCCGCGGTGCGGCGCCTTCAGGTTCGTCGTTGGGTGGCTTTCCTGGCTGGATTCCTCCTGGTCGCGGGATATGGGGCGGTGGCGCTGCCGAAATCCTTTGGCTCGGCCGGACTGCACGCGCATAATTCGGGGCTGGCCGCCGGGCAGGGCTCCTCGTCATTGGTCGGACCGCACATTCATAACGCGGCGCAGCCCGCCGCGGCGACGGAGGCCGTTCCCGTTCTCTTGTCGCGGACCGGGTGGACGGCCACCGCCAGCGATGCCGAGACCGCCCGTATCAACGGCCGGGCCAGCAACGTGCTGGACGGTAAATCCTCCACGATGTGGCACAGCAGGTGGTCCCCGGCGCCCGCAGCCCCGCTGCCGCACAGCATCACGATCGACACCAAGGCCACGCGCAGCATCGGGGATTCCGTCTTCTCCCGCGGACCGACGGCGCGAACGGTCGCGTGGGGACCTTCGAAATCCGGGTGAGCACCAACGGCGCTGACTGGACCATCGTCTCAACAGGAACCATGCCGGACACCGCCTCGGAGAAAACCGTGTCCTTCACCGCGGTGAACGCCCGCTACGTCCGGCTGACCGCGAGGTCCGAGGCGGGCAACCGCGGCCCGTGGAGCAGCGCCGCCGAAATCAACCTGCTTGCCGGGCAGACGGCATCCCCGTCGGGGTGCTGCCGCGCACCGGGTGGACGGCCACGGCCAGCGACGCCGAGACCTCCCGTGTGAACGGCCGCGCCAGCAACGTGCTTGACGGCAGTACCGCAACGATTTGGCACAGCAGGTGGTCCCCGGCCCCGGCCGCGCCGCTGCCGCACACCATCACCATCGACACCAAAGCCACGCGCAGTATCGGGGTCTCCGCTACCTTCCGCGCACAGATGGTGTGAACGGGCGCGTCGGCAACTATTCGATCAGGGTCAGCGCTGACGGCGCCGCCTGGAGCGACGTCGCCAGCGGCACCTGGCCGGACACCAGCGCGGAGAAGACGGTCTCCTTCGCGGCGGTGACCGCACGCTACGTCCGGCTGACCGCGTCGTCTGAGGCGGGCAACCGCGGTCCGTGGAGCAGCGCCGCCGAGATCAATCTGATGGCCGGGCAAACAGTCTCGGCATCGGGCGCGCTGCCCCGCGCAGGGTGGACCGCTACGTCCAACGAGGAGGAGACCTCCCGCGTGAACGGCCAAGCCGGCAATGTCCTCGACGGTAGTGCGGCCACCATCTGGCACAGCAGATGGTCTCCGGCGCCGGAAGCACCGCTGCCGCATACCATCACCATCGACACCAAGGCGGCGCGAACCATCGCCGGGCTCCGCTATCTCCCGCGCACGGATGGCACGAACGGGCGCGTCGGCGCCTTCAAGATCGCGGTCAGCGACGACGGCACCACATGGAGCGACGTCGCGAGCGGCACCTGGCCGGACACCGCTGCCGAGAAGACGGTCAACTTCACCGCGGTCAGCGCCCGCTACGTCCGGCTGACCGCCACCACCGAGGCCGGCAACCGCGGCCCGTGGAGCAGCGCCGCCGAGATCAACCTCCTTGGCCCATCGCTGGGATCCTGGGGCCCGACGATCAACTTCCCGCTGGTCCCGGCCGCAGCGGCGCTATTGCCGGGCAACCGGATGCTGACGTGGTCCGCGTATTCTCCCACCGCTTTCGGCGGCAGTAGGGGCTACACCCAGGCGTCCATCCTCAACCTGTCCACCGGTGTTGTGAGCCCGGCCCAGGTGGTCAACACCGGTCACGACATGTTCTGCCCCGGGACCTCGATGCTGCCGGACGGGAAGATCCTAATCAGCGGCGGCAGCAACAGCTCGAAAACCACCCTCTACAACCCTGCGACGAACGCCTGGTCCGCCGGGCCGGACATGATGATCCCCGCGGTTATCAGAGCAACGTGACCACGTCCACCGGAGAGGTCTTCACCATCGGCGGGTCCTGGTCCGGCGGTTCGAGCAGCAAGCACGGCGAGGTGTGGTCCGCGGAGGGCGGCTGGCGGCTCCTGCCGGATGTGCCGGTAGACAGCACCATGACGGCGGATCCCCGCGGCGCGTACCGGGCCGACAACCACACCTGGCTGTTCGCCGCCTCCGGCGGCCGGGTGTTCCAGGCAGGGCCCAGCCGCCAGATGAACTGGATCTCCACCACAGGCAACGGCAGCATCACCTCGGCCGGCAACCGCTCGGACAGCGCCGACGCCATGAACGGCGACGCGGTGATGTACGACGTCGGGAAGATCCTGACTGTGGGCGGGGCGCCGGCCTACGACGACTCTCCTGCCACGGACCGCGCCTACACCATCGACATCAACAACGGGGTCACCGCGGAACGGACCGGGGACATGGCCGTCAGCCGGTCGTTCGCCAATGGGGTGGCACTGCCCGACGGGCAGGTCTTCGTGGTCGGCGGTCAGCCCATCCCGGTGCCGTTCAGCGACACCGACGCCAGGATGGCCCCGGAAATCTGGAACCCGGCCACGGGGAGTGGACCACTCTGGCCCCCATGGCCATTCCGCGGACCTACCACAGCGTCGCGCTGCTCCTCCCGGATGCCAGGATTTTCGTCGGCGGCGGCGGGCTCTGCGGCAACTGCACCACCAACCATCTGGACGGCGAGATTTTCACGCCGCCGTACCTCCTGAATGACGACGGCAGCGAGCGATCCCGGCCGACGATCGTGACGGCCCCGGCCGCCGCCCCGGCCGGCAGCACGATTGCGGTGACCACCGGGGCGCCGGTCAGCAAGTTCTCCCTGATGCGGATGGGCACGGTCACCCACACCGTCAACACGGACCAGCGGCGGATCCCGGTCACCGCAACCGCGGTGTCCGGCAATACCGCAACGCTGAAACTGCCGGCCGATCGCGGCGTGCTGGTGCCAGGCACCTATCTGCTCTTCGCCATGGACTCCAAAGGCGTTCCCAGCGTCGCATCAACCATCACCATCAGCTGACGGCGATGACACATCCGGAGGCGGTCAGACCGGCCTCCCCGCGGCTGCAAAAGGACCCCGCCGCCCAGCAGGCGGGGTCCTTTGTACTCCCGGCGAATGGCGCCATCGTGAAATGGCATGATGAAGCGGTGAGCTCCGAAGAAAACCACGGCCAGGCCGTTGACCTGCCGGAAGCCGTCCATCGCGACCTTGCGACGGCCGTGCTGCCGCTGGCCCTACCCGGCTCGGACGAGGCACGGCTGGACATCCGCAACGCCCTGGCCCAGCTGGAGGACTACATCCTGCCCCGCTACCGGAGCCTGGACGCGCCGCTCCTCGCTGTCGTGGGCGGATCCACCGGCGCCGGGAAATCGACCCTGGTCAACGGCCTCGCGGGCCACGCCGTCACCCGTGCCGGCGCCATCCGGCCCACCACACGCCAGCCAGGCCTCTCCTATCCCGGACGCTGCGCTCGATTTCCCTGACGGATGCGATCGGTCTGAATCGGCGACACATGGCCCTGTTGAGGCCGCCGCAAATCCGAGACAAACGGGTCCTCCGCACAAACAGCCAAAAATGGAATGGTGTCGATACCTTGAGTGAACCGGCGAGGCTCACAACACTTAGGTTAACCAAAATTTGAAAAGCAATGGGTCATTGAAGCGCTGCTATTTCTCATCATATCTGCTCCTGCAACGTGCCCGGGGACTGCATAACTTTCCTCGAAATGTCAGTTGGCTGACGGCACGAAGAGCGAGTAAGAACCAGCCCAAGGCGAACACAATCATGGGACACGCAAATCCCGCTGCTCAGCTAACTTCGGCAAGTTCTGAAATAGTCTCCAAATCACCGACCGGATTATCCGCGGATGAAGGCGGCTGCTGTAGTCAGGCCAACTCTGAGAGCCTAACTGACACGAATGTAAAAGGATCGATACGACCAGTCTCTATCTTCTTGAGTGGACTGTCCATTGGCTCATGTAGGTCCTGGAGCACTTGGCGAGGATCATAATTCCACCACTGACTGGAAAGCAAACGATCGATAGCTGGACCGTCAAATCGCATTTTTATGACTTTAGCCGGGTTCCCGCCGACAATAGCGTACGGTGGGACATCCTTAGTAACAGTACTATTAGTTGCTACAACAGAACCAGTTCCCAACTCGATGCCCATCGCCAGCGTAACATTGGACCCAATCCACACGTCATTGCCAATAGTTGGATACACCTTATTAGTCGTTCGGTATCCGGCAGCATGGGCTACCAGGCCGTCAGTGAGGAAGTCTTTGAAGAGGTCATTCTTTGGACGGAAAGTTATTGCTGAGGTAGTAATCAGATCCAGTGGATGGCTTGAATCAATGAATCGGAGCCCAGTTGAAATAGAACAATAGCGTCCCACCCTGCATCCGTCTGGAAGTGGCGAGTAGGAATAGGTGAAAGCACCAACACTGGTGAATCCTGAAGAGGGACGGCCTCCGACCATTGGGCGATATGGTCCGCCATAAAGGCCAACATTTTGTTCGATCGTTAGGTTGCTACTGACCGCAAATTCCTGACCTTCAGTCAACCAGCCGTAGGTCCCTCGACTAGGTGGGGGACAGTTGTGCTTCAAAAGAATCTTCCTGCTGTGGAGTGAAGTCATCAGTTTCCGACTGACGGTTATTCTCTGCGCCACTTCGATCCTCTCATGAAGCCATTAGATTGCTGCATGGCTGCTATATATCTTGCCCGATACTCTGAGCATAAGCAGGCCAGCTAGATTCTGTAGCCGATATTCCCTGGCTGAATCCGAATATATCAGTGCAAAAGACTAGACGGTTAGAACGATCACTCTCCAGTATTGTTTGGTCGCAGATTGGCAAAAGGTGCGCCGTTGTCCCCGTATGTACGCAGGGCAAATTCCGATGAAGGATGTTTCATATTGCCGGTTGTGGACGCCTAGGAGCCAAATAGAGTGCGCGATCTTGCGACCGATAGCGTTTAGGACGAAAAGATTTCATGAGCACAGATGCGACCAGGCAGTCCGAGGTGGTCAGGTTCATCTGAAGGCCAGTGGGCCTATGAGAGCTCCTTCACTATTTGGCTTATGCTGTCCAGCGTGCGTTTCAGCTCCCCAACATGGCGTTCATCAAATGCGCTTAACACGCGCTTCATTTCCGTGGTCGAAATACCGTCAGTCCTCGGAAGATATACCACTTTGACTTGATCGCTGAGGTCGTCAAACTTGCCTTTCCAATCTTCGCCAATCCCGAATACAGATGCCCCATAATTGTGGATATCTTCACGCTTCTGTTCCCAGTGGCTCTCCGGAATGGCTTCGTCAACGTATCGAATAGAGCGCACAATCTCGATTCTTTGTTCAAATGGAACTACTGGCTTCTTGGACTTCATAGCATTGAAATCATCAGTCGAAACGCCTACAACAAGTTTATCGCCGAGACTTCGCAAGCGTCGAAGAATGTTGAGATGTCCTACATGAAAGAGATCGAATGTGCCATATGTCAGTACAATTCTGCTCACGATTATCCTTATGCGTGTCAATGCACGTAGTTGTATATTAGGCCTGGATGGAGTAGCTAGTTGAGGCGCCGACGCTTTTGCCCTCGATTAGCCAATTCTGCTAATTTGCCTGCAAAGAGGCAGAGGCAAAATGTCATTGGCTGCCGGCCGGAGTCACGGGTGGACCGCTTGTATGTGATCACGTGACGCGGTAGTGTTCGAGATCGAACAATTCCAGGCGGTCGTAAGGAGCGGAGAGTGAGAGGACTGTCTCGTCCGTGATCGGATAGGCTGAAATAGCCTTTAGTTCCGCGATGGCTGCATCGGCTGTTACCTTGCCACTCTTGTGAACCCCAATTATTGCCTCATCGAGACGGAATCCGCTGCGCTGGAAATAGTCATCCGGCCTGCTCATTCCCCATATATCCATCGGGCCGAATCGATATTTCTTCCGCGGGAAAACTTCGTCAGTAGCGACGTATCGTTGTCCAAACCAGCGTCGAAAATCGGAACTCTTGTAGTGGTAAACGGTTTTTTCTGAAATCTCGATCTTCTCACCAATGAAAACATCGAACCCCATGAAATATCGGGAGCCAGCCAGAATTTTTGCACCGAAAGGAACGAACTGGACCAGTCCGCTCTCTATGGTTTTTGACGTGCCGAACCGTATGCCGAAGGATTCGATCTCTTCCATAAGTGCAGCGAGCTTGTCGGAGTCGTTCTCGTCAATCATTACGTCTACGTCATCGTCCCACGGGATGAAGCCCTCATGGCGGACGGCACCAAGCATTGTGCCGGAATGCGCAAAATACTTAATGTCGTGTTTTTCGAGCAGTTGTAGCATCACGTGGGTAAACGTGTAGTAGACTTTTCGTTTTTTTGAGGGCACCGTTATTGTCGCGATAATCCTCTTAATGTCATCCATTACTGAACCTTTATTTATCTTGGGTCGATCGGTCGGGCGGTGCGGTTCCCGACAACTACTCAGGTGCTGGGCCCCAGTTAACCAAATGTTCATCTGAACGTAGACAAGATTACATCACTGCTTTAGCTCTTTGACGTCCGCCACAATTTCGGGGTATCTGTCAGTCGGCAACTCTTATGCCGGTCCGTGCCTCATGGCCTCGCTCGCATCTCACTCCTCCGCCGCAGCGGACTGGCATGATGATGCTGTGAACACGGACGAAAGCATTGGACTCCAGCAGAGCCCAGATTCTCCTTCGGGATTGGGCTCACCTATTCGACTGTTGGAAGCCGTCCATCGCGACCTTGCGATGGCCGTGCTGCCGCTGGCCCTACCCGGCTCGGACGAGGCGCGGCGGGACATCCGCAACGCCCTGGCCCAGCTGGAGGACTACATCCTGCCCCGCTACCGGAGCCTGGACGCGCCGCTCCTCGCTGTCGTGGGCGGATCCACCGGCGCCGGGAAATCGACCCTGGTCAACGGCCTCGTGGGGCACGCCGTCACCCGTGCCGGTGCCATCCGGCCCACCACGCGCCAGCCCATCCTGTTGCACCACCCCGCCGACGGCCGCTGGTTCGAGGACCAGCGGGTCCTGCCGAGCCTGAGCCGGATCCGCGGCACGGTGAACCATGAACCGCGGCCCGCCAGCCAGGCCGGTCCCACCCCGGACGCCGCCGCGATCACGTCGCTGGTGCTGGTCGCCGATCCGGCCGTGCCGCAGGGGATTGCCCTGCTGGACGCTCCCGACGTCGACTCGGTGTCCGCTGACAACCGCCAGCTCGCCGGGCAGCTGCTGGCGGCCGCCGATTTGTGGGTGTTCGTCACCACCGCCAACCGCTACGCCGACGCCGTCCCCTGGCGCCTGCTGCTGGACGCCGCCTCCCGGGACATCATGGTGGCCGTGGTGCTGGACCGGGTGCCGCCGCCGCCGAGGCCGAGGTCAGCGCCGACCTGCAATCCATGCTCAGCAGGGAAGGCCTGGGCGGGGCGCAACTCTTTGTTGTCCCCGAGGCGGCCCTGGACGGGATGGGGATGCTTCCGCCCGCAGCCGTGGAGCCGCTGCGTCTCTGGGTGCGGGACCTTGCCGCCGACGCCGCCGGGCGCGCCGACATTGCCCGGCGGACGCTCAACGGGACCGTCAAGGCCCTGGGGAGCCGCGTCGAGGCGGTGGCTCAGGCCGCCGGAGACCAGGAACGCGCTGTCGAGGCACTCGCCGGGGACGCCCGGGACGCCTACCGGGACGCCGTCGCACGTATCCTTGAGGCCACCCGGGACGGCGCCCTCCTGCGGGGCGAGGTCCTGGCCCGCTGGCAGGACTTCGTCGGCACCGGTGAGTTCTTCCGGGCGATGGAGCAGAACATCGGCCGGTTCCGGGACCGGCTGGGTGCCTTCTTCCGCGGCGAACCGGAGCCGGCGGTGCGGGTGGAGACGGCCATCGAGACGGGCCTGCAGGCCGTCATCATCGATGAGGCCGCCAACGCGGCCGAGGACACGGACCGGCGCTGGCGTTCCGATCCGGCCGGCCGCCATCTGCTGGGCAGCGACGACCTCTCCGGAGCCTCCGACGGCTTCGCCGAGACGGCAGCCGCCGAGATCCGGGCCTGGCAGGGGAGCCTCATGGAACTGATCCGGACCGAAGGCCAAGGCAAGCGCACCCAGGCCCGCTGGCTGTCCTTCGGCATCAACGGCCTCGGCGCCGCCCTGATGATCGTCGTGTTCTCCATGACGGCCGGTCTGACCGGGCTGGAGGTCGGCGTCGCCGGCGGCACCGCCGTGGTCGGGCAGCGGCTGCTGGAAGCGGTGTTCGGCGAGGACGCCGTCCGCCGGCTCGCCAAGACCGCCCGCGAGGACCTCCACACCCGCTGCCAACGCCTGCTGGAGGCGGAACAGGAGCGCTTCCTGGCCCGGCTTGACGTCCCCGGCGGCGTTGCCCCGGCGGTGCTCTCCGGCCATGCCGCGGACCTGCGCCGGCTGGCGGCCTCCGTATGAGCCGCCACGGCGCCGCCGCGCAGGCTTCCCGGCTGGACCGCCGGCTGGAGGCCCTGAACGAGGCACGCGAACTGGCCGCGGGGGCGCTGCCGGACGACGTCCTGGACGGGGTGCTCCAGGTGCTGGACCGGGCCAGTTCCCGGCGGTCCCTCTCCGGCGACCACACCGTTGTCGGCTTCTTCGGGGCCACCGGCAGCGGAAAATCCTCCTCTTCAACGCCGTCAGCGGCGAGGAAATCGCGACGGCGGCCGCCCGGCGGCCCACCACCTCCGAGCCGCTCGCCGGCATCTGGGGCGCCGAGGGCAGCGAGCCGCTGCTGGACTGGCTGGACGTCCGGAACCGGCACCAAGCCGCGCCCGTGCCCGGTTTCGCCGACGAAGGCACGGGCCTGATCCTCCTGGACCTGCCCGACTTCGACTCCACCCGCGCCGCCAACCGCGAGATCGTGGAGCGGATGGTGGGGCTGGTGGACGTCCTGGTGTGGGTGCTCGATCCGCAGAAATACGCCGACGCCGCGGTCCACAATGACTTCCTCACCCCGCTGGCCTCCCACGGCGCCGTCACCCTGGTGGTGCTGAACCAGGTGGACCGGCTCCCGGAGCGGGACCTTGCCCCGGTCCTGGAGTCGCTCAAGGCCATCCTGGCCCGGGACGGCCTTGGCAAGGTGCAGGTCATTGGAGCCTCCGCCGTCGCAGGGACCGGCGTGGACAAGGTCCGCGCCGCCATCCGCCAGGTGGCCACGCAACGGCAGGCCCAGTCCCAGCGCCTGGGCGCGGACGCCACGGCGGCCTCAGCCCGGCTGGCCGAGGCGTCCGGCAGCGGAGAGGCAGCCGGGGTCAGCGCAGCGTCGAAGGCCCGGCTGGCGGAGGAACTGGCGGTCGCCGCCAACGTTCCGGTGGTGGTGGACGCGGTGGTCCGGTCGTACCGCCTGGAGGCGACCCGCCGCACCGGATGGCCGGTGACGCGCTGGCTGGTCCGCTTCCGGCCCGATCCGCTGCGGCGCCTCAACCTGCGCCGGGAGGGCGCCAACCCCGAACTGAACCGCACCTCCCTGCCGCCTGCCGGCGCCCCGGAGCGGGCCCGCACAGATGCCGCCGTCCGGGACTTTGCCGACGCCGCGTCCGACGGCGCCCCGGGGCCCTGGCGTGCCGTCATCCGCGGTGCCGCCCGCGAGGGCCGCGAGCAGCTTCCGGATGCCCTGGACCAGGCCATCGCATCCACCGAGCTGAAGGCGGGCGGCACCTCCTGGTGGTGGACGCCGTTCAACATCATCCAGTGGTTTGCCCTGCTGACGGCCCTCGGCGGGTTCGCCTGGCTGGGCGTGCTGGCCGCACTGGGCTACTTGCAGCTTCCCGTGCCGGAGGTTCCGCTGGTGGAGGGCTGGCCGGTGCCGACCGTCATGATCGCCGGCGGGGCGCTGCTGGGGATTGTGCTGGCCGTCCTGGCGAAGGTCATCGCCGGCGCCGCCGCCCGGGCACGCGGCGCGGCGGCCCGAAAGCGGCTCAAAGGGTCCGTCGCAGCCGTGGCTGAGGACTTTGTGGTGGAGCCGGTGGCGCTGGAGGTCAGCCGGCTGGCGTCCTTTAACAAGGCACTGCAGGCGGCGGCCCGCTGACTGATCCAGCGGCGGCGGCAGCGGACGGCTGCAAGGTTCTGCTACAAAAAATCTGCCGCGCCTACAACAGCGCAGCAGCGTCGCGGACCTTGATCATGGTGCGCAGGTTGCGGGTGGTGGTGGACGCCTTGTACTTGGGCTTCGAGGACAGCTTGCTGAACGGGCTGTCCAGGGTGCCGCCCGCAGGCGCCAACCAGGCCAGGGCTTCCGGGCCCAGCCGGGTCAGCTCAGTGCCGTCCAAGGCGGAACCGGCCGCATACAGCTCAGCCAGCACATCGGCGTCCGAGCCCAGGGTGAGGTAGGTGTGGGTGGAGGTGTCGTCCGCGGGATAGGGGCACGCCGCCACGAGTTCTCCCACCCGGTCCGCGCCCAGCACCACCACCCACGCGTCATAGCCGAAGGCCTCCCGGAGGCACGCTTCAAATTGCTCCTTGACGCCGGCGGGCGACAGGTCGCTCGACAGCACAACGTTCCCGCTGGCCAGGAGCGTCTTCACTCCGGTAAACGGACGGGACTTCAGGGCTTCGTTCAGGTCGGCCATCTTGATGGTGATGCCGCCGACATTAACCCGCGCAGGAACACCGCATAGCTGCTCATGCGGACAGCCTATGCCGTCAGTCGTTGGTCTTGCGCAAAGCCTCGGTCAGCACGCGGGCCGCGTTGCAGACCACTTCGGCGTGCAGCCGGCCGGGCTGGCGGGTGAGGCGTTCGATCGGCCCGGAGATCGACACGGCGGCGATGACGCGGCCGGACGGACCGCGTACGGGGGCGGAGACGGAGGCGACTCCCGGCTCGCGTTCGCCGAGGCTCTGGCCCCAGCCCCGGCGTCGTACGCCGGCCAGAACGGTGGGGGTGAAGCGGGCGGCCTGAAGGCCTTCCAGGAGACGGTCGTGGTCCTCCCACGCGAGCAGCACCTGGGCGGCAGAGCCGGCCTTCATGGACAACTGGGTGCCGACGGGAATGGTGTCGCGCAGACCGATGGGCCGTTCGGCGGAAGCCACGCAGACGCGCCAGTCGCCCTGCCGGCGGAAGATCTGGGCACTTTCACCCGTGGCGTCGCGGAGCTGCATCAGGACGGGCCCAGCCGAGGCGATCAGGCGGTCCTCGCCGGCTGCCGAGGCGAGCTCCACCAGCCGGCTGCCGAGCACAAAGCGGCCCTGAATGTCGCGGCTGACCAGCCGGTGGTGGACCAGCGCCAGTGCCAGCCGGTGCACGGTGGGCCTCGCCAGTCCCGTGGCTGCAACAAGCTGCGCCAGGGTGGTAGGCCCGGCCTCAAGTGCGTCAAGCACATGGGCCGCTTTATCGATGACACCGACTCCACTAGAATTGTCCATGTAATGATATTGCCGTCTCATTATCTGAGATGCAAGTCAACGCGCTGGCGTATTACGCGGGAGTGCTGATTCAGTGGAGACAGCAAGCTGGCAAGTACATAGACCGCAGTGAAGGGAGCAGGCCGTGGCAAAGACACTGGCCGAGAAAGTCTGGGACGCGCACGTGGTGCGCAAGGGCGACGGCGAAGGAGCCAATGCCCAGCCCGACCTTCTCTTTATCGACCTCCACCTGGTGCACGAAGTGACGTCGCCGCAGGCCTTTGAGGGCCTCCGGCTGGCAGGGCGCCCGCTGCGCCGGCCCGACCTCACCATCGCCACCGAGGACCACAACACTCCCACGCTGGACATCGACAAGCCAATCGCCGATCTCACCAGCCGCACGCAGATCCAGACGCTGCGCAACAACTGCCAGGAATTCGGCGTCCGCCTGCATTCCCTGGGCGACGCCGAGCAGGGCATCGTCCATGTCGTCGGCCCGCAGCTCGGCCTCACCCAGCCCGGCATGACCGTGGTCTGCGGCGACTCGCACACCTCCACGCACGGGGCGTTCGGCGCCCTGGCGATGGGCATCGGCACGTCCGAGGTGGAGCACGTCATGGCCACCCAGACCCTGTCACTGAAGCCTTTCAAGACCATGGCCATCAACGTCGAGGGCACCCTGCGCCCCGGCGTGTCCGCCAAGGACATCATCCTGGCCGTCATCGCCAAGATCGGCACCGGCGGGGACAGGGCTACGTGCTCGAATACCGCGGCTCCGCAATCCGGGCGCTGTCCATGGAAGCCCGGATGACCATCTGCAACATGTCCATCGAAGCCGGCGCCCGCGCCGGACTCGTCGCCCCGGACCAGACCACCTACGACTACATGTTCGGCCGCCCGCACGCGCCGCAGGGCGCCGAGTGGGACGCCGCCGTCGGGTACTGGAACACCCTGCGCTCCGAGGACGACGCAACGTTCGACGTCGAAGTGGACCTCGACGCCGACACCCTGGAACCGTTCGTAACGTGGGGACCAACCCCGGCCAGGGTGTGTCCCTGTCCGCCAAGGTGCCGTCCCCGAGGACTTCGGCGACGAGAACGCCAAGGCCGCGGCGGAACGCGCGCTGCAGTACATGGGTCTGGAGGCCGGCACCCCGATGAAGGACATCCGGGTGGACACGGTCTTCCTGGGGTCCTGCACCAACTCCCGGATGGAGGACCTCCGCGCCGCGGCGGACATCATCCGCGGCCGCACCAAGGACCCCAACATCCGGATGCTCGTGGTGCCGGGCTCCGCCCGGGTCCGCCTCGAAGCCGAGGCCGAGGGCCTGGACAAGGTCTTCAAGGACTTCGGCGCCGAGTGGCGCTTCGCCGGCTGCTCCATGTGCCTGGGCATGAACCCGGACCAGCTGGAACCGGGGAGCGTTGCGCCTCCACCTCGAACCGCAACTTCGAGGGCCGCCAGGGCAAGGGCGGCCGCACCCACCTGGTCTCCCCGATGGTGGCGGCGGCGACGGCGGTGCGCGGCACCCTCAGTTCACCCTCGGACCTGGACCCCGATCCGGAGTCCGCCGCCCTCAGTACCGACGCCGCGTAGCGTCCCACAGTCCCCGATCCGCACAGCACCTGATCCACCCAGCACCTAAGGATCCGCCATGGAAAAGTTCACCACCCACACCGGCATCGGCGTCCCGCTGCGCCAGAGCAACGTCGACACGGACCAGATCATCCCGGCCGTCTACCTCAAGCGCATCACCCGCACCGGCTTCGAGGACGCCCTGTTCGCGGGCTGGCGCAAGGACCCGGTGTTCATCCTCAACCAGGAACCGTTCAACGCCGGCTCCGTGCTGGTGGCCGGGCCGGACTTCGGCACCGGGTCCTCCCGCGAGCACGCCGTCTGGGCGCTCAAGGACTACGGCTTCAAGACCGTTCTGTCCTCCGCTTCGCGGACATCTTCCGCGGCAACTCCGGAAAGCAGGGACTGCTCGCCGCCGAAGTGGCCCAGGACGACATCGAACTCATCTGGAAGGAACTGGAGAACGCCCCCGGCACCGCGGTCACCGTTGACCTCGTCTCCAAGACCGTCCGGTGCGGCAATATCGTGGCGCCGTTCGAAATCGACGACTACACCCGCTGGCGGCTCCTCGAAGGCCTGGACGATATCGGCCTGACCCTCCAGCACGAGGAAGACATCACCGCGTTCGAGGCCACCCGGCCCAGCTTCAAGCCGAAGACGCTGCCCGCCAAGCTGTCCTGAGGCTTCAGGCGTCCTGGCCCGGGAGTTCCCCGAAACGCAAGACGTACCGCCCGGGCCCCGGCTCGACCCGGGAGCCAAGGCGCCTCTGTTAAGGTTCTCTAATGCCCAAAAACGTGATGATCTATGGAAGCGCTGTGTCCCCGGACGTGATCGGCGACATGGATTCCGATTTCAGACTGCTCCGCCATGTAGCCGGTCAATCGATGATCAGTGCGCTGTCCCGCCCTGCTGTTCTCCTCGAGGGACCTGCCGACGAGTTCCCAAGCGCTGCCTTGGAAGGCGACATCAAGTCCAGCCTGCTCAAGCGTGTCCGTCGGTATGCCAGTGATCTTGATGTCTTGGTCATAAACCTGGCAGATGAGCGGCACGGAGTGGTCCGTCTTCCGGACGGAACTTTCGTAACGTTGACTCCGGAGCTGCGCACTTCAGGTCTGTTGGACACGATCAGGGGTACCAAGACCATAATTTCCCCGGTAACTGAGAGGCACTGGACGCTCTGGGAAGCGGCGGCCAACCGGCTTTTCAAGGCCTTGACAGAGCTTGGCATGCGGAACCGGACCATAGTTATAGACACGCCTTGGGCGGAAGTAGCCAACAGCGGAACAGGCGACTCCCAAGATCCGGGGCCCAGTACATCCGAGCTGAACGCCTACTTCATTGAATGCTGCGCCCATATCCGTTCTCTCGGCTTCTCCGTCGAGACCCTTCCGGAGGAGCTACGAGCGGCGGCACCGCGAGACAACCCTGGTGCGGCACCAATCCCCTTCGGGGCCGCGGCGAACTCCTGGATCGCTCAACGAATCGCTGATGTGAGGACTGTGACTTCCCTCACAGGCGCAGGGGTCTGAGAACAGCGTGGACCGTGCCGTATTTCAGATCGGTAACGCTAGCTCCTATGCTTAGCAAGTGCCTTTGTAAGGATTTGGGGGCGAGTAGTCGTGAGGAAACCGGTATATGAGTAGTGTTCTGACAATCCGCGGAGGCGTCCCGCTGACTGGCCGCGTCACCGTGCGTGGGGCCAAGAATCTTGTCCCCAAGGCCATGGTGGCTGCCCTGCTGGGCAACGAGCCGTCCGTGCTGCGCAACGTCCCAGAAATCAAGGACGTCGAGGTTGTCACCAGCCTGCTCCAGCTCCACGGAGTCACCGTCGAGAAGGACCCCATCACGGGGGACCTCACCCTCGATCCGACTAACGCGAAGACGGCCTCCCACACGGCCATCGACGCGCACGCCGGCGACTCCCGCATCCCGATCCTGCTGTGCGGTCCCTTGATCCACGCGATCGGCGAGGCTTTCATCCCCGATCTGGGCGGCTGCAAGATCGGCGACCGCCCCATCGACTACCACCTGAACGTGCTTCGGCAGTTCGGCGCTGTGGTGGAGAAACGTCCCGGCGGTATCCATATCTCCGCGCCCGGCGGCCTCAAGGGCGCCAAGATTTCCCTGCCGTACCCGTCGGTCGGCGCCACCGAGCAGGTTCTGCTGAGCGCCACGCGGGCCGAGGGCATCACCGAGCTCTCCGGCGCGGCCACCGAACCGGAGATCGTTGACCTCATCGCAGTGCTGCAGAAAATGGGCGCCATCATCAGCGTCCAGACGGACCGCACCATCCGCATCGAGGGTGTCCCGGACCTGGGCGGCTACAACCACCGCGCACTCTCGGACCGCAACGAGTCGGCGTCCTGGGCCTCCGCGGCGCTGGTCACCCGCGGCGACATCTTCGTCGAGGGCGCCACCCAGCGCGACATGATGACCTTCCTTAACACCTACCGCAAGGTGGGCGGCGGAATGGACATCGGCGATGACGGCATCCGCTTTTATCACAAGGGCGGCAAGCTCAACCCGCTGGTTCTCGAGACGGACGTGCACCCCGGGTTCATGACCGACTGGCAGCAGCCGCTGATCGTTGCCCTGACGCAGGCCGAGGGCGTGTCGATTGTCCACGAAACCGTGTACGAAAACCGGTTCGGCTTCACGGATGCCCTTATCCGGATGGGCGCCAACATCCAGGTGCACCGCGAATGCCTGGGCAGCGTCCCGTGCCGCTTCGGCCAGCGCAACTTCCTGCATTCAGCCGTGATTTCCGGCCCCGCCCAGCTGACCGGTACGGACATCGACGTGCCGGATCTGCGCGGCGGTTTCAGCCACCTGATCGCGGCACTGGCCGCCAGCGGCACGTCACGGGTCACCGGAATCGACATTATCAACCGCGGCTACGAGCGCTTTACGGAGAAGCTTGCTGGCCTCGGCGCCGATTTCGACATCACCTCGGCCGAGTAGCGGGGACCCGGTGAAGGAATCGGCCAAGAGCCACACCACGTTTGTCGTCGTTGCCGGGATCGTCCGGCCGATCATGAACCTCCTGATGCGCAAGCAATGGATGGGCCTGGAGAAGCTGCCTGCCGGTGGCTTCATCGCAGCGCCCAACCACTGCACCGAAATCGATCCCCTGGTGGTGGGGCACATGCTCTACAACCAGAAGCGGATGCCGCGCTTCCTGGCCAAGGCCGGACTCTTCAAGGTGCCCGTGCTGGGCTTCGTGCTCCGCGCCACCAAGCAGGTCCCGGTGGAACGTTCGTCGTCGGGAGCCAACCGCTCGCTGCAGATCGCCAAGGAAGTGGTGGACGAGGGCGGCGCCATCATCATCTACCCCGAGGGCACACTGACCCGGGACCCTGAGCTGTGGCCGATGAAGGGCCACACCGGTGCCGCGCGCATGGCACTTGAAGGCGGGATCCCCGTGGTGCCGATTGCGCACTGGGGTGCCCACGAGGTCCTTCCGCGCTACGCCAAGCGGATGTATATCTTCCCGCGGAAGACTTCGCGTCTGGTGGTGGGCGACCCGGTGGACCTGAGCGCGTTCGCCGGACGTCCGCTGGACAAGGCCACCCTCACTGAGGCCACCAACGTGATCATGGAGGCTATCACCGAGCTCCTGGCGACCCTCCGCGGCGGACAGCCTCCGCTGGTCCGCTGGGATCCCTCGGCCCACAACCAGTCCACGCACGGCCGCTTCATCGAACAGGGCGGCAAAGCCGGGGAACCGCCGGCGGCACGCCAGACGCCGGTACCTCCGACGCGGGGACGGCAACCGGCGCGGACGGCGCCAAATGACCGCGGACTTCGGCGGGACGGGCACCGCCACCACGGTGGCCGTCCTCGGGGCCGGATCCTGGGGGACCACCTTCGCGAAGATCCTGGCCGACGCCGCCACGGCCTCCGGCGTCGAGCGCGATATCCGGCTCTGGGGCCGGCGAGGCGAAGTTGTTGACCAGATCAACCTCAAGCACCGCAACGAGCAGTACCTCAAGGACATCGCCCTTCCGCCGAGCATCACCGCGTCCACCGACGTCGCGGAAGTCCTCGCGGGTGCCCAGCTGGTGGTCCTGGCCGTTCCGGCCCAGACCCTCAGGCCGCAACTGCGGGAATGGAAGAACCTGGTGGAGCCCGGTGCCCTGGTGGTTTCCCTGATGAAGGGACTCGAGCTGCACTCCGACGCCCGGATGAGCGAAGTCATCTCCGAGGAGTTCGGCGTTCCCGCCAGCCGGATCGCCGTGGTCTCCGGCCCCAACCTGGCCATGGAAATCGCCCGGGAGGAGCCCACCGCGTCCGTCGTGGCCTGCTCCGACCCGATTGCTGCCGGCTGGATCGCGCGCAGCTGCACCGCACCGTACTTCCGCCCGTACACCACGGGCGACGTCGTCGGCGTCGAGATCGGCGGGATCGTCAAGAACATCATCGCGCTGGCCGTCGGCATCTGCGAGGGCAAACGGATGGGTGACAACACCAAGGCGTCGGTCATCACGCGCGGACTCGCGGAAACCTCGCGGCTCTCGCTCGCCCTCGGCGGCGAGGTGCAGACGATGGCGGGCCTGGCCGGTCTCGGCGACCTCGTAGCGACGTGTTCCTCACCGCTGTCCCGGAACCACACGGCCGGACGGCTGCTGGGCAAGGGCCTCACCCTGGACGAGGTGACAGCCGAAATGACGCAGACTGCCGAGGGGATCAAGTCCGCGCAGGCTGTCCATGAGCTGGCCGGCAAGCTCGGTGTCGAGATGCCCATCACCGCGGCGGTGGTCGCCGTGCTGACCGGAAAGCTGTCCGTCGACGAACTGGGACCGCTGCTGCTGTCCCGGGACCTGAAACCCGAAGGCGATTACTGAGCGTGACTGAACAAAACGTGAACCCAGAAGGCCAGGCATCCCGGCCCCGCGTGGCAGTGCTGTTCGGCGGCCGTTCCAGCGAACACGCGGTCAGCTGCGTGACAGCGGCCGGGGTCCTCGGAGCCATCGACCAGACGAAGTATGAGGTCATCCCGATCGGGATCGCCAAGACCGGCCAGTGGGTGCTGGCCTCGGGCGACACCCACGACTGGTCACTCTCGGCCTCGTCCCTGCCCGAGGTTGCTGCCTCGGCCAAGACCGTGGCGCTGACCGAAATCGGTGGCGAACACCAGCTGATCGTGGCAGCCCCGAACGAGGTTCCGCAGGAACTCGGCGCCGTGGACGTTGTGTTCCCGCTGCTGCACGGCCCGTTCGGCGAGGACGGCACCATCCAGGGCTTCCTGGAACTCTCCGACACCCGCTACGTAGGCGCCGGCGTCCTGGCCTCCGCTGTCGGCATGGACAAGCACTTCATGAAGGTGGTGTTTGAATCCGCCGGACTCCGGGTGGGCCCGTACATCGCCGTCACGGACCGGCAGTGGCGCAACGATCCCGAGACCGTCCGTAAGCGCGTGGACCAGCTCGGCTTTCCGGTCTTCGTCAAGCCCGCACGCGCCGGCTCCTCCATGGGCATCTCCAAGGTGGACTCCCTCGAAGGCCTCGACGCCGCGATCGAGGCCGCCCGCGAACATGATCCCAAACTTGTCATCGAAGCCGGCATCGTGGGCCGTGAAATTGAATGCGCCGTGCTGGAGGGCCGGGGACCGACGCTCCCCGCACGTCCATGCCTGGGGAAATTTCCGTGGCCGGCGGCGGGCACGAGTTCTACGACTTCAACGCCAAATACGTGGACGACGCCGCGGCCCTCAGCTGCCCGGCCGACCTCCCGGACGAGGCCATCGCCCGGGTCCGTGAGCTGGCCGCCGTCGCCTTCGACGCCGTCGGCGCCGAGGGCCTGAGCCGGGTGGACTTCTTCTACACGCCCGAAGGCGAACTCATCATCAACGAGATCAACACCATGCCCGGGTTCACGCCGAAGAGCATGTACCCGCAAATGTGGAAGGCCTCGGGCCTGGGCTACGCCGAGCTGATCGACGAACTGATCCACTTGGCGCTGCACCGCAGAACCGGCCTGCGGTAGGGCCTACTGGCTGGGCGGCAGGTTCTGCAGGTCCGCCTGGCCCACGCAGTTCCGCTCCGCGGGGACCTTCGCGGCCGCGGCGGCGAGGTCCGCGAGGACGGTTGCGGAGCTGATCTTGTCCGGGTCCATGAGGATCTCCGTGGCGGGTTCGCGTCCGAAGGTGGTCAGGGTCCACACCGGGTTGCCTTCCTTGATGACCCAGTCGACGCCGTTCACGCTGACGCAGCGGTCCGTCGTCGGCCCCGGAACGTTTACACCGCAGCGCAGGATGACCAGGGACGGATCGCCCCAGGCGGCGGTGGCCTGGCTGTTGGTCTTGCGCAGCTTGGCCTCGCCGATCGCATCCGGGAGCGCCACCATCATGGGGGCACAGGCTGCGTTCGCCGCGTCCTTGGCCGGAGTGACGTCCACCACCGGGGAGCAGGCGCTGAGCATGATCGCTGCGGCTGCCGCCGTGGCCAGAATGCGGAGCGGACGTGCGGAAGCCGGGAGAGGGAAGAGCTGCATTGATTAAGCCTATCCCTGCCAAACATCCGCTGCTGCCAGCCCGGCCGCCCCGGGCAGCAGTTGACTATCTGGCGCCGTACCGTCGAGTACACTTGGGTCGAACCGTGCAACTCTGGGGCGCTGCCGACAACGACGTTAGGTCTGGCCACAACCGCGCACATTGAATTCAATCTCGGACGTGGGGAGGGCCTGTCGATGACGTCGCGCAGCCAAAAAATGAGATCAGTACGCGCCGGCGCGTGCGCACTCCTGCTTGCCCTCTGCGTGGGTGCGGCGGCCCCGGCGGCATACGCCGACGATGCCGCTCTTACGGATCCGTTCACGGTCATTTCGCCTCCCGCGCCGGTTGAGCCCGCGCCGGTGGAGCCCGCCCCTGTGGAGCCCGCGCCGGTTGAGCCTGCGCCGGTGGAGCCCGCGCCCGTGGAGCCTGCGCCCGTCCAGCCTCCTGTTGTCCTGCCCCCTGTTTTCACCCCGGCTCCGGTGGTAACCCCGCCGGCGGCCTTCACGCCTCCGCCTGCTTTCGTGGCGCCTGGGGCGCCTCTCCCGCTCCACAGGCTCCCGGTGCCGTGGTTGCGCCGCGGCCGGGCTCTCTGCCTGCCGTACAGCCGCCCGCAGAGATTCCCTCCCAGGAAGCAAGTGCAACCGCAACGGCGACACCCTCAGCTTCGCCGACGCCCAAACCCGCACGAACAACAGAACCTGCTGTAGCGGCCGCTCCGGCTGAGCCTCCGGTGATCGTCACGGCCGAAATTCAGGCGGCCGTGGCTACCGCCACCGGCAGCCCCTGTCGATTCAGATCATCACTGTTCTTATTTTGCTGGGGCTGGGCTTTGCCTACTTCCGGTTTCTTGGCGGAAAGAGCCGCGGCCTGGCCGCCAGGGCAGGAAAGTAATTGATCGTGGTGCAAGAAGCAGCCGTTGGGCCGGGCCTGACCGGCCAGCCGGCGCCCGGTGGTCTGCGGTCTGCAGTATTCCTATGATCCAGCTTTTGACCAATGCGCGGCTCGCCGCGCATACCGTGCTGCAGCACCTGACGGACGATCCCATGGTGCTGTCCCTCCAGCTGTCCCGGCGTCTGCCTGCGTCAATCGTCCACCCGGCGGCACGGCTGGTGTGCGCAATCTCCCCGAAGAACTCCCTGTCAGTTCCGGTCTTGCTCGCCTCACTCACACTGGGTGACGAGGGCGACGTCACCCGGCGGCTCCGATTCGGCGCTGACCATAAGGTCGCGGGCGTGCACGCAAGAAGACTCGCCGACATCGCAACCGCCGCGAATCTACCGGCGCTTTCGGATGCGCTGCTGGCCGGTGCACAAGATTCACGGGGTTATCAGTCTGCACAAGCGCGGAGGCTCTGGCATGACGGCGCCATGACCGCCGCCGTGGCTGCCCTCGAAGGCTCCGGTGCGTCCGGACGGCGCCTGCAGGCCCGTTTGGCGGGCGAACTGGCGGTATTCCAAGGGACTGCGCCAGCGCTGGCCCGGCGAGACTACACGCCGGTTCGCAACAGAGTTCTTCATTTGCTGACCAATTCCCTGCCCCACACGGCCAGCGGCTACGCCCAGCGGTCCCACTCGATCATGGCGGCACAGCAGCAGGAGGGCTGGGACGTCCTTGCGGTCACACGGCTCGGCTATCCCGTGCAGGTGGGAAAGCTGGGCGCCGGCTCCAGCGACGTGGTGGACAGGGTGCGTTACCGGCGGCTCCTCCCCACTCACCTGGCCGCGACGCTGGACGCGCGTCTCCAGCAACAGGCCGAGGAACTGCTGAACGTGGCTTTGGAGTTCAGGCCGAGTGTTCTTCATACCACCACGCATTTCGTCAACGGCATAGTGGTCCGGGCCGTGGCAGAGGCACTGGACATCCCCTGGGTGTACGAAGTTCGTGGTCAGCTCGCCGATACTTGGGCCTCCACCCGAGCCCCGGCCGCCAAGGACAGCGAGAAGTACCGGCTGTTCCAGCAACGCGAGGCCGAGGTTATGCGAGACGCGCATCTGGTGATCACCCTGGGGAGGCCATGAAAGCCAACATCGCCGCCTCGGGAGTCCCAGAAGAGAAGATCATTATTGCTCCCAACGCGGTTGGGGGGATTTCCTTGAGGAACCGCTGGACGCGGGCACGGCGAGACGACGGCTAGGTCTTCCCGAACATGGTACGTATATCGGCACTGTGAGCAGTCTCGTGCCGTATGAGGGCATCGATGACTTGATCGCCGTTTTCGGCCTTTTGGCCCCGTCCTATCCCGAACTTCGTCTGTTGATTGTCGGCGATGGTACTTCGCTGCCGTCCCTGAAAGAGCTGGCTCGGCGAAGCGCGTTCGAACACCGCATCATGTTTGCCGGCCGCGTGCCGCGAGATCATGCCCGCCTATACCACCAGGCTTTGGACGTCTTTGTGGTCCCGCGTAAGGATCTTGATGTCACCCGCTCAGTGACACCACTCAAACCGGTGGAGGCCCTAGCTTCCTGCCGGCCGGTGTTGGCGAGCCGTCTCCCGGCCCTTGAAGAGATTGTGAGCGACGACACCAACGGGCTTCTGGCCTTGGCGGGGGATCGACGCGACTTCGCCACTAAACTGGAACGGCTGCTCGGCTCCGAGGAGCTTCGGATCCGCTTGGGGCAGTCAGGAAGGCGAGAGGTGCTGGACACCCGCACCTGGCGGGCAAATGCCCACTCCCTGACTCTCGCTTATCACCAACTGATGGAGGCTCCGCGTTGAGTTCGAAAACGTCGTCGGCGGCACCTCAGGCACGTCAGGCACCGCAACCAACAGCGGTAACCACGTCCGTCAGCTTGCGGGGTCTGCGCCGTGTCGGAGCGCGCCCGCCGTTCCTGGATTATCTCGTTTCCCTCTGGGACTATCGGCACTTCATCTTTTACGATGCTCAGGCGCGTGTTCAGACAGGTAACGAGCAGGACCGCCTAGGCCGGGTCTGGTTGGTGCTGGGTCCGCTCTTGAACGGACTGATGTTCTATCTGATCATGGGCGTTATCTTGAAATCCGGGAGCGGCATCGACAACTTCGTCGCCTTCCTGATCATCGGCGTCTTCCTCTTCCAGATGTCCACCCGCGCCATCACCGCGTCATCCCGGGTGATCAACGCAAACAAGAACGTTATCCACGCATTCCAGTTTCCGCGGGCTTCCCTTGTGCTGGCGGCTAATCTGCGTGAGCTTCTGTCGAACATTCCGGTCTTGATCACAATGCTTATCTTGATCATTGTCTTGCCGCCCTCGGAAGAAATCACGTGGCGATGGCTGCTGATCTTCCCAATTGTGGCGCTTCAATTCGCTTTCAATCTCGGCGTCGGCCTGATCCTCGCCAGGGTAGTCTCCGTGTTCAACGATGCCAGCCAACTGATTTCTTATGCGATGCGCCTGTGGATGTACGGATCCTGCATGTTCTATTCAATCGAGAGGTTCAACGACATGCCCGTCGTAAAGACGATCATGGAATACAACCCCTGTACAACGTCCTTGATCTGGCGAGGGAAACGTTGCTCTACGGGAGCGCCGGAGAATGGCGGTCCTGGGTGATCCTTGCGCTCTGGTCCATCGCGGCCCTTGCAGTCGGGACCGTTGTCTTTTGGCGGGGAGGAGACGTATGGGCGAGAGCTCTGAGCTGAATTTTGTTGAAGGGACGCCGTCCGTCGTCATCGACAAAGTGAGCATGACCTACAAAACAACATCCCGGTCCCGGGATGAGACGGGGCCCGCGGGATCTACCTGGCAGATGATCAAGCCGAACGTTGGCAGAACGACTGCTGTCAGCGTCACCGCACTGAAGGAGTTGTCCCTGGTCGTAGAGCACGGGGAATCAGTCGGCATTATCGGAAGAAACGGTTCCGGCAAAAGTACGTTGTTGAAAATCGTCGGTGGGCAGATCCCGCCAACTGCGGGTGCGGTTTACGCGACCTCCACGCCAGTGATGCTCGGCGTCAACGCGGCCCTGATTCCGGGACTGTCCGGCGACCAGAACATCGTACTGGGCTGCCTCGCCATGGGCATGACCAGACAGCAAATCGATGACAAGTATGCGGCGATAGTTGAATTGTCCGGTTTGGAGGAGGCAATCCATATGCCGATGAAATCCTACTCCGCAGGTATGGGATCCCGGCTTCGCTTTGCGATTGCAGCGGCCATCGATCCGGAGATCCTCATCATTGATGAAGCGCTGAACACTGGCGATGCCCAGTTCAAAGACCGAACGCGCAAACGCATGCTGGAACTGTTGGGCCAGGCGGGCACGGTCTTTCTGGTCAGCCACAGTATGTCGACGGTGCTCGATTTGTGCAACAGGGCGGTCTGGATCGATCAAGGTGAACTCCTCGCAGACGGAACTCCGGGAGACGTGGTCAAGTCATACCGGTTGTTCACCCAAAGGTTGGCCGACGGGGATCGGGTGGGCGCCCTCAAACTCCGCCGACGGATGATTAACGATCTCCAAGTTGCAGATGTCAGTGACCGCAATTCACTGCGCCGGTCCAAAACATGAGAGCTGACATCAGGACACTGCGCAAGCTGGTGTGGCACTTCAGGGCAGGTGGTCCTCGTCAGGTCCAGACGTGGTTGGCACGGGAGGCCTATGAAGCCGGTCACCGCAAGCTGGAGACGGTGCGGGGAGCTGAGGGAGTCTGGGTTGGACGGGGCAGGAAAAGACGGCTGAAATTTCGTCCGGCGGGCATCGATTCCGCCCGGCGGCAGACCCAACATGAAGGCCGGACCCGTGTTGGAGTGGTGCTTGATGATTTCTCGTCCCTTGCCTTCGCGCTTGAGTGGGATTGCATACAGCTCTCGCCGAAGTCTTGGCGTGAGCAACTTATTGAGCACGACGTGGACATGGTGTTCGTCGAGTCGGCTTGGCACGGGCCTCAGGGTTTGTGGGCCGGCAAGATTGCCCGCCAGGATCACTCGGGACCGTCACCGCTGCGCGGGTTGACCGAATGGTGCCGTGAACACTCCATTCCAACGGCATTCTGGAACAAGGAGGATCCTCCGCACTACGACGACTTCCTCGCTTCCGCAAAGTTGTTCGACTTTGTATTCACCAGCGACGCCAACAGGGTTGACGCCTACGTGCGCGATCTCGGGCACGACCGCGTCGATGTGCTGTCCTTCGCCGCCCAGCCGGTCATCCACAATCCGGTCCGCCCGAAATACGGCTGGCATCAACGCGATGTGGCATTCGCAGGGATGTACTTCGCCGCCAAATACCCCGAGCGCCGCGAGCAGCTTGACGTTCTGCTGAAGGCAGCTGAGGCAGCCGCGCCCTCGATGGAAACCGGGCTGGAAATTTTCTCACGGCAACTGGGCAGCGACGCCCGATACCAGTTCCCGGCTCCGTTCGACGCCAGGGTTGTGGGCTCGCTTGATTATTCGGAGATGCTCACCGCCTATAAAGCCTACAAGACCTTCCTCAACGTGAATTCGGTGGTCGATTCGCCCACCATGTGCTCACGGCGAGTATTCGAGATCATCGCCAGCGGGTCCAATGTCGTGACCACGCCCAGTGCCGCAATAGCCCATCATTTTAGTGCGGATGAGATCTTCGCCGTGGCGACAGAGACGGAAGCGGAGCAACTCCTCCGTGCATTGCACCGGAACCCGGAGCTGGGCGAGCGTCAGCTCCACCGGGGACAGCGGAGGATCTGGCAGGAACACACTTACCGGGTGCGGAGCAATCAAATCCTCTCTGCCGTCGTTCCGACGCTGCCCCGCCAGGACCGGCGCCCGAAGGTCTCGATTTTGGTGTCGACAATTCGGCCCTGGCAGCTCGAACACGTCTTCCAGACCGTCGGAAGTCAGCGCGATGTCGACGTCGAGTTGATCCTGCTTACCCACGGCTTCATAGCTGACGGCGACACCATTCGTCACTTGAAGGAACAATATGGCGTTTCAGCTATGACATTGCTGACAGCGGAGGCTCACGTTCCCTTGGGGAGTGCCTGAATATGTGTGTGGCGGCAGCTGCCGGACAGGTCCTGACAAAGATGGACGACGACGACTTTTACGCCGCGGATTACCTCAGTGACCAGCTGTTCGCACTGGACTATTCCGGCGCGGACGTCGTGGGCAAACAGGCGCACTACATGTATCTCGCAGACCGGAATGCAACACTGCTTCGTTTCCCCGAAAGGGAGCACCGGTATACTCGGACGGTCATGGGCCCCACCATCATGGGATCCGCGGACGTTTTCCGCAGCAGCCCCTTTGCCGCCGTTGGCAGCGGAGAGGACACGCGCTTTCTTGGTGACGTCATTGCTGGCGGAGGTGCGGTCTATGCGTCCGACAGGTTCAACTACTGCCAACAACGGACCTCTGCTGGCCACACCTGGAAGATTAGCGACGCGGAGTTGCTGGCCAGCGGCGTACTGAAATTTTTGGAAATTACAGAGATCAAGTCTCTGTCTGAGCGGGGGTACTCCTTGAATACTATTGAAACTGTAGCTGTCATCGGATTGGGCTACATCGGCCTGCCGACCGCGGCGATTCTTGCCGGCAATGGCATCCACGTCATCGGAGTGGACGTAAACCCGGACACGGTCGAGTCGGTCAATCGCGGCGAAGTTCCCTTCGTCGAGCCGGACCTGGCATCCTACGTGGCGGGTGCCGTCAGCCAGCACAAGTTGAGCGCCTCGACCGAGACGCCAACTGCACAGGCGTACATCGTGGCTGTTCCCACGCCGTTCAATGCCGATCACACAGCTGACGTGACCTACATCAAGGCTGCTGCACGGGGCATCGCACCCAAGCTCGTGGGCGGAGAACTCGTCATTCTTGAGTCGACGTCACCTCCTGGGACCACGCAGCTCCTGGGTGACTACCTCATTAGCCTCCGTCCGGACCTGAGCCTCGATGGAGCCGACGGCAAGCCGTCCATCCACGTGGCCCACTGCCCGGAGCGTGTGCTGCCTGGCCGGATCATGATTGAACTTGTCACCAATGACCGCATCGTCGGAGGTCTCACCCCGAGGCAGCTCAGCTCGCCAAGGCACTTTACGCAGTGTTCTGCCAGGGCGAGATCCTCGTCACCGATGCAGCGACGGCGGAAATGGCCAAGCTGGTGGAGAATTCCTACCGGGACGTCAATATTGCCTTCGCGAATGAGCTTTCGGTGATCAGCGACAAGCTGGGCATCAACGTCTGGGAACTCATCAAACTGGCGAATCACCACCCCCGCGTCAACATCCTGCAGCCGGGCCCCGGCGTGGGCGGTCACTGCATCGCCGTCGATCCTTGGTTCATTGTCGCTGCCGCCCCTGAGGAAGCCCAGCTGATTCGGCAGGCACGCGAGACCAACGACTCGAAGCCCGACTGGGTAGTGAAGAAAGTGCAGGAAGCGGTGGGGAGACCGTTTCGCCCAAGATCGCTGTTCTGGGGCTGGCGTTCAAGGCCAACATTGATGACCTTCGCGAGTCACCCGCCGTAGCCATCGTCGAAAAGCTCAGCGCCAAACTGGACGGCGCAGAACTTCTGGTTGTGGAACCCCATGTAGACCGCCTGCCGAGGCAGCTTGCAGGTCTCAGCAACGTTGTCCTGCAAGACCTGGAAGCCGCGGTGGGTACGGCCGACGCCGTGCTGCTCCTCGTGGACCACGACGACTTTAGGGAAATGGACCAGCAGCTCATGGCAGGCAAACCGGTGCTGGATACACGCGGAATCTGGCAGTAATTCGCAAAACAATCCCGGACACGGAGTAAAGCCTTGAAGCATGCAGATGAAATCGCCCAGTTGGCAACTGTCAAGTTGGCCAAACGCAAAAGATATCTGCAGGATATCGACGCTGTCATCCGGGATTATGAGCGGTTGCTGGCCCATGAAGCCAAAAGCCGGCGCCGGGTTGAGGTTCTGGAAAAGGATCTCCGCGCCATGCGAAGAGCAAGGGACAACGCCAAAGCTGAACTGAAATCGGCGAACGATGACCGCAACAAGCTCAAGTCAGCGCTGAAGGCCCTCCGCTCCTCCAAGAGTCTCCGTGTCGGGCAGGCAGTTCTTGCCCCCGCACGGAGCCTCGCCCGCGCTTTCGGCGACACCGGGACGCAATCCCGAAGCAACCCGGAATCGCCCGCAACGTCTCCCGCACCGCCCGGCCGCTCTTTGCCGAAACAGCCTGGCGCGTCCGGGAACCGGCCAGCCGTGCCCACCCAGGTCAAGCCGGCGGCGCCTACCCTTGTCACACGCGAAGACCTTCTGGCCGAATTTGAGGCACAACCGTCCAGGGCGGCCGCCGTCAAGTTGATCTCCCACGATTATTTCGACAAGGGCGCGATCGTGGAGCCCGGTGAGTTCATTCTGCAGAACTCCGCACTCCTTGGAGAGCTAGCCGGTTCTGAACTCGCACTTGTACAAAATGTCCTTGGGCAGCGCGAACTGCTGACTCGGGAACAGTTTCTCTCGCCGCGGCAGCCCAATGCCGGGTACTCGGCGGAGCGCAACCGGATCATGTACTGCGCGCATAGCACCGGACATTTCAACAGCAACGGCTATTCAACTCGAACCGGCGGCGTCGTCGCCGGGCTCAAGGCCAATGGCGAAGACGTCATCGTTGTGGCACGCCCCGGCTACCCGTGGGATTCGAAAGTCGATGTTGAGGTTGCCGCCAACGAACGCTTTGAGCGTGAGATAAGCGGTGTCACTCATATCTTCAACCCAGGACCCAGTTGGACGGCTGACCGCCTCGACTACTACCTGGCGGAGGCCGTAGATGTCTACGTTCGCGAGGCCCAGCGCAATCGGGTGTCGTTGATCCAGTCGGCCTCGAACCACGTGACCGCGCTGCCCGCCCTCATGGCGGCCCGCAGGCTCGGCATCCCCTTCGTCTACGAAGTGCGGGGGCTTTGGGAGATCACGCAACTTTCAAACAATCCCTCTTGGGCCGAGTCAGACCGCTTCAAGCTTGCCGTCAGCCTCGAAACTTTGGTGGCCACAGAGGCTGATCTCGTCTTGGCAATAACCAGCCAGGTCCAAGACGAATTGATTCGGCGCGGGGTTGACTCATCATCGATCAAACTGATGCCGAACTCGGTGGACACCAATACGTTCGCACCCATGCCCGCCCTTGAATCCCTGCGCCGAAAGCTTGGGCTGGCAGACACCACAACCGTCGTTGGCTACGCCGGAAGCCTCGTTGCCTATGAGGGCTTGGAAGATCTCTTGGAAGCGGCCAGAATCGTCCTGGATGAGGGCCTCGACGTTACGCTGGTTATCGTCGGAGACGGCGTCCAGTTGCCTGAGCTGAAGCGTAGGGCCAGGGAGCTCGGAATCGCTGACAACGTCAAGTTCACCGGTAGAGTTTCGGCCGGAAAAATCCCGAACTATGTAAGCCTTTTTGACATTATGCCGTGCCCCCGGAGGCGTTTACCTGTCACGGAGATGGTTTCGCCGCTCAAACCGCTGGAGGCAATGGCCAGCGCCAAGGCTTTGATCCTCAGTGATCTCGCCCCCTGCGTGATCTTGCAGGACCCGATCAGGCCCGGGCTTTGCTCGCCGAGGCCGGAAACCCCAATTCCTCGCCGAGGCCATTGCCGTTTTGGCTCAAGACCCCGAGCTGCGTGCTGCAATGGGCAGGCGGGCCCGCCTGTGGACGATTGATGAACGGACCTGGCGGGCGACCGGCGCCAAAGCCGTAGATGCTCACGGCCAGACCCGGACCAGAGCCGAGTCTGCGGCCCGAAAACTGTCCGAGATGACCGTCGGCATAATTGCAGACGAATTCACTCTTGAGGGCATGCGCGGCGAATCCACACTGGTCGCGCTCCGGCCCGAGTCCTGGCGCCAGCAGATCGAATCACAGCCCTTGGACGCCCTGCTGGTGGAGTCCGCCTGGGAAGGCATTGACGGCGCGTGGAAGCAGCAGGTCGGCTACTACGACGATGAACGTTTCTCCACATTGAAGGCGATCCTGGAACACTGCAACACCACGGGTGTCCCTACGATCTTCTGGAACAAAGAAGATCCGGTGCACTTCAACAGGTTCAGCCGAACAGCCGGATATTTTGATCACGTGTTTACGACAGATTCGGACTGCATCCGCCGCTACAAAGCGGACGCTGGTCCCCGGCAGCGAACTGTGGCTTCATTGCCGTTCTACGCACAACCCAGGTTGCACAACATCATTCCGTCCGACCGTCCGTACGATCACTCGGTCGCCTACGCCGGCTCATACTACGGCGACCGGTATAAGGCGCGGTCTGAGGAATTGGCCACGATTCTAGACGTCGCGAAGAACCACGACCTGGCCATCTACGACAGGCAGCACCTTAATCCGGAAAGCCCGTACCGCTTCCCGGACCATCTGGGTCGATATGTGCGGGGAGGGCTGAGCTACGCTGAAATGGTTGATGCCTACAAGTCCCACCCTGTGCATATCAATGTGAACTCTGTAGACGGCTCGCCCACGATGTTCTCCCGCCGCGTCATGGAAGTCGCCGCATCAGGTTCGGCCGTCCTGAGCGGCAGAGGCATCGGCGTTGAACACATCATGAATGGCCTTGTGCCGGTGGTCGAGGGATCAGAAGAAATTGACCTGCTGGTCACCGAATGGATGAACAACGAGCCCTCGCGAATTAGGGACGCGTGGCTCGCTTACAGGCATGTGCACAGGGGTCACACTGCGGGACACCGCCTGGCCTATGTACTTCGTACTGCGGGGCTAACCGTGGAAGCTCCTGAGATGCCTGGTTATGCCGTCTTCGTTGACAGGCTGACTCCCGAAGCCGCTTCGGTAATCGCTATGCAGACCGTGCAACCGGTTCGTGTTTACTCCACAGACAGCGGAACGTCCACGGAACTTCCCGTGGAGCTCGTAAATGGTTTCGCCGATGCCGTCAGGCTGGCGCGAGAGGCGGGACTCCCGTTTATCGGGCTACCCGGAACAGGGCATCATGATCGAACCGTTTTTGAGGACATGCTCACTGCGACCAGTTTCGGAACCTGGAGTTCCATCGCCATATCTGGTGACGATCTGGACATTCCAGGCCTCGGGCTAGCCCGTCGCGGCTCGGCGGATTCGGGAACTCCGCGGCTCAGAGCACTCGATGACAGTCAGAATGATGGCCCGCTCTGTCTCCGGAGGGACCTCATCTCAATGGACCAGCCATCGGAGGAGCGGCCTCTCGGCAAGCCAAAGAATGTCCTGATTGCGGGGCACGACCTAAAATTTGCCACCGGACTGATCTCCAACCTTGAGGCTCTGGGCCACAGCGTCACGATCGACAAGTGGTTGGATCACAACAAACACGACGAGGAGCAGAGCCAGCGCTTGCTTGCCCAAGCTGATGTCATCTTCTGTGAATGGACCCTGGGCAATGCCGTGTGGTATTCGAAGAACAAATCTTCACACCAGCGTCTGGTGACGCGACTTCATCTCCAGGAGATCTTTCGACCTTTCGTCAAGGATGTTTCGTACGCGGCCATGGACGACGTTGTGTTCGTCGGAAGGCACATCCTCGAGGTGGCCGTCCGGGATCACAATGTCCCCCGTGGCATAAGCCGCGTAATTCCAAATGCGGTGGACACGGTGGAACTTCGGCAGGACAAAATCACCGACGCCAGGTTCAACCTTGGGTTTGTCGGGATTGTTCCTGCTCGCAAACGGCTGGACAAGGCATTGGACGTATTGAGGATTCTCCGGATGCGGGACGACCGCTACCGGCTCTTCATCAAGGGCAAACGCCCTGAAGATTTCCCCTGGATGGCCAACCGCCCCGACGAAATGTCCTTCTACGTTGAGCAGTATCGTCGAATCGAAACTGATCCGCTCCTCATGGGCGCAGTGACGTTTGATGCCCAGGGCGACGACATGGCTGCCTGGTACCGAAAGATCGGGGTGGTGCTGTCGCTGAGCGACTTTGAATCTTTCCACCTGACCCTGCCGGACGGCGCCGCCTCTGGCGCCCTGCCTGCCAGCCTTGCGTGGCCGGGGGCGGACCAGATCTACCCGACATCCTGGCTGCATGCCGACGTGCGCGAACTTGCCGAATTCATCGGATCCTTAGACGACGCGTCATGGGCTACTGCTGCGGGCATGGCACAGGACTATGTGACGTCCAAGTTCGAAGCCCATGAGGTGCTGTCAGCCCTCAGCAATGTCATCCTGGGTGAAAGCCCGGCCGGCCCCGCAGGTCCGAAGGGATAGTCCCTGCTGCCCCTGTCCTGCGCACGTGCAGGGCAGGGGCAGGGGAGTTCACCGGCGGCTGGGGCGAGCCGTGTAGTCCGTGTACCGGGCGATATCCCTGCTGATAATTCGAGCGGGAACGCCCGCAACCACACAGTTGTCTGGAATTTCGTCCAGCACAACCGCATTGGCGCCGACAACGACATTATTGCCGATTTTCCCCCAAAACATTTGGCCCCGGGGGCGATGAATACGTTGTTGCCGATGATCGGGGTACCGTTCCCTCGAACCCGTCCACCCAGGGTGACATTCTGGGCGATAACGCAGTCCCGCCCAATTATCGAATCCGGGTGGATGACTGTTCCGATACCACCGATCCCCAGCCGAGTCCCTTCACCAATCGTGGCCAGGTAGGGAACGCGACAATTGAACTTATTGAAGATAAACGTTTGGATGCAGTTAGCCCCTCAGAAAAACCCTCGAGGTACGCGGACCGGGACAAGCGGTAGAGATCCATAACGCTAAACTTGTGAAGCTCCTTGGACAGAATGTCGACAGCCCCGTTGGCGAGCGTGAAGGTCATCAAATCCCCGTAGTCAGGCTCATACGCCTCGTGACCGATAGCGAGGGCGCCTTGGGGTATATCATCCAACCCAACGACAGGACGACCAAAAATTCCTTGCCCAGATACTCGCCGCTGGGGTCGACAAAACAGACAACGTTGTTCTTGGCCGAAAACACATGAGCGGCAAAACCGGCTGTGCGAGTTACGCCGAAAACGGCGAAATCCCTCGTGCCTTGGGGGCGCGGCGCGTCACTGAATCCCGCAAAGCGAAAGCGCTCGGATATGCCGGAATCGATAGCGCCAGAATCTGATTTGGCATACCACTTCACCCGGTAGACCCCAGCCTTGTCGAGCGGGAACGTGTGAGTGGGCTCAACACTGTAGGGTGTCCGCTCAATCACTTCGTCGTTCAAGTAAAGGTAGAAGGCATAGAGCTTTGCATTCGGCTTTATTGCCGCCCTCAGCTGAAAAAAGTTCTCGAGTTCAAGTTCGATATTCTGCATATTCTCGTTTTCGTTGGGTGGGGATGAAACCGTCTTGCCGCCAGTGCCAATCCTGCGCCAAAACTGCGTATCGCTGCCGCCCTGCGTGGACGTCCTAGAAATAGACTAGTTTGGCGCCGTACGACTGTCCTAGTCAGCGCGCGTGACTTAGTGGGGCCCGGCACGGCGCCCCATACGTTCAGGGTGCCCGTTACCGCAATGGAGAATTACCAGTGAAATCGCCGATAGAGTCTATCGCCTCCCTTGGCCCTGGCGGGGCTTCGAGAGCCCGTTTTAGGGGACTATGTTGCTCCGTGGCGACAGGGACGACGCTAGCCATCCTGGCTGGGGCAGTAGTTGCCAGTCCCGCGTCGGCTGCGACGCTCAGCGAGCAGCGGGCAGCCCTGCGCCAGATCACTTATGCTGCCGGTCAGGACTACGTCAACGCCCGTCCGTTTGTGGCAGAGCTTGCCAGAAGGAATGCGCTAACGGTCAAGGACGCCATAGCGTCAGGCACCGCTTCGCTCAAGGCAGCTGGCGATGAGCTGACCGCGGCGAAGACTCAGGAAGCAATGGACGCAGTGGCAACACGGATCCGCGACGAGGCCACTCGAGCGGCGACCGTTCGCAAGGCAGCCAAGCAGCTCACCATTTTGGTTGATCTTCGGACGGCGCAGCAAAGCGTTGCCACCAAGGCCCTGAGCGACTTGTCGGCGGCACGCATCACGCTGAGTACCTATTCAGGATCCAAGGAAAGAACCAGTTCCTTCACCACGCAACTGGCGGCTGACACTGCGGTACAGCTGGGAGTGATCGGGAAGGCTGTCCCTGCACCGGATCTGAAATCCACGCCGTGGCTCTCGACGCTGCAACAGGGGTCAGGACCAATACCGGCCGTGCCTGGCTGGGTTGGATTCCCGGGCGGCTGTGCATTGCCTTCGGCCAGCTCCGCCTTTACCCCTGTTCTTCCCGTGGACGGTCCTGGCGTTGGCACGTCGAAGCAACTGATAGCTAGTGCAAAGACCCGGCAGTCGGCCGATGCCGCGTTGGGCTCTGTGCACGCCCAAATGCTTCGGTCAGCGACCGCAGAAGCGTCCCGGACCATGCCATTGGGGGAACTGCGTGATGCCTATGTTCCACGCGTGGCACGCCTGGGATATGGCTGGCTTTCCGGCTCCGACACCGCGTCCCGCAACGTCCTGACCTCGGAGGCTAAAGGAATACTGTCGGCCGGCCCCGAGGATATGGACACTTTGTCGTCCTCCCACCTGCTGCTGGCAGCATCGACAGCGACTAACTGGGCCCAATCAACCGGCATGGAGGAGACAGCCCTCGTTCGATGGCTCGGGCCGCAGACATGTCTGTATGCCGACGGGGAAAACTTCGTCGACGCACCTACGAACATCGCCGCCATCCACAATGCGGCCAACTTTGTGGCGGCCGCAGTCTTTCTCAAGAAGTCTCCGGCACGCGCGGCTGCGCTCGCCAAAGAAGCCCTGACATCCATCCAACCGGCCCTCGGGTTGATTACGACGGACGGTGGTACCCAGGAAGGCCCGGGCTATTGGACCTACCAGAGCCGGGCAATCTCGGTGCTGTACTCGACCTTGCCCAACGCCTACGCAATAATCCCGGTCAAAATGCCCACGCTGGCCAAAGTTTCCGGCTATGCGATGAACAGCACGGACCCTGACAACCGGCCGACTCCCTTCGCCGACGCTAGTCCTGCGGAACTCAGCCCGCTGATGCCGGCCTGGGACGCGTATGTTCGGAAAGACCCGGCCGTGTCCGCTTGGGTGGCAGACAAGTTCAGGCAGAAGCCCGATGCCTACCTCATGTGGTGGGGTTCGCCAGCTGGTGTGTTGCCCCCAAAAAGTCCGCTGTCTATTCAAAGACGGGACTCGCTGCGCTCCATCTCCCGGCGAGCACCGCGACACTTAAAGGGGCGTGAATAGCGCCAACCACGCCCATCTTGACCTGGGAACAGTCTCGTTCTTTCGCCGCGGTGTACAGTGGTCGGTCGACCCGGGTACCCCGGACGGCTCGGCGCCGGGGTACTACTCTGAGCCGACCCGGTGGACTTACTGGAAGCCAGGAACGTCTGCCCACTCGACGTTAATGGTCCAAGGCGTGAACCAGCCCACCGGGGCAAGTGCACGCGTCACGGCTCCCACGACTTCAAGCGCCGCGGTGGACCTTCGTCAAGCGTTCCCCGGCTCGTCTGCGGCAACCCGCTCCGTCACTCACGGATCTAACGCGATGGTGATCAAAGACGTTATTCGTTCGGATAAGCCCTTGGACCTCGTCTGGCAGTGGGTCACCGATGCCTCGGTGAGCTTGGGCTCGGACCGGGCAGTGCTCCGGCGCAGCGGGCAGACTCTGGTGCTCCGGTTTGCTGGCGCGCCGGCAGGGTCTTCCTCACTGCGGTCCCTGCCCCGGAGGCTGGACCGGATGGTCAACCGCTGACTATCGTCAAGCTCTCGATGCCGCAGGTCAAGAGCTTGGCACTTACTACATCGGCGTACTAGCTGCCCCCACCGGTGGAATGGGGCGGGGTGAGCGTCACCCAGGGAGTGGTGAAACCGCGGACAACGTCGTCCTCGGAGTGCCGCAGGAATACCCTGGCCCGGTACCGGCCGGCGGGGATGCCCTTCCACAGTGCTTTGCCGCCGGCGCCGTAAGGGTCCGGGCGACGGGCTCAGCCCCACAAAACAGCCGGGATGCCAACTCCCAGCCGACTGGTACCTGCACCTCAAGGCATAGTGTTTCCGGATCCTCGCCCGAACGCCCGAACGTGAACGGGACAGCCTCTTCGCCGGCTCCGGTGAGCTCCTGTTGGATATTCGCGGTCAAAAATTGACGGTACACCGCTCCAATTTCGGCGTGAGGGAGGCCCGGCAGAACGGTCAGCTCGATTTGCTTCTTTTGGGATTCAGCGTAGGACTTCAGGGGCAAAACATGGTTCTTGTAGTGGTGGTCGGCCTCGCCCACCAGAATCGACAGGCTGGTCGTATCGAGCATGTCGTCGATGGCATTGAAGACCACCGCATCGAGTGCAGTGACCGAGTCCTCGGTGGTGTCCCCCATGATGAAGCGCAGCATGTTTGGGTGCGGGACTCGGAGGAATGAACCGACCTTAACCTGCGGTGCACCGACAATGATGCGTCCGGCTCCGGCTGCCGCGCCGTGCAGTATTGCAGCGCTCCCGCCCTTGGACGACCCTGCGGTGATGAGGTCCCTGGCAGTCAGGCCGAGGCGGCTAAGCTCCTGCGCGATCAGCGCTTGAGTCGCGGAGAAAATGGACCGGTCGCCGTGGTCCGCCAAGTAGTAAGCGCCTTGGTCGCCGAAATCGTCAAGGATGTATAGTGCGTGCGCTCCGGACGCGTCAACGGACTTCTTGTAGTTGAAGGTGAAGTCGCCTGCCTGGTGGATTGCTGTGAAGACGACTGCGAGTTTCCCTGGCCAGAGGCTGAGCTAGCCGGTACCGAGAGGTAATTCAACCCAACGCTTCCGTTGCTGCGCCGCCAGGCTGCCGATTTGTCGTTCAGTCCCCGGTCGAGATAGCTAAAATCGGCCAATCGGATTCGGGTGTGGAGCTGGGCGCGGCTGCCCTGGAATGCGATTTTGACAACGGGGGCAGGCAAGGCCTCGCCGAAGCGCGGAAAACGCCAGCCGAGAGGCTTCGGCCGCATCTCTCCCTTATGAAGCGAAACCTTGGTGGGAACGTCCGCATCAAACTGGAGATCCATGACCTTGCGACCATCATGGAACAGTTCAAAACCTTGTCCGTGGACCACAGCTTCAACGTCCGTGCCGAGATTCCAGAGCAGTTCGTAGCTGTGTTCCCCTGAGCTTTCGATCGTGTCCGAGACATCGATGTAGGGAATTCCATCCCGCTCCTGAATGTCAACAGTTCTGGAATGAGCTGTGTCCGTCAGTCGTCGGGTGCGACCCGTGACTTTGTAGCCATCCGTGCGTATGTCGTGAGCTTCAAGGGTGGTGAGGTGGGCCGACCCGTCGGTGCGCGGCAGGGAGATACCGTCCACAACAAGGCAGTTATGCGCATAGGACGAATACCCATATTTGGTCAGCGGATCCTTGTAGTCGTAGCCGTAGGCGCCCGCCTCCGACAATAGGTCGACGCCATCGCTGCGCAAAAACAGACTCAGGTCATCGGAGTGCTTGTGGTAGTTCGCGTTGTACGCCGCGCTGAAGTAGGCAAAGGAAGCCTTCGGATTGCCCCAGGAGCTGCGGTAGATGGCGTAGCCGGAGTCGGGCAGCACCAGCGTTCGCCGTTCGGGCTTGGAGCCAATTTTTCCCGCAGAAGCGGCATAAGCGAATTCGGCACTGTCGAAAATATTCTGTCGCGCTGCTCGGGTTTCAAGCTGCTGGGTCGTGTCGCTGATCGGCGGATACATGCCGTTTGGCATGACCGCATGCGTCGCGTATTCGGCCGCATTCCGGAGCAGCGACTCGTAATAGTCAGCATCAGGGTGCCCTGTTTTGGAGAGGATATCGAGCACTCCGTGGACATGCTTGGAAACCATGAGGTGATAGGTCGGCGTGTTTTCGATGTGCACACCGTCGGATGTGAACGATGAGGAAAAATACGAGTGCAACCGTGTCGTGGCGGTCGCAAAGAAGTCCTCGCGCTCGTTGGGCGAGGCAAAGTCGCACATGACCGAAAAATAGAGCAGTGCGATGTCCTGGAACATCCCGTGGTTATTGCCCGTAGCATGAAAATCGTCCGTCGCGAGCAGGCGTGCAGTATCCATGGCCAGCTCGGCCAACCAGTTGTAGTCGTGCTGCGGGACGAAGTCCTTCAGCCGAGGGAGCAGGGAGATCAACTGGATTAGCCGCTGCGCCGTGGTTTCGTCATGGTGCGACACTTCAGGCATCCGCGTGCCGTCACCGTAGTCCGCCGCCCAGCTGCGGGCCACGTGCAGCGCGAAAGCCGCGTACTCGGGGGCTACGGCCGGATCGCTGAGCACTGTCCCGTGCCAGTCAGAGAAGAACAAGAAGCCGTGGACAAATCGCGCTTGCGATCGTTTGGTTGCGTCGCCCCAAATTTCGCCGTCGTTGAAGGATGAATTTCCGAATCTCGCGCTGACAATCTCGCCGTCCCTGAAGAACTTTTCCGCTCGCAATCGGGCGGAATCGTCTGCGGCCTGGGGAGCTGCCGCACGACAGCTTCCTTCATGAGGTTAAAATTTGTCGGCACCAAGAGTTCTCCAGTCCTTAACGCGGGTCCACCGTTGTGAAGCGTGGCGTACTAATCGCCGCGCCTCTCGTGCCTCACAGCCCGAAGTCGTCGATTCGGTCACCGATATTCAGCAGCTGCGCCAACGCGGCGATGGTCCGTTCGGAAGCCCTGCCATCGCCATAAGGATTGACCGCGTTAGCCATCGAATCGAAGTGGTCCTGATCGTGCAGCAGCCGGTCGACTTCTTTGAAAATGCGCTCTTCGTCGGTACCGATCAGGGTCACAGTTCCGGCGTCGACGGCCTCGGGACGTTCGGTGTTGTCCCGCATCACCAAGACAGGCTTGCCGAGGCTCGGTGCCTCTTCCTGCACTCCGCCTGAGTCGGTAAGCACGATGTGCGCAAGCGAGAGCATACGCGTGAATTCGCCGTAAGCCAGAGGCTCGGTGACGATAACGTTCGGCTTGCCTTCCAGGGCAGGGAGCACCGCTTCGCGCACAACGGGGTTCTTGTGCGCGGGCAAGACAATCACCATGTCAGGTTCGGCGTCCGCGATTCGCGCTAGCGCACGACCCACTCCGCGCATGGCATCGCCCTGGTTCTCGCGGCGGTGGGTAGTCACCAGCAGAATCTTCCGACCGCTACGTGCGAGCTCCTCGAGCTGCGGGTCCGTAAAGGGGATCTGCTTGCCTACCGTCGTCAGCAGGGCGTCGATAACCGAGTTGCCGGTGACCACGACGTCGCTGGCGTTGATGCCTTCCGCGAGCAGGTTGGCCCGGCTGACGCTGGTGGGAGCAAGGTGGAGGCTTGCAATCTGGCTCGTGATCTTGCGGTTGGCCTCTTCCGGGAACGGAGAGAAGAGGTCTCCGCTGCGAAGCCCCGCTTCGACGTGCACGACGGGAATTCCGTGATAGAAAGCAGCGATGGCACCCGCGGTCGACGTCGTAGTGTCGCCTTGCACAATCACGGCGTCAGGTTTCTTCTCAGCGAAGAGTTTGTCCAGCCCGTCAATGGTCCGGGTCATAATGGCCGAGAGTGACTGCCGCTGCTGCAGGATATTGAGGTCGTGGTCCGGCACAATGCCGAAGAGCTCGTTGACCTGGTCCAGCATCTCGCGGTGCTGTCCAGTGACGGTCACGACACAGTCAAAGAGCTCAGACTCGTGCAGTGCGGCAACGATCGGGGCCATCTTGATGGCCTCGGGCCGGGTGCCGAAGATCGGCATGATGCTGGGCATGGGTATTCCCCGAAGATTTGTGGACGACGTCGGCAACGATGCTACGGGAACTGACAATGAATCGCTGAATCGATGCAGGCGATATCACGCCATTCGGGCGACAACCACGGCAAACTCGGCGACCCTAAAGCGTTTCAGCCCGCGAGAATTAGGGCGATCACAAGCGCCAAAATGCTGACCGAGACAATAATCACGGCCAATAGCGCCACGGCCCGCTTACGACCATATGCCTGGACCCGAGCCGAGACGATTCCATTTTGCGGTTTGGCGACGTGTGCTGACTCCAACGGCAGGGGATCCGCGTCTGGAACCAGCAAGGTGTCCGGGACTTCCGAGTGAAGCATCCGCTTTCGCAGATGGCGCGGAGCCGCGACCAACGGGGAGCGTCTTTGGGTTCTGTCACCGCGGGCTCCTCCTCTGCTGATCGGGCTAAGTCGGTGGTACTGGACTCTGCGTGGCTGTCGAAACGTCAACCGCGTCCGCATCAATTCTTACATTCCGCCGCGCAGATCCGCGCATTCAGCAAGTAGCGCGGCCTCGATCAAGCCACCTGCCTGATGTCAAACTGCCCCAGCTGCTTGGCCGGTCGGAAGCGCGTACTTCTCCAAGGCCATGCCGCTTGCGAGCCAGCCTCGACACGGGCTCTCCCAAGCCGCCGTGACATACTGGGCCGAGCAATTTCGTCCTCTGTTGGAAACGTTGGGAAGCATCACATGGTCTTTGTCGCCGAGAACCGGGCTCCTTCCGAGGAGCCGCAGCGGCCCGGACTAACAAGAAAAACCGCGCGGAACGTGCTCCTGGGCGTCGTGGCGTTCTTTCTGGTCGTAGCCGTCGGTGCCGGGGTTTACGCCTTCAACCTGGCCAGCAGCTTCAACTCCAAGTCCCAGAAAATTGAACAGGCGTTCCCGGACGATGCCGGCCGCCCGCGAAGGTCCAGGAAGGTGCCACCAACCTCCTGCTCCTGGGCAGCGACAGCCGGGCCGCGGCCTTGGGATCGGCGGAAGCCGGCGACTCCTCGGACCAGCGCTCGGACACCATGATGTGGGTCCACATCCCCGCGGACCGCAAGAACATCTACATGATGTCCATCATGCGCGACACGTGGGTGGAGATTCCCGGCCACGGCGAAGCCAAGATGAACTCCGCCATGGCCCTGGGCGGCATCCCGCTGGTAGTGCAGACCCTGGAAGGGATGTTCGACACCCGGCTGGACCACGTCGCCGTCATCGACTTCGAAGGCTTCAAAGCAATGACCGACGCCCTGGGCGGGGTCAACGTCAACGTACCCATGGCGTTCAACACCAACGATTTCTCCTTCGCCGAGGGCAAGCAGCAGTTGACCGGCGAACAGGCGCTGGCCTTCGTCCGCGAACGCAAGGCGTTCAGCGACGGCGACTACCAGCGCGTCAAGAACCAGCAGGTATTCCTGAAGGCCCTCATGACCAAGTTCCTCACGGCCGAGACGCTGACCAATCCCGGGAAAATCAGCAGCCTGGTGGACAACGTCTCGCCGTACATCAGCACCGACGAGTCGCTTGACGCCGCGGCAGCCGGCGGCCTGGCCCTCGGGCTCCGCGACGTCCGCGGCTCCGACGTGGTCAGCTTCACGCTGCCTACTCTTGGCATTGGCACCTCGACCGACGGCCAGTCGATTGTCCTTCGCGACGACGCCGCGATCGCCGGCATCAGCAAGGCCCTGGCCGACGATTCGTTCGGTTCCTACGTGCAGGACGCCGGACTCACCAAAACGCCCTAAGTCGGACACGATGCGGAACTGCGGCGCGCAATCCCGCGTGCGGCAGCGGCACCCGAACGAACAGGTATGATTACGCGTTGGCGCTGCTGTCTCCTGGCGGTGCCCACGCAAGGTTCGATGACGAACACCACACCGCACCGAACTGCACTTGCTTTGGGGGAGCTGTTGAAAACATCACATGGGGCGTTCCCCGAGCCACGCGCGTGACCCTGCTGGCACACTCCTACTGGCCTGAGAACAGCCCGCCCCAGCGCCGGTGGACAGCCCTGCTGCGGGAGTTCTGCGCCAACGGCTGGGAATTCGACGTCGTTACCCCGGTGGCGCACTTCCCCGTAGGTAAGCGTGAACTTCCCACCGATGTGGCAGGACGCGCCTTCCGGCGGCAAAAGGGCCAGTTCACCGAGCTGATCCGGCGGGTGCCGTACCTGCCGCACGGCAACTCGCACCTGGCCAGATTGCTGGACCAGTGCTTCTCCGCCGCCATGTCCGTGCCCCTGGGCCTCCTGACGCGCCGGCCGGACGTGGTGATCGCCACGGCCCCCAGCCTGCCGATCCTCGCCGCGGGGTACCTGCTGGCCCGGCTCCGGGGCGTTCCCCTGATCGTGGAAATGCGCGACGCCTGGCCGGACCTGGCCCGCGACTCCCGCATGGTGCGCGGGCGCGTCAAGAGCGTGGTCGAAATGGCGGTGGAGTTCGTCCAGAAGCGTGCGGACCTGGTAGTCACGGTGACGGAGGGCTTCGCCGACACTTTGCGGTCGCGCGGGCTGAAAAACGTCAAAACCGTGAGCAACGGCCTCCACGTTGACACCATTCCGTCCTTGGGATCCCCGGAGCCGGAGCGGGATGTCTTCGAGGCGCTCTACCTTGGAAACCACGGCGAAAGCCAGCGGCTGGACGTCGTCATCCGCGCCAGCGCGCTGGTGGGCGATGCCATGCACCTGCATCTGGTAGGCCACGGCACGCAGAGCCCTGCCCTGGAAAAACTGGCCGCCGAACTCGGCGCCCCCGTCACGTTCCATCCGTCGCTGCACGGCCAGGACGTTATGGACCGCTATGCCTCGGCGGACACCTGCATTGTCTCGCTGCGCGATGACTGGAAGTCGTTCGAGACCACCATCCCGTCCAAGACCTACGAGGTCCTGGCCCTCGGCCGCCACGTCACCGCCGTCGTCAAGGGTGAGGCCGCACGCATTATCGAGGATGCCGAGGGCGGCGACATTGTGCCCAGTACCCCGGAGGACGTGGCCGCCCTGTGGCGCGAACTGGCCGCGGACCGCTCACGGCTGGTCCGGTCCGATGCCAGCCGCCAGTGGGTCAAGGAGCACGCCGACTACACGCAGCTGGCGGAAAAGTACATGGACCTCATCTCAGAGCTCCTGGGGAAAGCACCCGCCACTCAGCGGTAATCCGGGTTTTCCCGACCGGCGTCGGACACGTTCTGATCCGGCTGATCCGCGCATTCCGGCCGCAGGGACACATCCAGCAGTCCGCCGGTCTCGATGACGAACCGCCGCAGCCACTGCCCCGCACTCAGCTGGGGGTGGGAGTTCACCATCTGTACGTCCGCCGTCGTGCATTGCTCCATCAGGCGCTCCGCCCGGGAAAGGTGGTAGCTGGACGTCACCACCGTGATGGACTTCCAGCCGTTCGCCTGGGCGATTTTGCCGATGGCCCGCGCCTCGCCGCGCGTGTCGTACTCATCGGGCTGGAAGCACAGGAGCTGGATACTGGGAAAGGCTGCCGAGTTGCAGGCGGTGTCGGCCGCAACATTGCCCGGCGTGTCCGTATGGGACAGGACCAGGACGGGGATGTTGTAGTCACGCTGCATCTGCTGCGCCACCGGAAGCCGTTCAGACGCCGCGCCGCCCAGCATGATCACGGCGTCGGTCCGGTGCACGGTCAAGGGATCCACGTTCACAAAGACTTGAACCGCCAGAACCAGCCAGACCAGGGCGGCCCCGGAAATCCAGGCAACGATCCGAGCCGCCGGGGACTCAGGGATGGCAGCGGCAGGGGCATGAGTAAGAGTCTCGCACGCGGCCCGCGCCGCCGCGAAAACGATTCCCGGGACATGCCCGACGGCGGCAGGGACCGGGATCCGCCTACAGCAGCCCGAGCAGGTAGGACCCGTAGCCGCTTTTGGCCAGCGGCTCGGCCCGGGCCCGCAGCTCCTCATCACTGAGGAAGCCCTGGCGCCACGCAATTTCCTCCGGAGCACCGATGATCAGGCCCTGCCGCTTCTGGACGGTCCGGACAAAATTTGACGCATCATTGAGGTCGTCGAACGTGCCCGTGTCCAGCCACGCCGTTCCCCGGGGAGGATCTCGACGTGCAGCTTGTCCAAGGCAAGATACGCCTTGTTGACGTCCGTGATTTCGAGTTCGCCGCGGGGTGACGGCTTCAGCTCGCGGGCAATCTCCACGACGTCGTTGTCGTAGAAATAGAGTCCGGGCACTGCATAGTTGCTCTTCGGCTGCGGGGGCTTCTCGTCCAGCGTCAGCACACGGCCGGAATCGTCGAACTCGACCACGCCGTAGGCCCGGGATCGTGCACCCAGTAGCCGAACACCGAACCCCGTCCACGTCGACGTACTTGCCGAGCTGGGCACCCATTCCGGGGCCATAGAAGATGTTGTCGCCGAGGACCAGGGCCACGGAATCGCTGCCAATGTGTTCCTGGCCCAGGATGAAGGCCTGGGCGAGCCCGTCCGGCGACGGCTGGACTTTGTAGGTGATGGAGACCCCGAATTGTGAGCCGTCACCGAGCAGCCGGCGGAAAGGGTCCGAGTCCTGCGGCGCCGTGATCACCAGGATGTCCCTGATTCCGGCCAGGATGAGGGTGGACAGCGGATAGTAGATCATCGGTTTGTCATAGACCGGGACGAGCTGCTTGCTGATGCCGAAGGTGATCGGATGGAGCCGTGATCCTGTTCCCCGGCCAGAATGATTCCGCGCATGGGCACATCCTTTATGTTTCTCGGGGCAAGCGCAACAGGTAGGGTCTGAGTCATGCAGCGACTACTCGTCACAGGTGGCGCAGGCTTCATCGGCGCCAGTTTTGTCCACCATGTCATGACGCAGGAGCGGCACCATGTGACGGTCCTGGACAAGCTCACCTACGCAGGCAACCTCGAGTCGCTGGCCGGCCTCCCGGGGAGCGCTTCCGGTTCGTCCGGGGAGACATCTGCGACGCAGCCCTGGTGGACGGCCTGGTTGCCGGCTGCGACGCGGTGGTCCACTACGCCGCGGAGTCCCACAACGACAACTCGCTCCACGATCCGCGCCCTTTCCTCGACACGAACATCATTGGCACGTACACGCTGATCGAGGCGGCCCGGAAGCACGGCAAGCGTTTCCACCACATCTCCACGGACGAGGTCTACGGCGACCTGGACCTGGACGATCCGGAGCGGTTCACCGAGAGCACGCCGTATAACCCCTCCAGCCCGTACTCGTCCACCAAGGCGGGATCGGATCTGCTGGTCCGGGCCTGGGTGCGTTCTTTCGGGCTGCAGGCGACCATCAGCAACTGCTCCAACAACTACGGCCCGTACCAGCACGTGGAGAAGTTCATCCCGCGCCAGATCACCAACGTGATCGACGGGATCCGCCCGAAGCTGTACGGCAAGGGCGAGAATGTCCGCGACTGGATCCACGCGGACGACCACTCGTCCGCTGTCCTGGCCATCATCGCCAGGGGCCGGATCGGCGAGACCTACCTGATCGGCGCCGACGGCGAGAAAAGCAACAAGGACGTGGTGGAGCTGATCCTCAAGCACATGGGAGAGGCCCCGACGCCTACGAGCACGTGGTGGACCGGCCCGGCCACGACCTGCGCTACGCCATCGATTCCACGAAGCTCCGCCGGGAGCTCGGCTGGGCGCCGCGCTTCTCCAACTTCGACGCCGGCCTGGAGGCCACCATCGCCTGGTACCGGGACAACGAGGAGTGGTGGCGCCCGCAGAAGACCGCCACGGAAGCCAAGTACACGGAACAGGGCCAGTAGACGATGTCGATCGAGTTCTCGAAAAAGCTCGCAGCGCACACGACGCCGATTCCTGGCGTCGTCCTCTACGACCTGCCGGTCCATGGGGACAACCGCGGCTGGTTCAAGGAGAACTGGCAGCGCGAGACGATGATGGCCCTCGGCCTGCCGGACTTCCGGCCGGTGCAGAACAACGTTTCGTTCAACGAGAAGGCCGGCACCACCCGAGGAATTCATGCGGAGCCCTGGGACAAGTTCATCTCAGTCGCCACGGGCAGGATCTTCGGGGCGTGGGTTGACCTGCGCGAGGGGGCGTCGTTCGGTGCCGTGTTCACCGCGGAACTGGACCCGGGCCAGGCCATTTTCATCCCCCGCGGCGTGGGCAACGCGTTCCAGACGCTGGAGGACAACACGGCCTACACGTACCTGGTCAACGACCACTGGTCCGCCGACGCCCAGGGACAGTACACCTTCCTGAACCTCGCCGACGAGACGGCCTCCATCGCCTGGCCGATCCCCCTGGAGCAGGCTGAGCTCTCCGACAAGGACAAGGCCCATCCCCGCCTGGCCGACGTTGTCCCGATGCCGGCGAAGAAGATCCTGGTGGTGGGCGCGGACGGCCAGCTCGGCGAGGCGCTGCGGAAACTCTACGACGGCGATGCCGCCGTCGAGTTCGCGGGCCGGGCGGAGTTCGACCTGGCCAGCGACGCGTCCTTCGCCGCCCGGAACTGGAAGAACTACTCCACGATCATCAACGCAGCGGCCTATACCGCCGTCGACGCTGCCGAGACCCCCGACGGCCGCAGGACGGCCTGGGCCGTCAACGTCACCGCCGTCGCCCGGCTGGCCCGGGCCGCCGTCGACCACAACCTGATCCTGGTGCACGTCTCCTCCGACTATGTCTTCGACGGCACCCGCGCCACTCACGAGGAGTCCGAGCCCGTCTCACCGCTGGGCGTGTACGGCCAGACCAAAGCCGCGGGAGACGCCGTGGTCAGCGTGGTGCCCCGGCACTACATCGTGCGCACCAGCTGGGTGATCGGGGACGGCAGCAACTTCGTCCGGACCATGGCCTCCCTGGCGGAGCGCGGGGTGGAGCCCTCGGTGGTCAACGACCAGGTCGGCCGGCTCAGCTTCACGGAGGACATCGCCGCCGGCATCCGCCACCTGCTCACAACGGGCGCACCCTTTGGCACCTACAACCTCAGCAACGACGGCGAACCCCAGTCCTGGGCGGACATCGCTGCGGACGTGTACGAACTCACCGGGGAGCCCGGACGGCGGTGACCGGTGTCAGCACGGCGGAGTACTTCAAGGACAAGTCCGCCGCCCCCAGGCCGCAGAACAGCACCCTCGAACTGGGCAAGCTGGCGGCCCGGGGCTTCCACCCGCCGCCGGCCCGCACCAGACTCCGGGACTACCTGGGGCGGGACGTGCGCACACACCCGGAGGACGCCGGCGTCCGACCGTCGCGGTAGCGTAGGGCTGTGCCTGAACGACTGAACGAACCGCCCCTGAACTCCTCACCGCAGACCGACCCACTGCAGACCGACTCGCTGCTGACCACCCCGCCCCTGACCGTCGCTGAGCTCTCCGAATCCCAGCTCCTGGAACGCATCTTCCCCGCTTGCACTACGGGCAGGAACACAACCCGTCGCTGATCCTGGGCCCGGGGGACGACGCCGCCATCGTGGCCGCCCCGGACGGCCGGGCGGTCCTCAGCATCGACACCCAGGTGGCGGACCAGGACTTCCGGCTCGAGTGGAACAACGGCTACCGGACCACCGGCTACGACGTCGGCTGGAAAGCCGCCGCGCAAAACCTCAGCGACATCAACGCTATGGGCGCCCGCGCCACCTCCCTCGTCGTCAGCCTCACCATGCCGTCGGAAACCCGGGTGGCCTGGGTGGAAGACTTCGCCGACGGTCTCTCGGCGGCCATCCGCGAGCTGGGCGCCCCGGACTGTGCCGTGGCCGGCGGCGACCTCGGCCGGGGCCGCGACCTGGCCGTGAGCGTGGCGATCCTGGGTACCCTCGGCGGCAAGGCGGCGGTGCTGCGCTCCGGCGCCCGGCCGGGGACACCCTGGCGCTGGCCGGCACCGTGGGCCGCGCCGCGGCGGGTCTCGCGCTGCTGGAATCGGACACTCCTGTCGAGGCCCTGAGCCGGGAGCAGCGCGGGCTGCTGGACACCCAGTGCCGGCCCCTGCCCCCGCTCGCGGCCGCCCCCTGGCCCGGGACTCCGGGGCGACGGCCCTGATGGACATTTCCGACGGGCTGGTCCGCGACGGCCAGCGGATGGCGTCCGCCAGCCACGCCGTCCTCAACCTGGACCCGGCAGTATTAAAGGAGCTGGCGGTTCCGCTCCTGCCGCCGCCGACCTGCTGGGCATGGATCCCATGACCTGGGTCCTGGGCGGCGGGGAGGACCATGGACTGCTCGCCGCATTTCCCGCGGACGTTCAGCTGCCTCACGGTTTCACTGCGATAGGCTCGGTAGAAGCCCCTGCACCAACGGACGGCACGGGCGTCAAGATAGCGGGAAGGCCCGCTGACACTGTGGGATGGGATCACTTTGCAGACTAAAATTACCGCCAACGCGCAAGCGATGAAGCGGTGGTTGAGCAAGGCAGAAACAACGCTTGGAAACCACAGCGACCGCCTGAACGCCATCAACATCTTCCCCGTGGCCGACGGCGACACCGGCACCAACCTGTACCTGACGGTGCGCGCGGCCGCCCGGCCCTGCAGAGCGTCGATACCTCCGCGTTGCCGCAGATCACGGCAGATTCGACAGTGCATTCGTTCGGCCCGCCGGATCCGGCCCTGAACGACGTCGGCGCCGTCCTGGCCCAGGCCGGCGAGGCCGCCATGGAGCAGGCCCGCGGCAACTCCGGCACCCTGTTCGCCGTGTTCCTCGGCGCCGCGGCCGAGCCCTCGCCGGCCACCACCGGTTGACCGCCTCGCTGCTGGCCGCCGCCCTGAACCGCGCCCAGATCCGGGCCTGGTCGGCGTTGAGCGACCCCGTCCCCGGCACCATGCTGTCCGTGATGGAGGCCTGCGCCCGCGCCGCGGCCGCCGTGGACTCCGCGCACGACGGCGACGACAGCAACCACACGCTCGGCCTGGCTCTCGACGCCACGGTGAACGCCGCCGTCGCCGCCGTGGTCCGCACCGAAGACCAGCTGGAGGCGCTGCACGCCGCCCACGTGGTGGACGCCGGCGGCGTCGGGATGCTGCTCATCCTCGACTGCCTGCGCTCCGCCGTCCTGGGCGAGGAACTCCAGGACCAGCTCCTGGACGGCCTGCACGGCTACGACGTCCAGGACCCGCACATCCACGCCGCCATGCCGCGGGACGAGGGTGTGGAAGTCATGTGCACCATCACGCTGTCACCGCTCGACGCCGCCATGATGCGCCAGCGGCTCGACGAAATGGGCGATTCCGTCATCATGAGCCAGGTGGGCGGGGCGCCCGACGCGTCGGGCGCCTACCGCTGGCGTGTCCACGTCCACGTGCCGGACGCAGGTCCCGCCGTGACCCTGATCCGTTCCCTCGGCGAGCCCTCGGACATCAGCGTGAGCGAGCTTGCGGTACCGCGGAACCCGGACGGACATGGACTCTGAACTGGGCCGCGCTGCACATGGCGGTGGAGAACCGGGCAGCGCCGAACTGAACCTGGGCCTGGAACGCCGGATCGGCAAGCGTTCCGCGGCCGTCATTGAAAAGCACCTGGGCATCACCACGGTTGGTGGGCTGCTGAACTACTTCCCCGCCGCTACCTGAACCGCGGCGAACTCACCCCCATCAGCGAGGTCCCGCTCGACGAGGAAGTCACCCTGATCGCCCGGGTGGTCTCCAGCAGCACCCGGGCCATGCGCGCCCGCCGCGGTTCGCTGACCGACGTCGTGATTTCCGACGACGCCGGGACCGGGCTTCCCGGCACCCTGAAGGTGAGCTTCTTCAACGGTTTCCGGGCCAAAGCCGAGCTGCAGCCGGGGCGCCGCGCCATGTTCTCCGGAAAGGTCACCCGGTACGGCGGCTCCCTGGGGCTGACCAACCCCGACTTCCTGCTGCTGGACGAGGACCCGGACACCCCGGGCATGGACCCGGAGAAGCTCGCCGCCATGCCCATCCCGGTGTACCCGGCCACCGCCAAGCTGACCAGCTGGTCCATCCAGAAGGTCATCGCCACGCTCCTGGACACCGTGGACCTGGAGGTCCTGCCGGACCCGCTGCCGGCGGAGGTCGCGGCCCGGGAGAAGTTCCTGCCGGTCGCGGACGCCTACCGGCTCATCCACGCCCCGCAGACCGCTCCGGACTGGCAGCGCGCCCGGGACCGGTTCCGCTACCAGGAAGCCCTGGTGCTCCAGTCGGCTCTCGCCCGGCGCCGCGCCCAGCTCGCCGCCGAGGAGGCCACCGCCCGGCGCCCCGCCGCGGAGGGTTTGCTGACCGCGTTCGACCGGCAGCTGCCGTTCACGCTGACCGCCGGCCAGGCCGCCGTCGGCAAGACCCTGGCCGCTGAGCTCGCGCAGGACTCGCCGATGAACCGCCTGCTCCAGGGCGAAGTCGGCTCGGGCAAGACGATCGTGGCGCTGCGCGCCATGCTGCAGGTGGTCGACGCCGGGGGACAGGCAGCGCTGCTGGCCCCCACGGAGGTCCTCGCCGCGCAGCACTTCGATTCGATCCGCCGTACGCTGGGGCCGTTGTCGCGGGACGGCCTGCTGGGCGGTTTCGGGTCCGACGCGGTCCAGGTCACGCTGCTCACCGGCTCCATGCCCACCGCGGCCCGGAAACAGGCCATGCTGGATGCCGCGTCCGGAACCGCCGGGATCGTGATCGGCACCCACGCGCTGCTCAGCGACAACGTCTCCTTCTACGACCTCGGCCTGATCGTGGTGGACGAACAGCACCGCTTCGGTGTCGAACAGCGCGATGTGCTCCGGTCCAAGGCCAGCAAACCCCCGCACCTGCTGGTCATGACCGCCACCCCATTCCCCGGACCGTGGCCATGACCGTGTTCGGCGACCTGGAAACCTCCATCCTGGACGAGCTCCCGGCCGGCCGCGCCCCGATCACCACCCACGTGGTGGGGCTGGCCGAGCACCCCGCCTGGCTCGGCCGGCTGTGGAGCCGCTCCCGGGAAGAGGTCGACGCCGGCCACCAGGTCTACATCGTCTGTCCCAAGATCGGCACCGACGACGACGGCGACTTCAGTCCCGGCGAAGCCGAACCCACCGCCGCGGACCTCGAGGGGGACAACGGGGCGCGCGAACTGGCGTCGGTGACCGCCGTCGTCGAACAGCTCCGGGACGAACCGGCGCTGGCCGGCGTGCCCGTGGCGCCGCTGCACGGGCGGCAGGACCTCGTCCTGAAGTCCGACACCATGGCCTCGTTCACCGCCAACCAGACCAAGGTCCTGGTCTCCACCACGGTGATCGAAGTGGGCGTGGACGTGCACAACGCCACCCTGATGGTGATCCTGGACGCGGACCGCTTCGGCATCTCCCAGCTCCACCAGCTCCGCGGCCGGGTGGGCCGCGGCGGGCTGCCGGGCACGTGCCTGCTGGTGACCACGCTGGAGCCGGGCCACCCGAGCCGCCGCCGGCTCGAGGCAGTGGCCGCCACCACCGACGGGTTCGAGCTCTCCCAGGAGGACCTCAAACTGCGCCGGGAAGGCGACATCCTGGGGGCCTCCCAGTCCGGCGGCCGGTCCACACTGAAGCTGTTGCGGGTCCTGGAACACGAGGACGTGATCGCCCGGGCACGGCAGGACGCCTGGCAGATCGTCGGCGCCGACCCGTCCCTGGGCGCCCATCCCGTCCTGGCCGCGGCGATCGACGAATACCTCAATCCGGAAAAGGAGGCGTTCCTTGAACGCGGCTAACAGAATCCAGGCATTCGTGCATGTGTCCCAGGGGCACGGCCATGAGCCGCATCATTGCCGGCGCCGCGGGCGGAACCACCCTGGTCAGCGTCCCCGGATCGCTGACCCGCCCCACCACGGACCGGGTCAAGGAAGCGCTCTTCTCCCGGCTGGACGCCTTCGAGGTCATCGCCGACGCCCGCGTGCTGGATCTCTACGCCGGCTCCGGGTCGCTCGGCGTGGAAAGTGCCAGCCGCGGCGCGCAGTCCGTGGACCTGGTGGAATCCGACGGCAAGGCCAGCGAGGTCTGCCAGCGCAACGCGGACCTGGTCAACACGGTGGCGCGGCGCAAGGTGGTCTCCGTGCACCGGTCCAAGGTGGAATCGTTTCTGGAGCGGACGCAAGACGCTGTCCGCTGGGACCTCGTCTTCCTCGATCCGCCCTACCCCTCGACGAGCCCGCGCTGGCCGGGGTGCTCGACAAGCTGCTTCCGCACCTGGCCGAGGGCGCCGTCGTCGTTGTGGAGCGCTCGTCCCGGGCCCCGGAACCGTCCTGGCCGGAGGGTATGGAGCGGTTCGCGGAACGGAAGTACGGGGAGACGAAACTCTGGTTCGCCGAACCCGGCGTGGAGGAAGAGCCGGCGGACGAGCCCTCGGCGGACGACAGTCGGGACGCCGGCGCGGCGGACGACGCCGACTAGTCAATGAGAACGGGCGCTACTTAAACACGGCCGGGGCGAAGACCCTCGCCGTGGGGTTTACGAAAACACGGCGATTCCGTAGACCGCGAAGACCACGAGATGGGCTGCGCCGTGCATGGCAGTGACCTTCTTGGACGCAAGCGTTGTCACCGACAGCATCAAAGTGACGCCAAGGAACAAGAGGTTGGCCGGCGACTCGCCCAATACGACGGCTTGGCCGGTGAGGGCGCCGATAATGAGCACGGCGGGAATCGTCAGGCCGACAGTGGAGACCAGGGCGCCATGGCACAGATTGCTGACTCGCTGGATCTCACCCTGCAGAGCTGCGCGCACTGATGTGATCGACTCGGGCAGGAAAACAATCATGGCGATCAGGATGCCGGAAAGGGCCACCGGCGCACCGACGCGGTCAAGCCCGTAGTCCAGGAGCGTGGCCATGTCATGCGAGAGCAGCACGATGGGCACGACGGTCACGATAAGCAGTGTGATCCGCAGCAATATCTCGGTGCGGTGCTCTGCGATGACCTGGGTGACGTTTCGGCGGCTCTGAACGGCGGCGCCGCTGCCGCGCGTCGCAGGATCGGCGGCGAAGCGTTGATCGACTTCGCGGAAGTCGTCGGCCTGCTTGCCCATCTGCCGGTACAGGAAGAAGGCATACAGGGCGAGTGTCAGCACGACGATAGGGATCGCCTGCCCGGGTGTAAAGGAGCCCTCCCGCCCGATCAAGGTCGGTAGGGCGAAAGCCAGCGAGACGAGCACGACTATCAGGGCGAGATACGAGGAAGTGCCGGTGCGGTTGTGGCCCAGGTTGCCGTGCTTGATCGCCCCGACGAGGACAGAGAGCCCGATCACGGCGTTGAGAATGATCATTGATACAGCCATCACGGAGTCCCGTGCGATGGTGGTGTGCTCACCAGGCCCCAGCATGACAGCGGAAATGAGGACCACCTCTATCAGCACAATCGAAAGTGTGAGCACCAGGGAGCCATACGGATCACCAAGCCGGTGGGCGAGATGTTCAGCCTCATGGACCACTCCGAAGGCGCAGACCAGAACGACTCCGACGATGAGCGCGAGTGCAGTAACTAGCAGCGGCGTGGGAACAGGTGGTTCAAGCAGGGGTCCGGCAAACACCAATCCGAGAACGGCGCCCCAACCGACCACGACGCGTACCGTGGCGGCGGGCGTGATAACGGATCGTTCAGTAGAGGAAACCAAGGCTTGACCCCCATTCCACGGGGCCGTCCCCGTGCCGATCGAAACGAACGGGCCGTCCCGTCCGCAGCGCTGGTGTCACACTCTGCCGTTCATGCTACTGCAGGGCAACCAGGGCCCCGCGAAGCCGCAATTCTGAACGAGGCGGCGCACCCTCTCCTTGGAGTATGTGGTCCCCGTTGATACTGCGGTCGCCGGACAGGTGGACTCAAGCAGCATTGACATTCCCAAGTGCATGCGCGGCCGTGAATTGGTACCACTCCGGGAACGGGTCCATGGGCGGTTCCAGGTCGTGGTCCCGCCCGGGATCGGGGGAATGTCCTGGTTGGGCCAGTGGGGTGGTTCCCAGTCCTGGTGTTCGCTGGGGTAGGTCCGTCCTGACGGTGAGATCCATGCCGGCGGTTTGTCTTTGCTGGCGCCGGTGGGTGTCCAGGCGGATCCGTGTTTGAGGCGGTGGTGTTTGCGGCAGGGCTGTCCCAGGTTCGAGATGCCGGTGGTGCCGCCGTCGGCCCAGGCCAGCAGGTGGTCTGCCTCGTTATCGAGGGAGGGGTTGCTGCAGCCCGGGAACGTGCACTTTCCGTCTCGGAGCCGGAGCCATTGCCGCAGGGGCCTCGGGATGCGGTAGCTGGTCCGGCCGATCTCCAGCGGCGCCCCGTCCCGCGGGTCAGGACCCGGTGGAACGAGCCGGCGCCGTCGGCGATCAGGCGTCTGGCCATGGACGGCGGGATCGGCCCGTACCCGTCCAGCATCGCCGGTTCATCCGTGAGGCCCAGCAGGGACATCACCGGGACGGTGACCAGGACCTGCGCCCTCGGCGACGGCACACCCCGCCCAGGCACCCGCCCGCTCCGGCACCCGGGCCGTCTCCGGGCAGTCCGCCGGCGATCCCGCCCGTTCCGGTGCCGCCGTCGCTGGCCGCCGCTGGGCCGGTGCCGGGGTCTGCGATTCCGTCGGAAGTCCCGGCCTCGGCCGTCCCGCTGGCGGTACCGCCATCGTCCAGTCCGGCGGTGAGGAGCCAGGTGGCGGCGATGTCGGCGCGGAGCTGGGTCAGGGTCCGGGCTCGTCCGGGCCCTGCAGGGCCCGGGCCTCGGCTGTGGTGCGTTCCCAGATCCCGGCCGCGGTGTCGGCCGGGAGGTAGGCGTTGAGCCAGGCCATGCCGTCCCGGTCCGGGACGAACTCGACCCGCCGGTCCGCGGCGCACCGGGCGTGGCGTGCCTCGATGCTGACCGGGTGGTGGCGTTCGCGCCAGGTGCGTGTTTTGGCGCGGAACCGGGACGGCACCAGGTCCCCGGCCCGGCACCCCGGGCCGGATCCTGCAGGTCGGGGTCCAGGAAATGCGCCTCCAGCCCGGCCGCCCCGGCCGGATCAAGGCTGGCGGTTTCATCGACCATGATCCGGGCGTGCTGCCAGGAAATCGTCCCGGCCTGCAAAGCGTCCAGGGTCAGCGGCAGCGCCGTCGTCAGCGCCTGAGCGTCGGACAGGAGCGCGGAGGCAGACCGTTCACTGACCGTCAGGACACACGCGACCTCGGCGACCACGGCCATCTCCTGCGCGGTACGTTCCTGCGGCGACGCCGCCGGCGGAGCCAGCGCCCGGGATACCTTCACGTACTCCGCGGCCAGCCGGACCTTCACCGCGGCGGACCGGGCCTCCAGCCGCGCCATTTCGGCCATCCCGTCCAGGCAGGCGTCCGCCAGCTCCCGCAACAGATCGGCATCAGGCGAATCAGCCTGGTCCTCCGCTGCGTTGACTAGGGCAGCCAGCGCAGCAACGGACGCGGTAACGGCGTCCACCGCCTCCCGGCATTCCGCACTCCACCCTGCCCTGCTTTCCACACTCTTATGATCCCGCGAGCCACCGACAATAAAGGGGCCTCTGCGGTATTGCACGGGATGAATGATCCGCCGGACCCCGCGAGTGGTGCACTGAAAAGTACGACGGCGGTAACGCCGACGAACGGCCTCATACGGGCAGGCGCACCTCGCGCCAGCCCGGTTACTTAAGTGCAGCGATCGCGATCAACGCACCGACCGTCTCGTCAAGCGGCCGCCTCGTGTCGAGTTCGTGCGTGGAACCGGCACGCAGCAGCGGCTCCACTTCCGCGACGTCGCGCATAATTTTCGCCCGCTCACCAGCAGACTTCCCGAAATCGTTGGTTGTCCGCGTGCGCAGGCGTTCCAGGATCACCTCGCGGGGCGCGCTGAGGAGCACCATCGCGTTGAACCGGTCATAGAAGTGCCCTTGGTTTGCGACGGTGCCTTGCACAAATAGGGGACGCTCCCGCGGACTGGACAGCAACCTCAGCATTAGGGGCTCATGCCACAACGGCTCGCCACCGTCCCGCCGGATCCAGCCGCCGTCGTCCGTGTCCACCGTGTCAAAGCCGCGCCGGGCGAGTTCTGCCAGCACCGAAGACTTGCCGACGCCGGACATGCCGGTCAGGAGGATCGCAACCACCAGATCCCAGCCCGGCTAGTCCGAGATTTCGTCGAGGCCGACGCCGGACAGCACCTTCGCGGGGTGCGGGCCGCGGGCGGTGAGCGCCGCGGTCCACACTTCCGGCCAGGGCCCTTGCGTGCCGGTCAGGATGATGTTGCCGGGATAGCGCCCGCTGAACATCCCGGCTTCGGCAAAGGCGGCGACGTCGGCCATCGCCCGGCGCAGCGCGGCCACCTGGCTCCGGACCAGCGTGAGGCCCGGTTCGTCGCCCACGTTGACGATCAGCACCCCGCGGGCGCTCAGCTTCGCCGCCGCCTCGAGGTAGAACTCCGTGCAGGCGATGTGCTCCGGCGCCTCGGGGCCGGAGAAGATGTCCAGGATCACGACGTCGAAGCGCAGCTCCGGCGGCAGCTCCGCCAGGGCGTCCCGCGCGTCGCCGATGATGGTGTGCAGCTGTGTGCCGTCGGGCAGGGGAGCTGCTGCAGCACGAAGTCCAGCAGTTCCCGCTCCAGCTCCACCGCGTACTGCACGGAGCCCGGCCGGGTGGCCTGGATGTACCGGGCGAGGGTCAGGGCGCCGGCCCCGAGGTGGAGCGCCGTGACGGGTTCGCCCCAGGGCGCCGCGAGATCCACCACGTGGCCGATCCTGCGCAGGTACTCGTAGAAGATGTCCGAGGGGTCCGCCAGGTTGACGTGCGACTGTTCCGCCCCGCCGATGCTGAGCACAAAGCCGCCCTCGGTGAACTCGTCGGGCTCGATCGCGGCGTGCTGGCCCGTGGTGCGGAGGAAGCGCGAGGCGTCGGGGGTGTCAGCCATCAGAGGAGGTCGCGGAGCGTCGCGAGCCGTCCGGCGGCTTCCTGCAGGACGTCAATCCGTTTGCAGAACGCGAACCGCAGGAGGGTCCGGGTGCGTTCGGCGCCCTCGGGGTGGCAGAACACGGGCACGGGAATGGCGGCGACGCCCACCAGCGCGGGCAGCCGGCGGGCCAAGTCCAGTGCGTCGGTGATGCCCAGCGGCGCGGTGTCCACGTTTACGAAGTACGTCCCCTGCGGGGTGAAGACGTCCAGCCCGGCGGCGCGCAGCCCTCGCTGAGGATGTCGCGTTTGAGCTGGAGGGTATCGGCGATGCCGGTGTAGAACTCGTCCGGCAGTCCCAGCCCGGCCGCGATCGCGGTCTGGAACGGGGTGCCGGAGCTGTAGCTGAGGAACTGCTTGACCGTGCGGGCGGCCGAGACGAGGTGTTCGGGGCCGCAGAGCCAGCCGATCTTCCAGCCGGTGAAGGAGAAGGTCTTGCCAGCGGAGGAGATGGTCAGGGTGCGTTCCGCGGCGCCCGGCAGGGTGGCTACCGGGATGTGGCGGACACCGAAGGTGAGGTGCTCGTAGACCTCGTCGCTGATGATGACGGCGTCGTACCGGGTTGCAAGCTCGACGACGCGTTCCAGCACCTCGCGGGGAACACGGCGCCGGTGGGGTTGTGCGGGTTGTTGATCAGCACCACCTTGGTGCGGCTGCTGAACGCCGCTTCGAGGGCGTCCAGGTCCGGCATGAAGTCCGGAGCCAGCAGCGGGGCGGTGACATGGCGGGCGCCGGAGAGGCCGATGATCGCGCCGTAGGAATCGTAGAAGGGCTCGAAGGTGAGGACCTCATCGCCGGGTCCCACCAGTGCCAGCAGCGAGGCGGCAATGGCCTCGGTGGCGCCGGTGGTGACGATGATCTCGGTCTGCGGGTCCGGCGTCAAGCCGTAGAAGCGTTCCTGGTGCAGTGAGATTGCCTCGCGCAGCTCCAGGATGCCCTTGCCGGGGCGTACTGGTTGGCTCCGGCGGCGATGGCGGCCTGCGCGGCGGCCTTGATCTCCACCGGACCGTCCTCGTCCGGGAAACCCTGCCCGAGATTGATGGCGCCGGTCTGCAGCGCGAGGGTGGTCATCTCCTCGAAAATCGTCACGCCGAGGGTGCCGTCGGGGGAGAGCAGGTTGGCGCCGGTCGCGGTCCGCTGCCACGGGAGTGGTGTCGGGGAGTTCATCGGGTGCCCGCTTTCTGGTCCCGGCCGGTGAACTTGTCCATGGTGGAGTAGATCCCGAAGACCTTCCCGCCCACAAAGTCCCAGGCCCGCACCGGGAGCAGCCCGCGCAGGACCTTGCCCAGCTGCGCCGTCGCCGGGGCGATCAGCTGCGGCTGTCCGGCGAGGGCGGCGCGCCAAGCCCGGTCCACGGCGTCCTCCGGAGTCATCAGGGGTGTCAGCAGCGGCCCGCGGGCGCCGTCGAACATCCCGGTGGAGATGTAGCTGGGACAGAACGTGGTCACCTTAAGGTGGCCGAAGCCCTGCTGCTCGAGTTCCAGCCGGAGCGAGTCGCTCCAGCCGATCACCGCCCACTTGGACGCCGCGTAAACGCTCATCCGCGGGTTGGAGACGGTGCCGGCGGCGGAGGCGATGTTGAGGATCCGGCGCGGCCGGCCGGCGTCGGCCATCATGTCCGGGAGGAACGCGTGGGCGACGTACATCGGCGCCAGCGCGTTGATGTCCATGGTCAGGGCGATGTCCCGTTCCGGGCTGTGGTCCCAGAAGAGCGCCCCGCGGACGATGCCGGCGTTGTTGATGAGCAGCGTCAGCGGACCTTCCGCCGTGCACTCCGCGGCGGCCTCGGCGATGGCCGTGCGGCTGGCGAGGTCCACCTGGCGGACCACGGCGCGCGCCCCGAGCGCGGTCACCTCGGCGGCGGTATTCGCCAGGCCGTCGGCGTCGACGTCCCAGAGAATCACGACGCCGGCGCCCTCGCGGGCCGCTCGCAGGGCGTACAGACGGCCCATGCCCATGGCGGCGCCCGTCACGAGGACCACGCCTCCGGACACGGTGAAGGGAAGGTTCGATGCTGACATTCAGTCATGTTATCCCGGGCTGCGGCGGCGATACGGTAGGTTCGGAGCATGAGACGCGCCGTATGCCCTGGCTCCTTTGATCCCATCCACAACGGACACCTGGAAGTCATTGCCAGGGCCGCCGGCCTCTTTGATGAGGTCATTGTGGGCGTCTCCACGAACTACGCCAAGAAATACCGCTTCACGCTCGAGGAGCGCATCGACATGGCGCAGGAAACCCTGGCCTCCTTGCGTGGCATTGTGGTGGAGCCGGTGGGTGAGGGACTCCTCGCCGAGTACTGCCGCCAGCGGGGCGTGTCCGCCATTGTGAAGGGACTCCGTTCCTCCTCGGACTTCGACTACGAATTGCCGATGGCGACGATGAACCGGCAGCTCACCGGCGTCGAAACGGTCTTCCTGCCCGCCGAGAGCCACTACCTCCACTTGTCCTCCACCCTGATCAAGGAAGTGTTCACCCTGGGCGGCAACGTGTCCGAGTTTGTGCCCCGCTCCGTGCTGAAACGGCTGCACGCGGGCGAGCCGGTCCGGGACCAGCCGCGCAGAGGGTAAGCTTGATCGGTACTCGGCGGCCTGCTGCCGGTGCGCGGCCCTTTCCGGGGCCGGACCGCGGTGCGAACCGCCGGCGTGTCCCCGGTTTGAGTCCGTCCGGAAGATCAGGCTAAGATGGTACGTCGGTCATATGTTCAACAGGAGTTCTCATTAAACGAGATGCTAGTTCGCCCTTGGCGTTCGACGTCAAGGACCTCGGACGCAGTCCGGGAAGCATGCGGACGCTGACGGAACATGTACCCGCACCGAGTGATCTTGGTGTGGCACTCATTGGCGTGCAGGAAGGTTCGGATGTCGAGCTGGACCTGCGGCTGGAGGCCGTACACGAAGGAATTTTGGTATCAGGTACCGCGAACGTCGAAGTAACCGGCGAATGCGGCCGATGCCTGGATCCCCTTGCGTATGACCTCGAGGTCAATGTGCAAGAACTTTTCTTCTACGAGGACGCTGAGTTCTCGGATGAAGAAGACGAAGAAGAGCAACGTCGAGTCGAGCACGATCTGATCGATCTTGAGCCGGTGTTGCGGGACGCAGTTGTAACCATGCTGCCGTTCCAGCCGGTGTGCCGGGAAGACTGCCAGGGCCTTTGCTCCGAATGTGGAGTTCGCCTGGAAGACGAGCCGGGGCATCACCACGAGGTGGTAGATCCTCGCTGGGCTGCCCTAGCTGACTTGGCTAAGCCTGACCGGCAAAACTGATTTGTAAGTGTTGGACTAGAGAGAAATGAGTTAGCCGTGGCTGTCCCGAAGCGGAAAATGTCTCGCTCGAATACCCGCGCCCGCCGCTCCCAGTGGAAGGCAACCGCCCCCACCTGGTGAAGACTGTCGAGAACGGCCAGGTCACGTACAGCCTGCCGCACCAGGCAAAGGTCGTTACCGACTCGGCTGGCACCGCGCTGTTCCTTGAATACAAGGGCCGCAAGGTCGCAGACGTCTAATCCGCCAACTGGCTGACTAAGATGTCTTCAACTGAAGAGCTTCTGAAGCGTCTCGGTGTCACTATTGACGCCGGGACGCTTCGTCTTGCGCTCACACACCGTTCCTACGCCTACGAAAACGGCGGCATCCCCACCAACGAACGCCTCGAGTTCCTGGGCGACTCCATTCTGGGGTTCTCGGTCACCGACGCGTTGTACCGTGACAACCCCACGCTGCCCGAAGGGGACCTGGCCAAGCGCCGGTCCGCCGTCGTCAGCACCCGGGCTCTCGCGGGCATCGGCCGCAGCATCGGCCTGGGGAGTACATCTACCTCGGACAGGGCGAAAAGCTCACCGAGGGCAAGAACAAGGCGTCCATCCTCGCGGACACCATGGAAGCACTGATCGGCGCCACGTACGTCTCCAACGACATCGAGACGGCACGCCAGCTGGTCATGCGCCTGATCGGGCCGCTGCTGAAGGACGCTGCCGCGCTCGGCGCCGGCACCGACTGGAAGACGAGCATCCAGGAGCTGGCGGCCAGCCGCCAGCTGGGGACGATCAATTACGCCGTGGAGGGCTCCGGCCCGGACCACGCCCGGACCTTCGAAGCGGTTCTGCGCATCGGCGGCAACGACTACGGCACCGGCACGGGCAACTCCAAAAGGAAGCCGAGCAGGAAGCTGCCGCGGATGCCTGGCGCAGGCTGTCGGCGCCGTCGGCTGGTTCTACGGCAGTTACGCCGGACGCAGCCGGGCCGGGCGCAACGCCGTCCGCCGGATCCGCTGCGCCCAGCGCGCAGCAGCTGCGCTCCCAGACCGGCGCCTAGGCACGCACCGTGCCTGAACTGCCCGAGGTCGAAGTGGTTCGCCGCGGTCTGGTGAGCTGGGTGCGGGGCCGGACCATCACCGCTGTTGAGGTGGTGGATCCGCGCTCCATCCGCCGGCACGCACTGGGCCCGGAGGACTTCGCCGGCAACCTTGAGGGCGCCCGGGTCCTGGACGTGGTCCGGCGCGGAAAATTCCTGTGGATGCCGCTGGCAGACACCCCCGAGGCTAATCACCGCGGTGGGGAAGCTGATGCCGTCCCCGCAGTGGCGCTCATGGCGCACCTGGGCATGTCCGGCCAGCTCCTCATGCAGGACGCCGGGGTAGCGGACGAGAAACACCTGAAAGTGCGCCTGCGCCTCAGCGCTGCCGAAGGTATGCCGGAGCAGCTCCGGTTTGTGGACCAGCGGATCTTCGGCGGATTGTTCCTCACCTCGCTGATCCCCACGTCCGACGGCGGTCCTGGCGGACTCGCCGAAACGCCGCTGCCGCTCATTGCCGAGGAAGCCTCGCATATCGCGCGCGACCCGCTGGACCCCTACTTCTCCTTCGACGAGTTCTACCGCCGACTCCGCGCCCGCAAAACCGGGCTCAAACGCGCCCTGCTGGACCAGGGGCTCGTCTCGGGGATCGGCAACATCTACGCGGACGAGGCACTCTGGAAGGCCCGGCTGCATTTTGCCCGGCCCACGGACACCCTCCGGCGGGGGACGCCGAACGGGTCCTCGACGCCGCCCGCGAGGTCATGACCGACGCGCTGGCGGCCGGTGGCACCAGCTTTGATTCGCTGTACGTCAACGTCAACGGCGCGTCCGGCTACTTTGACCGGTCCCTCAACGCCTACGGTCGCGAGGGCAAGGAATGCACGCGCTGCGCCCAGGCAGGCCGGGTCAGCTTCCTCCGGCGGGACCAGTTCATGAACCGTTCCTCCTACACCTGCCCGGTCTGCCAGCCCCGGCCCCGGAACGGGCGCTGGTAGCGGACGCCTATTAAACAGGTAGTCCTACTCTTACGCAGCCGTTCCTCCCGCTGAAAGACTGTGGCGATGGGTGCTAGGGGAATTACAACCATGGTCTTAGCGGATGCCTGCGTCCGCGCCGGGGACAGCCGGTGAAAGCCAAGCGGCTGGTCCTTGCCGGGATTGGCCTCGCCGTGCTCCTGGGAGGCGCCGCCGTCGTGCTGGACCAGATGACGACGGATCCGCCCCCGGCGTCGAAGGCCGCGCCGCTGGCGGGCCGCGGCCCGCAAACCGCAGGCGCCAGTGCCGGTCCGGGGGCCGCCGGGGCTCCGGGGTCCGGCGACGGAACGGCAGCCTCGCCCGAAGAATCCGCTGGGAGCCCGGCCTCGGCGCCCGCGGGCCGCGAAGTCCTTCCCCCGTCAGTGCCACCCTCCGGGCTGCCCGTGCCCTCACCGCCGGCTGCCCTGATCAGCGCGCCCCTGCCGGCGCCGGCATCAGCCCAGGGCAAGGTGGTGGACGGATACCCCGCGGATGTCCTCCCCTTTCCGGATGGAACGGTGTTTGTTACGACGTCGGTCTCCCCGGCGGACGGAACCCTGCAGGTGGCCGCCGACGCTATCGTGGGCTTGAGCCAGGACTCGGTGGCGGGGCACTTCCAGCAGGTCCTGGGCAGCCGGGGTTTCTGGTCCGAACCCGTCCCCGCCGCCGAGGGACAAAGGGCCCTCCGGTTCGGCCGGGGTACTGACTCCGTGACCCTCACAGCCTCCACGACGGGCACGGGAGGCACCCGGTTCATGCTCCTGGGAAATCTGCACGTGGCGGCCGGGGGATAGCGCCGTGTACATCTCCATGTCGGACCGCAACGGCGGCAAGAAGGACCAGCGGCCGGCGGATTGGACCCCGGCGGGACCCGTCACACAGCCCTTCCGCCTCTCGCCGGTCATCCTCTGGCTGGGTGTGGTCAGCATGCTCACCGACGTCTCGTCCGAATCCGTCTCCGCAATCCTGCCCCTGTACATCACCGCGTTCCTGGGCCTGTCCACCATTGCGTTTGGAATTCTTGACGGCATCAACCAGGGTGCCAGCGCCATTGTCCGGATCGCCGCGGGGTATGCCTCCGACCGCATCGGACGCCCCAAACGTGTGGCCGTCGCAGGCTACGGGCTTTCCATGGTGGCCCGGATCGGCCTGCTGTTCGCCAGCGGATTCTGGGCCCTGACCGCCGTCGTGACGGCAGACCGCATTGGCAAGGGCATCCGCACGGCCCCGCGCGATGCCTTGATCTCGGTGTCCGCCCAGCCCGAATACCTGGCGCGGCACTTCGGGGTGCACCGGATGCTGGACAACATCGGTGCTGCGGGCGGCCCTCTGCTGGCCTTCTTCATCCTCATGCTGATCCCCAACGGTTACGTCACCGTCTTTGTGGTCTCGCTGGCGTTCGCCGTGATCGGCGTCGCGGTGCTGGTCCTCCTGGTGCCGAACCTGAGCACCCGTCCGAAGGACACAGCAGAGAAGGACAAAGCGGAGAAGGACAAAGCGGAGAAGGACAAAGCGGAGAGGGACACCGCAGACGCGGGCGAGGGCCCGGCGGGCGAGTCTGCGGCGGACAACGTGGAGGCGCGGGAGGTTCCGGCCGGCGAACCCGGTCCTGTGTGGGGATTCCGCTGGCGCCTGCTGCGCGAGCCGGGCCTGGGCAGGCTTCTGGCTGCCGCGGGGTTGCTGGGCCTGCTGACGGTGGGGGACGGCTTCATCTACCTGGTGCTGCAGGACAGGGACTCCTTTGCCGTGCAGTGGTTCCCGCTGCTCTTCGTGGGCACGAACGTGGTGTTCCTGCTCCTCGCCATTCCACTGGGCCGCCTCGCGGACCGCTGGGGCAAGGCGCGGGTCTTCATCCTTGGGCACGTCGCGCTGATTGCCTGCTATCTGCTGGCCGCGGCACCGGTCGGGGGACTCGGAGCGACCCTGGCCTGCCTTGTGCTGCTGGGGGCTTTCTACGCCGCGACGGACGGGGTGCTCGCGGCCCTGGCCAGCCAGCTGACCCCGCCGGACAAACTTGCCACCGGACTCGGCGCCGCACAGACCGTGGTGGCCCTCAGCCGGATGACGGCCTCCGTGGGCTTTGGTGTCCTGTGGTTCGCCCTGGGCCCAGCCGTGGCGATGCTGGTGGTTGGCGCCCTGCTGGCCGCCGGCGTCGTGGCGTCCTGGTTCATGCTGCGCGGTGGGATGCTGCAGAGGGCCGCAGCTTGACCGCCGCGGTGAGCAGGGCGCGCTGGGGGATTTTGCTGGTGGTCACAATGCTGGTCATCGCCGCTGCCGGCGCCTACGCCGCGACAGCGTTCGGGCGCTTCCAGGAGAGCCGGACGGCGGCGTCGACAGTACGGGTGGGCTCCAGCGCCGCCGTGCTGGACAAAGCCTCGGTGCTGTTCCGCAACACGGCGCCCGGCCAGGGCTACGGGACGATCGGCGTCGTCCCGCTGTCGGACCCTGCCGGTGAGCGGTCCCTGGCGGCCGTGGCCTGCGACCGGGTCTACGGCACGCTGCAGCACATAGTCTGCCTCAAGACCAACCGCGGCCTGGTCACCAACTTTGAAGCCGTGATGCTGACCCCGGACTGGCGGCAGGCCGGGAGCTGGTCCCTGCCCGGCATCCCCAGCCGGACACGGATCAGTCCGGACGGCTCCCTCGTCGCCACCACGGTCTTTGTCTCCGGGCACTCCTACGGGAACGGGAGCTTCTCGACGGCGACTTCCATCGCGTCGGTTCAGGGCGGCACCGTCGCCGGGAACCTTGAGGACTTCGCGCTCCTGGTCAACGGCGCCCGCGTCACCGCGGCGGACCGCAACATCTGGGGCGTCACCTTCGCCCCGGGGCAGCGCGACACGTTCTATGCGACGGCGGCATCGTCGGGCCGCATCTGGCTGGTCAAGGGAAGCATTTCGGCCCGCACCCTGACGGCAGTCCACGACGGCGTCGAGTGCCCGTCGCTGTCTCCGGACGGCACCCGGATCGCCTACAAGAAGAACACCGGGGTCCGTTGGCCGCGCACTGGGGCGTCGCGTACCTCGATTTGGCCAGCGGGAAGGAAACCGTGCTGTCCGAGCCGCGCAGCGTGGATGACCAGATCGAATGGCTCGACGACCAGACGCTCCTCTATGGACTCGCCCGCGACGGTGCCGCCGGCGACAGCGACATCTGGCAGATCAACACCAACCCGACGTCCCGTTCGTCGATCTACATCGAGCACGCCTGGTCGCCGTCCGTGATCCGCTGACCGTCCCCTCCATCGGCTGCTCCATAACTGCCGTTTTCAGCCGCCAAAAGGGCCGTTACGGAGCAGCGGATGCAAACCGGTCTGTAGTCAGAGCCCGCCGGCTATGCGGATCGTTGCGCCTGTGGCGTAGCTTGCGTCGTCGGAGAGCAGCCAGGCAACGGCTCCCGCGATTTCGTGCGGTTGTCCGGCACGGCCCATCGGGATTGTTGGTGCGATCTTCGCCGGACGGTCGGGGTCCTGATGGAAGTCGGTCCACAATGTCCCGGGAGCGACAGCGTTCACCCGGATGTTCTTGCCGGCGAGCTCCTTGGAAAGGCCGACCGTGAATGCTTCGACGGCGGCTTTCGCCGCGGCGTAGTGGACATAGGTGCCGGCGCCGCCCAGTGTCGAGGCGGCGGAGGAGATGTTGACGATGGAGCCGCCGCCTGCCTGGCTCATGGGGCCGATGGCGTACTTGGTGCAGGCGATCACGCCCAACAGGTTCACGTTGAGATCCTGGCCGATCGCCTGCAGGCTATTGTCCTCAAGCGGACCGACTGCAGATGCCGAGCCGGCGTTGTTCACCAATCCCGTCAGGGTGCCGAAGGTCTGGGCCTGATCAAAGAGCTCGACGACGGAGTGTTCCGCGGTGGTGTCGGTCTGCAGGACGAGGGCCCGTTGACCCAGGCGTCTCACATCCGAGGCCACCTCGTCGGCCGCATCGCGGTCCCGCAGGTAGGTGATCACGACGTCGTGCCCTCTGCCGCTAGCCGGCGGCAGATCGCAGCGCCGATTCCGCGGCTCCCGCCGGTGACCACGGTCAAGTGGCCCGCCATCATGCGCCCCGCCGTGCGGGCTGAGAGGCGGTTGTCTCCCGTTTAGCCGCGGGAAGCGCTTCGGTCACGAACAGCTCGAGGGAATCGTTGATCATGGTCAAGGGTATCGACTGCTCCGTAACCGCCGTTTTCGAGCCTCAAAAGGGCCGTTACGGAGCAACGGATGCGTGCGGGTCAGGGGGCGGCGGGGGCGAAGAGGATGTCGACGAAGTAGTTGGTGGCGTTCCAGGAGTTCGACGGCACGGATCCGCCGCCCCGTACTCGTACCGGCCGTTGTTGGGGCCCGGGGCCGTCAGGAGGCCGTTGATCCACGGTTCCGCGAAGAACGCCGCCGTGTAGGCGTAGCCCCGTTCGGGGCCAGGTAGGACACGACGTAGCTCTGCCCGGGCTCAAGTGCGACGGGCTCAGCGAACAGGGCGGTTTGCCAGCCGGTGGCCGTCTCGTCCGTGAACGTCACCTGGGCAAGTCGCTCCCCGGCGGCCGTCCACAGCGAGCCGACATGTGTTCCGGTGTTGCCGGCGCCTTTGTAGAACCTCACGCCGGTGGCGTGTCCCGCGGCGGACACCGAGAAGGCGGTGCCGAGCTCCACGGACGACGAGTCCCCGGCGGCGGGCACTGCCGGGAGGAGGGGGCCGAACAGCGACTGCCCTGGGCCGCCGGGATTGGCCGTTGTGAACTGCCACGTGAGTGGTGCCAGCGTGGCGCCCCGGGCGGAGACGACGTTGCCGACGCTGGCGGAGAGCACGGTGGCGGCCGGCAGCGGCTGGGCCGGCGAGAACGTGATGGTTTTGGCATCCGCCGAAAGGGCGGAGGTGCCGGCGACGGCGGCGCCGTCGGCTGACAGGTCAAAAGTGAAGCCGGCCTTGATGGGCGCCGAGAGAGTCACCGACGGGTCCGATGTCAGCGGGAAGCCGACGGAATCGGCCGCCGGCATCTGGGCAGTCACAGTGAGCGGCGGCACCGTCGCGACGAAGTCCACGTCCACGAGGTAGCTGGCGGTCGAGGAGGAAGACGGAAAGTCGCCGTTGTAGGTGTACGCACCGGAGTCGAACGCGGTGCGCAGGGGCCCGCTGGTGATTCCGGAGCCAAAACCGCCAGGTACCGCCGAATAGACTCCGTTGGGCGAGCGGTAGGCGGCCACGTATTCGGTGTCCGCCGCGATGTCCACCGGCTGGCTGAAGGAGGCAGTCTGCCACCCGGAGGAGGACTCGTCGGTGAACGTGACGGCGGCCAGTTGCTGCCCGTCGGCGGTGAACAGGGCCCCGGTGTGGGCGCCGGTGTTGCCCGCCGCCTTGTAGAACCGGATGCCCGTGACCTGGCCCGGGGAGTCGCTGGCGAACCGCACACCCAGTGTCAGGGGCACCCCGTCGTTGAATTCCGGCAATCCGGGCGTCACGGTGTCCTGGTACAGCGAGCAGGGGCACACGCCGTCGGGCCGCGGGGCCGGAACGGTGGTGAAGGTCCATGTGCCGCCGCCGAGCGGCTGACCCGTCGCCGACGTGGCGGTCAGTGTTGCCGTGTAGGTGGTGGCTGCCGCCAGGGGGACGACGGCGTAAAGGTGACCTTGCGCGTCGGCTCGTCGTAGGCGGCCGTGCCCGGAACCTCGGCGGAGTCCGGGCCGGTCACGGTCAGCGCCGCATCCGAAGCAGGCTTGGACAAGGTGGCGGACACCGTGGTGTTCAAGGCGACGCTCGAGGACCCGGGAAGCGGTGCCTGCGCGCCGGCCACGAACGGTGCATCCGGGTACTGGACCACCACGTCCACAAGGTAGCTGGCGCCGGAGCGGGCACCCGGGAAGTCATTCGTGTAGGAGTAGGCACCGGCGTCCGAACCGGCCCTCAGGTTCCCGACACTCAGCCCGGATCCGAAGCCGTTCACGGTCGCGGAGTAGGTTCCCGTAGGACTCTTGTACGCCACGATGTACTCGGTGTTCGCCGCCATGGCCACGGGCTGGTTGAAGTTGGCCGCCTGCCAGCCGGATGAGCTCTCGTTGGCGAAGGTGACGGTTGCGAGCTGCTCGCCGGCCGCGGTGAACAGGGTGCCGGTGTGAGTGCCCGTGTTGCCGGCCGACTTGTAGAAGCGGACGCCCGTGACGGTCCCTGCCGCAGTGCTTGAGAAGCGGACTCCCAGTGTCAGCGGCGTACCGTCCCGGACCTCCTGGATCCCCGGGACAACCGCGTCGTCATAGAAGCTGCAGGGGCAGCTTCCCGGCGTGGGCGGAGACAGCACCGTGGTGAACTGCCACGTAGTGCCGCTGGTCAGCGGGCCGCCGCTGACGTCCGTGGCACTCAGCGCGGCCGCGTAAACCGTGCCGAGTTCCAGGCCGGCGTCGGGGGTGAAGGTGACTTTCCGCGTGGCGGGGTCGTAACCGGTGGCGCCCGGGACCGGCGCGCCGTCCGCCGTCACGGTCAGCTTCACACTGTCCGCGACGACGGCCTTGGACAGCACTGCCCCCACTGTTGTGGCCTGCGGGACACTCGACGAGCCGTCCAGCGGCCAGTGCCCGGAGGCTGTCAGGTCGGAGGTGTCGACCGTGTCGAAGAGGGCGTCCACGAAGTAGTTGCCGTTGATGTAGCTGTTTGCCGGGAACGAACCCGGCGAGGCGTACACACCGGCCGGAGCGCTCCCGAAGCCGCCGGCGACGGTCAGGGCGCGTCGGCCAGGCCGAAGCTGGCCCACTGGTAGTCCTTGGTGGCGTAATGGCCGTTCGGTGCGGTGTAGGAGATGACGTACTTCTGCCCGGCGGAGACCGCAACCGGCTGGGCGAAGCGCACTTCCTGCCAGCCGGACGCCGTTTCCGCCGTGAACGTTGCCGTCGCCAGCCGCTGGCCGGTGGCACTCCAGAGCGAACCGGTGTGGGTTCCGGTGTTGGCGGCGCTCTTGTAGAAGCGGGCCCCGGTGATGAAGCCGTCCACGCTGGGGGTGATGTTCAACCCGAGTTCGTAGGCCCCGCCGTCCTGGGAATCCGGCACGGCCGGCACCTGCCGGCCGAAGACCGAGTACGGTCCGGTGAGCTGGAGGTTGCGGATGGACGGGGCGCCGATGTTGGCGCTGTCATCGACGGCGCGCACCCGGATGGTGGCCGTGGCGAGGCCCTTCTGGATGTACGAGTAGGTCCAGGTTTGCTTGCCCTGGGCCGGGTGCCAGCTGGTTCCGCCGTCGGTGGACACTTCGACGCCGGCGACGATGCCGCCGGCGTCGGCGGCCGTTCCGGAGACCGTAACGGCCGTTCCGTGCGGGACGGTGGTTCCCTCGGCGGGGAGGAGATCGCCACGGACGGACCGGCCGTGTCGCTGCTGGCCGACGCCGGGGACAGTGCCGTGTCGCGGGTGGCGGGCTGGGCGCCCATGTCGGCCAGCAGGTTGAGTTGCGCCTGCTGCATCCGAGGATCCGCCGGCGCGCCGTCGCCGTCGTGCTCCTGGTCCAGGCCCCACGTCCACTGGACCGTGCCTGCGGAGAAGACCAGCGCGCCGCTGGGCGCCCGGTACAGGGTGGTGCTGTGGGTGGTGGTCCCCGGCAGGACGGAGTTGCCGAAATCCTGCAGGTACTGCGGGGTTGGCCCCGTTGTGGTGGAAAGCCGGATCAGCCCCGCGGGCCGGAACCCATTGTCCAGCTCTTCATTGGATTCGTAGCCGATGGTGTGCGGCGCCAGCTCCGCGGAGCTGCCGGCGGCGAGCGTCGCCAGGGAGGTGTTGCGCCACAGCCGCGATTTGCCCTCGGCGGCGCTGACCGTGACGGGCAGGTCCGTGTAGTTGGACATGTAGAGCGTCCCGGTCAGCGCGTTCTCCGGCTGCCCTCCGCCGTTGGCCGGGGCGGCGTACCGGGGATCCCGCCACGTCCCCGTCCACCCGGTGGCGGGGTCGATCTTGCCGTTGGCCCAGGTCTCCTTGTAGGACGTGATGGTGCGGCCGGCCGCGCCGTCCACGGGTGACGGCTCCATCCGGGTCCGCCAGTACATCTCATTGCCGGAGAGGAACTGCAGGTTCACCCCGGCGTCCCGTGCTGCCTCCACGTTGGCCCGCTGCGCGCCCGACCAGTATTCGTCGTGGCCCACGGACAGGAACACTTTGTGGTTGAGCAGCTGCGCGCCGTTCCGGTCGGTGTCCACCCCGCTGAGGTAGCTGACGTCGTACCCGTTTTTCTCCAGGAAGCGGACCAGCGGGAACTCGTTGCTGAAGTAGAAGTCGCGGCCGTCCATGCTGCCGCGCGTGTTGACCGGACGGTTGTAGCTGATCTTGTAGGCCCGTCCGTTCTCGGCGCCCTGGTAGAAATCCGAACCGCCATAGCTGTTGTAGGCCTGCCAGGTTGTATCGGAGGTCTGGAACACGACGTCGGAACGGCTCCCGTCCGAGCGGACCACGAAGGTGATGTGGCTCTGGCTTCCGGTGTCCGGCCGGGTCAGCAGGGCAACATAGACGCCGGAGACGGCCTCCGCCGGGACCTGCCAGGTCGCGGACACCGCCCACGTCCCGCAATCGTAGAGTTCCGTGGTGACGTCGGAGAGGCACTGCGGCTGGGTCTGCCGGAAAGCGGACGGCGTGACGTCGGCAATTTTGCGGGCTCCGAGTCCCTGGTACCAGCCGGTCCGGTAGATCCCGATCGTGTAGCTGGCCGCGTTGGTGTCCACCTTGAAGCTGATGGGCTGGCCCGCATTGACACTGATGCTGGTCGAGAACCCCTGGATGTCCGGGTCGCCAGCGCCCGTGATGTCCCATTCCGACGGCGGGCTGCCGGGCTTTGAATTCTCACAGGCCACGGCGTTCAGGAGCGGGGAGCAGGGATCGGCCGCGTTGGCGGCGGGCAGCAATGCCGGCGCCGCCGCAACGGGCAAGAGCGCTGCCACAAGGGCCAACGCCAGCGGGGCGGCGACCCGCTGGAGCGCTTTCAGTGTGCGGCCGGCTGCAGAATCGGACATGTGAACTCCTGAGTGAGCGCTGCGTCGGTATCGGGCCGGCACGTCATGCGCCGTCCCAGTGCCGCACCCCCGGGGCAGCCAACCAAGTTTCCAGTTGTCCCTACATCGAGCTGCCGGCCACGCGCCCCCATGCGCCCCAGACAGAACACGGAACCAACTGCGTTCTGCCACGTCAGGCCGGCGTGAGCCCGCCGCCCGAGCTGTGTTCAGCAACTCTTCGCGCCAGCCTATGGTCGGGTTCGGAAGCGCTCCAAAGGATTTCCTTGGGAAAAGCCTAAATCCGCTGAATTTGGTGTGGTGGCGGTAGATTTAGGGCAGGAACAGCCGTTTCCGCCAGCCAGGAGAACCGAAACACCTTGCACCTCAAAAGCCTGACCGTCCGGGGATTCAAGTCCTTCGCTTCGGCGACAACCTTCGAATTCGAACCAGGTGTCACCGCCGTGGTGGGTCCAAACGGCTCCGGCAAGTCCAATGTGGTGGACGCCCTGTCCTGGGTGATGGGCGAGCAGGGTGCCAAAACACTCCGCGGCGGCAAGATGGAGGACGTGATCTTCGCGGGCACGTCCGGCCGCCCGCCACTGGGCCGCGCCCACGTCTCCCTCACCATCGACAACAGCGACGGCGCCCTGCCGATCGACTACAGCGAAGTCACCATTGCCCGCACCCTGTTCCGCACCGGCGGCTCGGAATACGCGATCAACGGCGCCGGCTGCCGGTTGCTGGACATCCAGGAACTCCTGTCCGACTCCGGGCTCGGCCGGGAAATGCACGTGATCGTGGGGCAGGGGCAGCTGGACAAGGTGCTGCACGCCACCCCGGAGGACCGGCGCGGGTTCATCGAAGAGGCCGCCGGCATCCTCAAGCACCGCCGCCGCAAGGAAAAACGGTCCGCAAACTTGAAGCCATGCAGGCCAACCTCGCACGGCTCAGCGACCTCACCGGCGAAATCCGGCGGCAGCTCACGCCCTGGGCAAGCAGGCGGAAGTCGCGCGGCGGGCCCAGACGGTCCAGTTCGAGGTCCGCGACGCGCGGTCCCGCCTGCTCGCCGACGACCTGGTCCAGCTGCAGTCTGCCCTGGCCCAGGACGTGGCCGACGAGACCGCACTGAAAGCCAGACGCGGCGTCGTCGGACAGGAACTTGAGCTCGGCAGGCAGCGGCAGGCCGGCCTCGAGCAGCTCGCCGCAGAGGCCACGCCGAAGCTCAGCGCCGCCCGCGACAACTGGTACCAGCTCTCTGCCGGGCGGGAACGGCTGCGCTCCTCGGCTCGCTCGCCGAGGAGCGGCGCCGGCTGCTGGGGGCCTCCGACGCCGTGCCCGATTCCGGCCGCGACCCCGACAAGCTCGACCGGCAGGCTGCCGGCGTCCGGGCCGAACAGGCCGGGCTGGAGCACCAGATCCTGGAGAGCCGCAGCGCCCTGGACACCGCGACGGCCGCGAAGCAGGATGCCGAAAACGCCGCCGCCGCCGAGGACAGGCGCCTCGCGTCCCTGCTCCGCGCCGCCGCCGACCGCCGCGAAGGCCTGGCCAAACTGGCCGGGCAGGTGGGCGCCGCGCGCTCGCGGGTGGAGTCGGCGCAGGCGGAAGTCGGCCGGCTCCGTGAGTCCCTCAAGGCAGGGGAGGAGCGCCGCAGGCAGGCCCAGAGTGAGTTCACCGCCCTCGAATCCCAGGTGGCCGGCGTGGAGGACGGCGAGGAAACGCTCGACGCCGACTACGAGGACGCCAGCGACGCGCTGGACGCCATCATCACGGAGATTGACGCCCTGAAAGCGGCCGAGCGCGACGGCGAGCGGGAGCGTGGCGCCCTGATTGCCCGCCGCGACGCCCTCCAGCTGGGCCTGAACCGCAAGGACGGCTCGGACCACGTCCTCGGCTCCGGGATTCCCGGGGTCCTCGGTTCCCTGGCGTCCATGATCACGGTGGAACCCGGCTTCGAGGCCGCCATCGCGGCGGCCCTCGGCGGCGCCTCCGATGCCGTGGTGGTGCAGGACGGCGGGGCCGCGTCCGCCGCGGTCCGGCGGTTGAAGGACGACGACGCCGGCCGGGCTGCCCTGCTGCTCGCGGGGACGGACTCCGTGCCGGCAGCTCCCGGCGGGGAACTCAGCGGTGAGCTGCCCGGGAACGCCCGGTGGGCCGTGCAGCTGGTCACGGCATCCGGCCCGGCATCCGCCGCGGAGGATGCCTCCGGGCTGCCGCTGTCCGGTCTGCTGGCCGGGATCGCCGTCGTCGACGGGCTGGATGACGCGGCGCAACTGATCGCGGCGCGTCCGGACCTGACCGCCGTGACCACATCCGGGGACGTCTTCACCGCGCTGACGGTCAGCGGAGGCTCCGCGAAGGCGCCCTCGCTGATCGAGGTGCAGGCCGCCGTCGACGACGCCTCCGCGCGGCTTGCCGCCGTGACCGCCGAGCTGGAACGCCAGCGGTTCGCCCTCGCCGCCGCGCAGGCCAAGCGCGCCGCGGCGCAGGACCGCGCCGACGCCGCCCTGGAACGGCTGCACGATTCGGACGCCCGGCTGGCGGCCGTCGCCGAGCGCTTGGGGCACCTGAACTCCGTGCTGCGCAGCGCCGTCGGCGAAAGCGAGCGGCTGGCCGCCTCCTCGCCAGGGCCGAGGCCAACATCGTCAGCGAACAGGAAGCGCTCACGGCGGTCGAGGCCAGGCTGGCCGCCGTGCAGGAAGCACCGGCCGAGGAGGAACCTCCCGGAACACCGTGATGCCCTGGCCCTGGCGGCGTCGCTGGCCCGCAGCGCCGAAATGGAGGCACGGCTGGCCCTGCGCAGCGCCGAGGAACAGCTCACCGCCACCCGCAACCGGGCGTCGTCGCTCGAACGCGCCGCCGCCACCGAGCGGCGCGCCCGCGAGGAAGCGGCCGAACGGGCCCGCCGCCGCCGGCTGCAGGCCAAACGCGCCGCGGCCGTTTCCGCCGCCGTCGGCCGGGTGATCGGCTTCATCGACGTGTCCGTGGACCTCGCCCGGCAGGAGCGCGACAGCGCCGAGGAACGCAAGGAGCAGATGGATGCGGAGCTGGCCGCCGTGCGGAACAGCAACGATGCGCTGGCCCGCGAGCTGGCCGAACTGACGGACTCCGTGCACCGCGACGAACTGGCCCGCGCCCAGCAGCGCCTCCGGATCGAAGCCCTCGAGCTCAGGAGCGTCGAGGAGCTGGGCCTGACTGCCGACCAGCTCGTAGCGGATTTCGGCCCGGACCAGCCTGTTCCCGTGCCGGCCGGGGAATCGGGGGACAAGTGGGCTGCGCTGCGCGCCCCGGTGGACGAGGACGGCCGCGAGATCGTGGCCGGCAAGCCCTTTGTCCGGGAGGAACAGGAGAAGCGCCTCAAACGGGCCGAGCGGGACCTGTCCGCCCTGGGCCGGGTCAACCCCTGGCGCTGGAGGAGTTCGCGGCCCTCGAGGAACGCCACCAGTTCCTCAGCACCCAGCTCGAAGACCTCAAATCCAGCCGCAAGGACCTGCTGGACATCATCAAGGAAGTGGACGATCGCGTCCAGAAGGTCTTCGTCGAGGCCTTCGAGGACACCGCGGCGCAGTTCGTCCGGATCTTCGCACGGCTGTTCCCGGGCGGCGAGGGCCGGTTGGTCCTCACCGACCCGTCGGACATGCTCACTACCGGCATCGAGGTGGAGGCGCGCCCGGCCGGCAAGAAAATCAAACGTCTCTCGCTGCTCTCGGGCGGGGAACGATCCCTGACCGCGGTGGCCCTGCTCGTCGCGATCTTCAAGGCCCGGCCCTCTCCGTTCTACGTAATGGACGAGGTGGAAGCGGCCCTGGACGACACCAACCTGGGCCGGCTCATCACTATCTTCGAGGAACTGCGCGAATCCAGCCAGCTCATCATCATCACGCACCAGAAGCGCACCATGGAAGTCGCCGACGCCCTCTACGGCGTCACCATGCGCGGTGACGGCGTCTCTACCGTCATCAGCCAGCGCCTCGGCGCCCAGGTCTGAGGCGCGGTCCGGGCGCGCCCGCCCCCATTTTCCGGGCTCCGCGACGGCTTTCCGGTTTGTGAGAAGCTAGGGGAGTGAACGACATCCTCCCTATTCTTCTGCCCATTCTCGCCGCCCTGGTGGTTCTCGGTGCGCTGATTCCGGTCCTCATGAAGACCCGGAAGAACATCACCAACTACCCCGAAAAGCGTGACGCGAACGATCCCGTGGAGCCGCGCGCCGGCGGCGGTACCCTGCTTGAGGATCGCCCCGCGCCGGCACCGGCGCCGGACCGAACGGCCCCGGACACGGCCGACGTCGAAGGCCTGGAAACAGTCGAGGTCCCGGACGACGTGGCCGGCCTGGAAACCGTTCCGGTGGAGACGCCGCTGCCGGTGGCCGGCCGCCTGATCCGCCTGCGCGAACGCCTCGTCAAGTCCAACAACATCCTGGGCAAGGGCCTGCTGGCGCTGCTCTCCGCGGACAAGATCGATGAGAACGTCTGGGACGAGGTGGAGGAGACGCTGCTGCTCGCCGACCTCGGCACCGAACCCACCCTGCAGCTGGTGGACGCGCTCCGCGAACGCGTCAAGGTGCTGGGGACCCGCTCCCGGAGCAGGTCAAGGCCCTGCTGCGCGAGGAACTCATCAAGCTGGTGGACCCCACGATGGACCGCAGCCTGAAGGTGGACCGCCACGCGGACAAGCCCGCCGTCGTGCTGGTGGTGGGCGTCAACGGCGTCGGCAAGACCACCACGGTGGGCAAGCTCGCCCGCGTCCTGGTCGCCGAGGACAAGGATGTCCTGCTGGGCGCCGCGGACACGTTCCGCGCCGCCGCCGCCGAACAGCTCGCCACCTGGGGCCAGCGCGTCGGCGTCCCCACGGTGAAGTCCGACGTCGACGGCGCGGATCCGGCGTCCGTCGCCTATGAGGCGGTCAAGGCAGGCATCGACCAGGAAGTCGACGTCGTGATGATCGACACCGCCGGCCGCCTGCAGAACAAGACCGGCCTGATGGACGAGCTCGGCAAGGTCAAACGCGTCATCGAGAAGCTTGCCGAGGTGGACGAGGTGCTCCTGGTCCTCGACGCCACGACGGGACAGAACGGCCTGAACCAGGCCCGGGTCTTCGCCGAGGTGGTCAACATCACCGGCATCGTGCTGACCAAGCTGGACGGCACGGCCAAGGGCGGCATTGTGGTGGCCATCCAGAAGTCGCTGGGCGTCCCGGTCAAGCTGATCGGCCTCGGCGAGGGTGCGGACGACCTCGCCCCGTTCGACGCCGAGAACTTCGTCGACGCCATCCTGAACTAACCTCCCCGCAGTACCGTTTCAAAGCCGCAGTACCGTTCTAAAGCAGCAGTACCGTCTTAAACCCGCTGGCTCCCAGTTGTTGTCGAAACGACAACAACTGGGAGCCAGCGGTTTATGGTGCCTAGTGCTTGAAGTTCAGCACCGTCACCGTTCCGGCCGTCAGCTTGAAGGTCTGGGTCTGTGAACCGTATTTGAAACCTTCAACGGTGGCACGCCCGGCGAGCGGAGTCGGATCGGACTTGGCGCCGTCGATCACCGTGCTGTCCTCGGCCGCGTAGCTGGGCCCGGACAGCTGGGTCATGGTTCCCGTCAGCGCCGGCCCGGGCAGTTCGAGGGTGACCTGGGTCTGGGCCGCCTTCTCCGGGTCGTTCTTGTTGACGATGACAACCGTGGTGCTGCCGTCCTTGTTCTGCAGCGCGTAGCTGTTGGACAGCCCGCCGCCCTTGCTGTCGAGGCCGAGGAACTTGCCCGGCTCCAGGTCGGCCACCATCGCCATGCCGAAGTAGTTGGCACGGGGGCCATCTCGCCGTTCGGCTTGAGGTAGGCGCCGCCGCTGCAGATCACGGACATGGGCGGCCCGCCTTTGCAGGTCAGCATGGAACTGTGGAAGCCGAGCCGGGTGATGCCAAGGCGGGCGGCATTCAACGCGTAGTCCACGGCCCACAGGGCCGTTGAATGGGTTTTGGTGGTCTGGTTGGAGCCGGGGCACGCGGACATGCCCGTCTCCGCGAGCCAGGTCTCAAGCCCGGCCGATTTTGCGGCCTCGAGGGCGTGCTTCTGGTAGTCCTCGGCGCGCTGGTGGGTTGCCGGGCCCAGCAGGTTGGGGATGGTGGGGAAGGCGTTCGACTTCGAGTCGTTGCAGCTGAACAGCGGGTAGTTGTGGAACGACAGGACCTTCTTCTGCGGCAGCTCGGCGTCGATGAACGGCTTCCACCACTTCTGGTCGTACACGCCGGGCCCGGAAATCACGACGCCGGGGGCGGCCGCGTGGATGGCTTCGGCATACGCCTTGAGCTCCACGCCGTATTCCTCGATGCCGTAGCTGGCCGGACGCAGTTTCGTGTAGGCGAACCCGTTCGGTTCGTTGCCGACGGTGAAGCTCAGCAGCCGCGGGCCGAAGATCCGGGACGCGTGCTTGATCATGTCCGCCGCCCGGGCCGGGTTGTAGTGTCCCAGGTCCACGGTGAGGCTGATCTTGGCGTTTGTCGCGTTGAGTAGGGTGGCGACGCGTTCCAGGTCCTTCGGGGTGACCACCCTGGCGGGGTGGGCCTTGTCGCCCTTGTAGTCCGCCGGCAGCGCTTCGCCCGAGGAGGTCCAGAAGAACCGGCGGTCGACCGCGTTGCCGCCGAACCGGAGCACGGTGTCGTCGGAGTCCTTGAGGAGCGTCACCATCGAGGCGTTGGCGGAGCTCAGGGTGGGATCGGCCAGATCGGTCGCTTCCAGCGAAATTCCCACGGTGCCCTTGTTCAGGGTGGTTCCCACGGGCTCGTTCTTGACGGTCAGCTCCAGCGGATCCACCTTCTCCAGCGGGGAGCCGGCGGGAGGCGGAGTCTGCTTGTAGTAGCTGACGGCCGGCGCCTTGGCCGGCACCTTGGCCGGCGCAGTGGTCTGCGACGGCGTGGCCGCGGGCGTGGGATTCCCGGCGGCCGGGTTGGGATTCCCGGACACGGTGAATAGGACGGCGATGAGCGCAACGACCGCCAGGGCCGCGATGACCCCGATCAGGCGCAGCCTGGCGGTTTTGCGGGAGGGGCGGGGTCTGGCGGAGTCGGGCTCCGTGCCGTTGGGCGGATTGTCAGTATCGGGCATGACGGATTCTCCAGCAGTTGTGGTTGGTTTGCACCCAGCCTAGCCAATGCCGGGAGGCCCGCCGACCGCGACTCAGGAGGACGGACGCTTGAATGTCTCCCGGGCCAGGAGCCAGCCGGCGGCGGCCGCCACCAGGACGCCGCCCGTGACGCCGAACGCCCAGCCGTAGCCCAGCCGGTCCGCGAGGAGCCCGGCCAGCACGGGGCCGATGATCGCGCCGCTGTCGGCTGTCATCTGGAAGATGGCCAGCACCCGGCCGCCGGAGCGCTCGTTGCCGATCACATCGGCCATGGCCGCCTGCTGGGCCGGACCCAGCAGGCCCGAGCCGATGCCTGCCACGGCCGTGGCCACGAGGAACCACAGCAGGTCGTGCGTGAAGCCGATGGCCGCCGTCGCGATGCCCGTCACCAGCAGGCCGGAGATCATCAGGGTTTCCGGCCCAGACTGTCCGCGAGTTTGCCGGAGAACGTCAGCGCCACCGCGTTGGCCGCGGCGAACACCGCCAGGGCCCAGCCCGCCGATTCCGGTCCCGCGTTCAGGGCGGCGACGGCGAAGAGCGGCACCGTGGCCATCCGCACGCCAAAGGTGGCCCAGCCGTTGGCGAAGCTGGAGAACAGCCCCGCCCGGTACGCGCTGTCCCGCAAGGCCTCGCGCAGTTCCATGGCCGGCGCCGTGCTGCCGCCCGGGCGGGAGCCGGCCGGCACATGGCTCAGCTGGGTCTGCACCACCAGGGCGGCCAGCACCAGGGCGGCCGCGTAGACGAGGAACGGCACCCGCAGGCCGAAGCCGCCAGCAGGCCGCCCACCACCGGCCCGCACACATTGCCGATCAGGAAGGCCGAGGCGTACGCGCCGGAAACCCGGCCGCGGCTCTCCGGCGGCGCCAGCCGGACCACGAGGGCCATCGAGGCGACCGTGAACATCACCGAGCCGGCGCCGCCGAGGCCGCGGAAGACCAGCAGCTGCCAGTAGTCCTGGGCGAAGGCGCAGGCCGCCGTCGACGCCGCGACAATCAGCAGGCCCGCCACGTACACCGGCCGTTCCCCGAGCCGGACGATCAGCGCACCGCCGGCGGGGCGAAGACCAGCCGCATCAACGCGAAGATGCTCACGATCACGGCAGCCGCCGTCGCGCCGACGTCGAACGTGGTGGCGAACTGGGGAGGACCGGGGCCACCAGGCCGAAGCCGAGGGCGATGAGGAAGGCCGCGACCAACATCACCTTAATGTCGCGGGGCATCACCGGTTTGCCGGTGTTCCGGGCAGGCGCCTGCGGCGGGAACCCGCGGGGCGGGAGGTCTTACTCATCGTGGTGGCTTCCTGGCGGTGCGGTCGTGCGGGGAGTGGGGTGTTGGAGTGCGTGAAACATAACCGTAACAAGAAGGATTTGCACCATTTACTTCCGGGAGGTTCTTGTAACAACCCGGCAATCTAATTCCTCCACCGGTGAAACACGCCACGGACAAACTCTTTCTTAGAACGCAAACAGCGTTGAAGCATGCGGAGAACTCCGCAAGAACACCCAAAAGATTCGCTTCTAAAAGGGAGGACGTGCACCATGGAACTTACCGCAGGTCACGTATGGCTGATGGTGGCAGCAGCGCTCGTGCTGTTCATGACACCAGGACTCGCATTTTTCTACGGCGGCATGACGCGCGCCAAGGCTGCACTGAACATGATGATGATGAGCTTCATCTCCATCGGCATGGTCGGTGTGGTCTGGGTGCTCTGGGGCGCCTCGATGAGCTCCGGCGAGGGCTTCATGCAGATGGTGGGCAACCCGTTCGCCACCTTCGGGCTGGAGGGTATCGACACTCCTGACGGCCTCATCAAGGTGGGCTACGCAGCCACCTTCGCGATCATCACGGTCGCCCTGATCAGCGGCGCGATCGCTGACCGCGCCAAGTTCGGCGCCTGGACCGTCTTCGTCCCCGTCTGGGTCACGCTGGTGTACTGCCCGCTGGCCTACATGGTCTGGGGCGGCGGGCTGTTCGGCCCGGAAGGCGCCATCGGCCAGGCCCTCGGCCCGGCGATTGACTTCGCCGGCGGCACAGTGGTCCACATCAACGCCGGCGTCGCTGCGCTGATCCTCGTGCTGATCATCGGCAACCGCAAGGGCTTCGGCAAGGACCCCAACCACCGCCCGCACAACATCCCGTTCGTGATGCTCGGTGCCGCGATCCTGTGGTTCGGCTGGTTCGGCTTCAACGGCGGCGCAGCAACGACGGCGGAACAGGGCGGCCTGATCTGGGTCAACACCCTCGCAGCCCCCGCCGCGGCCATGCTCGGCTGGCTCATCACGGAACGTATCCGCGACGGTCACCCGACCTCGCTCGGTGCCGCCTCCGGTGTGGTTGCCGGCCTGGTTGCCATCACCCCGGCCTGCGCCAACGTCAGCCCGATCGGCGCACTCGGCCTCGGCCTCGTCGCCGGTGCGGCTTCCGCCCTCGCCGTCGGCCTCAAGTTCCGCTGGGGCTTTGACGATTCGCTCGACGTCGTAGGTGTCCACCTGGTCTCCGGCATCATCGGCACCGTGGCGCTGGGCTTCATTGCCCTCCCGGTTGAGGGTGTTGGCGGCGGCCTCTTCTACGGCGGCGGACTCACCCAGCTGTGGGCCCAGCTCGCAGCGGCCGGTATCGCCATTGCCTACTCCGCAGTGCTGACCGCACTCATCGCCTACGCCATCCACAAGACCATGGGCTTCCGGGTCTCCCAGGAGCAGGAAGTGGTGGGCGTTGACCTCAGCCTGCACGCCGAAACCGCCTACGAATTCGGTGTCGGCGGCCACGGCGGAAGCTTCACCCGCTGCACGAGCTCATCACCGGCAAGGCCCAGGGCGAAGCCGCGGCCACCCCGGCCGCCGAGACGGTGGACGCGTCGTCCAACGGCAAGAAGACCGCAGCAGCAGGCAAGGAAAGTGTGGAGGCATGAAACTGATCACAGCAATCGTCCGGCCGGAAAAGCTCGACACCATCCGCGAAGGGCTCGAAGCCTACGGAGTGCAGGGCCTCACGGTCAGCGCAGCCAGCGGCTACGGCCGGCAGCGGGGCTACACCGAGGTGTACCGCGGCGCTGAGTACAACGTGGACCTGCTCCCCAAGATCCGGGTAGAGGTCCTGGCCACCGATGAACAGGCCGACGACATCCTCGATGTCATCATCGCCAGCTCGAACACCGGCCGCGCCGGAGACGGCAAGGTCTGGACGATGGATGTGTTCGAGGCAGTACGGGTCCGCACCGGTGAACGCGGATCGGCTGCCATCTAGCCAGCAGCAACGCACAACGCAGCTTCAAACAACGCAGCGGGCCGGGAACCTGAAAAGGTACCCGGCCCGCTGTTTGCATCTGGGCGCACGACGCCGATGCCGACGCCGGACGCGGACGGCGACTACGGACGACGACGCCGGCGGCGGGTCAGTCCGCCCGCCAGCCTTCCGGCCCGTCGCTCCCGGCGGCGTATTCCTCCAGCGGGGCGCTGTCCCTGGCCCAGGCCTTGAGGACGGGCTCCAGGATCCGCCAGCAGTCTTCCGCGGTGTCGGCCCGGACGGAGAGCAGGGGATCGCCGGTCAGGACGCCTTCCAGGACCTCCCCGTAGGGCAGCAGCTCGGAGCCGCTCAGTTCGGCTTGGAGGGTGGCGCGGTCCAGGCTGAGGACATCGCCGGGGCCGTTCACATCGACGTCGAACTCTAGGGTGTCCGGACCGAAGCCGATCCTGAGCTGGTTGGGGAGTCCACCCCGGTGAAGCCCCGGGGCAGGTGCGGCACCGGCCGGAACGTGACGACGGCTTCCTTGCGCTTGATGCCCAGGGCCTTGCCGGAACGCAGGATGAACGGGACGCCCTGCCAGCGCCAGTTGTCGATCTCCACCACCACCTCGGCCAGCGTCTCGGTGTCGCGGGCGGCGTCGACGCCTTCTTCCTTGGCGTAGTCCGGAACTGTCCGGCCGCCGATCGAGCCCGCGGTGTACCGGGCGCGGCGGGTGTTCTTCGCGTAGGGGCCTTGATGCTGCTGGCCCGCAGCACCGTGGCCACGGCGTCGCGGAGGTCCCGCTCATCCACCGAGGCGGGCGGTTCGATCGCCATCAGGGCCATGATCTGCAGAAGGTGGCTCTGGATCATGTCGCGCAGGGCGCCGGCGCCGTCGTAGTAGCGGGCACGCCCTTCCAGCGCGAGGTCCTCGTCAAATACAATCTCGACCTTTTCAATGTGGCCGCGGTTCCACACCGGTTCCAGGAAGGTGTTGGCGAAGCGCAGGCCCAGGATGTTCAGCACCGTTGCCTTGCCCAGGAAGTGGTCCACCCGGTGGATGTGGTCCTCCGGGACCAGTGCGGCCAGGGTTTCATTGAGCTGGCGGGCGGACTCCTCGCTGGAACCGAACGGCTTCTCCATGACCAGGCGCGTCCCGGCGGGCACCTGGCCCGGGGCCAAAGCCTCGCAGGCCAGCTGGCTGACGCGCGGCGGCAGCGCGAAGTAGATGGCGACGGGGCCCTCCAGCTGCGCCAGCAGGCCGGCGAGCTGCCCGCCTGCCGTGACGTCCAGCTGGTGGTAGCGGGTGGTTTCCCGGATCCGTTTCAGCTCCCGGCGGCCGGCCGCACCGGCCTGGGAGGCGGCGTCGGCGAAGGACTCGTCGAGGCGCTCCAGCCACTGTTCCGGGGTCCAGGCATCGGACCCGGCACCCACCAGGGTCAGGCCGTCGGCGCGTCCCCGCGACACGAGCCGGGCGAGTCCCGGCAGCAGGAGCCTGCCGGTGAGGTCGCCCGAGGCGCCCAGGATGAGCAGGGTTTTTATTGTTGTTTGGCTGGTCACCTACGTCAGCATGCCATCTTGAACGCCCGTCTTGGTACCCTAGATAGTCGAGTCCCGTTGTCGAGGCGGTTCGTTCAGGCGAACTTCAGTCGCGACGCTGGCGTGCCGCACCGGCCGCCATCCGTAGATCCACTGAAAGAAGTGCACGGCGCGTGTTCAATTCACTCTCTGACCGGTTGACAGCAACCTTCAAGAATCTCCGTGGCAAAGGCCGCCTGACCGAGGCGGACGTTGACGCCACAGTCCGCGAGATCCGGCGTGCCCTCCTGGACGCCGACGTTGCCGTGCCCGTCGTCCGCGAATTCACCGGACGTGTGCGCGAGCGTGCCCTCGGCGCCGAGGTGTCCGCGGCGCTGAACCCGGGCCAGCAGATCGTGAAGATCGTCAACGAGGAGCTCGTCGAGATCCTGGGCGGCGAGACCCGCCGGATCCGCCTCGCGAAGACCGGTCCCACCATCATCATGCTGGCCGGCCTGCAGGGTGCCGGTAAGACCACCCTGGCCGGCAAGCTCTCCAAGTACCTCAAGGCGCAGGGCCACAGCCCCATGCTGGTGGCCTGCGACCTGCAGCGCCCCAACGCCGTCACGCAGCTCCAGGTGGTGGGCAAGCGCGCCGGCGTACCGGTCTTTGCCCCGCACCCGGGCGCCACCTCCACCGAGCTGGAGCACCCGGCCGGCGACCCCGTCTCCGTCGCCCGCGCCGGCGTCGAGGAAGCCCGCCGCACGCTGCACGACGTCGTGATCGTTGACACCGCCGGCCGGACCGGCGTCGATGCCGAAATGATGGAGCAGGCGCGGCAGATCCGCCGCGCCATCGTTCCGAACGAAGTCCTGTTCGTGGTGGACGCCATGATCGGCCAGGATGCGGTCAATACGGCCATGGCCTTCGACGAAGGCGTTAACTTCACCGGCATTGTGCTCTCCAAGCTCGACGGCGACGCCCGCGGCGGTGCCGCGCTCTCGGTTTCCTCGGTCACCGGCAAGCCCGTGATGTTCGCGTCCACCGGCGAAGGCCTGGACGACTTCGAGCTCTTCCACCCGGACCGTATGGCCTCACGCATCCTGGACCTCGGTGACGTCCTCACCCTGATCGAGCAGGCCGAACAGAACTGGGACAAGGACGAAGCCGCCCGGATGGCGAAGAAATTCGCCGACCAGGAGGACTTCACCCTGGATGACTTCCTGGCCCAGATGCAGCAGATCCGCAACATGGGTTCCATGAAGAAGATGCTCATGATGATGCCCGGAGCGCAGAACATCCGGCAGCAGCTGGAGCAGTTCGACGAGCGCGAAATCGACCGTGTCGAGGCGATCGTCCGGTCCATGACACCGCACGAACGCGTCGCGCCCAAGATCATTAACGGCTCCCGCCGGGCCCGTATTGCCCGCGGTTCCGGTGTGCACGTCTCCGAGGTCAACGGCCTGCTGGAACGGTTTGCCCAGGCCCAGAAGATGATGAAGAAGATGGCTGCCGGCGGCGGAATGCCCGGAATGCCGGGGATGCCCGGCATGGGCGGCGGCGGAGGTGCCCGCAAGGGCGCCAAGAGCGCGCCCAAGAAGAAGGCCCGTTCCGGCAACCCGGCCAAGGCCGCGCAGGAGCTCAAGGACGCCGAGGCCCGGCGTGCCGCGGGCGCCAAGGCCCTTCCGACCGGTGCCTCGTTCGGCCAGCAGGGCGGCGACTTCGATGCCTCCCAGCTGAACCTGCCCAAGGGCTTTGACAAGTTCCTGGGCGGCGGGAAATAGGCCCTGCCGGCCGCAATGTCGGCGGCCCCGTTGCGGGGCCGGTGCCATAGGGTTAGACCATGTTCAAGCAGCGCGTAGTCTTCGTCCACGGGGCGGGCAGCTTCGGCGCTGCGGCATGGCCGAAACAGCACGGCATGGCGCTGAGCTATGATGCGCTGTTCCTGCGCCGCCACGGGTTTGACCCGGTCGCCGAGCCGCTGGAAACCGACTTCGCCGCCGATGCCGCCATCGTTCTGCGTGCCCTCGCCGATGACGGACGCGGCGAGGCCGGCGGTCACGTCGTCGCGCATTCGCAAGGCGCCATCGCGGCGATGATGGCCGCCGTCGAACGTCCTGACCTGGTGCAGTCGCTGACCCTGGTGGAACCGGCGTGCCTCTCGCTCACCGCGGAGTTGCCGGCCACCGCGGCGCACCGGGAGCTGATGCAGCCGCTCTTCGAGGTCCGCCACCACCTGGGCGATGAGGATTTCCACCGCGAATTCGTCCGCAGGGTGTTCGCGGCCCACACCCCCGCGGAAGCGACCCTGGGCGCCCCGCGCCCGGAGGACCAGCGCGAGGCGCGCCGCCTACGCCTGCAGGCCCCGCCGTGGAGGCCCCGCTGCAGATCGTCCCCGGCGTCCCCACCCTGGTCCTGACCGGCGGATGGGAACCGCTCTACGAAGAGATCGCCGGCTACCTGCGCGAGACCGGCGCCCTGCACCGCACCGCGGCGGGCGGGCACCGGCCCCAGGATTCAGCCGAGGGCAACCGGGTCATCCGGGGTTCATCGCCGACGTCGGCCGGCAGCAGCACGCGCACGCGTCCTAGCTGATTTCAGGTCCGCCCACGGCAGGCGCCGGTAGGTAGACCTTGCCGCCCGAGGCGAGGAACTCGCTGCTCTTCGCCCGCATGCCCGCCGCCACTGCCGCCTGCGGGCCTGTCTGGCCGGAGCTGCCGGCGCCAAACTCGTCCCGGATGTCCTGGCTGATCCGCATGGAGCAGAACTTGGGCCCGCACATCGAGCAGAAATGGGCCGTCTTGGCCGGCTCCGCGGGGAGCGTCTCATCGTGGAAAGCCTCGGCCGTCACCGGGTCCAGGGACAGCGCGAACTGGTCCCGCCAGCGGAACTCAAACCGCGCCTTGGACAAGGCATCGTCGCGTTCATGCGCTCCGGGGTGGCCCTTGGCCAGATCGGCGGCATGGGCCGCGATTTTGTAGGTGATAACCCCGGTTTTCACGTCGTCCTTGTTGGGCAGTCCGAGGTGTTCCTTGGGTGTGACGTAGCACAGCATGGCGGTGCCGTAGCGGGCAATTTCGGTGGCGCCGATCGCGGATGTGATGTGGTCATAGCCCGGTGCGATATCGGTGACCAGAGGCCCCAGCGTGTAAAACGGGGCGCCGTTGCAGAGTTCCTGCTGGCGCTCGACGTTTTCGCGGACCAGGTGGAACGGGACATGTCCCGGACCCTCCACCATGACCTGCACATCGAATTCCCAGGCCCGCCGGGTGAGCTCGGCCAGGGTGTCCAGTTCGGCGAACTGCGCCGCGTCGTTGGCGTCCGCCGTCGCACCCGGCCGCAGCCCGTCGCCCAGCGAGAAGGCGACGTCGTAGCGGGCGAAGATCCGGCACAGCTCATCGAAGTGCGTGTACAGGAAGTTCTCCTGGTGGTGGGCCAGGCACCAGCCGGCCATGATCGCGCCGCCGCGGGACACGATGCCGGTGACCCGGTTCGCCGTCAGCGGCACATAGCGCAGCAGGACCCCGGCGTGGATGGTCATGTAGTCCACACCCTGCTCGCACTGTTCGATCACGGTGTCCCGGAAGATTTCCCAGGTGAGGGCGTTGGCCTCGCCGTTGACCTTCTCCAGCGCCTGGTAGATGGGGACCGTGCCGATGGGCACGGGGAGTTGCGGATCAGCCATTCGCGTGTGGTGTGGATGTCGTCCCCGGTGGAGAGGTCCATCACCGTGTCCGCACCCCACTGGGTGGCCCATTGGAGCTTGTCGACTTCCTCGGCGATGGAGCTGGTCACCGCGGAGTTGCCGATGTTGGCGTTGATTTTCACCAGGAAGGCCTTGCCGATGATCATCGGCTCGGACTCGGGGTGGTTGACGTTGCTGGGGATGATGGCCCGGCCCGCCGCCAGCTCGCTCCGGACCAGCTCGACGTCGCAGTTTTCGCGCAACGCGACGAACCGCATCTCCTGCGTGATGATTCCGTCCCGCGCATAGCGCATCTGCGTGACGGTCCTGCCGTCGACGGCGCGGCGCGGCACCGGGCGGGCGCCCTCCACTCTGCGGACGCCGCGCCCCGGCGTACCGCGGACTTGCCGTCGTCGAGCAGCTCCCGGGGACGGCCCCCGTACGGTTCTGTGTCCGCCCGGGCGGCAATCCAGGGGGCGCGGAACGGCTCCAGCCCGCGGACCGGATCGCTGCCGGGACCGGCGGTGCGGTACACCCGGAACGGGGCGTTGCCGCGGCCGTCCGGCGAGTCCGCCAGCGCGATTTCGGTGACGGGGACGCGGATGCCGTGGTCCGCGTCCGTGGCGAACGCCAGCGAATGGGACTGCAGCGATTGTGACTGCATCGATTGGGACTGCAGCGACTGTGCGGGGGCGTTCTGGTTTTGGACAGGGCTGTGCTGTGTTTCTGTGGTGCTCAAGGGACTGCTCACTTCCTTCGCCGGCATTACCCGGACAGGTTCAACGGTCGCAGGCTGCGTCAGCCCGATCTCAGCCCCTGCAGGGGCACCCGTGTGGTCGTAGATGAAGCTACCACGTGCCGTCCGAAAGGCGCGCGAGTGTGACGGCGGCCGTCGCGCTTAGGCTTTAAGCCATGACCAGCATCATCGAGTTCAGCGGCACCGTCCTCACCGGACCCCACACGGAACATCACGGACTCTGGTCCGTCGACGGTCTTTTGACCTTCCGCCGCCCCGCGGCGGCCCCGGACCTGGTCTTGGACGGCTGGGTCATCCCCGGGCTGGTCGACGCGCACTGCCACATCGGGCTGGGACCGGGCGGGGACGTCCCGGAGGAGCTGGCTGAGGAACAGGCCATCACCGACCGCGACGCCGGTACCCTGCTGGTCCGCGACGCCGGTGCCGTCCACGACACCCGCTGGATCCAGCAGCGCGCGGACCTGCCGCGCCTCATCCGTGCGGGCCGGCATATCGCGAGGACCCGGCGCTACCTCCGGGGCTTCGCCGTCGAGGTGGAGCCGGAGGACCTGGTGGAGGCCGTGCGCAAGCAGGCGCGCGCCGGGGACGGCTGGGTCAAGCTCGTGGGGGACTGGATCGACCGCGACGCCGGCGACCTCGCCGCGAGCTTTCCGGCCCGGACGCTGAAGGACGCCGTTCAGGCCGCCCACGACGAAGGCGCCCGGGTCACGGCCCACTGCTTCGCCGAAGACACGCTTGATGACATGCTCGACGCCGGGATCGACTGCATCGAGCACGCGACGGCCTGCTCCCGCGGCACCTGCCGCGGTTCGCCGAACAGGGAGTGCCGATCGTCCCGACACTGATCAACATCGCCACGTTCCCCGATATCGCCGACCAGGCCGAGGCCAAGTTCCCCGCTATGCGGCGCACATGCGCGCTCTCTGGGAGCGCCGGGCCGAACGCGTCCTGGCCGCCTTCGAAGCCGGCGTCACGATCTACGCCGGAACGGACGCCGGCAGCGTCATCAAACACGGGCGGATTGTGGACGAACTCCAGGCGCTGCACGCCGCCGGACTCCCGGCCGGGGCGGCGCTCGACGCCGGCGCCTGGGCCGCGCGGGACTGGCTGCGGGCGGACGGAATTACCGAGGGAGCCAGCGCCGACGTCCTGGTCTGCGCTGAGGACCCGCGCCTCGATCTGGCCACCCTGCAGGACCTGACGAGCATCGTGTTGCGGGGGCAACTGGTCCGCTAGGAATCCTCCCGCGCTCCATTAGGAATAAATTGAAGCTTCAAGTAATTTATATCTATGAAGGGTCATCGACGGACGGTGGCCGCCGAAGCACCGGAGCGATGAAATGACCCCAGAAGCCAGCACCCAGGATCTCCTTCCCGCCGAACTCACCATGGGCACCGTGATGCTCAAGGTCGGCGACATGAAGCTCATGACCGACTACTACCAGCGCGCCCTCGGCCTCGATATCGTGGCCGAGCAGGACGGCGGGCTCTACCTCGGCCGCCGGCAGAAGCCGCTGGTGCACCTGGCCCCGGCGCCCGGGCTGAACCTGCCCTCCCGCGGCGAGGCCGGCCTCTTCCATACCGCCCTGCTGTTCGAGGACCAGTCCTCGCTGGCCGCCACCGTCGCCAGTGCAGCGCAGTTCGAGCCGCAGTCCTTTACCGGCAGCGCCGACCACCTCGTCAGCGAGGCCTTCTACTTCAATGACCCCGAAGGCAACGGCATCGAGCTCTACTGGGACCGGCCCCGCGACGCGTGGTCCTGGGACGGCAAGAACGTTGTGATGGACAGCCTCGCCCTGCCGCCGCAGCGCTACCTCGAGCAGCATCTCACCGAAGCGTCCCTGGCCGGCCAGCGCGAGACGGAGGCCGGCGTCGGGCACGTCCACCTGCAGGTGGGCGACGTCCAGACCGCGCAGGACTTCTACGTCGGCACCCTCGGGTTCGAAAAGACGGCGGGCTGGCACGGCCAGGCATTGTTCGTTTCCGCCGGCGGCTACCACCACCACATGGCCATGAACGTCTGGAACAGCCGCGGGGCCGGTCCGCGCCGCGACACCCTGGGCCTCGGCGAGGTACTGATCGAAGTACCGGCCGGAGACGACATCGGATCCCTCGCCGACCGCCTCAAGACCGCCGGCGTCCAGTCCCACCACACCGGAGCCGAACTGCGCTTCGAAGACCCGTGGCGTAACCGGATCCGCGTCGCCGTCCGCTGAGTGCGCGCCGGGCTCTCGTTGCGGCGCCGGTCAGCTATACGCCAGTGCTGGACTTTGTTGTCCTGGCTTCAGGGACATGTCCAGCGCCAGCGGCAGCGAACGGACATGGTGGCCCTATGTCCATTGGTTGCGTTGCCGGGAGGGCATGTCCAGCCCGAGTGCGGGCTTGCCATGATGGGTACGCGGAGCATGTCCAATTCGCGCGGGCTGTAGCGAGGAGCATGTCCATTGGTCACGGCCTGGAGCGGGCATAGTGGCTGTATATCCATTGGTCGCGGCCCGGGGAGGGCATGTCCCGTCCGGGCGCCGGTGTGAAGCGGCTAGGCTGAAGCGACGCCTAAAACAGCGGACCAGCGCCGCCGAACAGCTAAGGACGAGTTCTATGGGATTCACCGAAGTCTTTGTCTCCACCCATGATGAAGCCCTCAAGCGCGCCGCCGCCCTCGACGGCGGGGCCGCTGCGGCACCCGGGGCCGTCCGGATCGCGGACATCACCGACTTCGAAATCGAGCGCCTGGGTGACCTGGCCGGCACCGCCGTCCACGCCTCCGGTGCCGACTACGAGCTCGCCATGGTGGATGTGGCCAGCGACTCCCTGCTCGGCGTCCCGCCGGCGATGGTCCGCGCCCTGGCCGAGCTGCTCACGTATGAGACTGAGGGCGAAGAGGTGGTGCTGGACGACGTCGCCGAATCTTGGGCCGCCGAGGAGGACATGCCCTTCGGTGCGGAGCAGGCCGCCCGCTACGTCCGGCAGCTCGCCGAACTGGCAACCGCCGTCGATCCCGCCAGCAAATCAGGCCTTTACGTCTGGACTTCCTGACGCACCCGGGGCGCTGACAGGCCACTAAATGGACCGGTTGCGGGTGTCAAGTCGAAATCCCGCCGCTGATCTGGCACAATAAACAGGTACTCGATCTGCGTGGCCCCTCTCTCCGCGTCCGGATCTTGTCCTTTTAGAACCCCTAGTATGGCCCGCCCCACGGGTGCAGAACGCCGGGCTCGACCCCGTTTCAGAAACAGGAGTGACCACAAAAGTGGCCGTAAAGATTCGCCTTAAGCGCTTTGGCAAGATGCGCGCACCGTACTACCGTATCGTCGTCATGGATGCACGCTCCAAGCGTGATGGCCGTGCCATCGAAGAGATCGGCAAGTACCACCCGACCGAAGAGCCCTCGTACATCGAGGTCGACACGGACCGTGCCCAGTACTGGCTCGGCGTCGGCGCACAGCCGTCCGAGCAGGTTGCCGCGATCCTCAAGATCACCGGTGACTGGCAGAAGTTCAAGGGTCTCCCGGGCCAGGAGGGCACCTTGAAGACCAAGGCTCCCAAGGCTGCCTTCGTTGCCCCGGAAAAGGGTTCCGTGATCATCCCGGAAGCCATCACCAAGAAGGCTAAGAAGGACGACGCAGCCGAGGCTCCCGCCGACGCCGAAGCAGAGACCACCGAGGCTGAGTAAATTGCTGGCAGAAGCGCTCGAACACCTCGTCCGCGGGATCGTTGACAGTCCTGAGGATGTCAAGGTCAGTGCGAAGAACAACCGCCGCGGGGACACCCTCGAAGTGCGCGTTCATCAGGACGACCTCGGACGGGTGATCGGCCGCCAGGGCCGCACCGCACGCGCACTGCGCACTGTGGTGGCAGCACTGGCGGATGGCGAGCCGGTCAGGGTCGACGTCGTCGACACCGACCGCCGCCGGTAACGCTTTCAGCAACACTTGTCTTGAGTCCGGCCCCTTCACCAGATAATGGTGGAGGGCCGGACTGTTTTCCCCGGATTTCCCGGTTACCCGGTCCCCGGATTTCCGGTCTTTACCAGTAGACCCAGACTCACCAACCCCGAACAGAGGAACAGATGCAGCTTCAGGTGGCACGAATCGGCAAGCCCCACGGCATCCGCGGCGAAGTAACCGTCCAGGTGCTCACCGATGCGCCCGGCGACCGTTTCGTCCAGGGCACCCGGTTCGTGGTGGAGCCCGCCTCGGCCGGCCCGCTCACCATCCTCAGCGCCCGCTGGAACAAGGACATCCTGCTGCTCGCCTTCGAGGAGATTGAGACCCGCAACGAGGCGGAGACCCTCCGCGGCGCCAAGCTGTTCATCGAAACCGAGGACCTCGACGACGATGACGACGACGAAGGCTGGTACGAGCACGAGCTCGAAGGCCTGGAGGTCCGCGTGGGTGACCAGGTGGTGGGCAAGGTCTCCGGCCTCCACACCCTCCCGGTCCAGGACCTGCTGGTGGTTACCGCAACCGACGGCAAGGAAATCCTGATCCCCTTCGTGGAGCAGATCGTCCCCGAGGTCAACGTCGGGGAGGGCTACGTGCTGGTCACCCCTCCGCCGGGCCTCTTTGAAGTCAACGCCGAGGACGACGCCAAGTCCGAGGCCAAGTCCGCGGCCGCCGGCACCTCCGGAGACCGCGCCGACGCCGGAGACAACGCCTAAATGAGGATCGACGTCGTCAGCATCTTCCCCGAATATCTGGCCCCGCTGGAACTTTCGCTGATCGGCAAGGCGCGCCAGGACGGCCTGCTGGAGCTGAACGTCCACGACCTCCGGGACTTCACCACGGACCGCCACCGGACCGTGGACGACACCCGTACGGCGGCGGCGCCGGCATGGTCATGAAGCCCGAACCCTGGGCCCAGGCGCTGGCCACGGTAGCGGCCGCCGGGCAGGCCGCCGTCGGGCAAGCCGAAGCCGGGCCGGATACGGCGAAGCCGGTCCTCATTGTGCCGTCGCCGGCAGGGGAGCGGTTCACCCAGGCCACGGCGCATGAACTGGCCGGAGAAGACCGGCTGGTGTTCGCCTGCGGACGCTATGAAGGCATCGACGAGCGCGTGATGGAATGGGCCGCCGAGCACTTCACCGTGCGGCCCATGAGCCTGGGCGACTACGTCCTGAACGGCGGCGAAGTGGCGGTGCTGGCCATGGTGGAGGCCATCGGGCGGCTGCTGCCCGGCGTCGTCGGCAACCCCGAGTCCCTCGTGGAGGAATCCCACTCGGACGGGCTGCTGGAGTACCCGGTTTACACGAAACCTTCCAGCTGGCGGGACCGCGACGTCCCCGCCGTGCTGCTCAGCGGCAACCACGGCAAGATCGCCCAGTGGCGCCGGCACGAGCAGTACCGCCGCACCGCCGAACGCCGGCCGGACCTGCTGGAGGATTTCGACGCTGCCAAGCTGCCCCGCGCGGACCGGACCGCTTTCACGGACCTGGGGTACGACGTCGTCGACGGTCACCTCAAGCGGCGCGCCGACGCAGTCGGGGATTCCGCCTGACCGGATTGGCTGGAAGGCCCCGGGTGTGGCAAAATTAGTCCTTGTGCCTGCTGGGTGCGAACCTGCCACAGGGGGAGCGTCACCAACAGCGCGGCACCCCGGCCGCCGCCAAGTCCTGGCGGAGCCGGATCGACAAATTTTCGGCGGGAATTTCCGGGCCGCATCCGCGCCCGGGCTTGGCCGCCGTGACCCAACGTGAAGGACCTGTGGCGTTCACCAGGAGTGAATCAATGCATATCCTCGATTCCGTAGACGCAGCCTCGCTGCGCACCGATGTTCCCGTCTTCCGCGCGGGTGACACCCTCAAGGTGCACGTGAACATCATCGAAGGCAAGAACTCCCGCGTCCAGGTCTTCCAGGGCTTCGTCCTGGGCCGCCACGGCGACGGCCTGCGCGAAACCTTCACCATCCGCAAGGTCTCCTTCGGCGTCGGCGTGGAGCGTACCTTCCCGGTGCACTCCCCGATCATCGACAAGATCGAGGTCGTCTCCAAGGGTGACGTGCGCCGCGCCAAGCTGTACTACATGCGCAACCTGCGCGGCAAGGCAGCGAAGATCAAGGAAAAGCGCGACTTCCAGACCGGAAAGTAAGACTTTCCGGCTTTCGCCGGAGTCTTTCACCGCAGGATTCCATCGCGGGTCCACGGACCGTGTCCGGCCAGCGCCGGAGCATCCGCAACAGCGCTGTTCACTTCAGAAAAGCGTTAGAAGGATACGGCTCATGGAACACACAAAACGCCAGCCCAGGAAACTCGGCTGGCGTTTTGTGTTGCCGGCCGTGGTCCTCGCCGTCCTCATCAGCGGGCTGGTCCGGTCACTCTGGCTCGATGTCTACTACATCCCCTCCGCCTCGATGGAGCCGCTCTTCCAGGAGGGCGACAGGATCGTTGTGTCGCGGACGGACTTCCGGGACGACCCTGTGGGCCGCGGCGACATTGTCGTCTTCGACGGACGCGGCTCCTTCGCCCCGCTGAACAGCGGCAACGGCCCGGTGCTGGACTTCCTTGGCGGCGTCGGGCATTGGATCGGCCTTTCCGGCGGCGACACCACCTACATCAAGCGGGTGATCGGGCTCCCCGGAGACCGGGTGGTCTGCTGCGACGCCGACGGGAAACTCGCCATCAACGGCCAGCCGGTCGCGGAACCCTACCTCCATGAGGGCGACGCCCCGAGCAAACTGCAGTTCAGTGTGATCGTTCCCCCGGCCGGCTCTGGCTGATGGGGGACCACCGCTCACAATCGGCCGATTCCCGCAGCCTCCTGGGTGCCCCCGGCGGAGGCATGGTGCCGCTGGACCGGGTGATCGGCAGGCCCGTACAGATCATCTGGCCGCTTGATAGATTTACAGCAGTAGAACGGCCCCCGAAACCACCACGACCACAGCGAAGAACGGACAGTAGATGCCCGAGACCGGACCCCGGACTCCTGATCCGCGGGGGCAGGACCAGCCCCGGGTTACCTCCTCCCCGATCCCGGCCCCGGAGACCCCGGCGGACGGCGGCTACGCCGCTGTCCCGGACGCCCGGTCGCGCGTCACGTCCGGCACTGACACTACTGGCCCTGGCGCTACTGGCCTGGGCGCTACTGCCCCTGACGCTTCTGACTCTGTCGCTTCTGACGCCGCTGCACCCGGCCCCGACGCTGATGGCCGGGACGCCCCCGTCCGGGACGTCCCGGCCGCCGGGGACCCGCCCATGCGGGCGCCGCGTCGAAGCGGGCCCGCCGGGCGAAGGCCCGGGAGAACCACAGCCCGATGTTCCTCTGGGCCAAGGAAGTGGCCACGGTGGTGCTGGTCGCGATCGTGCTGTCCTTCCTGATCAAGACCTTCCTTTTCCGGGCCTTCTACATCCCGTCCGAATCCATGGTCAACACCCTGGACGTGAACGACAGAATCTTCGTCAACCTGCTGGTCCCGGAGCCTTTCGCCCTGGAACGCGGCGACGTTGTGGTCTTCAGGGACACCCAGGGCTGGCTGGTTCCCGCGGCGGAGAAGGAAACCGGCCCGTTCACGTGGGTGCAGGACGGGCTGACGTTCATCGGCCTGCTGCCGGACAACTCGGAACAGCACCTGGTCAAGCGCGTTGTCGGGCTGCCGGGTGACCGCGTGGCCTGCTGCGACGGCGGCGGCCGGCTCACCATCAACGGCGTCCCGCTGGACGAGCCCTACATCAACCCCGGCGAAGTGCCCCAGGTCCGCGAGTTCGACGTCGTGGTTCCCGACGGCAAGGTCTGGGTCATGGGCGACAACCGGAACCACTCGGCCGATTCGCGCGCCCACACGGACAGCAACGGCGGCTTCGTGGACATCGCCGACATCGAAGGCAAGGCCGCCGTCATCGCCTGGCCGCTGAACCGCATCACCGCCGTCGACAACTACCCCGACGTCTTCCGCGACGTGCCCGCCCCGGCCGGAAAGTAGCGTCGGGAGTCATGTCCGAAGCCCCCACCCTCGACTACGAGCGCCGCTTCCGCGGGTCCGGCGCCCGGCTCCTCGCCGGCATCGACGAGGTGGGCCGCGGCGCCCTCGCCGGTCCCGTCAGTGTGGGAATCGCCGTCGTGGACCTGCACGAGCAGAAGCTGCTCGCCGATGTGCGGGACTCCAAGCTGCTCAAGGTTGCGGACCGGGAACGGCTGGTGCCGCTGGTCCGGAGCTGGAGCGTGGCCTCCGCCGTCGGGCATGCCTCGGCGAAGGAGATCGACGACGTCGGCATCGTCGCCGCGCTGCGGCTCGCCGGCACCCGCGCCTGGCTCGCGGTGCTGGCCGCCGGCGTGACCCCGGACGTGGTGCTGCTCGACGGCAGCCACAACTGGCTCTCGCCCGAGACCCAGCCCTCCCTGTTCGACGACGGCCCCGCGGAGCCCGGCTGCGACGCCCCGGTGCACACCCTGGTCAAGGCGGACATGCAGTGCCTGAGCGTCGCCGCGGCGTCCATCCTGGCGAAGGTGGAGCGTGACGGCATCATGCGCGGGCTGCACAGCGAATACCCGGCGTTCGGGTGGGACGAGAACAAGGGCTACGGCACCGCCACCCACAAAAATGCGCTCCGGACCGCCGGGCCCACGCCCTACCATCGCGTGAGCTGGCAGCTGCTCGCTGACTGACGACGGCTCCGCGCCGGTCCTCCGGGCAACGCGGGCGCCGCGGGGCGGCCTGTGGCGCGCGGGCGGCGCCGGATGGTGCAAGATGGAACCATGAGTGCCGAGGACCTTGAAAACTATGAGACCGACATGGAGCTGCAGCTCTACCGCGAATACCGCGACGTTGTCGGGCTGTTCAGCTACGTGGTCGAGACCGAACGGCGATTCTATCTGGCCAACCACGTTGACCTGCAGGCCCGCAGCGCCGACGGCGAGGTCTACTTCGACCTGACGCTGCAGGACGCGTGGGTCTGGGACGTCTACCGTTCCGCCCGCTTCGTCAAGAGCGTCCGCGTGATCACCTTCAAGGACGTCAACGTCGAGGAACTCCCGCGGAGCGAGGAGCTCGCCCTGCCCAAGGTGGAGGGCCTCGGGAACTGATTTTCGCCTTACATTCCGGGGAGTGCTGCCCGCGCGCCCTCCACGGCAATCCCTTTGAGATCGTTGTCCACATAGCGGCCTGACCCGCTGGGTTGCACGCTCTTGGCGGCGCAGGCTGGGTTCATGAGAGCTAAGGACCTGCTGGGACGGCGCGGGGAGGAACTCGCGGCCGGATACCTCGAAGCCCAGGGCATGCGGATCGTGGACCGCAACTGGCGGTGCTCCGAGGGCGAAATCGACATTGTGGCGCTCGACGGCGACGCGCTGGTCATCGCCGAGGTGAAGACGCGCAAGTCCCTCGCCTACGGGCATCCCTTTGAGGCCGTCGGCGTCGACAAACTGGCCCGGCTGCACCGGCTGGCGTCTGCCTGGTGCCGCGACCATGAACTCCGCATGCCGCTGAGACGGGTGGACGTGATCGCCGTGCTCGACGACGGCATCGGCGAACCCGCGGTGGAACACCTCAAGGGGTGGGGTAGATGGCGCTCGGCCGGACCTACTCAGTTGCGTTGGTCGGGCTGAACGGCTACATCGTGGAGGTGGAGGCCGACATCGGCCAGACCTTACCGGCATTTATCATCCTGGGGCTGCCGGACGCTTCGCTGAATGAGGCCAAGGAGCGGATCCGGTCGGCCGCCCAGAACTCCGGCATTCCCTGAGCCGCCGGAAGATCACGGCCAACCTCATCCCGGCGTCGTTGCCGAAGCGGGGCTCGGGCTTCGACCTCGCCATCGCCATGGCCGCGCTGCTGGCCTCGAACGACGTCCGGTCCACGGGCCGGACAGTGTTCATCGCCGAACTGGGCCTCGACGGCAGGCTGCGGCCGGTCCGTGGGGTCCTCCCCGCGGTTATGGCCGCGGTGCGGGCCGGTTATGCCGATGTGGTCGTGGCGCAAGCGAACGCCGCCGAGGCGCAGCTGGTGCCCGGCGCGCGCGTACAGGGCTACGCCACTCTGGCCCGTCTGGCGTTCGATTTCGGTGCCGATCCGCAGGACCTGGCCCTGGACTTCGAGCCTGCGCCCGAGCCCGGCGAGCCGGAGTCCGAGACCGGAGTGCCTTCGTGGGCGCCACCGGACATGCGCGATGTCTCCGGGCAGGGGGACGCGCGGAGGGCGCTGGAGGTGGCCGCCGCCGGCGCGCACCACCTGCTGCTCACAGGTCCTCCGGGGGCGGGCAAAACGATGCTGGCTGAACGGCTCCCCGGGCTCCTGCCGGATCTGGGTGATGCCGAGGCCATGGAGGTGACGGCTATCCATTCGCTCTGCTCGCTGACCTCGGCCTCCCTGCAACTCGTCCGCCGGCCGCCCTATGAGAACCCGCATCACACGGCCACCCCGGCGGCCATCATCGGAGGGGCTCCGGGCTGCCACGGCCCGGGGCCGCATCCCGGGCCCACCGCGGGGTGCTGTTCCTCGACGAGGCCCCCGAATACGAACGACGGGTCCTCGACGCGCTCCGGCAGCCGCTGGAGAGTGGGGAACTGGTCCTTCACCGGTCGGCGGGCACAGCGGCCCACCCCGCCCGCTTCCAGCTGGTTCTTGCTGCCAACCCGTGCCCCTGCGGCAAGGCCACCGGCAAGGGAGTCGACTGCATCTGCACTCCCACCATGCGCCGGCGGTATCTGGCGCGTATGTCCGGGCCGCTCCTGGACAGGGTGGACATCCAGCTGCAGGTGGAGCGGGTGTCGCTGGCGGACTTTGGCCAGCCGGCGGCGGAGGAGGATACCGCCACCATCGCGGCCCGCGTCCAGGCCGCACGGGAGCGTCAGCTCGGGAGGCTGCTGCCGTTCGGCATGGAAACCAACGCCCAGGTGCCGGGGCGGGTGCTCCGGGGTGCCCTGCGGCTCGGCGCCCCCACCACCCGGATCCTGGACCACGCCCTGGAACGCGGGGTGCTGACGGCCCGCGGTTACGACCGCGTGCTGCGTCTGGCGTGGACCCTGGCGGATTTGGCCCTCCGCGAGGTACCGGAGGCCGACGATATCGGGCTGGCCCTCAATCTGCGGCAGGCCGCCGTCGCCGCCTAGCAGGGCTCTTCGCCCATGGCGGTGCCTCGAACGCCGCAGTGCCACTACCCATCGCAGGCCCGTGAAAGGACAACACCCATGACAGAGAGCGAACGGACCGCGCGGGCGGCGTTGTCCCGGTTGTTCGAACCGCAGGACGCCGCGGGCCTCGCGCTCGTGCGCATCGCCGGGGCCGAGGACGCGCTGAGGATCGCCACCGGCCAGCTGACTGCCGGTGCAGAACTCGAACAGGAGCTGTTCCGGCTCCTGGACGAGAACGGCTCCGGCGGTGGCTGGACGGGCCTGGGGACCGCCCGGAAACGCTGGGCGCCGAGGATCCAGGACCTGGCACCGGTCCGGGACCTCACGACGATGCAGCGGCTCGGCGGACGCATGATCATTCCTTCGGACGGACTCTGGCCCCGGCAACTGGCCGACCTTGGGCTGCAGGAACCGATCTGCCTCTGGTGGCGCGGCGTCGAACAGGAACTGCCTCCGGCCGCCACGTCCGTTGCACTGGTCGGGTCCAGGGACAGCACCTCCTACGGCTCGTCCGTGACGGGGACCTCGCGTATTCGCTGGTTCAGCGGGGGTTTACGATCATCTCGGGCGGCGCCTACGGGATCGATGCGCACGCTCACCGGGCTGCCCTCGCCGCCGGCACTTCCGGAACCCTGCCCACCATCGCCGTAATGGCAGGGGAGTGGACCGCTTCTACCCTTCCGGCAACGAGGAGCTGCTGCGGGCCGTCGCCAACCAGGGCGCGGTCCTGGCCGAAGTTCCGCCTGGCTCGGCGCCCACGCGGTATCGGTTCCTGCAGCGCAACAGGCTGATCGCCGCGCTGGCTGCGGTCACGGTTGTTGTGGAGGCCCGGTGGAGGTCCGGCGCCCTGAACACGGCCCACCATGCGGAGACCCTGGGCCGGGCCGTCGGCGCGGTGCCGGGGTCGGTGCACAGCGCCAACTCCGCGGGCTGCCACCGGCTGCTCCGCGAAGGAGGAGCGGTCTGCGTCACCGACGCCGGCGAGATTGCGGAGCTCGCCGCTCCCAGCGGCGAATCGCTGCCCGAGGCCAGGACCAGCCCAGCGGCCATCCACGACGGACTGACGCTGGAGGACCTCATCCTGCTCGATGCCCTGCCGCTCAGGACCACCAGTTCGGTCGAAAAGCTCACCGCCGTGGCGGGACTGAGCGCTGACTCGGTCCGGGCGGGACTCGGCCGGCTCGGGTTGCTGGGCCTCGCCGAGTCGCATGGCGGAGGCTGGAAACGGTCGGGCAAGGCAGGATGAACCGTGGGTGGAACCCGGAAGCGTGGTGCAGTAAGCGCAGGCATCTGCGGCAGCGGCGGCAAGGACGGACGCATGGCTCGCCGCCGCGCCCGGCGGCGGGGCACGGGCAGCGCAGGCAGCGGCGGTACGACCGGACCCACGGCTCGCCGCCGGGCTCCTTGATCGCCCGGCGAATCCTGCGAGAGTAGGGGAGTGCCAACACAGCAGATCCCGGCCGCACTGGCCACCGCCGCCCAGGCTTTCGGCCGTTACCTGGAGGCCGAACGCGGCCGTTCGGCCCACACCGTGCGCGCGTACCTCGCCGACGTCGGAAGCCTCCTGGGCTTCGCGGCCTCGGAGGGAGTGGAGGATCTCGCGGGCCTGGAACTGGGAACCCTGCGCCGCTGGCTCGGTTCGCAAAGCGAAGCCGGGATGTCCCGCGCCACGCTGGCCCGCCGCTCCGCCACCGCCAGGGCGTTCACGGCCTGGGCCGTCCGCGAGGAACTGATCGACGCGGACCCTGCATTGCGGCTGAAGGCGCCGAAGCGGGAGAAGTCCCTGCCCGGTGTGCTGCACCAGCAGCAGGTCCTCCGGCTCGTCGAAGGCACCGAAGCCGCTGCCGCCGAGGGCGGGCCCCTGCCCCTGCGTGACCGGGCCATGGTTGAGCTCCTCTACGCCACGGGCATCCGGGTCGGCGAGCTGGCGGGCCTCGACGTGGACGACCTCGACCCCGACCGCAGGACCCTCCGGGTACTCGGCAAAGGCAACAAGGAACGCACGGTGCCTTACGGACTGCCGGCCGCGCTTGCCGTCGACGACTGGCTGCGCCGGGGCGGCCCTCCTCGCCACGGAGACCTCCGGCCCGGCGTTATTCCTTGGAGCGCGCGGCAAACGGGTCGACCAGCGGCAGGTCCGCAGCGTTGTCCACGACTTGCTGGCAGCGCTGGGGGACACCGCCGCCACCGGGCCGCATGCCCTCCGGCACTCCGCCGCCACCCACCTGCTCGACGGCGGCGCCGACCTCCGCGCGGTGCAGGAAATCCTGGGCCACAGCAGCCTGGCCACCACCCAGATCTACACCCATGTTTCGGTCGAGCGGCTCCGGCAGAGCTACCAGCAGGCCCACCCGAGGGCCTGAAGTCCCCGTCCCGGGCCGTGCCGGCCGCCCCGGACGACCCCTCCGGGACGCCGCGCGGCGCGCCGGAAAAGACGCGCCGAATTGCACTGGCGTAATTAGGTAGGGTACGGCAGAATAAGACTCACGCCCGGCAACTTTCAAGTGTTGCTTGAAGCTCCCAAGCATCAAGTAACACCGAGAATCCGGGCAGTAACTTAATAGTCTGGCCAGGACCACCGCATCACTACGGACCCGCGCAACAGACAGACATCCAGGCAGAGGTCGTTGGGGAAGACGTACCTACAGCTATGGAGGATGGAATGTCTGTTGCACTGACCCGCGGTGTGTTGTTCGTTCACTCGGCCCCGACTGCCCTGTGCCCCCACGTTGAGTGGGCCATAGGGTCTGTTGTGGACAAGCGGACTGACCTTGAGTGGACTGCTCAGCCAGCAGCGCCCGGAATGTTCCGGGCCGAGCTGTCGTGGGCCGGTAACCCGGGCACGGGGGCTCAATTGGCGTCCGCTCTCCGGGGCTGGGCGCACCTGCGCTACGAAGTCACGGAAGAACCCAGCCAGGGCGTTGATGGCGGCCGCTGGTCCCACACGCCCGAACTTGGCATCTTCCATGCCGTCACGGACGTGCACGGCAACATCATGGTCTCTGAGGACCGCATCCGCTACGCCTACGAATCCGGCGCCGGCGATCCGTCCGCGGTCTACCATGAGCTGTCCCTGGCCCTCGGCGAAGCATGGGACGAGGAACTCGAGCCCTTCCGCCACGCCGCCGAAGGCGCTCCCGTGCGCTGGCTCCACCAGGTGGGATAAGCCTCCTCGGCAGGACCCGGCAGCAACACTCCATAGCTACGCCACATGACAGATGGCGGCAATGTTCACAAGGACACTGCCGCCATCTGTCGTTTGGAGGGCGCTGCACCATTTGTCGTAGTCTCGTCACACCGCTTCACAAGCCATGATTGGAGAGAAGATGCGAGAGCTCGTCTACTACGTCGCCGTGAGCCTGGACGGATACATCGCGGCACCGGACCACACCTTTGATGCGTTTCCCGTTACAGGCGACCACATGGACACGATTCTTGGGGACTACACCGACGCTCTTCCCGCGCCGGCCCTGGCCGCGCTGGGACTGACGCCCACACTGTCCCGCTTCGATACCGTCCTGATGGGCTGGAACACCTACGCCGTGGGTCTGGCGCAGGGCCTCGACAACCCCTACCCGCATCTGCGGCAGCACGTGTTCTCCCGCGCGCGCACGGCTGCTCCGGGGATCACCACCATCGCGGCGGAACCGGCCGCCGTCGTCAGGTCACTGAAGGCCGAGCAGGAAGGCGCGGACATCTGGCTGTGCGGCGGGGGACAACTGGCCTCCGTCCTGGCCGGGGAGATCGACCGGCTGGTCCTGAAGGTCAACCCGGTGATGTTCGGGGCCGGCATCCCGCTCTTCGCCGGGCGCAGCTACTTACCCCGGAACGCGGAGCTGACCGCGAGCGAACGCTTCCAGTCCGGCGTCGTCATCAACGACTACCGCCTCAACTAACGCCCAAACGCCAGATGGCGGCAATGTTCACGAAGAACATTGCCGCCATCTGTCATCTCGGTGTGCTGCGCGCAGCCGGGCTAGATGCTCCGTACCGCGATCACTGCGTTGTGGCCGCCGAAGCCGAAGGAGTTGCTCAGCGCCGCGATGCTGCCGGACGGCAGTTCGCGGGCGCTCGTGACGACGTCGAGCGGGATCTCCGGGTCCTGGTTCTCCAGGTTGATGGTCACCGGGGCCTTGCGGTCATAGATGGCCATAACGGTCAGCACGGCTTCCACCGCACCGGAGGCACCCAGCAGGTGCCCCATCTGCGACTTCGTGGCCGAGACGGCGACGCTGTCCAGTTGTTTGCCGAGGGCCGCCTTGAGGGCCGCGTATTCGGGCTTGTCCCCAACCGGGGTGGAGGTGGCGTGCGCGTTGACGTGCACCACGTCTTCCGGCTGGATCCGGCCGTCGAACATGGCGGCCTTCAGAGCACGGGTGGCGCCGAGGCCCTCGGGGTCCGGGGCAGTGATGTGGTAAGCATCGGCGGTCACGGACGTGCCGGCGAGCTCGGCGTAAATCCGGGCGCCGCGGGCCAGGGCGTGTTCCTCGGCTTCGAGCACCAGGGCACCGGCGCCCTCGCCCATAACGAAGCCATCGCGGTCAAGGTCATAGGGGCGGGAGGCGTGCTCGGGATCGTCGTTGCGGCGCGAGAGCGCCTGCATGGAGGCGAACGCGGCGATCGGCATCGGGTGGATGGCGGCTTCGGCGCCGCCGCAGACGACGACGTCGGCCTTGCCGGAGCGGATCAGGTCCAGGCCCATGTGAACGGCTTCGGTGCCGGACGCGCAGGCGGAGACGGGGTGTGGGCGCCGGCGCGGGCACCCAGGTCAAGGCTCACCGCAGCGGCCGGGCCGTTGGGCATCAGCATGGGCACGGTCATCGGCAGGACGCGGCGGGGCCCTTTTCGCGCAGGGTGTCCCAGGCGTCCAGGAGCGTCCAGACGCCGCCGATGCCGGTGGCGAAGGCCACTGCCAGCCGGTCGTGGTCGATTTCGGTGATGCCGGCGTCGGCCCACGCCTCGCGGGAGGCCACCACGGCGAACTGCGTGGAGGGGTCCATGCGCTTGGCCTCGACCCGGCTCAGGACCTCGGTCGCGGGGTTGGACGCGCGTGCGGCAAAGTGGACGGGCAGCTCGTACTTGGCCACCCAGTCGTCCTCAAGCGTGTGCGCGCCGGAGACGCCCTTCAGCGCGTTCTTCCACATCGTGGGGACATCGCCGCCAATGGGTGTGGTGGCACCCAGACCGGTAATGACTACTTTGCGTGCCATGGGATCACTCTCTGTCGGTGCGCCTGCTTTATCCGGAACCTGGGGGCGGCTGCCGGGGCCTGCGTTTGAAAAACTCTGGGGTGGTGCAGTGGATGGTGCTGCAGATGGCGCGGTCCGGGGTGCAGCTGCGCCCCGGACCGGCCCGGGCCTGAATTAGGCCTGTGCGCTGGCGATGAAGCTGACGGCGTCGCCGACGGTCTTGAGGTTCTTGACCTCTTCGTCCGGGATGCGCACGCCGAACTTCTCTTCGGCGTTGACGACGATCGTCATCATGGAGATGGAGTCGATGTCCAGGTCCTCGGTGAAGGACTTGTCCATTTCGACAGCCTCGGTGGCCAGGCCGGTCTCTTCGTTGACGATTTCAGCCAGGCCGGCCAGGATCTCTTCGTTGCTAGCCATTGATGGCTCCTTTTCTGGTTGTTGCCGTGGGCTGCCGGTGTGCCGGCGGCTTCGGGCGGTAATGATTCAAACCGAGGGTTCGGTTTGCTGTGGGATTTGAAGACAGGAAAAACAGGAAAACAGGAAACACGGAAGCAGGAACGCCTACGGAAGCACGATCACTTGGGCACCGAAGACCAGACCGGCGCCGAAGCCGATCTGCAGTGCAAGCCCGCCGCTGAGCTGCGGGTTTTCCAGCAGCAGGCGGTGGGTGGCCAGGGGGATGGAGGCCGCGGAGGTGTTGCCGGCGTCGGCGATGTCCCGCGCGATGACAACGTTCTCCGGGAGTTTGAGCTTCTTGGCCATCTCGTCGATGATCCGCATGTTCGCCTGGTGCGGGATGAACGCGGCGAGGTCCTCGGCGGAGATGCCGGCGGCGTCCAGCGCCTGCTGGGCCACCTTGGCCATTTCCCACACGGCCCAGCGGAAGACCGTCTGGCCGTCCTGGCGCAGCGTCGGCCAGGAGGCCGCGTCGGTGACGGCGGCTTCCTCGGCGCTCAGTGCGCCGCCCTGCTTGCCCGCCGAGGCGAGCTCGCGGAGGTCAAGCATGGAGTGGGTCATGCCGATCGCATCCCACTTGCTGCCGTCCGAGCCCCACACCGACGGGCCGATGCCCGGGGTGTCGGAGGGGCCGATCACGACGGCGCCCGCGCCGTCGCCGAGCAGGAAGGAGATGGTGCGTTCGGTGTTGTCGATGACGTCGGAGAGCTTCTCCGCACCGACCACCAGGACGTACTCGGCGGTGCCGGAGCGCACCAGCGCGTCGGCCTGGGCGATGCCGTAGCAGTACCCGGCGCACGCGGCGGAGATGTCGAAGGCCGGGGCCGGCGTCGCGCCGAGGCGGTCGGCGAGGCTCGCGGCGGCGGACGGCGTCGCGTACGGGTGGGTCACGGTGGAGACGATGACGGCACCGAGCTGGGAAGCCTCGATTCCGGCCTTCTGCAGGGCCTCGCGGGCAGCGCCTTCGGCCATGTCGATCACGCTGACGTCGGCGGGGGCGCGGTGCCGGGTGATGATGCCGGTGCGCTGGCGGATCCACTCGTCGGAGGAGTCGATCCACTGGCAGACGTCATCGTTGGTGACGATCACGTCGGGCCGGTACGCGCCGACTCCCATGATGCGGGTGTTCTCCTGCAGGGGTGCCTGCTTCAGGGTGGGAACGCTCATGCCTGTCCTTCCAGTTCTGCGAATAGGGCCAGGGCGGCGGACAGATCGTCCGGGGTCTTGACGGTGACGGTCTTCACGCCCGGCATGCCGCGCTTGGCGAGTCCGGCCAGCGTCCCGGCCGGGGCCAGTTCAATCAGGCCGGTCACGCCGCGCTTCACGAGCGTTTCCATGCAGAGGTCCCAGCGGACCGGGCGGGAAACCTGGGCAATCAGGCTCTCGACGGCGGCGGCACCATCGGTGACCTCGGCGCCGTCGAAGTTGGAGAGCAGGGGGACCTGCGGGTTCCGCGGGTGCAGTGCGGGCCGGAGGGCCTGCAGCGCCGCGACGGCGGGGGACATATGCGAGGTGTGGAACGCCCCGGCGACCTTCAGCGGGATGACGCGGGCTTTGGCCGGCGGGTTCTCCGCGAGGGCCTTGAGCTGGTCCAGCGTTCCGGCCGCGACGGTCTGGCCGGCGCCGTTGACGTTCGCTGCCGTGGCGCCGCAGGCCTCGATCGCGGCGAGGACCTCGGCCGGGTCGCCGCCCACGACGGCGCTCATGCCGGTGGGGGTGGCAGCGGCTGCGGCCGCCATGCCGTTGGCGCGTTCGCGGACGAAGGTCATGGCTTCGGTTTCCGTCAGCACACCGGCCAGGGCGGAGGCCGTGATTTCACCGACGGAGTGGCCGGCGAGGATCACCGGCAGGGTGCCGAGTTCGACGTCGAACAGGGACTGCGCGGCCACCAGCCCGGCGGCGACAATCAGCGGCTGCGCGACTGCGGTGTCCTTGATGGTCTCTTCATCCGAGGTGGTGCCGTGGGCGGCGAGATCGATGCCTGCGATTTCGCTGAGGGAGGCCAAGTGGCCTGCGACGGGGGCAGTTCCAGCCAGGGGGCCAGGAAACCGGGGTCTGGGAGCCCTGTCCAGGGCAGACGATTGCAAGCACGTATCCAGCTTTCCAAATTGCGGCGTGATTATCGGTGCATTCATGCACCAAGCTCATAGGGTCACTTTGTAGGAAGTCTACAACCGCTCAGGTGCTGTTGCGCGTCGGCTGACGTTCCGTGGCGGGCTTCGGCGGGGCCGCGAGCCGGCCGACGACGAGGGCCGTCTGGAGGACAAAGGCCTCCCGTGGCAGCAGCGGATCCCAGCCCGTGACGTCGCAGACCCGCTTGAGCCGGTAGCGCACGGTGTTGGCGTGGACGAAGAGTTCGCGGGCCGTGGCCTCCAGCGAATGTCCCAGTTCGAGGTAGGTGCCGAGGGTCTCCACGAGGCCGTTGGACGCCGCGAGCAGGGGCCGGTAGATGTTCTTCACGAGGGAGCGCCGGGCGGCGTCGTCGCCGGAGATCACGCGCTCCGGCAGGAGGTCATCGGCCGCCACCGGGCGCGGCGCGGCGGGCCAGGCGCGGGCGGCGGTCAGTCCCGCGAACGCGGACTGGGCCGAGCCGCTGGCTTCCAGGAGGGAACCGGCTTCGGCGCCGTAGACGACCGGTCCGGGCGCGAAGAGTTCGGCGAGTTTCAGGTAGGCGGTCTCGCGGTCGTGGACGCCGCCGAGGATGAGGATGAGCCGGTCGCCCTGGATGCCGACGAGGGCGTCTTCGGCGAAGCGCCCGGCCGTGCGGCGCAGTTCGCTGACGTAGCTGGCGCTCGGTTCGGACGGGGAATTGCCCACCATCACGGTGAAGCGCTCCTGCGCCTTCCAGCCCAGGGCGGCAATCCGCGACCGCAGGGCATCGGTGTTTTCGCCGCGCAGGATGGCGTCCACGATGAGGGCTTCCAGCCGGGTGTCCCACGATCCGCGGGATTCGGCGGCGCGGGCGTAGACGTCGGCCGCGGCGAAGGCCACCTCGCGGGAGTACCGCAGCACCGCTTCGCGCAGCGCGCCTTGATCCGCCTCCGGTGCGATCACGGGGACCTGGTCCTCCACCACCTCGACGACGATCCGGATCAGCTGGAGGGCCTTCTGCAGGCTGATGGAGCGGGTGAGTTCGGTGGGGGCGGTGCCGAAGACGTCGGACAGGATCCAGGACGGTGAGCTGGGACGTTCGTACCACGTGACGAAGGCGGCGATGCCGTTCTGGGCCACCATGCCCAGGGCCGAGCGTTCGTCGGAGTTCAGCCGGCTGTACCACGGCAGGGATTTCTCCAGCTGGCGGAGGGTGGTTGTGGAGAGCTGGCCGACGCTCGCCCGGAGCTTCTTGAGGGTTTCCACCTTCTCCGCGGGCATCGCCCTGGAAGCGGGCGTGCGTTTTACAGGAGTGGTGATCGGCTCGGCCATGCATTGAGCATACGGCGCCTGCCGCCCAAGCTCCATTTGTGCAAAGGCTACAACGTGCCTTGTGCTGGATCACAGTGCTGGATCACAGTGCAGGACCGGCGTGCTGCGCGCGTGTGGCCATCAGGGTTAAACGTGCGACGGCGGCCCCCGCCTTCCGGTGGGGACCGCCGTCGTACGTTGCGGGAAGGACCTAGGAGTCGCCGCCCGCGTTGCCGGTGGTGCCGGCATTGACGTTGTGCAGGCGGTACTTCTCGATTGCCTGGGCCGGAGCCTGGGCATCCACCTCTCCGCGGCGGGCCAGCATCTGCAACGAACGGACAACCACCGAGTGGACGTCGTTCTTGAAGAAGCGGCGGGCCGCGGCACGGGTGTCCGAGAAGCCGAATCCGTCAGCGCCGAGCGAGGCGAACTCGTTCGGCAGGAACTGGCGGATCTGGTCCGGCACGGCCTTCATGTAGTCGGTGACCGCCACGATCGGACCGGTCGCCCCGGCGAGCTGTTCGGTGACGAACGGCACGCGGGCGGGCTGGCCGGGGTTGAGGAAGGCTTCCTCCTCCGCGGCCATGGCATCGCGGCGCAGTTCGCTCCAGGACGTCACGGACCAGACGTCGGCGGAAACGCCCCAGTCCTCGGCGAGGACCCGCTGGGCCTCGAGGGCCCAGGGGACGGACACTCCGGAGGCCAGGATCTGCGTGCGCGGGCCGTCAATCTTGGCCGGTGCCAGCAGGTAGATGCCCTTGATGATGCCCTCGACGTCGATTTCCGCCGGCGCTGCCGGCTGGGAGATCGGCTCGTTGTAGACCGTGATGTAGTACATCACGTTCCGCGACGGGTCGTTGTCCGCCGGACCCGGGCCGTACATACGGTTGAGGCCGTCGCGCATGATGACGCCGATCTCATAGCCGTACGCGGGGTCGTAGGTGAGGACGGCGGGGTTGGTCGCGGCCAGGATGGGGAGTGGCCGTCGGCGTGCTGCAGGCCTTCACCGGTCAGGGTGGTGCGGCCGGCGGTGGCGCCGATGATGAACCCGCGGGTCATCTGGTCCGCGGCGGCCCAGAAGGAATCGCCGGTGCGCTGGAACCCGAACATCGAGTAGAAGACGTAGATCGGGATCAGCGGCTCGCCGTGGGTGGCGTAGGACGTGCCCGCGGCGGTGAACGCCGCCACCGAACCGGCCTCGTTGATGCCGGCGTGCACGATCTGGCCGGAGATGGACTCCTTGTACGCCAGGACGAGTTCGCGGTCCACGGAGAGGTAGTTCTGGCCGTTCGGGTTGTAGATCTTCGCCGTCGGGAAGAACGCGTCCATGCCGAACGTGCGGGCCTCGTCGGGGATGATCGGGACGATCCTGTTCCCGAACTCCTTGTCCCGCATGAGGTCCTTGAGCAGGCGGACGAAGGCCATGGTGGTGGCGGCCAGCTGCTTGCCGGAGCCGCGGTTGGCGACTTCGTACACCTTGTCATCCGGGAGGGTGACATCGGTGTGCTTGGAGCGGCGTTCGGGGACGAAGCCGCCCAGGGCGCGGCGGCGGTCCATGAGGTACTGGATCTCGGGGAGTCCATGCCGGGGTGGTAGTACGGGGGCCGGTAGAGGTCCGCTTCGAGCTGGTCATCGGTGATCGGGATGCGCAGGTGGTCGCGGAAGGCCTTGAGGTCCGCGAGGGTGAGTTTCTTCATCTGGTGGGTCGCGTTGCGGCCCTCGAAGTGGGTGCCCAGGCCGTAGCCCTTCACGGTGTGGGCGAGGATGACGGTGGGTTTGCCCTTGAACTCGGTGGCGGCCTTGTACGCGGCGTAGACCTTGTTGTAGTCGTGGCCGCCGCGCTTGAGGTTCCAGATCTGGTCATCGGTGAGGTCCTGGACCATTTCCTTGGTCTGCGGGGTCTGTCCGAAGAAGTGCTCGCGGACGAACGCGCCGGACTCGGCCTTGTAGGTCTGGTAGTCCCCGTCGACGGTTTCGTTCATGATCTTCACCAGCGAGCCGTCCCGGTCCTTGGCCAGCAGGTCATCCCATTCCCGGCCCCAGACGACCTTGATGACGTTCCAGCCCGCGCCGCGGAAGAACGCCTCGAGTTCCTGCATGATTTTGCCGTTGCCGCGGACGGGTCCGTCGAGGCGCTGGAGGTTGCAGTTGATCACGAAGTTGAGGTTGTCGAGCTTGTCGTTCGCGGCGAGCTGGAGCAGGCCGCGGGATTCGGGCTCGTCCATTTCGCCGTCGCCCAGGAACGCCCAGACCTGCTGGTCGGAGGTGTCCTTCAGGCCGCGGTTGTGCAGGTACCGGTTGGACTGGGCCTGGTAGATCGCGTTCATCGGGCCGATGCCCATCGAGACCGTGGGGAACTCCCAGAACTCCGGCATCAGCCGCGGGTGCGGGTAGGAGGACAGGGCATGGCCCTCCTTGGACTTCTCCTGCCGGAACCCGTCCAGGTCCTCCTCGGTCAGCCGGCCTTCCATAAACGCCCGGGCGTACATGCCGGGGAGGCGTGGCCCTGGAAGAAGACCTGGTCCCCGCCGCCGGGGTGGTCCTTGCCGCGGAAGAAGTGGTTGAAGCCCACCTCGTACAGCGTCGCGGCCCCGGCATAGGTCGAGATGTGCCCGCCGACGCCGATATCGGCCCGCTGCGCCCGGTGCACCATGACCGCGGCGTTCCACCGCAGCCACGCCCGGTACTTCCGCTCGATCTCCTCATCCCCTGGGAACTCGGCCTCCTGGTCCACCGGGATGGTGTTCACGTAGTCCGTGGTGGTGACCATCGGGACACCCACGGACTGCGCGCCGCCCGCTGGAGCAGGCTGCGCATTATGTACTGGGCACGCTCGGTGCCCTGTTCCTGAATCAGCGCATCCAGGGACTCCAGCCACTCGGCGGTCTCTTCCGGATCACGATCAGGCAGCTGGTTAGTCAACCCGCTGAGGATATGGGAGGTCTCTTCTCCTGCAGCCACGTCCAACCTCTCTTTGAGCGCATTCATCGGCGCCCTCAGCTCCGGCAGGGTAGCTGCCTGGCATGAACGCGACGTGTGCGACGTATCGGTTACAACTGCCCGGTCATGTGCGCCGGGCTAGGTCCAATCACGACCATGCCCGCCTTCGTCAGCGGGGCGTCCGCCCTCGCGGGCGTAGTCGTCATCAGCCACTCTAGCTCCGACAGCTCGGGGATGCGTAGCTGTCGCATGGGGGTCCCGTCGCATTTGACCGGCATACTGGTTGTGTGACGACGTGCCGCCGTGCGGTGCCCGGATCGCCGTGTGTGACGCAGAATATGGCGGATCGCGGGGCCAACAGCTTGAAGCGCAGGCGCAAAGGGTGTTGGCTTGGAGTAATGGAAATCACTAGAGCTGTTGAAAACACCAAGCATAGGAGCAACACGTGAGCGAGGCCGACGCCGCCACTTCGGTAAATGTGGCGGAAAAACTGGGTTTCAAAACCGGGGACCTGATTCAGGAATTCGGTTATGACGACGACGTCGACTTCGATTTGCGCGACGACATCGAGGATCTCACCGGCTCGGAACTCTTCGATGAAGACGACCACGAAGTCGTCGACGCCGTCATTTTCTGGTGGCGGTCCGGAGACGGAGACCTCGTGGACACCCTCGTCGACTCGCTGACCACACTGACCGAGGGCGGCGTCGTCTGGGTGCTGACCCCGAAGTCCGGCCGGGTTGGCTATGTCTCACCGGCTGACATCCAGGATGCAGCGCCCACGGCGGGCCTGCACTACACCACCTCTGCCGGCGTCTCCAAGGACTGGAGCGCCACCCGTCTGGTCACCCGGAAGAACAAGTGACCCCAGCGGGAGCGGTTGGCGTCCTGGGGGCCAGCCGGTTGAAACACGGGCCGTGCCCGCCCTCGGCGAGGCCGCTCCCGACTTCGAGCTGCTGAACCAGTTCGGCGAACCCGTGAGGCTTTCCGAACTCCGGGGCCGGAATGTCGTCGTCGTGTTCTTCCCGTTCGCCTTCTCCGGCATCTGCACGGGGGAACTCTGCGAAATCCGGGACAACTTGGCGCTGTTCGAGGACGCCGACGCCGTCGTGCTGGGGATCTCGGTGGACAGCAAGTTCGCCCAAAGGGCGTACGCGGAGAAGGAAGGGTACGCCTTCGACCTGCTGGCTGACTTCTGGCCGCATGGAGCCGTGGCCGAGCAATACGGGGTGTTCGATCCCGGCAGCGGGATGGCAAAGCGTGGAACCTTCATCATCGACGCGGCCGGAATCGTGCGCTACCTGGTGGTGAACCCCGCGGCCAGGCCCGGGACTTCACCGAGTACCGCACCGCCCTGGCGGGACTCGGCAGGAACTGAGACGGTGAGGACTCGGCGGCCCGGAACCGGCATGACTGGGTTTGCCAGCCTGCCCCCGGTACCCGCCGGCGAACCCGCCCGTGACGAACTCGAGGTCCTGCAGGACATCCACGGCATCCTGGCCGGGGAACGCTTCGCGCTGCTGACCGGGGCCGGGCTGAGCACGGATTCCGGCATCCCGGACTACCGCGGACCGGGCGCCGCACCCCGGGCACCCATGACCTACCAGGAATTCATCGGCGCAGCCGACAACCGGCGCCGCTACTGGGCGCGCAACCACATCGGCTGGTCCCACCTCCGCCGGGCCGACCCCAATGACGGCCACACCGCCGTCGCCCGGCTGGAACGCCGCGGCCTGATCACCGGGCTCATCACGCAGAACGTGGACCGGCTCCACGAGGACGCCGGCAGCGTCAACGTGGTGGACCTGCACGGCCGGTTTGACCAGGTGGTCTGCCTCTCCTGCCAGCGTCAGTACAGCCGGACGCTGCTGGCCGGCGTCCTGGAAGAACTCAACCCGGGCTTCCTGGACCGGGCGCTGGCCGCCGGAGTGGTCGAAATGGCTCCGGACGCCGACGCCACGGTAGAGGATGCTGCCCTGATCGAGAGCTTTGTCGTGGCGCACTGCCCGGCCTGCGGCGGCACGCTCAAGCCCGATTTTGTCTACTTTGGCGAGAACGTCCCCAAAGACCGGGTGGAACGTTCGTACGCCATGGTGGACGAGGCCGGAGCGCTGCTGGTGGCAGGCTCCTCGCTGACAGTCATGAGCGGCCTGCGGTTTGCCCGGCACGCGGCCAAACACGGAAAACCGGTGGTGATCATCAACCGCGGCCAGACCCGCGGGGATGAACTCGCCACCATCAAGCTCGACGCCGGCGTCAGCGAGGCGCTCACCTGGCTCGCAGCCGAGCTCCCACCGCTGAATAAATAACCTGCGGTATCCGTCCTCGCGCTATTTGACATTACTCGGTGGGTATCTGCAGCGCCGGGATATTCCACCCAGATGGCCTCGCTTCGCCAGTTCAATATCAGAAGCGAATTCCGGGTTTTGCGGCCCAACAAAATGGACCGGTCTGACACAATCTAGTGATGTCATTCACGCTTCGCACTGCCACTCCCGCGGATGCACCGACCATTGCTGAGCTGCACGTGGCAACATGGCGCGAGGCCTACAACCACTTGCTCCCCGAGGACTTTTTACGGATGGACACCTCCAGGGCCGCCACGAGATGTGGAACCCCATCCTCGGCAACTGTCGTGATGAATGGTGCGTCAGGGTGGCGGAAAGTGATGGGAGGATCATCGGTTTCGCCTTCGCCGCCCGGCCTTCGACCCGGAAGCGCGCGTGATGCCGCGTGAACTTCAGGTGTACAACCTGTACCTCACTTCAGCCCATCACGGAATGGGCGCAGGCCAGGCGCTCCTCGATGCCGTGATAGGTGCCCGGCCGGCCATGTTGTGGGTAGCAAAGGCCAACCCCGCGCAGTGGCGTTCTATCGACGCAACGGATTCGAGTTCGATGGCACCGAACAGCGCGATGCTGCTGCCCCCACGATCATTGACGCCCGCATGGTCCGGTAAGGCTCCCGCGAGTATGCGCCGCCGGGCCGGGGTCGATTGGCGCTCAGCCCGGTTCGTCCGGTACAGTAACTGTTCGTTGGTTGAAGCGCGGAAGCGTGGAAATAGCGGTTTGGGTCTTTAGCTCAGCTGGTAGAGCGCCACGTTTACACCGTGGATGTCATCGGTTCGATCCCGGTAGGACCCACCAAGGAAAACCCCGTCAGTGCAGGCCACAGAGCCGCACGGCGGGGTTTTTTGTATGCCGGCAGGCCTTCCCTGGGGGCGGGGACGCTGCCCCGGGCAATAACGTCGGACCCTCGCCCTACCGTGGCTGGCATGGAACACGTCATGGTGAAATCGGATCCGGATGGAAGGCCCCGGGCGGTGGTGCGCGGCGGCCGCGAATGGCTCGTCGGCGCAGAGCCGGTCCGCTGGTTTGAGCGGGTGAGCTGGTGGGAGGCGGAGCGTCGGATGCCCAAGGGACTGAGCCGCGTCGACGTCGAGGTCTGGCAGATCCAGGCGAGGCTGGGCCGCAACCCGGGTTCCGCCCTCACGACGATGGAAATCATCCGTGACGGACTGGGCGGCGGCTGGAGGCTCCGGGAGGCCATCGCGGACGCGGCGTAGGAGCGGCAGCGCGGGCGGCAGGCCCGTAGGCGCCGGAGAAATGGAAAAGCCTTCCACCGCGACTATTGGGGGATGCCGCGGTGGAAGGCTTGGTATGAATATACCGTGAATATTTGGAAATGTGAAACACGCGGCGGCGATTCTGACCTGCGGAAATGCCTATTCGATGGCGTAATTGACGGCCATTCGACTGCTTAGATTCCACGTCTCAGTCATGGCAGGCGGGGTCCGCTGCGGACGGTCAGGGTCCGACACATGCCGCATCGGCCGTGGGCCGCGCCCTAGGATGTCTTCATGAACGCCACGAGTGCCCGCCGGATTGCCCGGGTCCGCCCCCACACAGCCATGTCGGAAGCCGAGCACTTTTTTGTCGCCAACGACGCCGCGGACTTCGACAGCGAAGCCGGCAGGGTGTGGACGGTGATCGCCTCTCCTTTCCCGGGTTCCCTGGCGAATGCCGGCAGCGCGCCCCGCAGGGGCTGGGAAACCGGCGCCACAGTGGCCGAAGGTTCCTTCACCTTCCTGGCCCCCAGTACCCCCGCCAATGTCCTGGGCATGGCACACAACACCGGCCGCGCAGGCCGCGAACTGCCGCCCCAGGCCTTCCACAAGGCAGCAACCAGCGTGGTGGGTCCGGGGATGCCATAGAACTCCGCCCGGGCGTGGGCCACGTCGACCCGGAAGCGGAACTAACGATCGTCGTCGGGAGCAAGGCCAAGGGGCTGACCCTGGACACTGCACTGACCGCTGTTCTCGGGTTCACGATCGGAAACGACGTTTCGGCCCGGGACCTGCAGAAGGCGGACGAGCTGTGGATCAGCGCCAAAAGCCAGGACACGTTTACTCCGGTGGGCCCGTGGATTGTCACGGGACCTGATGGCGGCACCCGCGCCATCGGGATCAGGCACAATGGCACCGAGCTCAGGGCGGCCAGCTCCGCTGATCTGGGCTGGGGCGTCGAGGAAATCCTGGTCTACGTAACCTCCTTTATGACACTTCACCCCGGCGACCTGGTGCTCACGGGATTCCCCGCTGAGTGCGCACGCCTCGTGCCCGGCGACACCGTCACCTGCCGTGTCGAGGGGATCGGGGAGCTCACGAATCCGGTCGTGGCCGTGGCGTGATGCCGGCTGCCGCACAGGCGTTGCCGGCCTGACCGGGCCCGGCAACCGCACGCGAGGGCGGCCACCAGTGTGAGCGTTTTGCGGTGCCTGACATTATGATGGTTACTGTTCAGCTGAATGAACAGCATCCGAATGCTCCTGCGACTCCCGCGCGATACCTGAAGGAGAATCATGGCCGATTCCCGAGTTCCCCGAACCTCTGATGGCCTGGGAGCGCGTCGCCGGCGCCAGCCGTCACCCGCGCCGCCGCGGTGCTGGAGGCACTGGCAGCCTCGGCGACCGGACGCCTCACACTGAGTGATCTTTCACGGGAACTGGGAATTCCGAAATCCTCAACATCGAACCTCATGCTGGCACTCGAAGAGGCCCGGCTCATCAATCGTCAAGGTGCCGAGTTCACCCTGGGGCGCAAATTGGTCGAACTCGGCGCGGCCTACCTCAGCCGCCTCGATGAGGTCCAGGAGTTCTACCGCTTTTGTGAACAGGCTCCCACCCTGTCCGGCGAAACCGTCCGCATCGCCATGCTGGACGGTACCAATGTCATCTACCTGGCCCGCTACGAGGGACACCCCGCGGTGCGCCTGACGTCCAACATCGGCGACAAGATGCCCGTGTCCCTCTGCGCCGTGGGCAAGGCGCTGATCGCCCGGCTGCACGACCACGATATTGCCGAGATGTTCCCGGACGATGCCGAACTTCCGGTCCTGACGCCAAAGTCACTGCGCGCCGGTGCCGAACTCAAAGCCCAACTCGAGGTCATCCGGGAACAGGGCTACGCGTTTGAGGATGAGGAATCCACGACGGGAGTCGTCTGCCTGGCCGTGTCCGTCCCCACGCGCGGCGCGCACGGACCCAGCCTGGGCTTGTCGGTCACTGCACTGAAGGCCACCTATTCGGAAGAGCAGGGCGCGCTGATGGTCAAGGAACTGAAGGAGCTGGCCCGGTCCCTGGGCAATCCCATGGGGTAAGGCCGGCGGCCTGATTCCGCCAGCGGGTCGCCGTCGAAAATAAATCCGATTACACTTTGGCTACGTGATCACCATGTTGTACGCTGTTCAACATGGTGATCACCCTTCCGGGGTTGTTCCTATCCCACCAGGCCAACGGGGGTCTGGAGTGTTCTTGAGGGAGTGCTTGTGACAACTAGGACCAATACACAGCTTGCTGAAGCGGACGGCGCCGTCGTCGATCCGGAACAGCTGCGACGGGCAACGCTTGCCAGCTCCGTGGGCTCCGCTCTGGAGTACTACGACTTCTACATTTATGGCCTGGCTTCTGCGCTGATCTTCGGCCCGCTGTTCTTCAAGCCGCTCGGCGACGACGGCGCCCTGATCGCCTCGTTTGCCACGTACGGCGTCGGTTTTGCGGCCCGGCCCTTCGGCGGCATGATCTTTGGCTACATCGGCGACCGGTTTGGCCGCAAGATGGTCCTCATCCTCACGATCGGCCTGATGGGTACCGCCAGCTTCGCCATTGGCCTGCTGCCCACGTATGAACAGGCGGGCATGGTGGGCGCGGTTCTCCTGGTAACCCTGCGCATCTTCCAGGGGTTGGGCGCGGGTGCGGAGCAGGCCGGGGCCACCACGCTGATTTCCGAAGTCGCTCCGCCCCGCCGTCGGGGGTTCTTCGCCGCACTGCCGTTCGTCGGCATCCAGCTGGGCACCCTGCTGGGCGCCGGGACTTTTGCACTCATTGCTATGTCCGATAAGGCAACCCTGGAGGGCTGGCTGTGGCGGCTTCCGTTCCTGTCCAGCGTGATCCTGATTGCGCTTGCCATCTTCATCCGGCTGCGGCTGAAGGAAACGCCCGTCTTCCAGGAACTTGAGAAGCACAAGAACGTGGCCAAGAACCCCATCGGGCAGCTGTGGAAGCACTCCAAGAAGAACACCCTGATCGGCATTGGCCTGCGGATGGGCGAGAACGGGAACTCCTCCATCTATTCCGCCCTGCTGATCGCCTTCCTGGCGGCAAAGGACGGGGTCTTCCCCGGCGACAAGTTCATCGGACCTGTGGGCCTGCTCATTGCCGCCGGTTTCGCCGCCGTCATGGTGGTCACGTTCGGTGCGTTGTCCGACAGGTTCGGCCGGGTCCCGGTTTACCGCTACGGCGCGCTCTTCCAGGCCCTCATCGCGCTGCCGGCGTTCTATCTGGTGACCCTGGGCAACGTCACGCTGGTCTGGATCGTCATGGTGGTGGGCATTGCCCTCGGTGTTCAGTCCATGCTCGGCCCGCAGTGCCCGCTGCTTCCTGAGCTGTTTGGGTCGCGGTACCGGTTCACCGGCGTGGCCATGAGCCGCGAACTCTCTGCCGTGATGGCAGGCGGGCTGGTTCCGCTGGTGGGCGCCGCCCTCCTGGCGGTCACGGATCACTCCTGGCTGGTGCTCGCCATCTACTCGCTGGTGCTCGCCCTGATCTCGTTCGTGACGACGTTCTTCACCCCGAGACGGTGGGACGCGACCTCCTCCTCACGGAGGATGCCAGCTAGCCGTTCCTGGTTCTTTGGCCGCTACGGCGGGACCAAGGCCGTGGCCCCTCTGCAGAGGAGGGGCCACGGCCTTCGTGTGTTGCGGGGAGCGTCACGGGGAAATGCCGGCGACGCCGAACGCCTGAATCGCAGAGAAATTTGCCGTGTTCCGCAGCGCTATTCGACGAATGGTCGGTTCTGCGTCCCACTTTCGGGTGGCGTGGTCCTTGCGGTGCTCGCGTTGGCTGGAGCCGGTTCGGCTGCATGCCCTCGGTTTGTACTCCAGCTGGTGAGGAAGTCGAGTTGTTGTTGGGCGTGACTTCCCGGTTCCGCGGTGTAGGCGATGATCGTCAGACCTTCGCCGGGGAGTTCGAGTGCATCGCCGGTGAGTTCGATGTCTCCGACGAGTGGGTTGTGGAGCGTCTTGTGGGCGGAGCGGTGGAAGCGGACGTTGTGCCGCGCCCAGCGTGTCGAGAATTCGGTGCTTCCGGTGGCAAGGTCACCGATGAGGGTGTTTAAGGCCCTGTCGCGCGGGTTGCGGCCCGCTTCGGTGCGGAGCGCGGCGGCAAGGTCATCTGCGAGGGTGTTCCATTCGACAAAGAAGTCCCGGGAACGCGGGTCCAGGAACATGAAGCGTGCGAGGTTCAGCGGCAGGGTCTCGGGGCTGAGGATGTCCCCGTAGAGGGCGAAGCAGAGGCTGTTGGCAGCCACGATGTCCATCCGGGTGTTGCGGACATAGGCGGGCGTGCCGTTCATCCCGGCCAGGATCCGCCCGACGCTGGGCCGGACTTCTGCCCGTACCCGGCGCTTTCCTGATTCCCGCGATGGCGCTGCGGCCCTGGCAAGATCGAGCAGGTGGGCTCGCTCGGCCTCATCGAGTTTGAGGGCCGCGGCGAGGGATTCCAGGACGCTCTCGGAGACGCCCCGCAGGTTTCCCCGTTCCAGCCGGGCGTAGTATTCGGTGCTGACGCCGGTAAGCATGGCCACTTCCTCGCGTTTGAGGCCAGCCACGCGCCTCGTCCCACCGTAGGCGGGCAGCCCGGCCTGGCCGGGAGTGATGCGCGACCGCCGGCTCATGAGGAACTCGCGGACGTCTTGACTGTTCTCCATGGCCTCTACGCTACGACGGCCCGGTCCGGTCTAACAGGAACTGCCAGTACACCGCACGGCAGTCACTCCCGCGCAAAGGAACTGGCTGGTTTTCTTGAAGGAGTCCAGCTTCCCATCAAAGGAAATCCCATGAATTACGTGACCCTCAACAACGGCGTCCAGATGCCGATCCTCGGCTTCGGCGTCTTCCAGATCCCTGACGAGGAAACCCAAGCCGCGGTCGAAGCCGCCCTCGCCGCCGGTTACCGCCACCTGGACACCGCAGCCTCCTACGGCAACGAGGAAGCAGTCGGTGCGGGGATTAAGGCCAGCGGAATCGCCCGCGAAGAACTCTTCGTCACCACCAAGCTGTGGATCCAGGGCGCCACGGCCGGCAGCGTCGAGGAGGACACGAAGCGCTCTTTTGAAACTCACTCCGCCGGCTCGGGCTGGACTACCTCGACCTGTACCTGATCCACCAGCCGTTAGGGGACTACTACAGCGAATGGCGGGCCATGCAGCACCTTCACAAGGAAGGTCTGGCCCGTGCCATCGGCGTGTCCAACTTCCACGCCGACCGGCTTGTGGACCTCATCGACCACAACGAGATCGTCCCGGCCGTCAACCAGATCGAGACCCACCCTTCCACCAGCGCGCCGCCGATCAGGCGCTGATGCGCGAACGCGGCGTCCAGCTCGAGTCCTGGGGGCCCTTCGCCGAGGGAAAAACAACCTGTTCGCCGATCCGCTCCTCAGCGCCATCGCCGAGGCCAGCGGCAGGTCGGTCGCCCAGGTCGTGCTCCGCTGGCTCATCCAGCGCGAGGTCGTCGTCATCCCCAAGTCCGTCCGGCCGGAGCGGATGGCCCAGAACCTCGACGTCTTTAACTTCGAGCTCACCGATGAGCAGATGAGCCGGATCGCCACCCTTGACACCGCCGCGAGCCTCTTCTTCGACCACCGTGACCCCGCCATGGTCAGCTGGCTGGGCGGACGTCGCTACAACTGATCCAGTCATCCGTCACGCCGCTGGCACCAGCCACGAAGCAAACCGAAAGACCCCGATGATCACGAGCTTGGAAACCATTGGCCGGCGCTCCGTCCTGCGTTCGGCCGTCCGCGGACTGGGTGCCGCCATGCTCACCGCCGTAACCTCGGGTTGCGGCCCGGGAGAATGGAACGCCCCCATGCCGCCACAAGAAACAACCACGTCTTCCTCCGCGCAGGACGCGCCGGGGCACGGGGAAGGCCGGCGGGTCCTGCTGGCCTACTTCTCGCGCGCCGGGGAGAACTACTACTACGGCAGACGCACCAACCTCGACGTCGGCAACACCGAGGTGTTGGTCGCCATGATCGGCAACCTGATCTCGTGCGACGTACACCGCATCGAAGCCGCCGATCCCTACCCAGACGGCTACGACGAGACCGTCGCGCGCAACGTCCGCGAACAGGACATCAACGCCCGCCCCGCGATCGCCGCGCCGCTGCCCGCGATCGAAAAGTACGACACAGTGCTGCTGGCCAGCGGCATCTGGAACGTCCGGGCCCCGATGATCATGGCCACATTCGCCGAGAGCTACGACTTCACGGGCAAAACCATCCACCCCGTCACCACCCACGCCATGAGCGGACTCGGCACCACCGAACGGGACTACGCCCGCTCCTGCCCCGGGGCAACCATCGGCGAAGGACTCGCGGTGCGTGGCGAGGAAACCCGCGGCGCCGGACCGCCCGTAGAGGCCTGGCTGCGCCGCACCGGGCTCCTGCGGAGCCAAGCACAGTAGCCAAGGAAATCCTCACTTCCTAAGGTCGCGCCATCCTGTGCCCCGCCAACCAGGATTACATTCTGGATGAGTCTTGTAAACGGCTGATATCTTTAGTCCTCCTCATTCAATGCCTAGATGTCGGGGCGTATGCGTTCCGGACAGTGTCCAGGACGTGTTGTCGGTGACCGTCCGCGTCCCCAGGTCAGGCCGAGAATCGTGATGCACTCGGAATGCTGGTCGAAGCGCCGGAACCGTGCTTTCCTTGATTCAAGGAACGCCGTCGGGGGTCATATGAAACACGATTCTGATCGCAAGCATGTTCTCCAGATCGTTGCCTTCACACTCACGATCGTTGCTGCCCTTGTCGTCCTGTCAGTCCCGGGATATATGGAAATGAGACTGACAAATGACGGGCCACGACAGGTTAAGGCTCTAACTCTCCTTGAGGCCGTAGGGCCATCGATCTTCGTGCCGCTGCTCATCCCCGTGGCTCTGACCGGGTTGCCTCTCCTGCTCACTGGGCATGCCCGGAATGGTGCATCGATCGCGACTACCGTTGCTCTGGCCATCTTCACCGTCGTCGGCTCCGCAAGCATCGGCTGGTTCTACCTGCCGCCACAATTGCCGCGTTCATCGCACTCTTTTCGTCGTCCTCCCGGAAGCGGGAAACGCTGAGAGCTCATCCCACATCGAGCCGTTGACCGTCTCATGGCCAGATCAATTAGCCAGTTCTGCTGTGAGCCATCGATGGCATGTCTTTGAGATGTTGTCTCACGAGCCACCGGCGTTCCTGCGTCGCGCGTGTCCCAGGGCGAGGGCCAGCTGGTGTCTGAGGTGTTCGATTTCCGTGGAGAGCTCGCGGTTCCGTTCCAGGGACGCGTTGAGTCGGGCCCGGAGGAGTCCGCGCTGGCGCTGCTTCGGCTTGCTCTGGGTTGTTCTGGCCGTTCGTCACGCAGTCCGATAATGTCCGCGCGCAGGTCGGCCTGGGTGTAGAGCCAGGACCGGGATACGCCGGCGGCGGCGGCTACGGCTTCGAAGGTGACGGCTACTCCCTGCTTTTCTAGTTCGCGCAGTGCCGCTACGGCCTTGGAGCGGGTCAGTTCGTGCCGGCGTTCTGCGGCCTGCCGGATGTGGCGGCTGTTATCTGCCCGCACGGCTGTCCTCCTCAGTGTTTGCGTGCGTTTCGTTGTCGAGTGTTTGAATGATCCGGTCCAGGTTGCCGAGGACACGTGTGTTCATTTCAGCCAGCCGCTGTTGTCCGCGGGCTTCGGCGGCGGAGATGATTTGGACGACCTGTGTCCGGTGTTCGCGGTGTTGCGGGAGGAAGTCGGCCGTGGTGATGAACATGGGACAGGTCAGGCAGGCGTTGGCGTGCGGGCAGCTCTTCTGCACCGGGAGACCGCCGTATCCGTTGGGCAGGGCCTGGGTCGCCCTGCCCAGTCGCTGTTTGGACCAGGCTGCCTCGGCCAAGGGGCCGTCGGGATCAAGTTCGACGACGCTGCCGGATGCATTGACTTTCCGTGCGGCTTCCCAGTGCCTCCGAATGGTTGTGTCGCTGAGTCTGGCGTAGTGGGCGGTCATCTGATGGGAGTCGTGGTCCAGGATCCGGCGTACGACCTCCTGCGGGACGTCGAGGTTGATCAGTCTGGTGCCCAGCGTGTGACGGAACCGGTGTGGGCTGACCACCGCAGGGGTGCCGTTTTCGTCGGTGACGTTGCAGTCCTTGACCCATCGCCGAAGGGCGGTGCTGTAAGAGCCTGCGCTGACGTGTCCGGCGCCGTAAACGTCCACCCTGTCATGGGCGAAAAGCAGGCGTGTCCCGGAATTGCCCGTGCCGTTGACGTAGCCGATCTGCTCGGCGATGGCCCGTTCAAGTTCCTCATCGATGGGGACGAGCGCCTCGCGTTTCATCTTGTGGTTCAGATACCGCAGATACGGGGCGCCGTCCTTGTCCCGGGTGATGCAGTCCTGGGTCAAGGCCACGGTGTCGCTGATCCGCAGCCCGCACCGGATCAGAATCACCGTTATCAGCCGGTGGTGCGGGCTGGCCATTTTGGCGAGATTTTCCGGGTTTTCCAGCTGGGCCATGACGTGTTCGCTCAGCGCCCGGGGTTGCCGGACCGTCTCTTTGGGATAGTCCTCGGTGTATATCTGGGCCGTACTGGGCAGATCGGTCACCCATCCGTGGCGGCGCATGGTGAGGAGGAAGGTGTTGAACTGGCCGATCCGCATCCGGTGCGTCGTCGTCCCGGCGGCATGGGTGTGTAGATAGGCCAGAAACCCTTCGATCACCTCCCGGTCGATGTCGGCGGTGCCAGTGACCGGGATCCTCGTTGAATCCAGAAAGGCATTGAAGCTCTCCACTGCTTTGGTTCCCAGCACCGCGGATTCAACCGTCAAGCCGGTCGTCAGCCGCCAGCGGGCCCACCGTTTGGCAAGCTGCTTCAACCAAGGCCGGGTGATGTTTTCGAAGTGGACCGTAACCTGGCTGCGGGCGGCGATACCAAGGGCCCTGGCATGCCAGACATCCTTGGGGAACTCGGTCTCCCACGGCGCTGCGGCGCCAGGGAGGGTCCCGTCCGGACCGGCAGTGGGTCGTTTCGTGAGGGCACGGGATGCAGGGTCGTCATATCGTCACCGTTCTGGAGGCGAACCAGCCCGCATCGGCCAGTGCGCGGCGGGCATCATCGCTGGAGATATGGGCATAGGTCTTGACCGTCGTCGTCAGGCTCGCATGGCCCAGCAGCTTAGAGACCACCTCGACCGGGACGTTCTCCCGGAGCATCCGAGTGGCATACGTGTGCCGGAACCAGTGCGGGTCAAACCCGATGCCCGTCTGCCGCCGGAGCCGCCGCGCCAGGTCGTGGACGGCGGCATATGTCATTGCCTGCCCGTAGGGCCGGCCCCACAGGTTGACGAAGACGTAGTCGGAATCCAGGTCACCGTATTCGACGTCGAGGTAGTCGGCATACAGCCGGATCAGTTCGACAGTGACGGGGACGGTTCGCGAATGGGGCGACTTTGCGCGCGCACCATTGGTGTTGTTGCGCCGGCGGACAGTGATTTCCCGTTCGGCCACGGCGATGTCCTCATGCCGGAGCCCCAAAGCCTCACCGATCCGGATACCGGCGTCATGGAGCAGCGCGAACAGCAGCCGGTCCCGGAGATGCTCGCACGAATTCAGAATGCTTTGGACCTCGTCGGGGGCCAGCAGGCGGGGAATCCTTGCCGTCACGGGAAGCTTTACCACCCGGCGCTGTTTCGCGGCACCCTTGCTGATGTGGTGCAGGAAGGGTTTCCAGCCTCCCTGGCGGGCGCCGGGGTCCCAGCACGTGACCAGCTCGCCCAGGTCAAGGCCATGGCGGGCGGCATGCTGATAGAAGATCGACACGGTGGAAAGCTTGCGGTTCACCGTCGCCTCACCGCAATGGTGCCCGATCGACGGAAGAACTGAAAAGACCTGCCCGCGCATGTCCGGCGGACGCCGCAGCCACCTGATGAACGCCCCAACGTCTTCCAGCTTCACCGACTGCCAGTCGAGCCCGTGTTCGCCCAGGAAAACGAACCAGTCCTTCAAATCGTGGGCGTGGGCTTTGATCGTGTTCGGTGACCGCTCGGTCTCGGCCAGATACCGTAGATATCGCTCGGCCGGTTCCACCACGCCGGTCACGCCGATCAGCGTGAAAGACACCGCATTGCTAGCCGGATCCAACACCTTCGATACCCGCATCGCCGCTCCCGTCAGCTGCCTCGTGGACGGACAAGACGCTAACCCATCCACAACGAAGCAACCAGAGCCTCAAACCCCCGTGAACTACATGACGGTCAGCCTGAAGACGACTCAAGATATCGACCGTTCGTGAACCTGTCCCGGGGCTGACCGCAACAGGGGTGTGGATTTGATCGCTCCCTGCGAAACACACAAGAAGGGCGGCCCCTCCGTTTCCGGAGGAGCCGCCCTGGGGCGCCGTCCATGCCTCGCCTTGGCGCAGCCGCAGCTGCAAAGTTAGGTGCGGGACCTGAACAGCGGGCCTAGTAGAAGTGGACCGTGTCCACGACGTGGGGAGCTCGCCGCCGTCGAGGAACGTCCGCAGGTTGCTGCAAAAGCGTTCGGCGATCAGCCGGTTCTCGGCGGCGCTGAGGGCTGAGGTGTGCGGGGAGACCATCACCTTGGGGTGGTTCCACAGCGGGCTGTCCTGGGGAGCGGCTCCACGGCAAACACGTCGAGGCACGCGTAGGACACCTGGCCGTTCCCGAGCGCCTCCAGCAGCGCGTCCTCGTCCACCACAGTGCCGCGGCCCACGTTCACAAAGACCGTTCCAGGCTTCATGGCGGCGAAGACGTCGCGGCTGAAGAGCTTCTCGGTGGACGGCGTGCCAGGGAGGGTGTTGACGACGGCGTCCGCCGTGGCCAGCAGGCCGGCGAGGCCCGCGTTGTCCGTGACATCCTGGATGCCGTCGAGGGCTCGATCGTCCTCTTGGTGCCACTGACGGTCATGCCGAGTGCGCGGGCGATCCGTGCAGTCTCGAGGCCGATCTCGCCCAGCCCGGTGACCACGAGGTGCGAGCCGTTGACCAGTCGGGTGGGAGTACGCAGTTCCGGCCAGTTCCTGGCCGCCTGGTCCTGCGCCAGTTCCGCGCTGCGCTTGAACCCGTTGAGGATTCCGAGCGCGGCGAACTCGGCGAGCGGCAGCGCGTGCACGCCGGCCGAGGTGGTCACCTTGAACTTCTGCAGCGTCCCGGCGTCCAGCCCGGATGCCTTCACGGCACCGCCGGCCCCGGCCGCCATGGCGTGGATCCACTCCAGGCGGGCATTGCTGCCGGCGATCCTGGCGAGGCCCGCGGGGCTTTCGTTGGGGAAGCCGTAGAGCACCTGGGCCTTGTTGAGCATGTCCCAGTAGCGCTCTTCCTGCTCCGGCGTCCGGCGAAACCCGGGATCGCCCGAGTGGTCGGCGGGAAAGCGCTCCGGCGGCAGGAGCTCCGGTTCGTAGAGGACGGTAACGGAAGGATCTACGGCGCGGATGCGCTCCACAAGCTCAGCTTCGAGCGGGACGGCGATCGCGACGGTGGTTTGAGTCGTCATAGTGTTCATCATACTGAATGGCGGCTAGGATATTGAACAGGTTACCGATTTTCACAAAATATCAGTCACAACGACAAGACCAGTCACAGCGAAGTGAGGCAGCGTGGATAAGCACCGTAAGGAAGCCGGCTTTGTGGGCCTGGGCCTGATGGGGGCGCCGATGGCGGCAAACCTCCTCAAGGCGGGCTGGACCGTCAGCGGCTGGAACCGTTCGACGTCGGCACTGGAGGAGTTCGAAGCCCTCGGCGGCGCACGCGTCACCGCAGTGGAAGACCTCCGCGACGCGCCCGTCATCATCTTTATGCTCCCGGACCTCTCCTACATCGCCGACGCCGCCGCGGCCTCCTGTCCGGCTGGTCCGTGAAACCCCGGCCCCCGGAACGTTCGTGGTGGTCATGAGCAGCGTCTCGCCGGCCGCGGTAAAGGAGTTCGGCGCACGGGTGGCCCGGGCGAGCGGCGGAAACGCCGTCGTCGTCGACGCTCCCGTCAGCGGCGGCACCCAAGGCGCCGTGGAGGGAACCCTGGCCATCATGGCGGGCGCGAGCGACGAGGACTTCCGAGTCTCCTCCCGCTGTTCAGCGCAATGGGCCGCACCGTCCGGCGGCTGGGGCCGCTGGGATCCGGATCACTCGCCAAGGCCTGCAACCAGCTCATTGTCGGGACCACGACGGCGGCGCTCGCCGAGGCAGCGGAACTCGCCGAACGCTCCGGCATGGACGTCGACGCGCTGTACGGGGTGCTCGCGGGCGGCCTGGCCGGCAGCAGGGTGCTTGAGATCGTGGGACCGCGGCTTGCCGCCAAAGACTACGAGCCGACCGGCCCGGCCAAGTTCATGCACAAGGACCTGTCCTTTGTGCTCGAAAGCGCCGCTACGGTCGATGCCGCGGTGCCGATGGCCGCCGCCGGCGTCGAACTCTATGCGGAACTGTTGCGCCAGGGGCAGGGCGACCGTGACCTGGCCGTCGTCCGGCAGACGATCTCCAATCTCAGCAACGTCGCCAGAGGCGACACAACAGTCAACATAGCCGCCAACACCCAGTAAGGATCAGCAAACCAATGAGTGGACTTTTTGACCTGACCGGCCGGACCGCGCTGGTCACCGGCTCCAGCCGGGGATCGGTAACGCCCTGGCCCGGGCACTGGCGGACGCCGGGGCCACGGTGGTGCTCAACGGCATCAACCCCGAACGGCTGAAGGCCGCCGAAGCCGCCATGGCCGCGGAGTACCCGCCAGGCCGGATCCACAGCTGCGCCTTCGACGTCACCAGCGACACCGAGGCGGCCCGGGGCGTTGCCTGGGTTGAGGACAACGTGGGGCCGCTGGAAATCCTGGTTAACAACGCCGGCATCCAGCACCGCGTGCCCATGCTGGAGTTGGACGTCGCCGACTGGGAACGGGTGATTTCCACCGACCTGACCAGCGCCTTCCTGGTGGGGCGGGAGGCGGCGCGGCACATGATTCCGCGCGGCCGCGGCAAGATCATCAACATCTGCTCGGTCCAGACGGACCTCGCCCGGCCCACCATTGCCCCGTATATTGCGGCCAAGGGCGGACTCCGGAACCTCACCCGGGCCATGACGGCCGAGTGGGCGGCGCCGGCCTGCAGATCAACGGCATCGCACCGGGCTACATCCATACCGAAATGACGCAGAACCTCGTGGACGATGAGCAGTTCAACGCCTGGATCCTGGGCCGGACCCCGGCACACCGCTGGGGACCGTGCAGGACCTGGCGGGCCCGGCGGTCTGGCTCGCGTCCGACGGCTCGAACTTCGTCAACGGCCAGACGATCTTCATCGACGGCGGCATGACGGTGGTGGTCTGATGGGCGCCGTTATGATGGGCGGCGTGACGGCACTGCCGGCCACCGCGGCCGCCGTCGTGGCCCACGCCGCCGGCGACCTCCGGATCGAGGACATCCCGGTCGCCGCACCGAAGCCCGACGAAGCGGTCATCGAGGTGGCCTTCGGCGGCATCTGCGGCTCCGATCTGCATTACTGGCTGCACGGGGCCGCGGGCGAGTCCGTCCTCAAAGCGCCGATGATCCTCGGGCACGAAATCGTCGGGACGGTCCTCCTGGCGGCTGCGGACGGGACCGGTCCAGCGGCCGGCAGCCGGGTCGCCGTGCACCCCGCCACGCCGGGACCGGGTGCCGCGCCTTACCCCGAAGACCGTCCAAACCTTTCACCGGGCTGCACCTACCTTGGCAGCGCCGCGCGCGTCCCGCATACCGACGGCGCGTTCAGCCGCTACGCCGCCCTGCCCGCCCGGATGCTCCGCACCCTGCCGGCCGGCCTCGAGCTCCGGACAGCCGCGCTGGTGGAACCTGCCAGCGTCGCCTGGCACGCCGTCTCGCGCGCGGGGACGTGACCGGCAAGACCGCCCTCGTGATCGGCAGCGGTCCCATCGGCGCCCTGGCCGTGGCTGTCCTCAAACGTGCGGGGGCGCGGCGGGTCGTCGCCGTGGACATGCACACCCGGCCGCTGGAAATAGCCAGCGCGGTGGGCGCCGACGAGGTCCTCAAGGGCGATGACGCAGCGGCCATCGAGGCCGTCGCGGCGGACATTGTCATTGAATCCTCCGGCAGCCACCACGGCCTGGCCTCCGCGATCAAGGGAGCCGTCCGCGGCGGCAAAGTGGTGATGGTGGGGCTCCTGCCCTCCGGGCCGCAGCCGGTCCTGATTTCGCTGGCCATTACCCGCGAGCTGGAGCTGCTGGGCTCCTTCCGCTTCAACGACGAAATCGACGAAGTCATTGCTGCGCTCGCCGACGGATCGCTGCTCGTGGATCCGGTAGTCACCCACACCTTCGCGCTGGACGACGCACTGGAAGCGTTCGACGTTGCCAGGAACGCGGCGGTTTCCGGAAAAGTACTGCTCGACTTCGCGCCGGACGCGGACGCCTGAACAGCGCGTCAGGATCCGTGCGGCGTGGTCCGTGCTGCGGGGTCCGTGCGGCTGGCGCCGCGGTGCAGCTAGGGCCGCGTGACCGGGACGAAGACCCGCGGCTGGTCCTTCCACTCAGGCTCCATCTCCGCGATGGTCTGCCGCATGATCCGGTCCGAGGCCTCACGGGCCCCTGCGGGGTTCCCGGCGGCAATCGCCTCGGCCACGTCCACGTGCCACTGCAGCGCCGTGTCGCGGGGGCGGTCCGGCATCAGGCCGTGCACGGTGCGTCCGGTCAGCGTCTCCGCCACCTGGCCCACCATGTTGGCGAACATTTCGTTCCCGGACCCGGTCAGGAGCAGGGAATGGAAGTGGATGTCCAGCTCCAGGAACCTCGGCACGTCCCCGGCCCGGCCGGCGTCGCGCATTGCGTGGGAGACGTCCACGAGCTCGCGCCGGATCTCTTCCGGAGCGTTGGTGGCGGCCAGTTCGGCGGCCACGGGTTCGACGGCGGTGCGCAGCTCGGCGAGGAGCGCAGCTGCGCGCCGCGGCCTTCGCCGGCGAGGCGCCAGCGGATCACCTGGGAATCGAAGGGGTTCCAGCGGTTGGCCGGCAGGACGCGGATGCCCACGCGCTTGGTCGTTTCGACCAGGCCGAGCGACTGCAGGACACGCACGGCCTCGCGCACCACCGAACGGGAAACCTGGAGTTCTTCTTCGAGGTGCTCGGCCAGCATGATGTGGCCGGCCGGGAGCTCGCCCGCGACGATGCGGGTGCCGAGGTGCTCAATGGCGCGGTGGTGGAGGCTGGTTGACATAGTCGTAAGCATAGTGCGGCGGACGCCGTTCCAGCCGACGTTTCGGCACGGACGGGCGCGGACGGCGCCGGAAATCATAGACTGTTTGTGACGCGCCATATTCCGCCACGTGGGCACTGCTTTCCCGTAGCCCGCGGAAATACATATGGTTTATTGACAGCCACTGATCCCCAAGAAGAAAGTGCCGCCTCACGCGCGGGACGAACTGCACTCGTTGCACAGAATGAATTGGAGTTTTGATGTCAGCACACATCGGTGTCACCGGCCTTGCGGTGATGGGGGCCAACCTCGCCCGCAACCTGGCCCGGAACGGCTTCACCGTTGCCCTGCACAACCGGTCCGTCGAGAAGACCGACGCCCTGCTGGCCAAGCACGGCCAGGACGGCGACTTTGTCCGCACGGAAACCCTGCAGGAGCTCGTTGACTCGCTGGAGAAGCCGCGCCGCGTGCTCATCATGGTCAAGGCCGGCAAGCCGGTGGACTCCGTGATCGAGCAGCTTGAGCCGCTCCTGGAGCCGGGCGACATCATCATCGACGCCGGCAACTCCCACTATGAGGACACCCGCCGCCGCGAAGCCGCCCTGGCCAAGAAGGACCTGCACTTCGTCGGCATCGGCGTCTCCGGCGGCGAGGAAGGTGCCCTCAACGGCCCCTCGATCATGCCCGGCGGCTCCAAGGAGTCCTACGACGCCCTCGGCCCGCTGCTGGAAAAGATCGCCGCGCACGTCGACGGCAAGCCCTGCTGCGCCTGGATCGGCACCGACGGCGCCGGCCACTTCGTCAAGATGGTCCACAACGGCATCGAGTATGCCGACATGCAGGTCATCGGTGAAGCGTTCGACCTGCTGCGTTCCGGCGCGGGCATCGAACCGGCCGATCAGGCCAAGATCTTCGCAGAGTGGAACAAGGGAGACCTTGCCTCCTTCCTGATCGAAATCTCCGCCGAGGTCCTCGGCCACGTGGACGCCAAGACCGGCAAGCCGTTCGTCGATGTCGTGGTGGACGCCGCCGGCCAGAAGGGCACCGGCCGCTGGACGGTCATCTCCGCGCTGGAACTGGGCTCCCCGACGTCGGGCATCGCCGAATCGGTCTTCGCCCGCGCGCTGTCCTCCCAGACGGAGCAGCGCAAGCTGGCCCAGGAACTGCTGGCCGGCGCGGAAGCCGACGTCGAGGTTCCCGAGAGCTTCGTCGAGGACGTCCGCCAGGCGCTGTACGCCTCCAAGCTGGTCTCCTACGCGCAGGGGCTGGACATGCTCACCTCCGCGGCGAAGGAATACGGCTGGGACCTGAAGCTGGACGAGATCGCCTCGCTGTGGCGCGGCGGCTGCATCATCCGGGCCGAACTGCTCAAGGAGATCACCAAGGCCTACGCCGCGGAGGAGAAGCCGCCAACCTGCTCTTCGCCCCGGCTTTCACCAAGGCGATCGCCGATGTCCTCCCGGCCTGGCGCCGGGTGGTCTCGACCGCCGTGCAGCTGGGCATTCCGGTGCCGGTGTTCTCCTCATCGCTGGCCTACTACGACGGCCTGCGCCGCAAGCGCCTCCCGGCCGCCGTGATCCAGGGACAGCGCGACCTCTTCGGCGCGCACACCTACGGCCGTGTCGACGCCGAGGGAACCTTCCACACCCTCTGGGGCGAGGACAAGTCTGAAATCGAGGCAGTGGACACCCACTAGTTCCGCCCCTGACGCCATGGCCGGTGCTCCCGTTACTCTGGGAGCACCGGCCGTTCGCGTTTCCCCGGAAATCCGGCCCCGGCCCGTCCCCGTCCCCGCCCAGGAGTGCAGCAGATGACCCAGCCCGTAGCGTTTGTCACCGGTGCCTCCACCGGCATCGGTTTTGAGACCGCGTGGAAGCTCGCTGCCCGGGGCTTCACCGTGTATGCCGGGGCGCGCCGCGTCGAGAAAATGGAGCCCCTCAAGGCCCACGGTGTAACGGTCGTGGCGCTGGACGTCACCAACGAGGAATCCATGGCCGCCGCCGTCGAGCAGGTCATCGCCGCCCACGGCCGGGTGGACGTCCTGGTGAACAACGCCGGCTACGGCTCGTACGGATCGCTGGAGGAAGTGGAAATCGCCGAGGGGCGCCGGCAGTTCGACGTCAACCTCTTCGGGCTCGCGCGGATGACCCAGCTGGTGCTCCCCGGCATGCGGACCGCCGGGCGGGGAGGATCATCAACGTGTCCTCGATCGGCGGCAAGATGTATGAGCCGCTGGGCGCCTGGTACCACGCCACAAAGTTCGCCGTCGAGGGCCTCAGCGATTCACTGCGGATCGAACTCAAACCCCACGGCATCGACGTGTCCATCATCGAGCCCTCGGGAACCGAATCGGAGTGGGGCGCCATCTCCGGCGACAGCCTGCTGGCCACGTCCGGCCACGGACCTTACATGGACCAGGCGAAGGTGGTGGCGGCGGCGCTGGCGTCCACCGTGGGTTCCACCATGTCCACACCGCCGGAGGTCATTGCCGACGCCATCGTCCACGCCGCGACGTCGCCACGGCCCAAGACCCGCTATCCGGTGGGCAAGGGCGCGCGTGCCATTCTGCTGCTGCGGCGGTTGCTGCCGGACCGGGCGTTCGACATCGTGATCTGGAAGATCTACCAGCGGTTTCCCGCGTAGCATTCCAGGTTCCGGCGGGGACGCGGGGACGCGTCAGTTAGATCCGGTACTCGATCAGATATTCGGCTGGGTCGACGGCGGGTTTGGTTTCGCGCTGCGCGTCCCGGTGCCGCCACGTGGCGGCACGCCCGTGAGGATCGATTCGGCCGGGGCGTCCTTGACCACCACGGCGTTGGCGCCCACGGCGCTGTCCCGGCCGATGGTGATGGGGCCCAGGATCTTGGCTCCGGCGCCGATCACGACGCGGTCCTCGATGGTGGGGTGCCGTTTGACCTTGGCCAGGAGCGGCCGCCGAGGGTCACGCCGTGGTAGATCATGACGTCCTCGCCGATTTCGGCGGTCTCGCCGATGACGACGCCCATGCCGTGGTCGATGAAGAACCGGCGGCCGATCGTGGCGCCGGGATGGATCTCGATTCCGGTAAGGAACCTGGCCAGCTGGGAAATCAGCCGTGCCGGGAAGCGCAGCGCCGGATTCTGCCAGAGCCGGTGCGTCACGCGGTGGAACCAGATCGCGTGCAGGCCGGAGTAGGCGAAGAAGTTCTCAAAGAACCTCGAGCCGCCGGGTCGTGGGACCGGGCGGCGTCGAGGTCTTCCTTCAGTCTTGCGAAGAAGCTCACAAAGACCTTTCTACGAAATCTTGGGACAAGGCCGGACTTAGCCGCGGATGTCGTCGTACAGCACGGTGGAGATGTAGCGCTCACCGAAATCGCAGACCACAGCAACAATAAGCTTACCGGCGTTCTCCGGGCGCTTGGCCAGCTCCAGGGCAGCCCAGACGATCGCGCCGGAGGAGATGCCGCCGAGGATGCCTTCCTGGACGCCGAGCTCGCGGGCCACGCGGACGGAGTCCTCCAGGGTGGCGTCCAGGACCTCGTCGTAGACGTTGGTGTCCAGGATTTCCGGGACGAAGTTGGCGCCGATGCCCTGGATCTTGTGGGGGCCCGGGGCGCCGCCGTTGAGGATGGCGGAGTCCTTCGGCTCGACGGCGATGATCTGCACGTCGGGATTGCGTTCCTTGAGCACCTGTCCGACGCCGGTGACGGTTCCGCCGGTGCCGACGCCGGCGACGAAGATGTCCACCTTGCCGTCCGTGTCGGACCAGATTTCCTCGGCCGTGGTCTGGCGGTGCACCTCGGGGTTGGCCTCGTTGGCGAACTGCTGGGCCCAGATGGAGTTCTCCGTGTTGGCGACGATCTCCTGGGCCTTCTCAACGGCGCCGCGCATGCCCTCGGAACCGGGCGTAAGCACAATCTCGGCGCCGTAGGCGCGGAGCATGACGCGGCGTTCGGTGGACATGGTTTCCGGCATGGTGAGGATGACCTTGTAGCCGCGGGCCGCGCCCACCATGGCCAGGGCGATTCCGGTGTTGCCGGACGTGCCTTCAACGATGGTGCCGCCGGGCCGGAGGGCACCGGACTTCTCCGCGGCGTCGACGATCGCAACACCGATCCGGTCCTTGACGCTGTTGGCCGGGTTGTAGAACTCCAGCTTGACCGCCACTGTGGCGTCAAGTCCTTCGGTCAGCCGGTTGAGCCGGACCAGCGGAGTGCCGCCGATCAGCTTCGTAACATCGTCATAGATCCGTGCCATGGGTGTCTGCGCCTGTCTGTTGAAGAAGGGGAATACTGAGGTCAGCCTAACGAGGGCCTGCAGGGCCTAGCTAAGCATTAAGCCATGCAGAGTAATATTTCCTGGCCTTGGCCAGCTTCGGATTGATGATCACCTGACAGTAACCCTGCTCCGGGAACTTGGCGAAGTAGTCCTGGTGGATTTCCTCCGCCCGGTGGAAGACGGGCAGCCGGCTGACTTCCGTCACGATCGGATGCGCCCAGAGCTGCTGGTTCCGGTCGATGGCTTCCTCAAAAATGATCTTCTCCTCGGTTGTCTCGTAGAACATCGAGGAGCGGTACTGGGTGCCGACGTCGTAACCCTGACGGTTGAGCGTCGTGGGGTCGTGGAGTGCGAAGAACATGTCCAGGATGACCTCCGCCGGAATGACGTCCTCATCGAACGTTACGGCCACGACTTCGGCGTGGCCGGTGGTTCCGGAGCAGACGGCGTAGTAGTCGGGGTTGCGGTCATGGCCTCCGGTGTAGCCCGAAACGACGGCGCTGACACCCTTGGTTTTCTGGTAGACGGCGTCGAGGCACCAGAAGCAGCCTCCGCCGAGGACAAAAGTTCTCATGCTCTCTTCAATGGTTCAAAGGCTCCGATGATTCCCGGCGTCTGCGGGGCCGGTCGGCCGATAGGGTAAAAATGTGGGTATGGAACCTGAAAACACCGACGTTTCAGCCGGCCCCGCCGACGGAAGCGCTGCCGCCGGCAACGGATCCGGGAAACGCCCGGGGCGCCCACCCTTGGCATGATCCTGCTGGCCGTGGAAGAGCTCTGGCCCGAGTCCCTCGCGGAGGACTGGGACGAGGTGGGTCTGGTGGCCCACCCCTCCGCCGGAGTCAACAGGATCCTCTTCGCCGTCGATCCCACCCTTGAGGTGATCGAGGAAGCCATCGAATTTGGCGCCGAACTGCTCATCACCCACCATCCGCTGCTGCTCAAGGGTGTCACGTCGGTCGCGGCCACCACCGCCAAGGGCCGTGCCGTGCACCGCCTGATCGAGTCGGGGACCGGGCTGCTGACGGTGCACACCAACGGTGATTCCGCTGTCGGCGGCGTCTCGGATGTCCTGGCCGACGCGCTGGGACTGCGGAACGTGGCCCCGCTGACTCCGGCGGCCAACGGCCTGCCGGAGGAAGGCATCGGGCGCGTCGGGGACCTTGAGGAAGTCCTGACCCTGGGCGACTTCGCCGCGCGCGTCTTCGGCATCCTTCCCTCGGTGGCCGGGGAGTGCGTGTCTCCGGGGACCGGGACGGCCTGGTCCGCCGCGTGGCGGTGTGCGGCGGCGCCGGCGATTCCCTCCTCGGCGAGGTCCGGGCGAGCAACGCCGACGTGTACCTGACCGCAGACCTCCGGCACCATCCGGCGTCGGAAGCCCGTGAGGCGGCAGTCAATGACAGGCCGTACCTGATCGACGTTTCCCACTTCGCCAGCGAGTGGCTGTGGCTGCCGGCCGCGGCGGAGGCGCTGGGTAACGTGCTGAGCGACCAGGGCCACGACGTCGAGATCCGGGTCAGCAGCACCAACAGCGATCCGTGGGACTTCATTCTGACTCCGGGCTAAGCCTGGCGTGCGAGGGCCCCGGGTGAGCGTAGCGAGGCCGGGGAGCACGCTAGGCGCTAGAGTCTAGGGAGCGCCGATTAGGTGCCCGGCTCCGGCCGGCAGGGAACAAGCGGAGGTAAATAGTGGCCAAGGCAGCACCGGCGGAACAGTTGAAGTTGCTCGAATTGCAGGGACTTGATGCGAAGCTCAAATCCCTGTCCAACCGCCGCCGAAGCCTTGAAAGCGACTCCCGGATCACCGATCTTGAAGCCGCCCTCAGCGTGGCCAACGGCGAACTCGGGGCCGCGAAGGTGGCCGTGCACGACGCTGAACTCGAGCTGAAGCGGGCCGAGGCGGACGTGGAGCAGGTGGCCTCCCGGATCGAACGCGACGAGGCGAAGCTCAACAGCGGCACCGGCCTGTCCAAGGACCTTGTGGCCCTGCAGCGCGACCTCGTGTCCCTGAACAAGCGCCGCTCCGACCTGGAGGACGTGGAGCTGGAGGTCCTTGAGCGGCTGGATTCCCTGCGCCTGCGCCAGGCAGCCCAGCAGCAGATCGTTGACGACATCCAGGGCTCCTTCGGCTCCATCCGCTCCGAGCTGGACGAACAGCTCGCCGAGGTCGCCGCCGAGGCCACGGTGGTGCGCGGCAAGCGTGCCGAATTCGCCGAGGGGCTCGACGCGGGCATGCTGGCCGTGTACGAGAAGACCCTGGCCAAGCGCGGCGTTGGTGCGGCGCGGCTGTTCCACGGCACGTCCGAGGGATCCGGCATGCAGCTCAGCCCCGGCGACCTCGCCGAAATCAAGGCCGCGGCCGAGGACGACATTGTCTTTTGCCCGGACTCCGGCTGCATCCTGGTCCGCTCCTCCGAGTGGGCCTAGCCACCCGACTGACCAGCAGTTAAGGCCGTTTTGGGGCCTCAGAACGGCCCCTGCTGCGAGCTAGTTGGGCAGGATGATGTTCAGGGCGTGCGGCTTCCGGGCCGTGCCCCCGACCAGCTCCGCGGTCCACTTTTCGGCCGCCGCCTTTTGCAGCTGCGCCGGTGTCTGCGGTGCCCTGCCCCGCCGGGTCAGCAGGTGCCGGGCGAGCTCGCCCCGGGTGTGCTTCGCGAAGTGACTGACCACCTTCCGCACGCCGCCCACCTCGGTGAAGACGTTCACGGCCACGGTCTGCGGGGGCGGGGAGCCCACGCCGCGGCGTAGGTGCTGGAGCGGCAGTCCACCAGCAGTTCACCGTCCGCGACCCCGGCGAGGGCCGCCGTGAGCTGCGGTTTCCAGAAGGACGCCAGCCGTCCGACGTCGGGCAGTGCCGTGGACATCGACAGCCGGTAGGCGGGCACGCTGTCCCCGAAGCGGATGGCACCCCAGAGCGCCGAAATGACCATGACTGATTCATCCGCCTTGCGCTTCTGCGCGGCCGTCAGCGAGTCATAACCCAACGCGTCGTACAGCACCCCGGAGTAGACCTGATGGGCGGCGCTGCCGGCTCGGCGTGCAGCCGCGTGTTGCGTTCGACGTCGGCTCGCAGCGAGGCGCCGACGCCCAGGAGGGCCAGGGCATCTTCGTGCGCGCTGACCGTTCCGAGCCCGTCCAGCACCTTGGCCCGGTACGTGTTCAGTTCGGGAAAGCTCAGGGAGGTCCAGTCGACGGCGTTGCCGGCCGTCGCGGGGGTCTTGCCTTCGGAGGGCGGCAGCAGAATCAGCACCGGCCAATCTTAGCCGTCCGCTCCGGGCGGCGGCACGCCGAGGTTGCGGCCCAGGAAGGTCAACACGTCGGGCAGGACGGAACGCCAGTAGCTGTCGTCGTGGCCGCCGGGCTGGAAGCCGCCCTCGACGTCGCCCGGCAGTCCGGCGCGGTAGTCACGAACCGTGGCGGCAAGGTCGTCCCCGGTGCCGCAATCGATCCGTTTGGGCAGTGCCGCGAGCCCGGGCCGGAGCGCGAACACGTCGTGGGCTGCGAAGTCGGCCGGGCCGTCGAAGGCGTTTTCCAGACGCGGATCGTACGCCTTCCAGACCGCCGGACTCATGGCCGCGACGGCCCGGACTCCGGGCAGCCTGCCCTGGGAGGCGAGCAGGAGGGCACCGAATCCTCCCATCGAGAGACCGAGGAGGCCGATCCTGCCGAGGTCGTAGCCCCGCCGGCCGAGGAATGGCGCAAATTCCCTTACCAGCATCGACTGGGTGTCGGTTCCGTTCGCGCGGGGGTGCCACCAGTTGTCCCCGCCGTCCACGGCCGCGATCGCGAACGGCGCGCCGCCGGCGTCGATGTGCCGTTGCAGGGCCTCGTCGGCGGCCAGGTTCTGCAGCAGGACGGAGTGGTCACCGCCGAGTCCGTGCAGAAAGATCACCACGGGCAGTTCGGGCTGGGGGTTGCCGGGTGGCATGTCGGGCGCGGCCAGGGACCAGTGCGTGGCGACCCCGGGCCGGTAGGCGGAGTCGAAGGACCCGGCACTCGTCCGCACGGTCAGCGGGGCCGGCGGTACGGTAGCGCCGGGAGGGGACGTCTCGACGGGTATGAGACCTTCCGTGCACGCTGTGAGCGCGGACGCACCAAAGCCGATGACGGCCAGCTCAAGCAGCCTGCGCCGGGTCAGGGCGGACGGGTCCATTCACCGATCATAGGCCCGGCCGCGGGCTACGCGGCCCTAAATGGTGGCGCCGGTGACTCCGCGGGTGGCGTCGCCGGCGTTCCCGCCATCCCTGTCTTGGCTGCGTGGTCCTCGCGTGCCAGAAATGCGGCCAGTTCGGCGATGGTGCTCATCAAGGGCGCGGGGAAGACGACGGTTGAATTCTTGTCCACCCCGATCTCCACGAGGGACTGAAGATTCCGCAGCTGCAGGGCGACGGGGTGGGCCATCATCGTGTCTGATGCCGCGCCAAGCGCCACGGCGGCGATCGCCTCTCCTTCGGCCGCGATGATCTTGGCCCGCTTCTCCCGCTCGGCTTCCGCCTGCCGGGCCATCGCCCGCTTCATGCTGTCCGGGAGCTGGATGTCCTTGAGTTCAACGAGCGTCACTTCGACGCCCCATTCCAGGGTGAGGGCGTCCAGGATTTCCCGGATGTCGCTGTTGATCCGCTCGGTCTCGGACAGCGTCTGGTCAAGGCTGTGCCGGCCCACCACCTTCCGCAGGGTGGTCTGGGCGATCTGGTTGATGGCCGCCGCTACGTCTTCGATCGCCACGACGGACTTCACGGCGTTGACCACCCGGTAGTAGGCCACTGCCGAGATGTCGACGCTGACGTTGTCCTGGGTGATGATCCCTTGTGATTGGATCGGCATTGTCACGATCCGCAGGCTCACCAGCTGAAGCTGGTCCACCACCGGAATGATGAACCGCAGGCCGGGCATCCGGACCGCGACCACCCGGCCCAGCCGGAACAGGACGCCTTGTTCATACTGGCGGACAATCTTGATCGACATCCTGGCGAGAACGAGTACCAGGATGATGGCGAGCACCCAGATGATGATGGCTGTCCAGTTCACGTAAATCGTTTTCTTGACTAGCAGGAATACTTCTCCAATTCTCCCACCTGCCGCCCCAAATAACGCTGGTGGGAGGGCTCCGCCGGGGAGACCGTAGAATGGACGGCGGATGGGTTGACCAGGCGGCCGCGCGTCACGTAAGTGGCTCGAGGAACGTCCGGGCTCCGCAGGGCAGGGTGGTGGGTAACGCCCACTCGGGGTAACCCGCAGGCCAGTGCCACAGAGAACAGACCGCCTGCATGCGGCGTGTGCTTGCACGGGCCGCAGGGCAGGTAAGGGTGAAACGGTGGTGTAAGAGACCACCAGCTTCCCGGGTGACCGGGAAGGCTAGGTAAACCCCACCCGGAGCAAGGCCAGACAGGACACGTTTGAGGGCTGCCCGCCCGAGTGTCCGGGTAGGCTGCTGGAGGGCGTCGGCAACGGCGTTCGTAGATGGATGGCCGCTACTCCCGTGCTGGTAACGGCACGGGAACACAGAACCCGGCGTATCGGTCAACCCATCCGCCCACATCGCCGCGACACCGGGCCCCGCGCCCCAATCCCGGGCGGCGGGGCCCCATGTGAGTCATTTCACGCGTCACCGGGCATCGGACCCCGCCGGGCCGCCCGTAGAATGGATAGTGAACGTAGAAGTTCTGCCGCCGGGTCTGCGTTCGCAGCCGGCGGTTTTCTTTGCTCGACAGGCGCCCGGGGTGGACCGAATCCCCGGCGCCGAGGTGCCGGAGAACCTCCGGCCGCCGACTTCCGCATACGACGTCGTATGTGGTGGATTCTAGGAAGGTATTTCTGTGAGCCAGACGTCAGATTCTTGTCTTGATACGTGGATGGGCCGGGAGGCGCTCGCCGAGGCCATGATTCCGGTGATCGGCCGGCTGTACCGGGAAAACAACGTGGTCACCTCCATCCACGGCCGCAGCCTGATCAACAAGTCCACCATGAACATCCTCAAGGCGCACCGTTTCGCGCGCCGGATGAGCAAGGAAGAACTGCGCCTCGAAGAGACCGCCCCGCTGCTGGATGCCCTGACCAAGCTGGAGCTCGGCGCCGCGGCCATCGACATTGCCCGCCTCACCGAGAAGTACCGCGCCGAGGGCAACGGCGCCACCCTGGACGAGTTCCTCCGTGCCGAACTCGCCGAGGTTGTGGGCAAGCGCGGCGGCGACGACCGCACCAGCACCGACGTCGTCCTCTACGGCTTCGGCCGCATCGGCCGGCTCCTGGCCCGCCTCCTGATCGAAAGGCCGGCGGCGGCCTGGCCTGCGCCTGCGCGCCATTGTGGTGCGCCGCGGTTCGGACAACGACCTCGCCAAGCGCGCCAGCCTGCTGCGCCGCGACTCGGTCCACGGCTCCTTCGAGGGAACCATCAAGGTGGACCTCGAAAACGACACCATCACCGCCAACGGTGTGCAGATCCAGGTCATCTACTCGGACAACCCCGCCACGGTCGACTACACCGCCTACGGCATCCACGACGCCCTGGTGGTCGACAACACGGGACGCTGGCGCGACGCCGAGGGCCTGTCCCAGCACCTGCAGAGCAAGGGCGTCTCCCGGGTCCTGCTCACGGCTCCGGGCAAGGGCGAGCTGAAGAACATCGTGCACGGCATCAACCACGGCACCATCACCGACTCGGACACAATCGTGTCGGCGGCCTCCTGCACCACCAACGCCATCACCCCCGTGTTGAAGGCCATCAACGACCGGTACGGCGTGGTGCACGGCCACGTGGAGACGGTCCACTCGTTCACGAACGACCAGAACCTGATCGACAACTTCCACAAGGGCGACCGCCGCGGACGCTCGGCCGCGCTCAACATGGTCATCACCGAGACCGGCGCCGCCAAGGCCGTCGCCAAGGCGCTGCCCGAACTGCTGGGCAAGCTCACCGGCAGCTCCATCCGCGTCCCCACCCCGGACGTGTCGCTGGCCATCCTGAACCTGAGCCTGGAAAACGGCGCCACCAAGGACGAGGTCAACGACTACCTGCGGGAAATGTCGCTGCACTCGGATCTCCGCAAGCAGATCGACTACATCGATTCGCCTGAGGTGGTCTCCACCGACTTCGTCGGCTCGCGCCGCGCCGGCATCGTCGACGGCCTCGCCACGATCTCCAACGACAAGAACCTGGTTCTCTACGTCTGGTACGACAACGAATTCGGCTACAGCTGCCAGGTGGTCCGCGTGATGGAGGAAATGGCGGCGTGAACCCGCCGTCGTTCCCCGCCAAGGACGCAGCAGCCACCCTGGAAGCCGCCGGCCTGCCCGTCAAGGTCGACGCCTGAGATCCCACGCCTGAATTCTGTTCTGTCTTTCCCGGCCGATCCTCTGGAATCGGCCGGGAAAGGGCACCACAATAGTGCAATGGAACAGAACTCGGCAGTGGAGCACGAAACCACCCTGGAACACGCGCTGGACGTGGCGCGCCGGAACGTCAAGGAAGCCAAACGGCTCCTGGACGACGCCCGCGCCAAGTATGCGGCCGGTGATGTCGACGAGGCGCGGGTCCAGCAGCTCGAATCGCTGATGGCCCTCGCCAACGAAGACCTGATGCGCGTGACCAAGGAGAACTGACAAGGCACCTGTCCTCCACACTGTGGACAACCCCGGGGGCGCCGGGGGCGGCCTAGGCTTCGGGGTGGAGAGAATTAGCCCCGCCCCGAGCCCGGCATGACGCTCACGTGGGCGGAGTTCCGGAAGGAACGACGCCGGTCCCGCCAGGCGTGGGCCGTGCTGGCGGCCGCGGCCCTCGCCGTGGTCGCGGGTCTCGGCTGGTTTTTCACCGCCGGGCAGTTTGCCGCCGTCGGCCCGACCGCGGGCGGACCCAGCGAGGCTCCCGTACTGGCAGCCGGCTGGATGGACGCGATCCCTTCCGTGCGTCCCGTTCCTCGGGGCCCCGCGGCGGCGCTGCTGGACACGCTGCCAGTCAAAGGCCGCGCGGCCAAGGACAATTACGACCGCAGCGCGTACGGCCAGGCCTGGCTGGACGTGGACCGCAACGGCTGCGATACCCGCAACGACATCCTCCGCCGGGACCTTTCCGGCGCCGAATTCACCGAGGAATCCCGCTGCCGGGTGGCCGCCGGCACGTTCCGGGAACCCTACACCGGCCGCCAGCTCACCTTCCGCCGGGGATCCGGGAGCAGCAAGGCAGTGCAGATCGATCACGTCGTGGCGCTGGGGGATGCCTGGCAAAAGGCGCCCAGCAGCTGACGCCGTCGCAACGCGAGCACCTGGCGAACGATCCGCTGAACCTGATCGCCGTCGACGGTCCCGCGAACCAGGACAAGAGCGCGTCGGACGCCGCCACGTGGCTGCCGCCCAACAAGAACTTCCGCTGCCACTACGTTGCCCGGCAGATCTCCGTCAAAGCCGCCTACCGTCTGTGGGTCACTGCGGCGGAGAAGGACGCGATGAAACGGATCCTCGCCGCCTGCCCCGGGCAGCAGACAGTTGTTCCGGAGGCTCAATAGACTTCAGCCATGGATATCGCTGTCAGACCCGGGGCGCGCGGGGCATCGTGGCTGAGCACGGACAAGGCAGAGTGTCCCGATGACAAGTGAACCGATTGCCAACTACGGCATGCTCTCTGATTGCCGCTCCGCCGCGCTCGTAAGCGCCGGTGGTTCCGTGGACTGGTTGTGCTTCCCCGTTTTGACAGCCCTTCGGTCTTCGGCCGGGTGCTGGGCGAGGATGCGGGATTTTGGTCGATCCGGCCGGTGGACGGGCATTCCTCGACCCGGCGGTACCTGGGGCCCACCATGGTGCTTGAGACGGCCCACACCACGACCGGAGGCACTCTGACGGTCACCGATGCCTTGGTGCTGGGGGATGGGAACCGGGGCCACGAGCTCGGCGCCGGTGCTCCCGGAAGCCTGCTACGGCAGGTGGCCTGCCTCGAGGGAGAAGTCGAGATGGAGGTTGTCTTCGCGCCCAGACCGGAATACGGGCTGATCATGCCCCGTCTCTCCGGAACCGCGGATGGCATTCTGGTCAGCGGCGGGGCCGACGTGCTGGCATTCTCTACCCCGGTCCCCTTCGACCTTGCCGGCGGTGCCGCGCGTGCCAGACTGGTCCTCCGCGCCGGTGACGTCCTCGGGTTCGCCCTGCACCATCGGCACAGTTGGCAGGGTGACCCGCAGTTCTGGAGCCAGGGGAGATCACCCGGCGGCTGGAGGACACGCTGGAGGGCTGGGCCAGCTGGTCGCGGATGCACCAGAAGTACGTGGGTCCCTGGCAGGACCTGGTCGCTTCCAGCGGACGGGTCCTGCAGGCGCTGACGTTCTATCCGACCGGCGCGATCGTGGCCGCCCCGACCACGTCGCTGCCCGAGGTGGCGGCGGCACCCGCAACTGGGACTACCGGTACACATGGATCAGGGACGCCAGCATGACCCTGCAGGCACTGTGGGTGGCGGCATGCCCGGACGAGGCAGGGAAGTTTTTCCAGTTCCTCGCGACGGCGGCCGCCAGCCGGCTGAGCACGGGTGCCGAGCTGCAGATCATGTACGGCGTCGGCGGGGAGCGGGATCTGTCCGAACGCGAGCTGGCCCACCTCCCGGGCTGGCGCGACAGCAACCCGGTGCGGGTGGGTAACGGCGCCTGGAACCAGCGGCAGCTCGACGTCTACGGCGAACTCCTCGACGCGGCCGCCACCCTCCCCGACTACCTCAACGATCTGGAACCCGGTGCGCGGGAGTTCCTGGCCGACGCGGCCGACACCGCCGCCTCGCGCTGGCAGTCCCGGGACCATGGCATCTGGGAAGTTCGTGGCGCGCCCCGGCACTACCTGCATTCCAAGCTGATGTGCTGGGTGGCCATGGACCGCGCCATAGGCCTGGTCAACGTCCTGGACGCCGAAGACAGGGTTCCACACTGGATCCAGGCCCGAGCACAGCTGGCCGACTCGATCCGGATGAACGGCTGGAACGATACCGCCGGCGCCTACACCCAGGCCTACGGCTCCGAGGACCTGGACGCGTCCGCGCTGATGCTCGCCATCGTCGGATTTGTCCCGGCTGATGATCCCCGGATGCTGGCGACAATCGATGCTATCGAGAACCGGCTCACCGACAGCCGGGGCCTGGTGTACCGTTACCAGACCGCCGACGGGCTCGCCGGGGAGGAAGGAGCGTTCCTGCTCTGCACCTTCTGGCTGGCCCACGCCCTGGCCCTGTCGGGGCAGACGCGGCGCGCCCGCACCGTCTTCGAACGGGCTGCGGGATTCGCTACGGACCTGGGCCTGCTGGCCGAAGAGGTCGCCCCGGACAGCAGCGAGTTGCTCGGAAACTTTCCGCAGGCCTTCAGCCACATCGGCCTCGTCAACGCCGCGTGGGCCATACGCACCGCCGAGGACCGCGAACGGCGTCCCGGCGCTGGCTAGGGTCCCTGCGGTGAGGCACCGGCCCGTCCAGCCGGCGGCGGCGGAACCAGATCAACGCCGCCAGGGCCCGGCGCATTGCGGGCCGGGCCAGGCGTTCCCGGACATCGGCGACGGCGGCGTTCCACACCCCGTCCGAATACGTCGGGTAGGGGTGCGTCGTTCCGGCGATGTCGGAGGTTGTCAGCCCCTTCTGCACTGCCAGGGTGAGTTCAGCCAGGGATTCACCCGCCCGCGGGCCGACGATGGTCCCGCCGAGGATTTTCCCCGCCGGTCCAGGATCAGCCTGGTGAAGCCATCCGTTGAGTCCTGCGTCACGGCCCGGTCGACATGGGTGTGCCGGACAGTCCGGGACCGGTGCCGCTGGCGGCTGTCGGCTACGGTGAGGCCGACGGCGGCGACCTCCGGGGACGTGAACGTCACCCGGGGTACGGTGCCGCTGACCTGGCGTTTCAGTCCGAGCACCGCGTTCGAGGCGGCCACGGATGCGTGAACGCCGGCGACGTGGGTGAACCGGGGTTGGCGGTCACGTCTCCCGCGGCCCGGATGAGCGGATTGGAGGTCATCATCCGGGTGTCCGTGATTACCTGGCCGTCCGCGTCCAGGCTGACTCCGACCCGTTCCAGTCCAAGACCCGCGGTCCGGGGCGCGCGCCCGGTGGCCAGCAGGACGGTGTCCGTGTCGACGGCGGTGCCGTCCCGGAGCAGGATCAGGGTTCCGCTGTCCGTGACAGCCGCGTTCTCGACCGGGGAATATTCCAGGACGCGGACGCCGTCGGCTTCCAGGCTGGCCCGGACGAGGTCGGCGGCGTCGGGATCTTCCTTCGGGAGGATCCGGGAGCGGACGATCATGGTGACCTCGGTTCCGAGGCGGGCGAAGGCTTGTCCCAGTTCGCAGGCGGTCGGGCCGCCTCCGACAACGGCCAGCCGTCCGGGACGGGCCTCGAGTTCCCAGATTGTGTCGGACGTGACGGTGACAGCCGGGTCCAGACCCGGGATATCGGGGCTGACAGGTTCCCCGCCGGTTGCGATCAGTGCCTGCCGGAAGCGGATCGTCCTGCCGTCAATCTCGGCCACCCCGGGGAGCGGAACGTCAGGGTGCCCTTAAGGACCTCAACGCCAGCGGCCTCGAGTGCCTCTGGCGAGTCAACGGGTTCGATGGTGCTGATCGCGGCGAAGATGCGATTGCGGACTGCGGCGAATTCCGGCGGCTGACCGGTCAGGGTGTGTGCTGCCTTGGCGTGTTCGGCCGCCGACAGCAGGGTCTTGGACGGGACACAACCGGTCCAGAGACAGTCCCCGCCGGTGCGTGCCTGTTCCACCAGAACGGTTCGCGCTCCGAACCCGGCGGCCGTCGTGGCACCCACAATTCCGGCAGTCCCGCCTCCGACTACCAGGAAGTCAATCACACCGTCCCCGCCTGCCATGATGGACTCCTCTTGGTGATTTTGCATGCCGGTCAGCGCGCCCGCCGGTCCGGTCATGCGCGACGTTGCCCTTGCGGCGAAACGAACCAGAAGGAGCCCGCCATCCGCGATAAATACACGCTGTTTGCCCCGTACTACGATCTGCTGTCCGGCGAATACCCTGTCTATCATGCCGGGAGGTTGCTCGGCATTGACGCGCTGGCTCCCACGAAGGGCCAGCAGGTGCTCGACGTCGGTTGCGGAACCGGGCTGAATTTCCCCCTGCTCCAGGAGCGCATCGGTGCCTCCGGGACCATCGTGGGCATCGACCGCAGCGCCGAAATGCTGGGCCGGGCCCGGCGCCGCGCCCAGGCGCGCGGCTGGGGCAACGTGATCCTGATCCAGGCAGACATGGTGCTGCTCGATCCCGGGGCAATCGCCGCCCGGATCGAAGAGAGCGGGGACGCCCGGTTTCGGATGCTGCCCTGGCGACGTACGCGCTGTCCCTGATGGGGGACTGGCAGCGGGCCTGGACCAACATGACCAGACTGCTGGCGACCAACGCGAGGGTTGGTGTTGTGGACATGCAGGACCCGGTGGGACGCGCGCGGTGGCTCACACCGCTGGCGCGGCTGGCCTGCGCGCTGGGAGGATCCGACATCACCGCAGCCCCGTGGACGGCCGTCGAGGAACGGTGCGTCGATGTGGTCCGTGGCTCGGCCCGGGGCGGACACCTCCAGATCCGGGCCGGGCAAACGACGCACAACGGATAGGTTGGGCCGGCAGCAGATTGAGCCTCGGCGCCCTAAGGTTCCCCGGCCGGTCCCTTCACTGTCCGCCGCTCCCGTCCGCGGCCTGGGCCGCGAGTTCGGCCTCCAGCCGCTCCACATCCTCCCGGTGGCAGAGTTCGGTGGCGGCGGTGGTCACTGTGGCGCTTCCGGCGGCGACGGCGGCCCGGAGCGCCTCCGCGAGGGTGCGGCCCTGCGCCAGGCGGAGTACGAAGGCGGCCAGGAAGCTGTCGCCCGCTCCGACGGTGCTGCGCACCTCCACGTCCGGCACGGCCAGCCGGAGGTTCCCGGACTTCGAGGCCAGAACGGCACCCTCCCCGCCCAGTGTCAGGGCTACATGCTCCGCGGACCCGTCCGCGACCAGCCCGGCGGCCGCCTCGACCTGGCTCTCACCGCTCTCAAGCGTCGTGCCGAAATGCAGCCCCAGCTCCCGCCGGCTCGGCTTCACCAGGAACACCCCCTCAGCGAGGGCTTCGGCCAGGGCCGGGCCGGAGGCGTCCACGATGCAGCGGGCGTCATGCCGGCGCGCCAGCCGCGCCACCCGGGCGTAAAAATCGTCCGGGACCCCCGGCGGCAGGCTGCCGCTGGCCACAACGTATCCGCCCACGGGCAGCGAATCCGCCACGAGCGCCAGGCACAGGCGCCACTCGGACTCGCTCAGCTCGGGACCCTGCAGCACAAAGCGGAACTGCTGGCCCGTCGTCGTCTCGTCCACCGTGAAGTCCTCGCGCGTACTGCCCTGGATGGGCACCGCCAGGGTGGGGATGCGTTCGGCCTCGATGAGGCGGCGGTACGCCTCTCCGGTGGGTCCGCCGGCGGTGTAGACCGCCAGTGTCCGCCCGCCGAGCCGCTGCACCACCCGGGACACGTTCACGCCCCCGCCGCCCGGGTCAAGGCGGCTGGCACCGCAGCGCAGTTTGTGGCCGCTGATAACGCGCTCCGTTGCAGTGCTCACGTCCAGCGCTGGATTGACGGTGAGCGTGAGAATGGGCTGCATCACGGTCCGGCCCGGGGCTTCCATCGCCCCAGCATAGGAGCACGGGGCCGCGGCTGTCCCGGGTCGGCCGTCCCCTTGTGGGCAGTCAACCGCTCGGCGAGAATGGGCGCGGCAGGACAGGCGGCAGAAAGTCCGCCACGCCGCAAGGAACGGGACGGGAACCATGGCACATGCAAAGGGCGGCTCCGGCAAGGCGCGTTCGGGCAAGGGCGCCGCGGGGCGCAAGTCCGCGCGGCTGCCCCTTGGCCTCTATCAGGCAGAACTCTTCCGGCTCCAGGCCGAGCTCGTCGCGCTGCAGGAATGGGTCCGCAGTTCGGGCGCACGGGTGCTGGTGATCTTCGAAGGGCGCGACGCCGCCGGCAAGGGCAGCGCGATCAAGCGGGTCACTGAATATTTGAATCCGCGCGTGGCCCGCATCGTGGCGCTGCCGCCCCGACGGAGCGGCAGCGGGGCGAATGGTATTTCCAGCGCTATGTGGCGCACCTTCCCGCCGCGGGCGAGATCGTCCTGATGGACCGCTCCTGGTACAACCGGGCCGGCGTCGAACATGTCATGGGATTCTGCACGCCCGCCGAACACAAGCGCTTTATGGCCCAATGCCCGGTCTTTGAACGGCTGTTGATTCAGGACGGCATCCTGCTCTTCAAGTACTGGTTCTCGATCAGCCACGCGGAACAGGAGCGGCGGTTCAAATCACGGCTGGATGATCCGATGCGGCAATGGAAACTCTCCCCGATGGACCGGGACGCGATTCTCCGCTGGGAAGACTACTCGCGGGCCAAGGACGACATGTTCATGCAGACGGACACCGCCGAATCGCCCTGGTACGTGGTCGAGGCGGAGGACAAACGCCGGGCACGGATCAACATGATCGCCCATCTGCTGTCCAGCATCGACTACACCGAAGTGCGGACGGAACCGGTGACGTTGCCGGAACGGCCCAAGGCCGTCAACTACACGCGCCCGCCCCGGGAGCTGTTCCGGTACGTTCCGGACCACGCCGCAAAGCTCGAGAGGCCGGACGAGGGATAACGGGCGCAGCCAGGAATCTGCGCAGCCAGGAAATTCGTGCTCCAGTATTTTCCACGCTCCGGTGCCGTTTCGTCGGACCGGGAAGGTAGGGTACCGGCATGGACATCATCCTGGTACCCGGTTTCTGGTTGGACGCCTCATCGTGGGAGGAGGTGACCCCGCCGCTGGTCGCGGCCGGACATCAGGTCCACCCGCTGACGCTGCCCGGGCTGGAATCGGCTGACGCGCCGCGCGCCGGCATCGGCCTGCGCACCCACATCGACGCCGTGGTAGCCAAGCTGGACGCGTTCGATGAGCCCGTGGTCCTGGTTGGCCACTCGGGCGGTGGCGCCATCATTCACGGCGCAGTCGACGCCCGCCCGGACCGGGTGGTCCGTGCCATCTACGTGGACAGCGGACCGCTGGGAGACGGCGGCGTCATCAACGACGACCTGCCGGACGACGGCGACGCGGTGCCGCTTCCGCCGTGGGAGTTGTTCGAGGACGAAGATCTCACCGACCTCGACGAGGAGCTGCGGTCCATGTTCCGGGCCCGTGCCATCCCACAGCCCAAGGGCGTGGCCCAGGACCAGCAGCGGCTGAACGACGAGCGCCGGTACGACGTCCCGGCGACCGTTATCGCCTGCGAGTTCCCGTCGTCAATGCTCATCGAAATGATCGCCGGCGGCCATCCGTACGTGGCGGAACTCGGGCGCGTCCGCGACGTCGACTACGTGGACCTTCCCACCGGGCACTGGCCGCAGTTCACCAAGCCGGCCGAGCTGGGTGCGGCGATCCTGGCCGCTGTCGACCGGGAGGGTGAGCCGGGGCCCAAGTGACGGACCCTAGTGCCCGAACGGGTCAGGGTCCACGCCCGGCATCCAAGTCAGCCCGGGGACGCCCCAGCCGCTCTTCTTGGCTAGTTTCATGGCCTTGCGGGCGTAGCGGTCGAGGAGGCGGTTGACATAGAGCTTGCCGTCGAGGTGGTCATATTCGTGCTGGAGGACCCGGGCGAACCAGCCCGTAGCCTCGAAGTCGACCGGGTTGCCGTCCCCGTCGAAGCCCTGCACCCGGGCCCATTCCGCGCGCTTGAGCGGGTACTGCCCGCCCGGGAAGGACAGGCAGCCCTCCTCTTCCTCATCCGGATCCGGCAGCGCGCCGGACACCTTGGAAAGGGTCAGCACCGGGTTGACGACGACGCCGGACGGCGGGGCGCCGTCGTCGTTGTCGAACTTGTAGACGAAGAGCCGTTTGCCGACCCCCACCTGGGGCGCGGCGAGACCGACGCCGTTGGCGGCGTCGTTGGTCTCGAACATGTCGGCGATCAGGGTCCGGAGCTCGTCGTCGAAGACTTCAACCTCGGCGGCCCGGCGGTGCAGCACGGGTTCGCCCCAGATCGTGATGGGCAGGACGGTCATGTCAGGAAAGTTCCTCTGTTGCTGTTGCTGTTGCTGTGGCTGGGCGGGTCAGTCGGCGATGGTGCGGCCGACGACGTCGCGCATGATTTCGTTGGTGCCGCCGAAGATGGTCAGCAGCCGGGCGGCCAGGAAGGCCTGCGCCACGGGGTATTCCAGGATGTAGCCGTACCCGCCGTGCAGCTGGAGGCAACGGTCGGTGACGGACTTGGCGCGCTCGGACGCCCACAGCTTCGCGCGGGCGGCGGAGGCGGCGTCGAGCTCTCCGGCGTTGAAGGCACGGATTGCCTGGTCCACGTACGTCTCGGTGACCTCGAGCTCGGTGAGGATGTCCGCCAGTTCGAACCGGGTGTTCTGGAAGTCGATGACCCGCTCCCCGAAGGCGTTGCGGTCCTTCGTGTAGCGCACCGTCGCCTCGTAGATGGCGCGGACGACGGCGGAGCTTGCCACCGCGATCGCGAGCCGGCCCTGGGGGAGCTGCTCGGCGGCGTACTGCAGGCCCTTGCCCTCTTCGCCCACGAGGTCCGCGTGCGGGACCCGGACGTCGTCGAAGAACAGTTCGGCCGTATCGGAGGCCTTGAGTCCCATCTTGTCCAGCTGCTTGCCCGTGGTGTAGCCCTCGCCCTTGCCGACCATGAACAGGGAGAAGGAGTCGTGTTTTCCGCGGCCGGTGCTGCCGTCGGTGCGCGCCAGGACCAGGGACGCGTCCCCGGAGATGCCGTTGCCGATGAAGGTCTTCTGCCCGCTGATCAGCCAGTCGTCGCCGTCGCGCACCGCCTTGGTGCGGATGCCGCGCAGGTCCGAACCCGCGCCGGGCTCGGTCCACGCGATGGAGGTGACGTTCTCGCCGGAGACCATGCCGGGCAGCCAGCGGCTCTTGAGGTCGTCGGAGCCGTAGGCCAGCAGGTGGGGAGGACCATGTCATCGTGCAGGTGGAAAGCCAGGCCCACGGCGAGGTGGTTGCTCTTGGCGAACTCCTCATCCAGCACGGCGCGGAAGCGGTAGTCAACCATGCCCATGCCGCCGAACTCTTCCGGAACGGCCAGGCCCAGCAGTCCCTGCTCGCCGGCGGACGTCCACAGCTCCCGGGACATCATGTGGTCCTCGTCCCACCGGGCGTAGTGCGGGGCGACGGCACGCGTGTTGAACTCGGCGGCCATCTCACGGAACATCTCGTGGTCTTCTTCAAAAAGCGTGCGCTTCAAGGCGTTTCGTTCCCTTCACGGTTCCATGGACAGACAACAAAGGCCGCACCGGATATCCGGTACGGCCTTCGTCTAAGGTCGAACAATCACTGCCGTCCTTCATGAGGGTGAGCGACGGGGTTGAACCCGCGACCTCCTGGACCACAACCAGGCGCTCTGCCAACTGAGCTACGCCCACCATGTGCCCCGCCATGCCCTCCGGTGAACCGGCTGGCTGAAAAGGCAACGACAAATAGCTTACCTGCTCTTCGGGGCTGCTTTTGCCACTTTCCGGGTTTTCGCTAAAATTTTCCGCAAAACGTGGCGCAGATTACATCCGGACGTGAGCCGCGAAGTCGCAGGCGCTAGGGCGCCGGCGTCCCCGAGGACGCCTCGACCGGCGCCGCGTCGTCCGCCGTGCCCATCACCCTCTTGGCGATCCGCTGCGCCGTGGCACTGTCGGGCCCCGGGGCGGGGACGAAAACGGCCTCGCGGTAATACCGCAGCTCGTCGATGGAATCCTGGATGTCGCCGAGGGCCCGGTGGCCGCCGAGCTTGGCGGGGACTGGAAGTAGGCCCGCGCGTACCAGCGCCGGGAAAGTTCCTTGATGGTGCTCACGTCGATGACCCGGTAGTGCAGGTGCTCCACCAGTTCGGGCATGTCACGGACCAGGAAGACGCGGTCGGTGCCCACGGAGTTGCCGCCCAGCGGCGCCTTCTTGGGATCCGGTACCCACTTCTTGATGTAGTCCAGGACGATGGCCTGGGCCTCCGCCATGGTCTTGCCGTGCGGAAGTTCCGCCAGCAGCCCGGAACGGGTGTGCATGTCGCGGACGAAGTCGTTCATCTGCGCCAGGGCCGCGTCGTCGGGCTTGATGACGACGTCGACGCCCTCACCGAGGATATTGAGCTCCGAGTCCGTCACCAGCGCCGCCACCTCGATGAGGGCGTCGTTGATGGTGTCCAGGCCGGTCATTTCGCAGTCGATCCAGACGATGCGTTCATTAGAAATAGGCACGCGCCCAGCCTACCGTTTCGTCGCCCCCGGGCGGTCCGATGCTAGGATTCCCGGTACGCGGGTCGCGAAATTTTTCGCCCTCGCGGCGTGCCCGGGCCGTTATTTTCGGCCGGCTGAGGGCAGACGAGCCCCACAACAGATTGGACGATCCTGAGATGACGGCGCCTGTGCCTGCGGCAGGGAAAACGGCTGCCGGCACGTCCCCGGACGCGGCAGTTGCGGACGTGGACAACGCCCGTTCACCGCTGCTTGCCGGATTCGTCGGCTCGCTCTTTATGGCGATCGGTTCACTGGGCGTCGGCTGGCTTGCCCCGGCCTCCGAGCTCCGCCGCGTTCCCCTGTTCATCTGGATGCGCACGGAAGCGGTCGGCGTCGGCCTGTGCATTGTCCTGCTGGCCGTCGGCGGGATGCTCCTGGTCCGGGCCTGGCTGAGGCTCGGCCAGCGCGTGCGGGTCTGGGGAGCGGAGGCCCGCAAAGCGACGCTGCAGGCAGTTGTCCTCTGGGGGCTTCCCCTGATGTTCTCGGTGCCGCTGTTCAGCCGTGACGTCTACGCCTATATCGGGCAGGGCAGGCTGATGGTGGAGGGTTCAACCCCTACGAAAACGGCATTTCGGCGTTGTCGAACTACTTCCAGCTCGGGGCCGACAAGATGTGGACCGAGGCACCCGTGCCGTACGGCCAGCTGTTCCTCTGGATCGAGCAGTTCGTGGTCTGGTCCACCAACGTGCACCCGGAAGCCAGCATCATGCTGTTCCGCCTCGCCGCGCTGGTCGGGATTGTGCTGTGCATCATCTACGTGCCCAAGCTCGCCGAGCTGCATGGGGTCAACCCGCACCGCGCCCTGTGGCTCACCGCCGCCAACCCGCTGTTCCTCACTAACTTCATCGCCAGCGTCCACAACGACGCCCTGATGATCGGCCTGGCGCTGGCCGGGCTGTACTACTGCGCCACGCGGCGGGTCATCGTCGGCCTGGTCCTGGTAACCCTGTCCATCTCGGTCAAGCCCATCACTATCGTCTTCCTGCCGTTCATCGGCCTGCTGTGGGCAGGGAAGGTGCCAGCTGGCCGCGGAAGTTTGTTTTCTGGGGGCTCACGGCCGGCTTCAGCCTGGCCATGCTGTACGCCATGAGCATGGTCAACGGCTTCGGTTTCGGCTGGATCAACGGGCTCTCCGCCCCGGGCAGCATCTGGATCTGGTACGCGCCGGTGGGCCTGCTGGGACTGGTGGTCGCCTCCATCTTCAACGCCTTCGGACTCGATGGGTGGGGGCTGGCCAAGTGGGTCTACGACGCCGGCAAGCTCCTGGCTGTCGGTATCATCGCCTGGCTGATTTTCCGCGGCGACTATGACCGCCTGATCCGCCGCCTCACGTTGGCTTTCGCCGCCGTCGTTGTCCTCGCCCCGATGATCCAGTCCTGGTACGTCGTCTGGCTCATTCCGCTCTTCGCCGTCACGGGCATCCGGGACGACTGGCAGGTCAAGGCACTGTACTTCATCGTGTCGTTCTTTATGGTCTACGCGATCTCGGACCAGCTGGAAGTCTTCCCCTACCTGCAGACCGCGGATCTGGGCCTCGCCCTGGCACTGGCGCGCAACGCCGCGGCGGTCATTGCCCTGCTCTTCGCCCTGTACCTGATCTTCCTCGACCCAAAAACCAAGCTGCTCTTCAGCAAGTCCGAGGAACCGGTCACCACCCGCCCGGTCATCTGAGTTCCCTGCTCATCCAAATTTTCCGTTGTCACGTGATTTTGCGCAGGGCCTCCCGGCGGGACAGCGGGCTCAGCGCCCCGCCGTGCTGTGCCACGAAGTCCCGGACCCATTCCGGGTCCGTGGCGGCGAAGTCGCGCAGGGCCCAGCCGATCGCCTTCCTGATGAAGAATTCCGGGTCGGCCAGGTTGGGTTCGACAACGGCCGCGAGCAGAGCGGGATCCGTCGCCGATTTGGCTCCCAGCTGCGCTGTGATGGCGGCCCGCCGGATCCACATGTCCGCGTCCGTGCTCCAGCGGCGAAGCACGATGGACATGTCCTCCCGGTGGGTCTGCAACAGCTCACAAAGCCGGTGCGAGACGCCGTCCACCAGATCCCACCACGCGCCGCTGCGGATGATTTCCTCGTAGACCGGCAGCATGCTCCACTCACCGGCGGCCAGCCGCAGGCCCGTGAGGTCGATGGCCGCATAGCGTTCCTCCCGCCAGCCGGCTTCCCGCCACAGCGCCAGCACGGTGGCCCGCAACTCCGGCAGGGAACCGGGGGCAGCTCCCGGGCGGCGGCCCTGACGATCCGCCGGACTTCCGGCACCCGGACGCCCAGCGAGGGCATCTCGGATTTCAGGTAGGCCTGCGCGCCGGCCGCCCGGGCCGGGTCGGCGGCACGGTGCAGCCGCGTTCGGATCGCGGACATCAGTGCAGCGTTGGCCATGGGGCAACTTTAGCCATGCGACGGCGGGCCCTAGAGTTGGTCGCATGTCGATGATCAAGAGCCCGGCCGAGATTGCCCTGATGCGCGAGGCCGGCAGGGTGGTGGCGAACACGCTGGAACGCGTCCGGGAGGCCGCCGCCGTCGGCGTGTCACTGCAGGAACTGGACCAGCTGGCCGCGGCGACCATTGCCGCCGCCGGGGCCACCCCGGCCTTCCTGAACTACAAACCGCGGTGGGCGTCAGTGCCGTTTCCCGGGGTGATCTGCACGTCGGTCAACGACGCCGTGGTGCACGGCATCCCCAACGAGTACCGGCTCCAGGACGGTGACCTGCTCAGCGTGGACTGCGGCGCGTTTCTCGAGGGCTGGTGCGGCGACGCGGCGGTCAGCTTCATTGTGGGTACAGCGGACCCGGTGGACCAGGCCCTGATCGACGCCACCGAGGCTGCCCTGGCCCGCGGCATTGAGGCAGCCCGGATCGGGAACAAGATGGGGGACCTGGGCTACGCGATCGGCGGGGCATCGCGCCGCGCCGGCTACGGGCTGCTGGCGGACCACGGCGGGCACGGAATCGGCAAGACCATGCACGCCGAGCCCCACGTTCCCAACGACGGCCGGCCCGGCCGCGGCATCAAGCTGACGGAAGGCCTGGTGATCGCGATCGAGCCGATGCTGATCCTGGGCGGCAAGGACGACTACTTCCACGACGACGACGAATGGACCCTCCGCTCGGCCAACGGCCGCCGGGCCGCCCACAGCGAGCACACCGTGGCCATCACGAAGGACGGGCCGGTCATCCTGACCCTGCCCTGAGGCGTCGGAAACGTCCGGTCCTACTGCTGCGCGTGCTTCTGCAGGGTCAGGATTTCGGCTCCGTCGCTGGTGATGGCGATCGTGTGCTCACTGTGGGCTGTCCGGCAGCCTGTCGCACTTCGGAGCGTCCACCCGTCGGCGTCGGTGATCAATTCGGCGGTGTCGGCCATGACCCACGGTTCCAGTGCGAGCAGCAGACCGGGGCGCAGTTTGTATCCACGTCCGGGCCGTCCGGTGTTTGCGACATGGGGATCCTGGTGCATCGTTGATCCGATGCCATGACCTCCGAACTCGGTGTTGATCGGATACCCCGCGTCGCTGAGGACCGAGCCGATGGCATGGGAGATGTCGCCGATGCGGGCTCCGGGCACGGCAGCCGCAATCCCGGCACTCAAGGCGCGTTCGGTTGCGCTGATCATCGCGACGCTCTCCGGGGGCTGTGAGCCGCCCACGATGAAGCTGATGGCGGCATCGGCAGCGACTCCGCCCTTCGAGACGGCGAGGTCGAGCGTCAGCAGGTCGCCGTCGGCAAGGGCGTATTCGTAGGGCAGTCCGTGGAGGACAGCGTCGTTGACGGCCGTGCAGATGTAGTGTCCGAACTGCCCGCGTCCGAACGACGGCTCGTAGTCGACGTAGCAGGACAGGGCTCCGGCCTCGGTGATCATGGCCTGTGCCCACCGGTCGATGTCCAGGAGGTTCGTGCCCACTGCGCAGCGGCCCTTCAGCGTCTGCAGGATATGAGCGACCAGGGCACCAGCCTCTCTTGCCCGGGCCAGTTCCGTGGAGTTCAGGATCTCGATCATGCGGCGCCTTTCCCATGCAACCAATAACTATCCCGGCCATATTATCCCGGTACTAGAATCGGAGCCATGGTCAGATTGCCACTCACACCCGAAGAGGTCGAGCGCGGACAGCGCCTCGGCGCCCTGCTGCGCCGCGCCAGGGAGAGCGCTCGATGCTCGAGACCGCGCTCGAGGCACGTGTCTCACCGGAGACCCTCCGGAAGATCGAGACGGGCCGGGTAGCGACCCCCGCTTTCCCAACCATCGCGGCGATCGCCGACGTCCTCGGTCTCTCCCTCGACTCGGTATGGGCGGAGATCAACCCGCCTGGACGCGGTAGCGCACCGACCAGCTCCAGCCACCGCACACGGGAGCGGTTGGCCTCGTAAGGCTAATCGGAGGGCGTGGCTAATCGGAGGGCGCGTCCGCGCCAGGTCGGGGCGCCGCCAGCCGGACAACGGCGCGCCCGGGCACCGCTTCGCTGGCCACCTCGAACCCGGCCGACAGAAAGAGGCCCACGGTACCGTGATAGAGGTCGGCCGGGCCGGCTTTGGGCCTTTGCGCGGGATCGACGGGATACCCTTCCACCACTTCGGCGCCGTGGGCGAAGGCGTGCCCGGCGGCGGCCGCCAGCAGCGCCTGCGCCACGCCAGTGCGGCGGTGGCCGGGGAGACTACGAAGCACGTGACCGACCACACGTGGTTCCCCTGGTCGCGGGCCACCGCCGGGCCCGCCGCTGTCAGGACTTTCGAGCGCAGGATCCGCGGGGAGCAACCGCGGGGTTCCACCGCGCACCAGCCCACGGGGTTCCCGTCGCGGAACGCCAGCACCCCCGGAGCCGGGGCGCCGCCGTCGAACTTGTCCCGTAGCTGGGTCTTCCGCTGCTCCGGGGTGGACGCCGACCACTCCGGTCCGGTGAGGGCGAAAAACGGCACCAGCAGCGCGACGGCTCGCCCCGGACGCCGAAGAGACGCTCGACGTCGGGCCAGTCGGCAGCCGCGGTGGTAATAGCGGGTGGCCGGGTGGTTTCTGCGTTCATGGAAAGAGGCTAGCGCCTGCGGGTGTCAGCGTGCGGGTGTTCCCTGGCCGGCCCGTCGGCCGGTACGCGCACGGTGCGTCGCGATCCGCAACTGAATGATGCGGGCGGCTCCGGCGATGGCGACCAGAACACCGCCTCCCACCGCTGCGATGAACAACGCAATTCCGAGCGGGACGGAGCCTTCCAGGCCGAAGAACTTCACCTGCACGTATTCCTGGTTCTGCAGGATGAAGGCGATGAGCAGGATCAGCACCACCAGCGCGCAGGCCACCGCGACCCAGACCATTCCAGCGCGGGTGACCTGGCGCGGTTCCGGGGCGGGAGCGGGCGTTTCTGTCCTGGGTGTTTCTTCGCGCGGGGCGGCGCTGTGGCCGGCTCTGTGGCACCAGAGGCCCCGGACACCAGATCGGTGTCGCTGGCCGGGCGCTCAGCAGGCGGCACCGTGCTGCCGGACCCGGGCGGGGCATCGGCCGGTTCCGCGTAAGGGGTGGTCAAGTCGTTGTGGGGATCGTGGGGATCAAATCCGCGGGGTGTCTGGGTCATAGCGGCCGTACCTTTCGGTTGCGGGCAGGGCGCACAGGGTTCGCTGCTGTCCTGCCAGTCCATTCAATACTAAGCGTGCTGATCGCCGACGCGGGGATGAGGGGCGGTTGGCGTTCGAGCGCCGCGCAGGTGCCGCTGAGGGTGCCACTTAATTGAGCGGGGATTGGGAGTTCCGGGGCTGTTGGCACCGGGCGGACACCGTATAGCGTCGCAGCCAAGGATGCGTGGCGAGGAGGGGCGGCCGTGAGTATCGTCGACAACGCCGTGTACGTGAACGGCTACCGGACTGCGGATCCGGAGAGCCTGGACGAGACGTACTTCATCCTGCGGCAGCGACAGGGCATGGCCTGGATCGGTCTCTACCGGCCGGATGCCGAAGAACTGCGTTCCGTGGCCGGAGAATTCGATCTCAACCACTTGGCTGTGGACGATGCGCTCGCGGGCCACCAGCGGGCCAAGCTGGAACACTACGGCGAAACGCTCTTCCTGGTCCTGCGCCCCGCCCGATACCTCGACGACGTGGAAAAGGTGGAGTTCGGCGAGATCCATGTCTTCCGCGGGGAGGACTTCGTGGTCACGGTGCGCCGGGCCGAAGCACCGGATCTGGCCCGGGTCCGCCACCGGATGGAGTCCCAGCCCGAGTTCCTGGCCCTCGGTCCGGATGCCGTGCTTTACGCGATCCTGGACCAGGTGGTGGACGAGTATGAGCCGGTTGTGGCCGGACTGGAAAACGACGTTGATGAGATTGAGGATGATCTCTTCGCCGCGGACCCGGGCGTGTCCCGCCGGATCTACGAACTCTCCCGCCAGGTCATCATGTTCCAGCGGGCGACGGCTCCGCTGGTCGGGATCCTGCAGTCACTGATGGCCGCCACGGAGGTCCGCCAGCCCGAGCCGGAGTTGCAGGACCACTACCGGGACGTCCTGGACCATGTGTTGCGGCTAAGTGAACGCATCGCGGCCTTCCGTGCCCTGCTGCAAAATGCGCTCGCAGTCAACGCGGCGCTGGTGGCCCAGCGGCAGAATGACGAAATGCGGTTGCTGACGGAGTCGAGCTACGCCCAGAACGAGCAGGTCAAGCGGATCTCCTCGTGGGCGGCCATTCTGTTCGCACCGACACTGATTGGCACCATCTATGGAATGAATTTCCGCAGCATGCCGGAACTGGACTGGGTCTTCGGCTACCCGATGGCTCTGGGACTGATGATTGGCATGGGCGTGGCGCTGTACTGGACGTTCAAGCGCAACAAGTGGATCTAGCGTGCTCCTCAGGTGAGCGAATGCCTGCGGAGGTCGCGGCGCTGGCCTGCGGGAAGTTCCGGCAGGCCAGAGCCGCACTCTGGTGCCCCAGGAGGGAATCGAACCCCCGACCGGCGGATTAGAAGGCCGCTGCTCTATCCCCTGAGCTACTGGGGCATGCCGACGTACTGCCCGGCTGCTGCCGGGGACGCCTCAAAAAGCTTACCGTGCCGTGCGCCCGTCCGCTGTCACGTGCGCCCGGAGGATGTGGCGGTTCCGCCGTGGTGTGACCGGCGATGGGGTGGCATCTGTGTCCCTTGCCGGAAATTGTGCCGGCCGTGCCTTCGCACACCGGTGTTGCGTGCCTCGACTTCCCTTGCCGTCCCGCCGGGGTTATCCACATGGCGCCCTCGGGCTCTCGCGGAGTTCTGTCCCCGGCGCGAAGCTGAAGGAGCCAGCTAAGGCACGACATTTCGAGACAGGACATGAGAATGAGTGACAACATCACGGTCCGTGGCTTCGTTGCCACGGAGATCAAAAGTTCGACGACGCCGGGCGGGGTGGCGACGGCGTCGTTCCGGCTGGGCTCAACCGACCGGCGGTACGATCGCGCCACGGGCGCCTGGATCGACGGGAACACCAACTGGTTCACCGTCCAGGGCTATCGGCAGTTGGCCGGAAACATCGGCTGCAGCATCAAGAAAGGGCAGCGGGTCATCGTCATGGGACGGCTCAAGATGAGGAGCTGGGAGAATGACGGCCGGATCTACCACGTGGCCGAAATCGCCGCCGAGTCAGTCGGCCACGACCTCATGTGGGGCTCTGCCAACTTCATCCGCACGGCTACCAACGGTCCCCAGGACGCTGCCGGGCAGTCCGGTTCGTCCGCGGCCTTTCCGGACGGCAGCCGTGAGGGGAGCGATGGGGAGGACCAGGCCCGCGCGGGGCACAGTGACGACACCGACAACGACACCGACGACACCGACTCCGACGGGTCCGGATCCCACACCATATTCATCAATGACGCCAGCGGCGAGGCGGAAGAACTCGACCAGGAGACGGGCGAACTGAAAGGGGCCGCCGCCTGAAGGGGACTCGGTTTGCGTGGCGGGCAGGACCCGGCGATACAGACCTGGGCCACAGCAGGGCTGCTTCCGGGACGGAACTGCCGACGTGACAGAATTGCCGGATGAAACGAGCCGGGACCACCAGCTACACGGCGGCGGTGGCCCCTGGCCGGAGCGGGCTTCCCGCGCTGGTTCTGGCTCTGGGGCTGGTCCTGACCGCGGCGGTCGCTTGTTCGGCACCGTCGGAGGCGGGCACCGCTGGCCGTACGCCTGCCACTGTCGACGGGACGGTTGAGGACGGCGCTGGGGAGCCGGGGCACCACCCCGTTCCGGCGCTTCAACCGGTGCCGTCCCCGGTGCCACCGTGGACGCGGCCACGTCCGACACGAAAGCCCGGGTTGAAGGCGTACTCAACAGCGTGACCGCAGCCGACCGGAAGCCGGGCACCGAACAGCTCCGCTCAGCCCTGGTGGACGCCGGGTTCCCCTCGGACAGCGTGGAGGTCACCGCCAGCCGGACGCCCACAGGCCTGGACGCGGACGCCGTCGAAGTGGCTGTCGCCGCTGGAAGGAACTGCGTCGTTGCGCAGCTTCGCGACGGCAACGTTACGTCCACTGTCCTTCCGCTGCTCGCCGGCGGCCGCTGCCTCGTTGGTACGGCCGGCTGAGTGCAGCGTCGTCGCGGGCGGGCACCCGGACCTATTGAATGTGAGTTATCCCGGCTGAACCACTAGATTTGTAGGCATGGCGGAATTTATCTACACAATGACCAAGGCCCGTAAGGCCGTTGGCGAAAAACTTATCCTCGACGACGTAAGCATGTCCTTCTTCCCGGGGGCCAAGATTGGCGTCGTCGGACCGAATGGTGCAGGTAAGTCCACCATTCTCAAGATCATGGCCGGACTGGACACGCCCTCAAACGGCGAGGCCCGGCTCAGCCCCGGCTACACGGTGGGTATCCTGCTGCAGGAACCGCCGCTGAACGAGGACAAGACCGTCCTGGGCAACGTCCAGGAAGGCGTCGGCGAGATCTTCGGCAAGATCCAGCGCTTCAACGAGATCTCCGAAGAGATGGCCAACCCCGACGCTGACTACGACGCCCTCCTCGAGGAGATGGGCCAGCTGCAGGAAGCGATCGACGCCGCCGATGCCTGGGACCTCGATTCCCAGCTCGAGCAGGCCATGGACGCCCTCCGCTGCCCGCCGCCGGAAGCCGACGTCACCCTGCTCTCCGGTGGTGAGCGCCGACGCGTCGCCCTCTGCAAACTCCTCCTTCAGAAGCCGGACCTGCTGCTCCTCGACGAGCCCACCAACCACCTCGACGCCGAGAGTGTCCTCTGGCTCGAACAGCACCTCTCCAGCTACCCGGGCGCCGTCCTCGCCGTCACCCACGACCGGTACTTCCTCGACCACGTGGCCGAATGGATCGCCGAAGTGGACCGCGGCCACCTGTACCCGTACGAGGGCAACTACTCCACGTACCTTGAGAAGAAGCGCGCCCGCCTGGAAGTCCAGGGCAAGAAGGACGCCAAGCAGGCCAAGCGGCTCACCGAGGAACTCGAGTGGGTCCGCTCCAACGCCAAGGGGCGCCAGACCAAGTCCAAGGCCCGTCTGGCCCGCTACGAGGAAATGGCTGCCGAAGCCGACCGCACCCGCAAGCTGGACTTCGAAGAGATCCAGATTCCGCCGGGACCGCGCCTGGGCGGCCTCGTCCTGGAGGCGAAGAACCTCCAAAAGGGCTTCGAGGACCGCACGCTGATCGACGGGCTGTCCTTCAGCCTGCCGCGCAACGGCATCGTCGGTGTCATCGGCCCCAACGGCGTCGGCAAGTCCACCCTGTTCAAGACGATCGTCGGGCTCGAGCCCTCGACGGCGGCGAGCTGAAGATCGGCGATTCGGTCAAGATCTCCTACGCGGACCAGAGCCGCGGCGGCATCGACCCGAACAAGACCCTGTGGGAGGTCGTCTCCGACGGTCTCGACTACATCCAGGTCGGCCACGTCGAAATGCCGTCCCGCGCCTACGTCGCCGCCTTCGGTTTCAAGGGCCCGGACCAGCAGAAGAAGGCCGGGGTGCTCTCCGGTGGTGAGCGCAACCGCCTGAACCTGGCCCTGACCCTCAAACAGGGCGGAAATCTGCTGCTCCTCGACGAGCCGACTAACGACCTCGACGTCGAAACCCTTAGTAGCCTCGAAAACGCCCTCCTCGAATTCCCGGGCTGCGCCGTCGTCGTCTCGCACGACCGGTGGTTCCTGGACCGAGTGGCCACGCACATCCTCGCCTACGAAGGCGACGAGGAGAACCCTCCAAGTGGTACTGGTTCGAGGGCAACTTCGAATCCTACGAGGAGAACAAGATCGAACGCCTGGGCCCGGACGCCGCCAAGCCGCACCGCGTGACCCACCGCCGCCTCACCCGCGACTAAACCCGCGGCGCACAAGCGCAAAACGAAGGCTGGCTCCCCACCAGGGGAGCCAGCCTTCGTATGCCACCGTCACCTGCCGCCGGCCGGCAGTGGTCACCGCGGACCGCAGCCACCCGGGTGCCGGCCACCGGCAGAGCGGTCCGGGGCGCCCGGTTCAGCCGCGGTCGGCCTTGCGCATCTGGTGCTGCAGCACCTTCGACTGGACTGCGCCCCTGACCTTGTTCTTGAGGTCCGTCGGTATCCGGATCATGCCTTCCTGCGCCACGGTGGCCACGTGCAGGCCGTCGCGGCTGAAGATTTTGCCGGTGGCCAGGCCGCGGGCTCCCTGGGCGCTGGGGGACTCCTGCACGTAGAGCAGCCATTCGTCCACGCGGAGGGGACGGTGCCACCACATGGCGTGGTCCAGGCTGGCCACCGACATGCCCGGGGTAATCCAGCTCATCCCGTGCTTGCGGAGGATGGACTCCAGGATGGTGTAATCGCTCGCGTAGGCCAGGGCCGCGCGGTGCAGCTCCGGATCATCCGGCATCGGCCCGAACGTCTTCATCCAGACCGCGTTACGCGGTTCCTTGTCACCCTTGGCCGAGACATACAAGGCCGGGTCAACGTGCCGGATGTCGAACGGCCGCTCATAGGCCCAGTGGCGGGCCACCGGGTGGTCGTACTTGCCCAGGAGGTCAGCCGTGCTGGGCAGCGACTCCGGCCCGGGGATGCCGTCCGGCATCTCGGTCTGGTGCTCGATTCCCTCGTCCTTTTCCTGGAACGAGGCGATCATGGACAGGATGGGCATGCCCTCCTGGTACGCGTGCACGCGCCGCGCCGAGAACGAGCGGCCGTCCCGGAGCCGCTGGACGCCGAAGGTGATGGGCTTGTTGGCGTCCCCGGCCGCAGGAAGTAGCCGTGCATGGAGTGCACGCCGCGCCCCTCGGGAACTGTCCGGCTCCCGGCAATCAGCGACTGCGCCAGCACCTGGCCGCCGAACACGCGGTGCCGGGGCTGCTGCTGGGAAGGACCCATAAAGATGTCCTCATCCGTCCGGGCACCCTCCAGCTCGCCGAGGTTCAGCAATTGGAGGAGCGAGGAGGTGGGGTCCTGGGTCGGCGGACCCTGCAATCCGGCTTCGGCTTCAGTCATGGTTCGACTCTAGACGTCACTCCGGCGCCGTCCCAAAGAGGCACAGCCGGTAGAGTCGATATTGTGTCTGACGTCCTCACCCAGCCCCTCCGGTTCACCGATCCCCGCGACCTCGCCGATCTGCGCACTTTCGCCACCCGCGCCAAATCGATCGACGACGGCGCGATCCGCCTCCAGGCGTCCGGCCCGGTGCTCGCCGCCTACGTATGCGTGCTCCGGCCGCGGCTGCTGGGGAGTCGACGCCGACCATCCTCGGGCTGCGGACCGTGGCCCTGGCGCAGCCGGCGGACACCGATGTCACGGTCCCGATCTCGGCGGTGCTGGACCGGCTGGCACGTGCGGGGAGAACGACGTCGAACTGCCGCTGCCCCCGGTAACTGTCACCGAATCGTGGGCGGGCGTCGGAGCGCCCCGCACCGGCTGGGAAGCCGTCGCCACTTTGCAGGATTCGGCGCTGCGCCAGTCCGCCGAGGAAGGCATCACCGAGATCGCCGCCATCATCCCGGACAAACCCGGCGCATTGATCGTCAACAACGCCCGGGCCACAGTGTGGGGCCGGGAACTGCCCGGTGCCGCGGGGCTCCCGCTGGGTGCCGCGTTCGCGGCCCTCACGCTCGGCTTCCTGGCCGACGGCGAACAGCAACTCTTCCGGGCGGGACGCTGGTTCCGGCTCAGCGGACCCCGCGGGCACGTCCTGGCCCGCACCGGTTCAGGACTCAAGCTTCCGCTGTAGGGACGTTCGGCGCTGACCGCGCAAAGCACTTGCCGTCCAATACCCTGCTGGGTATTCTTAAACGCAGAAAGACCCCGGAGGCATCCCCCAAGTGCCTCCGGGGTCTTTCCCTGTTGGCCCTCAGGCCCCGGAGGCACTGTTCACCATGGACAGGGCCGCCCGCTCCATGTAGTCCCAGAGTGTCCCCTCGTAGAGGGGCGGGAGGTCCAAGGAATCCACTGCGGTGCGCATGTGGTGCAGCCAGCGGTCCTTTGCTTCGGGGGTGACCCGGAACGGCATGTGGCGCATCCTGAGCCGGGGTGTCCGCGCTCTTCGCCGTACGTCGTCGGGCCGCCCCAGTACTGCTCGAGGAACATCAGGAAACGCCGCTTCGCGGGGCCCAGGTCCTCCTCCGGATACATCGGCCGCAGCAGCGGATCAGTGGCCACGCCGTCGTAAAATACGTCGATGAGCTTTACGAAGGTCTCGTGGCCGCCCACGGCGTCGTAAAAGTTGTCCGTGTAGCCGGGCTGGCTGAAGGGATCGTTCTGCAGCAGCTGCTTGGGCTGGCGGGGTTCGCCGGCGCTGGGTATCGTCATGGCCCTATTCTCCGGCTTTCTGCTGGGGAGCGCTGTCCGCCTCGTCTTCCGGCGGTGTGACGGGCGGGACGTAGTTGCCCTGGGAGCGGTTGCCCACCCGCAGGATTTCGCCGTTGCGCAGGTACCAGATGGTGCCGTCCTCGGACCGGACGCGGGTGATCCGCAGGTTCATGGCCTCCACTATGCCCACCACCTCGGACGTCTCGATGATGTCGCCAATGCCGTACTGGTCCTCGATGGTGATGAAGATGCCTGCCAGGAAGTCGCGGATGAGCTGCTGGGCGCCGAAGCCGATGGCGATACCGAGGATTCCGACGCTGGTCAGGATGGGAGCCACGTCCACGTTCAGGTTTTTGAGTACGTACACACTGGTGAGGACTGAGATGAGGACGCCCACCACGCTCCGGAGCAGTGCTCCGATGGTGTGGGCCCTCTGGACCCGGCGTTCGTGATCCAGCGCGCGGAGCGCGGGCGCCGCCCAGCGGAAGTACGGTTTTTGAAGAAGGTGGATCCGGCCGCGATGCGCTTGGTGATGACGGAGATGACGAAGGACGCCACCAGCCACACGGTGATGCCGACCCCCAGGCTGATGAGGACACCCGCCACGTTAATTTCCGACATGGCCGACATGTCCGGCGGGGTGATGGGTTCGGTGGTCATGCTGAACATCGGCGGGGGTACTCCTAGTAGCTGTGTTTCTGCTGCCGGCCGGTAGCGCCGGGCTTTGCGTCCTGAGAGCGGCCGGCGTTCGCCGGGCGCATAACACTCTGGTCTCATTCAACATTAGCGCCGTACCGTGGCCGCATGCGCATCCTGGTTCTTGGGGGTACGGCCTTCCTCTCCGCAGAAATAGCCCGGCAGGCAGTGGCCGCCGGTCACGACGTCACCTGCCTGGCGCGCGGAACAGTTTCCGCCCCGCCTGACGGCGCCGCCTGGCTGAGGGCGGACCGCTCGAACGGCGCAGCCGCGTATTCGGCAGCCGCGGAGGCGTCCGACGGCGGGTGGGACGCCGTCGTCGACGTGTCCCGGGATCCGGACCAGGCGCGGGAGGCGCTGGAAGCGCTGGCGGGCTCCGCCCGGCACTGGACCTTCGTGTCGAGCTGCTCCGTCTACGCGGACCATTCCGTGGCCGGCGCGGCCGAAGACGCCGGTGTTTTGGCGCCGCTCCCGCCCGGCACGGAGCTCACCGCCGGGAACTACGGCGAAGCCAAGGCAGCGATCGAGCACTGGACCACGGAACTCGCCGGGGACAGGGCCCACATCTGCCGGGCCGGGCTCGTCGGCGGCCCGGGAGACGGCTCGGACCGCTACGGGTACTGGCCGCCCGCTTCGCCAGGGACGCCGGTCCCGTCCTGGTCCCGGACATCCCCGCGGACGCCACCCAGATCATTGACGCCCGCGACCTCGCGGCCTGGATCCTCACCGCTGCCGAAAGCGGGACCACCGGGGCGCTGAACGCCGTCGGCGAGCCGGTGCCGTTCGCTGCGTACCTCGAGGAATCCCGGCAGCTCGCCGGGGGCGACGTCGGGATGGTTGCCGCTCCGGCGGACTGGCTGGCGTCCCACGGCGCGAACTACTGGGCCGGCCCGGACTCGCTGCCGTTGTGGCTGCCGCCGGGCCACGAGGGCTTCGCGACGCGCAGCAGCGCGGCGGCCCGGGCCGCCGGGCTGCGCACCCGGCCGTGGACGGACACGCTGCGGGACACCCTGGCGGATGAGCGCCGCCGCGGGCTTAACCGTGAACGCAAAGCCGGGATGAGCCCGGAGACCGAACGCCGGATCCTCGCCGAGTACCAAGCCGCCAACGTCCAATAGGGCTTACCGGAACCGGGCCGAGGGCACGGCTGGCCCGGCTGCGCCCCTCAGCCTGCCTGGCCCGACTGCGCCCCTCAGCCCGGCTGGCCCGTTCAGACCGCCCGGCCCGCGACCACGGCGCTCGGCTCGTGCAGCACTGGAAAGTTGACGCTCCGGGCGATGAAGCAGACCTGGTTGGCCCCGGCATGAAGTTCCTCCAGGAGTTCCTCCGTCGCCGCAGCCGCCAGGGTCACCCGGGGCTTGAGCGTCACCGATTCAAACTGTCCGCTCCCGTCCCGGTTGGTCCGCATCAGTCCCTCGGCCCGGTCCTCGTACGCCGTCACCACCACGCCGTGCTTCACTGCGACGTGCAGGAAGGACAGCATGTGGCACTGCGACAGGGCCGCGAGCAGCAGCTGTTCCGGGTTGTAGCGGGTCCGGTCCCCATGAAAGGTCGGGTCCGCCGAGCCGTGCAGCACGGGCAGCCCGGGGATCTCGACGTCGTGGTCGCGGGAATAGCCGCGGTACGACGCCGTCCCCTCGCCCAGGTTCCCGGTCCAGCGGACGGTCAGCGCATAGCGGTGTTCATCGAGGCTCATGGGTCCAGCCTAGAACGAAGGAACCCCGGCGCCCTATGAGAGCGCCGGGGTTGCGGGGGCTTCCTGCCTACCCGGCGTCGGCCTGGCGGGCGCGCAGGGCGCGGGCCACGCCGTCACGGTTCTCCAGCATCATCCGCCGCAGCGCCGCGCTGTCCTCCGGCAGCGCGGCAAGGAATTCATCGGTCCGGTCGATGGTGGCCTGCGTGGTCAGCTGCGCCGGGTAGAGCCCGACGACGACCTGCTGCGCCAGCGCGTGCGTGCGCTCCTTGACGATGCCCGGGACGGCGTCGAAGTACTTCCCGGCGTACGGCTCCAGCAGGGACGTGTCGAGCACCCGGGTGAAGCCGCTGACGGCCGAGCCCTGGAGCGCGTTGGACAGCTCGCCCTTGACCACAATCGAGTCCCAGGCCGCGGCCTTGGCCTCGGGCGTCGGAATGGCCGCCTTGGCGAGGGCTGCCGCGTTCTGCCCGGTGGCGGTGTTGTCGTGCTCGAGTTCGGCGTCGATCGTGTCCTGCCCGGCGCGGCCGCCGACAACGAGGAGGTGATCAGTTCCCAGCGCAGGTCCTGGTCCACGGTGAGGCCCTCCAGCGTCAGGCTGCCCTCCAGCAACCCGGACACGGTGTCCAGCTGGGACGCGCTGCGGGCCAGCAGGGCATAGGACTTGACGAACTGCAGCTGCGCGTCGGAGCCGGCCGGGACGCCCGAGGCAAGCTCCCAGAGCCGGTCGGCGGCCGCAATCGCGGTGGCTTCCTTGTGTTCCGCGGCCACGTAGAAGTTCAGCGCGGTGGCCAGTTGGCGCAGCTGGACCAGGATCACCGAGGAGTCGGATTCCTCGGCGATGTTGGCCAGGATCAGTTCCACGTAGCCGCGGGCCGGGGTTTCGCCGTCGCGGGCCGCATCCCAGGCCGAGCCCCATACGAGGGTGCGGGGCAGGCTCTGGTTGAAGTCCTTGAGGTGCGCCGTGGCGGTGGCCAGCGACTTCGGGTCGAGGCGGACCTTGGCGTAGGCGAGATCGTCGTCGTTGAGCAGGATCAGGTCCGGCTGGGCCAGTCCGGCCAGCGCCGGCACGTCGGTGCGCCCGCCGTCGACGTCGAGTTCCTCGCGGTGGACGCGTTCCAGCTTCCCGGCGCCGTTGAGGTTGTAGAAGCCGACGGCGAGCCGGTGCGGGCGGAGGGTGGGCTGGGCCTCGGTGGCGGACTGCAGGATCGCGAAGGAGGAGATGGTGCCGTCCCCGCCGACGGACAGCTCGGGCTTGAGCGTGTTGACCCCGGCGGTCTCCAGCCAGAGCCGGCCCCACTGGTCCAGATCGCGGCCGCTGGACTTTTCGAGTTCGGCCATGAGGTCGCTGAGCTCGGTGTTCTGCCAGGCGTGCTTGCTGAAGTACTCGCGGACGCCGGCCATAAACTCCTCCGGACCCACCCAGGCGACCAACTGGCGCAGCACCGAGGCGCCCTTGGCGTAGGTGATGCCGTCGAAGTTCACCTCGACGTCCTCCAGGTCGTTGATCTCGGCGAAGATCGGGTGGGTTGTGGGGAGCTGGTCCTGCCGGTAGGCCCAGGACTTCTCCACCGAGGCGAAGGTGGTCCAGGCGTGGTCGAACCGGGTGTTTTCCACGGCGGCCAGGTGGGACATGTACTCGGCGAAGGACTCATTGAGCCAGAGGTCGTTCCACCAGCGCATCGTCACGAGGTCCCCGAACCACATGTGGGCGAGTTCGTGAAGCACGGTGATGGCACGGCGTTCCACCTGGGCGTCGGTGACCTTGCTGCGGAAGACATAGCCTTCCAGGATGGTGACGGCGCCGGCGTTCTCCATGGCCCCGGCGTTGAACTCCGGGACGAACAGCTGGTCGTACTTCTCGAACGGGTACGGGCAGCCGAACTGTGCCTCGAAGAACTCGAAACCCTGGCGGGTGAGCTCGAAGATGTTGTCCGCGTCCAGGTACTGCATCAGGGATTTGCGGGCGAAGACGCCCAGCGGCGTGACCTTGCCGTCGGCGGAGACCACTTCGCTGCGGACGGACTGGTACGGCCCGGCGATCAGGGCCGTGACGTAGGAGGAGAGCCGCGGCGTGGGGGTGAATTCCCACACGGAGCGGGCGCCGCCGTCCGTGCCGGGGATGGTCTCGACCGGCGGCGGGGTGGGGGTTGGAGATGACATCCCAGTGTGAGGGCGCGATGACCGTGAACGTGAAGCTGGCCTTGAGGTCGGGCTGTTCAAACACGGCAAACATCCGGCGGGAATCCGGAACCTCGAACTGGGTGTAGAGGTACACCTCGTGGTCCACCGGGTCCACGAAGCGGTGCAGCCCTTCGCCCGTGTTCATGTACGGGGCTTCGGCGACCACCAGCAGCTCGTTGTCCGCCGCGAGGTCCGCCAGCTGGATGCGGACGCCGTCGGACACCTCGGCAGGGTCGAGCTCGCGGCCGTTCAGGGTCACGCTCTGCACGGCGGCGGTGACCGCGTCGATGAAGGTCGAGGACCCCGGCTTGGCCGTGAACTTCACGGCGGTGGTGGTGCCAAAGACTTTCTCCCCGCGGGTCAGGTCGAGTTCGACCTCGTAGGAGTCGACGGCGATCAGGTCGGCGCGGTCGCGTGCCTCGGCGCGCGTCAGGTTCATTCCGGGCAAAGTGGGGCCTCCAGGGATGCTTAGGGGTGGGAACTCGATACTGTGAAATTATTCTTTCACTTCTGCCGCTCTTGGCAAGTTGCCTGCGTCACACCCGGTTACCGAACGCCGAATCGCCGGGAGTAGCGTTAGGGATATGGGAAAGCTTCGAGACTCCGTCGATGCCAGGGCGCTGCGTTTCGCCGTGGGGTTCCCCCTGATGCTCGCGGCCGCGTTTGTGGTGTGCGCTTTCCTCCTCCGCTCCGATCTGCCCGCGTCGCTGGCGGTGCGCTGGGCCGGGGAACCGCCGTGGACTTCGCGCCGTTCGGGGCCGTCGTCGGGACCGGTGCGGTGATGATCGTGCTGATCGGCTGGGCTGTGCTGGTGCAGGCCGTCCCGCTGTCCCGCCCGGCCATCATGCGCCGGATCATGATGGGTACCGGCCTGTTCGTGAGCCTCTTCATCGTCACAGTCCTCGCCGCCGTGCTGGTCGGGCAACTCGGGCTGGAGGATGCGGGCCGGGCGCAGGTGGACGTCGCCGTACTCGCCATGGGCAGCGGCGCGGCCGTTGGCCTGGGCTTCGTGATGGGCTTCGTCTTCAAAGCCGACGAGCGCTGGTCCACGGATGACGATCGTGCCATGGAGGCGGCGCTGGCCCGCGAACTGGATCCTGACCTGGCCCGTGACTACGTGAGCCTGTGGGTCCACGCCCGCAGCTCGGTTTTTGTCATGCTCGGAATCGCCACCGTACTTCCTGCCGCCCTCCTCACGATCGCCGTGCCCTGGCTGGCCGCCCTGCTGGTGGCCCTGGCCCTGCTGGCCGCCGCGTGCCTGTTCGCCCGCATCCGGGTGGACCGGAGCGGCATGCGGGTCTTCGCCGCGGGGTTCGTCAGGGTCATGGACGTACCGGCCGCTGCTATTGAGGCGGCGACGCCGAAAGAGGTCAAGGCGGCCGACTATGGCGGCTGGGGCTACCGGAGCCGCGGCACCGCGACGGCCCTGCTGGTCAGCAGCGGGCCCGCCGTCGTCGTCGACCGTTCCGACGGGCGGACCCTGACCGTCAGCGGGGGCAGTGCCACGACGGCGGACAATATCGCGCAGGTGCTCTCACGGGTGGCGGCACGGGCCCGCTGGACCGGCGGCTCCACTGATTTGTGAAGTCCGCGACGCCGGCGGGCCCGTCCGCCCGCCCGCGCCCTAGTAGGCTGGGAACAGCCCCCACCCGCACCAGCAGCCCACGTGACCGCACGGGCCTGCCCCGACCGAACGGATACGCCGTGACCCCCTCCGACCTCCCGCGCGTGCACATCGCCACCGACCACGCCGGCATGGAACTCAGCGCCCACCTCGTCAGCCACCTCACCACCAAGGGGTACGAGGTGGTGGACCACGGACCCACGACCTACGATGCGCTGGATGACTACCCTCCTTCTGCATCAACGCTGCCCTCGCGGTCGTGGCGGACCAGGAAGCCGGCACCAGCGCCCTCGGAATCGTGCTGGGCGGATCCGGGAACGGCGAGCAGATTGCCGCCAACAAGGTCAAGGGCGTCCGCGCCGCGCTGGCGTGGAACCTGTCCACCGCGAAGCTCGCGCGTGAACACAACGACGCCAACGTGGTGGCTGTCGGCGGCCGCCAGCACAGCGTCGGGGAAGCCACCGACATCATCGAGGCCTTCCTGGCCGAACCCTTCAGCAACGACGAGCGCCACGTCCGCCGGATCGGGAAGATCGCCACCTACGAGCGCACCGGCGAGGTCGTCGACTAGTGCCGGAAGGGCATTCCGTCCACCGGCTGGCCCGCCAGTTCGGCGACGTTTTTGTCGGGGAGCGGCTCGCGGTCTCCAGTCCGCAGGGCCGGTTCACCCAGGGCGCGGCGCTGCTGGATGGTCACACGCTCACCGGCTCCGTGGCGCACGGGAAGCACCTGTTCCTGGAGTTCGAGCACGGGCTCATCCTGCACGTCCACCTGGGGCTCTACGGCGCCTGGGACTTCGGCGGCGACCGCCACTTCCGCGGCGCGTCCAGCATCGGAGCGCCCCGCAAGGTGGGGAGCGGGAGCTCTACGACGACGACGACGCGCCGGCAGCGTACGCGGGCCCGCCCGCACCGGTCGGCGCCGTCCGCGTCCGGCTCGCCGGCACCCATGGCTGGGCCGACCTCCGCGGCGCCACCACCTGTGCGGCCATCACGGAGGCCGAGGCAGCCGCCGTGCTGGCACGGCTCGGCCCGGACCCGCTGCGGAACCTTCCCGGCGACCGGGACGCCTTCGCCGCCGCGATCCTGGCCAGGCGAACGCCGCTCGCTGCCCTACTGATGGACCAGAAGGTGATAGCCGGGATCGGCAATGTCTACCGCGCCGAACTGCTCTTCCGGCAGGGCCTGCACCCGTGGCTGCCCGGGGCCGGGCTCGCCGCGGACACCGCGCGGCGGCTCTGGGACGACACCGTTGGCATGATGTCCGACGGCGTCCGCGACGGCCGGATCATCACCACACCCCCGCGCTACTGGAGCGGGGGCGGCGGGGATGCATCCGACGGCGCATCCCCGGGTGTCCTGGCCGCATCTTTGCCCGTTCCGGAGGAGTCACACTTCGTTTACCGGCGGCACGGCCTGGACTGCCGTGACTGCGGAACCCCGGTGGCGCTGACCGAACTCGCCGCCCGGAAGCTTTACTGGTGCCCGGCCTGCCAGGCGCCGTGAGCCTGCCCACGGGCCCAACCGCATCGATTGCTCCATAACTGCCCTTCTGACCCGCCAAAAGGGCAGTTCTGGAGCAGCCGATGGTGCGGGCACGAAAAAGCCCCTCCGCGAAGGGGCTTTTTCGTCATATTTCTGAGGGGACGACGGGAATCGAACCCGCGTAATCAGTTTGGAAGACTGAGGCTTTACCATTAAGCTACGTCCCCGGGAATTTGCAGGAACTTTCCTGCGAAACTTCCGGGCGGCTGTTGAAGCCGGATACAACTAAACCCAATTCAGGGCCCCGCTGTCAAATGTGCAAACCGGCACAATATGACCGTAGACTGTTCTGTGCACTTACGGGGTGTAGCTCAGCTTGGCTAGAGCACCTGCTTTGGGAGCAGGAAGTCGCAGGTTCAAATCCTGTCACCCCGACTCTGCAGGTACCGCCAGACCTTGGCGGTGCAGAACCCCACCCCTAAAACCAGGAGTACTTAGACTGTGAAGAGCGCTGTCGAGAACCTCACCCCCACGCGGGTCAAGCTCAATGTTGAGGTCCCCTTTGAGGAATTGAAGCCCAGCATCGCAGAGGCATACAAGACTGTTGCTTCGCAGATCCAGGTCCCCGGTTTCCGCAAGGGCAAGGTCCCCTCCAAGCTCATTGACCAGCGCGTTGGCCGCGGCTACGTGCTGGAGACCGCCATCAACGAAGGCCTCAACGGCTGGTACCAGGCGGCCGTCCAGGAAACCGGCATCCGCCCGCTGAGCCGTCCCGAGGTCGAAATCACCGAGGTTCCGGACCCGTCCGCCACCGACGGTGAACTCAAGTTCCACGCCGAGGTTGACGTGCGCCCCGAGATCGAGCTGCCCGACTACGCCGGCATCAAGGTCGAGGTCGCCGCCGCTGAGTCCACCGACGCCGACGTCGACAAGGCCCTGGACGAACTCCGCGGCCGTTTCGGCACGCTGAAGTCCATCGACCGCCCGGCGGCCGACAAGGATTTCCTGACGATCGACATCACCGCCTCCATCGATGGCGCCGAAGTTGATTCCGCCACGGGCCTGTCCTACCAGGTCGGCGCCGGCACCATGCTCGAAGGCCTCGACGAGGCCGTCACCGGCCTCAGCGCCGACGAGGACGCCATCTTCGACACCACCCTCGTAGGCGGCGAGCACGCCGGCGAGTCCGCCCAGGTCAAGGTCGTCGTCAAGTCCGTCAAGGAGCGCGAGCTCCCCGAGGCCGACGATGACTTCGCCCAGCTGGCCTCCGAGTTCGACACGCTGGCTGAACTCCGCGAGGACCTCGCCAAGCAGGCCGCAGAGTCCAAGGTTGTTGAGCAGGGCGTCGAAGCCCGCGACAAGGTCCTCGACAAGCTCGTTGAGCTCGTAGAGGTTCCCGTCCGGAATCCGTCGTCGAAGAGCAGCTGGAGCAGCACTTCAACGCCGAGAACGCCCACGGCGAAGGCGAGCACGACACCGAGGAGCACCGCGCCGAGGTCAAGGCCAACACCGAGCGCGCCTTCCAGAACGAGATCATCCTTGACGCCATCGCGGAAAAGGAAGAAGTCAATGTCAGCCAGAACGAGCTGATCGACTACATCGTCACCACCGCCAGCCAGTACGGCATGGACCCGAACCAGTTCGCCCAGATCATCGATCAGAGCGGCCAGGTTCCCATGATGGTTTCCGAGGTCCGCCGCCGCAAGGCGCTGGCCGTGGTCCTGGGCCAGGCCGAGGTCACCGACTCCGAGGGCAACACCGTTGACCTCAGCGACTTCGTCCGCCCCGGCGGCGAGGAAGCTGCGGCTGAGGCAGGCACCGAGGCCGACGTCGAGGAAGCCGCATCCGAAGAAGCAGCCGCCGCAAAGAACGATGACCCGGCAGCAGTGAAGTTCTAACACCTCCTGCTCCCGCGGTTCCTGCCCGCACCCCGGATCGATGATCCGGGGTGCGGCTTTAAGCCCGCGATGAACCCTCCCGGGCAATCGTGCGCCGTCAGCGAACAGCCCCGCGCCTGAGCACAAAGCGGGCGGGAAAACCGTTAGTGTCCATGTAGGAAAGTTCAGTGATGTCGTCCAGTGGCGTCACCGTCGCCAGCGAGAGGTAAGTACATATGTCACAGCAAGCAGGGGCACCCCGGATGGCTACTGTCGATCCGGCCGCCCAGGATAACTACATTTACAACCGCCTGCTGAAAGAGCGCATCATCTGGCTCGGCTCCGAGGTCCGCGACGAGAACGCCAACGCGATCTGCTCGCAGCTGCTGCTGCTCTCGGCCGAGAACCCCGAGAAGGATATCTACCTCTACATCAACTCACCGGGCGGCTCCGTCACCGCCGGCATGGCCATCTACGACACCATGCAGTTCATCCCGAACGACGTCGTCACCGTCGCCACCGGCCTCGCCGCCTCGATGGGACAGTTCCTGCTCTCCTCCGGCACCAAGGGCAAGCGCTACGCCACCCCGAACGCCCGCATCCTGATGCACCAGCCCTCCGGCGGCATCGGCGGCACGGCCTCGGACATCAAGATCCAGGCCGAGCTCATCCTGCACATGAAGAAGGTCATGGCCGAACTGACGGCCGACCAGACCGGGCAGACGGTGGACACCATCCTCAAGGACAACGACCGCGACAAGTGGTTCACCGCCAAGGACGCCCTCGAATACGGCTTCTTCGACAAGATCGCGGCCCACGCCGGATCGGTCGCCGGCGGCGGCGGAACCAACGCCAACGGCGATAACGCAGCCACCGAGAACTGACCGGCACAGCAATGAATTCAGGAGCAATGAACATGAACTACAACTTCGGTTCGACTGCCGGCAACCTGCCCAGCAGCCGCTACGTGCTGCCGCAGTTCGAGGAGCGCACCCCTACGGCTTCAAGCGCCAGGACCCGTACACCAAGCTCTTCGAGGACCGCATCATCTTCCTCGGTGTCCAGGTGGACGACGCCTCGGCCGACGACGTCATGGCCCAGCTGCTGGTGCTCGAGTCCACCGACCCGGACCGCGATATCACGCTCTACATCAACTCCCCGGGCGGGTCCTTCACCGCCATGACGGCGATCTACGACACCATGACGTACATCCGCCCGGAGATCCAGACCGTCTGCCTCGGCCAGGCCGCCAGCGCTGCCGCCGTGCTCCTCGCGGCCGGCACGCCCGGTAAGCGCCTGGCCCTGCCGAACGCCCGCGTGCTGATCCACCAGCCCTCCCTGTCCGGCGGCCAGGGCGGGCAGGCCTCGGACCTGGAGATCCAGGCCGCCGAGGTCATGCGGATGCGCTCATGGCTCGAAGACACGCTGGCCAAGCACTCCGGCCGGACGCCGGAGCAGGTCAACAACGACATCGAACGCGACAAGATCCTCACCGCGGCAGAGGCCATGCAGTACGGCCTGATCGACCAGGTGCTGGATTCCCGCAAGATCAAGCCGCAGGCCATTGCCAAGTAGCGCAACAAGTACGTAACAAGAAGTACCCGACGCCGGTGCGGCCCGCTTTAAGTGGCCGCACCGGTGTCGGCTTTCCACCCAACCCGCCTAAAGTGACCTAGAGTGGAACATGTCACAGGCCGCAGCAAGATACTAAAGGGGTTCACATATGGCTCGGATTGGCGAGAGCACGGATCTGCTGAAGTGTTCTTTCTGCGGAAAGAGCCAGAAGCAGGTTCGGAAGCTCATTGCCGGGCCCGGCGTCTACATCTGCGACGAGTGCATTGAACTCTGCAACGAGATCATTGAAGAAGAACTCGCGGAAGTCGCTGACCTGGGCAGTTTCGAACTGCCCAAGCCCCGCGAGATCTTTGACTTCCTCCAGGAATACGTCATCGGACAGGAGCCGCCAAACGCTCGCTCGCCGTCGCCGTGTACAACCACTACAAGCGCATCCAGGCCGGCCACGCCCCCAAGAGCGGCAGCCTGGCCGAAGGTGTGCACCACGACGACGTCGAGATCGCCAAGTCCAACATCCTGCTGATCGGACCCACCGGCTGCGGCAAGACCTACCTCGCGCAGACCCTGGCCCGCCGCCTCAACGTCCCCTTCGCCGTCGCCGACGCCACCGCGCTGACCGAAGCCGGCTACGTCGGCGAGGACGTCGAGAACATCCTGCTCAAGCTCATCCAGGCCGCCGACTACGACGTCAAAAAGGCCGAACAGGGCATCATCTACATCGACGAGATCGACAAGATCTCGCGCAAGAGCGAGAACCCTCCATTACCCGGGATGTCTCGGGCGAGGGTGTGCAGCAGGCCCTGCTGAAGATCCTCGAAGGCACGGTCGCCTCCGTGCCGCCGCAGGGCGGCCGCAAGCACCCGCATCAGGAATTCATCCAGATCGACACCACCAACGTGCTGTTCATCGTGGCTGGCGCCTTCGCCGGGCTCGAGGAAATCATCGGTTCGCGGTCCGGGCGCAAGGGCATCGGGTTCGGCGCCCCGCTCAACGAGGTCAAAAACAACGCGGACTCCTACGGTGAGGTCATGCCCGAGGACCTGCTGAAGTTCGGGCTGATCCCCGAATTCATCGGCCGCCTCCCGGTCATCACCACCGTGTCCAACCTGGACCGGGCCGCGCTCATCCAGATCCTCTCCACGCCCAAGAACGCCCTCGTGAAGCAGTACCAGAAGATGTTCCAGCTCGACGGTGTTGAGCTCGTCTTCGAGGACGAGGCGCTGAACACCATCGCCGACCAGGCGCTCGAACGCGGCACCGGCGCCCGCGGGCTCCGCGCCATCATGGAGGAAGTGCTCCTCCCCGTGATGTTCGACCTGCCCAGCCGCGACGACATCGCCACCGTGGTCATCACCGAAGACGTCGTCTCGAACAAAGCGGCGCCCACGATGATCCCCCACGACGTCAAGCGCCGCAAGTCCGCCTGAACCGGAATAAATAGGCCACACCCGCCGCTAACACCTTTGGCGCGCCCGGTCATTGGGACCAGCGCGGTGCACCACATCCCCAGACTTATGCAAGGAGATCACCTGTGCCTGAATCCCTGATCAATCAAGCAGAGACCAACAAAGCCGACTTCTGGTTTGATCCGATGTGCCCCTTTGCCTGGGTGACCTCCCGCTGGATCAGCGAGGTGGAGGAAGTCCGCGACATCAGCACCGAATGGCACGTCATGAGCCTTTCGGTGCTGAATGAAGGCCGCGAGGAGCTCCCCGAGCAGTACCGGGAGTTCATGAAGAAGGCGTGGGCTCCCGTTCGCGTCATCACTGCCGCCGCTGAACAGCACGGTGCGCAGTACATCAAGCCGCTCTATGACTCCATGGGCACCAAGATCCACAACGAAGGCAACAAGGACATCGACGAGGTCATCGCCAAATCGCTCGCCGAGGCGGGACTGCCGGCCGAGCTTGCGGCAGCCGGCCAGAGCGACGAATTCGATGCGCAGCTCCGCGCCAGCCACGAGGAAGGCATCTCCTTGGTCGGACAGGACGTGGGCACGCCGGTCGTCGCGTTCAACGGCACGGCCTTCTTTGGCCCGGTCCTGACCCGCATCCCGCGTGGCGAGGAAGCCGGACAGATCTGGGACGCCACCGTGACCCTGGCGTCGTTCCCGTACTTCTTCGAAATCAAGCGCAGCCGGACCGAAAGCCCCCAGTTCAACTAAGGTCAACCGCCGCGTAACGGCGGCGGATCGGCAGCAAAAGAGCCCCGGAAGAATTACTCTGATGTAGTTCTTCCGGGGCTCTTGTGTATCCCAAACCCGGGGACCACAATTGAACTTACCCACTTCGAAAGAAGAGGGACGCAGAAACCAAAGATTCAGTGACACTCATCCGACGCAGCCTTCGGCAAAGTCAGATGATGGCTACCAGTGACGAGGTAGGAAGACCTGGAAATCCGAGGATTCTGCCAGATTGTCTAAGACGTCACGTGACAATCGAAAAGTCGAAGCCCCACCAACGGCAAAACGCTGATGGGGCTTCCCTTTGCCAAAAACAGGCGGGCCGGATTCCGCCGGCTACGCCTCCGCCGGCGCCAGGACGACGTCGCTCACGGTCAGTTCGCCGTCGCCGCCCACCAGCGCCAGCTCGCGCGCGTTCGCCGCGGCCTTGAGGTCCGCCAGGCCGGCCTTCAGCTGCGTGATGAGGGACTCCGAAGCCGTGATGGTCGCGGACAGCACCTCGGTGCGCTGCTTGACCTTGGCCTCGGACTTGGCCTTGCGGATCCCGCTGAGAGCGGTCCCCACGGTGGCCAGCAGGGTGGTGTCGCCGTCGATCTCGATAGCGGACGGCCAGGCCGCACGGTGCACCGAACCGGTGCGCCACCAGCTCCAGACCTCCTCCGTGGCGAAGGGCAGGAACGGGGCGAAGAGGCGCAGCAGCGTGTCCAGGCTTGTCGCCAGCGCCGCGAGTACGGACGCCTGCTCGGCTTCGCCGGCCGCACCGTAGGCGCGGTCCTTGATGAGCTCCACGTAGTCATCGGTGAAGTGCCAGAAGAAGCTCTCCGTGATCTGCAGGGCCCGGGCGTAGTCGTAGTTCTCGAACGCCTTCGTGGCCTGCTGGACCACGTCGGCGAGCTGGGCCAGCACGGCGCGGTCCAGGGGATTGCCGAGCACCGAGAGCTCACCGGACACAACGGAGTCCTCGGTGGCGCCCAGGTTCAGCACGAACTTGGAGGCGTTGAGCAGCTTGATGGCCAGCCGTCGGCCGATCTTCATCTGGGCGATCTCGTACGCCGTGTCCGCGCCGAGCTTGGCCGAGGCCGCCCAGTAACGGACGGCGTCCGAGCCGTATTCCTCGAGGACGTCGGTGGGGACGATCACATTGCCCTTGGACTTGGACATCTTCTTGCGGTCCGGGTCCAGGATCCAGCCGGAGATGGCCGCGTGCTTCCACGGCGCGGAGCCCTGCAGGGCGTCGGCGCGCACCGCGGAGGAGAACAGCCAGGTCCGGATAATGTCGTGGCCCTGCGGGCGCACGTCGAAGGGGTAGACCTTGGCGAAGAGCGCCTCGTCGGTGCTCCAGCCGCCCACGATCTGCGGGGTCAGCGACGAGGTTGCCCAGGTGTCCAGCACATCGGCGTCGCCGGTGAAGCCGCCCGGCACATCGCGCTGGGCTTCCTCATACCCGGGGCGGCATCGGCGGCGGGGTCCACCGGCAGCTGCGCGTCCGACGGGACAATCGGAGCCGCGAAGTCCGGGTTGCCGTCGGCGTCCAGCGGGTACCAGACAGGGACCGGCACGCCGAAGAAGCGCTGGCGGGAAACGAGCCAGTCGCCGTTCAGCCCGGAGATCCAGTTCTCGTAGCGTGAGCGCATGAACGCGGGGTGGAAATCGATCTCATGGCCGCGGGCAATGAGCCGTTCGCGGCGTTCCGCGTCCCGGCCGCCGTTGCGGATGTACCACTGGCGCGAGGTCACCACTTCGAGGGGCTTGTCGCCCTTTTCGAAGAAGTTGACCGGGTGCATGATTTTCTTCGGCTCGCCGTCGAGGAGCTCCGCGGCGGTGAGGAGTTCCACCACGGTTTCCTTGGCGCTGAAGACCGTCTTGCCCGCGATGGCGGCGAAGGCCTCGCGGCCTTCGGCGGTGGTGACCCACTCCGGGGCCTCGCCGATGATGCGGCCGTCGCGGCCCACAATCGCGCGGGTGGGGAGCTGCAGTTCGCGCCACCAGGTGACGTCGGTGAGGTCACCGAAGGTGCAGACCATGGCGATGCCGGAGCCCTTGTCCGCCTTCGCGAGCGGGTGGGCCTTGACCTCCACCTCGACGCCGAACAGGGAGAGGTGACCTTCTTGCCGAACAGCGGCTGGTACCGTTCGTCGTCGGGATTCGCCACCAGGGCGGCGCAGGCGGCCAGCAGTTCCGGGCGGGTGGTCTCGATGAAGATCTTTTCGCCGTCTTCGGTGAAGAACGGGTAGCGGTAGTACGCGCCCGCGACCTCCCGGTCCTCGAGCTCGGCCTGGGCCACCGCGGTGCGGAAGGTGACATCCCACAGCGTGGGCGCCTCGGCCATATACGCGTCGCCGGCGGCGAGGTTGGCCAGGAAGGCGCGCTGGGAGATGGCGCGGGACTTATCATCGATGGTGCGGTAGGTCAGGTCCCAGTCCACGGACAGGCCGAGGGTCTGGAAGAGGTTCTCGAAGACCTTCTCGTCCTCGACCGCGAGCTCCTCGCACAGTTCGATGAAGTTCCGGCGGGAGACGACGTCGAAGTCGCGCTGGTTCTTGGCGGGCTCCGCCGGAGGCCGGTAGCCGGCGTCGTACGCGGTGGTGGGGTCGCAGCGCACACCGTAGTAGTTCTGCACACGGCGCTCGGTGGGCAGGCCGTTGTCGTCCCAGCCCATCGGGTAGAACACGTTCTTGCCGGTCATGCGCTGGTAGCGGGCCAGGACGTCCGTCTGCGTGTAGGAGAACATGTGCCCCACGTGCAGCGAACCCGACGCCGTGGGCGGGGAGTGTCGATCGAGTAGACCTGCGCCCGGGTGGTGTCCGGGTTGAACTTGTAGGTCCCTTCGTCAAGCCAGCGCCGGGTGAGGGCGTCTTCCAGCCCCTCCAGGGCGGGCTTGTCCGGAACGTTGATGGGGGCGGTGGTGGGCGTGTCTGTACCCTGCGTGTCTTCAGCCATGGAGCAATTCTTTCACGGTCCGCCGCGGGCAGGCGCAGTGGCCCGCCGCAGAGCCGTTAGTGTGGTGCCATGACTGAGGGAATCCAGAACAAAGCAGCAGTTGTCACCGGCGCCAGCACCGGAATCGGCGAGGCCACCGTGCGTGCGCTCCGGACCGAGGGCTGGACCGTGTACGCGGTGGCCCGCCGCGCGGACCGGCTGGAGTCGCTCGCCGCGGAAACCGGCGCCGTCGCGCTCCCGGCAGACGTGACGGACGACGCCGACGTCGCCCGGCTGGTCGACGAGGTGACCCGTGCCGGCGGCATCGACACACTTATCAACGTCGCCGGCGGCGCCCGCGGCGCGGACAAGGTGGCCGAGGCCAAGACCGAGGACTGGGAATGGATGTTCGAGGTCAACGTCCTGGGCACCATGAAACTCACCCGGGCGTTCCTGCCCATGCTGCGCGCCTGCGGTGAAGGCACCGTCCTGAACCTGACCTCTACGGCGGGACTGTCCGCCTACGAGGGCGGCGGCGGCTACAACGCGGCGAAGTTCGCCCAGCACGCGCTCACCGGGGCGCTGCGCCTGGAAGAGGCCGAGCACAACCTCCGCGTGATCGAGGTGGCCCCGGCCTGGTCCAGACGGAGGAGTTCGCGCTGAACCGCCTCGGCGGCAATTCCGATGCCGCCGCGAAGGTGTACGCCGGCGTCGAGAAGCCCCTGACCGCCGCGGACGTCGCCGACGTCGTCCGGTACGCCGTTACGGCTCCGCACCACGTCAACCTCGACCAGATCGTGATCCGCCCGGTGGCGCAGGCCGCCAACTACAAGCTCATCCGCAAGGGCTGACGGGACCGGCGGCGAGGCGGGGACGCGGTGCAGGCACTGCGTCCCCGTGACAGTGTCCCCGTGACAGTTGTTAGACTTCTCGTAACAGCTTTGACCCGGCCATCACCGGTGAGCTTCCGGAAGAACGCCCCGGCGCCACGATTTTCAGCAAATCAGCACGCGCCAGGGCCGGTAGAACCGGACGGGTAAGCCCGTCACAGCAGTAATGAGCGGCCGACGCCGGTGCTTCCCCACGGGGAGAGGATCCGGCGACGGTAAGTGAGGTGGTACCGCGGTGCCGGTGGTGTCGAAAGACAACGCAGGAGCCGTCCTCGCATCCTGAATGAATCCATTTGTTCACCAGCTCAACCCAGGATGTCGAGATGACTTATTACCCGAAGGCCTCCGCCGCACCGTCCGGCGCCGGCGCTCCCACCTCTGCCTCCAGCACGGCTTCCAACACCGCAGGCGTATCCGCCTCCGTGAAGTTCCCGGAGATCGAAGAACGCATCCTCAAGTACTGGGATGAGGACGGCACCTTCCAGGCCAGCATCGACCAGCGCGACCCGGATCTGCCCGGCGGGACGCCCGGCAGCAACGAATTCGTCTTCTACGACGGCCCGCCCTTCGCCAACGGCCTGCCGCACTACGGGCACCTGCTGACCGGCTACGCCAAAGACCTCGTGGGCCGCTACCAGACCCAGCGCGGCCGCCGGGTGGAGCGTCGCTTCGGCTGGGACACCCACGGGCTGCCCGCCGAGCTGGAAGCCATGAAGCAGCTGGGCATGACGGACAAGACCCAGATCGAGGCCATGGGCATCGACAAATTCAACGACGCCTGCCGCGCGTCGGTGATGAAGTACGCCGACGAATGGAAGAACTACGTCACCCGCCAGGCGCGCTGGGTCGACTTCGAGAACGACTACAAAACGCTCAACGTCGAGTACATGGAGTCCGTGCTGTGGGCCTTCAAGCAGCTGCACGAAAAGGGCCTGACCTACAACGGCTACCGCGTGCTGCCGTACTGCTGGAAGGACGAGACGCCGCTGTCCAACCATGAACTGCGCATGGACGACGACGTCTACAAGAACCGCCAGGACCAGACCGTCACGGTGACGTTCCCGATCACGGCGGGGAGTCGGAGCTGTCCCGGCAGCTCGCCGGCGTGCAGGCGCTCGCCTGGACCACGACGCCCTGGACGCTGCCCACCAACCTGGCGCTCGCCGTCGGGCCCGCCATCAACTACGTGGTCCTGCCGGCCGCCCGCACGGAATCAGGGCCGCGGCGGCCGAAGCACCCGTCACCGGCAGCTTCCTGCTGGCCGCCGAGCTGCTGGGCGCCTACGCCAAGGACCTTGGCTACGGCGACGGTGCCGAGGGCGTTGCCGCCGCCGAGGCCGCCGTCACGTCCAGCCACACCGGCGCAGAGCTCGACGGCCTGAGCTACGAGCCGCTCTGGGATTACTTCCACGACGCCGAGAAGTACGGCACCGAGAACGCCTGGCGCTTCCTCGAGGCCGACTACGTCACCACCACCGACGGCACCGGCATCGTCCACCAGGCGCCCGCCTACGGTGAAGACGACCAGAAAATCTGTGAAGAGGCCGGCATCCCGGTGGTCCTGTCCGTGGACGAGGGCGCAAAGTTCCTGCCGCTGTTCGGCCACGGCGACCTCGCCGAAATCGCCGGATTGCAGGTCTTCGACGCGAACAAGCCCATCACCCAGGTGCTCCGCGCCCAGGGCCGCCTGGTCCGCCAGGCCAGCTACGAGCACAGCTACCCGCACTGCTGGCGCTGCCGGAACCCGCTGATCTACCGCGCCGTGTCCTCCTGGTACGTCGAGGTGACCAAGTTCAAGGACCGCATGTCCGAGCTCAACCAGGACATCAACTGGATCCCGGGCAACGTCAAGGACGGCCAGTTCGGCAAGTGGCTTGCCAACGCCCGCGACTGGTCCATCAGCCGCAACCGCTACTGGGGCAGCCCCATCCCGGTGTGGCAGTCCAGCGACCCGGACTACCCGCGCACCGACGTCTACGGCTCGCTCGCCGAGATCGAGGCCGACTTCGGCCGGCTGCCGCTGAACAAGGCCGGCCAGGTAGACCTGCACCGGCCGTTCATCGACGAGCTCACCCGCCCGAACCCGGACGACCCCCGCACCCCGGAGGAAGGCCAGTCCGTGATGCGCCGCGTCGAGGACGTCCTGGACGTCTGGTTCGACTCCGGCTCCATGCCCTACGGCCAGGTCCACTACCCGTTCCAGAACGAGGAATGGTTCGACACCCACAACCCGGCGGACTTCATCGTCGAGTACATCGGCCAGACCCGCGGCTGGTTCTACATGCTGCACATCCTCTCCACCGCGCTGTTCGACCGGCCGGCCTTCCGCAACGTCATCAGCCACGGCATCGTCCTGGGCTCGGACGGGCAGAAGATGTCCAAGAGCCTGCGCAACTACCCGGACGTCTCCGAGGTCCTGGACCGCGACGGGTCCGACGCGATGCGCTGGTTCCTGATGTCCAGCCCGATCCTGCGCGGCGGCAACCTCGTGGTCACCGAACAGGGCATCCGCGACGGCGTCCGCCAGGTCATCCTGCCGCTGTGGAACGTGTACAGCTTCTTCACGCTCTACACCAACGCCGCTGACGGAGCGCGGGGTACGACGCGAAGCTCCGCTACGACGGCTACGCCGACACCCTGGACCAGTACCTGATGGCCAACACCGGGGACCTGGTCCGGAACATGACGGCACAGCTGGACAGCTACGACATCTCCGGGGCATGCGACGAGCTGCGCAGCTACCTGGACATGCTCACCAACTGGTACGTCCGCCGCAGCCGCCAGCGCTTCTTCGACGAGAACGTTGACGCCTTCGACGCGCTCTACACCGCCCTGGAAACGGTCTGCCGGGTCTCCGCGTCCCTGCTGCCGCTGATCTCCGAGGAGATCTGGCGCGGCCTCACCGGCGGGCGCTCCGTGCACCTGGCCGACTGGCCGGACGCGGACCTGTTCCCCGCCAACCCGGAACTTGTCGAGGCCATGGACCGGATCCAGCAGATCTGCTCCACCGGCTCCTCCCTGCGCAAGGCCGCCAACCTGCGCGTGCGCCTGCCGCTGCAGGAACTCACCGTCGTGGCGCCCGGCGCGGACGCGCTGGATGGCTTCGCCGCCGTCGTCCGCGACGAACTGAACCTGCGCTCCGTCCGCCTGCTCGACGCCGACAACGCCTCCCCGGAGGAGTTCGGCATCGAGCAGAAGCTCGTGGTGAACGCCCGGGCCGCGGGTCCGCGCCTCGGCAAGAGCGTCCAGCAGGCCATCAAGGGCTCCAAGTCCGGTGACTGGTCCGTCAGCGAAGCCGGTGTGGTCACCGCGGGCGGGCTCGAGCTCGAACCGCAGGAGTACACCCTGGAAACCGTCGTGGCCGAAGCCGCGGAGGGCGCCGGTTCACGCGCTGCGGCCGTGTTGCCCGGCGGCGGCTTCGTGGTCCTCAACACCGAGGTCACCCCCGAACTGGAAGCCGAAGGTGCCGCCCGGGACATGGTCCGCGCCATCCAGCAGGCCCGCAAGGACGCCGGGCTCAACGTCAGCGACCGGATCCACACCACCGTCACCGCACGGCAGGACGTTGTGGATGCCCTGCTGGCCAACGCCGGGCTTGTCCAGACCGAGACCCTGACGGTCCGGCTGGACACGGTCGCGGCCGACGTCAAGGAACCACAGGTCAGCGTCGTCAAGACCGCTGCAGAAAAAGTAGAGGCCTAATCCATGACCGACGAATTCTCCGTAGAAAGCGTCTACGCCGAGCTGCTGGGCCGGGCGCCGGAAAACAAGATGGAGCCCCGGCTGGCCCCGCTGCACCGGGCGATGGACATCCTGGGGGAGCCGAACAAGGCGTTCCCGATCATCCACGTCACCGGCACCAACGGCAAAACCTCCACCGCGCGGATGATCGAGGCCGGGCTGCGCGCCCACGGGCTGAGCACGGGCCGGTACACCAGCCCGCACCTGTCCAAGGTCACCGAGCGGATCAGCATTGACGGCGAACCGGTCCCGGACGAGACCTTCGTCCGGATCTGGGACGAGATCCGCCCGTACCTGGCGATTGTGGACAGCGAACTCGAGGCCGAGGGCCAGCCCCGGCTGACCTACTTCGAGTGTCTCACCATCTTGGGCTTCGCGGTCTTCGCGGACCAGCCGGTCAACGTCGCCGTCATCGAGGTGGGCCTGGGCGGCATCACCGACGCGACTAACGTCGGCGACGGCCAAGTCTTCGTTGTCACGCCGATCTCGCTGGACCACACGGACCTCCTCGGTGACACCACGGAGGAGATCGCGTACGAAAAGGCCGGCATCATCAAGCCCGGCGGCTTCCTGGTCAGCGCCGCGCAGCCCGCGACGCGGCCCAGGTGCTGCTGGAAAAGGCCAAGGAAACGAACGTCCCGTTCCGCTTCGAGGGCGTCGAGTTCGGCGTCGAATCCCGCACCGTCGCCGTCGGCGGGCAGATGGTCACCATCCGGGGCATCGCCGGCCGCTACGAGGACCTCCTCGTGCCGCTGCACGGCGCCCACCAGGCCGAGAACGCCGCCGTCGCGATCGCGGCGCTGGAAGCCTTCTTCGGGGCCGAAAAGGCGCTCGACGCCGAGGTGGTCCAGGAGGCCTTCGCCTCCGTCACCTCGCCCGGCCGGCTCGAGGTGGTGCGCACGGCGCCGACCATCATCGTCGACGCCGCGCACAACCCCGAAGGCATCCGGGTGTCCGCCGAGGCCATCCACGAGGCCTTCAGCTTCACCAAGCTCGTGGTGGTGGTCGGCGTCCTGCGGGAGAAGGACGCCGAGGAGATCCTCCGCCAGCTCAAGGAATCCCTGGGCGACCTGGCCGCCGAGTACTGCTTCACCCAGTCCAACTCGCCCCGCGCCGTGCCGGCCGAGGACCTCGCGGAACTGGCCGTTGAGCTGGGCTTCGGCGAGGACAATCTCCACGTGGCGGAGAAGCTCGACGACGCCCTCGAATGGGCGGTGGAACGCGCCGAATCCAACGACGACCTCGCCGGCGGCGTCCTCGTCACGGGGTCCATCACGCTCGTCGCGGACGCCCGGATCCTGCTCGGAAAGGCGGATGCGTAAGCCATGGCGAAACTCACCAAGGCCCAGCGCGACTGGCGCCCGGGGATGCCCAAAAGCGCCGCTCCACCAAGGTCATGTTCGCCTCGACGGTGCTGCTGCTGGAGGCCTTTGTGGTGCTCTTTGGCACCCTTACCGTCTTCGGACTGCGGCGGGACGAGTTTCCGCCGGTCCTGATCTTCTCGGTTGGGATCGGACTGGCGCTCGTCTACGTCTTCACGTGCGCGGTGCTCTCCAAACCGTGGGGCGTGGCGCTGGGCTGGATCCTGCAGATCGTGCTGATCCTGACCGGCCTCCTGGAACCGGCGATGTTCCTGGTGGGCGGCCTCTTCGCGGTGGCCTGGTGGTACGGGATCCGCACCGGCATCCGGATCGACCGGGAGGCTGCGCAGCGGGAACGCGAGCAGGCCGCCTGGGACGCCGCGCACCCCGAAGACCAGAGCAACTAGACTTATTTCCGAATCCCACCCCAAACACATTGGAGCAGTTGTGAGCATTGAGCGCACCCTCGTCCTGATCAAGCCCGACGGCGTCACCCGCAACCTGACCGGCAGCATCATCGCCCGCATCGAAGCCAAGGGCTACACCCTGGCCGAGCTCAAGAAGGTCGACGCGAGCCGCGAACTGCTGGAGCAGCACTACGAGGAGCACGTGGGCAAGCCGTTCTACGAACCGCTGGTCGAGTTCATGCTCAGCGGCCCGGTTGTCGCCGCGATTTTCGAGGGCCACCGCGTCATCGAGGGCTTCCGCTCCCTCGCCGGCACCACGGACCCGACGACGGCGGCGCCCGGCACCATCCGTGGCGACTTCGGCCGCGACTGGGGCCTGAAGGTGCAGCAGAACCTGGTCCACGGCTCGGACTCGGTGGACTCCGCGGAACGCGAGATCAAGATCTGGTTCCAGAACTAACATCCGGACCCACCCGCCCGCCGAGGTGACAGTTAAGGCCCATGTTCACGTTGAACATGGGCCTTAACTGTCACCTCGCGGCGGCTAGCCGGGGTCCGTCTCCTCAGTAGCCGGAGGTCCCGATGAAGACCTGGATGAAGGCGAAGAAGATCGTGGCGATGACGGCGACGTAGAGCAGCGCCGTGATGATCCAGCCGGAGTCGCCCAGGATCCTCGTGGGGCCCGCGGGCAGCCGGATCACACCATGGCTCACATTGCGGACCGTCACCCAGACGAACAACGGAATCATCGCAGCCCAGACCACCATGCAGAACGGGCACAGGATGTGGATGGAGTACAGCGCCTGCGACCAGAGCCACACCACAAACGCGAAGCCCAGGGTCACGCCGGTCTGCAGGCCCAGCCAGTACCAGCGGGCGAACCTGGCGCCCGCGAGCATCCCCATCGCCGTGGTGATGATGACGGCAAAGGCCACAATGCCCATGAACATGTTGGGGAACCCGAATACCGAGCCCTGCCAGGTCTGCATCACCTGGCCGCAGGAGATCCACGGGTTCACATCGCACACGGTCACATGGCTGGGATCCTTGAGGACCTCGAGCTTTTCCAGCACGAGGGCTCCGGACGCGAGCCAGCCAACGGCGCCGGTGATAAGCAGGAGCCACGCGAACGGGCGGTCGCGGGTCATCGGAGGCAACGGCCGTTCCGCGACGGACGGGTGTGTGTCTTGCTGCTGCGCGGCTGCCTCGCCGGTGGCGCTGGAGATGCTGGGCATAAAAGTCCTTCGGGTCGGTGCAACTGGTCCGATTCTATCGCCGGTGACTGGACGAAGCCGGGGAAGGCTGGTGCCTTCCCGGAGATTCGTTTCCACAGTGCGGTCCGGATGCCTTGCTTACGCCTGCTTTGACGGCTCCTGTGAGACAATGATCGTGGCTGGAACCCGATCCACATCCGGGTCCCGGTCCGGCGACTTTGTTCCCAAGACCGCCAATGATGAGCAGGGAGCTACGGATCCTCTGATCCAGGCTGTCCCGCAATGCCATTGGACGGCACCTGGTTGTGGCGTGTAGATCAACGGGTTTCAGAACAATTCCGCCGGCCCTCCAGGGCTGCCGCACCCCACTGCCGGTGCGAACCTGAGGGTATCCAATTGACTTCTGTCAATGCCTGCGGGTGCTGACAAATATTTGCCCCAACGGGTGCCGGATGTGGCGGCACGTCAGGGGCAGGAGCATCGCCATATATGGATAATGACCAGGTTGTCACGGGTAACGGAGATTCTCTCGTTGCCGAAGAAGCAGTAGCAACGGCAGAGGCGGCTGTAGCCGTCCCGCCGAAACGGCCGGTCCGGACCCGCCGCAAGGCCCTGCCTAAGAAGGAAGCCGCAGTCGAGTCCGCGCCGGACGCAGCAGTCGCCGCGCCGGACGCAGTCGCTGAGCCGGATGCAGCACCCGCCGCCGAGGCTCCCGCCCCCGAGGCCAAAGCCAAGGCCCCGGCACGCCGCACCCGGGCCCGCAAGGTCGCAGAGCCGGCCGAACCTCTCCCGGCCTTCGCTGACGACACCGCGGCGGAGCCTGTTGCCGCCGAGGCGCCGGCTGCTGAGGCACCCGTAGTTGAGGCACCCGCAGCAGAGGCCGCCGAGGCGCCCGTTGAGAAGCCGGTCCGCCGCCGCGCGAGCCGCGCCAAGGCCGCAGCCCCTGTCGCGGAAACCCCCGCCGCGGAAGCCACTGACCCTGACGTCGCTATCGCTGAGGCTCCGGCTGCCGAAACCCCGAACGTGGCTCCGGCCGCGGAAGCCGCCGCGCAGACTCCGAAAGCAGCAGCCGAAACCCCTGCCGCCGTAGCAACAGAAGCCACAGAATCGCCTGCCGAAGCGCCCTCCTCCGCCGCCTCGCTGTTCCTGGAGCCGGGAGCGGTCACCTCCATGATCTTCCAGGCACCCGACCTGAACGCCGTCGTGCGCCCGGCACCGGCCGCCGCCGCCGTCGCAGAGGCAGAGGAAGAAGAGGGCGAGGAAGGTGACGGCGAGGACGCCGGAAGCCGCCGTCGCCGTCGCAGCCGCGGACGCCGCGGACGCAGCAGCCGCGGGTCCGACGGCGAGCCCGGTGCCGACAGCGATGCGGCCGAAGGCAGCAGCGACGAAGCGGATGAAGCGGAAGAACGCTCCGAGGGGACACTCGAGGACGGCGTGACCTCGCGCCGCCGCCGTCGCCGCCGCCGCGGCGACCAGGACCTCGAACTGACCGGCGGAGAAGACAACGATCCGCCCAACACCGTGACCCGGGTCCGGGCGCCCCGTGCGGCCGCCGAGGCCCCGGTCAACAACCGCGTCACGTCCCTCAAGGGTTCCACCCGGCTGGAGGCGAAGAAGCAGCGCCGCCGCGAATCCCGCGATACCGGCCGCCGCCGCACCGTCATCACCGAGGCAGAGTTCCTCGCCCGGCGCGAATCCGTGGACCGCCAGATGATCGTCCGCCAGCGCGACGACAGAATCCAGATCGGCGTCCTCGAGGACGGCGTCCTGGCCGAGCACTTCGTCTCGAAGACCCAGCAGGATTCCCTGATCGGCAACGTGTACCTGGGCAAGGTCCAGAACGTGCTGCCGTCGATGGAAGCCGCCTTCGTCGACATCGGACGCGGCCGCAATGCCGTGCTCTACGCCGGTGAAGTCAACTGGGAATCCGTGAACCTCGAGGGCAAGCAGCGCCGGATCGAAAACGCGCTGAAGTCCGGCGACTCCGTGCTGGTCCAGGTCACCAAGGACCCGGTCGGCCACAAGGGCGCCCGCCTCACCAGCCAGATCTCCCTGCCCGGCCGCTACCTCGTGTACGTTCCCGGCGGTTCCATGACCGGAATCTCCCGCAAGCTGCCCGACGTCGAACGCAACCGCCTCAAGCGGATCCTCAAGGACCGCCTCCCGGAAGATGCGGGCGTCATTGTCCGCACCGCCGCCGAGGGTGCGTCCGAGGAAGAGCTCACGCATGACATCAACCGCCTCCGCGCCCAGTGGGAAGGCATCGAGGGCCAGTCGACCTCGACGAAGATCCTCGCCCCCGAACTGCTCTACGGCGAACCCGATCTGACCATCAAGGTGGTCCGTGACGTCTTCAACGAGGACTTCTCCAAGCTGATCGTCTCCGGCGAGGAAGCCTGGGACACTATCGAGGCCTACGTCACCTACGTGGCCCCCGACCTCGTGGGCCGGCTGGAAAAGTGGACCAAGGACACGGACATCTTCGCTGCCTGGCGCATCGACGAGCAGATCCACAAGGCCCTGGACCGCAAGGTCTTCCTGCCCTCGGGCGGCTCCTCGTGATCGACCGCACCGAAGCCATGACCGTGGTGGACGTCAACACCGGCAAGTTCACCGGCAGCGGCGGCAACCTTGAGGAAACCGTCACCAAGAACAACCTCGAAGCTGCCGAGGAAGTCGTCCGGCAGCTGCGCCTGCGCGACATCGGCGGCATTATCGTCATCGACTTCATCGACATGGTGCTCGAGTCCAACCGCGACCTGGTGCTGCGCCGCATGGTGGAGTGCCTCGGCCGGGACCGGACCAAGCACCAGGTGGCGGAAGTGACCTCGCTGGGCCTCGTGCAGATGACGCGCAAGCGGATGGGCACCGGACTGCTGGAAGTCTTCGGCGAGCAGTGCGAAACCTGCGCCGGCCGCGGCATCGTCACCCACGACGAGCCGGTGGAACACCGCCGCGCCAACGTGGTGGCCGCCGAGCACCACGTCCCGCGGACCGAGCAGCAGCCGGCCGCGCGGACCGAACGCAAGAGCCGCCGCCGCGGCAGGGGAGGCCAGGGCACGGACGTCCCGTCCGCCCCGGCAGCCGTGCACGCCGAACCCACCGAAGCTGAACGCCACGCCAAGGCCGAGGCAACCCGGGCCGCGCTGGCGAACATCGCGGCAGCGGCGCACGCCGCCCACCTGCACGACGACGAGGCGGGTACCGCCGCCGGGGCCCGCGAGGCAGCCGTTGAAGCCGCTGTTGAGGCAGCCGTGGACCTGGCCGCGTCCGAGGAAGCAGCAGGTCGCCCCGCCGCCGTGCTGACGTTCGGCGGCGAGCAGGTCGCCCTGCCTTTCGTGGAGCACGCGGACGAGGCCGGTTCGCCGGCGCTGACGCTGGACCTGCTGACCGAGGCCTTCGCGAACCTGGGTGAAACCGAGGAAGCCAAGGCCCCGGCTACACGTGAACCGGCAACGCGTGAACCGGCGACACGTGAACCGGCGGGCCGGGCCGCGTCGGCCGCTCCGGCGCGCACCGGCGGAACCGGACCGGGGCGCGCCGCCCAGGCGCCGGGTTCACAGACCGAGGCCGAAACCGGGGCAGGCACCTCCCGTGCCCGCCGCGGCCGCCGCAACCGGAGCGCCAGCCGCGCCCAGGGTGCAGCGAATGAGACCTCGGTGGAACAGCGCCAGGAATCCCCGCACGCCGCAGCCGTTTCGGTGCACGAGGCCAAGGTCCCGGCCGCAACGACTCCGGCGGCCAAACCGGCCGCCAGCGAACCGATCATCCTCGGTGTCGGCGTTCCGGCCTCGGAGCTCTAGGAATCGGGCTCTAGCCCCGGAACACTGCAGCAAGGCCGCGGGTGCGGTCCGGCCGGCGTAGCAATACGCCCGGTTCGGGCCGTGCCCGCGACTTCGTTAAGGCATGCCGCTAGGCTGGATCCCTGACACGGGGTGCCGCGCATCGAGCCGGCTGAGATCCAGACCCGTTGAACCTGTCCGGCTAGCACCGGCGAAGGGATGTCTCTCTTGACCACCGCCTCATCGTTTCTTCCGCCTGTCCCTGCCCTGTCAGCGCCCCGGATCCCGCGGGTGCTGGCCATCGCCGGCTCCGACCCTCCGGCGGCGCGGGGATCCAGGCCGACCTCAAGAGCATCGCCGCACACGGCGGCTACGGCATGGCGGCCATCACCGCCCTGACCGCCCAGAACACCCGCGGCGTCAGCGCCGTCCACGTCCCGCCGGCGGCCTTTCTCACCGCCCAGCTGGAAGCCCTCGGCCAGGACATCACCATCGACGCCGTCAAAATCGGGATGCTGGGGGACGCGTCCGTCATTGACGCGGTCCGCAGCTGGCTGGAGGAGACCCGCCCCGGCGTCGTGGTCCTGGATCCCGTGATGGTGGCGACCAGCGGCGACCGGCTGCTGCAGGAGGCGGATGAGGCGGCGCTGCATGCGCTGCTGCCGTTCGCGGACCTGATCACGCCCAACCTCGCCGAACTCGCGGTTCTGCTCGGGGAACCCGCCGCTGTGGACTGGGCCGCGGCGCTGGGGCAGGGCAAGCGGCTCGCCGCCCGGACCGGCACGACGGTCCTCGTGAAGGGCGGCCACCTCGACGGCGACAACGGCAGCCCGGGCGAGGGTGCCCCGATGCGCTGGTCAACACCGTCGGGCTCCTGGCGCAGGACGTCATCGTGGTGCCGGGGAGCGGGTGCACACCCGGAACAGCCACGGCACCGGGTGCTCGCTGTCCTCGGCGATCGCCACCGTGCAGGCCAGACATACCGTTCAAGCGATAAATACCGCCCAACCCGGGAGTACAGGGCAGGCGAGCAACACAGTACAGGCAGGGCCCGGGGACTGGGAGGCCGCACTCCGCGAGGTCAAGCCCTGGCTGCGGGAGGCGCTGCGTGCCTCGGAGGCGCTCGACGTCGGAACCGGCAACGGCCCGGTCCATCACTTCCACCACGTCCAGCAGCACACCCAGGACCATGGCACCATCGCGAGCGGACCGGCCGAGGGTGAGTTCGCCGTCGCCCTCCGGGAAGCCGCCGCCGCTGACCTTGAGGCGATTTACGGCCTGGACTTCATCAAGGCCCTCGCGGACGGGTCCCTGCCGGAGAAGGAATTCGCCTATTACCTCGCCCAGGACGCCCTCTACCTCAACGGCTATTCCCGTGTGCTGGCCCGCGCCGCCGCCATCGCTCCCACCGAGGCCGAGCAGCTCTTCTGGGCCCGCTCCGCGCAGAACTGCCTCGAAGTGGAATCGGAGCTGCACCGGACCTGGCTGAGCACCCGCCCGGCCGAGGTGACTACCGGGCCCGTCACCAAGTCGTACGTCGATCACCTGCTGGCCGCCTCGGTCTCCGGCAGTTACGGGGTGCTGGTGGCCGCCGTGCTGCCGTGCTTCTGGCTCTATGCCGAGGTCGGGGAGTCGCTTCACGCGCAGTTCCTCGCCGCGGGAGCCCCGGAGGCGCATCCCTACGCCGTGTGGCTGGCCACCTACGCGGACCAGGACTTCGCCGCCGCCACCCGGCAGGCCATCGCGTACACCGACGCCGCGGCGCGGGCCGCCTCGGCGGGCGAACGGGACGCCATGACCCTGGCTTTCCGGCAGTCCGCCCGCTACGAGGTCGACTTCTTCGACGCGCCGCGGCTGCACGCCTGACCCCGGCGGCCGGGGAGCCTGTACGATAGGTGGGCACGGTTCCGGAAGTCGTTGCGGCAGGCTCTGTCCATACAGAGTGGCGCCTATCACGTACCTCACTCCGGAACCAGCCTCATTTGCGGCCGAAGGCAAAATTAGCGTAGTCTAGACCTTCGGTGCTTACGCCAACACTTGGGTTATGACCTTGAGGACTCTCCGCTCGATTTCGGGTGCGATTGTCCACGGGATAGCTCATGGGTTCCCCTGGGGAATCCACCGGCGTAGAGGCACAGCGTGAGCCGGACCAAACACATTGGACCCAGGTTCCGCACGCAAATCTAGTAATAAACGTCGAGAGAAGTGAGTTCCCCAGTGGTGTACGCGATTGTCCGCGCAGGCGGCCGCCAAGAGAAGGTTTCCGTTGGAGACTTCGTTACCCTGAACCGCGTCCCCGGTGGAGCCGGCAGCACCTTTGAGTTGCCCGCACTGCTCCTGGTAGACGGTGACAAGGTCACGTCTGCAGCTTCGGACCTGGCCAAGGTAAAGGTTACGGCTGAGATCCTTGAGGACCTTCGTGGTCCCAAGATCGTCATCCAGAAGTTCAAGAACAAGACCGGCTACAAGAAGCGCCAGGGTCACCGTCAGGAATTGACCAAGGTCAAGATCACCGGTATCAAGTAACTAATCGTTACTGTTCAGGTTTTCAGCAGATTCCCCAGAATTTTAAGGCAGGCATTTCCAAATGGCACATAAAAAAGGCGCGAGCTCCACTCGCAACGGTCGTGACTCGAACGCCCAGTACCTCGGCGTCAAGCGCTTCGGCGGCCAGGTAGTTTCCGCAGGCGAGATCATCGTCCGCCAGCGTGGCACCCACTTCCACCCGGGCGCCGGCGTAGGCCGTGGCGGCGACGACACCCTGTTCGCTCTGACCCCCGGCGCTGTCGAGTTCGGCACCCGCCGCGGTCGTCGCGTTGTGAACATTGTGGCTGCTGCAGCTGCAGAGTAACAACAAGTCTTAAATCGGTGGGGCGGGCCATTAGGTCCGCTCCACCGGTGTTTTAACCGCATTACAATCATCTTGGGCGTCTTCGGACCCCGAGGAACAGCACTGAGGAGATCCACGTGGCTAGCTTTGTAGACCGGGTAGTACTGCACGTATCCGGCGGTACCGGCGGCCACGGTTGTGTCTCCGTCCACCGCGAGAAGTTCAAGCCGCTCGGCGGCCCTGACGGCGGCAACGGCGGCAACGGCGGCGACGTCATCCTGCGCGTGGACCCCCAGACCACCACCCTGCTTGACTACCACCACGCCCCGCACCGCCACGCCACCAACGGCGGCCCCGGAATGGGCGACTGGCGCGCCGGCAAACACGGCGAAACCCTGATTCTTCCGGTCCCGATTGGCACCGTGGTCAAGTCCAAGTCCGGCGACGTCCTCGCGGACCTCGTGAGCGAAGGCGCGGAATACGTTGCCGCTGCCGGCGGCATCGGCGGCCTCGGCAACGCCTCGCTGTCCTCGCAGAAGCGCCGCGCCCCCGGCTTCGCGCTGCTCGGCATCGAAGGCGAATCCAGTGATGTTGTCCTGGAACTCAAGTCCATCGCCGACATCGCCCTGGTGGGCTTCCCGTCCGCCGGCAAGTCCAGCCTGATCGCCGCCATGTCCGCCGCGCGGCCCAAGATCGCTGACTACCCGTTCACCACCCTGATCCCGAACCTGGGCGTCGTCCAGGCCGGCGATGTGCGCTTCACCATCGCCGACGTCCCGGGCCTCATCGAGGGCGCCAGCGAAGGCAAGGGCCTCGGCCACCACTTCCTGCGCCACGTCGAGCGCTGCGCCGCCCTGGTGCACGTCCTTGACTGCGGCACGCTCGAATCGGACCGCGATCCGCTCTCCGACCTCGCCGTCATCGAGGCCGAGCTGGAGAAGTACGCCGTGGACATGAGCTATGCGGGCTCCGATGGCGAAGTCGTTCCCCTGAACCACCGCCCCCGACTGGTCGCCCTCAACAAGGTGGACCTGCCGGACGGCAAGGACATGGCCGAATTCGTCCGCCCCGAGCTCGAATCCCGCGGCTACAGGGTCTTCGAAATCTCGGCGACCAGCCACGAAGGCCTCCGCCAGCTCGGCTTTGCCATGGCCGAAATCGTGCAGGCCGCCCGCGACGCCGTGGCCGCAGCCCCTCCGAAGGTGCAGGCCCCGGTCCTCAAACCCCGTGCCGTCAACGAATCCGGCTTCAAGATCCGCCGCGAAGAGAAGAACCTGGAGCCGCTGTTCCGCGTCCTGGGAGACAAGCCCGTGCGCTGGGTCAAGCAGACCGACTTCACCAACGAGGAAGCCATCGGCTACCTCGCCGACCGCCTGGCCAAGCTGGGCGTCGAAAACGAACTCTTCAAGCAGGGCGCCAAGCCCGGCGACATGGTGGTCATCGGCGAGGACGACGGCGTCGTCTTCGACTGGGAGCCCACCATGATGGCCGGCGCCGAACTGCTGGCCGCGCCGCGCGGCACCGACGTGCGCTTCGCCGACATCGGCGACCGCCCCACCCGCGGGCAGAAGCGCGACGAGCAGATCGAACGCCGCGAGGCCAAGGCCGCCGCCCGCGCCGAGCTCGAAGCCGAGCGCAAGGCCGGCATCTGGACCGAATCCGTCAGCGGACGCCGGGCCGCCAAGCCGCTCAAGGAGAGTGGACTGGGCGCAACCGATGACGAGTAAAGCCGTCACTGACCGCGCCGGGGCGGTCACCCCGCGCCCGGCGTCGGACGCCACCGCGCCGGACCGCTCCGTGCTGTCCGGGGCGCGCCGGATCGTGGTCAAGGTCGGATCCTCCTCGCTGACGTCCATCAGGGGCGGCATTTCGGAGGAGGCCCTGACCGAGCTCGCCGACGCCCTGGCACACAAACGCAACGCCGGCACGGAGATCATCCTGGTGTCCTCCGGCGCGATCGCCGCCGGACTGGCCCCGCTCGGGCTCGCGAAGCGCCCCGCGACCTCGCCACCCAGCAGGCCGCCGCGAGTGTGGGCCAAGGCCTGCTGATGGCCCGCTACACGCACGCTTTCGGGGCCCACGGGGTCACCGTCAGCCAGGTGCTGCTCACCGCCGAAGACTTCATGCGCCGCAGCCAGCACACCAACGCCCTGCGCGCCCTCGACCGGCTGCTCAACCTCGGCGTGGTGCCGGTGGTCAACGAAAACGACACCGTCGCCACGCACGAGATCAGGTTCGGCGACAACGACCGGCTCGCGGCCCTCGTGGCCCACCTGGTCCGCGCCGACGCACTCGTGCTGCTCTCCGACGTCGACTCCTCTACGACGGCCCGCCGGCGCACGGTGCACAGCGGATCCCGCACGTGACGGGTCCGCAGGACCTCGACGGCGTGACCATCGGGCGCACCGGCAAAGCCGGGACCGGCACCGGGGAATGGTCACCAAGGTCGAGGCGGCCACCATCGCCGCCGGTTCGGGCATCCCCGCCCTGGTCACATCCACCGGCAACGCCGCCGCCGCGCTGGCGGGCAAGGACGTGGGAACCTGGTTCTCCGTCAACGGCTCCCGCAAACCCGTCCGCTTGCTTTGGCTGGCGCACCTCGCGTCCGTGGAAGGCACCCTGGTGCTCGACGACGGCGCCGTCAGGGCCGTGCGTGACCGCCGCACCTCGCTGCTGCCGGCCGGTATTTCCGCCGTGCACGGCCACTTCGAGGCCGGCGACGCCGTCGAGATGGTCTCGCCCGACGGCACGGTGATCGCCCGGGGCCTGGTGAACTACGGCGCCGCCGAACTCCCGCAGATGCTGGGACGCTCCACGAAGGAACTCGGCAGCAGCCTCGGCCGCGGATATGACCGGGTTGTTGTTCATGTTGACGATCTGGTGCTGGTCTAAGCCTCCTGCTCGCCTAAACTGGAACCATGACTGAGGCCCTTACCCCCGCTCTGCCGTGCTTGCCGAGAAGCTGTTCGCCGAAGGTCTGCTCCCCGCGGACGGACCGGCGGAAGACAGCACGGAGCCCGGCCCCGCAACGTCTGCGGACGTTCCCGGCGCAAACGACGTCGAGGCGGGCGTCCACGCCATCGCCGACCGCTCGCGCCACGCCGCCCGCAGGATGGCCCGTGCCAACCGGGCCTGGAAGGACCGCGGACTCCGCGCCATCGCCGCCGCGCTGCTGGAGCGGAAGTCCGGAATCCTCGCCGCCAACGCCAAGGACGTCGCGGCCGGCAAAGCCAACGGCACGTCCGCGGCGATGCTGGACCGTCTCACCCTCACGGACGCCCGCATCCAGGGCCTCGCCGCAGCGCTGGAAAACCTCGCCAACCTGCCGGATCCGGTGGGCAACGTGGTCCGTGGCCAGACCCTGCCCAACGGGCTGCGGCTGCGCCAGGTCAACGTGCCCATGGGCGTCGTTGCCGCCATTTACGAGGCGCGGCCCAACGTCACCGTGGATATCGCCGGGCTGGGCCTCAAGAGCGGCAACACCGTCATCCTGCGCGGCGGAACCGCCGCCGCCGCCACCAACGCAGCCCTGGTTACGGTGCTCCGGGACGCCCTTGAGTCGGTGGGCCTTCCCGCCGACGCCGTGCAGAGTGTCGACCAGTACGGCCGCGAAGGCGCCAACGTCCTGATGCGTGCCCGCGGACGGGTGGACGTCCTGATTCCCCGCGGCGGCCGCGAACTGATCCAGTCTGTCGTGACCAACGCCAAGGTTCCCGTGATCGAGACCGGCGAAGGCAACGTGCACATCTTCCTGGATGCCTCCGCGAACGAGGAAATGGCCGTGGAGATCCTGCTGAACGCCAAGACCCAGCGGCCCAGTGTCTGCAACACCGTGGAAACCCTGCTGGTCCACTCCGCCTCCACCGTGCTGCCGGCCGTCGCCGCCGCCCTGCGCGCCAAGGGCGTCACGCTTCACACCGACGAACGGATCCGTGCCGCGCTGCCGGGGTCAATCGATTCCGTCCCCGCCACCGATGAGGACTGGGCCACCGAATACATGGACCTGGACCTCGCCGTGGCGATGGTGGACAGCCTGGATGAGGCCGTCAAACACATCCGCACGTGGTCCACCGGCCACACCGAAGCGATCCTCACCAATGACCTTGGCAACGCCGAGCGCTTCATCGCCGAGGTTGATTCCGCCGCCGTGATCGTGAACGCCTCCACCCGGTTCACCGACGGTGGCGAACTGGGACTGGGCGCCGAGGTGGGCATTTCCACCCAGAAGCTGCACGCCCGCGGCCCGATGGGGCTGACGGAACTGACCACCACGAAGTGGATCGTCCAGGGCGAGGGCCAGATCAGGGCCTAGCAACGCTGTAACATGGAACAGAAGTCCGGAACGGCGGGGTACCCGCCGCCGTCAAATCTTAAACTCACTAGGGGAGAACATGCTGTCGCAGCAGATCGCCACAATCGTCGCCGCCGCCGGCGAATCAGGTCACGAGGAACTGGCGCCGCTTATTGCACCGCCGTTTGTCATCGGCGGCATCATGTTTGCGGTCCTGATGATCATGCTGTTCGTCACGCTGTCCTACTCCAACCTGGGCAGGCGCCACGAAGTTGTCGAGGAGCACGCGGATCCGCACCGCCAGCACCCGAACAAGCACGATCACGGCCAAGGGCACTAATATTTCCGCCACCGTGAAGCAGCGCGGCGCCAAGCGCCGCCTGCGTCTGGGTGTGATGGGTGGCACCTTTGATCCCATCCACCACGGCCACCTTGTCGCGGCCAGCGAGGTCGCGGCCAAGTTCGACTTGGACGAAGTGGTGTTCGTGCCGACCGGGCAGCCATGGCAGAAGATGAGCAAAAAGGTCAGCGAGGCCGAGCACCGCTACCTCATGACCGTGATCGCCACGGCCTCGAACCCCCGCTTCACCGTCAGCAGGGTTGACGTGGACCGGCCGGGACCGACCTACACGATCGATACCCTCCGGGACCTGCACACGCTGCGCCCCGATGCGGACCTGTTCTTCATCACCGGAGCCGACGCCCTGGCCCAGATTCTGTCGTGGAAGGACATCGACGAACTGTGGTCACTCGCGCACTTCGTCGGCGTCACCCGCCCCGGCCACGTATTGGACGGGATGGGCCGCAAGGACGTCAGCCTCCTCGAGGTTCCCGCCATGGCGATCTCCTCGACCGACTGCCGCACCAGGGTGGCGGCGGGCAACCCCGTCTGGTACCTCGTGCCGGACGGTGTGGTCCAGTACATCGCCAAGTACGGACTGTACGGGGAGACCCGGAGACCGGAGACACCTCCGCCGGCAATGGCGCCGCACGCTATGACCGAAGCACCGAGATAGCCCAACCCGCCAGCACCGAATGAGTTTGCAATGAGTCAGGAACAGCCACCAATCCGCAGCCGTCGCGAACTGCGACAGGCCAGAGATGAACGCCTGGAGGCGAACCAGGAGGCCGGCACCCCGGGTGCCGGCGCGGTTCCCCCTGCCTCAAATGTTCCAGCCCCGAATCCTGACTCCGGGAACGCGCGGCCAGCCGACGTTGTGGACCCCGGCGAGCCCACCGAGGCCGAGATCACCGGGCGCCGCCGCATTCCGGGCCCCGCCGACACCGTACGCAGCACCGCCGGCTCCGAACGGTCCTCCCAGGTCCGCGCCCGGGACCGGGCCACGCTGCGCACCATCAAGGAACTGGCCGAAAAAGAAGGCAACCTCGCCGGGGGCGGACCGCCCACCCGGCGCCAGCTCCGGCTGATGCAGCTGGCGGCGGAAACAGCCCCGGCCACTGCCGCCAACATGATTGTGCCTGCGTCTCCGCGCACGCGGTCCACACCCGTTGTTGCCCAGCCCGGGGAGCCCGGCCCGGTGTTGAGTCCGCCCCCGCCGACGGCGCCCCGCGCCAGCAGTCAGACGGCGGCAGGGCCGCGGGCGGCCAGGGCCCCGAGGGAATGACCGTGGAACAGGCCCTGGCCGCACGCGAACTCCTGGCCCAGCAGGCCCAAAACCAGCTGGCCAAAATGGAACACATCAACGCCACGGACCCCGACGCCGTCGATCCGGCCGTTCTTGCGGAGCAGATCGCCCTCGCCGAACGGGCCGCCGTGCTGAACCGCCGCGCCGCCGCCAAGCAGAAGCTGGCCGAGCAGAACAGCAAGCCGGAGCCCGTGCGGAACGATCCCACCACGGCCAACAACCTGGCCATGGTCACACCCCTGGAGTTTGTCCAGGTCCCCGGCGTGGAGCGGCCCGTCATGAAGCGCCCTGCCACGACCCACGTACCGGTCGCCACCAACCCGGGCCCCCGGGTTGAGCAGCCCCGGAAGTCCGGCAACCGCCGTCCGACGTCGTCCCGCCAGCGGAGTGCAGCATCCGCAAGCGGACGCGGCGGGGTGCTGGCCCGGGCCGAGGCCGCCGCCAAGGCCGCCTCCACGCCCCGGGCCACGTCGGCTCCGGCGGCGGGGAATCCCGCGGCAGTCCAGCAGGAAGAGGACTTCACCGGCAGGATGCCCGTCGCCGCGAATGCCGCGAACGGGCTCGAGCCCCTGGACGCCGCCACCGCCGGCCTCGGCAGGGCGCGCCGGCTCCGCCTCGTGCAACTGGTGGTGCTGATCCTCGGCGTGATGGCACTGATCGCAGGTATCACCCTCATTGTCACCGGCCTTTCCGGCTAGGCAACGATCGTTCCCGGCCCTGCTGTCCTGATAGCTGGCCGCTCCATGCATTTCAACGACAGAAGCATTTCCACAACACAAGCTTTTTCACCCAACAATTTTTCACTTAATAAGGAGTCCCGTGACTGCAACAGAATCATCCATCGCCACAGCCCGCCACGCCGCCCGCGCCGCCGCGGAGAAACTGGCCGAGGACATCATCGCCATGGACGTCAGCGAACGGCTGGCCCTGGCCGATATTTTCCTGATTGCCTCGGCGCCTTCCGAGCGCCAGGTCAACGCCATCGTGGACGGCATCGAAGACGAACTTTCCAAGTTCGAGCTCAAGCCGATCCGCCGTGAAGGACGTTCCGGCGGGCGCTGGGTCCTCCTGGACTACGGCGACATCGTCATCCACGTCCAGCACGAGGAAGACCGCGTGTTCTACGCCCTGGAGCGCCTCTGGAAGGACTGCCCCGTCGTGGACCTGCAGCTCGGGGACGACGCGTCCGCGAAGGCAGCAGCAGCATCCGAATCGGAGTAGCGGCCGGGCGGGAAAAACGGAATATGCCCGATTTGGAATTTTCCGAAAGGCTGTTCTAAGATATTTGAGTTGCTTCGGAGAGATCCGGACAAAGAGCCGGAGCCGAAAGCGCAAGCTGACGGAGTCGGAGCAACGAAAATTCGGGGCTGTGGCGCAGCTGGTAGCGCACCTGCATGGCATGCAGGGGGTCAGGGGTTCGAGTCCCCTCAGCTCCACCGGACAATCCGCCGGAATCGAAAGATTCCGGCGGATTTTTTGTGCGGGTTTTCGGGCTATTGAGCTTGGCAACCAATCTCATACACACGTTTTGGCCGCCAACCCGGGTTGCGGGAGCAGGTTTTCGCGGGCAGGTGCCGACGCGCAGGCAGTTCAGGGCGGATCGGCGTCGCGCATTCGCCCTGATCTGCCCGCGGCCTGGGGAGTCCGCCGGGGCCCTGAGCCAAGGGACTCGGGCACCTCTGGTTTCGCCCGGGCTGCTGCGGTCCGAGCCGGCGCTGCCTCGACCCGGAATAAGACGGCCTGCCGGAACTTTTGCCACGCGAGGGCGTGCCGATTCGCGTGAACGGGAAATGTAGTTTAAGATAAACAGGTTGCTTCAGGGAAAGACGGTCCTTCGCAGGAAAGAATCCCAGGCAATTTCGGGGCTGTGGCGCAGCTGGTAGCGCACCTGCATGGCATGCAGGGGGTCAGGGTTCGAGTCCCCTCAGCTCCACCGAAGAGGTCCTGCTCATTGAGCAGGGCCTCCTTTGTTTTGCCTGGCCCGTGACTTTCCGGTGCCCGCGTTCGTCAGTGCCGGTGTTCGTCGGGCGTGCTGCCCGCGGACCTAGTCAATTGCCGGTTCGGCGGGACCTCCGGGACTGCCGCCACGCCCGCCAGGCGCCCGTGGACCACAGGGCCCACACCACCAGGACGGGCTGGAACAGCAGGCGGATCCCGCGGCTCAGGTCCGAATTGAGGCCGAACGAATCGATGCCCGTGGCGAACTGCGAGATGTTGCCCGGGAAGACCGCCACGAAGAACGCCGCAACAATCCAGCCGAGTGCGGCCCTCCGCCGCCTGAGCAGCAGCAGGGCCGTGCCCAGGGCGATCTCCACGAGTCCGGAAGCGACCACGATGAAGTCCCGGTCCAGGGGCAGCCACGGCGGCACCTGCGCGTAGAACGCCTCCCGGCTCCAGCCCAGGTGGCTGACGCCGGCAAAGACGAGGAATGCGCCCAGCAGCAGCCGGCCGGCGGTGCGCCAGCCGGAGCTCCGGCCGGCATCCGCCTCATCGGACCGGGACGGAACGGTTGATTGGGCCGGACCGGTTTCCTGGGCCGCACCTTCGGATTGATCTGGACTGTCGGCCATCAGGCGCCGCCTTCGCTGGGATGACAGCAGCTTAGCAATGCGGTCTGTAGGCCCTCCGCCCTCTCAGCTCGACTAACATTGGCAACGTGAATGAGACGCTGCCCCCGTGCCCCGAATGCTCCAGCGAGTACACCTACGAGATGGGGGCGCTCCTGGTCTGCCCGGAGTGCGCGCATGAGTGGTCGGCCGCCGTCGAGCAGGAGTCCGGTGAGCTGGAAGCGAAGCCGATCAAGGACGCCGTCGGCAATATCCTCGCCGACGGGGACACCGTCACGGTGGTCAAAGACCTCAAGATCAAGGGCAGCTCCACCGTCATCAAGGTGGGCACCAAGGTCCGCGGGATCCGGCTGGTGAACGGCGTCGGCGACCACGACATTGACTGCAAGGTGGACGGTGTCGGCCCCATGCAGCTGAAATCCAGCGTGGTCAAGAAGATCTGACCAGCATGTCCGCAGGGATGGACGGCCGGGTCCGGTCCGCCGACGTCGTGGTGATCGGTGCGGGCCAGGCCGGGCTCTCCGCCGCCTACCACCTGCAGCGCCGGGGCCTTCTCCCGGCCGGGACCGCAGCGGAGGGCCGGAATCCTGACGGGCCGGTGAGGAGTTACATCGTCCTCGACGCCGAGGACGGCCCCGGCGGGGCATGGCGCCACCGCTGGAAGAGCCTCCTCATGGCCACCGTGAACGGCATCAGCGACCTGCCCGGCATCCCGCAGCCGGCCGTCGACCCGGAAGAAGCCAGCTCCAGCTTTCTGGCCCGCTACTTCGGCGGCTACGAACAGGAACTGGGGCTGGCCATCGAACGGCCCGTCAAAGTCCGGTCCGTCTCGGCGGAGGACCACGACGCCGGCGGGCGGCTGCGGATTGCCACGTCGGGAGGCGACTGGTCGGCCCGCGCCGTCGTCAACGCGACCGGCACCTGGACCAGGCCGTTCTGGCCGATCTACCCGGGCCGGGCGTCCTTCCGCGGACGGCAGCTGCACGTGGCGGACTACGTCTCGGCGGATGAGTTCCGCGGCCGGCATGTGGTGGTGGTGGGCGGGGGATCTCCGCCGTCGGGCTGCTGGACGAGATTTCCCGGGTCACCACCACCAGCTGGTTCACCCGCCGGGAACCGGTCTGGCGGGACGCCGCGTTCGACCGGCAGGCCGGGCACGACGCCGTCGCCCTCGTCGAGGAGCGCGTGCGGCAGGGCCTGCCGCCGCAAAGCGTCGTCGCCGTCACGGGCCTGATCTGGACTCCTGCCCTGCGCGCGGCTGCCGCCCGGGGTGTGCTGGAGCGCCTCCCCATGTTCACCGGCATCGAGCCCGGGGAGTGCGGATGGTGGACGGGAGCTTCCTGGCCGCCGATGTGATCCTCTGGGCCACCGGATTCCGGGCCGAGCTAGAGCACCTCGCCCCGCTGCACCTGCGCGGCCCCGGCGGCGGGATCGCCATGGACGGCACCCAGGTGGCCGCCGAGCCGCGGGTCCATCTGGTCGGCTATGGGCCGTCCTCGTCCACGATCGGCGCCAACCGGGCCGGGCGGGCGGCGGTGGCGGGCATCCTGCGTTTATTCGAGGAGCAGGATAAGTTTGCAGGGAACCTCAATCTCCGGGCCTGAACACCCCGACTCACACCTGACTCACAAAAGGCGGCAGCTCGCGCGTGGCGGACAACACTCTTGATTCCCTCTTCTCCCGGATGGGCAGGTTTCCGGACGTGGAGGCGGCCAACCTGCAGGCCTGGGACGCCACGGACAAACTCCTCCTGGACACCGCCGCGGACCTGCTCGCTGCCGGAACCCTCCACCCCGGCAGCCGGATCGCCGTCGTGGGGGACCGGTACGGTGCGCTGACGCTCGGCGCCCTCGCGCTCGGTGTGTTCAACCCCGACGCCGACCCCGACGCCGGCGCCGACCCCGACGCCGCCGGCGGCCGGGCCCGTCCGGTGCGCGTGCACCAGGACCTCATCACCGGTGAGCGGGCGCTACGGCACAACGCCGCGAAGCTGGGCGTCACCGGCGGCTTTGAACAGCACCCGCTGGGTCCTGAGCTCCTGTCAGGGGCCACCGTGGTGCTCCTCCAGCTGCCCAAATCCCTCGCGGAACTGGATGAGATTGCCGACGCCGTCGCCCGCCACGCCGACCCCGGCGTCGTACTCCTCGCCGGCGGCCGGGTCAAACACATGAGCCTGGGCATGAACGCCGTGCTGGAGCGTCACTTCCGCGAGGTCCAGCCCCAGCACGCCCGCCAGAAATCCCGCGTCCTGCTGGCCCGCAGACCTCAGCCCACCACGGGCGCCCCGCCGTTCCCCGTGACCGAAGTCAACGCCGAGCTGGGACTGACCGTCTGTGCGCGGGGCGCCGTCTTCGCGGGCACCGGGCTGGATATCGGCACCCGGTTCCTGCTGGAGTTCCTGCCCCGGATGCCGCAGGCACGGCACGCCATCGATCTGGGCTGCGGCACCGGGATCCTCGCGGCCATGTACGCCCGCAGCAACCCCGGCTCCCGGGTCACGGCCACCGACCAGTCCGCCGCCGCCGTCGATTCGGCCAGGGCGACGTCGGAAGCCAACGGCCTCGCCGGTCAGATCGAGGCACTGCAGGACGACGCCATGGGCTCGCTGCCGGATGCCAGCGCCGATTTGATCCTGCTCAACCCGCCGTTCCACGTCGGAGCGGCGGTTCATGCCGGGGCCGGCGTCAAGCTGATCGAGGCGGCCGGGCGGGTCCTCGCACCGGGCGGGGAGCTTTGGACGGTCTTCAACAGCCATCTCCAGTACCAGCCCGCGCTGCAGCGGCTGATCGGTCCCACCCGGGAAGTTGGCCGGAACCCGAAATTCACGGTGACCGCCAGCACCCGAAAATCTTCCGGTGTATGAAGCGGGCGTGTGGGCGGTCACACCCGCGTAACGTACGATTCAGAAATAAGCAGTGCGAGGCCAAAGACGTTTAGGGGTTATCAGTGACTGAGATCCGCCAGCCCTCACCGAGGCGCGGAACCAACTTGCCCCGCATGGGGGACTTCAACCTCACGGTAATCCTCGATGCCATCCGGCGTTCCCCGGCCGGCCTCAGCCGGGTGGAGCTGGCCCAGATCGTCGGGCTGTCCCCGCAGACGATTTCCAATATCTCCCGCCGGCTGCTTGACCAGGACCTGATCTACGAGGCAGGCAAGGAAGGCACCGGGCCGGGCAAGCCCCGGACCATGCTCAGGCTCAAGTCGTCCGGCATGTACGCGGTGGGGGTCCACCTGGACCCGGCAGTGACCACGTTCGTGGTGCTGGACCTGGTGGGGGCCGTGGTCAAGCATTCGCGGATCAAGACCCCCGGCGGCAACCACCCCGGGGCCGTCATTGACACCATCGCCGCCGAAATCAAGCTGCTCATCGCGGATTCCGGCGTTGACCCGTCCAAGATCGCCGGCCTGGGGATCGCCTCGCCCGGTCCGATCGACCTTGAGGAGGGCACGGTTGTGGACCCCCGCTCCTGCTCGGCTGGGACCGGGTGCCGCTCCGCGACGCCCTGGCCGCGGCCACCGGGCTGTCCACCATCGTGGACAAGGACGTGACCAGCGCAGCCGTGGCCGAGACCTGGGCGGGCGGCCCCAGCGGCGCCGGCAGCTTCGTCTTTATGTACATGGGCACCGGAATCGGCTGCGGGATCGTGCTCAACGACGAAGTGGTGCGCGGCACCTCGGGCAACGCCGGCGAGATTGGGCACATCATCGTCGACCCCGGCGGAGCGCCCTGCGACTGCGGGATGCGCGGCTGCGTCAAGTCCACCAGCATTCCCCAGGTGCTGGTGGCCCGCGCCGTCGAAGCCGGGGTCCTGGACGGCCCCCTCGAAGAATTGACCGGCCCCGCCATCCAGGAGAGCTTCTCCGCGCTGTGCGCCGCCGCTGCGGCTGGCGATCCCAAGGCGGAGGAGATCATCGACCACTCCGCCGTCCTCGTTGCCCGTGCTGTCTCCACCATCACCAATGCTCTGGACGTGGACCGTGTGGTGTTCGGCGGGCCCTTCTGGACCTGCCTCTCGCAGCGCTATCTGGAACGGGTCCCGGCACTGGTCCGGGAGGGCAGCGCCACCCGGAAGATCCACGAGATCGAGGTGGTCGGCACCGGCGTCGGCGAGGACGTCGGTGCGATCGGCGCCGCCTGCCTCGTGCTGGAGCACACGCTGGCACCCCGTTCGCAGCGCCTCCTGCTGGAAGGCTAGGGGCCGCCGGAGGCTACCGCCGGCCGGCTCCCAGGAACACTGGCGTCAGTCGATGTCCTCGACGACGGTGCCGAAGGGGATCGACTCGTCCACGTGCGCCTGGTGACCGGTGGGGCCATGGTTGTAAGACACCTTGACTCCGTGCGCCTTGTCCGCCGCAGACTGCATCAGGACGGGCCGGACCGTGTTGATGAAACTCTCGCTCTTGCCGGCGAGATACTCCTGGTAACTGGCTGGAAGCTGGATCATGGCAAAAGAATAGTCCTGCGCGGGCACAAAGGGGAGGGCTCCCGTTCCCGGAATTCCGGGCTCCAGGCGGGCAGTGCCCGGACGCGGAACCGGGCGTGCGGCGAACAATATTCTGTCCGAACATGAAATATGCCGTAAAGGTGCGTCTTAATTCGGATGCCGGCTTGATCCGCTTCCCGGGTGGCCCGTAGAGTCTTATCCAAGTTACCTCAGTAACGTGTCAGCGATCCTCCGCTCACGGCCAGCCCCACGGCGGCCCAGGAGGGTGTGGGTGCCCCCATGTGGGCCTGACATTTGCTCACGGACAACTTCGTATCAGGCGTAACAGTCGCGGCTGCGTCCTGCCGGAGTTTGCTCCGTGTTCCCCAAACTCAACTCACCGACGGCACCCGTTTTCCGGGCCAAGCCGTCAGTGCTCACAGCCAAGGACGCAAATGTCTCCACCCAGCCTTATTGACACCCACCCAAATCTCGCCGGCACGGCCCCCGTCGCCCTGTCCTATGAGCTCTTCCCGCCGCGGTCGCCCGCGGCGGCGGAATCGCTCTGGACCACCATCGGCGAACTGGAAAGCACGGACCCGGACTACGTCTCCGTCACGTACGGCGCCAGCGGTTCCAACCGGGACACCGCCGTCGAGCTCATCAACCGCCTCGTCCAGGAAACCACTCTGCGGCCGCTGGCACACCTGACCTGCGTGGGGAACTCGCCGCAGGAGCTCGCCGAGATCATCGGCGAACTGCTCGACGTCGGCGTGCGCGGCATCCTGGCGCTGCGCGGTGACCAGCCCAAGGACGGCGGCGTCCCGCCCGAGGGTTCCCTGCGCTATGCCCAGGACCTCATCGAGCTCATCCGCCGCGTCGAACAGCGCCGCTCCGCGCTGCTTTGCGCCGGCAAGGTGGCCGTCGGCGTCGCCGCGTACCCCACCCGGCACCCGGAGTCCCCGAGTGAGGCGCACGACGTCGAGGTGCTGCTGGCCAAGCAGCGCTCCGGCGCCGACTTCGCCATCACCCAGGTCTTCTTCCACACCGAGCAGTACGCGGACCTCCTGACCCGGGCACGCCGGGCGGGGTCACCATCCCGATCATCCCGGGCGTTATGCCGCTGACCAGCATCCGCCGGCTCACCCGCCTCGGCGAGCTGACCGGCGTCGAACCGGCCCCGGAACTCATCGAACGGCTCGCCGCCGCCGATACCGACGCCGAACGCACACGGATCGGGGTCGGCGCCACCGTGGACCTGGCCAACGCCGCCCTGGACGCCGGCGCCCCGGACTACACCTCTACACCTTCAACGAACACACGGCCGCCTTGGACGTGCTGGACAAACTCGCCCTGGCCCGGCCTCAAAGAGGCAACCGGCACAGTGGCAACCGGCACAGTAGCCACCGGGCCACAGCCGGCCGCCGCCAGCTCGCCAGCTAACCTCACCTCCAACACTTAGGACTTCCCATGACTGAACAGAACACGCTCAACCCCACCCCGTTCCCGGCAGCCTCCATCCTGGGCTACCCGCGCATCGGCCGCCGCCGCGAACTCAAGAAGGCCGTGGAGGCCTACTGGGCCGGCAAGATCGACGCCGCCGCCCTGGACGCCGCCGCCAAGGAGATCCAGCTCGGCACCGCCAAGCGCCTCCAGGGCCTGGGCCTGACCGAGGCCGCCGCCGTTCCCGGCACCTTCTCGTACTACGACCAGGTGCTCGACGCCGCCGCGCACCTCGGTGCCGTGCCGCCCGCTTCGGCAACCTCCTGAACGCCGGAGGCCAGCTCGACATCGACGGCTACTTCACCCTGGCCCGCGGCAACAAGGACCAGCAGCCGCTGGAAATGACCAAGTGGTTTGACACCAACTACCACTACCTCGTCCCGGAAATCGGACCGGAGACCAGCTTCTCGCTGACCTCCAACCGCATCGTCGAGGAATTCGAATACGCCCTCTCCAACGGCGTTGAGACCCGCCCGTACATCGTCGGCCCGGTCACCTTCCTGCTGCTGAGCAAGGCCTCCGACGTTGCCCCGGCCGGCTTCAGCCCGCTGTCCCGCCTCGAGGACGTCCTCCCCGTCTACACCGCACTGCTGGAGAAGCTGGCCGCCGCCGGCGCCGGCTGGGTCCAGCTGGACGAGCCCGCCCTCGTGGTGGACCAGGACACCCCGGCCGGCGAGATCCAGGCCGCCGTCGCCCGCTCCTACGAGGTCCTCTCCGCCGCCGCGAAGCGCCCGCAGCTGTTCGTCTCCACCCCGTACGGCGCCCTCAACGGCCAGCTGGGAACCCTTGCCGCTACCGGCATCGACGCCCTGCACCTGGACGTCTTCAAGGGCGAGGTTCCTCCGCCGCGGCCCTGGCCGCACTGGGCAACACGACCCTCGTCGCCGGCGTCGTGGACGGCCACAACATCTGGCGCAATGACCTTGCCGCCTCCGCGGCCAAGATCGCCGAGCTGAAGAAGTCCGTCGCCAAGCTGGCCGTCAGTACCTCCACCTCCACCCAGCACGTCCCGCACGACGTCGACGAGGAGGTCCAGCTCTCCGCTCAGCTGCGCAGCTGGCTCGCGTTCGCCGACCAGAAGGCCACCGAGGTTGTCACCCTCGCCGGCCTGCTCACCGATCCGGCAGCCGTGCAGCCGGCCATCGATGAAGCCACCCGCATCATCGCCTCCCGTGCCGCCGCCGACGGCGTCCGTCGCGCCGAGGTCCGGAACCGCACCGCCGCCCTGACCGCCGCCGACTTCAGCCGCTCCGTCTACGGGGTCCGCGAGGCCGCACAGACCGAGGCCCTGCACCTGCCGCCGCTGCCCACCACCACCATCGGCTCCTTCCCGCAGACCGGCGAGATCCGCACCGCCCGGGCCCGCGCCAACAAGGGCGATCTCACCACGGAGCAGTACGAGCAGCTCATGAAGGACGAGATCAAGCGCGTCGTGGAGCTGCAGGAAGAGCTCGGCTTCGACGTCCTGGTCCACGGCGAGCCCGAGCGCAACGACATGGTCCAGTACTTCGCCGAGAACCTCGAAGGCTTCGACGTCACGGTGCACGGCTGGGTCCAGTCCTACGGCTCCCGCTGCACCCGCCCGTCGATCCTGTGGGGCGACGTCACCCGCAGCGCCCCGATCACGGTGGAGTGGGCCCGGTACGCGCAGTCCCTGACCAACAAGCCGATGAAGGGCATGCTCACCGGCCCGGTCACGATCCTCGCCTGGTCCTTCGTCCGCGACGACCAGCCGCTCGGCGAGACCGCCAATCAGGTGGCCTTGGCCCTCCGCGACGAAATCGCCGACCTCGAAGCCGCCGGCATCAAGGTCATCCAGGTGGACGAGCCCGCCCTGCGCGAGCTCCTGCCGCTGCGCAAGGCGGACCAGGCCGCGTACCTGGACTGGTCCGTGAAGTCCTTCCGGCTCGCCACCGCCGGCGCCGCGGACGCCACCCAGGTCCACACGCACCTGTGCTACTCGGAGTTCGGCGCCATCATCGACGCAATCGACGGCCTCGACGCCGACGTCACCTCGATCGAGGCCGCCCGCTCCCGCATGGAAGTGGTCCACGACCTGGAATCCCACGGCTTCGGCCGCGGCGTGGGCCCGGGCGTCTACGACATCCACTCGCCGCGCGTCCCGGGCGAGCAGGAAGTCACCGAACTGCTCAGCACCGCCGTCAAGCACGTCCCGTCCCGCCAGCTCTGGGTCAACCCGGACTGCGGCCTGAAGACCCGCGGCTACGCCGAGACCGAAGAGTCCCTGCGCAACCTCGTCACGGCCACCAGGACGGTCCGCGCCGAACTGCTGGAAGCCGCCAAGTAGCAGGCACCTGAACCGACGACGGCGGCCGGCCACCTCTCACAGGTGACCGGCCGCCGTCGAACGCTAATCATCGATTGCTGAGCAACCGCCGTTTTGAGGGTTCACAAGGGCGCCTGCGGAGCAATCGATTCAGGAGACCCAGAGGATCTCGTCATCCACGACGCCGTCCTCGTCCGCGGAGGCGACCAGCACCTCGTCGGTGAAGTGCGAACCGAGGGTGAAGTCCAGGACGAAATAGCGTTCCGGCTGGCCGGGAAGATACCCACGTGGCCCAGCTTCAGGGCCTTGAGGAACACGGCGTCGGTGAGCTGGCTCTTATCCTCGACGCCGAACACGGTCCTCAGGTGCTCGTCCTTGATGGCGTTGCAGTGGAAGTGCCGGTACTCCTGGGGGCTGGTGCCGTCCTGCTCCAGTTCCTCGGCGATCATTTCCCGGACCTGGTCCACGAGTTCGGGCAGAAAGCGCAACCGGTAGTCAACCTTGTGCATCGCCGCTTCGTCGAAGTGGTCATGCGCATTGACATTCAGGTCAAGCTCCACGATCTGGCCCGCCAGTTCATGCTTGGCGGTGAGATTATGGTCCCTCCCGTGGTTGAGCTCGACCTCTCCGAAGTGCTTGCTCGCTACCTTGTTCATATCTTCAACATAGTCCTCAAAACCGGCCCGTTCCAGCATTCGCAAGGTTTTATCCGGTACCGCACCCGGCCGGGCGCCCGCTGCCGGTACATTGGGCGGATGCAAACCGTTGCCCCCGCCGTCGCCCGCGCCCGTGAACTGTACGACAGCGGAGTGACCCGCCCCTGGCCTGGCGGCTGGAGCAGCTCGGCAGCCTGCGCCGGATGCTGGCCGAGCGCCGCACGGAGTTCGCCGAAGCGCTGGGCGCCGACCTGGGCAAGCACGCCACCGAGTCCCTGCTGACGGAAATCGGCTTTGTCACAGCCGAAGCCGCACACCTGGAAAAGAACCTCGAGGCCTGGCTGCGGCCGCGTCCGGTCGCCGTGCCGCTCGCCGTCCAGCCGGCCAAAGCGTGGACCGAACTGACCCCGCTCGGAGTCGTGCTGGTGATCGGCCCGTGGAACTATCCGCTGCAGCTCCTGCTCGCCCCGCTGGCCGGTGCCCTCGCTGCCGGCAACACCGTTGTGCTCAAACCAAGCGAACACGCCCCCGCCACCTCGGCGGCCCTGGCACGCTGGATCCCGGAGTACCTGGCCGGCGCCGCCGAGGTGGTCCAGGGCGGCATCCCGGAAACCACGGCCCTGCTGGGCCTGCGCTTTGACCACATCTTCTTCACCGGCGGGGAAACCGCCGCCAAGGCGGTCCTGCGCGCGGCGGCGGAGAACCTGACGCCGGTCACCCTGGAACTGGGCGGCAAATCACCGGCCTACGTGGACTCCTCCACCGACCTGGCCAGGGCGGCCAAGCGGCTCGCGTGGGGCCGGTTCATGAACGCCGGCCAGACCTGCGTGGCGCCCGACTACATCCTGGCCGCCGAGGACGTGCTGGTGCCGCTGGAGCGCGAGCTGGTGAAGGCGATCGGGGAGCTCTTCGGTCCGGACTCCGCCCAAAGCGGGTCCTATGGCAGGATCGTCAACGACCGCCACTTCCAGCGGATCGCCGCCCTCGCCGACGGCAGCACCGTGGTCCACGGCGGCGATCGGGACGCCGCGAGCCGCCACTTCGCGCCGACCCTGCTCCGGCCGGCCGCCGGGGACACCGTCATGGGGAGGAGATCTTCGGGCCGCTGCTCCCGCTGGTCCCGGTCGCCGGCCGGGACGAGGCCATCCGGATGATCAACGACGGCGCCAAGCCGCTCGCGCTGTACGTGTTCAGCAACGACGCCGGCACGCGCCGGGCGTTCGCGGAGCGCACCTCCTCGGGGGCGCTGTGCTTCGACGTCCCGGCGGCACACTTGATGGTCCCGGGGCTGCCCTTCGGCGGGGTCGGCGGCAGCGGCATGGGCGCCTACCACGGTGAGCACTCGCTGCGGACGTTCTCCCACGAACGGTCCACCCTGGCCAAGCCGCAGCGGCCGGACACCCTGGAACTGATCTACCCGCCCTACAGCCCCGCCAAACACCGGATCATCAGCGTGCTCGCCGGGATGGGTACGGGACTCCGCCGGCGGCTCCGGAGGCGCTGACTTACCCTTGCGGGGGACGGCCTGTTTCGGGGTGGAGGAGTTGAAGGTGTCGGCCAGCAGTTCGACGAACAGCTGGACCTGCGCCGTCTGTTTTTCATTGATCAGCAGGGCAAAGACGTTGCGCGCCAGCCGGATCTCCGGAACATCCAGCACCACCACGCCGGCCGGGCGGTGCAGCAGGGCCAGCTCGGGAACCAGGGCCGCGCCCAGCCCCGCCGCCGCCATCTCGAGGCTGGCATGGAAGTCATCGCTGTAGGCGACCACCCGCGGGTGCAGGTTGCAGCTGGCGAAAAGCCGCTCGATCACGGTGGCGTCGGACGTGCCGGGGTGGTGCACAATCCACGGCATGTCGGAGAGATGGTCCGCCGCCACCTTCGAATCCGTGCCGATGCCCCAGGCCGCCGGCAGCACCACCCGGAAGTCGTCGTCGCCGATCCACTGACGGTTGACGGTATGCGGCCACGCGAGGCCTGACTGCCCCACCTGGTACACGAGGGCGACGTCGAGCTCGCCGCCGGTGCGCAGGCCCTGGATGGTCTGGGCGGGCTCCGCGACGGACACCCGCAGGTCGATGCCGAGCTTCTTCCACGCCGGGTTCTCCAGGAGCCGCGGCAGCACATAGGTGGCCAGGCTGGGGAAGATGCCCAGCCGGAGTTCCTGCCGGGCGGGATCCCCGGTGCGGGATGCCGCCGCCATCAGCGCCTCGATGTCCGTGAGGACCTTGGCCGCGTGCCGGGTCATGACCATCGCCGCTTCCGTGGGCTGGATGCTGCGGGCCGAGCGTTGGAAAAGTTCGACGCCGGTGTCCCGTTCCAGCGCCGACATCTGCTGGGAGACCGCCGACGCCGTGTAGCCGAGCCTAGTGGCGGCTGCCGCGAAAGAGCCGAGCCTGGTCACTTCGACAAGGGTCCGCAGATGGACGGGGTTGATCAAGGGTTTGCCCTTCGCGTGTTCCGGTGAGGCGGGACCGCAATCCCGCTTCATTCTGGCACATTGGACGGAAGCGAATTGCTGAAAAGTCGCACACATCCGTCAGCCCCCGGCGACGAATTGCCCATAAGACGATTCACCAGGACGATTCCGGCAAAGCCAACAGGAGCAGACCAGTGTCAGATGCAGCAGGATTTCCCCGGGCCGGCGAGTAGCCGTGATTGGCAGCGGCGTGGCGGGCCTGACCGCCGCGTACGTGCTGAACCGGCAGGACACTGTGACGCTCTTCGAGGCCGACGCACGGCTCGGCGGTCACGCCCACACCCACGACGTGAGGCAGGCCGGCGGTCCCATGCTGGGGATCGACACGGGCTTCATCGTCCACAATGAACGGACGTACCCCACACTGCTGCGGCTCTTCGCCGAACTGGGCATTGAGACGCAGGACTCCGAAATGAGCATGTCCGTCCGCTGCGACGGCTGCGGGCTGGAGTACGCCGGGGCCCGGGCCAAGGGCCGCGGCATCCTTCCGCGGCCCTCCACCGTGCTGCGCGGCCGCTACCTGCTGATGCTCCTCGAGGTGATGCGCTTCTACCGCAGGGCACGCGCCCTGCTCGCCGAGGAAGCGAAAGCCGGGGCGCCGGAGCTCACACTGGGGAGTTCCTGGCCCGGGAAAAGTTCAGCAGCTACTTCATCTCGCACTTCATGACCCCCGTGGTGAGCGCGGTCTGGTCCTGCGATCCCACCACCGCGCTGGCGTACCCGGCCCGCTACCTCTTCACCTTCCTGGGCCACCACGGCCTGCTCGGGGTCTCCGGTTCACCGCAGTGGCGCACCGTCACCGGCGGCTCGCGCACCTACGTGGACAGGGTGGCCGCCACCCTGCCGGATATCCGCCTCTCCAGCCCGGTCACCGGAGTGAGCCGCCACGAGCACGGTGTGGAACTGACCACGACCACCCCCACGGGGACAGTAACCACCGAGAACTTCGATGCAGTGGTCATCGCCACCCACCCGGCCCAGGCCCTGGACATGCTCACCGACGCCTCGCCGGCCGAACGGGAGGCCCTGGCCGGCATGCCGTACTCGGTCAACCACACGGTCTTCCACCGGGACGCCGCCGTCCTGCCGTCCAGCGACAACGCCAAGGCATCCTGGAATTACCGGCTGCCGTCCTGCGATGCCCGGCCGGACAAGGTCCTGGTCAGCTACGACATGACCCGGCTGCAGCGGCTGGCCCCCGTGGACCTGGGGCGCTACATCGTCAGCCTGGGCGAATCCGAGCTGATTGCGGACGACACCGTGATCGAGCGCATGGTCTACGAGCACCCGCAGTACACTCCGGATTCCTTGAAGGCCCAGCAGCGGATCATGACGCTCGGCAATGACCGGCTGGCCTTCGCCGGCGCCTACCACGGCTGGGGGTTCCACGAGGATGGCGCCCTCTCCGGCGTCAAGGCCGCGGAGCGGCTCGGCCGCACGTGGGACGACCCCGCCGTCGTGCTGAACGAGGAGTACCGCGCCGTCGCCGTCGATCCTGACCTGCAGACCGTCTCTGCGGAGGGCTCATGAACACATCGGCCGCCATCTACCGCACGTCCATCGCGCATGTCCGCCGCACCCCGCTGCACAACGCCTTCACCTACCGCAGCTACAGCTGGTACGTCGACGTCGATGCCCTCCCCAGGCTCCCGCGCTGGCTGGCTCCGCTGGCCGGTTTCTCCGTGGCCGACCACCTGGGCGACCCGAACGGGACGCTGCGCGGCAACGTCGAGCGCTACCTTGCCACCCAGGGCATCACGCTCGACGGCGGCCGGATCACCATGCTGGCCAGCGCGCGCGTCTTCGGGCACGTCTTCAACCCGCTGAGCCTGTTCTGGTGCCACGATCCCGCGGGCGGGCTGCGCTGCGTGATCGCCGAGGTCCACAACACCTACGGGGAGCGGCACTGCTACCTGCTGGAGACCGACGACGCCGGCCGGGCCACCGTCCCGAAGGCGTTCTACGTCTCCCCGTTCAACGACATCGAAGGCCGGTACCGGATGAAGCTTCCGGAACCCGCGGAGCGGCTCGCGGTCTCGATCGTCCTGGAGCGGGAAGGGCAGAAGCCCTTCGTCGCCACTGTGGACGGAACCCGCCGGGAATCCACCGTGCCGAACATCCTGGCCGCGGCGCTCGCCGTCCCGCTGGCGCCGCTGCGCGTCGCAGCGCAGATCCGCTGGCAGGGAATCAAACTTTGGGCACGCAAGTTGCCCGTCATCAAAAGACCACACCACCCCTCACAGGAGGCAGTCCAGTGACCATGACCGAAGCGACCGGACCCCACACGGCGCAGACGACCCCGACGCAGACGAACGCGCAGACGAACGCCCAGACGAACCCCGGCGTGCCCTACACGGTGCCGCAGCCGCCCGCAGCCATCGACGCCGCGGTCTGGCCCAGCGTTGCCACCGTGCCCTCGAGCCTCAAGGCCCGGCTGGCAGGCCGGGCCGCGGACGCCATCTTCCGCGCCGCCGTGCGCCGCCTTCCGCTGGAGGTGCGCTACCCCGACGGCACCGTTCTGGGTAAGGCCGCGTCCGGCCAGACCGAACCGGGCCAGGTCTTCCCGGTCATGACCATGAACCGTCCGGAGGCCTTCGCCGCCCGGCTTGGCGACGGCGGGCTGATCGGCCTGGGGAGTCCTACATGGCCGGGGACTGGGACGCCGATGACCTGACGGCGGTGATGGAAGTCTTCGCCGCACGGGTGGGGACCCTGGTGCCGGAGCCGCTGCAGAAACTGCGAGGACTCTACCTCCCGCGCACCCCGCGCACGGAACGGAACACGGAGCAGAACACCCGCTCCAACATCTCCCGGCACTACGACCTGTCCAACGAACTCTTCGCGACGTTCCTGGACAACACCATGACGTACTCCAGCGCACTCTTCCCGGAGAACGGTGATGCGCTGCGGAACGTTGCCTGGGACGGCCTGGCCGCCGCGCAGCAGGCGAAGATCGACCGGCTGCTGGACAGGGCCGGCGTCACCGAGGGGACGCGCGTACTGGAAATCGGCACCGGCTGGGGCGAGCTGGCCCTCCGCGCCGCGGCCCGCGGGGCGACGGTCTACTCCGTGACGCTGTCCAGCGAGCAGCAGGAACTGGCCCGGCAGCGCGTAGCCGAGGCAGGCTACGCCGACGCCGTCACGATCGAACTCAAGGACTACCGCGCGGTGGAGGGCGAGTTCGACGCCGTTGTCTCGGTCGAGATGATCGAGGCGGTTGGCTACGAGTACTGGGCCACGTACTTCCAGACGATCGAGCGGGTCTTGGCGCCCGGCGGGAAGGTGGCCATCCAGGCCATCACCATCGGCCACGACCGGCTGATCGCCACCCGGACCAGCTATACCTGGGTGCACAAGTACATCTTCCCCGGCGGCGTCATCCCGTCGGTCCGGGCCATCGAGGAGATCACCGAGAAGCAGACCGGGCTCCGGGTCCGTGAACGCCTCGCCATGGGCGAGCATTACGCCCAGACCCTGCGGCTCTGGGAAGAGCGCTTTATGGCCCGCGCCGACGACGTCCGGGCCCTGGGGTTTGACGCGGTCTTCCAGCGGATGTGGCTGTTCTACCTCTGCTACTCCCGCGCCGGGTTCGAGACCGGATATCTGGATGTGCAGCAGATCGTGCTGGACAAGGCCGCAGTCAGGTAGGCAGGTAGCCGGCTGGGGGTAGCAGCTCAGCCGGTAAAGGTTTTCCCGAGCACTCCCGCGAACATCCCGGGCTCTTGCGCCACTCCGCTGCAGCCGCTGGAAGCGTTGCTGCCCGGTTCGCGGGGGCTCGAGGAAGTGCACGCAGCATCCCTGTTGGAGGACCACATGGACATCCGCCCCATCCCCCTTTCCACGGCGAAGCTGTTCAGGCCCTCCGCGTCCGCGAGGGTGAAAACCTGGCCCTTCACGTCGTTCTCGCCGATCATGGGCGTGAGACCCATCCTGTTCCACAGGGCCGCGGCCTCGAGCGGTTTGCCGGCATTCCGATACAGCGCATCGAGTCGCTGATGGGTGGCCTCCGCCGCGCTCGTCGCCGCGTCGAGCATTGTTTGGCCCGGCGCCAGCGGCCCGAAATTCATCACCATGATGTTGACGCCGGCGAGTTCCACTCCGGCATCGAGCATGGTGGTGACGGACGTTTCGCCGTCCGGTGTGAGCCCGTCCGTCGACACCGGAAGGGTCAGCCACACCTTCAGCGGGTCACCGGCCGGACGGTCTCTCTGGATCCGCGCGACGGCCTCGGCGCGCCTCTCTGATGCGGAGTGATCCGCCAGGCCTTCGCCTTCGACGTCGAAATCCAAAGTATCGAGGCGGTACGTTGTGATGACCGCCGTGTAAGCCTGAGCCAGCGCTTCGACGTCGGTGCAGGCTACAGCCAGCTCGGTGGCGAGCTGTCCGCCGAAAGCTACCGCGACGTCATTGCCGGCCGAGCGGAAGGACTTCACCTGTCCCTCGAGGTCCAGGGTGGCACCGGCCTGGTCAAGGGTGTAGTAGCCGTCCCAGGACGGTTCGCAGGGCTGCGTCGGATGGGCTCCGATGAACGACAGGACCGCGGTGATCGTGCCCTGCGCCGGCAGGTCCTGGAGCCGAAGGTTCGGGGTCAATGTCACGTCAAGATAGCCGCCGAACCACTGCTGGACCGCCGGGGTCCTGCTCATTGCATCCTCCCGGCCGTAGTTCCCCGGATTCGCCGGAGCGCAGGTCACCACGGCCATCACGACGGCGGCGGCCGCCAGTAACCTGCTCCAGCTGCGGGACACTGGCGACTGTCGTGATCGCATGCACGCTCTCCAATGTTCACCGGTCGGGATGGCCGCCTGGGCTCAGGCGGCCATCCCGGCCGGAAGGCCTGTGGTCACGAAGCGGCCAAACGATCGGAGGTCGCCGGGGCGAGGGGGCCCAGCTTCCCGAGGCCGGCCGGCATCAGGACGCTGTTGGTCCGTTCGGGCCTGTACCAGCCGACCGCGGTGCCCCGTAGTGCCAGGATCATGGATCCGAACAACACGTAAGCGCGGAGAGGTTCGTAAATGAGCCTGTAGATGGGGACCACCAGCAGGTGCATTGGGCTCTCACCGACCATTACTATCGCCACAATCGAAATTAGCATGTGCGTTGCGACCACGAACAGGGAGAACAGCGCGACGGCCTGCCATTCCCCGCGGGCGAGGCTGGTCACCGCGACGAGGACCGTCAGTGGCATAAAAACGAGCGGGACAAGTACCGAGATCAGTGCGTACGGCATGGTGAGCAGGCCGAGTGCGCCGAACCGGGGATTGAAGAGCATATGCCGGTGTTTGTACAGGGTCTGGATATTGCCATAGGTCCAGCGGAGCCGCTGCTTGAACAATCCCCGGACTGTCATGGGCGCCTCCGTCCATGCCACGGCTGAGTTCTCTTGGACGATGCTGTAGCCGAGTTGCTGTAGGGAAAGGGTCAGGTCAGCGTCCTCTGCGAGCGTGTCATGGGAGTAGCCGCCTGCCTTGACGAGCGCGTCCCTCCGCCATGCCGCGCAGGCGCCGGGAACAATGGAGATTGCTCCCATGAGGCCCTCCGCCATCCGGGTGACACAGATGCCCGAGAGGTATTCCAGGCTTTGCCAGGCCGTCAGGACATTGCGGCGGTTTCCGACTTTCACGAGCCCGGCCACCGCGCCGACGATCTTCCCGTTCCTAGGTTCCAGGAAATGCCGGGCGAACATCTTGATCGTCTGCGGTTCAAACAGCGTGTCACCGTCGAGGGTGATTACTATTTCGCCGCGGGACTGGTTTATTCCGTGGTTACTCGCGGCCGATTTTCCGCCGTTGGGTTGGTCGATGACGCGCAATTGGGGCCAGGTCCTGGCGTAATCGGAAAGAACCGCCAGCGTGCCGTCTGTGGAGCCGTCGTTGACTACGACGACCTCCATACGCGGGTAGTCGCTGGCCCTGAGAGCGTCGAGAGTTTTGGCTACCACGAGCTCTTCGTTGAAGACCGGCAGGACGACGCTGACGAATGGCCACTCTTCCTCTTTGATGTCGGGCCAGAGGCGCTTTTTCTGGCGGTGATTGTTGATCACTGCCAAAACCACATAAAGGAATGTCAGGATGGTCAGCGAGCCGATGCCGAACCAGAACAACCAGGTGAGCAGTACGTTCGGAGTGACCAAATACGTGGTCATCGCGGCCAGGGTCGCATTGTCTTCCATAGCGCCCTTGACGTTGTTCTGGGGCACAAATTCGGTCGGAAGTATGGGGGCGACCGTGGTGAAAGTGTAGCCCTGCGCCTTGGCCATCGGAATAAACGTCTTCAGCATTTCGATGGTAGCGCTGCGGTCACCGCCCCCATCGTGAACCAGGACAATATGCCCCTGACCGTCCAGTTGCTGCGCCTTGATCGGAACACCGGGCGCATAGGACCAGTCACGCGTATCAAAGTCCATATTGATGTGGAGGAATCCCAACTGCTGGGACTGCAGTAGGGCCAGGGAGTTATTTCCCGGGTCGCCGGTCGGGATCCGGAACAAGCGGGTTGCGTAATTGTCCGAGGCGCGCATTACCCGGTCCGCCCCGATAATCTGCTGGCGGTTGAACAGGTCGTCGTGGGCCCAGAAATCGATGTGGGACATCGTGTGATTGCCCACCATATGACCCTCCCGCGTCATGCGGCGGAAAATGTCCGGGTACTTGACCACGTTGTCGCCCACCGTAAAGAACGTTGCCGGCACACCCTCACGGGACAGCAAATCCAGAATTTCCGGGGTGTTCCGGGGTCAGGACCATCATCGAAGGTCAGCATCAGGGTGTGGTCTGCCGGTTTCCCAAAAGTCTCCATGGCGTACGGGCTGTCGCCGATCAGCTCAATTTCATCCGCTGTGGCTTCCTCCAGACCGTGCTGCTGAAGGGATCCTTAAGCAGGACTTTGCCGTCGACCCTCTCGATGAGCGCGATCCGGTCGAATGCGAAGCCCCCATCAGGGCCGATCCGGGGAATATTCCGCAGGTCCGCAGTGGACAGCAGCTGGCGCGGATACTCCGCGGACTGGTTCTCCTGGCCCTTCCACACGGGTGCGCTGGCGGCAGGCAGAATCGAGACGACCGTGAGGACCATCAACAACAAGCTGGCCACCAGGGCTGCAAGAATTTTGCGCCAACGTTTTCCACTCGGGTCAAAGAAGACCGGTGGTTTTAGGGAGAGAGGGGCTGATTTCGTCATGAATTTCCTCGCCAGGGAATTGCGCTTTAAGGGCCTGACCTGAATCAGGGTGTGAGCGCCAAGGCTCGTTTCCGGACCTCGAAGCCCGGAACGGCGATCAATTCGCAGAAGGAGAAATCGGCGCTCACCTGACCCCGCCCCTTAATTCGCACGAGCCGCCGTTCTCCGGCGTACTCCTTGTCTTCGAGGTTAGGAGCGCCGCATGGGGTCCCACACGCGTAAAGAACACCTGCGTTTTTGGGCGGTTCTACTTGCTTCGCGGCCGGACTACGGCGCCCGCTGACTTTGGAAGCGAGTAAGGGCGGAAGCTACCGGCCCTTTTTACGGCACCGCCGGACGGCTGGGGACGCGCGGCAGTCAGCCGCAATACCGAGGTCGATGCGCCGTGCGAAAAGGCCGCCCGTGCCGCCCGTCCGCGCCCTCTTTAGGAGCGCCCGACAAGGCGCGAATGCCACGTTTTCCGGCCGCAATTCGGTCGTAATTTTCGCCGCGGGGCAGCTTTGTCCCAGGGAATGTGTATGACGTCCTACTTGTGGCTATCGCGAAAGCCGGGGGCAAGGTAGCGTTCGACGTACTTGGCCGGAATTTGTGGAGGCAGATGCAGGATGCGCAGAGGAGTCGGAGTCGCCGCAGGCCTTGTTTCGGTAGCCCTGGCGGCCGCCGCATGCCAAGGCTCGCCTTCGCCCGCTCCGTCGCCGGCAGTCCGGACGGCCGCCCCGGACACCTTCATCACGGCTTACACGTGGTACGACAACACCCCGCCGGGCTCGCCGGACATCAGCCACCCGGTGCTGCACAAGAAGGCCGGCGGTTCCGGAACCTATGCGGATCCGGTGACAATCGCCGTCGGGCATTCCCTGGAGACGGGGAAGGACGTCCTAGATTTCCCCGCCGGTACCCGGATCTACCTTCCTGACGTTCGGCGCTACTTCATTGTCGAGGACACGTGCGGGGACGGCCCCGCCCCGGAGGAAGGGCCGTGCCACGCCGGCGCGGACGAACACGGTGACGCGTCCACCTGGCTCGACATCTGGATTGGCGGCAAAGGGGAAAGCGAGTCGTTTGCCGAAAGCTGCACGGAGCAGGTGACCGGCGTGCATGCCGCAGTCTTCGATCCGGCTGACAATTACGTCGTAGCTTCCGGGGACGGCGTGATCCACGACGGCATGTGTGACAGCGGCTATGGCACCCAACTGATCACCACAACGCCGGCCCGGTAGCTGCGGAATGAGATGCGGCAACCCTGAATTCACGCGCGTGGGGGCCGGCGCGTCGTCGATTAGCCTCTCCGCGGGCGCCGGGGTAACGTTTAGGTCACCGGTTGGCATACACGCCCAAATGGAGCGTCCTGAACGCTGTTGCGTGTGGTAAGTCCCCAGGCGGGAGCGCCTTGCGTTCCGCAGACCGTTACCAACTCCGGGCAGGACATCCCTCCACGGGTCTGCCCTTTTCCGCACTCGCACGAAGAGGCTTTATTTTCCATGCGCAGAAATAGTCTGCTGGCCGCCGGCCTGCTCTCGGTCCTACTCGCCACCTCCGCGTGTGGCGCCGGAACCGGCACGCCCAACTCATCCGCACCGTCGTCAGCGTCGGCCGGTGCCTTTGAAGGTAACGCCAGCACCGGGCCGGGCAACGCATCCGGCGAGGTCGGCACCTCCCAGCGGGCCGCGGCTGAGAAGGCCAAGCTTGCCACTGCGGCCGCCAAGAAGGCCAAGGCCGATGAGAAGGCCAAGACGGCCGCCGTCGAGAAAGCCAAGGCAGCCGCTGCGGCCGCAGACGAGGTCGCCACAAAGGCGCCGGCAGCTCCCCGGGTGCCCGCGGCCGACGCCGTGCCCGCGGTACCCGTCGCGGTTCCTGCGGCTCCGAAGCCCGCACCGGCACCCGCCGTGCCGTCGCCGTCCTCCGAACGGATCGTCACCACCGCGTTCACCTCGGCATACACCTGGTACGACAACACGCCGGCGGGCTCGGCCACCATCAGCCACCCGATCCTGCACAAGACTGCGGGCGGCACGGGTACCTACAACGACCCGATCACCATCGCCGTGGGCCATTCCCTCGCCACCGGCAAGGACGTGCTGGACTTCCCGGCCGGCACGCGGATCTACCTCCCGGACGTGCGCCGCTACTTCATCGTTGAGGACACCTGCGGCGACGGCGACGAGCCCCAGGGCGGCCCGTGCCACCAGGGCGTCAACGTGCACGGCACCAACTCCACCATTTGGATCGACATGTGGATCGGCGGCCAGAGCCTCAGCTCCCAGGGCGCCGACAATTGCGCCAGCAAGGTGACGGATGTCCACACTGCCGTCTTCAACCCGGCCAGCAACTACGTCGTGGCACCGGGCGCAGGTGTCGTCCACGACGGCAAGTGCGATGCCGGGTATGGCGACACGCTCGTCAAGAAGTAAACACAGGGGATTGCTTCCGGCTGCTGCCGGACGCCTCGCGGGGGCCGGCGGATCTTCGCCGGCCCCCGCCATCGTGTGCGGGAGCCAGCGGAGGCTTCCCGGCCCGCCGGGCCGCTGAGGCCCAAAGACTCTGTTCAACGGGCCCGGCCGCGGCAGAATTAAGCGGAGTAGTTGCACGCGTAGGGGAGGGGCGCCATGTTCCGATCCGGCAGAGCAGGCTCCGCAGCGTTTTGCGTCGCCGTCCTGCTCGCGGCCTGCACGCCCTCCAGCAGCCAGAATTCCGGGACTGCCTCGCCCGGCTCCACGCCCAGCGCCTCGGAGCCGGCCCTCACGCCGTCCGCGGGGGCATCGCCGGCGGAGTCTGAAGAGCCCGAATGGAAAACCTTCACGACGCCGGACGGCGGGCTGATGTTCGACTACCCGCCGGACTGGACCGTCCAGGACCGGGCACGCGAGGCGGCGCCCGGCGGAATCTTCGTTGACGTCCTCGACGCGGCCGGGAAATCAATGGCAACGCTGCGGACCAACATTGTCACCAAGGCCGAATGCACCCAGAAGTATCCGTATGCCTTGATGGACTCGGAAGCGTTGCCGGCCCTGGCGCAGAAAGGCGCCGTGCCAATCTTTGTGTTCGAGGGCCGCGACGACCACGGATCCCATCCCTCGAAGCCGGCACCCCTGTCCTACGGGATCACGTCCGCGCCGCTGCCCTCCGGGCGCAGCGCCTGCCCGATCTTCCAGTTCTTCGAGTGGCCGAACGGGGTGGCGGCGTTCAGCGGTGTCTACAACGCCGTCGCCACGACGCCGGGTGTCACCCCCGATGTGAACACCCCGGCGGCCTACACCGCAACGGAAGAGTACGACGCCATACGGCAGACCATCACGTCGCTCCGCCCCGCGGACTGACGGAACTTCGCACCGGACGCCGGACCGCCACCAATCCTGTGCCGTCGACCACTACATGTAGTGCTAAGTGCCACTCCGGCCCCGCTTTGCAGCGGACCGCGACACGCCGTCCAGCGTGCGACACGCGGGGCGGTTAATTGTGGCTAACTACTCCACAGGGTGTGGATTTCGTCCGTGAAAATGGCTGAAACCCGGACATTTTGAAGCCCCCGGGCTGTGGATTAAAGTGGGCGGAATGACATACTTGTAATACATCATCTTGGGGTCCGCGCGGGACTCTTGCACTACATGTAGTATCGACATACAGTTCGAGCGGAGCGGTAGCAGACCGCCAGGCGAGGCCAGTAACGGATAAGAATTCCTGTTCCGGGCGGGCCCACCGGACACGAACCAAAGACTTCAACAAAGGGGACAGGGACATGACCGTTACGGTTTACACGAAGCCGGCTTGCGTGCAGTGCAACGCGACCTACCGCGCACTGGACAAGAAGGGCATCGCCTACCAGAGCGTCGACATCTCGCAGGACGCGGATGCCCTCGAACGCCTGAAAGCCCTGGGCTACATGCAGGCCCCGGTTGTCGTCACGGACCAGGACCACTGGTCCGGCTTCCGTCCCGACAAGATCGAAGAACTGGCGCAGGCTTCCGCCGTCGCCGTAGCCTGAACCGCTTCGAAAGAAAACGCACGTCAGATGAGGTGACTTCCATGGCACTCGCAACCGCCGTTACGACGCCGACCGGCGCCCGGTCGCTGGCGGGGACGACGCCAGGACCACCGGCAGCCACCTCATCTACTTCTCCTCAACCTCCGAGAACACCGCACGCTTCATCAGGAAGCTGGGCATCGACGCCGCCCGGATTCCCCTCCACTCGAGGGAACCCGCGCTCGTGGCAACCGAACCCTATGTGCTGGTGCTTCCCACGTACGGAGGTACCGGGGAGAGGGATCCGTTCCGAAGCAGGTCATCCGCTTCCTGAACGATCCGCGCAACCGGCAGCAGCTCCGGGGAGTGATCGGGGCGGGCAATACGAACTTTGGGGACAACTACTGCATGGCCGGCGACATTATCGCCGCGAAATGCCAGGTCCCGCACCTATATCGATTCGAACTCATGGGGACGCCGGAAGACGTCAGCCGAGTACAACAAGGATTGGAAGAATTTTGGACACGACTGTCGCAGACACAGAAGTAACCGGGTCCGGCGCCGCCGCGAAGCCCGCCAGCGCCGGGAAGACCAGCGCCGCCGTCGAGAAGCACACCGTCCCCGGTGAGAAGCCGCCATGCCGGCCGCCTACCAAGGGCTGGGCTACCACGAGCTCAACGCCATGCTGAACCTCTACGGCCCCAACGGCGAGATCCAGTTCGAGGCCGACCGCGAGGCCGCGCACCAGTACTTTCTGCAGCACGTGAACAACAACACCGTGTTCTTCCACGACCTCGAGGAAAAGCTCGATTACCTCGTCAAGAACGAGTACTACGAGCGCGAGACCCTCGACCAGTACACGATGAACTTCATCCGCGAGCTCTATAACCGCGCCTACAAGAAGAAGTTCCGCTTCGAGACGTTCCTCGGCGCGTTCAAGTTCTACACCTCCTACACGCTGAAGACGTTCGACGGAAAGCGCTTCCTGGAGCGTTACGAGGACCGCGTCTGCATGGTGGCCCTGCACCTGGCCCGCGGCGACGAGAAGCTCGCCACGCAGATGGTGGACGAGATCATCGAGGGCCGCTTCCAGCCGGCCACCCCCACGTTCCTGAACGCCGGCAAGCGCCAGCGCGGCGAGCTGGTCTCCTGCTTCCTGCTCCGCATCGAAGACAACATGGAGTCGATCGGCCGGTCCATCAACTCCGCCCTGCAGCTGTCCAAGCGCGGCGGCGGCGTGGCGTTCGCGCTGACCAACATCCGCGAGGTCGGCGCGCCGATCAAGCAGATCGAGAACCAGTCCTCCGGCGTGATCCCCGTGATGAAGCTCCTCGAGGACAGCTTCTCCTACGCCAACCAGCTCGGTGCCCGCCAGGGTGCCGGCGCGGTGTACCTGCACGCCCACCACCCGGACATCTACCGCTTCCTGGACACCAAGCGCGAGAACGCGGACGAGAAGATCCGCATCAAGACCCTCTCGCTGGGCGTTGTCATCCCGGACATCACGTTCGAGCTGGCCAAGAAGGACGAGGACATGTACCTGTTCTCGCCGTACGACGTCGAAAAGGTCTACGGCATGCCGTTCTCCGACGTCTCGGTCACCGAGAAGTACTACGAGATGGTGGACGATTCGCGGATCAAGAAGACCAAGATCAAGGCGCGCGAGTTCTTCCAGACCCTCGCCGAGATCCAGTTCGAATCCGGCTACCCGTACATCATGTTCGAGGACACCGTGAACCGGGAAAACCCGATCGACGGCAAGATCATCATGTCCAACCTGTGCTCAGAGATCCTCCAGGTCTCCCAGCCCACGACGTACCACGATGACCTGTCCTACGACCAGACCGGCAAGGACATCTCCTGCAACCTGGGTTCGCTGAACATCGCCAAGACCATGGACTCGCCGGACTTCGGCCTGACCATCGAGACGGCCATCCGGTCCCTCTCGGCTGTCTCGGACATGTCCAACATCACCTCGGTGCCCTCGATCGCCCGCGGCAATGACCAGAGCCACGCGATCGGCCTGGGCCAGATGAACCTGCACGGCTACCTGGCCCGCGAGCGGGTGCACTACGGCTCCGAAGAGGGCCTGGACTTCACCAACATCTACTTCTACTCGGTGGTGTTCCACGCGGTCCGCGCGTCCAACCTGCTGGCCATCCAGACCGGCCAGACGTTCGGCGGCTTCGAGAAGTCCAAGTACGCCTCGGGCGAGTTCTTCGACAAGTACACGAACCAGGAATGGGTCCCGCAGACCGCCAAGGTTGCGGAGCTGTTCAAGAACATCCACATCCCCACGCAGGATGACTGGCGCGAGCTGAAGGCTTCCGTCATGGAGCACGGCATCTACAACCAGAACCTGCAGGCTGTGCCGCCGACCGGTTCGATCTCCTACATCAACAACTCCACCTCCTCGATCCACCCGGTGGCGTCCAAGATCGAGATCCGCAAGGAAGGCAAGCTGGGCCGCGTGTACTACCCGGCGCCGTACCTGACGAACGACAACCTGGAGTACTACCAGGACGCGTACGAGATCGGCTACGAGAAGGTCATCGACACCTACGCCGCCGCCACGCAGCACGTGGACCAGGGCCTGTCCCTGACGCTGTTCTTCAAGGACACCGCCACCACGCGCGACATCAATAAGGCCCAGATCTACGCCTGGAAGAAGGGCATCAAGACCATCTACTACATCCGTCTCCGCCAGCTCGCGCTGGAAGGGACCGAGGTTGAGGGTTGCGTCAGCTGCATGTTGTAACCGATATCGGTTGATAACTGCTGAAGTACGACGGCGGGCGCCCGCCCGCCGTCGTACGCTTTAACAGAGAACTAACCCAACATTGAGGGGATGACATGACCGAGAAGGTCAAGCTGCTTAGCCACGTTGAAGCCATTAACTGGAACCGCATCCAGGATGAGAAGGACGTGGACGTCTGGAACCGCCTGGTCAACAACTTCTGGCTGCCGGAGAAGGTGCCGCTGTCCAACGACGTGCAGTCGTGGGCGACGCTGACCCCGGACGAGCAGCAGCTCACCATGCGCGTGTTCACCGGCCTGACCCTGCTGGACACCATCCAGGGCACCGTCGGCGCAGTTTCGCTGATTCCGGACGCGCTGACCCCGCACGAAGAGGCTGTCTACACGAACATCGCGTTCATGGAGTCGGTACACGCCAAGAGCTACTCCTCCATCTTCTCTACGCTGGCCTCCACCAAGGAGATCGACGAGGCGTTCCGCTGGTCCACCGAGAACGAGAACCTTCAGAAGAAGGCCCAGATCGTCATGGACTACTACCAGGGCGACGACCCCCTGAAGCGTAAGGTGGCCTCCACGCTGCTGGAGAGCTTCCTGTTCTACTCAGGCTTCTACCTGCCGATGTACTGGTCCTCGCGGGCCAAGCTGACGAACACGGCCGACCTCATCCGCCTCATCATCCGCGACGAGGCCGTCCACGGCTACTACATCGGCTACAAGTTCCAGAAGGGCCTCGAGAAGGTTTCCGAGGAGCGCCGGCAGGAAATCAAGGACTACACCTTCGAACTGCTCTTCGAGCTGTACGAAAACGAAGTCCAGTACACGCACGACCTCTACGACTCCGTTGGCCTGGCCGAGGACGTCAAGAAGTTCCTGCACTACAACGCCAACAAAGCGCTGATGAACCTGGGCTACGAGGCCATGTTCCCGGCCTCCGTCACCGACGTGAACCCGGCCATCCTGTCGGCCCTGTCGCCGAACGCGGACGAGAACCACGACTTCTTCTCGGGGTCGGGCTCGTCTTACGTGATCGGCAAGGCTGTTAATACCGAGGATGACGACTGGGACTTCTAGTTCCCTTCCCGTCGTCGTAGCCACCACTAAAGCGGGCCCTGCACGGTAAGTCGTGCAGGGCCCGCTTTGTGAGCTTTGACCAGCTCGTGGCCTGACGGCGTCGCAGGGAGTCGGGTCCGCGCTGCAAATGTTGTGCGGACCCGCACTGATCGCCCCTTGACCTGTCCAATGACCCTGTCCCGGTGTCAGGACGAGATTTATAGTCATGGCATGAAATCGCGGCGGCGGGCGTTGACTGGCGACCGGGGGATCAGCGCGGCCTGGGTATGGTGGGACGCCTTCCAGGCCCACCGGAAGGGGCCTGATGAGATCAGGCATCGGCAGAAGGCGCGTCTGACCGAGCTGGTCGCCTACGCACGGACCCATTCGGTTTATTACCGGGAGCTGTACAGAGGGCTGCCCGAGCACATCGGGGACATCACCTTGCTGCCGGTGACGAACAAGAACGGGCTGATGGCCCACTTCGACGACGTCGCCACGGATCCAGCCGTGACCCTGGCCGGGGTCCAGGAGTTCGTGGCGGACCCGATGCGGATCGGGCACCGGTTTGCCGGGAAGTACCTGGTGGCTACCACCGCCGGCACAACCGGGACGCGGGGCATCTTCGTGCTCGATGACCGGTACTGGGCCGTGACCTCAGGCCTGATGGGTATCCTGGCCGCTAAATGGTTGTCCTGGCGGGACATAGTCCGGATGATCCGCCGCAGGGCGCGGTTCGCCACGGTGGTTGCCACCGGCGGGCACTTTCTGTCCGTTGCCGCTAGCACCCGGGAGAAACAAGAGAAGCCGCGCCGGCACCGCAGCCTGGGAGTGTTCTCGGTCCACACGCCCCTGCCCCGGCTGGTGGCGCAGCTGAACGGTTTCGGCCCGACCCTGCTCGGGGTTACGCCAGTGCCTTGCGGCTGCTGGCCACCGAGGAACAGGCCAGCCGGCTGCGGGTGCACCCGGTACTGGTGCTCAGTACGGCCGAGGGGTTGCCGCCGGAGGAGCGGGACCGCCTGGAAGTGGCCTTCGGCGCTGTCGTGCGGGAGGTGTACGGGTGCACCGAGTCCGGCTACTCGGCCTATGGCTGCGGCCAGGGCTGGTTGCACCTGCTCCAGGACTGGGTGATCATCGAACCGGTCGACGCCGACTACCGGCCCGTGCCGCCGGGGACCGTCTCGCACACGGTACTGCTCACGAACCTTGCCAATCGCGTTCAGCCCATCATCCGGTACGACGTCGGCGACCGCGTCCTGGTCAGGCCTGATCCCTGCCCCTGCGGGGACCCGGCCCCGGCGATCCGGGTGCAGGGGCGGGCCTCGGACGTGCTCACATTCCCGGCCGCGGACGGCCAAGGCGAGGTGAAGGTGCCACCGCTGGCCCTGGGGACGGTTGTCGACCGGACCCCGGGGTGGCACTGTTCCAGATCGTCCAGACCGCACCCGCAAGCCTGTCGGTGAGGCTGCGCCCGGACCCGGCCGCAGACGGCGAACGGGTCCGAAGAACGGCACGGGAGGGCATCACCGCCCTGCTTGCCGACCTTGGCTTGGCCCATGTCACCGTGGAATCTGCACCGGAGCCCCGGAACAGACCACCGGCGGAAAGTACCGCACCCTTATCCCTTTGCCGGCCGGACCACCTTCGTCATGACCGCTGGCCCGGCCTGCCCGGAGTGTGAAGCTGTAATTGCCCTTGATAGCGGCTCGACCGGCCGCTATCTGCGGCGCTACCGTTGTAGTGGTGTCTGGGATGGACGACTTTGACGGGTTGCTGGCCACGGCGCGGGCGGCGTACGCCCGCGGCGACTGGCATGCCGCTTACCGGCAGCTCAGCCAGGCACGGGCATTGTCGGAACTGGAGACCGGGGACTTGAGTCTCCTGGGCAGGGCAGCGTGGTGGCTCGGACAGGTCAAGGAATCGTTTGAGGTTTCCGAGGACGTCTACCACCGCTTCCAGGACGACGGCGACGCAGCAGATGCAGCGATGAAGGCCTTGCACCTGGGGCTGCTGTGGTTCATTCGCGGCGATGTGGTCATCGCTTCCGGCTGGGTGAGCCGTGCCCGGGGACTACTGCAGGGTCTTCCGGAAGGTCCGGAGCACGGCTATCTGCTTTACCTGGATGCCTGCCTCGCGCTGAGTCTCGCGGACCTGGGCCCGGCGAGGGAGACAGCGGTCAAGCTGCAGGATTTGGGCCGGAGCCTGCGGGTCCCCGCGCTCACCTCCTTTGGTTTGGTGCTCGCCGGCCTGGCAGACCTGCGCAGCGGCAGCACCGCATCCGGCTTTGCCCAGCTGGACGAGGCAATGCTTCCGGTACTCGCTGGCCGGCTGCCGCCGGAATGGGCAGGCGAAATCTATTGCACGGTGATCCACGCGTGCCACGAGCTGGCCGACCTGCACCGGATGCGTGCCTGGACTGACGCCACCGAGCAGTGGGGCGAGCAGTTCGTGGGAGACGCGGTGTATGCCGGCATCTGCCGCATCCACCGGCTGCAGCTGCTGAGCATCGAAGGTGGCTGGGACGCGGCGGAGCCTGCGATCGAGCAGAGCGGGGCGGAGCTCGTGGGCCGGAACAACTGGGTGGCGGGCGAGGCCTACTACCAGCTGGGCGAAATACGCCGGCTTCGCGGGGACATCAGCGGCGCTGAGAAGGCTTACGCCCGGGCATGCGAGCTGGGGACCGAACCGCAGCCGGGCGAGTCTTTGCTCCAGCATGCCGCGGGGAAGAACGAGGCGGCGTGGGCCGGACTGTGCGCGGCCTTAGCCGGGAGGGACCGGCTGGCATGCGCACGGCTGCTGTTGTCCGGCGTCGAAATCGCCCTGGCTCTGGGACACTTTGATGAGGCCGAGCGGCTCTGCGCCCGGCTGGAGGAAACCGCAGCCGTCTTCGCCACCGCCGGCTTCCGCGCCTGGGCCGGGCACGCCCGGGCCGCCATGCTGATCGCGCAGTCGCAGCACGCCGAGGCGTTGCCCGTGCTGCAGGCCGTTGTCCACGAGTACCGGACCCTGCACGCCCGCTACGACACCGCCAGAGTCTACGAACTGCTCGCCCAGGCGCACCGCGGGCTGGGACAGTCCAGCGTTGCCGCCGCCGATATGGCGACGGCGCTTGCGATCTACAGCGAACTCGGTGCCCTACCGGACGTCCGCAGGCTCGACGGCGGTCGCCTTCCCGGCGGGCTGACCGGGCGCGAGGCGGACGTGCTGGCGTTCACCGCCGCGGGCGCCAGCAACAAGCAAACCGCCGAGGCATTGTTCATCAGCCAGAAGACGGTCGGCCGGCACCTGGCGAACATCTACGCCAAGATCGGCGTCTCCTCGCGCACCGCCGCCGCAGCTTGGGCCCACGAACACGGCCTGCAGCCGCGCCGCTAGTTCCCGTTGCCTTTTGGCCGACGCCGGGCAGCACCTGGGGGACGGGCGTCTGCATGATTCGCCCCATGGGCTCCGAACAAAACGCATCGTTCGCCCGATGCCGGCGGTGACCGGCAATTCCTACGCTGGAATCAATCAGGCACAGACGCCTGTAGCAACGGGAGGAACACCAATGACCATCGAGTTGGAAACATCACTGTCGGAGTTCGACGCCGAGGCCTCCAAGGCTTTTGCCGGACGCTTCGTGGGCATCCTGAACGATGCCGCGACCGCACTGCTGACCAGCGTCGGGCACCAGACCGGCCTGTTCGAGACACTGGCAGGCTTGCCGGCCGCCACCAGCGACCAGATCGCCGACGCCAGCGACCTCAACGAGCGCTATGTGCGCGAGTGGCTGGGCGGAATGACCGCGGCGCGCGTGGTCCAGTACGACCCGACGGCCGGGACGTACTGGCTGCCCCGCGAGCATGCTGCCGTCCTGACCAGCGCCGCGGGCCCGGACAACATGGCCATCCTGATGCAACACATTTCCATGATGGGCGAAGTTGAACAGAAGATCATCGAGCGTTTCCGGCACGGCAGCGGGCTGTCCTACGAGGACTACCCCCACTTCCATCGGAACATGGCACAGACCAGCGCAGCGGTGCACGACGCAGCACTGCTGGAGGTGATCCTGCCGCTGGTACCCGGGCTGCCTGAAAAGCTGAAGGCCGGGATCGACGTCGCCGACATCGGCTGCGGCAGCGGCCACGCCATCAACCTCATGGCCCAGGCTTTCCCCGCCAGCAGGTTCACCGGCTATGATTTCTCCGAGGGAGCCGTCCGTGAGGCCCGCGGCGAGGCGGAACGGATGGGACTGGCGAACGCCAGCTTCGAGGTGGTTGACGTGGCCGGCCTGGACGTCGAGGCCTGCTTCGACGTGGTGACGGCTTTCGACGCCGTCCACGACCAGGCGCATCCGGCTGCGGTGCTGCGCAACATCCGCCGGGCGCTGCGGCCGGACGGGATCTTCCTGATGGTGGACATCAAGGCATCCAGCAAGGTGGAGGAGAACATAGAGGTCCCCTGGGGCAGCTACCTGTACGCGATCTCCACCTTCCACTGCATGAGTGTTTCGCTCGGACTCGACGGCGACGGGCTGGGTACGGTCTGGGGCCAACAGCTCGCACAGTCGATGCTCGCCGACGCCGGCTTCGCGAACGTGGAGTCCAAGGACATCGAGTCGGATCCGTTCAACGCCTACTTCATCGCCAGAAAGTAGCACGCTGCCGGCCCACGACAGGTGTGACGAGTCCCGCGGTGAACTGTCCCCGGACGTCGGACTGAGAATTCAGTTCGACGTCCGGGGACAGCGGCGGCCTACCTGTTGCTTGCCTTCGGCACTCCGATGCCTGGGTCGATTTTGTGGGGTCCGCTAGCAGAGGGCCGTACATCGAAGTCGAAGACGGCTGTCGGAATGTAAACGGTGGAACAGGAGTTCGGAATGTCCACCACGCCGGAGAGGCGCCCCTCGATGGGGACGGCACCGAGAATGACGTAGGCCTGCTCCCTGCTGTAGCCGAACTTGCTGAGGTAGTCGATGGCGTGGAGGCACGCCCGCTGGTAGGAAAGGTGCGAATCGAGGTAGCGCTGTTCGCCGTCCAGGGTCACCGAGGTGCCGGAGAATGCCAGCCACTGGCTGTATTGAGGGTCAACGTTGCCGGGCATGAAGATGGCGTTTTCGCTCACCCCGTAGGTTTCCATTCCACCCTTGATGAGCTCGACCCTGAGGTCGATGAAGCCGCCCATCTCGATCGCCCCGCAGAAGGTGATCTCGCCGTCGCCCTGTGAGAAGTGCAGGTCGCCCAGGGAGAGGTTGGCTCCGTCGACGAACACGGGGTAGAAGATGCGGGTGCCCTTGGACATGTTCTTGATGTCCTGGTTGCCGCCGTTCTCCCGCGGAGGGGCAGTCCTGGCGGCTTCCCCGGCGACCCTGTCGAATTCCGAGGACGACAGGTGCCCCAGAACGGCATGTTCGGCCTCCGGCGGCAGGGCCAGGGAGGGACCCTGTTCGGGTTCGTGGCGATCAGGTCGCCTTCGCGTTTGTTCCATTTCGCGAGCAGCTGGGCCGAGGGGCTGTTCCCATCAGCCCGGGGTGGATCAGCCCGGTGAAGGAAACACCCGGCACGTGCCGGGATGTCGCGGTTTGTCCGCTGAAGTCCCAGATGGCCTTGTAGGCGTCGGGAAACTGTTCAGTGAGGAAACCGCCGCCGTTGCTGGTGGCGAAAATGCCGGTGTAGCCCCAGCCTTGCCCGGCGAGCGGTCCGGAATCTTCCTGGGGGATGGGACCGACGTCCAGGATGTCGACCACCAGCAAGTCGCCAGGCTTGGCGCCCTCGACAGCGAAGGGACCGCTGAGTTTGTGAACTGTCAGCAGCGGGGCGTTGAGGACGTCCTCGGCGGAGTCGTCATTCACGATCGCACCGTCGAACCATTCCCGGCAGTCCACGCGGAAGGATTCACCAGGTTTGACTGTGGCCACGGGGGAATTTCCGGGTGCCATCGGTTGTGACCGATTTTCTCCTGATCCTCGAACTTCTTGCTGGAGTCCAGGGTGAATATCTTTGCTGGCATTTCATCTCCTTTGACTGGCGCGCGCTTCGTTGCTCGCTAGGGTCGAGGCAATTTCCGATGTAACGGGTTGGATGAATATGGCTGGACACGGCGGCGCGTGCCGGGAATCCGCGAATTCACGACCTCTGGTTCGGCTGCACTGCGATTGGTGGAGTCAATGAGCCGGAAAGCAGGGGAGCCAGCTTTGGAAAGATGTGGGGCGCTGATCAGCCGACGGGATGGTTTCCCGCATGAGGGGCAGGGCAACGCGTCCGGGGCCTCCCCGATGGGGAAGGAGTCTTCGAAAAGTGAGCCATCGGAGCAGCGGTACTCGTAGGTGGCCATAGTCCGTTTCCTTTCTTGTCCCCTCCAGGTACGTCAGGCGGCCTTGGGCGCGTCCGCCGGGAATGTGGGGTGAGCTGCAGGACCTCGAATCATGAGGGTGGAGCAGGAAAGTGCGTAACGGGCAGATGGGATCGAGAAGCAGCTCCGGAACCACGACGCCCTGTCAGAATAGAGCCAGCTCCCGAATATGATCAGGGGCTTTGGGCCCTTCCTCAGACCGGCACGGTTGGCGCCCGCGAGTTCTGGCGGACGACGGCGGCGCGCAGCTTCCGCCGGCCGTCCGGGCTATCATCGGTAAAATTCATCGTTCTGGAGAGTGGAGCAACAAAATGCAACTCGGCGCCTTTTCGATCAGCCTGGCCGTTAAAGACATCGCGGCGTCCGCGGCGTTCTACAAAAATCTTGGATTTACGGACCACGGCGGCGACATTACCCAGAACTGGCTAATTCTGAAGAACGGTGAGACCGTCATCGGCCTCTTCCAGGGAATGTTTGAGAAGAACATGCTCACGTTCAACCCGGGCTGGAATCAGAATGCGGAGGCGCTCGACTCATTCACCGATGTGCGCGAACTCCAGCGGGAACTCAAAGCCACGGGCACAGAGTTTCTTTCGGAAGCGGACGAGGGAACCACCGGGCCGTCGAGTTTCATCGTCGTGGACCCCGACGGCAACCCGGTTCTGGTAGATCAGCACGTCTGACTTAGCACGCTCAAAGCGGGCATCTTTTTGCTTCAAACGCCATATGCTGTGACGGCAACTGTCACGAGCACGACGAAATACCGGACGAAATACCAGGGGGACCCATGTCAACTAGCCAGTACGGACCACAATTCGCCTATCAGCACCCGGATCAGCAACCAGTGACGATGGGGCAGTTGCGGTGGTACATCGAAGGCATGCGGCACGCCCGGCTGGCCACAGTGTTCGGCATCCTGGCGATATTCAGTCTGGGGGCGTTGTTTGGACCGTTGGCGATAGTCCAGTCGAAGAAGGCGGAGGCTTTCGGTGTGCCGGCGTCCGAGGGGCGGGTGCTTGGCTGGGTGGGGATTGGCCTATTCATCCTGTGGGTGGTGTTCTTCATCGTCTACATGGCGCTGATTTTCGCCATCATCGGGAGCCTCCCGGAGTCGGGCAGAACGGACGCATAGCCACCCGGACGCAGCAGGAACAGAGCGCGCTTTTCCGGCCCCACGGGCGAACGTGAGAAGTTGGTGCAATGTTCATCTGTATGGCCTTGTAACCTTTCGCTTAGATGTTGACACCCCTCTTCGGGCGGGACAAGACTTGCTCCACACAACAAACTCTGAAGGACATTTTCAGCGCCTTGGAGTGAGGTGGACCCATGCAGATTCCTGCTCCATTCGAATACTCTCGGACCCCCGCGATGGACACCGCGCTTACCGGCGGCCACGGCCTGCTGCCGCCGATAAAGCTTCGGCCTTCCCGCTCCGAGGGGCTGCCCGACGTCGACGAAGTCCGCTCCGGGGCCCCGTCGGAACAAACGCGGCGCATCTTGTTTGCCAGCGCCGAGGCGTATCCGTTCGTCAAGGTGGGCGGGCTGGCCGACGTCAGCAGTGCGCTGCCGAAGCGGCTCGCCGAGCTCGGCTTCGATGTCCGTCTGGTCATCCCGGGGTATCGGGGGCTCGGCGGGAACCAGGTGCAGACGTTCGAGGTGCCGCTGGGCCCCATCGCCGAGCGCGTGGTGGTCCGCCGTCTGCCGCCGCTGGGTGGAGTGGACGTCTTCGCGCTCGACATTCCGGGGTGGTTCGACCGCGAGGTTCCGTACAGTTACCACGACGACGACGTCATGCCCTTCGTGCTGTTCTCCAAGGCCATCACGACACTGGCGGCGCAGGACGGGTGGCGTCCCGACGTGATCCACTGCAACGACTGGCACTGCGGGCTGGTGGCCCAGGACGCCCGGCAGGGCCCGCACAGGAGTGCGCTGGAGCGCACCGGGATCGTCTTTACGATCCACAACATTGCCTATCAGGGGCGGGTCGGGGCCGCCACAGACAAACTGACAGGCTTGCCCCCGGCCGGAACCATGCTGGAGCGCGGCATCGCCTTCGCGGACCGGGTCAACACCGTGAGCCCCCGCTACCTGCGGGAAATTCTCACCCCGGCCCAGGGCGCGGGGATGGACGGACTGCTGCGCGATCGCGGGGACGCCGCCCGGGGCATCCTCAACGGCATCGATTACGAGGAGTTCAACCCCGGTACGACCCGTGGATCGCCGCCCGCTACGACGGCTCGTTCGCCGTCGGAAAGCGCGCGAACAAGGATGTCCTGCAGCGGATCAGCAACCTGGATCGCGCGCCGGACCGTCCGCTGTTCGGCATGGTCGCCCGGCTGGTATCGCAGAAGGGAGTGGGCCTGCTGTCCTCGGCACTGGAGCAGATCGTCGCCCGCGGGGCCCAGGTGGTGGTGATGGGCGAGGGCGCGCCCCGGTACCGGCGTGAGCTGCAGGCCGCCGCCCGGCGCTTCCACGGCAGCGTGGCGTTCCATCCCACGTCGCGGGAATCCCTGGCCCGCCAGGTCTACGCAGGTTCGGATTTCTTCCTGGCACCGTCGGTCTTCGAACCCTGCGGGCTGACACCGCTGATCGCCCTGCGGTACGGCACCATCCCCGTGGTGCGCCGGACCGGTGGCCTCGCGGACACGGTGAAGGACTATGCCGAGGATCCCGCCACCGGGCTGGGATTCGTCTTCGTCCAGCGCCGCGTCGCGTCAATGCTGTCGGCCGTAGATAGCGCACTTGCCGTCTACCGGAGAGTGCCCGAATGGCGCCGGCTGCAGCAGCGGGTGATGGAAGCGGACTTCTCCTGGCGGGCGCCGGCCGGCGAGTACGTCGCACTGTACGACGAGGCCGTCCGCTCGCGGCGCGACGCCGACGTCGTCCGGGACGCCGACGCCGACCGGGACCCAGCGCGGCCCGGCACCACAAGTCCCGGCGTCACAGTATCCGGTGCCAGAACGCCCCGGTCGAGGCCGCGTCCGGCTCCGCTTCCCCTGGCGCTGGTCCACCACGCCAACCAGTTCCTGGTCACGGACGGCTATCGGGACCGGGAGGGCCTCACGTCGATCGTGACCGGTTGCGCGGCGCTGCTGAAGCTGCACGAGAAGTACCGCACCCCGGTGGCCCTCCACCTGTCCGGAACCATGGTCGAAGCCGTCGCCTGGCACCACCCCGGGTTCCTCGCCGACGTCCGCCGGCTGCGCGACCTCGGCCTGCTTTCGCTCGTCGGCGGGACCTACTCCGAGAACGTCCTCACTTCCTTCGACCCGGAGTTCAACCGGCGGCAGCTGCACGAGCTGTTCTGGCTCTACCGTCGTCACCTGGGCTGCGCGCCGGAGGACCTGGAAATCTGCTGGATCCCCGAACGGGTGTGGGACACCGAGCGCCTTGCCGGGCTCCTGACCGACCCGGCCCTGCCCAACGGCGGCTACCGGTACGTCCTTCTCGACGACCGGCTGCTCTATCCCACGGACGGCGCCCACGGCGGCAGCGACCGGGCGGACTTCGACGGCGCCGACCCTGCCAGTCCTCCTCCGGCCGACGCCCTGCGCCCCTACCGCATCGAGGGCGGCAACGGCCTGCAGGTGGTGCCAATGTCCACGCGGCTGCGGTATTGGATTCCTCCGGACGACCGGAGGCGCTGGCGCAGCCTGTCCCGCGCGGCCGAACTCCCCACCGCTCCCGGCGATGACACCGTCCTGGTGTACGCCGACGATATGGAGAAAAGTGCCGGGGTGGGTCCGTGGCATCCCAGCGCCCTCGGACAGTACGAGGAGTTCCTGCGCTGGCTGGCCACCCAGCCGAACTTGCTGCCGGTGGATCTGCCCTCCTGGCTCCGCGAGCGCCGTCGGGTCCCCGGTGTCCGGGTTGTGGAGCGCGGCACGTTCGTGGAACTGGCCCAGGACTGGCACGCGGGGAAGACTACCGGGGATGGGGCCAGGACCGCGCCTGGCGCCCGTACCAGGACCACCTGGACCGGGCCCGCCGGGCGGTGTCCGGCGCGGAAGCCGCGGGCGCCGAGCCAAGGCTGACCGCTCTGGCCTGGAAGCACCTGCTGGCTTCGGGGTACGAGACGGCATGGCACGACACGGAACAACCGGAGCGGCCGCCGGCCGCCTGGGCCAAGGCGGTGGCGAGCCACGGGCGCGCCGCCGTTGTGCTGGCCGCCGCCGCCCGGTGGTTCGGCGGCACCGCCCGCGCGCTCGGTGCCGAACTTGTCGACATCGACGATGACGGCACGGACGAGCTGGTCCTCCGGAGCGAGCACCTCTTCGCCGTCCTGTCTCCGGCGTGCGGCGGGCGCCTGGTCTACCTGGCGTGCCGCGGTCCGGACGGCGGCGTGCTGGTGATCGGCAACCCCACCGACGACTGGAACCGCCAGGAAGACCTCAACCGCTACATGGACGTCCCGGGCAACCACCCCGGCGGGCTCGCCGACGTCGGGGAGTTCATGACCGCTACGAGGTGCGCCTCCACGGCGGGGACGGGGTGGTCCGGGTGGAACTGGTGAATGTGCAGGCGGGCAGCCCGCTGCACGGGCTCCGCAAGCGGATCGTGCTGGACAACACCAGTCCGGCGCTCCTGGTGGCGTACGACCTGCCGCCGTCAGCACCGGGGATCAGCGTCCAGTCGTGCCTGTCGCCCGACTATTATGCGCTGCTCCGCCACGGGGCGGCCGGGCTGCAGCGCCCCGGAGGCCGGACCTGGCGGGGCGCCAGCAACCATGGGACGGAGGTGTGGATGGCCCTGGCCGACGACGAGGACACCGCCTGGTCCGCCCCCGCCGGGCCCGATCCCGGTCACGGCATGCTCGTGCAGCTCCGCGCCGAGGCACGGTTGTTCCATCTGCTCATCGGGGTAGGCGACATCGACGACGAGACGGCGGTGCAGGCCATGCAGACGGGCAGGAACCGGCTCGCCGCGCTGACCGCCCGCGACGTGAACGCCCGCGACCTGACTGCTCACGACGAGACTCCCGACGATGAGACTCCCGACGACGCGACTCGCCGCAACGCCCGGGTTCGTCACCCGGTGGGGGACCGGGGATGAGCACCCGCGCCGGTGCCGTCGCGGCCACCTCTGACGGCACACGGCGGGCTGAGCGGCTCGCGATCGCCGAGTCGCTGCTCGTCGCGCCGCCACCGTTCGATGCCCTGCCGCCGGGCCGGGTGCAGGTACTCACGACGGCGGTCGTGCACGCCTCCCGCAGCCGGCCGGTGGTCCGGTGGACGGTCGCCGTCGAGTCCGGAACAGGTCCGCCGTCGCCGCTGGCGGTGATCGGCAAGGGCTATCGGGCGGGAGGCGGCGAGCAGGCGTGGCGGTTGCTGGCCAGCCTGCGGGATGCCGGCCTTGACGGCCCCGAGCACCAGGTCCCCGCCCCGTACGGATTCGACCCGGCCCGCCAGCTCCTCGCGCAGGAGGAGGCGCCGCCACCACGCTCCACTCACTCCTCGACGACGACCTGGGGGCCGCCGCACCCGAAGCCGGCAGGGCCGGACGCTGGCTCGCGCGCCTGCACAGCGTCCGGGGCGTGCACGTGCCGGACCTGCCGCCGGACTTCGAACGGCTCAAGCTCACCGAGTACGCGACGGCGCTCGCCGGCCTGCTCCCGCAGGCCGCCGGCCGGCTGGACCGTCTCACGGCCGCGACCCTGGCGGGGCTGGGCTGTGTCGACAACCGCAGCGCCAACCCCAGCGCCGGCGGCCCCCACGTCGTGACCCACGGGGACTTCCAGCCCAAGAACATCCATCTGGACCGGCACCGGATAGTGGTCATCGACTTCGACCGGGCCGCCTTGGCCCCCGCCGCGCGGGACCTCGGCCATTTCATCGGGCAGACCCTGACCATGGGCGCCTCACGGCACGGGAACCTGGCTGCCGCGGCTCCCTGGGTGGAAGCCTTCCTGGCGGGCTACACCGACGGCGGCGGCGACGCCGGTGCCGTCCGGTCCGCTCCTGCGTATGTTGCCCGGACTTTCGCCGAGGTGCTTTTCTACCGGCTCCTGGTCCGCCCGGTCAGCGACTCCTCGTTTGTGCCGGACTGGCTGGACGCCTGGGAAGCGGCGGTGGAGGACACTGCGGGAGGAGGGTCCCGGTGAGCGGATCCGGCACCCGGAACAAGCGTCACGGGGCGGGGGCTCATCCTCGTCCGCCTGGCGCTACCGCCATTCCGGTGATGAGCGCCCGGGTGATCATGCGGACCTTCGGACCGTTCCTGAAGCCGCAGTGGCCCGGCTGCGTGCTGGCCGGCCTGCTGGCCGTTGCCGGTACGGGGGTGGCGCTGCTCAAGCCGTGGCCGCTGAAGTTCCTCTTCGACGAAGTGCTGCTCCCCACCGACTCGACCGGCCAGGACGTGCAGCAGATCCTCGCCCTCGTCGTCGTCGCGCTGGCCGGCATCGCCATCCTGGAGTCCCTGGTGGGGGCCGCGCGGAGCTACACCCAGACCGTGGTGGGCGAGCGGGTGGCCGCGGCCATCCGCACCAAGCTGTACGACCACCTGCAGCGGCTGCCGCTGAGCTATCACGAGCGGACGCCGACCGGTGAACTGACCACCCGCCTGACCGGGGACGTCGACAAGGTCCGCGCGCTGCTCACCGTGACGCTCGTCGACGCCGCCACCAACGTGCTCACACTGGCCGGCATGGCGGGCGTGCTGCTGGTCCTGGACTGGCAGCTCAGCGTGGCGCTTTTGCTGGTGCTGCCCCTGCTCCTGCTGACGGTCGCGAGCTTCCGGGCCCGCATCCGGGCGGTGGAGCAGGACTCCCGCGCGATCGAGGGCGAACTGGCGGCGGTGGCGCAGGAGTCACTGGTGGCGGTCAAGCTGGTCAAGGCCACCGGGCGGGAGGACCACGAGTCCCGGCGCTTCCGGGGCCATTCCGACGCTGCGGTCGCGGCAGTGTTGCGTTCCGCCCGCACCAGCGCCGCTTTCGGCGCCGCGGTTGACGCGGTGGTGGCCGTGGCCATCGCCGGCCTCGTCTGGCTGGGGGCCCAACGCGTGCTGGCGGGTGCCCTCACCCCCGGCGACCTGGTGATCTTCACGTCGTACCTGCGTGACTTCTTTGGACCCACGCGGTCCTTGTCCAAGCTGCCGGCCCAGCTGACCCGCGCCGGCGTCCGCGCCGCCCGCATCGCCGATACCCTCCATCGCCGGCCGGCGGTGCAGGACAAACCCGGCGCTGTCCCGGCCGGCCCGCCACAGAAGACGCTGAGCCTCGACGGCGTCGGATTCTCCTATACCTCCGGGCGCCCCGTCCTGCAGGACGTCGATCTGTGCGTGCCGGTGGGCACCACCCTTGCGGTTGTCGGGCCCACAGGGGCGGGGAAGTCGACCATCGCCGCCCTGCTGTGCCGGCTGCAGGACCCCACCAGCGGCCGTGTCCTCCTGGACGACGCGGATCTGCGGGATCTGACCGGGGCGAGCCTGCACACCCAGGTGGGGCTGGTCACGCAGGATGCCCTGCTGTTCCGGGCGTCCGTGCGGGACAACATCGCCTATGCGCGTCCCGACGCTTCCGCGGACGAGGTGGAACACGCCGCCCGGGCAGCCCAGGCGCACGACTTCGTGCAGGCACTGCCGGACGGCTACGACACGGTCTTGGCCGAGCGCGGGGCGACGCTTTCCGGAGGTCAGAGGCAGCGGCTGGCGCTGGCGCGTGCCGTCCTGCAGGGCTGCCCGGTCCTGGTGCTCGATGAGCCCACGACCGGACTGGACGCCCGCTCCGAGGACGCCGTGCTGCGCGCGCTGCGGCAGGTCACGTCCGGACGGACCACGGTGATCATCACCCACCGGATGGCGGCCGCGATGGCCGCGGACCAGATTGTGGTTATCGACGCGGGACGGGTAGTGGAACGCGGCACACACCGCCGGCTCATCGAGGCGGGAGGCCTCTACACCGAGATGTGCCTCCTCCAGGGGATCACCGGACCCTGGACGGTCCCCAACGGCGGGGCAGTCCGCTACGGGCGCCACGCCGCCTCGCCCTGCGACGCCGCAACAGAGCAAATCTTCACCATGAAGGAGGATGCATGAACCGCACCCAGATCCGCACGCAGCACCGTCAAGTAATGGAGGAACAGGTCGATCGTGCGGAACGGGTCCGCACCCCGGAGTTCCTGGAGCGGTACGTCCGGCCCCACCTGGGCGCGGACGTGCCGGCCGGCGGGACGTGGACAACGACGGTGATCCAGCTCGACGGCACCGGGGCAGCAACGGTCCAGGTGGAGCTCGGCGGCGGCGCCCCGTTTTCGCCAAATTGTTTCCCTTCGAGGACGGTCCCGCGGTCCACACGAAGTTGCAGGCCCTGCGTCTCGCCGGGCTGGGGGCGGGCTCCCCGTTCCAGGCCGTCGAACCGCTGGCGTGGCACGCGGAGGAGAAAGTCCTCCTGTGCCGCGGCGCGCCGGGCAAGCCGCTGTCCGACCTGATCGCCGCGGACGGAGCGGACGGCGCTGAGCTTGCCGCGGGCTGCGCCCGGGCGGGGGCGTGGCTGGCCCATCTGCATGGCGCGGACCTCCGGGTCGGGCCGCCGCAGTCACTCCTGGTGACGGGGAGCTGACAAGCCTGGCCAAGCGCCTGGCCAAGGTGGCGGCCGAAAAGCCGGCCTTCCTCGACACGGGCCTGGCTATGCTCGACCGTCTGGACGGCCTCACCCACAGCACCGCGGACGGCATCCTGGCCCAGAGCCACGGGCAGTACCGGCCGATCCACGTCTTCCTGGCCGAGGACACCGTAACCGTCATCGACCTGGACCGCAGCGCTCCCGCGGACCCTTCACGGGATGTCGCCGAGTTCCTGCACCGGTTGCGCGTCGGCGTCTACGAAACCACCGGTGACGTCGGGCGGGCGGACCGGCCGAGCGCCGAGTTCCTCGACGCCTACCGGGCCGCCAGCCGCGGCGACCGGCTGCAAAACTTGCGCTTCCACTGGGCGCGATACATCCTCCACAGCCTCAACCGCGGCGTCAAGACGGGCGAAGCAGACTGGCGCGACGGCGGGAACGCCGACTTCAGGCTCTACCGGGACGAGTTCTACAGGGTGGCGGACGGACGGGCCGGGGCATGACCCTACCGGCGGGCACACTGTTGGACCGTGCCGGGCAGGACATGCCGCTGGCCGAGCTCGCCGGTCTGTGGCCTCTGGGTGGCTGGACTTCGGTGAACCTGGTCCCAGGAGGCAAGAACGAGCACCTGCGGGTGGCCGCCGCGGACGGCATCCATTACCTGCGCCGCTCCTACCGGGCCAAGCCGATAGACGAGCTCGTCGGGCAACTGGGCCTGATGCGGCTCCTCCGGGACAGGGGTTCCCGGCGCCGGAAGTGGTTCCGAGCAGCGCCGGCGCCGATCATGCAGGGCTTTCCGGCCGGTGGTGGATCGCCACCCGGGGCATCGAGGAGACCCGTTCGACGGAGGCTCGCTGGCGCACGTGCAGGCGCTGGGCCGAACGCTCGCCCGCTACCACCGGACCGTCGCCGACCTGCCTGCCGAGGTCGCGGAGCCGGCCGTGCTCACGGAGCTTCGCATCCGGGCCGCGGAGCCGGGGTGGACCCGGCCCTGCTAAGCCGGACCGAGCGCATTGTGGAGGGATTGTCCGGTCTGCTGCCGGAACTGCCGCGGGTGGTGGTGCACGGCGGCGCCCGCCGCGGCAGCCTGGTTTTCGACGGCGACCAGGTGGTGGGGTCCTCGACTTCGACAGCGCCCACCAGGACGTGCGGGTGCTGGATCTCGCCGTCGCCGTTCACGACGTCGGCAAGGTCTACACCCGCGACGGGGACGACGGCAACAAGGTGGCGCTTGACCTCGGCCGGGTCACCGAACTGCTGGCCGCCTACAGCTGGGACGTACGCCCCACGTCGGCGGAGCTGGAGGCGCTGCCGCTGCTGCTGGAGGCCAAACGGCTGAAGCGCGGCCTGGGCCGGCGCGGACGCGTCCGGGACGGGGAAACCCTGTCCGCGAACGACTATGAGAAGATCCGTCTGGAGGACCAGCGGCTCGCCTGGCTGGACGGGCACCGGGACGCCCTGGCGGCAGCCTGCCGCGGGGCGCTGCGTTAACGGGTATCTCGCAGCGCAGCGCCCCGCAGGTACCGGTCAGCTGGCCGGAATCACCAGGCCCTTGAACTTGGTCTGCACGAAATCCTTCATGTCCTGCGAGGTCAGGATCTTGTAAAGCTTCTGCACCCGCGGATCGTCCTTCATCTCGGCCTTCACGGCCAGGACGTTGTAGTACGCGCTGTCCTTGCCCTCGACCAGCAGCTGCTTGTCCGCGCTCAGCCCGGCGGGAAGGGCGAAAGCCAACGTCACGATGGCGGCGTCCTTGTCGTTGAGGGCCTGCGGCAGGCTGGCGTTCTCGATCTCCGTGAACTCGAGGTTCTTCGGGTTCGCGGTGACGTCCTTGAGCGTGATCGGGTTCTCTTTGACTTCGATCAGGCCCTTGGACGCCAGCAGCTTCAGGGCGCGGGACTCGTTGGTGGGGTCGTTCGGGATGGCCACCGATGCGCCGTCGGGAAGTTCCTCCAGGCTGGCCACATCGTTGGAGTAGAGGGCCATCGGCGGCAGGTAGACCTTGCCCACGCTGACCAGGTCCTTGCCGGAGGCCTTGTTGTAGGTCTCCATGAACGTGGTGTTCTGGAAGAGGTTGGCGTCAATGTCGCCGTCGCTCACGGCCGGGTTGGGCGTGTTGTAGTCGCTGAATTCCTTGTAATCGACGGTGAGGCCCTCCTTGGCGGCGAGCTCCCGCTGGACGTGCTTGAGCATGTCCCCGGCCGGCACCGCCAGGGCGCCCACCTTGATGGTCTCGGCCGGGGTGCTTGAGGGCTCGCGCCGCAGGCGGAGAGGGCGAGGATGGCGGCCACGCCGGTGGCGGCGGCCTTCAGGACGTGTGAACGGAACATGGGAACTCTTTCGCGGGAGGGAATGTGTAGGAGGAAAATTTGCCGGGCGGGCTACCGGTGGGACAGGCGCCGCGCCGCGAAGTTGCCGAGGGACTGGAACACCTGCACCAGCAGGACCAGGAGGATAACGACGCCGAACATGTACTCAGGGCTGTAGCGCTGGTAGCCGTAGCGGAAGGCCACGTCGCCAAGGCCGCCGCCGCCCACGGCGCCCACCATGGCGGAGTAGCCGATGAGCCCGACAATCGTCGTGGACAGGCCAAGGGCAAGCGCCGGAACGGCCTCGGCCACCATGACCTTGGTCAGGATGGTCCACCGGGTGGCGCCCAGAGACTGCGCGGCTTCGACGAGTCCCACCGGCACTTCGCGGATGCCGATCTCCACCAGCCGGGCGAAGAAGGGAATGCCGGCGATGGTGAGCGGGACGATGGCCGCGGTGGGCCCGATAAACGACCCCGTCAGCAGGCGGGTGAACGGAATGAGCAGGATCATCAGGATGATGAACGGGACGGACCGGCCGATGTTCACCACCACGTCCAGCATCCGGTTGACGAAGAAGCCCAGCGCCCGGCTGCCGAAGAGCTTGGACAGCAGGCCGCCGGACTCGGTGGCCACCAGCAGGACGCCGGTGGCCAGGCCGAAAATGACGGTGAACAGCAGGCTCAGGCCCACCGTGTAGAACGTCTCACCCGTCCCCTTGAGGATCGTGTCGAGGAGGTCCGACCAGAAATACGGGTCATTGCGGTCGATCACTTGATTACCTCCACGAAGAGTCCCTGGGAACGCAGATCCTCGACGGCGCCGGCGACGGTCCGCTCGTCGCCGGGCAGCTCCAGCCGGGTGCGTCCTGTCTGGCGTCCGTGGATGGTTTCCACCGCGGCGCCCAGGATGCCGACGTCGATACCGTGCTTGCGCGCCAGCTGGGCGATGACGGGCCGGTCCGTCGTGACGCCGTTGAACGTGATTTCGACGACTGCACTCGAGGTCTCCGGGATCTCGCCCAGGGGGAACAGGGCCTGGCCCAACAGCGACTTCTCCGTGGTCAGCAGCTGATCGACGGGCCCCTGCTCCAGGATCCGTCCGCCGCTCATGACGGCGGCGGAGTCGCAAATCCGCTTGACCACGTCCATCTCGTGCGTGATGAGCAGTACCGTCAGGCCCAGGTCCTTGCTGAGCTGGCGGATGAGGTCGAGGATCTGCCGGGTCGTTTCGGGGTCCAGGGCCGACGTCGCCTCGTCACTGAGCAGAACGGACGGGCTGGACGCCAGGGCACGGGCGATGCCGACGCGCTGTTTCTGTCCGCCGGACAATTGCGCGGGATAGGCGTGGGCCTTCCCGTGGAGGCCCACGAGCTTGAGGATTTCCAGTGCCCGGGCCCGTCTGGCGGAGCGGCCCGCGCCGGTGATCTCCAGGGAGAGCTCCACGTTTGCCTGCACGGTCCTGCTGCTGAGCAGGTTGAAGTGCTGGAAGATCATGCCGATGTTGTGACGTGCCGCGCGGAGGTCCGCACCGGAGAGGGTGGTCATCTTCCGGCCGTCGACAAGGACGCTGCCCGAATCCGGACGCTCCAGGGAATTGATCGTGCGGATCAGTGTGCTTTTGCCGGCGCCGCTTTGGCCAACGACGCCGAAAATCTCGCCGCGATTGACGGACAGCGAGACGTCATCAAGCGCCCGGACCGCCGCCGCCCCGGAGCCATAGGTCTTCGAGACCCGGCTTACGGAAATCATGGTGCTCCCTGTGGTGGCTGGAATCATCGCGGAAGCGCTCCCGCAAAATCGTGTACGGGCATCACCCGCACACAAGCCACAAATTCTGCCAAGAAGAAGTTTGCGCCGCCTAATCCGAATTTCCTGCCGCGAAACATTTCTCCACATGCCCAAAGTTCTGTAAGGCGGGAGATTGGCGAGGGAAAGGCCTCCGGTCCCTGGCCTGCCGGGACAACCTGCCGCCACGCCCGCATCCGTGGAACAATGAGAGCCTGGTCACGCCCGCACGCGGCCAGCGCCGGCCCGGCGTGTCGCGGCGGTTCCCGTAGATGCCCGTATTGAGTCTCGCGTCGCCGCGTAGTAGCGTGACAAAATCTGTCAACACGAATCACGCGAATTCGGGAGCGACCATGGCACATGTGACACGTCGACTCATTGCCGTCACTGCGGCACTGACAATCAGCTTGACGGGCGGCGCCGTCGCCAGCCCCGCGTTCGCCGATCCGAGGGAAACCGTCAAGGACGCGACGGCCACCGGGTACGGCGGTGCCGTGAGCACCGTGGACCCGGAGGCTTCCGCCGCGGCGATCGAAGTCCTCCGCAAAGGCGGCAACGCGGCGGACGCGGCTGTCGCCGCCGCGGCCACCCTCGGTGTGACCGAACCCTACAGCGCCGGGATCGGCGGTGGCGGCTACTTCGTGTTCTACGATGCGGATACGGGGAGGTGGGCACCATCGACGGCCGCGAGACGGCACCGGCCGCCATCCCCAAGGACGCGTTTATCGACAAAACGACCGGGCAGCCCTACCGCTTCACTCCCGAACTGGTCACGAGTGGTGTCGCCGTCGGGGTCCCGGGAACACCGGCCACGTGGGAGCGGGCCCTCGACCGGTGGGGCTCGATGCGCCTTCGCGATGCCCTCAAGCCGGCGATCAAGGTGGCCACCCGCGGCTTTGTGGTCGACAAGACCTTCCGCCAGCAGACCCTCGACAACAAGCTCCGCTTCGGGGCGTTCACCTCCACAAGCAGCCTCTTCCTGCCCGGTGGCGATGCCCCCGCCGTCGGCAGTGTCTTCAAGAACCATGACCTCGCCGAGACCTACCGGCTCCTCGCGAGGAAGGGCACGGACGGTTTCTACTACGGCCCGCTCGCGGCCGAGATCGCGGCCACGGTCCAGGCTCCGCCCAAGACTGCCCGGACAAAGCTGCCCGTCCCGGCCGGTCACCTGACCACCGCGGATCTCGCCGCCTACCGCGCCCTGGACCAGGAGCCCACAAAGTGGACTACCGCGGCCTGGAGGTCTACGGCATGGCGCCCTCCAGCAGCGGCGGCACTACCACCGGCGAGGCATTGAACATCCTGGACACGTTCGACCTTTCCGGGATGTCCAGGACCGGCGCCCTGCACCACTACCTCGAAGCGAGCGCGCTGGCCTTCGCCGACCGCGGCAAATACGTCGGCGACCCGGCATTCGGAGACGTCCCGGCCGCCGCGCTCACGGACCCGCTGTTCGGCAAGGAACGCGCCTGCCTGATCGACCCGCTGGATGCAGCCACGAAGCCCGTGGCGCCGGGGACGCGTCCGCGTACGACGGCGTGTGCCCGGCCTCCGTCGCGGCGCCGGCCGACGAGAAGGACACCGAGAACATCTCGACGACCAACCTGACGGTCGCGGACCGGTGGGGAACGTGGTCAACTACACGCTCACGATCGAGCAGACCGGCGGGTCCGGCATTGTGGTCCCCGGCCGCGGCTTCCTGCTCAACAATGAGCTGACGGATTTCTCCACCGTGTACAACGAGGCCGACCCGAACCGGATCGAGCCGGGGAAGCGCCCCGCTCGTCCATGGCGCCGACCATCATCCTCAAGGACGGCGAGCCGTTCCTCGCCCTCGGCTCGCCCGGCGGATCGACCATCATCACCACCGTCCTGCAGACGATCCTGAACCGGGTGGACCTGGGTATGGGCATCGCGGATGCGATAGCTGCACCGCGGGCCTCGCAACGGAACACGGCCAATGTCACCGCCGAGCCGGCGTTCATCGACGACTACGGAAAGCAGCTCACAGACTATGGCCATACGCTCACGCCGTCGGGCGACGCGTTCACCTCGGCCGCGGAGATCGGCGCAGCGACCGCCATTGAATTCCTGCCCGACGGGCGCATGGTCGCAGCGGCGGAGCCCAAACGGCGCGGGGGCGGCTCGGCGATGGTGCTGAGGCCGTCACCGTAGCCCTGGCACCTGCCCTTCGGCTTAGGAAGCTTTGCCGGTGCCGGTGCCGGGTCCGGCGTCGATCGCGGCGGCAACCAACCGATCGAAACTGTCGGTCCCGCTCTCCGGGGGACCACAGTGATGACCGCAAGCCACTTTTCGGGGACGACTTTCTCCGGCGTCTCGATCCGTTCCACGTGCAGGTTGAGGCCGGGCACCCCGTTGACGAGGAGCGGTCGCTGCTCGCCGCTCTTGACCATGCGCTCAAATTCCTTGACGGACAGCCGGTCACCCGGGGTGTTGGTCACCTCGGCGACCGTGTCATTCACCCTTTTGGTCAGCCCGCGCATAAAGTCCCTCCGGCGCTGAACCGCGGGAACCGTGAAGAGCATCGCGAAGAAAGCCGTGAACAGCACAAGGGCGCCGAAACTTCGGAGGCCGGGCAGGATCGTCATCAGGATCAGGCACAGGATCAAGCCGAAGACGCTGAACTTGATGAACTTGCTCGCCGGACTCTCACCCGGTTTCTTGGACCACCGCACCACAGCGACCGCGTCTTTTCGGGGCTGATCGACCAGTGAATTTCCCATGACTAGTACCCCTTCAATTCCATCAGCGCTTCGGCCAGGATGATTGCCTCGCGTGCTTCCCTGAGATCGCCCAGCAGGCCTGTATCCGGCAGGGCCGAGACCGCAACGGTTGACCCGGCGAGGGATGAAAAAATGGTGCTCAGCTTTTCGCGGTCCTGTGACAGCAGCCGGGACGACTGCAGCTTCTTCCGGCTGAGTTCCAGCTCCAGCAATGACCTGTGGATGGCCTCGCGCCGGTCCTGCATCACCGCGAGTTTGTCCTGGACGTGATGTAGCCGGCCGCGAAGCATCGATTCCATCTTTACGGCCACGTCGTGGAGTTCACTCAACGCGGTGTATGACTGGGATGACCCCGCGTGCCCGGCGAGTTGCCCGCTGACGTAATGGCGCCGTTCTTCCCACGTCCGGACGCCGGATTCGTAGGGTCCCAACAGCAGCGACACGGCTGTGCACCCTTGTCCAACGCCGCTGCCCGGGCGTTCAGGCTGGTTGTGGCGGCGTCCAACCTCGACAGGAATGCATCGTAATTGTCAGCTGGCTGGGCGCTCATGGCACGAGAATAGAGGTTTCGCGCCCGGTGGCATAGGGCGCGGCCCGGAATCCGGCCGTCAGCATCCGGCGGGGCATGGCTGTTGGGTCATCCACCCGGGCGGCTGGGGGAACGGCTGCCGGGTGATCCATCCGGGCGGCGGGGGCAATTGTTGCCTGGTCATCGACGCGGGCGGCGCGGGGAAGGGGGCGGCAGGGTAGTGTCCTGCGGCCTGCAGCATGTAATTCGCCCACTGCGGACCGGCGAGCATGTAACCGTCGATGCCTTTATAGAACTGGCCATTGATCGTGACGTTCTGTCCGGGCCGCTTCTGCCCTTCCAAGGCGTCTCCGAAGAAGGACGCCGTGGCAATGCCGGACGTGTAGCCGACCACCCACGTAGCGCCGTTGTTGTTGGAGGTTCCGGTCTTGGCGGCCACCGGGAACTGGGTGTGGACCTTGGGTTTGATCCAGACTCCGGACCCGCGTTTAAGCACGTCCTGGAGGACGGAGTTCACACCCGCGCCACCTCGGCCTTGACGGCGCGGTGGCAGTCCGTGGTCTCGGCCGGAAACGCCTGTCCCGTTGCGTCGGTCACTTTGGTAATGGCCATCGGGGTGCAGTACTTGCCGTCGTTGGCGAACGTGGCAAAAGCATTGGCGAGGTGGAGCGGGGCGACGCCGATGGCACCGAGCAGGTTGCCCAGCTGGTGCATGTTGATCCGGGCGTTATCCAAACCGCTGTGGAGCCCCACGGCGTCCACCATCTTCTGGATGTTGCAGAAATCCAGTTGGGCGGCCGACGCGAAGGTTGCCGTGTTGATGGAGTTGTAGAGCCCGTAGTCAATGGCCATGGTCCGGTAGTATCCCGCGTCGTTGTTCTGGAGGTCGTCCGTGGCGTCGAGTCCGGCCCTCTTCTGTGCCGTGCTGTAGGCGCCGAGTACCTTGCCGCAGCTGGATTTCCACCGGAAACCGAGCGGATACGAGCGTCGGGAAGCGTCCACCCGGGCATTCAGGGGTTTGCCGGCGTTGAGCCATTCCGCGAACGTGAACGGTTTCATGGTGGATCCGGGCTGGAACCCGCCGGCACCGTTCAGGTCATTGCCGTCCGCGTCCTTGGAGTCGACGTTAAAATTGAGCTGCGTATCGAATTTTCCGGGCTGGGGAGAAATACGGTGTTCTGCGCCATGGCGAGGATCCTGCCCGAACCCGGCGCTACGGAGACCAGCGATGCACCCCACTTGTCCGGGTTGGCCCCGGCCGTGGCGTCCACCTGCACCTGAGCTGCCCTCTGCAGCCTGCTGTCCAGGGTGGTGGTGATGGTTGCCGCCGCGGTACAGCTTCTTCTGGCGGCTGGCGAGATCGACGCCGTAGGCCGGGTTGTTGAGGATGAGATGGGACACGTAGTCGCAGAAGTAGGGTGCCATGTTGGCCCCGGCGCACCCCTGGTTCCCCGGGGTGATCTTCAGGTCCACTCCGGTGGCGACGGCGGCGTCGTATTCAGCCTGCAGGATCTTCCCCTGGCTGAGCATTCTGGTCAGGACCTCATCACGGCGCCGGAGGGCGTTTTCCGGATGGACGGCGGGGTCGTAGAAACTGGGGCTGTTCACCACTCCGGCCAGCAGGGCCGCCTGTGGAAGGGTGAGGTCCTTGGCAGTGGTGCTGAAGAAGTAGCGGGAAGCTGCCTCAATGCCGTAGGCGTCCCGGTTGAAGAACACGATGTTGAGATAGCCCTCCAGAATCTGGTCCTTGCTGTACTTCTTCTCAAGTTCGATGGCGAGCTTCATCTCCCTCAGCTTGTCCCCGACAGTTTTCTGCCCGCTGCGGATGACCTCATCGCCCCGGTCCGAGGACACGAGGGACTCCATGACCACATTGGCGACGTACTGCTGTGTCAGCGTGGAAGCGCCCTGCCGGCCGCCACCGCTCAGGTTGGTCGACAGCGCCCGGAGAATTCCCTGCGGGTCCACGCCGGCGTGCTCGTAAAAGCGCCGGTCCTCGACGGCGACGATGGCGTCTTTGATGTACGGGGACATCTGGTCCAGGCCGACTTTCACACGGTTTTCCGCGTAGAAGGTGGCGATCGGTTTCCCGTCCGCGGTCAGCACTTTGGTGGACTGAGACGGCGGATCCACCGTCAGCGCCGAAGGGAGCTGGTTGAAGAATGTGATCGAATTACGGCCGGCAACGCCGGCAGCAGCTATGCCGGGAACCACCAGGCCGGCGACCAGGACGCCGCAGACGGCGCTCACGGTGACGTATCCCAGGAGTCCCAGGAAGGCCGCGCCGAGACCGGTTCCGGTTCGCTGTCCCCGCGTTTGCCTTCCCTGCGTTTGTTTTCTTAGCGCCATTTCCCCCACCAGTCCCGCCAGAAAATATCCAAATCCCGCTTCGGTGCCGGCTCCACCGCCTCGACTCACCGCCGTCGACGGCTTTGCGGTCGGCCCGGCCCGTCCGAAACGGTCCGGCTAACCCCGGGTCGTCATCGAGTCAATGGCGACGGTGATCGCCAGGATGAGCGGGACGTCCTCGCCCGCCGTGATTTCGACGCCGTAGGAATCACGGACACGGAACCACTTCCGGGAGATCGTCGCGACAGTGTCGCCGTCGCGCTCGATCTTGTATTCGTGGTCGACAAGGTTGCCGTGTGCCTTCATGTCCGCGCCGCCCTTCACATCGATGGCGAAGCGGTCCCGGATCCCGATCAGCGCCTTCTGGACGGTCGCCGCGGTGTCCCCGCCGCGCTCGATGGCGACCTTGTCCCGGATCGAGAGTTTGCGTTCCTGGATGCGGGCCACCTCGGCTCCCGAAACATCCTCCAGAACGAAGGTGTCCCTGAAGTGGAGTGCCTTGCCGTTGACCTTGTAGGCGCGTTGGCCCTGTCCGTCTTCAATCCAAAAGTCATCCCCGATCGACATCAGTTTTTCGCGCATGACAAAACGCTCACCCGCGGGTTCTTTATCCCGGTGTCGTAGTAGTCCCATACCCTAAACCTAGGACCGCCTTCCCGGCTGGCGACTCACCCAAAACGGATGACCCCCGGGCCGCGCCGGCGCAAGAACCTGCGGGCTCCGGGATGACTCCTTGACACTGGGTTTGAAGCGCGCAGAAACTGAAAAGTCCAGGCTGCTCAGCGAAGCTAGGGAATGGAAAGACAAATGACCAGTACAGGCTCTTTCGTGATTGTGGTTGGTTTTGACGGTTCCGAGAATTCTCACAATGCACTGACGTGGGCCATTGAGGAGGCCAAACTCCGCGACGGCCAGATTCGCCTGATCACGGCCTGGAGCAAACCGCCGCTCGCATGGTTTCCGGCGGTACTGGAAACCGCCGCGGGAGAAATCGTGGCGGAGGATTCTCCCGAGCAAATCGCACAGTCGCTCCAGGCTGATGCCCTGAAGACCGCTGACGATGAGGGAGTGGCAGCCACCGGCCAGGTCGTGCACAGCGATTCGCCGGCGTCAGCACTCGTGGATGCAGCCAAGGACGCCGATCTGGTGGTCGTTGGCTCGCGCGGGCACGGCGGATTTCCCGGCCTGCACGTAGGCTCGGTCGCCACCCAGATCATCACGCACGCGCCCTGCCCCGTCCTGGTGGTCCGGCCGAAGGCCGCCTAGGGCGCGGGTTGCCGGCGGGCGTCACGGCCGCTACTCGCTGCTTGCCGAGGGGCTCTCCACCGAGCGTTGTAAGCGCGAGAATGTGGGCCTAGGATGTGCCCACAACCCCATTGCGGGGACCAACTCCGGGACCTTCACTCCAAAGAGCCTTGTACATACCTGCGGAAGCCCGAGTCCTGGACATCACGGGACAGGAAGAACCATGGCCAAGTATCTGTTCGAAGCGAACTACGTGGGCGAAGGCATCAAAGGCCTCATGCGTGAAGGCGGCACGAAGCGCCGGGATGCGCTGGTCGAAGCCCTCAAATCCGTGGGAGGATCCCTCGAATCCTTTTACTACGCTTTTGGCGAGACCGACGTGCTGGGGGTCTTCGAGGTCCCGGAGCCGGCCGACGCCGCAGCCCTGTCTCTCATGATCAATTCGACGGGTTCCGTGAACGTGCACCTGAAGCCGCTCGTGACGCCGGAAGATCTTGACGACGCAGCAAAGAAGACACCGTCCTACCGGGCCCCCGGGCAGTAGGGGAGGCGATCCCCGATCCTGACCGTGTGTGCTCTCGTGGCGCATAGAGCGGCACACGCGTTCAGGCTGCATGGGCTCTGCTGAGACGCGCACGTTTGTCGGTCTTCAAACGATGCAGGAGCTCGCGGCGCTCGCGGTAGCGGAGCTTAGCCTGCTGGCCGGAAACGGCTACGGGAGTATCCGTCCCGGGTAGTGGGGGTGCGGTGGAGTGGTAGGTGTGGCCGGTGGGGGTCCGGATCTCGAGGCTGTGTCTGGGGCCTGGGCGGGGCCGGACACGCCAGCCGGGGGTTTCTTTGGTGTGGTTGCAGGCTTCGCAGAGTCCGGCGCCGTTGGCCCGGGTGGTGGGTCCGCCGCGGTGCCAGGGGAGGATGTGGTCGAAGTGGCGGATCGGGGCGTCGCAGTACGGGGTGCGGCAGGTGTCGTCCCGGGCCTGGATCAGGCGGCGGAGTCCGGGCGGGAAGAGCCGGGCGCGGGAGTCCATGGAGGTGAGTTCGCCGGTGCCGGGGGCGGTGTAGAGCCTGCGGAGCCACACGTTGAAGGCTTTGTCCGTGTCCCCGTCCGCGCCCGTGTCCGTTCCCGCGGTTCGCGCGGCGCCGGCGCCTGCTCCCGCGCGGCCGATGCCTGTTCGCGCCGGGCCCTGTGGTTCCTGGCGTGCGCGGGTGGTTTGTCCTCCACGTGTGAGGAGGTCGCGGGCCCAGGCGGCGGGGACGATGCCGTAGCCGGGGAGGCGGGCGGGTTCGCTGTCGCCCTGGAGGAGGGTGCGGTCGGTCATGACGAGTTGGAGTTCGATGCCGGTGATCCCGCCGGGGGTGCCGGTGGTGCGTTCGACGAGGGTATCGGTCATGAGTTGGCCGCGGGTGCGGGGTCCCCGGCGTTGCGGAGGGTGTCGGCGTGCCGGGTCAGCGCGGCGTACATCGCGACGCCCTGGGAGGCGGGGAGCAGGACGGTGAGGTAGCACATGGTGTCCGGGGCCGGGCGGAGGCTGACGTGCCGGTCGGCGGCGGCGTGGCTGGCCCGCTGCGTGACGGTGCGCGGGTCCCGGCGGTAGGCGGCGGCCCGGGCCGCGGCGACGATGCGCCGGTCCCCGGCGCCGTCGAACGTTCCGGTGTCGGCGGCGAGCTCTGCGTCCACGGCGGCCCGGCCTTCGGCTGAGAGGCCCGCGGTTTCCTTAACCAGGAGGGTGGCGCGCCATTCGTTGAGCTGCCCGGCCTCCAACGCAGCGAAAGTGCGGGGCATTTCGGTGACCAGGGCTTTGGCCAGGCCGAGGAGCCGGCCGCCCTTGGCGGGGATTCGCGCCGGGCGAGGGCGATCTGCGCGCCGACCCCGGCCCCGAGCTCGGCCGCGGGCATCCCGGCGTCGGCCTGTTCACGGCGCTGGAGCAGGTCGAACGCGACGGACAAACGTGCCTGACGGGCAGCCAGGGCAGACTTTTGATCTTCCAGGGCCCGGATCTCAGCAATCATTTGCGCGCCGTTCAGCTCAGCCACGTCGCCGCTCAGCGCCAGGCCGGCAGAGGCGTAGTCGCACCCCACTGCCGGCTCACCGGCGCCGGCTAGCTGAATTGCGCCTGCTGGATGAATTGTTTCAGCTGGCTGAATTTCTCCAGTCGGCTGAAATGCGTCTGACCCTGCCTGCCTTCCATGATCAAACTCTACTTTTGGGCACTGACATTAAACGCTCGGACATCAAATGCTCCGACACCGAACAATGCTCTGACACTGAACAACGCTCCGACACTGAACGGAGAGCCAGTGCGGACGGGCAGACAACGCGGGGATTCGCCGTCGGGCCGGCGGTCGGCAGGCCGCTGACCCGGGAAAGGATCCGCGCCCGGATTCCCCAGCCGCCGGTTCGCGATTGACCGATCGTCGAGCCACGTCGGGCCCCTGCTTGCCGTCCATAAATACACGCTATCGGGCACCTGTGACAGCAATGATGGGATGGGCTGCGTTGCGGTGTGGCTCCGTCGACTGACGCCCCGCGAGGGGGTTTATCTTCAGCTTCATCAATTCACAGCTTCCCTTTATGCGGGAGAATGGCCGCATGAGCGACGCCGGCGAATTCATCGACCTCGCGCTCCAGCGCGAGTCGTCGTGGAGCCGTGCGGAGGAGTCCGAGGCGAGGCACGGCCGTGGCCACCGCTACTACGGCGCGTCCGTCGGAGCCGTGCGCGGCACCGTCCGCGACGCGTTGCGCCGGCATCCGGAACTGACCCACGATGACATCACCGCCCTCAGCTCCGAGTTGTGGGACGTGCCGGTCTTCGAACGCCGCCTCGCCGCCGTCGTCCTCCTGCAGTCCAGCGTCCGCCTGCTGACCAACACGGACCTGACCCGGATCGAGGGCTTCGTGCGGAGCGCACGGATGGCCGCCCTGGTGGATCCCCTAGCCGTCGACGTCGTCGGCCCCCTGATCGCCGGACTCGACACAATCGGCAGGGTGCGGGCGGGCAGCGTCCTGGACCGCTGGGTGCGGGATCCCGACGGCTGGCTCCGCCGCGCCGCCCTGTTGTCCCCGCTGCGCGAGCTCCGCGCCGGGGCGGGGACTGGCCCCGGTTTGTGCGCCACGCCCGCTCGGTGCTGGCCGAGCCGCGCCTGCCGGACCGGCCGGAGGACGACGCCGGCGCGGTCGCCGCCGCGGCGGTCGACCTTGTGCTCAGCGACATGGCCAAGCGGCGCCCCGAGCTGGAAGTGTGACCGTGCGACTGCCGGCATGCAAGGCCCGGAGTTTGCGGAAAGCGGTCTTCGTGTTGGCAGGCCCTCGGAGGTGCCGCCACCCGGACGCTACCGCCCGGCAACTGCTATTGTGCGGCGATCGCCCGTTCGATCAGCCGCATAACGCTCGTGAGCGTGGCGGCGTAGCTGGGATCGGTGGCGTACCCGGCAGCAGCCACAGCGTTGGCAAAGGCGTACGGGTCGGCCGTGTGCTCGAAGGCCTTACTGTAGCGGGCGTTCCGGCGCAGGACATTGCCGTGATCGGCGAACGACTCCTCCGCCGAGGCGTACGCCCGGAACCAGTCCAAGACGATGTAGACGTACCGGCCGTTTGACGGCGTTACCGAGATGACCTTGGGGAACTTCCCGTTGGGGTGGCTCAGCACCTCACGCGTCTGCAGGAGTTGCCGTTGCGGTTCCGGGACCGAGGCCTTGGCCTTGATTCCGAAGAAGTTGAACCTGGGCGCCTTCTTGCCCCAGCCTGATTCCAAAGCAGCCTGCCCCAGGGTCACGAGCCACGGTACGCCGCTGTTGGCCTGCGAGCGCTGCGCGTGCGGGCCGTAGCGGCCCACGAAGTCCACTACGTGCGCGGGCACTGCCGAGGCCTTCTTCGGCGGGTTCGGTGGCGGCTTGGGCTGCGGTGGTGCATCTAATCCGCTGATCCCGGGGACGGCGCCGGAAAATAGGGGACTGGGGTTGCGGGCCCCTTCCCAGCTGAGGTCGACGTGGATGTGGTCGATGTGCTTGTTGGCCCCGGGGTAGGGCCGCCAGCCTTCGTTCCGACGTGCCCAGCTCCACTGATTGTGGTTCCAGATCAGGTAGGCCACCTGGAGTTCGACGGCGTTGCTCTTCAGCCAGGCGACATAGGCGTCCGCCTGGGCCTTCTCAAGAGGGCGGTCCACCATCCCGTGCAGGTCCACGGACCGGCCCTCGCCGTGCAGCGACGGCGTGCCCGCCTCCGTCTTTCGGCAGTTGTACGTACCGGCGCGGCGTCCGGTGAGCCGGCGCCACTGGTCCGCCATGGCCCGGGCCCCGGGCTGCTCGCTCGTGGCGCATTTCGTGAAACTGCCGCGCACCACGCGGCCGGCGGCCCGGTCAGACTTCAGCGGCGCGGGGGCCGGTGCCGGACTCTTACTGCGGTTTCTCCGGTATTCGTTGATCTCGGCGACGGCGGCCTTCCCCGCAGCACCCGGGAGATACGTCCAGGAGGTCCAGGTCCCTCGCACGTCGATATGGGCGAAACCGGCGCCGATACCGACTCCAATGCCGTCACCCACGGCGTCGACGGCGGCTTTGGCAATCGCCATACCCGTCATTCCGGCCACCGTGATGTCCGCTGCTTGTCCGCTGCAGTGCCGGCTGAGAGTCGGCTTCTTCGGGGATTGCTGCGCCGGTAGACGGCGACGTTGCGGTCCCAGGAGCGGTAGCCGGAGGTGATGCGCACCGGCCTGCCGACCCGGTCCCGGAGCTTCTGCAGGGCGGCGACCAGGAGTGGGGAAATCCGCGCCTTGTCTGCATATTGACCGCCGCTGAAGACCAATTCCCCGACGGTGAAGTTGGGCGAGAGCTTGAGGCCCCGGACCGCGGGGCCCGTCTCATAGAGTGGCAGCCCGGTGCCGTTGGGATCCCAGTGCTCCTCGCCCTGGCCGGTCTTCCCCGAGGTTGGGCTCAGCGCCTGTCCGGACGGGAACGTCTCATGCTCTCCTATGTCCTGGGCCTCGGCTTCCGCCGCCGCCAGCTCCCACTCACCTGACTCGGCCGCGCCGGACTCGGGGGCGAAGTCCTCGCTGTCCTCGTCCTCGAAAGCCTCACCCGCTGGGGCACCTTCGACTGCGTAGTGTTCGGATTCGGCGCCCTCGGTCTCGGAGAACGCCGAAGGATCCTCGAAGCGGAACCCGCTCTCGCCGAAGTAGAGCTGGCCGGCGTCGGACTCGCCGCGCTGGTCTTCAGCGGCACTGTCTTCAGCATTACGGTCTTCAGCTGCACTGCCGTCTTCGTCCATTCCTTCCCATACGTCAGCTTCCTCGCCGTGGCGTTGGCAAGATCTGCCGCCGGGTCTGCCAGCAGACGCCAGCCGAAGCGGCGGGGGATGTCATTGTGGGCGGTCCGGGTGGCTTCCACCCGGAATGCCGGCGAGGACCCCAGGGCTTTCAGGGCCTTGGCCACGCGCTGGCTGTTGCGGGCCGTCGGCTCACCGCCGCGGTAAATGACCCGCAGGGCCCCGAGCCGGACTGGTGGCGCCGGCTGGCCCACTGGATCAGGGCAGAGGGGTCCGAGTAAAGGGCATCGAACGTGAAGACCTCGTCCGGGTCGGTGTGTTTGAGGATGGCCATGAGCGCCGCCCCGCCGCCGGAGTGGGCCGTGAGGATCAGTTTTCCCTGGCTGACACTGGCGCCGGTGCGGGCATTAAAGGCCTCCAGGGCGGCGGCTATCAGCTTCACGAGCCCGTTCGGCTTGACCAGCTCCGGGAACGAGTAGCCCGCACCGCTGTTGCCGCCGAAGTAGTGACCGCGCGGCAGTACGGCCAGGGTGGGCCGGGTGCGTCCGCGAGCCGACGGATCGGCGGGATCGGTGAAGTCCAGTCCGCTGGCCGGCTCCTTGTCCCGGATGAGGGTCATCTTCTCCCTGCGGCCGGAGTATCCGTGGAGGTGGACCACAATATCCACCGGTCCGCTGCGGGGCATGCTGTTCCATTTCAGCGCCAGATCCGGGGAGTGCCGCGATGCGGGCGCAGCAAGGGCAGCCTGTCCACGGTGAGTCGGCCGGCAGCGATGGCCGCGCCACCGGCCGGAGCGTAGCCCTCGAGTTCGCCGTCGGCAGCCTCCTCGGCGGCTGGCCCTTCAAGTTCGGCCAGATCCGCCTGCACCTGCCACGTGAGGTTCTCCTGTTCCTGCTCCGGGTGGTTCCACGTCAAAGCGTTGTACGTATCCTCCGCTGCGTAGTCCTCCCGCCAGGCTTCGCTGGGGTCCGCTGTTGCGGCCAGCCCCTCGTTGATTGCTTCGGTGGCTGCCGGACTGTCGTGGAAGGAGAAGACGTCCTCCTTCACGGGCCAGTTGGGCTGTTCGGGTTCGGTCTCCCCGGCATCGTTAAGCGAGAAGACCTGGGTAGCCGTGTAGTCCTCCATGACGTCTTCCTTACCGTGTCAGACCCGGGCCGACGTGCCGTTGGGCGAGGGTGCGGTGAAAACCGGGGCAGCCGCCGTCGGAGTCGGTTCCGGGAGGCGGAGCGGCTGCGTGGGCCGCTTGGCGTCAGGGCTGACCGAGACGACCGTTGGATCCTTGATCCGGGTCCCGGTAGCCGACTGCCACAGGTCGATGATCCGGATCATGGCGTCCGCAACGACGGGGTTGGGGACCAGATTCGAGTGGTAGAGCATCTCGGCGTTGGTTTCTGAGCTGAAGGCCCCGTTTTCGATGAACCACATGAGCGGGGACAGCAGTCCGGCGAGTTCGAACAGTTCCCGGGTCTCGCGGGGAGGCGTGATCCCCACACGCGCCCCGATGGCCGCCAACCGGTCCGCGGGGTTACCGTTGGCGTCGGCTTCGGCCTTGAGATCCTTGACTACGGACGTGTCGTATTCCACCGTGAGATGGAACCAGCTGAGCATGGTGACGTACGCGTATTCCTCCTGGGCCAGCATGCCGCCGCGGCGCCGCATCGTGAGCATCTCGGCGATCGATTGGCACAGATACGCGATGAAGCTGCGGTCAGTGGCGTTGGGTCCACCTTGGTTCCGGTCGTTGAGGATGCCCTGCCAGACCTGCCGCAGCAGTTCCTCCCAGAGGTCGAAGAAGCGCGTGTTCGAGCCGGCGCCGACGTCGCGCTTCCACGGCTGGCCCTCCAACGGGGCGCCGAGCGGCGGGTGGGACAGGTCCCGGCCAAACATGCGCCAGTACGCGTTGCGCCGGTTGACCCGCGCATCCGGCCGCAACTGGCTGGAGACTCCGAGGATATGGAAGGCCGGGGGATCCCGGAAGAAAAGTTCCTCGGTGTGCCTCGCCCAAAGCAGCGTGGGAAGGCTGGGGGCGCGAGCGTCTCACCCACCTTGTAACGGCGGACCACTTCGCCCAGGATCTCGACTATTCCGGTATTTTCCAGCAGGAAGGCATAGATGAGGTGGTCCCAGGGCAGCGGCGTCGTTGTGCCCAAGGGAGTGGGCTCCTGATATCCGGGCGGGATCACCGTTCCGGGGCTGATGCCGGAAGGCAGCGCGGTCAGCAGCCCCGGCGGCATTTTCAGCCCGTCCACAACAGCCTGGTTTCCCGTAGTCGTGCTCGGGAGAGTGGGCGGAGCGGGAAGGAAACTGGCCAACCCGTTGACGGCGAAGGCTTCTTCCAGCCACCGGCTCAGCTGGATGGGATTGTGGGCAAACACCACTTCGGGGTTGGGAACGGCATTGGGGGTTGTCAGCGTCGGATCAACCACCAGTCGGGCGAGGGTGCGGAACATTGTGGGGCCTCCAAAGGTTTCTGGTGGTCAGCGCCGAAACGGGATGCCCAGCGCGATCGGAGTTTCCTGGTCGTCAAGCAGTTCGACGAAGTGGACCTGGTCTGAATCGAGGCCCAGATATCCGTCGCCGACCTCGTTGGCGGGAGCGTGGGCCAGCCCGCCGTCGAGGAATTTGACCACCACGGTTTCGGTGGATTGCGGCAACGGTGCCACGAATTTGAGCAGGTAAGGCGGCGTTCGTTCTCCGGGGTTGTCCAGGATTTCCGGCGACGGAATCAGGGTGTCCTTCTGCTGGACGCCGGTGCGTTTCCGGCTGCCCAAAACGCTGGAGAGCGCATTGAACTGCAACGCCAGCAACAACTGCTCCGGTTCCGCGTCGATCACGCGGGGTCCGCGGCTGTCCCGTTTCCTGGGTTCGTTCTTCCTTTCGATTTCCTGCCTCAGTACCTCGTCAGACGCCTGCCGTGAGCTGCGCTCGGCGAGCAACTCCTGCACGAGGGCAATGTCCGTCTCCTTCAGCCGCAGTTGCTGGGCCAACAGCACGTTCTGCTCATTCAGGACTTCCTGATCGATTCCGCCATTTCCTTACTGAAGTCGCGGGCGGCATCCCGGATCGCCTGGGCCGTGGCTTCCTGGGCCGTTGTGTCCCGGGCTGCGGTCTTGGCGGGGCCTCTGGCCGTGACTTTGGCCTCCGCCGGCTTCGCCTGCCCCGGTGATGCCGCCGCACCGGTGTCCTTCTGTTCCATTTCGATGTCACTTTCCTTCCGGTGTTGCTCTCAGGGGTCTCAGGCGGCGACGGCGGCCGGGCCGCCCATGCGTCGGAGCCAAAGTTCGACGGCGTCGTGGCCGGTCGCTTTGGCGTTGCCGTTCAGCACCGTCAAGGCAAGGACGCGCATGGCCTCCAGCCGCGCGAGGTAGCTGGAGGTGTAGAGGGACGTTCCGGCCCGTTCTGCCAGCCGGGCCAGTTCTGCCGGAGCCACGTTCAAGGGATTGGCGAGCGCTGTGATTGGGACACCGCCGAAGGCCCGCATGGGAGCGCGTGTGCAGACATCCGCCAGGGCGGCAGTTGGGCCAGGCTTGCCCGGCCGATTTCCTGTACCTCGCGGGAGGCAAATTCGAGTGGGTGGCGGTTGATCCAGGCCCGGGCCAGGTCGTCCCACGGGCCGGGGCCGAACCAGGACCGGCAGAGACCTGCGTTGAAGAGCACCCTGACCCAGCCAAACGGATGCGGGTCGCCGAACGGCATCCGGTACACCTTCCGGCTGGGGCCGTCCACCACTGTGGCCAGCGCCGGCAGCGGCGCGTAGCCGAGCAGAACAAATGCGTAGACGTCCGCGGCCACCTCGCTGGCCCAGTTCCGCCAGCTCTCGGCCGCGACGACGGAAACCGGCGCAAGGCGGCTGTAAAGTGCCGAGCCCAGTTCCTCGGTCCAGCCGGTCAGGTGGGCCACCTGGTGGCCCGTTTCGTGGACCAGCGAGGTGGGCCGCCACAGGTTGTGCCGGGTGATCTTGATCGCGGCCACCGGGGATAGCGAGGCATCCCAGAGCCGGGCGCCGGATCGCAGGATGGAAGCGCCGATGCCCTTGTCCAGGTAGGTAAGGACCGGGGAGTGGGGATCCCGAGGGGACGCAGGACCCGGTCCATGCTGTCCACCGCGACCGCATCGAGGCCGCGCAGCACTGCGCCGATCCGGGGATTGGTGCGGGTGTTGACCGCGTCACCGTAGAAATCCAGCACCGTTTCCACCTGTTCGTAGCGTTGCCGCAGTTTCAGCAGGCCGGTGCGGACCGCCCGCAGCTCGGCGGCTGTGCGGGCAGCGGCCAGGGCCGCGCTCAGGTGGTCAGCCTCCGCCACCACCGAGGTGGAAATGGACCGAAGGCTGGAACGGATGCTGAGCCCGAGGTAGCTTTCCAGCGACAGCCAGGCCGCGGGCGCGGCCAGCACCTCCAGATCCGTCAGGGCGATGCTGGCCCGACGCCAGTGGCGGACTTCCGTGCCGAGGGCCGACTGCTCTGTCGCGAAATCATTGGCCACTGTACTTCCACCCCGAATGCACACTTACCTCCGGCGCCGGGAGTTCGCCGCCCAGTTTTCCCTTGGTCAGTTCGGAAAACGTGATCGAGATGGTCACCCCGCCCGGCGGCTCGGCCACCGCCGCTGCGAGCTGCGCGGCGCGCTGGGTCAGAAACTTGGACAACGACGACGCCACCGCCTTCATCAGGCGATCCACCGGGGCCGCCGCCTCGGCAGTGTCCTTGGCCAGCCCGTGCCGCACCATCCGGGCCGCCAGTACCGCGGGCAGCTTCGTGGCGTAGATCCCGTGCAGGGCGCCGAGCACCGAGGGCAGATCCCGCTTGGCGGACGGTGACGAGGGCTGAAGCATGGCCAGCATCTGCTGGGCCTGGCGTTCCGAGATCCTCAGCTGGACCCTCAGGCGCCGCCTGGAGGGTTCCAGCAACACCATAAGCCGCCGTGCCAGCCGGAGCCTGGCCTTGCCGTGCGCCAAGGCAACCGCCCGTATCCGGAAGTAGCGCCGGCCAACTCGTGGCCGCTGCCTGCCGATGGCCGGAGCCGCCCGGCACGCCGGCCGAGGGCAGGCTCGCCGAGGAGCAGCCCGGCGACATCCGGGGTGAGCAGCTGAAACTCCGTGGCGTCCGCCGCAACAGATTCGTCCGCTTCTTCATCCTGGGTCAGGTGGCCGAACTGGGTTCCCGGGATGGCCTCGAAGAGGTCCACCTCGGCTTCGAGCGGCCACCGGCGCACGCCGCGGTCGAGAAGATGGCCTTCGAGGGTGCCGCCGTCGGACCAGAGGATGGCACGGGCGGCCTGGCGGCTGATCCGCACTGGGAAGACCCGGGTGTATTTGCGGTAACGGTACCGGGGCCGTGCTGACCGCGGCATCAGCAGCCAGACCCCGCCTTCGCCGGCGGTCTCGCGCTCCGGCAGGTCGTGGTGCAGGATCTTGTCCGGCAGGTAAGCGGCGGCTGATTCCACGAACGACTCCTGCACAGCGGCTGCGAGCTGCAGTTGGTCCTCAAAAACGCTCTCGGGGAGTTCCATCAGCCTCAGTACGGTGCCCTCCACGGTGGACGCCACGGCTTCACCGGAGAGGAGCCGTTCCGACTCAGCCTGCGTCTCGAATCCGAAGACCTTCAGGCCCAGGTCGGCGACCGGCGTCGCGATCATCCTGGCGGGTCCGGCGCCGATCAGCCCCTTGGTGAGGCCCGCGATGATGCCTGCCACGAATTTGACCACCCGCTGCCGGCCGATGATGGATATGCCGAGTTTGATCAGCGGCTGCACGGCCATGACTGCGGGCAGGAACTGTTCGATTTCGGCTTCCGGGCTGCTGCCTTCGGGCAGTTCCGCGAGCCGGTCTGCGAATTTGGCGCGGGCCGTGTCCAAGGCGGCTACAGCATCCGCGGACTCGTATTCGCGGGGCTCGGAGAAACTCTCACCGAGTTCGTCCTCGGCGTCGGGGGCGTAGAGGAACGAAGCGACTTCAAGTTCAAAAGCTCCGCTAGCCCCTCGGCGGACGCGGGGTCCTCGGCTTCGGCTTCGGCGACCCCCAGTTTGGCCGCCAACTGGCGGGCGAACGGCCGGATGCCGGCCGGCAGGCGGTTCATGGCGGAACTGATCACACGCTTGAGCAGCGGCCTTACCAGGCCTTTGAGCTTGTTCAGCAGGAGGCCAATGGGAAGGACTTTTCCGACGGCCGCGATGCCCTTTTTCACCAGCCCGACGGCGCCGCGTGCCAGCTTCTTTCCGGCCCGGATAATGCCGCCGATGAAGCCTTCGTAGCCGGAGAGCCCGTACTGCGACTCGTTGCTGGCGGCCTCGAGGAGCTGTTCAAACTCCTGGGCCGGCAAACCGTACACGTCTGCGGCCACGAGCCGTTCGGCGAAGCCGTCCATTGCGCGTTCCGCCTCGGCGGCAATGGGCTCCACCCAGTCCTCCAGCGAGGCCCGGGTGTCCGCCTCCGCCGGAAGTGAGGACCAGTTCCGCTGATCCGCCAACTGGCGGGCCGCTGCTTCGTTGATGAGCTGGTCCAGGGCATCCACGAAATCTTCGTCTTCGAGTTCGGTGTAGAACGCCGCCGCCTCCTCGACCTCCGGGGCAAAGGCCTCCGTCATGAACCGGGCCGGGAAGGGCGTGCTCAGGGCCGCCTCGGGGGCTTCGGCCCGGGCAAAGGCCGGGGCCGGGGAGGTTCGGCCAATGACAGGCCAGAGAACAGCGTCTCGCCGGTGAAGCCGGACTGTGCGTCCATGACACCCTCCTTACAGGATAATGTTTTCACCTTCTGTCACAGCTGTATTTTTCACCGTCAATCTTCTGTCTCCATTCCCGTCGCCGGCTCATCTTCCAGCTCGGCAATAAGTGCTTCAAGCAACATAATGAGTTCAACGGTGCCGAAAACCACCCATTCCCGACGGCTGCCGTTCGCGGTCCGTACCCGAACCATCACCCCTTGTGGGTTCCGCCAGACGCGCAGTAATATCACGGAACAATCGGCACTCATGGCGGAAATGATCCGCCCGGGTTCCTTATTAGCCGTCAACGTTGCGTAGCAATGTCGACGATCGCCGCGTAATGCGCGACCGGTCTCTGAATACTTTCCGCGTTATATGTCACGTGGGGTTTTGTCATGACGTCTGCAACAAGCCCATCTTCCGTCGCAGATTCGAAATCGGAGGTTCACCCTGCCCTGTTCCTCTTGAACGGCTTTTCCTTATTCCTCGCCAATAATCGGCTTCAGTTGCCCATTCACGCCCAGCGGGTATTAGCTTTTCTCGCAATTGCGCGGCAGGACGAGGTGACATGTTCCAGACAGGCCGTGATCGGCAAATTGTGGGCGGATTCCACCGTGGATCACGGCCACGGGAGTCTCCGCACAGCCCTGTGGAGGATCCGCGCGGTGCACGGGTCCTTGATCTCAGCAGGTCGGAGTGAACTGGTCCTGGGCAGCGACGTGACTACTGACCTCCAGCAGTGCCGGGAACAGGCCGCCCGGCTGCTCGCACCCGGCGGGGACTTGTCTGCTGAAGATACCAACAGCTCCCCGCTGACAGGGGATCTGCTGCCGGAGTGGGACGAAGACTGGCTCCTGATTGAGCGGGAACGGCTCCGTCAGGTCCAGCTGCATGCACTGGAGGCGCTGGCCGTCCGGCTGCGAAACCTGGGGCGGTACCCGGAAGCGATCGATGCGGCGCTCCGGGCCAAGGCCATTGAGCCGCTCCGTGAATCCGTGCACGCCGTTCTCATCGACATCTGCCTTGATGAAGGAAACGTCGCTGCCGCACACGAGTACCTGCGGCGCTACAGTGCCATCTTGTGGACCGAGCTGGGACTACGCCCCTCGCCGCGGCTGCTGGAGCGGGTCCGTGACGCGTCCAGGCTTCCGCCCATGTGAGAGGCCTGCTGCTAGGTTCCCGGCCGGCGTTCCACCACCGCGTAGGCCTTCTCGTCGAAGAACTCCCAGTCCGTGACCACCATAAAACCGAGGGCGTCCACCCGGTCGTTCAGGACGTGCACGTCGAAGCCGCCGTCGCGGGGCTCGGCGTCCCACGTGGAGACGTGGACTTCGCCGTCCTCCAGTACCAGCAGTTCCGTATTGACGTTGAAGTCCTCCTGCGGCTCACCGCTGAGCTGGCAGATGGCGACACAGTGCCTGGTGACGTCGGGGCTGTTCATTTCGGGCCTCCGCTTTGGGGGAACGGTGATGCAATCATCCTATTCCTGAAACCGCGTCCGACGTGGGGAAAGACCAGCGAGAAGGGTGCCCGCAACCCCTCTGCCGTTACCTCAATGTGACATGCCGTGATCATTCCGTTACCGTTGTTGAGTGCCTGTTGTTTCCGAGACGGGCTCTCCCCAGCCGATTGCCTAACTCTGCCGCGGCCCGGGGATAACTAGAAGCAACGTCCGGCAGAGACGGGGAAACCACATTTGACCCGCTGTTCTCCAGGGGTCTTGGGGTGAAGCCGCACGGCCCGCCATGATCGGGCCCGAGTGCGGCCGGGTGCCTCCCATCCGAATCCGACAGCTCACCTCGCAGGCATTGGGAGAGGCTCCTTTAATGACTTTCAGCAATACCCGTGCGCCCAAGCGCGCCGATCTTCGCAGCAAACGCCGTACCGCCGGAACCATCGGCCGTCAGGCAGCAGTCCTCGTCGCCGCATCCGGAATGGTGCTCAGCGGCGCCATGGCCGCCAATGCAGCCGACGCTCCGACGGAGCGCGACTCCGCCCCGGCGTCGTCCGTTGACGTCAAGGGCAAGGTCGCAGCACCGGTGATGGCGGACTCCGCCGTCAAGATCACCTTCGAGCGCCCCGCCGTTGAGACGGCGCCGCCCCCGTGGTCGAGGCACCCAAGCCCGTGGCCGCTCCGAAGGCCCCGGCGGCACCCGCCCCGGCTCCGGCTCCGGCTCCCGCCGCCAAGGCGACGGTCAAGGTCCAGTCGGCACCCGCCCCCGCCGCTGCCGCCCCGGCAGCCGGCGGAGTCAACGCCACCCTGCTGTCCATGGCTTACGGCCAGGTCGGTATCACGCAGGACTGCACCGCCATGGTGGAGAAGGCCCTGAACGCTGCCGGCATTCCGGTGGGAGACATCGGACCGACGGCCTTCCTGAAGTACGGCAAGGTTGTCTCCACCCCGCAGCCCGGCGACATCATCGTCCAGTCCGGCCACGTTGCCATCTACGCCGGCAACGGCCAGGCCATCAGCGGCGGCATGAACGGCGTCAACGCCACCATGGCGCACCCGCTGTCCTGGCTGACCGCCACCGGTCCCGTGACGTTCGTCCGCGCCGGCTAACAGCAGCACCAGAAATAGCAGCACGCAGAAAGCCGGTCGATCGGTTGCCTTGGGGGCAACGGATCACCGGCTTTCGGCGTGCCCGCTGTCCGTCTCCGGTGCGTACCGCAGCAGCACCACGCCATTGCCGAAGGTGCGGCTCCCCAGCAGCCGCAGCGGCGTCATAGCGTCCGTCGGCTGGAACAGCGGCTTGCCTTGTCCGATCACTACCGGGTGGACATAGATCCGGTACTCGTCGATCAAGCCGAGCCGCCTGAAGGCCGCCGAGAGATCGGCCCCGCCAACCGCGAGGTCACCGCCGGGCTGTTCCTTCAGTTTCACGATGTCCTCGACGACGACGTCGCGCACCACCTCGGTATTCCATCCGGCCTCCGCGAGGGTCCTGGAGTAGACGATCTTGGGCATGTCCCGCCAGATCCGGGCGAACTCGATCTCGGGGGCCGTGCTTGAGGGGCCCTGGTCCGCCGTCGGCCAGTAATCGGCCATCAGCTCATACGTCACCCGGCCGTCCAGGAAGGCCCCCATGGTCCGGAGTTCTTCGTTGAAGTGGCTGTGCAGTTCGTCATCGACCCGGTGCCAGCTCAGGTCCCGGTCCGGACCCTCGATGAATCCGTCCAGGGATACCTGCATCATCAAAATGACCTTGCGCATTGCGGCTCCTATACTGGGCTGAGGGGCTGGGCTCCAGCGTACGCCGCTACCCGCGGCCGTGACAGGGCCGGGAAAGCCCGACGCCGGGCGGCACCGGGCTCGCTGGACCGGCATTTCTGCGGACCGGACTCTTGCGCTCCGGCCGGGCCCGGGGCACAATGCAGGAAATTTGAAGCCGCGCCGCGGTACGTTACGAAGAAGGACGAGTATGCCTGTGAACCCGCGTGTGGCGTCAGCCGAGGTTGCGCTCCCGCCGAAGTGCAGGGGCTGAGTCCGGTGGAGACTTCTGAACCAGGCCGGCACTCCAGCGGCGGCCGGCACACACCGGAGCCGGCCCAAGAGGCCGGGAGGACCCGACGCTTTGGCGGGATCCGCCCGCAGCTCCTGATCGTGCTGGTGACCGTCCTCGCCCTGATCTCGGCCGCCGGCGTTTATGCCACCATCCAGGCCGGTTCCCCGGTCGACGCCGGTGCCACGCCTGCAGCGTCGATTTCCGCCTCGGCGCGCGCCGCAGGAGCGGCGTCGGCAGCATCGCCGTCTGCCACCACGACGACGCCAACGCCGACGCCGACGCCGACCCCAACCCCAACGCCCGCCGTCGTCCCTCCCAGCATCGGACCGGCCCTGGACGCGCAAATCAACGCGGTCATCAAGGCCAACAGTGCGTACGGGTTCGGGGTGGCCCTCATCGATATGACCGATGGAAAGGTGCACACGTACGGGGCGAAGACCAAGTTTGTGGCTGCCAGTACCGGGAAGATCCTCGCCGCAGCGGCCTACTACCATATGGTGGAAACCGGCAGGGCGTCGCTGGCGGCCCCGATGGGGGCGTCCACCGCTGGCCAACAGATCCGGCAGATGGTCCAGCAGAGCAACAACGACTCGTGGGCGTTGATCCTGGCTGCCATCGGCCACAAGGGACTGACCGACTATGCCGCGTCACTGGGCATCCCGTATGACCGGACCGTGAACGCCCTGACTCCGGCAGAGATGGCGAAGACCCTGTCCGAGCTGTACAGCGGCCGGCTGCTGAATGCCGGACACACGGCTCAGCTGCTGTCCTACATGCAGAACACCAACTACGAAGTGCTGATCCCGGCCGCCGCCCCTGCCGGGGTCTCCGTCTTCCACAAGTACGGTCTGCTCTTCGGCAATCTCCACGACGCCAGCATTCTGGTCAAGGGGAAGCGGGCGTTCGTGTTTGTGGTCTACACCCTGGGCCAGGACATGTCGGACATGGCTGCACGGACCCGCGTCATCCACCAACTTACCGGCACTGTCACCGCCGGACTCTTTTAGCTGAGCCCGTTTATCTGAGCTCGGTTCCGCAACAGGTCACACGCTCGTAGGCTGGAAAAGGGAGGTGAATGCCATGAAAGCATCACAGGGAGACCGGATCATCATCCGTGGCACCACGGTCGAGTCTTCGGACCGGCACGGGGAAATCCTGGAGGTCAAGGGGGCGGACGGAGCCCCGCCGTATCACGTGCGGTTCGACGACGGCCACGAGACCATCCTGTTCCCCGGCGGCGACTTCGTCGTCGAACGCGGCAAGGCAGACTGACGCAACTAGAAACTCGATGAGCTGCCGGAGCCGGAGAAACTGCCGCCGCTGCCGCCGTAACCGGTGGTGCTGCCGCCTCCGCCCCGGGCGCTGCTGACGCTGTGGACGCCGGTGGTGAATCCCGAGTTGAAGGTGGGCACGGAGAGAAAATAGTACGCGGGGTACACGGTCCCCAGGATGCTGGGTTCGTAGGTCCGCCCGTACTTCGCCTTGCTTCCGGACTGCGCGCTCTCCATGTCCCTGCGCATCAGGGCGGCTTCCTTCTCGTTCCTGGCGAAACCATCAATGACGGTGTCGGCGTGGTTCTTGAGCAGCTCTGACAAGTGCGTGCGCGCGTCGCGCAGCCGGTCCAGGGCAGTTTCCGGGGTGATCCCGCCGTCGGCGAGTTCCGCCGTCCACCGTTCGATGTCCCGGTGGCTTTGGTCCCGGAAAGAACGCAGGGCTGCCGCAGTGGCGGAGTCGCCCTCTGCATGGTGCTTGCTGAGCATCTGTTCGATCGCGGCCAGGTCTGCGCGGTAGGGCGCCAGTTGCCGGTCCCAGGCGGGAGCCCAGGCGGAGGCCCGGTTGAGCAGGGCGTTGGTGTCCGCGATGACGTCGTCGAGGGCGTCCAGCTCGGCAGCGGCGTCGGCGTAGCTCCGGACCAGTTTCAGGTTCGGCCGCCGGCTGAGGGCCCGGGGCGTGAGGGCGTGGACCTGGTTGGCCAGGCCGGTGGCGGTGTTGTACTTCGTCATGAAGGTGCGGTGCTTCTCCAGCACGGTGCTGCCGTAGCGGGAGGCTTCCGGGATGGTGCCCGCGTTGAGCTCGGTGACCTGGAGATCCATGCTGACGTTGGAGTAGCTGGCATCGCCGCGGGCCAGTTCCCTGCGGCTGCTGACCCGGGTCCGCCAGCGCACGATCAGCCAGGTGGCGGCGCCCGCGACGGCGGCTGCCACGGCGGTCCACGCAGCGAAGAGGAAGGCCGTGGACCGGTACCAGGGCTGGTTGATCAGTTCCGCGCCGCGCTCGATTCCGGCGATGGTGCCCTCCGTCCACTGGGCATCGCGCAGCAGTTCCTTGGACGCGTTCTGGATGTCCTCGCGCTGTTCGAGTGAGACCTTCCGGTCCTCACCCATGTAGGTCCCCACCTGCCGCCCACCGGGTCCAAGGCGAAGATGAAGAGCCCGTTCGCCCACTTCTGCCCGTCCTCGCTGATCCACTCGGGATGCTCGGCCCGGGCAAACCGCAGGACCTCCTCATTCAGGTTGGCCGAGGCCGAGCCGTTGTACGTATATACGGCTACCTTGGTGGGCTGGTAGAACTCGATCGCCTGGACGGCCGGCACCAGAGTGTTTTCGTCCAGCACTCCAGCCCGGTCCTCCACGACAATGCCGACCGGTGTGACGGCCACCGCCGCCGGCGCCGCGCCCACCAGTCCGATCACCGCCAGCAGGAGGACACCGAGGACTTTCCGCACGATTCCCATTTCCTGAGCGTAGTGCCTGCCGCGGGCGGCGTCGACGCTGCTGCCCCATCGGCCCGCTGCGGGGCCGGGCCCTTAGGGCAACAGCAGCGTCGCGGCCGGCCTACTGCTCCAGAGGCGTACGACGGCGGCGAAACAGCAGGTCAGGGCGGAATGGGGCCAAAGGCACAGTGACGGCCGACGCTCTCTGCCTCATACTGACGGCATGAGCCCCGTGGCGAACGAACCCGAGCCCAACCAGCCGCAGAAGGACGGTTCGGCGCCGAACGAGCCAGCACCGAAAGAACCAGCGCCCGCGGCGGAGCCGCCAGCGGAACGTCGCCGCCCCGACCGGACCCTGCTCGCGATTGTTGCTGCGATCGCCGTGCTGGTAGTCGTGGCCCTGATCGTGGTGTTCACCCGGGGAGCCCGCGCCCGTGGACGAGGCAACGCCCGCCGGAGTGGTCCAGCGGTACTCCGCCGCCGTGATCGCCGGGGACGAGGCTGCCGCGGCCGCTTACCTCACCGACGCCGCCAAGAACCGCTGCAACAACCTGGAACCGGCCGCCGCGGACAATCTCCGCGTCACCCTCGTCTCAACCACCGAACGCCCTGCATCCGCGGACGTCAAGGTGCTGATCACGGTCTCCGAGGCCGGCGGGCCGTTCGGGAGCGCCGAGTACCAGATCGAGGACGTTTTTGACCTGGTCAAGACAGGGGACAAGTGGCTGATCGACAGCGCCCCCTGGCAGCTGACGGTGTGCCCGAATCCGGCGGTGAAGCGATGACCGCTGACTCCGTCGTGGGCTCGGCGCAGCGGACCGTCCGCCGCCTCATCACCTACCTGCTGCTCTTCGCCCTCGTGGTGATCGCCGCCGTCGGACTCAGCGGGCTGCTGGGCGGCTCTTGGCCGGGGGCACCGAGCTGGCCACCGGGGATGTGGCCGGGCTGGCGCGCTCGTTGGCGTTCGCCCTGATCGGCGGACCGCTCGCGGCACTGCTCTGGTGGGTCGTCTGGCGGCGCCTGGACGACGAAACAGAACGCGCGTCCATCGGCTGGGGCCTGTATGTGGCGGGCATGTACGTGGTTGCCCTGGTGCTGGCGACGAGCAACCTGCTGAGTGCGTTGGCCACGCTGATCGGCGGCCAGTCGCTGCAATGGCGCCTGTCCCTGGCCACCGGCCTGGTCTGGGCCGCCGTTTGGGCCTGGCACCGGTGGATGTGGCGGCATCCCCACAGGCGGCCGCTGGACCTGCTGGACGTCCCCACGGTGCTGGGCAGCTACATCGGGCTGGTGATAGGGGTCAGCGGGGCCGTCACCGCCCTGTCGACCCTGCTTGACGCGGCCCTCCGGGGAGCGCTGGCCGCTGCGACGGTGGGCAAGCCCTGGTGGGTGTCCGCGCTGCAGTCCCTCGTCTGGGCTGTGGGCGGCGGGCTGGTCTGGTGGTGGCACTGGAAGCACGACGGCGGCCGGCGGCTCCGCGGCGATCTCGCCAGCGTCGGCCTCATCGCCGTCGGGGTCCTCGGCGCCGGCGTGCTGACCCTTGGCGGTGCGGGCGTTACCTTGTTCGTCCTGCTGCGGCTCGCCTTCGATCGCACTGAACCGATAGACCAATTGCTTGAGCCGCTGGCGCCGGCGATCGCCGCCGCAGCGATCGGGTCACTGGTCTGGGTGTACCACCGCGGGCTGGCCCGCGACAGTTCCGAAGCCATCCGGCAGGGAGCCGGCTGGTGACATCCGGCGTCGCGCTGGTGGCCGCCGCCTCCGGGATCGGCGTGATCGTGAACGCCGCCCTCGCCATGGCGGCCTCCCCGCTTGCGGGCTCCGGGGCGCGCACCCTTTTGCTCGGCGGCATCAGCTCGCTCCTGGTCGGCGGGGTGGTCTGGTGGCTCACCTGGAAACCCCTGGAGAAGAGCGCCGCGGCGACGTCCGGATCTGCCGGCGGTTCCGGGAACTGGCAGAACGCGCGGCGGATCTACCTCATTGTGGTGTTCGGTCTCAGCGCCGTGGTCGCCGTCGTCACCCTGCTGGTCATCGGCTACCGGATGTTCGAGTACTTCCTGGGCGACGTCTCGGGCGGCAGTGTGGTGGACAGGATCCGGGCCCCGCTCGGGTTGCTGGTCGCCACCGGCCTCGTCGCCGGATACCACTTCGCGGTGTGGCGCCACGAGCGTGCCGTCACCACGGCGGCCCAGCCCGCCCGGAAACGGACAGTCGGTCACGTCGTCCTGGTCACCGGCGCCGATCCGGCACCGCTTCACCGGGTCATCGAGGACGCCACCGGAGCCAGTGTGACGGTGTGGCGGCGGGCCGACGTCGGACCCGGTCCGGGCTCCGGTGCCGACGCCGGCAGGCTGGCCCGGGAACTGGCCGGCAAGCTCGAGGGAGTGACCGGCCGGCAGGTGCTGGTGACAGTCGGACCCGACGGCCGGATCGACGTGATTCCGCTGCGGGGCTGAGGGGCCGGACCCGCCGCCTAGTCCAAGTCGAACGTCCGCTTGTAGCTCCTCACCGCGTTGGTAACGGTGGGGAAGAAGTGGTCCGGGCCAAACCTGCTGCTGACGCCGAACTGGATCAGGCGGTCCTTGATGGGCCCCTTCATCTCGGCGAACACCAGGCTGATCCCGCGTTTGGCAAGCTCGTCATCGAGGGCCACAAGGTCATCCAGCGCAGTGGTGTCCAGTCCGGTGATCGCCTCGGACGCCACGATCACCCACCGCACCGGTTCCGGGGCGCCGCCACGAGCGAGCGGATGTGTTCGGTGAAGACGGCTCCGTTGGCAAAGAAGAGCGGGGCGTCGAAGCGTGCGATCACCAGTCCGGGGACGCGCTGCCCTTCGGGGTGCCGGCCAAGGTCGTGGTAGCCGGGGATGTCCCCGACGCTGCCCAGTTCGGTGCGGTAGGGGTCCAGCGCGCGGAGCACAAAGGCGATCAGCGACAGGCCGATGGCAACCACGATGCCTTCGAGCACACCCACAAACGCGACGCCCAGGAAGGTGGCCACCAGCAGGGCGGCCTCGGTCCGGCTCATCCTGAGGAGGCGCCGGAGCGTCTTCACATCGAGGATCGACGCCGCCGCAACCATGACGACGCCGGCCAGGACACTGGAGGGCAGGAAGGTGGTGACCCCGGGCACCGCGACCATAAACAGCACCACCAGGGCCGCGGCAATAGCTCCGCTCAGCGGGCTCTTGGCGCCCGCCTCGAGGGCGATCGGGGTCCGCGAGGTGCTGCCGGAAATCGGAAACCCGCCAAAGAAGCCGCTGGCCACGTTCGCCGCGCCGAGGGCACCCATCTCCTGGTTCCCGTCCACCTGGACGCCGCTCCGGGCAGCGAAGCTCTTGGAGAGGACCGACGTGTCAGCAAAGGCAATCAGGGCGATGCCGGCCGCCGGGCCCAGCAGCGAGATAACGTCGTCCACGGTGATTCCGCCGAGGGCGGGCGCGGGCAGGCCGGAGGGCAGGGCACCCACGGTGGGGAGCGCCGTCGTCAGGTTCAGGACGGCCGTCAGCGCCGAGGCCGCCACGACGGCGATCAGCACGCCGGGGAGCCTCCACGGCAGGAAACGGCACACAACAATGACGGCGATGGTGCCGGCGCCGAACAGTAAAGCGAGGGGATTGATGGCACCCTGGGCGACAGCCTGTGCGGTGCCGGCGGCGCTGTTGACCAGTGAGCCGGTGGGGGTCGGAATGCCGAGCAGCTTGGGCAGCTGGCTCACCATGATGACCAGGGCGATTCCGTTGAGGTAGCCCACCCGGATGGGCTTGGACAGCAGCCCGGTGACGAAGCCCAGTTTGAAGACCCTGCCGGCCAGGAGCAGGCCGCCGATAATCAGCGCCAGCACGCCGGCGAGGGCCACCGCGCGGTCCGGATTCGTCCCGGCAAGAGGCAGGACGGCGGCCGCGATCATGGGCGCGAGGCTGGAGTCCGGGCCGATGATCAGGACACGGGAGGGGCCGAACACGGCGTAGGCGAGCAGGGGGATAACGGAGGCGTAAAGTCCCGTGACCGCCGGAAGCCCCGCGGCCTCGGCGTACGCCATGCCCGCCGGAATAAGGAATGCGCTGAGTGCCGCCCCGGAGGCAAGATCGGATTTCAGCCACGGACGCTCGTAGTCCCGCACCATCCTCAGGCCCGGCGGGAGGGTTGGTGTCCAGGCTCGGCGCATGGTGGCCCTTGGCTACGCGGCTGGGGATTCAGCGTCGGCCGCGGGAGCGTCCTGGCCGTACTCCGCCGAAATGAGGATGGGCAGATGGTCCGATGCCCCGCGCGGCAGGGTCTCCACGCTCTCGATGTTGAGGCCCTGTGAGGTGGCGAAGTCAAAGTGGCCCTTGAACACCTTGTACCGCGTGTAGGTCCGCCGGTCGCTGAGCGTCAGGTCGTAGCCGGCGTCCTTCATCTGGGCCGTGAGGTTCTTGGTGAAGAACGGGTAGTTGAAGTCGCCCACCATCAGCGACATCAGGCCGCCGCCCATGCTCATCAGTTCCGCGTGCGCGGCGTGGATCTGGTTCCGCCGGAGCGAGTTGGACGCCGTCAGCGGGGCCGCGTGGAACGACGCGATGACGAGGTCGTGGTCTGTCTCGTTATCGATCACCCGGGTGCCGATGAGGCGCTCGTGGGCGGGGACAGGACGCGGTCATGCAACGACTTCTTCAGGGCGAAGGTCTTCGTTTCGAACGCCCTGAATCGGTCCATCCGGTAATAGATCGCCAGGCCCAGGCGGTTGCCCTTCGTGGCGTCTGCAAGGTGCAGGTCGCCAATAGTGTCCGGCAGGTCGTTGGTGTCGCACTCCTGCAGACACAAGGCATCAATCTCAAAATCGCGGGCCAGATCAACCAGCTCACCGCTGGCATGGTGCTTACGCAGGTTGTAGCTGATGACTCGAATCAGGGGAGCACCTCTTCGGTGGATAGTTGCGGACAGTCTGATTCCGAGTCTACCCAGTCCGGCCGAACGCATGGGAACAACCGCCGCTGGTCCGGGCGGCACCCAGGGTGTTCTGGCGGCGCGGATGCATGCCTAGCGGCCGCCGGGGCCCCGTGCTGCCGTGTACTCGCCCGCGGTGACCGTGCCCTGCTGCTGCCCGCCGTCGAGCGTTCCCTCGCCCACGCCCGACGACACGCCGGCTGTGCCCCCGGTGTAGACGGTGTACTCGTCGCCGGCGGTGATCGCGGAGGAGGAGAACACGAGCGACGCCGTCTCCTTCGCCGTGACGAACGTTGCCACCAGCTTCCCGCCGGAGTCCGCCAGCTGGATGGCCGTTCCGGCCGGGACAGTCGTGCCGAAGGTCAGCTGCACGCCGGACTGCGACGACGAGGTTCCCGGCGTCACCACCATGCCCGCGCTGCCCGCCGCCGCGACCGTACCGCCGGTGACAGCCAGCTCGCCGTTGACGTCCAGCGCCCCGTTCCCGTCATTGCCCGGTCCATTCACGACGACGGTGCCGCCGGAGATGCTGGCGTTGCCGTTGGAGTCCAGGCCGTCGCCCTCCGAGTTGATGGTGAGGGAGCCGCCGCTGATATCAACGGAATAGTCGCCGACGGTTTCGCCGCCGCCCATCCCGCCTCCCATTCCGCCGCCGGGACCGCCCGCCTGCATGCCCGCTTGGGCATCCGCCTGGGTGCCGCTGGCAGAGCTTCCGCCGGACGCGTTGACGCCGTCGTCGTTGGCGGTGACGGTCACGGTGCCGCCGCTGACGGCGATGTGCGCGGCTTCCAGGCCCTCTTCGGACTTTTCCACCGTGACCGTGCCGCCCGCGACGGTCAGTTGGCTGAAGGCTTTGACGCCGTCGTCGCCGGCGTTGACGGTCAACTGTCCGCCGCCGACCAGGAGCCAGCCGCGGCCCTCGTCGGTCTCGTTGTCCGACTTCACTCCGTCCCCGCCGGCGGTGACGTTGTAGGCGCCATCCAGCAGGACGGTGTAGTCCTTGCCCCGGATGCCGTCGTCGGCCGCGTCCACGGTCACGTTGCCGGCAGCCAGCACAAGGCCATCCTTTGAGACGATGCCGTCTTGGTAGCGGCCCTCGACCGTCAGGGATCCGCCGCCGGCAACGGTCAGGTCCGCCATGGAATAGAGCGCGGCGTTGGGGAGTCCTCGCCCTGGTCCGCGTAGGTGGCGGCATCCCGCAGTGTATTGGTGGTGCCGTCCGCGAGGTAGATGATGGCCTCATTGGCGCTCTGGACGACGAACGGGGTACCCGTGGAACTGCTGAGGTCCGCCCCGTCCAGGATGATCCGCACCACGTCTTCCTCGCCGGCAGCCACCAGCACCTGGCCGTCGGAAAGCGTCCCCGTGAGCCGGTACGTGCCGGCGGCGCTGATGGTGACCGTCCCGCCGTCGACCTTCACAGCGTCCGACGGCGTTCCGGCCGCCACTGTGCTGCCGCCGTCCGCGAGCGTCACGGCCACCTCCCCGGCGGCGTCCCAGGTGAGGTCGTTGTCATCAAAGTGGGTGTCGTCGTCCACGGAGGCGACGGTCAGGGCAAGAGAGCCCGAGGACGACGTCGTGCCGGATGCGCCGATGGAACCGTTGGTGCCGGCTGCGGTGGTGCCGGACGCGCTGCAGCCGCTGAGCGAGACGGCGAGCGCCAGGGCGGCGACGGAAAAGTAGCTGCGGAACTTGTTCATGGGGGTGGTCCTAGTCTGCTGAAGCGGGGGAGTGGTTTTCGGGAGGTCACGGGGTGGTCAGGGGCACGGTGCCGGGGTGAGACGGAGGCTGCGCCCCAGCGTGCTGTGCCAGCGGTTGGCTGGCAGTTCCGGGCACAGGGCGGCCATACCGGTGGCGAACTTGGAGATGCGGCTGGGCCTGATGCCGTGGGCCCAGAGATGCCGGTCCAGGGCCCTGCTGCAGAGCCCGACTTGGTCTCGAGGACCATGGACCCGTCCAGGAGCCAGGGGTCGTGTCCCGGGCGCTGCCAGGTGACCGCCTCGTCGAGGGTGGCACGGCTGCCGGATCCCGGCAGGAAGAGGGTGGTGCGGCGGTAGCGGGTTTCGAGCACGGGGCCCAGCGGTCCGGCCGGAGTCGCTCCGACGGCCGCGGCGAGCGTGTCGTTGATGTAGGTGAGGCCCTCGGCGGTGATCCGGCTCCGGTCGGCCAGGCCGTACGGGATGCGTTCCTTGACCGTGGCCTCGCGGCCGCCTTCGGTCTTCACCTCGAGGAAACTTGAGGCGCTGTCGACGTAGGTCCTGGTGCGGATTTTGTACCGCCGTCGCCTGCCCCTGGCCGCCAGCAGGTAACTGTCCAGCCGGGGCGTATCAAAGTAGACGGAGTCGTATTCGAAGGTGCGCAGTCCCTCCATCTCGAGAACCCGGACTCCGGTGTCCAGGGACGCCAAGAGCTGTCTCGCCTGCTGGACGGGGATCACGTATTTGCGGTCCACCCTGGTCTGCAGGGCCGCAGCCGTGTTCAGTTCCTCCAGCCCCACGGCCGGCAGATGCCGAAGGGCGGCTGAGAGAACGGCGTTCATGCCGCACCCGCCGGGACCGGTGCCAGTTCCCGCTGCGGCAGGTCCCCCGTGGTTTCGGATTCGTGGGTTGCGTCTGCAGGGACGAACCTGAGGCGCGCGCTCGCCGGGTGGTAGGCGTAGCGGACGTCGACGGTCGTTTTGTCGTTGACGAGGTCCAGTTCCTGCACGGTGGCGGAGTGGACAGTGCCGTGGAGGACGTCCTCGAGGTGGGCGTGCAGTTCAAGGTCCCCGGCAATGGCGTGGTCCAGGATGACGGTCTGGTGGCGGTAGGCCGGCAGGACCCGGGGTGGTCCCCGACGAACATCACCAGGAGGATCAGGGCCATCAGGGCCAGCGGCAGCCACGCGGGTTCGATCCCCAGGCCCGCGATGAGACCCAGGGCCAGGGCGGAGAAGTAGTACGCCACCTCGTGCTGGGCCAGTTCGGTGGAGCGGAGCCGGATGATGGACAGGACACCGAACAGGCCCAGGCCAAGGCCCAGACCGGCGGCCGAGCCGGACAGCGCGACTGCCACGGCCATAACGCCGACGTTCATGCCGAGGTAGGACACCACGAGGTCGCGGCGCCGGTGCCGGCGCAGGTACAGGGCGAACGTCAGGACGGTGATGGCGGCCAGGTCGGCGGCGATGAGAAGAAGGGGTGTCATGGGGTACTCCGGAATCGGTGGGTGGATTGGTCCCTACGATTCCCGGTCGGGCTGTGCGGGAACTGTGCCGGGGCCATGGCTGGAATATGAGTCGCGGCTATCGCAAAGCCGGGCCCGTCGCGGGCGCGCAGGCGATAGTGTGTTCTGGGATTACCAGCCACGCGAAAGGGCAGACATTGACGACTGCGGAACTACCGGTGCTTGCCGACGGCGATTTCTACTACGAGGTGCTGGGCGGCGGGCGTTTCCGCTCCACGATCCACGCCCAAGGGGCCTGGAACGAGCACGAACAGCACATGGCGCCTGCCTCCGGCGTCATGGCGGACTGCCTGGAGCGGCACGAACCGCGGGACGACATGCGGATGGCGCGCCTGAGCTACGAGATCCTCGGGCTGATCCCCGGGGGCGAGTTCGAGGTGGTCACCACCACGCTCCGCCCGGGCCGGACCATCGAGCTGGTGCAGGCCGAACTGGTCGCGGAGGGACGCGTCGCCATCCGCGCCACGGCCTGGCGGATGATCATGTCCGACACGGGCGCCATCGCGGCGTTCGAGGACCCGCGGATTCCGGCGCCGCAGGACTGCGAACCGTATGACGCCGCGAGCATCTGGCCGGGCGGCTACATCGCTTCGCTGGAAATGCGGATTGCCGACGGGCACCGCGCGGGGTCAGGGACGGTCTGGCTGCACACGGAACACCCGCTGACGGACCGTAAGGACAGCAGCGACCTGTCCCGGCTGATCGGGCTGGTGGACACCGCGAACGGGATCGCCGCCCGCGTTCCGCCGGGCAAGGGCAGCTACGCTTTCCCCAACCTGGACCTTCAGGTGCACATGTACCGCCGCCCCGAAGGGGAATGGCTGGGGCTGGACAACGAGGTCTCCTTCGGCACGGACGGAATCGGCCTGACCTCGACTGTGCTGCATGACCTCCAGGGCCCCTTCGGCCGCGCAGAGCAGATCCTGACGCTTCGGAAGTCCTAGGGAGTGACTCCTAAATGAAGTGCGCATGGCCCCAGGAGGGTCATGCGCACTTGGGGAGCCGGGATCCGGCTCCGATTGTCCGTCGCGGCGGTCAGCCGCGGTGGTCAGTCGCGGCGGTCGCGACGGTCGTCCCGCCGGTCGCCGCGGTCGTCCCGCCGGTCCTCCCGGCGGTCGCCACGACGGTTAATCCCGTGGGCGACGACAATTGCTCCGCCAACGGCGGCTGCGGTCCGGCGCCTGCGTCGTGCTGCGAGTGGCATGTCAGCTTCCTTCCTTCAGTGCTTCGGGCTCGGCTTGGGCGTCCGCTTCGAAGGCGGCGATGACGGCCTGGGTGGGGATCCTGCCGCTGGCCACGAGCTGGCCTCCGGCCTTGCGGATGGCCGAGCCGAATGGGGCCGCCCACAGGTTCTCCCAGACGAGCACCGCGGCGGAGTGGCCGGGCTCAATGGTGGCGGCCAGGTCCATGACGTCCTGCTCCGAGAGCACCATGGCCAGTTCGGCCTCGGCCATGCGCACCTCGCCCAGCTGGCCCTCTTCGAGGTCGGAGATCTCTGCCGTCTCGAGCGTGCCGTCCTCGGTCTTCCTCAGGAACACCATGTCGAGCACCCTGACGAGCTCACGCTTGACCAGGTCTTCCAGGAACGGCGCGATCTGGCCGTTGCCGAAGTTCGGCCCGGGGAACTCCACGACGATCCAGTCCACGGGCCCTAGTTCATCCAATGTCTCAGCCATGCTGAAGCCTCCGTTCTTGTTGGGTACAAGGCGATCCGATGGACCGCGGCAGCTCCAGTCTGTGCCTCCAATGAGGTGCGGCGCCTCATCCGCGCCGGGTGACCTCACCTCCGCTAGTGGAAGACCAACCAGCCGACCACGGTGGCCAGGCCCGTCAGCACGGCGCCCCAGGCGATGTCCGCCACCACGATGATGAGCGGCCAGTTCTTCAGGGTCGCCGCGTTGGTGAGGTCGTAGGTGGCGTAGGCGAAGGTGCCCAGTGCGGCGCCGTAGCCGAGCGCCGTGAGCCAGCTGCCGCCGTCGAGCGCGGGCTGGAGAGCGAAGAAGACGATTCCTGCGATGTACAAGACGTAGAAGGCGACGGCGTACCCTAGATTGGGCTTGTCCGCCATGAGGTGCCCCAGATGGCTCCGGTAGAACTTGCTCATTGACTTGAGCCAGACGGAATCGATGACGGCGAACGCGGCGGCTACGACGAGGAACTGCAAGATGACCATAAGGGAGCATAACAACATGCCGGAGGCCGCGGTCGCACCACGGACGCTGACGATTTTCCGGCAGGAGGCCTCCTGGGCGCCGCCGGGGACTTAGACCTCGCGCTGGAACTCCTGCGGAAGGTCAAAACCGGCGAAGTAGGCCCCATGCTCCGGTTCTACCGGCCGGCACCCACCGTTGCCTTCGGCCAGCGGGACACGCACCTGCCAGGATTCGACGCCGCGGCGCAGGCCTGCCGCGAACTGGGCTTTGAACCGCTGGTCCGCAAGGCCGGCGGCCGCGCTGCCGCGTACCACGAGGGACCCTGGTGATCGATCACCTGGAACCGGACCGGGACGCGATCGCCGGGGCCAAGGGGCGCTTTTCCTTCTTCGGCGAGCTGCTGGCCCACGCCCTCCGGAGCGCCGGAGTGGACGCGGCGGTGGGCGAGATCCCCGGCGAGTACTGCCCCGGCGAATTCAGTGTCCACGGCCAGGACCCGGCGGTTCCGCAGCACCAGCTCAAGCTGATCGGGACGGCGCAGCGGGTGGTGGCCGGCGGCTGGCTGTTCAGCTCGGTCATCGTCGTGGAGAACTCGGCCCCGATCCGCGCGGTGCTCGAGGCCAGCTACGCCGCCCTGGGCCTGGACTGGGATCCGGCCACGGCGGGCGCCATCAACGACCTCGTCCCGCACCTTGACGTGGACGCCATCGAGGCCGCCGTGACCGGCACCTACGCCCGCTACGCCGCCCTGGAGTATGGCGACTTCGGCAGCCTGCTCGGCTAAGACCGGCAAGAGGAAGGCCGGGCACCGCGAGGTGCCCGGCCTTCCTCATTGGCTCGGTGGTAACCGCCGGAGCCTAGTGGCCCCGGGCGATCCATTCCTCCAGTTGCGGCGCCTCGGCGCCGACCGTCGTCGGATCGCCGTGACCGGTCCGCACCACGGTGTCCCCGGGAGCGTCAGCAGCCGGCTCCTGATGGACTCGATGATGGTGGGGAAGTCGCTGTAGGAGCGGCCCGTGGCGCCGGGGCCGCCCTGGAACAGGGTGTCGCCGCTGAAGACGGTGCCCTCGCTGGCCAGGGAGAAGCACATGGAGCCGGGGAGTGCCCCGGTGTGTGCAGCGCCTGGAGCAGGGCGCCGGCGACGTCGAACGTGTCGCCGTCCTCGATCGCGTGGTCCGGTTCGGTTCCCGGGAACACGCGTTCCCACAGCATCCAGTCCTCGCGGTTGAGGTACACCGGAGCATTGACGCGCTTCCGGAATTCGCCGACGGCGGCGATGTGGTCATCGTGGCCGTGGGTCAGCAGGATGGCGGTGACAGTCCGTCCGGCAACGGCTGCCTCGATGGCGCCGGCGTCGTGGGCCGGGTCGATCACGAGGCATTCCGCGTCGTTGCCCACGATCCAGACATTGTTGTCGACGTCCCAGGTGCCGCCGTCCAGCGAGAACGTGCCCGAGGTGACCAGCCGGTCGATCCGGAGCCCTCCACGCGGCCGCTCACAGTTCCACCACCGAGCGGAGCACCGAGCCGGAGTGCATTTTGTCGAAGGCTTCCTCGATCTGGTCGATTGTGATCCGCTCCGTGACGAACGCGTCCAGGTCCAGCTTCCCCTGCCGGTAGAGGTCGATCAGCATGGGGAAGTCGCGCGAGGAAGGCAGTCGCCGTACCAGGAGGACTTGAGCGAACCGCCGCGGCCGAAGACATCCAGCAGCGGCAGGTCCAGGGTCATCTCGGGGCTGGGGACACCGACCAGAACGACCGTGCCGGCGAGGTCGCGGGCGTAGAACGCCTGCTTGTACGTCTCGGGACGGCCGACGGCGTCGATCACCACGTCGGCGCCGAAGCCGCCGGTCAGCTCGCGGATCGCCTCCACGGGGTCGACGGCGGAGGAGTCCACGGTGTGGGTGGCGCCGAGGTCCTTGGCGCGGTCGAGCTTCTTCGGGTCGATGTCGACGGCGATCACGGTGGTGGCGCCGGCGAGGGCCGCGCCGGCGACGGCTGCCACGCCCACGCCGCCGCAGCCGATGACGGCGACGGAATCGCCGCGTTTGACGTTTCCGGTGTTGATGGCCGCGCCGATGCCGGCCATCACGCCGCAGCCGAGCAGGCCGACGGCGGCCGGGTCAGCCTCGGGGTCGACCTTGGTGCACTGACCTGCGGCGACGAGGGTCTTCTCGGCGAAGGCGCCGATGCCGAGCGCCGCGCTGAGTTCGGTGCCGTCCTCGAGCGTCATCTTCTGGGTGGCGTTGTGCGTGTTGAAGCAGTACTGCGGCTGGCCCTTGGCGCAGGCACGGCACTCGCCGCAGACGGCGCGCCAGTTCAGCACGACGCGGTCGCCGGGGGCCACCTCGGTGACGTCCGGGCCCACGGCGCTGACGACGCCGGTTGCCTCGTGGCCGAGCAGAAACGGGAAGTCGTCGTTGATGGCGCCCTGCTTGTAGTGCAGGTCGGTGTGGCAGACGCCGCAGGTGAGGATGTCCACGAGGGCCTCGCCGGGTCCGGGATCCGGGACCAGGATGGTCTCCAGGGTGACGGGTGCGTTCTTGGAACGGACTACTGCGCCTTTGACTTTATGGACCATGGAAATAGCTCCTCTGCTCTTGTCGCGGTTCTCACCGCAAGACTCTATGCCGCGAGACTTTGGTCGTGAGACTTGTGTCGCAACACAAGTCAATTTCTGGTGCACAACGGGAAGCGGCGCGGCCCTTGGGAGGCCGCGCCGTCGTCGTTATCGGTTCATATAACGGCCTTAGGCCGCGAGGCGGCTCTTGACCTCTGCCGCGGAGGGGTTGGTGGCCGCGGTGCCGTCCGGGAACAGCACGGTGGGGACGGTGCGGTTGCCGCCGTTGAGCTTCTCCACGAGATCTGCGGTGCCGTCAACTTCTTCGATGTTGATCTCGGTGTACCCGATGCCCTGGGCGTCCAGCTGCTTCTTCAGGCGGTTGCAGTAGCCGCACCAGGTGGTCGAAAACATGGTGATGGTGCCGGATTCGGGGGTGAAGTCCACGAAGTTCTCCTCAAAGCTGGTTGACGGCGCGCGGTGGCAGCGCCGTTGCCGACAAAGTCGTACGTCACTCCCAATAACCGTAACCCGGGGACCGGTATTCCCGCAGAATGCGCCCGCCGGCTGCGCCCGCCGGACGCGAATTCGCGGGAAACGTGCCAGATCGCCGGAACGTTCGGGCGACTTCGCAGCTTTCCGGCGACTTCGGCGGGTTCAACCGTGGTTCTGCCGGATGACAGGGATTGGGCGCGGTGGCATGCTGGTGCCATGTGTGGACGCTACGTGATGGCCCGGGCCGTCGGAGACCTGCTGGCCGAGTTCGACGCCGGGCTTGAAGAGGAGATCGCGATCCCGCCGTCGTGGAATGTGGCCCCGACGGCGGACGTGCCGATCCTGCTGGAACGGCTGGTGGAGGGGAACCGGTCCGGCAGTTGCACATCGCGCGCTGGGGACTGGTGCCGTCCTGGGCCAAGGACCCGGGCATCGGCTCGAAGATGATCAACGCCCGCAGCGAGAGTGTGCTGGAGAAACCGGCCTTCCGGAAGGCCACCCGCGCCAGGCGCTGCGCCGTCCCCGCCGACGGCTACTACGAATGGAAGGGCGAGGGGCGCGGCAAGCAGCCCTACTACGTGCACCCACGGGACGGGCACCCGATTGTCTTCGCGGGGCTCTACGAATGGTGGAAGGACCCGTCCCGGGCCGAGGACGACCCGGGGCGCTGGCTGTTGTCGACGTCGATCATGACTACCGACTCGCCGCCGGAGGGCTACGCCGGCGGGATGCTGGCCGAACTCACGGCCCTGCACGACCGCGTGCCGCTGCCCATGGACCGGGAGACGATGCAGGCGTGGCTGGACCCGCAGGCCGACGACGCCGCCGGACTCGTGGACCTGGTCCGGGCCGGCGCGCACGACGTCGCGGAGGGCTGGACGATCGACGCCGTCGGCACCGCCGTCGGGAACGTCAAGAACGACTCCCCGGAACTGATCGAGCCGGTGGGGAGCCTGTTCTAGCGGGGCCGTCGCGGCGGTAGCATGTGGTGTTGGACGCGGACGAGCCGACCCTTCGGAACCGGAGTCAGCATGATCAGCTCGAGGTGACCGGCAGGCAGCGGCGGCTGGACCACATCGCTGAGTTTGCCACCGCCCGCGAATGGATGATCAGCGAAGCTGACCTGATCATCGACACGTCCCGACTCGCAGGGCATGACGTTGTCTCCCGCATCGCCGGGGAAATCCCGGCTGAGCATGCGATCACGACGGCTGGCTAAGGGCAAAACTGTGGAGAGCTGCAGAGCGCATCCGTGCTTTACAGCTCTCCGCACACCGGCTCGAATAGCGTGCCGCCGTGTACTCCAAGTCACGTTAGCGTCGCCGACGAACACCTCAACAGGGCCTTTATGCCCTTGGCCAGGAGGTGCAGTCCGCATAGTTGCGGTGATTGATCCGACCGGAATCAACCGGGAAGTGGAATCCTGACTTGATGACTAACGATTTTTCGATCCGCGAAGCCGTCCCCGGTGACGCCCCGGACTTTGCTTCCTCCCAGGTTCTGGCCTGGCGGGCGGCCTACGCGGGCGTTCTCGACGCCGGCTACCTGGCCGGCATGAATGTCGAACAGCTTACGCAGGGTTGGGCCAGGATTCTCGGGGCTCCCGATCAGGATGTCCGTCGTCTTGCGCTGGCCGCCAGCGGTACGGCAGTGGGCTGGTCCGGGTTCGGGGTGCCGCGTGATGACGTTCCTGAGGGCACCGGGGAACTTCACGCATTGAATCTGCATCCGGACTATTGGTCCCGGGGCTTGGGGTCGGCACTGTTCCTGGCGTCCGTGGAGGGCTTCGCTCCATGGGGTACCGCCGCGCGTATCTTTGGGTCGCGGACGGCAACAGCCGCGCCATCCGCTTTTACGAAAGGCATGGCTGGTGCCAGGACGGCACGACCAAAGAGGATGGCCGCTTTGACCCGCCGTTGTTGGAGCGCAGGTTGTCGGTGTCCCTTGGTTAGGAACGTCAGAGCGTCACTTTCCCGCCGCCGTCGACCGTCCAGCTGGGATTAAAGGCAACCTCCCAGCGGTATCCGTCCGGATCGGCGAAGTACCCGGTGTAGCCGCCCCAGGGCTGGGTCTTTGGTTCGGCGATGATGGCCGCGCCTGCCGCCTGGGCCTCCGCCATCACCCAGTCGACCTCCGCCGTGCTGCCCAGGTTATGGCTCAGCGTGATGGTGGGAATGCCGGCCGGGGATCGGTGGCGGCTTCGGCCTGCATCTGCCCGGCGTCCCAGAGCGAGAGGAGCAGACCGTGATTGGCCTGGATGAACAGGACCTCGCCCCGGACTTCCCGGTGGACGGGCCAGCCCAGGCCATCTACATAGAAACTGCGGGAGGCGTCAACACTGCGGACACCCAGTGAAATTAAATCGACTCGTGGCTGCATCATTCGATACTGTCATGCACATGTCCACAAATCACCAAGATGAAAAAGCTGCCAAGGCCGACCGGGAGCAGCTCGCCGCTGTGCGGGTGGCCGTGGACGAGGTGGATGAGCAGATCGTGTCGCTGATCGGCCGCCGCGAGCGCCTGATCCGGATCGCCGGAACCCTCAAGGCCGATAGCGCCGAGGTGCGCGCCCCGGGCGTGTGGAACGGGTCATCGAACATGTCCGCACCACAGCGGAACAGAAGGACATCGACGTCGAACTCGTTGAGAAGACCTACCGGGCCATGATCGACGCCTTCATCACGCTTGAGCTGGAAGTCTACAAAGCCAGCTCCTAGGGCTCGGCGGCCTAGAGGGCTTCCTCCACCGGGACATTCGCCTGGTACTCGCGGCCGTCGCAGTCGCTGAAGGCCGTCATGAGGTGCCCTTTAGTCAGGCCCATGATGGTGCTGATGGGAAAGTACCCGGTGATGGTGCTGCCGGAGTGCTCCACACCCTTGAGGTCAAAGTTCTCCTCCGTGCCGTCATGGCTGAAGCAGTAGAAGGACACGGCCTCCCCGTTCATGAACTCGATTCCCATTCGTCGTTGGTGGGAATGATCCGGGGTTGCTGCGACGAGCCCCACCACGTAGGCGCCCTGGCCGGGGATGTTTCCGTCTATATCGAACTTCGCCACCAAGGATGTGTCCTCGGCGGCGATGCTTACGTTCTTCAGAAGTGCGTTATGGGAGCTCATGGATCAATCCTGCTACCTGTGCCTGCGTCCGTCCACCCCTGATCTAGGTTTTGCCCCGGCACCGTCGTAGACTGGAATTATTCGAATACGTGTTCGAATGGATGCTGGCTGCTATTGCCAGATTGTTCTGACAGATGGTTCTTACACATGGTGTGGTCCGGGAGGCGCGATGGGCATGTTCAGCGAGTCGGTGGACGTCGTGTGCGCACCCTCCGGCCAGCCCTTGGAGCTTGATTGGGCGGGCCGCCACTACACCGTCTGCGCCGAACCGGTCCGCTGGTATGAGCGGCGGCAATGGTGGGCGGAAGAGCGGCGGGCGCCGCTGGGGAGCGGCCCCGGCCTCGTGGACCATGAGATCTGGCGTGTCCAAGTTCGCCGCGCAGATTCGCCCGGCCCGGAAAGCCTCACCCTGGACCTCACCCGACATGTCGGCAGCGGACGCTGGCGCCTGCTGCGGATCCATGACGCCCTGCTGCCGTCCCGGAAGCCCGAATCGGCATGAGCTTCACCCATCTCCATGTCTCCACGGCCTTCAGCGCCCATTACGGGGTCTCCTGGCCGGAGGAACTGGCCGCCGCTGCGGCCGCGGACGGGGCGACAGCGCTCGCCTGCACGGACCGCGACGGCCTCTACGGGATTGTCAAACACCTGAAGGCCTGCATGGCGGCCGGGCTGGACCCGGTGGTCGGCGTGGACCTGGCGGTCTTTGATGACGACGGCGACCTCCGCACCCAGGTGGGGGGACGCGTCGTCGTGCTGGCCCACGGGCACAACAACGGCGCCGGCTACCGTGCGCTGTGCCGGCTGATCTCAGATGCGCATGCCCGCACCACGGGCAAGGCCGGGGAGCGGTCCCTGTCGCCGTCACCCGGGCCGAACTGTCCTCCCGCACCCTGCACCCGGAAACCCTCAAACCGGTGTTGACCGTGCTGATCGGACCCGACTCCGACGTCGGACGTGCCATGGGAGGGCGGCGCTACCTGCGCCCCCGCACCCTGTTCAAACGCTGGCTCGAAGCCATGCCGCCAGGAACCGTCGTCGCCGAGGTGGTCAGCCAGCTCAGCCCGCCCGGGGAGCCGCTGAGCACCGCCCACGCGGTGCGAATGCTCAAGCTTGCCGCCGAGCACGTGGTTCCCGCCGTGCTGAGCAACGCCGTGCGGTATGTGGCCGAGGACGGAGCGGCCACCGCGGACGTGCTGGATTCCGCCCGCACCCTGAAATCCCTGCCCGAACTTTCCGCCGCCCCGCTGCTGCAGCCCAACGGGCAGGCCTGGCTCAAATCGGCGGCGCAGATGCACCAGCTCGGCAAGGAGATCATGCACGCCGCCGGGTACGGCGCCGCTGACCTGAAAAACCTGATGGCACAGACAGAGGCGCTCGCGGACCGCTGCCGGATGGACCCGGTGACGGACATGGGCTGGAAGCAGCCAGTGGTGCCGGAAGCCTCGGTGATCGGCATCGCCGGGGACGCGCTCGCGGAGCTCACCCAGCGCTGCGAGGCCGGCATCAGCAGGCGGTTCCCGGGGATCACCGGCAAACCCGCCGAGGAGCTGCGCTCGCGACTGGAACACGAACTGAGGATTATCGACAGCCTGGGCTTCGCCGCGTACTTCCTGACCGTGGCCGAGGTTTCCCGGATGATCCAGGCCATGGGAGTCCGGGCGGCCGCCCGCGGCTCGGGGCATCCAGCCTGGTCAACTACCTGATCGACGTTAGCCAGGTGAACCCGCTGCAGCATGACCTCATCTTCGAGCGCTTCCTGTCCCGGGACCGCGCCACCCTGCCGGACATCGACATCGACGTCGAAAGCGCCGAACGGCACAACGTGTACCGGAAGATTTTTGAGCGCTTCGGCTCCGAGCGTGTCACCCTGATGAGCATGCAGAACGGCTACCGCGCTCGCGGTGCCGTGCGCGACGCCGGCCTCGCCCTGGGCATGGAGGAGGAGATCGGTGACATCGCCAAACAGCTGTGGCGTTTCTCGGCCCGGAACTTCCGCGAAGCCCTCGAGGAGAAACCCGAACTGAAGGAATTCGCCGGCCGGGTGGGGCAGCGCGACTTCAGCGGGAACCAGCAGCTGGACCTGCTGGTGGACCTCACAGAACGGCTGGACCGGCTCCCGCGCCATATCTCCATGCACCCGTGCGGGGTCATCCTGGGGGACGCCACCCTCCTGGACCGCACGCCCGTGCAGCCCAGCGGACTGGGCCTGCCCATGAGCCAGTTCGACAAACACGACATGGACCCCATGGGCATGCTGAAACTCGATGTCCTGGGCGTCCGGATGCAAAGCGCCATGGCCTTCGCCGTCCGGGAGGTCATCCGCCTGCATCCATCCAAAGCCGAGGTGGTGGCCGCAGGCGCCCACCCGGCAGGGCCGGACGGGACAGGCCCGGACTACATCGCCGAGGACGGCAGCATCGACCTCAACGCCGTCCCGCTCGACGACGAACCCACCTATGAGCTGATCCGCAGCACCCACACCCTGGGCTGCTTCCAGATCGAATCCCCGGGCAGCGGGAGCTCATCGGCAAACTCGCGCCCCGGGAGTTCAACGACCTCATCATCGACATCTCCCTGTTCCGCCCGGGCCCGATGAAATCGGACATGGTCCGGCCCTTCCTGGAGCACCGCCACGGCTTCGCCCCGAGGTCTATCCGCACCCGGACCTCAAGCCCGTCCTCAAGGAGACACACGGCGTCACCGTGTTCCATGAACAGATCCTGAAGACCTTCGACGTTATGACCGGCTGCGGGCTGGCGCGGGCGGACGAATTCCGCCGCGCCCTCGGCAACGACGTGCTGGAAGGCAGGGTGGAGGAGTTTTTCCGGAAGGAGGCCCGTGCCCGTGGGTACAGCCCCGAAGTGGTGGACAAGGTCTGGGGGACGCTCAAGGCCTTCGGCAGCTTCGGGTTCTGCAAAGCCCACGGCGCCGCCTTTGCCGTGCCCACCTACCAGTCGGCCTGGCTCAAGACACACCACCCGGAGGCCTTCCTCGCCGGGCTGTGGGAACACGATCCGGGCATGTATCCCAAACGGCTCCTCGTCGCCGAGGCGCGGCGGCTGGGAATCCCCATCCTGCCCTTGGACATCAACCGGAGCCAGGCCGAGTACCGGGTGGAACGCGTGGCCGCCGGCCCGGACCGCGGCAAGCTGGGCATCCGGCTGAGCCTGAACGGCATCTACGGGCTCTCGGGAACCGAGCTGAAAAGGATCGTGGCAGGACAGCCCTACGACTCGCTCGCGGACCTGCGGGCCAGGTCCCGGCTGAGCAAACCCAGCATCCAGCGGCTGGCCCAGCTGGGGGCGTTTGACTCCCTGCACCGGGCCTCGGGCGGGGCCGCCAACCGCGCGGACCTGGTCCATCACCTGCAGACCCTGCAAAGCCGGCCGCACCGGAAAGGCATCGACGTAATCGACGGGCAGCTGTCGCTGCCGCTGGGCGACGTCGAGCTGAAGAACCTCAAGGCTGTGCTGCCCGCACCCACCCTGGTGGATACCGTCCGGGCCGAGCTGGACCTCATGGCCGTGGATGTCAGCGACCACCTGATGGCCAGCCACCGGCCCCTGCTGGACCGTCTTGGCGTCACCACCGCGGACAAGCTGCTGGCGCTGCGCAACGGCACCGAGGTGCTGGTGGCCGGGGTCCGCGTCGCCACCCAGACCCCGCCCATGCGGGGAGGCCGCCGCGTGGTGTTCATCAGCATCGACGACGGCACGGGCTGCGTGGACTCGGTCTTCTTCCATGAAGCCCAGGAGCTGGCGGGTCCGCTGCTGTTCGGCACCCGGCTGCTGCTGATCCGGGGACCACCCGGCGGACCGGCCCGCGGGGATCAGCATCAGCGCCAGCATGGCCTGGGACCTGAGCCGCACCGAGACCCTGCCCTTCCCGGCCCAGGCCTCCGGCATCCCGGATTACCCGGAACTCCAGCCGCCGGGACCCCTCGACGGCATCAGCCGCAGCCTCGCCATCACCGGGCTGGGAGGCTGAGCGGCGCGTTGGTTGGCCTCTTCAGAAACAGATAGCATGGACGAGGCTGGCTGTGGTCCCCGTATGCCACAAGCTACGAAGCCTTAACTTTGAATAGGAGACACCCGTGTCAGATGCCCAGCAGATCACCCTTCTCGTCGATGGCGAAGAGACCAAGGTGACTACCGGGACCACCGGCGCGGAACTCTTTTTGAGCGCCGCGACGTCGTTGTGGCCCGCATCAACGGCGAGCTGAGGGACCTGGACCAGCCGCTGCCGGAGGACGCCACGGTCGAGGGCGTCACCATCGATTCCCCGGACGGCCTCAACGTCCTGCGCCACTCCACGGCCCACGTGATGGCCCAGGCCGTGCAGCAGCTGCGCCCGGACGCCAAGCTTGGCATCGGCCCGTACATCACCGACGGCTTCTACTTCGACTTCGACGTCGAGGAGCCGTTTACGCCGGAAGACCTGAAGACCCTGGAAAAGATGATGCTCAAGATCATCAACCAGAACCAGAAGTTCGTCCGCCGCGTCGTCACCGAGGACGAGGCCCGCGAGGCGATGAAGAACGAGCCCTACAAGCTCGAACTTCTCGGCAAAAAGAACGAGGCGGCCGACGCCGGTGAAGGCGTCAACGTCGAGGTCGGCGCCGGGGACATCACCATCTACGACAACGTGGACCGCAAGAGCGGGGACAGCATCTGGTGCGACCTCTGCCGCGGCCCGCACCTGCCCAACACGAAGCTGATCTCCAACGCCTTCGCCCTGACCCGGTCCTCTGCCGCCTACTGGCTGGGCAACCAGGACAACCAGCAGCTGCAGCGTATCTATGGCACCGCCTGGCCTACCAAGGACGCCCTCAAGGCCTACCAGGAGCGCATCGCCGAGGCCGAACGCCGAGACCACCGCAAACTTGGCGCGGAACTGGACCTGTTCTCCTTCCCGGATGAGCTGGGCTCCGGCCTGCCGGTGTTCCACCCCAAGGGCGGCATCATCCGCAAGGCCATGGAGGACTACTCCCGCCAGCGCCATGTGGATGCCGGCTATGAGTTCGTCTACACGCCGCACATCACCAAGGGCCACCTCTACGAGGTCTCCGGCCACCTGGACTGGTACAAGGAGGGCATGTTCCCGGCGATGCACATCGACGCGGAACTCAACGACGACGGCACCGTCCGCAAGCCCGGCCAGGATTACTACCTGAAGCCGATGAACTGCCCCATGCACAACCTCATCTTCCGCTCCCGCGGCCGGTCCTACCGCGAACTCCCGCTGCGGCTGTTTGAATTCGGCTCCGTCTACCGCTACGAGAAGTCCGGCGTGGTGCACGGCCTCACCCGGGTGCGCGGCATGACCCAGGACGACGCCCACATCTACTGCACCCGCGAGCAGATGAAGGACGAGCTCACCGGAACGCTGAACTTCGTGCTGGGCCTGCTCAAGGACTACGGCCTGGACGACTTCTACCTGGAACTCTCCACCAAGAACCCAGACAAGTTTGTCGGCGACGACGCCGCCTGGGACGAGGCCACCCGCACCCTGGCCGAAGTGGCCGAAGCGTCCGGACTGGAGCTCATCCCGGATCCGGGCGGAGCCGCGTTCTACGGCCCCAAGATCTCCGTCCAGGCAAAGGACGCCCTCGGCCGCACCTGGCAGATGTCCACCATCCAGCTGGACTTCAACCTGCCCGAGCGCTTCGAACTCGAGTTCCAGGCCGCGGACGGCACCCGCCAGCGCCCGGTCATGATCCACCGCGCCCTGTTCGGTTCCGTGGAACGGTTCATGGGCGTGCTCACGGAGCACTACGCCGGCGCGTTCCCGGCTTGGCTGGCTCCCGTGCAGGTGGTCGGCATCCCCGTGGCCGAGGCGTTCAACGACTACATGTTCGACGTTGTGGGCCAGCTCAAGGCCGCGGGCATCCGGGCTGAGGTGGACATCTCCTCGGACCGTTTCCCGAAGAAAATCCGCACCGCCAGCAAAGACAAGATCCCGTTCGTGCTGATCGCCGGTGGAGACGACGCCGACGCCGGCGCGGTGTCCTTCCGCTTCCGTGACGGCAGCCAAGACAACGGCGTGCCGGTGGCCGAGGCCGTGCAGCGGATCGTGGACGCCGTCCGCAACCGGACCAGCTAGCGGACAGGGAAGAACCAGCCATGCAGGACACCACAGGGGCCGCTCCGGAGTATCCGGAGGACGACGGAGTGACCGACGACTTTGGCCTGGCCGGAGTGCCGGACGCGTTCCAGCGCCTGTGGACTCCGCACCGGATGGCGTACATCAAGGGCGGGCAGCACCAGTTCAAGAACGTGGACGACTGCCCGTTCTGCGTGGCGCCGGAACGCGAGGATGACGATTCACTGATTGTCTACCGCGGACGGACCAGCTACGTCGTACTCAACCTCTTCCCGTACAACCCGGGTCACCTGCTGGTGTGCCCTTATCGGCACATTCCCGACTACACGGACCTGACCGTGGAAGAAACGGCGGAATTCGCCGAGCTGACCCAGACGGCCATGCGCGTGCTGCGCAAGGTCGCCAACCCCACCGGCTTCAACCTGGGAATGAACCAGGGCGTGACCGGTGGCGCGGGGATAGCAGGGCACCTGCACCAGCATGTGGTGCCGCGCTGGGGCGGGGACGGGAACTTCTTCCCGATCATCGCCCAGACCAAGGCCATCACGCAGACCCTGGGCGAGGTCCGCCAGCAGGTCGCGGAAGCCTGGCCGCAGGCGAACGGCGCGGGTCCGGCGAGCGGCGGGGCGACGGATGCTCAATAGGCATGCGCGCGGCTTCTCCACCGCGCTGTTCTCCCCGCTTGCCCGCTGGCTGCTGCGGATCGGTGTGTCCCCGGACGCGGTAACCATCGTGGGAACGCTCGGCGTCGTGGTGGGCGCGCTGGTGTTCTACCCACTCGGCCAGCTCTGGTGGGGCACGATCTTTATTACCGCGTTCATCTTTTCCGACGTCATCGACGGGATCATGGCCCGGATGCAGAAAAGCGGCGGACGCTGGGGCAACTTCCTGGATTCCACCCTGGACCGGGTGGCCGACGGGGCGCTGTTCGCCGGCGTCGCGGTCTGGTTCTTCACCGGGGGCGACGACGCCGCAATCGCGATTGCCGCCGTCGTCTGCCTGGTGCTGGGCATGGTGGTGTCCTACGCCCGCGCCAAGGCCGAGGCGCTGGGCTTCCAGGCCAACGTGGGCATCGCCGAACGCGCCGAGCGGCTGGTGTCCGTTCTGGTGGTCACCGGGTTGACCGGACTGGGGCTGCCCACCGTCGTCCTGTTCGCGACGCTCTGCCTCCTGGCCGCGGCGAGCCTCGTGACGGTCATTCAACGGATCATCACGGTGCGCCGGCAGTCCCTCGACGAGACCGAAGGCACGGAAACCGGACAGGCCGCCTGAGCGCCCGCGTCCGGCGCGTCCCGCGGGGTGTAACCGGAATTCAGCCCGGTCGCGCGGGGACTAGTATTAGCACTACCGGCCAATGGATCCGGTAATCCGGTGTGTGCGAAGCGGCATTTGTGTGCCGTCCGCGCTCCGGCGAGGTCATCTATCTACCCATAGGGGTTTTTGTGTCTACACCTGATGTAAGCAGCGAAGCCGGCGCGTCCGCGAAGAGCGTTACGGGCAGCAACCGCGTCAAGCGCGGCATGGCGGAGATGCTCAAGGGCGGCGTCATCATGGACGTCGTCAACGTCGAGCAGGCCCGCATCGCTGAGGATGCCGGAGCCGTCGCAGTCATGGCGCTGGAACGCGTTCCCGCCGATATCCGCGCCCAGGGCGGCGTGTCCCGCATGTCCGATCCGGACATGATCGAAGCGATCATCGGCGCCGTGTCCATCCCGGTCATGGCGAAGGTCCGGATCGGGCACTTCGTCGAAGCCCAGGTCATCCAGACCCTCGGCGTCGACTACATCGACGAGTCCGAGGTCCTGACCCCGGCCGATTACGCCAACCACATCGACAAGTGGAACTTCACGGTTCCCTTCGTCTGCGGCGCCACCAACCTCGGTGAGGCCCTGCGCCGGATCAACGAAGGCGCGGCCATGATCCGCTCCAAGGGCGAGGCCGGCACCGGCGATGTCTCCAACGCCACCACCCACATGCGCCAGATCCGCGCCGAGATCAAGAAGCTCGCCGCCCTGCCCGAGGACGAGCTCTACGTAGCCGCCAAGGAACTGCAGGCCCCGTACGAACTGGTCAAGGAAGTTGCCACCACCGGCAAGCTCCCGGTGGTGCTCTTCACCGCCGGCGGCATCGCCACCCCGGCCGACGCCGCGATGATGATGCAGCTCGGCGCCGACGGCGTGTTCGTCGGCTCCGGCATCTTCAAGTCCGGCAACCCGGCCCAGCGTGCGGCCGCCGTCGTGAAGGCCACCACCTTCTTTGACGACCCGGAAGAGATCGCCAAGGCCTCCCGCGGCCTGGGCGAGGCCATGGTCGGCATCAACGTGGACGAGATCCCGCAGCCGCACCGCCTCGCAGAGCGCGGCTGGTAACTCAGCAGAACATCGGCGACGGGCGCGCCTAAACCTCTTGGCTTAATAAGAGAGACTGCAGAGGCTCCATAAACGAGGCGCCTTGGCGCCGAGTTTGTGGAGAAGCAGTCGAACGCGCTGCCGGATCACACCGCCCGTCGCCTTGCGCTCCTGCTTGAACGGCGCCGGCCGGTCACCTTCTTAGGTGGCTGGCCGGCGCCGTTTGCGGTTTGAGAGTCAGTCGAGGCCGCGGCGCTTCAGCAGCGGTTCGAGCTCGGCGTCGCGCCCGCGGAAGGCCCGGAAGGAGTCCAGCGGGTCGCGGCTGTTCCCCGGGAGAGGAGTTCGGCGCGGAAGAAGTCGCCGTTGGCCCGGGTAAGGCCGCCGTTGTCCTTGAACCACTCGACCGTTTCGGCGTCCAGCACCTCGCTCCAAATGTAGGAGTAGTAGCCCGCGGCGTATCCGGCGCCGGCAAAGATGTGCTGGAAATACCCCGTCCGGTAGCGCGGCGGGATCAGGTGATGCGCCACACCGGCCGCAGCGAGTGACTTCGCCTCGAACTCCAGGGCATCATCGGGTACTTCGGTGCCGTCCAGCACATGCCAGGCGAGGTCCAGCAGCGCCGCGCCCAGGTATTCGGTGGTGCCAAAACCCTCGCCCCACAGCTGCGCGGCGTCGAGCTTGTCCACAACCTCCTGCGGCAGCGCCTCGCCGGTGGCGTGGTGGCGTGCGTAGTTGGCGAGGACTTCCGGCCACATGATCCACATCTCATTCACCTGCGAGGGGTACTCCACGAAGTCCCGCGGCACGGCGGTGCCGGCGAACCGCGGGTACGTAACCGAGGAGAACAGGCCGTGCAGGGCGTGGCCGAACTCGTGGAACGTGGTGCGGAGCTCGTCGAGGGTCAGGAGCGTGGGTTCGCCGGCCGGCGGCTTGGAGATGTTGAGGTTGTTGATCACCACGGGCCGGGTATTGAGCAGGCCGGACTGTTCCACCAGAGAGTTCATCCAGGCGCCGCCCCGCTTGGATTCGCGGGTGTAGTAGTCGCCCAGGAACAGGCCCAACTCGGTGCCGTCCGAGTTGCGGACCTCCCAGACGCGCACGTCCGGGTGGTAGCCGGCGAGGTCGCCACGCTCGTGGAACGTGATGCCGTAGAGCGCATTGGCCGCGAAGAACACCCCGTCGTTGAGGACGCGGTCCAGCTCGAAATAGGGGCGCAGGGCCTGCTCGTCCACGGCGTACCGTTCGCGCTTGACCTTGGCGGAGTAGTACGCCCAGTCCCAGGCTTCGAGTGGCTGGCCTGCGATTTCGGCCAGTGCTTCGGCCTCGGCGTCGGCATTCCGGACCGCGGCCGGTGCCAGCCGGTTCATCATGGTCTGCACGGCGGCGAAGTCCGGGGCGGTTTGCTGGTCCACAACGAGCTCGGCGTAGTTGGCGAAGCCCAGCAGCGCGGCCTTCTCGGCACGGAGCCGGACCGTGTCCTTGACGAGGTCCAGGACATCGAGGGAGCTGCCGTCGCTGCCGCGGCCGATCGAGGCCTCGTACAGGCGGCGGCGGACGTCCCGGTTCTCCAGGGCGGCGAGGGCTGGCTGGTTGCTGGGCTGGATGAGGGTGAGCAGGAACTTACCGTTGTGCCCGGCGGTGCGGGCGGCCTCCGCGGCGCTGGCGACATCGTCGGCGGGCAGCCCGGCGAGGTCCGCGGCGTCGTCGAGCAGCAGGGCGGCGGACTTCATCGCCTCCTTGACCCGCTGGCCGAACTCCGTGCCGAGCCGGGAGAGTTCAGAATTGACGGCCTTGAGCCGCTCCTGGCCGGCGTCGTCGAGCTGGATGCCGGACTGACGGAACTCCTTGAGGTACTCGTCCACCAGACGGGAGGATTCGGCGTCGAGCTGGTCCGTGTTGACGGCGGCGAACCGCTCGAACAGCCGCCGGTTAAGGTAGACGGCGTCCTGGTGGGCCGAGAACTGCGGGGAGAGGGTGGTCTCGAGGTCGCGGATGGCGTCCGAGGCGTCGGCGGAGACGAGGGTGAAGAAAGACGCCGCCGCGCGCTGCAGGAGCTGTCCGGACCGCTCCATGGCCAGCACGGTGTTTTCAAAAGAAGCAGGCTCCGGTGTGTCCATAATGGCCTGGATTTCAGCGAGGTGTTCGGCGAGGCCGGCCTCCACGGCTTCGGCGTAGTGCTCGGCGGTGATGTCCGCGAACGGCGGGAGGCCGAACGGCAGCGGGCTGGGGCTCAACAGGGGATTGGTCATGAAATAACTCTTTCATGTAAAGGGGTGGTTCTCAACGGTCTGCTAAGCGTGTTGTGACGGCTGCCACCGTAGGATTGGCGCCATGAGTACCATCACCGCCCGGCGGCGCGCACGTCTCCTCGCCGCCGCCGCAGCGCTGTCCCTGGCCGCCTCCGTGGCCTCCTGCGGCACCGGCGCCGGCCCGGAAACCAATGCGTCGGGCTCCTCGGCTGCCGCCGGGAACACCGCCGGGCAGGCAGCACCCCAGACGACGGATTCGACGACGGCGGAATCGTCGCCGTCAGGCACCCCGACCCCGACGCCGACCCCAACACCGACGCCGACGCCGGGGAAAGGGCCGGCCTGCCAGGCCGTCCGCTGCACTTCAGTGCTGGTATCCGGGGACATGCTGGTCCACGACGAGCTGTGGGAACAGGGCCGCGCAGACGCCCTGGCCCAAGGCACGAAGGGGCTGGACTTCGGACCAATGCTCGAGGGTCAGACCAAATACATCGAGCAGAGCGACCTCGCGATCTGCCACCTGGAAACTCCCGTCGCCGGACCGGCCGGACCCTTTTCCTCGTACCCCTCGTTCAACGTTCCGCCGCAGATCATCACGGCCGTTCAGCAGGTGGGCTACCAAGCCTGCACCACCGCGAGCAACCACACGGTTGACCGCGGCACCGCAGGACTGGTTCGCACCCTGGATGCCCTGGACGCCGCCGGGCTGCAGCACACCGGCTCCTACCGGACCGAGGTCGACTCCCGGGACGTCATGATCGTGCAGACCGCCGCGGCGAAGATCGCCGTCATCGATGCGACGTACGGTCTGAACGGGCTGGTCCCGGAGGCGGCCTGGCAGGTGGACATGCTTGACGCCGACGTCATGATCGCGAAAGCGAAGAAAGCCCGGGAGCTTGGCGCCGACATCGTGCTCGGCGCCATGCATGCGGGCGATGAGTACACGAGCGTGCCCAACGCTGAGCAGACAAGCGTCGCCCATGCCCTTGCGGACAGCGGCCAGTTCACCATGATCTACGGCCACCACACGCACTCGGTGCAGCCGATCGAGAAGTACAAGGGCACCTGGATCGTCTACAGCTTGGGCAACGCGATCACCGAACTCTCGCCGAACTATGTGGTGAACAACGAGGGCCTGCTGGTCCGCGCCCAGTTCAGCCAGGGCACGAACGGCAAATGGACCGCCTCCGACCTGGCCTGGGCGCCGTCGGTGATGGTCCGCGGGCCCTACCGCTGGTGCTCCGCTGCCTCCGACGCCCCGCAGGGTCCCTGCGCCGGTGCCGCGGCCGACGCAGCCACCCGCCAGCGCACTAAGACAGTGGTCGAGTCGATGGGCGCAGCGGCTGCGGGCGCTCACGAACTGCTCATCACCAAGGAACGGTAGGGCTTGGGGGAACGACGGCGGCCGGCACCCGGGCAGCCGACCGTCCACCTGCTGTGCGGTCTTCCCGGCGCGGGAAAGACCACCACGGCGAAGCGACTGGAAACCGGGCTGCCGGCCGTGCGGTTCAGCCTGGACGAGTGGATGCTGCGCCTGTATCCGGACCTCCACTTCGCGTCCGGGGACTACGCGGAGCTGGCTGAAGCCTGCAAATCCCTGATTTGGGAGGCCGCACTGCAGATCCTGTCGGCAGGCACCGACGTTGTGCTCGACTGGAACCAGTGGAGCCGCGAGCGGCGTGGCGTTTGGGCGGGCAAGGCACAGGCCGCCGGTGCCGCCGTCGTTGTTCATTATGTCCGGACGCCACTGCAGACGTCGATCGAACGGGCGGCCGCCCGCGCCCGCCGGCGGGAGGCGGGCTCGCACCGGCTTGAGGAGGCAGACGTGAGGCACCTGGCCGGAATTTTCCAGGAACCGGAACCGTCAGAGGGGCTGCGGATCTTGTCCTGATACCGGACGGCTAATACGGTGATGGTGACGCGGGGACTACACGGTCAGCTCCTGTCGCGACTGGACGGGAGGCTTTGTGGGCAAAGTATCGACGGCGGACCGGCAGCCCCGAAACGGGACCTTCGCCAACGGCATGGAGTATCTGAGCTGGGGTGAGGGCCCCAAGACACTCCTCTTCATCCAGGGCGGGCCCGGGAGCACGGTTCCCAAGGGGATGCTGCGCAGGATGTTCCGGTGGCAGTTCGATGCGTTTCTCCACGCCGGATACGCCGTCTGGGTTGTCACCCGGCGCCGCGGAATGCCGCCGGAACACACCATCGCCGACATGGCGGACGACTACGCGCGGCTGATAGCCGAGGAGTTCGGCGGGCGGGTAGACGTCGTCGTGGCGGAGTCGTTTGGCGGGATGGTCGGCCAGTATCTGGCCGCCCGGCATCCCGAATCCTTCGGCCACATTGCCATGGTGGTCACCGCGGCGGAGTTGAGCGACTGGGGCAAGGACGTCGATTCCCGGATGGCCACGGCCCTCGCCGGCGGGGACACAACCGGTGCCGGGACGATCTTCGCCGAGTATCTGCTGCCGGGCCGGCGGGTGAAGTGGCTGCGGCGGCTGATCGGACCCCTGATCAGCCGCCGGATGCTGAGCGGTACCGATTTCCCAGCCCAGGACGTCCTCACCGAGGTGCACGGCGAAATGACCTTCAATTCCCGGGACGTGCTCCCGCTCATCCGGCGGCCCGTGCTGCTCATCTGCGGAGGCGCCGACCAATTCTTCCCCGCGAGGTCGCGCAGGAAACGGCCGGACTGATCCCGGACTGCATCCTCATCTGGTACGAGGGGAAGGGCCATCTCCGGGCAGCCTCCAGCGGACGCATCGCCCGCGATGTGCTGGAGTACGCCGGCCGCAGTTGAGCCGCAGTTGAGCCGCGGCCGACGGCGGGTGGCCTGGTGGCCGCAGTGGCCGGTCCCTACAGGCGGATCGGGTCCAGGGGCAGGGTCATGTAGACGCTGTTTGGGTCCTCCCCGTAGTCGCCAAAAGGCGGGCAGGTGCTGAACCCGTGCCGCTGGTACAGCCGCCGTGCAGGAGCGAAGAACTCCTGGCTTCCGGTCTCAAGGTAGAGCCGGCCGTAACCGCTGCGCCGGGCCTCGTCCACGATGTGCCTCAGCAGGAGGGTGGCGACGCCGCGGCCGCGGGCGTGGGCCCCGGTGCGCATCGACTTGATCTCGCCCTGGCCGGGCTCGAGCAGTTTCAGCGCCCCGCAGCCGAGCACCTCGGACTCCTCGCGCGCGGTCCAGAAGGTGATGGCCGGGCCCGAGAGGGCGGCGGAATCGAGGGCGTGCACGCTTTCCGCGGGCGACGTGGCGAACATATCCGCGAGATGCTCGCTCAGGAGCTCTTGGACGTCGGCCCGGCCGGGGTTGTCACGGTCAATCCGGATCATCGTGAACGGCTCCTCCACAGAATCTTTTGTCCGCAGTCCAATCTACCGGTTGCCGGCACGCGCCGACGCCTTCCCGCCGAAGTCGCCGGAAGCGCGCGGGGTCGCCGCAACCTTCCGGCGACTTCGCAGCGTTCCCGCGATTTCACGTCCGACGACGGGTGTAGGCGCTTGGCTAACCCGGCTCAGCGCGGGCGGCGGGCGGCGTGTTCGCGGGCGAGGGCGGCGTAGGAGTCGTCCGGGGTGCCGGGGAGAAACTGCCGTACTTGCGCTCGACGGCGGTCCGGATGAGGAAGTCCGCCAGCGCCGGGTTCTTGGGCAGCAGGGATCCGTGCAGGTAGCTCGCCACGATGTTCCGGTAGCGGGCGCCTTCCTGGCCGTCGTCGCTGTTGTTGCCAGTGCCCTTGGCCGTGGTCCCCAACGGTGAGACGCCCGGACCGAGGGTGGTCTGGCCGCTGTGGTTCTCGTACCCCAGAACGGTGCCGAACTCGGGGATGACACCGACACGTTGCCGATCAGCCGCTGGTCGGTGCCGTGGGTTTCCACGTCCAGGACGCCGATCCCCGGGATGACGGAACCGGTCCGGGTCTTGAAGAACTTCCCGAACAGCTGGTACAGGCCGCAGATCACCAGCATGGGCGTGCCGTCCTCGGCCAGGCCCTTCAGCACTGACTCCCGGGACAGCAGGTCGTCCTGGATGACAAGCTGGCCGCTGTCCTGCCCGCCGCCGCCCACGATCAGGTCGACGTCCGCCGGGAACTCGTCGCCGACGTTGTACTCGAGGAGTTCAGGGTGTAGCCGTGCCAGCGCAGCCGCTGGGCCAGCACCAGGGCGTTGCCCCAGTCACCGTAGATGTTCATGTCCCGCGGGTACAGCTGCAGGACCCGGATGGTTCCCTTGCCGGGCGCCGGGGACTCCTCCGGCGGAAGCTCGTGCCCGAAGGAGAAGCTGGAGTCGGGCTGCGGGGTCATGAGACCACCTCTACTGTGGTGATTTTGGACAGCTCGCGGCGGATGGCAAGCATGGCTGTGTAGGTGCAGAAGATCCGCTTCGGCTTGTCCCTGGCGCCGCTGATGAATGCCGCCAGCGCGGGAGCAATCTCGGTGTCCACGGCCCCGATGGCGACGTCGTCGTACTGCAGGCGGAGCGCCATGTCGTAGGCGCGGGAGCCGCTCAACTGGTCCACGCCGCCCTCCCGGAGGGTGTCGAACTCGACGTCCCAGAGCCAGGACATGTCCCGTCCGTCGGCGTAGTTGTCGTTGATGGCGATCATCGTGGCGTAACCGGCGGCGGGGAACGACTTCAGCCCCAGGCGGAAGCCGCTGGGGTTTTTCACCAGGACCAGATCCAGCGGCAGGCCGTCGACGACGAGGCTCTCGCCGCGGCCGAATGCCGGCGCCACCTGGGACAGGGCCGTCAGCAGCCCGTCGTTGTCCGCCAGGACCGTATTTCCAGGGACAGAGTCCCGGACGGCAATGGCCCGGGCCAGGGTCAGCGCGGCCGCCGCATTGAAGATGTTGTAGACACCGCGGAGCTTCATCGCGGTGGTGGCCGTGACGCCGTCGTACTCAAAGTCCGCGTCGGCCGCACCGACCCGGCGCAGCACGACGTCGGCGTGCGGCTTGGGCGGAGCCGCCGGTACGGGGCTGCCGGGGCGGCCCGCAGCTCGTCGTCGTTCGGGAACGTGCTCAGCAGGGAATCGTCCAGGCCGAAGTACAGGACGTCGGGACCCTTCTGCGTGCCTGTCCTGTGCGTATCCGCGGTGAGCGTTTCCGCGATCCGGGCCACGCGCGGATCCTCCCGGTTCAGCACCACCGTTCCCGTGGTCTTCGACGCGATGTGCTGCAGCAGCTGCGCGGTTTTGTCGATTTCGCCGAAACGGTCCAGCTGGTCCCGCAGGACGTTGAGCAGGAGGCTGTAGCGCGGCGGCACCTGGTTGACGAAGTGCACCGCGTGAGCCTCGTCGAGTTCCAGCACGGCGACGTCGGCGTCCAGCCGTCCGCGCCAGTCCACCTCGCCGAGCAGCGCCGCGGCAACGCCGCGGGTGAAGTTGCTGCCCGTGCGGTTGGTAAAGACCTTCAGGCCCTGGCTTTCGAGCAGTTCCACCACCATCTTCGTGGTGGTCGTCTTGCCGTTCGTGCCGCTGACGACGGCGACACCGTGCGGCAGCGTGGACAGCGTCCTGCGCATGAAGCCGGGATCGATTTTTCGACCACGAGCCCGGGAAGGGCAGAGCCTCCGCCCCTGAGCCGGGAGACCCGGCGAACGAACTTGCCGAGCGGAATGCTGAAGTAAAACATGCTTTGTAATATATCCCAGTAGCGGCATGGAAGCCCGCCGGAGAGCGGCACGGCATGCCCGGGCGAGGGACTGCGGGCACTATGCTGTTCTGATGACCAACCCCACTTCCGTGCCTCCTTCCCGCGTGGGAACAGGGCTGCGGATCGGCGTCCTGGCACTCCAGGGCGACTTCCGTGAACACCTGCACGCGGTGGAAGATGCCGGTGCCACGGGCATCGGCGTCCGCCGCCCGGCCGAACTCGACGGACTCGACGGCCTCATCATTCCCGGCGGCGAATCGACCACCATCGACAAACTGTCCCGCGCGTTCGGGCTCCGCGATCCGTTGCGCCGGCGCATCCACGAAGGGCTGCCGGTCTATGGCTCCTGCGCCGGGATGATCCTTCTCGCGGATGACATCACCGACCCCGCGAAGGACCTGGCCGGCAACCCGCAGCAGACGTTCGGCGGACTCGACATCACGGTGCGCCGGAACGCCTTCGGCCGGCAGCGGGAATCCTTCGAGACGGACCTCGACTTCAAGGGCCTTGACTTCAGCGCCACGGAAAACGGCGTGGCTCCGGTCCACGCGGTCTTCATCCGAGGACCATGGGTGGAACGGGTCGGCGACGGCGTGGAGGTTCTCGCCGTCGTGGAACCCTCGAAGGCGTCCCACCCCGAGGCGCTGGCGGGGACGGCTAGAATTGTTGCTGTGCGTTCCGGCAAGCTGCTGGCCACCTCCTTCCACCCGGAAGTGACGGGGAGAAGCGCGTGCACGAATTGTTTATTCGAATGATCAGAGGAGAAGCGTAAAGCATGTCAGGCCACTCCAAATGGGCGACGACCAAGCATAAGAAGGCCATCCTCGATAGCCGCCGGGCCAAGTCGTTCGCCAAGCTGATCAAGAACATCGAAGTCGCCGCACGGATGGGCGGACCGGACCTCGCCGGCAACCCGAGCCTGGAACTCGCCGTCACGAAGGCCAAGAAGACCTCGGTCCCCGCCGACAACATCGACCGTGCCATCAAGCGCGGCGCCGGCCTCACCGGCGAAGTGGTGGACTACACCGAGATCATGTACGAATGCCGCGGACCGCAGGGCTCGGCACTGCTCATCGAATGCCTCACGGACAACAAGAACCGCGCCGCCTCCGAAGTGCGTCTCGCCATCTCCCGCAACGGCGGAACCATCGCCGATCCCGGTTCGGTCAGCTACCTCTTCTCCCGCAAGGGCGTGGTCTCGCTGCCGAAGAACGGCCTGAGCGAGGACGACGTCCTGATGGCCGTCCTCGACGCCGGGGCCGAGGAAGTCAAAGACAACGGCGAGACCTTCGAGATCCACTCCGAACCGACCGACCTGCAGGCCATCCGCGATGCGCTCAAGGAAGCCGGGATCGACTACGACACCGACGAGGCCGAGTTTGTCCCGTCCATGGAAGTGCCGCTGGATCTCGACGCCGCCAAGAAGTTCATGAAGCTTGTTGACGCCCTCGAGGAACTCGACGACGTCCAGAACGTCTACAGCAACGCCGACCTCAGCGACGAAGTGCAGGCCGCACTGGAAGCGGAGTGACCCTTCGCGTCCTCGGCGTCGATCCGGGCCTCACCCGCTGCGGGATCGGCGTCGTGGACGTTGAGAAGAACCGCCGCGCCACGATGGTGGCGTTCGGCGTCGTCGGCACATCCCCGGAGGAAAGCCTGGACCAGCGACTGCTGGTCATCGCCACCTCCATCGACGACTGGCTGGACCGGTACGAACCGCACGTCCTCGCCGTCGAACGCGTCTTCTCGCAGCTCAACGTCAGCACCGTGATGGGCGTGGCCCAAGCATCCGGCGTCGTGATCGCCGCCGCCGCACGCCGCGGCATCCCGGTGGCGCTGCACACCCTTCCGAGGTCAAAGCCGCCGTCACCGGCAGCGGAACATCCAACAAGGACGCCGTCACCAAGCTGGTCACCAAGATCCTCCGGCTCGACGCCCCGCCGAGGCCGGCCGACGCCGCGGACGCCCTGGCGCTTGCCATCACCCACGCCTGGCGGGCCGGCAGCGGTGCCGCAGTGGCCACCACGGGCCCCGGCAGCCAGTCCCTGACTCCGGCCCAGCGGGCGTGGGCCGACGCGGAGGCCAAAGCGCGCCGCACACGCTGAATATCCGGCTGTGCGGCCGCGCGGCTTGGTAGGGTATTCGTAGATATGTTCGGATAGCCGGGTCCTCCCGGCTGAAATGAGCTGTAACCCCAGGAGCCCGGCTTTGATCAGTTTTCTTCGCGGAACCGTAGCGCACGTCGGCCTGTCCTCCGCCGTGATCGACCTCAACGGCGCCGGCATGAGCGTGAACGCCACGCCGCAGACCCTCAGCAGCCTCCGCGTCGGGGAGGAGGAAGCTCTTCACCTCCCTGATCGTGCGGGAGGACTCCCTTACCCTGTTCGGGTTCGGCAGCGACGACGAACGGGAGGTCTTCGACGTCCTGCTGAGTGTCAGCGGCGTCGGGCCCCGCCTCGCACTGGCCGTCCTGGCCGTTCACGAGCCGGAAGCAATCCGCGTCGCGGCGCACTCGGGCGACGGCAAGGCCTTCACCAAGGTCCCCGGCATCGGCCCCAAGGTCGCCGGCCGGATTGTGCTGGAACTGGCTGGAAAGCTGGTGCCGCAAGGCACGGCGGCCGGTGCTGCTGCTCCGGCCGCATCCGCCGAAACGGTCTGGAAGCCGCAGGTCGTTGCGGCCATGACCAGCCTGGGCTGGTCCGAGAAGGACGCCACGTCCAGCATCGACAAGTCCCTGGCGGACTCACCCGAGCTGGCCGAGAAGGGCAACGTGGCTGAGATCCTGCGCGCCACCCTCCGCTGGCTGGGGCAGGACGGTGCCCGCGCCGGGAACAGGATAGGCGCCCGTGGCTGAGCCGTCCCTGGTTGGCGGGGAGAGGAGCCGGAGGAGCGGGTTATTGAAGCCGCCCTTCGGCCCAAGAACCTGCACGATTTCGTGGGCCAGCACCGGGTCCGCAAACAGCTTTCGCTCGTCCTGGAGGCCTCGCGCATGCGCGGCCGCAGCGCCGACCACGTTCTGCTCTCCGGCCCGCCCGGGCTGGGCAAGACCACGCTGTCCATGATCATTGCCGCAGAGATGAACGCCCCGCTGAGGATCAGCAGCGGACCCGCCATCCAGCACGCCGGGGATCTGGCCGCCATCCTGTCCTCGCTCTCGGAGGGTGAGGTCCTCTTCCTCGACGAGATCCACCGGATGTCCCGGCCGGCCGAGGAAATGCTCTACATGGCGATGGAGGACTTCCGGGTCGACATCGTCGTCGGGAAAGGCGCCGGGGCCACGGCCATCCCGCTGGAGCTGCCGCCGTTCACGCTGGTCGGCGCCACGACGCGTGCCGGCCTGCTGCCCGGTCCGCTGCGGGACCGTTTCGGCTTCACCGGCCACCTGGAGTTCTATTCGGTGGCCGAACTGGAACTCGTCCTGCGGCGGTCCGCGGGCCTCCTGGACCTCAAGGTCAACTCTGCCGGCTTCAGCGAAATCGCGGGGCGTTCCCGGGGCACACCCCGCATCGCCAACCGGCTCCTGCGCCGCGTCCGCGACTGGGCCCTGGTGCACGGGATCGAGCAGATCGATGCCCGGGCAGCCTCCGCAGCGCTGGACATGTATGAGGTGGACAAGCGCGGCCTCGACCGGCTGGACCGCGCCGTCCTGGAAGCCCTCATCACGAAATTCGGCGGCGGACCCGTGGGGCTGTCCACCCTGGCGATCGCCGTCGGCGAAGAGACCGAAACCGTAGAAACCGTCGCCGAGCCGTACCTCGTCAGGGAGGGACTGCTGGGACGCACGCCGCGGGGCCGGATCGCGCTCGCCCCGGCCTGGACGCACCTCGGCTTCGCGGTGCCGCCCGGCGTGTTCGCGCAGGACCCGCTGGAGCTCTTCCAGGCCGGGGACGAGGGCCCCGATGCCGACGGCGTGCTGGGCCGGGAGGCGGATCCGGAATGGATCCGTAATGGTCAATAGCACCGCTCCGTGACGTTTTCCCTTTAGACTGGTATGACGCTCGGCACGTTCGGGTCTTTGTTTCTGTGCGCGGCCGGCATCCGGCCGCCGTCGGCGCGGCATGATTGCCTGCCAGCCCGAAGCGAAGCGGACGTTGCTGTATAACCAGCTACGCAAGTACAGAACGGAACTATCCCTGTGTTCGGACTTATTTCTGCCCAGACCCAGCCGCAGGCCGGCGGCGGCATCGACATCATGACCATCCTGCTGTTCGCCATGCTCGGCGTCTTCGTTTTCATGATGTTCCGCCGCAACAAGAAGACCCAGCAGCAGCAGGCACAGCTCCAGTCGAAGTTTGCCCCGGGTGTCGAGGTCATGACGAGCTTTGGCCTGTTCGGCCGGATCGTCGAGATCAACGACGACGAGAACAAGGTCCTCCTTGAACTGTCCCCGGGCAACACCGCCACCGTGCACCGCCAAGCCGTCACCAAGATCGTCGAGCCGGTTGTCGCCGCTGAGGAGCCCACGGTGGTCCCCAACGACGCTTCCTCGCTGACCACCGACAAGGCCGACAGCGCCGCAACGGTCAACGATGCGCCGCGCGACGAGACGCCGGAAGAAACCCTGCGCCGCCTCAACGACGAAGGCAAGAAAGACAGCTAGTCTGCCTGTTTGAGCTATCCCGCGAAGTAATGGTTGCGGGCCACCGCCGGAGCGGCCCACGTGGGCCGCACCGGCGGTTCCTCCGTAAATAATAGAAAGATCGACAATGGCACGAACTGGCCCCAAAAACTCAGCCCTCAGGGTGCTGGTCTGGCTCGGCGTTATCCTCGCCGTCATGACCGCTGTCCTGGCAGGTGGCACGATGGCCGGCCAGGCGAGCTGGGCTCCCAAGCTTGCCCTGGACCTTGAAGGCGGCACCCAGATGATCCTGGCGCCCAAGGTCGAGGGCGGTTCGGACATCAACGAAGAACAGCTCAACCAGGCCGTGGCGATCATCCGCCAGCGCGTGGATGGCTCCGGCGTCGCGGAAGCTGAGATCAGCACGCAGTCCGGACGCAACGTTGTGGTCAGCCTGCCCGGCACCCCGTCAAAGGAAACCCGCGCGCTGATCCAGGCGTCCGCCGACATGAACTTCCGGCCCGTGCTGCAGGCCGGACCGGGCGCAGCGGTCCCGGCGGAGTCCCTGACCCCCGACGACCAGCTGCCCAAGCCCACCGCGGAGCCCGCCAACGGCAGCGACGTCAACTGGATCACCCCGAGGTCTACAAGAAGTTCGAGACGCTCGATTGTGACAACCCGTCCCAGGACCAGCAGGAACGCTCCGACCCGGCCAAGCCGCTGGTCACCTGCGAACCCGCGTCCGAGGGCCGGCCGGCGATCAAGTACATCCTCGGCCCGGTGGAGGTCAAGGGCTCGAACATCAAGAACTCCTCCTTCCAGCTGCAGCGCGGCGCCCAGGGTGCCGTCACCAATGAGTGGGCCGTGGACATCCAGTTCGACGACGAAGGCACCACCAAGTTCAAGACCGTCACCGAGCGGCTGAACAAGTTCTACGTCGAGGCCGGCGGCGAAACCGGTACGGATCCGAAGTCGCAGTTCGCCATTGTCCTGGACGACCAGGTCATTTCCGCCCCGCGGTCCCAGGCTGTCATTACCGACGGCCGGCCGCAGATCACCGGCGGCTTCACGGAGGAATCGGCGAAGGCCCTCTCCGACCAGCTCCGCTTCGGTGCCCTCCCGATCAGCTTCGAGATCCAGAGCGAACAGCAGATTTCCGCCACCCTCGGCGGTGAGCAACTCCGCATGGGCCTGCTCGCCGGCCTGATCGGCCTGCTGCTGGTGGTGGTGTACTCCCTGTTCCAGTACCGGGCACTGGGCCTGGTCACCGTTGCCTCCTCGTGATGGCCGGTGCTCTGACGTTCCTGGCCATCGACATCCTGGGCTGGACCGAGAACTACCGGCTCTCCCTCGCCGGCGTCGCGGGCATCATCGTGGCCATCGGCCAGACCGCGGACTCGTTCATCGTCTACTTCGAACGAATCCGTGATGAGCTCCGTGAAGGCCGCGGCCTTGTCTCGGCAGTCGAGAACGGCTGGAAGCGCGCAAAGCGCACGGTCTTGGCCTCCAAGGCCGTCAACCTGCTCGCCGCCGTCGTGCTGTACTTCGTGGCGGTGGGCAACGTCCGCGGCTTCGCGTTCACCCTCGGCCTGACAGCCATTGCCGACCTGATCGTGGTCTTCATGTTCACGCATCCGACCCTGCAGCTGCTGGCCCGCACCAAGTTCTTCGGTGAAGGCCACCCGCTCTCCGGACTGGACCCGAAGAGCCTCGGCGCCGTCCCCTTGTACCGGGGCGCGGGCCGGTTCCGCACTCCTGCGGACAAGCCGCCCAGGTGGCCGCGCTCCGCGCCAAGAACACCGGCGCCACGGCTGAGGCCGAACGCCGGATGACCATTGCAGAACGACGCCTCGCGGAGCGGCAGGAACAACTTGCCGGTTCCTCCAAGAGCGCGTCCAAGGAGGGCAACTAAATGGCCACCAGCTTCGCCAATTTTGGCAATGAGCTCTACACGGGCAAGCGCTCGTACGACTTCGTCGGCTCCAAGAAAATCTGGTTCCTGATCGCGGCCGTCCTGGTTGCGCTCTCGATCCTGCTGCCCGCCGTCAAGGGCGGCTTCAACCTTGGCATCGAATTCCGGGGCGGCTCGGAATTCACCGTCTCCAATGTCCAGTCCACGGACGCCGCCCTCGGTGAGAAGGCCGTGGAGGACGTTGTCGCCGGCAGCGTCCCGCGGGTGGCCAACGTCGCCGGCAACACGATGCGGATCCAGACGGACAAGCTCACGGAAGACGAGACGCTCCAGATCAAGGAGGGCCTCACCACGGCCTACGGCGTGACGGACAACGAGGTGACGTCCACCTTCATCGGCCCCACCTGGGGTGCCGACGTCACGGAGCAGGCCCTGCTGGGCCTGGCGATCTTCGTCGGACTCGCCGCCGTGCTGATGGCCCTGTACTTCCGGACCTGGAAGATGTCGCTCTCGGCGATCGTCGGCATGCTGGTGACGATGTTCATCACCGCTGGTGTCTACGCCCTCAGCGATTTTGAAGTGACGCCGTCGGCGATCATCGGCTTCCTGACGGTGTTGAGCTACTCGCTGTATGACACCGTGGTGGTCTTCGACAAGATCCGCGAGAACACCGCGGACCTGCAGGCCTCCACACGCAGGACGTTCGCTGAGGAAGTCAACCTGGCCGTCAACCAGACCCTGGTCCGGTCCATCAACACCATGATGGTCGCCATCCTCCCGGTCGGTGCCATCCTGTTCATCGGCGCGGGCCTGCTGGGAGCGGGAACGCTGCGTGACCTCTCGCTGGCCCTGTTCGTCGGCATCCTGATCGGAACGGCGGCCACGATCTTCATCGCTGCCCCGCTCTATGCCTGGCTGCGCCAGGGCGAACCGGAACTGGTCAAGCAGGCCGAACGCGTGCACCAGCGCCGCGCCCACGCCGCGGCCAAGACCGACTCCCCGGCGGAGCCGCCACGGCCTAGCCACAGGGTCCTGCCGGAGCGGCCGCCGCGGGGGTCCCATCCGGTGGTCCCGACGGGCCGGAGAACGTCATTTGTGACGGTCTCCGGCCCGTCGCCGTATCGCCGCCGGTTATCGAAGTATCCTGCTGCGGGAATACACTGGAAGAATTAACGGGTTCGGAGAGGTGCACCATTGGAAGAACGTTCGACGCCGGTGCCATCAGCACCGGTGGATAAGGCTCCAGGCCAGGGTACGCAGACTGGTGTGGTGGCTCCCGGACGCGCCGATTCGCCGGTTCCCGTGGACAGTTCAGGCGCACGCACAACGTTCCCCGGCAGGCGTGAACGCACCCGCTCCCGGCTTGCCCGCCTGACCGGCCGCGGCGCCCCCGCATATTCCCCCATCCTTGAACCGCTGCTGCGCACCGTCCGGGCCAACAACCCGAAAGAGGACTTCGACCTCATCCAGCGCGCCTTCGTTGTGGCGGAGCGCTGCCACCGTGGCCAGAAGCGCAAGAGCGGCGACCCCTACATCACCCACCCGGTGGCGGTCGCCACCATCCTGGCCGAACTGGGGCTCAGCGGCACCACGCTGGCCGCGGCGCTCCTGCACGACACCGTCGAGGACACCTCCTACACCCTCGATGACCTGAAGGCCGAGTTCGGGCCGGAGGTCGCCATGCTGGTGGACGGTGTCACCAAGCTCGACAAGGTCAGCTTCGGCGAGGCCGCACAGTCTGAAACGGTCCGCAAGATGGTCGTGGCCATGGCCAAGGACATCCGGGTCCTGATGATCAAGCTTGCCGACAGGCTGCACAACGCCCGGACCTGGCGCTTCGTCTCGGCCGAGTCCTCGGCCCGCAAGGCCCGGGAAACCCTGGAAATCTTCGCCCCGCTGGCCCACCGGCTCGGCATGAACACGATCAAATGGGAGCTGGAAGACCTTTCCTTCGCGGCGCTGTATCCGAAGGTCTACGAGGAAATTGTGCGCATGGTGGGGGACCGGACCCCGAACGCGAAAGAGCCTCGCCGTGATCCGTAACCAGATCACCGAGGACCTGCGCGACGCCAAGATCAAAGCCACCATCACCGGCCGGCCGAAGCACTACTACTCGATCTATCAGAAGATGATCGTCCGCGACAAGGACTTCGACGACATCAACGACCTCATGGGCGTCCGGGTCCTGGTCGATTCCGTCCGGGACTGCTACGCGGCCCTGGGCGCCATGCATTCGCGCTGGAACCCCTCCCGGGGCGGTTCAAGGACTACATCGCGATGCCCAAGTTCAACATGTACCAGTCGCTGCACACCACGGTGATCGGCCCGGGCGGCAAACCCGTGGAAATCCAGATCCGCACCCATGAGATGCACCGCCGCGCCGAATACGGCGTCGCCGCGCACTGGAAGTACAAGGACCAGCCGAACCGCACGGCCGCCGGACCGGGAAGCCCGCGCGACGGCGACATGGGCTGGCTCCGGTCCCTCGTGGACTGGCAGCAGGAAACCTCCGATCCCGGCGAGTTCCTGGATTCCCTGCGCTTTGAAATCAACGCCCGGGAAGTCTTCGTCTTCACGCCCAAGGGCGAGGTCATGGCCCTGCCAGCCGGTTCCACGCCCGTGGACTTCGCCTACGCGGTCCACACCGAGGTGGGCCACCGGACCATCGGTGCCCGCGTCAACGGCAAGCTGGTTCCGCTCAACAGCGAGCTCAACCACGGCGACTGGGTGGAGATCTTCACCTCCAAGGCCGAAGGCGCCGGGCCCAGCCAGGACTGGCAGCATTTCGTCAAGAGCGCCCGCGCCCGCAACAAAATCCGGCAGTGGTTCAGCAAGGAACGCCGCGAGGAATCAATTGACCGCGGCAAGGATCTGCTGACCAAGGCCATGCGCAAGCAGAACCTCCCGCTGCAGCGGCTGATGACGCACGACGCCCTCGCCGCGATCGCCGAGGACTTCAAATACGTCGACATTTCCGGTCTCTATGCCGGCGTGGGCGACGGCCACACCTCCGCACAGTCCGTGATGGAGCGGCTCGTGGAGAGCCTCGGCGGCAACGACACGCCCGAGGACGACCTCACCGAGGTCTCCATCCCGACCCAGGTCACCAAGGCCCGGTATTCCGATTCCGGCGTTGTGGTGCGCGGCGTGGACGACGTCTGGGTGAAACTCGCCCGCTGCTGCACCCCGGTGCCGCCCGACCCGATCCTGGGCTTCGTCACCCGCGGCTCCGGCGTCTCCGTGCACCGGACGGACTGCACCAACGTCAGTGGACTGCTGGAGCAGCCGGACCGGATCGTCGAGGTGGAGTGGGCGCCCACACAGTCGAGCGTCTTCCTGGTCGAAATCCAGGTTGAAGCGCTCGACCGCAAGTCCCTGCTCTCGGATGTGACGCGGATCCTGTCCGAGAACCACGTCAACATCCTGGCGGCCAGCGTGCACACGTCCACCGACCGGGTGGCGATCTCCAAGTTCGCGTTCGAGATGGGCGACCCCAAGTACCTGAACCACGTGCTCAGCGCCGTCCGCCGCATCGACGGCGTCTTCGACGTCTACCGCACCACCGGCAACCGGCGGCGCGGCTAAGCAGGTCAACGGCGTCCGGGGCCGCCGGCAGCTAGGTGGCCGCCGGCAGCTAGGTGCCCGCCGGCACCTAGGGGCCGGCCCGGCCTGAAGGTACTCCAGCTTTGCCAGCGCCGCTCGCTTGTGCGGCATCCTGGGGTGGCCTCGACGGCGAGGCGGAGCAGCCGCAACTGCAGGCCCAGCTCGGGCTTGCCCAGGAGCGCCCGCAGGGCGGGGACGGCCCTTTCCGCTTCCACGTGCACGGCGACGTCCACGGCGGTCCGCAGCGGGCTGGAGACCATCAGCCCGCCCAGGCTCACGACGTCGAACGGACCCAGCCGTACCTCGTGGAACGTGCAGCCGCGGGTGGACCTCAGGCTGGAAATCCGGCGGTTGGCGTCCACGAGCAGGGCGAGGCGGTCCGGTTCGGCGGCGCATCCGAAGATCCAGGCAGCCGTCATCCTCCCTGCGACGACTTTTTGCCGGATGGCCGGACGAATGAGGACGGCCGCGGCGCGGGCCCGGAGCTGCGGGGTGGCCCGGGTGCCCGGCGGGAGGTATCCGCGCTGGTAGAGCTGCACCAGCACTCCGTCGGAGGCCATGGCCTGAAGCTCGGGCCAGGTGAACATCGACCCGGGGAGTACAACTCACCCGGGGTCACGCCGGACGGGATCGGTCCGTACGGCGCCTGGCCGGGCGGTGGCAATCCTGACAGCGGCAAACCTGGCACGAGCGGGGAGGACGGGGGCGGGCCGTGAACTATGACCATCCAGCCATCCTGTCCCGATCAAGGGACAGCAAACAGGCCCCGTCCCGGTCATGTGGATAACCGGTGCGGGGCCTGCGTCAGGCAGCTTGGTGCTTGGTGGCTAGGAGAGCTCGCTCGCTGACTTCTCGAGCTGTTCCAGCCAGGCCTCGCGGGCCTCGAGGGCTTCTTTGGCGGCCTTGATCTTACGTTCGTCGCCGGCTTTCTCGGCCTTGGCCAGGTCATCGCGGAGTCCGGCGATGGCCGATTCCAGCTGCGTCAGCGCGCTGTTGGTGCGTGCCTTCGTCTCCGGGTTCGACCGCTTCCAGTTCTCGTCCTCGGCGTGGCGTACGGCGTCTTCGACCTTCCGCAGCCCGGCTTCGACGCGTCCCATGTCGGCGCGGGGAACCTTGCCGGCTTCTTCCCAGCGGTCGCGGATGGACTGGAGCGCCTTCTTGGCGGCGGCGAGGTCCTTGATGGGAAGCAGCTCGTTGGCTTCCGCCAGCAGGGCCTCCTTGACCATTAGGTTGGCGCCGTACTCCTGGTCGATCTCGTCGTTGGCTGCCTGGCGGTGGGTGAAGAAGACATCCTGTGCCGCGCGGAAGCGGGCCCAGAGGGCATCGTCGTCCTTGCGGCTGGCGCGCGGTGATGCCTTCCACTGGTCCATCAGGCGGCGGTACTCGCCCGCGGCAAAACCCCAGTCGGTCGACGTCGAGAGTGCTTCCGCCTCGGCGATCAGCTTTTCCTTGGCGGCCTTGGCTGCCGAGTTGTTGCTGTCCAGCTGGGAGAAGTACGCGCGGCGGTGCCGGTCAAAGACCGTACGGGCGGCACGGAAGCGCTTCCAGAGGGCGTCCTCGTTGCTGCGGCCCAGCCGGACGCCGCTCTTCTGCGCGGTCTTCCAGCTTTCGAACAGTTCGTTCATCCGGGCGCTGGAGGTCTTCCACTGGATCTGGGCGGGGTCGTGGCCCGCGATCTCCTCAGCCTCGGCAACGATCGCTTCGCGGGCGGCAAGTTCGGCTGCCCGGACGGCGTCGTGTTCGGCTTTCTCGGCCTTTTCGAGCGCCGTGATCTGCTGGGAGAGCGTGTCCAGGCGTGCTTCGGCGGAGCGGAGATCGCCCACCATGTTACGTTCGGCAAGCTGCTCGCGCAGGTGGGTGACGGTTTTCTGCATGTCCGTAGTGGGCGCCTTGGAACTCACGCGCTGCTCCAGCAGGACAATCTGTGCGACGACGTCGTCGTACTTCCGGGCGAAGTAGCCCAGGGCTTCGTCATCGCTGACGCCCGGGTACTGCCCGACGGGGTGCTCCTCGCCGTCCACGGTCAGGAACACGTGGCCGTCGCCTTCAACGCGGCCCCAGCGTGCGGCTTCGGCCAGCGACACGGCAGAGGACACCGCAGCCGGGGCGGCGGCGGGGCGGCCGGTGAAGGCTTGGCCTTCGGCCGTGCAGCGAACGCTGCCGGTGACGGCGCGGGCCGGGATGCGGCCGGGGCGGCCGGAGCCGGGTCCTTGGCGGGGGCGGCGGGAGATGCTTCCTCGGCCGGGGCGGCGGCGTCAGCGGCGGCGGGTGCCGCCGGAGCAGCGTCGTCGGCCGGAGCCGCCGGTGCGGCGTCGTCGGCCGGAGCCGCCGGTGCGGCGTCGTCGGCCGGAGCCGCCGGTGCTTCCTCCTCGGCGTCGGCCGCAGGGGCCTCCGGCGCGGTCCCGGCGTTGGCCGCAGGGGCCTCCGCGGCCGGCTCGGTTACCGATTCCGGCACCGTGCTTGTGGGAGTGTCGGTCGCCTCGGCCGTGCCCTGTTCTGTGCTCTGTTCTGCGAACACAGCCTCAGCTTCGGTCTCGTTGGCAGCTGCTGCTGACACTGTTTCGTCGGATTTCTGACTGTCTGTCACCGCTAGAAGTCTTTCGCTTGGAGGAAATACCGGGGCCGTGGCCACAAGGGCAACGGCTGGTTACTTCAGAGAGAACGAGTCTATCGTGACTGGTTCCGCCGGTGCGCCGTCTTCCGGGTTATCACCCGGTTTTAGTCCGGCGGCCGCGACCTTGGTCACCACGTCCAGGCCGGAGGTCACCTTGCCCACCACGGTGTAGCCGCCCGCGGCGTCGGCCGGAATGACGGTGTCCTTGTACACGATGAAGAACTGCGTGCCGTTGCCGTAGGCGTTGCCGCCGCTCCTGGCCACGGCGATGGTTCCGGCGGGGTAGCTGTTGTCCTGCGGCGTGTTTTCCAGCGGACCCCAGGTGAAGCTCGGGTCGCTGCCGCCGTCGCCGGTCTTGGAGCCGCACTGCAGCACGCCGAACGTCTCGCCCGTGGTGAGCCGGTGGCAGTTGAGCCCGGCGTAGAACTTCTGGTCCGTGAGGGACTTGAAGACCGCGGCCGCCTGGGGTGCCGCCGTGCCGTCGAGTTCGACGCCGAGCGTGCCGCTGTTGAGCTTGAGTTCGCCGGTGAAAGTCTTGCCGGCCGCCGTCTCAGGCTTCGGGATGTTCGCGGCGTTACTGGTGGCTGCGGCCGACGGCGTGGCCGACGGTGAGGTCAGCCCGGCCTGCGCGGCGGCGTACTCGTCCTCCGTCGGATTGGACGAGAAGACCGTCAGCTGCAGCACCAGCGCGACGAGGAGCGCGGCCGTACCCGCGCCAATGGCGAGGACGTTGTCGCGCTTGCGGCGCTTGTCCTGCTCCTTGCGCAGCTCACGCTTCGCCTCCATCTGCTGGACGCGCCGCTTGGCCTCGCGGGCGCTCCGTGAACTGGCCGCCAAAAGTCCTCCTGGTGTCGGGCTGAACCGCGGCGGCGCCAAGGCGCCGTCGAGTGTTCAGCGGTCAAGCTGCCGGCAATCCGGCCGTACCCGGCCGCATTAGAAGTTGCGGGCGCGGAAAGCATAAACTGACTGCCGCACACAGTTTATGCATGACCGGCCTGTCTGCCGCCCATCTGATCGCCGTTTCGGACAGCCCGTTTCGGCCGCAGCGCGGGGCAGAAGGCTCCGGCCGGTTTTACCTGAGGAGAAAATCCACCATGGCACGCACCGCCTCCCTGTCCGGATTCCCCGAGTGGCTTCCCGAGGAGCGGCTGGTGGAGCTGCATGTGCTGGATACGCTGCGCCGGGTCTTCGAACTCCATGGCTTTTCCTCGATTGAGACCCGCGCCGTGGAAACGGTCGGGCAGCTGCTCCGCAAGGGCGAGATCGACAAAGAGGTGTATGGGCTCAGCCGGCTGCAGGACGAGGAGAGCGAAGAAGCCAAGTCACACAAGGGCGATCCGCACGCCCTCGCCCTGCACTTCGACCTCACCGTGCCGTTCGCCCGGTACGTAGTCGAGAACGCCGGCTACCTGGCGTTCCCGTTCCGCCGCTACCAGATCCAGAAAGTCTGGCGCGGTGAGCGTCCGCAGGAGGGCCGTGCCCGCGAGTTCACCCAGGCCGACATCGACATTGTGGGCGACGGCGACCTGCCGTTCCGGTACGACGTCGAGATTGCGCTGGTCATCGCCGAGGCCCTGAGCGCCCTGCCGATCCCCGCGTTCCTGCTCCGGATCAACAACCGCAAGCTGGCCGAGGGCTTCTACAACGGCATCGGCCTCACCGACACCGCCGGGTGCTGCGCAGCATCGACAAGCTCGAAAAGATCGGCCCGGCCAAGGTGGCCGAACTGCTCAAGTCCGAGCTCGGCGCCACGGACGAACAGGCCCAGTCCGCCCTCAAACTGGCCTCGATCCGCACCGAGGACACCTCGTTCGTGGAGCAGGTCCGCGCACTCGGAGTCAGCAACGAGCTGCTCGAGGAGGGCCTGACCGAACTGGAGCAGGTCATCGCCGCGGCCGTCCAGCGGGCGCCCGGCAAGGTGGTCGCGGACCTCAGCATTGCCCGCGGCCTGGACTACTACACCGGCACCGTGGTGGAAACCGTCCTGGTGGGCCACGAGCAGCTTGGCTCCATCTGCTCCGGCGGACGCTATGACGCCCTCGCCAGCAAGGGCAACCGCAAGTTCCCCGGCGTCGGGCTCTCCATCGGCGTGACCCGGTTGGTCTCCCGGATCCTCAGCCAGGACCTCGCCAAGGCAACACGCTCCGTGCCCACCGCCGTGCTGGTTGCGCTCACCAACGATGACAGCTGGGGCGCCGCGCAGGACGTCGCCGCGGCGCTGCGCGGCCGCGGGATCGCCACCGAGGTGGCGGCAAAGGCCGAGAAGTTCGGCAAGCAGATCAAATTCGCGGACCGCCGCGGCATCCCCTTCGTCTGGTTCACCGACGACGACGGCAAGCACCAGGTCAAGGACATCCGCACCGGCGAACAGGTCGACGCCGATCCCGCCACCTGGACTCCGGCCGCGGAGGACCTGCACGTCCGGGTGCTCCAGGCCTAGGCGGCCCGAAAGCCGGTTAGGCGAAAGCGCCGGCTAAGCGGGGCTTTCCGGAGCCGCAGCCGCAGCACGAGGAAGCGCCCGGCCACGCCGACGGCCAGCACCGCCGCCATCACAAGGACCGAGGCGGGCGGCAGGGTCACGGCCAGGACCAGGCAGCCGAGGAAGCCCAGCACATTGATCCAGCGCGGCGCATGCCAGGGGCGCGCGGACAAGGTGAAGGCTGCGGCATTCGTCACCGAGTAGTAAATCAGCACCCCGAAGCTGGAGAAGCCCACCACCGTCATCACGTTCGTGCTCAGCAGCAGGACAATGACGACGACGGCGACGGCCAGTTCCGCGACGAAGGGGACGGTGTGGGCGCCGCCCACCCGGGCCAGCGGGGACGGCAGGTCACGTTCCCGCGCCATCGCCAGGAGGTCCGGCCCACGCCCGTAATGAGGGCAAGGAGCGCCCCGAGGCACGCGGCCGCCGCCCCGGCCTGGACAAAGGGAACTCCGGCGCTGAGCTGCGAGACGGCCACCGCGTCCAGCAGCGGCGCCGTCGAGGTGGCCAGCTGCTGCGGCGGCAGGTGCCACTGCAGCAGCAGGGCCAGCCCGAGGTAGATCACGAAGGCCCCGGCCAGCGCCGCGAGGATGGCGCGCGGGATGGTGCGGGCGGGGTCCTTGACCTCTTCGCCCAGGGTGGCGATCCGGGCATAGCCGGCGAAAGCGAAAAACATCAGCCCGGCCGCCGGAAGGACGCCCCAGCCGCCGCCGGACACCGACTGTGCCGCTGATGCCCCCGCCGCGCCGGGTGCGCCGTCAGGGTGCGGTCCCAGCAGCGACGCCACGGCGACGAACACGATCGTGGCGAGCACCGCGGCCAGCAGGATCCGGGTCAGCAGCGCGGTCCGGGTAATGCCGAGCAGGTTGACCCCGGTGAGGACCACAACGGCGGCCACCGCCAGCGGCGTGGCGTAGGCCGGTGCAACGTAGTGCCCGAACGTGAGCGCCATCGCCGCGCACGACGCCGTCTTGCCTGTCACGAAACCCCAGCCGGCAATGAACCCGGGCCATTCGCCCAGCCGGTTCCGCCCGTAGACGTAGGTGCCGCCGCTGGACGGATATTTGGCGGCCAGCTGGGCGGAGGCCACGGCGTTGCAGTACGCGATCACGCCGGCCACGGCCACGGCGACGGCCAGCAGGGGTCCGGCCAAGGCCGCGGCCGGTGCGAAGACCACAAAGACCCCGGCGCCCAGCATCGAGCCCAGCCCGATCGCGGTGGAATCCAGGACGCCCAGCCGGCGCTGCAACTGCTGATGGTTGTGCTGGTCCGGGGACGGCCGGCTCGGACGGCGGCTTGCCATGGCGGGAGGTGCCTTTCCAACGGGTAAACTCGTACGGGATCGTTCCTGTAGCGATCCTATTGAACATGAGTTCTGATTTCCCTCTGTCTTCTTCAGAAAGGCGTGCTGTGCTGCGCACACATGACCTCGGATCCCTTCGCTCCGAGCACATTGGACAAACCGTAACCCTCGCCGGCTGGGTCGGCCGGCGTCGTGACCACGGTGGTGTCGCCTTCGTTGACCTGCGCGACGCCTCGGGCGTGTCCCAGGTGGTCGTCCGTGAAGAGGAAGTCTTCCACGGGCTGCGCAACGAATACGTGCTGCAGATCATCGGCACCGTCTCCCGCCGCCCCGAAGGCAACGAGAACCCCGCGCTGCCCAGCGGCGAGATCGAGGTCATGGCCGAGAAGGTCACCATCCTCAACACCTCCGAACCGCTGCCTTTCCAGATCGACGAACACGTGGAAGTCGGCGAGGAAGCCCGCCTCAAGCACCGCTACCTGGACCTGCGCCGCCCCGGCCCCGCCCGCAACCTGCGGCTGCGCTCCGAGGCCAACCGCGTAGCCCGCGAGCTGCTGCACCAGGACGGCTACGTCGAGATCGAAACCCCGACGCTGACCCGTTCGACGCCGGAAGGCGCCCGCGACTTTGTGGTCCCCGCGCGCCTGGCGCCGGGTTCCTGGTACGCGCTGCCGCAGTCCCCGCAGCTGTTCAAGCAGCTTCTGCAGGTGGGCGGCTTCGAGAAGTACTACCAGATTGCCCGCTGCTACCGCGATGAGGACTTCCGCGCGGACCGCCAGCCGGAATTCACCCAGCTCGACATCGAAGCCAGCTTCGTCGAGCAGGACGACATCATCCGTCTCGGCGAGAACATCGTCAAGGCACTGTGGAAGCTGATCGACGTCGAAATCCCGACGCCGATCCAGCGCATCACCTACCACGACGCTATGGCCCGCTACGGCTCGGACAAGCCGGACCTGCGCTTCGGCCAGGAGCTCACCGAGCTGACCGAATTCTTCAAGGACACCAACTTCGGCGTCTTCAAGGCCCCCTACGTCGGTGCGGTTGTTATGCCTGGCGGCGCCTCCCAGGCCCGCCGCGCCCTCGACGCCTGGCAGGAATGGGCCAAGCAGCGCGGCGCCAAGGGCCTGGCGTACGTCCTCTACAAGGAAGACGGCGAACTCGCCGGTCCGGTCGCCAAGAACCTCACCGACACTGAGCGTGCGGGTCTCGCCGACGCCGTCGGCGCCAAGCCCGGCGACTGCATCTTCTTCGCCGCCGGCGAGAAGACCCCGTCCCGCGCCCTCCTCGGCGCAGCCCGTGTGGAGATCGGCCACCGCACCGGCCTGATCAACCCCGCTGACTGGGCCTTCTGCTGGGTCGTGGACGCGCCCATGTTCGAACCCGCCGCAGCTGCCGTGGCGTCGGGTGACGTGGCCGTCGGCGCCGGCAAGTGGACCGCGGTGCACCACGCGTTCACCTCACCCAAGCCCGAGTTCATGGACAGCTTCGACCAGGATCCCGAGTCGGCCCTGTCCTACGCCTACGACATCGTCTGCAACGGCAACGAAATCGGCGGCGGCTCCATCCGTATCCACGAGCGCGACGTGCAGGAACGGGTCTTCGAGCTCATGGGCCTGGACAAGGAAGACGCCCAGACCAAGTTCGGCTTCCTGCTGGAGGGCTTCAAGTTCGGCGCCCCTCCGCACGGCGGCATCGCCTTCGGCTGGGACCGCGTGGTGGCGCTGCTGGCCGGCGTCGAGTCCATCCGCGACGTCATCGCGTTCCCGAAGTCCGGCGGCGGCTTCGACCCGCTGACCCAGGCGCCCGCGCCGATCACGGCGCAGCAGCGCAAGGAAGCCGGCGTGGACTTCAAGCCCGAAGCCAAAAAGGCTTTGCCGCCCAAGGCTGACGACGCCAAGTAACCTGGCGTGTTGATTAGCAGAGGCTCTCCGGGACACCGGGGAGCCTCTGCTGTCGGAGCGATTGCTGTCCGGAAGTACCGGAGCGAGGGGATCCCATGGAACCGGAACCGATCACCGGACTTGAAGCGCTGATGGACGCCGCGTGGCCCGCCGCCGAGGCGGAAGAGTTCGGCGGCTGGGTGCTCCGCGCCGCCTCCGGGGTGACCCAGCGGGCCAACTCCGTCTGGCCGCGCGAGCCCGGCCTCGATCCCCACGGGCTGCTGGCGCGGCTCCGGGAGGCACGTCTCTGGTACCGGAAGCGCCGGCTGCCGCTGATTTTCCAGGTGTTCGAGGACCCGCGCCATGCGCCGCTGAACGCCGTACTGGACGCAGAAGGGTTCACCCGGCAGTCCGAAACCATGGTGCTGGTTCTCGACGGCGGCACGGATGCGCCGCCGGCCGACCCCGGCGTCGAGATTTCGGCCGCGCCCTCCGCGGAGTGGCTGCGGCTGTGGTGGAGCGTGGACGGCCGCGGTGACGATACCGACCTCGCTGTCGCCCGCGGGATCTTGGAACGCTGCCCCGCGCTGTACGCCCTCGTGCGCGACGACGACGGCCGGCCGGCCGCCGTCGGACGCCTTGCTATTCCTCAGGGCGTTGCCGTTGCGGCGGGCGGGCTGTCCGGCGGGCTGTACTGCATGGCGACACGCCCGGACGCCCGGCGCCGCGGCTACGCCTCCCGGATCCTGCAGGCGCTGCTTCGTGCGGGGATGCCAGCGGCGTCGGGAAGTACTGGCTGCTGGTCATGGCGTCCAATGCCGGAGCCCGGGAACTGTACAAGCGCGCCGGGTTCCACGCCGTTGGCCGGTACCTCTACCGGCAGGAACGGCCGAAGCGGCACCTGACCGGCTGCTGACGCCGGGTATTCAGTCTCCCGGCGCGGCTGACTCCCGAAATTCCCGGTACCGCAGGAGCCGGTAAGTGATGGCGGACGCCAACAGGAACGAGACGAACGCATAGGCTGCACCGGCTGCGAGGGTCGCCACCGGGTCCGCGCCGGTCAGGAACAGCGTGGCACCGGCCAGCACAGCGGAGGCCGATCCGGCACCCCAGGCGGCGGCCCGTGCCTGACTCTTGAGCGACGGAAACGGCGTATTCCACGCCTGCACGAACAACCCCGCAACGGCGCCGGTGGCCGGGGCCAACGCCATCCCGGCTCCGACCGGCAAGCCGATCAGGACCGGCATGATCCCGATTCCGCCGGGTCCCCGCCCGCGAAGAGCTCGGGCTGGGTGACCCGCTGGAGCGCCGAAAACGCGCTCAGGACAGCGCCCGCACCCGCGCCGGCCGCCATGCCGGCAAGGACCGCCAGCAGGTACAGCGGAAGCAGCAACGATCCGAGCTTCTGTCCAGCGGTCTGCCTCATGGAACCACGATATCGGCCAGTCGCCGTGCGTGTCCGCCGTTGCCGGCTGGATGGAGGCCGCCCGGACGGGCTTATGCCCCTGTGGCCGGGCTATGCCCCTGTGCCTGGACGGCGGGCGAGAAGAACTGCCTGCGGCGTTGTTTCGTGCGTCCGTGCCGGGCGGGTCATCCGGGCGACCATGTTGAAGCCGGCGCCGGCCAGATGTTCGGTGACGATTCTCGGTGTGAAGAGCTGGGCCTCCAGCGAGACGTCGTACCCGTAGGCGCGTGAGAGATGCCGGTGGCCGTCGCCGACCTGGAAACTCAGCATTGCGTGGCCCCCGGGTGCCAGAACGCGGAAGAACTCGGCAAATATCCGGGGCAGATCTTTGGGTGCTGAATGGATGATCGAGTACCAGGAGAAGACGCCGCCCAGGCTCATATTCGCGAAGGAAGCTCCGCAAGTTCGCCGACCTCAAAGCTGAGCTCTGGATTGGACCGCCGGGCCACGTCGATCATGCCGCCGGACACATCGACCCCTGACACGTCCACTCCCAGGGACGACAGCAACCGGGTCATGCGGCCCGAGCCGCAGCCGGCATCGACTACTGAACGGGTGCTCCCCTCGGTCACGTGGGCGACGAACGCTTCGATCATGCCGCGGTCCACCGGCGCTTCGAAGCTGGCGTCGGGCAGTAACCTTGCGTAGCTCTCTGCCACCAGATCGTACGTTGACCGGACGGTGGCTAGGCGATCATCAGCGTTCATCCGGACAGGCTACCGGGGCGGCTGGTCGCCGGGGTGCTCTGTATCCGCCGCCGTGTCGGCTGTGATTCGCCAGGTGGGCGTTGGTCGTCGGGCTGGCACCCGGTAGCCTGCTGGGATGGTCGAGGAAGAGCGAGTACTGACGGGTGGAAATGCGTCCGAACGCGTTGTGCGCATTGGTGACACCGTCCGAAAACCTTGGCTGGAGAACTCGTCCGCCGTCCAGAACTATCTTGGTGCGCTCCGGACGTCAGGGGTGGACGTTCCTCAGCCTCTGGGCCGTGACGAAGACGGTAGACACGTGGTCGAGTACATCGAAGGCGTACTCGCGCTGGATCAGTTGCCGCTCGATCAAGAGGATTTGCTGCGGGTTGGTCGCATGATTCGACAAATCCATGATGCGAGCGAAACAGTTGAGATCCCGAACCCGGGCAATTGGAAGATGCTGCTGCCGGCTGAGAATCCGAATCTGATGTGCCACAACGACCTCGCTCCGTGGAACCTCATAACGGGAGACCGGTGGGTTTTCATCGATTGGGACGGTGCCGGGCCCAGCACCCGGTTGTGGGATCTGGCATACGCCGCGCAGTCATTCGGCATGCTGTTTGAAGGGCAGGCAGTGAAATCAGCCGCTACGAGATTGCGTGCTTTGGTCGACGGCTACGACGCCTGTCTGGCGTTGCGCGATGCGCTGCCGGCCGCAATGGCGAAACGGGCGGCGGCGATGTTCGAACTGCTACGTTCCTCAAGTGAGAGTGGGTTCCAACCCTGGGCAGATATGTATGCCAACGGGCATGGTGAGCATTGGCGCACCGCCGCTAACTACGTGGCACAAAACAAAGCGGCATGGGAACAAGCAGTCGCGCAACATTAGACACTGCGAAGACCCTTCTGATCATCACGGTGGGCAGCGGCGCCGCCTCCAGCGCGTCCACGCCAGTCGGCAATATCGCAGGCGTCCCGATTGTTGACGCATTTGTGCCGCTGGGCTCTCTCGCGGGAAACCCACTGCAGGGATGCCCGACGCTGTCCCCATAGGGGGCGTTGTCAGCGTTCACCGGGTCGTGCATAGTGATACGCACCGAGTGTTCCCGCCCGAAGGGATGGACGACCAATGGAATCCAAGCCAGCCTCTGCGGCGATCCGTGCAGTCCATCGAAATCTGTCGGAGGCGCTCCCGTTCAGCGACCGGGCCGACTTTGTCGATGCCGACCGGGGGTTCATCGCAGCTTTGGACCCTGGCGTGGTGGGTGCATCGGACGGCCGGGTTGTCTGGGACAACGACAGCTACGCGTTCCTCTCAGGAGAGGCCCCGTCGGTCAACCCCAGTCTCTGGCGCCAGTCCACGCTGGTCGCCAAACAGGGTTTGTATGAGGTGGTTGAAGGCGTTTACCAGGTGCGCGGCCTGGATCTCTCCAACGTCACGTTCGTCGAGGGCGACACGGGAGTGATCGTGATCGACCCGCTCATCTCGACGGAGACGGCGGCCGCGGCACTCGCCCTCTACCGAACGCATCGGGGCGACAGGCCGGTTGTCGCCGTCATCTATACGCACAGCCACGTGGACCATTTCGGCGGCGTTTTCGGCGTAGCGTCGGAGGAAGCGGTGAACGCCGGTCAGATTGAAGTGATCGCACCGGTCGGTTTCGTCGAACACGCGGTATCTGAAAACGTCTATGCCGGAACCGCCATGGCCCGCCGGGCGGGCTACATGTACGGCGCGGCCCTGGATCGCGGACCTCTTGGTCAGGTTGGTGCAGGTCTCGGCCAGACGACGTCGACCGGAGAAGTCGGACTCATCGTACCGACCCTTGACATCAGTGAGACTGGCCAGACACACACGGTAGACGGCGTCGAGATCGAGTTCCAGATGGCGCCGGGGACTGAGGCGCCAGCGGAGATGCATTTCTACTTCCCCGGTACCGGGCACTGTGCATGGCTGAAAACGCGACCCACACCCTGCACAACCTGCTGACCCTGCGCGGGGCACTCGTCCGCGACCCCCACGTGTGGGCAGCCTACTTGACCGAAGCCATCGAAACCTTCGGCGCTCGAACTGACGTCGCATTCGCATCCCACCATTGGCCCACGTGGGGATCCCATCGCATCGTGGAGTATCTGGCCACCCAACGGGACCTATACGCCTACTTGCATGATCAGACCCTGCGGTACATCAATCAGGGGTACACAGGATCGGAGATCGCCGAGATCATCGAACTGCCGCCGGCACTTGAACGTGCCTGGAGCACCCGTGGCTACTACGGCTCCGTCAGCCACAACGTCAAGGCCATCTACCAGCGGTATATGGGATGGTTTGATGCCAGCCCCGGGCGACTCTGGCCGCATCCCCGCCGAACTCGCGATCCGGTACGTCGAGGCGATGGGCGGGCTCGATCAAGTCGTCAAATTCGCCCAAACAGCCTTCGAGTCGGGAGACTTCCGTTGGGCGGCGACCCTACTGGACCACGCCGTCTTCGCCGACCCGGACCACGTTGCAGCCCGCTCCTCTATGCCGACACACTGGAACAGCTCGGGTATGGCAGCGAGAACGGAACCTGGCGGAACTTCTTCCTGTCGGGCGCCACCGAACTCCGCGGCGGCAACTTCGGCACCCCGGCAGTGACGGCGGCACCAGCGATTCTCGCCCAGCTCACTGCCGAACAGATTTTCGACTCACTTGCCATCTCGGTCAACGGGCCCAAGGCATGGGATCTCGATCTGACACTGAACGTGACGTTTACAGATCTCAAGACGAACTACCGGGTCACCCTGCGCAACGGCGTGCTTCTGAGCACCCTACGGCCCGCCGATGCGACGGCCTCGGTGAAGCTCTCCCTCACCAAAAGCCGGATGCTCGCGCTCCTCGGCGGGGACATGGATTCTGCCGGCATCGATATCGCCGGCGACGCCACCGTCCTCCAAGCCCTGCTCGGCGTACTTGAGAAGGGCGATCCGTCGTTCAACATCGTGACGCCGTAGCTGGCCCGTTCCCAGACATGCCACGTCCAAATGCGGATTGCAGACTCCGTAGTGGTGGTTCCCACTACGGGCAGGGGCAGTCCTGGCGTCAGTTGCAGCACCGCCGATGTCATCACTAAATTGTCGGTGGCTCGCGGGATCATAAGAGTGTGGAAAGCAGGGCAGGGTGGAGTGCGGAATGCCGGGAGGCGGTGGACGCCGTTACCGCGTCCGTTGCTGCGCTGGCTGCCCTAGTCAACGCAGCGGAGGAACGCGCTGATTCGCCTGATGCCGATCTGTTGCGGGAGCTGGCGGACGCCTGCCTGGACGGGCTCGCCGAAATGGCGCGGCTGGAGGCCCGGTCGGCCGCGGTGAAGGTCCGGCTGGCCGCGGAGTACGCCAAGGTTTCCCGGGCGCTGGCTCCGCCGGCGGCATTGCCGCAGGAACGTACCGCGCAGGAGATGGCCGTGGTCGCCGAGGTCGCGTGTGTGTTGACCGTGAGCGAACGGAGCGCCGGAGCCCTGCTGGCCGAAAGCGAGGCGCTGACGACGGCGCTGCCGCTGACCCTGGAGGCTTTGCAGGCGGGAGCGATTTCGTGGCAGCACGCCCGGATCATGGTCGATGAAACCGCCAGTCTCGATCCGGCCGGGGCGGCCGGGCTGGAGGCGCATTTCCTGGACCCCGACGCCCCGGATCCGGCCCGGGGTGCCGGGCCGGGGACCTGGTGCCGCCCGGTTCCGCGCCAAGGCACGCACCTGGCGCGAACGCCACCACCCGGTAAGCATCGAGGCACGCCACGCCCGGTGCGCCGCGGACCGGCGGGTCGAGTTCGTCCCGGACCGGGACGGCATGGCCTGGCTCAACGCCTACCTCCCGGCCGACACCGCCGCGGGGATCTGGGAACGCACCACAGCCGAGGCCCGGGCCCTGCAGGGCCCGGACGAGCCCGGACCCTGACCCAGCTCCGCGCCGACATCGCCGCCATCTGGCTCCTCACCGCCGGACTGGACGACAGCTGCGCCGGCGGCGGCGCCGGCGGGTCCGGAACTCCGGACGGAATCGCAGGCCCAGCGGCGGCCAGCGACGGCGGCACCGGAACGGGCGGGATCGCGGGCGGACTGCCGGGCGGCGGGACCAGCCCGGGCGGAGGTGTGGGCGGGTGCGGGGTGTGCCGGTCCCGCGGGCGCAGGTGCTGGTCACCGTCCCGGTGATGTCCCTGCTGGGCGTCACCGACGAACCGGCGATGCTGGACGGGTACGGGCCGATCCCGCCGTCGATGGCCCGCCGGCTGGTCGCCGACGGCGCCGACTCGTTCTACCGGGTCCTGACCGACCCCCGCGACGGGGCGCCGCTGGAGATCGGCCGGCGCAGCTACCGTGTTACGAAGGCCCTGCGGCAATGGCTCCGGCTCCGCGACGGCAAGTGCTCCTTCCCGGGCTGCAACAACCCGTCCCTGGACAACGAGGCAGACCACCTCCTGGCCTGGGCCGACGGCGGCACCACCGGCATCTCCAACCTGGGACAGCCCTGCCGCAAACACCACCACCTCAAACACGGATCCGCCTGGACCCCCACCAGTGCCGGCAAGGACAAACCGCCGGCATGGATCTCACCGTCCGGCCGGACCTACCCCAGCGAACACCAGGACTGGGAACCACCCCACTGGCCCAACCAGGGCATTCCCCCGATCCCGGCTGGAACCCCGACCTGGAACTGCCCATGGACCCGTTCCCGGAGTGGCACCTGTTCGCGGCTGCGCATCCACTGCCCGCTGCAGAAACGGGCCATCCGGGCTGGCCAGAGGACAATGGTGAACTCGTTCCGGAATCCCCTCTGCTTCAGGGTGTATGAGTGATTGGTCGTCGGACCGTGGACGACCACGTCGAGAACCTGGAGAACTTCACTCTTTCCCCGTAACTGTTTCCGGATGCCGAATCCGAGCGGGGGTGGACATGACGATGGCGTCGACAAAGCCAAACGCTCGGTTTGACGTCGCCAGTATGCTGCAAGTCACCGGATGATTGGAGGATAGATGGACGCCCCCGTCAATGGCTCGCCGGTACTGCATTCCAAGCTTCGGCGTTATCGGCCATTCGTTCGGTTCTGGCTTGCCTCGACGGTGTCCGATTTCGGCACCTACGTCACCACCCTGGCCCTGTCGGTTCTGATTCTGGTAACGATGAACGGAACAGCACTGGACCAGGGCTTGGTCAACGCCGCCCGGTGGACCCCATACCTGCTTTTCGGGTTGGTCGCCGGTGTGTGGATTGACCGGTTCCCCGCCGAACGGTGCTCATCGGCGGCGACCTTGGCCGCGGCCTGATCCTGGCGGGAGTGTGCATGGCGGCGGCCGCAGGGCTCTTCCCATTGCCGGACTGATGATCCTGATGTTTGCCTTCGGAACCCTGGCTCTGGCCAGTGACGCCGCGTATCAGAGCTTCCTCCCGCAGTTGGTTCCCAGATCCCTGCTGATTCAGGCGAACGCCCGCCTGCAGCAGAGCGACACCGTGGCCCAGACGACGGGCAGCGCAGTGGCCGGCGGTCTGGTGGCCGTGTTGACGGCGCCGCTGGCACTCCTCGTCGATGCGGTCTCGTATTTCTTCTCGGCAGCAGTTCTCATGACCCTTGGCCGGTCATCAGACCGGCGTCCGGCGCAGGGCCAACAAAGCCTGCGCGCAAAGGTTGCCGAGGGGTTGAAGTGGGTCTATGGCCATACATACTTGGCGCCCATGGCATGGAGCAGCCACATTTGGTTCATCGGCTCGTCCATTCTCGGGGCAGTCTTGCCCGCCTTGATCCTGCAAGACCTTGGCCTGGGTGCGGCAGGTCTGGGCTTGGTGATGGGGTGCGCAGGTGTCGGGGCGGTTATCGGCACGACAGTATCCACCCGTCTGGGACAGTGGTGCGGTACGGGCCGGGCCACGGTTGTTGCGCGTACCGCCCAGCCGCTTGCAGTCGCTCTGGTGGCGCTGGCACCCCTCGCCGCAAGTGGCGTCCACGGTGGAGGCGGGCACAGTTCTCCGCTGGACTGGCCGGGAGAGTTGTGGGCTGCGTTTGCTCTGGCCGGCTTCGGGCAGCTGCTGTTCGGCATGGCCATGGGAATCGAAGGGCCACTGGAAATGGGCTACCAGCAGGCTGTCACGCCGGACAGGCTCATAGCCCGCATGAGTGCTACCAGGCGTTCGGTGAACCGAGGAATGATCGTCATCGGAGCCCCCTTGGGTGGACTCATAGCCACCGCAGCGGGCACAGCTACGGCGCTCTGGGCCGCCGTTGCCTTCCTCCTGCTATCCGCCGCGGTGCTGCTCTTCTCCAGGTTCAGAGGCGCGCGGATTGAAGTTCAACAACTTTCCGACGACGAAGCAGTCGTTCCCTGACCGGGCGGTCCAGGGCTCGCCGTCCTCGCGCATTGCCCCATGATCGAGAGCTTGCCGAACAGGCCGAGGAGAAACTTCAGTCCCGTAGCCGCTCTATGAGCGCGGATCCGTCACCAGGATCCGTACCGCGCACAGGTCTGCGGCGGCCTTCTTCAGCACGGCAGCGCGGGGTCCGGGACGTCCAGGAACGCCAGCCTCGGGCGGGCGGCGTACTGCTTCAGCACCGGCTCGGCGAGGACCTGTTCTGCCAGCGTCCGGTCGCCGCCGGGCGCCACGTACTCGATGAGGTGATCCGCGAAAATCCGGGCGGCATGCTCAGCAACGGCCTCCACCAGCGCGTCGGCCTGGTTGGCCCGGCGCCGGGCAAATCGCTGCTGGGACCAGCCGCCCGCGGCTGTCCGGGACTGGACATGCCGCGTGCCGGTCTTGGACGCCAGCACAGCGCCGCCGCTGACCACGGCCACCGAGTAGCCGCCGCGGCGCACCAGCACCGCCCCGATGCCCCGCGGCTGGGACGCCAGGGAGGCCAGGCGGTCGACGGCGTCGCCGCCGCGTCCGGGACGCCCGTCCGCCGGCCAAGGCGCCTGCAGCAGGGCCACGGCCCCGTCCGCGGCACTGAGCTGCAGCCCGCCGTCGAGCTCCTCCTCGGTGAGCCCGCCGTGGCTCGCCGCGAAGCGCTCCACCCACCCCCGCAGCCGGGCGCCGGAGACGAACGCCACACGGGTGCTGGGGGTTGTCATGGCGCGGGTCTCCGTTATGAGGGTGTCTGGGCGGGCGGGAACTAGAAGTAGCCTATCTATGTGGATGATCTCTTTGGCGCAGGGCGGGACAGCGGCGCCGCAATCGAGGATGACGGCGACGCCGAGGAGTCCGGCGAGAGCCGCAGGGTCTCCCCGCGCAGCCCGCTCGCCGTCAGGATGCGGCCGCGGACGCTCGATGACGTGGTGGGCCAGCAACACCTCCTTGGCCAGGGCTCGCCGCTGCGCCAGCTCGCCGCCGGTACCGACGCCACCGGTCCCGCGGGCCCCAGTTCACTGATTCTCTGGGGGCCTCCCGGAACCGGCAAAACCACGCTCGCGCACGTCATCGCCAAGGGCCCGGGGCGGAAGTTCGTGGAACTCTCCGCCATCACCGCCGGCGTCAAGGACGTCCGCCGCGTCATGGACGAGGCCCTCACCGCCCGGGACCTCTTCAAGACCACCACCGTGCTGTTCCTGGACGAGATCCACCGCTTCAACAAGGCCCAGCAGGACGCCCTGCTGCCCGGCGTCGAAAACCGCTGGGTGGTCCTGGTCGCGGCGACCACCGAAAACCCGTCCTTCTCGGTTGTCTCCCCGCTGCTCTCGCGGTCTCTCCTGCTGACCCTCAAACCGCTCACGGACGCCGACGTCGAGGGACTGCTCCTGCGGGCCGCGACGGACGCCCGCGGGCTCGGCGGCAAAGTGGAACTCACCGACGACGCCCTGGCGCACCTCGTCCGCCTGTCCGGCGGTGACGCCCGCCGTGCGCTGACCGCTCTTGAGGCGGCCGCCGGCGTCGCCTTCGGGGACGCGGACGACGCCGACGGGATCGACGGGATCGGTGACAGCGCAGCCGCGGCTCCGGTGAAGATTGATCTCAAGCACACGGAACGCGCCCTCGACGTCGCGTCCGTGCGCTATGACCGCGCAGGCGACCAGCACTACGACGTCGCCAGTGCCTTCATCAAATCCATCCGGGGCTCCGACGTCGACGCCGCCCTGCACTACCTCGCCCGGATGCTCGAGGCGGGGAGGACCCCGGTTTGTGGCCCGGCGCATCGTCATCTCCGCGGCCGAGGACGTCGGCATGGCGGATCCGACGGCGCTGCAGACCGCAGTCGCCGCCGCCCAGGCCGTCCAGCTGATCGGCATGCCCGAAGGCCGCATCATCCTGGCCGAGGCTGTGGTCCACCTCGCCACCGCACCCAAATCCAACGCCGCCTATATGGGAATCAACCAGGCGATCGCCGATGTCCGCGCCGGCCTCGGCAACGGCATCCCTGCCCACCTGCGCGATGCCCACTACCCGGGGTCCAAGCAGCTGGGCCACGGGCAGGGCTACAAATACGCCCATGACGCACCGCACTCGGTGGCCACCCAGCAGTACCCGCCCGACGACCTCGTGGGCCGCAACTACTACGAGCCGACCGCCAACGGCGCCGAACGGGACATCGCCACCCGGCTGGAGCGGCTGCGCAGGATCATCCGGGGAAAGTGACCGGCGTGCCCGGAAACTGCCCGTTGACTTCCGGACCCAGAGGTCTAACGTTGTTAAATCAGCAAGGACCTGCTGAGCGTGCGTGTTTGGGCCGTATACGGGCTCTTGAATAGACCGTGATACGGCCACGGGGCAAGCAGCACATCTCGCCGGCACATCGCTTCCCGGACACCAGACAGGCGGCCGGCACATTAGTAGCCTGGCTTTCTGCGAGGCTTCGCCACCAGTTTCAAGGTCGTGTCTCACATGCCCCTAAATTTCGTCACAGCCCTGGCCGTTAAGTCCTTTGATCTACCGGACAGGAAGCGGTGCCCGGACAACGCCGAATTCGATCTTGTCACCGTCAACGACTTCTCGGTGGCCCGCCTGATCCTCGGGCCCGGCTGGCGGTGGTCCGAGTCCATCAGACCCCTGGAGGAGACCGAACTCTGCGAGCACCACCATCTCGGGTTCTGCATCGCGGGGTCATGGAAGTGGAATCGTCCGGCGGGGTGCGCTCCACGATCCGCGCCAACGATACCTACGCGATTCCGCCCGGCCATGACGAATGGGTTGCGGGAAGTGACCCGTTCGTGGCGGTGGAGTTCCTGGGTGCGGCATCCTTCGGGCGGCGCAGCGGCCGGGGCGTGCACGCCAGGATCTGACGGGCGGCAGGCGGGGGCCCTGACCGGCGGTCCCGCGACGACAGCGGGCTCCAGCATGGTAAGGTTGTTCGTTGTCTGGCAAGGCACAGACGCACAATCCACCTGATTCCAGCATTGCACGCTGTTGCGATGCCCAGCAGATGGGTTTGCCCTGTGCCCAGTAGCAAAAGGCAGCGGTTGGCCGATGCTCTCCATCGTGGAGGCCAGTAACACTGACACACCGCAGATATTGGAAGGACACAAGTGGCTAACAACACTCGTGCTCGCCGTACCGCACGCCTTTCGCGTGCACTCGGCATCGCTCTGACCCCCAAGGCCGCCAAGTACATGGAGCGCCGCCCGTACGGCCCCGGTGAGCATGGCCGTGCCCGCAAGAAGCAGGACTCCGACTACGCCGTACGTCTGCGCGAAAAGCAGCGTCTGCGCGCCCAGTACGGCATCCGCGAAGCCCAGATGACCCGTGCCTTCGAAGAAGCGCGCCGCACCAAGGGCCTGACCGGTGAAAACCTGATCGAACTGCTCGAAATGCGTCTCGACGCCCTCGTGCTGCGTGCCGGCTTCGCCCGCACCATCGCCCAGGCCCGCCAGCTGGTTGTCCACCGCCACATCCTGGTCGACGGCATCCGCGTTGACCGCCCGTCTTTCCGCGTCTCTGAGGGCCAGCTGGTCCACGTTCACAGCCGCAGCGAGTCCATGCCTCCGTTCCAGGTTGCAGCAGCCGGCGCTCACCGCGACGTCCTGCCGATGGTTCCGGCATACCTGGACGTCAAGCTTGACGCCCTGCAGGCCCGCCTGGTCCGTCGCCCCAAGCGTTCCGAGGTCCCCGTGACCTGCGAAGAGCAGCTCGTCGTGGAATTCTACGCACGCTAGATCAAGCGCGACACCTTACAAAGAAGCCCGTGGCACGCGCCACGGGCTTCTTTGTATGTAAGGTACTTGGGGAGTTCTGCGGTTGCCGGCTGAGTCAGCCGGAGACGCCCGCGGATACACAACGCAACAAGGAGATGAACGACTATGACTGGTGGCGATATTGCCGGCCTGATCGCGGCCGGAGTGTTTGCACTGCTGGTCCTGCTGCTTGCCGTACCGATTCTGAAGCTCGGGGAGTGTTCGACGAAGTGCGCACGTCCATCCGGTCGATCAGCGACGGCGCCACTCCGCTCATGGATGAAGTCACCGCCACCGTCACCACCACCAACGAGCAGCTGAAGAAGGTCGACGGGATCGCGAACAACGTCTCCGACGCGTCCGCCAACATCTCGGCGCTGTCCTCGCTGATGGCCGCCACCGTTGGTTCGCCGCTGATCAAGGTTGCGTCCTTCAGCTACGGTGTGCGCTCGGCCTTCTCCGCCCGCAAAAAGCCCGCCACCGGCCGCCGCAGCCGCTAACCCCAGCTGGAGAACCTGACATGAACAGAATCATCTGGATGGGGATCGGCGTCGCCATTGGCGTCATCGCCTTCCGTAAAATCACCGAAGCCCAGTCCAACCTTGGCCCCGAGGGCCTCAACCGGGCCGTCGGCCGGCTGGCCGACGGCCTGTACGATTTCGCCGACGCCGTCCGCGACGGCATGAACGAGCGCGAGACCGAACTCCGGAGTGCGCTCGGCATCGACGCGGGCCTGGAGAAGGCCGTCAGCAAGAGCTCCGCCGGCAAGGATGCAGTCCGGCGCTAGCCGGGAGAATGAGAAAAACGGCGTCACCCGCACAAGGGGCCGCCGGCACGGCCAAGGTCCGGGACCAGACCGTTCCGCGGACCACTCGCGTGAACCACGAACGCAGTGAACATCAACGCAGTGAATATTGAAGGGTAAGTAATCAGCTCATGAAGTCGCAGGAGATCACCAAGCGCTGGATCGACTTTTTGTCAGTAAGGGCCACACGGCGGTTCCGTCCGCCTCCCTGGTCTCCAGCGACCCTTCCCTGCTGTTCACAGTGGCCGGCATGGTCCCGTTCATCCCTTACCTGACCGCCCGGGAGGAAGCACCGTACAAGCGCGCCACCAGCGTGCAGAAGTGCATCCGGACCGGCGACATCGAGGAAGTCGGCAAGACGGCCCGCCACGGCACCTTCTTCCAGATGTGCGGCAACTTCTCCTTCGGCGACTACTTCAAGGAAGACGCCATCAAGTTCGCCTGGGAACTGCTCACCACGAGCGTTGACGACGGCGGCTATGGACTGCCGCCGGAGCGCCTCTGGGTGACGGTCTACGAAGAGGACGACGAAGCCGAGCAGCTCTGGCTCAAGAACACGGGCATGCCCGCGGATCGGATCCAGCGGATGGGCAAGGCGGACAACTACTGGTCCACCGGCCAGCCCGGCCCGGCGGCCCCTGCTCAGAGATCTACTACGACCGCGGCCCGGCGTACGGTGTCGAGGGCGGTCCCATCGCGGACGAGAACCGCTACGTGGAAATCTGGAATCTCGTGTTCATGCAGTACCAGATCGACAACGTGCGCTCCAAGGTGGACTTCGACATCACCGGCGAACTGCCCAAGAAGAACATCGACACCGGCCTCGGCATGGAACGCCTCGCGATGATCCTCCAGGACGTCGAGAACATGTACGAAACGGACCAGGTCCGCCCCGTCATCGACAAGGCGGCGGCACTCTCCGGCCGGGAATACACCTCCGCTGAGTCCGCCGAGGACCCACACCACACCGACGACGTCCGGATGCGCGTCGTCGCCGACCACATCCGTTCCTCGCTGATGCTGATCGCCGACGGGGTCACGCCCTCCAACGAAGGCCGCGGCTACGTGTTGCGCCGCCTGATCCGCCGCGCCGTGCGCTCCATGCGCCTGCTTGGCGTCGAAAAGGCCTGCCTCCCGGAACTCCTGCCCGCCTCCCGCGACGCCATGAAGGGCGTCTACCCGATCGTGGAGACGGACTTCGACCGGATCAGCCGGATCGCCTACGCCGAGGAGAAGGCGTTCCTGCGCACCATCGCTTCGGGCACCGCCCGTCTCGAGGACGCCGTCAAGGACTCCAAGGCCGCCGGCCAGCCGCTGTCCGGAGCCGACGCCTTCGCGCTGCACGACACCTACGGTTTCCCGATCGACCTCACCCTCGAAATGGCGGAAGAGGCCGGACTCAAGGTGGACGAGCCCGAGTTCCGCAAGCTCATGCTGGAGCAGCGCCAGCGCGCCCAGGCCGACGCCAAGGGCAAGAAGGGCTCCCACGCGGACCTCAGCGCCTTCCAGGAACTGCTTTCCGCCGGCGAGACCGTCTTCACCGGCTACACCGAACTCACCGGCGAGTCCAAGGTCCGCGGCATCCTGGCAGGCGGCCGCAAGGTTTCCCAAGCCTCCACGGGCGAGGAAATCGAACTGGTCCTGGCGGAGACGCCGTTCTACGCCGAAGCCGGCGGCCAGGCCGCCGACACCGGCCTCATCACCGGCGACGGCTTCGTCGTCGAGGTCCTGGACGTCCAGCGCCCCGTCAAGGGCCTGAGCGTGCACAAGGCAATCGTCCGTGAGGGCGAAATCGGTGCCGACTCGCTCGTGCAGGCGGCCGTGGACCGGGAACGCAGGCACGCCGCCGAGCAGGCCCACACCGGCACGCACATCGTGCACGCTGCCCTGCACCAGATCCTCGGCCCGGAAGCGCTGCAGCGCGGCTCCTTCAACAAGGCCGGCTACCTGCGCTTCGACTTCGCCTGGGGTGAAGGCCTGAGCCCGGCCACACGCTCGGAGATCGAGGAAGTCTCCAACATCGCCATCCGCAACAACTACCGGGTGGAGACCAAGGTCATGGGCCTCGCCGAGGCCAAGGCCTTGGGTGCCATGGCACTGTTCGGCGAGAACTATGGCAACGAGGTCCGCGTCGTGGAGATCGATGGCGCCTGGTCCCGTGAGCTCTGCGGCGGCACACACGTCGAGAACACCTCGCTGATCGGCAGCCTGTCCCTGCTCGGGGAACAGTCCGTCGGATCGGGAAACCGCCGTGTCGAGGCCTTCGTCGGCATGGACGCCTTCCGGCACCTCGCCGCCGAACGCGCCCTCGTCACCGAACTCACCGAGATGCTCAAGGTTCCCTCCGGGCTGCTCGCGGACCGGATTGCCACCACGCTGACCAAGCTCAAGACGGCCGAAAAGGAACTGGAGCGCCTGCGCAAGGAACAGCTCACGGCAGCCGCAGCACAGCTTGTTGGCACTGCCAAGGACGCCGCCGGAGTGAAGGTCATCGCGCACGACGCCGGCCAGGTCAGCGGCGCCGATGACCTGCGCGGCCTGGCCCTGGACCTGCGGACCCGCCTCGGCTCCGAGCCGGCCGCCGTGGCGGTCGCCGGGGTCAGCAACGACCGCCCGGTCATCCTGATCGCCACCAACGAGGCCGCCCGCGCGGCCGGCGTCAAGGCAGGTGCCCTGGTGCGCCTCGCCGCTGGAATCCTCGGCGGCGGCGGCGGCGGCAAGGACGACGTCGCCCAGGGCGGCGGCACGGACGCCACGAAGGTCGGCGCGGCACTCGCCGCCGTCGTGGACGCCATTACCCGGCGATAACGGACGAGCCATGAACGAAGCTGCTGTGCCCGGCGACTATCCCCGGGGCGTGAAACTCGGGGTAGACGTCGGCACCGTCAGGGTGGGCGTCGCGGTCTGCGACCGCGACGGCATCCTGGCCACCCCGCTGCGCACCCTGGAACGGAACGCGAAGAAGAACATCGACGTACAGATCCTTGCTTCCCTTGCCGTCGAGCTGGGCGTGGTGGAGATCTTCGTAGGCCTTCCGCGGACGATGAAAGGCGAGGAACATGCCTCGGCTCGGATGGCCTCGGACTACGCGTTGCTACTGGCGGGTAAACTGGGGAGCTAGGTTCCGACGTGCCGGTACGGCTGGTCGATGAACGGCTGAGCACGGTGACGGCCCACCGGAACCTGCACGAAGCTGGCATGAGCAGTCGAAATCACCGTAAGGTAGTTGATCAGGTTGCGGCCGCAGGTATCCTGCAGCATGCAATCGATATGCAAAAGGCCAGGGGGACGGAGGTCGGAAGCCGCGTATACGCGGACTCCGCGCCGGGGCCAACCGGGGATGGCGCTCAGGCCGCTCCGGCACTAGACACGCATTCTGCACAACGCATTCTGCCCAAAATGGAAGGCTACAGTGAGCCCGGTCAATAGTGACGACCCCTCCGGTGATGCTTTCGGCGGCGCCGGCCGACCGCTGACGCGCAAAGAAATCAGGGCCCAGGAGAAGTCCCAGGCGACCCAGGGTCACGATGTTATCCCGCCGCAGGCGTTCGAGACGGGCGAGGACACCCCGCCGGCCGCGCCAGCCGCCGACGCCGGGCGCGGCACTGCCCCCGACGCCGGAGCCGTGTTCCGGCCGGAGCCGATCGAGCCCGCCGACGCGCCCGTCCTGCCTCCCGCAGCGCCCACCGTGCACGAAGAGCCGCTCCCCGCAGAGCCCGTGCACGAAGAGCCCGTCACCTACGCGCCGGTCCCCGAAGAGCCCGTACACGAAGAACCTGTAGACGAACAGCCCGGACACGAACAGCCGGTACACGAACAGCCGGTGTACGACGAACCCCTGTACGAAGAACCCGTCCACGAGTACGCCGGCGCAGCTGCCCGGGAGGACACCGCGCCCCATGACGGCGAGATCCCCGCCGGCTACGACGCCCGGCACGACGCCGATTTCCACGCCGTCCACCCCGCCGACGAGGCCCAGTATGGCTACGACGCCGCGGACGCTGCTGACTACCCCCACGAGGAAGACGGCCACGTTGCAATGGCCGGAGGTGCCGCTATCCGCACGTCCAAAGGCCCGTCCAAAAGGTCCGCCGTCGGCGCCGCTTCCTTGCGCTGTTGCTGACCCTGTCGGTCTTCGTTATCGCGGTCGCCGTCGGCGCGCAATTCCTGAAACCCCTCCTCGGCGGAGACAAGTTGGAGGACTACCCGGGCCCCGGAACGGGCGAGGTGGTCATCACTGTGCCGGAGGGCGCCGGACCGAGGTCCGTGGCCACCCAGCTCCAGGAAAAGAACGTCGTGGCGAACGCCGACACCTTCCTCCGGGACTTCCTGGCGTCCGGCGGCGCGCTTGCCCCCGGCGAGTTCAGCATGCGTAATGAAATGAAGAACTCCGACGCCGTGGACGTGCTGCTGAACAAGGGCCAGGACAAGGTCATGTACGTTGCGCTGAGCGCCGGACTCCGGATTGGCGAATCGCTCCAGGCCATCTCCGAGGGCACCGGCGTCCCGGTCGCCGAACTCAAGGCGCTCAATGAATCGCCCGCGCAGTTCGGGGTACCGGCCAAGGCCAAGAACCTCGAGGGTTTCCTCGCCCCCGGCGAATACCGGTTCCCGCTCGGCACGCCGGCCAAGGACGTGCTGCAAAAGCTGGTGACCACCACCCTGGACGAGCTCAAGGCCCAGGGCGTCACGGACCCCGCGAAGCAGTATGACGTGGTCACGGTCGCCAGCATCGTCCAGGCCGAGGAGGCCAGGCCGAGTACGGCGACGTGGCGGGCGCGATCTACAACCGCCTCAAACCGACCAACACCGAGACGAACGGGCTGATCCAGTCCGACGCCACGGTAACGTACGGGCTCGGCATCAAGAGCTTCCACATTGACGAGGCCCAGAAGGCCGACAAGTCCAACCCGTACAACACCTACGCCAACCAGGGACTCCCGGTGGGACCGATCGGCTCGCCGGGTAAGACGGCCATCGACGCGGCGGCCAAGCCCAAGAAGAACGAGTACCTCTACTGGGTGACCATTAACCTGGACACCAAGGAGACGTTGTTCTCCAAGACCCTGGCTGAGCACAACGTCTACGTGGCCAAGTACAACGCGTGGTGTGAGGCCAACCCCGGACGCTGCGTATGACGCTCCGGGCCGCCGTGCTCGGGCACCCGATCAGCCATTCGAAGTCCCCGGCACTGCACCGCGCGGCCTACGCCCACCTGGGCGTGGATCTGGACTACGAGGCCATCGACGTGACCGAGGAAGCGCTGCCGGCGTTTATGGCACGGGTCCGGGAGGACCTCCGGCAGGGGCTGGGCTGGCGCGGGCTGTCGGTCACCATGCCGCTGAAATTCGGCATGGTCCGTGAGGTGGACGAGGTCCGCGGCGTTGCCCGCGACCTTGGCGTGGTGAACACCGTCGCGTTCGAGGCCCCGCCGGCGGGGAGGATCCCAACATCGCCCGCCTGGTCGGCTACAACACCGACGTGGCAGGAATCGTCAACGCGCTGCGCCACGCCGGCGCGGCGTCGGCACCCTCCGCCGTCGTCCTGGGCGGAGGCGGCACCGCGGCGGCCGCCGTCGCGGCTTTGAAGGAACTGGGCGCGCCCGACGCCGAAATCTACGTCCGAGACGTCAGCCGCGCCGCGGAGGCCAAGACGGCCGCTGCCGCCGTTGGCCTGGCCATCCGGGTCCTCCCGCTCAGCGGGGCAGCGGCCGCCCTGGCCGGGGCCGACGTCGTGATTTCCACGCTGCCGCCCCGCGCCGCGGACCCGCTGGCGGATGAGCTGGCGGCAATGCTTGCGCAGCGCGCCGGCGGGTCGTCCGCTCAAACGGCCCCGGTCCGGCCCGGTGTGCTGCTGGACGTCGCCTACGATCCCTGGCCCAGCCGAATCGCCGCCGCCTGGCAGGACGCCGGCGGCACCGTGGTCCCCGGGCTGGAGATGCTCATCTACCAGGCCGTGGAACAGGTCCGTCACTTCAGCGGCCTGGGCGAGGCCATGCCAGCCGACGTCATAGATGTGATGTGTGACGCAGCCGGGGCGCCCCGGCGGGTGTTCTAACCGCCTTACATGGCAGGATGGATTTTATGTTGCGTTGGTTGACTGCCGGAGAATCCCATGGCCCGGCCCTGGTCGGAATTATTGAAGGCGTGCCCGCCGGTGTTGAACTCACCAGCGCGCAGATCGCTGATTCGCTGGCCCGCCGCCGGCTCGGCTACGGCCGCGGCGCGCGGATGAAGTTCGAGCAGGACGTGGTCACGATCCTCGGCGGCGTCCGCCACGGCATCACCCAAGGCGGCCCCGTTGCCATCCAGGTCGGCAACACCGAATGGCCCAAGTGGGAACAGATCATGTCTGCCGATCCCGTGGCCCCGGAAATCCTCGCCGACCAAGCCCGCAACGCCCCGCTGACCCGCCCCGGCCCGGCCACGCGGACTTCACCGGTATGCAGAAGTACGGCTTTGACGAGGCCCGCCCCGTGCTGGAGCGCGCCAGCGCCCGCGAAACGGCCACGCGCGTGGCTCTCGGCACCGTCGCCTCCGCCTTCCTCAAGCAGCTCGGCATCGAGCTCGTCTCCCACACGGTCTCGATCGCCAGCACTGCGGTCCCGGAGGGCCGGCCGCTGCCGGTGCCGGCCAACGTCCTGGCCCTCGACGCCGATCCGCTGCGCTGCTTCGACCGGGAAACCTCCGATGCCATGGTCGCCGAGGTGGACGTCGCGCACAAGGAAGGCGAAACCTTGGGCGGTGTGGTCGAGGTTCTCGCCTACGGCCTTCCGCCGGGACTCGGCAGCTACGTCCACTGGGACCGCCGCCTCGATTCACGGCTGGCGGCTGCCCTGATGGGGATCCAGGCCATCAAGGGCGTCGAGGTGGGCGACGGCTTCCTCACTGCGTCCCGCCGCGGCTCGGCAGCTCATGACGAGATCGTCAAGGACGCCGACGGCAAAATCATCCGCACGTCCAACCGCGCCGGCGGCATCGAAGGCGGCATGAGCATCGGCGACGTGCTCCGCGTCCGCGCCGCGATGAAGCCGATCGCCACCGTGCCCCGCGCCCTCAAGACCGTGGATGTCAGCACCGGAGAGGCCGCCAAGGCCCATCACCAGCGCTCCGACGTCTGTGCGGTTCCCGCCGCCGGAGTGGTCGCCGAGGCCATGGTGGCGCTGGTTTTGGCAGAGGCCGTTACGGAAAAGTTCGGCGGCGATTCCGTGGAGGAAACCGCCCGCAACATCAAGGGTTATCTGGACAGCATTCCGGCGTCCCTGGACTCGATCGGCCAGTAGTGCCGGCCGACACTCCGGCAGTGCCGGCCAAGGACGCTGCCCGGCCTGTCACGTTGAACCGTCCAATTGCGTTGATCGGGCCTATGGCGGTTGGCAAATCGGCCATCGGGCAGCAGCTCGCGCACCAGCTGGGGACCCCGTTCGTGGACACCGACGTGGTGGTTGTTTCGAACCACGGATCCATCGCCGAGATCTTCGCCAGCCGCGGGGAGCACGCCTTCCGCGAGCTTGAAGCCAGGGCCGTCGCGCGGTCCGTTGAAGACGCGCAGGGCACAAATACGGTAATCTCTCTGGGCGGCGGCGCTGTGCTGGACTCCGGCACGCAGCAACTGCTCGAGCGCTGCACGGTGGTCTACCTGGAATGTGATGCGGACACGGTGGCGGAACGCATCGCCAGGAATTCGGGCCGGCCGTTGCTGGCCGGAGACGCCATGGAACGATGGAAGACACTGTTCGCCACCCGGCGGCCGGTCTACGAACGGCTCGCCGACCTCGTGCTGGACGTGCGGACCGGCTCCGTTCAGGACCTCGCCCACCGGCTTGTAGATGCGCTGCACGGGTACACCGCGGGGACCACCCCGGCGGTACCCGAACCAGCGGGGACAAAGGAAGTTAAAGTGATCACCGAATCAACCGTCATCAAAGTCACCGGGCAGACGCCCGGTGAGAATTACGACGTCGTTGTGGGCCGCGGCCTGCTGGCCAGCCTGCCCGGGCTGCTGGGGAGCGGGTCAAGCGTGTCCTGGTCATTCACCCCGGGCGCTGCGCCTCACCGGCGACACCGTCAGGGAGGAACTTGCCGCGGCCGGCTTCACCGCGCTCACGGCCGAGATTCCGGACGCCGAAGAAGGCAAGCACATCGAGGTGGCCTCCTTCTGCTGGCAGGTGCTTGGCCAGAATGACTTCACCCGTTCGGACGCTGTGGTCGCCGTCGGCGGCGGCGCCGTAACCGACCTCGCCGGCTTTGTCGCCGCCACCTGGCTGCGCGGCGTCAAGGTCATCCACATGCCCACGAGCCTGCTCGGGATGGTGGACGCCTCCGTCGGCGGCAAGACCGGCATCAACACCGCCGAGGGCAAGAACCTCGTCGGGGCCTTCCACCCGCCGGCCGGTGTCCTCGTGGACCTCGACACCCTGGACACCCTGCCCAAGAACGAGATGATCTCCGGCATGGCAGAGGTCATCAAGTGCGGCTTCATCGCCGATCCGGCCATCCTCGATCTGATCGAGAAGGATCCGGCCGCCGTCTCCGATCCCCGCTCGGACACTGTCCGCGAACTCATCGAACGCGCCATCACAGTCAAAGCCAGGGTGGTGTCCGAGGACCTCAAGGAAACCGGCCAGCGGGAGATCCTTAACTACGGCCACACCCTGGGCCACGCGATCGAACTCGCCGAGCGCTACTCCTGGCGCCACGGCGCCGCCGTCGCCGTCGGCATGATGTTCGCCGCTGAACTGGCACGCAGCGTCGGCCGCCTCAGCGACGCCGACGCCGACCGGCACCGCAGCATCCTGGAAAGCCTCGGGCTTCCCATCACCTACCGGCGCGACCGCTGGCAGGCCCTCCTCGACGGCATGCGCCGGGACAAGAAGTCGCGCGGGGACCTGCTGCGCTTCGTCGTGCTCGACGGCGTGGGCCGCCCCGGCATCCTCGACGTCCCGGACACCTCGCTGCTGTTCGCTGCGTACCAGGAGATCGCCTCCTGATGGCTTTTGTCCCAGGCGGCACCAGCGATTGGCCGGATGCAGGCTTCCCGGGGATCAAGATCAACCCGGACAGCCTGGTACCCCAGATCGTCAATGAGGAAGCCTGCGCCGCGGCGCTGGCAGCCTCGACCGACCCCGGAGACCTGATCCTCGTCCGCCTCGTCGAAGGACACCCCGCCGAGGCCGCCGAACTGCTCGCCGAGGCCCGGTACAACGACCCCTCCTCGCTGCGCCTGCGCATTTTCGAAGCGGACGTCCTGCGCGTATCTAACCGCCTGGACCGGGCGGTTGAACTGTTCCGCCAACTGCTGACGGAGACACACGGCACACCGGACGAGGCCGCCGTCCGCCAGCACCTCGGCCGGTCCTACTTCGCCAGCGGAAACATCGCCGCCGCCGTCGAATCCTTCGCCAAAGCCCTCGACCTCAGGGTCGCCGGCTCCGCCGATGCGGCGCTGATCTATGCCTCCACCGTGGCGCTGCGGCGCGCCCGGGACGTGCTGGATCTCGCCTCCTGATTCCGGGCCGCCCGAGCAGCGGCGGCGGTTCCGGACGGGTGCGTCCGGCAGCCGGGGCGCAAACCCGGTAGAATGGTTTTGGATTTTTGATAAATACGCGCTGGCAGCCATTCGGCCTGCTTGCCTGGCATAACCGGCTGGCAGACCTAGGCAGCTAGAAACGAAACCAAGAGGATACAGTGGCAACCACTAACGACATCAAGAACGGAACCGTCCTTAAGCTTGAGGGCCAGCTCTGGAACATCATTGAGTTCCAGCACGTCAAGCCCGGCAAGGGAGGCGCGTTCGTGCGCACCAAGATGCGCAACGTGATGTCCGGCAAGGTGGTCGACAAGACCTTCAACGCCGGACTCAAGATCGAGACCGCCACGGTTGACCGCCGCGACTACCAGTACCTGTACCAGGACGGCGCGGACTTCGTGTTCATGGACACCACCGACTTCGACCAGCTCACCGTTCCGGGTGCAACCGTCGGCGACGCCACCAACTTCATGCTCGAAAACCAGATGGTCAACATCGCCATCCACGAGGGCAACCCCTCTACATCGAGCTCCCCGAGCGTTGTGCTCGAGATCACCTACACGGAGCCGGGCCTGCAGGGCGACCGCTCCTCGGCCGGCACCAAGCCCGCCACGCTTGAAACCGGCTACGAGATCCAGGTGCCGCTGTTCGTCGAGAACAACACCAAGGTCAAGGTCGACACCCGCGACGGCAGCTACCTCGGCCGGGTCAACGACTAGTGAGTGCACGCGGTAAGGCCCGTAACCGGGCCCTTGAGGTTCTCTTCGAGGCGGAACAGCGTTCCGTCTCGGCGTTCGATGTACTGAAGTCCCGCCGCGAGCAGACGGACCAGATCGTCAACCCGTACACCCTCGAGATCGTGGAGGGCGTCGTCTCCCACCAGGTGGCGATCGACGAGTTCCTGGAAACCTACTCGCAGGGCTGGACACTGGAGCGGATGCCGTCCGTGGACCGCATCATCCTGCGGATTGGCACCTGGGAACTGCTCTACAACGACGACGTCCCCGACGGCGTTGCCGTCAGCGAGGCCGTGGCGCTTGCCAAGACCCTCTCAACGGACGAATCGCCGCAGTTCATCAACGGCCTGCTGGGCCGCCTGCAGCAGCTGAAGCCTTCGTTGCTCGCCTGATCTGACACGTTTCTGCGAAGAACCCCGCCCGGGTTGACCCGGGCGGGGTTTTTCATGTCTCCGGTCAGAGCCTCCACCGGCGCGCGGCACTTCCACCGGTGCCGGCGCTTCCGCCGGCGCTGCCGCCGCGGATATCGTGGGCGGGTGGACACCAACCCAGCGCTCGAGGCGACACTCCGGACCCGGCTGGGGCCCAGGCATCCACGGTTTGCCGCGGCCGCCATCGCCGGCGGCGAGACGTCGGTGGCGCTCAGCGGCGTCACCCCGGACTCCGACTTCGAGATTGGCTCAATCTCCAAGGTGATCACCGGCCTGCTCTATGCGGACGCGTGCGGGCGGGGCGAACTCACCCCGGCCACCCCGCTCGGACACCTGCTTCCGCTGGGCAGCTGCGCCGCGGCGGGCGTCAGCCTTGGCTCGTTGAGCCGGCATGCCTCCGGGCTGCCCCGGCTGGCGCCGGCAACACCCGGCTCCGCCTCTCCGGCGAGGCGCACGGCGTCGTTCCTCCTGCACGGGGAGAACCCGTACGGAGAGAGCCTGGCGGAACTGCTGGCGCAGGCCCGCGCGGTCCGGCTGCACAGGTCCCGGCCCCGGTACTCCAACCTCGGCTTCGAACTCCTGGGCCACGCGATTGCGGCCGGCGCGGGGATGAGTTACCGGGAACTCGTTGCTGCACGCCTTTGCGGGCCACTGGCATTGGACTCTCTTTATATGCCGGCGACGCCCGGCGAACTGGGCCCGGACGCCCTCACCGGCACCAGCCGCCGGGGCCGTCCCCGGAAACCCTGGACCGGTGAGGCCTTGGCCCCGGCGGGCGGGATCCGTGCGACCATCCAGGACCTTGCCCGGCTCGCCCGGGCGCTCCTGGACGGCTCCGCCCCGGGCCGGTCCGCCCTGGACCCGGTGGCTGCTTTCGCCGGGCCGGCACTGCGCATCGGCGCCGCCTGGCTGACCCTGGAGGCGAACGGGCGCCGGATCACCTGGCACAACGGCGGCACGGGCGGATTCAGTAGCTGGATCGGCCTGGACCGGGAGGCGGGGGCCGGGGTTGTGCTGCTCTCGGCGACGGCAGCATCCGTTGACCGTCAGGGTTTCGGGCTGCTGCGGGAACTGGCAGCGCGCTGATGCGCACGTTGCGGTTAGCTAGCGCAGGACGGCGGACCGGAGGGCGGCGATGCCGGCAAGCTGGTGCCGCTCCTCCAGCTGGTGCTCCGGCACGTCGCGGCCGCTGAGGATCCGCTGCCTGGTGAAGGCGAGCTGGGTGGCGGCATGGAGGAAGGCCTTCATCTGCGGGCCCCGGCCGATCGAGTCGGCCCAGCGCAGGGCCGAGCGGCGGCCGGCGCTGGTGGCCAGCATTTCCACCTCGGCGGCGGTGAACCAGCCCGCCGCCGCATATTCCTTGAGCCGCTGGCGGGTGAGACGGCGCTCCGCGACCCGCAACAGCACGATCACCAGGACCGCCAGCAGGAAGATCGGCACCTGCACCAGAACGTATTGGGCCAGGAAGTCAGCCCCCATGCTGTTCCAGGCGCTGTGCAGCAGCATCGCGGGGACCAGGCCGACGAAGAACGCCAGCACGGACAGCCCGTTATGCCAGCGGCGCGCGGCGAGGCCCATGATCAGCCCGGTGGTGCCCGTGAAGATGGCGTGCGCGAACGGTGACATCACGCCGCGGAGGAAGAACACCACCGCCAGCTCCGTGCCGGGGTCGCTGGACTCGGCGATCGCTCGGCCGAAGTAGAGGATGTTCTCGGTGAACGCGAAGCCGGCCGCGATGGTGAACGCGAACACCACCCCGTCGACCGGCCCGTCGAAGTGTTTCCGGGCGAAGAGCAGGAGCAACAGCAGCCCCAGCGACTTGGCGAATTCCTCCACCACCGGCGCCTGGACCGTGACGGCGAACGTTGTATAGTCCAGCCCCGAGGCGGGCCCCGCCACGAGCGAAAAATAGGGCTGCAGGAGCATGGTCACGGCAATTGAGACCACGGCTCCCCAGACGAAGGCGAACAGCAGCAGCGGCCGCGGCTCGGGTTCCCAGCGGTCGATGAAGCGCACCGTCAGCAGCACTGTCCCCAGGGGAATGAGCGAGGCGATGAAGCCGATGACGAATCCTGGGATTCCGGTGCTGCCCAGGAGGAAGGGGAGTACCAGGAAGAGGCTGAGGAACGCGAGGAATCCGCCGGCCAGCACCAGCCCCGATGCCCCCGTCGAACTGCGGCCGCGACGGACCGCTGGAGGGCCCGGCGGGAGGACCGGCGGGAATCGGCCCGCGTCGTTCGGTGGCGCCTGCCGGTAGTACTCCGGCTGGACATGCCCCAGCCACGTCGGGTTGGCCTGCTGGGGCAGCGGCCGCTGGCCGGGGAGTAGCCGAGGTGGTCTTGTCCCGGCCGCGGCTCGTTCGTCGTCATGGACTCGAGCCTATGTCCGTGTGAGCTTAAACGCATGCCGGCGCCGCCGGGGCGCCGGCCCCGCTGTGGTAATTTGAGAGGGCAAACAATCCTTTTAATTCCGTCCCGTGAGGCGGGGAAAGGGGAGACGAGCGTTGACTTCTGTTCCAGAAGCACCGGTTCCGGCCAAGGTTGTACTCACCCGAGTGGTACTCAGCCAGGCGGACATCGACCGTGCACTCACTCGTATCGCCCATGAGATCCTCGAGTCCAACAAAGGCTCCCAGGACCTGGTCCTGTTGGGCATTCCGCGCAGGGGCTACCCCTCGCCGTCAGGCTCGCCGCCAAAATTGCCGCCGCCGATCCCACCGTGGACCCCGCCGCGATCGTCGGCCAGCTGGATGTGACCATGTTCCGCGACGATCTCTCGCACCAGGCCATGCGCCCGCCGTACCCCACCCAACTGCCGCGCACCGGCATCGACAACAAAGTCGTTGTGCTGATCGATGACGTCCTGTATTCGGGCCGGACCATCCGTGCCGCCCTGGACGCGATCATCGACCTGGGACGGCCGCGCATCGTCCGCCTTGCGGTGCTGATCGACCGCGGCCACCGGGAACTGCCCATCCGCGCTGACCACGTCGGCAAGAACCTCCCCACGTCCTCCGCCGAGAAAGTCCGGGTCCGGCTCGCCGAAACCGACGCGGTGGACGGCGTACCCGTCAATGAAGTGGTCATTGAGGCCACCGCATGAGGCACCTGCTCTCCACGGAAGACCTGAGCCTGTCCAACGCCGTCCGCATCCTCGACACCGCCGAGGAAATGGCGGCCGTGGGGAGCGTGAAGTCAAGAAACTTCCCACGCTGCGCGGCCGCACAGTGGTCAACCTGTTCTTCGAGGACTCCACACGCACCCGGATCTCCTTCGAGGCCGCCGCCAAACGGCTCTCCGCCGACGTCATCAACTTCGCGGCGAAGGGCTCCTCGGTCTCCAAGGGCGAATCCCTGAAAGACACGGCCCAGACGCTCTCCGCAATGGGGGCCGACGCCGTCGTCATCCGGCACTGGGCCTCCGGCGCCCCGCACCGGCTCGCCGCCACGGACTGGATCGACGCCGCCGTCATCAACGCCGGCGACGGCACCCACGAACACCCCACCCAGGCGCTGCTGGATGCCTTCACGATGCGCCGGCACTGGTCGAAGCTGGCGGCACCCCGTCCGCGGGCGCGGACCTTACGGGCATGCGGGTCGCTATCGCCGGGGACGTGCTGCACTCCCGGGTGGCCCGCTCCAACGTCTGGCTGCTGCGCACCCTCGGTGCCGAAGTCACCCTGGTCGCCCCGCCGACGCTGCTGCCCATCGGCGTCGAAAAGTGGCCGTGCGCTGTCAGCTACGACCTCGACGAGACCCTCGCCAAAGGCGTCGACGCGATGATGATGCTGCGCGTCCAGGGCGAACGGATGAACGCCTCCTTCTTCCCGACCACGCGCGAATACTCACGCCGCTGGGGATTCGATGACAACAGGCTCCGTGCCCTGGACGGCCTGGGCCTGAAAGACACGATCATCATGCACCCCGGGCCGATGAACCGCGGCCTGGAGATCTCGTCCGCCGCGGCCGATTCGCCGCGCTCCACGGTGCTGGCACAGGTCCGCAACGGCGTGTCCATCCGGATGGCGGCCCTCTACCTGCTGCTCTCCGGCGACACCCGCGAACCGGCGGGCCACGCCGACAACACCCGATTCCACACCGCAGAGAACACCTCCGCCCATGCCCCCAAGGAGAGCCACTAATGGCATCACAGCAACAGGACGCAGGCACCGGCGCCTACCTGATCCGCGGCGCCGCCATCCTCGGCGGAGCCCCTGAGGACCTTTGATCCGCGACGGGATCATCGCCGAACGCGGGCAGAACCTCTCCGCCGACGGCGCAACAGTCATTGAGGCCGCCGGACTCGTCGCCCTGCCCGGCATGGTGGACATCCACACCCACCTGCGCGAACCCGGCCGCGAAGACGCCGAAACGGTCGAAACCGGCACCCGCGCCGCGGCCCTGGGCGGCTACACGGCCGTGCACGCGATGGCCAACAGCACACCGGTGGCGGACACCGCCGGCGTCGTCGAACAGGTCCTCACCCTGGGCCGCACCGCCGGCTGGGTGGACGTCCGCCCGGTGGGCGCCGTCACCGTCGGCCTGGCGGGGAGCAGCTGGCCGAACTCGGTGCCATGGCGGACTCCCGCGCCCACGTGCGGGTGTTCTCCGACGACGGCATCTGCGTCCACGACCCCGTGCTCATGCGCCGCGCGCTGGAATACGTCAAGGCGTTCGACGGCGTGGTGGCCCAGCACGCGCAGGAACCCCGGCTCACCGCCGGCGCGCAGATGAACGAAGGCGAAGTCTCCGCCGTCCTCGGCCTCACCGGCTGGCCCGCCGTCGCCGAGGAAAGCATCATTGCCCGCGACGTGCTGCTCGCCCAGCACGTGGGCTCGCGGCTGCACGTCTGCCACGTCTCCACCGCAGGATCCGTGGAGATCATCCGGTGGGCCAAATCCCGCGGCGTCAACGTCACGGCCGAGGTCACACCGCACCACCTCTGGCTCACCGACGAACTCGCCCGCAGCTACGACCCCGTCTACAAGGTCAACCCGCCGCTGCGCACCGACGCCGATGTCCAGGCCCTGCGCGCCGCGCTGGCAGACGGCACCATCGACGTCGTCGGCACCGACCACGCCCCGCACCCCAGCGAGCACAAGGAATGCGAGTGGGCCCAGGCCGCCATGGGCATGACCGGTCTGGAAACCGCGCTGTCCGTGGTGCAGCACACCATGATCGAAACCGGGCTGATGGGCTGGGCCGACTTTGCCCGGGTCACCTCCACCGCCCCGGCCGCGATCGGCCGACTGGAGGACCAGGGCCGCCCGCTCGACGCCGGCGAACCCGCCAACGTCACACTCGTGGACCCGGCTGCGCGCTGGACCGTGGACCCTTCTAAGATGGCAACCATGGGACGTAACTCTCCGTTCGCCGGCCGGGAACTGCCCGGCAAGGTGGTGGCCACGTTCTTCAAGGGCCACCCCACCGTCCTCGACGGCAAGCTCAACACCCCGTACCGCTGGCTCCCGGAGACATCAGACCCTGCCCGGAACACCGGCACCGCAGCGGCGGGCCGCAACTGATGGTCAAGGAACTCTCCCTGATCTTCACGCTGGTCCTGATCGGCGTCGCCCTGGCCCTGATCTGGTTCGGCTGGCGGAACCGGCTGCGCCGCCAGTCCGACGTCGACCCGCTGCCGGCGATCCCCGCGGTACTGGGCACCGCGGTGGCAGTCGCGGACGGGCAGTACGTCGCCTCCACCACCGCCGGTGACTGGCTGGACCGCATCGCCGTCCACAACCTGGGGATCCGGACCAACGCCGAGCTCAGCGTGCACCCCGAGGGCGTGCTGTTCGACCGCTCCGGCGCCGGCCCTGTCTTTATCCCGGCCGCCAGCCTCACCGGGGTACGGCAGGAAAGCGGCATGGCCGGCAAGTTCGTCGAAAAGGACGGACTGCTGGTGGTCAGTTGGATGCTGGGCAGCCGTGAACTGGATTCCGGCTTCCGCACCCGCCACGCCGACGACAAAACCACCCTCCTCAACGCCCTGCAAGATTTGATCCCCGCGGCCCCTCAGGCCAATGCCGATAGTGGAAAGTAACAACGTGACGGACCCCAACCAAATGACATCTTCCGCAGCAGCCTCCACCCCGGCAGCCCTCGTCCTCGAGGACGGCCGGATCTTCCGCGGGACCAGCTACGGCGCCACCGGAACCGCCCTCGGCGAAGCCGTGTTCGCGACCGGCATGACCGGCTACCAGGAAACCATCACGGACCCCTCCTACGCCCGCCAGCTGGTGGTCCAGACCGCGCCGCACATCGGCAACACCGGGGTGAACAAGGACGACGCCGAGTCCCGGCGGATCTGGGTGGCCGGCTACATCGTGCGCGACGCCGCCCGCCGGCCCTCCAACTGGCGCTCGGAACGTCCCCTGGACGACGAGCTGCTGGAGCAGGGAATCGTCGGCATCCAGGGCGTCGACACCCGCGCCATCACCCGGCACCTGCGCGAACACAAGACGATGCGCGCCGGCATCTTCTCCGGCGACGCGGTCCGCGCCACGGACAAGGAACTCGTGGACACCGTCCTGGCGAGTGCCCCGATGGAAGGCTCACGCCTGGCCGAGGAAGTCAGCGTGGACGAGGGCTACACCGTGGAACCCAAGGACTGGGGCTGGGACGGCGAGCCGCGCTTCAGCATCGCCGCCATAGATCTGGGCATCAAGCGGATGACTCCCATCCGGTTCGCCGAGCGCGGCGTCCGCGTACACGTGCTGCCGGCCACCGCCACCCTGGCCGATGTCCAGGCGGTCAACCCCGACGGCTTCTTTATGTCCAACGGCCCCGGCGACCCCGCCACCGCCGACAACCAGGTCAAGCTGCTCCGCTCCGTCCTGGACGAGAAGATCCCGTACTTCGGGATCTGCTTCGGCAACCAGATCCTGGGCCGCGCCCTGGGCTTCGGCACCTATAAGCTGCGCTACGGCCACCGCGGCATCAACCAGCCCGTGATGGACCGCCGCACCGGCAAGGTGGAGATCACCTCGCAGAACCACGGCTTCGCCGTGGACGCCCCGCTCGACGGCGCCACGCAGGCTCCCGAGGAGCGCTTCGGGCGCGTCGAGGTCAGCCATGTGAGCCTCAACGACGACGTCGTCGAGGGCCTGTCCTGCCTCGACATCCCGGCCTTCTCGGTCCAGTACCACCCCGAGGCCGCCTCCGGGCCGCACGACGCCGCCTACCTCTTCGACCGCTTCATCGAGCTGATGGCGGACACTGCTTCTTCAAAGACAAAGACTGCCACCGAATCCAAGACTGAGGACAAGAAGTAATGCCCAAGAGAACTGACCTTAAGAGCGTCCTGGTCATCGGGTCCGGTCCGATCGTGATCGGCCAGGCCGCCGAATTCGACTACTCCGGCACCCAGGCACTGCGCGTCCTCAAGGAGGAGGGCCTGCGCGTCATCCTCGTCAACTCCAACCCGGCCACCATCATGACCGACCCGGAGTTTGCCGACGCCACCTACATCGAGCCGATCACCCCCGAGGTGGTCGAGAAGATCATCGCCAAGGAACGCCCGGACGCCGTCCTGCCGACCCTGGGCGGCCAGACCGCACTCAACACGGCGATCGCGCTGGACAAGAACGGTGTGCTGGAGAAGTACAACGTCGAACTGATCGGCGCCAACATCGCCGCGATCGAGCTCGGCGAGGACCGCGAAAAATTCAAGGGCGTCGTGGAGCGCTGCGGCGCGGAATCGGCCCGCAGCCACATCATCCACACCATCGATGAGGCCCTCGCCGCCGCCGAGGACCTCGGCTACCCGATGGTGGTCCGGCCCTCCTTCACCATGGGCGGCCTCGGTTCCGGCCTCGCCTACGACGAGAACGACCTCCGCCGGATTGTCGGCCAGGGGCTGCAGTACAGCCCCACCAGCGAAGTGCTGCTCGAAGAGAGCATCCTCGGCTGGAAGGAATACGAGCTCGAGATGATGCGCGACAAGAACGACAACGTCGTGGTGGTCTGCTCCATCGAGAACTTCGACCCGGTGGGCGTGCACACCGGCGACTCGATCACCGTCGCCCCGGCCCTGACCCTGACGGACCGCGAATACCAGCGCCTGCGCGACATCTCCATCGCCGTCATCCGCGAAGTCGGCGTCGACACCGGCGGCTGCAACATCCAGTTCGCCGTCGAGCCCGACACGGGACGCGTCGTCGTGATCGAAATGAACCCGCGGGTTTCCCGCTCCTCCGCGCTGGCGTCAAAAGCCACGGGCTTCGCGATCGCCAAGATCGCCACCAAGCTCTCCCTCGGCTACACCCTGGACGAGATCCCGAACGACATCACCCAGAAGACCCCGGCGTCCTTCGAGCCCACCCTGGACTACGTCGTCGTGAAGGTCCCGCGCTTCGCCTTCGAGAAGTTCCCGGCGGCGGACCCCACGCTCACCACCACCATGAAGTCGGTGGGCGAGGCCATGGCCATGGGCCGCAACTTCACCGAGGCGCTGCAGAAGGCCCTGCGGTCCCTCGAGCAGAAGGGCTCCCAGCTCGACTTCAGCCACGTCCCGGAATGGGAAGTCGCGGAGCTGATCGAGAAGTCCAAGCGGCCCACCACGGACCGCCTGCACCAGGTCCAGCGGGCCTGCTGGGCGGCGCCACCGTGGAACAGCTCTTCGAAGCGACCAAGATCGACCCCTGGTACCTGGACCAGCTCCAGCTGCTGAATGAAATCTCGGTCGAAATCCGCAAGGCCTCCGCCCTGACTCCGGAGATGCTGACCCGCGCCAAGCGGCACGGCTTCTCCGACGAGCAGATCGGCGCCCTGACGCACAACTCCGAGGACGTCGTCCGCGGCGTCCGGCAGGCCCTCGGCATCCGCCCGGTGTACAAGACCGTTGACACGTGCGCCGCCGAGTTCGCCGCGTACACGCCGTACCACTACTCGTCCTACGACGAGGAGGACGAGGTGGCGCTGCACGCCAAACCGTCCATCATCATCCTCGGTTCCGGCCCCAACCGGATCGGCCAGGGTATCGAGTTCGACTACTCCTGCGTGCACGCCTCCATGGCGCTGCGCAAGGCCGGGTACGAGACCGTGATGGTCAACTGCAACCCCGAGACCGTCTCCACCGACTATGACGTCTCCACCCGGCTCTACTTCGAGCCGCTTACGCTGGAGGACGTTCTGGAGGTCATCGCGGCCGAGGAGCGCACCGGCGGCGTGATGGGCGTCTTCGTCCAGCTCGGCGGCCAGACCCGCTCAAGCTCGCCCAGCAGCTCGCCGACGCCGGCGTGCCGATCCTCGGCACGTCCCCGGAAGCGATTGACCTGGCCGAGCACCGCGGCGCCTTCTCGCGGGTCCTCGACAAGGCCGGGCTCATCTCGCCGAAGAACGGCACGGCTGTGTCCTTCGACGACGCCAAGAAGATCGCCGACGAAATCGGCTATCCGGTCCTGGTCCGGCCGTCCTACGTGCTCGGCGGCCGCGGCATGGAGATCGTCTACGACGAACCCAACCTCTCGCGCTACATCGCCAACGCCACGGAGATCACGCCGGACCACCCGGTGCTGATCGACCGCTTCCTCGAGGACGCCGTCGAAATCGACGTCGACGCCCTCTACGACGGCACCGAAATGTACCTGGGCGGCATCATGGAGCACATCGAAGAGGCCGGCATCCACTCCGGCGACTCCGCATGTGTGCTGCCGCCCATCACTTTGGGCAACAACGTGCTGGAGCGCGTCCGGACCGCCACGCTGGCGATCGCCGAGGGCGTCGGTGTCCGCGGCCTCATCAATATCCAGTTCGCCCTCGCCTCCGATGTGCTCTACGTCCTGGAAGCCAACCCGCGGGCCTCCCGCACCGTGCCGTTCGTCTCCAAGGCGACCGGTGTGCAGATGGCGAAGGCCGCCGCCCTGATCGGCACCGGCGTCACCATCAACCAGCTCCGCACGGCGTACAAGATGCTCCCGGAAACCGGTGACGGCTCCACCTTGCCGCTGGACGCCCCGGTCTCGGTCAAGGAAGCCGTGCTGCCCTTCAGCCGCTTCCGCACCCCCGAGGGCAAGGTGGTGGACTCCCTGCTCGGGCCGGAAATGCGCTCCACGGGCGAGGTCATGGGCATCGACAAGCACTTCGACACCGCGTTCGCCAAGAGCCAGGCCGCCGCCAACAACGCGCTGCCCACCGAAGGCAAGATCTTCGTCTCCGTGGCCAACCGGGACAAGCGTTCGGTCATCATGGGCGTCAAGCGGCTCTCCGACCTGGGCTTCGAGATCGTCTCCACCGGCGGGACGGCCGATGTGCTGCGCCGCAACGGCATCCAGGCCACCCCGGTCCGGAAGGTTGCGGAAGGTTCCAGCGCCGAAGGGAGGGCACCATCGCCGACCTCGTCGTCGCCGGGGAGATCGACATGGTCTTCAACACCCCTTCGGGCGGCGAAGCCCGCAGCGACGGCTACGAACTGCGCGCCGCCGCGACGTCCATCGGCATTCCGTGCATCACGACGGTGGCCGAGTTCAACGCCGCTGTCCAGGCCATCGAGGCGCTGCGCACCTACGAGTGGTCCGTCACGAGCCTGCAGGAGCACGCCGCGGCCCTGTTTGCCTCGCAAACGGAGCAGAACGCCGCCCGGCAGAACACCGGCCGGCAGAACACAGGCACGAACGCGGTAACGCAGAATGCCTGAGGCCGTCACCGCGGATAGGGCCGGCCGGGAGTCCTTTGGCTCCCGGCTGGGCCGGGCCATGGCGGACCGCGGTCCGTTGTGCGTCGGAATTGACCCGCACCCGGCGCTGCTGCACAGCTGGGGACTGAACGACGACGTCGCCGGCCTGGAACGCTTTTCGCTCGCCGCGCTGGAGGCGGTGGCTTCGCTCGCTGCCGCGGTCAAACCCCAGGTGGCGCTGTATGAAAGGCACGGCTCGGCGGGTATGGCCGTGCTGGAGCGTGTCCTCGCCGCGGCCGCGGAGGCCTCGGTCCTGACGATTGCCGACGCCAAGCGCGGCGACATCGGCTCCACCATGGCCGCCTACGCCGACGCCTGGCTGCGGGACGGTTCCGCCCTGGCCGCCGACTCGGTCACGCTGAGCCCGTACCTGGGCTTCGAATCACTCCGGCCGGCCCTGGACCTCGCGGCCCAGACCGGGCGCGGTGTTTTCGTCCTGGCGCTGACGTCCAATCCGGAGGGCGCGTCCGTGCAGCACGTTGGCGGCGCGGACTCCGTGGCCCGCCGGATTGTCCGGGCGGCAGCCGAGGAGAACAAGCGGTACGGCGTTGATCAAGACGGCGTGGACCTGGGTTCCACCGGCCTCGTCGTCGGCGCAACCGTTGGCTCCGCGCTCACGGACCTGGACCTGGACCTTGCAGCAGTGCGCGGCCCGATCCTGGCCCCGGGCCTCGGCGCCCAGGGCGCGACGGCGGCGGACTTGCGCCGCACCTTCGGCAGCGCGTACGGCCAGGTGCTCGGGACCTCCAGCCGGGACATCCTCGGCGCCGGCCCGCGGATCCAGGACCTGAGCGAGGCCGCGCAGCGGACCCTCGAGGAGCTCCGCTCGGCCTAGGGAATCTGCCCGGGCTCGGCCGTCAGGCGCTGCGGGCACCCATTGGACGGAAATGGCCGCTACGACCGCCGTCTTAGCGGCCACCATCGCGAATGGTCGCAGTCGCCTGGCCGTCGGGCCGACGTCGGGTGTGCTGCGCAGGACCCGACCTTTGGACAAGCTGGAGCCGGGCCATTCGTCCATTGATTTCTGCGGTATCCAGACGGTAGGTTCAGGACAAGTCCGCGGTACCGGCCGGGGCGATGTCAGGCCCGTCCGGCCGGGCCGTTTGTGCGGTCCGTCTGACAATGCAGGGAGGCATTCAGTGAGTTTGCGACCCCTCACTCCGCAGGAGCGTGCCGACGCCTTGAACAAGGCCGCCGCCGCCAGAACCACCCGGGCCGACGCCAAGGACCGGTTGAAGACGGGGAAGCTGACCATCGCGGAACTGCTCAAGGCCGGGGAGAGCGACGACGCGATCGCCCGGATGAGGATTGTGGAACTGCTGGAGGCGCTGCCTGGAATCGGTCGGGTGCGTGCCGCGGCGATCATGGACCAGTTGGGGATCGCCGCTTCACGCCGGGTCCGGGGCCTGGGAATTCACCAGCGCCGCGCGCTGGTAGATTTTATAGACGACAAACAGCCCGGTCCGCCGCGCTGACTCCAACCCCGCCCGAAGGAATATGTGAGCAACAAACCGGGACTGACAGTCCTCGCCGCCCGACGGCTGTTGGTAAAGGCACCGTGTCCACCTACATCCGGGACAACTATCCCGGCGTCTGGCTTTCCGTCTCGGCAACCACCCGCCCGGCGCGCCCGGGCGAGATCGACGGCGTCCACTACTTTTTCAAGTCGGCCGAGGAATTCGACGCCCTGGTCGAGAACGGCGAACTCCTGGAGTGGGCCGTGGTCCACGGCCGCAACCGCTATGGCACGCTGCGCAGCACCGTGGACGCCGCGATCGCCGACGGCCGTTCGGTGCTCCTGGAGATCGACCTGCAGGGTGCGCGGCAGGTCAAGGAGGCCGTCCCTGACGCCCAGTTCGTGTTCCTGGCGCCGCCCAGCTGGGACGAAATGGTCCGCCGCCTGGTGGGCCGCGGCACGGAAACAGCGGAAGAACAGCAGCAGAGGCTGGAAACCGCTAAACTAGAACTTGCCGCTGAACCGGAGTTTGACCACACCGTCATCAATGATGACGTTCGTCGGGCAGCGGACGAGCTTGTTTCACTCATGGGGCTGACCCCGAACCCACGCTAGGCGCCGGGACGTATCGGCCCGTTAGAATTTGGAGAATTCGTGTCCACGAACCTTGAAGGCATCATCAACCCGCCGATCGACGAGCTGCTGAAGGCTGCCGACTCGAAGTACGGACTGGTGATTTTCGGCGCCAAGCGCGCACGTCAGATCAACGCCTACTACGCCCAGCTGCACGAGGGCCTGTTCGAGTACGTCGGCCCGCTGGTCGACACCAAGCTGAACGAGAAGTCGCTCTCCATCGCGCTGCGCGAAATCAACGAAGGCAAGCTCGTTTCCACGCCGATCGAACCTGCAGAGTAATTCCGCAGACGCAGACGGAGGTCACGTGCGCATAGTCCTCGGAGTCGGGGAGGGATAGCCGCCTACAAGGTGGCGTCGCTCCTCCGGCTTTTTACTGAAGCCGGCCATGACGTCACCGTCATCCCCACGGAGGCCGCGACCCGCTTCGTCGGCGTCGCCACCTGGGAAGCGCTGTCCGGGCATCCGGTCAGCAACAGCGTCTTCGACGACGTGCACACCGTCAACCACGTCCGCCTCGGCCACGAAGCCGAGCTGATCGTGGTGGCCCCCGCTACGGCCGACCTGCTGGCGCGCGCCGCCACCGGCCAGGCCAACGACCTCCTGAGCAACACCCTGCTGATGGCGGCGACTGCCCGGTGCTGATGGCCCCGGCCATGCACACCGAAATGTGGCAGCACCCGGCAACCCAGGCCAACGTCGAGACTCTCCGCAGCAGGGGAGTCACCGTGCTGGAGCCCGCCTCCGGCCGGCTGACCGGATCCGACTCCGGGCCGGGCCGGCTGCCCGAACCGGAGGCCGTTTTCGAAGCGGCCCTCGCCCTCGCCGGTGCGCCGGCGGTGCCCAACTCACCGGACGTGCCGCCCCCGACGCCGCACCCTCCTCGCCCGCGGCCGGCCGTCCGCTGGCCGGGCTCACCGTCACGATCAGCGCCGGCGGCACACGCGAGCCACTGGACCCCGTCCGGTTCCTCGGAAACCGCTCCTCGGGCAAGCAGGGCGTGGCGCTGGCCGCCGCCGCCCGCGACGCCGGTGCCAGGGTCCGGCTGCTGGCCGCCCATATGGACGTCGCGCCGCCGGCCGGCGTCGACGTGATCAGGGTGGAGACCGCCCTGGAACTTCGCAAGGCCGCCCTGCACGCCGCCGCCGATTCCGACGTCATCATCATGGCTGCCGCCGTCGCGGACTTCCGCCCGGCGGATGTCGCCGGGACGAAGATCAAGAAGCGCGACGACGTCGCCGATCCCGTCATCACACTCGTCCGGAACCCGGACATCCTGCGGGAACTCGTCGAGGTCCGGGATGCGGCCTCCCGCACCCAGCTGATCGTGGGCTTCGCAGCCGAGACCGGCGACGCCGACGGCGACGTCCTGGACTATGCCGCGGCCAAGTTGCGCCGCAAGGCGTGCGATCTGCTGGTGGTCAACCATGTGGGTCAGGACAGGGTCTTCGGCGAGGACACGAACTCCGTAGTCATCCTTTCCCGCACCGGCTCCGAACCCCAAGAGGCGTCGGGTTCCAAATCCGACGTTGCGGCTGCCGTGATCGACCGCATCAGCGCCGAGCTGAACCGGGTTGTCCCGCCGGCCTGAGCCTGGCGTAAGCAACGTCTCCTTAGCACGGGGACACACGCCGCCGGACGTCCGTTTTCCAACCAGTAAGGTAGTTGAGTGACTTTACCGCTGCACATCCCTGACTTCCACGGGTCCACGCCCGCCTCGCTCCGGCTGTTCACGTCCGAGTCGGTGACCGAAGGACATCCCGACAAGATCTGTGACCAGATCAGCGATGCCATCCTCGACGCCCTGCTGGCCAAGGACCCCGAGTCCCGGGTCGCCGTGGAGACGTTGGCCACCACCGGGCTGGTCCACGTCGCCGGCGAGGTCACCACTGACGCGTACGTCGAAATCCCGCAGATCGTCCGGGAGACCATCCTGGGCATCGGCTACGACTCCTCGGCCAACGGTTTCGACGGCGCCCGCTGTGGCGTGTCGGTCTCCATCGGCCAGCAGTCCAACGACATCGCCGGGGCGTCTTTAACTCGCTCGAAGCCCGCGAAGGCCGCCAGGAGGACGACTACGACCTCCAGGGCGCCGGCGACCAGGGCCTGATGTTCGGCTACGCCAGCGACGAGACCCCTCCTACATGCCGGTCCCGATCTGGCTTGCGCACCGGCTCTCCGAGCGGCTGACCGAAGTCCGCAAGAACGGCGAGCTCGCCTACCTGCGCCCCGACGGCAAAACCCAGGTCACCGTAGGCTACGACGGCGACCGGCCCGTCTCGGTGGAGACCGTCGTGATTTCCAGCCAGCACGCCGAAGGCGCCAGCCTGGACCAGCTCCGTGCCGACCTCGCCGCCCACGTGGTGGACCCGGTCATGGCGCTGTCCAACCTGGACATCTCGCGGACCAGGAACATCCTGAACCCGGCCGGTGCGTTCGTCATCGGCGGCCCGGTGGGCGACGCCGGCCTCACCGGCCGCAAGATCATCGTGGACACCTATGGCGGCATGGCCCGGCACGGCGGCGGCGCCTTCTCGGGCAAGGATCCGTCCAAGGTGGACCGTTCGGCGGCGTACGCGATGCGCTGGGTGGCCAAGAACGTTGTGGCGGCCGGCCTCGCGAAGCGCGCCGAAATCCAGATCGCCTACGCGATCGGCCAGGCCCGGCCGGTGGGAACCTATGTTGAGACCTTCGGCACCGAGACCGTGGATCCGGCCAGGATCAGCGCCGCGATCGCCGAGATCTTCGACCTGCGCCCGCGCGCGATCATCGATGCCCTCGACCTCAAGCGCCCGATCTACGCCAAGACCGCGGCCCACGGCCACTTCGGCCGCGAGGACCCCGACTTCACGTGGGAGCGCCTCGACCGCGTGGACGAGCTGAAGGCCTTCTTCAACGCCTGAGCCGTCACGTCCCTGTTTTGAAAGGCCGTCCTGACACGCAGTCTTGAGTGGCTGTCCTGGACTGCAGTCTCGAATTAATGTCACTGCCCTGTAATGTCACTGCCCTGTGATGTGCTGTAGCCAGGCCGCCGGTACCGGCGGCCTGGCTACTCTCAATTGGGCCGGAGTTTCGTAGGCCGGCATCGACCCGCTGTTGAAGGGAGGACCCGCGCGATGAGCCAGCGCCATGGCGCCGCGGCGTCGGACGAACCCCTGCAGCTGTCGCTGCTCCACGGCTTCCCTCCTCCGTGGCCGCAGCAGCCGGCCCCGCCCTGGCTGCCCGGCTCCCGGTGGCCCGGGTGCGGCTGGAGTCCTCCCTCCCGCACCTTGACCGGCCCTTCGACTACAGCGTGCCCGCCGCGCTCGATACGGCGGCGCAGCCCGGCGTCCGGGTGAAGGTGAAGTTCAATGGCCAGGATCTCGCCGGATACCTCATGGACCGGGTGGCGGAGTCCGACGCAGGCCACCCCTCGTGCCGCTGCATAAGGTGGTCTCTCCCGTTCCGGTGCTGGTGCCTGCCGTCGCCGAACTCGCCGTACGTGTGGCAGCGCGGTATGCCGGCAGCGTCAGCGACGTGCTGCGTGTCGCCGTGCCGCCGCGGATGGCGAAACTCGAGAAAGACCTTGCCCCTGAGGGGGCCCTGGATCCTTCCCTCTTCGCTGATGACGGCGCCGAAGCCGGAGCGTCCATCCCTGCCGGCCTGGAAGCCTCCGGCTGGACCTCATACCGCAACGGCCGGGCCTTCCTGCAGCACCTCAATGCGGGTGAGTCGCCGCGGGCCGTGCTCAACGCGCTCCAAGGTTACGGACCCGGAGGCTGGCCCCGGCTGATCGCCGAGGCCGTGGCCGCCGTCCGCCTGTCCGGCCGGGGCGCCGTCGTCGTCGTGCCCGACCACCGGGACCTGGACCGGGTGGAAGCGGCGCTCCTGCAGCACCTGCCCGCCGGGGACATCGCCCGGCTCACCGCGGACGACGGCCAGACGCCGCGCTACCGCAGCTTCCTGCGGATCCTCAGCGGCGCGGCCGGGGTGGCCGTCGGCACCCGGTCCGCCGCGTACGCTCCCGTCCATAACCTCGGACTCGTGGTCTGCTGGGACGACGGCGACGATCTGCACATCGAGCAGCGCTCACCGTATGCGCACTCCCGCGAAGTCCTGCTGCTGCGCGCCGAACAGGAGGGCGCCGCCTGCCTGCTCGCCGGGCACACCCGGAGCACCGAGACGCAGCGCCTCGTCGAGGCAGGGTGGGCGCGGCCGGTGGAAGCGGACCGCCCGGTGGTCCGCCGGAACGTTCCGCGGGTGCTGAACACCGCTGACAGCTACGAACTCGAACACGACCCGCTGGCAAGGATCGCCCGGCTGCCCGGCGCCGCCTGGCGTGCCGCGAAGGAAGGTCTGGAACGCGGCCCGGTCCTGGTCCAGGTGGCACGGGCGGGCTACGCGCCGTCGCTTGCCTGCGAGAACTGCCGTGAGCCGGCGCGTTGCCCCGCCTGCAGCGGGCCGCTCGCCATCGCCGGGGCCACCGGGAGCTCCGCCGTGCCGCAGTGCCGCTGGTGTTCGACGCCGGCCGCCGCGTGGCGCTGCACCACGTGCAACGGTGTCCGGCTCCGAAGGGGTGCCACGGGGGCGCTGCGCACGGCCGAGGAGCTGGGCCGCGCCTTCCCGGGCAAGCCGGTGATCACCTCGTCCGGGGACCGGGTACTGGCCACGGTTCCTGACTCGAAGGCCTTGGTGGTGGCCACCGTCGGCGCGGAACCGGTCGCGGCCGGCGGCTACGCAGCGGCGCTGCTGCTCGACGGCGACTCGCTGCTGCGCCGCGAAAACCTGCGGGCGGGGAGGACGCCGTCCGGCGCTGGTTCAACGCGGCGGCCCTGGTCCGCCCCGCGGGGACGGCGGCCTGGTGGTCATCACCGCGGACGACGCCGCCGGCGTGGGCGCCCTGCTGCGCTGGGACCCCGCCGGCTACGCCCAGCGGGAACTGTCCCTGCGCCAGGAACTGCAGCTGCCCCCGTCCGTCCGGGTCGCGTCCATTACCGGCGGCCGGACCGCCGTCGGGCATTTCAGCCAGGCCGTTGAGCAGCAGCTGGCTGCGCAGGACATCGTGTTGCGGACCGCCGGCCCGGCCCCCTTGTGATGGCCGGTGCCCCGGCCCGGCCGGAAGCCAGGGAAAGCCGCGCGTGCCGCCGAGGAGGACGTCCGGACGCTGCTGTTCATCCCCTACGGCCAGGCCGCACACGTCACCAAAGTGCTGCGGGCGGTCAAAGTCGCCGCGGCCGCCAAACGCACTGACGATCCCGTGCAGCTGCGGCTCGACGGTGTGGACGTGCTCTAAGGGGTCGGCCGCTACTTCCGGCCCTGCCCCTTCGCCTTGCCCGGGCGCCGTGCGCGCAGCGCCACGGCCTCGTCGGCGACGGCCAGCAGCCGGCGGGCGGACTCATCCCAGCTGAAGTCCGCTGCGCGCTTCACCGAGCGGCGGGAGCGTGCCTTCCACAGGTCGGGGTCCTCCAGCGTCCGGACCGCCGTAGCGAACTCTGTTGGCGAATCCGGCTGGACGTAGCTGACGGCGTCGCCGCCCACCTCGCGGAAGATCGGAATGTCGCTGGCGATCACCGGGGTGCCGTGGGACATGGCTTCCACGAGGGGCAGGCCGTAGCCCTCCGCTTTGGACAGGCTGATCAGGGCCGTGGTGCGTCCCAGCATGGTCTCGTACTCGGCGTCAGTCACGCCGTTGTGGAAGACGATGTCCGCGCCCGCCGGTGCCAGCGCCTCGAGTTCAGCCCGGCGCTCCGGGGTGATCCGGCTGAGCAGGTGCAGGCTCATGTCGGGGAGTTCCGCCATGCCCCGGACCATGGTCTCCACGTTTTTGTACGGCATGAACGAACCCATGTACAGGAGCGTCTTGTCCGCTCCCGCCCCGGGGTCCCGCGGCGTGTGGCCGTGCTGCGGAGCGTTGCCCACGATCCGGACGGGACGCTTGGTAAGCCGGTACTTCGAGATCAGCGAGGCTGTGGTGGAGCTGATGGTGGCGACGACGTCGGCCCGGTTCAGCAGGAGGCGCTGCGGCCAGAACGCCTTGTGGTACACCCGCCAGAGGACCCGGACCGGGGCCGGCAGGAAGCCGGGAGGGGCCGGGTGCTCGTAGTAGATCAGGTCGTGCAGGGTCAGCACCAGGGCGTACTTCCGGCCCCAGCTGCCCATGGTCTGCATGGGGCACACCACCACATCGGCGCCGAGTTTGTTGACCTTCCCGGCGACGAACAGCTCGGCCGGGGACAGCGGGCTGTTGACCAGGGTGTACGGCACATCCGGCAGCATGGAGAGCTGGCGGACATCGCTGATCAGCATGGAGACGTCGGCGATTTTGGCCGTGGCAGCAATCAGGCTGGCGCCGTAGCGGCTGATGCCGTCATGGTGGTCCAGCCGGGTGAAACGGGCATCGATGAGGATTTTCACGCGGCGTGGTCCTTCAGGAAGCGTCGGATGAAGCCCGCGGCGGGTTCCGGGGTTTCGTAGTGGATCAGGTGGCCCACGCCCGGGATGACGTCCAGGTGCGCATCCGGCAGCAGGGCCTGCAGCGTGTGCTGGTCCGGCAGGGTCGCGATCTCGTCCTTTTCCCCGGCAATCAGCAAAACGGGAAGGGTGAGGCTGCGGGCGACGTCGGCGACGTTTCCGCCGACGGAAGCCTTGAATGCCTCCAGCAGGCTCTCCCGGTCCGCGAACCTGGAGAAATACGCGCTGTGCTGGGCATGCACAAAACGGCGCAACTGCTTGTCCTTCGTCTTCGCCATCGTCTCGCTCATGACCCGGACGATCAGCTGGCTGCGCAGCAGGCCGTGTCCCAGGCGGCGGGGCAGGCGTGCAGCGGCCTCGTAGTACAGGACGGCGAGTTTGGTCATTAGACCCTTGGGCCCCTCGAGGGCCGGAGCGGCGATCGGGTTGACCAGGATCAGCTCCGAAACGGTTCCGGGGTGGGCAGCCACGTAGTGGCTGGCGACAATCGAGCCGAAGGAGTGCCCCAGCAGGACGGTGTCCGGGCCCAGGCCCAGGGCCGCCATGAAGTCCGAAACGAACCGGACGTAGCTCTCGACGCTGTGTTCGGCGCCCGCGAAGGCGGCCGAGCGGCCGAAACCGGGGAGGTCCGGCATGATGAGCCGCATCTCCGGGAGCTGGTCGGCCACCCGGAGCAGGCCGTGGTGGTCGCCGCGGAAGCCGTGGATGACCAGGATGGTCCGCGTCTCCGGGGTCACGCGGAACGGCTCATAGCTCCAATAGGCCACCCTTGCACCGTCGAGGACCATCTCGGCGGGGTGGGTGCGGGCCTCCAGCCCGTCGCTGAACAGGGGAGTGCCGGGGAGGGCTCGGTGGCCACGTTGTCCATTCGATGCGTCCTAATTGACTGAGTCCGGGTGGGAGCCGGTGCGGAAGCCACGTTCCAGACCGGCCAGGGCCTGCATGGCGGCGTCGTCGAGGCTGAAGCCGAAGACATCCAGGTTTTCGCCGATCCGGTCGTGGGAGCTTGCTTTGGGGATGGCGACATTGCCGAGCTGGACATGCCAGCGGAGGATGACCTGCGCCGCGGTCCGGCCGTGCGCGGCCGCGAGGTCCAGCACCACCGGATCCTGGAGGACCTGGCCGCGGCCCAGCGGGCTCCACGCCTCGGTGGTGATCCCGAGGTCGCGGTGCAGGGTGCGCAGCTCCTCCTGCTGGAGCCACGGGTGCAGTTCGATCTGGTTGACCGCCGGGACCACCTCGGCAGTCTGGAGCAGGCGGTCCAGGTGGGCCGGCTGGAAATTGGAGACTCCGATCGCCCGGGCCTTGCCCTCCCGGTACAGCGTCTCCATCGCGCGGTAGCTCTCGGAATACAGCCCCGCTTCGCGCAGGGCCAGTGGATCAGGTACAGGTCCACGTATTCCAGGCCGAGGTTGGCCATGGACGTGTCGAAGGCGCGCAGGGTGGCGTCATAGCCCTGGTCGTCGTTCCAGAGTTTGGTGGTGACGAAGAGATCCTCGCGTGAGAGCGCGGGGAAGACTCACCGGAACCGCCGCGGGCGTCGTCGTGGCTGGAGAAGCCGGACAGCGAACCGATACCGCGGCCAACGCCCGTCTCATTGCCGTACATGGCGGCAGTGTCGAAATGGCGGTAGCCGCCTCCAGCGCCATGGACACGAGTCCGGCGGCGTCACCGGGGGCACCTTGTAGAGTCCGAACCCCAACTGGTCGATCAGGACACCGTTGTTGAGGCTGAGCCGGGGCGAGGGTTTCATAACCTCGACTTTACCGACTCCGCCGCCGCGGCTCCCCACGGCAGGCCGGATCACGCCAGGCCGTCGAAGCTGACAAGCCGCCGGGCGCTGGCCTCGTCGAGGATCAGGTCGGTGGCCAGGCCCGCGGCGAGGGCGCCGCGGAGGCCGTTGAACTTGGAGGCGCCCGACACCACGCAGATCCTGCGGCGCACCTGGCGCAGCTGGGCGAGGTCCGGGCCGGTGGAGCGTTCGTTGAGGGTGATGCCGTCCGAGGAACCGTCCGCGCGGAAGAACACCGTGGCCACATCGCCGACGACGTCGGAGTTGGCCAGGACGTTCAGGTCTTCCTCATCGAGGTAACCGCCGGCGTATACGTGGCTGGGATAGTCGGCGTCGACCGATCCCACACCAAAAATCGCGATGCTCATGCGGGCCTGCAACTCAAGGATCCTTTGCACACTGCGCTCATTCCACATGGCCTTCTTGGTCGCGGCATGGTCGAAGAACGCCGGCACCGGGAACTGTTCCACGCGTGCCCCGTAGGCGCTGCCAAAGCGCCGCATGATGTCGGAGGCATAGGTGATGCCAGTGGTTTGCATGTTGCCCGCACCGTTGAGCTGGACGATCACGCTGTCATGGGTGATCTTTCGGGTCAGATGCCGGCTGACGGCGCTGAGGGTGGAACCCCACGCGACGCCGATGATGGCGTTGGAATCCACCAGCGGGCCGATGGTGCGTGCTGCCTGCATGGCCACGCGGTCCAGTGTTTCCGCCTCATTCAGGGTGTCCACGACCGGAACAACGTGCACATCCACCTTGTATTCGGCGCGGATCATGCTCGCCAGTTCGGGGCCGGTGTCCAGCGGACTCCGGATCTGGATCTGCACCAGGCCGGATTCCCGGGCCGAGGACAGCAGCCGCGAAACGGTGGACCGGGACGTCCGGAGCTCCCGCGCGATGGCGTCCATGGTCAGGTCCTGCAGGTAATACAACTGGGCCGCGCGGAGGGCGTCAGAGTGGCGTGAGGGCGTCATCCCATTTCCGTTCTGCACGTTTGTGCATAGTGCTTGACTCCATTTTCCATTACTCCAAAGAATAGTGTTGAACGGCGCCGCGCCAAGGGCGCGCCGCACAGGACGAACCCCAAAGGAGTAGTTCTTGGGACAGAAGGATTTAGCCCGCAACCAGGCATCGGCCGGCGAGCGAGCATCGGTGCAGAAGCTGCGGACGCGGCCCCACGCCCAGGTGCTGATCATCGGCGGCGGCATCAACGGGGTGGGCACGTTCCGGGACCTTGCCCTGCAGGGTGTGGACGTCGCCCTCGTGGAGCGCGGCGACTACTGCCAGGGAGCCAGCGGAGCCTCCTCACACATGATCCACGGCGGCATCCGCTACCTCGAGAACGGTGAGTTCCGCCTTGTCCAGGAGTCGGTCGTCGAACGCAACCGGCTGCTGCGCATCGCACCCCACTACGTCAAGCCGCTGCAGACCACCATCCCCATCTTCAGCACATTCTCCGGAGTCCTCGCCGCTCCGCTGCGTTTTCTGACCCACAAACAGCAGGGCGCACCCAAGGAACGCGGGGCGTTCCTGATCAAAGTCGGGCTGAGCCTCTACGACTTCTTCTCCCGCGACGGCGGCACCGTGCCGCGGCACCAGTTCCGCGGCCGCAAGCGTGCCCTGGCCGAACTGCCGCGCCTGCACCCCGGTATCAAGTACACCGCCACCTACTTCGACGCCTCCGTCCACAACCCGGAACGGCTGACCCTGGACGTGCTGCAGGACGGCGAGAAGGCCGGCGCTTCGGGCGCCAGTGACGCGCGGGCCAGCAACTACCTCTCCTCGTCGCCGTCAAGAACGGTGCCGACGGACACGGCACCGGGAGCACCGTGGAACTCCGCGACGAGCTCACCGGCGAACTGTTCGACTTCTCCGCGGACGTCATCGTCAACACCACCGGCGCCTGGGTCGACCTGACCAACGAGGCGATGGGATCGGCGTCGGCCTTTATGGGCGGCACCAAGGGTTCACACATCGTGCTGGACCACCCGGAACTGCTGGCCGCCTGCAACGGCCGCGAGATCTTCTTCGAACACACCGACGGCAGGATCGTGCTGATCTATCCGATGGGGGACCGGGTCCTGGTGGGCACCACCGACGTCGACGCCGACATGGCCGAGGACGCGGTGTGCACTGAATCGGAAATCGACTACTTCTTCGACCTGATCGGCCACGTCTTCCCGGATATCACCGTGGACCGGGAGCAGATCGTCTACACCTTCTCCGGCGTCCGCCCGCTGCCCAAGCACGACGCCACGCAGCCGGGCTTCGTCAGCCGCGACTACCGGATCGAGCGCCGCGCCGGCGCCGGGCAGGGCGGCGGCGCCGCCGTGCTCAGTCTCGTTGGCGGAAAATGGACCACTTTCCGGGCCCTAGCCGAACACTTGAGCAATGACGTCCTCGCCGAACTCGGCGTCGAACGGAAGGTCTCGACGGCGAAACTCGCCATCGGCGGCGGCGCCGGCTTCCCGGACAGCGAGGACGGTGTGCAGCGCTGGATCAAGGGGCACATGGCCCCCGGGCGCGACGCGGACCGTACCGCCGGACTTCTGACCCGCTACGGCACCCGGGCCGGGGAAGTCATCAGCTTCCTCGACGCCGCCCCGGACCGGCTCCTGCACTCGACCCGGGAACTGAGCGTCCGCGAGCTGGAGTTCATGGCCCGGAACGAGCAGATCGGGCACCTCGTCGACGTCTTGATCCGCCGCACGTCCCTCGCTTTCCGGGGACTGGTGACCGGCGAGCTCTTGAACGAGGTTGCCGAGATCCTCGCTGGCCCGCTGGGCTGGGACGCGGCAACGCGGACCTCCGAGATCACCCACGCTCAGGAGGTGCTCAAGCGATTCCACGGCGTCCAGGTCCACAGCCTGGTCTCCTGATAGACCTCGGCGGCCGGACGGGGACGTCCGGCCGCAAGGACTGCGTGGTTCCTCTGGGGGAACAGGCGCAGTTGCCGGCCGGCGGCGCCAACGCGGCGCCGGCCCAACAGCCTTTCAAACTCGCGAGGGGCTGACAACAGAAAATAGAGGAGTCAAAGATGTCTCTTGGAATAGTTTTCCTGTCCGAAGTATTCGGTACCGCAATGCTGACCCTGCTGGGTTGCGGCGTTGTGGCAAACGTTGCACTCAAAGGCACCAAGGGCAACAACGGCGGGTTCCTGATGGTCACCTGGGGATGGGGCATCGCCGTCTTCTCCGGCGTCTACGTCGCCGCGATGTCCGGGGCCCACCTGAACCCCGCCGTTACCTTCGGCCTGCTGCTCAACGGCAAGACCGAGTACGCCCCCGGCGTCCCCGTGGACGCCGTCTCCACCCTCACCTACTTCGGCGGTGAACTGCTGGGTGCCTTCCTTGGTGCCGTGGTGATGTACCTGGCCTACAAGCAGCACTTCGACGCCGAGCCGGAACCCGCCAGCCAGCTGGCGGTCTTCTCCACCGGTCCGGCCATCCGCTCCACCCCGTGGAACCTGATCACGGAGATCATCGGCACGTTTGTCCTCGTCTTCGTCATCCTGACCTTCGGCGGGACACCTTCGGGGCTTGGCCCGCTCGCCGTCGCACTGCTCGTTGTTGGTATCGGCGTCTCCCTCGGTGGTCCCACCGGCTACGCCATCAACCCGGCCCGTGACCTCGGCCCGCGCATTGCCCACGCCCTGCTGCCCATGAAGGGCAAGGGTTCCTCGGACTGGGGCTACTCCTGGATTCCCGTGGTCGGACCGCTGGTCGGCGGCGGCCTTGCCGGTCTCGTGGCAGCAGTCGTGCCGATCATCGCCACCGCAGCGGCCTAACCCACCTTCCACGCACTCATTCAACAGCCAGCCCAAGACAAGGACGTCAACATGAACCAGTACGTAATCGCTATCGACCAGGGCACCACCAGCACGCGAGCCATCGTGTTCGACCACAGCGGCAGCATCGTTTCGTCGGGCCAGATGGAGCACGAGCAGATCTTCCCGCAGGCAGGCTGGGTGGAACACGATCCCGCCGAGATCTGGAACAACACCCGTGAGGTCATCGCCGCCGCCCTGTCGAAGGCGAACCTGACCCGCCACGACATCGCGGCGGTCGGCATCACCAACCAGCGCGAAACCGCGGTGGTCTGGGACAAGACCACCGGCAAGGCCATCTACAACGCGATCGTCTGGCAGGACACCCGCACCCAGCCGATCGTGGACGAGCTGGCCAAGGACGGGGGACCGGAGCGCTTCAAGCAGAAGGTCGGCCTGCCGCTGGCCACCTACTTCTCCGGTACCAAGATCAAGTGGATCCTGGACAACGTGGAGGGCGCCCGCGCCAAGGCCGAGGCCGGGGACCTGGTGTTCGGCAACACTGACTGCTGGGTGCTGTGGAACCTGACCGGCGGGACCGACGGCGGCGTCCACGTCACGGACGTCACCAACGCCTCGCGGACCATGTTCATGGACCTCGACACGCTCTCCTGGGACCAGGAGATCATGGACGCCTTCGGTGTGCCGGCCTCCATGATGCCGGCCATCAAGTCCTCCTCCGAGGTCTACGGCACGGTCCACACGTCCCAGCTGCTGCGTGAGGTTCCGGTCGCCGGCATCCTGGGCGACCAGCAGGCGGCGACGTTCGGCCAGGCCGCGTTCGAGGCAGGCGAAGCCAAGAACACCTACGGCACGGGCTGCTTCCTCATCTTCAACACCGGTGAGGAAATCGTCCACTCCAAGAACGGGCTGCTGACGACAGTTGGCTACAAGCTCGGCGACGCCGCTCCGCACTATGCCCTGGAAGGCGCCATCGCCGTCACTGGTTCGCTGGTGCAGTGGCTGCGTGACAACCTCGGCATGATCAGCAGCGCCCCCGAAGTGGAGAAGTTGGCGGCCTCGGTCGAGGACAACGGCGGCGTGTACATTGTTCCCGCGTTCTCCGGCCTGTTCGCTCCCTACTGGCGTTCCGACGCCCGCGGTGCGATCGTCGGCCTGACCCGCTTCGTGAACAAGAACCACATCGCCCGCGCGGCGCTGGAGGCCACGGCCTTCCAGACCCGCGAGGTGCTCGACGCCGTCAACGCGGACTCAGGGGTTCCCCTGACCGAGCTGAAGGTCGACGGCGGCATGGTGGCCAACGACGCGCTGATGCAGTTCCAGGCGGACATCCTCGGCGTTCCGGTCATCCGGCCCAAGGTGGTGGAGACCACCGCACTGGGTGCCGCCTACGCCGCCGGTCTGGCCGTCGGCTTCTGGAAGGACCTGGGCGAATGTTCCGCCAACTGGTCCGAGGACAAGCGCTGGGAACCGACCATGGACCAGGCCGAGCGCGAACGCCAGATGCGCCTGTGGAAGAAGGCCGTCACCAAGTCCATGGACTGGGTCGACGAGGACGTGAAGTAGGTCCCAGCCTCTGTCGAGGAGGCCGCACCCGCCCTGCCCGCTTCGCGGTGCCCACCACACCCTGGCGGGGTGCGGCCTCCTCTCAGTTGCGGGCCCGATTCAGCCGCTCGTGCCGACTTACCTGTCGTCAGTGGGCGGTGCGCTAAAGTAGTCCTATGCGTGCGATCCTCCTGCTTAGCTAGCCGCCCGGCATCCCGACTTGAACTCGGATTGCCGTGCGGCAGCCCTCCGTGTCGAGGGGCTTTTGTGTGTCTGGACCCGTTGGGCGGACGGCAGGGGAGCGGGCAAGGCGGGACAGCAGCCTTGGCCCGGGAGATTTATCGGCACAAGACTTGACGGTACATAAGGCTTGACAGAACAGAAGAGGCCAGCAGTGAGCGTTCAGCCGGAGACAGAGACCGGAACAGCAGGAGCCGCAGCGGAAGCACCCGAGGAAGGTGCCTACAGCTTTGCGGCGATGGAAGCCAAGTGGCCGCAGGTCTGGGAAGACCTGAAGGTCTTCACGCCCGTCGATGACGGGTCGAAGGAACGGCGGTACGTGCTGGACATGTTCCCGTACCTCCGGTGATCTCCACATGGGCCACGCCGAAGCGTTCGCGATGGGCGACGTCGTCGCGCGCTACTTGCGCCAGCAGGGCTACGACGTGCTGCACCCGATCGGCTGGGATTCCTTCGGCCTGCCCGCCGAGAACGCGGCCATCAAGCGCAATGCGCACCCCAGCGAGTGGACCTACGCCAACATCGACACCCAGGCGGCCTCGTTCAAGCGCTACGCCATCTCTGCCGACTGGTCCCGCCGGATCCACACCTCCGATCCGGAGTATTACCGCTGGACGCAGTGGCTCTTCAAGCGCTTCTACGAACGCGGACTGGCCTACCGCAAGAACTCCCCGGTTAACTGGTGCCCGAAAGACCAGACCGTGCTGGCCAACGAACAGGTAGTCAACGGCGCCTGTGAGCGTTGCGGCACCCCCGTCACCAAAAAGTCGCTGAACCAGTGGTACTTCAAGATCACCGACTACGCCGACAGGCTTCTCGATGACATGGACGAATTGCGCGGCCACTGGCCCGAGCGCGTCCTGGCGATGCAGAAGAACTGGATCGGACGCTCCGAAGGCGCGCACGTCAACTTCGTGATCGAGGCCGACGGCGGCAAGCCCGCCAAGGACGTCACGGTGTTCACCACCCGCCCGGACACCTTGTACGGCGCGACGTTCTTCGTCGTTGCCGCGGACGCGCCGCTCGCCGTCGAACTGGTCACTGAAGAGCACGCCGCCGCCCTGGACGCGTACCGCGAACAGGTCAAGGCGCTCACCGAAATCGAACGCCAGTCCACCGAGCGGGAGAAGACCGGCGTCTTCACGGGCCGCTACGCCATCAACCCGCTCAACGGCGAGAAGCTGCCCGTCTGGGCCGCCGACTACGTCCTGGCCGACTACGGCACCGGCGCCATCATGGCCGTCCCGGCACACGACCAGCGCGACCTCGACTTCGCCCGCACCTTCGACCTGCCGGTCCGCGCCGTGCTGGACACCGGCGAGGAAGACCCCGCGGTCAGCGGTACCGCGACCTCGGGGAGGGCACCCTGATCAACTCCGGCGCCCTGGACGGACTGCCCAAGGCCGACGCCATCACGGCCGCCATCGAGATCCTGCAGCAGCAGGGCACGGGCGAGAAATTCGTGAACTTCCGCCTGCGCGACTGGCTGCTCAGCCGGCAGCGCTTCTGGGGCACCCCGATCCCGATCATCCACTGCCCCGCGTGCGGTGAGGTCCCGGTGCCGGACGAGCAGCTGCCCGTCACCCTGCCGGCGGATCTCCGCGGCGAGGACCTGTCCCCGAAGGGCACCTCGCCGCTGGCCGCCGTCGAAAGCTGGGTCAACGTCGAGTGCCCCGACTGCCAGGGCCCGGCCAAGCGGGACACGGACACCATGGACACGTTCGTGGATTCCTCCTGGTACTTCCTGCGCTTCGTTTCGCCGCAGTTCACCGACGGCCCGTTTGATCCTGAGAAGATCAACGACTGGATGCCGGTGGGCCAGTACGTCGGCGGCGTGGAGCACGCCATCCTGCACCTGCTCTACGCACGGTTCTTCACCAAGGTCATCCACGACCTCGGCATGATCGACGCCGACGAGCCCTTCAGCGCGCTGCTGAACCAGGGCCAGGTGCTCAACGGCGGCAAAGCCATGAGCAAGTCCCTGGGCAACGGCGTCGACCTCGGCGAACAGCTGGACAAGTTCGGCGTCGACGCCGTGCGCCTCACCATGATCTTCGCCTCCCCGCCGGAGGACGACGTCGACTGGGCTGACGTGTCGCCGTCGGGCTCCGCGAAGTTCCTGGCCCGCGCCTGGCGCCTCGGCCGGGACGTCACGAGCGCACCCGGCGTCGACTTCGCCACCGGTGACCGGGCCCTGCGCACCGTCACCCACCGCACGATCGCCGACGCGGAAGCGCTGCTGGACCACAACAAGTTCAACGTTGTGGTGGCTAAGCTCATGGAGCTGGTCAACGCTACGCGCAAGACGATTGACCGAGCCGGCGCAGCCGGCGGCGCCGGCGGCGCCGACCCGGCCGTCCGCGAAGCCGTCGAAACCGTCGCGGTCATCCTGAGCCTCTTCGCGCCGTACACGGCCGAGGACCTCTGGAACGTGCTGGGACACCCCGCCTCCGTGGCCAACGCCGGCTGGCCGACGCACGACGAGGCCCTCCTGGTGCAGGACACGGTCACCGCCGTCGTCCAGGTCCAGGGCAAGGTGCGGGACCGCCTGGAAGTCTCGCCGGAGATCGGCGAGGACGAACTGCGCGAACTCGCGCTGGCCTCGGACAACGTCCAGCGCGCCCTCGATGGCCGGGGATCCGTACGGTTATCGTCCGGGCACCTAAACTGGTCAACATCGTCCCGGCCTAGCCGCTCGGGCAAAACATTGTCCGGCCGCCGGATCAGACCGGCGGCCGGCCACCATCGCGTGCCCCGACAGCAGGCGCAGATAGCAGGAGGTGCTTCGTGCCCCACCGCGACCCCGCAGGGTGGCCGTGGCTGAAGGAGCGCCTCAGCGGGTTCCGCCAGGCCACACGGCCGACAGTGGTCCGCGGAGCCGCCCCTGAAGCGGCGCCCGCCGCCGTCGTGCGGACGGCTGTGGTCACGGACTCTGCCGCGGCGCTCCCGTCTGACTGGGTGCGGGCCCTGGCCGTCGACGGGCGCCTGACAGTTGTCCCGATGCCCGTCATGGTGGGAACTGACATCTACGGCGAGGGCGAGGACGATATCGCCGACACCATCGCCGTGGCCCTGGCGAGCGGCAAACCCGTCAAAACGTCGCGTCCGTCACCCGGACAGTTCGAACAGGCCTACCGCGCGGCCCGGCGGCAGGGTTACGAGTCCGTCGTGTCGGTCCACATATCCGGGGAACTGTCCGGAACGTCGGATTCGGCCCGCCTCGCCGCGGCCCGCGTGGATTTCCCGGTGGAGGTCCTGGACTCGCGCACTGTCGGCATGGCCCAGGGGATGGGCGTGCAGGCCGCCGTGGCCGCCGCGGCGGACGGCAGGTCCGCGGCGGACGTGCGGGACCTCACTGAACAACTGCTGGCCCGCACGAAGGTCTACTTCTATGTGCCGAGCCTCGAGCAGCTGCGGCGGGGTGGAAGGATCGGCGCCGCGGCCTCGCTCTGGGGGACCATGCTCTCCATCAAACCCATCCTCGCGGTGGAAGACGGCAAAGTCGTTCCGCTCGAGAGGGTGCGGTCGGCGGCGAAGGCCATCGCGCGGCTCAAAGAGATCGTGGTGTCCGACGCCGCCGCCCGGCCCGAGGGCAGGCCCGGCTCGCCGTCCACCACTTCGGCAACCCGGCCGAGGCCGAACAGCTCGCGGCGCAGCTGGCCGACGCCGTCCCCGGCTGCGCTCCCGTGCAGATCAGCGCGCTTCCGGCCGTGCTGGCGGCCCACGCCGGCCTCGGTGTCCTGGCGGTCATCGTGGGGAGGACAGCGGACACAAATCCGCGTGACACGGGGAGGCCGCTCCTTTCCATCGCCGGCACCGCCCTGCTACCGCAACCGCCTGCCTGTTCCGGACCCGGCGCCGGGTTTGCCGGCCACGGCGGACATGACCAGGCGCGTCACACCCGGGAACTTCGTCAGGCGGATGACGTTCCGGCGGATGAAGGCGCCACGCCGCGTTGCCGGAACGAACCAGCGGGCCGCCGACTGCCCGGCCCGCTGGTGTTCTGCGACCAGCGGCCTGAGCCGTGTTTCGAAGGCGGAGAGGGCCGTGCTGATTCGCGGATGCTTGTCGAGTTCGTCCGCCAGGACAGCGGCGGCGGCCATGCCGAGGAGGCGCCCTGTCCGGCCAGCAACGACACCGCCGCGGCAGCGTCGCCGAGGAGGATCACCCGCCCTGTGTGCCAGCGGGGCATCCGGATCTGGGCGACCTGGTCGTAGTACAGGTCGTCGGGGCAATGCTGCAAGGCAGCGGGGCAGATCCAGCCGAGGTTTCGGTATCTGGACCGCAACAGGGCCTGCGGATCGGCCGGGATTTCGGGATTTTTGGTGCGGTGCACCGCCATGGCGGTGATCCTGCCGTCACGCAGCCGGTAGAAGAACATCGCCTCGTTGCGGGTATCGGTGACGGCGATTCTGTTTCCGACAAGGGCAGCGAGGCCGGCGTCCCGGAAGGAATATGCTCCCACGTGGAACCCCAGGTAGTGGAGGAAATCTTCCTCCGGGCCGAACGCCAGCGCGCGGATGGCCGAGTGGACCCCGTCCGCGCCGATCAGCAGGTCGGCCTCCAACACCTGGCCGTCGTCAAGGGTTACTGCCACCGAATCGAGGCTTTCCAACACGGTGGTCACGTAATGGCCGTAGCGAATGTCCGTTCCGGGGGTAAAACATCACGGATGGCCAGTTCGAGGTCCGGCCGCAGGACGCTGATCAGCTGGCCGCCGGCAACCCGGGCGAACTTTGCCAAGGGCAGGCTGGCCCTGCTCACGCCGCGCCGGTCAACATATTCGACACTTTGAACTTCGTAGCCAAGTTCCCGGAGCCGGGGGATGATGCCCAGCCCGTCGGCTGCCCGCCAGCCCGGTCCGAAGAAATCGATCATGTAGCCTTGCGGCCTCGGGCCGGTCGACTGCTCCACCACCACGACCTGCCATCCGCGCCTGGTCAGAAACGCGGCTGCGGACAGCCCGCTGATCCCGGCCCCGCAAATAACCGCCTTCATCGGAAGGCCTGATATCCGGCCGGCCGGTGCGGCCGGCTTACGGGCGCTACGGGGAATCCGCCGACGTCCTTCCAAGCGTCCACACGACCCTCCTCACAACCTGGTGGCGGCCGCTGAGGCGCTGCACGAGGGCTAGTCCCGGCGGCTGTCCCTCGATTCTCTCTCCCGGACCCCGCCTGTTTGAAGCCCCGCCGCGTGCAGCAGGACGCTGAAAGGCCGATGCGGTGTGAATTCCGTCGACGCCAGCGGCCGCCGCCGCTTCCCGGAGTATCCACATAGGCCCAGGTATCCCTGATCTGTGCGCCCCATGCTTCGTACGATGGGCACATGCCGCGCCACCATCCGGGAGTTCCGCCCAGCATCGATCCGGGCAGCGCCGAGCGGGACCGTGCCGATCCGGGCCGCGCCGGCAGCAGGCTGTCTGCGGCAGTTGGCTCCGGGACCGGACTGCTCGACGCGACACCGCTTGCTGCCCCCGACACGGGGCGTGTCGACCCCGGTCCGCAGGGTCCGCCGCCACCCGGGCGAATCAGGTGGCGCACCGGCCGGGGCGCCGCCGCATTGCTGTGCCTGTTGGCACTGGCGCTCCTGGGCTGGTTCTGGTGGCAGGCGGCCAACGGTGCAGCGGATGTCAGCCCGCTGAGCTCCATTAGCGCCGAAGCCGGCGACGTGCCGGCGCCGAAACCCGAAAACGAACCTGTCCCCGCCCCGGGCGAATCTGTCGGGCAAGACGAGGGGGAAACTCCCGGAAGCGTCATCGTGCACGTGGCGGCGCGGTCCGACGTGCCGGAATTGTGGAGTTGCCGCGGGGGAGCCGCCTGCACCAGGCCATCGAAGCGGCGGGCGGCAGTGCGCCGGACGCCGACTCCAACCAGCTCAATCTCGCGGCCGTCCTCGAAGACGGGCAGAAGGTCCTGGTGCCGCGGAAAGGTGAAACCCTTCCGTCTGGGGATGCTCCCGCGGGTGGCACGGGTGGCACGGGCGGCGGGGACGGTCAGGCGGGCGCCGACGGATCCTCTACCTCTGCCGGAAAGGTAAACCTCAACACTGCCGGCGTGGAGCAGCTGGCAACCCTGCCGCGCGTCGGTCCGGTGCTCGCGCAGCGGATTGTGGATTGGCGGGCTGAACATGGGAACTTCCGGCGGGTCGAGGAGCTGGACGCCGTGGACGGGGTCGGACCCAAGATGCTAGCGGCCCTGCTGCCACTGGTCCGGGTCTGAGGATAGGGACCGATGGAACAGCACAGCGGCTGGCAACGGTACATCGACTCCGCCGTTAGCCGGACTCCCGGCACCGTCGAAACACCGGGCGGCGGCACCCCGGCGGAGGCCTCGGCACGACGCCGGCCTGCAGGGCCGCGGGCTATGGCTTCGTCACCGTCTTGCGTCATTCGCACGTCTGCAGCGGGCCACGCCGGCCCGAGAGGAAAAGCTCCGCAGAATGGATGTTCGCTTGGTCCCCTCGGCATTGCTGGTGTGGGCTGCGGCCGCGGCGGGGCACTACCTGCATCCCGCGCCGCTGGCGGCGCTCTGCCTGGCCCTGGCGGCGGCCGCCGCGGGACTGTTGCTGCTCCGGGGTCCGCCCGGTGTCGAGCCCGGTGTCGAGCCCGGCGGCACAGCCCGCGGAGGGCAAGGCGGCAGGGGTGACAGGGCTGGCGGAGGGCGGGGCGGCAGGGGTGGCGGTGCCGGAGGCGCGTCCAGGCGGTTCACGGGCCATGCCCGGCGCAACTTCCCGGCGACTCTGGCTGTGGCCCTCTTCCTCGGCGCGGCGGCGGGCGGCCACGCCGCGGTGGACACGTCCGGCCGGCACGACGGCGCCGTGGCCGGATACGTCGCTGCGCAGGCCGACGTTGCCGCGGAAGTGGAGATAACAAGTGCGCCCCGGCGGCTCAGGACGGTGGGCGGTTCCGGGCTCGCGGACCGCTGGGCGGTGCCGGCGAACCTGATCGAAATGCAGGTTGACGGGCACCGCGTCCGCGCGCAGGCCACCCTGCTCGTGATGGGCGGCGCCGGCTGGGACCATGCCGCCCCCGGACAGCGGCTCCGGACCACCGGCAAGCTCGCGGCTCCCGAGCCGGGCCAGGCCGAAGCGGCTGTCCTGTCGGCAAGCTCCGCGCCGCTGATGCTCTCGGTGGCAGGGCCCTCGCAGGCGGGTCCGGCCGAGCTCCGCCAGCATTTCACGGCCGCCGCCGGGCGCTTCGACGGTGACGCCCGCGGACTTCTGCCGGGCATGGTCACCGGCGACACCAGCTCCCTCGACGCCGAGTTGGAGGCCGCCATGAAGACGGTCGGAATGACCCACCTGACGGCCGTCAGCGGCGCCAACTGCAGCCTCATCCTGGGTGTCCTCCTTGTGGCCGCCCGCGGCTTGCGGTTCAGCCGGGCGTTTGCGGCGGTCATCTGCCTGGCGGGGCTGGGCCTGTTCGTTCTGATGGTCGGCCCCGATGCCAGCGTCCTCCGGGCCGCCGTGATGGGCGGGATCGGGCTCGTGGCTCTGGCCGGCGGCCGTCCCGGACGGGGTTTGAGCTTCCTGTGCCTGGCCGTGATCGTGCTGGTGCTGGCACAGCCGGCGCTGGCCACCAGCTTCGGATTCCTGCTGTCCGTCCTCGCCACCCTCGGCATCGTGGTGACGGGCAGGCCGATCATGACCTGGTTCCCGGCAGCCGTGCCGCGCTGGTTCGCCGCGGGGATAGCGGTGCCGCTGTCCGCACAGGCTTTCTGCGGGCCCGCGATTGTCCTGCTGCAGCCGCAGTTCTCCGCCTACGCGCTGCCAGCCAATATGGCCGCCGCCGTCCTCGTGGCCCCGGTCACCGTGCTGGGGACCGCCGTCGTGCCATTGGTGCCGCTGGTGCCGGCCCTCGCCGCCGCACCGCTGGGCATCGCGGCGGCCTTCGCCACCGGGGTGGGAGCAATCGCGCGGTTCTTCGCCGGACTGCCCGGCGCCGTCCTGCCGTGGCCGGAAGGCGCCTTCGGCGCGGCCACGATGGCTCTCTTCTCCGCCTGCACACTCGCCGCCTGGTGGCTGCTCTTCCACCCGGCCCGCACGGCCTCGCTGGCCTTGGCGGCGCATGGACGGACGGTGGTGTGGCTCAACGGCAGACTGCACCGCCGCGACGGCCCTCGGCGCCGCCGGCCGGGGCCGCGTCCGGCTTGGTGCACCGCCCGGGCCGTGGCAGGCTTAGAGTCTGCAAACAATCTTCCGGGAGGAAACCTCAGTGGCTGCTGCCCAGACCCCACGCGCCCGGTCCGCCGCGTCGAACACCGCCACCTGGCGCGACGTGACCCCGGCCGCCGTTGTGCTGGTCGGCGGACCGGAAGACTACCTGGGTTCCCGGGCCATGGACCGCGTCCGTTCGCAGGTCCGCGCCGCAGCTCCAGACGTCGAAGTCACGCGGCTCAATGCCGGCAACTACGAGCCCGGCTCCCTGGCCATGAACGTCAGCCCTTCTCTCTTCGGCGAACAGAAGCTGATCGAGGTCGAAGGCCTGGAGGGCATGAACGACGCGTTCCTTGCCGACGGGCTCAAGTACCTCAAGCAACCCGAACCCGACGCCGTGCTGGTCCTCCGCCACAGCGGCGGCGTGCGCGGCAAAAGCTACTCGACGCCGTCAAGGCCGGCGGCTGGCCGGTGGTGGACTGCCAGCCCCTGAAGAAGGACGCGGACAAGATCTCCTTCGTGATGGCCGAGTTCAAGGCCGCGTCCCGGCGTATCGAACCTGACGCCGTGCACGCCCTGGTCAACGCCGTCGGCGCCCACCTGGCCGAGCTGGCCGCCGCCTGCAGCCAGCTGATCGCCGACGCCTCCACCGGGGTGGATTCCGCCATGGTGGACAGGTACTACGGAGGCCGGGTGGAAGCCACCGCCTTCAAGGTCGCCGATGCCGCGATGGCCGGCAACGCCCCGCTGGCGCTCTCCACCCTCCGCCACGCCCTCGATACCGGGGCTGACCCTGTGCCGCTGGTGGCCGCCCTGGCCTCGAAGCTGCGCACCCTCGCCAAAGTCGCCGGTGCCCAGGGTTCCTCGGGCCAGATTGCCAAGCAGCTGGGCATGCAGCCCTGGCTTGTGGAGCAGGCGCAGCGTGAAGTGCGGCGCTGGACCCCGGAAGGCCTGGTCCGCTCCATCCAGGTCACGGCCGAGGCTGATGCCCAGGTCAAGGGCCTGTCACGGGACCCGGTCTACGCCGTCGAACACGCCGTGACGGTAATAGCGACCTCCGTGCGCCGCTGACGCCGCCTGGTTGACGCGTTCCTAGATTTGGAGCGTGGACGCGTTCCGCGATGGGGACGGGTTCCGCATGTGGCATCTGCGAGCGTTCCGCGCGTGGTGGGCCGCGCCAAAAAGCTTGCGCGTTAACTGGAAGTGGCGGCACCCTGGGGTGCCGCCACAATCATCAGTTCGAGTGAACTGGAAACCTTAGAGCGCGTTGACCTTCTTGGAGATGGCCGACTTGCGGTTTGCAGCGTTGTTCTTGTGGAGAACGCCCTTGCTGACAGCCTTGTCCAGCTTGCGGCTGGCGGAAAGCAGTGCGGCAGCCGCAGCATCCTTGTCGGTGGACTCAACGGCGGTGTTGACGGCGCGGATGGCCGTCTTCAGCTCGGACTTGACTGCGTTGTTGCGCAGGCGTGCCTTCTCGTTGGTGAGGATGCGCTTCTTCTGGGACTTGATATTAGCCACGTGTGAACTCTCTTTTTCAATGCGGAAAATGGTCTAGAGGGCTTTCAGATTGGCCATTGACTGAGCGGCGTGGGGATACCTATGGCGACCAACCATCTGTGGCCGTCGACCTGCACGGACACACAGCTGTCAATAGTAGCAGAAACGACGCCGCAGGTACGAACAGCGTGACGATTGTTCGGCCCGGTCAGCGCCAGCCGTGGCGGGACTTCAGGACGGCGGCGATGGCGCTGAAGCGGCCGGCGTCGAGGATGGCGCCCTCGCGCCGGACGTCCCGCGGGTCGATCTGCAGGACGCGGTCCAGTTTCGCTTCGCTGGGGCGCCATTGCCGGTCCCAGGGGCCGGTCCCGATGTCCACGTAGTCGTCCGCCCGGCGCGCGTCGCCGTTATGGTCCTTGCTGGTGAGCATCAGGCCGAGCAGGTAGCGGCCGCTGGTGCCCACCAGCAGCACCGGACGGTCCTTGCCCTGCGTGTGGTCCTCCTCATACGGGACCCAGGTCCAGACGACCTCGCCCGGTTCGGGGCGGCCGTTGGGGAGGGGCGTAGGTGATCTTCGCCGTGCCGCGGAAGTCGCCGGGGTACGTGCCGGTCAAGCCGACGACGGCGCCGCGCCCGGTTCCGGGGCGTCCGCCGGTTTTGCTGCCCGACCGTCCAGGCCGGGCTTTCGTGCGGGACAGTCCAGCCGAGCCGCCGGGGTGGAGCCGCTGCGCCCTTCCAGGAAGCGCAAGGTGCTGCGGACTGCATTGCCGATCGAGCGTAAGTTCCATGCCATGGGGAAAACCCTACCGCCAGCTGTCGGCCGGCAGCTGGCGGTGAGGCCAGCGGCAGGGCCCGAACACAGGGCACGAACACAGGGCAGGAGCCCGGCGCGCCATGAGGGTGCGCAACGGAATCGGGGGATGCACTCCCTCGGGTCCGGACGTGGGAGACTATAGGAACGATAATTGCGGCACGTCGCAGGATGGGAAAGCAGCATCCCCGCGATCCGTGCAACGCCACCAGTAATGCCAACAGTAAGGACCCTGCGTGTCTCCCATGGCCCGCACCGCCCCGGTGCCCGCCGCAACAGATCCGGCCATCATCCGGAACTTCTGCATCATTGCGCACATTGACCACGGCAAATCCACACTGGCCGACCGGATGCTCCAGTACACCGGCGTCGTCCAGTCCCGTGACATGAAGGCCCAGTACCTGGACCGCATGGACATTGAGCGCGAACGCGGCATCACCATTAAGTCCCAGGCAGTCCGTATGCCCTGGGAGCTCGACGGCACCAGCTACGCGCTGAACATGATCGACACTCCCGGCCACGTTGACTTCACGTACGAGGTCTCCCGCTCGCTCGCGGCCTGCGAAGGCGCGGTGCTGCTGGTGGACGCGGCCCAGGGCATCGAGGCCCAGACCCTCGCCAACCTCTACCTGGCGATGGAAAACAACCTCACGATCATCCCGGTCCTGAACAAAATCGACCTCCCGGCAGCCCAGCCCGAGAAGTATGCGGCGGAACTCGCCAGTCTCATCGGCGGTGACCCCGAGGACGTGCTCCGCGTCTCCGGCAAGACCGGCATGGGCGTCGAGGCCCTGCTGGACAAAATCGTCCGCGACCTGCCGCCCCCGTGGGCGACCCGAACGCGCCCGCCCGCGCCATGATCTTCGACTCCGTGTATGACACGTACCGCGGCGTGGTCACCTACGTCCGCGTGGTGGACGGCATGCTGCACCCCCGCGAACGCATCCAGATGATGTCCACCCGGGCCACGCACGAACTCCTCGAGATCGGTGTCAGCTCCCCGGAGCCCACTCCGTCCAAGGGCCTCGGCGTCGGCGAAGTGGGCTACCTCATCACCGGGGTGAAGGACGTCCGGCTCTCCAAGGTGGGCGACACCGTCACCAACCTGGCCAAGCCGGCCACCGCGTCCCTTCCCGGCTACGCCGATGCCAAGCCGATGGTCTTCTCCGGCCTGTATCCGCTGGACGGCACGGACTATCCCGTGCTCCGCGACGCGTTGGAGAAGCTGATGCTCAACGACGCCGCGCTTGTCTACGAGCCTGAGACGTCCGCCGCGCTGGGCTTCGGCTTCCGCGTGGGTTTCCTGGGCCTGCTGCACCTGGAAATCACCCGTGAGCGGCTTGAACGCGAATACAAGCTGGACCTGATCTCCACCGCCCCCAACGTGGAATACGAGGTGACGCTGGAGGACAAAAAGGTTGTCCACGTCACGAACCCCAGCGAGTACCCCACCGGCAAGATCGCCGAAGTCCGCGAGCCGATGGTCTCCGCGACGATCCTGGCGCCGAACGAGTTTGTCGGCGCCATCATGGAACTGTGCCAGAGCCGGCGCGGCGTCATGGGCGGCATGGACTACCTCTCCGAGGACCGGGTGGAAATCCGTTACCGCCTCCCGCTGGCCGAAATCGTCTTCGACTTCTTCGACATCCTCAAGTCCAAGACCCGCGGCTACGGCTCGCTGGACTGGAAGGCCGACGGCGAGCAGGTCGCCGACCTGGTCAAGGTGGACATCATGCTCCAGGGCGAGCAGGTGGATGCCTTCTCCGCCATCACGCACCGCGACAAGGCGTACGCGTACGGCGTGATGATGACGGGCAAGCTCCGCGAGCTCATCCCGCGGCAGCAGTTCGAGGTCCCCATCCAGGCCGCCATCGGCTCGAGGATCATCGCCCGAGAAAGCATCCGCGCCATCCGCAAGGACGTCCTCGCCAAGTGCTACGGCGGTGACATCACCCGAAAGCGCAAACTGCTGGAAAAGCAGAAGGAAGGCAAGAAGCGCATGAAGATGGTGGGCCGCGTCGAGGTTCCGCAGGAAGCCTTCATCGCAGCCCTCACCACGGACGAGTCCAAGGACAAGGCCAAGAAGTAGCGGTGCTCGTGATGACTGTCCCCACCCAGACGGGACCGGACCGTGCCTAGCGCCCTTCCGCTGGGCGACCCGGCGCCGTCGGACGGGCTGCTGCCCGGGCAGGCGCTGGAAGGCGCCAATGCCCGGGCCTTCGGGCTGTACGTGCACATCCCCTTCTGCGCCGTGCGGTGCGGCTACTGCGACTTCAACACCTACACCGCCACGGAGCTCGGCGGCGGGGCGTCCCAGGACGCCTACGCCGGCACCGCCGTCGCGGAGGTCGACTTCGCGGCAGCTGTCCTGAAAAACAGCGGCCTGCCGGCCCGCCCGCTCAGCACCGTCTTCTTCGGCGGCGGCACCCCCACACTGCTCCCGGCCGGGGACCTGGCCCGCATCCTCACCGCGGCCATCGGGGCCTGGGGCCTCGCCCCCGGCGCCGAGGTCACCACGGAAGCGAACCCTGACTCGGTCACACCCGAATCCCTGCAGCTGCTGGCCGACGCCGGCTTCACCCGCGTGTCCTTTGGCATGCAGTCCGCAGTGCCGCACGTCCTGAAGGTCCTCGACCGCACCCACACCCCAGCCGGGTGCCCCAGGCGGTCCGGTGGGCCCGGGAGGCCGGCCTCGCCGTCAGCCTGGACCTCATCTACGGCACGCCGGGGAGTCGCTGGCCGACTGGCGCTACTCCCTGGAGACGGCACTGTCCTACGCCCCCGACCACATCAGCGCCTACGCGCTGATCGTCGAGGACGGCACCAAACTGGCCGCGCAGATCCGCCGCGGCGAAGTCCCGGAAATCGACGACGACGACCATGCGGCCAAATATGAGCTGGCCGACGAGCTCATCTCGGCCGCCGGACTGTCCTGGTACGAGGTCAGCAACTGGTCCCGCACCCCGGAGCAGGCCTGCCGGCACAATCTCGCGTACTGGCGCGGCGACGACTGGTGGGGGATCGGCCCCGGAGCCCACTCCCACGTGGGCGGCGTGCGCTGGTGGAACGTCAAGCACCCCACCGCCTATGCCAACCGCCTGGGATCCGGGCTCTCGCCGGCCGCCGGCCGGGAGACCCTCGATTCACAGACCCGCAACGTGGAGCGGGTCATGCTGGAGGCCCGCCTGAACTCCGGACTCGACATCACCAGCCTGGGCGGACTGGGTGACACCGGGCGGCACGCCGTGGCCGGACTCATCGCCGACGGCCTGATCGACCCCGCTTCGGCGTTCCACGGCAGCCTCGTGCTGACGCTCAAGGGCCGCCTGCTCGCTGACGCCGTGGTCCGCAGGATCCTGCCTGATTAAGGCTCCGCAGGATCCTGCCAATGAAACCAGCCGGCCGCTGCCCTGAGGGGACAGCGGCCGGCTTTGTGGGTTTCGGACCGGGTGCCCGGGTCCGCGTGCGCGGGACCTCGTAGGTGCGGAGGTGCAGTCCGCTATTTGATCCAGCGGAGGTTGAAGTCGTAGCGGTGCGGCTGGCCGCGGTTGACGTGGATGCCGGCGGCAACCGAGAAGCACGTCACGGCGATCCAGATGACCGTGGCCAGGACGGCGAAGATGTTGCCCACCACCGGCACAAAGACCAGCAGGTTGCACAGCACGGCCGCGATGGTGGGCGGCAGCGTGAAGTTCAGGGCTTCCTTTGACTCCTGCGCCGTGAACGGGCCGCGGTCCTTGAAGATCAGGTAGATCAGGAGTGAGGGGACGCAGCCCAGGATGCCGCCGAAGTGCGCCAGTGTGGCCCACTGCCGGTCCTCGTTTGCCGTCAGCGGCAGTGCATTTGCGGGAACGCCATGGTACGGCGGCTGGCCATGGCCGGCCTGGTTGCCAGTGTGTTCGCGTGCGTCATCTGCCACGGTGTCGTCCTTCGGATTGCGGTGGAGCGTTGGTGCCTGGAGGTGCCAGGGCTGCGCCGGAAGCGTAGCCACCGTTCCAAGAATACTTGCTCCGGCGCCGAATGAGGATCGCCCGCCGGCGCCGGCGCCCGGTCAGACCCCTCAGGGAACGGTGAGGAAGTCGATGACCTCCTCCACCCTGCCCAGCAGGGACGGTTCCAGATCGGCGTAGCTGCGGACGGCGCCCAGGAGTTTTTGCCAGCCCAGGCCGATGTCCTCCTTGGTGCTGTGCGGCCAGCCGAAAGCCATGAGGATGCCGGTCTTCCAGTCCACGCCCCGCGGAATCACCGGCCACTTCTCGATCCCCAGGACGGCGGGCCGGATGGCCTGCCAGACGTCCACATAGGGGTGGCCGACAATCAGCACATTTCCGGCAGCACCGGGGACGCCATCACGGCGTCGGCGATCCGGGATTCCTTTGAATCGGGAACCAGGTGGTCCACGAGCACACCGAGCCGGCGCCCGGGACCGGGCCGGAAGGCGGCCACGGCGCCCGCGAGGTCGTCAATGCCGTGCAACGGCTCGACGACGATGCCTTCCACCCGGAGATCGTCGCCCCAGACCTTCTCGACGAGTTCGGCGTCGTGCTTGCCTTCCACCCAGATCCGGCTGGCTTTTGCCACCTGGGCGCGCTGGCCCGCCACCCGGACGGAGCCGGAGGCCGTTCTTGTGCCCGCGGCTCCCGCGGCAGCCGCCCGGGCGCCGGCGGCATCAGCCGGATCGGCTGTCCCTCCAGCAGGAAACCAAAGCCGAGGCGGAAGGACCGGGACTTGCCGCGGCGGTCTTCGAGGGCGACGACGTGCATCCCGCCGGACTTCTCGACGCGGGTGACGGCGCCCACCCAGCCGGACTGCACATCTTCGAGCACCATGCCGCGCTCCACCGGCACCTCTGGAAGCTGGATCTTGGCGGGGGCGGACAGGTCCTGGGGGCCCCAGTTCTGGTACGACATCGGTTCCACACTGCTTTGCGCTCGGTTTGCTACGGCGGGCTGTGCCCGAAAACACGAGCCCCAGGATGAACGCCTGGAGCGAATCCAATGCTAACAACGCGGCGACTCATATTAGACTGGTTAGCACTTAGGCATGTCGAGTGCTAACCAACATGTCCTGAACCAGCACAGTATGCGGTGCGGCCGGGAACGGCGGCACCGGATGCGGGACAGTCGATTGGAGGTGGAGCGTGAGCGAACCACGCAAACTCGAAGTGCTGCGCGCCATCGTGGAGGACTACGTCCATTCACGGGAACCCGTCGGCTCCAAAGCCCTCGTGGAACGGCACCACCTGGGCGTGTCCAGTGCCACGATCCGCAACGACATGGCGGCCCTGGAGGATGAGGGCCTCATCACGGCACCGCACACGAGCGCCGGCCGGATCCCCACCGACAAGGGCTACCGGCTCTTCGTGGACCAGATTTCGGCGGTCAAGCCGCTTTCGCCGGCCGAGCGGCGCGCCATCCAGGCCCTGCTGGAAGGATCCGATGACCTTGACGACGTCCTGGACCGGACCGTCCGGCTGCTCGCGCAGCTGACCAACCAGGTCGCCGTCGTCCAGTACCCGCATCTCAGCCGGGCCAAGGTGCGCCACATCGAATTTGTCCTGCTTGCACCCCGCAAGGTGCTCGCGGTGCTGATCGCGGACACCGGCAAAGTGGAACAGCGGGTCATTGACGTGGGGCAGGATCTTCCCGAGGAGTCCCTGGCCGAACTCCGCACACGCTTCCTCGGCGCGCTCTCCGGGACACCGTTGAACGTCCTGCCGCAGTCGTTGCTGTCCGTTGTTGCCAGCTGCCCGCCCGCGCGGCGCAGCGCAGCACAGGCGCTGGCCCGCGGCCTGGAGGCGCTGGCCACCAGCAGCCGCGAGGAGCGCATGGTCATGGCCGGAACCGCCAACCTGGCCCGCTCCAACGTGGACTTCCCGCTGAGCATCGGCCCGGTGCTGGAGGCCCTGGAGGAGCAAGTGGTCATGCTCCGGCTCCTGAGCGACATGGCCGCGGACCCGCGCGGGGTGACGGTCAGCATCGGCCGGGAAAACCCGTACGTGGGACTTGCGGAGGCCTCGGTGGTGGCGACCGGCTACGGGCCGGACGCCACGGCGAAGGTCGGGGTGCTGGGACCCACCCGGATGGACTATCCCACCACCATGGCCGCCGTCCGGGCCGTGGCCCGCTACCTTTCACGGATCCTCGGCCCCTAACCGGCCGCATTCCATGGCCCGTCCCGACGGGCCGCCACCAGACTTCTTGCCCAAACCGGCAGTACCCACCGGCAGTACAAAAAGGAAGAGATACACACTTTGAGCAGCCACTACGACGTTCTTGGAGTCTCCCGCGAAGCTACGGGCGAAGAGATCAAGAAGGCCTACCGCAAGCTGGCGCGGACCCTCCACCCCGATGTCAATCCCGGGGACGACGCCTCGGACCGGTTCAAGGCCGTCACGCACGCCTACGAGGTCCTTTCCGATCCGCAGAAGCGCCGGATCTACGACACCACAGGCAACGAGAACGGCACCGACAACGGCTTCGGCGGCGGCAGCTACTCCGGCCAGGGCTTCGCGTTCCAGGACATCTTCGAGACGTTCTTCGGCGCCGGCGGCCAGGCCGGACCCGCCTCACGGGTCCGCCGCGGCCAGGACGCCCTGATCAGCGTGCGGATCGAGCTCCGCGACGCTGTCTTCGGGGTCAACAAGAAACTCGAAGTCGACACCGCCGTCACATGCCCCACGTGTGAGGGCTCCTGCTGCCGCGAAGGCAGCCACCCCGAGCGCTGCGACATCTGCGGCGGCAGCGGCCAAGTCCAGCGCGCCGTCCGCTCCATCCTCGGCCAGGTCATGACCGCGGCCCCCTGTGGCTCCTGCGAGGGCTTCGGCACCGTCATCAAGGATCCGTGCAACGAATGCGCCGGCCAGGGCCGCATCCGCAGCCGGCGTTCCCTGACGGTCAAGGTTCCCGCCGGCGTCGCTACCGGCACCCGCATCCAGCTCTCCGGCCAGGGCGAGGCCGGCCCGCCGGCGGCCCCGCCGGCGACCTCTACGTGGAGATCAGGGTCAACAACGACGCCACGTATGTCCGCGACGGCGATGACCTGCACGCCAGCCTCAACATCCCCATGACCGCGGCGGCGCTGGGCACCGAGCTCACCCTCGACACGTTCGACGGCCAGCAGGAGATCGACGTCAAGGCCGGCACGCAGTCTGGTGAGGTCATCACCCTCCGCGGCCTCGGCGTCACGCACCTGCGCGGCTACGGCCGCGGCGACCTCAAGGTCCACCTGCAGGTGGACACCCCCGCCAAGCTCGACGCCGCGCAGGAGGACCTGCTCCGCCAGCTCGCGAAGCTGCGCGGTGAGCAGTTCACCGAAGGCAAACTCGCCGCGAGCGGCGGGGTCTTCGCGAAGCTTCGGGACCGGCTCGGTAACCTGTAGCGGTGAGCAACCCGGTCTTCTTCACAGCCCCAGGCACCCTTGACGGGCTGGTGCCCGGTTCCGTGTTCATTCTGGACGGAGCCGAGGCCCGCCATGCTGTCACGGTGAAGCGTCTCTCCGTGGGGAGGCCGTGGACATCGCCGACGGCGCCGGCCGGCGCCTGAGCGGCGCCGTCTCCGCCGTCGCCCCGAACGAGCTGACGGTGACGTGCTCCGAGCTCTCCGACGAGCCGCGGCCCGGGGTCCGGCTGGTCCTGGTCCAGGCCCTCGCCAAGGGCGACCGGGACGAACTCGCGGCCGAAACCGCCACCGAACTGGGAATCGACGCGATCGTGCCGTGGCAGGCGGAACGCTCCATTGTCCGGTGGAAAGCCGAGCGCGCGGCGAAGGCCCACGCCAAGTGGCAGTCCGTTGTCACGGCGGCGGCCAAACAGGCCCGCCGGGCGTGGATTCCCGAAGTCCGCTCCGCCGTCGACGGCGCCGGACTGCAGGCGGCGGTGGCCGCCGCGGACCTCGCCGTCATCCTTCACGAGGACGCCGTGCGTCCGCTGCGGCAGGTCCTGGAGACCTGGCAGGCCGGCCTCGCCAGTAAGGACTCAGTCGCTGAGGACTCAGCAGGTTCGGGGATACCGGTACCGTCGGCGGCCGCGAAGTACTGCTCATCGTGGGTCCCGAGGGCGGCATCAGCCCGCGGGAGGTGACACGGCTCTGCAACGCCGGCGCCGTGACAGCCCTGCTGGGACACCATGTGCTGCGCTCGTCCACGGCCGGTCCCGCCGCCACGGTCCTCGCCAGCGACATCCTGGGCCGCTGGTAGCCCCCGGTTGGACAGGGATTGCGCTACTGGACCGTGAACCCGCGGGTGTCGACGTTCAGGTCCTCGACGGGATTTCCTTCCTCGACTTGGGACACCCGGACCTCGTAGTTGCCCGGGCCCAGGTTCACCGACAGGCTGAAGGCACCCGATTTGCCGGCTTCGGGCGAGGCCGTGACGGTCCCGTTCACGTAGCTGGTCTTGATGCTTCCGTCGATCCGCAGAACCTCCCACCGGAGCACGCCGCCCGGAGAGGTGCTGCGGCCGTTGATCTTGATCGCACCGTCCTCCACCGTGGTCCCCTCCTGGGGATCGATGATCCACACCGGGGCGACCATCCCGACGCTGCGTGAGGTCGGCGCGCCGAGGCGGACGTGGTTGAAGGCAACGTAGTCGGTATGGCCGTCCACCAGCACCACCACCTGGATCTGCTGGCCGGAGTCGACCAGCCCGGCGCTGGCGGCGGCTGCGGTCGCGGTGTAGACGAGCTGCTGCACGGCGAGCTCGGCCATGGCGGGATCCACATTGCTGTTGAACGCATCGGTGGACATGTCCACCGTGATGACATTCTTGCCCGAGATGGAGCTCGCCAGCATCTTGGGGTTCTGCCAGGGGTGAAGAAGTCCGGATCGAGCGGCTTCTCCGACATCATGACCCGGAGCGCGCCCGTGACCGGGTTGTCTTCTTCCGGGACGTCGCGGAACTCGCGGTAGAGGAACGTGTTGTCGTTGCTCCGGCCGATCCAGTACACGGGCGCCTTGTTCGAGGCCTGCGTGGTTTCCAGCGGCGCGCTGGTGGTCGCGGCGGACGCTTCGGCCGACATGACCTGCGGGGAGTGTTGGAGTTTGTTACGCCGGGCTGGGGAGTGGCCACGCAGCCGGAGAGCGCCAGCGCCGCGGGCAACACCATGAGCAGCATGCCCCGGCGTATCCGCCAGCCTGCTGCTCCCTGTCCCGTCCCGTGGTGCCTGATTTCCGCTGCCCTGTCTGCTCTGCGTCCGCTTTGTGTTTGCTCTATGTCTGCTCGGTGTTCCGACTGCCAGTTTGTCCGGTGTGCCGGGTTGTCCGGTGGTCCGCCAAAAATGCCGTGACGGTGGCCGATTTCCAGCATGGCATACGGCAATGCCGCGAAACCGGGGATCGCGCCGTCGGGCCGGAACTGCAACGGGAACGATATGAGGCCGATACGAAGTTGATACCTAAATCCGGGAACGGCACCGACAACCCGGTCAGCTCAACGCCCGACAGGCCGCCGGCCCGGAGGCGTCCGCAGCCTGTCACTGGCGTAAGATAAGAGAATCCGCTGACACCCGGAACCAGGAGGCGACCACCGTCTTCGGGCCGGATCAGGGGACAGACCATTTCCTACTGGAGGGGACCAGAGGCCCGCGGGCCAGCACCATGACTGAAGCAGCGAACGGCAAGGCCCGGATCAGCGCCGGAGAGCGCGCCGCGGGTGAATTTCCCCACTCCCTACCAGGGCTGCGGACGGAGGTAGTCCTGTTCGACAGCTCCGATCAGATGGTCCAGTCCCTCGGCAGTCATGACGAAGCCCTGCGTTTTATCGAGGTCCAGTTCCCGTCCGTCGACTTCCACGTCCGGGGCAACGAGCTCGCCATCAGCGGGCCGGCCGCCGACGTACCGCGGATCATGCGCCTCTTCAACGAGGTCCGCGGGCTCGTCGCCCGGGGCACGGTCATCACTCCCGCCGTCCTGCAGCAGCTCGTATCGATGCTCCGGACCCAGTCCCTGCAGAATCCGGTCGAGGTGCTCACCCATAACATCCTCTCGAGCCGCGGCAAGACGATCCGGCCGAAGACGCTGAACCAGAAGAATTACGTCGACGCGATCGACGCCAACACGGTGATCTTCGGCATCGGCCCGGCCGGTACCGGCAAAACGTACCTGGCGATGGCCAAAGCCGTCCAGGCGCTGCAGCAAAAGGAAGTCACGCGCATCATCCTGACCCGTCCCGCCGTTGAAGCGGGGAGCGGCTCGGGTTCCTGCCCGGCACGCTCAGCGACAAGATCGACCCGTACCTGCGGCCGCTGTACGACGCCCTGCACGAAATGATGGACCCCGAATCCATCCCCCGGCTGATCGCGGCGGCACTATCGAGGTCGCCCCGCTGGCCTACATGCGCGGACGCACGCTCAATGACGCCTTCATCATCCTGGACGAGGCACAGAACACCACGCCGGAACAGATGAAGATGTTCCTCACCCGGTTGGGCTTCGGCTCCAAGATGGTGGTCACCGGCGACGTCACGCAGGTGGACCTGCCCTTCGGAACCCGGTCCGGTCTCCGGATCGTGGAAGAAATCCTGGAAGGCATCGAGGACGTCAACTTCACCGTCCTGGACGCCTCCGACGTCGTCCGGCACCGCCTGGTGGGCGACATCGTCAACGCCTACGGCGTCTGGGACGAAATCCAGAGGAACCGGGTCAAGCATTCCGTGGCCCGGGAGAAGCGGGGAGAACACGCATGAGCATCGAAGTCAACAACGAGTCCGGCGTTACCGTCGACGAGGCCGAGCTGGTGCAGCTGTCCCGGTTCATTTTCGAACGCCTCTTCATCCACCCGCAGGCCGAGCTGTCCATCCTCCTCGTGGACGAGCCGGCCATGGAGAAGCTGCACATCGAACTGATGGACGAGCCGGGTTCCACCGATGTGCTCTCGGTGCCCATGGATGAGCTGACGCCGGGCACTCCGGACAAGCCCACCCCGCAGGGCATGCTGGGCGATATTGCCATCTGCCCGCAGGTGGCGGAGGTCCAGGCGATGAACGCCGGCCACTCCACCCAGGACGAAATGCTGCTCCTCACGACCCACGGCATCCTGCACCTCCTCGGCTTCGACCATGCAGAGCCCGAGGAAAAGAGGAGATGTTCGGCCTCCAGCGTGAACTGCTCTCTGCCTTCACCGGCAAGGACGCCCCGTCAGAGACGATTCAGTGACGCCACTGATCCTCGCCGGCATGGCGCTGGTTTTCCTGAGTTTTGCCGCATTCCTCACCGCGGCCGAGTCTGCTTTCAACTACCTTTCCCGGCACGACGCCGAAGCGGCCATCCTGAACGGCCGCGGTACCGCACTGAAACGCATCATGGCAGAACCCGTGGCCCATATGCGCGCCCTGCGCTTCTGGCGCATCTGGTTCGACATGGCCTCCGCCGTCGCCGTCACGGTGCTGCTGACCAGCGTGTTCGACAACATCTGGCTCTCCGGGCTGATCGCCACCGGTGTTATGGCCCTGCTGGGCTTCGTGATCGTGGGCGTATCTCCCCGGCAGCTCGGCCGGGTCCACTCTGCCGGCCTGGTCCGCTTCAGCGCACCCCTGATCCGCTGGCTGTGCTGGGTGCTGGGCCCGATCCCCGGCTGGCTTGTCACCCTGGGCAGCGCGGTGGCCCCCGGGGCGCCCGCGGACAATGAGGCCTTCTTCAGCGAAGAGGAATTCCGCGAACTCGTGGACCGCGCCACGGAGTCCGACGTGATCGAGGACAACGAGGCCGAGCTGATCCAGTCCGTCTTCGACTTCGGCGACACCCTGGTCCGCTCCGTGATGGTGCCGCGCACCGACATCCTCAGCATCGACTCCGGCTCCAGCCTGCACCGGGCCATGTCGCTGTTCCTGCGCTCCGGCTATTCCCGGATCCCGGTCATCGGCGAGAACACGGACCAGGTCCTCGGCATCGTCTACCTCAAGGACGTGGCCGCGGTCATCCATAACCTCGGCCCCGGCGAGGAACCCCCGTCGTTGACGAACTGGCCCGCGAGGTCCGCTACGTACCGGACTCGAAACCGGTGAGTGAACTGCTGCGCGAACTGCAGAAGGAATCGACGCACGTGGCGATCGTCATCGACGAGTACGGCGGCACCGCCGGTCTGGTCACCCTCGAGGACCTCATCGAGGAAATCGTCGGCGAGATCGTGGACGAGTACGACACCGAAAGCGCGGAAGCGGTGGAGCTCGGCGACGGAAGCTACCGCGTGAGCGCGCGGATGAGCATCGATGACCTCGGGGAACTCTTCGACCTGGAGCTCGACGACGACGAGGTGGACACCGTGGGCGGCCTGCTCGCCAAGGCCCTCGGTCGGGTTCCGATCGTCGGCAGCACCGTCGTGGTCCACGGGGTGTCCTCCGCGCCGACCGGCTGGAGGGCCGGCGGAACCGCGTCAGCCACATCATTGCGGCCGCCGTACCAAAAGAAGACACTGACCTTGAAGACCTTCTCGACGAGGCCGCACCAATCCAACAGGGAGTCTCACGTGAGCAAGCAGAATAAGTCCGACGGCGCCGCGGCCCATGGCGGCTACCGCGCCGGTTTCGCCGTGCTGGTGGGGCGTCCCAACGCGGGCAAGTCGACCCTCACCAACGCCCTGGTGGGCCAAAAGGTCGCCATCACCTCGGCCAAGCCACAGACCACGCGCCACACCATCCGCGGCATCGTGCACCGGGACGACGCCCAGCTGATCCTGGTGGACACCCCGGGCCTGCACCGCCCGCGCACCCTGCTGGGGAAGCGGCTCAACGAGCTCGTCGCCGACACCCTCGCCGAAGTCGACGCGATCGGCTTCTGCCTCCCGGCCAACGAGAAAATCGGCCCGGGCGACAAATTCATCGCCGCCCAGCTCGCCGCCCTCGGCAACAAACCCGTCATCGCGATCGTCACCAAGACCGACACGGTGGACCGGCAGGCCCTCACCGAGCAGCTGCTCGCCGTGGCGGCCCTGGGCCGCGAAGTCCTCGGCGAGGACGGCTGGAAGGACATCGTCCCGGTTTCCGCGACCGACGGCTTCCAGGTGGGCACCCTCGCCGACGTCCTGATCGGCCACATGCCGCCGTCGCCGCCGCTGTATCCGGACGGGCACCTGACGGACGAACCGGAAGCCGTGATGATCGCCGAACTCATCCGGGAGGCCGCCCTCGAGGGCGTCCGCGACGAACTGCCGCACTCCCTGGCCGTCGTCGTCGATGAAATCGTTCCGCGCGAAGGCCGGCCGGAAGACCGGCCGTTCCTGGACGTCCGGGTCAACCTGTACGTGGAGCGCCCTTCGCAGAAGGCCATCATCATCGGCAAGGGCGGTGCCCGGCTCCGTGAGGTCGGCACCAACGCCCGCAAGGGGATCGAGGCGCTGCTTGGCGCCCGGATCTACCTCGACCTCCATGTGAAAGTCGCCAAGGACTGGCAGCGCGACCCGAAGCAGCTCGTGAAGCTCGGCTTCTAAGCTCCCGTACCCCGTCATCTGCGGCGTCCGCGCCGCTCCCATGGAGCCCGCCATCGGGAATTTCCCAGAATCGGACTCTAAAATAGGCGAACCCCGTTCGTGAAGGAAGGCTCAACCGTGTCTCGACCCCGTGATGACAGTGCAGACGGAACCGGAAACCCGGTTCGGTCAGGTTCTGCCGCCCGGCACACGGAGGATCCCGCCGTCGGACCGGCACGCCACCTGGGTGCCACCCGCGGCATGCCCCGCTGGCTGAAAATCGGGACCGGCATCATCTCCGTTCTCCTGGTCGGCGTCCTTGCCTTCGGCGCCTACTGGGCGGTCCGGCTGCAAGGCAACATCAGCAAGGCCGCGCTGGGCGCCGGGAGCGACAAGACCGAGGCCGCGGTGAACGATTCGAACGACCGGATGCAGATCCTGATCCTCGGCTCGGACTCCCGCGACGGCAAGAACTCGCAGTACGGCACCTCCGACGACGCCACGGGCTACGGGCACTCGGATGTGATGATGCTGATGGACATCTCCGCGGACAACAAACGCGTCAGCGTGGTGAGCTTCCCGCGCGACCTGCTCGTGGACACTCCCAAATGCACCGACCAGAAGACCAAGAAGCAATTCCCGGCGCAGCAGGACGTGATGATCAACGCGGCCATGACCGAGGCAGGCATCGGCTGCGCCGTCGACACGGTCAACAAACTCACGGGCCTCGAAGTCGACCACTTCATGATGGCCGACTTCAACGCCGTCAAGGAGCTCTCGAACACGGTCGGCGGTGTGGAGGTCTGCATCAGCGACGCCGTCTATGACCCGGACTCCAGGCTGCGGCTCCCCAAGGGGACCTCCAAGGTCCAGGGCGAGCAGGCGCTGGCGTTCCTGCGGGCGCGGCACGCGTTTGCGGACGGCGGAGACCTCGGCAGGATCAAGGCACAGCAGGGGTTCCTGTCCTCCCTGACCCGGAAGATGAAGAGTGACGGCACGTTGTCCAACCCCGTCAAGATGCTGGAGATCGCCGACGTCGTCACCAGGAACCTAACAATTGACGAGGGCCTGGCCTCCATCCCCACCCTGCTGACGGTCGGGAACCGGCTGAAGAACATCGACGTCGGCAAGGTCGCCTTCGTCGCGGTTCCGACGGTGCCGGCGGTCAGCGACCCGAACCGCCTGCAGGTGGCCGAGCCCGCCGCTTCCCAGCTCTTCGCGGCGATGCGCAAGGACATCGACCTCACGGACCCGACGGCGCCAGCCAGCCCTCCGCGTCCGCGAGCCCGGCGGCAAGTGCCAGCGCCGCGCCGACGCCCAGCGAGGCAGCCCCCGCATACGACAAGGCGCTGCAGCCCGTCACGGTGGCGGACGGCTCCGGCACTCCGGCGCGGGCCCAGGAAATCATGAAGGTCCTCACCGGCAGCGGCTTCACCCAGATCAGCCAGTTCGCCGCCGCGCCCGTGGCGGCCACCGCGGTCTACTACGGCGAGGGCTTCGCCGATGTGGCCGCCGACGTCGCCTCCGTGCTGGGAATCCCGGCCAAGCAGGTGCAGCCGGCCGGCGTCGTCGGCGTCCAGGTCTACGTGGGCAGCAGCCCGGCGGGCGGCGCCAAGGGCGGCACCCCAAGCGGCGGAGCCGCGGTGGACCTGCCCGATGACATCGTCAACCAGACCGCCGGCGATGTCGTGTGCCAGCAGGCCAACCCGGCGCTCATCACCCGCTGACACGTGTTCGCGGACAGCAACGGGCCGGCCCGGGGAGGACTCCCGGGGCCGCCCGTTATGTTGAGTTGTTGGTTGCCGAGCTCGTTGCCCGGCTGTTTCCGGGCCGCGCTCCCTACCAGATGCTGACGCGCTCCGTCACGGGCATCCACATGCCGTCCTGCTCCGCCGTCCCGAAGGCCTCGTGGAAGGCATCAAGGTTTTTGGCGATCTGGTTGGTGCGGAACTCGTTGGGCGAGTGCGGATCGGTGGCCAGCCGGCGGACGGCCTCCTCGGTCCGCATGACCTGCCGCCAGCCGGCGGCCCATGATGCGAAGAACCGCTGCACCCCGGTCAGTCCGTCCAGGACCGGAGGCTCCTGCCCTTCGAGGCTGATCAGGTAGGCCTTATACGCGATCGTCAGGCCGCCGAGGTCGCCGATATTCTCGCCCAGGGTCAGTTTGCCGTTGACGTTGTGTCCCGGCGCTGCGGTGGGGAGAGCGCCTCGAACTGGGCCACCAGCTTGGAGGTCAGCGCCTCGAAGGCCGTGCGGTCATCCTCCGTCCACCAGTTGCGCAGCAGGCCGCTGCCGTCGTACTGCGAGCCCTGGTCGTCGAACCCGTGGCCGATCTCGTGGCCGATGACCGCACCGATGCCGCCGTAGTTGACGGCGTCGTCGGCGTCGGCGGTGAAGAACGGCGGCTGCAGGATGGCGGCCGGGAACACGATCTCATTGAGCAGCGGGTGGTAGTACGCATTCACGGTCTGCGGGGTCATCAGCCACTTGTCCCGGTCCACGGGTTTGCCCACTTCATCAAGGTGCCGGTCGACGTCGGCGCTGTGCGCGCGCTCCACATTGCCCAGCAGGTCCGAGGGGTCGATTTCCACCGCGGAGTAGTCGATCCACTTGTCGGGGTAGCCGATCTTGGCCCGGAACGAATCAAGCTTCTTGAGCGCCTCGTGCTTGGTTTCCTCGCCCATCCAGGCAAGTCCGGTGATGGATTCGCGGTAGGCCTCGATCAGGTTCGCCACCAGCGACTCCATGCGCGCCTTATGGGTTTCCGGGAAGTGCCGGGCAACATAGATCTGGCCGACGGCCTCGCCCAGCGCGGCCTCGACGACGGCGACCCCGCGCTTCCAGCGGTCCTTGTTGCGCGGCGTGCCGCTGAGGGTGGTGCCGTAGAAGGCGAAGTTGGCATCCACAAAAGCGGCGGACAGGTACGGGGCGGCGGCGCTGATGACGCGCATGGCCAGCCATTCCTGCCAGACGGACAGCGGCTCCGACTCCAGCAGCGACGCCGCCCCGGCGAAGAAATCCGGGGTGCTCACGATAAGTTCCGCACGCTTCTCCGACGCGATTCCGGCGGCGTCAAACCAGGTGGTGAGGAGCGGGAAGAGCTCCGTGGCTTCGTCCGCTGTCCGCAGGTTGTAGGTCTTCTGGGGTCGCGCAGCGTGACTTTGTCCCAGTGGTGGGCGGCCAGCGCGGTCTCCAGCGCCACCACCCGTCCGGCGGCGTCCTCCGGGCCGGTGACCCCGGCGAGTCCGAAGACGGTCTTCACATGGTCCTGATACGCCTGGACCATCGGCGCGAACTTCTCTTCGCGGTAGTACGACTCATCCGGCAGGCCCAGGCCTCCCTGACCGGTGTACAGCAGGATCCGGTCCGGATTTCCGGCGTCGGGGGCGGGGTAGATGTAAAAGAGGCCGCCCACGTCCGCGCGGAACAGCCGCCCGGCCAGGGCCACCAGATCGGCGGCCGATTCCGTGGCGAAGACCTCGGCGAGCCGGGAACGGATCGGGTCCAGCCCCTTGGCCTCCACACCGGCTTCGTCCAGGAAGCTGTTGTACAGGTCCCCGACCTTCCGCTCGATTCCGGTGGAGTCCGCCCCGCGGGCCGCCGCGTCCTCAATGATCTCTTTCACGGCGAGTTCCGAACCGTCCCGCAGTGCCGTGAACGTCCCCTCCAGGGGGCGGTCGTCGGGAATCTCGGTGCTCTTGAGCCAGGTGCCGTTGACATGCTGGTACAGGTCATCCTGCGGCCGGACACTGGCGTCGATGTTGGACAGGGCGATCCCCGAAAGTGGCACAGATGCTCCTTTGAGAGGCAGTCCGGCACCGCCTTGGCAGGGGATGCCGGTCTGCATGGTGGACGTTACGGAGGTATGGCTCCTTCATCTTACGCACCCGTGTTACTGTGAAAACGTGCGCGCAGAACTGCTTCTCCTTAGCTGCCGCGGCGAGGCCTCAGACGCGATCTAGCGCAAGGCCCACCCTCGCTGCGGAGTTCGTGTTGCCCGGCCACCCTTTCACCAAGAATCACAGAAAAGGCCCCGATTGTAATGCGAAACGCACAGAAGCCCTCAGGAATGCCCGTCCACCGCTACGTTCCGTTCCAGGACATCATCACGGTGGAGCTGCCGGACCGCACCTGGCCGGACAAAGTCATCACCAAGGCCCCGCGCTGGTGCGCCGTGGACCTCCGTGACGGCAACCAGGCCCTGATCGACCCAATGAGCCCCGCCCGCAAGCTGAAGATGTTCCAGCTGCTGGTCCGGATGGGCTACAAGGAAATCGAAGTCGGGTTCCCCTCGGCCTCGCAGACGGACTTCGACTTTGTCCGGCAGCTCATCGAGGGCAACCACATCCCGGACGACGTCACCATCCAGGTCCTGACCCAGGCCCGCGAGCACCTGATCGAGCGGACCTACGAGTCCCTCGTCGGCGCCAAGCAGGCAATCGTCCACCTGTACAACTCGACGTCGGTCCTGCAGCGCAGGGTCGTCTTCAACCAGGACGAGGACGGAATCCTGGACATCGCCCTGCAGGGCGCGCGGCTGTGCAAGAAGTACGAGGAGACCCTGCAGGACACCCACATCACCTACGAGTACTCGCCGGAATCCTTCACCGGGACCGAGCTGGAGTACGCCGTCCGGGTCTGCAACGCCATCGCCGACGTGTTCGAGGCCTCCGCCGACAGCCAGGTCATCATCAACCTGCCCGCCACGGTGGAAATGGCCACCCCCAACGTCTACGCCGACTCCATCGAGTGGATGAGCCGGAACCTGCACCCGCGGGAGGGCATCATCCTGTCCCTGCACCCGCACAACGACCGAGGCACCGGCGTCGCCGCCGCCGAACTGGGCTACCTCGCCGGCGCGGACCGGATCGAAGGCTGCCTGTTCGGCAACGGCGAACGGACCGGCAACGTGGACCTGGTGACCCTGGGCCTGAACATGTTCGTCCAGGGCATCGACCCGATGATCGACTTCTCCGACATCGACGAGGTCCGCCGCACCGTGGAGTACTGCAACCAGCTGCCGGTGGCCGAGCGCGCACCCTACGGCGGGGACCTCGTTTTCACCGCCTTCTCCGGCTCGCACCAGGACGCCATCAAGAAGGGCCTGGAAGCCCTGGAAAAGGACGCGGCAGCCGCCGGCAAGGACGTCGCCGACTACCCCTGGCAGGTCCCGTACCTGCCGGTCGACCCGAAGGACCTCGGCCGCAGCTACGAGGCCGTCATCCGGGTCAACTCCCAGTCGGGCAAGGGCGGCGTCGCGTACCTGCTGAAAAACGAGCACAACCTGGACCTGCCGCGCCGCGCGCAGATCGAGTTCTCCGGCGTCATCCAGAAGCAGACCGACACCGTGGGCGGCGAAGTCAGCGGAGCCCAGCTCTGGCAGGTCTTCCAGGATGAATACCTGCCCTCCGGCTCGGCCGACGCGCAGTGGGGACGCTACGCCCTGGGCCCGTTCGGCACCGAAGCGGACGAGGACGGGTCCATGACGCTGCACGCCACGCTCAAGATCGACGGCAGCCAGGTCCACCGCACCGGCACCGGCAACGGCCCGATCGCAGCCCTGCTGAGCATCCTGCGCGAGGACGGCGTCGACGTCCGGGTGCTGGACTACAGCGAACACGCCCTGTCCGAAGGCGGCAGCGCCCTCGCCGCGGCCTATGTCGAGTGCGCCGTGGGGAGCGTGTGCTGTGGGGCGTCGGGATCGACGCCAACACCAGCACGTCCTCGCTCAAGGCCGTCATTTCGGCCGTGAACCGGGCCATCCGGGACGCCCGGGCCTAGGCGGCCAGCCGCTTTTCAGGCGCTCAGCGCCGCCGGTCCGTCCGGCGGCGCGGCGCGTCTGAAAGCGGCGGTTCCCCGGAATGCAGTATTTCCTTCAAGGCGGTGCGAAGATTAACCGTGGCCCAACCATCCTCCTTTGCCTCCCGCGCCTACCGTGATGACGGTGTGGTGCTGCGTACCCACAAACTGGGCGAAGCGGACCGCATCATCACCATCCTTACCAAGCACCACGGCCAGGTCCGCGCGGTAGCCAAGGGCGTACGGCGCACCAGCAGCCGCTTCGGCGCCCGGCTTGAGCCCTTTATGGTCGTGGACCTCCAGCTGATAGCCGGCCGCACCCTGGACATTGTCACGCAGGCCGTGGCGAAGGGCGCGTACGGCAGCAATATCGCCGCGGATTACGGCCGGTACACGGTCGCTGCGGCGATGACCGAAACTGCGGAGAAGCTGACCGACGTCGACGGCGAAGCCGGTACCGCCCAATACAATCTCCTCGTCGGCGCCCTGGCCTCGCTGAGCCGGGGCGACCACACCCCGAACTCATCCTCGATTCCTACCTGCTGCGCGCCCTCGCCACCGGCGGCTGGGCACCGAGTTTCACCGACTGTGCCCGCTGCGGGCCCGCGGGCCCCACACTGCATTTTCGGCGCCGCTCGGCGGCATGGTGTGCGCGGACTGCCGCCCGCCCGGATCGCCCGCCCCCGCCGCGGAAACGGTGCTGCTGCTTGGCGCGTTGCTGACGGGGGACTGGACGACGGCGGACGCGTCAGTTCCCGCGCACCGGCGCGAGGCGGCCGGCTTGGTGGCCAGCTACCTGCAGTGGCACCTTGAACGAGTACTCAAATCCCTCAAACATGTGGAGCGGACCTAACTGTGACACCGGGAAACTGTGGCACCGGGAAAGAACTAGGGAAAAACTGTGGCATTGGGTAAAAAGAAGAATCCGGTCCGGCAGCGGAGCACCCCGTGGTGAGCCCGTACCCGCACCCTCCGGAGCCGTCCCTCCGGCCATCCCGGCGGAGTTTATTCCGCGGCACGTCGCGATCGTGATGGACGGCAACGGCCGCTGGGCCAACCAGCGCGGCCTGCCCCGGATCGAGGGCCACAAAGCGGGGAGCCCGCCCTGCTGGACGTGATGGCCGGTGCGATTGAACTCGGCATCGAGCATGTGAGTGTCTACGCCTTCTCCACGGAAAACTGGCGCCGTTCGCCCGAGGAGGTCCGCTTCCTGATGGGATTTAACAAGGACGTGCTACGTCGTCAGCGCAACCAACTGGATGAGTGGGGTGTGCGGATCCGCTGGTCCGGCCGGCGGCCCCGGCTTTGGGGCTCCGTGATCCGGGAACTGGAAGAGGCCGAGGACTTCACCCGCGGCAACAGCACCTGCACGTTGAACATGTGTGTTAACTACGGCGGGCGCGCCGAGATCGCCGACGCCGTCTCCGCGATCGCGGAGGAAGTCGCCGCCGGCCGGCTGAAACCGGGCGCCATCACCGAGAAGACGATCCAGAAGTACCTGGACGAGCCGGACCTGCCCGACGTTGACCTGTTCCTGCGCAGCTCCGGCGAGCAGCGGCTCTCCAACTTCATGCTGTGGCAGTCCGCCTACGCCGAATTCGTCTTTATGGACACGCTGTGGCCCGACGTGGACCGGCGCACGCTGTGGGACGCGGTTGAGGTGTATGCGCAGCGGGACCGCCGCTACGGCGGGGCAGTGGACGCTGCCCCCGCTGGCCCCGCCTGAGACCACGGTACTGACACCAGGGTGTTTAACCCTGTACGCCGCCGGGGAGCGAGCCCCGCGGCTCAGGCGGTGCCGCCGTCGTCCAGAACGTAGGCGCGGAGCCAGCGGGCCAGCCGGGCGTAGGCGTCGGCGCGGACGCGCGGGGCGGACAAAAACACGTCGTGCAGTGCCCCGTCGATCCGCTCCAGGGTGACGGTCCGGCCCAGGCTGAGGGCGCGCAGGGCGATCGTGTTAACGTCCAGGACTGCATCGGTGCGCCGCATGGATTCCTTCCAGAACATTCCGTTGGCGCTGGCCCCGGAAATCAAAACCAGGATGGGAACATCGATGTCCAATCCGCGCGCCACCCGCGACTGCCCGGTCAGGACCGCGCTCAGCCAGCCGGCCCGGACGGGAAACGCCCGGGGCGGGCGGTAGTTGTCATCCAGGGTCCATTCGCCCTCGGCGGCGCTGCTGATGCTGCGCCAGTAGAAGCCGCGTTCGGGGAGCCGGATGACGGCTTCCGGCCAGAACCGCGCGAGCGGTTCCACCATGGTCCGCGCCGCACGGCGCACGGCCGGACTGCCGTGCATTTCCAGCCACGGGCTGTCGAGGATCAGCTGCGAGATAACGCCGGGATGCCGGCCGCCCACAGCGCGGCAATCAGCCCGCCGGTCGAATGTCCCATCAGCGCCACCCTCGGCGGTGCCTCGGCCTCGGGGTGCAGCACGGCGATGATGCCGATCGCCGCGGTGATCTCGGCGTCGTAGTCGTCCAGGTCGGCCACATAGCCGCCGTGCGTGCCGGCGTGCAGGCTCCGCCCGTGGTTGTGCATGTCGAGGGCGAAGAACGCGAAGCCCTGGCGGGTCCAGAAGTCCGCGAGCTCCTCGTTGAAGAAGTAGTCGCTCCAGCCGTGCAGGAACAGCACGGCCCGGGGCCGGCGGGCGGGGCCGCCTTCCCCGCCGGCTTCGCCGCCGGCAGCGGCGGCTGTGCCCCCAGCATCGCCGGGAACCCGTCGGACCAGCGTGGCGGTCCGTTCGACGCCGTCGGGACCGGCTGCCGGGAAGGTGCAGGCTTCGAAGTCGTCGCCCAGGATATCGGGTACCCATTCCATTGCTTCATGCTAGCGCCCGGCGGCGGGCGGGTTTGGTCTGGGCCGCCTGAACGGGAAAACTAGAGCCATGCGCGTTTATCCGACTTTCTTCCGGCTGGCCTTCTCATGGATGGACGCCGAACGCGCCCATAAGATCGGGTTCAGGGCCATCCGGCTTGTCCACTCCTGCGGGGCCGGGCGGGTGCTGCAGAGGTTCACCGCGCCGGCGGCGTCGCTCCAGACCCGGGCGTTCGGCCTGACGTTCCCGTCACCGTTCGGTCTGGCGGCCGGATTCGACAAGGAGGGCCACGGCATCGAGGCGCTGACCGAGCTGGGCTTCGGCCATGTGGAGGTCGGCACGATCACGGGACAGGCCCAGCCCGGAAATCCAGCGCCGCGGCTCTTCCGCCTGGTCCAGGACCGGGCCGTGATCAACCGGATGGGATTCAACAATGACGGGGCCGCCGCCATGGCGCCCCGCCTGAAGTCCGCCCGCGCCGCCCTGCAGCGCCGCCACCCCGGTGTCCGCCCGGTGATCGGCGTCAACATCGGCAAGAGCAAAGTGGTGGAACTGGACGACGCGGCGGCGGACTACCTCATCAGCGCCCGCAGCCTGGCTCCCGCCGCCGACTACCTCGTGGTCAACGTCAGCTCCCCGAACACCCCCGGCCTGCGGCTGCTCCAGGATGTCGATTCGCTCCGCCCGCTGCTGACGGCAGTGGGGAGGCCGCGGACAAGGCCTCCGGACGCCACATTCCGCTGCTGGTCAAGATCGCCCCGGACCTCAGCGATGAGGACATCGACGACGTCGCGCGGCTGGCACTGGACCTGAACCTGGACGGAATCATCGCCACCAACACCACCATCGCCCGCACCGGCCTGTCGTCCGCACCGGACAAGGTGGCGGACTGCGGCGCCGGCGGACTTTCCGGCGCCCCGCTGAAGCAGCGGTCGCTGGAGGTGCTGGCCCGGTTGAAGGCGGCAACCGGCGGCAAGCTGACCCTGGTCTCTGTGGGCGGGGTCGAAACCGCGCAGGACGTCCAGCAACGGCTCGACGCCGGCGCCACCCTCGTGCAGGGTTACACGGCGTTCCTCTATGAAGGTCCGTTCTGGGCTGCCCGCATCAACCGGCAGCTCGCGAAGCACCCGTCGAGGCGCTGAACCCGGCCGGGGCCGCGGCCCCGCGAACAGGTGCAGTAACCACATCGGGACGACAAAGCCCCCGGCAGTCCAGCTGCCGGGGGCTCCTTGTTGATCGGGGAAATCAGGCGGGGTATTCGCCGCGCTTGACGAGGGGCTTGGGAAGGCGCAGGCGGCGGAACTGCAGCGAGCGCATGGAGCCGTACCAGACGGTGCCGCGCTCCACGTCGCCGAACTTTTCCGTCAGGCGCTTCCGGAGTTTGCGGGAGAGGATAAAGACGTCGACGAAGACGGCCAGGAACATCACCCAGAATCCGCCCAGGACGTAGATCATCTGCTCGCTGGACGCCGGGACGAGCAGGGAGACCACCACGAAGATCAGGGCGCCGAACATCAGGTACTCGCCGAGGCTGAAGCGGGCGTCCACGTAGTCACGGGCGAAGCGCTTCTGCGGACCCTTGTCCCGCAGCGGCAGGAACTTCTCGTCGCCGGTGTCCAGGGCCGCCCGCATTTTCAGCCGCTGCTCCTGGACCGCTGCTCGCTCTGCGGCCTTTGAGGCCTTGCGGTCCTCCGGCACGAGCGGCCGCTTGCGGGCCGCCACCTGCGCGCTGCGCTTGGGCGTGGGTGCGCCCTTGCCGAGGGCGGTGTCCCGGGCTGCTGCCCCGGCCGCCTGCTGGTCAACTATGTCCTGCGCCGATGGCGCTTCTTTTACGTCCAAACACCCCTACAGAATACCCCGCGGACCTGGGCACGAGACCCAGCCCACACAGGGTATGACGCGCCGCGGCAGAGTTTAAGGTTTAGCGTGATCCACGGCACGGGTAGTGTTCTGGCCATGACTTCATCACCCGCGGGGAACCCGCAAACCGCAACCGCCCTGGCCGGAAACGTCGACACCGAGGCGCTCCGGCAGGCCGTCACCGAATCCTTCGACACAACTATCGCCCAGTTGAAAGAGCTCGTCGCCATTCCGGGCATCGCCTGGCCCAGCTTCGACCCGGCCCCGCTCAACGCCAGCGCCGACGCCGTCGCCGGGCTGGTGCGCGCCAACGGATTCGACGACGTCCGGATCCTGCGCTGCGACAAGGAAGACGGGACTCCCGGCGGCCCCGCCGTCGTCGCCCGCCGTCCCGCCGCCGACGGCAAGCCGACGATCCTGCTCTACGCGCACCACGATGTGCAGCCCACCGGCGACCTGGCACTGTGGGAGACGGAGCCGTTCACCGCCGTCGAGCGCGACGGGCGGCTTTACGGCCGCGGTGCCGCCGACGACAAGGCCGGGATCCTGGCCCACATCGCTGCCTACGCGGCCGTGACCCGCGTTTTGGGCGACGATCTCGGCCTGGGCGTGACCTTCTTCTTCGAGGGTGAGGAGGAAGCGGGCTCCCCGACCTTCCGCACCTTCCTGGAAACCCACCGGGAGCTGCTGCGCGCCGATGTGATCGTCGTCGCCGACTCCAGCAACTGGAAGGTCGGCATCCCCGCGCTCACCACCAGCCTCCGCGGCCTGGTCGACGGCACCATCGAGGTCAAGGTCCTGGACCACGCCGTCCACTCCGGCATGTTCGGCGGCCCCGTGCTGGATGCGCCGACCCTTCTGTCCCGTCTCATCGCCACCCTGCACGACGACGACGGCAACGTCGCGATCGCCGGCCTGGTCAGCCGGGACGACGCCACCGTGGACCTTTCGGAGGAGGAGTACCGCGCGGACGCCTCCGTGCTCGACGGCGTCCGGCTTGCGGGCACCGGCACGATCGCCTCGCGGATGTGGACCAAACCGGCGCTGTCGATCATAGGCTTCGATGCCCCCGCCGTCGACGTCGCCTCCAACACCCTCCTGCCCCGGGCGCGGGCCAAGTTCAGCATGCGGCTCGCGCCCGGGCAGGATCCGGCCGAGGCCATGGACGCGGTCCGCCGGCACGTGGAAGCCAACGCGCCGTTCGGCGCCCACGTGGTCTTTACGCCGGGGAGAGCGGCAACGCCTTCCTGACGGACACGTCCTCCCGGGCTGCCGGCATCGCGATGTGGGCGCTCGGCGAGGCATGGGGCGTCCCGGCGGTGGAAACCGGTATTGGCGGCTCCATCCCGTTTATCGCCGACCTGACCGAGCTGTACCCGGATGTTCAGATCCTGGTCACCGGCGTCGAGGATCCCGATTCCCGGGCGCACAGCGCGAACGAATCCCTCCACCTCGAGGACTTCCGGAACGCCATTGTTGCTGAAGCCCTGATGCTCGCGCGGCTCAATGAGGACGGACTGGCCTGACCGTACGGGCCGGCCGGGTTCCCGGGGAACATCCAGCCTGCACGGACGGTTACGTCAGAAGTTAGAGCTACACGGCTGATCGACGTAGCATGTAGCTATAGCCCGTACCGAATAAGTAGGGGCGGGTGCCGCCCCGGCGGTGCCGCCACCACCGTCGTTAGAAGGTAGGCCATGAGCACTACAACCAATGAAAACAGCGCCGACATCACCGCCACGGCGGGCGAGGAACTGGCCACGCACGAAGTTCAGCTGACTGACGTCGCGGCGGGCAAGGTCCGCAGCCTGCTGGAGCAGGAAGGCCGCACCGACCTGCGCCTCCGCGTGGCTGTGCAGCCCGGCGGCTGCTCCGGCCTGATCTACCAGCTCTACTTCGACGAAAGGCTCCTCGACGGAGACGCCGTCCGGGACTACGACGGCGTTGAAGTTGTAGTCGACAAAATGAGCGTCCCCTACCTCAGCGGTGCCAGCATCGACTTCGAGGACACCATCTCCAAGCAGGGCTTTACGATCGACAACCCCAACGCCGGCGGCTCCTGCGCCTGCGGTGATTCCTTCCACTAAGGCCGGGCAATCTGCCCGGCCTTAGTGCCGCAGGATCCATAACGAGCGGACCCGGCAAAAGGTCCCGACGCACGGCGCGGACATGTGGGCGAAAACTCGCGGGGAGCGGTAAGCTCTACACCGAGTAGTAAAACTTTTCGTGTGCCCCGACCGCGATTTTGCGGGCCGGGGCGACAGCAACAAGTAGGAAGGGCCGTCTGTGAGTTCGCAGAACCGAACCGGCAGCCGACGCAAACAGATCACTACGATCACTGGCTTGGCACTCGCCGGCGCGTTGGCTTTGACTGGATGTTCACCAGAGGTACAGAAAGGGTGGCTGCCCACGGAACGTGGCACCACCAACCACACTGACCGCATCATGGACCTCTGGGTCAACTCATGGATTGCCGCACTGATTGTCGGTGTCATCACCTGGGGCCTGATGATCTGGTGCATGGTCGCCTACCGGCGCCGCAAGGGCACCGTCGGGTTCCCCGGCAGAACAGCTTCAACCTGCCCCTCGAGGTTTTCTACCTGACGATCCCGCTGTTCATGGTCCTGGTGTTCTTCTACTTCACCGACCGCGACCAGCAGGCGATCGACAACCGCGCCGAGCCGGCCGACGTCGTCGTTGACGTCCGCGGCAAGCAGTGGGCCTGGGACTTCAACTACAAAAGGGTGACGTGATCCGCGAGGATGTCCACGAAGCCGGCGTCCAGGCGCACCTCACCGGTGAGGCCGTGGACAAGGAAAAGCTCCCCACCCTGTACCTCCCGGTCAACAAATCGGTGGACGTCGAGCTGAACGCCCGCGACGTCATCCACTCCTTCTGGGTACCCGCCTTCCTGCAGAAGCGCGACATGATCCCCGGAAAGACCAACTACATCAGGTTCACCCCCACCAAAGAGGGAACCTACGACGGCAAGTGCGCCGAACTCTGTGGCGAATACCACTCCGAAATGCTGTTCCGCGTAAAGGTCGTTTCCGACGCCGAATTCCAGGCGCACCTGGAAAAGCTGCGCCAGGACGGCAACACCGGTCTCCTCGGCGAAGAGTACGACCGCAACCCGGCCCCGACCGAATCCAAGTAAGGGGAGCGACGTGGCAACCACCTATTCACAGCCCACGGGGACCCTTGAGGCTCCCGTAGTACCGAAGTCCAAGGGACGCATCGTCGTCAACTGGATCACCTCCACCGACCACAAGACCATCGGGTACATGTACCTGATCGCGTCCTTCGTGTTCTTCTGCTTCGGCGGCGTCATGGCGCTGCTGATCCGCGCCGAGCTGTTCGAGCCCGGCATGCAGATCCTGCAGACCAAAGAGCAGTACAACCAGCTCTTCACCATGCACGGCACCGTCATGCTGCTGATGTTCGCGACGCCGCTCTTCGCCGGGTTCGCCAACGTCATCATGCCGCTCCAGATCGGTGCACCCGACGTCGCCTTCCCGCGGCTGAATGCACTGGCATTCTGGTTCTTCCTCTTCGGCTCCACCATCGCCGTATCCGGCTTCGTCACCCCGCAGGGTGCGGCATCGTTCGGCTGGTTCGCCTACGCGCCGCTGTCCAACACGACGTTCAGCCCGGGCGTGGGCGGTGACCTCTGGGTCTTCGGCCTGGCGCTCTCCGGCTTCGGCACCATCCTTGGTGCGGTCAACTTCATCACCACGATCATCTGCATGCGTGCCCCGGGCATGACCATGTGGCGTATGCCGATCTTCACCTGGAACATCCTGGTGACGGCCATCCTGGTCCTGATGGCGTTCCCGCCGCTGGCTGCGGCCCTCTTCGCCCTCGGCGCGGACCGGCGCTTCGGTGCCCACATCTTCGACCCGGAGAACGGCGGCGCCGTCCTCTGGCAGCACCTGTTCTGGTTCTTCGGACACCCTGAGGTCTACATCATCGCCCTGCCGTTCTTCGGCATCGTCTCGGAGATCTTCCCGGTCTTCAGCCGCAAGCCGATCTTCGGTTACAAGGGCCTCGTCTACGCAACGATCTCCATCGCCGCCCTGTCCGTGACCGTGTGGGCGCACCACATGTACGTCACCGGCTCGGTACTGCTGCCGTTCTTCTCCTTCATGACGATGCTGATCGCCGTTCCGACCGGTGTGAAGTTCTTCAACTGGATCGGCACCATGTGGCGGGGTTCCATCACGTTCGAAACCCCCATGCTGTGGAGCATCGGCTTCCTGGCGACGTTCCTCTTCGGTGGCCTGACCGGCATCATCCTGGCCTCCCCGCCGCTGGACTTCCACGTCTCGGACTCCTACTTCGTGGTGGCGCACTTCCACTACGTCGTCTTCGGCACCGTGGTATTCGCGATGTTCGCCGGCTTCTACTTCTGGTGGCCGAAGTGGACCGGCAAGATGCTCAACGAGCGCCTGGGCAAGATCCACTTCTGGATGCTGTTCCTCGGCTTCCACGGCACCTTCCTCATCCAGCACTGGCTGGGCGTCGAGGGCATGCCCCGCCGGTACGCGGACTACATGCCGCAGGACAACTTCACCTGGATGAACCAGTTCTCCACCTACGCCTCGTTCCTGCTGGGCGCCTCGCTGATCCCGTTCTTCTGGAACGTCTACATCACTTGGCGCAGCAACGAGAGGGTTGAAGTGGATGACCCGTGGGGCTTCGGCGCCTCGCTCGAATGGGCGACGTCCTGCCCGCCGCCGCGTCACAACTTCACCTCGCTGCCGCGGATCCGTTCGGAGCGTCCTGCCCTGGACCTGCACCACCCCGAACTATCCCAGACATACACCGTCGAGTCTCCTGCCCCGGCCGCAGAAGCCCTCGGTAACGCCGACCAGAAGGACAACCCCTAGTGAAGATCGAATCAAGGATTTTTGGACTCGGAGTCTTCTTCTTCGTGCCGGTCGCCGTCATCTACGGCTTCCTCACGAACTGGTCCGAGTGGGTCGGCATCCTCGGGGTGCTGCTGGTCGGCGGCCTCGCCGGCATGATCGGCGCCTACCTCGCCTTCACCGGCAAGCGCGTCGGAATGCGTCCCGAGGACCGCAGTGACGCCGAGATCCACGAGGGCGCCGGCGAGCAGGGCCACTTCAGCCCCTGGAGCTGGTGGCCGCTGGTCCTGGGCCTGGCCAGCGCCGCTGGATTCCTCGGAATGGCCATTGGCTTCTGGATTGTCTACATCGCCGCCGGCCTCGCGCTGGTCGCCCTGGTCGGCTGGGTATACGAGTACAGCCGCGGAGACCACGCGCACTAACGTCCGTCAGGACACACACCGGTCAATTACGACGGCGGGCCCCACCTCTTCGGTGGGGCCCGCCGTCGTTGTTTGTCTTTGCCCCTGGAGGGGCCTGTGAGCCGCTCAGCGGGTCCGGGCTGACTCCAGCAGGGTGCGGAGCCCGTCGAGGGCTTTCTCGACGTCGTCAAGGCTGTAGCGGGCCGGGACGGCGTCGGGGGAGACGGCCAGCTCCACGATGCAGCCGCAGTGGAAGTCCTCGGTCATGACTTCCAGCAGGGAGCGGGCATCCACGCCGGGCCTGCCGTCCTTGCTGATCGTCACGGGCAGGCCGGTCTCATGGACAGCGCGGACAAACAGCGCCGCGGGCCTTGCATGCAGTCCGATGGCCGCCTTAACGATTGCGTTCCGAACGGGCAACGGGACTCCCTTGTCTCTTACGGTGTCATGGGTGCCGGCGGGATACCGGCGCATTCAAGCCTAGTCGCGGGCGTCCTTCCGGGCGAACGGCGACGCGGGTGGTCTAGACCTGTCCGCCGCGTGGCTTAACCTTGAAGCATGAAGATCTCCGGAAGGCTGCGCAGTGGCGGCCTCTGACGCAGCGCGCATGGCCGGCGAAATAGACCGGCAAAACGGTACGCCCATTTACATCCAGCTCAGGGAAATTATCAGGGCCCACATTGTGAGCGCCTGCCCGCCGGGTTCGGCGCTGCCCTCGGAGCGGGACCTCGCGGAACGTTTCGGACTGGCCCGGATGACGGTTCGCCAGGCCATTGACGCCCTGGTGGGGGAGGAGGTCATCGAACGTGTGGTGGGCCTTGGCACCTTCGTGCGGAAACCCAAGCTGGACCTCCAGGTCAAGCTGACCTCCTACAGCGAGGAAATGCAGCGCCGCGGCATGGTTCCCGCCGCGAAAGTCCTCAGTTTCGAGCAGATCAGTGCCAGCGCCTTTCTGGCCCGTGAACTCCAGTTGGAGGAGGGGACGCCCCTGGTGCGGTTCCGCCGCCTCCTGCTCGCGGACAACGAACCCATGAGCGTCGACGAGAACTTCATCCCCGCCCACCGGGTGCCCGGACTGCTCGACGGCGAACCGCCCACCTCGCTGTACAACGTGCTGAGCGAACGCTTCGGGCTGGTGATGGAGTGGGGCGAGGACATGATCGAGGCGACCGCTGCTTCCCCGTCGACCGCCCGGCTGCTCAACGTTGAAGTCGGCTCGCCGCTCCTGAAGATCCAGCGCCACGCCTTCGTTGCGCGGGCCATGGTGGACTACTCCGTGTCCTACTACCGGGCCGACCGGTACAAGCTCTGGGTGCCCCTGCAGCGGCCAGGCGTCCGCCCCACACGGAACTACGCCTCGGGGTATCGCTCGTAGTTTGAACGTTGGGTCGGGCTGTCCAACCTACGGCTGCACCAGATTCGGCGCCCTACGATGCGCCTGATTGCCGGTCAAAGTTTCCATAAGGCCCGTCAGAACCAGTGCCAGACATCCCTCATAAGCCAAGCGAAAACGGGCGAAGGCGAAGGGTGGCAACAAGTACAAAACCCAGATACCGTGAGTTCGACGCTTGGCCATGTTCGCTCCCTTCCGCTGCTTAGGACGCATTGGGTCTCGGATCACTCTGATGCCTGGGACAACCCCGGAAGCGGCTGTAGATCCGTTCGTTCGCTTGTTGCTGTTGCCCACTATTCAAGAGCTGAAAGTTGCGGACCCTTGCGGAAGCTCCGGTTTGCCCAGTGCTGTTCTTACTTCGTTGAGCAATTCTGTGAGCCTGCGATTGAGAACATCTTCGCCCCACATAAGCTTCTTGTTCACATACCATCCGAGTCGGTCGTAGGCAGCAGATGTAACCGTGGTTGCTTGCTCATCCTCGGCCACATGCACGTCGATGCCTACGGGCAACCACTTGGATCCCAGCGGAATGCCCAGGAGACGAATCAGGAGATCAGACCCGGCACGGACCTCAATACCGTCCTGAGTCTCATTCGGTCTTAGTCCTGCGGAACTCAGATGATCGACTATACGGCGAGAAACTAGCTGGACGTCTTCTGTAACGGTGAAGCTATCGTCCAATGTGTAGTTCTTCATCTATCTGCTCCGTCGTGCGGTTGATGGCAGAACACGTCACATTCAAGTGGTGCTCACCATACTCCAGCTCCCGCTTTCAGGTCTCTGTCGGGAAGAGTCCCGTCAAGGCACTTGAGCCAAGATCGCTTGGCTAGCCTGCGGTTTGTTGGGCGATTGTGCGGGCCAGGCGGTAGGAGTCCGTGCCGGTTTCGATGATGGCACCGTGGAAGTCAGCCGGTCAACGATTGGGCATTGGGTCGGAGGCCCTGCGTGAAGAGATTCGTTCAATCGTGAATGGTCAGAAGCGATTTTCACGAGTTGAAGATGCTCCCGGGGTTTAGATGTATATGTCAGAGGCAACTTTTGGCCTTGGGGTGAAGTTATCGAGGTTAGATTCCCCGAGACAAGCGAGGGCGCCGAGATCTACACCATTTGCCGGCCCCGGCTTTCAACGACGCTCGCCGACTATGGTCAGTGTGGGAGTGACTTGACCCTGTTCATCGAACTGCTGCAGCAAAGGACGGAATCCGGCCCGCCGGGCTACGGATACTAGGCAGTTCCGTCGTCAGCTGAACCGTAATGACCCGAATAGCCGGCCGGTCCGCCGCCGGACTGCCAGGACACATCGGGATGCTCAGCGCTTTCGCAGACTAGGGATTTTCTGACACGGTCAGGTTGCTGCAAGTGCCGCCCGGATTGCCTGCCGCAAGGCTTGCGGCGTTGGTTGGCCGGATAGGCCCGCCGGAGTCGGGTAAACCCGGCACGCTATTGCAGGCGTGGCGCTGGACGGGAACAGGTCTGTTCCATCGATGCTGAAGGTCGGCGAGCCGTGGAAAGAAAGGGCCGATGCTTCAGCCTCGGTGCCGAGCTCCCGCAAGGTCACCGGATCCTTGACGCCTTCCAGGTCCAGCGCGGCGCGAAACAGTGCCAAGGCCGGACCGGCGTGGGGGCAGCCCGGGATGGTCAATAGTTCGACGTCCATGTTTATAGTGTGCCGCGAGAAAGCCTGCGGTAGGACAACCGCGGGTTGGGAACTCACCAGCCGGCCATTCTTATTGGAGTACGAGAAAGGCCCGGTCCTGGTGGACCGGGCCTTTCTGGTGTTCACTGCGGGGTGTTAGTGGCTGAGCGTTTTCTGCGACTCGCCGGATTCGATGGCCTCGTGTTCGCCGTGGTGGCCATGGGCCGCCGCGAGCTCTGCAGGAGTAGCCGGAGCAACCCGGTCCTCGAAGAACCACTTGGAGAACAGCGCGCGGCGCTTTTCCTTCTTATCGACGACGCCGTGGGCGTTCGGCTCCGCGGGAAGCGGAGACGGCGACTCGAACCCGACAAGCTTGTAGCGCTTGTACTCGTCCAGCGGTGCGTGCACCTCGATGAACTCGCCGTGCGGCAGGCGCACGATGCGGCCGGTTTCGCGGCCGTGCAAGGCAATCTCGCGGTCCTTGCGCTGCAGGGCCAGGGCGACGCGCTTCGTGACAATGAAGGCGATGACCGGGCCGACGAAGAACAGGGCCCGCAGCCAGTACGTCACATCGTTCAGCGACACGTGGAAGTGCGTAGCGATGAGGTCCGAGCCGGCGGCTGCCCACATCACGCAGTACCAGACGAAGCCGGCCATGCCGATGGCGGTACGCGTGGGAGCGTTGCGCGGACGGTCGAGGACGTGGTGTTCGCGGTTGTCCTTGGTGATCCAGCGTTCGATCCACGGGTAGGTGAACAGCACGGTGAAGATGATGCCTGCAGGGACCAGGGCCGGGAGCAGCACGTTGAAGGAGAAGACCTGGCCGAACCAGACCTGCTCGACACTCCAGTCGCCGATCGTGCCCGGCATGAGGCGCAGGGCGCCATCAACGAAGCCGATGTACCAGTCGGGCTGGGTGCCCGCCGAGACAGGGAGGGGTCGTACGGGCCGTAGTTCCAGATCGGGTTGATGGTGAAGAAGCCCGCCATGAGGGCGACGACACCGAACACGATGAAGAAGAAGCCGCCGGCCTTGGCCGCGTACACCGGACCAAGGGGTAGCCGACGACGTTGCCGTCGTTGCGGCCCGGGCCGGGGTACTGGGTGTGCTTGTGCACCACAACCATAAAGAGGTGCAGCACGATCATCAGGAGAATCAGTGCCGGAACCAGCAGGATGTGGAGCATGTACAGGCGGCCAATGATGACCGTGCCGGGGAATTCTCCGCCGAAGAGGAAGAACGAGATGTACGTTCCGACCACAGGAATGGACTTGATCACGCCGTCGATGATGCGCAGGCCGTTGCCGGAGAGCAGGTCATCGGGGAGGGAGTAACCGGTGAAGCCGGCTGCCATCGAGAGGATGAGCAGCACGCCGCCCACCACCCAGTTCATTTCGCGGGGCTTGCGGAACGCGCCGGTGAAGAACACGCGCAGCATGTGCACGGACACGGACGCTACAAAGAGCAGCGCCGACCAGTGGTGGACCTGGCGCATGAAAAGGCCGCCGCGGACGTCGAAGGAGATGTCCAGGGAGGAGCTGTAAGCCACGGACATTTCGACGTTCTTCAGCGGTGTGTAAGACCCCTGGTAGTGGGTCTCCGCCATGGACGGATCAAAGAAGAAAGTCAGGAAGGTGCCCGAGAGCAGCAGGATGACGAAGGAGTACAGCGCCACTTCGCCGAACATGAAGGACCAGTGGTCCGGGAAGACCTTGCGGCCGAATTCACGCAGGATGCCTGATCCGCCGACGCGCTCGTCAACGAAGTTGGTGATGCGGCCGCCCTTGGTTTTGGCGACGAAGGTGGGGGCATTAGGCGTTGATGTTGCGCTCATGCTCATCACGCTCCCAATAGCTAGGTCCAACAGGTTCACGGAAGTCGCTGGTCGCGACCAGGTAGCCCTCGGCGTCAACCGCGATTGGCAGCTGGGGGAGGGCGGCTGGCCGGTCCAAAGATAACCTTGCATTCCTGCGTGAGGTCGAAGGTTGACTGGTGGCACGGGCACAGCAGGTGGTGCGTCTGCTGCTCGTACAGGGCAACAGGGCAACCAACGTGGGTGCAGATCTTGGAGTAGGCGACGATTCCGTTGTAGCCCCAGTCCTCGCGTCCGGGGACGGGTTGAGGGACTCGGGGTTCAGGCGCATCAGGAGGACGACGGCCTTGGCCTTCTCGTTCAGCTTGCCTTCGTGCAGCTCGTTGAGGCCTTCGGGGATGACGTGGAACGCCGAACCGATGGTTACGTCCGCTGCCTTGATGGGCGTGCCGTCAGGGTCACGGGCCAGGCGCTTGAGCTTGCCCTCCTGGGGTGCCCACATGGTGTGCGCCAGCTTGTCATCCGGACGCGGACCCAGGTCACCAAACACCGCGATGGCCGGCAGGGGAGCCAGCGCCACGGCGCCAAGGAGGGTGTTGCGGATCAGCGGGCGGCGCTTGATGCCGGTTTCCTCGACGATGTCGTCGACGATCCGGACGGCCGCCTGGCGGTCGTCCTCGGTGCGGATGGCATGGCGCTCTTCCGAGACTTCATGGTCCGGCATCAGGGCCTTGGCCCAGTGCACGATTCCGGTGCCAATACCCAGCATGGCAAATGCGGTGCCAATACCCAGCAGCGCGTTCTGCAGCCGGATCGTGGCGATCGACGTGTCATCTCCCAGATCGATGGCGAAGTACGCCACCAGGAAGATCAGGGTGCCAACGACCGAGCTGCCGAAAAGAAGGGCTACCTGCCGTTCTGCTCGCTTTGCGGCCTTCGGGTCCGTGTCAGCCAGGCGCAAACGATGCGGGGAATTCCAGGATCCTGGAACTTCTCCACCTCATTCTGACCAGCCGTAGCTACGGTGCCCGAGTGGTTCGGACTGCCGTCACTATGGTTGCCCATAATTCGCCTCATCCCTCTCTCGTCTCGGCGTGTGCCGAGTTAGCTTTCAATTCAAACTGCTGACGGGTCAGCAGAAAATTCTTACAGGTGCAACAGGTGGGCTAGGACGTCCGGGACGTCAGCCAGATGGTGAAGGCGATGATGACGCCGAGGCCGGCGATCCAGACAAACAGACCTTCAGACACCGGGCCCAGGGAGCCCAGATCCGCGCCGCCGGGCGAACCGTTGGCCTCGATCTGCTTCAGGAACGTGATGATGTCGCGCTTGCCCTCGGGGAGGGTTGGCGTCGCTGAAGACCGGCATGTTCTGCGGGCCGGTGACCATCGCTTCGTAAATGTGCTTGCTGGACACACCGCTCAGAGCCGGAGCGAACTTGCCGCGGGTCAGCGCACCGCCAGCAGCAGCGGCGTTGTGGCACATGGCGCAGTTCACACGGAACAGCTCGCCGCCCTTGGCTGCGTCACCCTGACCATCGAGGACATTTGCTTCGGGGATCGACGGGCCGGGGCCGAGCGAAGCAACGTAGGCGGACAGCTGGTGCGTCTGCTCCTCGTTGAACTGGACAGGCTTCTTGGGGGCCTGCGGGGCGTTCATCTGCATGGGCATGCGGCCGGTGCCGACCTGGAAGTCGACGGCGGCAGCGCCGACGCCTACCAGGGAGGGGCCGTCCTGCGTACCGCTGGCGCCCATGCCGTGGCAAGTGGCGCAGTTGGCCTCAAAGAGCTTGCCGCCTTCCTCTGCGTCGTTGGCGCTGAAGGTAGTGGTGGCTTTGGCCTGGTTGACGGTGGTGGCAACGGCGTACAGCCCACCAGTGACCAGGAGGCCCATCAGCAGCAGTGCAATTGCTGCCAGTGGGTGACGTCGCTTCTGCGAGAGTGCCTTCACGTGGTGGTTCCTTTATTCGATCCTGCGTGGGCTCCGGGAGCCGCTTCTTGAAATTCTGCCTCTTGTAGAAAAAGAGTCAAGTCTTGCTACTTGAGGACGTAGATGACCAGGAAGAGGCCGATCCAGACGACGTCGACGAAGTGCCAGTAGTACGAGGTGACGATCGCGGAGGTTGCTTCGAAGTGGCCGAACTTCTTCGCCGCGAAGGACCGGCCCATGATGAGGAGGAAGGCAACCAAGCCGCCGATGACGTGCAGGCCGTGGAAGCCCGTGGTGATGTAGAACGCCGAACCGTAGGCGTTGGAGGAGAGCGAGACATGCTCGGAAACGAGCATGGCGTACTCAGTCGCCTGGCCGGCCACGAAGAAGGCACCCATGATGAAAGTCAGGGTGAACCATTCGTTCATTCCCCAGCGGGTGAAGCTGAGGGCCCGCCGCTTCGACGCGGCTGAAGCCGCTCAGCGGCGAAGACGCCCATCTGGCAAGTAAAGGAACTTGCCACGAGGACGATCGTGTTGATGAGCGCAAAGGGAAGTTGAGCTTGGCTGTCTCCTCGGCCCACATCAGTCCGGAAGTCGAACGGAGTGTGAAGTACATGGCGAAGAGACCGGCGAAGAACATCAACTCACTGGACAGCCAGACTACGGTTCCTACAGAAACCATGTTCGGGCGATTCAGCGTCGGGTGCGCCGGGGTACTGGGGGCATGGGTCGCAGATGTCACATAGACATTATGTCTATAAAACTCCGTCCTGCCCAACGCAAACCGCCTTTTGGGGGACTTTTTCTACAAAGACGCGAATTCGCGCGGAAAAGTTCCCGGACCCGTTCACATTGGTCTTTGCCGTCCGCACCTCGATAGCATCAGAACGTGACTTCTCAGGCATCTGCACAGGCGGCAGGCAACACCTGGCCGCGGCTCATCAACGCCCTTATCAACGGCACGGATCTCACCGCCGGGAACACCGAGTGGGCGATGAACTCGATCATGTCCGGAGAGGCCACGCCCGCGCAGGTCGCCGGATTCCTCGTCGCGCTGCGGTCCAAAGGCGAGACCGTGGACGAGCTGGTGGGCCTGGTGGAGGCGATGATCGCTAACGCCAGCCCCATTGAGATCGCAGGGCAAAAGCTGGACATTGTCGGAACCGGCGGCGACCAACAGAACACCGTCAACATTTCCACCATGGCAGCGCTGATCGCGGCCGGCGCGGGCGCCAAGGTGGTGAAGCACGGCAACCGTGCAGCATCCTCCACCTCCGGCTCCGCGGATGTCCTGGAAGCCCTGGGTGTGCGGCTGGACCTGCCCATCCCTCGGGTCGCCCTCAACGCGGAGGAAGCGGGCATCACGTTCTGCTTCGCCCAGGTGTTCCATCCCTCGATGCGGCATGCCGCCGTCGCCCGCCGGGAACTCGGCGTGCCCACGGCCTTCAACTTCCTGGGACCCATGATCAACCCGGCCCACGTGCAGGCCTCCGCGGTGGGCGTCGCCAATGAGCGGATGGCACCGCTGGTGGCGGGCGTGCTGGCCAAGCGCGGCAGCCGCGGACTCGTGTTCCGCGGTGATGACGGACTGGATGAACTGACCACTACCGGCCCGTCCCGGGTGTGGGAAATCCGGAACGGCGCGGTAAATGAAGAGACGTTCGACCCGGCTGATCTGGGAATTCGACGGGCAACACTTGAGGAACTTCGCGGCGGGGACGCGGCGGCCAATGCCGCCGTCGTGCGTTCCGTTCTCGCCGGCGGCCGCGGTCCCGCGCGGGATGCGGCCCTGCTGAACGCCGCGGCCGGGCTGGTGGCCTTTGACCTGGACGCTGTCGGCCCGTTCAGCGAGCGGATGGCCGCGGCGCTGAAGCGTGCGGACGAGTCCATCGAGTCGGGAGCGGCTGCGGCCGTCCTGGACCGCTGGGTCGCGCTCTCGCGCAGCTGACCTTCACGACGGCTGACCTGCACACCGCCTGACCTGCGCACCGTCCGAATCGGCGGCGGGGACTTCGGACGGCGGGGCGTTCCCGCCGTCGGCCCCGCCTGTGTGGCCCTACTGTTCGAAGCCGAGGGCGAACGCTGCGTCGAGGTCGTGCTGGGAATAGGCGCGGAACGCGATCTGCGTGGTGGTGTGGACAACGCCGGGGACCTTGGAGAGCTTGTCCGCGATGGCGTCCGCCAGATCCTCGTGCTTCTGGACCCGGGCGATCGCGATGAGGTCCCACTCGCCGGTGACGGAGTAAACCTCGCTGATGCCCTGGATGGCGGAGATCTCTTCCGCGGTCTCCGGGATGCGGGAAGCGTCTGTCTTAATCAGGACGAAAGCGGTGACCACGTGTGAACCTTTCCGGATCTGTTGCGCCGTTGCCGGCCGGTGAAGGGCCCCTGACGGTAGTCCCCGGGGCCCCGGCCATGTCCTTGCAAGCCTAGTCCATCAGGCCTTGCCGCGGCGTGTGTTTCGCCGCCGGATGACCGCCGCAACCAGGCGGTATCCGAGCAGGAGCAGCCCCAGGCTGAGCAGCGCCACGATCACGAACGGCAGGACCACCGTCTGTCCGGTGACGGCCCGCAGGAGCATGCCAACAGTGACCGTGCCGAGCCAGACGCCGACGCCGGCCGGCCAGAGAGCCAGCGGTGATCGCCAGACTCGCAAGGCCAGCCAGGACACCGCCGCGCCGGCCAGGAAGGGCCAGGCGGTGGCCAGCACGCCGGTGATGACGTCCCCGCGCTGATGGGCGTCACGGCCGATGGCCGCGAAAAGGAGAATCAGTGCCGCGTCGGCGAATGCGGCCAGCGCGGCTGTCCGTCTGGCAGCCGACGCCGGGGCCGGTCCGGTCGCGGCGGGGCGGGGAGCGGCGGCGTTGAAGAAGGCATGCTCCAAGCCTATCCGGGTGCGGCGCCGGGAGCCGTTGTGCCCGGTAGCCTCCGCGACTAGGCTCGGCCCCACACCCCGCACCGCCAGGGACGTACCGCCCGGGCCGAACGAAAGAGGACGCGCTGTGGCCGAAAAGATCACCACCTGCCTGTGGTTCGACAACCAGGCGGAGGATGCTGCCGGGTTCTACGTTTCCGTCTTCGACGGCGGGAAGGTGACCGACGTGTCCCGCTACGGCGAGGGCGGTCCCGGACCGGCAGGCCAGGCGATCACCGTGCGCTTCGAAATCGAGGGGCGGACCTTCACCGCCTTGAACGGGGGACCGGCCTTCACCTTCAACGAGTCGGTCTCCTTTGTCATCGACTGCGCGTCCCAGGCGGAAGTGGACCGTTACTGGACCGCCCTGGGCGAGGGCGGCACCGAAAGCCAGTGCGGTTGGCTCAAAGACAGGTACGGGGTTTCGTGGCAGGTGGTCCCGTCCGTGCTGGGCGAGCTGATCGGCGGCCCGGATCCGGAGGGCGCACAACGCGCCATGCAGGCCATGCTGGGCATGCAGAAGCTGGACATTGCGGTCCTGCAGAAGGCCTACGACGGCGGCTGATCCCGGGGCCGGGCACGGAATGCCGCGACGTTGCGGCGGACTTGGCTTTTGCATCTTGCCGTCTGATCGCCGCAGGGTGTCCAATCCATATAGGCGGCCCCGCGCCGCGCCAAGGCCTGCGGGCGGCGGGCCGACAGATGCACACCAGGAGGTTCCCATGCCTGCCAAAGACGCAAAGGCTTCGGCGAAGGCCGCCGCCCGGGGCACTTCTGAACTGCGGCGCGCCGACGCCACCGATGCCCAGCCGCCCGAAGAGCCGGAGCAGATCCGGAACGTGGCGCTGGTGGGCCACTCCGGAGCAGGCAAGACGATGCTGGCAGAGGCGCTGCTCGCCGCCACCGGCGCCATTTCGCGGAAGGGATCGATCACCGAAGGCACCACCGTGGGCGACTCGGAGCCGGCCGCGGTCCACCAGCAGCGCTCCGTCGCCCTCTCCGTGGTGCCCGTGACGGCCGGCGGCATCAAAGTGAACCTCCTCGATACCCCGGGCTACCCGGATTTTGTCGGGGAACTGCGGGCAGGGCTGCGCGCGGCCGACGCGGCTTTGTTCGTTGTGTCGGCCGCGGACGGCATTGACGCTGCCACAACGGCCCTCTGGGGAGAGTGCCAGCGCCTCGGGGTGCCGCGGGCAGTGGTGATCAGCCGGCTGGATCATCCCCGGGCGGACTTCGACGCCGCCCTCGAAAGGTGCCAGCGCGCGTTCGGGGACTCGGTGGTGCCGCTGTATCTGCCGGTCAGCACGGGGACGGACGTCACCGGGCTGTTGGGCCTGCTCTCGGGCACCGTTTCGGAGCAGCCGACGGATGATGCGCCGCCCGTGTTCCGGAACACGGACGACGTCGAGCGCGTCGCGTCGGAAGCGGCCCGGGGAACCCTGATTGAAGGGATCATCGCCGAAAGCGAGGACGAGTCGCTGATGGAGCGGTACCTTGACGGCGAGGAAATCCCGCCGGAGGTCCTGGTCAGCGACTTGGAGACGGCTGTTGCCCGGGGTTCCTTCCACCCGGTGATCGCCACGTCCGCCGAGACCGGCGTCGGCCTGGCCGAACTGCTGGAGGTGGTGACGCGGGCCTTCCCCGCGCCCACCGAACGGCCCCGTCCCGCAGTGTCCCATCTTGACGGGACGCCGGCCGCGACACCGGACTGCGACCCCGCCGCCCCGCTGCTCGGCGAAGTAGTGCGCACCACCACTGACCCCTTCCTGGGCCGTGTGTGCCTGGTCCGGCTCTTCGCCGGCACGCTGCGGGAGGACTCGGCCGTCCACGTGGCCGGGCGTGGACTGGCGGACCGGGGCCACGTCGATCACGACAGCGATGAGCGGGTCTCCCATCTGTATTCGCCGCTGGGGTCCAGCTTGCGGCCTGTGCCGTTCAGCGTCGCCGGGGACATCTGCGCCCTGACGAAGCTGGGGCCGGCCGAGACGGGGGATACGGTTTCGGCCAAGGAATTTCCGCTGCTGATCCAACCGTGGGAGATGCCGGAGCCGCTGCTGCCCGTTGCCGTGGAAGCGGCCTCCCATGGTGATGAGGATGCCCTGGCGCGCAGCCTGGGCAAGGTGGCCGCGGGGACCCGGCGCTCCGGGTGGAACGGAACGCCGAGACGCACCAGCTGGTCCTCTGGTGCATGGGGAGGCGCACGCGGACGTGGTCCTGGGCCGGTTGCGCGAGCAGGGCGTGAACCTGCGGACCGTCGACATTGTGACCCCGCTGCGGGAGACCTTCGCCGCTCCCGCCGCAGGCCACGGGCGGCACGTGAAGCAGTCGGGCGGCCACGGCCAATACGCCGTCTGCGACATCGAAGTGGAGCCGCTGGAGCGGGGGCCGGCTTCGAATTCGTGGACAAGACCGTGGGCGGGGTGATTCCGGGCCCCTTCATCACCTCGGTGGAGAAGGGTGTGCGGGCGCAGATGCAGAAGGGAATATCCGCGGGTTTCCCGGTAGTGGACATCCGGGTGACCCTGCTCGGCGGCAAGGCGCACAGCGTGGATTCATCGGACGCGGCCTTTCAGGCCGCCGGTGCGCTGGCCCTGCGGGAAGCCGCCGCGGCCAGCCGGATTCAACTGCTGGAACCCGTCTCGGCGGCGACGATCGCCGTTGCCGATGAGCACGTCGGCGCGGTGATGAGCGATCTGTCGTCGCGCCGGGCGCGGCTGACCGGAACGACGTCGACCGGGGAGACCTGACCGAAATCAGCGCCGAGGTGCCGGACCAGGAGCTAGTGAAGTACGCCGTCGAGCTGCGCGCCCTGACGTCGGGAAGCGGCCGGTTCAGCCGGAGCTACCTGCGCCACGAACCCGTGCCGCCGGCCGCCGCGCGAACGGCGGCGAAGGACTGAGCAGTTCAGCGGCCAGGCAGCTCAGCGGCCACGCAGTGAAGCCGCCGCGGGGACTCCGGCCGGGAAGTCCGGCAGGGCGCCGGCGGGAGTGTGGAAGATCCACATGGACAGCACCCGGTAGGCGTCCCAGTCGCCGTCGGCCGCGCGCAGCGACGCGACCTGGGAACCGTCCGTCTCGTCGGTGACCCTGATGACCTCCAGGCGGACCGGCGCTGCGCCCGGCAGGCGGAGTGGGACGAAGCCCGACGGCGGCAATGTTCCCTGCGGGAAGCGCACGGCAGCCCCGCCGACGGAAACGTCGAGAAGTTCGCCCCGGACGCCGTCGCTCTCCACGGGAGCGTCCACCTCGAAGCGGTAGGCGTTGCGGCGCGACGTGGCGAATTCCGCGGCGCGGATTCGCCGGGTTCCGAGGACCAGCACAACGCCGGCGAGAACCAGCCACGCACCGGAGGCCACCGTGGACCCCGGAGTGGTGCGCCAGGGCACCAGGCCGGCAAGCCCGGCCGCAGCGTAGAGGATCACGAGGCTGATCAGCACCACCATCACGATCAGGACGCGCGGTGTCCGGCCCCGGAGGCGGTCGTCCGCGGCGCCCTTGGGCGTGACTTCAAACTGGAGAATGTTCCGGCTGATCAGCCACCACAGGCATGCCAGGCCCACTGGTACGCGGAAGATGCGCAGCGCGAAGGCGGTGGGCCAGTGGATCTCGTGGCGCATCAGCCGTTTGGAACCCCACAGCCGGATGGTGAACATGGCGATGAAGACGCCGGTAAACAGGAGGGTCCCGCCGTGGACGTCTGGGCGCCGGAAAGCATCACGAGCACCGGAATGAGAAAGGCGACCAGCGTGGCGATGCCTTCGAGCCACCAGAGTGTTCCGTTGAGGTACTCGTGGTAGTTCCGCCAGGACATCCAGCTCTTCGCCGCCCACAGCTTTTCGTGGACCAGGATCTGCATGGCCCCCATTCCCCAGCGGCGCCGCTGCAGAAGGTACTGGTCCGGGGTTGCCGGTGCCAGTCCGACTGCGAGGGTCTGGTGGTGGTAGACGGTTTTCCAGCCGCGCCGGATGAGTTTGAGGGTGGTGTGCATGTCCTCGGTGATGGTCTCCGTTGCCACCCCGCCGACCTCCCGGAGGGCACTGACCCGCAACAGCGACGTCGATCCGCACCAGAACGGGCCCGCGCCCGGCACGTTGCGCGACGGCATCATGACGTTGAAGAACATGCCCTGTTCGCCGGTGATGCCGTCGTCGTCGAACGCGCCTCCGTTGTAGAAGGACTGTGGACCCTGAATAAGAGCAACCTCGTCGTCAGCGAACCAGCCCAGCGTGGCGGTCAGGAAGGTGGGCAGCGGCACATGGTCGCAGTCCAGAACAGCAATGATGTCGATCCCCGGGCGCCGGCGGCCTCTTCCGCCGCCATCAGGTCGAGGGCATGGTTCATGTTGCCGGCCTTGGCGTGATCGTGGACATCGCGCCGGACGTAGCGGGCACCGTAGGCGGCGCACATCTCCTCCACCCACGGCCGGTCGCCGTCGTCCAGAACCCACGTCTCGTGCTCCGGGGCGAGTTCGCAGGCAGCGGCGACCGTGGGTGTCAGCACCTCGATCGGTTCGTTGTACGTCGGGATCAGGAGCGCCACACGCATCCCGTGCGGCGCCTCGTCCACCGGTGCCGGCGGGCGGCTGTCGATATTCCAGACCGCCCACGCTTTCAGAACCAGGCCAGTCAGCGGCAGCGCTTCGAAGGTCAGCAGGATCCAGGCGATGGTGAGGTTCCATTCGCCGGAGGGCAAGGTAAAGAGCACGCGCCAGACGAGGTAAAGGATCAGTGCCGCGATGGCGGCGAGAGCACCCACATGTGCCCAGCGGCGGGAGCGCGGAGCCTCGAGGCCGGGGTTCCCAGCCGGGCCGCCCAACCGGCAATACCTGCTTTGGCCAGGGCCTTGGCCTCCAGCGGGACGGCTGGCGAAACTGTGGACAGTTCGTGTGCGCGTAGCCGCACGTCGTGGCGGGACACTTAATCTCCTGAGCTAGATTGTTGCCCCCAACGGGCCCAGCGTACCAACGCGTGGGGCGGAAGTAATCTCGTGGGGCAGAAGCTGCGTTAAAGCTTCGGATTCCGGGGCAGTTCACGGGCGTTGGGTTTATCGCGGGGCACGGCTCAGGCATCGGCAAGCCCGGTCCCGGCCGGGGTGGCGCGCCGTCGGCTTAGCGGCAATGATGATTCCAGTGTCCGGCAGTGCAGTGCTTATCTCGTGGCAGTGTTTAACGGTGAGGCGAAGCCCGCGGACAGCCGTTGGTTCCGATGCGCGGACGGCCGGAGGAAGGAGTAGCCAGTGTGGAGCGAGGTTCAGGATGGCGAGCCCTCGGCATCCTGGGTGGAGCTGCCCGAAAACGGCTGGGGAGCGCTTATGGGGTGGGCCGCCGGCCGGGACAACCTGCGCCGCTGCCCGTCCTCGGACGCGGGCAGAATGGTCACTGGCTACATCGAGGACGCTAAGGGGCGGACACCGTTCGAGGAGCCGTTTACGGCTGCCGACCGGGAAGCCGTCGATGATGACATCGACACGTACCTGGGGGACGCGGGCGTCCCTCCGCGGCCGAGGGGTTTGTCTGGATGATCCGCGTTCCGGACGGACACATGTCACCCGAGGCTTTTCTGGCCGACGTTGACGGCGCAGTCTTTCGGGCCGCAGACTCCGTCACGCATCCCAAGCAGTGGTTGCCGGTGTTCACCGACGTTCTCCGCGACTTCTACGCCCGGGACTAGCTGCCCCCTGCACGATCAGCTTCGGAGGTACTGGCGCAGGCCGGGAATGGCGAAGTCAACCTTGCCGTAACCGGCTGATTCGATGAGTCCCGCGGCAATGAGCCTGTTTCGGTACTTCGAGACCACATTGGGTTTGGACCCAATGGCCTGCCCGATCTGGGCGGCGGTCGAGGCGCCGTCCTGCTCGGCCATGGCGTCCAGGAATGCGCGGTCCTTCTCAGAGATATCCGACAGCGCGGACTCCACGACAACCAGAGTGTTACGTCGTTGAGAGGCTGCGATTGCCATCTGAACATTCTCCTCGTTGAGGGTCCAGCCCGCCTTGTCGGCTTCCATCCAGAGGTAGTAGCCGACAAGCTGAATGAGGAAGGGATAGCCTTCCGTGGCTTCCGCGGCCTCGGTGATGTGGGCGTGGGAGACGTCGATGCCGCTCCGACTGAAAAGCTCCCGGTATGACGCAGTGACTTCGGTGATTGCCGCCTCGTGAAGGTTTATCCTGTCGGCCCGGCGAAGGAAGGTCGCGACGCCTTCGTTGAGCAGATCAGACACAGCGGAGGAGCCCCGCGAAGATAAGGCCGATGGGCAGCCCTTGACGGATGAAATGCTGCACGTCGGAGGCCAGCTGGGAGATTTCCGCGCGGTCGACCGCGTGGATCTCGTCAATGGTGATGACCAGGCCTGTACCTTTTGCTTGCAGCAGGCCCAGCAGCTCCTCTCCGGTCCGACGCCAGTCGGGAACGCGCTCCCGGGGAGCTGGGTGGTCAGCCCGAACCCTGCGGCAGAGAAGGCGGTGATCTTCCGGGCAGGCGGGCCGTCACCGAGCTCGTCGAGCAGGCGGAGCATGTCGTCGCCGATCTTGGCAAGGAACCCGGGGTTGGCCGTCCGGGAGATGACTGCCCAGCCATGATTCCTAGCGATTTCCTCCGCGGCGCTCAACATAACGGTCTTGCCGATGCCTCTGGCCCCGGTAATGATGGTGAGAAGTCCCGGAGCGCCCGAGCCCTGGCGGAGGCCGTACTCAAATTCGTCCAACAGCCCGGCGCGCCCGACCAGGTCCGGCGGCGTGGCACCGGCCGTAGGTTTGAAGGGGTTCTGCATGGGGCCTCCAGGGTGAATCTGGGTGAAACCGGTGAAACGGGTGAAACTCCAGTCAGCCTACATCAAACCGTGGTGGGCCCTGGCACCCAGCGTAGGGCTGAGGGGCGGGGTGAGCTCAGGTAGTTTGCCTTCTTGTAGGTCGCTACGACGTGGACGAACCGGTCCCGGTCGTATCGGGTGAGAAGGTAGCTCGGGCCCGTGGCGCCGGCGATCGGCTTGCCGTTCCGGTACCACTGCCAGGTCACGGAGGTCGCTGCGGGGGTCGACAGGGTTACCGAGGCCCGAAGGAGCTGCCCGGCGGTGTGGGTGCCGCGGACAACGGGGGCGGGAAGCTTGGTGAACACCGCCAGTGGCTTGATGGCCCGCGCGATCACGCTGAGGTCAACGGTGTTTGCCCGCTTGAACGTGACCTTGAAGGTGATCTGGCGCCACTGGTCGGCCGCCGTCAGCCGGTACGAGGTGCCCCTGGCCCCGATGATCGGTTTCCCGTCCCGGTACCACTGGTAGAGGGCGGTCGAAGGCGACGGCGAGGTGTAGCTGGTGCGGGCGCTCACGACGTACCCGACGACGGTGGAGCCCACGATCCAGGCGGGGCCGCTGGTGAAGTAGCCCGGTGGGAGGACCGCGGCGGAGGCAGGGCTGGATGCCTGGACGTAGCCGTTCCTGCCGTAGAAGACCCGGACCGTGATTTTGTGGCCGCCGTCGTCCCGGGTGAGCCGGTACGACGGGTCGGTCGAATGGTCGGTGAGGCGCTGTCCGTCGCGGTACCAGACGTACTGCACGCTCTCCGCGGCGGGGACGGGGCCGCGCCCGGAACCGTGGTCAGCAGCTGACCCGCCATCGCCGTGCCCTTGATGGTGGGCGCCGATGGGGTAGTAAACCGTCCCTGGACCCGTACGGCGTGGTTGAAGGAGCTCGCCTTGGATTGTCCGACGTAGCCGGCGGCCACAGGGGTCACAGCGACCCTGATGTCCCGGCCGATGTCCTCGGGGCGCACGGTATAGGTGGGGGCTGTTGCCCCGGTGATGTGCTGAACCCAAGTGGAGGACCCGCCGTAGGTGGGGTATCCCCACTGGTAGGCGTACGTCATGCCAGCTGGCGCCGGCTCCTGTGTGGCCGGGGCGGACGCCTTCAGCACAGTCCCGGAAATGCCGGGGCTGTGCCGGCGGCAAAGGTAATGACGGGCTCGGCGGCGAGGTTCAGGTGGCCGCGGATGGCGGTCCCGAAGGAGACGTTGTTTTCGACCTTCGGGTATCCCGGGGACGTAAAGGCCACGATGGCCGTAATGGCCGAGCCGAGGTCTGCTTCCGTGACGGTGTATTGCCCCGCGGTGGCGCCGAGGATTGGCTGCCCGTTGCGGAACCAGGTGAAAGAGTTTGACGCCGTAGACTGTAGCGCCGGCCAGCCGGTTGCACTGGTGGCCACGCTGATTGTTTTGCCTACGTGGGGCTCGCCCGCGCCGCTTGCATAACGGTCCAGGTAACCGAGGACGGGATCGCTTTCCGCCGAGGTGAGCACAATGGGTTCCTGGCCGTCGACGGTGACCGTGACGCGGACAGAGATTCTGGCGCCGAAGTCTTCCGGTTGGGGGCGGAAGACGGAGTACGGCCCGTAATAGGGATCGCCAATGATGTGGCCGTCGCGCAGGTATTCGTACCGCTGCCCGCCAGATGGTGCTGCCGGGGAAAACTGTGCCCTCAATGACCCATAGACTATGGGGTCGCCGTCAAGCGTCACTGTCGTGGCTGCGGCGGCCGCTTCCGACTGAGTGACCGGTTCGTTGGCGACGGCAGCATGCGCCGGGGCGACAAGGACGGAGAGGACTGCGACGGCGCACAGCGCGGCCAGGGCGCGGCGCAGGCGTCCGGGCAGGGCAGAAGATGGACTCACGAAAGATTCCCCCAGGTCAGCGTCGGCTGAGAAGCAGCCACACGAATTACCGCTGACAATATCCGAGAGAAATGTGCTGCACCAGCGTTTCCGGTCCGGCCGCCCGGAGACTGCCTCAATCTCGCATCTGGGGGAGTCATGGGGCGAGCCGACCGCGGCGCCTCGGGACTGACCCGGGAGTTGCCTACCCGGCGGCCGCGGCTCCGCGGTAATGCCCCTGCAGTCTTTCGCCGCGAGGGTGAGGGTCGCTGCCATGCCGAGCGCGGCTAGGGCGATCGGGACGTAATCGTCGTCATGGATGACGGCGAACGCTCCCTCTGGAATAGCGGGTGCGATCGTCATGACGGCCAATAGCCAGCGCAGCGTGACTCCGCGGCGCCGCATTTCGCCTGGGCGGAGGGCCAGGGCAGCGGACGCGCGGATAGCGGCGTCTGCCGGTGCACCGCCACCGATGATGATGGCCGCCCCGGTGACGGCGAAGACCGAGCCGAGGAGATACTGGCCGAGCGGGAGTGATGCCACCATCCCGATCAGGCCAACGAGCGCCCCGGAGACCACGAGTAGCTGGGCGCGTTTGACGGCGACGGGCGTTCGCGTGGCGGCGGCGGTCATGTGTTTCCGTTCTGTCCGGGTGTGATGACGGATGGTTCACGCCCCGGGCCAGGTGTGCCGGGGCAGGAAATTATAGTGACAGTACGCGTGGAGTTGGGCTTTGTCACTGCGCCGCCACGACCCACTTCTGAGTCACCCGCGATGTGATCCTTGCCGGCACCCTTGCGCCCAGAGGCCAGGACCAGTTCAACGTCGAGGTCGGTCAGGTCGAAGAATCCCTGCAGCTCGACCGGGGAGAAGGCCGCCTGGTGGGTGCCTATTCCTTGTTCCGGGTGTTCCCGGCCCGGCTGAATTCGGAGGTGATCTGGACGGGGAGCGGCGCACGCCAGATTCACGAAGAACCTTCAACCAGTGGTCACGGCCCAAACCTGCCTTGGACCGATTCCCTCTCGCCTTAACGTCTCGTGTCCCATACTCTGTTGCCCGGGGAACAATTCAGGCAGGGCAGTCGTCCAAGCCGGGTCGATCCCGAGATCACACCGGTCGCACGATGGCAGCAGCCCAGCTGCGGAATCCGAGGTCCTGCAGTGTCGTGGAAACGCTCCTTTTCGGCCTTATGTGCGGCCGCACTCATTCTTGCCGGCGGCCTTGTCACTGCCGCTCCTGCCCAGGCCGCTTACCCCACCTACGGGGCGATCGGCGCGTTTTACCGGGCCCATGCCTCTGCCCTGGGCGTCCCGACGTCCGCCGAGCACACCGGCTTTCGCGACCGGGTCCAGCACTTCCGCAACGGAACGGTTTACTGGTCCGCATCAACCGGGGCCCACTGGGTCCACGGAGGGATCCTCAGCGCCTACCGCGCTCAGGGCGGTGACGCCGGCAAGCTGGGGCTCCCCGTGAGTGAGGAACTGCTTACCGTGGGCGGTGGCGTCTACCAGCAGTTCAGTAAGGGCGTCGTCTACTGGACCCGGGCACTGGGCGCGCACGGGACAGTCGGGGCGATCCGTTCACGTTACGCGAAGCTGGGAGCCGAAAAGGGCACTCTCGGCTACCCGACGTCCGGGGAGCTAAAAACTACCGGATACGGTCAGCCGGTGGTCTACCAGCGCTTCCAGCGCGGCATCATCACGTGGAACGGCACGGTGCAGAACTTTAACGATCTGCAAGCTCACGAAATCAGCGGCGCCATTTACAACAAGGTCATGGCCCTCGGCGGGATACCCGCGGTCGGAAGTGTCTTCAATGCCCCCGAGCGCGTCCAGGCCAGCAAATGGACCTTCGGGGTCACAGACGCCGTGGGGCAGCGGTTCCAACGAGGGCTCATCATCTCGTCCGCCGTGACAGGAACGCACCTCATACCGCGGTGGACGGGCCGGTACAACAACTTTTCGGTCGACCACTGGGGTCTGCCCGTCACAGATGAATTCCGCGAGGGGTCCCTGCCAACGGTGTGCTTCCAATACGCGTACACGAGGAACTGGGGCAACGGAGAGTTCGGCGTTTGGGACGGATCATCTAGCATGCCCAGTTGCGTCTCAAGGTCACCGGTGCCGCTGCCGCCGCAGTACCCGCCGCCGTCCTGATGCATTGCATTTGATGCAAAAAGCATGCAATTAATGCAGGACCCGGAGGAGGGCTGATGGTGTAGGGGATGCAACAGAATAATTTCTACTTTACATAATGTTGATTATCGGCGTTACGATAAAAGCCGCGAGAGGGCTCCCGGCGCGGCCTCTACCAACAATGCATCCCGGGCATTTGCGCCGCCTGATCCATTGTCTTCTGCGCTGACCTCACTGAGAATGAACCATGACGGTCTACCTGAGGTCCCTGGAAACTGCTGTCCCGCCAACTGTCCTGGTCCAAACCGAAGCCCGGGATGTTTTTGCGGCCCAGCCGGGCCTTACCAGGCTGGGCACCCGATTGGTCGGCACATGCTTTGACTCCGCCGCCATTGACACCCGCTACACGGCTGTTGCCGAACTGACGAAGGATCACCGGGCGGAGAATCCGCGGTTTTTCGACGCCGGCACGGGGCTTTTGCTTAGTCCCAGCACGAAGGTGCGCAATGACATCTTCGCCACCGAGGCCACCAAGCTCTTTATTGAGGCGGCCCGGAAGGCCCTGGATGCCAGCCCCGGAATCACTTTACTTGACATAACTCACCTCGTCACGGTCTCCTGTACCGGGTTTTTCAACCCCGGACCGGACTACAAAATCGTCCGGGCCCTCGGCCTGAATCCCGCGGTGCAGCGCTACCATTTGGGCTTTATGGGCTGCTATGCGGCGTTTCCTGCGCTGCGGGCGGCCAAATCGTTCTGCGAGGCGGATCCGGACGCCGTTGTGCTGGTGGTCTGTGCCGAACTCTGCTCCCTACATGTCCGGACCTCGAACGATCCGGACACCATCATGGGGTCGGCGCTCTTTGCCGACGGCGCGGCAGCGGCCATCGTGACTGCCCGTGAGGACCCCGACCAGCCTGCCCTGATGCAGCTGGACCACTTCGAGACGGTCCTGACGCCGGTCGGTGAGGAATCCATGGCGTGGAATATCGGCGACGAAGGCTTCGAGATGGTCCTGGGCAACTACGTCCCGCACATCATCGACGACCACATCATCGGCGCCCTGGAACCGCTCCTTTCCCGGGAACGCGCCCTGCTGGGACTCCCCTACCGGGACATCCGGCACTGGGCCATCCACCCCGGCGGCCGCAGCATCCTGGACAAGGTGCAGTCCAGGCTGGACCTGAGCGACGAGCAGCTGGTCCCGGCCAGGGAAACCCTGCGCAACTACGGGAACATGAGCAGCGCCACCGTGCTGTTCGTGCTCCGGCACATCCTCGACCAGCCGTCGGCCGAGACCGACGACGGCGGCGGGGAACGGATCTGCTCCATGGCGTTCGGGCCCGGACTGACCGTGGAGACCGCGCTGTTCACCAAACTCACCAGCCCGGCCCGCGACGAGGCGACCCAATCGGCCCGGGAGGCGGCCGCCCTCCCCTCGGCCCAGCCGGAATCGGCCCTGGCCTGAGGACCGGTGGAACTGCTGCGGGACCGTGCGGCCCACGCCGTCGAGCAAATGGACCTGCCCGGCTGCGACCCGGACAAGCTGGACCGCACCTACGCCCAGTTTGCCCTGGTCAACCGGGCCGTCTCCGGCTGGCGGGGCATCTACCTCCGCCAGCTCAGGCCCCGCCTCCGCCAGAGCGCGCCGGCCACGCTGCTGGACATCGGCTGCGGGGGCGGCGACGTGCCGGTGATGCTCTCCCGCTGGGCCGCCCGGGACGGGCTCCGCCTGGAAATCACGGCGATCGATCCCGATCCGCGCGCCAGCCGCTTCGCCGCAGAACGCCACCAGGGCTCGGGCGTGAGGTTCCGGCAGGCCACGGCGGCCGACCTCGCCGGCGAGGGCCAGAGCTTCGACCTGGTGGTGTCCAACCATGTCCTCCACCACCTGTCGGAGGACGAGCTTCCGGTGTTCCTGGCCGAATCGGCGGGGCTGTGCCACGGCAGGGTCATCCACAACGACCTCCGGCGCAGCCCGGCCGCCTACGCCCTTTTCTTCGCCGGCGCGCTGCCCTTCACGGGCTCCTACATCAGGCAGGACGGCCTCACCTCCATCCGCCGCAGCTACACCGACCTGGAGCTCCAGGCCGCCGCTCCCCGGGCTGGAAGGTCCTCCGGCGCGCCCCGTTCCGCAACCTGCTGGTTCTCGACCAGGCCGCCCGTGGTTGATGTCCTGGTGATCGGCGGCGGGCCGGTGGGACTGTTCATGGCAGCGCTGCTGCTCCAACAGGGCGTGAGCGTCCGGGTCCTGGAGCAGCGGACCGGCGCCGAACCGCACTCCCGGGCGATCGGCATCCACCCCCGTCGCTGGACGCGCTCCAGCGAATCGGCGTGGCGCCGGCCCTCGTGGCGGAGGGGTTCCGATCAGGCGCGGCCGCGCCGTCGGCGGCGGCAGGACGCTCGCGGAGATGTCCTTTGCAGGCGTCTCCGAAAGTTTCCCGTTTGTCCTGTCCCTGCCGCAGGCCCGGACGGGGGCCATCCTGGAAGAGCGTGTCCGGCAGCTTGACCCCGCAGCCCTGCACCGGGGTGTCCGGGTCACACGGCTGCACGACGACGGCGGCCAGGTCACCGTGGACGCCACGGTGGGAGCCGGGGAGGTCCGGTACACGGCGGCCGTCGCGGTCGCCGCCGACGGCGTCCGCTCCACCATCCGCCCGCAGCTCGGTGTTCCGGTCCGCGCGAAGGACTATCCGGACCGCTACCTGATGGGCGATTTCGCCGACACCACCGGGTACGGTCCCGACGCAGCCCTGTTCCTGGAATCCGAGGGGATCGTGGAGTCCTTTCCGCTGCCGGGGAACTTGCGCCGCTGGGTGGTCCGCCTCGCGGCCTCCGGCAGTGGCGGAGACGCCCGCTGGCTCGGGCACAGAATCCGGGAACGGACCGGTATCGACGTCGACCCCGCGAGCAACAGCATGCTGAGCAGCTTCGGCGTCCGCTCACGGCTGGCCGGCCGGATGGTGGCCGGCCGCACGGTGCTGATCGGGGACGCCGCCCACGAGATCAGCCCCATCGGAGGTCAGGGCATGAACCTGGGCTGGCTCGATGCTGCCGCCCTGGCCCCGGTGGTGCTCGCATCGCTGCACGGGTCGCACGTGGGGACGGCGCTCCGGACCTTCGAACGCGGCCGCATGGCTGCCGCCGCCCGGGCTGCCCGGCAGTCCGAAATCAACATGGCGCTGGGGCGGCCCCTGCCGGCCGGACCCTGGTCTGTGCGGAACGGTGCCCTGGCTGCGGCAGCTTCGGTACCCGCCGTCAACGGATTCGTGGCACGCCGCTTCACCATGCAATAACCGGCAATGCAATGACAATCCGTGCAGTGACAGACCCCGGCAGGTCGACTCAGGCGGGCGTGAAGTAGCAGTCGTAGCTGTCCTGGCTGACGATCCGGCCGTCCCGGACCTCAAAGACAGACACAATCCGGGCACGGATGATCTCTCCGGCGTCCCAGTGCGGCAGGTCCACCAGCACGGTGGCCGTCCACTCGGCTTCCACCACCACACGTGTGCCTTCACACGTGGTGCGCCGCACGTCGAAGCGCTGCCCCGAGACCACGTCGGGGGCCGCAGCCGCACCCGCGAGGGCCTCGTCGCGGTTCCGGGTCGCTCCGGCCGGGGCCAGCAGGTGGGGCGCCTCGGTCAGGGTGTAGTCCGCGGCCAGGAACGGGGCGATGTCCTGTGCCCCACCGCCGGTTTCCAGAGCGTTCAACAGGCCGAGGACGCAGTCCAAGGGGTGGGTGACCTCATGGCTCGAGACTAACCGAAAACGCCCGCCCGGCGCCGGACACGCGGCCCCCGCGCCGGGAATACACTGACCCCATGGGCTGTGACCCCCAACTCCGAGTCCCCCGCTCCGACGTCCGGCCGGCGGAACCGGATTCTTCAGGTCGTTCATCGCTGCGGCGGCCACGGCGGCCATCGCCGCGACGGTGTCCTGCAGCGCGGGCACGTCAGTTCCCGGCGAACCTTCCGCGACGTCCCCGGCAGCGGCAGGTTCGCCCGGAACCGACGTACCGGTCACCGCCGAGATCAACCAGCTGCGCGACAACTACAGCCGCCGGATCATCGCCATCCAGCTGACAAACACCACCGCCCGCCCCGTGACCGTGCTCGGCGCTCGTGCGGCCAGCCCATTGTTCTCCGGCACCATCGAATGGCCGGCGACACCCGGCGGAATCGAACTGCCGCCGGGCCAGACGAAGATCCTGCCCGCACCATTGAACGCCCCCGACTGCGGACCTCTCCCCACAGGACCGAACGTGGAAGCCACGGTGGCACTGCAGCTGGCCGAAACCAAGGCAACCGGGCCCGCAGCGACGGTGCCCGCCACCGACCCCTATGGCGTGCTGAGCCGGAACAACGCGGAAATGTGCCTCGCCCTGGCGGTCTCCGCCGTCGCCGGGATCCGGCTGGAACCGGAACTGGAAGTGTCGGCCGACGGGCAACGTGCCGTGCTGGGGCTCGCCATCACCCCGCGGAGCACCCCTGGTTCCACGCATCCCGGTCCGTCGGGAACCCTGACCCTCCACCGGATCGACGGGACCACCCTGATTGACGAAGACCCGGCCGCTCCCTGGCCGCACTCCGTCGCGGTCCACGCCGGCGGGGTCATCCGCCACTTCCGGCTGGGGATCCGGCCCGCACGCTGCGATCCGCACGCCATTGCGGACGACAAGGTGGGCACCCTGCTGCCGCTCAGGGTGTCCGCCGGCGGACGCGACGGCGTGGTGAAAATCGACGCCGGTGCCATGCTCCGTGGACGCATCCACGACTTTGTTTCAACGGCCTGCCGACGCCAGTAGTCTGTTGGCATGTCTCCTGACGCCAAGCCGACTGACTACAGCGCCGCCCGCATCCACGAAACCGTCCAGCAGGTCCTGACCGCCGGGGTGCTCCCCACCATCGTCCAGGCGGGACATCCGGTGCTCCGGCAGCTCGCAGCGCCCTTCACCGGCCAGCTGAACGACGCCGAACTCGGCCAGCTGCTCGACCTCATGCGCAGCGTCATGCACAAGGCGCCCGGCGTCGGACTGGCGGCACCGCAGCTCGGCATTCCGTTGCAGATCGCAGTCCTGGAGGACCAGTTCGACGTCGATCCCGAGGTCGCCGCCGTCCGCGGACGGGAGCCGCTGCCGTTCTTCGCCATGCTGAACCCGTCCTTCGCGCCGCAGGGCGCTTCCGCCGTGGCGTTCTACGAAGGATGCCTGTCCCTGAACGGACTGCAGGCCGCCGTCGTCCGGCCCGAAGCGGTGCGGCTCGACTTCACGGCCCCGGACGGAAGCACGCAGCAGCGGGAGTTCAGCGGCTGGCAGGCGCGGATTGTCCAGCATGAAACGGACCACCTGCACGGCATCCTGTATCTGGACCGGGCCGAGCTGCGGTCCATCAGCAACAACGCCGAGTACTCCGCCCGCTGGTCCCAGCCCGATATCAGCCTCGCCCGGCAGGAACTGGGGTTCCTGCCGGGCGCCTGATCCGCCGGATGGGCCCCGGCAGGTGCCACCGCGCCAACTGCGTTGTGTGTCGCCTCAGTGCCGGGACGCCGGCGCCGGGTTCTCCGCCGTCGGAAGGTAACGGGCCCACCACTGCAGGATGTGGTCGAAGCGCTGCTTGCGGTGGTGCGGCGTCCCGGACCGGGAGAGTTCGTGGTTCTCCCCGGGAAGACCAGGAACGCGGCCTCCACGCCAAGCTGTTTGAGCGCGGTGAAATACCGCTGGCCCTGTTCCACCGGGCACCGGAGGTCCTCTTCGCTGTGGATGACCAGGGCCGGCGTGCGGACCTCGTCCACCCGGGCCATCGGGCTTTGCGCGGCCATCTGTTCGGCCGTGCGGCCGGTGTACTCCCCGCCGAAGAACCAGCCGATGTCGGAGGAGCCGGTGAAACTCACGGGATCCAGGAACCCACGTTCCACGATGGCAGCTTTGAAACGGTGGTCGTGGCTGATGGTCCAGGCGGTGAGGTAGCCGCCGTAGGAGCCTCCCATGATGCCGAGCGAGCCCTCGTCAAGGTCCTCGGATTTGCCGAGCGCGCCGTCGAGGAAGGCCAGGACGTCCTGCAAGTCCAGGGTGCCCATCTTTTCCTTGATGGCCCGCCCGTGGGCCTGGCCGTAGCCTGCGGAACCGCGCGGGTTGCACATCAGGACGGCGTAGCCGGCCGCGGCATAGACCTGGGCCTCGTCGAAGAGGGCCCCGGTGAACTGGGCAAACGGGCCGCCGTGGATGTTCAGCAGGACCGGGTGGGGGCCCTGGCCCGGCGGCCTCACCAGCCAGCCGTGGACGGGGTAGCCGTCGGCTGAAGGGAACGTCAGCTCGAGAGGCTCAACGATTCCGGCGTCCGAGCGGAGCGGTGCGGAGAAATCCGTCAGGACGCGGAGCTGCCCGCCGTCGAGCACCGCCACGTCCCCGGCGGTCGCCGCGTCGGCGAAACTGACCACGAGCGATCCACCGCGGGCTGCGGCGCCGGTGACGGCACGTTCGCCCTGGACCAGCGCCTGGTGGTTCCCGGAGGGCCGGAACTCGTGCAGCTCGACCGTGCCGCGGGCGTTGTTCAGCAGCAGCGCGGAATCGGGCCCGCGCAGTTCGATCCTGCCGTTGCAGCCGAGGTCCATGGTCTCGACGTCGCTGAGGCGTGTGGCGTCCCCGCCGCCGGACGGCATCACATAGAGCGCCGTGTTGCGCGCCACGAAGTCCTGGCCCGACTCGCCGAGGTCCTGGGCGAGGAAGAAGATCCATTGCCCGTCCTCCGACTGGCGGACGGCGTGGACGGACTGCCGGCCGGTATTGGCCGGGGCGACGGCCTCCGGGTCCGCTCCCCGGCGCCGTCGCCTACCGTGAGGCGGTAGATGCCGGTGGCAAGATCGGCGTCGCTGCCTTCATGCAGGGCGGCCGTGAAGTAGATGGTTTGTCCGTCGGCGCCGAAGCATGCGCCGTTGTGGTCGGTGGCGGCGGTGGTCAGCTGCTGCGCGGCCGGCAGCAGTCCGGCGGATGCGGCGGTTCCGCCGGCGTTGCCGCGGCCGGGTGTTCCCTCGCCCGCTGCTGCGGCCTTCAACGCCCGGCCCTTGGGTGCCACCTTGGGTTCGGCCCCGGTATCCGGAACCTCCACGAGGAACAGTTGAACCGGTTTGTCCGAGGTGTATCCGACGCCGTTCATCCGGTACTGGTAGTCAGTGATCAGCCGGGCGTCCTCGCCGCCTGCGGAGACCCCGTCGGTGCTGCCGTAGCGGCCGTCGTCCGGCACCCGGGCGCCATAGACGATGCGCCGGGAATCGGGCGACCAGGCGAACGCCGACACGCCCAGCGGCGCGTCGGTGACGGGCTGCGGCTCGCCGCCGTCGGCCTCCACGATGTGGAGCTGGGGTTTGCCGCCGTCGGCGGCCCGCAGGAACGCCAGCACGCGGCCATCCGGCGAGAAGTCCGGGGCGGTGTCGCGGAATCCGCGGGTCAGGCGGCGCGGGGCGCGGCCGGGGTTCGGTGGGGAGTCCAGCGGCACCGTCCACAACTGGCCGACGTAAGCCTCGGCGTCGAAGTCGGGCCGCAGCACCGACACGACGGCGCGGCCGCCGTCCGGATGCACGGCGGGGGCGGAGACGGACTTGAGCAGCGGCAGATGTTCGGATTTCACGTGAGCGAGCCTAGCCGCAGTCTTCCCGGTAGTGAAATAGCTCACGTCGGCGGGTCCGGACCCGTGGCGGCGCGGTCGCATCCGGCCGCTGTGCAGGTTCGTCCGGACGGCCCCCGGACGCCGTCGCCCCTAGGATGGACAGTATGCCCGCCGAGTCCGCCACGTCCTTGCTGTGCCCGGTCTGCCGGGACCCGCTGGGATTCAGCGACGCCGCCGGCCGTTCCCTTGCGTGCCCGGCCGGGCACAGCTTCGACGCGGCCAAGCAGGGATACTTCAACTTCCTCGTCGGCAAAGGCACCGTTTTCGAGGCGGACACCGCCGACATGGTGGCGGCACGCTACGACTTCCTCTCCGCCGGCCACTACCGGCCCCTGGCCGATGCCGTGGCGGAGCGGGCGGCCGCGGCCCTCGCCGGTGCCGCGGCGCAAAGCCCGGGCACGGTCCTGGACGCCGGAACCGGGACCGGTCACTACCTCCGGGTTCTGCTGGACCGGCTGGCGCGGGACGGGGTACGCCCCGGAGCCATCGGCCTGGATATTTCTAAGTTCGCGCTTCGCCGGGCCGCCCGGCTGAACCCGGACGCCGTCAACGTCGTCGGCGATGTGTGGCAGCCGCTGCCACTGGCCGACCACGCCGTCGACGTCATCACCGTGGTGTTCGCTCCGCGCAACGCCCCGGAGTTCGCCCGGGTGCTGCGCCCGGGCGGAAGGCTCGTGGTCGTGACGCCGCGGCCGGGACACCTTGCGGAGGTGGCCGGCCAGACCGGCATGCTCGGCATCGACCCCGCGAAGAACGAACGGCTTGCCGCCTCGCTCGAAGGACACTTCGCGGCGCTCTCCACCGACATCCTGGACGTACACCTCTCGCTGTCCCCCGACGACGTCGCCCGGCTGGCCCTCATGGGCCCGGCCGGGCACCACCTGGACCGCGGCGCGCTAGCGTCCCTCGCTGCCGTGCTCCCCGCTCACGGCCGTGTCCGCCCGGTTCCGGATCAGCGTTTTCGAGACCCGCCGCTGATCCCCGGGCAGACCCGGAGGTAACGACTTGGCCACGTTCTCCACCTGATTTCCGCTGCCCTCCGCTGGTGTTGCCGTTCGGCTTAGTATGGAAAGACAGTTACTGAGGGTCTGCGCCTGCAGCCCCGTGGCGAAGGGGAAACGATGTTTGAATGGCTACCCGAAAACTGGTGGGCCCTGTGGCTCACGGTCTTCCTCGTGTTTGCCGTGGTGGAAATGATCACCCTGGACCTGTTCTTCATCATGCTCGGCGGCGGAGCCCTCGCCGGGCTGGTCGCCTCGCTGGCCGGGGCCGACCTTGGCCTGCAGATCGTGGCCTTCTGCGTGGTTTCCCTGCTGATGATCGGCTTCGTGCGGCCCGTCGCCCTCAAACACCTCCACAAGGGTCCGGCCGACCGCCGGAGCAATGTCGAACGCCTGATCGGCGAATCCGCCCTTGTGATGGAGCCGGTCAGCGCCAGCGGAGGCCTGGTCAAGATCGGCGGTGACGTCTGGAGCGCCCGCTCGGAGACCGGAGTCCTGGCACCCGGACAACATGCGGTCGTCAGTGCGATCGACGGCGCCACCGCGGTGGTCGCGCCGCAGCCGGAAACCGCAACTCAATAGCGCCCACAAGTATTCCGGCGGCCGACACCGGCGCCGGGCATGCGGCGGCACACCGCCGCAGACCATAGCAAGACCAATCTGGGGAATAGGTGATGTATGGATATCGCAGTCGCAATCGTGCTGCTGGTTCTCGTTGCGTTCGTAATAATCGTGCTGGTCCGGTCGGTGCGGATTGTTCCGCAGGCCCGGGCCGGCGTCGTCGAACGGCTGGGCAAGTACCAGCGCACGCTGAACCCCGGCCTCACGATCCTGATCCCCTTCGTGGACCGGCTGCTGCCGCTGCTTGACCTGCGTGAACAGGTGGTCTCCTTCCCGCCGCAGCCCGTGATCACCGAGGACAACCTCGTCGTCTCGATCGACACGGTGGTCTACTTCCAGGTGACCGACGCGCGTGCGGCCACCTACGAGATCGCCAACTACATCCAGGCGGTCGAGCAGCTCACCACCACCACGCTGCGAAACGTCGTCGGCGGCCTGAACCTCGAAGAGGCCCTGACCTCGCGCGACCAGATCAACGGACAACTCCGCGGTGTGCTGGACGAAGCAACCGGCCGCTGGGGCATCCGTGTCTCCAGGGTGGAGCTCAAGGCGATCGATCCGCCCCACTCCATCCAGGACTCCATGGAGAAGCAGATGCGCGCCGAACGTGACCGCCGCGCCGCCATCCTGACCGCGGAAGGCACCAAGCAGTCCGCCATCCTCACCGCTGAGGGCCAGCGTCAGTCATCCATCCTGAAAGCCGAGGGCGACGCGAAGGCGGCGATCCTCCGCGCCGACGGCGAGGCGCAAGCCATCCAGAAGGTGTTCGACGCCATCCACAAGGGCAACCCGGACCAGAAGCTCCTGGCCTACCAGTACCTGCAGACCCTCCCGAAAATCGCCGAGGGCTCCGCAAACAAGCTGTGGATCATTCCCAGCGAAGTCGGCGAAGCCCTCAAGGGCATCGGCAGTGCGTTGGGCGGCAGCAAGGACGGCCAGCCCAACGACAGCCTGTTCGGTCCGGACTCCGACGCCGCAGCGGAACCCGCGCCGGCCCGGGCGGCTTCGCCGGCACCGGCAGCTGGAACTGCCTCCGGCGCCGCAGGCATCCCGGCCACGCCGGAGGCCTAGGAACGCGCAGGAACGGGGAGGCATCCGCACGGCGGATGCCTCCCCGTTCTGCTGCCCGGAACGGCCGACGCCGGGACGCAGGCTTTACCGGGGTGTCCGTTACCCGTATAGTTGAGTATTTGTCCGGCTGGTTCACTCGGGCGGAACAATTTAGCTTCTCTAAGCGTTGAATCCTGTGACGACTTTTCACGTGCGGGTTCTGTGAAATCCGGTGATATCCGGTGATTCAGCGCAATGCAAACAGCAGTCCGGTGCGGCCTCGCGGCCCCGGCGAACGCAGGGCATGACCCTGCGAACCGAATAGAGGGAGAAAAGATGAGCGATCGCAGCCTGCGGGGTATGCGCCTTGGCGCACAGAGCATGGAAACCGAATCCGGTGTCGAACCGGCTCCGCGCCAGCGTGTTGAGTACCGTTGCGAGGACGGCGAACAGGTGTTCGTGACCTTCTCTTCCGAAGCGGAAATCCCCCGGTCTGGGTATCGAAGACAGGCAAGGAAGCCCTGCTCGTCGACGGCGAACGCCCCGTAAACCTCAACGAGAAGGCAGTCCGTACGCACTGGGACATGCTCCTGGAACGCCGCTCATTGCCTGAACTCGAGCAGATCCTCGAGGACCGCCTCACGATCCTGCGCGAACGGCGCGGCGAACGCCGCTCAGCCTAGGCAGACCGCGCACCAGCCACTTCAAGCAACGCGGGGTCACTTCCGGCCCATTCTGATGCATCGGATGGGCCGGAAGTGACCCCGCGTTGCGTTAAAGGCCGGGCCCGCACCGTCATGACAGACGGCGCGGGCCCGGCCCTGGTTTGCCGGCAGCGCCTAGGCTTTGTTGCTGGTGGACTTGCCGGTGAACCTGTCGGTGACCTTGCGGGGCAGTTTCCCGGTGAGGGTGTTCCAGCGTGCCGTCAGGCCCCACTTGGTGACATTGATCATTGCCTCGACCACGATGTTCCCGCTCATCTTCGAAGCACCCAGCTCACGCTCGACGAAGGTGATGGGGCGTTCGACGATCGTCAGCCCGAGCTTGGCGACGCGCCAGGCCAGGTCCACCTGGAAGCCGTACCCGACGGAGTCGACGGTGTCCAGGTTCAGTTTCTCCAGCGTGCTCCGGCGGAACGCACGGAAACCGCCGGTGACGTCCTTGATCTTCACGCCCAGCATGATCCGCGCGTAGGTGCTGCCCACCCGCGAAATCGCCTGCCGGTACAGCGGCCAGTTGACGACGCTGCCGCCCGGGACCCAGCGGGAGCCCATGGCGAGGTCGGCGCCCTGTTCCACGGCTTCGAGCAGCTGGGGAAGCTGCTCCGGCTGGTGCGAACCGTCGGCGTCCATTTCGACGAGGACGTCGTATCCGGCGTCGAGGCCCCATTTGAAGCCGGCGATGTAGGCGGCCCCCAGGCCAGCCTTACCCGCGCGGTGCAGGACATGGACCTGGCTGTCCTCTGCGGCGAAGCGGTCCGCCAGCTGCCCGGTACCGTCAGGGCTGTTGTCGTCGACAACCAGGACGTCGGAGCCTGGCACGGCCGTGCGGAGGCGCCCGAGCGTCTTGGGCAACGATTCCAGCTCGTTGTAGGTCGGGATGATGGTGAGGACACGCACAGCGGGCCTTTCCTTGAAGGGAGCGGTCAAGCGCCGGGCGGTCTGCGGATAGCGGACACACGGCGCAACTTTCCATTATAGGGAGTCGCCGGGCCCGCGCAGGCCGAAGCCGGTTCCCGGGGCAGGTCCACCCGCTTCGGGCCAGTATCGGCGGGACGCGAAACACGCCGCCGAACCGTTTTCTGCTGCGAAGTGGACCCGCCCCTGGGAATACCCATGGCCACGACCAAGGAAGCTACCGCGCGGGCGGCAACCTGGAACTGACCGGGGACGTCCGGAGGCTGCGGCCTGCACAACCCTCCGTTGCCCCTCAATGCTACGGGCACGCCCAGATCTGTCAACCGCTCCGTGACCTGCCGTTTCATCCATCGCCGCAGGTCAGGTCAGCATTGCGGCGGACCAAGTTTCGGTGCCGGCCCATTGGTCCAGCGCCGGGCGTCAGCTCCGGAGCGAGCCGGAGGAGTACAGTTCCAGGCCGTCCCTCACGGTCTGCAGGCAGACCGGTTCGGAGCCGGTGTCCAGCGCGGGAAGCAGCGGCGTCCGCGCGCGGGGATCCGTGCTCCAGGACTGGACCCTGCCGTCCGCCACCTGGACCATCAGCTCCTCGACCTCCCAGACGGCGAAACTGGCCGGAGCGCCGGGTACCAGCTGGCCGGCCATCGGGTTCCGGTACCGGGCTGCCCGCCAGCCGGCCCGGGTGTGTCCGAGGAAGGCGGCGCGGGCGGAGATCTGTTCGGCGGGGTTGTTGTGCTGCAGGCAGGCCCGCACGCTGGCCCAGGGCCGCAACGGGGTAACCGGGCTGTCACTGCCGAAGCAGACCGGCACGCCGGCGGCGTAGAAGGAGGCAAAGGGGTTCATGCCGTGCTGCCGGGGTCCGAGCCGCTGCCCGTAGAGGCCGGCGTCTCCGCCCCAGGCCGCATCGAAGCCGGGCTGTGCGCTGACCGTCACGGAGTATCTGGCCAGCCGGCTGATGGATTCCGCATCGGCCAGCTCGACGTGCTCGAGGCGGTGGCCCGCGGCCCGGACTTTTGTTCGCCGACTTCCGCTGCCGCCAGATCCAGTGCCACCAGGGCGGCGTCGAGGCCTGCGTCCCCGATGACGTGGAACCCGGCCTGGACCCCCAGCAGCGAGCACGCCGCGAGGTGGGCCGCCGCCTCGGCGGCGGAGAGGTACAGGCTGCCGCGCTCCCCGCCGCGTCGCTGTAGTCCGCGCGCAGCGCCGCGGTCCGCGACCCGATGGAACCGTCAATGTTCAGGTCCCCCGCCAGCCCGAGCACCGGTACGCCCAGTCCGTCGAGGATGGACCGGGCATGTTCGGCGGAGTCGGCCAGCTGGCCCCAGTAGGGAAGGATCTCCGGAACGGCGTCCGGACCGGAGTTCCATCCGGCGGCAAGCTGCAAGTCCTCGATGCTGCCGATGTGCGGGGCCGCCATCTCCGCCAGGGCCACGTAGCCGTTGGCGGCCGCCTCGGCGAGGGCCCGCTGCTGGTAGCCGCGGAGCGCCGCGGCGGGCAGCCGCCGTGCCTCCAGCCGGGCAGCGGTGTGCGCGGCCCGCTTGACCTGGCCGCCAGAGCCGGAGCCGTCCATACCGTCGAGGCCGGCGGCCGCCGCCAGCGTGGACGAGACGAGCGCGGAGTGCACATCAATGCGGGAGAGGTAGACGGTCCTCCCGCCGGCGGCTCGTTCGAGTTCTTCGCGGGAGGGCAGGGCGGGGTCCGCCCACTGCGTCTCGTCCCAGCCATGGCCCAGGACAGCGCCGCCCGCGCCGGACGCGGAGGCGGAGAAGCCGGCGACGGCGGCGAGCAGTTCCCGGGCGGAGCGGACCTCACCGAGCTGGAGCGAGTCCAGGGCGATGCCGGTCTCGGTGAGGTGGACGTGGGAATCGACGAAACCGGGCGCCAGCAGGGCGCCGTGCAGGTCAATGACCTCCATGGCCGAATCGGTAATCGACGTTGCTGCCTGCTCGGAGCCGACCCAGGCAACCGTGTCGCCGTCGACCAGCATCGCCGTCGCAAAGGGATCGGCGGCGGTGTAGACCGAACCGTTGCGGTACATCGTCAGCTTGCGTTGTGCGGGGGTGGCCGGTGATTCGGTCATGGGTCGGGGACTCCTTAATAACTGGCGGCAAAAACTGGCGGCCCGTGCGGGCCGGGGCCTGTTCGACGTCGTGGGGCGGCCGGAGGAACGGCCGCGGTGGTCAGGCCACGGAGGAATACGCGACGACGCCGCGTTTGATGAGTTTGATCGCTTCCCCGCACAGCCGGGCGACCCGCGGGTCCAGGGACGGGATTTTAGCCAGCTGGTCCAGCAGGTCGATGACCTGCTTCACCCAGCGGACGAAGTCGCCGGCGGCCAGGTCCGTCCCGCTGAGGACGTCCTGAAGGTGCCTGCCCTTGGCCCACTTGAAAATCGGCCAGACCAGGCCAAGTTCGGGTTCACCGGTCAGGGGGAGCTTGTTCGCTTCCTCGATGTCCTCCAGGGCGGACCATTCATGCACCACAACGTCGACGGCGGACTCCAGGGAGACGCTCGGCATCTTGGGCCGGAGCCCGCGGTCCTCGCGTTTGGCCTGGTAGACCAGGACGCTGGCCAGCGCGGCCACTTCGGCGGCGTCGAGGTCGTTGAAGGCGCCCAGCCGCAGGGACTGGGATATCAGCAGGTCCTTCTCGCCGTAGATCCGGCGCAGCCGCTGCCCGTCGGGACTGATGGTGAGCACACCGGCGTCGGAGGTTTCCAGGTAACCGTAGCTGGACAACACGCCGCACACCCGGTCGAAGGTCTTGGCGATGGTGTTGGTGCGCCCCTGGATCTGGCGGACCAGCCCGTCGGTCTCCTGGCGGAGTTTCCAGTAGCGCTCCGACCAGCGCGCGTGGTCCTCACGTTCACTGCAGCCATGGCACGGGTGCGCGCGGAGCTCCCGGCGCAGTTCCGTGATTTTCCGTTCCTGGTCCGGGAGCGCCGCGGCGCGGCCGAAGTCGTCGTTCCGGCTCGGCGGGGCGGGCGGCCGGTTCTCCCGCAGGGCGTTGCGGACCGAGGACGCAAGATCCCGCCGCGACTTGGGCACCTTGGCGTTGAAGGATTTCGGGATCCGGACCCTGGTGATCGGGGCCAGGGGGCCTTCGACATCCTGGGTGCCGATCCGCCGCAGCTGGTTGTCCAGGGTCATGACCGCCGGCCGCGGTTCGCGGGAGTGGTGGTCTGAGCTGAGGACCACGGCGAGCCCGGGCGCCCGCCCGGTGGGGACATCCACCACGTCGCCGGGGAGCAGCCGGCTCAGGGAGTCCTCGGTGACGGACTTCCGGGCCCGGGAACTGGTCTTGGACGCGTTCTTCTCGGTGTCCGTGAGCGCCCGCCGGATCCGGGAGTACTCGGTGAAGTCGCCGAGGTGGCACGTCATTGCCTTGCTGAAGCCGGCCAGGGACTCCTCGCGGCTGCGCACCTGCTTCGCCAGCCCAACGACGGAGCGGTCGGCCTGGAACTGGGCGAAGGAGGACTCGAGGATCTCCCGCGCCCGGGGCCGCCAAACTGTGCCAGCAGGTTGATGGACATGTTGTACGTGGGCCGGAAGCTGGAATTGAGCGGGTAGGTGCGCCGCGAGGCGAGGCCGGCGACCGAGGCCGGATCCGTGCCGGGCTGCCACAGGACCACCGCGTGGCCCTCGACGTCGATCCCCGCCGTCCGGCGCGGCCGGTCAGCTGGGTGTATTCCCCGCGGTGATGTTGACGTGCGCCTCGCCGTTGAACTTATCGAGCTTCTCCAGCACGACGGAACGGGCCGGCATATTGACGCCGAGCGCCAGGGTCTCGGTCGCGAACACGGCTTTGACCAGCCCGTCAACGAAGAGTTTCTCGACGACTTCCTTGAAGGTGGGCAGCATGCCGGCGTGGTGGGCGGCCAGCCCGCGGAGCAGCCCGTCGCGCCAGCTCCAGAAGCCCAGGACGTCCAGGTCGTCGGAGGGAATGTCCTGCGCGGCCTCATCGACGCGGCGGGCAATGATGAGCTGTTCCTGCTCGGTGGTCAGCCACAGCCCGGCGGCGACGCACTGCGCCACGGCGGCATCGCAGCCCGCGCGGGAGAAGATGAAGGTGATGGCCGGGAGCAGGTCCTGCCGGTCGAGGCTGGCGATGACCTGGGGGCGGCTGGCCTTCCGGACCGGGCTGCGCTGGCCCGCTTGCTGGGCGTCGTCGCGCTGGTTCCGCTGGCGCCGCTGGTTGCGGCCGCCGTGCCCGAACCGTCCGCGGAAATTCATCTGGCTCTCCGCGCGGGCCATGGACAGCAGTTCAGGATTGACCTCGAAGCCGGGCCGGTCGCTGAGGTCCGCCGTGTCCACGGTGGCGGAAACGGTGGCTGACGTCCCGGCCCCGGCCCCGGTCCCGGCTGCGGGTGCGATTTCGTCGAAGGTAGTGTCGCCGGCAAAGAGGTCCACGATCTTCCGGCCCACCATGACGTGCTGCCAGAGCGGCACCGGCCGGTGCTCGGACACGATGACGTCGGTCTGGCCCCGCACGGTGTCCAGCCATGCGCCGAATTCCTCGGCGTTGGAGACGGTAGCGCTGAGCGAGGCCACCTGGACTTCGCTGGGCAGATGGATGATGACTTCTTCCCAGACGGCGCCGCGGAAGCGGTCCGCCAGGTAGTGGACCTCATCCATGACCACAAAGCCGAGGTCGGCCAGCGTGCTGGAATCGGCGTAGAGCATGTTGCGGAGCACCTCGGTGGTCATCACCACCACCGGGGCGTCGCCGTTGATGCTGGTATCGCCGGTCAGGAGCCCTACCCGGTCCGCGCCGTACTTGTCCGCCAGTTCGGAGTACTTCTGGTTGCTCAGGGCCTTGATGGGGGTGGTGTAGAACGCCTTGAGGCCGCGCTGGAGGGCGAGGTAGATGGCGAACTCCCCACGATCGTCTTGCCGGCACCCGTGGGGGCGGCCACCAGGACACCCCGGCCGGCTTGCAAGGACAGGCAGGCCTCGCGCTGGAAGTCGTCGAGTTCGAAGGCGAGCGTACGGATGAAACCGCCCAGATAGGTTTTGGCTTCTGCGGCCCGCTCGGCACTGGCTCGGTAGCGTTCAGACGGCGATTCCGGCCCGGGTATGGAGGACATGGTTCCAGCCTAGTGCGCCGCAGGCTACAGATTCTCCAGCTCGGAGCTGGGAGTCGCCTGGCCCGCGGTCGCTTCGGTCTCGGCGGCGCGTTTGACGGCGCGCCGTTCGCGGCGGCGGTCGTTGAGCAGACACAGGCCGATGGCGGCGAAGAAGAGAAGCAGCATGGGCCCGGCGAGGTAGAACATGCTCATCGCATCCGCTCCGGGGCGGCCATGGCCGCGAAGAGGCAGACCAGGAAGACGGTGATGCGCCAGCTCTTGACGAGCTGCTTGCCTTTGACGATGCCGGCGAGGTTGAGTCCCACGAGGACCACCGGCAGCAGGAAGGCGATGCCGAAGGCCAGCAGGAGCCGCAGCACGAAGGACAGGTACACCTGGGCGCTGATGAAGTTGGAGCCGCCGGAGGGGTGAAGTCGGTCAGCACCCTGACGGCGTTCGGAAGCACCAGCCAGGCCAGCAGGACTCCGCCCACAAACAACGGAACGGCGGCAGCCACGAAGGACAGCGCGAGGCGCCGTTCCTTTTGTGCAGGCCGGGGACGATGAAGGCCCACAGCTGATACAGCCAGACCGGGCTGGCGATGATCAGGCCCAGAAAGACGGAGACCTGGATCATAAGGTCGAAAGAACTCGCCACGCCGTCGAAGTTCAGCGTCGCCTGCCGGCCCTCGTGTTCGTTGAGGTCGCTGATCGGTTTGATCAGCGCCTCCAGCATCGGCTGGTAGACGAGGAATCCGATGACGGTACCGAGGACGACGGCGATCGCGGACTTGAAGAGGCGGTTCCGCAGTTCCTTCAGGTGGTCGAGGAGCGCCATCCTCCCTCGGGGTTCGACCGGCGGCTCATGGTTACTGCCACGCGGTGTTAGGCGCGGGTCGGCGGCGGAACGTCGGTTCCGTCTCCGGCGCGGTTCTCCGTACCGGCGGACTTCGGGTGGTTCACGACCCTGCCTTCGACCGGCTCGGAGCCGTCAGTGGCGTCCGCGGCGCCGTCCTTCTTCATTTCCCGGACCTCTGACTTGAAAATGCGCATCGACTGGCCCAGGCTCCGGGCCATGCCGGGCAGCTTCGGTGCAGCGAAAAGCACCAGTGCCAGAACGATGATGATGATGAGATGCCAGCCTTCAAGCCTCATGACAAGAGGTCCTTTCGTTGAAATACATCCTACGTCTATGTCTATCTGAATTCGATGTCGCGCAGCCGCTGGGGCTGGCCGCGGTCCGCCTTGCGCTGGATGCGCCGCTGGCGGCGGGCGTCCTGGCGGGCGTGCTTGGATGCGCGATAATCATGCCCCATCTGGACCGGCGACGCGAAAACGGCGGATCCGGGTTCCAGCGGCGAACCGCTGTCCTCGGTTCCGTCACTGCCGCCGGTTCCCGGGTTTTCGGCGTGACCGGCCGCGGACTGGAAAGCGGAGAACCGCTCCCCGCTGCCTCGAGTTCCTTGACTGTGGCCATGAACTGCCGGAACAACCGGGCGCCAAGCACAACGAAGAACAACAGCGACAGCGCGACGAGCGCTATCCAGATCACGATCCAGGACCACCAAGGCATGCTGAGTAGTCTAGCCGCCGTCGCGGCTAGTCTTCATATTGGGCGAGGGCGGCGGACAGCCACTCGCGGGAGGCTTCCGCCAGCTCTTCAGGGTGCAGGATCCGCGCTCCCCCTCCGTGCTGGGCCACGAACATGGGCAGCCAGTCGGTGCTGCCGAAGCGGATTTCGGCCAGCAGCCCGCCGTCAGGCAGCGCGGCCGTCCGCTCCGCGTAGTACTCATCGGCGAGGCCCGCTCCGCGCCTGGTGAGTTCAATCACCACCACCGCGTCGTCGTCGTTGGGGGTGAAGAGTTTGACGGGGAAACTGTCACCGGGCTTCGCCGACTCCGAGACGGGCAGACCCGTGGATTCCAGGGCCTCGATCCGGTCCAGCCGGAAATTGCGCAGGCCCTGCGCGGAATGGCAGTAGGCCTCGAGGTACCACGTGTTGTCCAGCGAATAGAGCCGCAGCGGGTCAATGTCCCGTTCGGAGACCGAATCCCGGAGAGGTGAGAAGTAGCGCAGCCGCAGCCGGGTGCCGGTCCGGATGGCTTCCCGCGCGGTTTCCAGGGCCGCGGAGTTGCCGGGCCCCACTTCGGGGGCCGAAATGGCCGCCGCCTTGAGCCCTTCCTCCCCGCCGCGGCCATGAGCTTGAGCGTGACGGATTCCAGCGTGCCTCCTTCTGCCAGTTCCGGGAGGCCGTTGAGGGTCTCCAGCCCGGTCAGCAGGGCGCAGGCCTCCTCGACCGTGAAACGGACCGGCCGCTTCAGGTCGAGATCCTCGGTGATGGTGACGTGGTCGTCGTCCCACTGGATGTCCAGCAGGTCGTCCGGGTAGCCCTCGGGCAGCCCGGAACAGATCAGGATCCGCAGGTCCGCTTCCAGCTCCTGGCGGGTGATTCCGAATTTCGCCGCCACTTCGCTGATGTGGAGGCCCTGGTTGTGGACCAGGAACGGTACCAGCTGCAGCATCCGGGCCAGCTGGTCCTCTGAGGTGCGTTTGCGGCCGCGCCGGGTGCTGCCCCGGCGGGGGAAACGGCGGAGAAAGCGGCCGGGACATCGACAGGCGGGACGGGTGCCGAGGCGAAGCCCGCGGCGGCCGCCAGGCGGCGGCGCACGGAGGTGAGGAGCTCAGGCGGGGACACCACACGGACCCGTGGACCGTAGGAGGCGAGTTCCTCGGCGAGGGTCTCTGCGTCGCGGTACGGCACGCTGAGGCGGTCGCGGCCGGCGTCGGGCAGCCCGGCGCCCGCTTCCGGTACGGGGTCGGGGAGGGCGCGTGTGCGGAGCCCGTGCAGCCTGCCGGACTGGACGTCCACGACGGCGGTCCGGACGGGCAGCTCCGCCAGCCCGGCCAGCTCGGCACGCATGTTGAAGTCCGCCGGCGGGGTGAAGCTCTCCTTCTCCAGGACGGTCACGGCGGACGTCAGGCGGGAGAGGCGGAAGAAGCGCTTGTCCCCGCGGGTCCTGTCCCGGGCCACGAGGTACCACTGGCCGAAGCGGCTGCCGAGGCCCCACGGTTCCACCAGCCGCTCCTCTTCCTTGCCGGTGCTGCCGGCGAGGTAGGAGAAAGTGACGGGGTGCTGGGCGTGCATGGCGGCCACAAGGTCCTCGAAGGCCTGGCCGGCGGGACGGATCCGCGGCTGGACCCCGGCGGGGAGTTCGGCGTCGACGAGTCCCCCGGAGGCTTGCAGTTTGCGGACCGCGTTGACGGCCGCAGAGCCGAGCGCGGCGTGCTCCCACAGCTGGGCCGCGAGGATGAGCACGGTGCATTCGGCCGGAGTGAGGCTCACGTCCGGAAGCCGGTTGGATTCCTTGCCGATGCGGTAGCGCGTGGTTGCGGGGTCATCCGATCCCCAGCCTTTGTCCGTGACGGTCTCGACGTCGAAGCCGAAGTGCCGCAGCTCGCCCTTATCGCGTTCGAACATCCGGCCGAACGCCACGTCCGTGCTGGTGGAGTCGTGGTAGACCTTGTCCCGCAACTCGCTGCGGCGCAGGCCGTAGGTGGTGTTGAGCAGGGCGATGAGCAGGTTTAGGAGGCGTTCTGTACGTGAGGCTGACACCCCGCAAGGGTACTAAAGTCCCTGCCCGAAACTGACAAAAGCGCGGTAACAGCCGGAAGAACTTTTCCGATTGTTACCGCGCTTTGTAAATCAGGGCGGAGCCCGGTCAGGGCGCCCGCCAAGGGTTTTGCTGAGTGGGCCCACGCCGGCGAGGGCCCCGGCCCGAGCTTGCGAGGGCGGGGAGCCGGTGGGGATTAGCGGACGGCGACGAGGTCGACGACGAAGATCAGGGCCTCGTTGGGGCCGATCGCTCCGCCCGCGCCACGGGAGCCGTAGGCAAGCTCGGACGGGATTTCCAGCCGACGGCGGCCGCCGACCTTCATGCCCAGCAGGCCCTGGTCCCAGCCCTGGATGACCTGGCCGACGCCGACCCGGAAGTCGAGGGTGCGCCCCGGCCCCAGGAGGCGTCGAACTCTTCGCCGGTGGACCAGGCCACGCCGACGTAATGGGTGGAGACGGTGTCGCCGGCCTTGGCTTCGGCGCCGTCGCCCTCGATGAGGTCGGTGATGACCAGCTCGGTGGGCACGTCGCCTTCGGGGAACTCAATTTCCGGCTTCTGGCGGTCCAGGTTGCGCTGTCCAAATGACATGGTTACTCCTTCTAACGTGGCTTGAGTGGTGAGGTGTGGTGGTTACTTGACGCCGAGGATGTCGACGACGAAGACGAGGTCGCCCTTTGCCTCGCCCTGGCCCTTCGCGCCGTAGGCGAGGTCCTGGGGAATGACCAGGAGCACGCGGGAGCCGACCGTCTTTCCGGTCAGGCCCTGGGTCCAGCCCTTGATGACGCCGGTGAGCGGGAACGAGGTCTTCTCGCCGCGGTCAAAGCTGGAGTCGAAGACCTTGCCGCTGGACAGTGCCACGCCGACGTAGTTCACGGTGAGGGTGTCGGTCGCCTTGACCTCCGGGCCGGTGCCCTTGATGAGGTCCTGGGAGACCAGGGCCTTCGGGGCGGCTACGCCCTTGACGGAGATCTCCGGGACGCCCTTGTCGTTTTCCTTGACGGTCGGCAGGCCTGCCGGCGGCGTCACGGTCTCGCCCTCGGGCTTGTCCAGCACCTTGGGTGCGTCCTTGGCGGAGATGACCTTGACGACGAGGAGCTGCGTGGGCTGCGCCTCGGCGCCCTCTGCCGCGGCCTGGCCGGGAACGGCCAGCGCCAGGTGGGAGCCGATCTTCGACCCGACGAAGGCGTTGTAGATGACGGGGCTCTCGGTCTTGAGCGCCTCGTTGAGTTCGAGATCCTGCGGGTCCTCCGGGAACGTGTCCTCCAGGGTGGAGCCGTCCTTGCCGCTCAGGGCGACGATGGAAATCCCGGCGATCTGGTTGGCCTTGACCCGGTCGCCGTCGCCCTCGGTGACCACCTTGACGGTGGGTTCCTTGACGTCGAGGGGCTTGGTGAATTCAACACCGGGGGCCTTCTTGTCGCCGTTCTCCGTCAGCTTGAGGGAGTCCAGCTTGGCGGTCTCGCCGGCGGACTGGCTGGTGGGTTCCGGGGCGGCTGGTTCGCCGCCGCCGCAGGCGGTCAGCAGCAGCAGTCCGGGAAGAAGAATTGCTAGTAGTCGGCGCACTTAAGAACTTTCGTCGGGGCAGGATGGACGCCTCGCCGGGCATGTGCCAGCGGCAAAGCAAGCGTGGCCGCGAACGGCACCCCTCCAGAATAACGCGGAAAGCTGGGTATCAGCCCATAGAGTTCAGCAGGGCTTCCACCCGTTCGTCGACGCTGCGGAACGGATCCTTGCACAACAGGGTCTGGTGCGCGCGGTCATTGAGCTTCAAATGCACCCAGTCCACGGTGTAGTCGCGCCCGAGTTCCTGCGCCCGGCGGACGAAGTCGCCGCGGAGCTTGGCCCGGGTGGTCTGCGGCGGGGCGTCCACCGCGTCCTTGACCGCGGTGTCGTCCACCACGCGGCGCACGGCCCCGCGGGACTGCAGCAGGTAGTACAGGCCGCGGGTCCGCGAGATGTCGTGGTACGTCAGGTCCAGCTGCGCGATCCGGGGCGCGTCGAGACCAAGGTTGTGCCGGGCGCGGTAGTTGTCCATGAGCTTCTTCTTGATGGCCCAGTCCACTTCGGTGTCGATCTTGCTCGTGTCGCCGCTTTCGATCGCGTCGAGCGTGCGTTCCCAAAGGTCCAGGATCAGCGGGACGTGCGCGTTGTGGGCGCCCTGCTCCGCGACGAAGGCCGTGACCTTGCCCAGGTATTCGCGCTGGATTTCCAGGGCGGTGAGCTGCCGGCCGTTGGCGAGCCGCACCAGGGCGCGCCCGCTGAGGTCATGGGAGATTTCCCGGATGCTGCGGATGGGATTCTCCATCCGCATGTCGCGCATGATGACCCCGGCCTCGATCATCCGCAGGATCAGGTCAACGGTGCCCACCTTGAGCAGCGCCGTGGTCTCGGACATGTTGGAGTCGCCCACGATCACGTGCAGCCGCCGGTAGAACTCGGCGTCGGCGTGCGGCTCGTCGCGTGTGTTGATGATCGGACGGGACCTCGTCGTGGCGGAGGAGACGCCTTCCCAGATGTGGTCGGCGCGCTGGGAGAACGCGAACGTGGCTCCGTGGGGGTCTTGAGGATCTTGCCCGCGCCCGCGATCAGCTGCCGGGTCACGAGGAACGGGATCAGGATCTCGGCAAGCCGGGAGAATTCCCGCGCCGCGGGATGAGGTAGTTCTCATGGCTGCCGTAGGAGTTCCCGGCGGAGTCGGTGTTGTTCTTGAACAGGTAGACGGTGCCGTTGAAGCCCTCCGCCGCGAGCCGTTCCTGCGCTTCGTCGACGAGGTCGTCCAGGATCAGCTCCCGGCCCGGTCGTGCGCGATCAGCTGGGCGAGGTCGTCACACTCCGCGGTGGCGTATTCCGGGTGGGAGCCGACGTCGAGGTACAGCCTGGACCCGTTGGTCAGGAACACGTTGGAGGACCTCCCCAGCTCACCACCTTGCGGAACAGGTAGCGGGCCACCTCTTCGGGGGCCAGTGGTCGGGACTCCGGGCTTGAATAGGAAATCCCGAACTCGGTCTCGATGCCGAAAATGCGCTTGTCCATCTCAGTTCTCCTCAGCCAGCAATGCCGTGATGTCTGCGTCCTCAAGCCTGCGGAAGGCGCGGCGGGTGCCGCGGCTGCTTTCCGAGCCGCGGTCCAGGACGGCCACCTCCACGGCCGATGCCGGCAGCGTGGTGGTTTCCTTGTCCGCGACGAGACCGGCCAGGGCCAGCCTGATGGCGCCGGCGAAGTCGAGTTCGCCCTGCCAGCCGGCTGCGACGGCCTCGGAGACCTTGTCCGCCTGGCCGCCCATCACAATGAAGCCGTTCTCGTCGGCAATCGACCCGTCGAAGGTCAGCCGGTAGAGGTGGTCCTCTTCCGGGGAGGACCCCACCTCGGCCACGGCCAGTTCCACTTCGAAGGGCTTCTGTTCGGCCGTGAACACCGCCCCCAGGCTTTGCGCGTAGACGCTGGCGAGGCCCCTGGCCGTGACGTCCTCCCGGTCGTAGGAGTAGCCGCGCACGTCGGCGTAGCGCACCCCGGCCTGGCGGAGGCTCTCGAATTCGTTGTACTTGCCCACGGCGGCGAACGCGATCTTGTCGTAGATCTCGCCGATTTTATGCAGCGAGGGTGACGGGTTCTCGGCCACGAGGGCGATCCCGTCGCGGCAGCTGATGACCACCACGGAGCGCCCGCGCGCGATGCCTTTCCGCGCGAAATCCGCGCGGTCCTTCATCAGTTGTTCGGGCGATACGTAGAACTGCTGGGTCATCTCAGGCCTCCCGCTGGGCCAGGGCCCTGGACTCTATGATGGTGCCGGCCAGTGCCGCGAGCTCGCGCTCCGGAACCCGGAAGGCACCGCTTCGGTTGACGATGTAAACCACCGGCCACAGCTGCCGGATCGGGTCGGGACCGCCCGTGGCGGAGTCGTCGTCGGCGGCGTCGTAGAGCGCTTCGACGGCGACGGCGACGGCGTCCTGCTCGGAGAGGTTGGGCCGCCAGAGTTTCTTGAGCGCGCCGCGGGCGAACATGGAGCCCGACCCGACGGTGTGGTGCTCCTGTTCCTCGTACCGGCCGCCGGTCACGTCGTAGGAGAAGAGCCGTCCGACGCCGGCGGGACGGTCGAAGCCTGCGAACAGCGGGACCACCGCGAGGCCCTGCATCGCCATCGGCAGGTTGCTGCGGATCATGGCGCCGAGCCGGTTGGCTTTGCCGTCAAGGCTCAGGAGCGTCCCTTCGATCTTCTCGTAGTGTTCGAGTTCGACCTGGAACAGCCGGGTGATGTCCAGCGCGATGCCCGCCGTTCCGGCGATGCCGAGCACTGAATACTGGTCCGCCGGGAAGACTTTCTCGATATGCCGGCTGGCGATGATGTTGCCCATGGTGGCGCGCCGGTCCCCCGCCATCAGGACCCCGCCGGCGTAGCTCAGGGCGACGATCGTTGTCCCGTGCGGCGCCTGCAGGGGCTGTGCTGCGCCCGCTGCCGGGGCGGCCGCCGGAAGCTGCCGGCCGAACGGCAGCAGGTCGGGGCGCTGGCGTTGCAGATGTTCTGTGAAGGAGGACGTGGCGTTGGCTGCTACCTGGTTGGCTGTGGTTTCCTGCACTGGTGCACTCCCTCAACGTAGTGAATCAACGACTTCCGGCCCTCAGCCCTGTCCCGGCGCAACCCGCAGGCCGCCGTGCCCGGGCCGTTCTACTGGCCGCCCTTTTGAACGAACGCGCGGACGAATTCTTCGGCGTTGGACTCCAGCACTCCGTCGATCTCATCGAGGAGATCGTCGACGCCCTGGGTGGCGGCCGACGCCTGTCCCTCCGCGGGAGCCGGCGGGGCGGCGGGGACGTCTTCTTCGACCTCGGTGTCCCGCGACTTCGGCTGCTGCTGCTCCTGGCCTGCCATTGTATTCTCCTTCTGTCCGTCCCTCGTGGCGAGGGACTTCCTGTAAGCCATATTGCCACGCCAGGGGCTCTGCGGGGCGCTTTGTTCCTAGGAACCGGGTGGGAGTCCCAACAGCTCGGAGAGGAACGGTCCGGCCTCCCGGTGGCGGGCGAAGAGCCCGCCGGTGAGGGCCTCGGTTCCGCGCAGCGGCTCCCGGGTGGGGACCCTTTGCAGCCTGCCGCGGCCGGGCACATCGAAGATCACGGAGTCCCAGCTGGCGCCGACCACGTCTGCTCCGAAACGGCTGATGCAGCGGCCGCGGAAGAACGCCCGGGTGTCCGACGGCGGTTCGGTGACCGCCCGCTGGATCCTGGCGTCGTCGACGAGCCGCTGCATGCGGTCCCGTGCCAGCATGCGGTAGTAGAGCCCCTTTTCGGGCCTGATGTCCGCCCACTGCAGGTCCACGAGGCCCAGCCGTGCGTGGCCCCAGTCCAGCCCGTCGCGGTCCCGGTAGCCCTCCAGCAGGGAGAGTTTTGCGAGCCACTCCACGGAGGACGCGGCGGCCGCGCGGTCGCTGCCCAGTTCCGTCAGCGTCGCTGACCAGCGTTCCAGCACCTGGTGGGTGTGCCCGTCCCCGTCCACCGCGTCCGCGACACCGGTGTCCTGCGCATGCTTCGCGGCCGCTTCGTAATAGATCCACTGCAGGTCCAGGGCGGTGATCCGCCGCCCGTCGAGCAGCCGCAGGGTGGCCGTCAGCGAGGTGTCATGGCTGACGGCCTGCAGCGCGGCGACCGGCTCGTGGACTTCAAGCTTGGGGGCCAGGCCCGCCTCGATCAGGCTCAGCACCATCGCGGTGGCACCGAATTTGAGGTAGTTGGAGGCCTGGCTGAGATTGGCGTCGCCGATGATGACGTGCAGCCGACGGTACTTGTCCGCCGTCGCGTGGGGTTCGTCGCGGGTGTTGATGATGGGGCGGCGGATGGTGGTCTCGAGGCCGACTTCGGTCTCAAAAAGTCGGCCCGCTGGCTGATCTGGTACCCGGGGCGTGACCCGTCCTGTTTCATGCCGACCCGGCCCGCCCCGCAGATAATCTGCCGGGTGACGAAGAACGGTGTCAGCCCGCGGACGATGTCCCCGAACGGGACGTTCCGCGGCATCAGGTAGTTCTCGTGGGAGCCGTAGGAGACCGACTTGTTGTCGGTGTTGTTCTTGTAAAGATTGATGGGGGCAGTTCAGGATCGGCCGCCAGCCGGCGCACCGCGGCCAGGGCCACGAGGTCGCCGGCTGCATCCCAGGCGACGGCGTCGAGCGGGCTGGTCACTTCCGGGCTGGAGTACTCGGGGTGGGCATGGTCGACGTACAGCCGGGCGCCGTTGCCGAGGACCATGTTCATCAGCAGGGTCCCGGATTCGTCCTCGCCATCGGCCTCAAGTTCCTGCCGCCCGTAGGCGAGGGCGACAGCCTCGGCGTCGAGCACGGGAGGCTGGTCCGTCAGCTGGTCCGGTTCGGCCTGGCTGCGCTCCAGCGTCCAGCCGCGGGCGTCGTGCAGCGGCTCCTCGTCGGTGTAGTCCCAGCGGGTTTCGGCTCCGCCGGCCGCGCGCTGCCTCGTCACCTGGGCGTAGGCCTGGATCACCCGGGCGGACATCATCGTGGCGTTGGCACCGGGCGCGGAGGGTGCATGAATTCCGTATTCCGTCTCCGAGCCCATGACCCGCATGGCGCCGCCGACCGGCAGCCCGCCGGACACGCCGGCCGGCTTGCCGGGCACACCAGCCGTCACAGGTACTGGCCCGTGTTCGGCATCGTTTCGATGGACTTGCCGGGCTCCTGCCCGGCCTTGCCCTGCACGATGGTGCGGATGTAGGTGATGCGTTCGCCCTTCTTGCCCGAGATCCGTGCCCAGTCGTCCGGGTTGGTGGTGTTGGGCATGTCCTCGTGTTCGCGGAACTCGTCGACGACGGCGCGCAGCAGGTGGTCGATCCGGATGCCCTTCTGGCCCACGGTCAGCAGGTCCTTGATGGCGTATTTCTTGGCCCGGTCCACAACGTTCTGCACCACGGCGCCGGAGTTGAAGTCCTTGAAGTAGAGCATTTCGGTGTCGCCGTTGGCGTAGGTGACCTCAAGGTATTCGTTGGACTTGTCGGTGGAGTACATGGCCTCAACGGTGCGCTGGACCATCGCATCCACCGTGGCCTGGACATCGCCCTGGTGCTCGGCGAGGTCGGACTCGTGGAAGGGCAGGTCAGCGGTGATGTACTTGTTGAAGATGTCCGCGGCGGCTTCCGCGTCGGGGCGGTGGATCTTGACCTTGACGTCCAGCCGGCCCGGCCTGAGGATCGCCGGGTCGATCATGTCTTCGCGGTTGGACGCGCCGATGACGATCACGTTGTCGAGCCGCTCAACGCCGTCGATCTCGCTGAGGAGCTGCGGGACGATGGTCGTTTCGACGTCGGAGGAGATGCCGGTGCCGCGGGTGCGGAACAGCGAGTCCATTTCGTCGAAGAACACCACCACGGGGCTGCCCTCGGAGGCCTTCTCCCGGGCACGGGCAAAGATCAGCCGGATGTGGCGTTCGGTCTCGCCGACATACTTGTCCAGCAGTTCCGGGCCCTTGATGTTCAGGAAGTAGCTCTTCATGTCCGTCTTGCCGGTGCGTTCGGCGGCCCGGGCGGCGAGGGAGTTGGCGACGGCCTTGGCGATGAGCGTTTTGCCGCAGCCCGGCGGGCCGTAGAGCAGGATGCCCTTGGGCGCCTTGAGGCCGTGTTCGCGGTACAGGTCCGGGTGCAGGAACGGCAGTTCCACGGCGTCGCGGATCTGTTCGATCTGCGGTCCCAGCCCGCCGATGTCCTGGTACGTGATGTCGGGCACTTCTTCGAGGACGAGGTTTTCCACCTCGGAGCGCGGGATCTTTTCGAGGGCATAGCCGGTGCGGGAATCAATCGAGAGGGCGTCGCCGACCCTGAGCTTCTGCGCGAGCAGGGCGCCGGAGAGCCGGACGACCCGTTCCTCGTCCGCGCGGCCCACCACCAGTGCACGGTCCGCGCCCAGCATTTCCTTCAGCGTGACCAGGTCCCCGGCCCGTTCGTAGCCCAGCCCGGCCACCACCAGCAGCGCTTCGTTGAGGAGGACTTCCTGGCCGACAGCCAGCTGGTTCATGTTGACCAGCGGGCTGATTCCGACGCGCATCTTGCGGCCGGCGTTGAAGATGTCCACCGATTCCTCGGTGGCGGCCTGCCCGCCGTTGCCGGCGGACGGATGGCGTTTCGGGTTCAGCTGCAGTACCGTGCCGAAGCTGTACGGCGGCTGGCCCTCCTGGTCGAGGGCGTTCTTCAGCCGGAGGATTTCCTGCTTGGCGGCCTCCAGCATGGTGACCAGCTTGGAGTTGTTCTGCGTGGCGGCGGCGAGCTGGCGGTCAATATGGCGGAGTTTGTCCCGGAGGATATTCACCTGCCGCTCGGCCACGGACAGTTCACCGGCGCCCTGGCGGTCGCCCTCGGCCTGTGCCTGTCCCGCCGCGTCCTCTGCCGGTGTCCGGCCCGGATCGGTATTCGGAGTCTCCATCGTGCATCAGCCCCTTCCTACGCTTCTATTAAGACATTAGCCCCAAGAAGCCGGGTGCCGCTGAAGACTTCCGAAATGCGGACTACTTCGTAATATCCGGATCGTCCTTGACGTTGGTCCCGGCAATGGCGTCCCGGGCGGCCCGGCGCAGCTTCTTGTCCGACACGGCGCGCTCCCCACGGCCCCCGGCGTCCAGGCATTGACGTCCTCTTCGTTGAAGTCGGTCTTGGACGGGCGGCGCTTGACCGAGATGCCGGTGACGCCGTCGGCCAGCCGCCGGGTGACCAGCAGGAAGCCGGTGTGCGCGACCATCCGGTGGTCCGGGCGCACGGCCAGGCCCTCGAGGTGCCAGCCGCGGACCATTGATTCCCAGGCGTCGGGTTCGGTGAAGCGGCCGTCGGCGCGGATGGCCTCCGCGGTCCGGGACAGCTGGGTCACGGTGGCGACGTAGTTGATCCACACGCCGCCCGGGGCCAGCACGGTGGCGACAGCGTCGAGGCACTCCCACGGTGCCAGCATGTCCAGGACCACCCGGTCCACGGAGCCGGGCTCTTCGGTGCGGACCACTTCCTCCTGGAAGTCGCCGAGGGAGATCTGCCAGGCCGGGTGCGGGCCGCCGAAGATCGTTTCGACGTTGCCGCGGGCGATGTCGGCAAATTCCTCCCGCCGCTCGAACGAGTGCAGGTAGCCGTTGTCCCCGACCGCGCGGAGCAGCGAGATGGACAGTGCGCCGGAGCCGACGCCTGCTTCCACGACGCGTGCGCCGGGGAAGATGTCCGCCATGGTGACGATCTGGCCGGCGTCCTTGGGGTAGACGACGGCTGCGCCGCGGGGCATCGAGAGGACGAAGTCCGACAGCAGGGGCCGCAGCGTCTGGTACTGCTGACCGACGTTGTTGACCACCACGGAGCCGTCCGGCTTGCCGATGATCTCGTCGTGGTTCAGGAAGCCGCGGTGCGTGTGGAAGGCCCCGCCGGCCTCGAGGCTGATCGTGTTCATGCGGCCGCGCTCGTCGGTAAGCTGCACACGCTCGCCTTCCCGGAACGGTCCGCGGCGGCGCGCCGCGCCGACCGGGGCGGCGGCATTCGCGGTGCCGGCCGCCGGGGCGGTGGTGGTTGCTGCGCTGCCGGCTGTACCGGCGTCGTCCGGGCTGATGCCGGCGGCGGTGTCGCTGCTCATGAAAATGTTCCTCAATCCTGTGAAGCTGTGTGGCCGCGGATAGTGCCGGCGGTCCTGCGGCTCGTGCCCGGCGGTTCGTGTCCGGGGCTCGAGCCCGGAAATACACGACCGGCAGGTAACTCTACCGGCTTTGGCCGTCAGTCCGCTTGCCGGCGCCGGGACCCTTGCCCGTCAGGGCGCCCAGAACTGCGGATTGCCGGAGCAATCCGGTGACGGTTCCGTCGCGGTCGACGACGGCGTACTCCAGGCCCTCAAGTTGGGCCAGGTACTGGATCAGCTCCTGTCCACTGGACCACTCAGGCACGTAAGCGCCCGCGCCGAGGGCGTAGGACACGGCGGTCAGGGGCGTGGCGGCGGTGGCTGCCGCGGGAACGGTGGCGACCGCGCCGGCGTCGACCACGGCGGCCGGCCGCCCGTCCGGGCGGTACAGCACGACGGCGGGGTCGCCCCGGTGGCAGGGACCGGCGCAAGGGCCAGCATGTCGGCCACGGTGGCCGACTCCGGCAGGCCCACCGCGGGTTCGGCGAGGGCACCGGCCTCCACGAGCGGCAGCCGGGCTTGCCGGATCGAGGCGCTGGCCCCCATCCACAGGAAGCCGCAGACGAGCATCGTGATGAGCACGAGTGACGTGTCCGGCTCACGGCCGCTGAGCAGGGGCAGGACAACAAACCAGCCGACGAGCCCGATCACGATGATCCGGCCGCCCCAGCCCGCTGCCACGGTGCCCTTCTCCTGGCTGCCGGTCAGTTTCCAGACGGCGGACTCCACCAGGCGTCCGCCGTCCAGCGGGAGTCCGGGAAGCACGTTGAAGAGGCCGATCAGCAGGTTGGCCCAGACGAAGATGTTCGTCAAGATGCCGGCGACGCCGGTCAGCCCGCCCCGGTCAGCAGGAGCCAGCCTGCGCCGGCGAGGACGAAGTTCGCCGCCGGACCCGCCATCGCGACCAGGACGGAGCGGCCGGGAGAGGCAGTGAAGCTCTGGAACTCGGTGTGGCCGCCCCAGAGGTTGAGGACAATCTTCTCCGTGGGCCAGTGGAACAGCTTGGCGGTCAGCGCATGCGCGAGTTCGTGGGCCAGCACGGAAATAAGGAGCAGCAGCGCGTAGGCGAAGGCGACGAAGAAGGCGGTGCCGCCGAGGCGGGGATAGTCGCTCTGCAGGACCGGCCCGAACGCGATCACGGTGAACGCCGCAATGATGAACCACGAGTAGGCCAGGATCACCGGAATGCCGGCGATGCGGCCTAGCGGGATTCCCTCTCTCCGGCTCTGCTTCTGGGGGTCCTGACCGCTGCGGCCTCGGGTGTCGGTGTCAGTCATGGACGGGTTCCTGCCCGGCGCGGGCCAGGCCGAAGGTCGCGTCCGGGAACTCGTGGCGCAGGGCGACGAGCTCTTCGAGGTCGGCCACCGTCCGCCCTTCCAGGGTGTCCCACATGGCGCGGCGCGGGTCGTGCGGCAGGGGCACGATGTGCGGAATGGCGACGGTCAGCACGCCGGAGGCGACGGCGGCGGCTACTCCCGGTGCGGAGTCCTCCAGCGCGATGCAGTGGTGGAGCCCGAGTTCCGGGTCCTGCTCCTGCAGCAGTTCCACCGCCGTCAGGTAGGCCTCGGGATGCGGCTTGCCCTGGGTGACGGTGTCGCCGGTGACCAGGAAATCGAAGTAGGGCTTGGGCAGGCTGGCGACGATTTCCCGCGCCAGCGGCGCCTCGGACATGGTCACGAGGACACAGCGGATACCCGCTGTGTGGAGTTCCTCCAGCAGTTCACGGGCGCCGGGCCGCCACGGCACGGACGTGCGCACCTGGCTGATGACGTGGGCGGTCAGGATGTCGATGATCTCGCGGCGCTCGAGCCCGACGCCGGCTTCCTGCAGGATGCCCGCGGAGAAGACGAGGGACTGGCCCACCAGCTGCATGGCCTTCTCATGGGACCACTGCCCGCCGTGCGCGGTGACCAGGGCGTGCTCGGCCTCAATCCAGTACGGCTCCGTGTCGACGATGGTGCCATCCATGTCCCAGAGAGCGGCTTTGAGGAGGGGCTGGGCAGCTGAGGATTGCATGCTTTCCAGTCTACGGTGCGGCCCTGAGAGGGGCCTGTGACTACGCCTACGGCGAATATCGCACCCGCGTCTGCGATTCCCGGCGCTTCATTCCATGCGTGGCCCGGGTCCTTGGACGTAGGGTGAAGGGATGAATAGCTTCGAGGTAGACCCCGCGGAAACGGGCGACGTGCCCGAGCCGGAACGGCTGCTGCAGCCCGTACCCGAGGGCCAGCGCATCACGGTGCTGCTCGCGGCCTTCGAAGGATGGAACGACGCCGGGGAAGCGGCGAGTGATGCCCTGCGCTACCTGAACAAGCTCTGGGGCGGCAAGAAGGTCGGGTCCATCGATGCCGACGAATACTACGATTTCCAGTTCACCCGGCCCACGATCCGCCGCACGGCGACCGGTGACCGGAAGATCAAATGGCCCTCAACCCGCATCTTCAAAGCCAGTGTTCCCGACTCCAACGTGGACGTCATCTTCGTCCAGGGCACCGAACCGTCCTATAAGTGGCGGGCATACACGGCCGAACTGCTGGTCCACGCCGAGGCGCTCCACGTGGACTACGTGATCCTGGTCGGTGCCCTCCTGGCCGACGTGCCGCACAGCCGGCCGATTCCGGTGAGTTCCTCCACCGATGACCCTGCGCTGCGTGAGCGGATGGACCTGGAGGCGTCGCAGTACGAGGGCCCGGTAGGGATCGTCGGGGTGCTCGCCGAGGTTGCGCTGCTGGCCGGGCTGCCCACGGTCTCGCTCTGGGCCGCCGTGCCGCATTATGTCGCCCAGGCGCCCTCCCCAAGGCGCAGCTGGCGCTGCTGCACCGGATCGAGGAGTTGCTGCAGCTTCCGCTCGATACGCAGGAGCTCGTCGAGGAAGCGGACGCGTGGGAGCGCGGCGTTGATGAGCTGGCCACCGAAGACCCCGAAATCGCGGCGTATGTGCGCCAGCTGGAGGAAGCGAAGGACACCGCGGACCTCCCCGAGGCCAGCGGCGAGTCAATCGCCCGGGAATTCGAGCGCTACCTCAAGCGTCGCGGCAAGGACAAGCCCTAGAGTTCAACCCCGAGCAGCGCGTTGACGGCGTCGCTCACCAGCGCGGCGGCTGATTCGTCGGGTGCCGCGGTGCCGCCGTCCGCGAGGGCCGTCCGGGCCCATTCATCCACGGCGGCGATGGCTCCGGGTGCGTTCAGGTCGTTGGACAGCTCCGCCCGCATCCGGGACACCAGCCCGGCTGCTGAGCCGCCCGGTGCCACGGCGATGGCTGCCCGCCAGGTGCGGAGCCGTTCCTTGGCCTCGGCGAACCCGGCCTCGGTCCAGGACCAGTCGCTGCGGTAGTGGTGGGCCAGGATGGCCAGCCGGATGGCTGCGGGTTCCTCGCCGGCGGCGCGGAGTTTGGAGACGAGGACCAGGTTTCCCTTGGACTTGCTCATTTTTTCCCCGTCGAGACCCACCATGCCGGCGTGCGCGAAGTGCTGAGCCAGCGGCACACCGGACAGCGAGTAGGCGTGCCCGGCGCCCATCTCGTGGTGCGGGAAAATGAGGTCGGAGCCGCCGCCCTGCACCGTGAACGGGGCGGCAGGTACTGCTGGGCAATGACGGTGCATTCGATGTGCCAGCCGGGCGGCCCTCCCCAGTTCGCCGCCTGGCCAGCTGGGTTCGCCCGCGCGGGCCACCCGCCAGAGCAGGGGATCCAGCGCCTGGCGTTTGCCGGCGCGGCCGGGATCGCCGCCGCGTTCGGCGAAAAGCTCCAGCATCTCGGCGTCGGACAGTCCGGAGATGGCGCCGAGGGTCCAGGCGTCGGTGGCCTCGGCGGAGTGCTTGCCGGCGGCCTCGACGTCGTAATAGACGTCTCCGTCGGGCTCGCCGTCGCTGCCGGCCACCCGGTACGCGAGGCCCCGTTCCACGAGCTGCTCGATCGCGGGCACAATCATGGGCACCGCTTCGACGGCGCCCACATAGTGGTCCGGGGCGAGGACGTTGAGGGCTTCCATGTCCGTCTGGAAGAGGTCGATCTGGCTGGCGGCGAGGTCGCGCCAGTCCACGCCGGTCGCCGTCGCGCGCTCCAGCAGGGGGTCGTCGACGTCGGTGACGTTCTGCACGTAGGAGACCTGCTGCCGGCCGTCCCGCCAGGCGCGGTTGAGCATGTCGAAGGCGACGTAGCTGGCCGCGTGCCCCATATGGGTGGCGTCATACGGGGTGATTCCGCAGACGTACATGGATTGTTCGCCCGTTGCGCCGAGGGTGACAACTCTGCCCTTGGTGGTGTCGAAGAGGCGGAGGGCAGGCATGCTGCCGGGGAGCTGGGGAACGGGGCGGGAGATCCAAGACTTCACAGCCCAAGCCTAGTGCTAGGCGCTGATGACGTTGAAACCGAGGAGCACGTACAGGGCCAGGCCCAGGAGAATCCGGTACCAGACGAAGAGCCGGTAGCTGTGGGTGGAGACGTACTTCAGGAACCACCCGATGATGATGTATCCCACCACGAAGGCAACGGCCGTGGCGAGGGCCGTTTCCGGGAGGCTGTAGGGTCCGGTGACGCCATCCTGGGAGACCACCTTGTAGAGCTGGTACAGGCCGCTGCCGAACACGGCCGGGATCGCGAGCAGGAAGGAGTAGCGGGCGGCTGCTTCGCGGGTGTAGCCCATCAGCAGCCCGGCGGTGATGGTGCCGCCGGAGCGGGAGACGCCCGGGATGAGGGCCAGGGCCTGCGCGAATCCGTAGAGGATGCCGTGCTTGTAGGTCAGCTGGGTCAGGTCGCGGTCCTGGCGTCCGACGGCGTCGGCGATGGCGAGGATCATGCCGAAGACGATCAGCATGGTGGCGACGATCCAGAGGCTGCGGAGCACGGATTCGATCTGGTCCTGGAACAGCAGCCCCAGGACGATGATCGGCAGGCTGCCCAGGATCACCAGCCAGCCCATCCGGGCGTCCGGGTGCTGCCGGGAGACCCTGCCGGTCAGTGAACCGGCCCAGGCTTTGACGATCCGCACAATGTCGCGCCAGAAATACACCACGACGGCGGTTTCCGTGCCGAGCTGGGTGATGGCGGTAAACGCGGCACCGGGATCCGCCGCGTTGGGGAGGAAGGAGCCAACAATCCGCAGATGGGCGCTTGAGGAAATCGGGAGGAATTCTGTCAGTCCCTGCACAAGGCCCAGAAAGGCCGCTTCAAACCAGTTCACGTAGATAGACCCTACGTCATGAAGCATTCCGAATCCCCGTAAGCTTGCTGACATGCAGCAGCGTTATGTCGGCAACAGTGGGTTGCGTGTGTCCTCCGTTTCCCTCGGCACCATGTCCTGGGCCCGGGAAACCGACGAGCAGGATGCCTCGGCCCTGCTCCGGACCTTTGTGGACGGCGGCGGAACCCTGATCGACACGGCCGCGTCCTACGGCGACGGCCAGGCGGAGGCGATGCTGGGCGGAATGCTGGGTGACGTCGTCGCCCGTTCCGAGGTGGTCATCTCCACAAAGGCGGGACTTGCGACGTCGGACGGCCGGCGCAGCGTCGACACGTCCCGGAACGGGATGCTCTCCGGCCTGGACGCGAGCCTGGCCCGGCTCGGCACCGACTACGTGGACCTCTGGTTCGCGCATGCCTGGGATCCCAACGTCCCGCTGGAGGAGACCCTGTCCGCGCTCGAGTTCGCCGTGCGCTCGGGCCGCGCCCGCTACGCGGGGGTGTCCAACTTCAACGGCTGGCAGACGGCGAAGGCCGCCGCCGTCGCGGGTTTCCGCTGGTCGCGAACCAGTCGGAGTACTCCCTCCTGCACCGCTCCCCGAAACTGAACTGGTCCCGGCCGTGGAGGACGCCGGCCTGGGGCTGATGGCGTGGGGGCCGCTGGGGCGCGGGGTGTTGAGCGGCAAGTACCGTGGCCATATCCCGGCGGATTCTCGGGCGGCGCAGGCGCGGCTGGCCGGCTATGTGGAACCGTACCTTGAGGGTGCCGCGTCCAGTGTGGTGGAGGCCGTGGCGATGGCGGCGAAGGGGCTGGGGCGGACGTCCCTGGACGTTTCGCTGAGCTGGCTGCTGTCGCAGCCCGGGGTCGCGACGGCGATTGTGGGCGCACGCACGCCGGTGCAGCTCAAGGAGATCATGGATGCAACCCTGGCGCCGCTCCCGCCGCAGATCGCCCAGGCCTTGGAAGACGTCTCCAACCCCGCCTGAGCGGGTACTTGGCGGCCTAGCGGCCGGACTCAGTCCTGGAGGATTTCGAGGTCTTCCTCGTCGTCGACGTCTTCGTCCTCATCCTCGTCGCTGTCGTCATCGATCACTTCAAGCGGTGTCACTTCGCCGTACGCTTCGTAGAGCGAGTCGTCGTAGACTTCAAAGGCATCAGCAACGGCGAAAAACGCTGCCTCGACCGCCGGATCCCCGGCCCCCGGCGCGCCGACGCGGCGGCGAGGTGTTCTTCCAGGGCAGACGTCAGGGACTGAAGCGCGACACGCGGATCGATGCTCATGACTTCACGTTAGCCGGAAAAGGAAGAAAATGGAGAGCAATGAAGGAACATTTTCTCAGCAGTTCAGTCCGGCGGGAACGGGACTATGTGAGGCAGTACGAGTACCTCGTACTGACGGTAAGTCCTGAGGATTCCCTGCCCGAGGCGCGCCGCCGCCTGGTGGAGCACTCCGAGTACGGCAAGTGGGAACTTGAGCGCAGTGTGCTATATCTGGGCGGCGGACGCCGTTTCTGGCTGCGCCGCCGGGTAACCCAGGTCCAGAGGACCGTTTAGGGTTCTGGAGGCCCGCGTTTACGCCGTTTCGAGAGGTCCCAGCCACGCGTTGGCCACTGTGTTGTGCGCCGATTCGTCGTCCGAGGGTGGAACATTCCCGCCAGCACGTCGCGGTACAGCCGTTCCAGCTCCGAGCCGCGGAAATAGCTGGAGCCCCGGACACCCGGATGGCAAGGTCCACGACTGTGCGGGCCGTCTCCGTTGCACTGACCTTCAGGCCCACCAGCTTCGGGAACCACTGTCCGCCGTGTTCGGCCAGCGCGTCGACGTCGGCGGCGACGCTGGACAGCTGCGGATACAGAGCGTCCATCGCCATCGCCGCGTCGGCCACCTTCCAGCGGATGTCCGGATCCTGGGCATAGCTGCGTCCGTCGTTCTTGAATGAAGTACGGCCCTTCACGGACTCAACCGCGAGGGTCAGGGCCCGTTCCCCGATGCCCGTGTACACGGCGGCCAGCAGGGTCTCGAAGCAGGCAAAGATGGCGAAGATCAGCGGATCCGCGTTCGGTCCGACCGGCAGCTTCCGGAATATCCGCTCGGCCGGCACCACCGCACCGTCCAGGACCGTGGTGTTCGACTGGCTGGCGCGCATGCCCAGGGTGTCCCAGTCGGCCAGGATCTCGTAGCCGGGGTGTCCCTGGTGATGAAGCCGTGAACCAGTTGCCCCTCGCCGTCGCCGGTCGAGGTGTCCTTGCCGAAAATCCCCAGCCGGGTCCACGCCGGTGAGAGGCTCGTGAAAATCTTGCGGCCGGTGAACGCGTAGCCGCCGCCGGAGCACGGAACGGCCGTGGTGCGGGAATCGAAGAGCACCGAGTCGTTCCCCGCATCCGAGTTGCCGAACGCGAAGATTTCGCCCTGCGCGGCTTCCTTGAGGACGAAATCCAGCGAGGCGTCGCCGCGGGCGGCCAGGACATGCGCGACGCCGGTCCACACCAGGTGCATGTTGATGGCCAGCGCGGTGGCCGGGGCCGCCGTCGCCAGCCGCCGCTGCAGCTGCGCTGCCGCCGCGAGCCCGAGTCCCAGTCCGCCGTCGGACGCCGGGACGAAGATCTTCAGATAGCCGCCGCGGCCAGCTCCTCAAGATCCTCATGGAAGAAGGCGTTGTCCCGGTCATAGCCGCCGCGCGCCCCGGATCCGTTCGAGCAGGTCATCGGGCAGGGCATCTTCAGGGCGCATGGGTGGTGTCTTTCGGGCCTTAGTAGTTGGTGAGCAGGGTGTCCAGCACGCGTGCACCGAATTTCAGGGATTCGGTGGGGACGCGTTCGTCCACTCCGTGGAACATCCCGGTGAAATCCAGTTCGTCCGGGAGCTGGAGCGGGGCGAAGCCGTAGCCGGTGATGCCGAGGCGGCTGAGGGACTTGTTGTCCGTGCCGCCGGAGAGAGTGTAGGGCAGGACCTTGGCTCCCGGGTCCTCGGCATGCAGGGCGTCGATCATGGAGTCCACGAGGTTCCCGGCGAACGGAACCTCGAGGGAAACGTCGTTGTGGACGTAGCTGACGTCCACGCCTGTGCCGGCGAGTTCGCGGACGATCTCGAGGACGTGCTCCTCCTGGCCGGGCAGGGTCCGGCAGTCGATGAGGGCTTCCGCCGATTCGGGGATCACATTGTGCTTGTAGCCGCCCTTAAGCAGGGTGGGGTTCGTGGTGTTCTGCAGGGTAGCGCCGACAAACCGGGCCACCGTGCCGAGCTCCTTGAGGATTTTGTCGGGATCGTCGGGATCGAATTCCACGCCCGTGAGTTCCGTCACGCCGTCGAGGAACTGCCGGGTGGTGGGGGTCAGTTCCACCGGCCAGCGGTATTCCCCGATGCGGGATACCGCGCTGGCCAGCCGCGTAACGGCATTGTCGGTGTTGATCTGGGAGCCGTGCCCGGCGCGGCCGTGGGCCACGAGCCGGAGCCAGGACAGGCCCTTCTCGGCGGTCTGCAGCAGGTACGTGCGCTGGCCGCCGATGGTGGCGGAGAAGCCTCCCACCTCGGAAATGGCCTCGGTGGCGCCGTCGAAAAGCTCGGGGCGCTTCTCGATCGCGTAGCGCGCGCCGTAGGTGCCGCCGGCTTCCTCGTCGGCGAAGAAGGCGAAGATCAGGTCCCGTTTGGGTTTGCGGCCGGTGCGGGCAAAGTTCCTGAGGACGGCGAGGATCATGGCGTCCATGTCCTTCATGTCCACGGCGCCGCGGCCCCAGATCATGCCGTCCTTGAGTTCGGCGCCGAAGGGATCCACCGACCACTGGTCGCGGAGCGCGGGGACGACATCCAGGTGACCGTGGACCACCAGGGCGCTGGCGGACGGGTCCTCCCCGCCAGCCTGGTCACCACGCTGGCGCGGCCCGGGGCGGACTCAAAGATTTCGGCGTCCAGCCCCACCTCTGTCATCAGCCCCGCGGTGTATTCGGCAGCCGCCCGCTCGCCCGGGCCGGACCCGTCACCATAGTTGGAAGTGTCGATCCGGATCAGTTCCTGGCAGATACTGACGACTTCGTCCTCGGGCCTGATGTCAGTCATGTGTAACTCCTCGTGGCGTCGGCTCTGTTGCTGGCTTCAGCCTACCCACACCACCCCGCCGGACCCCGATTATTTGTTTCCGGAAAAGTCGTGCTAGAGTCTTTCTCGCTGCTTCGGAGAAATCCAAAACGCTGAAAGGCGAAATGGTTCACCGAATACCACCTGCGCGGGTGGCGGAATGGCAGACGCGCTAGCTTGAGGTGCTAGTCCTCGAAAGGGGTGGGGGTTCAAGTCCCCCTCCGCGCACAACAGGAAAAGGCCCTGGAATCCTATGGAGTCCGGGGCCTTTTCGCGTGCCCGGCAACCTGCCTCAGCGTGCGCCCCTGGCCCCGCCGGGTAGCGGTCCGGGGCACTTCGACACGGACACGCCGCAGACACCAGACCCCAGAGCCGGAATGGTGCCCAAAGGCGCCCCGGACGGCAAATCGCGTGTCCGCAAGTCTTAAGCAGAAGGCCCCGCAGCCTGATTTGGTCAGACGGCAGGGCCTTCCACTGTTGGAGCTTCGTGCGGGAGCAGCTTGGTGCCCCAGCACGCCGGGCTACATGCCGGGCTGGTCGAAACGCTGCCCGGCCGGCTTGGCCTCCATCACCATAAAGACGAGCAGGATGATGCCGCCCACGAACGGTACAAGACCGAGCAGCAGCATCCAGCCGCTGAAGTTCGCATCGTGGAGCCGCCGGACCGAGAGGGCCAGGGACGGAACGATGACCGCAATGAACCAGATGGCGGCGAGGACGAGTCCGACCACCATCCCGGGGCCGGGGACGCTGGTGCCATCGGCTCCCACTTGGGCGCCGGCGGCACCGCCCGCGAGCATGATGACGTTCAGGACGGCGGAGACGATGAAGGAGACGAGCACCCACCACCAGTATTCGCTCCGGCTGGCCCGCCCGGAGAATGTGGCGTACTTCTTGAAAAACCGGCGGACGGCTGCCGGGAACGGTGCCCCGTAGTACGGCGCCCAGAGTGGCGGTTCGCCGCCCTGCCAGGCCGGTTGCCCGGATTGCTGCTGAGTCTGTTGCGGATATTGCGGATAGCTCAAGATGATTCCCCCATGGTGTCAGTGTGATGAAACGAGGTCATCGTATACGGACACACGCGGGGTGGTCATTGATTTGGCGAAAACTCTTTGCCTTGAGCTAACGCGTCGGGGTGCAGTGCCGACCGGATGGTGCCGACAAGTGAGCGGAACCCGGGATCGGACTGCAGCCCGTCCAGCAGGACAGGTCCCCGGGACCGGCGAGCGGTATGCGCCAGTTGGGGTACTCGGTGCTGGTACCGGGCTGGTTCTGCGTCCGGGTTTCGCCCACCGCATCCACCAGCGCGACACCCAGCAGCGACGACGGCGTCAGGGTGGTGAAGGCGTAGAGCGCCTCCACGGTGCGCTGCACGTCCTGGTGTCCGTGCTCCGGCAGCAGGCCCCGATCGTGCAGGAGGCGGAGCACGGCTTCCTGCTCCGCGGCGGCTTCGGCGCGTTCCTCGTGCACCGGACGCTGCAGCAGACCCAGGGATTCGCGGAGGGTGACGTGCTCGCCGGCCAGGTACCCTGCCGTCGGGGGCAGGTCGTGGGTGTTGACGCTGGTCAGGCACTGCTGCCGGTAACGCTCCGGCGGGATCGGACCGTCGCCGTCGTGCTCGAACCAAAGAATCGAGGTGCCGAAAATCCCGCGCTCGGCGAGGTAGTCCCGGACCCATGGCTCGAATACGCCCAGGTCCTCGCCGATCACGATTGCCCCCGCCCGTTGCGCCTCCAGCGCCAGGATGCCGATGAGTGCCTCGTGGTCGTAGTAGACGTAGGTGCCCTCCCCGGCCCGGCACCCTCCGGAATCCACCACAGCCGGAACAGCCCCAGAATGTGGTCCACCCGGATCCCGCCGGCGTGCCGCAGCACCGTGCGGAGCATGTCCCGGTAAGCGGCATAGCCCGATTCGGCGAGCCGGCCGGGGTGCCAGGGCGGCTGGGTCCAGTTCTGGCCCTGCTGGTTGAACATGTCCGGCGGTGCGCCCACCGAGACGTTCCGGGCCAGGACCCCGGCCAGCGACCAGTCGTCCGCACCGCCCGGCTTCACCCCCACGGCAAGGTCGTGGATGACGCCGATTTCCATGCCCGCCCGTCGGGCCGAACGCTGGGCGGCCTCGAGCTGCTGGTCGCACAGCCACTGCAGCCAGCGGTGGAACTCGATCCGGCCCGCGAGCAGTGCCCGTTGCTCCCGGGAATAGGCGGTCTCCGGCGAGGAGGCTTCCGCCGCCCACTGGGCGGCGTCGGGGGCCAGCTTCTCGGCCAGGGCGCACCACAGGGCGAAGTCGTCGAGTCCCTTCCCTCCCGGGCGCAGAAGTCCGCGAACGCGAGTGAGCGGGCGGGGTCGCGCGGAACGCCGAACAGCAGCTCCAGGGCAGCCAGTTTGGCCCCGTAGCTGGCGTTCCGGTCCAGCAGCCCGGTGGAGTGGTTGGCGGAGTGCTGTTGACCGGCCAGCCGCTCCACCTCGGCCCGGCCGGCCGGTTCGAGGTAGCCGTATTCGGGGATCTCCTCCACCCGGAGGTAGAGCGGGTTGAAGTACCGCCGGGTGGTGGGCAGGTAGGGCGAGTCCTCGACGGGAGGCCGGGGCTCGGCGGCGTGCAGGGGGTTGACCAGCAGGAAGCCGGCGCCCTCCTGCCCGGTCATGGCGGCGAGGTCGGCCAGGTCGGTGAAGTCGCCGATGCCCCAGGACCGGGAGGACCGCACGGAATAGAGCTGCGCGGTCAGCCCCAGTTCCGCCGTCCCGACCCGTCCGATGAAATGAGCGCCTCGGTGGTGTGGAGCCTCCGGGGCGTGACGATGAGCGGGCATTGGGCCACGGTGCCCTGGTTGTCCGCCACGAGTGTGTGCCACCCCAGGGGCACCCGGTCCGGCACCGCGAAGGTCGCCCGGCCGGTGAGGACGCCGTCGACGTCGACCGGCGCGTCCCAGTTGTCCCGCTGCGCTGCCTCGAACCTGGTGCCGTCCTCGGCAACGATCCAGACGCTGACGGCGCTACCGTGCGGCACATGGACATTGACGTGGAGTTCCTGTCCCTCCCGCGCGACGGCGACCGGCGGCAGCAGGCGCCGCCACGGCGCCAGCCTGGCCTCGGACAGGGCCCGTTCCGTCGCGTCCGTGTCCCCGCCGGGACACCCAGCGCGGCGAGGACCGCGCGCAAGGTGCTCTCCGGGACGGACCGTTCGACGCCGTCCCACCCCCAGTAGGTGGTCCCCACGCCGTGGGCGGCCGCGAGCTCCTTCAGCAGTAGGGGTGCGCCGGAGCCGTTGTTATGGTGCATGCCATCAGCCATGGGGCAACTCTAAACGCTGCCCGCGTGCCCCGTCCCGTGTTGGTGGACGTGGGTTTCACCCACCAGTTCCTGCAGTCCCTCGACGGTGCGCGCCAGCGAGAGCTCCGGGGAGGCGACGATGAACGGCATGAGGAGCCGGTTCTCCTTCTCCAGGTGCAGGGCGAAGATGTTCCGGAGGGAGCCGGCGGCCACGGCGGCGTCCAGCCCGGCGGATCCCCGCAGGTCCTCGACCAGTCCGACGATCACCTGGTGCTCGGCCAGCATCCCCTCCACGAGCAGCCGGCCTTGCGGCAGCTTCCTGCCCCTGTGTACAGCGGCCCTCCTCGGCGAGCGCATGGGGGACGAGTTCGGTCTCGCACCACTCCACCAGCACCTCATGGGCGTCGTGCTCCGCCACAGTGTCGCCGGTCCTCACGGCGCGGACCAGTGTCGCCGTCAGCGCGCTGAGGCGTTTGAGCATGCTGGCATGGTGTTGTTCCACCGCCGCGAAGGCCGCGACGTCGTCATCGGCGTTCTTGTTGACGGTGCCGGCCGCTGGCTGGTCCATGACGTCTCCTGGGACTGTCGAAGTGGGGCTTCCGCTCTCTTCCCCACTGTACGGCGGAGATTCCCCGGGCACCGGGGCCTTTCGGCCCAACCAGGTGGTGCCGCCTCCGCGCGGATTCCGGCGCCGGTTTCGGGCCCGGGCTTCCGCCGCCGGGTGGCGCGCCGCGAGCTTTCGACGCCGGGTGGCGCGCCGCGCTAGCCTTGCAGCCTATGGTCGACGTCGAACGGTTCCGGACTCTCCTTCAGGAGGAGCGCCGCCGCAAACTTGAACTCCTGCCCGCGCTGCGCCGGGACATCACGGCGGTGAACGCCGCCCGGCAGGATTCCAATGTCGATGACGAACACGACCCCGAGGGCTCAACGATCGCCTTCGAGCTGTCCCAGGCCTCCGCGCTGATGGACCAGAGCCGGCAGGGCCTGGCGCACATTGAGGCAGCCCTGGCACGGATCGACGCCGGCACCTACGGAATCTGCTCCGTGTGCGGGGAAGGGATCGCCGAGGGACGGCTGGAAGCCAGGCCCTGGACACCGTATTGCATCCGGCACAGCGCCGGCCCGGCAGGACCTACCCCAAGAGGCAGGGCATGACCGACGCGGCCGGGACCTGGTGGGACCGGATTGCCGCCGGCTTCACCCAGTCCCCGTCCCCCACGTCACCGGCACCGAGCTCGCCCTGGTGGTCCTGCTCGCCGTCGTTCTCTCCCTGCCGCGGGTGACCTGGCGGTACTTCGGGTTGCTGGCCACGGTGACGCACGAGCTCGGCCACGCCTTCGCCGCGCTGATGACCGGGCAGCGCGTGGGCGGCATCCGCCTGGGCCTGGACCATTCGGGCACCACCACCACCTACAGCCGGCGCCCCTGGCGGCCGTCTGGTCCACGTTCTGGGGCTACCCGGTGCCGGCCGTCGTCGGGGCCGCCATGGTCTGGAGCGGCTTCAACGGATGGGGCCCGGCAGCCATGTCGCTGGGGACCCTCATCCTGCTGGCCTCGTTCCTGTTCATCCGCAACGGCATCGGGCTGCTCATTACCGCGGCCGCGGTGCTGGCCGCCGTCATGCTGGTGCTGTTTGTTCCGCCGGAATTCACCGGCCACGTCATGATCGTGCTGGGCCTGGCCCTCCTGGTCGCTGCCGTCCGGGACCTCGGCAAGCTGGCCACCGTCCACCTGCGGCGCCGGGACCGGCTGGCGACGTCGGACGCGTATCTGCTGTCCCGGGCCACCCGCATCCCCGCGGCCGTGTGGATCGTCCTGTTCGCCGTGGTGGTCGGCGCGGCCTGGTGGTTCGCCTGGCAGCCCATGTCCCAGGTCCTCGCGGCAGGACTTCCTCCACAGTGGCAGGGAGCACCGTTGCACGCACCCGGCGGCACCCCGGCATAGGCTGGGACCATGAGCCAAACACACAGCGACGATCCGGGATTCAGCACCAAGGGCGCCTATGTCACGGGCGGCGAGGAGTTCACCCGGGACACCAACTACATCGAGGACCGGATCACCCGCGAGGGCACCCCGGCCCGAACGGTCAGCCCGGCTGGCCGGTTGAGCCGGGGCGGTACCGGCTGATCGCGGCCCGCGCCTGCCCGTGGGCCAACCGGACCGTGATCGTGCGGCGGCTGTTGGGCCTCGAGGACGTCATTTCCCTCGGCCAGCCCGGCCCCACGCACGATGCGCGCTCGTGGACCTTCGACCTGGATCCCGACGGCAGGGATCCGGTGCTCGGTATCGAACGGATCCAGGAGGCGTACTTCCGCCGGTTCCCGGACTATCCCCGCGGCATCACCGTCCCGGCCATTGTCGACGTCATCAGCGGACAGGTGGTGACCAACAACTTCCCGCAGATCACGCTGGACTTCTCCACCGAGTGGGCCGGACACCACCGGCCGGGTGCGCCGGACCTGTACCCGGAGGCGCTGCGCGGGGAGATCGACGCGGTCAACAAAAGGGTCTTCACCGAAGTGAACAACGGCGTGTACCGCTGCGGCTTCGCCGGGTCGCAGGAAGCCTACGACGCAGCCTACAACCGGCTCTGGACCGCCCTGGACTGGCTGGAGGAGCGCCTCACCGGCCAGCGCTACCTCGTGGGCGAGACGATCACCGAAGCCGACGTCCGCCTCTTCACCACGCTGGCCCGGTTCGATGCCGTCTATCACGGGCACTTCAAGTGCAACCGGCAGAAGCTCAGTGAGATGCCGGCGCTGTGGGCCTACGCCCGTGACCTGTTCCAGACCCCAGGATTCGGCGACACCACCGACTTCGTGCAGATCAAGCAGCACTATTACATCGTCCACGAGGACATCAACCCCACCGGGATCGTTCCCGGGGGCCGGAGCTAGGCGGCTGGCTGACCGGCCACGGCCGCGAAGCCCTCGGCGGCCGTCCCTTCGGCGACGGAACACCGCCGGGCCCGGTCCGGGCCGGGGAAGAAGTGGCCCCCGGACACGGAGCGGGCTAGCCCGCAGGAGGGGCCCGGCCGGGTTCGTCCAGTTGTCGCAGCAACATCCCCGCCCTAGGGTGAACCGGGTGACAACTACAGACGAGGCCACCCACGCAGGACACCCTCGCTCGTCCGGCGGCTCTGGCGGATCGCGGCCAGCAACGTCCGCTCGGCGCTGCTGTGGCCCCGGCTGCAGCTGGCCCTCAAAGCAGGACTGGCCGCCGGCATCGCCTTCGCCATCGCCCCGTTTATGCCCGGCTCCGCGGCCGACTACCCCTACTACGCTCCGCTGGGCGCCCTGGTGGCGATGTACGAGAACGTCGCCGGCTCCATGAAGCAGGGGCTCCAGACGCTCGCGGGGCTGGCAATCGGCGTCGGCCTGGCCTTTGTGCTGTTCATCCTCGGCAGTCCCACGCCACTGACTGTCGGTGTGGTGATGGCTTTCGGCGTCATCCTCGCCGGACTCCCGAAGATCGGCGCGGGCCGGGACTGGATCCCGACGGCGGCGCTCCTGGTCCTGCTGGTCGGCGGCCACGATCCTGACCAGTTCTCCTTCGGCTATCTCCTCCAGATGGGGGCTGGGGTCACGGTGGGCATCCTCGTGAACCTGCTGGTGTTCCCGCCGCTGCACTTCCGCGCCGCGGAGCTCAGCATCGCCGAACTGCGCCTGGCGCTCGCCCAACAGCTCTGGGACATGGCCAAGGCGCTGAAGGAGAGCTGGCCGCCGGAGCACGAAGACTGGTCAAAACGCTCCGACGCGCTCGAGGCATCCGCCCGGTCCGTCCGCCTGGCGGTGGAAAAAGCGGACGCCAGCCGCCGGGCGAACCCCGGCGCCGGCTCCATCCCCGCGACATCGACCAGGACTACCGCAACCTGCGGGACCTGGAACGGGTGACCTTCCACGTCCAGGACGTGACCCAGGTGCTCTCCGACGTCATCTGGGCCAAGGACACCCCTTTGTGGTGCCGGACGAGTACGCCGCGCCGCTCGCAGACGCCATGGCTTCCGTGGGCGACGTCCTGCGGGCCGTCGAGGAGGAGGAAAGCCCGGAACGGCAGGCGGAGCTGAGCGCGGAGGCCGACAATGTCGTCAAGGCCCTGACGGCACGGATCGGCAGCGAGGATGCGGCCACCGGTGCTCCCAGCGCCGTCGAATCGATCCTGCTGAGCCTGCACCGGATGCTGCGTGTGGTGAAGGAGTCAGCAGACCGGCAGTAGCGCGGTCCCGGCACCGAAATCCAATAAGCGAACAAGCAGGACAACGACGGCGGCGCCCTCCTCCCGGGGCGGGCGCCGCCGTCGTCATTCTGTCGGCCGTCATTCTGTCGGCCGTCGCGGCTAGAGCGCGGCAACCGATCCGCTGAAATGCCGGCGTCCGGAACGCGGGTTCCAGGCGACATAGCCGGAGCGCTGCCACGCCCCCACGGAGTCCTGTGCGGAACTGATGTCCAGTGCCACCCGGGCCGGCAGGAACACCGGCGCCTCAAAGGCCACGTCCCAGCTGAAGGCTTCACCCTTCACGGCGCCCACGTCCGCCAGCGCCCTCGACGCGAGATACATGCCGTGCGCGATGGACCGCCGCATGCCCAGCGCCTTGGCCGAGAGGACGCTCAGGTGGATCGGGTTGAAGTCACCGGACACGGCGGCATAGGCCCGCCCCGTGTCGACGCCCAGCTGCCACAAAGCGGTGGGATGCGGCGCCGAAAAGTCCGCCGCCGCCGAAGCGGCCGTGGTCTTGTCGATGCCGGGCAGGAAAACGCCCCTCGCCAAGTAGGTTGAAACACCGCGCCAGCTCACGGCGTCCTCCCCGCGCAGCCCACCTCGGTGACGACGTCCAGCTGGGTCCCGGACCGGTGCCCGCGCAGGTTCTCCGTCCACGCCCGGACGTCCAGGGCCTCCGTGAAGCGCAGCGGAGCGGACTGCACCACGTGGTTTTCCAGGTGGATCATCCCCAGCAGCGGCAGTGGGAAGTCATCCCGGTTCATCACGCTCATGGCCAGCGGGAACGCCAGCGCATGGATGAAGCCGGCGGGCAGGACGTCGCTGGCCGTCTCGCCGATCAGGTGCTGGTAGGCCGTGAGGTTCTCCACCGCCGCCTTCACCCCGCGGACCTCGTGCCGCGCCTCGGGGAGACCGTTCCCCGCATGGGTGCCCAAAACCCGGCGGCGGGCGGCTGTGGCGGCCGCATTGACGTACAGCTTCGACAGCGACGGCATCTCACCGAGGATGACGGGACCGGATGGGGTCATGCTCCCACCAGGTTCTGCCCGCAGACGCGCAGGACCTCGCCGGAGATGCCGCCGGCCGCGTCACTGGCCAGGAACGCGATGGCTTCGGCCACATCGCCCGGCCGCCCGCCCTGCTGCAGGCTGTTGAGCCTGCGGGCGATCTCGCGCGTGGCGAAGGGGATCTTCGCGGTCATCTCGGTCTCGATGAAGCCCGGGGCGACGGCGTTGATGGAACCGCCGTGCATACCGAGCAGTGGAGCCGTGGCCCGGACCATACCCATCACACCGCCCTTGGAGGCGGCGTAGTTTGTCTGGCCGCGGTTGCCGGCGATGCCGCTGGTGGAGGCCACGGAGACGATCCGCGGTGAGTGCCGGAAGTGCTCCGAGGCCAGCAGCGCCTCGTTGATCCGCAGCTGCGCGGCGATGTTGACTGCGATCACGGAGTCCCAGCGGCTCTGGTCCATATTGGCCAGCAGCTTGTCCCGGGTGATGCCGGCGTTGTGGATCACGATGTCCAGGCGTCCGTGGCGTTCCACGGCGTGGTCAATGATCCGCTGTCCGGCGTCCTCCCGGGTGATGTCCAGCTGCAGGGCGGTGCCGTGCACCTCGTTGGCCACCGCGGCGAGGTGGTCCCCTGCCGCCGGGATATCGACGACGACCACCGTGGCGCCGTCCCGGCGCAGGGTGCGCGCAATCGCGGCGCCGATTCCCCTGGCGGCCCCGGTCACGACGGCGACCTTGCCCGCCAGGGGCTTTTCGGCGTCGGCCGGCAGCTGTCCTTCCGCGGAGCTGACGGTGAGGAACTGACCGTCGACGAACGCGGAACGGCCGGAAAGGAAGAACCGGAGGGCGCCGAGGGTACTGGGGCTGGTGGTGCCGGCCCCGCCCGCAAGCAGGATGCCGTTGGCGGTGGCGCCGGCGCGGAGCTCCTTGGCGAGCGAGCGGAGGAGCCCGTCCACTCCCTGCCGGGCTGCGGCGGAGGCAGGATCTGCAGCGGCTGGATCTGCAGCGTCGGCTGAGGAGCGGGAGACGGTGATGACACGGGCATTGGGTGCCAGGTCCCGGAGGGACGTGGCCGCGGTGAGCACAGGCCGTGCCAGGTCCTCGGGGCGGGCCAGTTCGTCCAGCACCACGATGATGGCGCCGAGCTTCTCTTTGGGCACGGCATGCCGGCGCACATCGAGATCCCAGGACAGCAGGGTCGAGGCCAGCTCATCGGCTCCCTTGCCGGTCCCCTGGACCAGTACGGGCCCGTTAATGAGCGGCAGGCCCGGCTTGTGGCGCCTCAACACCACAGGTTGGGGCAGACCGAGTTTCCGGGCGATGTCCCTGCCCGGGGCGCGGCTCACGAATTGGGTGTATTTGTCGGTCATCGGGTCCCCCTAGTGTGCTTCAAGAATGGCGACGACGCCCTGGCCGCCGGCGGCGCAGATGGAGATGAGGCCGCGTGCCGGACGGCCGTCCACGGGGCCCTTGGCGTGGAGCATTTTCGCAAGCGAAGCGACAATCCGTCCGCCGGTGGCCGCGAAGGGTGGCCCGCCGCGAGGGAGGATCCGTTGACGTTGAGCCTGGAGCGGTCGATGCTGCCGAAGGCCCCGTCCAGCCCCAGCCGGGTGCGGCCGAATTCCTCGTCCTCCCACGCTGCCAGGGTGCTGAGCACGGTGCCGGCGAATGCCTCGTGGATTTCGAAGAAGTCGATGTCGTCAAGGCTGAGCCCGTTGCGGGCAAGCAGGCGCGGCACGGCGAAAGCGGGAGCCATCAGGAGTCCGTCCTTGCCGTGGACAAAGTCGACGGCCGCAGCCTCGCCGTCGAGCACCGTGGCCAGTTTGGGCAGGTCGTGGGCGTCGGCCCACTCCTCCGAGGCGAGCAGCACGGTGGACGCGCCGTCAGTCAGCGGGGTGGAGTTGCCCGCCGTCATGGTCGCCGCGGAACCCAGGCTCTTGCCAAAAACGGGCTTCAGGGTGGCCAGCTTTTCGAGGCTGGTGTCGGCACGCAGGTTGGAATCCCGGGTGAGGCCGCGGTACGGGGTGAGCAGGTCATCGAAGAAGCCGGCGTCGTAGGCGGCGGCGAGGTTGCGGTGGCTGTTGAAGGCCAGCTCGTCCTGGTCTTCCCGGGTGATCTTCCACTGAGCGGTGGTGAGCGCCTGGTGCTCTCCCATGGACAGGCCGGTGCGCGGTTCGCCGGTGTTGGGGGCATCCGGAGCGAGGTCCTTGGGCCGGAGCCGGCTGAGGACCTGGAGCCGCTGCGGCAGCGTCTTGGCGCGGTTGAGGTCAAGGAGCACTTCGCGCAGGCCCTCGCTCACGGCGATGGGGGCGTCCGAGGCGGAGTCCACGCCGCCGGCGATGGCTGAATCGATCTGGCCGAGCTTGATTTTGTTGGCGAGGCCAAGGACCGTTTCCAGCCCGGTGGCGCAGGCCTGCTGCAGATCGTAGGCCGGTGTCTCCGCGGAGAGTGCGGAGCCGAGCACGGCTTCACGCGTCAGGTTGAAGTCCCGGGAGTGCTTGAGCACGGCGCCGGCAGCAACTTCCCCGATGCGCTCATCCTGCAGCCCGAAACGGGCGATGAGCCCGTCCAGGGCTGCTGTCAGCATGTCCTGGTTGGAGGACTTGGTGTAGGCGCCCCCGGTCCGGGCAAAGGGAATGCGGTTGCCGCCCACGATGACCGCCCTGCGAATCTGCGGGAGCTGGGAAGCGGCCGGTCCGGTTGCTGTGCCGGCCGCCGGTTCTGCGGACGGGTCTCCGGCCGGTGCGCCGCCCCTTGGCTGCCGGGGGCGTCGCTGCGCGGGTCGATTCCTTTGGTCCGGGTGCGGACTGTCCGTTGACGGACATGGGCTGTCTCCTTCGATCAAAGCGGGTTACCGATACCCAGCGTACCTGATACGCTGGGTATCGTGAACATCCCCAGCCAGACCTTCCCGGCGGAAGCGCCGCCGGCTCCGACGCTGCCGGCGCCGGCAGTGTGGACGGCCGCGCCTCACGTTGGCAGTCGCACCGCGAAGAGCGCCGCCGGGAGCTCATCAAGTCAGCCCGCAAGGCCGTGCATGCACTCGGCAGTGATGCGTCCATGGAGGACATCGCCGCCGCCGCGGGCACCTCGAAATCCGTGTTCTACCGGTACTTCGGGGACAAAGCCGGGCTGCAGCAGGCTGTGGGTGAAGTGGTGCTGAGCCAGATGCAGCGCCGGATCCAGGAAGCGGCGCAAAGCGCTCAGACCCCCGAGAGGGACTGTTCGCGATGGTCTCCGCATACCTTCAGATGGCTGAGACCAGCCCGAACGTGTACGCCTTCGTGACGCGCTACACCCCGGCGACACGGGAGCCACCAACGGCACCATCGCCACCGCCGGCGCCCTGGGCCACTTCTTCGCGGAGATCAGCGACATGATCGCCCGCCCCATGCGCAACCACCTGGGCGACTCGGCGGGGCGGGAGGCCGTGATCGGCTACTGGCCGAACGCGGCGATCGGCCTGGTCCGGAACGCCGGCGAACAATGGCTCGCCAGCCCGGAGTCCCCGTCCAAGCCCGGCCAGGAAGCGATGGCACGCCAGATTACCGACTGGCTGTGCCTCGGCCTTGCCCCGAGCTGCGCTCGGCAGCCCCGAGCCCGGCAACACCGACTTCAGCACCGCACTTGTCAGAACCAAAGAAGGAATCGACATGACCGAACTCGCAGACCGCCCCTGGGGCGCAGCCCCAATAGCACAGCCCGCGACACCACCGTCCCCAACACCGCCGTCGGCAAGACTTCGGCACCGGCCGCTGCGGGGAGCTCGTCCGGGACGCCGGCCCCCGTCGTCGACGTCGCCGCGCTGGGCGAGCTGCTCCTGGGCAAGTGGGCCGAGACCCGCCGTGCGTCCCGGGCGCTCGCGGGCCGGCCGGAGCTGCACAAGACAGAAGGTCTGACCCACACCGAGCACCGTCAGCGTGCCTTCGGCCAGCTCAGGATCCTGGTTGAAAACGGTGCGGTGCACCGCGCCTTCCCCGTGTCCGTCGGGGGCGCCGACGAACACGGCGGCAACGTGGCAGGCTTCCAGGAACTCGTCATCGCCGACCCCTCACTGCAGATCAAGGCCGGCGTCCAGTGGGGCCTGTTCGGCTCCGCCGTGAACCACCTCGGCACCGCGGAACACCACGAGAAATGGCTCCCCGGCATTATGAGCCTGGACATTCCCGGCTGCTTCGCCATGACGGAGACCGGGCACGGCTCGGACGTCGCCAGCATCGCCACCACCGCCACATATGACCCGGCCACAGAGGAATTCGTGGTGCATACTCCGTTCCGTGCCGCGTGGAAGGACTACATCGGAAACGCCGCCGTGGACGGCCTCGCCGCGGTGGTCTTCGCCCAGCTGGTGACGCAGGGCGTGAACCACGGCGTCCACGCCTTCTACATGGACCTCCGCGATCCCGGAACCAAGGAATTCCTGCCGGGCATCGGCGGCGAGGACGACGGCGTCAAGGGCGGCCTCAACGGCATCGACAATGGCCGGCTGCACTTCACGCACGTCCGGATCCCGCGCACCAACCTGCTGAACCGCTACGGCAACGTCGACGCCGACGGCAGCTACAGCTCCCCATCGCCAGCCCGGGCCGCCGCTTCTTCACGATGCTCGGCACCCTGGTCCAGGGCCGCGTGTCGCTCGACGGCGCCGCCGTCACCGCGTCGAAGCTGGCCTTGAAGACGGCGATCCAGTACGCCACGGAGCGCCGCCAGTTCAACGCCTCCTCCCAGACCGACGAGGAAGTGCTGCTGGATTACCAGCGGCACCAGCGCCGGCTGTTCACGCGCCTCGCCACGACCTACGCCGCGGGTTTCGCCAGCGAACAGCTGCTGCAAAAGTTCGACGACGTCTTCTCCGGCCGCACCGACACGGACGAGGACCGCCAGGACCTGGAAACCCTCGCGGCGGCGCTCAAGCCGCTCAGCACCTGGCACGCCCTCGACACGCTGCAGGAATGCCGCGAGGCCTGCGGCGGCGCCGGCTTCCTCATCGAGAACCGCTTTGCCTCGCTGCGCGCGGACCTGGACGTCTATGCCACCTTCGAAGGCGACAACACTGTCCTGTTGCAGCTGGTGGCCAAGCGGCTGCTCGCCGACTACGCCAAGGAATTCCGCAACGTGGACTTCGGTGTGCTGGCCCGCTACGTCGTCGGCCAGGCTACCGACGCCGCCATCCACCGGACCGGCCTGCGCGGGGTGGCGCAGTTCATGGCGGACACCGGCTCGGTGCAGAAAGCTGCCATCGCGATCAAGGACGAAGCGAGCCAGCGCGCGCTGCTGACCGACCGGGTCCAGACCATGGTCGCCGACGTCGGCTCGGCCCTGAAGGGCGCCGGCAAACTGCCGCAGCAGCAGGGCGCCGCGCTGTTCAACAGCCACCAGAACGAACTCATCGAAGCCGCCCAGGCGCACGCCGAACTGCTGCAGTGGGAAGCGTTCACCGAGGCGCTGGGCAAGGTCACGGACCCGGGCACCAAAAAGGTCCTGACCTGGCTGCGCGACCTCTTCGGCCTGTCCCTGATCGAGGAGAACCTGTCCTGGTACCTGATGAACGGCCGGCTCTCGATGCAGCGCGCCCGCACCGTGGGCGAATACATCAACCGACTGCTGGTGAAGATCCGCCCGCACGCCCTGGACCTGGTGGACGCCTTCGGCTTCGGCCCTGAACATCTCCGCGCCGAGATCGCCACGGGTGCCGAAAGGGTCCGCCAGGACGAAGCCCGCGCGTACTTCCGCCGGCAGCGCGCCAGCGGTGACGCTCCGGTGGACGAGAAGATCCTGCTGGCCCGGAAGACCCACGGGTCGAAGACCCAGGGAATCGACAAGCGCCGCGCCTGACCCGGCCGGAAAACGACGACGGCGCCGCCCCCATAGCCGGGGCGGCGCCGTCGTCGTCTGTTGTCTGGAGAAGGCGGGTCAGGAGCCCTTGGGGAGCACCGAGCGGTAGACGTCGAGGGTGGTTTCCGTGATCGATTCCCAGGAGAAGTGCTCCTCCGCCCGGCGGCGTCCGGCCTGGCCCATGGCGCGGGCCCGTTCGGGATCGGACACCACCTCGGTCAGGGCGGCGGCGAATTCGGTGACGAACTTCTCCGGGTCCAGCGGAGTGCCGGTCCCGTCCGTGACCTGCTCGATGTCCACCAGCAGTCCGGTCTCGCCGTGCTGGACCACCTCGGGGATTCCGCCGGTGGCGCTGGCCACAACGGCGGCGCCGCACGCCATGGCTTCCAGGTTGACGATGCCCAGCGGCTCGTAGATCGACGGGCAGGCGAACGCGGTCGCGTGGCTGAGGACCTGGATGAGTTCGTTCCGCGGCAGCATCCGCTCCACCAGGATCACACCGCCGCGCTGGGTCTGCAGCTCCTCGATCAGGCGGGCGGTTTCGGCCGCGAGCTCGGGGGTATCGGCGGCACCGAGGCACAGCACCAGCTGGACGTCGGCGGGCAGCTTGGCGGCCGCGCGGAGCAGGTACGGCACACCCTTCTGGCGGGTGTTGCGGCCCACGAAGACCACGCTCGGCCGGGCGGGGTCGATCCCCAGGGCACGGATGACGTCGTCGCCCTCGTCCCGGTTCCAGAGGCTCACGTCGATCCCGTTGTGGACCACCTTGACCTTGGCGGGGTCCACGTCGGGGTAGCTGCGGAGGATGTCCTGGCGCATACCCTCGGAGACGGCGATGATCGCGGCCGCGGCCTCGTAAGCGGTTTTTCCACCCAGGAGGACAGCGCGTAGCCGCCGCCGAGCTGCTCGGCCTTCCACGGACGCAGCGGCTCGAGGCTGTGCGCGCTGAGCACATGCGGAATGCCGTGCAGCAGCGAGGCGATGTGCCCGGCCATGTTGGCGTACCACGTGTGCGAGTGCACCAGGTCCGCTCCGGCGATGTCCGGGACGATCCGCAGGTCCACGCCCAGGGTCTGCACCGCGGCGTTCGCCCCGGCGAGGTCCTCGGGCACGGCGTAGGACGTGACCGTCGCGCCGTGGTACCCCGGTTCACGGGGCGCGCCGAAGGCGCGCACCTGCAGATCCACGTGCTGGGCGAGCACCCGGCTGAGTTCGGCCACGTGGACCCCGGCGCCGCCATAGATTTCGGGCGGGAATTCTTTGGTCACAATGTCTATACGCACAAACCCCAAGGTAGTCGTTACGGTGGAACTGATCTAGTGTGAAGACGTTCGGGCGTGCCGGACTGTTTTGGGGAAGTACAAAGGCGTTCAGGAGCGATCACCATGCCGAATAAGAAAGTTCTGGCCATTGTCCTTGCAGGCGGCGAGGGAAACCGGCTCATGCCACTGACGGCGGACCGGGCCAAACCCGGTGTGCCGTTCGCAGGAAGCTACCGGCTCATTGACTTTGCGTTGTCCAACCTGGTCAATTCCCGCTACTTGCAAATCGTTGTGCTGACGCAATACAAGTCGCACAGCCTGGACCGCCATATTTCCGAGACGTGGCGGATGTCCACGCAGCTGGGCAACTACATCGCCTCGGTCCCAGCGCAGCAGCGCGTGGGCAAGAGCTGGTTCCTCGGCAGCGCCAACGCCATCTACCAGTCCCTGAACCTGATCCATGATGCCAACCCGGACATCGTGGTGGTTGTGGGCGCAGACCACGTCTACCGGATGGACTTTGCCCAGATGGTGGACCAGCACGTCGCCAGTGGCGCCAAGGCCACCGTTGCCGCCGTCCGCCAGCCGCTGCACATGGCCGACCAGTTCGGTGTCATCGAAGTGGACCAGGAGAACCCGGAGAAGATCGCGGCCTTCGTCGAGAAGCCGTCCTCCACGCCGGGCCTGGCCGCCGATCCCAGCCAGTTCCTCGCCTCCATGGGCAACTACGTCTTCGACGCCGATGCCCTGGTGGAGGCCCTCCACGTCGACGCCGAGCGACTGGACACCAAGCACGACATGGGCGGTGACATCATTCCCTACTTCGTGGACAAGGGTGAGGCCGGCGTCTACGACTTCACGCTGAACGAGATCCCCGGCTCCACCGAACGCGACCGCACGTACTGGCGCGACGTCGGCACCATCGACTCGTTCTACGACGCGCACATGGACCTCATTTCGCCCGTGCCCGTGTTCAACCTGTACAACTCGGAATGGCCCATCTACACGCGGCAGAGCATCTCCCCGCCCGCCAAGTTCGTGCGCGGCCAGAAGAACACCGTGGGCACCGCCTTGGATTCGATTGTGGCCAGCGGTGTGGTGATCTCCGGCGGCATCGTGGAAGGCTCCGTGCTGTCCAACGACGTCTACGTCGGTACCTCCAGCCGGGTGCTGGACTCCGTCCTCATGGACAAGGTCAACATCGGTGAGGGGGCTGTCGTCAAGCGCGCCATCATTGACAAGAACGTCAAGGTCCCGGCGGGCGCCGCGATCGGCCTCGACGCCGACCTGGACCGGTCCCGCGGATTCAAGGTCACCGAATCGGGCATCACCGTCCTGTCGAAGGGGCAGTTCGTGCCCGAACCCGGCGAGGCCGAGCGTGCCCTGTCCGCCGCCAACCTGATCCTGGTGCCCGACGCCGTCCGTGCCGCCACGGAAAACTGGCCCGCCATGCGGGAATCCGTGGACAAGGTCGCCGAAGTCCAGGCCGCCGCAGTGGGCGTCCCGGTCCCGGGCACGGGGTCTCCGAAGGACCGCTGAGCCTGCCCACCAGCGAGGATTCATGAAGTGCGGGAGCCCGGCGCCGGCGTCGGTCCGGGCTCCGCGCAGGCTGTAAAATTGGGGAAATGAGCTCCCTGATCTGCAGTCCGATCTGACCCCGAGGAAATCCAGGCCTGCCTCAAGGTCCTGAACAGCATTCACGTCTACGACGAGGAGCACCCGGACTACATTTCGGTGCGCCGGGCCACCGGCAAGATGTTCAAGGCCGTCAAGCGTCACCGCCGCGTCAGCAAGCGGGACCTGATCGCCGAAGCCGACCGTGCCGTGATCGCCCAGACGGCGACGGCCGCCCCGGACCGGATCGACGACGAAACCCGCGGCAACAAGCTCGCCCCGTCCACAACGGGGAGCATCGCAGGACACCTGATCAGGTCCCGGCCCTGCTACATCTGCAAGCAGCACTACACCCAGGTGGACGCCTTCTACCACCAGCTGTGCCCGGAGTGCGCCCTCTTCAGCCACAGCAAGCGGGACGCCCGGACGGACCTGTCCGGACGCCGTGCGCTCCTCACCGGCGGCCGGGCGAAAATCGGCATGTACATCGCGCTGCGTCTGCTCCGCGACGGCGCCCACACCACCATCACCACCCGCTTCCCCAAGGACGCCGCGAGGCGCTTCGCCGCCATGGAGGACAGCGGCGAGTGGCTGCACCGGCTGCGGATCGTCGGCATCGACCTGCGCGACCCCGCCCAGGTGATGGCGCTGACAGATTCCCTGGACGCGGCAGGTCCCCTCGACATCATCATCAACAACGCGGCCCAGACCGTGCGCCGCTCCGGCAACGCGTACAAGCCGCTGGTCGACGCCGAGGACGAACCGCTGCCCGCTGCCCTGCAGGCCGCCAACGGCGGCCCGGAACTCGTGACCTTCGGCCACGCCCACGACAAGCACCCGCTGGCCCTGGCCAGCACCGTGCTGGAGCACCCGGTGCTGGCAGGCGACGCCATCACCTCGCTGGCGCTCTCCACCGGCTCCGCTTCGCTGGAGCGGATCGCCGCCGGCACCGCCATTGACGCGGGCGGCCTGGTCCCGGACCTGGCCGCCATCAACAGCTGGACCCAGGTGGTGGACGAAGTGGATCCCCTCGAAATGCTTGAAGTCCAGCTGTGCAACGTCACCGCACCCTTCCTCCTCGTCAGCCGGCTCCGCGGGGCGATGAAACGCTCCACCGCCAAGCGGAAGTACATCGTGAACGTCAGCGCCATGGAAGGCCAGTTCTCCCGTGCCTACAAGGGCCCGGGCCACCCGCACACCAACATGGCCAAGGCCGCGCTGAACATGATGACCCGGACCAGTGCCCAGGAGATGCTGGACGCCGACGGCATCCTCATGACCGCCGTCGATACCGGCTGGATCACCGATGAGCGCCCGCATTACACCAAGGTCCGCCTCATGGAGGAGGGTTCCACGCCCCCTCGACCTGGTCGACGGGGCTGCCCGGGTCTACGATCCGATCGTGATGGGCGAGTCAGGCGAGGACCAGTACGGCGTCTTTCTCAAGGACTACAAGCCGAGCCCCTGGTAGGCGCCGGCGCCCGGCGTCGTGGGGGCGCCGTCGGGGCCCTCCGGCGCGGGGTGAGGGCCCGGGGCGGGCCTTATGGCCCTGATTAGGTGCCGGGACAGAACGTAACGTGGGTGCACATGAACACAGAGACGTCACCTGCGCCCGATTTCGGACTGTCCCTTGACCAGTGCTGGACGCTGCTGGAGACGGAAGTCGTGGGGCGGATCGCCCTGATCGTGGACGGTCATCCGGAGATCTTCCCCGTGAACTTCGCGCTGGAGCGCCGCTCCATTGTGTTCCGCACCGCCGGCGGGTCCAAACTGTGGGCGGCGATGACGGGAAAGCCGGTCGCCTTCGAGATCGACGGCTACGACGCCCACGAACAGCAGGCCTGGAGTGTTGTGGCCCGCGGCGAGGCGCAGTTGATCGAAAGCCAGCAGGAGAAGGACGCCGTCGACGAACAACTGCTTGAGCCGTGGCAGCCGGGCGACAAGGACTACTACGTGCGTCTTGCGCCCAAAGCCATGACCGGGCGCCGGTTCAAGGTTAACCGGCCTGACCTGTGGACCACCCGGCTCTCCGATCCCCGCCGGGCCTCGTTCGAATAGGCGGAATCCGGCAGCCAGGACCGCGCACCCTTCCACCAAGGCCTATTTGGCGGCCTTTGCCGCCTTCGACTCCGGGAATGGACCACCAGTACGGGGCAATGGGCGTGTGCCACCAGTGCAGAACTCACGGACCCGATCAGCATTCCGCCGAAACCTCCGTGCCCGCGGCGGCCCACCACCACCAGGTCGGCGTCCCGGCTTGCCTCAATCAGGGTGTACCGCGGGTGCCCCTGCACCAGCCGCGTTTCGACGTTGGCGGGTCTCTCCGCCCCGAACGCCTTGTCTACGGTCTCCTGCAGGATTTCGCCGGCACGGACGTCGAAGTCGTCGATGCCCATCGCGACATAACCGTCGTACACGGGCGGGACGTCCCAGCTGGCCATGGCGACGAGCGTGGCCGAGAGCGGTCCGGCGAGGCTCTGTGCCTGGCGCAGCGCCTCCACCGAGGCATCGGAACCGTCAACCCCACCACGATGGTCCGGATGTCCCTGGCTTCAGTCATGGCTGATCCCTTCGTCGTACAGCTGGCGCGTCCAGCCTACAATGGCTGGCCAGCCGCGACGGCGGCTAGGGTCATAAGACATAGGGCGGCGTCCCGGCGGCTTCACTGCGGCGTGCCGGCGGGACCAAGGACCCTTGTCCGGGTTGCCGGCAGGGGCAACAATTGCAGTGGTCGGGATCGTAAACCACTCGCAGGGGGCAAACCGCAGGGACCGTCAGTTCCCGAGCGACCTAGGCGGCCCGGCGAACAGCGACAGCGGCGCCCACGTCGGCGACAATGGAGTCAGCGGACACGCAGGTACCATCTGCGGACAGGCTGGGGACCACCGCACCATACATGGCAGCGCAAGCCGCCGGAGGGAGAATCATGATTGCCTGGGCAGACGCAGGTCTCACTGCACCCGACGGGGCGCGGGCTGTCATACGTGTCTTCATCCTGGATGACCACGAACTTGTCCGGCGCGGCCTTCAGGAGCTCCTTGAAGGTGAAGGCTTCCAGGTGGTGGGAAGTTCAGGCTCCGCCATCGAGGCGACCCGCCGGATTCCCGCCCTGCATCCGGACGTCTGTGTCCTCGATGCCCGGCTTCCGGACGGGACCGGCATTGAAGTCTGCCGCGACGTACGCTCGGTGGACCCGTCGCTGAACTGCATTATCCTGACCAGTTTCGACGACGAGCAGGCGCTGCGCGGGGCCGTCCTGGCGGGCGCGCGTGGCTATGTCCTGAAAGAAATCGGCGGCACCGACCTGATCGGGGCACTGCGCAGGGCGGCCGCCGGCGAGTCGCTCTTCGAGGAGGGCGTAGCCGCCGGAGTTGTGGAAAGCCTGGTGGAGGCTGAAGAAATCGATCCCCGGACGTCGTCCCTCACACCCCAGGAGCGCCGGGTGCTGGAGCTGGTGGGCGGCGGACTCACGAACCGCCAGATTGCCGCGGAAATGTTCCTCGCGGAGAAGACGGTCAAGAACTACGTCTCATCGCTGCTGGCCAAGCTGGGTTTCGAACGGCGCACCCAGGCGGCTGTCTTCATCGCCGGTCCGGCGTCAGCCGTGCAGCCTGCAGGCCAGGCCGAGGGCAACCGCGCCCACAGCGTCCGCTAGCTGGCCGCCGCCGCTCGCGGCGGTAAGCGACCGTGCCCGCTGAGGGAGAACCTCAGGATGCGCGCTGCTACAGCGGCACCGACCACTCAAGGCTCGTGCCGGCATCCGGGGCGCTGACGATCGTGCATTCGCCGTCCAGCATCTTGGCGCGGTCTTCCAGGTTGGCGAGTCCCCTGCGCTTTTCCGGTTCGGCGAAGCCTGCGCCGTTGTCCGTGATGACAACCGTGACCCGGCCCTTGACGACGCCGACCGACACGGAGATGGCATCCGCCCCGGAATGCCTGATGGCGTTGCTGAGGCCCTCCGAAACCACGGCCACAACGTTGTCCGCCTTGTCCGGCGTGACGGCGTCCACCGGGCCCGTCAGGGTCAGCCGCGGAGTGAACGGCATGGACTTCGCCGAGCTGCGGGTCACCCGCCGGATCCGGCCGCTGAGGAGTTCCGTTTCCCCGCTGCTGCTCTTGAGCGAGTAGATGGTGTCCCGCAGGCTCCGGATAGCCTCGTCCAGCTCACCGGTGATGGTGCGGATCCGCTCAGTGGCGAGCTCATCCTTGGTGAAGCGGGTCAGGCTCTGGACACTAAGCCCTGCCGCGAACAGACGTTGGATAACGAGGTCATGGAGGTCGCGGGCTATTCGGTCACGGTCGGTGAACACCAGCAGTTCCTCGCGGAGCCGGTGAACGCGGGCAAGCTCTAGGGCGAGGGCCACGTGGGAACCGAAGACTGCCCCCATTTCGATGTCCGTGCGGGCGAAGTGGAGCGCGTCTGGATCCCGGACCAGCACCAGGAGCCCGTGATGAGCTCCCTGCGTGCTCAGGGCCACCGCCAGCAACGGCCCGGTGATGCCGCCGTCGATCTCTCCGAAGAGAGCGGAGGCGTCGTCAAGAACAACGGGTTCCCCGCCTTCGAGGACACTTTCCAGCAGCGGCGAGTCCAGTCGCAGCGAGCGGCCGGAGAACTGTGAACCGCGCTTGCCGGCGACGCCGGCGACGATATGGCCCGAGGCGTCCCCGGCGGCCGCCACCAGCAGCGCGAGCTGGGAGCCGGATTCCTGCAGTGCACGGCTGGCGATGGGATCCAGTCCCCGGAGGTGTAGTCGCGGTCGCTGCTGAGCATGAGCCCGGAAACGTCCATACAGGCTTCCAGCCAGCGGGCCCGCCGCCGGGAGTCGTCGTAAAGGCGGGCGTTCTCAATGGCCACGCCGGCGGCGGCGGCAAGCGCCACGGCCAGGCCCTCGTCCTCGGCCGTGAAGTCGCTGCCGTCTTCCTTTTCCGTCAGGTAGAGGTTGCCGAAGACCACGTCCCGGACGCGCACCGGGACGCCGAGGAAGGACTTCATGGGGGATGGTTCGCCGGGAACCCATAAGATTCCGGATGCCGGCGCAGGTCATGGAGCCGGAGGGGCCGGGGCTCGGAAATCAGCAGCCCCAGGACGCCGTGGCCGGTAGGCAGCGGCCCGATCCGGTGGGCGAGTTCCTCGTCAATGCCCACCGTAATGAAGTGGCTGAGCGCGCGGTCATCGCCGATGACGCCCAAGGCGCCATAGCGGGCATGAAGAAGCCGGCAGGCGGACTCCACTACGCGCTCCAGCACGGCATCCAGGCTGAGGTCCTCGGCGACGGCGACCACTGCTTCCAGCAGCCCGGCCATCCTTTCCTGGGACTGGAGGAGTTCCTCGGCCCTGGAAACGAAACCCCGGAGGACACCGTCAACCATGGGTTGCGGCTCCGTGGCGGTCTGGTCCGGGCTCTCCCCATTGAATGCATGCTCATTGGCCCCAATTCAATACAAACGAACGCGACGATCGTCAACGCTGACGATGGTGATGCCAGAATACCCCGTGGCGGGCACAAAGACCCGAGTAGCCGGACTATCTGCCCGGGATTGTGACCTTTTCCCCTACCCCGCTTCCGCCGGGCGGGCGTAGGCTCGGCGCCATGAGTACTGATCCCAACCCGGGCAAAAACCAGCAGGCACACGAAGTTGAAAACCTTGACAACCACGAATGCTGGCGTCTGTTACGCGGCGTCAGTGTGGGTCGGCTCGCGGTGTGGGTGGAAGACCATCCCGATATCTTCCCGATCAACTACAAGGTGGACCACGGCACCCTGGTGTTCCGCACGGCGGACGGCACCAAACTGCAGGCAGCCACGGCAGACACCCCGGTGGCACTGGAGGCCGACGGCATTGACGCTGACAGCGGCATCGCCTGGAGTGTGGTGATCAAGGGACAGGCCGCGCCGGTGAAGAACCAGCAGGAGGTCCTCGACACCGTGGGGTTGCTGCTGTTCCCCTGGCAGGCGGGCAAGAAGGAACACTTCGTGAGGATCACGCCGGACACCATAACGGGACGCCGCTTCAAAGTGGTCCCCCGCTGACCTGGTGGACGCCGCTGGATGACGCCACCCGCTCCGGCCTCGAGTAACCCTTAAACCCGTTGCGCTGTCACTTGTTGCTGTTCTGGGGCCTCAGAACAGCAACAAGTGACAGCGCAAACCGGGGTGAGGAAGCGAATCAGGCCAGGCGGGTGATCTCCACGCTCACGCTGAGGGCGGAGCCGCCCCCGCCTGACAGGATTCCTTTGAGCGGGGGCACGTCGCGGTAATCCCGGCCCCGTGCCACGGTCACGTGGAAGTCGCCGGCCGGCTTGTGGTTGGTGGGGTCCCAGCTGCGCCATTCGCCGTCCCACCACTCAAGCCAGGCATGCGACTGTCCCGCGACCGTCTCGCCGAGGTCCGCCGTCGACCGCGGGTGCAGGTAGCCGGACACGTACCGGGCCGGGATGCCCCGGCTCCGCAGCGCGCCGATGGCCAGGTGCGCAAGGTCCTGGCAGACGCCCTGGCGCTGGTTCCAGGCCTGCTCGGCGTTTGTGGTGACGCCGGTGGAGCCCTTCATGTAGGTCATTTCGCCGCGCATCCATTCGAAGACCGCCATGGCGGCCTCGTGCGGGTTGCGGTCCCCGACGACGCCGGGAATGATCTCCAGAACTTCGGTGCCCGGCCCGGTGAGCTGCGACTGCGGGATCCAGTCGCTGAACTTGTTGAGGGTTTCCGGGGACTCGAGGACGTCCCAGCCGACGATGTCCGCCTCGGCCGGAATCCGTTCCACCCGGTGCACCTCGACGGTGGTGGTGGACAGGACTTCCAGGTGCTCGTGCGGCATCTGCATGTCGAACGCGGTGACCCGGGTGCCCCAGTAGTCGCGGTAGCTGCTCAGCGACGCCTGGGACGGCGAGACCTTCAGCGAGGACTCCAGCACCACTTGCTGGGGATCCGTCAGGGGGTCATGCGGGCCTCGTTGTAGGAGAGCGTAACCCGCTTGTTGTACTTGTACGCCGTCTTGTGGATGATACTCAGCCGGGTCATGAAACTTCTCCCACCCAGGCCAGTTCGTCTGCCTGATTGAAGTACTTACGGGAAATGGCGTCCGAAGCCTGCGAGACGGCCTTCTGGACACGTTCCATGTGCTCCGGCAGCTCCGACATCAGGTCGTCGGTGCGGTGGAACTCGAGGAACGTGCGGGCCTGGCCCACGATCCGGCGGGCGTCATTGATAAAGCCGACGCGCTGGGCCGAGGGGTCCAGCTTCGCGAGGCATTCGTCGGCGTCACGCAGTGCGTACACGATGGAGCGCGGGAACAGACGGTCCAGGAGCAGGAACTCGGCGGCGTGCTGGTCGCCAAAGGCGGCCCTGCGGGTCCGCAGGAACGATTCGTAGGCGCCGGCGCAGCGGAGCATGTTCACCCATGACATCCCTGCGGAGAGCACGTCCCGGGTGGAGAGCATCCGGGCGGTCATGTCGGCGCGTTCCAGCGAGCGGCCCAGGACCAGGAACTGCCAGCTTTCGTCGTGGCTGACCGTGGTGTCCGCCAGGCCGCTGACCATGGCCGTGCGTTCCAGCACCCAGTTGCAGAAGCGGTAGGTGCCCACCACGTCCTTGCGGTGCTGGTTGAGCCCGTAATACGTGGTGTTCAGGCTCTCCCAGAGCCCGGACGACACGGTTTCCCGGGCGCGGCGGGCGTTCTCCCGCGCCGCGCCGAGGGAACCGGCGATGGACGTGGCGCTCTGCTTGTCGTAGGCGAGGGCGTTAAGCAGTTCGGGCAGGCCGAAGTCCTCGCTCTGCGCCCGGGCGCCCATCACGGCAAGGAGTTCCTGCGCCACGCTGCGCTGTTCCTCCATGGGCAGGTGGTTGAGCCGCTCAAGGTGGACGTCGAGGATCCGGGCGGTGCCGTCGGCCCGTTCGACGTAGCGGCCGATCCAAAACAGTGACTCGGCGATACGGCTAAGCATTCGCGGTTACCTCCAGCGCATCGGAAATCTGAAAAGGGCAGGTCAGCGGAAAAGCGGGTGGCACGGTGCCGGGGGTCATTGCTGCTGCTCCTTCTGGCTGTCGCGCCAGTTGCTCTCGACGGGCCAGACGGAGACCCGTTCGCGGACCGTGATGGCCGGGCGGGGCAGGGTCTCCACGGGCACCTCGGGGAATCCGCCAGCACCCAGGTGTCCTTGGAACCGCCGCCCTGGCTGGAGTTCACGATCAGGGAGCCTTCCTTGAGCGCCACCCGGGTCAGGCCGCCGGGCAGGACCCAGACGTCGTCGCCGTCGTTGACCGCGAAGGGGCGCAGGTCCACGTGCCGTGGGCCGAATTTGTCGCCGCTGAGCGTGGGCACGGTGGAAAGCTGCAGGACCGGCTGCGCGATCCAGCCGCGGGGTCCGCGATAACGCGCTTGCGCAGGGCGGCGAGTTCGTCCTTGGAGGCATCCGGGCCGATCACGAGGCCCTTGCCGCCGGAACCGTCCACGGGCTTGACCACCAGTTCGTCCAGCCGGTCCAGGACCTCTTCCCGGGCTTCCTTCTCTTCGAGCCGGAACGTGTCCACGTTGGCGATCACGGGCTCTTCGTTGAGGTAGTAGCGGATCAGGTCCGGGACGTAGCTGTAGACGAGTTTGTCGTCGGCGACGCCGTTGCCCACGGCGTTGGCGATGGTGACGCCGCCGGCGCGGGCCGCATTGACCAGGCCCGGGCAGCCGAGCATGGAGTCGGCCCGGAACTGCAGCGGGTCCAGGAACTCGTCGTCGATGCGCTTGTAGATCACGTCGACGCGCTGCTCCCCGGCGGTGGTGCGCATGTAGACGCGGTTGCCGCGGCAGATGAGGTCGCGTCCCTCGACGAGTTCCACACCCATCAGGCCGGCGAGCAGGGTGTGCTCGAAGTAGGCGCTGTTGAAGACGCCGGGGGTCAGCACCACCACGGTGGGGTCGTCGACGCCGGACGGTGCCGTTTTGCGCAGGGCGGAGAGCAGCCGGCGCGGGTACTCCTCGACCGGCCGGATGAGCTGCTGGCCGAACGCTTCGGGCAGGCCCTTGGCCATGGCGCGGCGGTTCTCCAGGACGTAGCTGACGCCGGAGGGGACGCGGACGTTGTCCTCGAGGACACGGAAGGTCCCGGCGGCGTCGCGGACGACGTCGATCCCGGAAATGTGCACGCGGACGCCGCCGGCCGGCTCGAAGCCGTGCACCTGGCGGTGAAAGTGGGCGCTGGTGGTGACGAGCTGGCGCGGGATGACGCCGTCGGTCACCACGGCCATCTTGTCGTAGACGTCGTTAAGGAACGCCTCCAGCGCCCGCACGCGCTGCGCGACGCCCTGCTCCAGCACGGTCCACTCATCAGCCGGGATGACACGGGGCACAATGTCGAGCGGGAAGGGCCGCTCCTCCCCGCGAAGTCGAACGTGACGCCGCGGTCCAGGAAGGTCCGTGCCATGGAATCGGCGCGGGCGGTGACATCAGCGAGCGAGAGTTCACGCAGGGCCCCGGCAACCTGCCCGTACGACTTCCTGGGCTCCTGCCCGGGGGTAAACATCTCGTCGTAGGCGCCGGTGCGTTCGGCGGCCACGGAGTAATCCTGGAATAGGTCAGACATGCTCACTAGACAATCACCTTTTTGTTGCGAAATCATTTCCATGCCCGCTGGAGCGTGGCGCCGGGCAGCGGGAAGCGACCGGGCGTGGCGCCGCCGGCGGGCCGGAAACCGGAGTGGACCGCGGGCAGCCGCCGTGGCGCGTGCGGGCTTTTCCGCGCGGTTGGGGCAAGGTTGGTGCGTGCCACTGTTAACTCTCCGCCCGCTGCTCAGGGCCAGGCCGCTGCCCGGCCTGGTTCCCGGACTGCTGGCCGCGGCAGCCGCCGTCGTGCTGTCCCTTGCCGTCCACACCCTGGTTCCCGTGCTCCCGGCGATGACGCTTGCCGTGGCGTTCGGGCTCCTCGCCGCCAACGTTCCGGGGCTGTCCGGCTGGACGGCGGGCCCGGGCCGGGGTCTGGACTTCGCCGGCAAGCACCTGATGCGCGCCGGGATCGTGGTCCTGGGCCTGAAGGTCAGCCTCGTGGACGTGCTGGGCCTGGGCTGGAGCGCGCTGCTGCTGATCACGGGCGTGGTGCTGGCGGCCTTTGCCGGAACCTACGCCATCAGCAGGCTGTTCCGGCTGCCGCCGCACGTGTCGCTGTTGATCGCCACCGGTTTCTCCATCTGCGGGGCCTCGGCCATCGGGGCGATGGCTGCGGTGCGACGGATCCGGCAGCACGACACCGTGCTCCCGGTGGCCCTGGTGACCCTGTGCGGCACCCTGGCCATCGGTGTGCTGCCGCTGCTCATCCAGCCGCTGGGCCTCACCCCGGAGGTTTTCGGGGCCTGGGCCGGGGCGTCCGTTCACGACGTCGGACAGGTGGTGGCCACCGCGCAGACCGCAGGGGCCACGGCACTGGCGGTCGCCGTCGTCGTCAAACTCACCCGGGTGATCCTCCTGGCGCCCATGGTCGCCGCGGCGGGCCTGCACCACCGCAGCACCGCCGACGCCGGCACCGGCCTGAAGCGGCCGCCCATCGTCCCGCTGTTCGTCCTCGGCTTCGTCGCGCTCGCGGCGCTGCGCACCACGGGCTGGCTCTCCCCGCCGTGCTCGATGCCGCCGCGGTGCTTCAGGACATCCTGCTGGGGATGGCGCTGTTCGGCCTCGGATCGGCGGTGCGGGTGGGCCAGCTGATCCACACCGGGGCGCGGGCCCTGCTGGCCGCCCTGGCGTCCTGGCTGCTGATTGCCGCGCTGGGGCTGGGCGCCGCGTTCCTCATGATTAGATAGCTGGGTGTCGAACCAGAACCTGCGCCGCGATGAAGCCGCAACCCGCTCAGCCCTGATCACCACCCACAGCTACGACGTCTCCCTCGACGTCCGCCAGGCTGCGGATCCGGACGTCGCCGGGTACACGAGCCGTAGCGTCATCAACTTCTCCGCCGGCGAACCCGGGTCCTCCACGTTCCTGGACTTCATCAGCAGCCAGGTGCACAGCGTCTTCCTCAACGGCAAGGGACTGCCGGTCGCCGACGTCGTGGACGGTTCCCGGATCCGGCTGGACAACCTCCAGGCGGAGAACCAGGTCACCGTCACGGGCACCGCACTGTACAGCACCTCCGGCGAAGGCATGCACCGCTTCTTCGACCCCGCCGACGGCCAGTGCTACCTGTACACCCAGTACGAGCCGCCGACGCCCGCCGGGTCTTCGCCAACTTTGAGCAGCCCGACCTGAAGGCGGAATTCACCTTCCACGTCATGGCACCTTCGGCCTGGCAGGTGTCCTCCAACGGCGTCGAAACCCTCCGCACGCAGCTCACCAGCGATCCGGACACCAGCCGCTGGGACTTCGCCCCCACCAAGGCGATGTCCACCTACATCACCACGGTGCTGGCTGGGCCTTACTTCAAGGCCGAGGACTCCTGGCGCGGGACGCTCACTGACGGGTCCGTCCTGGACGTGCCGCTGGCCCTGTACTGCCGCGCTTCGATGGCGCCGTCCTTCGACCCCGAGGCACTCTTCACCCTCACCAAAAACGGCCTGGACTTCTTCAACGAGCTCTTCGACTTCCCGTACCCGTGGGGCAAGTACGACCAGGCCTTTGTGCCCGAATACAACCTCGGCGCCATGGAGAACCCGGGCCTGGTGACGTTCACGGAAAACTACGTCTTCACCTCACGGGCGGCCGATTCGCAGTACCAGGCACGCGCGAACACCCTGCTGCACGAGATGGCCCACATGTGGTTCGGCGACCTCGTCACGATGCAGTGGTGGGACGATCTGTGGCTCAAGGAGTCCTTCGCGGACTACATGGGCACCCTCGGCGTGGACCGCACCACGGACTGGGACACAGCCTGGGTGAACTTCGCCAACAACCGCAAGGCGTGGGCCTACGTGCAGGACCAGCTGCCGACGACACATCCGATCGTCGCCGACATTCCCGATCTTGAGGCAGCCAAGCAGAACTTCGACGGCATCACCTACGCCAAGGGCGCCTCGGTGCTCAAGCAGTTGGTCGCCTACGTCGGGTTCGAGGCCTTCGTCGCCGGATCGCGCCGGTACTTCAAGGACCATGCCTACGGGAACACCACCCTGGCGGACCTGCTGGCCGCGCTCAGCGCCGCCTCCGGCCGGGATCTTGCGGACTGGGCCCGCCAGTGGCTGCAGACCTCGGGCATCTCGACCCTCACTGCCGGGATCGAAGAGCACGACGGCGTCCTCCGTGCCGTCACGCTCCACCAGGACGCCGAGGACCCGACAACCGGCCGGCAGGAGCCGCGGCCGCACCGGCTGCGGATCGGCCTGTACGGGATGGACGACGCCGGCGCCCTGGTCCGCACCGGCAGCGTCGAGACCGACGTCACCGGCGCCCGGACGGACGTGCCGCCCTCGCCGGCAAGCCGCGGCCGCCCTGCTGCTGGTCAACGACGATGACCTCAGCTACGCCAAAGTGCGGCTGGACCCGCGCTCCGAAGCCACGGTGAGGAGCTCGCTCAGTTCACTCACGGATCCGATGGCCCGGGCCCTGTGCTGGACCGCGCTCTGGGATTCGGCGCGTGACGCCGTCACGCCGTCGGCCCTGTACGTGGACGCCGTGCAGCGCTTCGGCCCCGCGGAGACCGGCATCGGGGTGCTGCTGAATGTACTGGGCAACGCGTCCACGGCGATCGAACGCTACGTGCCCGTCGTGGAGCGGGCCGGTGTCCGCCGCGATTTCCTGTCCGTGGCGGCCGACGAGCTCCAGCGGGCCGCGCCGGGGTCCGACCAGCAGCTGGCGTGGGCGCGCACGGTTGCCGCGACCAGCCGGTTCGACGGCGGCCGGCTGGACATGCTCCGCGGGATCCTGGACGGCAGCACCGTCATTGAGGGCCTGTCCGTGGATGCGGAACTCCGCTGGAACCTCTGGCACGCCCTCGCCGCCAACGGGCAGGCGACCACGGAGCAGCTCGACGGGGAGCTTGCCAGGGACAACACCGCCGCCGGTAAATCCGGGCATGCCACCGCCCTGGCAGCCCGCCCGGATGCGGCGGTCAAGGAGGCAGCCTGGACCGAGGCGGTGCACGGCACGTCGCTGTCCAACCAGCTGCTCAGCGCGACCATCGCCGGCTTCAACACCGGCCCCGCAGCGCTGCTGCAGGGCTTCACCGACCGCTACTTCGAATGCCTGGAGGATGTGTGGGCCGGGCGCAGCATCGAGATCGCCAGCCGGATTGTCCGCGGGCTCTACCCGGCCGGGCAGGACCTCGACGACGGAACCCCGGACTCGCACCCGGTGATCGTCCGGACCGATGAGTGGCTTGCTGGACACGGCGACGCCCCGCGGGCGCTGCGCCGCATCATCATCGAACAGCGCAGCCACCTGCACCGCTCCCTCACGGCGCAGGCCCTGCCGGCGGCCACCCCGTCCGCTGCTCCGTAACGGCTGTATGCGGGTCGTCCGGCCACCCATCTGACACGAATGGCCGCTAAACGGGTCGGTATAGCGGCCATTCGTGGTGAATCGGTGAACAGCGCCGCCCGCCCGTCCACCCATCTGACACGAACGGCCGCTACCCGAGGCGCCCTGAGGGCAGCGGCGGATCAGTCGGGGGCCGCTGAGTACACCTAGGGAACCCGGTGCAGCCACTCCGGGGTGCCGAACTTGGCCTCGACCCGCTGCCGGGCCGCGGCGATTTCTCCGTCGGTGAGCACCGACGGCGTCGCCGCGTAGCGTTCCGCGAAGACGTCCATCATGGCCGCGACGATCTCGGCCCGCGCCAGGCCCGTCTGCCGGCGCAGCGGATCCACCCGCTTCTTCGCGCTCCGGGTGCCCTTGTCGGAGAGCTTCTCCTTGCCGATCCGCAGGACCTCCACCATCTTGTCGGCGTCGATGTCGTAGCTCATGGTGACGTGGTGCAGCATGCCGCCGTTCGCCAGCCGTTTCTGCGCGGCGCCGCCGATTTTCCCCTGCTCGGTGGCGATGTCGTTCAGGGGCACATAGAAGGCGCTGATGCCCATCTTCTCGAGGGCCGCCATCACCCAGGCGTCCAGGAAGCCGTAGGAGTCGGCGAAGCTGATGCCGTCCACGAGGGTCTGGGGCACGTACAGGGAGTACGTGATGCAGTTGCCGGCCTCCATGAACATCGCTCCCCGCCGCTGATCCGGCGGACCACACTGATGCCGTGGCGTTCGACGCCGGCGGGATCCAGTTCGTTGCGGACGGACTGGAAGCTGCCGATCACCACGGACGGTTCTTCCCAGTCCCAGAACCGCAGCGTCGGGTTGCGGCGGCCCGCACCGACCTCTTCGGTGAGGACCTCGTCGAGGGCCACGTTGACGTGGGTGGGCAGCACGGAGGGCCCGATGATGTTCCAGTGATGGTCCGCCCAGCCGGTGGCCTTGGCCAGGGCGCGGCGGACGGTGACTGCCACGGCGTCGGCGGAAAAGCCGAACAGGACGGCCTCGGCCGGCAGGGCCGCTGCCACAGCGGCGGAGATGTCCGCCGCACCGGACTCCGCCGGGAGGCCGGTGAGTGCCCGGTTGATCTCCAGCAGCGCCTCGTCCGGCTCCAGGAAGAAGTCGCCGCTGAGCGAGACATTTGTCAGGACGCCGTCGACGACGTCGAAGTCGGCCACCACGAGTTTGCCGCCGGGAACCTTGTACTCCCCGTGGCGGCGGGTGCCGCCGTCGTCAGCACTGCTGGGGCCGGGAACGGGGCGAAGAGTCGTCATGACGTTAATCCTGCCACGCGCCGGCGTCCTGGCGGCACGTGGCGCCGGACGCAAAAAGCCCGCACCGTCACCGGTGCGGGCTTTTCCAAAGACCTTGGGGAGAAGAAGTTACTTCTTGCCGCCGAAGCCCTTGAAGCGAGCGTTGAAGCGCTCGACGCGGCCTGCAGAGTCCATGATGCGCTGCTTGCCCGTGTAGAACGGGTGGGACTCGGAGGAGATTTCGACGTCGATAACCGGGTAGGTGTTTCCGTCTTCCCACTCGATGGTCTTCTTGGAAGACACGGTGGACTTGGTCAGGAACTTGACGCCGGAAGCCAGGTCGTTGAAAACAACAGCTTCGTACTTCGGGTGAGTATTAGACTTCATAATTGGACCTTTGTTCGCACAACTGGATTTTGCCAGTTGCCAGGTATGAATGGGATGGCCGGCGGAATGCACCGGACGGCCAGCTATCCATCATAGCGGAAAGTCAGCGCCTTCGCCGCCTGACCAGCGGCGCTGTCCACGGCAGCGGTTCCGTCCTTCGGGTTCAGCCCGGCGGTTCAGCCCTGGGACGCAATTCCCAGAAGGCGACGGCGGACGCCGCCGCGACGTTGAGCGAGTCAACGCCCGCGCGCATGGGGATCTTCACGGCCAAGTCGACGGCGGCGAGGGTCCCCGCGCTCATCCCGGCGCCCTCGGTGCCAAGCACCAGCGCGAGTCTCTCCGGCTGGCGCGCGGCCAGCTCGTCGAGGTCCACGGCGTCGCCGGTGAGTTCCATGGCGGCCACGGTGAACCCCTGGTCCCGGAGCGCCTGCAGGTCCCCCGGCCAGTTCTCCAGCCGCGCCCACGGCACCTGGAACACCGTTCCCATGCTGACCCGGACGCTGCGGCGGTACAGCGGATCCCGCAGCGCGGCGAGACGAGGACGGCGTCGACGCCCAGGGCCGCGGCGGAACGGAAGATCGCGCCGACGTTGGTGTGGTCCACAATGTCCTCCAGCACGGCAACCCGGCGCGCGCCGGCGAGGAGTTCGGGCAGCGGCACCGGGTCGGGCCGCTGCATGGCCGCCATCGCGCCGCGGTGGAGGTGGAAGCCGGTGATGTCCTCGAGGAGCGCGGCGGAGCCGATATAGACGGGGACGTCAGGGTGCTGCTCGAAGACGTCCGCCAGATCCTCGAGCCATTTCTCGGCGAGGAAGAACGAGCGCGGCCGGTGCCCCGCGGCGAGGGCACGGCGGAGCACCCGGGAGGACTCGGCGATGTACATGCCCTCGGCGGGTTCCCGGAGCTTGCGCAGGTGCACATCGGTGAGCCGGGTGTAGTCGGAGACCCTCGGGTCGTCGGCGGAGTCAAGGTGGTGGAAAGTCACTGGCGGGCCATTTCAGCGGGAGGTATCAGTGGAGGAACAGGGGGAAGCTTCAGGAGTCATGGGACCGGGTCACTTGAAGAGGTTGGCGATCATGAACCCCAGGGCGACGAGGCCCAGGACGAAGATGACCCCGCGCAGGACCACCGGCGAGAGCCGGCGGCCCACTTTGGAGCCGATCACACCGCCGATCAGCGAGCTCACGGCGATCAGCCCGACGACGGTCCAGTCGATCCGGTCGAACGCGAAGAGCAGGTAGGAGATTGCGGCGACGACGTTCACGCCGAGGACCAGGATGTTCTTCATGGCATTGGCGTTCTGCATGGTTCCGGTCATAAAAACGCCCAGGATCCCGACCAGCAGGATGCCCTGCGCGGCGACGAAGTATCCGCCGTACACGCCGGCGAGATATACGAGCATCACCAGGAGGACGCCGTGGCCGCGGTCCCGGATGGCGTGCTCGGGGTTCTGTTCCCGGTTCCGGACCCACTGCTGCAGCCGGGGCTGGAAGGCCACCATCAGCAGGGCGAGCACGATCAGGGCGGGGGCGGCGTAGTGGAAGACTTCCTCGGGCAGGTGCAGCAGCAGGTAGGCGCCGGTGATGCCGCCCAGGAGCGAGGCGGGCAGCAGCTTGAGCAGCTGCTTGCCGCGTCCGGTGAGCTCCTTGCGGTAGCCCCACGCGCCGGTGGCGTTCCCGGCCACGAGGCCCATCGCGTTGCTGATGGACGCGGTGACGGGTGCGTAGCCAAGGGCGATCAGCACCGGGAAGGTCACCAGGGTGCCGGAACCGACAACGCTGTTGATGGTGCCGCCCACAGCCCGGCAAAGAAAATGAAGACGCTACTGAGGAACTCCACGCGCGGTCAGCGGCCCGCTCAGCGGCGGGCGGTGGCCGTGTACCGGCCGGCGGTGACACTGACGTCCAGCGGAAGCCCGAAAGTCTCGCTCAGGTTCTCCGCAGTGAGGACGCCTTCGATCGGGCCCTGGGCCACCACACCGCCGTCGCGCAGCAGCATGGCGTGCGTGAAACCGGGCGGAACCTCTTCGAGGTGGTGGGTGACCAGGACGATCGCCGGGGCGGCCTCGTCTCGGGCCAGTTCACTGAGCCGGTAGACGAGGTCCTCGCGGCCGGCCAGGTCCAGTCCGGCGGCGGGTTCGTCGAGGAGCAGCAGTTCAGGGTCGGTCATCAGGGCGCGGGCGATCTGCACGCGTTTGCGCTCACCCTCGGAGAGCGAGGCGAAGGGCCGGTTGAGCAGCGGGCCCATGCCCCACTCATTCAGCAGGGAGAAGGCACGGCGTTCGTCGTCCTTTTCGTACCCCTCCCGCCAGCGTCCGGTGACCCCGTAGGCCGCCGTCACGACGACGTTGAGGACCTTCTCGTGTTCCGGGATCTGGTTGGCCAGGGCTGCCGAGGACAGGCCGATCCGGGGCCGGAGTTCGAACACGTCGACGGCGCCGAGGATCTCCTCGAGGATGCCGCCATCCCGGTGGTGGGGTGGAGCCGCGCAGCGGCAATCTGCAGCAGAGTGGTCTTGCCGGCGCCGTTGGGGCCCAGGATCACCCAACGCTCGCCTTCCCGGACCTGCCAGTCGACCTTGTCCAGGAGGGTTTTGCCCCACGCACAACGCTGACGGCGGCCAATTCAAGAACATCACTCATAGGAGTAGACACTAGGACATAAAAGCGGGCGACTGATAACCGGAACGCCGTGCCCGCGCCGGGTGCTGGTCCGGCGCCCGCGGCCGGGCCGCCGGGGCGTCACCGGAGCGCAACGAATTCGGGTCCCGATCCGCCCGATCGCTAGGATTGCAGCCATGACCCTCAACGTGACCGCAGTGAGCTATGCCCCGAAACTGACCCTTCCCGAGGTGCAGCGGCTCCGGTCGCTGCTCACCGCGGCGGGACTGACGCTCGACGCCGAAACGCGCACCGGCGACTCCCGCTACGAGGTCTACACGGCGGACGGCAGCGTTGACCCGGCCGCCGGCGCGGAAGACGGAGAGGCCGCACTGGCAGCTCTCGCCGGACTCCGCGGCGCGGCGACGGAAAACCTGCCCGCCGGAGTGGACACGGCGATTGTCCCCGCCTCGCTCCGGAATGCGCAGCGGAAGTTCCTCATCATGGATGTGGATTCCACCCTGATCCAGCAGGAAGTGATCGAACTTCTGGCCGCGTACGCCGGCAAGCGTGAAGAAGTGACGGCCGTGACGGAGGCCGCGATGCGCGGCGAGCTGGATTTCGCCCAGAGCCTGCACGCGAGGGTGGCCGTACTCGCCGGGCTGCCCGCCGACGTCGTCGATTCCGTCCGTGCCGAAGTGAAGCTGAGCCTCGGCGCGGCGGAACTCGTGGCCGCTTTCCAGGCCGCGGGCCACGTGGTGGCCGTGGTCTCCGGCGGCTTCAACCAGATCCTGCAGCCGATTGCCGAGGGACTGGGACTCGACTACTGGGTGGCCAATGAACTCGAAATCGCCGACGGCGCCCTGACCGGGAAAGTGATCGGCGAGGTGATTGACCGTGCCGCGAAGGAGAAATACCTGCGCGAATGGGCCGCCAGGGAAAACATCCCGATGGCCCACACGATTGCCGTGGGCGACGGCGCCAACGACCTGGACATGCTCGGTGCCGCGGGGATCGGCGTGGCGTTCAACGCGAAGCCGGCGGTCCGCGCGGTGGCGGACGCCGCCGTGAACCTGCCGTACCTCGACGTCGTACGGCACATCGCCGGCGTCTAATGGTCAATGACCATGAGCGGTCACTGAACAGTAAGGAAGGCCGGGGCTGTTGCCCCGGCCTTCCTTAGTGCCGCGTGATAGTCGCGTGTTCCGACTACACGGCCGGTCCTTAGTTGTTGCTCTTGTCGAAGTAGTCGGACCCGCCGACGTACTCGGTGTGGCCGGACTCGACGTCGGCGGTGACCATCTTGGCGACCTCGGCGGCGAACTCCGTGACCGAGTACAGCTTGCCGGCCTCGGCGCGGCGGGCTTCGATGGCGCCCGGGTTGGAGCGGTCCAGCAGGGTGGCCGTGACGGTGCCCTCGATCATGTCGCCGGAGACGACCACCAGGGAGATGCCCTTCTCGGCCAGGTTCGGAACGAGGCCGCGGAGTGCGTCCTCGCCTGCGCGCTTGCTGCGTGCCACCGGCTCGTAGTCGGGCATGGTGGGCACGGTGTTGATGAAGTGGGCCTGGTGGCTGGTCACGAAGACCACCCGGGAGCCTTCGGGCATCAGCGGCACGGCGGCGTTGAGCATGTTCACCTGGGCGTCGCGGTTGAGCTTGAGGGCGTAGCCCTCCTCCATGCCGGATTCCATGCCCCCGGAGGCGTTGAGGACCAGGACGTCGAGCGATCCGAAGTTCTCCATCGCGGCGGTGGCCAGGGCCTGAACGCCCTCCTGGGTGGTGAGGTCAGCGCCCACGGCAGCGGCACGGCCGCCGGCTGCCTCGATCTCGGCAACCACCTTGTTGGCACGCGGGGCCTTTTGGCGGTAATTCACGACGACGGCGGCGCCCTCGCCGGCGAGGATCTTGGCCACTTCAGCGCCGATGCCGCGCGATGAACCGGTCACGATTGCGGTCTTTTTCTCCAGCAGTCCCATACGAGCTCCTTTGTTCCAAACGTCCAAAAACGGTGGGTCTGCAGTCCATCATGCCAGCGGCGCCGGCCATTTCGGTTGTTCGGGTCCCACAAAGAAGCTGCTGCAGCCTAGTTTCGGCGCCGCCCGCGGGCGTAGGCTCGCGGGCATGACATGGCCGAGTCCGCGGCAGCGGGAGGCCCCGTGCCCCGGGGCCTGAGCGAGGAATCGACGCCGGAAGAGGTGTTCAGCGGCTCGCCGCGCGGCCTCGAGCTGTTCCGCGCCGTTGAACAACTGCTGGCCACGCCAACGCCGGCCGCAATCCGGGCAACAAAAAGCCAGGTGGCATTCCGGGCGCAACGAGGCTTCGCCTATCTGTGGTGGCCCGGCCGATACGTGCGCTCCAGTGTCCCGGCCGTGCTGTCAATCGCTCTCCCGCGGCGTGTGGAATCCCCGAGGTTCAAAGAGGTCGCCCACCCCTCCCCGGAGTGTGGATGCATCACTTGGAGCTTCATGCCGTGGACGACCTCGACGGGGAGGTCCTGGACTGGCTGCGGGAGGCGAGAGCCAACGCCGGCTAAGTGTGGTCGATCCTGATTTTCTTCGCCGTGGTGTCCGGAGGCGTGGCCGGGGCGGGCGCACGGACTTCGAGGACACCGTCCTTGTAGGTGGCGGTGATGTCTTCTTCCTTGGCCCCCGGAGGCAGTGCGACGCTGCGCATAAACGAGCCGTAGCGGAACTCGGAGCGGTACCCGTCCTTGCTCTTGTGCTCGGTCTTCTCCTCGCGCTCAGCCCGGATGTGCAGCATGCCCTCGCTCACGGAGACATCAACGTCCCGGTCCGGATCGATCCCGGGCACTTCCGCCCGCACCACCAGGGTGTCGCCGTCGTGGAACTGCTCCACCTTGATGGACGGGGACATGGTGAGGTCGCCGTCGAGGAAACGCTTGATCGGCTCCAGCACGTCCGACGGCACCCACTTGTTAAGTTCAGCCATGATTGTCCTCCCGGATCCATGCCCCTGCCCGGTGCGGTGAGGGGCTGTAGCCCCATTACACACCCGGGAGCGCACAGGGTTAAGGGCAAAAGGTCCTAACGTGGCTGACCCGGCGGGCGCCGCCCGCGCCGGTCCCCGGCTAGTGCCCCATGCCCAGGCCGCCGTCGACGGGGATGACCGCGCCGGAGATGTAGGCGGCCTCGTCGCTGGCGATCCAGCGGACCACGTTGGCAACCTCGGAGGCTTCGGCGAAGCGGCCGGCGGGCACCTTGGACAGGTAGTCCTTCTGCGTCGCCTCGGGCAGTTCGGCCGTCATGTCCGTGTTGATGAAGCCCGGCGCCACCACATTGGCGGTGATCCCGCGGGCGCCCAGCTCGCGGGTGAGGGAGCGGGCGACGCCGACCAGGCCGGCCTTGGACGCCGAGTAGTTGATCTGGCCGGGCGCGCCGTAGAGGCCGGAGACGGAGGAAATCAGGACCACGCGGCCCTTGCGTGCCCGGATCATGCCCTTGGACGCGCGCTTGACCACACGGAAGGCGCCGGTGAGGTTGGTGTCGATGACCGAGGTGAAATCGTCCTCGCTCATCCGCATCAGGAGGGTGTCCTTGGTGATGCCGGCGTTCGCCACGAGCACTTCGACGGGGCCATGGGCCGCTTCCACTTCGGCGAAGGCGGCGTCCACCGAGGCTTCGTCCGTGACGTCGGCCTTGACGCCGAGGATGCCGTCGGGGAGTGCCGACTCACTGCGGTAGGTGACGGCCACCTTGTCTCCGTTGGCGAGGAAGGCTTCGGCGATGGCGAGGCCGATTCCGCGGTTTCCGCCGGTGATCAGGACACTGCGGCCGGCGGTTGCTGTTTCAGACATGGTGGGGCTCCGGAATTCTGCGGCGGACGGCGCCGCGGTGGGGGCGGGATTTTCCTGCCTCCGATCTTAGCGCCCGGCAGGGCCGCGTTTGGGCGGCCCTGCCGTTGGTGAGAGAATTGAAGTAAGCCTTGGGAGCGTGATCTGACAGCCTTGACACTCAAAAACCAGCACGGTGTGCCTGTGCCCGGGAACCCGGACGTCCCATCCGGTGATTCCGAGGTTCACAGCATCACGGACGCCTCCGCCGCGCACTCTGAAGAAATGCGCCAGCGGATGATCAAGTACGCCGTGGCGATGGGCATCCGCATGGTGTGCCTGATCCTGATTTTTGTGGTGGACGGCTGGCTCAAGATCCTCCCGGTCATCGGGGCGGTCTTCCTGCCCTGGTTTGCCGTCATCATTGCCAACGGCAGTGACAAGGCGGAGGTCCATGCCGACTCGCTGCTGGACTACGCGCCGCTCGCCCAGCTCGACGCGCCGGCCGCCACGGTACCGGGCGGCCCGGAGCCGGACGACCCCTCCATGACACTGCTGCAGGGCGAACTCGTCGATGACGAGGAGTCCCCGAACGAGGAGTTCCCGAACCGCGGCCCGGGTTTCGGCGCGGGAGACGCCGGGGACGACGGCGGCCAGGGGCGGGCGGCGTCGTGAACCTTTTGACCTGGCCGGGAACGGCGGGGCTGCCGGGCCGGCCGATGCCGTCTGCTCCCGCAAAGCGTGCCGGAGCGGCGCCGAATGGCAGCTGCTCTGGAACAACCCGAAGATCCACACCCCGGAACGGCGCAAGATCTGGCTGGCCTGCGGAGAACATCGGGCCTGGCTCGAGGACTACCTGCAGACGCGCGGGCTCTGGAAGGAAACTGTGGCACTGAACCCGGCAGGCAGGGCAAGCTGAATGTACCGTTTTCTCTTTTCCAGCAAGTGGCTGGGATACCTGTTGCTTGCCGCGATTTTTGCCGCCGCCTGCGTCGGACTGGGCCGCTGGCAGATGGACCGCCGCGCCGAGACCCTCGCCGAGATCAGCCGCGTCACGTCCAACTATTCCGCGGCGCCGGTCCCCTTCGCCGAGGTCAAGGAGCAGTTCAGCTCCCTCGCGCCGGAACGCGAATGGACCCAGGTGGAACTGAAGGGCAGTTACGACGTCGCGGGGCAGCGCATTGTCCGCAACCGACCGCTCAACGGCCAGCCCGGCTACGAGGTGGTGGTCCCGTTCCGGGTGGAAACCGGCGAGACCGTCATCATCGACCGCGGGTGGCTGCCGATCGGGAACAATAATCCTGGCCAGCCGGACACGGTACCCGCACCCCGCAGGGCACTGTGACCGTCGTCGCCCGCCTCAAACCGGCCGAGCCCGATCTTCAGCGCGGCGCCCCGGACGGGCAGCTGGCCTCCATTGACCTCACCGCCTATGCGGCCGAGCTGGGTTACCCCCTGCTGACGGGCGCGTACGGGCAGCTGGCGTCAGAGAGCCCGGCCGTGGCGGAGATGCCCTTCCCGTTCCCGAAGCCGTCCACCGAGGAGGGCACACACCTGTCCTACTCGCTGCAGTGGTTTGCCTTCGGCGTGCTGATGTTCATCGGCTTCGGGTACGCCGCCCGGCAGCAGGCCCGCAACGCCGCCATCGACGCCGAGGACGCCGAGGCGCAGGCCGGCGACGGAAGCTCGGCCGGCGGCCTGATGCACTCCAGCGGCCCGGTGGCCCGCCGCCGCCCCGTCCCCGCAAGCGGAAGAACGCGACCGCGGAGGAAGAGGAAGACGCCATCCTGGACGCCCAGGGGTTCTGAGGGATGGCCATCGTGGTTCCGGAGCCGGTGGCCCGGGTGAAGCGCGCCTTGACCGTTCTGGGCGCCGAGGACACCGTCACGGTGTTCGATTCGACAGTCCCGACGGCGGCCGCCGCGGCCACCGCGCTGGGCTGCGACGTCGCCGCCATCACCAACAGCCTTGTGTTCGACCTCGACGGAGCTCCGCTGCTGATCCTGGCCAGCGGGGCCGCCAGGGTCGATGTCCGGAAGGTCGCCGCGCAGTTGGGCACCGGCAGCATCCGCCGCGCCTCCCCGGCTTCGTCCTGGAACACACCGGCCAGGAAGTCGGCGGCGTAGCCCCGGTGGGGCATCCGGAAAAGATCAAGACCCTGCTGGACGAGTCCCTGTCAGCCCACCCCGTGCTCTGGGCAGGAGCGGGCGACCACCACTCGATGTTCTCCATCAGCTACAAAGACCTCCAGCGCATCACCGAAGCCAAGGAAATGCCCGTCCGTTAGAAACCGCAGTGGCGACATGACCGCCAGCGACGGCGAAAAGGTGACGTTTGCAAGAGCGCCGAACGGAGCGGTGACAAAGGCACGAGCGCAGCGGCGCGGTCGATTTGTGTAGCGTGCGTCTAAGCGAGGAACGAGCGAGCACGCGGCAAATCGGGCGCGGTGCGAAGCGGAAGGCGAGGCGCGCAACGGAAGACGAGGCGCGCCCGCCCACCCGGCCTACGCCAGCGTAATCAAGTCCAGGTAGTCCGCGTTCCAAAGGTCCTCGACGCCGTCGGGCAGCAGCACCACGCGCTCCGGATTCAGCGCCTCCACGGCACCTTCATCGTGGCTCACCAGCACCACGGCGCCGGTGTAGTTGCTCAAGGCTCCGAGGATTTCGGCGCGGCTGGCCGGGTCAAGGTTGTTGGTGGGCTCGTCGAGGAGCAGCACGTTCGCGCTCGAGGCGACGATGGTCGCCAGCGCCAGGCGGGTCTTCTCGCCGCCGGACAGCACCCCGGCGGGCTTGTCGACGTCGTCACCCGAAAACAGGAACGAGCCCAGGATGTTGCGCACTTCCGCGTCGTTCATGTCCGGGGCGGAGGAGCGCATGTTTTGCAGCACGGTCCGGTCGACGTCGAGCGTCTCGTGCTCCTGGGCGTAGTAGCCCACCTTCAGGCCGTGACCGGCGACGACTTCGCCGGTGTCCGGCTTGTCGACGCCGGCGAGCATTCGCAGCAGCGTGGTCTTGCCTGCGCCGTTGAGGCCCAGGATGACCACCTTGGAGCCGCGGTCGATCGCGAGGTCCACGTCCGTGAAGATCTCCAGCGAGCCGAAGGACTTGCTGAGGCCGTCCGCGGTGAGCGGGGTCTTGCCGCAGGGCGACGGATCCGGGAAACGCAGGGCGGCCACGCGGTCGGTCGCCCGCACGGCTTCCAGTCCACCCAGCAGGCGCTCGGCGCGCTTGGCCATGTTCTGCGCGGCGACGGCCTTGGTGGCCTTGGCGCGCATCTTGTTGGCCTGGTCGAAGAGGACCTGGGCCTTCTTCTCCGCGTTGGCGCGCTCCCGCTTGCGGGCACGCTCATCGGTTTCGCGCTGCTGCAGGTAGCGCTTCCAGTCCATGTTGTAGAAGTCGATCTGCGCGCGGTTCGGATCCAGCAGGAAGACCTTGTTCACGGTGGCTTCGAGCAGTTCCGTGTCGTGGCTGATCACGATCAGGCCGCCCTGGTGGTTCTTCAGGAACTCGCGGAGCCAGGCGATGGAGTCGGCGTCGAGGTGGTTGGTGGGCTCATCGAGGAGCATCGTTTCGGCATCCGAATACAGGATGCGTGCCAGCTCCACACGGCGGCGCTGGCCGCCGGACAGGGTCTTGAGGGGCTGGTTCAGCAGCCGGTCCGGGAGCGCCAGGTTGGAGCAGATCGCAGCGGCCTCGGCCTCGGCCGCGTAGCCGCCGGCGGCCAGGAACTCGGATTCAAGCCGGTCGTAGCGGTTCATCGCCTTGCGCTGGACGTCGGCGTCGTCGCTGGCCATTTCCTCGTGCGCCACGCGGAGCTTCCCGACGGCGATGTCCAGGCCGCGGGCGGACAGGATCCGGTCGCGGGCCAGCTGCTCCATGTCCGGCGTGCGCGGGTCCTGCGGCAGGTAGCCGATCTCGCCGGTGCGGGTCACCTTGCCCCCGGCCGGCAGGCCTTCGCCCGCGAGCACCCGGGTCAGTGTGGTCTTGCCTGCACCGTTACGGCCCACAAGGCCGATCTTGTCTCCCTTATCGATCCGGAAGCTCACCTGGTCCATAAGGAGGCGGGCGCCGGCGCGCAGTTCGAGATCCTGGACGGTAATCAATGCAGCTAAGGCCTTTCACAACAGGGAACGCCGCGGCACAACGGTGGTATCTGGAAAGGGCCGGGGCAGTGCGGCCGAGAGGACGGCCTCTCCAAGTCTACCGGCCCGGCCTCCGCCCCATGACAAGAGCCCTCCGAGGTGCCGCCGGGAGCCTTTGGTGCCGCCCTCCAGCAACAGCGCCGCCGGTTAGTGGAGCACCTACAAAAAACGCCGCCCGCCATGCTCGTAGAGTCAAAATGAGAAGCAGGTCCCCCGATACATTCGCGATAGGAACTCCCATGACCAAGACCGACGGCACCGCTGCCGCCACCTCCGCCCGGCGCCGGAACCGCTGGAACGCCACCGACCTGGGACTGATCGCAGTTTTCGCCGCGCTGGTGGCAGGATCCGCCCTGATCGCCGCCATTCCGGTGGGCGGCCTCGGCGTCCCCATCACCCTGCAGACGCTCGCCGTGATGCTCACGGGCCTGGCCCTGGGCCCCGCCAGGGCGTTCGCCGCCGTCGGGCTCTACGTCCTCCTCGGACTCGCCGGGCTGCCGATCTTCAGCGGCGGACGCAGCGGCCTTGGTGTCCTCGCCGGCCCGTCCGCGGGCTACATCATCGGCTTTGTGTTCGCGGCCACGGCGGTGGGCTGGCTGACCGTCGTCGTGCTCCGCCGCACGGCCGGCCGTCCCGGCAGGTTCCGTGCCGTCCTGCTGTTTGCCGCCGCAATGGTGAGCAGCATCATCTTTATCCACGGCCTCGGCATCCTGGGAATGATGGTCAACGCGAAGCTGGACTTCTCCAAGGCGTTCCTCGCCGACCTGGTCTTCTACCCCGGAGATGTGATCAAGAACGCTCTGGCTGTGACCATTGCGCTTGCCCTGCACAAGGCCTTCCCGGATCTGCTGATCCGCCGGATCCGGACCACCGCGACTCCCGGCCAAGCATCCGCGGCCCCCGCTGCCGGCGCCGAGGCGGACAGCCGGCCGTGAGCATCATCGTGCTGGACCGGGCTGCGGTGCGGGTGGCCGTCGACGGCCGCCCCGCACCCAAGACCCTGCTTGAGGAGCTGAGCCTGCGGCTCACGGAGCAGCGGATCGGCGTGATCGGCGCCAACGGTTCCGGCAAGTCCACCCTGCTGCGGCTCCTGAACGGACTCGTGGCGCCGAGCAGCGGCACCGTCACGGTGGACGGCTCGGACACGGTCCGCGCGGTGCGGGAGGTTCGCCGGCGCGTCGGCTTCGTCTTCACCGATCCGCTGTCCCAGCTGGTGATGCCGACGGGCCGGGAGGATGTGGAGCTCTCCCTCCGGCGTTCGGTCCGGAACGCGCGGGAACGCAGCAGCCAGGCGGAGGCGACCCTGGACCGTTTCGGGCTGCTCCCGCTGGCCGACCAGAGCATCTACGAGCTTTCCGGCGGGGAGCGGCAACTCTTGGCCCTCGCCGCCGTCCTCGCCGTAGACCCGCAGGTCCTGGTCCTGGACGAGCCCTCCACCCTGCTGGACCTGCGCAACAGGGAACTGCTGCGGCGGACCCTGGCGGGGCTCAGCCAGCAGGTCATCCTCTCCACCCACGACCTTGACCTCGCGCTGGACCTTGACCGCGTCCTCGTCGTCGACGCCGGGTCCGTGGTGTTCGACGGCGGCCCGGCCGCCGCCGTCGCCCATTACCGGGCCATCTGCGCGGAGGCCCTCCCGGCTCCGGGGCGGGGCCGGATGAGCCGCGCGTCAGTCAGCCGCGACTGGAGCAGTTGTGAGCGGGCACGGATTCCTGTTCGCCAACTACGTGCCGGGGAACTCCCTGCTGCACCGCGCGCCGCTGTGGCTGAAATTTCTCCTGGTCCTCGGCTGCGGCATGGCATCGTTCCTGATCGTGGACTGGATGGTGGCCGCCGCAGCCCTGGTGCTGATGTGCGCCCTGTTCCTGCTCAGCGGAGCCGGTTTCCGGCGGCTGTTCCGGGCGGTCCGTCCCGTGCTGCCCGTCCTCGCGGCCATCGGACTGTTCCAGTGGTGGCAGCTCGGCGGCCCCACGGCGGCGCGGATTGTGCTCAATGTGCTGGTCTGTATTGTGGCGGCGTCGATCCTTACCGCCACCACTCCGGTGCAGCGGCTGCTGGACGGGGTGGCCTCCCTGGCGCGGCCGTTCCGGCGGTTCGGTGCGGATCCGGAGCGCTTTGCCCTGACCATCGCCATCATGCTGCGGAGTATCCCGTTCATCGCGGGCGCGTACAGCGACGTCCGCGATTCCGCCCGGGCCCGCGGCCTGGAGCGCAACCCCGGGCCCTGATCCTCCCGGTCTTTATCACTACAGTGGCCTTCGCCCGGCAGACCGGCGACGCCCTCGCAGCCCGGGGACTGGGCGAAGCCGGGGACGACCCCGCGGAATAGCTGCGGCCGCGGCCCTCCCGGCACCGTTATCCCGTGCCCTCATCCCCGGCGGGACATGGCGGGATATGCCTGCGCAGCTCCCGTGAGAGGGACATGCCCTCCCTTGGCCCGGAGCACTGGACATAAGCCCAGTATGTCCACTCCCTGAGCCCAAGGCTGAGCATGTCCCAAGGAAACCGGACAGGGCAGCTACGAAAGGCTCCTGTACTCCAGCAGCGCTGCGGTGCCCATTCCCCGGCGATGCTGATCATGGCCAGCGCCAGTTGCCCCTCGACCGGGCTGCGCCGAGCCTGCGCCAGCAGCCTGGTGACCAGGACCGCGCCGGACGCGCCGTAGGCGTGCCCCAGGGCCAGCGCGCCGCCGTCGAGGTTGGCGCGTTCCGCCGGGATGCCGAGCTGGTCCAGGCACGCAAGGGTCTGGGAGGCGAAGGCCTCGTTGAACTCCACCAGGCCCAGCTCCGCGGCGCGGACGCCGCACCGTTCCAGCAGCCGTTCCGCAGCCGCGGCCGCACCAATGCCCAGCAGCCTTGGATCCACGCCGGCCGTGTCCGTGCCCAACACCATCAGGCCATCGCGGGCTCCCAACTCGCGGGCGCGTTCCACCGAGGTGATCACGACGCCGGCCGCACCGTCCGCGTCAAAGCAGGAGTTCCCCGCCGTGACGGTGCCGCCCTCGGCGAAAACCGGCGGAAAGCGTGCCAGCACGGCTTCCGTGAGGCCCCGGCGCGGCCCGTCGTCGGACGTCACCGTGCCGCCGCCGGAGGCAACAGAATCGCCTGAACCAACAGAGCGGTCCGGTCCGGCAACACCGGGGAGCCGCACAATCTCGGCGTCGAACGCCCCGCGGCGGCGGACGCCAAGGCCCGCCGGTGGCTGCGCAGCGCCAGCTCGTCCTGCCGCTCCCGGCTGATGCCGAAGTGCGCGGCCACGTTCTCCGCGGCCACTCCCATGTCCGGGTCGCCCAGGCCCAAGGGGACGAACTGCGCCCGGGCGAAGAAGTCGGGGACACCCCGGCACCCCGGTGGGCACGCAGCGGCGCCGTGCTGATGCTCTCTACACCGCCGGCCAGGTACAGCCCGTTGCCGCCGGCGGCCACGAGTCGGGCGGCCAGCACGATCGCGTCCAGTCCGGAACCGCATTGACGGTCCACCGTGACGCCGGGGACGCTGACCGGAAGCCCGGCTTCGAGGGCCGCCAGCCGGGCCAGGTTTCCCCGCCGCCCACGGCGTTGCCGATCACAACATCGGCAACCGACTCCGGCGCCGCGCCGGCGTCGGCCAGCAGGGCACAGAGCACGGGGGCCAGCAGTTCGTGGGCGGGGACGGTTTTGAGTGCGCCGTTCGCCCGGCAGATCGGCGTCCGCCGGGCAGCGATGATCACCGGCTGCCGTTCCTCCGGAAGGGGGCATGCGCAGCGGATTGCGGCTGCCGCTCAGCCAAGGCGCCGGATCCTGGGGTCGTTGCGCGCAATCCAGTCCAGGAGCAGTTCCCGGCTGAGCTTGCCGCGGTCCGTCAGGGGCAGTTCGGCCAGGACGAAATACTCCAGCGGCCGCTTGTTCCGCGCCAGCACGTCCTCTACGCCCGCCTTCAGCTGCGTGGCGGTCACCCCGCCGTGCGACGGGACAATGCCGGCCACCACCTTCTGCCCGCGGAGATCGTCCGCGAAACCGGCGGCCACGGCGGCGGCCACCCCGGGGACGGAGGCCAGCGCCAGCTCCACTTCATGCGGATAAACGTTGGTGCCGGCCGTGATGATCATGTCCGAGCGGCGGCCCAGCATGTGCAGGGTCCCGCCGTCGAGGTAGCCTTGGTCCCCCACTGTGTGCCAGCCGTCGAAGCTCTGCAGGGCCTGGCCGTCGTCGCCCCAGAGATAACCGTCGCTGACCATCCCGCTGCGGACGCAGATGTTGCCGTCAGTGCCGTCCGGCAGCTCGGCGCCGTCGTCGTCAAGGATGCGGATCGCGACGCCGGGGAAGGGCTTCCCGATTCCCGTTCCGCGCTGCTCGGCCTGCTGCCCGGGCCGGAGCCCGGCCCCGGAGACGAAGCTGAGTTCGGAGGCGCCGTAGTACTCATAAATGGTGGCGTTGGGTGCCCAGCGGCGGGCAGCTTCGAGGGTCCGGGTGTCCAGTTTCGAGCCGGCACAGATGATGCTGCGGATGCCTGAGGCGTCCACACCGCCGCTGAGCCCCCGTTCGCTGAGGAGCCGGAGCATGGTGGGGACGAGCACCAGGCGCGTGATGCCGTCATGGCTGACCGCGGCGTGGGTGTCGCCGACGTCGAACCGCGAGAGGGTGTGGAACTCCGAGCCGGCGTACAGGCATTCGGCCAGGGCGTAGAGATTCAGGCTCGCCGCGAGGGCCCGGGCGCCAGGGTCTTGTCGCCAGCGGCGAGGCCGAAGAACTCCACCGAGGCGTCGAAGGACAGCTGCCAGGACCGCCGCGTGCGGGTAAAGGCCTTGGGGACGGACGTGGTGCCGGACGTCAGGCCGATCAGGAACGTCGTGTTCGGGGGCCCGTCGGCGAGTTCCGGACCGTCGGCGGGCTCCGAAGCACTGACGGCGCCCGCTGCTGCCGGCACGGCGTCGCGGATCCGGTCCCTGATCCCGTCCTCGAGCTGCTGGGGCCAGAGCGGGTCCAGCACGGCGCATTGCCGCTCCCCGCGACGGCGGCGGCAAACGCGGTGGCGAAGTGCAGCGAGTTCCCCTCCGACAGCACGGTCACGGCCGGTGTGTCCGGCACCAGGCCGGCGGCCGCGTCCCGCAGCTGCTCCCAGCTCAGGCGCTGCCCGTCCACGACGACGGCGGTCCCGTCGGGGCGTTCATCGGCCCAGCGCTGGAGTCTGTTCAGAAATGGCATCAGACCAACTTTACCGGGCCGGAACCACCGCCCAGCAGGGACGCGATATTGTGACAGCATGAGTTTCAATGACAATGTCCAGCTGGACCCCTCGCAGGTCCAGGACCGGCGTGGCATGGGCCGCGGCGTCAAAGTCGGCGGCGGGATCGGCGGCGGCATTGTCCTGCTGATCGCGGTCCTGCTCGGCATCAATCCGAGCGTGCTGGAAGGCCTGGGCGGCACCTCGCAGGATTCCGGGGCGCAGGGCCAGGGCACAGCGCCGGCCTGCGTCACCGGCGCCGACGCTGACGCCCGGCTCGACTGCCGCATCACGGGCACGGTCAACAGCCTGAACGCCTTTTGGCCTGCCTACCTGGCCCAGTACAACAGGGAGTACCCGCGGCCGGACACGGTGATTTTCGACGAGGCGACCAACACCGGCTGCGGCGCCGCCACCTCGGACGTGGGCCCGTTCTACTGCCCCGCAGACACCACCGCGTACTTCGACCCGGGATTCTTCCAGGACCTCGTGGACCGCTTCGGGTCCTCCGGCGGGCCGCTCGCGCAGGAGTACGTGGTCGCCCACGAATTCGGGCACCACGTGCAGAACGTGCTGGGCGGCCTCGACCGCGCCCAGCAGGACCCCAAGGGACCGGAATCCGGGGCCGTCCGCGTGGAGCTGCAGGCCGACTGCTATGCCGGACTGTGGGTCCGCTACGCCACCACCACGGAGGACCCCGCCACGGGCCAGCCGTTCCTGGACGCGCTGACGGAACGGGATCTGCAGGATGCCCTGTCCGCCGCCTCGGCCGTGGGCGATGACCGGATCCAGGAAGCCGCGACGGGCCGGGTGTCCCCGGAGGCCTGGACCCACGGTTCCAGCGCCCAGCGGCAGAAATGGTTCTACCAGGGGTACACCACCGGCGACATCACCAAGTGCGACACGTTCGCCGTCGCCAGTCCCTAACCGTCGGCTGCTCCGTAACTGCCGTTTTGGGCTGCCTAAAGGGCGGTTGCGGAGCAATCGATGAAACGACGACGGCGGCCGCCACCTTCCAGGGAGGGTGACCGGCCGCCGTCGTTTGCCTGTCTGCGAGGCAGAGCGGACCTAGATGTTGAAGCCCAGGGCGCGCATCTGGTCGCGGCCGTCCTCGGTGATCCGTTCCGGACCCCACGGCGGCATCCAGACCCAGTTCAGGCGCCATTCGTCGACCACACCGTCCAGGGCCTTGCCGACCTGCTCCTCGATGACATCGGTGAGCGGGCACGCGGCCGTGGTGAGCGTCATGTCGATCAGCAGGGCGCCGTCGTCGTCGGAGTACTTCAGGCCGTACAGCAGGCCCAGGTCCACGATGTTCACACCCAGTTCAGGGTCGATCACATCCTTGAGTGCCTCTTCGACATCCTCGAGGCCCGTGCGGGCCACATTGAGTTCGGTCATCGTGAAGTCCTAACTAGGCCTGTGCTGCAGCAGAGGCAGCAGCGATGGTGGCTGCCCCGGCGCCCGTGGCGTACCGGTCGTAGCCTTCTTCTTCGAGGCGGTCGGCGAGCTCCGGGCCGCCCTCTTCCACAACCTGGCCGTCAACGAACACGTGCACGAAGTCCGGCTTGATGTAGCGCAGGATCCGGGTGTAGTGCGTGATGAGCAGGGTGCCCATGTTGCCTTCGGCGTGGGCGCGGTTGACGCCCTCGGAGACAACCTTGAGCGCGTCAACGTCCAGGCCGGAGTCGGTCTCGTCCAGGACGGCGAACTTCGGCTTGAACAGTTCCAGCTGGAGGATCTCGACGCGCTTCTTCTCGCCGCCGGAGAAGCCCTCGTTGACGTTGCGCTGCGTGAAGTCCGCGTCGATGCGCAGCTGCGCCATGGCGGCCTTGACGTCCTTGGTCCAGGTACGCAGCTTGGGTGCTTCGCCGTCGATGGCGGTCTTGGCGGTGCGCAGGAAGTTGGTCATGCTGACACCCGGAACCTCCACCGGGTACTGCATGGCCAGGAACAGGCCGGCGCGGGCGCGCTCGTCGACGCTCATCGCGAGGACGTCTTCGCCGTCCAGCGTGATGGTGCCGGCGGTGACGTTGTAGCGCGGGTGACCGGCGATGGTGGACGCCAGGGTGGACTTGCCGGAACCGTTCGGGCCCATGATGGCGTGGGTCTCGCCGGTCCGGATGGTCAGGCTGACGCCCTTCAGGATTTCCTTCGTGCCCTGCTCGGTGTCAATGCTGACGTGCAGGTCCTTGATCTCAAGAGTAGACATGTGCCTTGTTCTCCTCTGCACCGTGCCCTCCGGCACCGTGCGGTTTCTTGTCGATAAGTGTTCTAAAACTGGCTGCCGACGGCTCCCGCCGTCAGCTGAAGTTCGGGGCCTCGGCGCCGTTCAGGACGTTGGTGAAGTCCACATAGACCTCGTCGTCCAGGACGGTCACGGCAAAGACGGGAACCGGATCGTAGGCCGGCAGCTGGAGCGGCTCGCCGCTGCGCAGATCGAACTGGGAGCCGTGGCCCCAGCACTCGATCATGCAGCCCTCCACCTCGCCCTCGGACAGGGAGATGTCCGCGTGCGAGCAGGTGTCCCCGATGGCGTGGATTTCGCCCATCGAGTCCTTCACGATCGCGACAGGGTAGTCGTCGACCAGGATCCGCAGCGCCTGTTTGAGTTGGATCTCACTGGCGTTGCAGACGAGCTCGCCTCTTGGCTGTTCAGTCATTGATGGTTTCCGTGTTCTCCAGTGCTGTGTTCTCTAGCGCTTCGCACTAGTTGTCCGTTGCCGCGAGTTCGCGCTCGACGGCGGCCGTAAGACGCTCCTCGATGGCAGGAACCTTGATCTTCTGGATGATCTCGTTCAGGAAGCCGCGGACCACCAGTCGGCGGGCCACCTCTTCCGGAATGCCGCGGGCCATCAGGTAGAACAGGTGCTGGTCGTCGAAGCGTCCGGTGGCGCTGGCGTGGCCGGCGCCGGCGATCAGGCCGGTCTCGATTTCCAGGTTCGGCACGGAGTCGGCGCGGGCGCCGTCGGTGAGGACCAGGTTGCGGTTGGCCTCGTACGTGTCGGTGCCTTCTGCTTCCTTGCGGATAAGGACGTCACCCACCCAGACGGTGTGCGCGTTCCGGCCCTGCAGTGCGCCCTTGTACAGGACGTTGGACTTGCAGTTGGCGACGGCGTGGTCCACGAAGAGGCGCTGCTCCAGGTGCTGGCCGGCGTCGGCGAAGTACAGGCCGAACAGTTCCGCTTCGGCGCCGGGGGCGGTGAAGCGGGCCGAGGGCGTGACGCGCACGAGGTCGCCGCCGAGGCTGACGACGATGTGCTTGAACTTGGCGTCCCGGCCGAGCTTGGCCTGCTGGGAGGAGGCGTGCACGGCGTCGTCGTTCCATTCCTGGAGCGAGATGACAGTGAGCTGCGCGCCGTCTTCCACGAGGATTTCGATGTTCTCCGAGACGACGGCGGTGCCCTGGTGGTCCAGGACAACGACCGCCTTGGAGAACTTCTCCGCGACGATCACGACGTGCTGCGCGGAAGCCCCGGTGCCCTGGCCGGTCAGCAGGACGCTGACTTCGCCTTCGGCCTGGACCTCGGCCGGAACCGTGATCACGGTGGCTTCGGTGAAGTTCTCCCAGGCGTTTGCGGAGACGCGGTCCTCGGGGATCGCGGCGGAGCCGATCCGGCGGTCGTCGCGGCCGACGGTTTCCACGATGACGCTGTCCGGCGCGGTGACGCTCACGGACGGCGCGGCACCGTTGAGGACTTCGGTGTGCAGGCCGCGGAGGCGCTTGAGCGGGGTGAACCGCCAGTCCTCTTCCATGCCGGTGAGCGGCTTGAAGTCCGCCAGCTTGTAGGAGGTCAGGCGGCCGGCGCGTGAGCTGTCCGGAACGCCGACGCCGCCGCCGTGCGAGTGCCGCTTGACGGCCTCGCCGGCCAGCGGGGACTTGGACTCCGCGGCGTTCAGCGGTGAAAGGCTCTCGCCTTCCTCGGTGAAACCGTTGATGAACGGCTGGGCTGACGGCGCGCCGATGCGGGCCTTTTCAGTAGTGATGTCAGTCATTAACCGACCGATCCTTCCATCTGCAGTTCAATCAGGCGGTTCAGCTCGAGCGCGTATTCCATCGGCAGCTCGCGGGCAATCGGCTCGATGAAGCCGCGGACGATCATCGCCATGGCCTCGTCCTCGCGCATGCCGCGGGACATCAGGTAGAACAGCTGCTCTTCGCTGACCCGCGAGACCGTGGCCTCGTGTCCCATGGTGACGTCATCCTCGCGGATGTCGATGTACGGGTACGTGTCCGAGCGGCTGATGGTGTCCACCAAGAGAGCGTCGCAGCGGACCGTGTTGGCCGAGTGCTTGGCGCCTTCGCGGACCTGGACCAGGCCGCGGTAGGCGGCACGGCCGCCGCCGCGGGCAACGGACTTGGACACGATCGAGCTCTTGGTGTTCGGCGCGATGTGGACCATTTTGGAGCCGGTGTCCTGGTGCTGGCCTTCGCCGGCGAACGCGATGGACAGGGTCTCGCCCTTGGCGCCCTCACCGACGAGGTAGACGGCCGGGTACTTCATGGTGACCTTGGAGCCGATGTTGCCGTCGACCCACTCCATGGTGGCGCCCTCTTCGCAGATGGCGCGCTTGGTAACCAGGTTGTACACGTTGGTGGACCAGTTCTGGATGGTGGTGTAGCGGACGCGGGCGCCCTTCTTCACAATGATTTCCACCACGGCGGAGTGCAGCGAGTCCGAGGTGTAGATCGGCGCGGTGCAGCCTTCGATGTAGTGGACGTAGGAGTCCTCGTCGGCGATGATCAGCGTCCGCTCGAACTGGCCCATGTTTTCCGTGTTGATGCGGAAGTATGCCTGCAAGGGAATGTCCACGTGGACGCCCTTGGGGACGTACACGAAGGAACCGCCGGACCAGACGGCCGTGTTCAGCGACGCGAACTTGTTGTCGCCCACCGGGATGATGGTGCCGAAGTACTCCTGGAAGATCTCCGGGTGCTCCCGCAACGCGGTGTCGGTGTCCAGGAAGATGACGCCCTGGGCTTCCAGGTCCTCGCGGATCTGGTGGTAGACCACCTCGGACTCGTACTGCGCGGCGACGCCGGAGACCAGGCGGCTGCGCTCGGCTTCCGGGATGCCCAGCTTCTCGTAAGTGTTCCGGATGTCCTCCGGGAGGTCCTCCCAGGTGGCGGCCTGCTTTTCCGTGGACCGCACAAAGTACTTGATGTTGTCGAAGTCGATGCCGGAGAGGTCTGCGCCCCAGGTCGGCATGGGCTTGCGGTCGAAGTACTTCAGGCCCTTGAGGCGCAGGTCCAGCATCCACTCCGGCTCGCTCTTTTTGGCCGAAATGTCGCGGACAACGTCTTCATCGATGCCGCGGCGGGCGTTGGCGCCGACGTCGTTCTTGTCGGACCAGCCGTACTCATAGGTTCCGATTCCGTGGAGCTCGGGATTCTTTTCCAGAATCTCCGAAATCACAGTGGATTCAGCAACCTTCTTCTCTGATAGTTGGTCCGTCATCACGGCCTTTCTTGCAGATGGTTGGATACTTCGTCCAGGTCGCCCGGGGTGGCTGCGGGGCTGTGAGGCCCCTGGCCGCCGGACGTCCTGTAGGTATGTGGGTGGTGCAGACGTGGCCGCCGCGCGCCAGCGTGGAGAGCCGGCGGACGTCGACGCCGACGAGCCGGGCGAACACCTCGGTCTCCACGTCGCAGAACACGGGGAACTGCGCGGCCAGCTGCTGGATGGGGCAGTGCCCCTGGCACAGCTGGACGCTGGAGAGCGCCGCCGGCAGGGGTGCCTTGGCTTCGATCGACGCCGTGGAGGCCACGAACCCGTCGCGGCTCAGCGCCTCCGACAGTGCCTGCGCCCGGGAAGTGATGTCCGGGCCGGCGGCGTTGATCTCCGGTGCATAGCGGCGTTCCATCTCACCGAAGCGTTCGACGGCGAACTGCCGCACGGCGTCGGGTCCGGCCATTTCGCCGAGGCGCTGCAGCGCCAGGGTGGCGATGTCCAGGTAGTCGTTGCCGAGCGTGGACTGGCCCTGGGAGCTGAGCACGTAGCGGCGTGCGGGGCGCCCGGCTCCGGCGCCGGCGCGGGAGGCGCGCTTGACCTCGATCACCCCGTCGCGTGAGAGGTGGTCCAGGTGGCGGCGGACCGCGGCGGGGGTGAACCCGAGCAGGTCGCCCAGTTCGGCGGCGCTGATGGGGCCGTGCTCCAGGACAGCGTTCAGGACGCGGTCCCGGGTGCGCTCTTCGGGGTCGACTGCCGGGAACGCGGCCGCAGCCTGCGCTGCCACCGATTCGGCTGCCGCGGACTCCACTGGGTCGACTGCCCCCGCCCCCGGCGGCACGGCTGATGCCGCGCGCGGGCGAACGCGCCCGGAAGCGACAGACGTTGAGGGGCTCATGGAATACACAACACAATCATGTCGTAATTTAGTCCCCCGTTCCAGTAAGGCATGGCTATCCCCGGCTGTATCCCCGCTGTATCCCCGCCACGGGCCGGTGCGGCCGCCCGCCGGAACGCCACGTACTACATCCCGTAGAATGCTGTGGTGCGATCCCCGAATCCCCCGTCCTGTCCATCAGCGGGCTAGTCAAGGATGTTGGTCCACTGCCCACCCTCGACGGCAAGATGCTGCGGGTGGTCAGCGGCCTCTCCTCGTCGCCGAACGCGGCCAGGTCACTGCCCTGCTGGGGGCCAACGGCGCCGGCAAAACCACCACCATCGAATGCGCCCAAGGACTGCAGAAGCGCACCCACGGCAGCATCAGCCTCCTGGGCGAGGACCCGGACACGGCCGGGGCCGGACTGCGGGCCCGGGTGGGCGTGATGCTGCAGGACGGCGGGCTGCCGCCGTCGGCACGCCCCATCCCCCTCCTCAAGCATATTGCCGGCATGTACCAAGACCCGTGGCCGGTCGGGGAGCTCATCGACCGTCTTGGCATCGACGCCTTCAGCCGGACCTCTGTGCGGCGCCTCTCCGGCGGGCAGAAGCAACGGCTCGCACTCGCAGCCGCCCTCGTGGGCAACCCTGAAGTACTTTTCCTTGACGAACCGAGCGCCGGCCTGGATCCGCAGTCGCGCCAGCTCGTGTTCGGGCTCATCTCCGAACTCCGGAACCGCGGGATGGGGATCGTCCTGACCACGCACCTCATGGATGACGCCCAGCGCCTCGCCGATTACGTCTACATCATCGACGCCGGCCGCAACGTCGCCGAGGGGACAGTCGCGCAGCTCCTGCAGCACCCTCCCGCCCGACGCCGGGGAGCAGCACATCCGCACCTTGCTGTTCGAGGCCGACCCGGGCCTGGATTTCACCGGCGTGCTGCCCGACGGCGTGGACGTCACCGAAGCGCGGGCCGGCAGCTACGCCGCCACCGGTGCCCTCACCCCCGCCGACCTCGCCGCGATCACCGCCTGGTGGGCGGCCCGCGGCATCATGCCCCGCTCGCTGAGCCTTGAGGCCCGCAGCCTGGAGGACGTTTTCCTCGACATCTCCGGAAGGGAGATCCGATGACCCGCGACAGTGCCGCGCTGGGGAGCGCGCCGTCGGGCAGCGCCGTTCCGGCCCGGACCCTGGGCGGTGCGCCGGCCCGCTGCTGCGGCGCATCGTGCTGCAGGGCCGGTACGAAACCGTCACCATGCTCCGGAACGGTGAGCAGCTGATCCTGGCGGTCGTGCTGCCGCTGCTGGCCATGGTGGGCCTGACGGTTACGCCCCTGCTGGACGGGTTCGGCGCGAGCCGGATCAACGTCGCCGTGCCGGGCATCCTGGCGCTGTGCGCCATGTCCACGGCCTTCACCGGCCAGGGCATTTCCACCGGTTTCGACCGCCGCTACGGGGTCCTGCGTTTCCTCTCCACCACTCCCCTGGGCCGCACCGGGCTGATCGCCGGGAAGGTCCTGGCGGTCCTCGTGGTGCTGGCCCTGCAGGTGCTGGTGGTCACCGCCGTCGCCCTGACCCTGGGCTGGCAGCCGGATCCGCAGGGCTGGGCTCCGGCCCTGGCCCTGCTGGTGCTGGGTGCGGCCGCCTTCACGGCGCTGGGCCTGCTGGTCGCGGGCACCGTCCGTCCTGAGGCGACCCTGGCCATCACCAACCTGCTGTGGATCCTGCTGGGTGCCCTCGGCGGGATCGTGATCCCGGCGGAGAAGCTGCCCGCCCTGCTGCAGACGATCGTGCAGTTCCTGCCCTCCGGCGCCCTGGGAGAAGGGATGCGGGACGCGTTCCTGTCCGGCAGCGTCAACCCTGTTTCCGTCCTTGTCCTGCTGCTCTGGACGGCGATTGCCGGCGGCGCAGCAACCCGTTGGTTCAAATGGAATTGAGAAAACTGTGAGCACGGCCTCCCGCCCTCCCCGGACCGCTACCCGGACCGTCTCCTGGCTGCCCGTCACCGTCGACAAGACGGTGAAGCGGCTGGCGGTGCTGTCCCTGATCGGCCAGACGATCCTGATCGTGACCGGCGGCGCTGTCCGCCTCACCGCCTCGGGCCTGGGTTGTCCCACGTGGCCGCGCTGCACGGACGCCTCGCTCGTGAACACCCCGGAAATGGGGATCCACGGCATCATCGAATTCGGCAACCGCCTGCTGACCTTTGCCCTGGCGGCGATCGCCGTGACGATGCTGGTGTACCTGTGGAACCTCCGCAAGGAACGCCGCGACCTCTTCCTGCTGGCCCTGGCGCTGCTCGCCAGCATCCCGGCGCAGGCCGTTATCGGCGGCATCACCGTGCTGACCCAGCTCAACCCCTGGGTGGTGGGGCTGCACTTCCTGGTCTCGATGGCGCTGGTGGTCGTGGCCACCCTGCTGGTCAACCGCGCCTACGGGCGGACCGGCAAGTTCCGGGTGGCCGAACTGGCCGCGCTGCCGGGCGTCGCACGTCCGCTCATGACCGCCGTCGCGCTGTTCTCCGCCCTGGCCGTGTGCCTGGGCGTGGTGGTCACCGGCGCCGGCCCGCACGCGGGCGACGCCGACGCGCCCCGCAACAACCTGGACTGGGACCTCTTCTCCCACATCCACGCCGTCCCGGCGTACCTGGTGACGGCCGGGGCGCTGTTCGCGCTGTACCTCGTCGTCCGGGACCGGATCACCGGCCCGTTCCGGACCGCCGTCTTTATGCTCCTGGGCGTCACGGTGCTGCAGGCCGTCATCGGCTTCACGCAGTACTACAACGGCATCCCGGCGCTCCTGGTGGGGGCGCACATGCTGGGGGCCGCCCTGCTGATGAGCGCGGCGACGAACGCCGCCGACCTGGCCCGCAGCAGCCCGGTCAAGTAGCCCCACAAACAGCAACGCGGGGTCAGAAATAGCCCATCCGGAAGCTCGGAATGGGCTATATCTGACCCCGCGTTGTTTGCGCTTGTACGGCGGCCGGAGTGCGTGCCGCCTGCCTATCCGCCCATGATGGCGGAGCCGACGAACGGGTCGACGGCGAGGGCGATGAAGAGCAGGGTCAGGTAGCTGATGGAGCCGTGGAAGACCTTCATGGCGCCCTTGTTGGACACATCGCCGGCCTGCGCGCGGTTGTAGAGCGCGTGCGATTCGTAGAGGAACCAGGCGCCGGCGAGCACGGCGGTTACGGTGTAGACCCATCCGGCGCCGCCGGCCGGTACCAGCAGCAGCGAGCACGCCACCATGGCCCACGCGTAGAGGACAACCTGGACCGAGACCACCTTGGCGCCGGCGATCGCGCCGAGCATCGGCACGTTGGCGTTGCGGTAGTCCTCGCCGTACCGCATGGACAGCGGCCAGTAGTGCGGCGGGGTCCACAGGAAGATGACCATAAACAGCACAATGGCGGGCCACTCGACCGTGTTGGTCACGGCGGCCCAGGCAATGAGCACGGGAAGCATCCTGCCGCCCCGCCCCAGACGATGTTCTGGGCCGTGCGGCGCTTGAGGATCATTGTGTAGATGACCACGTAGAAGACGATTGCCCCGAGGCCAAGCCAGGCGGCCAGCGGGTTCGCCCCGAACCAGAGGATCGCGATGGCCGCCGCGCCCAGGAGCCAGGAGAAGACCAGCGCTTCGCGGGTGTGACCTCACCCGTGACCAGGGGACGGTTCTCGGTGCGGTGCATCAGCTTGTCGATGTCGCGGTCGAGGTAGCAGTTGAATGCGCCGGCGCTGCCGGCGGCGAAGGCTCCGCCCACGAGGGTCGCCAGGATCAGGCCGATCGACGGGAAGCCGCGCTCCGCGTAGATCATGGTCGGCAGGGTGCTGACCAGCAGAAGTTCGATGACACGGGGTTTAGTGAGCGCCAGATAGGCCCTGGCTTTGCGGCCGAAGCCGATTCTTCCGCGGATGGGCGAAGCGGTCAGCGGCGTTTCTGTTGTGCTCACGGTGGCAGTCACTCTGTTCTGTCTGGCTGTTCTGTCCGGCTGGTTCAGCAACGCGGGTTGCATATCGGAGGGTCCGCGCGCAGCGGACGGGCGTGTCCCTCGCCCCGTTGGTAGCCACGAACCATCATACCGTGCGGGCGCGCGAAGGCATGTCCCGTGAACCCGGCCGCGGCACCGGCATGATTCGAACAGGTTAACGCGGGCTCACGGCCGCCGCGGACACCGGTGATTCATATAAGCGTAAAACCCGTCCAATTGGTGAGATATACAGCACCAGGCGGGCGGAATGGGGCTAAGCTGTCACCAGATCAGCGTGTACGCCACGGCCAAAAACGGCCGCCCTGCTTCTGCACTATCCGCAGAGGTGCGTACGCACACGCGACTGAATGATAGATCAACGTTTCGATGGTGAACGGCTGGTACGTACCGCAGCGGGCACCGAACTGTGCTCCGGGCGGGACTCACCAGACCTCTGCCGTCAGCACAGAGAGGGCCCGGTTTTCGTGCCACATTTGGAAGAGCAAGAACTGTCATGGACCAGCTTGGACCAGCGCGCCGTGGACACCATCCGTGTCCTGGCCGCCGACGCCGTCGAGAAGGTCGGTAACGGCCACCCCGGCACCGCGATGAGCCTGGCTCCGGCCGCCTACCTGCTCTTCCAGAAGCTGATGCGGCACGACCCCCAGAACCCCGACTGGCTGGGACGCGACCGGTTCGTCCTCTCCCCGGCCACACCTCCCTGACGCTGTACATCCAGCTCTTCCTCTCCGGCTACGGCCTGGAACTGAAAGACCTTGAGGCCCTGCGCACCTGGGGCTCGCTGACCCCGGGACACCCCGAGTACAAGCACACCAAGGGCGTGGAAATCACCACCGGCCCCCTGGGCCAGGGCCTGGCGTCCGCCGTCGGCTTCGCGTACTCCCAGCGCCGCCAGCGCGGATTGTTCGACGCCGACGCCGCCGAGGGCACCAGCCCGTTCGACCACACCGTCTGGGTCATCGCGTCCGACGGCGACCTCCAGGAAGGTGTCACGTCCGAGGCGTCCTCGCTCGCCGGACACCAGGAGCTCGGCAACCTCGTGGTGATCTACGACGAGAACCACATCTCCATCGAGGACGACACCGACATCGCCTTCACCGAGGACGTCCTGAAGCGCTACGAAGCCTACGGCTGGCACGTCCAGCGCGTCGACTGGACCCGCACCGGGGAGTACAAGGAGGACGTGCAGGAACTGCACGCCGCCCTGCTGGCCGCCAAGGCCGAGACGGGCAAGCCCTCCATCGTCTCACTGCGCACCATCATCGGCTACCCGGCCCCCAAGAAGCAGAACACCGGCAAAATCCACGGTTCCGCCCTCGGGTCCGAGGAAGTCGCCGCGCTGAAGAAGGTCCTCGGCTTCGACCCCGAGCGTTCCTTCCAGGTGGACGACGACGTCCTGGCCCACGCCCGTGCGGCCGTGGACCGCGGCGCGGCCGCCCGCAGCGAATGGCAGGAGGCCTTCGAGACCTGGCAGTCCGGCAACCCCGAGGCCGCCGCCCTGCTGGAGCGTGTGGAAGCCCGCAAGCTCCCGGCCGAACTCGAATCCGCCCTCCCGGTCTTCGAAGCCGGCAAGGACGTCTCCACCCGTGCCGCCTCCGGCAAGGTCCTGAACGCGATCGGCCCGGTCATGCCGGAGCTGTGGGGCGGCTCGGCCGACCTCGCCGAGTCGAACAACACCACGATCGAGGGTTCGCCGTCGTTCATCCCGGCCTCCCGCTCCACGGACGCCTGGAAGGGCAACCCCTACGGCCGTGTGCTGCACTTCGGCATCCGCGAACACGCCGCCGCGTCGATCGTCAACGGGATCAGCCTGCACGGGCGCACCCGCGCCTTCTCGGGCACCTTCCTGATCTTCAGCGACTACCAGCGCCCCGCGATCCGCCTCGGCGCCCTCATGGGAGTCCCGTCGCTGTATGTCTGGACGCACGACTCGATCGGCCTCGGCGAAGACGGACCTACCCACCAGCCTGTGGAACAGCTCGCCTCGCTCCGCGCCATCCCGGGCCTGGACGTCGTCCGCCCGGGCGACGCCAACGAGGTCGCGGCCGCGTGGAAGGTCATGCTCGAGAACCACGAGAACCCGGCCGGCATCGTGCTGACCCGCCAGAACATCCCCACCTATGCCCGCGGAACGGGAGACGCCGACGGCGACACGTTCGGCTCCACCGCCGGCGTCGCAAAGGGCGGCTACGTCCTGGCCGAAGCCTCGGCCAACGGCAAGACCGCCGAGGCCCGGGTCATCCTCATCGGCACCGGCTCCGAGGTCCAGCTGGCCGTCCACGCCCGCGAAGCCCTCCAGGCCGAAGGCATCCCCACCCGCGTCGTCTCCATGCCGTGCGTGGAGTGGTTCAACAAGCAGGACGCCGCCTACCGCGAAGCGGTGCTCCCGGCTGCAGTCAAGGCGCGCGTATCGGTCGAAGCCGGGCTCTCGCTGGGCTGGAGGGAATTCGTCGGCGACGCCGGCCGTTCCGTCTCCCTCGAGCACTACGGCGCCTCGGCGGACTACAAGCGCCTGTTCCAGGAATTCGGCATCACTGCGGAGGCCGTTGCCGCCGCGGCCAAGGAATCCCTCGCCGGCCTCCCGGCCTGACCCAACCTCAACGCTTTCCGGGCCGCCGCCGCTGTCGGCGGCGGCCCCAGACTTCAGGAGTGACCATGACCACCACCCCCACCGCTACCCCCACGCAGCAGCTTTCCGACGCCGGTGTCTCCATCTGGCTCGATGACCTGTCCCGCGGCCGGCTCAACACCGGCACGCTGCGCAAGCTGATTGAAGAGAAGAACGTTGTCGGTGTCACCACGAACCCCAGCATCTTCCACGCCGCCATCACCACGGGCCACGACTACGACGAGATCATCGCCGCCCAGGCCGCCGCCGGCGCCACGGTCGAAGATACCGTCTTCGAAATCACCACCACCGACGTTGCCGACGCCTGCGAACTGTTCGCCCCCGTCGCCGCCGCCACCAGGGGTGTTGACGGCCGCGTGTCCATCGAGGTTGACCCGCGCCTCGCCTGGGACACCGCCGGCACCATCGCCGAAGCCAAGCACCTGTACAAGAAGGTCAACAAGGACAACGTCCACATCAAGATCCCGGCGACCCTTGAGGGCCTCGAAGCCATCACGTCGACCCTGGCCGAGGGCATCAGCGTCAACGTCACGCTGATCTTCTCGCTGGAACGCTACCGCGCCGTCATCAACGCCTTCCAGTCCGGCCTGGAGCAGGCCAAGGACAACGGCCACGACCTCTCCCGGATCCACTCGGTGGCGTCTTTCTTCGTCTCCCGCGTGGACTCCGAAATCGACAAGCGCCTCGACGCGATCGGCACCGACGAGGCCCGCGCCCTCAAGGGCAAGGCCGGGGTGGCCAACGCCCGCCTCGCCTACCAGGTTTACGAAGAGCTCTTCTCCACCGAACGCTGGGCCCTCCTGGCCGACGCCGGCGCACTCCCCAGCGTCCGCTGTGGGCCTCCACGGGCGTCAAGGACCCGGCATACCCGGACACGCTGTACGTCACGGAACTCGTCGCCCCCGGCGTGGTGAACACCATGCCGGAGAAGACCCTCGACGCCACGTTCGACCACGGCACCGTCACGGGCAACACCATCACCCGCGGTTATGACGACGCCAACGCCACGCTGAACGCCCTCGATGCCCTCGGCATCTCCTACAACGAGGTCGTCGCGGTGCTCGAGTCCGAAGGCCTCGATAAGTTCGTGGCAAGCTGGAAGGAACTGCTGGCCGACGTCGAGGGCGCCCTCGCCGCTGCACGGAAGGACGCATAGTCCCCATGACCACTCTCAGCTACGACGCCACGGGCGCCGCCCGACTGGCCCACGAACAGCACCTGCCCGCCCTGCTGGAGGACAAGGTCGCCACCCGGATCTTCGCCAAGGACCCCACCCTGTGGGGAGCCGACGCCGAGGCCGAAGCGTCCGTCCGGCTCGGCTGGGTCGAGGCGGCCACCGTCTCCCAGCCGCTCGTGGCGGACATCCTGGCCCTCCGTGACGCCCTGCGGGCCGAAGGAGTCAGCCGGATCGTCCTGTGCGGAATGGGCGGATCCTCACTGGCCCCCGAGGTCATCGCCGGAACCGCCGGCGTCGAGCTGACCGTGCTGGACAGCACGGACCCGGAACAGGTGGCCGCCGCCCTCGCGGACCGGCTGGCCGAAACGGCGATCGTGGTGTCCTCGAAGTCCGGCTCCACCCTGGAGACTGACTCGCAGCGCCGGATCTTCGAGCACGCCTTCACCGAGGCCGGCCTCGATGCGAAGAGCCGGATCATCATTGTCACCGATCCGGGTTCACCGCTGGACAAGTCCGCCCGCGAGGCAGGCTACCGCGCCGTCTTCAACGCCGATCCCAACGTCGGGGGCCGCTACTCGGCGCTCACCGTGTTCGGGATGGTGCCCTGCGGCCTGGCCGGTGTTGACATCCAGGCGTTCCTGGACGAAGCGGAGGAAGCTGCCGAAGTCCTCAACGAGGACGGCGAGGAGAACATCGGCCTGGCCCTCGGTGCGGCGCTGGGCGGCACGAATCCGCTGCGCGACAAAATCGTCATCGCCGAGGCCGGCTCCGGCATCAAGGGTTTCGCCGACTGGGCCGAACAGCTCATCGCGGAATCCACCGGCAAGCTCGGCACCGGCGTACTCCCGGTCGTTGCCGGCCCGGCGTCTCCGGAAACCACGCTGGGCGCCCCCGACGTCCTGGTGGTCCGCCTCGTCGCCGCGGACGCCGACGTCGAACTCGGTGAGAACGAGGTCGCGATTGCCGGCGGCCTGCCCACCCAGATGATGACGTGGGAGTTCGCCACGGCCGTGGCCGGACGCCTGCTGGGCATCAACCCCTACGACCAGCCCGACGTCGAGGCCGCCAAGGTGGCCGCCCGCGGGCTGCTGGACGCGCAGCCGGAACCGACGCCGGCAGCCTTCACCGACGGCGCCATCGAGGTCCGCGGCGGCGACTGGCTCGGCTCCGCCACCACCGCGGCCGGGGCTGTCAGCGCACTGCTGGGCGAACTCGGACCGGACAGCTACCTGAGTGTCCAGGCCTACTTCGACCGGCTCGCGTACGCCCCGCTGGAAGGCGTCCGGGACCAGCTGGCAGCCGTCAGCGGCCGTCCCGTGACGTTCGGCTGGGGACCGCGATTCCTGCACTCCACCGGGCAGTTCCACAAGGGCGGACCCGCGATCGGCGTCTTCCTGCAGGTGACGGCCGCAGCCGCCGACGACCTGGCCATCCCGGACCGTCCCTTCAGCTTCGGCGAGCTGATCGCGGCCCAGGCCGCCGGCGACGCCCAGGTCTTGTCCGATCACGGCCGCCCGGTCCTCCGCCTGCACCTCACGGACCGGGCAGCCGGCGTCCGCCAGCTGCAGGACCTCGTCGCCACGCTGGCCGGCCAGGCTGTCCCCTCCACCGAAAGCTAAGGCACCAACGCAACCATGCCAGAAAAACTGAACGGCGGCAGGAACACGGCCGGCCGGGGCGCAATCCGCTCCGGGACCCCGTGACCGGCGCCTGAACCGTATTGCGGGACCGTCCTCACTGGTCCTGTTCGGGGTCACGGGGGACCTCGCACGCAAGAAACTCATGCCGGCCGTGTACGACCTCGCCAACCGCGGGCTGCTGCCGCCGAGCTTTGCGCTGGTGGGCTTCGCCCGCCGGGAGTGGGACAACGAGGACTTCGCGGCGGAGGTGAAGGAGGCCGTCAAGACCTACGCCCGCACCCCGTTTGATGAAACGGTGTGGGAGCAGCTCGCGAAGGGTATCCGCTTCGTGCAGGGCGAGTTCGACGACGACGACGCCTTCAAGCGGCTGTCCGAAACGATCGACGAACTCGATGAGCAGCGCGGGACACGCGGCAACCACGCGTTCTACCTCTCCATCCCGCCGAACGCGTTTGAACTGGTCTGCCGGCAGCTGTCCAAGCACGGCCTGGCCCAGGCCGAGGGCGACAAGTGGCGGCGCGTGGTCATTGAGAAGCCCTTCGGCCACGATCTGGAGTCGGCGCGCCAGCTCAACGACATCGTGGAATCGGTCTTCCCGCAGGACGCCGTGTTCCGGATCGACCACTACCTGGGCAAAGAAACGGTGCAGAACATCCTGGCGCTGCGCTTCGCCAACCAGCTCTTCGAACCGCTCTGGAACGCGAATTACGTCGACCACGTCCAGATCACCATGGCCGAAGACATCGGCACCGGCGGCCGGGCGGGCTACTACGACGGCGTGGGCGCGGCCCGCGACGTCATCCAGAACCACCTGCTGCAGCTCCTGGCCCTGACCGCGATGGAGGAGCCGATTTCCTTCAACGCCGATGACCTCCGGGCCGAGAAGGAAAAGGTCCTCGCCGCCGTGCGGCTCCCCGATGACCTCTCCACCCACTCGGCCCGCGGACAGTTCACCGGCGGCTGGCAGGGCGGCGAGAAGGTGGTGGGCTACCTCGAGGAGGACGGCATCCCCGCCGACTCGGAGACGGAGACGTTCGCCGCGATCCGGGTCGACATCAACACCCGCCGCTGGTCCGGTGTGCCGTTCTACCTGCGCGCCGGCAAGCGCCTCGGGCGGCGCGTGACCGAGATCGCCGTCGTGCTCAAACGCGCCCCCAACCTGCTCTTCACCGACCACGGCGAGGACGACTTCGGCCAGAACGCCGTGGTGATCCGGGTCCAGCCCGACGAGGGCGCCACCATCCGCTTCGGGTCCAAGGTCCCCGGAACACAGATGGAAGTCCGTGACGTGACCATGGACTTCGGCTACGGGCACTCCTTTACGGAGTCCAGCCCGGAGGCCTACGAACGGCTCATCCTCGACGTGCTGCTGGGCGAGCCGCCGCTGTTCCCCGGCATGCCGAGGTGGAGCTGTCCTGGAAGATCCTGGATCCGTTCGAGGAGTACTGGGCCAGCCTCAAGGAACAGCCCGAGCCATACGCACCGGGAAGCTGGGGACCCGCCTCCGCCGACGAACTGCTTGCCCGTGACGGACGAACCTGGAGAAGGCCATGATCGTAGATCTTCCCGATACCACCACCTCCAAGATCTCCAAGAAGATCATGGCGTTGCGCGAGCAGGGCGGCGTGATTGCCCTGGGCCGGGTGCTGACCCTCGTGGTCGTCACCAAGTCCGGCCTCGAAGAGGAAGCCATCGAGGCCGCCAACGAGGCCAGCCGCGAGCACCCCTGCCGGATCATCGTCCTCGCCGACGCCGGGGCCAGCGCCCCGACCCGGCTCGACGCCCAAATCCGGGTGGGCGGAGACGCCGGAGCGTCCGAGGTGATCCTGCTCCGCGGCTACGGTGAACTCGCGGAGGAAAGCGAATCCTCGTCGCGGCCCTGCTGCTGCCGGACGCGCCGATCGTGGCCTGGTGGCCGCACGGCGCCCCCAAGAACGCCTGCGAGACGTCGATCGGTCGGATCGCGCACCGGCGGATCACCGACTCGGCCAACGAACCCGACCCGCAAGGGGCGCTGGAAAACATCCGCCGCACCTACAAGGCCGGCGACACGGACCTCGCCTGGACCCGCCTGACCAACTGGCGGATCCAGCTGGCAGCGGTCCTGGACCAGGTGGACGGCTCGCCCGTCACGGCAGTCGCCGTCGAAGGCGCCTCGGACTCCCCAGCACCATCCTGCTCGCGGCCTGGCTCACGCTGGCCCTGGACGCGCCGGTCACGATCGTTGCCGACCCCGCAGGGACCGGGATCCGGCGCGTGCGGCTCACCCGGACGGCCGGCGACGTCCAGCTCTTCCGGCCCGGCCTCACCGTGGCGGAGCTGACCCAGCCCGGCCAGCCCGTCCAGCGCATCTCCCTGCCGCGCCGCAGCCTGAAGGACTGTCTCGCCGAGGAACTCCGCCGGCTCGATCCGGACGAAGTGTTCGGTGAAGTGATTACTATTGGACTGCCACGTACCAATCTAAGGAGTGTCCGTCCCAGTGAGCGCTGACCCCAGAGTAAGCATCCATCCCGACTCGACCGTCCTCATGGCTGCCATCGCGGCCCGCCTGATCACCAAGCTGGTGGACATCCAGGACAAACACGGCGAGGCGACGGTGGTGCTTACCGGCGGGTCGATGGGCATCGGTTCGCTCAAAGCCGTGGCCGAATCACCGGCGTCCTCCGCCGTCGACTGGTCCAAGGTCAACTTCTGGTGGGGCGATGAGCGCTTCGTCGCAGCCGACGACCCGGAACGCAACGCCCGCCAGGCCGACGAGGCGCTCCTCTCGCGTATCCCGGCCGATCCTGCGCGGATCCATGTGCCCGGGTCCACTGACGAGTTCGGCTCTCCCGAGGACGCGGCCGCGGACTACGCCGCCAGGCTCCGCGACGCGGCGGCCGCGGAACACGCAGCGGACATGTCCGATGACCGCCCGGAGCACCCTGCCGCCCTCCCCGCTTCGACATCGTCCTGCTTGGCGTCGGACCGGACGCGCATGTCGCGTCGCTCTTCCCGGAGCAGGCCGGGATCCGGGAGAAGGAACTCTCCGTGGTGGGGGTCCGCAACTCCCCAAACCGCCGCCGCTGCGGATTTCCCTCACGCTTCCGGCCATCAACACGGCATCGGAAATCTGGATGGTCGTGGCCGGCGAGGACAAGGCGGGAGCCGTCGGGCTGGCCCTCGCAGGAGCGAACCCGGTGCAGGTGCCGCCGCCGCCCGCGCGGCCGGAACGAAACGCTCTGGCTGATCGACGAAAACGCCGCTGCCCGGGTGCCGGAACAACTGGTCCGGAAGGGCTGACCGGGAAGGGCTGCTTATTCTTATCCCTCTGGAAAAACCCGGCGGGCCCGCAGCCTCTCGAGCGCTCCGGCCAGCACGTCTTCGGCGTCCTGGCTGGAGCGCCGTTCCTTAACGTATTCGAGGTGGCTCTTGAAGCCGTCCGCCGGGGCCTCCTCAAGGGCGAACTGCGCCTCGTCCCGGGTAGCCGTCCCGCCGCAGCGGCGGCAGTCCCACACTCCGGGGATCTGGTCGTCGGGCAGTTGGGCGAAAACCAGCGGGGTCTCGTGGCCCTTGGCGCAGAGGTAGGTGACGCGGATACGCGGGGTGCGGACGGCGGCGCCGTCGAGCGGTTCGTGGCGCGGCGCGGCCCCTTCGGTGGCTCCTACTCGGATTCCCCGGAAACCGGAGGCGGAATGCAGCATCGGGAACTCCTGGCTACTTGGCGGACGGAATGAGCGTGCAATCAGCCACAGTGTAGTTCGGAGTTCCCGATGCCGGGAGGGCCACAAGGACCCGATATGAAGTTTTTGAACGACAGTACGGCTAGGAGTCTCCGCCGCCGCTGAACCGCATGATCAGGCCGAGGCCGATGATCACAAGGCCCCACGTGACGCCGAGGATGATCGTGAAGCGGTTCAGGTTACGCTCGGCCACACCGGAGGAGCTGAGGCCGGAGCTCATGCCGCCGCCGAACATGTCGGACAGTCCGCCACCACGGCCCTTGTGGAGCAGGATGAGCAAGGTCAGCAGGAGGCTGGTGATTCCAAGGAGAACCTGCAGAATGACATGAAGAACGTCCACGACGGCCTTTCAGAAGATTTGGATTGCGGGGGCCACGACAGTGTCCGGACTAATCCGTCAGCAGGTGACTCTCGAACCTGACAATATTAGCAAACTCGGCGGCGTCCAGGCTGGCACCTCCGACAAGCAATCCGTCCACGTCGCGCTCCTTGAGGATCGACGCGGCGTTGTTGGCCTTGACCGAACCGCCGTAGAGGAGGCGGGTCTTGCCGGCGACGTCCGCGCCGAAGAGGGTGGAGAGCTCGGCGCGGATGGCGGCGCACATTTCCTGGGCATCCTCCGGGCCGGCGACTTCGCCGGTGCCGATGGCCCACACGGGCTCGTAGGCGACGACCAGTTCGGCGGCCTGTTCAGGGTAAGGCCCTCGACGCCGGCGCGCAGCTGGGCGAGCGTGTGGTCCACGTGGGTACCGGCCTGGCGGATCTCCAGGCCTTCTCCGACGCAGAGCACGGGAGTGATGCCGTGCCGGAAGGCTGCCTTGGTCTTGGCGTTCAGCACGTCGTCCGACTCGTGGTGGATGGTGCGGCGTTCGCTGTGGCCGACCAGGACGTAGCTGCAGCCGAGCTTGGCGAGGAACTGGCCGGAGATGTCGCCGGTGTAGGCGCCGGAATCGAACTGGGAGAGGTCCTGGCCGCCGTAGACGACCTTCAGCTCATCGCCCTGGACCAGGGTCTGGACGCCGCGGAGATCGGTGAACGGCGGGAAGACGGCCACCTCCGCCCGGCTGTAGTCGTGCTTGGCGTCGGACAGGGTCCAGGCCAGTTTCTGCAGGAGGGTGATGCCCTGGACGTGGTCCATGTTCATCTTCCAGTTGCCCGCAATGAAGGGCGTGCGGTCGAATTTGCCGTTGGTTGACGTAGTCACGTGGTCTCCAAAAAGTTCGTAGCAGTGGAACAGCCGGCAGGGCGCCCGTCTTGGGATCGGGCGCCCTGCCGGCTGGAGGTTTCTACCGGTCCAGGACGCTCAGGCCGGGGAGTTCCTTGCCTTCGAGGTACTCGAGGCTGGCGCCGCCGCCGGTGGAAATGTGCCCGAACTGGTCGTCGGCGAAGCCGAGGGTCCGGACCGCTGCGGCGGAGTCGCCGCCGCCCACAACGGTGAAAGCCGCTGTTTCGGTGAGCGCCTGGGCGATGGCCCGGGTGCCGGCGGCAAAGGCCGCGAACTCAAACACGCCCATGGGGCCGTTCCAGAACACGGTCTTGGCGCCCTTGATCCGGTCCGCGAAGGCAGCGGCCGATTCCGGACCGATGTCCAGGCCGATGCCCTGGGATCCGAAGCTGCTGCCTTCAATCGCGTCGGCGCGCACCGTTTCGTGGTCGGCGTCAGCGGCGAACTTGCTGGCCACGACGACGTCGGTGGGAACCACAAACTCGGTCCCGGCGTCCGCCGCACGCTTGAGGTAGTCCTGGACAACGGGGATCTGGTCCTCTTCCAGCAGGCTGCCCGCCACCTTGTGGCCGGCGGCTGCGAGGAAGGTGAACAGCATGCCGCCGCCCACCAGGATGGTGTCTGCCTTGCCGATGAGGTTGTCGATCACCGCGAGCTTGTCGGAGACCTTGGAACCGCCCAGCACCACAACGTAGGGGCGCTGCGTGTCGGTGGTGAGCTTCCGCAGCACCTCGACCTCGGTGCGCACCAGGTCGCCCTGGTAGGACGGCAGCCGCGTGGCGACGTCGTACACGCTGGCATGCTTGCGGTGCACGGCGCCGAAGGCGTCATCCACGAAGGCGCCGTTGCTGCCGGTCAGGGACACGAGCTCATCCGCGAACGCGCCGCGCTCGGCGTCGTCCTTGGACGTCTCCCGGGCGTCGAAGCGCACGTTTTCGAGGATGAGGACCTCACCGTCCTGCAGGGCGGCGGCGGCCGACGCCGCGCGGTCGCCGACGGTGTCTTCGGCAAGGGAGACCTTGAACGGGGCAAGCTCCGCCAGCCGCGCCGCAGCAGGCTTGAGCGAGTACTTGTCCTCGGGGCGCCCTTGGGGCGGCCAAGGTGTGCTGTGACCAGCACGCGGGCACCGGCGTCCGTGAGCTTCGCCAGCACTGGCAGGGAGGCCTTGATACGGCCGTCGTCAGTCACTGTAGAGCCGTCGAGCGGCACGTTCAGGTCACTTCTGACCAGAACGTACCGCCCGCGGACACCATCAGCGATCAGTTCGTTGAGGGTGTGGAATGTCATGACTCTTACCCTAGCCCAGCTTGGCTGCGACGAGCTCCGTAAGGTCCACGAGGCGGTTGGAGTAGCCCCATTCGTTGTCATACCAGGAAACAACCTTGACCTGGTTGCCGATCACCTTGGTCAGGCCGGAGTCGAAGATGGACGATGCCGGGTCACCGACGATGTCCGAGGAGACGATCGGCTCGTCGGTGTACGTCAGCAGGCCCTTGAGCTCGGCGGACTCGGAGGCGGCCTTGAGGGCGGCGTTGACTTCCTCGACGGTGGTCTCGCGGGAGACGGTGACGGTCAGGTCCGTCGCGGAACCGGTGGGGACGGGAACGCGGATGGCGTAGCCGTCCAGCTTGCCCTTGAGCTCCGGCAGGACCAGGCCGATTGCCTTGGCCGCACCGGTGGAGGTGGGGACCATGTTGATGGCGGCGGCGCGGGCGCGGCGGAGGTCCTTGTGCGGACCGTCCTGCAGGTTCTGGTCGGCCGTGTACGCGTGGATGGTGGTCATGAGGCCGCGCTCGATGCCGAAGGCGTCGTTGACAACCTTGGCCAGCGGGCCGAGGCAGTTGGTGGTGCAGGAGGCGTTGGAGATGATGTGGTGCGCGGCGGGGTCGTAGAGCCCGTCGTTGACGCCCATCACGATCGTGATGTCCTCGTCCGAGGCGGGGGCGGAGATCAGGACCTTCTTGGCGCCGGCATCGATGTGCTTCTGCGCGTCGGCGGCCTTCGTGAAGAATCCGGTGGATTCGATGACGATGTCGACGCCGAGCTCGCCCCAGGGCAGCTTGGCCGGATCGCGCTCGGCGAGGACCTTGATGGTCTTGCCGTCGACGACGATGTTGCCGTCCTTGACCTCGATCGTCTCCTGCAGGCGCCCGCCCACGGAGTCGTACTTGAAGAGGTGGGCCAGTGCTTCCGGGCTGGTGAGGTCGTTTACGGCCACGATCTCGAGGTCTGCCCCCTGGGCAAGTGCGGCGCGGAAGTAGTTGCGGCCAATACGGCCGAAGCCGTTAATACCAATACGGGTGGTCACGTTTTCAGTCTCCTTGGTGCTCTTGCAAGCACGACTAGTTGAGAAGGCGCTCAAGCCAACTAACAGATCCCGCACGCCATTGGGCAGAGATGATTAACAGATCGGAGGGCGACCAGCCACATTGCTGAAGGCTAACCGCCTTCCGTGACCTATCTTACGTTTAACTTGGTCTGCCCCCGCAAGTGCGGGGCAGACCGTCCACTATTCGAGCCTTACGGCCGCAAATGTGAGCTTTGTTACGTTCCGGTTTCCGGCGGCGCAATCGAAACGCGGCCGCGCACGGCGCTTAGAGCGTGATGAGGCCGGTGGCGTTCTTGCGGGCGGCGTCAAAACGCTTGGCGACGTCGGCCCAGTTAACGATGTTCCAGAAAGCCTTGACGTAATCGGCCTTGACGTTGACGTAGTCCAGGTAGAAGGCGTGCTCCCACATGTCCAGCATCAGCAGCGGGGTGGTGCCAACCGCAACGTTGCCCTGCTGATCGTAGAGCTGCTCGATCACGAGGTTGCCGCCGATGGGCTCGTAGGCCAGGAAGGCCCAGCCGGACCCCTGCAGGGCGAGGGCCGCCGCGCTGAAGTGGGCACGGAACGCGTCGAAGGAGCCGAACGCGTCGTCGATGGCTGCCGCGAGTTCGCCTTCGGGCTTGTCGCCGCCGTCCGGGGAGAGGTTGTTCCAGAACACCGAGTGGTTGATGTGGCCGCCGGTGTGGAACGCAAGATCCTTGGAGAGGCGGTTGATGTTGGCGAAATCGCCCTTGTCGCGGGCTTCGGCCAGCTGCGCCAGGGCGTTGTTGGCGCCGGTGACGTACGCGGCGTGGTGCTTGCTGTGGTGCAGCTCCATGATCCGCGCGGAAATGTGCGGCTCCAGTGCTGCGTAGTCGTAGCTGAGATCGGGCAGTACGTACTCGGTCACAAAATCCTCCAATGTCGTGGACTGGTTGTCCGTTTTGGTAACTCTCGGATTGTGCATCCGGATGTTGTGGCACCCGGAAGTCTCTGGATCGGAATCCAGTGGGAATAGCCTCCAGTCCCTCCGAGGTATTCCCGCCGGCCCGATCCGATTCTGCAGATGTTTCCAGTGAGAGGCTACTCGTCCAGCATTTCCGGCGTCACATTGGCCTCCGTGCCGGGGATGCCGAGGTCCTGGGCGCGTTTGTCCGCCATGGCCAGCAGGCGGCGGATCCGGCCCGCGATGGCGTCCTTGGTCATGACCGGGTCCGCGAGGCGGCCGAGCTCGTCCAGGCTGGCCTGTTTGTGCGCCACACGCAGTTCACCGGCGTATTTCAGGTGGTCCGGGACGTCGTCGCCGAGGATCTCCAGGGCGCGGTCCACGCGCGCGCCGGCAGCGACGGCGGCCTGCGCCGAACGCCGCAGGTTGGCGTCGTCGAAGTTGGCCAGCCGGTTCGCGGTGGCGCGGACTTCCTTGCGCATCCGACGCTCCTCCCACACCATGAGCGCGTCGTGGGCACCCATCCGGGTCAGCAGCGCGGCGATCGTGTCGCCGTCGCGGATGACAACACGGTCCACTCCCTGACCTCGCGGGCCTTGGCCTGGATGCCGAGGCGGCGGGCTGCGCCGACGAGGGCCAGGGCCGACTCGGGGCCGGGGCACGTGACCTCCATGGCGGAGGACCGGCCGGGCTCGGTGAGGGAACCGTGGGCCAGGAAGGCGCCGCGCCAGACGGCTTCGGCGTCAGCGGCAGAGCCGTTCACCACCACCGAGGGCAGGCCGCGGACCGGACGTCCGCGGGCGTCCAGCAGGCCGGTCTGGCGGGCGAGGGCCTCGCCGTCGCGCACCACCCGGACCACGTAGCGGCTGCCGCGGCGCAGTCCGCCGCCGGACACAACGATGATTTCACTCTGGTGTCCGTAGACCTCGGCGATGGCGGCGCGCAGCCGCCGCGCGGTCGAGGCGAGGTCCACTTCGGCCTCGATCACGATCCGTCCGGAGATGATGTGCAGTCCCCCGGCGAAGCGAAGCATGGCGGACACTTCAGCCTTGCGGACCGAGGACTTCTTGATGTCCAGCCGGGAAAGTTCTTCCTTGACTGATGCTGTCAGTGCCATGGCACCTTTCCTACCTGTTCCCGAAAATGTCGTGGTACGCCGTTGCCAGACGCAGCGGGTCGTGGATCGGCCGGCGGCTCGACGCCCCCACTTTACCCAACACCACCTCGGCACCGAGCATCCCGGCCGCCTGCTCGAAGTCGGCGAGGTCGGTCACGGACGCCGGATCGGCCAGGACGACGTCGATCGTGAAGTCCGGCGCGTAGTCCCGGAGCACCCGCAGATGGTCCGCGGCGGACATTCCGAGGGTTTCCTTGGTGTCCGTGGCGAGGTTCATGGTGAGGCAGCGGCGGGCGGCCGTGTTGCACAGCGCTTGGCGCATTTCCGGCAGCAGCAGGTGTGGGAGCACGGACGTGTACCAGGACCCGGGCCCCAGGATGACCCAGTCCGCCAGTTCGATGGCGGTGAGCGCCTCGATGCAGGCCGGCGCGTCCTCGGGCAGCAGCCGGACGCTTTCGAGCGTGCCGGCGACGGCGCATTTCGCCTGTCCGGCGATAGTCTGCAGCGCCGACGTGCCGTCGGGGGCGGTGACGCGGACCTGCCCCTCGATGGTCAGGGGGACGCTGGACATCGGCAGGACCTCACCGCGGGCACCGAGCAGCGCGCCGGCCCATTTGAGCCCGGCCACGGTGTCGCCCAGGAGCTCCCAGAGCGTCACGATCAGCAGGTTGCCCATGGCGTGTTCATCGAGGGAGCCTCCGCGGCCCTTGCCGGGGTGAAGCGGTGCTGCATAACGTCACGCCAGGTGCGGCCCCAGTCCGTGTCATCGCACAGCGCGGAGAGCGCCATCCGGAGGTCGCCGGGCGGCAGGACGCCGTACTCCTCGCGCAGCCGTCCCGAGGAGCCGCCGTCGTCAGCGACAGTGACGACGGCGGTCAGTTCGGTGGTGAGCAGGCGCAACGCGGACAGGGAGGCGGAGAGACCGTGTCCGCCGCCGAGCGCCACGACGGACGGACCTTTGTCCTGTTGGCTGGCCAGGACCGCGCTGGCCGGCGGGACGAGCGGCAGCGGACCGGTGAGCAGCGCCATTACTCGCGGCCCAGGTCCCGGTGGGTGGTGGTCACGGTGACGCGCGGGTACTGCGCCAGCCGGCGGGACAGCTCGACGGCGACGGCGACGGAGCGGTGCTTGCCGCCGGTGCAGCCGACGGCGATGGTGGCGTAGTGCTTGTTCTCCCGCCGGTAGCCTTCCAGGACCGGTTCCAGGGCCAGCACGTAGCGTTCCACGAAGTTGCTGACGCCCTCCGCCTCCAGCACATAGTCGCTGACGTCCTGGTCCAGCCCGGTGTGCGGGCGGAGCGCCGGAACCCAGTGCGGGTTGGGGATGAAGCGGGCGTCGGCGACGAAGTTGGCGTCCACGGGGAGCCCGTACTTGAAGCCGAAGCTCATGACGTTGAGGCGCAGTGCCACGGGACCGGTCTCGCTGAACAGTTCGGTGATCGCGGTGGCGAGACCATGGACGTTCAGCGCGGACGTGTCCAGCACGATGTCGGCGGAGGTGCGCAGTTCGTGCAGCAGCTCGCGTTCGGCGGCGATGCCGTCGAGGATCCTGCCGCCGCCCTGCAGGGGTGGGGCGCCGGCCCTGCTCGAAGCGCCGGACCAGGACGCCGTCGTCCGCGTCGAGGAACAATACGCGGAAGCCGACGCCGCTCGCCTCAAGATTGCGGAGGGCGGCGCGGATGTCCGCGAACAGTTCCTTGCTGCGGACGTCCATCACGACGGCGAGTTTGGAAATGGACCCTGGCGCGTGGGACACGATTTCGGCAAGTGTGCCCAGCATCTGCGGGGGCAGGTTTTCCACGACGTACCAGCCGTGGTCCTCCAAGGCGTCCGCTGCAGTGCTCCGGCCGGCTCCCGACATGCCCGTCACTACGAGCAGTTCGGCCTCGACGGGTTTGACCGGTGTCATACCGTCCGTTTCCGTCCCGGATCCTGCCGTCGACTCTGCCATCAGTGAAGCCCCGTTCTGCTGTGCTGTTGTGCGGTGTTCCCGCCGGGCGGCGGTTGCGGTGGGATTGCCCGCCGCATGTGCCGTTTACCCAAGTCCTTACCCTAGCTAAGTTTGCCGGTGCTAGCTAAGTCTCGAGGATTTCGCCGGTGGTCATGTTGATGGCGGGGACGGCGGCGGCGTCGCCGTCGTCGTCGGTGAAGTGCCGGACGATCGCCGCCGCCAGGGACGGGCCGATGCCTTTGGCGTCCGTGAGTTCCTCGATACTGGCCGCCTTGATGCTTTTGACCGAGCCGAACCGTGCCAGCAGGGCTTTGCGTTTGGACTCCCCGAGGCCGGGAACGCCGTCCAGCGCCGAGACCGTCATCGCCTTGCCGCGTTTCTGCCGGTGGAAGGAGATCGCGAAGCGGTGCGCCTCATCGCGGATGCGCTGCAGGAGGTACAGCCCGGCCGAGGCCCGCGGCAGGATCACCGGGAAGTCGCTGTCAGGCAGCCAGACTTCCTCGAGGCGTTTGGCGAGTCCCACGACGTAGACGTCCTCGATGCCCAGCTCGGCCAGCGCGCGGGCGGCCGCGTTGACCTGGGGCTTGCCGCCGTCCACCACCACGAGGTTGGGCGGGTAGGCAAACTTGGTCCGCGGCGCCGGGGTGGTGGTGTCAGCCACCGTCGTGGAAGTAGTGCCGGTGACAGCGGCGTCCGCGACGGCGTTGAGCATGGCCTGGTGTCCGGGCTGCCGGGCGGCGTCGGCCTGGACCGACTGCTCCTGCAGATAGTTCCGGAAGCGACGGGTCAGCACGTCGTGCATGGCTGCGGTGTCGTCATTGGCGGCGGCGCCCGTGACCGAGAACTTCCGGTAGTCGGACTTCTTCGGCAGTCCGTCCTCGACCACCACCATGGAACCGACCACGTTGGTGCCCTGGACGTGCGAGATGTCGAAGCATTCGATCCGCAGCAGTGCGACCGGCAGTTCCAGGGCCTCCTGCAGTTCCTGGAGCGCCTGGGACCTCATGGTCAGATCGCCGGCACGCCGGGATTTGTGCAGTTTGAGGGCGTGCTCGGCGTTGTCCCGGACAGTGGACAGGAGGGCGGCCTTGTCGCCGCGGCGGGGCACCCGGATGTCCACGCGGGCTCCGCGCAGACCGCTGAGCCAGAGCCCCAGCTCCTCGGCGTTGCTGGGCTCTACCGGGACGAGGACCTCCCGCGGCAGCCGGCCTTCGAGGCCCGCTTCCTCGCCATAGACCTGCTGGAGCAGGTGCTCAACGAGGTCCGGGGTGGTGGTGTCCTCGACCTTTTCGACCACCCAGCCGCGCTGGCCGCGGATCCGGCCGCCCCGGACGTGGAAGACCTGCACGGCGGCTTCGAGTTCGTCCTCGTGCAGGGCGAAGACGTCGGCGTCCGTGCCCTCGGCCAGGACGACGGCGTTGCGTTCGAAGACCTTTTTGAGCGCGACGATGTCGTCACGGATCCGGGCTGCCCGCTCGTAGTCCAATTCCGCCACGGCGGCGGCCATGTCCTTTTCGAGCCGGGAAACGAACGGCTTGGCCTCACCGCCCATAAACGTGCAGAAGTCCTCGGCCAGCGCGCGGTGGTCCTCGGCCGAGATGCGCCCGACGCACGGCGCGGCGCACTTGTCGATGTAGCCGAGCAGGCAGGGCCTGCCGCTGGCTTCGGCGCGTTTCAGGACACCGGCGCTGCAGCTGCGGACCGGGAAGACGCGCAGCAGGGTGTCCATGGTGTCCCGGATGGCCCCGGCGGTGTAGGGACCGAAGTAGCGGGTGCCCTTGCGGCGATCTCCGCGCAGCACCTGGACCCGGGGTACTTCTCGGCCATGGAGACGGCGAGGTACGGGTAGCTCTTGTCATCCCGGAACATCACGTTGAAGCGGGGCTTGAATTCCTTGATCCAGGTGTATTCAAGCTGCAGCGACTCAAGCTCGCTGCCGACGACGGTCCACTCGACGCTGCTGGCCGTGTGGACCATGGCATAGGTTTTGGGAAGCAGTCCCGCCGGGTTGGCGAAGTACGAGTTCAGCCGCGAGCGGAGGTTCTTGGCCTTGCCGACGTAGATGACCCGCCCGTGCGGGTCCCGGAAGCGGTACACGCCCGGATTGGTCGGAATTTCACCGGTCTGGGGCCGGTAGCTCGCTGGATCTGCCACACACCAAGTCTACTGAGCGTGCAGCCATGCCCCGGACAGTTAAGCCGCGGGCAGTGTTGGCGCTAGTCGGTGGTTTTGCTCTGGTTGTAGCTTGTGGAGCGTTCCTGGCCGCTGAGTTCCGCGATGGCATCCATGATCCGGTCCGTGGCCTGGCGGCGCGCGGGGAGGGAATGGTCCGGCCCGGTCTTGTCAAAGTACAGGGGCTCACCGACCTTCATGGTGAAGTGCTGCGGCTTGACCGATTTGCTGTCCGCCGGCTGCAGGTTTTCGGTGCCGATCAGCCCCACGGGGATCACGGGGGCGCCCGTGGTCAGGGCCAGCCAGCCCACGCCCGTGCGGCCGCGGTAGAGGATGCCGTCCCGGGAGCGGGTGCCCTCCGGGTAGATCCCGACGCCTTTGCCGGAGTCGAGGATTTCCAGCAGGGTCTTGAGCGCCTGGACGCTGGCGGCCTGTTCGCCGCGTTCCACCGGGATGGATCCGACCGCTTCGAAGAAGGCCTTCATCGCCTTGCCTTTGACGCCGCCGGTGGTGAAATACTCGGCCTTGGCGAAGAAAGCCACGGGGCGCGGCATCAGCGCCTGCACGATCACGCTGTCCAGGAAGGACAGGTGGTTGGGGGCCACGATGAACGGGCCCTCCTTGGGCACGTTTTCCAGTCCGATGACCGTGGGCCGGCAGGTCGAGGAGACAAGGCCCCGCGTGGTCCAGCGGATTGCATCAAACATTGCCATGGGTGTGCACCTCGTCTTGGGCTTCGGTCGAAAGGTCCGGATTCGCTGTCAGGGGACTCACTGCGCCGGGATTCGCAGCGACGGGATTCACAGCGTTGCTGTGTACCGCGTCCCGCCGGGCAATGGTCTCGTGCAGGGCCAGGCTGCTGTGCACGATCTCCACCGCGCCTGCCGCGTCCAGTTCGCCGTCCGGAGCGAAACCCCAGCCTACGCCGATGCAGTCGAGGCCGTTGGCAGCGGCTCCGGCCACGTCCTGCGCCCGGTCCCCCACCATAACGGTATGTTGCGTGTCCACGCCGTGGTGCGTCGAAAGGTCCGCCAGGGCGGCGGCCACGATCGCGGCCTTCCCCGAGGGCACGCCGGCGGCCGCGGCCTCGTCCGCGGCCTCGTCCGCGGCCGAGCCGCGGATCGTATGGAACAGGGCGGCAATGCCGTGGTGCTCCAGGACGGTCCGGGCGATACCTTCGGGCTTCTGGGTGGCCACGGCAATCGGCCGTCCTGCGTCGACGAAGGCTTCCAGCAGGGCACGGATCCCGGGATAGAGCCTGCTCTGGGCAATGCCGGTCGCGAGGTAGTGCGCGCGGTAGATCCGGATGGCGTCGTCGAGCTGTTCGGCCGGGACCCCGGCGATGTCCGTGAGGGAATGGCTCAGCTTCGGTCCGATCATGGCATCCATCCGGGACTTGCCGGGAACGCCGAGTCCGAGCTCCGTGAGGGCCGCTGCGATTCCGTCCGTTATCCCCCGGCCGGATCGACAAGAGTGCCGTCCAGGTCGAAGATCACGGGCACTGTTGTTTGGGTCACCGGCCTAGTTTCTCACGACTGAACGGATGCCAGAAACTCGCATGCCTCAACGGGAATATGTCGCCGCCCGGGAGGCCGGTGCATCCGCGGCAGGTTCCGCTGATGCACCGGGCCCGGGCGCGTATCAGCCCAGGATGTCGGCCAGGAACCCTGCCGTGTGGCTCTCCGTGGACTTTGCGACCTGTTCCGGCGTGCCCGAGGCGACAATGCGGCCGCCGCCGGAGCCGCCGTCGGGACCCAGGTCGACGATCCAGTCCGCGCTCTTGATGACGTCGAGGTTGTGCTCGATGGTGATGACCGTGTTGCCCTTTTCCACCAGGCCCTGGAGGACCAGGAGCAGCTTCCGGATGTCCTCGAAGTGCAGGCCGGTGGTGGGCTCGTCCAGCACGTAGACGCTGCGGCCGTTGGAACGCTTCTGCAGCTCCGCGGCGAGCTTGACGCGCTGCGCCTCGCCGCCGGAGAGCGTCGTGGCGGGCTGGCCCAGCCGGACATAGCCGAGCCCGACGTCGACGAGGGTCCGGAGGTGCCGGGCGATCGGCGAGAAGGCGGAGAAGAACTCCGCGCCTTCCTCGATCGGCATGTTCAGGACATCGGCAATCGTCTTGCCCTTGTAGTGGACTTCCAGCGTTTCGCGGTTGTACCGGGCGCCGTGGCACACCTCGCAGGGCACGTAGACGTCCGGCAGGAAGTTCATTTCGATCTTCAGCGTGCCGTCGCCGGAGCATGCCTCGCAGCGGCCGCCCTTGACGTTGAAGGAGAACCGCCCTGGAAGGTAGCCGCGGACCTTGGCCTCGGTGGTGTCGGCGAAGAGCTTGCGGATGTTGTCAAAGACACCGGTGTAGGTCGCCGGGTTGGACCGCGGGGTCCGGCCGATCGGGCTCTGGTCGACGTGGACCACCTTGTCGAGGTGCTCGAGGCCCTTGATTGACTTGTGCCGCCCCGCCACCTGCTTGGCGCCGTTGAGCTTGTTGGCCAGGACCTTGTAGAGGATCTCATTGACCAGGGTGGATTTGCCGGAGCCGCTGACGCCGGTCACCGCGGTGAACAGGCCCAGCGGGAAGGTGGCATCCACGTTCAGGAGGTTGTTCTCCTTGGCGCCGACCACCTTGAGCTCGCGCTTCTTGTCGTACTTGCGGCGCTTCTTGGGGATCTCAATCTGTTTCCGGCCGGAGAGGTAGTCGCCCGTGAGGGACTCGGTGTTCTCGAGCAGCTCCTTGTAGGAGCCGGAGTGCACCACCATGCCGCCGTGTTCGCCGGCTCCCGGTCCGATGTCCACCACCCAGTCGGCTTCCTGGATGGTGTCCTCGTCGTGTTCGACGACGATCAGGGTGTTGCCGAGGTCCCGCAGCCGGGTGAGGGTCTCGATCAGGCGGCGGTTGTCGCGCTGGTGCAGCCCGATGGACGGTTCGTCCAGGACGTAGAGCACGCCCACGAGGCCGGAGCCGATCTGGGTGGCCAGCCGGATGCGCTGGGCTTCGCCGCCGGACAGCGTGCCGGACGGGCGCTCCAGGTTCAGGTACTCCAGGCCGACGTCGAGCAGGAAGGTCAGGCGGGCCTGGATCTCCTTCAGGACCTGGTTGGCGATCTGGGCTTCGCGGCCGGTGAGGACGAGGTTGTCCAGGAAGTGGGCGCATTCGCGCATCGGCAGGGCGGCGACTGCGGCAATGGACTTGCCGTTGATCAGCACCGAGAGCGACGCCGGGTTCAGCCGCGCGCCGTTGCAGGCCGGGCACGGGATCTGCCGCATGTATTCCTCGTAGCGGTCGCGGGCCGAGTCCGAATCCGTTTCAAGGTGTTTGCGGTGGACGTACTGGATGACGCCCTCGAAGCCGGTGCTGTATTTGCGTTCCCGGCCGAAGCGGTTGCGGTACTGCACCACCACTTTGTGGTCCTTGCCGTGCAGCACGGTCTGGCGGATGTCCTCGGAGAGCTTGTCCCAGGGGTGGTCATTGAGAAGCCGAGTTCCTTGGCGAGACCGCCGAGCAGGCGGTTCCAGTACTCGGTGGTGGCGGTGCCGAGGGACCACGGTGCGATGGCCCCCTCCGCGAGGGACAGCTCCCCGTTGGGGATGATGAGTTCCTCGTCAACCTCCAGCTTGGTGCCGATGCCGCTGCAGGCGGAGCAGGCACCGAAGGGGTTGTTGAAGGAGAAGGACCGGGGTTCGATCTCGTCGATCGCAAGGGGATGCTCGTTGGGGCAGGCGAGGTGCTCGGAGAACGCCCTGATCCGTTCGGGATCGTCGGCGTCGAGGTCGACGAACTCGGCGAGGATCCGCCCTTCGGCGAGACCCAGGGCGGTTTCCACCGAGTCGGTGAGGCGCTGGCTGATGCCGTCCTTGACCACCAGGCGGTCCACCACCACTTCAATGGTGTGCTTGAACTGTTTGCCGAGCTTGGGGGGATCGCTCAGCTGGATCAGCTTGTCATCGACCCGTGCCCGCGAGTAGCCCTTCGCGGTGAGTTCCTTGAACAGTTCGACGAATTCGCCCTTGCGGCCGCGGACCACCGGGGCAAGGACCTGGAAGCGGGTGCCCTCCGGCAGTTCCAGCAGCTGGTCCACAATCTGCTGCGGGGTCTGCTTGGTGACGGGCTCGCCGCACACGGGGCAGTGCGGGCGGCCGACACGTGCCCACAGGAGGCGCATGTAGTCGTAGATTTCCGTGATGGTTCCCACGGTGGAGCGGGGGTTCTTGCTGGTGGATTTCTGGTCGATGGACACCGCGGGCGAGAGGCCCTCGATGAAGTCGACGTCGGGCTTGTCCACCTGGCCCAGGAACTGCCGGGCGTAGGCGGAGAGCGATTCGACGTAGCGGCGCTGGCCCTCGGCGAAGATGGTGTCGAACGCGAGCGATGACTTGCCCGAGCCGGAGAGGCCCGTGAAGACGATCATGGAGTCGCGCGGCAGGTCCAGGTCCACGTTGCGCAGGTTGTGTTCACGCGCGCCCTTGACCACAAGCCGGGACATGTCCGGGCGTGTCAACGCCGGGCGGGATTCGGCTTCGCGGCCCGGTTTTGCGGACGCCGGTTTCGCGGGGGCATCGACGGCGGTCGGGGCATGAACGGCGGGGGCATCAACGGCTGGATCTTCAGCTACGGCTTTAGGCACGCTACCAATGCTAATCGAAAACTTCTTCGAATATCCATTCCCGGCTGTGTCCCGCGCCGGGGAACGCGGGCCGGTATGTTAGCGGGGCGCTACTCGCGGTCGTACGCTGCGGCGAGCAGGTGCACGGCCTCGGCGAAGCTGGCGCCCTGGGCTTTGGCCGCGGCGGCGAAATCGGCGGCGGCGGCCGAGAGCGAGCTCCAGGCCTCGTCCCGGGCGCACACCACCGTCCCGTTCCGGCCCCGGGTCAGCACGACGCCGGCAGCCTCCAGTTCCTTGTAGGCGCGCGCCACCGTGTGCGGCGCGACGCCCAGCTCGCCGGCGAGGTTCCGGACTGCGGGGAGCTTGGTCCCGGGCGCCAGCGTCCCGTTGTCGGCGCGTTCGATGATGTTGAGCCGGAGCTGCTCAAAGAGGGGGACGGTGCTGCCCGGATTCGGCCGCCAGGAGCCGGGAAACGATGCTGCTGATGTTTCGGTGGGACTCACTGTTCGGGCTCCTGGTCGGGTGTGGGTTGTTCGCGGCGGGCGAACTGCGCCTCGTACAGTTTCAGGTAGTGCCCGCCCTTGGCCATCAGTTGCTGATGGGTTCCCTGTTCAACAATCCGTCCCTGGTCCATGACCAGAATTAGATCAGCGTCGCGGACGGTGGACAAGCGGTGGGCAATGACGAAGCTCGTGCGGCCCTGCCTGAGCTGCTGCATCGCCTGCCGGATCTGCACCTCGGTGCGGCTGTCCACGGAGCTCGTGGCCTCGTCGAGGACCAGGATGCTGCGCCCGGCCAGTTGCGCCCTGGCGATGGAGATGAGCTGGCGCTGGCCGCGGCTCAGCGAGTCTCCGTCGTTGCCAAGCACCGTGGCGTAGCCGCCGGGCAGGGCACGGACGAACTGGTCCACGTGGCTGGCGCGCGCGGCGGCCACGATCTCGGCGTCGCCGGCGCCGGGGCTGCCGTACTCGATGTTGTCCCGGATGCTGCCGCTGAACAGCCAGGCGTCCTGCATCACGACACCGAACTTGGCCCGCAGGGCATCCCGCGGCAGATCCGTGATGTCGGTGCCGTCGACCCTGATCCGTCCGGAGTCCAGTTCGTAGAACCGCATCAGGAGGTTCACCACGGTGGTCTTGCCGGCGCCGGTGTGGCCCACCACCGCCACGGTCTGCCCGGGTTCCACCGTGAAGGACAGGTCCCGGACCGCCGGGGCCGCCGGGCTGTAGCCGAAGGTGACGTGTTCAAACGCGACCCGGCCGGCGGTGCCGGACGGTGCGGCGGGGCCGCATCGAGGCCGGCGCCGGTACGGGTGCCTGGCGTGCCTGGATGGGCTCCGGTGCCCGGGGCGGGCTCCCCGGGATTTCCGGCGCGTCGAGGAGTTCGAAGACCCGCCCGGCCGAGGCGAGGCAGGACTGCATGAGGGTCAGCATGCCGCCGATCTGGCCCATTGGCTGGCTGAAGAGCCGGCTGAACTGGATGAAGGCCTGGAGGCCGCCGATGGTCATGGCGCCGGCCAGGACCTGGAGCGCCCCGACGACGGCGACGGCGACGTAGTTGAGGTTGGACACAAAGACCATGAGGGCTGCACCACGCCGGACACGTACTGCGCGCGGGCGCTGGCGCGGCACAGTTTGTCGTTGCCGTCCTTGAAGCGGGTCGCGGCTGTCTCCTGCCGCCCGAAGGCCTTGAGGACCTCGTGGCCGGTGAAGAACTCCTCCAGCTGCGCGTGCAGCTCGCCCGTGCTCCCCCACTGCTCGGTGAAGTGGGCCTGGGATTTCCTGGCCACAAGGACGGTGATGAGCGTGGATACCGGGACGGAGACCAGTGCGATCAAGGCCAGGACCGGCGACAGCCACAGCATCATGGCCAGTGCCGCGGACAGCATCAGCAGCGACATGATCAGTTGGTTGAGCAGCTGGTTGAGGGCCTGGGCGATGTTGTCGACGTCGTTCGTGGCGCGGCTCAGCACGTCCCCGCGGTGCTGTTCGTCAAAATGGCCGGACGGGAGGACGTGCAGTTTCTCCTCCACCGAGGCCCGCAGCCCGTAGCTCAGCCGCTGCACGGCGACGGCGGTCAGGGCGCCCTGGATCCAGCTGAAGAAGGAAGCCCCCAGATAGATGACGGACACTCCCGACAGGAGCGCAGCCAGCTCCTCCTGGTTGAAGGAACCCCCGACCACACCGGCAACCACGACGTCGGTGGCGTCACCCAGGAGTTTCGGTGCCGCCACGTTGAGCACCACAAACGCGCACGTGGCGGCGATGACGCCGGCCATCCGCCACGCCGACGGCCGCAGCAGTCCGAGCAGCCGCCCCGCGGTCCGCCAGCGGAACCGCCCGTCCGTCGGCGCCTCCTCCGGGACCACTACCGGGAGGGCCTCGGTGCGCCCGCCGGACGGTGTGTCCACCAGGGACTGGTCCCTGGCGTCGCGCGGCGGGGCGTCCGTGCCGGCGTCGAGCGCCTGTTCCGGGGTCACAGGGTCTCCTCCAGCACCAGCTGGGAGGATGCGATCTCCCGGTAGCTCGGTGACGTGTCCATCAGCTGCTGGTGTGTCCCCTGCGCCACCAGCCGGCCGTCCTCAAGAACCAGGATCAGCCCGGCGTCCACGATCGTGGCGACCCGTTCGGCGACGATCAGGACGGTGGCCGTGCGGAGCAGCGGCCCGATCGCCTCGCGGAGCCGGTGGTCGGTGCCGTAGTCCAGCGCCGAGAAGCTGTCGTCGAACAAGTACACCGGAGCCTCGCGGAGCAGCGCGGGCGATGCACAGCCGCTGCCGCTGGCCGCCGGAGAAGTTCGTGCCGCCCTGGCTCACCGGTGCTTCCAGCCCCTGCGGCAGCTTCCGGACGAATTCCTCGGCCTGTGCGCTGCCCAGCACGCGCCAGAGATCCTCGTCGGTGGCCCCCGGGGCGGCCATCCGCAGGTTCTCGGCCAGCGACCCGGAGAACAGATACGAATGCTGGGGCACGACGGCGATCAGGCTCCGCAACGCATCCAGGGTCAGGCTCCGGACATCGCATCCTCCGATGCTGATGTGCCCGCCGGTGGCGGCCAGGAACCGGGGCACCAGATTCAGCAGCGTTGTTTTGCCGCTCCCCGTGGCGCCGATGACAGCTGTCACGGTCCCCGGAGCGGCAGTGAAGCTGACACCGTCGAGGACCGGGGCCTCGGCCCCCGGGTACGCGAAGGAGACGTTCCGGAATTCCACGGTGTTGCCCTCGGGAGCGTCGCTGCCCGGGCCGTCCGTGATCGCCGGCGCCGTGTCGAGGACCGCCTGGATCCGTTCGGCGCAGGCCGCCGCGCGCGGGGCCGTCATGAAGACGTACATCGCCATCATGATCGCGATGAGGATCTGCAGGATATAGGCGATGAATGCCGTCAGTGCGCCAAGCCGCATCTCGCCGGACTGGATCCGGTGACCTCCGAACCAGACGACACCGACGGAGGACAGATTCACGACGAGCATGATCAGCGGCATCATGCCGGCGACCAGCAGCGCGGACCGCAGGTTGTTCTGCGTCAGGTCCTTGTTGACCACGTCGAAGCGCCGGATTTCGTGTCCCTGGCGCACAAAGCCGCGGATGACGTTGGCGCCGATGATCTGCTCCCGCAACATCCGGCTGACCCGGTCGATCAGGTCCTGGCCCTGCCGGTAGAGCGGTACGAGGCGGCGAACGATCAGGACCATAATCACCGCAAGGACCGGAATCACAGCGATCACGATGCCGGACAGGACGACGTCCTGGTGGATGGCCAGCAGAATGCCGCCGACAAAGATGGCGGGCGCGGCGACCAGCATCGTGAACACAAGGACAACCAGGTTCTGGATCTGCGCGACGTCGTTGGTGGCCCTCGTGACGAGGCTGGCCGCGCCGAAAGCGCCGACTTCCTGGGACGACAGGGACTGCACTTTGGCGAACAGCTCCTCGCGCAGTTGCCGGCCCAGTTCCATGGCCGTTATGGCGCCCAGATAGCCGGCAGCGATGGCGGCAATGACCTGCACCAGGGCGATCGCGGCCATCCAGGAACCCAGGCGCACGATCGCCGGGACCTGCCCGCCGACGACGCCGTCATCGATGATGGCCGCGTTCAGGGTGGGGAGGAGGAGTGTGGCGGTGGTCTGTACCAACTGCAGAAGAACAATGGCCAGCACGGTTCCTTTGTGGGCGGCCAGCAGCCGGCCCAACAGGCCAATAAGCACCGAACCTCCATCGCTAGGTCAGGGCACGGATCCAGCTTCGCCAACGCAGCCGCCCCCACGCTGCCCGGTCATTGTAAGCACGATCACACAGTGCCCGGTTGTCACGCCGCGGCCGTCTCCGTGACCGGGGCGGGGCCTGGGTCATTCCCGCTTGCGGGCCACCGCGAAGATCCGCCGGAACGGGAACACGGTGCCGTGCGGCCCGGCCGGGTAGGCCCCGGCCAGCCGCTCCGAGTATTCGGCTTCGAAATCGCGGGCCTCCCCGGCGGACAACGCCGCGAGAACAGGCCGGAGTCCGGTACCGCGGACCCACTCCAGGACGGGGTTCGGGCCGGTGAGGAGCTGGCTGTACGTGGTCTCCCACGCGTCCGCATCGCAGCCGGCGTCGAGCATGATGTTCAAGTAGTCCTCCGGTTCGCCCACAACGTCGTCGTGGCGGAGCACACCGGCCAGCCGGCCCTTCCATTCCGCCGAGTCCGCCAGCCCGCGCATCAGGGCGTGCGAGGGGGCGTTGAAGTTGCCGGGCACCTGTAGCGCAAACCAGGCTCCGGGCTTGAGCGCGGCGAGCCAGCGCGCCAGCAGGTCCCGGTGGCCCGGCACCCACTGCAGGGCGGCGTTGGTGACGACGACGTCGGTGTCCTCCGAGGGCATCCAGCCGGCGATGTCCGCCGGCCCGAAGGAGAGGTTGGGCAGCCGTTCGGCGTGGGCCGCTGATTGGGCCAGCATCTCCGCGGACGAGTCCAGGCCGGTGACCTCCGCCGTGGGCCACCGCTCGGCAAGGGTGGCCGTGAGGTTCCCGGGACCGCAGCCGAGGTCGACGACGTGCCGGGGAGCGTCCGCATGGACCCGGGCCGTCAGGTCGAAGTACGGCCTGTCACGGTAGTCCCCGAACTGCACGTACTTGGCGGGATCCCATTTCACGGCTTTCCTCCGGTCATTGGTGAACGGCGCGACGTCCGAAGCCTAACCCCGGCCGGGACGGCGGCCAAGGAGGCGCGCGCCGCAGCGCATGCTTCGTCCGGGCGCTTCGTCCCAGCCCACCCGGCGCTCCCGGCTGCTCCGTCCCGGGCACCGGCCACTAAGCGGGCCACTAAGCTGGGGGCAATGAAACTTGTTGATCAGCTCCCCGCCCCGGCCGCGCGAGTCCCAGGCCGGACCGGCCTTGACCCGGACGAGCTCTACACCCGCTTCGTCGAGTGGACGGAAACCCGCGGGCTGGCCCTGTACACCGCCCAGGACGAGGCCGTCATGGAGCTCGCCGCCGGCGCCAACGTCATCCTGGCGACCCCCACCGGCTCCGGGAAATCCCTCGTTGCCATCGCCGCCCATTTCCAGGCCATGGCCCGCGGCCAGCGCAGCTACTACACCGCACCGATCAAGGCCCTCGTCTCGGAGAAGTTCTTCGCCCTGTGCGAGATCTTCGGCGCCGAGAACGTGGGAATGATCACCGGCGACTCCGGCGTCAACCAGGATGCCCCGATCATCTGCTGCACGGCGGAAATCCTGGCCAACATCGCCCTCCGCGAAGGTGCCGCCGCCGAGCTCGGCGCCGTCATCATGGACGAATTCCACTTCTACTCCGACCCGCAGCGCGGCTGGGCGTGGCAGGTGCCGCTGCTGGAACTCCCCAGGCGCAATTCCTGCTGATGTCCGCAACGCTGGGCGACGTCAGCCGCTTCGAAGCCGGCATCACCGAACTGACCGGCCGCACGACGACGACCGTCAGTTCGGCGGAACGGCCCATCCCGCTGCACTACTACTACGAGCAGACGCCGGTCCACGAGACCCTTGAGGAGCTGCTCGCGACGAAGCAGGTTCCTGTCTATGTGGTGCACTTCAGCCAGGTGGAGGCGATCGACCGGGCCCAGAACCTGATGAGCATCAACGTCTGCACCCGCGAGGAGAAGGACAAGATCGCCGAGCTGATCGCCGGTTTCCGCTTCGCCGCCGGGTTCGGCAAGACCCTCAACCGGCTGGTCCGGCACGGCATCGGCGTCCACCATGCCGGCATGCTGCCCAAATACCGCCGCCTGGTGGAGCAGCTCGCCCAGGCCGGGCTGCTCAAGGTCATCTGCGGGACGGACACACTCGGCGTGGGCATCAACGTCCCCATCCGCACCGTCCTGCTCACCGCACTGAGCAAGTACGACGGCGTCCGCACCCGGCTGCTGAACTCCCGCGAATTCCACCAGATCGCCGGCCGCGCCGGACGGGCCGGCTACGACACCGCCGGGACCGTGGTGGTGCAGGCCCCGGAGCACGTCACGGAGAACGTCAAGGCGATGGCCAAGGCCACTGCCAAATTCGGCGACGACCAGAAGAAGCTCCGCCAGGTGGTCAAGAAGAAACCGCCGGAGGGCTTCGTGTCCTGGGGAGAACCGACGTATCAGCGCCTGGTGGAATCCGCCCCGGACCCGCTGACGTCAAGCTTCACCGTGACCCACGCGATGCTGATGAACCTGATGGAGCGGCCCGGCGATCCGTTCAAGGCCGCGCGGCGGCTGCTCACCGAAAACCATGAGCCCCGCTCTTCCCAGCTGCAGCTGATGAAGAAGGCCCTCGGAATCTACCGCGAACTGCTGGCCGCGGGTGTCGTTGAGCGCATCCCGCTTCATGAGCAGGGCGCCGACGGCCGCACGGTCCGGCTCACGGTCCATCTGCAGGCCAACTTCGCCCTGAACCAGCCGCTGTCCCCTTTCGCCCTCGCGGCCCTGGACCTGCTGGATCCGGAGTCGCCGTCGTACGCCCTCGACGTGGTGTCCGTGATCGAAGCCACGCTCGAGAAGCCCCGGCAGATCCTCTCCGCGCAGCAGAAGAAGGCCCGCGGCGAGGCGATCGCCGCGATGAAGGCGGACGGGATCGACTACGACCAGCGTATGGCCATGCTGGAAGAGGTCACCTACCCGCAGCCGCTGGCGGAGCTCCTGGGCGAGTCCTTCGAGGTCTACCGCCGGGCCGCGCCGTGGATCGGCGACTTTGAGCTCGCGCCCAAGTCCGTGGTCCGGGACATGTACGAGCGCGCGATGAACTTTGGCGAATTCGTCCAGTTCTACGGGCTGGCCCGCTCCGAGGGCATCGTGCTGCGCTACCTCGCCGACGGATTCAAGGCACTGCGGCAGACCGTTCCGCAGGACGCCCTCCGCGAAGACCTCGAAGACCTCATCGCGTGGCTCGGCGAACTGGTCCGCCAGGTCGACTCCAGCCTGCTGGATGAGTGGGAGGAGCTCACGTCCGGCAAGGCGCCGACGCCGCATGACGCTCCCCGCCCCCGCCGCCGTCGCTGACGTCCAACGTCCGCGCCTTCCGCGTGATGGTCCGCAACGAAATGTTCCGCCGGGTGGAGCTCTTCGCGGACGAGGACGCCGCTGCCCTGGCCCAGCTCGATGCCGGGTCCGGCTGGGACGCCGAACGCTGGGAGGACGCGCTGGATGACTACTTCGACGAGCACGACGACATCGGCACCGGCCCGGACGCCCGCGGCCCGGGCCTGCTGATCATCACCGAGGACACCGGTACGTGGAAGGTCCGGCAGATCTTCGAGGACCCGGCCGGCAACCACGACTGGGGCATCTCGGCCGATGTGGACCTCGCGGCGTCGGACGAGACCGGCACCGCGGTGGTACGGGTGACGGACGTGAACCGGCTCTAGGCCGTCCGGGATCCGGAGGCTGCGGGCCGCCCGTGAGCCCGCACCACGTCTTGGCCCGAACAACTTGTAAACTCGGACAATGAGTGTAATCCGGCCCGCGACGGCGAACGATGTCCCCGCAATCCTGCAGATGATCCACGACCTGGCCATCTACGAAAAGGAACCGGACGCCGTCCGGAACACCCCGGAGATGCTGACCGAGGTCCTGTTCGGCGAAAATCCGCGGGTGTTCGCCGCGATGGCCGAGAACGAGGCCGGGGACGTCCGGGGCTTCGCCCTCTGGTTCCTGAACTACTCCACCTGGGAGGGCGTTCACGGCATCTACCTCGAGGACCTTTACGTGCGTCCCGAGGCCCGCGGCGAAGGCCACGGCAAAGCGCTGCTGCAGCACCTGGCCGCGACCGCCGTCGAGCGCGGCTACGCGCGCGTCGAATGGAGCGTCCTGGACTGGAACGAGCCCTCCATCAATTTCTACAAGAAGCTGGGCGCCAGCCCGATGGACGAATGGTCCACGTTCCGGCTCACCGGCGAGGCGCTCGAAGCGTTTGGCGCCCGCCAGGTCCAGGCCCGTGGCTGACCGCCTTTTCGCTCCCCGGTCTGTCGCAGACCGGCCCGCAGCGGGCGGGTCTGCCCCGGGCGCTTCCCGGGCCGATCTGCCGCTGACCGGCTCCGGGGTGGCGGACCTGCTGGAGGCTGCGCGTCCGCCCGTCCCGCACACCATCAAGGCGCGGCACGAATACCGCGGGATGCGCACCGCGGAGCACTACTTCGAAGTCCCGCTGGACCACTTCGGCGAGGACGCGGCGGCCGGTGAGACCCTCACCGTCTTTGCCCGCGAATACGTCTCCACGGACCACAGCGAGGAAGAGGCCGCGCAGCTCCCGTGGCTGCTCTACCTGCAGGGCGGCCCGGGCGGGCGCGGCAACCGCCTCCCGGCCCTCGGCGGCTGGAGCAAGGCCGCCGCGAAGGACTTCCGCATTCTGATGCTGGACCAGCGCGGCACCGGCCTGTCCTCCGCGATCGACCGCAAGACCCTCCCGCTGCGGGGGAACGACGCCGACCAGGCGGACTATCTGGCGCACTTCCGGGCGGATTCCATCGTCGCCGACGCCGAAGCCATCCGGCTGGCACTGGGGTCCGGGCCGTGGACCATCTACGGCCAGAGCTACGGCGGCTTCTGTGCCCTCAGCTACCTCTCGTTCGCCCCGGAAGGCCTGCGTGAAGCCCTGATCACCGGCGGACTCGGCCCGCTCACCGGGCCCGCGGACCGGGTCTACCGGGCCACCTTCCAGCGGGTGGCGGCGCGCAACAAGGAATACTTCGGCCGCTACCCCGAGGACCGGACAGCGGTCACCCGGATCGCGCGGCACCTACGCGATACGGAGGAATTCCTGCCCGACGGCGAACGGCTCACCGTGGAGCGCTTCCAGATGGTGGGTTCTTTCCTGGGCGGCAACACCCGCGTCGATGCCCTGCACCATCTTCTGGAGGATGCCTTCGTCGGCACACCCGCCGGCGACCGCCTGTCGGACGCCTTCCTGGACCAGGTCCGAGGCCTGGTGTCACGGTCGGCCAACCCGCTGTACGCGCTGATGCACGAGTCGATCTACGGCCAGGGTGAGTCCACCGACTGGGCCGCGTGGCGGGTCCTGCAGGACTTCCCGGAGTTCTCCCCGGAGGCCCCCGAACCACTGCTCACCGGTGAGATGGTCTACCCCTGGTACTTCGAACAGGATCCCGCCCTCCGGCCGCTGCGGAACGTCGCCGGGCTGCTCGCAGAAAAGGACGACTGGCCGCCGTTGTACGACCCCGCCCGGCTCGCACGCAACACCGTGCCGGTGGCCGCGGCCGTGTACAGCGATGACATCTACGTGGACCGCGAGCTCTCGCTGGAGACGGCCGCAGCCGTCCGCGGCCTGCAGGTCTGGGAGTCGGCGGACTTCCATCATGACGGCATCGCGGACGACGGCGAGGGCATCTTTGCCCGGCTCCTCGGCCTGACCCGCTCCGTCAGGGCGTAGGTCCCGGCCCGGTCCTGGGCCGGACTCCCCGTCCCGGCCCGGCCACGCCTGCGCCCGGCAGTTGCGCTGCTGTTGTTAGGCCGCTGTTTGCAGCCGGCGGTCCAGGGCGGCGGCGCGCAGGGCGATCGCGAAGACCGCCAGGGCGACGGCGGCGGCCGCGATGTTGAGGCCCTGGTAGCCAACGCCGCTCATCACGAGTCCGGAGAATCCGGCCCCCACCGCGCCGGCGACCCCCATCAGGGTGTCCGAGACGCCCTGCACGAGGACGCGGTCGTCCGCGCCGACGCTTTCGGCGAGCAGGGTGGAGCCGGCGATCGTGGCCGCGGACCAGCCCAGCCCCAGCAGCACCAGTCCGACGGTCACCAGGGCAGGCTGGGCCTGGCCGAATCCGGCCACCAGGACCGAGAGCAGGATCAGGCCGTGTCCCAGCAGGATGACGGGGAGCCTGCCGGTTTTGTCCGTCAGCCATCCCATGACCGGCGAGAGCGCGTACATCCCGGCGATGTGCAGCGAGATGGTGAACCCGATCAGGACCAGGACGTCGGTGCTGGCGGCGTGGGCGTGGCCGGACGGCATGTCGGCCAGGGGGCCCTCGGTCAGCAGTTGCAGGTGCAGGGGCGTCATCGACATCACGGCGGCCATGCAGCCATGGGCGGCAATCACGGCGAGGAGCGCCAGCCCCGCCCGCGGCGAGGCCTTGATGGCGCGCAATCCGTGGCGGAGGCCGTGCCGCCGTCGGGCACTGCTGGTGCCGCCGGCACCGCCCGTGACTCCCGCGGACGTCGCCGGCCCGCCGGAACGGAGCCGTGCTGCCAGCAGCAGCGGATCCGGCCGCAGGCCGATGAACAGCAGCAGCGCGGCCAGGGCAAGCCCTGCCGCGGAGAAGACAAAGGGCCCGGCCAGGGCCGGCAGGCCTAGGGCCTCCCCGACGAGGGCGCCGGGACGGATGAGGTTGGGACCGGCGACGGCGCCGATGGTCACGGCCCACACGACGATGGCCAGGGAGCGGCCGCGGTGTTCCGGATCGGCGAGGTCGACGGCGGCGAAGCGGGCCTGCAGGTTGGCGGCCGTGCCGAGGCCCAGGAGGGCCGCGGCGAGCAGCAGCACCGGGAAGTACCCCGTCACCGTGGACACGATCACCAGCAGGGATCCGGCCATGGCGGCGAGCAGGCCCGTGACGAGGGAGGAGCGCCGGCCGCGCCGACCGGCCAGTCCGGCGAGGGGCAGGGCGGTCGCAGCCGCCCCGAGGGTCATGATCGTGGTGACCGACCCGGCCCAGGCGTTGGAGCCAGAGAGCTGGACGGCCAGCAGGGAGCCGACGGACAGGCTGGCGCCGCTGCCTATGCCGCTGAGGAGCTGCGCCGTGCTCAGCACCCAAACGGTACGGCGCTGGACCCGTTGGGGATCCAGCGCCGTACCGTTCACTGCCGTTGTGTCAAAGATTTTCACGGTCCGAGCTTAGCCGAACCGTGCCGGTTACTCGGCGTCGCTCATGCTCTTGCGTGAGTCCTCTTCGAGCCGGGCATCCACCTTGGACTGCGTCGCCTTGGAGCTGATCAGGCTGGCGATCACGGCGATGATAATGGTGCCGATGATTACGCCCAGCGAGACGAAGGTCGGGATCTCGGGGGCCCATTCGATGTGCTGGCCGCCGTTGATGAAGGGCAGTTCATTGACGTGCATGGCGTGCAGGATCAGCTTCACGCCGATGAACGCGAGGATCACCGAGAGGGCGTGCTTCAGGTAGATCAGGCGGGACATCAGGCCACCGAGCAGGAAGTACAGCTGCCGCAGGCCCATCAGGGCGAAGATGTTGGCGGTGAAGACGATAAACGCGCTCTGGGTCAGGCCGAAGATGGCCGGGATGGAGTCCACCGCGAAGAGCAGGTCCGTCAGGCCGATGGTCACGAAGACGATCAGCATCGGAGTGAAGACCTTTTTGCCGTCCACTACGGTGCGGAGTTTGCCGCCGTCGAACTTCTCCGACATCGGCAGGACCTTGCGGATCCGGGCGATGAGCGGGTTTTCCTTGTCCTCCTCGTCCTCACCCTCGTCCTGGGCCTGCTTCCAGGCGGTCCACAGCAGGAACACGCCGAAGATGTAGAAGACCCAGCTGAACTGTTCGATCACGATCGCACCCAGCAGGATAAAGATGCCGCGGAGGATCAAGGCGATGATGATGCCCACCATAAGGACTTCCTGCTGGTACTTACGCGGTACCGAGAAGCGGGCCATGATGATGATGAAAACGAACAGGTTGTCGATGCTGAGGCTGTACTCAGTCACCCAGCCGGCGAGGAACTGCCCGCCGTATTCCGGGCCGGTGAACGCGAACATGGCGCCGGCAAAGAGCAGGGCGAGGGCGATGTAGAACGACACCCACAGGCCGGCCTCCTTCATGGAGGGCTCGTGCGGACGCTTGAGGACCAGCAGCAGGTCAATGGCCAGGATGATGCCGAGGACGACGAAGGAGCCGATCTCAAACCAGACGGGAAGTTCGGGCACGAAGATACCTTTCGCAGGGTGTGACGGTGCGGTGTAAGTCTCTCCGACTGGCCTGGGTCCGGTACGACGTACCTGGTACTGCCTGGCTGCCCGCTACGCCCGGCAGGGCATCTGTGCCGTGCGTGTTGACGATCGTAGCGCTTGGGATACTCCCCTACGTCCGCCCAACATTACCCTAGGCGTGCCCCGCGGACTGCATTTGACGCAGCTCCTTCTTCAGCTCCCCCACCTCGTCCCGGAGACGTGCCGCGAGCTCGAACTGCAGCTCCCCGGCGGCGGCGTGCATCTGTTCCGTGAGCTGTTCGATCAGGCCCACGAGGTCCTCGGCCGGCGCGGCCGCGAGGCCGTCGGCGCGGACCTTCGCCGAGCCTTTGCCCTTGCCGCGGGCCTTGCCCGCGCTGGCAAGGAGTTCGCGGGTGTCGGCGTCTTCCTTGGCGATCTGGTCCGTAATGTCGGCGATCTTCTTCCGCAGCGGTTGCGGGTCGATACCTTTTTCGGTGTTGTAGGCCACCTGGATGGCCCGGCGCCGGTTGGTCTCGTCGATCGCGTGCGCCATCGAATCCGTGATGCGGTCCGCGTACATGTGGACCTGGCCGGAGACGTTGCGGGCGGCACGGCCGATCGTCTGGATCAGCGAGGTGGAGGACCGCAGGAAGCCTTCCTTGTCCGCGTCCAGGATGCTGACCAGCGACACCTCGGGCAGGTCCAGGCCCTCGCGGAGCAGGTTGATGCCGACCAGCACGTCGAAGACGCCCATCCGGAGCTCACGAAGCAGCTCCACCCGGCGGAGCGTGTCCACGTCCGAGTGCAGGTATTCGACCTTCACGCCGTGGCCCAGCAGATAGTCGGTGAGGTCCTCGGCCATCCGCTTCGTCAGGGTGGTGACCAGGACGCGCTCGTTCTTCGCGGTGCGATCCCGGATTTCGCCGAGCAGGTCATCGATCTGGCCCTTCGTGGGCTTCACGATCACCTCGGGGTCGATCAGCCCGGTGGGCCGGATGATCTGCTGGACGAAGCCGTCCGACTTCCCCAGCTCGTACTTGCCCGGTGTTGCGGAGAGGTACACGGTCTGACCTACACGTTCCTGGAACTCGTCCCACTTCAGCGGGCGGTTGTCCATCGCGGAGGGCAGCCGGAAACCGTGGTCCACGAGGTTCCGTTTGCGGGACATGTCGCCCTCGTACATGGCGCCGATCTGCGGCACGGTGACGTGGGACTCATCAATGACCAGCAGGAAGTCGTCCGGGAAGTAGTCGATGAGGCAGTGCGGCGCGGTACCGCGGGCGCGGCCGTCGATGTGCGAGGAGTAGTTCTCGATCCCGTTGCAGAATCCCATCTGCTGCATCATCTCGAGGTCATAGGTGGTGCGCATCCGGAGGCGCTGGGCCTCGACGAGCTTGTTCTGGCCCTCCAGCACCGCGAGTCGCTCGGCCAGTTCGTCCTCGATCCTTTTGATCGCGCGGCCCATGCGTTCCGGACCGGCCACATAGTGGGAGGCCGGGAAGACGTACATTTCGGTCTCGTCCCGGAGCACTTCACCGGTCAGGGGTGAAGGGTGTAGATGTTTTCGATCTCGTCGCCGAAGAACTCGATCCGGATGGCGAGCTCCTCGTACATCGGAATGATTTCCACGGTGTCGCCGCGGACCCGGAAGGTGCCGCGGTGGAAGTCCATGTCGTTGCGGGCGTACTGCATGGAGACGAATTTCCGGAGCAGGTCGTCGCGGTTCATCTCCGCCCCTTGCGCAGCGTCACCATGCCGGCGATGTATTCTTCCGGGGTGCCGAGGCCGTAGATGCAGGACACCGTGGCCACCACAATCACGTCGCGGCGGGTCAGCAGCGCGTTGGTTGCGGAGTGCCGGAGCCGTTCGACTTCCTCGTTGACGGAGGAGTCCTTCTCGATGAAGGTGTCCGTCTGCGCCACGTAGGCCTCGGGCTGGTAGTAGTCGTAGTAGGAGACGAAGTACTCCACCGCGTTGTTCGGCAGCAGCTCCCGGAACTCGTTGGCCAGCTGGGCGGCGAGGGTCTTGTTCTGCACCATCACCAGGGTGGGCCGCTGGACCTGCTCGATCAGCCACGCCGTCGTGGCGCTCTTACCGGTTCCGGTGGCGCCGAGCAGCACCACGTCCTTTTCGCCGTTCTGGATGCGTTCAGTCAGCTCCGCGATGGCGGCCGGCTGGTCACCTGCCGGCTTGAACTCGCTGATGACCTCGAAGGGCGCCACGACACGGTTGATCTGCTGGGCAAGACTCATGTATCTAATCTACCGCCGGGCTCCGACAGGATGTCCTGATTCAGCTTTGGGCGGTACCGGAGCCGGTGTCCGTCCCGGCCTCCGGTCCGGTTCCCTGGTCAGCGTCCCGGTCAGCGTCCCGGTCTGGGGCCGTGGACGACGCCGGCTGCCAGCCGGTCCGCTGCGCCCACGCGTCCATCCGCGGCGCGGCGTACTCGGTGAACCACCCTTCCTTGTCGGCGGCGTAGCCTGCGGTGGACTTGTCCACCCCGTGCAATTTGGCGACCCGGCGCTTCTCGGCGAGGTACGCGGCCCGGGCCGCCGCGTCGTCGCGCAGCCAGTCCCGGAAGCAGAGCGCAAACCGCCAGCCCGGGGACCCCAGGGCGCGGACGTGGAGATTGACTGCCCGGCCGGGGTCGGCGTTGCCGTGCAGCCGCTTCCGCCAGTCCGCCGGGTCCGGGTGCGAGGGCTTGGGGTTGTCGGAGGAGACGCCGGCCCAGCCCGGGAAGCCCGCGTCGGCCAGGAGCGGCGCGATCCGCTCCGCCGCGGCCATATCCTCCACCCCGAGCTGGAGGTCGATGACGTCTTTCGCGGCGAGGCCGGGGACCGCCGTGGAACCGACATGGTCCAGGGCCAGGATGTCCTCCCCACGGCCACCCGCAGCCGGGCGATGAGCCGGCCGGCCTGCGCGGGCCACTCCGAATTGGCGGGCGTGAGCACCGGCCCGCCCGCGCGGGGTGCGACGCGGTGCCGGGACAGGTTGTCCGCGAAGGGTGCCAGGCGGAACTTCCAGAGCCGGTCCACCGCATCCCGCAGTTCGTCCTTGGTCCCGGAGTTGTCCAGGACGACGTCGGCCGCCGCCAGCCGCTCGTCCCGGCCCGCCTGGGCGGCCATCCTGGCCCTGGCTTCGTCCGCGGTCAGGTGCCGGTGTTGCATCATGCGCTGCACGCGGACGGCGTCGGGGGCGTCGACGACCACCACGAGGTGGAAGTTCGCGCCCTGTCCGGTCTCGACCAATAACGGAATGTCCTGGACCACGACGGCGCCCTTCGGCGCTGCGGCGGCCAGCGCGGCGGCCCGTTCCCGGACGAGGGGATGGATGATGCCGTTGAGCACGCCGAGGCGTTCCGGGTTCCCGAAGACGAGCGCGCCGAGCTTCGGCCGGTCCAGGCCGCCGTCGGGCGTCAGGATGGCCTTGCTGAACGCCCCGGCCACCTGCGCGAGTCCCGGCGTTCCCGGCTCAACGACCTCGCGGGCCAGGGCATCGGCGTCGATCACCACCGCGCCGAGTTCACGCAGGCGCGCGGCCCCCACTGACTTCCCTGAGGCGATGCCGCCCGTCAACCCGATTTTCAGCACCCCACCAGACTAAACTGATCCGGTGGCTGAAGGCGTGGATTATCCGGAGAGCAGGGCCACCGTTTACACCGCCCTGGCCGCCGGCCCCGAATTCCGCCACGAGATCGAGGTGAAACGCTCCCGCTTCATCACCGTGCTGCACCGCACCGCGGATGAGGACAGCGCCCGGTCGGTACTCGCCGGGCTCCGGAAGGAATTCCACGATGCGCGGCACCACTGCTCCGCCTTCGTGCTTGGCCCGGACCGCGGCATACAACGCTCCAACGACGACGGCGAGCCGTCCGGCACCGCGGGCCTGCCCATGCTTGACGCGCTGCTGAAGCGCGAAACCGCGCCCGGCGTGACGGACCTCAGCGACGTGACCGCCGTCGTCGTCCGCTACTTCGGCGGGATCCTGCTCGGCGCCGGCGGACTGGTCCGCGCCTACTCCGAATCCGTGACCGCTGCCCTGGACCGGGCGCCGCTGGTGCAACGGCGGCGCCTGCGGATCTGCACCGTGGCGGTCCCCCACACGGCAGCGGGCCGGCTGGAGAATGACCTGCGCGCCGCGGGCTATGTCATGGCCGAAACCAGTTATGAGGCGCAGACTACTGTTCTGAGGCTTGCCCTGCCGGACGACCCGGCGGCCCTGGCCCGGGCGGGTGACCGGCTGGCCGGGCTGTCAGCCGGAACCGCCGTCTTGCTGCCTGGAGAAACGGAGTGGATCGATGTCCCCCTCAGCTGACCCGTTACCCGCCCCGGTCCGGCTCGTCGACGTGACCGACGCGGTCCTGGAGCAGCTCCTGACCGTGGCAATCCAGGACGCCGACGCGGACGAGGTAACGCCGCCGCTGGGCAGCGCGGCCGGCTGGAATTCGGAACGGATCAGCTGGTTCCGCGAATACCACCACGCCGCCGCGGGACTCGACGGGCCCGCTCAACAAAAAAGCTGGGCGATCACCTGCGACGGGAAACTGGCCGGTTCCATCCGGCTCAAGCGGACCGGCGCAGGCTCCCTGGAAACGGGCATCTGGCTTGGCCGCAGCTTCCGCGGCCAGGGAATCGCCCGGGAGGCCCTCCGATTGGTGAAGGACCGGGCTGCCGCGTCGGGCGCCACGGTCCTGGAAGCCGACACAACAGCGGGGAACACCGCGGCCCTCATGCTGCTGCGCTCGGCCGGGGCTGAGCTGGCGGAAGGCCAGGCCTCCGACGCCGCCGCGGTTCCGGTCAGGGCCAGGATCCTGCTGCGCTAGCTGGACATGCCCCAGCGCCTGCCACGGGGCCCCCGCGCGACCTGCCCCACCGGACATGCCCTGTGCGCGGGTCCAAGACTGGACATAATGCCCTATGTCCAATGGCTGCGCCCAGGACTGGGCATGCCCCGCGGCCCGAGCGTCAAACATTGGGCATGTCCTTAAACGAAAGGTGGCCGCCCCCTGGGGGACGGCCACCTTCACGGTGCTACTTCAAGCTGGCAACTGCCAGGCCCGGGGAGGTCTCTCCCCGGGAACCAAGGGCAATTAGTTGCCGGTCAGCTTCTCGCGCAGTGCTGCAAGAGCCTCGTCGGAAGCGAGCGTGCCGCCACCGGTCGTGGACTCGGCTGCAGCCGGCTCGGAGGAGTAGCTGGTGGTGCCGGAGTCGCTCTCACCGGACGTTGCAGCTGCAGCGTCGTCGGCAGCGTGCTGGGCAACCTGCTTCTTGTGGGCTTCCCAGCGGGTCTGGGCGTCAGCGTACTGCTGCTCCCAGGCGGCGCGCTGCGTCTCGTAGCCTTCAAGCCACTCGTTGGACTCCGGATCGAAGCCCTCCGGGTACTTGTAGTTGCCCTCTTCGTCGTACTCAGCGGCCATGCCGTAGAGAGCCGGATCGAATTCGGTGGATTCGGCGTCGACGCCCTCGTTGGCCTGCTTGAGGGACAGCGAGATGCGGCGGCGTTCGAGGTCGATGTCGATGACCTTGACGAACAGCTCGTCACCAACGGAGACAACCTGCTCGGCCAGCTCAACGTGGCGGACGGCGAGCTCGGAGATGTGGACCAGGCCTTCGATGCCGTCTTCAACGCGAACGAACGCGCCGAACGGAACCAGCTTGGTGACCTTACCCGGCACAACCTGCCCGAGGGCGTGGGTGCGGGCGAAGGTCTGCCACGGATCTTCCTGCGTAGCCTTGAGCGACAGGGAAACACGCTCGCGGTCCAGGTCGACCTCGAGAACCTCGACGGTGACTTCCTGGCCAACTTCGACAACCTCGGACGGGTGGTCGATGTGCTTCAAGACAGCTCGGAAACGTGCACCAGGCCGTCTACGCCGCCCAGGTCCACGAAGGCACCGAAGTTGACGATGGAGGAAACGACGCCGGGACGGACCTGGCCCTTTTCCAGCTTGTTGAGGAACGTGGAGCGGACCTCGGACTGGGTCTGCTCGAGCCATGCACGGCGGGACAGCACAACGTTGTTGCGGTTCTTGTCCAGCTCGATGATCTTGGCTTCGATCTGCTGACCGATGTACGGAGCGAGGTCGCGCACACGGCGCATCTCGACGAGGGATGCGGGCAGGAAGCCGCGCAGACCGATGTCGAGGATAAGACCACCCTTGACAACCTCGATGACGGTACCGGTAACGACGCCGTCTTCTTCCTTGACCTTCTCGATGTCGCCCCAGGCACGCTCGTACTGAGCACGCTTCTTGGAGAGGATCAGGCGGCCTTCTTTGTCTTCCTTGGTGAGCACCAGGGCTTCGACGAGATCGCCAACGGAGACGACGTCTCCGGGATCAACATCGTGCTTGATGGACAGCTCGCGGGAGGGAATGACACCTTCGGTTTTGTAACCGATGTCGAGCAGAACTTCGTCGCGGTCGACCTTGACGACGGTACCTTCGACGAGGTCTCCGTCGTTGAAGTACTTGATGGTGGCGTCGACTGCTGCGAGGAAGTCCTCAGCGGTACCGATGTCGTTAATCGCGACTACGGGGGTACCGGGCTTCTCGGTTGAGGTGATGGTCATGTAGTAGGGGCTCCGTTGTGGATAGTTAGTCGGTCAGGCAAACCGCTGCGCCCGTGTCGGCGACACGGGCACAGAACGCGGCAAAGAGCCGGGTCATCCTGATTTGTGGATTGTAGATGCGCGCACGTAGTACACGCCCGTTTAGTCTAGTCGCTTTCGTGAACGCGGGTCAAAGCGCAGGGGGCGGCGGAGACCGGCCTAGAAATGCGTCAGGCAGTGCGGTGAACGTTCGACGGCGAACATCAGCCGCGCTATCAGGGCCGCCCCGGGCGTGTGCTCGCTGATCCGCCCGGCGGCGGCGAGGGTCACCGGGCAGACAGCGCCGAGATAGATGGAGCCCAGGTCCGCGACGTCGAGGGAAAGGTCAGCTTCCGCGCCTTCCGGAGCAGCAGCCACGGTCGCCTTGCCGCCGCTCACGGACAGCGTGAACGTGCCGCCGGCCAGGCTCAGGGTGTCGCTGACGCGCAGGACCAGCCTGCCGTCGGACGAGTAATGCCTCGCGCCAAGGGCCTTCACGGTGTCCAGCACACGGAGCCAGAGCATATCGGCGTTCTCGCCGGACTCGATGCAGCGCGGATCCTCCAGGGCCCACGTCAGCGGGTCGTCCACGGGCGCTTCGGACCAGGTGACCCGCTGGATCATATCGATGCTGCCCAGGAATTGCCACAGCTCCAGGTACCCGGAATCGGTGGCTGCCACGAGGTCGATGACTTCCATGGTGTACGGCTTGCTGTCCCAGCCGGCGAACTTGTAGGCGACGTAGCCGTCCACGTCCCCGTCGGCGTCGTAGTGCAGTGCGCACCGGATCGACTCGTCCTCGGCGCCGTCCCGGCCGAGCGTGCCCGAGCTGCGCTGCCGGTACGCATCCTGGCGGACAATGGAGCCCGGCGTGACCCGGTGGACGCGTTCGAAGACGCCCGGCGCCAGTTCCAGGAGGACCTTCCGGTCGGCGATTTCCACCGAGCCGGTCGGCGTGTGCCGGAGCCGGAACCGCGGGCCGGTGTCCACTTAATGCTGCGCTCGAACGTCGCGACGCCGAAGCCGAACCGCCCGTAGATGGACGCTTCCGAGGCGGTCAGCGCGGCCATCGCCAGGCCGTCCGCCTTCGAACCGGCGAGGTCCGCGGTCATCATCCGGCGCAGGAGCCCCTGCCTGCGGTGGGTTCCGCGGACGGTCACGGCGGTGATCAGCTGCGCTTCAAGCTGCCGGCCGTAGCCGATGTTGAGGTCCTTGCGGAGGGTTGCGAAAGTGGCGACGGGGGTATCGGCCGCCAGTGAGTGGGCGGCGACAGTGCCGGTCTGGTAGACGCCCGTCATCTCACGATTGTCGACGCGGTACATGGCCATGACCTTGTCCACGAACTCGTCCTTGTGCCGCTCGTCGTAGAACCCGATGCCGACGCCGCGCAGCCAGGCTACCCCAGCGCATAGTCCGGTTCACCCTTTTCGGCCGCGCGGAACCGCCGGATCTCATACTTCTCAGCCACGAAATTCTCCCCTAGGAATCCTGCCAAATTACCCAACTGCGCTGGTGCTCCAGTGCCATGGTGCTCACGGAGCAGGCGTCAGTGCCCGGCCTCGTACCAGCTGGAGCCGATGCCGATCTGGACATCGAGCGGGACCGTCAGCTTCGCTGCGGCGCCCATCTGCTCCGTCACCAGCTTCTCCACGGCCTCACGCTCGCCGTGCGCCACTTCGAGGACCAGTTCATCATGGACCTGGAGCAGCATGCGCGATTTCAGGCCCTGCTCCGCCAGCGCGCCGGCGACGCCGAGCATGGCGCGTTTGATGATGTCCGCGGCCGAACCCTGGATGGGCGAGTTGAGCGCGATGCGCTCCGCGTTCTCGCGCAGCTGGCGGTCGGTGCTGGTGAGGTCCGGGAGATAGCGGCGGCGCCCTTCGATGGTGGCGGTGTAGCCGTCGATCCTGGCCTGGTCCACCACACCGCGGAGGTAGTCGCGGACGGCGCCGAACCGGTCGAAGTAGTCCTTCATCAGGGTCCGCGCCTCGTCGACGGAAATTTCGAGCTGCTTGGAGAGGCCGAACGAGGTCAGGCCGTAGGCAAGCCCGTAGGACATGGCCTTCACCTTCGAGCGCATCGCGCTGGTCACCTGGTCAGTGGGCACATGGAAGATGTTCGAGCCGACGAAGCGGTGCAGGTCCTCGCCGTCCTTGTAGGCCTGGATCAGGCCGGCGTCCCCCGAGAGATGGGCCATAATGCGCATCTCGATCTGCGAGTAGTCCGCGGACAGCAGGCAGTCATAGCCCTCGCTGACCACGAAGATGCCGCGGACCCGCCGGCCTTCCTCGCTGCGGATGGGGATGTTCTGCAGGTTCGGGTTGTTGGAGGAGATCCGGCCCGTGGCGGCGACGTTCTGCGCATATGTGGTGTGGATCCGGCCGTCGTCGGCGACGGACTTCTTGAGTGACTCCAGCATCTGGCGCAGCTTCGAGGACTCACGGTGGGCCATGAGCTGGACCAGGAATTCGTGGCCGGTCTTCTCCAGCAGCGACTTCAGCGAGGCGGCGTCGGTGGTGTACCCGGACTTGATCTTCTTCGTCTTGGGGAGCCCCAGTTCGTCGAAGAGCACCGTCTGCAGCTGTTTGGGCGAGCCCAGGTTCACTTCGTGGCCGATTGCGGCGAACGCGAGTTCCTGGGCGTTGTCGATCACCTTGCCGAGATCGGCCAGCTGCTCGTCCAGGCGCAGCATATCGATGGCGATTCCCGCGAGTTCCATGTCGGCGAGAACGCGGCTGACAGGCAGCTCAAGGGTGGTCAGCAGGTCCTGTGCCTTGCGCTCGGCCAGTTCCGTCTCGAAGTACCGGCTCAGGGTCTGGACGACGGCGGCGACGTGGACCAGCGCGCCGGCGGCGGCGGCGTCGTCCTCGCCGTCGAACGCCAGCTCCAGCTGGCCCGCCTTGGCGGCTTCGGTGGAGACACTGATGTTGAGGTGGTGCTGGGCCAGTTCGGCCAGTTCGTAGCTGCGGCGGTCCGGCTGGATGAGGTACCCGGAGATCGAGGTGTCGTCCACCACGCCTTCCAGGCCCAGGCCCCGGCTGGCGAGGGCTTTGAGGGCCGCCTTGTAGCCGTGCATGACTTTGGCCGCACCGGCGTCCCGGAGCCAGCCCGCCAGCACGTTCTCGGACGCGGCGTCCTGCCCGGCAAGGTCGATGTAAGCGGCCCCGCCATCGTGGACGATCGCCACGGCGGCGGCATCCTCACCGATCCGGCCGGGCACGAGGTCGACGGCGACGGCTGACCGCATGCCGCCCCGGCCTCGAGGAAAGCGGTCAGCTCGGCTGCGCCGGACGGGACCACGAAGTCCGGGGTCTCGAGGCGTTCCCGCTCCGCTTCCGGAACCTCGCTGCCGTAGAGGGCAAAGAGCCGCGTACGGATGGTTTTGAACTCAAGCGCGTCGAACAACTCCTCGAGCGCCGCCTGGTCCGGCCGCGGATCCGCGAGCTCGTCCAGCGTCACCGGGAGGTCGAGGTCCGTGTGGAGCCTGTTCAGCCGCCGGTTGCGCTTGACGTCCTCAACGTTTTCGCGGAGGAGTCCCCACCTTTCCGCCGATTGCGTCGAGGTTCTCCAGGACCCCTCCAGTCCGCCGTACAGGTTGATCCATTTGGCCGCCGTCTTGGGCCCGACGCCGGGAACCCCCGGCAGGTTGTCCGCGGACTCCCCACCAAGGCGGCAAGGTCCGAATACTGGGCGGGGCTGACAAAGTACTTTTCCTGGATGGCAGTGGCATCCATCCTGGGAATGTCGCTGACGCCCTTCCGCGGGTACAGGACAAACACGTTGTCCGTGATCAGCTGGAAGGCGTCACGGTCGCCCGATACCAGCAGCACCTCGAAGCCCGCCTTCTCACCCATGGCGGCGAGGGTTGCCAGGATGTCATCAGCTTCGTAGCCGGGCATCTTGATGGTCTTGATGCCCCACGCGCCCATGACTTTGTCGATGAGGTCGATCTGGCCGCTCATCTCCCGGGGGTCTCGTTGCGTCCGCCCTTGTACTCGCTGTACTCGGCCTTGCGGTGGGTGGTGTCGTCCGAGACGTCGAAGGCGACGGCGACGTGCGTGGGCTTCTGTTCCTTGATCAGGTTGATGAGCATGGACGTGAAGCCGTGGATCGCGTTGGTGTGCTGCCCCGTTGCGGTGGAGAACTTGTCCGCGGGCAGGGCGAAGAACGCCCGGAACGCCATGGAATGACCGTCCAGGACCAGGAGCCGGGGCTGGTCCGTCAGGGGAATGACGGGCGTCTCAGTGGCGGAAACCGACTCCGCGGCCCGCGTGGACTTCCGGGCGGACTTGGCCGCTGTCACTGATGCTGTCTCAGTTGCCGGGAGAAGGTCCACCGCGCTGTCTGTAGAGAGGAGGCTGCAGAAAGGGTGCAGAGGCCGGTTTGGTAGTTTCGCTCACAGGTGCCAGCCTAGTTCCCATGACGGACAATTTCACGCCGGGCCCGTATGCGGCCGAACTGACGGCCGCCGGAGTTCCCGAGGAGATGCACGACTGGCTGGGACAGTACGGCGTGGGCGCACTGGTGGTGAAGATGGGCATCCATTTCCTGGAGATGAGTCCCGAGCGGACGGTGGCCACCATGCCGGTGGAGGGCAACACGCAGGTGGCCGGAATTCTCCACGGCGGCGCCCACGTGGTCCTCGCCGAGACGCTCGGTTCCTTTGCCGCCGGACTGCATGCCGGGCCCAAGCGGCAGGCGCTGGGGATCGACGTCAGCGCAACGCATCACCGGGCCATCACCTCGGGCACCGTGACCGGCACGTGCACGGCCATCCATCTGGGCCGCACGCTCACCACACACGAGGTGGTTATGACGGACGAGCAGGGCCGCCGGCTGTCCACCGCGCGCATCACCAACCTGATCCGCGACATCGAAGCGTAGGCCCGGGTCCGGCTGGGCGCGGCGCTAGGCCGGGCTGCTCCCGAACCGGTAGCGCAGCTCCACTATGCCCCGGCCCAGGGTGTGTGAGGAAATCAACTCGAGCGGCGCCGTCGGCCCCAGCAAAGGCAGTACCGCTTTGCCGCTGCCCAGCACCACGGGAATGATGGAGATAATGATCTCGTCCAGCGCGGAGGCGTCCGCGAACTGGGCCGCCAGGACACCGCCGCCGACGATCCAGACGTTCCGTTCTCCCGCGCAGGCCTTGAGGTCCTCCACGAATTCGGCCACGGGCCCGCGGACAAAGGTCACGTCCGCCCCTTTGGGGACCGAGTGTTCGTGGTGCGTGAACACCCAGCAGGGGGTGGCCGGATATGGCCAGTTGTCAGGTTCGTGTTTGCGCAGCCAGGCGTAGGTGTCCCCGCCCATCACGATGCAGCCGACATCCGCCATAAAGGCGTCGTAGCTTTCCTGGCCGCCGGAGAAACCGTCGAACTGGAGCAACCAGTCCAGGTTGTCGTCCCGGGTGGCGATGAATCCGTCCAGCGAGGACGCCACAAAGTACTGGAAATCAGGCATGGCCCCAGCCTAGCCATTCCCGGCCGGGCTGCCCATCCCTTCGTCCGCGGCGCCGCGGGCCGCGTTGCCGGCTACTTGCTGAAGTAGGGGATGATCAGGTAGAGCCCGAACAGCACGGCCAGTCCGCAAAGGCCGAAGCACACGTAGGCGAGCGGCCGCAGCCAGGACGGCTTCCGTTCGCTGACATCGCCGGCGATGGCGGTCAGACGCACCCCCAGGGAGTACAGGACCACGACGGTCACTGCCGCGACGAGCGTTGCGCCCGCCACCTGAACCAGTTCCAGCCACTTCATTACAGTCCGCCCTTCGGCTCGTCCTTGGAGCTACTGACCGACATAGCTTTCTTTTTCTTGCGGAACCGCACGGCCTGGCCGGCTTGATCGACTTCGACGGCGTTGTGGTGTCCCACATGCGACTTCTTCGAGTGCAGGAACATATACAGCACCGCACCAGTGCCGCCACGGCGGCGATGACAACGCCTACGACGCCGGTCTGCACCAGGAGGGCGGTGAGGGCCCCCATGATTCCGGCGGCGGGGAGGGTGAAGAGCCAGCCGAGCGCAATCCGTCCGGCGGTTCCCCAGCGGACACTGGTGCCGCGGCGTCCCATGCCCGAGCCGATGACGGAGCCGGAGGCCACCTGGGTGGTGGACAGTGCAAATCCCAGGTGCGAGGACGCGAGGATGGCCGAGGCAGTGCTGCTTTCGGCGGCGAAGCCCTGGGCCGGTTTGACCTCGGTGAGGCCGGACCCCATGGTGCGGATGATCCGCCAGCCGCCGGAGTAGGTGCCGATCGCGATGGCGAAGGCGCAGGAGGCGATGACCCAGAACTGCGGTCCGGAGCCGGGTTCCTGGGTGCCCGCGGCGATCAGCACGAGGGTGATGATACCCATGGTCTTCTGGGCGTCGTTGGTGCCGTGTGCGAGGGCCACGAGGCTGGAGGTGAAGATCTGGCCGGTGCGGAAGCCGCCGCGCTTCTGCGTGAGCTTGCTGCCCGACTCCGGGTCGTGGCGGGAGGTCAGCGCGTAGGCGAGCTTGGTGCACAGGTAGGCCACGGCGCCGGCGATGATCGGAGCGAAAATCGCGGGAAGGATCACCTTCTGCATGAGGCTCTCGAAGTTGATCGAGTGGATTCCGATGCCCGCGATGGCGGCGCCGATCAGGCCGCCGAAAAGCGCGTGCGAGGAACTCGACGGCAGGCCCTTGAGCCACGTGATCATGTTCCAGAGGATGGCGCCCATCAGTCCCGCGAAGATGATGTCCGGGGTGATCTGAACCCCGTCCGACCCCTCGTTGATGATGCCGCCGGACACGGTCTTGGCCACTTCCGTGGAGAGAAAAGCCCCCACCAGGTTCAGCACCGCCGCGAGGGCGACAGCCGTTTTGGGTTTGATGGCACCGGTTGCGATGGGTGTAGCCATTGCGTTGGCGGTGTCATGGAATCCGTTGGTGAAGTCAAAAAAGCGCCAGCGCTATAACCAGCGCCACCATGATGGTGATTTCCACCTGTTGCCCAATCTGCAGAGTCGACGGTCAGAGGTTTGATTCCCCGCTGCCGGCATCGTTCATCCGGGATATACCGGGAGGATGTGTGGCGTTCAGCAAAGTTGCCTGACGTGTTAAAGCGTACGGGATATGGCATCAGGGCAAAAACATGCGCAGGGACGGCGCCGCCCGGGCGCAATGCAACAGCCCGGCGGTTCAACAGCCCGGCGAGGTCAGCCCTGGTGGACGTCGGGCGTGCGTCCGGCGTCGATCATCCCGGCGATCTTCTCCTCCAGCGCGGCAAGGGTGGCGTCCGGGAGCACGATCAGTCCGTCCAGTTCGCGGCGCGCCCGCTTGTACGCCGTCTGCCGTTCCGCCGGTGTCGCGGCGGCATCTGACGCGATCCGCAGCAGCTTCCGGGCCGTTGACAGGCGTTCCCGTTCCGGTCCGCTGAAGTTGCCGTCCCTGATCCGCCGCGCCTCCCGCTCGGCGACGTCGAACGCCAGCTCGTAGCTGGTGACGGCCTCACGGTATTCCGCCAGCCGCGCCGCCGTCGTGATCTCCTCCGGCGCTCCCGGGCGCAGTCCGTCGGCCAACCGCTTCGCCCGCAGGAACGCTACGGTCAGGGGTTCGCGCACGTCGGTCATGACCGGAAAGTCGATGAGTTTTCCCACGTCAAGCTCGTAGTCGAGCCACCGGCGGTTGACGGTGTCGTGGCTGTCCATGAGCTGCCGGACCTGGGTCCGGCTGGCCCGTTCGGCCTCCACGGCATGGTTGCGGAGTTTGTAGAGCTCCACCCGGCGCCGGTGCCGGCGTTCACTGGCCTTGGACCAGGACCGTGCCCAGCCGCCAAACAATCCGCTCAACGGGAAGACAAGCCACCAGAAGTGGCCAACGAAATCGAAGAAGGGCTCCACTGGATCATCCTCCCATCCGGCCCGTGCACGCTCAAGGGTCCCGTCACGGGGAGAGCCCCTCGGCTGAGGAGGCTCTCCGTGTGACAGCTGCCTGCCCCGGCGGTCAGTCCTCGTGCTTCACCTTGTGCACACGGGTGACGAGGGTCGGGCACGGCACATTGAGGAGAACGGCGTGGGCCGTGGAGCCGAGCATCATCCGGGAGAAGCCGCCGCGGCCGCGGCTGCCGATCACAAGGAGCCGGGCATCTTTGGCGGCGTCGACCAGTGCTTTCGCGGGCTCGGTATCGGTCTCCAGCCGCTGGTGGACGACGAGGTCCGGGTACTTGTCCGCGAGCCCGGCAACGGATTCCGCCAGGACGATCCGGTCCTCCTCGAGGATCGTTTCGGCGAGGCCGCTTTTCGGCAACTGGTTTTCGACCCAGCGCGCCGGCCTGCGGAAGGCTAGGACCACGGTCAGCTCGTCGCCGCCCTTGTCCGCTTCCGCGGCCGCGACGTCGACCGCCTGCAGGGACTCTTCGGAGCCATCCACGCCGACCACGACGCCGGCGGCCCCGACTCCGCGCTTCAGCGGGATCACAGCGGCGGGGATTTCCGAGGCGGAGACGATCTGCAGGGCCCGGTCCGTCAGCGGACCGCCGTCCATCCAGTGCTTGTCATGTTCGCCCACGACCACCATGGACGCCTCGTTGGACACTTCCCGCAGCACGGATCCGCCGCTGCCATGGCGGAGCTGGATGTCCACCTTCACATCGGGAGCCTGCTCGTTGGCGCCGGCCTGCGCTTTCTGGAGAAGTTCCATGCCGGCTTGCCTGATGATCTCGTGGTACTGGAAGTCCGGCGAAATCCAGCGGTCATCCACCGCATGAATGATGGTGACAGGAAGCTTGTCCCGGGCCGCCCGCTGCAGGGCCCACGTCAGCGCTGCCTCACTTCCGGCTGATCCGTTGATACCGACGACGATTGGTTTGCTCATTCTGAATCCTGCTCTTTTCCATGGCGCGGTCAATTCTGCATCGCATGTTCGGGGCGGCGCGACCGTAGTCATCCGCCATTTCAGTGTGCGCCGGGGGTCACCGCCGGTTAGGGCCTTAAGCCCTCACTCCCCCTCACCCGCGCGCATGGCGTCGAGCCATGAAGCAGGGCCCCGCCGCCTGACCACGGCGCTGCGGCGGGTTCCGCTGCTCTGGTACGTGCCGGCCGCCGTCGTGATGCTGCGCCGGCACGGCGTCCTGACGACGGCGGATTAGAAGCCGGTGGGCTCGGTCTCGAATTCCGGCTCCCGCGGCGGCCCTTCATGGTGCACGGGCCGCAGCGCGGCGGTGTGCTCGAACCAGATCAGCGCGTCGTAGCGCTCGCCGATCCGGGTCGGAACATAGTTCCCCAGCTCCCGCCCGGGATGGTAGACCACCCCGATCGCCCGGTGGCCGAGCCAGGTGGAAAGCCACGGCCCGGACCTGTCCTCTCCGAATTCCAGCACCGACGCCACCCCCAGGGCCTCATGCAGGAAGTCCTCGTGGCTGCCCGGGCGCGCCGGCGGGACCGGGAGGATCCGCTCCGGGCGGCCCCACGCTTCCGCGGCGAGCACCTCACCCCGGTGCGAGGCGAGCCCCACCAGCAGGACGCCGTCCGCGGCGTGCCGCTCACGCAGCAGCTGCCCCACGTTGACCAGTCCGTCCTGGGCCATGTCCGTGGCGCGGGCGTCCCCCACATGGGTGTTGTGCTCCCAGATGAGCCCCTTGGAGTGCGCACCGAGGTGCCGGCTGAGCCGGTCGATGGTGTCCGCCATGTGGTGGTCACGGATGTTCCAGGACTGGCGGTCGCCGCGGACCATGATCCGGTAGTAGTGCTCGGCGTTAGCCGCCACCTCGGCATTCTGCACGGCGTCGAAGGCGGCCTCGTCGTGGTCCCCGGGCCGGACACCCGGTTCCGGACTTCGGTGAGGAGGGCGATGACTTCGGCTTCGCAGGACTGCGGCACCAGCCGGGTGCTCCAGGCGTACTGATGCGGGTCCTCGTGATGGGGCAGGAAGCACTGCCAGGCGCGCTTGGCGGCCGGGACGGCGTCGGGGTCGTTCTCCTCCAGCCAGCCGATGATTTCGCGGAGTGAGTCCCAGAGGGAGTACACATCGAGTCCGTAGAAGCCGACACGGCGGCCCGGCGGCCGGCTGAGATTCCAGGTACGGAGCCAGTCCAGGAACGCAGCGACTTCCTCATTCGCCCACATCCACGTGGGCCAGCGTTCAAAACCGGAGAGCAGGGCATGGACGCCCTGGTCCCGCCCCGTCTCGCCCCGCACCCAGCCGTTGATGCGCCAGCAGTCGGGCCAGTCCCCTCCACCCCGATCCAGTTGTAGCCTTCCTCCGTGATCAGCCGCCGGCTGAGGGTGTCACGCCACGTGTAGAACTCGTGCGTGCCGTGGGAGGCTTCGCCGATCGCGACGAACCGGCAGTCCGCCGCGCGCCGGACCAGCCCGTCCAGGTCGCGGTCGGACGTCAGCGGCCGCGCCAGCGAATGGATCTCGGCGAGGACGGCGGACTTCCTGACGCCGGACGTCACCGCGGGTCCTCGAGTGAGATTTTCTCGAGGTGCTCCGGAACCCGGGCCCGCCATCCCAGCTCGTGCTTGATCCGCAGGCGCAGGGCATCCGACGCGTCCGGTTCGCCGTGGGTGATGTACGTCATCCTGGGTTCCCGTGCCGCCGTCTTCATCCATGCGATGATGCCGTCCGCGTCAGCATGCGCCGACAGGCTTTCCATCTGGATCACCTCGGCCCGGATCGTGATGTCCTCGCCGTAGATGCGCAGCTCGCGCCCGCCGGCCGCCAGGGCGGCGCCGCGCGTGCCTCCGGCCTGGTATCCGCTGAGGACGACGGCGTTCTTCGGGTCCGGGCCGTAGGCGGCGAGGTGGTGCAGGATCCTTCCGCCGGTGAGCATTCCGCTGGCGGAGATGATGATCATCGGCCCGCCCCGCAGGTTCAGCAGCTTGGACTCGTCGACCGAGCGGGTAAGTCTGGCCACTTTGTACATGTTCAGGTATTCCTGCTCTTTGAGCCGGTGTTCCTCCGGGTGCCGCTGGTACATGCCGGACGCGTCAATGGCCATCGGGCTGTTGAGGTACACCGGGATGTCCGGGATCAGGTGTTTGCCGCGGAGGCGGGACAGGTGCAGCATCAGCGTTTCGGCGCGGCCGACGGCGAAGGCGGCGAACAGGACCACGCCGCCGCGCTTCGCGACCCGGTTGATGATGTCCCCCAGTTGGCGTTCGGGATCGGCGGTGTCGTGCTTCCGGTTCCCGTAGGTGGACTCCGTGACCAGGACCTCGGCCTCCCCAGGGGCCGGGGCGGGTTCATCAGCGGGTCATCCGTCCGGCCCAGGTCCCCGGTGAAGTGCACGGAGTGTGAGCCGATCCGCACGCGGACCTGGGCGGCGCCGAGGATATGCCCGGCCGGCAGGAACGTCATGTCCATCCCGCCGCCGAGGTCCAGCGGATCTTCGAAATCGTGGATCTTGAAACTGTTGAGGGACTTGACGGCGTCGGCGGCGGTGTAGAGCGGCAGCGCCGGACTGTGCCTGGACGATCCCCGGTGCGTCGCGTACCGGGCTTCCTCCTCCTGCAGGTAGCCGCTGTCGGGCAGGAGCAGCTTGCACAGGTCCGTCGTCCCGTCAGTGGCGATGACCGGCCCGGTGAACCCGTCCCGCACCAGCGCGGGAACGTAGCCGGTGTGGTCCAGGTGCGCGTGGGTCAGGACGACGGCGTCGATCGAGTGCGGCGGCACGGGGAAGGGCGCACGGTTGCGTTCCCGGCTGCGCTTGTAGCCCTGGAAGAGCCCGCAGTCCACCAGGACCCGCTTCCCGCCGGCCTCCAGCAGGTACCTGGAGCCGGTGACGGTGTCGGTGGCTCCGAGGAAACGCAGGGTGGGCTCCTGATGCTTCATGACGCTCCCGTTCCCGCATGGCATGACCTGCCCCGGGACGCAGGAGCACAGCTGACACGCGGAGGTGATGTACCCCCAGCTTCCGCCCGCGCCGCACCCGCACCTAGGGCCGAAAGTCACGAACGCCGCGCTGCCCATCCGGCCCGCGGCGGCCGCCGCCGTACACGGACCCGGGGCGCGCCGCCGCAGGCAGCCGCGGGCACCGGTAGGATTTTCCGGCGGGCTCTCTGGTTCGCAAACACCCGGCGGTTTCCAGCGGCAAGGACTGATCATGAAGAAGAAATCCACGCGGACTGGCGTCAACGTCACGGCCGCGGACCCGGCTGCAGCCAGTACCGGCCACCCGCAAGAGCTGCGCTGGAGTGAGCGCCCGTGGACCCGTTCCTACGGGCCGGGTGTGCCGGCGCACCTGGTGCTGCCCAAGGGTTCGCTGGTGGACCTCATGGACAACTCAGTGCGCCGCTACGGCTCCAAGACCGCCCTGGAGTTTTTCGGCGCCCGCACGAGCTACCGCGAGCTGGGTACCCTGATCAGCCGGGCGGCCGCCGGGCTGCAGAAACTCGGCGTCAAGGCCGGCGACAGGGTGGCGCTGGTCATGCCGAACTGCCCGCAGCACATTGTTGCCTTCCATGCCGCCCTGCGCCTCGGCGCAGTCGTGGTGGAACACAATCCCCTCTACACCGACCGGGAACTGCGCCACCAGTTCGAGGACCACGGCGCCGTCGTCGCGGTCGTCTGGGACAAGGCAGTGGAGCGGGTCCGCCAGCTGCCGGCCGACGTCGGGCTCCGCAGCATTGTCTCGGTGGAGCTGATCCCGGAGATGCCGCTGCTGCAGCGCCTGGCGCTGCGGCTTCCGGTGCCCGCGGCCCGCAAGGCCCGGGCCGCCCTCTCCGTGGGCAGAGAGCACCGGAAGGGCGGGCCGCTCCCGCCGTCCGGCCGGTGCTGCCGTGGCGGGAGCTCCTCGACGCCGGCGAACTCAAGAAGAGGCATCCGCGCCCCGCGGCGCAGGACCTTGCCGTCCTCCAGTACACCTCCGGCACCACGGGCCAGCCCAAGGCCGCGATGCTCAGCCATGCCAATCTGCAGGCCAACGCCGCGCAGGGCCGGGCCTGGGTGCCGGGACTCAAGGACGGCCGGGAAACCGTGTACGCGGTGCTGCCGATGTTCCACGCCTACGGCCTGACCCTCTGCATGACCTTTGCCCTGAGCATCGGCGCGAAGCTGGTCCTGTTCCCCAAGTTCGACGTCGACCTGGTGCTGAAGGCGCTCAAGAAGTCACCGGCAACCTTCCTGCCGGCAGTGCCGCCGATCTACGACCGGATCGCCGCCGCGGCAGCCGAACGAGGGATCGGGCTGAAGAGCATCCGCTTCTCGATCTCCGGCGCCATGAACCTGCCGGCGGCGACAGTGGAGACCTGGGAGAAAGCGACCGGCGGCCACCTGATCGAGGGCTACGGACTGACCGAAACGTCGCCCATCGCGATCGGCAACCCCTTCGGCACCAGCCGCAAACCGGGAACGGTGGGTGTGCCGTTCCCGCTGACCGACATCCGCGTGGTGGACCCGAAGAACACCGCCCTGGACGTGGCCCCGGGCGAGGAAGGGGAACTCCTGATCCGCGGCCCCCAGGTGTTCAGCGGCTACTGGAACCGGCCGGACGAAACGGAGGAGGCACTGCTCGACGGCGGCTGGTTCCGGACCGGCGACATCGTCTCGGTGGACAACGACTACTTCGTCACGATCCGGGACCGGATCAAGGAGCTCATCATCACGGGAGGCTTCAACGTCTCCCCCAGTGAGGTGGAGGATGTGATCGCCACCTTCCCGGGCGTCTCGGACGTCTCCGTTGTCGGGCTGCCGCGCCCCGGGGCGGCGAGGACGTCGTCGCCGCCGTGGTGCCGATCCTGGGCACCACCATCGATCCGGACGCGCTCCTGGCCTTCGCCCGGAAGCACCTGACCGCCTACAAGGTGCCGCGCCGGGTGGCGGTGCTCGATTCCCTGCCGCGCTCGCTGATCGGCAAGGTCCTGCGCCGCGAGATCCGGGACACCCTGGTGGCAGGGCGCTGAACCGCTGACGGCATCACTGCGCGCCCGTCCCTGTCCTTGGTGCCGCCGTGAGGGAACCCGGCCGCCGCGCGTACCGCACATGCCGAGGAAACGGCCGCGCCGCCGTCGACGGCTAATCCCTTGCGGCGCTCCCGGCCACCTGATAGGCCTGTAATGGGCCTAAAGGTAGGGTGCTTGGTAGTAGAGACGCGCCGGCCTGAACAGGCGGTGGTTGCAGAAGGGAAGTTCACGTGACCCGCAAGAATCCCATGGTCGAGGAAAACGACGAAAAGGACCTCGTGGTCGGAGACGGTCCAAAGGACTGGGCCGCCGGCATCCCCGGGGTGCTGCACTCCATGAAGCCCGCGATCGAACACATGGGCCTGAACCGCACGCGCAAGACCGTCCTGGCGATGAACCAGAAGGACGGCTTCGACTGCCCCAGCTGCGCGTGGCCGGACCCGAACCACCGCAAGGCCTTCGAGTTCTGCGAAAACGGCGCCAAGGCCGTCACGTGGGAAGCGACCCCGGTGGTCATCGCCCCGGAGTTCTGGGCGGAACACTCCGTCAGCGAACTGCGGACCCGCTCCGAGTACTGGCTGGGAATGCAGGGCCGGCTCACCGAACCGGTGCACAAGCCAGCCGGCGAGGACCACTACAAGCCGGTGGGCTGGCCGGAGGCGATCCGGATCATCACGGATAAACTCAAGAGCCTGGACTCACCCGACGAGGCGGCCTTCTACACCAGCGGCCGCACCTCCAACGAGGCTGCGTTCCTGTACCAGCTGATGGTCCGCGGCTACGGCACCAACAACCTGCCGGACTGCTCCAACATGTGCCACGAGTCTTCGGGCTGGGCCATGGGCCAGACCATCGGCATCGGCAAGGCCACCGTCAATTTCGACGACTACGCCCACGCGGACCTCATCATCGTGATGGGCCAGAACCCGGGCACCAACCACCCGCGCATGCTGACCGAACTCGAGGCGTGCAAGGAAAACGGCGGCGAAATCGTCGCCGTCAATCCCTCCCGAAGCCGGCCTGCGCCGGTACAAGAACCCGCAGAAGGTCAAGGGCATCGTCGGTCACGGCACGCAGATCGCCGACCAGTTCCTGCACATCCGCATCGGCGGCGACATGGCGCTGCTGCAGGCCCTCTCCAAGCGGGTGTTCGACGCCGAGGCCCGCAACCCGGGAACCGTGCTGGACCACGCGTTCCTCGCCGAGCACTGCGAGGGCCTGGCGGAACTCCAGGAACACCTCAGCCTGCTGGACGAGGACGCGGTGCTGGCCGCGACGGGCCTGCGGACCGAGGAAATCGATGAACTCGCCGCCCGCTACCTGAGGGCCGAGAAAGTCATCATCACCTGGGCCATGGGCATCACGCAGCAGAAGAAGGGCGTGGCCACCATCAAGGAGATCATCAACCTGCTCCTGCTACGTGGCAACATCGGCAAGCCGGGCGCCGGTGCGTCCCCCATCCGGGGCCACAGCAACGTCCAGGGCGACCGCACCATGGGCATCTGGGAGCAGATGCCGCAGTCCTTCATGGACTCTCTGGGTGAGGAGTTCGGCTTCGAACCGCCGCGCGAACACGGCGTGGACGCCGTGGAAACCATCAACAAGATGCGCGACGGCGGGATCCGGGCCTTCGTAGCGCTCGGCGGCAACTTCGTCGGCGCCATCTCGGACACGAACGCCGCCGAAGCGGCCATGCAGAACACCGAACTGTCGGTCCAGATCTCCACGAAACTCAACCGGTCCCACACCGTGACCGGCGCGGAGGCCCTCATCCTGCCCACGATGGGCCGCAGCGAGATCGATATCCAGGAGTCCGGCCCGCAGTTCGTCTCAGTGGAGGACACGGTCTGCGCCGTGCACCCCTCCTGGGGCCGGGTCGAACCGGTCTCGCACCACCTGCTATCCGAGCCGGCAATTGTCAGCCGGCTGGGCAAGGCGCTGGTCGGGGACAAGGTCAAGGCCGACTGGGACGGTTTCGAAAAGAACTACGACCTGATCCGGGACCACATCTCGCGGGTCGTCGGCGGCTGCGAGAACTACAACGAGCGGATCCGGCAGACGGGCGGCTTTATCCTGGCGAACGGGCCGCGGGACTCCCGCACCTTCCCCACCCCCACCGGCAAGGCCGTGCTGACCGTCAATCAACTGGAGCACGTGGAGAGGCCGGAAGGGACACTGATCCTGCAGAGCATGCGCTCCCACGACCAATTCAACACCACCATCTACGGCCACAACGACCGGTACCGGGGCATCAAGAAGGGCCGCCACGTGGTGTTCGTCAATCCGGAGGACATCGCCGAACTGGGCCTGGCCGACGGGATGTTCGTGGACATCCACGGCCAGTACCAGGACGGTGCGGAGCGAATGGTCCGCAACTTCCGGGTGGTTTCCTACCCGACGGCCCGCGGCTGCGCGGCCGCCTACTACCCGGAAGCCAACGTGCTGGTGCCGCTGAACCACACGGCCGAGGGCAGCAACACGCCCGTCTCCAAGGCCGTGATTGTCCGGCTGGAACCCAGCAAGGACCAGACCCCGGACGGTTCGGCCGCCGTGACATCCGGCTCAGCCAGGACGCCATAGGGCACCCGCTCCCCCGCGCCCACCCGGCGGGACATGCCCAGTCTTTGACGTGATCAATGGACATAGTGCCACCATGTCCATCCCCGCGCGCACAGGCGGGGCATGCCCCGGGTGGCCCAATTACGGCTCCACGGGACATGCTCTGTCTTTAACGCGACCACTGGACATAATGCCACCATGTCCATCCCCGCGCGCACACGGAGGGCATGTCCCGGGTGGTGGCCGGCGGCCGGGGTTACTGGGCCCGCTTGGCCCAGCCCTTTTCGTCGGGGCCGCCGGACTCGCCTTCCTCGCACAGTTCGAGGACCTTGTTCGATGCGGCGTGCACGGCGTCCTGCGTGCTCTTCCGGCCCTCGGTGGACGCGGTTCCCGCGGCGTAGCCGACGATGAAGGCGCTGATCGCGTCCGCGTGGGGTCCGACGGATTTCAGCGACTCGTCCGCGACCTGGACGATCTTCTCGTGGTCCACTTCGAGGTCAAGGATCTGCAGCGCCTGGATCAGGCGGGCGCTCCAGTGCCGCAGCGTGCTGTCTTCGTCCCGGGGCAAAGTCATTGTTACTCCTCTTCGTAGGGCGCGTCAGTCGATCGCGTACCCCCACAAGGGTTAGCACCGACCCCTGCGTTCCGCAACGCGACACAGGGACCCCGCGCACCAAAATATCCGCAGCGAAAATCTGCACCGAAATGTCCGCAGCGAAAGTCCCGCGGGACAGTCCGACGCCGGAGGCCGCCTTCCGGTGCTGCCTCAACTCCACAGCGCGACGTGGAACTTCGACCCGCGCCGCTCCAGGCCCCGCGAGCCGCCGGGGGCCACCATCGCGGCCGTGGCATCCGCGGTCCCGGCGAAGCGCTGCAGCGTCCGGGCCATAGTGGTGGTCCTGCGGTGGTCCAGTGTGCTGGCCCACCACAGGCCGGTGACCGGTGTCCCGACGACGGGCAGCCGCACCAGGACCCCGGCCTGGATTTCGGCCCGGACAATGTGGCCGAGCGCCAGCATGATGCCCTCCCCGCCCGCACCGCCGCGAGCGCTTCCGTCTCGCTGCTGAGCCTGATGATCTCCGGCGCCACCCCCATGGACGCCAGCCAGCGTCCCTCCTCCGAGCTGTCCTGGATCCCCGCCGGTCCGGCAAACCACGGCCGGTCCAGCAGCCGGGCTACGGAAACCGGTCCGTGCAGCGGAGCCAGCGGATGCGCCGCCGCCGCCACCAGGGCGCGCTGGTAGCGCAGGAACGGAACGCACTCCAGGCGCAGCTCCGAAACCGCGGTACCGGCCGCCGCCGTCGGCCGGGCCCCGAGGGCGATGTCGTAGGCGCGTTCCTGCAGGAGCGAACCCAGGTCCTCCGCGGCCTCCACCACCACGTCCACCGACGCGCCGGGGACGCGCTTGGTGAAAAGGTCCAGCAGGCGGCCCGCCGCATGTTCGGCAAAGGGAGCGGTCGAAACGATCTTCAGCCGTCCGGCGTCGTTCTGGGCGTTGGACACTTCCCAGCGGGCCTGGTCCGCCAACCCCACGATGTCCTGGGCGTAGTCGGCCAGCGCCCGGCCGCCCGGGGTCAGCGCGATCCCGCCCCCGGCCCGGACGAACAGCGGATCGCCGAGGTCCTGCCGGAGTGCCGCCAGGGCCGAAGACACCGCCGGTTCGCTGACGCCGAGCGCCTCCGCGGCAGCGTGCAGCGAGCCCAGGCGGGCCACCAGGGCGAACGTGCGGAGCTGGCTCAATGTCATCGACACAGCGTCATAACCTTTCGCTTATGACGATATTGACACTCCGTATCAGGCGGGGCAAGACTGACCTCACACCGGTGCTGCGCGACGTTGCCAGCGCCCTGGAGTGAGGTAGGGACTATGCAGATTCCGGCTCCTTTCGACTATGTGCGGGCCACGTCCGTGGACAACGCACTCGAACTCCTCTCGCGCCACGGCCCGGAATCGAGGGTCATCGCCGGGGGCCACAGCCTCCTGCCGATGATGAAGCTCCGGCTCTCCCGGCCCGAGTGGCTGATCGACATCAATGACCTCTACGAACTCGACTTCATCCTGCGCGACGGCGACAAACTGCGCATCGGCGCGCTGACCCGGCACACCACGCTGCTCGAGTCGGACGAAATCGCGGCGCTCTTCCCCATCGTCCGGGACGCGGAGGCCGTGATCGCGGATCCGATCGTGCGGAACCGGGGAACCATCGGCGGCTCGCTCTGTCAGGCCGACCCGGCCGAGGACCTCTCCACGGTCTGCGACGTCCTCGGCGCGGAAGCTGTGATCCGCGGACCGGCCGGCGAGCGCATCCTGGCCATGGCGGACTTCCACCGCGGACCCTATGAGACGGCGGTGGGCCAGGACGAACTGCTGTGTGAGCTCCGCTTCGCCGTCCGGCCCCGGTCCGGCAGCGCCTACGAGAAAGTCGAACGCCGCGTCGGCGACTGGGCCGTCGGCGCCGCCGGCGCGTCCGTGACCCTCGCGGAGGACGGCACCATCGCCGACGCCGCCGTCGGGCTCACGGCCCTCGGGCTCGACCACACGGTCACCGGGGCCGCGGAACTGCTCCGCGGCCGGCAACCCGGGGAGGAGCTTTTCGCGGAGGCGGCACGGCTGGCCGCGGCAGCCAGCGACCCGGTGGCCGACCAGCGCGGCCCGATTGACTACAAACGGCATCTCGCCGACGAACTCACCCGGCGGGTCCTGCGACAGGCCAGTGCCCGCGCCGCCCAGACACAGGAAGGCTGAAGCGGATGCAGATCAGCATGACCGTCAACGGCAACGAAGTCACGTCCGACATTGAGCCCCGCGTGCTCCTGGTCCACTACATCCGCGAGGTCCTCGGCCTGACCGGTACCCACTGGGGATGCGACACCAGCAACTGCGGCACGTGCGTGGTCCTGATGGACGGCCAGCCGGTGAAGTCCTGCACCGTGCTCGCGGCCATGGCCGCGGGCCACGACATCCGCACGGTCGAGGGCTCGCCACCGGCGGAACGCTGGATCCCGTCCAGCAGGGCTTCATGGAGGAGCACGGGCTGCAGTGCGGCTTCTGCACCCCCGGCATGATGCTGACCGCACGTGCCCTGCTCGACAAGAACCCGCACCCGGACACCACGGAGATCCGGAAGGCCATATCGGGCCAGATCTGCCGGTGCACCGGCTACGCCACCATCGTCCGGTCGGTGCAGTGGGCCGCCGCCCACCCGGCCGGCGGCGACAGCGACGCCCGAGCAGCCGACGTCGTCGACGGCACAGACACCGTTATCGAGGACATCCCGGCGCAGACACAAGACACAGAGGTGAAGGCATGACCGTCATCCACGAACGGCCCGGCAACCCGGCGGCCGGCGACGAGGACCGCCCGATCGGCTACGGCCGGATCCAGCGGAAGGAGGATCCGCGCTTTGTCCGCGGCAAAGGCAACTACCTCGACGACATCGTCCTGCCCGGCATGCTGCACGGCGCCATCCTTCGCGCCCCCGTTGCGCACGCCCGGCTGGTCTCCATCGACACCACCAACGCCCTGGCCCACCCCAAGGTCCTCGCCGTCATCACCGGCAAGGACCTGCTTGGCCTCAAGCTCGCATGGGCCCCCACCCTCTCCGCGGACGTCCAGGCCGTCCTCGTGACCGACAAGGTGCGCTTCCAAGGGCAGGAGGTCGCGTTCGTCGTGGCAGAGGACCGCTACGCCGCCCGCGACGCCCTGGAACTGATCGACGTCGAATACGACGTCCTGCCCCCGGTCATCGACGCCCGGAAGGCCCTCGACGCCGATGCCCCCGTGATTCGTGACGAGATCGAGGGCAAGACGGACAACCACATCTTCGACTGGGAAATAGGCGACAAGGCCGAAACCGAGGCTGTCTTCGCGAGCGCCGACGTGGTCGTCTCCCAGGAGATGGTCTACCCGCGGGTGCACCCCGCCCCGATGGAGACCTGCGGCGCGATCGCCGACTTCGACGCCGTCGACGGCAAGCTGACCCTGTACGAAACCACCCAGGCCCCGCACGCGCACCGCACCCTGTTCGCAATCGTCGCCGGGATCCCCGAGCACAAGATCCGTGTGGTCTCCCCGGACATCGGCGGCGGGTTCGGCAACAAGGTGGGCATCTACCCCGGCTACATCCTCGCCGTCGTCGGTTCGATCGTGACCGGCCGGCCGGTCAAATGGGTGGAGGACCGCTCGGAGAACCTGATGTCCACGTCCTTCGCCCGGGACTACATCATGCAGGGCGAGATCGCGGCCACGAAGGACGGCAAGATCCTCGCGGTGCGCACCAACGTCCTGGCCGACCACGGCGCGTTCAACGCCACCGCGCAGCCGACCAAGAACCCCGCGGGCTTCTTCTCCATCTTCACGGGCAGCTATGACCTGAAGGCCGCCTACTGCAGCGTCACCGGCGTTTACACGAACAAGGCACCGGGCGGCGTCGCCTACGCCTGCTCCTTCCGCGTCACCGAGGCCGTCTACCTCGTCGAACGGATGGTGGACATCCTGGCCCGCAAGCTTGAGATGGATCCTGCGGAACTGCGGCTGAAGAACTTCATCAAGCCCGAACAGTTCCCCTACGCCAACAAGACCGGCTGGGTGTACGACTCCGGCAACTACGAGCCCGCCATGCGGCTCTCCATGCAGCTGGCCGGCTACGACGAGCTCCGCCGCGAGCAGCGGGAAAAGCGCGAGCGCGGCGAACTGATGGGGATCGGCGTCTCGTTCTTCACCGAAACCGTGGGCGCCGGCCCACGCAAACACTTCGACATCGTGGGCCTCGGCATGGCCGACGGCGCCGAACTGCGCGTCCATCCCACCGGCAAGGCCGTGGTCCGGCTCTCCGTGCAAAGCCAGGGGCAGGGCCACGAGACCACCTTCGCGCAGATCGTGGCCGAGGAGCTCGGGATCCCGCCGGAGGACATCGACGTCGTCCACGGCGACACCGACCAGACGCCGTTCGGCCTCGGCACGTACGGGAGCCGCTCGACGCCGGTGAGCGGCGGCGCCGTCGCCCTCGTCGCCCGCAAGGTGCGGGAGAAGGCGAAGCTGATCGCCGCGGCCATGCTGGAGACCCGGCCGGACGACCTCGAATGGGAGAAGGGCCGCTGGTTCGTCAAAGGCGATCCCAGCGCAGGGAAAACCATCTCCGAAATCGCCATGGCCGCCCACGGCACCATGACGCTGCCCGAGGGGTCGACGGCAACCTCGACGCCGAGGTCACCTACGACCCGCCGAACCTCACGTTCCCGTTCGGTGCCTACATCTGCGTGGTCGACGTCGATCCGGGCACCGGGCACGTGAAGGTGCGCCGCTTCATTGCGGTGGACGACTGCGGCACCCGGATCAACCCGATGATCATCGAGGGCCAGGTGCACGGCGGGCTGACCGACGGCGTCGGGATGGCCCTCATGGAGATCATTGAGTTCGACGCCGACGGCAACTGCCTGGGCGGGTCCTTTATGGACTACCTGATCCCCACCGCGATGGAAGTGCCCGACTGGGAGACCGGCTTCACCGTCACCCCGTCCCCGCACCACCCCATCGGCGCCAAGGGCATCGGCGAGTCCGCCACCGTGGGCTCACCGCCGGCGATCGTCAACGCCGTTGTCGACGCGCTGGCCCCCTACGGCGTGGTCCACATGGACATGCCCTGCACACCGGCCCGGGTCTGGGCCGCCATGCAGGGCCGGGCAACTCCGCCGATCTGACATGACGTCGATGGCAGATTCCCTCGCGGCCCGGGCCAATGACCTCGCCTCCCGCCGTGAGCCGTTCGTGCACGCCACGGTGGTCCGCGCCCAGCACCCCACCAGCGCCCACGCCGGGGATACCGCCCTCGTGATGCCCGGCGGCGACATCCTGGGCTTCGTCGGCGGGAACTGCGTGGAGTCCTCGGTACGCGAATACAGCCTGCAGGTCCTGGCGTCCCAGGAACCCCTGCTGCTGCGCGTGGTGCCCGGCGAACCGTCCCGCACCGCCGAGGAAGGCGCGGTGGAGGTGTCCAACCCCTGCCTGAGCGGCGGGGCCATCGAAATCTTCCTTCAGCCCCGGATCCCCGCTCCCCGGGTGCTCGTGGTCGGCACCACCCCGGTGGCGCAGGCCCTCGAGACTCTCGGCGCCGGCGTGGGCCTGGCCGTGGAGCTCATCGACGGCGAATCCGCCCGTCCGCAGGCCGGGGACGCGGCGCTGATCGTGGCCTCGCACGGCAAAGCCGAGGAAGCCGCGCTCGAGGCAGCCCTACGCGCCGGCGTCCCGTATGTCGCCTTGGTGGCCAGCGGGACACGGGGCGCTGCGGTGCTGGAGTCGCTCGACGTCGACCCGGCGCAGCGCTCGCGGGTCTTCACCCCGGCGGGGCTGCGGCTGGGTGCCCGCACCCCCGGGGAGATCGCGCTGTCGATCCTGGCCCAGCTCATCCAGGAACGGGCAACGTCCCGGCACACGGCCCCTGCGGCGGCCACGACGCCCCTGACCTTGCGGAGGCGGAGGCGGCCGTTCCGGCGACCGCGATCGATCCCGTCTGCGGCATGACCGTCCCCGCCGTGGAATCCTCGCTGCAGATCGAGCACAACGGTGTCACCGTCTACTTCTGCTCGCCCGGCTGCCGCGCCGCCTTCCGCAAAGATCCGGAGCGTTATGCCCTCACCCTCTGAACTCACCCCCGCACAGCACCGGACGGCAGGGCTGATCCTCGCGGCCGGGGCCTCCCGACGCCTGGGCCGACCCAAGCAGCTACTCCCCTACGGGCACGGGGTCCTCCTTGACGCCGTGCTGGAGACCGCCCGGGACTGCGGCTTTGACCAGACCGTGCTGGCCCTGGGCGGCGCGGCCGCGGAGGTGCAGCGCACGGTCGACACCACCGGCTGCGACATCGTGCTCAATCCGGACTTCGGTGCCGGCTGCGCCTCCTCGATCGCCGCCGGCATCAACGCGCTCCACCCGGACACGGACGCCGTAGTCCTGCTGCTCGGTGACCAGCCCGGTGTCCTGGCCGTCAACGCGCGGGCACTCCTGGAGCTCCTTTTCACCGGAGAGCCGGCCGCTTCCGGGCCACGGCGCCGGGGCGCCCCGGGCATCGCCGTCTGCCGCTACGCCGACGGCGTCGGCCACCCTATGGCGTTCACCCGGCGGATGTTCCCGGAGCTGGCCGGCCTGCACGGCGACAAGGCGGTCTGGAAGCTGCTGGAGCAGCGGGCGGACGACGTCGTCGAACTCGCCGTGCCGGGGCGGCACCCTGGACGTTGACACGGAAGAGGACTACCGCCGGGTCCTGGCCGTTCTGGAGGGCCCTGTGAGCACACCGTCGCGCACCGGAGCGGAGGAGGACGTCCAGCGGCGGATCCCCGACGTCGCAACCCTCATCTCGGCGCTGGACAGCAGCGACTACCTGGCCGACGTCGGGCTGGCCACGGCGCTGTTCCTCGCCGTCCGGCTGCCGCAGCCCATCCTGCTCGAGGGCGAGGCCGGCGTGGGCAAGACCGAGGCGGCCAAGGCCCTGGCCGGGCTACTGGACACGCCCCTGTACCGGCTGCAGTGCTATGAGGGGATCGACGCCGGCGAGGCCCTCTACGAGTGGAACCACCAGCGGCAGCTGCTCGGGATCCGGCTGGCCGAAGTCCGTGACGCCGCGGTCACCGAAACGGACCTCTTCGGCCCGGAATACCTGCTGCGCCGGCCGCTGCTGCAGGCAATCGAGCATCCCGGTCCGCGGCCCGCCGTCCTCCTGCTGGATGAGATCGACCGCGCCGACGCCGAATTCGAGGCCTTCACCTTCGAACTGCTCGCCGAGGCCGCGGTCACCATCCCGGAACTGGGCACCATCCGCGCCACCCACCCCCGATCGTCATCCTGACCTCCAACCGGACACGGGACCTGCACGACGCGCTGACCCGGCGCTGCCTGTACCACTGGATCGACTATCCCGGCCCGGAACGGATCGCGGAAATCGTCCGCCGCCGTGTACCGGCCAGCAGCGGCCCGCTGGCGCTGCAGGCCGCCGCGGTGATCACGAAGCTGCGCACCCTGGACCTCGCCAAGCCGCCGGGGATTTCAGAGGCCATCGACTGGGTGTCGGCGCTCGCCGTACTGGGGATCGACCGCATCGATGCCACGACGGCGGACCGGACCCTGGGCTCGATCGTCAAGAACCGCGACGACCTGGAACTGGTCGGCGCCCGCGGGGCTGACTGGCTTGTGGCCGGGACGGGCGGGTGAGCCCGGTGATGGCCGGCACCCCGCCGCACACGGCCGCCGCATTGCCCGTGGTGGAGGCAGCCGCCTTGGCTGCGGCGTTTGTCACCGCCCTGCGCCGGGCCGGGCTGTCCTGCTCCCCGGACCGGGCGGTCCGGCTGGCCGAGGCCCTCCGCCTGGTGCCGCCGTCCGACGTCGGATCGCTCTACTGGGCCTCCCGCGTGGTGCTGGTGTCCACGCGCGAGCAACTCCCGGCCTTCGACGCCGTCTTCGCCGCGGTGTTCCGTGGCGGCTTCGACCCCACCGCCCCGCGCCGTAAAGCCGCGGCACCGGCCGCGTCGCCGACTGCCGTCCCCGAGGAGGCACGCACCCGTCCGTCCCCGGCCGAGGACCGCGCCCCTGGGCGCGCGCCAACCCACCCGCGCACCGCGCCGGCCATTGCCTCCGCCGGACCGGACGGCGCCGGGGACCGCAACGCCCCCGAACGGGAAGCCGTGCTGGCCATGGCCTCCACCGAGGAGCGGCTGCACGGGATGAACTTCGCCCGGCTGACCGAGGCGGAAGTCCAGGAGATCCGGCGGCTGGCGTCCCGGCTGCTGCTCGCCACGCCCACCCGCCTGAGCCGCCGCACCCGCAAGTCAGCCCACAGCAGTGCCCGCCTGGATGTCCGCGCCACCGTCCGCGCCGCCCGGCGCTCGGGCAGCGACACCACCCGGCTGCTGTATGCCCGCCGCCGCGAGCAGCGCCGCAAGCTGGTGATGCTGTGCGATGTCTCCGGGTCCATGGAACCGTATGCCCGCATCTTCGTCTCCCTGCTCCAGGGGGCAGTGGCGACGGCCGGCGCCGAGGCCTTCGTCTTTTCCACCCGGCTGACACGCCTCACCCGGCAACTTGCCCTGCGCGACCCGGACGAGGCCCTGGCCCGTGCCGCCGTGGCCGCGCCGGACTGGGCGGCGGCACCCGGATCGGGGACAGCATCCGGCATTTCCTCGACGAGCACGGCCGCCGCGGGCTGGCCCGGGGCGCGGTGGTGGTGATCTTCTCCGACGGCTGGGCGCAGGAGGACCCTGACCAGGTTGCGGTCCAGATGGCGCGGCTGCGGCGCCTGGCGCACCGGATCATCTGGGTCAATCCCCGCAAGGCGGCCCCGGGCTACCGGCCGCTGGCCGGTGGTATGGCAGCGGCCCTGCCCTACTGCGACGCGTTCGTCAGCGGACACAACTACACGGCTTTGGCGGAAGTGGCGGCCGCAATCCGCGGCGACGGCCGGTCATCACTCAAGGGAAGAGGGAACCAATGCAGATAGACAGCGAATTCTCGGTCGTCGCACCGATCGACACGGTCTGGGACACCATCATGGACTTTGAACGCGTGGCGGCTGCGTCCCCGGCGCCCGGATCCTGAACAAACTTTCGGACGACGCCTACCAGGTGGGCATGACTGTGAAGCTCGGCCCGGTCAACATGCAGTACAAAGGGCTGCTCAACGTCATCGAACGGAACACCGCCGAACACCGCGCCGTGCTGGGCGGCAAGGCCCAGGAAACCCGCGGCCAGGGCACCGCCGAGGCCACGGTGACCCTGCTTTTGACGGAAGAGGCCGGCGGCACCACACGCGGCACCGTCAGCGCTGATCTGTCGCTCTCCGGCAAGGCCGCCGCGATGGGCAAGGGTGTGATCGGCAGCGTGACGGAACAGATGATGGGCCTGTTCGCCAGCAACCTTCAGGCCATGATTGCCTCGCCCGGCATAGCCGGAAAACAAGCGGCAGCCGGAGAACCAGCGGCTGCCAGCGGGGCGTCCGCGCCCGGGCTGGATGCGGAGGCTGAAGCGGCGGCCGCTGCGGCGAAGGTCTCCGCACCGACGGCCCCCGCCCCGGCGGCGGAACTTCCGGGCGTGCCGCCGGGTGCCGTGCCCGCGGCACCCTCAAGGGCGTCCGCGCCCGCACCGGCGCCCGCCCCGCCGGCAGTCTGGACGCCCTCAGCCTCGCGAAGGGGCTCGCGGCGGAGCAGCTGTCCAGCCCAGGGAAGGTCCTGGCCCTCGTGGCGGTGGTGGGGTGTGTCTCGTACTGGGCGGGCCGGTGCTCGGCGTTCCGGCTGATCCGGGCGATCGGGAGGCTGAAGACCGACCGTGCGTGATGTCCTGGCAGCCCTGATGCCCGGCTGGCGGAAAGGTGACACCGCCGGCCTCGCCACCGTCGTGAGCACGTTCAAATCCGCCCCCGGCTTCCCGGCGCGTCGATGCTCGTGACCGCCGACGGCGACGCGGTGGGCTCGGTCTCCGGCGGCTGCGTCGAGGGCGCCGTGTATGAGCTGGCCACGCAGGTCAAAGAGGACGGCACCCCCGTTCTGGTGCGCTACGGAATCAGCGACGACGACGCGTTCGCCGTGGGCCTGACCTGCGGCGGGATCATCGACATCTTCGTCGAGCCGGTGTCCCGGCAAAGCTTTGCCGAACTCGACGCCGTCAGGGCGGACATCGCCGGCGAGCGCCGCGTCGGGGTGGCCACCGTGATCGAGCACCCCGACAGCAGCTGGCTGGGACGGCACCTGATCGTGCGGCCGGACGGCTTCGAGGGCGACCTCGGTTCCGAGCGGGCCAACCATGCAGTGGGCGATGACACCCAGGGGCTCCTGGCCGCGGGCCGCTCCGGCATCCTGAGCTACGGCCCCGACGGGGAGCGTCTGGACGCCGGGATGCGCGTTTTCTTCGCAAGTTACGCCCCGCCGCCGCGAATGCTGGTCTTCGGCGCGATCGACTTCGCCTCGGCGCTGGCCCGGCTGGGCACCTTCCTGGGCTACCGCGTCACGGTGTGCGACGCCCGCGCAGTTTTCGCGACGCCCGCGCGCTTTCCCGATGCCGCCGAGGTGGTCAACGCCTGGCCGCACCGCTACCTTGCCGGGCAGCTGGACCAGGGCCTGGTGGATGAGCGAACGGTGCTGTGCGTCCTCACCCACGATCCGAAGTTCGATATTCCGTTGCTGGAAGTTGCCCTGCGCGGCCGGCCGGTCGCCTTCATCGGTGCCATGGGTTCGCGCCGGACCCATGCGGACCGGATCGCCAGGTTGCGCGAGGCGGGCCTGGACGACGAGGAGCTGGCCCGGCTGCACAGCCCGGTGGGCCTGGACCTCGGCGCCCGGACCCCGAGGAGACAGCCGTGTCCATCGCAGCGGAGTTCATCGCCAAGCAGTGGAGCGGAAGCGGGGAACCACTCCGGCGGCTCGGCGAGCGCATCCACCACGACGAGCAGCATTGACCGGGCACCGTGATCGGAAACGAGGTCCTGCGCTGGGGGCTGACGGCTCTGTTGCTGGCAGCGTCGCTGTATGCGGCGTTCCGCGCCGGCCGCCCGTCGCCTCCCGCCACCCGGGTGGGGTTTGGTCTCCATGCCGCGATGATGTTCGCCATGGTGCTGATGGTCGTCCCCGGACTCCATGGGCCCGCACTCCCCCAGATCCTGCTCTTCGGCCTCGCTGCGTGGTGGTTCGGCCTCCGGGCGGTCGCCTGGCGACCGGCGCCCGCCGGGATGCATGCGCCCGCCGCCAGGCGCGCGGTGGGCCGGCGCGCGGGAACGGCGGCCGTGGCACGTTGCTGTACAACGCGCTGACCATGGCCGCCATGGCCTACATGCTGGCGGCCATGGCTGTGCATGACGCCGGCGCCTCGCTGGCGGGTCCTTCAGCCGCGGGCATCCCGGGCGAGGCTGCGCACCACGGCGGACCCGCCGTCGGGCTGTCCCTGCCGGGGGCGGAACAAGGCTGGGGCAGCCAGTCCGCCGTCGTCCTGGCAGTAGCCTTCGGCGTGGCAGGAGCCCTGTGGGCCTTCGTCCTGCTCCGGGGGCTCCGTCCGCACGCCCGCCGGGCCAGCGGCGACACATTGCTGGAGCTCGCGGGCGCGACGGCGATGGCAGTCATGTTTGCAGGGCTCGCGGGGGCCTGACCGGCCGTGCGTTAGGCGCCCGGGCCGCCGTCGGGCGTAAGCTCGTGCCATGGCGAGATATTTCGATGTTCACCCGGACAACCCCCAGGCCCGTTCCATCAGCCAGGCAGTGGACATCGTCCGTTCCGGCGGGCTGATCGCCTATCCCACTGACTCCTGCTACGCGCTTGGCGCGCAGATCGGGAACAAGGAGGCCCTCGACCGGATCCGGAGCATCCGCCAGCTCGATAGCAAGCACCACTTCACGCTGGTCTGCAAGGACTTCGCGCAGCTGGGCCAGTTCGTGCAGATCGACAATGACGTGTTCCGCAGCATCAAGGCCGTCACGCCCGGGAGCTACACCTTCATCCTGCCCGCCACCAAGGAAGTCCCCAAGCGGCTGCTGCACCCGAAGAAGAAGACGGTGGGCGTGCGGATCCCGGACAACAAGGTGGTCCAGGCTTTGCTGGCTGAACTGGGCGAGCCGCTGCTCTCCAGCACTCTGCTGCTGCCGGATGAGGAAGAACCGCTGACGCAGGGCTGGGAAATCAAGGAACGGCTGGAGCACGTGGTGGACGCCGTCGTCGACTCCGGCGACTGCGGCGCGGAGCCGACCACTGTCATTGACTACTCGGGCGGCACGGCGGAAGTCGTCCGGCGAGGCATGGGCGACCCTCGCGCTTCGAATAACCCCGCCCGAGGGACCTACGCGGAAGCGGTCCCGGCCGAATCGGCGTCGTCCGACGCCCGGTTCCGGAGCCAGCGGCGCGACAGGTCCACCACAGCGACAAGTCCGGCGAGGGGCGTGAGTACGGCCGCGGCGTAGACGAAGAGCAACCAGCTGAGCGTCGTCAGCAGCGTCTGATGGTTGCTCAGCAGGGAGAGTCCGCCGAAGAGCCCGATGCCCCAAAACAAAACCACTCCGGCCAGTACCCCCGCGGCGGGGAAGTACTCGCTCGAGACAGCGGTCTTCACGGTGCTCTGCAAAATCATCAAGGTTTTCATGGACCCTCCTCATGCCTGGCGGTGGAGAGAATCCGCCGGGGTCAATTCCAAGTATGGGGCCCGCCGCCACCGGATTTTCGACGAAAGCCCGCGACGTGACCAAGCTAACGAACGTCGCTCCGGATACCTGCGCTGAGCCTGACCGGAACCGCCGGGTGGTGGCATGATGGGCCCATGAGCCGAGTCACGTGCGATCTGACCATCTCCCTCGACGGATTCGTCGCCGGCCCGAACCAGAGCCTCGCGGAACCTTTGGGCGAGGGCGGTGAGCGGCTGCACAGGTGGATGTTCGAAGAACCCGGGCCCAACGCCGCCGCGCTCGAAGGCATCCTCGAGGCCGGCGCCTACATCATGGGACGGAACATGTTCGCAGGTCCCGGGGTATGGGACGAGGAATGGCGGGGATGGTGGGGTGAGGAGCCGCCGTATCACGCACCCGTGTTTGTGCTCACCCATCATCCACGCGAGCCCCTGGAGATGCACGGCGGCACGACGTTCAACTTCGTGACCGACGGGATCGAATCGGCGCTGGCCCAGGCACAGACGGCCGCCGGCAGCAAGGACGTGGCCATTGCCGGAGGCGCGCAGACCGTCCGGCAGTACCTTTCGGCGGGGCTGATCGACGAGTTGCGGCTCCACATCGCGCCCATCGTCCTCGGAGCGGGCGAGCGGCTGCTGGACGGCGTCGCGGACCTCCAGCTTGAACCGACGGAAGTGAACGGTACCGGCCTGGTCACCCACGTGCGCTACCGGGTGCTCCGCTGAAAATCTGACGCCCACTCGCCGGGCGGAGCCGGGCGGCGCCACCGGGAAACGGGTACCCTCCCGCCCCACCTGGACTGGCGGTACAGGAGTGCACGACGGTCCGGTCCGCACTTCAGGTGCACCGAGGCAGCGCCGTACTGGGCTTGTTGCAGCGGCAGGCGACTTCCGCCTAGTGTTCGGATCATGGCCGCGCCTGGGGACCCGCTCGTTGTGGACAACGCACGACGCCGACACTGCTGTCCCTGGGGTGGCTCGCCGTCGTCGCCCTCACCGCCGCGTGCGGGTCTGCTCCGCCCCGGTTGCCGCGGCCAACGAAGAAGCAGTCACCAAGCCACACGCGGCCACGGCAGCCCCATCGACGGGAGCCGGACTGTCACCGGGCATGACCATCGCGCCGCCCCCGCCGGCGCCGCCCGCCCCCGCCATGCAGGGTGCAGATGAATGTTCGCCCCAGCGTGCAGAGGACGCCGCGGCCGCCGGAAACTTGGAGTGTCAGTACTTCACGTCAGGTTCCATGATGCCGGCTGCTGTGCCCCGCGGTTCGGGAATGAGCTCCGGCGACTACGCCGTGAGGTTCGGCAGCGTTGGCGGCCATCCGCTAATGACTGTGCGGATCCCGTGTGCTTCTTACACGGTCAGCGTCAGCATTGCGGACGAAACGATCACGCCGGATCCGGCGACACTGGAAACTCTTCAGGGCAAGTGCGACTTCCCGTGGGACCAGGAACAGGCACGGATGCACCGCTACCTTAAGGCGCCGCTCCAGTTCGCGCGGAGGGAAAATAGAATCGTGCTGCATAACCCGGAGTGAGGAGTCACCCTTTTCCGCACTCCCTATGAGGCCACCTGATCCCGCCCAAAGCGGCAGTATCGGCGGTTTAGCGGAGGTGCGGCGAGCTACGATGGAGCTCTCTCTGGAAATAGCCGAGCCGCCGTGACGCCGCCACGCCAGGATCCATGGCGCCTGGAGCAGTCCAAGGTTAGGCTGTCGCCATGTCAGGACATTGGTTTTTGCACTCATCCTCGTGGGTCTTCCCCGTCGCCACAGTGCTTTCCGGTATCGCCGGTTGGTACTTGATGTCCAAAGTGCTGCATGGAGAAGGCCCGCTCGACCTTGGTTTCTATTGGGTGACGCTTGGCCTGGGCCTGCTGGCTTATGCAGTCTGCGGGATGTCTGCATTGGTCTGGCTTCGAAATGCACTGACAGCGCGGAATGATTCGAAGGACTGAGCCGCACGGGTGCTAGGACAGCGAGCGGAGGCCCGATCCTGTGTCACCGTTCGCAGTGGGCTTCTTCGCGTACCCGCTCAGATCGCTCAACGGCGCACCCGATAGCGCAGGTGAAGCACCCGGTTGCCCTGGATCACCACGTCGGGATCCTCCAACAGGTGCTGTGCATGGACCGACCCGAAGAAGCGCTTGCCGGACCCGAACACGACGGGTGCGACGTCCATGCGCACCTCGTCGACCAGACCCGCGGCAAGCATCTGGCCACCGACGTCGCCAGCGGCGACCTCGACGATGCGCTCACCCGCAAGCTCCTGCGCCTTGGCCATGGCTGCCTCGACGCCCTCGACGAAGTGAAACGGCGCCTCTGGGTCCCAGCCCTCAGGCTCCGGCCGGTGCGTCACGACGACCACGTGGTCGATCCCGCTCGGAGGCTTCCCGTCCCAGCCGTCCGTCATGTCGAAGACGTGGCGGCCGACGACGGTCGTCCCGATCTGGTCCCAGTACGGCCGGGTGTAGTCGTAGGACGTCTGCGACACCTTCAACTCGCCGCTCTCGTCCAACGGCACGTCACCGCTGGACAACCAGTCGAACAGGGGTCCGGGCTGGTCGTTCTCGTCCGCGATGAAGCCGTCCACCGACACCGAGCTGTACATGACCACCTTGCCCACGGGGCTCTCCTTCGCTTTGCGGTGCCCCCAGATTAGCGGCTCTTCGCGGTTCGCGGCAGGCTGGCCTGCAACATATGTTGTCGCGTTCGTTGCCTTGTAGGTGTCCGGTTAGTCCCTGCGGGCTCTAACTGCATGCACGAGGCGCCGCGCGAAGTAGACGACGGCGACCACGCTCACCGTCGCCAAAATCCACGTGCCATCCATGCTGAGCGCGGGGCCGCTAGTACACATGCTCGTAGCGCCAGACTCGATTGTGTAGTCAACGCACTCGCCCCGTTTATACCCCAGAAGCGTTATGTTCACGGTGATCAAGAGGAGGATCGCGACGGCCCAAGGCCACCATCGCGGTGAACGGAATCGCGGCGTTTCATCCATGCAGTCACCCTACTGATCGGGCCATCAAATTTCTTCAGTGATCCGGATCCGGACCCCTGCCGTCATACCCTGCAATTCATCCAAGTCTGCCCAATGTCAGCGCCCCGGGCTACACTGAATATATCGAACATATATTCGAATAAAGGTGTGTTGTGGGCGTACTCATCGGGCCCCGCGTGATAGGCGCGGGCACTTCTCTGCTATCGGTCCTTATCTCGCCGGTGCCGGTTGCCGCCGGCTACCCTTCTCCCGCGCAGGACTACTTTGACGGCCGTATCGACCTCAACGAACACCTCATCAAGGACATCACCAGCACCTACGTCGTCAGGGTGTCCGGTGACTCCATGGAGCGTGCCGGGATCAGCGACGGCGACGAGCTGATTGTGAACCGCGCCCTCGAGCCCCGGGACGGCTGCGTCGTCGTCGCGGTCCTCGACGGCGAGCTCACGGTCAAGAGGCTGCGCATCACGACGTCCGGCGTCGTGTTGCAGGCCGACAACCCGCGGTACCCGGACATCCGGGTTCCCGTCTTGTCGGACCTGGTCATCTGGGGCGTCGCGACCCGCTGCCTGCACCATGTCTAGGGCCATGCCGGGCCGGGGCAGTGTGGCCCTTGTCGATGTGAACTGCTTCTACGCCAGCGCCGAACGCGCCTTCGACCCCTCCCTGGAAGGCCGTCCGCTGGTGGTGCTCTCCAACAACGACGGCTGCGCGGTCACCCGCTCCCCCGAAGCGAAAGCACTCGGGATCAGCCTCGGCGAACCGTGGTTCAAGCTCGCACCGCGGGCGAAGGAATGGGGGCTGGTGGCACGATCCAGCAACTACGAGCTCTACGGCGACATCAGCGCCCGGGTGATGGAACTCCTCGGCCGCTACTCGGCCTGGCTGGAGGTCTACAGCATCGACGAGGCCTTCCTCGGCGTCAACGGCACCCCGGAGGAGCTGCAGCGGCTGGGCCACACCATGAAAACCGCGGTGCGCCGCAACGTCGGCGTCCCCGTCTGCGTCGGCATCGCCGGCACCAAGACCCTGGCGAAGCTGGCCAACAAGTGGGCCAAGCACAATCCGGCGTTCGACGGCGTCTGCCACTGGGACGCTGTCCCCGCCGCCCAGCAGGAGAAACTCATGGCGGGCCTGTCCGTGATCGAGCTCTGGGGAGTGGCCGCGCGCCTGACCAAACGGCTGAACGCGCAGAATATTTACACCGTCCTGGACCTGGCCCGCGCAGACCCCATCAAGATCAGGGACCGCTTCTCGGTGGTGCTGATGCGGACGGTCCTGGAGCTCAACGGGACACCGTGCATCCCCTGGAAGAGGAACGGATCGGCCGCGACCAGCTCATCTTCAGCCGTTCCTTTGCCACGCCGATCACCACCGGCGCCGGGCTGCGCCAGGTGCTGGGCATCTACGCCCAGCAGGCCAGCGCCCGGCTGGCGAGGCACCGGCTCCAGGCCAAGCTCCTGACGGCGTTCGCCGCCACATCTTACTACAACCCGCAGGAGAGCTCAAGCCCCACCGTGTGCGTGCCTTTGCCGATGCCCACCGCCGACCCGGTCCTCCTGGCGAGGGCGGCGTACGCCCTGCTCCCCGGATTGACGACGGCGTCAAGTACGTCCGTGCGGGAATCATGGTCACCGATCTGCGCCCCACCGACAACCAGGCGCCGCTGGCAATCTTCGAGAATCCGCACGAGGAACGGGGCATCGGCACACTGCTGGAGGACGTCAGCCGGAGGTACGGGCGGGGTTCGATCGGCCTCGGCTTCGCCGGAATCCGGGGCGGACCGGATTGGAGCATGAAACGCGACATGCTGTCTCCGCGGTACACGACGCACTGGGCCGAACTCCCCGTGGTCAAAGCCGCGTGACCGTCCTCAGCCCAGCGCCGAAACGTTGCCAACGGAAGGGCTGCAGCCGGTCCGGTCAAACGGCGACGGCCAGCGCCTGCTGCAGGAACGAGTCGAGAACCCTGCCGGCGTTCTCCTGCATGCGCCGGGATTCCTCGGCGGCATGCTTTGTGCACTTGGGTCCGTGCAACCGCTCCCCAGGTACAGCAGCGCCGCAAGGACTTCAGAGAGTTCCGTGTTTCCCTCGGCGCGCTGCCGCAGCAGCCTCAGGTGAGCGGCCTGCAGAGCCGGTCCCGGGGCGCAGCCCAGGTCGCGGTCAAACAGCCGGCGGCAGCGCTCGTAAGCCGACAGCCCCTCTACGGGAAGGCCGGCCTGTTCGTATCCCGCAACAAGAATGGTCCACGCACGTTCGTTGAGCGGTTCGGACTGGACAGCGGACTGCGCCAGCGAAATGGTCAGGTCTGGTTTGTCCAGAAAGGCCGCGGTCTCGGCCGCGAGGACCTGTGCGGCGACCTTTTCGGCAGCATGCCGCAGCCGGGCCTCTTCTGCCCAGTCAGCCACCAGTTCAAAACCCAGCAGCGGCTCGGCGGCCATCTCCAGGGCCTGCATGGACAGCGTATGGGCCTCGGCCGGAGCGGCGTGCCGGGCCTCATTGAGCAACTGCTGGAACATCGAGAGATCCAGTTCCACCAACTGAGGGTCCAGTACGTAACCGCTGTTCGCGGTGCGAAGCGGACCCGTCTTGGTGTTGCCCGGCTGGATCGCCCTGCGAATGCCGCTGACATAGCTCTCCAGGGTGGCGACGGCGCCGCTGCTGGCCCGGGGTCCCCACAGGATCTCCACAAGGCGCGCTTTGGAAACAGGTGTCCCCAGGTTCAGCAAAAGAATTTCCAGAATGTGCCGGGGCTTGCAGCCACCCAGGTCCGCAGCGGTGAGCACTGCGCCATTTCGTCGGATCTCAAATGTTCCGAATAGTCGTACCGAAATTACCGGCGTTGCACCGCGCAAGTTATCCACATCGATCTCCGATTTCCCCATTTAGAACTTAATCACTATTCGGAGAGCCGGAAAGAATTATTTGAATGACGTGCTGAGACTCACTTCCATCCGACTTTCTAAGGAAACCGTGACACGCGAAACAGGGCACAACAAGCAATGCAGCTACCCGTTCCTTTACCGTGCGGAAAGTCGAGTACACCCGGGGAACGCCACCAAGTAACCACGGAAATTAATGTGAGTACTCCCATCGATTGACAAGTATGACGACTGCCGGCCGACGGTACGGTGTCGAGTAGGCAATCCCGCGACCTGGTCACCGTTGCCGCAGGCCAGACGCAGTCCGTGAACCATCGCCGGATTGGCCGTCTATATGGCTCCTAAGGTTGCCGGCGACCCGCAGCTGCCGGCGGAAAGAGATCGACCCGGAGCATCCGCGAATGCCGTCCCGCCCGGCAGGACCATTCCTGCCCCCTGTGCATTTCCCGGGAATATCTTGGGGAAGAATTCATTTTCCCAGCCGCAAAACACAATCCATAAAGGCATTTCCGCATCATTGCCCGTATTTCGGCGTGGGGTGCGGAACCGAATCTTCCGGGCCAAGCCTTGGGAACGGCGTGTTCGGAACCCCGCCATGCCACGCCGCCCGGACGCAGTTCATCCGGCAGGCCATCCGCCGCTAGGCTCAGAGGAGACCAGCCTTTGAGCCACAGGAGAACCAACGTGAACCCAGCGTCCGCTTCACCCGACCCGCTGCCTCCGTTGGGCCTGAGCTGGGGCATCAAGCGCAGCTTCGTCGACTACATCGCCAGCCTGCCGGACGGGTCCGTCTCAGCGACCGACGGGGCAACCGTATCCGGAACTTCGCTGTTCTGCTTCAGCCCCGAAATGTCCGATTACGACGTCGCGCGCGGCACCGGCGTGCTGCGCTTCCGCGGCGATGTCCGGCTCGCCGGGCACCACGGCATGCTTCTGGTCCGGCTGCTGGACCCCTGGGTCACCTTTTCCAGCGGCAGCGGCGTGCTGTCCATCAGCACCGGGGACGACGGCGGCCGGGACCGCACCGCCGTCGGCTTCCTCAGCCCCTCGCAACCCCGCGACGCCGGCGGGTTCCTGGTCTGGGACCACGTCGACGTCGTGGTTTCTCCGGACGGGTCCGAACTCTTCGACGGCCAGTACGCGGCCGGGCAGCCGATGGATCCGCTCGTCATCCGGATTCCGGGCTAAACCGAACAGGGAGAACACTCATGGTGGAATTCGCCGACGATGTCGAAACAGCCCTGCAGCACGTGCTCGCCGGGCTGGCCGCGGGAGCGGTGCCTGAGAACAAGGACGGGGCCGACTTCCGGCGCCGCGTGGACGCCCACCTCCCGGAGCTCGCCCTGCTGTTCCACAGTCTCTACGGGAGCCGCACGGACTGGCTGGACCAGCTGACGGCCCTGGTCCAGCAGGCCGCCCGTTCGTGGGAGGAGCGGCCAGCGGAGCTCAAGGCCCTCGACGCCGCCCGCGAGCAAAACAGCGGCTGGTTCCGGTCCAACGAGATGCTCGGCGGGGTCTGCTACGTGGACCGCTACGCCGGGAACCTGGACGGCATCCGCGAGCGGATCCCGTACTTCAAGGAACTTGGCCTCACGTACTTGCACCTGATGCCCCTGTTCCTGGCGCCGGAGCCGCATTCCGATGGCGGCTATGCCGTCTCCAGCTACCGCGAAGTCAACCCCGCGCTCGGCACCATGGACGAGCTGCGCACTCTTGCCGCCGAGCTCCGGGCCAACGGCATCAGCCTCGTTGTGGACTTCATTTTCAATCACACCTCCGATGAGCACGTCTGGGCCCGGAAGGCGGCCGCCGGCGATCCCGGTTTCAGTGACTACTACTGGATCTATCCCGACCGGACCATGCCGGACGCCTTTGAGGAACAGGTCCGGGAGATTTTTCCGGACGATCATCCGGGCTCGTTTGTGCCGATGCCGGACGGGCGCTGGGTCTGGGCGACGTTCCACACCTTCCAGTGGGACCTGAACTACGCCAACCCTGCGGTGTTCCGGGCCATGGCGGGCGAGATGCTCTTTCTGGCCAACCAGGGCGTGGACATCCTCCGGATGGACGCTGTCGCCTTCATCTGGAAGCAGCTGGGAACGCCCTGCGAGAACCTTCCGGAAGCACACCTGCTGCTGCGCGCGTTCAACGCCGTGTGCCGGTTGGCGGCACCGTCGCTCCTGTTCAAGTCCGAGGCGATTGTGCACCCCGACGAGGTGGCGCAGTACATCGATCCCGCGGAATGCCAGCTCTCCTATAACCCGCTGCAGATGGCGCTCATTTGGGAAGCCATGGCCACGCGGGACGTGTCCCTGCTGGCGCAGGCATTGGAACGGCGGCATAACATCCCTGCGGCAACGTCGTGGGTCAACTACGTCCGGAGCCACGACGACATCGGCTGGACGTTTGCCGACGAGGACGCCGCCGAGCTTGGCATCAACGGTTTCGACCACCGCACGTTCCTGAACTCCTTCTACGTCAACCGCTTCCCGGGCAGCTTCGCCCGGGGCGTGCCGTTCCAGGACAACCCGCGGACGGGAGACTGCCGCATTTCCGGCACGACGGCGTCACTCTGCGGACTGGAGGACGGCACCGGCCAGGCCGTGGACCGCATCCTGCTGGCGCACTCGGTCGCGTTCAGCACCGGCGGCGTCCCGCTGCTTTACCTGGGCGACGAGGTGGGGCAGCTCAACGACTACGACTACGCCCTTGAGGACGGCCACGGCACCGACAGCCGCTGGGTCCACCGCCCGCACTATCCCGCCGCCCCGTACGCCCGGCGCCATGACCCCGCCACTCCGGAGGGCGCGGTGTTCGCCGGGCTCCGGAACATGATCGCCGTCCGGTCCCGCACGCCGGAGCTGGCCGGGACCAGGCTGCTGGATTTCGACACCCGGAACCCGGGTGTCCTCGGCTATCAGCGGCCCGGCGACGGGACCAGGATCCTGGCGCTGGCCAACTTCAGCGACCAGGCCCAGACGGTGGCCGCGGTGACGCTCTCCGGATTCGCCGCGGACGCCCTCGATCTCCTGACCGGGGCCCGCATGGGGCTTGGGCAGGGCATCGTGCTCAAACCGCAGCAGTTCGTCTGGCTGAGGGTTACGCCGCTGCCCTGATTCTAGGCGTCCCTCCGGGCCTGCGGGACCTGGGAAGACGACCCGAACAGCCAGCCCGAGACGTCGCTCCGCAGGACAAAGTGGGGCCCTCCGGTGGCACTCACGCTGCCGGTCGGAACATAGTACCCGCGTCCGGCACCCGGACCACCGGCTGCACGGTCCAGGGCATCGGTGAGGTCCCTGGGCAGGTGACCCGCGGGGCCGAGGGCCCGGAGGCCGTCGAATTCTTCCGGCGTGAGCCGTCCGAGCACTGCAGCGATATCGGCCATCATGATTCCCTTCTGGCGGACGGTGCCTAAGGAACCAGCCTAGGTTCGCGCCATGAACGGCACATTAACTCCGGACGACGATCATCGAACACCGCCGGGCCGGGACGCGGCTCCAGGCCCCTCGCCCCGACCACACGCACGTGTCATGAGCGTCACTACACGCAGTCCCCCTACACCCAGCAAATTAACGGGTGGATGCTGTACCGTTCAATCCCGGGAAACCCAGAACAACGGAATCGAGAATCAACCAGGTGGCAACCGATTATGACGAAGTCCGATCAGACGTTGCGGAATCACGCAACGCCTCACTAGAGGCCCTTCGCTCTGCGAACGCGCCGGACGCCCGCAGCGTCACCCGTGAGCTTGACGAGGCTGACACCTCCGAGGGCGTTGAACTGCCGGGCGCCGACCTGTCCGGCGAGGAACTGACGGTTACCGTCATTCCGCAGAAGGAAGACGAATTTACGTGCTACTCCTGCTTCCTGGTCCGGCACCGCTCACAGCTCGCACGCGAAAAGGCGGGCCATTCGTACTGCGCTGACTGCATGAGCTAGCAGGCGCTCCGCTTCACATTTCCGCAACAACGCCGCCGGGCATGCCCTGCTCGACATGTTGCTATACGCTCCTCAATGACGATGCGGGGCGTGCCGGCACGTAGCCGGAGGCGGAACTCATGCGGGACTGGATCACTATGCCGGAGGGACCTCCTCCGACAGCGGCTGACGCCGCTGCTGATGGCCAGCTCCTCATCGACAGCTCCGGCGTCGGCAGGCCCGGTCCCGGGCCTGCCGGTACCGGGGCTGTCTCCGTTGGCAGCCAAGGCCGGCGCCCCGGGCGGACCTGGAGCCTGAAGGCCGAATGGTCCCGGGCCTTCGCCCTCATGCTGGTGGCGCTTCTCCTTGGGGCCCTGGCCACGGTTGTCGGCGTCCGGGCCGTAGCGGACCAGATTGAGGCAACGGCCGCCCGCCTCCATCATGAATCGGAGACCGTCGCGGACCTGCGCTCCGCCCTTGATGCCCATGAACTAGCCGGCCATCACCTTTTGTCCAGTGCGCAGGCCGACCGCTCGGCGTACCTCCAACAGCAGCAGGACGTCGCCCACCGCTTCGAGGACGCCATCCTCCTGCTGCCGGCCGAACGCGACATGCGCGCCTCCGCGAGCCAGGCCCGCGACGAGTGGCAGGACGGCCTTGCGGAGCACGGGCTGTGGGGCAGCCAGGTCGAATCCCTCACCGGAGACCGCGTGGCCGATTCACCCGGCCTCGCCGCGTCCGGTGCGGGCGTCCGCGCACTCCTGGACCGGATCCAATTCGCGGCCCTTGAATCGATGGACTCCGGTCTGGCCTACGGTGCCGAACTCCAGCAGATCGTGATCGCAGCCCGCAGCACACTGTTCGGGCTGGCGGCGGCAGGCGTCGTCTACTTCCGCGCGAGGATCGTCAAATTCCTGATCCGGCCCGTGGAGGCGCTCCGCCGTGGTGTTCTCAAGCTGCAGTCGGGTGACTACAGCCACCGCATCGACGTCGTCCGTCGGGACGAGCTGGGCGAGCTGGCCGACGCCTTCAACTCCATGGCCGCCGCCGTCCACGACAGCCACCTGGCCCTGACCCACCGCGCCACCCATGATCCGTTGACCGGGCTCGCAAACCGTGCGGCCTTGACAGAGCGTCTCACCGCGACCTTCAAACCCGGGACGGACCGCCGCTCCCGGCACGAGGGACTGTTGATCATTGATGTCGACGACTTCAAGGACGTCAACGATTCACTCGGGCACGAGGGCGGCGACGCCCTGCTGGTCCAACTGGCCGGCCGGCTGCAGGGCTGCGTGCGGTCCCACGATCTCGCCGCCCGCCTCGGCGGCGACGAGTTTGCGATTGTGGTCAGCGACGACGCCGACGGTTCCGTCACCTCCGGGATCGCGGAGCGGATCCATGACACACTCCGTGCCCCGTTCTCTGTCGGTGAAGTCCGGTTGAATGTTTCGGTGAGCATGGGAGCTGCACAGCGCCGTCCGGAAACCGGCGATCCCGCCGAGCTGCTGCGGCAGGCCGACTTCGCGATGTATTCGGCCAAACAAAACGGCAAGGGGCGCTACCAGCGCTTCGATGCCGAGGGCTATGACAGGATGACGCACCGCGCCGCCCTTCGGGCCGACCTGGCTGCGGCAGTGACCCAGCGGCAGCTTCGGCTCGAATACCAGCCCGTGGCCGACCTGCGCAGCGGGGAAATTCTGGGCGTGGAGGCGCTGGTGCGGTGGGATCATCCAACGCTGGGGCTTCTGGAGCCCGGCGAATTCATCCCGCTCGCCGAAGAAACCGGCGACATCGAAGCTATCGGCTGCTGGGTGCTGAGCACTGCCAGCCGGCAGGCCGCCCGGTGGCGTGACTCGATGGCCCACTGCCACGACCTCTGGGTCTCCATCAATCTCTCCACCCTGCAGCTGCCGAGCCCCAGGAACCTCGCCGCGATCGAGAACATCCTGCGGGATCCCGGCGCGCAGGCGGACAAAGTGGTGCTGGAGGTCACCGAGACGGCCCTGGCGAGCAGCGTCGACGGGGGCATTACCGCCCTCAACCGGCTGAAGGGCTTCGGCGTCCGCATCGCCATCGACGACTTCGGGACCGGCTACTCCTCGCTGAGCGCCCTGGCAGAGCTGCCCGCGGACATCCTCAAGATCGACCGGTCATTCCTCTCCGGCAGTTCCTCCGACGCACCGTCCGCTGCCATGCTGGAAGGCATTCTCGGCCTGGCGCGCAGGCTCAACCTCGACGCGATTGCCGAAGGCATCGAGGACCCGGCGCAGCTGGCCCTGGTCCGCGGCCTGGGCTGCCGCCTGGGGCAGGGATACCTGCTGTCCCGTCCTGTGCCGGCACCGCTTATCGAGGCCCTCCTTGCCGCAGGCGCCCGCCTGCAGCCCCCGGCCGGAGCGGACGCCCCGGACTCCTGAGCCGGCCCGCGGACCCGGATTCCTCCTGCGCCCCGGGTCAGCCGCGGGCGTGCTGCCCCAAGGCGTTCTTGAGCACCGCCAGCAGCGCGGGCGTGGGCTTCTGAATCATGGCCTCGTACTGGGCGTGCTTTCCCAGGTACTTCTTGATGTAAGGGCACACCGGAACGATCTTCAGGCCGGCGGAAACCGTCTCGTCGAGCGCGTGCGCCGCGAGCCGCCCGGCCAGCCCCTGGCCGCCATATCCGTCGTCGATGACCGTGTGGTAGAAAATCCGGTGGGTTGCGCCGTCGTCGACGTAGGCAGCCTGGCCGACTGCGGCGTCGCCGTCGAGCACTTCAAAGCGCAGGCGTGCAGGGTTATTGCGGATGGTGATGTCGCTCAACGACTTCTCGTTTCTGGCGTGCGGAGTGCGCAGCGCACGGTGTCCTTGCCAGGCATCAGTCGCGGGGGCGGAGCCGGGCGTTGGGGAGGGCGGGGGCCGGCAGCGGCGCCGGTTCTCCCGGAGGGAACGTGCCGAAGCGCGGGCCGCCGTTTTCGCCACCGGATTCCGGATGGACTGACGGAGGGCCTCGACGCCGATTTCCGCTTGCCATTGAGCCCGGAACCCGACGATTTCTTCATGGGTCCGTCCCACGAAGTTCCACCACATCACGATTTTCTCGCCCAGGGGCTCGCCTCCGATCAGCAGCACGCGCAGGGCTCGTCGCCGGCCTCCAGGGTGAGGGCCGTGCGCCCGACGGGCAGGTAAGCGAGGTGGTCCTTGGCAACCGGACGGCCATCCACCAGGGAGCTCCGGCGTCAACCAGCAGACCATGCTCAAAGGACGGATCCGTATCCAGGGTCAGCGTCGCTCCCGGTTCCAGGCGGATCTCGGCGCCGAGCAGCGGCGTGTGGGTGGTGACCGGCGAGCTGGCGCCGGCGATCGATCCCAGAAAGACCCGGATGGTCCAGCCGGGGCCGGAGAGCGGCTCGGGGCGGAAATGCTCGAACGTGGGCTCCATCCCGCGCGCCCGGTCCGGCAGCGCCACCCACAGCTGCGCACCATGCAGCACCTCGGTGGCCGGCGTGGAAAACTCCGAGTGGCTGATGCCGCGTCCGGCGGTCATCAGGTTGACCTCGCCGGGCCGCACCGCGGCGTGAAAACCGGCCGAGTCGCGGTGCTCGATTTCTCCGGTAAACAGCCAACTGACCGTTTGCAGTCCGGTGTGCGGGTGGCGCGGCACGTGCATGCCCCCGGAATCGCCCACCCGGTCCGGGCCGTAGTGGTCCAGGAAGCACCAGGCGCCGATGAGGCTACGCCGGCGTTGCGGCAGGGTCCGTCGTACGTCCATGGCCCGCGGCCCGCCCAGGGGGACCTGGCGGGGAACCAGGACTTCCACGCCGACGCCGTCGTCATCCGTCCCGCAAAGTATCTCCTGAGGGGCCACCTCGGTATTGCTCATGCCACCAGCCTAGCCGTCTTGCAGGCGTCATGATGGAGTCATGACCATCCCCGAGTCCCCGTCACGATCGCCGTTGGCGAGTCCACCGTATCGGGCGTCTATGCCCGCCCTGAGCAGCCATCCGCCACGCTGGTGGTCGCGCACGGCGCCGGCGCCGGCATGGAACACCCGTTCCTGGCCGGTTTCACCCGCGCCGTCAATCAACTGGGCATCGCCACGCTCCGGTTCAACTTCCCCTACCGGGAAGCCGGCCGGAAGTTCCCTGACCGGCCTCCCGCCGCCATCGCCGCCTGGCGGGCGGCCATGGCCGAGGCTGCTGGCCGGTCAGCGGGCGAGCCGCTCTGGGCCGCGGGCAAGTCCTTCGGCGGGCGGATGGCCTCCATGGCGGTTGCCGAGGGGATGCCGGCGGCCGGGCTGGTCTATCTGGGCTACCCGCTCCATCCGCCGGGCAAGCCGGAGAAGCTCCGGGACGAACACCTCTACGGGCTGACGCTTCCCATGCTCTTCCTGCAGGGCACCCGCGACCCGTTCGCCACCCCGAACTGCTGGAGGCGGTGGTGGCCCGGATCGGACCCTCGGCAACGCTGGAGTGGCGCGACGGCGGCGGCCATACCTTCGAGGTCGCCGGAACGAAACGCAGCGCGGGGAAGTCGGAGTGTCGCTGGCGGCGTCCGCCGCGGCCTTCATCACCGGGCACGGCCAGGGCTGAGGCGTCCGCGGCCTCACAGCCAGGCGGTCCGGCGCAGCGGTGGCTCGGCACCCCCGGGCCGCTGGACGAGGATCTGGTTGACGCCGGTGGTGCCCGACTCAAAGCCCAGCGCGCTGGCAGCCATGTAGAGCCGCCAGACCCTGGCCCGCCCTTCTCCTACCGCCTGCACGGCGTCACCCCAGTGATCCTCCAGGTTCTGCACCCAGGCCCGGAGGGTGAGCGCATAGTGCCGGCGCAGGGCTTCGACGTCGAGCACTTCCAGTCCGCCGGCCTCCAGCGCCCCGACCATTTCCGCGAGGCCCAGCATCTCGCCGTCCGGGAACACGTAGCGCGGGATGAACGAGTCCGGATCCGGGGCCGTGGGGCCCGCGTTCCAGGAAATGGCGTGGTTGAGCAGCCGGCCGCCCGGCCGGAGCAGCCCGTGCAGCCTGGCGACGTAAGCGGGCATCTGCTCGCGGCCCACGTGCTCGGACATGCCGATGGAACTGATCGCGTCGAACGGCCCGTCGTCGACGTCGCGGTAGTCCTGGACGCGGATGGCCACCCGGTCCGTCAGACCGGCCTCTGCCACCCGCTTGCCGGCCATGGTCGCCTGTTCGCCGGAAAGCGTCACGCCCACGACGTCGACTCCGTAGTTCCGGGCGGCATGCAGGGCAAAACTCCCCACCCGCATCCGACATCGAGCACCCGCATGCCCGGTTGCAGTCCGAGCTTCCGGCAGACCAGGTCGATTTTGGCGGCCTGCGCCGCTTCGAGCCCGGTGCGTTCGTCCTCCCACACCGCGCAGGAATAGACCATGGACGGGCCAAGGACAAGGGCGTAAAAATCGTTGCCGACGTCGTAGTGGTGGGAGATGGCCGCCGCATCACGCTTCCGCGTGTGCCGCCGGCCGGCGCGGACCGGCTTTGCTTCCTCCGGCGGGGGTGCCGGGTTGGGTCCAAGGGCGCCGAGCAGGGCGGCGTTCTTCAGGATTGTCGCGAGTTCGCGGACGGTGGGACGACGGAACGGTCCCGGCTCGGCGAACTTGCCGTTGGAGCTGAGGGCGGCGAAACTGGCGAAGACGTCGCCCGGGGCGTCGACGTCCCCCGCAACGTAGGCGCGGCTGAGGCCCAGTTGACCGGGAGACCACAGCATCCGGCGCAAAGCCCGCCGGGACCGGAACTCGAGCACCGGCGCGCCGTCCGGTCCGGCCTCCGAGCCGTCCCAGGCTTTCAGCCGCAGCGGGATTTCCTCGGCGCCCAGGACGATGGCGAGCACTTCCGCCAGCCGCGGCGCCACCCCAGTCTGTTTCGTCATGATCATGGCCTCTCTTACGGTGCGATAGTCCGGTCCCAATCTATTTCCACGCCGGGCGGGAAAATAGGGGTCGGAAGGCCCTGCCGGGCCAGCCGCTCCAAGTCGTAAGCGTTGCAGGACATTTGCGTTCCAGGGCATTTGCGTTCCAGGGCAAACGGCTCTGGCGCTCCCCGGGTTGCACGCCTATCGTCGGTGCCATGACTGAAGCACTTTCCTCCCTTGCGGAGACGTTCAAAAATGTGGGTGTATCCCGGGCCTACGGCCCGGCCGTCAAGGTGGACGGGGAGGAACTGGTCCCCGTCGCCCTGGTGTCCTTTGGATTTGGCGGTGGCGGCGCCTCCGAAGCCGGAAGCAACACCATCGACGGCGGCCAGGAAAATGCCGCCGGAGGAGGAGGCGGCGGCTTTGTGCTCCCGCTCGGCGTCTACAGCCGCAACGCGAGCGGGCACGTGGCGTTCCGGCCCAACACCATCGCCCTGCTGGCCGGACTGGCACCACTTGTCTGTGCCGTCGGATACACCGTACGGGGGATCCTCCGGGCGCAGCGGCGGTAGTTTCCCGCTGCCAGTCTCTAATGGCAGACTAGTCTGGGCCGCGCGGCCGGGTTTGGCGGACGACGACGTCGATGAGGAGACCAGGTGGAAACGATGCGGGACACAGACGTACCGCAGTGGTGGGGAGGGCTCGGACTCCCGGGCCTGATCGACATCCACACGCATTTCCTCCCCGAACGGATGCTGCAGCGCGTGTGGGCGCACTTCGATGAGGCCGGTCCGCTCATCGGCCGTCCCTGGCCCATCACCTACCGTTCGGACGAGGCCACCCGGCTGGACCAACTGCGCCGGCTGGGGCTGCGGCATTTTACGGCCCTGACGTACGCCCACCGTCCGGGTATGGCGGCGGACCTCACCGACTTCGCGCTCGAGCTGGCCGCCACAGAGCCGGACTGCGTCCCCAGCGCCACGTTCTTCCCGGAGGAAGGCGTCCTGGAGCAGGTACAGTCGGCCCTGGAACGCGGTGCACGGGTGTTTAAGATCCACGCGCAGGTGGGCGGATTCGATCTGCGCGAGCCGATACTCGACCCGGTGTGGGGCGTGCTGGCCGAGGCCGGCATTCCGGTGGTGGTGCACGTCGGCAGCGGCCCCGTCCCGCGGCCGGGCTTCACCGGCCCCGACAAGCTCGAGGGTGTGATGCGCCGCCATCCCCGGCTGACCGCCGTCGTCGCCCATCTGGGGGCACCTGAGTACGGCGAGTTCCTGGACCTCGCGGAGCGGTATCCGCGCGTCCACTTGGACACCACCATGGTGTTCACGGACTTCTTCGAGGCGGCCGCCCCTTCCCGCCTGAGCTCCTGGCACAGCTGGCCGGGATGCCCGAACGGATTGTGCTCGGCAGTGACTTCCCGAACATCCCGTACCCGTACGCCCACCAGCTGGAGGTGCTGGAACGGCTCCGGGACAAGGAACCCGGCCTGGACGACCACTGGCTGCGGGCGGTCTGCTGGTTCAACGGCCAGCGGCTGCTGGGCGTTTAGTCCGCCCGGGAACTAGTCCTTGGTCTTGGCCCGGCTGGGCTGCACCCGCATCGGCTCACCCGGCATCTTGGGGAAGTCCGGAGGAAGGGCAGCTCCCCAGCCCGGACAACAGGTCACGCTCCCACCACTCGAGAAGAACGTCGATCGTGCCGGGGTTCGCATGCATGGAGGCCCACGGGTCCCCCGTCGCCTTGAGCCGCTGCGGCACGGTGACGATGGTGAAGTCCTTGGTGGTGACGTGCTCCAGCTCCTCCCAGCTGATCGGGCAGGAAACCGTGGCACCGGGCAGGGCGCGCGGGCTATAGGCCCCGGCCATTGTGCGGTCGCGGTTCGCTTGGTTGAAGTCGACGAAAATCCGAGTGCCCCGTTCCTCCTTCCACCAGGCGGTGGTGACCTTCTCCGGCATCCGCCGCTCCAGTTCGCGGGCGGCGGCGATCACCGCATGCCGCACGTCGAGGAACTCGCGGACGGGCTCGATCGGGGCGAACACGTGGAGCCCCCGGTTGCCGGACGTCTTGATGAAGGATTCCAGCCCCGCCTCGGACAGCACGGATCGCAGTGCCTGCGCGGCCGGGACCGCATCCTCGAACCCGGTGCCGGGCTGCGGATCGAGGTCGATCCTGAGCTGGTCGGGATTGTCCGGGTTGCCGGCCCGCGATGCCCAGGGGTGAAAGACCACGGTGTTCATCTGCACGGCCCAGACCGCGGCAGCAACCTCGTCGATCACGAGCTGCGGATGCGAGCGGCCGCTGGGGTAGACCACCATGACCGAGCGCACAAAGTCGGGGGCGCCCCTGGGCGGGTTCTTCGAGAAGAACTGCTCGCCGTCGATGTCGCCGCCGAACCGCTGGAGGGTCACGGGACGGCCGCCGTTCGCCGCCAGGAAAGCATCCCCGACGTCGACGATGTACCGGGCGAGATCCAGCTTGGTGAGCCCGAGCTGCGGCCAGAGAACCCTGCCGGGGCTGGAAATCCGCAGCTCGCGCTCTCCGCTGGGGCTGCTGACAGTGACCGTGGCTTCTTCCCTGACCATGGGGACAAAGGTACCCCCAGACCAGCAGCAACTGAATAGCCGCTGACGGCGGGCACGCGGAGGACTACGGTGAATCATGGACACCACGCCGTTCCGGGACGGCCCCGTTACGTCCCTCTGCACAGACCACTACGAACTGACCATGCTGCAGGCGGCCCTCCACTCCGGCGCGTCCGGGCGGAAAACCGTGTTTGAGGCATTCGCCCGCGCACTGCCGGAGGGACGCCGGTACGGGATCGTCGCCGGGACGGGCCGGCTGCTGGAGGGCATCGCCCGTTTCCGCTTTGGCCCGCCGGAGCTGGACTTCCTGGCCCGGACCGGCGTCGTCAACGGCGATACCCTGGACCGCCTCGCGGACTTCCGGTTTTCCGGCGACGTCTGGGGCTACCCGGAAGGCGAGGCGTACTTCCCCTACTCCCCGGTCCTGATTGTGGAATCCACGTTCGCCGAGGCCTGCATCCTGGAAACCCTGGTCCTGTCCGTCCTCAACCACGACACCGCCATTGCCTCGGCGGCCTCCCGGATGGTCAGCGCGGCGGGTGGCAGACCCTGCTTTGAAATGGGTTCCCGCCGGGCCCACGAGGAAGCCGCCGCCGCGGCCGCCCGCGCCGCCGTTATCGCGGGCTTCGTCGCGACGTCCAACCTGGAAGCCGGCCGGCGCTTCGGCCTCCGGACAGTCGGCACGGCGGCACATTCCTTTACCCTCCTGCACGACACCGAACGTGACGCGTTCCGCGCGCAGCTGGAGTCGTTGGGGCCCGGAACCACGCTGCTGGTGGACACGTACGACGTCGAGGCGGCCGTCCATACCGCCGTCGAACTCGCCGGCGACAAACTGGGCGCGGTCCGGCTCGATTCCGGCGACCTGGTGGCACAGGCCACATGGGTCCGTGAGCTGCTGGACCGGCTGGGCAACGTGCACACGAAGATTGTGGTCACGTCCGATCTGGACGAATACTCCGTCGCGGCGCTCCGGGCTGCCCCGGCCGACGCCTACGGCATCGGCACGGCGCTGGTCACGGGTTCCGGCGCCCCCACCGCCGGCATGGTCTACAAACTGGTCAGCCGGACCAACGACGCCGGGGAGTTCGTCGCGGTCGCCAAGAGCTCCAAGAACAAGATCAATGTTGGCGGGCGGAAGTACGCGGCGCGCCGGCTCGACGACTCGGGCACGGCCACCCACGAGGTTCTGGGGTCGGCCACCCGCCGGCGGAAGAACCCCGCAGCAGGCCCCTGCTGCGACAGTTCATCCGCGCTGGAGAGCTCCTGCCGGGATGGACCGGGGCGGAGGGCGTGGCGCGGGCCCGGGAACGGCACACCGCGACCATGGCCGAACTGCCCGACGTCGTCAACCGGCTCCAGCGCGGCGAACCGGCCATCCCCACTGTTTATGCGTAGGGTCGCCGCCGCGCCGTCCGCCGAAAGCCTGCCGGCGGGACCGCGGGCCCGGCCGATGGGTCATTGCGGCGCTCCAGCTCATCGGTGACAAGCTGCAACAGCTTTCCGGCAGACTCCGAGAGGTCCCTGCCGGTGTCCGGTGAGGCCAGCTCGACGCACTGCAGCAGCGCCGAGCGGAGCCGCACCAACTGCGAGGAGGGAACCAGGGGCCAGCGGCGGAAGGAATCGAACATCAACTCCGCTCCGTGGCTGTGCACGAGGGAACCGTAGCCGAGAGCCGCTGCGGGCCTCATACGGCACCCGCCCGATGGGCCTTGCCTGTTCCGGGCAGATGGCCCACCGGTGACACGAGTGCGGGTTTCGAGCTGAGATCGACAGCGACGTTGATGTCGAGATTGCTGGTCATAATAAATATCCCCTGTGAAGCATGAACGGCCGACTTCCTGACCGCTATCAGGATACCCAACACGCCGTGAGCCACGTCACAATGACGTAACAGCCGCCCGGAATCAGCTCCTGCTCTTGGTCCGGGCGGTCGCCGGAGCCGTCCACGGATCCTCCGGCCAGGGATGCCGGGGTACCGGCCGCGCATCTCGGCACGGACCTGCGCATAGGGCCCGGACCAAAACGACGCCAGGTCGTCCGTCACGGCCAGGGCCTCCGGGCGGGCGAAAGCAGGTGGAACAGCACCGGCACCCTGCCGCCCACCAGCCGCGGCGTCCGGTCCCAGCCGAAGCATTCCTGCAGCTTGACGGCCACCACCGGGCGGCCGCCATCGTCACCCACCTCCGGGTAGTCGATCCTCACCCAGGAGCCGCTCGGCACTTCCAGCCGTTCCGGCACCAGCTCCCCGAGCCGGCCGGCGTCGGGCCACGGCAGGAGCCGCCGCAACGGCTCGGCCAGGTCGATGCTGCTCGTGGCTGCGCCACCCGCCAGCGCCTGCAGTTCCGGCGCCAGCCACTCCTCGAGCCGGGCCAGCAGCGCCTGCTCCGATACGTCCGGCCACGGGTCCCCGAGTTCCCGCCGCACCAGGGCAAGCCTGCGGCGCAGCGCGTCTGCCGCCGTCGACCAACCGAGGCTTCCCAACCCGTCCTTCTCCAGCGCCCTGGCAACCGCGGCCCGGCCTTCCTCGGCTGAGGGGCGTACCGGGGTGGAGGAAAGGACGATCGCGCCCAGCCGGCGTTCTTTCCGGGCCGTGACCCGGCCCTGGCTGAAGCGGGCCTCCACGGCGTCGCTCAGGAGATGCCGGGCGGCGGCCGCGGCCGTGTCCGCCGCCAGGGGTGCCGCGGACCGGATGACGGCGCCGGTTCCCGCCGCGTCGCGTCCCTGGGCCCGGGAGACCTCGGCGACGGCGAGCCATTCGTGCCCGGACAGGGAGCTTCCGGCCGGAAGGCCTGCCCGCGTGCCGGAGCTGAGCAGGTACCGCTCCGGACCTTCGCCGGGGACCCTGCGCGCGATACGGTCCGGGAACGCGAGGGCCACGACGAACCCGACCGCCTCCGCGGCGGTCACCTCCGCGGGCATGGCGGGAGCGGCGACACCTTCTCTCTCCTGGCGCGCGATCGCCTGCATCCGCCGGACGTCCTCCGCCCAGCGCCGGGACGCCGGGTCCTTGCCGGACCGCAGGGCGGCCAGGAGGCGCGGGAGATCGGCGCCCGGCGCGCGCTGGTCCCCGGCGACCAGGGCGACGGCTTCCGCGGCCGTGCGGTCCCCCACGACGGCGGCCCCGTCCAACAGGGCCCGGGCCACCCGGGGTCGGCGGGAACCCGGGCCAGTGCCTTGCCCAGATCGCTGGCGAGGCCGTCCGCACCGACCGCACCGAGCTCCCGCAGCACCTCGACGGCGTCGTCCATCGCAGCCTGCGGCGGCACGTCGGGTAGCGAGAGTCCACGGCCGCCGGGAGACCCCCAGCAGGCGAGGACCAGGGCTGCCCCGGTCAGGTCCGCGACGGCGATCTCCGGCGTCGGGTGCGCCGGGGAGGCACCGTAGGTCTTCTGGTCGTAGCAGCGCACCACCCGTCCAGGTCCCTGGCGGGCCGCCCGCCCGGCCCGCTGTTCGGCGGAGGCCCGGGAGCAGGACACGGTGACGAGGCCGGACATACCCCGGCCGGCGTCCCGTCGGGGCTCCCGCGACAGCCCCGAGTCGATGACCAGCCGGACTCCCGGGACGGTCAGGGAGGATTCAGCGAGGGACGTTGCCACGATGATCCGCGGGCTTCCGCCGGGCTCCCGCCCGGAAACGGCGCGGTCCTGCTCCGCCGGGCCCACCTGCCCGTGAAGCTCCAGGATCTCCGCGCCCGCCCGGCCGCGCAGCCGTCCGGCGACATAGGACACTTCCCATGCCCCCGGGACGAACACCAGGGCGTCGAGGTCCGTGCCGGAGGCGAGTGCCTGGGCATGAGACGACGCGGCCGTGTCCGCCACATGGTCCAGGAAGGCGCGCGTCACCCCCGTTCATCCAGCCGGGGCGCCGCTGCGGCACCCACTCCACCTCCAGCGGGTACAGCGCGGACGGGCAGTCGACGACGGGCGCCGGCCCGGCTCCGTCGTGGTTTCCGGTGTCTTCCGGCTCCCCGGCGTCTCCGATCAATGCGGCAAAACGCGGCGCGTCCAGGGTGGCGGACATGGCGACGAGCGTAAGGTCGGCCCGCAACTGGCGGACCTCGTTGAGCATGCCGAGCAGCAAATCTGTCTCGAGTCCGCGTTCGTGCACTTCGTCGAGGATGACGGCGCTGACGGTCTCCAGCCCCGGATCAGCGAGCAGACGGTTCAACAGGATGCCTGGCGTGACAAATTCAATGATGGTGCCGGTACCGGCCTGGCGTTCCCCGCGGACCGTGTACCCCACGCGGTCCCCCAACCGGCTGCCGTCCAACGCGGCGAGGCGCCGGGCCGCCGAACGCGCTGCAACCCGGCGCGGCTGGGTGACAATGATGCGCGGACGCTTCTCCCGGCCCGGGCCCCGCTCATCACCGAAGGCGAGGTTGGCCAGCAACGGCGGAACCAGAGTCGTCTTGCCCGTTCCCGGGGGCGCCTGCACCACGGCGGTTGCGTTGGGGACCCGGGCCTGCAGCACGTCGGCCAGCTCGCCTAGTGCGCGGCCGAACGCCAGGCCGGCACCGATAGTCCCCAGGTCGAAGGGCACGGGAGCAGGGGGCGGCGGAGAAGTCACGCTTCCATTGTGCCTACAAAGCCGGGGTCGCCGGGTTCCGCAATGAACTGGTGCAAGGTCCTCGGGCGTTGCAGCACCGGATCCGCGGGGCTCAAGTCCGGGACCTTTGACTCATGCCGCTGGATCACCCCGGGGCCTACGCTGTGCCATGACCGACTCCGAGATGCTCGAAGTGGAGCGAAAGTACGACGTCGGCGAGGGCGACGAGCTGCCGGTGCTGGAGTCGTTGCCGGGGTGGGCCGGGTGGAGGCACCCGAGGACGAATCGCTTGACGCCGTCTATTTCGATACTGCCGGCCTGGCGCTGGCGTCCCGCGGGATCACGCTCCGCCGGCGGACCGGCGGACACGACGACGGATGGCACCTGAAGCTTCCTGTCGCGGTTGGGGAACGTCGGGAATTCACCGTGCGGCTGGGCAAGAACCCGGAATCCGTGCCCCGGCGGCTGCGACGACTCGTCCAGGTCCACACAAGGGACCAGGACGTGATCCCGGTAGCCAAGCTGAAGACCAGGCGCACCATCCGGCGCCTCGTGGCAGCCGACGGGACCGCCCTTGCTGACTTCAGCGACGACCGGGTGGACTCGCGAACCCTGTTGGAGCCGAAGGAGCAGGCCACCTGGCGGGAATGGGAGGTCGAACTTGTCGACGGACCCAAGCGGCTGCTTAAGGACGCCGACGCGCTTTTCGCGGAGACGGGCCATCATCCGTCGGAGCTGCCCTCCAAGCTCGCCCGCGGCTTGGGCAGGCAGTACCCGCGGGCGAGGAACCAGCCTCTGCGCCGGACCCGACGGGACCGGCGTCGGCAGTGCTACTTTCCTACCTGAGGCAACAGGTTGAGGCGCTCAAGAAGCATGACCCCGGAGTCCGGGAGAACGCTCCGGATGCGGTCCATCAACTCAGGGTGGCCGCGCGCCGGATGCGATCCGTGCTGGCCACTTTCCGGAAACTTGCCGACCCCGACGTCACCGGATCGCTGCGCTCAGAACTTCAGTGGCTGGCCGGTACTGTGGGCGAAGCCAGGGACAACGAGGTGATGCGGGCGCGACTGCTGGAACTCATCGGCGCCGAACCGCCGGAGCTGCTGCTGGGACCGGTGGCAAAGAACGTCGAGGAGCATTTCGATGCTGCCGCCCGCAGGGCCGGGCGAAGGGTCTCGCTGCGCTGAAGAGTGCCCGCTACTTCCGCCTCCTCGATTCACTGGACGCGTTCCTGGCGGACCCTCCGCTGACCGAAAAGGCAGGGAAGGACGCCGTCCAGACGGTGGGCCGCTCGTCTCGAAGCAGCGCAAGCGCCTGAAAAAGGAAGTGCGTTCCCTCGACGCCGAGACCTCCAGCCCGGCCGAGGACGCCGCACTCCACGAGGTCCGGAAGAGCGCCAAGCGGCTGCGCTATGCTGCGGAAGCGGCCGCCCCGGTATTCGGCAAACCGGCCAGCGCGCTGGCACGTGCCGCGGAGGAGATTCAAGAGATCCTTGGCGATCACCATGACAGCGTCGTCACCCGGGACCTGCTGCGCGAACTGGCCGCCAGCGGCCCCGGGACCGACGCTTTCACCTACGGCCGGCTGCACTCCCTCGAACAGCAGGCTGGTGAGGAATCCCGCGGGACTTTCTTCCGCACCTGGAGCTCGTCGCCGCCCGGGCCCTCCACTGGAGATAGGCGCCTACGGGCACCCGGGCGTTAGCGGCCAGGCCGTGGAATGACCAGCACGGGCGTGCGTTGCAGACCCGCCAGGTCCATTCCGACGGATCCCTCCAGCATCCGCTCCACGGCAGCGAACCGTCCGGGCCGAGGCCCGCCAACGATCAGCAACGAGGCGTCCGTGCTGGCCGCAAGCCGCCAAGCGCCAGTGCGACGGCTCCATTCAACACCCGGAACGACCATTTCTCCCCAGGCTGCCCCAAGAGAACCTGGAGAATCTCGCGAACGTGGCTCGAGGGGAAATCCGTCTCACTGTTGGCGGCCGGATCCAACGATGCGCTTTCCCTGAGGTCTGCGGGTTCCCACTCCGTGAGGTAGCTGGCCGGGTCCACGTAGGCGCAGATCAAATGTGTGCCCAGCGTTGCGGCCAGGTCCGCGGCTGCGCGGATCAACTGCCCGGACGGTTCCCAGGCCACTCCCAGCACCACCGGGCCGTCCGGCCACCCGTCCGCCTGGGCCGCCCGGTTGTACTCGGAAGGACCCATCACAGGATGCCTGCACCGGGCGCCATCAGCACGTCCATATCGTCAGGATAGCCATCGACCGGAAGAGTGCCCAGCAGGTTCCGAAGTCTGCGCCTGCCAGTGCTCCGCTTACCCGGGGATTCGCGGATGGTCCGGCTTCTTTTGGCGCAATGGCTGCGCCGAAGCGGCGGCTGTCCGGGCGATGGGTTGACCAGTGATGCCCCGCGCACCAGAATTCGAACCATGAGCGATCATCGCAGCCTTTCCGAGCCGGCTCCGTTCACCGCCGATGACTTCGCCGAACGGTTGCGCCGAGCGGCCCAGGCCGCCCATGACGCCGGGCTCGACGGCATCCTGGTCACTCCCGGGCCGGACCTGCTGTACCTCACCGGGTACGCACCCGTCGCCATCACAGAACGCATCACTATGCTGGTGATCCCCGTCGACGCGGAACCCGCCATGATCGTTCCGAGGCTCGAGAGACCCGACGCGGAAGCAGCCGCCGGCGCCTCGATTCTGCGGATCACCGACTGGACCGACGGGAGCGACCCCTACACGGAATCTGCGACGCTCGTGGCCGGCACCGGAAGTTATGCCGTCTCCGACTCGGCCTGGGCCATGCACCTCCTCGGCCTGCAGGATCGATTGCCCAAGTCGTCCTACGTCTCGATGACGACCGCATTGCCGATGCTTCGGGCCATCAAGGATGACGACGAGATCGAGCGGCTCGCGGCGGCTGGCGCGGCCGCCGACCGGGCGTACGAGGAGATCGTCACTTTGCGGTTCGCCGGGCGCAGCGAGACCGACGTCGGCTCTGATCTCGCCGACCTACTGCGCCAATTCGGTCATTCGCAGGTGGACTTCACCGTCGTCGGTTCGGGTCCGAACGGAGCCAACCCGCACCACGAGATTGGCCCGCGGATCATCGAGGAGGGAGACATGGTGGTGCTCGACTTCGGCGGTCTCAAACACGGCTACGGATCAGACACGACGCGGACCGTGCACGTTGGCGAACCCACCGCCGAGGAGCGCGAGGTTCACGACGTCGTCAGACACGCACAGCAGGCCGGGTTCGAGGCCGTACGGCCAGGCGTCGAGTGCCAGGAGATCGATCGCGTGTCCCGGGCGGTGATCACCGAAGCAGGCTACGGCGACTACTTCATTCACCGCGTCGGGCACGGAATCGGACTGACCACTCACGAACCGCCGTACATGGTCGAGGGCGAAACCCAGATCCTCCACCCCGGCATGTGCTTCTCGATCGAACCCGGAATCTACCTGCCGGGCAGGTTCGGCGTACGGATCGAGGACATTGTGACAGTCGTTCCCGACGGCGGACGGCGACTCAACCAGACCTCGCACGAGATGAGAATTGTCCACTAGTTGGCCGACGTGGTCTCCCTCTACTTCGTTCTCCCGCTCAATTGACGGGTATCCACCCGTTTACCCCGGAAGGACACCCGCTGGTGGTAGCTTTTGCCCATGGATCAAGGAGGCAATGTTCCAAAGCGACGAGCGGTCCTCGCCGCGGGTGTCGGCTCCGCGGTGCTGACCGCGTATGCGATCGCCGGCGCCTACCAGACCCTCGTGTGGAATCCGCTGGCGGCGGTGCCGGGCGCAACCCTAAGCGAAATCTACGTAGCCCTGGACGCCGCCGGCGAGACTCTGGGGGCGCCACGGGTGATCGCTTGGAGTGCTGTCGGGGTCGCCTTGGCTTTGGTGGCCCTGATCGGCACGATCCTTGAGAGAGCTCCACGCGCGCGCCACGTCATTGCCGGCTATCTGGCATTGCTCGTATTCGCGGCGCCGTCCCACATGTTTGTGGCGTTTACGGGCGGCATGGGCATCGCTGATGCCTTCGCCACGTCGGGAGGCGATCACGCCCTCTGGGGTGGAATGCTCTATTTGGCAAGCGGCCTCGCATTATTGGCTCTCGTCGGATTCGCCGTCCGGCGAGCAGGACCCAGCAGTGCGTGAAGCTATGGCAGCCCGTACCGGGCATCCGGTCCGCCGGACCGGCCGCTTGTTCCGGGCATTTCTGCCGGCGGGTGCCCTGCTCTTTGCTACCGGGGTCTCAGGTTGCGCGTCCTCCTTCCCTGGGAACGGGGAACCGCCTTGCTTCCCGCCGGCATTTGCCGTGACTCCTTCGAGTGCTAAACCGGGCGACACTGTCACCGTCACAGCGCCGGACGCCGACTGCGATCCGCGTTACGGCGGGAATGCCCGCATCCAGGTGACCATGACCGACGTCGCTGGAGTGGAGGTCTTGGATACGACCGCCCCAATGAACGACGCCGGCGGCTTCAGCTACGTCTTTAAAGTACCGGCGGGGACCGCCGCCGGAGAGTCAGTCATCACGGCGATGCCCTTCAACATCGACTGGTGCGACGACACGGGCAGGAACAACCGGGTCACCGGTGCAGGAGCGGCGCGCACTCTTGAACGGGTGTCGTGCGTGATACCGATGAAACCGCTGACCATAGCGCGGTAAGCCCCGGTAGTCCCCAGGACGCCGTGGATTAGTCCACGCACTGGCCCCGACTGCTCGGGAAGCCTCCGCCCTGACCCCTACGCGGCCGAGGACAGTCGACTGCCGGCGCGTTTGAGGGTCTTCGCGTGGTGTCGGAGTTTGCGGCGGTGGCGGCTGGTGTCGGTGGCCGGCGCGGCTCTGTTGGGCAGCGAGCCGGTCGAACCCGTCCCGGGTAGTGGGGGTGCGGTGGAGTGGTAGGTGTGGCCGGTGGGGGTCCGGATCTCGGTGCTGCGTCTGGGGCCGGGCCGGGGCCGGACACTCCATCCGGGGGTTTCTTTGGTCTGGTTGCAGGCTTCGCAGAGTCCGGCGCCGTTGTCCCGGGTGGTGGGTCCGCCGCGGTGCCAGGGGATGATGTGGTCGAAGTGGCGGATCGGGGCGTCGCAGTACGGGGTGCGGCAGGTGTCGTCCCGGGCCTGGATGAAGCGGCGGAGTCCGGGCGGGAAGAGCCGGGCGCGGGAGTCCATGGCGGTGAGTTCGCCGGTGCCGGGGGCGGTGTAGAGCCGGCGGAGCCAGACGTTGAAGGCTTTGTCCCCGTCGGTGTCGGTGTCCCTGGCCGTATCCCGGGTGAGGAGGTCGCGGGCCCAGGTGGCGGGGACGATGCCGTAGCCGGGGAGCCGGGCGGGTTCGCTGTCGCCCTGGAGGAGGGTGCGGTCGGTCATGACGAGTTGGAGTTCGATGCCGGTGATCCCGCCGGGGGTGCCGGTGGTGCGTTCGACCAGGGTGTCGGTTATGAGTTGGCCGCGGGTGCGGGGTCCCCGGTGTTGCGGAGGGTGTCGGCGTGCCGGGTCAGCGCGGCGTCCATCGCGACGCCCTGGCCGGCGGGGAGCAGGGCGGTGACGTAGCACATGGTGTCCGGGGCCGGGCGGAGGCTGACGTGCCGTTCGGCGGCGGCGTGGCTGGCCCGCTGCGTGACGGTGCGCGGGTCCCGGCGGTAGGCGGCGGCCCGGGCCGCGGCGACGATGCGCCGGTCCCCGGCGCCGTCGAACGTTCCGGTGTCGGCGGCGAGCTCGGCGTCGACGGCGGTGCGGTCCTCCGCGGTCAGGCCCGCGGTTTCCTTCACCAGGAGGGTGGTGCGCCATTCGTTGAGCTGCCCGGCCTCCAACGCAGCCAAGGCGTGGGGCATTTCGGTGACCAGGGCCTTGGCCAGGCCGAGGAGCCGGCCGCCCTTGGCCGGGGATTCGCGCCGGGCGAGGGCGATCTGCGCGCCGACCCCGGTGCCGAGCTCGGCCGCGGGCATCCCGGCGTCGGCCTGTTCGCGGCGCTGCAGCAGGTCGAAGGCGACGGACAAACGTGCCTGGCGGGCAGCCAGGGCAGACTTTGGTCTTCCAGGGCCCGGATTTCAGCAATCAGTTGTGCGCCGTTCAGTTCAGCCACGTCGCCGCTCAGCGCCAGGCCGGCAGAAGCGGAGCCGCACCCCACTGCCGGCTCACCTGCGCCGGCTTGCTGAATTGCGCGGGCTTGCGGCACTGCGTCAGCCGGATGAAGTGTTCCAGCCGGTTGAAATGCGTCGGGCCCCTGCTTGCCGTCCATGAATACACGCTATCGGGCACCTGCGACACTTTATCGCCGGCGGCACGGCGTCAGTTTCCCGCAGCTCACAACGTGATGAGTCCCGGAGGAGGACCCTCCATGTGCCGTGGATCCCGCTGCCCCAAAGGAACTAGCGGGCAGGCCGCGACCGATGCCGCCAACCCACAATCAGCAGGACCAGGCCAACGGGGACAAGGCCCACGGACAAGTAGAAGAACGTCCGCTCGGCCACCGTTGGCGCGACGAGCAGGGCGAACAGGTCCGGTCCCACGGCCGGATCCACGTCCAGACCCAGATCCTCAAGGTGCATGTATCGGGCGAACGACAGAGCACGGACGGTAAAGGCCACCGCTACACCGACGACCGTCAGGAGTATTCCCAACATAAAGAGCAGTTGGCTGCGGTTCAACAAGCGTCCCCCGAATCGTCATGGACCTGCTCTGGCACCCGCAGTCTAGCCGTCACCGGCGCAGTGGCCGGCGACGTGGCTGGTGAAGTGGCCAGACGCCCAGCGACACCGTTGGGCGGCTCAGGCCGTCTGCAGATCCGAGTGGTGCTCAGCGACGACATTGGGGTGGGCCCGGAGCCGGTAGCGGAGGGCATTGTCTCCATAGGTTTCCAGGATCGGGCTGTTTGTCGGATCGACGGACAGGCCGCGCGCCTTGGCTTGGAACTCCGGGCTCACCGCGAGCTGCGGCATCGTCGCGTCCAGGGCGGGGTTGAAGAAGAATGGAAGCGAAATCCGGTCTGTGCCCCGCAGAGGAGAGATCACGCGGTGCAGGGTCGCCTTGAGGTAGCCGTTCGTGGCCAGTTCGAGCATCTCGCCGATATTGACGACGAACGTACCCGGAACCTGCGGGGCGTCGATCCATTGTCCCTTGTACTCCACCTGCAGTCCGCCCTTTCCGGGCTCCACAAGGAGCAGCGTCAGGACCCCGCCGTCGCGGTGGGACCCTACACCCTGCTTGGGCTCCGGGTTGGACTCCCCGGGTACCGCACGATCTTGAGCACCGGGAAGGCACGCGAGGCGAAGGCCTCGTCGAAGGTGTCCTCGGGCGCCCCGAGGGACACCGCCAGCTCCCGCAGGAGGGTCAGCGAGATGGCACTCAGCCGCTCGGTCCACTCGGTGACAATCCCCCGCATTTCGGGCAGGGCGTCCGGCCACAGATTGGGGCCCTCAAGACGCCAATAATCGGCGACGCCGGGCCCCGGCTCCACGGCAGCACGCTCGACGCCGATATCGATCTGCTCGCGCCAGTCCACCGCACCGTCCGTGAGCTCGCCGCCGACCCTCGTGTAGCCACGGAACTGCGGGCTGTGGACGTTCTCGACGGCGAGCTTCTGCTCGTCGGGCAGCTCGAAGAAGCGCCGGGACACGTCAAGCATGGAATCCGTCAGCTCCTGCGGGATCCCGTGTCCGGCCAGGTAGAGGAATCCCACTTCGTGCATGGCGTCGCGAAGCTCATCACGAAACCGCGCGGCCTCCTCCGGACCTGCGCTCAAACGGGAGAAGTCCAGGACGGGCAATGATTCGAGTGACATCCAATAGTCCTTTTCAGTGAACTTGGCAAGTTGGAGACCGTAATAGCTCCAATGTTACGGAGCTAGCCGCTCCCGAGGGCATTCAGATGTCGAATTAAGACGTTCGAAGGACGCAACGGCAGCCTTCATCGCGAGGCTCCCGCGCCGGCCCGGACCGGGCGGCGGCACTACGCACCATCCGGCCGGACATTCTGGCGCGCCGTCGGATGACGTACTCGGCGACGGCGAGGTTGATCACCCAGGCCGCCGCCATCAGCAGTGCCTTGGTCCACTTGTCGGGGGTGCCCACGAGCAGAAGCCAGGCGGAGATCACCACGGCCTGCGTTCCCGCGGCCACGCCGATGGCATAACCGCGTGTCATCCACGCGCCGTGCCGCACGAAATCCCGGCGCCGGATCGCATCGATGCCCAGAATGAGGCTGGCCAGCATGGCCGAACCGAAGAAGATCCGAATCGGCACGTCGGTGGCGCCGTCCGGGAGGGTAGAAAGCCGACATCCAAATGCCGGAGAGCGCGGCGAGCAGGCCGGCCGGAATGAGGATCGCGCCGGCGGCACGGTGCCAGCCGCGCCTGCCCCGCAGGGCGGGGACGAACTGGAACGCCCCAAGCAGGCTGTAGATGGTGACACTGACGATGTGGATGACCACGGGGACGGGCGAGGCAAAGAACCGGGTGTTCTGCGGTGTGATGGCGGCGCCGCCGGTCAGCTCCGTCAGTCTTGCCGCCCCGGCGATCACCGGAATCAGGCTCAGGAGGATCAGTGCCGCCGGTACAGGCCACTGGGGCCCGGGGCGCCTGACGGACGGGCGGGAGGTACTGGTTCTTGTTGTCATTCGCCTGGTCCTCAATTTTGAGGTGTACGGCGTACACCTGACGCGCCCAACGCTAGGTGTACGCGGTACACTTGTCAAGAGGTAACTGCTAGGGAAAGGTTGTGCGGATGACTCAGCAGCTGGAGGCCACCCGCCGCACGCCCCTGAACCGGGAACGGGTGCTGCGGGCCGCCGTCGCACTCGCTGACGATGCGGGATTCGAGTCGCTCAGCATGCGCCGGCTCGCCGAAGAGCTTGGCGTGGTGCCGATGGCGCTCTACAAGCACGTCGCCAACAAAGAGGAGTTACTCGACGGGATGGTCGCGAGCCTCATCGGCGAGATTGACCCCCGGTACCCGATGCGGACTGGAAGACTACCGTGCGGTTGCGGGTACTGTCGGCGCGACGCGCGCTGCAGCTGCACCCGTGGGCCCGCCAGGCGATTGAATCCCGCACCACCAAGACAGCCGCCGTGCTGGATTACATGGAGTCATTCGCTGGCATGTTCTTGACCGGCGGGTTCTCGGCCGACCTCACGCACCACGTGATGCATGCCATCGGCGGCCGAATGTGGGGCTTCACCCAGGAACTGTTCGATGACCAGTCAGGGCCGACGGCAGAGTCCACGGCGGAGGTGTCCCCCGAAGCCCAGGCCGCCATGATGCAGCAGATGGCGGAGCGGTATCCGAACATCGTGGCGATCGCCACGGCGACGGCCCACGACGAAAGGTCCGTCGTCGGACACGGCTGCGACGACCAATTCGAATTCGAATTCGCCCTCGATCTGCTCCTCGACGGCTTTGAACGGCTGCACGAGCAGGGGTGGTCCTCACGGCAGGCGAAGGTGGACCGCCGCTAAACCCTGCAGGCAGGCAGTACAGCCAGTCGCGGACCGGACACGACGCGCCCTTGCCTGACCAGGGACTTCGGAGGAGGATATGCGCACACTCCGGGAGGCCTCTTATGACCAAGCTTGGCAAGTTTGAGAAGTACCTGATCGAGGAATTCTTCGACGATTACCGCGCCGGCGCCATGAGCCAGCGCACGTTCACACGTCGTGTGGCCTTTATTACCGGCAGCATGGCAGCGGCGTCGGCCGCCATGCTGCTGGTGGGTTGCACACCGGAAGAAGTCCCGCGCAGCACCGATCCCATGCCCACCCCCAGCCCTTCGGGCACGGGAGCCGTTACCGCTTCCGCGGGTCCGGTACCGGGCGCCAAGAGCCCCTCTCTGTTCCTGAGGGCGCTCCGGGCCTCGTGACGGAAACCGTACGGTTCCCCGCCGACGGAACAGACATCAGCGCCTACCTCGCCCGGCCCGAAGCGGGCACACCCGGCCCCGCCGTGCTGATCTGCCACGAGAACCGCGGGCTGACCCCGCATATCCAGGATGTGGCCCGCCGCTTCGCCAAGGCCGGCTACGCTGCCCTGGCCCTGGACCTGCTCAGCCGGGAAGGCGGCACAGCGGCCATGGACCGCGACGCCGTCCCCGGTGCGCTGACCGCCGCCGGCTCCCAACGCCATGTTTCTGATTTCGCCGCAGCTTTCGATTACCTGCAGTCACAGGACTTCGTCGACGAGGGCCGGATCGCCATGACCGGATACTGCTTCGGCGGCGGCATCACCTGGCAGGCCGCGACGGAGCTTCCGGGACTGAAGGCCACGGCAGCGTTTTACGGGCCCTCCCCGACCTGGAAAAGGTTCCGGCGATCAAGCCGGCCGTCTTCGGCGTCTACGCCGAACTCGATCAGCGGATCACCGGCGCCTTGCCGGCGCTGCGGGATGCCCTGGCCGCGACGGACGAACGCCACCAGCTCACCGTCTATCCCGGCGTCGACCATGCCTTCCACAATGACACCGGACAGCGCTACGACGAAGCGCAAGCCACCGCGGCATGGAACGACACGCTGGCCTGGTTCACCCGATACGTCTGAGCACGGCGTTGCACAGCTTTTACCCAGGGTTTACCTGCCCTGTCTTGTGACGCCCTGGCGCCTCCAACAGACTGGTTATCACCAGATGAACTGATCCCTAGGGACCGTTCGACCAGAGCATCGGGACAAGGGCGCCGCTATGCGCTCCGGCCAGCTCCGCGGTATAGGTGCCGAGGAGCGGTCCCCGCAGACCGGGAGGATTGACATGGCCGGAACGTTTGAAGTGTTCGTTGACAGGGAGGCGCATTTCCGGTTCCGACTCAAAGCGCCAGACGGAACCGTTGTGGCCGAGTCGGCTGCATTCAGCGACAAGCCGGCTGCCGTCGCCGGCATCGCCGCGGTGCGGGAATGCGCCGGCATGGGGCTGGTGACCGACCTTTGCCCCGACGACGGGATGCAAAACGGGATGCTGCAGGCGGAAAGTGCGGCCTGCCCCAGCAGCGGCACGCGTTCCCGTCCCACCTGGCTTAACCGGGGCGACGACTTCCACGCCCGGGAAGGGTCAACCCGACGGGCGACCGCCGCCCTCAGGTGGACCGGCGCGGCGTAGGCCCGTCAGTCAATAGCCCACGCCGTGTGTTCCTAGCGGGCGGCCCGTTCCCGGCGGACAACCTTCCTAGCGGGCGGCCTGGCCGGCCCCGTACCAGTGCAGCACCCGCAACGACCGCAGGGTATTCCACCGGCTGGGCCGGCCGTCTCCGTCCTCCAACTCGAAGTGGATCTGTCCGGGATGCGTGTTTTCCAGCAGCCAGGTGCCGTCAGGATTCTGCTTGGACCGGACCAGGGCGATGGCTTCAGCCAACCGCGGGTCGGGCGGATCGCCGGCTGATCTGAAGTACTCCAGGGCGCGGAGCACGTCGTAATGCCAGCGGGTGGGATACGAGAAGTCCAGCCAAGCCGGGTCAATGACTTCGCCGGTGCTCTTGCGCCGGAACAGCCGCCGCTCGAGCAGGTACTCCCCGCCCCGCCGTCGCGCTTCGATGGATTCCGGCGTACCGCCCGTCGCCTGTTCGTGTGCCAGCAGTCCTTCGAGCACGTTGATTGTTGTCGCGGCTGACGAAACAACCGCGCCGTGTTCCACCCAGCAGTTCCACCCGCCGTCGTCGAGCTGCTCGCTGACAAGCCGGGCGACCACGGCGTCGACATCCTGGCCGAAGTAGGCTCCGAGCCCGACGGCCATACCGTTGATGCAGGGCTCCACTTCGCCGCTGAAATAGGGCTGCCCGCCCTCCTCCCAGCGACAGTGGTCGCGCACCAGCGTCACTGTCCGGCGCATCTGGTGACTTGACGGGTCGATGCCGAAGTCACGCAGTTGCAGGAGGCTGTAGGTGGTGGCGGTCCACGGCTGGCTCCCATTGTCGGACGCGTCGTCTCCGGCAGGTTCTCGCTGCCCCTCCCGAGCCTCAGCGCCCCCGACGGTCCGACGTCGGTATCGCCGCCTTGCGCCGGGAAGTACGCTCCCCGGCCCACTGGCCGTCCGCGCCGCGCAACGCCAGCAGCCGGGCGCCCCACCCGTCGACGGCCACCCGTGCGCGCTCGGAAGCGACGGCGTCGGCAGGGGCGCCGGCCAGATCCCGCAGCGCTTGCCAGCGGATGGAGGGATCAGAATCCAGCAGCCAGTCCAGTACGGTCATGCGCCGATTGTAGTGCCCGGGGCTTTTCCGTCAATGGGTGTTTCCGCGCGGGAGTTTAACCTTCGCATTCAACGCAATAGAGGTGGCCGTTCTTTTCCCGCGCGATTTGGGAGCGGTGCCGGACCAGGAAGCACGAGTAACAGGTGAATTCATCCTCCGCCTGCGGAATGACCTGGACGGTCAGCTCCTCGGCGACAATTTCTCCACCCGGGACCAAGGCACCGTCCAGCGAATCCGCTTCATCCAACTCACGCACCACGCTGCGGGCGTCCGGCGCATTCGCAGACTGCAGCGCCTCGAGGGACCTGTCCTGCGATTCCTTGACGTCGGAGCGTACTTCATCGTAATCGGTTGCCACTGGGGTGTTTCTCTCTTCCTCGGATTGCCTGGATAGGTATTCAACAGACAGGACTGCTCCAGTATTCCCTCTCAGGCCGGACAGTTCCGGTCGGTACCCAGCAACGCGCCGCCGCCCGCCGTCTTCCGGTCAGGACGTGGCTGGATTTTATTTGTACACTCGTTAGAGTTAAGGCTGTACTGGCGAAAATTTCTTGGGGAAATTATGAACAAGGCGCAACGGCGCGCACATGTGGAGCCGCCTTGCCCGGAGTGCGGCTCCCGGGTCATTCCGATTTGGAAGGACGAACGCTCAGTCACGTCCAATCAGCCCGACTGGCGCGTGAGTGCCCGGCAATGCAGCCGCCAGGGGTGCGGCCTCGACGGTTCCCGGAACTGGCCCGACGCCTAAAGGACTGTTGGCCTCCACCCGGCCTGCAATGATGGGTCCGTGACTATTGCAAAATCGGTCGTACTGTTCGCCCTCGCCGCTTTGGCCGAAATAGGCGGGGCGTGGCTGATATGGCAATCGGTCCGCGAGGGCAAGGACTGGTGGTGGGCGGGACTCGGCGTCCTGGCCCTGGGGGCGTACGGCTTCGTGGCGACCCTCCAGCCGGATGCGCACTTCGGGCGCATACTCGCCGCCTATGGCGGGGTCTTTGTGGCCGGCTCGCTCGCGTGGGGCATGATCTTCGACGGGTTCCGGCCCGACCGCTGGGACATCATGGGCTCCGTGATCTGCCTGCTCGGCGTGGCCGTGATCATGTTCGCGCCCCGCAGCGGCAACTGAGTCACCTCGGCCTGCTGCGCACCCGAACGTCGCTTCCCTGCTGGCTCCCACACTCCCGTCCAACCCCGATCCCCACCACGACCAGAAAGCAGCTTGATGACGAAGACGACGGCGACCCCGCCCCCGCCCCCGCCCCGGCAGACACGGCCAAAAAGGTACGCCTGGTGCTCTGGATCCTGATGGGGGCCATTATTGCGGCCGGCCTCGTCTGGTATGCGGTCGTCACCGTGAACAAGCCCGCCCCTGCGGCTCCGCAGGCGGCGGCCACCGCGCAACTGGTCCGCGAGGACAGCCACCGGCTCACCTCCCCGCTGTCGAGAAGGCCCAGTTGGTCGAGTTCCTGGACTTCGAATGCGAGTCCTGCCGCGCCGCCCATCCGCTCGTCGAGGAGCTGAAGCAGGAATACGGCGACCGGATCACGTTCGTGAACCGCTATTTCCCGCTGACCGGGCACCGGAACTCGGGTACCGCGGCCCTGGCTGTGGAAGCGTCCGCTCAGCAGGGCAAATACCAGCAGATGGCAGCGAAGCTCTTCGAAACCCAGGACCAGTGGGGCGGAAGGCAGGATTCGCAGGCTCCCGTGTTCCGGGGCTACGCGCAGGAACTGGGGCTGGACCTGGCGAAGTACGACGCCGCCGTGGCTGACGAGGCAACCCTGGAACGTATCCGCAAGGATGCCGCGGACGGCACGGCACTGGGCGTCACCGGAACACCCACATTTTTCCTCAACGGCAAGAAGCTGGTCCTGAACACGGAAGCCGAGTTCCGGCAGCTACTCGACGACGCCGCCGAATAGGCGCCATGGCCTCCCCGCGCGTCCGACCTTGCCTATTGAAGGGATGCGGTCAAGCGTGCCAGGTTATCGAAAGCTTTCTGGGCCGTCGGCCGCCGCATCCAGTCCTCGAGCCGCAGCTCGAAGCTGTTCGCCCGGTACCGGTCTTCGATCACGCCAATCGAGTCAACGAAACCGCGTCCATGCACCAAAACGGATACTTCCATGTTGAGGCTGAAGGAGCGGACATCCATGTTGCTGGACCCAATCACCGCCACCTCTTCATCAATGGTGAAGTGCTTCGAGTGCAGGACCTGGGGCGCCCGGTAGAGGTAGATCCTGACGCCGGCGCGGAGCAGGGCTTCGTAGTAGGACCGCTGCGCGTGGTAGACCAACTTCTGGTCGCCGACTTCGGACACAAAGAGCTCGACGTCGAGACCCCTCGCAGCGGCAGTGACAATGGCCATCAGGATGGATTCGTCCGGCACGAAGTAGGGACTGGTGATACTGACCCGGCGTTCGGCCTTGTGGATGAGGGTTGCGTAGAGCTTCAGGTTGTTGTCATTGGCGAAGCTCGGACCGCTGGGCAGGACCTGCGCATCAATGAGCGCAGAGCCCTGGCTGCCGGCGATGGAGGTGGAGCTGGCGGCCAGCGGCAGCAGGACGTCCGCTTCGCTGTACCAGTCGGTCGCGAACACCGCATCCAGCTCGCGGACGACGGGGCCTTCAATGCGCATCATCAGCTCGTGCCACCTGAGTCCGCGTTTCAGGTTGCCCTTCTTGTTGTAACTGGAGTCAATGAGGTTTTGGGACCCGGTGAATCCGACGCGGCCATCGACGACGACGATCTTGCGGTGGTTGCGGAGGTCAGGCCTCTGCCACTCACCCCGCCACGGCCGCACCGGCAGCATCGGGTGGTACTCCGCGCCGATGTCCTGAAGGTATTTCAGGGTTTCCTTCCGGCCCGGGAAGATGAGGCCAGCCAGGTGATCGGAGAGCACCCGGACGGCAACGCCCCGTTCCGTGGCCCGGGCCAGCGCCTGGAAGAAGGGTGCCGTGGTCGTATCGAGTGACATGATGTAGAACTCCACGTGCACATACGTGCTGGCTGAATCGATGTCCTTGATCATGGCATCGAAGGTGCCGTCGTAGTCATCGAGCAGCTCGGCACGGTTGCCTTCCACCATGGGCAGGGCCCCCAGGTGGTTGTTCAACGCCACCGCCGAGTGCAACCACTCCGGCCAGTCACGGCCATCGCTGATGAGTGTGCTGCCTGCGGTCCTGGCCAGGACCAGGTCGTTGACCTCCTGTTGCTTGTCACGGCGGACCTTGGGCAGCTTCGAATACCCGACAAAGAAGAACACAACAGCGCCGAGCACCGGTATGAAGATGATGGCGAGCACCCAGGCAATAGCCGACGACGGTGGACGATTCACCGATACCAGGACAGCTGCAATTGCCACGACGAAGATATGGGCCGCCAGCAGGAGCGCAGCGACGGCTTCAGGATCCTGGAGGAATTCGCGCACGGCTACCTTCTGGCTCTTCTGCCGGGACCGAAGTCTGTCCGACGGGTCGGGAGGGCCACGAGCGGCTTCAGAGCAGCACCCGGCTCTTGATTCTTTCAAACTCTTCAGCGCTGATGGTGCCTGCGTCCAATAGCGCCTTGGCCTGGGAAATCTCTGTTGTGGGGCTCGGGGTAGCGACCCTGCGGATATAGGAATCGGCCTCGTCCTGGTCCCGCCGGGAACGTTCCACGGAACGCTCAGCCATGCCATCGCCCCGGGCAGCCAGGTACACCAAGAGAGTCACAAACGGCAGGAAAGCCAGGAAGAAGATCCAGACGGCTTTCCACCAGCCGCTCAGCCCGTGATCGCGAAATATGTCACCGATGATCGCAAATAGCCCAAAGAGGTAGGCAAAGAAAACACACGCGGTGAAGAACCACCAGAAGATATCCCAAAAATTCTCCCAGAAACTCATTTGTCTGCCCTGCTTTCAACTACTCATGCGGCGTCAATAGGGATGCGGCTGTGGGAAGAATCGAAGGTAAATATTCCCGCGGTGTCGGCCGGGCTTTAGCAACTGGCCGCGGTCCCGAGGTCGCTCAGCGCCGCTTGGACTTTCACAGCCTCGTCCCGCAAGGAAGCCCGGGCCTGCGCCAGCGTCGCGTCGTCGGGAACGTCCTTGACGGCACGGTCAAGACTCTGCTCAGCCTCCTTGACGGCATCCACCCGGTCCTTGGCCACGTCCTCGCTCGCTTCGAGGAGGTCGTTGTGGGTCTTCGCAACTTCTTCCCTTGCGGTACGGACCTGGTCCACCGTGGACGTTGGCGTCAGCGCGTCCTTGAAACTTGTCAAGGCAGAGGCGTACGCCTTGGTAGCTGCGCAGACCTGCGCCTCGTTCTCTTGCGGAGTGTCCGTACTACCGCAGCCGGTCAGCAATGCGACTGCTGCTCCGAGGGCGATGGATCCTGCGAGGAGCGGATGTGGTTTCGTTGGCATTTGGAGGTTCCCTTCCTGGAGGCTTTGTCCCCAGCCCGACCAATGGCACTTATGACAATTCTGTGAGTCACCAGACGAGGCGTCCTCACCCGCGGCGGGTGAAATCCCACGGCTGGGTGACGTTCCCGGGCCGGGCCCGATCAGACGATTCCGCGTTCGGCAGCCGTCTTGAGGGCATCCCGCCGCCCTGCCGCACCGAGTTTGCGGTAGATTGACCGCTCATGCGTTTTGACGGTGTTGACGGAAATGAAGAGCGCCTCAGCAATTTCCGCCGCCGTCATCACCGAACGCATGTATGCCAGGACCTCGCGCTCGCGGTCGGTGAGGGTCCAGTAGGAACGCGTCCGGAGGTGCGGATTACCTTGCGTATGGCGCGCCATCCGGGCAGCAACGAACGACTCATGAGTGGTCCCCCAGACGGCGTGTTGAATTAGCAGTTCCGCGAGTTCTTCTCTTCGCTCGGTAAAAGAGCGCAGCACCGTCTGCGGCTCCGCCCGATGGACCGCGTGTTCGATCCGCTCATGCACTCGGGCGTCGTCCCCGTTTTTGTGGGCCAGCAGGGCCTCCGTCAGGCTCATGCTGGTATCGAGGTAACGGTTTCGATGTCGATCGATAAGTGCTTTCGTGCAGAGTTCGGCGGCGCCCGCCTCTCCTCCCCGACGCAGGAGCTCTGCAAGCAGCGTGTCCACCAAAGGGGCATGCCCGCCGGTCCCCAAAGGCCGAACCATCGTCAGCGCACCGGCCAAGTCGCCCTCGGCCTCCGCGATCTTCGCCCTGGCGATCGTGTAAAAGGCTTCCCAAGACACTCCGTAGCGGCCCTGGTCGTGGAAGGACTCCAGTGCTGCGGTGGACTCGGCGAGATGGGCTTGATCACCGGTGGCGCAGTCAACCAGCACCCTGTAAACAGCGCTGAGCGGGCCAAGCGAGGACGTGATGCCGAGGCGCTGGGCCTTTGCAAGGTGGGCGCGGGCACCCTTCAGTTCGTCCCGCCAGTAGAACACTATTCCGCGTGCCAGCCAGGCCGCCGCCATCTGATCCTGAGAACCGCCGCCCAGCGCGTCTGCCCGCTCCAACGCCCGCGTGGCATGGTCCTCGGCGGCCACAAGGTCACCGCCGGCCGCGAACGCCAAGGCAAGTTCCGCTTCGGCGCAGACTTCCATCTCCCCCACGTGTTTTGACGCGCCTGCGGATGATTGGAGCAGGACGGCCGCCTGGTCCCCCACACGATGCAACCTGAACTCAGCCTGGGCCAGCAGGAACAGGCCCGAGGACGTGGCAGGATAGTCCTCCGTTGCCGCGTCCGCCTTCGACCGGCCGTCCGCGTCAGGGGTGCGCAAGTCGATCCGCCGGCCGGTAGGCAAAGGTTCGAAAAGGGCGCGGCACCGGTCGAGCTTCCGTCGGCGGGCGTCATCCAAAACTGATGTACGCGCCAGTGCACGCCGGGTGAGTTCGGCGGCAGCCGGGACGTCGCCGTCAATGGCGCGGCAGACCGAGCCGACCATCAGCATTTCGGGGTCGTCGTTCCAGGGTGCGGCAGATCCCGGCACACTTGTTCGAGCGCGGGGGCGCCATTACGGAGCAGGAACTCCAGCCAGTGCTCTCCAAGCGACAGGACAGCCAGCCGGGGGCATGTGCCTGCAGGGCACGCGCCACGCATTCACTCACGTCGGTGTCCTGGTAATAGCGCGCCGCCACGCGGTGGAGCCGGTCCGCGAGGAGCGGGTCCCTCCGCTCCAATATCCGGCGGCACTGGGCTGCGAACAGCGAGTGCCAACGGTACATGGATTCACCGCCGCGATATACGTGCTCTTCGATGAAGAGTCCGTGGCGGAGACACGTTTCCAGCAGCATGCCGCCGTCGGGCCGCCCATGCAGCTCTATGGCGAGACGACGGCCCAGCCAGTCGCAGGAGGTTGCGCGTAAAACGAAATCCACCAGTGATGGTTCAAACTGACCCAGGACCTCCTCCGCGATGTAGTCGGCAAGAGGGGTTGGGCGGGTAAGGTTTTCGTGATCCCGCCCGGCACATTGCGGGCCTCCGTCAGGGCGCTGAGGCTCGCGTGGACGGCCACCGGCCATCCGCCGGTCAGCGTCCAGAGTGATCCGGCGTCGAATTCCGCGCCCTGCCCCAGCGAATCGGCAAACTGGGCCACCTCGCCCCGGGTAAAGGCCAGCTCGGTGGCACCGATCTCGCCCAGCCCTTCCCCGTACCTGAGCCGCTCCAACTGAATGGAGGGATGTCCACGCCCTGAAAGGACCAGCCGTAATGCCGGCGGGGCCGAGGCGGCGAGCACACCGACAATTCCCGCGGCAAGCGCCGGTCCCGCCAAATGGACGTCGTCAATGACCAGCACAATCGGTTCCGTCAGCTGCTCAAGTGCTCCCAGGAGAAGATCGTAGGAGGCTGCACGGTCCTTGGCGAGACTCTGGTCCAGGGCCATCACGGCTTCGGTGCCAGGTAAAGGAAAAGGCCCTGCGGCGGCCTGAATCGCCCCGACGACCCCTGGAACAGCCGTGCCGGTTGGGTGTCAAAGCGGTCCAGCGACAACCAGGCACAGGGCAGATCGCACTTCCGGACCCAGTCGCCCAGAAGCGTCGATTTGCCATAGCCGGCTGGCGCGGCGACGAGGGTCAGCCGGTGGGCGTCGGCGGCCGCAGTCAATGCGTCTTCCAGTCGCGGCCGTTCCAGTGCCCCCAGCCCGCGCAGAGGAGGCCGGATCTTAAACAGCGGACCAGGAACCCGTTCGGAAGTAATTAGCGGCTCTCCCACGTATTTGATCGTAGGGACGCCAAATTGCGTGCAATAGGGTCATAAGGACCTTGTGCCGACGCACCTCGCGCAAATGCCGCGTGCATCTGATGACCCGGGTCACGGCCCCGCGCGCACTAGCTGCACGGTAGTAACATCAGTCATGGCCACAAAGCAGGGTAGCCGGAAGAACCCGGTTTTTGTCCGGCAACTTGACCGGGCCGCCAGGCGGCACGTTTTTATTGTCGCGGCAATGCGGCTCGCCGGATTTCTGGCAGTAATTCTCGTTCTGTACTTCGCTATTCCAATTGGCGGATTTAACGAAGACAATCCGGCGGCGGCCTGGATCCGCCTCGCGGGCGTCCTGCTCGTTTTTGTCAGCGCACTGGTGCTGCAATTGCGCATGATTATCGCTGCGGAAGTCCCGCAGGTCCGCGCGGCCGAAGCCGTCGTCGAAACCGTCCTGATGTTCCTGTTTCTCTTTGCTTTTCTCTACACCTCAATGTCCACAACGGATCCGCGGGCGTTCACCGAACCACTGAGCAGGATGGACGCCCTGTACTTCACGACTGTCACGTTCGCCACTGTCGGGTTCGGGGACATCACGCCCGTCAGCCAACTCGCGAGGGCGGTCGTGACGGTCCAGATGATCGCTGGCCTGGGTGCCCTTGTGCTGGTCGCCAAGGTGGCCTTCTTCGCGGCCGGACGGCGGCTGGGCACCCCTGACCGGGAGCCCTGCAAGCGCCGGGCACCTCCCGCCCATTTGCTGTCCCCGCCATGCCACGCTTCAACACTGCGGCGACGCTCACCCGAAAGGGATGATCACGCGGCAACGGCAAGCGGAAATGTGGGCCCGCCGCCCCGGGCCTGTCCAGAAACGACAGGTCTCACGAGCAGGCGTGGTGTCCCGGAACCTTCGTCCGCAGCCAGCGGGTTTCCTTCCGCAGGGACAACAGATCACCCGGGGTGGGTGGGGCTGGGCGGCGCTCCTCGCGGACAATAAGGATTGTCACGTCTGCCCGACTCGGGAACAGGAGCTCCACATGAAGATCGGTCCGCTGGAAGTGATTGTCTGCGCCTTTCCGAAACCGACCATCGACGCAAACGTGATCAAGGCACTCAGCGAAACGGTCAAATCGGGGGCCGTCGCCCTTGCAGATCTGGTCCTGGTGAGCAGGGATCGCGAGGGAACCGTGCATGTCCGTGACCTGCACGATGATCTGCCCGCGGCGTGGACCGGAATGCTCCTCGACTCCCGCCCCATGACCCTGCTCAACGACGCCGACGTCGAATTGGCGGCCGGATCCATTAAGAGCAACGAAACAGCGCTGGTCGCTGTCCTGGAACACCGCTGGGCGCAGCGGCTCTCAGAGGAAGTGCGGCGCTCAGGAGGCGTGACGGCCCTGCAGGCCAGAATCCCGCAGGAAGAAGCAGTCGTGGCCATCGAAGCAGATGGCGTCGCAACAAGCTGAAAGACATCCATCGACCAAAAGGATCCCTCATGCCATTTGCCAGAGCCGGCCGGCCAGGGCTGCTCGGCACCGTAGCCGGACCGCGGCCCTATCGGGCACGCCGTCCCGGGACGCTCCCGCGCCCGTTTCCCCGCCGAGAGGCGGAAACGAACTGGCCGACCAGCTCTCCCGGCTCGCCGAGCTGCGCAGCTCCGGCCTGCTCACCGACGCCGAATTTGCCGCAGCGAAAGCCCGGCTCCTGATGTGAGCCTGGGAAGCCAGGCTCCCATACCCGAACCAATACTTTGGAGGTGGTTCCCGTGAAGCGATCAACCAGCGTCGCCTCTGTCCATGGGCTGCAGGCGGTGCCGACCCATCCGGTCCCTCCCGGCCCGGGTAGGCACATCCGTGCGACGCGAAGCTATCTAGGCGGCGGGCGCTCATGACACTCCCTCATGATGCCCAAAGCGCCGGCAGCCCGGAGCAGGAAGAAATACGGCGGTTACGCGCCGAAGTCGCCCGCCTTCAGCTCGAAAAGGACGAGGCCGGAAAGACCACACCGAAACCACCCGGACAAGGATCGGGCCTGGCCCGCCGGATTGTTGCCGTTTTCCTGGTGGTGCTGACTGCCGTTCTGGCCTGCGCCACCGTGCCGCCCTGTACCTGCGCAGTGAGGTCCTCGATACCGACCGCTACGTGGCCACCGTCGCGCCGTTGGCCTCAGACCCTGCCATTCAAGCGGAGATCGCCAACAAGGTCACCGCCCAGATCACCGAAGCCGTCGACATCGAAGGCATCACACGTGACGCGATGACCGAGCTCGGCAAGGTCGCACCGCGGGTGGCCGCTGTGATCACGGGGCTGGCGCCCGCAATCGCAGAGCAGACCAGAACGCTGATCCATACCGCCGTTTCCAGATTCGTCGCCAGCCCGCAGTTCCAGGATCTCTGGACCCAGGTCAACAGAGTGGCCCATCAGGGAATCGTCAACCTGGCCACAGGCGAAACGGGCGGCACGGTCAGTATCGACGAGACCGGCACAGTAACCATTTCCACGAAGGAAATCATCGCCCGGGTCAAGACCCTGCTGGTTGAGCAGGGAGTGGACATCGCGAACCGGATTCCGGAAGTCGACGCACAGATCACGCTTTTGCAGTCACCCGAACTCGTCAGGGCCACGGAAGCCATCCGGACGCTGGACCGGACTGCCCCCATCCTGGCCTGGATGACGGCGCTGAGCGCCATTGGAGCCATTGCGGTGGCGCCGCGGGGCTGGAGGAGGCGGACGACGAGCCGCCTCGGGTTGGGGATAGCGGTGGCCATGGCGTTACTGGCCCTCGGACTTGCCATCGGGCTGAACATTCTCCTCAGCACCATTCCGTCGGGAACGGTCTCCCCGGCGGCGGCCGAAAGCCTCGTTGAGACCCTCGTGGCGCCTCTCAGAACCGCCGTGCGGTTTGTCTTCGTCGTGGGCTTGCTCATTGCAGTAGCCGCTTTCCTGAGCGGCCATTCGCGTCCCGCCGAGCGTGTCCGGCAAGGTCTGGCAAGCGCCGGGGACTACCTGACCGGAAAGGTGGGCGCCGGGCAAGCCAGGCCGTGGCAGCACTGGCTGGCCCGCTACCGCCGGATCCTGGAAGCCGCCATCCTCGGCGTCGCCGTCTTGGTGCTTATCCTCTGGCAGTACCCGACGGCGGCGGTGGCCATCTGGACGGCAGTCCTGGCCGGCCTGGCGATTCTTCTTGTCGAACTCCTGTGCCGCCCTGCCGTCGTCGCGGCCCATGCTGCCGAACCGGTGACGGCGGGACCTCCGGAGCAATCGAATCCAACGCTCCCCTGCCGTGAGCCGGGGACGCCACTGCCGATTGCGCGGTGGCGTCCCCGCTGTTCACAGCGTCCGTGGGAACACGGCTAGGCCGCTGACGGCGCAAACGGGTACAGGTCCTGATCGCCGCCGTGCACCACGACGCACGTGGCATCCGGCACCTCCTGCCACGCCCCGCGGAGATCCCCCAGTGGTTCGGAGACCACCAGCCTGGTGTCGTCTGAGAGGCCGTGGAGCAGGGGGTTGTCAGGGTACTGGTCGCGGAGGGTCGCGATGTCGGTGCTGTGGAAGAGTGACCGGGAGTGGCCCTCGCTGGAGTAGCGGAACGCCCACGTGGTGTCGCCGTCGGTAGTCGCAACAGTCATCTGGATCGGGTGTTCGACGCCATGCCGCCGTCCGACGTCTTCGATGAGTCCAACCGCCTCAGCGACAGCTGCGCGGGGGTCCCGCTCCAGGCCAAAGGTGAGGGCGAGGTAGAAGAACAGTTCCGAGTCGGTGGACCCTTCGATCTCGGGATAGAGGCTGGGCTCGACGGCCATGGCCAGGTCTCGCTTCACTTTCGCAAAATCCGCGAGAACCCCGTTGTGCATCCACAGCCACCGGCCGTGGCGGAAAGGGTGGCAGTTCGTCTGTTGGACAGCCGTTCCGGTGGTGGCTCGGATGTGCGCGAAGACGCGGCCGGCCGAGGCCTGGCCTGCGAGTTCGCGCAGGTTGCGGTCATGCCAGGCGGGCTCCGTGCTGTGGAACACACCAGGTAGGGGCGCGGTACCGTACCAGCCGACGCCGAAGCCGTCCCCGTTGGTGGTTTCAACTCCCATACGCGCGTGCTTGCTCTGCATGACGAGCGAATTGGCGGGTTTGTAGAGAAGGTCATCCAATCGCACGGGTGAACCCGAATACGCGAGCCAACGGCACATGCCAGTCTCCTTCTACGTGGGGTGGAATTTCATCACGATTCCATCACCGGGAAGGACTCTGCGCATCATCTCCCGCGGGTGACCCTTCGGGGCAACCCTGCCCGTTCTTATTGCTGGCGAAGGACCCGTTCCTTGACCGCGGCGAATTCGTCGGCGGTCAGGGCGCCGTCGTCCATCAAGGTTTTGGCCTGCGCGATTTGTTCCGTCGGGTTGGTTCCGGCCGTTCGGCGGACGTAGTCGTCAGAATCTTCGTTCGCCACGTCGTGACGGGCAGCCTGCCGCAAGGACATGGATTGTCCGAAGGCAATCAAATATGCCAGACCGCCGAGGACCGGCAGGAAAATCAAGACAACCACCCAGGCAGCCTTGCTCCATCCGGGGCGGGTCGAATCAGCGAAAATGTCCTTGACGATCAGAAACAGAACCACCAGATATGAAACATAAAGCAGAAACGACATCATCAGCCAAAAGTAGTCCCAGAAAGTCATGTCATTTCCTTTCATCCGCGTGGGCGCGCATGCCCGCATCATCCCACACATGCCAGCGCTCCGGAACGGTCCTTTGACGGCGGAATCCGAGCCGCCCGTGCACTTTGCCCGGCCGAGTGCGCTTGCCGTTTTATCACCCCCGGCGGGTGAGGCGCGCCCCGGGGTTCGAGGCCAACGATGGTGTTATCTGGCGGTCATTGGGCTGCCGGGAGAATGACCTTCCGAGAGGGCCCCGAATGTCGGGAACACGGCCAGTGCTCGCACGGTTGTCCGCACTCGGAGCAGCGCTTATGCTGCTCGCGGGCTGCAGCACCCCGAGCCCGCCCGCTGGCACGTCCAGCGCGGCTCCGTCCGTTTCGCCGGCGTGCGCCGCTGCCGATGCCTTTGCCGACGCTCTGACCGGTTTCAAAGACACCCTCAAACCAGGGGCCACGTTGGAACAGGTCCGGTCCGCCCGGGACCAGGTGGTGAAGACCTATGACGAGCTGGTCGATGCAACCGGCGACGCGGCCAAAGATCGTGTGGACGCCGTTACATCAGCGAAAGCCCGCTTCGCTGCCGCCGTCAACGACGTTCCCGACGATGCCACGTTGACCGAAGCAGCCGCCTCCCTGCGGGACGAGGCAGCAAACGTCCAGGCCGCCCTGAGCGACCTCGCGACGGAGGTCCAGTGTTAACTTCCGGAGTTCTCCGGAAGACCGGCCGGTGAACTGAATAAAACCCAGGCTGCGTTCACGGACAATGCCGCATCAATCGAAAGTAGGGAAGCCAAAATGAGTTTCTGGGAAAACTTTTGGGACATATTCTGGTGGTTTTTCATCGTCTATGCGCTCTTCGCCTTTCTCTATGCGTTGTTCATCGTCATTGCCGACCTCTTTCGAGACCACGAGCTGAGCGGCTGGTGGAAGGCCATCTGGATTGTCTTCCTGGCATTCGTGCCCTTCCTGACACTGCTGGTGTACATGATTGCCCGCGGCAAGGGCATGGCCGAGCGGTCCATGCAACGCGCCAAGCGGGACCAGGAAGCCGCCGATTCATACATCCGCGAAGTCGCAACAGCGAGCCCCACCGAGGAGATCTCCAAAGCCAAGGCCCTCCTGGACGCCGGAACCATCAGCCCCGACGAGTTTCAACGGATCAAGGCCCGAGTCACAACCTAAAAGACACCATTGGTGCGAACGAAGGAGGGCTCCATGGGGCCGGAACCAGCGGAGTCGTCTCCACGTCCTGTCCTCCCCGCTCCGCCATCATCCTGCTCACCCTGGCCTGCGCCGCCATCGTGGCTTTCGGCCTGGCCGCCATGCGGGGAATCGTCATCCCCGTCTTCTTTGCGTTTATCCTCACGCTCTGCGTCCATCCCCTGCGGCGCTGGATGCAGGGGCGCGGAGTGCCCCGGGGAGCCGCTACAGGAACCACCATCGCAGCAGTTTTTGCGCTGCTGGCGGGCTTCGCCGCCATACTCTTCGCCTCCCTCGCCCAGTTCTCCGCACTCTTGCCGCAGTATGCGCCGGAGCTCGCCCAGTTGGGCGCCTCCATTACCACTCTGCTGGAATCAGTGGGGTTCGGCCCGGAACAGACGCAGGCCGTTCTGCAGGGGTTCACTCCCGGCCGCCTGATCAGCTTCATTGGCGGAGTCCTGGGAAACATCACGAGCATTGTGGGCAGCCTGGTGGTCATCCTGACGATGCTGATCCTCATGGGGGTGGACGGCTCGCGAATGCCCGCCGTGCTGACACACCTGAACTACCACCGGCCGGACATGGTCACCGCATTCAACGACTTTGGGCGCGGCGTCCGCCGGTACATGGTGGCCACCACCGTCCTGGGGATCGCCCAGGGACTTTTCAACTGGCTCCTCCTGACCATCCTGCAGGTTCCCGGAGCCCTGCTGTGGGGTTTGCTCTCCTTCATTTGCAGCTTCATTCCCAACATTGGCTACTTCATTGCGATCGTCCCGCCGCTGTTCTTCGGGTTCCTCACCGGCGGGTGGCCTACTGTACTCGCCGTGATTGTTTTCTACGGCGGGATCAACACGGTCATTCAGTCCATCATCCAGCCTAAGTACGTCGGCAATGCGGTGGCCCTCAGTGAGACGATAACGTTCGCCTCAGTGCTGTTCTGGGCCGTCATCCTCGGACCAGTCGGTGCCGTCCTCGCAGTGCCACTCACACTCCTTTCCCGCACCATCCTCCTCGACTCCGACCCGGCCATCGCGTGGTGGCGGCCCTTGACGGGTGACAAAAAGACCTCGAGATTATCCTCAAGCAAGAGGACGATGCGATTCGCGCGCGCCGGGCGCGGCGGGGCTCCGGCAACCCGGACCCTGGCAGCACACCGAAGGCATGACATGCCCTCGGGTGAGTGCGTAAGCCGGGTGACAGCCAGGTGTTGAGCATCGTCACGAGCCTGATGCTGTTCGCCCTCGCAGGGGCAATCAGCACCGTGCCCGTGAGCATCACCATCATGATCCTGCTCTCCCCGATCCACGCCGCGGTGCCCTGCCCTTCCTGATCGGCAGTGTCGCCGGATCGATCGTGGTTGTCGGCCTCTCAGCCGTCGGGCTGCAGCTCCTGCCCGGCCGGCCGACGCTGAGACAGGACGAATTATTGGCACAGATTGGCCTGGTGGTCGGGGTCTTGCTCGTTGGCTACGCCATCTACCTCTTCTCGCATAGAAGCCAGACGGACAGCGCGGTCGTAGGGAAACTCAAAACGAGGTTCCAATCCGCCCGCCCGTGGGAGTTCGTCGTCCTGGGCCTGGGCCTGAACCTCCGCCCCAAGGCGATCCTGCTCGCCGTCGCGGCCGGTGCTGTGATCAGCGTTCGGGAACCGCCGCTGTTCCAGGGAGCCTTGCTGGTGGTCGCGTACGCCACCGTGACCCAGTCAGCCGTCGTCGTGCCGATCGCCGTATGGCTGAAGTCCCCGGAGCGGGCCGAAGTGCCGCTGACGGCCATCTACACGTGGATGCAGCGGAACGGGCAGAGGATTGCCGCGATCGCAACACTGACGATCGGGCTATTCATTATCGGCTACTCGATCGTCCAGCTCTGAACGAAACAGGAGCGCCCCGGCGATCAACATCGACGGGGCGCTCCTGCATACGGTTGCTGCGATGTCAGACCAGCACGCTGCTCTTGATCTTTTCAAACTCGGCAGGGCTGATGGTTCCAGCGTCCAGGAGCGCCTTGGCTTTGGCGATCTCCTCGGTCGGGCTCGCCGCGGCGGCCTCGCGTATGTACGCGTTGGTGGCTTCCCGGTTCTGGCGTGACCGCTCAGCTGCCCTCTCCGTCAAGCCCTTGCCGCGGGCAATGAGGTACACCAGCACACTCAGGAACGGCAGGAACGCGAGGAACACGAGCCAGACGGCTTTCAACCAGCCGTTCAGCTCTTTGTCCCGGAATATGTCACTGATGATGACGAACAGCGCGAACAGGAAAGCGAAGAATGCGTAGACATAAATGAACCACCAGAAAATATCCCAAAAGTTCTCCCAGAAACTCATGTGGCTTCCCTACTTTCGTTTGATGCGGCTTTTGTACGGGTACTCGGCCTTGGTGGGAATGGAGCTAACTGCAGGTCTGGGTCGTGGACTGGCAGCCTGACCACTGGCAGGTACAAGCATTCTGCGTCCCGGGTGCCGGCGACTTCCTCATCCGCCAGGGGTGAAATCCAGGGACTTCGCCGGCAAAGTTCACCCCAGAATTGCTCCTTCCCCGGCGCCGGAAGCTTTGGGATCGGGGAGTCTCATCATGCGGAAGGACGTGAACAGCCCGGCCAGGCCGGCCAGAATCGGAACCACCAGGGCGATCTGGAGGGCCAGGGGCCGCGCTTCCGTGTTGATCCGGATGATCTCGTCACTCACTTCCTCCGTTTGGCCGGCGAGGAGCTCCTCGAGCTGCGCATCGCTCATCACCTGCGCGTCCTGTTCCAGGGCCTGCGAGACCTGCTGCTGCTGGTCCGGCGCAAGAACCGTGCTGGACGTCGCCATGCCGATGAAGATCGTCGACAGCGATGCCAGCATGATGCCGCCGGCAAACGCGAGCCCAAGTGACAAACCGAACGACCCCGAGGCCGAGTTGACGCTTGCAGCTTCGCTGACCCGCTCGTCCGAAATCGGGGACAGGGTGTAGTTGTTGAGCTGGGACACCAGCAGCCCCAGGCCGCATCCCGAAATGATCAGCGGCACCAGAAGCCACCAGCCGGAGTCCGCGCGCGGCACGATCGGAACCAGGACCACCAGCCCCACGATCAAGAGCAGGAACCCCCACCGTATAAGACTGGCCGGGCGGCGCGTCCCGGCCCGCTTGCCGGCAAGCATGGCGACCGCGAACATGGTCAGCGACAGTGGCGCGATGGACAACCCTGCCTGCATGGCGTTGTATCCGAGCACCATCTGAAGGTAGATGGGCAGCACGATCATGGTGCCGCCAAGCGCGACCTGCTGAAGCATCTGCCCCGTGGCGCCAAAGCGGAAGGCTTTCGACTGGAACAAATCCGGATCCAGCAGGGCCGCCTTGCCTTGGCGTTTGCGCCTGACAAGCCAGTAGATCAGGCCGCCCAGTCCGACCGCACCGACGGCCAGGAGGGCCCCCACCGCTTCGCCGCCCTCCTGCCAGACCAGAATGCCCAGCACGATACCGCCCATGCCGACAATGGACAGCAGCGACCCGAAGAGATCCAGCGACCGGGGCCCCACATACGGGACATCATGAACCAGCTTGATGCCGGACAGCACCACCGCAATGATGACGGCCTCCAGCATAAAAGCGACGCGCCAGGACAGGAACGTGGTGATGAACCCGCCAAGCAATGGCCCCACGGCGGCGGCAATCGCAGCCGAGGCGCCCACCAGGGCATAGACCCGCTTCTGGGCCGCGCCCTCGAAATTTCCGTGGATGAGGGACTGCATGGCCGGCAACAGGAGCGAGGCACCAAGCCCGCCGATCACGGCCCAGAAGATGATGATCGGAAGCAGGCTCTGCGCCAACGTCATCGCTATGGCACCGACGGCATAGCAGACGAGCCCGATCACATAGGCGCGCTTGCGCCCGATCAGGTCGCCGATTTTTCCGCCGATCAAGATGAAGGCGGCGGAGACAAGTGCCTCGAGCGCAATCGCTGACTGGAGGCCGCTGACAGTCGAGCCGATGTCCTGCACCACCGCGGAGATCGAGACATTCATGATCGAGGTGTCGACCACCAGCACAAACATCGCCATGGCCAACAGCAGGGCGAGTCTGCCATTGAACGGCTCTGCCTGAGTGTCGCCGCCTTGGGGTGGGTTCATCTGCCATCGTCTCCCTGCTCGAAGGGCGTGCTACCCCAAAACTAGCCATGGCCCGTGGTATTCAAATCATTCCCCGGGCATGAGGTTGCTGCCGGGAGGCCCGGCCTAATCAGGATTGTCTTCACGGCGCCGTTCGACGGCGGACTGTTCAGCCTCCACGGCCCTGAAGATGTTGCCGTGGATCATGCCCTCGCCGATGCGTTCGATCACGCCGTCCCGGGCCAGGGTGGCCCGGACCGCGGGTTTCAGCCGGGCGAGGCGCAGATTAACGCCGGCCTCGCGCGAAAGTTTCACAATTTCCGCCATCTTCGCCGTGCCTTGGGAGTCGACGAAGTTAATCCCGGCGCAGTCCAGCACGATGCCGGTGATCCCGTGAGTTGACTGGATGACGTCGCGCAGACGGTCCTCCAGGGCGTCGGCGGTGGCGAAGAAGAGACCGCCGTCGAACCGGATGACCGCCACGCCGGGAATCACTTCGTCACCGGGGTGGTCATCCACTTCGCGGAAAACCTGTGTGCCCCGTTCCCGGCCGAGGACGGGCATCTGCGGGTGTGTGGCCACACCCACCAGCCAGAGGAGCGAAAGCCCGATTCCGATGATGACTCCCGCCAGCACACCGAAGATCAGGGTGCCGGCAATGGCCGCGATAGCAATCCAGAAATCAAACTTTTGCACCCGGGCCAGCCGCCGCATCTCCGGCACGTTCATCATGCCCATAACAACGGCCTCGATGATGAGCGCCGCCAGCACCGGTTTGGGGAGGATCGAGAACAGCGGCGCCAGGAACAGCAATGTGAGCAGGACGGTGACTCCGGAGGTGAGGGAGGCCAGGCCGGTTTTCGCTCCGGAGTGGTCGTTGAGCGAACTCGCTGACAGGCTCGTAGAGACGGGCATCCCCTTGAAAACGCCCGCAGCCATGTTGGCAAACGACTGGGCAATGGACTCCTGATTGATGTCAATCTGGTAGCGGTGCTTGGCGGCGAACGCCCGCGCGTCCCCGCCGTCTGCGAGAAGCCGATCAGGACCAGCGCCACCGCCGCAAGCGCCACGGTCTCCACGTTGTCCCACATCAGCTGACCGTCGGGGAGCTCCGGCGACGGCAGCCCGCTGGGCACGTCACCGACCAGCGCCACCCCTTGGCGCCAAGGTCGAACACAGCCGCCGCCAGCAGCCCGCCCACCACCAGGACCAGGGCTCCGGGGACCGTGGGCGCAATCGCCTTCAGAACGAAAACCACGGCCAGCGCGATGACACCCACCACCACGGTGGTCAGGTGTGCCTCGCCCAGGGTCCCAAACCATGACCGCAGTTCCTGGATCGGATTGGATCCGGTCACCTCGGTCCCGGTCAGTTTCGGGAGTTCCCCGATGACGACGTCGATCGCCGCGCCGAAGAGGAACCCGGTGACCACCGCCCGCGAGAGGAACTGGGCAATCCATCCCATCCTGAGGACGGCAAGAAGCAGGAACAGGATTCCGGATGCGAGGGTGATGCCCGCGACAAATGAGGCGACATCCTGCTCGTTGGTGATGCCGGCTGCGAGCACGGCGCTCGCGGCCACGGCCGCCAGTCCTGAGCTGGGACCCATGGAGATCTGCCGGCAGGACCCCAGGGCCCCGTACACGATCGCGCCGGCTGCCGCAGCGTACAGGCCGTTCTGCAGCGGGATCCCGGCGATCCCGGCGTATCCCAGATTCTTGGGAACGATCAGGGCCGCGACGGTCACCCCGGCGATCAGGTCGCCCCTCAGCCACATGCGGTCGTAGCTGCGGAGCTGGCCAAGGATGGGCAACCCCGTCAGGCGGCCCCGCTGCGTCTTCATCTTGCCTTGTTCCACCTAACGCCTTCCGATCAGGAGTCCGCGGCGGTCCTATCCGTTCCGGGCGCCGCAGTTTGGGCGGCTGTATCAGTGCGTTGGAACACGGGGCGGGCCGGTGCGCTGACGGCGAGCTGGTCGGCGTCGACGGCGGCGAGGTTGCGGATCAGGACGATCAGCCAGGCGAAGACCAGCGAGGCCGCGATGAGCTCCACGGCGGTGAGGTTGTAGTAGCCGAACGGGAAGTACATCAGCACGGCGAAGGCGATAACCGCCAGGAACACCAGCCCCAGCAGATTGAAGGTCGCCGGGATCGAGGGAACCAATGAACGCATGCGGACAATCAGGGTTCCGAACACCACCACCATGCCGGACGCTGCCGCGGTGTGGAGCCAGAACTGTTCGTCGACCGGGAACAGTCCCACGCAGGCGAGGAGGATGCCGATGAGGACGATGCCGCCTTCCAGATGCCGCACCCGGCGGCGCGCGGGCGCGGTCTTCGCCGTCGATTCGAGCGTCCTCGTGGAGTATCCGGCCAGGGTTGTGACCACAACGCCGGCGACGATCAGCGTGAGGTTGAACGCCACGCCGGAGACGCCGGAACTCATGCCGAGGGCGCTGAGGTTCTCCTGCCACCACTGCGGGTCTTCGGCGGTGAGCATGCTCGTCAGTACACCCGTGACGAGGAATACCGCGAGAAGTGCGGCGAGCCGGTAGGCGTTCATGGTGACCGTCGACAGGTACGCGATGTAGGTACTGATGGCTCCGGTGACCCCGACGAGGATTGCCGCTGCCAGGGGATACAACACTGCGCCCACGAACGCCCGCTGGAAGATTGAGAACAGCGCCAGCCAGCCGAGCAGGAAGATGCAGGCATGGGCCAGCGCGAGCGCGGCGATGTCGATGATGTTGCGTGTCCGGCCTCCGCCGGGGCGGGCGGAGCGTCATGCGCCTGCCGTTGCAGGGACCCCACCACTGCGGCTGCTGCGCCAAGGACGGCGGTCCCGAGCGCAGCGATGTCGCCCACCGACCCCCGTCCGGACAACGCAACGGGTTCACGCCCCACCAGCAGGAACGCAATCATGCCGAGGATGAGAAAGCCCGCGCCGCCGATGACGAGCGCCCGGGATTCTGAGGTGACTGCAGCGTTTCTCTTCAGGGCCAACATCGCTCACTTCGCTTCCCCGGGGTTGAGGATCATCGAGTGCCGCCGTCACCGGCCCTTCGTTCTGTTCGGGCGAAAGGCCACGTCGGCTGCTCCATTTCGGAGTACCCCCACGCTATGGCCACCTCGGCGCAGTGCCGTCACCCGCCAAGGATGAAACCTTCCCGCCCAGCACCACGGTTGGCATCGGGTCTCTCTCCCGGATACGGCACGCAGGGTGTTGAATAGTAATAGGTCCGCACCGCTGCCGAACTCAGCAGGGTGTTGGACCGGCTACTTTGCTTGCCGGAGCGTGGGGGCCGGTGTGAGACGGGGCCGGCGACGCTTGAGAGCCCTCTGAGACCGGGGTTCTCTCCCCAGCCGTCGTCGGCCCCTTGGCCTGTCCCCTACTACCGGCCTGCTGCGGCTCCGGCAGCCGCCCGCACGGCGTCCCGCAGGAAGTTGTGGGCCGCCCGATGAGCCGGCTGAGGTCTCCGCTGGTCACCAGCAGTTCGCCGCGGGCAATGCCCAGGTCGCTGTCCGCGAGGATGGCCGCGTAGCCCGCCGGCAGCCCGGCACCCACCAGGACCTCCGTGTACTGTCCGACGGGCAGGTCCTGGTACGTCACCGCCCGGCCGGCGGCGGCGCCGACTTCCGCCGCGAGCTCGCTGAGAGTGAATGGTGTGTCGCCGCCGAGTTCATAGACCTTCCCGGCCTGGTCGTCGCGGAGCAGCACGGCCGCGGCTGCGCGGGCATAGTCGGCGCGGGTGGCGGCGCTGACCCGGCCGTCACCGGCGCTGCCCAGTACGGCGCCGTGCTCAAGGTATGTGCCCAGCTGGTCGGTGTAATTCTCCAGGTACCAGCCGTTGCGGAGCAGTGCGAACGGGAGCCCGGACGCCACCAGGGCCTCTTCCGTGGCCTGGTGTTCGGCCGCCAGCTGCATGTCCGTGTGGTCGGCGTTGGCGATGCTGGTGTAGGCGATCAGCCCGACGCCGGCATCTTTGGCGGCCGTGATGGCGTTCTGATGCTGTTCAACGCGTTTCCCGGGCTCACTGCCGGAGATCAGCAGCACCTTGCCGGCACCGGCGAACGCCCGGCGCAGGGAGGCCGGATCCTGGAAGTCGATCTGCCGGACCTGGACGCCCCGGTCCGCAAGGTCCGCGACCTTGGCCAGGTCCCGGCCGGCGGCCACGATCTGGCCTGCGGGCACGTTCTGATCGAGGAGGGCTTCAACGACAAGGCGTCCGAGCTGTCCGGTGGCGCCGGTGATAACGATGGTCATGATGGTCCTTTCACCAAGGGGATTCTGACATCCATGCCAACTGCACCGGAGGTTCAATGCTTCCCAAAGAGAGTACGCACTTTGAAGTAAGGTACTGGTATGAAGGTAAGTACCGAGCCCGACCCGTCCGTCCTCCAGGGCGCGGACGGGATCTTCCCCGCCAACTGCCCCAGCCGTACGGTTCTCGATCACGTCTCCAGCAAGTGGGGCGTACTGATCCTGGTGGCCTTGTGGAACGGCCCGCAACGCTGGAGCGAGCTTCGACGCCGGGCGGAAGGCATCAGCGAGAAGATGCTCGCCCAAACGCTCAAGACTCTGGAAGGGGACGGCTTCCTCCGTCGCGATGCCCAGCCGGTGATCCCGCCCAGGGTGGACTACAGCCTCACCGACCGGGGCCGCGAGCTTGTGGCGGTGCTGCTCCCGCTGGTGGCCTGGATAGCCGAGCACGCCAGTGAAATCGTCGACGCCACGGCTGCCGGAGCCTTGACTACGGAAGCGGCGCCGTGACGGATCTTGATTTTGACGTGCGCTGGTACCCGGGGACGCGCTCCCGCCGGCGCAGCGCGGCGCCGCCGATCCAGGTGCACCGGGCCGCGCCAAACACGGTCCTGCTCCGGCAGAGCATCGCGGACAACTTCGAAGCGCCGTTCCTCTACCTGCTGTTCGGTGCGGACCGGGCCCTCCTCCTGGATACGGGCGCGACGGCGGACGCCACCCGGTTTCCGCTTCGGGCCACCGTCGACACACTCATCGAAGGCTGGCTGCTCCGGCATCCCCGGGACGGTTACGAACTAGTCGTTGCCCACTCCCACGCCCACGGGGATCATGTCGCCGGCGACGGGCAGTTCACGGACCGGCCCCACACCCGGGTGGTGGGGCACTCGGCCGAAGACGTCGCCGCGTTCTTCGGGATCGGCAACTGGCCCCGGGGTACGGCACGCTTTGACCTGGGCGGGCGGGTACTTGAGGTGATCCCGACGCCGGGGCACCATCCTTCCGCCGTTGCCATCTACGACGAGGACACGGGCATGCTGCTCACCGGGGACACCGTCTACCCGGGGCGGCTTTATGTCCAGGACTTTCCGGCCTTTGAGGAGTCGCTCCGCACCCTCTGCGATTTCAGCGCCGCGCATCCGGTCACTGTGGTCCTTGGCGCGCACATCGAGATGTCCGCCCGCCCGTCCCGGGATTTTCCGCTCGGCTCGACGTGGCACCCTGACGAGGCCCCCTCCCGCTGACGGTCCGGGATTTGCACACGGTCCGGGACGCGGCCGCCCGGGTCGCAGACCGTCCCGGGGCCCACCGGTTCGCCAACTTCATCATCTGGAACGGGCCCTGCCGGCGGGAGTCCGCGGCCCAGTCCGCACGGCTCCTCCGGTTCCGGGTCGTCGGCCGGTAGCGCCGTCCGAAAACCCCGGACGGCGACGCCAGTTCAGCCGGCGCCAATTCGCCGGCGCCACTTCATCCGGGCCGGACCGTGGCCAGGGACGAACGGTGGAAGTCCGTGCGCCACACATCGATGGCCTGTCCGTTGCCGTCGGTGACCACGTATTCAGGCCAGCGATCGAAGGCCGAGCAGGGGTGGGATATCCCGAAGTCGACCACATCCGTGACCTTCAGCCCGCTCGCGCCGGTGAGGACCGCGTGATGGTCGTAGAGGGTGCGCACAACGGCGGTTGCGCCTTCCCTGGCGGCCCCGTCCGCGGTGCGGGCTGACAGGAAGACCGGCAGTCCGGCGTCGTAGGCAAGGTCCCGTTTGCCTGCACCGACGACGATCATGCCCTCTTCCGGGGCGGACAGGACCACGGCCCGGACCGAAACTGCCGGTATGAGGCCCGGGACCGGGCTGACGGCGGCGTAGGTGCCGTGATCATGCGTGACATAGCAGCCTGACCGGAGGATCTTCCGGGTACCGGGGACCATGGCGTCGTCGGGAAGGTGCTCCACGACCCGGTCCGGGAACGCGGATCCGCCCATGGAGTAGATGGGGGCGGCGGTCTCAAAATATTCCGCGGCTGCGACATACACGTCCCGCACCAGCCGGCAGTGCCGGTCGACGGCTTCGATCGTGTCCTCCGCCCTGCTGTTGGGCACAACGCCCTCGTAGCCCGCAACCCCGGCGAGCCGGAGGCCGGGCGTGCCATGGACCTGTTCGGCGATGCGCAGTGCATCGTGGAGGCTCCGGGTTCCCGTCCGCCCGCCCGGTGTTCCGACGTCGATCAGCACGTCAAGGCTGACGGGCGCTCGAGCGAAAACCCGGGCCGCGGCCTCGACCCCTGCCGCCGAGTCCACGAAGCAGCGGATCTCCCTGCCGGGATCTTCCTCCAGCCATGAGCGGAGGCGCATCAGGCCGTTCCGATCGACCACCTGGTTGGCAACAAGGACGTGCCGGTGCCCCCACTCCAAGACCGTAGCAACCTGGTCCACGGTGGCGACGGTGACTCCGACGGCGCCGGAACCCACCTGGCGGGCGATGATCGGTGCGGACATCGTCGTCTTGACATGAGGGGCAAGATCCACGCCGCGGTGCCGGCACCAGGCCGACATCACCTCAATGTTCTTGTCGAGGGCCTCGCTGTTGAGCCGTAATTGCGGATACGCCGGCGCGGTGGCCAGGATGGCCGCGACGTCCTCATCCAGTCCGCTCTGGCGTTTGATCGGGCTGCTCACAAGGCTCCTTCGTGGTCATGGGACGGCTCCGCCAGCCCTGAAGGATCCGTCAGCGGCAGTCCGAGGTGAATGATGCGTTGATTGTGTCATGTCGCGCGTCCCCGGCCGGCCGGGAATACCGCACGGCGGCCCGTCCCGGGAGGATAATGGCACGGGTAGCCAACGGTCCGCACGGACGGAAGGAGCCCGAATGCAGCCTGTTCCGCGCATCACGGTGGAGGTGCCTGTGCTCAGCGTTGGTTCCGGGGCCGGGGACTACGAGGCACTGGGCAATTACGTCGATGCGCTGCGCCGGCCGCAGGGGCTTCACCTCACCCTGCTGCACATCGGTGTCCTGGCGGACTTCGCCCGGGACATCGCGGACTGGACCAAAGGCAACACGACGGCCGGGGACGCCGCCGGCACTGCGGTTGCCTGGCTGGAGGGGCTGCCGGTGCTGGCAGGCTTCGCCGCCCGGACCGAGCGGCTGGTCCTGCTGGGCGGCGGGCGCGTGAGCGGCCTGGAAGTGGAGGTGCCGCAGCATGTGCGGGACTACCAGGTCTCCCTCGTGAAGGCGCTGCACGAGCTGTTGGACACGCTCCTGGTGGACAACGTCGATGACTTCATCCTCAGCTCACAGGCCCTCGGTTTCCGGTACCCCCGCTGGACACCCCACATTGCCGTGGGCGGCCCAAGTCGAGGGACCGCGGACCCTGGGACATCGAGCCGTTGGCGGTGGAGTGCGGCCCATCGCGGATCCGGAACCGCCAGTTCCTGCCGGGTCTGGACACCGGGGAAGGACGCCGGGACCAGGACCTCGGGCCGCCAGGGGCAGGTGGCGGGCAATGACAGTGCGGAGTGCGGGCATTCTGCTGTACCGCCGGCGCGGCGGACGGGACGTGGAGGTGTGGATAGCGCACATGGGCGGCCCGTTCTGGGCGCGCAAGGAAGCCCGGGCCTGGTCGATTCCGAAGGGCGAATACCTCGACGACGAGGACCCCTTGGCGGCAGCCCTGCGCGAGTTCGCCGAAGAAATGGGCACTCCTGCGCCGTCCGCCGACTACATCCCGCTGGGGGCCTTCCGGCAACCGTCGGGAAAGGTCATCACCGTGTTCGCGGCCGAGGCCGACTTTGCTCCCGAACGGATCGAGAGCAACACGTTCGCTCTGGAGTGGCCGAAGGGGTCCGGAACCGTCCAACATTTCCCCGAGGTCGACGGCGCCGAGTGGAACCGGGAGGCCGAGGCCCGCAGCAGGCTGGTCACCGGGCAACTGCCCATCCTCGACGCGCTCATGCAGCATCTGGCGCGTGCCGACTGATGACCGCCGGCCCTAACCGCTCCTTTTCGGTGCCGCGGCCATTGCTGGCCCGGCGGAGGACTGCCATCCTTGGGTAATCCGCACTCCCGGAAGTGACCGAAGGGAAAGACGATGCCGCTCTACCTGTCGAAGTTCAGCTACACCCCTGAGACCTGGGCCAGGATGATCAGCAACCCGGAAGACCGCGGAAAAGCGGCGCAGGCGTATATCGAATCTGTGGGCGGCAAGCTCCACGGCTTCTGGTACGCGTTCGGCAGCCATGACGGCTACAACCTGTGGGAGGCCCCCGACAACGTCTCCATGGCCGCGGTGGCGGTGGCAATCGCCGGGGGCGGCGCGCTGAGTTCATTTGAAACGACCGTCCTGCTGAGCGTGGACGAAACGATATCCGCCCTGCGGATGGCAGCGGAGGTCGGCTACCGGGCCCCGGCGCCTGACGGTTCTGTTCCAACCACTGAGAGGGGACTTCCTCGATGAATGCGATCGAACCGACCGGGCGGACTGAGCCGTCTGCGAGCCAACGCGCCGCGAGCCTCAAGGAGCGCGTCTACATCAGTTTCACGTGCCTGGCCGTAGTCCTGGCCCTGAGAAGCCACGCTGACGAAACGTCGCCCGCCGCCGCGGCGGCCACCCTCAGTATCGTGGTGGTCGGCTCCCTGCTGGGCATCTTCGTCGCGGACCTGCTGAGCCACCTGACGGTACATGAGGAGCTCCCCAGCCGCCCGCAGCTGCGACACATGATCGCCGTCAGCACAGAATCCCTCAGCGTCCTGGTGACGCCGCTCCTGCTCCTCACGGCGGCCGGCCTGGGTCTCTGGTCGACGGCCGTGGCCCTTCAATGGGCGATTGTGGTCCTCGTTGTCACACTCTTTGTCATTGGTTACCTCGCAATCCGGCGGCTTGACCTTCCGTTCCGCCACAAGGCCCTCATCGTGTTCGCCGAAGTAGTGTTGAGTCTTCTGGTCATCGCGCTCGAACTGCTGGCCCACAATCTCTGAGGATCAAGCGGCGCCTCTCATTCGTTGACTCAGGTAACCCCACCACCTAACCACGAAGGACACTGCGTGCTGATCGTGCTCACCGGAATTGACGGCTCAGGAAAAACGACGGCGGCCGAGGCCACCGTCGCGGCCGCCCGACAGGCGGGGAAAAGCGCCCTGCTCCTCCGGAACTACGCCGGCCGCCGAAGGATGTCCCTGCTCAGCGCCAGGCTCGGCATCCAGGCGCCTCCCCGGTTGGCGGACTTCCTTGAAACGGCGATCCGCACGTTCAACGTCCTGAATTCACACCGCCGTGCCCGGAACTTTCACGGCCTGGTGGTGATGGACCGGCACCTTCACTGCCAGCTCGCGCTCCGCGGAACGCACCGACTGCCCAGGGGCCGGTTCCTCCCTGGCTCATCCGGACGCTTCCCCGGCCCGACCTTGTCATCTACCTCGACGTCGACCCCCGCGAGGCCCACGCCAGGATCCTCGCACGCGGCACCGACTCAGAGCGACTCGAGGACCTGGAGTCCCTGCGGGACGCGTATCAATCGCTTCCCGAGTACCCCCGGTTCACCCGCGTCACTGCCGGCGGGACACCCGCCGAGGTACTGGCCCGGGTGCACGCCGCCATCGCGGAGGCCGGCGGACCGCGGCCGGACGGCTGCTCCCCGCCGCCCCGCGCCGACCTGCCAGGGTGCGGGGCACGGTACTTAACGGGCCAGGTACTCTTCGTGCTGGCGGTGCGCTTCCGCCACCAGGGCCCGAATCTTGTCGATGTCCTTGGCCTTGTTCCGATACTTCAGATCCATGGCGAGGATCTGGGACTCCTCCTCGGTCAGCATCCGGTAGATCCGTTCGCGTTCGGCAGCGTCGGCGGTGTACTCCAGGTCGAGGTAGTTGACGGCGTGCCGGCGCGCATTGTTGATGGACGTCTGGGCTTTGCCGGCCTTGCTCATGAGCGACGCGACAACGGTAATGACGAGGACCCCGACGATGACGCTCAGGGACGTCGCGGTGCTGATCTCGATGACGGGGACCGGCTGCCCGCCGTTGATGAACGGCAGGTTGTTTTCGTGCAGGGCGTGGAGCACCAGCTTGACACCAATGAAGGCCAGAATGGCCGCCAGCCCGTAGGCAAGGTAGATGAGGCGGTCCAGGAGCCCGTCGATCAGGAAGTACAGCTGGCGCAGGCCCATCAGGGAGAAGGCCGTGGCGGTGAAGACAATGTACACGTTCTGCGTCAGCCCGAAAATCGCGGGGATGGAGTCGAGGGCGAACAGAATGTCCGTCCCGCCGATCGCGACCATGACCAACAGCATCGGCGTCAGCGCACGCTTGCCGTCGACGACGGTGAAGAGCTTGTCGCCGTCGTAGTGTTCCGTGGTGTGGAAGAGCTTCCTGGCGATCCGGATCATGAAGTTGTCGGCCTGGTCGTCACCGTGGGCGTCCGGCCGGAGCAGGTTGCCTGCGGTGATCAGCAGAATCAGGCCGAAGATGTAGAACACCCAAGCGAATGAATTGATCAGCGCGGCGCCCAGGAAGATGAATCCGGTGCGGGCGATCAGCGAGAAGACGATGCCGAAAAGCAGCACCTTCTGCTGGTCTTCGCGGGGCACGCGAAAGCTCGCGATGATGATCAGGAAGACAAAGAGGTTGTCCACGGAGAGTGCCTTCTCCGTGATGTAGCCCGCAAAGTACTCCGACCCCATTTCAGTGCCGCCGAAGACCCACACCAAAACACCGAACACCACGGCCAGGCCCACGTAGAGCGTGGACCAGGCGGCCGCCTCCTTGAGCGTGGGCACATGGGCCTTGCGGATGTGGAAGAAGTAGTCGAACGCCAGCAGGGCCAGGATGACCGCGATGGTGATTGCCCAGATGAGGGGAGAAACTGTCATGTCGCTCAACTTCCGTGAAGGGGCTGGCCCCTGTTTCCAGTGCTGTCCGGTTATTCCGATGGTATTAGGAAATGAGGCGCTCGTGGCGTGCTGCACCTCTCGGACCAGCTCCTCGAGGATGTCTCCCTAGGAGACGCCCGCACACACCGGAGGTCAAAATGATGCCGCAGGGACCTCCGAGTACCCGATTCGCACAGCTGTTTCACAGGCGGGCGCTATTGACGATACAGCCGCATCCGCAAGAATTGTCGAAACTGATAGGGGCATCGCGGATTCAATGTTGACCGCGGATTGCCGGCTGTCAGTGGCGGGTGTCTTGACCGGCCGGGCCGGAACCGACTACTGAGGGGGCTTCCGAACATGTTGACTCGGCGCAAACATGTACTCCCCGCAGTCCTGGCCGTTCTGCTGTTGTCGGCGACGGCCTGTACGTCCGGGGCCACGGCCGCTCCCCGCCAGAGTTCCAGCCCGACGCCGTGACCAGCGGCCCGGGCAGCGGCACGGAAACCCCGAACCCAGCGTTGCCGCCCCGCGGCCGGTGCCCCGGGTGCCGTGGATGCCCGCGCGGTACTGGCGGCCTTCAAGGGCCGGGGCATGGTGGGGCATCTCGAGGCGCTGCAGCGCGTCGCTGATAACAACAACGGCAACCGCGCGTCCGGCACCTCCGGTTATGAGGACTCCGCCAGGTACGTCGAGGATCAGCTGCGCGCTGCCGGGTACACACCCGTCCGGCAGACCTTCACCTACCGCCGCGATGACCAGACGGTGGAGACTTTCAACATTCTCGCGGACACGGCGGGCAGCGCCGAGAACACGGTCGTTGTCGGCGGCCATCTGGACTCCGTGCAGAACGGCCCGGGAATCAACGACAATGGCAGCGGCGTCGCTGCAGTGCTGGAAACGGCACGGTGGATGAAGGATGCCGGGATCAAACCGGTGAACAGGGTCCGCTTCGCGTTCTGGGCCGCCGAGGAGGATGACCTCGACGGTTCGGGGCATTACGTCAACGCGCTGAGCGAGGACGACATCCGCCGGACGGCACTGTACCTGAACGTGGACATGGCGGCCTCACCGAACGGCGTGAGGTCTGTCCACGATGGGGACGGCTCCGATTTCGGCGACGACGGTCCGGACGGGTCCAAAGAGATCGAGGACGTCTTCTTCCGCTTCTTCGAGGAGAACTCGCTGCCGGCGGAAACCACACCCTTCGACGGCGGCTCCGATTACGAGCCGTTCCTGCAGGCCGGTATTCCCGGCGGCGGGCTGTTCAGCGGCGACGTGGAATCCAAGACCGACACCCAGGTACAGGCTTACGGGGGCACGGCCGGCAGGGACCTCGACCCGTGCTACCACGAGGCCTGCGACACCCTCAGCAATATCGACAGCGCGCTGCTCCAGGAGATGTCCGGCGCCCTGGCCTACGTCACCGCCGCCTACGCCCTGGCCGCGCGGAACTGAACAGGCCCTCGCGGGATTTCAGTGGCCCCCGACCGCAGGGTCCGGGGCCATCCATCAACTGATTGCCGGCGGGTGGCCGGTGGACCCGCGGACCTGGAGTTCGCTGGAGACCAGATGCAGCCTGCCTGGAACGTCCGGACTTCCGAGGCGTTCCAGGATGAACTTGCCGGCCTGCACTCCGACCGCCAGATTCCCGTTGTCCACTGACGTCAGGGAGAGGTGGCGGATCCGCGCCAGATACGTGTTGTCGTAGCCGACCAGCGATACATCTCCCGGCACGGTCAGGTTGTTATCAGCCGCTGCCGAGAGCGCACCGATACAGGCGATGTCGTTGAAGGCGAATATTGCGGTCGGCCGGTCGCGGGCGGAGAGAAGCCGGTTCGCGGCCGCATGCCCGCTTTCCTCGCTCATGCCGCCCTGGACAACCCGGGATTCGAGCCCAGCGGCGTTCATTGCGTGTTCATAGCCCGCCCGGCGGAGCCTCCCGATCTCATCCGGGCCCTGCAGGTGCGCGATGCGCCGGTGGCCGAGGGCCAGCAGGTGCTCGGTTGCCTTGCGGGCGCCGGCCTCATCGTCGTTGACAACGACGTCGACCCCCGGCAGGGCGGGATCGCGGGTTCCGGCCAGGACCACAGGCACAGCGGCCGCCGCGGTTTCGATCTCCGCGGACTCCGCGGTGGTTCCCACGACCACGAGCCCGTCGATGCGCTGGTCCAGCAGCGCCTCCACGGACCGGCGCCCCACCCGGTGGTCCGTGTAGGAGTCCGCCAGGACCGGGAAACGCCGGCAGCGTGCAGCGAGGCGGTCAGCCCCTCCAACAACTCGACAAACCACGGGTTACGGAGGTCGTTCAGCAGCACGCCGACGGTGCCGGTGCGGGGCATGGACAGTCCGCGGGCCAGTTTGTTGGGCCGGTAGCCAAGTTCATCCATGGCCTCCAGCACTGCCCGGCGGCGGGCCTCGCTGACATTCCCGGAGGCCTGCAGGACGAGGGAGACCAGGGACTTCGAGACTCCGGCCCGCGAGGCGACGTCACGGATGGTGGGCCTGCCCGCCGGCGGCCCGCCGGGGGCCGATGCTTGCGTCACGGATTCTCCTCTCAACGTCATATCAGCCTACGGGGTTGACTGCTGTGGTTCACACCACACAATATGGACCGGTCCAAGGAAATTCCAAAGGGCAGTCCAAATTCGTCACAGCGGCTTCCGAAACAGCGCAGTTCCCAAACAGTTCCCACACAGTGAAGCGAGATGATTTGTTATGAGTGCACCGCACGCCCGGCAGCTGGCGGCCGGTATGGTCGGCGGTGGGCCCGCCGCCGATATCGGCAAGACCCACCGCCATGCCATGCGGCTGGATGACCAGTTCGATTTGCAGGCAGGCGTCTTCGGCCGGGACCCCGGGGACTCCGCCACGGTCGCCACCCGGCTGGGGGTCACCGCGGACCGCACCTACCGCGACTACCGGCAGATGGCCGAGGCGGAGTCCGCACGCGAAGACGGGGTCGACGTCGTGGTGGTCGCCACGCCCAACGACAGCCATTTCGAGATCGCCCGGACATTCCTGGAGGCGGGAATTTCGGTGGTGTGTGAGAAGCCCTTGACCAGGGATTCGGCCACCGCCGCCGAACTGGTTCGCCTTGCCGCAGCCAACGGTGTGGTGCTGGCGGTGCCGCACTGCTATTCGGCCTACGCCATGGTGCGCCAGGCCGCCCGGATGGTTCGGGACGGGGGCTGGGAGCCGTCACGTTCGTCGACGTCGAACATGCCTCCGGCTGGGCCGCGACGCCGCTGGAACAGTCCGGCCACAAGCAGGCCACGTGGCGCACCGACCCGGACATCGCAGGATTCCCCAGCGTTGTCGGCGATCTGGGCACCCACGCCTTCCACCTGCTCCGCTACATTACCGGGATCGACGCCGAGCGAGTGTCCGGACGCCTGCACACCGTGGTGCCCGGACGGCGTGTCTTCGACCACGCCACCGTGGAGCTGCAGCTCACCGGCGGGGTCCCGGCCCGGCTCTGGGCCAGCATGGCCGCCACAGGCCACAACCACGGCCTGCGCATCCGCGTCTTCGGCTCACAAGGAAGCCTCGAATGGGAACACGAGGACCCCCACCACCTCAGGGTGCAGGACCTCGACGGCACCACCACGATCCTGACGGAGGGACTCAGCACCCTGTCCGAGGACGCAGCCCGCTTCACGCGGGTGGGACTGGGGCACCCCGAGGGATTCCTCGAGGCCTTCGCCAATTTCTACCGCGACCTTGCCGATGACCTGCGGGCCCGCCGGGACGGCGCCCTGCCCCCGACCCGAGAACTGTCGTACCCCACGGGTCGGGACGGCCTCGCGGGCGTCAGGTTTGTCGAAGCCGTCGCAACGTCACACCACAACGATGCTGCCTGGGTCACGCCGGTCAGCTCCGAACAAAACGCAGGAGTCTAACCATGCAACGCTTCGCCCTCCTTGGAGCCGGCTTCATCGGTTCCGTCCACGCCGCCAACCTCGCGGCCCACCCCGGCATCGACTTCAGCCTCGTCTACGACGTTGACCACTCCCGGGCACAGACGCTGGCCGCCGCACACGGCGCGCGGGCCGCCACCGAACTGGATGAGGTCTTCGACCGCTCGGCCGTCGACGCCGTCTTCATTGCCTCCTCGACCGACACCCATGCGACGCACCTCCGCCGCGCCGCCGAAGCCGGAGTGGCCGTGCTCTGTGAGAAGCCGATCGACCTGGACCTGCACCACGCCCGCGAGACCGCAGCCCTCGCCGCAAGACACGGAATCCCGGTGATGGTGGACTTCAACCGCCGCTTCGACCGGGACTACGCCGAACTCAAGCGCATTGTGGACGCCGGAGAAATCGGTGGGATTGAACTCATCCAGCTCTCCAGCCGCGGGCCCGCGATGCCGCCGCTGTCCTACATCGCCACCTCCGGCGGACAAATGCGCGACCAGACCGTTCACTTCTTCGACCTGGCCCGCTGGCTGACCGGGCTGGAGCCCGTCGAAGTCTTCGCCACCGGCTCGGCCCTTGCCGAACCCCGGTTGCGCGAATACAACGACGTCGACACGTCCGCGGTGACGCTGCGGCTGTCCAACGGCGGCCTGGTGCAGATCGACAGCGCCCGCCGCACCGGCTACGGCTACGACGAACGCATCGAAATCATGGGTTCCACCGGGATGGCCGAGGCAGGGCGGCACCGCACCGGCGCCGTCTCCCGCTACTACGCCGGCAAAGTCATTGCCGACGGCATGCCTGCCGGCTGGTTCGAGCGGGTCCAGCCCACGTACGCGGCGGCCCTTGCCCACTTCGTCACCGCCGTGGAAATGGGTACGCCGATCACGCCGTCGCTGGAGGACGGGCTGAAGGCGCAGGCCATTGCCGAAGCCGCCACCCTCTCCTCCGCAGCGGCAGGACCGAAACCATCCAGTACGGACCGGGCCCCGAATAGCGCGCTGCCCCCGGGTCCGGCGGCGCGGCAGCAGGGCCATATTTTCACCCGCCCATGGCCGGACGCGGGGGCGAGCAGGTACAACTGAGTCATGACAACCTCTTCCTTGGTGCTCGGCCCGATGATGCGCTACGTCGATGAGAACTCGGCGAGCGTCTGGGTGGAGACCCGGTCCGCTGCCCGGGTCACCGTCCGCGCCGGCGGCAGGCAATGGCAGGCCGCCACGTTCGCGGTTCACGGTCACCACTACGCGCTGGTGGAGCTGGACGGTCTGGAGCCAGGCACGGTGACGCCCTACGTCCTCGACATCAACGGAAGCCAGGTCTGGCCCGATCCCGGCTCGGAGTTCCCGCCGTCCATGATCGCGACGCTCCAGCCCGGCAAGCCGCTGCGGATGGCCTACGGTTCCTGCCGCACCAGCGTCCCGCACGATCGGTCAGGCAACCGGACACACGGCATCGACTCACTGCGTGCCTACGCCCTCAAGATGGCCTCCGGCGACGACACGCCGTGGCCTGACCTGGTGGCGTTCCTCGGGGACCAGGTCTACGCGGACTTGACCAGCGAGCAGATGCAGGAGTTCATCCGCGCACGGCGCGACATCGACGAACCGCCCGGCGAGGAGCTCAAGGACTACGAGGAATACGCCCACCTCTATTTCCTGGCCTGGTCAGACCCCGCGAACCGGTGGCTGCTGTCCACCCTCCCCAGCGCCATGATCTTCGATGACCACGACATCCGCGACGACTGGAACACCTCACTGAGCTGGAAGAAGGAAATGGAGGCCACCTCCTGGTGGCATGGCCGGATCGTCGCGGGGCTGGCCTCCTACTGGGTCTACCAGCACCTCGGGAACTTGTCGCCGCAGGAACGGGCCGAGGACGCGATCTGGCAGCACATCGCGGACCACTCGGGCGAGGACGAGATCGACGTCAGCGCGCAGCTGGACCTTTTCGCGGATCGGGCCGATCGGGACCCCGAATCCTACCGGTGGAGCTACTGCCGTGATTTTGGCGACACCCGGCTGATCGTGGTGGACTCCCGCGCCGCCCGGAACCTGGAGCCGGACCACCGGGCACTGGTGGACGAGACGGAAATGGCCTGGCTCGACGGCCGGATGCGCGGCGGATTCCGCCACCTGCTGGTGGCGACGTCACTGCCCTTCCTGCTGCCGATGGGTTTGCACTACGTCGAGTCCTGGAACGAGGCCGTTTCCCAGGGTGCGTGGGGAAACGTGCCGCCCGCATCGGCGAAAAGCTGCGCCAGGCGGTGGACCTTGAACACTGGGGAGCCTTCCAGAACAGCTTCCGGGAGGTGGCGGCCATGGTGAGCGAGGTGGCCGACGGCAAACGCGGCCCGGCCCCGGAAACCGTGACTTTTCTCTCCGGAGACGTCCACTACTCCTACGTCTCGGAGGTGCAACGCACCTCGGGCAGCAGGATCATGCAGGCCGTCTGCTCCCCATCCGAAACCCGCTGCCCCGGCTGATGAGGTCTTTCGCGGCCGTGATGTCCTACGGCCTGGCCACACCGGTGGGCGCCCTGGTTGCGCGCTCGGCCAAGGTCCCGGACCCGCCGTTCCGCTGGTCTGGCGTCAAGGGGCCGTGGTTCGACAACAACCTTGCCTGCCTGGAGGTGGCACCGGAGGGGCTGAAACTGTGGTGGCAGACCGGCGTCGTGGACGGCGGGGACCAGCTGCATCCCGGACTGAAACTCGTTTCCTCCGTCACGGTGGCCCCGCGCCGGGCGGAGGAGCCCGCCAGCGGCCGTCCGTGAAAGGGCGGCGCCGGGGCCCACTTCCGGGCAATACCGATACGGTGCTGGACCGGGCGCTGTTTGTGTTTAGTGGCGTTGCCGCCCTCTGGCTGGCCACATTGCTTTTCGAGGAGAGCCTGCAGCGGGACATGGCCTGGTTCTCCATAGTATTCTGGGCTGCCCTGGCGTACCTGGTTCTGCCCAGAGTCCATCGGATCCTGACGAAGGTCTATCTTCCTGACTACTTCATCGGCCGGGCACGGACAAGCGACGGCCTGCTGGGTGACCCGGTCAACCTGGCCTTGCTCGGAAGCGGGGATCAGGTCTATGCCGCCATGCACCGGGCGGGCTGGACGCAGGCCGACGACGTCGATCTGAAGAGCAGCCGCCGGATCATCCTGTCAACCCTGACTCGGCGGAGCTATGCGGAGGCGCCGGTCAGCCCGCTCTTCATCTTTGGCCGCCAGCAGGACTTTGCGTATCAGCAGGAGGTCGACGGGAGCCCGGGCAAACGGCATCACGTCCGTTTCTGGCGCTGCCCGCCCGGGTGGGTGCTGCCCGGCGGCGTTCGGGTCGATTGGCTCGCCGCCGGCACGTACGACCGATCCGTAGGGTTGTCGCTGTTCACCCTCCAGATCACGCACAAGATCGAGGAGAACACCGACGACGAAAGAGACTACATCCTGGCCACCCTGAAGAAGGCCGTACCCGAGGCGGAAGTCTCGGTCATCCGGGATTTTTCGACCGGATACCATGCGCGCAATGGCGGCGGCGACACGATTTCCACCGACGGGGACTTGCCGGTCGTCGACCTTGCGCCCGTCATCGCGGTTACGGCAGATCCGCCCCGGCTGCCGAGGGTCGGCCGGAGACGGCCCACCCCGACGCTGTTCGGGGGCGTCCTCGTGTTTTTTCGCGGTATCGCTGCCCTCGTCCTGGCCGCCTCACTGCTGATCGGGGGCAATCCCGCGGCGGCAGCAGAACCGGCCGGGCTGTCGCCAGCCGCTGCGACTGTCCTCGCGGTGTTCGGCGTCGGAGAGATCCTCCTGGCCTGGGGTGTTCTTCGGGGCGGAAACCTCGCCAGGGTCCTGGCCATGCTGCTCAGCGCGGCCGCCATCGTCACCCAGGCCGTCAATGTCCTCAACGGCGGCCCAAGTGTGAACTTCCGGACCAACCTTCTGGGTCTCTCCTTGGACATCCTCCTCATCATCGCCCTCACCAGCGAGCATTCCCGCACCTACGCCAAGAATTACAGACAGCGTAAGGTCCGGCGCAGTCGGGTCGCCGCTGTGTGAGCATGGGGTCAAATCAGGGGTCAAATCCTTGGGATCGCGTGCGGCGACTGCAATGGCCCGCTTTTCGCCGCCGCCGGCTGGTACCGCTCCAGCGCTGCGCCACCGGACACGATTTTCCTCAGATCGGCGAGCCCTCCTGAGAGTTCGCCCGAGGCCCGGGCCTGGACCAGCACGTTGCCGAGGGCGGTCGCCTCGACAGGGCCCGCGACGACGGATTTGCCCGTCGCGTCGGCGGTGAGCTGGCACAGGAGCCTGTTCTGCGATCCGCCCCCACAACGTGCACAACGTCGATGGCCCGGCCGGCGAGCCGCTCGGCGTCGTTGATGGTCCGGGCGTAGCCGGCTGCCAGGCTGTCGAGGATGCAGCGGACGATCGCTGCGGGCTCGTCCGGCAGGACCGCGCCGTCCCTCTGCGCCGCAGCCCGGATCCTCGAGGGCATGTCGTCCGGCGCGATGAAGGCCGGGTCATCGGCATTGATCCGGGGCCCGCCGGCCGGCAGCATCGCGGCGCCGTCCAGCAGCTCGGCCAATGGAACCGCCGCGCCCTGCGCGGTCCAGGTCCGCTGGCACTCGCTCAGGAGCCAGAGTCCGCCGACGTTGCGCAGGTACCGGATGGTGCCGTCAACGCCGCGTTCATTGGTGAAGTTCGCCAGCCGGCTCGCCTCCGTGAGCACGGGATGCTTGAGCTCGATGCCCACCAATGACCACGTGCCCGAGGAAATGTAGGCGAAGTGCTCGGTCTCCGCGGGCACGGCCGCGACCGCAGAGGCGGTGTCGTGCGAACCGACCGCTGTCACCGTGGTCTCCGCCGGCAGACCGGTCCGCGCGGCAACAGCCGGCAACAGGGTGCCGATGGTTTCGCCGGGCTGGATCAGCGGCGGAAAGAGGTCCGGGGCAGCCCCAGGGCGGCCAGGAACTCCGTGGCCCACTCCCCGCGACGGCATCGAACAGCCCCGTGGTGGAGGCGTTCGTGGCCTCGGTGCGGCGCCGGCCGGTGAGCAGGAACGCGATCAGGTCCGGAATCAGCAGGACCTGCACGCCGTCCAGTTCTTTCTCGCTCGCGAGCTGGTAGATCGTAGTGAATTCCAGGAACTGCAGCCCGGTGGTCGCGTAGAGCCGCTCCGGGGCGAGGCGCCCGTGAACGTGGGCCACGGCGCCACGGCTCCGGTCATCCCGGTAGCTGAAGGGCTGGGCCACGAGCCGGCCGGCGGCGTCCACCCGTCCGTAGTCCACAGCCCACGTGTCGATCCCGATGCTGGTGATCCGCTCCCCGTGCGCTGCCGCGCTGGCCGCGGCGGCCGCCAGACCGGTGAGCACTTCCGCGAACAGCGCGGTGAAATTCCAGCGCAGGCCGCCGCCGGTCTCCATCACGGCGTTGGGGAAACGGTGCACCGTTTCCAGCACAACACCAGGGTTCCCGCCGTCACGGGTGATCCTGCCCAGTATGACCCGGCCCGAGGAGGCGCCGATATCGACGGCGGCGAACACCGCCCCGGCGCTTGCCGGAGCGTCCGCTGTTTGCCCGGACTTCATCGGAGGAAGGCGGTGGCGACGCCGGCGTCCACCGGAATGTGGAGGCCGGTGGTGTGCGAGAGCTCATCGCCGGTGAGCACGGCGACGGCGTTGGCCACGTTTTCCGGGAGGACTTCTCGTTTGAGCAGGGTGCGCTGGGCGTAGTACTTGCCCAGGTCCTGCTCGTCGACGCCGTAGACGGCGGCGCGTTTGGCGCCCCAGCCGCCGGCGAAGATCCCGGAGCCGCGGACCACACCGTCGGGGTTGATGCCGTTGACCCTGATCCCGTACTCACCCAGTTCGGCCGCGAGCAGCCGGACCTGATGGGCCTGGTCGGCCTTGGTGGCGGAGTAGGCGATGTTGTTCGGACCCGCGAAGACGGAGTTCTTGGAGGAGATGTAGACGATGTCCCCTCCCATGCCCTGGTCGATCAGGACCTTCGCCGCGGCCTTGGACACCAGGAACGAGCCCTTCGCCATGACGTTGTGCTGGATGTCCCAGTCCTTCTCCGTGGTCTCCAGCAGGGGTTTGGAGATGGAGAGCCCGGCGTTGTTGACCACCAGGTCCAGGCCGCCGAAGGCCAGCACGGCGGCGTTCACGGCGGCGAGGACCTGGGCTTCGTCGGTGACATCGGCCTGGATCCCGACGGCGACGTCGGAGCCGCCGAGCTCCGCGGCGACAGCGCGGGCGCTGTCCAGGTTCAGGTCCGCGATGACCACGCAGGCGCCCTCGGCGGCGAGCCGGGTGGCGATGGCCTTGCCGATGCCCGACGCCGACCCGGTCACCAGCGCGATGCGGCCCGCGTGGCTCTTGGGCTTGGGCATCCGGGCGAGCTTTGCCTCCTCCAGCGCCCAGTATTCGATCCGGAATTTCTCCGATTCCTCGATCGGGGCGTAGCGGGAGACAGCCTCGGCGCCACGCATCACGTTGATGGCATTGAGGTAGTACTCCCCGGCGACCCGGGCGGTTTGCTTGTCCTTGCCGTAGGAGAACATGCCGACGCCCGGGACCAGGACGATGGCGGGGTCCGCGCCGCGCAGGGCCGGTGAGTCCGCGCCGGCGTGCCGGTCATAGTAGGCCTGGTAGTCCACCCGGTAGGCGGCGTGGAGTTCCTTGAGCCGCGCGATGGAGTCCTCGACCGGAGCGTCCGCCGGCAGGTCCAGGACCAGCGGCTTGACCTTGGTCCGCAGGAAGTGGTCCGGGCAGGACGTGCCCAGCGCACCCAGCCGCGGGTGTTCGGCGCCTTCAAGGAAGTCCAGGACCGCGGCGTCGTCGCTGAAATGCCCGACGACGGGCTTGTCGCTCGAGGCCAGTCCGCGGATTACGGGGCCCAGGGCGGCGGCCTTTGCGTGGCGTCCGGCTTCCGGGAGGGCGGCGTAGCCCGGCAGCTTGGCTCCGAAGGGTTCGGGCCGGCCGTGCTCGGCGATGTATTTCTCGGCCTGCTCAATGATCCACAGGGAGTTGGTTTCGGCGTCCTCGCTGGTGTCGCCCCAGGCCGTGGTGCCGTGGCCGCCCAGGATGGTGCCGACGGCCTGCGGGTTCGCGTCCTTGATCGCGGCGATATCCAGGCCCAGCTGGAAACCGGGGCGCCGCCACGGCACCCAGGCCACCTTCTCGCCGAATATCTCCTTGGTGAGGGCCTCGCCGTCGGCGGCCGTGGCGATCGCGATGCCCGCGTCCGGGTGGAGGTGGTCCACGTGGGCGGCGTCGACGAGCCCATGCATGGCGGTGTCGATTGAGGGGCGGCGCCGCCCTTGCCGTGCAGGCAGTAATCGAACGCGGCCACCATCTCGTCTTCACGCTCGACGCCGGGGTAGACGTCCTTGAGTGCCTGCAGCCGGTCCAGGCGAAGGACCGCGAGCCCGGATTCGGTCAGCGTGCCGAGGTCGCCGCCGGAGCCCTTGACCCACAGGAGCTGGACGTCCTCGCCGGTCACGGGGTCCCTGTCGGTGCCCTTGGCGGAGGTGTTGCCGCCGGCGAAATTGGTGTTCCGCTTGTCGGCCCCAAGGCGGTTGGAGCGGGCAACCAGCTGTTCAACTGTTGGATTGGTCATGGTCTTAGGCTCCCCATCCGGCCTGGTGGCCGCCCTGGCGTTCGGCATTGATGTGTTCCTGGTAGCCGCTGGCGGCGAAGGCTGCCATCGGATCGGCGGGCAGGCCCCGTGATTCGCGCCATTCCGCCAGCCCGGGCCGGACGTCGGTGTAGAACGCGTCCATCAGCACCGCGTTGGCCGCGAGGACATCCCCGGCGTTCTGGGCGGCGTCAAGGGCTGTGGTGTCGACAAGGAGGGCCCGGGCCGTCATTTCCTGGACATTGAGCACGGAACGGATCTGTCCGGGGATCTTCCCCTCGATGTTGTGGCACTGGTCCAGCATGAACGCCACCCCGGCGGCCGGCTCCAGCCCGCCGCCGCGCACCACTTCCGTCATGATGCGGAACAGCTGGAACGGATCCGCGGCACCGACGATCAGGTCATCATCGGCGTAGAAGCGTGAGTTGAAGTCGAAGGACCCTAGTTTCCCCAGCCGCAGGAGCTGCGCGACGATGAACTCGATGTTGGTCCCGGGTGCGTGGTGTCCGGTATCCAGGCAGACCTTGGCCTTCTCGCCCAGGGCGGCGCAGTGCACGTAGGAGGTTCCCCAGTCCGGGACGTCGGTGTGGTAGAAAGCCGGCTCGAAGAACTTGTACTCCAGGACCATCCGCTGGTCCTCGCCGAGCCGGTCATAGACCTTGCGGAGGGATTCGGCCAGCCAGTCCTGGCGGGAGCGCATATTGCCCTGGCCCGGGTAGTTGGTGCCGTCGGCCAGCCAGATTTTCAGGTCCCGCGAGCCGGTCATGTTCATGATTTCCAGGCACTCGTACATGTGGTCCACGGCCTTTTGGCGCACGGCCGGCTCGCTGTGCGTGAGGCTCCCGAACTTGTAGTCATCGTCCTGGAACGTGTTGCTGTTGATCGTCCCGAGTTTGACGCCGAGGCCGTCCGCGTATTTCGCGAGTGCCGCGTAGTCGTCCACTTTGTCCCAGGGGATGTGCAGCGCCACCGAGGGGGCCAGCCCCGTCAGCGCGTTGACCTGGGCGGCGTCGGCGAGCTTTTCCTCGATGGTGCGGGGGTGCCCGGGGTGGCGAAGACCTTGAACCGGGTGCCGGAATTGCCGAACGCCCACGAGGGCAGTTCGATGCTTTGATGTTCGAGGGTGGTTAGAACGGCGGTGGGGATAGACACGTCAGTCTCCTAGGGACTTGGACTGGGTGAGGGCGGACGCGGCGGCGTCCAGCTGGTCCTCGAGGTTGAATACTTCGGTCAGTTGGAGGAATCCCGCATCCGGGGTTCCGTGCAGGTCTTCGAAGAATCCGGACATTTCGGCCTGCCAGCGGGCGTTGACGTCCGTGGCTGCCATCCGGGCCTGGGCTTCCTCGAGGCTGTCAGTTTCGAAGTAACCGATCAGCAGCCCGTCGGGGCGGAGGAAAAGGGAGTAGTTGTTCCAGCCGGAGGACTTCAGGGCCTGGAGCATTTCCGGCCAGACGGCGGCGTGCCGGTCCGTGTATTCCGCGATGAGTCCGGGTTTGAGCTGGAGCTGGAAGCAGACGCGCCGGGTGCTCATGGCACCACCACCTGCCGGTGTTCGATGCCCAGCAGGGACGCGGCTGCCTTGATGTCCGCCGCGCGGTGTCCGACGCAGAGTGCCCAGTGGTGGCCGATGCCGGTCTGGCTCCAGTGGTCCACCCAGAGTCCCGGGTCGCCGCCGAAGTCCACGCGCGACGTCGTATTGCCGATCGCCAGCAGCGGGCCGGGCACCACTTCACCCTCCGAGGTGATGAACACGTAGCTGCCGTCCGGGTCCTGGCCGAGGCCGAACGTGGTGACCGGGCCGTGCCGCACGTCGAATTCGACTGAGACACCCCAGCCGCGTTTGCCGTGGAAGACGCCGAGGCCCCGCAGCAGCGGATCCTGCGCGGACACCGCCAGGTGGGCGGGGCCGTCGTGGCCCATCTCCACCACGTTGTCGAAGAAGTTCAGGGCCTGGATTTCGGTGAATGATCCGCCTGCGCCGATCGCCTGCGCGGCGAGCATGGCGATGGAGGTCCGCAGTTCGAATTCCCCGGCCATCGGGATTCCCCGGGCCGTGAGGATGGAGGACCCCAGGATCATCCCGGCGCCGAGCCGTTCGTGCTGTTCACCGGCGAGGCCGCGGTGATAGTAGGCCACGGAGTCCAGGTCGAAGTCCTCCACGAGCCGGTCCAGGCCGACGGATACTTTGGCACCCCAGGCGAAGTCGTCGTCGTTCACGGATTCGTCAAGGACAAACAACTGCCGGGCCAGGTCGAGGCGGTCAGCGACCTCCGCGTCGGTGACCCCGTTGACCCGTTCACGGAGGTCATCGAACTCCAGCACCTCGACGTGCGAGCCGAAGGTGGTGGAGACGGTGGTGAGGTCGGTGGCGACGTCCAGCATTCCCGGGTACAGGTGGCCCATGAGCCCGTGCCGGGCGTTGCGCAGCCGGGCGCGGACGCCGGCAGCGTGCACCCACTGGGTGATGCGTTCCCACGCGGACTCCTGCTTGAGGTGTCCGGAGACGGAGCGGAACTCGATGCCGGCGCGGCGGAAGACGTTGGCGACCTCCGGGACCGGGCATTGGCCGCAGTAGGCGAGCCACTTGCCGGTGTCGAAGTTGGCATGGTCCATAGCCTCGGTGGGCTGCAGGTCAATCACCAGGACCGGAGTCTTGGCCCGCTGGGCTATCGGCAGCACCATCGAGGAGGTCAGGTAGGTGGTCAGGAAAATGACGATCAGGTCGCAGTCGGCCACGCGCAGCTTTTCGCCGGCCGCGGCGGCTTCCTGCGCGTCGGAGATGAAGCCGGTGTCGACGACGTCGGCGTCGAGTTCCTCGAAGCGGCTGGTGACGTAGCGGACGGATTCCTGCAACTGGGGCAGCAGCTCGGGAAACTGGGGCCAGTAGGCGCCGAGGCCGCCGGAGACAAGTCCGATGCGGGTGGGCCGGCGGCGGTGCGGTGTCAGCAGCCGGGCGGCCGGGTGGTTCTGGTTCATGTGGGTGCCTTCCGGCATGGAAAAGGAACTCGTGGGGCGTTGTGCGCCATCCTCTGGCGGGGACGGTGCGGCGGAGCTTCGTGGGGGTGCCGGGCAGGCTGTCACCAGCCTGCCCGGCGGCTCAGTAGCGGCGGCTCAGATGCCGCGGCTTAGAAGTCGTACTTGTCGATGTTCTCGGCGTTGAAGACCGTGGGCGGCCCAACGATGACGAGGCCTCCCTTTTCGACCTTGCGTTCGCCCAGCTCACCCGCGGTGAAGGTATCCCCCTCGGCGCCGGTGATGGTGCCTTCCGTGAGCGCCTTGCCGGCGAAGGCCGCGACGTATCCCAGCTGGGCGGGATCCCAGAGGGCAAATTCCTTCACGGTCCCATCCTTGACGAAGGGGCGCATTTCGTTCGGCAGTCCCAGTCCCGTGAGGGCGACTTTGCCCTTGTACTCGGACGTCGAGAGGTACCGGGCGGTGGCCGCAATGCCGACCGTGGTGGGCGAGATGATGCCCTTCAGGTTCGGGTGGGCCTGCATAAGTCCCTGGGCCTCCTGGAAGGATTTCGTGTCGTTGTCGTCGCCGTAGACCTTGGCCACGAGCTTGATGTCCTTGTACTCGGGGTTAGAGGCCAGCTCCTCCTCCATGAACTTGATCCACTCGTTCTGGTTCGTGGCGTTTGCGGTGGCCGACAGGATGGCGATTTCGCCGCTGCCGCCGATCTGCTCGGCAATCAGCTTGGTCTGGATCAGCGCCACCTCCTTGGCCACCACCTGGCTGATAAAGACGTCGCGGCAATCCGGGTTGGCGTCCGAGTCGAACGCGACGATCTTGGCCCCGGCCGACCGGGCTTCGCCGAGGGCCGTGCAGACGGCGTCGGGATCGTTGGCGGCGATCACAATGACGTTGGTGCCGGCCTGCGTCTCGGCGTTGATGAAGGACACCTGGCTGGAGGCGGAAGCCTCGAGCGGCCCGACCACCTGGGAGGAGGCGAAGCCGGCTTCGGTGGCGCCCTTCTCCCCGCCGCCCAGGACCACGTCGGTGTACGGGTTGTTGAGCTGCTTGGGGATGAAGGTGATCTTCTGGTCCCCCGCCGCGGCGGGGCTGGTGCCGCCGTCGGATCCCGAGGCCCCATTACAGGCTGTCAGGGCTAGTGCGGCGGCGGCGGCGACAGCCACCATGCCCGCCAAACGGCCGGTCTGGCCTGTGCTCTTGCGGTTCAACATCATTGTTCTTCCTTTTTCCTCGTGCGGTCGGTACAGCCGGTCCGGTCTGGACCCGGCAGCGGTAGTGCCTGGGCAGGTTTTCAGGTGGTGGTGCGGGTGAAGTTCCGGCGGACGCGTCGGGTGTGGCGCCACTGCCTGATCGCGGAGCCGATGCTCGGCGCCACGACGGAGACGATCAGCAGCAGCCCGGTCACGGTGATGAGGACGACGTCGGAGACGCGGGCCAGGCGGAGGGCGTAGTTGAGGCTGCCGATCAGCAGGACACCGGCGATGACGCCGGGAATGGATCCCTTGCCGCCGAAGATCGAGACGCCGCCGAGCAGGACCGCGGCGATGACGGCCAGTTCCAGTCCGGACGCGTTGTCACTGCGGGCGCTTGTGTAGCGCAGCGTCCAGTAGATCCCGGCCAGGGCGGAGACGGCACCGGAGGCCACATAGAGCCAGAACTTGCTGCGGGCCACCTTGATGCCCACGAAGCTGGCTGCCTCCTTGCTGTAGCCGATGGCGAAGAGTCCGCGGCCGAACGGTGTGAAGTGCAGCAGGACCCCGAAGAAGACAATGACGGCAACGACGCCGATCATGACGGTCGGGATGCCCGTGCCGCCGAGTTTGGAAGTAAAGAAGGCCGTCAGCGCTTTCGGGAAGTTGGCCACGGCGTTGTCGCCGATGGTCACGAGGGCCAGTCCCCGGAACAGTGCCAGGGTGCCGATCGTGACCGCCAGGGACGGCAGCCCGAGGACGGCGATGAGCAAGCCATTGAACATGCCGGCCGCGATGCCGCCAGGAGGCTGATCGCCAGCACCAGCCAGATGTCCATCCCGCCGCCCACAGCACGCCCATCAGCGCACTGGTCAGCCCGGCGATGCTCGCTACGGACAGATCGATTTCGCCGGTGATGATGATCAGGGTCATCGGCATGGCGATCAGCAGGACCGGGATGACGTCCAGAAGCAGGAATCCGGTGGTGACGGGTGAGGCAAAGCGCGGGATGGTGATGGCGGCGTAGATCAGGAATGCCACCAGGGCGTAGATGGTGATGGCGTCCCGGCCGGCCAGGATCCGCGCGGCGCCGGTCCTGCCCTTGGGCTCGGAGGCCAGCGGCTTGGTGCTGTCCGCCACCGGGGCCGGTGCCGTGCCTGTTGTTGACGTGGTTTCAGACACTGCGCGCCTCGCTTATCCGCAGTTTCCGAGCTGTGCGCAGGCTCGCCACGCGGTCGATGATGATGGCCGTGAGAATCAGTACGCCGACGATTGCCTGTTGCCAGAACTTGTCGACCCGCAGGGCGGTCAGGGAGCTGGTGATCGTGGTCAGGAGCAGGGCACCGAGGGCCGCTCCGGTGACCGTTCCGCTGCCGCCGAAGATCGCCACTCCGCCGACGACGGCGGCAGCCACCACGGTCAGTTCCATGCCGGTGCCCGTGGTGGCTCCGACGGAGTTGAAGCGGCTGGCGTAGAGCACGCCGGCCAGCCCGGCGAGGGCGCCATTGGCCAGGAAGGCAAGGAACACGCGCTTGGACACCTTGATGCCGAAGGCGGTGGCCGCATCAGGATCCGATCCGATGGCGTACAGGTCCCGTCCGGGACGGGTGCCGCCATGTACACCGCCACTGCGGCGACCACCAGGATGGCCACCAGGGTGATGATGGGAAATCCCAGCACGGTGTCCACCGAGAGTGCGCCGAAGGCGTCCGGCCGGTCACCGGCGAAGTACTGTTTTCCGCCGGCCCAGGCGTTGTTCAGGCCCCGGAACACGTACAGGGTTCCGAGGGTGATGACGAGGGCGGGCACTTTGGCGGCGGTCACGAGGAGACCGTTGACCGCGCCCAGCAGCGCACCGAAGGCCATGCCGATCACGAACACCGCGAAGATCGGCACGTCGGGCATCGCGGCGAAGATGGAGCCGGTGCCGAAGGCAACGAGTCCCAGCATCGACCCGACGGACAGGTCGATGTTCCGGGTGATGATCAGCAGGGTTTGCCCGGCGGCCAGGATCATCACGATGGTGGCGTTCAGCAGGAGGTCCTTCACACCCTGCGGCGTGAGGAAGAGGGGTTGATCAGGTAGGTGACCAGCACCAGCAGTGCCAGCGCGATGATCACGGGCAGTTCCCGCAGCCGCAGCAAGGACGCTGCCGCGCCCCGGGCGCCGCCGGCGGACGCCGTCGTCACCGGCTTCTTGTGGTCTAGGGCTGAACTCACGGGGTTCCTCCTGCGGAAGACGTTGCGGCGTGCATCACGGATTCGGGGTTGGCTCCGGCGCGGTCCAGTTCTGCGGTGATCCGCCCTTCGCGCATGACCAGGACCCGGTCCGCCATCCCGAGGACTTCAGGGAGTTCGGAAGAGATCATCAGGATGGCGATCCCCGCCCCGCGAGGTCGGAGATAAGACGGTGGACTTCGCTTTTGGTGCCGACGTCGATTCCGCGGGTGGGTTCGTCGATGATCAGCAGCCGCGGGTCCGTGGCCAGCCACTTGGCCAGCACCACTTTCTGCTGGTTTCCGCCGGAGAGGGTGGAGACCGCGTGCTCCTGTGACCCGGCCTTGACCTGGAGCCGTTTGCTCCATTCCCCGGCGGCACGGCGCTCGGCGGCGCCGTTGATCAGCCCCGCCGTCGCCAGCTTGTTGCGCAGGGTGAGTGTGACGTTGCGGGCCACGGAGAGGTTCATGACCAGCCCCTGCTTGCGGCGGTCTTCGGGGACAAACCCCATGCCCGCGGTGATGGCCGCCTGCGGATCGCGGGGTTTGAGCATGTTTCCCCTGACGCTGATTTGTCCGGCGTCGTAAGGGTCGATGCCGAAGACGGCGCGGGCCACCTCCGTGCGTCCGGCGCCCACCAGGCCTGCCAGCGCCACGATCTCCCCGGCGCGGACTTCGAAGCTGATGTCGCGGAAGACCCCGGCCCGGCTGAGTCCGTCGACTTTCAGGACGGTATCCCCGATCTCGGCCACCGTCTTGGGAAACAGCGCCTCAATGTCGCGGCCCACCATCTCGCGGACGATCTCCGCGACGGTGACGTCGGCGGTCCGGTGTGTGGCAATGTACCGGCCGTCCCGCATGACGGTGATCCGGTCGCACAGGTCGAAGACCTCGTCGAAGCGGTGCGAAATGAAGAGAATGCCGGTTCCCTTGTCCCTGAGGCCGCGGGCGACGGCGAACAGGCGCTCCACTTCAACACCGCTCAGGGCGGCCGTCGGCTCGTCCATCACCAGCACCTTGGCGTCGAGCGAGATGGCCTTGGCGATTTCGATGATCTGCTGGTCCGCAATGGACAGGCCCTCGGCAGTCCGTGTGGGATCGATGGGAACGCCAAGCCGTTCGAAGAGCAGGCCCGCCTCCCGGACCATGGTTGCCTTGCTGATCAGGCCGAACCGGCCCTTGGGCTGGCGGCCGACGAAGATGTTCTCCGCGACGCTGAGGTCCGGGAAGAGTGTGGGCTCCTGGTAGATCACGGAGATTCCGGCGGCCTTGCTGTCGCCGACATTGCGGAACTGGACGCTCTCCCCGCCCACCCTGAAATCGCCCGAGTCCGGGTGGTGCAGGCCTGCGAGGATCTTGACCAGCGTTGACTTGCCGGCGCCGTTCTCCCCGACCAGTGCGTGGATTTCGCCCGCCCGGATTTCAACGGTGCCGTCGGCCAGGGCGACCACCGGGCCGAAGGTCTTGGCCGCGTGGGAAAGGGAAAGTGCCGCCCTGATCGCTCCCCTGAGGGACCGGACCGGGAACTGTCTGTCTGCTGCATGTAAGTAACCGCACCTTTGGGGCTGAGTGAACGTCGATAATGAATCGTTTCAGAGCTGCTGTGATTTGAATCATAGGATCACTCCGGTCCCGACGTCAAGAGATGACAAGAGCGTGGATGATGGGTTTTGATTCGTTTCAATGAAAGGGTTCAAAAGGGGCCGCGGGCGGGTATCCTGAGGGCACCATCAGATACGCCCCGATTGCCCCGCCCGGAGCAACGCCAGTATTCAGGAGCACAGGAATGGTTTCAGCCAGCGTCAAGGACGTCGCAGCCCTGGCCGGCGTCTCCGTCGGGACCGTATCCAATGTGCTCAACCGGCCGGAAAAGGTCTCCGGGAAGTCACGGCCCGGGTGCAGGCAGCGATCGACAAACTTGGTTTTGTGCGCAATGACGCCGCCCGCCAGCTCCGCGCCGGCATGAGCCACAGTGTTGGGCTGGTAGTGCTGGATGCCGCAAACCCCTTCTTCACGGATTTGGCCAGAGGAGCCGAAGACCGGGCGGCGGCCGAACATTTCACTGTCCTGGTGGGCAATAGCAATGAGGATGCGGGCCGGGAAGCGGCCTACCTGGATCTCTTTGAACAGCAGCGCGTCCGCGGGTGCTGCTGTCCCCGTGGGCAATGTGATCCCCCGGCTCGAACAGTTGCGCCGGCGCGGCATCCCGACAGTCCTCGTCGACCGGCAGGCGGACAACCCGAGTTTCTCCTCGGTGGCCGTGGACGACCTGGCCGGCGGCGAGATGGCCGTGGCCCACCTGCTGTCCACGGGCCGGCGACGGATCGCCTTCGTGGGCGGACCGGAAGGTATTCGCCAGGTGGCAGACCGGCTCGCCGGAGCGCGGAAGGCCATGGTGGCTGCGCCCGATGCCACCTTGGAAGTCATCGCCACAGAGTCGCTGACAGTGCTCTCCGGCCGGTCCGCCGGAGAAGCCATCCGGCTCCGGCCCGCGGCGGAACGGCCCGATGCGATCTTCGCGGCCAACGACTTGCTCGCGGTGGGTGTCCTGCAGGGCCTGATGCTGATGGGTGGCGTGCAGGTGCCGCAGGAAATAGCGCTGATCGGCTATGACGACATTGAATTCGCCGCCGCTGCGGTGGTCCCCCTGTCATCCATACGGCAGCCCAGCGCCCTGATTGGTTCGACGGCCCTGGAGTTGCTGCTGCGGGAGGCAGGCTCCGAGGCCGGGTTCGTTCCGCGCCAGGTGGTCTTCCCTCCGGAACTGGTAGTCCGGGCGTCCACCCGGGCCTGACCGTCCCGGACCGGCGTCCCGGGTCGCCGCGATGTCACGGCCCGGCGGATACCTACCGGTACTGGACCGGCGCCGAAGGGTCCGGAGCGATGGGGTCCGGTGCGATGCTGTCCACCGTCGCTTCCGTGCCGGCTTCCGGGACGCCGTCGGGGGCAGGCGTCTCAGCGGCGGGCGGTTCGGGCCGTTCCACCGGCACGCTGTCCGTTGCGATGTCGTCACAGACGGCGTCGACTTCCTGCCAGAACCGCGCGTCGACCCAGTAGCCCGTATGGCTCAGGACATGCGGCAACGGCTGGGCGAACACATACTTGTGCGTCGACGGGTCGACAAGGCGGACATCCGTGGCGCTGGACGCCGGCCAGTCAGCTGTGGCGACGGGACCGCCGATGTAGTCAGTGTCGTAGTAGACATTGCGCCAGCGGACAGCACCCAGGCCGCCGTTGCCGCGGGCGAAACCCTGCAGGAGAGCATCGCTGACCAGGGCGGGAAAGGCCCACCGGTAGAGCTTCGCCAACGGAGAGCCGAGCGTGACAAGGCCGACGCCCTTTTCCCCGTGGCGGGCCGACTCACGCGCCAGCACGGCCGCGGCCACCACGCTGCCCTGAGAGTGGGCGGTGAGCACCACCCGGCCCTGGTTGTCATGCAATCTCCAGATCCGGCGCGTCAGCTCCGGCACGGCCCGCTCGGTGTACGACGGCGGCGCGAACGGGTGGAACGACCGCGGAAAGAACGTCCCGACGTCGAAGGGTGACAACAGGGCCTTCCGCCACTTTTCCTGGCGGAAAGCGAGCCTGAGCACCACCCCGTAGACAATGGGCAAGGAGGCACTGACCCATCTGGCCGGTCCGATGTCCGCGATGGGCGGATCCTGGTCCAACAGCCAGACCCGAGCGGCGAAGAGCGCGGCCCCGATCAGCCCCGCACCGGCGACGGCGACCGCCAAATACGCCGCCATCGCGGGGGCGTGCTCTCCGATCAGGAGCATCCTGGCCACGTGGCGGACCCAGGGACTGGGAGGCATCCTGCCGGTGACCGGCGACGCGGCGGACCGGTCCCGACTGAAGGGCGCCGGGCCGAACGCCGACACCGTCCAGGCGTCCCTGCGTTGCAGGCCGATGTCAACTGCCTCCGCGGACGGCGCTGCTGTCAGAGACGGGCCGGTTTGCGGCGGCTCCGCGACGTCGTAGTCGCGCCGGAGTTCGTCCACAAGCGTCACAGCCCGCTGCCTCGATGTGACGGACAGCCACACCCCGGCGGCCACCGCGAAGACCGCCATCACGCCGATGAGGCCCAGGGCAAGAAGGGAAGCCATGGACGCCACGGCCTTCGGCACCCACAGCACCGGACCCGCGTAGTCGCCCGGCCCACCGCTATCCGCCGTGTTTCCTCCTTCGGGCCCGAGCCCGTACCTGACCGTGGCGAGCCCGTCGGCAACCAGCATCATCAATGACAACAGCACCGCGTTGGTCAGGATAAGCGCCACAACATTCAGCACCACGGGCGCCGCCCACGGAAACACCTTGGCCGATCCGCGCGCCGTCAACGCCAGGCGCTTCAGGCGCTCCGGCCCGCGCTGCACCACCCTCACAGCGCGCCTCCACCGGTTGCCCCACGCTGCCGCGTGCTGAACCATCAGCGGGACCAACAACGCAATGGTGAGCGTCCAGCCGGCAGCAACCGACACATCGATCCCGGGCAGGATGCCGGCCGGCTGGGCGACCGCCCCGACGCCGGCATCGCTGAGTTCGAGAGGCAGCATCAAGGCCCCGGCGACCCCGAGAAACAGGGCGGCGACTGACGCGCCGAGCGTCGCGCGGGCGAGGAACTCGTGAGCCTCGTCCCATGCGAGCATCACGATCACAACAACCAGGGTGGCGGCGGAGACGGCGGCGGCTGTCCGGGCACTGACCTGGGCCCCTGTATCCGCGAGTTCCATGACCCCGCCGAGTTGGGAAACGCACCAGCCCAAGGTCCCCGCTGCCACCGCGATGCCCGCCGCCAGGTGCAGGTCCGACAGATGCTGGTGCCAGCGGCGCCCCGACCAGAATTCGGCGCTGCGCAGTCCCCGCCTGCGCCGCGGCACAGCGACCGAAGGGCACGGGTCTGTCCGTCCCCTGTGTCGGTGGTTCAACGCCTTCATAGCTGGTCCGCGAACGGGACGCCAGGACGTAGAAGAGCACCGCGACGGCAACGGGTGCGATAGTGCCTGCCGCAAGCCGGAATCCCGGCCGGTCGTAGGGAGCCAGAAGGTCCAGCACAGGCAGGCCCCACAGCTGGCTGCGGCATTGCATCTGGCCCAGGCACTGGTAGGCGAACGTATCCAGGCTGGGCATCGTGACCATAATGGCGGTGCTCAACGTCAGCGCTAGGGCGGCGAGCCGGGCAAACCAGCGGAACGTCCACGTCGTCGGTTCCGCCGCCGCCTCCTCGGGTCCGGACATCACGGCGCGCCGCGCCATCCAGCCGGCCATATTGGCAAGCATCGACGGCAGCAGCGGCGTCCACAGCACGCGCAGCGGCGAGTGCGAGGTCAGGCCGCCCCAGGAGTACGCCTCCCGGTGCCGGCCGCGGGCGTCCGCCGTCCGGTAGAACCCTGCGATCCGGTCCCCGGCGACCCTGGTCGGCTTCATGTCGCCGAGGAGTGCCTCTGGCGGCGTGCCGCCCACGCCGTGCACCCGGATCTCCGTCAAACCGCTCAGGTCCACGGCGTCGGGGACGAGTCCGGCCGAGTCCTTGGTCTCGCCCATCAGATCCCCGTCAATGCCGGTGCGAGGCTGGCAAAATCCGACATCATGATCTCCTGCCTCAGGGGGACGGCGCGGGGCTGACTTGATATTGGACCTTGCCACCATAGATTGCAATGCTCGGGAGGGTTCCTCCGCCGGGTCAGACGAGGCGGTGGTGGTCCTTGCCCCGCATGCGGACGGCCACCAGGAGTCCGGACAACGCCGTCAGTCCGGCGACGACCCCGACGGCGGCCGGAATGCCGTACGCATCGGCGATGATCCCGGAGAGCAGCGCGCCGACAGCGAAGCCGCCGTCGCGCCAGAGCCGGTAGATGCCGACCGAGCGGGCGCGCCATTCCGGATGCGCGACGTCGCCGATGGCCGCCAGCAGGGTGGGGTACACCATGGCCGTGCCCAGACCGAGGAGCGCGGCGGCCGTGAGCCAGATCCCGAAGTCCTCACCGACGGCGATCATCGCCAGGGCGGCGGCCTGGACAAGCATGCCGCCCACGATCAGCCATTTCCGGCCGTATTTGTCCGACAACGCCCCGGTGACGAGCTGCGCGGCGCCCCAGACGGCCGGGTAGACGGCGGCGAGGATGCCGATCTTTTCGATCGTCAGTCCGGCGGCGGCGAAGAGGACCGGGAAGAGGCCCCAGGCCAGTCCGTCGTTGAGGTTGTTGACCATCCCGGCCTGGCTGACCGAAGACAGTGACTTGTCCCGGAAGCTGGTGAGGGTGAAAATCTCGCGGTTGCTCAAGTGTCCGTGGGCGTCGGCGTGGGCGTTCGTGTGGTTGGCCGCTTCCAGCCGGGCGTGGCCCTGGGTTTCCTTCACGGCGAAGACCGACAGTCCGAGGCCCAGCGCGATGTAGGCCGCGCCGAGCAGGAACGGTCCGGGCCGCAGTCCGTAGTTGGCGGCAATGTAGCCGGTGGCGAGGGCGGTTCCGGCCACGCCCAGGTACCCGGCCGCCTCATTCAGGCCCATGGCCAGGCCCCGCCGGGACGGGCCCACCAGGTCCATCTTCATCACGACGGTGGTGGACCAGGTGAGGCCCTGGCTGATGCCCAGGATCACGTTGGCGGCAACGATCCAGCCCCAGGAGGGTCCGAAAATGAGCATCAGGGGCACGGGCAGGGCGATGAGCCAGCCCGCTATCAGGACGGGTTTGCGGCCAAAGCGGTCGGACAGGGTACCGGCGAAGTAGTTGGTGGCGGCCTTGGCGAGGCCGAAGGCGAGGATGTAGGTCAGCGCCGACGTGTACAGGTCCAGGTGGAAGACCTGCCCGGCCAGCAGCGGAAGGACGGTGCGTTCCTGGCCCAGCGTGCCGCCGACAAGGGCGTTCACGGCGACGAGGAGCATGAACTGGGCCAGATTCTGCCGGAGGCCCAGCGTGATGCCGGCGCGGCGGCCCTGCTGCAGTGAATTGGTGTTGCCGGATGTCATGCTGCTCCACTTGGTTGGGGACGAACGGTGGCGGCGGCCCTGGTGTTCAGGGCCGCCGCCAGCGGTGTCGGTCAGGTAGTGCCGGTGGTGCGGGTCAGCGGGCGGAAACGGAAGCCAGTTCCTGCTGCCGTGCGGTCCACGCGGCGTAGCTGCCGTCGAGTTCGACGACGTCGTAGCCGGCGCGGCGCAGGGCGCTGGCCGCGACCGAGTTCCGCACGCCGCTCTGGCAGTAGCTCACGATGGTGCCTTCGGCCGGGAGCTCATCCAGGTGCCACATCACGCGGCCGCCGCTGAGCTGGTGGGAGCCCGGAACGTGACCGGCGGAGTGTTCGGTGCGGTTCCGCACGTCCAGGATCATGGCCGCGTCGAAGCCGTCGAGCTCTTCGGGCTGGATGAGTTCCGGGGTGCTGACGGGCAGGCCCTCGAAGCCGGTGACGTATCCGGCAACCTTGTCGATGCCGACCCTGACCAGGTGGTCCCACATGTCCTGCGCGGCGTCCTGGTCCGGAGCCAGCAGCACCAGCGGGTTCGGATCGGTTTCGGGGTTCACCACCCAGGCGCCGAAGCTCGCCACGGACTTCCCGGCCGGGACGTTCAGGGAACCGGTCACGGTGCCCTGGTGGACCTGGTCATTGGGGCGGGTGTCGATGAACGTCACCTTGTCCGCCGCGAGGTCCTGAGCAACAGTGTCGAGGTCCAGTTCCTGCAGCGGTGCGCGTTCGCCCATGACCGCCGGGCCCTCACGGTTTTCCCGCTTCATCCGGCCGAAGTATGCGTGCGCGTCGGGCTGGCCGTCGAGGAGTTCATCGATGAAACCCTGCTCGTCGTTGGCCGCCAGGTACGGGCCCCACCAGGCGTAGAGGCGCTCGTAGCCGACGGTGGAGGACGGGATCGCGCCCAGGGCCTTGCCGCAGGCGCTGCCGGCGCCGTGGGCCGGGTGGACCTGGACATAGTCGGGCAGGGTCAGGAACTTGTCCCGCAGGCTCGCGAACAGCTGCTTCGCCCCCACGAAGCGGGTGTCCACCCCGCCGGCGGCTTCATCCAGCAGGTCCGGGCGGCCCAGGTCACCGGAGAACACGAAGTCACCCGAGAGCAGGTACCCGGCCTGGTCACTGAACGCGCCGTCGGTCACCAGGAAGGACAGGTGCTCCGGGGTGTGTCCCGGGGTGTGCAGTGCCTTGATGGTGATGTTGCCCAGGGTGATCGTGTCGCCGTCGAACAACCGCTCCCCGTCGAATTCGTACTGCCAGTCCGGTCCGCCTTCGCCGGAAACGTAGATCTTCGCCCCGGTGGCCGCGGCAAGCTCACGGGTGCCGGAGAGGTAATCGGCGTGGATGTGGGTCTCGGTGACCGCCACGATCTTCATGCCGTTCTTCGCGGCCAGGGACTGGTACACCGCGATGTCGCGGCGGCCGTCCACCACCACCGCTTCACCCTTGGCCTGGCAGCCAATCAGGTAGCTGGCCTGGGCGAGGTCCTCGTCATAAATGCGTTCCAGAAGCATGTGCTCTCCTTCGTAAAGAGTTGGGGTAAACCCCGTCGACTACTAACAATAATAATACCCCGGGGGTATCCCGCAAGATGGGTGGCGGCCGGAGCTTCCAGTGCCCCTCCCCGGAACTCAGCCGGCGCGGTCAGGCCTGCGGCTGCGCCGTCTGGGCCCGCACGCTGGCCATATCCAGGTTCTTCACGCCCTCGATGACCTACTGCAAGCCGGCAGCGTTGAGTGCTCCGGGCTGCGAGAAGACCAGGGTCTTGTCACGGAAGGCCATCAGCGTGGGGATCGAGGTGATTCCCGCGGCAGCCGCCAGGGCCTGTTCGGCCTCGGTGTCCACCTTCGCGAAGACGACGTCGGGGTGCTTCGCCGAGGCCGCTTCATAGGTGGGGGCGAACATGCGGCAGGGGCCGCACCAGCCCGCCCAGAAGTCGATCAGGACGATGTCGTTGGTTTCCAGCGTTTCGGCGAGGGTCTTTTCGGTGATGTCGATGGTTGCCATGTCTAACTTCCATTCCTCCGGGTGGTTGGTCTTCTGGCGGACTGCTGCTCAGGGGCGGGTCAGGTGGTCGGCAGGCCCGCGCGGGTCCACGCGATCATGCCGCCGTCCATGGTGTCTGCGGTGAAGCCGGCACCGTTGAGGGCATCCGCCACGCGGGCGCTGCGGTTGCCGCTGCGGCAGATGGCGATGACCGGAATTTTCGGGTCCAGTTCGGCCAGCCGGGCCTGCAGCTCGCCCATGGGGATGTGGAGCGCCCCGGGGATCATGCCTTCCACAACTTCGAAGTCCTCGCGGACGTCCAGGAGCTGCGCCTGGTTCCGGCGCTGGTCTGCTTCGGTGATGCTGATTTCCGCCATGGTGATGCCTTTCGTGTCAGGAGTGGGTGGGAGTCTTCAGACCGGAGTGGGCTGGATGTCCCGGCTTCGGGCGACGCGGCTGGACTTGCGCAGCGGGCAGGACCGGACAAAAAGCCAGCAGACGGCCGCCGCGACGACGGCGGAGCCCGCGACCGCCAGGGCGATGGGTCCGCGCAGGTCCACCGGTGCCTGCTGGATGAGGACAAAGGCCCCCATGACCAGCACGAACCAGCCGAAGCCCTTGCGCAGGGCCGCTTCCGGAATGCGGCCGGCGAGCTTGGAGCCGATCAGGGTGCCCACGATGGCGGCAGCCGTAACGGCCAGGGTGATCCCCAGTCCAGCTCCACGGTGGTGAGATACCCGGCCAGGCCGGCGAAGGACTTCATCGCGATCACAACGAGGGAGGTGCCGACGGCGATTGCCATCGGCAGGCCGCCGAGCAGCGCCAGTGCCGGGACCACCAGGAATCCGCCGCCGGCGCCCACCAGGCCGGTGACCAGGCCGACGACGAGCCCGTCGAGCAGGACCCGGAACAGCGGCAGTTCGGTGTGCTTGGGCGCCTCGGTGTCTGCATCAGCTTTCTTCTTGCGTCCGCGGATCATGGCGATGGACGTGGCGACCATCATCAGGGCAAACGCGATCAGGAGGATCTGTCCGGGGATGTGCCCGCCCAGGAGTCCGCCCACGAAGGCGCCGGCCATGCCGGCGACGCCGAACAGGAGGCCGGTGCGCCACATCACCCGTCCGGCGCGGGCGTGGCTGACGACACTGACGGCCGAGGTTACCCCGACCACGAACAGGGACGCGGCAATCGCTTCCTTGGCTTCGAATCCGGCCACATAGACCAGGATCGGCACCGTGAGGATGGATCCGCCGCCGCCGAGCACACCGAGCGAGAGCCCGATGAGCACCGACAGGGCCAGAACGAGGATCAGCGTGGCGGTCATGAGGCCTTGGACTCCGGGGTCACAGCGTTTGCGACGGGAAACTGCAGGATGGCGGACTCGCGGGTCGGCTCCTGGGCCGCCTTGTTCCACGGCATGGCGGAAATTGCTTTGCCCATGGCACAGGTGTTGGTGGCGGCAGAGAACGTCAGTCCCGTGCCGATGGCGCCGGCGAGGAGCCGGATTTTGGGTGAGACGAACTTGCCTCCGGCAAGGCCCAGCACTACGAGGGAACCGGCGGCGAGCCGGACCTGGCGCTCCAGGTCCCAGCGTGACTTGCCGCGGACCACGTCCCCGCCCGCCTCGGCAAACCCGGGGCTCCGCCGGCCAGGACATAGGCGTTGCCGATGCCCGCGCCGCCCAGGCGCTGCCGTGCCTGCTCGGCCCGCGCTCCGGACTGGCAGACCAGCACAACACGGCTGCCCAGGCGGGCCGCGAGCTCCTCGGTGTGCTCGGAAAGCAGCGGCAGCGGGACGTTGTAGGAGCCGCGGATGTGCATGTTTTCAAACTCGGCGGCCGAGCGGACATCGATCACAATGAGGTCCTGGTGTTCCTGAAACCAGCTGCGCAGCGTTTCCGGCGCCAGCGAGGTGACGGCCGGGGCGGCGGGGAAGCCTTGGCGGGGAAGCGGAAGAGGGCGTCATGGGTGTCCTTTCGAGACGGTCTAACAGAAACTGAATACCCCACCGAGTATTACAGATACCCCTGGGGGTAGTCAAAAATACCCATGGGGGTATATTCTTGGGTATAGCCATCCCTAGCTTTGGAGCCCCCATGGACCTTGATTCCGCAGAACTGAAACCCACCATCAACCGGCTCAAGCGTGCTCAGGGGCAGCTGGGGGCCGTCATCCGGATGCTTGAGGAGGGACGTGACTGCAAGGACACCGTCACGCAGCTGGCCGCGGTCTCGAAAGCGCTGGACCGGGCGGGTTTCGCCATCATTGCCAGCGGGTTGGAGCAGTGCGCGGCCCGGAACGACTCCAGCATGGACACAAAGGATCTCGAGAAGCTTTTCCTGTCACTGGCGTGACTCCCCGCACGCAGGCGCCTTAGCGCCTGAGTGGCTTGGGCGTGCGCCCGAGAGCCGCCTGCTCTGTGTCAGCCCGGGGTGAGCACGCAGAACTCGTTGCCCTCCGGGTCGGCGAGGCACAGCCAGGGCACATCGCCTTGGCCGACGTCGGCGTCAGTGGCGCCCAGGGCCTTCAGCCGGGACGCCTCTGCCGCTTGGTTGTCACCGGGGTAATGCTTGAGGTCGAGGTGGGCGCGGCCCCAAACGGCCTCCTCGGCGGGCGTGCGAAGGAACTCCAGGTACGGCCCGACGCCCGTGGCCGAACGCAGCCTCGCGTGATCGGCGGTCACCTCGTGCAGGGTCCAGTCCGTTGCTTCGCTCCAGAACCGGGCCATGCCCCGCGGATCCGCACAGCGGACCACCACCGCGGCAATCGGCCCGGTGTCCCGGTAGAGCGCTCGGGGCTCCAGCACGCGGAACAGGTTGCCTTCCGGGTCGGCCAGCACCGCCCACGGAACATCACCCTGGCCGATGTCGGCTTGCGTCGCACCGAGCCCGAACAGGCGGGCCACCAGCTCCGCCTGTTGGGCCGCGGAGGTGGTCGCGAGGTCGAGGTGCACGCGGTACCCGACCGTCTCGGGGTCCGGGACGGTGACGACGTCGACGCAGACGGCCACGGGGTCCGGCCAGACGAAGCCCACGGGTTCCACATTGGTCACACCGGGTCCCTCGCTGGAAATGCCCCAGCCGAGCGCCTCCGCCCAGAACCGGCCGAGCGCCGCGTCATCCCGAGCCTTAAAATTCACCTGAATAAGCCGCAGCGCCATACCGCCCGACCCTAATACCCGAGTGATGCCCGGCATGGCAGCCACGCCCTGGCTGCTCACAGGCCGAGGGTCGGGGCAACGCCTGCCGGCCGGCCCCATGGTGCGGCGGTGCCGACTTGTGCCTGCCGCTAGGTTCCGCAGAACGTCCGGTAGGGGCCGAAGTCTTTCGGCGCGGCGGCGGCGTAGCGCTCCAGGCCAGGCCGCTCGTTGTAGGGGCTGGTCACGGCCTCGAGCAGGCGGCGGAGCGGGCCCAGATCGCCGGCCGTGGCGGCGTCGAGGGCCTCCTCGACCAGGTGGTTACGCGGGATGTAGGCCGGGTTGACCCGGTCCATCGCGTCGGCGTCGGGGCCCAGGGCACTCCAGCGCGCGGCCCACGCATCGAACGCCGCCGGGTCGTTGAACAGGCTCCGCGCAGGTGCCGTATGCCCGCGGGCGGCGGCCCCAAGGCTTCGGAAGAAGGACGTGTGGTCAGCGCCGGCCGCCTGCAGCAGGCTGAGCAACTCGTCCACCAGAGGCGAGACCACGTCGTCGTCGAGGCCGTCCGGCAGACCGAGTTTGGCCTGCATGCCGGCCGCCCACGCTGCGCTGTACTGCCGGCGGAACCCGGCGAGGGCCTCCTGTGCCAGGGCCACCGCCTGCTCCTGCTCAACATGCAAAAGGGGAAGGAGTGCCTCCGCGAGCCGCGTGAGGTTCCATTCCGCCACCAAGGGCTGGTTGCCGTAGGCGTAGCGTCCGGTCTCGTCGATCGAGCTGTAGACCGCGGCCGGGTCGAAAGCGTCGAGGAAGGCGCAGGGACCGTAGTCAATCGTCTCGCCGGAGATTGTCATGTTGTCGGTGTTCATGACCCCATGGACGAAACCCACCAGCATCCACCGGGCCACCAGCGCCGCCTGGGCCGCTATGACCGACTGGAACAGCACAAGATAGGGTGTTCGGCCTCAGCCGCGCCGGGGAAGTGCCGGGTGATCGCATGATCGGCCAGGCGGCGCAGGAGGCTGAGGTCGCCGGTGGCGCGGGCGTACTGGAACGTGCCGACGCGCAGATGGCTGCTTGCGACCCGGGTAAGCACCGCGCCCGGCAGCATGGTGTCGCGGCGCACGGGACGCCCCGTCGCCACAACGGCGAGGGACCGCGTCGTCGGGATGCCCATGGCATGCATCGCTTCACTGACGATGTACTCCCGCAGCATCGGGCCGACGACGGCGAGACCGTCGCCGCCGCGGGCGAACGGCGTGCGCCCCGAGCCCTTGAGATGGACATCGCGGAGATTCCCTTCCGCGTCGGTGATCTCCCCGAGCAGGAGGGCGCGCCCGTCACCGAGGCGCGGGGCCAGCCAGCCGAACTGGTGCCCGGCATAGGCCTGCGCCACCGGGGTGGCGCCGCCGGGCACCAGGTTTCCGATCAGGAAACGCACGCCGTCGCCTTCGCGCAGATAGTCAGGATCCAGGCCAAGCTCGGCGGCCAAAGGCTCGTTGAGGACGAGGAGGTGCGGTTCCGGTGCCTCCTCGGCCTGCCAGGGAATGGCCAGCTCCGAAAGCTCCCGGGCAAAGCGTCCGTCAAAGGCGACGGCTGGAGGGGCTGCGGCAGTCATACAACAAGGTTATCCCCGGCACCCTGACCGGCGTTACTGGCGTTTCAGTGACTCCCCGATGATGCGCGCGCCGTCGCGGAAGGCGCCGGGGTTGGGTCCGGCGTAGTTGAGCCGGATGAACGGTCCCGCCGGTTCGGCCGGGAACCACTCGGTACCCGGCGCGACGATGACCCCCGCCACCTCGCAGTCCCGGGTGAGCTGTTCGAGGTTTGTCCCGTCGGGCAGGCGCGCCCACAGGTTCAGCCCTCCCCTCGGCATGTGTTCGATGTGGGCCTGCGGGGCATACTCCGCCAGGCTGCTGGCCAGAAGGTCCCTGCGGGCATGGAGCTGGTGGCGGAGTCCGCGGAGGTGCGTCTGCCACGCAGGCTGCGTCACGACGTCGAGGGCTGCCGACTGGAGAACGCCGCTGACATACATCGACTCGGCGCCCCTGTCGGCCAAAATCCGGTCGCGCGCCGGGCCGCGGGCGATGACTGCGGCGACGCGTATGCCCGGGGACACGCTCTTGGTCAGCGACCGCAGGTAGACGACATGGCCGGAATCGTCGCGGGCCGCCACGGGCGCGGCCGACGTCGTGATGCCGAAGTCGTGCGCCCAGTCGTCTTCGACGAGGAACGCGCCGTGCGCCCGGACCACGTCCAGCACTTGTTCGGCCACCCGCGCGGACCACTGCGCTCCGGTGGGATTGGCATAGTTCGGTTGTGCGTAAAACAGGCGCGCGCCGGTCTCCCCGAAGGCCCTGTCCAGCTCGTCCGCGTCCGGACCTTCCGGCCCGCTCGGCACGGGGATGACATGGACGCCGGCCTGGGCCGCGGCGAGGATGGCGCCCCAGTAGGTCGGGGATTCCATCAGCAGGGCTGGCCGCTGCCGGCCAGGGCGCGGAACACGGAGCTGAGTCCGCTCTGGCTCCCGGGCAGCACGGTGACGTCGCTCGGCGTTGGCGGGGCGACACCGGCCGGGGTGGAGGCCCTCAGTTCCTGGGCAAACCATGCCTGCAGCTCCGGCAGCCCCGCCGCCGGCGGACGCGACACGGCCGCGTCGCCACGGGCGGCTCGGGTGAGCGCACCCGCACCAGTCGCTCCGGCAGGAGCTCCCGGTCCGGATACCCCGAGTGGAAGGCAATGAGATCGTTCGCCGTGGTCCGCATCGCAGTGGAAGAAGGCCGCAGCGGCGCCTGGGGCGAACGCAGCGCTGCCGTCTGCCAGCCGTAGTCAGCGGGCCGCGCCGTGCGGACCGCCCGGACGAAGGTCCCGACGCCGGGACGGCTTTCGGTCAGCCCCATGCCCGCGAGGGTGCGGAGCGCCTTTTGGACGGTCACGGGACTTGCTTGATATTCGGCGACCAATGAGCGGGTGGAGGGCAGCCTGGCCCCGGGCGGGGCGGCCGCGATCCATTTCCGGAGCCGGTCCACAATTCGCGAACTGCTATCGTAGGACATGAAAGCCAATAGTAGCGCTATCGAAACAATCCGGCCACCGCTATCCACCACGCCGGGGAACGGGTTGTGGTGGGGACTGCTCGGAGTGGCGGCCTTTTCCTTCACAGTTCCGTTCACCAGGGTGGCCGTCGGCGGACTGGAGCCCTTGTTCATCGGGTCCGGCCGCGCGGTGGTGGCGGCGGTCCTCGCCGCATGCGCTCTCGCCCTCACCCGGCAGCGCCCGCCGCGCGGCGTCCAGTGGGCGCGTCTGATGCTTGTTGCGGGCGGGATCGTCGTCGGCTTTCCGCTGCTGACCTCGTTTGCGCTCGCAGCCGTCCCCGCCAGCCACGGCGCCGTTGTCATCGCTGTGCTTCCGGCGGCGACCGCAGCGATGGCAGTCATCCGGGGCCGCGAACGCCCGCGTTCGGCCTTCTGGCTCATCACCGCCATCGGGGCGGCCGCAACCATTGCTTTTGCCTCCGCGCAGTCGGGCGGCTTTGGCCAGCTGCACTGGTCAGACCTGCTGCTCTTCGGTGCCGTAGCGGCCGCAGCCATCGGATACGCCGAAGGTGGCCTGCTCGCACGTGAACTTGGCGCCTGGCAGACGGTCTCCTGGGCGCTCGTCCTCGCCGCTCCCCTGATGGTGTTCCTGATGGGCCTCTCAATGTCCCAGCAGACGCCGTCGGGCACACCCGTGCAGTGGGCTGCGTTTGCCTACCTCGGCGTCGTCAGCATGTTCCTCGGCTTCTTCGCCTGGTATCAGGGGCTGGCCATCGGCCCCATGGCCCAGGTGGGTCAGGTCCAGCTCATCCAGCCGGTCTTGAGCATTGGCTGGGCCGCGCTCCTGCTGGGCGAGAGCCTGGCCTGGTCCACGATCGTCGGCGGGCTGGCTGTCATTTTCTGCGCCGGCCTTGCCGTGCGCACGAGGAACAGCACACCGACGCCGGGCCGCGGTGAGGGCCCCCGATGACGCGGCCGCACGCAGCCGCTGTCAGGGGAGGATCAGACTGCTGCCACCATCTCGATCGCGACCGTTTCGATGATCCTGGTCGATGGCTCCCCGATCAGGGCCGGCGCCGTCACCCCCGTTTTCCAGGTGTCGTTCTGTAGCCGCCGAGAAAATCCACGGCCGCAGCCTGCGTATCGAAATCCATCTCGAGCATCACGTAATCCTCCTGGTCCAGCGGGCGCGAGATCCGGTAGGACCGCACCCCGGAGGCGGCACGGTTCAGCGGGTCGCTGTCGAAAGCCCTCCTCCACATGCCGAAATCCCGGACCCGGTGTTCGATCTGCAGGGTAATCATGGAGCACTCCTGTCGACAGTTCTAGAAGCCCAACTGTAGGCCTGAAAGGCCCTCCAAAGTAAGGAGCCGGGCCGGAGTGGTTTCCGGATGGATGTGTCCAGGATGTGTTCCGGGTTGCCCGCTTCGGATGGCCGCTGATCGGCTCATCCCCTGCGGGTGATGCTGACCTCCGCGGTGGCGGGATACGTTGCATGGCGGGTGGCCGAGACCGGCTGTCGTCGCGTCACTCAGCACACAACCGATTCAGCACCCAACCGCCTCAGCCCACCACCGCCGACCAGATGGAGATATGACCATGGCCGAAGAAGAAACCCCCGTCCTCGACGCACTCGCCGAGATCACCGCCGTATCGATCGACCGCTGCAACCTCGATGACCGTGAGATCATGCTGGCCCGGATCGCGGCGCTCGTGGCAGTCGACGCCCCGCCCGCGTCGTACCTGCTCAACGCCGGTACAGCGAGCGGCGTCGGCATCACCCTGGAGGACGTGCAGGGTATCCTCATCGCCGTCGCGCCGGTCGTCGGCACTCCCGGGTTGTTGCGGCGTCCGGCAACCTCGCCAGCGCGCTGGGGTTCGCCGTCGCGGTGATCGAGGCAGAGCTTGAAGCCGAGCTTAACGCCGAGTCCGAGGGCTGACACCGTCCCGACGACGCCCCCGGCCGGCGGGAGGGTCCGCATCACCGGTAAGATTGGCGCAGTGACCCTTCCTGATTTGCGCCCCCAGCCCGTCACCGTGTCCGTTGTCCGGACAGTCCAGCCTGGACGGACCCGGCAGGCCAGCGCCTGGGCCCATGCCGGCCAGGAACTGGCCCGCGAGTGGCCGGGCTATCTTGGCTCCGGCTGGGTACGCTCGGCCGCCGATTCGAACGAATGGCACATGCTGTACCGCTTCGCCGACGCGGGTCTGCTGAACGACTGGGAGCAGTCGGACGAACGGCGCTGGTGGATTGACAGCGCCGCGGACCTCGTGGAAGTCACCCAGGTTGAGCGGCGCACGGGCATCGAGGGCTGGTTCGCGCAGCCCGGCGATGCCCTTGTCACCGTGCCCGAGACCGTGGTGCCTCCCCGCTGGAAGCAAATGGTCAGCATTTTTCTTCCCTTTTTCCGCTCAGCCTGCTGGCCAATTTCCTGCTGCACCCGCTGACCGGTGACTGGCCGCTGCCCCTGCAAGTGCTGCTGGCCGTCTGCCTCCTCACCCCGCTGATGACCTACATCTTCCTTCCGGTGACCACCAGGCTCCTGGGCCCCTGGCTCCGCAGGAAACGCTGACCACGGGCTACGGGCGCTGGAAGAGATTCAGGACGTTTCCCTCGCTGTCCAGGAACCAGGCGGCTTTGCCCATCGGGGTGTCCGCGACCCCGTTCTCAGTCTTCAGGCCCGGAAAGTCGTACTCTTCGAACACCACGCCGCGGCGGCGGAGGTCCTCAACCTCGGCGTCGAAGTTGTCCGTTCCCCAGCCCATCTGGGTACTTTTTGCGGTGCCCGCAAAGTCGCTCCGGTACAGGAGGAATGCTGTTCCGTTCCCGCAGCGGTAGATGAGGTTCTCCTCGTCCATGGTCTCCGCGGGCTCCAGCCCCAGAACGTCACGGTAATAGGTCCTTGCCCGGACGATGTCCTTGGCGGGGAGGACGGCGGTGATTTCAAGATCTTTCAGCATGACTAATTTCTCCCTCGTGATCAGCGTTGATCATCTTCCTGGAAGCCACCCAGCTGCCATCCACACTCCAAAATGATGTGGCCGTCAGGCAGGAGAACCGGGCCGCGTCGTGCAAACCCGGGCCTCACGTCCCTGGCCATCATCCATCCCAGCACCGGCGCCGGCCACCCCTGTCAACGCCCGGAAGGTGCTGATGCGCACTATCCTAGGCTTGGGTCCGGGAGAGTCAAGACTGCGCGGAATCCGCCGCCGTCGAGGTATTGGCACGGTCGGCCGTGGCGTGCTGGCGCCGGCTCGCCAGCAGGAAGGGCGCCGCGATCAGCTCTATAACGCCGGCAATCGCCAGCGACGCGGGATAGCCGTAGACATCGGCCGCCCGGCCGAGCAACGGCTGGACCACGACGCCGCCGCTTGATCCCATGAGCGAGTCGAAACTGAGCACTGTTGCGCGCTGCTTCGAGGCGATCATGTCATTCAGGTAGGCCTGGCGCACCGGGGTGCCCGCCGAGGAGACCAGCGCCCAGAGCGCCAACAGAGCCAGGGCCACCCAGAAAATCCGCGTGAACCCGAGCACCACCAGCAGCAAGGAGCTTACGACGCTGCTCAGAATCAACACCGTCGTCCGCCGGCCGACCAGGCGCCGGATGCGGGGCGCCAGCCAGCCGCCCAGCACCTGGGCACCGGCCACGATGGCCGCCGCCAGGCCCGCCACCGAGTACGCGCCCGGATCGCCAAAGAGCTCCAGCAGGTACGGCTGCAGGGCGTAGAAAACGTAGATCCCGACGCCGGCGCTGAACGGCGCGGCCAGCATCACGTACCGCACCGGCGGGTTTTTCAGGCCGTTCTCAATCGAGGCGGAAAGTACGGCGCGGGTCGCACGGAGCGGATGCCCTGAACGCTCCGGGGTGAACCCGACGTCGCGCATAAGCCAAAAGGCCACGGCGAACATGACCAGCAGCACTCCCACCCGCAGCAGGAACGGCACGCCGAGGTCGGTGGCCTGCGCGATCACGCCGCCGGCGACCGAGCCGGCGAGCATCGCAACGCCCGACACCATCAGTCCCCTCCCCAGCACCGTCTCCAGCCCGCCCTCATACCCCGAGAACCGCAACGCGTCGACGAGCCAGGCTTCCACGGCTCCGGAGAAGAAGGTGAAACCCAGCCCGAGCAAAACGGACACCACCGCCCACCACCAGAAGGGGGCGGACAGCTGCCAGAGCAGGTAGTAGAGGTATGTGGAGACGGCCAGTGTCGCCGTGCCGAGCAGGAATGACACGCGCCGGCCCCACCCGTCGGCAATCACTCCGGTGGGCACCTCAAACAGGACCATCCCGGCCGTGAAAAAGGCATTTGCCGCAAAAGCCTCCAGATTACTGAGTCCGGCGTCCAACAGGAAAAGGGTGTTGATCCCCCAGATGAACGAGGCCGCAAGGGTATTGCCCAGCGTCAGCGTTAGGAAGATGCGCTGGATCTTTCGAGCGGCGGCGTTCATCACCTCGCCGTCCCCGCCGGGGCTAGTGGGGAGCACGTGCCCATTCTCGCCCCCTTGCCCGTTGCGCGCCAGAGCAGCGGCTAGTTGGGCAGGAGCTTCCGGATCTGATCTAGAACATCAGCGGCGGCTCAGCCGGCGTCGGGCACTTCGAGGCCGGGCACTTCGACGTCGACGCTGACCTGGTCTCCCGCTTCGATGCCCGCTGCGGTCCTGATGGCCTTCTTGACGGGCAGCAGGTAGGAACCGCTCCGGCTGTCCGGGAACAGGGACGTGGACCAGCGGTGTCCGGAGATGGTGGCCGTGATTTTGACGGAGCCGAAGCCCCGGCGGAACGTCAGGGTGTCGTCCCGGACTTCCGCCGCGACTTCCTCGGGAACCGTGAGGAAGTGCCACCCGGCTTCGCCCGGATACAGCCACAGGCGGGCCGTGAAGGTATACCTCAGCGCCATTGTCTGATTCTTGCAGGATGGGGTTCGCCGCTGGGGAGGCCCGCTTCTTCGCTAGAGAGAGCCGCCGGCGGCCTCCGGAGTGCCGGTGTCCTCGGGCGGTCCGCCGTGGCCGCCTCCGTGGCCGTGATGGCCGCCGTGACCTCCTCCCCGTACTGGCCGGCGTCTCCCACCCGTTCGCGGGCCAGGAAGGTCTCGACGTCGAAGAGGTTGTCCGCCCGGCGGGCGACGTTGAGCAGCGTGGACATCGATGCGACCTCCTCCACCTGCTCCTTGAGGAACCACAGCATGAACTGCTCACCCAGGGGTCGTTTTCCGCCCGGGCCGCGGCGAAAAGTTCCTTGATGCGGTCCGTGACCTCAACCTCCTGGGCGAGGGCAAGGACCAGGGGTTCCTCTGCCGATGTGAAGTCGTTCCGGACCGGGTCAATCCCCGGGATGGTGATCTTGATGCCGCGGTCCAGGATATACCGCACCATCATCATGGCGTGGTTCCGCTCCTCCAGGGATTGGCGGTAGAAGTGCTTGGCAAGCTGGGGAAGGTCCTGCCCGTCGAACCAGACGGCGATGGCGATGTACTGCTGCGACGCTGCGAACTCATTGCCGACCTGGCGGGTCAGCAGCTCATTGAATTGTGGGCTCATGGTGCTCTCCTCGAGTCGGTGTTCAAGGGCTGGACCTGGGGCGCCAAGGTTCTGCCCGGGCAAGGTTCTGCGGAGTCCGGGACTGCCGGAGGCCTGTAACGAGCGTGCTCCGCTTTGGATCGCTTCGTCAAGGGCCTCGCCTCCTTCCGCTGATTGCGCGAACCGGCCGACCGGGGGCCGTTTCCGCCGTCTGTTGACACGAACAGTTGAGGGTCTGATGCTGGGCTGATCCGGTATTGCCGGCCCTCGGCGGGGCAGTCAGCAGCATGCAAATGGAACAGGCCCGTCACGATGCTTTTTCAACGCAGGGATAACAATAAGGAGCACCCCATGCATATAGACATGCCGACCCGGTACGACCTGGAACGCCTGGCGGCTGCACGCGATCCGCACAGCGTCACCGTCTATCTTTCGACGAGCAGCGTCCCGGCCGATTCGGAGAAGAATCAGACCAAGGCGCGTTCTTTGTTCGGTTCTGCCATCAAACAGCTCCAGGAGGAGGCGGCAAAGAATCCGTCGCTGCCGTTGAAGCGTTTCTCAACGAGCTGTTGGAGGCTCCGGAGTTCTGGTTCGACATGGGCCGCAGTTTGGCCATCTTCGCGACGCCGACGTCGGTTCTTGAGTTCCGTTTGCCGAACGACCTCGAAGACCACGTGAGCGTGACTGACCGGTTCGCCATTACACCGCTCCTTCGCGCCGTAACCTTCCCGAACGCTGCGCTTGTCCTCGCGATTTCACAGAACGGGGCGCGGCTCGTCGAGGTCTCGGCCGACCGGCCGGCCGAGGAAGTCACGGTCCCGGGGATGCCACGAGATGCAGCGAGTGCCGTGGGGCTCGATTCGATCGCGGGCCGCGCCCCTCCGGGCGGCTGCAGGGCGACGAGGGACGGAAGGTGCGGCTGACCCAGTACGCCCGGTCCGTCGACCAAGTGCTGCGCCCGATGTTGAACGGACAGTCCTTGCCGCTGGTGATCGCTGCGGCGGAGCCGCTCAGGAGCATCTACCGCAATCTCACAGGTTACGCACACGTCGCTGCCGAGGTCATTGAAGGGAATCCCGACGAACTGACCCCGACCCAGTTGGCGGACGCCGCGCGGGATGTGCTGGACCGAATCTACGCGGCCGACCTTGTGGCCCTGCAATCGACATTTGAAGAGCGGCGCACCAACGGTCGCGCGGCGACGGACCTTAGCGATCTGGCCCGGGCCGCTGCCTTCGGTGCGGTGGAGACCCTAGTTGTGGACATGGACGCCGTGGTCAATGGTTCTGTCGGGGACGACGGCGCGCTCACCCTGGACGCGGACGCGGGCAACGACGTAATCGAGGAAATCGCCCGGCGGGCACTCGGAACAGGTGCGCGGGTTCTTGCCGTGCGCCAATCCGACATGCCGGAAAAAGCGCAGGCCGCCGGAATTCTTCGCTACGCCGTCTGACCACTGGACATGTCCGGACCGGCAGCCCCCAGGGACCAGCCCGGACCACCGCTGTCCCGGGGTCCCTAGTCGGCGGGAGATGACGCCTGAACCGGCACCGGAGTGAAACCTCGGGCGAGTTCGATGAGGATGCGGGTGCCGAAACCGGTGGCACCCTTCGAACGCCAGACGTCGTCGGAGTCCGACTGCATCGTGCCGGCGATGTCCAGGTGGGCCCACGGCGTATCACCGGCGAACTCGGCGAGGAACAGCGCGGCGGTGGTCGCTCCGGCGTACTTTCCGCCGAGGTTGGAGATGTCCGCAATGTCCGAATCGAGTTGCTTGCGGTACTGGCGCTCCAGCGGAAGCTGCCAGACCTGTTCATCGGTGTGCGCGGCCGCATCCCGCACCCTGTCCACCAGCGGCTGGTTGTTGCCAAAGAGCGCCGCGGTCAGTTGCCCCAGAGCCATCAAGGACGCTCCGGTGAGCGTGGCGATGTCCACGATGGCGTCCGCGCCTTCCTCCACGGCCAGGGTCAGCGCGTCGCACATGACCAGGCGGCCTTCCGCGTCGGTGTTCTTGACCTCGATGGTGGTCCCGTTGCGGGCCGTGAGGACGTCGCCGAGTTTGTAGGCCGAGCCGGCCGGCATGTTGTCGGTGCACATCAGGAAGCCAGTGACTTTAGCGGGGGCTTTGAGCTCGCGCAGGGCGGTGAAGGACGCGAGCACGGAGGCCGCACCTCCCATGTCCATCTTCATGAGCAGGTGCATCGGGTCGCTGGGCTTCAGGCTCACGCCACCGGAGTCGTACATGATCCCTTTGCCCACCATGCCCAGATGCCCGGTGGATTCACCCTCGGGGGTGAAGGTGAGCTTGAGCATCCGCGGTTCCTGGGCGCTGCCGGCATTGACGCCGAGCAGCCCGCCGCAGCCCAGCTCGATCAGCTGTTGTTTGTCGAACTCCTCCACGTCGAAACCGAAACGCGCCCCGAGGTCTTTCGCGACCTCGCCGAGACCGGCCGCGGTGAGGTGGCTGGGCGGCGCGTTGCACAGGTCGCGGGCGATGTTGGCGGCACGTGCGGTGATCCGGCCCGTCGCCAGACCGCCGGCGGCCGCTTCTGCAGTGATCCCAGGGGCCCGCAGCTGCAGCAGCGCCAGCGGTACGTCCTTCGTTTTACGCTGGAGTACGTCGAAGCGGTAGCGGCCCAACAGTGCCCCTCCGCCAACGCCTGGCTCAAGGTCGCAGGGTCCGTCCCGGCGACGGCCGGCACGTCGAAGCCGATTCTTGCGTGGCGTGCGGTGGCACGCATCAGTGAGGCAACGGCGTTGCGCAGCCCGCGGGCGTCCAGGGCCTGGCTCGGCCCGCCGCCCACCGCCACGAGGAGCGGGGAACCGGAGGCCGTCGGCAGCAGGAGCGTGGTCCCGGCGTCGGCGTTGAAGCCGGCGCGCGCCAGGTCCTCGCGGTCCAGGCCGAGGATGCCGGGAACGTCGCCGTCGGAGGTCACCAGGACGCCGAGCGCGTCGAGTTCGCCAAACTCGGCAACCCACTCAATGTCGGCCTTGTCCCTCTCCACCGACGGAATGGCGGTGAAGCCCTTGGGGATCAGTTTGTACGGATCGTGGATCATTGCTCAGGCCCTTTCCTGGGTGGTGTCCATGGAGTCCGGATCCAGCGCGTCGGGATCATCCTGTTCAAGTTGTTCGGGCAGGTCCCCCGCATCCGGCCGGGCATGCCTCCGGCCGGGACAATGGCCAGCAAGGCCAGTCCTGCCAGTCCCAGCAGCGAATACTGCAGGGCACGAAGGCGCGCCTCGGCGTTAACTTCGATGGCGGCGGCCAGTTCCGCGGGGCTGCCCGCCCGGTCGCCGATGGTGGCCTCAAGTTGTTCATTGGTCATGAAGTTGGCGTCGCTGATGTTCACCTTGGAGATCAGGTCATCGGACACCTCGGGGTGCGCCGCCGCACCGCTGGCGATGAGTGATGCCAGCATGCCCACGGCGAAGGCGCTGGCCACGGCGATGCCGACACTGCCGGAAAGGTTGTGCACCAGGCCACGCCAGGCACCGACGTCGCCGGCCAGATGCTTGGGCACGGCGCTGAGCAGCGTATTAAAGACCAAGGCCACGATCGCGCCCTGTCCGAGGCCCAAAAGGATCAGGCCCAGAACCACGATGATCTGTCCCCAGTCGTTGCGGATGGTGAAGGCAAGGAGGACCAGGGCACCGGCCACGACGACGAAGCCCGCTTGCGCAATGGTCCGGGGCGGAAACTTGGGGTAGAGGAACGCGACGAACGTGCTGGCGAGAAAGATCGACAGGGTGTACGGAATGATCGAGAACGAGGTTTCGATGCCTGAGAGGCCCTGGACCATCTGCATGTAGAGCGGAATCAGGAAGTTCGCCGCGGTACCCACAAACAACATGAGCCCCATACACGCGGTCACCGCCAGCTCGGAGCTGGAGGCGAGGACCCTCAGGTCGAAGATGCGCGAGCGTTTGGCGTCCTGGCGCCGGCGGATCCACTTGAAGAACAGCTGGCCGGCGATCAGGCCGAGCAGAATCAGTATCGGCGCCGGGGAGAGACCCACGATGTCGAAGGGCGCCTGGTCGGTGGCGAACCACACGCCCCACGTGGACAGGCCGCTGAAGCCGAAACTCAGCAGGATGATGGCAATCGCGGCGGTGATGGCGCCGGTCCAGTCGATCTTGAGATTGGGCTGCGTCGGGACGTCCTTGAGCCGGAAGCTCAACAGCAGGTTGACCGCACCCAGGAGCACCATCAGTCCGAACGAGTAGCGCCACCCGATGGTCGTGGCAAACGTGCCGGCGATCAGCAGGGCCAGGACACCGGCGGCGGGGATTGCAGCAGCCAGCAGGCCGATGGCCCTGGCTTGTTGTTCGTCCTTGTAGTTCGTGGCTATGAAGACGGTCAGGGCGGGAGCGATCAGGGCGATCACGGCCCCGGAAGAGGCCTGCGCGATGAACAGCATGGCTGGGCTCAGGCTGAGCGCCACACAGGCCATTGCGGCGGCATGAATGCCGACTGCAATCTGGAAGACCTTGCGTGTACCGAAGCGGGCGCCCACCTTGGCCCCCAGGAGGATGAACGCGGCCATCGAGAACGTTCCGGCGGTAATTGCGGTACCCACGGAGGTGGCCGGGGTGTCGAGGTCGCTGGTGATGCCCTGCATAGAGACGGTCAACGCGTTCACGGCGAACGATGCCTGGATCTGTGTCAGAACCACCACTATGAGCGGCAGCCAGGAGGCTCTCTGAGCTGCAGTGGATGTCGGTGCTGTTGGGAGAGTGTTGGACATTCCGTACTCCTCTGGGGGTCAGCCGTTGGGAACCAACTCACGATCAACCTGCTTGTATTGGCCAAAACACGGGCACCAGCAAAATCGCGACCGCCGCATACAGCGCCATGACGGCCAGTCCAAACTTCCAATAGTCTCCGAACCGGTAGCCGGCCGGCTGCATGATCATCATGTTGGCGGGTGTGGATACGGGGTCAAGAGTGCGGCCGACGAGGCGACCGCGACGCACATGAGGACGGTGATGGGGTTGATCGCAGCCTCAGCCGCGACGGAAAGTGAAATCGGAATGATAATCAACGCCGTGGCGGTGTTGCTGATCAGCTGCCCGAGGACCGCGGTGACCGCGAAAATGCCCGAGAGAAGGAGCAGTGGACCGGAGCCGCCGATGACGGCAACCATGGCATCCGCGATCATGCCGGCGGCTCCTGTCTTGGTGATGGCCGCAGACAGCGGGATCATGGCCCCCACGAGGATCAGGGTCTGCCAGGCCATCGAACGGTGTGCCTGCGCTGGCGTGACCACCTTGAGGACCACCATGGCCATGGCCGCCAGCAGGGCGGCAACCGGGGCAGGAACGATGCCCGTGGCCAGCAGAACGACCATTGCTGCCAGCACCACCAGGGCGGGCATGGCACCCGGACCCAACGGGACGGCCTGACGACGGATGGCGTCCGGTGAATCAACCAGCATCACGTTGTGGTCCACCGTGTGTTTGTCCAACGCGGACCAGGCTCCCTGCAGCAGCAGCATGTCCCCTGCGTTGACCGCGGTGCGCTCCAGGGAATGCTGCTCCCCGGACGTTGATGGGCCAGCACCACCAGCGCGCCGCTGGCCGTGATCATGCCCGGATACGCCACCGTGCCGATGAGATTTGACCGGGGCGCGACGACGACTTCCGCGACCCCGTAGGAACTGCTGATCAGCCCGCAGGTGGCATCATCACTATGCTCCAAGCTATGCCTCGCGGCGAACGCGTCGATGTGCCGCTGCTCGCCACGCACGACTATTTGGTCCCCGGCCGAGAGCTGCGCGGAACGGACCGGCCTGCCGTCGGGGCGTTGCACACTGATCGGGTGCAGCCCCGCGGGGTGTTCACCGAGGGGTTCCAGGGTCGGCAGGCCGATGAGGGCCGAGCCTTCCGGTATCCTCAGCCGCGTCAGCTGGTCGTCGCCCAAGTAGTGGTGCATCAGCGTTTCCCCGTGGGAACTCAGGTCCTTCGGCAATTCATCGGGTGTACGGTCCGGCAGGAGCTTCGGGCCGAGCCAGACGGCCAGCCCTATGGTGCCCACGAGCAAAGGAAGGCCCACCAAGCCGAACTCGAAGAACCCGATGCCCCGGCCGGTTGAGTCCAAAGCGGCGTTAAGGATCAGGATGTTGACGGGCGAACCAGTCAGCACCAGCAGGGATCCGGCATGGGCGGCGAAGGCCATCGGCATCAGCAGCTGCGCCGGGCGGCGGCCCAGCCGGACGGCGAGAACCACCACCATCGGCAGCAGCGCGGCGACTGCCCCATTGACGCTGATAAACGCCGTCAACAGGGCGGTGATGCCCATCATCAGCAGGACGAGACGAACCCGGCTGGTGCCTGCAAACCGGATGAGGAGACCGCCAAGCCACGTGGTGATGCCTGCCGCGTCGATCCCCTCAGCCACCACGAACAGTGCGGCGATCAGCACCACCGTGCCGCTGCCGAAGCCGGAGAACGCCTCGTCCAGGCTGATCACACCGGTTCCAAACAGTGCCAGCGCCACCCCGAGGGCCACAATCTCGACCGGCAGGCGGTTCCACACAAACGCCGCTACGGCAACGACAAGGACAAGAACGGTAATTGCTACGTCCGTCATGAGGGACACGCTAAACCAGAACGACCACTGCGAGATACACCCGCCCGAGAACCGGCGGCCGGTCCGTAGAGAGAAGACCTGGACAGGCGTAGATTTGCGCCAGTACCCGGTCCGGGGAGACATGATGAAAGGGAACCATGGCGGCTGACGGCACCACCGCGGACGGGCCGCGCGAAAGCATCGCGGCAGGCCGGCCACCCGCGGCGTGTCAGCGGCGGTCGCCACGATGATGCGCCGGGGCGGCGTCCCGGGCCTCTCGATGGCCGTGGTGAATCGGGAGAGGACGCTCCTCGCCGCCGGGTACGGCCTCGCCAACCGTGCAGCGAACACGACGGCGACGGCCTCGACGTCGTATCTGTGGTTCTCCATGTCCAAGATCGTGACCGCGACGGCTGCGCTCCGGCTCGTGGACGAGGGCCGCCTCGATCTGAAGGCCCCGGTCGGCGAGTACGTCGGGTACCTCCAAGTGCCGGGGACGACGACGCCGAGTGTCGGCCAGTTACTCAACCACACCGCCGGTTTCGGCAACCCGATGCCCGTCCGCTGGGTTCACCCGGCCGACGCGGCTCCGCCGGATCCCGGGGCGCTGCTCCGGCGCCTCATGAGCAGGCGCCGCGCCTACCGCTACCCGGCCGGGCAGAGCGCCAGGTACTCCAACGTCGGCTACCTTGCCGCCGGAGAGGTCATCGCCGCCGCGGCCGGGGTGCCCTTCGAGGCGTATGTCCGGCAGTCCGTCCTGCGACCCGCGGGCATGGAACACACCGGCTTCCGCTATGAAAACGGCGCGGGCAGAGCGACCGGGTACGTCAAGGCGCCCCGGATCGTGGACCCCCTGTTGCGCGGCCTGCTGCCAGTCGGGATCGCCGGAGACCGTCACGGGCCGTACCTGTCACTGCATCCGTTCTACGTGGACGGGCCCGCCTACGGCGGCCTGGTGGGCGACGTTTTGGACGCCGGCAGGTTCCTTCGCCTGCACCTGCGCGACGGCGAGATCGACGGCGTCCGGATCCTGTCCGCCCCCACCGCCCGCCGCATGCGCTCCATTGACCAGGCGGGCAAACCCTTCGACCACGGAACCGGGTGGTTTCGCCGCCCACAAAGACCAGTGGGGACTGGGTGGAGCATTTCGGCGCTGGCGCGGGCTTCTGGAACGTCATGCGGCTGTACCCCGACCGCGGTCTGGGCGTCGTCGTGATGAGCAACAGCACCCGCATGTACGACTTCGAACCGCTCTTCGCGCTCCTGGCTTCCGCGTCGTGGCCGTAGTCGCCGTCGGTCACGCGCCATCGGCCCTCACGATGGCATTCCGTTCTGATAGGCATAGGCTATTAGGGCTCCTGCACGCGGCGTTGTTCGGTTCCCCGATCGGCGCCTGACCGCGCCGGACGCCCCCAGGAACCGAACCGGCGAAGGAGCTGACGTGGACACGCGAAAGCTGAAGTATTTCCTGGCCGTCGTTGACCACGACGGCTTCAACCGCGCGGCAGAACACCTGCTCATCGCCCAGCCCTCCCTGTCCCAGACCATTGCGGGCCTGGAGAAGGATCTGGGGGTTCCGCTGTTCCACCGCATCGGCCGCCGCGCAGTCCTGAGCGAGGCCGGCAAGGAACTTGTCGGACCGGCACGCCTGGTGATGCGCGACCTCGATGCGGCTCAGTCCGCAGTCCAGGCTTTGCGGGGTGTACGCAGCGGCCGGCTGGATATCATCACCATGCCCTCCCCGGAATCGAGCCGCTGACCTCGATGATTGCGGCTTTTACCGAACTGCATCCCTCAGTGCGCCTCAACGTTGGTGCGGCGTTCACGCCCGAGGAAGTCATCGAATCCGTGCGCACAGGCAGCACCGAGATCGGACTCGCCGGCTCCTCCACCCCCATCCGCGTGCCGGGCGTTCACGTTCTGGACCTGGAGCGCCAACCGTTGATCCTCATCGTGAATCCCCGGGCCGACACATTCAGTCCCGGAACTGCCATCCAGCGGAATGACCTGGCCGGGCACCGGCTGATCGCCAGCCAGCGCGGGTCGCTGATGCGCTGGCTCGTCGACGACGCCCTGGCCCGCGGCGTCAACACCGAAATAGTCGTCGAGGTGGCGCACAGGACCTCGATCCTTCCGCTCGTTCTCGCCGGCGTCGGGCACGCGGTGATGCCATCCTCCTGGTCGCCAACCGCGGAAAAGGCCGGGCTGCGCACCCTGTTGATCGAGCCTGTATCCCATTTGGATGTGGCGATCCTGAGCAGGAAGGACGGCCTCACTCCGGCCGCGCAAGCATTCCTCACCGTGGCGGCGCAGTATGTGGCGTCCGCCCGGGAATCACCGGCGGAACAGGCCTGATTCATAGGCTGAACCTATTTGCCGTATCGAATCTTGGTCTTGGACGGCGCCTGGTGCCAGCCCGTCTACTTGAAGAGGACAAGCAGTGTGACGCTGCTAACACACTCAACGAGGAGGTAGGCACATGAGCGCCACCCAGAAATTCAGCATCGCTTCAATCCCGGCAGACGGCGTCGGCAAGGAAGTTGTTTCCGCGGGCCGCCGCGTCCTGGACGCCGTCGCGGAAAACTCCGGCGGCACATTCGCGTTCGAATGGACCGAGTTCCCCTGGGGCTGCGGCTACTTCGAAAAGACCGGCCAGATGATGGACCCGGCGGGACTTGAGATCCTCAAGGACTTCGACGCCATCTACTTCGGCGCCGTCGGCTGGGAAAACGTTCCGGACCACATCAGCCTCTGGGGACTGCGCCTGAACATCACGCAGAACTTCGACCAGTGGGCCAACATCCGCCCGGTGAAGTTTCTCCCCGGTATCCAGTCGCCGCTCCGCAAGGCCGACCACACTGAACTCGACTGGATTGTTGTCCGCGAAAACAGCGAGGGCGAATACGCCGGCCTCGGCGGACGCAACCTCAGCGGACGCGGCCCCGGTAACGAGGTCGCCCTGCAGACCGCACTGTTCACGGAAAAGGGCTGCGAGCGCATCATGCGCTTCGCCTTCGACCTCGCCCGGACCCGGACGGTGAAAAAGGTTTCCTCCGTCACCAAGTCCAACGCCCAGCAGTACGGCATGGTCCTCTGGGACGAAACCTTCCAGCGCGTGGCCCTGGACTACCCCGACGTGGCCACCGAAAGCGTCCTGGTCGACGCGATGAGCGCCAAGTTCATCCTGCACCCCGAGGACCTCTCCGTTGTGGTCGCCTCGAACCTGAACGCCGACATCCTCTCGGATCTCGGCTCCGCCCTGGCTGGAAGCCTGGGACTGGCAGCCAGCGCGAACCTGAATCCGGAACGCCGGTTCCCCAGCATGTTCGAACCGGTCCACGGCTCCGCCCCGGACATCGCCGGCAAGGGCATCAGCAACCCGATCGGCGCGATCGCCAGCGCCGCCCTGATGCTGGACCACTTCGGCTTGCACGCCGAGGCCCGCCTCGTCGAAGCGGCCATCGAGCAGACCACCGCCGCCGGGTACCTGACCCGCGACGTCGGCGGGGAAGCCAACACCGAGGACGTCACCGAGGCGATCATCGCAGCGCTGTCCCGCAGCCTGGCCGCCGTCTAGCCAGATCACGCGACCTGCCGGCTAATCCGGCGGTCACTACAACACCCGGAGTGGACGGCGGTGCACCAAACCGCCGCCGTTCACTCCGTCATGCTCCCATTCGTCACGCACCCCTCCAGCGACATTCCACAATGAGGTAGGAATCATGGATCACATCACCACCTCCGGCCCGGCAGCATCGGCCAGGCCGGGCCCGGCCACGAAACAGTCAGCCACGAAACAGCCAGCCAGGAACGCGGCCCCTAAAACACGCTGGTACAAGCAGCTGTATTTCTGGGTACTGACCGCAATTGTCCTGGGTATCCTCGTCGGCTGGCTCGCGCCCGCCGCAGGCATCGCCATGGAACCCATCGGCACCACCTTCGTCAATTCGATGAAGATGCTCATCGGCCCGATCGTTTTCCTGACCATCGTCGGCGGTATAGCCAGCGTCGCGGACCTGAAGAAGGTCGGCATGACCGGCCTGAAGGCCCTGACCTACTTCCAGGTCGGCACCATCCTCGCCATGGTCTTCGGTCTGGTCGCGATCAACCTCTTCCGGCTCGGCGACGGCGTCAACGCTGACGCAAGCTCCATTGAGACCTCCGAGTCCGCCTCCAAACTCATCGAAGCCGGGCAGAACCAGGAATGGTGGCAGTTCCTCACGCACATCATCCCCACCAGCATCGTGGGGCCTTTCGTTGAAGGTGACATTCTCCAGATCATCTTCATCGCTGTGGTCTTCGGCATCGCCCTGAATGCCATGGGCAAGGTCGGAGCCCCTGTCCTGGACGGCGTGCAGCGCCTCACCGGCGTTATGTTCAAAATCCTCGGCTTCATCATGAAGGCCGCCCCGATCGGCGCCTTCGGTGCGATGGCTTACGCGGTGGGCAAGTTCGGCGTCTCTTCCCTCACCAGCATGGGCGGACTGATCGCCCTGTTCTACGTCACGTCCATCCTCTTCGTTGTCATCGTTCTGGGCTCGGTGATGGCCTTCCTGAAGCTGAACATCTTCACGATGATGCGCCACCTCAAAGAGGAGTACATGCTCATCCTGGGCACCTCCACCGCGGAACCGGCCCTCCCGGGCCTGATGCGGAAGCTGGAACACGCCGGCGTGAAGAAGGAGACCGTAGGACTCGTTGTCCCCACCGGCTACAGCTTCAACCTCGACGGCGCCGCGATCTACCTCTCCCTGGCCGCCCTCTACATCGCCCAGGCCACCAACACAGACCTGACCCTCGGCCAGCAGCTCGGCCTGCTCGCGGTTATGCTGCTGACCTCCAAGGGGCAGCGGGCGTCGCGGGCGGCGGTTTCATCGCCCTGACCGCCACCCTGACCACCCTCGGCACCATCCCGGCCGCCGGCATCATGCTCATCTTCGGGATCGACAAGTTCATGTCCGAGTGCCGCGCCCTGGTCAACTTCACCGGGAACGCCGTCGCCACGTTGTTCATCGCCTGGTGGGACCGCACGCTCGACGCGGACCGCGCCCGCCGTGTTTTCGCCGGCGAAACCGTTGAGCCGATGCCGGACGAGGACCGGCTTCCCTCGACGGCGCCACGGACCTCGACGATGAATTGAGCGAGTACAGCCGCCACACGCTTGAAGAAACCGGCCCCCGGCACGCGGGAGCCGCCGATTCGGCAACCCCTGCCAGGGACCGCACCCCTGCCTACTCGGAGACCGTCTGACATGCCTAACACCTCCGCCCCGAGAACCGTCCGCACCCTCATCGCACCCGACAAGTTCAAAGGCAGCCTCACCGCCGCCGAGGTAGCGGACGCCCTGGCCGCCGGGCTCCGCTCGGCAGCCGGAACCGGGACCGGGACGGTCCATTGCGAGCTGCTCCCCTTGGCTGACGGAGGTGACGGCAGTGTTGACGCCGCCGTCGCCTCCGGGTTCAGCCGGCGCAGCTACACCGTCGCCGGACCCACCGGCCGTCACGTCCCGGCCGGCATCGCGTTCGACGGAGCCACCGCCGTCGTCGAGGTTGCCAACACCTGCGGCCTCGCGCTCCTGCCGGACGGACGGCTGGAGCCGCTGAACGCCTCAAGCCGTGGCTTCGGCGAAGCAATCCTGTTCGCACTCAGCCTGAACCCGGCCCGGATCGTGCTGGCCCTGGGCGGCAGCGCCAGCACCGACGGCGGCATGGGAATGCTCACGGCCCTCGGCTACAGCTTCCGCGACGCCGCCGGCCGGCAGCTGTACGGCTCCGGAAGGGAACTTGCCGAAATCCACACCGTCCACCGGTCCACCCTGCCGGAACTGGCGGCACCGAACTCATCGTCGCCAGTGACGTCCACAACCCGTTGCTCGGCCCCCAGGGCGCCCCGGCCGTCTTCGGACCCCAAAAGGGGCCGGACCAGACGACGTCGCAGCTTTGGACCAAGGCCTGGAACATTTCGTTGCCAAGATGACGGAGGCCGGATTCGCCGACGCGACGCCGCTCGCCGAACATGCAGGAGCCGGAAGCGCCGGAGGCATCGGCTTCGCCTGCCTGCTCCTGGGCGCGCGGCAGGTCTCCGGCGCTGACTACTTCCTGGACCTGCTGGACTTCAACACCCGCAAGGACTACTGCGACATCGTCATCACCGGCGAAGGCAGCATCGACGAACAGACGCTGGCCGGGAAACTGCCCGCTGCCATCGCGCGCCGGTCCGGTCAACGCCCGATCATCGCCGTCGCCGGCCGCTCCCTGCTCCCCGGGACCGGTGGTCCGACCTGGCCCTGACCCGCGTCTACACCCTTGCGGACTACACCGATCAGGACTCCGCCAAAGACCCCGGACTATCCGCCGCCCTGCTTCGCAGGATCGGAAGGGACATCGGAACCAGCCTCCTGTAGCTCCACCTGCGGTGGAGCAGACGCGCCCGTCCGGGGTAGACGGACGGGCGTTTTGCGGCCCGAACTGCCCACCGCACGGGCGCGCCGTCGGGTCATCCGCCGATGCCGGTGACGGCGACCATGACCGGGACAATGGCGATGATGAGGAGTGCACCGATGATGTCGAACACCAGCCCGGTGCGGATCATCCTGATGATCGGCACTGTGCCGGAGCCGTAGACGATCGCGTTCTGCGGCGTCGAAACGGGCAGCATAAACCCGAAGGAGGCGGCGAACGTGGCCGCCAGTGCGGGTACGAACGGGTCAACCCCGATCGCTGTGCAGAGTGGTATGACAATGGGGACGACGACGGCTGCCGAGGCCGTGTTGCTGGTCGTCTCCGAGATGAGGATCGCCAGCGCCGTGGCGAAAGCGGTGATCGCCAGGACGTTCGTGACGGGGAGATTCTGCGACGCGGCGGTCCCGATGGTCTCCGCGAGTCCGGTTGCTGCGAGGAGTGAGCCGAAAATGATGCCGGTGCCGAAGAGGATGATGGTCCCCCAGTCGATTTTGGCGGCGTCCGACCAGGTGAGCGTCGCCCGGCGTTCCTTCCAGTTCGTCGGCAGGATGAACAGTAGTGAGGCCCCGAGCACCGCCACGATCCCCTCGTCCAGCCGGTCATCCAGGAAGAGGTATAGCTCCGAGTCCGCGCCGGCAGCCAGGCTGACGAAGGCCGGGAGCAGCCACAGGGTGACAGTGACCCCGAAGGCGATGAGGGTGTTGATTTCCGCGCGCGACATTCTGCCCTGGGCGGCCTTTTGCCCACGGATATACTCCTCAACGCCCTCGATCTGCCGGACCTCGGGCCGATTGAGCAGGAACATGATCAGGGCCAGCACCAGGAACATGGCCAGGCAGAGCGGTGCCGCGGTGGCGGTCCACTCGGCGAAGGAGATGCGCTCGCCTGTTGCTTCCTCGATGAGCCCCCGGCCGATGAGGTTGGGCGGGGACCCCACGGGTGTCAGCAGGCCGCCGACGCTGGCCCCGTAGGCGAGCATCAGCATCAGCGCCGCGCCGACCCGCAGCCGCAGCGGGTCAAAGTCCGCCCGGACGATGCCGCGGTCCTGCATGAGCTGGCCGATCACCGCCAGAATGCCGAGTGCTGTGGGCATGAGCATGGCAACCGTCGCCGTGTTCGACACGAAGGCCGATAACAAACAGGTGATCACCCCGAAGGCGACAATCACCCGGTAGGTGGACTTGGCCACGCCTGGAACGGAGAGAACGGCGAAGGCCAGCCGCTGCGCGATGCCGTGCTTGAGCATTGCCTGGGCAAGGATGAATGCGCCGATGAACGTAAAGATCGTCGTCGACCCGAAGGGCGCCAGGACCTCGCTCGCCGGAGCCACGCCAAGGATCACGACGGCGGAAACCCCCAGCAGGCCCCCAACAGGAATCGGCACCGGCTCGCAGATCCACAGGATAATCACTCCCAGCAGTACCGCGGCCAGAAGTTGCTGCGTCCGGTCCATCGGCACCGGCAGGAGCGCGAACATGATCGCGACCGCGGGCGCCAGGAAGAAGCCCAGAGACTGCCGCGCCCGCTCGAACTTCTCCTCCTTCGGAGAGAGTGTCTGTTCGCTCAGGCTCCGAAAGGTTTTCCCGCCCAGCAGCGCGGCGCGGACGTCCGTACGCCCGGACACTTTTGCGGGCTCTGCGGGCAGGTCCGTGGACATCGGCGTCCTTCCGTCACTGGCTACGACAAATGTGGATGGCCCTCATCGGCGCCGGTCCAGCGCCTCAAGGAGCCGCCGGACCGAACCGCCGAGGTTCCAGTCATCCGCGAGGCGCTCCAGCTCGGCGCGCGGCTCGCCGGCGGCAGGGCGCAGTTCCGCGCCGGCCTCCTCCAGCGTCGGCAGCTCTAGGTCGCGCACCACCCCCACGACGGCGGGAGCGACCGCAAGGTAGTCCGCGGCCGCCGCGAGCTTCGACCGCACGGACGCGGACAGTCCGCTCTCAGCGTCCGCCGCCGCCGCGAGCAGCCCGTCGAGCGTGCCGTACTCCCCGAGCAGGGACGCGGCGGTCTTCTCGCCGATGCCGGCGACACCCGGCAGTCCGTCGGAGGTGTCGCCGCGGAGGGTTGCGTAGTCGGCGTACTGGACGGGCAGCACGCGGTACTTTTCGACGACCACCGCGTCGGTGAGGACTTCGAGGTTCCTCATGCCGCGCGCGGTGTAGACCACCCGAACCTGACGGGCGTCGTCGACCACCTGGAAGAGGTCGCGGTCCCCCGTCACGACGTCGACGGGAAGCCCGGCGTGGCTGGCGTAGGTGCCGATGACGTCGTCGGCCTCATGGCCCGCGGCCCCCACGACGGCGATGCCCGCGAGGTCAAGCACCCGGCGGATCATGGGGATCTGTGCCGTGAGTGCGTCCGGCACAACCTCGACGTCGGGGGCACCCTCGACCACTTCGGCGACCCGGTGTGACTTGTACGTCGGAATAAGGTCCACCCGCCACTGCGGACGCCAGTCGTCGTCCCAGCACGCCACAAGATGCGTCGCGTCGTAGTCGGCGGTGAGCCGGGCGATCATGTCGAGTAGGCCGCGCACGGCGTTCACCGGGGTGCCGTCGGCACGGCGGATCGTGTCGGGCACACCGTAGAAGGCGCGGAAGTACAGCGACGCGGTGTCAAGCAGCATCAGGCGTTGGGACATAACTGATCCTGACACGGGTATGCCTGTTCGCGCTGGACCCTCACGGTTTCGTGTTGAGGATCCGGCCGGCCATTTTCTGAGGACATCCGGGGAACAACGTCCTACGATTCAGCCATGAAGCAAGAGACGTGGAAGAAGTACTCCGAGTGGCCCCTCGTCGGGGCGGCCTTCCTTTTCCTGGCGGCGTATTCCGTTCTGATCATCGCGGAACCGCCCGCCCCTATGCGGATGCCCTGGTCATTGTCATCTGGACAACATGGGCTGCCTTCGGCGTCGACTACGTCGTGAAACTGCTCCTGGCGCCCCGGCCGGGTCGATGGTTCATCCGCCACCCTCTGGAGTTGCTGATGGTGATACTCCCGGTGATGCGGCCATTACGGCTCCTGCGGCCCTTCACGTTGCGTCAAGTGATGGACCGGGCACCGGGCACCGCCATCAGATCACGCGTCATGGCCTACGTCATTGCATCCGCCGTCATTCTTGTCTACACCGTGGCCCTGAGCGTCCTCAGTTTCGAAAAGAGCGCCGACAACGCGAATATCACCACGATGGGCGATTCGCTGTGGTGGGCGATGGTCACCATCACCACCATCGGTTATGGCGACTTTTATCCGGTCACCGTCCTTGGTCGTTGGGCCGCGGCCGCGCTGATGATCGGCGGCTTCGTCGTCCTGAGTATGGTCACAGCCACGGTGTCTTCCTGGCTGGTTGAAAGTGTGGCCGCCGCAACCGATGCGCGGATGAGAGCGGGCGAATCCGCACGGAGCGAGGAGCTGGCCCGGCTCACGGCGCAGATCGAGAGGCTCCATCACCGGCTGGCCCTGGGCCCGGAGGAAACCGGCAGTGGCCACACGGACATCAATCCACGCAAGGAACCAGGTTAGGGGCAGCAATGGTGCCGGCACGCGGTCGGCGCTTCAGCAACGGGCGGTGCCCCGGAAGTGCGTTGACGATTGGGCGCTTCAGGGCCAGAATCGCAGTGTGACGGCGGTCGAGATACGTGACTAAGCGGCCATGTTGATGAGCACGGAGCCAAGGCGCCTTTGCGCGCTCAGCCGGGACCGGCACCGGGCACTTAGTGCCGGTGGCGGTCCCTGACGTAAGTGGGAGGTCGGCGATCATGGTTGAGACCAAAGTCAAGCACCCGAGTGTCGAGGAACGTCTTGCGAACGGCAAAGGATGCCGGGACCAGACGCCTGTTACCAGCCACACAGGGTGGACTCCCGCCGCCGACCGCCCCGATCCGGTCGCATTGCTTGAGGAACAGAACCGCACCCGGGAACAGGACCTGGTGCCGGTGCGTCACGGCCGGATGCTGGTCTCGCCGTTCACGTTTTACCGCGGTGCGGCCAAGATTATGGCGGCCGATCTGAAGGACACCCCCGGCCGGCCTGGTGTCCCAACTGTGCGGGGACGCCCACCTGTCCAACTTCGGCGTCTTCGCCTCACCGGAACGAACCCTGCTGTTCGATCTCAACGACTTCGACGAGACACTCCCCGGCCCGTTCGAGTACGACGTCAAACGCATGGCGGCGAGCTTCACCATCGCGGCGCGGAACAACGCTTTCACCCCGGAAGAAACACGGGATGTCACCGTCGCCGCTGTGCGGGCGTACCGCGAGGCAATGGCTGAGTTCGCGCAGATGGGCACCCTGGACATCTGGTACGCCCGTCTGTCCGAAGAGGAACTGCTGGAAACACTGTCGTTGGCCGTAGCAAGCCAGAAGGGCAAGGCCCTCAAGAAGGCCGCAGCGGGCATGGAAAAGGCGGCGCGGCAGAACGTCGCCAAGGCCCATACCCGTGACAGCCTGCAGGCTCTCTCCAAGCTCGCCGAGCGCGTCGACGGGAAGTACCGCATCGTCAGTCAGCCGCCGATCGTCATCCCCGTCCGGGAACTGGGCGATGCCTACGGCATGTCCGGCAACGAAGTTCAGCGCGCAATTCGCTCGCAGCTTCGTTCCTACCGGGCCACGTTGCCCGACGACCGGCGTATCCTGCTTGAGCGCTTCGAAATCATCGACGTCGCCCGCAAGGTGGTGGGCGTCGGCAGCGTCGGCACCCGGGCGTTCATCGCCTTGCTCCAGGGACGCGACGAGCAGGATCCGCTGTTCCTGCAGGTCAAGGAGGCCACGAGGTCAGTGCTCGAAGACCACTTGCCGAAGAGCCGCTACAAGCAGCCCGGCGAACGCGTGGTGCAGGGGCAGCGGATGATGCAGGCCGCGAGCGACATCTTCCTCGGGTGGACCAAGGGGGAACAGGACAACCGGTACCTGTACTGGCGCCAGCTGCGTGACATGAAGGGCTCAGCCGTGGTGGAGACGATGAAACCGCTCGGCATGACGCTCTATGCCCACGTCTGCGGATGGACCCTCGCCCGTGCCCACGCCCGGTCCGGCGATCCGATCGCGATCGCCGGTTACCTGGGCAAGAGCGACAAGTTCGACCGGTCGATCGCCGACTTCTCCGACCGCTACGCCGACCAGAACGAACAGGACTATCAGGCCTTTGCCGACGCGGTTCGTACCGGCCGGCTGGAAGCAACCGACGCCATTTAGGCCGCTGGCGCCGCCGGTGTAAGTACCGCTATCGGCACAAGGTCAGTGGCCGGGCGGCAGCGGCGGGACCTGGTCATCCTTGCCGACGTTCTGAATGCCGACCGGTTCGCCCGGCCGGGTGTTGGACTTCCTGGTGATCAGCCAGGTGATGAACCACAGCACGACGCCGATGGCCATCAGGCCCCCGGCGATCTGGTACTGGATGACGGGCGGCCGACCCACGGACCGGCGAGGAAGGCACACAGCAGGGCCGCCACCACCGGAAGCTGCCCGGGCGAGGTGAAGAACACCTTGCGGCTGGGGTCCCGCTTGCCGCGGAGCACCAGGCAGGCCACATTCACCACGGTGAAGACACACAGCAGCAGGAACGCCGTCGTACCGGAGAGGTTCGCGACGACGTTGCTGTCCGGGTCGCTCGTGACGTACCAGATGAGTCCCAGCGCGAGGACGGTCGAGAAGGCGATGCCGGCCCACGGCGTACGGCGCACCGGGAGAACCCTTCCGAGCTGCCGCGGCAGGACATGCTGGCGGGCCATGCCGTAAATCAGGCGGCTGGCCATCAACATGTTGATCAACGCGGTGTTGGCGACGGCGAAGACTGCGAGGAACGGAAAGACCTTGTCGATCGGGAAGTCAGGTGAGCCCTTGTGCACCACTTCGAGGAGCGCGGCGCCTTCGGCCTCCCTGATCCCTTCGAGTTCGGTGGGCGAGAGCACGGTGACCACGGACACCGCCACCAGCATGTAAAGGATCACCGCGACGCCGAGACCGGTCAGCATGGTCCGGGGAAGATCCGTTCGGGATTCTGGGTCTCTTCGACCATGTTCACCGAGTCCTCGAAGCCCACCATGGCAAAGAACGCGATGGAGGTGGCTGCGGTGACTGCCAGGAACAGGCCCTTGTCCTGGGAGTCCGTGAAGACTGTGATCTCCGCGAAGTTCCCGGTTCCCTGGGCCATCACATAGAAGCCGACGCCGATCACAATGCACAGGGCGGTCATCTCGATGAGGGTGAGCACCACGTTGAACTTCACGCTCTCACCCACGCCGCGCAGGTTGATCGCCGCTAGTAGCAGCATAAAGCCCATCGCGACGGCGGTGATCGCCCCTCTCCCGGCATTCCCATCCAGCCGTTGACCACGAAGCCCCCGAAGAGGTTCTGGGCGAGTACGTTCGCGGACGTCGAGGCGCTGGTGATGCCGGAGCAGACCACGGCGAACGCAACCAGGAACGTCACGAAGTGGATCCCGAATGCCTTGTGGGCGTAGAGCGCTGCGCCGCCGCCTGCGGGTACTGGGTGACAAGCTCAAGGTAGGAGAAGGCGGTCAGCGTCGCGACGATGAACGCGAGCAGGAACGGCAGCCAGACGAGGCCGCCGACCGTGCCGGCCATGGTTCCGGTGACGGCGTATACACCGGCGCCGAGGATGTCGCCGACGATAAACAGGAGCAGGAGCTTGGGTCCCAGGACCCGCTTGAGTTCCGGTTCGTCACCTTCGGGAGTTGCGTCGAACACCTTGTCTTCAGTTGCGCTCATGGGGGACCTCCAAGCAGCTGCGCGGGTCCCCGATAAGCCGCGCCGGACCCGTCATTGATGTGACCTACCTCACCTTGGACCTCTGGAGTCGCTTTGGCAATAACCAGTGTCCAGAACCTCGGGGCCAAACGACCGTCTTTTTGCCCGGCCGGGCCGATTAACTTCGCACCACCAGAATGTGTCGATCCGAATTCCGTTCGAGTATTTCGGCGCAAATTGCGTAGTCGTCCACCCGGATGCCGCCGGAATTGTTTCCTCCGCATGAATCAATAGGGTAGCCGCACGACATTCACGTTTCAGGCGAGTCCGGGAGGCCGAGAAGGCGCGTATCCACTACCCGTGTGCGCCGTTCGCCGGCGGCCATAGGTTGGCCGTACCCGGCAGGCATCGGTTACCGGGTCCCGTAGTAGGCCAGGCGCCCTACGAATTCTCCGGCCACAGCCCGGCGAAGCGTCCGGCGGATGCAATCTTTTCGCCGCCCGTCGCAATCACTTCCGATGAATCTCGATGATGAAAACCACTATTTGAGGGGTAGACATGCGTGCGTTGGTAACCGGAGGGGCCGGGTTTTTGGGTCCCATCTATGCGAGGCACTTCTTCGACGGGGAGACTCCGTGATCTGCGCCGATGACCTTTCGACAGGCCGGCGGAACAACATTGCGGACTTTTCCGACCATCCGAATTTCACCTTTCTGCAGAGCGATGTCAGCACTTCGCTGCGGCTCACCGGACCGCTGGACGTTGTGGCGCACTTGGCCAGTCCCGCGTCGCCGCCGGACTACCACCGGCTGCCGCTGGAAACCCTGGCCGTCGGCAGCAGGGGCACCGAAAACGCGTTGAAGCTCGCGGAGCAAAAGTCCGCGCGCTTCGTCCTTGCCTCCACCAGCGAGGTCTACGGGGATCCCACCGTCCACCCCCAGACAGAGAGTTACTGGGGCAACGTCAGCTCAACCGGGCCCCGGAGTGTCTACGACGAGGCCAAGCGGTTTGCCGAGGCCATCTCCATGGCATACTCGCGCAGCCGCGGTGTCGACGTCGGGATCGTCCGCATCTTCAACACCTTCGGTCCCCGCATGCGCGCCGAGGACGGCCGGGTGGTGTCAAGCTTCATCGCCCAGGCGCTGAACGGCGACCCGTTGACCATCTACGGCGACGGCGAACAGACCCGCAGCTTCTGCTACGTCGACGACCTGGTGCGCGGAATTGTCGCCATGATCGACAGCGAAGAGGCGGGGCCGATCAATCTTGGCAACCCCGTGGAACGAACAGTCCAGGATCTGGCCGAACTTGTCCTGGAGATCACCGGATCGGAGTCGGCCATCGAATTCCATCCCCGGCCGGTGGATGATCCGGGCCGCCGCCGCCCCGATATCAGCCTGGCGGCCACGCGCCTGGGCTGGCAGCCCCAGGTGTCGACGGAGGAAGGCCTGCTCCACACCATCAGCTATTTCCGCTCCGTCGCCGCAGAAGTCTCCGCCGCGGCCGGGAGTATTGCGGGCGCCCAGTTCGAAGGCACCCACCGGGCCGATGCCCCCGCCTACACGCCCGTTATGGCCAGCCCGGCCTGACTTCCGTCCGCCAACCCTTCATCCGGGGTGTGGCTCTTCAATCTCCGCACCCACAATTTCAGGAGGTCAGCATGCGTATCACCGTTATTGGCACAGGCTATTTGGGCGCCGTTCATGCCGCAGGCATGGCACAGTTTGGCCACGATGTCCTCGGCGTGGACGTCGACGCTGAAAAGATCGACCGGCTGGCGCAGGGGCTTGCCCCGTTCTATGAGCCGGGTTTCCCTGAATTGTTGCGCGAGAACATCGATTCCGGCCGGCTGAAGTTCTCCACGTCCCTCAAGGAGGCCGCCGCGTTCGGGGACGTTCACTTCATTTGCGTCGGCACTCCGCAACGTCCCGGCTCCACCGCGGCCGACATGAAGTACGTGGACGCGGTGATCGAGGGCATGGCGCCCCACATGCACCGGCCGTGCCTCATCGTGGGAAAATCCACGGTTCCCGTCGGCACTGCGGCCCGCCTGGCCACCAAGGTCACCGAGCTGGCACCGGCAGACAGCCAGATAGACCTTGCCTGGAATCCGGAATTCCTCCGGGAAGGTTTTGCCGTCAACGACACACTGCATCCGGACCGGCTGGTGGTGGGTGTCGCCTCGGATAAATCAGACGCCGTGCTCCGGGAAGTGTACGCAGCAATCCTCAGCGACGGCACACCCTACATCTGCACTGATGTCGCGACCGCCGAACTGGTCAAGGTATCCGCCAATGCCTTCCTGGCCACGAAGATCTCCTTTATCAACGCAATCTCCGAGGTCTGCGAGGCCGTCGGGGCTGACATCATGCCTCTGGCGGCGGCCTTGGGCCATGACGCCCGCATCGGCAGCCGGTTCCTCTCCCCGGGTGTCGGCTTCGGCGGCGGCTGCCTGCCCAAGGACATCCGCGCCTTCCTCGCCCGGGCCGAGGAACTCGGCATCGAGGAGGCGCTCACCTTCCTGAAGAACATCGACACCATCAACGTCAACCGGCGCCGCAGCGCCGTCGACCTGGCCGGGGTCATGCTGGGCGGTTCGCTCCAGGACAAGCGGATTGCTGTCCTGGGCGCGGCCTTCAAGCCCAACAGCGACGACATCCGCGACTCCCCTGCCCTCAGCGTTGCCAACGCCCTCCACAGCCACGGCGCCCACGTCCGCGTCCACGACCCCGAAGCCATCGAGAACGCCCGCGCGGCGTACCCCGCCCTCAACTACACCACCGAAGTCCAGAAGGCATTCGAGGGCGCCGAACTGGCAATCCACCTCACCGAATGGCAGGAGTACAAAAACCTGGACCCGGTCCAGCTTTCCACCCTGGTATCGGCGCCGCGCATCCTGGACGCCAGGAACACCCTGGACATCGACCACTGGCGGTCCGCCGGTTGGACCGTCCGGGCAATGGGCCGGCCGGCCCGTTGAGGCCACCGCGAATTAGAGAGGACAAAGCAGGATGACCAACCAAACAGCCCTCGTCACCGGCGGCGCCGGCTTCATCGGCAGCCACTGCTGCCTGGATCTGCTTCTCAACGGCTACAACGTCGTCGTCGTGGACAACCTCGGCAACAGCTCGGCGGCCGCCGTCGAACGCGTCCGGGACGTCACCGGCGGCGAGCTCACCTTCTACGAGCTGGACGTGGCTGACAAAGCCGCCCTGGACCGGGTCTTCGCGGTTCACGAGATCGACGTCGTGGTGCATTTCGCCGCGTACAAAGCGGTGGGTGACTCCATGGACCGTCCGCTGGAGTACTACAGCAACAACCTCACGGGCCTGCTGAGTCTGTTGAACGCCATGAGCGACGCCGATGTGAAGCACCTCATCTTTTCCTCCTCATGCTCCATCTACGGCAATGCCGTCGACCTCCCGCTCACGGAGGAGTCACCGGCGCGGCCCACCAACCCCTATGCGCAAAGCAAATGGATGTGCGAGCTGATCCTGACCGACCTCTGCGCCCGATACCCCGAGTGGTCAGTGACCGCGCTTCGCTACTTCAACCCGGCGGGCGCCCACGAAAGCGGAGAGATCGGCGAAGACCCCACGGGAGTGCCCGGCAACGTGTTGCCGTACCTGACCCAACTGGCCGCCGGTCGGCACGAGGAGCTCAGGGTTTTCGGCTCCGACTATCCCACCCCGGACGGCACCGCGGTGCGGGACTACATCCACGTGATGGACGTCGTGGAAGGGCACCGGCTGGCACTCGAAGCCGGTGCCCTTCCGGGATTCCGCCGCTACAACCTCGGAACCGGTGTGGGGACGTCGGTCCTCGAGTTGATCCGCGAATTCGCTGCCGCGTCCGGCAAGAAGATCCCGTACCGCTTTGTCGAACGCAGGCCGGGCGATGTCCCCGAACTGGTCGCGTCCGCTTCCTCGCGAACGCCGAACTCGGCTGGACAGCACACCGGAACCTGACGGCGATGTGCACGGATGCCTGGCGCTTCCAGGAGCGTCATCCGATGGGCTACGAATCCGCGCCCGCCACGGCAGGGAGTTCGCGATGACTGTCTCCAGCGCTCCGGCCCGGGACCGGCACACACCGGATTGGGGCACCGTCGTGTCCACGACGGCGGCCGGACCCATCCTGTCCGGCCGCCGGGCACCGGCGGCGAAGACGCGCAGGGGAACGTTCATCGCGACCCTGCAGGGGCCGGACAGGGCTGTCGTTGCCGCCCTGACCCTCGCCTGGATCATCGCATTCGTCAGCTTCTGGGTCTGGTGGCTGCAGCCGGACCACCGCGTGGGCTGGGCGGGACTGATCCTCAACTCCGCCCTCCTCTTCTACCTGTCCTACCAGCCAAGCTATTTCCTGGTGGTGGTCAACCGCCTCCGCCGGGTGAACCCGGGGTTGGCGGTTCCCGCGCTCCGGACGGCCTTCGTGGTGACCAAAGCCCCTCCGAACCCTGGGAAGTCGCGAGCAAGACCCTGGAGGCCATGCTCAAGCAGCACTTTCCCCACCCCTACGACGTGTGGCTCTGCGATGAGAATCCGGGTCCCGAGGTGCTGGCGTGGTGCGAACAGCGCGGAGTGCAAGTCTCCAGCCGCCATGGCATCGCCGAATACCACCAATCCCAGTGGCCGCGCCGGACCCGGTGCAAGGAAGGCAACCTCGCGTACTTTTACGACAGGCAGGGGTACCGGGACTACGACGTCGTGGCGCAGCTGGACTGCGACCACGTGCCCGCACCGACGTACCTTGCGGAAATGGTCCGGCCCTTCGCGGATCCGGCCATCGGTTACGTTGCAGCGCCCAGCGTCAACGATTCCAACGCCGCGGCCTCATGGTCGGCCCGGGGCAGGCTGCACCGCGAAGCCTCCTTCCACGGGCCCGTGCAGCTCGGCCACTCCGACGGGCTCGCACCCTCATGCATCGGCTCGCACTATGCAGTCCGCACCCACGCGCTGAAGACAATCGGGGGCATTGGCCCGGAGCTGGCGGAGGACTTTTCCACATCCTTCCTCCTCACCTCCGCGGGGTGGAAATCCGCCTTCGCCCACACCGCGGAAGCACACGGTGAGGGCCCGCATACCTTCGCCGCCATGGTCACACAGGAGTTCCAGTGGTCCCGGAGCCTGGTCATGTTGTTCCTTGACTTGGTTCCGAAGCACTTGCGGCGGCTGTCCTGGCCCCTGCGGGTGCGGTTCCTCTTTGCCCTGTCCTACTATCCCCTGCTGACGCTGACAACCGTCGCCGGCCTGGCCATGCCCGTGATCGCGGCGGTCTCCGGCGCGGCCTGGATAAACGTGGACTACATCGAATTCATCCTCAGATGGATGGCGCTGAACGTGTGCCTGCTAGCCATCACTCTGTTCGTTCGCCGCCGAGGCCTGTTGCGGCCGAAGAATGCTCCGGTCATCAGCTGGGAAAACTGGATGTATGCCTTTGCCCGCTGGCCCTTTATCGCCTGGGGTGTCCTGGCGGCCGTCATGCAGAAGTTCCGCCCGCAGCCGCTGACTTTCCGGGTAACGCCCAAGACCACCGGCGGCCTCGAACCTCTGCCGACGCGGCTGGTTCTGCCCTTCGGCGCCATTTCCGCAGTATTGGCCGGCGCCGCACTCACCGGCGAAGCAACAACCGGAGCCTTCGGGTACGTCTTCCTCTGCATACTGGGAGCCACCAGCTACGGGATAGTCACTGTGGCGGTCCCCTCTTGCATGCTCGGGAGGCAGCCCGGAACGCATCCGTGTCCTTCGCATCCGCCGTTCGCGGCACAGTCATCACCCCGCTTGTCCTCGCAGCCTCCGTCTGGGTCCTTGTCATTGCCTCAGCTGCCGCGTACCCGGCCTATTTGATCCGTTTCCTGCACTGACTGCAGCCCATGCCCTCCTCCGGAAGGACAGATCATGACACGTCCTGTCATCGCCCCGTGTTCCGTCGTAAGGATCGTCCGATGAAGCGCCTTCACGTCGGCACGGCGGTGACGGCGGCGGCGGCGGTGGCGGCGGTCGGCGTCGTGATCGCAGGAGCGGCAATCGGCCCGGCAGCGGTCCCCCGGAATTGCCGATTCGCGGCGCCGACATCTCCTTCACGCTGCAGGAGGAGGCAATTGGCCAGGTGGTCAGCGACAACGGCACCGCCGCGCCCGTCGAGCAGATTCTGGCCAACCACGGTGCAAACTATGTCCGGCTCCGGCTCTGGGTGAACCCGCAGGGAGGAAGAAGCGACCTGCAGTCCACCCTGGAACTCGCCCGCCGCTCCCACGCGGCCGGACTGAAGCTGCTTCTTGACCTGCACTACTCGGATTCCTGGGCCGACCGGACCACCCAACAAATACCGGCCGCCTGGCAGGGCCAAAGCGAGCAGGGCCTGCGCTCCACCGTGGAAACCTATTCACGCGACGCGGTCGCCGCCCTGGCCCGCCAGGGCACCCCGGCGGACATCGTCCAGATCGGCAACGAGGTGACCCGCGGCATGCTCTGGCCCCACGGACGGATTTACCGTCCGGAGGGTGAAACATGGACGGGATTCGCCGAGCTCCTCAAAGCCGGGGCCGCCGGAGCGAGGGCCGGCAACCCGGGACAGGTTCCGCGGATCATGGTCCATGCCGATACCGGCGGCGACAAGGAAGCATCGAGCTACTTCTATGACCATCTGGTGCAGCAGGGAGTCAGCTTTGATCTGATCGGGCTCTCCTACTATCCCTTCTGGCATGGATCGTTGGAGGATCTGCGCCAGAACCTGCACTCCCTGGCCGCCCGCTATGACAGGGACATCATCATCGCCGAAACCGCCTATCCCTGGACCCTCTCCAGCAGCGGCGGCGTCCCCAGCGTTGTCAGCACGGCGGCCGCCCTGCCTGACGCCGCGGCCTACCCGCCCACGCCGCAGGGGCAGGCCCTCTACTTCGAGGCACTCAACCGTGTCCTGCGCGAAGTCCCCAATGGCCGCGGCACCGGATACTTCATCTGGGAACCCCGCTGGCTCCCCGGCGTACCGGCCGACGAACGCACGGGCAACGCGCACAGCAATCTCACGCTGTTCGACTGGAAGGGCCACGGCCTGCCAGCCCTCGATGCGTTCAGGCCGACGGGCGGCCCCGGAGGCTGAGGACTTCCGGGTTACGCTGGACCCCAGACCCTAGGGACAGGAGGCTGTGGTGGCTGAAACGACGTTGGCAGAGGTGACAGTGGCCGAGGTGTTGGCCGAGCTGGCCGCGCTCGAGGACCCGAAGGCCCGCGCAGTGAACGAGAAACACGGCGACGATCACGGTGTGAACCTCAGCAAACTGCGCGCGGTCGCGAAGCGGCTGAAGACGCAGCAGGAACTCGCACGCCAGCTCTGGGCGACGGGTGACACGGCGGCGCGCTTGCTCGCCATTCTGATCTGCCGCCCGAAGGCGTTCGAGCGGAACGAGCTGGACGTCATGTTGCGCGAGGCCCGCACCCCCAAGGTGCAGGACTGGCTGGTGAATTACGTGGTGAAGAAGAACCCGCACGCCGAAGAGCTGCGCCTGGCCTGGTTCGCCGATCCGGATCCGGTGGTGTCGAGTGTCGGCTGGGCACTGACCACCGAACGCGTTGCGAAGAACCCGGAGGGCCTGGACCTCCCGGGTTGCTCGACGTCATCGAGGCGGAAATGAAGGACGCCCCGGACCGCCTGCAGTGGGCCATGAACCACTGCCTGGCCCAGATCGGGATCGAGCACGCGGAGCACCGCGCCCGGGCACTCGCCATCGGTGAGCGCCTGGAGGTGCTCAAGGACTACCCGACTCCCCGGGTTGCACATCGCCGTTCGCTCCGGCCTGGATCACCGAGATGGTGCGCCGGCAGCAGGATCAGTAGGAACGCCTCCCGCCACGCCGGCCCTCGGAGACGGCTTCAGTTTCCTACTGACGCGCAGAGCGGGCATTCGATACACTCAGGTTCCCACGGTCCATCAACCCGACGGTTCGCCCGGACGGGCGGACCGCAGGGCTGAGCAGAGAGGCCAGCCATGGACTTCGCGCCGGAAAATGAGAATCCGCTGGATCCCTTTCCCCACTACGGGCGGATGAGGGAAGCCGCACCCGTCTTCCACGACGAGCAGTCGGGCACTTGGCATGTCTTCCGGTACGACGACGTGCAGCGGGCACTCTCCGAACATGCCAGGTTTTCCTCCCGGATGGGCGGCGACGATCCCTCCGAGACAGGTCAGCTGTTCGCGGCCAGCCTGATCACCACCGACCCGCCGCGGCACCGGCAATTACGCTCCCTGGTCACCCAGGCGTTCACGCCGAAAGCCGTGGACTCGCTTGCTCCCCGCATCTCAGCGCTCACGGAAGAGCTGCTGGAGGGGATCTCGTCCCGCGGGACAGCGGACCTGATCCAGGAATTGGCCTACCCGCTGCCGGTCATTGTGATCTCGGAACTTATGGGTATCCCCGCCGAGGACCGTGACCGCTTCAAGCAGTGGTCCGATGTCATCGTCAGCCAGACGCGGGCCGGTGGGACGAATGAGGACCACCACGCCACCAACATGGAAATGACCGGATACTTCCTGAACCTGATCGAGGAGCGCCGGAGCCGGCCCGGGAACGATTTGATCAGCAACCTGCTCTCCGCCGAGATTGACGGGCAGAAACTGAGTGTGGCCGAGCTGCTGGGCTTCTGCAGTCTGCTGCTCGTCGCCGGCAATGAAACAACCACCAATCTGATCGGCAACGCCGTTCTCAGTTTCACCGAAGTGCCCGGCACCATCGAACGCCTGCTGGCGGAGCCATCACTGTTACCTCAGGCCATAGAGGAAGTGCTCCGCTTCCGCTCGCCCGTGCAGTCCATGTACCGGGTGACGGTTGCTGACACCACCCTGGGCGACGTTCACGTTCCGGCCGGTGCCCCGCTGGTGGCCTGGATCGGCTCCGCGAACCGCGACGAGCGCCAGTTCCAGCACCCTGACCGGTTCGACGTCGACAGGGGCCAGATCCGGCATCTGGCGTTCGGCCACGGCATTCACTTCTGCCTCGGTGCACCGCTGGCCAGGCTCGAGGCAAAGATCGCGCTGGAAGCCGTCCTGTCCCGGCTCCCAGGACTGGCCCTCGCCCCGGGAGCCCACCTTGAACGGATGGACAGCACCATCGTTTACGGCCTGAAGACGCTCCCGGTCAGCTGGCAGGCAGCCTGAGCTGGACGAGCCAGGCAGGGTCACGTCCACACGTTGGCTGGGGCCTGCGGAAAAGTGCGTGGATAGCTACCTTGGTTCCGGATACGAACCGAGCGCAAAGGTGTCGCCGTAGACGGACCATCTGAACGGCGGAATGAGTTCCAGGTTGCCGGCGTCCAGGAGTCCGGAGTGGATGTGCTGGCGCCCGTTCCGCTGGTAGTCGCCCCAGGCCTTGAGGATGCCCACCCGGGTCTCCACCACGGCGGCGAGGTACTTGGACTCGTCCCCGCCCCGGGCCGGGGTGCGGCGGGCCCGCCGGGCTGCGGCCAGAATGCCGCCGAACGACTCCTCATCGTCCCCAAGGCCGTGGTTGACCGATACGTCGTAGTAGAGCGCAAGCCCCAGTGGCCCGACCCCGTCCCGGGCTGCCTCTTCCAGCGCTGGCCGCCAGTAGACCCGGTCCCGTTCCTCCTGCTGGGTCCGCTGGAAGGCGGGGTCCCCAGCCGCCGAGCTCCAGTCCGCCACGAAGGACGGGTCCAACAGCCGATGGCTCAGCGCAGGCCGATCTTCGTAGGCCGCGTCCATGATCTGCTCCAACAGCCGCAGGTACCGCCCCAACGGATTTCCCGGGGCGGCTTTTGTGTAGGCCTGCAGAAGCTCGAGCATGTCGCCAGTGCCGCTGCACCAGCCCACCAGCCCGCCGGTGTAGCCCCGTCCATCACCGATGTCCTCGATGTAGCCGAAGGAGGTGCTCCAGTCAGGAGTGGAGTTCTCGGCGGTGGAGGTGAGCTGGAGCGCTATCTCCTTGTACACCGGATCCGCGATATCGGTCCGGGTTGGGGCCTCCTCGCTTGCCTGCCGGCCCCGTCGTCGCCAAAATCGGCCCGGCATCAGACCTCCCGAAGTAGTCGTGACGCCGAGCCTAGCAACCCGCCTGCCACCGTTATAGTCAATGGCCGGGTCCTGTGACGATCTTCTTGCGTTCGGATTCGTGCGCGCCGCCCTTCTTCGCCAGCGTGGAGCACGCCTCCTCGATGTCCCGGGCGAGTGTGTCGACGTGCTCCCGGCTCATCGTTTCCTTGACCAGGGCCCGCATGATGGTCACGTCCTGGGCGTTCGGCGGCAGGGTGTAGGCCGGCACCATCCAGCCGCGCTCGGCCGAGAGCTGCCAGGCGATGTCGAACTCGTTGTACCCGGTGTCGGCCGCGAGCCGGAACGCGACCAGGGAAGCTGCTCCTCGTCGGGGCCGATGATCTCGAACCGGCCCATGGCGGCCAGCTTCTCGGCGAGGACGCGGGCGTTGGTCTGCATGTTCTGCATGATGTAGGTGTAACCGGCACGGCCGTAGCGCACGAAGTTGTAGTACTGGGCGAGAACCATCGAGGAGCCGGTGGAGAAGTTCAGGGTGAAGGTCGAGTCGGTTTTGCCGAGGTAGTTCTCCTCGAAGACCAGGTCCTTGGCCAGGTCGGCCTTCTCCCTGAAGATCAGCCAGCCGATGCCGGGATAGACCAGTCCGAACTTGTGCCCGGAGACATTGATCGAGCGGACCTGCTCGAGCCGGAAATCCCACTTGGAATCCGGGTAGAGGAAGGGCCAGACAAATCCTCCGCTGGCCCCGTCCACGTGCAGCGGCACATCAAGGCCCCGCTCGCGCTTGATCCGCAGCAGCAGGTCGTTGATGCCGACGATGTCGTCCTTGTGACCGGTGAACGTCGTGCCCAGCACGGCTGCGACGCCGATGGTGTTCTCGTCCACATGGGCCTGCACGTCGTCCGGGCCGATGGTGTACTTCCCGGGCTGCAGCGGCACGATGCGCGGCTCGACGTCGAAGTAGCGGCAGAACTTCTCCCACACGACGTGCACGTCGCCGCCGAACACCAGGTTCGGGCTCGACGTCGACGCACCGGCAGCCTCGCGGCGCTTGCGCCAGTTCCACTTCAGGGACAGCCCGCCAAGCATGATCGCCTCGGAGGACCCTGGGTTCGGGCTCCGGTCGTCTCACCGGGAGCGTTGAACAGGTCGGCGAGCATCCGGATGCAGCGCTGCTCGATCTCGGCCGTGCGGGGATATTCCGCGTGGTCGATGAAATTGCGGTGCAGGTTCGCTGCAATGATCTGCTGGGCCTGCGGCTCCATCCATGTCGTCACGAATGTCGCCAGGTTTCGGGCCGGATCACCTTCCAGCGCCAGGTCCTCAGACACCAGCCGCAAAGCGTCCTGAGCGGGAATGCCGGTCTCCGGGAACTCCCGGCTCGGAACTTCCTGGGTGACGAATCGGTTGCCGAACAGCGCCACGTCGGCATCAGTCGGCTGGGAATTTACTGACATCACTTCTCCTTCAGAAACTGTTTTTGCAAAGGGGTTACGGACGAGTTCCCTGGGCTGCACGAACCGTAGCGTCGGTAGACTCCGGACTCAGCATCAGAACCGCGCCGGCGAGGAAGCACAGGGCTCCCACGAGTGTGCCGAGATTGGCCAGCCCGGCGTTCCAGACATCGCCGCTCGACGGCAGGACAAAGGCCGCGACGGCCGAGACGCCGAACGCAACAGAGCCGGCAACGTTGATCACGCCGATCGTCCACGTCCGCGGCCTCGGCCTGCCGGCAGTGGCGCCGCGACCGGCATACCGCAACGCCACAGCGCTTGACGCAAGGAAGGCGACTGAACCGAGAGCGTCGGGTCGCCACACCCGCTGCTCGGCGAGCGCCGCGCTGAGGTTGACCAGCAGCGCGTTCGCCGTGCTCCAGTTGAACCAGAGCGTGCCGGCAAGTTGCAGCGCGCCAGCGAGCCAGACGAGATTCCGCGGCGCCCATGCCCACAACAATCGGCGCCGCGTGGCACCCACGGCCGGGAGCGCGTCAACGGCTTCGCGGTACTGCAGGAACGCCGCACAGGTGAAGAACAGCGAACCGACGAAGAAGGTGACTCCACACCAGTGCAATCCAACGGCCTCGGCGTAGAACGGTACCGCCCCAGGGCGAACAGACTCGAGCCAATGATGAACAGCCAGGCGATCCACCGGTCCCGCGCCGTCAAAGGGCCCGCGCTCGGGATCTCAGCTGCAGGGTCGGTCCTCGAGTGGACCCGATGTTGGACGCCGCCGACATCGTCAGGCGCCACGGACGCCGTCGGGCCCGGGACGGGGAGCACATTGGTGATCACGAAGGCCACCGCCACGGCCACCACCACCTGGGGTGTTACCGCCACACCGTCCGCTCCCATCAGCAGCGTGGCCAGCAGTGTCGACGTCAACGGCAGCCGCAGCATCGCTGCGCACATGGCTCCCATGCCCATGCCGATCCCTGCCGCGAGATTCATTCCGGGCAACCCGCTCGCAGCAATACCGAGCGCCGCACCGATGAACATCGACGGGAACACCGGCCCGCCCCGAAACGCGCTCAGCGAGAGCCCGTAGACCAAGGTCTTACAAGCGATCAGCAGGACCAGCACAGCAAGCGGGTAATCTGCGGCGTTTTCCACCAGCTCCGGAAGCGCGTCCTGCCCCGAGAACAACACCTGCGTGAAACTGTGCCCGGAGATCAACTGGTACGCCATCGCGGTAAGACCGATCAGCAGGCCGAGCGCGGACGTCACCAACACCCGGTTCAGATGCACGACCGGACGCAGCGACAGCGCGACCCAGCGGATCAGCCATCCCAACAGCGCGCCGACCGCGCCCATGACCACCGCCCAGCCCAACGTCGCCAGCGTCGGCGGCACCGCCGGCGGCACCACGGGCAGCGCGAGCGAGAAGCTGCCCAGCCCGGTCCAGCCGTCCAGGCCGACGAACACCAGCGCCCCGACGCCGGAAGCGAGCAGCCCGGGCAGGGCCACCAGGCTCAGCGTCATTCCCCGATCCCTGCGGCCTCCATGATCAGGAATGCACCGAGCACGGGAGACCCGAGCAGGGTGCTGATCGCAGCGAAGCTGCCGGCCGACGCCATGATCGTCAGGGCCATCGGCGGAGCGTCCTTCTTCACCAGGTGCACCGTCAACGCCCCGAGGCCGCCGCCGATCGCGATCAGCGGCCCCTCAGGCCCGAGCACCGCGCCCAGGCTGAGCGTGGCCAGCGCCGCGAGTACGATGCCCCCGAGCTCCCGGCGGGTGGGCGGACCGCCGCCCGTCTTGAATCCGAAAGCGGGTGAGTGGCCGCCGTTTCCCGGCAGATACCGGATGGTCAACGCCGTCAATAGCCCACACAGCGCCAACCATGGAACCGGCCACCACGCAGGAGCAGCACCCCCAAGGACCTGATTCGGCAGCCCGTCGAAGACGAACCGCTGAAGCGCCGCGACGAAAGCGAGAAAACCGTACGCAATGATCGAGACGGGAACGCCCAGGACCGCTGCCAGCACGAGCGCAGCCAGGTACGGCCTGGAACGAATCACGACCATCGGATCGATCCCTGGCGACGACGCGGCGGGCTCGCTCATTTCCGACGACATGTCCGCCAAGCTAGCGTTCCGAGTCGGGACAGTCATCACCCAATGCGGGTGAGAGGGATCCCATGCACACCGATGCCCGGAACCATCGGACTTCTTCGGCTACAAGGACTTGGGCCGCGCGCGTACGTGCATGCGCTCGCCCTGCTGTCCAAACAGGCTGATGAACTCGACGGGTCTGCCGTCAGCGCTGGCGAACCAGTGCGGCGTACGGGTGTCGAATTCCGCGGCTTCGCCAGGGCGAAGTTCAAAGTCTTTGTCGCCCAGCACCAGGCGCAGCCGTCCGTTGAGGATGTAGAGCCATTCATAGCCTTCATGAACGCGCGGGTCGGGCTCTGCCCGCGGGCATCGCCCGCGAGCACCATCTTGAAGGCCTGCAGCCCGCCCGGGCGGCGTGTGAGAGGAACAGCCGTCATGTCGCCGTGAGTGATGGGCTGGAGGTGGATCCTGGGATCCCCGGTGAGCGGGGCGCCGACCAGATCATCGAGGGGAACACCGTACATCCTCGCGAGGGGCAGCAGGATTTCGAGGTTTGGCCTGCGTTGGCCGGATTCCAGGCGGGACAGGGTGCTCACCGATACTCCGGATGCGGAGGAGACGTCTCCGAGGGTGAGGTTTCGTTCGGCACGGAGTGCCCGAAGCCGGGGGCCCACCGCCCCGAGAACATCGTCAAGTTCGTTTGCCATACCCTCACTTTGCCATAACGGCAACAAACTTTGTCAAACCTGGTTCATGCGAGGGAGGCTGGTGTCACCGCCCAAGGACGCCGGCGGCGAACTTTCAGGACGCGACGAAGGACACATCAGTATGAACACCACACGGTATGACGTTGTCATTGTTGGCGGCGGCGCGGCGGGACTCAGCGCGGCCACGACGCTGGGCCGGGCGCTGCGCTCGGTACTGGTCATCGATTCCGGAACTCCACGCAACGCACCGGCGGCGGGTGTACACGGCTACCTTTCGAGGGACGGCATGAACCCCGGGGAGCTCCTGTCCATCGGACGCAGCGAACTGCTCTCCTACGGAGCAACGGTCGTTGATGGCGAAGCCGTTGCAGCGCATCGAACCCCGATGGATTCGAGGTGGTTCTGGGAGATGCCCGACAGTTCTCCGGCAGGCGCCTGCTCGTCACCACCGGCTTGACGGACCAGCTGCCTCCCATCGACGGGCTGCGGGAGCAATGGGGAAAGGGCGTGGTGCACTGCCCCTACTGCCATGGCTGGGAAATCCGCGGGCAACGGATCGGAGTGCTGGGCACCGGCCCGCTGTCCGTCCACCAGGCACTGCAATTCAGACAGTGGTCCCCTGACATCACCCTCTTCCTCAACGACACTGTCGAACCCACCGACGAGGAATGGGACAAACTCGCCGCCCGCTCCATAGCGGTCGTCGACGGCGCCGTGGCTTCCGTTGACGCTGTCGACGGCGTCCTCACGGGACTCACGCTCCGGCAGGGCACCTCCTTCGGCCTACAGGCATTGGCCGTCGGAACGCGGATGGAAGCCAGATCCGCGCTACTGAAATCACTCGGGCTAAGTTCCCAGGTACACCCGTCGGGGCCGGACGGTTCATCGAGACCGACGCCATGGGTGCGACGGCCGTCCCCGGTGTGTATGCGGGCGGCAATGTCTCCAACCTGATGGCCCAGGTGATCACCGCGGCGGCCGAGGGGTCATGAGTGGCGCACGGATCAACGCCGATCTCATCGACGAGGAAACCCGCTGGGCCGTTGAGGGCCACTTCGGCCCCTTCTCGGCCACGTCGGAAGCAGCCGTCTCCAAGATGGTGCTGGATCACCGTCGTCATGGCCCTGATGTTGGGCAGGAGGCTCCCGGCGTGGTTATTCCAGCTAGCCGCTGACCACTCCTGTCCGCGAGTTCCATGTCAGCCGACCGCCGCGGAAAGCCGATTCCCGACCGACGGGAACTGCATACTCGTCGGTCAACGGATAGCCGAGCCGGCCCCGTTCCCAGCCCAGTGAGGCCCATTTCGCCCGGATGGCCCCCTGAACAGCATGCGCCCCCGTCGCCGGCGACCAGTAGATCGAAGAGCCCCTCGAACCGGAGAAGTGGTTGTACCTGCCCACCCCATCGGCCGTTCCCAGTTCATCGGTCAATGGATAGCCCAGCGGACCGCGCTCCCAGCCCAGTGAAGCCCACTTCGTCCGGATGCCTCCCTGGACCGCATGCGCCCCCGTCGCCGGCGACCAGTAAATCGAAGAGCCCCCGTACCGGAGAAATGGTTGTACCTGCCCACCCCGTCGGGAGTTCCCAGCTCATCGGTCAACGGGTAGCCCAGCCGACCCCGTTCCCAGCCCAGTGAAGCCCACCTCGCCCGGATGCCCCCTGAACAGCATGCGCCCCCGTCGCCGGCGACCAGTAAATCGAAGAGCCCCCGTACCGGAGAAATGGTTGTACCTGCCCACCCCATCAGGCGTTACCAGCTCATCGGTCAACGGGTAGCCCAGCCGACCCCGTTCCCAGCCCAGTGAGGCCCACTTCGCCCGGATGGCCCCCGGACCGCATGCGCCCCCGTCGCCGAGGACCAGTAAATCGAAGAGCCCCCGAACCGGAGAAATGGTTGTACTGGCCCAGCCCGTCAGGCGTTCGCAAACCGTCGGTGGTCGGGAAGCCGAGGCTGCCGGCTGCTCCACCCGCAGCCTGGTAGGAGGTGTAGATTGCACCGTGGACCTCGTGCGCTCCGGTCGCCGGCGACCAGCAAATCACCCCTTTGTTGTAGTCCTGGCATTTCCCGCCCAGGACCGGATATTCAAGAGTGAGTGACCTGCCGAGGACTGACCTCGGGTCCCCGGCACCGATCTGGTAGGCCTTGAGCGCAATGGGGTCATCGACGCCAATTCCGGTGAGCATCACCTTCTGCTCGCCCTGGCCGTCGTTCGCGGTGAACAGGTAGTAGGTGTCTTGGGTCCCGGCCTGTCCGGCCGCCGTCGGCTTGAACGTCACACTCTGATAGGCGGATTCACCCGGAGGGATCACCAGGCCCTCGGAAATCGGCAGAGTGGTTGAGAAGACTCCCTGTGGCGCCTTGGCCTTGGTGATCGTCATCGGGATATTTCCGGAGTTGACTATCGTGAAGTCCCAGGTGGCCACTGTGCCCAGGGCGACGTCACCAAAGTCCAGCGTCGGCGGCAGCTGCAGGTGCGCCGCCCCTGACACTGCCGTCGCCGTCACAGGAACTCTCAAGGCGCCGCGATCACTCGAGACGAGCAGTTCATCGGTCACCGGAGTCGCCGTCGTCGGGCTGAACGTGATGGACACCGGGACTGAGGTAAGCGGCTGGATGGTCTGCCCCACGGCGGCACGGTCGCCGGATCGACCTTAAGCGCGGCGCTGGCCGGCAACGTGACGCCGGTGACCGTGGCGACCGTCGTGCCCGTGTTGACGACGTTGACTGTTTGACGGCTGCTGGTCTCCGTGGGAACGTCCGTGAATCCGATCGTGGCTGGCGTCGCCCCCAGGCCGTCCTTTGTGCCCACTCCGTGGACACCCAGGAGATCCGTCTCGCCGTCGGACGTTGTGACGGTCAGCGCACCGTCCGCCTGCCCCGGCGCAGTCGGTGAAAAGGTCACGGGAACTGTCATGCTTCCGCCCTTGGCCAGCGCCCGGGGAAGGGTGAGAGTTCCGATGCCGAACGGGGCAGCAGCTGTGACGGTGCTGACGGTCACCGCACGCGTAGCCGTTATCGTCACCGTGCCTCCTCCGGTGGCACCCACCGCAGCCGTGCCCAGATCGGTGTTCGCCGCCCCGACGGCGGAGGTGGTTGGTGCACCGAAGCCCAGGATGTGCCCGTCCCTCGTCCCCACGAAGACACGGCCATTGTCCGTGGCCACCGAGGAGAACTTGGCGGCTGTGCCCAGCGGGGCGGTGAAGACCTGCTGGAGCTTGCCGCTGCTGTCCGGGAGGGCCCGGTAGGCACGAAGTTCCGCACCGACGCCGGTGGGTCCGGTGGAATAGACGACCCAGACCAGGGCCGAGGAGGCGTCCGTGCCGTTGGAGGTCACCGAAGGCGCACCGGAGGTATACCCGAAAGTGCCGACGGAGGTTCCCACAGAGGCGAGTTGCATGCCTCCGGTGCTGGTTGGCAGGAGCTTGTGCGCGCGGAGGTAGCCCTTGTTTTCGACGGTGTAGATGTAGCCGCCACTGGCGGTCCCGAGGAACGCGGGCCGTCCCCAGACTCCGCTGTACGGGCCGGCTTCGTCTAGGACTGCGTCGCCGCCGGCCGCCCTTGCCCCATGCCGCCCAGGTTGTCCCGGTCCAGCAGGTAGACACGACCGTCCTTGCCGGCCTGGACCAGCAGGTGCGGGTGCGCCAGCGTCCCGTAGCCGTCGGGGATGGCGATCGGGGCCCCGGAACCCAGGTCGGCGTCGTCCTGGTCCAGTTTGGCGTTGTTGGCCGGGCTGAAAAAGTCAGTCGGAGTGAGGTTTCCATCGGTGCCGACATTGAGCCGCACCACAGACTCGGCGAGGGTTGCAGGCGGCGTCTTACCCGGACCGGGCTTGGGCGAAATGCCGTTGCCGGTAGCGAACAGGATTTGCCCGGCCCCGTCCGAGACCAGGCCTCCGCCGGACTGCCAGATCCCGCCCTCCGCGTTGCTGTTGCCGGACTCGGTGGCCCACATCGTCGTCTGCCGCCCGGCGGTAGACACGCCGACAACGTAGCCGACGAAGGGGGCATAGTCGCAGTGGCTGGCGAACCCCGCGTACACCACCCCGTCCATGAGGAGCAGCCCGGGCCGCTGCATTGCGGTCATGGCGTTGAACGGGCGTGACGGGTCGTTCGTCGGTGCGCCGCTGATGAGGACCGGGAACCCGGCCCGCTCAGCCCTGTCACCAGATCGAGGGAGTGCATGTACCAGTGCGGCAGCTGCGGGCTCGCTCCGTCGTTCGTTTTGGCCAGCATGAAGACGGACTTTGTCGCCGGGTCGAAGACCGGAGTGGACGTGATGCCGATGTTTGGCGTGAGGTCGCCGCAGCTCACTGTTGATGCCGGCCAGGCCGGCCCGAGGGGGCGTACCCACTTCGTCGTGCCCGTAGCGCTGTCCAATCCGTACGCGAAATTGTTCTCGGTTGCTGCAATGACGGTGCCGCCGACAACGAGCGGCTGGGCGTACACCTGCCCGTCCACGGCTGTGGAGAACAGCCTGCCGAAGGTCGAGGACGCGACCGACGACGGCGAGAGCACGTTCTCGTTGTTGTCCCACCCCGTCCGCAGCACATCGTGGGCGACGGTCCCAACGTCCGCGGCGGCGGTGCCGCCTGCGGACAGCCCGGTAAGTACGAGCAGTGTTGACAGCACCGCCGCCAGGGCACGGCGAGGCGGAGGTTTGGGTTGAGCACGCATATGAGAGACCTTTTTCTGAGCCTTGTGGACTGACTCAATGCGTGGATCGTAGGCGCGAAAAGGGGGCTGCACAGGAGTGGTCCCTACCCGGCTTTGAAGCGCAGGACGCTCTATTCCCAAGCGGTCACTACTTGCTCGGCGCGCCCGGATCCGGGTGACTACTTGCGTGGTCGAAGCGGAGCCTGCAGGGTATGGCTGCGCCGCGTATGTGGCTGGGCCCACGCGCCGGGAAATGTCAGACCGGTGTCGCCGTCGGGCGGGGCTGTGACCGCAGCGTGCTCTTGACGCGGCCCGGGTCGCAAGCGTATACAAGGGCCATCCGGGGTCGTCGCAGGGGTCACGGACGCAAACCCACGCGGGCAGCGCGGGGACCGTCACCACGAACCACGGCGGAGCAGCGAAGTGAGGTGTGAGCGATGACCCGATTGGCAGCCCTCCGCTTCGTGGCCCTCGGCTGGGCGGGATTCTTCGCCGCGGAAGCAGAGATTGCGGACGACTGGGGCTACTACTTCGGCGTCTTCGTGATTGTGCTGGCACAGTGCGCCGGCGTACCGCTTCCCGCCGTAGCCGTATTGCTTGGCGCCTACGCGTCGGCGCGCCACGGAGAGCTCAACCTTGCTGCCGTTATCGCCGTCGGCAGCCTGGGCGCAATGATCGGGAGCACCATTGGCTACGTCCTTGGGCGGGTGGGAGGCCGCCGTTGATGCTGCGGCTTGCACAGCGCTTCCGCGCCGATGAGAATCGCATAGTCCAACTGGAGTCGTTCTTCGATCGGCACGGAGGCACAGCCCTGTTCTTCGGCCGCTGGGTGATTGTCGTCCGGCTCTGGGGCGCCATTGCGGCGGGCGCTGCCAAAATGCCGTGGCCCAAGTTCCTGCTGTGGACCATCACGGGGTCCATTGCCTGGGTCGCGAGCCTCAGCGTTCTCGCCTATCTGGCCGGGGCGCTGGCCCATGCCATCGGTGACGCCCTCGACATCGGCGGCTGGGTACTCTTCCCCATTGTCGCGGTTGGCCTGGTGTTCGTCTGGCGCCGGCGCAAACGCCGGAAGCTTAGGTTGGCGGAAGGGTCAGGGGACGGAGTGCCAGACGCCGGGGCCTAAGCACTGGATTCGCCGGTCAAAGCTCCGGTGCGTGCTCCTCCGGCAGCGCGCCTCATCCTCGGGGTGACGCTTGAGGTTGAGCAACGCAAGCGCCAGGCCTCCCCACACTGTGAGGATGGCAATGATCATCATGGTGATGGCGATGGGTGTCATCGTGCTGTCTCCTCCTCTTCTTCCTCGTCCACGATGGATTGATACTCCGGGTCGTGGTGGGCCTTGGATTTTCGGCTCCAGGGGATAAACGTCAATGCCAGCGCCAGGACCACGAGCCCGCCGGACATGCCCCAGCCGAACAGGCCCACAAACCACTCGGGATAGCCCTCATAGGTGGTGGAGATCTTGCTAATGAATTCGTTGGACACAAGGTAGATCAGCACAAGCGGCACCACGCCACCAACCAGCACCATCCACCCCCGGCGCATCTTGATCGTCGAAGTGCGGTTGAGGTGGGCCGACAGCAGCGGAAGCTTACGCAGGAACCAGGCCAGCACCACCACGGTCACCAGCGCCCCGAGCGTGATGCCAAAGCTGTTGACGAAAGCATCGGACGTGTCCAGGAGGTATAGGCCCGTTGCCGTCGGGAAGAGTCCCAGCGACACGGCCGCGACAAGCCCGCTGACCATAATTGAAGCCTTGACCCGCCCCCATGCCAGCTTGTCCTGCACCGCCGCCACGATGACCTCCAGCACCGAGATGAGCGATGTCACCCCCGCGAAAACCAGGGATCCAAAGAACAGCACCCCCATGAGCGCCCCGAACGGCGCTTGGGAAACAATGGTGGGGAAGGCTACGAACGCCAGCCCGATGCCCTGTGTGACAACGTCGTTCACGCCGGCTCCTGCGGCCTGGGCCATGAACCCCAGTGCGGCGAACACGCCGATGCCTGCCAGGATCTCGAATCCCGAATTGGAAAAGGCGACCACCACACCTGAACCGGTCAGGTCGGTCCTGCGCTTCAGGTAGGAGGAGTAGGTGACCATGATGCCGTATCCGACCGAGAGCGAGAAGAAGATATGTCCGTAGGCCGCAGCCCACACTGACGGATCGGCCAAAGCTGGCCAGTCGGGGGTGAAGAAGGCGTTGAGCCCTTCGGCTGCACCTGGTAGGAACAGCGATTGGATCACCAGCAGCAGGAACATCACCATCAGCAACGGGAGCAGGATCGAGTTGGCGCGTGAGATCCCCTTGCGGATTCCGGCCACCATGATGATGATGACAGCGATCCAGATCAGCAGCAGCGGGAAGAATACGGACGGCACGTAATTGAAGCCGACACCCGGCGCCTCGGAGACGTTGAGGAAAGTCCCGAAGAAGTAACCCTCGGCGTCGTCTCCCCACGCCTCGGTGAAGGAGAAGATGGTGTACATCAGGGACCACGCGACAATCACTGCATAGTAGGCTGCGATGACGAAACAGACCAGCACCTGCCACCACCCCAGCGGTTCAGCCGCCCGGTGGAGCCGGCGATATGCCAGCGGGGCAGAGCCGCGGTATTTGTGCCCTACGGCATAGTCCAGGAAGAGCAGCGGGATGCCCGCCGTCAGCAACGCCACGAGGTACGGGATCAGGAAGGCGCCGCCGCCGTTGTCGTAGGCGATGTACGGAAAGCGCCAGATGTTGCCCAGCCCCACAGCTGACCCGATGGCCGAAAGGATGAACAGCCTGCGGGTGGAAAATGTCTCCCGCGTCGCCGGTGCGGCACGGGACGAGGACGGATCGCTCATCCCGTCACACCCTGCACGTCGGTTCGTAGGTTAGTGCTGCAGCGCTGGACACCGCGCTTTTCTGGCCGGTCCATGGTGGCTCGCTCTCGGATGAAGGTGGAAGTCCGATTCACTGGCTATTCCGAGACTTTACTTATACGTTCCGTCTAATGGAAGCCCCGGCCGTTATGCCCGGCCTGTCTCCGGCGGTTGCCAGGCTCCGGCCATCAATATCCCCTTGAGGCGTGTTCATCCACTTGCAGGTGTCACCTTGTCGTAGAGGCCTCTGAGCCCTGTGGCCAGCACTAGGAAGTAGACACCGATCATCGTGGGGCTTGAAGAATTCAGTGACGCGATGACCGCGTAGACCATTCCAATCACCCCAAGAACTGCAAGTGCCACAGGGTATGCCATGCCACTGCGCATGACGTATCGCGGCCGCGGCGTATCCGTTCTCAGCAACTGCCAAGCGGAATAGAGGCCAGCAATGGAGAACGCGGCTAAAACAGGGACGGCGAGAGCCGCCGTAGCGAACGTCGGGAACAAGAGGATGATGACCAGCCCTGTCAGGCTAAGAACCGCAACGGCTGCCGCTAGGACCCACCGTGGTGCACGTTCCAATGCTGGCGGAGTATTTCGCTGCGTAGCCATTTGCGCTCAGTCCTCCCATCAGTGTGAGACGTTCTCGGACCTCCTTTGCTGACCCGAACTCTATTGCCAAGTGCCCCTGGCGATACTCACCGTGCGGAATCGGATGCTGGCTGGGAACCTCCAGCCAGCATCGCTGAGTGCTTACGCGGACGCGAGCGTGAACACGTCACGTCTGCGTTTCACGACCCAGCGGTGCGCCACCCCATTGTCATCACGCGCAGTCACGGTCTGCTTGTCCTGAAGAACGTCCAGGCTATGCCACTCCCGGCGCACGCATCTAGCGATCTACTTGACAACAATTCTGAGTTCACTCAGAATTGACTCGAATCATTTTTCTTGGCCGCACGTCACAGAGGAGCAGCAGGCCATGAGGGCATTCGTCGTCGCCAAGTACAAGGAGCCGCTACGCGCAGCAGACGTCCCTGAGCCGACCGTCGGCGACCGGGACGTGCTGGTCCAGGTCCAGGCAGCTGGCCTCAACCAATTGGACGAAAAGATCCGCCTGGGTGAGTTCAAGCAGATCCTCCCGTACAAGCTCCAGCTGATCCTCGGTCACGATGTCGCCGGCACAGTCATCCGTGTCGGGGCCAAGGTGCGCGGATTCAAGCCCGGTGACGCGGTCTACGCCCGCCCCGACAAAGACCGCATCGGCACGTTCGCCGAGCGCATCGCCATCACCGAGGCCGATCTGGCTCTGAAACCCGCATCAATCAGCATGGAGGAGGCCGGCTCGCTACCGCTGGTTGCACTGACGGCGTGGCAGGCCCTCGTTGAGCAAGGCAATGTACGGCCGGGGCAGAAAGTTCTCATTCACGCCGGGGCGGCGGGGTCGGATCGATCGCGATCCAACTCGCCAAACACCTCGGCGCCACCGTCGCCACCACCGCAAGTGCCGCCAATGCCGACTTCGTGCGCGACCTCGGCGCGGACACGGTGATCGACTACCGCACCCAGGACTTTGAGCAGCTCCTCACCGGGTACGATCTGGTGCTCGACAGCCTCGGCGGGGAGAACCTCGTAAAGTCGCTGCGCATCCTGAAGCCCGGCGGGAAGGCGATTGGAATCGCCGGACCGCCGGACCCGGCGTTCGCGCGTAAAGCAGGTCTGAACCCTGTGCTGCGCCTGCCCATCGCGGGGCTAAGCAGCCGGATCCGGCAGCAGGCGAAGAAGCTCGGCGTCAGCTACGAGTTCCTCTTCATGCGCGCCAGCGGCGACCAGTTGCGCCAGATCGCCGCCCTGGTTGACGACGGCGTGCTGCGCCCGGTCGTGGGGAAGGTCTTCGACTTCGCCCAGACCCCACAGGCACTCGAGTCGCTGGCGAAGGGCGGCCTCCGCGGCAAAGCGGTGGTCACGCTTCCCGCCTGAGCCGCCGGCAGACATTCACCTCACAGACCACTCAGGAGGACTCCCAATATGAGCCGCTTAGACACCCCGAATGGCTCTGTCGTCATCTCGTACGCGAAGGCCGCCACTCGCACCATCACCGCCGGTGGCGCCACCTACGCCTACCGTGAGCTGGGGCCCAGTGCCGGCATCCCCGTCGTCTTCTTCGTGCACCTAGCCGCGACCCTGGACAACTGGGACCCCCGCATCATCGAGCCCATCGCGAAGAACCGCCGCGTCATCACCTTCGACCAGCGCGGCGTCGGCGCCTCCACCGGGCAGGTTCCCGACAGCATCGAGGCGATGGCCGACGACGCCTATACCTTCATCAAGGCCCTCGGGTTCGACACAATCGACATCTTCTCCTTCTCAATGGGCGGCATGATCGCCCAGGACCTGCTCCTCAAACATCCCGACCTCGTCCGCAAGGTGGTGCTGGCCGGTACCGGGCCACGGGGCGGCAAGGACATGGACAAGGTCGTCCGCACCACCTACTGGGACATTCTCCGCGCGACCCTATCGCGCGCGGACCCGAAGGAGTTCCTGTTCTTTAACCGCAACACGACCGGCAAGCCCGCCGCGAAGGCGTTCATCAAGCGCCTGCAGGAGCGCGCAATCGACCGCGACAAGCCGATCAGCACCAAAGCCTTCCAGACGCAGCTGAAGGCGATCCAGAAATTCGGCCGCTCCGCGCCGTCGGACCTGTCGAAGCTCACTCACCCCACTCTCATCGCCAACGGCGACAACGACCGCATGGTGCCGTCGATCCTGTCCGAGGACCTGCACCGGCGCATCAAGGGATCCAAGCTGATCATCTACCCCGACTCGGGCCACGGCGGCATCTTCCAGTTCCACGACCGGTTCTCCCCGTCGCCGTCGAATTCCTCGCCCGCTGACCCACACCCTGGATGGTGCCGCCACAGCCACCTCGGCGAACGGCTGCAGCCGCCAACGGCATGGGAGAATTGGCGAACAGTTCTACCCGATGCAGTGATGACTACACTCGCATCTGAGTACAGTCAGAATATCTTTCCGGAGGTTCCATCATGACTCTCGCCTCCCAGCCGGTCGGACGGCGTGAGCGGAACAAACAACAAAAGCTGGATCGCATCACCGCGGCAGCCAGCGAGCTGTTCGCCGAGCACGGCATCGAGGATGTCACAACCCAGCAGATCGCCGACAAGGCGGACATCGGCACCGGGACCCTGTTTCTCTACGCCAAGTCCAAAGGTGAACTCCTTCTGCTCGTGCAGAACGCACACTACGCCGAAGCACTCCAGCGTGGCCGGGCGGATGCCGAGACTATCCCTGATGTCCTCGATGCGGTGATGGCCATCGTCCGGCCGATCGTGGAATGCAACCGCATCCAGGTCGACAATGGACGCACTTACCTGCGGGAGATGGTCTTCGGCGACCCAACGGAGCCCCGACACAGCGAAGCTCTCTCCATCGTCGAGCAGACCGAGGAGGCCATCGCTACCGTCCTGGGCAGGCACGAGCTGGTCAGCGCTGGTGATGCCGCAACGACGGCACACGTTGTCTCCGCCGTCATGTTCCTCAGCATGGCGGCGAGCGTGAACGCCGCTTTGAGCATTGACGAGATCGTCCGGGACATCCGGGCCCAGGTCGGCGTGCTGCTTTCTCGCTGACGCCATCAAGTGCCCGCACGGACGTGATCAGGAGTGGTGCACCTCTTCCGGGTCCTCGGGTGAGTCGTCGCGCCGTTCCTTCACGAGCTTGCTGGCACTCACCAGCCGTAGCGCGGTCACCAGCAGGATCCCGCCTAGCATGTTAAAGAGCACTACATAGGAAAACCAGCTGAGCCATTCAAGGTAGCTGATGTCGGCACCCGAGTGGATGGCACCGAAGATCAGCAGCGAGTCCAGGACCGAGTGGAAGAGCTGCAGCCCGTAGAGCAGGAAAGCGCCCACGACGGCGGCCGCGATCTTGCCGGTGACGCTGTCGGTCCCGTGCTGCATCCGGGTCATCAACGTGATGGTGCTCCCTGCCAACACGGCAAGACACACGGTTTGCCAGTTAAACCCCGCATCGAGATAGTGGGCGGCTTCCTTCGTGATGATCTCGCTCCACTGCGGGAACGCCGTCATGATCAAGGCCATGAACAGCCACCCGCCCACCAGGTTGGCTACGAGAGTGCCGCCCCAGAGCTTCCCGAGCTGGGCATAGCTTGCCTCCCGCGCGACGACGGCAGCAATGGGCACCAGGAACCCTTCCGTGAATAGTTCGCTCTTGGCCAGCAGGAGGGCGATGAGCCCTGCACTGAAAGCAAGCCCAGCGAGAAGGTGGTTCCCGGTCTCATAAAGGACACCAAGGTAGGCCATGATGCCAACGCCTATTTCAAACCCGCCGAACAATCCGGTGATGAGCACGTCCCGGAAGGAGCGGTTCAGCCGCTGCGCGCCTTCCTCAACGGTGCGGTCGAAGGATTCCTCCACCTCCTCCTCAACCGGGCCTGGATTGTCGCCCAATTCCCGCCGCCGTGCATCGCCGTCGGTATCGCTCATTCGTGTCGCCTATCCGCCTGAAAATGTTTAGCCACTCTACCGTGACGCTGGACGGCTCACTCGTCGGCGCGGCACACCACTAGCGCGCTGACACATCGATCAGCACCTTGCCGATGATGCTCTCTTCCACCGCCGCGTGGGCCGCAGCCGTGTTAGCCAGGTCAAAGCGATGCAGCGGCAGGCCTGCGGCTTCTCCGACCGGAAGGGCACCGTCGGCGAGGGCCGCGTTGATGTCCTCGGCGGCGGCGTGAACCGCGGCCATGCCAACGGTGTAGAGCAACACGAACTGGTAGCGGACGTTGAGGCTGAAGTGCCTGCGCACGTCCAGGGTCACCTGATCACCGCCGTTGTTGGCGTAGACCGCGATGGAGCCGCGGTTGCGGATTACTGCCAGGTCGAGTTCCGCGTTCTGCGCGGGGGCCACCTCCACGATCTGGTCGACGCCCTCGGGAGCGATCCGACGGATCTCGGCGGCCGCGTGGCCTTCCCGGTAGTTGATGACGTGATCGGCGCCGGCGGCCGTGACCAGCGCAGCCTTTGCCGGTCCACTCACGGTCGTGATCACAACCGCGCCGGCCCACTTGGCGAGCTGGATCGCCGCATGGCCCACGGCGCCGGCCCCTCCAGCAACGAGAACTACCTTGCCGTCCAAGGCTCCAGGGCGCAGCCGCCGCGGGCCGTCTTCGGCGATGGTCAGGGCCCTGTGGGCGGTGATCGCGGGAACGCCCAGGCTTGCGCCGAGGTCGAACCCGGCATTCTCCGGCAGCGGAAAGACCCGTTCGGCCGGCAGGACGGCGAACTCCTGGGCCGTCCCGCCGTCGGCGCGCTGGTAGGCGGCCAAGGCCACCCAGACCCTGTCACCGACGTGGAGATGCTCGACGCCGGGTCCGACGGCGTCCACCATTCCGGCGCCGTCCTGGTTCGGCACGACTTCCGCGAAGGGCAAGGGCTCGCCCGGCCTGGCGCCGCGGCGGGACTTCCAGTCGGTGGGGTTCACCGCAGAGACGACGATCCGCACGCGCACCTCCCCGCGCCCCGGGTCGCGGATCTCGCGGTCGACGAGCTCGAGAACAGACGGATCACCCGTGGCACGGTACGCGATTGCTTTCATACTCAGACCTAACGCCGGCCGCGACCGAAAATTCCCGCCGAGCCGCGATAAACTGGACCGATCATGGTCGGTGCCCTGCTCCGTATTTTGGCCTGGTTCGTCATCCTAGCGACCCTCCTCTCGGCCTGCGCGCCAACGACCAGACTCGATGAGGCCACCGCCGATCCACCGATCCAGACCTCCTCGGCCCCGCCGGGCGCACGCGATGACGTCCCAGCTCCGCACCCGCCCCTGTCCCCCACCCCGACGCCGGTTCCCACGCCGCCCCCTGCGCCCCAGGCGTTCGCCCTCAACCTCTACCAGGAGGGGACTTCGTGCCGCAGTACACCTTTGAATGGTGTGTGGCGGCGAGCATCCAGATGATGCACAACCTCATCGACGACACCGGGGCCGTCCCGTGGACCGATCGCGTCCAGCAGGGAGAACTCTGGGAGATGGCCCGCGCCCGGTCATTCAACTCATTCAACGGAGCCAACCCCTTGGGTTGGGCGGAGGTGCTGAACGACGTCGGAATGGGGCCGTACGCCGTCGTGAGCGTCGCCGACTATGAGGAAGCGCTGCAGACCGCGGCGCGCGCCATTGCTGATACGGATCGGCCGGTCGGGCTGGTCATGTGGCACGGCCGTCACGTCTGGGTGATGAGCGGCTTCGAATCACTCGGCGATCCCGACCAGTTCCCGGAGTTCCCGGTCACCGGCATCCGTGTCCAGGATCCGCTCTACCCGTACGGCGACGACCGGTGGGGTCCGTCCCCGCGCCTAACGCCCTGCTCACCCCTGAACAGTTGGCGGCGCAGTTCGTCGTCCGCGAGCCGCGACGCTGGAGCAGCGATATGCCCACCGGCTACATGCTGGTGCTGCCGATCGCCAAGGCCCGATCAGCCCCTGATCTGAAGGTTCCAAGGACCTAGCGGCCCGCTTTTGGAGTTCGAAGGGCGCTGGATGTAGACGGTCGTAGACCTAACACCTTAGGAGGTCACCATGACGGTCACTTTTAACCACACCATCGTCTACGCAACGGACAAGCGCCATTCGGCGGAGTTCCTGGCCAATGTGCTCGGACTGCCGAAACCCCAAGCCATGTGGTCCTTCATGACCGTGCCCCTCGAGCACGGAGTGGCCTTCGATTTCGCCACGGCGGACGGGCCCATCTCCCCGCAGCACTACGCCTTCCTGGTCAGCGAGGAGGACTTTGACGGAATCTTCGCAAGGATTCGGGCCCAGGGCATCCCCTACTGGGCAGACCCGGGACGGTCCCGCCCGCAGCAAATCAACCACAACGACGGCGGACGTGGCGTCTACTTCGCGGATCCTGACGGGCATTTCCTCGAAGCGATCACGCGTCCGTACGGATCGGGCGCTGCATGAAGTCCTGGGTACGCTCGTCAGAAGACCACGAGTGGATGCCCAACGGGCGGATCACGTCACGCGGTAAAGGCCCCTGCAGCTTGGACTCATTCGGCGATGCCCGTCTTCGCGGCGTATGCGGTGGCTTGGGCCCGCACCTGGCGGATGTAGGGATCGGATTGGTTGTAGGAGTAGATGGCGTCGGTCCACCCTTGCGCGGTTGAGAGATCACGGCCGTTTGCGCACAGATAGGTCGCCGCGCTGAGGGCGGCGTCGTCGATATTGAACGGGTCCGCTGCTCCGTCCCCGTTCCCGTCCCGCCCTGCAAGCTGCCAGGTGGTGGGAATGAACTGCATGGGTCCGACGGCGTGGTCCCAGCGGGCGTCGCCGTCCAGGACACCCTCGTCCGTGTCGGCGATGGCGGCAAATCCGTTGCCATCGAGGCTGGGGCCCACAATGGGACCGCTTGACTGCCCTGCGGCGTTGAGGCTGCCGCCGCCGTAACTTCCGTGCGCTGATTCGACGGAGCCGACAGCTGCCACGGTGTTCCAACCGATCGCGCACATCGGAGCGGAATCGTTGGCCATGGCTGCCGCAGCAACGTAGGCCCGGAGCGCCCGGGCAGGGATCCCGGTCTGTTCGGCAGCCCGGAGGAGCCACTGGGCATCCGGGCTCGGGGTTACGTTCACGGCGGTGGTGATGCCGGTGGACAACATTTCAAGTTTCGCCCCCGCTCGCGGAGGTGCAGACAGGGCCCCGAGGGCTTCTGCGCCGGGCTGCCGGGTTGCCCAGAACGAGAATGCGGCGATGGCGCAAACAGCGAGCAGGCTGAAAACCAGAAGGCGTTTTAGACGGAGCACGGACTAATCAAACCATCCAATGCCGTGACCGGTTGAAGAAACGGTTCTCAGCGGATCAAGAAGGCCATTAGGTCGGACGCGGGTGCTTTGGCCGGCCAGATGGACCTGACACCGAACTCCCGCATTAGCAACCTTGACCGAACCCTTTTGTCCGTCAGCCCGGAGCGTTGGTGCGGTCTTCCTCTTCTGGTTCGGTTCTGTACTCGTAAGAGAGATTCCTGAGGACTTTTATGCCAAGGATCACCACAACAGCGCCCAGAACTACAATTGCTGCAGCTATCAGGACATGGTCCTGCGTCGGCTCGCGGAGTAGGAGAATGGGAGCCACAGTCATCGCAATCACAGCTCCGGCAATCTGAATCGAAAAGTAGATCCTGGAACGCCTCTCCTGCGGGTGAATCCAAGGCTTCATCGCTGTCTTCTTTCAGCCGGTCGCCACAGAATGAATTAGTGTCTGTGCCGAGCCTAGGTGCACCCTACCCCAACACCCATGCCGCCGCCGGTCATACGGCTTCCCAGGGAGCCTACGCGGGTCTGAATCGGATGAACGCACAGCCCATCCCTGACCGGGCGGAAAAGTATCCGCCCAGCCCCTCGGCTCACGCTGGTCAAGAACGAACGGTACGAGGAATACGACCCTGAGCAGGCACCATTTGTGGTTCGAACTGAATCTGATTCTTTCCTTCTATAACCCGGGGCTGCCCCTACATAGCCGACCCGAAAACTTTTGCCTAGTGTTCCTTGAAGAGACTCTCCGTGCGGGTTCAGTCGCCAGCTGGAACCTCTAGCCAGGTTTGCTGAGCAGCTTTCTCAAGAACATGCCGCACAGGACCGTGGACGAACTGAGGCTTGCCCGGGTTGTTTCGGCGAAGCTGTGGCCTCGTTCGATGCCACGCTGGGCGAGCTGAGCGTAACCAGAAAGTGACCACACTGGCGGCAATGGAGCTATGTCGGACTGCCGTTCTGTGCAGTTCTCCTCCGTGGGTGCAAGTGGATCCAGGCGATTCGAGCGCCCCAAATCAAGGTCGCGGTCCCGGGGATGCACGCAAGAACCATCGGGTAGTACCTGACGTTAAAAGTGTCCGTTATCGTTCCGTCTGCCATGGCGAAAGTGCACTCCACCCCGAGCGGGGCGAACTCGTAGGTTCCGACGGGCCCAGAGGGAATCCCTCGGGGTTGTGCACTGTACCGGCAGGCAGATACTCGGAATAGCAGTACTGCGAGAACGTCTGATTATTGTGAGACATGATTAGTCGATCAAACGCGCCCACAGCTAAGTACCAAACAACGGAAAGGAGCACGCAGGTCAGAAAGACGACCGTTTTCCGTGTCATTCGCCCCCAGAAAGCAGTGTTAGGGATCACTCTTGCACGCCGCCCGTTAACGTGTCCGTAGTCTCATCGATTCTGTGACATCGATCTTTCATGAGGTGTACTTCCGGCAGTGCGGATTTGTGCCGGGGATCAAGGCCAGATGAAGTGGACGGGACGGTGAGCGTATGCGATCACTATGTATACCGCATAATCCAGGGCCGCAGACTGGCTGCTTTTACGCTGGTACTCGGAAGCCAGGCGCCTGAAGTTGTCTACGACGGCCAGTGCATCCGAACCCAGCTGATACCGGAAGGCATGAACGTTCAGATCGACTTAGCGAAAAACGTGGACAACATTGTGGAATTCCTCCTCAGCGACAGGAATCCTGTCGAGCAAGAGCCGCATCTTTGGCCGACCCTATCTATGCCTATGGCCGACGGCGCCGTATGGAGACTCAAGAAGTTCGACTGACATCACCGTGCATAGCACCAACGGGCGCTTATGAGACCCAGAAGCGTCTCGGTAGCCGACTACTCCCTACGATCTCTGTCCCGTCGTCAGCTCCTGAGTGCCACTCCCTAACGCTGGGCAGAAACGACCCTTTCCTGGTTCTGGCCGGCTTGATTCCGACATTGTTGTCGATCTCCGAAGTCGTCTTCACGAAATGCCCAAGGCCGTCTGCACGGCCCACGACATGTCCGTATACGGTACATCCAAGACCATGACCGGGCTCCTCATCGGATATGCCGCGTATCCACGAACGACCAAGACCTCACCGCCCGGAAGAATGCCTTGGCTGCTTTTGGAGCGTCGTCGGGGAAGACGTTCACCAGCCAGGGACTCACCCGTGCCGACCGGGCACGCCGCGGGCTCAAGGAAGCGCTAGCCACCGAAAACAAGACGCACCAAGTCATGCACCTACCTGGCAGCGGCGCCATGAACAGTCATGACATCAAAAACATCCAAACCAACAAAGGCCGCGACGCTCGCCCCGACAGCGTCCAGTCATGTCGTTCCAGGCGTTCCCGGCCATGAACGAGTAAGCAGCCCCACCGCTGCCGAAACCACGAGAAAGGAGCCCCCGGCCAAAGCACCGGCCACCAACAAAAAGGCCCCCGAAGGGGCCCATAGGTGAACAGTTTGTGCACAGTCAGAGGCTCACAAGCCCCTGAACAGGGAAAACACGTGCCCGAGGTGGGACTCGAACCGGGTTCCAGCCCTTGCAAACACTGGACTCCCGCCCAAACATACGGAATCCGGCCCAGTCCGGCACCGGTTCGGCCCAGTCCGTGACCCAAAGTGTGGTCAACTGCTACCGCACGGCCCGTCCCAGGGGCGGCAATTGAGGTCGACCCAGAGCAATGGGAGCGCGAGGTCACAGCTGAGCCCAGTCGAACCCTGGTGTTGAATATCGAAGAAATTGCCACGGTCCAATTCCGACAAGGCATCACGGCCTCGCGCTTGGGAGTTAGAATGGCCGATGGCGTCAAACGCAAGCTGCTCTGGCTGCCAAACGCTCACTCAAAGTCCGTGCTGGCGGAGACCCTCGGTTCAAGGTTGGCTTTCAGCTAGATCCCGGTCGTCCTCAAAAGCATCGCTCACTGGGACGACTGACCGTCTTGTGCTCCAAGGTCTAGGGGTGTCGATATTGCGTGGCGAAGGCATCCTCCATGAGGACGCCGAACATCTCGGTTATGTAGACAGCGACACTCGCATGCTGCGCAATCAGATCAGCACCGTCGCCGAGTGCCGCACGCACTGGGTCCAGCGCTGGTGTGGCTGGGTCAGCGGCGGCGGCACGCAACAACTCGAGCCGCTGTAGACCGGAGGTATAGCCGAGTTCGAATAGCGTCCAGTGGAACAGGTGCATCAGGGCAGTATCACGGTCGAAGCCGTCATGATCGGGCATCGATGCTTTTTCCTCCGCAGTGAGGTCAAATTCGCGGTGAAGTGCCAGGCCGAAGTCCGTGAAGAGTAGTCTGCCCTCGCGAACGAGGATGTTTCCCGGGTGCACGTCAAAGTGCTGGAATCCCTGGCTGTTCATCCATGCTGTGGCTTCAAGAAGTTGGTCGACCACGTCCGGGAAGACGGTCGCACCAGTGCCCTCATCTACACACCTGCGCACATAGGCGCCCAGCGTCTGGGGCACGTACTCAAGGAAGAACACCATGCTTTTAGATGCGGACTTCATCGCGGCAAGTTTGCTCTGCATTTGAGGCCAATGTGGCCCCCACTGGCGGGGAGAAGCATGGCCGTCGAACTCGCTGAGGTCTGCCTCACTCTTCAGGTCCAACACTCGCCAGTTGAGCAGCAGCGGAAAGAAATCCACGGTTCCTGCTTGAACCCACGTGGAGGTTGCTTGATGTGCTGCCAGTTCTCGCCCGACCGCGTGGGTCGGGCTTCCTATGCCGTAGTGGGAGACGAAGGGAAGCTGAAGCCGGCTTGTGGTGGCGGTCGGGTCAGCTTCTTCGACGCTCGTCAGTGGGAGCTGTTTCAGGAAGACAGTCCGTTCACCGATGCGGACTTTCTTGGTAGTTCCCCCGATACCAACGCCTACTGGCTCAGCAGCATCGAGAAGCATTTGCACACCGGCATCATCGAGCACGGCGAGCAAAGTGGAAATACTTTGGGCTTCCTTTAGACGCGCCGTCATCACTACACCCTAAGGTCCGGTGCTTGCCGCGCAAGCCCTCGGGTCAATCCTTCGGGCTGTGTCGGAGCAACAGCGAGGAATCCGGAAAGCCGCCCGCAAGGCGGTCCCCACCGGAGCGCGCACCACCCAACACTTCCAGATCACGATCGCTGCGTTTGCGGGGCCGGTCGATTCCCGTCAGATCCACCCGATAAAGATGGCCGGTGACGGGGTGGCTGAACGGTCCCTTCATAGCCGTGGTCGGGCTCCTCATCGGATGCGCCGCGCGTATCCGCGAACGACCAAGACCTTACCGCCCGGAAGAATGCCCTGGTTGCACTTGGAGTGCCGTCGGAGAAGACGTCCAACGACCAGGGACTCATCCGGTGGCGACCGGGCACGCCGCGGCCTCAAGGAAGCGCTGGCAGCCTGACCATCGACAAGACGCACCAAGTCATGCACTTGCCTGGCAGCGGCGCCATGAATAGTCATGACATCAAGTAATGAAGAAATGCAAACCAACAAAGACAGCACCGCTCCCCAGCCGTCCAGTCATGCAGTTAGCGGCACCCCGGACCATGAACGAGTAAGCAGCGCCACCGCTGCACGAAAACAGGACAAGGAGCTGCCGGCCACAGCACCGGCCACCAACAAAAAGGCCCCCGAAGGGGCCCATAAGTGAACAGTTTGTGCACAATCAGAGGCCCACAAGCCCCTGAACAGGGAAAACACGTGCCCGAGGTGGGACTCGAACCGGGTTCCAGCCCTTGCAAACACTGGACTCCCGCCGAAACATGCGGAATCCGGCCCAGTCCGGCACCGGTACGGCCCAGTTCGTGACCCAAAGTGTGGACACTGCCCACACCCCCAACTCTCGCCCTACTAAAGGCCTCCCCAAACTGCCGCACCCCGCATCGACAGGGTGCGACGCTTCTTTGCCCTGAAAAACTTGATCCAGCTGACAACGGCGGCTGCAACCGAGTCCCGCCCGTGCCCGTTGCCGAGTCTCGGGCATGCAGCACGGCATGCTCAGCCTCTAGTCTCTCCATCACGATGTCACCTCCCTTCGAATCATTCATGGTCCGATCGGCGGACCGCTGCATGACGGGGCAGAGCCCCTTCAGACGCTGACCGCGGACTAACAGCGCCACACGAAAACAACGGAACCCGGGCGGCGCCAGCGGCCGCAGCCACAGCACGGGGTGGAGTCCACGTGTCTCGTAGGTTTCGCACACAAGGCCGGGCACTCGACGTCATACTGCTTGCGAAGTCATCATGCCTATGAAGCAGTCCTACATCGACCGGGAGGATTTTGATCGGCTCGTTTGCAGACGCAGACCTTGAGGCACACGCTGGTCGTGGGGAAGAAGCGTTCTCGACCAAGGCGGAGTGTCGCGGGCACTCGGCCGGTCTGAGCGTTCGCCCGACACGTTCCATGGTCGGCCGGTTGAAGCGTGGATCCTGGCTTCGTGTCTACTGAGGAGTTCGGCGCGCTTCTTGACGGCATCGACGTACTCGTTGAAGGCCGGCTCAATATCGGGCAAGGTCTTCCGAAGCAGGCCCAGCAATGGGCCGGCAAGATCCTGCCTGACGTGCAAAAGCGTCTTTTCGCCGTGGGACGTGAGCGTGAATGTGCACACGCCCTTGAACAGGCCCAAGGCGAGGCGGCCGGTCCAGGTCATCGCTTCGCCCGGTATTTGCCGGACGCGCAGACGGAAGGTACGGTTCCCGCCGGTCCGGCTCCGGACTCGAATCGTGCCCCCGTTGCGCAGTCCGCCGGAGATGTGGGTAATGCCGGACTCCCAGACGGTGTAGTTGCCGCCGTCCGTGATGATTTCCCATACCGTGAATTTCCGGGCATTGATCAGTGTCTTGGCCTCATAGGATTTCATGGCGCTCTCAGACCAGTACTTTGCCCTTGATCATGTCGAACTCATCAGCACTGATGGTTCCGGAGTCCAGAAGAGCCCTGGCTTTGGATATCTCCTCACTTGGACTCGCTGCAGCGACCCCGCGGATGTACGCATCCGAGGTTTCCTGGTTTTTCGGGCCCGTTCCATGGACCTCTCAGTCATGCCTTTGCCGCGGGCAATCAAGTACAACAGCAGGCTCAGTAAGGGCACGAAAGCCAGGAAGATAACCCAGGTGGCCTTCCACCAGCCGCTGAGCTTGTCGTCGCGGAACAGGTCCCCAAAGACGACGAACAACGCCCAGAGGAAGGCGAAGAAGGCCCACACATAGAACAGCCACCAGATAATGTTCCAAAAGTTTTCCCAGACACTCATGACTTCCCTGCTTTCAGTTGGAACGGCGTTTGGGGCTTGGGCAGCCGGATGCGCGGCATGGGGCTACTGCGGGTGAACAGAAATTGGACAACCTAACACTTGGCCGCCGTACGGAGGTCGCTGACCGCGGCCTGGACGTTGGCTGCTTCGTCTCGCAGGGAACCGAACGCCTGTGTCAGGGTGGCATCGTCGGGAACGGCCTTGACGGCTCGATCGAAGTTCTTTTCGGCCGCTTGAACGGCGTCCACCTCGTCTTTTGCTACGTCCTGACTGGCTTTGATCAGATCGTCGTAGGTCTTCGCGACCTGGTCTCGTGCCGAGTTGACCTGCTCCACCGTGGCGCCGGGCTTTAGTGTCTGTTTGAAATTTGTCAGGGCTGCGGAATAGGCCCTGGCAGCAGCGCACGCCTGCGAAACGTTCTCCTGCGCTCGTGCGCTGCTGACGCTTGTCCCGGGGCTGGAGGGGCTGCAGCCCGTGAGCAGCGCGACGGCTGCCACTAGTGCGATCGGTCCTGCAAGGTTTGGGCGAGGTCTCGCCATTGGAGGCTCCTTTCCAAAATGGATTGCCGCAGGTGGCCCCCACTGACAAAGTACGACCATTCTCGGGCCGGACGGGTGGCCCGGACCTCATCCAGCGAAGATGATTCCTGGCGCCAATACCGGAGATTCGACGGCGGGCAGCCGCCCGGCGCCGCACCGTCCGGGTCTGAAGCGTTCAGCACCGGATACAACCCGGCGCGATGGCTCAAGCTCTATTCCATGACGCGCCGCACATGCGAAACGGCAGAGATTTCCGCCCTCGACGCGAGTGAGCTCGGCGAGGTGCGCGTGGCCGAGTCCAACCCGACCATGGTGCTCTCTGAGCAGGACGTCATGGACGTGGCCCAGACGATCGAGCCCAGCCACCCCGCCGTGGTCCCCGCCGGGGAGAACAAGTGGGCGGCCCCGCTCGGCGCGGCCATCCACAAGACCGGCGGCCAGCTCGAGGAACACCGAGGGGATCGTCGCAGACGTGGGACGGGTCAGGGATGGCCGGCCCCGCGACGGAGAGCACGGGAAGTTCACCGCCAGCCGGCGAGCGGACGCCTTATCAGCCGCGTCCAAGTGAAACCCGCCGACGCTCCTGCGTACCGACCGGCCAACGCCGTTATCAGGCAGGGGCACGGGTCCTATCCGGCCGGTCTGGATAGAACCCGGGCCCTGGTCCTACCCGGCCGGTCCGGATCGCGGTAACTGCGTCGGTAAGCCGACGGACATCCCGTGCCCGCTCTTCATCTGTGGGCGGCATGGTCCCGGACTCGCTGATGCAGTCCAGCAGTGCTGCCGTGACCTCCGCGATCAGGTCCGGGAACGGGCTTGACCGGTATGAACGGTTTTCCGTGGGATTCAGCGCCTTGGTGATGAACACGGCGGCCCCTGCCCTGCGTGCCATACCGAGTTTCCTCAGCACGGACGAGGTCAAGTTCTTCACGGTCTTTTCCGCCACAAACATCTCCTGGCTGATCTGGCGGTTGGTCAGCCCTTTCGCCAACCCGATGGCGGCATTCATTTCCTGTCTAGTGAGGGTCAGCAGTAGCTCATCCGGGGGTGCGGCCCGCGCCGCGCCGCGGGGCCGCAAGCGCGGGCCGGAACCGGCCGCTGTATGCCGTATGCCCTGCCCGGACGCGGCGGACAAGCCTGAGCAGTTCACTGTTGTCATCCTGCTTGGACAAGCATCCCCATGCGCCGGCCAGAACGGAGTCGATCAGCACCCGCTCGTCGTTCTCCCCGGTCATCATCACGCATCGGATGCCCGGGTCCGCCGCCGCAATAGCCCGGCACACCCCGGCCCCGGACCCATCCTTGAGATCATCATCAACAATGACCAGCTCGGGGCGAAGGGCACGAATCTGGCGCCGTGCTTTGCGCGCGGACCCTGATTCCCCGGCGATGCTAAGACCGTCGGACTCCAGCATCAGGCGCAGGCCCCGCCGCACGACCTCGTGGTCGTCAAGCAGATACACGCCCCGGCCGGTCAACGGGAGCTGCGGGTGGAACTCCAAACCAGGGGTCATTTCCAACACGTTCCTTCGTCTTGTGGCCGAAAGGCGTTGCTGAATGATCCCCCGGTCACCCTCCAGCGTGCATTCATGCGCACGCTGGCCGTCCTGTGCACCCAAGGCTAAGCCCGGAAAAGCCTCCAGCCAACAGGCAGTACCCGAAGCAATGCCTCCAGTAGCCATTCTGACGTCACCGTATCCGGCGATCGTGTCGCGTCTTGTTCAGAACGCCTTCAGGCTTGCCTCAAAGAATTACTGGGCTCAGGGGCGATGTTGTTGCCCTATGCCGCTCCCCCACCGCGTCACATTCCGAGCATTCCCTGGAGCGAATAGTCACAGACTGAACGAATACCGCTGGGACGGGCCGGTCTGTACTGGAGCGGGAACCTCATCCCGGAAGGTGATCCGGCGTGGCAACATCCGGCCGACGGCGGGCCAAAATACGCACCACATATTCAGAGCGGGACGGAAGGGAATTTCTTCCATTCGCGGTGGAATCGGGCCTCTGCCTCGAGTGCGGCGGTTTGCTCCAGGGCGTGCAGTCGTCCGTAGCTGAATCCGTTCTCGCCCAGGGCGAAGGCCTCGGCTCCGAGTCTGCGCAGAAGTTCGCGGGTGACGACGCTGTCCTGGTGGTCCCCTAGGACCTTCTGGACGTCCTGGGCGGCGTTGGCCAGTCGGGCGGCCTTCTTGGGGTTGACGGGGGCAGCGGCTTCGGCTGCGTACCGCAGGCGTTTTCCGACCTTGCGGGCCTCGTGGAGGGCCAGGTGGTCACCGGTACCGGCGGGATGACGCTTGGCTTCCCGGGCCGCGGTGCGCAACCGCTTGATGTCGCGTTGGACCATGTCGGGGATGACCTTGACCGCCGGCTTTGAGGCCAGCGGCGCGAGGGCGGGGCGGCGATCATGGCCTCCAGGGCGTCGAGCAGCCGGAAGTAGCGTTGTCCGTCCAATGCTTCCAATGCCTTGGCGTGGGCTTCCTGGTAGGCGCCGCCGAGTTCAAGATCGACCCGGCGGGCGACCGGTCCCATGACCAGCTCTCCGGGTTCTTCGGCGACCATGTCTTTCAGGCGTGCGTGCATGACCTCCGCGTCGCGGGCCTGGCCGAGCACGCCGGCGAGCCATTTCAGTTCGTTGCGCAGGAGGGTCACGGTTTCGGCGTCGTCTAGCAGTTTCTGGTACGTCGCCAGCGCCGAGCGCATGCGTCTGGTGGCAACCCTCATCTTGTGGACCGCGTCGTGGGTGTCCTGCCGCACGCGGGGGTCCTGGTCTTTGAGTTCCTTCACCTGTTGCCTGAGGTAGGCGAGCAATACATCGCCGGCGGGTCCCTTGCGTTTCGGCGCCGGCTCTGTAGTGGCAGGATCCAGGTTCAGGGCCCGCGCGAGTTTGGACTGGTAGGCGGAGGGCCGGACGCCGGCTCCGGCGATCCGGTCCTGCACGGACTCGAGCAGGGCCCGGGAACCGGCGACGAGTTCGATCTCCCACTCCCGCCAGGTCCGTGTGCCCGGTATCGGCCCCAGTGTCTCAGACTGCACCCGGTCATCACAGAACTCCGCGAGAACGGCGTTGTTCTTGTCTCTGAGCCGGTACACGAGACGCCTCGTCTTCAGCCGGGCGACCGGTACCAGCGCGCGGTCTCTGGTGTGCACACGGACCAGCCCGAGAAGGGCGTCGGGGACGCCGCCGGCCTGCCCTCCGAGTTGTTCACGGAATTCCGTCCGTTCGTCCACTCCCGCGGGAAGCTTCAGGTGCCACCCGGCGTCCTCTCCGCCGGTCCTGCGGCGCAGGGTGATCCGCGCGGACGCCAGACGCAGGTCCTCGGTGTCGAAGTACTCGGCCTCCAGCCGGTGCTCCACAGGCCGGTCCACCCGGGCCACACCGGGCAGGTCCTGAGGCGAAGGAAGCAAGGCCTCCTCCTCGACATCAAACTTCCGTTCAATTTCAACGACGCGTGTAGCTGCCATACCGGGATTGTACGTCCGGCCTCCGACCCGACCGCACCGGTCGGAGGCGTCTACTTATTGCGTCAGTGCCGCGATCACCAGTACCGCAGCGTGGGGTCCTGCACGAAACCCCGAATTTGGCCAGCATGGACGAGATCATGTCATGTTCTTGTTGGTCTTTCGCCAGGAACATCTCCTTGGCGTTCTGCCGGTTGGTCCTCCCTTTCCCCAGACCGCTCCGCTGCCCAAGCCTGCATTGACGCCGCGAAGGTGACGCTGGCCGGGCTGGCGCCGACCTCTTACCACCTCACCCCGTTTGGGTGAGGTGGTAGCCGGCGGTCGTGCCACGCTCGAGGAACTTCAGCGAAGGAGCGTGGAATGGCGATATCGGGTGCACAGTCTTCCGGTCCGGGCGTCAGCGTCGGCCCGACGAGTGAGTTCAGTTTGTTCTTCCGGGTCAAGCCCGGCGAGAGCGAATCGTTGCGGGTCGCGCTGAATGACCTGCAGCAGACCCCGGGGTACCGGCCAGGGGACTACGGAATGGCGATCACGACAATCCACGAGGCGCGTTTCGTACTTTTTGACGACGACACCCGGCTTGCGTTCATCACAAGTTTCGATGGGCCATGGGATGCGTATATGGAGGATTTCTTTAACTCGGGACCGACGCTCGCGCTTTTCGATGTCATTTTCCGGCATGCGGAGGGCTACGACGGTCTGCCCGACCTCGCCGCCGAGAAGGCGTTTATTCTCGGTGCGCAACAGAGCGCTGCTGCGTACGCCCGTAACTACCCCGGCACCGTGAAGGAGATCCGCAAGGCGCAACGCGTGAACGCGGCATTCCAGCGCGTGCTCGACCACCCCGACGCTGCAGCAGCGCTGCAGCACCCTGCACTGCAGCCTCTACTCGACGAAGCTGGGGACTGACGCCCATGTCGGATCACATTTCTGGCCCCCGGGCGCTGGCCAACGCGATCGCTGACATCACGGATGTCTTCGCGTTTCCGAGCCCGGACCGGGCGAATCATCTGGTCCTCGTGATGAATACCCTGCCGTTCGCAAAGGTTTCCAACGCGTTCTCGGAGGGTCTCATCTACCGGTTCCGGCTGCGACCGCTTACGGCTAATGCGCCCGGCGATCGGGCGCCGTTTTCTGCCGGTCCCGAAGTGGGCGCCGAGGAGTTCGTGTTCGACTGCGTGTTCTCCCCGCCGTCCAGCGCGGAGGGGCAACCGTTCGAGCAGGAGGGGACCTGCACCACGCCCTCCGGCGAGTCTGTCTCGTTCCGGGTCAATGATGAGGATGGGGGTTCCGGACACGGCGTGCGGGTGTTCGCCGGTGCGCGCTGGGATCCGTTTATCCTGGATGCTCCTGCGGCGCTGAAGACGGTCGCGACCGGCCAGCTTGCCTTCGCTGAGCTCGGGGCGATCTATATGGACGGCAAGAACGTCCTCGGGCTGGTTGTCGAGATCGACTGCTCACTGTTGGGGGTCCGACACTCGTAGGCGTCGTCGCCGAGACGCTGACGCGTGGGACGTTCAACGTCCGTATCGAGCGCGTCGGGCGTCCCGAGGTGAAGAACCTGATGCTCGGGCCCAAGCAGTTCGATCCGGTCAATCAAGACCTTGAGATCCGCGACCTGTACAACATGGAGGATGCGTTCCACATCCAGCACGGCTATGAAGGTGCCTACCGGGCACGGCTTAACGCCAACCTCGCCTTCTGGGACGGTCTCGACGGGAGGACCGACTGGCCGACAAACGGCGAGGGCCATCCGCTGACCGAACTCGTGCTCGCCGATTACCTGGTCCTCGACGTCACCAAGCCCTACCAGGAGAAGGGCTCATTCCTCGAAATCGAACTCGCCGCCCGCCAGGGTCGGGCCCACGAGACCTGTGGCGGGCGGGCGATTAATGACGACGTCATGGACAAATTCTTCACGACGCTGATCAACGCCGGCAACGGTCCGGTCATCAGCGATGGAGTCGATAAGTCCTCCCGGCCAGCCTCACGCAGCTTTCCCTACCTCTCCTCCCAACCCCAACCCGCCCGAGAAGCCGGAACACCACTGACCATGCCCGGGAACGACTGGGTCACCATCGAGCTCGACGACATTCAGAGCGGTGCACTGCACGAGCGCCCTTCACCGTACGTCGGCGTCTACCTGCTGCTGCGGATCGATGACCGTGCCGCCGGGCGCGAACTCGTCCGGCGGCTGCAGGCGGTCGTCGACACGGGTACACCCTCGCCCGATCCTTCGCACGACGCATGGATGACCGTCGCGTTCACGTTTCACGGACTCAAAGCGCTCGGGGTGCCGCAGAGCTCGCTTGACAGCTTCGCACCCGAATTCCGCGAAGGGATGGCTGCGCGCGCGACGCACCTCGGAGACGTCGGCGAGAGCAGCCCGGAGCAGTGGGAGAAGCCACTCGGCACGGCCGACGTCCATGTCGCCATAGCGGTGCTCGCGCCCGACCTCGCCCGGCTCGAGGCCGTCGCCGAAAGGGCCCGCCGCGCCCATCAGGAGCTGGACGGCATCACCGTCGTCTGGCGCCAGGACTGCTACCAGCTCCCGACCGGGCGTACCTCGTTCGGCTTCAAGGACGGTATCGGCCAGCCAGGGGTCGAGGGCAGCGGCAGGCCGCCATCGAACCCGCACGACCGGCCACTCAAGGCGGGCGAGATCATCCTCGGATACCCGGACGAGACGGGCGAGTTGCCGCCGATGCCGACCCCTGACATTCTGGGCCGAAACGGCACCTATGTCATCTTCCGGAAGTTGCACACGAACGTTGCCGCATACCGGCAATACCTCCGCGCGAAGGCTGCGGACCGCGAGGAGGAAGCACTACTCGGCGCGAAGATGGTCGGTCGTTGGCAGGGAGGAGCCCCACTGGCGCTCTCCCCGGAACGGGACGACCCTGATCTTGGCAGCGACCCGCGGCGGAACAACGACTTCCTCTACGGCGACGATCCCCGCGGCTTCAAGTGCCCCGTGGGCGCCCACGCACGACGAGCGAACCCGCGCGACGCCCTCGATAGCGACGGCAGCGTGGACGTCCGCCTGCACCGCATGATTCGGCGCAGCACGAGCTACGGCCCGCCGCTTCCCGATGGAATGCTGGAGGACGACGGCGCGGACCGCGGCATCATCTTCGTGTGCGTCGGCGCGCACATCAAGCGTCAGTTCGAGTTCGTCAAGACCCAATGGCTCAATGACGGGATCTTCATCGGCGCCCCGGGTGAAGCGGACCCTTTCGTGGGCTCGGGCGATGGCACGACCAGCTTCACGATTCCCCGGCGGCCGATCCGGCGCCGGCTGCAGGACCTTCCCCCTTCGTGACCGTGCGCGGGGGTGAGTACTGCTTCGCCCCGAGCCTGTCGGCGATGCGCTGGCTGGCGGAGCTACCGTGACCCGTCCCGACAAAGGAGAGCACGCCATGAGCACGACCCCCGCGGGCACCGACCGCTGGAAGAAACTCGATTTCGCCCGGCCCTCCGCCGATGCCGAGGAACCCGAGTCGTCGGTCCTCGTCGACTATCGCAAGGATGACCAGATTGCGGTGATCACACTCAACCGGCCTCAGGCCGACAACGCGATCACGACCGAGATGGGCGCCCGCCTGACGGAGATCGTCGAAACGATCGCCGTCCGCACCGCCGTGCGGGTCGTCGTACTCACAGGCGCCGGTGAGCGGGCCTTCTCCGTCGGCAGCGACCTGCGGCAGCGCAATAAAATGACCAAAGAGGATTGGCTGCGCCAGCGGCAGGCCTTCGATCGCACGCTGTACACCGTGAGGCAGCTGCGCAAACCGCTCTTCGCCGCCGTGAACGGGATCGCCTACGGAGGCGGGTGTGAGCTCGCCCAGAGCTGCGACTTCATCATCGCCTCCGAGAACGCCACCTTCGGGCAGCCCGAGGCGATGCTCGGCCTCTCGGCGGGCGGCGGCTCACCGGTGTTCCTGCCGCGACTCCTCGGACCCGGAAGGGCCATGCAAATGCTCATGACAGGAGACCCGCTAACGGCGGCCGAAGCGCACCGCCTGGGCATGGTCAACGAGATCCATCCCCGGCACGAGCTGGCGGACGCGGCGGAGCGGATCGCGGAGACGATCGCGGGCAACTCCCCGACCGCTGTCCAGGCCGTCAAACGGGCCGTGCAACTCGCGGAGGGGCAGCCGGTGGAGCAGGCGATCGCGATCATGATGGAAGCGCACTGGCGCTCGGCCGTCCATCCCGACCGCATCGAAGGCATCGGCGCCTTCAACGAAGACCGCGAACCCGTCTTCCGCGACGCAGACTACTGACCAGGACCCACGAAAAAGGATCAGCCATGGAAATGACCGACGATCTCCGCGCCGCGCGTGCCGCGCTGCAAATGATCAACCCCGCACCGTACAACGCCGAAGCGCCGCCAGCGGCCCTCGCCAGCGAGATCACCCCCACCGAGCTCCACTACGTCCGCAGCAACTTCCCGCTGCCCGCCCACGACGGAACGCTCGAAATCGGCGGCGCGGTGGGCCACCCCTGACACTGACGCTCGACGAGCTACGGGCCATGCCGGCGCACGAACGGGCGGTCACGCTCGAATGCGCCGGGAACGGGCGCCTGGAAATGCGTCCGCTACCCACCGGTGAGCCCTGGGGTGACTACGCCGTATCGACCGCGCGCTGGACGGGCGCCTTCCTGCACGAAGTCCTGGCACAAGCGCACCCGGCCGCCAACGGCGTCGACGTCCGCTTCGAGGGCGCCGACCACGGCGCCTACCACCTCACCCCGGTGCTCGCCGACACCAGCAGGGACAACCTGAGCTTCGCCCGCGCGCTGCCCCTGGCCCACGCCGCCGATCCGGCCGCCGAGATACTCATTGCGTACGAGATGAACGGCGAGCCCCTGGGCCAGGACCACGGGTCGCCCTTCCGGCTCATCGTCCCTCACTGGTATGCCGTGGCCTCCGTGAAGTGGCTTAAGCGCATCGACGTTCTGACCGAGACGTTTGTCGGCGAGTTCCAGACCGGGCACTACATGTACGAATGGGCAGACCGTGCACCGGAACCCGTCGACATCATGCGCGTACGGGCGCGCATCACCGCTCCGGCCCCCGGATCGACCATCGCCGCCGGCACGCATACGGTGCGGGGCAAGGCCTGGTCCGGCACAGGCCCGGTGACAGGCGTCGACGTCAGCCTCACGGGCGCAGGCGAGTGGTACCCGGCCACCCTTGAGCCCCCGTCAGGCCCGTACCAGTGGCAGGAATGGTCGTTCGACTGGGAGGCCCAAGACATCGGACGCCACACCCTGCGGGTCAGGGCTACAGACGCGGCTGGAAACGTCCAGCCCGAAGTCCCGCCGTGGAACCGGCTCGGCTATGGCAACAACGCCGTCGAGGTGGTCTACGTCGACGTCATCTAACTTCGAGGCGCCGACGGTCCTGGGGCGGGGGCGGGGCAAATGATTGTGTGCGAAAGCGTCCGATGCTACCCAAGCGGGACACCGGCTATGTCGTCCCTGGTCGCGGCTCGCCCTGGATTCGAGCTGTCACCGACTGTCGCCGACCGCGCGAAAGGAAGCTTTCATGGGAACGGTAATCGGTGAGATTCTCCCTTTGGCGCTCGGCATTGCGATCAGCCCCATCCCGATCATCGCCGCGATTCTCATGCTCCTGTCCCCGAAGGCGAAAGCGGTGAGCGTGGGCTTCCTCGTCGGCTGGGTCGTCGGCATCATCGCCGCCGTCGCAGTCTTCACCCTGCTCAGCGGCCTCATTCCCGAGGAAGACCCAGAAGCCTCCAAACCTATCGCGGGGACCATCAAGATTCTCCTGGGCGCTGGGCTTCTCGTCCTCGCGGTACGGCAATGGCGCAGTCGCCCGAAACCCGGCGAAAAGGCGGCACTTCCCAAGTGGATGGCCACCATCGATACCGTGACCACCGGGCGCGCAACCTTCCTCGGTTTCCTTCTGGCAGCGGCAAACCCAAAGAATCTTCTGATGGCCATCGCGGCCGGCCTCGTCATCGGCGCCGGTGGACTCACCCGCGCCGAAGAATCCCTGGCAATCGCCATTTTCGTGCTCATCGCGGCCAGTACTGTAGCAATCCCGGTGATCGCGTACCTCATTGCGTCGAAACGGATGACTGCGCCGCTCGAGTCGCTGCGTGACTGGCTCGTGCAGAATAACCCAACACTCATGACGGTCCTTCTGCTCATGCTCGGCGTGGTGGTCATTGGTAATGGGATCGGAAGCCTCTGAAGCGAAGGCAAGCGACTACACGAGGCGCCCCCATCCGGCCGAGGACTCGGGGTCTCCCGCATTGCTCTGCAACCCTGACAGCCACCGCAGGGCACGCAGACCTGGGACGAAAATGTACTCGCCACCTCGGTTGAGGACCAGACGGGGCACGTCTAAGAGCCGACGGCGGATGGGTTGATCCTGGCCGGTGAACGGCCCGGTGCCAAACGGTCGCTTCAGAGCCATAACCGGGCTCCTCATCGGATGCGCCCCGCGTATCCGCAAACGACCACGACCTCGCCGCCCGGAAAAATGCCCCGGTTGCTCTTGGACCGTCATCGGAGAAGACGTTCACCGACCGGGGACTCCCCGTGCCGACCGGGCACGCCCCGGCTCAAGGAAGCGCTAGCCGCCTGACCGTCAACAAGACGTATCAAGTCATGCGCTTACCTTGCAACGTCGCCATGAACAGTCATGACATCAAGAAATGCAAACCAGCTAAGGCATCGACGCTCGCCCAGACAGTTCCAGTCATGCAGTTAGCGGCACCCCGGGCCATGAACCAGCAAGCAGCGCCACCGCCGCCCGAAATCGAGAGGAGCCGCCGGCCACAGTAACGGCCACCAACAAAAAGGGCCCCCAAAGGGGCCCAAAAGTTCACAGTTTGTGCACACTCAGAGGCCCACAAGCCCCTGAACAGGGAAAACACGTGCCCGAGGTGGGACTCGAACCGGGTTCCAGCCCTTGAATTTCCGCCAGTCCCCCGCAAATTTCCGCAATCCGGCCCAGTCCGGCACCAGTACGACCCGATCCGAAGCCCAGGGTGTGCACATTGTGCACACCCTCTTTGTGCCCGCCTTCGGCGCGCCCAACCAGGCTGCTTAGACGGCCGCAAGAGCGGGGCGCGATTTCGCTCCGATAGGAAGAGTTGGTTCCCTGATCCGGCCCCAGACGAGCATCGCACCAGGGAGCGGCCCTCATGCTGAAATCGATGACAATCATGGCCACGGGTTCCTCCTTTCCGAACATCTCATGGAGAAACGAACGGCAACCAGCATGACCAACCGGCTGGCCGGCCGTCCAAGAAGTGAGCGTGGACCATTGACGACATGACGGAGCCGACCGCAACGTCCGCCTTTTCCCCGGCCAAGAGGTACTCGACTGGCTGGCCGCGGGCAACTGATACCGGATATTGCGTCACCCAGGTTGACGACAGGGCCCACATCGTCACTGTCCGATTATCGTTCTGGAAGCCAAGCTGAACTTCCCCGCAGACTGCAGGACCGGCCGCGCTGACCATGTCAGCGCAGCCGGTCCTTTCGGGATCTTTCCCATCAGCAGGGTCTGTCGCGCCCCCGCCACCGGAAGTGGGTCAGTTGGAGGAAGTTATACGAGGCTCCGGAGGCGTGGTTCGCGTCCGGCCAGCGGGAGGTGACGACCTTGCCTCGGGTGTAGAACGAGACGCCTTCGGGTCCGTAGATGTGCTTGTCGCCGAACAGGGATGCCTTCCAGCCGCCGAAGGAGTAGTAGGCAACCGGCACCGGCAGGGGGACGTTGATGCCGATCATGCCGACATCCACTGAGCGCTGGAACTTCCGTGCTGCGGCCCCGGAGGAGGTGAAGATGGCGGTGCCGTTGCCGTAGGGGTTGGCGTTGATGAGCTTGATGCCCTCATCCAGGTCCTCGACCCGGACCACCACGAGGACGGGTCCGAAGATTTCCTCGGTGTAGGCGGTCATTTCGGCCTTGACGTGGTCCAGGACGGTGGGACCGACCCAGAATCCGTCCTCGTGGCCGGGGACGACCAGGTCGCGGCCGTCGACCACCATGGCGGCGCCGGCGGTTTCCGCTTCGGTGATGGTCTTGACGATGAATCCCCGCGAGTCACTGCTGATGACCGGTCCCATGTCGGCGTCAGGTTCCGTGCCGTTTTTGACCTTGACGTCCAGGGCGCGTTCCTGGACTTTCTTGACCAGCAGGTCGGCGGCATCGCCGACGGCGACGGCGACGGAGATGGCCATGCAGCGCTGGCCGGCGGAGCCGAAGGCGGCGGCGGCCAGATGGTCGGCGGCGTTGTCCAGGTCGGCGTCGGGCATCACGATGGCGTGGTTCTTCGCGCCTCCCAGAGCCTGGACCCGTTTGCCGTGGGCGGTGGCCACTTCAAGGATGTGCTTGGCCACGGGTGTGGAGCCCACGAAGGAGATGGCGTCCACGTCCGGGTGCGTCAGCAGACCTGAGACAACCTCACGGTCGCCGTGCAGAACCTGGAAGACGCCGTCGGGCAGGCCTGCCTGCTTCCAAAGTCTGGCCAGGAGCATGGCCGCCGACGGCACCCGGTGGGAGGGCTTGAGGATGAAGGCGTTGCCGGTGGCGATTGCCATCGGGGCCATCCACAGCGGCACCATGACCGGAAAGTTGAAGGGCGTGATGCCCGCGACGACACCGACGGGCTCGCGGAAGGAGAAAACGTCGATGCCGGTGGAGACCTGGTCCGAATAGTCGCCCTTGAGCAGCTGCGGGATACCGCAGGCGAACTCGATGACCTCGAGACCGCGGCCGATCTCGCCCTTGGCGTCGGAGAGGACCTTGCCATGTTCGGCCGTGATCAGTTCGGCGAGCTCGTCCACGTGGGCTGCGACGAGCTCGCGGAACTTGAACAGCACTGCGGTCCGCTTGGCCAGGGAGATGTCGCCCCAGGAATCGGCGGCCGCACGGGCAGCGGCGACGGTGGCGTCCAGGTCCGCACGGTTGGCCAGCCGCAGCTCTGCGGTAATGGTGCCGGTAGCGGGGTTGTAGACGGGCCTAGTGTCGGTCCCGGTGCCTGCTGTCTCGGCTCCGCTGATGAAGTGGGTGATGACGGTCATTACTGCTCCTGTAGTAAGTGGTGTTTCACGGTGTGCACTTGTTCAACATTCCGTGGGAGGCCTGTGGCGAGGGATTCGTGGACTGCGAGCCGGACCGCCAGGTTCTGCTCGGTGAGTTCCCGATGCGCCACCTCGTGCCCTGAGCTGCGGGCCCATGCGCTGAATCTTTCGATTTCGACCTTGAACTGGTCTTCGGCAACGTCGAAGACCTCGGTGCTGCCGTCCCTGAGCGAAACGGTCACCCGCGCAGGGACTCCGGGGTCCGGGTCGAACGCCTGGTCGAGCGTGATGTGGCCCTTGGTGCCGATGACCTGGAACGTGTGGGTCAGGGGTCCTTCGAAGCCGCAGTCAAAGGTTCCAATGACGCCGTCGTAGTCCAGGATCGCGGCGACCGTGGTCTCGACAGGGTCCGTTGGGCTCGTCCCCTTGGCGTAGACACTGACGGGGGTCCGTCCCATGACCATGTTCATGATGTCGATGGCGTAACACCCGACGTCGTTGACGGCACCGCCTTCAAGGCCCGTCTGAAGGCGGACCTCTCCGGGGTTGCGGTCCATGACAAAGTGGAAGCGCGCATGCAGGGAGACAACCTGGCCGATCCGTCCGGCGTCGATGAACTCGCGGACTTTCTGGTGCTGCGGATGGAAGCGGTACATAAAGGCCTCCATGAGGGTCACACCGTTCCGCTCGCAGGCCTCGACCACGCGTGCGTAGTCTTCAAGGCTTCCGACCAGCGGCTTCTCGCAGAGGATGTCCTTGCCTGCCTCGGCCGCTGCGACGATCCATTCAGCGTGGAGACCGTTGGGGAAGGGCAGGTAGACGGCTTCGATGGTCGGATCCGCAAGCAGTTCCTCGTGCGAGGTGTAGACGGTGGGGATCTCAAAGCGGGCGGCGACCCCGGCGGCCCGGCCGCTGGGACTGCTGATCGCGGAGACGACTGCGTTGCGGGCCTTCTGCATCGCCGGCAGGAACCGGTCCTGGGCGATGCGGGCGGTGGTGAGAACGCCCCAGCGCACTGCACTCATTTGGCGAGCCCGGCTTCCAGGTCCCGGAGGAACGCCACTGACTGCCGGACGTCCCGGACGGGGCCGTCGTCGGTAGGTTCGGCGTCCAGGATGGTGTCCTGTTCCATCGTGAACCATCCGCCGTACCCTGCCTCGAGTAGGTTTCGGACGATGTCGGCGATTCCGACGTCCCCCTGACCCAGCGGGACGTACATTCCGGTCTTGACCCCGTCGGTGTAGGAGATATCGCCGTTCTGGACCCGTTCCGCGACGGTCCTGCGCACGTCTTTCAGATGCGTGTGGCCGATGCGTGAGGCATAGTCCCGGACGAGCTGTCCCGGGTCCGTGCCGCCAATGAGGAGATGGCCGGTGTCAAGGCACAGGTTCGCGGCCGTGTCGTTCAGGACACGGTCGACGTCCGCCGTCGTTTCGATCATGGTTCCCACGTGGGGGTGGACGACCGCCTGGATGCCCTGGTCGGCGGCCGCTTTGACGATGGCGTCGAGGTTTCTGCCGAACAGGTGCCAGCCCTCTGCGTCGAGCTCGTGGCGCTGGTCGTAGCCGGCGACGCCGGTTTCGGCGGCCAGGACCATGATGCTGGCACCCGCTGCCTGGTAGGCATCCAGTTCTGCGGCGACCGCTTGGAGCGGGTCCTTGGAGGCATCGTGCAGGATGATGGGGAAGAATCCTCCGATGGCCTGCAGGTTGTGCCGTTTGAGGACGTCCGCGCGTTCGGTTGCCTGTTCGGGTAGGAACCCTGCGGGGCCGAATTCCGTTGCTGTGATGCCTAGGGCGGTCATCTCGGTCAGTACCCGGTCTGCGTCAAGCTGGTAGCCCCATCCGGGGACTTCGCACACGCCCCAGGAGATGGGGGCGGCGGCAAGGCGGCTGGTGATGGTGCTCAATCTGATCCTCCGATGACGTTTTGATCCCAGTCGATGACCGAGCCGGTGACGACTCCGCTCCTGTTGGAGAGGAGAAAGACTACAAATTCGGCGATCTCGTCCACTTGTCCGAGTTTGCCCATGGGCATGGAGGCGTTGGCCTTGTCTAGCCAGCCGTCTTCTGCGTTGTGAAATTTCCGTTGGGTCTCGGCTTCGCCCTCAGTGGCGGTCCAGCCAATGTCCAGGCCGTTGATGCGGATCTTGTCCCAGCGGTGGGCGTGTGCGGCGTTCCGGGTTACCCCGGCCAGCCCTGCCTTCGCCGCGACGTAGGGGGCCAGATAGGGTTGGCCGCCGAGCTCGGCGATGGAGATGATGTTCACGATGTTTCCGGGCGCACCACGCTCCCGCAGGTGTTTGATCGTTTCGGCCATGATGAAGAACGGTGACTTCAGGTTGACGGCGATGTGCGCGTCGAAGAGCTCCGGGGTGGTGTCCAGCATGGTTCCACGCGTGGTCAGGCCCGCGGCATTCACGGTGCAGTCGATCCGCCCGAACACGGAAATGGTGTCCAGCACCGAGGCCTTCGCCTGTTCCACATCGGCCAGGTCGGTCTTGATGAAACGGGCCTCGACGCCGGACTCCGCGAGCTCGGCGGCCAGTTTCTCGCCGGACTCGGCGTTGCGACCGGTCACGGCGATCCCTGCGGCGCCTTGGGCCGCTGCCTGGCGGGCTACGCCGGCGCCCAGACCTTGGGTGCCGCCGCTGACGAGGACCACCTTGTCTTTGAGCAGTGGGCTGGTCATTGTTTACCCTCTGCGATCTTGACGGCGCGGCCGGATCTGGCGGATTCTTCAGCCGCGTTGGCCAGAACCAGGGCCATTACCCCGTCATCGAAGCCGGGGCTGCAGGCTGTTCCTCCGCGGATGGACCGCACGAAGCTGTCGAGTTCGTTGCGGTAGGCCTGGGCGTAGCGTTCCAGGAAGAACGGCAGGTAGGCATCGGACTGTTCGGCGCCGCCGGCGGTGTAACTGCGCACGGTGGTGGGGGTCATGTTCCCGGCCGTCAGCAGACCCTCGCTGCCAAATGCTTCCAGCCGTTGGTCATGTCCGTAGGCGCTGTGGCGGGAGTTGGTGATCGTGATGAGCTCACCGCCGCGTCCGCGCAGGGTGATGACGACCGAATCAAAATCTCCGGCCTCTTCGATGTAGTCGCAGAACAGATTAGAACCGGTGGCAGAAACTTCGATGATGTCCGGGACGAAGAACCGGGCCATGTCCAGGTCGTGGATGCTCTGGTCCCGGAAGATCCCGCCGGATGTCTCGATGTAGGCTTTGGGCGCGGGTGCGGGGTCCCGGCTGATGATGGTCAGTTGCTCCAGTCGTCCGATTTCTCCGGCCTCAAGCCGGGCGCGGACGGAGGCGAAATTCGGGTCGAAGCGACGGTTGAACCCGAGCATAAGAGGGTTTTGGTGCCGCGGATCCGGTCCCGGCACGCGCGGACGCGGTCGATGTCCAGATCGATGGGCTTTTCGCACAGGGCGGCGACGCCGGCGGCGACCGCCCGGGAGATCAGGTCGACGTGGGTGCTCGTCGGGGAACCGATGATAATGGCGTCGAGGTCCCTGTTGGCGAAAACCTCATCAGCGGTTTCGACGGCGTGTGCCCCGGTGGTGGCGGCGAGGGCCTGTGCGCCCTTGATAAACGGGTCGGCGATCCACGCCAGCTCCAGATCAGGGTGCTCGGCGATGTTCCGGGCGTGGACCTGGCCGATGCGGCCGGATCCGAAGAGGGCAACCTTGAGTGGTCGGTCAGCGGACATGCGTGATGGTCCTTTCAGGTCTTCCGTGGACGGATGTTTCGTCTGCGGCTGGTTGGTGGTGTTTGGTCGTGAAGATGGCGCCGCCGCTCTTCATGGGTGTCACGGTGCGGCCACTGCCGCCGGGGTGCGGCCCGCCAGGACGTCAACAGCTCCCTTTGCGGCATCGCGGACGGTGTGAACCATTCCCTGGCGGGTGAAACCCATCAGGTGGGGGTCAGGACGACGTTCTGGTGGTCGAAGAGGGGTGGTGTGCCGGGGGTTCGGGGTCATAGACGTCCAGTCCGAGGCCAGCCAGCTGTCCGGTGAGAAGAGCGCCATGCGCCGCGTCCAGGTCAACCAGGCCGCCCCTGCTGCAGTTGATGAGGATGGCCCCGGCTGGCATGAGGGCGATGCGTTCGGCGTTGATGAGGTTGTGGTTTTCCGGTGTCAGCGGTACGTGCAGGGTGACGAAGTCGCTGCGGAGCAGTAAATCCTCCACCGTTTCGGAGCGGATGCCGGCCGGGACGTCGGCGAAGGGGTCGAAAGCCAGAACATTGAGGTCGAAGGCCTCGGCGATGCGGGCGACGCGGCGCCCGATGCGGCCGTAGCCGATGATTCCCAAGGTGAATCCTTCGAGGTCACCGACGTAAACGGCGGTCCTCTCGTTCCAGCGGCCGTCCCTGACAAGTGCCGTCAGGGTGGACAGCTTCTTGACGAGTGCTAGGAGGTGGGAAAAGACGCCTTCAGCGACGGACGCGGTATTGCTTCCGGGTGTGATGACCACGGGGATGCCACGGCGGTTGGCCTCTGCGACGTCGACGAGGTCGGTTCCGACGCCGGTCCTGGCGATCACCTTCAGGGCCGGCATGCGGTCAAGGAGTTTCCGGTCTACCGGGTAGGCAGCGCGGACGATGGCGGCGTCGGCCCGGGCGAGATCTTCGTCCGTGGGGTTATGGATCATTCGTTGGTGTGGGGCCAGTACCGGTTCGACCAGCCCGGCCTCCACGTCACCGAGAGCTACGACTGTTTGGGGTGCGGTTATTGAAGCCATCGTCATCCTTGAAGATGTGAGTGTCCAACCCGTCCAGGGCCAGGAGGCCCGCGGGGTGAAGGTATGGGTAAGGGTTTGGGTCAGATGCCGAGAAGGCTGGACTTGCGTACGACCAGTTGAGGGGCGATGGACTGGTGGACAAATCCGCCGCCAAAGTCGTGGTCCTGGATGCGCTGCAGGAGGGTCTTCGCCCCTGTGACGCCGATTGTCGAGCTGTCGGGATCGACAGTGGTTAGGCCGAGCCTGGGCATGGCGCCGAGGGAGATGTTGTCGTAGCCCGTGATTGCAACCTGGAGTCCGCGTTCATCTGCCGCGGTCATCGCGCCCAGGGCTGCAAGATCGTTGATGCACGCCAGGGCGGTGGGCCGTAGCCGGCCGGTCGCACCGAGCGCCCGTTGAGCTGCAACGTATCCGGATTCCTGAGAGAAGTCTGCATCGACGATGTGGATATTTCGTCCGAGTCCGTGGCTTTCCATGGCCGCGGTGTATCCGCTGACTCTGGCGGCCCCGACCGAGCCGCCAAGCCCGCCCAGGTGCGCGATCCGTTCATGGCCCTGGTCAATGAGATGGTCCACCACCATGTGGATGCCGGAGGCATCATCGCTCCGGACCACATCGGCGGTGTCGATGTAGTCCGGACCTCCTCCGGCGAATACGACGGCTCCTCCGGATACAACGCGGCTGAATGGCGCTTTATCCGGAACCGTCCCGATCACGAGGAGGCCGGCGACCCGCAGATCGCGAAACGCCTGCAGGATGGAGTGGTCCACTCCCCGCCGGCTGACGCCGACGCCGTGACCGCGCTGAAGAGCACGGTATGGCCAGCCTCTTCCAGCACCGGCCGTGCGGCGTCGACGACATCAAAGGCCCAGGGGTTGTGCAGGTCGCTGACCAGCACGCCGATGGTCCCATTGCTGCGGGTTGCGAGCGACCTGGCGGCCGTGTTGAGCTCATAGCCCAACTCCTCAACAACTTCCAGCACCCGCTGGCGGCGTTCGGCGCTGACCCGGGGAGAGTCACGCAGCACCAGTGAAACCAAGGACTTTGATACGCCGGCACGTTCGGCCACGTCCAGGATCGTAGGCCGCCGGGCAGATGCAGTCGCCACGGTTAGATCCGCGCCGCAGTTGTGCCGTGGATTTCTTCGATCTTCTGCCACTGTCCGGACAGTGAGGATGCTTCGGCCGCACTGACGATCGCGGCCGCGGAGGCGGCATCGTGGATGTTGGAGTTTTCCTGGGCGCCGCCGGCGACGGCGACGAGGAACTTCTTCGCCTCGATCACCTTGAGGTCATCAAAACCCATGCTGTTGCCGGGTCCGGGCTGGAAGTAGGAGTAGTCGCCGTGGCGCGGGCTGGCGTTCACCGTGGTGTAGCCCTGCTCCTCGTTGTTGCGCCCCAGGCAGACTTTGAGCTCGTTCATGCGCTCAAAATCCCATTTGAGGAGCCTTCGGTGCCGTAGACCTCAATCTGGTAACCGCACTCGGGTCCGACGGCCACGCGGGAGGACTCGATGGTGCCCACGGCTCCTGCGCCGACCGCGGATGGGCCGAACCGGACCAACGCTGCAGCGTAGTCTTCATTTTCGACCTCCCCCATTTCACCATTTTCGATTACTGCGAAGTGCGTGGCGGATCCCATGGCGAGCTTCGGCCGCTGTGTGTAGACCGTGCTGGTCAGCGCAGTGACCTCAGCGATGGGTCCAACTACATATTGGCACAGGTCCGTTGCGTGGCTGAACAGATCCGCCAGCACGCCGGTTCCTGCCAGTTTCTTGTCGAAGCGCCAGGACAGCGCACCGTTGGGTTCGGAAGCATATCCGGAGAAGAAAACCGCGCGCACGTTGGTGATTCGACCGAGGCGGCCTTCAGCAACCAGTTTCCGTGCGTGCTCCACTGCCGGGGCATGGCGGTAGTTGTAGCCAATGGACGTCAGGACGCCGGCCTCCACGGCGGCTTCCTGCACGGCTGCCGTTTCCTGGTACCCGCGTCCAACGGGCTTTTCGATCCAGAAGTGCTTGCCGGCTTTGGCTGCTGCAATGCCGATTTCAGCGTGGAGGAAGTTGGGAGCGCAGATGGAAACGACGTCCACGTCCGGGTGGTTCAGGACATCGTGGTAATCGGTGGTGCCCTCCGCGAAGCCAAGGACGTCCCGGGCATAGTCCACGCGGCTGGGAGCGGTGTCAGCTGCAATCACAAGTTTTGTTTTCAGGCCGAGCTCCGGGTAGGCGTACGGGACGGTCTGGTAGGCGCGCGAGTGGAGCTTTCCCATCCATCCGACGCTGATGAGACCGACGCCGATGGTGCGAGGTTCTGCGTTCACGTTCTTACCTTTCTTCTTTTTGTTAGTCAGTTGCGGGCGGTGTCGAAGGCGTCACGGAACGCCGCCGCCATGATGGTGGAGTCTGAGCCGATGGCGACGAACCGGAAGCCCTGCCGGACGTACTTTGCGGCCCCGGCGCCGTCCACTGCCAGGATTCCTGCCGCCTTGTTGTGCAGCTCGGCCGCGGCTACGACGCGCTGGAGGGCCTCTTGGAATACGCTGCTGTCCAGCTGCAGCGGGACCCCAGCGCGTAGGACAGGTCCAGGGTCCAACGAAGACGACGTCGACCCCGTCCTGGGCCGCGATGTCTTCGACGGATGCCAGCGCTTCAAGGGTTTCGATCTGGATGACTCCGAGTGTTTCCTGTCCGGGTTCGGTGAGCGTCCGGCGGTCCATGCCCCAGCGGCAGGACCGGTTGTAGGTGGCCACGCCGCGGTCTCCGTGGGGCGGATACAACATGTGCCGGACCGATTCCGCGGCCTGGTCCACGGCGGTCAACCGGGGAACCATGATGCCCGCGGCTCCCTGGTCCAGGACGCGGCCGATGCGGATGCGGTCGCCGGATTCAACCCGGACAATGCTGGGTACCCCGTAGCTGCCGGCAGCAATGACGCCGTCGCGGACCGCATCTTCACCTCCGGCGCCATGTTCGAGGTCGATCAGGATCCAGTCCGCGCCAGCCGCCGCGCAGACCTCGGCCGCGGTGGCCGATGACATGCCGACGAATGTCCCGATCGTGACATCGCCCTCTGAAAGGCGCCGGCGCAGCTGGCCCGCGTTCAGTGGTCCGCGGCTCATCCGAACCACCGCTGGCTGCCGCGTGCCTTCTCGTAGTCGGTTCGGAGAGTGCGGACCCATTCCTGCCCGGAGACTTCCGCCGGGGCAACGTCCCACCAGACGTCGCCGCCGGGCAGGTCAACGTGGGGCACCGTGGGTACCACGATGACTACCGGTCCCTGGGTGTCGCGGGTCGAGGACAGTGCCTCCCGGACCTCGGCCGCGGTGGTGGCGCGGATGGCCAGTGCGCCCAGGCCTTCGGCGATCTGCCGCAGGTCCACCTTGAGGTAGTCGCCGTCGAGCCGGGCCTTTGGAGCGTCGGCCGCAGCGACGCTGCCTCCGGTGGTGCGGTAGCGGAACTCGTTGCCGAATTCCTTGCCGGTGCGGTTCATCTGTAGCCGGTGGATGACTTGGTAGCCGTGGTTTTCGGACACGATGATCGTGACGTTGAGCCCTCTTGCGCCGCAGTGAGGATCTCCGTGGGTGCCATCAGGAACGTGCCGTCGCCGATGAAGGTGACCACTCGGTTGTCGTTGTTGCCTTCGGCAAGCCGGACGCCCATGCCGGCAGCGATCTCGTAACCCATGCAGGAGAACCCGAATTCCAGGTGGCAGTGCCGGTTCCCGGTGGCGTCCCACACTTTCTGCAGGTCGCCGGGAGCCCCGCCCGCGGCGGCGATGACGGTGTCGCCGGAGCGCGCGTGTTCCTGCATCAGCCCGATCAGTTGCGGCTGGGTGAGGACCGCATCGGTGACGGGAGCGTCCGGGTGGTCCTCGGGGTTGTAGGCGGTGTCGGCGTCGAGCCATTTGGACCGGATGGGTGCCCAGCCCGTCTTCTCGGTCTGGACGGTGTCCTGCCAGGCTTCGCTAGTGCTGTGTCCTTCCAGCGCCTGGGCGAGGGCTTCAAGTCCGAGCCGGGCGTCTGCAAGGATTCCGGTGGCACCCTGCTTGCGGGTGTCGGCGTCCACGATATTCAGGGACGCAAAACGGACCTCCGGGTTCTGGAAGATGGATTGTGAGCCGGTGGCGAAGTCGGTGAGCCGGGTGCCGACGTTGAGGACCAGGTCAGCCTGCTTGACGAGGGCGTTGGAGGCGAAGTTCCCCTCGAGGCCCACACCGCCTACCTGCCACCATTCATCCTTGGTCACGGCGCCCTTGCCGCCGAAAGTTTCCACCACGGGGATCCCGACCTGTCCGGCCAGCGCTTCAAGTGCCGCGTGGGCGTCCGAGTAGTGGATACCGCCGCCGGCGATGATCACCGGACGGTGGGCCGAACGGATGAGCCGGGCGACGTCGTCGACCTCTTCCGGGTCCGGCAGCGGCCGCCGCACCTTCCAGTCGCGGGGTTCGAAGAATTCCGCCGGGAAGTCGTAGGCGTGGGACTGCACGTCCTGGGGCAGCGAAATGACCACGGCACCGGTATCGGTGGGGCTGGTCAGCACGCGCATGGCCTGCGGCAGGGCGGTCAGGAGCTGCTCCGGGCGGGTGATGCGGTCGAAGAAACGCGATACGGGCCGGAACGCATCGTTGACGGTGGCATCAGCCTCTATGGGGTGCTCGAGCTGCTGCAGGACCGGGCCCTGATGCCGCGTTGCATAGGTGTCTCCGGGAAGGAGGAGCAGCGGAAGCCTGTTCACTGTTGCCAGCCCGGCGGCGGTGACGAGGTTGAGGGCGCCCGGCCCAATGGAGGCGGTCACGGCGAGAACGGCCTGGCGTCGGCTTGCCTTGGCAAACGCCGTGGAAATGTGGGCCATGTACTGCTCGTGGCGGCCCTGGATGAAGGGCATGTCATCGGCCATTTCGTCAAAGGCCTGGCCCAGGCCGGCGACGTTGCCGTGGCCGAATATCCCCAAGGCGGCCGGCACCAGACGGCGTCTGATGCCGTCGGCAACGGAGTGCTGGACTGACAGGTATTTGACGACGGCTTGGGCTGTGGTGAGCCTGATGGTCTGTGAGTTAGTGGTCATTGCCTTAATTCCTGTAGGTGGTGGTTTACCAGGGGCGTCCGTGAAGAATGACCGTTTTTTCTTCGGTCATTTCATTCACTGCGGAACGGACGCCCTCCTTGCCGATGCCGCTGCCCTTGAGTCCCCCGTAGGGCATGAGGTCGGCCCGCCACAGCGGCGTCCAGTTGATGTGGATATTTCCGGCGTCGATCTGCCGCATTGCCCGGATGCTCCCAGCGACATCACTGGTGAAGACGCCGGCGCCGAGCCCATACTCGTTGTCGTTGGCCATAGCGAGGGCTGCTTCGATGTCCGACGCGGAGGAAACGGCCACCGCGGGTCCGAAGAGTTCGTTGCGGCTCAGTGGGGAGCGGGGGTCGACGCCTGCGATCACAGCCGGGGTGACAACGGCTCCCTGGCGATCGCCGCCGGTGAGGACTTTCGCCCCGGAGTGCCGGGCTTCGCTAATTGAGGCGTGGACGCGGGCCGCTTCCTCCTCGGAGATCAGTGACCCGAGCCGGGTGTCGGCTTCCTCCGGGTTGCCGACTGCGATGGCCTCCACCTTGGGGACGAGGGCGTCCAGGAAGTCTGCTTCGACACTGCGATCCACGATGACCCGCTGCACGGAGATGCACACCTGGCCCGCGTTGATGAATCCGCCTGCTGCCACGGCGCTGGACGCCAGTTCAAGGTCGGCGTCGGGAAGGATGATCACGGGGCATGAGGCGCCCAGTTCGAGGGATAGTTTCTTGACTCCGGCGATCGAGCTGATCCGGGTGCCTGTGGCTGTGGACCCGGTGAAGGAGACTTTCCGCACCCGGGGTCGGTAACGAGCACATCGCCCAAGGTGCTGCCGGGCCCGGTCAGGACCGACAGGGCCTCCGGCGGGAGCCCGGCGTCAACGAAGCACTGGGCCAGCTTAAGCGCCGTCAGCGGTGTTGCGCGGGCCGGCTTCAGCACCACGGCGTTGCCGGCGGCCAGGGCAGGCGCGATCTTGTGCAGCACCAGCAGGGCGGGGTAGTTGAACGGTGTGATGGCCACGACGATGCCGCACGGCTGCCGCAGGGTAAAGCCGATTTTGTCCAGTCCGGTGCCGGCGTTCGCGTCCAGCGGAAGGGTGGAACCATACAGCTGGCTTCCCTCGTAGGCAGCAAGGCGGATGATGTTTCCTGACCTGCTGGCTTCCCCGGGCTTCGGTGATCGGCTTCCCGGTTTCGGCGCTGATGGTCTGGGCAATGTCCTCGGCACGTTCGTCGGCCAGGGCAGCTGCCCGCAGGAGGACGTCCACCCGTTCATGTGCCGGCGTGGACCTCTGCAGATGGGCGCCGATCTCGGCGCTGTCCAGGGCGGCCTGGGCGTCCTGGACCGTAGCGACGGGGACCGTGTCAATAATCCGGCCGTCAAAGGGTGACCGGACGTCCTCGGTCCTGCCGTCGGCGGCACCGCGCCAGGTTCCGGCGATTAGCATGTGCATGGTTTCTCCATCTGGGTGGACGAGCGGGACCTCCCGTTCCCGAAGGAATTGGGCTCAACCGCTCCGTTGTTGGATTGGGTCTGTCGTGTCCGGCGTTGCGCCGGTGCCTTGGAACCGCGGACTAATGCCGTGCGTGTGTGCCGATGCCCCGGCGTTCTGAATCGACTTCAGCGACCTCCGCCTGGACTTCCTTGACGATGTCGCCGTGGCCGCCGAGTTGTTCGAGTTCGTGGGCGAGTTCGGCGAGTTCGGCGCCGCCGGCCATTTGGGCGGTGAGCTCGTCGAGGGTGATGTCCTTTTGTCGTAGTAGCCGATCGACTTGCCGCGCTTGAGCAGCAGGAACCGGTCGCCGACGGGGAAGGCGTGGTGCGGGTTGTGGGTGATGAAGATGACCCCGAGGCCGCGGTCGCGGGCCTGCAGGATGTAGCGGAGTACCACGCCGGACTGCTTCACGCCCAGGGCCGCGGTGGGCTCGTCCAGGATCAGGACCTTCGCGCCGAAGTACACGGCCCGGGCGATCGCGACGCACTGGCGTTCACCGCCGGAGAGCTGGCCGATGGGCTGCTCCACGTCGCGGAGGTCGATGCCCATTTCGGCGAGTTCCTTGAGCGTGATCTCCTTCATCTTCTCGACGTCCATGCTCTTGAACGGGCCGAAGCCGGAGGTGAGCTCGGAGCCGAGGAAGAAGTTGCGCCAGATCGGCATCAGGGGCACCACGGCGAGGTCCTGGTAGACGGTGGCGATGCCGGCGTCCAGGGCGTCCCGGGGAGAATCGAACTTCCGTTCCTCGCCCATGATGTTCAGGACCCCGGCGTCGTGCTGGTGCAGTCCGGCGATGATCTTGATCAGCGTGGACTTGCCGGCGCCGTTGTCGCCCAGGACGCAGGTGACGCGGCCGTTGTCCACGGCCATTGTGACATCGGACAGGGCGATGATGTTGCCGTAGTGCTTGCCGACCCCCTCGAGGGAGAGCAGGTGGACGGGGGTGTGCGTGAGGGGATCTTTTTCGTTCTGGAGCAGCGTTTGCTGGTCGATCTCGTTGGCATTCATTTTCTCTCCGGCCCCTTTACTTGAGTTCCGCGCGGCGCTTGACGATGAGGTTGACGATGGTGGCCAGCAGCAGCATCAGGCCCAGGAAGAACTTGAACCAGTCCGGGTTCCACTGCGCGTAGACGATGCCCTTGTTGGCCATGCCGAAGATGAAGGCGCCGATCGCGCCGCCGATCGCCGAACCGTAGCCGCCGGTCAGGAGGCAGCCGCCGATCACCGCGGCAATGATGTAGAGGAACTCGTTGCCCACGCCTTCACCGGACTGCACGGTGTCGAAAGCGAAGAGGTTGTGCATACCCAGGACCCAGCCGCAGAAGCCCACGCCCATGAACAGGCCGATCTTGGTGGCCTTGACCGGGACACCCACGGCGCGGGCCGCGTTCGCGTCGCCGCCGACCGCGAAGATCCAGTTCCCCACGCGGGTCCGCATCAGCACCCAGGTGGCCACCGCGACGAGCGCGATCCAGATGAACACGGTGATTTTGACGTCGACGCCGGCGATGTTCACCGAGGACGCGAAGACGGCCCGGGCGGAGTCGAAGCCTTCCATGTTGGAGATCGACGGGGAGGACACGGAGCCGCCGATCATGCGGGTCAGGCCCAGGTTCAGGCCGGTCAGCATCAGGAACGTGGCCAGGGTGACGATGAAGGACGGCAGTTTGGTCTTCATCAGGATCCAGCCGTTGAGGTAACCGATGCCCAGAGACACCAGCAGGGCCAGGCCGACGCCGACCCAGACGTTCGTGCTGAAGTACCAGCTGAACATCGACGCCGTCAGCGCCGAGGAGATCACGGCGACGCCGGTGGAAAGGTCGAACTCCCCGCCGATCATCAGCAAGGACACCCCCACCGCCATGATGCCGATGGTGGAACTGCCGTACAGAATGGTCGCCAGCGCGTTGGGCTGGGTGAACGTCGGGGACACCACCGCGAAGAAGATGAAGAGGACGATCGCACCCACGAGGGCGCCGACCTCGGGCCGGCCGAGGAGTTTCTGGAACGGACTGCGCTTGGCGACGCGCTCATCGGGCGCCGCTGTCTTTGTCTTGGTCTGGGTCATGGTCATGATGGCTCTCCTTGCTGCCGGGCCGACGCGTGGCCGGCCCGGCCAGCGGGCTGTTAGCGGATACCCTGCTCGGCGTACTTCAGGACGTCCGCCGCGTTGCTCTTGTCGATGACGGCGGGGCCGGTGTAGACCTGCTGGCCACCGCCGACCTTGAAGCCGCCCACCTTGCTCAGCCATATGGCGTCTACGCTGCCGTAGCCCTGCAGGTACGGCTGCTGATCCACGGTGAATGCCACGCTTTCGTCTTCGATGGCCGCGGCGAGTTCACCGTTAAGGTCAAAGGATGCGACCTTGACTTTGCTTCCGGTCTCCTTGACGGCCTTGACAATCGTCAGGGTGAAGGGGGCCCCGAGGCCGATGATGGCGTCGGCATCCGGGGTTGACTGGAGCTTCGCGCTGACCGTGGAGGACACTGATGTCATGTCGGCACCGTTGACGTTGAGGATCTCTGTTCCGGGAACGTTTTCCTTGACTCCGGCGCAGCGGTTCTCGAGGCCCACGTGCCCCTGCTCCTGAATCACGCAGATCGGGTGTTTGATCCCCTCGGAGGCGAGCCGCTGTCCGACGGTAACGCCGGCGAGCTTGTCGCTCTGTCCAAAGTGGGTGAACGCGCCGAGGGCTTTGGACTGGTCTTCACCGGCGTTGAAACTTACGACGGGAATGCCGGCGTCGGTGGCCTTCTTCACGACGTCCTTGAGCGCTTCAGGCTTAGCGAGCGTGAGGACGATGCCGTCAACCTTCTGGTCAATGGCCTGCTGCACGAGCTGCGCCTGGCGGCCGCCTTCAGCGTCGCCGCTGTACAGAAGCTCGACGTTGTCCTTCGTCGCAGCCGTTTCGGCCCCCTTGCGCACGATGTCCCAAAACGTATCGCCGGCAGCGGCGTGCGTGATCATCGCTACCTTAATCCGCTCCGTGGAGGCGACCTGCCCGCCGCCCCGCCGGCACTCGCCGGTTCCGTTTTGCCCCCGCTGCTTGAGCATGCCGCTAACGCCAGAAGCGGAACGACGGCGAGAGCCGCAATGCCCTCCTCCAAGTGAAGTTTGCCACGTGAAATCTCCTTTGATTCGCACCAATGTCGGCCTTTTCGGAACGCTTCTCATGCCGCGGCATGGAGGAAAACGGAGGCCAAAGGGTTTATGAACGACTGTGATCCACCTCTCTTGGTGGAACGTTCCAACCATAGAACGGGAGGATTCTGAATGTCAATGGAACGTTCCATAAATGTGTGCTTTCATTCTTACAAGCACTGACTGCTCCCTGCGGCAGCCGCTGATCCGCTTCGAAGGAGAAGAATGACCGACACCCCCGCTCCGAAACTTGTAGCGTCCTGCTGGACGAGCGCTGGCGCTGTCGCGCCGCTGCAAAAGCCCGAGACCAGCCCTGTGCCCATAGCCGACCGCCTCGAAGCCATCGCATCCACGGGATGGTCAGGTTTCGGGCTCGCCCATGACGATCTGGCCGCAACACGCTCAAAACTGGGCTTCCCTGCGCTGCGGAGCCTCATCGACGACGCCGGCTTCCGCCACGTTGAAGTTGAACTCCTCACCGACTGGTGGGACTACAGCCTCGCCCACAATTGGCGGCCTCAGTTCGATCTCCTACTGGAGGCCGCAGAGACGCTCGATGCAAAGTTCATCAAAGTCGGAACGACTATGGGCAAACCCCTGGACGACCTCGACTTCCTCGTGGAACCCTCCGCCACCTGACCACCGAAGCCGCGCTTCGGGGGACACGCATTGCCCTTGAACCGATGCCATTTTCGATGGTCGGAACAGTGCCGGCGGCGGCCGCCCTCATGCGGAAAGTGGAGATGCCCGGATGCGGCCTGGTGGTCGACTACTGGCATGTCTTCCGGGCCGGAACGACCTTGGACGAGCTGTCCGGCAGTCTAGAAGCACACCAGATTTTCGGGGTGGAGCTCAACGACGCGGATACGAAAATTAGGGGCACTCTTTTCGAAGACACACGCGACAACCGACGCCTGTGTGGACAAGGCGACCAGGACGTCGTGGGGTTCATCCAGACGATGAAATTCATTGGCTTTGACGGACCCTGGGGTGTGGAAATCCTCTCCGATGAACATCGCGCACTGCCCGTTCAGGACGCACTCCGGGCGGCCCATGACACCGCATTGGCGTGCTTTAGAACGGAATCCCAACCCTAGACTCGGGAAATCCTTCTGGGATCCGGAAGTAGCGGCTGGGATAGCGAAGTTCAGGTAGGAGGAAGTCAGTGAAGAACAAGCTGTACCTACAGTCCAATTGGTTCCCGGTCGTGGGCGAGACTGTCGAAATCCGGCTCCATGACAAGCCAGTAAGGAGGGGCAGGGTCGACGGCGTGACTTCTGACGACCAAATCCTATGGCTGGCTGCCGACGGGGCTGAGCTCCGGGCCATGTTCGAACGCTGCCAGGACTACTCCGTGTGGATTGAGTTCAAATGGGAAACAGGTTCCGCGGGGCGCGCAAAATCAGCAACGCACTTGAACACCTCTGCACGCTCTTGACCGCCGTGCCGGAGGCCCACGAACGTCCGGCGCACCCAGCGCGAACTGATAGGCCCTCTTCCGCCCGCCAACAGCGATCGCCAAGAAGATCTGATCCCAATCAGCAGCAAGTCATGCAGTTCCACGCGCTCCCGACCATGAAGAAGCACGCAGCAAAACCACTGCCTAAACTCAGGGAAGGAGCCACCCTCCACAGCGCCGGCCAACAAAAAGGGCCCCGAAGTGGGCCCATAAGTTGACAATTGTGCACACTCAGAGGCCCACAAGCCCCTGACCAGCGAAAACACGTGCCCGAGGTGGGACTCGAAACGGGTTCCAGGCCTTGAACATCCGCCCCTCCCCGAAAACATCGCCAATCCGGCCCAGTCCGGCACCAATACGACCCGATCCGACGCCCAGGGTGTGCACATTGTGCACACCCTCTCTTTGCCCGCTGTCGGTGCTCCCAGCCAGACTGTTTCTATGGGCGTCCGTGCGGGGCGGTTGTGTCTTGCGCGCGATTTCGCTCCGATAGGAAGAGTTGGTCCCCTGATCCGGCCCCAAACGAGCACCGCACCAGTGAGCGGCCCTCATGCTGAAATCGATGACAATCATGGCGACAGGTTCCTCCTTTCCGAACATTTCATGGGGAAACGCACAGCAACCTGCATGACAAACCGACATCCCGGTCCCCCACGACGCCAGCACGCACCAGCCACGGCGCAGCTCATCCCGCTGCAGCTAGCGCCACAACTCATATTGCGGAACTCCACCCGTTCGGCCGTGGCATAAGTCAACACCTTCCACGAGCACTCGCTCGCTAGGTCAAGGACTCAACAAACCCCTGGGCAGCCCCCTTATTCGCCAAGGCTTCCGGTGCTTTTTGGTCGGATTCCCCACACAACGGCAGGTGATCCAAGAAGCCGAGGGCGGGGAGAACCCGTGGTCGCCCTCCCCGCCGGTGACCGGAACGCCTCCCCTTCGGCAGGGTAATGGCGTCACAACTGGTAGTAGACTCAGATCGGCTCTCCAGTCCCCCCAGCTTGGAGAGCCGGGAGCCTCCGCGTTTGAGTCCTGGACTCACGCGGAGGCTTTCCTCATACGCCCGGTAGATACACGGGCCGTAGCCAAGGGGCTGGCAACCCCGGATAGGCGTCCCGCAGAGATGGCGTCCTAGACCGAGCCCCGGACACGTCAGGCGGCTGGCACGGCGCCCCGGACTCCCCGGTCGAGCGGCCAGGAAGCGGCGCGACGCATTCGGTGCCCGGGTGTGAGACCAGTTGAGGACGTCCGGCAGGTGCTTCCAGCACGGCGAGCGGGAGTTCACGGTGGATGAGGTAGTCGCACGCTGCCGGGCCGGTCATCCTCAGCCCCGGGCACCTCATTCCACGGTGTTCAGTCGGGACATTGGCTACGCGCAAACCGGCTCTGAACCCCCTGCCACCAACGGGTACAACCCCCGCAAGCCCGCACCAGCTCAGGTACAAGCCATACAGCTCCTCCACGCTGAGACCGTCCCCGTCCGGATCTGCGGTGACGCACTCGTTGAGGAAATCTTCCAGTGGTGTCTTCGTCATCGTGGCCTCCTGCATCCTGGCGGCGTAGCCGCTCAAATGAAACAGCAACATCATGAATGTGAAGCATGACCAGCCCAGAAACGCACGTTAAACACTAAGAATCTAGGAGCACCAATCCCCACTGTCAACCAGATTTTCCCGGGCGAACCCAGTGGACGATGGCTGCTTCAGTACATCCCGAGACAGGAGCCGCGGACCGACATTTCCAGCCAGAGCGAAGTGCGCCACAGCGATTTTCCACGCAGCATCCCGCTGTCCCGCCGCGCAAACCCGACACCCTCGCGGGCAGCTACATCCGGCGTCCAGGAAGTCCCCCTTAATACCGGAACAGTCTGGAAAACGCCCAGGAAAATCCACGTCTGTCGAGGTGGCCACGACTCACTGGAAGCACCCGAGAACTACCTGACCTAACGGTTCACCCGCACAGGACCCCTGCTGGTCAGGTGCAGGGCGGACTCCTCTCTTCGCCGCGGTCGATACACAGACGTCGCAGGGTGTTTACCCGGTAATCTCGGCCTCTGCGTCCGCGCCACTACTTCGTTCACACAGTTCGCGACCGCGAAGGCCTAAGCAATGATGAAATGGCGGCTAGCTTGTTCGCCTCTGAAGCCACCATCAAATCTCACCTGCACAGCGTGTCGGACAAACTGGAGCACCGTGCTCGACTCCAGCGGGTCTCATTCGCCCACAACGCCGTCTACTGGGTACCTGAACTCGACAGACAACGCCTACCAACTGCACCGGGCACTGCCCCGGGGCCTGGTGGCAGGGAAGCAGAGCACTCGCGGCCGCGGGCCTCCCGCAGCTGCTCTGGACATGGCCCGCCGCCGTGTGTAAATTCTGTTTCAGGCTCCCCTCCGGGGTTGGAGTCCTCTTTGACGGTCGGGTGCAGGGCCGCAAGGTAATGCCGCTGTAGCCACGCGGCGGCGACGATGCACCCACGGAAGAAGGCCATGATGGCCGGCTTGTACCTTGAGGATTTCCTCGACCGGGCAGCAGTGCCCGCCGCCGACAATCCCACGTTGGTTGCTTGTTGCCGGCGCGGCGCGGGGACACCTTTAGGCGCCGCAGGGGACGGTGCCAGAACAAGGAGTGTCCGCACCGGCGGCTTCGACATGAGCCTCCCTGGGCCCCGCTCAGGGATGACCGCGGCAGCAGGGCGCACTCTTGCCAGTGACGCCTGTCGGGTGTAGTCATGTCCAGAAATCCCAAGCACAACTTGCCCCACGGCCCGGACCCGCAGCGTCCGAACCTTTGCTGCTCCCGGTGCGGGACGGAGGACCGTTTGTTCATCAGCGCCATCGCGCCGCCTGCACCGGCCTCTAGGAATTCCGTAGCGGTGTACTACACGTGCACGAAATGCGGGCTCTCACAGTGTTACTGGGCCGATGAGTCCCAGTTCATCGGCGCGTTGTACGTCATCGCGGGGCTGCCCGACGTGGTGCTCTTCGGTACCCAGTACCTCCACTGCGGGCAGTCCCTGCAAAAGACCGCTTCGGGCGTTCTCAGGCTGGACGGTCGCATCGTCGAGGACGAGTTCCGGAACGCTATGGCCGTGTATCTGGAGATCCGTGTAATGGAGTGCCCGTGTGGCTACCGGCTGGTGCTCCCGGATTAGAGACCCGAGGAAGCAGGCTCTGCAGGCACGACGTCGGCCGGATCCGCACGCAGCCCGTCACTGCGATGAGGAAGTCCGTGGACCAGACCTGCGCGCCGGTCTTCCTGGAAGGCCATACCGCGGCGTTTACTGCTTAAGTGGTCTTTCGCGCAGGTATATCCGTTAGGACAATCGGACCTCGGCCGTCACCAAAGTCGTTTAGGGTCGACGGAGGAGCAGGATCCGCCCATGCAGCACTTCGGCGGATCCCTGCCCTCCCGCCCCGATTTGCGGCTCTGAATGTTGATATGCCCGACAGTTCCGGCACCGAGGTGTGCATGGCCCTCGCCGACCCTCACAAAGGCAGTAGATGAACCGCTATCGACCTCGGGGAAGGCCTGACCAACATCCAGATCAGCTTCTGGCGGAAGAACAGTCACGAACATGGTCCTGCCGCCCTGACGAAACTCGTTATGAGGAGCCGGAGCCAAGCCGCCCGTTCTCATAGCTCAGGCGCCCTGATTCCTCCGGTCGCTCCCGCCCAGAGCGGCTACTGGAGTAGCTCCAGCCCGGATCTGATTGCAACAGCCAGGGCAGCGCTGCTGAACTGCACGAGCGGGGCCCGCAGCGAGAACGCCCCCGCAGGAGTCTGGGGGAGACTACAACTGCAGGGGCGGTCACGTAACGTCGTCCCGCCTCAGGGGACGATGGCGGGAACTGACCAACCATAGATTGGTCGGGATTACAAGTCAAATGACGACCGGAGGCTTCCAAGCTCGTCAGGCGCGCACAGGTCTCGAGACGTTAACTGGCAGGCAGGAGATCGCGGCGCATACTCTTCGGCGATGTCCGAAGGTCGCGTTTCCCTGCCGGTCAGCGGTTCTGACGGGCCCCAGTGTGCTGACTCAGATCGAATCTCCGATCCCCCAACTTGGAGAACTGGCGGATCGGCTATCCCGCGTGAGGGCGCATCTAGAGCTTCTACTCGGGAGGCGAATTGTGGATAGACGCCGGGCCCTACAAGTCACGGGTGGGATCGGGTCCGGACGGCCTCGGCCCGGGATCGGGCACAGGGCTTGGCCCAGGAAACGTCGGGTCAGGAGACCCCGGCGCAGGCACGGGGATGTCGGATCCGGGGAGTCGGGCAGCGGCCCGGGGTCTGGCGGAAACGGGTCGGGTTCGCGTTGCGGCGGAAGAGTCATGGACTACCCCTAAGGTCGTGCCTGAAGCGGAAGGAATTCCCAGACTAAGTCCCCGGGTCGGGAAAGGACAGGGGGCAAAATTTCCTCGCGGGGATACTCCGCGCCTACGCCGTCCTTGTCGTCGGCAACGCCCGGGTTGGCCATCAGTATCCAAGCGGACAGCTGCGATGAGCCGATCCTCGTTCTGGACGGCAGGAAAATCACTGCTGACTACAGCCCCGTTCCGCCTAATTGACAGCATTGTCATCGCGGGGAGCATCCTTGTGTCGGGCTTCCTCCAGATGATGCTCGAGCTTCTCTTCAGCATCACGTCGGCGTTGACCCACAGTACGCATCTGCTGCGTAGTGGGTGAACCGGCGAAGCCTTCCTGTGGGTGATGCTTTCGTGTTTTCTCGTCGTGACTTTCGCTCATACTGGCATCCTTCCAGCATGAACCCGCGCGCGGAAGCCCGCGCTCCACCCATCCCAAGGGTAAAAAGGATTTCAGTCAATTCCATGCTTGGCCGCAACCGGATCACCCCGGGATGGATCGGTGCCACCGTTCCGCGGATCAGCTATCAGAGCCTTCGGTATCGACTGTAGAGCGGGAGCTGATTCGACTCACTCCTCCTGGCCTTGGTCCCCACTCATCGAGTCCTCGGCCGGAGGCGTCTCCCCGGCGGTACCCCTCCCCCAGGCTCCAGCCCGGTTACGTTGCCTTCCAATGGATCCGGGTTGGCCGTGGCGGCGGCATCCTTGGCCTCCGCGGCATCGCCGCCGGCGGCCCTGTCTCGTCTCTGCTGCCGGGCTTGTCGGCATTGGAGGGATCGTTTTCCGGGTTGTAAATGCTCATGGTTAGTCCGTTCGTCCGCGGCAATCGTTGGAGGAGGTGGCCAGCCTAGTCGTCCCGGACGCCCGCGACAAGGACGTCGAACCCGGTAACAGCGTCGGGTTGCCCTGAGCTATCGGCGATTGTCGTGGACACGGAACGGCCCGGAACTGGGCCCGATCCGAGACTGCTGTTCCTACAGCCCCTATCCTTCGCTGTCGCCAGCCGGCGCCCCGCGGTTGAGCTCACGGAGCGCCGACGAGGAACGAACAGCCCGTGTGGACTATCTCGTGGAATTCGTGGATTTTTGTCGAAGGGATTTCCTTGGGGTTGTCGGGTTCTTTCATTTCGACTTCGGCCGGCGCCTGGATGAGTGCCAGAAGGCCGGCCTCCAGTGCGGGGCGAATTCCTCGCGGCATCCGGTGAAACTGTCATCGGGAAACCGTCCGGCATGACGTCGGCGCTCAGGTCGGGGCCGTCGTTGAGGGCGAGTCCGGTGGACTCGAGCCTCAGGTTGTATAGCGGGACCGGCACCAGATTCGATTCCGTTTGTGTACACGTAGGAGCCAGACCACGGGTTACGTGCGGTTCCGCTAGCAGGGACCCTTGGGCGCCGACCAGGCAGTGGTGGATGTTGCTGGTGTCTAGAGCGATCTTCGGTGGCGCCGCCCATTGCGCCGGCTGGTCCACCTGGCCGGTCTTCTTGCCCTGATATTTGGAGACCAATCCAAGAGCCGCGAGATAGTAGTGCCGATCAGTTCCACGTGGCTGATCTCCTAGGCGCCGAAGCCCTGGAAACAGGTCCTTGTTGGGCTTCGCGCGGCTGCTTCGCCGCATAAGGGCATGCTTTGGAAGAGGTGCTGCATCATCGTGTGCGTTCGCCGAACTGCCCGCCAAGCTTTCCTGCAGGGCGTCGGACCCGACAACGGCCTCCGCCGAGGAAAGCGTGGACCCTGTCTGCTCGCCATGGGGGCCCGCCGGGACCCGGACATCGCAAGCTGTTCACTGCCGCGGATGGTAGCTAGCATGAAATTGTGATCCTCGGCAACCCGCCGGGGCCGCACCCCTAGGAGGAACACCATGGGTCTGGGTGACAAGATCGACCATGCGGCTGAAAAGCTTGCCGGCAAGGGCAAGGAAGCCGCAGGACAGGCAAGGGCGACGATCGCCTCAAGGCCGAGGGCCAAGGCGATCAAGTTAAGGCGGACCTGAAGCAAGCTGGCGAAAAGGTAAAGGACGCCTTCAAGAAAGACTGATGACCGTGCCCACATCTGGACCCGGAAGGCTGCCTTTGCACGACCTTCCGGGCCCACCAAGGCAGGTCCGCGGGTGACGTACCTTGACCTGTCGCTTGGAAGCCCTCGTACACGATCGCAAGCCGTAATTCTCTTCCTCCAGAAGACTTCTTCGCCGACAACCCCTCACTCACGGACGCTGCACAACACGACCTGCCAACGGCCGCCCCTCATGTTTGCTGGCCGGGATGCCGGAGCGAAGTGTCTGAGGCGACTTCGCGCACATTCCAATCCCCGGGGTGCAAACCCTCGTAACAACGCGGCCAGCTACATCGACGGTGTCTTCAAGTGCGCGTATCGCTATCGGAGCTGTCCGGAACAACGACGGGGCAAATCCACGCCAGCATACGGTTTCAGCCAGCCACCGTATGCGTCCGAGAATACGTGACTGACGGCCCGCCCAGTACCGGGCCTCGTGCCTCTGCTTGGCAGGTGCACGGCGGTCTTAGTTCTAGGCGCGGTCAATTTTGCCGGCGCCGCTGGGTGGAGTGCCGAGGAGGTCCGCCTGTTCCTCATTGGCTGCCCTGTTCCAGTCTCTGCGTCGAACTCCGTCCGGAAGACGATCCAGAGTTACAGCAACGAGACGATGACGCCGCCGATCGCACCGTACGTTTTGTCGTAGTTGTTGAAGTTGGCCACGTAGAAGGCGAAGGCGAGGGAGGCGAGCAGGAAGATCACCAGGGCGATGGCCGATCCAAGGCTCATCCAGCGGAACTTCGGCTGCTTCACGTTTGGGGTGGCGTAGTAAAGGATGGCGATCGCAAGGATCACGAGCAGCAGGATCACCGGCCATTTGAGAATGTTCCAGGCGGTGAGGACGGCGCCGCCCAGGCCGATGGCGTTGCCGACGGACTCGGCCACCGGGCCGCTCAGGACCCGCCAGCGTCAGCCCTTCCGCGGAGCTACTGCTCAGCTGCTCGGCCGGCTGGCGGACCGCCTCGACGTTCATCGGGTTAACACATCGGCCGGCCGCCCGGCGCATGTGCGCAGGGAGGCCGCCGGGTTCAGGCGGGACTAGAGCTGCTGGACGTTGTCCTTGGCCTCGGTCGTCCGGTCCTTGACGTCCGCCACGGCGCCCTGGCCCTCGGCCTTGACGTGCTCGGTGGCGTCGGTGGCTGTTGCCTTGACGTTCTCCATGGCCTCCTGTGCCGGCTCGCGGAGCCCTTCGGCCACGTTTTTGGCGGCCTCCGTGAGTTCCGTGGTGAGCGGTTCGGCCGCGGACTTCAGGGCATCCGCGGCTTCGCGTTCCTTCTGGCTGGCCGGGATCAGGGAGGAGACCAGCAGGCCGGCGCCGAAAGCGATCAGTCCTGCCGCCAGCGGGTTGCCCTGTGTTTTGGTCCTGAGTTGGGCGGGGGCATCCCCGATCGCGGCTCCGGCGTCGCTCAGGTGCTCCCCGGCGCTGCCAGCGGCCGAGTGCATGGTGCCCGCAGTGTGGTCGGCAGACCCCATGACTTTCTCCTTCGCACCGAAGACCGCGTCTTTGACTCTGTCCGTTTGCCGCTGGACGATGTGGGACGGGGTGACCTTGTCCGCTACGGCATCGACGTTCGTGCCCAGCCGCGCGCGGGTTGCTTCAATATCTGCTCGGATGACATCCGGGTTTTCACTCATCGTGTTTCCTCGCTGTACCTAGGGAGTGGGCTTGAGGGTGGGCGGGATTTCCTGAAGCGTCTCGGCGGTCTGGGGCATGCCTTTGATCGCGCTGAGTTCCTTGCGGCCCATGGCCGCCAGGATGGCTGCGACGACGCCCCAGATTACGGCGACGACGACGGCGGACCAGCCGAGCCCCATTACCGTCCCGAGCGCCCACCAGAGCGCCAGGGACAGGAACAGGAGGATGAAGTGGCCTGCGACGCCGGCACCCGCCAGCATCCCGGCGCCCTTGCCGGCGCGGGTCGCGGACTGCTTGAGTTCGACCTTGGCCAGCTCCACTTCCTGCCGCATCAGGGTGGACATGTCCCGCGTGACATCGCCCAGGAGATCGCCGAGGAGGCCGTCTCCGCCTTCCCCTGCGCGTCAGTTGGAGGCGGCTCCGGTACCTGGTGGCTCATAGCTGGCCGCCTTCCCGGTTCGACAAGGGAACATCATCCCGAAGGGTGGCATCAGCCGCCGTGCCGGAGGGCAATGTCTGGGTCGACACAGGACCGGACGTGCCGGGAAGGGCCGGCTCGTCGAAGAACCGGTCGCCGGCTCCTGCGGCGATAACCGTCTCCTGGTGGGCGGGTGCCGCTGCCGGTGAGGACAGATGTGAGGGCTTCGACGGCGCCTGCTGCGTGTCCGGGGCTCCGGCCTGCAGGCTTCGTCCGAGCCGGCCGGCGAGGAGTCCGGCACCGGCTGCGGCCAGGAGGAATGTCCCGGGGCGCTGACGTGCGAAGGACTTCACCTCCTCCAACAGTGATCCGGGATCCCGGTTCTCGAGCCAGGAGGCTACTGACTGGGACCGCTCGGCAGCCTGACGGACAAGGTCTGTTGCGACGCCGGGTTGATCGGAGGCATCGGCCATAATGGTCAGCTGCGAAGAGATTGCACGGATCCCTTCCGCAGCCTTCTGCTGCTGCGTGCCGGCCTGGTCGGTCAGATCGGACTTGGCCTGGTGCAGGAGGTCCTTGGCGTTGGTCTTCACCTCGGCCGCTACGTTGGAGGCTTCTGTCTTGGCGGTCTCGGCCACATTCTGGGCGGAGTCTGCGGCCTGGCGCTTCACATCGGCGGCCTCATCCTTCGCTGCTTCCTTCTTGGACGCAGAGCCCGCCACACCACCGGAGGGCATTGTCCCTGTGCTCGGGTACTCATCAGCGGACGCTGAGGGAGTCGTCTGGGGCCATTGGTTCTCTGTCATCGTTGCTCTCTTTCAGGAAGGGTCCGCAGGTGAATCCTGAACCCGCAGTGCCGGTGAATTAGTAAGCACGGTTACTAATTAGATAGTAAGCACACTTGCTATTGGTTGCGCAAGACATATTTGCCTCAGGGCCAGCGTGGGTCAATGGACCCCGCGCCCGAGGATGCGCACAATGGACCCGCGCCCGAGGATGCGCATAATAAGCAGGCAGCACTTACGCGCCTGGGTAAGCACGCTTGCCAAACAGTTACTAAGCATGCTTAGTGTAGAGTTACGCAGCTGTTCACTCGGGTCGTGACAACGCCGAGCCCCAGCACAGATCAAAGGAGACATGATGCTTGAAGGCCGCCATCCATGCCCCTAGACCCCGAGGCCAACGTCCGGGACGGCTACCTGCTTCTTACTACAGCGGCCCGCCTGGTCCAGCGCCGCCACGATGACGCACTCGCACCTCTGGGCCTCACACGGGCCGCAGTCATAGCCCTCAAAGCTGTCGCGGCCTGCCCGCTGAATCAAGAACAGCTTGCCGCGAAAGTGTACGTACAAAGCCAGACTCTCGGCCGCGTCTTGACCCGCCTGGAGACAGAAGGCCTGATTACCAGGAAACGGGACCTGCTTGACCGCCGGCAGTTCCAGGTTCAGATAACCCCTCCGGTGAAGCAGTCCTCAGGGCGGCCCGGGAGGCTGAAGACGCCGCCGTATCCGCAGACTTCGACGGGTGGGCAATCCTCTGGGAACAACTCGCAAGATTCGTGGATTCACTCCAAAGTCCGCGTCCACCGCGGCGTCCGACCCGCCACTGATCCGCCCCTTCGAGGCAGCCCTTCCACTGCATCGACGATCACGACCTGATCAGTGTCCAGCTGATTTAGGCGCGGATAAGTGTCTAAACGAGTCAAGGCACGGCGGCCACTTGGGGTGGACGACCTAATGCTGCATAGTTGCTGGGCCTCTGTGGGACCGAAGAAACGGCCGTATTTGCGGCCAATTCACCTGCCGTCAGGTCGATCAGGCAAACTCGCACGCCCGAGGTCCGGAACACGAACAACCCAATCGCCCTCCCTCATGACTTGCCGCAGGTCCGGCCCCGGATCGGATCCGTTCCCCATTAGTCGGCCCGGGACTTCGGCTCAACGGGATCGGCGCCCTCTTCCGGAGTGCCCATATCCGGGTCAATCTTGTTTGCTATGTCCCCGGCGAGCGAGTCCCTCGCGGACACGTCTTCGGGCTGCCCTTCGACGGGATCGCCTTCGCGGCCATCCGCAGCGCTTCCCGGCTTCCGTGTTATATCTCCGTCACCCATGTCTTGCCTCCTTGAAATACACGAAACGATGATCGGTTGTACCCGTCCCGGCACATTCACGCACGGGCCGAGCATCTTTTGGTGTGGTTCGTACCCTCACCCGCGGCCCATGGAAACAGTCGGGTCCTCGTCCGCCTCTGACGGGTCGGCGCGGAGTCCTTCGGGGCGGTCCGGCTCCGGCAGGCCGCCGAACCCGGGCACACCCTGCGGGGGACCTGGGACGAAACCCTCATCTGCTGTTGCTTCGTCGCGGGATGGTGCAGGGGCATGGTGGTCAGTGTCGTTGTCGACTCCGGGGCTCTCCGGGCCGTTCTCCGACACGGGATCGTCGGTGCGGCCTGCCGACCCCCGCTCGGCCGCCTCCGCACTGGATCCCTCGCTGATCGACGAGTGGCCCCTAGTCGTCTCGTCGGGGTCTCCGGGCTCCGGGACGTGGCCGTCGTCGGTCCGCTCCGACAGCCCCGCCAGGTCCTTGAGAGCGTGTTCGGCTGCTCCGCGGACGTTGTCTCCAATTCCCATCAGCTTGCCTTTCCCTTTTGGTTCTGCGCGCGACGTTGACAACACCAGAATTATCAGCACGCTTACCAATAGTCCATAGCCGGCTACGGGCAGCGATGTCGCGGATACGGACGCCTCTGGCCGGGGGACGAAGCAGCGATGCCTCAGGGTTTGTTCGACGCCGCTCCAGACTCGGCCTTGAACGGCCCGTGTGGCGGATCCGTGCCGGGGTCTTCTGTTCGAATCCCCGGGGAGCGGGAAATCTTGCCGGATTCGCGGCCGGGCGGGTGCCCCGACCTGCGCTTTCGTACTGTCATCAATGTCCGGGAACGAAGAAGTATTGAATTATAAGCAAGCTTATGTTTTCCTGCTTCTAAGTCCTGCCACGGGCTTACCGAAACCCATGGTCAAAGGACATGCTGACATGGATGAATCCAAAAACTACTCGTCCCGGAACGGGCAGCTCCGTGAGGCATTCCAGAACCAGCTGGTACTGGAATACCTGGATCTGGCGCAATCGCTGGCAACGCGTTTCGCGGGCAGGGGGCGTGAAAGGGAGGATCTGATCCAGGTGGCCTATCTGGGCCTGGTCAAGGCGGCCCGGGGTTCGACGAATCCCGGGGAGTCAGTTTTCCGGGCTACGCCGCGCCCACCATCACCGGGGAGCTGAAGCGATATCTACGGGACCGTTGCTGGGTTGTCCGGCCCCCACGGAGCGTTCAAGATCTGCGTGCCCAAATTCTTCTCGTGGAGCCGGAATTGACCCAGTCCCTGGGCCGGAACCCCACGCCCGCCGAAGTGGCGCGGCAGTTGGGCGTGCCTGTCCGGGCTGTCGGTGAGGCTTTGGCCGCGGCCTCCAGCATGCGGCCTGATTCACTGGATGCCGCGGATCCGCACAGCGAAGGTCCGCCGCCGGCAGAGGGGTCGCGGTGCAGGATCCGGCGTTGGGGCGGCTGGAAGAACTCATCTGCCTCAGTCAGGCCATAGGAAAGTTGTCGGTTCCCGATCGGGAGCTCTTGTATCGCAGGTACTTCTGTGAGGAAAGCCAGTCGGAGCTGGGCAGGCGGTTCGGGGTGTCGCAGATGCAGATTTCCCGCCGGCTCGCGCGCGTGCTCGTGTGTCTTCAGGAGCGGTTCTCCGAGGCGGAGGTTCACCGCAAGCCGAGCTCGCGGACCGCTTCCAATACTTCCTGAACGGACACGCCCAGCAGCGCCGGGTCCGGATCCCGGGCGAATGTGTCGCCCCGGCGAAGCTCCGGCTTAGTGAGCGCGATGTGCGGCCCCGGCGGCGGACCCCATTCCTCCGGCGTGGCGGGCCCGAAGATCACCACGGAGGGGCGGCCGAAGGCGGACGCCAGGTGGGCCGCTCCCGTGTCGGCGGTGATCACCAGGCGCGCCGCCGCTATGAGCGCCGCAAACTCCCCAGCGATTGCCTCCCGGCGAGGACCGAACCTTCACCAGTTCCCGACTGCAGTGCGACTCCCAGGGCGCGGTGTCGCTCTGCTGTTCCGCCCGAGAACACGATGCCGTGTCCGGTCCGCTGCAGCTCAGCGGCGACGGCGGCGAAACGCTCCGAAGGCCATAACCGGCTGCCGTAGGCAGCGCCGACGTGGACGACGGTAGCCCCGGGCAGGTGTGTCGGGAAGCCTGGCGGGGCGAGGAACAGGTCCTGCGAGTCGGCGTCGATTCCGTGCCACCGTATCAGCCGCGTCCAGCGCTCCCGCTCGTGGATGCCCTCGAGCCAGGGTGGCCCCGACGCCTGGCCGGAACGGTGTGAGATGGTCCGGTTTGCCCGGAGGGCCTCGATGCGGCCCTGGCTTTCGGGCCCGCGGCCGTGAAGGTTGACGGCTACGTCCACAGTCCCGGGCCGCAGGGACAGCGGCTCGTCCAACCCGCGGGTCGGCAGCAGTTCATAACCGCCGACCAAAGCGAGGGCCTCGTCGAGCCAGCCCTGCGCGGCATAGAGCAGTCGGTGCTCGGGGTAGGCGCGACGCAGCGCACGGAGGGCGGCACGGCCACGAGGAGGTCACCGAGCTTGAGCGCCCGCAGGACCAGCAGCACCGGCCTGCCGTCGTCCTGAAATCCGCCCATCGCGACCCCCTTTCCTTGGTTCTGATTCCGGAGTTTAGTCCCGGAGCGAACCCGTGGGGGTGTTTAGCGGGGGCGTCATCGGGGAACGGGGCAGTTATGGAACCTTGCGATGGACCGTCCCTGCGGGCAGTCCTCTTCGACCGGGACGGGACCCTTATCCGCGACGTGCCCTACAACGGCGATCCTGCCCGAGTACGGCCCATGCCGCATGCCAGGGAGGTGCTGGAGCGCCTCAGGTCCCTGGGCATTGCCGCAGGTGTGGTGAGCAACCAGTCCGGGCTTGGCCGCGGCTTGCTGACGTACGGGCAGGTGACGGCTGTGAACTCCCGGGTTGAGCAGCTACTGGGACCGTTTAACGTGTGGGAAATTTGTCCGCACAGCCCCGAGGACGGTTGCGGCTGCCGGAAGCCGGCGCCGGGGTTGATCCACCGGGCCTGCAGGCGGCTGGGAATTTCGCCGGCCGAAGCCGCCTATGTCGGTGACATCGGCAGCGATGTTGAGGCCGCCCACGCGGCAGGAGTCCGGGGCATCATGGTTCCCACGCCCCTGACCCTGCCTGCAGAAGTTGACGCCGCGCCGGAGGTGGCTGATGACCTCCTTTCCGCGGTGAACCTCCTGTTGGCGGCGCCCTCCGGAAGGAATATCCCATGAGCCGGGTCCTGGTTGCCCGGCTGGACGGCATGGGCGACGTCCTCCTGGCGGGCCCGGCGATCCGCGCCGTGGCGTTCGGGCGGCGGCACGACGGCGGTGCTCCCAACGACGTCATCCTGTTGTGCGGGCCGGAAGGGGAGCCTGCCGCTTCCCTCCTGCCTGGGACCGCGGAGGTCTACAGCTGGAGTTGTCCGTGGATCGTAAAGCCGGCCCCGAACGTCCAAAACGCCCATTTGGAAGTCCTTACTGCCTTTGTCAGGCACTCGCGGGTTGACGAGGCAGTCATCCTGACGTCCTTCCACCAATCCCCCTTGCCGCTGGCCCTGGTGTTGCGGCTGGCCGGTGTAGACCGCATCACCGGGGCCTCCACGGACTACGCCGGGAGCCTGTTGGACGTGCGGCTGCGTCCCGGCGAGGATTTTCCCGAGGACCAGCCGGAAGCGGAGCGGGCCCTGGGCATTGCGGAGGCGGCCGGCTTCCGGTTGCCCTCGGGAGATGACGGCAGGCTTCGGGTGCAGGGATATCCCGATGTGCGCCCCCTGGTCGGGGAGGAACCTTACGTCGTGGTCCACCCCGGGCCGCTGCGCGGTCAAGAGCCTGGCCGCCGCTGCACCACGCCGCGGCGGTCGAGTTGTTAGAGGGAGCCGGACACCGCGTTGTGGTGACCGGCGGCCGGGGCGAGACCCGGTTGACGGCCACGGTCGCCGGACCCTCGGCACTGGACCTCGGGGGACGTACGGACCTGAAGACCCTGGCCGGCGTGCTCGCCGGGGCCCAGGCCCTGGTTACGGGAAACACCGGCCCGGCGCACCTGGCGGCCGCGCTGGGGACACCGGTGGCGTGCCTGTTCTCCCCGGTTGTACCCGCGGTCCGCTGGGCACCCTATGGCGTCCCCTTGGAACTCCTGGGCGACCAGACGGCACCCTGCCGGTTCAGCCGCGCAACGGAATGCCCTGTCGCCGGGCACCCCTGCCTGTCGTCCGTGGCTCCCGAACAACTCCTGGACGCGGTGGAACGACTCATCAGCGGGGTGTCCTCGCTGTCGACCCGCCGAAAGGTCCGGCACCCATGAGGATCCTTCTCTGGCATATGCACGGCTCCTGGACCGATGCGTTCGTCCGGGGCAGCCACGAGTACCTCCTGCCTGTACTCCCCGGGGTGGGCCCTGGGGTTTGGGCCGGGCAGGCCGTCCCTGGCCCTCCTCTGTTCGTGAGGTACGGCTCGATGCCCTCGATGCGGACAGCGTGGATGCCGTCATCCTGCAACGGCCGGAGGAACTGGCGGAGGTGAACCGAGCCCTGGGCCGGACGCCCGGCAAAGACCTGCCTGCTGCGTACGTGGAACACAACAGTCCCCGGGGCGACGTGCCGAACTCAGTCCACATGCTGGCCGACCAGCAGTCCATTCCGGTTGTCCACGTGACGCATTTCAACGAATTGTTCTGGGATAACGGCACCACCCCGACGCTGGTGATCGAACACGGCGTCCCCGATCCCGGGCCCGCCTACACCGGCGAGGTCCCGGAGCTGGCCGCCGTCGTCAACGAGCCGGTGCGGCGGGGACGGGTCGCCGGAACGGACCTGCTGGGCCGCTTTGCCGCGGCAGCGCCGGTGCGGATCTTTGGCATGGGCGGCGACGGACTGTCAAATGCCGTGGGGATCCCGGCCCCGAGGCTGACGGTCCGTGGGGACCTGCCAATGGATGAGCTGCACCGTGAAATGTCACGCTACCGGGTCTACCTCCATCCCTTCCGCTGGACCTCCCTGGGCCTGGCACTGCTTGAGGCAATGCACCTTGGCATGCCGGTGGTGGTCTTGGCTACCACGGAAGCGGTACGCGCGGTCCCCCGGACGCCGGAGCGATCTCAACCAGCGTGGACGACCTGGTGCGTGCCGCCCGGTTACTCATCGACAATCCCCAGGAGGCGCGCCGCCGTGGCGGTGTCGCCCGCGAAGTCGCTCTGGCCCGCTACGGACTGCCCGCGTTCCTGGCGGCTTGGGATGCCCTGCTGGAGGACTTGACCGGCCCTCGGTTCAGGACCGGGCGGCTTCTCATGCCAACCCAAGAAAGGAAGAGCCAGTGAAAATTTCGATGGTTTCCGAGCACGCCAGCCCGCTGGCGGCCCTCGGCGGAGTGGACGCCGGCGGCCAGAACGTCCATGTGGCAGCGCTATCCGCCGCGTTGGCGAGACGTGGGCACCACATCACGGTGTACACGAGGCGGGACGCGGACGACCTCCCGCGCAGGGTAAGGATCTTTCCACGGGTCGAAGTCGTCCACATCCAGGCCGGGCCGGCGCGCCACGTCCCCAAAGACGACCTTCTTCCTTTCATGGAAGAGTTGGCCAGTGGAATTTCACGCGACTGGGAGCGCCACCGGCCGGACCTGGTCCACGGGCACTTCTGGATGTCGGGCCTGGCGGCCCTCGACGCGACCCGCCAAGGGCCCGCCGGGGAACATATCCCCGTGGTCCAGACATTCCACGCTCTGGGGACTGTGAAGCGCCGCCATCAAGGCAACGCGGACACCAGCCCGTTTGAGAGGCAGTGGTTGGAGCCCGCGGTCGGGCGCAACGTCGACCGGATCATTGCCACCTGCTCCGACGAGGTCTTCGAATTGAAGGCAATGGGGATCCCGCCCGAAAGGATATCGATCGCACCGTGCGGAGTGGACCTGAACCTCTTCCCGGGTTCCGGACCGGCCGACCGGCGCGACCGGACCCACCGGATCCTCTCCGTCGGGCGCCTCGTGACCCGGAAGGGCGTCGACGTGGTCATCCGGGCTCTGCCGCTGCTCCGGGCGGCAGGCTTTCCCGACGTCGAACTCCTCGTCGTCGGCGGTGGCGGGGACGCCACAGAAACGGAAAGAGACTCCGAAGCCCGCCGCCTGCTGGCCATCGCCTCAGAGCTGGGCGTCCGGCAGCAGGTGACCTTCCGGGGACAGGTGCCCCGCGAGGCCATGCCGGGCATCTTCCGCAGCGCTGATGCCGTCGTCTGCACACCCTGGTACGAGCCCTTCGGCATCGTCCCCCTCGAAGCCATGGCCTGCGGCATCCCGGTTGTAGCCGCAGCGGTGGGCGGTCTGCGGGACACCGTGGTGGATAAGAGTACCGGTCTGCACGTTCCGCCCCGGGACCCGGAAGCAACGGCCGCGGCCCTTGCCCGGCTGCTGGCCGACCAGGGGCTGCGCCAATCTCTGGGCCGCGCCGGCCAGCAGCGTGCCCGGTCCCGCTACAGCTGGGACAGGGTGGCCGCGGAGACCGAGAAAGCGTATCTGCAGACACTCACCGGAACCGCCGCCGGCCGGCGGCATGAGACCCGCGACCGGCTCCACCCCGTGGAAGGAGCAGCGCTGTGAGCACCGAATTGCCCCTTGCCAATGTGCCACTCCCGGCACCTTTCGCGCGGCGGTCCGGGAAGGCGACAGGCACTGGCGAAGGCGTCGCCGCGTGGTCCGCTCCGGACCCCGCAGCCGCCGTCGAGGCCCACCTTCGCAACATTGTGCCGGCCCTGGAGTCTCTGCGCGCCCAGTCCCTACAACTGGCGGCCTGGGGCGAGGAACTCGCCCGCCGACTCTTGGCCGGTAACCGGCTGCTCGCCGCCGGGAACGGAGGTTCCGCGGCAGAGGCTCAACACCTTACGGCCGAGCTCGTGGGGCGCTTCGACGGCGAAAGGGCCCCGTTCTCCGCCATTTCCCTGCACGCCGACACTTCGGCGGTGACAGCCATCGCCAACGATTATGGGTTTGAGGAACTCTACGCGCGGCAGGTCCGGGCGCACGGCCGCCCCGGGACATCCTGATGTTGCTGTCCACCAGCGGCAAGAGCCCCAATCTTCTCCGGGCCGCCAAAACCGCGGCCCGGATGGGTGTCACCACCTGGGCCCTGACCGGACGGGGTCCAAACCCGCTTTCCCTCAACTGCGACGAAACGATCGCCATCGAAGGGCCCGCCGCCAACGCCCAGGAGTGCCATCTGATTGCCGTGCATGCCATCTGCCGGGCTTTCGACGCCGAGGTCGATCGCCATGGCCTTCGGGGAACGCGGCAGGGGCCCCGGCCATGAAAATCGTCGTTGTCGGTGATGTGTTGCTCGACGTTGATCTGGATGGCACAGCCACCCGGCTCTGCCCGGACGCCCCCGTCCCCGTCGTCGACGTCTCACACGTCCGGGGAAGAGCCGGGGCGCCGGCCTGGTGGCCCGGATGCTGGCGGGGACGGACACCAGGTTTGCCTCGTGACGGCACTTGGCAGCGACGACCCTGGCCGCCGTCTCCTCGGGGAGCTGGCGGGCATCACCGTGGTGGCAGGGCACTCGGGGGCACCGACCCCGGTCAAGACCCGGCTCCGGTCAGACGGACACCCGGTGGCCAGATTTGATGAAGGATGCCAGGTCCGTCCAGCGCCCGACGTAACGCCGGACATGCTGGAAGCGGTGGAGGGTTCCGGAGCACTGATTGTGGCGGATTACGGCCGGGGCTTGACGTCGCACCCTGCCCTTCGCGCAATGATCGCGCGCCTCGCCCGGAGCGTTCCCGTCATCTGGGACCCGCACCCGGCCGGGGCCGATCCCGTCCCCGGCATCGCGGTTGTGACGCCGAACCTTTCTGAGGCCCGCGCCGCCGCGGCAGCCGTCACGGCCGGGTCGCCGGGCCCGCCGCATGGTGTGCCTGAAATCGCGGAAACGCTGCTGCGCCGGTGGAAGAGCAACGCAGTCCTGGTCACGCAGGGCGGTCACGGTGCGACCCTGGTGCGCGCTTCATCCCCGACGCCTGTCCACTTCCCCGCCCCTCCCACCGCCGTCTCGGATGCCTGCGGTGCCGGCGACAGGCTGGCTGGCAGCCTCGCCGCCCATCTTATGGCCGGCGGCGTCGTCGAGGAGTCCTGCCGCCGCGCCGTCCGGGAAGCTGCCGAGTTCCTGGCTGCCGGCGGCGTCGCCGCCCTTCCACCCGCGCCTCCACCACCGCCGCTTCCGCGGAAAGGAGCTGACGCCCTGGCGGTGGTCCGCCGCGTACGGGCAGCCGGCGGCACCGTGGTGGCGACCGGAGGGTGCTTCGATCTCCTGCACGCCGGGCACGCCCGCACTCTCGCAACTGCAAGGCGCCTGGGAGACTGCCTCATCGTCTGCCTGAACTCAGACGCCTCCGCCCGCCGCATCAAGGGGGCCTCCCGTCCCATCATCGGCCAACAGGACAGGACGGAACTGCTGCTGTCCCTCGAGTGCGTGGACGCGGTCCTGGTCTTCGACGAGGACACCCCGGAAACGGCCCTTGACCTGCTGCGCCCTGACCTCTGGGTAAAGGGCGGCGACTATGACCTCACGCAACTGCCCGAAACCGCCCTGATGGAGAGCTGGGGCGGCCGCTGCCTGGTGTTGCCCTACCACCCGGCGCGCTCCACGACCCAACTCGCGGCGGCACTGGCCCGGGTGGGCTGAACAGCTTTGGCGGACCGACCAAAACCGGCCCGCCACGTCAGCCGGCCGGACAGTGGCCGGCACAAAGAAAGGAACATCATGAAAAAGTCACGTCACCCGCCCTCCCCGGTGCCGGCAGGGTCCTGGTGAGCGGAGGCGGATCCGGACTCGGCTCCGCCGTCGTCGAGGCCGTCCTCGAAGCCGGCGGCACGCCGTTCGTGCTCGATCGCGATGTCCGAAGCGTGTCCGCGGCGAAGGCGATCGAAGTCGACGTAGCGGACCGGGCAGCGGTGACGGCCGCCGTCACGCAAGCAGCGGAGGCCCTAGGCGGTCTGGACGGCGTGGTCACGGCCGCCGGAATCGACCGGTGCGGAAAGCTCGAGGACGTCCCGGCCGAGGACTGGGAGCAGGTCATTTTCGTCAATCTTCTCGGAACGGTCTCCGTTGTGCGGGCGGCCCTACCGTACCTCAAGTCCTCCGGCGGGCGCGTGGTCACCGTGGCCTCGACACTGGGCAAACGGGCGTTGCCCGAGGCCTCAGCGTATTGTGCGTCCAAGTTCGGCGTGATCGGGTTCAGCCAGGCCCTTGCCGCGGAGACCGGCGCGGAGATCGGAGTGACAACGCTGATCCCGGGCGGTATGAAGACACGGTTCTTCGATGACCGGCCCGAGCAGTACAAACCCCGGGACGACTCCCGCCTGAACGATCCTGCCCGGGTGGCGCAGGCCGTGATATTCGCGCTCTCACAGCCTCCCGGCTGCGAGGTCCGCGAGCTACTCATCTGCCACGCGCAAGAGGACTCCTGGCCGTGAACAGCCGCACGTCCCGATAGACATCCGCCGCGCTGATCCCCGCCAGGAGGGACGAATCGTGCGCGCAGCGGGCAGCCGTCCACCCCACCTGCGTGATGTCAGCGCCGCATTCGGGGCACCGGGTCGCCCAGGAAAGATGGACACGGTGCACGCTGCGGCCCAATGGACCGGCGTTGATGAGGTTTCCCACCCAGTACAGACCAACAGTCGGAACTCCAAGCGCCTGGGCCAGGTGCCGGGGTCCGCTGTCATTGCCCAGGAGCACGTCGCATCCGCCCAGCAGCGACGGCAGGATTCCAAGTCCGAACCTGCCGCCACGGAAACCACCCCGTCCGACCCGGCGGCCTCCACGACCTCGCCCGCCAGTTTCCGCTCGTCCGCGCTACCGATGACCAACACGCGGCAGCCATCGGCTGCACACGCCGCCGCGACCTCACCGAAACGTTCAGCCGGCCAGCGGCGTCGAGGATCTCTGGCCCCCGGATGAATGGCTACAACGGGGGTCGCCGGGCTGTCATCGCGGCGATGCAGCAGGTCGTGGACCTGGACCGTGCTCTGGTCCGACACCTCAAGGCGGGCTTCGAGCCCGACCGGCGAAGCTCCGGCCAGCCCTGCCACTTCCAGGCCGCGAAGCGGCTCGTGTTGGTAATACGTGTATGGGAGGGTGCGCTCCAGCGGCGCGGCATCCGCCGTCCGCGAGCCCACAGTGTGACGGGCCCCCAGCCGCAGCAGGAAAGGATTGGAAAATCGTCCCCCACCGTGCAGTTGGACCGCCAGGTCGAATTTCTCCCGCTGCACGGACACGAAAAAGGCCGCGGTCGCTGCCGGGTCCTCGAGTCCCGGCCTGACCCTCCGCTATTGGCAGGATCCGCACGTCGCGTACCGGGCCAGGGGCGCCACCGAGAAGCTCGGCGTGGCCGGGCGTTCCGAGGAGCGTAACGGTTGCCCCGGGGTAGGCTGCCGCAAGGGCGGAGACGGCGGGCAGGGCAAACAGAAGGTCGCCCAGTCCCCCGCCCCGCAATACTGCGATGCGGGCGACATCCGAAAACTTCTCAAGAACAGGACCGACTCCCCAGCCGGTGATACCGGCCCTCCGAATTCCGGCGCGAGCTCTTCCAAAACGCAGTCCTGTCCGTCCGCTGTTCCAGTCGTGGGCTCACACTAAGTCCCGGTTCTGTGGTTTGGCTAGCGGCCCCGCAGTCGTCGCGGGCGGAGGAACCCAGTTGAGGCGGGAGTTCCCGGAACCGCGATTGCCCAGGGAAAGGGTGTGAAGGCACCCCCGACGGGGTACTGAACCAGGTAGGGGCCTCATCTGCCGGCAAAGGCGCCGCGGCCTCCGCCCCCACTCACTGCGTGGCACTCCACTGGGAAGGAAGCATATGTCAGCGATGAACGGACCCCAGCATCCCGGTGCTGACGCCGTCGGAGAACGCAATGTTGCTGAGCAGCGGGGGCTGACCGAATGGTTGCCCCGGTGGCTGGCTTCGGTCCAACCGTCCATTGCGGTCATCGGCGATGTCATGCTCGACGGTTGGTGGTCCGGTTCCATCGAAAGGCTTTGCCGGGAAGCTCCGGCCCCCGTAGTGGAAGTCCAGCACCGGAGGTTCGCTCCGGGCGGAGCAGCCAACACGGCCATGAATCTCGCCGCGCTCGGTGCCAAAGTAGGCCTTGCCGGAATCGCCGGGCGCGACGAAGCCGCCGATGAGCTGTTGCGCCAATTGCGCGAAGCCGGAGTGGACACCACCGGCGTCGTTCAGCTGCCCGGCGCGAGGACCACCACCAAAACACGAATCACCAGCAGCGCCCAGGTGCTCTTACGGGTTGACGATGTGCAGCGGGAGTTTGCGGAAGAGGCCCTGTCCGCACTGGCAGTGGTCATCCCGCAGGTGCTGCTGGACCGCGAAGCAGTCGTGGTCTGCGACTACGGCGCAGGAGCCCTCCGGGGCGCGGTGCGGGAAAAGCTGCTGGACGGACTTCGGGTTCGATCGGAAATGTTAGTGGTTGTGGATGCCCACCAGCCGAGCGCTTGGGCGGAGCTGCAACCCGACCTCGCTACTCCCAACGCCCAGGAAGCGGCCGATATGCTCGGCCTGAAACTCGACCCGCGATCCGACAGGGCCGCCGTCATGGTCGCCCACCGGGACGCCCTGCTCCAGGCAGCCGGAGCGGATGCCGTCGTTGTCACCCTGGACAGGAGGGGACCGTGTTGCTGCCCAGGTCCGGGGATTTTCACCGTACCTGGGCGCGGCCCGTCCAGGAAAAGCAGGCCTCGGGGGCCGGTGATACGTTCGTCGCCGCGTTAACACTGGCCCGAACCGCGTCGCTACCGCTGACCACCTGCATGGACCTCGCCCAGGCCGCGGCAGATATCGCCGTTCACCGTCCCGGGACATCCGTCTGCAGCACAGCGGACCTCAGCCGCTATCTGGGTAGCTTCACAGACAGCGCCGTCGACGCCGACGAGCTCCTCACGCATATCACCCGGCACCGAGCGGAGGGGCGACAGATCGTTCTCACAAACGGCTGCTTCGACGTTCTGCACCGCGGCCACACCCGATACCTCAACCAGGCCAAACAACTCGGTGACGTCTTAGTAGTGGCGCTCAACAGCGACGATTCCGTTCATCGGCTCAAAGGCCCAGGACGCCCCATCAACACCATCAGGGACCGGGCCGCCGTCGTTGCCGCACTCAGCTGCGTCGACTACGTGACTGTTTTTGAAACGGCCACGCCGATTCCACTGATCCAAAAGATCCGTCCTGAGATCTACGCCAAGGGGGCGACTACAGCCCGGAGATGTTGGCAGAAACATCCGCCGTTGAAGGCTACGGAGGACGCGTAGCCATTCTCGACTACGTTCCTGAACAGTCCACCACGGCCGTCGTGGAGCGGATCCGCACCAGCAAAAATGCTCCGAACAAAGGAAACATCGAGGCCCACTCCCAAGCCGCGCAGCGACTCCGCCATCTCAGAGCGGATAAATCCAATATGCCATTCACGAGTCTCACTGGATTCACGCTCTCCCGCATCCCCGCTCTCAGGCCAGCTCTGAGCGTCTCGTGCCTAGGAGAAACGGATGCACACGGACAGTACCGCGGTCTTGATTTGCATCTGAACCAACCGTCGACTCACTGAGGAGTAGCACGTGCGAATAGTGATTACCGGAGCGACAGGCCATGTGGGCTCCGCCCTCTTGAAGCGGCTCCACGAAGCCCGCACGGACGGGCGGGCCGATCTCGACATCGTCGGCGTTGCCCGCCGCGAACCCGATCGGGATGTGCCCCCGTACAGCGGCGTGGAGTGGCGCCACGCGGACGTCGGCGAGCCGTCTGCCCAAGCGGCATTGGCAAGGGCCTTCGAGGGGCTGACGCCGTAGTGCATCTGGCCTGGCTGATCCAGCCCAACCATCATCGGGAGCTCCTCCGGCAGGCGAACGTAGCCGGAACGGCGAACGTTCTCGCAGCCGTCCGGGCGGCCGGAGTCGGACACGTTGTGTGCGCTTCGTCCGTGGGCGCATACTCCCCGCTCCCAAGAACCGGCGGACCAACGAGAGCTGGCCTGCAGGCGGGATCGAGGGGTCCCATTACAGCGAGGACAAGGCCACGCAGGAAAGGCTGTTGGACGCCTTCGCCCGGGAGAACCCCGAGGTCGTCGTGGCACGGCTCCGGCCGGCATTAACTTTCAGCACCGAGGCCGGCAGCGAGGTGGGCCGCTACTTCCTGGGCCGTGCCCTGGCACTGCTCGTCCCCGCAAACCGCGGTTGCCCCTGCTGGCCGTTCCGAAGGAGCTGATCTTCCAGGCCGTGCATGCCGACGACGTCGCGGACGCCTATTGGCGCGTGCTGGCGAGGCGGGCTGAAGGCGCGTTCAACATCGCGGCCGAGCCTGTTCTCGATCCGAATGCACTGGGTTGGGTGTTCAACACCCGGCGGCTGCTGCCGTTGCCGCTTCCGGTGCTGCGCTCCGTCGTCGAAGTCAGCTGGCGCTTGCGGTTGCAGGCCACGGACGGAGGATGGATCGACATGGCCGCCGGCGCCCCATCATGGACACTGCGCGGGCGCGCGAGCTCCTAGGTTGGACGCCTCGACGGTCTTCCCTTGAGTCGTTGATTGAAGTGTTGGAAGGGATGGGTGCGGGCGGTGGGCGCCCGGCCTCGCCTCCGCTCGCGCCCGGACTCGGCCGACGTCCCGCTATTAAGAAATACGGGCGTCAGGCTGTGGCACGGGGTTGATGGTGATGTCGAAGCCGTAGGTGTTTACTTTCTTGATGGTGTTGTTTCTGGGATCTCGGGGAGGTCAAGCAGGCGGCCTCCCAGTGCCGCGGACGCCCACGACGGGACCAGGCTTGCCGTGGCCACCACGAATTTGCCCTTCACAGCCCCCTGTCATGGGGAGTCGCCGAGGCCTCTGGCACAGGTATACAGACAGGCATATAGTAAGCATACTGATGAGTGCTAGCCGCCTAACGAACCCGCCGTGGCACACGCTGTTTCCTCAATCCAAGCGGGACCGGGAGGTCGAAACGACGGGGGCACGTCCTGGGCAACCCGCTACGGTGAATCGGGATACTCACCGGCAGCGGCACAAAAAGGGGTCGGATTCATGAGCAAGAAATCCGCGGGCCACGATACGTCTCTCGAGCACAGCCTCCGTGAGGTCCAGGAGGGGCAAGTCCTGAAACTCGCCGGTTCCCACTTCACGGTTCTGGCCCAAGAGCGCAAGCATCGGCTCGTGCACCTGAATCTGGAAGCCGAGGGCGGCGGTCAGGCAACGCTGATAGGGGTCCCCGGCGCCCGCGTCAGACTGCGCGAAGGAATGCGAATGGCGCACTCGCCAGGCGACAGCAGTACTGAGCCCGTTGCTGGCGTGGACGGGGCCAACGAAGGGGGACCGTCAATGATCGCGGTACTGATCATTGACATGCAGAATGCCTTCTTCGAGGATCCGGTCCTCAGCAATCGCCGGGAGGGCGTAACCATTGCCTGCAATGAACTGATCGCTGCAGCGCAGAAAAGGGCCACGAAAGTCCTGCTGGTGAAGACCGAGCACGAAGAGGACAAGTCGACTTGGACCCTGAACATGCTGGAGGACGATCAGGGGTTCATTTTCCGGGCCACGGCACAAGCTCAATTTGTCCCCGGGCTCGCGGTCAAAGGTCTGCCTCAGATGGTGAAGACCCGGGACAGTGCGTTCCTGGGAACGGATCTGCTGCTCCGGCTGCGGAACTGGAGCGTCGACACGATAGTGCTCGCCGGGGTCTCCACGCACAACTGCATCGCACAGACAGCGGCGGATGCGTTCGGCCACAACCTCCGCGTCATCTACGCCGCCGAGGCGACGGCGTCGGAGAACCCGGAGGCCGCTGCCGCCGTCCAGGACATTCTCTGCCGCGAATACCGGCAGCAGATTCTCCCGATCGCGGAGATCCTGGACCGCCTGATGACTCCGCTCAAGGGACAGGAAGTGTTGTCATGACGTCACTATGGCTGGACGGACACCGGGCGATTCCGGTCGATGATTTCTCGCCGGGATCCACCTACGACGCCGTCGTCGTCGGGGCCGGGATCACCGGCCTGGCAACCGCAGCCCTTCTCGCGCGCTCCGGCATGTCGGTGGCAGTCCTGGAGGCCCGTTCCGTGGGGGCAGGGACTACCGGCAACACGACCGCGAAGCTGAGCCTCCTTCAGGGCACGGTTCTGTCCGGTCTGCGCCGGCAGTACCCGCAGAAGGTCGTTAACGCCTACGTCGAAGCCAACCGGGAAGGGCAGGCCTGGCTGCTCCGGCATCTCCAGGACACCGCGGTTCCTTTCCAGCGCCGGGATGCTTACACCTTTGCAGTATCCGATGAAGGGGCGGACCGCATCCGGTCGGAACTTGCGGTCAGCAGTGCAGCGGGCCTGGCTGTCGAGGAAGTGGCCGATCCCGGGCTCCCTTTCCCCACCCGCAGCGCCATCCGCCTCCCGGACCAAGCCCAGTTCAACCCGATGGACGTCCTCGAGAGCCTCGCGACGGACTTTCGCGCCCATGGAGGGATTCTGGTTGAAGGGGTGCGGGTCCGAAATGTTACCAACGGCAAGACCCTCTCCATCAGGAGCGACTCCGGCGACGTTCGCGCCGGGCATGTCGTGCTGGCCACGGGCACCCCGATCCTGGACCGCGGCCTGTACTTCGCCAAGCTGAGAGCCTCCCAGTCCTACGCCGCGGCGTTCCGGGTTCCGGCCTCGACTACCGTCCCGTCCGGAATGTATCTGTCCGCTGAGACGCCCGGCCGCTCGCTCCGCACGTACCCAAGCGACACCGGGGAAATCCTCATCGCGGGCGGCAACGGACACCACGTCGGCAGGGAACGCTCGCCCCGGGCCCGCCTGGATGAACTGCTGGACTGGACGATTCGGCACTTCCCCGGGGTGGAAGCGACCCATACCTGGTCCGGAGAGGACTACCGGGCCACCAACCTCATGCCGTTCTTCGGCAAACTGCCCCGCGGCGGAGGCAGGATTCTCTTCGCCACGGGCTACAACAAATGGGGCATGAGTAACGGCATCGCAGCCTCACTGGCCATCACCGCGGACATCCTGGGCGGCCACCTCCCTGGGCCGATACCATCCACCATAGGATCACGTCGCCCGCCGGGGCCGCCTCCGCGGTCGGACTCAACGCCGACACCGTTAAAACCATGGCCGAAGGATGGGTAAAAGCCGAAACGGCCGCTCCTGACACTGCAGCAAACACGGTTCCTGCCGAAGGTGCAGGAATTATCGTCAGGCACGGCCGCAGTCCCGTCGCGGTCTCCACTGTCGACGGCGTCACCTGCCGGGTGTCGGCGGTATGCACCCACCTGCACGGAGTTTTGAGCTGGAACGACGCCGAACACACTTGGGACTGCCCGTTGCACGGATCCCGCTTCACACCCTCCGGCGACGTCCTGCAAGGCCCCACCACCGCCAAGCTACCGGCCGTGGACTGAACCGTCAGGTACCAGCATGACCGCATCCCGGTCCGCTGCCAAGAGCAGGCGGCGTCGGCAAGGCTCGGGCGTTGTGTCCCGACCCAGTGGCCACTAACGGGTCGGGGACTGCCTCCTGCCCGTGCTTCGGGACAGCAGCAGTGCCAGCGCCATCATCCCCAGGCCCAGAACGAGATGGAGCCAGTTGTCCGCGTTGTTGACCGGGACAAAGTTCGCCGGGCTCTCATGACCTACGAAGAGACCATAGAGCCACAGCACGAGGTAGACGATGCCACCGTAGAGGAGGAAGTTCCTGGACTGGGCAGGGGTGCGGGCCATCAGTAGGCCTGCCACGCCGAAGACAAGATGGACAATGTTGTGCAGGACGGATACCTGGAAGACCCCAGGAGGAGCGCCGTGGAGGCGTGCCCTGCCATACCCAAAGATTCGTAATTCGTCGTGATGCCGGGTATAAATCCCAGGATCCCGACGAGGAGGAAGACGGCGCCGACGGCCTGTGAAGCTCTTTGCAGGGCGATTTTTGTCGCCGGCGTGTGGTTTGTGCTGACCATTTTGCATTCTCCCTAGTTTGCAACTCCGGATTTTCTGCGTCCCCTGCAGGGGACGGCACGTCGGCCCTGAGTGCCCGCCATGCTCTTCGGCTTAGTAGGAGATGAACTCGACGAGTTCCCCCACCCGGTCTTCGGGATAGTTTCGCGCGATGTCGCCCTGGCTGAGCATCCCAACGAGGTCGTGGCCGTCGATGACGGGCAATCGTCTGATCTGGTGGTGCTGCATGGTCCGGATTGCTTCCTCGATGGAATCGTCTGCGCCAATGGTCACCGGCTTGCCCTGGCCCAATTCGCCAGCTGTGACAGTGCGGGCGTCTCCGCCCTCGGCCAGACACCTGATGACGATGTCCCTGTCGGTCAGTAGGCCCTTGAGCCGGTTGTCGTCGCCGCAGATCGGCAACGACCCGACATCAAGGTCCCGCATCTTCCGTGCGGCGTCCATTAGAGTTTCATGCTCACCAACGCACTCAACGCCGCCGGTCATGATGTCCCGTGCAGTTGTCATTGTTCACTCCCTTGACCAGGTAGATGCGGATTTCGTCTTGACTCCCTACAGGCACCGCGGGCGGTCTCAGCCGCCCGGAAGCCACTACCCAGATAGTAAGCCTGCTGACTATCTGTGTCCAGAGCTCATTTGCACGAGCTGACCTGTGCGGCGCGCCTGGTACCCGGGCGTGACAGTGGGCAAGGCTGCCGGGCGTTTTGCACCGGTTCAAGCTTGAGCAGCAGCCCCGTGCCGCAGCCCGCAGACGCCGACCGCCCGCCCCCTGGCGAGAATTCTTGCTGGGGCAGCAGGTAGTTGGTTAAGATCCGATCCAGCTCCCAGAACTCGTTGAGCAGCTCCAGCTCCGCAGCGGTGTCATAGCGAAGGTAGCCGACCAGCTCACGTACGCGGGACTAATTCTTCTGCTCCTCGTAGGCGCCGTCGTTCTTATTGCCCGGACGTCGCGAGGGTTGATGACCGGCTCACACCAGTTCGGGAGGGGGACCTCGGGCCCTTCCTCATCGGCACGGTGGAAATGATCAGATCCTCCTTTGCCGCGTTCCCCTGGGAAGCGCCCGGCAAATCTTCTGTCACACCCAGGCTGATCGAGTACTGGATCACCAATCACGCCGTCGACAGCGTCCTTGCTTATAGTCACGGAAACGTCCCTGGGCTTGGAAGCTGATTCGAACGGCGGAGATCTCCGCCCCTGTTGCAGAACCAAGAAGCATGGCAAGGGACCTCGAAACCCTCCGCCGCTATTTCGAATGACAATGTCCCGCAAGCGCATACCCCTGCATCACGCCAGCGGCAACCTGGCGCCGCGGTCTCGATCCTCGAAGTCGGAGCTCCTTGCCATGCTGACCACAGGTCAACGCCCAATCACGGCGGCGTCGTCAACGTGAGGAGGTCAGCTCCAATGTGACTACCTGCTGGCTATTGCTGCGGCGGCGGAGCATACTCAAAAGACAGCCGCGCGCGCTGCGTCGTCGCCGTCCTCCGGTGTCCCCGTCAAAGGGTTGTTGTCAGGGCACAATGAGGAATGGGGCCAGTCATCGCCAACAAACTACAGCTGCTGCCTCCAGATCTCGTCGTGGACCACTTGCAGGATCTTGTCTTGAAAACCTCGGACGTGAAGGAGATGCTGGACGAACTCGCCGAGTTCTCGGCCGTCGCCCTGGCCGACCCAGCACTCGCGTTCTGCAGCATCACGCTGATTCAGCGGAAAAAGCCAGTGACGGTAGCCAGCAGCGAAAAAGGCGAGCCTGCTGGATGAAACCCAATACAATACTGGCGACGGGCCATGCCTGACGGCGATCCGTCAGCACGTCGTCGTGCATGTACCTAACCTGACTATTGACGACCGATGGCCCGCCTACACTACGGCGGCCCTGGAAGAGGGAGTGGGATCCAGCCTCTCCGTTCCGCTGATCCTTGAGGGAGAAGCGGAAGCGGGGCTTAACTTGTACTCCACCCGGTCCTATGGCTTCAGCAGTGAGGACATCAGCATGGTCGAAACGTACTCATATCACGCATCCAAGGCGCTTCGCCTGGCCGTGCGGATCAGCCAGTTGGCCGAGGCAAAAGCCCACCTCATTGCGGCTATGGAGTCGCGGACCACCATCGACCTGGCAACCGGCGCCATCATGGCGCAGAACCGCTGCAGCCAGGAAACGGCCGTGAAGATCCTGAAGATCGCTTCCAGCACCCGAAACGTCAAACTCCGGGACATCGCGGCCTCGGTGGTCGTGTCAGTGTCCCATGACCCGACCGTCCGGACGCACTTCGACGCGTGAGGCCGATTCAAACGGCACTAAGGGGTGTCGTGCTAAGCAGTTATGACCCCGCCGGCGCCAGCCCGACACCTCCGGCATCCATGTAGGGGCGATCGAGTCTAAAAACATCATGAAAAAGGCGTCTGCGGCGATGTCGATCCCGGGTCTGACGTATCGTTCAACGACTTGGTCGAGACTTGCATAGTGCCGCCCGTCCCCATCCGAGCCGTCCGGGAGGCGTTGCTGGCCTTCTTGGCGGCGATGGCGTTTCGTTCAATGGAGGGGACTTGCACGAGCCTCCGATTGGATCGCACGTAAGCCCCAGGTTGTGATCCATGGCAATTTCCGGGACATTTTCCATTCTCCCGGCGAGCTTGCCGCCGCCTCTTCAGGGTGGTCAAACCCAGAGTAGTAAAGCTACTGTCAATAAAGGGTCCGGCGGCCCGCCGGTCCTCTTCTCGTCCATGGATCAGGAGCAGACCAATGAGTTATATCAGTTCAATGCTGGAAACCTATCCGAGAGACATCGGCGGCGTCGACCGTCAGAAGCTGGCGGATTGCATCGCTGCGTGTTTCGAATGTGCACAAACCTGTACCGCCTGTGCCGATGCCTGCCTGAGCGAGGACATGGTGGCCGAGCTAACAAAGTGCATCCGCACCAACTTGGACTGCGCAGACATTTGCGCCACTACCGGAAACGTCCTTTCCCGCCACACCGGGTACGATGCAAACCTCACCCGGACCGTTGTTGAGACTTGCCGGATCGCATGCAAAGCCTGCGGCGATGAGTGTGAGCAGCACGCCGGAATGCACGAACATTGCCGGGTCTGCGCTGAAGCGTGCCGCCGCTGTGAAAAGGCCTGCGAGGAGCTCCTGTCATCACTGGGCTGACACCTCCTTGATCGTTGGTCGGGTTCGCCGTCCTTGTTAGCGGGCGTTCGCGCTTGGACGCACCAAACCTTCGTCGGAATCTAGGAATTCCTCAATTCCATGATCCGGCACCACTCCTGCGCCCTCCTGTTCTGCCAGGAATCGGACATCACTGATCCGGACCTGTCGAGCTCTGCAAGGGAGCCGTGGAGTGCCAACAGCACAAGGGCTCCCAGGTGCAGCCCATCCTCGATCGATACGACTCGGATTGACAGACAACGAGCAAGGCGGCGGCGCTCCCCAAGAAAGATACGCCGCCGCGCTGAGGGCGGCATCGTCGATATCGAACGGGTCCGCTATTCCGTCCCCCTTCCCGGACCGTCCTACAAAATCCCAGATGGAGGGACCGAACTGCATAGGTCCGACGTCGTGGTCCCCGCGGGCGTAGCCGTCCAGGACACCCGCGTCCGTGTCGGCGATGGCGGCCAATCCGTTTCCATCGAGACTCGGGCCCATAATGGGGCCGCTCGACTGCCCCGCGGCGTTGAGGCTGTTGCCGCCATAACTTCCATGCGCAGATTCGACGGAGCCGACAGCTGCCACGGTGTTCCAGCCGATCCCGCACACCGGAGCGGACTCATTGGCCGTGGCTGCCGCAGCAACGTGGGCCCGGAGCGCGCGGGCAGGGATCCCGGCCTGTTCGGCAGCCCCGGTATGCCACTGGGCATCCGGGCTCGGGCGCCGTCGTCACCGCCGGACGGACGCCAGGCTAAAGGCATCCCTTTTGCATTTCCAAGCAAAAGTGCAGATCTGGCCCCTATCTTGATCGTGGGACGTGGCACCGACAGGGGACGCCACACGGCGCACCCCCAGGTGCCGCTACCCGGAGCTGGCTCCAGACTCCCTCCGATTGTGTGGAGCCAGCCTGCCGGGCGCAGCGACAATACGCACCTCGGCAGGTGCCGCAAGAACCAAAATGCGCTGTGTCCGGATAGCTTCCGCAGCCGGCCTAGGATTCCCCAGCGACGTACGTGCACGAAGTCGGTCCGGTGCTGGCGAAGCGTCGCCCGGTGGTGGAAGCGAAGGAGTCGGCGGGCCCCGCCGTGCCCTGCTGAAGCGAGAACGAACTTCGTCGGCACCAGTACCGGCGAATATCTGCCGTAAACCGGGAACACCCCCGCAGTAGTCCGGCGTGACTACACTGCTTGCCAGTGCTCAACTCCGACGCTATTGTGAGCCGCACGGACACCACTGTGAGGCCACGGCCAGCAGATCCTGGACGCGGTTCTCCGGGACAAAGGAGTTTGTCATGTCGACCGTTTCCCGCTCAGGCAAGCCATCAGGCGCGCAAGTTCCCCGCGGTCACCGCCTATGGTGTACAACCTGCGACACCGACATGCATCTGGCCATTGAGACCGTCCAGGCCCTGGCTCCCCCGAAAGGATCCCTAGTCGACGTCGCCTACACCTGCGTGGAGTGCTCCTTCTTCTATGCCCACCCTGCCACCCTGAGCCAACTTGCCCTCGTTCTTCGCCGTCCTAACCCGGGAACGGGGCTGTTGCAGTGCGCAGGACTGTACTTCCACTGCGGGCGGCCGATGCGCACCGTCCGGTCCGCCGTAGGCACCATCTTTTCGTCGGTCCCGGTTGGTGATTCTTTCGACGGATTCCCTGAAGTGAGCATTCCCACCAGGCTGCTGCGCTGTGGATGTGGTTTCCAGATCGAAATCCCCGACTAATTTCGCTGGACCCTGGAGTGATTCGGGTTCAGCGTGTGTTCTTGAGTTGGCCTCCGAGTACCAGCACGCAAGACTGTTACCGGGCGGTTTGTAGGACGCGGGACGCCGCGCGCAAATGTCCGCCCGGATGTCCTGCAGGTGTTTCAAGGTCCGCCGACAGGCAACTATCGACGGTAGAAAAACCGACCCAGTTAGCGAAGGCGAGGCAAGTTCATGCACCGAGCTCCAGAGCATCAAAACTGTGGACAATCGGGTGCGGATTCCGTAGATTCAGAACAGTCCCCGTCGTACTTTCGGGACGCAGATGGAACCTTTGCCGCCGGGTGCACGGCCGCAAAGAGAGCCGCTGTAGCAGCACGGTGGCACGAAATGCACCCGTGGAAAAGAGCCTCTGATGGCCATCTCTCATTTCGAACAATTCCTCCTTGAGGCCACAGTCCCCGATGAAACGCAACGCCCCTTGGGACCGGACTGCCTCTACGGCCTATACACAAGCTGGTGCCTGCTGCACAACATCACCCCGGCAGAGGACATCACATTCCGCTCCGCCATGGAGCGCTGCGGGATCAACCTAAATAACAGCCGCCGCCGGATGGCCGGGCAGGCCGCAGCGGATTACATCCTGTCCAGCTACCCCGACACGGCCTGAACATCCCGTCGATTCGCGATTCGAACCGCCGCCCTATGTTCCGGTCGGGCTGATGATCGGAAGTGCTCGCCGGCGAGCACCACATTTAGGGCGCAGCATGGCTGCAGTTCGTTCGCTCCTATCCGGTCTCGCCTTGTTTGCCGTGGTTCTGACCGGGCCCACTGTCCCCGGCCGGCGCGGCGCCAGCACCAACAGCGGATGTGGGCGTTCCAAACTCGGGCTGTCGTACACGTCGACGTGAAAGAGAATGGCCCAGCAATCACAGAGCATCAAGAGGGCGGGGCACTCGGCGGCGCCGGAATCCTTCCTCCGGCGCCGACACCCCGAATCACCCACCACCACGGACCGCCGCGTCGAAGCATACGAACTGATACTCGACGACGATGCACCGCCATGGATATAGTAAGTACACTGATGATTATTCCCTCTCGTCAGTTACCGAAACCCAACCGAAGGAGACACCGTGAGCACCCGAGTTGAAAAGCGGATCCTGGTCAACGTTCCGGTGAGCGTGGCCTACAACCAGTGGACCCAGTTCGAAGACTTTCCCCACTTCATGGGCGGGGTCAAGAGCGTCAGTCAACTCAGCGACGACCGGCTGGAGTGGGTGGCGGAAATTGCCGGGGTACGCAGGCAATGGCAGGCCAGAATCCTGGAACAAATACCGGACCGCAAGGTCGCATGGGCCGCGACCGAGGGCGCCACCAATGCAGGGTCTGTGACGTTCGAGGACCTCGGCGGCGGCCAGACGTCCCTCAAGCTCTTGCTTGAATACGAGCCCGAAGGCGTCGTGGAGAAAATCGGCGACAGGCTGAGCATCGTGGCTAGGCAGGCCGAGGATGACCTCAACCGGTTCAAGGCCTTTATCGAAGACGAAGGCTATGCCACAGGTGCCTGGCGCGGAACCGTCAGCGAGGGCGCCACGACCGAGACGCCGGGCATCGACGCGGCGGCCGGGTCGCTTGGGGACAGCGGCAAGGCCGGCGTCTCTGGGAAGGTGATTGCCGGAGCCGGAATCGCCGCGGCCGCCGCCGCAGGCGTCGCCGCAGCAACCGGGCATAAAGAACCCGCGGATGATCGGGCGCCGCGGGCCACCAACGGTGCGCCACCCATGCCTGTGCCTCCAACAGGAACGGCGGGCAGCGTCTTCCCAGAGGAGGGAATCGCCCAGGAAATGACTCCTCCCGCGGACGAGTCGACTCGTGGCAGTTCCCCGGACAAGCCTTTCGACCAGACCAACGGCCTCGTGAATACCAATGGCGATTCGGACGGCACGGCCGCGAGTGACACCTTGAGCGCTGCCGACCGCGAGAGAGGCACGGAAGACCGCCAAGGTACCATCCCGCCGGCCGGAGGAAGCCTCGGACAACACTGACGACACCGAAGAACGGTATGGCCGATTGTCAGAGGCCACGTAGCAAACGCAACAGGGCGTCAGGAGGAACCATGAGCAATAAGCCCGGGCACGGAGACCTCTACCAGTAGCCTGCCGCTCCCATACCTAAGCTAACCCTCACGGGGCGTGCCCTGGCCTTCCGCAGTGGCATAAACTGTGTGGTGTTGAAGGTCATGGATGAACGCAGTGAGCGCGGCCGTGTTGCGGGGGTCTTCGGCAAGGCCGACCAGCTGGGAGGCTAGGGCGGCCAGTTTTTTGTTGGTGTGGTTGCTGTGGACACAGAGCAGAGCGAAAGCTGCATCGGCACCGATGCTGAGCCGTCCCATGAGAAAGCCTATGGCTCTTTCGATGACGGCACGGGCGCGGACGGCTCCGGCGACGGCATCCCTGGCGACCCATTCGGTTTCGGCGCGGACGGTTGAGGTCAGGTCCACCATGATTCCGGTGATGGAGACGAGCTTGGCTTCCGCGTCGAGGACGGCCTGCCCGGTGCTCAGTACGCTGTGTTCGCGCTGGTGGGAGTCAATCAGGCGGTGGTAGCTGGAGAAGTACCCCCGGCCTCGACCAGGCCAGCTTGCAATTCCCGTATTTTTGCCCTGTCGCCGGGGTGCTTGTGCGCGAGGACGAGCTCAACGGTGGGCACGACCTCTCCGCGCTGGTATCCGTGGATCCGGTAAAGCGCATCGGACCACACCACCACCCCGGTGACGGCATCCATGAGAAACGTCCCCGCGGTGCAAGCGCTGGGCTCCAGCGCGCTGGAGTACGTGAACATGCTCTCCAAAGTACTCATACCGTTCGCACCAGACCTTCGTGAAAATCCCCCGGCATGGGGTACAGATCGGTGATCAAAGCCATTCCGACACACTCACGGACAACACGGATACCCCCGACAGCCGACGCCTTGTCCGGGAACGGGCCCGATACCGCCACAACCGTCCCATCGGGAGCCTTCAACCTACACCCGAAAGACAGGTTCCCGTCGTGAAAAAGCTCGAACGCTTCGGTCATAGTTACCCCTCTGGACGCCCGGGGAAAAGTCCAGCGGCGACCTCATCAAATACAGAACGCAGCGTTGCGCCCCGGCTGGCCCGGTAACGGGAAAGGCATACCCCTGTGGCCCCAGCCACACCCATCCCTACGCTACGGACGAACATACGTACGGGCGAGTACGCGACAAACTCGAAACGGCCCTCTACCTCGCACGCCAGTTATACCCTCCCGTTGGTCGCAAATAGCTGAACGCCCGAAAGCCCCTCAGGAGAATTAGCCAACCGAGCGCGTGAACGGCCCACTGACACAAACCGACGGGGCTTCATTGACGAGGACCCAGTCTGTCCGCCGCGCTCAGGCGAGTGCCCCGGCCACGGCTCAACGGCCCGCTTCCGACCTCTGCGCTTGTCCCCCGGTTCCGAATACTGCGGTAACCTCTGAACAAGCAGAATGAGCGGGGACTCCTCATCCCCAGCCATCACCGTTAGCTCATGACCGGGAGTATTCCGTGGACAGTTCAAAGGCAGACATCGTGGAAGACTTAGCAGATTCAAGCACCCTCCCTCTGCCTGTCGCCCCGGTAAATCCGATCCTGGACGAAGATCCGCGGATTGCCCCTGTGCGCGCCCCTGAGGTGACCGCCGAGATGTCGGAGGTTCGCGACCGGCTGCTGGCCGCGGCGGTCACCAGCATCGGCGAGGTTGAGGCCGCAGAGTGGGCACTCGACCAGGCGAAAGCAGCGCGTGACCTACAGATCACTGCCGCCCTCGCATCGGGCGTGCCGGTTGAGGAGGTCGCGGCGGCCACAGGACTAACGACGTCAGCTGTGTCCGCGTTCGCGGGGAACAGGTACCCCCGGACAACTGATCCGGGAATCCCCGTCCCAGCCGTCGGAAGCTCCGCGGGGCAAGAGAAGGACCTACAGGACAAGTATCCCGCGCCGGTGCAGGCCTCCAGCTCCAAAAGCCCGGCGGTACCACCAACGCTGAAATACAACATCCAAATCTCTTCCAGAGACAGCTCCCGCGCCGTGAGGAGGTACCGGGCTCTGTCCCGCGTATCCATATCTGAATGCCAGAAACTGCTGCAACTGATCCGCAACACACAATTCAATACCAACCGTGCGACGGCGGGCCAGCCTCCAACTCACGGCAGATGCTTCCGGGGACCGCAGCTGTCCAAACGACAGCAAGATGAGGATGCTCTTTAGCCGCCTTTGAGCCGCTTGCCCCCGGGAAGTTTCAAAGACCACGTGTGGAACATTCGGTCATGAACATACACGCCGAACCTGGTCCGGCCCCCGGTCCCGGGGGTACAGCGGGCGGGACATCCGGGACGGCGGGGAACTCAGCACACACCAGACGCCGCCATCTGGCAACGGTGTGCGGACGCGGGAGAGAAACCTAACCGAGACGAACGGAGGGCCGGGCAGGCAAGTCCGCCCGCAGGGTCGGCACCAATGCCCCCTGTTGTCCGATTGGCCTCCGGCGTAATCTGGACTGACTTCACCTCCGAAAAAAGACTAGACACGAAGGCGGTGCCGACGGCGTGAGCCTGAAGGACGAGTGGAACGGACTCGATTCGGAGACCCGGACATGGCTCCTGGAAAACCCGGGATCCCTGATCATGCCTCGCGCCCGTCGGAGAAGATCACCAAGGAATCACATGGGGACTATGAGACCGACGCGCACGGGCAGGTACTGCTCTCACGGGCTGACCACGACTTCATTCGGGAGAAAGCCGAGGCCGCCGGCACCATCCACGTCCCCGCGGCGGATTACCGGTTCTTCGACACCGCACCGTCGCCGGTAATCAGGAGACCGCCTGGGTCCCACCCGGCAGCTTCTCCCGATAAGTAGGACACCGGCTGGACCGCCCGGATACTGACCCGAGGAATGCTCATGGAACAGAAACCTCCCCTTGATGAACTCTCAACGGCCATTGGCCGTATCAAGGGCCTTCTCCTGACTGAAGAGAAAGTCGGCCGCGCCGTGCAGGTCCTGGCCCAGGCCATCAAGGACGCAACTCCGGGAACCATCGGAGCCGGAGTCTCGCTCATGGACGCCCGCGGCCGCCGGACCAGCGCCGGCTTCACCGACCCTGTCGTCCAACAGGCGGATGCCCTCCAATACGAGCTCGGGCAAGGACCGTGCCTGACAGCCTGGGAGGCCGAAGAAGCCGTGTTCGTGGACGACGCCCGGTCGGACCCGCGCTGGCCACAGTGGAGCGCGGCAGTGTCCTCCTGCCTGTGCGTTCAGTCGTGAGCTCCCCCTCCTCGCGGGGAAGGAATGCATCGGAGCGTTGAAAATCTATGCCGCGCTGCCCTTCTCGTACGATCCAGGCACGGCACACCTGCTGCAACTGTTCGCCGCCCCGGCAGCCACGCTCCTCGCCCACATTCAAACCAGCGAAGCCCCGCACCGCATCAGCGAAGGCCTGCAAACCGCACTGCACAGCCGCGACATCATCAACCGTGCCTGCGGAATCCTGATGGAACGCCACCACATCGGCCATGAGGACGCACTGCAACACCTGATGCTGCGGGCGGCGAGAGGAACACCAACCTGCACCAGATCAGCGCCGAACTCACTGCCGGGACGCCGGCCGATCAGGACTAAGGCAGCACAATGGGCTTCGATCCCACCGAACCAGAACAGCGCCGCGGGCTGCGGGCCGCACTGCAAGCGCTGGAGATCACCGTCGGAGAACTCTGGCTTAATTACTTCAGCATCGGCGGCACCGTCGGCGAATACGAAGTCGAAGCCTACCTCCAGGGCCTGTTGTCCCTCCCCGCCCTGCAGAGGGATCTGCTGGCCATGGCAGCCAACGAACTCATCGACGCCGTGCCCCGGCTTCATGCACCCTACGCAAAAGACCTGACCGAATCCTCCCGTACCACCCACAACGCCCAGGAAGCCCTCCGCACCGGGAACTCCGAGGGAGCCCACGACCACCGCACGCGCGAACAGGAAGAAGGCTAGAACGCCCACCAGCGCCGCTGTCCGGGGATCCTGCTAGCTTTGCAACCATGACGACTCATCAGATAACCCTTGGTGCGATCAACATGGAGGCCCACTTTGGGCATCCGTGACCGGCGCCCTGCCCTCACGCGGTGGTGACAGCGTCTATCTGCCACGTGCTGGCCCCGGAGGGTTCGCAAAGTTCTTCCAACCCAGGACCGGTCCTCGCCCCGAGCACCAGGCGTTCCATCTAGACTTGACCGTCCCCTGGGGGTCACGACAGACCGAAGTCGAACGACTCGTCAGCCTCGGTGCCACCTTTCAATGGGACGTCCTGGACGAATTCCCCACGTGCAGTGGACCACCCTTGCCGATCTGGAGAGGAACCTCTTCTGTGTGGCCGAACACCCGCCTACAGACCAACAGAGTGGTTGACCCGACCCGCGCACGGCATCGATCAACCGTGCCGATACCCCTATCCGGCATACTTCAGACCACTGGAAGTCACACCCAAGTCGCTTCGCGAACTAGCACCATTCCTGGTCAAGCGTGCGGGGGACGACACCGGTCCCGGGATAAGACGCCGCACCGTCGGGTCCGAAGGAAACCGCACCGGACCGTGATGCCCGCCATCCGGACACTGCCGCAGAAACCTCTCTCCCAGCCGAGGGATCTACCACGATCGCACCGGGACCGCCGCAGAAGAAGACCGACGCGGACGCGATGACCGAGGGTTTGGTCATAGATACCGAATCCAACGACTGAAGCGGTGCGTTCTTCGAACGGACATAGGGCGGTTCTACGGACGTCACCGCCCCGGTGGGGCTCCTTCCCGCTGTCAGTGAAAATCTTCCACCTTCGTGCGTAAACTCAGCTTTATGGAAAGACCCGGAACGCTTTTCGGATGGGCCTTTGGCGACGCCGCCCGCGGGGATGACCCCGGATACTTGGATGAGCTCCGCCGCGAGGCTCTGACGAACGCAACCCAGGACGCCGCTAAAAGGGGATTCAAGGTAGTAACCGGCGAGGAAAGCTATGCGGTCCTCCAGGCGGGAGAAACGCTGGTTGACGTGGAAAACGCCCCGGACCGGCTCGTTGTCCGGTGCACGGTTAGGCTCACCGGTCCGGGGTCGGAAGATGTTCACGCCGTGGGACCCATGAACGGCTAGAGCATCAGTAATTGACGGGCACCTAGGGTCGGCATGCAAGGGACCCACGTGACGCCGCGAGACGAAGCTGACGACCCGTCTCCAATGCAAAGCGCTCGACCTCGTCGCGGCCTAAGGATTTGCTGTCCTGCTGGAACGGGAAGGCATGGGCACAGTCCTTTCAAACTGTGTCTCACATCAGCGATTCGCTTCTCTAACGTTCTTACCGGACGGAAATGCCACCAACAGAGAGCCCGGGCCGGCGTCGGACTGCACGTATAGTACTGCGGTGCCGAGGGGCCAGTCGGCCGGTTTAGTCGCCGACGGCTTCACGGCCGCGGCGAACGATGAGTGGGTCCGGTTCATACACGATCGAGGTGTCCTTGCCGTCGTAGTCGAACTGGTTGAGGAAGAATCGCATCGCGTTGATCCGGCCCCGCTTCTTGTCGTTGGACTTGACGGTGATCCATGGCCCATGATCCGTGTCTGTCCGCAGGAAAGTCTCTTCCTTGGCGGCCGTGTACTCCTCCCACCGGTCCAGGGAGGCAAGATCCACAGGGGACAACTTCCAGCGCCGGACAGGATCGATCTGGCGGATCGCGAAGCGGGTACGCTGCTCGCGGCGGGTGACGGAGAACCAGAACTTGGTCAGGTGGATTCCCGAGGCCACGAGCATGCTCTCGAATAGCGGCGCTTGGACCATGAAGGTGTCGTACTCCTGTTCCGTGCAGAAGCCCATGACCCGCTCTACGTTGGCGCGGTTGTACCAGGAGCGGTCGAACATCACGATTTCCCCGGCGGTGGGAAGGTGCTGAATGTATCGCTGGAAGTACCACTGACCATTCTCACGTTCCGAGGGTTTGCTCAGGGCCACAGTCCGGGCCGAGCGAGGATCCAGGTGTTCCGTGAAACGCTTGATTGTGCCGCCCTTGCCTGCGGCATCGCGGCCCTCGAAAACGATAACGACTTTGAGACCGTGATCCTGGCCCCAATATTGGAACTTAAGCAATTCGATCTGCAGGCGGTACTTTTCGAGCTCGTAATCCTCCCGGGACATCCGCTGCTCATACGGGTAGTCATCCCGCCACGTCTGCACCGCGGAGCCTCCGGGATCGATAAGCTCCGGGTCCTCGGCCTGCCCGCCACTGACCGTGTACCCCATTTCCACCAGGTGGTCGATGGCCTCCCGCAAGTTGGCCCTCACCAACCATTGTTCCTGGGGCTCCAAGGGCCCCTCCCCTGCGCCATCGGGTCCCCCTTCCGGAACCGACCGGATCCTCCGCATCCAACAAGATGATTGTCTCACCGGGAAGCTGTGTGGAAACCTCAGAAACGCACCCGTCCTGCACGGGCACACGGTGGCAACCGGCTGGTGGCCGGAGACCGAGTGGCGTAGGGCCTGCCGGGTGGACGCGCCGTACACGACCCGAAGCGAACCGGCTGAAAAAGCTTCATCACGGGCCCGGGCAGTCCTAACATGCTGCCTTTCCCTCTTCTGTTCTGCCGCGCGCTGGACGTCCCGTCCAATTGAGTCCGGCTCCGTTCCCTGTCAGCACGATTCTGGGCCGACGTACAGCGCTGCTGTTGCCCGTCAAGCCAGTGAGAGTACGAAGGAGAGGACGAACCCTGCGGCCGTGCTCAGAGCCACGGCGGGGCCGCCGTGCTCGAACGCCTCGGGCATGAGAGTGTCCGCCAGAGAGGCGATGACGGCGCCCGCGGCGAAGGCCAGCGGCAGGGAAATGGTCGCGGGGTCCGTACCCGACAGGGGCCGGCGCCCAGCACCACGGCAGCGACCAGCAGCACAGCGCAGATAGTCCATAGACCCATGACGGCCGCGGACGATCGCCCCTGGCTGCGCATCGAAGCGGCCCCCACGAGCGCTTCCGGAAGATTGGAGACGAAGATCGCGGCCAAAGGGCTAGGCCGCCGGTACCTTCGCCCAAGGCCACGCCCAAGGCTACGTTTTCCGGCACCCCGTCGAGCGTCACCGCGGCCAGCAGTGCCATGCCGGCTGCACCACTAGTGGACACCGGGTTCGGCGCTTTCTCTGCGGCGGCGGCATCAGTGTCAAGCTTCGCGCTTCCCCGAAACTCGTCAGCGGGCGTCGGGTCTGGCCCCGGTTGCGCCCACCGGTCCAGAAGCGCGCTCAAGATGGTGAACACCAAAGCCCCGGCCAGGAGCCCGGCTGCGGCCCGCAAAATTCCGCCACGCTCGTAAGCGTCCTCGAACAGCTCGAACGTCAGTGCGGTAATCAGTGCCCCGGCCGCAAATGACAAGAGCATCGCGAGGAACCGCTTGGGCAGTTCAAAGCGGCCCCCACGAACGCCCCGATAATCAGGGCGCTGGAAGCCACCACACCGAAAATCAGCGCCGTCCCCACACGGACAGTATAGGAGTCACGACCCACGACAACGAGTCCCCTTGCGTGGGCCGCGTGCGAGGAAATACCGTCCCACCGGGCAGCAGTTTGTGTGGACATCCGCGTCCCGATTTCCGTATATCTTGCCAAGGAGAACCCCGACGTCGTGGTGGCGCAACTCCGACCAGCGTTGACGTTCAGTGCCTAGGCCGACAGCGAGGGGGCACTAATTTCTTGGCAGAACACTGGCGAGGCTCGTGCCGCGCAAGCCGTGGTTGCCCCTACTGCCGATTCCGAAGGAGCTGATATTCCTGGCAGGGCACGCAGACGATCGCGGACGCTCATTCGCGCGTTCCATTGGCCTCGGGAAAGGGCTGACGAACCGCCAGATCAGCAAGGAGATGTTTCCCCGGAAAAACGGTCAAGAACAGGTTTCCACCGTGCTGACGAAGTCGGGATGACGAGCCGGAGCCAAGCCGCTGTGTTCATCTCCCAAGCCCTGAATGGTGGAGACCACTCGGCCCGCCTTATCTCAGAAGTGTCCTTGACGCCGAGGGGTTCAGCGGCGGCGGCCATCGCACCCTATTCAGAGAACGGGGCTGGTCATGCGACAGTACCGGGAGAGGCCGTTAGTCCGGTATATCCATCTGAAACCACAGCAACGGCGCGAAGAGCCGGCGGCTGACGGATAAAGGCGGGTTCGGGCGCGGCACCCGGCAGTGGGAGCGGCCTCGTCCTAGCCGTCGCACTCGATGGTGCCCTCATGCCCGGCTCGGGTACGCGGGACGTAGAATTTCGGTATGTCCGCGACACGCGTAGTTGAGATCGAGCGAAAGTTTGATGTCGAGGAGGAGACCCTTCTTCCTTCGCCCCGGGACCTGCCCGGCGTTGTCCGGGTTGACCGGCCCGTGGAACACCGGCTGGAGGCCGAATACTTCGACACCGAGGACTTGCGCCTAGCGTCCGCGCAGATCACCCTGCGCCGCAGAACCGGCGGAGATGACGCCGGGTGGCACCTGAAGTTGCCCGCCGGACCGGACGAACGGACGGAATTCCGCGAACCGCTCGGAGAACAGACCGACAGCATCCCGGACACCCTCCGCGGGCTGGTCCGTGTGCACACCAGAGACCGGGCGCTGGTACCGGTGGCCCGGCTGAAAACGAGGCGCGTCGTGTACCGGCTCAGGGACACGAAGGACGCTGTTCTCGCGGAGTTCAGTGATGACCGGGTGCAGGCTGAGGTACTGGTCCACCAACGAGGTACCCGGCAGTGGCGGGAGTGGGAGATGGAACTCGTCGCCGGTCCCCTTGCCCTGCTTGAGTCCGTGCAGGACCGGCTTGCCGGTGCCGGCGTCCGGCCCTCCGCCTACCAGTCCAAGCTGGCGCGGGCCCTGAACGTGGATCCTGCCTCCACGGAGTCGGCGCCGAAGCGCAAGGGACCGGCTGGAGATGTCGTGCTCGCCTACCTCCGGCAACAGGTGCAGGACCTGAAGGATCAGGACCCCCGCGTGCGGCAGGACGCCCACGACGCGGTGCACAAGATGAGGGTGGCCACCAGACGAATGCGTTCCGCGCTGGCGACGTACCGGAAACTGCTCGACGACGCCGACTCGGTGGGTTTCCTGCGGAATGAACTGAAATGGCTCGCCGGTGTGCTCGGTCAGGCCCGCGACGCGGAGGTCATGCATGCGCGCCTGAAGGACATGGTCGCCGAAGAACCGGGCGAGCTGGTTATGGGTCCGGTCACCCGCCGGGTGGATCTTGAACTCGGCGGCGCCTACCAGGAAGCCCACGCCAAAGCACTGGAAGCGTTGGACGGAAGCCGCTACTTCCGGCTGCTCGACCTCCTGGAGGCTATGATCGCTGACCCGCCCCTTGCGCCGCTGGCCTCCAAACGGGCGGTCAAAGTCATCCCCCGACTGATCCAACGGGATATCAAACGGCTGCGCACTGCGGCCCGGGAGGCCAGGCGGCATCCTGCCGGCACCAGTGACCACCCGGCCCTCCACGAGGCCCGCAAGGACGGGAAACGCCTGCGGTATGCAGCAGAAGCCGCTGCCCCCGTCAACCCCAAGAAGGCCGCCCGACTGGCCGACGCAGCCCACAGCGTCCAGAAAATCCTAGGAGACCATCAGGACAGCGTCGTTACCCGCGAGCTGCTGCGCCGACTCGGCGCTGAAGCCTTCGTCCTGGGCGAGAACGGGTTCAGCTACGGACGGTTGCACGCGCTGGAACAATCCGCCGCACTCGAGGCAGAGGCCCGCTTCCACCGCGAATGGAAGAAATTCCCCGCCATCTCGCTCAAGGCCTGACACGTCCGACTCGCGAAGGCATGACCGTCTCCCCACTGACGGGCCGCAGGATAGGACCGCTCGGAGACCCGTCAACGTCCTGGGCCTTGAGCGTGCGGGAGTCCGGCAAGCGGTAAGGGTATCCCGCGGAAGGATCGATCTTCCGGCAGATCCGGCTGGTTTTTCTCCCCGGCAGACCCTTCGATGTCGTCCGGGCTCGGTCATTGCGTGGCACTAAGCATGCTGATAAAACCGTGTTAACGGCCGTCTTCCACGACCGTGAAACGAAAGGACGTGCAGTCATGAGTTTTCTCGCGTTTCTCATTCTTGGTCTTATCGCCGGCGCTATCGCCAAGGCGATCCTTCCCGGCACCCAGGGAGGTGGCTGGGTGATCACGCTCGTTCTCGGCGTCGTGGGCGCATTCCTCGGAGGCTGGATCGGTTCACTGATCTTCGGCGGCGGGCTCGGTAACTTCTTTGATCTTCGAACCTGGCTGCTCTCCATCCTGGGTGCTGTCATAGTTCTGCTGATCTATGGCGCCGTTGTCGGCCGCAGAAGCAGGGCATAGCGCCAAGTCCGGCACGATATTTCCTAGCATCGTCCATTTAGATCTGGAAGCAACCGACGGGTCACGCGCCACGTTGATTGGCGTGTCCGGAGCCCGCGTCAGTGGTCTTGGGCTTCGTTCTGCACCATTCCTATCGTCAGGAGGAGACCATGGGTGAATCGACTATTGAAGACCTCTGGAACAAGCTGGAACCAAAGACGCAGGAATGGTTGCGGGCGAATCCCGGCATTCTCATTCTTCCGCGGAGTGTGACCGCCACGCTCCTTCAAGCGAGCGACCACGCGGGAGCGTTGGAGGGTGTGGATCGCAATGGCCAGTTCACGCTCTCCGCGGAGGACAGGTTCTTCCTAAGGTCGGCGGCCTTCTCCGCTCCCGTGGGACATCCTGTACCCCCGGGAGCACCGTCGGGCTAACTCCGGAGGCCGCGGAGAACCTCCCCATACAACCGCGAGGAGACACACTATGACGCTGTATCAGCCTGAGCCCGTGGAAATCTCCACCCGGATGCGACCCGGTGAATGGACGGAGGCGAGCCTTACGGAACTTGTGGAAACTTACCGGCAGCGGCTTCTGGGAATGGGGCGGAACCCGCCGAAATTGTCATCGCGACTGAGCGAGATGACAATGGCGGCGTCAGCGTTGTCGCAACCTGGACGAAACCCGAGGTCACGGGCGGCCAGGTCCCCTGAGACTCGCCGGGGCTGAGCCCTCACGAGAGCGCCCTGACACGATGCGACGTCGAGGTGAGGAACGGTTGTTGACGCTGCGGAGGCTGTTCTATCCGGCCGCGGTGTACGGGACGATGCGCTGGTGCCGCCATCGACTGGCAAGTTGACGCCGGCAGGAAGCAGCACGGCGCGGGCGACGTCCTCGGGCTGGGCACTCGATCCAGGGCTAGGCGGTCCATCAAGCGCTCAGTGAAGACGGAATCGTCGGCCGACGAGCTCGATTCCCTGCTCCTTGGACTGTGCCAGGAGCTGCTGCGCTAACTTTTGCTGATCCATTTCAGTCGCCATGGGATCCATGGTTTCGCTGTTCCGCGGGGCGCGCAAGATCAGCAACGCACTTGAACACCTCTGCACGCTCTTGACCGCCGTGCCGGAGGCCCACGAACGTCCGGCGCACCCAGCGCGAACTGATAGGCCCTCTTCCGGCCGCCAACAGCGATCGCCAAGAAGATCTGATCCCAATCAGCAGCAAGTCATGCAGTTCCACGCGCTCCCGACCATGAAGAAGCACGCAGCACAACCACTGCCTAAACCCAGGGAAGGAGCCACCCGGCCACAGCACCGGCCAACAAAAAGGCCCCCGAAGGGGCCCATAAGTGAACAGTTTGTGCACACTCAGAGGCCCACAAGCCCCTGAACAGGGAAAACACGTGCCCGAGGTGGGACTCGAACCCACACACCTTTCGATACCGCATTTTGAGTGCGGCGCGTCTGCCAATTCCGCCACTCGGGCGCGGAGTACACCGGTGTAACAATCACTCAACCACAGTGCTGTGAGCAACGCGATCGCTTCCGGTGCGCGAAATTACTCTACATGCAGATAGGCTGAATTCCAGAATCGCGCCAGTGACGCCGCATCGAACCAATCCGGTCCAAGTACACCAGCGGGCAGAACCTAAGATGGTCTAGTTCCCGCCGTACCTTTCCAAGGAGTTCCCGTGTCAGAACAGACGGAGTCAAACCCCACGACCAAGCCGGCGCGCCGCGTGGTTGTCGCCGAGGACGAGACCCTCATCCGCCTCGACATCATCGAGATCCTGCGGGGCGAAGGCTACGACGTCGTCGGCGAAGCGGACAACGGCGAAAAAGCCGTTCAGCTCGCCGAAGAATTGAAGCCGGACCTGGTCCTGATGGACGTCAAGATGCCCGTCATGGACGGCATTTCCGCTGCCGAGAAGATCGTCAAGGCCCGGATCGCCCCCGTGGTCCTGCTGACCGCCTTCAGCCAGAAGGAACTCGTCGAGCGCGCCCGCGACGCCGGCGCCATGGCCTACGTTGTGAAGCCGTTTACCCCTGCGGACCTGATCCCCGCGCTGGAAATCGCGCTCTCCCGCCACGAGGAAATCAAGGCCCTCGAAAGTGAGGTGACCGACCTGCAGGAGCAGTTCGCCACCCGCAAACTCGTGGAGCGCGCCAAGAGCCTTCTCACCACCAAGATGGGCCTGACGGAGCCGGAAGCGTTCCGCTGGATCCAGAAGACCTCCATGGACCGCCGCCTCAGCATGCGCGAGGTTGCCGAGACCATCATCAACCAGGTCAACTAGGACACATCTCCCCGGGTCCGGGAGTCCGCTCACCCGCGGCCTCCCGGACCCGGCAGTTCTAACCGCTAGTTTGTTATCCGCTGGCCGAGCTGCACCGCGGCAACAAGCGCCATGATTCCCCCGCCAACTGTGGCCACAGCCAGTACGGCAGGCAAGGCACCCCCGCTGAGGGCAACCCTGTCGCCGGCGGACGTGGTGAGGATCGTGTGAATCCGGCGGTACCGCCGCTGGGTGACAATCAGCGCCACAAGGGACACGGCAGCGCCCAGCGCGGCCGGAACCAGCGCCCACAAACCCAGGACCTCCGGCAGGATGCGGAGCGCCGCCAAGGATCCGACGGCGACCGCCAGCGCCGTCCGCCGCCAGGCAAGAGCGGTCCGCTCCGGCTGCAGGCCCGCGTCGAAGGGCCGGTGACTCCGGCCGTGTGCCTCCTCAGGACCGCCGCTCATCAGGCGAGGACAACCGCGAGGACCACCAGGATCCCTGCCACGGAAACCGCCGCCCCAATCGGGAAAGCGAGGCGGGCGGCCGGCAGCGGCCTGTCGAGGCGCAGGGCACGCTCGATCTGCATCCATCCGAACCAGGCTTGCACAGGCGCGGCAATGCCGGCGACGATGAGGACTACGGAGGCCGAAAGGCGCAAACCGTCCTGCAGGTTCAACCCCAGCGCTTCCAAGGCAACGCCACTGGCAATCAGCGCCAGGGAGGTCCGTATCCAGGCCAGATATGTGCGTTCATTGGCGAGGCTGAACCGGGCGTCCGGATCTGATCCCTGGGAATACAGTGCTGCCGGAAATCGTCTCGTTGCGTCAGTCATGGCACTTTCAGGTCGAAGGGAGTCCACCGGGGCCGCTCAAGCCTTTTCAAGCAGATCACCAGGGACACTTCGAGCATTGCAGATACCACCCAGGGCAGTCAAACACCCCCGGGGGTATACACTGAGGTATCGAAAGGAGCCCCGCATGAGCTATACCCACACCGTAACTCTTCCCCTTGGCTGGGAGGAGGCAGTCCAGCGGACCCGCGACGCCCTGGCCGATCAAGGCTTCGGAATCCTGTCAGAAATCAACGTCCGCGCCACCTTCGAGGCCAAGCTCGGCGCTGACGCGGCCGGTGCCGTCGGCGACTACGTCATCCTCGGTGCCTGCAACCCGGCGCTGGCCAGCCGCGCCCTTTCGGCTGAACCCGAACTCGGCGCACTGCTGCCCTGCAACGTTGTAGTCCGCCGCGGCAAGGACGAAGTCGTAACGACCATCAACGCCATCGACCCCCAGACCATGGTCCAGCTCAGCGACAGCGCCGCCGTCCGGGACGTGGCCAACGACGCAGACACCCGGCTCCGGAAGGCCCTTGCCGGCCTCAGCGAATCCGGGGCAACGCCAGGTGCCACGCCCCAGGCGTAACCGGCCGATTGCCAAAGGCAAAGGGAGGGTCCCCGCCGCGCAAACCGCGTGGCGGGACCCTCCCTTTGTCCGGGTCTGCGGAACTAGACCTTGGTGTTCCGCTTCTTCTTTTCGGGCCAGGGGCCCAGCTTGTCCTTGGCAACCTCGGCATCACCGGTGCTGCCCGCGTCGGCCAGGTCGCCCACCTTGTGGACCTTCAGCATGTTCGTGGAACCGGCCTTTCCGGGAGGCGAACCGGCGGCAATAACCACCATGTCGCCGTCCTCGACGAGGTCCAGACTCAACAGGCTACGGTCCACCTGGGCGGTCATCTCGTCGGTGTGGCCCACCATCGGAACCAGAACCGGCTGGATGCCCCAGGTCAGCGCGAGCTGGTTCCAGACGTGCTCCACCGGGGTGAACGCGAACACGGGCCGGACCGGACGCAGGCGCGAGAGGCGCCGGGCAGAGTCGCCGGACTGGGTGAAGGTACAGATGTACTTCGCATCCAGCTGGTCGGCGATTTCGACGGCGGCACGGGTGATGGCACCGCCGCGGGTCTTGGGCTTGGTGCCCAGCGGGGAACGCGTTCCAGGCCGTGGACCTCGGTGGACTCGATGATCCGGGCCATGGTCTTGACGGTCTCGATCGGGAACTTGCCCACGCTGGTCTCGCCCGAGAGCATCACTGCGTCGGCGCCGTCGAGCACGGCGTTGGCGCAGTCTGAGGCCTCGGCGCGGGTGGGGCGCGGGTTGTCGATCATGGATTCCAGCACCTGCGTGGCCACGATGACCGGCTTGGCCCAGCGGCGGGCCAGTTCAACGGCGCGCTTCTGGACGATCGGGACTTCCTCGAGGGAAGCTCCACGCCGAGGTCGCCACGGGCCACCATGATGGCGTCGAAGGCATCGATGATCTCGGGGAGCTGTTCCACGGCCTGCGGCTTCTCGATCTTGGCGATCACCGGCACGCGGCGGCCTTCTTCGTCCATGATCTCGTGGACGCGCTTGATGTCCGAGGCATCCCGGACGAAGGAGAGGGCCACCATGTCCACGCCGCGGCGCATGGCCCAGCGGAGGTCGTCCTCGTCCTTTTCGCTCAGCGCCGGCACGTTGACGGCAACGCCGGGCAGGTTGATGCCCTTGTTGTTCGACACGTACCCGCCCACGATGACCTGGGCGACCACCTTGACGTCGTCGACGTCGATGGCGCGCAGCGCCACCTTGCCGTCGTCGATCAGGAGGGCGTCGCCCGGGTTGACGTCCTCGGTGAGGCTCTTGAGCGTCGTGGAGCAGATGTCCTTGGTGCCCGGGACGTCCTCGGTGGTGATGGTGAAGGTGTCGCCGACGGCGAGGAGGTGCGGTCCGTCCACGAACCGGCCGAGGCGGATCTTGGGGCCCTGGAGGTCGGCCATCACGGCGACGGCCTTGCCGAGCTGACCGGCTGCCTTGCGGACGTTCTCGTACGTGGTGTCGTGCACGGAGTAGTCGCCGTGGCTCATGTTCATGCGTGCCACGTCGACGCCGGCTTCCAGCACCGCGAGAGTGTTCTCGAAGCTTGCGATTGCCGGTCCGAACGTGGCCACGATTTTAGCGCGTCTCATATACCTACCCTAGTAGTCGATTGCATTGATGAAGTTATTGGCGGAATGTAACAGCGGCCGGCCGGAGGGACTCCCTAGAGAACGGCCATGGCCCGGTCGGTCGGCGCCACGGGAGCCGGGAGGATGGTGCTGCCCATCAGGAACTTGTCCACCGCGGCGGCGCAGGCGCGTCCCTCGGCGATGGCCCAGACGATGAGCGACTGGCCGCGGCCGGCGTCTCCGGCGACGAAGATGCCTTCCGTGTTGGTCATGTAGTAGCCGTCCCGGGCCACGTTGCCGCGGCCGTCGAATTCGGCGCTGACCTGCTCGGTGATCCCCGCCCGCTCCGGGCCGGTGAAGCCCAGGGACAGGAACACCAGGTCAGCGGGGATAATCCGCTCGGTGCCGGCCTTCGGGAGACGTTTGCCGTCGACGAATTCGGTTTCGGCCACCTTCACGCCGGTCAGTTTGCCGTTCTCGCCGACGAACTCCACGGTGGAGGCGAGGTAGGTGCGTTCGCCGCCTTCCTCGTGGGCGCTGGCAACTTCGAACAGGGTGGGGAACGTCGGCCATGGCTGGTGGCTGGCGCGCTCAGCGGGCGGCTGCTTGCCGATCGCCAGGGTGGTGACCGAGGCGGCCTGGTGCCGGTGCGCGGTGCCGAGGCAGTCCGCGCCGGTGTCGCCGCCGCCGAGGATGACAACGTGCTTTCCGGCAGCGTTGATCTGGTTCTCCACCGTCTCCCCGCCACCACCCGGTTGGCCGGGACGAGGTAGTCCATCGCAAAGTGCACACCCTCGAGCTCGCGGCCCGGGATCGGCAGGTCACGCGGGACGGTGGCGCCGGTGGCGACCACCACGGCGTCGTACCGGCGGCGCAGCTGCTCCCAGGTCACGTCCGTGCCGACGGCGACGCCGGTCCGGAAGCGGGTGCCTTCGGCCTTCATCTGCTCCAGGCGGCGGTCCACCTGTTCCTTTTCCATCTTGAAATCGGGGATGCCGTAGCGCAGGAGCCCGCCGATCTTGTCGTCGCGCTCGTAGACGGCGACCGTGTGGCCCACCCGGGTCAGCTGCTGTGCGACGGCGAGCCCGGCGGGGCCGGAGCCGACGACGGCGACCGTCTTGCCGGTGAGGCGTGCCGGCGGCAGCGGGTTGACCCAGCCGTTTTCGAAGGCCTGGTCCACGATGGAAACTTCGACCTGCTTGATGGTCACGGCGGGCTGGTTGATGCCCAGCACACACGACGCCTCGCAGGGCGCCGGGCAGAGCCGGCCGGTGAATTCGGGGAAGTTGTTGGTGGCGTGCAGCCGCTCCATCGCTTCCTCGCCCTTGTCCCGCCAGACGAGGTCGTTCCATTCCGGAATGAGGTTGCCCAGCGGGCAGCCCTGGTGGCAGAACGGCACGCCGCAGTCCATGCAGCGGCCGGCCTGCGACTTGAGGACGCCCTTTTCCTGGGCCTCGTAGACTTCCTTCCAGTCCATGATGCGGACCGGAACGGGACGGCGGGGCTGGGTTTCGCGCTGACGTACTTTCAGAAATCCGCGTGGATCAGCCACCGGTCACCTCCAGGATTCGAGACCAAACTTCTTCGCCGTCGGGGTCAAGGCCCTCTTCGATGGCGTCAAGACGGGTTTGCAGGACGGCCGCGTAGTCGCGCGGCAGCACCTTGGTTATGCGGGCTGCGGTGTCGTCGAAGTTCTCCAGCAGCCGTGCCGCGAGCAGCGACTCGGTCTCCTCGGAGTGCTTCACCAGCAGCCCATGGACAATGTCACGGTCCTCGGCGTCCAGTTCGCGGAGCTGCAGCTCACCGGTTTCCAGGGCCTGCTTGTTGACGCGTTCGGTCTGCAGGTCCAGGACGTAGGCGGTGCCGCCGGACATGCCGGCGCCGAAGTTGCGGCCGGTGCGCCCGATGATGAGCGTCTGCCCGCCGGTCATGTACTCGCAGCCGTGGTCACCGATTCCTTCGACCACCGCCGTCGCGCCGGAGTTGCGGACCAGGAAGCGTTCGCCGACCTGGCCGCGCAGGAACATCTCGCCGCTGGTGGCGCCGTAGCCGATCACGTTTCCGGCGATCACACTGCGCTCGGCCGGGAAGACGTTGGTGCGGTCCGGCCGCACGATGATGCGGCCGCCGGACAGACCCTTGCCGACATAGTCGTTGGAGTCACCGAACATCCGCAGCGTGATGCCGGCCGGCAGGAACGCGCCGAGCGACTGGCGGCGGTGCCGGTTAGCGTGATGTCGATGGTGTCCGTCGCCAGCACGTCCGTGCTGAAGGTCTTGGTGACCACATGGCCCAGCATGGTGCCGACGGAGCGGTCCGTGTTGATGACGTCGACGGCGATCTTGACGGGGCTGCGGTCGCTCAGGGCTTCCGCGGCCATCGCGATCAGGCGCTGGTCGAAGTGCTTGTCCAGCTCGTGATTCTGGCCCGTGAGGTTGCGCAGCGGGGCGTCGTCGTCGAACTCGAGTCCGTGCAGGATCGGGTCCAGGTCCAGCCCTTCGGCCTTCCAGTGGTTGATCGCCTCGCGGGTGTCGAGCATCTCGGCGTGGCCGATCGCCTCCTCGATGCTCCGGAAACCCAGCTCGGCCAGGATTTCGCGGACTTCTTCGGCGAGGAATTCGAAGAAGTTGACCACGAATTCCGGCTTGCCGTTGAACCGGGAGCGCAGCTCCGGGTTCTGCGTCGCGACGCCCACCGGGCAGGTGTCCAGGTGGCAGACGCGCATCATGATGCAGCCGGAGACCACCAGCGGGGCGGTGGCGAAGCCGAACTCCTCGCCGCCCAGCAGAGCAGCGATCACAACGTCGCGGCCGGTCTTGAGCTGGCCGTCCACCTGCACCACCACGCGGTCGCGCAGGCCGTTGAGCATCAGCGTCTGCTGCGTCTCGGCGAGGCCCAGCTCCCACGGCACACCGGCATGCTTGAGCGAGTTCAGCGGCGAGGCGCCGGTACCGCCGTCGTGCCCGGAAACGAGGACGACGTCGGCCTTGGCCTTCGTGACGCCGGCGGCCACCGTGCCGATCCCGACCTCGGAAACGAGCTTGACGTGCACACGGGCCGACGGGTTGGCGCGCTTCGCGTCATAGATCAGCTGTGCCAGGTCCTCGATCGAGTAGATGTCGTGGTGCGGGGGCGGGGAGATGAGTCCGACGCCGGGCGTCGAGTGCCGCGTGCGGGCCACCCAGGGGTAGACCTTCTGCGCCATCAGCTGGCCGCCCTCGCCGGGCTTGGCGCCCTGGGCCATCTTGATCTGGATGTCGTCGGCGTTGGTCAGGTACAGGCTGGTCACGCCGAAACGGCCGGACGCGATCTGCTTGACCGCGGAGCGGCGCTCGGGATCGAGCAGCCGGTCCACGTCCTCGCCGCCTTCACCGGTGTTGGACTTGCCGCCCAGCCGGTTCATGGCGATCGCCAGGGTCTCGTGCGCCTCCTGGGAGATGGATCCGTAGCTCATCGCCCCGGTGGAGAACCGCTTGACGATGCTGGAGACGGACTCCACTTCCTCGAGCGGGACCGCGGGGCGCAGCCCGGCCTTGAACTTCAGGAGCCCGCGCAGGGTCGCGAGGTTCTCGGACTGGTCATCCACGCCGCGGGTGTACGCCTTGAAGATGTCGTACCGGCGCTCACGCGTGGCGTGCTGCAGCCGGAACACGGTCTCCGGGTTGAACAGGTGCGGCTCGCCGTCGCGGCGCCACTGGTACTCACCGCCGCCCAGCAGCGGCTGGTGCGGCAGTTCGATGCCGTTCTCGGGGTACGCCATCCGGTGCCGCGCCGCGACCTCGGCCGCGATGACGTCGAGGCCGACGCCGCCGAGCTGGGAGTGCGTGCCGGAGAAGTATTCGTCCACGAGGTCCTGGCCGAGGCCCAGCGCTTCGAACGTCTGGGCACCCGTGTAGGAGGCAACGGTGGAGATGCCCATCTTGGACATGATCTTCAGGACGCCCTTGCCGAGGCCCTTGATCAGGTTGTAGACACCGTCCTGCGGGGTGACCCCGACGACGTCGCCGGTGGAGATCAGCTGCTCCACCGATTCCATGGCCAGGTACGGGTTCACGGCGGAGGCGCCGTAGCCGATCAGCACGGCCACGTGGTGCGTCTCGCGGACGTCGCCGGCCTCAACCACGAGCGCGGTCTTGGTGCGGTTGGCGCTGCGCAGCAGGTGGTGGTGCACGGCGCTGACGAGCAGCAGCGACGGGATCGGCGCCCACTGGGCGTTCGAGTCACGGTCCGAGAGCACGACGTACTGCACGCCGCGGTTGATGGCGCCGGAAACCTGCTCGCAGATTTCCGTGAGCCGGGCGCGGAGGGCGTTCTCGCCGCCCTCGGGACGGTACAGTCCGCGCACCTTCATGGCGACCTTGTCGCCGTCGGCGTTCTCGATGTTCGCGATCTTGGCGAGCTGGTCGTTGTTGATCACGGGGAACGGCAGCGAAACCTGCGGCTGGCGGACCTGCTTCGTGTCCAGCAGGTTGCCGTTGGGGCCGATGGCGCAGGTGAGCGAGGTGACGAGTTCCTCGCGGATGGCGTCCAGCGGCGGGTTGGTGACCTGCGCGAAGGACTGCACGAAGTAGTCGAACAGCAGCCTGGGGCGCTTGGAGAGCACGGCCACCGGGGTATCGGATCCCATGGCGCCCAGAGGTTCGGCGCCGGTGCGGGCCATCGGGCCAAGCAGGATCTTCAATTCCTCGGTGGTGTAGCCGAAGGTGCGCTGGCGGATGTTGACGGAGGCCGCGGTGTGTACCACGTGCTCGCGCTCGGGCAGCTCCGCCAGGTCGATGAGGTTTTCCTTGACCCAGTCGGCCCAGGGTTGGCCGCCGCCACCTCGGCCTTGACCTCGGCGTCGTCGATGATCCGGCCGGCGTCGGTGTCCACGAGGAACATCTTGCCGGGTGAGACGCGGCCCTTCTTGACCACCTTGGAGGGTTCGACGTCGATCACGCCGACCTCGGACGCGAAGATGATCAGGCCGTCCTCGGTGATCCAGTACCGGCCGGGGCGCAGGCCGTTGCGGTCCAGAGTTGCCCCCACCAGGTTGCCGTCGGTGAAGGACACGGCGGCGGGGCCGTCCCACGGTTCCATGAGCAGCGAGTGGTACTCGTAGAAGGCGCGGCGGGCAGGATCCATCGTGGCGTGGTTTTCCCAGGCCTCGGGGATCATCATCATGATCGAATGCGTGATCGGCCGGCCGGAGAGCCAGAGCAGTTCCGCGACCTCATCGAAGGAGGCCGAGTCGGAGGCGCCCGGCGTGCAGATCGGGTACAGCTCTTCGGGCGAATCGCCCAGCAGCGGGTTGGCGAGCTGCGACTGGCGGGCGCGCATCCAGTTGCGGTTGCCCTTGACCGTGTTGATTTCGCCATTGTGCGCGATGGTGCGGAACGGCTGGGCCAGCGGCCAGGACGGGAAGGTGTTGGTGGAGAAGCGCGAGTGGACGATCGCGAGCTTGGTCTTGAAGCGCTTGTCCGAGAGGTCCGGGTAGAACGGTTCGAGCTGCGCCGTGGTCAGCATGCCCTTGTAGACGATGGTCCGGGAGGACAGCGACGGGAAGTACACTCCGAACTTGTTCTGTGCGCGCTTCCGGATGCGCCAGGCGCGGGCGTCGAGTTCGTTGCGCTCCAGGACTTCCCCGGTGCTGGAGGCAAGGAACGGCTGCGAGAAGTAGGGCATGCAGGCCCGGGCCATGGCCCCGACAAGGTCAGCCACAATCGGCACTTCGCGCCAGCCGAGGACGGTCAGGCCCTCGTCGGCGGCGAGGCCTTCGATTCCGGCCTTGGCGGCATCGGATTCGCGCTTCTCGGACGGGAGGAACGCCGTGCCCGCGACGAACTGGCCGGGGGCGGGGAGTTCGAAGTCGGTGACGGCGCGGAAGAATTCGTCCGGGATCTGCATGAGCAGCCCGGCGCCGTCGCCGGTGCCTTCATCGGCGCCCACGGCACCGCGGTGCTCGAGGTTGCGCAGGGCGGTCAGGGCGGCGTCAACGATGTCGTAACCCGGCTCCCCGCAGCGTGGCAATGATGGCGAGGCCGCAGGCGTCCTTCTCCTGCTCGGGGTTGTAGAGCCCGGCGGCTTCGGGAAGCGCCGCGAACCGCTTGAAAGGTGACATGGCGGCCTGTTGCGGCTCGGACCAACTGGGGCTGTGCAGGGTTTGGGTCATGGGAGACGTCCTTCCTCCTGATCGTGCGTATGGGAGGGACAACATTGGCCCGCATCGGTGCGCCGGTGTGACGGGCACAACAAAGTGTTTTTCTTATTCGAATTGTAGGTCAGCGACGCTTCCTGCACTAACAGTTACGCGGCCGCCGGCCTTGGGCTTGCGCGAACAGCAACTGTCTGCTGTCCGCTGCCTTCCCTGCTGCCACGACGCTGTGGATACGGGCTCTGCGAGGGTGACTCCGCGGCCCGGTTTGCCGGGGCTGAGCTACTTGGTGCCCTCAGCTTCCGGCGCGGTTCCGTGTGCCTGGTGGCCGGATGTTCCGGCCGCCGGTGCTCCTGGGGCGGGCTTGGTGCCGCCGGTGGATTCCTTTGACGCAACAGCCGAGGCGGAAGCGCGGCCGGGACCGCTTTGGTTATCAGGGAGATTACCACGCGACTCACTATCTGAGACAGCAGAATCCGAATGGCGGACACTGGCGGCGCCGGCGGGAACAGTGGCGGCTCCCCGTCTGCCTTCCCGTTGTCCGGCTTCCTGTCCGCATCGGTAGCGTCACGGTCGACGACGACGGCCAGCTTCCCGTCCGCCTCTGCGTCCTTGTCAGCGGGAGCGTCTTTGTCCGCGTCGGCGTCGGTGTCCGCGTCGGCAGCGACGGCGTCGGCGTCCTTGTCGGCAGCGGCGGCAGCGTCCTTGTCAGCGATCGGCTCCACCGCGGCCGGTTCGCGGCCCGGCAGGTACACGGTGTCGGGTTCGGTGCGCTTGCGCAGGCCCAGGATGATGAAGGCGGCCAGCGCGCCCAGGAGGACAAAGATGCTGGTCCACACGTTGAGCCGGGTGGTGATGCCGAAGAGGTTGATCAGCTCGGCGTCGTCGATCCGCATCGCTTCGATCCAGACCCGGCCCAGCGTGTAGTAGATCGCGTAGAGGCAGAACAGGCGGCCGCGGCGGAACCGGAACTTGCGGTCCAGCAGCAGCAGGATTCCCACACCGGCGAGGTTCCACAGGGATTCGTAGAGGAACGTCGGGTGGAAGAGCGTCTCCGCGGCCATGCCGGGCGGGAAGTTCGGGTTGTCGGCGTCGATCTGCAGTCCCCAGGGGAGGGTGGTGGGGCCGCCGAAGAGCTCCTGGTTGAAGTAGTTGCCCCAGCGGCCGATCGCCTGGGCCAGCAGCAGTCCGGGCGCTGCGGCGTCGAGGAAGGCGCTGAGCTTCACCCCGCCTTGCGGCACCCGATCCAGGCACCGACGGCGCCCAGCAGCACGGCGCCCCAGATGCCCAGTCCGCCGCGCTGAAGCTGCGGGATCAGGGACAGGTCACCGGTGCCGTCGAAGCCGGGCCCGAAGTACGCATCCGGTGAGGACACCACGTGGTACAGCCGGCCGCCGATGATGCCGAAGGGAATGGCCCAGATGGCGATGTCCCAGACGCTCCCTCCGGCGCGCCGCGCTTGGACCAGCGGACGGAGGTGAGCCACAGACCTGCGATGATGCCGAGCAGGATGCACAGGGCGTAAGCGTGGATGCGCAGTGACCCCCACGGCAGCGGAATGTCGAATCCGGACCAGTCCGGGCTCGGAATGCTCGCGGGAATCATCGCTGCCGCGTGGAGGACTGACTGCATGTGCTTAAGCTTCTTCCTTGGTAAGGCCGGTGCTGAGGTCTTTCGTCAAGGACGCTACCGCATCCACGCCGCCGTCGCGGGTGGCCACGACGAGGGCGGTCCCGACAATCACGCCGTCCGCATAGGCGGCGATCTCGCGGACCTGGTCCGCGTTGGACACACCCAGCCCGACACAGACGCGTTCGGCGCCGGCGGCGTGCGCGGCGGCCACAACGTCCCGGGCCGCCGAGCTGACCGAGGCGCGGGCGCCAGTGACGCCCATGATCGAGACAGCGTAGACAAACCCGCGGCTGGCCTCAACGGTGCGCTTCATGCGCTCCGGCGACGACGACGGCGCCACCAGGAACACCCGGTCCAGGCCGTACTTGTCCGAGGCAGCCATCCATTCGGAGGCTTCGTCGGGGATCAGGTCGGGGGTGATGAGTCCTGCTCCCCGGCGTCGGCCAGCTGGCGGGAAAATTCGTCCACGCCCATCCGGACCACGGGGTTCCAGTAGGTCATCACCAGCACGGCGGCTTCGGTTTTGCTGGTGATGCCGCGGACCACGTCGAAGACCTGCTTGACGTGGAAGCCCGCAGCAAGGGCTTCGGTGGTGGCCGCCTGGATGACGTGGCCGTCCATGACCGGATCGGAGTACGGGATGCCGATCTCGATCAGGTCGGCACCGTTCTCCGCGAGGGCGATGCCGGCCGCGATGGTGTCCTCGACGCTGGGGTAGCCGGCGGGGAGGTAGCCGATCAGGGCAGCGCGGCCCTGGGCTTTGGCCCGGTCAATGGCCGCGGCCGACTTGCTGGCCCTCTGGACAGTCGATTCGACGTGGTTCACAGCTGCTCCCCCTCTTTGGCGATTTCGTGCTCGGGTGAATCCTTGTCCAGCAGGTCGAACCATTCCGCGGCGGTGGCCACGTCCTTGTCGCCGCGGCCGGAGAGGTTGACCACCACGATCTTGTCGGATGCGGCGCCGGACTCCCCGCCCGCCGACTCAGCCTCGGCGGCGAGCCGCTGGCCGACCTTGATGGCGCCGGCCAGGGCGTGTGCCGACTCGATGGCCGGGATGATCCCCTCGGTGCGGCAGAGCAGCCGGAACGCGTCCATGGCCTCGCTGTCCGTGATGGGCTCGTAGCTGACGCGTCCGATGTCGGCGAGGTAGGAGTGCTCAGGGCCCACGCCGGGGTAGTCCAGGCCGGCGGAGATGGAGTGCGACTCGATGGTCTGGCCGTCGTCGTCCTGCATCAGGTATGAGCGGGCGCCGTGCAGGACACCGGGCTTGCCGAGTGTGATGGTGGCGGCATGGCGGCCGGTCTCGACGCCGTCGCCGCCGGCTTCGAAGCCGTAGATCCGGACCGACGGATCGTCCAGGAAGCCGTGGAAGATGCCGATCGCGTTGGAACCGCCGCCGATGCAGGCGCACACGGCGTCGGGCAGGCGGCCGGTCTGCTCCAGGATCTGGGCGCGGGCCTCCTCTCCGATGACCTCATGGAAGTAACGGACCATGGCCGGGAACGGGTGGGCCCCGGCGGCGGTGCCCAGCAGGTAGTGGGTGTTGTCCACATTGGCGACCCAGTCGCGGAGCGCCTCGTTGATGGCGTCTTTGAGGGTCTGCGACCCGTTGGTGACCGGGATGACCGTGGCTCCGAGGAGCTCCATCCGGGCCACGTTTAGGGCCTGCCGGCGGCAGTCCTCGGCGCCCATGTACACAACACATTCCAGGCCCATCAGGGCGGCGGCCGTGGCGCTGGCGACGCCGTGCTGCCCGGCGCCGGTTTCGGCGATGACCCGGGTCTTGCCCATGCGCTTGGCCAGGAGCGCCTGGCCCAGCACGTTGTTGATCTTGTGCGAACCGGTGTGGTTGAGGTCCTCGCGCTTGAGGAAGATCCGCACTCCCCGGCGTGCTCCGCGAAACGCTTGGCCTCGGTCAGCAGCGACGGCCGGCCGGAGTAATTCTTGTTCAGCTCCGCGATCTGCGCGGTGAATTCGGGATCGGCCTTGGCTTTCTGGAAGGTGTCCTCCAGCTCATCCAGGGCAGCGATGAGCGACTCGGGCATCCACCGGCCGCCGTACGAGCCGAAGTAGGGCCCGGGGCGTGCCGCAGGGATTCTCCACCCTGCAGGAACGCGTCCACTGCGCTTTCGTCTGAGCCGGCTGCTGGCGCATCGACCATCAGTCTCACCATCCTGTTCCACTGCTAACTAGATCTTCGGTGCCGCACGGAGGCGCCGGCGTCCGGACAGGCGTGGCCCGGCCGGAGCGCGGGTCAGGAACGTGCGGCGATTTCCTGGGCTCCGGCGGCCATAAATTCCGCGATCCGCTCCCGCGGGGTCGCGTCACTGACCAGGGCTTCGCCCACGAGGACCGCATTGGCGCCGTTTGAGGCGTAGTGCCGGACGTCGTCGACACCGCGTACACCCGACTCCGCGACGACGAGCGCGCCGGCGGGGATGCCTCCGGCGAGTTCGGCGAAGACGGAACGGTCGACGTCGAGCGTCTTAAGGTTGCGCACGTTGACGCCGATGATCCGCGCCTCGGCGGCCACTGCTCGTTCGATTTCCTCGGCCGTGTGCGTCTCGACGAGCACGTTCATGCCGAGTTGGCGGCTGAGGAGCTGTATTCGCGCAGCTGCGCGTCGGACAGGGACGCCACGATCAGCAGGATCAGGTCGGCCCCGTGTGCCCGGGCCTCCCAGATCTGGTACTCGTCGATCATGAAGTCCTTGCGCAGCAGCGGGATGTCCACGGCTGCGCGGACGGCGTCAAGATCGGCGAGGGAGCCGTTGAAGCGGCGCTGTTCGGTCAGGACGCTGATTACAGCCGCGCCGCCGTCGGCATACTGCACGGCGAGCGAGGCGGGGTCCGCGATGCTGGCGAGGTCGCCCTTGGAGGGGCTGCGGCGCTTGATTTCGGCGATCACTTTCAGCTGACCGCGTGTGGCCGCGGGGCCGCCCAAGGCGGTCCAGGCATCGCGCGCCGGCGCGGCCGCGGCCGCGCGCTCCTTCAGTTCCGCGAGCGAAACGAGGCGCTGACGGGCCTCCATATCCTCCCTGACACCGGCATTGATGTCATCGAGAACAGTCACCCTCAGTGGCCGGAGTTCTTCAGCTTGCTGCCGCCCACACCGTAGCCGGCCTTGCGCATAACGAACCCGACGACCAGTCCGGCCAGCATTACCACGCCGCCCGCGATGAAGATCGGGGTGTTGGCGATGACAAAGGCGATGGACATAATGAGGGCGCCGACGAGCATCACAAAGACGGTGGTCCAGGCGGCGGGGCTGTTGCCGTGGCCGGTCGGTTCGCTGTGATCGATGTCGTCGTAGGAGTAGCCGGTTCCGGCAGCGGGCTTGGGGGCGGAAACAGGGGCGTTGCTCATTGAAATCTCCTCAGGGTGAATACTGCTTACATTCTGCCATTTTTGGCGGCGATATTGGCCGCGTTGCGGGCGCGTTACCGGCCGCGCTGATCGGAGCGCCCGCGGCATCGGCTCAGGTCGGGTCGTCGCCGCGGGACAAACGGTCCCAGCTGTCGATCTCGTCCGCCGGCCCCGCCGGGGCCGCGGTCCCGCCGGCCGGGGTGCCTGCTGCACTGCCTGCCGACGGTGTGTCGTATTTCGTGCGGGACTTCCAGTACCGTCCCGCCGGGATGATCAGCAGGGCGCTGAGCCCCAGCAGGATGCCGGCGACGACGGCGAGGGCCGGGAAGACCGTGACGTCCACGTTCACGTCGCTGCCGGTGATGCCGGTGGCGGCGGCGATTGAGCCCTGGGCGGCGGCCAGCGGGTCCGCAATCACGATGGCGGCCGCGCTGACAATGCCTGCGGCGGCCAGCAGGATGAGTGCCGTGATGATCCAGCGGGCGATGCGGCCGGCAATGGACGCAGCCAGGCCGCCGGCGAGGGCCACCAGGGCGAGGGCCGTCACGGTGGTGGCGGCTTTGCTGCCCTGTACCTGCAGCCCGTCCTGGCTGTTGACTGCCTGGCCGAGCTGGGCCGGGTCCAGGTGGACGGTGAGCCAAGTCTGCGTTGTGGTGCCGAAGACGGCCAGCGCGAGGGCGGCGATGGCCAGGACCAGGGTCGATTTCCGGGCCCAGCGGGGAACGGTGGGGCTGGTGCTCTTGACGGTGGCGCCGCTCATGACTGCGTCCCGGCGTCGGTAATGGATTCTGCCGTGATGTTGCGCAGCGACCGGGCCGTGTGGACGGCGCGCATCGGGGCGGCGGCCTTGTTGACGGTTTCCAGTGCCTCGGTGGCGTTGACCGAGTCGGCCACGATGCCGCCGCCGGCCTGGACATAGGCGCGCCCCTCCCGGAGCAGGGCCGAGCGGATGGCGATGGCCATGTCCATGTCGCCGGCGAAGTCGAGGTAGCCCACCACTCCGCCGTAGATCCCGCGGCGGTGCGGCTCCAGCTCATCGAGCAGGCGCAGTGCCCGCGGCTTCGGCGCGCCGGACAGGGTTCCGGCCGGGAAGGTCGCCTTGAGCACGTCGTAGGCCTTGGCCGTGGGCGCCAGTTTGCCCACGACGGTGGAGACGAGGTGCATGATGTGGCTGAAGCGTTCCACCTCCATGAACTGCGTGACGTCGACGGAGCCGGCCACGCAGACCTTGGAGAGGTCGTTGCGGGAAAGATCCACCAGCATCAGGTGTTCGGCGCGTTCCTTCTCGTCCGCGAGGAGCTCTTCGGCCAGGGCCTTGTCCGCCTCCACGGTTTTGCCGCGCGGACGGGAACCGGCGATGGGGTGGGTGATGACTTCCTCGCCCGTCACGGTCACCAGCGCTTCCGGGGAGGACCCGACGATGGAGTACTGCCGGCCGTTGGCGTCCTCGAGGCTGAAGATGTACATGTATGGGCTGGGGTTGGTGTTCCGGAGCACCCGGTAGACGTCCAGCGGGTCCGCCCCGCATTCCATTTCGAAGCGGCGCGAGATGACCACCTGGAACACTTCGCCGTCGACGATCGCTTCCTTGCCGCGGTCCAGGGCGGCGAGGTAGTCCGTCTCGTCCCAGCGTTCCTGCACGCTGGAGGCGAAGTCCAGGGCCGCCGGGTCCAGCACGGAGACCGGCTGCTTGACGGGGGCGCTGACCTGCGCCAGCAGGGCCTTGACCCGTGCGACGGCGTCGTGCCACGCCTCGTCGACCCGCTCGGTGCTGTTGTCGAAGTTGATCGCGTTGGCGATCAGCAGGACGGTGCCGTCCATGTTGTCGTGCACCGCCATGTCGGTGACCAGGTTCAGCGCCATCTCCGGCAGGTCCAGGTCGTCCTCGGGCGGGCTGGTCAGCCTCTCCCAGTGCCGGACGGTTTCCCAGCCGAGGAATCCGACCAGGCCGGAGGTGAACGGCGGGAGGTCCTCGAAGCGGTCCGTGCGGAGGGCTTCGACGGTGTCGCGGATGGCATCCACCGGGCTGCCGCCGAGCGGCACACCGACGGGAGGCTCGCCGAGCCAGTGCGCCTGGCCGTCCTTGGTGGTCAGGGTGGCCCGTGAGCGGGCCCCGATGAAGGAGTACCGGGACCAGGAGCCGCCGACGGCCGCGGATTCCATCAGGAACGTGCCCGGCTGGCCCTGGGCGAGTTTGCGGTACAGCCCGATCGGGGTTTCGGCGTCAGCAAGGACCTTCAGCCGGACAGGGATGACACGGCTGTGGCCTGCGAGTTCACGGAACTCCTCCAGGCCCGGGCTGATGATTCCAAGGTCCTGCATGGCTGTGGTTTCCGCCTGTTCTTTCAGTGGTCCTGAAGGGTTGGTGTGTTGCGGGATCGTCCCGCCTGGTGCGGCTGTTCTGGTTAATGCGGCTGTGCTGATTCTTGCGGCCGTGCTGGTTCCTGCGGCTTCGGCCGGGAGGCTCCCGGGCCGCCGTCGGCTGCGGGTCAGCCGGCGTGACCGGTGACGGCGTCGAGTCCGCGCCCCTCGAAGCAGGTCCGGGTTCCGGTGTGGCAGGCCGCTCCCACCTGGTCCACGCGGACCAGCAGCGCGTCGCCGTCGCAGTCCATCGCGAGCGACTTGACCCACTGCACGTGGCCGGACGTGTCCCCCTTGCCAGTACTCCTGACGGGAGCGCGAATAGAACGTCACCCGTCCGGTGGTCATGGTGCGGTGCAGGGCTTCGTCGTCCATCCAGCCGAGCATCAGGACCTCGTTGGTATCGAACTGCTGCACGATCGCTGCGACCAGGCCGGCGCTGTCCCTTTTCAGGGCGCCGGCAAGTTCCGCGGGGAGGGGCTTGGGGGCGCCGCGGACGCGGGCGCGGTGGGACCTGGGCGGACCCCGTCGATAGCGTTTCCGCTGACGGCGTTTCCCTCGGGACGGGCGGGGGCAGGCTGCTCAGACATCGCCTCAAGTCTAGTGCCTCGGGGCCGGGCACCGCCCAGTTGCCCGGCGCTGCGCTTAACATCGGCGTCACCACGGTGTGAATCGTCTCCCAAGGGCCACAACGACGGCGGTTCAGGTGCACACGCGCCGCCGTCTCGTGCTAGTTTCACAAGTGATGCATTTCGTCGATCCTTCCCGAGAAGTTCTGGCCGAAACCTTACTGGCGGCCGGTCCTGACTCCCCACGCTCTGCAAGGGCTGGCTTACCAGGGATCTTGCCGCCCACCTGTACCTGCGCGAGCGGAAAGCCGCCGTCGGACTCGGACTCCTGTTCAAACGTTTGTCCAAGGCCTCGGACCAGGCCACGGCCGAGCTGGCCGCGACGCTCAAGACGCCGGAGGACTACAACAGGCTGGTCAATTCCTTCCGTGCCGGCCCGTCCGCGTTCTCCCCATGAAGATCAAGGCCCTGGACGAAAGCGCCAACCTGATCGAATACTTCGTCCACACTGAGGACGTCCGCCGCGCCGTCGACCGCTGGGCTCCCCGCGCCCTGGACGAGGAGTATTCCGACGCCCTGTGGGACGAACTGGTGAAGCGGGCGGCCATCCTCTACCGCGGCGTTGACCTCGGAATCGTCCTGGTGCGCCCGTCCGGACCCCGCCATGTCGCCAAGCGCGCCCCGGTGTCCGTGGCGATCGTCGGCGATCCGGGTGAACTCCTGATGCACGCCCACGGCCGTACCCGCCATGCGCTGGTGACCTTCGAAGGCCAGCCGGACGCCGTCGCGCTCCTGCAGTCCGCCGAAGTGGGACTCTAAGTCCCCACCCCAAACACAGCAACGCGGGGTCACTTACCGCCCATAATCCCCTCCGGGACGGGCGGTAAGTGACCCCGCGTTGGTTAAGCGGGTGGGACTAGCGGACTTCGAAGCCTGCTTCACGGATCGCGGACTTGACCTGGGCGATCATGTCCAGCGGCCCGAAGTGGAAGACCGACGCAGCGAGCACCGCATCAGCCCCTGCTGCCACGGCCGGCGGGAAGTGCTCCGGCTTGCCGGCACCGCCGGAAGCGATGAGCGGAACCTTGACGCCGGCCCGCGCGAGCCGGATCAGTTCCAGGTCGAAGCCGTCCTTGGTGCCGTCGGCGTCGATCGAGTTGAGCAGGATTTCACCCACGCCGCGGTCGGCCGCCTCGCGGGCCCACGCGATGGCGTCGATCCCGGTGCCCTGGCGCCCGCCATGCGTGGTGACCTCGAAGCCGGAGGAGTGGGCTGCGACCCGGGACGGGTGCGGCGCGCATCGAGGGACAGCACGAGGACCTGGGAGCCGAAGTGCCGCGTGATTTCGTCGATGACGTCGGGACGGGCGACGGCGGCAGTGTTGATCGCCGCCTTGTCCGCGCCGCAGCGCAGGAGCCGGTCCACTTCGGCCACGCCGCGGACGCCGCCGCCGACGGTCAGCGGGATGAAGACTTCCTCGGCCGTGCGACGGACGACGTCGAAGGTGGTTTCGCGGTTGCCCGAGGAGGCCGTGACGTCGAGGAAGGTCAACTCGTCGGCGCCGCCGTTGTCATAGCGGTGGGCCAGTTCCACGGGGTCTCCGGCGTCGCGGAGTCCTTCGAAGTTGATGCCCTTGACCACGCGGCCGGCATCAACGTCCAGGCACGGGATAACGCGGACGGCTACAGCCATGACTTCTCCTGGTAATCGCTTTTACGGAAGGGTTACGCGGGCCGGGTCAGATGCGGCAGGCGTGGATGGTGCTGACCAGGATGGCGCGGGCGCCGAGGTCGTAGAGTTCGTCCATGATCCGGTTGGTCTGCCGCTTCGGCACCATCGAACGGACGGCAACCCAGTCCGAATCGCGCAGCGGTGAAACGGTGGGAGACTCCAGTCCGGGCGTGAGCGCCGCGGCCTCTTCCACAAGCTCCTTGCGGATGTCGTAGTCCATCATGACGTACTGCCGCGCCACGAGGACGCCCTGCAGACGGCGGATCAGGACCTCGGCGGCCGGGTTCTGCTCGCCCTTGCGGCCGATCAGGACGGCTTCGGAGTTCAGGATGGGCTGGCCGAAGATCTCCATGCCGGCCGCCTTGAGCGTGTTGCCGGTTTCGACGACGTCGGCGATTGCGTCCGCGACGCCGAGCCGCACGGAGGATTCCACGGCGCCGTCGAGGCGGACCACCTTGGCCTTGATGCCGCGATCGGCGAGGTAGCCGCGGAGCAGTCCGTCGTAGCTGGTGGCGAGGCGTTTGCCTTCAAGCTCTTCGACGGTGCTGAAGTCGCCCACCGGGCCGGCGAAACGGAAGGTGGAGGCGGCGAAGCCCAGCGGGAGCAGTTCTTCGGCGTCAACCTCGGCGTCGAGGAGCAGGTCGCGGCCGGTGATGCCGACGTCGAGCGTGCCCTGGCCGACGTACACAGCGATGTCGCGGGGGCGGAGGAAGAAGAATTCAATATCGTTGTCCGGGTCCAGCATGACCAGCTCGCGGGTGTCGCGGCGCTGGCGGTAGCCGGCCTCGGCGAGCATGGCGGAGGCGGCTTCGGACAGGGAGCCCTTGTTCGGGACGGCAACTCTCAGCATTGGGGAGGTCTTTCTTGGTCGGGACGCAGTCCGTTCAAAAACAGTTCGTCCAGTATCAGTCGGTTCAGGCACAGCGGGCCACGCCATACACCGGATCCGCAGGGCAGGGCCCGGGCAGTTCCGGCGGGAACGTGGCTAGAGATGCTTGTAGACGTCTTCCAGGCTGAGACCTTTGGCGAGCATCAGAACCTGCAGGTGATAGAGCAGCTGCGAGATCTCTTCAGCGGCGGCTTCATCGGATTCGTACTCGGCAGCCATCCAGACCTCGGCTGCTTCCTCCACGACTTTCTTGCCGATGCCGTGGACTCCGGAATCCAGTTCGGCGACGGTGCGGGAGCCCTCCGGACGGACGGCCGCCTTCTCACTCAGTTCTGCGAACAGCGATTCGAAATTCTTCACACCCTCCAGCCTACTTGCTCGCGGGCGGTGGGCGCCTTCCGGGGCTCGCATGACGGCGGGGATGTGAGCGATTCCACAGGGCGGGGTTCGGCCGGGCCGTCTCCAGGTTCACGGCCGAACCCTTGCCTGCTTCCCAGCGGTACTAGCTGAACTGCTGGAGCGTCACCGCGGTGGCGAGGGCGGCGGTGACGGCTTCGTGGCCTTTGTCCTCGGTGGAGCCCGGCAGCCCGGCCCGGTCGATGCCCTGCTGTTCCGTGTCGCAGGTCAGAACGCCGAAGCCCACCGGGACGCCGGTGCGTACCGAGACCTCGGTCAGTCCCAGCGTGGCCGCCTCGCAGACGTACTCGAAGTGCGGGGTTCCGCCGCGGATCACGACGCCGAGGGCCACGACCGCGTCGAAGTGCGGTGCCAGCCGCGCGGCGGCCACGGGGAGTTCGAACGTACCCGGAACCCGGAGCACGGTCGGTTCGCTGATGCCGGCGTCCTTCGCCGCACGGAGGGCACCGTCCAGCAGTCCGTTCATGATCTGGGTGTGCCAGCTGGCTGCCACGATGGCCAGCTTCAGCCGGGAGGTCTCTTCCGGGTTGAAGGTGCTGAGGTCAATCTGTGGTGCGCCGTGTCCGCTCATCTGTGAATCCTTGTTCTGCTAAGTCGTTGTGTGGTGTGGGGCGAAGCCAGGCGGCCCGTAGGGGCCGGCTGAAAGTCTTTCAGTCTTGTTCGTGGTCGAATCCGCGCGGACCGGCGGCCGGGGCGGCGGCTCCATGTCCAGGACCAGCCGGTGGTCCATCCGGTCCTTCTTGGTCTGCAGGTACCGGAGGTTCTGCTCCCGGGACGGCACCTCGGTGGGCACCATCTCCACGACGCGGACGCCGGCCTGGGCCAGCCGGTCCTGCTTGTCCGGGTTGTTGCTCAGCAGGCGGATCTCGTGAAGTCCCATGTCCGCGAGGATCTGGGCGGCGGCTTTGTAGCAGCGGGCATCCACGGGGAGGCCCAGCTGTTCGTTGGCCTCCACGGTGTCGAAACCGGCCTCCTGCAGGGCATAGGCCTTCATTTTGTTCGCCAGACCGATCCCCCGGCCCTCCTGGCCGCGCAGGTACAGCAGCGTCCCGCCGGACTCGTTGATCAGCTCGAGAGCGTAGGCCAGCTGCTCGCCGCAGTCGCAGCGGTAGGAGCCAAATACGTCTCCGGTGAGGCATTCCGAGTGGAGGCGGACCAGCGGGGCCGTCCCGTCCACCGGCGGCAGCGGGGAGCTGACTGCCAGGTGTTCGGCGCCGGTGGCCAGGTCGGTCCAGGCCTGCGCCACGAAGTCGCCGAATGCGGTGGGCAGCTGCACGATCGGGCCGGCGCTGACCGGATGCGGGCCGCCGGCCGCCAGCTGTGCCTGTGCTTCAGATGTCGTCATCGTTTCTCCTCCATCACGCGGGGTCCGCTGCATGGCCGGAACCCCGGCCTCAAGGTAGGCCACCAGGTCCGCAATCGAAATCAGCGGGCAGCCGTGCTCCCGGGCGAAGCCGCGAAGTCCGTCCAGCCGCATCATCTCTCCGTTGTCGTACACCACTTCAGCGATCACACCGACGGGCTCAAGTCCGGCCAGCTGGCAAAGTTCCACAGCTGCCTCGGTGTGCCCGGGACGTTCCCGCACTCCCCCTTAACGGCGCGGAGCGGAAAACATGCCCGGGGCGGGTCAGCGCCGCCGGCTCGCTCCCGGATCGGCCAGGATCCGGGCCGTCAGGGCCCGGTCCGTGGCGGAGATTCCGGTGCTGACACCCACCGCGGCGTCGCAGGACACCGTGTAGGCGGTGCCCTTGGCGTCCTCGTTGATTGCCACCATCGGCGGCAGTGCAAGGGTGTCCGCCCGGCCGCCGTCGAGCGGTACGCAGATGACCCCGGAACTGTACCGGATGGTCCAGCCCATCAGGGCCGGAGTGGCGTGCTGCGCGGCGAAAATGATGTCGCCTTCGTTTTCGCGGTCCTCGTTGTCGACCACCAGGACGGGACGCCCGGCAGCGATGGCGCGGACGGCGTCTTCAATCCGGTCGAGTCCGACTGGAGGGACTACTGTTCCGGGGCGGCGAGCTCCGCCGGCACGGCAGCGTCGGAGGCGTCGTTGAGCAGGGGCTGGGCAGTGATGTCCGTGACGTTGATGTCCTTGACGTTGTTCACGCTGTTGCCCCCTCTGCGCGTACGGCTGCTCCCCGGCTGCCGCGCCGGAAAAGGCGAGCAGGCGCTCAGTGTACTTCGCCAGGACATCAACTTCGAGGTTCACGTGGCCGCCGATGGCTTTCGCGCCCAGGCCGGTGTCGGCCAGTGTGGTGGGAATCAGCCCCACTTCGAACCACGGCGCCGGTTCGGCGGCCGGGCTTACCGCGGTCACCGTGAGCGAAACGCCGTCGACCGCGATAGAGCCCTTTTCCGCGATGTAGCGGGCCAGACCGGCGGGAACGCCGAAGCGGAGCCGGTCCCAGTTGCCCAGCGCCTCGCGCTCCAGCAGCCGGCCGACGCCGTCGACGTGGCCCTGGACGACGTGCCCGTCCAGCCGGCCACCGGCCGGAACGCAGCGCTCCAGGTTGACCGGGTCCCCGGCGGCGAGTTCGCCGATGGTGCTGCGGGTCAGGGTCTCGCCCATGACATCGACGCTGAAGTCCTTGCCATCGATCTCCGTGGCGGTGAGGCAGACGCCGTTGACGGCGATGGAGCCGCCGAGGGCCAGTCCCTCGGTGCTGCCGGGGGCGTGGAGCCGGACGGTGGCGCTGATGTCGCCGTTGCGGTGAACGGACAACACCTTCCCCTGTTCGGCGATTATTCCGGTGAACATCAGATGCCTCCTGCGGCGGTGCCCGCGCTGGCGCGGAGCGGGGTTGAAGCGGATGAAGTGTAGGTGGCGGGGCGCAAGTGCAGCCGCAGGTCGCGGCCGAGCACCTGGACCGCCCCGCCGGACGCCGGGTCCCATTCCCAGCGTTGGGCGTCGGCCAGGGTGGTGATGCCGAGGTCCTCGAGTGCCGGTGTGCCGGAGCCGAGGAGCGTCGGGGCGAGGTAGACGATGAGTTCGTCGACGAGTCCGGCGGCTAGGAACGCGCTGAGGATCCGGGAGCCGCCTTCCACCATGAGGTGCCGGACTCCGGCGGAGAACAGCTCATCCAGCGCTTCGCGCGGATCGCGCGTGGGCAGGTGGAGGACCTTGCCGTCGTCGCCGTTGATGGCGGCACCCTCGGGGATCCCGCGGTAGCCCATCACGACGCGCAGCGGCTGCTCGCCGGTCTGTGTTCCGTCGGGGCCGCGCGCCGTGAGGCGCGGGTTGTCGACCAGCACCGTCTGGGTTCCCACCAGGATCGCGTCGATCCGTCCGCGCAGGGCGTGGTTGTCCGCCAGCGATTCCGGGCTGGAGATCCACTGGCTGGTGCCGTCGCTGGCGGCGATCCGGCTGTCGAGGGTCTGCGCGATGTGCAGGGTAACGAAGGGACGCCGGGCGTCTACGGCGTCGAACCAGCGCCGGTTCAGCTCCAGTGCTGCCTCCGCGCCGAGCCCGGAGCGGACGCGGACCCTGCGGCACGCAAGGTGGCCGCGCCGCCGGCGGCGGGGTCGTGCGGATCGTCGATCGCGTAGATGACGTCCGCAACACCGGCCTCGATGATCGCCTGCGCGCAGGGACCCGTGCGGCCACAGTGGTTGCAGGGCTCCAGGGTGACCACCATGGTGGTGCCGCTGAGGTCGTGGCCGGCGGCTTTTGCCTGGTCAATCGCGTCGGCCTCCGCGTGGGCGGTGCCCGCCCCGCGGTGATAGCCCGTGACGAGTCGGGTTCCGTCAGCGGCGATCACGACGGCGCCGACCAGCGGATTCGCGCCCCGGGCCCTTGCAGGGCAGCTGCAAGGGCGGCCTCCATGGCCGCGGCCTCGGTTGCGCTGAAACCTGCTCCTGCGGGAACTGCGTCCCGGCCAGCGGCGCCGTCCGCCGCCTCGTTTGTGGTGTGTTTGACGCTCATCAACCTGCCACCGGGCTTTCGAAGACCGGAGTGGTGGTGAAGAGCCATCGCAGAGAGTGCATGTGTGTGTCGTTCCTTCCCTCAAAGCCGCGATGGCTCCGGGGGTATACGACAGCGAACTTCCGCGGCGCCACAGGGCTCCGCAGTAACAGCTGTACGTGCTTCTCTCATCCAGACTTTAACTGTCGGTACCGGAGTTCCACCGGTTCAACCGTCTGCCGGCAGCCTTCCCGAGGGAAGTGCCGGCTCGCGGGTCGCGGACTATAACCGCCGGTTCGGACTTACACCGACCCCGGAGCACGTATGTGTCTTGCTATTCTGGCACAACCGCCGGGTAGCTTTGACTATTCCCGGCGTCGAGATGTTACGGAGTGCGTCATTTTTCGCCTCCGCTGCCCCGGTGCCCGCTAGCGCTAACCGGTGCGCCGGCTAGCGCTGGCCGGCGGCTCGAAGGCGCTCGATGGCGTCCGCCGGATCCTCGGCGCCGTAGACGGCGGAACCGGCCACGAAGACGTTGGCGCCGGCATCAGCGGCACGCCAGATGGTGTCCGCGGTGATGCCGCCGTCGACCTGTAGCGCAACGTCCAGGCCGGACGCGTCAATCGCCGCGCGGGCGCGGCGGATCTTAGGCAGCGTGAGGTCGAGGAATTCCTGGCCGCCGAAACCCGGTTCCACGGTCATGATGAGCAGCATGTCGATCTCGCCGAGCATGTCTAGGAAGGGTTCCACACCGCTGCCCGGCCGGAGCGCCAGCCCTGCCTTGGCACCGCGGGCCCGCAGCTCCCGCGCCAGTTTGATCGGGGCAATCGAGGCCTCGGCGTGGAACGTCACGGAGGCGACGCCGGCGTCGGCGTAGGCCGGAGCCCAGCGGTCCGCGTGCTCGATCATCAGGTGTGCATCAAGCGGCACCGGGCTGATCTCCTGCAGCCGCGCAACCACCGGCAACCCCAGCGAGAGGTTGGGCACAAAGTGGTTGTCCATGACGTCCACGTGGACCGCATCGGCGGTGCTGATTCTCTGCAGTTCGGCTTCGAGGTTGGCGAAGTCGGCGGAAAGAATGCTCGGGTTGATACAGCACTTGGCCATGTGATTCCTTGTCGTTCTACTGCGGTGTCCTTGTGGAGGCGCGGGCCCCGTGCCTAGTATTCCCTGTTGGTCAGGCCTTTTTGTGGATGAGCGCCAGGAACATGGCGTCCGTCCGGTGCACGTGCGGCCAGAGTTGGGCGGTGAGTTCGTGTCCGGCGTCGAGGTGGCCCGTGAGGCTGACGCTGTCCAGCGCGGCGCCGGCGTCGAGCAGTTCAAGATCGTCGCGTTTACGCAGCACATCGCTGACGACGGCGGTCGTTTCGGCCGGGTGCGGCGAGCACGTCACGTAGGCCACGACGCCGCCGGGCTTCACGGCCGCCAGCGCGGACTTGAGCAGTTCCCGCTGGAGCGGGCCCAGGTCCGTCAGGTCCTTGGGGGTCCGGCGCCAGCGCGATTCCGGGCGGCGGCGCAGGGCGCCGAGTCCGGTGCAGGGGGCGTCGACAAGCACGCGGTCGAAGCTTTCCGGCATCTCGGTACCCACCTCGCGGCCGTCGCCGGTACGCACATGCCAGACCTCGTGCGGCACGGCCGCGAGGGCCTGACGAACCAGTTTGGCGCGGTGCGGTGCCGGTTCGTTGGCCAGCAGGGTGGCGCCGTGCTCCCGGGCGAGGGCGCCGAGCAGGGCCGCCTTGCCGCCGGGACCGGCGCACATGTCCAACCAGCGTTCGGCTGTCGGTTCCGTGCCGGGGCTCTGGTTGCCTGAAGTCCCAGCGTTGCCGAGGTCCACGGCGGCCATGGCGCGGGCCACCAGCTGGGAGCCGACGTCCTGGACGCGGGTGGTGCCTTCACGCACGGAGGCGAGCCGGCCGAGGTCGCCGCCGCTGGAAAGCGCCGAGCCTTCGACGAGTTCGCCGGGTGTGGCGCCGCCTTCGAGGGCCTCGTCCAGGCTGCCAAGCCCGGGGAGGGCGACGAGGTTGACCACCGGCGCGGCGTTGTCCGCCTCGAGGAGATCACTGATTTCCGTGACGGGACGCCCGTGCGCCACGAGGGACTGCCGGAGTGCCCGCACAATCCACTCGGGGTGGGCATAGCGGATGGCGGCCTGTTTCGTTTCGTCCGTCTCGTCGCTCAGCAGCAGGTCCAGCCACTCCTCGAGCGTGCGGGCTGAAACTTTGCGCAGCACGGCGTTGATGAGGGCCGACGGTCCGGCGCCAATCACGGCGCGGGCCAGGCCGACGGTCTGGTCCAGCGCGGCGTGCGCGGGGACGCGCATGGCCAGCAACTGGTGGGCGCCGATCCGGAGCGCGTCGAGGATGGCCGGGTCCAGCTGATCGAGCGGCCGGTCCACGCAGCGGGCCAGGATGGCGTCGTAGGTGCCCTGGCCGCGCAGTGCGCCGTAGCTCAGTTCCGTGGCGAAGCCGGCGTCGCGCTTGTCCAGGCCGTGGTGGCGGATCCTGGCGGGCAGCACGAGGTTGGCGTAGGCATCCTCGGAGGCGACGGCGCGCAGTACCTCGAAGGCCACGAGCCGGGCGGGATCGGCCCGGCGGGTGCGCTGGGAGGGCGCGTTCTCGGTGAAGCCGCGCTGCGGTCCGCGGTTGCGTTCCCGGCCCTGCGCGTTCCGCTGGCTGCCGTCCCGTCCCCGGCCGCCCTGGCCGGTTTGGCCGGAGCCGGAGCCGCGCTGGCCGCCTTGGCCTCCCTGGCCGGCGCCGCGCTGGGGGCCGTTGCCGCGGCCGCTGCCGCTCCCGGACTCGCTCATTCGAATACCACGCTTTCAAGTGTTGCCTGTCCGCGCGCCCAGTCGGCGGCGGTCATCATTTTCTTGCCCGAAGGCTGGATCCGGGTGAGTTCCACCGGGTGCGAACCGGTTCCCACCAGCACGGTCTTGCCTTCCAGAGCCAGCTGCCCCGGTGACAGCGCCGGTCCCCGGGCCGCAGCACCACCGGTTCCAGCTTGACCCGCTGGCCGTCCAGCGTGGTCCAGGCGCCGGGTTCCGGAGTGACACCGCGCGCCCGCCGCCCGATCGCGAGGGCGGGCTGCGTCCAGTCGAGCCGTCCGTCCTCGAGGGTGAGTTTGGGGGCCAGGCTCACATCGCCCTGCTGCGGGACCGTTGCCGCCTTCCCGGCGTCGACGGCGGACAGCGTTTGGGTCAGCAGCACGGCGCCGCTGTGCGACAGCCGCTCGAGGAGCGCCCCGGCGGTGTCGTCGGGGCGGACGGCTTCGGTGAGAGTGCCGAACACCGGGCCCGTGTCCAGCCCTTCCTCCAGCTGGAAGGTGACTGCTCCGGTGACGTCGTCGCCGGCGATGAGGAGCGCTGCACGGGGCTGCGCCGCGCCAGGCCGGCAGTAGGGAGAAGTGCAGGTTGATCCAGCCATGCCGGGGAATGTTCAGCGCCGCCCGGGAATGAGCCCGCCGTAGGCCACGATTGCGGCGACGTCCGGGCCGGCGGCCGCGATCTGCTCAGTCACCGCGGCGTCGACCTTGGTGGCGTGAATGATGCCGATGCCCAGTTCCGCGGCCCGGGCAGCAACGGGCGACGGCGTCAGCACGCGTTTGCGCCCCAGCGGCGCGTCCGGGCGGGTGAGGACGGCGACGACGTCGAATCCTGCCGCCACGAGCGCGTCCAGGGACGGCACTGCCACAGCAGGCGTCCCCGCGAAGAGAATCTTCACTGGGCGTTTCCGAAGGAGCCGAAGCTGCCCGCACCTGCGGTGCCCGACCCGAAGCTGGTGCCGACCGTCTTGGCGCGCTTCGCCGTCGTCTGCTCAGTGATGGAGTCGTAGTTGGCATTCCGGATGGCGCGCAGGGCGGTCTTCCGGTCCTCGCCCTCCAGCCGGTCGGTGAAGAGGATGCCGTCCAGATGGTCGGTTTCATGCTGGAAGGCGCGGGCCAGCATGCCTTCGCCCTCGACGGTGACGGGGTTGCCGTGCATGTCCACGCCGGTGACGCGGGTGTGCCGGTGACGCCGGACCGGGAAGCCGAGGCCGGGGATGGAGAGGCAACCTTCCACCTCGTCGGGCTGGAAGTCGTCGCTGTTTTCCAGCACCGGGTTGATGATGTGTCCCTCGACGCCGTGGATGCGGTAGGTGAAGACGCGTTTGCTGACGCCGACCTGGGGAGCGGCCAGGCCCGCGCCGTCCACGTCCTCCATGGTTTCGGTCATGTCGGCAACCAGCTTCGCCAGCTCAGGCCCGAATTCCGTCACGGGATCGGCAACTGTGCGCAGCACAGGATCCCCGATGATGCGGATATTCAAAATGGCCATGTGCAATCTGTCCTAACGGTGGGCGGCGGCGGATCCAGTCCAGTTTAGTTGCACACCGGGCCTGGCCCGGACGGGAGCTGTCGATCGGGCTGGGCGGGGTGGTGGACGGCTTCCGCTCGCGGGGTGGGTTGCGGGCGCGGGGTAGGTGGGGCGGCGCGGCGGGGCACGGCTTCCGCTCGCGGGGTGGATTGCGGGCGGGGGTGGGTGGGGCGGCGTGCGGCGGCACGCGGTAGAACTACGGCCCGGATGCGCTGTGGGGCGGGGCACGGCTTCCGCTCGCGGGGTGGATTGCGGGCGGGGGTGGGGCGGCGTGCGGCGGCACGCGGTAGAACTACGGCCCGGATGCGCTGTGGGGCCAGCCCGCGGCACAATTGCCGCCCGGATGCGCTGTGGGGCCAGCCCGCGGCACAATTCCGGACCGGCCGCGGGCGCTTGGATAAGAGACCGGATCGGGCGGTGGCGGGATGAATTTGGCCAAGATCTGTGCTCGGCGGTGGCCGGTGCTGGCCGGCGTTATTTTGTCGTAGCTCGCCACTAGTGTGAGTTCTATGGAAGCCGTGAGGGATTTCATCGCCGTTGAGGACTCGGGCCGGGGCATCGCTCCGGCGGGGCCCTCCGGTGTGGCCGTCGTCCAGGGCGTGGACACGGCCCTGGCGCTGGTCCGGGAGGTGGCGTCGACGGCTGCCGAGGACGCCGCCTTGTGGGACTTCCGGGAGGCTGCGGATTTCGCCGGCACGGTGGAGGAGCTCTCGCGGGCCCTGGACTACCTGCAGTTGGTGGCGGCCGGAGCCGTGGACCGGACCCGGAAACAGGCCACCACCGCCCCGAAAGCGAACACGACGTGGACCACCGGGTGGCGGGACGACTCCGCCTACGGCACCGCCGGACCAGATGACGCGTCCGGTGCCGTAGCTGCGGAAGGCGAGACTGCGTGGGCCACCGGTCGGCGGGACGATTCCGGCCAAGGCAGCACCGGGCCTGATGACGCGTCCGGTGCCGTAGCTGCGGAAGGCGAGACTGCGTGGGCCACCGGTCGGCGGGACGATTCCGGCCAAGGCAGCACCGGGCCTGATGACGGGTCCGGCGCGGTGGCTGCATCCGGATCGGAAGTCGCCGCGGGTGCCGGGGATGCCGCGGCTGTATCCGGATCCGGAGGCGCCGCGGGTGCCGCGGATTCCCGCCTGGCCGCGGATGACGGGTACCGGAACACCACAGAGTTCCTGCGGGCGCGGCTGCGGATCAGCGCCGCCGAGGCCCGCCGCAGACTCGCCCTCGCCGGGGACCTCCTGCCGCGGCAGGGATTCTCCGGGGACCCCTTGCCCCCGGCGCGGGAGGAACTCGGCGCCGCCGTCGCCGCCGGCGAGGTCTCGTCCCGGGCCGCGACCATCATCACCCTGGCCCTGGACCGGGTCCGGCACACCTGCGACCCCGAGGCCGCCGCCGGGATGGAACACGCCCTGACCCGCACCGCGGCCGAGAACGACCCCGACCTCCTCACCCGCGCGGCCCGGAGCTGGACCGATGCGCTGGACCAGGACGGTGCAGAGCCCTCCGAAGAACTCCTCCGCCAGCTCCAGGGCGCCTTCATCCGCAAACCCCGCCACGGACTCCAGCATCTCGAGATCTTCGCGACCGCCGAACAGTTCGAACACCTCCTGACCGTCATGAACAACGCCACCAACCCCCGCACCACCCACACCGGGACACCCGCGGCATCTGGAGACGAGGAAGGCGCGGCCCTTGGAGGCACGGCCTTTGGAGGCGCGGCAGCCTGCGAGGGTTCCTCCGGTGCCGCCGGCACACCGGAAAATGACCCCGGTGCCGCGTGCCTGGACCTCCGCTCGCGGCCGCAGAAACGCCTCGACGGCCTCGTCGGCGCCGCCAAAATCGCCCTCGCCGCCGGCGCCTCCCTGCATCCGGAGGGCTCCGCCCCAGGTTATGGTCACCATCGACTACCGCGACCTCCTCGCCCGCCTCGAACACATCACCGGCGACGCCGACCTGCTGCGAAACAGCCCCGACGGCACCACAGCCGGTAAGGCCCCAGGCCATTCCTTCCGGCCCGGCGGGCCAAAGGAGCACACCGGCACGATGCTCTTCACCGGCCCTGTTACCGCCGCCACGGTCCGGAAGATCGCCTGCGACGCGGACATCATCCCGGTCCTGCTCGGCGGCGAAGGCCGGATCCTGGACATCGGACGGGCCTCACGCGTCTTTCCGCCCCACATCCGCAAAGCCCTCACCGCCCGCGACCAGGGCTGCGCCTTCCCCGGCTGCACCATCCCCGCCCCGTGGTGCGAAGCCCACCACATCACCTACTGGTCCCGCGGCGGGAGCACCGGCACCGAGAACGGCGTCCTGCTCTGTTCACACCACCACCACGTGATCCACAAAGAGCAATGGACCATCCAAATCCGCACCGGCATCCCCTGGTTCATCCCGCCCCCGCACATCGACCCGCGCCAAAAACCCCGCCGCAACTACTACTTCCACCCCGCAGACCTCGGCCACGCCGCCTGATACCGGCAGTCGTGTCAGGTGAAACCGATCTGTCCTCAGGCTCTCCCGCAGGCTTCAGGGACTCCACGTGCGTTGGCACGCGTCAGCTGGGGTCATCAACGCCTTCTGACGGGGCAGCAGTTCATGCGCGGAGAACTCGCACGTGAAATAAGCGGGAAATAGGCGGGCCACTAGTGACGGCAAGTGCGGCGCCTCTCGCAGAGAAATAAGCGGGAGATAGGCGTGCCACTAGTGACGGCAAGTGCGGCGCCCTGGCACGTGAATTTGGAGGGCCGCCAGCGATGGCAACGGCAGCAGAAGGCCGCGTGCAGGCACCGGGCGGCCTCTTCTGGGCTAGCCGGCGGCGATGGCGACCCGTGCCATCAAAAGACGCGAGCGACCCGTGCGGTCAAGAGCGGTCAAGAGAAGCGAGCGACCTACCGGGGCCGGAAACCAGAATGGGATAAGTTCGCAAAAGCTACGGGCTGCGGCTGAATGTGTTGCAAAAATTGCCCGGGGCTGCGGAAGATTCCCCGCCGCTTGGGGATGCCGCCGATACCGGCACACACCGCGCCACCCTCGACACGCCTCGTGCCAGTGTTCAGCACCCCCGCGCCACCTTCGACACGCCTCGCGCCAGTGTTCAGCACCCCCGCCACCTTCGACACGCCTCGCGCCAGTGTTCAGCACCCCCGCGCCACCTTGAAACGCCCACGCCTTATTCGGCATGCCCAGGGCCATGTTCTTCAGAATGCCCGGCGCCATCCTGGGCGCGCAGCGTATTGTCTACGGCCCGACGGGCGGCCGTGTGGGCCCTACCGGGTGAGAGGTGGTGGGGCCAGCGGGAGCAACGCGGTTCCCGCTGCAGTGGTGTCGGCAGACATCTCCCACACCCGCCGCAGAGCGCAGAACTTCCACCAGTGGTGCTTCAAGACCTCCGGATTGGCACGCAGTGGACGGACCTCCGTCTGCCCGATTGCGACTGCCAGCAGAATCGGGGAATCGCCGTGCTGCCAGGCTTCCCACTCCCCTGCCACCGGATCCACGAGGCTTTCCTCCGCCTTCATGCCGGCCACCAACTGCATGACCACTTTGTCATCCAGCGGCTTGACCGTGCCGTCGCGGCTGGTCCCTTTGGTTTTGTAATCGATGAGGCAGATCCGGCCATTGATCCTGGCTACGAGATCCAGGGTGCCGGCGTAGCCGACGGTCTTGTTCCAGACTGTGATCTCCGGGGCGATCGGCTCCACCTGGAAGAGATCCCACCACTCATCGAAGCGGGCGGCGAAGGCTTCTTCACCGTTGGCGGCCAGGGCCTCCCTGGTTTCCTTCATCTGATGCGGGCGGCCCAGCGCACGCAACGCAACCTGCTCGCAGTAGTTGTGGACACGGTCCCCGCGCTTCGCGGCGTCGTCACGGTAAGACTCCGCCGCCTTGGCCGCACGGCTCACTGCCTGGCGCACCTTTGCCGGGCTGCCCAGGATGCCTGGCAGCGTGGGGTCCTGGGCGAGGCTATTGGCGCCCATGTACCCGAACCAACCGTCCAACCCGTGGGGCTGCTGGCCGATCACGGTGGTGATGGAGGGAACGGAGAATTGCTCTGACGTGGAGCGCGCATACATCCGGCCGTATTCCGTGGCATGGGCAAGAAGAGGGGCGGTCATGGGACGACTCTTTCACGGGGGTCTGACAGTGGAGAAACCGGCGGTCCGGCTGCACTAACAAGAATGGTCCGCCCCGCTCGGTGAGCGGAACGGACCATTTATTGGGTGGGCGATACTGGGTTCGAACCAGTGACCTCTTCGGTGTGAACGAAGCGCGCTACCACTGCGCCAATCGCCCCAATGCCATTGAATGCTAGCCCACCCTGGCGGAATTTAGAAATCGGAGCCCAACGCCGCGCTTGCGTCACCAACCGAGCCCTCCGCCTGACACCCTTACGAACCCGCCAAGCCCCTTAGCCAGTGGCGGCCGACCCGGTGGCGATACCCGAAGAGGCTTGCTAATTACAGCACTGTAATTAGCAAGAACCGCTAGAACTCAAGGATGCGGGGGTCTCTGCCCGCGCCGTCGTCGTCCCGATTTGTAAGTTCCCTGAACCTCCTATAGAGTTCTTACTCGTTGGAACGCGAGGAAATGCCGATTGCGGCGGGGAATTGCAGACAATATTGCGGACGTAGCTCAGCTGGTAGAGCACCACCTTGCCAAGGTGGATGTCGCGAGTTCGAATCTCGTCGTCCGCTCGCAGGACACTGTCACGGTATGGTTCTTCGGAATCCTATCTACACGGTGGGTTGGCCGAGAGGCGAGGCAGCGGCCTGCAAAGCCGTATACACGGGTTCGAATCCCGTACCCACCTCGGTGAAAACCCTGGTTTCCGGTTTAGGTCGGATGCAAGGGGCGATTGGCGCAGCGGTAGCGCGCTTCCCTGACACGGAAGAGGTCACTGGTTCGATCCCAGTATCGCCCACCAAAGTAAGGCAACTTGCTTGATGCAGTACCACCGGCCCAGCCGGCATGGACTAAAAATGCGGACGTAGCTCAGCTGGTAGAGCACCACCTTGCCAAGGTGGATGTCGCGAGTTCGAATCTCGTCGTCCGCTCTCTTCATTACAACTCCACACCGGATCCTTCCGGTTGCGGGCGATTGGCGCAGCGGTAGCGCGCTTCCCTGACACGGAAGAGGTCACTGGTTCGATCCCAGTATCGCCCACCACTAAAGCAGCTCCCCCGGAGCTGCTTTTTACCCTGCGGGTCCTTCTACCCTGTTCGCCTGAAGCGATTTCTTTTACCCTCTGGGCGGACACCCTTGGCACCCCCGCCACCTCCCGCTAGGGTGGAAAACGCTAGGAGCGATCTGGCTCCGCGACCGAAGGAGGTGCCCGTGGGTTTACTTGACGATCTAAAGGGCAAGGCTCAGCAAGTTATTGGTGGCAACGAAGGAGCCATCAAGGACGGCATCGAGAAAGCCGGCGACTTCGTCGACTCCAAAACCGGCGGAAAGCACGCCGACAAAATCGATGCTGTGCAGCGCGGCGCTTCCGACTTCGTGGACAAGGCGAACGATCGGCCGAACACGGCCCCCGTCGCCGAACAGCCTCCCGTCGCCGGTGAGCCCCCGTAACCGGGGAACCCCGCCAGCCTGGCCTCTGACCCAGATACGTCAGCGAGGTGCCGGTCCCGCCGAGAGGCGGCGCCGGCACCTCCGGCGTTTAACGGCACACGGCATTTAACGGCACACCGCACGACGCCGAGGATCGCCGCCCCGCACCGTGACTATCAGCCGCGGCGCGCCGCGCCCATCAGTACCGCCGCCGCGCGCCACACGAATCCCCTCTGCCGCGGCACTTAACGAAGCAACGCGGGGTCACTCATCGTCCATCCGGTGCATCAGGATGGGCTGTCAGTGACCCCGCGTTGCTTGTGAACGTCAGGAGGGTTCGTGGTTCTGGCCTTCACGGGCCAGTGCGGTGAGGCGCGAAACGGCGCGGAAGTACTTCTTCATGTACCCGCCGGTCATCATTTCCTCGGTGAACAGCTGGTCGAACGGCACGCCGCTGGCCAGGATCGGCACGTCCTTGTCGTAGAGCCTGTCGGCGAGAACCACAAAGCGCAGCGCGACGGCCTGCTCGGTAATGGTGTGGACGTTCTTCCAGACCACACCCTCGATGCCGTCGAGCAGCTGGCGGTAGCGGCTCGGGTGGACGCCGGCCAGGTGGTCGATCAGGGTGCTGAATTCATCGCGCGCCACCGTTTTCCCGTGGAACTCGCTCTGCATGTGGTGCGTCAGCTGCTCGTTCGGCAGCGGCTGCGGCGCGGCGGGCAGGCCGCGGTGACGGAAGTCCTCGCCGTCGATCCGGACGACGTCGAACTGGTCGGCCAGCACCTGGATTTCACGGGCGAAGTCGACGGCGGCAAAACGGCCGTCGCCCAGGGAACCCGGCAGGGTGTTGGACGTGGCAGCAAGCTTGACGCCGGCGTCGGCCAGTTCGCGCATAAGCCGGGACATCAGCACAGTGTCGCCCGGATCATCGAGCTCAAATTCGTCGATGCAGACCAGCTTGTAGTGGCTCAGGGCCTCGACAGTCTTGCGGAAGGACAGCGCCCCCACCAGGTTGGTGTATTCAACGAAGGTGCCGAAGGCCTTGGGCCCGGGGGCGGCGTGCCACAGCGAGGCGAGCAAATGGGTCTTGCCGACGCCGAAGCCGCCGTCGAGGTAGATCCCGGCCCGGGACATGTCCTTCTTGCCGAAGAGGCGTTTGAAGAGCCCGTCGCCGTCGCGTGCACCGACATTTGCCGCGAATCCCTCCAGCGCCTTGACCGCGACGGCCTGGCTGGGCTGGGACGGATCCGGCCGGTAGCTGGAAAACGAAACCTCACCGAAGCGCGGCGAGGGATAAAAACCGTTGAGGAGTTCATCCACTGAAACTGCCGGGGTGCGGGCGGCGAGCTGTTCGATCTGTACCAAGGTGGTCCGTTCTGCTGGTCTTTGTCCCCAGAAAGAATACCGGCAATGTCCGCGCCGCTCGTCGGTCCGCCGGCGGGCGGCGTGGACGGAAGGACTTCACGTGACGAAGGCCATATTTCCGAGTGTGAACCCGGTGGAGCAATCCCGGCGGGGCGTGGTTAGTGTTGGAGAAGGCCCGGCGCCGTTATTCGATCCCTCCATGGCCCGGCCTCCTGACCGTTTCAGTGAAAGGCCATCAAATGCCCTACCCCGTTGAGCAGAACGAGAAGTTCGCCGCCTACGCCCACCCCGAGCGGCTCGTGTCCACCGAGTGGCTGGCTGCCGCGATCGACTCCGGCGCCCTCCAGGACGGCAAGCTTGTGGTGGTGGAATCCGACGAGGACGTTCTGCTGTACGAGACCGGCCACATCCCGGGAGCCGTGAAGATCGACTGGCACACCGACCTGAACGACGAGGTCACCCGCGACTACGTGGACGGCGAGGCCTTCGGTGCCCTCGCCGCGGCCAAGGGAATCTCCCGGGACAGCACCGTGGTCATCTACGGCGACAAGTCCAACTGGTGGGCGGCGTACGCGCTGTGGGTCTTTACGCTGTTCGGGCACGAGGACGTCCGGCTGCTCGACGGCGGCCGGGACAAGTGGATCGCCGAAGGCCGGGCCATCACCACGGACAAGTCGGCCACCACGCCCGGTGAGTACCCCGTCGTCGAGCGCAACGACGCCCCGATCCGCGCCTTCAAGGAAGACGTGCTTGCCCACTTCGGCAAGCCGCTGATCGACGTCCGCTCCGCCGAGGAATACACAGGCCAGCGCACGCACATGCCGGCCTACCCCGAGGAAGGCGCCCTGCGCGGCGGGCACATCCCCACCGCGGCGTCCATCCCGTGGGCGCGTGCGGCTGCCGAAGACGGCACCTACCGCAACCGCCCCGAACTCGAGGCCCTCTACCTCGGCGAGGCCGGGCTGAAGGAAGGCGACGACGTCGTGGCGTACTGCCGTATCGGCGAGCGTTCCAGCCACACGTGGTTCGCACTCAAGTACCTGCTGGGCTTCGAAACGGTCCGTAACTACGACGGGTCCTGGACCGAATGGGGCAACGCCGTCCGCGTCCCCATCGTCAAGGGCACCGAGCGCGGCACGGTTCCGGCCGCCAAGTAGCCCGGGCGTAAGCTGGAAGAGATGAATACTGCTGCCCTTCCCACCGCACTGGCGGAAATTGTTGACGACTTCCAGGCCGTCACCGAGCCCGAACGGCTCCAACTGCTGCTCGAGTTCTCCCGTGAGCTTCCGGAACTCCCGGAACGGCAAGGACCACCCGGAGCTGATGGAGCAGGTGGTCGAGTGCCAGTCACCGTTGTTCCTGACCATAGAGATGGAAAAGTCCGACAGCGGCGCGGCCGACAGCGTCCGGCTCTTCTTCAAAGCACCGCCGGAGGCCCCTACCACCCGCGGCTTCGCGGGAGTGCTGCACGAAGGCCTCGACGGGCTGAGCCCGGCGGAGATCCTGTCCGTCCCGGATGACATGCCGGAACTGCTGGGACTGACCAGGGCCATCACTCCGCTGCGGATGCGCGGGATGACCGCGATGCTGGGCCGGATCAAGCGCAAGGTTGCTGCCCTCCCGCAGCAGTCCTGACGGATACCCGGTCACTGAGGCACCAGGACAAAACGGAAACTCATGGCACGCAAACAGGCGTCACAGGGAACCCCGGCCACCGCCGTACTGGCGGCCGCCGGGGTTCCCTTCGTCGCGCACCCCTACAGCCACGACCCCGCAGCCGCCAGCTACGGCCTCGAAGCGGCGGAAGTGCTCGGCATTGACCCGGCCCGGGTGTTCAAAACCCTGATGGTCGACGTCGACGGCCGGCTCGCCGTCGGCGTCGTGCCGGTGAGCGGGAACCTGGACCTCAAGGCGATGGCGGCCGCGCTGGGCGGCAAAAGGCGGCCATGGCGGACCCGGCAGCAGCGGAGCGCCGCACCGGCTACGTGCTGGGGGCATCTCGCCGCTGGGCCAACGGCAGCCCTCCCCACCGTCCTGGATGACAGCGCCCTGGGCCTGGACACGATCCTGGTCTCGGGCGGAAGGCGCGGCCTCGACATCGAGCTGAGCCCGGCGGAACTGATCCGCCTTACCGGGGCTCGCACGGCAAGGATTGGCGCCGGCAGGAAGTAGCCGGGAAAGAAACGCGCACCAGCAACCTAATGGACCGGGGCAGCGGGCCGGACGCGCACCGAGTGGGCAGCACACGGCAGTGTTGTTGAAAAACACTGCCGATAAGTGTCAACTCGGCGGGGCAGCAGCCTCGGGGTCAGGAGCCTCGGGGTTCGGCTGGCCGGGATTCGCACGGGGTGCCAGCTGCTGACCAAGCCAGGCCGTAACCAGCCGCTCCCAGCGCTCCGGATCCACGTTCCATTCCTTGGTGTGCCGGGCGCGTTCGAAGGTCTCGAAGGTGACCATCTCCGGGTTCTTTTCGGCCAGGGCCGCGGACGGGCCGTAGGGGACGTATTCGTCGTCGACGCTGTGGATGATCAGGGTCGGCGTCCGCAGTTCCACGGCACGGGAAACCCAGTCCATCGCCTTCAGGTCCACCGGCGCGGCGAGCCCGGTCAGCCGCCGCCCAGCTTGTGGCTCATCATCAGCTGCCCGTACCTGCCCACTGCCGACGGGATCCGGTTGAGCTCGGCGTGGTGCGCCAGCACGTTCACCCAGTTGATGACGGGTGCGTCCAGCACCATCGCCCGGATCAGGGGTGGTAGTGGGACAAATCGGCGGTCTGGAGGCAGATGGCCCCGCCCATGGACCAGCCGAAAAGCACCACTTCCCGGGCGCCATGCTCCAGCGCAAAACCGATGGCCGCCTCGACGTCGCGCCACTCGGTGGAGCCCAGGCCGTAGCGCCCGTCCTGCGCCGACGGCGCCAGGCCGTCATTGCGGTAGGTGATCACCAGGCTGGACATGCCCAGTTCGCGGGCGGTCCGGACGGCCCGCAGGCATTCCTGCCGGCTCGCGCCGCGCCCGTGAACCATAATCGCCCAGACGCCCGATTCCTGCGGGGCCCGGACGAGCCACGCCGGTGCGGTCCCGCCGTCGACCTCGATGTCCACGTCCTCCGATGGCAGGCCGATGCTGGCGGGGTCGGGGTACGCGGCCCCGCTCCAGTATCCGCGGCGTGCCGTGCTGAGGTCCCCGCTGTAGACGGTTTCGACTTCGCGCTGCACGGTGCGTTCGGCCGGCGAGTAGGACACGATCCGGCCGATCCGGGCGTGGCCCTGGCCGCCGTCGAAGAAGAACCCGTAAACGCCCTCGACCGTGGCCTCGGGGGTGGCCGCGAGGATGAGCTCCAGCCCGTGCGCGCCCCGGATCACCGCGAGCACTTCCTGGTCCTCCTCCCTGACCCGGGCGGGAGTGATCACCCGGCGGGCGAAATAGAGGGCCAGGGCTGAGGAGCCGGCAGCCAGCAGACCGGCCGCGGCGCTCCCGCCGATGATGCCGGCCACCGCCCACTTGGCGCTGCCCGGAACGGAAACTTCGGCGGAGTTCGCGACGGCGCGGGCGGCCTTTCCACGGGCGGTGGAGATCCGCTGCGGGTCCGGCAGGAGGCGTGAGGAGGAAGCCATGGCACCATTCTTACCGAACTCCCCGCCTGGAGTGGCATCCGCGGGCGCCACGAACCCCAGCGGGCAGATTCGCTGATGCCCGCCGCACGCTCCGCAACTGCCGCGCAGGGCCGGCAATGCGGCGTCGTGCGGGCAGTCGGTGCCCCAATCCGTGCGGGTGCCCCGGCGCGCGACTAGGCTGGGGGCATGAGTGATCCAATCGTCATTTTGACAGAAGAGCCCCTCGGCGCGGACGACCGTGTCAACATCGAAACCCTGATTGCCGGCGGTGATTCGCCGCTGGTGGTCCTGGTTCCGGCCAGCACGGAGCGGCACCTCCTGGTGGATTTCCTGGAGAACCTCTCCCTGCTGGAGATCTCCAAGGCCTTCCGCGAACTGACGGCACACGCCGATCCCGCCGGGGAACGCGCCGAAGCCGCTGAAACCCTGGCGGCCTCGCTCGCGGCACTGGCCGGGCTCGGCAGCGGCGTGACCGGGGAAATTGTCGAGGGCAAGGCCGTCGACGGAATGGTCGCCAAGGTCAGGGAACTCGGCGCCGGACAGGCCGTGGTGATCACCCGCCCGCACGCTGTTGCGGACACCTTCCACACCGACTGGGCCACCAAAGCACAGGACAAGCTGGGCCTTCCGGTCCTGCATCTGTACGCCGGATCGGGATTTATCGGGGACTCCTGAGCGTTAGTCCAACTATGAGCATCTTCAGCAACAAGCCCAAAGTTTCGCCCGTCGCCTCCCTGCCGGGGCGGACGCCGGTGCCGCCGGACAGGCCGCACACCCGCCCGTCGAGAAGTCGCCCGTCGAGAAGTCGGAAGAGCAGTGGCGCCAGGAACTGACGCCTGAGGAGTACCGGGTCCTGCGCCAGGCCGGGACGGAGCGTCCCTACACCGGCGAGTACTGGGACACCCACACCGCCGGCGTGTACCAGTGCCGGGCCTGCGGCACCGAGCTGTTCACCAGCCGTGAGAAGTTCGATTCGCACTGCGGCTGGCCCTCCTTCTGGGCCCCGCTTGCCGAGGGCACCGTCAAGTACATCCACGACCGGACCATGGGCATGGAGCGGGTCGAAGTCCGCTGCGCCGCGTGTGATTCCCACCTGGGCCACGTGTTCGAGGGCGAAGGCTACGGAACCCCGACGGACCAGCGCTACTGCATCAATTCCGTCTCGCTGAAGCTGGTCCCGGCCGACGACGCCGCCAGTAGCCCCGCCAGCAGGCCGAACGCCCCGCCCCGGCGTCCCGGGTATGTCCCGGGAATCCCCGGAGTGAACCACGAGGAGGGTCCCTGCCCGGCGCCGCATCAGCGGCCGCGGCGGGGCCCTCTGCCGTTCGGGCGGTGAACACCAAGAGCGCACCCACGCCGCTGCTGGAGCTGGCACGGGCTGCACAGCCCACTTGCCACAGACCTTCTTATGCTCAGGCCGATTTTGCATTAGGAACCCTGATCTCTTGCTACGCTCGATTTAGCTACTGACGAGCGAAGCTCCCAGCACAGAGAAAGGTGCCCGCTGCGATGACCACCACCGCTTTCACCACCACTGCCCCGATCCCGGCCACCTCCCCGGAATGGCTGCAGCTCAAGGCCGCCGCCACCGCGTTGCAGGCACTCCAGGTCCAGGACGGCTCCGTTCCGGAGGCCGCCGACCATGAGGCGGCCGCCGGGTATGTCCGCACCATCACGACGGCCATCCAGGCCCTGGCACCGTCCTTTCCGCACGACGCCGACTACCTCTCCTCCTCGTCGCTGACTTCGGCCGCTGGGCCGACGGCGGCTTCGGCGTGCCCGACTTCCTCGACTCCCTGCAGGCATTCCAGCCGCAGCGGCACCGGGTGAACGGCCTGCAGCACCTCGTGGTCTTCCCGATGTACACCCAGAACGGCAGCAGCAACCGCCTGGTCGAAGCCGTGCTGATCGAGGTCATCTGGCCCGAGTTCATCGCCGGCCTGGAGGAGGGCGAATACTCCAACAAACTCTTCGTCCCCATCCGCTTCCTGGACTTCACCCCCGGCTACGACACCAACTCCGCTGTGCTGTTCCCGGAAACCGTCGCCGTCCGCGAAACCCCCACGTTCACGTGGGGCGCCATCTTCGCCGACCGTGAGGCAGCCCGCTTCCGCCGCGTCCTCCGGGCCGCCGCGGACATTACCTCGCTGCAGCTTCCCGACGACGCCGCCGGCCTGCTCGAGGACCAGGAGCTCACCGAGGAAACCTTCGTGATGTGGGACCTCATCCACGACCGCACCCACATGCGCGGCGACCTGCCCTTCGACCCGTTCATGATCAAGCAGCGCATGCCGTACTTCCTCTACTCCCTCGAGGAACTCCGCTGCGACCTGACCGCCTTCCGCGAGTCCGTCAAGATCGAAAAGGACGAGGACGCCGACCCGGAGGCACGCCGCCACGCCAAGCTGGTCCAGTACGCCGTGATCTTCGACCGGATCTTCCGCTTCGCCATCACCGGTAGCCGCGTCCGCAACTACGACGGCCTCGGCGGCCAGCTGCTCTTCGCCTGGATGCACCAGCACCACGTCCTGCACTGGACCGACAGCAAGCTCAGCATCGACTGGGACGAAGCGGCCGACGTCGTGGTTGAACTCGGCGCCAGGATCGAGGAGCTGTACTGGCGCTCGATCGACCGTCCCAAGATGGCCCACTGGCTCGCCGCCTACGAGTTGATCTCCGGGACCGTCACGCCCAACCCGGCCTCCGTCTGGGCCAAGGGCCCCGACGCGCTGCCCTGGCCGGCCCGCCGCGCGGGCTCACCGACCAGGTGCTCGACGACGAGTTCCCACTGTCCATGTTCTACGAGGCACTCGAAAAGAAGATGCGCCCCGTCATCGAATCCACGGCGGGCATTACGGGCACGTCCGACACGGGCGCGCCGAGCTCGGCAATAAACGCTGCTACAAACGCTGCCATGAACGCCGGATGAGCGCCGGACGCGCACTGAACGTAGTGGTCACGGGCGGCAGCGGCCCTTCGGGGATCGCCGCCGCCCGCGCCCTGCGCAACGCCGGGCACACGGTCTTCACCGTGGGCTCGGACGGGCCCCGGATTGAGGCGGCCGCCGCGGAAGCCGGCAGCGGCGTCACACCGCTGGTATGCGACCTCGCCGACCTCGATGAGGTCCGGTCGCTGCACGCGAGCGTGCATGCCGTGCTGGCCGGAACCGGCCGTGCCGTCGACGGCGTCATCCACCTGGTGGGCGGATGGCGCGGCGCCAAGGGCATCACCGACCAGAGCGACGAGGACTGGGAGTTCCTGGAACGCGGCGCGATCACCACGCTGCGGAACGTCACGCGGGTCTTCTTCGACGACCTCGCAGCCTCCGACGCCGGGCGCTTCGCCATGGTTTCCTCCACCGCCGTGAGCAAGCCGACGGCGGGCGGCGCCAGTTACGTGGCCGCCAAGGCCGCCGCCGAGGCCTGGACCCTGGCCGTCGCCGACGGGTTCCGGAAGGCGCAGGCCAACCCCGGCAGCGACGCCAACCCCGTCGAACAGCAGAGCGCCGCGGTGATCTTCGTGGTGAAAGCCCTCGTGGACCCGGCCATGCGGGCCAAGTCCCCGGAACGCACCTTCCCCGGCTTCACCGACGTCGAGGATCTGGCCGCTGCCGCCGTCGGGCTCTTCTCCTCCCCGCGGCGGACCTGAACGGCCAGCGGCTGCTGCTGGGCCCCGAACCCAAAGGCTGAACCCGGCAACGGACTTAGCCACTGAGCCCGCGCACCGCACTTAGCCGTTGGGCCCGGACCTCCTTAGACTGAAAGCGTGAGCAAATCGATGACAAGCACTGTTGAAACTGCCCCTGCCCGCACCGCAGCGCGGCTCCATGATCCTTCCGTCCGCGGCTTTGCCTCGGACAACTACTCGGGTGTGCATCCCGAGGTGCTGGCCGCCCTGGCCGCGGCCAATGAGGGCCACCAGGTCTCCTACGGCGAGGATGACTACACCGCCCGGCTGCAGCAGCTGATGGAGGAGCATTTCGGCGAAGGCATCGAATGCTTCCCGGTGTTCAACGGCACCGGCGCCAACGTGCTCTCGCTGCAGTCCCTGCTGCCGCGGTGGGGGCCGTGGTCTGCGCCTCGACCGCCCACATCAACATGGACGAGAACGGCGCCCCGGAGCGGATCGGCGGCATCAAGCTGCTCCAGGTCCCCACGGCGGACGGCAAACTCACTCCCGAGCTGATCGACAAGGAAGCCTGGGGCTGGGGCGACGAGCACCGCGCCCAGCCGCTGGCCGTGTCCATCACCCAGACCACCGAGCTCGGCACGTGCTACACGCCGGACGAGGTCCGGGCCATCGCGGAGCATGTCCACGCCAAGGGCATGAAGCTGCACATGGACGGCGCCCGGCTGGCCAACGCCGCCGCGCACCTGGACGTGCCGCTGCGGGCCTTCACGCGCGACGCGGGGGTGGACATCCTCTCCTTCGGCGGCACCAAGAACGGCCTGCTCTTCGGCGAGGTTGTTGTCGCCCTGAACCCGGCGGCAGCCCAGGGGCTGATCTACCTGCGCAAGATGAACATGCAGCTGGCCTCCAAGATGCGTTTTATGTCCGCCCAGTTCATCGCCCTGCTCGAGGGTGACCTGTGGCTGCGGTCCGCCGCACACGCCAACGCCATGGCGGCACGGCTGCGGGCGGCGTCGAGTCCCTTCCCGGCGTCGAACTGAGCCAGAAGACCGAGTCCAACGGTGTCTTCGCCGTCCTGCCGGCCGGTGTGGCCGACCGGCTGCGGGAGTCCTTCCGCTTCTACGACTGGAACGAGGCGGCCCGCGAGGTCCGCTGGATGTGTTCCTTCGACACCACCGAGGAAGACGTTGATTCCTTCATTGCTGCCATCAAGCGCGAACTCGCTGCCGGCTGAGCCCTGCGCGGCTTCCCCTGCCCGGCGGCGAGCCTGCCGGGCAGGGGACCGCCCCTTGCATAATCTTCCACTGTGAACGCAATCGACCAGGTTCCGGCAGATTTTCTTTTGCCTTGGGAACCCTGCGGCAGGCACGAACCAGGAGTGAGCTGCGCCTGGAGGAGATTCCGGCGCCCGCACGGTTGGCACCGTTCGCCGTCGCGCTCGGGGCGGAGGTTGTCGCCCCCGGCGAACCGGCCCTCTCCGGCGCCGCCCACGGGCCCGCGGCGGCCGCCCTGTCCCGCGCGTCCGGAAGCGACGACGTCGAACTGGCCACCGGGCGATTCATCCTGCTGCACGACCCTGACGGCTCCGACATCTGGGAGGGCGAATTCCGGATCGTCACGTACATCCGCGCCCAGCTGGAACCGGAAATGGGCAACGACGCGATGCTCGGCTCCGTCGCCTGGACCTGGCTCGTCGAGGCGCTGCAGAACCACGCCGCGCCGTACCGCTCGGCCGGCGGCACCGCCACGCGGGTGCTGTCCGAAAGCTTCGGAACCCTGTCGGAGCGGCCCGACTCGATCGACATTGAACTCCGGGCGTCCTGGACGCCCGCCACGCCGGACATCACCTCCCACCTCGAGGCGTGGTCGGACATGGTCTGCACCTTCGCAGGCCTTCCGCCGCTGCCTGAAGGCGTCATACCGCTGCCGCGCTGGCGCCGCGGCCAGGCCTGAGCCGCGCCCGGCGAACCCGGACAATGGCCCGGTTTTGGCGAATGCGCGGCCCGCAACACTGTGTTGTCGCTAAACTAAAGTCATCATGACCCCTCATATTCCGGAAATCACCACCGCGGGCGCGGCCGCCAACACAGCACCAGCCACAGCAGAGGCCGCCGACGCCACAGCCCACATCGCGGTGGACGGCTTCGACAGCCTGGTCCCCGAGGTCATCGACCTCGACGCCCCCGCGACGGCGTGCCGCTCGTCATTGAAACCCTGTCCGGCCTGGAACGCTGCGCCGCGGCCCTCGCCGCAGGCCACGGCCCCGCGGGGGTAGACGCCGAACGCGCCTCCGGCTTCCGGTACGGCCAGCGCGCCTTCCTGGTCCAGATCCGGCGCGAAGGCTCCGGCACATGGCTCATCGACCCGGAACCCTTCGGGAACCTCGACATCATCAACGACGCCCTGCGTGGTGTGGAGTGGATTCTCCACGCGGCCAGCCAGGATTTGCCCTGCCTGTCCGAACTCGGCATGTGGCCGGACAAACTTTTCGACACCGAACTCGCCGCCCGCCTCGCCGGGCTGCCCCGCGTGGGCCTCGCCGCAGTCATCGAACAACTCCTGGGCTTTGGCCTCGCGAAGGAACACTCCGCCGCCGACTGGTCAACCCGGCCGCTGCCGGAGCCGTGGCTGCGCTACGCCGCGCTCGACGTCGAGGTCCTCACCGAACTGCGCGAGGAACTCATCGAGCTCCTGGTCGCAGACGGCAAGCTGGACTACGCCGAACAGGAATTCGCCGCCATCCTCGAAGCCGGCCAGGCGCCGCCGCGCGTCGACCCGTGGCGCAAGACCTCGGGCCTGCACCAGATCCGCGACCGGCGCCAGCTGGCGGCGGTCCGCGAACTGTGGATGGAGCGCGACTCCCTGGCGCAGAAGCGCGACGTCGCTCCCGGAAGGCTCATCCCCGATTCCGCCCTCGTGGCCGCGGCCAAGGCCATGCCCACCACCGTGCCGCAGTTGCTGGGCACCAAGGGATTCCACGGCCGCGCAGCCCAGCGCGAGGCCCCGCGGTGGCTGCGCTGCATCAGCACGGCCCGGGCCCTGGAGGAACTCCCGCCCCTGCACCTGCCCACGAACGCTCCCCGCCCCCGCGCGTCTGGGCGGACCGGGACCCGGAGGCCGCCGCAAGGCTCGCCACCGCCCGGCCGCTGCTGCAGGCCAAGGCCGAGGAGCTGAACATGCCGGTGGAGAACCTGCTGACGCCGGATTACCTCCGCCGCGTCTCCTGGCGTCCGCCGGCCGAGAGCAGCGAGGAAGGGATCGCCGAGGAACTGGCTAACCTCGGGGCCCGCCAGTGGCAGATCGAACTCGTTGCACCGCTAATCGCCGAGGCCTTCCAGAACCCGCAGCCGCTGCCGGCCAAGGAGTCCAAGGCGGCGCCCGCCGCGCCAGCCCCGGACACGACGCCCTAAGCCGCCCCGCTCCAGATCCAGCCCCCGGAAGACTCCCCGACGGCACGAACTCCTTCGACGGCACAGGCTCTAAAAGCACCACGCCGGGCTCCTTGCCAGCTATGTTACTGACGAGTAACATGTTGTCTGATGTCGCCCGGATCCGCGCTGCCCTTGGCTCTCTCAGCCCAGGGCCCGGAACCGGCACCCATGTCTCGATGAGGAGTACCACGTGAGCGAACGCCCGAGCAGCGGAAGTAACAGCAGCGCAACGCCCGCCGGCGGCAGAAACAGGACAGTGCGGGAGGTCGTCTTCGTCGACGGCGTCCGCACCCCGTTCGGCCGCGCCGGCGAAAGGCATCTACGCGGGAACGCGCGCCGACGACCTTGTGGTCAAGTGCATCCGGGAACTGATGCGCCGCAACCCGTCCCTGCCCGCCGAGCGGATCGACGAAGTGGCCATTGCGGCGACTACACAGACCGGCGACCAGGGCTTGACGATCGGCCGCACCGCCGCCCTGCTGGCCGGACTGCCGCGGACGGTGCCGGGCTTCGCGATCGACCGGATGTGCGCCGGCGCGATGACCGCCGTGACGACGACGGCGAGCGGCATCGGCTTCGGCGCCTACGACGTTGTAATCGCCGGGGGTGTGGAGCACATGGGCAACCACCCGATGGGCGCCGGAGCGGACCCCAACCCCGCTTTATGTCCGAACGGATCGTGGACCCGGCCGCCCTGAACATGGGCAACACCGCGGAAAACCTGCACGACCGCTTCCCCGCCATCACCAAGGACCGCACCGACGCCTACGCCGTTGCTTCCCAGGACAAGCTGGCGGCCGCCTACGCCAAGGACCAGATCCAGCCTGATCTGGTGCCCGTCGCGACGATGAAGCCGGGCCAGGGCTGGACCGTGAACACGGTGGACGAGCCGCCGCGTCCGGGCACCTCCGTGGACGACCTCGCCGCCCTCAAGACCCCGTTCCGCGCCCACGGCCGGGTCACGGCCGGAAACGCCGCCGGCCTCAACGACGGCGCCACGGCCGCCCTGCTGGCCTCCGCCGATGCCGCCGAGGAACTCGGCCTGCCGGTCAAGATGCGCCTGGTCAGCTACGCCTTCGCCGGCGTCGAACCCGAGGTCATGGGCATCGGCCCGGTCCCGGCCACCGAAAAGGCCCTCAAGAACGCCGGGCTGGGCATCGAGGACATCGGCCTGTTCGAAATCAACGAGGCCTTCGCCGTCCAGGTGCTCAGCTTCCTGGACCACTTCGGCATCGCCGACGACGACCCCGGGTCAACCGCTACGGCGGGGCGATCGCCGTCGGGCATCCGCTCGCCTCCTCCGGCGTGCGGCTGATGAACCAGCTGGCCCGCCAGTTCGAGGAGGACCCCACGGTCCGCTTCGGCATGACCACGATGTGCATCGGCCTGGGCATGGGCGCCACCGTGATCTGGGAGAACCCGCACCACGCCGACTACGGCTTCGACATTGACAAGGCCACCGCCACCACCACCGAGACTGGAGCCGCAGCATGAGCGCCGCAGATTTCCGCAAGCTTGCCGATCTTTTCCCGAGCGAGACGGTCACCCACTCCTATGTCCAGGACATCAAACTGCCGGCCGTCAACGGCAGCAGCCCCGGCACGTTCGCCCTGATCACACTGGACAACGGGCTGGACCACACCAAACCCACCACCCTGGGTCCCGCCACCCTGATTGAGCTCGGCACGGTCCTGGAAGGCCTGAAGGAGCGGGCCGCTCGCGGGGAGATCGTGGGCGTCGGCGTGACCGGCAAGCCCTACTTCCTGGTCGCCGGCGCCGACCTGTCCACGGTCAAGTCGGTCAGCGGCCGTGAACAGGGCCTCTGGATGGCCCAGCTCGGCCACGACGTTTACTCCACCCTCGCGAACCTGGGCGTCCCCAGCTTCGCCTTCATCAACGGCCTCGCCCTGGGCGGCGGGCTGGAGATCGCGCTGCAGTCCACCTACCGCACGGTGTCCACCGCTGCCGGGGCGCTGGCCCTGCCCGAGGCCTTCATCGGCCTGATCCCGGGCTGGGGCGGTGTGTACATCCTGCCCCGCCTGATCGGCCCGGAAAACGCCCTCAAGGTCATGATCGAGAACCCGCTGAGCAACAACCGCACCCTCACCGGGCCGCAGGCGTTCAAGCTGGGCGTGGCGGACGCCATGTTCGAGCCGGCGGACTTCGTCGAGCAGTCCGTCGCGTGGGCCGCGCAGGTCATCGCCGGCGCCGTGACGCCCGAGCGCGCCAACGCCGTCGACCCCGCCGAACCCGAGGTCGCCGCCCGCTGGGCGGCGCCATCGCTGCGGGCCGGGCCTTCGTGGCGGCCAAGACCTCCAACGCCTCCCCGCACCGGCCAAGGTCCTTGAGGTGATGGAAGCCAACCGCACGCTGACGCAGGCCCAGTCCGCGGAGCTGGAATGTGAGACCCTCGCGGACCTCATGCAGACCGACGAGTTCCGCTCCACCGTCTACGCCTTCCTGGACCTCGTGCAGCGCCGGTCCAAGCGCCCCGCCGGCGCCCCGAACCGCAAGCTCGCGCGCCCGGTCACCCGGATCGGCGTCGTGGGTGCCGGCCTGATGGCCAGCCAGCTGGCCCTGCTCTTCGCCCGCCAGCTCAAGGTGCCCGTGGTGATGACGGACATCGACCAGGCCCGCGTGGACAAGGGTGTGGGCTACGTGCACGCCGAAGTGGACAAGCTGCTGCAGAAGGGCCGGATCAGCCCCGATGCCGCCAACCGGACCCGGGCGCTGGTCACCGGGTCGGTGTCCAAGGAGGCCTTCGCCGACGCCGACTTCGTCATCGAGGCGGTCTTCGAGGAACTCAACGTCAAGAAGCAGGTCTTCAAGGAAGTCGAGGCGATCGTTTCGCCGGAGTGCATCCTCGCCACCAACACGTCCTCACTGTCCGTCACCGCGATGGCCGAGGACCTGGAGCACCCGGAGCGGCTGGTCGGGTTCCACTTCTTCAACCCTGTGGCCGTGATGCCTCTGCTGGAAATCGTCCGCGCCCCCAGGACCGACGACGCCGTGCTGGCCACCGCGTTCGAGCTTGCCAAGGGGCTCAAGAAGTCCGCCGTGCTGGTCAAGGACGCCCCCGCGTTCGTGGTGAACCGCCTCCTGCTGCGCCTCATGGGCGAAGTGACAGCCGCCTTCGACGAGGGCACCCCGGCCGACGTGGCGGACAAGGCGCTGCGCCCGATGGGCCTGCCCATGACGCCGTTTGTCCTCGGCGCCATGGTGGGACTCCCCGTCGCACAGCATGTCCAGGAATCGCTCCACACCGCGTTCGGGGACCGGTTCCCGGTCTCGCAGAACCTGCAGAAGCTGATCGACAACGGGGTGAAATCCATCTGGGATCCGGCCTCGGTGACAGCCGGCAAGCCTGTGATCCCCGCCGAAACCCTGGCGTTGATGTCCTTCGGCAACACCCCTCTACCGGCGAAGAAGTGCTGCGCCGCACGCAGGACGCCCTGGCCGAGGAAATCGGGCTCATGCTGGATGAAGGCGTGGTGGCCGGGCCGGAGGACATCGACCTCTGCATGATCCTCGGCGCCGGCTGGCCGATGTTCCTCGGCGGCATCACCCCGTACCTTGACCGCGTGGGAGCCTCTGAACGGGTCAACGGCCGGAAGTTCCTGGCGCCCGGCGTGGCGTCCGAACCCGCCTAGCAGCTTGCCCCGGCGGCGGCGGTCTTCAGAGTTCCTGGAGCCCGCCGCCGCTGAGCTTTAAGACCCGGTGGGCGGTGGCGCGGGCATAGCTGAGGTCGTGGGTGACCAGCACGACGGCGGCGCCCCGCGCGGCGGAGTCCTCGACGGCCCGGTGCAGGAACTCCAGTCCGCGCCGGTCCAGTCCCACCGTCGGCTCATCCAGGACGAGCACGGCAGGTTCGCGGACCAGCACGGTGGCCAGGGCGAGCAGCCGCTGTTTCGAGGCCGGCAGTTCCGCCGGGTGCGTTTCCGCGTCCGCGGACAACCCGACGGCGGCCAGCGCCGCCTGCGCCCGGGCGCCGGCCCCCTTGCCAAAGAGCCTCCGAAGGCCGAAGCTGACCTCCCGCAGCACCGTCCGTTCAAACAGTTGGTCCCGGGGTGCTGGAAGAGCAGTCCCACCGAAGCGGCCACGCGGCCGGCCGGGAGACCGGCGATGCTGGTTCCGGAAACCCGCACTTCCCCGGTGTCCGGGCGGAGCAGCCCGTTGAGGTGGCGCAGGAGGGTTGATTTCCCGGCTCCGTTCCGCCCGGTGACGGCAACAATCTCGCCGGGCTGCACCGCGAGGCACAGATTCCGCAAGACCGGCTCCCCGCAGCTCCGCGGCCCGGCGGGAAGCTGAAACCGACGCTGTTCAGCTCCAGGGCCGGCACAGGCTGGGACTTCGGCTGGGACTCCGGCGCATGCCCGGGCCCGGCCTTATGCCCGGGGTCCCGGACGGCTGCCGGCGCTTGGATAACCGGCGCTTGGATGACGGGCGTTTGAAGGACAGTGCGGGCGACCGCGGTGTGGGTCACGGCGTGGATCACGGTCCCGGTCCGGGCGAGTTCGGCTGACCGGATCAGCTCCCGGGGCGGGCCGCCGGCGGTGGCGGTGCCGCCGTCAAGGACTAGCCAGTGCGCGGCGGAGCGGGCCAGTCCGTCGGCTGCCTGGCTCAACACCACGACCGCGGTACCGGCATGCGTGAGCCGGCGGATGAGGTCCCGGACCTGGATGACCCCGGCCGCGTCCAGGGAGGCCAGCGGCTCGTCGAGCACCAGGACGTCGGGGGCCGTCACAACAGCGCAGGCGATGGCCAGCCGGCGCAGTTCTCCGCCGGAAAGAGTGGCGGGATCCCTCCCCAGGAGTGTGTCCAGCCCGGTCAACTCCGCGATGCGGGCGACCTCCCTGAGCATGTCCGGCCGGGCAGTGCCGCGGTTCTCAAGGCCGAAGGCGACCTCCTCGGCCACCGTGGAACGCACAGTGGACAGCATCGCGGCCGCATCCTGTGGGACGTAGCCCACCCGGCCCGCCCAGACGGCGGGATTGATCCGGGGATCGTCCTGGCCGCCGCGAAACTCCAGCAGCTCTCCCCCAACCCCAGGGCGCCGGTGAGCGCTCCGGACTGTCCGGGCCGGATCCAGCCGGCCAGCAGCTTCCCCAGGGTGGTTTTGCCGCTGCCGGATCCGCCCAGGACGGCCGTCCACGTGCCGGGGCGGACGCTGACCTCAACGTCCCGCAGCGCAGGATCAGTATCCCCGTGGAAGGTGAAGTTGCTGATCCGGGCGGTCAGCACGGCGTGCCCGGGCACGGTGACAGGAGCCACCGTCATGGGAGCGCCGGTTGTCTTAGGAACCCCGGTTGTCAAGGGAGCGCCGGTTGTCATGCGAATCCCGGGGCCGGCCAGGATGCCCAGAGCCGGAGTGCGACGGCGGCAGCGGCGAGCACCAGCAGCCCGGCCCGGAGCCGGCGCTGGGCGGGCGGGTCCTGCACCTCGCGGTAGCTGGTGGTGGGGCCCGGGCTGCCGAAGCCGCGGGCGTCGAGGGCCTGGGCACGGCTCCCGGCGTCCTCCATCAGGCCCAGGACGAGCGGGACCATCTGGACCCGTACCGCAACGAGCCGGGAGCCCACTCCCCGACGGACCACCAGTCCGCGGGCCTCCTGCGCCGCCCTGATGGCTTCGAGCCGTCCGGCCATGGCCGGCAGGAGCGTCAGCGCGGAGGCCAGGACGAAGCCGAACTGCGGCGGCAGCCCCGCGCGGCCAGCGCGGCGACCAGATCAGGGGCGCTGACGGTGAACGAGAAGAGCAGCAGCACCAGCACGCAGGCGCCTGTCCGGGTGCCCGCCTCCAGAGCGAAGGACAGTCCTTCCGCTGTGACCCGGGCCGCCCCCAGGCAGCCAGGACGGTGCGGCCCTCCGGGAAAAACAGCCCGTGCAGCATCAGCAGCGACAGCCCGAGCGGCAACAGGACCGCCGCCGCCGCGGAGAGCACACGGCGGCCCACGCCGGCTCGGACGGCCAGGAGGGCCGCCGCGAGGGCGACCGCGACGGACAGCGGCCAGTGGCCTGCCGCCGTCGTGATCACCGCGGTGCAGCCGGCCGCCGTCAGCGACGTCAGCGGGTGGAGGGTGGAGGACATTGTTTTGGGGGCTTCCAATCAGGCTGCCTGCTCAGGCTTCCGGCTGACCCTTCGGCTGGGTCTCTGACTGAATCTGCGGCTGTGTCTTCGGCTGACCCTTCGGCTGTGCCTTCGGCGTTGCCGAGGTTTTACCCGCGAGCACCCGGAACGTGCGGACGAACGGGAACTGGAAGGTGGTGCGCCGCGGCAGCGCGTAGACCAGCAGGGCGGCGATAGCGAAGACGATGGCCTTGTCCATGGGGTCCGAGATCAGCGCCTGCTTGGTGATGGCGGCAAGCAGGGTGTCGCCCATTGCGCGGAACGCGCTGACCACCGCTCCGGTGCCAAGGCCCGCGGTGCCGCCGAAGACGAATGCAGCAATCGGGGCGGAGACGACGCCGGCGAGGATGCCGGTGACGAAGCCGGCCACGGGCGCGAGGTAGAAGCGGCGGAAGAGGCCGCCGCGGGCGGCCAGGCCGGCCAGGAAGCCAATCAGCGCCGCCCCGGCCGCGAAGGGCAGCACGGTCGGGTTGATGAAGGACCACACAATGGTGCTGAGGGCGCCGGTGGCGGCTCCCGCGGCGGGGCGGCGAGGACCGCGATCAGCACGGTGCCGATGGCGTCGACGTAGAACGGCAGCCCGGTGGTTCCCATGAGCTGGCCCAGGACGACGTTCAGGACCAGGGCCACCGGCATAAGCACGAGGGTGGAGGTGGGGAGGGTCGGTACTGCCGCAGCGATCAGCAGGACGGCGCCGAGCAGGAATCCGCCAAGGGCCACGAGCGCCGCGAAGCTGGCCGGGCCGCCGGCGATGTCCGCCGGCTGGGTGAGGACCAGGAAGAGGTAGGTGGCCGCGATCGCGGCGGCGCCGCCCAGTTCCAGCAGACGGCGGTTGCGCCGTGCCTTAGTACTGCCGGCGGCGGGGCGGCGGCGGCGCCGGTGGCAGGGAGGGTCAGGGACTGCTGTGACATGGGATGGTCCTTCGATGGGAGCTGCAACATCCGCCTATGTCACCTCGGCGCAGCTACCATCCTAACCAGTCGCGGGCGGCCCGCCGGACGTGATCCGCCGCGCCAGTGCGCCGACGGAGGAAATCAGCTCCTCGAAACACCGCTCCGGGTCGTTGGAGGCCACGATCCGGGCGTTGGGCGGCACGCCCCAGAGACCGCGGAAGTCCGCCACCGTGGTGCCGATCAGCAGCGGCGAGGCCGTTTCGACGTCGACCGTGGCCAGGCGGGCCGTGAACGGGGTGCGGCCGACGGCGGCGCACGCCGCGAAGGCGTCATGCATGTGCGCCACGTAGCCCTGGTCGTAGAGCCGGTGGAATTCCATGTAGAACCGGATGGCGTCGGACAGGCAGGCCACGAGCGGGCTGGCCGAGGCGCTGCGGAGGCCCTCCGGCTGCTCCGGGAGGACCAGCTCCGGCCCGGCCCCGGCCGCCTCGCCGAGGCGCCGGAGGTGGTCGGGCAGCATCTCGATGCGCTCCGTCGTCTCCAGCGCGCACACCAGCGGCAGTTTGTCCTCCGGCAGGCCGCGGTAGGCGGCAAAGACCTCCTTGGCCGCGTGCGGGTCCACCGAGGTGTTCCATTCCGCCGTTGGCGTCGTGTTGCCCTTGTAGTAGAAGCTCCCGCCCATGATCACGAGGCCCTTGAGCAGCCGCGGCAGCTCGGGTTCGCGGCGCAGTGCGAGGGCGAAATTGGTCAGCGGGCCGGTGATGAGCCCGGTGATCTCCCCGGGTGCGCCCTGACTTCGTCCACCCAGACGTCGACGGCGTGCCGCGGCGAGATGCGGGCGGCCGGTGCCGGCAGCTCGGCGTAGCCGATCCCTGCGGCCCGTGGGTCTCTTCGGTGGTGACCAGGGGGATTTCCAGCGGCACCTCGGCCCCGATGGCCACTTCGACGCCCTGCCGGCCGCAGAGCTCCAGCAGCGCCAGGTTGTTGAGCGCCACCTGCCGGGCACCGACGTTCCCGGCCGTGCACGTGATCGCCTGGAGGTGGACCTCCGGGCGGGACAGCAGGTAGACCAGGGCCAGTGCGTCGTCGATTCCGGTGTCGACGTCCATCAGGATTCTCCGGCGTGCAGCGGGCACGTCAGGCAGGGCCCCGGGATGGAGGCCGTTGAGGACAGCTCCATCTAGAACAGCGCGACCTTCGGCGTCCGCGGGAAGAGGTCGTTGAGTTCGGCACGTTCGGCGGCGCTGGGGATCCAGGCCACGGCGGCGGCGTTCTGCCGGACCTGTTCGGGCCGGGTGGCGCCGGCGATGACGCTGCTGACCGAGGGCTGGGCCGCGAGCCAGGAGAAGGCCACTTGGATCTCGTTCAGGCCGCGTTCGGCGGCGAAGGCGCTGAAGGCACCCAGCTGGTCCCAGTCGGCGTCGTGGACCAGGTTGGTGCGGGTGTGGCTGAGGCGCGAGCCCTCGGGCGCGGCGTCCTTGGCGTACTTGCCGGTCAGCAGGCCGTTGGCGAGCGGGAAGTACGGCAACACGCCCAGGCCGTAGGCTTCGGCGGCGGGCGTGACCTCGAGTTCGGCGCGGCGGTCCAGCAGGTTGTAGTGGTTCTGGCTGGAGATGAAGCGCGCTCCCCGCGGGACCGGGCCACGAATTCGGCCTCGGCGATCTGCCAGCCGGCGCGGTTGGAGTGGCCGATGTAGCGGACCTTGCCACTGGTGACGAGCTCGTCGAGCGCGTCGAGGGTCTCCTCGATCGGGGTCAGCGGGTCCGGGGTGTGGAACTGGTAGAGGTCGATCCAGTCCGTGCCCAGCCGGCGCAACGAGGCCTCGGCGGCCTTGATGATGTAGCGGCGGGAGCCGCGGGCACCGAAGTCGTTGCCGTTGGCGCCGCGCATGTCCATGCCGAACTTGGTGCCGATCACGGCGTCATCGCGCCGGCCCTGGAGGGCCTTGCCCAGCATCGTCTCACTGAGGCCAGGTTCCTTGCCGTAGGTGTCCGCGACGTCGAAGAAGGTGATTCCGGCGTCCAGGGCGGCATGCACGACGGCGTCGGTCCCCTCCTGCGACTCGGTGGCCGTATTGGCCCGGCCCAGGTTGTTGCAGCCCAGCCCTACGACGGAGACGGTCAGTCCGGAATTTCCCACACGGCGGTATTCAGTCATGGGGTTCAGCCTATAACGGCCGGGAGCGGCTCCCGGGCAGGGCGGGCGGTGCCGTTCCGGCAGCCGAGGTTTAGCCGCCCGCCGGCCCGACTGTGGGCCTGTCCGTGAGGGGCAGCGCGGTCACCCTGCGGGCAGTTCCAGCCCGCGTTCGTCCAGGGCATCCTCGAGTTGGGCAAGGGTCCGCGGGCAGATGCCGTGCATCCCGGCTAGCCGGCGCCTGCCAAGCTGCACGAGGTGTTCGAGGGTTTCCACCCCCGCGTGCGCGAGCGACCTGCGTGCCGGCGCCGCCAGCCCGCGGGGAGCGGAGTGCTGCCTGGTTGAGACGATTTGCGCGTCATTGCGTTGCCTTTCAGTCGGTTGCCCCCCAAACTGATGCGAGCCGTGCCCGGCTCCGTGCACGTGTTACCTAGAGCGTGAAGCTGTTGGCGGCTTCGGTGAGTGCTTGAGCTTGAACGACGTCTCGCCGAACGCTGCGGCGCCGATGCTCAGCTTGGTGAAGTCAAGGTCCTCGCCGCGGATGCAGACCTTGATGGCGTTCACAGCCTTGTTGACGTCCGGAGTGAGGATGAAGATGTTGAGTTTGGCATCGGAGAACTCCGAGCGGTCCACGATTCCGAGCCCGCGCCAGGCCAGGTGGCTGATCAGGGCGTCCTTGGCTTTTTCCTCGAGGTACCGGTCCCGGGAGGTACCGTCCTTGGTTTTCAGGGCATACTGGGCCACCACCCAGAACTGCTCCCCCTCCGGAATTTCGGCATACCCGTCCTCGGCGCACTGCACGGCGAAGGCATCCATGAGCCGCTCCGCGGCCTCGGCGTCGGCGGCGTCGGTCTCTTCCGTGGAGCTCTGGTGCCCAACGACGCCGTGATTCATGACGAATTCGTTGAACTCCTCGTCAATCCAGGCTTCCCTGAACTGCAGGGTGCCTTCTTCGTCACGCTTATAGACCCGGATAATTCCGCTCATGCCCGTCCTCTCCTGAACCATTCGCGGTCTGTGCCGTCGAACGGTGGCTGCTGTGCCTTGACGGCCTGGTAAAGCTGATCCGACGCGGCGGTGATCCGGTCCACCACGTCTGCGGGGTAGTCCATCTCGATCCGGTGCTCGGCAAACTCGTCCTCATCGTCCACGTACACTCCGCGGTCCACGGTCCGGATCACATCCAAGTCCATGTCGATCAGGTGGAACTCGGTGACTCCCGGCCGGATCGGGATCCAGCCGTGGTCCGTCGCCAGGTCCACGTAGACCTGCACCCCGGCGGGGTGGGCTTCGTCGTAGAAGGTAGCGACGTACTCGCCGGAACGCGGGACCAGCAGCACGGCGTCGGACTCGGCGTAGAACGCCGCGCCCGGACGGGAGCAGAACTCATTGGTTCCCTGGAAGATCCACCAGCCGTGGGCATCCTCGCCAAGATACGTCCCGGGCACCACCCAGTGCGCTTTGCCGTTCCATTTCCGGTTCCGGGAGACCACCAGGTCGCCCGGCGCCAGGCCGTCGGGTGTCCTCACTGAATCGGCAGGCTGCCCGTGGTGGGGTGTGCCTGGCCCGGGAGGGGCCGCGCGAACGGCACCTTGGTCCCCAGGACCTGCGCGACGACGTCGTGCGTGATCTGCTGCGCGGTCAGGCCGACCCGCTCCAGCACCTGGCTGCGGGATCCGTGGACCAGGAACTCGACCGGGAGGCCTACCTCGTTGAGGGCGGTGTCCACCCCGGCGGCCCGCATTTCCTGCCGGATCCGGGACCCGACGCCGCCGGCGCGGACTCCGTCCTCGATGCAGATGACGAGGCGGTGGTGGGAGGCGAGGGCGATGACGGATTGGGGAACCGGGAGGACCCAGCGCGGATCCACCACCGTGGAGCTGATACCCTGGGCGCCGAGCCGGTTGGAAACGTCCAGGGCGAGTTCGGACATCGCCCCGACACTGACAATCAGCACGTCGTTGTCGCTGGAGCCGGCCGGGCGGCGCGCGAGCACATCCACTCCGTCGCTGAGCCGCTCGATGGCCTCCACCTCGGCCCCGACGGTGCCCTTGGAGTAGCGGATCACCGTGGGGGCGTCCTCGATGGCGACCGCTTCACGCAGTTCCTCGCGCAGCCGGGTGGCGTCGCGGGGTGCGGCGAGGTGCAGCCCGGGCACGATCTGGACCATGGCCATGTCCCACATGCCGTGGTGGCTGGCGCCGTCGGGTCCGGTCACGCCGGCCCGGTCCAGGACGATGGTGACGCCGGCCTTGTGCAGGGCGACGTCCATCAGGAGCTGGTCGAAGGCGCGGTTCAGGAACGTCGCGTAGACCGCGACGACGGGGTGCAGTCCGCCGAAAGCCATGCCGGCGGCGGAGGTGAGGGCGTGCTGTTCTGCGATGCCGACGTCGAACACCCGCTCCGGGTGCCGCGCCGCGAACTTGTGCAGGCCGACGGGAATCAGCATGGCGCCGGTGATGCCCACGATGTCCTGGCGCTCATCCGCGATGTCGGCGATCTCGTCGGCGAAGACGGACGTCCAGGACTTCGCGCCGCCGGCCTCGGTGGGTTCGCCGGTCTCCGGGTCGATGATCCCCACGGCGTGGAACTGGTCGGCTTCATGGGCGCGGGCGGGCGCGTAGCCGTGGCCCTTTTCGGTCATGGCGTGCACGATCACGGGACCGGCGTAGTTCTTGGCGGTGGCCAGTGCCGCCTCCAGGGCCTGGAGGTTGTGGCCGTCCACGGGACCGATGTACTTCATCCCGAGGTCCTCGAACATGCCCTGCGGGGCCCACCAGTCCTTGACGCCCTTTTTCATGGCGTGCAGGCTGCGGTAGGTGAACTGGCCCGCGGGTCCGCCGTTCTGCAGCTTCCTCCGCCACCAGTCCAGGGTGCCTTCGTAGGCGGGCGCGGCGCGGAAGGAATCGATGGTGGGGCGCAGCGAGGCGAGGTAGTCCGCGAATCCGCCGACAGTGGGCGCGTAGGAGCGGCCGTTGTCGTTCACGACGATCACAACGCGGCGTTTCTTGTCCGCGGCGATGTTGTTGATGGCCTCCCAGGCCATGCCGCCGGTGAGGGCTCCGTCGCCGACGACGGCAATGACGTACCGGTCGCCGTCGCCGGTCAGCTGCCGGGCACGGGAGATCCCGTCCGCCCAGGAGAGCGACGAGGAGGCGTGCGAGCTTTCGACGATGTCGTGCTCGGATTCGGCGCGGTCCGGGTAGCCGGACAGCCCGCCCTGCTGGCGCAGGGTGCTGAAATCCTGGCGTCCGGTGAGGAGCTTGTGCACGTACGACTGGTGGCCGGTGTCGAAGACGATGCTGTCGCGGGGGAATCGAAGATCCGGTGTACCGCGAGGGTGAGTTCGACGACGCCGAGGTTGGGGCCCAGGTGCCCGCCCGTCTGGGAGACGTTGCCGATCAGGAATTCCCTGACCTCGGCTGCCAGCTGATCCAGCTGCGCCTCAGACAACTTGCTCAGGTCCTGCGGATTCCGGATGGTCTCCAAGATTCCCAACGGCCCCTCCTTCGGGTGGTAGACATGCCTTTTAACTCTAACGCCTCCGGAGAAGCCCTGGTGCCGGAACGGAAAGCCCCGGTCCGTCGGTGACGGGCCGGGGCCTTCTCGCGGGACTGCTGGTCTGCGCTAGTTCGCGGAGATCTGGCGCAGCACGTACTGCAGGATGCCGCCGTTGCGATAGTAGTCGGCCTCGCCCGGGGTATCGATGCGCAGGACCGCATCGAAGGACGTGACGGTGCCGTCAACAGCGGTGGCGGTGACCTTGAGCGTCTTCGGCGTGGAGCCTTCGTTGAGGGCGGTGACGCCCTCAACCGCGAAGGTCTCCGTGCCGGTCAGCCCAAGGCTGGCAGCGTTCTGGCCGGCCGGGTACTGCAGCGGCAGGACGCCCATGCCGATCAGGTTGGAGCGGTGGATGCGCTCGTAGCTTTCGGCCACGACGGCCTTGACGCCCAGGAGCGCGGTGCCCTTGGCTGCCCAGTCACGGGATGAGCCGGAGCCGTACTCCTTGCCGGCCAGGACAACCAGCGGGATGCCGGCGGCCTGGTAGTTCTGCGCGGCGTCGTAGACGTAGGCCTGCGGGCCGTCAGCCTGGGTGAAGTCGCGGGTGAAGCCACCCTCGACGCCGTCCAGGATCTGGTTCTTGATGCGGATGTTCGCGAACGTTCCGCGGATCATGACCTCGTGGTTGCCACGGCGTGAGCCGTAGGAGTTGAAGTCCTTGCGCTCCACACCGTTGGCCAGCAGGTACTGCCCGGCCGGGGTGTCCGACTTGAAGGAACCTGCCGGGGAGATGTGGTCCGTGGTGACGGAATCGCCAAGCTTCAGCAGCACGCGTGCGCCGGTGATGTCCTTGACGGGCTCCGGCTGCGCCTTCATGCCCTCGAAGTACGGGGGCTTCCGGACGTACGTGGACTTCGGATCCCAGGCGAAGGTGTCGCCGGCCGGGGTGGAGAGTGCCTTCCAGCGGTCGTCGCCTTCGAAGACGCCCTCGTAGCCGCGGGCGAACATGTCCTTGTCGATTGAGGAGTCGATGACCTGCTGGACCTCGACCGGGTTCGGCCAGATGTCCTTCAGGAAGACGTCGTTGCCGGCCTCGTCCTGGCCCAGGGCATCGTTGTCGAAATCGAAGTCCATGGTCCCGGCCAGGGCGTAGGCGATGACCAGCGGCGGGGAGGCCAGGTAGTTCATCTTCACGTCCGGGTTGATCCGGCCTTCGAAGTTGCGGTTACCGGACAGCACGGCAGTGACGGAAAGGTCGTTGGCCTGGATGGCCTCGGAGATTTCAGCGTCGAGGGGGCCGGAGTTGCCGATGCAGGTCGCGCAGCCGTAACCGACGATGTAGAAGCCGAGCTTCTCCAGGTACGGGGTCAGGCCGGACTTGTTGTAGTAGTCCGTGACCACCTTGGACCCGGGAGCCACGGAGGTCTTGACCCACGGCTTCGAGGTCAGGCCCTTGTCGACGGCGTTGCGGGCCAGCAGTGCGGCGGCCAGCATCACGGACGGGTTGGACGTGTTGGTGCAGGACGTGATCGAGGCGATTGACACCGCACCGTGATCCAGCTCGAACTCGCGGCCGTCGGCGGTGGTGACGCTGACCTTGTTGGACGGGCGGCCGTTGGACGCCGGACCGTGCGCGTGCGGGGCCTCGTCCGTGAGGTGGCTACCGGAGCCCGTGAAGGACGGCGAATCGGAAGCGGGGAAGCTTTCGTCGATGGCCTCGTCCACGCTGCCGCCGGCCAGCTCTTCCTTCACGTAGTTGCGCAGGTCCTGGCGGAACTGGTCCTTGGACTCGGTGAGGATGATGCGGTCCTGCGGGCGCTTCGGGCCGGAGATCGACGGAACAACCGTGGACAGGTCCAGCTCAAGGTACTCGGAGAACTTGATTTCGCGGGAGGGATCGTGCCAGAGGCCCTGTTCCTTCGCGTAGGACTCCACGAGGGCGACGTTTTCGTCGGACCGGCCGGTGAGGCGCAGGTAGTCGAGGGTGACGTCGTCGATCGGGAACATGGCCGCCGTGGAGCCGAACTCCGGGCTCATGTTGCCGATGGTGGCGCGGTTGGCCAGCGGCACAGCCGCGACGCCTTCGCCGTAGAATTCCACGAACTTGCCCACGACACCGTGCTTGCGCAGCTGTTCGGTGATGGTCAGGACAACGTCGGTGGCGGTCGCGCCGGCCGGGATGGACCCGGTCAGCTTGAAGCCCACAACGCGCGGGATCAGCATGGAGACGGGCTGTCCGAGCATCGCTGCCTCGGCTTCGATGCCGCCCACGCCCCAGCCCAGCACGCCCAGGCCGTTGACCATGGTGGTGTGGGAGTCGGTGCCGACGCAGGTGTCCGGGTAGGCCCGGAGAGCCCCGTCAACTTCACGGGTCATGACGGTGCGGGCCAGGTACTCGATGTTGACCTGGTGCACAATGCCGGTTCCCGGCGGGACCACCTTGAAGTCGTCGAACGCGGTCTGGCCCCAACGCAGGAACTGGTACCGCTCGCCGTTGCGCTGGTACTCGATCTCCATGTTGCGCTCCAGTGCGCCGGAGTTGCCGAAGGCGTCGATCTGCACGGAGTGGTCGATCACCATCTCGGCAGGTGCCAGGGGTTGACCCGCTTGGGGTCTCCGCCGAGTTCCTTGACTGCTTCACGCATGGTGGCAAGGTCCACAACGCAGGGCACGCCAGTGAAGTCCTGCATGATCACGCGCGCCGGCGTGAACTGGATTTCAGTGTCGGGCTCGGCGCTGGGGTCCCAGCCGGCCAGTGCTCGGACGTGATCGGCCGTAATGTTGGCGCCGTCCTCGGTCCTCAACAGGTTTTCAAGCAATACCTTGAGGCTGAACGGAAGGTTTTCTGCACCTTCAACGGAGTTCAACCGGAAAATTTCGTATTCGGTACCGGCTACATTAAGTTTGCCTTTTGAACCGAAGCTGTCCACAATGCTCATCGCAGGACTCCTCTCGCAACAGTTTCATCTTTGTCGCGCCGCAGACCCCTTGCTAGTTAGGTGGTCCTAACTAATGCTTGGCCTTGTTCGCACAAGGATTAGTAAGGTGCAGGAGGTCAGCCGTGATTACGGAGCGCGACGTCGGACTACTCCGCCCATCCTAGTGGCCTCAGCCCCGGGGAGTCAGCAGCGCCACAGTCTCCATGTGGTGAGTGTGCGGATACAGGTCAAACGCCCGCAGCCCGTTCAGTTCCCAGCCGGACTGCTGGAAATAGCCCACATCGCGGGCAAAGGACGCCGGATCGCAGGACACATAGGCGACGGCCCGGGGCGGCGGCCACCAGCTGGTTCACAACGGCTTTTCCGGCGCCGGCCCGCGGCGGGTCCAGCAGAACGGCGTCGAACGTGCGCGCCTTATCGCGCAGCACCCGTTCCACCCGGCCCTGGACGATTTCGACCTGGGTTGCGTCATGGAGGTTCTTGCGGGCGTCCCGGCTGGTGCCGGGCGACCCTTCCACGGACAGGACGGACCCGGTGACGCCCACGGCGTCCGCGAGCGGCCCGGTGAAAAGACCCGCCCCGGCGTAGAGGTCCGCCACGGCGGCGCCGGCGTCCAGGAAGCCGCCGTCGTGCAGGAAGCCGGTGACGGCGCCGATGAGGGTGTCCGGGGCGTCACGGTGGATCTGCCAGAAACCGTCGCCGGTGACGCGGTAGTCGTGGCGGCAGCGGATTCCTGCACGTAGGTGCGCCCGCGCAGCCGCAGGACCTCGCCCTTGACCGGGTCGAAGCTGGCCACCGAGACGTCCTCGGGCAACTGGGCGAGGACGGCGCTGAGCCGCTTCGCGCGGGTTCCCGCGGCCGGGACCAGGAGCACCAGCGGGCGGGAGCCGTTGGCCGGTGCGGCCACTTCGATGCGGTCGATGCCCTGCAGGTCGATGTCCCAGAGCCGGAGCGCGTTGATCGCGTCCACGGCCAGGGGCATGTCCCGGACCGGGAGGACGGTGTCGGAGCGGTGCGCGTGCATGCCGAGCTTGCCTGCCGGGGTCACGGCGAAGCCGGCGCGGGTCCGCCAAGCGAGGCCCGCCGCCGGCGGCGTTCCGGCTCCCCACCGCTTCCACCGTGATGGGGCGGTCGACGCCGGCCAGGCGGCGCAGTTGTTCCGCCAGCACCTCGGCCTTGAGGCTGCGCTGGCGCTCCAGGGAGATGTGGCCGAGTTCGGCGCCGCCCACGGGCGGGTGGCGGTGCGACCAGGAGCGCACGGAATCCGCCAGGTCCCAGAAGTGTTCCACCCGGTCGGGGAAGCCGCCAGGACCTCCACGACGTCGCCGCGCCAGAACTTGGCGTCCGGGCCGGACTCCGTGAGGCGGACCCGGACCTTTTCGCCGGGGATGCCGTGGCGGACGAACACCACGCGCCCTTCATGCCGGGCCACGCAGTGCCGCCGTGGGCGACCGGTCCGACGTCGACGGTCAGTTCGGTGTGGGATTGCGTCTGGGTCTCGGAACTCATTGGATGTCCTGCAGTCTCTTGGCTTCTTCGGATGATTTCAGCTGCCACGGCACACTGGCCACCATAACGCCCGGCTCGAAGTGGAGCCGGGTCTTGATGCGCAGTGCTGTCTGGTTGTGCACCAGTTGCTCCCACCACTTGCCCACGACGTACTCGGGGATGTAGACGACGATCAGGTCGCGGGGCGAATCGCGCCGCATGTTCTTGATGTACTCCATGATGGGCGTCACCGTTTCGCGGAACGGACTGGCCAGCACCGTCAACGGTACCGGGATTTCCAGCTTCTCCCAGTCCGCGACCGTTTGTTCGGTCTCTTCGGTGCTGATGTCCACGGTGATGGCGTCCAGCCGGGAGGGCCGGGACGCGCGGGCGTAGGCCAGTGCCCGGAGGACCGGTTTGCGGACGTGTGAGACGAGCAGCACGGCGTGCACGCGGGTGGGAAGGGCTCGCGGCGAGGTGTCCTCGTCCACCGCGAGTTCCTTGGCCACGTTGTCGTAGTGCGCCCGGATGCTCCACATGATCAGGAACAGCACGAACATGGCCAGCAACGCGATCCAGGCGCCCTGCTGGAACTTGGTGACGAGGACGATCACCAGAACCAGTGCGGTCATGCCGAAGCCGATGGTGTTGATGGTGCGGGACTTAAGCATCCGCCGCTTAATGGCCGGGTCCTTGGCGAGCTTGAGCTCCCGGCCCCAGTGCCGGATCATGCCGAGCTGGCTAGTGGTGAAGGAGATGAAGACACCCACGATGTAGAGCTGGATGAGCTTGGTGACGTCGGCGTTGAACGCGAGGATCAGCACGAGGCGCCGGCGGCCAGCGCCAGGACACCGTTGCTGAAGGCCAGCCGGTCCCCCGGGTGCGCAGCTGGCGGGGCAGGTAGCCGTCCTGGGCCAGGATCGATCCCAGCACGGGGAACCCGTTGAACGCCGTGTTGGACGCGAACACGAGGATCACCCCGGTGGCGGCAACCACGATGAAAAAGAAGATGGACCCGCCGCCGAAGATCGTCTGGGCGATCTGGCTGATGGCCGGGCTCTGAATGTAGTCCTCGGGCAGCGGCTGGCCGTTCAGCAGGAATTCCGTGGCCGGGTCCAGCACGATGTGCACTTTGGTGGCGTTCGCCAGGTAGATGATCCCGGCCAGCATGGAAGCGGCGATCACGCCGAGCAGCAGCAGTGTGGTGGCGGCGTTTTTGCTTTTGGGCTTCTTGAAGTTCGGCACACCGTTGCTGATGGCCTCAATGCCGGTCAACGCCGCGGCGCCGGAGGAGAACGCACGGAGCAGCAGGAACGCGCCGGCGAGGCCGATAAGGCCTTCGTCGAAGCCCGGTGCGGGAACAATCGTGAAGGCTGCCGAGGGCGCCTCGCCCAGCTGGCCGGTGGCGGCCTGGAAGACGCCGACGGCGGTCATGCCGAGGATGGAGGCCATAAAGATGTAGGTCGGCAGGGCGAACAGTGTGCCGGCTTCCTTGATGCCCCGCAGGTTCACGAGGGCCAGGATCACGACGCCGATCGCCGCGATGCCCGCCTGCTGGCCGTGCAGGAGGGCACGGCGGTGGTCAGGTAGGTGGCGGCGGAGGACATCGACACGGCGACGGTCAGCACGTAGTCGACCAGCAGCGCGGAGGCGACTGTCAGTCCCGCGTACTTGCCCAGGTTCTCGTTCGCGATCTCGTAATCGCCGCCGCCGGAGGGGTAGGCGTGCACGTTCTGCCGGTAGGAGGCGACGACTGTCAGCAGCACCACCATTACGGCAAGCCCCACCCACGGCGAGAACGCCACGGCGCTGACGCCGGCCAGCGCCAGCGTCAGGAGGATTTCATCCGGCGCGTACGCTACGGAGGACAGCGCGTCGGAGGCGAAAACGGGCAGGGCGATCCGCTTGGGAAGCAGGGTGTGGGCCAGGTTGTCGTTCCGGAACGGCCTGCCTACCAGCACCCGCTTCACGGCATTGAAAATTGTCGGCACCACACAAAGCTAGTCCCAATCGGACGCGATGTCATGACGGCGGCCGTCCCTGCCCGCCGGGCCCGCCAGACGGGCGGCCGGGCCCGCTGCCGGGCGGGTTGCTGTGCGCTTCTGCCGGGCACGTTGCGGGGCAGGGTGCGCGGCTGGCCGGGCGCGCGGCAGTGGCCGGTATTGTTTTACGCAGATGTCAATGGATCCAAGGAATAAAGGAACAAGGAGGCACGGTTGGCGCACTTCGTGATCATGGGTTGTGGCCGCGTGGGGGCAACCCTCGCGCACACCCTCGAGGACGCGGGCCACTCCGTGGCCATCATCGACCAGGATGACCGCGCGTTCCGGCGGCTCCGCGCGGGCTTCACGGGCCGCAAGGTCACCGGCGTCGGCTTCGACCGGGAGACCCTCAAGCAGGCCGGCGTCGCGGACGCCTATGCCTTCGCGGCCGTCTCCAGCGGCGACAACTCCAACATCCTGGCCACCCGGGTGGCCCGCGAAACCTTCCATGTCCCCCACGTCGTCGCCAGGATCTACGATCCGGGCCGCGCGGAGATCTACCAGCGGCTGGGCATCCCCACAGTCGCCGCCGTGCGATGGAGCGCCGACCAGGTACTCCGGCGGATCCTGCCCGAACAGCACCTCGCCGGAGATTTCCGGGACCCTCCGGCCGGCTGGTACTCGCCGAGGTGGACCTCAACCCCGAGTGGATCGGCCACCCGGTGACCGCGATCGAGAAGGCCGCAGGCGTCCGCGTCGCCTACCTCACCCGGTTCGGCGAGGGCATGCTGCCCGTGGCCGGCACCCTGTACCAGGACGGCGACACCGTGCATGCCATGCTCGGCGTGGACCGGAGCACCGAAGTCGCCCACATTCTTGCCAAGTCCCCCGCCAAGGAGTCCTAAGTGAAAGTCGTCATTGTCGGGGCGGGAAGCGTCGGTTCCTCGATCGCGCGCGAACTGCTGGCCCACAAACACGAGATCCTGCTGATCGACCTGAAGCCGGAAGTGATCGGGCGCAGCGGCCTGCGCGGCGCCCACTGGCTGGTCGGCGACGCCTGCGAGCTCAGCACGCTCCAGGACGCGAAACTGGAGGACGCCGACGTCGTGGTCTCCGCGACCGGCGACGACAAGGTGAACCTGGTGGTCTCGCTGCTCGCGAAGACCGAATTCGGCGTCGGACGGACGGTGGGCCGGGTCAACAACCCCAAGAACGACTGGATGTTCGATGACTCCTGGGGCGTCGACGTCGCGGTTAACACCCCGCAACTGATGACCGCCCTGGTCGAGGAAGCGGTGGAGATCGGCGACCTGGTCCGCCTGCTGACCCTGCAGACCGGGGTGTCATCCCTGGTCGAGTTCACGGTCCCGCATGATTCGCACGTGATCGGGCTGACGGTGGGCAGCATCGACTGGCCGGAGGACTCCACCCTCGTGGCGATCCTGCGGGACCAGGCGCCCATCACCCCGAGCCGCGACGACGTGATCGACGGCGGGGACGAGCTGTTCTTTGTGACCACGATCGCGGCCGAGGATGAGCTGCGCGCCCTGCTCTCGGCCGAGCCGGCGGACGAGGACGAGCCGGACCACGAGCAGCCGGCCGCTACCGCTGACGACGGCTTCGACGGCTGACTCCGTTGAGCGATCAGTTGGAGTGGTTATCGCGCCCGGATAACCACTCCAACTGACAGGTCAACTGGTTTGAGCGGCCGGGGCGGGCTTGGTCAGCAGCCAGGCGATCCAGATGCCCAGGATGTACAGCGGCGCGCCCATCAGGAGCCGTGTCGTGGCGAGGGCCGCGAAGCCCGGCTCGCCCATGAAGTACAGCGGGACCTGGACCAGCAGCCTCAAGGCCAGCACCGCGATGATCACCCAGGTGCCGATCTGGTAGGCCTTGACCCGGGCGGGATTCTTCCGCCAGTCCAGGCCTTCGTTCCGGATGAAGCCGAAGATCAGCCCGGCGAACGGCCAGCGGACAGCAATCGAGATCACCATCGCCACGATATAGGCGGCGTTGGTGAAGAACCCCGGGACGTAGAAGTCCTCCGCCTTGCCCGTGCTGTTGGCAAGCCACGCGGAGATCCCGACGCCGGCGATCCCCGCCAGTGCCTGCGTCAGCGGTTTGCGCTGGACCAGCCGGACAACGGTAAAGGCGGCGGCCGCGGCCAGCGAAAGGATCAGCGCCAGGGGCAGTTCGCGGGTGATCGTGAAAGTGACCAGGAACACCAGGCCGGGAAGGATGCTCTCGGCAATGCCCTGGACCCCGCCGGCGCTCTTGAGCACGTCGATGTTGCCGTTGCTGGAACGGTGCAGCCCGGCCTTGGCCGCGTAGCCTTCGGCCAGCTCCGCGACGGTTGGCTGAGCTGCTGGCTGCTCAGCTGAGCCCTGCCCGACTGGAGCCTGTGCGGCCGGGCCCTGCCCTGCTGGAACCTGCCGGGCTGCTGGTTCGGACTTCTCGGGCAAGGTCATTGCTCCTCCTGGCGGGAGAGTATTTCGTAGCGGGGATTGAACATGGTGGGCAGGCCGTCACGGACGGTGACCATGCCTTGCAGGCGGAGTTCGGTGCCGGCGTCGACTCCGGGGATGCGGCGGCGTCCCAGCCAGACCACCCGGAGCCGGTCCTTGGGACCGGACGGCCGCTGTCGCCGGGCGCCGGCAGGCTGGGCTGCGCCGGGCTGCACTGCGCCGGACTGGGATGCGGCGGGTTGGGCTGCGGCGGTCTGCCCTGTTGCGGGCCGGCCGGCTGCCGAGTCCGCGGGGACTGCCCGGGAGCCGCGGCTCTTGGCCCCCAGTGTCTTGTTGCCGGGTGCATCGTGGTCCACAACGACCGCGGTGAAGGCAGCCACCTGGCTTGCCGGTGCGTAGGTGACCGACTCAATGAAGCCGTGGCACACCACCCGGCCGCGGTCCGGCAGCCCCCGCACGGAGACGGAGGAAGCCGGATCCTGGCGGAGGGCATCAGCCAATCTGGGTAATCTCCGGTCCACGTTCGGGGCGCTCGAGGTCCGGGGCGGACTGCGGCGCGGGTACGGCATTGTCCTTCGGCAGGCGCAGCTGCAGCAGGTCCCGCGGCGGCATCGGGTTCTCCCCGCGCACCACCACGATCTGCCGGAACAGCGCCTCAAGCCCGGCGGCCGCGTCGCGGTCCACGGCGGCCTCGCCGCCGAGCACGCCGCGAAGGAACCAGCGCGGGCCGTCGACGCCGATGAAGCGGGCCACGCGGTAGCCGTGGCTTCCGTCGGCGCCGCTGGCCGGGAGCTTGGCGAGCAGTTCGGTGCCGAAGCCGCCCTGGACTTCCTCCACCTGGCCGCCCTGGCTGCCGACCGACTGGCCGATCTGCTCACGGATTTCGTCCCACAGGCCTTCTGAGCGCGGAGCCGCGAAGGCCTGGAGCTGGAGGCTCGAACCGTTCAGGTCCATGGTGACGGCGACGACCCGCTGCGTGGCCTCTTCGACCTCGAGCCGGAGTTGCAGGCCTTCCGCGGGAGCGATCAGGAGGGCGCCGAGGTCCACGTAGCCGTCCTGGTCCTCAATTTCCGACACGTCGAAGGGACCCGTGGCGCCGCGGCCGGGAACAGCGGAGGACGTCCCGGCAGAATCATCGACGGCAGCGTCGGCAACTGCCTCCGGGGTTTCCCCGGGGTCCGTCGGTTCCTGCTTGGTTTTCCTGCCACGCCCAAAACCATGGGGTTCTCTCCTTAGTTGTGATCCTGTGCCGCAGCGTCGTCCGCGACCGCGCGGCGCCCGCCGTTTGATGCCGTCCTTGCAGCAACAACGGCCGGCCGATGCGTCCTGTAGTAGGTCCTGCTCATAAGTCCCTGCGTAAATACTGCGGGTGGTGCGGGGCTGCCGGTCAGACCGGCGCGCCGAAACCGCCGGTGGATCCGAAGCCTCCGGCGCCGCGAACCGAGCCGCTGAGCTCCTGGACCGGCAGGAACCGGGCGTACTCCACGCGCTGAATTACCATTTGTGCAATTCTATCGCCGCGCTTGAGTTCGATCGCCTGCCTTCGGTCAGTATTGAGCAGGGTCACCGCGATTTCTCCGCGGTAGCCGGCGTCGACGGTGCCGGGGGCGTTCACCACGGTCAGTCCGTGCTTCGTCGCTAGCCCCGACCGGGGGTGGATCAGGGCCACAAAACCATCGGGCAGGGCAATGGAAACACCGGTGGGGACCAGCCTGCGCTCCCCGGTTCCAGCACAACGTCCTGGCGGGCGCGCAGGTCAGCGCCGGCGTCGCCCGGGTGCGCGTACGACGGCGGTTCCAGGCCGTCGTCGAGCATCTTCAGTTCCACCGTCAACGTGGCGGTGCCGTATTCCGCTGCGGACTCGGTCTCTTGCTGTGCCGCGGGCTTTGCTGCAGTCGTTTCTTCAGTCACAGTCCCTCACTCTAACGCCAGCACGGAAGATCGGCCTAGCCGCGGCTGGCGGGCCCGGACCCTGCGGCCGCTTCCGCCGCCAAGGTGAAATAGCCCGGGAAAAGTGGAAAGCTGGGCCTATGCCCGAATCCAGTGCAGCAGTGCCTGCCCCCAACAGCACCCCGGCGACGCCGTTTTGTACAACGAGAAGCTCTGGCCCAATGCCTGGATCTGGCTGGTGGCGGCGGGACTGTCGGGTGCCGGGATCTTCGTGTTCGCGCCCATCAGCATGGCTGCAGGCCTCACGGCGGCCGTTGTCCTGTTCGCGATCATCGCCGTGCTTCTGGTCCTCTCGACCCCCACCATCACTGTCACCGGCTCCACGCTGCGCATTGGCCGGGCCAGCATTGACCGCCGCTTCGTGGGCACCGCATCGGCTTTCCGCGGCAAAGAGGCGACGGCGGAACGCGGCACCCGCCTCAACGGCCTGGCTTTCCTGTGCATTCGCGGGTGGATCGATCCTGTGGTCCGGATCGAAATCACCGATCCGTCCGACCGGACGCCGTACTGGCTCACGTCCACCCGCAACCCGGACGAACTGCTCGCCGCGCTGAAGGCTTAGCCCTCACAGTCCTTGCAGTACTTGAGGCCGTCCTTCTCGCGTGCGATCTGTGAACGGTGGCGGACGAGGAAGCAGGAGGCGCAGGTGAATTCGTCGGCCTGGGCGGCAGGACCCGGACAAGCAGTTCCTCCCCGGACAAGTCGGCGCCGGGGAGCTCGTAGCCTTCGGCAAGGTCTGATTCGTCTTCATCGACCACTGCGGACGGCTTTTCCGTGCGGCGCGCTTTCAACGCGTCAAGGGAGTCCTCACTGAGGTCCTCCTCGGTCTTGCGCGGCGCATCGTAGTCTGTCGCCATTATTTGTTGCTCACACTCCGCAGTCGTTCCGTTGGGTTGCCGTTCCCTGAAGGTCCTGCCGGGCGGTGGCCCTGGACCTCCGGAGGCGGTTCTCCGATGTCAACGCCGGTCACGCGGTTTTTGTGCCCGATGTCGGGTCATTTTTGCTTAACCTCCGGTGAAAGCCAGAGTCCTCTGGTCCGGGACGGCGGGCGCCGGCCGCCGCATGCGGGACCGGGCATCCGCCGGGCCCGCCGATGAGCCGGAAAGTGGCGCAAATTCGCGGAAAATCACGGCGCGCCCTCCATCCTCACCGGAATTGGTCCGCATCGGTGGCAGAGTTTCGATTGTTAGTAATGCCAGGGTGGAGGATTTGTATGCAGGATCTACGGCTTGTAGGCGTCCACGACGACGGGGAGCATCTCCTGTTGAGCGGCGCCGGCGGCGAGATGTTCCAGCTGCCAATCGATGAAGCACTGCGGGTGGCAGCCAGCCGGACGACGGCAAAGGCCGCCTCCGTCGCGGCCGCCGCACCCATTGCCATGTCCCCGCGCGATATCCAGGCGCGGATCCGCAGCGGCTCGACAGCGGCAGAGGTGGCGGAGCTCTCCGGGATTCCGCTCGCAAAAGTCCAGCGCTACGAGGGTCCCGTGCTCGCTGAGCGCGAGTACGTTGCCCAGCAGGCCCGCAAGGTGGAGGTTGCCGCCCCGCCCCCGGCCACGACGTGTACCGTTCGGTGTTCGGTGACCACCCGGCGTCGCTCGGCGACATGGTGGCCCACCGGCTCAGTGCGCACGGCATTGAAGCCTCGTCTGTGGAGTGGGACTCCTGGCGGCGCCCCGATGGCAGCTGGAATGTTGTGGCACGCTTCGAGGCCAAGCCCGGCGGCCCCGTCGGCATCGGTGAGGAACCGCCGGCCATGTGGACGTTCAGCCCGGCCCGGAAATCCCTGCAGAACGCCAACCGCTGGGCGCAGCAGCTCAGCGAACTGGAGCCACTCGACGGCCCGGTCCCCGCACGCCGGCTCACGGCCGTCTCGGACCGCCCCTTTGATTTTGAGACCGACGCCGATGCTGCCGCACGCACCGCGACCGCCCAGCTCCAAGTGGTCCAGCAGCTGAAGCAGGAGCAGGAATCCGACGGATTGCTCGACATGCTGCGTTCCCGCCGGGGCCAGCGCCTCGGCGTGGACGAAGACGCCGACGACGCCCTCGCCAAGCTCCTGACCAGCAGCGTTCCCGCGGCCCATCCGAGGCCCTCGGAGGTCCTTGCCGAGGTACCGGCCGGCCTGGAAAGCGATGACCAGGACAGCGACGACCAGAACCAAGACGAGCCCGGCACCGATAGCGACATCAACGCAGCCGGAGCCGACACCCCGGCCCCGCAGCGCGAGGAGGCCGCGGAGACGGAAGCCGGACCGGTCTCCGATCCGTGGGAACGCCGCCGCGACGGCAGGCCCTCGATCATGTCTCGGCTGACCCTGGCTCCGCGCCATGAGGACGGTCCGGACGATGCCCTGAAGCTGCATGACGGCGTCAGCACCGAAACCAGGGAAATCACCATTGCGGCGTCGCAGTTGCGGCCCGTCGGCCAGCAGGGTCCCACCTCCAGCCCGGGGCTCGACGAGCTCCTGGGCGGCGGGACCTCGCGGCGCCAGCAGCGTGAATCCTCCGCCCCGGCCCGGGACGACCGCGACGCGGAGCAGCCCGAGCGCCAGCCGGCAAAATCGAAGCGCTCCAGCATTCCCAGCTGGGACGAAATCGTCTTCGGCGCCCGCGGCGACTAGCTGAAACCCCGGGTCCCGGGCCCACCGGCTGATAATAAGAAACACGGCCGGCGGTCAAGGCGCGCATTACACGCAGTCAGGCGCGGGGAGCCCGCTTTCCGTCCGCCTGGAAACACAGCAGCGGGACTTCCCGTTCAGCCCTCGTCAGTGAACCGTGCTGCCCCACGACTTCAAGTGCTGTGGGCCGGACGCGCCGGGTGTCATAGAAAGCCAGCGGCTCCCGGGCAGCGATCATCACGTCGCCGATCCGCGGGGCAACCTCGGCCCGTACCTCGCCGAAGAGCCCGGCGCTGATGGCCTCCTCCCGGGTGAAGGCCCAGATCCGTTCGCCGAACCGGGCCCGCCAGGCGTCAAGCAGCCGGTCGCGGCCGGCGTCGTCGTCCTGCTCGTCGAGGTAGAGGTGGACCATCCGCGGCTCGCCCGCCGTGTGGCGGATGCCGGCAATGAGGTCCGGGTCGGCCGAGTAGTCGATGCGTTGGGATTCCGGCACGTCGAGCATTCCGTGGTCCGCCGTGAGCAGGATGGTGGTACCCGCCGGCAGGGTGGCGCTGAGCCGTTTCACGGTGGCGTCGAGTTCCTCGAGCTGGTGCTCCCACTGCGGCGACTGGCAGCCGTGGCGGTGACCGGCCTTGTCCAGTTCATTGACGTAAAAGTACATCAGCGAGCCGTCCGCGCCGGCCATCGCCTCGGCGGCGGCCGCGGTCCTGGCGTGCGAGGTGGTGGCGGTGACATAGCGGCCTCCCCGGAGCGCGGCCCGGGTCATGGCGGAGTCGCTGAACTGCGGGAGGCTGACCGTGGTGACCTCGACGTGGTCCGCAGCCCGTTCGAAGACGGTGGGGAACGGCTGCCACTGCTGCGGATCGACGCCGGCGTCCCACCCGCCGAGCATGTTGACCACACGGTCCTGGTCCGGGTCCAGCACGTCGTAGCCCACCATGCCGTGCTGTCCGGCCGCGAGTCCGGTGCCGAAGCTGGCCAGGAGGCTGCCGTGGTGGAAGGGAACGCCGAATCCAGTGCGACCGGTACCTGCCCCTGGCCGGACTGCATCACGGAGCGAAGAAACGGTGTGTGCGCCGATTTCTGCTTCAGCAGGTTGCGGCCCAGGCCGTCGGCGAGGACCACGCAGACGCGCTTGGCGGCGGGCAGGTGCAGGCGGTTCTCGAAGCCGGGTACACCCAGGCTGGCCGCGGCGCTGGTGAGCACTTCGGCGACGGAGCGGTGCCCGAAGGCCGGGGCCGCGGGCAGGTTTCGGGCCGGGGCATCGGTGAGGGACGGGGCGGAGGACAACGGTTCAGGCACGCGGACCGGCGTCATCTCAGCGCTGGTGGCCGCGGCTGGCGCGGTTTCCGAAGACGCCCATCCGCGGGCGGGGCGGGAGCCCCGGTCCGGTGTGGGGCGTCGGGGCGGAGGATCCGGTGTTCACAGCGCGGAGCGCACGGGCGAACAGCTTGGCGTCCTGGACGGCCTGCAGGCCGTCGGCTTCGGCGCTGATCCGGAGCACGATGTCCTCCTGGGCGATGGTGCCGCTGTAGCCGTGGTCGGCTTCGCACTGGGGGTCGCCGCAGCTGGCCGGGCCCATGTCGAGGCGCTGGCCGCCGGACCAGGCGATGGACAGGGTCAGCTCGCGGACCGGATCCGACGGTTTGTAGTCCTGCGGCTGGGCGTACACGTAGCTGAGCACCACGGAACGGATCTGCGTCACGGGCACGGATTCGGTGGAGACCTGCGCAACCGTCTGTTCACCCGCCTCGTCGAGCTGCTGGTCGTCCACGTGGGTGATGACCAGCATGTCCTCGGTCAGGACCAGCACCGTGATGTGGCGGCGGACCTCGGCGCGGTCGAAGTGCGTCTCGAGGTGCACCAGGTGGGCCACGCAGTCGCGCCCGTCGAGGGCGTCGGCAACGACGTCGGCCACCAGCCGGGGGTAGAAACCGGCCTGCTGGAGAGCTCCTCCAGGCTTTGACCCTGCGCACTGTGGTCATGCAGGCCGTGGTGGTGCGTGCCCGGGCGTCCGGAGATGGTTGCCTGGGGCTTGGGTGTCGGAGACTGAAAGCTCATGGTCTCCATTTTCACAGATCGGCTGGGGACATGCTAACCATTGCCGGCCCGGCGGCGCCTCCGCTGCCCGCAGCCTCCGCTCCCCGGGCGGTCAGCCGCGTCAGGCGATCAGCTGCGCATGGCGCGGCGGGCACTGTCCGTGCGCTGGGCGGCGTTGGCGATCCGGACGTCGGCGGAGAGGATGGCGGCCCCGTCCGGCCCGGCGAGCACGGGGTTGAAGTCGACGAGGGCGATCTCCGGATGGTTGTCCTTGAGCCGGGTGAGCCGGGCGGCAAGGTCCTCCAGCGCCCCGGCGTCCACGGCCGGCAACCCCTGGTAGCCGAAGAGTTTCCGCGAGGCCCGGGGGCCCGGATGAAGTCATGCAGGTCGGAGCCGGAGAGCGGCGGTACCCGGTGGGCCCAATCGTCGAGGAGGTTGACCGCGTCACCTGCCAGGCCGAACGAAACAACAGGGCCCAGCAACGGGTCCTCGATGGCGCGGAACGTGCAGGCCTGCCCCACCGGCGCCATGGTCTGCACTTCCAGCGACGGCGAGCCGTACCGTTCCAGCGACCTGCGCATCTCCAGCACGTTCCGCCGCAGCGAGTCCGCGTCCTGGATGTCCAGGCGCACGCCGCCGAGGTCCAGGCGGTGCCGCAGCGCGGGGTCGGTGGTCTTCAAGGCCACCGGCCAGCCGAGCCGGTCCGCGGCAGCGACCGCCTCGTCGGCGGTGTCGAAGCCAACGGAGGGAACCACCCTGATGCCGTAGCGGGCCAGCAGGCCCGCGGCCGTCTCTGCGTCCAAGCGGACGAGCTGTTCGCCCCCGACGCCGGACAGCAGCCGCTCCAGTTCATCGCGGGTGCCGTCCGGGTCACAGCCCTCGGGTTCGATAAAGAGGCCCTGGTCCCGGTCCAGCCACTGGGCGTAGCGGACCACGGATCCCAGCGCGGCCACCGCCGCGCCGGGGTTGGGTAGCAGGGAACCACCGTTGATCCGGCCTCGTCCCCCACCATCCCTTCCACGTAGATGGACGGGTCCAGCAGTCCGCTGAACGCCGCCACGACGGGCTTGCCGGCCGCCACCGAACATTCGGCGAGCACTCCGGCGATCTTTTCCACGGTGAGGCCGCGGGCGGGCAGCAACGCCACAACGGCAGAGTGAACGGTGTCAGCGGTGAGGACTTCCTGCAGGCTGTGCCGCAGCGCCGGCAGCGCCACGGACATCCCAGCGTCGAGGTCGACGTTGGTGACGATGCGCTCGACGCCGAGTCCCTGCGCCGCAGCGCTGTCCGCAACCACTTTGCCGAGCGCCTGTGAGTTGCTGAACACGGCGACGCCCGGGCCCGCCGGCAGGGGCTGGCTTGAGACGATCTGCGCCACGTCCATAAGCTGTTCGATGGTCTCAACCCGGATCACACCGGCCTGGCGCATCATCGCGTCGAGGGCATCCGGCGGCGCCTGCGTGGTGCGGACGGCGTGGCCGGGAGGCAGCCCCAGGCCCATCGCATCGGACTTCGCCACAATGACGGGTTTGGTGCGGGCCAGGCGCCGGGCCAGCCGGGAAAACTTGCGCGGGTTGCCGATCGACTCCAGGTACAGCCCGACGGCGGTGGTGTCGGCGTCGTCCTCCCAGAACTGCATCATGTCGTTGCCGGAGACGTCGGCGCGGTTGCCGGCCGAGAGGAACGTGGAGATGCCGACGCGGCGCCGGCTGGAGGCCGCGTAGAGGAGACGCCGATCGCGGCCGACTGGCTGAACAGGCCCAGCCCGCCGCGGCGCCCCAGCGAGGGAGCCATCGAGGCGTTGAGGGAAACCGCCGGGTTGGTGTTCATGATGCCCAGCGAGGCGGGGCCGATCACGCGCATCCCGTTGGCGCGGGCCTGCCGGACGAGTTCGCGCTGGCGGGCGAGGCCGCGTTCGCCGTCGTCCGCGTAGCCGGCGGTGGCCACCACGATGCCCTTGACCCCGGCGGCACCGCATTCCTCCACCACCTTGGGGACCTCGGCGTAGGGGACGGCGATGATGGCGAGCTTGACCGGGCCCGGCACTTCCGAGAGCCGGCCGAAGGAGAGCATGCCTGCGAGCTCGAAGGCCTCAGGGTTGATCGCGTAGACCGGGCCGGTGAAGCGGCCTTCAATGATGTGCTCCAGCAGCTGGTAGCCCACGGTGCCCCATTTGCGGCTGGCACCGATCACGGCCACGGAAGAGGGGGCAAGGAGTTCCTGGATGCTGCGGGCCTCGGCCCGGTGTTCCCGGGATTCCATCACGGCGCGGGACTTGTCCGTGGGGTCGATGTTGAATTCGAGGCTGACCACGCCGTCGTCGAAATGCCGTTTGACGTCGTAGCCGGCGTCGGAGAACACCATCAGCATCTTCCGGTTTTCCGGCAGCACCTCGGCGCTGAACTTCCGGATTCCGTTTTCCCGGGCGGCGGCGGCGAGGTGTTCGAGCAGGATGGACCCGATGCCGCGGCCCTGGTGCGCGTCGGCGATGTTGAACGCGACTTCGGCCTCCGCGGGATCATCGAGCCGGTCGTAGCGGCCAATGCCCATAATCTCGCCGCCGATGGTGATCACCAGGGCCACGCGGTCCTTGTAGTCCACCTCGGTGAACCGTTTGAGTTCCTTCGCGGAGAGTTTGGACTTGAACGCGAAGAACCGCATGTAGATGGACTTCTGCGATTGCCCCACGTGGAAGGCCTGGACCGCGTCCGCGTCGGCCGGGTGGATCGGGCGCAGATGTGCCGTCCCGCCGTCGCGCAGGACAACATCGGCTTCCCAATATTCCGGATATACACCGTCCGCGGGCTGATCCACCATAGGCTTAGCCTAGTCATAAACTTTTGCAGCACACGTTCAGCACCCCTCAGAAGGACCGACCCGCCTTATGGCCCGCCGCCAAACCCCGTCCCCGGCAGGGGAAGCCAGCCCCGATTTCGTAGAAAATATCGTCGATATCGACGTCACCTCCGAGATGGAGGGTTCGTTCCTCGAGTACGCCTATTCGGTGATCTACTCGCGGGCGCTTCCGGACGCCCGCGACGGGCTGAAACCCGTCCAGCGGCGCATCCTGTACATGATGAGCGAGATGGGCCTGCGCCCGGACCGCGGCCACGTCAAGAGCGCCCGCGTGGTGGGCGAGGTCATGGGCAAGCTGCACCCGCACGGCGACACCGCGATCTACGACGCGATGGTGCGCATGGCGCAGGACTTCTCGCTGCGGCTGCCGCTCATCGACGGGCACGGCAACTTCGGCTCGCTCGACGACGGACCCGCCGCCCCGCGGTACACGGAGGCACGCCTCGCGGCCGCGGCGCTGACCCTGACGGACCACCTCGACGAGGACGTTGTCGATTTCGTCCCCAACTACGACAACCAGCTGACCCAGCCGGACGTGCTGCCTGCCGCGTTCCCGAACCTGCTGGTCAACGGCGCCACCGGCATCGCCGTCGGCATGGCCACGAACATGGCCCCGCACAACCTGGTGGAAGTGATCGCCGCCGCGCGGCACCTGATCGAGCACCCGGACGCCACGCTCGAGGACATCATGAAGTTCGTCCCCGGCCCGGACCTGCCCACGGGCGGCCGGATCGTCGGGCTGGACGGCATCCGCGACGCGTACGCCACCGGCCGCGGCTCGTTCAAGACCCGGGCCAAGGTGGAGGTGGAGCAGCTCTCAGCCCGCCGCACCGGGCTGGTGGTCACGGAACTGCCGTACATGGTGGGGCCGGAGAAGGTGATCGAGAAGATCAAGGACGCCGTCAACGGCAAGAAGCTCACCGGCATCAGCGACATCGTGGACCTCACGGACCGCAAGCATGGCCTGCGCCTCGTGATCGAACTGAAGAACGGCTTCAACCCCAACGCCGTGCTCCAGCAGCTGTACCGCTACTCGCCGATGGAGGATTCCTTCGGCATCAACAACGTCACCCTCGTGGACGGGCAACCGCAGACCCTGGGGCTGCTGCAGCTGCTCTCCGTCTACGTGGAACACCGCATCACCGTCGTCCGCCGCCGCACCGCCTTCCGCCTCGGCAAGAAGATGGACCGCCTGCACCTGGTGGAGGGCCTCCTGATCGCGATTGTGGACATCGATGAGGTTATCCAGATCATCCGTTCCTCGGACGAGGCGGCCGCGGCCCGGACCCGGCTGATGTCCATCTATGACCTCTCCGAGATCCAGGCCAACTACATCCTGGAGCTCCGGCTCCGGCAGCTGACCAAGTACTCACGGATCGAACTCGAGAAGGAGCAGGACGAGCTGCGCCGCGAGATTGCCGAGCTGGAAGCCATCCTCGGCTCCAGCGAGCGGCTCCGCGCCCTCGTGTCCTCCGAACTGGCCGAGATCGCCGAGAAATACGGCACCCCGCGCCGCACCGTCCTGCTCGAATCCGAAGCCGTCTCCCCCACCGTCGCCGCCCTGGCCGCCGCGCCGGGGACCAAGGGCAAGGCCGCTCCCCTGGCACTGGAAATCGCGGACGACCCCTGCTGGGCGATCCTGACAGCCTCCGGCCAGATCGCCCGGACCGCCAACCAGGACAGCCTCGCCGAGACCGGCCCGCGGACCCGGCACGACGTGTTCACCTCGGTGGTCAAGACTTCCGCGCGCGGCGAGATCGCGGCCATCACCTCGCAGGGGCGCATGCTCCGGCTCCAGGTGATGGATATGCCCGTGCTGCCGCCGACCTCGGGCACCCCGAACCTGGCCGGCGGGGTGCCGGCCAAGGACTTCATTACCCTCCTCAAGGGCGAATCGCTGGTGGCCTTCGCGCCGCTGGACGAGGTCCTGGCGATCGGTACCGCCCAGGGCGTGGTCAAGCGCGTCCAGCCCGACTATCCGCTGAACCGCGAGGACTGGGAAGTGATCGCGCTCAAGGACAAAGACACCGTGGTGGGGGTGGCGCCCGCGGGTTCCGACGACGTCGACCTCGTCTTCGTGACGCGGCAGTCGCAACTGCTGCGCTTCCCGGCCTCCGCGGTCCGTCCGCAGGGCCGGACCGCCGGTGGTATGGCCGGAATCAAGCTGGCCGCCGGGGACCGGGTGATGTTCTTCGGCGCCGCCAGCCCGGCCGACAGCGACGCCGTCGTCGTGACCATCGCCGGCACGGACGGTGCACTGCCCGGCACCGCCCCGGGGCCGCCAAGGTGACCGCCCTCTCCGAATACCCCGCCAAGGGGCGCGCCACCGCCGGCGTCCGGGCACACCGGTTCCTCAAGGGCGAGGACACCCTGCTGCTCGCGTGGGCCGGTCACGGCCCCGCCAAGGCGTCCTCGCTGGCGGCGTCGCCCGTTCCCTGCCCGGGGAACACGGCCGCCGCGACGGGTCCGGCATCCCGCTCTCCCAGGCCATCGACGCGATCGGCCCGAGCATGGCCTGGCAGCCGGAGCCTGGAGCGGAAGCCTAGGCCCTCGCAGGTGCTGTGTGGGCCGGGCGCCGGTTTTCCTGGGCGCGGGGCACCCGTCACGCCCGCCACTCACTCATGTGCCACAAATGGCCGTTACCGCTCACCCATTCACCACGAGTGGCCGCTATAGGTCCCGCCGTAGCGGCCATTCGTGGTGAATGGCCGCACCCACCCTGTAGCCTGCCGCCAGAACCCGCTCCGACCCGCACGCGTCGGTCTGGGACCGCGTTCCGCCCCCGATTGTTCGCTCCGCAGGCCCCGGCCGGGGCCTCCACCGGCTCCTCCGGTTTTCCGTGGAAATACCCTTAGACTGCTCGCATGCCTATCATCCCGGATACCAAAGATTGGACGTGGGTCCTGCAGCGGCCCTGCGCGGAGTGCGGTTTTGATGCCTCGGCGGCGACGCCCGCGACGGCCCCGGGGATCGTGGAGAGTATGCTCCCCGCTGGCGGGTCGCTCTGCGGCGTCCGGACGTGGCTGAACGCCCGGATGAAAACACGTGGTCCGTCCTCGAATACGCCTGCCACGTCCGCGACGTGTTCAGCCTGTTCGACCACCGGCTCGGCCTCATGCTGACCGAGGACGACGCCCGGTTCGCGGACTGGGACCAGGACGTGACCGCCGTCGAGAAGGACTATGCCAACGCCGACCCGGCCGTGGTCAGCACGGAACTCACCGCGGAGGGCGAGCAAATCGCCGCCTCCTTCGGGCGCATTCCCGAGGAACAGTGGGACCGAAAGGGCACCCGCAGCAACGGCTCGGAGTTCACCGTGCTGACGTTCGCGCAGTACTTCCTGCACGACGTCGTCCATCATCTCCACGATGTGGATGGCTAGCGCGTGGATGGCTGACGCGTGGAGCGGTAGCTTGCAGCTTATGGGCGCCTGAAGGGAAAACTACAGTTCCTTGTCCCACGCCATGCTGCTGTTGACCGGGACGTAGCCCATCTTCGCGTAGAGGGCCAGGGCGCCGGTGGGGTTCTCCGAATCGACATCGAGCGAGGCCTTGTCCATGCCCGCCGCGGCGAAGCGGCGCATCGCGTCGGCGAGAAGGGCCTGCGCCACCCCGCGGCCGCGGAACTCGCGCCGCACGCCCAGCAGGTCGGTGTAGCCCTCCTTGTAGCCCCGCGTCTCTGCGCTCTCGGCGTCGTGGCTGGCAAGCTGGTAGCCGGCCACCCGGCCGGTGGAACGCTCGACGGCGACGGCGCTCAGGTCCGGCCGGGCCAGTGGATCATTCACCACGAAGCCCCAGGCCTCCTCGTCCCGGGGTTCGCTGCCCCAGTGGTCCCGGAAGGCCTCGTTGTGTGCCAGCCGGACGGGCTCGTGCAACGCCGGTCCAAAGCCCACGATTTCCAGCCTGTCGTCCAGGAGCATCTCCGGAAGGCCGTCGGTGAGGGGCCGGTGCATCTCGTCGTAGTAGCGGACAATCCGGTAACCGGCGTCGCCGAACAGGGTGGCCTGGTGGGTGTGTTGCTGTTCCATGTGGAGCCGCAGCCGGGGTGGAACCCGGCACGGCGTCCTCGGCGAACCGCTGCCGCGTCCTCGCCTCCATCCAGCCCAGCAGCCCGGTGCCGATTCCCCTGCCCTGCCAGGCCGGATCCACGCAGCCGTAGCCGATGGCTTTGTCCCCGTCCGCGTTCTTGGTGATCCGGCCATAGGCGCGGGCCACGCCCTCCGGGTCGAAGCCAAGGATGGTGTTCGCTGCGGCCGGGTTCTTCTGAGATTCGAGGACCTGTTCCAGGTCGGCGCGGCGCTCAAACCAGACGGGCCGTTCGACGTCGGCGGTCCGGGCGATGAGCGCCGCCCAGCCATCGAGGTCGTCGGTCACAGCGGACCGCCACTGCAGGCGGGTGTCCAGGCTGGCTTGTGGCTCTGCGGCGGGGTGTCCGTTCATGGCAACAGGCTAACGTCCGCCCTAACCCCGCGCCAGCAACGGCGTCGACTCCGGTCTTGGCGTGGCGGCCAGGGCGGCAGCGCGGTCAAGGTCCAGGCGGCTGTCGTCCGGGGAGATGTCCTCCAGGTTGTGCGTCACGAGCACCACCGTGCGGTCCCGCAGGCCGTGCCGGAGCTCAGCCAGCATCGCCCGGCCGGACTCCGCGTCCAGATGGGCCGTGGGTTCGTCCAGCAGGATCACGTCCGCCCCGGTCAGGAGGGTGCGGGCCACCGCGAGGCGCTGCCGTTCGCCGCCGCTGAGGAAGTCCCCGCCCGGTCCGATCCGTGTGTCCAGGCCATGCTCCAGCCGACCGACCAGCGGCCCGAGGCCCACTGCAGCCAAGGCGTCCTGCAATCGCTGTTCCGGCTCTCCCCGCGGTCGCCCTCGGGGAGCCCCAGCAGCAGGTTGCCGCGGATGGTCGAGTCAAAGAGGTGCGCCTCCTGCGGGCACCAGGCCGCCCGCCCGCTGAGCAGGATCTGGCCGTTTGCTGCCGGGAGGAAGCCCAGGACGACGGCGAGCAGGGTGGACTTTCCGGACCCCGACCCACCTGTGACGGCAAGCCAGCGCCCGGGTTCGGCCGTGGCGTCGAGGCCGGTGAAGACCATCGGCCCGCCCGGCCACGCCGCGGCCAGATCCCGGAGCTCGATCCCGGGCTTGCCGCCGGGCCTGCCGGCCACGGGAACCAGACCGCCGGACGCATCGGCGTCGGTGCCGTCCAGGACGCCGGCTTCGCCGATGCGTTCCAGCACGGTTCGCAGCGCCGGATACTGGCGGACCGCCGTCGTGATGGCCGCGTAGGGTTCCACGAGCGCCAGCTGCAGCAGCACAACCACCGCGACCGTCGAGGCTTCCACGGCGCCGCTGAGGGCAAGCGGGGCGGCCAGCACGGCGCTGGCCAGGGCGGCGGTCCCGCAGGCCAGGACGGTCAGCCCCTGGCCGAGCCCTTCGGCCCACGCCGAGCGCTGGGAGGCTGCGGTGGCAGAGCGGTCGGCGCGGGTGATGGCGTCGAGCACCGGGCCGGCCACGTGGTTGGCGTGGAGTTCGGCGCGGGCGTCGAGGGCGGCCGCCACCTGGCGGAGCACTCCGGAGCGGAGCCGCTGCTCGGTTCCGGCGGACATCCGGTCCGCGGCCAGTGCCAGGGCGGGGCTGCCACGAGGCTCACCAGGGCGGCCGCAATGACGGCGGGGAGCGCGGCCGGCAGGAGCAATGCGAAGCTGGCGACGGCGGCAGCCGCGACGGCGACGGCGGTCAGCGGCGGCAGGACCACGCGGGGCAGCAGTTCCCGGACCGTGTCGACGTCGTCCACGACCGTGCCCAGGACGTTGCCGCCCTGCAGCAGCCGGCGCAGCGAGAGCGCCCGGCGGCTCAGCGATTCCCAGAGCCTGCCGCGGAGCCGGGTCAGGGCGGCGAAGACGGCGTCGTGCAGCAGGAGGCGTTCGAGGTAGCGCAGGACCGCCCGGCCAATGCCGAAGAACCGCACGCCCACAATTGCGGTGAGCAGGTAGAGGATGGGCGGCTGCTCGCTGGCACGGATGATGAGCCAGCCGGAGAGTCCGGCGAGGGCGACGGCGAACAGGGCCGCCAGGGTGCCCACGACGCCGGCCGCAGCGAATTTGGCTGCGACCGGTGCCAGCAGGCGGCGGAGCCGGGCTACCGTGGAACCGCCTGCGGAGCCTCGTGAGTCCGCGGCCTGCGGCGCGCCAGCTTGCGGCGCGCCGGCCTGCGGAGCGCGTGTCTGGGGCGCGTCGGTGTCCCCGGTGTCTGACGGCAGGGGTTCGTGCAGCCCGGCTGCGGACCGGCCGGCTGCGGACGGGAGTGCGGCAAGGGCACCCGTCCCGGCTGCGGCTCCCGTGCCGGAGGCCGTGCCCGCGCCCGTGAGTGTGGCGGTCGCGGTGTCGGCATCTTGGACAGCGGCTGCGGTGGCAGTGTCTCCGGCGCCCGGCGCCACTGCGACGACGACGTCGGCGAGTTCCCGGTCTGCCGGTCGTGGGCCACCAGCAGGACAGTGACCTTTCCGCGGAGCGCGGCGATGGCGCGGCTGACGGCGGTGGCGGATTCCCGGTCCAGGTGCGCGGTGGGTTCATCGAGCAGCAGCACCCGGGCTCCCGCCTCGATCCGGGCGAGGCCTCGGGCCAGCGCGACGCGGCGCAGCTCCCCGGGCTGAGCTCGGCGGGATGCTTGGAGCCGAGATGCTCCGCGGCGCAGGCTGCCAGGCAGCGCAGCGCGGTGGCGTCAGCCGTGGTGGCGTCGGCGGTAGCGCGCCCGGCGGCGGCGCGCCCCGGATCGTCGGCACCGTCCGCCAGCCCCTCGGCACCTCCCAGATACAGCCGGACCTCGTCCAGCACGGTGGGGGCAACCATCACGGGATGCTGCGGCACCCAGGCGAGGTCCGCCGTCGTGAATCCTGCGAGCCGTCCGGTAACGGTGGTCTCGTGGTCAGGACTGCCGCCGGTTCCGATGGTGCCTGCCAGGACCCCGAGGACAGTGCTCTTGCCGGCGCCGCTGGGGCCGTGGAGGGCGGTGATCCGGCCCGGGGCGGCGGTGAAACTCAGGGGTCCGACGGCGGCATCCGACCTGCCGCCGTAGTGGACGGTCAGCCCGGCCACGCTGAGGGCGGGAGGGCCGCGGGCCCGCGGGGTCCGGATGCTGCGCCGGCAACAGCCGCAGCGGCGGCAGCAGCGGGCACCAGCGGCGCGGCCTCGGGCGCCTCGAGGACGGCGGTGGTTTCGGCCAGCGCGGCTCGGCCTTCATCGCTGGCGTGGTGGGCGGTGCCGAGCTCCCGGAGCGGAAGGTAGCAGTCGGGGGCGAGGATCAGGGCCAGCAGCCCCGCTTCCAGTGCCATGTCGCCGTGGACCAGGCGGACACCGATGAAGACCGCGACGACCGCGACGGAGATGGTCGCGATGAGTTCGAGGGCGAGGGCGGAGAGGAAGGCGGTCCGCAGGGTTCCCATGGTCCGGTGGCGGTATTCCTCGGAGAGGTCCTCGAGGGCTTTGCGCTGGGCGGTGGCCCGGCCCAGTCCCACGAGGACGGGCAGGCCTTTGGCAAGCTCGAGCATGTGGCCGGACAGCCGGGACAGGGCCGACTGGGCTTCCCGCACGCGGTCTTCGGTGTAGCGGCCGATCAGGACCATAAAGAGCGGCACCAGCGGCACGGTCAGAACGATCACGGCAGCGCTGATCCAGTCGGCGTACAGGATACGGGCGCCCAGCAGCAGCGGGATGGCGGCACAGTTCACCAGGGCGGGCAGGAACTGCGTGTAGTAGTTGTCCAGGGCGTCCAGCCCCGGGTCGCGAGAATTGCGAGGCCGCCATCGGAGGGGCCCGCTGACCGGGTGCCGTTGCGCAGCGCCCGCTCGAGCAGCCGGGAGCGCAGTTCCTCCTTGACCCCCAGCGCTGCCCGGCGCGAAGCCACGGCCTGCGCCCAGACCGTCAGGGACCGGAGCACTACGCCCGCAACGCCCCAGTACAGCTGCGCTCCCCAGGCGGGGTCGCCGGCCATCAGCCCGGCAAGCATGGACGCGACGGCCTGCCCCATCAGCACGAGGGACAGGGCCTTCAGCGCAGCGAGGAGGCCCAGCAGGTAGAGGGCAGCGCGGTTCGCGGCGCCGGAGGGGAACTGCGGTCTCATCGGGTGCTAGTCCTTGGGTGCCAGCGCCTTGGCGGCGATGGCGGGGAGGAAGTTGTGGGCCTCGGGGATGTGTGCGTGGCTCACCCGGCGCCGGAACACCCAGTAGGTCCAGGCCTGGTAAGCGAGGACCAGCGGCAGCCCGATGCAGGCGACGATGCTCATCAGCCCCAGCGTGTAGTCCGAGGAGGAGGCGTTGGAGATGGTCAGGTGGAAGTCCGGGTTCAGGGTGGACGGCAGCACCACGGGGAACGCAGCGCCGAAGATCGAGGCGCTGCCGAGGAGCAGGAAGACGCCCAGGGACAGGAACGCGCGGCCTTCGGCACCCGTGCGGGCGAAGTTCCAGGCCACGACGGCGGCCACCACGGCGGCGACGACGGCCACCACGGTCCACACCTCGCCGCTGATCAGCTGCAGGCTGACCGCCCAGCCCGCCATCGGCAGCAGCAGGACGGGCAGGAGCCGGACGAACCACCGGCGTGCGCGGTGCCGGACGTCGCCGTCGGTCTTCAGGGCCAGGAACGCGAGGCCGTGCAGCAGCGAGAATCCGACGACGGCGAGGCCGCCCAGCACGGCGTAGGCGCTGAACCAGGCGAAGGGGCCGCCTTCGCGGTCACCGTTGGCGTTGATCGGCAGTCCGGTAGTGGTCAGCCCCAGCGCGGCTCCCACACCGAAGGCCGCCACGAGGGAGCCGAGGGAGATGGCCCAGTCCCAGCGGGCCCGCCACCGCGGGTTGTCCACTTTGCCGCGGTACTCGAACGCCACGGCCCGGAAGATCAGGGCCACCAGGACCAGCAGCAGCGGCAGGTAGAGGGCGGAGAACAAGGAGGCGTACCAGAGCGGGAAGGCCGCGAAGGTGGCACCGCCCGCGGTCAGGAGCCAGACCTCGTTGCCGTCCCAGACCGGGCCGATCGTGTTGAGCAGGACGCGGCGTTCGGTGTTGTTCCGGGCGAAGCCCTTCATCAGCATCCCGACGCCGAGGTCAAAGCCCTCGAGAAAGAGGTAGCCCGTCCACAGCACCGCGATGGCGATGAACCAGATGGTGGGAAGCAGTTCCATGCTGAGTATCCTCTGCGTTTCTTGTGCGAGCGAAGGCTTAGTAGGCGAAGGCCAGGACGTCGTCCCCGGGCTTGCCGGGGCCACCGCCCTTGGGGTGGAATCCTCGTTCTCGTCCACGGGGACGTGCGCGAGTTCCGGCATGGCGGCGACCACCCCGCCGCGGATGTACTTGACCAGCAGCTTGACCTCGACCACGAGCAGCACCGCATACACGGCGGTGAGCACCACGAGGAGGTCAGCAGTTCGCCGGCCGAGACGCCGGGTGAGACGGCCGCGGCCGTGAACATAAAGACCTGGTCGATTCCGCTGGGGTCCGGGTTGGGGGCGACGACGAACGGCTGCCGCCCATCTCGGTGAAGATCCACCCGGCGGCGTTGGCCCCGAAGGGCGCCAGGATGCCGAACACGGCCAGCCGCATCAGGCCGCGGGAGGCGGGGACGGTTCCCTTGCGGGCGACCCAGAGTGCAACCAAAGCTGCCAACGCGGCCAGTCCGCCGAAGCCGATCATCATCCGGAAGCCCCAGTAGGTGACCTCCATGACCGGGACGTACTGGATCTCCTTCCCGGCCCGTTCCCCGTAGATGGGGTTGTCCGGCAGATGCGTGCCGTAGTCGGCCTTGTACTGGTCGATCAGGCTGTTGACGCCTTTAACCTCGGTGGTGAAATCGCCCTTGGCGAGGAAGGACAGGATCCCGGGTACCTCGATGAGCGCGACGATGTCATCGCAGTTCTTGGAACCGACGTTGCCGATGCTCAGGATGGAGAAGCCGGTGCCGTCGTGGCAGGCCGCTTCGGCGGCCGCCATCTTCATGGGCTGCTGTTCGAACATGAGTTTGCCCTGCAGGTCGCCGGTGATGGCGGTTCCGGCGAAGGAAATCATGGCGACGACGGCGCCGATCCGCAGGGACCGGATCCAGACGGCGTGGTCGGTGCGGTCCCGCCCGGGGATGTCGGACTCGCCGGGGACCACTTTGCCGTCCTCGCCGATCGTGTCGATTCCGTCGTGGCGGCGGCGCCACAGGTGGTACCAGGCGATGCCCAGCAGGAACGCGCCGGCGACGGCCAGCGCGCCGAAGATGGTGTGCGGGACGGCGACGAGGGCGGTGTTGTTGGTGAAGACCGCCCAGGCGTCGGTCATCACCGGACGGCCGTCGATCATCTCAACACCCACCGGGTGCTGCATCCAGCTGTTCGCCACAATGATGAAGTAGGCGGAGAAGACGGACCCGATCACGGCGATCCAGAGGCAGGCAAGGTGGACGGCCGGCTTGAGCTGCTTCCAGCCGAAGATCCAGAGGCCCAGGAACGTCGACTCCACGAAGAACGCGAGCAGCGCCTCCATGGCCAGCGGCGCCCCGAACACGTCGCCCACGAAGCGGCTGTACTCGCTCCACGCCATGCCGAACTGGAACTCCTGCACAATGCCGGTGGCGACGCCCATGATGAAGTTGATCAGGAAGAGCTTGCCCCAGAACTTGGTCATCCGGAGGTATTCCGGCTTGCCGGTGCGGTGCCACATCGTCTGGATCACGGCGACCACCAGACCAAGGCCAATCGTGAGCGGCACCATCATGAAGTGGTAGACGGTGGTGATTCCGAATTGCCAGCGTGCGATTTCCAAGGCGTCCAAGGCAGTCCCTACTTTGCTAGGCGAGCAACTTCTACGTCCCGTAGAAAGATTCTTCTACCGAGTGTAGAACACTTTGGTGGTTCCCTGCACCCCAGAGTCCCACGGTGCGCTACGGCCCGCAATGGAGGCGCCGCCGGGCGGTCGACCACTCCCGTGAGCACCCGCCGAACCTCTGCGGCCCGGCGGCGGCCCGGTGCGCAGCACGGACCCAGTCCGACGTCGGCCCGGCGCTTAGTCCGGCGGCGGCCCGGCGTGCGACGCGGTGCACGACACGCCCGGGCCGGGCAGTTCTACTTCATGTAGAAACTATCCGCAAAACACGGTAAATTTAAGACTGAAGTATTCACTTTCCGCCCGGCAGAGTCGATTGGCCGGAGCGGCACTCACGAAGGACGTACGGAATGGCGAGTCTCGGTGAACTGGAACGGGCAGTGATGGATCTGCTCTGGGCAGGCCATGAGGCTGCAACGGCGAACACTCTGCGGGATCTGCTCGCCCAGAGCACGCGTGCGGAAAACGGCACCGCCGGGCATGTGGGCAAGGATCTGGCCGTCACGACGGTGCTGACCGTGCTCTCGCGCCTGGAGCGCAAGGGCCTCGTGGAGCGTGAGCGCGGCACCCGCCCGCACCGCTACCAGGCAGTCTCCAGCCGTGAAGACCACACCGCTGAGCTGATGCACGAGGTCCTGGGGTCCGCACCGGACCGCGAGGCCGTGCTGGCCCGCTTCATTGGTTCCGTTACCGACACCGAGGCAGAAACGCTGCGCAAGCTGCTGGGACTCAGCTAGCACCCTATGTTCTGGACCTCATGGTTTCTGGCGGTCCTGGCGATAGTGCTGGCCTGGCCGGTGCCTATCCTGCTTTCCCGCGCCCAGTGGCCTGCCCGTTCGCCGTTCACGGCCATGCTGCTGTGGCAGGCAATTGCCCTCGCCGGCGGGCTGTCCATGATCGGCGCCATGCTGGTGTACGGGCTGGAACCGGTCGGGGACAACCTGCTGGCCGGCCTCAAGGCCCTGGCCGGAATGGTCTTCAATAATGCGCCCACCACGGAGCTGGGTTTCTGGCACATCTTCGCCCTCTCGGCAGCTGCCCTCCTGACAGCCCACCTGGTGTTCACCCTGCTGCTGACGTACTACAAGATCCAGCGCCAGCGGAGGCGGCACCGCGAACTGCTGGCACTGCTCGCATCCCTCCGCTGACGGCCCGCGGACCATGGTGATCAACGTCGACTCCCCCGTCGCGTACTGCCTGCCGGGTGGCGCCCGCTCGGTCACGGTGCTGTCCGACGGGCTGATGGCGGCCCTGGAACCCGCAGAACTCCGCGCGGTCCTGAACCACGAGAACGCCCACTTGGACCAGCGCCACCATCTGCTGCTCTGGGCCTTTGCCGCCTGGCGTCAGGCCCTTCCCTGGCTGCCCACCACACGGCTGGCGCAGGAAGCGGTCAGCTCGCTGATCGAGATGCTCGCCGACGACGTCGCGCTGAAGACCGCGAGCAAGGCCACGCTGATCAAGGCGATCGCGATTGTGGCGAGCGGCTCCCCGGTGCCCCGGACGCCCGGATGGCGTTCGGCGGACCGGAACTGTCCGACGTCGAGCCCGGCCAGCCCGGTGCCCTCGGCGGCGCGGGTTCGGCGCGGACGACGGCGTCCCGTGTCAGCCGCCTGCTCTCCCCGCAGCCACAGTTGCCGGAACCTGTGCGCGTCGCGGTGCTGGCTGCCTGCCTGCTGCTGCTGGCCGTTCCGACGGCTCTGCTGATCGTTCCCGGCCTGCTCGGCTGAGGCTGGCAGGGCCAAATCCCGCCGCCCTGAGCCCTGCTCGGCTGACTCCCGAGGAGAGGAATCCTCCCGAGCTGAAATCCCGTGCCTGCAGCCGGCGAAGGCTGCGCGCGCAGAAGCCGGGCCGCCCCGCCCGAGGGCAGAGCGGCCCGGCTCCCAATGCACTGCTGCGGCCGGCGGCTACTTGAGCAGCTTATTGGCCTTGTATTCGAGGTCCACGTTGCCGGTACCGTTACCCTTGGCCGTGCCGTTGACCGCCGAGGTGGTCATGCCAAAGGTGAGGGTGGAGTGGGCAATCGCGTCCGCCATTTCCTCCAGCACGGTCTGGTTGACGTTATCGATGTTGTCGCACTCCGCGTGGTAGCACGGGTCCAGCGGGGCACCTGCTTCACCGCCGAAGACGGCCGCCTCCTCCTCGGTCTTCAGGTCCTCCGCGCCGGTGAACAGGCCGCCCGCCGGGATGCCGTTGTTGATGAACCCGAAGTAGTCGGAGCGTCCGTCGAAGGCAGTGGGGGCAACCGGCAGGTTCCGGGACTTGAAGTAGTCCAGAAAGACCTTCTCCACCAAAGCCGAGCCGTTGGGGCCCTTCTCGCCGAACGCCGAGCCGTCGCCGTCGTAGACGTAGCGGACGAAGTTCGGCGAGCCGACCATGTCGAAGTTGAGGTTGACCGCGTGGTCCTTGAGCTGGCGGGCCGTCAGCTGGGAGACGTAGTACTCGGACCCGATCAGCCCGTCCTCTTCCCCGCCCCAGAACGCGAAGCGGATCCGGTTGGTCGGCTCAGTGCCCAGGGCTTTCAGTTGGAGCGCCGTCTCGAGGATGCCGGCTGATCCTGAGCCGTTGTCGTTGATGCCGGGGCCTTCGGATACGGAGTCCAGGTGCGCGCCCACCACGACGGTCCGGTCGGCTCGCCCGCCGGTATCGGCGAGGATGTTGAACGAGTCGATCCGGCTGACCCCGGCGTCGACCGCGAGGCGCATCTCAACGCCGCTGAGCCCGGCGAGTTCGACGCCGGTGGCGTAGCTGGTGCTCACGACGGGGATTGCTGCCTGCGGCAGGTCCAGGGTGCCGCCGAACAGGCCCAGGCGGTCATCCCCGGGGACAACGTTGCCCTGGTTGAAGATGATGACACCGGAGGCCCCGGCCGTGGCGGCGTTGTCCGCCTTGATCCGGAAAGTGCAGGTGCCGCGCTGGATGAGGGCGATGTTTCCCGCCAGGAAATTGGCAAAGTCGCCCGCTTCGCAGCCGCTGGTGGAGGCGTGGTCGCCGGCCAGGTTGAGGTCGACGGCGGTCAGCCGTGCAGGGAACGCGCCGTCGCTCGCACCGGAGTAGGACATGTCCAGGAAATCGGTCCCGTAGGTGTAGCTCTCCGGACTGGGTGACACCCGCTCCAGTGACGCCGACGTGAAGTCGTAGCGGTCGTAGCTGAACGGCTGGCGGACAGGTTTGTAGCCCGCGGCGTGGAGGGTGTCGTAGATGTAGTCGAGAGAGGCCTCGTAGCCCGGGCTGTCGGCTGCGCGGTTGCCGCCATTGGCATCCGCGATCTCCTGCAGGGCTTCGAGGTGGTTCATGATGTTTTCTGCGGAAACCGCGGAGCGCAGGGCCTCCGAGGTGGTTCCGGTTGCTGCAAGGGCGGCGCGAAGCTGACCGCCAGCCCGATCGTGGCGGCGATGGCCGCGCGCTGGATATTCCGAGTTTGCCTCATAGGGGTCTCCTGGATTGCTGCGGAATCCGGCTCCGGGCGTCGTTGCCCGGAGCCGTGAGACGACACTATCGGATGGAGGCATACCCGGTTAGAGGGTATTTCGGCACTGGCGCCAATGCTGACGGGCCCTGACAATGCGCCCGCTGTGACTGGCCCCGCCGGGTGTCAGGCGTCGATGCGTTCCCGGTCCAGGCTCGCCGCCCCGGCGATGATGAAGTCCTTGCGGGGGCGACATCCGAGCCCATCAGCAGGTCAAAAGTCTCCTCGGCCTGCTTGGCGTTGTCGATGCCGACCTTGCGCAGCGTGCGGTGCCGCGGGTCCATGGTGGTCTCGGCCAGCTGCTCCGCGTCCATCTCACCCAGGCCCTTGTAGCGCTGGATCGGCTCCTTGTACCGTTTGCCCTCCTTGGCGAGCCGCGCCAGCAGGACGTGCAGTTCCGCCTCCGAGTAGGTGTAGATCATCTCGTTGGCCTTCTGGCCGGCGTTGATGACCTCCACCCGGTGCAGCGGCGGGACCGCGGCGAAGACGCGTCCTTCCTCGATCATGGGCCGCATGTAGCGGAAGAACAGCGTCAGGAGGAGCGTGCGGATGTGGGCGCCGTCGACGTCGGCGTCGGTCATCAGGATGACCTTTCCGTACCGGGCGGCGCTGATGTCGAAGCTCCGGCCGGACCCCGCCCCACCACCTGGATGAGGGCTGCGCATTCGGCGTTGGAGAGCATGTCGCCCACCGAGGCCTTCTGGACGTTGAGGATTTTGCCGCGGATGGGCAGCAGCGCCTGGAAGTCGGAGGAGCGCGCCAGCTTGGCCGTGCCGAGCGCGGAGTCGCCTTCGACGATGAACAGTTCGGAGCGCGCGACGTCGTCCGTGCGGCAGTCCGCGAGCTTGGTGGGCATCGAGGACGTCTCCAGGGCGTTCTTGCGGCGCTGGGTCTCCTTGTGGACACGGGCGGAGATGCGCGACTTCATCTCGCTGACGACCTTTTCCAGCAGCAGCGCCGACTGGGCTTTGTCGTTGCGGTTGGACGAGGTCAGCTTGGCGTTGATCTCCTGTTCCACCACCTTGGCCACGATGGCCCGCACGGCCGAGGTGCCCAGGATTTCCTTGGTCTGGCCCTCGAACTGCGGCTCGGCGAGCCTGACCGTCAGGACTGCGGTGAGTCCCGCGAAGATGTCGTCCTTTTCGATCTTGTCGTTGCCGGCCTTGAGCTTGCGGGCATTGGTTTCGACCGCTTTGCGGAAGGTCTTCAGGAGCGCCTGTTCGAAGCCGGACTGGTGGGTTCCGCCCTTGGGCGTGGAGATGATGTTGACGAAGGTGCGCACGGTGCTGTCGTAGCCGATGCCCCAGCGGAGTGCGACGTCCACCTCGCAGTCCCGCTCGACTTCGGTCAGGTGGCTGTGGCCCTTGTCGTCCAGGACGGGCACGGTTTCCTTGAACTTGCCGGCGCCGTGGAGCCGCCAGATGTCTGTGACGGCGGGGTCGGCGGCGAGAAACTCGACAAACTCGGAGATGCCGCCGTCGTGGTGGAACACTTCCTCGTGCGGACCTGACTCGCCCGGGGTGCCGGGAGCTTGCGCTCGTCCCGGACGGTGAGTTTGAGGCCGGGGACCAGGAATGAGGTCTGCCGGGCGCGGGCGGCGAGTTCGTCGTACGAGAACTTGGCGTCCGGGGTGAAGATCTGCCGGTCCGCCCAGTAGCGGATCCGGGTGCCGGTCACGCCGCGTTTGGCCTTGCCCACGACGTCCAGGACGGAACCGTCGATGAAGGGCGAGAAGACCGACGCCGGGTCCGGCCGGGTGCCGGTGTCCTTGAAGCGGCCGGGCTCGCCGCGGCGGAAGCACATCCGGTAGGTCTTGCTGCCGCGGTCGACTTCGACGTCGAGCCGGGCTGACAGCGCGTTGACAACGGAGGCGCCGACGCCGTGCAGGCCGCCCGAGGCAGTGTAGGAGCCGCCGCCGAATTTGCCGCCGGCGTGGAGTTTGGTGAAGACGACCTCGACGCCGCTCAGCCCGGTTTTCGGTTCGATGTCCACCGGGACGCCGCGGCCGTCGTCGTGGATCTCCACCGAGTTGTCCGCGTGCAGGATGATTTTGATGTCATGGCCGAAACCGGCGAGGGCCTCGTCCACGGAGTTGTCGATGATTTCCCAGAGGCAGTGCATAAGTCCGCGGGAGTCGGTGGAACCGATGTACATGCCCGGGCGCTTACGGACGGCTTCGAGGCCTTCCAGCACGGAGAGATGCCGGGCGGTGTAATCAGAACTTGGTGCCACGGGGCGGAAACTCCTTCAGGAACGGGGCCGTCGCTACAGGACGGGCAATGCTGTTTGGCGCTCTTCCTAGGGTAGTCGGAGTGCCGGCGTGCGGCGTGCTGCCACTCCCCGGCGGCCCCACGCGCCGGAACCCGTTACCGAGACGTGATACGCGTACAGCGAAAGTGGGCCATCCCAGCCATGGTTTCGCTGCGAATGCTGGTTATATAGGTATACCGATCTACCAAGGAGGCCGAACATGACAACAGCAGTTGCGGACCGCACACTCACCACCGTCGACCGGTGCGATCGTTGCGGAGCACAGGCGTATGTCCGGGTTGTTCTCGGCGCCTCCGGAGGTGAGCTTCTTTTCTGCGGCCACCACGCCCGCGCCGTAGAACCGACGCTCCGGCCACTGAGCTCCGACTGGCACGACGAGACGGCTCGTCTTCACGAGAAGCCGCCGGTTCCGGTCGACTAGAGTCCGGTCGCTTAGACCACGAGAGAAAGAGCCCTTCCGATTCCGGAGGGCTCTTTCCGCGTTAACGATCAATCCGGGCCGCTTAACGAACAACAACGCGGGGTCACCTCCGGCCGTTCCTCTGGTGAGGATGGACGGGAGGTGACCCGCGTTGTGTGGTGCGTGCCTAGTCCAGGTAGTCCCGGAGGACCTGGGACCGCGACGGGTGCCGCAGCTTGGACATGGTCTTGGATTCGATCTGGCGGATGCGCTCACGCGTGACGCCGTAGACCTTGCCGATTTCGTCTAAAGTCTTCGGCTGACCGTCGGTGAGGCCGAAGCGCATCGCGACCACACCGGCTTCCCGTTCGGAGAGTGTGTCCAGCACCGAGTGCAGCTGTTCCTGCAGCAGGGTGAAGCTCACTGCGTCGGCCGGGACCACGGCCTCGGAGTCCTCGATGAGGTCACCGAATTCCGAGTCGCCGTCCTCACCCAGCGGGGTGTGCAAGGAGATCGGCTCGCGGCCGTACTTCTGGACTTCGACGACCTTTTCGGGGTCATGTCCAGTTCGAGGGCCAGCTCTTCCGGGGTGGGTTCGCGGCCGAGGTCCTGCAGCATCTGGCGCTGCACGCGGGCCAGCTTGTTGATGACTTCCACCATGTGCACCGGGATGCGGATAGTGCGGGCCTGGTCGGCCATGGCACGGGTGATTGCCTGGCGGATCCACCAGGTGGCGTAGGTGGAGAACTTGAAGCCCTTGGTGTAGTCGAACTTCTCCACCGCGCGGATCAGGCCCAGGTTGCCTTCCTGGATCAGGTCCAGGAAGAGCATGCCACGGCCCGTGTAGCGCTTGGCCAGAGACACCACGAGGCGGAGGTTCGCCTCCAGCAGGTGGTTCTTGGCACGCTTGCCGTCGTGGATGACGAATTCGAGCTCGCGCTTCAGTTTCGGATCCATGGACCCGTCGTCGGCGGCGATCTTTTCCTCGGCAAAGAGGCCTGCCTCGATACGCAGGGCGAGGTCGACTTCCTGCTCGGCGTTCAGCAGGGCAACCTTGCCGATCTGCTTCAGGTAGTCCTTGACGGGGTCCGCAGTGGCGCCGGCGGACATGACCTGCTGCACGGGAGCGTCGTCGTCGTCGGCGTCGGAGTAGACGAAGCCGGAGCCGGTGGCGCCGGCGGCAGCCTTGGCCGGGACCTCCTCGCCGTCTTCACCAATCTCAACGGCGTCCACCACAACGTCGTCGAGGTCAACCTCGACGTCGTCATCGGCTTCGTCGTCACCGTTGGCGGCTTTGCCGGCTGCCTGCGCAGCGGCCTTCGCGCCGGGCTTGGGCCCGCGCTTCTTGGGTTCAGGCTTGGCGACTGCCGATGCGGTGCCGTCACCGTCGGCCAAGGCAGCGTCTTTGACAGCCTTGTTGGCTGCGCGCGTGGCAGCGCGCTTGGCGCTCGTCGCCGCCTTCTTCTCCTCGGGGGACAATACGGCCTGGTCGGCGGGTTCCTTCTTCGCGGAAGACGGGGTCACAGAAAACCTTTCTAGCGGCGGTCTGTGGAATCACCATACGGGCAACACCACTATGACCCTGTCAAGTCCGTGTTTCACATCAGGTGCAATCACGACCAGCAGAGCCACTAAGTAGAACTCCTGGGGCGACCGTAATGTTCCCTGTTTCCAAGGTCCAGTACGAGCACTTAATACACGGACCCAACCGGGTCTCGGCAACCATTGTCTCACGATTTTCTGAATCGACACCGATCGTCGGCGCGGGGGCGCAATATCCTGCCACGGGCGCTGCGACCCCTTACCGGCCGGACCGGCGCGGCCCGCCCTCGACCGCACCCGGCACCTCGACGCACGACCTCTTGCGTCAGGCCACGTCCGGCTTGAACCTCTGCCAGGCAGTCTCCTCCTGCCCGCCCAGCCGCAGAGCGTCCCGCGGCTTGCGAGTTCGTCCAGCAGTGCAGCCAGGCGGTAACCCGGGTGCTCCTGGTCCGCGCGGCTGAACAACGCGTGGGCGTAGGACCCCTTGCCCCGGCACCATTCAATCCAGCCCCGCCCGCTCAGTGCGGCGGCCCCGGCCTCGCCGCCGGCCGCACCGAGTTGCTCCAGAATCCGCTCCAGGCTTGCCATCCTGGTCCAGTCGGGCACCCGTGGCGCCAGACCCAGCAGCACCTCCCCGTAGCCTGCCACCTCCGCCGGCGGTTGCTTCACAAAGGCGCTTCCCCGCCCTGCTCCCCGGTCCGCGGCTTCCGTGGCGGGAATCCGTCCAGCGGCGGCAAGGGAACAGGCGCCAGCGCGCCCGGTGCGGCGTCGTCGAACACACCGAACTCCTCGGCGCCGCGATTAGCGGTCTCCCGCCCGGCGGCAGCCATCACCAGGACGGCGTCGCGCCAGGGCAGAACGCAGAGGAGGCCCTCAGGTAGCCCGTGAGCGCTGCCGGCAGTTTCGGCAGCGGCGCCGCGGCATTCAGCACCCGCGACCACACGTCCAGGACCTGGCCGAACTGCACGCTGTCCCGGGTGCGGGCCGCGAACAGCTCCGCCCAGTCCCGTTCGGCGTTCAACACGGCGGGATCCGCCGCCCCCTGCGGCGTCAGGAGGCCGTCACCGGGGCCGCCCCGACCGTGCTGCCGCGGAAAACCATCTCGGCGTTGAGGCGGCTGTTCCGGATTTCTTCCACGGGCGGCCCGGAGGCGCGCAGCACGACGGGTCAAGGCAGTAGGCATTGCGCCAGTATTCGGCGCCGACGAACCAGGCGTCCCGGACCGGCAGGCAGGCGTCGGCCAGTGCCTGTTCGAGTTCCGTCAGGAGCTTCGTCCACGGCGCGCCGGCCGGGTCGGTGTCGGTGTCGGTGTCGGTGTCGGTGTCGGTGAAGAAGGCTAGCAGTGAGCCGTCCGCTTCGTTGTCGGCCACCAAGTAGGACGCCACGGTACGGGCGAATCCGGCCGGTCCGGCAGAACCAGACGTCCCGGGCGTGTCAGCGCCGGGAAGGTCCACCCGCAGCGTGGCTCCGAGCCGCTTGCCCTGCATGGTCATGGCCACGAGGCTGCTGGACGGCCAGTAGCCAAGGGAGTGCGGTATGAACCCGAGGATGTCCTCCGGGCCCGTGATTCTCAGGTGATCTTGAGCTGTCATAGAGCCAGCTTGGCCGCGCCGGCGGACCACCGTCAGTGGCCGCGTGTCCTATGTGGATAACCAGGGAAACACCCGGGATAGACAAACCAGGGTGGACCACCCCTCGCAGGACCCTGCCCCCGCGATCAGGGCGTCCCGCGATCAGGGCGTCCGGCGCCGCTCAGCGCTGAGCCGGCGCTGTTCGGCAAGGGCCGCCAGCAGCGGGGGCACCACCACGCCCTGGGCAGCCATCTGCCGCCGCACTTTCCGCCGGATGACAAGGATGGCTCCGGCCCCGCCTCCCAGCAGCAGGAACTGCACGCTGAGGGCGATGCGGAACGGTTCGAGCCCGTACAGCTCGCCCCGGGAGAATCCGGTGGCGTACAGGACGTCGAGCACCAGTCCAATGAGATAGATGGCCATCAGGGCGGCGATGAAGCCTCCCACGTTGACGATCCCGGTGGCGGTCCCGATCCGGTGCGCCGGGTTGAAGGTGCGGGCGAAGTCGAAACCGATCATGGAACCGGGTCCGCCGATGGCGAGCACCACCACCAGCCCGGCCAGCAGCCACAGCGGGGAACGTCCCGGGATGAGCAGGACGGCCGCCCACGCCGCGGCGGTGGCGCCGGAGATCAGGAGCACCATGGTGGACCGGCGCAGCGGGTGCCGCGCGACGAAGCTGCCCATCAGCGGCCCGGCGGCGATGGCGGCAGCAACATACAGCGTCATCAGCCCCGACACCGTGGGCGTGTCGAGGCCCTGCGCAGAGATCAGGAACGGGTAGCCCCAGGTCATCGCGAAAACGGTGCCGCTGAACTGGACGGTGAAGTGGCTCCACAGGCCCAGCCGTGTTCCCGGCTGGCGCCAGGCGTGCGACAGCGAGACCCCGGTGGCGCGCAGCCCGCTGGACGGTTCCGGCACGGCGTGCCCCGGCGGGTGGTCCTGGAGCAGGACCAACACGAGCACCAGGGCCAGGGCCGATATGCCCGCCAGCGTCAGGAAGGCGGGAGTCCAGCCGGCGAGGTGCAGGATCATGGCGAAGGGCACCACACTGAAGAGCTGGCCCAGCTGGCCCGACATGCCCGTCAGCTGGGTGAGCAGCGGGACGCGGGCGGGGCGAACCAGATGGGGAGGAGCCGGATGACGGAGATGAAGGTCATTGCGTCCCCGGCGCCCACCAGCACGCGGCCCAGCACACCGCCGGGGATGTTCTCGGCGAACGCGAGCTGGAGCTGTCCCAGGCCCATCAGCAGGGCGCCGCCGGCGATCATGGCCCGGGAACCGAAACGGTCCACTAGGATGCCGACCGGAATCTGCAGGACAGCGTAGACGAGCAGCTGGAGCACGGTGAAGAAGGAGATTTCGGCCGCACTGGCCTGGAACCGTTCCGTGGCTTCCAGGCCCACGACACCGAAGGACGTGCGCTGGCTGACTGCCACGAGGTACGCGAAGACCCCGATGATCCAGATCAGCCAGGCGCGGGGTGCAGTCACTCCCTATTATGCCCAGCGGGTCCAAAAAATAGTATTTATTCGCCGGGTTCTTTACGGGCCAGGTAGGCCTCAACGGCGGCGCCGAGGGCATCGGCGTTGGGCAGCTGGTCGTTCTCGTCGGCGAGCAGGGAACGCCGGACGGTTCCTTCGGCGTTCTCGTCGTACCGGGTTTCGAGCCGCGAGACCACCTGCTGCACGTCCTCCGACGCGTCGATCTGCTCGGCGATCTGGCGTCCGACGTCGCGGCCGGCTTCGCGGAGCCGGTCGGTGGGCAGCATGAGCGAAGTGGCCGCCCCGAGGTATTCCAGCCCGGCGACGGCGGCGGTGGGGTATTCGGCCTCGGCCAGGTAATGCGGAACATGCATAACATAGCCGGCGACGTTGCGCCCGGCTTCGGTCAGCCGCAGCTCAAGGATGTGCCCGACGGCGGCGGGAACCTCGACGGTGGGCCGCCAGACCGAAATGCCCTCGATGAGCTCCGGCCTGTTGCCGTGCACCGTCACGCCCACCGGACGGGTGTGCGGCACGGGCATCGGGATCGAATGGATCCAGGTGACGAGGTTGACGTCCAGTTCCTCGACGATCCCGACGACGGCGCGCGCGAAACGCTCCCACTGCAGGTCCGGTTCGAATCCGGCCAGGAGCAGGAACGGGCTGCCAAGGCCGTCAACCAGCCGGTACAGTGCCAGCTTCGGCGCCTGATAGTCCTGCAGGTGGTCCTCAACGAAGCTGATCTGCGGGCGCCGGGTCCGGTAGTCCATCAGCTGGTCGGCGTCGAACTCGGCCACCATCTCGGCATCCAGGGTGTCCAGCAGTTCGGCGGTGATCTGCTTGACGACGTGGCCCGCATCGGCGAACCCGGTAAATCCCATGACGAGGTTCAGTCCGCGCAGTTCGGGGCTGTGGAACAGCGCGTCATCACGCAGGTAAAGCGATTCGGGGTCCAGCAAGGAGCCGGAAATCCGTTCAATCACGGCATGTTCCTTTCGTCGTAGTCAGTGGGAGCGGCCGGAAAGGCCCTGCGGGCGGCGGCGCTGTTACCGACTACAACACGCTGCGGCGCGGGCGCATTCCTGATCACGGTGTGCTCCAGCTCTCATTCAATTGAACACCCGCGCCGGGGAGAGACTACGATCGGAGCTGGCCTTATGACGGCTTGAAGACACCATGTTTTTGTCCCGAATGGTCCCGTCTCAATCCGACAGTGGCTTAGGTTCCATGGCAGGGCGCCGAACATGCAGTTCCTGCCGCAAAAACTCAGAGAATTGAGGACTGTCCTCGTGGTCAAGAATACCGAAGTGAAACTCAGTGCAATCGCCGGGGATCTGAAGAAATCCCCCAGCGACGCCCTCGTCATCGGCGTGGGGCAGGGCACGGACGGACCCGTCCTGCTCAGCAACCCCTGACGGCCAAGGCCGCCGAGGCCCTCGCGGAATCACTCAGTGTTCTTGGCATCACCGGCGCAGCCGACCAGGCCCACCGCCTCCCGGGCCTGGTCGAAGCCGGGGCGAAGGTGCTGGTACTCGCCGGCGTCGGCAAGGTCTCCGCCACGAAGCCGCTCACCGAAGAGGCCCTCCGCCGCGCCGCCGGCTCGGCCGTCCGCCAGCTGGCCGGCGTCAGCACTGTCGCCCTGGCCCTCCCGACGTCGTCACTGGGCGATGTCGCCGCGGTGGCCGAGGGTGCCGCGATGGGCGCGTACTCCTTTACCGAGTACCGCTCGTCCAAGGACGGCCTCAAGGACCCGGTGAAGAACGTCGTGATCGCCACGGACTTTGCCGCCGACAAGGGCCTCAGGACGGTCCTGGACCGCGCAGCCCTGATCGGCAAGGCCGTGAACGCAACCCGCTCGCTGGTTAACCAGCCGCCGAGCCACCTCTACCCTGAATCCTTCGCGGAAGCTGCCAAGGAACTGTCCAAGGGCCTGCCCGTGAAGGTGACCGTCTGGGACGAGAAGCGGCTTGAAAAGGAAGGCTTCGGCGGCATCCTCGGCGTGGGCAAGGGCTCCACCCGGCAGCCGCGCCTGGTCAAGGTCGAATACTCCCCGCCAGGGCCACCGCCAAAATCGCCTTCGTGGGCAAGGGCATCACCTTCGACACCGGCGGCATCTCGCTGAAGCCGCACCTGGGCATGGGCGACATGAAGTCGGACATGGCGGGCGCCGCCGTCGTCCTCAACACCGTGCTGGCCCTCGCCGGACTGGGCCTGCCCGTCAAGGCGACCGCCTGGCTGTGCATCGCCGAGAACATGCCGTCCGGCGCGGCCCAGCGCCCCGCCGACGTGATGACCATCTTCGGCGGCAAGACCGTCGAGGTCCTGAACACCGACGCCGAGGGCCGGCTGGTCATGGCCGACGGCATCGTCGCCGCGAGCCAGGAATACCCGGACGCCATCATCGACGTCGCAACCCTCACCGGCGCGCAGCTGATCGCCCTGGGCGACCGGACCGCCGGCGTGATGGGCTCCGAGTCCGTCACCGGCCCGCTCAAGGCCGCCGCGGACCGCGCCGGCGAGCTGGTCTGGCCGATGCCGCTTCCCGAAGAGCTGCGCCCCAGCCTCGACTCACAGGTCGCGGATATCGCCAACATCGGCGAACGCCACGGCGGCATGATGACGGCGGCCGTCTTCCTGCGCGAATTCGTCGGCAAGGGCAAGGACGGCGAGCAGATCCCCTGGGCGCACATCGACATCGCGGGCCCGTCCTTCAACAACGGCAGCCCCTACGGCTACAACCACAAGCAGGGCACGGGCTGCACCGTGCGCACGCTCGTGGCCTATGTCGAGGACATCCTGGCCAAAACCGCCTAAAGGCGAACTTCCGGCCGTCAACGCCCTTTGTGGCCGGGGTGATCCCCGGCCACAAAGGCGCGTGACACTGGACACAAGCGCTCCACAAACGCCACGGCAAGGTGGAGCATGTATTAGTGGTTCGCTAAGGTGAACACCGGTAGTCACAAATGAAAGGGAACTCCCCTGCTGGCATAATCACGGCAGGGAAGTTCCAAGACCAGATGATGCGTACTCTCGTGTCATCGTTCACGCGAGGGAGCGTTTTAGTGGCCGATCAGGCAACTGCGCAAGAATTCGACATCCTGGTACTCGGCGGCGGCAGCGGCGGCTACGCCACTGCCCTGCGTGCCGTTCAGCTCGGCCTCACCGTCGGCCTCATCGAAAAGGGCAAACTCGGCGGCACGTGCCTGCACAACGGCTGTATCCCCACCAAGGCCCTCCTGCACTCCGCAGAACTGGCCGACCACGCCCGTGACTCGGCGAAGTACGGCGTCAACGTCACCCTCGACAGCATCGACATCACCGCTGTCAACGCCTACAAAGACGGCATCATCGCCGGCAAGTTCAAGGGCCTGCAGGGCCTCATCAAGGGCAAAAAGGGCATCACCGTCATCGAGGGTGAGGGCAAGCTCCAGGGCACCGACACCATCGTTGTGAACGGCACCGCCTACAAGGGCAAGAACATTGTCCTCGCGACCGGTTCCTACTCGCGCACGCTGCCGGGCCTGGAAATCGGCGGCAAGGTCATCACCTCCGATGAAGCCCTCACCATGGATTACATCCCCAAGAGCGCGATCATCCTGGGCGGCGGCGTGATCGGCGTCGAGTTCGCCTCGGTCTGGAAGTCCTTCGGCGTCGACGTCACCGTCATCGAGGGCCTGCCGTCGCTGGTCCCGAACGAGGACGCCACGATCGTCAAGGCCTTTGAGCGCGCCTTCAAGAAGCGCGGCATCAAGTTCTCCACCGGCACCTTCTTCCAGGGCGTCGAGCAGAACAACGACGGCGTCAAGGTCACCCTCGTGGACGGCAAGACCTTCGAAGCCGACCTGATGCTTGTCGCCGTCGGCCGCGGCCCGGTCACGGCCAACCTCGGCTACGAAGAGGCCGGCCTGACCATTGACCGCGGCTTCGTCATCACGAACGAGCGCCTGCACACCGGCGTCGGCAACGTCTACGCCGTGGGCGACATTGTCCCGGGCGTCCAGCTGGCGCACCGCGGCTACCAGCAGGGCATCTTCGTCGCCGAGGAAATCGCCGGCCTGAAGCCGGTTGTCGTCGAGGACGTCAACATTCCCAAGGTCACCTACTCCGAGCCCGAGATCGCTACGGTGGGCTACACGGAGAAGGCCGCCAAAGCCAAGTTCGGCGACGACCAGGTCCAGACCCAGGAATACAACCTTGCCGGCAACGGCAAGAGCTCCATCCTGGGCACCAGCGGCCTGGTTAAGCTGGTCCGCCAGAAGGACGGCCCCGTCGTCGGCGTCCACATGATCGGCGCCCGCATGGGCGAGCAGATCGGTGAGGCCCAGCTGATCGTGAACTGGGAAGCGTACCCGGAGGATGTGGCCCAGCTGGTCCACGCCCACCCGACGCAGAACGAGTCGCTGGGCGAGGCCCACCTGGCCCTGGCCGGCAAGCCCCTTCACGGCTAACAGTTCCGCCCGCACCACCGCAAGACCACAGGGCGTAGTGCACCCGGCCCGAAAAGCCGGGTGCACTAAGCTCGACCAAGGCAGCAATCATCCGCACCAAAGATCAATAAGGAGAACGGGGACGACATGTCTGAATCCGTTAACTTGCCCGCCCTCGGTGAGAGTGTCACCGAAGGAACCGTCACCCGCTGGCTCAAGCAGGTAGGTGACCGGGTAGAGGTGGACGAGCCGCTGCTCGAGGTTTCCACCGACAAAGTCGACACCGAGATCCCCTCTCCGATCGCCGGCGTGATCGAGGAAATCCTCGTGGCCGAAGACGAGACTGCCGAAGTTGGCGCACCGCTGGTGCGCATCGGCGACGGCTCCGGTTCCGCCGGCTCGGGCGAAGCCGCCCCGGCCGAGGAAGTACCCGCCGAAGCTGAAGCACCCGCGGAAGCACCGGCAGCCGAGGCGCCCGCCGAAGCTGAGGCACCGGCCGCCGAAGCACCGGCCGCTGAAGCTGCCGCCCCCGTCGGCGAAGGCCACGAAGTGACGCTCCCCGCCCTGGGCGAGAGCGTCACCGAAGGAACCGTCACCCGCTGGCTCAAGAGCATCGGCGACACCGTCGAGGTCGACGAGCCGCTGCTCGAGGTCTCCACCGACAAGGTCGACACCGAGATCCCGTCCCCGTTGCCGGCACCCTGCAGGAAATCCGCGTCGCTGAGGATGAAACGGCCGAGGTCGGTTCCGTCCTGGCCGTGATCGGCTCCGGCGCCGCCGCCCCGCCGCGGCACCTTCCTCGGAAGCTCCGAAAGAAGCGGCAGCTCCGAAGGAAGAGGCTCCCAAGCAGGAAGTCGCCCCGGCTGAAGCACCGAAGCAGGAAGCCCCCGCAGCCCCGGCCGCCCCGGCCGCCCCGGCCAAGGAAGCAGCCCCGCCGCTCCCGCAGCCCCGGCCAAGGAAGCGGCCCCGGCAGCTTCTGCGGCCGAGTCCGGCTACGTCACCCCGCTGGTCCGCAAGCTCGCCAACCAGCAGGGTGTGGACATCTCCTCCCTCAGCGGCACCGGCGTCGGCGGCCGCATCCGCAAGCAGGACGTTCTGGCAGCAGCAGAAGCCAAGGCAGCCCCGGCTCCCGCGGCGGCTGCACCGGCAGCTTCCGCTGCACCCGCCGCGCGTCCGTCCGCCGACCAGTCCTCGCTGCGCGGCACCGTGCAGAAGGCCCCGCGCATCCGCCAGGTTATCGCCCGCCGCATGCGCGAGTCACTGGACATCTCCACCCAGCTGACCCAGGTGCACGAGGTGGACATGACCAAGGTCGCCAAGCTGCGTGCCAAGGCCAAGAACTCCTTCCAGGCCCAGAACGGATCCAAGCTGACCTTCCTGCCGTTCATCGCCAAGGCTGTTGCCGAGGCCCTGAAGCAGCACCCGAAGGTCAACGCCTCCTACGACGAGGACAAGCAGGAGATCACCTACCACAACGCCGAACACCTGGCGATTGCGGTGGACACGGACAAGGGCCTGCTGGTTCCGGTCATCGCCGACGCCGGCAACCTGAACCTGGCCGGCCTGGCCGGCAAGATCGCCGACGTCGCCGGCCGCACCCGGGACGGCAAGATCGGACCGGACGAGCTCTCCGGCGGAACCTTCAGCATCACCAACATCGGTTCCGTGGGCGCCCTGTTCGACACCCCGATCATCAACCAGCCGCAGGTTGCCATCCTCGGCACCGGCGCGATCGTCAAGCGCGCCGTGGTGGTCTCCGACGAGAACGGCGACGATTCGATCGCCATCCGTTCGATGATGTACCTCTCCCTGACGTACGACCACCGCCTGGTGGACGGCGCCGACGCAGGACGCTTCCTGCAGACGCTGAAGGCACGCCTTGAGGAAGGCGCCTTCGAAGCCGACCTCGGGCTGTAGGTTCCAAAAGCACACCGACGGCGACGGCGGTGCGGGCGCCGGTGGGAAACCGCCGGAGTGACCGCGCCGCCGTCGCCGTTTTGGCTGTTCCGTCCCGGGACGGCGGGTCCTACTACAGTGCGTAGAAGGCTCTGGCTACACTGATGCCATGAACATCGTCTATAACGTCATGGTTTTCCTGCACATCATCGGCGCCGCCATGATCGTGGGCATCTGGATCGTCCAGATGAAGAAGCCCACCGTCCACCCCCGCCAGTTCGACGGCGCTGCCCTGCAGCTCATCACCGGCATCGTAATGATGGGCCTGATCCCGGCCCTTGACATGGACGCCAACTACATCAAGCTTGGCATCAAGTTCGCGATCGCCGCCGTTGTGGCCGTGCTCGCGTTCATCGGCAGCCGCAAGTACAAGAAGGACGAGCCGGTCAGCAAGGGCCTCGCCCACGCGGTTGGTGGACTGGCCCTGCTCAACGTGGCTATCGCCACCCTCTGGCAGTAGGCCCCCGCAACCCTGCGACGGCGATGCACCCTGGCGGGTGCATCGCCGTCGTCGTTTAAGGGTGGGCGCAGTTTCAATAGTTCAGTCTCCGGCGATGCAGAATTCGTTGCCCTCGGGATCCTGCATCACGTCCCAGTGGAAAGCGCCGATGTCGTGGCCCTCCACGAAGACAGCACCGAGCGACTCGGCCCGAACGCGCAAGGCCGTGGGATCGGGGCCGTGAATGTCCAGGTGCAGGCGGCGCCTGCCGTCCGTGGGCCGGTCCACCTGCTGGAATGCCAGCTGCGGCGCTCCGGGGCGGCGGACTGGAGCCAGACGAACTGTTCGAAGCGGGATGACACGGGAGTGCCCAGCAGAGCCGCCCAAAATTCCGCCAGGCGTCCGGCGTCCGCGGCGTTGACCATGATCGTGGCGATGCGCGCCGCGGGTGCGGCGCCGGGTTCAGTGGTGTCCATGCCGACACTGTACGGATGCCACTGTCCCGGCTGCACTGAATACGGGTCACAATCCACTGACAGCGGAACCCCCGTGCGTAGTCCCGGCCGAATCCCTAGGATGGGACACGGCATGGTCCGGCGCAGCGCCGGACGCTGATTCACAAATGACGAGGAGTGGACATGGCAGCAACACGCACCGCACACACTGTATGGAACGGCGACCTGATGACGGGCGCCGGCAACACCACGCTGGACAGCTCCGGCCTGGGCAACTTTGACGTCACCTGGAAGGCACGCGCCGAGGCCTCCGAAGGCAAGACCAGCCCGGAAGAACTCATCGCCGCGGCACATTCGGCCTGCTTCTCCATGGCCTTCAGCCTCGCCGTCGCCCAGGCCGGCCACACGCCGGAGGAAGTCAACACCAAGGCCGATGTCACCTTCGTGCCCGGCACCGGCATCACGGACAGCCACCTGACTGTCAGCGCGCGGATCCCGGGGATCACGGAGGACGAATTCCAGCGGATCGCCGAGGAAGCCAAGGTGGGCTGCCCCGTCTCCGCCGCCCTCACCGGCATCAAGATCACCCTGGACGCCACTCTGGCCTCCTAGAGTTTGACGTACCAACAGCGAAGGCCCCCGTTCCCTGACCAGCAGGGAACGGGGGCCTTCGCCCTGTTGGCGGTTACGCCCCGGCGGACGCCTCCTAGTTGGCGTTCCGGCGGGCCGGCAGCGGGGCGGGCCGCACCAGGCGGTAGCCCTCGCGCAGCGGCGGCCGGTCGGTGGGCAGTTCCTGGATCATTTCCTTAAGCGCGCCGATGCCGTATTCCAGCTGCGGGTCCATGCCGGCGGCATAGGCGTGCGGCGGGAAGGTCACTTCGATGTCCGGGGCGACGCCGAAGTTCTCGACACCCCACCCCACTCCACCGGAGAACCAGGTGGCGTAGCGCGGCTGGGTGACGCCGGTCCCGTCGGCCAGGGCGAAGCGGTTGTCGATGCCGACCACACCGCCCCAGGTCCGGGTGCCGATGACCGGGCCGATCCCCGCAGCTTGGAGACCTGGGTGATGATGTCTCCGTCGGAACCAGCGAATTCGTCCGTCAGGATGATGACGGGCCCGCGCGGTGCGTGGTGTGGGTACGTGCGCGGCCGCTCCCCGCGCGGCATGCTCCAGCCGGTGACCTTGCGGCCGATGAGCTCCGCGACGAGCTGGGAGGTGTGCCCACCCGGTTGCGGCGGACGTCGACGATCAGCCCGTCGAGCGCCGTTTCGGTGTCAAGGTCGCGGTGCAGCTGCGCCCAGCCGTTGGCCATCATGTCGGGAATGTGCAGGTAACCGAACGTTCCCTGCGAGGCCTGCCGGACGGTCCGGCGGTTCGCCGCCACCCATTCCTGGTACCGCAGCCGCTCCTCGTCCTTGACCGGGACGACGGCGATGCGGCGCTGTTTCCCGGCCTGGCCCCGGTGCCCGGCACCGTTGCGCAGGGTGAGTTCGACGGCGCGGCCCGCGGCGCCGACCAGCTGCATGGCGGGCGTGCGCGCTTCGGTGAGCTCGACGCCGTCGATCGCCAGCAGCACGTCGCCGGGTTTCGCGTCGGCACCCGGGCGGGTCAGCGGCGACGTGGCGAGCGGGTCGGAGGACTCCCCGGCCAGAATCCGGGTGATCTCCCAGCCCTCGCCGGTGAAGACCAAGTCGGCGCCGAGACGGCCCTGGCCGTTGCTGCCGTTCTCGGTCACGGCCGCGGGACGGACGTAGGCGTGCGAGGTGCCCAGTTCGCCGTGGAGCTCCCAGAGCAGGTCCACAAGGTCGTCGTGCGAGCCGAGGCGGTCCACGATCGGGCGGTACCGGGCGTGCACCGAATCCCAGTCCTGCCCGGCCATGTCTTCCGTCCAGAAGAAGTCGCGCTGGAGCCGCCAGGCTTCATCGAAGGCCTGCCCCCAGACGCTGAGCGGGTCCAGCTGCACGCGGATGCGGCCGAGATCCACCTTGACCAGCTGCCCCGACTCCTCGTCCGCTTTGGCGTTAGCGGGTGAGACGCGGATCTGCTTGTCCTGCAGGATCACCACCTTTTCGCCGTCGCCGGAGAGACGGTAGCTGTCCAGGGTGTCCACGATGGTGGTGGTCTTGCGCCGGGCCAGGTCGAAGCGGACGAGGCAGGGCGCCGCGTTCTTGTCCTCGAGGCTGGCGCGGCCCTCGCCGGTGACGCCGGAGAGTTCGCTGTCGAGCCAGAGCAGTGCCCCGGCGGTGGCGGTGAGGTCGGAGTAGTTTCCCTGCGGCACGGGCACGCTGATGACCCGGTGCGCCAGGCCGTCGGCATCGACCCGGACCGCGGGCACCTGATCCGCGGCCGCCGTTCCTGCCGACGCCTCGTCTGTCTCTACCTCTTCCTGCCGGGCGGCCTGCAGGTCGATGCTCGGACCGAAGGGCGAGGGGGTGTCCGCGGCGAGGGCCACAAGGTAGGGCTTGATCGGGCTCGGGAAGGACAGGTCGAACGAGTGTCCGTCATAGACCGGATCGAAGCTGCGGTTGGAGAGGAACGCGAGGAACTTGCCGTCGGGGGTGAACGACGGCGATTCGTCGCGGAAGCGTCCGTCGGTGACCTCGACGATGGTCCGCTTTCCGTCCGCTGCCGCGCCGGCGTCGTCCGCCCTGGTCATGCGCAGCCGGCTGCGGGAACCGAAGGAGGTGACCGGCTCGGACCAGCCCAGCCAGGCCGAGTCCGGGGACCAGCTGAAGCCCTCGATGCTGCCCTCGCCGATGCTGCTGACGAGCGACAGGGTGCCGGTGCGGGTGTCGGCGAGATAGATGTCGCCGAACGCGGTGCCGACGGCGAGCCAGTTTCCGTCCGGGCTGGCCTCCATGGCGCTTGCCCGGGTGGGCTTGGGGAACTCGATCCTGGTGGACTGGCCGTACTGCGCCGGCCGGGCTCCGGCGTTGCCTTCCGCCGGACCGGCCGTGACTGCGGTGTCGGCTGTGACGCCGGCGACGGCGGCGTCGGCGGGGTGGTGGTCCGGTCCGGCGGCGCTGGGCGCCGGGACAGCGGCCACGGCGTCGGGCCGGGTGAGGGCTGCTGCCGAGACGGGCCTCGGCAGCGGCGTGCCGGCGTCGGAATCCTCCTGCGGCCGGGCAGAATTCTGCTGCGCCGGAGCGGACTGCTGTCCGCCAGACTGGTCGGCTGACTTCTCGAAGCCTGCGTTTCCGGAACCTTCTTTTCCAAAATTCGGGTTACCGGCGATCTCTTTCAGGTACAGGGCCTCGACGCCGTCGTGATCGGCGACGTACGCAATCCTGCCCTCGCCGAAGGGACGGGGCAGGCGGGCCCGGACGCCGGGGGTTGCTTCCAGGACCCGCGAGGGCCGTCCTTGTGCCGCAGCCAGTGCAGCGTGCCGTGGGCCTCCACGGCACTGGAGCCGCCGGTGCGGTCCGGGACCACATCGCCCAGGTGCCGTGACGGCTTCAGCGGCGCACCGCGGCGGGCCTGCGAGGCTGACCCCAGGGAAATCTCGAGCTTGACCGCGTCCGAGCCGAGGTCCGGCAGCATCCACAGCTCGCCGGCCGATTCGAAGACAACGCGCTGGCCGTCGGTGGCGGCGTGGCGGACGTAGAAGTCCTCGTGGTCCGTGTGGCGGCGCAGGTCGGTGCCGTTGGGCAACACGGAATAGAGGTTTCCGTAGCCCTCGTGGTCGGAGAGGAAGGCGATCCGTCCGTCAACCCACATCGGGTCGGTCAGGTTGCCGTCCAGCTCGGCGGCGAGGCGTTCGAACTCGCCGTTTCCGTCGCCGTCGATCCAGAGCTTGCCGGCGGCGCCGCCCCGGTAGCGCTTCCACCAGGCGGGCTCGCGGGAGAGCACGCTGGCCAGGACAACGGGCCGTTCGTCGCCGATGACGGGTCCGAACGCGACGGATTCCACCGGACCCAGCGGCAGCTCAGTGGCCCAGCCGCCCGCGAGGGGCAGGCTGTAGGCGTGGGTGAGGCGGCTGTCAGCCTGGCGGAAGGCGCTCGTGACCAGGACGTCGCCGTCGGGGGTAAAACCCTTGACCTTGGTGGTGGCGTGGCCGAAGTAGCTCAGCTGGCGGTAGCCGCCGCCGTCGACGTCCGCGGTGACAACCTCCGGTGCCGTGCCTTGAACCACCGTCCACACCAGCTGTTTGCCGTCCGGGGTGAAGCGGGGGTTGCGGGCGGGCAGCTGCAGCGCGGACACGCGCCAGGCGCGGCCCCCGCCGAGGGGCGCGATCCAGACGTCGTCCTCGGCCACGAAAGTGACCAGATCGCCGTGCAGATGCGGGAAACGGAGGTAACTCGAAGAGGTCATCGTACGATCATAGTCAAGACCGGCCCTCCGGCCCGGGAGGTGTCCCGGCCGTGCCGGGCATGGTGAGATGGATCATGCGAATCATTGTTGCCGGGGCCTCAGGGCTGATCGGAACCGCCATTTCCAGCTCCCTGCGCAGCGCCGGGCACGACGTCGGCACGCTGGTCAGGCGGCCGCCCGCTTCGCCCGGCGAGTACCAGTGGAATCCCGGCGAGGGCCGCATCGACGATTCGGCGCTGAAGGGGGCGGACGCCGTCATCAACCTCTCCGGCGCCGGTATCGGTGACCGGCCCTGGACCCGGGCAAGGATCAACGAACTCCGCAGCTCGCGGCTGGCGGCGACGGGGACCTTGACCAAGGTCATGGGCCGGCTGGACACTCCACCGGCAGTGTTTCTCAGCCAGTCCGCATCCGGCTACTACGGCAGCGCGGGTCCCGCGGTGCTCCGCGAAAATGCCCTCCCGGCAGCGGCGTCCTCGCCCGGATCTGCGTCGACTGGGAGGCGGCCGCCCACGAGGCGCCCGCCGGCGTCCGGGTGGTCACGCCCCGCACGGGCGTCGTGCTGAGCCGTTCAGGGGCGCCTTGGGACGGCTGATGCCGTTGCTGCGCCTGGGGGTGGGCGGGCCGCTGGGCAGCGGCCGGCAGTACTGGCCGTGGATCACACTGCCCGACGTGACCGGCGCTTTCGCGTTCCTGCTCGACAGCCAATTGTCGGGACCCGTGAACGTCTGTGCGCCGGAGAGCGCGGACGTGAACTCCTGATCGCGCATCTTGCCGGGGCCCTGCACCGCCCGGCGGTGTTCCGCGTTCCCGCGCCGGTGCTGCGCCTGGTGATGGGCCAACTGGCCGACGAGCTGCTGCTCGCCAGTCAACGGATGGAACCGGCAGTGCTGAGCGACGCCGGCTTCGCGTGGCAGCATCCGTCGCTCGCCCAGGCTGCAGCGTGGGTGGCTGAACGCGGTCCGAAAACCTGAGCAGCCCCTGCCGGCGGCGGACAGGGGGCGTCGGCGTCGGGCGTTGGCCGGAGGCGTCGGCGTCGCTCGTTGGCCGGAGGCGTCGGCGTCGCTCGTTGGCCGGAGGCGTCGGCGTCGCTAGCGGGCATCAGCCGGAGACGGCGGGAAGAATGTCCTGGATCCGCCAGCGGCCACCGACCGGGGCCAGTACCAACCGCAGCCGCTGTTCCGGTGCGGCAGCAGCCTCGGCCACGATGGCCCCGGCGGCGTCGCGCTCCTGGTAGGCGGACGTGCTGACGGTTACGGCCACGACGGCCCGTGGACGGCTGCTGTCCCCTGTAAGTGCCACGTGGGTCAGCAGACTTGTGAAACCGGTCAGGACCCGCCCGGATTCCTCAAGGCTGGCGCTGATTAGTTCGTCCGCCCTGGCCGCCGACGACGCCGGGACATTCACCTGATCCAGCAGCCGGAAGTCCCCGTGCTGAAGGCGCGGGAGCGAAGCCAGGACAGTCCGCGGACCGCTTCCTCCGGGTCCTGTGAGGCGAGCTGCGCCTGCACGCCGGGAGGAAGGGCGGCAGCATCCACGGGCGTCGGTCCCGGTTCCGCGGCGGTGGGTGCCACAGTCCTCGCGGGTTCCTTCGCCGCATCGGCGCCTGTGACGGCGAAGCCAGGGAATTCCGGAGGCAGCGGCGTCCCGGCCAACCCCCACGCCGCAGCGACGGAGCCCAGCAGAGCAAGACCTGCGGCTGCGGCACGAATGCCGCGCCGGTCCGCGGACGTCCGGCGTACGGCGCCCAGACCAGCGGATGCCCGGCGTGCGGTTGCCCGGCGGGTGCCGAGCCCAACGTCATCCAGACGAGCGTAATCCCGCCCTGCGTAATCCCGCCCAGCGTAATCCCGCCCAGCGGGTTGCGGGCCGGCGGAGTCCGGTCCTGCGGAATGCAGCCCAGCGGAATGCAGCCCAGCGGAATGCAGCCCTGCGGCGTCCGGGAGGGCGGCGTGGCGGGCGCTGTCGCTCCGGGAGGGACGCCCGGTTCCCCGCTGTCCTGCCAGCGGAAGCGGCCCCACCACGCGTGGCTTGCGGAAACGGAGCGGCAAGGCCCGGAGCCGTTCGACCCGCCGCTCCCGGGCCGTGCGGGGCAGCGAGCGCCGGGTCAGCAGTTGCGGGATGACTGTCGGGTGCACCGAGACCGAAAGATCCACCGGTTCGGCCACGGCGCTGCGGTAGACGGCGGCCGCCAGCTCTGCGGCGGAGGGCCGCAGCCTGCGGTCCTCTTGAAGCCCGGATTCCAGCGCTGCGGCGAGCGCAGCCGGGACGTCCGGCACCAGCAGCGGCAGCGGCGGCCGCTGCGCGCCCGGTTCAGGGGCGCGTCCGGTCAGGCAGTACCAGCCCAGCGCCGCGAGGGAATACACATCGCGCTCCGGCTGCAGCCCGGCCCGGACGGCGTCAACCGGCGCCGGGTCCCGGAAGCCCTCGGTCCCGGCGTCGGCCACCGCCGCAGCGTCGGCCACCATGCGGGCCACGCCCAGATCGGCCAGGAGCGGCTTGCCGTGGGCGGTGAACAGCACATTGCCGGGTGAGACGTCCCCGTGTGTGAACCCATGACCGTGCAGGTACGCGAGGGCCTGGGCGATCGGCGTCAGGACCGTCACCGTCTCCCCGGCCCCAGCTTCCCCCTGCCCGCCACGAGCTGCCCCAGCGAGCCGCCCGCTGCGTAGTCCATGATCAGCCCGAGGTCCGCGTCCCAGGGACTGTCGTCCCCGCCGTCGTCGCCGGCATCGTCCCCGCCGGGCCGACGCACCCGACTCCCCGGAGACGAACCACCGAGCGGGCACGCACCAGATGCTCGTGATCGAGGACGGACAGGATTCTCACCTCACGCCGGATCGCTTCCTCCGCGTCCCCTTGACCGGGGCCGTCCCCGGCGGCGAAACACTTCAGCGCGTACTCGGTCCCGCTCAAGTGTTCGGTCACCAGCCACACGGTGGCGCTGCCGCCGCGTCCCAGGCAGCGGCCGACGTCGTATCCGGGCACCTCGGGCGCCGCGCCACTGGTCCACGCGTAATCCTCCATAGCTAAGGAATAGCGGATCCAGCGGAATCCTGCAGAAGTTATCCACAGCCACCCGGCGTCGTGCCCGGCGCCTTCGAACCGCCGAGCCGCTTCACTCCGGTCCGGGCCTGGCAGCGAAGGAAGTCAGGCGGTCGCGTACCGCTGGAGGAACAGGGCCAAGGACAAGGCCATGGCCTTGATTTCGTTCGGATCAACGCTCTCGTTCGGTGCGTGGATGAGCGCCAGCGGCTCCTCGACCCCCAACAGGATGATCTCGGCGTCCGGATAGGTGTCGGCGAACACATTGCAGAGCGGGATCGACCCTCCCTGGCCCAAGGTGGTCATGGGCCGCCCGTAGGCCTCCAGCATCGCGGCGCTCATGGCTTCGAAAGCCGCCCGCCGACGGCCGCCCGGAAGGGGGAACCGATGGCTTCCAGGTCCACCGTCACATGGACTCCCCAGGGTGCTGCGGCCTTGAGCTGGTCGGCCAACGCGGTGTGGGCGTCGGCGGCGGCCATGCCGGGAGGGACCCGCAGATTGAGGCGCGCGGACGTGCGCGGCACGATGGACGCCGAGGAGCCCGTGACCGGCGGGCAGTCGATGCCGAGCACGGTGACGGCCGGCCGCGCCCAGAGCATGTCGGACACAGTGCCGTCCCCCAGCAGCGTGACACCCTCCAGCAGCCCAGCGTCGGTGCGGAACTGCTCGGGCGGGTAAGGCGCGCCGCCCAGGTCTGGGTGTTGTCCAGGCCCGTGATCGTCGTGTTGCCGTGCTGGTCGCGCAGTGATGCCAGCATCGAGATGAGCGCGGCGAGCGCATCGGGGCGGCGCCGCCAAACATTCCGGAGTGGAGCTCGGACGCCATCGCTTCGACCGTCACCACGACATTGACCATGCCGCGCAGGGTCACGGTCGCCGCGGGCTGTCCCACGGCGGCGTTACCGGTGTCGCACACCAGGATCGTGTCGGCCCGGAGCAGGTCCGGGTGGCCCGCCACATAGGCCTCGAGTCCGCCGGTGCCCTGTTCCTCCGACCCCTCGACCACCAGCTTCAGATTCACCGGCACGTCGCTGCCCAGTGCCCTGAGTGCGAGCAGATGGGCCAGGATGTTGCCTTTGCAGTCGGCAGCGCCCCGTCCGTACCAGCGGCCGTCCACCTCGGTGAGTTCGAAGGCCGGGGTGCGCCACGCGGAATCATCGAGGGTGGTTGAACATCGTAGTGCGCGTAAAGGAGCACTGTCGGCGCGTCCGGGCCAGGTCCCGGCCTCGAGCCGACCACCGCGTCGGAGCCGTCCGGTGTCCGCTCGAGGCGGACATCCGAAAATCCGAGCCCGGCAAACTTGCCGAGTACCCACTGTGCGGCCTTGGCGCACTCCTCCGGGGGAACTGCCGGGCGTCCGCGACCGACTGGATCGCCACGAACTCGGCCAGTTCCTCCCGCGCCGGACGCATCAAGTCGGTGACCCGGGAGCGCAGGTCCATGGCTCACGCACCGCCGGAGCGGTAGGTCTGGAGTTCGTCGACGAACTTCTGGAAATCGTCAAGCTCCTCCGGGCAATAAATCTCGATGATACGGAGCTGGCCCTGGACAAACCGGATGTCCGCGATCACCGGTCTGGTTCCTGGTCCGGCGGCGCCGTTCGCCAGCTGACTGAAGAGGATGGCCCGGCTCAGCGCGTCGTTCGGGTTCGCGCAGACCGCACCGCCGTCGTCGCCAAGCACCCGGGCGATCTGCTCACGCGAGGGCGCCGTCCCCCGGCTTCGTTGATCGACGCGATCAGCTGGTCGGCTTTCTCCAGGGACTGTTGAGTCTCCCGCGCGGACCGGAACGTCATCAGGGCGATCACGGCGAGTACCACCAGCAAAATGACGGACACGATGTACACCACCGAGCGTCCCTTTTTGGTGGAGGACTCCAAATGAGTGCTCATGACCCTGCCACCTCCGTCTGTGCCTCCTGGTCGGGCAGCTTCCAGGACGGCTTGCGGAATTTGTAGAAGAGGAACGGCACGAGCAGGCCGAGCCCCAGTGCGCCGCCGCCGACGATCAGGAAATAGATAATCGGATCGCCGTTGCCGAACTGCGACGGCGGGACGAACCCGACCAGCAGGGCGGCCAGTGAGGCCGCAAACCCTACGCCGCACAGCCCGATCAGCATCGGGGCGCGGTAGCCACGCGGGTGGTCCGGATCGTTGCGGCGGAGCCGGACGGCTGCCACGAACATCAGTAGGTACATGATCAGGTAGACCTGCGTGGTGATGACCGAGAAAATCCAGTACGCGCTGGAGACATCCGGGATCAGCGCGTAGCCGAGGGCGATCACGGTGGTGACGAGCCCTTGGACCACCAGGAGGTTCTGCTGAATGCCGTTCTTGTTCAGCTTTTGCAGGAACGGCGGGAGGTAGCCTTCCTCACGCGAAATCAGCAGCAGGCCCTTGGACGGACCGGCCAGCCAGGTCAGCATGCCGCCGAGGGAGGCAGCAACCAGCATGATTCCAAGGATCGGCGTCAGGGCTTGCAAGCTGAAGGACGCCAGCACGGCGTCGAAGGCCTGCATAACGCCCGCGGTGAGGGAGAGCTCCTCGGCCGGGACGATCCAGCTGATCGCCAGCGCCGGAAGGATGAAGATCAGGAGTACCAGTCCCATGGCCAGGAACATCGACTTCGGGTACTCCTTGGCCGGGTCCTTCAGCGAGGACACGTGCACCGCGTTCATCTCCATGCCGCTGTAGGACAGGAAATTGTTCACGATCAGCACCAGGCTGGCCAGGCCGGCCCACTCGGGGAGGAAGTTGGCGGCGGTCATAGGGGCGGCCGACTCGTTGCCTTGGCCGAGGAACATGACACCCAGGAATACGAGCAGCGCGCCCGGGATCAGGGTCCCGATAATCAAACCGCCGCTGGCCAGGCCCGCTACACCCTTCGTGCCGCGGGATGAGACATACACCCCGGCCCAGTAGAAAACCACAATCACCAACGCTGTCCAGACGCCGTTGCTGGCCAGCTCCGGGTTGAACACATAGGCGAGCGTGCTCGCGACGAACCCCAGCAGGGTCGGATAGTAAAAAATGGTCATCGCGAACTGGCACCAAACCGCCAGGAAACCCATGGGCTTGGAAATGCCCGTCGCGACCCACTTGTAGATACCGCCCTTCCATCCGGACGCCAGCTCGGCGGACACGAGGAGGTGGGCAGCAGGAAGACGATGGCGGGAACCACGTACAGGAAGACTGAAGCGAGGCCGTAAACGGCCATGGTCGGGGCCGCCCGCAGGCTGGCCACCGAACTCGTAGTCATCAGCGCCAAGGCAACCCAGGAAATCCAAACGGCCGTGGGCACCTTCGGGCGGGCCATGGTCTGGTCAGCGCTGCTCACTGCAGCCACATCCCAACCGGCAGGCTCTGCGCTGCGGGCCGGACGGTGCGACACCGTCTGGGGCGAGGAGTTGAAAATTTGTACATTCCACTGCCCTCAATCACATAGTGTGCGGGATGACTACAGCATGGACCTGGGCATTCGAGTGGAATAGTCCCTATTTCCTCTTTACTTCATGCTTCTGCGGTGCTAGCCCCAGCCGTCCGCGAGCGCTTCCACAGCAGATCGACAAGCACAGCGAGCGCAAGGATGACCAACAGCGCGAGGGCGGTGGCGGGTTCGTTGACGAGCGTGGTAGTGCAAAACACGACAAACGTTCCCAGGGTCGCGAACAGGGTTGCGACGAGCACAAAAAGCTTGGCGCCGGTCTGCTTGTACACCTTGAAGTGGGCCAGGGTGACCGCGGAGAAGACCAGCAGGGCTACCGCGCTGCCGAGCGATGCGATGCTGTTCAGGTTGAACGCCAACACCATGACCGCCGCCAGGCCGGCCATCACCAGCAGTCCGACGGGCACCCGCCGGCGCCCCACGGACCTACCAAACACTGGTGGAAACTGCCCCACCGAGGCAAGGTGCTGGGTCATACCCACCGATGGGTAGAGGCTGGCGTTCACGGCCCCGGAGGTGGAGAGCAAGGCGGTGATCACCATCAGCACATAACCGGCTTGGCCAAGGGTGGGCTTGGCGGCCTCGGCCAGCGCTGTGGCGCCGTACTCGACCACCTGGCCGGCGGTCAGGGTGCCGAACACGCCGAGGGATACCGCGACGTACACCGTGGTGGCGACCGCCAGGGCCAGATACATAGCCCGCGGCAGTTGCCGGGACGGGTCCGGCAGGTCTTTCGCGGTGAACGTAATAACACCGAACCCGAGGAAGGCGAAGAACGTCAGTGCCACGCTCGCGATGATCTCGCGTACGCCGGGGTAGCCGGAGGGGTCGAGGAGCGTGGGGTCCCAGTTGGCGATTGTCACGATCGCGAAAACCGACAGGATGGCCAGCACAATCCTCACGATCAGGGACTGGACCCGTGCCACCGCCTTGGAGCCAACCGCGTTCAGGACGGTCATGACCAGGATGAGGGCGACCGCGAACACCTTGGCCCAGCCTGGATCACGGTTCGTCAGTACCGCACTGGCATAACCACCGAAGGACGACGCCACCATTGCACCGACGATCGCGCCGGTCACGTAGAACAGCCAGGACACGATGCCGGTGACGTGCCCCTCACCGAATCCGCGGGCCAGGTACGCCAGCATGCCACCACCCGAGGGATACGCGGCGCCAAGCTTCGCGAACGAGTACCCCTGAAGCCCGGCTATGGCGCCGGCTACCAGAAAAGAGACCCACACCGCCGAGCCCGCGACGGCGCCTGCCGCTCCCAGCAGGGCGAAGATCCCTGCGCCCACCATCGACCCCACCCCGATGAACGCCGCTTGAATCACGGTCATCTGCTTCTTCGGAACGGTGCTCGACATGGCGTCCCTCCCTGTGGCCAGGCACCGGCAGGCTGTGGCCTCGCAGGGAGACTACCACCGCGTCCAGGGCGGCGAAAGCCCTTTCGCGGAGCAGTGATGAGGGGTCCGGGGTGAGAGCTTGAACACACAATCGGGAGGGACGCGGGACGGGGTCTAAGCTGGAAGGCATGACTCTTGAGTTCTCCCGGCTGGGTCTCGCCCCGGAATTCGTCGAATACACCCGCGGCTGGGACATCCAGCGCGAACTCCACGAGAAGGTCGTGGCCGGCGCCGCCCCCAGCACGGTCCTGCTGCTCGAACACGCCGCCGTCTACACGGCAGGCAAACGCACGGAAGACCACGAACGCCCCTTTGACGGCACCCCCGTGGTCCCGGTGGACCGCGGCGGCAAGCTCACCTGGCACGGTCCCGGACAGCTGGTGGGCTATCCCATCATCAAGCTCAAGAACCCTGCCGGGATCCGCGACTACGTGGAGCGGCTCGAGTCCGTGATCATCGCGGTTCTGGCGGACTACGGCATCGAAGCCGTCCGGATCAAGGGACGCGCCGGCGTCTGGATCGACCAGGACGAGAAGGGCCCCGCAAGAAAGATCGCAGCAATCGGCATCCGCGTCCACGAGGGCGTCACGATGCACGGCTTCGCGATCAACTGCAACAACGATCTGGCCCCGTACGCCCAGATCATCGCGTGCGGCATCACCGATGCCGGCGTCACCACCATCTCCCACGAGACGGGCCGGGACGTCACCCCCGCCGACCTCGTTTCGCGGATCGTCGAAGAACTGCGCAACAATGAAGAAGCGCTAGTTGCAACCCATGAAGGAGCTCTACTGTGACCCTGGCACCAGAAGGCCGGAAAATGCTGCGTATCGAGCAGCGCAATGCGGCCACCCCGGTGGAACGCAAGCCGGATTGGATCAAGGCCAAGGTCCAGATGGGTCCCGAGTTCGTGCAGCTCAAAAACCTCGTCAAGAAGGAAGGCCTCCACACGGTGTGTGAAGAGGCCGGCTGCCCCAACATCTTCGAATGCTGGGAAGACAAGGAAGCCACCTTCCTGATCGGCGGCTCCGAGTGCACCCGCCGCTGCGACTTCTGCCAGATCGACACCGGCAAACCCTCCCCGTGGACGTTTTCGAACCCACCAAGGTGGCCCGCTCCGTCCAGGCGATGCAGCTCCGCTACGCCACCGTCACGGGAGTGGCCCGCGACGACCTCGCGGACGAGGGCGTCTGGCTCTACGCCGAAACGGTCCGCAAGATCCACGAACTCAACCCGGGCACCGGCGTCGAACTTCTGATCCCGGACTTCTCCGGCAAGCCCGAGCACATCGAAGCGATCTGCGATTCCAAGCCCGAGGTGTTCGCCCACAACGTCGAGACCGTTCCTCGGATCTTCAAGCGCATCCGCCCGGCATTCCGCTACGAGCGGTCGCTGGATGTCATCACGCAGGGCCGCAAGCTCGGCATGGTCACCAAGTCCAACCTCATCCTGGGCATGGGCGAGACCCGCGAGGAAATCTCCGAGGCGCTCCGGGACCTGCACGACGCCGGCTGCGACCTGATCACCATCACCCAGTACCTTCGCCCGAGCGAGCGGCACCTGCCGGTTGACCGCTGGGTCAAGCCGCAGGAATTCGTGGACCTCCAGCAGGAAGCCGACGAGATCGGCTTCCTCGGCGTCATGAGCGGGCCACTGGTGCGTTCCTCCTACCGGGCCGGACGGCTGTGGGCCACCGCGATGCGCAAGAAGGGCTGGGAAATCCCGGCCCAGCTCGCCCACATCGAAAGCTCCGGCAGTACCCGCCAGGAAGCCAGTTCGCTGCTTGCGGCGCACTCCTGACCACAGCTGCAACGATTACCGTAATGGGCCGCACCGGAGGAATCCGGCGTCCGGCCCTTCGCTGTCCATCACGTAGAATTAAGGCACTATGGCGACTTCCCTGATTCCAGCAACTCCACTCCGGCTTCTGATGCTCCGAAGCGAGGCCTCTTTTCCCGCAAGCCCAAGGCGGCAAAGGTCAAGAAGCCGAGCCGCCTGAAGCAGATCGGCGAGGTCTTCCAGATGACCCGCCAGCACGATCCGATGGTGCCGTGGCTCATGCTGCTGGCGTTCCTCGGCGTCGTCGCTGTCAGCTTTGTCATCGGCTTCCTGCTGGAGAACTGGATCACCGGCCTGATCATCGGTGTCCCGCTCGGAGTCCTGGCGGCAACCCTGATCCTGTCCCGCCGCGCCGAGCGCGCCGCGTTCGCCCGCATTGAAAACCAGCCGGGTGCCTCCGGCGCTGCGCTGGGCACTCTCAAGCGCGGCTGGATCGTCGAAGATCAGCCCGTCGCCGTGAACCCCCGCACGCAGGACGCCGTCTTCCGCGCCATCGGCCGCCCCGGCGTCGTCCTCGTCAGCGAAGGCCCCAGCGCCCGCGTCAAACCGCTCCTCGACGCCGAACGCAAGCGCCTCGCCCGTATCCTGCCCAACGTCACCATCCACGTGATTGAGAGCGGCCGCGGCGAGGGCCAGGTTCCGATCAGCCAGGTCGCCAAGAAGATGACCAAGATGAAGAACGAACTGACCAAACTCGAAGTCAGCACTGTCTCCAAGCGCATTTCCTCGCTCGGAAGCCGCCTGCCGATCCCCAAGGGCATCGATCCTTACAAGGCCCGCCCGGACCGCAAAGCCGCCCGCGGACGCTAAGCACAACACGCCAGACGACAGGGTCGCCCCGGCTACCGCCTTCATGGGCTGGCAGCCGGGGCGTTTCCATTGCCCACGACACTTCAATCGTCCCGCCGGGACAGAGCCGGAGACTCCGCCATGAAACTGCCTTCCACCACTGCCGTGATCCGCATCTTCCGGGTCCTGGCGATCGCCGAGGCTTTCAGCTGGGCCGCGCTGCTGGTGGGCATGTTCCTCAAATGGGTCACCCGGACCACGGAACTCGGTGTGGAGATCGCGGGTCCGATCCACGGGGCGCTCTTCATCGGCTACGGGATTGCGGCGCTGAGCCTGTGGGGAATGCTGCGCTGGCCGTTCCGGGTGGCGTTCTTCGCCGGGCTTTCCGCGGTGTTCCCGTTCGCCACCGTCTGGTTTGAGCGCTGGGCGGGCCGCCGCGGCTACCTGACGGTCAACGCCGGACAGGGTGCGGCAACGCCGCCCAGGAAACCGCCGGCGTCTAGCTGCCAGGTTCCGGCTTGGGCCCTGCGGGAGGGCCCGCCATGCCCGGGCGGCTTCGGCGTCGCGCAGCAGACCCTTGCCCGCGCCGCCCTGGCACCCTCGCCGCGCCCATCCGACGCAAATGGCCGCTATCCAAGGACGTTTAGCGGCCATTCGTGGCGAATCGGTGAAGTCCGGAGAGGCTTAGCGGCCATTCGTGGCGAATCGGTGAAGTCCGGAGAGGCTTAGCGGCCATTCGTGGCGAATCGGTGAAATCCGGTGCGACCTGCACGCCCGTCGGCCCCGCCCCGGGCCCCGGGCACCCCCAGGAGCTACATCCGGACCAGGACCGTGTTCATGGCCTTGTCGTGCAATCCGCGGTGGTCCGGGTCAAAGATGACGGCGGGGATGACGAGGCACAGCAGCAGGCTGCGGACCAGGGCGGGAACCGGTCCGGCGGGGCCGCCGCCGAGACGGACGACGTGGATCCCCATCACGCGGTGGCCGATGCTGTAGCCCAGGGTCCCGACCAGCAGGGCCTGTTCCACCGCGAATACGGCCAGTGTTGCCCAGGGTTCCCGGCGAACGCGTAGTTGCTGATCAGCAGCGCGATTCCCCAGTCAATGCAGATGGCCACGATGCGCCGGCCGGCGCGGGCAATGGACCGCGGTCCGGACTCGGGCAGACCCAGCCGCTCCCCGGGTACTTCGAGATGCCGGACGTGTCCGGGCCGCTGAGCCATGAGCCTATGTCTTTACGATCAACCACCCTCCAAGACTATCGGCAACCGAGGCGCCTCGGCGCTGTTCAGAGTGTGGACATCCAGGGGCCACACTCTGGTCACGGATAGGCCACGTTGTGGACAGCGACTACCGTTTACATGTCAGGGCATTCTGTAACCTGCCGGAAACAAAGCGGACACCGTGGGGAAATCCCGTGTCCTTAGGGTGGTAACAGTTGCTGGCGGCATAGGAGCGGGGCAGACCTTTGTGTTTACCCCGCTGTCGGACTGCGCTGGACCACCCGGCCTGACGGCCAGATCTTTCACATGCATAAGGAGCATAGATGTTCAAGACTGCGGACGAAGTCCTCAAGTTCATCAAAGACGAAGACGTAAAGTTCGTCGATATTCGCTTCACCGATCTCCCTGGCGTTCAGCAGCACTTCAACGTGCCCGCCAAGAGCGTTGACGCGGACTTCTTCGTCAACGGCCAGCTCTTCGACGGATCTTCGATCCGCGGCTTCCAGGGCATCGCCGAGTCGGACATGCAGCTCATCCCGGACGTTACGACGGCGTTCCTCGACACGTTCCGCATGGAGAAGACCCTCGCGCTGAACTTCTCGATCGTGAACCCGCGCACCGGTGACCCGTACCACCGCGATCCCCGCGGCGTGGCCGAGAAGGCCGAGGCCTACCTGGCTTCCACCGGCATTGCCGACACCGCATTCTTTGCACCCGAGGCCGAGTTCTTCGTCTTCGACAACGTCCAGTACCAGTCCTCCCCGCAGGGCAGCTTCTACAAGATTGATTCCGAGGAAGCACACTGGAACACCGGCCGCGAAGAAGAGGGCGGAAACCTCGGCTACAAGACCCCGGTCAAGGGCGGTTACTTCCCGGTCTCCCCACTGACAAGCAGGCGGACCTCCGCGACGCCATGTGCATCGCCCTGGACGAGGCCGGCCTTGAGGTCGAGCGCAGCCACCACGAGGTCGGTTCCGCCGGCCAGGCCGAAATCAACTACAAGTTCACCACGCTGACCCACGCGGCGGATGACCTGCAGAAGTTCAAGTACGTCATCAAGAACACCGCCGACGCCTGGGGCAAGTCGGTCACCTTCATGCCGAAGCCGGTCTTCGGTGACAACGGCTCGGGCATGCACTGCCACCAGTCGCTGTGGAACGGTGGCGAGCCGCTGTTCTACGACGAGAAGGGCTACGCCGGCCTGTCCGACATGGCCCGCTGGTACATCGGCGGCCTGTTGAAGCACTCCTCGGCCGTGCTGGCCTTCACCAACCCGACGGTGAACTCCTACCGCCGCCTGGTCAAGGGCTTCGAAGCTCCGGTCAACATGGTTTACTCGCAGGGCAACCGCTCCGCCGGTATCCGCATCCCGATCACGGGCTCCAACCCGAAGGCCAAGCGCATCGAGTTCCGCGCACCGGATCCCTCCTCCAACCCGTACCTGGCATTCGCTGCCCAGCTGATGGCCGGCATTGACGGCATCCGCAACCGCATCGAACCGCCGGCACCGATCGACAAGGACCTCTACGAGCTCCCCGCCGAGGAAGCCAAGGACATTCCCAAGGCTCCCGGCACGCTCGAAGAGGCCCTGGATGCCCTGGCCGAGGACAACGAGTTCCTCCAGGCAGGCGGCGTCTTCACCCAGGACCTGATCGACACCTGGATCGAATACAAGTACGAGAACGAGATCCGTCCGCTCTCGCTGCGCCCGAACCCGTACGAGTTCGAGCTGTACTACGGCGTCTAATCGCCAACGAACCAACGACGGCGGCCCCCACCTTACGGTGGGGGCCGCTGGTCGTTAAGCCGCCGTCCGGGATGTGACCGGCCCGGCGCACGGTCCCGGCAGGTGCGAGCGGGGTCAGAACGGCCGGTACATGGTCCGCTGCGGGCCTGCGTCGCCGCCGAGGTACTGGCCGCGGTCCTCGAATCCGGCCTTGCGGTAGGCGGCCTGCCCGGCGGGGTTCTCTTCGTTGACCGAGAGCACGACGCCCGTCTGGTTTCCGCCGAGGGCGGCCGTGAGTTTCGCCGCGGCCCGCACCGCGGCGTCCGCGGCGAGGACGCCAAGGCCTTTGCCCTGCTGCCGGCGGTCGATCAGGAAACCGCGCAACAGCCAGACAGACTCATCGTCCGCCCACCCGGCCAGCATCGCGGCTCCGGACTGCAGCGTCAGCACGCCCACCGCGGCACCGTTGGCGTCAATCGCCATGGGGTGGCGGGATTCCTCCTCCAGCCCGATGAGCATCATCCGCAGCGGCTCGCCGACGAACCTGCGCTGCTCTTCGGTGACCTCAAGTTCGGCGATCTCCCCAGTTTGATGGCGCGGGCGTCGTCGTCGAGATTCTTCAGCGGCATCAGCCACACGTTTTCAGGCATAACAGAAGCGTACCCAAGCCTTCACGCCCCGCCGCACGCTACATGGACCGCACGCTACAGGCACCCCGTCAGAGCGCCGCGTCCTTCGGCGGCCCTGCCGGGTCCATCCAGAACACTTCCCAAAGGTGCCCGTCGGGGTCCTGAAAGCTGTGGGTATACATAAAACCGTAGTCCTGGGCTTCCTCGGAGGGTGCCCCGCCGGCGGTGAGCGCTTTCCGGATGACCTCGTCGACGGCCTCACGGCTGTCCAGGGAGAAGGACATGATGACTTCGGCGGCGCCCTTTGCCTCCGCGACGGCCTTCGACGTGAACGTCTTGAAGTAGGCCTCAACGAGCAGCATCACAAAAGCGTCGTCGTTGACGATCATGCACGTGGCGTTCTCGTCGGTGAAGTCGGGATTGAACGAGAACCCCAACGCGGTGAAGAACTCCACCGTCTTGTCGAGGTCCTTGACGGGGAGGTTCACAAACAGTTGTCTGGCCATTCCGATAAGGTAGCACCGCGCCCCGGGGTGTCAGCCCCGGACGCTCCCCGGCCGGTCGCCGCGCGCCCGCCACAAAAGCCCTACTGGCCGTAGAAAACCCGTTCGAACACGCTCCGGGCGCGCCGGCTCAGCCGCAGGTAGTCCTCCTCGAGCGCGGCCGCGTTGCCCTGCCCGTAGCCGCACCAGCGGGCTACCGCCTCCAGGTCCCGCCGGGACGACGGCAGCACATCCGAGGCCCTGCCGGTCCAGATCACATTGGCCGACCGGATCCGGCTCGCGAGGCGCCAGGCCCGGAGCAGGATCTCGACGTCGCCCGCTTCAAGGAGCCCGACGGCGGCAGCGCCCTCGAGCGCCTCCACGGTGGACGTGGTCCGCAGTTCCGGGTGCTCGCCGGCGTGCTGCAGCTGGAGCAGCTGGGCCAGCCATTCGACGTCGCTCAGGCCGCCGCGGCCCAGCTTCAGGTGCCGGGCGGGGTCCGCGCCGCGGGGCAGCCGTTCCGCTTCCACCCGGGCTTTGACGCGCCGGACCTCGCGGGCGTCCTGCTCGGACAGCGACTCCGGATAGCGGAGCGGGTCGATCAGGGCGACGAAATCAGCCGCCAGCTCATCGTCTCCCGCCATCGGGCGGGCCCGCAGCAGCGCCTGGGCCTCCCACACGAGCGACCACCGGCGGTAATACTCGGCGTAGGAGTCCAGCGACCGTACCATCGGCCCGCTCTTGCCCTCCGGCCTCAGGTCGGCGTCGACCATCAGGACGCGCTCGGCGAGGATGGCGGGCTTGAGCGGCTGGGTCAGGAGGCTGGAGAGCCGGCCGACAATCTGCAGCGCCTGTTGTTGGGCCTCCTCCTCCGGGACGCCGGGAAGGCCGCGGTGCACGTAGATCACGTCGGCGTCCGAGCCGTAGCCGATCTCCCGGCCGCCCTGGCGCCCCATGGCGACGACCAGCACGTGGGTCTTGAGCGGCTCCCCGGCCGTGACAACGGTTTCCGCCACCCGCAGGGCGCCCAGGACAGCGGCGCGGTCCGTGTCTGCCAGCGCCGCGCCCACCTGGTCCTGGTCCAGCAGCCCCGCACTGTCCGCAATCGCGATCCGCAGGATCTCGCGGCGCCGGATCAACCGGATGAGGCGCATCGCGCTTTCCGGCTCCGCGTGGCGGGACATCTTGGAGACAATCTCCAGCCACTGTGCCTCAAAGGTCACCGGCACAAGGTCCTTGTCCGAGCCCAGCCAGGCCACGGATTCCGGTGAAACCTCCAGCAGGTCGGCGATCAGCCGGGAGTTGGACAGCACATGGCAGAGCCGTTCGGCCGCCGCCGTCGAGTCCCGCAGCATGCCGAGATACCAGTGCGTGGTGCCGAGCGCTTCGCTGACCCGGCGGAAGCCCAGCAGGCCGGCGTCGGGATCCACACCCTCCGCAAGCCAGCCGAGCAGGATGGGCAGGAGCTGGCGCTGGAGGGCTGCGCGGCGGCTGACGCCTGCGGTGAGCGCTTCGATGTGCCGCATCGCGCCGCTCGGATCGAGGTAGCCCAGCGCGGCGAGGCGCCCCTGCGCCGCTTCCGGTGTGAGTCTGGCTTCCTCGCTGCTGAGCGCTGCAGCGGTGTTCAGGAGCGGGCGGTAGAAGATGCGTTCGTGCAGCTCGCGGACGGATCGTTTGGTGCTGCGCCAGGCCGCGGCCAGGGCATCGGGTTTGGGCCGTTCGCTGGAGAAGGGTCCCAGCATGGCTTTGGCGAGGGCCCGCAGCGAGGCTTCCTTGACCGGCATAAGATGGGTCCGGCGCAGCTGGAAAAGCTGGATCCGGTGTTCGAGGAGCCGGAGGTAGCGGTAGTCGCGGTCGAACTCGGCGGCGTCGGAGCGGCCGATGTATCCGCCCGCGGACAACGCGGCGATCGCCGAGGTGGTGTCGCGGCAGCGCAGGGTTTCGTCGGACTTGCCGTGCACCAGCTGCAGGAGCTGGACGGTGAATTCGACGTCGCGCAGTCCCCGCGGCCCAGTTTGATCTGCCGCTGCTCCTCGTCTGCCGGGATGTGTTCGGTGACCCGGCGGCGCATGGAGCGGACGGATTCCACAAAGCCTTCCCGGCCGGCGGAGGACCAGATCAGCGGCGCGACGGCGGCTTCGTAGCTGGCACCGAGTTCGGCGTCGCCGGCGATGGTGCGGGCCTTGAGCAGGGCCTGGAACTCCCAGCTCTCGGCCCAGCGGGCGTAGTAGCTCTGATGCGAGGCGAGGGTCCTGACCAGGGGCCCGGACTTGCCCTCGGGCCGCAGGTTGGCGTCCACCTCCCACAACCCGGGTTCGCGGCCCGGGGACATGATGGCCCGGGAAATCCCGGAGGCCAGGGCCGTGCCGATGGTGTTGGCGCGGGGTCGTCCAGCTCGCCGGACTCGATCACGTAGATGACGTCGACGTCGGAGATGTAGTTGAGTTCGCGGGCACCGCATTTGCCCATGCCGATGACGGCCAGCCCGACGTCGGCCACCTCCGCGGCGCTGAAGTGCCCGGCGGCCTCGGCGCGGGAGACGGCCAGTGCCGCCTCGATCGCGGCACCGGCGAGGTCGGCCAGCTCGGCGCCGGCGGCGGGCATAAAGTCCAGCGGATCGGCGGCGCAGAGGTCCTTGACGGCGAGATCCACGAGGCCGCGGCGGTACTCCGTGCGGAGCGCCTCGTAGCCTTCCTGCCCGGTCAGGGCGGCGACCGGGCGGGCGGATTTCGGATCGGCGCGCACGGACTGCAGCAGCCGGGCCCGCAGCACGGCGGCGTCCGCGGCGCGCGGTTCCGGGCTGGCCGTCACGTCGAAGGCGTCGAGGTGTTCGGGGTGGCGGATCAGGAACTCGCCCAGCGCCTCGGAGGCCCCCAGCACCCGGTACAGCGGTTCGCTGCGTTCGGGCTCCGCGGCCGCGAGCTTCCGCAGGTCCGGGTGCTTCTCGATGAGCCGGACCAGGGACTGCAGCGCCGTGTCCGGGTTCGCGGCCAGCTGCAGCCCGGCGAACAGGACGTCCTGGTCCAGGCCCTCCAGCTCGGGGGCCGCCAGCCACCGTTCGCCGTTCTCCAGGTCGCTGAAACCGGCGGCAATGAGGCGTCGTGCCAGACTCACCTTGGGAAGCCTAAAGGATGCCGAGGTTGCGCTGCAGCTCGTAGGGCGTGACCTGCAGGCGGTAGTCCTGCCATTCGGCCCGCTTGTTCCGCAGGAAGTGCTCGAACACCTGCTCGCCCAGGATCTGCGGCATCAGCTCGGAGTCCTCCATGGTGCGGATGGCGTCGTGCAGGCTGGCCGGGAGCGGGTCGTGGCCCATCGCGCGGCGCTCGGCCGAGCTCAGCGACCAGATGTCGTCCTCGGCGGCGGCGGGGAGCTGGTAGCCCTCCTCGATGCCCTTGAGCCCGGCGCCGAGCAACACGGCGTAGGCCAGGTAGGGGTTGGCCGCCGAGTCGATGCCGCGGTATTCGATCCGCGCGGACTGGCCCTTGCCGGGCTTGTACAGCGGGACGCGGACCAGGGCAGAGCGGTTGTTGTGGCCCCAGCTGAGGTAGCTCGGGGCTTCGCCGCCGCCCCAGAGCCGCTTGTAGGAGTTCACGAACTGGTTGGTGACCGCGGTGAATTCCGGGGCGTGCTTGAGGATGCCGGCGATGAACTGCCGCGCCGTTTCGGAGAGCTGGAACTCGGCCCCGGCCTCGTAGAAGGCGTTCGTGTCGCCCTCGAAGAGCGAGAAGTGCGTGTGCATGCCCGAGCCCGGGTGGGCCGTGAACGGCTTCGGCATAAAAGTGGCGTAGGTGCCCTGCTGCAGTGCGACCTCTTTGATCACGGTGCGGAACGTCATGATGTTGTCGGCGGTCTGCAGCGCGTCCGCGTAGCGCAGGTCGATTTCGTTCTGGCCGGGGCCCGCCTCGTGGTGGCTGAACTCCACCGAAATGCCGACCGATTCGAGCATGGTCACGGCGGTGCGGCGGAAGTCCTGGGCGACGCCGCCCGGGACGTGGTCGAAGTAGCCGCCTTCGTCCACCGGCACCGGAGCGCCGTCCGGTCCCGGGTGCTGGGACTTCAGCAGGTAGAACTCGATCTCGGGGTGGGTGTAGCAGGTGAAGCCCATGTCAGCGGCCTTGGCCAGGTTGCGCTTGAGGACGTTGCGCGGGTCCGCGGCGGAGGGTTCGCCGTCGGGCGTCAGGACGTCGCAGAACATGCGGGACGTCGCCTCGGTCTCGCCGCGCCAGGGCAGGATCTGGAAGGTGGCGGGATCCGGCTGGGCCAGCATGTCCGATTCGAAGACACGGGCGAGGCCTTCGATCGAGGAGCCGTCAAAGCCCAGGCCCTCTTCGAAGGCCCCCTCGACCTCGGCCGGGGCCAGCGCCACGGATTTCAGTGAACCCACGACGTCGGTAAACCACAGCCGCACGAACCGCACGTCGCGCTCTTCGATTGTCCGCAGGACAAACTCTTGCTGGCGGTCCATAGTGGCCTCTTTCCGGTTCAACGTCCGTGCCCGGGCCCCCACCTGACTCCCGCCAGGCATGGTCCCGCAGCTGCTCAGGATTCACTTTACTAATCATTGCCAGTGATTGCTGGAGCAGCCGACTCACGTAACACAGCGTTAACATACGGTTCCGGGATCCGGTTGCCGGAAGCCGGTGCCCCGTAGGCCCGACATGGAGTCCGTTCACCCGGCGGTGTGACGTGATTCACCGGCCCGGGAGCCGGGACGCGGTAGCTAGGACGCGCGGTATCGCACTACGCTCGTGCCATGGCCACAAGCAAAAGCCCCGATTCCAGCATGCCCGCAGCAGAAGTAGCAGCTCCCTACGGCAACGGCCCTTCGGCTGCCGGCCCCGCTCAGCCGGCTGCAGCGGCAGCGGGGTCTGAGCCGTCCCGGAAGCCGGCGGCGAAGATCCGCACCCATCACCTGCGCCAGGCGAAACTCAACGGTGAGCGCTTTGCCATGCTGACGGCCTATGACCAGTACACGGCGGAAATCTTCGACCAGGCCGGCATCGAGGTCCTCCTGGTGGGCGACTCCGCCTCGAACAACGTCTTCGGCAACGAAACCAGCCTGCCCGTCACCGTGGACGAACTGCTCCCGCTGTGCCGTGCCGTCACCCGCTCCGCCCGGCGCGCCCTCGTTGTGGCGGACCTGCCGTTCGGCAGTTACGAGGTCTCCGCCCAGCAGGCTGTGGCTACAGGCGTGCGGTTCCTTAAGGAAGGGCTCGCCCACGCGGTCAAGATCGAGGGCGGCAAGTTCTATGCAGAGACCGTGCGGGCCATGGTCCAGGCCGGGATCCCCGTGATGGCGCACATCGGCTTCACCCCGCAGAGCGAGCACGCGCTTGGCGGCTACCGGGTCCAGGGCCGCGGTGATGACGCCCAGCGCCTGATCGACGACGCCGTCGCCCTGGCCGACGCCGGTGCGTTCTGCGTGTTGATGGAAATGGTTCCGGCGGAGACGGCGGCGGCCGTGGATGCCGCCGTCGACGTCCCCACCGTCGGCATCGGCGCCGGCAACGCCACCACCGGCCAGGTCCTGGTGTGGCAGGACATGGCGGGCCTGCGCGGCGGCAAGATGGCCAAGTTCGTCAGGCAGTACGCGGACCTGCGCACTTCCCTCAGCGATGCCGCCAAGGCGTACGGCGAGGACGTGCGGTCCGGCCAGTTCCCCGGCCCGGAGCACTCCTTCTAGGCACTCGCTGCCGCTGTCCTCCCGGGCCCACCTGCGGGTTTGCGGCGTCACCTCATCCTTCACGAACGATGCGGCGGACCGCTGTTACGAGCAGGCTGTCGGTTGAGGGCCTGCATCGGGCCCCGGCAGAAGTTCCGCCATTCCGGCCGGATTCGCGTGAAACGCGATGGGCCAGACACCGGGGGACATTAGTGGAGGAGTAGCCATGGACTCAATTTCGACTGACTTCTGGGACGTCCTGCTGTGGAGTTTCTGGTTCTTCATCTGGATTGCGGCCCTGATGGTGTGGTTCCGTTGCCTGTTCGACTTGTTCGGCGACAGCACACTCAGCGGCTGGGGTAAGGCCGGCTGGTCCATACTGCTGATCTTTGTGCCCTGGCTCGGAGCACTCATCTACCTGATCGCCAGGGGCCGCAGCATGACGGAGCGGCAGATGAAGGCAATAGCGGAACAACAGGCCGCGCAGCAGGAGTACATCCAGCAGGTCGCCGGCAAGTCGGCTTCCCCGGCCAGCCAGATCGCCGACGCCAAGGCGCTGCTCGACTCCGGCGCCATCACCCAGACCGAGTTTGATTCCCTCAAGGCCAAGGCGATGGCCTGACCTGACAACGGGCTGCGCCGCGGTCCCCTCCGCAGTCGGTCTACTGTGCGGTCGGACCGCCGTGCGGGCATGAGAATCACCTGGCTTGGCCACTCGTCGGTGGTGCTGGATCTGGACGGGATCCGGATCCTGACAGATCCGCTGCTTCGTCCCCATGCCGGGTTGCTGCGGCGCCTGGCACCCCGGCCGGACCCGGCGTCGTGGAGCCGGCCCGACGTCGTCCTGGTCTCCCACTTGCACCACGACCACGCCGAACTGCGCTCCCTGCGGATGCTGCGCGGGGCCGTCCTGATGAGCGCGCCGGCCAACGCCGACTGGTTACGTCGCCGAACGCAGATGCACGCGGTTCCGCTGGGGGACGGCTGGAGCCAGGTGGGCAGCGGAGTCGAGATACGCCAGGTGCCGGCCGACCATGGTCAGCGCCCCATGCTGCACCGGCCCAACGACGCCAACGGCCAGCTGGTCCGTGGCCCCTCGGGCATCGTCTGGATCGCTGGTGACACCGGGCTGTATCCGGACATGGCGGCGCTGCCGGCCATGGCGGGCGGCTCCATCGAAGTCGCCCTGGTGCCGGTCTGGGGTGGGGACCAAAGCTCTCCGGCGGACATCTGACGCCCGAGACCGCGGCCCGGGCGGTCGCAGCGAGCGGCGCGCGGTTCGCCGTTCCGGTGCACTGGGGAACGTTGCACCCGCCTTTCGTCAACCACTTTGCCCGGAGCTGGCTGGAAATGCCCGGGCGGCGGTTTGCTACCGCCGTGGCGGAGCAGGCTCCCGGCTGCTCGGCCGTCGTTCTCGCCCCCGGCCAGTCCTGGGCTATGCCGTCGTGAGCCGAAGACCCGGACCGCACTGGTTCGCCTGGAACCGCATCGTCTTCTCAACCGTCCGCTTTCCCACCGTCCGCTTTTCCACCGGTTCCCGGGTCCGCATCAGGGCGGAACATCCCGCAGCGTGGCGCGCTGGCCGCACGATTCGAGCATCGCCACCAGCACCCGGTGGAGCTGATCGGCGCCCTCTATCCGCTCCGGCAGCCCCGCCATAAGATCGGCCGGCCCCAGCAGCAGTGCGCGGTCCTGCCACCCGCCGAGTCCCCGTGGGAACCGACCAGGCCCTCGAACGCTGTGACATCGCCGGTCACCGGATCGACCGTGCTGTTGACGTAGAGATCCGGCGCCTCGCGAAGCAGCAGGGCGCGCAGGAGCATCCGCGCAGCATGCGGACCGTAGCTGGCCAACGGGCTGGTCCCTTCCACCTCACCGCTGGCGATGTTGAGGCGGCCTCCGCTCCCGATCGCCCACGCCCGGCCTTCGTCGTCGATGCCGGCGACGAACCCGACGCCGGGGTGGCCCGCCAGGCCGGGGACCAGCGCCGGCCACTCCCGGTCGAGTTCCTCAAGCGTCCAGCGCCGGGCGCCCCGCACGTAGACCAGGCCCAGATTGCCCGAGCCCAGCACCACAACCGGCTCCTCGGCGGCGTCGCCGGGAGCGGAGGTTTGCTGTGCCGGCGTTTGCCGCGCCGGCGTCTGCTGCGCCTTGGCCAGCCCCTCGCCGGCCCGGACGGCGAGCTTTCCGCTCATCCCGCCCGTCGCGACGTCGCCGGCAATGGAGTCCGCGCGCCCCAGCCCTTCGACGGAAGCATCCACATTCTGCACTTGTTCCTGCATGAGTTCCGCACACAAGTCGCCGAGCGACTGGCCGTACCGGTCAGCGAACGGGGTGCCCTGGGACTGGCCGTGGTCCGAGAGCACCACCAGACGGTAGCGGCGGGGGTGTCGCCGGCGAGCCGGGCCAGGGATCCCAGCGTGCGGTCCAGGCCATCCAGGGCGGCGAGCGACTCGGGCCGGAACATACCCGCGTGGTGGGCGATTTCGTCGTAGTCAACGTAGTCGACATAGATGCTCTTCGTTCCGCGCCGCAGTTCCTCGGCGACCAGGGCGGTGTTCAGGTCACGCAGCAGGCCGTTGGTCACTGCCCGCAGGAGGGCGAAGGTCCAGTCGCGGTGCACCCGCGGGTCGAGGTCACGCTTGACCTGTCGCCGGGCCTGCCAGCGCTCCTTGACGATCTCCCCGACGGTCCGCGTGAGGCTGCGCATAAAGCCGTTCGGGGACGTGAAAAACCACGCAAACGCACGTCGCGTTTGCGTGGAGCCGCGCTGGACCTCCACCCTGCTCATCGTCATGAGCGCCCGGGGCGCGTCACCGGTGAACAGGTTCGAAATGGAGACGCCGTCGTCGCTGAGCAGGCCGCGGCCGGTGCTGTGCCATTCCTCGATCACCCGGGCGTCCGCCGGACGGTTGGCCACCAGGACCCGGTTGAGGTCACGGTCGTACCACCGGAACGCCGGGATGCCGTCAACGGTGCCGTGCAGGATGCCCAGCTGGCTGGCCGGCGTCGTGCAGGGCAGCTGGGGAGTCCATTCCATGAGCGTGTAATCCCCCGACGCCAGCCAGCGCCGGATATGCGGGACAGCTCCGGACTGGACCGCCCACTGCAGTACCGGGAAGGGAACACCGTCGAGCTGCACAAACAGGACGCCGTCCACCTCCGGATCGGCCACTGGCTGCTGCCGCCCGCCCGGCCGGCCAATGAGGTGATCAGGCCGTCGTCAGTCCCGGCCGTGGTGGTCCACGAGATGAGGGTGCCCACGGCCGCGCTGACCCATGTGGCGGCAAAGGCCGTCCACGCCGTCGATTCGATACCGGGCACCAGCAGGATGGCGACGTACATGATCAGGGCCTGGCCGAGGAGAGCGGCAAGCAGCACCGCGAGCCAGCCCACCCTTGCCGAGACCTCCACCAGCACGGGGCGCAGGACCAGGCCGACGACGCCGGCTGCCGCGGCCACGGCCGCGTACGACCACCAGCTGCTTGCCGAGAACCCCGGCAACAGGGCGCCCGTGACAATGAGGGCAACCGTCGAGGCAGCCCAGGCTGCGGCCAGCCTGGCCAGATCGGAGAATCGGGCGCCGCGGGTGCGGGTAACGCTCGTCGGCATTGTCTCAGTATGGCCGGGGCCACCCGGCCCGTCCTCATCCGCGCCGGGTGAGAAAAATCAGCCCCCTCGGTCAAGCAGGGGTGCCGGCACGGGGCCGTCCGGGGCGGCCGGCCGGTGGCCGGCCGGCGGCCACGCGTCGATGCGGCGCCGCCGGGCTTTCACCCGCGGGGGCTAGTCGTCCTCGTCGCCCTTTTCCCAGGATTCGTTGCGGGCCTTGACCTTCTCGAGGGCGTGTTCGGCCTCTTCCCGCGTCTTGTAGGGGCCAATCAGTTGGCTCCAGTCGGACATGGCGTCCTCTTCAACCTCATGTGTGTTGACGTTGTACCAGTACTCCGGCATTGATGCTCCTTGCGCTGATGTTTCTTGGCGTTTGTTTATTTGCCTCCGGCATCGCCTTATATGATCAATCTATGCCTTCTCTAGCCTCGACTGCACCCATCGGCACCCTGGTCCCGGGAACAGTCAGTCCGCACCGTCCCGTTCCGGCGTCGATCCCGCGCCCTGAATACGTGGGCAAGCCCGGACCCGCGAAGTTCACCGGCTCGGAGATCAAGTCGGCGGAGACCATCGAGAAGATCCGGATCGCCTCACGGATCGCCGCGCAGGCCATTGTGGAGGTCGGCAAGTACATCCGGCCCGGCGTCACCACGGACGAACTCGACCGGGTGGGACACGAATTCCTGCTCGACCACAACGCGTATCCGTCCACCTTGGGCTACCGCGGCTTTCCGAAGTCTCTGTGTTCGTCATTGAACGAAGTCATCTGCCACGGCATTCCTGACACCACCGTGGTCCAGGACGGGGACATCCTCAACATCGACATCACCGCCTTCGTCGGCGGCGTGCACGGCGACACCAACTACACCTTCCTGGTCGGCGACGTCGACGAGGAGTCCCGGCTGCTCGTAGAGCGCACACAGGAATCCCTGAACCGCGCCATCCGGGCTGTGGCCCCCGGCCGCGAAATCAACGTGATCGGCCGCACCATCGAGTCCTACGCAAAACGCTTCGGCTACGGCGTGGTCCGCGACTTCACCGGCCACGGAGTGGGCGAGGCCTTCCACACCGGCCTGATCATCCCGCACTACGACGCCGCGCCCGCCTACAACACGGTGATCGAAACGGGCATGGTGTTCACGATCGAACCCATGCTGACGCTGGGCACCGTGGACTGGGACATGTGGGCCGACGACTGGACCGTGGTCACCCGTGACCGCAAACGCACCGCGCAGTTCGAGCACACCCTGCTTGTCACGGAGTCCGGCGCGGAAGTCCTGACCCTCCCCTGATTCCCACGAGAAGATTCCGGTCTTCTCCGGTCGGCCCCGCGCCGCCCCTCCTAGCCCTGCCCCTGCCACGAACGGAACCACATTGGCCAAGAAGGACGAGAAGTCGAAGAAGAACGCCCCGCTGATCGGCATCGACATTGGCGGCACCGGCATCAAGGGCGGGATCGTCGACCTGAAAAAGGGCAAGCTGATTGGTGACCGGCTGCGCATCCCCACCCCGCAGCCCTCCACGCCCGAATCCGTGGCAGAAGTGGTGGCACAGGTGGTCGCCGCACTGTCCGCACGCCCGGAGGCGCCGGCTCCCGACTCGCCCGTGGGTGTCACCTTCCCCGGCATCATCCAGCACGGAGTGGTCCACTCCGCCGCCAATGTGGACAAGTCCTGGCTGGAACTGGACATCGACGGCCTGCTGACCGCCCGGCTGGGCCGTCCCGTGGAGGTCATCAACGACGCCGACGCCGCCGGCCTCGCTGAGGCTCGCTTCGGCGCCGGTGCGTCCGTGGAGGGCACCGTGCTGGTCATCACGCTCGGCACCGGAATCGGTTCCGCGTTCATCTTCGACGGCAAACTGGTCCCCAACGCCGAGCTCGGGCACCTTGAGATTGACGGCTTCGACGCCGAGAGCAAGGCCTCGGCCGTGGCCCGCGAACGGGACGGACTGAGCTGGGAGGAGTACAGCGTGCTGCTGCAGCGGTACTTCTCGCATGTGGAGTTCCTCTTCTCCCCCGAACTGTTCATCGTCGGCGGCGGCATCTCCAAGCGCGCCGACGAATACCTGCCGCGGCTGCAGCTGCGTACCCCGATTGTTCCGGCGGAGCTGAAGAACGACGCCGGCATCGTGGGCGCCGCCCTTGAAATCGCGCTGAAGCACAAACTGGCGAAGTAGCCAAAGAGGCGAGATAGCCAAAGAGCTATCACTTCGGGTCGTTCTGAACGCTGGGAACGACCCGGAGTGATAGCTCTTTGTTGTGGTGGTGCCGGTGGTGGCTGCGGCTTCCTCCGCTGCCACCACCGGAGTCTCTGGTCAGATTCCGCCGGTCCGGGACCGCTGGTCCTAGAGCGGGCTCTTCTGCTGGCTGGTGCCTTCGCGTCCCTTGGTCTCGGCCTCATGGCGGAGCAGGGAAATGGCGGCCTCGAAGTCCTCGAGGGATTCAAAGGCCTGGTAGACGCTCGCGAAGCGCAGGTAGGCGACCTCGTCGAGCTTCTGGAGCGGGTTGAGGATGGCCAGGCCGACCTCATGCGCATCGATTTCCGCGGCGCCGGAGGCCCGGATCGCTTCTTCGACTTCCTGCGCGAGCATGGCGAGGTCGTCTTCCGTGACGGGACGGCCCTGGCAGGCCTTGCGCACGCCGTTGATGACCTTGCTGCGGCTGAACGGCTCGCCGACCCCGGACCGCTTGATCACCGTGAGGCTGGTGGTTTCGACAGTCGTGAAGCGGCGCCCGCACTCGGGACACTGCCGGCGGCGGCGGATGGCCGAACCGTCGTCGGCGATCCGGCTGTCCACCACACGGGAATCAGGGTTGCGGCAAAACGGGCAATACACGTTGTTTCCTCCCCTGTCGCACGTAGACGGCCGAACTGGTCGACCTTCTACAACAGTCGACTTGAGCACACCGGCAGTTCCATGGAGCCGTTGGCTCCGCCATCAGTTTACGACCAGATGTAGCTGAATAACAAGCCTGTAATTACTACATGTTGTGGTCAGGAGCCCCCGGCGAACCGGGCCGTGACGGCCTCCCCGTGGGCGGGAAGATCCTCCGCCCCGGACAGGCTGACGATGTGCCCGCTGACCTCTTCCAGGGCGGCACGGGTGTAGTTGACCACCTGGATGGCACGCAGGAACGTGGTGACGTTCAGCCCGGAGGAGAACGTCGCGGTGCCACTGGTCGGCAGCACGTGGTTGGAGCCTGCGCAGTAGTCACCCAGGCTGACGGGGCTGTAGTCCCCAACGAAGATCGCACCGGCGCTGCGGATCCGGCCCGCGACGCCGGCCGCGTCCGCCGTCATGATTTCCAGGTGTTCAGCCGCGTAGGCGTTGCACGCCGCGATGCCCTGTTCGAGGTCGTCCACCAGCACGACGCCGGACTGCGGGCCGGAGAGCGCTTCCCGGACCCGAACACTGTGCTTGGTCGCGGCCGCCTGGCGGTCCAGTTCAACGCGCACGGCGCCGGCGAGGGCGTCGGAGTCCGTCACCAGGACGGACGCCGCCTTGGGGTCGTGCTCGGCCTGGCTGATCAGGTCGGCGGCGACCAGCCCGGGCTGTGCGGTGGCGTCCGCGAGGATCGCGATCTCGGTGGTGCCCGCCTCGGAATCGATGCCGACGACGCCCTTGACGAGGCGCTTGGCCGTGGCGACGAAAACGTTGCCGGGGCCGGTGACAACGTCCACCGGGTCCAGTCCGGGGTTGTCCCCGCGCCGGGGATACCGTAGGCGAAGGCCGCTATGGCCTGGGCGCCGCCGATGGCGTAGACCTCGTCGATCCCGAGCAGGCACGCTGCGGCCAGGATGGTGGGGTGCGGGAGCCCGCCGAAGTCCTTTTGCGGAGGAGAGGCCAGGGCAATGGATTCGACGCCGGCGGCGAGGGCCGGGACGACATTCATGATCACCGAGGACGGGTAGACGGCCAGGCCTCCGGGGACGTAGAGGCCCACCCGCGCCACCGGGACCCAGTTCTGGCTGACCACCGCGCCTTCGCCGAGTTCGACGTCGGTGTCCGCGGGGCGCTGTGCGTCGGCAAAACGACGGGCGCGCTTGATGGACTCTTCCAGGGCCGCCCGGACGGCGGGATCGAGCCCGGCCAGCGCCGCCGTCAGGGCGTCGGCGGGGACCCGGGGTGCGACTGCTCCACACCGTCGAAGGTCCTGGCGAGCTCGCTGAGCGCGTCGAAGCCCCGGGTGCGGACGGCGCCGATGATGTCCAGGACTTTTGCTCGGCATCAGCCATGGTGCCGGCTTGCGCGCGCGGAACCGCGGCGCGGAGTCCGGCGAGGGTGAGCCGCTGGCCCCGCAGGTCGACGGTGCGGAAGTTGAGTTCGGCAGGTCCCGCCGGAACGGTATCGGGGCGAACGGTAACGGAGGGCACGGTAACGGCAGGCACGGTGCTGTCAGCTGAAGGGGTCACCCGTTCATTTTACGTGCCGCACCGCAGAGTCCCGCGCCCGTGACGCCGCGCCCGTTACAACGGAGCCGGATCTGTTGCTTGGTCTGTTGTTTCGCCTGTTGTTTCGCCAGCGGATTCGGGCTTCGGGGTGGTGAAGACGGTGTTCAGGAAGATGGCCAGGGCGGTGGCGGCCGGCCAGATTGCCAGCACGGCCAGGGACCGCAGGGAAAACGCGATGCTGGCGCTGGCCGACGTGTCCTCCGGCGTTCCCCACCACAAGCCGCACAGGACGCCCGTCCCCCAGGCGGCGAGGGCGCCTACTGCTCCTGCGCCCACGGCCAGGAGGACGTCCCGCCCGGACGGCCCGTGGTGCTTGGTGCCGGTGGCCACGGCACCCGAAATGCAGCCGGCCAGCAGGAACAGTCCCGCCAGCACCAGGTCCCTGGGTAGCCACCCCTCTGTGTTGCCGCCGCTCCGCAGCTCCGGATTGCCCGAGAGCAGATTCAACCCAGAGGGCGCCAGGAGCCACCAGAGCAGCCCCACGGGGACACCGGCGGCGGCAATGACAGCGGCCTTCCGCCACGACACGGCGGACATGCCCGTCTCCGGCGCCGGGTGGCCGGAGGCCTGCTCCGGCCGAAAGCCGGGGTGCCCTTTGTCGCCCTGCCGGACCTTCTGCAGGGCGTCGTCCGGGTGCTGGCCGTGTACTGCTGGCTGTGTCATGCAACAAACCTTAACAAGCTTTTCCGACGCCGGGCACCTGACACCGTACGTCCCCGGATGACGTTCCACAGGACACCTCCGGTGGAACAAGTACCGCGACCGGGCGACGGGGCAATACGCTGGCAGGGTAGGAACATCACACATGCAGCAGGGAGTTGGATCGCAGTGGCCACAGAGGACCAAGCCTTCGAGGGAACTTTTCGGGAGATGTTCCGCCGGCACGCCGCCGGCGTGGCCATCATCACCGCCAATTTCAACGGTGTCCCCTTCGGTTTCACGGCAACCTCCGTGGCCTCGCTTTCGGCAAAGCCGCCCCGGTTCACCTTCAACATGGCCCGGACCTCCAGCTCCTGGCCGGCCGTGGCCAACACCACCTACATCGGCGTCCACATGCTGGGGCTGGAAAACCAGGACCTGGCCGACCGCTTTGCCCGGACCAGCAACCGGTTCGAGGGTGACCACTGGGCGCTCGGGCCCCATGACGTGCCGATCCTCAATGATGTGGCCGGCTGGCTGATCGGCAAGGTCCAGATGCGGCTCTCCTTCGAGAACAACGCCGTGGTGGTGGTCGAGGTCGTGGAAGGTGAAGTGGGCGCCGACGGCGCTCCCCTGCTCTACCACTCCGGCGCCTACGGCCAGCCCGCGCCGCTGGACTACGAGATCTGAACCGCTCCTTCACCCGCCGAGGTGACACTTAACGCCCATGTCCTTGCGCGGCATGGGCGTTAAGCGTCACCTCGGCGGGTGGAGAGCCCCTGCAGATGATTAGTTATCCAGGCAGGTCGGACCGAGCAGCACCTTGAGGTCCCCGAACAATGACGGGCTGGGGTTGACCCGGAGATGCACGGGCAGGCCCATGACCTCCACCCGGGAGTCGCCCTGCAGGTGCAGCCGCACCTCGGACTTGCCGCGGTGCGTCCGCAGCACGTCTCCCAGTTCGGTCACCACGGCTTCGGTCGCCTTGTGCGTCTGCACCGTGATCACGAGGGCCCGTTCAGGCCCTCGCTGAGGTCCGGGACGGAGAGTTCCATGCAGTTGAGGGCGATGGCGCCGTCGTCACGGCGCTGCAGCCGCCCTTAACCACCACGATCAGGTCTTCCGCCAGGACGGACGCGATGGGACCGTAGACCTGGCCGAAGAACATGACCTCGACGGAACCGCCCAGGTCCTCGATTTCCGCCCGGGCGTAGGCGTTGCCGCTGGCTTTGGCGATCCGCCGGCTCAGCGAGGTGATCATCCCGGCGATGGTGACGATGGCGCCGTCGTGCGGGCCGTCTTCGGCGATGATCGAGGTGATGGACTGGTCGGCGTGCTGGCTCAGCAGTCCTTCGAGGCCCTGCAGCGGGTGGTCCGAGACGTAGAGTCCGAGCATGTCCCGTTCGAAGGAGAGTTTGTCCTTCTTGTCCCATTCGGGCAGATCGGGGATTTCGATACTGAGTGACGCCTCGGATTCCGCCTCGTCGAACCCGGCGAAGAGGTCGAACTGGCCGATCGCCTCGTTGCGCTTGAGCGTGATGACGGAGTCAATGGCTTCTTCGTGGATCATCGCCAGGGCGCGCCGGTGGTGGTTCAGGGAGTCGAACGCGCCGGCCTTGATCAGGGACTCGATGGTGCGCTTGTTGCACACGACGGCCGGGACCTTCATCAGGTAGTCCTTGAAGGACGTGTAGGCACCCTCCTTTTCACGCGCCGCCACCATGGCCTCGACGGCGTTCACGCCGACGTTGCGGATGGCGCCCATGCCGAAGCGGATGTCGTTGCCGACAGGGGTGAAGTTCAGGGCGGACTCGTTGACGTCCGGCGGCAGCACCGTGATGCCCATGCGCCGGCATTCATTGAGGTAGATGGCCGACTTGTCCTTGTCGTCGCCGACGCTGGTGAGCAGGGCGGCCATGTACTCCGGCGCGTAGTGCGCCTTGAGGTATGCGGTCCAGTAGGAGATCACGCCGTAGGCGGCCGAGTGCGCCTTGTTGAACGCGTAGTCGGAGAACGGCAGGAGGATATCCCACAGGGTCTTGACCGCTTCCATGGAGTAGCCGTTGTCCTGCATGCCCTGGGAGAACCCGGCGAACTGCTTGTCCAGCTCGGATTTCTTCTTCTTGCCCATGGCCCGGCGCAGGATGTCTGCCTGGCCCAGCGTGTACCCGGCGAGCTTCTGCGCCACGGCCATAACCTGCTCCTGGTACACGATCAGGCCGTAGGTTCCGCCGAGGATCTCGGAGAGCGGTTCCTCGAGTTCCGGGTGGATCGGAATGACTTCCTGGATCTTGTTCTTGCGCAGTGCGTAGTCGGTGTGGGCGTTGGCGCCCATGGGGCCCGGCCGGTAAAGCGCCAGCACGGCGGAGATGTCTTCGAAGTTGTCAGGCTTCATCAACTTGAGCAGGGACCGCATCGGGCCGCCGTCGAGCTGGAACACGCCCAGGGTGTCGCCGCGGGCCAGCAGCTCGTAGGACGCCGCGTCGTCGAGCTCCAGGGACTCAAGGTCCAGGTCCACACCGCGGTTCATCTGGATGTTTTCGAGGGCGTCCGAAATGATCGTGAGGTTCCGCAGGCCGAGGAAGTCCATCTTGATCAGGCCGAGGCCCTCGGACGTCGGGTAGTCGAACTGGGTGATGACCTGGCCGTCCTGGAAGCGGCGCATGATCGGGATGACGTCGATGATCGGGTCCGAGGACATGATGACGCCGGCCGCGTGGACACCCCACTGCCGCTTCAGGCCCTCGATGCCGAGCGCCGTCTCGAACACCTTGGCGGCTTCCGGGTCGGTGGCGATGAGCTGCCGGAAGTCGCCGGCCTCGCTGTACCGCTTGGAGTCCTTGTTCTGGATATCGGCGAGCGGGATGTCCTTGGCCATCACGGCCGGCGGCAGTGCCTTGGTGAGCGTCTCGCCCATGCTGAACGGGTAGCCCAGCACGCGTGAGGAGTCCTTGAGGGCCTGCTTGGTCTTGATGGTGCCGTAGGTGACGATCATGGCGACACGCTCGTCGCCGTATTTGCGTGTGACGTAGTCGATCACTTCGGAGCGGCGCCGGTCATCGAAGTCGACGTCGAAGTCAGGCATGGAGACGCGGTCCGGGTTGAGGAAGCGCTCGAAGATCAGGCCGTGGTGCAGCGGATCGAGGTCGGTGATGCGCATGGCGTAGGCCACCATGGACCCGGCGCCCGAGCCACGTCCGGGACCCACGCGGATGCCGTTGTTTTTGGCCCAGTTGATGAAGTCGGCCACGACGAGGAAGTAGCCCGGGAACCCCATGGAATTGATGACGCCCAGTTCGTAGTCGGCCTGGGTGCGCACCTTGTCGGGGATGCCCTGGGGGTAGCGGTAGCGGAGTCCCTTGTCGACCTCCTTGACCAGCCAGGACGTCTCGTCCTCCCCTTCCGGGCAGGGGAACCGGGGCATGTAGTTGGCCCCGGTGTTGAACGACACTTCGCAGCGCTCGGCGATCAGGAGTGTGTTGTCGCACGCTTCCGGGTGGTCCCGGAACAGCTCCCGCATCTCCTGCGGTGACTTCAGGTAGTAGCCGCTGCCCGAAAAGGCGAACCGGGATCCGCCGTTGTCGTACGTCGGTTCCAGGAGAGTGGAGCCGGACTGGATGGCCAGCAGGGCCTCGTGCGCCTTGGCGTCATGCTCGTGGGTGTAGTGCAGGTCGTTGGTGGCCACCAGCGGAAGGTTCAGTTCCTTGGCCAGGCGCAGCAGGTCACCCGTGACGCGCCGCTCGATGTCCAGGCCGTGGTCCATGAGTTCGCAGAAGTAGTTCTCGGCGCCGAAGATGTCACGGAATTCGGCCGCCGCTTCGACGGCTTCCCGGTACTGGCCGAGCCGGAGCCTCGTCTGGACCTCGCCCGACGGGCAGCCGGTGGTGGCGATCAGGCCTTCCGAGTAGGTGTTCAGCAGCTCACGGTCCAGCCGGGGCCATTTGCCGAAGACCGAGTCCAGGGAGGCGATCGACGAGGCACGGAACAGGTTCCGCATGCCCTTGTTGTTGTAGCTGAGCAGCGTCATGTGCGTGTAGGAACCGCCGCCGGAGATGTCGTCCTTGCGCTGGTTTTCCTCGCCCCAGCGGACACGGGTCTTGTCCGTGCGCGCGGTTCCGGGGTGACATAGGCCTCGACGCCGATGATCGGCTTGATGCCTTGGTCCGTGGCCCGCTTCCAGAAGTCGAAGGCACCGAAGAGGTAGCCATGGTCCGTGGTGGCGAGGGCAGGCATGCCCAGCCGTTCGGTTTCGTCGAACAGCTCCCCAAGCCGGGCGGCACCGTCCAGCATGGAGTATTCGGTGTGGTTGTGGAGATGAACGAACGATTTGTTGCTGGAAGTCACCGAATCATTCTAGTGCCGCCCGCGGACGATTCAGCGCGGCACTCCGGACGCCGCCCGATCGGACCGCGGCCCCGGGCAGCGGGCCCCGGGCTGCCAATCAGGCCTGTCCGGACTCCAGGACCTCCAGGGCGTACCGCAGGTCCTGCGGGTACTCGCTGGTGACGGTGACCTGTTCCCCGGTCCGGGGATGGGCGAAGGACAGCTGCCGCGCGTGCAGCCACTGCCGGGTGAGCCCCAGGGTGGCGGCGAGCCGCGGGTCCGCGCCGTAGGTCAGGTCGCCGGCGCAGGGGTGGCGCAGGGCGGAGAAGTGCACGCGGATCTGGTGCGTGCGGCCGGTTTCGAGGTGGACTTCCACCAGCGAGGCCTTGCCGAATGCCTCCAGGACCTCGTAGTGCGTGATGGAGTCCCGGCCGTCTTCAATCACGGCGAAGCGCCAGTCGTGGCCCGGGTGGCGGCCGATCGGGGCGTCAATGGTGCCGGCCAGCGGGTCCGGCAGGCCCTGGACGACGGCGTGGTAGACCTTGTCCACCGTGCGTTCCTTGAAGGCGCGCTTGAGGGCCGTGTACGCCTCTTCCGTCTTGGCCACCACCATCACCCCGGACGTCCCGACGTCGAGCCGGTGGACGATGCCCGCGCGCTCCGGCGAGCCGGAGGTGGAGATCCGGTAACCGAGGCCGGCGAGCCCTCCGACGACGGTGGGTCCCACCCAGCCGGGCGAGGGATGGGCGGCCACACCGACCGGTTTGTCGATGACGACAAATTCGTCATCGTCCAGCAGGATGTTCAGGCCTTCCACGACTTCCTCCACAATTTCCAGGGGTCCCGGCGCGCCGGGACGACGACGTCGAGCACGGCGCCGGGGGCGAGCTTGAGCGACTTTCCGACGGCTTTGTCCCCGCTGCTGACGTTGCCGTCGCCGATCAGCACGGCGGCCTGCGAGCGGGAGATGTCCATAAGCTTTGCCAGCCCGGCATCCACGCGGGTCCCGGCAAGTTCGTCCGGGACCACAAAGCGGAAGGATGCTGCCGGTGTCGCGCCGGACACCGGCCCGGTGTCGTCGCCCGCACCGTCCTCGTCGACGTCCTCCGGCAGGATGTCCTCCGGTAGTGTGCCGGCCGGGGTCAGGTCTTCGGGCGTCGTGTGCTCAGGCGCCGTGTCCCTAGGAGTCATGGTTCACTGTGTCCTTCGTGAGGTGCGAGCCGTCCAGGGAGATCCCGCGCAGCGTGAGCAGGCAGATGATGACCACCGCGGAAACTACGGCTGAGTCGGCGATGTTGAAGATCGCGAAATTGGGGAGCTGGATGAAATCCACCACATGGCCCATGGCGAAGGAGGGTTCACGGAACAGGCGGTCCGTGAGGTTGCCCAGGGCGCCGCCGAGGAGCAGTCCGAGCGCCAGGGCCCACCAGAGCGAGCCGAGTTTCCGCAGCTGCAGCAGAATGGCGATCGATACCGCGGTCATGATGATGGTGAACACCCAGGTGACGTTCTCGCCGATCGAGAAGGCGGCGCCGGAGTTGCGGATGTAGTACCAGTGCAGGAGCGGGGGCAGGACGGGAATCCTCTCCCCTCGGTCATGTTGGCCGTGACCCACAGTTTGGTCAGCTGGTCGAAGACATAGGCGAATGCTGCCAGGCCAAAGAACAGGGACAGCAGCAGGGCCCGCCGCGGCCGCGGCTTGATGGGCCGTGCCTGGTCGGACTCAGCGGGCTGCGCGGCGTCAGGTGATGGTGCGTCAGTCATAGGGCTTTCGTTCACGGGCCAGTGCGGGGACTGGGAGCTGGGTGCTTGGGCACGGCCGCCGGTGGAACCTGCGGTTAATGGCAAAAGCCGGCGGCCGAGGAATCCTCAGCCACCGGCTTTCAGAATACTTTGCTTTTGACCCTAGCTTGCTTCGACCTCGGGGCGGCCACGGAGCCGCGGGCGTCCAGGTCACGCAGCTGGCCTTCGATGTAGGCCTTCAGGCGTGAACGGTAGTCGCGTTCGAAGCCGCGGAGCTGCTCGACCTTGCGTTCCAGCACGGAGCGCTGCTGCTCGAGGGCGCCAAGGATCTTCCGGGACTTCTCCTGGGCGTCGTTGACGAGGCTGCTGGCTTCGATCTGCGCTTCGGCGATGATCTTGTCGCGCTGCTGCTCGCCGTCGGCGACGTGCTTGTCGTGCATCTGCTGTGCCATGGCCAACAGCCCTGCAGCGGACTCGGCTGCCGGAGTAGCGGCGCTGCGGGCCGGTGCGGCTGCCTGCTCGGCTTCCTTCTTCTTGGCAACCTCAGCGGCCTTGGCGGCTTCGGCGGCCTTGGCCTCGGCTTCTGCCTTGGCGCGGTCTTCCTTGTCCTTGTCGGCCTTGACGGGTGCCGGGACCTTTTCCACGACGGGAGCCGCGGCGGCGGAGCTGGCAGGCGTGCCGGCGCCCAGTTCGGCGAGCTTCTTGCGGAGCTCGTCGTTCTCCTGGTTCAGGCGTCGCAGTTCGACGACGATCTCGTCCAGGAAGTCATCAACTTCATCCTGGTCGTAGCCTTCGCGGAACTTGGTCGGCTGAAAGCGCTTGTTGACAACGTCTTCTGGCGTCAAAGCCATCTGGTCACCTCGTTGGTCTAGTTAGTCAGTAGGCCTTCCGGCCGTCAAAACTACGGTACCTAAATATGGTCTGGTTCCTCTAATTCAACACCGCAGTGTCAAACCGGAGTTTCTATCAGTTTGGGCCGCGGACCAGGTCCGCCGCCCGGCTACGCCGTGATGGGCTGGGAGAACACCAGGAACTTGGCTACTCCCATGGCGATGGTGACTGCCACGAACAGGAGCAGGAAGCCAAGGTCCAGCGAGATTCCGCCCAGCCGCAGCGGCGGAATGAGCCGACGGAGCAGTTTAAGGGGCTTGTCTGTGACCGAATACACGGCGTGGGCGGTGACGAGCGCCACGCCGCGCGGCCGCCAGCTCCGCGCAAACATCTGCACCCAGTCGAAGACCAGCCGGATGATGAGGGCAACAAAAAACAACAGCAGTGCGATATAGAGAAGTCCGAAAACAATTCCCATGAGTTATCTCATATCTCCATGTTCATTCCGGATACCGCAGTGTCCTCTTGATAGTTACGCCTCTATTTCAACACGGATAATTCAGCAAGGATGCCAGGCAGGGTGTCCCCGCCTGGCATCCTTGGGCAAAATCCTGGACTAGCTCTGGTTGAAGAAGCTCGCCTGTGTCTCGCTGACCTTCTTGTCATCGCCGATGACTTCGACGTACGACGGCGAGAGCAGGAAGACCTTGTTCGTCACGCGCTCGATGCTGCCGCGCAGTCCGAAGACCAGCCCGGCGGAGAAGTCGACGAGCCGCTTGGCATCCGCCTCGCCCATGTCAGTGACGTTCATGATGACGGGAATGCCGTCACGGAAGCTTTCACCAATGAGCTTGGCATCGTTGTAGGACCGCGGGTGGATCGTGGTGATCTGGCGGAGGCCGGTGTGCTCTTCGCGGCTCGATGCCGCTCGCTTGATGGGTGTCACAGGTGCGCGATATTCCTCTTCAGCGGCGTAGGGCTCTTCCTTGGGGACCTCGCGGACAGGCGCCGGCGCGCGGCGTTCCTCGCGGTCATGCTCCATGGAGTCGTCCTCATCCTTGTGCGATGTTTGGTGTTCGGACTCGTAGTGTTCGTCGCCGTCGGCGAGCCCAAGATAGATCATTGTCTTGCGCAGAGCGCCGGCCATGGTCGACTCCTAATCGTGTCCGTGAGCGGGCCGATCAATGACTTAGCAGCCTTGGAATCCCCGCCATTACCTTCCAATACGTTGAACCTACCGCAACGCCGGACGCGGACCGAGAATATCGGAGCCAACGCGAAGGTGTGTCGCCCCCAGACGGACGGCCTGTTCCAGGTCCTGGCTCATGCCCGCGGAAATGCCCGTGGCACCGGGATGGACCGCCGTGAGGCGCGCCGAGAGCTCCGCGAGTTTTTCGAATGCCGGGACCGGATCCGCGCCAAGGGGGCCACAGCCATGACGCCCGCGAGGCGGATGCCGGCCGAGCCGGCCAACTGCGCGGCCAGAGCCGGGACGTCCGCCGGAAGTGCGCCTCCGCGGTGTCCCCCGGCGTGGTCGTCGAGGCTGACCTGGATAAAGCACTCCAGCGGCGCCCGCCCGGTGCGTTCCTGTTCGGAGGCCATGGCCTTGGCCAGGGCAACGGCCAGTGGGAGCCGGTCCACCGAGTGCACGGCATGGGCGTACTTCACGACCGATTTGGCTTTGTTGCTCTGGAGCTGGCCTATGAAGTGCCAGCGCAGCTCCAGCCCGGCCAGTGCGGCCGCCTTCTCCGACGCCTCCTGGTCCCGGTTCTCCCCACGTCCGTGACGCCCAGGGCGGCGAGCCGCCGGACGTCCTCGGCAGGGTGGAATTTGGTGACCACGATCAGCTGCGGCGGCGATTCCGCCCGGCCGGCTGCTGCCGCGGCGTTGCCGATCCGTTCCCGGACGGCGGCGAGCCGCTCCCGGAGCTGTTCCAGCCGCGGATCCGTGTGACCGCCGTCGGGCTGCTGCGTATTGGGGTGTTCATTCATCCGTTCGGTCCGTCCACACCAGTCCGGCGAACCGTCCGGTGTCCTGGTCGCGGCGGTAGGAAAACAGCCGTACGTCTTCGAGGGTGCAGTTGCCGGAGTATTCGACCGCCACGCCGGCGTCCTGCAGTTGGCTGCGGACGGCGGCGGGCAGGTCCAGGCCCGGTGTGCCCCTGGTCGTGGTGCACCATGCGGCGGGCACCCGGGCGGCGACGTCACGGCGCATGTCCTCGGGGACCTCATAGCATCGTCCGCAGACGGAGGGGCCGATCCAGGCGGTGAGCCGGGCCGCGCCATGGTCCCGCATCCGCGTGACAGCGGCCGGGACGACACCGGAGGCAACGCCGGGGCGGCCGGCATGCACAACGGCGAGGACCGGGGCTTCACCGGCGGCCCGGTCACCGACCAGGACAACCGGCACACAGTCGGCGACCATCACGGCCAGGGGTTCCCCCAGAGAGACCATTGCGTCAGCGGTCGGGGCGTCGGTACCGGCGTCAGCGCCGGGGGCGTCAGTACGGTGACCCGCCGGCGTCGCGGCGTCGATGACGGCGACCTCGTTGCCATGCACCTGGTTCATGTACCGGAAGGGCCGGCCGGCGAGTCCCACTGCGGCTTCGAGGTCTCCGCGACGGCGCCGGACGTCCACCGGGCTGTCACCGACATGGAGAGCCAGGTTGCCGGCGGCGGCGTTCGTGAAAGCCACCCAGACGCCCGGCCGGACTTCGGCCCGCCACGAGAACATTCAAAACCCCAGATCGTTGCCAAACTTGTTTACAGAACTACGATCCTACGAGAAAGCACCATGGCACTGCCATCCGGCAGTGCCATGGTGCTTCAGGACCTACTTGAGGAAGTCGGGGACATCCAGGTCGTCGGAGTGGCGTCCGGACAGGTCCGGCTCCACGACGGAAGGAAGGTCGACGTCGAATCCGGAGTCTGCAGGGACCGCGGACGGGCGCTGCTGGCCCCAGCCGCCGTACCCGGAGGCGCCGACAGTGGCGTGCAGAGGCTGGACCTGGGCCGAGGACGGAGCCTGGACCGGGGCCGGGGCTGCCGCGGGCGCCGCCGGGCGCTGCGGTGCCGCCTGCGGAAGGGACTGGTCCATGGACGGCGAGGTGGCCTTGACGTCGTCGAAGCCGGCGGCGATGACGGTGACGCGCGCTTCGTCGCCGAGCGCATCGTCGATGACCGCACCGAAGATGATGTTGGCTTCGGGGTGGGCGACTTCCTGGACCAGCCGGGCAGCCTCGTTGATTTCGAAGAGGCCCAGGTCCGAGCCGCCCTGGATGGACAGCAGGACGCCGTGGGCGCCGTCAATGGATGCCTCCAGCAGCGGGGAGGCGATGGCCAGCTCCGCAGCCTTGACGGCGCGGTCTTCACCGCGGGCCGAGCCGATGCCCATCAGCGCCGAGCCTGCGCCCTGCATCACGGACTTGACGTCGGCAAAGTCAAGGTTGATCAGGCCGGGAGTGGTGATCAGGTCGGTGATGCCCTGGACACCGGACAGCAGGACCTGGTCGGCGGAACGGAACGCGTCCAGCACGGAGACATTGCGGTCGCTGATGGACAGCAGGCGGTCGTTCGGGATCACGATGAGCGTGTCGACCTCATCGCGGAGGGCGTCAATGCCGGCCTCCGCGGAGCCGGCGCGGCGGCGGCCTTCAAAGGTGAACGGGCGGGTGACAACGCCGATGGTCAGCGCGCCGAGGGAGCGTGCGATCCGGGCCACGACGGGCGCGCCGCCGGTGCCGGTGCCGCCGCCCTCGCCGGCGGTGACGAACACCATGTCGGCGCCGCGGATGACCTCTTCGATTTCCTCGGCGTGGTCCTCGGCAGCCTGCCGGCCGACCTCAGGATTCGCACCGGCTCCCAGCCCGCGCGTCAGCTCACGCCCGATGTCGAGCTTGACGTCTGCATCGCTCATCAACAATGCCTGCGCATCGGTGTTGACCGCGATGAACTCGACGCCGCGAAGACCGACCTCGATCATGCGGTTGACTGCGTTCACGCCACCGCCGCCGATGCCGACGACCTTGATGACGGCCAAGTAATTCTGCGGAGCTGCCACGTTACGTGTCCCTTGTTCGTGTTCTATTGCGAAAACTGATGGAGTCGGGCTTGAAGCTTTGAACCTTAACCTTCGACTTGAAGGTTATAGTTATGTCAAGTAACTCATGCTGTGACGCTATTTCCTTGTGTGATGACATTCAATAACCGGCGCCGCGTGTCGCGGTAATACCGCCAAAATCGCCGCTTTGGGTGCCGTATTGGTGCTGTCTTGGTGCCGGTGGTCATGTGATCGGCGGCTATCGGGTGACCGGGTGCCGCGGCACACTGACGTCGTAGATCCGGACCGGGTTCTTCGGGTCCGCGGGCATCCTCAGCAGGGCCCCGAGGACCCTCGCTTTCAGCTCCTTCTCCCCGCGTTGCCCCACACGATCGTCTGGCCGTCAACGAGCTTGAGTTCAACGGCATCCACCGACTTCGCCGAGGCGTTGGAAAGCCGGGCGAGCACGTCGGCGGGCAGCGCGCCCAGGACCCCGGTGATGGCATGGAACAGGTCCTTGGGCAGCGTGCCGCCTCCGCCGTCGATGACCGGAAGCTTGATCGCAGCCGGGTCGGCGGAGTCGCTGAGCTTCACCCCGTCGGCGTCCACCAGCTGGTGCGCCTTGCCCTGTTTGACCAGGGCCACCGGCACGCGTTCGGTCACCTTGACCTGCAGGGTCGACGGCGGGCGGGCCTGGGTGGTGACTTCTTTGACCTGGACCAGCGGTTTCAGGAGGGCAGTGACGTCGCCGTCGCTGATCTGTGGCAGGGGTTTACCCTCCAGCGGGGCGAGGGCCTTCTGGATCTGGGCTGCCGTCAGCAGTTTCGTCCCTTCCACGCTCACTGTCTGCAGCGCGAGGACCGGAGAGTAGACAGCCCCGGCGACGATCCCCGCCACCAGCACCGCCAGGGCGGCGATGGTGCCCTGGACAATTCGCCGGCGGCGCCTGACCTTTGGTTCGGGAAAGGACAGCACGTTGTCCCGGGCGGCAGGGCCCTCTGCTTTGTTCCGGCTGCGGCTCCGGGGGCAGCTGCGGGTCCCGCTCCGGGGGCTCCGGCTGTGGGACCGCTTCCGGCGCTGTCTGTGCTGTTTGTGCTGGATCTGCTGTCTTTGGAGGCCGAGATGACATCCGGCGCCGCCGGGTCCCCGCTCCCGGACGGGGACCGGCGTGCGCCCGCCTTGTAGCCGGGGCGGCGGGTGCTAGGCACCGGGCACCCCGTCGTTCGGGTTCACGTCAGCGCTGTCGTTCAGGGCCGCAACGATCAGCGGCCCGTAGGCCGTGACGTCGCCGGCACCGACGGTGAGCACGATGTCCCCGGCCCGGCGGCGGACACCACGGACTGCACTGCCTCCGCGTCCGGTCCGACGAGCCGCCCGCCGGCGCCGAGGTGCGCGGCGATCAGCTGGCTGCTCACACCCGGAATCGGATCTTCGCGGGCCGGATAGATGTCCAGGACCAGTGCCGTGTCCGCGGTGTTGAGCGCCGCGGCGAACTCTTCGGCGAATTCCCGGGTCCGGGAAAACAGGTGCGGCTGGAAGAGGACGTGCAGCTTGTGGCCGCCGGCCACTGACCGTGCCGCGGACAGGGCAGCCCGCACTTCGGTGGGGTGGTGCGCGTAGTCGTCGTAGACCCGGACGCCGCGGCCCTCCCCTTGAATTCGAAGCGCCGGGACGCCCCCGTGAAGTGCGACAGGGCGCCGGCGGCAACCGCGGGATCCACGCCGAGTTCGAGGGCGACGGCGAACGCCGCCGCCGCGTTGAGGGCGTTGTGCCGTCCGGGAACGTGCAGCTCGAGGGGAAGCGGCCGGCGGGCGTGCTGATGGCCACGTCTCCCGGGCCGCCGTCGTGGAGCACAAGCTGGGCGTCATCGCCGGTGCCGTAGAGGACCACGCGGGTGTTGCCGCGCTCGAGGGTCCGCAGGGCCAGGGCCCTGGCTCCGGCGTCGTCCGCGCAGGCAACCAGGACACCGTCGGCCGGGAGCAGGGCCGTGAAGCGGTCGAAGGAGGCGTAGACGGCTTCGGCCGTGCCGTAATGGTCCAGATGGTCCGGTTCGACGTTGGTCACAACGGCGATCTGCGGGCGGTAGTTCAGGAAGGACCCGTCGGATTCGTCCGCTTCCGCGACGAAGATCGGGGTGCTGCCGCTGGCGGCGTTGACGCCCAGCGCGGGCACGTTCGCGCCGATGGCGAACGACGGGTCCAGGCCCGCGCCCTGCAGGAGGACGGCAATCATGGACGTGGTGGTGGACTTGCCGTGGGTGCCGGCGACGGTCACGGCGGTGTCCTGCGCCATCGCGGCCGCGAGTGCCTCGGAGCGGTGGAGCACCGGAAGCCCGGCAGCCCGCGCTGCTGCCAGTTCGGGATTGTCCGGGCGGATGGCCGAGCCCGCGACGACGCTCTGAGCGTCGCCCAGGTTGGCGGCGTCATAGCCGACGCAGATCCGGGCGCCGGCCGCGGCAAGGTCTGCCATGACCGGCAGGTCCTTGGCGTCGGAGCCGCTGACCGGCAGCCCGCGGGCCACCATGATGCGGGCCACGGCGGACATTCCCACGCCGCCGATGCCGATGAAATGCACCCGGCCGAGGGACTCCGCCGTGCGGGTGGCCGTGGTGGTGTGCTGGTGTTCGGGCTGGGTCATTCCGCTACCGCTTCCTGCCGTGCTGCTTCGAGGGCTTTGCTGATGCTGCGTTCACTTGGGCCGTTTCCAGGACGAGGTCTGCCATGCGCTGGTCAGCGTCGCGGATCCCGAGCTTTTCGGCGTTGGCTGACATTCCCGCGAGACGGTCCGGATCCTGCAGCAGCGGGATGATGTGCTCGCGGACCCAGGCGGGCGAAAACGTGCCGTCCTCCACCAGGAGGGCGCCTCCGGCCTCGACGAGTCCGGCGGCGTTGAGCGCCTGTTCGCCGTTGCCGATCGGCAGCGGAACAAAAACTGCCGGAACGCCGACGGCGGCGACCTCGGAGACCGTCGCGGCGCCGGAGCGGGCCAGCAGCAGGTCCGCAGCGGCGTACACCGTTTCCATCCCGTCGACGTATTCGCGCTGCTGGTAGCCGGGTGCTGCGAGCGGCTTGCCGTCGGCGTCGTGGACGGCTTTGCCCCGTCCGGTGATGTGCAGGGTCTGGATTCCGGATTCCGCGAGGAGGCCGACCGACGCCGCGAGGGTGCGGTTGATGCTCTGGGCGCCCGAGGAGCCGCCGGTCACGATCAGCGCCGGACGGTCCGGGTCCAGTCCAAGGGCTGCCCGCGCCGCGGCCCTGGCCGCCGTCCGGTCAAGGCTGGAGATTTCCCCGCGCATCGGCATGCCGACGTGACGGGAGGCGCCCAGCCGGGTCGCTGCGAACGCCACGGCAACGTGTCCGCCCAGCCGTGCTCCCACCCGGTTCGCCAGTCCGGGGCGCGTGTTCGCCTCGTGGATGACGATGGGGATCTTGCGGCGCCAGGCCGCGAGGTACATCGGCGTGCAGACATAACCGCCGACGCCGACCAGGACGTCCGCTTTGGCGTCCTCCAGGATGACTCCGGCCTGCTTCACGGCGCCGACCAGCCGTCCGGGCAGCCGGAGCAGGTCCAGCGAGGGACGCCGGGGCAAGGGAACCCGGCTGATGGTGGCGAGGTCCACCCCTGCGGCCGGCACCAACCGGGCTTCCATGCCGCCCGGTGTTCCCACGGCCAGCAGCCTCACGTCGGGGCGGGTCTCCCGGAGGGCGTGCGCGATGGCCAGGAGCGGGCTGATGTGTCCGGCTGTTCCGCCGCCGGCAAGGACGACAGACAAAGACGACTCGGTATTCATAAAGGCCTATTTACGCTTTCGTGCGGGATTTCTGGGGGCGGGAGTTCGGGTGGACGGCGTCCTGGCGGCCGGCGTTCCGGGAGCCGGCGTGCTGGCCGGCGGTGTGGCAGCCGGCGCTCTGGTGGATGGCGCTGTACGGGCTGGCGTATTGGCCGGCGGTTTCCTGGCGGCGCTCCCGGCTGTGTTCCTGGCTGTGGTGCCGGCTGTTTTGCCGGCCGTTGTCCCGGTTGTGGCCGTCGCTGCGCCGCGTGCCGCGATCCGCTTCCGCAGCGACGCCGCCAGCCCGGCCGGACCAAACCTGAAGAGCCGCTTCGGCTGGAGGCCCGGCGCCATCTGTGCACGGGCCAGGGACAACACTACGCCGATCGCGCACAAGGACATGAGCAGGGCCGAGCCGCCGTAGGAAATGAACGGGAGCGGGATTCCCACCACGGGGGCGAGGCCGGTGACCACGGCCATGTTGACCGTCGCCTGGCCCAGCAACCAGACCATGATGGTGCCGGCCAGGACGCGGTGGAACATGTCCTTCTGGGCCACAACCACCCGGTAGATGGCGGTGCCGAGGATGGCGAAGAGCACCAGCACCACGAGGGTTCCCACCAGTCCCAGTTCCTCGCCGATGATCGCGAAGATGAAGTCATTGTGCGCTTCAGGGATCCAGCTGTACTTCTGCCGGCTCTGCCCCAGCCCCACCCCGAACCAACCGCCGGACGCCAGACCGTACAGGCCGTTGGTCGACTGGTAGTTCAGGTCGGAGCCGTCCGCGCAGGTCTGCCCCGTCCAGGACAGGATGCGGCAGACACGGTTGGGGCTGGTGATGGCCATAACAGCCGTGCCCGCCGCGATGACGACGCCGGCGATCCCGAACAGGTATAGCCGCACCCCGGCGAAGAACAGCGCGGCCGCCGTGATCATCATGACGATCATGGCGGTGCCGAGGTCGTTGCCCATCAGGATGAGCCCGACGATTCCGGCCGCCCCCGGGAGCACCACGGGGACCAGGGCGTGCTTTGCCTGGGACAGCAGCTTGGCCTTGCGGTCCAGCACCGTGGCCATCCAGAGCGCAAGCGCCAGTTTGGCCGCCTCGGACGGCTGGAATGTGAAGGGCCCGACGTCGATCCAGTTCTTGTTGCCGAGGGCGCTGCGGCCGATAACCAGTACCAGCACCAGCAGCACGAAGGCGACGATGATGGCGATCCAGGCGCCGCGCTTGAGCCAGACCACGTTGACCCGGGACAGCAGGAACATGCCAAACAGGCCGATCCCGGCGAACAGCCCCTGCTTGAGGGCTGCCGTGTACGGCGACTCCCCGCTGCGATGGCCTCGACGCTGGAGGCGGAGAGCACCATCAGGATGCCGATCGCCGTCAGCGCGAGGGTGGAGCCCAGGATCAGGTAGTACGTGGAACCGTTGCGGGACTTCCCCGTCCCTTCGAGGGCGGACCAGAACCCCGGTACCAGTCCCGGACCTTGCGGCCGGCCGCCTGCGGGCCTGATGGTGCCTGGGCAGGCGCCGTCCTGGCCGCCGTCGGCTTTGTTGCGGCCGGTGGGGCCGCGGGCGAACGTGTGGGCGTGCTGACCATAGTTACTCCTCGCTGGTCTGAGCCTGCCCTTCCACGAGCTCGCGGACAGCTTCGATGAAGGCGTCGCCACGGTGAGCGTAGGAAGAGAACTGGTCCATGGATGCAGCCGCCGGGGCCAGGAGCACAGTGTCCCCGGAGGCGGCAAGCTGCGCCGCCGCAGCAACGGCCCGGGCCATCACAGTCTCACCGAAAATCGGTGAGGGTCCTGCTTCGGCGTCGGCCGTACCGGCAGTCTGCACCTCTTCAGTTTCGCCCTTCGCCTCGCCGATCACGGGGACATCCGGCGCGTGTCGCTGCAGCGCGGAGCGCAGATCGCTGGAGTCCGCCCCGATCAGGACCACGGCTTTGAGCCGGCGGGCGTGCTCCTGGACCAGCGCCTCGTAGTTCACGCCCTTGGACAGCCCGCCCGCTATCCACACAACGTTTTCGAACGCGGAGAGGGACGCCGCGGCCGCGTGCGGGTTGGTGGCTTTGGAGTCATTGACCCAGAGGACGCCCTCGTGCCGGGCGACGAGCTGGATGCGGTGGTCCCCCGGCAGGTAGTTCAGCAGTCCCTTGCGGACGGCGGACGGCTCCACGCCGTAGGCCCGGACCAGGGCCGCCGCTGCCAGGGCGTTGGCCACCATATGGCGTGGAGCGACGGCGCCGAGGTCCGAAACGGACGCCAGTTCGGCGGCGCTGTCCTTGCGCTCGGCGATGAAGGCGCGGTCCACCAGGAGGCCCTCGACGACGCCCAGCATGCTGACCGCCGGCGTGACGGTGGTGAAGGCCACAGCCCGGCAGCCTTCGACGACGTCGGCGTCCTCCACCATGCGCTCGGTTTCGATCTGCTCGGCGTTGTAGATGCACGCCTTTTGGGTGTTTTCGTAGACCTTCGCCTTGTCCGCCAGGTACGACGCGTAGGACCCGTGCCAGTCCACGTGGTCCTCGGCGACGTTGAGGCAGACGCTCGCCACCGGCGAGACGGAATTGCTCCAGTGCAGCTGGAAACTGGAGAGTTCGACGGCGAAGACGTCGTAGTCCACCGGGTCGCGCAGGGCGTCCAGGATGGGTGTGCCGACGTTGCCGACGGCGATGGCTTTGAGTCCTGCGGCCTGCAGCATCGATTCGGTCAGTCCCACGGTGGTGGTCTTTCCGTTGGTGCCGGTGATGGTGAGCCAGTCCGCGGTCTTGCGTCCCTTGCGTTCCCGGACCCGCCACGCGAGTTCGACATCGCCCCAGACCGGGATGTGGGCCCTGGTTGCCGCCGCGAGCAGGGCCTGGTCCGGGCGCCAGCCCGGGGAGGTGACGATCAGGTCCGGCTTTGCGCCGTCGATTTTGGGGATGGCGTCCACGGCGTCCTCGCCCAGCAGGACGTCGGCGGCCCCGACGATCCGCAGGGTGTCCGCCTGCGCCTGGGCCTTCGGGCCCGTGGCGGCGTCCACGACGACGACGCGGGCGCCAAGTTCGATCAGCGTGTCTGCGGCGGCGAAGCCGGAGATCCCGATGCCGGTGACCACCACCCGCAGCCCGGCCCAGTCGGAATCCCAGGTGACCAGGTTCTCGAGCCGGGGTGACGTGGTGAGGGGTGCGGGAATCGGACTCGTCACAGCAGTACCACCCATTCGGCGTAGAAGATGCCCAGCCCGGCGGCGACGAAGAGTCCGCACAGGATCCAGAACCGGACCACCACCGTGACCTCCGCCCAGCCTTTGAGCTCAAAGTGGTGCTGGAGCGGGGCCATCTTGAAGAACCGTTTGCCCTTGGTGATTTTGAAGTAGCCCACCTGGATGATGACCGACAGGGTGATCAGGACGAAGAGGCCGCCGATGAAGGCGAGCAGCAGTTCGGTCCGGGACAGGATCGCGAAGCCGGCGACGGCGCCGCCAATGGCGAGCGACCCGGTGTCGCCCATGAAGATTTTCGCCGGGGAGGTGTTCCACCACAGGAAGCCGACCAGCGCCGCGCTGAGGATGGCGGCGAGCAGGGCCAGGTCCAGCGGGTCCCGGACGATGTAGCAGCCTGAGCCGGCCTGCCGCGGCGAACCGCAGGACTGGTTGCTCTGCCAGATGCCCATCAGCGTGTAGGCGCCGAAGACCATGATGGACGCGCCGGCGGCCAGGCCGTCGAGGCCGTCCGTCAGGTTCACGCCGTTGGTGGCGGCGGTGATGATGAGGTTCGACCACAGCACGAAGAGGATGGTGCCCAGGAGGGTGCCGGCGAAGGCCAGGTTCAGCCAGGGGATGTCCCGGACCAGGGAGATCTGGTACGACGCGGGCGTCACACCGTTCTCGTCCGGGAAGTAGAGGGCGAGGATCGCGAAGATAATGCCCACGGCTGCCTGCAGGATCAGTTTGGCCTTGGCGTTCAGGCCGAGGCTGCGCTGCTTGGAGATCTTGATGAAGTCATCCAGGAAGCCGACCAGCCCCATGCCGACCATCAGGAACAACAGCAGCAGGGCCGAGGCGGACGGTCCCGGTGAGGCCGGGTTGATCATCCACATGACGAGGTGGGTGATGCCGTAGCTCGCAAGCACCGCCAGGACCACCACCGTGCCGCCCATGGTGGGCGTGCCGCGCTTGGTGTGGTGGGTGGTGGGTCCGTCATCCCGGATGAATTGCCCGTAGCTCTTCCGGACCAGGAAGCGGATAAACAGCGGTGTGCCCAGGAAGGCAAACAGCAAGGCCAGCCCGGCCCCCATCAGCAGTGCAATCACAGCAGCGCACTCCCTTCAGTGGCGGTTCCGGCAGTATCTCCGGCAGCGTTTTCGGCAACCTGTCCAGTAGCGGAGCCCGCAGCGGTCCCGGGGCCTGTGGGGGTAATGCTATCCGATCGCCCAGATGACGCAGCCCGATGCTGTTGGAGGACTTGAACAGCACCAGGTCACCGGGCTCCAGCTCGGCCTGCAGCAGCTGGTAGGCCTCTTCCGGTGTCTCCGCGAAGACGCATTCGTTGCCCCAGGACCCCTCGTTGACGGCGGAGACGTAGAGCGAGCGTGCCTCGCGGCCCACAACGACGAGCCGGGAGATATTGAGCCGGACCACCTGCGTGCCCACCGCCATATGTTCGCGGATGGAGTCGGGGCCCAGTTCCAGCATGGCGCCGAGTACGGCCCAGGTCCGGCGGCCCCTTCCCAGGTCCGCGAGTGTGCGCAAGGCAGCGCGCATGGATTCCGGGTTGGCGTTGTACGCATCGTTGATGACGGTGACGCCGTCGGCCCGCTCGGTGCGTTCCATCCGCCAGCGGCTGGCGGCGGTCTGGGCGCTGAGGAGGCGGCGATCCGTGCGGCCGGTACGCCGGCGGCGTGGGCGGCCGCCGCTGCGGCCAGCAGGTTGGCGATGTGGTGCGCCCCGATCAGTTGGGCTGAGACGTGGTGCCCGGTGGTGTCACCGGGCAGGAGAAGGTCGAATTCGGGGCTGCCGCCGGCATTCAGTCCGACTCGCTCCGCACGGACCCGGTCAGCGGCTGCTTCTCCACCGGCTGCGCCTTCAGCAGCTGCGTCGGACCCGTCTCCGCGGACGGGCTGTGCGGTGTACCCCAGGACGGTGGCCCGGGTGCGTGCGGCCATGGCGGCCACCCGCGCATCGTCCAGGTTGAGGATGGCGGTTCCGGCGGACGGCAGGGCCTCGACCAGTTCGCCCTTCGCGAGGGCAATGTTCTCGACCCCGCCGAATTCCCCGGCGTGGGCGGTGCCGACGCCAAGGACCACACCGATGTCGGGGCGGACCATGTCGGCCAGGTAACTGATGTGGCCCACGCCCGTGGCGCCCATCTCGATCACGAGGTACCGGGTGTCGACGCCGGCCTTGAAGACCGTGAGCGGGACGCCGACTTCGCCGTTGTAGGAACCCTGCGGCGCAACGGTGGTGCTTTCGGCGGCGAGGATGCCCGCCAGCAGGTCCTTCGTGGTGGTTTTGCCGGCGGAACCGGTGATCCCGATGACGGTCAGCGTCGCGCCGTCGGCGGCGCGGGCGGCGCGGATCCGCCGGACTGCTTCCGCCGCGAGGGCGCCCATCGCGAGGACCGAATCCTTCACCACGACGGCGGGGTAGTTGACCCCGGCGTCGTCGGCGACGTCGTGCTCCACCAGGGCCAGCACGGCGCCGCGTTCGAAGGCGGCGGCAACGAAGTCGTGGCCGTCGGCTGTCTCCCCGGCTTGGCCACGTAGAGGGAGCCCGGGGCCGCTTCCCGGGAATCGGTCACCACGGAGCCGGGGGTGATCCCCGGCTCGGCGGCCAGGCGGCCGTTGGTTATGTCGGCGATTTCCGCCGCGGTAAATGCAATCATGTCGGTTTAGGACTCTATCCGCTGGTCTTCGAGAACGGTGAATCCCCGAGCTGTCAAGGCGGAGCGGAGCTCCACCCTGTCGTCAAGGGCGAGGTTGACGCCCTTGACCTCCTGCCACACTTCGTGGCCGCGTCCGGCCACGAGGATGGTGTCGGCCGGGCCGGCGAGTTCAACGGCTTTCCGGATGGCGGTATCGCGGGGAAAACTTCGATGATGCTGCAGTCCAGGCCCTCGCGTTCCTTCGCCTCGACCGCGCCCGCCATGACGTCGGCGCGGATCGCCGCGGCGTCCTCGTCGTGCGGGTCGTCGTCGCTGATGATCACGGTGTCGGCGCGGCGGGCGGCGATGGCACCCATGGCGGGTCGCTTGCCCTGGTCGCGTTGGCCGGTGGCCCCAAAGACGACGATCACGCGGGACCCCGGTTCCGGGGACCGGACAGCGTCAAGTGCCCGGGCGAGGGCGTCCGGGTTGTGGGCGAAGTCCACCACCGCGGCGGGGGTGGTGGAGACAAGCTGCATGCGGCCCGGGACGGCGACCGTGAAGGGGTCGGCGGCGTCGAGGGCCGCCTGGACGGCGGCGGCGTCGAGGCCGCCCGCGAGCACCATCACCGTTGCCAGGGCGGCGTTGGCCACGTTGAAGCTCCCGGGCAGCCCGGTGTGGATCCGCAGTTCCGTGCCGTCGCGGTGGCGGAGGGTGAAGTCGGTGCCAAGTCCATGAGGGGCCTGCCGGCTGACGGTCCAGTCCGCCGCTGCCGGCGCTCCCGCCCCGGCCATCGCCCCGGCGGCCGTGTGGGTGGCCAGCGTGGTGACCGGGATGGCTGCGGTGCCTGCCAGCTTGACGCCCCAGTCGTCGTCCACCGTCACGACTGCCTTGCTGGCCCGCCCGGGGGTGAAGAGCTGCGCCTTGGTCTGGAAGTACTCGTCCATGCTGCCGTGCAGGTCGAGGTGGTCCTGGGTCAGGTTGGTGAAGCCGGCGACGTCGAACACGACGCCGTCCACGCGCCGGAAGGAGATGGCGTGCGAGGAGACCTCCATCGAGGCCGCGTCGAGGCCGCGTTCGCGCATGAGGGCCAGCAGGGCGTGGACATCGGTGGATTCCGGCGTGGTCAGCAGGCTCGGAATCGGTGCGCCGCCGGCCAGGATCTCGATGGTGCCGATCAGTCCCGTCTTCTGCCCGAGGGCCTGCAGGAGGGCGTTGATGAAGTAGGTGGTGGTGGTTTTCCCGTTGGTGCCGGTGACCCCGTAGAGGGCAGGTGACGGGGCGTCCTCCGGCCGGCTCCGGTAGATCAGCGCCGACAGCCCGCCCACGAGGCTGCGCGGCTCCTCGGCCAGCAGCACCGGAACGGCGATGTCGTGCGAGAACGCCAGGAGGCGTGCGCCGGCGTCGTCCGTCAGCACGGCGGCCGCTCCGGCTTCCACCGCCTGGGAGACGAAGTCGGCCCCGTGCCGGCTCGCGCCGGGCAGGGCGACGTAGAGGTCGCCGGGCTGCACGGCACGGGAGTTCAGGGAGATCCCGGTGACCGGGACGGAGCCGGAAGCCCCCGGGACAACGACGCCGATCGACTCGCCGATGGCTGCCAGCTGCACTGCGGCAACCGCAGTTGGCCGGAACCCCGGGGCGGACCCGGGGCCGGACGGCGCGGCGGAAGCGCCGGGGGCATTCTGATCTGACACGTGCATCTCCGTTGGTGGTGCTGGTGGATCTGGCGCTGCGCATGGAGGAGGACTCCGGCCCGCAGGCTCATTTTCCCGGAACAGGTTCGTGGACGGGCTGGTGCTGGTTCTCGCGCGGGTGCTACTTGGCGTACTGCGGCAGCCTGACGGGCTGGCCTTTGGACGGCGGAACGTTGTACGTCCGCAGCGCCTGGCTCATCACGGACCGGAACACCGGTCCGTTCGAGATGCCGTAGATATCGCCTTTGGGCCGTTGCAGGACCACTTCAACAATAAACCGCGGATCGTCCATCGGCGCCATCCCCACCATCGACGCCGTGAAGCCGCAGAACCCGGCTGTGCCGTCGTCGCACGGCGATTGCGAGGTGCCGGTCTTCGCCCCGACCCGGTAGCCGTCCAGCCCTGCTTCCTTGATCTGGCCCTCCGTGACGGCACTCTCGAGGATGTCCCGCACCTGCTTGGCGGTGTCCGCGGAAACGATCTGGCGGGGCTCCTTCGCTGGCACCTTCTCCTCGACGCCGTCGGGGGTGATGTAGCTGTCGATCAGCCGCGGCTGGAGCATCACGCCGTCGTTGGCAACACTTTGGAAAGCCCGCACCGTCTGGAGCGTGGACTGCGAGACGCCCTGGCCGAAGAGCACGGTGTACTCCTGGCGGCCGTCCCATTCCTCGTGCGGCGTCAGGATGCCCTTGGCCTCGGCGGGCAGGCCGATGTCCGGCGCCTCGCCGATGCCGAACTTCTTCAGCCAGTTGTAGCGCTGCTCCTTGCTGAGGCGCTGGCCGCCATGACCGTACCGGTATTCATCGACCAGCCAAGGATGCCAGCCAGTGTCCGGTCCTCGGTGCCGTGGGCGAAGGCGTCGTTGAACGTCTGACCGTTCACGGTGTACGACGACGGGATGGTGAACTTCTCGAGCGGGCTCGACTTGCCCTCCTCGATCAGGGCCGCGGCCGTGATCATCTTCTCCACCGAGCCGGGCTCGTAGGCGGCGGTCACGGCACGGACGCCGCGGTCCTGTGCGTCGACTTTGCCCGGATCGTTGGGGTCCGGGGAGTTGGTGTCCGCCATGGCGATGATGTCGCCGGTCTTGATGTCCTGCACGATCACGACGCCCCACTCGGCGCTGAGTTTGTCCCGCTGGCTTTGGATGGCCTGCTGGGCGAAGTACTGCAGGTCCGAGTTCAGGGTGAGCTTGATGTCCTTGCCGTTCATGGCCGGAGTGAGCTGGTCCACGCCGACCGGGATGCGGAGTCCGTCGGCGCCGATTTCGAAGAGCCGCTTTCCGGGGTGCCCTTGAGGATCTCGTCCTGGGTCTGCTCCAGGCCGGCCTGGCCGGTGGCGCCGTCCTGCAGGAAGCCGACGATCCCGCCGGCCACGGAGCCGTTGGGGTACACCCGCTTGCTGGTTCCTACCGTGACGATGCCCGGGATCTGCAGCTTGGAGATGCGGTCCTCGATGTCAGGCTTCACGTCTTTGGCCACGATGTAATAGGGCTTCTGGCCGGTGAGGGCGTCCTTGAGCGCGGACGGGTCCATGCCCAGCAGCGCGGCAAGGTCGGAGACGCCCTGGTCACGGGAAACCTCGACGAGTTCCTCTGTGCGTTCGTCAAACCGGCGGAACGTCTCGGTTTTGGTGTTGACCCGCTGGTCCACGACGACGTTGTAGCGGATGACGCTGCTGGCCAGGACCGTGCCGTTGGCATCCAGGATGCTGCCGCGCTCGGCCGGAAGTTCGATCGGGGTGAGCCTGTTCTGGAGGGCTGCCTCGGCCATGCCCCCGACGTCGAGGCCCTGGACGAGGAAGAGCTTCCCGCCGACGACCAGCAGGAGCGTCAGCATCACCCCGAGGCCCAGCCGCAGCCGCCGGGTCGCGCTCGGCGCTTTCGCCTTGCGGGCCTTGCCGGTGTTCTGCGCCACGATGTTTCCTTGCTGCTTGCCTGGCTGGTGGTTTCCGTCCTGTTTACTGTCCCGGCACCTTCTGCGCGGGGGCGGGAACGGAGCCACCGTGGAGTTCGACGGCCGGCGCGGCGGGTTTGGCAGGTTTGGGTGCTGCCGGCTTGGGTGCGGCCGGCTTGGGCGCGGATTTTGAATCCGCCTCGACGGGTTTGCGGTTCGCGAGCGGCTCGTTGACGGTGGCCGGCGGAACGACGCTGAGCTGCCCGGCGACGGCCGGGGCCGCGATGACGGCGCCGGCGACGTCCCCTTAACCGCGGGCTTGGCCTTGCCCGTAACGGTCAGTGTGGAGAGGTCGATCTGGCCCTTGGCCGTGGACGTGACCATGCCCAGTTCGGCGGCCTTGGCCGCCAGGTTCTGCGGGGCACCGAAGTTCTGCACCTGCTGGGTGAGGTCCTGGTTCTGCTTCGTCAGGGTGGACTGCTCGCCCCGGAGCTGCACCAGCTGGTACTGCGCGGTGGAAACGGAGATGTTCAGGACCAGCACTGCCATGAGGGCCACGGCCAGGATGCCGAAGCAGAGCACGACGAACGGGGCCCGGCGTTTCCGCGGAGCGGACCGGACCAGCGACAGCGGAGTGCGCGCCTTCCGGGACGGGCCGGTGCCCGGGGTGAACCCGGGAAGTGCGCGGGCCGTCGCGCCTGTGGAAACGGGGAATCTGCTGACAGCTGCGGTGCTCATGCGGCCCTCCTGGCTTTGATGCGTTCCACGGCGCGGAGCCTGGCGGACGCGGCGCGCGGGTTCTCGGCGATTTCGGCGGCGGTGGGCACTTCCGTGCCCTTCGTCAGGGTTTTCAGTTCTGCTTTGTGCTCTTCAAGCTCCACGGGGAACCCGAGCGGCGCGGAGGATTTTGAGCCGGCCTGGAAGAAACCCTTGACGATCTTGTCTTCCAGCGAGTGGTAGGACATAACGACGACGCGGCCGCCAACGGCGATCGCGTCGATGGCTGCCGGGATGGCACGTTCCAGGACGTCGAGTTCCTCGTTGACCTCAATCCGGAGTGCCTGGAAGGTGCGTTTGGCGGGATGCCCGCCGGATTTCGCGGCGCCGGCGGGGACGACGCCGCGGATCTGTTCGACCAGCTCCCCGTGGTGGTGAATGGCTTCGCGGCGCGGGCGGCGACGATGCGGTTGGCAATGCGGCCGGCGAATTTCTCCTCGCCCCATTTCCGGATGATCCGGACCAGGTCCTCTTCGGAGTAGTTGTTGACCACGTCGGCGGCGGTTTGGCCGCGGCTCGTGTCCATGCGCATATCCAGCGGGGCGTCGAAGGAGTACGCGAAGCCGCGTTCCCGCTCGTCCAGCTGGAGCGAGGAAACCCCGAGGTCCATCAGGACTCCGTGGACCTCCGCGAAACCGAGATCCGCCAGGACCTCGGGAATCTCGTCGTACACGGCGTGCACGAGGTCAATCCGGTTGGCGAAGGGCTTCAGCCGCTCCCCGCCAGCGCCAGGGCTTCCTCGTCGCGGTCGATGCCGATCAGGTGCAGGTCCGGGAAGCGCTGGAGCATGGCCTCGGAGTGGCCGCCCATGCCCAGGGTGGCGTCGATGACCACGGGGTCTCGCCGCGGCTGCGTGCCGCCTCGAATCCGGGTGCCAACAAATTGATGCACCGGTCCTTGAGGACCGGCACATGCCGTTCGGACGTAGGCTTCGCCTGGTCAGGGTCCGTCATGCCTGCGTCCTTTCGTGGTTCGGCTGAGTCTCTTGGAGTGCGGGCTGTGTCTGCCGCTTCTTGATCCAGATCCCCATCCGCGCCTACCCTGCGTCCGCCTGGCTCCGGGGAAGTGAGCCAGGAGAATCCGCGGGATGGGCGGCTGGAGATCTCGGTCAAGAATCGTGCAGTGCTGCGTGGTTCCTGTGGAGATTCAGAGAATCCCCGGTATGGCATCGTCGGTCTCCGAGAAGGCCGTTTCCTTTTCAGCGAGGTACTCGTTCCAGGCCTGGGCGTCCCAGATCTCAGCGCGGGTGCCTGCACCAATAACGGCGAGTTCCCGGCCGAGCCCTGCATACTCCCGGAGCGCCGGCGGAATCGTCACGCGCCCCTGCTTGTCAGGTACCTCGTCGGAGGCTCCAGAGAGGAAAACGCGGATGTAGTCGCGAGCCTGCTTGTTGGAGATTGGAGCCTCCCGCATTTGCTCGTGAACCCGGCCGAATTCCGCCTCACTGAAGACGTAGATGCAGCGTTCCTGGCCCCTTGTGAGAACCAGTCCGCCGGCAAGCTCCTCGCGGAACTTCGCGGGAAGGATGATTCGACCTTTTTCGTCCAGACGCGGCGAATGTGTGCCGAGAAACACGGCCCACCGCCTGTCTGTTCGTAGGAAGCCCAACGTCCCCTGTGCTGCCACTACCCTCTTACTTCCTCCACATTACTCCACATCCCTCCACAGTCAACGACACGCCGAACGATTCGGCGTCAATTTGTGGGAGAAACCCCTGAGCGGTTCCCTGCAATGGCAAGGATCCGGGCCTGGTGGTGCGCAGTGGAGGGATTGTGGAGGGCAGGGCGCCCGCCCGCCCGCGGCAGAGCCACGGGGAGGGTTGTGGAGGTCCCGGGGGCACTCCCGCTCCCCGTTTGCGGCAGGCCTGGCCTGATTAACGGCAAAAGACCCGCCGAAGCGGGTCTTTTATGCCACCTGTGGTCTTCCGGTGGTGCGGAATGGAGTGCGCGTACTGGAGGCGGTAACCGGAGGCCGGTGACTGGAAGCCGGCGCCCGGAGGAGCGCCAGTTCCGGCGGCGGTCAGGATTCCCCGCGGTGCCTCTCGTCCCAGCGTTCCTCAAGACTGCTCATGAACGAACTCCGGGGCTTTCCGGACTTCCGGCCCGTTCCCGCGGCCTTCGCCTTGCCGGCAGCCGAACCGCGCATGGTCGCGTAGTAGACCCCGCGCCCATCACCACGAAGCCCAGGACGCCGACGAAGATGTTCTGGATCGTCACGCCGAAGAGCAGGAGGACGACGCCGGCCAAGGTGGCAAGGACGCCGATCACCAAATGCCGGGTTGACCATGAACGACCTGCGTCCGAGCCCATCGAGCTGGCGAACTTGGGATCGTCCTCATGCAGCTGCTTCTCAAGTTGCTCCAGCAACTTCTGTTCGTGCTCCGAGAGCGGCATCACGACCTCCTTAAGTTGGCCAACGTCCAGACTGACGCGGCCAGTGTCCCTAAACCCACAACGTGCGGGATTCCCGCGTGGTTCCCTTTCGCCGCCATTGGTCGAACGGGAACTTCCACGGCCCCTAACGGGGTGTTCAACTGGTCCTGCATTAGTCCGAACGCTCGATCCAGTCGTTCCAAACCTACGTATAAATAAGGATAGTTTGTTGCGCCCTGTTCTGAAAGATGCCGAACGTCCTGTTGACACCGCGAAACGGACGTTTGGCGGCCCATTTCAGCCCGGATGCTTCCCGGGGTCCAGGAGCCGGGCCGGCAGCACCGATTTTGTGCCGAATTTGCGGGTCACCTGATCCAGGACCTGCTCGGCGGCGCGCCAGTTGTCGTCCCTGCGGTCCAGGCTCAACTGCAAGGGTGCGTGGGCGGCTTCCTCGAGCTGTTCGGCCCGGATACCTACGAGCCGGACCGTCATGGGCCGGTCACCGAGTGATTCCAGCAGCTGGATGGCAACGGCGTACAGCAATTGGGCGCTGTCGATCGGGGTGCTGACCGTGCGGCTGCGGGTGATGGTGGAGAAGTCGGCGTAGCGCAATTTGAGGGCAACGGTGCGGGCGTGCATGCCGGCGCTGCGGAGCCGCTCCGCCGTCCGGTGCGAAAGCCGCAGCAGTTCCCGGTGCAGTTGCGCCTCGTCGGCGGTATCCACCGCAAAGGTCTCTTCCGCCCCGATGCTCTTCTCGAGCCGGACGGGGGTTACCGGGCGGGGGTCGATCCCCCATGACAGGCGGTGGACGTGCTCGCCTGAAGCACCCAGCACTTTCCGCAGGGACGGCAGCGGGGACGCCGCGACGTCCGCTACGGTCCTGATGCCCATCCGGGACAGCACCTCCACGGTTTTGGCCCCCACACCCCAGAGTGCGCTGACCGGAAGGCTGTGGAGGTACGGGACCGTCTCCTCCGGACCGATGAGCAGCAGGCCGTTCGGCTTGCAGCGGGTGGAAGCGATCTTCGCCACAAACTTGCTGGCGGCTATTCCCACGGACGCGGTGATGCCCAGTTCGCTGCGGACCCGGGTGCGGATGAGTTCGCCGATCTCGCGGGGCGGACCCAGCCGCCGGATGGCTCCGCCGACGTCGAGGAAAGCCTCGTCCACGCTCAGCGGCTCCACCAGTTCGGTAATCGAACCGAAAATGTCCATAATCTGGCCGGAGACCTCGTAGTACAGCTTGTGCCGGGGCTCGATGACCACCGCGGCAGGACACATCCGCATGGCGACCACCATCGGCATGGCCGATTTGACGCCAAACCTCCGGGCCTCATACGAGGCGGACAGCACCACCGAACGGTCCGCGGGGTAGCCGACAATGACGGGTCTTCCGACGAGCGCAGGACGGCTGCGCAGTTCCACGGAAACAAAGAACGCGTCCATGTCCACGTGCAGGATGCTGCTGCGCCGGAACTCGCGCAGTTGCGCTTCGCTAAGCCGCCTGGCTGCGCCCTGGGGAGACTGCTCCCGCTGCTGTTTATCCTTCTCCGGCCCCACAACTTCAATCCTATGCCCCGGGACTGACTAAACTGGAGGCTGAATCCGGCGTCAACACCAGGAGGAAAGCCCCTGTGAAGGTATTTGGACAGCGCAAACGTGCCGCGGCAGCCATACTGGCGGCGGGCACGCTGGTGGCCCTGGCCGCATGCACGCCCGCCACCCAGGGCGCCCCTTCCGCGGGTTCCTCGCCGGCCTCGGCCGAGCCGTCCGCGGCCCAGCCCTCCACCACAGCGCCGGCCAGCCCCTCCGCCGAGCCCGGCACCTCAGCCACCGTCGGTGCGATGGTCCCCGGGTTCCCGAAGAAGCTCCTACCGGTGATGCCCGAAGCGAAGATTGTCTCCAGCAGCTTTGACAAGACCACGGTGCCTGCCACCGTGGCACTCGTCGGCAGCATCCCGGCGCCGCCGGCTGAGGTAATGGCGTTCTATACAAAGGAACTCCAGGCCCAGGGCTTCAAGGCCGTTCCCGGAGAGACTGTGGGGGCCGTACCGTCCAAGGATTTCCTCCGCGGTGACAATGAAACGGTCAACATCGCCGTCGTGACGTCCGCCGGGGCCTCCACCTTCACCATCGGCGCTAATGTCGCCGCCGAGTCCGTCAAGTGACCCTCGCGGAGCAATTGCGGCTTGAGCAGGCCGCGTATGTTGCCGACGTCGCCGGAAAGCTCACTGACTTCCTGACCACCCGCCAGGCGGTGATGTCCTCAATCTCGCCCGACATTGACCCGCTGATGGGATCCATTTCGAACCTGGTCACGGGCGGAAAACGGCTGCGGGCGCTCATGTGCTACTGGGGCTGGCGCGGCGCAGGCGGTGAGGCCGGCGCCGGAGAAGTGGTGACGGCGGGCTCGGCTCTGGAGCTCTTCCAGGCCGCGGCCCTCATCCACGACGACATCATCGACCGCTCAGACACACGCCGGGGCGGCCCCAGCGTGCACCGGCGCTTCAGCGAACTGCACGAGACGCAGGGCTGGGCGCTGGACAGCGAACGATTCGGCCAGGCGGCCGCCATCCTGACCGGCGACCTGTGCCTTTCCTTCAGCGAGGAGTCGTTTACCGAAATCGGGCGGAGCGCAGCGTCCGGGAGCCGGGCACGGCTGATCTTCAACCTGATGCGCGCCGAAGTCATGGCGGGCCAGTATCTCGACATCCTCGAGGAAGTCGCGGGGCCAAGTAGGGACCGCGCCGGTGCCGTCAGCCGGGCCCAGTCCATCATCCGCTTCAAATCGGCCAAGTACTCCACCGAGCATCCGCTGGCTCTGGGCGGCGCCCTGGCCGGAGCAAACGACGAGCTGCTGCGGGGCTACTCCGCCTTCGCCCTCCCGCTCGGCGAGGCCTTCCAGCTCCGCGACGACGTCCTGGGAGTGTTCGGCGATCCGGTGACCACCGGGAAGCCGGCCGGAGACGATCTCCGGGAAGGCAAGCGGACGGTACTGATCGCCTTTGCCCTGGACCTTGCCAGCCAGGCCGAGTCCGCGTACATCGACGCGAAGCTTGGCAGTCCCGAACTCGACGCCGCCGACGTGGACGAAATCCGCCGCATCATTATGGACTGCGGTGCCCTCCAGGCCACGGAGGTACTGATCGAGGAATTCGGACGGGCGGCCTTCGCTGAACTGGAGCTCCTGGAACTGGACGAACTTCCCAAAACAGCGCTTCGGAAGCTGGCTGAGGCGACGGTCAGCCGCACGTCCTGACCCGGCCGGCTGACAGGGACTGACCCGGCCGGCCGCGCCTGAGCCTTGGCGGCCAGCAACAAGGAAGGCCCTGCACCTCATCTCCGAGGTGCAGGGCCTGCCTTTTGCTCAAGTATCGGGATATTCCGGGGGCCTACCAGGCCAGGGACTGTGCCCGGCGCCGGATTTCCGTCTTGCGCCCCTCGCGCAGGGCATCGATCGGCCGGCCGCGCAGCGATTCATCCGGAGTAAACAGCCAGACAATGAGTTCCTCGTCGGAATAGCCTGCGTCCGCAAGGACCACAATCGTTCCCTTAAGGCTCTCGACGGCATGCCCGTCCTGAATGAATTCCGCAGGAACGGAACGGATCCGGCGTTCACCAACCCTCAATGCAGCCAGCGCGCGCTCGTCAAGAAGCGCGTGGACTTTCGTAATGGAAACGTTCAGGAGCTGTGCCACGTCGGGCAGGGGCAGCCATTCGCCCACAAGGCTTTCTACATTACTCACGGATCAAGATTGCCATGCCGGCGGGCTCTGCGCCTAGTCGGCGCCCGCTGGTGAAAGAAGACCCCGCCGGTTCTTCCGGGCATAGCGCGAAGCCCCCGTCCACTACTCCCCGCGAACGACAAAGAGCCGCATTTCGGAATATCAAACATTTCTTGTGCTATTCCGCAATTCGTGAGAGATTCACATGGATCACATTTGTAACAGTGATAACTTGAGTCACACTGGTAACACCAGTACCAGCCCTATCGAGCAAGCCAGGCCAGACCCGCAGCGTTCGCCGCTGAGAAGAGGATCTTCCCCATGACGTCACGTTCGCCAAAGCCCAACCCGGGGCCCAGCCTGCCGATGATCGCGGCCACGACGGCGGCACTTCCCGCCGTCGTCCTTTCTTCTTTGGCGATCGCCCAGCCGGCCGCGGCCGAATCTCGCCCGCGCGCCATCCCGGCCACACTGGCCGCCGCCATGCAGGCTCAGGCCCAGGGACAGACCGCCAAGTCGTTGGCTTCCGCTTTCATCCCGGCCAATGCCGTCCCGGCCGCCGTTCCTTCCGCTTTCCGGCCCGCCAAGGTTTCCGTGCCGGCGACGTACACGATCGCCCGCGGCGACACGATCAGCGGCATCGCCGGGAAGTTCGGGCTGGACACCGCCGCGGTCCTGCGGGCGAACGGGCTGAAGGCGAACTCGATCATCTACCCCGGGCAGAAGATCAAGCTCAGCGCCACGGCCGCAGCTCCCGCCAAGGCGGCACCGGCCGCCGCGAAACCGGCGGCTGCTGCCGGCGGAAGCGTCTACACCGTGAAATCCGGCGACACCCTCGGTGCGATCGCCGCCCGCCACGGCGTCAAGCTCTCCCAGGTCTTCAGCTGGAACGGGCTCAACATGGGCTCGATCATCCACCCCGGCCAGAAGATCAAGATCGGCGCCGCCGCGGCGCCTGCCCCGTCCAAGCCCGCGCCGTCGGCTCCGGCTGCGCCCGCGGCCCCCACTGCTTCGGCACCGGCGGGTTCCTACACCATCAAGTCCGGCGACACGCTGTCCGGCATTGCCGCCCGGCACGGCGTCAAGCTCTCCACCATTCTGGCCGCCAACCGCCTGACGATGAGCAGCATCATCTACCCCGGCCAGAAGCTTGCGCTGGCGGGTTCGTCCGTTGCCCCGGCCTCCACCCCGCCGGCCGCCACGGTGACGCCGCTCGTCCCCAGCACGTTCCTCGGCTTCAGCTACCCGGCCGCCGTCGTCAGCTCCGCCAACCAGAACAAGGCCCTGCTGAACGCCTCGCCGGTGCCCAGCCGCGAACAGATGAAGAAGATCGTGGCGGACACCGCCCGGCGTATGGGGGTCGATCCCTCGCTGGCCTTGGCCTTCGCCTTCCAGGAATCCAGTTTCGACCACCGCTCGGTCTCCCCGCCAACGCGATCGGCACCATGCAGGTCATCCCGTCCTCGGGCGAGTGGGCCTCGGATCTGGTGGGCCGCAAGCTGAACCTGCTGGATCCCTACGACAACGCCACGGCCGGCGTCGCCATCATCCGCCAGCTGATCCGCACCAGCAAGGACCGCGATACCGCAATTGCGGGGTACTACCAGGGCCAGTACTCGGTCAGCAAGTACGGCATCTACGACGACACCAAGCACTACGTCGCGTCCATCAAGGCACACCAGAAGAACTTCAGCTAGGAGTCGGCGGCGGCCTAAAACCGCCCGCGAGACCAGCCGCCCCGGCCACTCCGGCGGATAACGATACGGGCCCGGATCGCATGTTAATTCGGGCCCGTTTCCGTGCAGCGATTAGGATCGTATAGTGCAGGAATACTCGTCGGACCCTCTTGTTGGCACCCTGGTGGATGGCCGGTACCTGATTCAGTCCAGGCTCGCCAGCGGCGGGATGTCCACCGTTTACGTGGCCACCGACCGCCGGCTGGAGCGTGATGTGGCACTGAAGGTGCTGCACCCCACATGGCCGGCGACCCGCAGTTCCTTGACCGGCTGGGCCGCGAAGCCAAAACCGCCGCCCGGCTCTCACACCCGCACGTCGTGGGTGTCCTTGACCAGGGCGAGGACGACCGGGTGGCCTACCTGGTGATGGAGTACATCAAGGGACACACCCTGCGTGACGTCCTCAAGGAAAGGGGCGCACTGCCTCCGCGACTGGCACTTGCCCTGATCGACCCCGTCGTTGAGGGGCTGGGGCGGCCCACGAGGCCGGCCTGATCCACCGGGACATCAAACCCGAAAACGTGCTGATTGCCGACGACGGCCGCATCAAGCTCGGCGACTTCGGGCTGGCCCGCGCCATTTCGACGTCGACCAGTACCGGCGCCCTCATCGGCACCGTCGCGTACCTCTCCCCGAGCTCGTCCTGGGCGGCAGGCGGACGCCCGCAGCGACATCTACTCGGTCGGGATCATGCTCTACGAGATGATCACCGGCCGGCAGCCGTTCGACGGCGAGGTTCCCATCCAGGTCGCCTACCAGCACGTCAACTCGTCCGTGGGGGCCCCTCGGAGCTGGTTCCGGGACTCGCCGGCGAACTCGACGAGCTGGTGCAGTGGTGCACCGCCAACGACCCGGACAAGCGCCCCGTCAACGGAACCGCCCTGCTCTCCGAGCTCCGGCACATCCGGCGGAATCTGAGCGACGCCGAGCTCGACCTGCAGCCTCCGGCCGCACGCCCGGCCCTGCCGCCCGTGCCGCCGGCGCCCAGCCCGCCCGTCCGGCCGCCGGGCGCCCAGGACCCCGTACCGGCGACGGCGCCACCGAAGTGATCGGCGGCCGGCAGCAGCCCACGGAGTTCATCGCCCGCGGCAACAACCCGACCACCGTGATGTCCGCCGCCCCCGCGGTCACGGCTACGGCCCGCTGTCCGCCCCGGACGAAGTTGAGTACCCCGGTAACTACGACGACGGACCGGACTCCGCGGTCCCGGCCAGCAAACGGGCGCAGCGCAAGCACCACCGTGACGAGGAAAAGGCACGCCAGCGCGCCGCTGCCACGCCGGTGCGGAGCCTGCGCGAAGGAAACCCCGGCGCCGCGGCCTGCTCTGGATTCTGGTGCTGGTGGTCGCGGCATTGTTGGCCGCCGGGGCAGGCTGGTTCTTCGGGATGGGACCGGGCTCCCCGGCACCGTCCCGCAACTCACAAACAAAACCGTGGCCGAGGCCCAGCAGCTGCTCCGCGCCGCCGGGTTCCAGTCCACCACGAAGGACGTCTACGACGACGACGTCTCGCCGGGACTGGTGGTGGGCTCGGAACCCGCGGCGGGCGAGGTGATCCGGAAGTTCCTGCCGGTGTCCCTCGCCGTGTCCAAGGGTCCCCAGCTGTTCCCCTGCCGCAGCTGACCGGAAAGTCCCTGGACGAGGCCAAGACCGCCCTCAACGGCGCGGGCATGGCCCTGGGGAAGGTCTCCGAAACCTTTGATGAATCCGAACCCGCCGGCACGGTCCTGGCGCAGGCCCCGCGCAGCGGCAATCCGGTCCGGCACGGCACCCCCGTCGACCTGACCGTGTCCAAGGGACCGCAGCCGATACCGGTACCCGACGTGCGCGGCCAGAACCAGGCCGACGCCGTCAAGGCCATCGAAGCCGCCGGGCTGAAAGCCGTCGTCGCACCCGAAACCGTCAACGACCGGAAGGTGCCCGAGGGAGCCGTGGTGGCCCAGGATCCGGCATCCGGAAACCTCACCAAGGGCGGATCGGTGACCCTCACCATCTCCAAGGGACCCCGGCTCGTAGAAGTCCCCAGCTTCATTGGCCAGCAGGCCGACGAGGCCGAGGCGGCCCTCAGGGAACTGGGCTTCGAAGTGCAGGTGAACGACATCCTGGGCGGGTTCTTCGGCACCGTGCGGGACCAGGACCCGGTGAACGAAGAGGTTCCGGAGGGATCCGTGGTCACCCTCACCGTGGTCTGAAGCCATCCCGGTTTAAACGAGCTCCGCCCGGCTGAATCCAGCCGGGCGGAGCTTTTTGATGCGGCGGGGTTTAGCGCTTGGACAAGGCGCCGGCCACCAGGAAGGCCATCTCCAGGGACTGCATGTGGTTCAGGCGGGGATCGCAGACCGATTCGTAGCGGTCCAGGAAGGACTCCTGGTCCACCGGGTCCGCGCCGCCAAGGCACTCGGCCACGTCGTCGCCGGTCATTTCGACGTGCAGGCCGCCGGGGACCGTGCCGAGCGCGTGGTGGACCTCGAAGAAGCCGCGCACCTCGTCAATGACGTCGTCGAAGTTCCGGGTCTTGTAGCCGTTCGGCGAGGTGACCGTGTTGCCGTGCATGGGGTCGGTGACCCACAGGACCTGGGCGCCGGATGCCGTGACCCGCTCCACAATCGGGGCAGCTTCTCGCGGATGTTGCCGGCGCCCATCCGGGTGATGAAGGTCAGGCGGCCGGGTTCGCGGTCCGGATCGAGTTTGTCGATCAGGCGCAGCGCGTCGTCGCCGGAGGTGCCCGGCCCCAGCTTCACGCCGATCGGGTTGCGCACGCGGGAGAGGAAGTCGACATGTGCATGGTCCAGTTCGCGCGTGCGCTCACCGATCCAGAGGAAATGCGCGGAGGTGTCGTACGGGAAGCCGGTGCGGGAGTCGATGCGGGTCAGGGCGCGCTCGTAGTCCAGCAGCAGCGCTTCGTGGCTGGCGTAGAACTCCACCCGCTTGAGGGCTTCGAAGTCCGCGCCGCAGGAAGCCATGAACTTGATGGCGCGGTCGATGTCCCGGGCCAGGGACTCGTAGCGTGCGTGGGCGGGGTTCTCGGTGAAGCCCTTGTTCCACTGGTGCACCAGCCGCAGGTCCGCGAAGCCGCCCTGCGTGAACGCGCGGATCAGGTTCAGGGTGGAGGCCGAGGTGTGGTACGCCTTGAGCATCCGGCTGGCGTCGTGGGCGCGGGATTCCGGCGTGAAGTCGTAGCCGTTGACGATGTCGCCGCGGTAGGCCGGCAACGTGACGCCCTCGCGGGTCTCATCGTTGGAGGAACGCGGCTTGGCGAACTGTCCGGCCATGCGGCCCATCTTGATGACGGGCATCGCGGCGCCGTAGGTGAGGACCACCGCCATCTGCAGGATGGTGCGGACGCGGGCGCTGATCTTGTCTGCCGTGGCGGCCTCGAAGGTTTCCGCGCAGTCGCCGCCCTGGAGCAGGAAGGCTTTCCCTGGGCAGCAGCGGCGAGCCGTTCGCGGAGGATGTCCACTTCGCCGGCGAAGACGAGCGGCGGGAGGACGGAAAGTTCCTTGACGGAGGCTTCAAAAACGGCAGTGTCGGACCAGTTGGGCTGCTGCGAGGCCGGCAGTTCCCGCCAGTGATCCAGGCCGGGATAGTTTGCCGCTCCGCTCTGGGCGGTGCTGGCCAGTGCGGTGCTGGTCAGTGCGGAGCCGGTCAGGGCGGAGCCGCTCAGGGAACTGTTCAGGGGGAGGCCGAAGGCGCAGATAGCTCAGTCACCTTCTAAGGATAGTAGCCTCCGTGCCGTTCGTCGGCCCCGGACCGTCATTGATAGCGCCGGTCCCGTCACACGCTGGGGTCAGACACTTCCGGGGCCGTCGGGCCGGCGCCGGCCGGGCCCTCCTCCGGGACTTCCGTGGCTTTCCCGGCGAGCCGGAGCTTGACGACGGCGGCGTACTCGTCGACGTATTCCTGGCCGGAAAGCCGCATCAGCTCGTACATGATCTCGTCGGTCACGGAGCGCTGGATCAGCCGGTCATCCTCCATGCCGTAGTACCGGCTGAAGTCCAGCGGCTCGCCGAAGATCATCCCGATGCGCCGGATGTTGGGCATCCGTTTGCCGATCGGCTGGACCTTGTCCGTGCCGATCATGGCGACGGGGATGACGGGAACGCGGGCCTGCAGCGCCAGCCGTGCCACTCCCACTTTGCCCCGGTACAGCCGGGAGTCCGGGCTGCGGGTTCCCTCGGGGTAGATGCCCAGGAGCGAGCCGTTCTTCAGCACGTCCATCCCGGCATTGAGCGAGAGGGCGGACGCGGCCCCGCCGGAACGGTCCATCGGCAGCTGGTTGGTGAGCCGGAAGAACGTGGCCGTCAGCCTGCCCTTGATCCCCTTGCCGGTGAAGTACTCCGATTTGGCGAGGAACACCACGGGCCGGGGCACCATCAGCGGCATAAAAATGGAGTCCGAGAACGAAAGGTGGTTGGAGGCCAGGATGGCGGCACCCTCGGCGGGAACGTTGTCCAGGCCCTTGACCCACGGCCTGAAAAGCGTCTTCAGCACCGGCCCGAGAACGAACGTCTTCATGAACCAATAAAACACGTGGTGTACCCCTCCGGAAGGCGTCTGGCGGGCCCCGCATCGGACCCGGCCCGGACTTCAATGACACCCTACTCTAGTGAGTTTTATCCGGAACAGTGACACGATGGGCTCATGACCGGAAGCAGCACTCCCTGGCGCCCGCAGCGTTCAGTTATCCCGGCCACGGCGGCAACGCGGGCATCGGCGTGGCCATCTGCCACGGCTTCACCGGCAGCCCCTCAGCGTCCTCCCATGGGCCGAACATCTGGCCCGGGAGGGCTTCGCCGTATCCGTCCCGCTGCTGCCCGGACACGGCACGGACTGGCGCGACCTCGCCCGCCACGGGTGGCAGGACTGGTACCGGGCCTTCGAGGACGCCTACCTGGACCTCGCCGCCGGAACCCGGCACTGCTATGTGGCAGGACTTTCCATGGGCGGGGCCATCGCCCTGCGCGTGGCCGCCCGCCACCCTGTCACCGGGGTCGCCGTCGTCAACCCGGGATTGAGCTTCTACGACCGCCGGGTGCGCTACATCGGCCTCCTCAAGCACGTCCAGCGCACCACGGTTCCGGTCCAGGAACCGAACCCGACGCCCGTCACCACCGAAGACGGTGACTACTCGCTCACGCCGCTGGAAGCTGTCCACCAGCTGAGCAGGCTGTTCAAGTCGACGCTGCGCGAACTGCCCGCCGTCGCCGCTCCGGCCCTCGTCTTCAAGTCCGCGACCGACACGGTGGTTCCGCCGTCGTCGACGGCACTGCTGCAGAAGCGGCTGGGATCGCGGGAGCTTGACATCGTGGACCTGCCGGACAGCGGCCATGTGGCAACGCTCGACGTCGACGCCCCCACGATCTTCCAGCGGTCCGTTGAGTTTTTCCTCCACCACGCAACCGGCGCGCCGCAGTCCGCGGCGTCAGCTGTCCAGTCCGCCGCCCGAGCCCCGGAGACCCCATGACCATTCCCTTGGACCACACCCCGTTCAGCAGCCCGTTCACCGGAACCGGCACCCGCACCGGCGTGGTGGTGTCCCATGGCTTTACCGGCAGCCCGCACGGCGTCAGGGACTGGGCCAGGTCGCTGGCCGACGCCGGCTACGCCGTGCGGACGCCGCTGCTTCCCGGCCACGGCACCAGCTGGCACGAGCTGGCCCGGACGCACTGGCAGGACTGGCACGGCGCATTGGATGCCGCGTACGTCGAGCTGGCCGAGGAATGTGAGCAGGTGTTCGTGGCCGGCCTGTCCATGGGCGGGGCGCTGGCGCTGCGGATAGCCGCGACACGTCCGGTCGCCGGGGCCGTACTGGTCAACCCCGGCCTTGTCATTGACGATCCCCGGCGCCGCTGGCGGGCATCCTGAGGTTCGTGCTGAAGAGCACGCCCGCGATCGCGAACGACATCCTGAAGGAGGGCATGGACGAGGGGCCTACCCGCGGACGCCGGTCGCCGCGGCCTACCAGCTGAACAGGATGTTCAAAGACACGGTGCGGCTGCTCCCCGGATCACCGCTCCGGTGCGGGTGTACCGTTCCACGGTGGACCATGTGGTCTCCGATTCGAGCATGCTGGCCCTGCGCCGCGGCCTGACCCGCGCCCCGCTGGAGGTGATCCGGCTGGAAAACAGCTACCACGTGGCTACGATGGACAACGATGCGCCCGAAATCTTCCGTGGCTCGGCCGAATTTATCCGGTCGCTGGTTGCGGGAGGCGCCCCGGACGCTGCCCACGCTAGCCAAAAGGACACGGCAGATGAGTAGACCGGACTCCAACTCTCCTGATCCCGATTCATCGGATTCCCGCGCCGGCCAGGACGACGCCGTCTGGCTCGATCTGGTCGCGAGGCTGGAAGGAGGGACCCTGCAGCGGACCCCGTCGCCCCGGTCGTACCGGGAGCCACGGACAGCGGGGACGGGGCGGAGCGGCCGGAAGCTCCGGTGACGGACGGCGTGGACCTCGACAGGCAGGGCATCGACCGCCCGGGCGTCGATGGCCCGGCAGCCCGCCGGCCGTTCAGCGACTTCGACCCGCTGGGCCTCTCCGCCGGCGCCCCGATTGAACTCTCCGCCGAGGAGCGGCTCGCGCAAAGCCAGTCCGCCGGAGGTACTACACCGGGAAGCGCAACAGCCGGCGCGGCAGCCGCCGATGATCCCGCCGCTCCGGGGCCGCGGGACTACGAAGCCGAGGACGGCGATCCCTTCATCCCGGGCGAGTTCGTGCCGGAGGAACCGCCCAGCCTCGCCGGAGCCGACCCCATGACCGTGCTGGCTTGGCTGGGCGCGGTGGGCGGTCCCGTGGCGCTCGTGATGTCGGCGATGTTCTGGCGCTCGGCCCCGTTGATGGCCATCCTCGGCATGGTGGCCGCCTTCGCGGCGTCGGTGGTCTTCCTGATCATGAAGCTGCCGGGCGAGAAGGACGAGCACGACGACGGCGCCCGCATCTAGCCCTGCTAGCTGTGCATACGGCTGCTGACCCGGGACAGGTCCGCAGCACCAATCAGGCCGGCATTCGGGCCGAGGGCCGCCAGGTCGATGTCCGCCGCGGGCCGGAAGCCGCGGCCGGTCAGGTTCCGGGCGAAGGCCTTCCGGGCCGGGCCGACCAGCAGTTCTCCGGCGTCGCAGAGTCCGCCGCCGATCACGAACTTGCCCGGATCAAGTGCCGCGGCAAGGTTGGCGAGTCCCAGTCCCAGCCACTCCCCGACGTCTTCGAGCAACTCCCGAGAGGTGGCGTCCCCGCCTTTGCCAGTTCGGTGACAATCACTCCGGTGATGCGCTCCGCGTGGCCGTCCACCGCCTTTAGCAGTTCCTGGGCCACCGGGGAGTTGGCGGCGGCAAGCTCCCGGGCTTCCCGGCCCAGCGCATTGCCGGACGCATACTGCTCCCAGCAGCCGCGGTTGCCGCACTCGCAGCGGTGGCCGCCGGGCATGATGATCTGGTGGCCGAACTCCCCGGCCACGCCGAAACGCCCGCGTTCCAACCGGCCGTCCATCACCATGGCACCGCCGATTCCGGTGCCGAGCGTGATGCAGACCAGGCGGTTCTGCCCCTGCCCGGCGCCGAAGCGCCACTCCGCCCAGCCGGCCGCATCGGCGTCGTTGGTCAGCAGTACGGGCCGGCGGAGCAGGCGCTGCAGGTTGTCCCGGAGGGGCTCGTTGCGCCACGCCAGGTGGGGGCTGAACAGCACGGTGCCGCCGTCGAGGTCCATCCAGCCGGCCGCGCCGATCCCGACCGACCAGATCCGGTGGCCCTGACCCAATTCCTCAACCAGCTCAACAATGACCTGCTCCACCGCGCGGGGATCATTGCCCGGGGTGGACCGCTTGGCCTGGGCGAGGATCCTGCCCTCGGCGTCCACCACGCCGGCCGCGACCTTGGTGCCGCCAATGTCCACGCCGATGGCGAGGCCCTTCCGGCCCAGCCGCAGATGCTCTCGGAATCCGTGGCTGGCCTGTCCGGCAGCCGCCCCGGCAAGGGTCCGGCGCCGCCAGGCGGCGGTCCTGCGATACGGGCCGGGCTGCTGTCCGGGTGTAGGTGTGTGCATGATTCCCCATCCTATTCTCCGGACAGCCCCGGCGGGGCCGCGTCGCGGGAGCGCTACGGTGAGGCGCATCATCCGGCAGACGGGCGGCGCACCAGCGGGCGGCCGCCGCGCCTCCGGTCATGATCCGGGGCCTGCACCGGGCTCCGCGGGTTTACCAAACCGTAAGGTTACTCGCCAGTAGATGTGGTGGAACACACATACTTCGGCCCACATACTAGTGTTAGTCGTACCCCTCGCGGGTCTATGGATATCAAAGGAGCTAACGTGCGAGAAATCAGTGTCCCGCCCCTGGTCACCGTCCCCCGGAATCGAATGTCACGGACCTGGTGCTGCGTCAGGCCGCCAAGGCCTCCAACCCGGCCCTGTTCTCCCGGCTGGATGACGCCGGCCAGTGGCAGGATGTCCGGGCCACCGATTTCCTGGCCGATGTTTCACTGCTCGCCAAGGGCCTGATGGCCAGCGGCGTTGCGGCGGGCGACAGGGTTGGCATCATGTCCCGCACCCGGTACGAATGGGCACTCGTTGACTTCGCCATCTGGTTCGCCGGCGCCGTGTCGGTGCCGATCTACGAGACGTCCTCCCCTCGCAGGTTGCGTGGAACCTGGGCGATTCCGGCGCCGTCGCCGCCTTCGGCGAGTCCGCGCACCACGAGAACATCATCCGGCAGGCCGCCACGTCGGAAGGGCTCACCGACCTGGCCCACGTGTGGCAGCTTGAAGGAAAGGGCCTCGACGAGGTCCGCGCCGCCGGCGCGGCCGTCACCGACGAAGAGCTGGAGGCCCGGCGCAGCCTGGCGTCGCTCACGGACCTTGCGACCATCATCTACACCTCGGGCACCACGGGCCGCCGAAGGGCTGCGAGCTGACCCACGGCAACTTCGTGGAACTCTCGGAAAACGCGCTGGCCACCTCGCTGAACAAGATCGTGCACGAGCAGGCCCGGACCATCATGTTCCTGCCGCTCGCGCACGTGTTCGCGCGGTTCATTTCGGTGCTCGCCGTCGCCGCCGGCGTCACCGTGGCGCACACGCCCGACATCAAGAACCTCCTGCCGGACCTGCAGAGCTACAAGCCGACCTTTATCCTCGCGGTGCCGCGGGTCTTTGAGAAGGTCTACAACTCGGCGCTCACCAAGGCCGAGGACGGCGGCAAGGGCGCCATCTTCCACCGCGCCGCGGACACCGCGATCGAGTTCTCCCGCGCCCGCCAGGCCGGTAAGGTCGGCCTGGGCCTCAAGCTCAAGCACACGCTCTTCGACAAACTCGTCTACAGCAAGCTCCGCGCCGCCATGGGCGGCGAGGTAGCCCACGCCGTCTCCGGCGGCGGCCCGCTGGGCGAGCGGCTGGGACACTTCTTCCAGGGCATCGGCATGCAGATCCTGGAGGGCTACGGACTGACCGAGACCACGGCCCCCGTCACCGTGAACACGCCGGAGCTCATCAAGATCGGCACCGTCGGCGCCCCGATTCCCGGCAACGCCGTGAAGATCGCCGACGACGGCGAGATCCTCGCCAAGGGCGTCTGCGTGATGCGCGGCTACTACAAGCGCGAGGACCTCTCCGCCGAATCCTTCGACAACGGCTGGTTCCGCACCGGCGACATCGGCCAGCTCGATGAGCAGGGCTTCCTGACCATCACGGGCCGGAAGAAGGAAATCATCGTCACGGCCAGCGGCAAGAACGTGGTGCCGGCCCTCTTGGAGGACCAGATCCGTGCCGACGCGCTGGTGTCCCAGGTGCTGGTGGTGGGTGACAACCGCCCCTTCATCGGCGCCCTGGTCACCCTCGACGAGGAAGCGCTGCCCGGCTGGCTGCACCGCCACGGGCTGCCCGCCTCGACCACCATCGCCGAAGCCACCGACAACCCGGTGGTCAAGGCCGCCGTGCAGGAGCTCATCAACGGCGCCAACCAGTCGGTGTCCCAGGCCGAGGCGATCAAGTCGTTCCGGATTGTGCCGCCGACTTCACCGAGGCCTCCGGCCACCTGACGCCCTCGATGAAGGTCAAGCGCGCCCAGGTGATGAAGGACTTTGAGAACGTCATCGAGGAGATGTACGGCACCCCGCGTCCCACCCAGGTCTAAGCACAACAGCAAAGGGACCCTCCGCATCAGCGGAGGGTCCCTTTTGTGTCCGGCTCGAGGTTGTTCGCTGCCGCTATTCGACGACCAGCAGCAGGTCCCCGCCCTGGACCTGTTCGATCGCACCGACGGCGAGGCGCGAGACCGTGCCGGCGACCGGCGTCGTAATGGACGCTTCCATCTTCATGGCCTCGATCGTGGCGACGGTGTCGCCGGCCTTGACCGCTTCCCCTGCCTTGACGGTCAGGGTGACGGCGCCGGCGAACGGTGCGGCCACTTGGCCCGGCTGGGAGGTGTCGGCGCGTTCGGCGGCCTTGACGTTGCTGATCACGGAACGGTCGCGGACCGACACCGGCCGGGACTGGCCGTTGAGCGTGCACATGACCGTGCGCATGCCCTTCTCATCCGGCTCGGAAACCGCTTCGAGCGACGCGATCAGGTTGACGCCCTTCTCCAGCTCGATCTCGTGCTCGGCGCCGCGCTGCAGCCCGAAGAGGTAGTCGCGGGTGTCCAGGACCGAGAGGTTGCCGTAGGTCTCCACGCTCTTCTGGTAGTCCTTCGTGGGGCCCGCGAAGAGCAGCCGGTTGAGGGTCTGCTGCACGGTCTTGGAATCGGACTTGAGGGCGGCGCTGTCCTCGGCGCTGAGCTCCACGTCGCGGACCTTCACCGTGCGCCCCTGCAGGGCCTTGGTGCGGAACGGCTCCGGCCAGCCTCCCGGAGGATCGCCCAGTTCACCGGACAGGAACCCGATCACGGAATCCGGGATGTCATACTTCTGCGGGTTCTCGTTGAAGTCCGCGGGATCGGCGTTGAGTCCCACGAGGTGCAGGGCGAGGTCGCCGACGACCTTGGAGGACGGGGTGACCTTGACCAGCCGGCCGAGGATGCGGTCCGCCGCGGTGTACATGTCCTCGATGGCCTCGAACCGTTCGCCGAGTCCCAGCGCCATCGCCTGCTGGCGCAGGTTGGAGAGCTGGCCGCCGGGGATCTCGTGCTGGTAGACCCGTCCGGTGGGTCCCGGGAGGCCGGATTCGAAGGGTGCATAGACCCGGCGCACGGCTTCCCAGTACGGTTCCAGGGCGCATACGTTCGCGAGGTTCAGTCCGGTGTCGCGGGGCGTGTGGGCTAGGGCGGCAACCAGGGCGGAGGCGGAGGGCTGGCTGGTGGTGCCGGCCAGCGAGGCGGAAGCCACGTCCACGGCGTCCACGCCGGCGTCGACGGCTGCCAGCAGCGTCGCCAGCTGCCCGCCCGCGGTGTCGTGGGTGTGCAGGTGCACCGGGAGGCTGAAGCGTTCGCGCAGTGCCGACACCAGCCGGGCAGCGGCGGCGGGACGCAGCAGGCCGGCCATGTCCTTGATCGCCAGGATGTGCGCGCCGGCGTCGACGATCTTCTGGGCCAGCTCAAGGTAGTAGTCCAGGGTGTAGAGCGTCTCGTTCGGGTCCAGCATGTCCGCGGTGTAGCACAGGGCCACTTCGGCGACGGCCGTGCCGGTCTCGCGGACCGCGCGGATGGCCGGGGCCATCTGGTTGACGTCGTTGAGCGCATCGAAGATGCGGAAGATGTCGATGCCGGTGGCGGCGGCCTCGTTGACGAAGGCAACCGTCACTTCTTCCGGGTACGGGGTGTAGCCGACCGTGTTGCGGCCGCGGAGGAGCATCTGCAGACAGACGTTCGGCAGGGCCTTGCGCAGTGCGGCGAGCCGGTCCCAGGGATCCTCGCCGAGGAATCGGAGGGCGACGTCGTAGGTGGCACCGCCCCAGGCCTCGACGGACAGCAGTTCCGGGAGGAGCTTGGAGACGGCCGGGCGGCGGCCACGAGGTCGCGGGTGCGGACCCTGGTGGCCAGCAGGGACTGGTGGGCGTCGCGGAACGTGGTGTCCGTGACGGCGACGGCGTCCTGGGCGCGCAGTGCCGCCGCGAAGCCTTCCGGCCCCAGCTCCAGCAGCCGTTGGCGGGAGCCCGGCAGGGCCGCTGCCTCGTCCAGGGCCGGCAGCTTGGCGGCGGGATCGCTGTGGACCGTGAGTTCGCCGTTGGGCTTGTTCACAGTGACTTCGGCGAGCCAGGTCAGCAGCTTGGTGCCGCGGTCCGCCGACACCCGTGCTTTAAGCAGTTCGGGGCGTTCGTCGATGAATGAGGTGGCCACGTTTCCGGCAATGAAGTCGGCGTCGTCCAGGACGGCCTGCAGGAAGGAGATGTTGGTGGAGACGCCGCGGATGCGGAACTCCGCGAGGGCCCGGCGGGCCCGGGCCACGGCGGCCGGGTATTCGCGGCCGCGGCAGGTCAGCTTGACCAGCATCGAGTCGAAGTGCGGGCTGATCTCGGCGCCGGAATACACGGTGCCGCCGTCGAGCCGGACGCCTGCGCCGCCGGCCGAACGGTAACCGGTGATCTTGCCGACGTCGGGCCGGAAGCCGTTGGCCGGGTCCTCCGTGGTGATGCGGCACTGCAGGGCGGCGCCCTTGAGCTGGACCGTCTCCTGGGAGAGGCCCAGGTCCGCGAGGGTCTCTCCCGAGGCGATGCGCAGCTGGGCCTGGACGAGGTCGACGTCGGTGACTTCCTCGGTGACGGTGTGCTCGACCTGGATGCGCGGGTTCATTTCGATGAAGACGTGCTGGCCCGCCCGCTCGCCCACGGTGTCTACGAGGAATTCAACGGTGCCGGCGTTGACGTAGTTCAGTGCCTTGGCGAACTTCACGGCGTCGCGGTACAGCGCCTGCCGGATGCCTTCGTCGAGGTTCGGTGCCGGGGCGATCTCGATGACCTTCTGGTGGCGGCGCTGGATGGAGCAGTCGCGTTCGAAGAGGTGCATCACGTTGCCCTCCGCGTCGGCCAGGATCTGGACCTCGATGTGGCGGGGGCGCAGGACGGCCTGCTCCAGGAACATGGTGGGGTCGCCGAAGGCCGCGTCCGCTTCGCGCATGGCGGCCTGCAGGGCTTCGGGCAGGGCCTCGCGGGTGTCGACGCGGCGCATGCCGCGCCCGCCGCCGCCGGCGACGGCCTTGGCGAAAATGGGGAAACCGATCTCATCGGCGGCGGCGATCAGTTCCTCGAGGTCCTTCGAGGGCTGGCTGGATTTCAGGACCGGCACGCCGGCCTTGCGGGCCGCCTCAAGGGCTGCGACCTTGTTGCCGGCGAGTTCCAGGACCTCGGCGGGCGGACCCACAAAGGTGATGCCGGCCGCGGCGGCGGACCGGGCCAGGCGCGGGTTCTCGGAGAGGAAGCCGTAGCCGGGGTAAATGGCGTCGGCCCCCGCTTCCTTGGCCACCCGCACCACTTCGTCGACGTCGAGATAGGCCCGGACAGGATGGCCCTCGTCACCGATCAGATAGGCCTCGTCGGCTTTCTGGCGGTGGATTGAGTTGCGGTCCTCGTGCGGGAAGACTGCCACGGTCTTGGCGCCAAGTTCGTAGCCGGCGCGGAAGGCACGGATCGCGATTTCGCCGCGGTTGGCCACCAGAATCTTCGAAAACATACTTCTCCTGCATCATCGCGGGTGTATCTGTAATTGGTCACAGTGTCTAAGACGTGAACGGGCAAACACAAACTATTGTGGCGACCGTCACAGGGGCGTGCGTCACGTAGGGATACCGGATTAGCCAAGGGCGGCCTGCGCCCCTGATGGAAGCTTATCCATGATCTGCCGCCCCGGCACCCGATGAGACAGGTTTCCTCGGGACGGCAACATATGATGAGTGGGTGGGTGGCGCATGCTCGCCCCGGCTCCGGAGAACGCAGGAGCCGGCAGGACCCCGTCCCGGCAACCGGCGTTAGGTATTGGTTTTTCAAGTGCAAGTAGTCAGCATCAGCAGCCTCAAAGGCGGTGTCGGCAAGACATCGGTGACCACCGGATTGGCGTCCGCGGCATTGGCCGCCGGCATCCCCACCCTCGTCGTCGACCTTGATCCGCACGCGGATGCCAGCACGGCCCTCGGCGTCCGGCCGGGTGACCAGCAGGATATCGGCCGGATGCTCAAGGCCCCCGCCGGGCACGCCTGGCCGAGAACGTGGTCCCCAGCGGCTGGGTGGAACGGGCCCACGCCAACGGCGTCGTCCCCGCCGGCTCCGCCGCGCCGGTCCTGGATGTGGCCGTCGGCTCCGCCTACACGGGCATCTACGACCGCCCCGACCTGGGCCGCCGCGACCTGCGCCGCTCTCCACCGTGCTGGCCGGTGCACAGAACTATGAGCTGGTCCTCGTGGACTGCCCGCCCTCCCTTAACGGGCTCACCAGGATGGCCTGGTCCGCCAGCGACAAAGTCACGCTCGTGGCCGAGCCCGGGCTGTTCTCGGTCGCGGGCACGGAACGCACCATGCGCGCCATCCAGCTGTTCCGCCAGGAATTCGCCCCGAACCTCTCCCCTGCCGGGATCGTCGCCAACCGGGTGCGCACCGGCTCCGCGGAGCACACCTTCCGGCTTTCAGAGATGGACGCCATGTTCGGCGGGCTGCTGCTATCCCCGCACATCCCGGAGCAGGCCAACTGGCAGCAGATCCAGGGCGCCGCACACTCCATCCACCACTGGCCGGGCGAATCGGCGAAGAACGCCGCCGCCCTGTTCGACACCCTGCTGGCGAATGTGCTGGACACGGACCGCCGGCAGACCGGCGCCCCGGTCCGGGAGCGTGTCCACCACTAAGCGGTCGGGCCCGCCCCGGCGGCGCCCACAACGAAAACAACGCGGGGTCACTTACCGCCCATCATTCATGCTGTGATGGGCGGTAAGTGACCCCGCGTTGCTGTTTGGTGCAGTGTTATTAAGGCAGCTGCAGCCTAGCCGATCTTGCGGGCGGCCCGGCGCTTGCTGAGTTCGTCGTCGGGAAACGTCTGGTCGCTGGCGTGCTCGCTGGGAAGTGCCGCCAGGCTGCCTTCCACTTCGCGCCAGACACGGCCGACGGCGATGCCGAAGACGCCCTGGCCGCCCTGGACGAGGTCGATGACTTCGTCCGCCGAGGTGCACTCGTACACGCTGGCGCCGTCGCTCATGAGGGTGATCTGGGCAAGGTCCTCCACGCCGCGTTCCCTGAGGTGCTCGACGGCGGTGCGGATCTGCTGCAGGGAGACGCCGGTATCGAGGAGGCGCTTGACCACCTTGAGGACCAGGATGTCGCGGAAGCCGTAGAGCCGCTGGGAGCCTGAGCCAGCAGCACCGCGGACGGCGGGCTCCACCAGCCCGGTGCGCGCCCAGTAGTCCAGCTGGCGGTACGTGATGCCGGCCGCTTTGCAGGCAGTGGGACCGCGGTAGCCCGCGTCCTCGTCCAGGACAGGGAGATCCTCGGTGAACAGCAGGCCCTGGGCACCGCTAGCGGGCACGGCTACACCAGCCGTCGAGGGCTGCTTCAGCTCGCCTGCTTCGCCTTTCGGACTCACGTGGATCCTCCTTGTCATGGCTCCCCTGCGGAAAATGCACCAACAGCCGGTTATGCCTAGCAAAAACGAATCACAGGTGGATAAAATTCATCCGTGTGATTCTGCCGGGGCTGCACCTCCCAGTGTGACCTGAGCGGCTGTTGCATGCAATGGGAACTTGTACTTCTGACGTTAGGCCTGCCGGGGCCCAAGGTCAAAGACGTTCGGGGTATTGCCGGGGCGTGTCGAAACTTTCATCCTCGACTTTAAGCTTTGCGAGGCGTCAGCCCGCTCAACCGGCGAAGTCTTCAGGCTCGACGTCGTCGAGGAACTCGCGGAACCTGCGCAGCTCCCCTCTTCGTCGACGGCGGGTCCCGGGTGGGTGTCTTCGCCCTCGTCGTGTTCGGTGATCCGGACGCCGGCCTCTTCCATCACGGCGTCGGCGCACCAGATCCGGCACTTGGCGCGGAGGGCGAGTGCCAGGGCATCCGAGGCGCGGGAGCTGACGGTGGTCCCGTTCTCGAACTGAAGCTGCCCGTAGAAAATGTTGTCCTCCACGGCCACGATATTGACGCTGACGATGTTGTGGCCGAGGGACTCGACGACGTCGATCAGCAGGTCGTGCGTCATGGGGCGCGGCGGCACCACCCCTGCTGGGCCAGGGCGATCGCGCTGGCCTCGGGCGTGCCGATCCAGATCGGCACGTGCCGCTCCCCGTGGATTTCCTTGAGCAGGACGAGCGGCTGGTTCGACGGCAGTTCGATCCGCACGCCTACAATTTCCACCTCAATCATCAGATGTCCATCCTCGAGATGCGGTCCTGGACCAGCGCGCGGTGCAGCGTCAGGCACAATTCGCTGATCTCCCGGGCGGCCTCGGCGGCCCGGGCGTGGGAGGCGGCGTCCTTGCGGGAGGTCAGGGTGGCCACCGCGCGCTCCACAAGTCCGAACTCCCGGTCGGCGGCCGCTTGGAACGGCCGCAGGTGCCGCGGTTCCAGGCCGTGATGCTCCAGCTGCACGCAGGCGCGGGCCACCTGGAGGGCGTTCTCATCGAATTTGCCGTTGACATGCCCGATCAGGCCGAAGCTCAGGAGCGATTCGACCAGCGGAACGCTCGCCCCGGACTCGGCCCGGAGCTGTTCCTCGCTGAGCCGGCGGACCCGGTTGTGCAGTTCGGAAGCCAGTTCCTCGGAGACAATCCGCGGCGAGACCGTGACGCCGGGGGCAGGTTCTCGGGGCGTTCCCCGCGGTCGATCGCATCGAGGTAGTCCTTGATGACCTTCAGCGGCAGGTACTGGTCCCGCTGGAGGGACAGCACGAAGCGCAGCCGCTCGACGTCGTTCTCGGCGTACTGCCGGTAACCGGCAGGGGTCCGTTGGGGGTTGATCAAACCCTTTTCCTCGAGGAACCGGATTTTCGACGCGGTCATGCTGGGGAAATCGTCGCTCAGTTGAGCCAGGACTTCCCCGATGTTCAGAACCTGGGGTCCGCGCCGTTCCGCTTGTGCCATGGCCACAGGCAGCTACCCCGGAATCAGACGTTGCCTGCTGCGCGGGCAGGGCTCAGGTAGAAAGTAAGACGGAACTTCCCGATCTGCACTTCGTTGCCGGACTTCAGCTCCACGCTGTCGACGCGGTCGTGGTTCACGTAGGTGCCGTTCAGGCTTCCAGTGTCCACCACTTCGAAGCTGCGCGCCGTGCGGCGGAACTCGACGTGACGGCGGGAAACCGTGACGTCGTCGAGGAAGATGTCGGCATCCGGGTGCCGGCCCGCCGTCGTGGTGTCTGAGTCCAGCAGGAATCGGGCGCCCGTGTTGGGTCCGCTGTGCGCCACCAGCAGGGCGGAGCCGTACGGCAGCGCCTCCACGGCGGCCCGCTCCTCAGCCGAGAGTTTCGGGGCGATAGTGGGTTCGTCGCGGACCGGGGTGAGGTTGATCGACGTGGTCTCCGAAGCCTTCACTCCACCCGTGCCAAAACCGTCACCGGTGTTGTTGCGTTCGTGCCCAAACATTGATTCCTCCATTCGCTGCAGGTGTCCCCCTGCAAACAACGCATGCCGTCCGGAAAAGCCTCGCAAATCCGGGATACAGCCCTCCGGCGGGGCGTTGTTCGGCTGGTTTCCCAGCGGTTGTCCCAACGCCCCGGCCCGAATGGCCTTTAGCTTTAGCCTACCTGTTGTTCGTACTCCGATGCACTGAGGAGCGACTCGATCGCGTCGGCCTCCGCGAGCTTGATTTCCATCAGCCAGCCCTCACCGTAGGGATCCGAGTTGATCAGGGCGGAATCGGTGTCCAGGGCCTCGTTCCGGGCCACCACTTCACCGGAGACCGGGGCGTAGATGTCGCTGACGCTCTTGGTGGACTCGACCTCGCCAATGACGTCGTTTGCCTTGATCGCGGTGCCGGCCTCCGGCATCTGCGCGTAGACGACGTCCCCCAGCGCGTCCTGGGCAAAATCAGTGATACCCACGCGCACCACACCGTCGGCGTTCGGAGCGGAAACCCACTCGTGTTCTGCGGTGTAGGACAGCTCTTCGGGAATGATGCTCATGACGGGCCTTTCATCGGGTCAACCACCATTGTCTTCGGCGGCCAGCTGAACTGTCCGCCGGTGAAAGTATAGGCATATCCGGGCGGGCCCGGGAGGACTCTGGCATCATGAAGCGATGACCGAAAACACCGAAATCGGCTAGGCAATGCCAGAGCTTCCGGAAGTGGCGGCCCTCGCGGACTTTCTGGACGGGCACCTGCGGGGCGCCGTCGTCGCTAAGGTCCAGATCGTCTCTTTCGCCGTGCTGAAAACCGCTGATCCGCCCTTCTCCTCGCTGGAGGGCCGGACGGTGACGGGCGTGCGCCGCTTCGGCAAGTTCGTCAGCCTGGAAGCCGAAGGGCTGTTCTTTGTCTTCCACCTGGCGCGGGCGGCTGGGTCCGCTTCACCGATGCACCCACCGAGACACCGCTGAAACCGGGCAAGGGCTACATCGCGGCGCGGCTGTCATTTGCCGGCAGCTCCGGCCCGCTCGGCCTCGACCTGACCGAGGCCGGAACGAAGAAGAGCCTGGCGGTGTATGTGGTCCGGGATCCCTCCGACGTTCCCGGAATCGCCGCCCTCGGGCCCGATCCTTTCAGTGAAGGGTTCGACGCCGACACCCTGGCGGGCATTCTCGCGGCCAGTCCGCACCAGATCAAGGGGGTGCTGCGGAGCCAAAGTGTGATGGCCGGCATCGGCAACGCCTACAGCGACGAGATCCTGCATGCGGCCCGGATGCCCCCTTCGCCCTGGCGAAGTCTCTGGACCGGGAGGCGGTCGGCCGGCTCTACGACGCGATCCACAGCGTGCTCGGGACGGCCCTCCGGGAAGCCGGCGGGAAGCCGCCCGCTGAACTCAAGGACACGAAGCGGAGCCACATGCGGGTCCACGGCCGGGCCGGTGAAGCGTGCCCGGTGTGCGGCGACACCGTCCGCGAGGTGTCGTTCGCCGATACCGCCCTGCAGTACTGTCCCGGGTGCCAGACGCAGGGCAAAATCCTGGCCGACCGCCGGACGTCGCGGTTCCTGAAATAAAGCGCAACTGCCCGGGCGTGTCCAGTGACCCGCTCCCGGCGAGCCGCGCCCGGCGAGCCGCACCCGGGAAGCAGAAAACCCCGCCACTCCCTGATCGGGAATGACGGGGTACTTTCTGTTGGTCGGGCTGACAGGATTTGAACCTGCGACCCCTTGACCCCCAGTCAAGTGCGCTACCAAGCTGCGCTACAGCCCGCTGGTTCCGCCGTTCTCCGCTCCCGATTCCATCCCCTGTGTATCCAGAAGATTTCATCTGAGCAGTCCGGCCGAACCACCTTGAAAAGCTTACACGATCCCGGAGGGTGCCCGTGACACTTTTGGCCTGTCACGGGAACTTTTCCTCGGCGGGCGGTCCGGAACTAACGCTTCTTGCCGCGCTTTTCCCGCACACGCATGTTGACCTCGATCGGTGTGCCCTCGAATCCGAAGGTTTCGCGGAGCCGGCGGGTAATGAAGCGGCGGTAGCCCGGGTCCAGGAATCCGGTGGTGAAGAGCACGAACTTCGGCGGACGGCTGGAGGCCTGGGTGCCGAAGAGGATGCGGGGCTGCTTGCCGCCGCGGACCGGGTGCGGGTGCGCCGCGACCAGTTCGCCAAGGAACGCATTGAGCCGGCCGGTGGGGATGCGCTTGTCCCAGCTCTCCAGGGCGGTGTCCAGGGCCGGGACCAGCCTGTCCTTGTGCCAGCCGGTCAGCGCCGAAATGTTCACGCGCGGCGCCCACGCCACGTGGGCCAGGTCCTGCTCGATTTCGCGCTCCAGGTAGGTGCGGCGCTCGTCGTCCAGCAGGTCCCACTTGTTGAACGCCAGAACCAGGGCACGGCCGGATTCGATGGCCAGCTGCAGGATGCGGACGTCCTGCTCGCTGAGCACCTCGTCCACCGCGAGGAGCACGACGGCGACCTCCGCCTTTTCGAGGGCGCTCTGCGTCCGCAGCGAGGCGTAGAAGTCGGCGCCCTGCGCCATGTGCTGGCGGCGGCGGATACCGGCGGTATCCACGAAACGCCAGGTGCGGCCGCCGAGTTCGATGAACTCATCCACCGGGTCACGGGTGGTGCCGGCGGTGTTGTCCACCACAACGCGCTCGGAGCCGGCCAGCTTGTTCAGCAGCGAGGACTTGCCAACGTTCGGACGCCCGATCAGGGCAATCCGGCGCGGACCGCCGGAACGCTCCAGGCCTTCGATGGTGGAGAACTCGGGCAGCGTGTCCATCACGTGGTCCAGGAGGTCGGCGACGCCGCGGCCGTGCAAAGCCGATACCGGGTACGGCTCGCCGAAACCGAGGCCCCAGAGGGTTGCCGAGTCTGCTTCCTGCGCGAAGTCGTCCACCTTGTTGGCCACCATGATGACCGGCTTCTTGGAACGGCGGAGCATCTTAACTACGGCTTCATCCGTGGCCGTTGCGCCGACGGCGGAGTCGACGACGAACAGCACGGCGTCGGCGAGTTCCACGGCCATCTCGGCCTGCTCGGCAACACGGGCGTGGATGCCGCGGGCATCGTGCTCCCAGCCACCGGTGTCGACCACCGTGAAGTTCCGGCCATTCCAGGTCGCCGAGTACATCACGCGGTCACGCGTGACGCCGGGGGTGTCTTCCACCACGGCTTCGCGGCGGCCGAGGATTCGGTTCACCAGGGTTGACTTGCCCACGTTGGGCCGGCCGATGATCGCCAGGACCGGGTCAAGCTTGACCGGGCCGTCGAAATCCTCGTCGTCGTACTCGCCGCTCAGGAGCGCGGCGTCGTCTTCATCCAGCTCGTAGTCGTCCAGGCCGGCCCGGAGAAGCCGCGCGGAGCTCGGCTTCCTCATCGTCCAGGGCGGCAAGGTGTTCGGCCACCTGGTCCGTGCCGGTGGGCGTGTATTCGTCTTCGCCGGCGCCAAACGGGCCGGAGGTTTGAGTCGTATCGCTCATTGCACTTTCCTTATGGGGTGATCTGCCGGCGTCCCGGCTGCTGCTTCATGACGTTCTTGCGGGGAATCCGCGTCGGGCAGGGGCTGCCCGGTTCTTTGGATCGAGTCCTGGACATGGCGGGCCAGCGCGGCGCGGATCTCGGTCCCGGCCCTGTCCATTGAAACACGCCCGGTCTCGCCGGGCCTGCGGCTGACGTTGAGGGCTCCGCCGAAGCTGACGTGCAAACGCCGGCGCAGCCGCGGAACGGCGTCGAGGTGTTCTCCGCCGGTCCGGGTACCAAGGATGGCCACGGGGACCACGGTGGCACCGGAGTTCAGCGCCAGCCAGGCGACGCCCTTGTTGATGGCGGAGGCCTCGCCGCTCCCCCGCGTCCCCTCGGGAAGGATACCGACGCACCGTCCGGCGTCCAGCACATTCCTGGCCGTCAGGAGGGCCGCCCGGTCGCCCGTGCGGTCCACCGCCAGCTGGCCGGAGGCCTGGAGCACCCGGCCGAGGAAACCGGTGAACATCTCCTTCTTGACCAGGATGTGCATGGCACGCGGGGATGCCCCGAACATCACCGGCCCGTCCAGGAAGCTGATGTGGTTGCCGGCGAAGATCACCGGACCGGTCGCCGGGACGTTCGAACGGCCGGTCACCGAGGTCCGGTACAGGACGTGGTTCAGGGTCCAGCCCACGGGCCGGCTCCAGAGGGTGGTCCAGCGGGCCGGCACGGTGGCGTCGGAATCCCGGGCAGGAGACATGTCCTGCCGCTGCCCGGCGTCAGTCACGGTTGAGGGCCTGATGGTTGACGATGCCGTTGACGATGCTGAGCGCGGCGTCGACGGTCTCGGCGAAGTCGAGCTCCGAGGAGTCCAGCGTCACCACGCCGTCGGCGGCCCGGGTGAAGTTCACCACGGTCGAATCCTTCGCGTCGCGCTGGGTTACCTGCGCGGCGAGCTGTTCGGCGTTCTGGCTGCCGCCGAGCTGGATGCCCCGGCGGCGCAGCCGCGCCTCCTCGCTCGCGGTGAGCAGCATCCGCACTTCGGCATGGGGCGCAACGACGGTGGTGATGTCCCGGCCTTCGACCACCATGCGGCGGTGGTGCTTTTCGATCAGCTCGCGCTGCCGGCGGATCAGTTCGGTGCGGGCGCCCAGGGTGGTGGCGACGGCGCTGACGGCGGCGGATATCGACGGCTCCCGGATCGCGAGGGTGACGTCGGTGCCGCCGACCCGGACGTATTCCTCCAGCGGGCTCGTGCTGATTTCCAGCGGGAGGTTCTCGGCGGCAGTTTCCACCGCGGCGCCGTCGTCCAGGTCCGTGCCGCTGTCCAGGCAGAACCAGGTCAGGGCGCGGTACATGGCACCGGTGTCGAGGTAGGCAAGCTTGAGCCGGCGCGCCACCTCTTTGCTGACGCTGGACTTGCCCGATCCGGAGGGCCCGTCGATTGCGACGACGAGGCTTTTCCCGGGACGGAGGATGTCCACGCTTTCAATAAGTTCCTGGGTCATTACTGGAGTACCCGCCATCCGCGATCATTGAGGGCTTCGATTAACATTTCGTGCTTGTTGGGCAGCACGGAGATTTCCACCATGCCCACGTTCTGTCCCGAGGAGTGGTCCAGCCGGAGGTCCTCGAGGTTGACGCCGATCTCGCCGATTTCCGTCAGGAGTTTGGCGATCTGTCCGGGCGTGTCGTCCACCAGGACGGTCAGCCAGGAGTAGGCCTGCGGCGGCCCGCCGTGCTTGCCCGGGATGCGCGACTGCCCGGCGTTGCCTTCGCTGATCAGTTGCGCGAGGTCCAGCCGGGCGCCGGGCGCCGTCGGGTTCTCGAGCGTGCCGATGAGCCGGTTGAGGTCTTCGCGGACCCCGTGCAGGATTTCCACGACCTTGTCCGCGTTCGCGCCGAGGATCTGGACCCACAGGGTGGGGTCGCTCGCCGCGATCCGCGTGACGTCCCGCAGTCCGTTGCCGGCGAGGGACAGCGCATGCAGGGGTGTGCCCTGCAGCCGGCTGGCCACGAGTGAGGACACCACCTGGGGCACGTGCGAGACAAGCGCCACCGCCTCGTCGTGTTCCTCAGCCCCGAACTCGGAGACGACGGCGCCGAGGTCCCCGGCCAGCGCGCGCGCCGTCTTGAGGGCCTGCGGAAGGGTCTCTTCCGAGGGCACAGGACCCACGGCATCGAGGTGAACAGTTCGCCGCGGGCGGCGACGGGACCCGACTTTTCGCGGCCCGCCATCGGGTGGGTGCCCACGTACCGGCTGAGGTCGGCGCCGCGGGTGCGGAGCTCGGCCTGGATGCCGGCCTTGACGCTGGCGATGTCCACGACAGTGGCCTCGGGGTAGTCCTTGAGGGCGCGTTCCACAACATCCGCGGTGACATCCGGCGGTGCTGCGACCACTACGAGTTCCGGCTGCTCGCCGTCAAGGCGCGCCAAAGGCAGGCCGGCGCCGATGTCGACGGCGACAGCCTGGTTGGTGGGCGAGGGTCGGAGAGGAAGACTGCCACTCCGCGGCCCCGCAGTCCCAGCCCGATGCTGGTGCCAAGGAGCCCGGTCCCCACGACCACGACCGGACCGTTGAGGTGGCCGCGGCCGTGGGTGCGAAAGGCGGACATGCCTACAGCCCTACGGATGCCAGCAGGTGGCCGACTTCCTGCTTGCCGAGGTTGCGGATGCTGCCCTGGCGCTGGTCGCCCAGGCCGATGGGCCCGACCTTCACGCGGACCAGGCGGAGCACCGGGAAACCGACGGCGTCAAACAGGCGGCGGACGATCCGGTTCTTGCCCGAGTGCAGCACGACCTCGATCAGCACGTGGCCCGGGGTGGAGTCAACGAGCTTGAAGGAGTCCACCGAAGCGATGCCGTCTTCGAGTTCGACGCCGGCCTTCAGCTCGGCGCCGATACCCTGCGGGAACGGCCCGCGGACCTGCACGAGGTAGGTCTTGGGCACTTCGTAGGACGGGTGCGTCAGGCGGTTGGCGAGTTCGCCGTCGTTGGTCAGCAGCAGCAGTCCCTCGGTGGCGACGTCGAGGCGTCCGACGTGGAACAGGCGTTCGCCGTGGCTGTTGCGGACGAAGTCGCTGATGCACGGGCGGCCGTCCGGGTCTTCCATCGTGGAGACAACGCCCTTGGGCTTGTTGAACACCATGTAGACCATGTTCTCGTCCAGCTGGATGCGGAGACCGTCGACGTGGATCACGGCGGACTTCGGGTCCACGCGGACACCGAGCTCGGTGACTACCTGGCCGTCGACCTCAACCCGGCCCTCGGCGATCATTTCTTCGCAGACACGCCGTGAGGCGACGCCTGCGGACGCCATGACCTTCTGGAGGCGGATGCCGTCCTGGTCGTGCAAGTCGGACTGGGGCACCTCGGCGCGGGGTCCGCGCTTGCGGGCCGGCTTGCGGACGGGCCCGAGGCTCTGTCCGAAGCGTTCGCTGCCGAAGGCACGGGAACCGGTGGCCTTGGCCGCCCCGGCGCCGATGCGCGGCTTGGGCTTGAGGGCCCCGGGCGTGCCGGGGGCCTTGCCGAAGCCGGGCTTGCGGGCGGCGGCCTTGCGGGCCGCTTCCTTGCCGGAGGGCGCCTTGGACTTCCAGTCCCCGGAGGCGGCCCTCGCCGACGGCGCGCCGTCGGGTCCCTGCAGGTCCGGATCGATGAAGGCCTCTTCGCGGGGCTTGGGGTGCTTGAAGGGGCGGTCGCTGCCGCCCTTGTAGCCTGCTCCCCGCCGCGGCTTCCGCCTTTGTAGTCGGCTCCGCCGCTGCGGCCTACGCCGCCCTGGGCGCCGCGGCCGGAGCCCTGCGCCTTATTTTGTCCGGCCTTGCTTTGTCCGGCACTGTTGCGTCCCGAACTGTTACGTGGTGAACCCTGGCGTCCCGCCTGTGTCATGACCCGTCCTTCGTTTGTTGTCCACGGCCGCTGTCTCCCGACAGCACCCGCAGGCTGGGGCGAACAGCGCCCCGGTGGATACTCGTGTGCAGGCCGTTGCGCCCGCACCAATTATGTCTACATTCTTCCTGCGTCGTAGAACTCTTCGATGCCTTCCAGCCCCGGAAGATGGGGTGAAAGTTGCGGAAGTTCCGCCACCGAGCCGATTCCCATTCTTTCGAGGAAATACGACGTCGTGCGGTACAGGATGGCCCCGGATTCCGGATCGTTTCCTGAGTCCTCGATCAGCCCCCGCTGCGTCAGCGTCCGCACGACAGAGTCAACGTTGACTCCTCGAATTGCAGACACCCGCGCCCTTGATACGGGCTGGCGGTAAGCGATGACGGCGAGCGTTTCGAGCGCCGCCTGCGTCAGCCTGGCTGTCTGTCCCTCCAGCACGAACCCGCCAACAATGTCGGCGAACTCCGCGCGGGAATAGATCCGCCAGCCTCCGGCGATATTCCGCAATTCAAAACCCCGGGGGCGGCACGAAAGCCAGCAGTATTGATAGCGAAACTGGCATCGTCCACATCCGGGGCATTAACAGTATAGCCGTTATACTCCCGCTGCAGTTCCGCAAGCAGGTCCTCGACGACGTCGACCGTCAGGTTCAGCCCGGCGGCGAGCTCTGCCGCCGTCGCCGGCTGGTCGATCACCATGAGGACCGCCTCGAGGGCCGCCCGGGCGCCGCCGGGGAGGCTGCCGACGTCGGGACCGGTGACGTCGGGACCGGTGTCGGGTGCTTCGCTCACGGCTGCTCCTCATATTCTTCGCTCAGGTTCGCGCTGCTCCAGGCTTCGCCGTCGGCGGTCCAGCGGACCGTCAGGTCCCCAGCGGGAGCAACTGTTCAAAGGCCACTGCCTTGTCCCGGAACAGCTCCAGCAGCGCCAGGAAGCGTGCCACGACGACGAGGGTGGATTCGGCGTCGGCGATCAGTGCCCGGAAGGTCAGCGGGCCGGCAAGCTGCAGCCGGTGCCCCAGCAGTTCGGCCTGTTCCTTGACGCTGACGGGGGTGCCGTGCAGGTGGGCAAGGCCCACCTCGGTGGGTGCGGCTTCCTTGGGTTTGAGGGCGGCCTCGGCGAGGGCGGCGAACTGCTGCGGAGTGTGCCGCCACAGGAGTTCCGGCAGAAGAGCCGCGAAGTGGCCTTCCAGCGCGACCTGCCGGGGATACCGGGCGGCCTCAAGCTCGAGGGTGGACCCCATCATGCCTGCCACCTGCTTGAAAGCCTTGTATTGCAGGAGCCGGGCGAAGAGGAGGTCACGGGCCTCCAGCAGGGCGATATCTTCCTCGTCCTCAACCTCGCCGGCCGGCAGCAGCCGGGCTGCCTTGAGGTCCAGCAAGGTGGCGGCAATGACGAGGAATTCGCTGGCCTCATCAAGGGCCCACTCCTCGCCCAGTTTCTGCAGACCCTTGATGTACTTGATGAATTCGTCGGTGACGGTGGACAGCGCCACCTCGGTGATGTCCAGCTGGTGCTTGGAAATGAGGCCGAGCAGGAGGTCGAAGGGGCCGGTGAAGTTGGCAAGCCGGACCTCGAACCCGGGTTTTTCCCGGGCGGCGATGTCTCCGGCTGCGCTGTGGGGATCCCTGTAACCGTCACGGTCCTGACTAGGGCGCGCCGCCGCGCGAAATGAGCTCTTTGGCCAGGTTGCGGTAGGCATCGGCGCCGATGTGGTTGCCGGCGTAGCTGGTGATGGGCTCGGCCGCGACGGTGGCGTCGGCGAACTTGATGGACCGCTTGATCACGGTCTCGAAGACCTTGTCGCCGAAGGCCTCCACCAGGCGGGAGATCACCTCGCGGCTGTGCAGGGTGCGGGCGTCGTACATGGTGGCCAGGACGCCGTCGACCTGGAGCCGCGGGTTCAGCCGGTCCTGGACCTTGTCGATGGTCTCCACCAGCAGCGCGACGGCGCGCAGGGCGAAGAATTCGCAGATGAGCGGGATGATGACGCCGTGGGCGGCGGTCAGCGCGTTGACGGTGAGCAGGCCGAGGGAGGGCTGGCAGTCGATCAGGACGACGTCGTAATCGTCCTCGACCTTCTTGAGGGCGCGGTCCAGCACCTGCTCGCGGGCTACCTCGTTGACAAGCTGGACTTCCGCGGCGGAGAGGTCGATGTTGGCCGGGAGCAGGTCCACGTTCTCGACGCCGGTCTTGTGGATGGCGTCACGGATGTCCACCTTGCGGTCCATCAGGACGTTGTAGACCGTGAGGTCCAGTTCGTGGGGGTTGATGCCGAGGCCTGCGGAGAGGGCGCCCTGCGGGTCGAAATCGACGAGGAGCACCCGGCGGCCGTATTCGGCCAGCGCGGCAGCCAGGTTGATGGTGGAGGTGGTTTTACCCACTCCGCCCTTCTGGTTGACCATGGCGATGACCCGCGCGGGGCCGTGGGATGACAGCGGCGCGGGCTCCGGAAAGTCGCGTTGAGGGCGCCCGGTGGGGCCCATGACGGCGTCTTCCAGATCGAGTTCGGTGCCTTCCAGAGTTGCTGAACCCTGTTCGCTGCTCACGTATCTATCCACACTTTCGATGACGGTGATGGTCGTGCTTGATATTCTGCCTGCGTGATTTCTCTGCCTGCTTGATCAGCCTGCTTTTTGATCTGCCTGCATTTTTGATCTGCTTGCTTTTTCGATCTGCCTGAACGTCCAGCGCCGATCTTATTCCTCCCAAGGTTACAGCGCCCGACACGGTAATCTGCGGACCTTGACAGCGGCCAATATTTGAGCCTCAACCTTCTGGTAGAAGTCGAAGGTTGCCGTCCGGGGACGGAAACCGCCCGGACCCTTGGGGGCGTCCGGGCGGTTCTCGTGGGTCGTGCTGCGAAATCAGGCGTTCGCCAGGACCGGGCGGGCCGGCTCGGTGGTCGCTTCCGGGGCCGCCTCGTGCACGCCGTGTCCGGCGATCATCGTCTGCTCGTCGAAGGGTTCGCCGCCGGCAAGGACCCGCTCCACGCGTCCGCCGTCGATCTCCTTGACCCAGGTGCCGATCAGCACGGTGGCGACGGCGTTTCCGGTGAAGTTGGTCAGGGCCCGGGCTTCGGACATAAAGCGGTCGATGCCGACGATCATGCCGACGCCGCCAAGCAGTTCCGGCTTGTGGGCCTGGAGTCCGGCAGCCAGGGTGGCCAGTCCGGCGCCGGTGACACCGGCAGCGCCCTTGGAGGCAATGATCATGAAGATCAGCAGGGACACCTGGGCGCCGAGGTCCAGCGGGGTGCCCATGGCGTTGGCGACGAACAGGGACGCCATGGTCAGGTAGATGGCGGTGCCGTCAAGGTTGAAAGAGTATCCGGTTGGGACCGTGACGCCGACGACCGGCTTGGACACGCCCAGGTGTTCCATCTTCGCAATCAGGCGCGGCAGGGCGGCTTCGGAGGATGACGTGGAGAAGATCAGCAGGTATTCGCGGCCGAGGTACTTCATCAGCCGGAAGATGTTGACGCCGGCCACGATCTTGAGCAGACCGCCGAGGATCACCACGATGAACAGGGCGCAGGTGACGTAGAACGCGCCCATCAGGGTCGCCATGCTGAGGATGGCCTGCATGCCGGTGGCACCGACGACGGCGGCGATCGCGCCGAACGCTCCGACCGGGGCCAGCCACATGATCATGACCAGGATGCGGAAGACGAGGGCCTGGCCGTAGCCGACGGCCTTGAGGATCGGAGCGCCCTGTGGTCCCATCTGCTGGAGGGCGAAGCCCACCAGGAGCGCGGCGAGCAGCGTCGGCAGGACCGGGATGTCGCCGGGGATGATGCCTAGAAGGAAGTCGACGGTGCTGTCCGTGGCGGCCTTCTTGGTCGGATCGTAGGGGGCCAGCTTGAGGCCCTCACCCGGGTGGATCAGGTTGCCGACTACCAGGCCGATGGCCAGCGCGAAGGTGGACATGACCATGAAGTAGCCCAGCGCCAGCCCGCCGACCTTGCCGACGGTGGCCGCCTTGGCGATCGAACCGATGCCCAGCACGATGGTGCAGAAGATGACCGGGCCGATCATCATCTTGATGAGTTTGATGAACCCGTCACCGAGGGGCTTCAGGGATTTGGCGAACTCGGGGAAGATCAGCCCCACCAGGGCGCCGAGGATGACGGCAGCGATGACCGCGATGTACAGATAATGGGACTTGTCGAGCCCCTTGCGCTTTTTGACCGGCGCCGCGGCCAGTGCCGCTGACTCTCCTCGTTGAGAGGCCATGGTGTTCTCCTTGGATAGGCTGGAAGTCGGCGGACCAGGCTGTGGGCCCGTCGCGTCCGTTCTGCGTGTTCCACCATCATTGGGGATGGAGTGACGCGCATCACCCTTGCGTTCATATTGGTCATGGAAGGTGTTGATGATCCACCGCTGGAGCATCGCCCGACGGCTGTTTGTGGCCCATCTGCTGTTCATGCTGGCCCTGACCGCCGTCGTCGGCACGGCCACGTTCGTTGATGCCCGCGACCAGGCCTATGACGAGGCCGGCCGGCGGATGGCGGCCGTCGCGACCACCATGGCGGACAACCCGCTCGTGCTGGACGCGGCGGGCGCCGCGGATCCCACGCCCCTCCTGCAGCCGTACGCCCTGAAGGTCATGGAGGACGCTGACGCTGACTTCATCACGATCATGGCGCCCGACCGCACCCGGTGGACCCATCCCAAGGACGAGGAACTCGGCAAGCCCTACATCGGGTCCATCGACGCCGCCCTGAACGGCCAGGTCTTCACCGAAATCACGGCCGGAACCCTTGGCCCCTCCGTCCGCACCATCGCCCCGGTCAAGGACGCGGACGGCACGGTGCGGGCCCTCGTCGCGGCCGGGGTAACGGTCCGCACCGTGGATATCGCCGTCTCCGGCAGGCTGCCGGCGCTGCTCGCCATCGGGCTGGCCCTGCTCGCGGGCGGATCGGCGGCGTCCTGGCTGCTGGGGCGGTACCTCCGGCAGGTCACCCGGGGCTGGGGTCCGGAGCAGCTCGCCCAGCTTTTCGCCTACTACGAATCGGTCCTCCACTCGGTCCGCGAAGGCGTCATCCTGATCGATCCCAAGGGCAAGGTGGTGATGTACAACGACCAGGCCGCCGAACTGCTGGGCCTCGCGCCCCGAACGTCTGACGGCGGAGATTCTGCTGCCGACCGCGACGGCACAGCGGCCGACGGCGGCGGCAGGAGGCGCCGTCGCTCGCGGACCTCCCGCTGGCCCCCAGCCTCAGGGAACTGTTCGAATCGGGCCGGACCGCCCTCGACGAGATCCACCTGACGGGCTCGCGGATCCTGGTGGTGAACCAGGGACCGGCCGTCGGGCCCGGCTCCGCCGCCGGACGGTCCGGCGCGGCCGTCTACGGGACCGTCGCCACGATCCGCGACCGCACGGAAATCGAGTCACTCGGCAGCGAACTGGAGACCATGCGCACGCTCTCCGATGCCCTGCGCGCCCAGACGCACGAGCACGCCAACCGGCTGCATACGATCGTCTCCCTGATGGAACTGGGACGGGGCACGGAAGCCCTGGACTTCGCCACCCAGGACCTTGAGCTCAGCCAGCGACTGACCGATGACCTGGTGAGTTCCATCGAGGAGCCTGTGCTGGGCGCCCTCATCATGGGCAAGGCGGCCGAGGCCCACGAGCGGGGCGTCGAGTTGACCCTCAACACCGGCGGGAACGGGCAGGGGCCCGCTCCAGTGACCGGGCTGGCGGTGCAGGACCTTGTGGCCATCCTGGGCAACCTTCTGGACAACGCCATCGACGCCGCGGCCGAGGCACCGGCGCCGCGACTCGTGGAACTCACGGTGCAAGCCTCCCCGGCGCCCTGGAGATCACGGTGGAAGACAGCGGGCCCGGGATCGATCCGCAGGCCGTGGACGACATCTTCCGGCACGGCTTCAGCACCAAATCGCCGGGGCCGTTCGGGCGGGGCCTGGGCCTGGCCCTGGTCCGCCAGGCGGTGCAGCGGCTCGGCGGTACCATGACAATCACCAGCCCGGCCGGAGCTCTGTTCCGGGTCACACTGCCAACATCGGCGGCGGCATTAGCGGCGACATCGCCAGCGGCACCACCGGCGACATCACTGACCACCGAGGGACAGCAATGAGCGACATCCGTGTACTCGTCGTCGAAGACGAGCCCATCGCCGCGGCAGCCCACGCCGCCTACATCGGCCGGCTGGAGGGATTCACGCTGGCCGGTTCGGCCCCCGACGGTCAATCCGCGCTCCGGCTGATGACGGACTTCGCGGCGGCGGGCACGCCGGTGGAGCTTGTGCTGCTGGACATGAACCTGCCGGATCTCCACGGGCTGGACATCGCGCGGCGGATGCGGGCCGCCGGGCTGTTCGCGGACATCATCGCCATCACGGCCGTCCGGGAACTGAATATTGTCCGCAGCGCGGTGGCCACCGGCGTGGTCCAGTACCTGATCAAGCCGTTCACCTTCGCCACATTCGCGGACAAGCTCGCAAGCTACCGGCTCTTCCGGGAGCAGCTGGCCTCCCCGCCGCCGGACAGGCCGGTTCCGGTGCGTCTCAGAGCGATGTGGACCAGGCCTTTGCGAGCCTGCGGGCGCCCTCCGAGCTGCCGCTGCCCAAGGGGCTGGCCACGTCCACGCTGGACTCGGTGCAGGACTTCATGAAGCAGCAGTCCGGGGCCGTATCTGCCAGCGAGGTCATGGATGCCTTGGGCATGTCCCGGGTCACCGCCCGGCGCTACCTGGAATACCTCGCCGACGCCGGCACGGTGTCCCGGACGGCACGTTACGGCGCGCCGGGCGGCCGGAGAACGAATACCGCTGGACCCGGCCGGCGTCGTAAGCCTTCCGCCCCCGTGCTCGGGTCGATCAATCCAATACCGCGGTACCTCCCTGCTCGTAGGTGAGAGGCAGCCGTGAGCCATTTATGACCTTCACGGCATCGTCAACTCGGCCCTTTTCGTTCGCCGACAATGGCCATTTGTCCTTGGCCACGGTGATCCGAAGTCCGCCGGAGTTCACGTCCGGGCCGACACCCGTAACGATGCCCTGCACGTCTGGACTCTTGAGCAGTTTCCTACCGACGGCGAACAACTGGGAAATGGAAGCTGCGGTGGCACGGGTGATCACTTGCAGATCGGGAAATCTTGAAGCGACTCTTGCGATGGATTGCTGCACATCTTTGCTGGGCGATACAACAAAAATCATTGCTCCTTCGTAATGCGAGCACAGCGCGACTCCCGTGGTCTGGTCGTTGTGCTCATCACTGATGGCCTGAAGCTCATTTCCCAAGGCGGCCACGCGAGGGTCCGCCTCGCCGAACCATATTTGTTGGCCTGACTCGTCACGGGTAATGCAATCGGTTCCGTTTGTATCGCGAATGCTTGCCGGTGCCGAAGATGGCATATTTTCCGCACTTGACGTCGCTTGCTTTGCCATCGATGCGGGTGGCTCCGTGCCTCCAACCGGGCCACAGCTGACCAGTAGAGCCGCGAGTATGATCAGCCATGAGATTGCTCTGACATGGCCCAGGCTGGCCCCGGGTGACTCCGGCGAGCGGTTACGGCGTCTCATGGTCGGTCAGTCTCCTCGTAGGACGTCCCCGCATGCCGATTGCCGGGAATGTATGCGGAGCGTACCGCCGGCCGGCACGCCGAACAAGAGCCCGCGATGCGTCCGGGTCTTATCAAGCCCATCACTCCGGAGATGCGAGCTAAGAGCATGGAGGCCAGACGTGAGTTGCATTCCCGGCCCGTCGAGTGCGCATTTCGCGGCAATGTTCCACGGAAACACTGCCGCGAAATGCCTACTCGGCGTCGGGCTAGGGCGCGATTGGCTGGCGGGGACTACTGGCGGGGCGCAGGGTCCCGATCAGCTGGTCGATCACGCCGGCGTCCTCGATCGTCGAGGGCACCACGTAGTCCTCGCCGTCGGCGATCTGGCGCATGGTCTTGCGCAGGATCTTCCCGGAGCGGGTCTTGGGGAGAGCCTCCACCACGGTGACGTGCTTGAAATCGGCGACGGCGCCGATGTCGCGCCGGACCAGGGCGATGAGGTCCTTGACCAGGATCTCCTCGGGCACATCCACCCCTGACTTGAGCACGACGTAGCCGCTGGGACGCTGGCCCTTCAACGGGTCCGCGAGTCCGATCACGGCGCATTCGGCCACGGCCGGGTGCTGGCCGATCACCTGCTCCATGGCGCCGGTGGACAGCCGGTGGCCGGCGACGTTGATGATGTCGTCGGTACGGCCCATCACGAAGAGGTACCCGTCCTCGTCCCGGTAACCGGAGTCCCCGGTGGCGTAGTAGCCGTCGAAGGCCTGCAGGTAGGAGGAGATGTAGCGCTCGTCGTTGCCCCAAAGCGTTGTCAGCGTGCCGGGCGGCAGCGGGACTGCCAGGACGATGTTGCCCTCGGTCCCCGCCTCGACCTCCATACCCGCCCCGTCGACGATGTTCAGTTTGAAGCCGGGCATCGGCACACTGGGCGAGCCGGCCTTGATGGGCAGGCCGTCCAGCCCGCGGGGTTGGCGCAGATGGCCCAGCCGGTCTCGGTCTGCCACCAGTGGTCCACCACCGGGACGCCCAGGATCCGCGAGGCCCAGTGGAAGGTGTCGGTGTCCAAGCGTTCGCCGGCGGCAAACAGGGTGCGCAGGCTGGAAATGTCGTACTTTTCGAGCAACGCCGCCTCGGGGTCGGTCTTCCGGATGGCCCGCAGCGCGGTGGGGGCGGTGAACAGCACGTTGACCTTGTGGTCCTCGATCACCCGCCAGAACGCACCGGCGTCTGGCGTGCCCACGGGCTTGCCTTCGTAGATGACGGTTGTGGCGCCGGCCAGCAGGGGCCCGTACACGATGTAGGAGTGCCCCACCACCCAGCCGACGTCGGAGGCAGTCCACATCACGTCGCCGGGCCCGACGTCGTAGATGTTCTCCAGGGTCCAGCTGAGCGCCACGGCGTGGCCGCCGTTGTCCCGCACGACGCCCTTGGGCGCGCCCGTGGTTCCCGAGGTGTAGAGGATGTACAGCGGATCGGTGGCCTTGACGTCGACCGGGGCGGCGGGCGCGGCGGTGTCCATCTCGGTGTCCCAGTCCAGCCAGCCGGAGTGGTCGGCCACCGTGGATTCGAAGCCGTCGCGGTCCTTGACCACCACAGGGGTGTCCGGCGCTCCGGCCAGGCGGAGGGCCTCCTCGACGGCGGGGAGGTACTCGATCCGGCGCGAGGGTTCGATGCCGCCGGACGCCGTGACCACGGCGGCGGGCGCGGCGTCGCGGATACGGGCGGCAAGTTCCTTGGGAGCGAAGCCGCCGAAGACCACTGAGTGCACGGCGCCGAGCCGGGCCGTGGCGAGCATGGCGATGGCGGCCTCGGGGATCATCGGCATGTAGATCACGACGCGGTCGCCCTTGCCCACGCCACGGCTGCGCAGGACGCCGGCAAACCGGGCGACGAGGTCCGTGAGCTCCGCATAGCTGTAGCGCCGCTGCGTTCCTAGCATGGCGGAGTCATAGATCAGGGCGTCCTGCCAGCCCCGGCCTTCCTCCACATGGCGGTCCAGCGCGTTGTAGGACGTGTTGAGCACGCCGTCGGGGAACCAGTCGAACAATGGCGCCCTGTTGGAATCCAGAGCACGCTGCGGCGGGGCGGACCATGAGATCTTCCCGGCGGCTTCCAGCCAGAAGGCTTCGGGCTCCTCCAGGCTGCGAGCGTAGCTGTCCCGGTAGTTCTTGGTAACCATGAAATGAGTCCCGTCCACGACGATGTGATGGAGGTTATGGTAGTCCGCCCCGGGTCGGCGCACAAGGCTTGTGTATACACAGGAGCGACTCCGGCGGCGTCTTTGGGCCAAATGCTGGGCAATTGTGACATCGGTGTATACACTGGATTCCGTCAGCCAACGAAGGAGGCAGGATGCGCGCCAGCGAAAAGGCCTATGCGGCCCTGCGCGACGACATCATCGAGTGGCGCCTCCTGCCCGGGACGGTGCTCGCGGAAGTGGAGCAGTCCGGGCGGCTCGGCATCTCCCGCACCCCGCTCCGGGAGGCACTGAGCCGACTGACCGCAGAAGGCCTGACGACGACGGCGGGCGGCCGCGGCGTCGTCGTCACCGACATCTCGCTGGAAGACATCGACGAGCTCTTCGAACTGCGCGAAACCCTTGAGGGTAAGGCCGCGGCGCTGGCTGCCGAACGCGGCGATGCCGCCACCTTCGAACAGCTTCGCGACGAACTGCGCCTGGCCCCGTCGCTGATCAGTGCCGGGGACCCGGCCCGGCACGACTACTACGGGCTGGTCGGCCGGCTGGACGCAGCCATCGACGCCGCGATCCAGAATTCCTACCTCGCCCAGGCGATGCGCAGCCTCCGCGTCCACCTGGTGCGCGTCCGGCGGCTGGCGGCCGACGACGCCGAGCGGCTCACCGCGGCGGCCGCCGAGCATGCCGCCATCGCCGAAGCGATCGCCGCCGGCAACCCCCGCCTGGCGGAGGCCGCCACCACGCTGCATCTGCACCGCAGTCTTTCCCACGTCAAAGCCACACACATACCTCACTAAGAAGGAGCACCATGGTTAAGGAACACCACGTCCGCGTTTACAAGAGCGAGGAAAACCTGCCCCGCGAGGACCAGCTCGCCTTCAAGATTGCGCAGGTGGCCGCGGATCCCGTCGCCGTCTCAGACGAGGTCACCGACATGGTGATCAACCGGGTGATCGACAACGCCTCGGTGGCCATTGCCTCGCTGAACCGCGCCCCGATCGTCGCGGCCCGCGCCCAGGCCCTGACGCACGGCCCCACCACCGGCGGCAAGGGCTCGAAGGTCTTCGGCATCGAAGAGCGCGTGGCCCCCGAATGGGCGGCCTGGGCCAACGGCGTCGCCGTCCGCGAACTGGACTACCACGACACGTTCCTCGCCGCGGACTACTCCCACCCGGGCGACAACATCCCCCGATCCTCGCCGTCGCCCAGCACGTGGGCTCCAGCGGCCAGGACCTGGTCCGCGGCATCGCCACCGGCTATGAGATCCAGGTCAACCTGGTCAAGGCCATCTGCCTGCACAAGCACAAGATCGACCATGTCGCGCACCTCGGCCCGTCCGCCGCCGCCGGCATCGGCACCCTGCTGGGACTCGACGTCGAGACGATCTTCCAGTCTGTCGGCCAGGCCCTGCACACCACCACGGCCACGCGGCAGTCCCGCAAGGGCGAGATCTCCACCTGGAAGGCGCACGCCCCCGCGTTCGCGGGCAAGATGGCCGTCGAGTCCGCGGACCGTGCCATGCGCGGCCAGACCTCCCCGTGCCGATCTACGAAGGCGAAGATGGCGTCATCGCATGGATGCTGGACGGCCCCGACGCCTCCTACACCGTGCCGCTGCCGACCCCCGGCGAAACCAAGCGCGCCATCATGGACACCTACACCAAGGAGCACTCGGCCGAATACCAGGCCCAGGCGTGGATCGACCTTGCGCGCAAGCTCCACGGCGAGCACCCGGAGGTCACCGACCCGGCCAACGTGGAGTCTGTGCTGATCAAGACCAGCCACCACACGCACTACGTGATCGGCTCCGGCGCCAACGATCCGCAGAAGTACAGCCCCACGGCCAGCCGCGAAACCCTGGACCACTCCATCCCGTACATCTTCACGGTCGCACTGCAGGACGGCGCCTGGCACCACGTCGATTCCTACGCCCCGGAGCGCGCAGCGCGTCCGGACACCGTGGACCTCTGGCACAAAGTCACCACGGTCGAGGACCCGGAATGGACCCGCCGCTACCACTCCTCGACATCGCGGAGAAGGCCTTCGGCGGAACGGTTGTCATCACGCTCAAGGACGGCACGGTCATCACCGACCAGATCGCCGTCGCCGACGCCCACCCGCTGGGCGCCCGGCCGTTCGCACGGGAGCAGTACGTGAACAAGTTCCGCACCCTGGCCGCCGGGCTGGTCGCCGAAGAGGAAATCGAACGCTTCCTGGCCGCCGCCGCCCGCCTGCCCGAGCTGGCCGCCGGCGAGCTGGACCAGCTCAACATCAAGGCCGCCGACGGCGTGATCGACCTGTCCGCCGCACCGAAGGGGCTCTTCTAAATGCTGTACTCGAAGGTCACGCCGGAGCAGAAGCGGATCCGGTTCCGCGAGCTCCTGGCCTCCGGGACGATCCAGCAGTTTCCGGGCGCGTTCAACCCGCTCTCGGCCCGGCTCATCGAGGAAAAGGGCTTCGCCGGGGTCTACATCTCCGGTGCGGTCCTGGCCAACGACCTGGGCCTACCGGACATCGGGCTGACCACACTCACCGAGGTGGCCACCCGTGCCGGGCAGATCGCCCGGATGACGGACCTGCCCAGCATCGTCGACGCCGACACCGGCTTCGGCGAGCCGATGAACGTGGCACGCTCGGTGCAGGAACTTGAGAACGCCGGCCTCGCGGGCCTGCACATCGAGGACCAGTTCAACCCGAAGCGCTGCGGCCACCTCGACGGCAAGAACGTCGTGGACCTGGAAACGGCCACCAAGCGGATCCGGGCGGCGGCCGATGCCCGGCGCGACCCGAACTTCCTCATCATGGCGCGGACCGACATCCGCGCCACGGACGGCCTCACGGCAGCTCAGGACCGCGCGAAGGCCCTCGTGGAGGCTGGTGCTGACGCCATTTTCCCGGAGGCCATGAAGGACCTCAGCGAGTTCCAGGCGATCCGTGACGCCGTCGACGTGCCGATCCTGGCCAACATGACGGAGTTCGGCCAGAGCGCACTGTTCACGGTGGAGCAGCTCGCCGGCGTCGGGGTCAACATGATCATCTATCCGGTGACGCTGCTCCGTAGTGCCATGGGCGCTGCGGAGCGTACGCTGGAATCGATTAAGGCTGACGGTACCCAGGAAGCCCAGGTCGGGAACATGCTGACCCGGGCACGTCTGTATGACCTCGTCGACTACGAGGCCTACAACAGCTTCGATGCCGGGGTTTTCAATTTCCAGATCCCCGGACAGTAAGCCCCGCATCGGACTTCCGGCTCCGGCCGGGCCAACACAGGCGACAGGAACAAAGGAGTTTCAGCATGGCTGAACAAGAGATCAAAAAGGGCCTCGCCGGCGTCGTGGTGGACTACACCGCGGTCTCCAAGGTCAACCCGGATACCAATTCACTGCTGTACCGCGGCTATCCCGTGCAGGAGCTGGCCGCCAACTGCAGCTTCGAGGAAGTCGCCTACCTGCTGTGGAACGGCGAGCTGCCGACGCCGGAGCAACTGGCGGAGTTCACGGCGCGGGAACGCGCCGGCCGCCCGATCGATCCGGTGGTGAAGCAGGTGGTGGACGCATTGCCCACCACCTCGCACCCCATGGACGTCTGCCGCACCGCGGCCTCCGTCATGGGCGCACGGCACCCGCTCGCGGAGGACTCCTCACGGGAGGCCAACATGGCCAAGGCGATTGACCTCTTCGCGGCGATGCCGGCGATCGTTGCCTACGACCAGCGGCGCCGGCACGGGCAGGATGTGGTGGAGCCCCGGGACGATCTGGGCTACTCCGCCAACTTCCTCTGGATGGCCTTCGGCGAGGAGCCTGTCCAGGAAGTCGTTGAGGCCTTCAACGTCTCGATGATCCTGTACGCAGAGCACTCCTTCAACGCCTCCACCTTCACGGCCCGCGTGATCACCTCGACGCTCTCGGACCTACATTCGGCCGTGACCGGGGCGATCGGCGCGCTCAAGGGACCGCTGCACGGCGGCGCGAACGAGGCCGTTATGCACACGTTCGACGAAATCGGCATCCGGCCGGAGGAGTCATTGGAGGACGCCCACGTCCGGGCGAAAGCCTGGATGGAAGACGCCCTGGCCCACAAGAAGAAGGTCATGGGCTTCGGCCACCGTGTCTACAAGCACGGCGACTCCCGGGTGCCCACCATGAAGGCCGCCCTGGACAAGATGATCGCGCACTACGGCCGGCCGGAACTGCTGGGCCTGTACAACGGTCTGGAGACGGCGATGGACGAGGCCAAGGCGATCAAGCCGAACCTCGACTACCCTGCCGGACCCACGTACCACCTGATGGGCTTCGACACTCCCACCTTCACTCCCTGTTCGTCGCCAGCCGCATCACCGGCTGGACCGCGCACATCATGGAGCAGCTGGACTCGAACTCCTGATCCGCCCGCTGAGCGAATACAACGGCGTCGAGGAACGGCACGTGAACTAGCTTCGGGAACGCACGACGGCGGGCCGGTCACCTTGTGAAGGTGGCCGGCCCGCGCTTTTTGTGGTTAGGGCTGCATCTGCAGGCTGAGGATCATGGCTTTGAGCTTCCGGTAGTCCGGGCTCTGCATGTAGTCCTTGGCCTCGGCCAGCGAGTTGAAGATGGGGTCGTCGTTGCTCTGGCTTTGGTAGGAACGGTCCGCGAAGATCAGCGTGCCCTTGGGGGCACCGGCCACGAAAGAGTACATCACGCAGCTGTCTTTGATTTCTCCGCTGTTTTTGTCGACTAGTCCGATCTGGTAGTCGAAGGCGCCCCCGCTGGCCCGCATGTCCAACACGCGGTAGGAAAACCGCACGCCGCTTGCCCTGGCCCACGGCGTATCCAGTGCCGGCGCAGTGTCCAGTTCGGTCATTTTGTAAGTGCCCGCACCGCAGGCGCCGCCAACTCCCCGGTGGCGCCGTGGTAAAGTTCGGCCACCTGCATCCTGGCTTCATTGAAGACGATGATTTTGGTCCCCGGATAGTCGGCGGGGCGGTCCGTGGATTCCTCCACCGTCCAGCGCTCGGGCAAGGTGAACGAAACCCCAGCCGAAGCACTGACGTATCGCCCGTTTGCGACTTCGCTGGCCGCCCCTCCGTTGCGGGTGCCGTTGATGCCGACGGCGGCACGGAGACCGGCGTCGCGGTGGTGGGCGACGGCGTCGTCGTCAGGGAAGCGGAGGCTGTCGGTGACATCATGGTGGCCGACGAGGCCGCAGCGGGGGCCGGGTCTGCGGACCGGAAATTACCGGCCACGGCAACACCCCCGGCGACGGCCGCCAGGGCGACGATAACGACTGCAGCCGCCAGCGGCCAGCGCCGGCGCGCCCTGTTGTCCGTGGACAGTTCCTCGTCGTAGGAATCCGTGTCCGGAAGGTCGAGATTGTGCGAGTCCATGCCCTGCCCCCAATTGGTCCGTGTGCCGGTCGCTGCCTGGCAAAGTTAGTGCCTGACCAGCCGCGCGCGATGTTCGAGCCTCAGGCTACTGCACAAGCCGCGGCATTCCCGGCATCACGATTCGAGTCGCGGAAATGGTCGGCGCGGTGGTCGGAGCGGAAGCCCTGCTCACCCCCGCGCGGATGGATACCGGATCGACGCGACGGTTTCATTGTCCCCATTGAGAACCACGACGACGTCGATCGTCTCGCCGGCCAGCGCCGGGGGCAGCCAGTGTTCGGCATCCTGCCACATACGGTGCAGCGGCAACGCGTCGACGTCGAACCACTCGGGCGTGATCTCCGGGCTTTCGGCCGGTTCGCCCTGCCACTGCCGGGTGGTGAACAGCCGGCAGGACATGTTCCATTCCAGCCGCGCGGGAAAGATGAACTCGACGACGCCGGCGTGCACCAGGTGCTCCTGCAGCACCACGACCCCGGCCTCTTCCCAGACCTCGCGGACCACGGCCTCGGCATCGCTCTCCCCGGCTCCACGTGGCCGCCGATGCCGACGATCTTGCCAGTGCCGAAGCCGGTCCTCTTCAGGCCCAGCAACACCTCTGTGCCGTTCTCCGCGTCCCGGAGCAGGAAGCAGAGGGTGACCGGAGTGAACGTCATGTGATTCACCTTATCGCCGCCGCAGGCTGTCACAGCTATCAGGGTGCCGAGCCGCGGGCCGCCGGGCTGCCGGGCCCTTCGAGCTGCGGCCCAGGCAAGCAACTGGTCGATCACACGTATTGGAGCAGGAGGTCGTCTGGGTGGGTGTCAGCGAGGGTCGCTGGCCAGCCCAGATCGCCCTTTTCTGCAGCGGGTAGTGGACGCGCGGCCGTGAATTGGTACCACTCCGGGAACGGGTCCTGTGGCAGTTCCCGATCGTGGGCCCAGCCGGGATCAGGGGGAATGTCCTGGTTGGGCCAGTGGGGTGGTTCCCAGTCCTGGTGTTCGCTGGGGTAGGTCCGGCCGGATGGTGAGATCCATGCCGGTGGTTTGTCTTTGCTGGCACCGGTGGGTGTCCAGGCGGATCCGTGTTTGAGGTGGTGGTGTTTGCGGCAGGGCTGTCCCAGGTTCGAGATGCCGGTGGTGCCGCCGTCGGCCCAGGCCAGCAGGTGGTCCGCCTCGTTGTCCAGGGAGGGGTTGCTGCAGCCCGGGAAGGAGCACTTGCCGTCGCGGAGCCGGAGCCATTACCGCAGGGACCTCGGGATGCGGTAGCTGGTCCGGCCGATTTCCAGCGGCGCCCCGTCGCGGGGGTCGGTCAGGACCCGGTAGAACGAGTCGGCGCCGTCGGCGATCAGGCGTCTGGCCATGGACGGCGGGATCGGCCCGTACCCGTCCAGGGTCGCCGGTTCATCCGTGAGGCCCAGGAGGGACATCACCGGGACGGTGACCAGCACCTGCGCCCTTGGCGACGGCACACCCCGCCCAGGCACCTGCCCGCTCCGGCGTCGCCGTCGCCGGGCAGTCCGCCCGTTCCGGTGCCGCCGTCGCTGGCCGCCACTGGGCCTGCGATTCCGTCCGAAGACCCGGTCCCGCCGGTGCCACCGCCGGTGCAGCTGTCGTCCAGTCCGGCGGTGAGGAGCCAGGTGGCGGCGATGTCGGCGCGGAGCTGGGTCAGGGTCCGGGCTCGTCCGGGCCCTGCAGGGCCCGGGCCTCGGCGGTGGTGCGTTCCCAGATCCCCGCGGCCGTGTCGGCCGGGAGGTAGGCGTTGAGCCAGGCCATGCCGTCCCGGTCCGGGACGAATTCGATCCGCCGGTCCGCGGCGCACCGGGCGTGGCGTGCCTCGATGCTGACCGGGTGGTGGCGTTCGCGCCATGTGCGTGCCTTAGCGCGGAACCGGGACGGAACAAGGTCCCCGCCGGACACCCCGGGCCGGATCTGGGGCGTCGGGGTCCAGGAAATGCGCCTCCAGCGCAGCCGCCCCAGCCGCGTCCAGGCCGGCGGTTTCATCGACCATGATCCGGGCGTGCTGCCAGGAAACCGTCCCGGCCTGCAAAGCCCCCAGGGTCAGCGGCAGCGCCGTCGTCAACACCTGAGCGTCAGACAGGAGGGCACCGGCGGACCGCTCGCTGACGGTCAGAACACACGCCACCTCGGCCACCACAGCCATCTCCTGCGCCGTGCGTTCCTGCGGCGACGCCGCAGGCGGCGCCAGGGCCGTCGCCGCACGCGCATACTCCGCGGCCAACCGCACCTTCAACGCCGCGGACCGGGACTCCAACCGCGCCACCTCGGCCAGACCGTCCAAACACGCATCCGCCAACTCCCGCAACAGATCGGCCCAGGGGAATCAGCGCGTTCCTCCGCTGCCTTGATCAAAGCAGCCAGCGCAGCAACGGACGCGGTAACGGCGTCCACCGCCTCCCGGCATTCCACACTCCACCCTGCCCTGCTCTCCACACTCTTATGATCCCGCGAGCCACCGACATTTTGATCGAGCACGTGGGGCAGCAGCTTGACCCTCCCGGCCGTGCCGAGAATTTCACACACTCCCCAGGCAGGCCTTCTGGCATCCACGGGCCGGCGTTCTTGCGGACCGAGGTTTCATTCGAACCGCGTAGACGTCATTGGGGATGTGCCCCTGATGAGACCGAATGTCGCGGTGACCGCTCCGAGGGCCAGGAGCAGGCTGAGGCCCAGAGCCATGAAATAACCGGGCTCCGGCCAGGTCATCTGGTAAGTATCGTCGATGAAGGTCACCATCAGCCAGGCCACGACGAATCCGAGGCCGACCGAGAGCAGCAGCACGGTCAGGAGCGGGACGGCTGCTTCACGGGTGATGACCCGGCGCAGTACGGAGACGGGCATCCCCATCAGCCGCATCAGACCGAGAACTCGCTTCCGGTCCAGAACTGCGGAAGCGGTGGCGACGGCCAGGGACAGGCCGGCGATAGCGATCGCGACGAACATGCCGAGATAGGCGAGCACTGCCAGGCCTCGAATGAGGCGGGTGCTTGATTGCAGTCCTGCGTCCAGGGTGGATGTGGCGGGATGTGCTGTAACACCTGAACTATTCAAGAGTGTCCGGGCACGGTCCATGGCCTCGGGGGTCCCGTCGGTGCCGAGAATAATCACGACCGGCACCATTCCGGCCGGGTTAGCGGCGGGCGCGGGGGTCAGCGCCCGTGGCTGCGTTGTCCCGAAGTGGAGGAACGAGGTATCGACGGCGACGGTCACCGTTGCCGGGATGTCCTCGAATCCGAGGCCGGGGGCGTCCGCGGCGCGAAAGTAGATTTCGGTGCCGGCGTCCGGACCGGAGAGTGCTCCGGGGCCGAAGCCGACGGTGGCGCTCAGGATTCCGGGCAGTTCTCTGGCCTTGCGGGCGGCATCCGCGACCTGGGTAGGGGTGCGTCCGGCGCTCACAGTGGCGTGGAGGCTGGTGGACTGAAGCAGGCCGGGCCGGGCCGGAGGGACCTCAGCGGACCCGACGATACTGGATCCTCCAGCGAAGACAGAGACGACAAACACGGCGATCACGAGCCCTGATACGGAACGAAACGTCGCCACCGGGGTTTGCTGGATCCGACTGGCGGCAATAACGGCCGACGCGCTCCGCGCCTGGCGCAACCCGATCCGGCTCACGAGCCGGGTCAGCCAGGGGCCGATGACCACGATGCCGACGAGGATCAGCAGAAAGCCAACGATAAGGAGCGGTGATTCCAGCCAGTGCCTCACCTCCAGGACCCGGATCATAAGTACAGCCGTGATCATGGCAGCCAGGCCCGCGAGCAAGGGCATGGTCCGCCACATGGTGGGGTTTTTTCGTGCAAGGCCCGCGTCACGCCCAAGGGGCCGACCCCTGCACGGTCCGTGCGGTGCGCTGCCACGAGTGCCGAGGCGGCGACCACCACGGCGACGACGACGGCGGCGGCCGCCCAGCCAGTGGCCAGATCGGCGGCAAACATCCGGGTGCCATTGACCGGTATCTGCGCGGCAGCCGGCCTCAGCAGGATGGCCAGTCCGACGCCGAGTACCGCACCGATCAGACTGGGAACAGAGGTTTCGACGGCGGCGATCCGCGAGACAACCTGTGGGGATGCGCCGATGAGGCGCAGGGTCGCGAAGCGTTCCCGGCGCTGGGCAGCCCCAGGCCGGTGACAATGCTGATCAGGAGCAGGACGGGGAAGAACACTGCAATGGCCCCGATGGACAGCACCGTGTTGTAGGCGGCCGCGCTGCCACCGTAAGCGTTGGTAGTGAAGTCTGATACCAGGAAAGCCCGACCGTTCTTGCGGAGGTCGGCTTCCGTTGCTCCCGTGACGACGATCAAGGAATCCGGTCCGGGCAAAGCGGCATCGTCGATCGTGCCGGCAAACGTACCGAAACGGTCGCCAAGCTCATCCCGCGGCGTTGCCTCGATCAGACGCTGCAGGGCCGGGGATGCATAGTAACGGCCCGGTTCCGGAGGGTGGCCGATCCCGGGCATCTTGACGGTAGTCGAGCCCAGGGCCGCGACGTCGCGGCGGTTGATGAGTTGGGCGCGGAAAACCTCCGCCGGGTTGGCCTCCATGAGCACCGTGTCGGCGGTCAGCGGCACAGGTGTCCCCGGTCCTGAAGTGGTCGGATCTTCCGTTGGCGAGGCGGCCACGGAGGAGCGCCCGGTTTCGCGCAGCCAGGCACCGCGGTCGTCACGTGCGCTCAGGCCGTTGGCGCCACCCCACAGCAACAACAGCAGACATACTCCGACAGCAACCCCTCCAGCGATTCCGGCGAGCCTGCCGTAGGCGGACCGGCTGCCGACGACTGCCAGCTTGAGCAACCCGGGATTCACGCGGACACCCGGTATCCGGCGCCGATGGCGCCGTCGCGCACGATGACTTCCCGGTCCGCGTACGCGGCGGTGCGGGCATCGTGGGTGATCATCACCACGGTGGTGCCCGCTTCGCGGACAAGCTCGAGCATGAGAGTCAGCACGTTCTCTGAGGCCAAGGAATCCAACGAACCCGTGGGCTCATCGGCGAACAACACGGCAGGGGACGTCACCAGCGCCCGGGCGACAGCGACGCGCTGGGCCTGCCCTCCGGACAGTTCGCCGGGCAGCTTGGCGCCCGTCCCCTCCAGGCCAAGGCGTTCCAGCAGCTCCGTGGACCGGCGCAGCGCCTCCGGCCGCCTCGTCCCGGCCAGCAGGAGCGGGATGCTGACGTTATCCACCGCCGTCAGCTCCGGAAGCAGCTGACCGAACTGAAACACGAACCCGAAATCGGTCAGCCGCAGCCGGGCCCGTTTCGGCTCCCCAAGGGTAGTGATGGCCAGCGGAGGCCGCCCCGCGGGACGGTAGGTCACCGATCCGCCGTCAGGGACAAGCACACCGGCCAGACAGTGCAGCAGCGTGGACTTGCCGGATCCGGACGGACCCATGACGGCTAATACTTCCCCTGCGTGGACGTCGAGGTCGACGCCCCGCAGTGCCTCGGTCTGCCCGAAAGAGTGGTGCAGGCCGCGGACGCTGAGGATGGGTGCAGCGGTGTCATTGGTGCTCATGCGCTCTGGAGCTCCTTCTTCAGTTGGGTGAGGCGGGCACTGGTGAGGTCGATCCAGCGCAGGTCGGCTTCGATGTGGAACAGGCCGTGGTCGCACATCAGAACCCGCAGCAGATCCGCGTCCTTCTTCAGCCGGGTCAGTTCCCGCATGCGGGCCATGTGCTGCGCGCGCTGCACATCGAGCAGCCGGTCCGCGTCGTCGTCGAGCAGCAGGGCGATCACGGTCTTGGCGAAGAGCTCGCTTTGCAGGGACTCCGCGGGAACGTCGGGAGTGAACAGCCAGTCGCGCACCCTGTCCTGGCCGGCCACTGTGATCTCATATTTCTTGCGGTCCGGACCGCCGCCGGTCTCCTCACCCAGAGCCCTAATCAACTCGTCGCGGACCATGCGGGCCAGGGTCGAATACACCTGCCCGAAGGCTAAGGCCTTGCCTGCCCCGAAGTAGCGGTCATAAGAGTGCTTGAGGTCGTAGCCGTAGCTCGGCTCGCGGCTCAGGAGGCCCAGCAGGGTGAGAGAGTTGTTCACGCCTCAATCTATACACTGAGTGCATAGTGTGGCGCCAGCGTCGCATTCATTAGACCTAGCCGTGTCGTGGCGTGGATGCGATGACAAGGAAAGGGTTCGAGGTTAGGCCGCCGTACCGCGTCCTGCCGGCCGCGAGTCCGGGGCAGCGGCGCGAACACGTCCGTCAGGCCCCGGCTCAGGCTGGCGGAACCGGCGGAACGCGGCTCAGCCGAGCGCCCTCGGGTGCGCGGCGGCGTAGATCTCGCGCAGGGTGTCGGCGGTGACCAGGGTGTAGACCTGCGTGGTGGTCACGGAGGCGTGGCCCAGCAGTTCCTGCACAACCCGGACGTCTGCTCCGCCCTCCAGCAGGTGGGTGGCGAAGGAGTGCCGCAGGGTGTGCGGCGAGACGTCTTTGGTGATGTTGGCCTTCTCGGCAGCGGTCTTGAGGATGGTCCAGGCGCTCTGCCTGCTGATCCGTCCTCCGCGGGCGTTCAGAAACAGGGCGGGCGTACCTTTGCCCTTGGCGGCCAGCAGCGGCCGGCCACGGACGAGATAGGCATCCAAGGCGCGCGCCCCGAACGAACCAAGCGGGACCAGCCGTTCCTTGGACCCCTTGCCGAAGAGCCGGACGATGGCCGGACCGGGCTCGTTCTCCTCGCCGGGCGCGGGCAGGGAGATATCGTCGACGTCGAGTCCCATGGCCTCGCTGATGCGGGCGCCGGTGGAATAGAGGAACTCCAGCAGCGCCCGGTCACGCAGCCCGGTGGCCGTGTCGGTTCCTGCCGCCTCCAGGATCCTGGTGACCTCATCGACGCTGATGGCCTTGGGCAGGCGTTTGCCGGGCATGGGCGGGTGGACATCACTGGCCGGGTCGGTGGGAGTGACGCCTTCGAGTGCCCAGAATTTGTGGAGTCCGCGCACGGCCACCACGGTCCGGGCAGCCGACCGGACACCCAGGGCCGAACCGCCGTCGGACCCGTCGGACAGCGCCTGGACGAACCCGGTGACGTCGTGCCGGGTGATCTCGGCGGGGCGCTGGCGGCCGGCGTCGGCGAGGTACCTGGCGTAGCGGGCCAGGTCCCGCCGGTACGCGGAGAGGGTGTTGGCCGCAAGCCCCGCTCGACGCCCATATGCTGCAGGTAATCCGTCATGGCGCGGTCTACCGCTGTCTGCGGCCGGGCGGGCGGCTGGCCCGATCCGGCCGCCGCCGGGCCGGGGCCGCCGGGGCGGGGGCCGGGAGCTGCGCAGGTTCGGCAGTCAGCGGTTCCACCATCAGCGCTGGCTGGGATGCGCGGGCCACGGAGCGTCGCCCGGGCGGAGGCCGTTGAAGTTGTTGTCCCGGGCAGCGGCTGCGGCGAGGATTCCGACGACGGCGGACGGGTTGTGCAGGCGCCCCTCCAGCACGGCCAGGACGGCCTCATCCAGGGGAATCCAGTGCAGCTCGATTTCGGCTTCCTCGTCCGTGCGGACGTGGAGTTCGTGGCCGGGCACATCGCTCAGGCCGCGGGCCAGGTAGATGCGGATGGCCTCGCTGGAGGACCCGGGGAATTGAAGAAGTCGGCCAGTACGTTCCACTGGCCGGCGATGAGGTCGGCTTCCTCGGCGAGTTCGCGGGCCGCGCCGGCCACGAAGTCCTCGCCTTCGACGTCGAGGAGCCCGGCCGGGATCTCCCACAGGTCCATGCCAACCGGATGCCGGTACTGCTTAATCAGCAGCACTTCGCCGGCGTCGTTCATCGGCAGGACCGCGACGGCGCCCGGGTGGTCGACGTAGTCGCGGACCAGCGGATCGCCGTCGTCGTGGAGCTGGAAACTGTCACTGACAACATCCCAGATCCGGCCTTCGTAGACCGTCCGGGAAGACAAAAGACGGCGCGGGCTCGGTTCATCCGAAACCTGCCGTGCAGCATGGGGGTCTCGGGGTTACCGGGCATCGCGCCGTCCTTTGATTCAGTTGGGGTTTACTTCGACACTGCCGGGGAAGGCTTGGCAGCGGCCGCCTTGGCGACGGGCGCAGCAGGCTGGTCTGCGCCACGCTGGTGCTCCAGGGCAGCCTTGACCAGCCCGGAGAACAGCGCGTGCGGCCGGGTCGGGCGTGAGCTGAGCTCCGGGTGTGCCTGCGTGGCCACGTAGTACGGATGGACTTCGCGGGGAAGTTCGACGTACTCCACGAGCTTGCCGTCGGGCGACGTTCCGGAGAACACCAGTCCCTGGGCGGCGATCTGCTCGCGGTACTTGTTGTTGACCTCGTAGCGGTGACGGTGCCGTTCGCTGACCTTGGTGGTGCCGTAGGTCTCGGCGACCACGGAGCCTTCGTCCAGCTTGGCCTCGTAAAGTCCCAGGCGCATGGTGCCGCCCAGGTCGCCCTTGCCGTCGACAAAGTCCAGCTGCTCTTCCATGGTGGCGATCACCGGGTACTTCGAATCCGGCTCGAATTCGGACGAGGAAGCTCCCTCAAGGCCCACCACGTTGCGGGCGTACTCGATCACCATGCACTGCAGGCCCAGGCAGAGACCCAGGACAGGAAGCTTGCTCTCGCGGGCATACTTCAACGCGCCGAGCTTGCCTTCGAGTCCGCGGATGCCGAAGCCGCCCGGAACACAGATTGCGTCCACGCCCTCCAGGGACTTGACCGCGCCCTCGTGGGTGTCGCATTCATCCGAGGGGACCCAGCGGATCTTGACCTTGGTGTCATTGGCGAAACCGCCGGCGCGCAGTGCCTCGGTTACGGACAGGTAGGCGTCCGGCAGGTCGATGTACTTGCCGACCAGGGCGATTTCAACCTCGTGCTTGGGGTTGTGGACCGCGTCCAGGAGCTTGTCCCAACTGGTCCAGTCAACATCCTTGAACGGAAGGTCCAGGGCGCGGACGATGTAGGAATCCAGGCCCTGGGAGTGCAGGGTCTTCGGGATGTCGTAGATGCTGGGGGCATCCGGGCAGCCGATGACGGCGTCGATGTCGACGTCGCACATGCGGCCGATCTTGTCGCGCATGGCCTGCGGGACTTCGCGGTCCGAACGGATCACGATCGCCTCGGGCTGGATGCCGATGGAACGCAGCGCGGCAACGGAGTGCTGCGTCGGCTTGGTCTTCAGTTCCTGGGACGGGCCGATGTACGGCACCAGGGAGACGTGGAGGAAGAATACGTTTCCGCGGCCGATGTCCTGGCGGACCTGGCGGGCGGATTCGAGGAATGGCTGGGACTCGATGTCGCCCACGGTGCCGCCGATTTCGGTGATGATCACGTCGGGAGCGTGCTTGCCCTCGGCGGGAAGCCGCATGCGCCGCTTGATTTCATCGGTGATGTGCGGGATGACCTGGACGGTGTCGCCGAGGTATTCGCCGCGGCGTTCCTTCGCGATCACGGTGGAGTAGACCTGGCCGGTCGTGACGTTCGCCGAGCCTTCGAGGTTCTCATCGAGGAAGCGCTCGTAGTGGCCGATGTCGAGGTCCGTCTCGGCGCCGTCGTCAGTCACGAAGACTTCGCCGTGCTGGAAGGGGTTCATCGTGCCCGGATCCACATTCAGATAGGGATCGAGCTTTTGCATTGTTACAGACAAGCCGCGTGCCCGCAGGAGGTGACCGAGGCTCGAAGCCGTCAGTCCCTTACCGAGCGAGGACGCCACACCACCGGTGACGAAGATGTGTTTGGTCGTCTTGGACGAGCCCGGGAACCGGGAATTTACACGGGAATTTGATCGCTGCACCACGGGGTTCGAGCCTATCATCATTTCAGCCTTCCAAGGGTCTGTTTGTGGCAAACCGGCTGTGATTGTCATCCAGCTCCGGCCCGCCGCGCATGGGGTGCTCAGGCCTGCTGCGGCAGGAGCTTGGCGTCGTCCAGCAACTCCTGGGCGTGGGCCTGGGCGGATTCGGAATCCTCCTGGCCGGCGAGCATGCGGGCCAGTTCCCGGACGCGCTCCCCTTCGTCGAGGAGCTGGACGTCGCTGGAGGTGAAACCGGTGGCCGTGGCCCCGTCATCGCCACGCACCGAGGTCTTCGTGACCCGGATGTGCTGGTCGGCGAAGGCTGCCACCTGCGGCAGGTGGGTGACCACCAGCACCTGGACGTGCCGGGCGAGCATGGCCAGGCGGCGGCCGATCTCGACGGCGGCGCGGCCGCCCACGCCGGCGTCGACCTCGTCGAAGACGAAGGTGGGGACCGGATCGACGGCGGCCAGCACCACTTCGATGGCGAGCATCACGCGGGACAGTTCACCGCCGGAGGCGCCCTTGCCCAGCGGCCGGGCCGGGGCGCCGGAGTGCGGCTGGAGCAGGAAGGCAATTTCGTCCGCGCCGTACGGCCCCGGCTGCCCGCCGGATTCGACGTTGATCACCAGGGTGGCGTCCGCCATCGCCAGGGCCTTGAGTTCGGCGCTGACGCGGGCGGACAGGTCCTTGGCGGCCTTCTTCCGAATTTTGCTGATGGCGGCGGCCTGCTTGACCAAGTCCGCTTCGGCGCGCGTCACTTCGGCGTCCAGCGCCTCGATCCGGGTGGAGTCGTCCTGCAGCTCCAGGAACCGTTTCCGGGCCTCCTCGGCCCACACCAGCACCTCGTCGATGCTCGGAGCGTACTTGCGGACCAGCTTCGCCAGGGCAGCGCGGCGGTCCTCGATCTCGGCGAGCCGTTCCGGGCCCTCGGTGTCGAGGGCGGCCTGGTAGCTGGCAAGTTCGGTGGCGATGTCGTTGAGCAGGAAACCCACCTCTGCCAGCCGGGCGGCCGCGGAGCCGAGCTCCTCGTCATGTTCGGCAACGTGCTCCAGCGTGCGCTTGGCGGCGTCGACGAGGGCCGTGGCGTCGTTGCCGTCGCCAAAGTCCTCGGCGATGAGCGCCTGGTGTGCCGTGGTGGCCGCGATCCGGAGTTCCTCGACGTTCGCGAGCTTGACGGCCTCCGCTTTGAGCGATTCGTCCTCGCCGGGCTGCGGGTCGACGGCGTCGATTTCGGCCAGGGCAACCTCGAGGGATTCGGCTTCGCGGAGCCGCTCCCGGGCGGCGCTGCGAAGCTCATCGAGCTCGGCCTGGCTGGACTTCCAGTGGGCGTGGAGCTCCTGGTAGCTGCCCAGTGTGGCGGCGAGGCTCTCCCCGCGAATTTGTCGAGGGCCCCGCGCTGCGCGACCGGGCTCTTGAGCCGGATCTGTTCGGACTGGCCGTGGACCACCACGAGGGTTTCGCCGATCTCCCCGAGCACGCCCACGGGTGCGGCGCGTCCGCCGAGGTAGGCCCGGCTTCGCCCGTCCGCACCCACGCTGCGGGCGAGCAGCAGTTCGGCGCCGCCGTCGAACTCCTCGACCTCGGCCCCCGCCTCACGGGCGCGGGCCACGGCAGCGTGCCCGGCGTCGAGCTTCACGGTAGCCTCCGCGGAGGCGCTTTTCGCGCCGCTGCGGACGGCGCCGGCGTCGGACCGTGCGCCGAGCAGCAGCCCGACGGCGGTCACCACCATGGTCTTGCCGGCCCCTGTTTCACCGGTCACGACGCTCAGGCCGGGGCCGAGGGGCAGCGTGGCGTCGGTAATGACGCCCAGGTCGCGGATTCTCAGTTCTTCAAGCATGGATCACTTCGCAGTCGATGGATCGGTGGTCTCGCCCGGCCCGGCGTACGGCGGCCCAGAGGGTGGCCCTGCCTGCGGCGGCGTGGGAAGCGGGGGCATCGGGCGGGGTGTGCGGATGACCGGCACCGGCCCCGTGTGGATGGTGGCGGCCTGCGGCATGGGTCCCCGCCAGCCCTGGATGGGGAGTTCGAACTTGCGGACCAGACGGCCGGAGAAAGGTGTCTGGTGCGTGCGGGCCAGCCGCACGGGCGTGGCGGAGCGGGTCACTTCCACGCGGGCTCCTGGCGGAAGGTCCACCGAGCGCCGGCCGTCGCACCACAGCACGCCCTGCGCGTTGGTCCGGTTCAGGATTTCAACCGCCAGCCGGGACCGGGGCGAGACCACCAGCGGTTTGGCGAAGAGCGCGTGCGCGCTGATGGGCACGATCAGGAGTGCCTCCACCTCGGGCCACACCACCGGGCCCCCGGCCGAAAAGGCGTAGGCGGTGGAGCCGGTGGGGGTGGCCAGGACAACGCCGTCGCAGCCGAAGGAAGTGAGGGGGCGTTCGTCGACCTCGGTGACCACCTCGAGCATCCGTTCCCGGTTACCTTTTTCGATCGCGGCCTCGTTGAGGGCCCAGGTGTGCCAGATTTTCTGTCCGCGGACCCAGACCTGGACGTCGATGGTCATCCGCTCTTCCACGGTGTATTCGCGGCTCGCGATCCATTCGACGGTCTGGGCCAGGTCCGCCCGCTCGCTCTCGGCCAGGAAGCCCACGTGGCCGAGGTTGACGCCGAGGAGCGGCACGTCGACTTCGCGCACCAGCTCCGCCGCGCGGAGGATGGTGCCGTCGCCGCCGAGCACCATAACGAGTTCGACGTCGGGCAGCATCACGTGGTCGTGGAGAATCTCGACGGGCTGGTCGAGGCGTCCGAAGAAACGGACCATGTCGCCGAGCTCCGTTTTCAGCATTACTGGAACGATGCCGGCGTCGTGGAGCCTGGCGCATGCTTCCCAGGCAGCCTTGAGGGACTCCTCACGGCCTGTGTGGGCAAGGATGAGGACGCGCCTGCTCATCGGGTTCCGCCTTCTGGTGCTACTAGTACTTGGGCCAGATTGATCCGAGTAACGCAGCAACGGCTGCGTCCCGCTCTTCGATCTTAGGCAGGTCTGTTGCGATCCCGCGGCTTATCCACAGGAAGTACTCGACGTTTCCGTCCTGGCCGGGCAGCGGGCTGCTGGCGAGGCCTTTCAGTTCCAGTCCGGTATCCATGGCTTTCGCCGCGACTTTGCCCACGGCGAGGCGGCGCTCCCACTCCGAGGTGACGACGCCGGTGCGGCCCAGCCGGTCCTTGCCGATCTCGAACTGCGGCTTGACCATCAGGACCAGGTCCCCGCCCGGATCGGTGCAGGCCGCGAGGGGCGCCAGCACGAGGGTCAGCGAGATGAAGGACAGGTCCGCGACGGTCAACGCCGCCGGTCCGCCGATCTCATCCGGCGTCATGTAGCGGACGTTGAGGCCTTCGTGGACGGACACCCGGGGTCGTTCCGGATCGCGGGGACCAGCTGGTCATGCCCGACGTCGACGGCCACCACGTGGTCCGCGCCGCGCCGCAGCAGCACGTCGGTGAACCCGCCGGTGGAGGCACCGGCGTCGAGGCACCGCTTGCCGCCACCGTGACGGCGGGAAAGGCGTCCAGGGCGCCGGCGAGCTTGTGCCCGGCACGGCTGACGTAGTTGTCCTCGACCGAGGCGGCTACATCGAGGTTCGTGTCGTCCCCGACCTGGAGGAAGCCTTGGCCAGCACTTCCCCGTCGGTGCTGACTTTGCCTTCGGCGATGAGGCGTGCGGCATGGGTGCGGGACCTCGCCAGCCCGCGGCTGACGAGGGCCTGGTCAAGCCTGCTCATTCGTGGCATCCCCGTTGAGGTGGTGTTGACGGACTCGTTCAGGGCCGCCAGCAGGTCGTCGTGCAGGCCGGCGTAGACCTCCCGTGCCGGGCCACCGGCAGTTCGGACAGTTGGCCGAGGCGGTCCAGCAGGACATCGACGTCGGGGTCCGCGGACTCCGCGTTCCCTGCTGCGTCGCCCGCTTCCGCCGGATTCACTGGAGACGCCGGCCAGGTGACCCGGGCGTCTCCCCTGGTGGGATCCGGCTCAGTGGGGTGGTTCAGCTCGGTCATGGTCACCAGTCTAGTGATCCCGCCCGTCTTGTGATCCAGCCAGCCTAGTGATCCAGCCATTCCAGGACCGGCGCCGAGGCCGTGGCGGTCTCGGGGTTGGCCGTCCACCAGGCCGAACACGCGGCCCGCCAGGCGTCGAGGTCGCCCGGATCGCCGCTGATCCGGACCGTCTGCCCGTCCACGACGGCGGAGGCCGCGCCGCAGCGGTGCTGCCCGGCGTTGGACTTCATCACCGGGTAGGGGCGGTAAAGGTCCGTGAGGTCGTTGATGAGATAGTCGGGCCGCTCCAGCGTGCGGGCGGCAAGGATCGACTCCCGCGTGTCAACGCCGGTCAGCACGGCGACCGTGGCAAACCCGGCGTTGTTCCCGCCCAGGATGTCGGTGTCCAGGCGGTCGCCGACGACGAGCGGCCGGTCCGCAGCCAGCCGTTTGGCGGCAGCATGGAACAAAGGCGCCTCCGGCTTCCCGGCGACGAGGGGCCGCTGCCCGGTGGCGGCGGCCACGGCGGCAACAAGCGTTCCGTTGCCGGGCGCGATGCCCCGGGCCTGGGGAATGGACATGTCCGTGTTCGTGGCCACCCACAGGGCCCCGCCGGCAATGACATACGCGGCTTCCGCCAGGTCTTTCCAGCCGAGGTCCGGATGGAACCCCTGCACGACGGCGACCGGCTCCTCGGATTCACTGCGGACCGGCACCAGCCCGGCAAGTTCGATTTCCTGGGCCAGCGAAGCCCCGCCGGTGATCAGCACGCGGGCACCCGCCGGCAGCAGCGATGCCAGCAGCTCGCCCGCAGCCTGCGAGGAGCTGACCACCTGGTGGTCCTCCGCCGGCGCCCCAGCTCCCGCAGGTGCTGGGCCACCTGCGCGGGCGTCCTGGACGCGTTGTTCGTGACGTAGCCAAGGCCGACGCCGATCCCGGCCAGGCGGCGCAGGGATTCCACGGCGCCCGGGATGGCGTGCGGCCCTGCGTAGACCACACCGTCCAGGTCAGCGAGTAGGGCGTCGAACGTCGAGATCAGTTCCGGTGCGGCCATTCCCGATCAGCCCTCGAAGCGTTCCGGCGCGCGGGAATCGGCGTCGCGCGAGTCGGCGTCGGCGTCGTCACGTCCGGCGTCGGAGTCGTCGCCAGTCAGCACCTCGGAGCGGTCCAAGGCGTCCTTTTCGACGGAGTCGTCATCGGACTCTGCGTCGTCAGATTCCCAGAAGTCGGATTCGGCGTCGTCGGATCCTTCGTCATGGGCACTCGCTGCCCCTTCAGCAGTTTCCGGAAGACCGGCAACAGCCTCGGCGCTGGCAGCCCGCGGCGCCTGCTCCCCGGCCGCAGCGGACCGCTGGGCGCTCTGCTCGGCGAGGAGGCGGCGCTGCTGCTCTTCTTCGCGGGCTTCCTCTTCCTCGTCCCAGCCGAGGTCGATGATGTCCGGGTCCTCCGTGATGTCGAGGCCGAGGGCGTTCTCGGCAACCACAGCCTGACGCTGCCACTTCTCGGATTCTGCCGTGCGGCCTACGGCGGCCAGAGCCTCGGCGTAGGCGCGGAACAGGCGCGGGCTGTAGGAGAACGCCCGGTTGATATCCAGCTGGACGATTTCCAGTTCGGAGACGGCAGCGTCGAGCTGACCCAGGTCGGTACGGGCGCCGGCGGCCACGATGGCCAGTTCCGCCTTGCCCGGGGCATCGAGGTCCTTGGCTTCCTCGGAGCGTGCCATCTCCAGGGCGCGGTCGGGCCGGCCGAGTCCGCGTTCGCAGTCGGCCATCACGGGCAGGTGCATGTTGGAGCCGCTGATCCGCCGGTAGGTGCGGAACTCGCGGAGGGCTTCGCCATAGTGGCCGGCGGCGTAGGCCGTGAGACCCACGGCTTCGCGGACGGCGGCGAGGCGGCCCCGCGGCGGCTGGCTGCGAGGGCGTGCTGGAAAGCGAGCTCCGGCTCGTCGTCGATCAGGCGCCCGGCCATCACGAGGTGGCGGGCAACCCACTCGGCGCTGTTGTCCTCGAGGGTCTTGATCTGGTGCTGTGTGGCGCGGTCCAGTTCCTTGCCCGTAACGTCGTCGTCGATCTGCGGCGAACGCTCGCGGTCGGGGCGGTTGGCGCTGCGCAGGTCCCGGGCATTGGGGACGCGGACCGGGCGGTCTTCTGCCTTGTCGCGGCCAAACTGGCGCGGGCCCGAGTCGCCGCGGTCAAAGCTGCGGGCCGGACGGTCATCACGGCTGCCGAACGGCTTCCGGTTGTCTCCGCCGCTGTACGGCTTGCGGTCACGGTCGCCGCCGAAGGTGCGGTGCTCTCCCCGCCTTCGCGCGGACCACGGTCACCATACGGCTTACGATCCCCACCACCGCTGTAGGGCTTACGGTCGCTGGTACCACCGGCACCAAAACTGCGACGCTCCCCGCCACCTTCACGCGGACCACGATCACCATACGGCTTACGATCCCCACCACCGCTGTAGGGCTTACGGTCGCTGGTACCACCGGCACCAAAACTGCGACGCTCCCCGCCACCTTCACGCGGACCACGATCACCATACGGCTTACGATCCCCACCACCGCTGTAGGGCTTACGGTCGCTGGTACCACCGGCACCAAAACTGCGACGCTCCCCGCCACCTTCACGCGGACCACGATCACCATACGGCTTACGATCGCCACCGCCGCTGTACGGCTTACGGTCGCTGGTACCACCGGCACCAAAGCTGCGGCGCTCCCCGCCACCTTCACGCGGACCACGATCACCATACGGCTTACGATCCCCGCCACCGCTGTACGGCTTACGGTCACCTTCACGCGCCGGGCGGTCGCCATACGGCTTGCGATCCCGATCATTGGAGGAAGGACGGGATCCCTCGGATCCGCGGTCATCACGGGCACGGTATCCACGGGGATCGCCACCGGAGTTGTTGGTGCCGCGGAATCCGCCGCCACCCGAATTGCGGCCGCCGCCATAGTTGCCGCGATCGTTTCCGCCGCGATGTCCGTCGTTGTGCTCAGCCATGCTGGATTCCTCCTGTTATGAGCTGACCACTGGCGCAATCGCAGCCGCTCTGTTCCGTGTTTCGTTCCTACGCAACCCGAAATCAAGCGCTTCGAAGTCCGTACATCTCATCCAATTCTAGGCGAGACCCCTGTGCGCGACGAACGCCAGGGGTCTTTCTACCATGGCGGTGGCAAGTCTCACAGGCAGGCTTCAGCCGGGCCCTCCCGATATGCAGTTCGCCACTACTTCTTCCCGAGCCTGGCCAGCGGCGGCCGTGGTACGCGGGCCTGGACGCTCCCGCAGCAGCTCCGGCGGGATCAGCCGTGCGGGAGCTGCGGGAGGGTTGGTGGGGCGGCGACCGGATGTGCGGGAGGGTTGGGCGTTTTGTCGCCGGTTGTGCGGGAGCGTCCTGAAGGTGGAAGCCGGGTTAAATGCGGGAGGACCCCCAACACTGTTGGGGGTCCTCGACCTTAATGATGTTCCGGCGGTGACCTACTCTCCCACACCCTCCCGGGTGCAGTACCATCGGCGCTGTGGGTCTTAGCTTCCGGGTTCGGAATGGGACCGGGCGTTTCCCCCACGCTATGACCGCCGTAACCCTTGCTCCGCACCCCGTGGGGGTGGGAAATTTGTGGTTACACGTTCCTGCACCGGTGATGCTGGTGCAGTTGTGGTGTTGTTATGTAGTTTTTGGTTCTCAAGCAACTTCCCGTGGCGGGTTTGTTGGTTGGGAACCACATAGTGGACGCAAGCAGTCTTGTTTTCTTTGTACCCCTTCCCTGGTGTGAACGTCTTTTGAATCCGTTCACGGGAGGGTGTGTGGTGTAAGTTATCGGCCTATTAGTACCGGTCAGCTTCACGAGTCGTTAGTCCTCGCTTCCACATCCGGCCTATCAACCCAGTGGTCTGGCTGGGGGCCTCTCACACACAAGGTGTATGGAAATCTCATCTCGAAGCGAGCTTCCCGCTTAGATGCTTTCAGCGGTTATCCCATCCGAACGTAGCTAATCAGCGGTGCACTTGGCAGTACAACTGACACACCAGAGGTTCGTCCGTCCCGGTCCTCTCGTACTAAGGACAGCCCTTCTCAAATTTCCTGCGCGCGCAGCGGATAGGGACCGAACTGTCTCACGACGTTCTAAACCCAGCTCGCGTACCGCTTTAATGGGCGAACAGCCCAACCCTTGGGACCTACTCCAGCCCCAGGATGCGACGAGCCGACATCGAGGTGCCAAACCATGCCGTCGATATGGACTCTTGGGCAAGATCAGCCTGTTATCCCCGAGGTACCTTTTATCCGTTGAGCGACGGCCATTCCACAATGTACCGCCGGATCACTAGTCCCGACTTTCGTCCCTGCTCGAGATGTCTCTCTCACAGTCAAGCTCCCTTGTGCACTTACACTCGACACCTGATTGCCAACCAGGCTGAGGGAACCTTTGGGCGCCTCCGTTACTTTTTAGGAGGCAACCGCCCCAGTTAAACTACCCATCAGGCACTGTCCCTGACCCGGATTACGGGCCGAAGTTAGATGTCCAAAGTGACCAGAGTGGTATTTCAACGATGACTCCACCCGAACTGGCGTCCGGGCTTCAACGTCTCCCACCTATCCTACACAAGCCACTCCGAACACCAATACCAAACTATAGTAAAGGTCTCGGGGTCTTTCCGTCCTGCTGCGCGTAACGAGCATCTTTACTCGTACTGCAATTTCGCCGAGTTTATGGTTGAGACAGCGGGGAAGTCGTTACTCCATTCGTGCAGGTCGGAACTTACCCGACAAGGAATTTCGCTACCTTAGGATGGTTATAGTTACCACCGCCGTTTACTGGGGCTTAAATTCTCAGCTTCGCCTTGCGGCTAACCGGTCCTCTTAACCTTCCAGCACCGGGCAGGAGTCAGTCCGTATACATCGTCTTGCGACTTCGCACGGACCTGTGTTTTTAGTAAACAGTCGCTTCCCCTGGTCTCTGCGGCCCCTGCACGCTCCGGACAGCTAGTGTCCATCACGATGGGGGCCCCCTTCTCCCGAAGTTACGGGGGCATTTTGCCGAGTTCCTTAACCATAATTCTCTCGATCGCCTTAGTATTCTCTACCTGATCACCTGTGTCGGTTTGGGGTACGGGCGGCTAAAACCTCGCGTCGATGCTTTTCTCGGCAGCATAGGATCACCGAATCCCCCTTACGGGAGTCCCATCGGATCTCAGGCATCATGAACGGCGGATTTGCCTACCGTTCGCCCTACATCCTTAGACCGGGACAACCATCGCCCGGCTCGGCTACCTTCCTGCGTCACACCTGTTAATACGCTTGCCTCCCAGGATCAGGTCCCGCGCTCCACCAAAACCCTCACACCACAAGGGTGATCGGGCAGGTCTCGGGCGGTTAGTATCCCCTGTTCAGCATGGGCGGTTTTTCGCCGGTACGGGAATATCAACCCGTTGTCCATCGACTACGCCTGTCGGCCTCGCCTTAGGTCCCGACTTACCCAGGGCAGATTAGCTTGACCCTGGAACCCTTGATCATTCGGCGGACGGGTTTCTCACCCGTCTTTCGCTACTCATGCCTGCATTCTCACTCGTGTAGGCTCCACCGCTGGTTTACACCGCGACTTCACTGCCCACACGACGCTCCCCTACCACTCCAGACGCCTGAACCAACCCCACGAAGGGACCGGCTGGGCTATTGTCTGAAATCCACAACTTCGGCGGTGTACTTGAGCCCCGCTACATTGTCGGCGCGGAATCACTTGACCAGTGAGCTATTACGCACTCTTTTAAGGATGGCTGCTTCTAAGCCAACCTCCTGGTTGTCTTCGCAACTCCACATCCTTTCCCACTTAGCACACGCTTAGGGGCCTTAGTTGGTGGTCTGGGCTGTTTCCCTCTCGACTATGAAGCTTATCCCCCACAGTCTCACTGCTGCGCTCTCACTTACCGGCATTCGGAGTTTGGCTGACGTCAGTAACCTTGTAGGGCCCATTAGCCATCCAGTAGCTCTACCTCCGGTAAGAAACACGCAACGCTGCACCTAAATGCATTTCGGGGAGAACCAGCTATCACGAAGTTTGATTGGCCTTTCACCCCTACCCACAGCTCATCCCCTCCATTTTCAACTGAAGTGGGTTCGGTCCTCCACGACGTCTTACCGTCGCTTCAACCTGGCCATGGGTAGATCACTTCGCTTCGGGTCTAGATCACGCCACTGCAACGCCCTATTCAGACTCGCTTTCGCTACGGCTTCCCCACACGGGTTAACCTCGCGACGTAACACTAACTCGCAGGCTCATTCTTCAAAGGCACGCCGTCACCACAACACAGCAAGCTGCGGAGGCTCCGACGGATTGTAAGCACACGGTTTCAGGTACTGTTTCACTCCCCTCCCGGGGTACTTTTCACCTTTCCCTCACGGTACTGGTCCGCTATCGGTCATTAGGGAGTATTTAGGCTTATCAGGTGGTCCTGACAGATTCGCACGGGATTTCTCGGGCCCCGTGCTACTTGGGATACTTCACCGGGCGGTACACAACATTTCGGTTACGGGGCTCACACCCTCTCTGGCCGGCCTTTCAAGACCGTTCACCTATGCCTGTACTACTCACCCCACTGCCCCGGCAGAGACAGAATGGGAAGTCCCACAACCCCGACCATGCAACGCCCGCCGGCTATCACACATGGAACGGTTTAGCCTGATCCGCGTTCGCTCGCCACTACTGACGGAATCACTATTGTTTTCTCTTCCTGCGGGTACTGAGATGTTTCACTTCCCCGCGTTCCCTCCACGCACCCTATGTGTTCAGATGCGGGTCACCAGGTAACTCGCGCCCCTGGCGGGGTTTCCCCATTCGGACACCCTGGGATCACAGTCCGGTTATCGACTCCCCAGGCTTATCGCAGATTCCTACGTCCTTCTTCGGCTCCTAATGCCAAGGCATCCACCGTGTGCTCTTAAAAACTTGACCACAAAAGATCAAAAACGCTAATTTTCGAGAGAACCATGAAAACCAACCCACACACCCCAAAGGGCGCCCGGGCCAGATCCAGGTTCATATTCTTGGAAATTGCTTCTTATAAAAGATGCTCGCGTCCACTATGTAGTTCTCAACCAACAACCCCGTACCACACACCCCACACACACCACCCCAAAGAGTGGCAACCGTGCGATCGGTGCAGCCAGGAAACCAGAAACACAAGTCCCACACCCCACACCCCGCCCCCAAAGGGACAGACCATGGACCGTGGTCCTGTTGTCTCAGGACCCAACAGTGTGCCAAACACTAAACCGCGCAACCAAACCCCGCACCGTTCCAGGACCACCGCCCTTCCGAAGAAGAGAGGATCCGTACTGGGCGCCGGGAAAGAACACGCGGCCGCTATTTGTTGATATTCCACCCGTGAGCACCCGCCGCAGAACAATCGCCTGCGCAACGGGCCTACTCCTGACAACCCCGCCACACTCACATACATGAGGCACGGTGGTTGTAGGTGCTCCTTAGAAAGGAGGTGATCCAGCCGCACCTTCCGGTACGGCTACCTTGTTACGACTTAGTCCCAATCGCCAGTCCCACCTTCGACAGCTCCCTCCCACAAGGGGTTAGGCCACCGGCTTCGGGTGTTACCAACTTTCGTGACTTGACGGGCGGTGTGTACAAGGCCCGGGAACGTATTCACCGCAGCGTTGCTGATCTGCGATTACTAGCGACTCCGACTTCATGGGGTCGAGTTGCAGACCCCAATCCGAACTGAGACCGGCTTTTGGGATTAGCTCCACCTCACAGTATCGCAACCCTTTGTACCGGCCATTGTAGCATGCGTGAAGCCCAAGACATAAGGGGCATGATGATTTGACGTCGTCCCCACCTTCCTCCGAGTTGACCCCGGCAGTCTCCTATGAGTCCCCGCCATAACGCGCTGGCAACATAGAACGAGGGTTGCGCTCGTTGCGGGACTTAACCCAACATCTCACGACACGAGCTGACGACAACCATGCACCACCTGTAAACCGACCGCAAGCGGGGCACCTGTTTCCAGGTGTTTCCGGTTCATGTCAAGCCTTGGTAAGGTTCTTCGCGTTGCATCGAATTAATCCGCATGCTCCGCCGCTTGTGCGGGCCCCCGTCAATTCCTTTGAGTTTTAGCCTTGCGGCCGTACTCCCCAGGCGGGGCACTTAATGCGTTAGCTACGGCGCGGAAAACGTGGAATGTCCCCCACACCTAGTGCCCAACGTTTACGGCATGGACTACCAGGGTATCTAATCCTGTTCGCTCCCCATGCTTTCGCTCCTCAGCGTCAGTTAATGCCCAGAGACCTGCCTTCGCCATCGGTGTTCCTCCTGATATCTGCGCATTTCACCGCTACACCAGGAATTCCAGTCTCCCCTACATCACTCTAGTCTGCCCGTACCCACCGCAGATCCGGAGTTGAGCCCCGGACTTTCACGGCAGACGCGACAAACCGCCTACGAGCTCTTTACGCCCAATAATTCCGGATAACGCTTGCGCCCTACGTATTACCGCGGCTGCTGGCACGTAGTTAGCCGGCGCTTCTTCTGCAGGTACCGTCACTTTCGCTTCTTCCCTACTGAAAGAGGTTTACAACCCGAAGGCCGTCATCCCTCACGCGGCGTCGCTGCATCAGGCTTTCGCCCATTGTGCAATATTCCCCACTGCTGCCTCCCGTAGGAGTCTGGGCCGTGTCTCAGTCCCAGTGTGGCCGGTCACCCTCTCAGGCCGGCTACCCGTCGTCGCCTTGGTGAGCCATTACCTCACCAACAAGCTGATAGGCCGCGAGTCCATCCAAAACCACAATAAAGCTTTCCACCCCCACCATGCGATGAGGAGTCATATCCGGTATTAGACCCAGTTTCCCAGGCTTATCCCAGAGTTAAGGGCAGGTTACTCACGTGTTACTCACCCGTTCGCCACTAATCCCCCAGCAAGCTGGGATCATCGTTCGACTTGCATGTGTTAAGCACGCCGCCAGCGTTCATCCTGAGCCAGGATCAAACTCTCCGTTGAAGAAAAACAGACACACCATGCGCCCCGGGAAAACGGGATGCACACAATGCACAAAATTTGAAACCAGCCAAAAACACCAGACCACACCACGGGGTGGCGGGCCCGGCAAATTCAACCAATTCAATACAATAAATTGGTATCAACAAACTTGGCACACTATTGAGTTCTCAAACAACAGACACAATCGAATTACTATTCGAAACAATTCAATGTAATTGAATTCTTTTGTTTCGCTTTTCCTTCGCTGCGATATTTCAAGCTTATTTCATTCATATCCACTTTGCAAATCCAGTTTTTCATCTGAATTTCACTCTGTGGAGCGAATCCGCCCAGCATAATTGGAAGCAAATCTTTCATTTCTGCACCGCATGCTCCAAGGGAGCAGAAAGTACTAGAAGAATTGCTTCTCTATTTTTGTTGGGGTTGGCCGCCACTCTTCGGTGGCGACTCAGAAAACAATACACGCTCCTCCCCGACCTTGCAACTGGATCCGGGAGGAGCGTGTAGATGACGCGCGGGTGTCGGGCTAGGCTGCAGTGACCTCGACCGTTGCCAGATTTTTCTTGCCACGGCGCAGGAGGAGGTAGCGCCCGTGCAGCAGCTGCCCGGGCTCGATGACGGCCTCCGGATCCGCCACTTTGGCGTTGTTGACGTACGCTCCGCCCTCCCCACCGTCCGGCGGGCGGCGGATTTGCTCTCCGACAAGCCGGTGGCCACGAGCAGTTCGATGATGCCCAGGCCGCCGGCGCCCACAGTGGCGGACGGCAGCTCGGACGTCGCCGCCTTAAGCGTGGCCTCGTCGAGGACGCTCAGGTCACCGTTGCCGAACAGCGCGGCGGAGGCTGCAATCACTTTCTCCGTGGCGTCCACGCCGTGGACAAGGGATGTCACCTCGTAAGCGAGCTTCCGCTGTCCTTCGCGGGCGAACGGCCGCTCGGCCACCGCGGCCTCCAACGCCTCGATCTCGGCACGGCTCAGGAACGTGAACACCTTCAGGCGTGCCACAACGTCGCTGTCCGCGGTGTTGAGCCAGAACTGGTAGAAGGCGTACGGGCTGCACATCTCCGGATCCAGCCAGATGGCGTTGCCCTCGCTCTTACCGAACTTTGTGCCGTCTGAATTGGTGATGAGGGGTGTACCCAATGCGTGGACATGCTTGCCCTCGACTTTGCGGATGAGGTCGGTGCCGCTGGTGAGGTTGCCCCATTGGTCCGAACCGCCGGTCTGGAGGACACAGCCGTAGTCGCGGAACAGCTGAAGGTAGTCCATCCCCTGCAGGATCTGGTAGCTGAACTCCGTGTAGCTGATGCCCTCGTCGGAATTCAGCCGGTTGGCGACGATGTCCTTCTTAATCATGGTGCCGACCCGGAAGTGCTTGCCGATGCCGCGCAGGAAGTCGATGGCGCTCAGCGGCGCGGTCCAGTCCAGGTTATTGACCATCCGGGCCGCGTTGTCGCCGTCGAAGCTGAGAAACCGCTGGACCTGCTCCTGCAGTTTGCCGACCCATTCGGCGACGGTCTCCGGAGTGTTCAGCACACGCTCGGCGGTCTGCCGGGGATCGCCGATCAGTCCGGTGGAGCCGCCCACCAGCCCGAGGGGTTTGTGGCCGGCCAGCTGGATCCGGCGCATCAGCAGCAGCTGGACCAGGTTTCCCAGGTGCAGGCTCGGCGCGGTGGGATCGAAGCCGCAGTAATAGGTGGCGGGATCACCGGCGAGCAGTTTTTCAAGCTCCGCCTCATCCGTTGAGACGTGGACAAGGCCGCGCCATTTCAGCTCCTGCCACACGTTGGCAAAGCTGGGGTCATTCTGCTGGGAACGTAGATCATTTAGCTGGGACACGGAATCTAAGTTAGCAGGATCAGGGCACGCTCAGCGCGTGTGACCGTCCGGTGGCCAGCGCCGGCGGCGGCACGACGGCGGGCTGCCGCCGCCGTCGTGCGCTCTCCCGGGCCGGGACGCCCCAGCGCCCCGAGACGGCAGGCAGTACTCAGTCTTCGATGCCGGCAGGCACGTCGGCGGCGGCGATGAGCCGCAGCCGCTGGGTGGGGCGGGTCATGGCCACATACAGGTCACCGACGCGGCCGTGCTCGTGGTTGAGCATCGCGGACGGCTCCAGCACCACTACGCCGTCGAACTCCAGACCCTTGGCCTCGCGGGGACTGATCACCACGATGTCCTGCACGTAGCTGCCGGCATCCGTGCCGACGCGGCGGCCATAGACAGCGCGCAGTGCGGCGGTCGCCTCCGGAAGGAGCTCGCCGTCGGCGATGACGGCCAGCAGGCCGCCGTCGAGGGATGCGAGCTCCTCCGGCAGGACCTCCACGAGCTTGCTGATGATCTGGCCGGGCTCGACGCGGTCGATCACCGGGGCCCAGCGGCCTTCGCGGACGGCCTTCGGTGCGGAGACAACCAGTCCAGCCGCGTTGGCCATCCGGGCGGCCGCTTCCGCGATCTGCGACGGCGTGCGGTAGTTCACGGTGAGTTCCTCAAGCTGCCAGCGGTCGCCAAACATGGGCGCCAGTGCGCTGTGCCAGGAATTGGCGCCCGCCACCGAGCTCGTCTGGGCGATGTCGCCCACGATGGTGAAGGACTTCAGCGGGCAGCGGCGCACCAGCAGCCGCCACTGCATCGGCGAGAGTTCCTGGGCCTCGTCCACCACAATGTGCCCGAACGCCCAGCTGCGGTCGGTCGTGGCGCGCTCGGCGGCGGTGAGCCGGGCTTCGCGTTCCTGGTTCTGGTCCACGAGTTCTTCCGCGGACACCAAGACGTCCACTCCGGCAGTCTCCATGTTGACCAGCGTCTGCTTGGCGTTGGCCAGGTCGCGGGCGCGGTCGTTTTCCTGCTGGGCCAGTCCCCTGCCGGCCGCCGCGTCGAGCTCGCCGAGCAGTTCGGCGGCCTCGTCCAGCAGAGGCACGTCCGCTTCGGTCCACGGAGCATCGGCGGGCCGGAGCAGCAGTTCACGTTCGGCCAGGCTGAGCATGGGGGTGCAGGCCTCCAGGATCGCCGGCCTGCTGAGGAGTTCACCGATGAGCTTCTCCGGGGTCATCGGCATCCAGCACAGGTTCAAGGCGATGCGGACGTCCCGGGCGGAGCGGACGTCCTCGGCAAGGTACGAGCGGTCGGCGTTGTTGCCGATGCTGCCGGCTTCCACCAGTTCCGTCATCTGCTCCGTCAGTTCGCGCAGCAGGATCTTGACGAACGACACACGGGCCTCGTTGTGCGGCTTGCCGGTGGAGCGGGCCCGGTCCCGGGCGCGTCGGACCTGACGGGGCGTCAGGACGAGTTTGCGCCCGTCCACTTCGAGGATGCGGTTGGCGGCCGGGATGCGCTGCCGGTTGGCCACGGCGTTCGCCACGACCTCGGCCATGTCCAGCCTGCCCTTGATCGCCGCGACGTCGGCTTCAGGCTCGGCGACGGCATGGATGCCCGGCATCAGCCGGCCGACACTCGCCATCACTACGCCGGTTTCGCCGAGCGACGGCAGGACGCGCTCGATGTATTTCATGAACGACGACGACGGTCCCACCAGCAGGACGCCTGCGGTCTTGAGCCGGTCGCGGTGGGTGTAGAGCAGGTAGGCGGCGCGGTGCAGCGCCACGGCGGTCTTTCCGGTGCCGGGACCGCCCTGGACCACCAGGGCGCCGGAGATCGAGGAGCGGATGATCCGGTCCTGTTCGGACTGGATGGTCCCGACGATGTCGGACATCCGTCCGGTCCGCTTGGAATTCAGGGCGGCCAGCAGGGCGCCCTCACCCTGGAGGGAGTCGTTGTCGGCGAGCATGTCGGCGTCGAGCACGTCATCCTCGATCGCCTTGACCTCGCGGCCCTGCAGGATGAGGTGGCGGCGGCGGCGCACACCCTGCCGGTCGAACGCCGTGGCCTGGTAGAAGTGCCCGGCCTCCGGCGCGCGCCAGTCCAGCATGAGGCGCTGCAGGTCGTCGGTGGTCAGGCCGATACGGCCGATGTACTGGGCCTCCCCGAGTCCAGGTCAAGGCGGCCGAACACGAGCCGGTCGTCGACGGCGTCGAGCTGCGCCAGGCGGTCCTCGTACAGTGCCGCGAACGCGTCCCTCTCGGAAACGTTCTGCATGGTGCCCACCGCTCCGGCACGCCGTACCTGCGCCAGCTGGGCGCGCTTTTCCGCCCGCAGCTCATCCAGCCGGGCGTAAAGTCCAGCTACATAGTCGCGTTCATGGGCCAAATCAGCGTCGTGCATCGAACGTTCCCCTATCGAAAAAGACAGACCAACCATTCTACAACCATTTCGGTCTCCCCAGCGGCACATGTCAGCTTTTTGCAGGCAGTCTACCGAGGCCTGCGGAATCGTCCATCCGGGACGGAGGTCATCTGCCCCTCCGGATGCCGCAGCCTGGCGGGGCTACAGGCGCAGGAGGGAGTGGACCCGGTGGCCGTCCAGGGCCGGGCGTCCGCCGAGTTCATTCAGTTCCATGACCACGCCCACACCGGCCACGTGGATGCCGCAGCGTTCGAACAGCCGGGCGGCGGCGCCGAGCGTGCCGCCCGTCGCGAGGACGTCGTCGAGGATCAGGACGCGGCTGCCGGGAGCGAGGTCCGTGGTGTGCAGTTCCAGGGTGGCGCGGCCGTATTCGAGGGCGTAGTCCTCGGAAACCACTTCCGCGGCAGCTTGCCGGCCTTGCGGACGGTGATGACGCCGGTGCCCGTGGCGTAGGCCGCGGCCGCAGCCAGCAGGAAGCCGCGGGCCTCCACCCCTGCGACGGCGTCAAACCGGCCCTTGAACGGCTCCACCAGTGCGTCCACCACAGCCTTCAGTGCCGCGGCGTCGGCGAAGACGGGGGTCAGGTCCTTGAAGACAATGCCGGGTTTGGGGTAGTCGGGGATGGTGGCGCACAGGCTGCTGATCAGCTCATCCACCGGCGCGGTGATCTCATTCATGGTCATGGTGGTCTGGTGCAGCTCGCTTTGATTCACCCGTCAACCCTACTGGCTGGGCCCGGCACCGCGCCCTGGAGACTGTGTCCGATGCCGGGGCTAGTCACCGGACCTGGTCGTCGGCCCCTCAACTGCGGCCCCCTCAACGTCCGCCCCGCCAATCGGTGCTGCGGGAGAGCTGAGGAGGCCGTGCGCGAGGCCGTAGCTGACGACGTCGAGCGCCTTTCGGAGCGCGTGCTCCGCGTCGAAGCGCAGGGCAGCCGCCGCACTCAGACGGCGCGAGTCATTCGCCCATTCCGAGCGGCGGAACCGGTCGGCGTCGCCGTGCAGGAGCCGGCCGTAGAGGACGTCCTCGAAAATGTCACGATCGTCAGCCGGCGCTGGTTCCAGCGCGTCATGCTGGCGGCCCTGGACCATCTCCGCGGTGAACAGACCGGCTACAGCGTCCGCCCCGTCCGCGAGCTTCCGGTCCGCTGTGTGGTTGCACAGGCGGAGGGCCCGCACCACGAGCTTGAGGGAAACGTGTTCGTCGCGGACGATGAATTTGCGCAGCAGGGCCGCCCGGAAGAGCTCCACCCACTGCCGGCGCTCCCCCTCGGGGAATCCGGCGGGACCGGCCCGCTCTCCGGGTGGAACAACTCGACCATCCGGAAGTAGTCGGCGGCCAGGGCCGCAAAGATCTGAAGCCTTTCGAACTCGCTGCGTGGCTTTCCGCGCTTGCCCTCACCCATAAGACCTCATCCTCCCCCTGCCGCCGGACCTTGGGAATCACCCGGACTGCCACCCCGGGCCGCTGCCCGGCCGGTCCGCTATTTCAGGCGGACTTTCGCCGCTTTGTAGCGGGAGACAGTCGGGTCACCGCTGAGCCAGAAGCGCCAGGGGTACTCGTCGGTGCCCCCGGCGCCGGAGACACCAACACGGGGTCCGGACCTAACGTTCACCGCCGGCACGGCCGGCAGATCCAGCCGGAACGGGGCCAGGAGCGCGTCCCGTCCGCTGTCCGCCGTCGTGATGCCGAGCGCGGTGGCGAGCCGGGCCGGGCCGCTCGCAAGGTCCTTGGACGCTTTCGACGTCGGCCGACGGGTGAGCGCCAGGGACTCCCCGGCGACAATCTCGCCTGCCCGCAGCAGCACGGCGGACGCCACCCCTCGGGCCCGCAGACGATGTTGGCGCAGTGGTGCATGCCGTACGTGAAGTAGACATACAGATGGCGGCCGGGCCGAACATCACCGCGTTGCGGGCCGTGGCGCCCCGGAAAGTGTGCGATCCGGGGTCCGGATGCAATGAATCGTGCGGGCCCAGGTAGGCCTCCACCTCGGTGATCCGCACGGACACCGGGCCGTCGCGCCCCTCATGTGTCAGCACCGCGCCGAGCAGCTGCGGCGCCACGTGCCGGGCGTCCCGGGACAGGAGCGTGCGCAGTTCATCGGGCGGCCCGCCGGCAGCGAGTCCCGCGGCGTGGCCGACGACGGGTACGCCGGCGGGGGTCGCATCAGTCATGCTCCGACTTTAACAAACGGCCAGCCTCCCCTCCACGGCCGTGTCCGATTTCCGCTAGCAGCAGTTCAGGGAAGCTGGCAGGATGAGGTCATGGACTTCTGGCAGCGCTACCGGGCAATCGACGCCCGCGATACCCGGTTCGACGGGCAGTTCTACACTGCCGTCCGCACCACGGGCATCTACTGCCGGCCGTCCTGCCCGGCCCGGACCCCAAGGCGGGCAATGTCACCTTCTACGAAACCTCCGCCGCCGCGCACGACGCCGGTTACCGGGCCTGCAAGCGCTGCCTGCCCGAAGCCGTGCCCGGGACGCCGGCCTGGAACCTGCGCTCCGACGTCGCGGGACGGGCCATGCGGCTCATCAACGACGGTGTGATCAACCGCGACGGCGTGGAAGGGCTCGCTGCCCGGCTGGGGTACTCCTCGCGGCAGCTCAACAGGATCCTGAGCCACGAGCTCGGCGCGGGACCGCTGTCGCTGGCGAGGGCAAGCCGGGCCCAAACCGCGCGCACCCTGTTGGTCTCCACAACGATGAAAGCCGCCGACATTGCCTTCGCTGCAGGCTTCAGCAGCGTCCGCCAGTTCAACGAGACCATCGGCGAGGTCTTCGCGATGACCCCTCGGCGCTGCGGGCCACCGCGCGGCACCACCGCACGCCGGCGGTGGCCGCTGTGTCATCGACGGCCCTGACGCTGAACCTGCCCTACCGCGAGCCGTTCGATCCGGGGTCTTCGATTTCCTCGCGGTCCGGGCCATCCCCGGTATCGAGGAAGGCTCGTCCACCTCCTACGCCCGGACCATGCGCCTGGCGCACGGCGACGCCCGATTCCGGGTGGACTACGACGCCGAAGCGCCCGGACGTCCGCTGGTGCTGACCATCGGCGCCGTCGACCTCCGGGACCTGCCGTCCCTGCTCAGCCGGGTCCGCCGGCTGCTGGATCTCGACGCCGACCCGGTCGCCATCGACGGCGCGCTGGAGTCCGATCCCCGGCTGGCCGCCAGCATTGCTGCCACACCCGGCATCAGGATGCCGGGTGCGGTGGACCCGCAGGAGCTGCTGGTCCGGGCCATGATCGGGCAGCAGATCACCGTCGCCGCCGCCCGGACCGCCCTCATCCAGCTGTCCGCGTCCGGGAGCGAGTGCCTGGTTCCGGCGGACGGTCTGCACCGGCTGTTCCCCACGGCAACCCAGATCGCGGAGACCGGCTTCGAACTCCTCCGCGGCCCGCAGCGCCGCATCGACTCGGTCCGCGGTGCTGCCGCGGCGATGTCCTCGGGTGAGCTCGATTTCGGCTACGGCGACGACCTGCCCGGGCTGGAGGCCAAACTGCTGCCGCTCGCCGGCGTCGGGCCGTGGACGGTGGGCTATGTGGCGATGCGCGTGATCGGCGCCCCGGATGTCTTCCTGGCCAACGACGCCGCCGTGCGCAACGGCATCCGCTCACTGGCCACCGCCGCGGCCGGCGCCGCCCCGGTCCCCCAAACGCCCCTGAGCCCGGATTTCCGTGAGCTCAGTCCCTGGCGCTCCTACGCCACCATGCACCTCTGGCGCGCCGCCGCGGCAGCACCGTCTGCAGCCCGGACCAGGCCAGTCCGCACGCCGTCCCCCATCCCGAAGAAAGCGACATCATGAAAGCCCAACTGTTGACCATGTCCACCCCGGACGGTCCGTTCACCATTATTGCCCGGGACGGGGCTGTCCTTGCCTCCGGCTGGACGGCAGTCCCGGTGAACTGACCGGGCAGATCCACGCGGACCTGCTGCCCGAGGAATTCGAAACTGTCGCCGGGCTCGGCGCCATTTCCGGGGCCGTGGACGAGTTCTATGCCGGGAATCCGGTGCCGCCATGGGCGTGCCGGTGGTGCAGAAGTCCGGTCCGTTCCGGGGCCATGCCTGGGACATCCTCCGGACCGTCGCGCCGGGACACCCCGTGACCTACACCGAGTACGCCGCGCTCTCCGGAAACGCGAAAGCCGTCCGCGCCGCGGCAAGTGCCTGCGCCTTCAACGCGGCGGCGCTCTTTGTGCCCTGCCACCGGGTGATCCGCACCGACGGCAGCCTGGGCGGCTTCCGCTGGGGCCTGGCCATCAAGGAAAGCCTGCTGGACCGGGAGCGTCAGCAGGCGCTGCTTCAGACCGCGCCGAGGTGAGACTTCGCGCCCATGTTGCGGCGGGACATGGGCGCGAAATGTCACCTCGGCGGAGGTGTCAGCGGGTGGCGGGCACCCCGGCGGGCCACGGCAGCAGCTCCGGAAGATCCACGCCGTCGGCCGCCGCGGTGGCGCGCAGGCTGCCAAGCGTCGGCGTGCGTCCGGCGAGCCAGGCCGCGATATCGGTCAGCATGCCGTTGATCGCCGTCGACCGTCCGCCGGGCGTGCCGAGAGACACCGCAGGCAGGCCGAGCGGCTGGAGCACGAACCGCTGCCCTTCCGGCACCCGGGCGGCCAGGAACGTGAAGAGCTCCTCGCAGAACGGCCGGGTCCACGTTTCCGGGCCACGGCCCGTGCCGAGGTCGGTCGCGTGGATGACCAGCTCGCGCCACAGCGCCAGGCCGCCGTCGAAGACAACTCCCCGCGGAAGCTGATGGGTGTCTGCCAGCCGGCGTCGTCAAGCGTGCCAAAGCACGCAGCGCCCGGTCCAGGGCGGCGTCCAGATCAGCCCGGTGTTCCTTGATGGTGTGCCCGGCGGCCATCTCGATGGCGCGGGTCCGGCCCTCGTAGCCGCCGTCGTAGAGCTCGATGCTTTCCCCTTGGGCGGCGGATTCCAGCTGGCGGGCCATCGCGTTGGCGATGCCGCAGATGTGGGCCAGCACGTGTCCCCGGGTCCAGCCCGGCAGTTCCGAGGGGCTCTGACGTCCTCCTCGCTGAGGCTGGCGGCGATTCCGGTCACGACGCCGGCAGCGCGGCGGAGTTCTTCCAGGAGTTTTTCCGGGGTGATTGCGGTCATGGCGATCATCCTAACCGAGCGCTCTGGATAAATCCCGATTAACTGAATGCCGCCTGGCCGTAGCGGTGCCGGATGTGCCGGCGGTCGTGCCGGGCTTGCCAGAACTCGATCTCGCGGGGCCGGACGGCGTAGAGCTGCCAACTGGGATTCCCGCTGCCGTCCGCACCGGGCCGGGCGTGCCAGTCGGACGCGGACGCTTCCGGGGAGAGCTCGACAACGCTGCCGGCGACGCGGACCTGCCGGCCCTGCTGCTGCCAGAAGAAGTTCAGGGCCGCGTGCGGATTCGCCGAGAGTTCCCGGCCCTTCCGGGAGGCGCGGGACGTGGCGAAGTGCCAGCCGTCGTCGTCGATGTCTTTGAGGATCAGCATCCGGGATGACGGCCTGCCGTGCTCGTCGGCGGTGGCCAGGCTGCAGGCGTTGGGCTGCGGCACGCCTGCGCGCAACGCCTCGTCCAGCCACAGCCGGAAGAGTTCGCCAGGATCCGCGGGGGCCGAGGCCGGATCGAAGTCCGGCAGCTCGTCCGGGAAATCGGGCAGGGCTCGCAACATCTCGCGGAAGGATTCGCTCATGCACCCACCTTAAACGAGGGGGCCCACGCCGGCTGGGGCCCCGGCAAACGCACGACGCTCCCTCACTTTTGGCAGGAAATACGCCGACGCTCCCGCAGTCTGAACTGGTCCCCAAAAGTTGGACTGGCTAAGTGGGATTCTAGGCCGCAAGGGTCTGGGCCCGGTATTGGACCGGGCTCAGACCCTTGAGCTTTGTGGAGATTCTTTCGTTGTTGTACCAGCGGATGTACTCCTTCAGCGCTGTTGCCAGGGCCTCGGTGCTCAGGAAGCGAACGTGATGGAAGAGCTCTTCCTTGAGATGTCCGAAGAAGTTCTCCATGACTGCGTTGTCGTAGCAGTTGCCCTTGCGGGACATCGACTGGGCAGCGCCGGCATCGTTGAGAAGGATCCGCCAGGAGGTGTGCTGGTATTGGACGCCTTGGTCCGAATGCACCAGCGGCTGCTGTCCCGGCTCGAGACAGGCGAGGGCACCGCGGAGCGAACTGTTGGTCAGCTCCAAGTTCGGCGAGTTCCCAACGGAATAGGAAATGATCTGCCGGTCAAAGAGGTCCATGACCGGTGACAGGTAGAGCTTCCGGTCCCCGACGCGGAACTCCGTCACGTCCGTCACCCACTTCTGGTTCGGCGCGTCAGCATCAAACTTACGGTTCAGAAGGTTCGGGGCAATAGCGCCCTGCTGGCCTTGGTAAGAGCTATAGCGCTTCCTTCGCCGGACCTTGCATGCCAGCCCGAGCCCTCGCATGAGCTGCAGTACGGTCTTCTTCGCGACCGCCCACCCTTGCCTGGTTAGCTTGCTGTGGATCCGGCGGTGGCCGTAGCGGCCATGGTTCGTGGTGAAGATCTCCGTGACCGCAGCCTTGAGTGCTGCCTTCGGATCTGGAGACCGGCGCCTGGCCTGGTGATAAAGAACGTGGAGCGGGCCAGGCCCGCGACCCCCAGAAGGACCGGGAGCGGGAAGTCAGCCTTGAGGGCAACGACGGCCTGGAACTTCAGCGTCGTCCCTGATCCCTCAAGGCCCGCAGTTTTCCCAAGTACGCCACCTCAGCACGTAGGCGTTCGTTATCCCGGCGCAGTCGTTCCAGCTCTGCTACCTCGGTCGGTGGGGTGGAACTGCGGACTTCGCGGGCCTGCCTTTGGCCTTGGGTCGCAACGCCTCCGCACCATCACGGCGATACGCCCGAACCCACTTCTGCAGCAACTGACGCGAAGACAATCCGGCCTCCACAGCCAGATCCGGGCCAGTCTCGCCGGCAAGGAACCGTTCCACCAAAGCGAGCTTGAACTCATACGAATACGACTTCGCCGGTTTGCTCACCAGCACTCCTTGCCCATGTATCCTCCACCGCCCATACAGCGCCCTCACGGGCACACGAGGCGCATCCATCAAGCGGGACGCCGCCCGATACCCGATGCCCTTCTCAAACCACGCTACCGCCGCCTGGCGCTGGGCCTCCGACAAAGAACTCTGTGCACGCATAAAACTGCTCCCCGAAAGTCGAACTGAATTTCTCAGTCCAACTTTCGGGGAGCAGTTCAGTCAGTGCAGGAGCGTCGGCGAAAACGCGGCCAAAAGTGAGGGAGCGTGTAGTGCTAGCCGGCGTACTCGCGGACGCCGGCGAGCTCGCCCTCGAGGGCCAGCAACTGGCGCTCGACGGCGGCCGGCGCGGTGCCGCCCTGCGAGTTCCGGCTGTTGAGCGAGCCCTCGGTGGACAGGACCGTGCGGACCTCCGGTGTCAGGTGCTCCGAGATGGCGGCGTATTCCTCATCCGTCAGGTCCCAGAGTTCGACGCCGCGGCTTTCCGCCTGCTTGACGGCGGCACCGGACAGCTCATGCGCCTCTCGGAACGGCACGCCCTGACGGACCAGCCATTCGGCGATGTCCGTGGCCAGCGCGAAGCCCTGCGGAGCCAGCGATTCCATCCGTTCGGTGTTGAACTTCAGCGTCGCGATCATGCCGGAGACTGCCGGGAGCAGGACCTCCAGGGTGTCAGCGGCATCGAAGACAGGTTCCTTGTCCTCCTGCAGGTCGCGGTTGTACGCGAGCGGCAGGCCCTTCAAGGTGGCCAGCAGCCCGGTCAGGTTGCCGATCAGCCGGCCGGCCTTTCCGCGTGCCAGTTCCGCGACGTCGGGGTTCTTCTTCTGCGGCATGATCGAGGAGCCGGTGGAGTAGGAATCGTGCAGGGTCACGAAGGAGAACTCCTTCGTGGCCCACAGGATGACTTCCTCCGACACGCGGGAGAGGTCCACGCCGATCATGGCCGTGATCCAGGCGAACTCGGCGAAGACGTCGCGGGAGGCGGTGCCGTCGATCGAGTTGTGCGTCGCGGAGAAGAAGCCCAGGTCCGCGGCCACGGCTTCCGGGTCCAGGCCGAGCGAGGAGCCCGCCAGGGCACCCGAGCCGTACGGCGAAACGCCGGCGCGCTTGTCCCAGTCCTGGAGCCGCTGCACATCGCGCAGCAAAGCCCAGGCGTGGGCCAGCAGGTGGTGGCTGAGCAGGACCGGCTGGGCGTGCTGCAGGTGGGTGCGGCCGGGCATGGCCACCCCTGGTGCGCCCTGGCCTGCTCCACGAGCGCATCGATCGTGGCGAGCACGCCGCGGGCGATGATCCGGGCGTGGTCGCGCAGGAACATCCGTCCCAGCGTGGCCACCTGGTCGTTGCGGGACCGGCCGGCGCGGAGCTTGCCGCCGAGCTGGGTGCCGGCGCGCTCGATCAGGCCGCGCTCCAGCGAACCGTGCACGTCCTCATCGGACTCCGCCGGCAGGTAGGCGCCGGAGGCGACGTCCTCATCCAGCCGGGTCAGGGCGGCAAGCATGCCCTCAAGTTCGGCGTCGTCCAGCAGCCCGGCCTTGTGCAGCACGCGGGCGTGCGCCTTGGACCCGGCGATGTCGTAGCGGGCCAGCCGCCAGTCGAAGTGCGTGGACTTGCTCAGGGCGGCGAGGGCGTCCGCGGGGCCGCCAGCGAACCGGCCGCCCCACAGCGCACCCGTGTTTGTAGCTTCGGACTTCGTCCCCGGGCGCACCCCAGCCTCGCTTCGCTCGGCCGGGGACCCCTGCGCCCGTGGGCCCTGCTGCTGACTCACTTTCCTGCGACGCGGATGTCGCGGCCTGAGGCGACCTTGGCGGACATGCCCCACAGCTCGATGAACCCGCGCGCCATCGACTGGTCGAACGTGTCGCCGGTGTCGTAGGTGGCGAGGTCGAAGTCGTAGAGCGAGGTGTCCGAGCGGCGTCCGTTGACGATCGCCTGGCCGCCGTGCAACACCATGCGGATGTCGCCGGAGACGTACTTCTGCGTGTCCTCGATGAAGGCGTCGAGGGAGCGCTTGAGCGGGGAGAACCACTGGCCGTCGTAGACCAGCTCGGCCCAGCGCTGGCCGACGGTCGCCTTGAAGCGGGCCTGCTCGCGTTCGATCGTGATGTCCTCGAGGTGCTTGTGCGCGGTGATCAGCGCCATCGCACCCGGGGCCTCGTAGATTTCGCGGGACTTGATGCCGACAAGGCGGTCCTCGACGACGTCGATCCGGCCGACGCCCTGGGCGCCGGCGCGGCGGTTGAGTTCCTTGATGGCCTGCAGCGGGGTGACCTTGACGCCGTCGATCGCGACCGGGACGCCGGCTTCGAAGGAGATGGTGACCTCATCGGGCGCCGGCGGGAATTCCGGGGCGGCGGTGTAGTCGTAGATGTCCTTCGTGGGGGCGTTCCAGATGTCCTCGAGGTAGCCGGTTTCGACGGCACGGCCCCAGACGTTCTGGTCGATCGAGTACGGGTTCTTTTGGTGGTCTCGATCGGCAGACCCTTTTCCTCGGCGAAGGCGATGGCCTTGTCGCGGGTCAGGGCGAGGTCGCGGACCGGGGCGATGCACTTCAGGTCCGGGCCGAGGGTCTGGATGCCAACCTCGAAGCGGACCTGGTCGTTGCCCTTGCCGGTGCAGCCGTGGGCCACGGTGGTTGCGCCGAATTCGCGGGCGGCCTTGACCAGGTGCTTGACGATCACCGGGCGGGAGATCGCGGAGACCAGCGGGTAGTGGCCCTGGTAGAGGGCGTTGGCCTTCAGCGTGGGGACGCAGTACTCGTTGGCGAACTCGTCGCTCGCGTCGGCCACATAGGCCTCGACGGCGCCGCAGCCCAGGGCCCGCTGGCGGATCGTCTCCAGCGATTCGCCGCCCTGTCCGACGTCGACCGCCACGGCGATGACCTCGGCGCCGGTTGCTTCGCCGATCCAGCCGATGGCTACGGAAGTATCCAGGCCACCGGAGTAGGCCAGCACAATACGCTCAGTCACTTGAAATGCTCCTTAGTTGTTTTGGGGAAAAGGTCAGTTTTTGGGGAAATGTCGGGAAAATCCCGGGGTGAAGCGTGTCTACTGAAAGCCTGTCACATCCCGGTGGCAGGCCCAATCTTCGGGCCGGAGGCGGTCAGCCGGTGCCGGCTTCCTCGGCGAGCTGCAGGAAACGGGCCGCCAGGGCCGCCCCGCCCAGCGGATCGCGGGTGACCAGCAGCACGGTGTCGTCGCCGGCGATGGTGCCCAGGATGGACGGCATCACCGAATGGTCGATCGCGAGGGCCAGGAAGTTGGCGGCGCCGGGCGGCGTCCGGAGCACCACGATGTTCGCGGACGCTTCGGCGGTGACCAGCAGTTCCCCGCAGAGCCGGGCCAGCCGCGCGTCGAGGATCTCCTGGGTGACGCCGCTCTTGGCGGCACGCTCCCCGCCCTCCCCGGCACCGCGTAGACAAGGACGCCGTCCTTGCCGCGGACCCGGACGGCGCCGAGCTCCACCAGGTCCCGGGACAGCGTGGCCTGGGTGACCTGGACGCCGTCGTCCGCGAGCAGGGCCGCCAGTTCCGCCTGCGAGCGGACCGACTCACCGGTGAGGATCGCGGTGATCCGCGCCTGCCGGGCGGTTTTGGTGGCCGGGCTGGCCCCGGGGAGGCGGGCTGGACGGACACTAGCCGAGCCCTTCCACAACCGCGAGGCCGGAGCGATGCATAAGCCAGGCCATCAGGGCCTTCTGGGCGTGCAGCCGGTTCTCGGCCTCGTCCCAGACGATGGACTGCGGGCCGTCGATCACGGCCGCGGCGATCTCGTAGCCGCGGTACGCCGGCAGGCAGTGCAGCACGACGGCGTCCGGCGCCGCGAGCTTCATCGCGGCCTCGTCCACGGCGTAGCCGCGGAACAGCTGCAGCCGGGCTTCCTTTTCGTCCTCCTGGCCCATGGAGACCCAGGTGTCGGTGGCGACGACGTCGGCCCCCAGCAACGCCTCGGCGGCGTCCACGGTGACGAGCACCGAGCCGCCGGTCTCGGCCGCGCGGTCTTCGGCCGCCGCGATGATGGCCGGGGACGGCAGGTAGCCTGCGGGGCCGGCGATGCGGACGTGCATGCCCGCGGTGACGCCCGCCAGCAGGTAGGAGTTGGCCATGTTGTTGGCGGCATCGCCCAGGTAGCTCATGGTGAGGCCCTTGAGCTCGCCCTTGTGTTCCTTGACGGTGAGCAGGTCGGCGAGGAGCTGGCAGGGGTGGTAGTCATCGCACAGCGCGTTGATGACCGGGACACCCGAGTTTGCGGCCATGGCCACGAGACCGGAGTGGGCGCCGGTGCGCCACACGATGGTGGACACCATGCGCTCCAGGACCTTGGCGGTGTCCTCGACGGATTCCTTGTGGCCGATCTGCGCTTCGCCGGGGTTGATGATGAGCGCGTTGCCGCCCATGTCCGCGACGCCGGCGGCGAAGGAGACGCGCGTCCGGGTGGAGGTCTTGTCGAAGATCACGGCGACGGTCTTCCGTCCGCTGCCTTCCGCGGCGAACGGCTGCACGCTGTAGGGCGCGGCCTTCATCCGGACGGCGAGGTCCAGGACTTCGGCCTGCTCGGCCGGGGTGAGGTCGGTGTCCTTGAGGAAGTGGCGGGTCTGGCTCTTCGAAATCTCCGGAGCGTTCACTGGGCGTCCTTTGCGGTCTGGAGGAGGGCGGGCAGCGCCGCGAGGAAGCGGTCGGCCTGTTCGGTGGTGAGGATCAGCGGCGGTGCGAGCCGGATGGTGTGCGGGCCGGGGCTGTTGACGATGAAGCCCGCGTCCAGACCGGCTATGACAACGGCCGGAGCGACGTCGGCATCGAGGTCGAAGCCGATCAGGAGCCCTTCGCCGCGGACCTCGGTGACGCCGTCGATGGCGGCCAGACCGGAGCGCAGGTGCTCCCCACTTCCCGGACATGGGTCAGGACCTGCTGGTTCTCCAGCACGTGCAGGGTGGCCAAAGCCGCGGCGGTCGCCACCGGGTTGCCGCCAAGGTGGTCCCGTGCTGGCCGGCGGACAGCAGAGAGGACGTTTCCGGACCGAAGGTGATGAGCGCGCCGATCGGGAACCCTCCGCCGAGGCCCTTGGCGAGCGTCACGGCGTCGGGCACAATCCCGGCGTCCCCGCTCGCGAGCCACTGCCCGGTGCGGCCGATGCCGGTCTGGACCTCGTCCAGGATCAGCAGGGCACCCGCGGCGCTGGTGGCCTCCCGCGCGGCCTTCAAGTAGCCGGCGGGCAGGGGCCGGACACCGGCCTCGCCCTGGATCGGTTCGAGGAACACGGCGGCCGTCGTCTCGTCCACCGCGGCGCGGAGGGCGTCGACGTCGCCGAAGGGGATGTGCACGACGCCGGCGGGCAGCGGGGCGAACGGTGCCCGGTAGGCTTCCTTGGCGGTCAGGGCCAAGGCGCCCATAGTGCGGCCGTGGAAGGCGCCTTCGAGCGCAATGATTTTGGTGCGCGGCGTCGCTGTGTTGTCCGTGGTCCCGTCCGCGCTGGCGCCGGTGTTGCGCCGGGCCAGCTTGAAGGCGGCCTCGACGGCTTCAGTGCCGGAGTTGGCGAAAAACACCTTGGAACCGGCTGGGGCCTTGCTGATGTCCAGCAGCTTCTCGGCCAGCGCGATCTGGGTGGGGCTCGTGAAGAAATTGGAGACGTGGCCCAGCGTGGCGAGCTGGCTGGAGATCACGGAGGTCACGAAGGGGTGCGCATGGCCCAGGGCGTTGACCGCGATCCCGCCGAGCAGGTCCAGGTATTCCTTGCCGTCGGCGTCCCAAACCAGGCAGCCGGCGCCGCGGACCAGAACCCGCTGCGGAGTGCCGAAGACGCCCAGCAGCGACGACGAGTAGCGGGACAGCCACTGCGCGCCGGTGGTTTGGCCGCCGGTTTCGACTATTTCGGTCAGCTCGGGTGCGGTTTCGATCTGGTTCATTTGTTGTCCTCGTCCGGGACGACCTGCGTGCCGATGCCCGCCGTCGTGAAGGTTTCCAGCAGCATCGAGTGCGGCAGCCTGCCGTCCACGATGTGCGCGCGTTCGACGCCGCCGTCGACGGCCTTGAGGCAGGCTTCCATCTTCGGGATCATCCCTGACTCGAGGCGCGGCAGCAGTTCGCGCAGTTCCGAGGCCGTGAGCGAGGAAATCAGCGAGGAGCGGTCCGGCCAGTTGGCGTAGAGGCCCTCGACGTCGGTGAGGATCACGAGTTTGGAGGCGCCGAGAGCTTCGGCGAGGGCGGCGGCGGCGGTGTCCGCGTTGACGTTCAGGACCTGCCCGGTGGTCTGCGCCTGTTTTGTCGCGGCGTCCAGGCTACCGTCGTCGAAGATTTCGGGGGCCACGGTGGAGATCACCGGGATCCGGCCGGCGGCGATGATGTCCAGGATGCCTTCCGGGTTGACGCCGATGACCTCGCCCACCAGGCCCAGGTCCACCTCTTCGCCGTCCACCACCGTGCCGGTGCGGACCGCGCGGAGCAGGCCGCCGTCCTCACCGGACATCCCGACGGCGTAGGGGCCGTGGGAGTTGATCAGGCCCACCAGCTCGCGGCCCACCTGGCCGGTGAGGACCATCCGGACCACGTCCATGGCCTCCGGCGTGGTGACCCGCAGCCCGCCCTTGAACTCGGATTCGATGCCGAGCCGGCTGAGCATGGCGTTGATCTGCGGACCCCCGCCGTGCACCACCACGGGGTGGATCCCGACGTGGTGCAGGAAAACGACGTCCTCGGCGAAGGCGCGGCGGAGCTCGTCGTTGACCATGGCGTTGCCGCCGTACTTGATCACCATCGTGGTGCCGGCGAAGCGCTGGATCCAGGGCAGCGCCTCGATCAGGGTGCCGGCCTTGCCCTGGGCGTCCGCCATGGAGGTGGTCTCGCGGGTCTGGGTGTTCATGCTGTTCGTCCCTCCGGGAACTGCCTAGCTGGAGTAGGCGCTGTTTTCGTGGACGTAGTCGTGGGTGAGGTCGTTGGTCCAGATGGTGGCTTCGGCCCCGCCGGCCTGCAGGTCGATCTCGACCAGGACCTCGCGGGGTTCCAGGTCCACGAGGCCGCGGTCATCGCCGATGCTGCCGTTGCGGCAGATCTGCACGCCGTTCATGGATACGTTGAGCTGGTCGGGCTCGAAGGCGGAGTCCGTGGTGCCGACGGCGGAGAGTACGCGGCCCCAGTTGGGGTCCTTGCCGAAGATTGCGGCTTTGAAGAGGTTGGAGCGCGCGACGGCGCGGCTGACCACTTCGGCGTCCCGCTCACTGGCGGCGTTGAAGGTGCGGATCGCGATGTCGTGGCTGGCGCCTTCGGCGTCGCCGATCAGCTTGCGGGCCAGTTCCGCGCAGACCTGGGTCAGGCCCGTGCCGAATTCGACGGCGGACGGCACGGCACCCGAGGCGCCGGAGGCGAGCAGCACCACGGTGTCGTTGGTGGACATGCAGCCGTCCGAGTCCGCCCGGTCGAAGGTGACCCGGGTGGCGTCGCGGAGCACGACGTCGAGCATTTCCGGCTGGACGTCCGCATCGGTGGTGAGGACCACCAGCATCGTGGCGAGGCCCGGGGCGAGCATGCCGGCGCCCTTGGCCATGCCGCCGATGGTGAATTCCTTGCCCTCGGCATCGGTCCCGTTAAAGACCGCCTGCTTCGAGACGGAGTCCGTGGTCATGATCGCGGTGGCGGCGTCGGATCCGCCGTCGGCGGTGAGGGCCGCTGTGGCGGCGCCGATCCCGGAAAGGATTTTGTCCATCGGCAGCTGCTCGCCGATCAGTCCGGTGGAGCAGACAAAGACGTCGGTGGCGGAGACGCGCAGCGCCTCGGCGGTTTTCTCGGCGGTGGTGTGCGTGTTCTGAAAACCCTGCGGGCCGGTGCAGGCGTTGGCTCCGCCGGAGTTGAGGATGACGGCGTCGACGCGGCCGTCCTTGACCACCTCGCGGGACCAGTGCACGGGCGCTGCGGCCACCCGGTTGGAGGTGAACACGGCCGCGGCGGCTTTGGCGGGGCCGTCGTTGACCACGAGGGCGAGGTCGGGGTTGCCGGAGGCCTTGAGGCCGGCGGTGACGCCGGCGGCGCGGAATCCCTGGGGGCGGTGATGCTCACGGTGCGACTCCCTGCAGTTCGAGGCCGGCGGTTTCCGCCAGGCCGAGGGCGATGTTCATGGACTGCACGGCCCCGCCGGCGGTCCCCTTGGTCAGGTTGTCGATGGCACACGTGACGATGACGCGGCCGGTGTGGCTGTCGAGCGCCAGCTGCATCACGGCGTGGTTGGAGCCCTGCACGGATTTGGTGGAGGGCCAACGGCCTTCCGGCAGCAGATGCACGAACGGCTCGTCGTCGTAGGCTTCGCTCCAGGCGTGGCGCAACTCCTCCGCGGTCACGCCGGGCCGCACCTTGGCGGTGGCGGTGGTGAGGATGCCCCGGCTCATGGGGGCGAGGGTGGGGGTGAAGGAGACGGTGACCCGGGCGTTCAGGGCCTTGGACAGTCCCTGTTCGATTTCCGGTGTGTGCCGGTGCCCGCCGCCCACGCCGTAGGGGCTCATGGAGCCCATGACCTCTGCACCGATCAGGTTGACCTTGGCGGCTTTGCCCGCCCCGGACGTGCCGGAGGCGGAAACGATGACGACGTCGTCCGCCTGCAGCAGGTGGTTGCTGAAGCCCGGGGTCAGGGCGAGCAGGGCCGACGTCGGGTAGCAGCCGGGGACGGCGATCCGCTTGGCGCCGCGCAGGGCCTCGCGCTGGCCGGGAAGCTCGGGCAGCCCGTACGGCCACGTGCCGGCGTGCGGGGAGCCGTAGAACTTCTCCCAGGCGGCCGCGTCCTCCAGCCGGTGGTCGGCGCCGGCATCGATCACCACGGTGCCGGCCGGCAGCTGCGCCGCGATGCCGGCGGAGGCGCCGTGCGGAAGGGCCAGGAACACGACGTCGTGTCCGGCCAGGTTCTCCACAGTGGTGTCTTCGAGGATGCGGCTGGCCAGACCGTGGAGATGGGGCTGCAATTCCCCTAGTCTGGAACCGGCGTTGCTGTGCGCCGTGATGGCGCCGATGGTGACGTCGGGGTGGCCGGCGAGGAGCCGCAGCACCTCGCCGCCGGCATAACCGCTTGCGCCGGACACGGCAACAGAAATAGTCATAGCCACGACTATACAGCAAGAGTATGCATAGATGCCGATATTTATGCATCAATTGCCGCGTGCCCCGCCCCTTCTGCCGCTGCTGTTCAGCGGGAATCCGGAGGGCCGTGGAATGCCGGGGCGTATGCTTGGAGAAGGGTGATCCAGACCGTGCAGTCCGAGTGTCGGATGCAGCGTTGCCCGTAACAGTCTCGAGGCACGCGTTACATGACCCTCACCACCGCAACGCCGGAGCGACCGAAATCGCGGATCCGGCAGCCCAACGCCGTCGTCCTGAGCTACTCGGAACTCCTGAAAACCGTCAAGGCCGCGGGCCTGCTCGAACGCCGCGTGGGCTTCTACATCACGGTGTTTTCGGTTCTTGTGCTCCTGATGACCGCCACCTGGTTCGGCTTCGCCCTGATTGGCGACAGCTGGTTCCAGCTGCTCATCGCCGCTGCCCTTGGCATCCTCTGCACCCAGCTGAGCTTCCTGGCCCACGAGGCCGGGCACCGGCAGATCTTCGCCTCCCGCCGCGCCAATGACTGGGCCGCACGGCTGCTCGCCACCTCGGTCGCCGGGATCAGCTACTCCTGGTGGGAGCAGAAGCACGGCGCGCACCACAACCACCCCAACGTCATCTCCAAGGACCCCGACATCGCCACCGGCGCCATCGCGTTCCACCCAGAAGGCGCCGCCACCCGGCAGGGACGGTTCTCCTTCCTCACCCGCAAGCAGGGCTGGTTCTTTTTCCCGCTGCTGTTCCTGGTGGGCCTGGGCCTGCAGATCGATTCGATCAAGTTCATTTTCCAGCGTGCCAAGGTGACGCACCGCTGGGTTGAAATCCCGATCCTCCTGGCCCGGCTCAGCCTCCTGCCGGTGCTCGCGTTCACCTTCCTGCCGTGGGGCATGGCGCTGGCGTTCATCGCGGTCCAGCTCGCGGTCTTCGGGTTCTACATGGGCGCTTCCTTCGCTCCGAACCACAAGGGCATGCCGGTGCTGCCGGCCGACAGCCGGGTGGACTTCTTCAGCCGCCAGGTCCTGACGTCCCGGAACATCTCCGGCGGCTTCTTTATGGACATCCTGCTCGGCGGCCTCAACCGCCAGGCCGAGCACCACCTCTTCCCGGACATGGCCCGCCCGCAGCTCGACAAGGCCGCCGTGATCGTCCGTGAGTTCTGCGCGAAGCACCAGGTTCCGTACACGGAAACCACGCTGCTGCAGTCCTACGGCATCATCGTGCGCTACCTCAACGACGTCGGCCTGTCCGCCGGACGCCACTTCGAGTGCCCGATGGCCACCGTCACCCGCCGCTACTAGGCGGCGGGGCGCGGAGGCGCACTCACAGGAGCATGGATTTTAGAGTTTGACCCGAAGTGACGGCCGGATACCGGCCGTCACTTCGTCGTTGGCGCCGGTGTCCCTAGGATGGGTGCAGGAGCGGGTCCAGGACATTCAACCCGCACGTCAGCCCCGAAGTTCCGCCCCGGAAATTCCGCCCAGGCAAGGAGTCATTTGATGCATGCAATCGTCGCCCGCGAGGCCGGGGGCCCGGAGGTCCTCACACTGGCCGAGGTCGAGCGCCCGGTTCCGGGTCCCGGCCAGCTGCTGGTTAAGGTCGCCGCCGTCGGCGTGAACTTCATCGACACCTACAAGCGCAGCGGAAGCTACAAGGTTCCGTACCCGTTCACCCCCGGTTCCGAGGCGTCAGGCACCGTGGAGGAACTCGGCGACGGCGTGACCGGGTTCTCCCCGGCGACCGGGTAGCCACGGCCGAGGGCGTCAACTGCTATGCCGGCTATGCCCTGATCGACGAGGACAAGGCGCTCCCGGTCCCCCGCGGCGTGGACGACTTCACGGCCGCCGCCCTGCCGCTGCAGGGCATCACCGCGCACTACCTGATCAATTCCTCCTTCAAAGTGGAGCCGGACCACACCGTCCTGCTGCACGCCGGAGCAGGCGGCGTCGGCCTGCTGTTGATCCAGCTGCTCAAGGCCAGGGGCGCGCGTGTCATCACCACCGTCTCCACCGATGACAAGGAGCAGCTGGCCCGCGACGCCGGCGCCGACCACGTGCTGCGCTACGACGGCTTCGCCGCCAGGGTCCGCGAACTGACGGACGGCACCGGCGCGGACGTGGTGTACGACGGCGTCGGGAAGGACACGTTCGACGGGTCCCTCGCCGCCCTGCGCATCCGCGGCACGCTGGTGCTCTTCGGTGCCGCCTCCGGCCCGGTGCCGCCCTTCGACCCGCAGCGGCTCAACTCCGGCGGCTCGCTGTACCTGACCCGGCCCACGATCGGCCACTTCCTGCGCGACGCCCACGAACGCCGCTGGCGCTCCGACGAGCTCTTCGCCGCGGTGGCCGATGGCAGCCTCAAGGTGCGCGTTGGCGCCCGCTACGATCTGGCCGAAGCCGCCCGGGCCCACGATGACCTGGAGCAGCGGCGCACCACGGGCAAAGTCATCCTCGTTCCCTAGGGCCGGGTTCCGTTCGGCCGGGTTCCACAGGCCGGGTTCCGGGGCTGGTTTCAGGACACCGTTCCCTGGCGCCGTTCCGGGGACACGGAACAGATCAGGGAATCAGCGTGCCAATGCCCCGGCGGTGGCGGAGTATTAACATAAAGCGAACCCGGACACCTTCCGTTCACCTAGGCCGGAGACGATCCCCCAGTGACTGATCAGCAAGCGCAACCGAGCGACCCTCCGCAGGCCCTCGCCACCGTCAGCCCGGACTTCCGGGCGCAGCTTCCGGGTCCCTGGCCGCACCGCCGGAGCGGACGCTGGTGGACATCCTGCGGGACACCGCCGCGCGCTTCCCGGACGCCTCCGCCCTGGACGACGGCCACGAATCGCTCAGTTACGCCCAGCTGACCGCCGCGGTACGGGCCAAGGCGACGGAACTCCACCTGGCCGGACTCGGCGCCGGGGACAAGATCGGCGTCAGGATTCCCTCCGGCACCAACCTGCTCTATGTCTCGATCCTCGCGATCCTGATGGTCGGGGCGGCGTACGTCCCGGTGGACGCGGACGACCCGGAGGAGCGCGCCCGGCTGGTGTTCGGCGAGGCCCGCGTCGCCGGCATATTACGCGGCACCGGCGAGATTGTGACGGAAGGGCATCCGCCCCGCCCGTTCCCTGCGCCGAGACTTCCCGGCCCGGACGACGACGCCTGGGTCATCTTCACGTCGGGTTCCACCGGGACGCCCAAAGGCGTGGCGGTGCAGCACCGTTCCTCGGCGGCCTTCGTCGATGCCGAAGCCCGCATCTTCCTGCAGAACGATCCGATCGGGCCGCAGGACCGGGTCCTGGCCGGCCTGTCGGTCGCCTTCGACGCCTCCTGCGAAGAGATGTGGCTAGCCTGGCGGCACGGCGCCTGCCTCGTCCCGGCGCCCCGCGCCCTGGTCCGGACCGGCATGGACCTTGGCCCGTGGCTGATCAGCCACGGCATCACGGTTGTGTCCACGGTGCCCACGCTCGCCGCGCTCTGGCCGGTGGAGTCCCTGGAGAGTGTCCGCTTGTTGATCTTCGGCGGCGAGGCGTGCCCGCCGGAACTCGCCGAGCGGCTCGCCGTCGAAGGCCGCGAGGTCTGGAACACTTACGGGCCCACCGAGGCCACCGTGGTGGCGTGCGCCGCGCCGCTGGGCGGTTCCGGTCCGATAAGGATCGGCCTGCCGCTGGACGGCTGGGACCTCGCCGTCGTGGACGCCGAGTCCCGGCCCGTCGAGGAAGGCGAAGTCGGCGAGCTGATCATCGGCGGCGTCGGCCTGGCCCGGTACCTCGACCCGGCGAAGGACGCCGAGAAGTACGCCCCCATGCCGTCCCTGGGCTGGAGGCGCGCGTACCGCTCGGGCGACCTGGTCCGCTACGAAGCCGAGGGCCTGATCTTCCAGGGCCGCGCCGACGAACAGGTCAAGCTCGGCGGGCGCCGGATCGAGCTGGGCGAAATCGACGCCGCCCTGCAGTCGCTGCCGGATGTGGCCGGCGCGGCGGCCGCCGTGCAGACGACGGCGGCCGGCAACCAAATCCTCGTCGGTTACCTGGCCCCGGCCGGGGCCAGGACATCGATCTGGCCGCCGCGCGGAGCTCCTCGGCGAGAGCCTGCCGGCCCGCTGATTCCGCTGCTGACCCTGGTCGATTCGCTGCCCACCAAGACCAGCGGGAAGGTGGACCGGCACGCGCTGCCGTGGCCCTGGCAGGGCCGGAGCCGCCGACACCGAAGCGGCGCCGCTGAACCTGCCCGACGACGCCGCCTGGATTGTGCAGCAGTGGAGTGCCGTGCTGGGCAGCACCGTGTCCGGCCTCGATGCCGACTTCTTCGCTTACGGGGGCGGGTCCCTGGCCGCCGCGCAGCTCGTCTCCGCCCTGCGCGTGCGCTACCCCACCATCACGGTGGCCGACATTTACGCCACCCCCGGGTGGGCGCCCTCATCGACGCCGCGCGCCAGTCGCTCCCCGAGGGCGGGTCGGGCCCGGCCCCTGAACGCACGGTCCGGCGCACGGCCCGCAGGTCGCAGGTCTTCCAGACCCTGATGGGCGTTCCCCTGCACATCCTGGTGGGCATGCGCTGGCTGACGTACCTGATGGCGGCCAACAATGTGCTCTCCTCCCTCGCCGGGTTTACGGCCGCGCCCACGGTGTCCTGGTGGTGGGTGGGCGTCTCCTGGCTGGTGTTCGTCAGTCCTGCGGGCCGGATGCTCGTTTCCATCGCCGCCGCCCGCCTCCTGCTCCGCAAAGTGGTGCCGGGGACGTACCCCGGTCGGGCCGAGTGCACCTGCGCCTGTGGCTGGCCGAACAGATCCAGGACCTGGCCGGCGCCATCAGCCTGGCCAGTGCTCCGTGGGTGCCGTATTACGCCCGTGCCCTTGGGGCGAAAATCGGGAACGACGTCCAGCTCCACTCGCTGCCGCCCGTCACGGGTCTGCTTTCACTCGGCAGCGGCTGCAATGTGGAGCCGGAGGTCGATCTGTCCGGCTGGTGGATTGACGGCGACATCGTCCATATCGGGGCCATCCACGTCGGTCCCGGCGCCACGGTCGGGGCGCGAAGTACCCTCATGCCGGGCGCCACGATCGGCGCCGGAGCCAAGGTGGAGCCGGGCTCGGCCGTGCTGGGCAAAGTGAAGTCCGGGCAGCTTGTGGCCGGGTCCCCGGCCGAGCGGCGGGGCAAGGCCAAACACTCCTGGCCGGATACTCCCCGGCCCACCCGCTGATGGGCAGGCTCTGGTTCGCCGGCTTCGCCGCCGCGTCAGCCGTCCTGGCCATGATCCCGTATGTCTCCGCCGCCGCCGCGTCACTGGTGGTCTTCGGCTTCATCCGGGGCAAGGACTCGCTGGGCGCCGCGCTGCCGCAGCTGCTGCTGTCCCTCCCGCCGGCCGCCCTGGTCTGGTTTCTGTCCAACCTGGTGCTGATACTCCTGACCACCCGGCTCCTGGGGTGGGCCTCGCCGAAGGCTACTACCGGGTGCGCAGCAGGATCGGCTGGCAGGTCTGGGCGACCGAACGGGTCCTGGACCTGGCCCGCGACCTCCTCTTCCCCGTTTACGCCAGCCTCTTCACGCCCGCCTGGCTGCGCCTGCTCGGAGCCAGAATCGGCAAGAACGTGGAGGCCTCAACAGTCCTGCTGATCCCCAAGATGACCACCGTCGGCGAAGGCGCCTTCCTGGCCGACGACACCATGGTGGCCTCCTACGAGCTCGACGGCGGCTGGCTGCGGATCGCCCCCGCCAAGATCGGCAAGCGCTCGTTCCTGGGCAACTCCGGCATGACCGCTGCCGGCCGCAACGTGCCCAAGAATTCCCTCGTGGCCGTGCTGTCGGCGACCCCGGCGAAATCGAAGGCCGGGACGTCGTGGCTCGGCAGCCCGCCGGTCCGGCTGCGGCGCACGGCCATCGCATCCGATGACACGAGGACCTACCAGCCGCCCCTGAAACTCAAGATCGCCCGGGCCCTGTGGGAGTTGTGCCGCTTTGTCCCCGTCGTGACCACCGTCGCGATCGCCGCCGGGGTCTTCCTCGCCTTCGACTGGCTCGCCACCGTCTTCAACTACGGCATCGCTGCGCTCCTGGGCGGCGTCGTGATCCTGCTCGCCGGCGCTGTGGCAGCGGGCAGCGCCGTCGCGGCGAAATGGCTGCTGGTTGGGCGCATCCGGCCCGGCGAGCATCCGCTGTGGAGCTCCTTCATCTGGCGCAACGAGGTGGTGGATACCTTCATCGAAATGGTCAGTGCCCCGTGGTTCGCCCGCGCCGCCACCGGCACCCCGGCCCTTGTCTGGTGGCTCCGCGCACTCGGCGCCAAGATCGGCGCCGGCACGTGGTGCGAAAGCTACTGGCTGCCTGAAGCGGACCTCGTGACCCTGGGCCGGAACGCCACGGTCAACCGCGGCTGTGTGGTCCAGACCCATCTCTTCCACGACCGCGTCATGAGCATCGACACTGTTACGCTCGATGACGGGGCAACGATGGGACCGCACGGAGTTATCCTTCCGCAGGCCCGGATCGGCAACGGTGGCACGGTGGGCCCGGCGTCCCTCGTGATGCGGGGTGAAACAGTGCCCGCCGCGACATACTGGATGGGCAATCCGGTGAGTCCCTGGAGCGGGCCCTCGGTGCCTGCCGCCAAGCTGAAGTAGCCACGCCCCCGCCCGCCCGCACCTGCAATCCCGAAAGCCTGTTGATGAGCTCCAGTCCCCCGAGTTCCACCGCCGCACCCGGCACCGGCAGTGGCCTGCCCGCCGACGATGCGGCCGGATCCCCTGATCCGTATCTGCCTGGCCACGGCACGGATGCCTACCGTGTCACGCGCTATGAACTTGAACTGGACTACAAGCTCAGCAGCAACCGCCTGAACGGCCGGGCGGTGGTGCACGCCGTGACGGAACGCCCCACGTCCGCGATCGTCCTGGACCTGACCGGTCTCCGGGCCACCAAGATCCAGCTGAGCGGGCGGAGGGTGCGGAAGTTCAGCCAGCGCGCCGACCAGCTCGTGATCGTCCCCGAGGCGGCCCTGCTGCCGGGCGAGGACTTCATCCTCGATATCCGCTACGAAGGCAACCTCTCCCCGCCGCGGGCTCTGGGGCGAAGTGGGCTGGGAGGAACTCACCGACGGTGTGCTCGTGGCGGGACAGCCGAACGGCGCACCCTCCTGGTTTCCGTGCAACGACCACCCGCAGGACAAGGCCAGCTACCGGATCTCCGTCACCACGGACGCCAACTACCGGGCCGTGTGCAACGGGATCCTGGTGTCGCACAACTCCCGGTCCAGCCGCGAAACGTGGGTGTACGAACAGTCGGAGCCGATGTCCACGTACCTCGCCACGGTCCAGATCGGCCGCTACGAACTCCTGGCGCTCAACCCGGTCCGCCCTGCCGTGCAGGTGCCCCAGTACGCGGCCGTTCCGGCGGCGCTGGCTGAGACTGCCCGCGTCGGGCTGGCGCGGCAGCCGGAGATGATGCGCACCTTCATCAACTGTTTCGGCCCGTACCCTTTCTCCGAGTACACCGTGGTGGTGGCAGGGGATGAACTGGAGATCCCGCTGGAGGCGCAGAGCCTGTCGATCTTTGGCCCCAACCATCTCGCGCAGGACTGGGAGTCCCAGCGGCTCATTGCGCATGAGTTGTCCCATCAGTGGTTCGGGAACTCACTGACGGTGGCCTCGTGGAAAGACATCTGGCTGCACGAGGGCTTCGCCTGCTACGCGGAATGGCTCTGGTCCGAGGAGGCCGGCGTGATGACGGTGGCCCGCCGGGCCGCCACCGCGTGGCGAAAGCTTGGCGCCAGCAAGCAGGACCTGCTGGTGGGCGACCCGGGCCCGGAGCTGATGTTCGATGACCGGGTCTACAAGCGCGGCGCCCTGGCGCTGCATGCCCTGCGCCTGCGCTGCGGTGACCTGGCGTTTTTCTCCCTGCTGCACGAGTGGGCCAGCCAGAACCGCCACGGCTCCGTTTCGACACAGCAGTTCATCCTGACCGCGGACCACGCGACGGGCCTCGATACCGAGTCCCTGCTGCACCCGTGGCTGTACCAGGAGGCCCTGCCGCCGATGCCGACGGGCGGCTAGCAGCCGTCCTGACGGCGGGCCACAGTCTTGACGGCGGCTCACGGGGCTTCCAGCCCGGTTGCGGCTGCTAGGCCTGGCTGACGATTGCCAGCGCGGCGGCAAAACCTGCGGGCAGGCCCAAGGCGCCCGTGTCCAGGTCGACGACGGCGGTCCCGTCGGCGGGCACCGCGAAGGCCTCAACCGAGGCCGGGTCGATCCGCAACCCGGTGCCGCGGGCTTTCAGCAGGGCTTCCTTGCGCGCCCAGGCGGATGCCCGCCAGGGCATCGCTTGCTCCGGCGGCAGGGCGACGAGCAGTTGCCGTTCCGCAGCGGTGAGGGCGACGTCGTCGAACCCTGGGAACATCACGCCGGAGCTGTGCTCCAGGTCGATGCCGACGGTCATCCCTGCTGTCCCGGTCTCACGTGCGGCGCCGGCTCTGCCGGCCGCGAGCAGGGCCCAGCCGCGGCTGCGGGAAAGGCTCAGGATGAGGCCCGCGGGAGCGTCGTGCAGCCGGTAGCCGGGGCGGCCGTGGTCAAGCTCCGGTCCCGTGCCGCAGTCCGGGCACGAATAGTCGGCAGTGAGCTCCCCGGGTCCGACGCCGAGGATCCCGGCGGCGAAGGCGCGCAGGGCGATCCTGCCGGCGAGGAAGTCCCGCCGGGCCGCCGGGTCCGTGATGCCCGCGGCGCGTGTACGTTCCGCGGGATTCAGGAACGTCCCGCCGTCCGGTCCGACGTCGGCAAGACGCACGGACCGGACGGTGATTCCGGATACGGTGAGGGTTCCGCCGTTTTCCCCTGCTCCCTGTGTTCCCTGTGCTCTAGCGTTGGACTGCTCCGAAACGCTCGTGGGCTACGGCGACAGCGCCCTCGCGGGCCGCGGATGCCTCGTCCGCGGTCAGCGTGCGGTCCGCGGCCCGGAAGCGCAGGCTGAAAGCCAGCGACTTCTTGCCGTCCACGATGCCCTTGCCCGCGTACACATCGAAGAGTGCGACGTCTTCGAGCAGTTCGCCGGCGCCTTCGCGCAGGGCCGTGAGCACCTCTTCCGCCGGGACCTCCTGCGGCACCACCAGGGCGACGTCCTGGGTGGCCACCGGGTAGGTGGAGATGTGGCGGGCCACGATCACGTCGGCGGCCGCCTCAAAGAGGGCGTCCGCGTTGAATTCGAGGGCCACCGAACGCGCGGGCATGTCATGGGCGGCCAGCAGCTTCGGGTGCAGCTCGCCGGCATAGCCCAGGACTTCGCCGGTGCGGAGCGCCAGCTGGGCGGCCCGTCCGGGGTGGAAGGCCTGGTGCTGCCCCTGGCTGACCACGATCTCGACGCCGAGCACGTCGCCGGCGGTCCTGGCGATGTCCAGCGCGTCGGCCCAGTCCCACGCTCTGGGCGTGTGGCCCGCGGCGGCCGGCGAGTCGTGTCCGGTGAGTACCGCGGCGACGTACAGCGGCTGGTCCGGGACGCCGTCGTACAGTCCGTCCAGCACCTCGTCGCTTGGCTTGACGCCAAGCGGCGGGATCGAGGCGGTGCCCAGCGTGTCGCCCGGCAGGAACACCAGACCGGCCTCGAACAGGGCCAGATCCCGGAAGCCGCGCGAATGGTTGCGCTTGGCGACCTCAATCAGGCCCGGCAGGATCGAGGTGCGCAGGTAGCCCTGCTCCTCGCTGATCGGGTTGGCCAGCTTGAGCGCTTTGCGGGGCGTTCCTTCCGTGGACACGCCGAACGTGTCGTTGGCGGCCTTGGAGACGAACGGGTACGCAAGTACCTCGGTGAGGCCGGAATCTGCCAGTGCCTGGACGAGGCGCCGGCGCTGCTGCTGGGTGCGGGTCAGACCGCGCCCCGGAGGCGCCACGGGAAGGCTCGCGGGGATCTGGTCGTAGCCGACCAGCCGGGCGATCTCCTCCGAGAGGTCCTCCTTGGTTTCCAGGTCGTTGCGCCAGCTCGGGGCGGTCACGGTGTAGCCGCCGTCGTTCTTCACCACCACGGCGCCGAGGTCCTCGAGTGAGGTGACCACCTGCTCCTCGGTGAAGTCGATGCCGATCCGTTCGGAGGCGAAGGCTGCGGGCAGCTCGACGGTGACGGTGTCCGGCGCCGTCCCGACGTCGGTCCCGGCCTCATCCGCGGTGCCGCCGGCGAGTTCGACCAGGAGGTCAACGACGCGCTGGGCGGCGGTGCCCGCGACGTGCCAGTCCACGCCGCGTTCGAAGCGCTTGGAGGCTTCGGACGGCAGTTTGTGGCGGCGGCGGGAGCGTCCGATGGACACCTCGTCGAAGTGCGCCGCCTCGACGAGGACGTTCGACGTCGAATCGCTGACCTCGGTGGCGGCGCCGCCCATCACGCCGGCGATGCCGATCGCGCCGGAGCCGTCGGTGATCAGCAGGTCCTCGACGTCGAGCGCTCGGACCTTCTCGTCCAGTGTGGTGATCTTTTCACCTGCCACCGCACGGCGGACCACGATGTCGCCAGACAGCTTGTCCAGGTCGTAGCAGTGCGTGGGCTGCCCGAGTTCGAGCATGACGTAGTTGGAGATGTCCACCGGGAGCGAGATGGAGCGGATGCCGGCAAGCCGGAGGCGTGAAACCATCCAGAGGGGTGTGGGCCGGGTGGCATCCACGCCGCGGACGGTGCGGGCCACGAAGCGGTCGCAGCCGGGCTTGCCGTAGATCGGGGCGTCGTCGTTGAGTTTGACGGGGTAGCCGCCGGCCAGGGCAACCGGCGCCTGGACTTTCGACGCCGGGTCGGTGAAGGACGTGCCGGTGGCGTGGGCGTATTCACGGGCCACGCCGCGGATCGAGAACGCGTAGCCGCGGTCCGGCGTGACGTTGATTTCGGCGGCCTGGTCGTAGAGTCCCAGGAGCTCCATGGCGTCGGCGCCGATTTCCGGGTCCAGCCCGATCCGGGAGAGCACCAGGATGCCGTCGTGGTCCTCGCCGATCCCGAGCTCGCGCACGGAGGCGATCATCCCGGCGGACAGGTGGCCGTAGGTCTTGCGCGCCGAAATGTGGAAGTCGCCGGGCAGCACGGCGCCGGGAAGGGTGACCACCACCTTGTCGCCTTCCACGAAGTTGTGGGCGCCGCAGATGATGCCCTGGACGCCCGAGGGATCAATGCCGTCGCCGGTGAGGGCCTGCTGCTGCCCTTCGGGGACCACCCGGACCTGGCACCAGTTGATGGTTTTGCCGTTGGTCTGGGGTTCCTTGACGATGCTCAGGACCTGGCCCACCACGATGGGGCCCTGCAGGGTGTCCGTGGGGCGGTGGACGGCCTCTTCTTCAAAGCCGACTTTGACCAGTTCGGCCATCACGTCTTCGGCCGTTGCTCCGGCCGGTACCTGCGCGAATTCACGCAACCAGGAAAGGGGGATACGCACTGTTAGATCTCCATCCCGAAGTGCTCGCTGAAACGTACATCGCCTTCGATCATGTCGCGCATGTCGCCGACCTCGTTGCGGAACATCAGCGTCCGCTCGATGCCCATGCCGAAGGCAAAACCTGAATAGATCTCCGGATCGATGCCCGCGGCGCGGAGCACGTTGGGGTTGACCATGCCGCAGCCGCCCCATTCGATCCAGCTGGGACCGCCCTTGGCGCCCGGGTGCCAGATGTCCAGTTCGGCGGAGGGTTCCGTGAACGGGAAGTAGTTGGGACGCAGCCGGATCTGGGCCTCGTCGCCGAACATCTGGCGCGCAAAGTGCTCCAGGGTTCCGCGGAGGTCCGCCATGCTGAGCTTCTTGTCGATGGCCAGGCCCTCGAACTGGTGGAACACCGGGGTGTGCGTGGCGTCGAGCTCGTCGGTGCGGAACACCTTGCCGGGGCACAGGACGTAGATGGGCAGCTCGCGTTCCAGCATGGAGCGGACCTGCACGGGCGAGGTGTGGGTGCGCATCAGCAGGTGCGCCTCGGGCGGCTCCACGAAGAAGGTGTCCTGCATTTCGCGGGCGGGGTGGTCCGGCTTGAAGTTCAGTGCGTCGAAGTTGAACCACTCCGACTCGACCTCGGGCCTTCGGCGATCTCCCAGCCCATGCCCACGAAGATGTCCGCGACGCGCTCCTGCAGCGTGGAGAGCGGGTGGCGTGCACCGGCCCGACGGCGGCGCGGAGCCGCCGTGACGTCGACAGTCTCCTCGACCAGGATGCGCGCGTCGTTCTCGGCTTCGAGCTGGGCCGTGCGGTCGGCGAGCGCCTTGTTGACGCGCCCGCGGGAGGACCCCATGAGCTTCCCCGCGGCGGCCTTCTGGTCCTTCGGCAGGCCGCCGATTTCACGGTTGGCGAGGCTCAGCGCGGACTTCTCACCGGTGTGCGCGAGGCGGACGGCTTTGAGTTCGTCGAGCGTGGAGGCGGCGGCAATGGCGGCAACGGCCTGGTCTACGGCGGCGGTGATGGCGGCTTCATCCAGGGGATTCGGGACGCCGGCGCCCGGCAAAGTTTCAGTCATCTACTGTTCTTAGCTACGAGTCGGTTCATGCCAACGGCAACGGCCCTCCAAGGTGCAGGGACCAGCGTGTTGACAAAGGACAGGGCTCGCCAAAATCGCTCCGGCGGGCACTCCCCTTCAGTCTAGTTGAAGGCACTCAGGTGCCCGAACGTGACGGCACACGGTGGCTCGCCCTCCCCTAAGCGTCCGTTGCGGGCACCTGGCCTGCAGTGTGTGAGAGGAATCGACCGGTCTGCCGGAATTCACGGGCGAGAAGTATGGCCGCCACAGCTTGAGCACCCAAGACCATGGCCATTAACCACCAGATCTCACTGCTACCGGGAACAGCCTGCGGGATGAAGACGAGCGGAAACATGGGCGCCATGACCAGTTGCGTGGCAAGGTTCTTCCGCAGTTGAACAGCGGCGCCTCGGGTGACGGCGAGATGCTCTGGCTCGACCGCCGCCTTCCCGATAATTTGCCGACGGACATGCTTTTGCTCATGCTCCTGAAGCGAAAGCATTACGTCCGTACTTCCCAGCTCAGCGACCGGCCGCACTCTCCTGACGTTATAGATGAGGCCTCCGATCATGGCAACCAGTGCGGAAAGGACAAACCCGAACGTTAGGTGAGAAGCCCAATTTGCGGGGTCATCCCCAGGACGAACATGGCACTCAACGACCCGATCGAAATCAGGACCACTAAGCCGACAGGCAAATAGAGCATGTAGTAGGCCTTGACCGCCTCGCCCAAGCCTCTATCAGCTAAGCCCTGCGCACTCCTCGCGGCGCTGGCCCACCTGTCTTGGGACTGCGCCATCAGATCGTCGAGTCCGCTCATCGCATTCTTCCCATCGGTGTCCGTGCCAAATGCCGACACCCGTGACCCTCGAGTGGCACCGCTGCCTCTAATGCTCAAATCCTGAACTATTCGGCCCCTCAAGCCAACAGTTCGAGCACGACGAAAAGAATATTGCCGGCACCCCGCCCAGCCCCTCCCCGCTCCCCGGACTTCGGCGCTGCGGCCCGGCCCGGCCCGCCGGATATCCTGCACTACAGGTATCCCGGCATAGTTTTCCCGTCCCGCATTGACATGCGCCCGGCTAGCATGGCCTCATGACGCCGGGACAACGGCTGCGACAGCTGGCCAATGTACTGAATGCAACAACTCCGCTGGGGTTGCTGCTGGCTGGCTGCGCCCGCACGCCGGTCCGCCGGGGGCCCCGGGGACTGCTGATCGCCACGGGCTACCGCTGGCGGCTCCCTTTCGCCGGCGCGTTCACGGTCGGCAATGTGGTGCTGTTCCGCGCCGGGCCGGAGGAAGCCCTGGCCAACACCGTGCTGCTGGGGCACGAGGAGCGCCACTGCACCCAGTACGCCTGGTGCCTGGGCCTTCCCTTCCTGCCGCTGTACTTCCTCGCGGCGGGCTGGTCCCTGGCCCGGACCGGAAACCCCGGCTCCCTTAATTTCTTCGAACGTCGCGCCGGTCTGCGGGCCGGCGGCTACCCGGAGCCGGGCGACCGGATCCAGGCGGCAACCACCGGCACGACGGGCCCGGCGGCCCCCGAACGGAACGAGGCATAACATGACAGAGAACCCCAGGACCATCTCGGTCACCGGATCCGGCAGCGCGGAAGCCGCGCCCGACCTGCTGACCCTCTCGATCGGCGTCGAGTGCCGCCGGGACGACGTCGGCACGGCATACGGCGATGCCGGCCGCTCCTCCGCGGCCATCACCGCGGCACTCCGCGGACACGGCGTGGCGGACCCGGACATCACGACGTCGGGCCTCAATGTCCGCGCGGAGGTCAACTGGCAGGAGGGCCGGGGCCAGGTGGTCTCAGGCTACCTGGCGTCCAGCATGCTGAGTGTCCGGATCACGGATTTGCGGGCGGCATCGGAGGTCATCGCCGCCGCGGTCGCGGCCGGCGGCAATGATGTCCGGCTCAACGGGCTGGAGCTCGGGTTCGCCGATCCCGCCGCCGTCACCGCCCGCGCCCGCGAAGCCGCGTGGCAGGACGCCCTCACCACGGCCGGGCACTTCGCATCCCTCGCCGGAGCTTCACTGGGCAAGGTGGTGTCGATCGAGCAGCAGTCCGGCCACCCGGCGCCGATCCCCATGGCGAAGATGCAGCGGGCCGTCGCGGTGGAATCGCTGACGGTGGAGGCAGGCGAGTCCAGTGTGAGCTCCACGGTTGGCGTTGTGTGGGAGCTGCTCGGCTGAGCCGGCGTCTGGCCGGCACAATCCCGGAAGCGTCCGGCACCCTAGCCGCCGGCCGGACCTGCCCAGGCACCAAAGGATCCGGCCCCGCCGCCTCCGCTGTCGTCGTCTTTGCCGCAACGTTTGCAGCGCTTATATAGCTTGCCATCGTCGGCGTGTTCAATATGCCAATCGTGCTGAATGTTCAGCTTGCACAGCAAGGCCTTGAGCATAATCTTCTCCGATCGACTCGAGATCCTGCGGAGGTCGGTAATCTCATCATCGTCTTCGTGCCACAGCAGCAGAAGATCAAAAACTGAATTTCTTCATCCCTCTCGACATCAATTGGGTCAGCAGCCGCGCTCACGCAGTCGTGACCCCGGCTACGGCGGCAAATAGGCATGGCCCAGCATCTAGACCAGGTCAGTGTGGCGCCGGCTAGTGCGTCGCCCCGGCGGCGATCCTGAGGTCCGCCGTGGTGGCCAGGGTGGTGCGGACGACGACGGCGAGCGCCTCCGTCAGCTGGGCCAAGGGCAGGGACGGCTCCGTGCTCTCCGGCGGCAGCTGGCCCGGCTCGTAGGGAACATGGACAAAGCCACCCCGGGTTCCGGGCAGACGCCGCAGGGCGTGCATCAGCCCGTAGAAGACGTGATTGCAGACGTAGGTGCCCGCGGTCTGGGATACCTCGGCGGGGATCTCCGCAGCTGCGAGGGCCGCGAGCGCCGCTTTCACCGGAAGGGTGCTGAAGTAGGCTGCCGGTCCCCGTCGACGACGGGCCGGTCCACGGGTGACTGGCCGGCGTTGTCCGGAATCCGCGCGTCGTCGCAGTTGATCGCGATCCGCTCCAGCGAAATCCGGGGCCGCCCGCCGGCCTGGCCTGCGCAGACCACCAGCTCCGGGCCGTACTGCTCCAGTGCCGCTTCCAGCACCCGGATCGCATCGCCGAATACGCAGGGCAGTTCCACGGCCTGCGCGTCGAGCCCTCGGCCCGGAGCAGGGCCGCCGCCTCCCGCGCGGCGGACCACGACGCGTTGGTGCTCTCGCCGCCGAAGGGCTCGAATCCTGTGAGGAGAATCATCGCCCCAGCCTAACAATGCGGCCCCCGCTGGAGCCGAACGGCAATCCACAGTCCCGCAGGTGCGGTACCGATACGGCGTGGGCCCTTGACTTAAATTCGAACATACATTCGAATGGAGCCATGAGATGGGACGCACAAGCACTGAAGCCGGCGCCCGTAGCCGGGGCCGCACGATCCGGGCCTCCCGGCGACGGTGCACCCGCCGACGGCGTCCCGGCCACCGATGCGCTACTGCCCCTGATCGGGCTGGTGCGCTCGGTTTCCACTCCCGAGTTTGCCGGGGTCACTTTCCATGAGGTCACTGCCAAATCGGTGCTCAACAAAGTGGTCGCCGGTTCGCGGATGCCGTTTGAGTGGACCATCAACCCTTACCGCGGCTGCAGCCACGCCTGCGTCTACTGCTTTGCCCGGAAGAGCCACACCTACCTCGACTTCGACGCCGGGCTGGACTTTGACAGCCAGGTGGTGGTGAAGATCAACGCCGCCGAGGTCCTGCGCCGGGAACTGGCCAAACCCTCCTGGGGCGGCAGCACGTGGCCCTGGGCACCAACACGGATCCCTACCAGCGGGCCGAGGGCCGCTACCGGCTGATGCCGGGCATCATCGGGGCGCTGGCCGATTCCGGCACTCCCTGTCGATCCTGACCAAGGGCACGCTGCTGGCCCGGGACATCCCCCTGCTGAAGCATGCCGCAGCCCAGGTGCCCGTCGGTGTGGGCATCTCGCTGGCGATGACCGACGAGCACCTCTCCGAAGCCGTGGAGCCCGGCACGCCCGGTCCGCGGGCACGCCTGAAGCTGGTCACACGGTTGCGGGAAGCCGGGCTGCCCTGCGGAGTCATGGCCATGCCCATCCTGCCGTGGCTTTCGGACAGCGACGAGGCCCTCGATTCCCTGTTCGGTTCCCTGGCCGCGGCGGGCGCGACCGGCGTCACGGCAGGCGCCCTCTACCTGAAGCCGGGAACGCGGGAATGGTTTATGCAATGGATTGCCAGGGAACATCCCCGGCTCGCCGGCAAATACCGGAGGCTGTATGGCACGGGGTCCTACGCCTCCGCGGAGTACCGTGCCTGGCTCTCCGGCCGCATCCGGTACTTCAAGGCATTGCACGGGTTCTCCGGCTCGCACGGTTTTAGCCACCGCGACGTCGACGGCGATCCGGGCAGCAGCGCTCCCGGCAGCATTGATCCCAGGGACGAAGAGGCCCAGTACCCGGCCGGCAGCATCCCAGGGCCGGCCGCTCTCTCCGGCGCCCGGCACGGGAGCCACGCCGTGGAGGCGGCGCAGCCCACCCTGTTCTAGAGGGCCTTCACGGCGCCCAGGACACGGGTGAGTGAGTCCTTCGCGTCACCGAACAGGAGCGTGGTCTTGGGATCAAACAACAGCTCGTTCTCGATCCCGGCGAACCCCGGCCGCATGGAGCGTTTGAGGAACACCACCTGCCCGGCCTGGGCCACCTCCAGGATCGGCATCCCGTAGATGGGGGCCCCCGGCGTGGACTTGGCCGCCGGATTGACCACATCGTTGGCGCCCACGACGAGCGCAATGTCGGTGTTCGGGAACTCCCGGTTGGCTTCCTCAAGTTCCTTCAGCGCCTCATAGGGCACGTTCGCTTCCGCGAGGAGCACGTTCATGTGGCCCGGCATCCGCCCGGCCACCGGGTGGATGGCAAAACCACCTCCACGCCGCGGGCCGCCAGCGCCGTGGCGAGTTCGGCGACTGTGTGCTGGCCCTGCGCGACGGCGAGCCCGTAGCCGGGAACAATGACCACCCTTTGCGCATAGCCGAGCTGGACTGCGACATCCTCCGGAGAAGCGGAGCGCACCGGCCGGTCGCTCTGCGCGGTTGATCCCGCCGTCGAGCCGCCCCGGAAGGCGCCGAACATAATTCCCGTGACGCCGCGGCCCATCGCGGCCGCCATCACCTTTGTCAGGATGGTGCCGCTGGCCCCAACCAGCGTGCCGGCAACCAGCAGCAGCACATTGCCCAGGACGATGCCGGAGGCCGCGACCGCCAGACCGGTGAAGGCGTTCAGCAACGAGATCACGATCGGCACGTCGGCCCCGCCGACGGGCAGCACCAGCAGGAGTCCTGCCGCGAGGCCAAGCACCAGCAGCGCCACGGCCCAGCCGGCTGAACCCGTGGCAACGACGAAGCCCGCGGCGGCGACGGCGCCAAGCACCACGGCGCCCATCACCACCGGCATTCCGGGGAACAGCAGGGGCGGGTGCTGATCAGCTCCTGCAGCTTGCCCACCGTCACGGCCGAGCCGGCGAAGGACACCGCGCCGACCAGCATCGTGAAGACCACGGCCAGCCGCACCCAGGGGTCCTCGCTGTGGCCCAGTTCCAGTACCGCCACCAGGGCAGCCGCGCCGCCGCCGACGCCGTTGAAGAGGGCCACCAGTTGCGGCATCTGGGTCATGTGCACCCGGCGGGCCACCGGGACGGCCAGGGCGGAGCCGACTGCGATCGCGCCGAGGATCAGCGGGATGTTCTCCAGTTTCGCGGACAGGAACACCGTGACCACGGCCACGAGGGCACCGGCCGCACCGATGGCGTTGCCCCGCCGGGCGGTCCGCGGAGAGCTCAGGCCCTTCAGCGCGAGGATGAAGCAGACCGCGGCCACCAGGTAGAAGAAGGAGGTCCACCCCGGGCCGAGGATGCTCACGCGCCGCCCTCCCCGCGCCGGCACGGGGCCGGGGACGTTTCCGTCCGCCAAACATCTCCAGCATCCGGTCCGTGACGACGAATCCGCCGACCAGGTTGGCGGTCGCCAGGACCACGGCAACGAGGGCGATCGTCAGCAGCCACGGGTCGCTGGCTTGGCCGGCCACGATGATGGCGCCCACCAGGATGATGCCGTGGATGGCGTTGGCGCCGGACATCAGCGGCGTGTGCAGCTTGCTGGTCACCTTGGAGACCACCTCGAACCCGACAAACACGGAGAGCACCACCACCGTCAGCAGCGTGATCGGATCCATCATTGAAGGGCCTCCAGTGCGTCGGCGGTGGCGGCATGGACGACGCAGCCGCCGTGGGTCAGGCAGGCACCCGCGACGACGTCGTCATCGAAGTCCGGGACAACCCTGCCGTCGGCGGTCATCAGTGCCAGCAGGTTCGCGACGTTCTTGGCGAACAGCCGGGAGGCATCGGAGGGCATCGCCGAGGCGGCGTCCTGCAGGCCCACCAGGGTCACGGAACCGCCCTCGACCGGGATCTGGAGATCCCGCCCCGCGATGACTCCTTCGACGTTGCCGCCGGATTCCGCGGCGAGGTCCACGACGACCGAACCGGCCCGCATCCCGGCGACCATCTCCGCCGTCACCAGCAGCGGAGCGGCGCGGCCGGGGACGGCCGCCGTCGTAATGAGCACATCTGCCGCTGCGACGTGCGGGGCCAGCAGGGCGCGCTGGCGTTTGGCCCGGTCCTGGCCGAGCTCACGGGCGTAGCCGCCGGTGCCCTCCGCGGCGGCGTCCGCCGTTCGGGTGTCGAGATCCAGGTGGATGAATGTGCCGCCCATGGAGGCGACCTCGTCGGCGGAGGCTGCCCTGATGTCGTTGGCGGAGACGCGTGCTCCCAGGCGTTTGGCCGTTCCGATCGCTTGGAGCCCGGCAACGCCGGCACCCAGCACCAGCACCCGGGCGGGCGGGATGGTTCCGGCGGCCGTCATGTAGAGCGGGAAAAATCTCGGGTAGCGCAGGGCCGCCTCCAGGACGGCGCGGTAGCCGGAGACCAGCGATTGGGAACTGAGCGCGTCCATCGACTGGGCCCGGGAGATGCGGGGCACCAGTTCCAGCGCGAATGAGGTCACACCGGCGGCGGCGAGGGCGCCCACACTGGGCAGTTCCGACGCCGGAGAGGCGAATCCGATGGTGATGATGCCGGGACGGAGGCGCGCGGCGGCCTCCGGTTCGAGCGGCCGGACGTGCAGCAGGACATCGAGTGTTTCGGCGGGCAGCTCAGAAACGATCAACGCTCCGGCCGCTGCGAAGGCGGCGTCCCCGTACCCGGCCGCTGCCCCCGCGTTACTCTGAACAACCACGTCCAGGCCCAGTGCCGTGAGTTGCTGCACCGTCTCGGGCGTGGCAGCCACGCGTCGCTCCCCTGCGCGCTGCTCCCGCCTGACACCGACCTGCACGGGTTGCTCCTCTCGATTCGCTTCAGCGTAGTCACATGCTTCACGCTTTGGCGAGAGGTGCGGCAGTGGCGGGCCGGTTCAGCGGTTCAGAGCGCGGATACCGCCGTTGAATCGGATACCTGAAGCCTGTCCAGCAACGCCTCGACAATGGGCAGGTCAGCCGGGATCCACGCCAGGCCGAACACCTCGTCGCGGTTCCGGAGGTTGATCCAGCGAAGTTCGTCGTGGTCCTGCAGGGGTGCGGGTCGCCGTCGAGGAGTTCGGCGAACCACACGCGCATCGCGGCGCGCTCGTTCAGCGGCCAGCCGTCTGCGGACCCGTTGCCCAGTTCGGCGCCCAGCCTGACGCTCACGCCCAGCTCTTCGAGCAGTTCGCGGTGCAGCGCCTGCTCCCCGTCTCGCCGGACTCCACTTTTCCGCCGGGGAACTCCCACATGCCGGCGAATTGCGGGGCGCCGTGCGCCGCGCCACGAGAAGCCTGCGGGGTTCGGCCAGGGAGTCCAGTACGGCGCCGCCGACGACGCCAATGAGTCCAGTCACGCGTCCAAGTCTAGGGGCGCCGCCGGCTTGGGGGACAATGGAAGTGGCCGCCGTCCTGAGTACCCGGAATATCGAGCGCGCCCGTCCCGTTACAAGAACCAGCCCACACATCAGATTTAACTTGCCGCATTCTCCTGGTTTCTGCCGGGAACGTCACCGAAAAGCAGACGAATGACAACCACCACACAAGCCCCGGCGACGCCCAAAACCGGCACCCGCCATCTTGCCCTTGCCATCCTTGCCCTTGCCATGGGCGGATTCGGCATCGGCACCACCGAGTTCACCATGATGGGCCTGCTCAAGGAGGTGGAGCTGGGGCTCAACATCAGCACCCCGGAGGCGGGCCATCTGATCTCCGCCTATGCGCTCGGCGTCGTGATCGGAGCTCCGCTGCTGGCCGCCGTCGGCGCCAAAATGCCGCGCAAGTACTTGGCCCTCGGGCTCATGCTGTTCTTCAGCATCGCGAACCTGGCGTCCTTCATCGCCCCTGATTACGGCACCATGCTGGTCTCCCGCTTCGCCGCCGGCCTGCCGCACGGGGCCTTCTTCGGCGTCGCGGCTGTGATCGCGGCGTCACTGGTCGCTCCGACCAAGCGCGGGTGGGCCATTTCGATGGTCATGGCGGGACTGACCGTCTCCAACGTCATCGGCGTTCCCTTTGGCACGTGGCTGGGACAGACGTACGGCTGGCGGCTGCTCTTCCTGCTGGTGGGTGTGATCGGCATCCTCACCCTGGTGATGCTCTGGAAGTTCGTCCCGTTCCAGAAGCCGCACGCCGATGCGAGTTTCCGCCGCGAACTCGGCGCTCTCAAGCGGCTCCAAGTCTGGCTGGCGATCCTGATCGGCATCGTCGGCTTCGGCGGTTTCTTCGCCACCTATACCTACATTGCCCACACCATGACGTCCGTGGCCGGCATTCCCGCTGCCTGGCTGCCGCTGGTTGTCGCGCTCTACGGGCTGGGCATGGTGGCCGGAAACATCGTCGGCGGCCGGATCGCCGACAAGTCCGTGATGGGAACCATCTACTGGGTGCTGCCGGGCATCGCCGTGGCACTCGTGGTCTACGCCGTGGCCGTGCACTGGCCGTGGTCCGCCTACGTGATGGTCTTCGTCGTCGGCGGCGCCGGTTCATTGCTGGTCCCGGCACTGCAGACCCGGCTGCTGGATGCGTCCCCCGATGCACCCTCGCTGGCCTCCTCGCTCAACCACGCCGCCCTCAACGTGGCCAACGCGTTGGGAGCCTTCCTCGGCGGCCTCGTGATCGCCTGGGGCTGGGGCTATGTCGCACCGGCCCTCGTCGGGGCCGTTCTGGCCGTCCTGGGGCTCGGAGTCGCCGTCATCAGCGGCCTCGTGGAACGCAGGAGGCCGCTGGCCCGGTAGCCCGCACTGCGGCAACCGCCCAGCGGCGCTGCCGGCAAGGAACAGTCGCGCTCGGGCGGCCTGTTTGGCCCGCAACACCGCAGGTCATCGGGCAGGTAACGATTGGGTGTGATCCTGCTGACAAGCAAACCGGCCTATGTTAGCTTGAAGCCATAATCGGAATTCACTATTTGGATGCCGACGAATATGTAGGAGGAGTAATGGGCTTTCTAGGCTGGATCATTCTCGGACTCATAGTAGGTGCAATAGTTAAGGCAGTCATGCCTGGCAGGGTCGGAGGCGGCTGGGTGACCAGCCTCGTGCTCGGTGTTGTCGGTGCAGTTGTCGGCGGCTGGATCGGCGACCTCCTGTTTGGCGGCGGCACAATGGAATTCTGGAATCTCGGTTCCTGGCTCCTGGCCATCGTCGGCGGCCTGGTGGTAGCCCTTGCTTACGGCGCCATCACGGGACGTAACAAGACCACGAGTTAATCGCTGACTTACGACGGCGGGAGCCCACCTTACGGTGGACCCCCGCCGTATTTTTCCGTCGGCGCGGGCGACGACGGGCGACCGGGACGGAGCACGGCATGGGACTCATCCACATCGATCTGTTCACCACGCTCGACGGCGTCGCGCAGGCGCCCGGCGGACCGGACGAGGACACCGACGGCGAGTTCGTGTTTGGCGGCTGGCAGGCTCCGCTGATCGACGAGGTGGTCGGCAGGCAGGTCTCCTCCGGGATGGACGGGATGGATGCGCTGCTGCTCGGCCGCCGGACCTACGACATCTTCGCCGCGTACTGGCCGCACCAGGAGGAGGGCGCGGACGGGAGTATTGCGCGGTTGTTCAACCACCTCCCGAAATACGTGGCCTCGCGCCGACCGGGGACCCTGGAGTGGGCCAACTCCACGCTGCTGGGTCCTGATTCTGCCGGCGCCGTCCGCGACCTGCGCGACCGGCACGCGAACATCCATGTCATCGGCAGCCTCGACTTTGTGCAGACCCTGTTCGCCGAACGGCTCTTCGACCGGCTCACGCTCTGGGTGTACCCAATCCTCCTCGGCAGTGGCAAGAAGGTCTTCGCAGACGGGGTGGTTCCGACGAACCTCAGACTCATCGAGCCGGTGGTCACCTCGCCAAAGGGCGCGGTGATGCACCGTTACGCCATCGCCGACGGCGTACCCGGCGTGGGCGACATGTCGGCATAGGCCTTCTCGTTCCGGACGGGAGGCCTCCCGCCCCGGGCCCGGCTCGCGCGAGCGGTTAGGAGCTACGCCCTGGCTGCGGGGTTCCGCCGTCCTGCTGCGAGCGGGCGCTGGCATAGAGGCAGACCGTCGCCGCGGTCCCCAGGTTGAGGCTTTCGGCTGCCCCGTACACGGGCACGGCCACCCGGTGGTCGGCCAGTGCCAGCTCTTCTTCGGAGAGGCCCTGGGCCTCGTTGCCGAAGAGCCACGCCGTGGGACTCTCGAGGGCGTACTCCGAAACGGATGAGGCGGCTCCGAGGCGTCGGGCCGCGTTCTGGTCCTGCAACTGGTCGAGGTTCAGCTGGCCCTGGCCGTCCGCTGCGAGGACGCCTATGCCGCGGTCCTTGCACCGGGCCGCCACTTCCCCGACGTCGGCGCCGAGCACCACAGGCAGGTGGAAGAGGGACCCCGCCGTCGACCGGACGGCCTTGGGGTTGTAGATGTCCACGCTGGACGCGGTCAGGACGACGGCGTCGGCGCCCGCCGCGTCGGCGGCACGCAGGACGGTGCCGGCGTTACCGGGGTCCCGGACCTCGCACAACACGGCCACCAGCCGCGGACCGGCGTCGAGCACCTGATCGAGGCTCACGTCCAGGAAACCGCAGACCGCGAGAATGCCCTGAGGGGTGACCGTGTCCGCCATCGCGGCGAGCACTTCGTCGGTGGCGAGGTAGGCGGTGGTGCCCTCGGCGAGCGTCTCAAGGTCCGGGTGCCGGTCCAGACAGGACTCGCTCGCGTAGACCTCATAGACGATGCCGGGCTGCCCCGCCGCAACCCGCTTTTGGTGCAGGACGAGGGCTTCACGAACTGCCTGCGGTCCCTCCGCCAGGAACTCGCGGCGCTTTAACGGGCCGGGCGCCCGGCAAGTTGTGCCACCTTCCTGACCCGATCAGCTCGGGGATTGGAAAGCGGAAAATCTTGCGGGCGCCCGGTTTCGTTCATATAAGAACCTTAGTGGCTTTTGCGGCCGGTTCCTGAACGGGGTGTTCCTGAAACTAATTCAGTATTACTCAGCAGCCTCGTCAGCGGCGGCCTTCTTGGCAGCCGGCTTCTTGGCGGCGGCCTTCTTGGCGGCAGGCTTCTTGGCAGCCGGTGCAGCCTCAGCCTGGACGGCCGGAGCGGACGTGTCGGCGGGCAGGGCATCCTTGGCGATCTTGACCAGCGCGGCGAAGGCGTTGGCGTCGGAAACGGCAAGCTCGGCCAGCATACGGCGGTCAACCTCGACCTCAGCGGCCTTGAGGCCCTGGATCAGACGGTTGTAGGTCAGGCCGTTGGCGCGGGATGCCGCGTTGATGCGCTGGATCCACAGGCGGCGGAAGTCGCCCTTCTTCTTCTTGCGGTCGCCGTAGCTGTACACAAACGAGTGCAGCAGCTGCTCTTTGGCCTTGCGGTACAGGCGTGAACGCTGTCCACGGTAGCCCTTGGCGCGCTCAAGGATAACCCGGCGCTTCTTGTGGGCGTTGACCGCCCTCTTCACACGTGCCACGTGCGTACTCCTTCGAAAATCTGATCCCAAGCATCTACTGCCGGAAGAACCGGCTGGCCTGAGAAGCCTTTTTGGTAGTTGACAGCTGCCAGGCGGCAACAGTCAGAGAACTTGGAACTTAGATGCCGAGCATCTTCCGGATGACCTTGGCGTCGCCCTTGAAGACGATCTTGTCGCCGGCGAGGCGGCGGGTCAGCCTGGAGGACTTGTGCTCGAGGTAGTGGCGGCGGTTGGCCTGCTGGCGGCGCAGCTTGCCGCTGCCGGTCAGCTTGAAGCGCTTCTTAGCACCACTGTGGGTCTTCATCTTCGGCATGGGAACCGATCTCCTTACGTATCCGCAGACAGGGTCTGCAGTCTTTCGCGCAGCCGCCCCTGCGGGCGGCGTGCTGGTTGCTTGCTGCCGGACATTGCTGTCCGGCAGCCCTGAACTAGTTGGTCTTCTTGGTGCCCGGCTTGGCGGCGGCCTTCGGGGCAGCCGGCCGCGCAGCAGGCTTCGGCGCCGCAGGACGCGGGACCGGCTTCGGAGCAGCAACCGGCTTCGGTGCTGCCGCCGGAGCGGCCTTTTCAGCCTCGGGAGCCTTCGCGGCTTCCGGAGCCTTGGCGGCGGCCTTGGGTGCTGCGGGCGCCTTGGCGACCGCCGGCCTGGCAGCAGCCTTCGGGGCAGCCTTGGGAGCCTTGGCGGCCTCCTGCTTCGGGGCTGCCTGGACGGACTCCGTCTGGGCCGGTGCTTCCGCGACCTTGGCCTCGGCGGCCGGGGCCTCCGTGGCTTCAGCCTTGCCGGCCTCGACCTTTTCGGCCGGGGCCTCCACGACGGCGGCTTCCGCGGCGGGAGCTTCCGTCTCGGTTACCTCAGCCTGGGGTGCCTCAGTCCGGACCTGGTAGCCCTCCGGCAGCAGATCGGCGAGCGACTGCGTCAGGGGCGCCTCGGGGCCCGACGTGTCAACGCGGCCTCCACCCGAAGCTTTGGCTTCGTTCTCGGCCTTGGCTTCCGCACGCTGCGATGCGCGGCGGGCCTCTGCCTTGGCTTCGGCCTTGTTCTTCAGGGGACCTACCACCATGACCATGTTGCGGCCATCGATGCGCGGGCTGGACTCCACGACGCCGACTTCGGCGACGTCGTCCGCGAAGCGCTGGAGCAAGCGGATGCCCATCTCGGGGCGCTGCTGCTCACGGCCGCGGAACTGGATCATGGCCTTGACCTTGTCACCGGCACCGAGGAAGCGGAGCGCGTGGCCGCGCTTCGTCTCGTAGTCATGGGTGTCGATCTTCAGGCGGAAGCGGATTTCCTTCAGGACCGTGTTGGTCTGGTTCTTCCGGGCTTCGCGTGCCTTGACCGCGGCTTCGTACTTGTACTTGCCGAAGTCCATCAGCTTGCACACCGGAGGCTTGGCCTGCGGTGCAACTTCAACGAGATCAAGATCGGACTCGGCAGCCAAACGCAGGGCATCCTCAATACGGACAACGCCTACTTGCTCGCCTGCAGGGCCGACCAGCCGCACCTCGGGGACGCGGATACGCTCATTGATTCTTGGCTCGCTAATGTTAAAGCTCCTGTGTTCGTGAGGGGTATTCCACCGGCAAAAGAGAAGGCCCCCAATTGCCGGAGCAATCGAAGGCCTCGAAGATCGGAGCTGCCTGCCTCAGGTGAGGCGGCATGCATCCCGCCAGGCTGACGCCCGAGAGAATGCCCGACCAGGTACCCGGCAACCTTGCTTCTTGCGAAGCTTCCCTAAGGAGAGCGGCTGACGCGGGTGGGAGAGAACTCCGCTTGCAAACTGAAAGTCGATTCTACAGAAGAAATCCCGTCCGGCGCACCTACATGACGGGCATGTTGGTTGCTGACGGGTTCCGGCTGTTATGTCGCTGCAGGTCCTGAGTCACAGTGGAACTTGTGTCTAAGTGGTGCTGAGCGAAATAACGACAATCAGTCGGTCTGTGACAAGCTTACCAGCATGAGCACTTCAGATAGCAATTCACACGTTTACGAGCCCGCCGGCGCCCAGGGCGACGTCTCACAGCAGATCCGCGACATCTCCGAGGTGCCCGCGATCGAGGTCATCACCACCGCCGCCGTGCACCTTATGAGTGCCGCCGCCGTGAAGCTTGGCCTTGCCGCCGAGGAGAACGCCGAGGAGCTCAAGGACCTGGACGAGGCCCGCAAGCTGATCACGGCCCTGGCGGGGCTGGTCACCGCCGCGGCGCCGGAGATCGGTTCCCAGCACGCCGGACCGTTGCGCGACGGGCTGCGGTCCCTGCAGCTGGCCTTCCGCGAGGAGTCCATCATTCCGGACGCGCCGGGCAAGGGCCCGGGCGAGAAGTACACCGGGCCGGTCAACTAGGCACCCACAGTTACAAGACAGCGGCGGCGGGCGGACCACATCGGTCCGCCCGCCGCCGTCGTTAACGCCGGGTACTGTGCCGCATGCTGCGTTGCGGCTGGTCAGGCGGCGGCGAGGCGCAGCCTGCGGCGGCGCTGCAGCACGAGCCCGAGCAGGCACAGCACGACGCCGCCCAACCCCACGGCGACGAATCCGGCCCAGGGGCCGACGCCGTCGATGAAGACTCCGGCGAGCGGCGCCCCGAGGGCCACACCGCCGGTGAGGGCCGAGCCGTACCAGCCCATCGCCTCGCCGCGGCGGCGCTCGTCGACGAGTTCCGCGACCTTCTCCGAGGCTGCCGACAGCACGGGTGCGCACAACAGGCCCGGCAGCAGCGAGAGCAGGCACAGGGTCCAGGTGTCCTGCGCGAACGCCATCGGAATGGTCAGCGCGGACATCCCCAGCAGCAGCAGGATCGGTGAGATGGGCCGGTGCATGGCGCCGTAGATGAGGCCGCCCACCACCGAGGCCGCACACCAGAACAGGAACACGAGTCCGATCTCGGCCTGGTGGCCGCCGGATTCGAGCGCGGCCACAATCCCAACGTCGGTGCCGCTGAGGACCATCCCGGCCCCGGCGGCGACGGCGAAGACGGCCGCCACTGCGGAGGTGAACCAGGCGAAGTTGTGGGCGACTTTGTGGCGCAGCCCGGCCCGCTCCTGGCGCCTTTCGCCGGCGGCCGCCAGCGGGGCGAACTCGGCGGCGGCTTCCTGCAGGTGGGCCGGAGCGGCAGCGACGACGGCGACCTCGGCGCCTTCCTGCTGGCCGGCCTCGAACGCTGCCTCGGATTCGGCGCTGCGGGTCGGCGGGTTGAACCACATGAGGAACAGCCCGGATACCGACGTCGCGATGCCGATGATGGTCAGGCCCAGGACGGAGAAGCCGGCGGTGGCGACAAGGGCGCCGGCCGCGGGGCCGATCATAAAGACCAGCTCGGTGGAGATGGCGTCGAGCGCGAAGGCGGTGCGCCGCTGCTCCCCGTGGCGAGGACTCCGAGGGACTGGCGCACAACGCTGAAGATCGGCAGCGTCAGCAGGCCGCCCACGAACACCAGGGGCAGCAGGACTTCGTAGGACACATGCGGCACAACGGACCAGATGACGGTTTCGGCAATGACCGACGGGATGAGTGCCCGCCGCAGGCCCACGGTGTCGACGCGCCGCCCGCGCCACGGTGCGCCGACAGCGATGCCGATGGTCATCACGGCGGCCGCGGCGCCGGCGGCGGCGTAGCCCTGGTCGAGCGTCAGAACGATGTGCAGGGTCAGCAGGACCCCGGCCGCGGAGTGCGGTATACGGGCAACCATCCCGACCAGCAGGAGCCGCCTGATGGGCCGGACGGCCAGCAGTTCCCGGTAAAGCGCGAAGTTCACGAAACTATTTCCTTCTGGTACTGCCCCCGGCAGCACCGAGGATTTCCCCGGCTGGCCTTCAGCTACTGTGCTGCTCGCTGCAATTTGACCTCGATCGAGTCAACCCGCTCAGCAAATATTTCATTCCGTGCCCAGGCGCTGTTGAGGCCGGACACGATGGACTGGACGCCGGCGGCGTCGAGTCCGTCTTCAAGGTAGAGCACCACGCGGAGCTCCGGGCCGGAGCCCCCGCCCGGAAGCTGCCGTCCATCGGCCGCCACCGCGGCAACTCCACCGCCCGGATGAATTTCAACACGGCGGACCTCGGGAAAGCCAACCACGCTCTCGCCAAGGTGGCGGGCAAGCTCGGGATCCGCGTACGACGGCGTCCAGTCCCGCTGCTGCGCGAGGGCCCATACCGCGGGCCTGCGCACGACGAAGGTGACAGTGGATCCCGGGTCCAGCACGAGCAGTTCCGCGCCCTCAGCCACGGCGGAGAGCGCCGCGCGGGCAGCGTAGACGGCCACCGGGCGGGCCTCGGGGTGCCAGGCCTTGAGGGAAGCGGCGGAGGTGAACACGGGCATCGCGGTCCGGCCATCCGGGGCTTTGAGCGTCACAAGGGCCATGTCGGCCTGTTTGTCCGAGTGCAGGCCGCCGGCGCCTTCGCCTTCCTCGGCGAGCGTGGCCAGGATCGGCACAAAGACCCGCGCCGTGGCCAGCGAGGCCACCACCGCGGCCTCATCGCCGGTGCCGGCCGCGAGTCCCGCCAGCGCCGCGAGGTAGCCGCCGTCAGCCGCGCCGTCGTCGTCCTCGAAATTGTGGATCGTGGCGTCCTCGCCGGCAAGGCTGCGTCCCGCCCAGGGCCGGCCCGCCGAGTCGGTCGCTCCGCCGGCGCCGGCCAGGGCCGCCGCGATGTGCCCGGGCAACGGGCGTGAAGGGCGGGATCCTCAGGTGCGTTGAAGCCCGCGGGCCGCTGCTCCATGGTGCGGACCGCTAGCGGCGGCCGGCGGCGTCGAGGGCCTCGGGCAGCGTGAAGTTGCCGTTGTAGAGGGCCTTGCCGACGATGGCGCCTTCGACGCCGAGCGGCACGAGGGAGCGCAGGACCAGCAGGTCCTCCAGGCTGGAGATCCCTCCGGAGGCCACCACGGGCTTGCCGGTCTTTTCCACCATCTGGCGCAGCAGCTCGACGTTGGGTCCCTGGAGGGTGCCGTCCTTGGTGACGTCGGTGACGACGTAGCGGGCGCAGCCGGCCTCTTCGAGGCGTCCGAGGACATCCCAGAGGTCGCCGCCTTCCTTGGTCCACCCGCGGCCGGCCAGGGTGGTGCCGCGGACGTCCAGCCCGACGGCGATCTTGTTGCCGAAGCGCTCGATCACCCGGGCAGTCCATTCGGGGTTCTCCAGTGCCGCGGTGCCCAGGTTCACGCGGGCGACGCCCAGCTCGAGGGCCTTCTCGAGGGACTCGTCGTCGCGCAGGCCGCCGGAGAGCTCCACTTTGATGTCGAGCCGGCCCACCACTTCGCGGAGCAGGTCCGCGTTGGAGCCCCGGCCGAAGGCGGCGTCGAGGTCGACGAGGTGGACCCATTCAGCCCCCTGCTGCTGCCAGTTGAGCGCGGCTTCCAGAGGCGTGCCGTAGCTCGTCTCGCTGCCGGCCTCGCCCTGGACGAGGCGGACGGCCTGGCCGTTGACGACGTCGACGGCGGGCAGCAGCTCGAGCACGGGCAGCGGGGTTTCGGTGGTCATCGTGGATCCTCAGCTCTTCAGGGACGTGGGGTGGTCGGGGCGCCGCGGGCCGTCAGGCGGCAGGCAGGGTCAGGAGGTAGGCGGCCAGCAACGCCATCCCGGCCAGGACGTAGAACACGACCTGGACCCAGCGGGGGCTCTTCTGCTGGCGGAAGGACAACGCCCCGCCGACCAGCAAACCGGCCAGCCCCATCAGCACGATGGACCACATCTAGGCGGTCCCGTCCAGGGTGGTGTCGGAGGGCGCGCCCGCGGCGGTTGCGGATTCCGCGGGCCGGGAGCGGTCGCGGAGGCCCTGCACCCAGTTGCGCAGCAGGTGCGCCCCTGCGTCGCCGGACTTCTCGGGGTGGAACTGCGTGGCGCACAGCGGGCCGTTTTCCACGGCTGCGATGAACGGGGCCCCGTGCTCCGACCAGGTCACGAGGGGCGCGGTCATCCGCGGCTGGATGACGTCGAAATCCCATTCCTGGACGCCGTAGGAGTGCACGAAGTAGAAGCGCTCGTCTTCGACCCCGGCGAAGAGCTTGGAGCCCTCCGGGACGGACACCGTGTTCCAGCCCATGTGCGGGACGACGTCGGCGGGAAGGAGTTCCACCTTGCCGGGCCACTCCCCATGCCTTCGGCTTCGGTGCCGTGCTCGACGCCGGCCTCGAAGAGGACCTGGAGGCCCACGCAGATGGCCAGCACGGGGCGGCCCCGGCGACGCGGCGTCCGATCATGCGGATGCCGTCGACGGCCTTGAGTTCGCGCATCACCGTTTCAAACGCGCCGACGCCCGGGACCACAAGTCCGTCGGCATTGAGCACGTGCTCCGGCTTGGAGCTGAGGATCACCTCGGCACCGGCGCGTTCGAGGGCGCGGACGGCGGAACGGACGTTGCCGGAGCCGTAGTCGAGGACCGTGACGGTGGGCTTTCCCTCGGGTGACGCCGGCTTCCTGCCGGCGTCGGGGTTGAGGATGGCCCCGTCCTTGAGCACTTTGCCGGTCACAGGGCACCCTTGGTGGAGGATGCCCTCGACGCGCGGGTCAGGTTCGACGGCGGCACGGAGGGCGCGGGCGAAGGCCTTGAACTGGGCCTCGACGATGTGGTGCGGGTCCCGGCCGGCGGTGACGTTCATGTGCAGGCAGATCCCGGCATGCAGGGTGATTGCCTCGAAGACGTGGCGGGTCAGGGACCCGGTGAAGTGTCCGCCGATCAGGTGGTATTCCTGGCCCGCAGGCTCCCCGCCGTGCACGAGGTACGGGCGGCCGGAGACATCGACGACGGCCTGTGCCAGGGCCTCGTCCAGGGGAACCGTGGCTTCGCCGAACCGGCGGATTCCGGCCTTGTTGCCGAGCGCGGTGCGCAGGACCTCGCCGAAGGTGATAGCAACGTCCTCGACCGTGTGGTGGACGTCAATGTGTGTATCGCCCGTGGCCTTGACCGTCATGTCGATCAGGGAGTGCTTGCTGAGCGCCGTCAGCATGTGGTCGTAGAACGGGACCGAGGTGCTGATGTCCGAGACACCGGTGCCGTCCAGGTTGATCTCGACCAGCACGGATGACTCGCTGGTGGTCCGCTCCATGCGTGCGGTCCGGCCCTCGGCAGGCGTTGATCCGGTGTTACTCATGTGGGTGTCCTTTGGATGACGACGGTGCCCGGCAGCCAGGCAGTGTGGATGTCCTGGGTTAAGTCTAGGCGGGCTGCACTGCGCGGCCGGCCAGGATCCGTTCGAGGGCTTCGAGGAACGCTGTGGTTTCCGTCTCAGTCCCGGCTGTGACGCGAAGGTGCCCGGCAATTCCGACGTCCCGGATCAGCACACCTGCGTCCAGCAGGCCCTGCCAGACCTCGTGCGGGTTGTCCAGGCCGCCGAAGAAGACGTAGTTCGAGTCGGACGCGGCGGGCTTGAGACCCATGCGCTGCAGTTCGGACACGATCCTGTCCCGCTGCCGTTTGATGTCCTCGACATCGGCCATCAGCGCAACCCGGTGGTGCAGCGCGGCCAGGGCGGTCGCCTGGGTGATGGCGGAGAGGTGGTACGGAAGCCGGACAAGACGCAGGGCGTCGGTGACTTCCGGCGCTGCCGCCATGTAGCCGACACGGGCGCCGGCAAGGGCAAAGGCCTTACTCATGGTGCGCGAGACGATCAGCCGCTCCCGGCCGGGCAAAAGGGTGAGCGCGCTGGGCGTCCCGTCGTGGGCGAACTCGTGGTAAGCCTCGTCGACGATCACAATGGTCTGGCTGGGTTCGCCGGCCTCATAGACGGCCTCCACGACGTCCAGGCCGAGGCCGGTGCCGGTGGGGTTGTTCGGGGAGCACAGGAAGACGATGTTCGGCTGGAGTTCGCGGACCTGGCGGGCGGCTGATTCGGCGCTCAGCCCGTAGTCGTCGGCGCGGACCCCGACGATGTATCCGGTGTCCGTGCCGGAGGCCAGCAGCGGGTACATGGAGTACGTGGGAGGAAGCCGAGTGCAGTGCGGCCCGGGCCGCCGAAGGCCTGGAGAATCTGCTGGAGCACCTCGTTGGATCCGTTGGCGGCCCAGATGTTGTCGGCACCCAGTCCGTGCCCAAGATACTCGGCCAGTGCCTCGCGCAGTTCCGTGAATTCGCGGTCCGGGTAGCGGTTCAGTCCGGCGGCGGCGATCGTGACGGCCTCGGTGATGGCGGCGCGGACGTCCGCCGGGACGCCATGGGTGTTCTCGTTGACGTTGAGCAGGATCGGAACTTCCAGCTGGGGCGCCCCGTACGGCGTCAGGCCCCGGAGGTTCGTCCGGAGGAAGTCGGTTCAGTCGCTCTAGCTGGTCAGTCACTTCACCAGTTTAAGTGAGATCGTCACGGGGTCCGAATCCGTGACGCCCGCCGGGCGGGCCGGTGGACCGTGACTGCGGGCCCTGTAGGGGTTGCGGCGGGCCGTCGCGCGCCCCGGAATGCGCGGGCCGGCGTTCCCGACTGGTCCGGTAGGTCCGGCAGGTCCTCCGGGTCCGGCAGTGCTAGTTGGACGGAATGAAAAGCGCCTGGCCCGGAACGACGCGGGCGGCTTCCAAGTTGTTCAGCTGCATGATGTCCGCGACGACGTCGCGGGGATCGCGCTCCGGGGCGACGGCCGCGGCGATGGCCCACAATGACTCACCGGGCTGCACCGTGACAGTGACAGTGGGCGTCAGGGAAAGTTCGGCGGCGGACTCCGCCGCCTTGGCGGGGGCGTTGAGGAAACCACTGAAGGAGAGGACCAGCGCGGCCAGCAGGATCAGCGGCACGCCGATGAAGACAAAGCGCCCCCGCCGGGTAAGCCGCAGCGGCGCCTGCTTTGCCTGCTGCTGCTTTGTCTGCTGTGCGGCTCCGGTCCCATGCTGGACAGCGTGGCGGGTCTGGCTCAGACGGTCCTGCCGGCTCATGGGGCTGTGCCGGCCGGCGGGGAACCGCCCCGGGCCGGCCGTAGTCGCCGAATGCGTCGCGGCCGAAAGTGTCGTGAAACGCGCTTGTTGCTGACATGAACTGAGCCCTCCTGGACCATACTGTGCCGCCCGGCGTACTCCACGTACCCGCCGCCAACCGGCCATACCTTCGAACAAAGAACCGAACACACCGCTCGACCCGAGTCGTACAAAACTAGAACACATATTCGAATCTTGCTGGTTCTGTTTTAGCACTTATTGACGAACATTGTCGAGACTCGCTAGAACAAATGTTTGAAAAAGCTGTGTGGCTGGCCTACGTTTGATGCAAAGAACAACCACTTCTGCAGTTGATCAGCAGGGTCTGACATTTCAGGCCGGAAGTTCCCGGCAGCTGCAGCCACGGGCGGCCGGGCGGAACGGAAAGGCGTTGGCGAACATGGCAGCACAAGCCACTGGCGGCAGGGCCACCCAGCGGGGCCGCAGGCAGCCCGGCCACCCAAGAGCCTCACCGTCCGGCAAAAGAAGATCCTGGAAACCATCCAGCGTTCCGTAACGGACAACGGCTACCCGCCGTCCATGCGCGAGATCGGCGATACCGTCGGACTGGCCAGCCTCTCCAGCGTGACCCACCAGCTGTCGCAGCTGGAAAAACTCGGCTACCTGCGGCGCGACCCCAAACGCCCGCGCGCCATGGAAGTCCTGATGCCGCTGACCCTTGATGAGGGCGCCGCGAAGATTTCAGGGGTCGAGAAGTCCAGCGGGCTGCGCTCGGTAGGCGGCCTGTCCGTTTCGGAGCTGGCCAGCGCCACCGACACAGCGATGGTGCCGCTGGTGGGCCGCATCGCGGCGGGCGGGCCCATCCTGGCCGACCAGGTCGTTGAGGACGTGATGCCCCTTCCCCGCCAACTGGTGGGCCACGGCGAGCTCTTTATGCTCAAGGTCGCGGGTGACTCGATGATCGACGCAGCCATCTGCGACGGTGACTGGGTGGTGGTGCGCCGGCAGGGCGATGCCGTTAACGGTGACATTGTGGCCGCCCTGCTGGACGACGAGGCAACGGTCAAGACCTTCCGCCAGCGCGACGGTCACACGTGGCTGCTGCCGCAGAATACGCAGTACGAGCCCATCCTCGGCGACCACGCCGTCATTATGGGCAAAGTCGTTTCGGTGTTGCGTTCGCTCTAGGAACAGCCCTCCACAGTCCTTGCGAAGAAGGCCCCGCCGGCGTTGACCAGATCACGCCGGACGGGGCTTTTGGGCGTTCCCTCCCAGTAGCTACTCCTTCGCGAGCCGCTCCAGGGCCGCGAGGGCGACCGCGGGGTCGGTAGTCGGCCAGAACGGCGGCAGCGCCGCGCGGAGGAATCCCCGTACCGCTCGGTGGACAGCCGGGAATCGAGCACCGCCACCACTCCCTTGTCCGTAGTTGTGCGGATCAGCCGGCCGGCGCCCTGGGCCAACCGGATGGCGGCGTGGGTCGCGGAGACACTCATGAACCCGTTCCCGCCGGCCTGGGCCACCGCCCGGGACCGCGCCGTCATCAGGGGGTCGTCGGGCCGCGGGAACGGAATCCGGTCAATCACCACCAGGCGGCAGGATGTCCCCGGCACATCGACGCCCTGCCACAGGGACATGGTGCCAAACAGGCAGGTGTCAGGTTCGTCGGCGAACTGCTTCACCAGCGCCGTCATGGTCGAATCCCCTGGCAGAGGATGGACATGTCCAGCCGGGGACGCAGGGCCTCGGCGGCATCCTCGGCGGCGCGCCGCGAGGAGAAAAGGCACAGGGCCCCGCCGCCGGAGGCCGGATCAGCTTCTCGAGCTCATCGAGCGCTTCCGGGGACATGCCGCGGCCGGGCTTGGGCAGATGCTTGGCGACGTAGAGGATGCCCTGCTTGGGGTACTCGAAGGGCGAGCCGACGTCGACGCCGGTCCAGCTGGGGGCACCGGGGCCCACCAGGCCCAGACCGCCGGCGGCCGGTTCGAACGCGGACCCAATCGCCAGGGTGGCCGAGGTCAGGATGACGGTGTGGTCCGCGAACAGGCCCTCGCGGAGCCGTCCGGCGACGCTGAGCGGGGCGATATTGACCAGCGCCGGGGCGGACTCGTCCGGCTGGGAATAGCCCTGCTGCGGGTCGAAGGTGCTGTTGCGGGAAAACCAGACCACCTCGCGGTTCTCGCGTGCGGCCAGCAGCCGTTCGCAGAGCTCCAGGATCACCATGAGCCGGGAGCGCGCCAGCTGGCGTCCGCCGTCGGCCGTGTTGGCGCTGTCTCCCTTCGAGTCCGAAAGGGCGGCGCGGCAGGCGTCCCGCAACTGGTCCACGCAGTCCAACTGTTCGCTGTTGAGTCCGTTGGGCATGAGCCCGCTGGGGACGCCTTCAATGGCGAGTTCCAGGTTGGACGCTGCGTTGTTCAGCGCGTCCACGGTGATGCCGGTGTGCTTCCGGGCCCCGGACGCGGCGGCGTGCACCATCGCGACGGACAGCTGGCCGGACACGGCACCGGTCACCCGGTCCTGGAGCTCGTGGGCTTCATCCACCACCACAACGTCGTATTCCGGCAGCACGGCCAGGCCCTCGAACGCGCTGACGGCCAGCATCGCGTGGTTGGTGACGACGACGTCGGCGTCGGCGGCGTTCTGCCGGGCCAGTTCGCTGAAGCATTCGGCCGCCAGGGGCACTTCTGCGCGCCGAGGCATTCCATGGAGGTGACGGAGACCTGCCGCCAGGCCCGGTCCGTGACACCGGGCAGAAGCTCGTCGCGGTCCCCCGTGACGGTGTCCTCGGCCCATTCGCGCAGCCGGACGACCTCCTTGCCGAGCTGGGAGGACGGGCCGCCCATGGCCGCGGCGAAGTGCGGCACGGAAGTATCCTCGCCGAGGGAGAAGAGCTGGCCCTCCGAGGGCTCTTCCGAGGGGAACCCGCCTTCGAGCTTGTGGCGGCACACGTAGTTGGAGCGGCCCTTGACCAGGGCCACTTTGACGGGCCGGTCCAGCGCCGGGGTGATGGTCTTGAGCAGCCGGGGCAGGTCCCGGCCCACGATCTGGGTCTGCAGGGCCAGGGTGGCGGTGGAGACCAGGGTGGGCTTGTCGCTGACGAGCGAGTGCGCGATCAGCGGGATCAGGTACGCGAGGGACTTGCCGGTTCCGGTGCCGGCCTGGACCAGCAGGTGGTCGCCGCTGTCAATCGCCTGCGCCACCTGCCGGGCCATTTCGTGCTGGCCCTCGCGGCTTTGGCCGCCCATGCCGGACACGGCACGGTCGAGCAGTTCGATCACGAACTCCCCGCTGGCTTTGCCGCCTGAGCCTGCCCTGCGGTCCGCCGGGGAGTCCTCCCCGCCGGCTCGTCCGTCCCTGTGTCCGTCCCGGTCACCGCTGCCTCAGTCATTGCTGATGAACGAATCCAGTTCAGCGGCGAATCCCTCACGCACCATGACGACGGCGCGGGTGCCCGCTTCCTCGTGGTTGAGGCTGAGGATCTCGGCGTCGGTCTCGTGCAGCTTGCTGAGCAGGTCCCCGCGGTTGTAGGGGATCATCAGTTCCAGTTTGACGCTGGGCCGCGGAATGCCCTCGCTGATGGCCTTGAGCAGCTCCGGGATGCCTGCGCCGGTGCGTGCCGACACCACAACGTGGCGCGGCTCGCGCTGCTTGAGCCGTTCCACCACGAAGGGGTCCGCGGCGTCGGCCTTGTTCAGGACGATGATTTCGGGCACCTTGCGTGCGTCGACCTCGCTGAACACCTTGCGGACGGCGGCGATCTGGCCCTCCGGATCCGGGTGCGAGACATCCACAACGTGCAGGATCAGGTCCGCGTCGGCGACTTCCTCCAGCGTGGAGCGGAAAGCCTCCACGAGCTGGGTGGGCAGCGAACGTACGAAGCCCACAGTGTCGGCGAGGGTGTAGCCCAGTCCGTCCGAGGTCTCCGCTTTGCGGACGGTCGGGTCCAGGGTGGCGAACAGGGCGTTCTCCACCAGGACACCGGCGTCGGTCAACCGGTTCAGGAGCGAGGACTTGCCGGCGTTGGTGTACCCGGCGATCGCGACGGAGGGCACGGAATTACGACGGCGGTTGGCGCGTTTGGTTTCCCGGGCGGCTTCATCGCGGCGATCTCACGCCGCAGCTTGGCCATCCGGGTGCGGATCCGGCGGCGGTCCAGTTCGATCTTGGTTTCACCGGGACCACGCGAGCCCATGCCGGCACCCGCGCCGCCCACCTGGCCGCCAGCCTGGCGGGACATCGAGTCACCCCAGCCGCGCAGGCGCGGGAGCAGGTATTCGAGCTGGGCCAGCTCCACCTGCGCCTTGCCCTCACGGCTCTTGGCGTGCTGGGCGAAAATGTCCAGGATCAGGGCCGTACGGTCGATGACCTTGACCTTGACGATGTCTTCCAGGCTGCGGCGCTGGGACGGTGCCAGTTCGGCGTCGACGACGACGGTGTCCGCGCCGGTGGACATCACGATGTCCTTTAGTTCCTGGGCCTTGCCGGAGCCGAGGAAAGTGCCCGGATCGGGCTTCTGGCGGCGCTGGACGATCCCGTCGAGGACCTCCGAGCCGGCGGTCTCTGCGAGGGCGGCGAGTTCGCGGAGCGAGTTCTCGGCGTCGGCGAGGGTGCCTTCGGTCCAGAGGCCGGCGAGCACGACGCGCTCAAGGCGCAGCTGCCGATACTCGACCTCGGTGACGTCTTCGAGTTCGGTGGACAGCCCGGCGGTGCGGCGCAGGGCGTGCCGTTCCTCGAGGTCCTGCTGGTCGCCGTCGAAGGTGCTGTGTTCCTCGTCCAGGCGGGAGATCGCCTGCGCCTTGCCGAGCACCGACGCGGGCTCGCCGGCAGCCGGTGCTGCCTTCCGGGCAGGAGTGTCTTTGGCGAGGATCCGGTCGATGACAGCCTGGATTTCCGCAGGACTCATGTCCTGGGCTGCTGACTCGGGTCCGGTGTTGGGCTGACTGGTCATGGTCTCCTTTAGAGGTTCGGCAGTTTCAGAATAGTGCCGATTGGTGCTGTGTGGGGCGGTATTCGCGCTGGGCTGACGACTAATGGTCAACGTGGCCTCCTGGGATGCCGGCGGCAGCGGTGCCGCCGGCAGGGCAGGGCTCCGGGCGGGAGCGATGGGAAGAGAGGGATCAGGCTTCTTTTGCCTTGAGGAGGAGAGACTGTCCGCCCGGCCGGGCTCCAGTGAGCACTGCCGGAATCCAAGTGGTTCGGGCGCCAGCGGGTGTCCTTAGCAGGATCATCGTGGGTGGCGCGCTGAGCGGAAGGTAACTACCTGCGTCGCTGCGGGGACGGGTACAAGCCCGTGCCGGCTACTTGGAGTTCAAGAACATGTCTTTAAGCCTAGCAGACGGCACAGACGGCGCTGCCCCAAGGGGTTTCTGCCGGTTCCCGGCCGGTTGCCGCGGTTTCCCATACGGGCCGGGGGCCAACTAATCTGGCCAGTTATGGAGTCTGCACACTATTTCAGCGCCCAGCCCGCCGGGCCGTTCACCCGCAAGCCACTCACCGTGGAACTTGCCGGCGGGACCCGGCAACTGCAGACGTCCTCGGGCATCTTCAGCCCGGACGGCATCGACAAGGGAACGGCTGTGCTGCTGGCCGAGGTTCCTCCCCGGCCCCGCAGGGGACACTGCTGGACATCGGCTGCGGCTGGGGCCCGATCGCCCTGACCATGGCCTTGCGGGCACCGCACTCACAGGTCTACGCAGTGGACGTCAACGAACGTTGTGTGACCCTGACCAACGAAAACGCGGCGCTGCTGGGACTGGGCAACGTCACGGCCAGCACGCCCGACGCCGTCGATCCTGACCTTCGCTTCGACACCATCTGGTCCAACCCGCCCATCCGGATCGGCAAGGATGAACTCCACGCCCTGCTGCTCCTGTGGCTGCCGCGGCTGGCGCCGGGCGGCTCGGCGTGGCTGGTGGTGCAGAAGAACCTGGGGTCGGATTCCCTGCAGCGCTGGCTCGCGGCGGAGCTCGACAGCAGCTTCACGGTGACCCGCGAGAGCACCTCAAAGTCGTTCCGCATCCTTCGGGTCAGGAAAGCGTCCCACTAGCGACGATCACCGCGGGGCCGCTGAGTTCGACGTGTTCGTGGCCCTCGGCGCCGAGGAAGAACTTCACACCGACGACGCCGCCGGGAACCTGGACATTCCAGACGTCCGGGGCGCCCTGGCCGCCCAGTGGCGGATCGCGACGGCGGCCGCGCAGGCGCCCGTGCCGCAGGACTGCGTTTCCCCGACTCCCCGTTCATGGACGCGCATGGTGATGGTTCCGACGCCCTCATGGACCAAGGGTTCGGACGGCACAACGAACTCAACGTTGGTGCCGTGCGGCGGCGTCGGGTCCACGTGGGGCGCGGTGAAGAGTTGCGTGGCCTGCAGCTCGGCCAGTTCGGCCAGCGCCACGACGGTGTGCGGATTGCCCATGCTCACGGACAGGGCAGGCCGTGCGACCTCCAGCCCCGCCGCGCTGACCAGTGAATCCATGGCCCGCGCCGTGGCCTCTCCCGGGAAGATGAATTCCCAGGGGCCCATGTCGACGGCGTATCCGGCCGCGGTGCGGACGATCGTCTTGGCGCCGCCGCGGGTGCCGATGGTCAATGATTCGCCGGCGGGCAGGTCGACCAGGCCTTCAGTGATCAGGAAGTGCACAAAGACGCGGACGCCGTTGCCGCACATCTCGGAGAGTGACCCGTCGCCGTTGCGGTAGTCCATAAACCATTCGGCGTCAGGGGTCCGGGTCAGTAGCGCCTGGCCCTCCGGGAGCAGACGGGACGGTACGGCGCGGATGAGTCCGTCTCCGCCGATTCCGCGGTGGCGGTCGCACAGTGCCGCGACCTGCTCCGGGGTTACGGCGAGGGTGCCGTTGGGATCGGCGAGAAGCACGAAGTCGTTGCCGGTGCCGTGGCCTTTGGAAAACTTGAGTCCGCTCAGGGCTGCAGTGTCGGCGGTGGAGTTGTGATCAGTGGCCACGGCCTGGGGTTCGTCCATGCACCAAGGTTACCGTTCCAGCTCGGGCCGCCAGCAAACCGCCCGGGCCATCCACCCGCCCACCGGGAACGTCAGCCGGCGTCGCAGAGCGAGGCAGCCTTGGCCACGAGTTCCGGGTCCTGCCAGTCGAGCCAGTGGATTCGGGGATCGGCGCGGAACCAGGTGAGCTGGCGGCGGGCGAACTGCCGGGTCGCCACGATGGTTTCCTCCGCCGCCTGCGCGGCGTCGGATTCGCCGTCGAGGACCTTGAGGAACTGGGCGTAGCCGAGGGCCCGCGGCGCCGTCCGGCCGAGCCGGAGCCCGGCGGCGTCGAGTTTCCGGACCTCTTCGAGCAGCCCGTTGTCCACCATGGAGTGGACCCGGCGGGCGAGGCGTTCACGGAGCTCTTCGCGGTCCACCTCGAGCCCGATTTGCACGGCAGGCTGGTGGTATTCGCGGGTTGGCATGAAGGAACTGAAGGGCCGTCCGGTCAGTTCGAACACCTCCAGCGCGCGGATGATCCGGCGCGCGTCCCCGAGCCGGCCGGCGGAGACCGGGTCCACACCTTCCAGCCGCGCCCGCAACGGGGCCGGACCGGCAGCTTCCAGTTCCGCTTCGAGCCGGCGCCGGATGGCAGGGTCGGTGCCCGGGAACTCCAGCACGTCCAGTGCCGCACGGACGTAGAGCCCGGAGCCGCCGGCGAGGATGGCGCGTTTGCCGCGGCCGTGGATGTCCGCGATGAGCGCCCGTGCTTGCTGCTGGAAGTCCGAGACGCTGGCTTCCTGGGTCACATCCAGGATGTCCAGGAGGTGGTGCGGCACTCCTGCGTTCGCCCTCGGTGATCTTGGCGGTGCCGATGTCCATGCCGCGGTAAAACTGCATGGAATCGGCGTTGATGACCTCGCCGTCAAGTTCCAGCGCGAGCGAGACCGCCAGATCGGATTTGCCGGAGCCGGTGGGACCGACGACGGCGATCACCGGCAATGCCGGTACTGCGCAGGCCGGTACTGCGCCGTCGGGTACTGCGCAGGCCGGTAGTGCGGCGTCGTGTGCTGCACCGTCGGGTCCTGTGCCGTCGGGTCCTGTGCCGGCCGGGGTGCCCTGCGGGGCTGCCACGGGCTAGCGGCCCCGGACGGGAAGCGTGGGCATGCCCAGGGACACTCCGGATGAGCCGGACGCGGTTCCCGGCGCGGGTGCGCCGCAGGAGTCCGCCTGTGACCTGTCCCAGGCGTCGCCCGCACGGGAGCGGCGGACGCTGTAGTCCTCCGCCGAGGCAGGGTCGGCGACCAGGTGGAACGCCGCGGCCTCGGTGATGGTCACGGTGACAAGGTCGCCCGGGCGGGGTGTCTCGGCGCCGGCAGGCACGGAGAAATGCACCAGGCGCTGGTCCTGGGCCCGCCCCGAAAGCCGGTGGGTTTCCCCGGACTTGCGGCCGGACTGGGCCGTGACCATAACCTCCACGCGGCGGCCGAGCTGGCGGGCGTTTTCCTCGGCAGCAATCCGGTCCTGCAGGGCAGTGAGGCGTTCGAAGCGTTCCTGCACCACGGCTTTGGGGAGCTGGTCCGGGAGCTCGGCGGCGGGTGTGCCCGGACGCTTGGAGTACTGGAAGGTGAACGCGGTGGCGAAGCGGGACTTCTCAACGACGTCGAGCGTGGCCTGGAAGTCCTCCTCGGTTTCACCGGGGAAGCCGACAATGATGTCCGTGGAGATGGCGGCGTGCGGAATTTTGTCGCGGACCTTGTCCAGGATGCCGAGGAACTTCGTGGACCGGTAGGACCGTTTCATGTCCTTGAGCACCTTGTCCGAGCCGGACTGCAGGGGCATGTGCAGCTGCGGCATAACGTTGGGGGTCTCGGCCATGGCATCGATGACGTCGTCGGTGAAAGCCGCGGGGTGCGGGCTCGTGAAGCGGACGCGTTCGAGGCCGGGGATGTCGCCGCAGGCTCGCAGGAGCTTCGAGAAGGCCTGCCGGTCGCCGAATTCGACCCCGTAGGAGTTGACGTTCTGGCCCAGCAGGGTGACTTCGATCGCGCCGTCGTCGACGAGGGCCTGGATCTCGGCCAGGATGTCGCCGGGCCGGCGGTCCTTTCCTTGCCGCGCAGGGCCGGGACGATGCAGAAGGTGCAGGTGTTGTTGCAGCCGACGGAGATCGACACCCAGCCGGAATACACCGAGTCGCGCTTGGTGGGCAGCGTGGAGGAAGACGTCGAGGGACTCGAGGATCTCGAGCTGCGCTTCGTTGTTGTGGCGGGCCCGTTCCAGGAGGGCCGGCAGCGCGCCGACATTGTGCGTCCCGAACACGGCGTCCACCCACGGGGCCTTCTTCAGGATGGCGTCGCGGTCCTTCTGCGCCAGGCAGCCTCCGACGGCGATCTGCATGCCCGGGTTGGCGGCTTTGACGGGAGCCAGGATGCCCAGGTTGCCGTAGAGCTTGTTGTCGGCATTCTCCCGGACAGCGCAGGTGTTGAAGACAACAACGTCGGCCAGCTCACCGGCGGCGGGGACGTAGCCCGCGGCCTCGAGCATCCCGGCCATCCGCTCGGAGTCGTGCACGTTCATCTGGCAGCCGAACGTCCGGACCTGGTAGGTGCGGGGCTGCGGTGCGGCGGACACCGGCTCGGTGCCCGGGGTCGACGAGGCGTCCGTGGAAGGGGTGGTGCCGGCTGCTGGGGAGGGAATGGTCAAACTCACCTGTTAAGGGTACCGGGTCGGCACGCTGCCGGGGCCTCGTCAGAAATCCGGTTCAGCCCCGGCACCGGCCACGGCGTCATCGAGGACCTCGCCGACAATCCGGAAGGCGAGCGAGGGCTGGTATCCCTTGCGGGCAAGCATCGAGGCCAGCCGGCGCGTGATCTTGTCGCGCTCGGCGCGGTCTTCGCTGCCGGTGAATCCCCGCAGCTTGCGCTCCACGAGCTCACGGGCCGCCGCTTCTTCGTCGTCATCGCTGAGCTGGTCCAGCGCGCCGGCCGCGGTGTCCGGGTCGATGCCCTTGTCCGCAAGTTCACGCCTCAAGGCGCCTTTGGCGAGTTTGCGGCTCTGGGACCGGGACCGTACCCACATGTCGGCGAACTCGGCGTCGTCAACGAGCTTTACTTCTTCGAAGCGGTCCAGTACGGCCTCCGCGACGTCGTCCGGAACGTTGCGCTCGGCAAGTTTCCGGGCGAGCTGCAGCCTGCTCTTGGGCGAGTTGGTCAGCTGCCTCAGGACAATGGCGCGGGCCACCGCGGCGGGATCTGCGTCAGGATCCAGTTCCGGGGACGGCGCCCCTGCGCCGCGAGAACCTGCGCCGCGAGAACCTGAGCCGCGTGAACTGCGGGACCCGCGTGAACTGCCAGACCCGCGTGAACTGCGCCGGGGACCCGCCACGCGGGTCGGCATCGCCGCCCGGGTCAGGGCTCCACGGAAGGAACCCCGGCCCGGTGCCGGCTCCGGCGTTAGAAGCCGTCAACGGCCTTCAGCTTCGGAGATTCTTCGGTCTCGGCGGGGCCTTCACGCCGACGCCCAGCTTCTCCTTGATGAGCCGTTCCAGCTCGGCGGCCAGTTCCGGGTTGTCGCGCAGGAAGCGGCGGGAGTTCTCCATGCCCTGGCCCAGCTGGTCACCGTCGTAGGTGAACCAGGAGCCGGACTTCTTGATCAGGCCGTGCTCGACACCCATGTCGATGATGCCGCCTTCACGCGAGATGCCCTGGCCGTAAATGATGTCGAATTCGGCGATCTTGAAGGGCGGGGCCATCTTGTTCTTGACGATCTTGGCCTTGGTGCGGTTGCCGACGGAGTCCGCACCCTCCTTGAGGGTCTGGATCCGGCGGACGTCGATGCGGATGGAGGCGTAGAACTTCAGGGCCTTACCACCGGTGGTGGTTTCCGGGGAGCCGAAGAAGACACCGATCTTCTCGCGCAGCTGGTTGATGAAGATGGCAGTGGTCTTGGTCTGGCTCAGGCGGCCGGTGATCTTTCGAAGGGCCTGGCTCATGAGGCGGGCCTGCAGGCCCACGTGGCTGTCGCCCATGTCGCCTTCGATTTCCGCCCGGGGAACGAGGGCAGCGACCGAGTCGATGACGATGACGTCAAGGGAGCCGGAGCCGATGAGCATGTCCATGATTTCAAGCGCCTGCTCGCCGGTGTCCGGCTGGGAGACCAGCAGGGCGTCAGTGTCGACGCCCAGCTTGGCGGCATATTCCGGGTCCAGGGCGTGCTCGGCGTCGATGAAGGCGGCGATGCCGCCCTGGCGCTGGGCGTTGGCGACGGCGTGCAGCGCCACGGTGGTCTTACCGGAGGATTCCGGCCCGTAGATCTCCACAACACGGCCGCGGGGCAGGCCGCCAATTCCCAGGGCCACGTCCAGCGCGATGGAGCCGGTCGGGATGACCTCGATGGGCGCACGGACTTCGTCGCCGAGGCGCATGACCGAGCCTTTGCCGAACTGCTTGTCAATCTGGGCAAGCGCTGCGTCGAGCGCTTTCTGGCGATCCGGGGCTGCGGCCATGGTTCACACCTCTAATACTTTCTCGCTGTGGAGGGACCGTTGCCGGCCCCAGGTAGTGTTCGTGGTCAGTGCTGGTAGTCAGGGTTTGTGACGAGCGCTGGTCAGCAGTGCTGGTCATCAGTGCTGGTGATCAGTTTCTGTCATTACTGAAGCTACTGGCACCCACCGACAGAGTTGCCTGACCGCCCCGCGTATGTGGAAAACACTCTGAAAAAAGCATAGTCCTACCCGAACAGATATTCGAACAATCGTCGCGGCGTGTCAGGTGTTTGCTGCCGGGCCGGGGCTGAAGCGCCGGGAATCAGCGGGGTTTGACGTCGCGGCCAAGCCGCCGCTCCGGCGGGACGTCCTGGACATCGCACAGCGCCAGCCACACCTGCCGGGGCGGCACCCCTGCCCCCAGGGCCTGATCGGCGGTCCGTCCGCCGACTCCCGCCAGGACCAGAGAGCTGCTGAGGACGCGGGAGTAGCCCGCCCCGAATTCGTCGTCCATAAGGCGCCAAAAGTCACTGATTCGCACCCTTAGAGTCTCTCACGATGCGGGAGGACTCTAGAATGGTTGCCATGAGCAACTCAGCCGTTGGCCCTGGGATCCCCGGCGGCACTGACGATTCCACCGAAGCGGCCCTGACCGCCGTCGAGCACCAGTTGAGCTTGCTCTGGCGCCGCGCCCGCTCCATCTCCCATCACCTCTCCCGCCAGGTCCACCCGGACATGGAACCGGCGGCCTACGGGCTGCTGTCCGTGATCCGCCGGCAGGGCGCCATCCGGCTGACCGAACTCGCGTCCAGCATCGGCGTCGGGAAGCCCTCGGTGAGCCGGCAGATCGCCTTCCTGGAACGCCTCGGCCTGGTGGCCAAGGAAGCCGACCCGCTCGATGGCCGCGCGCAGATGATCCGCCTGACCGCTATGGGCGAGGAGAAGATGCACGAGGTGCAGGACGCCCGGCGCGAAGTGTTCCGCGAACGGCTGGGCGAGTGGCCGCCCGAGGAATTGCAGACACTGGCCCGCTATATTGCCAAGCTCAACGCCACCTACGAGCGGGACGGGTTCCCCAGGGACGAACCGCAGTAGCCCTTCGGCCCTGGCGCGGCCGGGCACGCAAAAACCCCGGCACACCGCCGGGGTTTTTGTCGAGTAGTGGGTGCCGGAGCTAGCGCGCCCCGGAAAGAAGGCCCTTGGCCAACTCTTCGTTGAGGTCCGTGTTGAGTTCACGGTCCAGGTCACGGCCGTAGCGCTGAGCAAACTCCTGCGGGACGGTGTCCGGAACGGCAACACCTTCGGCGACGGCGACTCGGTCGCTGACTTCGCGGAGCATGCTGGAGAGCGGAACATCGAGGGCCGAGCAGATCGAGGAGAGGAGCTCCGAGGAAGCTTCCTTCTGGCCGCGCTCCACTTCACTCAGGTAGCCCAAGGAGACGCGGGCACTGTGCGAGACTTCGCGGAGGGTACGGCCTTGGCGTTGGCGGACATCGCGCAGTACATCACCGATTTCGTGACGAAGTACAACCATCTTGCGCTCCTTCTGTTCGCTCTTAGCCTGATCGGCGAGGCCCACATCCTTCCAGCGGACAACGCCGTTAACGGATACGGGCTGCTTTACCATCTGTATCGCCTTGCTCCCTCTTGGTGTCGAGCCCGCCGGTCAAAGCGGACACTGATGATGCTTTCATCCTAGGCGCCTCCCTTATTCGGAAGCGACACAATGTAACAACTATTAGGAATCGGTTTTTGTTCCCGGCTACTTTACGCCCGGTAGCTTACGGATGCCAGAGCTTCCAGCAGTCGTTCCAGGGCCGCCGCGCAGGCCTGGCCGCGGATTTCGGGCCGGTTGCCCTCGAAGCTGTACACGAACGACGTCGCGCCCGCTGCGGTAGCGACACCGATGTAGACCGAGCCCACGTCCTTGCCGCCGTGCGGCTCGGGTCCGGCGACGCCGGTCGTGGAGACGCCGACGTCGGCGGCGCAGACCCGGCGGGCGCCCTCGGCCATAGCCTCGGCGACGCGCCCGTCGACGGCGCCGACGCTGTCCAGCAGGTCACGGGACACCCCCAGCACATCGGCCTTGACAGTGTTCTGGTAGGACACAACACCGCCCTGGAGCATCCCGGAGGCGCCGGGCGTGTCTGCCAACACGGCGGCGACCATGCCGGCGGTCAGCGATTCGGCGGTTGCCACGGTCAGGCCGCGGCGGATCGCTTCGGTGACTGCCTCTTCGGCCAGGTGATGCAGGTTGATTGTGCGGTGCGGATTGCTCATGACTTGCCCTCCTGGATCTTCTGTTGCTGTGCCCGGATGCCGCTGGCGCGCAGCTTGAGGGCCTCGACGACGTATTCGCCGCCGGTCCAGACCGTGATAGCGAGGGCCACCATCATGACCGCGAAGGCCACAAACCCGAGCCACGGCGCGATCGAGGCCAGCGGGAGCACGTACAGGAAGATGGCCACCGTCTGGATGACGGTCTTGAGTTTCCCGCCGCGCGACGCCGGGATCACGCCGTAGCGGATAACGAAGAAGCGCAGGGCGGTGACGCCCCATTCGCGGACCAGGATCAGGATGGTGACCCACCAGGGCAGCTCCCCCAACAGCGAGAGCATCACCAGGGCCGAACCGATCAGCAGTTTGTCGGCGATGGGGTCGGCGATTTTGCCGAAGTCCGTGACGAGGCCGCGGCTGCGGGCGATGTCGCCGTCGAGCTTGTCCGTGTAAATTGCGACGGCGAAGGTCGCCGCGGCAATCCAGCGCCAGACGCCGTTCTGGGCGACCAGTCCCGGTGCGTCGAGCAGAAGGAACCAGACGAAGAAGGGCACCATCACAATCCGCAGCATCGTCAGGATGTTGGGCAGGTTCCAGATCCGGGACGCGGATCCGGCACTGTTTGCTTCGGCGCTAGTCACCTTCCTAGGCTACCGTCCGGTGAGCGACCAGGCGTCTTCGGAGCCGTCCTCATCATCTCCCGAGCCGCCGTCAGCGCCGTCGTGATACTCGATCGCCTGTGTGCGGTTGTCCAGGTCTGCAGCGACCAGGTCCTCCGCGTAGCCGCCCTGGGCGATGTTCGCGTTGGCGTTATCACTCAGCGCGGCCGTCTGGGAATCGGCAATGGCGGGCATCTCCATGCCCTTCATGGCGGCGAGGACCGTGGCCAGGTCATCGGGTTTGACCAGGACATCGCGTGCTTTGGAGCCTTCGGAGGGGCCCACCACACCGCGGGACTCGAGCAGGTCCATCAGCCGGCCGGCTTTCGCGAAGCCGACCCGCAGCTTGCGCTGCAGCATCGACGTGGAGCCGAACTGCGTCGTGACGACCAGCTCGGTGGCCTGCAGCAGGACTTCGAGGTCGTCTCCGATGTCGTCGTCGATCTGCTTCTTCGGCGCCTCGGGGGCGACGTCGTCGCGGTAGACGGCCTTGAGCTGGCCCTTGACGTGCTCCACCACCTTGTGGATTTCCGACTCCGTGACCCAGGCGCCCTGGACACGCATGGCCTTGGAGGCGCCCATCGGCAGGAACAGGGCGTCGCCCTGGCCGATCAGCTTCTCGGCGCCCGGCTGGTCGAGGACCACGCGGGAGTCGGTGACGGAGGAGGTCGCGAACGCCATCCGGGACGGCACGTTGGCCTTGATCAGGCCGGTGACGACGTCGACGGAGGGCCGCTGCGTGGCGAGCACCAGGTGGATGCCGGCAGCACGGGCCAGCTGGGTGATGCGGACGATCGAATCTTCGACGTCGCGCGGGGCCACCATCATCAGGTCGGCGAGTTCGTCGACAATCACCAGGAGGTACGGGTACGGCCGGATGACCCGCTTGGACCCCTCGGGCGGGTGGACCTTGCCGGCGCGGACGGCCTTGTTGAAGTCGTCGATGTGCTTGAAGCCGTAGTTGGCGAGGTCGTCGTAGCGGGCGTCCATCTCGCGGACCACCCACTGGAGGGCCTCGGCGGCCTTTTTGGGATTGGTGATGATCGGGGTGATGAGGTGCGGCACACCCTCGTAGGCGGTGAGTTCCACCCGCTTGGGGTCAACCATGACCATACGGACCTCGTCGGGCGTGGCGCGCATGAGGATGGAGGTGATCATCGAGTTCACGAACGAGGACTTGCCGGCGCCGGTGGCTCCCGCGACAAGGAGGTGCGGCATTTTGGCGAGGTTGGCGACGACGTACCCGCCCTCGACGTCCTTGCCGACTCCCATGACCATCGGGTGGTCGGTGCGCCGGGCGTTCTGGCTGCGCAGCACGTCGCCCAGGGACACGGTCTCGCGGTCCGTGTTGGGGATCTCGATGCCGATGGCCGACTTGCCCGGGATGGGGCTCAGGATACGCACGTCCGAGCTGGCGACGGCGTAGGAGATGTTCTTGGACAGCGCGGTGACGCGCTCCACCTTGGTGCCCGGGGAGAGTTCGATCTCGTAGCGGGTGACGGTGGGGCCGCGGCTGAAGCCGGTGACCTGGGCGTCCACGTTGAACTGGTTCAGCGTTTCGGTCAGCGACGCGACGATCGCGTCGTTGGCCTCGGTGCGTTCCTTCGGGATGGAGCCCGGGGTCAGGACGTCCGACGCCGGGAGCGTGTACGTCACGTCGCCGGCGAGCGAAAGCTGTTCGGTGCGCTGCGGGATCGGCGTGGGTAGCGGCGCCGGGGCCACGGGATTGGAGGGACCTTCGCGGCGGCCGCGACGGCGGCAGACGCCGGCGCGGGGCGGCCGCATTAAGTGACCCGGCGGCGACCATCGCCGGGGTGACGAGCGGGATCGCCTCGGTGGCGTTCTCCCCTGCCGCCGCGCTGCCGAGGCCCTGGGCTGCCTTGATCTTTTCGACGGCGATTTCGGCCTGGGTGGGACGGCGCACCCCGGGGGCGACCGGTTTGGCGGCGGACTTGGAGCTGCTGCCGCCACCGGCGGCCCGCGCGGCCTCCGCTTCCTCGTCGGCAATGAGTGCGCGTTCGAAGGCCTCGTCGCCGACGTAGCCTTCGAGCCCGGCTTCGTCGTCCTGGTCCTTGCCGAAGAGGCGGCGGCGCTTTTTCTTCGCCGGGGCCGGAGCGTCGTTTTCGTAGAGGTAGCTGCGGTCGTGCCCGTCGCCGTCGTGGTCGTCGCCGTACTGGTCCTGCAGGTCGATGCCCATGAGGTGTTCGTAGGCGCCGCGCAGCCGGCCGGGGATCGCTCCGAAGGGCGTGGCGGTGACGATCAGCAGGGACGTAAAGGCGAGCAGGCCGTAGACGGCCAGCGGGACGGCGGAATGGATGGCGGCCAGCGGGGCGGCGGCCAGGTAGCCGAGCATGCCGCCGGCACGGCGCAGCCCGTCGAACCCGTCGGCGACGGTCGGTTCCCCGCCGATGACGTGGGCGAGGCCGGAGCCGGCGAAAGCCATGATCAGGAACCCGATGCCGATCCGGTTGTTGCCGCGGCCGTCGACGGGCTGGCGGAACAGCCGGAAGGCGCAGACGAACAGCATCAGCGGCAGCAGCAGCGCCATCCAGCCGAAGGTGCCGTTGACGATGCCGTAGACCATGTCCGGGAACCAGCCCTGGAATCCCCACCAGGCGAAGGTGGCGACGAACACGCCGAGGGCAAGGTTGAACAGGGCTGCGCCGTCGCGGCGGTCTTCGGGCGCGAGGTCGCTGACGTCGTAGCCGATTCGGCGGATGCCCGCCCCGACGACGTGGGCGACGCCCAGCCAGGCGCCGGCCACAACCCGGACCAGCCAGGGCTGCTTGGGCTCGACGGCGGCCAGCTGGCGGGTGCGCGCGGTGCCCGTTGTTCCGGAGGACTTGGTGGTTTTGGATGCAGCCGGGCGGGAGCCCCGGGCCGCAGAGCTGCCTGATTTACCGCTGGAGTTTCCTCTTGGCGCGGAGGAGGTACGTGTCGCCATACCCGCTACGGTACCCGACTCCGGGCCGAATTCCGCGGATTTCCGGGCCTCCGCGGGGATCATGTTGCCGGCCGCAGACGCAAAACGGCCCTCCCGGTCCGCCGCAAGCGCGAGGCTGCGGCAGGCCGGGAGGGCCGTTGTGGCGCGTCGGGAGGCGTTTGGCCACCAGCGCGTGGGATCCGGGACTTAAGCCTCCAGGACCACCGGGATGATCATGGGCTTGCGGCGGAGTTTGCGGTTGACCCAGGTGCCCACAACGCGGCGGACAACCTGCTGCAGCTGGTGTGTGGTGTGGTCCGTGCGGTTGAGCACGGCCTCTTCCAGGGCGGCATTGATCTTGGGGATGATCTCGTCGAAGACGGAGTCGTCCTCTGCCACGCCGCGGGCGTGGATCTCGGGGCCGGAAACTACCTTGCCGGTGGCGCGGTGGATCACGGTGATGATGGAGATGAAGCCTTCGTCGCCGAGGGTCTGGCGGTCCTTCAGGTCCGCTTCGGTGACTTCGCCGACGCTGGAGCCGTCGACGTAGACAAAGCCGACCTCCACCTGGCCGACGATGTCGGCCTGGTGGTCACGAAGGTCGATGACCGTGCCGTTGTCCGCGAGCAGGATGCTCTCTTCGGGGACGCCGGAGTCCAGGGCGATCTTGCCGTTGGCGATCAGGTGGCGGGTTTCTCCGTGCACCGGCATCGCGTTGAGCGGCTCCAGGATGTTGTAGCAGTACAGCAGTTCGCCGGCGGCGGCGTGGCCGGAGACGTGCACCTTGGCGTTGCCCTTGTGGATGACGTCAGCGCCGAGCTTGAGCAGGCCGTTGATGATGCGGAACACGGCGTTCTCGTTGCCCGGGATCAGGCTGGAGGCGAGGATGACGGTGTCGCCCGGTCCGACGACGACGCGGTGGTCGCCGTTGGCCATGCGGGACAGGGCCGCCATCGGCTCCCCCTGGGAACCGGTGGACATCAGGACCACGCGGTTGTCCGGCAGGTTGTCGATGTTCTTGATGTCGACGAGGATGCCCGCAGGCACGTCAAGGTAGCCGAGCTTTTCCGCGATGGCCATGTTGCGGACCATCGAGCGGCCGACGAAGGCCACCTTGCGGTTGTGGTTGGCGGCGGCGTCGAGGACCTGCTGGACGCGGTGCACGTGCGAGGAGAAGGACGCGACGATCAGGCGCTTGGAGGCCTGGCCGAAGAGCCGGTCCAGGGTGGGTCCGATCTCCTTCTCGGCGGTGGTGAAGCCCGGCACGTCGGCGTTTGTGGAGTCCGACATAAACAGGTCAACGCCCTCTTCGCCCAGCTTGGAGAAGTGGCGGAGGTCGGTGATCCGGCCGTCCAGCGGCAACTGGTCCATCTTGAAGTCGCCGGTGTGCAGAACCGTGCCGCCGGAGGTGCGGAGGAACACGGCGAGGGCGTCGGGGATGGAGTGGTTGACAGCCACGAATTCGCATTCGAACGGACCGAACTTCTGCACCTGTCCCTCGGTGACAGTCTGGGTGACCGGCTTGATCCGGTGTTCCTGCAGCTTCGCCTCGATGAGGGCCAGCGTCAGCCGGGAGCCCACCAGGGGAATGTCGGCGCGCAGGCGCAGCAGGTACGGAACGGCACCGATGTGGTCCTCGTGGCCGTGGGTCAGGACGACGGCGACGATGTCATCCATGCGGTTCTCGATGTAGGAGAAATCGGGCAGGATCAGGTCCACGCCGGGCTGGGTCTCTTCAGGGAAGAGGACGCCGCAGTCGACGATGAGTAGCTTGCCGTCGATTTCGAAGACGGTCATGTTGCGGCCGATCTCCCCGAGGCCGCCGAGCGGAACGATCCGCAGGGTGTCCTTGAGCAGTTTCGGCGGCGTGACAAGGCCGGGAAGGGCGGTTTGGGTCATAATGCACTACTTTCCAGGCGGTTGCCGGCCTGGCCTTTACTCATCAGGATCAAACACCCGATCAGGAAAAGACCATTCCGGCTTCCGCCAAGTCCTCGCGGATGGTTTCGATCTCGGCTTCGTCCGGCTCCACGAGGGGCAAACGGACAACCGAGTTGGGCAGGACTCCCTGCCACTTAAGAACTTGCTTCGCAGCAACAGCACCCTGGATATGGGTCATCACTGCACGGACCACGGGGTCCAGTTCGAAATGTATGGTGCGGGCGGTGGCGAAGTCGCCCGCAAGTGCGGCATCAATCATGGCGCGGAACTGCCGCGTCGCGACGTGCGCGGAGACGCTCACGAGTCCGGCGGCGCCGGCTGCCATCCACGGGAGGGTCAGTCCGTCGTCGCCGGAGTAGACATCCAGGTCGGTGTTGGCGAGGACCCGGGTCACAGCAGCGAAGTCGGCCTTGGCGTCCTTGAGCGCGACAATGTTCCGGTGCTCCGCGAGGCGGATCATGGTTTCGGGCAGGATCGGGACGCAGGCGCGGCCGGGGATGTCGTAGACCATCACGGGAAGATCGGCGGCGTCGGCGACGGCTTCAATGTGGGCCTGGATCCCGGCCTGGCTGGGCTTGTTGTAATACGGGGTGACGATCAGCTGGCCGTGGGCCCCGGCTTTGGCGGCCCGCTTGGCCATCTCGATCGAGTGCGAGGTGTGGTTGGTGCCGGTTCCGGCGATCACCTTGGCGCGGTCCCCCACTGCTTCCACAACGACGCGGAAGAGCTTTTCCTTCTCATCGTCTTCGAGCGTGGAGGTTTCTCCGGTTGTGCCGGAAATCACGAGGGCGTCATGGCCGTCGTCGACGAGTTTGTTGGCCAGCTCCGCGTTCTGCTGGTAATCGACCTCACCGTCGGACGTGAAAGGCGTGACCATGGCGGTCACGAGGGATCCGAACGTGAAAGAGCGAGTGCGAGAGTCAGCCATATGAAAAACGTTACCCTGTCCCCGGCGTGATCGGACAATGACGGCGACGTGATGAAGATCAACCCCGGACCGGAACCTCAGCCGGAGTCCGGCCGGCCGAGTGCGGGCCCGGGCAACTCATGCCTCGCGTTCGTCGGCGTATCGCTCAAGGACGTCGTGCTGCAGGGCCGCGGTCAGCACCTCGGTCCCCGTCCCGGCGGCCCGCCGGATCACGCGCCCGTCGGGTCCCCAAAAACCGCTCCCGCCGGCCGAGGGGCCGAGTTCGGTGGTGCCGCCGAGGTTGGCCAGCACTCCGTACATCCGGTTGTCCATGGCGCGCGCGCCGAGGTGCAGGGCAAGCCGGTGTTCCTCACCGGCGGTGTACAGGGCCGAGACGGCATAGATGTCGGCACCTGCCTCCGCGCCCTCGCCGGCGTGTTCCGGGCGGGAGGCGTCCCGGCAGATGGCCAGGGCAATCTTCCAGCCGTCGACGTCCAGGATGACCGTGCGGTCCCCGGGCCGGAAGGCGTGCCGTTCCGCGCCGTGGAGCCAGACTTTGAAGCAGGACTGCAGCTCTCCGGTCGGGTGCAGGGCGAGCGAGGCCAGGCGGGGTGTGCCGTCAGCTTCACGGAACGGGGCCCCAACGACCGCGGTGATCCCGGTCCGCCGGCAGATTTCGCGCAGGCCGTCGAGCCGGGGTCCGCCGCACTCACCCACTGCTCCGGGTCCGCCAGCGCTTCCAGGCCGTAGCCGGTCAGGGAGAGCTCAGGGAACACCACCAGCCGGGCGCCGTGGCCGTTCGCGTCCTCGATGAGGCGGACGTGCTCCAGGACGTTGGCGGGAATGCCGCCGTCGAGGGCCGTGTACTGGATGGCGGAAAGCGTCAGCGCGGTGGTCACCCTGCCATCCTAGGCGCGGCCTACGCGGCACCGCCGCAGGGTGCGGCTCCACCGGAGGGCGCGGCACAGTAACGGCTCACCGCATCCTCCCGAAGGCCTTCTGCCCACGCTGCGAGCCGCTGGGCCGCCCGCACATAGTGGAACAGTTCGCCGGGAGTGAGCGCGTCGAGTTCGGTCTCGGCCAGCCGGCGGGCAAGTTCGGCGCCAGGCACCTGCGCCGACAGGACGGTCCCCTCTTCCTGCCACTGGACGTCCTCCGCCGGCTCGCCGGCGACAAGCTGCCGGAAGAGGAAGTCCACGACGCCGGGACTCATTGCCTTGAGCACGCCGGGAATTGCGTCCGGCGGGAAGGCGGGTTCTGGTGGGTTATTCATGACGACATAGTATTCGAACGTATATTCGAATACAACACCCTGTGCAGCTTCTGTGAACACGCGCGGATCCGCCCCTGGCCGCAGACCACCGGCGCGTCTCATGAGACGATCGGACCATGACGCCGCGCGGAACAGCCTCCACTTCACGGTCCGCAGCAGGCAAGCTCGTTGGAACGCGGTTGTCAGGCATCGATGCCGCTCGCGGTCTGGCCCTCCTGGGCATGATGGCCACGCATGTCTTCCCGACGTTCGAGTCCAACGCCCAGCTCACCCCCACGTGGACGGGCCTCGTATTCTCCGGACGCGCCTCAGCCCTGTTCGCCGTCCTCGCGGGCATCGGGCTGGCCCTGTCAACCGGCAAGGAGCAGCCGCTTCACGGTCCCGCCCTGTGGGCGGCCCGCCGGGGCATCGCGCTCCGGGCCCTGGTGATCGGCGCCGTCGGACTCTCCCTTGGCGGGCTCGAGGTGAACATCGCCATCATCCTGGTCCACTACGCCGTGCTGTTCCTGTGTGTGCTGCCGTTCCTCGGGCTGGACGTCAAACACCTGCTGGTGCTGGCGGCCGGCTGGGTGCTGGTCAGCCCGGCGGTCGCCTTCCTGTTGCGGCCCTGGCTCCTCACCGCCGAGCCGCCCCTGCAGCTGGGCCACAACCCCACGTGGGAGGACCTGACCACGCCGGCCGTCCTGCTCGGGGACCTCTTCCTGACCGGCTACTATCCCGTCCTGCAGTGGATTACATATCTGCTGATCGGCCTCGCTATCGGCCGGCTCGCCCTCACGTCGGCGTCGGTCCCGGTCCTGCTGCTGGCGGTGGGATCCGCGGTGGCGGTCCTTGCCAAGTGGCTCAGTGCCGTGATGATGGAGGACTGGGGCGGCCGGGCGGCGCTGCAGGCCATGCTGCTCGATCCCTCGTACCCGCTGGAAAGCCTCCTGCAGGTCAATCTGGCCGGTGTGGACCAGACCGGTTCGGCCTGGTGGCTTGCCACCAGCGCCCCGCACTCGGGCACCACACTGGATCTGCTGCACACCTCGGGGTGGCGGCCGCCGTCGTCGGAGTCTTCCTTCTGGCGGGCCGGCTGGTGCAGGGGTCCGGGCTGGACCTGCTGCTCCCGCTGCGGGGTGCCGGTGCCATGACCTTGAGTTTCTACACGGCCCACCTGTGCGTGATGGCCTCGCTGCACGGCCGGCCGTTGCCGTCCGGGTGGACGGTTGAGGGCGTCTACTGGGGACAGGCCGTGGCGATCCTGGTCCTGGGCGGCGTCTTCGCGGCCTTGTCATGGCGGGGTCCGCTGGAGTGGGTGGCGCACGCGGCCAACCAGCTGGGCCGCTACCAGCCGGCACGCGTCCGGTAACTGCCCCGGAGCTTGTACCGGAGCTGTAGCGGAAACGGCGGCTCAGGCCTGGCGGGATCCCGTGCGGTAGAGCCGGACGGCGTCGCGCATCGCGGCGCGCGCCCGCTTGCGGTCGCCCGCGGCGTCATAGGCGCAGCTGAGCCGGAACCAGGAGCGCCAGTCCTCAGGCGCGGCTTCGGTCTCGGCACGGTACTTCTCGAATTCAAGGTCGGCAGCCTCGCGGACAATCCGTCCCGCGGGCGTGCGCGGCAGCGTGTCTTCCGGCAGCCCGCCCTCGGCTTCGAGGATTTTGGCCAGCCGTTCCGTCCGGGCGCCGAAGAGCAGCTCGCGGACCAGGGCCCAGGCCCCGATCACCGGGAGGAGCAGATACGCGACACCGATGGCCTTGGCCACCGGGTTGGGGTCCGTCATCAGGAGCACCGCGCGCTGGAAGGACACCACAAGGTAAAAAACCAGCAGGAGCGTGACGGCGCCGACCCAGATCTTGGTGCGGTTGGCTTTGAACGCGGTCAGGACATTGGCCAAGGCGCTCAGACCCCCAGGTCCAGGTAGCCGTCCAGCCCGACCGTGAGGCCCGGGTTCGCCGCAACGCTGCGCACACCCAGCAGCACGCCGGGCATAAAGGAGGCGCGGTCGAAGGAGTCGTGCCGGAAAGTCAGCTGCTCCCCGGCCCGCCCAGCAGGACTTCCTGGTGGGCCACGAGGCCGCGAAGCCGGACGCTGTGGACGCGGACGCCGTCGACGTCGCAGCCTCGCGCGCCGGGGCGCTCGCTCGTGGTGGCGTCGGGGCTGGCGGGGAGGCCGGCGGCTGCGCGCTCGGCGGCGATCAGCTGCGCGGTCCGCACGGCTGTTCCGGACGGGGCGTCCACCTTGTCAGGGTGGTGCAGTTCGACGATTTCGACCGATTCGAAGTAGCGCGCGGCCTTGGCCGCGAAAGCGGACGCGAGCACCGACCCCAGGGCGAAGTTCGGCGCGATCAGGACTCCCGCGCTGGGATGGCCGGCGAGGAGTTCTTCGAGCGGCGCAGCCTCTCCGCGTCCCAGCCGGTGGTGCCCACAACGGCATGCATGCCGTGCTCGACGGCGAAGCGGACGTTCGCTTCGGTGCTTTCGGGGACCGTCAGATCCACCACGATCCGGGCGCCGGCGTCGACGAGCGTGTCCAGGGAATCGTTCCTGCCCAGCGCGGCGACGAGGTTCAGGTCCGCGGCGGCCTCGACGGCCTGCACCGCCTCGGCGCCCATGCGCCCGTTCGCGCCCAGCACGGCGACTGCGAGTTGTTCGGTCATGCCATCAACCCTACCGCCGGGGCGGGTGCCGCCTTGAACCGGCGGCCGCGCATGACAGCCCCCACCGGGCCCACTGGGCTGCGCTGACGCCCTGGTGCGGGAGGACTATTCCCCGCGCCAACCCACTCGACCGTGCCGTCAGTGAAGAACTGTTCTTTCCAGATGGGAACCTGCGCCTTGATCCGGTCCACCAGTTCCGAGCAGACCGCGAAGGCCTGGCCGCGGTGCGCGGCGGAGACGGCGCAGACCAGGGCGGGGTCGCCGATCTCCAGCATCCCGATCCGGTGCGCCGCCCAGATCCGCACCGGCTGTGCTGTGCCGCTGCGGGTCCCGGTCCCGGCGGGCTCACCGGGTTCTCCGCCGGTCCCGCCGGCTGCCTGTTCGGCGGCGAGTTGCGCGACGACGTCGGCCATCACCTGGTGCGCCGTCGGGTGCGCGCTGTAGCTGAGCCGCCGGACCGGTTTGCCGCCGTCGTGGTTCCGGACTACGCCGCTGAAGCTGACCACCGCGCCCGCGGTGTCTGATTCAACGGCGGCGATGGCCTGGTCCACGGAGATGGGCTCGGCGCTCAGAACCGCGTTCACGACGACGAAGTCCGGTTCAAAGGTTGATTCAGTGGCCATGGCTGCCTTCCAGCTGGTCGCACAGGTGTCCGAGGATGGGATCCAGCACGCTGAGGCCGTCCATAACGCCCTTGGGGGATCCGGGGAGATTGACGATGAAGGTCTGGCCGGCCGCCCCGCGTGGCCGCGGCTGAGCATCGCCATGGGGGTTTTGGCGGTCCCGGCGCCGCGGATGCCCTCCATGATGCCCGGAATTTCGCGGTCCAGCAGGGGCAAGGTCTGTTCCGGGGTGGCGTCGGTGGGGCTGAGGCCGGTGCCGCCGCTGGTGATGATGACGGCCGGAGCCTGGGTCAGGAGCGCGCGCAGGGCGGCGCCCACCGCTTCGCCGTCCGGGACCACGAGCGCCGGGTAGGGCTCAAAGCCGTGTTCGGTGAGCCAGTCGATGATGACGGGGCCGGTCAGGTCCTCATAGATCCCGGCCGCGGCCCGGGTGGAGGCGATCACGACGCCGGCCTTCCGGCCGGTGGCTTCGCCGTGCCGGTGTGGTTCGGGCATGCTCATATGGTCCAGTCCCCGCTCTTGCCGCCGCTTTTGGCCAGCACCTTGATGTCGGTCAGCACCGCGTGTTTGTCCACGGCCTTGATCATGTCGTACACGCTGAGGGCGGCCACGGAGGCTGCGGTCAGCGCTTCCATCTCGACGCCGGTGATGCCGCGGGTCTTGACGGTGGCGAAAACCGTGACCGTGGTGGTGTCGAGCTCGAAGTCGACGGTGACCTTGGCGATCGGCAGCGGGTGGCACAGCGGGATCAGGTCCGGGGTCTTTTTCGCGGCCATAATGCCCGCGACCCGGGCGACGGAGAGTGCATCGCCCTTGGGCAGCTCCCCCGCGCCGAGAAGGGCCAGGACCTCGGCGGTGCTGCGGACGGTGGCGGTGGCCGTGGCCTCGCGGGTGCTCTCCGCCTTGTTGGACACGTCCACCATCTGGGCTGTGCCGTCCTGCCGGAGGTGGGTCAGGCGTGGGGTTCCCGTTGCCGGGTTATCTTCGTTCACAGCATCCATACTTCCACCTCGGCGCCCTCGGCGAGCGCGGAAGTTCCTTCCGGGATCTGGATCAGCGCGTTGGAGCGGGCCAGGGCACTGACGAGGTGTGATCCAGCACCGCCTTCCAGCCGGACGGTGCCGTCGGGGAGGGCCGTGCCGCGCCGCACCTGGTGCTTTGCCGGCGGGGACGCCAGTGCCTGGGCCAGCCGGGCCCTCACCACGGGACGCGGCGCGGGCGAGCCGAAGAGGTCGGCCAGGGCGGGCCGGAGGAACATCTCGAAGGAGACGAGGCAGCTCACCGGGTTGCCCGGGAACCCGAGGACCGGGACGCCGTCGAAGGTTCCGATCCCCTGCGGCCCGCCGGGCTGCATCGCGACGCCGAGGAAGTCGACGTCGTGGCCCTCCATCGCCTGCCGGACCACCTCGTAGGCGCCCTTGCTGACTCCGCCGGTGGTGACGATCAGGTCCACGGCTGCCGCGTGCCTGCGCAGAAGAACCGCGAGCTCCTCGGGGCGGTCCGTGGAGATCCCGGTCCGGGTGACGTCGAGGCCGGCCTGGCGCATGGATGATTCCAGCAGGGTGGCGTTGGAGTCGTAGATTTTGCCGGGGCCCAGCGGGCTGCCCGGTTCCACGACTTCGTCGCCGGTGGTGACGAGGAGGATCCGCAGCGCCCGGTAGACGGGGACGTCGGTGAATCCCAGGGCGGCCAGGAGTCCCAACTGGCCGGGTCCGAGGAAGGTCCCGGCGGCGAGGGCCAGGTCCCCGCTGCGGATGTCGCTGCCCGCGTCGCGGACAAAGTTCCGTGCCGGGACGGCGGGCAGTTGGACCGTGGCCGGCACGCCGGGGGCGGGGAAGACCGCCGGCAGGGCCTGTTCGATCGGGACGACGGCGTCCGCCCCGGGCGGCATCATGGCGCCGGTCATAATCGGGGCGGCGGTCCCGGGGGCCAGCTCGGCGGGTGTGGCACCGGCCGGGACGGGAGCGACGACACGCAGTCCGGCACCGCCGTCGGGCACGTCGGCACTGCGGATGGCGTAGCCGTCCATCTGCGAATTCGCGAACGGCGGCAGGTCCAGCTGAGCCTTGACGTCCGCCGCGAGTCCCCTGCCCAGCGCCGCGAGGAGCGGGAGCTGTTCAACCCGGTCCGGGGTGCGGAGCGGAGCCAGCAGCCGGCGGACGGACTCGCGGTGCTCTTCCACGGTGACGTGCCGTGTCTGGGTGCGGTGCATGCGTTGGTAACCCCTCGTCGTGAGCCGGTTACTGAATGCGCCGGTCCGGCTCCCTGGTCCGGCGCCTTGCCCGGCTGCCTGGCCGGGCGTGTTGGCCCGGCGTATTAGGACTTCACGTCAACTCTAACCGTGTGAAAGCCCGTGGCCCCGCTGGGCACCACCGGCGCGCTGTCCTCCACCTGCGCGGCGCCGTTGAGGTCCGTGGCGCGGACCTGGACCTCGTACTGGCCGCGAGTCAGCGGCAGCTCCAGTTTCCACTGGTACCAGGTGTCCGTGGATATCCCGGGGGCCAGCTCGGCCTGCTGCCATGGGCCGCGGTTGACCCGGAGTTCCACCCGGCCGATCCCGGTGTGCTGGGCCCAGGCGACCCCGCCGAAGGCCACCGTGCCGGCGGGCACGGAGCGGCCGTCGCGGGGCACATCGATGCGGGAGGAGGTCTTGATGGGTCCCCTCTCGCTCCAGCCGCGGGGCGTCCAGTACCCGACGTCGTCCGCGAAGCGCGTCACTTTGAGTTCCGTGACCCACTTGGTCGCCGACACGTAGCCATAAAGACCGGGCACAACGAGCCGGACCGGAAAGCCGTGCTCCAGGGGCAGCGGCTCACCGTTCATCCCGACAGCCAGGAGCGCGTCCCGGTTGTCCGTCAGCACCTCCAGCGGGGTGCCGGCGGTCCAGCCGTCAGCGCTGCGGGACAAAACCATGTCCGCGCCGTCCTGCGGGCGGCGAGGGCCAGCAGGTCCCGGACCGGCCAGCCGAGCCAGCGGGCATTGCCAATCAGGTCGCCGCCCACCTCGTTGGAGACGCAGGCGATGGTGACATGCCGCTCGACCAAGGGCTTGGCCAGCAGCGTGGCGAAGTCCAGCGAGACCTCGCGCTCCACGAGCCCGGTGACCTTCAGGGTCCACTGGCCCGGGTCCAGCACCGGGACGCGCAGGGCGGTGTCGATCCGGTAGAAGTCCTTGTTGGGCGTCACCAACGGGCTCACCCCGTCCAGCCGCACCTCGGCTCCGGCCGGGATGGGCGGGGCCGGTGACGCCGGCGCGGGGAGCGCGAGCTTGCTGCGCAGATCACTCACGACGGCGGCGGCTCCCCGGAACGTCGCTGCTAGTACGCCGGCGGCCGCGGCGACGGCGGCCGTTCCGCCGAGCACCCGGAAGAAGCGGCGGCGGGAGGCAGGCTGCGCCGCGGGGGCAGTGTGCTCAGCCGGCGGGGCTGTGTCGAAGGTCGGCGGGGCTGTCCCGAAGGCCGGGGACGCTGTGTCCTCGGCCGGCGGGGCTGTGTCCTCGGCCGGGAGTCCGGCGTCGGCCTGCCACTCCCCAGCCGGCGGATCAGCCAGCGCAGCAGGACCATGCCCACAACGGCGGCGAGCAGCGGAACGGGGATCGCATTCCCGGTCAGTTCGCTGCGGCCCAGCACTGCAGCCAGTCCCGCCACCCCGAAGACGGCGATGATGGCCACCCCGGCGAAGCGGCGCCGCAGCTCCGCGATTCCGGCCAGGGCAGCCAGCGCGGCGATCACGAGCCCCATGCCGCCGAGCAGGGCGAGCTTGTCCGCCGTGCCGAAGACCGAAATGGCCCAGTCCTTGACGCCCGGCGGGACCGCATCGATCACGGCGCCCCCGACGCCGGTCACCGGGGAAAGTGAGGGACTCACGAGTCCTGCCGCGAGTTCCCCAGCGCCAGCCCGGTACCGACGGCCACGACTCCGACCGCGGCCGCCCAGGCAGACGCTTGCCGGTCCGTCATCCGCGGAACCGGGGTTTGCGGGCCGGGGTTTGGAAGTGTGCCCGGCTGCCCGTGCTGGGAAGTGTTCACGCTCCCAGCATAGATTCGCACCGGCCCCGGCGGCACCGGCTGCCGGCTGATGCACAAGCCGATGCTAAATACGGAGCGCAATACGGGGCCCAACAGGAGTGATGCCGGCGCCGAGGTGGCGTAGCCTGACTTTATGAGTGTTCAGCTTGGTATGCCCCAGCCCCGCGCGGAGGACGGTTCCGGCGCGGGCACTTCTGCCGCGCAGGTGCCCGGGCGCCCGGCCGGGATGCCCGCCGGCCTCGTGGACCGCTACGGCCGCCGCGCCACCGACATGCGGCTTTCCCTGACGGACAAGTGCAATCTGCGCTGTACGTACTGCATGCCGGCCGAGGGCCTTGAGTGGTTGTCCAAGCAGGCCGTGATGTCGGCGGAGGAGATTGTCCGGATCGTGCGGATCGGCGTCGACATGCTGGGTGTGCGGGAACTGCGGCTCACCGGCGGTGAACCGCTGGTCCGGGCCGATCTGATGGACATCATTTCCGCCCTCCGCCACGCCCACCCCGATCTTCCGATTTCCATGACCACGAATGCCGTCGGCCTGGACAAAAAAGCCGCCGGGCTCAAGGCCGCGGGCCTCTCCCGGATCAACGTCTCGCTGGACTCGCTCCATGAGGAAACGTTCACCCAATTGACCCGCCGCCCCTTCCTGAACAAGGTCCTGGCCGGCGTGGATGCCGCCTGGGCCGCCGGCCTTGGCCCGGTGAAACTCAACGCCGTGCTGATGCGCGGCATCAACGACGTCGAGTCCCCGCCCTGCTGGCTTGGGCGCTGGACCGCGGCTACGAGCTGCGCTTCATCGAGCAGATGCCGCTCGACGCCGACCACGGCTGGACCCGCCGGAACATGATCACCGCCGCGGAGATCCGTGAGCTGCTCTCCGTTGACTACGTGCTCAGCAGCGATCCGCGGGACCGCGACGGCGCGCCGGCCGAACGCTTCGAGGTCCGGGCCCGCGTGCCCGGCACGGCCGAAGCCACCGGGCCAGTGCTCGGAACCGTGGGAATCATCGCGTCCGTGACCGAGCCGTTCTGCTCCGATTGCCGCCGCACCCGCATCACGGCCGAGGGCAAGATCATGAGCTGCCTGTTCTCCCGCGAGGAAGTCGACCTGCTGGGGCTCCTCCGCGAGGGCGCCAGCGACGAACAGCTCGCAGAGCGCTGGCAGGACGCCATGTGGATCAAGCCCAAAGCCCACGGCATGGACCACGTCGGACTGGACGCCCCGGACTTCGTCCAGCCGGACCGCAGCATGAGCGCCATCGGAGGCTGAACCACCCGTGAACGTACGTTACTTCGCTGCCGCGCGCGCTGCCGCCGGCGCCGACGAGGAGCACTTCGACCTCCCCGCCGACGCCACGGTTGACTCGCTGCTGGAGGCCATCCTCGCCGTCGAGCGCCCGGAACCCCCGGCCGGAACGCCGCCGCTGGCGCGCCTGCTGTCCCGGAGCAGCTTCCTGCTCAACGAGGTGGCGGTGCGGAACCGCGCAGCGGCACTGAAGCCGGACGACGTCGTCGACGTCCTGCCGCCGTTCGCCGGCGGTTAGGCGAAGCGCCGGATCCCGGTCACTCCCCACCAGATGTGGGGTACCGCTGACTGACTGCCGCGCGCTAGCTTGGAGGCATCCCACAATTTGCAGATCTGGCGCCGGAAGGACAGATGGCGATGTACACCTTGCAGATAGAGCACGAGATCAAGGATTTTGGCATGTGGAAGGCCGCATTCGACCGTGATCCGGTGAACCGGGTGGCGTCGGGGGTCACCGCACACAGGATCAGCCGCCCCGTGGACGATTTGAACTATGTGGTGGTGGAACTCGACTTCGAAAGCCGCGACCAGGCCGAAGCGCTGCTGGCCAACCTTCAGGCGAACGTCTGGAATTCCTCCACGGTTGCCCCCGCCCTCCTGGGTGCCCCGAAGACCCGGATCCTCGAGTCCGCGCCGTAACGCACAGGCGGAGGCGGCTGCCGCAGACGTAGCCCTCACGTCCGGGAAGAGGGAGCGAGCGTCAGGCCGGGACGGTTGCGTCCTCGTCCACGCGCCGGCAGACCGAGATCATCAAGGGCGTGAAGTCGGTCGCGGATCCCAGCCGGAGCCCGGCGCTGTGCGTCAGCACGCCGTTCTCCACCCGGAAGGTGTGCCGGGACGTGCCGCGGTCGCTGCGCCGTTCCATGGTGAGCGTGCCCTCCAGCCAGCTGGCGCGCGCGGGCGCCTCCGGGGAAGCCCCATGCTGTTGACGTGGTACCAGAGGGTGTCCGGACGGTCCGGGTCCATGGTGAAGACGCCGTGTCCCTCCGAGCGGGCGCCGTCGGCCTCCGTGTGCCGGTAGCTGTGCGTGACGGCCAGCCCGGCGGCGGCACGAGCGAAGGTCACTTCGACGGCGGCGACCCGCGCCGGCCCCCACGGTGTGGCCTCCCACTGCGTGGTCCCGGTCCAGTGCCCCAGGAACGCCTCAAGCGCCTCGTGTGCACTGCCTGGCAGCGGCCGGTCCATTTCTTCCTTCCAGGGATCCCTTCTGAGGATCCCTTCGGGGATTCCTTCTAAGGATCCCTTCCAGGGCCTCCCGAGTGAGTCCATCCCCATCATCACGCGGCGCCGCTTGCCGTGTCTAGGTGCGGGCCCGGCAGCCCCGGGCCTCTGCTGCCGCTGCAGGACCGGATCAGTGGCCCGGGCGGCCGGACGTCAGAGACCGAAGGTCTCGGATTCCTCGAAGGGGCCCACTACGGTGACGGTCCGCGGGGCGGCCGCGAGTTCGCGGGCGAGCTCCTGGACTTCAGCCGCCGTCACGGCCTTGATCTGGCGCAAGGTTTCGTCGATGTCCTGGTATTCGCCGGAGACCAGTTCGGCGCGGCCCAGCCGGGACATCCGGGAGCCGGTGTCCTCCAGCGCCAGCACGATTCCGCCGCAGAGCTGCCCGACGGCCTTGCGGAGTTCCTCGTCCGAGATGCCGCCCTCGGCCAGCTTGTCGAGTTCGGCGCCGAGCAGCTCAAGGACCTGACGGACCTTCGACGGCGTGCAGCCGGCGTACATGCCGAAGTAGCCGGCGTCGGCATAGGAGGAGGCGAAAGAGTAGGTCGAGTAGACCAGGCCGCGCTTTTCCCGGACTTCCTGGAACAGCCTGGAGGACATGCCGCCGCCGAGCACCGCGTTGAGCACGCTCATGACGAAGCGGCGGTCGTCGGTGGCGACGATCGTGGGGCAGCCCATGATGATGTTGGCCTGTTCCACGGGACGCTTGACGACGTGCAGGCCGGCGGTGCCGGTGATGTCCGCCCGGTCGGTGGAGCGGCGCTGAACCGGGGCGGCCTCGGGCTCCAGGCTCCAGCCGGCGGAGTGCAGGGCATCCACCACCAGTCCGCAGACGACGTCGTGGTCCAGTCCCCCGGCGGCGGTGATGACCAGCTCGTCCGGACGGTAGTAGCGGCGGTAGTGGTCCCAGACGGAGTCGCGGGCGACGGCGCGGATGGCATCCGGGGTGCCGCCGATCGGCCGGCCCAGCGGGTGGGTTCCCAGCACTGCGGCGACGAAGTGTTCGTGGGCGACGTCGGTGGGGTCGTCGCTGTCCATCGCGATCTCCTCGAGGATGACGTCGCGTTCCTGCTCCATCTCCTGCGGGTCCAGCACGGCGCCGGTGATCATGTCCGCGATGACGTCGATCGCCATCGGCAGGTCGGTGTCCAGCACGCGGGCGAAGTAGCAGGTGCTTTCCTTCGCTGTCGCGGCGTTGGATTCCCCGCCCACCTCGTCGAAAGCCGAGGCGATCTCCAGCGCGGTGCGACGCCTGGTGCCCTTGAACAGGAGGTGCTCCAGGAAGTGCGTGGAGCCGTGCTGCCCGGGAGCCTCATCGCGGGAGCCCACGCCGACCCAGAAGCCGATGGTGGCCGAGCGCTGCCCCGGCATCGCCTCGGTCAGCACGCGGACGCCGCCGGGCAGGACCGAACGGCGAACCTCGGAACCGCCGTCGGCTCCGTGGATGAGGGTGTCAGCGTGCTGGTTCTGCTCAAGCGGCAGGGGGACGACAGTCATTAAGGCCTTTCAGTTAACACATGCCAAATCTGCCTGCAATCCTACCTGCCTTTAACGGCTGCGGGGCCGGTGGACTAATCCACCGGCCCCGCAGCTTGAGTCAGGAAAGACTACTCTGCGGACTCCAGGGAGACCTCAGCGTTGTCGGCACTCTCGGCGCCGGCCTCGTCAGCCACAACAGGTGACAGGGAGAGCTTGCCGCGGTCGTCGATCTTGGTGATTTCCACCTGGATCTTCTGGCCGACGGAGACGACGTCGTCGACGTTGTCCACGCGCTTGCCGCCGGCGATCTTGCGCAGCTCGGAGATGTGCAGGAGGCCGTCCTTGCCCGGAGTCAGGGAAACGAAGGCGCCGAAGGTGGTGGTCTTGACGACCGTACCCAGGTAACGCTCGCCGATTTCCGGGATCTGCGGGTTGGCGATGGCGTTGATCGCGGACCGTGCTGCGTCGGCAGACGGGCCGTTCGTGGCGCCGATGTAGACAGTTCCGTCGTCCTCGATCGAGATGTCGGCCCCGGTGTCTTCCTGGATCTGGTTGATCATCTTGCCCTTCGGGCCGATGACCTCGCCGATCTTGTCTACCGGGATCTTGACCGCGATGACGCGCGGTGCGAACTCGGAGAGCTCGTCCGGGGTGTCGATCGCGGACGTCAGGACGTCCAGGATGTGCAGGCGGGCTTCGCGGGCCTGCTTCAGGGCGGCGGCCAGGACGGAGGCCGGGATGCCGTCGAGCTTCGTGTCCAGCTGAATGGCCGTGACGAACTCGGAGGTACCGGCGACCTTGAAGTCCATGTCGCCGAAGGCATCTTCGGCGCCGAGGATATCGGTCAGGGCGGCGTAGCGGGTCTGGCCGTCAACCTGGTCGGAGACCAGGCCCATGGCGATACCTGCAACAGCGGCCTTCAGCGGCACACCTGCGTTGAGCAGGGACAGCGTGGAGGCGCAGACGGAACCCATCGACGTCGAACCGTTGGAGCTGAGAGCCTCAGACACCTGGCGGATGGCGTAGGGGAATTCCTCGCGGGACGGCAGCACCGGCATAATGGCGCGCTCTGCGAGGGCGCCGTGGCCGATTTCGCGGCGCTTCGGGGAACCGACGCGGCCGGTCTCGCCGGTGGAGTACGGCGGGAAGTTGTAGTTGTGCATGTAGCGCTTGCGCGTCACGGGAGACAGCGAGTCGATCTGCTGTTCCATCTTGAGCATGTTCAGCGTGGTGACACCCATGATCTGGGTCTCGCCGCGTTCGAAGATGGCCGAGCCGTGGACGCGGGGCAGAACCTCAACCTCGGCGGTGAGCTGGCGGATGTCCGTCAGGCCGCGGCCGTCGATGCGGATCTGGTCCTTGAGGATGCGCTGGCGCACAACCTGCTTGGTGACGGAGCGGAAGGCTGCGGACAGCTCCTTCTCGCGGCCTTCGAACTGGCCGGCCAGGGAGGAGGTGACCTCGTCCTTGAGTTCGTCGGACGCGGTGTCGCGCTCCTGCTTGTCGGCGATCTGGAAGACAGCGGCCAGCTTGTCGGCGGCAGCGGACTCAACAGCGGCGTAGACGTCGTCCTGGTAGTCCAGGAAGACCGGGAACTCGACGGTCGGCTTGGCGGCGCGGGCTGCCAGGTCGGACTGTGCTTCGCAGAGGGCCTTGATGAACGGCTTGGCAGCCTCGAGGCCCTCGGAAACAACCTCTTCGGTCGGGGCGGTGGCGCCCTGTTCCTTGATGAGGTTCCAGGAGTTGTCGGTGGCTTCGGCCTCAACCATCATGATGGCGACGTCGTCACCTGCAACGCGGCCGGCGACGACCATGTTGAAGACGGCGTTCTCCAGCTGGGAGTGCTTCGGGAACGCAACCCACTGCGAGCCGTTCTCGTCGGCGATGAGGGCAACGCGGACGCCGCCGATCGGGCCGGAGAAGGGCAGGCCGGAGAGCTGGGTGGACATCGAGGACGCGTTGATCGCGACGACGTCGTATAGCTCGTCCGGGTTGATGGACAGCACGGTGACGACGATCTGGACCTCGTTGCGCAGGCCCTTGACGAAGGCGGGGCGCAGCGGGCGGTCCATCAGGCGGCAGGCCAGGATGGCTTCCGTGGAGGGACGGCCTTCGCGGCGGAAGAACGAGCCCGGGATGCGGCCGGCGGCGTACATACGCTCTTCGACGTCGACGGTCAGCGGGAAGAAGTCGAAACCTTCACGCGGGTGCTTGCCGGCGGTGGTTGCGGACAGCAGGGCGGTCTCTTCGTCGATGTAGACCATCGCTGCGCCGGCTGCCTGCTTGGCAAGGCGGCCGGTTTCGAAGCGGATTACGCGCTTGCCGAAGCGGCCATTGTCAATGACTGCTTCCGAGAACTGGATTTCGGGACCCTCCATAGAGAGTCACCTCCGTTTCATGGTTCACGGAGTCCAGCCGCATCAACCCAGCCCAGCATCTGTCTACTGGCCTGCACTGCACCCGGTCATCGATCGAGACCCACGGGCTAAGGCTTCGTTCCTTGAAGCCGTTCCCGGGGATCACTACCGAAGACCGCGAATGCGTGATGCGGTTGATCCTCCTGTTGAGTTTTTGTTTGAAGAAGGCGGCCCTTTCCGTTCCGGAAGGGGCCGCCCCGCTGACTAGCGGCGCAGGCCGAGGCGCTCGATGAGCTGACGGTAGCGGGTGATGTCAGTGTTCTTGAGGTAGGACAGCATGCGCTTGCGACGACCAACCATGGCCAGCAGACCGCGCTGGGTGTGGTAATCGTGCTTGTGCACCTTCATGTGCTCAGTGAGATCCTTGATCCGCTGAGTCAGGACTGCAACCTGGACCTCCGGCGAACCGGTGTCGCCCTCGGACGTTGCGAAATCCTTGATGATGGACTGCTTTACAGCGGCTTCAAGTGCCACGATAACTCCTAGAGATGTGCCGTGAGGCCCGAATCAGTAACTCACTGCCGGGGTGCCGCGCAGGATCTGCTCTCCAAAGAAGAGCGTTCCCGTACACAACAAGAGCCAGCCGCCACGGACTGCAGCCGGATCCAACGTTTAGTTTACCGGCACGCCGCTAATCTTGTCGAAACGGCCGGTCCCGCTACTGCCCGGAAGGGACCTCTGCCAGCCGTTCCCGGACGGCCGCCATGCCGCGGTACAACTCGGCGAAGGACGTGCTAAGCGGGGACAGTCCGATCCGGATGCCCTGCGGCGCCCGGAAGTCGGGAATGACATCCTGTTCCCACAGCGCTGCGGTCATCTCCCGGAAAGCCGGGTGGTCCACCGTGATGTGGCTGCCGCGCAGCTCCGGATCCCGCGGCGTCGACAGCTCGACGCCGGCCGGGGCGAGCCAGGCGTCGTGGAGTTCGACGGCGAACGCGGTCAGCAGGCGGGACTTCTCCCGGACCGCGGCCATCCCGACCTCCTCGAGCAGGTCCAGGGTGCCGCGCATGGCCAGCATCCCGAAGATCGCCGGGGTGCCGCTGAGGAACCCGCGGATTCCGGCGGCGGCCTCATAGCCGGGCCCCATTTCGAAGGCGTCCTTGCGACCCATCCAGCCCCAGATGGGCTGCTGCAGCCCCGGCAGGTGGCGGGCGTTGACGTAGGCGAAAGCGGGCGATCCCGGTCCCCGTTGAGGTACTTGTAGGTGCAGCCGGCGGCGAAGTCGACGTCGGCGGCGTCCAGGGCGATCTCCACCGAACCGGCGGAGTGGCACAGGTCCCACACCACCAGCGCGCCGGCGTCGTGCACCGCCGCGGTGATCCCCGGCAGGTCCGCGAGGAACCCGGAGCGGTAGGCGATCTGGCTCAGGACCACGACGGCGGTGGCCGGGCCGGTGGCGGCCCGCACCTGCTCGACGGTCACGCCGGAGGCGGGTCGGCGTCGATCCAGCGCAGTGTGAGGCCCTCTTCGCGGGCGATGCCCTCGACGAGGTAGCGGTCGGTGGGGAAATTGTCCGTGTCCAGCACGATTTCGGTGCGGGCCGGGTCCGTGACGGCGGCCAGCGCGGCCCGGATCAGCTTGTAGAGCACCACGGTGGTGGAGTCGGCGATGACGGTCTGCCCGGGCGCGGCGCCGAGGACGGCCCGGCCGAGCTGGTCACCGATCGCTTGCGGGAGTTCCAGCCATTCCTCGTCCCAGCCGCGGATCAGCCGGCCGCCCCAGCTGTCCTCGATGAAGCTGCTGATGTCCGTGACGGTGCGCTTCAGCGGGCGGCCCAGGGAGTTGCCGTCCAGGTAGGACAGCTCCGTGTCTGTGCCGATGAAGTGCTCCCGGTAGGCGCCGAGCGGGTCGGCGGCGTCCAGGTCCCGGGCGCGCTGCAGGAGTGCTGTGCTGTTGCCGGCGGTGGCCTGCGCCTCGGTTCCCGCGGTTTCCGGCTGCAGGGCGCTCACTGGCCGATCTCCGTCCGGACGGCGAAAAGCTCGGGGAAGAAGGTCAGTTCCAGGGCCTTTTGCAGGAACGCGGCGCCGCTGGAGCCACCGGTCCCGGACTTCATGCCGATGGTGCGCTGCACCGTGCGCAGGTGCCGGAACCGCCAGAGCTGGAAGTTGTCCTCGAGGTCCACGAGTTCCTCGCAGGCCTCGTAGGCGCCCCAGTTGTCCGCCGCGTTTTCGTAGATGTACTTGAACACCGGGACCAGCTCCGCGCAGAATTCGTGGGCCTGGGTGACGTCCCGTTCCAGCAGGGACGCGGGAACGTCGAAGCCCTGGCGCTTGAGGTAGGCGAGGAAGTCGTCGTAGATGCTCGGGGATTCGAGGAGTTCCAGCAGCATCGCGTGGGCCTCGGGGTCGGATTCGAAGACCGGCAGCATTTTGCGGTTCTTGTTGCCGAGCAGGAATTCGACCGCGCGGTACTGGCTGGACTGGAACCCGGAGGAGTTGCCCAGGAAGCCGCGGAACTGCGAGTACTCAGTGGGGGTCAGGGTGGCCAGCACGGACCACTGCTCGGTCAGGGTCTTCTGGATGTGCTTGACCCGGGCGATCGCCTTCAGCGCCGAGCCGAGATCGTCGGAGCGGAGCCAGGCGGCGGCGCTGCGGAGCTCGTGCAGGACCAGCTTGAGCCACAGCTCCGTGGTCTGGTGTTGGATGATGAACAGCATCTCGTCGTGGTGCTCCGGAGTGCTGACCGGCTGCTGGGCGCTCAGGAGCGTCGGCAGCTGCAGGTAGGACGCGTAGCTCATCCGGGAACTGAAGTCCCGGACGATTTCCTTGTCCAGTTCCCGCGTATTCTTCTCAATTGTCACAGTCTTGCCTTCCTTGCCAAATGGCTGTGAGTCTCAGTGCCGACCGGCCGGCGAACCGCCGGAACCGCTCCGAATCATCTCGGCGGTCCTGCCCGGCGGTTGCACAGCTGTCCAGCCCAGTATTTTGCGCGGTTCTTTAGCGCAGTTTCTTAGCGGGCGAACAGGATGTTGTGGGCCTGGACCACGTCCAGGCGCATCTGGTCCACCAAGGCCTCAGGGCCACGGTACGCCACCATCCCCGCAGCCGGGCGACGAATTCCACCACAACTGTCTGGCCGTACAGATCGAAGTCCTCGACAGCCTCTTCCGGGCGGTCGATGACATGGGCTTCGACCTGCCTGCTGACGCCATAGAACGTGGGGTTGGAACCGACGGAGATTGCGGCGGGCCAGCGCGTTCCGGCCTGGTCCACTAGCCAGCCGGCGTAGATGCCGTCCGCCGGGATGTAGCCGCTGGCGTCGGCGGCGAGGTTGGCGGTCGGGAAGCCGAGGTCGCGGCCGCGCGCGGCGCCGTGGACCACCTCGCCGCGCATCCGGTGCGCCCTGCCCAGGACGGCGGCGGCCGTGGCGACGTCGCCCTCGCTCAGAGCCTCGCGCACCCAGGTGGAGGAGCATCGGCGGTCCGTGCCGCCGTCGTCGTGCACGTCGCCGTGCAGCGGGAAGCCTTCCGAGCCGAACTCGCTGATGACCAGCACCTCGAAGCCGAGCTTCCTGCTGAGCTCCTGCATGGTGTCCAGGTCCCCGGAGTTGCCCCGGCCGAACCGGGCGTCGTGGCCGATCACCACGTGGCTTGCCTTGAGGCTGCCGACCAGGACGTCGGCGACGAATTCTTCGGGAGTGAGGCTGGCCAGTTCGAGGGAGTACTTCATCACGAGCACGGCGTCGAGGCCCAGCTCGCCGAGCGCCACCAGCTTGTCCTCCAGGCCCATGATCAGTTCGGGGGCGGATTCGGGGCGGTGGACCTGCGCCGGATGCGGGTCGAAGGTGATGGCGACGGCCTTGGCGTGGTTCAGGCGGGCGACGCGGATGAGCTGCGAAAGCACCTGCTGGTGGCCGCGGTGGACGCCGTCGAAGTTGCCGAAGGTAACGACGGAAGGACCAAAGTCCGCCGGGACTTCGGACGGATCGTTCCAGATGTGGACCATCAACCTCGCCTTTTGCTTCCTGCCATGTGCTTCTCCGGAGAAACCTGCCGGCTCCGGAACTCTCCTAGATTACCCGCAAACGTGGCAGGCCTCCGACGGCGTTCCCGGCCCCCGGGCGGCGTCCTTTCGCGTTCAGGATGCCCGGACTACGATGCAAGGGCAACAGTCCGGCGCCGCCTGCGCCGGCGCCGGTTCCAGCGAGGCCCGCACTGACATGCGGCTGAAGGAGTACCCCATGACCGAGCTCCACGACATCCTGCGGCAGATTCCGGTGGACCAGATTGCCGGCCTGCTCGGCACCGACCAGCAGACCGCTCAGGCAGCGGTGGAGGCCGCCGTGCCCACGCTGCTGGCCGGAATGCAGGTCAACGCGCAGGCCTCCGACGGCGCCGCCTCGCTGGAGTCCGCGCTCGGCCAGCACCAGGACGGCTTGTTGGAGGGCGGGGTCGATGTCGCGCAGGTGGACACCGCCGACGGTGAAAAGATCGTGAGCCACGTCTTCGGCGGGCAGCAGGACCAGGTGGCCAGCCAGCTGGCCGGAACGTCCCAGCTCGGCGGCGTCGGCGGCGACCTGATGAAGAAGCTGCTGCCGATCCTGGCCCCGATCGTGATGTCCTACCTTGCGAACAAGGTCCTCGGCGGCCGCGGGCAGTCGGCTGAAGCGGGCGGATCAGGCGGCGCGACTGGGTCGGGTGCGCCGGGCGCACCGGGCGGCATTGATCTTGGCGGAATTCTGGGCGGGATACTGGGCGGTGCCGGCGCTGCCGGGGCGCCGGCGGGCTGAGCGATCTGCTGGGCGGGATCCTCGGCGGCGGCCAGCCGTCGTCTCAGGCAGCTGTGCAGGAAGCCGGACAGGACTCTCCGCTGGAACCGCAGGCCTTCCCGCAGGGCCAGCCCGCCGGCGATGCGCCGCGCCCCGGTGAGCTGATCGACGTCGACTTCCCCGGGAGCCAGCCGGTCGAGCGCAAAAACGAGGACGACGGGCGCGACGAATCTGGCGGACGCGGCGGGCTCGGCGGGATCCTGGGCGGCCTGTTCGGAAAGAAGTAGGCCGCGCAGATCGGCGCGCGGGACGCAGGCCTGCGCGCCGGCGCTAGCTGATCCCTGGCGCTGGCCGCGGCCGGCGTGGCCCTGTCCCCCGGTCCCCAGTTCACCCGCTGACCGGGCTGGTAGGGTCATCCCAACCGGGCCCGAGACCGCCGGCCGGGTCTTGGGGACAATGTTGGGGGACATCATCATGGGCTACAAAACTGGCGAACCGCGCCACGCCGCTGTCTGTTTGATTCTGGCTGCGGGGGTGTCGTTGAGCGCGTGCGGCGGCGCGGCGAATGCAGCAGGGACACCGACGGGGTCCGCGCAGGCATCGTCGGAATCGCCGGTGGGCGGCTACGAAGGTTGGTGGAACGCCACACCCGCGAACGGCGACACCGCGGGCCTCCCCAGGAAACCGTGGCCGTCAGCACCCGGACACACACTGTGGTGGACGCCTTCAGCCGCAGGATCAACGACGCCGGGCGGCCCACCCAGATCACGGATGTTCCCTACACCGTTGTGCCGGACCCGGCCTGGCGGCTGACTCCGTGGTCATCATCGACACGGCGACAAATAAGGTGATCGAGCACTTCCGCGTCGACATCAACGGGAGCCCGATCCGCTAGCGTCTGCTGGCGGCCCGATGGTTGCGCCAGTGCAGCAGCACGGCGGCCAGTATCAATGGAACGTGGATGCCAGGGAGGTTCCTCGCGAACCACTGCGGCAGATAAATGTCGGTGACAGAGCCCGTCTCGTCGCCCAGGTCCTTGGCCACGGCGGTCAGCGGGCAATGAAATCCGTTGGCGGCAAAGACCAAGGTCTCCGTCGCCACGATGCCGGCGGCCAGGCCCACTTTCCTGTCGGTGCGGCCGCGGGCACCGGCATAAAGGACGTAGACCATGCAGGCCTCGATGGTGAACCACGCAAAGGTGTGGATTGTTTTCACGATCCTGAGCAGGGCCGCACGATCAACCTCCCGCAGCCCGCGCGGAACCTTGAGTTCTGCCATGCGTCCAGCGTAAGCACGTTCCGCCGTCGTTCGGTCAGAGGCCTTCGGCCCGCCCGGACCGCTCGGCCTTGGCGGTCTGCTGCGCGAGCCAGGCGTCAAGCTGCCGGGGATGACGGAAGAGGATCGCCGGCGGCATGCCGGGGTCGGCCTGGAGTCCCCGCATCACCTGCCGTTTCCTGGTGAACGACCGGAAATGCCAGCGGATAATCGAGTCTTCGACGAAGAGCCGGGTCAGGGTTTCCTGATTGCCGTTGCAGACGGGTTCGCGGGTCAAGGCCCGCCGCAGCGATCGGCGTATCAGCCTGGCCAGCGAGAGCCAGCGCGGATAATCCAGGCCGACGACGAGCTCCGCCCGCAGCACTACAACGTCGCGCCAGACACCGTAGGCGCTGTCCAGCACCCAGCGATCCTGGGCCGCAATCCCGGCGGCGATGTCCCGCTGCTCCTCCACGGTGCGCTGCTGCCACCCGGGCAGCCAGCCAATATCATCGTCCGCCGAGAATTCAGGCAGCCCCGTGGCCTTGGCGTAGGCGCGGGCGGCGGACGACTTGCCGCTGCCGGTCACCCCGTAGAAGAGGACCCGGGAGGGTGAAACCGGGGGTATGTCCGGGGGTGAAGCCTGGGGTGTATGCGGCGGTGAAGCCCGGCGCGCGGGGGCCTTTGCACTTCTGTCACCCGCGGATGAGTTCATAGGTCGTCCCCTCTGGATTGGCGCCGTTGCAGCCCGGACCGCAGCGCACGTTCGGCGATACGCTAACACCTTCCGCCCGGGCCGCGGGGTGCGCCGGTGTGCGACACTGTTCCGATGCCAGAGTTCACGGTCCTTGCTGGTGCCGGCCGCGCGCTGCTCGAGGCCGTACAAAAACGCTATGAGCACGTCCGGCAGCTGGTGCTGATCACCGACAACGAACCCGGACAGCGCGCCTTTTACGAGGCACTCGGCTTCACGGAAGGATCGGATTTTCGTCCCGAACCGGTGAGGGTCTTTGCGCAGTTCCGCTAATTGCGCAGTTGCCTTACTTGCTCAACTCCCTCAAATGCGCGCTGGCGTCAGACTTCAGCCCCACCCGTGCAGACAAGTTGCCACGGGAGGTCTTCCGGAAATGACTGGTCGAGGGGCACCAGCCAGCCTGATCGTCCATTTCCGCCACAGGCCATTCGTGCCGGGCAATGAATTCGTGCCAGTCCGGGAACGGGTCAGGAGGCAGGTCCGGCTCGGGGCCTTCGTCTTTGAGCGGGCCGGGGTCCTGGGGAATGCTTCGGTTCGGTCCGTCATCTATGCGGAGAATGTGGCCCGGCCAGAGGGGTGGTTCCCAGTCCTGGTGTTCGCTGGGATAGTGCCGTCCTGACGGTGAAATCCACCCCGGCGGATGGTCCTTGCTGGCGCCGGTGGGTGTCCAGGCGGAGGTGTGTTTGAGGCGGTGGTGTTTGCGGCAGGGCTGGCCGAGATTGGAGATCCCGGTGGTGCCTCCGTCGGCCCAGGCCAGCAGGTGGTCTGCCTCGTTGTCGAGGGAGGGGTTGTTGCAGCCCGGGAAGGGACATTTTCCGTCCCGGAGCCGGAGCCATTGCCGCAGGGGCCTCGGGATGCGGTAGCTGGTCCGGCCGATTTCCAGCGGCGCCCCGTCCTGCGGGTCTATCAGAACCCGGTGGAACGAGTCGGCGCCGTCGGCGATCAGGCGTCTGGCCATGGACGGCGGGATCGGCCCGTACCCGTCTAGCATCGCCGGTTCATCCGTGAGGCCCAGGAGGGACATCACCGGGACGGTGACCAGGACCTGCGCCCTCGGCGACGGCACACCCCGCCCAGGCACCCGCCCGCTCCGGCGTCGCCGCCGCCGGGCAGTCCGCCCGCGAACCCGCCCGCTCCGCTGCCGCCGTCGCTGGCCGCCGCTGGGCCTGCGATTCCGTCGGAAGTCCCGGCCTCGGCCCTCCCGCCAGCGGTGCCGCCGTCGTCGAGTCCGCCGGTGAGCAGCCAGGTCGTGGCGATGTCGGCGCGGAGCTGGGTCAGGGTCCGGGCTCGGCCGGACCCTGCAGGGCCCGGGCGGACGCGGTGGTCCGTTCCCAGATCCCGGCTGCCGTGTCGGCCGGGAGGTAGGCGTTGAGCCAGGCCATGCCGTCCCGGTCCGGGACGAACTCGACTCTCCGGTCCGCGGCACACTTCGTATGGCGTTTCTCGATGCTTACCGGGTGGTGGCGTTCCCGCCACACCCGTGCCTTGGCCCGGAACCGGCCCGGCACCAGGTCCCCGGCCGGACACCCCGGGCCGGATCCGGGGCATCGGGGTCCAGGAAATGCGCCTCCAGCCCGGCCGCCCCGGCCGGATCAAGACTCGAGGTTTCATCCACGACGATCCGGGCGTGCTGCCACGAAATCGCCCCGGCCTGCAAGGCCCCCAGGGTCAGCGGCAGCGCCGTCGTCAATACGTGAGCGTCGGACAGGAGGGCGGAGGCAGAACGTTCGCTGACCGTGAGTACACACGCGACCTCGGCCACCACCGCCATCTCCCGGGCAGTACATTCCTGTGGCGACGCCACCGGCGGAGCCAACGCCCGGGATGCCTTCGCGTACTCCGCGGCCAGCCGCACCTTCAACGCCGCAGCCCGGGCCTCCAGCCGCCCGACCTCCGCGAACCCGTCCAGACAGGCATCCGCCACATCCCGCAACCGATCAGCCCCCGGCTGATCCTCGACATCCACACCCACGCCAGCAAGAGCAGCCAACGCAGCAGCAGACGTGGCAACGGCCTCCGCTGCCTCCCTGAGTTCAACACTCAACGCCGTCCTGTTGTCCACACTCAAATCATCCCGCGAGGCTACGACAATTTTCACCGATCGGGCCGTCACTCGATCTCAGGCAGGCAGCATCCCGCGAAGACAGGCGCCGCGCCCGGCCCGCGGGGACACACTTCGGCCGGCCCGCGCAGTGCCGTGGGAAACTGAGGGGATGGACAGCCCTGTTGCCCCGACCTCCAGCCCGGCACTCCCCACAAGGAGCGGCCCGACGACTCGCAGCCAGGCGCCGCACCAACCCACGAGCTTCCCTTCGAGCTGCGCCGTCCCCTCGGACCCCGCGATCCCGGTGACGCGTGGGTTGAAGGCGACCGCGGCCGGTTCTGGGGGCGCTTCGGCTCGGCGGGACTCCTGGTCCACGACCCCGCCAAGGGCATCCTGCTGCAGCACCGCGCTCTGTGGAGCGATCAGGGCGGAACGTGGGGTCTCCCCGGCGGAGCCCTCCATCAGGGCGAAGAAGCAGTCCACGGCGCCCTGCGCGAGGCAAAGGAAGAAGCTGCCGTACCGCCGGAGAGCGTCCGGGTGCTGTTCACGTCGGTTTTCGACGTCGGCTACTGGACCTACACGACCGTTGCTGTGGACGTTGTGGAGCCGTTCGAACCGGAGATCAGCGACCCGGAAAGCCTGGAGCTGCAGTGGGTTCCGGTCGAGCTTGTCGGCGACAAGGAGCTGCATCCGGGCTTCGGCGCGGCGTGGCCGGGCCTGCGCCGCAGACTCTTGGTACTCGAAGCCGGACCGGACTGAGCCCGCGACACCGGCCCGCGCAGCAGTAGCGATCAGCAGTATTCCGCTCAGGAACAGTTCGTCCTAGGGTGCGGGTATGACTACCGAAAATCACACCCCGCCTCCTGTCCGGCAGCTGCGCCTCGTCGTCGAGACGGAGGACTACGACGCCGCCTTGGCCTTTTACCGTGACGTTCTGGGACTCGTGGAACGTGAGACGGTCCCCAGCGAGGGCGAAGCACGCATCACGATCCTGGACGCGGGCCGCGCCACCTGGAACTCTCCAACCCGGAGCAGGTCAAATACATCGACCAGGTGGAAGCCGACGGTCAGCCGAGCGCCAGAATCCGGGTGGCCTTCGAGGTTGACGACGCGGAAGCGGCCACGCGGGACCTCGTGGAGGCCGGCGGCACCCTCATCGCGGAGCCGCGGGAAACACCGTGGCGCTCCATGAACTCACGGCTGAACGGCCCGGCAGGGCTCCAAATCACGCTGTTCCAGGAACTGGACCGGCCCGCGGGCTAGGTCGCGGACTAAAGCGTTCAGGCCCGCTTCGGTGCCGGACGGCGGCGGTACAGCCAGATCAGGCCCAGGACCGGCAGCAGCAGCGGGATGAATGCGTAACCGCGGCCAAACAGGGACCAGACGGTTTCATGCGGGAAGTTGACCGAGTCGAACACGCTGAGCGCCCCGACCACCAGCACGCCCACCAGTTCCACGAGCACTGCCACGACGGAGACTTTGAACCAGGTGCGGCCGGACTTCGCGAGGGACACGGTCGCCACGAGGTAGACGACGGCGGCGAACGCCGACAGCAGGTAGGCCAACGGGGCCTCGGAGAACTTGGTGAGGATCTGGTACCCCGCCCGGGCGGTCGCCGAGATCGCGAAGACGGCGTAGACGGCAATCAGCAAACGGCCGGGACCGGTGTTACGGGTATCCCGCGCCACCGGCGCACCGCCGCCGAAGCGTCACCGGCCGAGGCGGAGCCGGCGGCTGGCGGGACAGCGCCCGGCGTCGTACCGATGTCCTCGAGCGAAGGTTTCGCCGTCACGTTCTTTGCCTCTTCCATGTCAGTACCAAATCTGATTCATTCGGGCCGCCATCACCAGTGCGGTGACGCCGACGGCAGCCAGCACGAAGTTGCTCCAGCGGGTGCGTTCCAGGATGGCCCAGTAGACCGCCGCGACCGGCAGCAGGAGGGCCGTCAGCAGGTAACCCCAGAACTCCCACGGCTCCCCCGCGATCGGCTCGCCGGCTGCGACCCGGACGATCGAGCCGACCAGGTACACCAGCAGGGACAGTTCGACGGCGGCCACCGAGAGGATCGTTGTGTCGTTCGGCGCCTTTTTGAGGATGCCGGCGGTCAGGCAGATGACTGTGGAGACCAGCCCGACCACCATGATGATGTAGAAATACGCGTCCACTACTGCCCGGCCTGCTGTTCCGCCGTCGGCGGCTGCGGGGCCCGCTTCTCATTGTCCGGCGCGAAGACCAGCACCGGCTTGGCGTAGCTGCCGGCGTCGGCCAGCAGCGCTACCAGCGTCCCGTCCGGCGCGAAGCCTGCTGCCGGCTTCTCCGGCGTGGCTGCGGCGGGCGTCCCGGCGGCCGCCCCCGCGGCAATCCTGCGGCCGAAGGAAATCTCTGTGGTTTCCTCCTCGGTGAGTTCGCGGTTGGGCATCAGCGCCCGGGCGGCGAGCGACATTTCAAGCACGTCCAGCTCTTCGGCGAGCTGTTCAAGGGTGTGGGCCTGGTCCAGCGTGTAGGGGCCCACCTGGGTCCGGCGTAGCGCCGTCAGGTGACCGCCGACGCCGAGCGCCTCGCCCAGGTCGCGGGCCAGCGCCCGGATGTACGTGCCGGAGGAGCACTCCACTGTGACATCCACATCGAGGACATCCACGTCCAGTGCCTCGCCGCCGCGCGCCGGACGGACCCCGTGGACCTCGAAGCGGTGGATGGTGACGGGACGTGCGGCCAGCTTGACCTCTTCGCCCGAGCGGACCCGCGCGTAGGCGCGTTCCCCGTTGACCTTGATGGCGCTGACGCTGCTGGGAACCTGTTCGATTTCCCCGGTCAAAGCGGCGACGCCGGCCCGGACCGCTTCCTCGGTGACCGAGGCGGCGCTGCGGGTGGCGGTGACCTCACCCTCGGCGTCGTCGGTGACGGTTGATTCGCCCAGCCGGATGGTGGCGGTATAGGTCTTGGCGGTGCCCACGATATAGGTGAGCAGCCGGGTGGCCTTGTTGATACCGACCACCAGGACGCCCGTGGCCATGGGATCCAGCGTTCCGGCGTGGCCCACCTTTCGGGTACCGGCGATCCGCCGCATCCGTCCAACCACATCGTGGCTGGTCCAGCCTTGCGGCTTGTCCACTATTACCAGTCCAGAAAGCACGCTCCCCAGTATATCTGCGCCGGGGCCGCCCCCGGCGCGGGAGCTGCAGGCGACGGTTAGGATGGCAGACATGCCCGAGCTAGCCGCCCACGTCCGCGATGTTCCCATCAACCAGATCCGCGAGATCACCGAGGCCGCCTGGGGAACTCCCGGCGCGATCATCCTGAGCATCGGGGAACCGGGGTTCGCCGTGCCCCGCCATGTCCTCGACGCCGGGATGGCCTGCCTGGACCGCGACGAAACCAATTACACCCCCAACGCCGGCATCCCGGCCCTGCGCGAGGCGTTCGCGGCCAGGTTCCGCGAGCACAACGCGACGCCGGTCGGGGCGGACCGGGTGTACGTCGTCGACGGCGCCCAGCAGGGCCTGCATTTCGCGATGAGCCTGCTGCTCTCCCCGGCGATGAGATCCTGATCCCCAATCCCGGCTACCCCACGTTCGCGATGACCAGCAGCCTGCTGCACGCCGTCCCCGTCCGGTACCCGCTGTACCCCGACCACGATTTCCAGCCCCGGATCGCGGATATCGAGGAGCTCATCACACCGCGGACCAAGGTGCTGATCCTCAACTCGCCGTCGAACCCGCTGGGCGCCGTCCTGGGCGAGGAGCTGACCCGCAGCCTCGTGGAACTGGCCGTCCGCCATGACCTGTGGATCATCTCCGACGAATGCTACGAGGCGTTCACCTACGACGTACCGCATGTGAGCCCGGCACGCTTCGACAGCGACCTCCCCGGCGAAGCCCGCGTGTTCACTTCGCTCACGCTCTCCAAAACCTACGGTCTCACCGGGCTGCGTATCGGCGCCCTGATCTGCCCGCCCGGCCTGGAGCAGCAAATGAACAACGTGATGGAGGCGATCGTGTCCTGCGTGGCCTCCCCTCGCAGTACGCGGCGCTTGCCGCTTTGACAGGCCCGCAGGACTACGTCAGCCACGCCCACGCGCACTACCGGGCCAACCGGGACGCCGCCTCGGCGGTGCTGGAAGCCAGGGGGATCCCGTTCCTCACCGCGCAGGGGGCCTTCTACCTCTGGGCCGATGTGTCCCATGTCAGCGGCGGGGATGTGCGCTCCTGGGTCCGGCGCTTCCTGGCCGATTCCGGGGTGTCCTTTGCCCCCGGCACCGCGTTCGGCTCGATCGGCGAGGGCTGGATCCGGATTGCGCTGTGTGGCAGCCAGGCTGAACTGGTGGAAGGCCTCGGCCGGCTCCCGGCCCGGCTGGGCTGAGGGCCGCGCCGAGGGTCCCTGTCCCCTACCGCCGGGGGCGGTCAGCGCCTACCCTGAGCGCAACGCACGCTTTCCGCGCGCGTCCCCGGACGTCCGTCCCGGGTTGGTGGTTCCGTGCCTGGTGTATCCGGGCCCGCTCAGGGAGGTTCACATGTGGTGGCAGGACTTATTATGGGGCATCTGGAACGGGCTCACGGCGTGGATTGTGCTGATCGTCCATGTCTTCGGGCAATGGAGCGAGTTTCCGTTCTACAACTCGGCCCGTGCCGGAAACTGGTACGACTTCGGCTTCCTGCTGGGGGTCGGCTCGCCGTTCCTGGGCGGCCTGGGCGCCCAGGGTGCGCGGAGCAGGCGCCGCTGAAGCCGGTCACAGCATGATTTCTTCCTCCGGCGCCAGGTGCGCGGCGGGCGCCTGCGTGAAGGACATGGTGACGATGAAGTGGCCCTCGGAGCAGTTCTGCGCGATGATCGCCCCCGCCTCACCGGCCAGCTTCACACCGAATTGAAGTTCCAGGCGCTCGGCGCCAACTTCCTTGAGGACCTCCGCCGCCGCGTTGGCCGCCGGCCGTATGGCGGAGAGCGCATCTTCCAGCCGCCGCCCGGCGTCCGTAATTCCCTGCTCGTTCCGCGCCGGCCGTTCGACGCCGAAGCTGTTGTCCGCGACCTCCACCAGGACGGTCCCGGAGCCCACTTCGTAGCGCACTATTTCGGTCATTGCTTCCTCCGTCTCGCCATTGGTCCCGTCACGGACGGCCTGCCGCCAACGCCCCGTCGAGCCATTGGCGCAGGGCCGCGGCGGGAGGCGCGCCCGCCTGGCGGGCAACTACTTGGCCGTCCCTGATCAGCAGGATGGTCGGGATCGCCTGGATGTCGAAGCGCTGCGAGAGCGCCGGTGACGTGTCGACGTCGACCTTGACGAGCTTGACCTGGCCGGCGCGCTCCTGGGCCAGCTTGTCCAGCACCGGGCTGACCATGCGGCAGGGACCGCACCAGGCAGCCCAGAAGTCGATCAGCGCCGGCGTCGACGACTGCTCGGCGATAACAGCAAAGTCGGCGTCGCCGGCCGCGACGATCCAGGGCAGGTCCTTCCGGCAGTTGCCGCAGCGCGGGTGACCGGCAGCCGACGCCGGAATCCGGTTGGTCTTCCCGCAGTGGGGGCACTTGATCAAGCTGGAGCCCACGGCCCGCCGCCTTCCCGAGTCCCCGCAGTCATGGTTCCATGGGACTCCCCGGCGCGGAGAGGGCATAGAGTCCAAAGACCCCGGGGCCGGCCGCCTCAGTACTCGATGCGGTCCGGATTCTCGCGCCATGCCTGGAAAGGAAGGTCCGACGCCGGGACGGCCGCCTGGCGGACCGGCATGAGTTCCGGCCGGGTTCCGTCGAAGTACTCATAGAACAGCGCGTCGTCGAACCCGGCGGCGGCGGCCGTGTGGCGGTCCGCGGCAAAGTAGACCAGGTCCACCCGTGCCCACAGGGCCGCGGCGAGACACAGCGGACACGGTTCACAACTGGCGTAGAGCACGGCGCCGCTGAGATCGAAGTTGGCGGCGGCGGCCGCGGCCGCGCGGATGGCCACCACTTCGGCGTGGGCGGTGGGATCGCTGTCCAGGGTCACCCGGTTGACGCCCGTATGGACCCGCCCGTCGGCCGTCACCACCAGCGCCCCGAACGGTCCGCCGCCGTCGGCCGCGCTCCCGGCGGCGAGCCGGATGGCCTGATCCAGGAATCGGTTGATGTCAGGGGCCGGGGTGGTGTCAGCATGGTCCGATCATAGCCAGAACCACCGCCTGCCGCGGAGGATCCGGGTGCACCGGGAAGTCATCGACTTTGCGGCTCCCGCGGCCTAGTATCCGCTGTAAGGGCCGCCTCGAAGAATCCCAGCGGCCACTCCACCGGTCTCAATGGTCTCAGTCGTCTGGATACTTCATCACGCGCCTCGGGAGCCAACCATGGGAAAGAGATTGTCACTGTTAGCCACGGCCGCCACGGCCGCCGTGTTCCTCTGGACCGGGACAGTTGCCGGCGCTGCCACCGGCGCAGCCCCCGGCACAAGCGCAGGCAGGGACACCTCCGGGACCACCGAAGCGAAGGCTCCGGTGGTGCTCACCGACAAGCTGGTGGGCCCGCTGCATGTCACTGCCGGCCGCCACGGTTCCGTGACGGTGAGCGAGTCCTTCGCCGGCCGGCTGACCCGCGTCGACGCGAAGGGCACTCGGCACGTCCTCTACGAAACCCCTGACTGGAGCGTTGCGGGTAATGCCCGCCAGGATGGCGAGACGTATTTCCTGGAGAGCAAGGGCGCCGGCCCCAACCCTGCGGCGCTGGCCGGCCACGTCCGCATCATCGGCGAAGACGGGAAGCAGCGGACTCTTGGCGATTTCGCCACGCTGGAAACGGAAGAGAACGCCGACGGCGAAACGCGGTACGGCTACCGCGACCTGCCGGATGGCTGCGCGGCGAAACTGCCCCCACGATGCCCGAAACCTACGAGGGAGAAATTGATTCGCACCCCTACGCCATGGCGCTCACCGACGAGACCATCTACGTCGCTGACGCCGGCGCGAACAGTGTGGTCTCCGTTGACACCAGCAGCGGCGAAACCGAGACCGTCGCGGTCCTGCCGCCGCGGCCGTATGTAATCACCAAGGACGTCGCGGCCGCCAACGGCCTGCCCGACTGCGTGGTGGGATCGACCTACGAGTTCGAGGCCGTCCCGACCGACGTCGCCGTGGGGCGTGACGGCTGGATATACGTGACCTCGCTCCCGGGCGGCCCGGAAGACCCGAGGCTCGGCGCCCGTGGGGCGATCTTCAAGGTGGACCCGGACGGCGACGACGTGGAGCTGGTGGCCGATGACATCCTGACGCCCACCGGACTGGCGCTGGCCGACAACGGCGACATGTATGTTGCCTCGCTCTTCGGCGACGGCGTCCTCAAGATCGATCCGGACTCAGGCGAACAGACCGTGGTGCTGGCCGCCGTCTTCACGGCCGACGTCGATCTCCGCGGGGACACCCTGTACGCCACGGTCAACGCGCTGCCCGGACCCACCGGTCCGCCCGACGGCAGGGTGGTGTACCTGGAGCTCGACGACGACTGACCCGGCAGGACTGTCCCCCACCGAAAACCCGACAAAAATGGCCGGTCCCCTGCGGGGCCCATTTCCGTACAGAAACTCACTTGTTTCAGTGACTGCGTCGTTGCTGGACTACTTGTTGCTGTCCTCGTCGACGTCGTCTTCGTCGATGAGGTCCAGGTCCTCTTCGTCGAAGTCGTCCTCGTCGAGCTCCACGTCCTGCGGAGTATCGCTCTTGTAGGGGTCCGCGTCGCCGGCGTGCTTTGCGCTGGCAGCGAGTGCGGCCACCTCGGCGTCGCGCTTCTTCGCGGCCCGGAGCAGTTCCTCCAGGTTCGAGGCGTTGACCGGGATCTGGTCCGCCACGAACTCCAGGGTCGGGGTCAGCCGGACGGTGATGTTCCGGCCGACTTCCTGACGCAGCACGCCCTTGGCCTTCTCAAGCCCCTTGGCGGCCTCGGCCTGGACCAACTGGTCGCCGAACACCGTGTAGTAGACGGTGGCATGCTGAAGATCGTTGGTCACCCTTGCATCGGTAACAGTGACGCCCTCAAGCCGAGGATCCTTGACCCTCCGGCCCAGCGCCTCAGCAACAACAACCTTAATCCGCTGCGCCAACTTGGCAGCCCGTGCGGGATCAGCCATTTCCACTCCTAAAAATTTGGATGTACGACGGCGCGTTAACGGCTCACGTACACACGTTTGGGTTTGTTGCCACGCGCCTAAAGCGAGTCTATGACGGACTCCCGTTGGATTCTTCCGGCGGCTCTTTGGAGCCGTGGAGGGCCCGGAGTGGCATCGGGCCTGCCGGAGCTGGGTGGCCGACGTCGTAAGACGTTGGCCACCCAGCGTAGGGCGGGGCCCCTCTACGGCGGAAAAGTGGGGGCCGCCGGAAGAATCCAACGGCCCCGCACCTCTAACGCTAGGACACTTTAGACGCGCGGCTTTTCGCGCATCTCGAAGGTCTCGATGATGTCACCTTCGGTGATGTCGTTGAACGAACCAAGACCAATACCACACTCGAAGTCCGTGCGGACCTCGGTGGCGTCGTCCTTGAAGCGCTTGAGCGTCTCAACGGTGAGGTTGTCACCGATGATCTTGCCGTCGCGGCTGATGCGGGCCTTGGCGTTGCGTCGGATAACACCCGAGCGCACGATCGAGCCTGCAATGTTGCCGAACTTGGAGGAACGGAACACTTCGCGGACCTCGGCGGTGCCAAGCTGGTGCTCTTCGTACTCCGGCTTAAGCATGCCCTTGAGGGCTGCCTCAATGTCATCAATTGCTGCGTAGATGACGGAGTAGAAGCGCATGTCCACGCCTTCGCGGTCTGCCAGTTCGGCAACACGCTCGGCGGGCTTGACGTTGAAGCCGATGATTACGGCGCTGTCGACCGTCGCCAGGTTGACGTCGTTCTGCGTGATCGCACCGACACCGCGGTGGATAACGCGGAGCTGGACACCCTCGCCGACATCGATCTTGAGCAGCGCGTCTTCGAGGGCTTCCACGGCACCGGACACGTCACCCTTGAGGATGAGGTTGAGGGTGTCGATCTTGCCATCGGCGACGGCCTGGTCGAAGTCTTCCAGGCTGATGCGCTTGCGGCGCTTGGCCAGGGCGGCGTTGCGGTCCGCAGCTTCACGCTTCTCGGCGATCTGGCGGGCGGTGCGCTCGTCAGCGGTCACGAAGAAGGTGTCGCCGGCACGCGGGACGTTGGACAGACCCAGTACCTGAACGGGGCGGGACGGACCCGCCTGGGTGAGGGCGCTGCCGTCGTCGTCGAACATCGCACGGACGCGGCCGTGGGCCGTGCCTGCCACGATGGTGTCGCCGACGTTCAGGGTGCCGGACTGAACCAGGACGGTAGCAACCGCACCGCGGCCCTTGTCCAGGTTGGCTTCAATCGCGATACCGCGGGCGTCCTTGTTCGGGTTGGCGCGCATGTCCAGGGCTGCGTCTGCGGTGAGCAGAACGGCCTCGAGCAGCTCGTCGATGTGCAGGTTCTGGCGGGCAGAGACCTCCACGAACATGGTGTCGCCACCGTACTCTTCCGGGACCAGTCCGTACTCGGTCAGCTGGCCGCGGACCTTCTCCGGGTTGGCGCCTTCCTTGTCGATCTTGTTCACGGCCACGACGATCGGCACGTTGGCCGCCTGGGCGTGGTTAAGGGCTTCAATGGTCTGCGGCATTACGCCGTCGTCCGCTGCAACCACCAGGATGGCGATGTCGGTGACCTTCGCACCACGGGCACGCATGGCGGTGAACGCCTCGTGGCCCGGAGTATCGATGAAGGTGATCTTGCGATCGGTACCCTCGTGAGCGTGTGTGACCTGGTATGCACCGATGTGCTGCGTGATGCCGCCGTGCTCGCCCGCCATAACGTCGGACTTGCGGATGGCATCGAGCAGGCGGGTCTTACCGTGGTCGACGTGACCCATGACGGTGACAACCGGAGGACGTGCCTCAAGTTCCTCGTCGCCTTCTGCTTCGAGTTCGGCTTCGAAGTCGATGTCGAAGCCGGACAGGAGCTCGCGCTCCTCATCCTCCGGGGACACGACCTGGAGCTTGTAGCCAAGCTCCTCACCGAGCAGGGCGAAGGTCTCTTCATCCAGCGACTGCGTGGCCGTAGCCATTTCGCCGAGGTGGAAGAGCACGGTCACCAGTGCGGCGGGGTTCGCCTCGATCTTGTCGGCAAAGTCCGTGATGGACGAGCCACGGCGAAGCCGGACTACGGTGTTGCCGTCGCCGCGGGGTACGCTCACGCCACCCAGCGACGGAGCACTCATCTGCTCGAGTTCCTGACGCTTGGCACGCTTCGACTTGCGCTGCTTGCCACGGCCTGCGCCGCCCTTGCCGAAAGCACCCTGGGTGCCACCGCGACCGCGGCCACCCTTGCCGAAGCCGCCGCCGGCCGGAGCGCCGCCACCGGCGCCCGGAGCACCGGTACCTGGAGCGCCACCCGGACGGCCCGGACCACGTGCGCCGCCGCCGGGACGACCTGCACCAGCCGGTGCGGGACGTTCGGTGCGGTTAGGCATCATGCCGGGAGTCGGACGGTTTCCGCCGGCTCCTGCCGGACGGCCAGCGCCGGGAGCGCCTGCCGGACGGGGAGCGCCCGGGCGTGCACCCGGAGCGCCGCCGGTGCGGGGAGCACCCGGACGGGGACCGCCAGCGCCTGCTGCGGGACGGGGGCCGCCGGGGCGTTCGCCCTCGGTGCGGCTTCCGCCCGGACGCGGCATGCCCTGGGAAGGAGCGAACGGGTTGTTGCCCGGACGCGAGGGACGATCGTTGTCGCCGCCGCGGCCGCGGGCATGCCCTGGGACGTGGCGAACGGGTTGTTGCCGGGACGGGGACCGCCCGGGCGGGGTGCCGAGCCCTGGCGTGCCGGAGCAGCCGGGGTTTCAGCCTTGGGAGCCGGACGTGCGCCGGGCTTGATGCCCGTCGACGGCGCGGCCGGAGCCTGCGCAGCCGGAGCCTGGGCAGCGGGGGCTGCCGGTGCGGCGGGAGCCGCCGGGGCGGCACTGGGTGCCGGAGCAGCTGCTGCCGGAGCCGGAGCTTCAGTCTTGGTTTCCGCAACCTTCGGGGCGGCGCGGGCGCCGGACGGGTTGCCGAGGGGCTGGCGGGTGCCTTGGGGGCGGACGCGGGCGCTTCGGACTTCGAAGCCGCTGCTGCGTCGGGGTATGCGTTGCGGAGTTTCCTCACAACGGGGGCCTCAATGGTGGAAGAGGCGGAGCGAACGAATTCGCCCAGTTCCTGCAGTTTGGTTACTGCATCTTTGGAAGTAATACCGAGCTCTTTAGCAAGCTCATGTACGCGGACCTTGGCCACATTTCTCCTGTCTCGGTCCGCACCGAGCCAGGCACGAACCGTCTACTTCTTACTGCGGACCTCCGCCGCGAGTGCAGCTGAAAGGCCCATTGCAGAGCGCAACAAAGTTGTCATCGTTGCGCACTCATCGCTGGGAACTCATCGGGTTTCCATCAGTTTTCTGACCCGCTTTCAGGTTGGACGGTTGTTGCTGCGGCCACCGGGGTGTCCGCGGCTTGCGTGCCTGCCAGGATCCGGCGTTCGACGTCGGCCGTTCCGGCGGCGCCGTTGAGGGCGCGACCGAACGCTCGACGTTTGACCGCCAGTGCCAGGCACTTTTCGCTGGGGTGCAGCCATGCACCCCGGCCAGCCATCCGGCGTCGTTCATCCACCACGACGGCGGATGAACCGCTGCCGTCGGCGACGAGCCGGAGTAGCTCCGACCGCGGACCTTTTTCCGGCATCCGATGCAGGTACGCTGCGGCTGATTCTCGAGGTGTTGCACATGTGCCACTTACGAGTATCTTCCTGCCAGTACATATCTGCCGGCCCCGGGCTTCCGGAGCTTGCCTGGCCAAGGGTTGCGGACAACACCTTCGCCGGACAGAACCCGGACGCGTTGAGGACACGCGGATACCGGCCGTTAGGCGCGGTCATGTCTATTCTAGCCCCTCAGGCGCCCGGCCCCCGAACTTGCGGGGACGCGGACGCTGACGGGCGGGCCTGAAATTGCGGCCCTTGTGCCGGTCCCCGCATGCGGGTACCGAATTATCTGGAGCTATTTGTCGCGGCCGGTTGCGGCGTCGGACACGATGTCGATCCGCCAGCCGGTGAGCTTGGCGGCGAGACGGGCGTTCTGGCCTTCCTTGCCGATCGCAAGCGAGAGCTGGTAGTCCGGGACCACCACGCGCGCGGAGCGCGTTGCCTCGTCCGTGATGGTGACCGAATTCACCCGCGACGGGGACAGCGCGCTGGCGATGAACGTCGCCGGATCATCGCTGTAGTCGACAATGTCGATTTTCTCGTCGTTGAGTTCGTTCATGACCGCGCGGACACGGGAGCCCATTTCGCCGATGCAGGCGCCCTTGGCGTTAATGCCGGGGTTGTTGGCCTTGACGGCCATCTTGGTGCGGTGTCCGGCCTCACGGGCCAAGGCGACGATCTCCACGGAGCGGTCCGCGATTTCCGGAACTTCCATTTCGAAGAGCTTCCGCACAAGACCCGGGTGGGACCGGGACAGTGTGATGGACGGGCCCTTGGTGCCGCGGTGCACATCGATCACGAACGCGCGGAGGCGGTTTCCGTGGGTGTACTTCTCCCCGGGACCTGCTCGGGCGGCGGCAGCAGTGCCTCCACCGTGCCCAGGTTGACCTGGATCATGTGCGGGTTGTTGCCCTGCTGGATGGTGCCGGCCACCAACTCGCCCTCGCGGCCCTTGAACTGGCCCAGCACGTTGTCGTCCTCGGCGTCGCGCAGGCGCTGCAGGATGATCTGCCGCGCGGTGCTGGCGGCAATGCGGCCGAAGCCGGCGGGGTGTCTTCGAATTCGCCCACCGGGGCGCCGTCGTCGTCGATCTCGGTGGCCCAGATGGTCACGTGCCCGCTCTTGCGGTCCAGCTCGGCCCGGGCCTTCTCGAAGGCTCCCGGCGTCTTGTGGTAGGCCACCAGCAGTGCCTGCTCGATGGTCGGAATCAGGAGATCCAGCGGGATTTCACGCTCACGCTCCAGGAGTCTCAGTGCGCTCATGTCAATATCCATTAGGCCTCCTCAGAAGGTCCGTTGTCTGCGTTCTTCAGGCCGGCCTCTTCGAGGTGGCTGAACTCTATCTCGACTTTTCCACTGCGGATCCTGTCGAAAGGAAGCTTGATGGGCTCGCCCTGCTTGGCTTTCATGCCCTTCTTCACGGTGATCTCCGGAACCAGCGTGACGCCGTCGTCGTCGACGGTCTGGACCCGGCCGGTGACGTTCTCGCCCTGCAGGACGTTAACCTTGACCATCCGGCCGCGGGCACGGTGCCAGTGCCGTTCTTCGGTCAGGGGCGGCCGACACCGGGCGAAGAGACTTCAAGCTCGTACGGGCGTGAGTCGGTGCTGGGATCGTTGTCCAGGGTGTCTGAGAGGGTCTTGGAGATCTCCGCGATGACGTCGAGACCGACGCCGCCGGTCTCCTCCTGGGGCAGGTCCACCACTACGTGGACTACCCGGTTGGCCCCGGCGACATGAATGGAAACGTCCTCCAGATACAGCCGGTTTGCGAGAACTTCGGGCTCCAGGAGGGCATGCAACCGCTCGGCCTCGAAGTTGTGAGCGGGTGCGGCTTCAGCCTTACCCGTTCCGGTCCGGTCTGTTGAAGTCGTGGCTTCTGCGTTGGTCATGATGCCGGCCGCCTCCCGTTAGATGATGTTGTGTGTACTAGCCTAGCCATTTTCCAGGCGCCGTGGTGCACCGAGTTCCCGGCTGGCATGCCAACCATGACAAAATGGTCTGTTGTGAAAGACGACACCAGGGAAAAGCGGCGGCGGGAGCTCATTCCCCGCGTCGCGCTCCTGGCCTGCCTTGCCCTGGTGGTGGTCAGCCTGGGCATGGCGCTGCGTCCGGGAGCCCGCCGGAGCCTGCCGAACCGCCGTTTTCCGAACAGGCGAGGTCCGCCGCGCTGGCTGACACCCTGCGGTTGCGGGCTGCCGGTGAACAGCTCGGCCGCTCCGCCGCGGGCGACGAAAAAGCCGCTGTGGCAGGGACTGTGAGTTTGCTGACAAGCCAGGCCCGGGCCCTCCTGGTGCCGGGCCAAAGCGCCCCGGCCTCCCTTCCGGCGCCGCGCTCCTCGTCCGCCGCTGCGTCCGCTGCTGCGTCCGCTTCCCCGTCCACGTCTCCCACCGCTTCCCCCACCGCTTCCCCGGCTGACGCTCCCCGCCTGCTACCGCCGCCGCGCTGGCGACGGAACTGGCTGCCAGCGCCTCGCAGCGGTTCGCCGACGCTGCCGAGTCCGACGGCGGCATGGCCAGGCTGCTGGCCGCCGTCGGGACCGCCCAGCTGCTTCAGGCGTCATCGCTCGCCGCGGCCGCAGGGGCACCGGCCCCTGCGAGCCCCGACCCCGCTGCCGGGGTCCCGGAAATCGATGGCCTGTCCGGCGCGTGCCCGGGCGCCACGGGGTCGCCGTCGTCGTCCCCGGCGGGTGCTTCGGCTGACCAGGACTCCGCCGCCGCTACGCTCGCCGGCGCGCTGGCGGCCACCGTGCGGACCGAGCTGGAAGCCGTGTACGGCTACCAGGTGGCCCTGACCCGGATGGACGGCGCTCCGGCTGCCTCGGCGTCGCGGCAGCTCACCAGGCACGAGGCCCTCGCCACCGACGCTGAAGACCTGAGCAGGGGCATTGCGCCCCGGTGCCGCCCCGGGAGGCCGGGTACACGCTGACGCCAGAGCTCCTCGCCTCCCCGCCGCGGGCCTCGGAGGCTTGGAGGCCTCGGCATTGACCGTCTACGGCGACCTGGTGGCCCTCAGCGAGGGCCAGACCCGTCAGTGGGCAATCTCCGGCCTGGTGGGCGCGGCCCGCCGATCTGCCCTCTGGGGCGCGGAGACCGGCGCCCTTCCAGGCCTGGCGGCAGACCCGCAAGAGTTCCCGGAACTGCCCGCTCCGTCGCCCACTCCCAGCCCCTAGCCTGCTGGTTTTCCCTCACCGGGGAAGCCGGGGCTTACTTTGCTTAGCCTCCTCATGCTGGCCAGCCGCGGGCTCCGGTGCTTTGCTGTAGTCATGGACAGCCAAGCCGCCCCCATCCAGCATGAGAACGAACCCCACCACAACGACATCGCGCACCGGCTCAACTGGCTGCGGGCGGGCGTGCTGGGAGCCAATGACGGCATCGTCTCGGTCGCCGCCATCGTGGTGGGCGTCGCCGGTGTGACCACTGATTCCGGGCCGATCCTCGTCGCCGGCGCGGCCGGCGTCGTGGGCGGTTCCATCTCGATGGCCCTGGGCGAGTACGTCTCCGTGAGCAGCCAGAAGGACAGCCAGAAGGCCCTGATCGAAAAGGAACGCCGGGAACTGGCCGAACAGCCCGAGGAGGAGCTTGAGGAACTCGCCGCGATCTACCAGGGCAAGGGCCTCAGCGCCGATACGGCCCGCACCGTGGCCAAGGAACTCACCGCCCACGATGCCCTCGGCGCCCACCTTTCCGCGGAGCTGCACATCGACGAGACGGACATTGTCAGCCCGTGGCATGCCGCATTCGCCTCCGCCGCGGCGTTCCTCATCGGCGCGATCCTGCCCATGCTGGCCATCCTGCTGCCGCCGGAGAACATCCGCGTTCCGCTGACGTTTGTGGCTGTGCTGGTCGCCCTGGCCCTGACCGGAGCCATCGGCGCCTGGATCGGCGGCGGTTCCAAGACGAAGGCGGCCGTCCGCGTGGTGATCGGCGGCGCCGCGGCGCTCATCGCGACCTTCCTGATCGGCAGCTGGCTCGGCGCCAGCGGCATCACCGTCTGACGCGCGCCAGCCACTACGCTGGATCCGATGAACCAGCCTGCAGACATCCCCATTCCGCCCGACCTTGGCCGCCGCTACGGCGGCAGCTCCGCCGGCCGCGACTGGCTGTCCTCGCTGCCCCGGCTGGTCGGGCGCTGCCTGGAGCAGTGGCAGCTGGAGCTGGACCTCGCGCCCGGCGCACTGCCGTGGAACGGCCACGGGGCCATCGTGGTTCCGGTGCGGCGCCGCGCCGACACCGCAGGGGAAGGAACCTCAAGTAACGCCGCCGGCGTTACAGCCGCCGTGCTGAAAGTCGCCTATCCGCACGACGAAGCCCTCGTGGAACCCCATGCCCTGGCCCTCTGGAACGGGCACGGCGCGGTCCCGCTTCTGGCCCACGACGCCGATGCGGGTGCACTGCTGCTGGAACGCCTGGCCGCCGACCGTTCCCTCCAGGACGTGCCCGTGGACGAGGCCGTTCCGGTCTGGGGCGCTCTGGTCCGCCGGCTGAGCCTCGTCCCGGACGGGCGGCCTGAATGGCGGGAGTTCAGCCACGTCGCGGCCCGCGCCGAGCAGTGGAGTGACGAGCTGCCGGAGAGCTGGGAACGGCTGGGTCGGCCCTTCCCGCGCTGGCTGCTGGAAGCCGCGCTGGAGGTCTGCCAGACCCGCGGCGCCGTCGGCCGCCGCTCCGGAAAGGATGTGCTGGTCCACACCGATCTGCACTATTTGAATATCCTTGCCCGGCCCGGCCGCGGCCGGAATATGCCGGCCCGGCCCGGCACGAACCAACCCGACGGCGGCCATGACCACACCGACGGCTGGGCCGCCATCGATCCGCAGCCCATGATCGGTGAGGCAGAGTTCGCAGTGGCGCCCTTGCTGTGGAACCGGATCGGTGAGCTGTCCCGGGCGGATCCGGAACGGGGCCTGCGGGAGCGCTGCCGGGACTTCAGCATGGCCGCAGGACTCGACGCCGAGGTGGCCCGGGAGTGGGCTCTGGCCCGCGAAGTGGAAAACGCCCTCTGGTACGCCGCGAAGCCACGCCACGAGGGCGACCTTGCCCGGTCGCTCTGGGTGGCCAGCACCCTCGCCGGCCGGACCCTTCCGGAGCTTCCCGCGCCGCACGAACTGCCGGTCCCCGGAGAAGCGGCCGCCAGCCGCCGGCTAGCTACGGTTAGCTGCTGCGCGTGCGGACCGCCGCCAGGGCGTTCCGGACGGCCTCGACGGCGACTGCCACATCGGCGTCGTCCGTGCTCCAGTTGCTGACCGAGATCCGCAGGATGTCGCGGTCCTGCCAGCGCGAACCGGACATCCAGACCCTGCCATCGGCGATAATCCGGGCGGTCACCGCGCGGGTCGTGGCGTCGTCGCCGAAGGCCAGTGAAACCTGGGTGTAGTCCACGTCGTTGAGCACCTCGACGCCGTCCAGCGCGGACAGCCGCTCCGCCAGTTGCCGGGCGTGCAGCACCAGCCCGCGGACCTGGGCGACGACGCCGTCCCGGCCCAGTGACTTCAGCGCGGCCCAGACCGGCACCCCGCGGGCGCGGCGGGACAGCTCCGGCACGGACTCGAAGGGTCCGCCGCGCCGTCCGCGTCCTGGATCAGGTAGCTGGTGTGCACGCCCATGGCCGCGCGCAGGGCCGGGCATCCCGCACCACCGCGATCCCGCAGTCATAGGGCACGTTGAGGGTCTTGTGCGCGTCGGTGCCCCACGAATCGGCCCCCTGCATCCCGGCGGTCAGTGCGGCGAGCTCCGGGACGGCCGCGGCCCAGAGCCCGAACGCGCCGTCCACGTGGACCCAGGCGCCGCGTGCCTTCGCGACGGCGATTGCCTCCAGGAACGGATCAAAGGCCCCGGAGTGCAGGTTGCCGGCCTGCAGGCAGACCAGCAGCGGGGCCGGGCCGGATCCGGCGGCTGACGCCTGCTCAACGGCGCTGCCCAGGGCCCGGTCCAGCTCCCACGGGTCGATGCGGCCCTGCCGGTCGACGGGGACCACCGTGGGCGGCCCAGCCCCAGATACCGCAGGCCGAGGTCGATGGTGTCGTGCCGTTCCTGGCCCACGAAGCAGCGGATCCGGGGACCGCCGGCGAGGCCGTCGACGTCGAGGTCCCACCCGGCGTCGGCCATCAGGCGCCACCGGGCCGCTGCCAGTCCGGTGAAGTTCGCCATGGTGGCGCCGGTGGCGAACCCGACGTCGGCCTCTTCGGGGAGCCCCAGCAGCTCCAGCAGCCAGGCGCCGGCGGCTTCCTCGATTGCCGCCGTCGCGGGTGTGGCGAAACGCAGTCCGGTGTTCTGGTCCCACGCACTGACCAGCCAGTCCGCGGCCAGCGCGGCCGGCAGGGTGCCGCCGATGACCCAGCCGAAGAACCGTCCGGAGGGCATGGCCATGAGCCCTGGTTCGGCCTTCGCGGCGAGATAGTCCACCACCTCCGCCGCCGGCATTCCGCCGCCGGGCAGCGGACCTCCGAAGGCGGACGCGAGGTCCGCCGCGGTCACCCGCGGGCCGACGTGCCGTGTTTCCTGGCTCTCCAGCCACCGGCGCGCGTGCCGGGCAGCGGACTCCAGGGCGTCGCTGTAACGTTCTTCGGGTGCTGACATAGCTGCATGCTACGCCCGCGGCCAAGGGGACGGGGAGGGTGTCAGGCGAAGTTGTCGTACCAGATGTCGGAGCCGAGCTTGACGATCAGCGCCGCCACCACGGCGAGGAACACGATGCGGATGAACTTGTTGCCCTGCGTCACGGCCGTCCGGGCGCCAAGGTAACCGCCTGCCATGTTCGCAACGCCAAGGACCAGCCCAAGACCCCACAGCACGGCACCGTGCGGCACGAAGAACAGCAGGGCCCCTGCGTTCGTGGCCATGTTCACGATCTTCGCCTTGGCACTGGCCTCGAGGAAGGCATAGCCCATGGCCGAGACCAGCGCGATGACCAGGAATGACCCGGTGCCGGGGCCGATCAGTCCGTCATAGAAGCCGATCACACCGCCGATCAGGCACGCCAGCACATAGTGCCGGTGGCCGTTGTGCCGCAGCTTGGTCAGCTCCCCCACGTTGGGCCGGAACGCGGTGAACAGCGCGACGGCGACCAGCGCCACCACGATGATGGGTTTGAACACGCTGGCCGGGAGGTTGGCCGCGAGCACGGCCCCGCCGAAGCTCCCGACCATGGCAATGACGGCCATGGGCAGCGCTGTTCGCAGATCCGGCCGCACCCGGCCGTAGTACGTGGCGGCGCTGGTCGTGGTGCCGAAAATCGACCCCATCTTGTTCGTCGCCAGCGCCTGCACCGGGCTGATGCCCGGCACCAGCAGCATCGCCGGGAGCTGGATCAGTCCGCCGCCGCCGACGACGGCATCGACCCAGCCCGCGGCAAAGCCGGCGACCACGATCAGGATGAGGGTGCTGAGCTCGATCGATTCGAGTCCGGAAACCACGCCTGGAAGTGCGGGTTAGTGGTTGCGGACGGCGTCGACCACATAGTCGACAGCCTTCTCAACGGCGATGTTTTCGGCGTTGCCGCTGCGGCGGTCCTTGATCTCGACCACGCCGTCCACCAGGCCGCGCCCGACGGCGAGGATGGTCGGCACGCCGACCAGCTCGGCATCGCCGAACTTGACACCCGGGGACACCTTGGGACGGTCGTCGTAGATCACATCGAGGCCGGCGGCTTCAAGCTCGAGGGCCAGCTTCTCCGCGGCGGCGAAGATTTCCTCGCCGCGGCCCACGGCCACAACATGGACATCGGCCGGCGCGACGGCGCGGGGCCAGACGAGGCCCTTGTCGTCGTGGTTGGATTCGGCCAGGGCCGCGACGGCGCGGGTGACGCCGACGCCGTAGGACCCCATGGTCACCACAACCTGCTTGCCGTTCTGGTCCAGGACTTTCAGTTCCAGGGCTTCGGCGTACTTTCGGCCGAGCTGGAAGATGTGGCCCATTTCGATGCCGCGGGCGGTTTCCAGCGGGCCGGAGCCGTCCGGGGCTTCGTCACCGGCGCGCACCTCGGTGCACTCGATGACGCCGTCCCAGCCGAAGTCGCGTCCTGCGACCAGGCCGAAGACGTGCTTGCCGGCCTCGTTGGCGCCGGTGACCCACGCGGTGCCGCTGACCACCCGGGGATCCACCAGGTAGAGCAGCTTGGCGGCCCCTTCGGTTCCGAGCAGCGGAGCGTCGAGGGACAGGCCCGGTCCGAGGTAGCCCTTGACGATGAGGGCTGCTTCTTGAGATCTTCCTCGCCGGCGGCTTCGAGGGTGATCTCACCGGCGATCGGCAGGAAGGAGCCGATGTTCGCTTCCACACGCTTGAGGTCCACGCCGCGGTCGCCCGGAACGCCGATGACGACGATCTGGCGTTCGCCGGTGGGCAGCGTGACGGCGAGAACGACGTTCTTGAGCGTGTCAGCGGCAGTCCAGGCGCCGCCGTCGGCCTCTGCCCGGGGCACCAGGACGTTGGCGGCATCCACGAGCGTCTCGATGGTGGGGGTATCCGGGGTGTCCCGGACCTCGGCGGCCGGAGCGTTGCTGAAGTCGATGTCCGCGGGGACCACGGTGGTGACGGCCTCGACGTTGGCCGCGTACCCGCCGGCGGAGCGCACGAAGGTGTCCTCGCCGATCTCGGTGGGGTGCAGGAATTCCTCGCTCTTGGACCCGCCCATGGCACCGGCGGTGGCGGACACCGGAACAACCTCGAGGCCCAGGCGCTCGAAGATCTTCAGGTAGGCGCCGCGGTGCGCCTCGTAGCTGGCGTCCAGGCCGGCGTCGTCGACGTCGAAGGAGTAGGAGTCCTTCATGATGAATTCGCGGCCGCGCAGCAGGCCCGCCCGGGGACGTGCCTCGTCGCGGTACTTGTTCTGGATCTGGTAGATGCTCAGCGGCAGGTCCTTGTACGAGGAGTACAGGTCCTTGACCAGCAGGGTGAACATTTCCTCGTGCGTGGGCGCCAGCAGGTAGTCGTTGCCCTTGCGGTCCTTGAGCCGGAAGATGCCCTCGCCGTACTCGGTCCAGCGGTTGGTGGCCTCGTAGGGTTCCTTGGGCAGCAGGGCCGGGAAGTGGACTTCCTGCGCGCCGATGGCGGACATTTCCTCGCGGATGACCGTCTCCACCTTGCGCAGCACGCTCAGCCCCAGCGGAAGCCAGGTGTAGATGCCCGGGGCGGCGCGGCGGATGTACCCGGCGCGGACCAGGAGCCGGTGGCTGGCCACTTCGGCGTCGGCGGGATCTTCACGCAGGGTGCGCAGGAACAGCTTGGAGAGTCGAAGGACCACTGGGTATCTATCCGTTTCTGGGAAGGTGCGGGGCAACAGTAAAACCGGGCAACCGGGCAACCGGCACAAGAGTCTAGGTACTAATCTACCGTCAGCCCGGACGCAGAAGAGCCACGCCATAACTGACGGAAGCCCTGGCCGTCTCCGGCTGGTCATCCTGTCATGGCGTGGCTCCGCGGCCCCAGCACCGCCAAAGTCTTGGCTGTGAGTTCCGTTGTGTTGCCCTCCAGGGCGTCTGCACCCCGGCTGTTACTCCCGGGGAAACACGTGCCCAAGCGACACGGCTAGCTCGAACCTATGTGACGCGGGGCACGAAAACAAGAGTCCGCATCCAGATATTTTTCCGTGTGGAGCCGAGGTCAGAAAAGTACGGTGGCGAACGTGCCTACCTGGTGGAAGCCCACCCGGTCGTAAGTCGCTCTCGCCCGGGTGTTGAAGTTGTTCACGTAGAGACTGGTAACCGGTGCCCGGGTTTGGGCCAGGACCACGACGGCGGCCATGTATCCGGCGCTGAGGCCCTGGCCGCGGAGGGAGGGGTTCATCCACACGCCCTGGACCTGCGTCACCTCCGGGGTGACCGCGCCAAGTTCCGCTTTGAAGACCACCTCGCCGGCGGCGTCGAGGTGGACCAGGGAGTGCCCTTCACGGATGAGGCCCTTGACCCGGCGGCTGTAGTACTCCCGGCCGCCCAGGTAGGGGGAATAGCCCACTTCCTCTTCGAACATCGCCGCGCACGCGGGCAGGATTTTGTCGAAGTCCGCCAGCTGGCCAAAGCCCAGCTGCGGATTCGGCGCCACGGCGGGGGCCCGGTAATCGTCAGCAGCGGCTGGTCCTCGCGGATCTCGTGGGCCGTCTGGCCGAACTGTTCCAGCCCCTCGTACAGGGCAAGCACCGAGTCGGCAGGACCGAAGATGGAGGCGTACCGGCGGCCTGAGCGGTGCGCGGCGAGTGAAACCGCGCCGGCAAGCTCCGGGTCCAGCTGTACCGGCACCAGGTTGGCGCCGCCCAGCAGGCTCCGAGGAGGGTGCCGCCGTCGAACACGCCTAGGATGCTGGCGCCGCCGGCGGTGGGAGCCGCCGAACCGGCGGACTCCAGATGGGACAGGATAAAGACATTGGCGACGGCGTCCTGCCGCGCCAGGTCCCGCAGCTGGGAAGTGTCCGATCCCCCCAGGGTCCGGACGGCGACGCCGGTTCCGGCGCCGTCCTTACGAGACGCTAACCACGGGGCTACCCTTGACAGCATCTTCGCCATCGGCCTCCCCATCTCTTCAGCGATACGCATGGCCTCTTCGATCAGTGTCTCAACAATCTGGCTTTCGGGGACAGTCTTGATGACCTCGCCCTTCACAAAGATCTGGCCCTTGCCGTTGCCCGACGCGACGCCCAGATCGGCTTCGCGGGCTTCGCCCGGCCCGTTCACGACGCAGCCCATCACGGCAACGCGCAGCGGGATCTCCATGCCCTCCAGCCCGGCCGTGACCTGCTCGGCGAGCGTGTACACGTCCACCTGGGCGCGGCCGCAGGACGGGCAGGAGACGATCTCGAGCTTGCGCGGGCGCAGGTTGAGCGACTGCAGGATCTGGTTTCCGACCTTGATTTCCTCCACCGGCGGCGCGGAGAGGGACACGCGGATGGTGTCACCGATGCCGCGGGAGAGCAGCGCACCGAAGGCCGTGGCCGACTTGATGGTGCCCTGGAACGCGGGACCGGCCTCCGTGACGCCGAGGTGCAGCGGCCAGTCGCCCTGTTCGGCGAGCATCTCGTAGGCGGCGACCATGATGACGGGGTCGTTGTGCTTGACCGAGATCTTGAAGTCGTTGAAGCCGTGCTCTTCGAACAGCGAGGCTTCCCAGACGGCGGATTCCACGAGGGCTTCCGGGGTGGCCTTGCCGTACTTCTTGAGGATGCCGGGCTCCAGCGATCCGGCATTGATGCCGATCCGGATCGAGGTGCCGTGGTCCTTCGCCGCGCGTGCGATTTCCTTGACCTGGTCATCGAACTTGCGGATGTTGCCGGGGTTCACCCGGACGGCGGCACAGCCTGCCTCGATGGCGGCAAAGACGTACTTCGGCTGGAAGTGGATGTCCGCGATCACCGGGATCTGGGACTTCTTGGCGATGATCGGCAGCGCCTCGGCGTCGTCCGCGGACGGGCAGGCGACGCGCACGATGTCGCAGCCGGACGCCGTGAGCTCGGCGATCTGCTGCAGGGTGGCGTTGATGTCCGTTGTGGGTGTGGTGGTCATCGACTGCACGCTGATGGGCGAGTCGGAACCGACGCCCACCGAGCCCACCTTGATCTGGCGGGTCTTGCGGCGCGGCGCAAGGACGGGGGCGGTGCTGCAGGCATTCCCAGGCTGACCGAGGTCACATGGACTCCTTGTATCGAAGTAGGTGTATCGAAGTAGGTCTGGCGGGGTTGGTCAGGCGGCGTGCCCGGCCAGGAGGCCGGTCACGGGTGCCCAGACCATGGTGCGGGTACCGGAGATGGCACCGGCGGAGGCGAAGGGATCCTGCTTCAGGACCTCGTTCAGGGCCCGCTCGTCGGCGGCCTTGAAGATGAGCAGGGCACCGGCGCCGTCGCCGTAGGGGCCGCTGGCGAGCAGCGTCCCCTCCTGGGCAAGTCCTGCGGTCCATTCGCGGTGCGCGGGGCGGGTGGCGTCGCGGGCTTCGGAGGATTCGGCGTCGTAGACGTACTCAACAGCAAAAACAGTCATACGGATACACTATCGCCCCGCCGGGCAGGTACCCATCCGGGCGCCCGCCGCGTCAGCCCAGGAAGAGCACTTTGGCCAGGGCTGCGACACCGGCGGCCCACAGGAGGGAGGTGAGGGTGCCGATGATGAACCGCTCCGCGGCAACCGGCGTCTCCTTCAGCTCGGCAAAGCGGCCCAGGCCCTTGATGGCAACCACGTAGGCGATGGCGACCGGTTCACCGGCGAGGATGGCGAGGCAGACCGCCAGCCGCTCCAGCACACCGATAATCGCGCCGCCACGCAGGATCCGGACGCTGCTGACCGAGACGGTCGCGGAGCCAGCCGCCACAGCCGCGGGGCCGGCGTCGGAAGTACCGGTGCCGGTGCCGGAAGTAGCCGCGACGGAAGCGCCGGCGGTCGACGGGTCAACGGTGACATCCGCCGCGGGGTCATTGGCCGGGTCCGTGGCGCCGGCGTCGGCCCTGTCGTCGATGGTGCGGGCGAGCCGGAAGACCAGTGCGGTTACGGGCCAGCCGGCGAAGCCGGCAGTGAGCAGGGTCAGCGTGATCCAGAGCGCGTCCACCGGTCTCCTTCTGTACTGTCCCGGGGGCGGGAATCCGGGTGCCGGGCCACGCCCGTGTCCCGGGCCTGGCCCGCAGGCGGCTCACCGGCGTCGCCGGTGCCGGTGATTGCTTCATGGGCGAAGGACAGCAGCATTTCCGCCGCCGGCCTCGCGGCCCATTCTTCCTGCCAGCCGGAGCGCAGCAGCGCACGGCTCACCGATTGTTCGGTAATTCCCAGTTCCCGGGCAGCGATTTTCTGCGTGCCGTGCGTGCCGGAGTGGCCGTGCTGCACCGAGCGCAGCACATCCACGACCTTCCATTGGGCGGCAGTCCGGTCCTGGACGAGCCGCCCGATCAGCCGCAGCACCGCCTCGGCATTGGCGCAGGCGCGGGCGCCGGCAGATCCTGCGGGCGACGGAGCGGCCGCTCCCGGCGCAGTCCTCCGGAGACAACAGCCAGCGGCACATGCGCTGATCCGGACTTGGCGTTCTCGACAGCGACCCGCGCCGCCACGAAGGCCGGCCCGGAGCCTTCCCTCGGGCTGGCAGGCAGCGGCAGGTCCACCGCACCCACCCCGATGCCCACGTACCAGCGTCCGCTTCTCAGGGCGTGCAAGGCAATGTCGACGACTTCGTCCGGACGCTCCACGACCCCCTGGACTTCGTCGCCCACCGAACGCTCGAAGCGCCCGGCCGTGGACTGCCCGGCCAACTCCGCCAGGAGGCCCGGAACACGGTCCACGTCGGCGCTGCTGCCGCGCTGGTCAATGGTCATCACGTACATAACCCCACCCTAAAGGGCTGATCTTAGATAATCAATCACTTTCAACTGATTACTAAAAATAAGCCAAAATAGGCTGAGATTGGTAAATCACTGCCTTCCGGTTCTCCCGGAGGGGCCTGCGCTGCTGACACTGGCGACCGCCCGGGGCGCCTGCGCTCCGGCGGCCGTCCGGGGGCACTTTGACACAAACACGCCGGGCGGCGTCCTCCATTTGACGGCGGACCACAGCAAAGTGCCCCCGGACCGCAGGGAATACCCGCCGAAGCCGCGGGGTCAGCCAAAGAGGTTGACGGGCTTGACGATGTCCGCGTAGATCAGCAGGGCGCCCATGCCCATCAGCAGCACCGCCACCACGTAGGTCACCGGAAGCAGCTTGGCGATATCGAAGGCGCCGGGGTCCGGGCGGCCGAAGAGCTTGGCGATCCTGCGGCGGGCCCCTTCGTACAGCGCGCCGGCCACGTGGCCGCCGTCGAGCGGCAGCAGCGGAATGAGGTTGAAGACGGCCAGGGCGAAGTTGAGGCCGGCCAGGAGCCCCACCAGGGTTGCCACCCGGGACTGCATGGGAACCTGCTCCATCGCGGCGACCTCGCCGGCCACCCGCCCCACACCCACCACGCTGATGGGCCCGTTGGGGTCGCGCGGCTCCTCGCTGAAGGCTGCCTGCGCCACGCCGGCCACCCGGGTCGGCAGGTTCAGGACGACGCCGGTGATCTGCTTGATGTTCTCCCCTGCCATCGGCAGGACCGTCGACGCCGGCTGCGGCACCAGGGCGGTCTGCGCGCCGATGCCCAGGAAGCCGACGTCCTGGTACTGGAGGGTGCCGTCGTCGTTCTTGGCCTGGCGTCCGTCGACGCCCACCACGGGACGCGCGGACAGGACCGGCGTGACAGTGGTGGTGACCGGGACGCCGTCGCGCTCCACGGTGATGCTGACCTGTTTGTCCGCGGACGCGCGGATCCAGCCGGTGAGTTCTTCCCAGCTGGTCACGGCCTTGCCGTCGAAGGAGGTGATGACGTCGTTGGGCAACAGGCCCGCGGCGGCGGCGGGCGTGAGCTTGCACTCGGCGGAGTCCGGGTCCACGGTTTCGCCGGCGGCGACCTGGCATTTGGAAACGTCGGCGATGGTGGTGGTCTGGGTGGCGATGCCGAAGCCCATGAGCAGCACCGCAGTCAGCGCGAGTCCGATCAGCATGTTCATGGCCGGCCCCCGAGCATCACAACGATCTTTTTCCAGACCGGCAGCTTGTAGAAGACGCGGTTGCCGTCGGCGGGGCCGACTTCCTCGTGGGCCAGCGAGCGGGCGTCCGAGGCCAGGGACTGGAACATGCCGGTGCTGGAGGGGCGCACCGTGCCGTCGTCCTTGTTCGGCGGGTACATACCGATCATGGAGACGAAGCCGCCCAGCGGAATGGCCTTGAAACCGTATTCGGTCTCGCCCTTCTTGCGGGACCAGAGCGTAGGCCCGAAGCCGATCATGTATTTGGTGACCCGGACCTTGAAGAGCTTCGCCGGCACCAGGTGGCCCACCTCGTGGAGGGCAATGGACACGGCGATGCCGATCGCCACAAAGACGACACCGAGGATAAAGAGGAGGACGGGGCTCATGCTTGAATCTGCTGCTTCCTAAAAACTGGCAAACTAGACGCTTCTGACGGCTAAACGTTCGTGGGTGCGGGAGCGTGCCCATCTTTCAGCATCCAGCACGGACTCCACCGTCAGCCCGGAAGATCCTGTGTGTTCGCTGAGGACTGCTTCGATGGTATCGACGATGTCGGTGAACCGGATCCGGCGGCATGGAACGCCATAACGGCTTCCTCGTTCGCGGCGTTGAAGACAGCCGGGAAGGTGCTCCCCTGCCGGGCGGCGTCCTTCGCCAGTCCGACGGCGGGGAACGCCCCGGTGTCCAGCGGCTCGAACGTCCAGCTGGTGGCCTCGGTCCAGTCGCACGGCCGGGCCGAGCCGGGGACACGGTCCGGCCAGCCGAGGCCCAGTGCGATCGGCAGGCGCATGTCCGGCGGCGAGGCCTGGGCAATCGTGGAGCCGTCGATGAACTGGACCATCGAGTGGACCACGGACTGCGGGTGGACCACGACGTCGATCCGGTCCAGCGGGATGTCGAAGAGCAGGTGCGCCTCAATCACCTCCAGGCCCTTGTTGACCAGGCTGGCGGAATTGGTGGTGACCATCAGCCCCATGTCCCAGGTGGGGTGGGCCAGGGCATCCTGCGGGGAGACATCGTGCAGCTCCTCGCGGGTCATGCCGCGGAAGGGACCGCCGGACGCCGTGAGGATAAGCCGGTCCACCTCGGCCGCCGAACCGGAGCGCAGGCACTGGGCGATGGCCGAGTGTTCCGAGTCGACCGGGACGATCTGGCCTTCGCGGGCCGCAGCCTTGACCAGCGCGCCGCCGACAATCAGGGACTCCTTGTTGGCCAGAGCCAGGGTGGCGCCGGATTTGAGCGCTGCCAGGGTGGGCGCAAGGCCGATCGATCCGGTGATGCCGTTGAGCACCACGTCGGCTTCAATCTCCGCGATCCGGGTGGAGGCGTCCGGCCCGGTGATGATCTCGGGACGGTAGCCGGTCACCCCGGCCGCGCCGGCGGCGTCGTCGATCAGTGCTTTGAGGGCGTCCGCGTCACCGGACGCTACGCCGACGGCCCGGGCCCGCGTGTGGACGGCCTGCCGGGCCAGGAGGTCGAGGTTGCCGCCGCCCGCGCTGAGCGCCACGACCTCGAAGAGGTGCGGGGCGCCGTCGACGACGTCAATCGCCTGCGTGCCGATGGAACCGGTGGACCCGAGGAGGACGATCTTGCGCGGCTGCATGATTCAAGTATCCCGCACGCGTCCGGTGCCCGGGTTTGCCCGTCGAGTTGGCATGTCGCGGCAGTGTCGGGGCGGGACACCGCCGCGACGTGCCAACTCGGCGCCCGACGTTGACGCCGCGGACCTCTGGCGTAACGTGGGATTTGTGGAGTGGACCGCCTGGTTCGACGCGCCGGAGTACGAGTTCGCCCGGCAGGTGCTCCAGCGTGGCGTCGCCGCCGTGTTCCTGATCGCCTTCCTGTCCTCGCATAACCAATTCCCGGCCCTTCTCGGCGAGCGCGGGCTGTTGCCGGTTCCGGATTTCGTGGCCCGCTCCGGCCGCCTGCGCCGGCCCACCCTGTTCAGCTGGCGGTACTCGGACCGGCTGTTGCGCGCCGTCTGCCGGGCCGGAATGGCGATTGCCGCCACGCTTGTCCTGGGCCTGCCGCAGCTTGGCCCGCCGTGGGTTCCCATGCTGGCGTTCCTGGCGCTGTGGCTGCTGTACATGTCGATCGTCAATGTGGGGCAAACCTTCTATGGCTTCGGCTGGGAGATGCTGTTGCTGGAGGCCGGGTTCATTGTGGCCTTCCTCGGCTCCGACCAGACTCCCCGCCGCGGACCATCCTGATCCTGCTGGCCTGGCTGGTGTTCCGCCTCGAGTTTGGCGCGGGCATGATCAAGATCCGCGGCGGCCGGGAGTGGCGTGACCTGACGGCCCTGTACTACCACCACGAGACCCAGCCGATGCCCGGGCCGCTCAGCCGGCAGGCGCATCTGCTGCCCAGGACGTGGCACCGGCTGGAGGTCCTCGGCAACCATTTCGCCCAGTTGGTGGTGCCGTTTTCCTCTTTGCCCCGCAGCCGCTGGCCAGCGTGGCCGCGGGGATCGTCATTCTCACGCAGCTCTGGCTGGTGGCGAGCGGGAACTTCGCCTGGCTTAACTGGATGGCGATCCTGCTCGCCTTCGCCGCGGTCAGCGACCCGGTGGCGCACGCCCTGGTCCCGGCCATCCCGCTGGACTGGCATGCTGCGGCCGGAGGGACCGAGGCGGGAGCCGCGGCCGGCGCTGCGGGCCCGGCGGCGGCGGGCAGCCAGGCGCCGGTCGCGTGGCTCGTGGTGGTCCTGGTGGCCACCGTGTTCCTCGTAGTGCTCAGCTACCGGCCGGTCGAGAACCTGTTCTCCCACTACCAGCTGATGAACGCCAGTTTCAACCGCTGGCAGCTCGGGAACACCTATGGGGCTTTCGGCACGGTGACCAAGCAGCGGATCGAAATCGCGGTGGAAGGGACCCTCTCAGCGGAGCCCGACGACACCGCGGACTGGCGGGAATACGGCTTCCGCGGCAAGCCCGGTGACGTCCGCCGCATCCCGCGCCAGTGGGCGCCCTATCACCTGCGCCTCGACTGGCTGATGTGGTTCCTGCCGCTGCGCACCGTGCACGAGGAGTGGTTCTACGCCTTCCTGGCCAGGCTCCTGGAGGCCGACCGCCCCACACTGCGCCTGTTGCGGCATGACCCGTTCGACGGCGCCCGGCCCCGCTGGGTGCGTGCCCGCAGCTACCTCTACCGCTTCGCCACCCGGGCGGAGCTCCGCGCCACGGGGCAGCGCTGGATCCGAATTCCGCTGCACGAGTCCATCCCGCCGCTGTCCCTGCCGCCGGAGGACTGAGCCGCCGGAGCATTGAGGCCCGTTGGACACAGATGGCCGGAGCGGTGGTCACCGTTCCGGCCATCTGTGTCGCATCAGCGGTGCACCTGTCCCTAGACGGACAACTCGTCTTTCACCGGTACGGCCTCCAGCGAGGCCTGCCGGCGGCGAAGCCACCACGAGCCCACGAAGATCAGGGCCATGGAGACATACACGATCACCGCGAACGGCGAGGAGAACAGCGCCGCGGGATCGTTCTGCGACAGCTGGAGCGAGCGCCGCAGCTGCACCTCGAACATCGGCCCGAGGATCATCGCCACCACCATGGGCGCCACGGGATAGCCGTAGCGGCGCATGAAGTAGCCCAGGATGCCCACCACCAGCAGGATCCCGACGTCGGCCGCCGCGAAGTTCACCGAGAACGCGCCCAGTGCCGCGAAGACCAGGATGCCCGCGTACAGGTAGGGCCGCGGGATCTGCAGGATTTTCACCCACAGGCCCACAAGCGGCAGGTTCAGCACCAGCAGCATCAGGTTGCCGACGTACAGCGAGGCGATCAGGGTCCACACCAACGCGCCCTGGTTTTCGAAGAGCAGGGGCCCGGGCTGGATCTGGTAGCGCTGGAACGCCGTCAGCATCATGGCCGCCGTCGCCGTCGTCGGGATGCCGAGCGTCAGCAGCGGGACCAGGACACCGGCGGCCGCGGCGTTGTTCGCCGCTTCCGGACCGGCCACACCCTCGATGGCACCCTTGCCGAACTGTGCCTTGTTCCGGCCCTTGGCCAGTTTCCGCTCGGCGGCGTAGGACAGGAACGTGGAGACGTCCGCGCCGCCGGCCGGCACCGTGCCGATCGGGAACCCGATGAAGGTGCCCCGGAGCCACGGCTTCCAGGACCGCTTCCAGTCCTCCTTGGACAGCCAGGCGTTCTTGCCCTTGCTGACCGGGATGACCTCGACCGGCCCGTGCCGCAGCTTCGAGGCCACGTACAGGGCCTCCCCGAGGGCGAAGAGCCCCACCGCCACCAGGACCATGTCGATGCCGTCCACCAGGGTGGGGTTATCGAAGGTGAAGCGCTGCTGCGCGGTGCTGTCATCGATGCCGATCATCCCGATGAACAGCCCCAGGGCCAGCGACGCGAGGCCGCGCAGCACGGAGGCGCCCAGCAGCGCACCGACGGTGAGGAATGCCACCACCATAAGCGCCACATAGTCCACGGGTCCCAGGCCGACGGCCAGCTCCGCGACCACCGGCGCCAGGAAGGACAGCAGCACCGTCGCGATGGTGCCGGCAACGAACGAGCCGATCGCCGCCGTCGCCAGTGCCGCGGCGCCCCGGCCCGCCTTGGCCATCTTGTTGCCCTCGAGCGCGGTGACGATCGAGGACGACTCGCCCGGTGTGTTGAGCAGGATGGAGGTGGTGGAGCCGCCGTACATGCCGCCGTAGTAGATGCCGGCGAACACGATGAGGGCGGCCGCGGGATCCAGCGCGTAGGTGATGGGCATCAGCAGCGCGACGGTCATCGCCGGACCGATGCCGGGCAGCACGCCGACGGCGGTGCCGACGAAGACGCCGCCCAGGGCGTACAGCAGGTAGACCGGCTGCAGCGCCGTCGAGAAGCCCTCAAGGAGCATCATGAAGCTATCCATTGAAGAACGGCACCCCTCAAGCAGTGGGCCCGGCGGCAGGGATACGCCCAGCAGCCCGCCGAAGACGTACTGGAGGACGAGCGCCAGCACCACGGAAATAATGACCGCCTTCCAGAGCGGCTTGGCCTCAAGCGACCAGGCCGCCCCGCTGAACAGCACGGCGGCGGCGACGGGCCAGCCCGCCGGTTCGATCAGGAAGATGTGGAGCACCACGAAGCCCACGAGTTTCGCGAGGGCCACCCAGTCGGTTTTGGCGGTGACGTCAAGGTCTTCGCTTTCCTCGGCCTGGCCCACCTTGCCGCGGAACACCTGGGCGACGATTCCCGTGCCCACGAGCACCAGCATGCTGCACACGATGTACGGGAAGGCCCGCGGGCCGATGCCGGTCTCCGACGGCGGGATCGGGATGGATCCCGCCGTCAGGAGGCCCGCCACGCCCACGCTGACGAACACCAGGGCGAAGAGGATCTCCCCGTGGGCCGCCTGGCGGGGGTGCTGACTTGGACGGACATTGTTACTTGACCAGGCCGATCTCGGTCAGCGTGGTCTTGACCTTGGCGATGTCCTCCGTGAGGAAGGTCTTGAACTCGTCGCCGGCGAGGAAGGCGTCGTCCCAGTTGTTCTTGGCCAGGGTGGCCTTCCAGGCTTCGGTGCCGTGCAGCTTGGTGACTACCTCGGTCAGCTTCGCCTTTTGCGCGTCATCGATGGACCCGGGTGCCACCACGCCGCGCCAGTTGGTCAGCACGACGTCGACTCCCTGGTCTTTCAGGGGCTTGACGCCCGGCAGGGCCGGCGCCTCGGACGTGCCGGAAACAGCGAGGGCCCGCACCTTGCCGGCCTTGACCTGCTCGGCGTACTCCCCACGCCGGAGATGCCGGCCTGCACCTTGTTGCCGAGCAGCGCGGCGATCGATTCGCCGCCGCCCGAGTAGCCGATGTAGTTCAGTTTGTCGGATTCAACGCCCTGGGACTTGAGGATCTGGCCGGCCAGGATGTGGTCCGCTCCGCCGGCTGAGCCGCCGGTGATCGACACGCCCTTACCGTTGGCCTTGATGTCATCCACGAGGTCCTTGACGGACTGGTACTTGGACGACGCCGGGACCACCAGGACCAGCGGCTCCTCGGTCAGGCGCGCGATGGGCGTGGTGTCCTCCAGCCGGGTCTGGGCGGCGTTGGTTTCCACGGCGCCCACCATCACGTAGCCCATCACCATGAGGGTGTTGGCGTCCTTCTCGGTGGCCAGCTTGGCGAGGCCGTTCGTCCCGCCACCGCCGCCGATATTGCTGACCTGGGCGGAGGTGACCAGTTTGTTGGACTGCAGGTCCTGCTGCATGGCACGGCCGGTCTGGTCCCAGCCGCCGCCCGGGTTGGCCGGAACGATGATGCTCAGCTTCTTGATCTGGTCCGCGGCAGCGTCCTGGCCGGACGCGCCGCTTGCGCCGCCTGCACAGGCTGACAGGGCGAGGACGACGCCGGCCGCCCCGGCCACGAGGGCGGCCCGGCGGGTGAGGTTGGGCCGGGTGAAATTGGAGTGGGAGGTCATGGTTTCTCCTAGTAGAAATGTGATGCACGTCATCGGAATCACTTCCCAGAGACTAGGAGCGGCCCGGGGCCGGGGCCAGAATTTGGCCATAGAGGTAGTAGTGGTCATATTGGTCACGGCCTGGAGCCCTGGTTTTGGGCCGAGAGGCGGCGGCCGGATGGGAAACTTGTGACATGGTTCACAGGATTCCCTTACGCTTCCAGCTGGTGGCGCTGCAGCTCGGCATTGTGCTGGCCGTCCTGACGGCAGTGGGGGCCGTGACCATCCGGATGCAGGAACAGCAACTCCGGGACGCGTATCAGGGCCGCCTGATCGGGGTGGCGGAAAGTGTGGCCCGGCTGCCCTCCGTGGTGGATGCCCTCGGCACGGCTCAGCCGGCGCAGACCATCCAGCCCATCGCCGAAGTCATCCGGCAGGCCTCGAATGTCACCTATGTGGTGGTGACGGACCGCGACGGCGTCCGCCAGTCCCACCCGAACCCGGCGGAAATCGGCCGGCCCGTGTCCACCGATCCGTCGGTGCCGCTCTCCGGCGAGATCTACGTCGGCACCCAGACAGGGACGCTGGGTGAGTCGTGGCGGGTCAAGGTTCCCATCTTTGCCCCCGACGGGACCGTGATCGGTTCGGCCTCAGTCGGCGTGCTGGAGCGTACCCTGGCCGAGGACCTCTACGAGGATCTGCCGCAGCTGTTCGGCTGGCTCCTCGGGGCGGCGCTCCTCGGGTCGCTGGGGGCGATGTACATTTCCAAACTCGTCTGGCGGCGGATCTACAAGCTGGAGCCGGAGGACATCGCGGCCCTGCTGGAGACCCGCGACGCGATGCTCCACGGCCTGGGCGAGGGCTCGTCGCCGTCGACGCCGACGGGAAGGTGGCGCTCGTCAACGACGAAGCCCGCCGGCTGCTGGGCGTCGGCGAGGAATTCACCGGACAGCCGGCCAGCGGATGCCTGGAACCCGGGATCCTTGCGCTGCTCGCCGCCGGATCGGCCACCGAAGAACTGGTGCTCTCCGGCGAACGGATCCTGCTGGGCAAGGTAAACGACGCCACGGTGGACGGCCGGGAAGTGGGTAAAGTCCTTATTCTCCGCGACCGGACCGAACTCCACACGGTCCTCCGCGACCGCGACGGCGCCCTGGACGTGACCCAGGCGCTGCGGGCCCAGGCCCACGAATTCGCCAACAAACTGCATGTGATCTCTGGTCTCCTGGAGCTCGGCGAGCAGGCCAAGGCCGTGGAATACCTGGGCCGCAGCCACAGCGACGCCGCCTTCGTCAACCGCCCGCTGGCCGCAGGAGTCACCGACCATGACGTCCGTGCGCTGCTGATAGCCAAGTCCACGGTCTGCGCCGAGCGAGGCGTGGAAATTCTGGTGAGCCCGGATTCGGTGTGCACCCCGGACGGGACCGGCGACGTCATCACGGTCCTGGGGAACCTGATCGACAACGCGGTGGACGCCGCGGGCTACGACAGCACCGTTGCGGTCCGGCTTGAGGAAGCTGCCGACGGCGAACGCACCATCACGGTCGAGGACGACGGGCCCGGTGTCCCCGAGCCGGAGCGGGCCGCCGTCTTCGAGGCCGGCGTCACCACCAAGCAGGCCGAGGGCATCAACAGCCGGGGCTTCGGCCTGGCCCTGGTCCAGCGGGTGGCCCGGCGCCGGGGCGGCGCGGCGTCTGTGTCGCCGTCCGCGCTGGGCGGAGCCTGTTTTACGGTGGTACTCCGGACAAAAGAGGCGGAACTGCAAAGACTATGAGCTCCATTCGCACCCTCATCATTGACGATGACGTGGCAGTCGCCGGGATCCACCACGGGTTTCTGCTGGCCCGCGGCGGCTTCGACGTCGTCAGCCTGGCCCACACCGGGCAACAAGGCCTTGACCTGGCGGCGGAGCTGCGGCCGGAACTGGTCCTGCTGGACATCCACCTTCCGGACATGTCCGGCCTGGACGTGCTGCAGCAGCTCCGCGGCCGCCAGCAGCCACTGGACGTCCTGGTCATCACGGCGTCGAGGGAGCTGGACACGGTCCGCGGCGCCATGGCCGGCGGCGTACTGCATTATCTGGTCAAGCCCTTCACGTCCCAGGCCCTGAACGAGCAGCTCGACGAGTACCTGCTTCTTCGCCGGGAACTTGCCGCGGGCGGGGCTGCCGGGCCATTGGACCAGGACAGCATCGACCGTCTCGTTGCGCCGACCCGCCGGGCCTCCGCAGCGGACCCGGTTGCCGGGCCGGCGGCCGTCCCGGTGGAAGCCCCGGCGGTGAGGTTGCCGAAGGGCCTGTCACGGCCGACGCTGGACGCCGTCATCGAGGCGCTCAAGTCAAGCCCGGAGGACGTCTCGGCTGCCGGGATGGCCCTTCAACTCGGCCTGTCGCGCGTCAGCGCACGCCGCTACCTCGAGTACCTGGTCATCCACGGCTTCGCAAGGCTCACGCCCCGCTACGGCGCTGCCGGGCGGCCCGAGAACCGGTACCTATGGAAACGCTGAGCATGTCCGGCGTACACGAGCGGCACGGAGCATGTCCATCGTTCGCGAGCGGCACCGAGCATGTCCGTTGGCCGTGGCGGGACACAACGCAGAGTTGGCCCGTGGGTGCACCCATTCGACGGAAACGGCCACCACCGTGCACCCATCTGACGCAAATGGCCGCTAAAGGACCCGCCATAGCGGCCATTCGTGGAGAATCGACGAGGTCCACACCGTAAGACGCCTCCTGCCGAAGCCACCGTGCACCCATCTGACACAAATGGCCGCTAAAGGACCCGCCATAGCGGCCATTCGCGGTGAATCGACGAGGTCCACACCGCGGAGCCGGCGCGCAGCTCCAACACCGCGGAGCCCGCGCGGCTCCAGCCACACGCCCGGCCAGCACACCGAAGGCGGGAAACTCCCGGAGCTAATGCCCGGCGCGGCGGAGGGTGGATTCGGCGTGCTTGAGGATGGGCCCGTCGATCATCTTGCCGTTGAACTGGAACACACCCGAGCCTGCCGCGGCGGCGGCGGCCAGCAGTTCCGTGGCCGCTGCGACGTCGGCTTCGGACGGCGCATAGGCCCCGCGGACCACGGCCACCTGGTTCGGGTGGATGCAGGCCTTGGAACCGAACCCTGAGGCGACGGCGTCGCGGGCTTCGACTGCGAGGCCGGCAAGATCCGGGATGTTGACGTAGACCGAATCAACGGCTTCCTTGCCGAACGCGCGCGCGGCCAGCAGCACGGTGGAGCGGGCGTGCAGCGCGACCGCACGGTAGGCGCCGTCGTCCGTCCTGCTGGACGTGCCGCCGAGCGAGGCGAGCAGATCCTCGGCGCCCCACATCAGCCCCACCACATTGGGTTCGGCCGCGATGGCGGCGGCGTTCACCACGCCCAGCGCCGTCTCGCAGAGCGCGATGACGCTGTAGCCCTCAAGCTCCTTGAGCTGGGCGGGGCTTTCGGCCTTTGCCAGCATGATGTGCCGGTAGGGGGTGTGTTTGAGGCAGTGCAGGTCCTTCTCGAACTCCTCCGTGCCGGCGGGGTTGATCCGGACGATCGTGCGGCTCGGGTCCAGTTCGGGGACGTCCCCGGTGGCGCCGAGCTGGGCGAGGATCGCGCCGCGGGCCCGCTGCTTGTCCGCCGGCGCGACGGCGTCCTCAAGGTCCACGATCACGGCGTCGGCGCGCTCGGCGGCCTTCTGGTACCGTTCGGGGCGGTCGGCGGGGCAGAACAGCAGGGCGGGGCCCATCAGGAAACTCATGGCTCTATTCTGCCCTTTTGTGCGCGTTGCGGGCCTCGGAATGCGCGTCCCGTGTCCACATCAGGCAGCTGCGGGTGGCGAGGGCCACCACCTTGCCGTGCTGGTTCCGGCCGGTGTGCTTCATGGTCACGATCCCCTGGCCGGGCCGGGAGGAGGACAGCCGCTTTCCGGTCACCACGGTCTCCGTGTACAGGGTGTCGCCGTGGTACATCGGGTGCGGGAAGGACACGTCTGTGAGCCCCAGCTGCGCGATGATGGTGCCCTGGGTCAGCTGCGGGACGGACTGTCCCACCACCGTGGCCAGGGTGAACATGGAGTTCATCAGGCGCTGGCCGAAGGGCTGCTCCGCGCTCCACGCGGCGTCAAGGTGCAGCGCCTGCGTGTTCATGGTCATGGTGGTGAAGAGGACGTTGTCCGCCTCCGTGACCGTCCGGCCCGGCCGGTGCGCGTAGACCACGTCCTCCTCGAGCTCGTCGAAGTAGAGTCCGCGCTGTTCAATGACGCGGGGTTCGATGACGCGGGGTTCAGCCGCGTGCTGGGAATCAGTTGTCATACCGTCAATTCCTGGTCTTCCTCGAAGAGTTCGGCCCCGGTGGCCGCAGCCACGTCCTCGGCCGTCACGTTGGGGGCGAGTTCGCGCAGCACCAGCCGGGATTGTCCGCCTTCGGTCACGACGTCGATCACCGCGAGGTCCGTGATGATCCGGTCCACGCAGGCTTTGCCGGTCAGGGGCAGCGTGCACTGTTCCACGATCTTTGGCCGGCCGTTCCGGTCCACGTGCTCCATCATCACGATCACCTTCTTGGCGCCGAACACCAGGTCCATGGCGCCGCCCATGCCTTTGACCATCTTGCCGGGGATCATCCAGTTGGCCAGGTCGCCGTTCCGGGCCACTTCCATCGCCCCGAGCACCGCGACATCCACATGCCCGCCGCGGATCATCCCGAAGGAGGCGGCGGAATCGAAGAACGCGGCCCCCTTGTTGACCGTGACAGTTTCCTTGCCGGCATTGATCAGGTCCGGATCCACCGCGTCTTCCGCCGGATACGGCCCGACGCCGAGAATCCCGTTCTCGGAGTGCAGTACCACTTCGACGCCGGCGGGGATGTAGTTGGGAATCAGCGTGGGCATGCCGATGCCCAGGTTGACGTACTGCCCGTTGTGCAGCTCCCGCGCCACCCGCGCGGCCAGTTCGTTCCGCGTCCAGCCCTTGCTCTCCACACCGGCGGGGTGCTCGACGGCGGCGGGCCGGTATTCGTGGCGGATCGCCTCGGGACGGGGCGGCGCGCCGGGCAGGCTGTTGGATTCCATGGCCTAGGCTCCTGACGGGTTGGTTGCGGGGGCTGCAGTGGAGGTAGCGGCAGCTGAGCTTCCGGACGCTGCAGAGAGCGCCACCGTCCGCTTCTCGATCCGCTTCTGGACGTCCGGCGCGAGCACAATGCGCTGCACGAAGATGCCGGGAATGTGGACGTGTTCGGGGTCCAGCTCGCCGGGCTCCACGAGCTCCTCGACCTCGGCGATGGTGATCTTTCCTGCCATGGCGCAGAGCGGGTTGAAGTTCATCGCGGTGGCGTGGAAGACGAGGTTGCCGTGGCGGTCGCCCTTCCAGGCGTGCACCAGGCCGAAGTCGGGGGTCAACGATTCCTCGAGGACGTAGTCGGCGCCGTGGAAGCTTCGCACCTCCTTCGCCGCCGAGGCGATCGCGATGGTGCCGTCGGCGTCGTACTTCTGCGGCAGGCCGCCGTCGGAGACCTGGGTGCCGACGCCGGCCGGTGTGTAGAAGGCCGGGATCCCCGCCCCGCCGGCACGCAGCTTCTCGGCCAGCGTGCCCTGCGGGGTGAGGACCACCTCGAGCTCGCCGGCGAGGTACTGCCGGGCGAACTCCTTGTTCTCCCCCACATAGGAGCTGATGGTGCGGCGGATCCGGCCGTCCTTCAGCAGGATCCCGAGCCCCCAGTCGTCGACGCCGCAGTTGTTGCTGACGGTCTCCAGGTTCGTGGACCCGCGCTGATGCAGGGCCTCGATCAAGGCCACGGGGATGCCGCACAGACCGAACCCGCCGACGGCGAGCGAGGCGCCGTCATGGATGTCCGCCACGGCCTCGGCGGCGCTGGCAACAACTTTGTTGATCATCGTTGATCCTTCCTCGACGGTTGCGGCCAGCGGGCCGGTTAGAGCCCCAGTTCGCGGGCGATCAGCATCAGCTGGACCTCCGTGGTGCCCTCGCCGACTTCAAGGATCTTGGAGTCGCGGTAGTGGCGCGCCACGGTGAATTCGTTGATGAAGCCATAGCCGCCGAACACCTGGGTGGCGTCCCGCGCGTTGTCCATGGCTGCCTCGCCTGCGACCATCTTAGCGATGGCCGCCTGCGTCTTGAACGGCTTGCCGGCGAGCATCCGGGCGGCCGCGTCGTAGTAGGCCAGGCGGGCGGTGTGGGCGCGGGCTTCCATCCGGGCGATCTTGAACGCGATGGCCTGGTACTTGCCGATGTTCTGCCCAAACGCGCTGCGTTCCTTGGCGTATTTCACCGACTGGTCCACGCAGCCCTGGGCCGCGCCGACGGCCAGCGCCGCGATCGCGATCCGGCCCTCGTCCAGGATGGAGAGGAAGTTCGCGTAGCCGCGGCCCTGCGTGCCGAGGAGGTTTGCCTCGGGGACGTGGACGTTGTCGAGGGTCAGCGGGTGCGTGTCCGAGGCGTTCCAGCCGACCTTGTTGTAGGCCTTCTCCGCCTTGAAGCCGGGCGTGTTGGTGGGCACCAGGATGGTGGAGATTTCCTTCTTGATGCTGCCGTCAGAGCGTTCCTCCTGGCCGGTCACCGCGGTGACGGTGACAAGCCGGGTGATGTCGGTGCCGGAGTTGGTGATGAACTCCTTGTTGCCGTTGATGACCCACTCCCCGCCGCCCAGTTTGGCGGTGGTTTTGGTGCCGCCGGCGTCGGAGCCGGCTTCCGGTTCGGTCAGGCCGAAGCCTGCGAGCGCCTTGCCGGAGGCCAGCAGCGGCAGCCACTCCTCTTTCTGGGCGGGGTTGCCGAAGCGGTGGATCGGCATGGCGCCGAGGGAGACGCCGGCTTCCAGGGTGATCGCGACGGACTGGTCCACGCGGCCCAGCTGTTCGAGGGCAAGGGCCAGGGCGAAGTAGTCGCCGCCCATGCCGCCGAACTCCTCCGGGAAGGGAAGGCCGAAGAGGCCCATGTCCGCCATCTGGGAGACCACCTCGTAGGGGAAGCTGTGCTCCTCGTCGTGCTTGGCGGAGACCGGAGCCACCACTTCGTCGGCGAATTCGCGGACGGTGTTGCTGAGGTCCTGGTAGTCCTCGCTGAGTTCAAAATCCGGCATTGTGACTCCTTCGTCTGTGGTGCTGTCTGTGGTGCTGTCTAGGAACGGTGGTCTGGTGTTGGAGCTATTCCGCCGCGCCCATGGCGATGACGGCTTCTTCGATCGTGTCCTCGGCTTTCGAGGGTTCGGTCGAGAGAACAGCGGGGTGGATGGTGGCCAGGACCTGGTCTGCCTTGACCAGGTCGCCGGAGGCGATGCTGATGTGCACGGTCCCGTCCAGCGGTGCCGTGAGCTGGTGTTCCATCTTCATGGCCTCCACCGCCAGCAGCACCTGCCCGGCAGTGACGGCGTCCCCATTGCTGACGGAGACGGACACCACCGTGCCCGGCATCGGCGAGCGCACCGCCGGGTCCGCGGCGCCTTCCTCGCGTTCGACGGCGGCCAGCACCCGGGCCAGCCGGGTCTCGCGGGTGAGGACCTCAAGGCGGCAGGACCAGCCCTCGTTGCCGAGGAAGAGTTCGGTGGGGACCCCGGGCGTCGGGTTGTCCGGGGTCGGCGCGACCGGTCCGGCGTAGACCGGGGCAAGGCGGTAGGCCCGGGCCGTACCGTCCAAGGTCAGCACCATCTCGTTGCGCCTGCGGAACTGTAGGGACGCCCGGCGTTGCGGGCCGTCGCCGACCGACACGGTCACTTCAGCCGAGGTTGCGCTGCCGTGAACATACACGGAGGCGACGCCGCCGCCGGGTGTTCCCAGACTGACGATTCGTGGAGCCTGAGCGCCGAGACGCCAGCCCTCCCGCCGCCGCCACAGTCCGTCAACGGCGGCCGTGTTGTGCTCCCCATGGCCAGGGCATACACAGCGCCGGCGACCAGTTCGAAGTCGTCCACACGCCGGAACGAGAACTCCGGCATCTTCCGCTCGATCAGGCCGGTGTCGAGCCGGCCGGCGCGGACGTCGGCGTCGTTGATCAGCAGGCGCAGGTATTCGACGTTGGTGTCGATACCCAGTGCGGTGTACCCGGCGAGCGCCTCGTCGAGGGTATCCAGGGCCGCGGTGCGGTCCCGGCCCCACGCGATGACCTTGGAGATCATCGGGTCATAGCTTGAGGAGATCTCCAGGCCGTCCAGCAGGGCGGAGTCCACCCGCACGCGGCCGCGGGTTGTCTCGACCTCGTTGCGGGCCGGGGCGCCGGGCCGCTGGGCGGGGCCGGGGATCTCGTCCAGAACGAGGACACGTCCGGTGGACGGCAGGAAATTCCTCTCCGGCACCTCGGCGTAGACGCGCGCCTCCACGGAGTGTCCGGTCAGGACGACGTCGTCCTGCCGGACGGTGAGTTCCTCGCCGGCGGCGATGCGCACCTGCCATTCAACGAGGTCGACACCGGTGACCATCTCGGTGACCGGGTGTTCGACCTGCAGGCGGGTGTTCATCTCCATAAAAAGAATTCGCCCGGGGCGTTGTCCGAGACAAGGAACTCCACGGTGCCGGCGCCGGAGTAGTTGACGCTGCGCGCGGCGTTGCAGGCGGCCTCGCCCAGACGGGCCCGGATGTCCGCGCCGTCGGGCAGGGATTCCAGCAGCGGGGAGGGTGCCTCCTCGATGACCTTCTGGTGCCGGCGCTGCAGTGAGCACTCGCGCTCCCCAGATGGATGACGTTGCCGTGGTTGTCCGCGAGGACCTGGACCTCGATGTGCCGCGGCGTGAGCACGAGCCGTTCCAGGAACAGGGTGTCGTCGCCGAACGCGCTGGCCGCGACCCGCCGGGCGGTGGCCAGGGTGGCTTCGAGGTCCTCGGGGCGCTCGACGATGTGCATGCCCTTCCCGCCGCCGCCGGCGGAGGGCTTGATCAACAGCGGGAAGCCGACGCCGGCCGCGGCCCCGATCAGCTGGGCGTCGCTCATTCCAGGTTCGGCGATGCCCGGAACCACCGGAACGCCGTAGCCGGTGACGTGGTTCTTGGAGCGGATCTTGTCGCCCATGACGTTCAGGGATTCGACGCCGGGACCGATGAACGTGATCTCCGCCTTTTCCAGGGCCCGGGCGAAGTCGACGTTCTCGCTCAGGAAGCCGTAGCCCGGGTGCACGGCCTCGGCACCGGTCTCGCGGCAGGCCTGGATGATGGCCTCGATCTTGAGGTAGCTCTCGGACGCCGCGGCGGGGCCGATCCGCACGGCGACGTCGGCCTCGCGCACGTGCCGGGCTCCGGCGTCGGCGTCGGAATAGACGGCCACCGAACGGATGCCCAGGGCGCGAAGGGTGCGGATCACGCGGCAGGCGATCTCGCCGCGGTTCGCGACGAGTACGGTGCCGAAGAGCGGCGTCGTGGGTGTTGAAAGAGGAGTAGTCGACGAAGAAGTAGTCACTGCTGGCTCACATCCGGAAAAGGCCGAAGGAGGTCTCCGGCAGCGGGGTGCGGGAGACGACGTCGAGCGCCAGTCCCAGGACGGTGCGGGTGTCCGCGGGGTCGATCACGCCGTCATCCCAGAGGCGGGCGGTGGAATAGTAGGGGCTGCCCTGGTCCTCGTACTGCTGTTTGATCGGGGCTTTGAACGCGTCCTCGTCCGCGGCGGACCATTCCTCGCCGCGGGCCTCGTACTGGTCCCGCTTCACGGTGGCGAGCACGCTGGAGGCCTGGTTCCCGCCCATCACGGAGATCCGGGACGCCGGCCACATCCAGAGGAAGCGCGGCGAGTAGGCCCGGCCGCACATGGAGTAGTTGCCCGCGCCGAAGGACCCGCCGATCACCACGGTCAGTTTGGGGACCCGGGCGGTGGCGACGGCGGTGACCATCTTGGCGCCGTTTTTGGCGATGCCGCCCTGCTCGTAGTCCTTGCCGACCATAAAGCCGGAGAGGTTCTGCAGGAAGATCAGCGGGATGCCGCGCTGGTCGCAGAGCTCGATGAAGTGGGCTCCCTTGAGCGAGGATTCGCTGAACAGCACGCCGTTGTTGGCCACGATCCCGACCGGGTGGCCGTGCAGCTTCGCGAAGCCGGTGACCAGGGTGGTGCCGTAGTTCTTCTTGAATTCGTGGAAGCGGCTGCCGTCCACCAGCCGGGCGATGACCTCGCGCACGTCGTACTGCGCGTTGACGTCGGTGGGGACGGCGCCGTACAGCTCCTCCGGATCCGCCAGGGGTTCGACGACGGTGTCGATGTCCCAGGCAGGGTCGGCCGGGCGGGGCAGGGTGGAGACGATGTCGCGGACGATCTGGAGGGCATGCTCATCGTTCTCGGCCAGGTGGTCCGTGACCCCGGAGACCTTCGAGTGCACGTCACCGCCGCCGAGTTCCTCCGCCGTGACGATCTCCCCGATCGCGGCTTTCACCAGCGGCGGGCCGCCCAGGAAGATGGTGCCCTGGTTGCGGACGATCACGGTCTCGTCGCTCATCGCGGGGACGTAGGCGCCGCCGGCGGTGCAGGAGCCCATCACGGAGGCGATCTGCGGGATCTTCGCCGCGGACATTTTGGCCTGGTTGAAGAAGATCCGGCCGAAGTGCTCCTTGTCCGGGAAGACCTCGTCCTGCTTGGGCAGGAAGGCCCCGCCAGAGTCCACGAGGTAGATGCAGGGCAGCCGGTTTTCGAGGGCGATTTCCTGGGCCCGGAGGTGCTTCTTCACCGTCATCGGGTAATAGGTGCCGCCCTTGACCGTGGCGTCGTTGGAAATGACCAGCACCTGGCGGCCGTGGATTAGGCCGATCCCGGCGATCACACCTGCACCGGGCGAATCGTCGTTGTACATGCCGTTGGCGGCCAGCGGCGCGATCTCCAGAAACGGGCTGCCGTCATCGAGCAGCTGGTCGATGCGTTCGCGCGGCAGGAGTTTGCCTCGGGCCACATGGCGTTCCCGGGACTTTTCCGGCCCGCCCAGGGCTGCCGTGGCGAGGCGTTCCTTCAGCTCGCGGGCCAGCCCCAGCTGGGCCTCGCGGTTCGCGGCGAAGGCGGCGCTCGTGGCGTCCACGTGGCTGGCGATTGTCTCCATTGACTGCTTCCGTTCCGGGCCTTCATGCTGGGGGCCTCTGTTGCGCCCGTTCCAGCCACTTCGGTTAGTACCGCATAACTGAGATTTAGGTTAGTCTCTATTAACTGTGATGTCCAACACAGCACCCTGCGCGGCGCCGCGCGGGCGGCTGGTTCATAAGACGAGGAATGTGCCGGTGACCGACCCCAGCCAGACGAACCAGACCGGCGCGCCGCCCGCGGCCGTCCTGCCGCCGACGCCGTTGCCGCCCACCACCCAGCGCGGCCAGGCCAAGGAGAACCGCCGCCAGGCGCTGCTGTCCTCGGCGGCCGCCCTGTTCGCCGTCGACGGGTTCAACCGTGTGTCGCTGGAGGACCTGGGCGCCGCGGCCGGTGTCAGCGGGCCGGCGGTCTACCGGCATTTCGCGGGCAAGCAGGCCGTTCTGGGGGCGCTGCTGCTGAGTGTCAGCCAGGACCTGCTCGACGGCGGCCGGCGCGTGGTTGCCGATTCCGACGACGCCGCCGTTGCGCTGCGCCGCCTGGTCGAGTTCCACGTGGACTTCGCGCTCGACAATCCCGACGTCATCCGGGTGCAGGACCAGGACTTCAGCAACCTCGCCGACGACGACCAGGCCGAGGTCCGCACGCTGCAACGAAACTATGTGGAGGTGTGGGTCGACGTCCTGGCCGGACTGCACACCGGCACCGAGGATGCCGAACTCCGGATGCGTGCCCACGCCACGTTCGGCCTGATCAACTCCACCCCGCACTCGGTGCGCAGCCACGGGCGGCGGATCGCGGTCAAGCGGGCCCGGCCCCTGCTGCAGAGTATGGCGCTGGCGGCCCTCATGGCCCCGGCCGCCCCGGCCTGCCCGGCTGAGCACAGGGGCCCCGGCGTCCCCTGCTCTCTTCCGGCTCACGCCGCCCGCGGTTCACCCCCGCGGTCCGGGGGCACTTTGGCGCGGACACGCCGACACTCAGGGCCCCGACGTCGGACTTTGGCCGCAAAGTGCCTCCGGACGGCAAATGCGCCGTCGCCAAAGTACTCCAGACACAACAAAACTGCCGGCCGCCCCTGGGAAGAGACGGCCGGCAGCTCTGCGCTTGGGTCTGCTAGACCATGGCGAGCGCCATGCCCGGGTCGGACAGGATGGCGCCGAGGTCCTGGAGGAAGCGTGAGCCCTGCTCGCCGTCCACTAGGCGGTGGTCGAAGGACAGGCTGAGCGTCATGACCTGGCGCAGTGCCACCTCGTCCTGGTACTCCCAGGGCATCTTCCGCACGGCACCGAGGGCCAAAATCGCAGCCTCACCCGGGTTGAGGATGGGTGTGCCGGCATCGATGCCGAAGACCCCGATGTTGGTGATGGAGATGGTGCCGCCCGAAAGCTCCGCCGGTGCGGTCTTGCCGGCGCGCGCCGTGTCCGTCAGCTCGGTCAGGGCCGTGGAGATCTCCAGCAGGGACATCCGGTCGGCGTCCTTGATGTTCGGCACGGTCAGGCCGCGTGGCGTGGCGGCCGCGATGCCCAGGTTCACGTAGTTGTACTGCACGATCTCCTGCTTCGCCTCGTCCCAGCGGGTGTTGAGCGTGGGGTGGTTGCGCAGGGCGATGAGCACGGCCTTCGCCACGATGGTCAGCGGCGTGAGCTTGTAGCCGGCAAACGCACGGCTTGCCTTGAGCTTCGCCAGCAGTTCCATGGTCGGGGTGACGTCGACGGTGAGGAACTCCGTGACGTGCGGTGCGGTGAAAGCGCTGGAAACCATGGCGGCGGCAGTGAACTTCCGGACGCCCTTGATCGGCGTCCGGGTTTCCCGCTCGCCCTGCGCCGGAGCCTGCGCGGGCACACCGGCCAGGTCGTGCGGCGCCACCGGCAGGTCTCCCCGCCGACAAAGTTGCGCACATCGTCGCGGGTGATGAGCCCGTGCTCGCCGGTACCGGTGACCGCGGCGAGGTCGACGCCGAGGTCCTTGGCCAGCTTGCGCACCGGCGGCGTGGACCGCGGGCGTTCCGCGGACCGGGGTGCGGCATGCGGTGCCTCCGCAACCACCGGCGCGGGCGCGACCGGCTCAACCGCCGGGGCGGGCGCGACCGGCTCAACCACGGGGGCAGGCGCGGCGACGGCTCCGGCCGGGGCGGCGAAGCTGCGGGCGCGGCGGGCGGCCGGCCGGAATTCTCCAGGACGGCGCCGTAGCCAACCAGGTTCGGTTCACGCTTGGCCGGCGCGTCTGCGCTGGCACCTCCGGCAGTTCCAGAACCGGCGGCGGGACCGCCGTCGTCGCCCTCTACTTCGAAGGAAACGATCGGCTTGCCCACCTCGACGACGGTGCCCGGCTGTTCGTGCAGGACCGCGACCACACCGGCAAACGGCGAGGGCAGTTCGACGACGGCCTTGGCCGTTTCGACCTCCGCGATGATCTGGTTGAGCGCGACAGTATCCCCCACCGCGACCTTCCACGCGACGATTTCCGATTCAGTGAGACCCTCGCCGAGGTCCGGCAGCCTGAACTCCTTGATCATGGTGGCGCTCATCCTTCCAGCCCGCTCAGGGAGTTGGGGCGGCCCAGGGCACGGTCCACGCCGTCCAGGATCCGGTCCAGACCCGGGAGGTGGTGCATTTCAAGCTTCGAATAGGGGTACGGGACATCGAAGCCGGTGACCCGGACCGGGGCAGCCTCGAGGTGGTAGAAGCAGCGTTCGGTGATGCTGGCGGCAACCTCGGCGCCGATGCCGCCGGTCTGGGAGGCCTCATGGGTGATGACCAGGCGGCCGGTCTTCCGGACCGAGGCCTCCAGGGTGGCGAAGTCCAGCGGGGCGAGCGAGCGCAGGTCGATGACTTCGATCGACACGCCCTCGTCCGCGGCGGCGAGGGCGGCGTCCTTGGCGGTCTTGACGAGCGGGCCGTAGGCCACGAGCGTCACGTCCGTGCCTTCGGTGACCACCCGGGCCTTCTCCAGGGACAGGGCGGCGCTGAGGTCAAGGGTCTCGTCCACCTCGCCCTTGTCGTGGTAGCGGCGCTTGGGCTCGAAGTACAGCACCGGATCATCCGAGGCGATGGCCTGCTGGATCATCGTGTAGGCATCCTGGGGGTTGGAGACGCTGATGACGCGCAGCCCCGAGGTGTGGGTGAAGTAGGCCTCCGGCGACTCGGAGTGGTGTTCCGGGGAGCCGATGCCGCCGCCGAAGGGCACGCGGATGGTGATGGGCATCTTGACCGCTCCCTGGGTGCGGTAGTGCATCTTGGCGACCTGGCTGACGATCTGGTCGAAGGCCGGGTAGATGAAGCCGTCGAACTGGATCTCCACCACCGGGCGGTAGCCGCGGTACGCGAGTCCGACGGCGGTGCCCATGATGCCGGACTCGGCGAGCGGGGTGTCCACCACCCGGTGCTTCCCGAAGTCCTTCTGCAGGCCGTCGGTGACGCGGAAGACACCACCGAGGGCGCCGATGTCCTCGCCCATGAGGATCACCTTGGGGTCGTTCTCCAGGGACTTGCGGAGGCCCGAATTGATGGCTCGGGCAAAGGTCATCTTCGTCATCAGCGTGCACCTTCTTCAGAAGCGGCTTCTGCGGGATCGCCGAAGGAAGCCAGGTAACGGGAATAGTGGTCCTGCTGGCGCTCCAGCGTGGAATTGGGGGTGCTGTAGACGTGTTTGAAGATGTCCATCGGCTGCGGCTCGGGCATGTTGATTGTGCCTGCCCGCAGCGCCTTGGCCACGGCGTCGGCCTTGGCGGCGACGGCGGTTTCGAGGTCCTCGGTGAGCAGCCCCTTGCGTTCCAGCAGCGACTTCAGCCGGGCGATCGGGTCCTTGGCCGCCCAGTCCTCGAGCTCGTTGGCGTCACGGTAGCGGGTGGGATCATCCGCCGTCGTGTGCGGGCCCATGCGGTAGGTGACGGCCTCGATGAAAGTGGGGCCGCCGCCGTGGCGTGCACGGTCGATGGCGATGCGGGTTGCGGCCATGACGGCCAGGACATCATTGCCGTCCACCCGCATGCTGGGGATGCCGAAGCCGGCGGCGCGGTCCGCGATCTGGATGTGGGACTGCAGCCGGACCGGCTCGGAAATTGCCCAGTGGTTGTTCTGGCAGAAGAAGACCACCGGGGACTGGAAGCTGGCGGCGAACACCAGGGCCTCGTTGACATCGCCCTCGCTGGTGGCGCCGTCGCCGAAGTAGGCCACGGCGACCGAATCGGCGCCGTCGTTCTGGATTCCCATCGCGTAGCCGGTGGCGTGCAGGGTCTGGGCGCCGATGATGATCTGCTGTGTGGCGACGTTGACCGTGTACGGATCCCAGCCGGCCAGGGCATTGCCCCGCCAGGCCTTGACGATGTCTTCCGGGTTGACCCCGCGGCAGTAGGCGACGCCGTTGTCGCGGTAGCTGGGGAAGACGAAATCGTCGTCGCGGAGGGCTCTGGCCGAGCCGATCTGGGAGGCTTCCTGGCCCAGCAGCGGCGGCCAGAGCGCGAGTTCACCCTGGCGCTGCAGCGCGGTGGCCTCGGCGTCGATCCGGCGGATGACCACCATGTCTTCGTAGAGCGCGCCGAGCTGCTCGTCGGTGACATCCTGGAGCCAGGGATCGAACTCGGGATGGCTTACCCGTTCTCCCCGGGAGTGACGAGCTGGACAAGATCCCCGCCCGTCCGCCTGTTTGATTCTGCACTGTTCCCGGGGCCGCCGGCGGCAATGCCGCCCTTGCCCGCGTCGTCGGTAAACACAGTTGTCCGCACCTTCTGACGTCGTCTGACCGGTGCTCGCAGGACTCGTGATCCCGGTGCGCGCCGGCCGCCCGGGCGCCGTTGCCCCGGATAGTTGTGACCCTACTCACAATGCCCATTGGGTACAACCACCTTCGAAGAAGTTGAGCATTCTGCACTGTCTGGCGGCTTGGCACCGTGCTAATCTTGCGCATTATGCAACCCTTGGATGGCACCGACACCCGCCTGCTTTCGGCCATGGCCCGCGATCCCCGGCGGACCGTCGTGGCGCTGGCGCAGAAGCTGGGGCTGTCGCGGAATACCGTGCAGGCTAGGATGGCGCAGCTGGAGAAGAAACACGTCTTTCTGTCCTTCGAGCGCCGCATCAATCCGGCCTCGCTGGGCTACCCGCTGATGGCCTTCATCTCGGTGCACGTCCAGCAGCAGAAGCTCGGCCGGCTGGCGGCGGAACTGGCCGATATTCCGGAGATCCTGGAGGGCTACGGCCTGACCGGCTCGGCGGACCTGCTGCTGCGGGTGGTGGCGCTCGACGCCGAGGACCTCTTTCGGATCAACGGCAAGATCCTGGCCTGCGACGGAGTGGACCGGACGGACACCGCCCTGGCCATGAGTGAGATGATCCCCTTCCGGGTTCAGCCGCTGCTGGAGCGTGGCTCCGCCGAAGGCTGACGACAGCCCGGCGGCGCGGCAGCGGCGCCGCAGCGGCCACAGCCACAGGGTTCACGGCCAAACGGCAGGAGCCCCCATGCGGTTGCATGGGGGCTCCTGCCGTTGTGCCAGCCGGCGTAGATCACCGGCGGGTGGTTGCTAGTGGTTGGTGGCCTTTTCGGCGCCCACCCCCGTGAGGGAGCGGACTTCCATTTCGGCCTGCTTGGTGGTGTCTTCCAGCTTCTTGTCCAGGACGGTGCCCAGCCAGCCAAGGAAGAACGCGAGCGGGATGGAGACGATGCCCGGGTTGCTCAGCGGGAAGATCGCGAAGTTGGCACCCGGGATCATGGACGTCTTGGCTCCCGAGACCACCGGGGACAGGGCGATCAGGATGATCGCCGAGCCCAGGCCGCCGTACATGCTCCAGATGGCGCCCTGGGTGGTGAAGCGGCGCCAGAACAGCGAGTACAGGATGGTGGGCAGGTTGGCGGAGGCCGCCACGGCGAAGGCCAGCGCCACGAGGAAGGCCACGTTCTGCCCGTTGGCGAAGATGCCGCCGATGATGGCCAGCACACCGATCACAACGACGGTCTTCCGCGCCACCTTGACTTCGGTGTCGGGGTCGGCCTTGCCCTTGGCCAGGACGTTGGCGTAGATGTCGTGGGCGAACGAGGCCGCCGCGGTGATGGTGAGGCCGGCGACGACGGCCAGGATGGTCGCGAACGCCACCGCCGAGATGAAGCCGAGCAGCAGCGGTCCGCCGAGGTGGAACGCGAGCAGCGGGGCGGCCGAGTTGACGCCGCCCGGAGCGGCCTTGATGGTCTCAGCACCCACCAGCGCGGCGGCACCGTAGCCGAGCACCAGCGTGAACAGGTAGAACAGGCCGATCAGCCAGATGGACCAGACCACGGACTTGCGGGCTTCCTTGGCGGTCGGGACCGTGTAGAAGCGCATCAGCACGTGCGGCAGGGCCGCGGTGCCAGGACCAGGGCCAGGCCGAGGGACAGGAAGTCGAGCTTGGAGGTCTCGGTCTTGCCGTACTGAAGGCCCGGGTTGAGGATGTTCGGGTTGCCCGCGGTTTCCACCGCGCCGCCGAGCAGGTCGGAGAGGTTGAAGCCGTAGATGGCGAGGACCCAGAAGGTCATGACCGCGGCGCCGGCGATCAGAAGGATGGCCTTGATGATCTGGACCCAGGTGGTGCCCTTCATGCCGCCGATCAGAACGTACATGATCATCAGGGCGCCGACGACGATGATCACCAGTGCCTGCCCGCCCCAGTCGCTGATGCCCAGCAGCAGCGAGATCAGGCTGCCCGCGCCGGCCATCTGGGCCAGGAGGTAGAAGAAGCAGACCGCGAGGGTGGAGATGGCGGCCGCGATGCGCACGGGGCGCTGCTTGAGCCGGAAGGAGAGAACATCGGCCATGGTGAACTTGCCCGTGTTGCGCAGGAGCTCGGCGACGAGCAGCAGGGCGACGAGCCAGGCGACGAGGAAGCCGATGGAGTACATAAAGCCGTCGTAGCCGTTGATGGCGATGGCGCCGGTGATGCCCAGGAAGGACGCGGCGGACAGGTAGTCGCCGGCGATGGCGGTGCCGTTCTGCGACCCGGTGAAGGAACGGCCGGCCGCGTAGTAGTCGGCGGCGGTTTTGTTGTTGCGGCTGGCGCGGAAGACGATCACCATGGTGACCGCCACAAACAGGGCGAAGATGCCCATGTTCAGCAGGGTGGTGTCTTTGAGGGCGGCGACGTCGACCGCGGGAACCATCGTTGTTGTCATTTTGCCGATCCGCTCACTGGATTGCCGTGCTTGTCGAACTCGTGGCCTTCAATTTCATTGCGGATTTCCGCTGCGATCGGGTCCAGACGCCGGTTCGAGTAGCTGACGTACCAGCCGGTGATGGCGAACGTGGTCACGAACTGAAGCAGGCCCATGATCAGGCCGATGTTGATGTTGCCCCAAACCTTGGTGGACATGAATTCCACCGCGTAGTCGGCCAGCAGGACATAGGCGAAGTACCAGAGCAGGAATGCAATGGCCATCGGAAAGACAAAGCTGCGGTGACGTTTGCGCAGTTCCTGGAACCGCTCCGTCGACTGGACTTCCTTGAAGTCCACGGCCGCCGTAGCGTCCGTTTCTTGGGCTTCGTGACCCATCGTTCCTCCTCATTGAGACTGGCGAGTCCACACCGGCTTGCTCTGACCTGCTCCGAACAGCCCACGGGCCAATGTGACTGCAATCACTGTCTCGCGTGACGCAGCCAACATCCAGAACCGCCCGGCCCTGCGTCGCTCAGCGGTCCCGATGCTGCGTTTAACGGTGCCGTTCAGCAGTGCCGCAGTGCCGCCGCCGGCCGTTCTGTCCCTGCCCGGCAGGCGCCGCGATACGCTGGGCCCATGCCCGACTCTCCCTGTTCACCGCCGCCGCCATCGCCGTGATCGCGGCGGCGATCGCCGTCGTCGTCGCCGTTGGGCTCAAGGTGCTCCGCTCCTTCCGGGACCTTGGCACCGAGTCGGAGCGGGCCACGTACAAGACGCTGCACGCGGCCTCGCGCGCCGGCCAGCATCTGCGGACCGGGCTCAATCCGGCCGGCGCCGCGAAGGCCAGCCGGCAGCTCCGCAGCCTGCTGGGCTGCGACGCGCTGGCGATCACCGACACGTCCGGGGTCCTCGCCTGGGACGGGGCCGGGGAGGAGCTCAAGCCGCTCCTCATGGAGCTGTCGGCAGGAGTGCTCGACGGCGGCCACACCGCCGTGATCCCGGCCGGCGAGGTGCAGGAACTGGCACAGGGCGCCGGCGCCGTCGCCACCCGTACGGACGTGGAACGCGCCGCGGTGATCGCCCCGATCAAGACCGGGACCAGGGTGGTGGGCGTGGTGGCCGCCTTCGCCCCCGCGGTGGGGGCGGCCTGGTCCGTGCCACCAGCGAGGTGGCCGACTGGGTGGCGACGCAGGTGGAACTGGCCGAACTCGACGCGTCGCGCACGCTGCTGATGGAGGCCGAGGTGCGCGCCCTCCGGGCCCAGATCAGTCCGCACTTCATCTACAACTCCCTGAACGCGATCGCCTCCTTCATCAACACGGACCCGGTCCGGGCGCGCGAGCTGGTGGTGGAGTTCGCGGACTTCACCCGTTATTCCTTCCGCCGGCACGGTGACTTCACCACCCTCGCCGAGGAACTGCGCTGCATCGACCGCTACCTGCTGCTGGAACGCGCCCGGTTCGGCGACCGCGTGCAAGTGAGTTTGCGGATCGCCCCCGAAGTGCTCAGCACCGTGATCCCGTTCCTGAGCCTGCAGCCCTTGGTGGAAAACGCGGTCCGGCACGGCCTCGAGGCGAAGGAGGGCCCGGCCACATCTCCATCACGGCCAACGATTCCGGTGCCTTCGCGGAGGTGACCATCGAGGACGACGGTGTGGGCATGGACCCGGAGCAGCTGCGGGCGGTCCTCGCCGGGCACGGCGAGGGCGATCACGTGGGGCTGCGCAACGTCGATGCCCGGCTGCGGCAGGTCTACGGCGACGACAACGGGCTGGTGATCGAGACCGCGCCCGGGGAGGGCACACTGATCACGATGCGCGTCCCCAAGTCGCAGCCCCGCCACGATGCCTGAGCCTGCGGCCGGCTGAAGTGCCTGCGGCAGTAGTCTTGATCCATGATTAACGTCCTCGTCGCCGATGACGAGCTGCCCGCTGTGGAGGAACTGGCCTTCCTGCTCGGCCGGGACGACCGGATCGGCACCATCTACCGCGCGTCCTCCGGGACCGAGGCCCTGCGGGCCCTCGAGGCCGAGGCTGTCGACGCCGTTTTCCTGGACATCCACATGCCGGCGCTCTCAGGCCTGGACATCGCGCGCGTCATCTCGCGCAGCAGCAGGCCGCCCGCGGTGGTTTTTGTTACAGCCGATGAGGACTGCGCCCTGGAGGCCTTCGAGCTGGCCGCCGTCGACTATCTCCTGAAACCCGTCCGCGCCGAGCGGCTGGCGAAGTCGATCGGCAGGATCAGCGAACTGCTCAAGGACGGCGCCCCTCGGCCTGAGATGATCACCGTGGACCTCGGCGGCACCACCAAGATGATCCGCCGCGAGGACGTCACCTATGTCCAGGCCCAGGGCGACTACGCCAGGCTGCACACCGCGGACGCCAGCTACCTCATCCGGGTTCCGCTGGCCGACCTGGAACAGCAATGGGCCGAAGCAGGTTTTATCCGCATCCACCGGTCCTACCTCATCGCGCTGAACCACGTCAGCCACATGAAGCTCGCCGCAGCCCGTCCCAGTGTCACCGTGACGGGCGCCGAACTGCCGATCAGCCGGCGGCACCTGCCGTCCGTGCGGGAAAAGCTTGAGGCGACCCGGATCCGGCCGCAGGCATGACCCGCGTCCGCGTCACCGCGCCCCGCAGCATGACGGCAGGCAGCGGCACGGCAGGCAGCGCAACGTCGGGCAACGGGACGGCAGTCAGCGCACTGACGGCCGCGCGGTCGGCCGCCGCGACGCGCGAGGCCGCCGAGGAATCCGACGCCGGCCAGGTGTTTGTCCGCTCGCTGATCCGTTCCCAGCTGCGGCTCGGGGTGGTGGTGGCGGCGGGGTTCCTGCTGATCCTGGTCGCGTTCCCGCTGATGCTGGGGCTGGTCCCCGGGCTCGCGGAGTCAACAATCATGGGCCTTCCCTTCGACTGGGTGCTGCTGGGCGCGGGGATCTACCCGGTGGTCGGGCTCAGCGCCTGGCTGTATATCCGGACCGCGGCCCGGAACGAATCCCGCTACCGGGATCTCGTCGGGGACAAGTGAGGCGCCCGTGAACCCGGCCGTCGCCATCGCGGCGTTCGCCGCCGTCTCGCTGGCCACGGCCGGGATCGGTTTCTACGGGCTGCGGATCTCGCGCACCACCGGGGACTTCTACGTGGCGTCCCGGACGGTCCGGCCCTGGTGGAACGCCTCGGCGATCGGCGGCGAATACCTGTCGGCGGCGAGTTTCCTCGGCGTGGCCGGGCTCATCCTGCTCTCCGGCACGGACGCCCTCTGGTTTCCGGTGGGATACACCGCGGGGTACCTGATGCTGCTGCTCTTCGTCGCCGCCCCGCTGCGCCGTTCCGGTGCCTACACGATTCCCGACTTCACCGAGGCGCGGCTCGATTCGCGGGTGGTCCGCAGCGTCACGAGCGTCGTCGTCGTGATTGTCGGCTGGCTCTATATCGTCCCGCAGCTCCACGGCGCGGCGCTGGCCATCCGGATCACCACCGGGCTGCCGGCGTGGGTGGGGATGGTGGCGGTGGTCGCCGTCGTCTGCGTCACGGTCGTCGCGGGCGGCATGCGGTCCATTACCTTTGTCCAGGCGTTCCAGTACTGGCTGAAGTTGACGGCGCTGGCGGTGCCGATCCTGTTCATCGTCTTTGTCCTGGCGGACTCCGGAACTCCGGCGGTGGCCGAGGCGTCCGCGAACCCCACCGGCGCGGCCCCGGCCGGCATGTACCAGAACATTTCCCTGCTCGTGGCGCTGCTGTTCGGGACGCTGGGCCTGCCGCATGTGCTGGTGCGCTTCTACACGAACCCGGACGGGCAGTCGGCCCGCCGGACCACCCTGATAGTCCTGGGCCTGTTGTCGGTCTTCTACCTGTTTCCGACGGCGTACGGGCTGATCGGCCGGGTCTTTGCCCCGCACCTGGCGCAGAGCGGGCAGGCGGATGCACTGGTCCTGCTGCTGCCCGGGGAGCTGGTTGGCGGGATGGCCGGTGACCTGCTGTCCGCGCTGGTGGTGGCCGGAGCGTTTGCCGCGTTCCTGTCCACAACCTCCGGGCTGGTGGTCTCGCTCGCCGGGGTGATCAGCCAGGACCTGTTCGGCGGCAGTGTGCAAGGCTTCCGGCGGGCGGCCGTGATCTCGGCGGTGGTCCCGCTGGGCATCGCGTCCATGACGGGTTCGCTCGCGCTGGCCGGGAGCGTGGGAATGGTGTTTGCTTTCACCGCATCGACGATCTGTCCGGTGCTGCTGCTGGGCATCTGGTGGCGCGGACTGACCGACGCCGGGGCGATCGCCGGCATGGTGACCGGAGCGGTGCTGTGCGGCGGGGCGATGGTGGCCGGAGCCTGGCTGAGTCCCGGCGGAACCCCGGCCTGGCTGGCGCAGCCTGCTGCCTGGACGGTGCCCGCGGCGTTTGCAGTGATGGTCCTGGTCTCCCGCGCCACCCGCGGCCGCGTGCCGCGGACCATCACCCGGCTGATGACCCGGCTGCACACTCCGGAACGGCCGTTGGTCACCGAGCGCTGAGGGCGCTCAGTCGATGGCGGCCATCAGCTCGACGACGCGGTCCAGGAAGGCATCCACCTGGTTTTCCTCGTAGCCGTCCTTGCCGACGGCGGGCCGGAAGACGGCGCGGCGCACGTTGTCCACGCTCAGCGGCTTGTCCTCTTCGAGGTAGCCGATCAGGTCATGGCAGAGGTCATCCACGTCCGTGGTGTTGTAGCTGCGCGCCTTGGCCTTGGCCGGACGCCGGAAGCGCTGGCCGTCGGGACGGTGCAGCCGTCCGCGGAGCAGGCCGCCAGCCGGCCGATCTCGCGGAGCCAGGCGTCCTCGCCGCGTTCGGCCACCAGCTCGTCGCGCTCCCGCAAGGCGAGGGCGTCCTCAAGGCGGTCCAGGGCGGCGTCCACGTCGGATGCGGCATAGCCGCCCTTGACGGGGTCAAAGGAGACTGCCCTGACGTCGGCGCTCTTGACCGGCCGGGCGGCGGAACGGGGCGATTCGAACGACACCCGGGCCCGCTGCATGAACTGGTCCACTTGCTTGGCGTTGTAGCCGTACTGATTCCGCTGCACGCGGTCAAAGGAAGCAGGAATCTGCCGTTGAATGTCCACTGTTACTGTTGTTTCCTTCAATGCCGTTCGGCTGGTTTGCCCGGCACCATTCTAGGGCCGGGGGCGGAAGCGGAAGTTCTTCACGCGCCGGCAAAGATTGAGTAGAGGATAAAGGCCACCGGGGACGCGAAGACGATCGAGTCCAGGCGGTCCATGACCCCGCCGTGGCCGGGCAGGATGCTGCTCATGTCCTTGATGCCGAGTTCGCGCTTCACCATGGATTCCGAGAGGTCCCCTGCGGTGGCCGCGGCGACCATGCCGACGGCCAGCGCCACGCCCACCCACCAGGGCTTGTCCAGCAGGAAAACGGCGGCAAGCACACCGACTGCCGTGGCCCCGCCCATGGATCCGGCGAAGCCTTCCCAGCTCTTTTAGGGCTGATCTTCGGCGCCATCGGATGCTTGCCGAGCGAGGCGCCCACGAGGTATCCGAAGGTGTCATTGGCCACCACCAGCAGCAGGAGGGTGGCGATCTGCCACGCTCCCGGAGGAATAGCGCCGTCGGGCCAGAGCCCCACCGGTGTCTCCCCCACGAACGTGTGCAGCGGCAGCACGGCGAAGCTGATCAGGAACGGGACCCAGGCCAGCGTGAAGACGCCGGCGAAAATGCTGCGCGCGGATCCTGCGGCGCCTTCGAGGGACCGCCAGATCAGCGCGGCGACACTGCTGAGCATCATCGCGAACAGGAGGCTTTCGAGCCCGCCGAAGTAGGCCGCGGCCGGCATCGCAACCGTGCCCGTCATCACCGGGATGATCGGCAGCCTGGTGCCCGAGGTCTCCAGGGCCCGGAAGACTTCCCAGACACCGAAGATCGCGAAGGTGGTGACAATGAGCACGAACCCCAGCGGAAGGAACAACAATCCGCCAAGGACGAAGATGAGCATGCCGAGACCCACAGCGGTGGCGGCGGGAAGATTCCTGCCCGCCTTCGGCGTCGGGTTCCTCCGCTGCTTCCCCGTACCCGGAGGTGCGCTCCGGGGTCCCCTGTTCCTGCGCCATCAGACCTCGAGCAGCTCGGCTTCCTTGCGCTTGAGAAGCTCGTCGATGCCGTCGACGTGGGCCTTGGTGATGGCGTCCAGTTCCTTTCGCCCCGGCTGCCCTCGTCCTCGCCGGCTTCGCCGTCCTTGACCAGCTTGTCCAGGGTTTCCTTGGCCTTGCGGCGGATGTTGCGGATGGACACCTTGGCGTCCTCGCCCTTGGACTTGACGATCTTGACGTATTCCTTGCGGCGCTCGGCCGTCAGGTCCGGGATGGTGATCCGGATGACGTTGCCGTCGTTGGAGGGGTTGGCGCCCACTTCGGAGTCGCTCAGGGCACGCTCGATGTCCCGCAGGGCGGTCTTGTCGAACGGCGTGATGAGGATGGTGCGGGCGTCCGGAATGGCAAAGGAGGCCAGCTGCTGCAACGGTGTGGGTGAGCCGTAGTAGTCCACCAGCACCTTGTTGTAGAGGCCCGGGTTGGCGCGGCCGGTGCGGATCGAGGCGAAGTCTTCCTTGGCTACTTCAACCGCCTTGTCCATCTTGTCCCCGGCTTCGAGCAAGGTTTCTTCGATCACGATCTCTCCTCAGAAATTGGTGCACCCGCCACTGGCGGGGTGCTGCACGGTCTTGGTGGCGTTCCGCCTGCTGGCCCCGGGCTTCGAGGTGCGGAAATGTCCTGAAAACATCCTAGCCGTTGCTAGGGGTGACGACGGTGCCCAGGTCCTCGCCGAGGATGGCCCGGGTGACGTTGCCTTCGCCTTCCATGCCGAACACCACCATGGTGAGGTTGTTGTCCTTGCACATGGTCATGGCGGTCTGGTCCATCACGCGGATGTCGCGGCGCAGGGCGTCGTCGTAGCTGAGGTGGTGCAGCTTCTCGGCCGTGGGGTCCTTCTTCGGGTCTGCGGTGTAGACGCCGTCCACCCCGCTCTTCGCCATCAGGACAACGTCGGCGTGGACCTCCATGGCACGCTGCGCGGCCACGGTGTCGGTGGAGAAGTACGGCAGTCCGGCGCCGGCGCCGAAGATGACCACACGGCCCTTTTCCATGTGGCGGATGGCGCGGCGCGGAATGTACGCCTCTGCCACCTGGCCCATGGTGATGGCGCTCTGCACACGGGTTTCGACGCCGGCCTGTTCCAGGAAGTCCTGGAGGGCCAGGCAGTTCATGACCGTGCCGAGCATGCCCATGTAATCGGCGCGGGAACGGTCCATGCCGCTCTGCGACAGTTCGGCGCCGCGGAAGAAGTTTCCACCGCCGACGACGATCGCGACTTCCACGTCGGGGACCGCCGCGGCGATCTGCTTGGCCACGCCGCGGACAGTGTCAGGGTCGACGCCCAGCTTCCCGCCGCCGAAGACCTCGCCGGAAAGCTTCAACAGGACTCGGCGCCGGCTCTTCTTTGGCTGGGCTGAAGTAGTGACGGTTTCCATGGTGCCTTCCCGTTGGTGAACTCTGCAAAAGGTTATCGTGCCGGGGGCCAAAGGAGTCATTCGGCCCGGACCCGGATTTTCCGGATCTTTCCGGGACTGCCCGGATTTGTCCGGGAGGGTGTCCCGGGTGCATGCAAAGGGGTGGCCACCGCAGTGACCACCCCCTCAGCGTGTCTGACTAGTGTCTGACTGGTGTCTGACTAGGAACCGACGCGGAAACGCGTGAATGCGGTGCCCTTGACGCCGGCCTCTTCGAGGACCTGCGCAACAGACTTCTTGGCATCCTTGGCGAATGCCTGGTCGAGGAGGACCTCGCCCTTGTAGAAGCCCGTGACGCGGCCTTCGACGATCTTGGTCATAGCTGCTTCAGGCTTGCCTTCAGCCTTGGCGGTCTCCTCGGCGATGCGACGCTCGGACTCGACGAGCTCGGCCGGAACATCCTCACGGGAGAGGTAGTTCGGGGACATCGCGGCGATGTGGACGGCGACGTCGTGGGCTGCGGTGGCAGCGGCTTCGCCTTCGCCGTCAACAGCGAACAGGACGCCGACCTGGGCCGGGAGATCCTTGGAGGTCTTGTGCAGGTAAGCGTCGACCGTTGCGCCCTCGATGCGGGAGATGCGGCGGACAACAACCTTCTCGCCCAGAACGGCGCCTTCTTCGACGACGACCTCGGACAGCGGCTTGCCGTCGACCTCGGTGGCCAGCAGGGTATCGAGATCGGCAGCGCCGGACTCGACTGCAATGGCCAGGACCTTGTCGGCGAGCTGGATGAACTTGTCAGCCTTCGCGACGAAGTCGGTCTCGCAGTTGACTTCAATCATCACGCCAACGCCGCCGTCGACCTTGGCAGCAACCAGGCCTTCTGCGGTGGAGCGGCCTTCGCGCTTGGTGGCGCCCTTGAGGCCCTTGATGCGGATGATTTCGATGGCCTTCTCGGCGTCACCGTTGGCTTCGTCAAGAGCCTTCTTGACATCCATCATGCCGGCGCCCGTGCGCTCGCGCAGAGCCTTGATATCAGCGGCAGTGTAGTTCGCCATGTGAACCCCTCTGTCTAGAAATTTTGTGTGGTGTACGGACTGACAGGACGGCAGCTCACCTTGTGAGCGGCCATCCTGTCAGTTCCCCTGCGCCGCGGAGAGCGTGCGGGGAGATCCGGATTTATTTGTCAGCTGAGCTGGCAGTCAGGGTGTCTGACTACTTGGCTTCGCCGGCGGCGTCGTCGGCAGCCGGAGCTTCCTCGGCGGCGGCGGGTGCTTCTTCAGCAGCCGGAGCGGCTTCTGCAGCCGGGGCAGCAGCAGCTTCTTCGGTCTTGCTGCCTTCGAGGAGCTCGCGCTCCCACTCGGCCAGCGGCTCTTCCGGTGCTTCCGTGGTGCCGGTGGCGCGCTGGTTGCGGGCGATGAGGCCCTCAGCAACGGCGTCAGCAACAACGCGGGTCAGCAGGTTGACGGAGCGGATGGCGTCGTCGTTACCCGGGATCGGGAAGTCGACTTCGTCCGGATCGCAGTTGGTGTCCAGGATGGCAACAACCGGGATGTTCAGCTTCTTGGCTTCGTCGACAGCAAGGTGTTCCTTCTTGGTGTCAACGATCCACAGCGCGGAAGGCGCCTTGGTCAGGTTGCGGATACCACCGAGGTTGGTTTCCAGCTTGGTGAGTTCGCGGCGAAGGAGCAGCAGTTCCTTCTTGGTGTAAGCGGAACCGGCGACGTCGTCGAAGTCGATCTCTTCGAGTTCCTTCATGCGCTGGATGCGCTTGGAGACCGTCTGGAAGTTGGTCAGCATACCGCCGAGCCAACGCTGGTTGACGTACGGCTGGCCAACGCGGGTGGCCTGCTCGGCGATGGATTCCTGCGCCTGCTTCTTGGTGCCGACGAAGAGAACGGTGCCGCCGTGTGCAACGGTGGCCTTCACGAACTCGTAGGCACGGTCGATGTAGGACAGCGACTGCTGCAGGTCAATGATGTAGATGCCGTTGCGCTCCGTGAAGATGAAGCGCTTCATCTTCGGGTTCCAACGGCGGGTCTGGTGTCCAAAGTGGACGCCGCTGTCAAGCAGCTGGCGCATAGTTACGACGGGCATGCCGACGCTCCTTCCGGCAGGTCATTCATGAGAGAGCCCATGGGCTGTCTTACCCTGCCAATAGTTGACGGTTGATTAGCAACACCCAGGCGGGCGGTGCTCCTGGCATCCACTGCGCTTCTTATCCCGACCATGGGCCGGGACCGAAAGAGGCGCAGTCCTCCGCACCCTGAAGAGTTGAAGCTTCGAATGAGGAGGGCTGGATACGCGTAGTCAGCTGCTGCTCCCCGCACCCCTGAATGAGGTGTGCCGGCTTAGACAATGACTTTGTTCGCACAAAGATGTTCGCCAAAATACATTGATCAAGCGTGAGGGCACAGCAAACTGCTCCACCAAGTGTACTACAGGGGCGGTGCCGAAATGGACGGTTTCCGGGGGCTGCGGAGGGGCTGCGGAGGGGCTTTGGGGCCCCTCTTCCGGGCTTATCCACATAGCCCGGGGCGGCGCTTTCAGGAGCACGGCGGCAGCTGCAGGCTGGGTTTATGAAGATTCCGGCGAACCGTGCCGCCTTTGTTGCCGCCCTGCTTCTCATGCTCGTCTTCGTGGCGGGGTCAGCGGGCGCTGGCCCGGCCATGGGGTCCAGCCCCGCTGTCGGTCCGGGGTCCGGCATCACGTCGGGCCCGGGCTCGGGCATGACGGCCGGCGGGTGGAGCTGGCCGCTGAATCCCCGGCCCGCCGTGGTGCGCGCCTTTGATCCGCCGGCGAGGCCATGGCTGAGCGGTCACCGCGGCGTCGATCTCCAGGCCGGGTTCGACGGCGCCCCGGTCACCTCACCGGCGGCCGGCACCGTGAGTTTTGTCGGCGTCGTGGTGGACCGCCCCGTCATCACCATCGACCACGGAAACGGATTGCGGAGCAGCTTCGAGGCGGTGCGCAGCGATCTCACGTCGGGCGACGCCGTCGCGGAGGGGACGTCCTGGGCTGGATCCAGCCCGGACACTGCAGACCGGGACCCTGCGTGCACTGGGGCGTCCGCCGCGGCGCGGACTATCTCAATCCCCTGGCCTTCGTGACGGACCTGCGGCCCTCCGTCCTGCTCCCTCCCGTGGATCCCGCGCCCGGATAGGGCACGGCGGAGATGCGGGACGAAAGGCCGCGGGCCAGGCCGGGCGCCCGCGGGTAGGCCGGGCGCCGCGGGCCAGGCCGGGCACCGGGGTGGGCGGCCGGGCTCCGCCGGGCGCCGCCGGCTAGACGATCGCGGAGATGCCGGTGATCGCCCGGCCGGTGACGAGGGTGTTGATCTCGTGCGTTCCTTCGTAGGAGTAGATGGCCTCGGCGTCCGAGAAGACCTTGGCCATCTCATAGTCGGTCACGATCCCGTTGCCGCCGAGGATGCTGCGGCCGAGTGCTACGCTCTCCCGCATCCGCGCCGTGGTGAAGGCCTTGGCCAGTGCGGACTGCTCGTCTTTCGCCTGGCCGAGGTCCTCCAGCTGGGAAAGACGGACCATCATGCCCATCGAGCTGACGGCGTTTCCGAGGATCTGCACAAGCTGGTGCTGCACCAACTGGAAGGAGGCGATCGGGCGCCCGAACTGGCTGCGTTCCACGGCGTAGCGGCGGGCGACGTCGAAGGCGGCGAGCTGCTGGCCGACTGCCTGCCACGCGACGGCCAGCCGGGTGACCTTGAGAACCTTGTTCGTGTCGCGGAAGCTGTTGGCGTTCGCGAGCTTGAAGAAGTCTGGCACCACTACGTTGTCGAGGGTGATGTCCGCGTTCTGCACCGTGCGCAGCGAGATCTTGTTCTCGATCTTGGTGGCGCGGTAGCCCTCGGCCTTGGTGTCGACGAGGAATCCCTTAACCTGGTTGTCGGCGAGGTCCCGGGCGTAGATGACCACCCAGTCCGAGAAGGTGGCGTTTCCGATCCAGCGCTTGGCGCCGTTGAGGATCCAGCTGTCGCCCTCCTTGCGCGCCGTAGTGCGGGTACCGCCGGCGACGTCTGATCCGCCGAGCGGTTCGGTGAGGCCGAAGGCGCCGATCTTCTTGAGCGAGTAGATGTCCGGCAGCCACGCTTCCTGCTGCTCCTGGGAGGCGAGTGCCTCGATGGAGCCGGTGAAGAGTCCGTCGTGGACACCCATAAAGGTGGCGATGGACGTGTCGGCACGGGTTGCTTCGGCGTGCATGATTCCCGCGAAGACGTTGGAGTAACCCTGCCTCCGGACCGGGCTGACCAGGTCGATCTCGGCAAGCTTCGGGATCAGGTCCATCGGGAACTCGGCGCGGTTCCAGCAGTCGACGGCGATCGGCTTGACCTCGCGGGCAAGGAACGCGCGGACCTCCGCGAGCCGGTCCTGCTCCTTGCCGCTGAGCAGTTGCTCGAAAGCGAAGAAGTCGCCATCGGCGTACGGGAGGTTGTTGATGTCGATGTCAGCTTTGGACATGGTGTTCCTTCACGTGTGATCAGCAGCGACCAAAATGATGCCGGCTTCGCGCCGGCGCTATGTTACTCACCAGTAACTTACCGCAGCGCGGAAGTCCCCGCAAGTGACGGACACATCGGGACATACGTCGCCGGGAGGGTTCCTGGCACGCTGAGGCGATGCAGCGCCGGAGCCGGGGAAGTGAGAAAGGTGCCGGGAAACGAGAAGGGAGCCGGTCCGACGTCGAAACATCGGCCCGGCCCCGTGGACGCGGGTCCCGGTCCGGGTTCCGCGTGGTGGTAGGGCTACTCGGACTTGAACCGAGGACCTTAGGATTATGAGTCCCGCGCTCTAACCAGCTGAGCTATAGCCCCGTGGCCCGGAAACCGGCCCGGCGAGGGCCGGATGGTTTCCGGGCGAAAATCACTCTAACAATAGTAGTGGCCCGGTTCAGACCGCGAGGTCGTCGTAGCTTGCGCCGCGGTAGAGATCCTCGAAGGCCTGCAGGGTCCGCTCGATACTGTGGTTCTCCACCATCCCCCGGCTGGCCTTGCCCATCGCCGCCTGCTCATCCGCCGGAAGCGACAGGACGCGGATCATTTTGGCTGCGAGGTCGTCGCTGTCGTTGGGGGTGAACAGGTAGCCGTTTTCGCCGTCGCGCACCAGGTGCGGGAGCGCCATGGCGTCCGCCAGCAGCACCGGCGTGGACGCGGACATCGCTTCCAGCGTCACGAGGGACTGCAGTTCGGCCGTGCCCGGCATGCAGAACAGGTCGGCGGCGATATAGGCCCGGCGGAGTTCGGCGTCGCTCGCCAGTCCCAGGAACTTGACCCGGTCCTGGAGACCGAGCCTGGCGACCTGGGCCTCGAGCGCCGGCCGCACCTCGCCGCCGCCAACGATTTCGAGGTGGACGTCCAGCTCCTTGGGGGTCTTGGCAACGGCGTCGATCAGCACGTCAACATGCTTCTCCTCGGCGAGCCGGCCGGCGAACAGCACCGTGGGGCTGCTGTGCCGGGCCACCTCCTCACCCGGGGTGAGTTCGTAGGCCGCCGAGTCGATGCCGTTGGAGAGCGGCAGGACCTGGCGGAGGAAGGCGTGCTGGTGCATCGCCCTCGCGGCCAGCGGCGTGGGCGTGGTGACGACGTCGGCCTGGCCCATGACCTTGCCCATGTCCTTCCAGGAAATGCGGCCCACGATGTCCTTGAACCATTGCGGGAAAGGAAGGAAGGGGTTCAGGTTCTCTGGCATAAAGTGGTTGGTCGCCACGATCCGGATGCCGCGCTTGACGGCCTCGTAGAGCACGTGCTCGCCGATCATGTAGTGGCTCTGGATGTGGACAACGTCCGGCTGGATCCGGTCGAACAGCAGGCTGATTTCCTTCTTGATCTCCCACGGGAAGGTGATCCGGAAGTACTCGTGCGTGGGAACTGAGTGGGAGCGGAGCCGGTGGACTGTGCCCTCGTCGCTGAACTCGGTGTAGCTCTTGCCCTTGTCCGGGCGGCAGGCCAGGACGTGCACATCGTGTCCGCGCGCCGTCATGCCCTTGGCCAGGCGGTACCCGAACATTGCCGCGCCGTTGACGTGGGGCGGGTAGGTGTCCGCGGCAATCAGGATGGTCAGCGGGTGCTGGTGGTCAGGCATGGTCACGTGGAGAGCTCCTGGTGGTCACGGTGCGGGCAGCTGGATCTGAAGTGGCCGGCTGGCCGTCGGCGCAGGCGTGCCGGGCCTACTGCTGAAGTCTGGTCTTGTCGTGGGCCGCCCGCCCCGCAGCCTTCCGCGCGTCCTTCTTGCGCTTGGTGACTTCGGGGTGGTGCCTGGACAAGGCGATCACTCCCACGATAGCAAGCAAACCGGCCGCGCCCATCGCAATTGCCGTCACGGCGTGGACATCCGGGCGCAGTTCGCCGAGGATCGTGATGCCGATCCCGATGCCCACGATCGGATCGATCACGGTCAGCCCGGCAATCACCAGATCCGGCGGCCCACCGGAGTAGGCGTTCTGGACGAACCATGAGCCTAGGACGCCGGCGGCCACAATCGCGACCACCGAATACCACGGCACATTCAGCACGCCCAGGCCGTTGGGATCCAGCAGGTGCTTGCCGATGATCCGGGTCAGGACAGCGACAAAGCCGAACAGGATGCCCGCGCCAAGGATGTAAATGAAGGCGCTCATCCGATGCCGGAACACCAGGGCGAGCGTCCCGAACAGCCCGACAGCCAAGGCCAGCAGCAGCACCACCGTCAGTTCGTCGGAGGCGCTGACCTGGTGGTTCTCCTGGGTCACGTTGACCGCCAGAATCACGAACAGGGCCGAGCCGGTGACGCAGGCGGTGATGGCCACTACCGTGGCCCGGTTGATGCTCAGTCCCTGGTCCTTGGCGTTGACGATCGTGGTGATAACGAGGGCGATCGCGCCGATCGGCTGGATCACGGTCAGCGGCGCCATGACCAGGGCGACGGAGTTCAGGGCCATGCCCGCACAGAGGAGGAGCAGACCGAACACCCAGCGGGGATTGCGAAGCAGCCGGACCATGCCGTGGTTGCTGAGCGCCAGTCCCCCGGTGTCCGCCTTGACTGCACTGCCTTGGCGCTGGGCGCCGAACGCGAGGCAGAACGCGCCAAGGACGGCCAGCAATACCGCGAACCACATCATCAGCGGGTGCCGCCGTCGACGTCGGGCATGCTGCCCTTGATCTGTTTACCCTTGCGGATGATGGCCCAGAAGTAGTTGTAGGCCGCAATCCAGTGCCCCACCAGGCCCAGTCCCAGGAAGATCCAGGCCGCCACGAAGTACGCCTCGGCGCCCGGGACGGGAAGTTTCGAGAGGACGAGCAGCGGCGTGCCGACCAGCAGGAGCGCGGTCCGGATCTTGCCGATTTTGCTGACTGGCAGGTCGGGGTGGCCGTGGAAGTAGTAGAGCGACAGGGCGAGCAGGATGGCGTCCGGGATGAGGAGCGCCGCGAGGTACCACCATTCGACGACGCCGGCGACCACCAGCGTGACGGCAACCGCGATCAGCGACAGCCGGTCTGCGATGGGATCCATAATCCGGCCGAGGTTGGACATTTGGTTGAAGCGGCGGGCCACGTAGCCGTCCACCCAGTCGGTGCTGCCCATGATGGCCAGGACGAGGGCCGCATAGCCGTATTCCTGAACCCCAAGGACGAGCCAGACGAAAAGCGGGACGCCGAGGAACCTCACCACGGTCAGGACGTTGGGGATGGTGAAGACCCTGTCGTGGTGGATCTGGGCCTGACCAGGCCGGGAACCAGCGCCGATGAACTTCATCCAGTCCCCCTTTCCGTGGCCGGCAACGATTGGGCGTTGCAGTTCAGCGGGCTGCCTAGCCCTTGATGAATTTGCGCAGGAGGAACACGAGGGCAGCTGCCGAGGCGGTGAGCGCGACCAGCGGCTTCCACCGCTGGCTCAGCTGGCCGGCCACGCCGGTGCCTTCCCCGGCGGCGCCGGCCGGGGTCGCCGGACGGTTCGCGGTGCGGGCAGCCGCGGACCGGAGGTCGGCCATCTTGCCGCTGAGTTGTTCCTTGCCGTCCTGCAGCTTCACCTGGGCCGCGGCCAGCAGCGCCTGGGCCTGGGTTTTGACGTCGAGTTCCTCGTTGAGTTCATCGCGGACCCCGGTGAGGTGCGTGCGGCGCTGGTCCACCCGGCGTCGCAGTTCCGCTTCGGTGGGCGGCGGACCGAAGTCCGGCTCGGCGGCCTTCTTGGCTTCTTTCTCAGCCTTGGCCTTGGCTGCGGCCTCCGCTTTGGCGGCTTTGGCCGCCTTGTAGACGTCGGACTCCGGGTCCAGCACGGCAGGATCGAAGGCGGAGCCCTCTTTGGCGATGCCGAGGTCGTACTTGATGCCGCGGATCGTGTCCTCGGGAACCAGCGGCATGGCCTTCTTGAACTTGCCGACGCCCACCAGTCCCGCGATCGCGGCGATCACCAGGAAGACACCGCAGACCAGCAGGGCGGCGAGCCAGGCAGGCATGATCGTGGCGAGGCCCATAATGGCGGCAACGATGAGGCCGACGACCAGGAAGGCGACAAAGGCCAGCGCGACGGCGAGAAACGCGGCGGCGACGCCGACTGCGATGCCCTTGCGCTTGAGCTCGACTTTGGCGAGGGCAATCTCGTCATTGAGCTGCCGCGGAGCCAGCTTGAAGATCAGTTTGAGGGTTCTGGGGAGCGCGGAAATGCGCAGTCCATCGCTTGTCCCGCCGCTGTGACGTCCGCTCATCGGTCCCGCCTAACTGGTTACATCCGTGATTCCCGCTTTCGCGCGGCTTGCCGGTCTGCGCAGCTTCACGCACACCCCGGTGTCAAAACTACCATTCAGGCTCCCGGCCGGGACGCGGCGGCGGGCTGTGGCGCGCCCCGGCCGCACACACCGGGACGGCTGCCGCGAGCCCTAGGATTGACCTCTGTGACTACACCCACCAATCCCGGCGATTCCCTGAGCCGCCGCCGCAAGCTCCTCTACATTCTGATGCTCGGCGCCCTCACCGCTTTGGGACCCTTCACGGTGGATCTCTACCTTCCGGCCTTCCCGGCGCTGGAGGAGAGCCTGGGCGTTTCCGAGGCGGCCGTGCAGCTGACGCTGACCGGCACCACGATCGGTTTTGCCCTCGGCCAGCTTGTGGTGGGCCCGCTCAGCGACAAGTTCGGCCGCAGGATCCCGCTGATCCTGGCGACTGCGGTGCATATCTTGGCTTCCCTTGGGGCGGCGCTCTCAACCGACATCACGACTCTGGGCACTTTCCGCGTGCTGATGGGCATCGGCGCTGCGGGAGGCGGTGTGGTGGCCATGGCCATGGTGCGGGACCTGTTCAGCGGATTCGCCATGGTGCGGATGTTCTCCCGTATGGCCCTGGTGAACGGCCTGGCGCCGATCCTCGCGCCGGTGATCGGCTCGCAGCTGCTGCTGTTCATGCCGTGGCCGGGGATCTTCTTCTTCCTGGCCGGCTACGGCATGTGTGTGCTGATTGCCGCGGTGTTCGTGGTGCGCGAGACGCTGCCCCGGGAGCTTCGGGGAAAAACCGGCATGACCGCCCGCCAGCGCTACGGCGTCCTGTTCGCGGACCGGATCTTCGTTGGGCTGCTGCTGGTGGGCGGAATGAACTTCGCAGGGCTGTTCACCTATCTTTCCGCGTCGCCGTTCCTCTTCCAGGACGTCTACGGCTTCAGCCCGCAGCAGTACGGCCTCCTCTTCGGCGTGAATTCCCTCGGCATCGTCGCCGGAGTGCAGACCAGCTCGCGGATCATCCGGAAGGTCCCGCCGCAGTGGATCCTGGCCTGCTCCACGGCATGGATGTTCCTGATGGCCATGCTGATCGTGATCTTCGACCAGCTGGGGTTCGGGCTCTGGGGCGTCATGGTGCCGCTCTGGTTCTATATCCTCGGCGCCGGCTTCACGTTCCCCTGCGTCCAAGTGCTGGCGCTCGCCAAGCACGGCGCGCAGGCCGGCACCGCGGCCTCCCTGCTCGGTGCTGCAACCTTCCTGATGGCCGGCCTCATCTCGCCGGTGGTGGGCTGGTTGGGCGTCACCTCCGCCACGCCCATGGGCGCCGTCCAGGCCGCGTGCATCTTCCTGGCCGCAGCCGCGCTCTGGCTGGTCGTCCGGCCCCGCACCGTCCCGCCGATCCAGTAGCCCCGTCGCCCGGCAGTTTCCCCACTGGACATGCCCAGTCGCCGCGGCCAGGAGTGAGCACATGGGCCCTATGCCCACTCGCCGGCGCCAACAGTGGACATGCCCCCTTGCGACGACGGCACCCGGCAGCGTTCCCCGCTGGACATGCCCAGTCGCCGCGGCCAGGAGTGGGCATATGGGCCCTATGTCCACTCACTGACCTCAACAGCGGACATGTCCCTTGGCGAGGACGGCACCCTGCACCTTCCGCCGCTGGGCATGTCCGGTCGCCGCGGCCTGGGGCACTTCGGCCAAGTCCGGAAGCGCTCCTGCCCAGTTGCCTGGCCCAAAACCGCCTTGGGCCCGTGGCAAGCCCCGGAATCTCGAGGGAGTACCGGGCACGCGCCTCAGCAACTGGGAAGGAGCGTCGCGAGGCGGGCGTCCTCGGGCACCTGAACGAGTGCGGCAGGGCATGTCCACCGGCAAGGCGGCGCCCGGCAGCTTCCCCGCTGGGCATGTCCAGTCGCCGCGGCCAGGAGTGGGCATATGGGCCCTGTGCCCACTCGCCGGCGCCAACAGTGGACATGCCCCCTGGCGACGACAGCACCCGGCAGCTTCCCCGCTGGGCATGTCCAGTCGCCGCGGCCAGGAATGAGCATACGGGCCCTATGTCCACTCTCCGGCGCCTGCAGGGGCATGTCCCGGAGGGCGGAGCAGGAGGCTGGCGCCCGCCGGCCCTGTTCCCGCCCACCCCGGGCGATAAAGTTGTAAATGTGCCCCACTGGCAGGATCATCCGCCCCTTCCGGCCACGTGGCAGCGGTGTGACGCCGGAATCCTGCCTCTGTGGTGGGATCGCTTGTGCAGCCAGACCAGCCAGCAGTCGGCCGCCCTCTTTGCGGCGGGACTGTTCACCGAGGACCGGCGGCGGCCGATCGCCCAGTGGTACAACCCGGCCTACGACTCGGCGCTCCTGGTCGCCCCCGAGACCTCCCCGAGTGGCCGGTGCAGCGCTTCGGCATCTTTTACGCCCCACCCGGCGGCGGGTTCACCCAGATCCATTCCGCCCCGCACGAGTGGCACCCGCGCGAGCCCCGCAAGTCACCCACGGAGTTTGACGCCTTCCAGGGGGCCGTGGCGGAAGCCGAGCGGTTTCTGCAGGTGGAGATGTACTTCGTCTAAGGACGGGATCAGCCGCCGTAAGAGGGCACAAAAGGTCCCGCAGCCAGTGATTCACCGGCTGCGGGACCTGTCCGCTCCTCCTGCTGGACTTGAACCAGCAACCCTTCGATTAACAGTCGAATGCTCTGCCAATTGAGCTAAGGAGGAATGAAGCAGGTATGACATTAGCAAAGGTTTCGCCGCTTAGGAAATCGGTGCCTGCTTGACCCCGGCCGACGCCCTACATACCCCCTCCGGGTATAAAAGTCCCCGTCCCGGTGACCCGGAACGGGGACTGCGCGCTCCTCCTGCTGGACTTGAACCAGCAACCCTTCGATTAACAGTCGAATGCTCTGCCAATTGAGCTAAGGAGGAATGAAGCGGATATAAGCCTAGCAAACACCCGGCCGGGAAGTGAAATTGACCCCGAACCGGTGCTCTCGAATGAGACCAGTCACGACCGCCGGACGGGACACCCGGAGCTATCAGGCCTCCGAGCGTAGCGACCGCCGTTGCATTTCCAGCTGCATCAGCTCGCGGTTCAGCCGCTGGAATTCCTCCGGGGCGGAGGACGCGTCCAGCCGCTGCAGCTGTCCCATCTTTTCAGCCTTGACCCTGGTGATCTGCAGCTCGAACAGGCGTGCCAGGATGTCCCGGCAGTAGCGCAGGACGCCGTCGGCGGTGCTCGCCGGCAGCGGCACCACGGACAGCTCGGACACGAGCGGGCGCAGCGGCTCGGGCACCTCGTGCAGGAGCTGTTCCACCCAGCGCACGGGGTCGCCGGTGAGCGCCAGCCCGCTGGCCCGGATGGCCTCGTGGATGGCCAGGTACGCCGGCGTCGAGAACCTCGCCTCGGAGAAACGCTGCCAGGTCTCGCCTTCCAGCATTCCGGGCTGTTGCAGGGCAACTTCCAGCGCCTGCCGTTCCATGGCGGCCACGGGGTCGCGCGGGTCCGGTCGGTTGAAGGACGGCAGGGCAGGCGACGGCGGCAAGGGCGCAACTCCCGGCGCGGATCCCGCACCGTATCCTGAGCCGCGGCCCGGGCCGTTTCCCTGCCCCTGGTGGCCGGCTCCGGCGCTGCCCGACGGCGGCTGGGCGGCACGCTTGGCGGCCGCACCCACGGCGCGGCTGACTTCCTCCACCGGCATACCCAGCCAGCCCGACAGCTCCCGGGCATAAGCGGGGCGGATGCCGGCGTCGCGGATCTGGGCGACCACCGGGGCGGATTCCCGCAGGGCCGCGATCCGGCCCTCGACGGTATCCAGGTTGTGCCGCTTCAGGGCTGCCCGGATGGCGAATTCAAACAGCGGACGCCGTGTGCTGATCAGGTCGCGGACCGCGGCGTCGCCCTTGGACTGGCGCAGTTCACAGGGGTCGGCGCCGCTGGGTTCCACGGCCACGTACGTCTGCGCGACGAAGCGCTGGTCCTCCTCGAAGGCGCGCAGGGCCGCTTTCTGGCCGGCGGCGTCGCCGTCGAAGGTGAAGATGACCTCGCCGCCGCTGCCGTCATCGGAGAGCAGGCGGCGGGCGATCTTGATGTGCTCGGTGCCGAATGCCGTACCGCAGGTGGCGACCGCCGTCGGAATCCCGGCAAGGTGGCAGGCCATCACGTCGGTGTAGCCCTCCACAACGACGAGCTGGCGGTCCTTGGCGATGTTGCGTTTGGCGAGGTCGATCCCGTAGAGGACCTGCGACTTCTTGTAGAGCGCGGTCTCCGGGGTGTTGAGGTACTTGGGGCCCTGGTCGTCCTCGTAGAGCTTGCGGGCGCCGAAGCCGATGGTCTCCCCGCGATGTCCCGGATGGGCCAGATCAGCCGGCCGCGGAAGCGGTCGTAGATCCCCGGCCGCCTTCGGAGAACATCCCCGTCAGTTTCAGTTCAGGATCCGTGTAGCCCTTGCCGCGGAGGTGCTTGAGGAGGAGTCCCAGCCCTGCGGGGCGTAGCCGACGCCGAACTGGTCCGCTGCCGCGCGGTCGAAGCCGCGGGCGTGCAGGAAGTTGCGGCCCTCGGTGGCGGCCGGGGTCAGCAGCTGGGCGCGGAAGAACTCGTCGGCGACCTTATGGGCATCGAGCAGGCGCTGCCGCCGGCCGACGTCTTCGCGGTTCGGGCCGGAGCCGCCGTCCTCGTAGCGGAGTTCGAAGCCGATCCGGGCGGCCAGTTTTTCCACGGCCTCGTGGAACGTCGTGTGGTCCAGTTTCTGCACGAAGGAGATGACGTCGCCGTCCTCGCCGCAGCCGAAGCAGTGGTACCTGCCCACCTGGGGGCGGACGGTGAACGAGGGCGAACGCTCGTCGTGGAAGGGGCACAGTCCCTTGTAGGAGCCCAGGCCGGCGCCCTTGAGCGTCACGTAGCCGTCGACGACTTCCTTGATGTCCGTGCGCTGGCGTACTTCGTCGATGTCTTCACGTTTGATCAGGCCGGCCACAGTGCCATCCTAGTACCCGGGTACGACGCCGGAGGGCCGGTTATGGCGCCAGTCACCACAGCGACGGCAGGCTTCCGACGAGCCGCTCGTACATGGCCAGCGCGGAGCCGTCCGTCAGCGACGCGACCTGGTCGATCACCACACGCAGCCGCGCGGCGTCGTCGGCGGCGTCGCGCCAGTCGGCCGCGAACATCGGCTCAAGGTGGCGGTCCCCGGTGGCGCTCAGGGCGGTGACGAGGGCGTGCAGGACTTCGCGCTGGCGTTCGTAGATGGGCTGCCGGTGCTCGGTGGTCATCACGAAGGTGGTGGCCAGGCCCTTCATCACGGCAATTTCCATCACGGTCTCGTCCGGAACGATCAGCTCCGCGTTGTACCGGGTCAGGTTTTCCGGGCCGTACACCGCGCGGGTGGACGCCAGCGCACTCTGGCAGAACCGGCCGATCAGCTGGCTGGTCATGTCCTTGAGCGCGGCCATGGACTTGCGGCTGCCGTCGGCCTCCCGGACCCAGACGCTGGTGGCTTCCAGCCGGGCGAGGGCGGCATCGATCGCGGCGGGGTCGTTGTGCGGCAGGTACCACTGCTTGGCGTAGCCCACCACGCGGGCACGGTGGTCCGGATTGTCCATCCAGCGGAGCTGGAAATGGCCGCCACGATCGCGTCCTCAACGTCGTGCACGGAGTAGGAGATGTCGTCCGCGAGGTCCATGACCTGCGCTTCGAGGCAGGAGCGGCGCTCGGGGCGTCCTCGCGGATCCAGTCGAAGATCGGCAGGTCGTCCTCGTAGGCGCCGAACTTACTGGTCCGCTCGCCGTGGATGACGGGGGCGTTCTCGGCCGACCAGGGGTATTTTGCGGCGGCATCGAGGCTGGCCCGCGTGAGGTTCAGCCCGGCGGGCCGCCCGTCCCGGGCAACGACTTTGGGTTCCAGCCGGGTCAGCAGGCGCAGCGTCTGGGCGTTGCCTTCGAAGCCGCCGATCGCGTGGGCGACCTCGTTGAGGGCCGATTCGCCGTTGTGGCCGAAGGGCGGGTGGCCGAGGTCGTGGCTGAGGCAGGCGGTGTCCACGACGTCCGGATCGCAGCCCAGGGCCCGGCCCAGCTCGCGGCCCACCTGGGCCACCTCGAGGCTGTGCGTGAGGCGGGTACGGACGAAATCGTCCGTGTCCGGGGCCACCACCTGCGTCTTGGCCCCGAGCCGGCGGAGGGCCGAGGAGTGCAGCACGCGGGCGCGGTCACGTTCGAAGTCGGAGCGGTAGGTGGACTTGGGCGGCTCTTCCACCCAGCGGGCGGAGTCGCGGGCCACATAGCCGTCCAGCACCGGTGCCGTGGTCCTGGTTTCAGCCACCGGACACGTCCAGTTCCGCGTGGCAGATCTCGCGAGACTGCTCAGCATCCATATTGCGGTCCAGCAGCCAGTCCTTGGGCAGGGCGGGCTTCTTGGGCGAACCCGCGCGGCCGCGGGGCCTTCCGCGTCTACGCCGGGGTACGGCGAATCAAGGTCCAGCTGGTCGAGCGTCGCGCGGAGCACTTCGAGGCTGGTCACCATGGCCAGTTTGGTCCGCAGTTCGCTGCCGACCACGTAGCCCTTGAAGTACCAGGCCATGTGCTTGCGGATCTCGCGGAGCGCCTTGCCTTCGTCGTTGCCGAACGTTTCCACCATCAGCTCGGCGTGGCGGTACACGCCTTCCGCCACCTGCCCCAGGTCCGGTTTGTGGCGGGCGTCGCTGCCTTCGAAAGCGGCCATAAGGTCGCCGAACAGCCATGGGCGGCCCTGGCAGCCGCGGCCCACCACCACACCGTCGACGCCGGTCTCGCGGACCATGCGGATGGCGTCTTCGGCGGACCAGATATCGCCGTTGCCGAGTACCGGGATGTCCGGCAGCGCTTCACGCAGGCGGGCGATCGCGGACCAGTCGGCCTGGCCGGAGTAGAACTGCGCGGCCGTACGGCCGTGGAGCGCGACGGCGGCGACGCCGGAATCGCGGGCGATCCGGCCGGCGTCGAGGTACGTGAGGTGGTCCTCGTCAATACCCTTGCGCATCTTGATGGTCAGCGGGACGTTGCCCTTGGACGCTTCCTTGACGGCCGTCTGCACGATCGAGGTGAACAGGTCGATCTTCCAGGGCAGCGCGGAGCCGCCGCCGCGCCGGGTCACCTTGGGCACGGGGCACCCGAAGTTGAGGTCGATGTGGTCCGCGCGGTCTTCCTCGACGAGCATCCGGACGGCCTGGCCGACGGTCACGGGGTCCACACCGTAGAGCTGGACGGACCGGACTTTCTCGTCGTCGTCGTGCGAAATGATGCGCAGGGACTCCGGCGTGCGCTCCACGAGGGCACGGGACGTGACCATCTCCGCGACGTACAGGCCGCCGCCGTATTCACGGCAGAGCCTGCGGAACGCGGAGTTGGTGATGCCGGCCATCGGCGCCAGGATCACGGGGGTGTCCACCGTGAGGGGGCCCAGCTTCAGGGGCGGGAGTTCCAGCTTGAGGGCGGGAGGGGTCGCTACAACAGTCACCCGTTCATTGTCTCAAATCCGGGCAAATCGGCAGGATCCGCGCCGGCCATGTGGAAAATCCGGTGTCAGTCCCGTACAGCGGCACGGCGCCCGCGGCGCCCTCCGGTGCCGTGTCGGACGCCCCGCGGCGCCCCTCCGGTGCCGTGTCGGACGCCCCGCGGCGCCCCTCCGGTGCCGTGTCGGACGCCCCGCGGCGCCCCGCCGACACCGTTTCGAAAGCCTCGTCGGGCTCGTCGACGTCGATGTCCTGCCGCCGGCCGGCGTCGTCGCCGAGCGCACTGCTTCCCAGGGCCCTGCCCCGGGAAGACAGGAGGCCGGTTGTCTTCGTGCCGGGGGCCTTCGCGCCGGCGGCCTTCATTCCCGTTGCCTTGACCACGAGCACGGCGATCAGCGTGGTGACCGGGATCGCCAGGACCAGCCCGACAGAGCCGACGAGGGTGCGGATGACTTCCTCGGAGAGCTCGGCGCTGGTGAGGGCATCACCGAGTGGCCGCTCGTAGAGCATCACCAGGATCAGTATCGGCAGGGCGGCGCCGGCGTAAGCGAACGCGATGGTGTACACGGTTGAGGCGATGTGGTCCCGGCCGATCCGCATGGCCGAGGTGAAGAGCTGGCGGGCGGACGTTTCCGGGGCCAGTTCCCAGAGCTCCCACACGGCCGAGGACTGCGTGATGGTGACGTCGTTGAGGACGCCCAGGCCGGAAATGATGAGGCCGCAGAGGATGATGCCGGAGATGGAGATGTTGTCCGAGATGTTCGCGAGGGTGGCGGAATCGTGGCTGCCGACGCCGGCGAGGTTGGCGGCGTCGGTGGCCCAGGCGGCAAGCAGCGCGGTGATCGCCAGGCCGAACATCGTGCCAAGCAGCGCCGTCGAGGTCCGGGCGGAAAAGCCGTGGGCGAAATACAGCACCCCGATCATGATCACGGTGGACCCCACCAGCGCCAGCAGGAGCGGCGGCTTGCCCTCCACCAGTCCCGGGAGCATAAAGGACACCAGCACTCCGTAGGCGCCGACGAGCCCGATCAGCGCGCGCAGTCCGCGCCAGCGCGCCACGGCGATCACGACGACGGCGTAGAGCACCGCGAGAAAAATGATCGGCAGGGTCCGGACAAAATCGACAAAGACATAGGCCGGGGTGCCCTGCGCGGCGGCGCCCTGGGCGTTGGAGAGATTCAGGTAGCGGATGTTGTCGCCGGCCTTCACGCCGTGGGATTTGGCGACATCAGGGTTGATGACCACCTTGACGGGGTTGCCGCCCCGGTCCGGGTCCGTGAACGCAAAGGTGCACTCGGACCCCTGTTGCGGCGCTGCGTCCGCCCCGGGCTGGCCCTGCTGGACGGCGTCCATGCAGCTGCCGGTGACCACGCGCTGGATTTTTCCGGTGTCGAACGTGACGCCCGGCGCGGCGGCGTAGGGGCTGGCGAGCGTGATCCCCTTTGCTGCCCGAGGGCCACAGCAGCGCCATCGCCACGAGCGTGAGCAGCGTCAGCGGGATCAGGATGGCGGCCAGGATGAGGTTGGCACGTTTCCGGGCGTCGAGCGCCTGGGGCGTCGGTTCCGTATGCCCTTGCGGGGTGTGTGAATGTCCGGCGCCCATCAGCAGTTCAACCTCATGCCGAAGACTTTACGGGGTTCCGCGGCCATGTTTTGACGCGTGGTGTGCCGGGGCGCCCGCCGCGGCGGGCGCCCCGGCGTCGGGCGCCTGGCGGCTACGCGGGCTGAATGTTCTGGTTCACGTGGAAGAGGTTCTGCGGATCATATTTGGCTTTGACCTCGCGCAGGCGGCTGTAGTTCGGCCCGTAATTTTCCGCGACCCGGCTCAGGTCGTCGCCGTCCATGAAGTTGATATAGCCCGCAGTCTCGGAGAAGGGCTGCAGCGCCGCCGCGTAGTCCCGCACCCAGGCAATGTTGGCTTCACTGTCCCCGGGATCCTCCCAGTGGCACGCGATGACCGGGGAGAATGTGGCGTTCCGGTTGGGGAACGCTGTGTCCGCTGTTCCCACGCGGTGCACGGCGCCGTCGATCGGGTAGAGGTGCACGGCGGTCTGCACGGTGGGCACGCGGCGCCCGAACTCGAGGTGGGTGCTGATGGCACCGTCGCTGAGTTCAGGCAGGAAGGCCGCTTTCCAGTAGGCCAGCAGCCCCTTGGGGTACATTCCGTCGAAGGCCGAGTTCAGGGCGGGATATGGCATCGGACCCACCATGGAACCTGCCACCGGTGCAACGTCGAGGAACGGCTGCCAGCGTGCCGCCCTTCGGACAGGTCACCTGTCCACATGCCGACCACAATGCAGACGGGTTTTCCGTGCCACTGCTCCGGGAGGAACGGCACCGGCGGCCCCTGATGGAACGCGAGGAACGCGCCGAACTCCTCCGGGGCGGCGGCCAGGTGCCCGCGGTAGAACTTCGCCACGGTTTCCGCGTGCTCCAGCGGGTAGATGACGATGCCGGCGTGGACCATATCCACGGGATGCACCCGGAATTCCAGCGACGTTACGACGCCGAAGTTCCCGCCGCCGCCGCGCAGCGCCCACAACAGGTCGTCGTTCTCGGTTTCGCTTGCGGTCACGAATTTCCCGTCGGCGGTGACGACGTCGGCCGAGAGGAGGTTGTCGCAGCTGAGCCCGTATTTCCTGGCCAGATAGCCGATGCCTCCGCCCAGGGTCAGCCCCGCGACCCCGGTGGAGCCGACGATCCCTCCCGTGGTCGCCAGCCCGAAGGCGTGCGTGGCGTGGTTGAAGTCGGCCCAGGTTGCCCCGGCCTCGGAGCGGGCGGTCCTGTTTGCCGGATCAACCCGGACGCCGGAGGTCCCTGCGAAATCGATGACCAGCGCGTCGTCCGCGGTGCCAAAGCCGGGGCCGCTGTGGCCCCCGCCGCGGACAGCCAGGTCCAGGGAGTTGTCCCGGGCGAAGTTGACACTGGCGATGACGTCCGCCACCTGCGACACGCGGACCACGGCTGCCGGCCGCTTGTCGATCATGCCGTTGTGTACCGCCCGCGCGGCGTCGTAGTCCGCGTCGCCAGGCGTGATGACCTGCCCGCGGACTTGTTCGCGCAGGCTGTCGAAGATCGTTCCGTTCATTTCTGTACCGTCGATTTCGTCGTGGTTCCGACCCGGACGGCGATCTTTGTGCTCCCAGCCGGCATGACGTCCGGAGGTTTACGAGCACTGGCTTACTCCTCCGCCCCGGAACCGTCAAGAGGATCCGGCCCGCGGCCTGAGGGGCAGCGCCACTCGACGGCGATTGCGCCCGGCCCATCTTCCGGAGACGCCGCTCCGAATGTTCAATAGGCATGATGGAATTGACGGACGAGACGTGGAGGACACAGCGTGGCCAGACGCAAGACAGACGACCGTGAACCTGCAGCGGCTGGGGCAGGTGCCAGGGCCGCGCTGAGCATTGCCGGGGCCGCCGGGGAAACCCGCGGCGTCGCCCTGGTCCTGCACGGCGGCCGCGCGGACAGCTACGAATCCGTCCGTGGGACGCACCTCAGCCCCGCCCGGATGCTGCCGTTCGCCCGGGCCCTCCGGCGTGGGGGCGGAAGGGACGGGCTGGCAGTCTGGACCCTCCGGAACCGGTACCGGGGCTGGAACGGGAAGGACATGTCCCCCGTCGAGGACGCCCGCTGGGCGCTCTCCCACATCAGCCGCGACCACCCCGGCGTCCCGATTTATCTCCTCGGCCACTCGATGGGCGGACTGACCGCGCTCTGCGTCGCCGACCACCCTCAGGTGGAGGCGGTCGTCGCCCTCGCGCCCTGGCTCAACGGCGACACCCCAGTGGACCGCGTGGCCGGCCGCCGGATCCTGATAGTCCACGGCACCGAGGACCGCTGGACCAGCCCCGCGAACTCGCTCGCCTACGCACGCCGGGCCGACGGCGTCGCGGAGTCCGTGGACTACGTCGCCCTCAAAGGGGCGGGGCACTTTATGGTCCGGCGGGTGGGCCTGTGGAACTCACTCGCGAACGGTTTCATCCTTGATGCCTTCGCCGGCAGTTCAGGCCGGAACGTCCAGGGCGGAGCCGACGCGTTCCGCAGCCTCCTGCCCGCGTCCGGCGCCAGCCTCCCGGTGGTGCTGTGATGCCTGACTTCCCGTTGGGGGCTTTCCTGGCCAGCCTGCCGTGGGTCGCGGCCGGGATCGCGGCCCTGCTGGCCGTCACGTTCGCCGTCGCCGTCCGCCAGAGCCGGCATTCCGTCATGGACACCGTCTGGGGCCTCGGCTTCGTCGTCGTGGCCGCCATCTCCTGGTTCCTCTCGGCCGGACACGGCGACGACGGCCGCCGCCTGCTGCTGCTGGCGCTCGTGGCGGTGTGGGGCATCCGCTTGGCCCTCCACATCGGACTCCGGGCCCGGGGTGGTCACGAGGACCCCGGTACGTGGACATGCTCTCCTCTGCGCCCGGTTCCCGCAACACGTACGCGCTGCGCAAGGTCTACCTGCCGCAGGGTGTGATCCTGTTCTTCGTTTCGCTCACCGTGCAGGTGGGGATGTTCAGCACCGGAAGCCTCGGCTGGCTGGCCTGGCTGGGCGTGGTGCTCTGGGTGGTCGGTTTTGTCTTCGAGACAGTCGGTGACTGGCAGCTGTCGCAGTTCAAGGCCGATCCGTCGAGGCGCGGCACTGTGCTTGACACCGGACTCTGGCGTTATACCCGCCACCCGAACTACTTCGGCGATGCCGCCGTCTGGACGGGGATCTTCCTGGTTGCCGCTGACTCCTGGCCGGGCGTGCTGACCGTCCTCTCCCCGCCATGATGATCTGGCTGCTTGCCGGCAAATCCGGGAAGCCGCTCACCGAAAAGGCGATGTCCGCCCGCCCCGGCTATAAGGAGTACGTGGAATCCACCTCGGGTTTCCTGCCGCTGCCGCCGCGTCGGCCGCGCACCGGCGGGCACCAGCCGGGCGGGCGCTGACATGCCCTGGCGCCCCCGGCCCAGCGACCGCTTCTACCGGTTCATTGTCCGCACCGGGCTGGCGTTGCGCTGGCTGTTCCGGATCCGGGTCATCGTGACCGGACAGGACCACCTCTCGCCGGTGGCGCAGCACGGCCCGTCCCGTCCCGTGGTTCCGGGCCGGGGCGCCGTCTTCGCGATTACGCACTTCGGCTACCTCGACTTCGCGTTCGCCGAACTCCTGCTGTGGCGGCACACCAGGGCCCAGTTGCGCTTCCTGGTCACCCAGGGGGCGGCCGACCACTGGTTTGCCGGGCCCGCCATCAGTGCCGCCGGGCACGTTGTGGTCGGCTATGAGAGCGGAGCCCACGCCTACGACGCCGCCGTCGCCCGGCTCCGCGCGGGTGAGTACATCGCAATCCTGCCCGAAGCCGGTGTCAGCCGCAGCTTCCGGGTGCGCGAATGCAAGACCGGCGCCGTGCGGATGGCGGCCGAGGCCGGTGTGCCTGTCATCCCGGTCTCCGTCTGGGGCGCGCACCGGCTGATGACCCGCCGCCACGGGTTCTCCCCGGCCCGCGCCTGGCGCGCCCCGGTGCGGATCCATGTCGGCGCACCGGTGACCCTCGAACCGGCAATCATGGCCCCGTCCGCGGACGCCCCGGCGGCCACCGAGGCGCTGCGCGCAACCCTCCAGGCCGGCATCGATGCCTGCATCGCGGACTTCCCCTGAACCCGGCTCCGGGCGCATGGTGGATGCCTGCGGAACTGGGCGGCGGGGCGCCCAGCGACGAGGAACGGCAGCGCCTGGACGAGGCCGAAGGCCCGCGGCGCGCAGGGGGCGGCGCCGATAAACCCGGTTTCCGCGATCGTCTTGACTAAACTCCAACGGGTACAAAATCGCACTCAATGGAGAGGTACTCCTCTGTGGCAAACACAGTCCTGACGAAAAGCGGCATCGGCGAAGAACGCGGTCTCGCCCGAATAGCCCAACGGATGGCGGCGTGGACCGAGAAGTGGTTCCCCGACGCGTACATCTTCGCCCTGGCCGGCGTCATCATCATCGCCGTGGCCGCCCTGGCCATCGGCGCCTCGCCCCAGTCGATCGCCGATTCCTTCGGCAACGGCTTCTGGGACCTGACCGCCTTCACACTACAGATGGCCATGGTGGTGTTGACCGGCTACGTCGTGGCGACCTCCCCGCCCGTGGCGAAGCTGATCAACCGGCTGGCCCTGGTCCCTGCCACCGCACGCACCGCCGTGAGCTTCGTGGCGCTGATGTCCATGTCCGTGTCCGTCCTCAACTGGGGACTCAGCCTCATCTTCGGCGGCCTGCTGGCCCGCGCCATCGCGCGCCGCAGGGACCTGACCGTGGACTACCGCGCCCTGGGCGCCGCAGCCTTTATGGGCCTTGGCGCCGTCTGGGCGCTGGGCCTGTCCTCCTCCGCGGCACAGCTGCAGGCCACCGAGGCTTCGCTGCCGCCGGCCCTGTTGAAGATCACCGGCATCCTGGACTTCGGCGCCACCATCTTCACGTGGCAGTCGCTGCTGACCCTGGCCATCCTGATGGCGCTCACCACGGTGATCGCGCACTTCTCCGCGCCCCAGGGCGGGGCCATCCGCACGGCGGCGGATCTGGGCGTCGACCTCGACGACGAACCCAGCGAACCGGCGCCGCGCTCACGCCCGGGCGAATGGCTCGAATACAGCAAGATCCTGCCCATCCTGGCCGGGGTCCTGACGCTCGGCTGGCTGGTCTCGCAGTTCCTGACCAAGCCCTTCCTGACCGTGGTGAGCAGCCTCAACGGCTATTTGCTGGTCTTCCTGATCCTGGGCCTGGTGCTGCACGGCACTCCGCGGAACTTCCTCCAGGCCGTCACCAAGGCGGTCCCGGCGACGGCCGGCATCCTGGTCCAGTTCCCGCTCTACGCCGCGATGGCCGCGATCCTGACCAAGGCCACCGGCCACGGCGGCATGACCATCTCCGCGCATCTGGCCGAGTTCTTCTCGGAGATCGGCAGCGGCGGCGGCTTCGCCGTCGTCATTGCGCTGTACACGGCGCTGCTGGGCCTGCTGGTCCCCTCGGGCGGCGGCAAGTGGCTCGTGGAGGCGCCGTATGTGATGCAGTCCGCCACGGATGTGCAGATGAACCTCGGCTGGACGGTGCAGATCTACAACATCGCCGAGGCCCTGCCGAACCTGATCAACCCGTTCTTTATGCTGCCGCTGCTAGCGGTGCTGAGGTTGCGGGCCCGCGACCTGGTGGGCTTCACGTTCCTGCAGTTCGTCTTCCACCTGCCGGTGGTGCTGCTGCTCGTCTGGCTCCTGGGCATGACCTTCGACTTCGTTCCGCCGGTGATGCCGCCGGGCAAGTAGCCGGCGCGCCCTCAACGCCACCGATCTTAAACGCCGCTGACCCGCAGTAGTCACTACTGCGGGTCAGCTGGTTTAAGTCCTAGGCGGGGTCCGAGACGATGAGCGTTTCGGCGCCCTGGACGCGCGCCTTGCCGGTCTCCAGCAGGGCTCGACGACGGCGCGCAGCGCCTCCATCGAGTCGTCCAGTTCCAGCATCACGGGGTGCTGGAACGCAATCAGCGCCAGCAGGTCCCGGACGGCGGCCTGTGCCTGATCCGCGGTGAGTTTCGGATCGTGGCCCAGGAACACGTCGGTCGGCTGGCCGGACGCGGGCGCCGCGCCCTCCGCATGGGCCCCTGCGGCGTTGTCCCCTGCGGCGAGCTCGGCGTAGCTGATGGCGAAGGCCTCAAGCCGGCCCTTCCTGCTGGCCGCCACACCCTGGCCGAACGCGCTGGCCTTCGGCGCCCGGAGCACAATCGCGCCGTGGGCACCGCTGAGCTCGTCCAGGAACAAACGCTGGACCGTCGCGATGCTGAGGTCGCCGGGGCTGTCCCAGCCATGAACAGCCGTGTAGTACCGGCCCACGACGTCGCTGAGCTCCACCGAGCCGGTAGCCAGGTCCTCGACCTGCTCGGAGGCGGCGGCCTCGGAACCGTCACCGAAGACGGGCAGCCGGAGCGCCCCGGGTCCACGATAACCAGCCGGGACCGCTGGATCGGGGCCAGACCGGCGGCTTCCACGAAGGCCGCGCCGGGGTGCCTGGTTCCACCTTCGTCCGGAGCCGCGAGACGCCCGACGGCGACTGCGCGGCCTCGTGCCGCAGCATGGTCAGCAGGGTGGAGCCGACGCCGGTGCGGCGGTGGTGCCGGTCCACCTCGATGTAGGCCCAGAGCCGTTCCGGGTGCAGCGAGGCCTCGTGGACCACACCGGCCGCGACCGGGATGGCCACGCCGTCGACAATGTCCTCGGCGACGATGCAGCGGCGCCACGGCGAGTTGCCCGAGGGTGCCAGGGTGCCGCGGAACTGCCGGGCCTGTTCGGTTTCGGGTCCGCCCCAGATTTCCAGCAGGGCGAGGTCGTCGCCGTCGCGCCATTCACGGTATTCGATCGCCATGATCAGGCGCCGATCAGCCGTGCGGCCAGGTAGCCCTCCACCTTGTCCAGGGAGACGCGTTCCTGGCTCATGGTGTCGCGTTCGCGGATGGTGACGGCCTGATCGTCCAGGGTCTCGAAGTCCACGGTGATGCAGAACGGGGTGCCGATCTCGTCCTGGCGGCGGTAGCGGCGGCCGATGGCGCCGGCGTCGTCGAACTCGATGTTCCAGCTCTTGCGCAGCTGGGCGGCGAGGTCCTTGGCCTTCGGGGACAGGTCCTCGTTGCGGCTCAGCGGCAGCACGGCCGCCTTGACCGGCGCCAGGCGCGGATCGAGCTTGAGCACGGTGCGGATGTCGACGCCGCCCTTGGCGTTGGGGGCCTCGTCCTCGGTGTACGCGTCGATCATGAACGCCATGAAGGACCGGGTGAGGCCGGCCGCGGGCTCGATCACGTACGGGGTGTAGCGCTCGTTGGTGGCCTGGTTGAAGTAGCTCAGGTCCTGGCCGGACGCCTTGGCGTGCGTGGACAGGTCGAAGTCCGTGCGGTTGGCAATACCCTCGAGCTCGCCCCACTCGGAGCCGTGGAACCCGAAGCGGTATTCGATGTCCGTGGTGCCTTTGGAGTAGTGGCTGAGCTTTTCCAGCGGGTGCTCGAAGAAGCGCAGGTTATCTTCCCGGATGCCGAGGCCGGTGTACCAGGCCATGCGCTCCTTCATCCAGTACTGGTGCCACTGCTCGTCGGTGCCGGGCTCGACGAAGAATTCCATCTCCATCTGCTCGAACTCGCGGGTGCGGAAAATGAAGTTGCCCGGGGTGATCTCGTTGCGGAAGGACTTGCCGATCTGGCCGATGCCGAACGGGGGCTTCTTGCGGGAGGTGGTGAGGACGTTGCTGAAGTTGACGAAGATGCCCTGGGCCGTTTCGGGGCGCAGGTAGTGCAGGCCTTCTTCGCTGGCCACCGGGCCGAGGTAGGTCTTGAGGAGGCCGGAGAATTCCTGGGGTTCGGTCCATTCGCCGCGGGTGCCGCAGTTGGCGCAGGCGATGTCCTTGAGGCCGTTCTCGGCCGGACGGCCCTTCTTTTCCTCGTATTCTTCTTCGAGGTGGTCGGCGCGGTAGCGCTTGTGGCAGGAGAGGCATTCCACCAGCGGGTCGGAGAATACGTCGACGTGGCCGGACGCTTCCCAGACCTGGCGGGGCAGGATGACCGAGGAGTCCAGGCCGACCACGTCTTCGCGGCCGCGGACCATGGACTGCCACCACTGGCGCTTGATGTTTTCCTTGAGCTCGGCACCGAGGGGCCCGTAGTCCCAGGCAGAACGCGAGCCTCCATAGATCTCACCGGCCTGGAATACGAAACCCCGGCGCTTGGCGAGGGAAATGATCTGGTCGAGGACGGATTTTGCTGCCATGGGAACTCCACTTTCTACAGGGCCGCTGGGTGCGGTCCGCGGTCTCAGCCCCGGAACCCCGGCTGGTTGCCGGACGGGGCACTACAAAAACGCAAAACTTATCCGCCCAACAGCGCACACAACAAGGTGCGGCGCTGAATGATGGCGGTGCAGGAAGCTGCGCCTCCTAGCCTACCGGCCTGCCGGCTCCGGGCGCCGCCAGTTTCCGGTCCGTCAGCGTCCGGATGGCCGCCCGGCGTCGTGCGGGTTATCGCTGCGGTGTCACCGCTTGAGCGCCCCTTGGGCCAGGGCAGGCTCGCGAGCACGATCGCGGCGAGCGTCAGCAGGGTTCCCAGGACGGTGGGCAGCGCCACCACGGTGCCGGGCGCCGGGAAGGCAAGGTCCAGTCCCAGGGAGCCCAGCAGCTGGCCCGCGATCATGCCGAGGCCCGTCACCAGCACGCCCAGGCTGCGGACCAGCAGGGCACCGACGCCGATAAACACGCAGCCCAGCGGCCCGCCCAGGTAATACCACCACTCCCCTGGAAGCGCGTTGCCCGGTCCCGTAACGGCCATCTTGATCAGCCAGGCGGCCCACAGCATGACGGAGCCCGCGATGAAATTCATCAGGGTCGCCGCTATGGGCGTGCCGTAGTGCACCGCGGCGGTGCCGTTCATGGCCTGCTGGAAGCTCATGAGGAACCCGGCCAGCACCGGAAGGAGCACCGGAACCAGCAGCTCCCCGGGGCCCGGCCCGGTGCCGGAGAACCGCGGCGAGACGGCCCAGGCGACGGCGGCGACGGTCAGGATGCTGCCGATCACCCGGATCCCCGTGATGGATCTCTTGCCGGCCGGGCCGATCCCCATCCTGTCCACGAGCAGCCCGCTCAGGGTCTGCCCGGTCACGGTAGCGACGGTAAACAGGGCGACCCCCAGAAGGCCCACAGTGAAGGACTGGGCAAAGACGAAGAACCCGCCGATACAACCGGCCAGGAGGTAGTAGGGCGGGAACTTGCGCTCCCGGACGGCCGGGAGGATGCCCCGCAGCCCGGCCCGGCCGCGTGGCAGCGCGAGCGAGATGACGATCATCAAGGCGAGCCCGGTGGTGAAACTCACCACGGCGGCGGCGATCCCGTCCGCGAGCGCCGCCCCGAGGGCGCCGTTGATCCTGCCCTGGACAGGCATCAGCAGCCCCGCCGCCACCGCGAGGGGCAGCCCCGCGAGGAACGGAAGCCGGGGAGTGTGGGTCATTGCTGTCACCTTACGTCAGGCATCATTGCTTGTATGAGCAACCCGGAAATTGAAGAAATCCCCATCCGCGACGACATGATCCGGCTCGGCCAGCTGCTGAAGCTCGCCAGCCTGGTGGAGGACGGAGTGGAAGCGGCGGAGCTGATCAAAGCCGGGCTCGTGAAGGTCAACGGTGAGATCGACGAACGCCGCGGCCGGCAGCTCCACCACGGCGACACGGTGACCGTCAACGGCCGGACCGTGCGGATCAGCACTCCCGCCGGAGCTTAGCCCCTTCACCGGCGGCCAGGCGCCGGACGGGCGGAACCCGCCCGCCGTCGTGAGGTTTACGTGCGCCGAGGGACTACTTGTTCAGCACCCCGTGCGTGAGGAACTCGGAAACGTGTCCGATCTCCTGCTGGTTGATGCCGTGCCACATCCCGGTGTAGAGCACCTTGGTGAGCTTCACGTGTTTGCGCACCCATCCCATGGTGAACTCGACCTTGTCCGGCGTGATCACCGGGTCCTGCTGGTCACGGCCCCAGAACATCGGCACCGTCCCGTCCAGTTCGGCGTCGCGGAAGGCGGGGTCACCATCGGCGTCGACGGCAAACCCGGACAGCCCGACGACGGCGGCGTAGTCCGCGGGCGGCGCCGCAGCAGCGTGGTGGCCAGCGCCATCCCCATGGAAAAGCCCAGCAGCGTCACGGAAGGGTGGTTGGGCCGGACGGCATCGAGCCAGTCCTCCACGTAGGAGGCGGCATCTTTGACCGCGTCGAGGAGTAGTCGATCGAGGCGGTCAGCGGGAACCACGTAAAGCCGGCCCCGGAAACCATAGGAGCGCGCACCGAGGCCACAACGAATTCCTGCGGCAACAGGTCCGCCAGGCTCAGGAGATCCTCTTCGTTGGCTCCGTAGCCGTGCAGCAGGACCAGGAGCGGTTTTCCGGCGCGCTCCTCCTCGGGCTTCGACCATAGGACAACGGGGGCGGGGAAGGCAGCGGCGTGAGTCATGGCTCCATTCTTACAGTTACCCGGAGGTAACAACCTACGGTGGCGTAGCTTTGCAGGGACAGTGCACCATATGAAGGTGAGCGAAACCGAAGCCATGGAGAACACTCCAGACAATGCCGTGACCCACCCTTGGACCCGCTACGTGGCCATGGGGGATTCCTTCACGGAAGGCATCGGTGATCCCGAGCCGGCGAGTCCGGGGGCCACCGGGGCTGGGCGGACCGTGTGGCCGAGGAGCTCAGCCGCGGCCACGAAGGCTTCGCCTACGCCAACCTGGCCGTCCGCGGCCGGCTTCTGCAGCAGATCGTCGACCAGCAGCTTGCGCACTGCCTGTCTCTCCGGCCAGACCTCGTGACGCTTTCCGCCGGCGGGAACGACCTGATCCGTCCCGGCGGTGATCCGGATGCCCTGGCGGAAAAGCTGGACTCGGTGGTGCAGATCCTCACTCTGGCCGGTGCCACGGTGGTGCTGTTCAACGGCCCGGACACCGGCTCGTCCGTGCTGGGACGGGTGCGCAGCAAAGTGGCGATCTACAACGAGAACCTCCGCACCGTCGCGGCGCGGCACGACGCCGTCATCGCGGACATGTGGTCCCTGCGGCAGCTGAACGATCCGCAGATGTGGGATGTGGACCGCCTGCATTTCTCTCCGTTGGGCCATCACACCATCGCGGCCATGGTCCTGGATTCCCTCAACGTCGAGCACACCCTGGAGCCGCTCTCCCCAAGCCCCTGCCGCAGCAAAGCTGGCGGCAGGCGCGCTCCGGCGATCTGGTCTGGGCCCGCGAGTACTTTGTGCCGTGGGTGGTCCGACGGCTCCGGCACCGCTCATCCGGCGACGGCATCACGGCCAAACGCCCGCTCCCGGACCGGTCTTCGGCCCCGGGATGCCGCTCGGCTCGGGCGAGGGTCCGCCCGGCGCCGAAGAGCCCGTGCGCTCCTGACGTGCCCCGGCCGCGGGCACGGGCACGGGCACGGACGAATGGCCGCGGGCGTTAAGCTGGAAGGACACTTCCTGAGAGGCCCGGTACTGTGAACAGTTTGTTCTTTTGGATCATCATTTTGTCATTCCTGATCCCGATGGCGATGCGCTACTACAAGAAGTCGATGCGCGGACGGAACCAGGACCAGGGCATGCCGGGCGGCTACCCGGGCCAGTTCGGGCAGTTCCCGGGGATGCACCCGGAAACTACCCCGGCCAGCAGAACAAGCAGCCGCGTGACGGCTTCACCCAACGGGACTACTACGGGGCCTTCGGCCAGCTCGGCGCTCCCCAGCAGCCCGCTCCCCGGCAAACCAGCCGTACCCGGGCCAGCCGTACGGCCGGCAGAACCCGGGCCAGCCATACCCGGGGCAGCAGCCGTACCCGGGGCAGCCGGCGTACCAGCCCCCGGTCCCCTACGAGGACAGCCCCGACTACCCGGTCAACCGGCCCGGCCCCTCGGTTCCCCTCCGCCGCCGTCACCGACGGCGCCGCAGGGATTCCGGGCGCGTAAGCTCGCGGAACTGGACCAGCGGTACAGCGACGGCGACCTCACCATGGAGGACTACATGGCCCAGCGCGCGGAGATCATGAAGGGCTAAGACTCCGCCACCACCCACAGCAACGCGGGGTCACTTCGCGCCCAAGATCCGGTGCCGGATGGGCGGGAAGTGACCCCGCGTTGCTTTTGGAAAGGGCAGGCTGGTTCAGTCGACCTGGGGAAGCCGAGGTCGATCACGGAGGTGGACGGGTCCGGCCAGCGGGTGGTGACCACCTTGCCGCGGGTGTAGAAGCGGATGCTCTCCGGGCCGTACATGTGGGTGTCGCCGAAGAGCGAGTTCTTCCAGCCGCCGAAGGAGAAGGTGCCTACCGGGACGGGGATCGGCACGTTGACGCCCACCATGCCGGCCTCGACGTCGAACTCGAACTGCCGCGCGGCACCGCCGTCGCGCGTGAAGATCGCCACGCCGTTGCCGAACTCGTTGTCGTTGACGAGCTTGACGGCGTCGGCGTAGGTCTCGACGCGGACCACGGACAGGACCGGGCCGAAGATCTCGTCGTCGTAGACCTTCATGCCGGGCTTGACGTGGTCAACCAGGCTGACACCGATGAAGAAGCCGTTGGAGTCGAACGTCTGGTCCCGGCCGTCCACCACCACGGTGGCGCCTTCCTGGGCCGCGCCGGCGACGTAGGAGGCCACCTTGTCGCGGTGCTCGGCGGTGATGAGCGGGCCCATCTGCGATGCCGGGTCGGTGCCGGGGCCGATCTTGAGCGTGGCCATCCGCGTGCTGATCGCCTCGATCAGCTCATCGGCGATGTTCCCGACGGCCACCAGAACGCTGACGGCCATGCAGCGCTCGCCAGCGGAGCCGTAGGCTGCCGAGACGGCTGCGTCGGCGGCCATGTTCAGGTCCGCATCCGGCAGGACCACCATATGGTTCTTGGCCCCGCCGAGCGCCTGCACGCGCTTGCCGCGGTCGGCGGCGCGCTTGTAGATGGACTGGGCGATCGGCGTGGAGCCGACGAAGCTGATGGCCTTGACGTCGGGGTGTTCGAGCAGGACGTCCACGGCCTCCTTGTCGCCGTGGACCACGTTGAGCACACCGGCGGGCAGGCCGGCCTCGGCGAAGACCTCCGCGATGAAGATGGCCGAGGACGGGTCCTTTTCGCTGGGCTTGAGCAGCACGGTGTTGCCACAGGCCAGGGCGCTGCCGATCATCCAGAGCGGCACCATGGCCGGGAAGTTGAAGGGCGTGATGCAGGCGACCACACCGACCGGCTGGCGGACCGAGTGGACGTCGACGCCGCCGGCCACCTGCTCTGAGCGCTCACCTTTGAGCATGTGGGACAGCCCGGTGGCGAACTCGATGTTCTCCAGGCCGCGGGTGATCTCGCCCTCGGCGTCGGAGAGGACCTTGCCGTGTTCGCTGGTCAGCAGGGCGGCCAGTTCGGGGCGGCGCTGCATGAGCAGTTCGCGGACCTTGAAGAAGATGTTGGTGCGCTTGGCAAGGCTGGTGGCGCGCCAGCCGGGCAGGGCGGCGCGTGCGGCCTGGACGGCCTCCTCGACGCGGGCGGCGGAGGCCAGCGCGACCTCTTTCTCCTGCTCGCCGGTGGCCGGGTTGAAGACCGGGCCGTAGCGCTCGGCGTCGGAAATCAGGGCGCCGTTGATGAAGTGCGGGATGCGTTCCATGGGGTAAGTCTCTTTCGTGTGGTGCTGTGTGTGCGGGGCAGCGGCGCGGGACCGCTGTAAGGAGAAACCGGCTGGGCCGGCTATTTGGCGGTGTCGAGGGAGCCGTCCACCAGCTTGACGATTGCGGAGCAGTCCATGCCGGACTGGCCGGAGTCGATGAGGCGCTGGAAGAGCTGCTGGACGTGCTCGCCGATTTCCAGCGGGGTGCCGGTGTCCCGTGCGGCGCTGATGGCGAGCCCGATGTCCTTGTTGGCCAGCTCGGTGGTGAAGGTCGGCGCGAAATCATTGTTGGAGGCCGCGGTGGGAACCACACCGGCTACCGGGTACCACGTGCGCAGCGCCCAGCTGTCGCCTGAGGAGACCGAAGCGATGTCCCAGAAGACCTGCTTGTCCAGCCCGAGCCGGTCGGCCAGGACAGCGCCTTCCGCGGTGGAGGCCAGGTTGATGAAGAGCATGAGGTTGTTGCAGATCTTCGCGGCCTGGCCGGTGGTGGCGCCGCCGGTCGGGATGATGTTGGCGGCCATCGGCTTGATGTATTCGGTGGCCTCGGCAACGGCGCCGGCCTCGCCGCCGATCATGAACGTCAGGGTGGCGGCCTTCGCGCCGCTCATGCCGCCGGACACCGGGGCGTCGACAAAGCGGAAGCCGGCGGCAGCCGCGGCGTCGTGCAAGGCCTGGGCGGAGGCGATATCGATGGTGGAGGAGTCCACCAGCAGCGTGCGCGTGTCGGCGTGGGCCAGGACCCCGTCGTCGCCGAGGTAGACGGCGCGGGCGTGCTCGCCTTTCGGGAGCATGGTGAAGACGACGTCGGCACCGTCCACGGCGTCGGCGATGCTTCCGGCAGGCTTCACGCCGCCTGCCTCCGCGGCGGCGACGGCCTCCGCGTTGAGGTCGAATCCGCGGACGTCGTGGCCTGCCATGGCGAGATTCACCGACATGGACCCGCCCATGTTCCCCAGTCCGATCCAAGCGATTACTGCCATGGCATAAGCTCCTTTGCTTTGCGTCGTGCGGTGCGTCAGTGCGTGCGGTCCGGACGTTCACCGGATGTTCCGTGTCAAGCATCACACCCTGTTACAGTGCAATCAAGGGAAAAATTTACAGATGCTATGTGCATGGATGCACATAGCTGAATGCAGAGGAGTTCTTGTGGACTTGAGGCGGCTTCCGAGTCCGGATGACCTGCTGATCCTGCTGACCGTCGCCCGGCTGGGCAGGTTCAATGCGGTGGCGGAAACCCTCGGCACCACCCACACCACCATCTCCCGGCGGATCCTGGCCCTGGACAAACAACTGGGCGGGCGCACCCTGGAGCGGAGCCCGCACGGCTGGGAACTCACCGATCTCGGCAACGAGGCGGTGGCCGCAGCCGAGGCGATCGAGGGAACCCTCGGGGCGCTCACCAACCGGATCGCGCAGTCAGAAGACGTACTCTCGGGACTGGTCCGGATCAGCACACCGGACGGCTTCGGCGCCGGCTTCGTGGCGCCGGCACTGGTGCGGCTGCAGCGGGCGCACCCGCTGCTCAACGTTGAAATGCTCAGCGCCACCCGCAAGGTCAGCCAGAACCGGTCCGGAGTGGACCTCGAGGTGGTGGTGGGCAACCTGGACGTCAGCAATGCGCAGACCATCTTCCTGTCCAACTATTTCCTCCGGCTCTATGCGAGCCCGCAGTACGCCGGAGAACACGGTCTGCCGGTGACGCTCGACGACGTCCGGCAGCACGGCTTCGTCTCGTACGTGGAGTCGGCGCTGCAGGTCGCAGAACTGGGCCACCGCTCCACCCAGCTGCCCGTCCCCCGGTCCAGTTTCCAGGCCACCAGCATCTTTGCCCAGCTGGAAGCCGTCCGGCGGGGAGCCGGCATCGGCCTGCTCCCCAACTTCCTGGTGGTGGGCGACCCTACGTTCCTGCCGGTGCTGCCGGACGACTTCCAGCGGCAACTCCCCATCTGGGCGGTGGCACGGGCGGAGTCCCTGCGCTCGGCGCCCGTACAGGCCGTGCTGGAGGCGATCCGGACCGAGATTTCCGCCCGCCAAGACGTGTTGGCAGGCTGAGTAGTCTTGGCCGGCTGAGCCGGCCTGGCAGGCTCAGCCGGACGGCGCAAACGGCAACAGCCCGGGTCCCGCAGTGCGGGCCCGGGCTGTTGCCGTTGCTTCGTTGTTGCTGTCGGTTCTGCTTACCTACTTCTTGGCAGCGGCGAGCAGGTCCGCGGTGCCCTGGGCATCCGCGGCGTCGACGTCGTGCAGGGAGATGCCGCGGGTTTCCTTGAGGAAGAACACGGCCACCATCGTCACCACGCAGGCACCGAGGAGGTAGATGGCCACCGGCGTCGAGGACTTGAACTGGCTCAGCAAGGCGACGGCGATGATCGGCGCCATCGAACCGGCCACGATCGAGGTGACCTGGTAGCCCAGCGAGACGCCGGAGTAGCGCATCCGGGTCGGGAACATTTCGGCCATGATGGCGGCTGGCCGGCGTACATGAGCGAGTGGAACAGCAGGCCGATGGTGATCGCCGCGAGGATGATGAGGTCGTTTTTGGTGTCCATCATCGGGAAGGCGAAGAAGCCCCAGGTGCCACCCAGGATGGCGCCTGCCATGTAGACCTTTTGCGGCCGAGGTTGTCGGAGAGCCTGCCGACCATGGGGATCACGGCGAAGTGGATTGCGTGCGCCACGAGCAGCAGGAGCAGGATCCGGGAGGTGTCCGTCTGGACGATGACCTTCAGGTAGGTGATGGAGAACGTGACCACGAGGTAGTAGAGGATGTTCTCCGCGAAGCGCAGGCCCATGGCGGTGAAAACGCCGCGGGGGTAGCGGCGGAACACTTCGCCGACGCCGTAGCCCTTCTTCTCTTCGGTGACTTCCTTCTGGGCCTCCAGGAAGATGGGGGCGTCAGTGACCTTGGTCCGGATGTAGTAGCCCACCAGCACGATCACGGCGGAGAGCCAGAAGGCCACGCGCCAGCCCCAGCTGAGGAAGTCGGCGGAGGACAGCGTGGCGGAAAGCGTGAACAGCACACCTGTGGCGAGCAGGTTGCCCAGCGGAACGGCGGACTGCGGCCAGGAGGACCAGAAGCCGCGGGACTTGCTGGGGCTGTGCTCGGCAACGAGCAGAACTGCACCGCCCCATTCACCGCCAACGGCGAAGCCCTGGGCGAAGCGCAGGAAGACGAGGAGTGCCGGAGCCCAGTAGCCGATCTGCTGGAAGGTGGGCAGGCAGCCCATCAGGAAGGTGGAGACGCCCACCAGGATGATGCTGAGCTGGAGCAGCTGCTTGCGGCCGAACTTGTCGCCGAAGTGGCCGAAGACGATGCCGCCGATGGGGCGGGCAACGAAGCCGACGGCGTAGGTCAGGAAGGCGGCGATGATGCCGTCAAGTTCCGTGCCGGAGTTCGGGAAGAAGATCTTGCCGAAGACGAGGGTCGCCGCGGAGGCGTAGAGGAAGAACTCATACCACTCGACAACGGTGCCGCCATGGAGGCCGTTACTACTTTTTTGAGGCCGGACGATTTGACGTCTTCCTCTTCCGGCCGCCTGGCGGCAGCGTTTTGCGTACTCATTTCGACTCCTTTGGCGTCTCCGTCGACACCCTATGGACCTCTGGGCAATGGATGCCTGTGATTTGTGACACGGGCATCATTCTCAACGAGTATGGACGCTCAAGCCCCGGGCCTCAACGGCCATTAGTGCAGAGCGCATCTGCAAAAATGCACAAACGGGCTCATTCCCCGACGCTTCCGTCCACGGATTCGCGCAGGAGATCGGCATGGCCGTTGTGGCGGGCGTACTCCTCGATCATGTGGCACATGATCCAGCGCAGGCTGGGCACCCCGCCGTCGGACCATGCACGCTTGGCCGGCGAGTCCAGACCGCCCGCGGCGAGGGTTTCGGCCACGAGGAAACGCGAGCGTCCGACGGCGTCCTGCCAGCGTCCGCGGAGGTCGTCGGCTGAGTCCTCGGCGGCCGAGTGAAACTCCCAGTCGGGCTGCGCCTTCCAGTCCACTGCGTTCCACGGCGGCTGCCGGTCCTGGCCGTGCAGCGAGTAGGAGAACCAGCTGTCCTCCACATACGACATGTGCTTCAGCAGCCCGCCCAAGGTCAAGGTGGAAGCCGCGGTCTTCGCGCTCAGGGCGGCGGTATCAAGTCCGGCGCACTTCCACTCCAGGGTGGCCCGCTGGTAGTCGAGGAAGCCCAGGAGTGTGGCGGCCTCATCGGCCGCGAGGGAGGTTCCGGACGGCCTTGTTCATCGATGGTGATCATGCGCCGTGAGCCTACCGGCGGACTCGCCGCAGTGGAAGTCCGGGCCGGCCAAAGGGGTTGTAGCGCAAGCTAGGTCGTGACACTATCTATTCATGGACGAGGGTGACTGGAACCAGGAGCTGACCCGCGCAGCGCTCCCGCAGGCGGTGCTCGCGGTCCTCAGCCACGGCGAATCCCATGGCTATGCGATCGCCGAGATTCTCCGGCAGCGCGGCTTTACGCGTATCAAGGGCGGGACGCTGTATCCCCTCCTGAAGAGACTGGAGGACCAGGGTCTCGTGGTCCATTCGTGGCAGCACGACCAGTCGGGCCCCGGGCGCAAGCAGTTCGCGATCACGGAGCAAGGCCGCAACAAACTGGACGACTCGGCAGCGGCCTGGCAGCACATAAGCACGGCCCTCAACGAGATCCGATCGACCCGACAGGAACACCCATGAGCTACGAACGAGACTTGGCTTTCAACTTGCGCATCCGTGGGCTCCCGGAGGATGAGATCGCCGAGACCCTGGATGAGGTCCGTGCGCACGCGGCCGCCCATGGGTCGCCGGCTGAAGACGAATTCGGTAGCCCGCAGGAGTACGCGAAGCAGTTTCCCAAGCAGAAAACACGCTCACGCGGCTACGCCATCGCGATGGTCGGAGCGGTGCTGGCAATCACCTATGCTGCAGTCGCGATGCTTCTTCTGCCGTTCCTGCGCATCGATGTCCGTGACCTCGTGGGCCCCATAAGGCTTTGGCCGGCTCTGGTGCTGATTCTGGGCGGTGTGGTCTCGGGCTTTCTGACCGACTACTTCCGCCCGCCTAGCCGAAGAAGCGCTGCCGGAGCTGGTTGGTGAGCTGGCCGATCTCGGTCAGGAAGCCGTCGTGCCCGATCGGCGCCTCGATGGTGTGCACGGCAACCTCTCCCGGCAGGGCGGCGGCGAGCGCCCGGGTCTGGGCAGGGAAGTACAGCCGGTCCGAGTCGACGGCCGCCAGCAGGAATTCCGCCGTGGCCGGAGCCAGGGCGTCCGTGAGGGCGCCGCGGCCCCGGCTGATGTCGTGGCTCATCAGTGCTTCCGTGATGGCGATGTAGCTGTTCGCGTCGAAGCGGCGGACCAGCTTGTTGCCCTGGTGGTCAAGGTAGCTCTCCACCTGGTACCGCCCGCGCCCGGCGAGCGATCCCGCTTCCAGCGGGGCCTCGGGGTGCTGGGCCTCCCGGCCGAACCGGCCGTCCAGCTCTGCAGCGGAGCGGTAGGTGATGTGCGCTATCCGCCGGGCCAGCGCCAGGCCTGCTTCCGGCTGCAGGCCCCCGTAGTAGTCCCCGCCATTGAAGTTGGGGTCCTGCCGGATGGCGAGCGTCTGGGCCTGGGCGAACGCGATCTGCTCAGCGGTGCTGCTGGCCCCCACCGAAAACACGCCGCAGCGCCGGACCCGGTCCGGGTAGCTGACGGCCCATTCCAGGGCACGCGCTCCGCCCAGCGAACCGCCCAACACGGCGTGCCAGCTCCGTATCCCCAGCGCGTCCGCCAGCCTGGCTTCGGCCGCCGTCGTGTCCCGCAGGGTGACCAGCGGGAAACGGGAGCCCCAGGGCGGCCGTCCGGAGCCGGCGTCGAGGGTCCCGTCGAGCCGTAGCAGCCGCCGAGGATGTTGATCGAGACGACGAAGTACTTATCCGTGTCCACGGGGGCACCCGGGCCCGCGAGCTGCTCCCACCATCCCGGTTCCTCGCCTGCGCCCCGGGTGACGTGGGTGTCCCCGGTCAGGGCGTGTTCGATCAGCACCGCGTTGGAGCCGTCCCGGTTGAGTGTCCCCCAGGTTTCGTAGGCGAGGATCACGTCCGGCAGGCGGGCACCGGATTCGAGTTCCAGATCGCCGATCCGGACGTACCGGACGGTTCCATCCAGGACCGTTCCATCCAGCACTGCACCGTCAGGGGCGGCCTGGGGATGGGAGGTCTTGCTTACAGGTACACCCTGGCGGGTGACGGCAATCGTCATGTGAGGACCTAACTTCGCGCTTGCCCACCGTCAGCTGACCGGCAGGCCAGGTCTTCACCCGGGGCACCCCGCCGCAAAAGGAGGGTTGCCGGCCAGCAAGCCGGGGCTGTCGCTGGCACTCATGACCTTCCCCGAGTGTACGAAACCCGGCGGCGGAATGGCGAAGATTGTGACTTCCATGTGACAGCCGTACGCGTCCGCACCGCAGTTTCCCCACTTTCGAAGGCCGTGTCCGGCGGGTCCCCCGAAGTGTCGGCGATTCCCGGCGCCATGCCCGCAAAGGTGGGGAAACTCGGCGTTGAGTTGACTCAGGCGCTCTTGGCCGCCCGGAATCCGGCTTCGAGATCGGCCAGGATGTCGTCAATGTGCTCCAGGCCCACGGAGAGCCGCACGAGGCCCGGGTTCACGCCGGCAACGGCCTGCTGTTCCGCTGAGAGCTGGCTGTGTGTGGTCGACGCAGGGTGGATGACCAGCGAACGCACGTCACCGATGTTCGCCACGTGGGAGTGCAGCTCCAGGGCATCGACAAAGCGCTTCCCGGCTTCCGCTCCCCGCCGATATTGAAGGCCACGACGGCGCCGGTCCCCGGGGACCGTACTTGCGGCCGCGCTCGTACCAGGGCTCGACGGCAGCCCCGCGTAGGCGACAGATTCGACGTCGACCCTGGCTTCGAGCCATTCGGCCACCTTGGTGGCGTTGGCGACGTGCCGCTCCACGCGCAGGCTCAGGGTCTCGATGCCCTGGGCGATGAGGAAGGCGTTGAACGGCGAGACCGCCGAGCCGAGGTCGCGCAGGAGCTGCACGCGCGCCTTGAGGATGTAGGAGAGGTTGGCGCCCAGGGCGCCGTCCTTGCCCAGGTCCCGGGCGTAGACCAGTCCGTTGTAGGTGGGGTCCGGGGTGTTGAAGCCCGGGAACCGCTCCGGATCCGCGCCGAAGTCGAAGTTGCCGGAGTCCACGATCACGCCGGCGATCGCGGCGCCGTGGCCGCCGAGGTACTTGGTGGCGGAGTGCACCACGATGTCTGCACCCCACTCAATCGGACGGATCAGGTAGGGCGTGGAGAGGGTGTTGTCCACGATGAGCGGGACGCCGGCCTGGTGCGCCACCTTCGAGATGCCCTCAATATCCAGGACGTCCTGGCGCGGGTTGGAGACCACTTCGCCAAAGAACAGCTTGGTGTTGGGCTGCACGGCGTCGCGCCACTGCGCCAGGTTGTCCGGGTCCTCCACGAACGTCACGGAGATGCCGAACTTCTTCAGCGTGTGCGCCAGCAGGTTGTAGGTGCCGCCGTACAGGCTGGGGCTGGCCACCACGTGGTCGCCGGCCTCGGCGACGTTCAGGATGGCGAAGGTCTCCGCGGCCTGTCCGGAGCTCAGGAGCAGGGCCGCGAGCCCGCCCTCCAGGCTGGCCACCCGCTGCTCCACGGCGTCCTGCGTGGGGTTGCCGATCCGGGTGTAGATGGGGGCCAGCTCGGCGAGGGCGAAGCGGTTGGCGGCGCTTTCAGCGCTGGGAAAGACGAACGACGTCGTCTGGTAGATCGGGAGCGACCGGGCACCGGTGGCGCTGTCAGGCTCCTGGCCGGCGTGGATCTGGCGGGTTTCGAAGGACCAGGCATTGGACATCGTGAGACTCCTTGAGGGTCTGGGCACACCAGCTCCGGCACTCCATAGCCGGTCAACGCTGGCGCCGCGCTTGCCTTCCGGCGGGTGCCGGACGGCCAGGTCTTCACCCGGGGCACCCCACCGCGATACGAGGGTTGCCGGCCAGCAAGCCGGGGCTGTGCGCTGGCACTCATGACCTGGCCTCAGTCTAGGAACCGTTTCCGGGCCGTGGATAGCTTTGTGACGAAGATGAAGCCAGCCGACCGGTGAGCCCAGCCGGGCCCCGCCGGGCCCTCGGTTCCCCGTCATGACACGGAAAAGTTCCCTTCCGGCGCTCCCCGAAAATGACATCCCATCTCGGTTAGGACAGCCTAAGCTGAGAGCCGCATCACAAAGTGCCAAGATGAGGGCATGCGCATGGATCACGTCTCTTACGCCTGTGAACAAGATGGCCTCGCTGCCACCACCGAACGAATTGCGTCTGCCCTCGGCGTCGAAGCCGTGAAGGGCGGAGTACACCCCGATTCGGGACCCGCAACATGATCATCCCGCTCGCGGGACACAAATACGTCGAGGTCGTGGAGGTCCTGAACCACCCGGCATCCGACAAGGCCCCCTTCGGCCAGGCCGTACGTGCCCGCTCCGAAGCAGGCGGCGGCTGGATGGGCTGGTGCGTCGAGGTTGACGACCTGGCCCCGTTCGAGGAGCGGCTGGGCCGCGCCGCCGTCAATGGCAACCGCAAGTTCCCGGATGGCCGCGAGCTCGTCTGGAAGCAGATCGGCATCCTGGGGCTCATCGCCGATCCCCAGGTTCCGTACATGCTCAAGTGGGAAGGCGATCCGGAACTCCACCCGTCGAAGGCCTATGAGAGCAACGTCAAGATGTCCGCTCTCACGATCGCCGGCTCGGCGGAGCGGGTCACCGAATGGCTCGGTGTCCCGGTTGAGAAGCCGCTGGAAGACGTGGCCGTGAACTGGCTCGCTCCGCGCGGGACGCCCGGCATCCTGTCCGTCACGTTCGAGACGTCCTCCGGAGCCGTCACGATCTGACCCTTCACCGCCCCACACTTCGGCCGCCATCAGCGGGTGCCAATGACGTCACCCACCGATGGCGGCCGAATCTTTAACGGCACGGGTTGCCGGCCCGTCAGAGGCAGCGCGGGGTCACTTCGCGTCCGTCCGGAGGCTCCGGATGGGCGCGAAGTGACCCCGCGTTGCTGTGGGGACGCTCAGCCCAGGCCGATGGCCCGGCCGAAGAGGCTGAAGCCAACAAACGCCACGATGTCCAGCACGGCGTGGGCGATCACCAGCGGCATCAACCGGCGGGTCCTGGTGTAGACCACGGCGAAGATGACGCCCATGATGGCGTTGCCGATGAACGGCCCGAAGCCCTGGTAGAGGTGGTAGCTGCCGCGCAGCATGGCGCTGGCGAAGATCGCCGCGGGCATGGTCCAGCCGAGCTTCCCGAGCCGGTCCAGGAGATAGCCCACCACGATCACCTCCTCGACGATCCCGTGCCGGATCGCGGAGAGCACCAGCACAGGAACGGTCCACCAGTAGGCGTCCAGCGCGCTGGGAATGATCGCGGTCGTGATGCCGAGCGCCCGGCCGGCGGCGTAGAGGCCCAGCGACGGGATTCCGATGAGCGCCGCCAGGCCGAGGGCCTGCAGCAGGTCCCTGCCGGGCCGGTCGAAATCGAGGCCGAGCTTCTGGAAGGCCGTGATGCCGTGGCCGCTGCTCCCGGGCAGGCCGGACGGCCGGTTGTCCGTCAGGAAGTAGATCACCAGGACCACGGGCACCAGGGCGAAGATAATGTCCAGCAGCTGGTAGGTGAGGTCAAAGTACTCGCGGCTGCTTTGCGAGCGGTTCAGCGTGGAGGTCCCCTCCGCGAGCGGGGCCCTGGTCATTTTGTCCAGCAGTTGAACCAACGAATACACGGCCGACTGACCCAGGGACAATCCCAGGACAATCCACATTTCAATCCGCAGCCGGCGGCGGGAGGGAACCAACATAGTCCCATCTTGCCCGCAGTTGCCGGTAGTTGCCTGAATCCGGGCCGCCGCACGGCCGGGCCCTATGCTTGGGGTTTATGAGTGCGCCCGGGAAAATCATCATGATCCGGCACGGCCAGTCCGCCGCCAACGCCGACACGTCGATCTACAACCGGGTCCCCGATTACCGGATTCCGCTGACCGAACTCGGCGTGGAGCAGGCCCGGGCCGCGGGCGAGGAGGTCCGGCGGCTGCTGGACGGACGGCAGGCCTGCGTGTACGTGTCCCCCTACCTGCGGGCCTACCAGACCCTGGAGGCGCTCAACCTCGGCCCCCTGATCGAGCGGGTGATCGAGGAGCCGCGGCTGCGGGAGCAGGACTGGGCCAACTTCCAGATCGCCGGTGAGATCGAGGACCAGAAGGAACTCCGGAACGCCTACGGCCACTTTTTCTACCGCTTCCGGGAGGGCGAGTCGGGTTCCGACGTCTATGACCGGATCTCCTCCTTCATGGAAACCCTGTACCGGCACTGGTCGAAACCGAGCTACGCCCCGAACGCGCTGTTCGTCACCCACGGGCTCACCATGCGGCTGTTCTGCATGCGCTGGTTCCACTGGTCTGTGGAGTATTTCGAGTCCCTCAATAATCCGGACAATGCCGAGGTCCGGACCCTGCTGCGCACCGAACTCGATAAATATGAGCTGGACAAGCCTTTCAGCCAGTGGGTGGAGCGCCGCGTCGACGAAACCGTCCTCGACGCACCGCCGATGTTCTTCTAACGAACGAAACTGACGTGCAGCAGGGGCCGTTTTGAGCGTCCACAACGGCCCTGCTGGGAGTCAGTTGGATGGGTCAGCGGGCGCGGACGCCGGCACGCCAGACGGCGTGGGTCAGCGGAATGCCCGGCCGGTAGGCCAGGTGGGTGGCGGACGGCGCGTTGAGCAGGTGCAGGTCCGCGCGGTGCCCGACGGCGATCGAGCCGACGGCGCGTTCGCCGTCGACGTCGTTCCCGGACTCCCGGCCGAGGGCCAGCGCGCCGCCGTACGTCGCGGCGCGTACGGCCTCGTGGACGCTGAGGCGCATCTGGAGGACGGCGGTGGTGACACAGAAGGCCATCGAGCTGGTGTAGGAGGTGCCCGGGTTGCAGTTGGAGGCCAGCGCGAGCTGCACGCCGGCGTCGAGTAGTTCCCTGCCGGGTGCCAGCGGCTGGCGGGTGGACAGGTCGCAGGCAGGCAGGCATGTGGCCACTGTGCCGCGGTTTCCAGTGCCGCGCCCGGTACCGGTTCCGGCGTCCCAGCCGGACCAGCTGGCGGCGAGGGCGTCGACGTCGGCCGCGGACAGGTAGTTCACGTGGTCCACGCTCGCGGCCCCGAATTCCACGGCGAGCCGCACGCCGGGGCCCTCGCCGAGCTGGTTGCCGTGCACGCGCAGGCCCAGTCCGGCGTCCCGGCAGGCCTGGAGCACGCGCCGGGACTGGTCCTCGGTGAAGGCGCCCCGCTCGCAGAAGACGTCGGCCCAGCGCACGAACGGCCGGACGGCGGCGAGCATGGGACCGCAGACCAGGTCCGTGTACTCCTCGGCGTCCGCTCCGGCGGGCACGAGGTGCGCGCCGAGATAGGTGACCTCGTCCGCCACAGTGGAGGCAATCCGGGCGCTGCGGGCCTCGTTTTCGATGTCCAGGCCGTACCCGGTTTTGGTTTCGAGGTAGGTGGTGCCCTGCGAGACGGCCTCTGCCACCCGGCCCATCGAAAGCCGGGTGAGTTCGAAGTCGCTGGTGCTCCGGGTGGCGCCGGTGGTCACGGCGATTCCGCCGGCGCTGTAGCTCTCCCCGCCATCCGGGCCTCGAACTCCGCGGTCCGGTCCCCGGCGAAGATAAGGTGTGTGTGCGAATCGACCCAGCCCGGCAGCAGGGCGCGGCCGCCGGCGTCCACGGCCTCGTCGGCGGCGGCGCGTCCGCCGCCGGCCCGAGCCAGGAGATCCGTTCGCCCTCGACCACCACGGCTGCGTTCTTCAGGACCCGGTGATCCGCGTCCTGGGTCATCAGCTCGGCAATATTGGTAATGAGGGTACTCATGAGTCCATTCTTCAGCGCCGGATGGACCAGCGGGTCGCGGCCAGCGCCTCCGCTGTCCGGGATGCCGGACCCCCGCCCGGAACCGGGGCCCCTGGCCCGCGAGGATGAGGTCCGCGGCCAGCTCGGCGATCCCGGAGGACGTCTGGAATCCGTAGCCGCCCTGGCCGGCGAGCCAGAAGAATCCGGGGGCCTCGGCGTCGAATCCCACCACCGGAACACCGTCGGCCGCTTCCGTCCGCAGCCCTGTCCAGGCGGTGCGGACGCCGCGGATGCCGAGCGTGGTGAGGGTGTTGAGCCGGGCGATCAGCGCTTCGATGTCGCCCGGGTGCGGCTGCGCGTCCTCGGGGCCGCTCGGTTCGTGTTCCGACGGCGAGATGAGGACCTGCGCGCCGTCGCGCCGGAAGTAGAACGAGTCGTCGGCGGCCGCCACCATGGGGCAGCTCTCCGGGAGGGGATGCTCGACGTCGACGATCGCCGCGGTGCGCCGGTACGGCTGCAGCTGGACCTTCTCGACGCCGCTGAGCACGGCGAATTCGTCGGCCCAGGCGCCCGCGGCGTTGACCACGACGGCGGCCTGGAAGCCTTCCTGGCCGGCGCCGAGTTCCCAGCCGGAGCCGAGGCGCTGGGCCGAGTGCACCCGGGCACCGGTGATGATGTCCACGCCGCCGGCTTCGGCCCGCCGGCGGTGGTCCTCGAGCAGGACGGGCGCGTTGCAGGCGAAGGAGCCGGTGTCCAGGCCGGCCGCGGTGAAGGAATCCGGGACCAGTGCCGGGCAGAGGTCCATCGCCTCTTCGTGGGAGATCGGCCGCATGTGGCCGCTGGCCTGTTCCCGGACAGCTGCGTCGTCGCCGATCAGCATAAAGCTGCGCGGTGAGAGCACGGGCTCGGGCCGGCCGGCGTCCTGGGCGGCGATCAATTCGAGGGTGCGGAGCGTGAGTTCCTGGACCGCGGGAGGGCCGTAGCTGGGGATCAGCTGCCGGGCCGAACGCGCCGAGGTGTGGTACGCCAGCGTCTGCTCGGCTTCCACCAGCGCGACGCTGCATTTTCCGGCCAGGGCTGAGGCCAGGGACAGGCCGGCGATCCCGCCGCCGACAATCACGACATCGTAATTAGCTGACATGGGTCCATCCTTGCAGACGGAACGGTTGCGGCGCCGATTGTGGCGCCGCAACCTCGGTTCTTCTCAGCCGCTGAAGGCCCGCTTAGCCGGCGACGGCGGCGCGGCTGCTCACGAAGGCCTGCACGCAGGCCTCCACGTCTTCGGCGCTGTGCGCGGCGGAGAGCTGGACGCGGATCCGCGCCGCGCCCTTGGGTACCACCGGGTAGCTGAACGCCGTCACGAAGACACCGTGGTGCAGCATGGCGTCGGCCACCTTGGCGGCCATGACGGCGTCGCCGAACATGACCGGGACAATGGCGTGCTCGCCCGGGAGCAGCTCGAAGCCCTCCTCGGTCATGCGGCTCCGGAAGAGCTCGGCGTTGGCGAAGAGCTTGCTGCGCAGTTCGCCGGAGTTCTCCACGAGGTCCAGCGCCTTCAGCGTGGCCGCAACGATGGCCGGGGCCAGCGAGTTGGAGAACAGGTACGGGCGGGCCTTCTGGCGGAGCATGGCCACGACTTCGCGGCGGCCGGAGACGTAGCCGCCGGAGGCGCCGCCGAGGGCCTTGCCGAAGGTGCCGGTGTAGATGTCCACACGGTCCGATACGCCGGCGTGCTCCGGGGTGCCCGCCCCGGTGGCGCCCATGAAGCCGACGGCGTGGGAATCGTCCACCATGACCATGGCGTCGTACTTTTCCGCGAGGTCGCAGATCGCTTCGAGCGGTGCGAGGAAGCCGTCCATGGAGAAGACGCCGTCCGTGACGATGATCTTGCGGCGGGCCGGGTTCTCCTGCGTGGTGGCCTCGATCAGCTTGGATTCGAGGTCGGCCATGTCCTGGTTGGCGTAGCGGAAGCGCTGGGCCTTGCAGAGCCGGATGCCGTCGATGATCGAGGCGTGGTTGAGCGCGTCGGAGATGACGGCGTCCTCCGGGCCGAAGAGCGATTCGAACACGCCGCCGTTGGCGTCGAAGCAGCTGGAGAACAGGATGGTGTCCTCGGTGCCGAGGAACTTGGAGACGCGTTCCTCGAGGGCCAGGTGCAGGTCCTGGGTGCCGCAGATGAAGCGGACACTGGCCATGCCGAAGCCGCGGTCGTCCATCGCTGCCTTGGCGGCGTCGATGATCTCCGGGTGGTCCGCGAGGCCCAGGTAGTTGTTTGCGCAGAAGTTCAGCACGTCCGCGCTGGACTCGCCGATCTGGCCGGCCTTGATGCGGTTGGCCTGGGGCGAGTCGATGTGCCGCTCGGTCTTGAACAGGCCGGCGCTGCGGATCTCGTCCAGTTCGTGCTGCAGCTGGTCCTTGATGGCTGAATACATTTCGGTGCGCTCCTCAGCGGGTGTGGGGTCGGTGGTCCGGAACGGTGGAGGTTAGAAGCAGGTCCAGTCGAGGACCACTTTGCCGCCCACGCCGGCGCGGGCGATCTCGAAGCCCTTCTCCCAGTCGGTGGCAGGAAGGGTGTCCGTCACGACGGCGGAGATGTTGGCGTGCAGGACCGGGTTGGAGGACAGCATGGCGCTCATGGCGTACCAGGTCTCGAACATTTCGCGGCCGTAGATGCCCTTCATGGTCAGCATGTGCGTGACCACCTTGCCCCAGTCGATGTTGATGGACTGGCTGGGCAGTCCCAGCATCGCGATCCGGCCGCCGTGGTTCATGTTGTCGATCATCTCAGGCAGTGCGGTGGGGTGTCCCGACATTTCCATGCCGATGTCGAAGCCCTCGCGCATGCCCAGTTCGCGCTGGGCGTCCTTGACCCGCATCTTCGAGACGTCGATAGCGAGGTCGACGCCGAGCTTGCGGGCCAGTTCCAGCCGCGGGGCGGAGACGTCGGTGATGGCGATCTTGCGGGCCCCGGCGTGGCGGGCGACGGCGATTGCCATCAGGCCGATGGGGCGGCGCCGGTGATCAGCACGTCCTCGCCGACGAGGGGAAGCTGAGCGCGGTGTGGACGGCGTTGCCGAAGGGGTCGAAGATGGCACCGAGTTCCGGCGTCACGGACGGATCGGTGTGGACCCAGACGTTGGTCTCGGGGATCACGACGAACTCGGCAAAGGCGCCGTCGCGCTGGACGCCGACGCTGACGGTGTTGATGCACATCTGCCGGCGGCGGCGCGGCAGTTGCGGCAGATGCCGCAGACGATGTGGCCCTCACCGGAGACGCGGTCGCCCACCTTGACGTCCAGGACGTCCTCGCCGATCTCCACCACCTCGCCGTAGAACTCGTGGCCGGCGATCAGGGGGCGTTGATGATGCCCTGCGCCCAGGCGTCCCAGGACTGGATGTGCAGGTCGGTGCCGCAGATGCCAGTGGTCATCACGCGGATCTTGACGTCGCCGGCGCCGGTTTCGGGCTCCGGACGGTCGACGAGTTCGAATCCTGCGTGGGCGCCGGCCTTGTAGAGAGCCTTCATGGGGCCTTCCTAACTTCTGGGTGCACCCGCCCTGTGGACAGGTGGTGTGGGTCAACTCACCCCATTAGAGCCGCTGCAAAGCATTAGCACAACCGAATTTTTCTCAATCGACGATTTAGCTTTTCCTTGCGCATAGACTGGTCGGCATGGAAATCCACCAGCTGGAGATGCTCCGCGAACTCGGGGCCCTCGGCAGCGTTAAGGCGGTCGCCGAAACCCTGCTGGTTACCCTCCGCCGTGTCGCAGCAGCTGGCCGCGCTGCAGAAATCGGTGGAGGTCCCGTTGACCCGCAAGGACGGCCGCAACCTGGTCCTCACGGAAGCCGGGCAGGTGCTCGCGGACGCCGGGGCCGCCGTCGTCAGCGCCATGGCGGACGCGAGGACGGCCATCGGCGCGTATCACGGCTCCCCGTGGCGCCGGTGACGCTCAGCGGCTTCCACAGCGCAGGCCAGGCACTTTTCGCGCCGCTCGCGCGGCTGCTGGCGGGGCCCGGGCAGCCGCGGATCCTGCTCTCCGACGAAGATGTGGCGCAGCAGGACTTCCCGGCGCTGACAGCCCGTTACGACCTGGTGCTGGCGCACCGGATGGACCACAGCCCGCGCTGGCCCGAGGAGAGGGTCGCGGTGATCCCGCTCGCGCACGAGCCGCTGGACGTGGCACTGCCGGCCGGACACCGGCTGGCGGGCCAGCGGGCGGTGACGGCGGACGACGTCGTCGGGGAACCCTGGGTGACCAGCCGCACCGGATATTCCCCTGCGGACGTGCTCTCCGCCGTCGCGGCCGTCTCCAGCCGGGAACTGAACATCGTGCACCGGATCAACGACTACTCCACCGTGGCCGCGCTGGTGGCGACCGGGAACGTGATCGGGCTGCTGCCCCGGTACACGGCGCGGCCGGTGCTGAACCCGGACATTGTGCTGCGGCCGCTCGAAGGCATCAGCACCCGGCGCCGGATCGACGTCCTGGCCCGTCCGGAGAACCTTAAACGCACATCGGTCATGATGGTCTGCGAAGCACTGCAGACCATCATGACCGATTTGGTGGGCGGCTAGGACCTAGCCTTCGACGCCGAGGCGCTCCAGGATCAGCTCGCGCACACGGCCGGCGTCGGCCTGGCCGCGGGTGGCCTTCATCACGCCGCCGACGATCGCGCCGATCGCCTGGATCTTGCCGCCGCGGATCTTGTCCGCGACGCCGGGCTGCGCGGCGAGGGCCGCGTCGATGGCTTCGAGCAGGGGCCCGTCGTCGGAGACCACGGCGAGGCCGCGCTTCTCCACGATTTCCGCCGGGGTGCCTTCGCCGGCGAGCACGCCGTCGAGGACCTCGGTGGCCATCTTGTTGTTGATCTTGCCGTCTTCGACCATCTTGTTCAGTTCCACGATGGTGGCCGGTGCGACGCCGAGCTGGCCGGGATCGACGTCGGCGTTCTTGGCGCGGCCGACGATCTCGCCCATCCACCACTTGCGGGCCACTGTGGCAGTGGCGCCGGCGGCGATGGTTTCCTCGATCTCGTCCATGACGCCGGCGTTGACGACGTCGCGGAACTCCAGGTCGGAGTAGCCCCAGTCGGCCTGCAGGCGCTTGCGGCGGGCGGCCGGCGGCTCGGGCAGCGTGGCCCGGAGCTCCTCGACCCACTCGCGGGAGGCGACGATCGGCACCAGGTCCGGCTCCGGGAAGTAGCGGTAGTCATCGGCGTCGGACTTGGGCCGGCCCGACGTCGTGGAGCGGGTGTCCTCGTGCCAGTGGCGGGTTTCCTGGATAACCGGCTCGCCGGCGTCCAGCACGGCGGCGTGCCGCTGGATCTCGTAGCGGACGGCGTGTTCGACGGCGCGCAGCGAGTTGACGTTCTTCGTCTCGGAGCGGATGCCGAATCGTTCGCGGCCGTGCGGGCGGAGCGAGACGTTGGCGTCGCAGCGGACGTTGCCGCGTTCCATCTTGGCGTCCGAGACGCCGAGGTTCTTGACGATCTCGCGGACCGCGGCCACGTAGGCCTTGGCGAGCTCGGGCGCGCGGCTGCCGGCGCCCTCGATCGGCTTGGTGACGATCTCCACCAGCGGCACGCCGGAGCGGTTGTAGTCCACCAGCGAGTAGTCCGCACCCTGGATACGGCCTGCGGCGCCGCCCATGTGGGTGAGCTTGCCGGCGTCCTCCTCCATGTGGGCGCGTTCGATCTCGACGCGGAACACGGTGCCGTCGGAGAGCTCGATGTCGAGGTGGCCGTCGTACGCGATGGGCTCGTCGTACTGGGAGGTCTGGAAGTTCTTCGGGGTGTCCGGGTAGAAGTAGTTCTTCCGGGCGAAGCGGCAGGTCTCGGCGATCTTGCAGTTGAGCGCCAGGCCGATCTTGATCGAGGATTCGATCGCGGTCCGGTTCACCACCGGAAGGACGCCGGGCATGCCGAGGTCCACCTCGTTGACGTTGGTGTTGGGCTCGTCGCCGAAGACGTTCGGCGCGGAGGAGAACATCTTGGTCTTGGTGTTGAGCTCCACGTGGACCTCGAAGCCCAGGACGGGATCGTACTTCTCCATCGCCTCTTCGAAGCTGAGGGTTGCGTCAGACATTAGTGGGAACCTCCGTGGCTCAGGGCGGCGTCGTTAAGTGAAGGGCCCGTCAGCGAGGGTGCCTTATCCAGCAGCGGGCCGCCCCACTGCGCCTCGAGCAGGGATTCCAGCACCGCGCCGACACGGTACAGCCGGGCGTCCTGGCGGGCCGGGGCCAGCAGCTGGACGCCCACCGGCAGTCCGTCCTCGTCGGCCAGGCCGCCGGGCAGGGAGAGCCCCGGGACGCCGGCCATGTTGGCGGGGATGGTGGCGACGTCGTTGAGGTACATCGCCAGCGGGTCGTTGAGCTTCTCGCCCAGCTTGAACGCCGTGGTGGGCGCCGTCGGGGAAATCAGCACATCGGCCTTGGCGAACGCGGCGTCGAAGTCGCGCTGGATCAGGGTGCGGACCTTCTGGGCCGAGCCGTAGTAGGCGTCGTAGTAGCCGGCGCTCAGGGCGTAGGTGCCCAGGATGATGCGGCGCTTGACTTCGTCGCCGAACCCGGCGGCGCGGGTGGCGCCCATGACGCGTTCAATCGTCATCGGGCCGTCTTCGGGCAGGACCCGCAGGCCGAACCGGACGCCGTCGAACTTGGCCAGGTTGGAGGAGGCCTCGGAGGGCATGATCAGGTAGTAGGCGCCCAGGGCGTACTTGAAGTTGGGGCAGGAGACCTCGACGATTTCCGCGCCGGCTTCCTTGAGCAGCTCGAGGGACTCGTTGAAGCGGTTCTCGACGCCGGCCTGGTAGCCCTCGCCGTGGAGTTCCTTGATGATGCCGATCTTCATGCCGTGCACGTTGCCGATCGACGCGGCGGCGACGAGGTCCTCCAGCGGGTCCGGCAGCGAGGTGGAGTCGAAGGGATCGTGCCCGCCGATGACCTGGTGCAGGAGCGCGGAGTCCAGCACGGTGCGGGAGACCGGGCCGATCTGGTCCAGCGAGGAGGCCATGGCGATCGCGCCGTAGCGGGACACGCCGCCGTAGGTGGGCTTCACGCCGACGGTGCCGGTTACGGCGCCCGGCTGGCGGATCGAGCCGCCGGTGTCGGTGCCGAGGGCCAGCGGGGCTTCGAAGGCCGCGACGGCGGCAGCGGAACCGCCGCCGGAGCCGCCGGGGATGCGGTCCAGGTCCCAGGGGTTGTGGGTGGGGCCGAAGGCGGAGTGCTCGGTGGAGGAGCCCATCGCGAATTCGTCCAGGTTGGTCTTGCCCAGGATCGGCATCTTGGCGGCGCGGAGGCGCTGGACCACGGTGGCGTCGTAGGGGCTGTGCCAGCCTTCAAGGATCTTGGAGCCGGCCGTGGTGGGCTGGCCGACGGTGACGATGAGGTCCTTGACGGCGATCGGCACACCGGCGAGGGCATGCAGTTCTTCGGCAGCGGCGCCGCCGGCGGCACGGATCGCGTCCACCTCGGCAGCGACGGCGAGCGCCTCTTCGGTGTTGACGTGCAGGAAGGCGTTGACCTTGCCGTCGACGGCGGCGATGCGGTCCAGGTGCGCCTGGGTGACCTCGACGGCGGTGACTTCGCGGGCGGCCAGCTTGCCGGCGAGCGCTGCGGCGGAGGAGCGGATCAGTTCGTTGTTCTCAGTCATGTTCTTAGCCCTCATCCAGGATTGCCGGGACCTTGAAGCGGCCTTCGTACGCATCGGGGGCGCCGGAGAGTGCCTGCTCGGCCGTGAAAGTGTGGCCCACAACGTCCTCGCGGAACACATTCGTCAGCGGAATCGGGTGGGACGTGGCCGGGACATCGTCACCGGCGGCTTCACTGACGGACTTCACTGAATCGACGATGACGGCGAGTTCGCCGCCATCCGGTCCAGCTCTTCAGCACTCATCTCGATGTGCGCGAGACGCGCGAGATGCGCGACGTCGTCGCGGTTGATCGCAGCCATGGATCTCCCCTGCAAGTTCGGATTATTTTCCGTCCCAGTCTACGTGTCCAGAGCGGTTGTCACCGTCCGGCGGACCCCTGCTGGCGAGGGTGTTAACGCCGAAGTGACAGTTCGCGCCGATGTTTTGAGAAAACACCGGCGCGAACTGTCACCTCGCGGGGTTGTTAGCCGATTCCGATGGCTCCTGTGGCTACTCCTACTCCCAGCATGACCAGGGAGACGACGGCGGTGCGCCAGAGGACCTTTTTGTGGTGGTCGCCCAGGTCCACCTTGGCGAGGAGACCAGGAGGAGGATGGCCGGGACCAGGGGGCTCTGCAGGTGGAAGGGCTGGCCGGTGATGGAGGCCCGGGCCATGTCCGCCGCACTGATGCCGTAGTGGCCGGCGGTCTCGCTGAGCACGGGCAGCACACCGAAGTAGAAGGCGTCGTTGCTCATAAAGAACGTCATCGGGATGCTCAGAACGCCGGTGATGACGGCCATGAACGGGCCCATGTCGGACGGAATGATCGCTACGAGCCACTGGGACATGGCCTCGACCATGCCGGTGCCGTTCAGGACGCCGGTGAGCACCGCGGCGGCCATGACCATGCTGACGACGGCGACGATCGACGGTGCGTGGGCGATCAGCTGGGCGCCCTGGTCCTTGACGTTGGGGAAGTTCACCAGCAGCGCGATGGCGGAGCCCACCATAAAGACGAAGGGCAGCGGCACGAGGTCGGCCACGAGCAGGGCCATGATGGCCACGGTCAGGCCCAGGTTGAACCACTGCAGCTTGGGCCGCAGGGTGGCACGGTTGGGGTCCAGCGCGGTGTCCGCCATGGCGGTATCGCGCTCGTCGACAAGGTCCTCGGTGCGCTCCAGCACGGCAACCGCGGAACCTCCGGCTGCGGGGCGTCCGACGGCGGGGACTCCCCGGCAGGTGCAGAACCCTTGCGGCCGAAACCGAAGCGGCCGGTGCCGCTGCCGCCGTCGGGCGTTCCGCCGTCGAGCCTGTCGGCGGAGTCCCAGATCTCCGGCGCGGTGGCGCGGAGGCGGTTGCGCTCCTGCAGGCCCAGCAGCCAGGCAAAAACGAACACAACGACGAGGCCGGCGATCAGCGAGGGGATCATCGGGACGAAGACGTCGGAGACGCTGAGGTTGAGGGCGGAGGCGGCGCGGGCGGTGGGGCCGCCCCAGGGCAGGATGTTCATGGTGCCGTTGGCCAGGCCGGCGACGCAGGTCAGGACCACGGGGCTCATCTTCAGGCGGAGGTAGACCGGCAGCATGGCCGCGGTGGTAAGGATGAAGGTGGTGGAGCCGTCACCGTCGAGCGAGACTGCCGCGGCGAGGATGGCCGTGCCGAGGACCACCTTGGCGGGGTCGTTGCCGAGCTTGCGCAGGATGAACCGGACCAGCGGGTCGAAGAGGCCGACGTCGATCATCAGGCCGAAGTAGATGATGGCGAACATCAGCAGCGCCGCGGTGGACGTCATGGACTTCATCGACTCGAGCACCATGTCGCCGATGCCCAGCCCGGCGCCGGCGAAAAGTCCGAAGACGGTGGGGACGATGATGAGCGCCAGCACGGGCGTCAGCTTCTTGGTCATGATCAGCACCATGAATACCGCGATCATGGCGAATCCTAGTAATACCAGCACGGCCGGCTCCTTCTTCATTGAATCGCACCACCCCGGTGTGATGCGTACTACAGACGTTAGAGTGGCGCCCGTCACGGCTGGGCCTTTGCCTCATTTGATTGGCATACTGCTTGTTGGACGCATTTTGCGCATTGTGCTCACACCCGAAGGAGGACCGCCGTGCCCCGCTTGACCGGGCAGCGCTTAGCCGGCCGGGCTCCCTGCGCTTTTCCACCCAGACCCTGCTGCTCCAGCTGGGGGTCGTGGCGCTGGTGGTCCTCCTGACCAGCGCCGTCCACGTCTGGCTCACCTACGACCGGCTGGGCCGCGAGGCGGAGAACCAGGCCCTGACGCTGGCCCGGACCGTGGCCTCGGACCCCGAGGTGCGCGCGGAAGTCCAGCAGATCAGCGCACTGCCCGGCACACCCCGGCCGCGGAACTGCTGGCCGGGCCGCTGATGGCCGCCGCCGAGGGCGCCCGCACCCGCACCGGCGCCCTGTTCGTGGTCATCACCGACGAGACCGGCCTGCGCCTGGCCCACCCCGATGCCGAGCGGCTCGGCGAACGGGTCAGCACGGACCCGTCCGAGGCCCTGGCCGGCAACGAGGTCACCACCCGGAACACCGGAACCCTTGGCCCGTCCGCCGGGGCCAAGGTCCCGGTGTTCGCGCCGGAATCGGGCACCGTGGTGGGAGAGGTCAGCGTGGGCTACTCCACCGAAACCATCGGCCAGAGCCTGGCCCGGGACGTTGTCCCGATCGCCCTCACCGCCGCCGGCGCCCTCATGGTCGGTGTGTTCGCCTCCTTCCTGCTCCGGAGCAGGCTGCAGCGGCTGACGCTGGGCCTGGAGCCAGAGGAAATCAGCACCCTCGTCCACGATCAGGTGGCGGTCCTGCAGGGCGTCGACGACGGCGTGATCGGCATCGCCGCCGACGGCAGGATCAGTGTGTTCAACGCCGCCGCCCGGCGCCTGCTGGACCAGCCCGACCTCACCGGGACGCCGTGGGCCGGTGCCCCGGTGCCGGCGCAACTGATCGCCCTGACAAAGGCCGACGCCGCGGAGGGCGACGCCGTGGAGCTTGTTGCCGGCGGCCGCGTGCTGGTGGCGAGCGCCCGCAAGGCCCTGCACGGCCGCGAGGACCTGGGCTGGGTGGTTATGCTGCGGGACCGGACCGAACTGCAGCAGCTGACCCGCCAGCTGGACGCCGTGGGGACCATGTCCACCGCACTCCGCGCCCAGCGGCACGAGTTCGCCAACCAGCTCCACACCATCGCCGGCTTTATGAGCATCGGCGAGCACCAGCAGGCCCGCGACTACCTGGCCCGGCTTGCAGCCACCGGGCCGCTGAAGTTCCCGGTAGACCAGGCCGAGCTGCTCCAGGACCCGTACCTGCAGGCGTTCCTCGGCGCCAAGGGTGTGGAAGCGGACGAACGCGGCGTGGCCCTAAGACTCGGCCCGGAAACACTGGTCCGCGGCCAGGTCACCGAGCCGCAGGAAGTCACCACGGTCCTGGGCAACCTGATCGACAACGCCGTGAACGCCGCCGTCGCGGGTTCGGCGCCGGACCGCTGGGTCGAGGTGGAGGTCCTCGACGGTCCCGGCACCGGGCCCGACGGCGGGACCCTCCATATCGTCGTCGGGGATTCCGGTGACGGACTGCCGGCCGCTGCGGCGGAGGCGACGCCGATGCGGTGTTCACGGAGGGATTCACCACCTCGGAACGCCCGGTCCGGGCGGGAGCAGGCCACGGCCTGGGCCTGGCGCTGGCCCGGCAGCTGGCGCGCCGCCGCGGCGGGGACGTACGGGTCCTGGACCCGGGCTCCCCGGCGGCCCCGGCGCGGTGTTCATGGCGACCCTGCCGGGGACCACGGCGACCCATGAGGCAGCGCCCGCTGAACCGAAGCCCAAGGAACCAGCGCCCACTGAAACGAAGCCCAACGAAAGGGACAACGATGTCTGAGGACTTCCGGGTGTTGATTGTGGATGACGACTTCCACGTTGCCAAGCTGCATGCGGCCTACGTGGACTCGGTGGCCGGGTTCCTGGCGCTGCCTCCGGCCGGCTCGGCGTCGCAGGCGCTGCAAGCCATCCACAGCCTGCGCCCGGACCTGGTGCTGCTGGATGTCTACCTGCCGGACGCTTCCGGACTGGACCTGCTGCACCAGCTGGACGTGGACACCATGATCCTCAGCGCCGCCTCGGATACGGCCTCGCTCCGGCTCGCGTTCCGTCGCGGTGCGCTGGGGTATCTGCTGAAACCGTTCACGGCCGAGTCGCTGTCCCAGCTGCTGCGTTCGTATGCGCGCTACCGGCGGATCCTGGCCCAGCCGGGGAACGTCACCCAGGAGACGGTGGAGCGGGCCAAGCGCGCGCTCATCCCGGGGGACGTTATTGCCTCGGCGAAGCCCCGGTCCGCCACCGAGGCCGCCGTGCTGGAATCGCTGGAACCCGGCGAGCAGTATTCCGCGGCCGAGGTGGCCACCCGGGTGGGCGTTTCCCGGGCCACCGCCCAGCGGTACCTGTCAGCGCTCGCCGACGACGGCGCCGTCGACATCCAGCTGCGCTACGGCACCACCGGGCGGCCGGAGCACCGCTACGGGCTTCCCCGGCAGCAGGCGGCTAGGCCCCCACCCTAAGCCAACGCGGGGTCACTTACGGCCCATCCGGGACCCCGGGATGGGCCGTAAGTGACCCCGCGTTGTGGTTAGCGGGCGCTCTTCTGCGCGACGAGTTCGATCTCGACCAGCATCTTGGGGTCCAGGAACGGGAGCACGTGGACCAGGGCCAGGGTGGGGCGGATCTCGCCGAAGACTTCGCCGTGGGCGCGTCCCGCTTCCTCCCACTGGCTGATGTCCGTCAGGTACAGCTTGGACTGCACAACGTCCGCGTAGCCGAAGCCGGCCTCGGCCAGGACAGTGCCGAGTTTGTCCAGGATGAAACGGGTCTGGGTGTAGAAGTCCTCGCCCACGATGCCGTCCTCGCCACTGGCGGCGGTAGCGGAGATGTAGAGCGTGTTGTCCACCTGGACCGCCCGGGAGTAGCCGACCTTCTGTTCCCAGACGGAACCGGTGCCGAATGTCTTGCGCATGGAAGTGCCTTTCGCAGTGTGGCGTGGAGTCGGCACCACTTTAGGGCGGCCGAGGCCGCGGCCTGAAAACCGGTGGAAATGTGTCGGGGTGGGGCTTCCGGGGTCAGCTGCCGATGTCCCGGTTCTGGCGGAACGCGTTGCGGCGGGCGTGCTCATGGACGCGGCTGAGTGCCTCGATCTGGGACCGGGCGTCGTCGCCCAGGGCGGCGAACCTGGCGGGGTCGAGTCCGAGGTCGGGTGCCAGTTCCTCGAGGGTCTGCCAGCCGCCGAGCTTTCCCAGGATCGCGGCGCGCATCAGCTCGGCTTCCAGGACCATGGTCATCGGGGAACGGCGCACGATGCGGCCGTTGAGCTTGAGCCGCCCGGCGTGCTCGGCCAGCCACGCGGCAGCTTGGCGGTGCGGGCGCTGCCGCACGCCCAGGTCCTGGATCAGGCCGAGGAGGACCTCCCGTTCTTTGGTGATTTCCGCGCTGACCCGGGCGAGTTCGGCGGACACCGGGGTGTCGGCGAAGGCCTCGGCCATGCGCTGGATCCGGGAGACGCCGGCGGTGGCGCCGGTCAGGTGGTCGGAGAGGTACAGACCAAGGAGTTTGCCGTCGATGGAGCCGGGGATGTGCGGTGCCATGGATCCTCCAGAGTGAAGTGCTTTGGCCTAAAGCCTTGGCGTTTCGATTGACCAAAACCCTACACGGTGACGCCGGCGCTCACGGGGTGTTGCCGCCCTGCTGTTGCCGCGGACGGCATCGGAACCCGGGAGTTACAGCTCCTGGCGGTACACCAGCAGTTTGATGTCCGTGTCCGGCACCACCCAGTCGCGTTCCGGGGCCCGCTGGAAGCCGGTCTTCTGGTAGAGCCCGTGGGCGCTTTCCCACGTCAGGCCCGTGGTCAGTGCGACGGCGTTGATCCCTGGCAACGACCGGGCGTGGTCCAGGATGGCCTGGACCATGGCCTTGCCGGCACCGCTGCGCTGCACGTCCGGGTCCACCACCAGCATCCGGAATTCCAGCTCATCGCCCTGTGCGATGTCCGCATAGGGTTCACCGGCGACGGCCAGGGTCACGGAGCCAACGATCCGGCCGCCGCGTTCGGCCACCCAGATGGTGGCCTTCGCTGCCCGGCGGGCCACGTCCTGGATTTGGAGCATGTACGGGTGGTCGGCGCTCTCAAAGTAGCCAGCGGCCAGATAGGCGTCCCGGGTGATGCGCGCGATGGCGTCGTAGTCGGCCGGAACTGCGGGGCGGATGAGGATCTGAGGATGCACCTGTCCATGCTACGGGCGGGCGCGGTGGTCCGGTCCCAGATCGGGCGTTTCCGTGACTGAACTATCAGAACAGGGGCTACCGCAGCAGAACGGGCTGCCGCCGGCAGACCCACGCTGCCGCTGGCGGACCTAGAGCGGGAACTTGCCGGAGAGCTCAAGCGTCCCGGCGCACGTCCAGGCCGCGAGGCGCTCGTCGTCGGAGGGCCCGCCGTCGAGCGGGCTGGTCAGCCGAGGACGACGCACCCAGCAGCCGGCCTCTTCGGCGATCAGGGCACCGGCGGCGAAATCGTGTTCGTTGAGGCCCCGTTCACCGTAGGCGTCGTGGGTTCCGTCCGCCACGAGGCAGAGGTCCAGGGCGGCCGAGCCGAGGCGGCGGACGTCGGCGAAACCGTCCATGAGGCTGCCCAGCATGGCGGCCTGTTCCGCCCGGACGGCGGGGTCGTAGCTGAAGCCGGTGGCCAGGATCTGTCCGGTGCGCCCTGCGACCGGTCCGTAGAGCTGCGTCCGCCGGCCGCCTTCCTCCAGCCATGCCCTTGCCCGCGCAGGGCGTAGTACCTCCGGCCCAGGGCCGGTGCGTCGACGACGCCGGCCAGCCAGACGCCGTCGGGGTCCGCCACGGCCACGGAGGTGCCGTAGTAGACGATGTTGCGGATGAAGTTGGTGGTGCCGTCCAGCGGGTCGATGGACCAGCGGTAGCCGCTGGCCGCCGCGGGCAGGACCGTGCCGCCTTCCTCGCCGGTGATGGTGTCGTCCGGCCGCGCCCCGGTGATGACATCCCGGACGGCGGTTTCCGCGGCGAGGTCGAAGGCGGTCACCCAGTCCCCGGAGTCGCCCTTGTTGCTGACGTCCAGCCGGGCGGTGTTCCGGCCGGCCAGGACCGCCGCCCCGGCCGCCGCCGCGGCCAGCGCGAGTTCCAACAGGGTTGCCGACAGTGTGCCGGCAGACCCGCCGAGCGCGTCGGCGCTCATTCGGTCACGGCTTCCTGGTGGTCTTCTTCACGGGGGTCTTCTTCGGCGTCCCCTGACTCCGCCGCGGCGTTGTCCGGGCTCTCCGGGCCGTTGGCCAGCAGGGCGCGGAAGCCGTCCTCGTCCAGGACGGGCACGCCGAGCTGCTCGGCCTTGTCCAGTTTGGTGCCCGCGTTCTCGCCGGCCACCACATAGCTGGTGTTCTTGGAGACCGAGCCGGCGGCCTTGCCGCCGCGGACCAGGATGGCTTCCTTCGCCTCGTCCCGGCTGAAGCCCTCCAGGCTGCCGGTCACAACGATCGTCAGCCCTTCCATGGTCCGGGGCTTGGATTCGTCGCGCTCGTCCTCCATCCGGACACCGTCGGCGGCCCACGTGTCCACGATTTCACGGTGCCAGTCCTCGGCGAACCATTCGGTCAGGGCCGCGGCGATCACGGGCCCGACGCCGTCGACGTGCGCCAGTTCCTCCTCGGAGGCCTGCCGGATGGCGTCCATGCTGCCGAACGCCGTCGCGAGGGCCCGGGAAGCCCGTGGGCCGACGTGCCGGATGGACAGCGCCACCAGGACGCGCCAGAGCGGCTGGGTCTTGGCCTTCTCCAGTTCGCGGAACAGTTTGTCGGTGGTGGCCGTGGGCTTGGACGGTGTCTTGGCCGTGCCCTTGCTGTAGAAGTATGGCACCAGCTCGAACTCGCCGGTGGCCACGCCCTTGGACCGCTTTTCCCGCCGGATCCGGACCTCGGCGAGGTCAGCGGGGGTCAGCCGGAACAGGTTCGCCTCGGTGGTGAGCGGCGGCGTTTCCGGTTCGGTGGGCTGGGTCAGGGCGATGGCGGCTTCCCAGCCGAGGGCCTCGATATCGAAGGCGCCGCGGCGGCCAGGTGGAACACCCGTTCGCGCAGCTGCGCCGGGCAGGAGCGGGAGTTGGGGCAGCGGATATCCACGTCCCCTTCCTTGGCGGCGCCAGCGGGTGCCGCAGGCGGGGCATTCGGTGGGCATCACAAAGTCGCGGACCGGCGGGTCCTGCTGGTCGCGGAGGGCCAGGACGGGTCCGACGATTTCCGGGATGACGTCCCCGGCCTTGCGGAGCACCACGATGTCGCCGATCTTGACGCCCTTGGCCTTGACGACTTCCTGGTTGTGCAGGGTGGCCATTTCCACGGTGGAGCCGGCCACCTTGACGGGCTCCATCACGCCGTACGGGGTGACACGGCCGGTGCGGCCCACGTTGACGGCGATGTCCAGGAGTTTCGTGTTGACTTCCTCGGGCGGGTATTTGTAGGCGACGGCCCACCGCGGAACCCGGGACGTGTAGCCGAGGGCGCGCTGGGTGGCAAAGTCATCGACCTTGACCACAATGCCGTCGATCTCGTGGGTGAGGCTGTGCCGCTTGTCACCGTAGCGGGTGATGAATGCCAGCACGTCCTTGAGCCCGGGCAGGACCTCGAAGTACGGGCTGGTAGGCAGCCCCACCCGGCCAGCCGGCGGTAGGTGTCGGACTGGTTGACGGTGTCCAGCCCCTCGCGGGCGCCGATGCCGTGCACGTACATCCGCAGCGGACGCTTGGCGGTCTCCGCCGGGTCCTTCTGCCGCAGCGAGCCGGCGGCGGCGTTGCGGGGTTGGCCAGCGGCGCCTTGCCGGCCTCGATCAGCGCCTCGTTGAATTCGGCGAAGGCCTTGGACGGGATGAACACCTCGCCCCGGACCTCCATCTCGGCCGGGAAGCCCTCCCCGCTGAGCTGCTGCGGGATTTCCTTGATGGTGAGGACGTTGTGCGTGATGTCCTCGCCTGTGGTGCCGTCCCCGCGCGTGGCCGCCCGGATCAGCACGCCGTCGCGGTAGAGCAGGTTCACGGCGAGGCCGTCGATCTTGAGTTCGGTGAGCCAGGCCGGTGTGCCGTTGCCGAGTTTGGTGATGTTGGCTTCGGCCTTGGCCACCCACGCCTCCAGCTCCTCGAGCGAGAAGACGTCCTCAAGGCTGTACATCCGCTGCAGGTGCTCGACGGCGGCAAAGGCGGCGGACACTTCCCCGCCCACCTCCTGGGTGGGGGAATCGTTGGCCACCAGCTCCGGATGCAAGGCCTCGATCGTTTCCAGCCGCCGGTAGAGTTCGTCGAACTCGGCGTCGGAAATGATCGGCGCGTCCTCCTGGTAGTACGCGAAGCGGTGCTTCCGGACCTCCTCGACGAGGACCTCGTATTCTTCGCGCACGGCCTCGGAGGGCGTGTGTGTCTCGGCTTCTGCTGCAGTGTTCCCTGTGCTCACAGACCCTATCCTGCCCTAAATCGCCCCCGATGCCCTATCAGTTGTTGTACCCATGAGGGCCCGGAAGCAACCACAACTGACAGGGCAACGGGTCTAGTTCCGGTTCTCGGGCGGCAGCGCCACCTGGAGCTTGCGGACCTTGCCGCGGCCCACGATGTAGCCGCGGCCCGGGATGAAGTCCGTGCTGATCCGGCCCAGCGAGGTGCTGAGCAGGCTGTCGCCGTCGATGTCGCCCGGGTTGAGCAGGAGGCCGCGGCGGCCGGACTTGAACGGCTGGGCCAGCGACCAGGCCGAGGACCAGGTGGAGGTCTCGGCTTCGCCCACCACCCATTGTTCGGCCTTGATCGACGCCGTGACGAGCCGTTCGATCCCGGACTCCGCTCCCGTGTCGGTGAAGTCGGTCAGCCCCTCGATGAAGATGGCCAGTTTGCCCGGCGTGCCGGTGGAGTAGTCCACCAGCTCGTCGATGGTTTCCTCGACGTCGTCGGCGCCCACCACGGAGCGGTCCCAGAGCTTCAGGGCCGCCGCTGCGGATCGCCGGGAGCCGACGTAGATCAGTTCGACGCCGGGGTTGGAGCGGCGCAGCGCGTAGGCCAGGGTCACGAGGGCCACGGTGCGGCCGGAGCCGGGCGGGCCGGCCAGCAGCAGCGGGCCCTTGGCCAGGATCTCGGCAGGCTGGAGCGTCTCGTCGTCGACGCCGATCACGGGCAGGTCCGGGCTTCCGGCGGGCAGGATCTCAAGGTCCACCTGGTCCGGCAGGCGTTCGATCTGCGGGGCGCGTTCCACGCCCTGGCGCACCATGGCCTCGCTGAGCTTGTGCACCTCGCGGGCCTGGACGGCCAGGTTGGAGTTGCCGCCCAGCACCGCGAGCTGCACCTCGAGGTTGCCCAGCAGGCCGCGGCCCGGAGGCGAGGCCTGGCCCAGGACGTCCTTGGGCACGTCCATGGACAGGTAGTCGTCCTCCGAGGACAGGCGCAGCACCAGCCGGCGCTGGATCGAGGCCAGCAGCGACGCCGGCACCGAGTTGGGCCGGTCCCCGCTGACCACGAGGTGGATGCCCAGCGGACGGCCGTCGGTGGCGAGCTGCAGGAAGATGTCCCACAGCGCCGAGAGCTTGCTGTATTCGTAGGCCTCCCGGAAGGAGGACATGCCGTCCACCAGCACGAAAATCCGCTTTTCGTCCGGCCGGTCCGCGAGCCTGCGGTACTCCACGATGGTGGACGCGCGGACTTCCGAATAGCGGGCCGCGCGGTCGTCGGCGAGGTCCCGGAGCCAGCGCAGCAGCCGGCCGACGCGTTCGACGTCGTCGCCGTTAATGATTTCCCCGACGTGCGGCAGCTCATCGAGCATCTTCAGCCCCGAGGAGCCGCAGTCGATGCCGTAGACATTGACCGGCCCGCCGCGCGGGTGACCGCGGCGGCGATCGCGATGCCGCGCAGGGCCGCGGACTTGCCCGAGCCGCCGGTGCCGTAGATGGCCATGTTGCCGTCCTGGTCCGGCTCGTAGAACACGGTGGGCTGGTCCTGGTGCGCGGGGTCGTCCGCCACGCCCAGGAGCAGCCGCTCGTCGGTGCGGGGTTTGGCAGCTTGGAGAAGTCGTAGGTCGTGGCGAGTTCGTCCAGCCAGGGTTTGCGCGGCGGTTCGATGGAGAGCACGTCGGCGGCCTTGATGATGTTGGCCGTCATCCGGGCAATGTCGGTGAGACCGGCGGCCTCTTCCTTGACCGGGCTCTCCGGGGCCGGGGCGGCCCAGGCCGGCCCGGACCCGAAGGCCATCTCGACGATCTCGATCTGCGGGCGCTGCGGCTTCTCGGTGGTCCAGCCGCCGGCGTACCCGGTCTGGAAGCCCTGGATCCGGCCGGGGCCGGTCTTGGCGGCGCCGCGGCCGGGAATGGAGGGTCGAAGTACGCCGCTGTGGGCACGCCCAGGATGTCGATCGCGTCGTCCTCGTCGGCCATCCGCAGCGCCACCCGCAGGTTGGTGTTGGCGCGCAGGCTTTCCTTGATCACGCCGGCCGGGCGCTGGGTGGCCAGGATCAGGTGCAGGCCCAGGGACCGGCCACGGGCGGCGACGTCCACCACGCCGTCGACGAACTCCGGCACTTCGGTGGCGAGGGCCGCGAACTCGTCCACGATGATGATCAGGTACGGCGGCGCGTCCGGGTCCGCTTCGCGCTGGAGTTCCAGCAGGTCCTTGGCCTTTTTCCGGTTCAGCAGCCGTTCCCGGTGGTGCAGCTCGGCCCGCAGCGAGGTCAGGGCGCGGCGGACCAGGTGCGGGGACAGGTCGGTGACCAGGCCCACGGTGTGCGGCAGGTGCAGGCAGTCCGCGAACGCGGCGCCGCCCTTGTAGTCCACGAACAAGAAGCTCACCCGGTCCGGGCTGTAGGCCGCGGCCATGCCCATCACCCAGGACTGCAGGAACTCGGACTTGCCGGCGCCGGTGGTGCCGCCCACGAGGGCGTGCGGGCCCTCGTTCTTGAGGTCGAGGTAGAGCGGCTCGATGCCCTTGGAGCCCACCAGGGCCCGGAGGGTGCCGTTGTCCTTCCGGTTGGGCACGGCGGAGGCCCGGACCGAGTTGTTTTCGGTCCAGCGTTCGGCCACGGCCGCCGGGTTGTCCAGGAAGTCCTTGCCGATCAGGGCCGCGTAGGAGACGGCCCGCGGCAGGTCGGAGTCGTCCTCCAGCGGCTTGCCGACGTCGACCACCGGCGTGAGCATCCGGGCCAGCTGGGCGGCGAGCCCGGCGTCGAGGCTTTCGCAGCTCACCGGGAAGGTGTGCCGGCCGAGCCGGACCTGGCCGGTGGTGGTGCCGTGGTCGCCGTCGACCGCCATGAAGTCCCGGCACGCGGCCGGAAGCTGCTGCACCGAGGACGCCACCCACATCACGTGCACGCCGGAGTCCGGGCCCCGCTCGAGGACCCGGGTGAGCCGCCGCGGTCCACCGGCGCGTCGTCTTCGACGACCACCAGAACAGTGGGCAGCAGCGGTTCCGCGAGATCCGTGCTGAGCGGGTCGACGCCGGGCCGCAGGGCCGGGCGCGGAGTCTGCGACGCGGCCTCGCGCTGGTCGATCAGGTCTTCCAGGCGGGAAAGGAGGGCCGAGCCGCCCGCGGGGCGGCGGCGAGGTGGTCGCCGCTGAGCGGGCTGTGGCCGGAGCCGACGTGCGGGAGCCACTGCAGCCATTCCCAGCGTTCCTTCGACTGCGCCGAGGTGATGGCGGCCAGGACCACTTCGGCGGCGAGTGCAGCCCGACGAGCTGCAGCACCATGCCGCGGGCCACGTCGTCGACGAGGCCGCGGGAGCCGGCCAGGCCGAAGGAGCCGGCGGTGCGCAGCTGCGAGACGACCGGCACGCCTTCGATGTCCCGGAACTGCGCCATACACTCCTGGATCTCGGCCATGTAGTCGGCTTCGGTGTCGTTGCTGTTGGGCTCTTCGAACTGGATCCGCGAGGGCGCGGTGCCCAGGCCGAAGCGCAGGCCCAGGAAGCCTGTGTGCTCGGGCCGGTGGGTCCAGAGCAGCGGGCCGAGCTTGTAGATCGAGTCCACCGTGTCGCTGACCGAGGGTGCTTCCTGTAGCCGGACGGAGCGCTCCACGTTCTGCAGCCGGGTGATGTCCGTGCGGAACGCGGCCATGGACTCGCGGAACTGCTTGAGCTGTTCCTTGCGTTCCCGTTTTGCCTGCAGCTTCTGGTCCACGTAATGGCCCACGATGAACAGCGGCATCATCAGCATAAAAACGACCGAGAGCACGTTCTGCGTGACGGCGAACAGGATGGCGCCCATCATCAGCGGCGCCAGCAGCATGATGTATGGAAAGGCGTGGTGCTCCTGGCGTTTGGGCCCGGCCGGGAGCATCCGTTTCTGCTGCTCGAAGCGCGGCACCACGCGCGGCGAGCGGTTGAAGTCGATCAGCGGGGAGCTCGGGGCGGAACTGTGCCCGGTGCCCAGCGACACCACGGAAACGGTCGTGTCGCCCAGGGCCACGGTGTCCGAGGAGTTCAGCGTGGCGCGGGTGACCGGCAGCCCGTCCATCAGCAGGCCGTTGGCCGAATTCGTGTCCACGATCTCGATCGTCTCGCCCACCGTGATGCGGGCGTGCCGCTTGGAGGTGAGCGGGTCCGTGAGCCGGATGTCGACGTCGCGGTCCCGGCCGATGTAGCTGGTGCCCGACGGCAGCGGGAATTCGCGTCCGACGTCGGGCCCGGACAGCACGCGCAGCGTCGCCGCCGCCGGCCCCGGTTGGCACCGGGGTCGCGAACTGCTCACTCAGCCGGGTCAGCGAGACAATCGAGCCGGGCCGCAGCCCGGATTCGAGCAGGTTGTCCTGGCGGTCCAGGACGCTGCCCTTCATGCCGCCGGCGGCGAAGGCCTCCTCGATGCTGAGGGACAGGTTCGGCGGCGGCGGGGTCCCCGCCGCGCCGGGTCGGCGGCCCAGAGCTGGGTGGCGATGTCCGCCACGGTGGCGAGCCCGTCCACGGTGACGGCAAGGTCTTTGGCCTCGGCCGGGTCGCGGCGCAGCGTCAGTCGGATTCTCATGCTTCGTCGGCACCCTTCTTTTCGGTGCTGTTCGTGCCGGAGCTCTGCTCCTCGAGCAGATACAGGTCCGCCGGCGTCACCAGGTGCGAGGTAACGGCGTATTCCACAAGCCGGGCGCGGCGGTTGGTGGCGAGTTTTCCGCCGCCGCCGCGCAGCCCGGCGACTCCACCCTGTCGAGCTTGTCGCACACGTTGTCCAGCTTTCTGTTGAACCGGGTCAGGGCCCAGCCCAGGGTCCGGGCGGCCTCGGCCGAGGACGGGATGGCGCTGAAGCCGGTCCCTTCGCGGCGCAGCATGGGTTCGGCGAGGGCCACGATCAGGGCCTTCTGCGAGTCGGTGAAAACCACCGGGCCGATCGTGGTGTCACCGCCGCTGTCCTCGTCGCGGGATTCCTGCCGGAACGCGGGGGTCCGGAGGTGCACGGCGAACTCGTAGGTGGTGGGGCCGGCGGTGAAGATGACGTTGGTGTGGCTGAAGACCAGCGGAATCCGCGCCCCGGGCGCGAGCCACGCCTGCATGCCGCCGGAGGCGTCGGCGATGGTCGCGGAGAGCATACTGCCGACGTTGCTGAGCCACCAGATGCCATCGTAGCGGGCGATCTGCAGGAACTGCCGGTGCAGGTACGGGTTGTCATCCACCTCCAGGTCGCCTTCGCGGCCGATGCTGAAGATGTCCTCGTCCGAGGGCTCATGCCACTCGCCGCAGAAATCTATTGCCAGATCCCCCATAATCCGTGCCTTTCTGGAAAGTCGTTGGTGCTGCTACTTCGGGACGCAGGCGATGGAATCCGGGCCGAGCGGCGAGGAGGCCCCGTCGCTGCGGACGATCATGACCTGGATGCAGCTCGGTTCGGCCGGGTTCGCCGCCATTTCGGCGGCCGGCCCGGCGGTGGCCTGGTACTGTCCGTCGCCCTTGAGGGTGTGGACCCGCCATTTGTAGGTGTCGCCGGGTTTCGGCTGCGGGTTGGTCCAGGTGAACCGGACTTTTCCGGCCGGCCCGGCCGCTCCGGCGAGTCCGGTGACGTCCGGCACGGTGCCGTTGTCCAGGGCGTCCGCGGGCGGTTTGCTGACCTGGTCGGTGGCTTGCGGCGCCGGCTCCGGCCGGGTGGTGCCCGCCACGATCCCCAGCATGACGGCGGCCACCAGGACGGTGCCGCCGACGATCGAGAGCAGCAGATTCCTGCGGCCGTGCCCGGCCGGGTGCTCCCCCTCGCCGTCGCCGCCGCTTCCGTCCCCGCCGCTGCCGTGCCCGCCGTTGCCCGGGGACGCGGCAGCCGCAGCGGCGCTGGATCGGTTGACCGTGGCCGCGACGTCGTCCTCCGGGGCCGTGTTGGTGTTCCGGTGCCCGGGGGTGTCGAACCCGGGCAGCGCCGGGGGCCGCGGGACTGTTGCGTTGTTGAAAGCTGCGTTGTTGAAGCCTGTGCTGCTGGAGGCCGCGTTGTTGAACGCTGCATTCTTAAACGTTGTGGCGTCGTCCGCCGTGGGGCGGGCATCGGGATTCGCGACCCTGGCCGGGAAGGTGGATGTGCTGCCGGTGGCGTCCGGGTCGATCGCGGCGACGCTGCGGACCCGGGTTTCCTCGAAGCCGTCGTCGGGGTGGTGTTCCTCGGCGCGGGGTTCCTCCAGGACCTCGAACGGCGTCACGGACAGGTTCAGTTCGGCCTGGATCCGCTGCAGGGCCAGGGCGAAGGCGTGCGCCGAGGAATAGCGGGATGAGGCGGACTTGGCCATCGCCGTCGAGAGCGCCAGTTCGAGGGATTCCGGCACGTCGGCGCGGCCCAGTTTCGGCACGGGCAGGTTCGTGATGCGCGAGATCAGCTCCCGCTGGGAGTTGTCGGCGCCCGGCAGCACAAACGGGGACCGCCCGGCCAGCAGGGTGTAGAGGGTGGCACCGAGCGCCCAGACGTCCACCAGGACGCCGTCCACCTGGTGGCCGGTGAACTGCTCCGGCGGGGACCACGGGATGGACATGCCGGCGTCCTCGTCCGCGTCACCTGCGAGGGTGCCGGAGATGCCGAAGTCGGTCAGTGCCGGCCGGTTGTAGTCCGTGACCAGGATGTTGGCGGGCTTGATGTCGCGGTGCGCGATCCCGGCCCGGTGGGCGGTCTCGACGGCGGATGCCACCTGGATGCCGACGGCCAGGACCTCGTCCACGCTGAAGCGCTGCCGCCGGTACCGGACGTCCAGGCTGGGCCGGGAGCAGTACTCCATGGCCAGGTAGGAATGCCCCGTGTCGGTGATCTCGGCTTCGAAGATGGTCACGATGTACGGGTGCGAGGACAGCTGCGCCATCAGGTTCGCTTCGGATTCGAACCGGCGGCGCGCGCCCTCGGCCAACAGACTCGAGAGCAGCACCTTGACGGCCACCTTGCGGCGCGGCCGGTCCTGTTCGTAGAGGTAGACGTCGGAGAACCCGCCGGAGCCGAGCAGGCTGATGTAGGTGAAGCCCGGGATGACCGGCGGCGGGGCTACGGGGCGTTTTGAGCTCACGGGATCTCCTCAAAGCGCAGCGAGACGCCGTCGCCCACCTCGGCGATGTCGCCGTCGAGCAGGATGGCCATCTCGCCCTGGGCCAGCCGGCGCGGGGCTGCCCTCACGGACCAGCACGGTGCCGTTGGTCGCCTTGAGGTCGCACAGCATCACGTGCCAGCCTTCGAGCCGGACCTCCACGTGCGAGCGGGAAATGTCTCCGCTGGGGCTCGCCACCTGGATCAGTTTGGGCATCACGGCGCCCTGGACGCGCGACACCGAGGGCTGGCGGCCCACGATGAGCGACTGGTTGAGGTCAATCAGCTCGCCGGTGGACAGGCGCATCCGGCCCAGCCGGGGGCGCCGGACCTGGACGCCGTCCCCGGGCAGCGGCAGTCCGCAGCGGCCGCACTGGGCATAGGTGGAGGGATTCGCGTGGCCCTCCGGGCAGACCCGGGCCAGCACCATGGGCCCGGTGGACGGTTCCGTGGCCGGTCCTGTGGACGGGCGTTGCGCGCCGGCGATCTGCGGGCCTGCGCCGGCGAGCTCGCCCTTCATGATTGTCTGGCCGTCATGGTCCGCATCGGCTCCCGGCTCCGCGGCCGGCCGCTGAACCGGTGCCTGCTGCTGGACGGGTGCCTGCTGTGCCGTCGGCGCGGCCGGAACAGGCGTAAATGCCGGGGACTGCGCTGCGGCGGCGGGGACGACGTCGGCCGGTCACCGCCGGTGTGCCAGGGCACGGAATCGATCAGTCCGGCGGGAACGGCCGGGCGCGGAGCCGCGGGCGGTTCCGGCGCAGGAACAGGAGCGGACTCGGCTGCGGTTCCGCCTGCCGCTGACACGTCCGCTGCAGGGGTCACGGGTACCGGCTGGGGCGCCGGTTCGGCGCTGACGGGCTCGTCGCTGGGTTCTGCATCGGCGTCAGGGTCCTCGCGGACGGCGGCGTCTTCGATGTTGCGCATCACCGTGCGCTCCCACAGGTGGTCGTAGCTGCCCGTCAGCTCCTGTTCGGCGGGTTCGGATCCCGCCTCCTCGTCCGGTCCCCGTTCCGGCTCCGGTTCCAGTCGCGGTTCCGGCTCCGGTTCCGGTTCCGGTTCTTCGTGCAGGGTTCCGTCGCGCTCGGAGTCCTCGCCGGGGAACTCCAGGACGGTCTCCGCGGAGGCACCATGGTCGCTCAACTCTGCGGCGATGTCGGCTTCGGCCGCCGCCAGGACTTCGTCCGCCGCCACGGTTTCGGCGTCGGGAGCGGGACCTGCGGCGGTCAGGCCGGCCGCACCGGCTGCAGCGGTGGCCGCGGCAGGGACCGCCGGGGCGCCGGCAGCTCCGGCAGCACGGGTGAACTGCACCCGCAGTCCCTGGAGCAGGACCACGCCGTCTGTCAGCGGCAGGTCAGGTCCGACGCCGGATGTCCCGGCGGCGGATGTCCCGGCGCCGGATGTCCCGGCAGCGGCACCGGGGACCGTCACGTTGAATCCGTCCGCCGTGGCGAACCGCCGTTCCGTCCACGTGGTGACATCCCGCCCGCTCAGTTCCACCGGCCCGGAAGGCAGGTCCACGGTCAGGTCGATGTCTCCGCGCAGGAACACCTGCACGGAGCTCCGGCAGTCGACGATCGCGAACCACGGCAGCCGGGCGAGCGAACCGCCCGAGGCCGACGTTACGGCGTCGAGCACCTCGTGCACTTCGGGACCGGCGTCGAGGAGGTGCCACAGCGTTTCAACCAGGGAGGGCGCGCTGTCCGGGCGCAGCAGCACCACGGTTTCGGCGCGCACCACACCAAGCCAGCTGCCGGGCGTGTAACGCGCTGCGGCGGCGGGGTTACTGCTTGCCATCATTCGGGCCCTTGCCGTGTTCGTCGGCAGCATGTCCTGCAGCTGCCCGCTCCCCGACAACCGGCACGTCCCCGGAGGCCAGTTCCCCGTCGGAGGCGAGGTCCAGGGCATCGGTCCGGGGCAGGGTGTCCTCGTCCTCCGCGTCGGTGGCGCTGCGCGGTGCGGTCTGGGCAGCGCCGTCGTAGTCGCTGGCCACATTGGTGGCGTCCAACACGATGCAGGTGACGTTGTCGCGGCCGCCGCTGCGCAGGGCCGCCTGGATAAGTTCGTCCACGGCCGCCTGCGGGTCCGCATGGGAGCGCAGGATGTTGGAAATGTGCTGGTCATCGAGTTCGCCGTTGAGGCCGTCAGAGCAGACCAGGATCCGGTCACCCTCCTCGATGGGCAGCAGCCAGTAGTCGGCCTCGATCTCGTCGCCGGAGCCGAGGGCACGCGTGACGACGTGCCGGCGGGGTGCACGGCGGCCTGGGTCTGGGTGATCTGCCCGGCGTCCACCAGCTCCTGGACTTCGGAGTGGTCGACGCTGACCTGGCTCAGCTTCCCTGGCTGAGCCGGTAGGTCCGGGAGTCGCCGATGTTGAGGACCAGCCAGTAGGGGGCGCCCATCTGTTCCACCACCACGACGCCGGAGAGTGTGGTCCCGGCGCGGGAGCCGGTGGCCTCGCGGATGCCTTCGTCGGCCATCTGCAGGTACTCCTGCAGGACGCCGGCCGTGGCGTCCCGCTCGCCGCTGGCCAGCTGCGGGATCCGGGCGAGTGTGCGCACACAGATGCCGCTGGCGATCTCGCCGGCTTCATGCCCGCCCATGCCGTCCGCGACGGCGAAGACGGGATCGGAGGCAATGAAGGAATCCTCGTTCATTTCGCGGCGCAGGCCGCGGTCGGTGCCGTAGCCGCAGCTGAGCCGCAGGCTGGAGGAACTGCTCGAGGGAGCGCCCGGAGCCGGCACGGGGCGGCATCGGAGCTGTCTGAGGGTGGAACGGCGGCCGGCTGGGTATTCATGCCTGTCCTAGGTAGAAGGAGCGGTCACCGAAGTGGACGGTGGAACCTGGGCGGACGTGGGTGGGCTCCCCGCCGCGAGGGCGGTACGGATACCGTCCGGCGTGGTCACGGCGCTGCCGTTGGTGGAGTTGCGGTCCGTCACCCAGACTCCCCGTTTCCGGCGAGGAGATGGAGGTGGGTCTTGGAAATTGAACGGCCCGGATCGGCAACCGGGATCAGCTGCACGGAGTCCTCACCGGGGTGCCCGGAGGGGTTCCGGCCGACCAGTACGGTGCGGTCCAGTTCGATGTCGCGGCCGTCGTCCAGCCGGATCCGGAGCATCGCCACGGTGACGGGGGCGTTCGTGTCGCCGCGGACCTGGGTGCGGTCCAGGTCGTCGTCGGGATGCGGGAGGTCCTGGGACCACGACGACGGTGACGGTGCGGCCGCGGCAGGCGGCGCAAACGACGCCGCATCCGGAACGGGCCGGACCTGCGGCTGCGGAACGGGCTGCGCCTGCGCCTGCGGCACTCCGACCACTGCCTGCGGCGCTCCGACAACTGCCTGCGGCGCTGGGACAACTGCCTGCGGCGCTGCGGCCCCGGCCAGCGGCGAAGCGACCTGCTGGACCGGCGGGAGGTCCAGCGGGGCGAAGCTGTATGGTCCTGCGATGCCGCCGGTTGTGATCGGGTTGCGTCCGGACTTCACGTCGAAGACGAGGGTCTTGGCGGCCTCGTCGTGCCAGCCGCGGAGCTGTCCGTTGCTGTCCCACACGCTGGAGAGCACCACGACGACCGCCCAGACGGCCCCCAGGAACAGGAGCGGTCCCAGCACCAGCAGGGCCACGCCGAACCACTGGAACATCACCACGACGGCGGCGGCGATTACGGCCAGGAGCACCCCGGCGCCGGTGATGAGGCCGCGCAGGAACACCGCGCCACCGCCAGGGGCGTAGCCGTCAGCATCCGTGCTGCGGATGCCCATGAGGCTGTTGCCGGGGTCACACCGGACCGGCCTTCGAGCGTGGCCAGGACCACGAGGTAGACCAGGGTGAGCCCGGCACCGATGCCGCCGAACAGCACCACGGACGAAGTGTCATACACGATGAAGCCGCCGCTTTGGGTCTTGGTGATCCCGGCGAAACCGATCGCGAGCAGGATTGTCAGGACGGTGACGGGAGGCAGCCAGTCCAGCACGGCCGCTCCCAGCCGCTTTCCGGCAGGTGCGGGCACCACCTCAAGCTTGCTCGGCATGGAAGGACCTCCCCTTGTCCGCGGCCCGCGGCTGGGCCCTGCGCTACGGGGATACTACCGGGGATCAGCGCGGCAGGAGGAACCTCCGGGGCGTTGCGGGCGTTCCGCGCGGAACGGTTGCTCAGCGGTGTGCCGCACGAGGTGCAGAAGGCCGCCCCCTGACGGAGTGGCTGCTGGCAGCGCGGGCAGCGCTCGGCGTCGTCGGTCATGGCTCGTTGCGGTTCTTCCTGGCGGACTGGCGGTACTGGGTTGCGGCGTCTGCGGCACCATCACGGCGGGCTGCGGCGGCAGGGCCGGATTCCACTGTACCCGCGGGCGGTTCCGACGCTGCGCGTGCAGAGCGCCGGCCGCCGGGCGGGACCGGCCTGAGGCCCGTCAGTTTCGGTGTGGACCGGCGTTTCAGGGCGGCCCTGCCGTCGGCCAGCAGGGAGCGCGGGGAAAACCTGGCGCGCTGCCGACCCCAGAACCCGAGTGTCCCGGTCAGCTCCTTCAGCGAGCCGTCCACGATGTCCCAGTACTCCCGCACCTGGTCCTCGCTCGGCTGGCCGGCGCCGAAGATCGCGGCGTCGGCCCGCGCGGCGAGCAGTGTGGTGGTCCCCCCGGCGGCCGGGAAGGCCCCGGCGAGCACCGCGGCGGACTCGCGCCGGGTGGCACGGGTATCGACGCCCGCCCCGAGGTCGGTCGCAAGGCTGACCACTTCGTTCCAGCCGCCGCCGACGCGCTGCGCCGGCGGGCCGTCACTGAAACGGGCCTTCCGGCGCCGGGACTTGAGCAGCGCAATCAGCAGCAGCGGCAGCGCCAGGATCCCGACCGGGATGAGCGCGATGCCGATCGCCGTGAGAAGGGGACCCCAGAACAGCCAGGGGTTGTTTTTCTTCTCGTCGGCGTCCAGCGCATCCGGTGAGGAGTCGGGCGGCAGGTCCGCCGGCTCCTGCGGCGGGGGCGGCGGCTGCAGCACCTGCGGCTTGGGCTTGGACTTGTTCTCCGGATCCGGCGGGATGGGCACGTTGTCCTTGGGCGGGGTGGGATCGAAGGGCACCCAGCCCACCCGGTCGAAGGCGACTTCCACCCAGGCGTGGACGTCCTTGCCGGTGATTTTAAGGTCGCCGGCGCCGTTCTCCGGGCTCTTCGGATCCGGGTAGAACCCCATCACCACGCGGGAGGGGATGCCGAGGTGGCGCAGCATAAGGGACATCGCGACGGCGTACTGTTCGTCGTCGCCGAGCATCTGCTTGGCGGTGAGCAGGCTCCGGACACGGTTGGCGCTGTGGCCGGAGACGCTGGGCAGCTGCCCGTCGGCGATCAGGCCGTTGCTGAAGGCGCCCTTCTTCTGGAAGTGCGCCTCGACCTGGCGCACCCGGTCGATGGCCGTGGGCGCATCGGCGGCCAAGTCGTTCGCCTGGGAACCGACCACCGGCGGCACCTCGGCGGGGTCGGGCAGGGTCAGTTTGGCGAAGTCGTACTGGGTCAGCTGCCCGTGTTCCAGGGTGGCGGGATCGGCCACCTGCACCTGGTAGGCGTCGCCCCTGGCGAGGCCCTGGTGGTCACGGCTGTGTCCGTTCCGGCGTTGAAGTACAGTCCCGCGGCGGCACCCAAGCCGTCCCGGGCGAAGCTGATTCCGGTGGTCTTGCTGCCGCCGGGCAGGAAGTAGCCCTGGTAGTCCTCGATCGTGATGTCCAGGGTGTAGTTGGTGCTCGGCACGATCCCGGTGGAGTCCGCGAGGGTGTTGAGGGACTTGGCGTCGCCCACCTTGCTGAAGCTACCGGAGCCGTTCGGGTCCATGTTGTAGTTGGTGCCGTTGAAGGAGTCCAGCGCGGCGAGGCGCACCCGGGCGTCCTTGGGCAGGCCCTTCACGCTGAAGAGAGTGTCGTCCTTTTTGTCCTTGACGAACGTCCGGAAGCTCGCCAGCGGGGTGATGTAGTCCTTGGGATCGAACGGCGGAACGATCGTGTTGCGCAGCACGCGGCGGTCGTCGCCCGCGGTGACCAGCGGGGACGCGACCGCGGTGATCCCGACGGCGGCCGCGATCACCGCCGCGGCGGTTCCCATCCGGCGCAGCTTGGCCGCGCGGGCGGTAGCCTCGTCCTTCTCCAGCCGGTTGACGGAGATTTTGCGGGTATCGCTGCGGCGGAGGGCGTCGCGGCGGAACGTGGCCCAGGCGATGGCAATCACGGTGAGTGAAATGCCGCGCTCCACCGTGAGGAAGCCGGCATTCGTGCTGAAGGCGATGCCGGTGACGAACAGCACCAGCACCGGCAGCAGCGGCCAGTACGGGCTCTTGACCCGCCAGATCAGCAGCCCGGCGGCCAGCGCGGTGAGGAGCGAGCTCAGGAACGGCACAATCAACGTGCCGCCGGCCGTGCCCACCGGCACCCCGACGGTGAGCATGTCCTTCCAGGCGAACACAACGCCGAGCAGGAGGGTACGCAGCGAGTCGAGGGTGGGCAGGACGCCGGCGATCGAGGCCTCGGGGACGGCCAGAGCGGTGCCGAAGACGAGGTAGGCGCCAAGTGTCAGGGCGGTGGTGATCAGGATCCCCAGGCGGAAATGCACAGTGGCTGCGGCAAGGCCGAGGCCCAGCAGGATGCCGCCGAAGCCTGCGACCAGATAGTAGGGGTCGCCGCCGAAGCTGAGGCTGAAGCCGAGGACGCCGAGGCCCAGCAGCACGGTGAGGGCGCCGGCGTCGAGCGCCAGATGCCAGAGCGGCTGGCCGTCGGCGAAGCCGGAGCGTTGCGCTGCCGTGGTGTTCCGGGGCGGAGCGGTGCTGCGGTGCTCATGCTGCCGCCTTCCTCAGCACGATGGCCAGGTCTGAGAGGTCACCGAGGGTCAGGACGGTCAGGTCCCCGATGTTGGCCCGGGCGGCGCGGCGCCGAGCTGGAGCCGGACGGCGAGGCTGCGGACCCCATCGGCACCGAGGCGGACGCGGAGCGCAGCTGGGTGGGGGTGATGTTGCTGCCCACGATCAGGAACACGACGGAGGCGTTGGGGACGGTGTCCGCCAGGGTCCGGGCGAGGTCGACCGCGCTCTTGCGCTGGGGTGCGCCGACGATCCGGGTCATGTCATCGAGCATGTTGCGGCCGGTTTCGCAGCGCAGCGGGCCCTTCTGGGTCAGCACGTCGAGGTCGCGTTGTTCACGGATGGCCTGCCGTCCGATCGAGGCGGCGGCGGAGACGGCCAGCTCGAATTCCTCGTCGGAGGCGTATTCGTCGGTGTTGATGGACAGCGAGATGGCGAGGTGGGCGCGGCGGGTTTCCTCGAACTGGCGGACCATCAGCTTGTTGGTGCGGGCCGTGGTTTTCCAGTGGATGTGCCGGCGGTCATCGCCGGGCACGTAGTCGCGAAGCGCATGGAAGGACACGTCGGCGCTGGAGAGGTCGGTGGTGGGCATGCCTTCGAGGTCACGGATGAACCCGGCGGCCGAGCCTGCCAGCGCCACGGTTTTCGGGTGCACGAACAGGTCCTCGGGTTCGGTCCAGAGCACTTGGCGCCGCAGCAGGTGCAGCGGGTCGGCTCGGACAGAGCGGACCGGGCCCACCACGATCACGGCGCGGCGTGCGGTGGGGATGGTGAACAAGTCTTCGTGGACCTGCCCGGGTTTCATCCGGGGCAGGTGGAACACGGCGGTGGCGGCGCCGACCGGGAGCTCCAGGTCCGCCGGCAGCAGCGGCCGGGCGGAGGTGTTGGAGACCGCAATGCTGCCGACGGCGCTGTCCCCCACCGCAACCCGGGTCCGGGCGAGGTCCAGGACAACGCCGTAGGAGGAACGGCCCAGGATGAACCCGACGGCGAGCACGAACAGGACGAACGCGGCGATCGCGGCGGCTTTGGCTTCCTGCCAGCCGAAGGCCTGGCCGACGGTCCACAGCAGGATCGAGGCCGCCAGCACGGACCAGCCCAGGACGCTCACCACGGAGAGGACGGGCCACAGGTAGCGCAGCCAGAGCGCGCGGACGGCGCGCCCGCCCGGGGCGAGGGCCAGGCCCGCGGTGCCGCCGGCCTCGGTCCAGAGGAGGCGGGATGCAGCCGGGTGGGCCTGCCGTGGCGGTGGAAGGGCCGTTGCAGGCGTTCAGCAAGCCGTGTCAGCGGAGTGCTGGAGGACATATGGGTGCCTTTGTTCGTGCTGGGGTACGGAGGTGCCGGCGTACGGGGTGCCGGTTGGGTCGCGCAGGCTAGCCGCTGCAGTTAGACATGAGCGGCGCGCTGCTGCGGCGCGGCGACCTCGGCCAGGACGCGCGCCAGCACGGCCTCCGCCGTGGCGCCGGAGAACTCTGCTTCCGGGTCCATCACCAGCCGGTGGGTCCAGACGACGGCGGCAAGGTCTTTGACGTCGTCCGGCAGCACGAAGTTGCGGCCCTGGCCGGCGGCCCAGACTTTCGACGCGCGGACCATGGCGAGGGCGCCGCGGACGGAGACGCCCAGGCGGGTCTCCGGGGCGCTGCGGGTCTCCTCGCAGAGCCGGGAGATGTATTCCAGCACCGCGGTGTCCACGTGGGTGGTGGCGGCGAGGTCGGCCATGTCGGCCACCGCCTGGGTGGTGATGACGGCGGTGATGTCCTTGGAGCGGTCCTTGAGGTTGGCGCCGCCCAGCAGCTGCACGGTGGAGGCGTGGTCCGGGTAGCCGATAGAGGTCTTGATCAGGAAACGGTCCAGCTGGGCCTCGGGCAGCCGGTAGGTGCCCGCCTGTTCGATCGGGTTCTGGGTGGCCATCACCATAAACGGCCGGCCGGCCTCGTAGGTGGTGCCGTCCACCGTGACGCGCGATTCCTCCATGACCTCCAGCAGCGCCGACTGGGTCTTGGGCGAGGCGCGGTTGATTTCGTCGGCCAGGACGATGTTGTTGAAGATGGGTCCCTTGTGGAACTCGAACTTCTGCGTCTTCTGGTCGTAGATGGTCACGCCGGTGACGTCGGAGGGCAGCAGGTCCGGGGTGAACTGGATGCGGTTGTTGGAGCCTTGGACGGTGGCTGCCAGGGCACGCGCCAGCGAGGTCTTGCCGGTGCCCGGGGCGTCCTCGAAGAGGACATGCCCCTCGGCCAGCATCGCGGTGAAGGTCAGGCGGATGACGTGGGATTTGCCCAGGACGGCCTGGCCTACGTTGTCGACGAGCTTCTCGAAGGTGCCGGCAAACCATTCGGCCTGTTCGGTGGTCATGGTCATGGGTTGGTCCTCTTCTGTTCTGGGTGGAGCGTTGCAGGGGCCGCCGGCAGGGAGTTCCCGCTTGGTGCGGCGTTGAGTTTAGTTGTGGGCATCAGCAGCCGCCGGGCCTGGGTCCGTAGAGATCCACGGTGGTGGATTTGACGAACCAGCCCGGGTGGCTGCCTTCGGTGACGCGGAACCAAGGGTGCCGTTGCCGTAGATGTCCTTGGTGCAGTTGATGGTGAGCCGGCCTTCGGACCTGCTGACCCAGCCGACGCCGCACGATGGGCCGCTCGGGTTGTACGTGTCCGGTTCGCCGGGCTTGCCCGGGCAGGTGTTGTTGTGCGCCTGGATCTGGGATGTCGGGACCGGCGGCGGCGGCTCTGAGCCGCTGCGGGAGGTGTCGCTGCCGATACGGCCGGGCTGGCCGGCGCTGATGGCGCGGACCCGGAGCGTGTGGGTTTCGCTGAAGCCCACGCTCTTGGAGAAGGACCGCTGCTGGGTGTTCTGCCAGGCGCCGCCGTCGAGGCTGTACTGGTAGCCCGAGACCGGGCGCCCGTTGCCGTTGGGCTGGTTCCAGGTCCAGGACACGGTCCTGTCCCCGACGCCGCTGCTTTTGCTGCCTGTCACGGCCGGCGCGAAGGCAAGTCCGTAGGGGTTCACCGAATTCGAGGCTGGGCTGGCGTCGCCGGGGCTGGAGCTCCGGGACGAGACCGCCCAGACCACGACGGCGGTGTCCGTCCCGTTGGGGGCGGCCACGACACCGCCGCCGGCCGGGATGGTGCCGCTGCTGCTGCCGGAGGTGAACCGGTACCTGTAGGTGATTTCACCGGCGCTGGAGCCGTTGCGTTGCGCGGCGGTGAGGACCGGGAACCTCACGTCGATCTTGCCGCCGTCGCCTCCGGTGTCCTTCAGGGTGGCCGACGGCTGGCCCACCATGGCCGGTTTGCCCACGGCGCGCACGGCGGCGGATTGGGCGCTGGTCCGGGACGTTCCGGCTTTGTTCGTTGCGGCGACGGTGAAGGTGTAACCCGCCTCCGAGTTGTCCACGGTGACGTTCTGCGTGGTGCCCGAGACCCGCTGGGTCGCCACGGCCGCCCCGCCGCGCAGCGTGGTCAGCGTGTAGGTCGAGATGGCATCGCCGTTGTTGTCCGGCGCGGCCCAGTCGACCTTGAGCTGGCTTTGGTTGCCCACCGAGCCGGCCGCCGTCGCGCTCGGTGCTGCCGGGGTGGCGGGCACCCCGGCGGGGGTTTCCGCGGCGGAGTACGCGCTCCATTCGGAGGGCTCCTTGGCATCGTTGCGGGCCAGGACGCGCACCTTATAGGCCACCCCGTTCTGGAGGCCCTTCCAGACGTAACTCACCGAGGTGAGGTTCTGAATCTGGGCGTTCTGCCCCGCCGGAGCCGGCGAAATCTCCAGGTCATAGCTCTTGACCGGCGAGCCCTTGGAAGCCGGTGCCGCCCACGTCACAGTGAGCTGGGTGTCGCCGAACTTCACTGCGGGCGCGGCCGGGGTGTCCGGCTTGACGTCCGGTCGCACCTCGGCCGACGCCGGGGACCGCTCGGATTCGCCCAGGCTGTTGGTGGCGGTCACCTGGAAGTGGTACTTGGCGTTGTTGGTCAGCCCGGTCAGGGTACAGGAGTTGGCCGGGCAGTCCTGCCGGTAGCCGCCCTCGCCGTACACCGTGTACTTGGTGATCGGTGAGCCGCGGTCCGCCGGGGCGGTCCAGTTCAGCAGGGCGGTGCTGTCCCCCACGCTCGCGGCCTGCGGTGTGGTGGGCGCCAGCGGTTTGTCCTTCACCGTCAGCCGGATCCTGGCCGTCGCGTAGCGGGACGCGTCGCCGGTCTTGTCGGCCACGGTGTAGGACACGATCATGCTGCCCGAGAAGCCCCGGCCGGGGTCACGGTTACGGAGTCGCCGGCGGCGACGGCGGAGCCCTGGCCTGTCTCGGTCACGGCGGACACAATTTTGAGGGCCGTCTCCGGGAACGGGTTGGCGTCGTTCGCCAGCACCGGAACGGTGACGGGTTTGCCGGCCGCGGCGTTGGGTTCGACGTCGTCGTTGGCCACCGGTTTGGGCCGGTTGGAGGCCGTGACGGTCAGCTGGTAGGTCGCGGTGGCTTCGAGCCCGCGAGGGTCCCTCGCCTTGACCTGGACCGCGCCGCTGGTGCCGGCGTCGGCGCCGTCCTTGGCGGAGGCCTTCAGGGTGGTCCCGTCAATGCCCGCGTTGAAGCCTGCGGGCACGCCGCCCACCAGTTCGTACGTCATCCGGTCCGCGTCGCCGTCGTCCGGGTCGGTGGTCAGCCGGGCCAGGTCGGCCGTAGCGGAGTCCGCTTTGGGCACGTCCAGCTGGCTGCCCAGCAGCACCGGCGGGTTGTTCCGGTCGGGGTCCGGGAGGACCTTGGTGCGGATGCTGAGGGTCGCTTTCAGGCCGGCGGGATCGTCCGGGCCGGAGCCGTCGGTGACCTCGAAGCTGAGCGAACCGGGACCGACATAGTCCTGGCCCGCGGTGTACTTCAGGGCGGTGCCGTTGCCGGCCACCGGGTCAGAACCGTCGGCGCCGATCAGCGTGATCCGGTCCGTCTGGGTCAGGCGCGGCGAGCGTCCGTCGCGGACCTTGACCCATTCCTTCAGGTCGACGGTCACGGACTGCCCGGCGACCACCTCGATCACCTCGTCCTTGGCGAGCGTGGGGACCTGCTGGCCCACGCCCGGGACCCAGATGACGGCGGTGGATTTCTGGCCGTCCAGGTCCTCCACGGTGTACGGGATGAGCTGCGGCTGTTCGGTCAGTTCCACGATCATGTTGCCCGCGGTACCCGGCCGGGCGGTGGTGGCCTCGGTGGCGATCTTGAGGTTTTCGCCGACGCCGTCGGGGTCCTCGTCGTTTTTGAGGACGGGGACGTCGACGGCGGTCTTGCCGAGGGTCTGGGCGGAGGTCACCCGGTCGTCCCGGGCGACCGGAGCCTGGAGCGGGACGTCCTTCTTGACCTGGACGGCGACGGCGGCCTGCGCTGTGGCGCCGCGGTCATCCGCCACGGAGTACCGCACGTTGACGGTGCCTTCCGCGGCGGGGGCCAGCAGGAGCAGGCGGGAGCTCTGTTTGCTGACGGTGGCCTGCAGTTCCGGCGCGGCCTCGATGCCGTCACTGAGGATCCGGATCGGATCGCCGTCGGGGTCGGTGTCGTTGCCGGTGGCGTCGACGGCGATCTGTCGGCCCGGCCGGACCTTGACCTCGTCGTCCACCGGGGTGGGTTTCTGGTTCATCTCCCCGCGCGGGGCGATGCCGACCGTGACGGTGCCGGTGTTGACGGCGCCCTGCCGGTCCACCACTTTGTACCGGAAGGTGTCCGTGCCGGCGCCGTCGCCGGCGGCCGTGAAGTCGATGAAGTTGCTGCCCACGGTGGCGGTGCCCATCGCCGGGGTGCTGTCGATCCCGGTCAGCTGGACGGAGTCGCCGTCGGGATCGATCCCGTCGAGCTCCACCGGAATCCGCACCGTTCCAGCCGCCACGACGCGGGCGGTGAGGTTCTTCGGCTGCGGGCGGGAGTTCTCCGCGCCTTCCAGCGGCATGATGTGGATGGTGACGGCCGCGGCGCTCTTCTGGCCCTGCGGGTCCACGGCGTTGTAGATGGCACGGACCGTCTTGGGCTCGGCGCCGGCGATGAAGCGGAGGGTGTTTTCGGAGACGAAGCTCTTGCCATCCGCTGCGGGTACCGGCTGTGGAAGCGCCGGGTCCACGGTGAGCTTTTCGCCCTGCGGGTGGGTGTCGTTCGCCAGCACCGGGATGGTGACGACGTCGTTGACCCGCACGTTGACTTCGTCCGGCTTGGGCTGCGGGGCCTCGACGACGGCGGGAGCCGGGACCGGCACCACGGAGACACTGCCGGTGGCGGATTTGGTCCCGTTGGACATGGTGTAGCGGAACGTGAAGGGGTCCTTGGTGCCGATGACGTCGGTGATCCGCAGGACGCTGTGGTCGATGACGCTGACCGACGCGGTCGCGTTTTCCGGGAGCTGGACGGACTGCAGCACCAGCACGCCGCCGGACGGGTCGGAGTCGTTGGCCAGCGGGTCCAGGAGCACGCTGCCGCCAACGGGCATGAGGGCGACATCGTGCACGGCCACCGGGTTGCCGGCGTCCTTGCCGGATTCGACGTCCACCCGGATCAGGCCCTGGCTGCTTTGCGGCCCGTTACTGGCGATATAGGTCAGGTAGACCGGGCCGGGGGTGTTGCTGCGGAACGTGAAGGTCCCGCCGTCGGTCACGGGGCCCAGCTGGGCGGTGCCGGCGGCCTCCACCTGGGCGAGGCGCAGCGCGCCGCCGTTGGGGTCAACGTCGTTCTTCAGCGGCGCGATCACCAGGTCCTGGCCGACGACGGCGGTCACATGGTCCGCGTTGACCACCGGCTGCAGGGCGCCCGGCGGTTGGACGTTCACCACCACTTTGCCGGTGGTGGTGGCGCGGCCGTCCCAGACGGTCACGGTGACGGATTTCTTGCCCGGGGCGGCGCCGGCGTCCTGGTAGGTCAGCAGGCCGTCGCGGCGGACCTTGACCTGGTCCAGTTCGTTGTCGGCCTTGGCGTCCATCAGCACCAGGTCGTCGCCGTCGGGATCGGTCCAGTCGGTGAGGATGTTCTGGCTGACGGTCTTGCCCTGCTCCAGGAGCAGGGTGGTGGGCTCGCCGCGCTTGAACTGGGGCGGTTTGTTCTCGTCGGGGCCGACGACGTTGAGGGTGATGCTTCCGGCGGCGGAGAGTCCGCGGCCGTCGGCGGCGTTGTAGCCGAAGGTTTCGGTGCCGGGTTTCGCGTCCGCGGGGACGGTGATCTGGAAGGCCGTGCCGCCGTAGATGTTCTCGAGGCTGCCGGAGGTTGGACCGTTGCCGCCGGCGGTGGCCGTGAGGACGTCGCCGTCGGGGTCCGAGTCGTTGTCCAGCACGGAGAGGATGGTGGTGCGGCCCGGGCGGACGCCGACGGCGTCAGGTTTGGTTTCCGGGGGCCGGTTGGGTTTGGTGCGGTCCGGCAGGATATTGATGGTGTTGTTGTCCGCCGATTCCTGGTCCTGGTCATCGGACTGGTTCTTGGGCGGGACAACGTCGTCCCAGTTGTTGACCAGCTGCATGTTCTGGTTCACCAGCCACACATTGCCGGAATTCACATCGTTCAGGACCACCAGGTCCCGGTTCACCCGGAACACATACGACGGCGACGCACTCGCCTTCGGCACATCCACCGTCTTGTCACTGGCATCGTCCGCGCAGTCCCGGACATACCTGTTCGCCCCCGACCACGCCGCATGCACACACCCGCCCAGCTGCACCGGAGCCGCGGGCACCCCTGCCCGCCAAAAGTGACCGTCTTCGCCGCCGACCCGTCCAACGGCTGCTTCAGGAGCGCCTTCGGCGTCGCCACCGCCACCGCATCCGCAGCCGGACCCGAAAGCTGCAACTTCGCATCCCGCGCCTCCGCCAGGGCCAACTCGCGCCCGCCCGGCAAAAACAGTTTCCCCGGCCCGCATCCAGCACCACCGGCCGGTCCCCACCACCGCCAACTGCAGATCCCCCGAACCCTTCAAACCCTCCCACGTGCTCACCTCGGCATCCGTCACAGCACCCTCGGCATCCACCGACGTCACCGTCACCTGCCCCGACACCGGATCCGCACTATAAATCCGGTCATCCGCGCCCACCGCAGACACCGTCCCCTGCGAACCCTTCAACACAGGCTCGGAATTCTCCTCATCAAACCCGTTCACCGTCGACGGCGACAACGCCCACACCGAACCCCGCGCCGCATCCGTCACCGAAATGACCTCCGACCCGAAACTCACCACCGCCGAACCCGGCAACTTCTTATCCCCGCCCAACCGCATCTGCGCCGCCGACACCTGATTCAACGTCGACCCCGCCGAATCATCCACAAACACATTCCCGGCATCCTGCAACACATCAAACGTCGTCGACGCCGGCGTCACCGCCCCATCCAGCACCCGCGACGGATAATTCAACCGCCCCACCGCGTTCTTCGACTTTGAGACCACCCAAACGCCGCCGTCATTCAACTCCACCTCGGCGGTCTTAAACCCCGGATAAATGATGGCAGCGGTCACCAGCACCGCGGCCGCGGAGGCGATGGCGGTGCCGGCGATGAGCTTTTTGTGCCGTTTGATGGAGCCGGGACCTTTTGGTGCGGGTCCGTGGATCGCGGCTTTTTGGACCCCAGCATGGCGAGCAGACGTGTCACAGCTTCAGAATTCCTTCAGGATGGCGTCGTGATTCCCGTGGTGGACCCGAGACAAGGCCCTCAGTTCCCGCGACAGCCTACCGAACTGTCCGGAAGTGCGCGATGGGCACCTCTGCCCACGGCCGCCAGGCAGTGGCATCGCCCGTGCTGGTGCCGGATCACTTCGACTATTGCATATTAGCCATCGATTGGAGAAACCCCGGCAGGGTCAAACCCCGCAGGTTCAGCATCGGCCCAGCTCAGGGGCGCTTAATCGAGGACGAGGCCGCGGCCGCTGCCACGTTGGAGCTGCACGGGGTGGATTTCGCCGAAGCCGCGGACGTCCTCGGCCGGCCGCGGCAGCAGGACAAACCGCTCGTCCTGTTCCAGCGCGCCGGCGGTCATGGAGTCCACCAGCACGGTTCCCGGATCTGCCAGTGCCGTGAGCCGCGCCGCGAGGTTGACGGTGGGACCGTAGATGTCGCCGAGGCGGGAGAGGATGCGGCCCCACACCATGGCCACGCGCGCCTGCGGCAGGATTTCGTCCTCGGTGAAGGCCTGGCACAGGGCCAGGGAGATTTCGGCGCCCGCCGCGGGGTCTCGGCGATGTACAGGACTTCGTCGCCGACCGTTTTGACCAGCCGCCCGCCGCCCACCGAGATGATCTCGGCGCACTTGTTCTCGAAGCGCTGGACCAGCTGGGCGAGGGTCTTTTCGTTCATCCTGCGGGACAGGCTTGTGTAGGAAACCAGGTCCGCGAAGCCGACGGCGCGTGCCAGCGGCAGCGGGGCGTCGTCCTCGTCGCCTTCGCGGCCCTCCTCACTGGAGGCGAGCCCGGCCTCGGCGCGCACGGCAAGCCGCTGGACACCGGCGTTGAGCTGGCGGCGCCAGGAATAAAGGAGCATTTCCTCCAGTGCGTCCACGAGGGACGGTAGCTCACCAACCAGCCGTTTGCGTGCGACGGCGTCGGTAACACCCTGGTTCTGGACCATGTCCTCCACGAGGGCTTCGACCTGCCAGACCACCATGCGGTCCGTCATCTGGCCGATTGCCCGGGTGACGGAGATCGCGGCTTCCTCGGTGAGTTTGCCGCCGCGGACCAGGTCCACGATGGTGTTCAGCGCCGCCTGGTCGCGTTCGGTGAAGGCCACGTCCTCATCACCGATGTTGGGAAAGCCCAGGGCCCGCCACAGTTTCCGGGCGGAGAGCAGGGAGAGCCCGGCGCCGGATGCGACTTCACGGCGGCGCAGCTTGCGTTCCCCGCCGAGCAGCCTTTGTTCGAGGGCTTTCAAGGCAATACGTTCGGCGGACATGGCCCCGGTGGGCGGAGCTGCAACGGGCGGCTGTTCCGCATTGTCGTCGGCGTCGCTGTCGTCGGCGTCGCTGTCTTCTGGGCCGCTGTCTTCGGCGGCCGAGTCGGCGTCGGCGTCTGCGGCATCGGAGTCGGTGTCAGCCGAATCGGCGTCGTAGGGTTCTGCAACAGGCTGATCCGGCGCGGTGGCGGAGTCCGCGGGGATGTCATCCGCGGGCCCGTCCAGGGAGTCGAGGACCGCTGCTTCGAGGCTGGCGGCCTCAACGAAGGCATCCGAAACGTGCGACGGCTCGTTCGCCAGCAGTCCCGTTTCCCGGTGAACGTTTTCAGCGCTCATCTCTTCCACCTTCTCTCGTCTCTATCGTCCAGGGCTCTACCTGCCAGGGGCTGGCGGGGTCGTATGGCACTTCCGCGACGCCCAGGTCCCCGGCAGGCGGGAGATCATCGATGGCGTCGAGGATGAAGTTCCGGAACGTCGCGACTTCCGGAACGTCCGGGACCACCGTGCTGTTGGGGTACCCGGTATCCAAGGATATGTTCCCCGAACGCAATATGCGCTGGAGCAACGACTGATGAATGACCACATTACGGACGGTGGCCAGATAAACCTGCTGATCGCGCCGCCGGAGCATGCCGTAACGGGCCACCAGCCGCTGGCTTGTCAGGGTGTACTTCGTGGCGTGCCAGGTCATGACCCGCGGCAGGCAGTAGCCCAGCAGCACCCAGGCCGCCAGTCCAATGCAGGCACCGATCAGCCAGGGCGTCCACTGCCTGGCCGACTCCTTAATCAGCGGCATGAGGTGGGACGGGCCGCCCTTCACAATCCAGGCGCTGCCGTAGGCGGCCAGCGCCGGAACCAGAATGAACAGCAGCGCCGGAAAAATCAGGGTCCGGGGCTGCGGCCGGGTCACCACAATCACTTGCTCGCCCGGGAGGAGCTCTTTACGCATAGCCGCTTTCGTCGCCCGAGTCCGGGCCGGGGGCGTCCAGGGCCGCAGGTGCACCACATCGCCGGCCGTCACCACGTGCTCGTGTCCTCCGGAGTCGACCACCATGAGCGAGCCGTAGTCATCCAGGCGGGTGGCGTGGCCGATGATTTCGTGGTCACCGGGAAGCTGGGCACGGACCTGCTTGCCGAGCGTCGTGAGCACGTGCTCGATCCGCTTGTGCAGGGACGGGCCGCCGGCCATTCCGGCGGCGGGGTCGCCGTCGGCGTTGCAGAAGCTGCGGTAGAGCGTCGCGAACCGGGACAGGTAACTCTTCAGCAGCCCGGTCCGGTCCACCGACGTCGGCTGTTCCAGCAGGACGGACGTGGCGGTGGGCACCGGGAGTTCGGTCTCGGTGAGGGTGACGTTCAGCCCTGTCCCCAGCACAACGGGCGGCACGGCGCCGCCCTGCATCGGGCCCAGCTGGGCCAGGATGCCGGCGATCTTCCGTCCGCGGACCAGGACGTCGTTGGGCCACTTGAGTTCCGCGGGGATCCCGGCGGTTTCCAGGAGCGCCTCGCGCAGGGCAAGTGCCGCCAGCAGCGAGAGCCAGGAGTAGCTCTGGGTCGGCAGCGGACGTCCGTCCGCGTTGACCGGCCGCAGCACCAGCGACACGGAGACGGCACTGCCGGCGGGCGCTTCCCAGCGGCGGTCCAGCCGGCCCCGGGCAGCGCTCTGGTATTCGGCGGTGAGCACGGTGAGGTCCGGATAGGCCGAGGGATCCTCGGCGGCTCCGCGCAGCAGGTCCGCATTGGTGGAACCGGTGGACTCCACAACGGTGAGCCGCGGAATGCCGTTGGCTGAGAGGAACGCCTCATCGCTGAGGGCGTTCACGTCGAGGGGCGGACGGTCCGGGGCTTCCTGCGCGGCTTCCATGCTTTGAATCCTACCGAGTTACGCCGTCGTCGGCTCCGGACCAGCCCACAGGAAACTCAGAGGAAAATGTCAGGGATCAGCCGGTCTTCCGGGGCGCCCAGGCTGTACGGAGTGAAATCCGTGACGCCGGCGGCGGCGAGGACCTGCTCGTCCGTATAGAAATTGCCGCTCCGGCTGCCGGACTCGGGGACCGCGTGGCTGCCGGTCAGCACTGCGTGGGCCGCGTCCGCCATGATTTCGGGGCCGCGGGCGCCGCGCACGATCTTTTCCCCGCCCGGCATGTTGCGGATGGCGGCCGTGTTGATCAGGGTGCAGGGCCACAGGGAGTTCACGCTGATGCCGTCGGCCTTCAGTTCCTCGGCCAGGCCCAGGGTGGTCAGGCTCATGCCGTACTTGGCCATGGTGTAGGCGAGGTGCATACCGGCCCACTTGGGGTCCAGGTTCAGCGGCGGGGAGAGCGTCAGGATCTGCCCGGCGCCGGATTCGCGCAGGGCGGGCAGGGCGAGCTTGGAGAGCAGGAAGGTGCCCCGGACGTTGATGTCCTGCATGAGGTCGTAGCGCTTCATGTCGACGTCGTCGGTGGTGGACAGGTCGATCGCGGAGGCGTTGTTGATGACGATGTCGATCCCGCCGAAGCGTTCCACGGCCGCGGAAACCGCGCCCGCGACGTCGGCGTCGTTGCGCACATCCCCACCAGCGGCAGGGCCTGACCGCCGGCCGCCTCGATCTGTTCGGCGGCGGAGTAGACCGTGCCTTCCAGCTTGGCGTGCGGCTGGCCGGTTTTGGCCATCAGGACGATGTTGGCGCCGTCGCGCGCGGCGCGCGTGGCGATGGCCAGTCCGATCCCGCGGCTTCCCCGGAGATGAGGACGGTGCGGCCTTGGAGGGAACCGGCGGCCTGATAGGGCCCGGACTGCTGGGGCGCGGGCTGCTGGGGATGCGGGGCGGCGCCCGAAGCGTCGTTGCTCAAAGTCATGAGGACACTCTAGCCGATGTTACTGGCCAGTAACATACCGCGCGAGGGATGGACCGGAGCGTTCCCGCCCGGTTACTCCCGCCCCGGACGCGGAAGGGGCCCTGCCGCTCCCCGGAATTCCGCGGCCCGGGCCGGCCGCGGCCGGAGACAACCGGGCTGGAACGCGGCGGCGGGTCCGCCCGGGACCCGCCGGCAGGGGCATCCTGCCGAAAATTGTAGGTTTTCTACAGCGGTGTGGGCGAATACCGTCACTAGACTTGCCAACACGGCCATGTTTTTGTGTGGAATCCACTTAAGCGCCCCGCACAGGCCAGCAAAAACGTACACAGCCGTAACGACCGACAGAGCCGGAGACACTTGATGAGCCACGATCTGACCACGACCGCGGGGAAGATTGCCGACTTCCGCGACCGCCAGGCCCGTGCTGAGCAGCCCTCCGGCCCGGAAGCGATCGAGAAGCAGCACGCCCGCGGCAAGAACACGGCCCGCGAGCGCATCGACCTGCTGCTGGACGCCGGCTCCTTCGTGGAATTCGACGCCCTGGCCGTGCACCGCTCCACCGCCTTCGGCATGGAGAAGAAGAAGCCGTTGGGCGACGGCCTGGTCTCCGGCTACGGCACCGTGGACGGCCGCCCCGTGGCCGTGTACAGCCAGGACTTCTCCGTCTACGGCGGCTCGCTGAGCCAGGTCAACGGCGAGAAGATTGTCAAGGTCCAGGAATTCGCGCTGCGCAACGGCTGCCCCGTGGTCGGCATCCTCGACGGTGGCGGCGCCCGCATCCAGGAAGGCGTCGCCTCACTGGCCATGTTCGCGGACATCTTCCGCAACAACGTCCATGCCTCCGGCGTTGTCCCGCAGATCTCCCTCATCATGGGCCCCTCCGCCGGGGGCGCGGCCTACTCCCCGCCCTGACCGACTATGTGGTCATGGTGGACAAGACCTCGCACATGTTCATCACCGGCCCCGACGTGATCAAGACCGTCACGGGCGAGGACGTGGACATGGAAACCCTCGGCGGCGCCCGCCAGCACAACGCCAACACGGGCACGTCCACCTACCTTGCCTCGGACGAGGCCGACGCCGTCGAGTTCGTCCGCGAACTCCTGGACTTCCTGCCCTCCAACAACCTCTCCGAGGCCCCCGTCCTGGAGCACTCCCAGGAGCTGGACGTCGACGACGACGACCTCGCCCTGGACGTCCTCATCCCGGACTCGGCCAACCAGCCCTATGACATGCGCAAGGTCATCGAGCAGATCGTGGACGAGGCGCACTTCCTGGAGATGCAGTCCCTCTACGCCCCGAACGTGATCATCGGCTACGGCCGGGTGGAGGGCCACACCGTCGGCATCGTCGCCAACCAGCCGATGCAGTTTGCCGGAACCCTGGACATCGCCGCCTCGGAGAAGGCCGCCCGCTTTGTCCGGCACTGCGACGCCTTCAACATCCCGATCATCACGCTTGTGGACGTCCCGGGCTTCCTGCCGGGCAAGGACCAGGAGTTCCAGGGCATCATCCGCCGCGGCGCGAAGCTCCTCTACGCCTACGCCGAGGCCACCGTGCCGAAGCTGACCGTCATCACCCGCAAGGCCTACGGCGGAGCGTACATCGTGATGGGCTCCAAGAAGCTGGGCGCGGACCTCAACCTGGCCTGGCCCACCGCCCAGATCGGCGTTATGGGCGCCCAGGGCGCGGTCAACATCCTGTACCGCCGTGAGCTCGCCGCGGTGGCGGAAACCGGAGGCGACGTCGAGGCCAAACGCTCCGAGGTCATCCGGCAGTACGAGGAAGAACTGCTCAACCCGTACCAGGCCGCCCAGCTCGGCTATGTGGACGCGGTCATCGCCCCGTCCGAGACCCGGGTGCAGATCATCAAGGGCCTGCGTGCCCTGCGGGACAAGCGGGCCAGCCTGCCCGCCAAAAAGCACGGGAACATCCCGCTGTGACGCCCGAAACCGAGCCCGTCGAACCCGCACCGGCGGAGCATCCCCTGTTCGCCGTTGCCAAGGGCGACCCGACGCCGGAAGAGCTCGCGGCGCTGGCCGCCGTCGTGCTCTCGCTGGACAGCGGCGCAGCCCCGGCACCGGAAAAGCCCGGCGCCCGGCACTGGATCCGCCGCCAGCAGCTGCAGCTGGCGCCGAGGCCCGGTCCCGGCTCGTGGAAGCGCAGCCGGGGCTAAGACAAAGTCCAGGGCAAAAAGTTCAGCAACCCTTTCATAACGGCGGCAGCCCGGCTAGTGTCTTTCGGGTGACTATCGAAACCACTGAAAACACATCAGCCGTGCGCCCGCAGACCGCTATCGATGCCGTCGCCGACGCCTTCACGGACACCCTGATCCGGCTTAACCGAGCTTCGCCACCGAGCTCGGCCTCCCCGGACACGAGACCGAATACCAGGACTTCTCCCCGCCGGGCACCAGGAGTTCGCCGCCGCCGCGCGGAGGCCCTCGCCGCGCTGGACGGACTGGAGCCGGTGGACGACGTCGACGCCGTCACCCTGGACGCCATGCGCGAGCGCCTGGGCCTGCAGCTGGAACTCCACGAATCCGGCTGGGACCTCGGCGAGCTGAACAACATCGCCTCCCCGCCCAGGAGATCCGGGCGATCTTCGACCTGATGCCGACGGACACCGCCGAACAGTGGGACCACATCGCCGGGCGCGCGCACAACGTCCCCGCCGCCCTGGACGGCTACATCGAGTCGCTGCGCTCCGCCAAGGAGGACGGCAAGGTGGCCGCCGCACGGCAGGTGAAAATCGTCATCGAGCAGACCACCAAGCACGCCGCCGAGGACGGCTTCTTCGCGAAGCTGGCCGCCGGCGCCAAGACCGCGGACGGACCGCTGCCCGGCGACGTGCAGTCCAAGCTCGACGCCGGCGCTGCCGCCGCACGGGTGGCCTACTCCCGGCTCGCCGGATTTTGGAGTCCGAACTGCTGCCCGTCGCCCCCGAGAAGGACGCCGTCGGCCGCGAGCGCTACTCGCTGGCCTCCCGCGCCTTCCTGGGCGCCACGGTGGACCTCGAGGAAACGTACGCCTGGGGCGTGCAGGAACTCGACCGCCTGATCGCCGAGCAGGAGCGTGTGGCCGAGGAAATCCGGCCCGGCGCCACCATCGAGGAGGCCAAGGAAGTCCTGGACAACGACCCCGCGCGGCAGCTCAAGGGCACCGACGCCCTCCAGGCGTGGATGCAGGAGCTCTCGGACAAGGCCGTGGCCGACCTCGCGGGCGTCCACTTCGACATCCCGGACGTCATGAAGACCCTGGAGTGCAAGATTGCTCCGACCGACGAAGGCGGCATCTATTACACCGGCCCGTCGGACGACTTCAGCCGTCCGGGCCGCATGTGGTGGTCCGTACCGCCGGGAGAAGACACCTTCACCACCTGGGCCGAAACCACCACGGTCTACCACGAGGGCGTCCCCGGCCACCACCTTCAGGTCGCCACCGCCACCTACCGCCGCGAGCTGCTCAACAAGTGGCGCCGGAACGTCTGCTGGACCTCCGGGCACGGCGAAGGCTGGGCGCTCTACGCCGAGAAGCTCATGCAGGAACTGGGGTACCTCAAGGATCCGGGCGATCACATGGGCATGCTGGACATGCAGCGGATGCGTGCGGCCCGCGTGGTGTTCGACATCGGCGTCCACCTGGAACTCGACGTTCCCGCGCGCTGGGGTCGGGCACCTGGACGCCGGACAAGGGCTACGAGTTCCTGAAGCAGAACCTCGCCATCAGCGAGGGCCAGCTCAACTTCGAGTTCACCCGCTACCTCGGCTGGCCGGGCCAGGCGCCGTCGTACAAGGTGGGCCAGCGGCTCTGGGAGCAGATCCGCGCCGAGCTCGAATCACGGCCGGGCTTCGACCTCAAGGTCTTCCACACGAAAGCCCTCAACATCGGCTCCGTAGGCCTCGACACCCTGAAGCGCGCACTGCTCGGGTAGGTCGGGACTCGTCGCACCGCCGAGGTGAGAGTTCGCGCCCATATCCCTGAGGGTCATGGGCGCGAACTCTCACCTCGGCGAAAACAGGGGAGACAATCGCCACACCGGAGGCTGGAATAACTTCACAAACGGGTGGTTTTTCGCTGTATTTCCGGGGATTCGGATGTCGTGACCGAATGCTGGCGGCGTAATATTTCTCAACATCCGTTCGTCATGGTAGTTGCACTGGTCCTAGCGTGATCCGGTGACCACTCAGACAAGCACCCCCGCACCCGCCGGAAAGACCGGCTTCCAGTTGCCCAAATGGGCGGCTCGTTCGGCTTCCAGATCATCGCCGCCCTGATCGTGGGCCTGGGCCTCGGCCTCGTGGCCAAGTACACGGGCAGCACCAAGGCGGACCCCAACGCCCTCGGCGCCACACTGCAGACCATCGGCTCGAGCTACGTCTCGCTGCTGCAGACCGCCGTCGTGCCCCTCATCTTCACCGCCGTGGTCAGTTCCATCTCCAACCTGCGCGCCGTCTCCAACGCCGCCCGGCTGGCCTGGAACACGCTGCTCTGGTTCGGCATCACCGCGCTGATCTCCGTGCTGATCGGCATCGGCCTGGGCGTGCTCCTGCAGCCCGGCGCCAACACCGGCATCACCGGCGAGGGCGAAGCGCCGTCCAAGGTGGGCAGCTGGTGGGCGTTCCTGACCGGCCTGTTCCCGAAGAACTTCCTGGGCCTCGGCGCCAGCACCACGATCACCGAGGACGTCGCCACCACCACGGTGAGCTTCAACGTCCTGCAGATCCTGGTGATCGCCGTCGCCGTCGGCATCGCCGCGCTGAAGGTGGGCAAGGCGGCCGAGCCGTTCCTTAGCCTCAATGCCTCCGCCCTCGCCGTGATCCAGAAGGTCCTCTGGTGGATCATCCGGATCGCCCCGATCGGCACCGTCGGCCTGATCGGCAACGCCGTGGCGATCTACGGCTGGGACACCATCGGTTCCCTCGGCAAGTTCACGTTCGCCATCTACGTGGGCCTTGCCCTGGTGCTGTTCGTGGTCTACCCGGTCCTGGTCCGCACCCACGGCCTGTCCGTCCGGCAGTTCTTCTCCGGCGTCTGGCCGGCCGTGCAGCTCGCCTTTGTCTCCCGCTCCTCGGTGGGCACCCTGCCCCTGACCCAGCGCGTGACCGAACGCAGCCTGGGCGTCCCCGCGGCTACGCCTCCTTCGCCGTCCCGCTCGGCGCCACCACCAAGATGGACGGCTGCGCCGCGATCTACCCGGCGATCTCCGCGATCTTCGTGGCCCAGTTCTTCGGCATCCAGCTCGACTTCACCCAGTACCTGCTGATCGCCCTTGTGTCCGTGCTGGGCTCCGCCGCGACCGCCGGCACCACCGGCGCCGTCGTGATGCTGACCCTGACGCTCTCCACGCTGGGACTGCCGCTGGCCGGCGTCGGGCTGCTCCTGGCGATCGATCCGATCCTGGACATGGGACGCACCGCCGTCAACGTGGCCGGGCAGGCCCTGATCCCCACCATCGTTGCCAAGCGACAGGGCATCCTGGACGAATCGCTGTACAACGCACCGCGCTCCGGTGACCCGTTCACCGACGACGTCGACGGAACAGCCGACACCACAGTCGCAGACTCAGCCGACGGCGGTACTTCCGGCGGCGCTGCCGCCGCGGCGTCTTCGGAAGGCCGCGAACTGGCCGACGCCAAGGCCTGACCGCCGGCACAAGCGACCATAGAAGAAGTCCCCGGGAAGCTCCCGGGGACTTCTTCTATTTAAACGTGCTGCTAAGGCGGCTTCCCTGTGAGACGGCGCCGCGGACGGCAGCCAGACAGCGCCCTAGTGTCCGCCGCCCCCGATGACACCCTTCTCCACGGCCTTGGTGACGGCGTCAGCCTCGGCCTGGGTCAGGGTGCCGTCGGTGACCGCCTTGTCCAGCTTGGTCTTCAACGCCGCGGCGCGGTCAGCCTGGGCCGCGGTCCGCAGCTCCTCCAGCGCCGCGGTGACCTTGGATTCCTCAATCCCGAGCGACTCAGCCAGCGACTTGGCGAGGGCCGCGTCCCGCGCTGCGCGGTCCGGCTTGGTGCCCTCGGCGGGCGGGGTGGTGGGCTTGTTGGCTTCACGGAAGGCCTGCAGCGCCTCTGTCACCTTGGCTTCCTCGACGCCCAGTTTGGCGGCCAGTTCGGCAGCCTGGGCGCCGCCGCGGTCCCCGCCCCTGCCATGGCCGTGGCCGCGCATTCCGTCGGCGCCGGAGGTCCCGGGCGTCGCCTCTGCCGAGGCGCTGGGGGTCGGCGTCGGAGTGGTGGTGGCGGCGGAGGCCATCCCGGTGACTCCAAGCCCGGCGCCGAGGGCCAAGGCCCCGGCCGAAATGGCGAGCGTCATTCTCTTGGTGCGTGACATGTGCTGTCTCCTGGTTCGGCCGTGCTGCCACGGCTGGTAGCGGTGATTGTCTCGTTCAAGACGTGGTTCCAGTCTGCGTGGACCGCTTCAGCGGGAGCTGTTCGGAACCTTTTATGTTCCTGTGAAGGTTCCGGAGCGTCCCGTGCCCCTGGTTCGGAAGACTTTCCCGGGTTTATTCGCAGGTTTACGGCTCAGGACGGCCCGGACTGGGTACGCTCGGGTCATGCTGATCGTGACCTCCGATGACATCCCCGGCCACAGGATCGATGCCGTCTTCGGCGAAGTGATGGGTTTGACCGTCCGCGCCCGCGATATCGGCGGCCAGGTCATGGCGGGTTTCCGCTCGATCGGCGGCGGCGAACTGCCCGAAATGACCCGCATGCTCTATGAAAGCCGGCAGGAGGTCATGGCCCGGATGGTAAAAGAGGCGGAGCAGCGCGGGGCCAACGCGATCGTGGCCATGCGCTTCGACAATTCGCAGCTGGGAACCACCTGGACCGAGGTCTGCGCGTACGGCACTGCCGTCTTCGCCATCCCCTCCCGGAAGGAGAACCGGGCGCCACCGGCCAGTCCGTTTTCCTGACGACGCCCGAGGCCGAGAAAAAGTTGCCCTGAGTGCAAACATGCACGTAGTGTAATTGTGTGTCCGCTTCCCCGTCTCCCAGCACACCCGTGCCGCCGGCATCCCCGCGCCCGCTGACCCACCGTCAGTCCTGTCGCGCCGTGAGCTGAACAAAGCGGCCACCCGCCAGGCCATCACCGACGCCGCCTTGGCGCTGCTACGGTCCAACGGCCCCGGCAACTTCACGGTCGAGGACATCGCCGACGCCGCCGGCATCTCCCGCCGCACCTTCTTCAACTACTTCGGCAGCACCGAAGCGGCCATCGCCGCCGTCACTTTCGGCTTTCTGGACAAGGCACTCCAGCAGTTCCGGCTGCGTCCAGCCGGGGAACCGTTCATGGAATCGGCCCGGGCCGCCCTCGTGGAGCTCGCAGACCCCATGACCGTGGCTCCGCTGGCCGAGCTGTACAGCCTGGGCCAGGCCAATCCGCAGCTCAGCCGGTCCGAGCTGGAAGCCTGGGACCACTGCACCGCTCAGATCATCAGCGCAGCCCGCGAGCGTTCCCGCGGGGCCGCCGGCGTCGAACTCGATGAGCTGTACCTCCGCGCCCTGGCCGGTTCCGTCATCTCGTGCGGCAAAGCCGCCATGGACGTCTGGTTTTCCCGGTGCGGCGGATCCCTCACACCGGAATCCCTGTCCAGCCTGCGCCAGCTCCTGATCGACTCCATGACCCTGCTGGGCTCCGGGTTCGCCCGCCCCGACTCCATTCCGGCAGCAGCCGCCCCGGCTGCGTCCCCGGCCGACACCTCCGCCCCTTCCCCAGATCGGCACTGACATGGCCCTATTGCTCTACCGTCTCGGCAAGTTCTCCTACCGCCACCGCTGGCTGGTCATCTCCCTGTGGCTCGCAGTGATGGTGGCGGTGGGCGGTGCGGCCGCCGCCTTCCACGGCACCCTGTCCAACAACTTCCAGATCCCGGGAACCGAAACCCAGCAGATGGCGGACAAGCTCAAGACTGAGCTTCCTCCTCTTCCGGCGGCTCCGCCAGCGTTGTTTTCGAAGCCAACGGTGACCAGTTCAGCCAGGCGGGCAAGGACGCCGTCACCGCGGCACTGACCAAGCTCAAAACCCTGCCCGACGTTCAGGGCACGGTGGACCCGTTCGCCACCCAGGCGCAGCTGGACAAGGCCGCCGCGGACCTCGCGGCCGGTAAAGAGCAGTCCGCCGCCGGCAAGGCGCAGCTGGAGAAATCCGCCGCCGAACTCGCCGCCGGCAAGGCCCAACTGGCCGCTGCCGAACAGCAGATGACCGCCGCAGGCATGCCCCGCTGCGATCGAGCAGCAGCTTGGCCAGCAGAAGGCGGCCCTCGCCGAGGGCAGGCAAAGCTCGACGCCGGCACCAAGGAACTGGAGGCCGGCGAAGCACAGCTGGCGCTCGGCGCGCGGCAGCTGGAGGCTTCCCAGGGTCTCCGCTTCGTCTCCGAGGACGGCAAGGCCGCGATCGCGCAGGTCCAGTTCAAGACCTCGATCAACGGCCTCGACCCCGAGGTCCGCCAGGAGGTCCAGGACATCGTCGGCGAGGTTTCCGCCGCCGACGTGACGGCCCTGCCCAGCAAGGAAATCAGCGAGGACATCTCCGAACTCTTTGGCACCGCCGAGATCATCGGCATCGCGGTGGCAGCTCTGGTGCTCATCATCATGCTCGGCACCTTGATCGCCGCCGCCTTCCGCTGCTGATGGCACTGGTCGGTGTTGCCGTCGGTGTGGGCGCCACGTTCGCCCTGAGCGGCGCCGTGGACATGAGCTCCATCTCCCCGATGCTGGCGCTCATGCTGGGCCTCGCCGTCGGAATCGACTACTCCCTGTTCATCGTCAACCGGCACCGCGGCCAGCTGCTCTCCGGGATGGACCACGAGGAGTCGGTGGCGCTGGCCACCGGCACCTCCGGGAATGCCGTGCTCTTCGCCGGCCTGACCGTCATCATCGCCCTCGCGGCCCTGGTCGTTCCGGGCCTTCCGTTCCTGGCCGTCATGGGTCTGTCCGCCGCCGGGACGGTGGCAGTCGCCGTCGTCGTCGCCCTGACCCTGACGCCGGCCGTCCTCTCCCTCGTGGGCCGGAAGCTGATCTCCAAGCGGGCGTGGGCCAAGGCGGATAAGCACAATGCCGCTCCCGGCCACGAGACCGAGGACCGGGCCAGGGACGAATACCGCAGCAGCCACGGCTGGGGCGGCATCGTCACCAAGCACCCGTGGCTGGCCCTGCTGGCCGGGGTTGTGCTGCTGGGAGTTGTGGCGTTGCCCGCCAGCCAGCTGCGGCTCGCCCTGCCGGACGCCAGTTCCGAACCCGTCGCCTCGCCGGCGTTCCAGGCCTACGACGTCACGAAACGAAGCTTCGGCGAGGGCATGACCGGCCCGATCATCGTGGTGGGCGACTTCCCCGCGGGACTGACCGACGCCGAAGCCCAGGCCAAGCAGTTCGACGTCGCGGACATCCTCCGCGAAACGGAAAACGTCGCCGCCGCCGTGCCGCTGGCGCTGAGCGAGAACCGGCGCACCGCGGTGTTCCAGGTCATTCCCAACGAAGGGCCGGCCAGCGCCAGCACGGTTCAGGTGGTCTCCGAGCTGCGCGCCGAAAAGGGCCAGATCAAGGACACCACCGGCGTCAGCATCGGCCTCACGGGACAGACCGCCGGCAACGTCGACGTGTCCACCAAACTCGGCGACGCACTGCCGCCGTACCTGGCCATCGTGGTGGGGCTCTCGCTGATCCTGCTGCTGCTCGTGTTCCGCTCCATCTGGGTGCCGCTGCTCGCCACCGGCGGATTCCTGCTCTCGCTCGCCGCCGCGTTCGGCGCGGTCGTCGCCGTCTACCAGTGGGGCTGGCTGGGGGCATCTTCGGCGTCGAGAACCCGGGCGCCGTGCTGAGCTTCCTGCCGATCATCCTGATCGGTGTGCTGTTCGGCCTGGCCATGGACTACCAGGTGTTCATCGCCTCCGGCATGCGCGAGTCCTACATGCACGGCGAATCGGCCAAGCATGCGGTCCGCTCGGGCTTCAGCCACGCCGCGGCCGTGGTCACCGCGGCCGCGATCATCATGGTCAGCGTGTTCTCGGGCTTCATCTTCTCGCACCTGAACATGGTCCGCCCGCTCGGCTTCGCCATGGCCTTCGGTGTGCTGATTGATGCCTTCGTGGTCCGGATGACGATCGTCCCGGCCGTGATGTATCTGCTGGGCGAAAAGGCCTGGTGGCTGCCGCGCTGGCTGGACCGCATCCTCCCGGACGTCGATGTGGAGGGCGCCAAGCTGCGCAAACCTGGAACCTCGACGGCGGACGTCGCCGAGCCTGAACCAGAGGAAGTCGCCGCGCGCTGACCGGCCCGCCCGCCGGCGGAGCCGCCGCGACGCCCCCACTCCAGCCGCCCGCCGATCGGTTTGGATCGGCGGGCGTGCGCCTACCGTTCCCGGACTGCGTAGGTCAGGTGGGTCGCCCGCTGCGTCGGCTCCGAACGGACCGGCTCCAGGGCCACGCGGCCTGCGTTCACGCCCTCGAACAGGCGGACTCCGGCGCCGAACAGCACGGGTGAGAGCGCGATCGAGAACTCGTCGATCAGGCCGGCGTTCACGTACTCCAGGATCGTTGCGCCGCCGCCCGCGATGCGGACGTCGCGGTCGCCGGCGGCCTCGCGGGCCTGGTCGAGCGCGGATTCGATGCCGTCGTTGACGAAGTGGAACGTGGTCCCGCCCGGCCGCTCCCAGGGGTCACGCTTCTCGTGCGTCACGACGAAGACCGGCGTGTGGAACGGCGCCTCCTCGGGCCATGCGTGCTCGCCGGCGTCGAACATTCGCTTGCCCATGACGCTCGCGCCGGTGCGTTCGAACGTCTGCCGCGCAATGTCGTTGTCGCGCCCTTCCTCGCCGCCCGCGCCGAGTTTCAGGTTTTCCCGGAGAAACCGCGTCGGGAAGATCCACCGCTGCAGTTCCATCCACTGCCGCCCCATTAATTCCTCGGGGACTCGGGTGCGATGTACCCGTCCAGCGACATCGAAACGCTGAAGAACACCTTCCCGGCCATCAGCCCTCAGCCTCTTTCCGAACGATCTCGGTGACGTAGGCAGCCAGGTTGCCCAGGGTCTGCTGGCCGCCCTCGATCGCGTGATACTTCTCGACCGCCTCGTCGCGCAAGTCCCTGGTGGGGAACACCGTGCGCATCTCGATCCGGGTCGCCGCACCATCCGGCTCGAACGTCAGGACAGACTCGAAAGCGTTCGGGTCGCCGCGGGACTCACCGTGGAGCATCGCAATCCGCTCCGGCGGGGCGATCTCGATCCAGGTGATCCACTCCTGGTAGTCCGTCCCGTCCGGCCCGTGCATCACGAAGTCCCACTCCCCGCCGATCCGGAACTCGAAGGACCGGGTGGTGGTGGTGAATCCTCCGGTCCCCACCATCGCGACAGGTGCCGTACGTCGGTGAATGCCTCGAACACCAGCTCTCGCGGGGCGTCGATGACCCGGGAGATGTCGATCTCCCGATCGGCCGTCGCGGACTGCGCCGGCACTCCTCGTCCCATGTCGCTCATCAGCTACTCCTCCTGCCTTGCCTGCTTGAGGTCCTGCACGTACGCGTCCAGCCGGTCGAAGCTCTCGTTCCAGAACTGCTCGAACCCGCCGGTCCACTCGTGAACCGCTCGCAGCCCGCGGGCGTCCAGGTCGTAGAGGCGCTGCTTGCCTGCCTTGCGGTCCCGCACCAGCCCGACCTCTCGGAGCACCCGCAGGTGTTTGGACGCCCCGGGCTGGGATATCCCCAACTCCTGGGACAACTCGGTCACCGGCCGCTCCCCGCCCTCAACAGCACCAGGATCTCCCGGCGCTGCGGCTCGGCGATCGCGTTAAAGACGTCCGACGTCGTCGCTGCTCGTGCCATGTCAACGATCATATACCCATATGGGCATGCGTCAAGGGCGAATAAGGGGATCCGGGTCAGCGCGTCGGCGAGACCCGAATACCTAGTGCTTCACCAACTCCTGAATATCGGTGAGGTTGGCTGTGCCGTAGGCGGTTCTTTCGGAATAGTTGTAGATCACCACACTCCGGACCGATGAGGGCATGGTGGACCACATCTTGGTGTCCATATCGACCCGCTGGCTGGCGGCGCCACTGACCGGCCCAAGGTCGATCAGGGTCGTGGAGGTGAGTCCCAGGCTCCCAGTGGTGTCAGTGCTAAGAGTTCCGGGGCTGAGCATGAGTCGGAGGTCTTCGCCCGGCTCGGTTGAGAAGTCTTTCAACTGCAGCACCGCGCCGGTATCAGTGACGCGGATCGTGACCCCACCGCTGGTGACCGCCCCCTGTGACTGAAACTTCCCTTCGAGAGTTTCCGGCGTAGTCGACGGGGCGGAAGCGGAAGGAACAGGGGAAACGGTTGGCGTGCTCCCTGCCTCGAAAGGAGGGTCCGAGTAAGTGCAGCCTGTAAGGACAGCAGCTAGGGTCCCCAAGTTCAGCGCAAGTCGGAACTGTTTCACGATTCCCTCAATGAGTGTTTGCCTGCGCACTTTACCGGTCTGCAACAGAGCCCCGCTGGTCGCCCGAGATATGGGCCGGACGGCGGAAGGATTTGGGCGCCCTGCGACCAATAGGAAACCACAGCACCGGTCCAAGCACTGGCAGAACTAGAACGATGAGGGCCCACACGACGGTGCCTCCGGACGCGTAAGTCCTGTTCCGGGCGATGCTGATCAGCGCGCCGACGAACAGGACGAGGCCCGCAATCAGAAGGAGCCCCATAAGGCTCCAGGACGGCACCAGCGGTTCGGCCTTCCCGGCCATGCCATTCAGCATCATTCTTTCCCCCAGAAAATCGTGCTGCTTGCGGATGCAATAGACCCTACCGCCGGGGTCCTGCACGCCGCAGGACCCCGGCCGCTTTCCCTGCGTTGCTGCGCCGGGGTGAACTAGGCTGGAGCGGTGACCCGCCTCATTCTTGCCTCCCAGTCCCCGCCCGCACCAAGCTGCTCACCGACGCCGGCATCCGGCACGAGATCCTCGTCTCCGACGTCGATGAGGACGCCGTCCAGGCCCGCTACGGCGTCACGGATCCGCACGACACCGCCCTGCTGCTGGCCCGGGCCAAGGCCGAGGCCGTCGCCTCCCTGCCCGAAGCCGACGGCGCGCTGGTGATCGGCTGCGATTCGGTGTTCGAGTTCGACGGCGAGGCGCACGGCAAACCGTACACGGCCGACGTCGCCCGGGAGCGGATGCTCCGGATGAGCGGCAGCAGGGGTGTGCTGCACACGGGCCACTGGCTCGTTGACTGCCGGGACACCGAGGATTCCGAAGAGTCCGGGTCCGGCGCAACCCTCGGACACGTCACCTCCGCCGAGGTCCACTTCATGGAGATGGCCCCCGAAGAAATCGACGCCTACATCGCCACGGGCGAGCCGCTGCAGTGCGCCGGCTCGTTCACGATCGACGGCTACGGCGGGGCCTTCATCCGCAAGGTCGACGGCGACCCGCACGCCGTCGTCGGGCTGTCCATTTCCACCCTCCGCGGACTGCTGGGCCAGGCACAGGTGGGCATCACGGAACTGTGGACCACCGGCGCCGCGGATCCCGCGGTATTGCGGGCCGAGTGAGCCAATTCGCAAGCCTTTGTAGCAACCCTACAAAGGTTGGGCGCTTTACGCGCGGAATCCGCAAGTAATATCGGCGGAACCCACAAAACCGCGCTAGGCTCCCTGAAGGAAAGAAGGAGACGCCTTGTCAGCAAATTCGGAGCAGTCCGCAAATCCCGTGCAGCGATCAGCCAACGAAGGCACCGCAGCAGTAACCCAGCCGCTGAGCAAGGTGCTGATCGCCAACCGCGGCGAAATCGCCGTTCGCATCATCCGTGCCGCTCGCGATGAAGGCATCGCCTCCGTGGCGGTCTACGCGGAACCGGACCGCGACGCCCTGCACGTCAGGCTCGCCGACGAGGCCTACGCGCTGGGCGGCAACACCGCCGCCGAGTCCTACCTCGTGATGGACAAGCTGATCGAGGTGGCCCACCGCTCCGGCGCCGATGCCATCCACCCCGGCTACGGCTTCCTGGCCGAGAACGCCGAGTTCGCCGCCAAAGTAATCGACGCCGGCATCACCTGGATCGGACCCTCCCCGCCGCGATCTCCGCCCTGGGCGACAAAGTCCAGGCCCGCCACATCGCCGAGAAGGTCGGTGCGCCGCAGGTTCCCGGCACGGCCGACCCGGTGGAATCGGCCGAGGAAATCCTCGAATTCGTCGACAAGTTCGGTCTGCCGGTCGCCATCAAGGCGGCCTTCGGCGGTGGCGGACGCGGCATCAAGGTGGCCCGCACCCGCGAGGAAATCCCCGAACTGTTCGAATCCGCCGTCCGTGAGGCCGTCGCCGCCTTCGGCCGCGGCGAGTGCTTCATCGAGCGCTTCCTGGACGCCCCGCGGCACGTCGAAACCCAGTGCCTCGCCGACGCCCACGGCAACGTGGTGGTGGTCTCCACCCGCGACTGCTCGCTGCAGCGCCGCAACCAGAAACTCGTGGAGGAAGCCCCGGCCCCGTTCCTCACCGAGGAACAGAACCGCCGGCTCTACGAATCCTCCAAGGCCATCCTCAAGGAAGCCGGCTACCTCGGCGCCGGCACCTGTGAATTCCTCGTGGGCCAGGACGGCACCATCTCCTTCCTCGAGGTCAACACCCGCCTCCAGGTGGAGCACTGCGTGTCCGAGGAAGTCACCGGAATCGACCTCGTCCGCGAACAGTTCCGGCTGGCCCGCGGCGAGGAACTCGGCTACGGGGACCCCGAGGTCCGCGGCCACTCGATCGAGTTCCGCATCACCGGCGAGGACCCGGGCCGCAACTTCATGCCCGCCCCGGCACTATCACGCGGCTGTCAAACCCCACCGGCCCCGGTGTGCGGATCGACTCCGGCGTGGAACAGGGCGACGTCATCAGCGGCAACTTCGACTCCATGCTCTCCAAGCTGATCGTCACCGGCGCCACCCGCACCCAGGCCCTGCAGCGGTCCCGCCGCGCCCTCGAGGAGATGGTGGTGGAGGGCATCCCCACCGTCATTCCGTTCGACCTCGCCGTCGTCAGCAACCCCGACTTCGCTCCCGCCGAGGGTCCGTTCAAGGTCCACACGCGCTGGATCGAGACGGCCTTCGTCAACGACATCCCAGCCTGGACTCCCACCGGAACGGACACGGAAACGCCCGACGCCGGCGAACGCCAGCGCGTCGTCGTCGAGGTCGGCGGCAAGCGCCTGGAGGTAGTCCTCCCGGCGTCGCTGGGCACCGGCGGCGGCTCAGCCGGCGCCAAGCCGGCCAAGACGAAAAAGCGCGCCCGCAGCGGCGGCGCCGTCGCGGCTGCCAGCGGCAACGCGCTGACCTCCCCGATGCAGGGCACCATCGTGAAGGTGGCCGTCGGCGAGGGTGACCTCGTTGCCGAAGGCGACCTTGTGGTTGTGCTCGAGGCCATGAAGATGGAGCAGCCGCTCACCGCGCACCGCACCGGAATCGTGATCGGGCTGACCGCCGCCGCCGGCGAGACGGTCTCCGCCGGCGCCGTCATCGCGCTGATCGAGGACGCTGCCGCCGAGTAGCCGCACCGGCTGGACGGACGCGCGGGCGGGACGCGGGCGCGCCTCTGGCGCCCGCGCGTCCCGCCCGTGCAGACTTGGTCTGTGAAACCATTCCTGCTCCTCGCCTCCCGGGCCGAGGACGCCGCCGCCGAGAACGAGTACGAGGCCTACCTGCGCTACGGCGGACTCGAGCCCTCGCAGCTGCGGCGCATCCGGATGGAAGCCGGACCGCTGCCGGACCTGGAACTCTCCGACTACTCCGGCGTGATTGTGGGCGGCAGCCCGTTCACCTCCAGCGACCCCGCCCGGCACAAAAGCGACGTCCAGCACCGCGTGGAGCGTGAGCTTGCCGCCCTCCTGGACCGGATTGTGGCCCAGGACTTCCCCTTCCTCGGCGCCTGCTACGGGGTGGGCACGCTCGGCCGGCACCAGGGGGCTTTGATCGACCGGACCTACGGCGAGGGCCTCGGCGGCGTGACCATCAAACTGACGGACGAGGGGCTGGTGGATCCGCTCCTGCGCGGGCTGCCCGAGACCTTCACGGCCTTCACCGGCCACAAGGAAGCCTGCACGCTCCTGCCCTCCCACGCGGTGCTCTTGGCGAGTTCCGCCGCGTGCCCCGTGCACATGTTCCGGATCAAAACCAACCTGTACGCCACCCAGTTCCACCCGGAGCTGGACGCGGAAGGGCTGGTCACCAGGATCGACATCTACCGCCACGCCGGCTACTTTCCGCCCGAATCGGCCGAAATGCTGATGGAGGACGCCCGCCGGTTCTCCGCCACCGAACCGATGAAGATCCTCCGGAACTTCGTGGAGCTCTACGCGGGCTAGCCCCGACATCCCCGGCCACCGCCCCGCGCCCGACGCCCTCCGCCGCCGAAACGCTCCTGCCCAGTTGCTTCCCGGCACGCGTCCGCCGACACGGAAATGCCCGGCGTGTTCAGCGAACACACCGGGCATTTCGGTTAGCAACCGGGCTGGAGCGTCAGCCCCGGCCCGGGAAGCTGCGTCAGGCTACGTTGTTGGTGTAGTCCAGGTCGCGGGTTTCCTTGCTCACGAACAGGGCGATCAGCGTCAGCACCGCCATGGAGGCGAGGTAGACGCCCACCAGCATGGGGCTGCCCTTGCCCATTTCCCAGAGCCAGACGGCGATGAACGGGGCCACGGCCGCGCCCAGGATGCTGGAGAAGTTGTAGCTGATCGCGGAGCCGGTGTACCGGACATTGGTCGGGAACAGCTCCGGCAGCAGCGCACCCATGGGCCCGAAGGTCAGCCCCATGAGGGAGAAGCCGATGATCAGCAGGGCCATCGTGCCCACGAAGCCTGCACTGAACAGCGGGACGAAGAGGAGTCCGAAGGCGAAGATGCCGAACGTCACGGCGATCAGCATCTTGCGGCGTCCGTACTTTTCGGCCAGGGGTCCGGACACCAGGGTGAAGATGCCGAAGAACACGACGCCGGCAATCAGCATCCAGAGGAAGTCGTTGCGGGTGTAGCCCAGGCCGGGGACAAACGCGGCCGCGGCGGCCTCGGTCATCGGCTTGCCGGCCTTCTCGGCTGCGGCCTTGGCGGCATCCAGGCTGGAGGCGCGGGTGCCGTAGGTCAGCGTGAACGTGGTCATCAGGTAGAAGAGCACGTACGTGGCGAGCATGATGAACGTGCCCAGGATCAGCTGGCGCCAGCTGGTCTTGAAGACCCGGGCCAGCGGCAGCTTGGCGACCTCGTTGGATTCGATGACCTTGGTGAAGGCGGGGGTCTCGATCAGCTTGAGCCGGACGTAGAGGCCGATGATGACCATGACGGCGCTGAGCAGGAACGGCACACGCCAGCCCCATGCCATAAATGCCTCGGGCGACAGGGCGTAGCTGAACACCAGGAAGATCACGTTGGCAATGATGAAGCCGATCGGCGCACCCAGCTGCGGGAACGTGCCGTAGATGGCGCGCTTGTTGGCCGGGGCGTTCTCCGTGGCCAGCAGGGCCGCGCCGCTCCATTCACCGCCGAGGGCCAGGCCCTGGGCAAAGCGCATCACGACCAGCAGAGCCGGGGCCCAGAATTCCCAGCCCGGGACGAGCGCCGTCGGGAGGCAGCCGATAAGGAAAGTGGCGATGCCCATGGTCAGCAGCGACGCCACCAGGGTGCCCTTGCGGCCGAACTTGTCACCGAAGTGACCGAAAACGATGGACCCAAGCGGACGGGCGATAAACGCGACACCGAACACTGCGAACGAGCTCAGCAGCTGGGTGGTTTCATTCTGCCCGGGGAAGAACAGCCGGGGAAAACGAGCACAGCGGCCGTGGCGTAAACGTAGAAGTCGTAGAACTCAACGGTGGTGCCGACCAGGCTGGCGACGATGACGCGGCCGCGCGAGTTCACCTGTTTGGCGGACCCATGCTCCGTGGATGTGGCAGTGGATGACATGTAGTAGCGCTTTCATGAAGACCGGACTGGTGCTGCTTGAAGCCGCCCGGATGAGGATACGTATGCTTACATATTAGTTCCGGGCGTCCAGTCAATGGACAAATGTTCCACTATTTGGACATACAGCGTTGTCTCACGTGGTGGTCATCACACTATGCCCCGCTTCCGGCCCTCACCCCGTCACAAACGCGCCGATAGGCAAACGTCACAGCACGTTAACAAACAGCGACGGTCCCGGAAACGCGGCTTCCCTAACTTGGAAGGACAACATCCCCCAAGGAGGTCCCCGTGACTGCTGAACGCACCGCAGATGCCCCAACCGGCATTTCCCCGGCATTTCCCCTTCCATTTCTGCCGGCACCACCCTCGGCGGTCCCGCCCTGGAATACCGCCCCGGCCGCTGGATTGCCAACTGGGACGCGGAAAACAAGGAACAGTGGGAGACCCAGGGCCGCTCCATTGCCCGGCGCAACCTGAACTGGTCCATCTTCGCCGAGTTCCTGGGCTTCGTGGTCTGGCAGCTGTGGTCAATCGTGGTGGTCCAGCTCCCCGCGGCCGGATTCACTTTCACCACCTCGGAAATCTTCTGGCTGATCTCCATGCCCAGCCTGGTGGGCGCCACCCTCCGGATCCCCTACACCTTTATGGTCCCCGCTTCGGCGGCCGCAACTGGACGATCGTTTCGGCCCTGCTGCTGCTCATCCCGTCGATCGGGCTGGCCCTGTGCGTCTCCAACCCCGAGACCCCGTTCGGCGTCATGCTGTTCGTGGCGGCCCTGGCGGGCTTCGGCGGCGGCAACTTCGCCAGCTCCATGGCCAACATCACCTTCTTCTACCCGGCCCGCGAGAAGGGCTGGGCGCTGGGACTGAACGCCGCCGGCGGAAACCTCGGTGCCGCCGTCGCGCAGCTTGCCGTCCCGATTGCCATCACGCTCCTCGCCGCCGGCACCGTAAACCTGCCGATGGCCGGCTGGATGTGGGTCCCCTTCATCCTGGTCGCCGCATTTGGCGCCTGGAAGTACATGGACAACCTCACCAGCGCCAAGGGCGACGTCGCCGGCTCGCTCGCCGCGCTCAAGGAACCGCACTTGTGGATCATGGCGCTGCTGTACATCGGCACCTTCGGCTCGTTCATCGGCTTCGCCGGTGTGTTCCCCAAGCTCATCAAGGACTACTTCCCGGCGTTCTCCTCCATCGAGGTCGGCACCGTGGCACTGTCCCTCGCCTTCCTCGGCCCGCTGGTCGGTTCGCTGGCCCGCCCCTATGGCGGACGCATGGCGGACCGCATGGGCGGCGCCCGGATGACCGTCGCAGCCTTCGCCGCGATGGCCGTCATCACCCTGACCATGGTCTGGACCTTGCCGCTGAAAGACTTCTGGCTCTTCCTGGGCATGTTCCTGCTGCTCTTCACGGCCAGCGGCTTCGGAAACGGTGCCACGTACCGGATGATCCCCATCATCTTCGCCACCTCAAGCAGGGCCGCAAAATCAGGCGCCAGCACCGTCACCACCCAGCGCCTGGCCTCCTCGGCCCTCGGCCTGATCTCGGCCATCGGCGCGTACGGCGGGTTCGTCATCCCGCAGGTCCTCAACGCCTCCAACAGCGCCAGCGGCTCCTACACCCCGGCGTTCTACGGCTTCGTCGGCGCGTACGTCGTGATGCTGGCCGTCTGCTGGTTCTGCTATATCCGCAACGCCAACCGAAACGCGATGGGACACGTCTAACATGACCAACAGCGCCGCCACGCACTGCCCCTACTGCGCCCTGCAGTGCGCCATGACGCTGAGCACGCCGGCGGCCCCGGCCGCAAAGGACTGACCCCGGCTTCGCAGCCGGGGTCAGACCCGTGCCGGAGCAACCGGCCGCACCTCCTGCAGCCGCACCTCTCCTCGACGTGACCGGACGCGACTTCCCCACCAACCGCGGCGGCCTGTGCCGCAAGGGCTGGACCTCGGCGTCGCTGCTGAACCACCCCGGCCGCGTCACCGAGCCGCTGCTCCGTGGCGCCGACGGCGTCCACCGCCCGATCGGCTGGGATGAGGCCCTGGACCGCATCACGGGCGCGGTGAAGGCAACCCGTGCCCGGTACGGGGCGGACGCCGTCGGAGTTTTCGGCGGCGGCGGGCTGACCAACGAGAAGGCGTACCAGCTGGGCAAATTCGCCCGGCTGGCGCTGGGCACGTCGCGGATCGACTACAACGGCCGGTTCTGCATGTCCTCCGCCGCCGCGGCCGGGATGCGCGCGTTCGGCGTGGACCGCGGACTGCCCTTCCCGCTGGAGGACCTCGATTCCGCCAGCACCATCCTGATGCTCGGCTCCAACGTCGCCGAGACCATGCCGCCCTTCGTCCAGCACCTGCAGGGCGCCCGCGACGCCGGGGGCCTGATTGTGGTGGACCCCGCCGCTCCGCCACCGCGGCGTTCACTTCCGACGGCGGTGGCCTGCACCTGCAGCCGCTGCCCGGCACCGACCTCGCCCTGCTGCTGGGGCTCGCCCACGTGGTGATCCACGAAGGCCTCGCCGACGCCGGCTACATCGCGGCCCGCACGGCCGGCTACGACGCCCTGGTCCGCAGTGTGGCCTCCTACTGGCCCGAACGCGTACAGTCCCTCACCGGCGTCCCGGCGGGGCTGATCCGCGACACCGCCCGCAGGCTGGCCGACGGCTCCCGCCGGGGCGGCAGCTACATTCTCACGGGCCGCGGCGTGGAACAGCACGTCGACGGCACGGACACCGCCACCGCCGCCATCAACCTCGCCCTGCTGCTGGGCCTCCCCGGCGACGCACGCAGCGGCTACGGCACGCTCACCGGCCAGGGCAACGGCCAGGGCGGCCGCGAACACGGCCAGAAAGCGGACCAGCTCCCCGGCTACCGCAAGATCACCGATCCCGCCGCCCGCGCCCACATGGCCGCTGTGTGGGGCGTCCCGGAAGCGCTCATCCCCGGCCCGGGCCTGCCCGCCGTACAGTTGCTGAAGTCGCTGGGACAGCCCGACGGCGTCCGCTGCCTCTTCGTGCACGGCGCCAACGTGGCGGTGTCCGCGCCCGACGCCAACGCCGTGATCGCCGGCCTGCGGAGCCTGGACTTCCTGGTGGTCTGCGACTTTTTCCTCTCCGAGACCGCCGCCGAGGCCGACCTCGTCCTGCCGGTCACCCAGTGGGCCGAAGAGGAAGGCACCCTGACCAACCTCGAGGGCCGCGTGCTCCGCCGCCGCCGGGCCCTCGCTCCCCGCCCGGGGTGCGCAGCGAGTTGTGGATCATGACGCGGCTGGCCGAAGCCCTGGAGGCCCCTCCACCTTCAGCGAGGACCCGGAGACCGTGTTCGAGGAGCTCCGTCTGGCGTCCCAAGGCGGCCTGGCCGACTACTCCGGAATCGACTACGCCATGCTGGACCGGGGCGAAGCGGCCTACTGGCCCTACCCCGCCGGCAGCACCGGAACTCCGCGGCTGTTCCTGGACTCCTTCGCCCACGCGGACGGGCGGGCCGTGTTCACTCCGGTGACACCCCGCCGTCGTGCGTCCTCTTCGGGTCCGGCACCGCGTCCGCGGACCGGGCCGGCGCTGGACGTGCCGGAGCGGACGGCGCCGGAACGGCAATGACCCTGGTCACCGGGCGCCTCATGGAGCACTACCAGTCCGGGGCGCAGACCCGCCGGGTGGCCGCACTGGCCGCCGCCCAGCCGGAAGCACGGCTGCAGATCCATCCGGCGGCCGCCGCCGCCCAGGGCATCGCCGACGGCGACGTCGTCTCGATTTCCAACGGGCGCGGCGAAGTCTCCTGCCGCGCCGAGCTGAGCACGGACATCCGGCCCGAAACGGTGTTCCTGCCGTTCCACTTCCCTGAACTGGAGAGCGCCAACCGCCTCACGGAGGCGGCCACCGATCCCATCTCCGGGATGCCGGAGTTCAAGTTCAGCCAGGTCTGGGTCAAGCCCGGCGCCGCCACTCTCCGCGCCGATGAACTGCAGAAGGAAGGTGCGTCATGACAGAGCGCATTGTTGTTGTGGGCTTCGGTCCGGTGGCCGCGCGGCTGGTCGACGAAATGCTGCCGGCGGTCCGCAGCGGTCTCGCCCACCTGACGGTCATCGGCGAGGAGGCCGAGGCCGCGTACAACCGCGTGCTCGTGGCGGACCTCGGGGTCGGCCGGACCACGGCGTCGGCCCTGGCCTTGTCCGACGCCGCCGCGCTGATCGCCGACGGCGTCGACGTCCGGCTGGGCGTCCGCGTCCGCCGCGTGGACCGCGCCCGGCAGCAGCTGGTCCTCAGCGACGGCACCTCCCCGCGTACGACCGGCTGGTTTTCGCCACCGGCTCCCGCCCGGTGATCCCCAACCTCACCGGGCTCAACCCCGACCCGGCCGCGCCGGTGCTGCCGGCCGGCGTGACCGCGCTCCGGGACCTGCGCGACGCCTCGGTGCTGCAGGCCGCGGTGGCCGGCGGAAAACGCGTGGTGGTCCTCGGCGGCGGCGTGCTGGGCCTGGAGACGGCCCTCGCCGCGGCCGAGGAAGGCGCCACGGTGACCGTGGTGCACAACGGCCCGCACCCGCTGGGCCGCAACATCGACCGCGGCGGCGGCGCGGTGCTCGCCGCGTCCTTGCGGAACTGCGGCGTCCGGGTGGCGGCAACGCCCGCTCCACCGGCGTCGAACACAAGGCGCCCGACGGCGGTTTCTCGGCCCTGTTGCTCGATGACGGGTCCGCGATCGACGGCGACCTGCTGGTGCTCTCCTGCGGCGTCCGGCCGCGGACCGAACTCGCGGAAGGCTGCGGGCTCTCGACGGCGGCCGGGATCCTGGTGGACCACAAGCTCCGGGCGCACCACGAACCGCACATCTTCGCGATCGGCGACTGCGCGGAAGTGCGCTGCCCCGACCCGGACTGCGTCGAGTGCCGCACCGCGCGCGGTCCGTCCGGGCTGGTGGGCACGGGCTGGCGGCAGGCCGAATGGCTCGCCGAATACCTGACGCTGCTGGCCGCCGGATCTCCGGAGGCTGAGCTGCTGCCGGCACTGCCGCCGGAACTGCCGGGCGTTGTGGTGCTCAAAGCCCGCGGCATGAACATGGCCGTGGCCGGGGATGTTGCCGCGGATCCGTGGGACGAGGAAGTACTGTCTGCGGGAGCCGCGGACGGTCGCCCGCGGCTGCAGATCGCCCAGTGGGCGGATCCCGAGCACGGCCGCTACGTGAAGATGACCACCCGCGCCGGGGTGCTCGAAGGTCTCGTGGCCGTGGGCATGCCCCGCTCGGCGGCCGAGCTGGTGCAGCTGTTCGAGCGCGGCGCGGAGCTCCCGGCGGACCGGTCGCTGCTGCTGCGCCTGGACGGCCCGGACCAGGCGGCCGCTTCCGGCGCGGCCGACCCCGAGCGCACGGTGTGCCGGTGCGCCGGGGTGAGCGGGACCGCCATTGCGTCCGCCGTCTCCGGTGGCTGCGGGACGGTGGCCGAGGTTTCCGGGGCCACCCGTGCCGGGACAGGGTGCGGCGGCTGCCATGACGACATCAAGGGGATCATCGAAAAACACTTTCAGGGGGCCGTAGCCTGACACCGGCCCGCTGCTGGCATTAGCCCCAATCGCCCCTGCCCCCGTCCCCTCCTGCGCCGAACCCCGCAGCCCACCGGTGGAAGCCGCTTTCGCTGTAAGGGCCGAGGCCCCCGATCTTGGGGGCCATCGCGCCGAACAGCAGCACTCCCACGGCTTCCGGATCACCGCCGGATGCAGCAAACAAAGTCCGACGCCGGCGGCCAACCAGCCAGATGATGCCGAGGAAGACGGCGAAGGACAATCCCATCCCGCCGGCCAGGGCCGTCGTCGCGTGCCCTGAATCGTTTAACTTCAGGCCGTTGATCAGCATCACGCCAAACAGCAGACCGAAGGGAATGGCAAAGATCAGTCTGCGGACCAGCGCCCAGCGCAGACTCGACACGGGAACGGGGAGCGTCGTTGCAACTGTTGTCCCGGCGGCCCGGTGATCTGAAATGTGCATGTTCTTCCCCAAGAAGTGCGACCGTGCTGGCGTTTGTTCGAATCCTATGCGATGCGGCTTACGTCCTTTAGTGCTGCCTGGTTTCCAGGCAATGCCGAGGCTCCAACGCAACAAGGCCCCGGAACCGTTGCGGTCCGGGCCTTGCAGGGCAGGCTACTTCTTCTTGTTGGCCTTAGCCGGGTTGTCAGCCTTCGAGGCCGGAGATGCTTTGACAGCATGGGCCGCGCCGTACGACGGTGTTGCCGGAGTGGCGGCATTGGCGCTGCGGTGCTCTGCCGCGTTTGCCTGGCCGGCGGCGCGCTTGGCGGCGGCGTTCCCGTGTGCCCAAGCGGAGTTGCCCGCCGGCACAGGAACAACTGGTGCCGGCTCCACCGGCGCAGGTTCAACAGGCGCGGGCTCCACCGGAGCCGGCTCGACGGGTGCAGGCTCTTCCGGCGCCGGCTCAACAGGCGCAGGCTCTTCCGGCGCAGGCTCAACAGGCGCGGGCTCCACCGGCGCCGGCTCCACGGGTGCAGGCTCGACCGGATCAGCCGTTTCGGCCGGCGCCTCGACAACCACGGAGACGGGCTCGGTAGTTTCGGCAGTGGCGGCCATGGCAGCCCCGCCGCCGCCGACTGCGACGACTGAGGCCACGGCAACGGCCTTGGTGGTGGTGCCCAGGGCACCGATGAACGAGAAGATTCCTGCCATGAGAGGCCTTTCGGGAAAGGGGACGTTGGCTTGACCGGAAGGCCGCCCTGTACAGCCAACCGGACGCCACGTTACTTGGGGAAAATCGTGCTTTCGGGCAGTTGCGTCGTTACTGCGGAATTGTTGATGAAAAACTGCCTCGGACGACGCAAATAGGCCCCGTGCCAATCGATACGGGCGGGCCGGAGCCGCCTCCGTCAACTGAACCGGGCATCGTTAGGACTCGGACGGCCGGGCCGTCACCACCCTCCGCGGGTCGGCGTATGTCCCTTGCGGGCGTCGTCGGGCATTGTCATTTCGGCCCGCAGGCCCAGGAGCCGGATCGGTCGGCCCGCTTCGATTCCGGCTGCGAGGTCCAGTGCCCGCGCGAGGATTTCGTTCCGGTCGAAGGTCTCGGGAATTTTCCTCGCGTGGGTCTTGGTGAAGAACGGCGCGTACCGCACCTTGAGGGTCAGTCCGACCACGGGCCGGCCTTCGGCCACAACATCCTCAAGGACACGCGCGGTCAGCTCCCTCACAGCGTCGTCCACCTGGGCGGGCTCGGTCAGGTCGCGCTGGAAGGTGGTCTCCCGGCTATGCCCGCGGGCAACCCACGGGGTGTCATCCACGACGCTGGAGCCGTCACCGCGTCCGAGCTCCGCGTACCACGGACCCATCTTGGGGCCGAACTCCGGGACCAGGTCCTGGGGTCGGCCGCGGCGAGCTCAGCGACAGTGTTGATGCCGAGTTTGGCCAGCCGGCCCGACACCTTTGTTCCGACGCCCCACAGGTCCTTGGTGGGCAGACTGCCCATAACGTCCAGCCAGTTCCCGGAGGTGAGTCGGAAGACGCCGGCCGGCTTGCCGAAACCGGTGGCCACCTTGGCCCGGACCAGGGTGTCGCCGATGCCCACGCTGCAATGCAGCTGCGTTCGCTCCAGGACAGCGGCCTGCACCTGCCGGGCGTAGGCTTCCGGTTTCTCCGTTTCAACGCCTACAAAGGCTTCATCCCAACCCAGCACCTGCACGGTGGCGCCGGGCTGCGCGCGCAGGGTAGCCATCACCGTCTCAGACGCTGCCAGGTAAGCCTCGTGGTCGACGGGCAGGATCACAGCGTCGGGCACCTTCCGGGCCGCAATACGTAAGGGCATTCCGGAACCCACGCCGAACGCCCTGGCTTCGTAGGATGCGGTCGACACCACAGCTCGTTCCGTGGGGTCGCCCCGACCGCCGACAATGATCGGCTTGCCCGCAAGCTCCGGCCGCCGGAGCACTTCGACAGCCGCGATGAACTGGTCGAGATCGACGTGCAGCACCCACCGGATTCCGCTCACGGCACCAGTCTGCCCTAAACATCCCCGGCAAGCATCGGCTCCCCACCGCGCTTGGCTGGGGAGAGGCGTCTCGCAACCGCAGTGTGTCGAAAACGCCACACTAGTTCTCAGTGCGAAGTCGGCCTATCGTCGACGCATGACAACACCGCTGGGAGCCATCCCCAAGATCGGAGCGCCAGCCACGCGCGCCTTGAACGCCGCCGGCTACGTATCGCTCAGCGAGCTCGCCGGCGTCCCGCGGTCCGAGTTGGCCAGGTTGCATGGCGTGGGGCCCAAGGCATTGCGAATCCTGGAGCAGGCGCTTGCAGAACACGGACTCGGGCTGAAGTAAGAGGCCCTTCTCCCCTTGCCAGCTCCGTCTCCCCGGCGTGTACTGAACCTAGGTTCCGTTCATCCGCAGGAGGTATCCCATGAACGTCCCGGTCATTCTGGCTGTCGGCGCGATCGCTGTGGTCGCCGTCGTAATGTTCATGACGCGCGAGAAGGATCCCCAGCAGCGGGCCGCGGCGCTGCAACGAACGGGGCGGCCGTTATGGCCGTGTTCACGGTCCTCGCGTCCATCTTCATTGCCGGCTACGCCCTGCAGGATCCCGGCGGAAATGCCGGGCTGCTGATGACTCTCGCGTGGGTTGTGCCGATGCTCGTCCTCGCCGTGGCGGCCTGGTTCTGGCCGGCGCCCACCGCTCCCCTGCTGCTCGCCCTCGCTTCGGCGTTCATCGCCGCATGCGTGTGGCTGGCCTTCGATCCCGCGGCCCTGCGCGAGTTCATCAGCGAAAACGGACCCGTCATCGCCGTCAGCGTCGTCGCCCTGGCGTTCCCGGCCGCTGTGCTGGGCCTGCAGCGCGCAGCCCTGGCCGGCTGGCTGCTCGTGGGCCTGGGTGTTTTGCCGCTGCTCATCACGGTCATCGGAAGGTCGGGCGGGGTTTCATCCCTCGCCGCGGCAAGCGTGGTTCCGCTGATTGCCGGGATCAGCTACCTAGTCTCCGCCCGGATGGCGAGCGGCAGCACGTCGCCGGGGAATCAGCGGGCGGCAGCTGCCTAGGAACGGCCCGACATCAGCGCGTCACAGGAATCGGGCCACGCACGCATGGCGGGTAGCATCGGGGCCATGAGCGCCGACGACGACGACATCACCGAAGAGCTATTGGCTGACGCCGCGAAGCTGACCGGGCTGAGCCTGGAACTGCTGGGCCTCGACCCGCACCCGGACGACATGACTCCGGAGCAGCGGCTCCAGTTCGAGCCGGAGGACTTGGACGAGATGGCCGCCGTTTCGCCGGAAGACCGTCAACAAGCCGTGAGTCAGACCCGGCTGCTGGCAGGGCTCCTGTGGAACTCGTCGAGCATCCTCATCGACCAGCTCTTCCGCGATCTGGGAACGCTGAGCGACCTCGAGGAGGTCACCCCGTCTGACATCGCCGGGACCTCAGTGCTGTCCTCGCTGCCGCCCCAGTTCGCCGCCAGCTACGACGCAAAATTCACCCAGAAGTTCATCGTCGTAGCCGCTGACGTCACGGCGGCCCTGGTCCGGGGCTGGACCGCCCCGGGTTGCCTCGCCGGGGAACTCGCCGTCCGCTGCCTGCTCGATCAGGCGGAGATCACCGAGGACATCTACGAGCTCGACCTCCCGGAGGACTGGCGGGACCAGGTTGAGGAAGTCCTGTTGGAGGACGCGGACAGCCAAGCACTGTACTCGGACAACCTCGACGTTCTGGAGGACGACGCCGACGTGCTGGGCGTCGATCACTGGTTCGAGCCCGTCAGCGCCGGGGACACGGTCCCGCCGTACGCCTGGACTGAGCCGACGCCCTAAGCCTGACCCGACGCCTCAAGCCTGACTGGACGCCTCAAGCCTGACTGGAGGGGCCGCCAGGCGCGCCAGGAAGTCCTCGGTGAAACGCTGGACCCCGTCCCACTCGGTGTAGACGTAATCACGGGAGGTATCCGTGTCCAGGGAGCCCTTGTCTTCGGCGATCTTCTTCATGACGTGCTTCTTGATGAAGCCGTAGTGGGTGTAGAGCAGGGCGCCGGCGAACAACCCGACATGCGCGGGCCGCCATCCCGTTTCCTCCTCGAACTTCTCCACGTAGCCCTCGGCATCTGCCTCGTCCCCGTGGGCGGCCAGGCTGACCGACACCAATGCTGACTGGAGCCGCTCGAGCTCTCCGCGGTTCTTCTTCACAAAGTCCGTGACGTGGCCTTCGTGCTTGCCCATGTGCACGGACGCCGCAACGATGACGCCGTCGTAGCCGTCCGGGAGGGCGTCCCCGGAGCGCTTGAGATCCACCGCGTCTGCGAGGTGGCCGTGGGCCCGGATCAGTTCGGCAATGTACTCCGCGATCTGGGCAGTCTGTCCTTCGACGGTCCCATACGGGATATAGATGTTGGCCATGGTTCAGTGTGTCCGGGCCGGCCGCGGAAGGGCTAGGGTCGAACGTCCCCGCGCCCATGGGACGCCGCCGGCGAGGCCGAACCAAGTAGTGGAAGGGGAAAACGAGTAGTCGGCAACACAGCAGTACGCCGTTCGGTGTTTTAGGGTTGCCTGACCTCCTGTCGCTCCGGTCCTGGCGGATCCGCGCGGCAGGGACGCGGGGCCGAGCGCGGCTTCCGCCCATTTCAAGTTCTGGGGGACACTTTTGAAAAAGCCATTCCTTGCTGTGCTTCTTGCTGCCGGTTTCGCGGGCGCTGGCATTGCTGCGCCTGCGGCCTCCGCCGCGGCACTCCATTCCGTGTGCGCCGAGGGGTGCAGCTTCGCGTCCCTTCAATCGGCAGTGGATGCGTCCCAGCCCGGAGATATCATCCGGGTTGAGGGCAATCTGGCGGTCTCCGGCACCACCACCGTGAACAAGGCCGTCACGCTCACCGGCACCACCGGAGCCACCCTGACGCAGACGTCGAACGCCATCACCATCCTGATGGCCGCCGCCGGGTCCAGCCTGACCGGACTGACGATCACGAGCGACGTGCCCTACGGAAGGGAATTCGTCCAGGTCGGCGCTGCCGACGTCACCATCTCCGGCAACACCATCCACGGCCCCGCCCAGGCCCTGCCGATGAGCGGCTGGACCGGAAATCGAGCCGTGGTCACCCAGGGCAGCACCACCGGCCTGACACTGAGCGGGAACACCTTCCACTCGCTGCGCAGCGGGGCTTATCTGAACCCAAACGGCAGCGGGCTCATCGAGGGCAACACGGTCTACAACACCAAGGGCGATTTCCTGATCGATAACGCCGACTTCACCTTCACCGGCAATGTGCGCGGCGATGCCTCAAAGCCGAGCGAGTGGGGTTTCGTCGTCTTCGCCAACACCAACGCAGACCGCTACCCGTCCATGGCCGCCCTGAGTTCGGCAAACAACGGCATGTCGGCCTGGGACCAACGGACCGGTGAGAAAGCGGTGGCGCCCATGACAGCCAGCGACTGCAAGGACGGCGGCTGGAAGACGTTCAGCCCGGCCTTCAGCAACCAGGGCCGGTGCGTGAAGTCCACGAAAACCCAGTAGGCGGGCCTCCCGGAGCCTGCATACGTGCGCCGGAGGCAGATCAGGGCGATTGCCTAACGATGATTCGCCCTGATCTGCCCGCCCGGCCGACTACATGTGGACGTGCAGGCGCCGGGCAGCTTCGGAGATGGAGCCGCTCAGCGAGGGGTACACCGTAAAGGTGCTGGCGACGTCGTCGACGTGCAGTTTCTGGGTGACCGCGAGGGAGATCGCGAAGATCAGCTCGGACGCGTTCGGACCCACCACAACGCCGCCGATCACGGTGCCGGAGCCCTTGCGGGCGAAGATCTTGATGAAGCCGTCCCGGTGGTTGCGCATCTTGGCACGGGCATTGCTGCGCAGCGAGAGCTTCACGACGTCGGCCTGGTACTTGCCGGACTCGATCTCCGCCTCGGAGACGCCCACGTTCGCGATCTCGGGCGAAGTGAAGATGTTGGACGCGACCTGGTGAAGCTTCAGCGGGGTGACACTGTCGCCCAGGAAGTGGGCGATCGCGATCCGGCCCTGCATGGCGGCCACGGAGGCGAGCGCCAGCACGCCGGTGCAGTCGCCGGCCGCGTAGATGTTGGGGGCGGTGGTGCGGGAGACACCGTCGACCTTGATATGCCCGCTCTCGGTGAGCGCCACACCGGCCTCCTCGAGGCCGATCCCGGCGGTATTGGGGATGGACCCGACGGCGACCAGGCAGTGGCTGCCGGTGACCTGGGAGCCGTCGCCGAGGGTGACGATAACGCCGTCGTCGGTGCGCTCCACGGTCTCGGCCCGGGCCCGGGAAAGGACCTTGACGCCGCGGCGTTCGAAGACGCCCTCCAGGACCTCGGCGGCGTCGGTGTCGGAACCCGGCAGCACGCGGTCGCGGCTGGAAATCAGGGTGACCTTGGAACCGAGGCCGTTGTAGGCGGAGGCGAACTCCGCGCCGGTCACACCGGAGCCGACCACAATCAGGTCCTCGGGGAGTTCGTCCAGGTTGTAGATCTGCGCCCAGTTCAGGATCCGCTCGCCGTCCGGGCGGGCGGTGGGGAGCTCACGCGGGTGGGCGCCGACGGCCAGCAGGATCGCGTCCGCCTCGATGATCTCGGTGCCGTCGACGGTGAGGACCTCGATGGTGTGGTTGTCCAGCATCCTGCCGGAGCCGATCATGATCCGGACGTCCTGGTTCTCCAGGCCCTTCTGGATGTCATTGGACTGCTGACGGGCCAGCCGCAGCAGCCGGTCGTTGATGTGCTTGAGGTCAGCGCGCATCGTCGGGGTGCAGTCGCCGCCGTCGAGGTCGAACTTGACGCCGAGTTCGCCGGCCTCGCCGACGCGGGTCATCAGGTCCGCCGTCGCAATCAGCGTTTTGGACGGCACGACGTCGGTCAGCACCGCGGAGCCGCCGAGCCCCGCGCGTTCGATGATGGTGACCTTCGCGCCGGCTGAGGCGGCGACCATGGCGGCTTCGTAACCGCCGGGCCCTCCGCCGAGGATTGCGATGCGGGGCGAGCTGAAATCGGGATGCGTAGTCACAATCAGCCATTGTCCACCATCCGGACCGGCACCACCAAGAATCCGGGGACAGCCCGGCACCGGGCACCACGGTTGGACGGCGCCGGGCGCGGGGCCGGGCCGGGTGCTGGGCAGCACGCCGCGGGCAGGATAACTTGTACCGGTGAGTACAACAGAATTCCTGAACACAGACCCCTTCGACGCCGCCCGCGCCGCCGCCGACTACATTGCCGAAGAGACGGGCGTGGACGCGCACGACGTCGCCCTGGTGCTCGGCTCGGGCTGGGGCGACGCCGCCGAACTGATCGGCGAGACCACCGCCACCCTCTCCGCGGATGAAGTCCCCGGCTTCACCTCCCCTTCGGTGGTGGGCCACGTCGGCACCATCCGCTCCGTGCTGACCAAGGAGGGCAAACGTGCCCTGGTCCTTGGCGCGCGCACCCACTACTACGAGGGCAAGGGAGTCCGCGCCGTCGTCCACGGCGTGCGCACCGCCGCGGCGGCCGGCTGCAAGACCCTCGTCCTGACCAACGGGTGCGGAGGCCTCAACGAGGACTGGACCCCGGCACGCCCGTGCTGATCAGCGACCACATCAACCTCACCGCCACCTCACCGCTCGAAGGCGCCACGTTCGTGGACCTCACCGACCTCTACTCCTCGCGGATCCGCGGCCTGGCCCGCGAAGTCGACCCCTCGCTGGACGAGGGCGTGTACGCCCAGTTCACCGGCCCGCACTACGAAACCCCCGCCGAGGTGCAGTACGCCAAGCGGATCGGCGCGGACCTGGTGGGCATGTCCACCGCGCTTGAGGCCATCGCCGGCCGCCACGCGGGCATGGAGGTCTTCGGCATCTCGCTGGTGACCAACCTCGCCGCCGGCATCAGCCCCGTGCCGCTGAGCCACGAGGAAGTCCTCGAGGCCGGCCAGGCCGCAGGCCCGCGCATCTCCCGGCTGCTCGCGGAGATCATCGCGAAGCTCTAAGGGTCCGGTTCCAAGGGTCCGGCCCTCAGGGCCGGCTCCGGGCTCAGCTCCCGGGCACCAGGTAGCGCACGGCCTTCTCCTTGTCCTCCGGAAAGCGGCGTTCCATCGAGTCGGCGATCCCGGCAATGGTCTGCCGGGCCAGTGCCTGCCGCCAGGCGAGCTCGGCCTGGCGCATGGCCTGGGAGATCAGGCAGGTGCGGACGAAGTTCTGCTCCGTGTCGGCGTCGGGGACGTTGGCCAGGATGCCATCGCAGCGGAACACCGGATCGGGACCCTCCAGGGCCAGCACAATGTCCAGGACGGTGACGTTTTCGGGCCTGCGCGCCAGGTGGAACCCGCCGCGCGGGCCGGAGACGGAGTCGAGGATCCCGGCGCGGACCAGCGCCTGGAGCTGTTTGTTGAGGTAGGGGCCCGGAAGCTTGTAGTACTCCGCCAGCCGGGCGCTGTTGACTGCCTCGCCGGCCGGTGTCCACGCCATATTGACGCAGCTGTGCACCGCCCATTCCACTCCACGGCCCATCTTCATATTCCAGACGCTACGTGTCCGGAAAATTCGCTGTCAAGGGCAGGCGGCCAGGGCGGCCGTGATCGATCTGTAAGGCGCACTCTCGCTTGTCGAGGAAGGCATCCGCCCCGATTGGCGCTAGTTTGGTTCCTATGACGTCTTCTGATGCCGAACTCACCCGCCTGCTGAGCGAAGCCCGCGCCTGGGCCGCCCAGGACCCGGATCCCGCCACCGCCGCCACCCTGACAGAGCTGGTCCGGCTGGCCGACGGGGGCACCGCCGCGGCCCGCCAGGAGCTCGCCGACAGTTTCAGCGGGACCCTGCAGTTCGGCACCGCAGGCCTGCGGGCCGCCCTCGGCCCGGGCCCCAACCGGATGAACCGCGTGGTGGTGCGCCGCGCCGCCGCCGGGTTCACCGCCTTCCTGACCGACGCCGTCGCGCAGGCCGCCCCGGTACCCGGCCGCGCGCCGTCGTCGGCTTCGACGCCCGCTACAACTCGGACATCTTTGCGGAAGAAACCGCGGCGATCCTCACCGCCGCCGGCGTCGAGACGTTCCTGATGCCGTCCGCTCTGCCCACACCGCTGCTCGCCTATGCCGTGCGTGCGCTGGAGTGCGACGGCGGCGTGATGGTCACGGCCAGCCACAACCCGCCCCAGGACAACGGCTACAAGGTCTACCTGGGCCGGCACGCCGTCGAGGAGAGCGGACGCGGCGCGCAGATCGTGGCGCCGTACGACGCCCTGATCGCCGCCAAGATCGACGCCGTTGGTGAGCTGTCCGGCATCGCCCTGGCCACGGAGGGTGGACCACCCTGGATCCGTCCATCGCGGCCGACTACGAGGCCGCCATCGCGGCGCTGGCCGTCCCGGAGCACTTCCCGGCCCGCGACCTCAAAATCGTCCTGACCCCCATGCATGGCGTGGGCGGCGAGACCGCAGTGGCGGTGCTGAACGCCGCCGGCTTCGCCGACGTCACGTTGGTGAGCGAGCAGGCCGAACCGGACCCCGACTTCCCCACGGTGGCCTTCCCGAACCCGGAAGAGCCCGGCGCCCTGGACCTGGCGCTCGAAACCGCCGTCGGCGTGGACGCGGACATCGTGGTCGCCAATGACCCCGACGCCGACCGCGCCGCGGTGGCCGCGAAGGATCCGGACACCGGCGCCTGGCGCATGCTGCGCGGCGACGAGGTGGGTGCCCTGCTGGGCGCGCACATCGTGGCGCGGCTGGCGGCCGGCGGCGGCACCGGCGGAGAGACCACTGCGGGCGTGTTCGCGAATTCGATCGTTTCCTCGCGGCTGCTCGCGCGGATCGCTGCGGCGGCGGGCTATGCCCATGAGGAAACCCTCACCGGCTTCAAGTGGATTGCCCGTGTTCCCGGGCTGCTCTACGGCTACGAGGAGGCGCTGGGTTACTGCGTGGCCCCCTCCCTGGTCCGGGACAAGGACGGGATCTCCGCCGCCGTGCTGATCGCGGAATTCGCGGCAGCGGCCAAAGCCGAGGGCAAAACGATCTTCGACACCCTCGACGAGCTGTACCTTGTACACGGACTGCATGCGAGCGACCAGCTCAGCATCCGGGTCGCGGACCTGGGCCTGCTGGACGCCATGATGAACCGGCTGCGCGTCAGCCCGCCGGAATCCTTCGGCGGCTCCGCCGTGGAAACCGCCACGGACCTCGCGTTGGGCAGCGCCCAGCTCCCGCCCACCGACGGCCTGCTGTACCTCACGAGGGACGGCAGCCGCATCATCATCCGCCCCAGCGGAACCGAGCCCAAGCTCAAGTGCTACCTGGAGGTCATCCGCAACGTCGGCTCGGCCGCCGAACTGCCCGAGGCGCGGCTCGAGGCGCGCGCCGCGCTGGACGCCGTCCTGGTGGACGTCCGTGAGGCCCTGGGGCTCTAACGCCCCGGGTCAGCTCCTAGAGCTCGACCTCAATGTACCCGCCCACAATCCGGGTACCGAAGGTCTGGAGCCGTAGTTCCGGAGTGCCCAGGCACTCCCCTGTCCCAAGGTCATAGACCTCCTTGTGCAGCGGCGAAGCGAGCGTCGGGCGGGAGCCGCGGGATCCGGTAATGCCGCGGGCCATCACGTACGCCCCGGTGGCCGGATCCTCCTGGGCGACGGCGTAGACCTCACCGGACACCGTGCGGAACAACGCCACCTGGCGGCCGGCAATCAGCGCGGCCTCACCCCAGGCCGGCTCCAGATCCTCCACGGCGCACACGCGGTGCCAGCCGGTCCCATGGCTGGGGTGTTCAACAAAGCTCCGTGCTGCGCTCTCAAGTACGGCAGTCATTTCGGCCCCTTTCTGATACATCTGTAACGGGCTCAGGCGCTCCTGCGGCCACATACCCAAGCTAGGTCCGCGGTGTTTCAACGGCATGCAGTGAATGTGTCCGGCGGGTAAAAGAGACCTCACGCCGCCCGAAACGCGTCCGTGATGCAGAAGTTAAGATCACGAAACATAAGGGAAACTGAAGCGAAACTGCGCTTGCCTAGTCTGGGTGGACACCTCGATTGAGAAGGCTGCAGAGCACCGACTGCGGCCCCTGCGAAAGGCCCACCGTGACCGGACAGACTTCAAGCCCCCAGAACCAGGGCGCAGAGCGCACGCCAACACCGCGCCGCGTCGTGGTTGCCGGCGGCGGCCCTGCCGCCCACCGTTTCGCTGACGCCATGCACGCCCGGGGCCTCGACGGCTGGCACGTCACCGTCCTCACCGAAGAAGCCCACCTCCCCTACGACCGGGTCGCGCTGAGCAAAGCCCTCACCGACGCCGACGTCGACCTCACGCTGGGCACCGCCTCGATGTGGGACCACGAGTCACTCTCTCTGCAGACCGGCGAGCGCGTCACCGGCATCGACACCGACGGCAGGACCGTGACCACGGCGGCCGGCACTGTGTACCCGTACGACGAACTGGTGGTCGCCACCGGCTCCGACGCCGCCCGCCTGCCGATCCCGGGCTCCGAGCTCACCCACGTCTACCGCACGCTCGAAGATGTCCGGGCCATCAACAAGGCCATCGCGGAACTGACGGAGAAGCTGGGACGCAAGGTCAACGCCGTCACCATCGGCGGCGGGCTGCTGGGCCTTGAATCCGCGGCCGGCACCGAGCAGCTCGGCGCCACCCCGATTGTCATCAACGGCTCCCCCTGGCTCATGAACACCCAGCTGGACGAGGGCGCCGCCAGGCCCTGGGCCGCCTGATCGAGGCCAAGGGATTCACCGTCCACGGCGGAGTGTTCCCCTCCGAGGTCCTCTCCGACGACGACGGCCAGGTCACCGGCGTACTCATGGCCGACGGCCGGATCATCGACGCCGACCTGGTGATCGTCGCGATCGGCGTCAAACCCCGCGACGAGTTGTTCCGCACCGCCAACGACACAACACCCCTGTTCGACCTCGGCCGCGCGGCGGCGTTGTCATTTCCGACGGCTGCGAAACACAGGTCCCCGGCATCTGGGCCATCGGCGAGGTCGCCAACTTCGGCGGCATGTGCCTGGGCCTCGTGGCACCCGCCAACACCATGGCGGAGATCGTCGCGGACCGGCTGCACGGCGGCGACGCGACCTTCCCCGGCTTCGACACCGCCACCAAGCTCAAGCTCTCCGGCGTCGACGTCGCCAGCTTCGGCGACGCCTTCGCCAGGACCGAGCACGCGCTGGAAATCGTCTACGCCGACCCCGCCCGCGGCGTGTACCAGAAGATCGTCACCACGGACGACGCCAAGACGCTGCTGGGCGGCATCTTCGTCGGCGACGCGGCCCCTACACCTCCCTGCGCCCCATGCTGGGACGCGAACTCGCCGCCGAACCCGGCGCCTATCTCACCGCGGCCGGCGGCGGCGACGCCCGGAGACCGAACTGCCGGACGACGCCATCCTGTGTTCCTGCAACAACGTGGCCGCCGGCAGCATCCGTGACGCCGTCAACGGCTGCGGCGCTTGCGAGGGCAACGCCCCGGTCCGGGAACTCGGCGAACTCAAGGGGTGCACGCGCGCCGGGACCAGTTGCGGTTCCTGCGTGCCGATGCTCAAGAAGCTGCTGGAAGGCGAACTGACCAAGTCCGGCGTCGAAGTTTCCAAGGCCCTCTGCGAGCACATCGAGCTGTCCCGCCAGGAACTCTTCGACGCCATCCGGGTCCTGGAGCTGACCTCCTTCGAGGAGATCATGGCCAAGTACGGCACCGGTTCCGGCTGCGACATCTGCAAGCCGACCATCGCGAACATCCTGGCCAGCCAGAACAGCGCCTACGTCCTGGACGCGGGCCGCGGCACCCTGCAGGACACCAACGACCGCGCCCTGGCCAACATGCAGAAGGACGGGACCTACTCGGTGGTTCCCCGCATCGCCGGCGGCGAGATCACGCCGAAGAAGCTCGGAGTGATCGCCGCCGTCGCCGAGCAGTACGGCCTCTACACCAAAATCACCGGCGGCCAGCGGATCGACATGTTCGGCGCCCGGCTGGAGCAGCTGCCGGAAATCTGGAAGCTGCTGGTGGACGCCGGCTTCGAATCCGGCCAGGCCTACGGCAAGAGCCTGCGCACCGTAAAGTCCTGCGTCGGCTCCACGTGGTGCCGCTTCGGGGTCCAGGACTCGGTGGCCATGGCCATCCAGCTTGAACTGCGCTACCGCGGCCTCCGCAGCCCGCACAAGCTGAAGATGGGCGTCTCCGGCTGCGCCCGCGAATGTGCGGAGGCCCGGGGCAAGGATGTGGGCGTCATCGCCACCGCGGACGGCTGGAACCTGTACGTCGGCGGCAACGGCGGCGCCACTCCGGCCCACGCCCAACTGCTGGCCAAGGACCTCGACGATGAAACCCTGATCAGGTACATCGACCGCTACTTCATGTACTACATCCGCACCGCCGACCGCCTGCAGCGCACCGCGCGCTGGCAGGAGGAGCTCGACGGCGGCATCAGACACGTCGAGGACGTGGTGGTGCACGACACCCTGGGCATCGCCGCGGACCTCGAGGCAGCCATGGCCAAGCATGTGGACACCTACGTCGACGAATGGGCCGATACCCTCAAAGATCCCGAGCGCCTGCGCCGGTTCCGCTCCTTTGTGAACGCCCCGGACCAGAAGGACGATTCCATCACGTTCGTCTCCGACGACCGTGGCCAGATGCGCCCGGCCACGGCCGAAGAAAAGGCGCTGGCCCTCCAGCAACCCGTGCTGATCGGCGCTTCGATTCCGGTCCGTGCCGCGGCCCCGGAACTGCTCGACAAGAACGAGGTATAGCCATGCAGCTCAGCATCGATCTCACCGGACGCGAAGTCCTCGTCACCGGCTCGGACGCCGCCTCGCGCCAGGCGGTCCGCCGCTACCGCGCCGCCGGCGCCGTGGTCTCCCGGCTGAGCAGCCCGGCCGGTGCCCGGCACGACGGTCCGCTGCCGGAGCGCCCCTTCCTGGTCGCCGCCGTCGACGACGGCCAGCCCGGCTGGGACGCCCTGCTGGACCGCTGCCGTGAAACCGGTATCCCGGTCGCCGCGGAACCCGCCGCCGGGCCCGCCGGCCATGTCACCCTGGTCGGCGGCGGACCGGGCACCTCCGAGCTCCTGACCGTCGCCGCCGTCAAAGCCCTGCGGGACGCCGACGTGGTCTTCTACGACCGGCTGGCCCCATATCAGGAACTGCCCGCCCTGAGCACGGCCGAACTGGTGGATGTGGGCAAGCGCCCCGGGCACCACCCGGTCAGCCAGGCCGGCATCGAGGACCTTATGGTGGAAGCCGCCCGGGCCGGAAAGAACGTGGTCCGGCTCAAGGGCGGCGACCCGTACGTATTCGGCCGCGGCGGCGAGGAAGTGGCCGCCTGTGTGAAGGCCGGAGTTCCCGTCCGGGTGATCTCCGGCGTCACCAGCGCCATCTCTGTTCCGGCCGCGGCCGGAATCCCGGTCACGCACCGCGAGGTCAGCCACATGTTCACCGTGGTCTCCGGCCACGCCCCGCTGACCGACAAGGAACACACCCACCTGGCGGGGCTGGGCGGGACGATCGTGGTACTGATGGGCATCGGCACCCTGCGCCAGCTCGCCGCCGGCCTGCGCCGGGCCGGGATGCGCGAGGACATGCCGATGGCCGTCGTCGAACGCGGCTACCGCCCCGGCCAGCGGACCACCATCGCCGAGCTGGGCACCATTACGACGGCGGCCGCGGACTGCTCCAACCCGGCCGTCCTGGTGATCGGCGACGTCGTCCGCGTGGCCGAGGCCAACCGGGGCTGCGCGGAGGCCGAAGCCGAGCTCGACCGCCTGGCTGCTTCCCTGATGGGGGCGTGAGGGCCGTGAGCGCGCTCAACGCCATCACCCCGGCGCTGCCCGGCACCGGCGCGGCAGCCGAAACCACACCCGAAACCATGCCGGAGGCCGCGGAGCTGCCGCTGGAGGGCTTCCGGATCGGTGTGACGTCGCACCGCCGTTCCCAGGACCTGATCGAGGCCCTGGAGCGGCGCGGCGCCGAGGTGCTGCACGCCCCGGCGCTGAAGATCGCCCCGGTCCAGGAGGACCTGAGCCTGATCGAGGACACGCGCGCCATCATCGCCGCACGCCCTGACCTGTGCATCGCCACCACTGCCTACGGCATGCGGCGCTGGTGCGAGGCCGCGGACACCTTCGGGATCGGCGAGCAGCTGCTGGAAACCCTCGGCGCCACCCGGATGTTTGTCCGCGGGCCCAAGGCCCGCGGCGCCGTCCGCGCGGCCGGACTGGCCGACGTCGGGATCAGCAGCGACGAAACCACCGCCACGCTGGTGGACATGCTCCTCGCCGAGGGTGTGCGCGGCAAGACCGTGGCCGTGCAGCTGCACGGCTATACCGACGTCCGTCAGCTCGAACGCCTCCGGATGTCCGGGGCAACGGTCCTGACCGTGACGCCGTACCGCTGGGTCAAGCCCGACGGCGCGGACCGGCTGCCGCGGCTGATCGAGGCCGCCTGCAGCGGGAACCTGGACGTGCTGACGTTCACCAGCGCCCCCGCGGTGGACGCGATGTGGAGCACTGCGCACGAGATGGGCCTGTACAAACAGCTCGTGGAGAGCCTGCGGACCAATGTCGCCACCGCCGTCGTCGGCCCCATCACGGCGCAGCCGCTCATCGACGCCGGCCTGCAGCCGCTGGTCCCGGACCGGTTCCGGATGGGCGCCCTCATCCGGCTGGTCGTGGAACACCTGGCCCTGAACCACGTCCGCCGCCTGGACACCGCCTCGGGCCGGGTGGAACTGCGTGGCCGGTCGCTGCGGATCGATGGCGACGCCGTGGAACTGGCTCCCGCCCCGTTGCTGCTGCTGCGCGCTGCTCGGCGCCGGCGGCGCCGTGCTGTCCCGGGAGTCGCTGTCCGAACTGCTGGAACTCCGCGGTTCCGTCCATGCACTGGACATGACGGTCAGCCGGCTGCGTTCGGCCCTGCCGGACGGCCGGCTGGTGGAAACCGTGGTGAAGCGCGGCTACCGGATCCGGGTGTGACCCACGCCATTACTGGCCGGTAAACATTGGCGAACAGGCCGCGAAAATCCTGCAACACCGGGGAAACACGCCGGAAAGATCAGCCGCCTACGCTGGGGACCATCAAGCAGTCAGGCCACACCACGGGCCACCAGCGAAAGGGCCTCACCATGTCCGCCACCTCCACCGTTTCAGCCGCCTCCACCGACTCCGCAGCCCGGCCCCGGATCGTCATCGCCGGGGCCGGTCCGGCCGCGCAGGCCCTCGTCCGCGAGCTCACGCGGACCCTTTCGCGGGCGGCATCACGGTGCTCAGCAACCGGGATGACGCGCCCGACAAGCTCCTGGAGATCGCCGCACTCCCGCAGGTCTCCGTCCGCTTCGGCCAGCCGGCCAGCTACATCGATCCGGACAGCCGCTATGTCACGACGGCGGACGGCCTGGAATTCAGCTACGACCAGCTGGTCATCGCCACCGGGTCCTCCCCGCCGGCGCGCCGCTGGCCGGGGAGGGCCGGTGCCTGAACTACGCCACCATCGACGACGCCGCCCTGCTGGGCGAGGCCGTCAAGGATGTCACGCGGGTCCTTGGCCGGCGCCCGCTGGGCATCCTGGTGGGCACCGGGACGGCGGCCGGCCAGGCCGAGGCCGTGCTGCGTGCCCGCGGCGTCCGCCCCATCCGCACCACCCAGCGGCCGGCCGCCGTCGTTCCCACGCTCGCAGGCTCCGCCCTCGCGGCCGCCGGGGTTGTGTTCGAGGACGGCTCCAGCATGGCCGGCGACCTGGTAGTCCTGGCCGAGGAACCGATCGCCCGCGACGCCCTCGCCGTCAGCGCTGGGCTGAAGACCGCCCGGCAGGGCGGGATCGTGATCGGCCGCGACTTCCGCACGTCCGTCCCGGGGATCTGGGCCATCGGGGATGCCGCCGTGTTCGACGGCGTCCGCCTGGGACTGCTGGTGGCCGCCTCGTCCGCAGCGTCCGTCTGCGCCTCCCAGCTGCTCCAGGCCGGCCTGGCGGAGCCCTCGCGGAGGCCGCCTGAGACACGGCGGCCGCCCTCCGGGCGGACCCGTTGCGGCAGGCCCGTTGTGGCAAGATAGACACCTGAGAAGCCACGAAGGGACCACCATGAGCAACGAAGCCGCCGCGACTGACCGTAGCGCCAACTCCGAAACCACCGGCAATATTGCCTCCTACATCGACCACACCCTGCTCAAGCCTGAAGCCAGCGAGGCCGAGGTCCTCAAGGTGTGCGCCGAGGCCGCCGAGTACCGGTTCAAGTCCGTGTGCGTGAACCCGGTCTGGGTCAAGACGGTCAAGAAGGCCCTGAAGGGATCCGGCGTGCTGACGTGCTCGGTCGTGGGCTTCCCGCTGGGCGCCACCCCGAGTGACGTCAAGGCTTTTGAGGCCCGCGGCGCCGTGCTGGACGGTGCCGAGGAGGTTGACATGGTGATCAACATTGCCGCGGCCCGGGCCAACGACAAGGGCGCCCTGGTCGATGACATCACCGCCGTCGCCGACGCCGTGCACGAAGGCGGCGCCATCCTGAAGGTCATCATCGAAACAGCGCTGCTGGATGACGCCCAGAAAGTGCTGGCCTGCGAAGCCGCGGTGGAGGCGGGCGCCGACTTCGTCAAGACCTCCACCGGTTTCAACGGCGGCGGAGCCACGGCCGACGACGTCGCGCTGATGCGCCGCACCGTGGGCCCGGACCTGGGCGTCAAGGCCTCCGGCGGGGTGCGTTCGCTCGCCGACGCACAGGCTATGATTGCTGCAGGTGCAACACGTATTGGCGCCAGCTCCGGCATCGCGATCGTCAAGGGTGAACAGGGTTCATCCGCGTACTGACCGCAATCCGTAAGAACCGCTGCAGCCACAGTTTTGAGCCCCACGGGGCCGAGGAGGAATGAATGTCCAGCAAGACCACCACCGCCACGACGCCGCAGAACGAGAACAGCCTCGGCTCCAGCATCATCCTGTTCGCCCTGATGATGGTCCTGTTCCTGGCTTCCATCTACTCGCTGGGCTTCCTGACGCTGGGCAACCCGTGGCCGATGGCCGTCTGCCTGGGCCTGTTCGCCCTGGCCTTCTGGATTCCGCAGACCATCACCGGCCGCTCGGACTCCGCGGGCGAATTCTAAGCACCAGATACTTTAAACCACTGAAGCCCCGGATTTCCGGGGCTTCAGTCATTTAAGCGAGTGCATGAAGGGCTACGCGGCGGCCAGCAGACCGATCAGGCCGTTGATCAGCCCGGTCCCCAGTGCGACGGCCGCAGGCCAGTGCACCTTGGCCAGCGCCAGCGCCGCGCCGAACATGCCGACCATGGCGTAGGCGCTGACGGGGATCAGCACGAACCATTCCCGCCGCGAGCCGGCACGCCCCAGCAACGGGATGGAGAACGCCCCGTTGGCTCTCCAGACGTTCCTGAGCAGCGGCAGTTTTCGCAGCAGCTTCGGCGGCTTGATCACGATGGGCCAGAGCAGCGGCACTCCCCGGTGGTGATCATGTCCCCGACGATGTGGACCAGGACTCCGGTCAGCATCGAGACCGGCAGCCAGGTCCACTGGTCCGGCGCGAACCAGGTCACCAGCCCGGCCATGGTGAGGGCGAAGACCCAGTTGCTGATCCAGCCGTACTTCGGGAACAGCTTGAGGGCCTTCGCGGCGATATTGATCATGAACATGCACAGCAGCCCGGCGCCCACCGACAGCAGCCCCCAGTCCGTCTGCAGCTGGAACTGCCCGGCCAGCGCCGCGAGCAGCACAAAGAACGCCGCACCCAGCAGGGAATGTGTGCCCTGCCGGTGCCCGCCGGAGACGTTTTCGATCCCGACGGCGATCACGTTCGACAGCGGCGGCAGCGAATGCGCCACGGTGCTGGAGCGGTGGTCCCAGTCGCAGACCAGGGCCGTTCCCGCCGTTGCCATCCCGCCGATCACGATCCCGGTCGCGTCCAGCGGATACCAGCCCAGCGCGTACGGCCCCGTCGAGGCAATAGCCACCCACGCCGCGGCTCCCGACGCGGCGTGGTGTCCTCCCATCAACGGTTAGCTCCCCGTCGGCGTGACGGGTACCGCGGCGTCGGAGAAGATGTTGCGGATGACGCCGTTGGCCCATTCGAGGATCTCGGCGTCCTGCAGGTCGCGGCCGCCGATCCTGGCGGTCTTGGGCTTCGGGATGAGGACCGCGTCCAGGGCGGGCTTGGACTGCGAGCCGGGGTACATCCGGGTGAGCCGCATGAGTTTGGACTCCGGCAGCTGCGCCGGGGAGAACTTAATGAAGTTGCCCTGCAGCGCGACGTCGCTGAGCCCGGCTTCGCGGGCGCCCACCCGGAAGCGGGCGACGTCGATCAGGTTCTTCGCGGGCAGTGGCAGTTCGCCGTAGCGGTCCACGAGTTCGGCGAGCACCTCCTCGATCGCCTCGTAGGTGATGGCCGAGGCGAGCTTGCGGTAGGCCTCGAGGCGCAGCCGTTCGCCGGGCACGTAGTCGTGCGGCAGGTGCGCGTTGACCGGCAGCTCGATCTTCATTTCCGCGGCCTTCTCCTCGGCTTCGCCCCGGTACTCCGCGACGGCCTCGCCCACCAGGCGGATGTAGAGGTCGAAGCCGACGCCCTGGATGTGGCCGGACTGCTCGCCGCCCAGCAGGTTGCCGGCACCGCGGATCTCGAGGTCCTTCATGGCCAGCTGCATCCCCGCGCCGAGCTCGTTGTGCGTGGCCACGGCTTTGAGCCGTTCCAGCGCCACCTCGCCCAACGGCTTTTCCGAGGGGTACAGGAAGTAGGCGTAGGCGCGTTCCCGGCCGCGGCCCACCCGCCCGCGCAGCTGGTGCAGCTGGGACAGTCCATACTTGTCCGCCCCGTCCACGATCAGGGTGTTGGCGTTGGAGATGTCCAGTCCGGTCTCGATGATGGTGGTGCAGACCAGGACGTCGAAGCGCTTTTCCCAGAAGTCCACGATGATCTGCTCCAGCCGGCTCTCGGACATCTGCCCGTGCGCCACCTCCACGCGGGCTTCCGGCACGAGCTCGCGGATCTTCGCGGCGGTGCGGTCGATCGTGGAGACCCTGTTGTGCACGAAGAACACCTGGCCCTCGCGCATGAGTTCGCGGCGGATAGCGGCGGACGTCTGCTTGTCCGTGTACGGGCCCACATAGGTCAGCACCGGGTGCCGCTCCTCCGGCGGGGTGGCCAGGGTGGAGGTCTCGCGGATGCCGGTCAGCGACATCTCCAGGGTGCGCGGAATCGGGGTGGCGCTCATCGCCAGGACGTCCACGTTGGTGCGCATCTTCTTGAGCGCCTCCTTGTGTTCGACGCCGAAACGCTGCTCCTCATCGACAATCACCAGGCCGAGGTCCTTGAACCCGAAGTCCTTGGACAGCAGCCGGTGCGTGCCGATCACCACGTCCACGGAACCGGCCTTGACCCCTTCGGCGGTCTCCTTGGCCTCCTTGCCGCTCTGGAAGCGGGACAGCGGCTTGACCACCAGCGGGAACCCGGAGAACCGTTCCGTGAACGTCTCGTAGTGCTGTTGGGCCAGCAGCGTCGTCGGCACCAGCACGGCGACCTGCTTGCCGTCCTGGACCGCCTTGAATGCCGCCCGGACCGCGATCTCGGTCTTGCCGTAGCCGACGTCGCCGGAGATCAGGCGATCCATGGGGATTTCGCGCTCCATGTCCGCCTTGACCTCGTTGATGGTGGTCAGCTGGTCCGGGGTTTCCACATACGGGAATGCTTCCTCGAGCTCGCGCTGCCACGGCGTGTCCGAGCCGAAGGCGTAACCGCGGGAGGCCATCCGGGCCGAGTACAGCCGGATCAGTTCGCCGGCGATTTCCTTGACGGCCTTGCGCGCCTTGGACTTGGTGCTGGCCCAGTCCGCGCCGCCCATCTTGCTCAGCGCCGGGGTGTCCCCGCCGACGTAGCGGGTGACCTGGTCCAGCTGGTCGGTGGGCACAAAGAGCCGGTCGCCCGGGGCGCCGCGTTTGGACGGCGCGTATTCCAGGACCAGGTATTCGCGCACACCGTCCCCGCCACCGGCAACTTTGCGCTGGATCAGCTCCACGAACCGGCCGATGCCGTGCTGTTCGTGCACCACGGAGTCCCCGGCCACCAGCTGCAGCGGATCGACGGCGTTCCGGCGCTTCGAGGGCATCCGGCGCATGTCCTTTGTGGAACCGGCGGAGGTGCGGCCCAGCAGGTCGGCCTCGGTGAGCAGGGCCAGCTTGAGTGGCTCCAAAACAAAACCGCGTCCGACGGCGGCCGTGGTCACCTCGATCAGCCCGGCCTGGGGTTCGTCGTCGAGGGTGTCCACCCGGGCGCACGGAATGTCGTTGTCGTGGAAGAGTTCCGCGAGCCGCTGGGCGGGGCCGGGGCCTTCGGTGACGACGACGATCCGCCACTGCTCGCGCACGTGGGAGCCGATGAAGTCCATCATTTCGGCAACGTCGCCCTGGTAGCCGCGGGGTTCGCGGGCGTGCAGGTTGAGGACGTCGACGTCGGGGAGCAGCTCTTCATCGGTGGCCAGCGAGGTGATGGACCACCAGGACACCTCGTGCGCGAGGGCTGCCGAGCGGGTTTCGGTGAGCGAGCGGAAGCTGGCGGAGTGCAGGGCCGCCGACGCTGCCGAGCTCAGATCAAGGGGCGCGGTGCCGCCGTCGGACGCTGTTGACCAGGCCGCCTCGAGGAATTCCTCGTTCGTGGCGGCGAGGTCATGGGCGCGGGTCCGGACCTTCTCGGGTTCAATCACCACCGCCATGGAACCGGCCGGGAACTGGTCCAGGAACGGCACCATGGCGTCCACCAGCACCGGGGCCAGCGACTCCATGCCTTCCACGGCGATGCCGCCCGCGATCTTCTCCAGCATGTCCGCGGCGGCCGGCAGCTGTGACTTCAGCGTCGCGGCGCGCGACATGACGGAGGGAGTGATGAGGATTTCGCGGCACGGCGGGGCGTGCAGTTCGGTGGGGTGGTGCACACCGGGCGCTGTCAGCGAGCGCTGGTCGGCGACGGCGAACCAGCGCATCTGGTCCACCTCGTCACCAAAGAACTCCACCCGGATGGGGTGGTCCTCGGTGGGCGGGAAAACATCCAGCATCCCACCGCGGACGGCGAATTCGCCGCGCCGGGTCACCATGTCCACGCGGGCGTAGGCGGCGTCGGCGAGGCTGCGGACCACATCGCTGAACGGGACTTCCTGGCCCACCGTCAGGGTGACCGGAACCAGTTCCCCCAGTCCTGCCACGATCGGCTGGACGACGGCCCGGACCGGGGCGACGACGACGCGCAGGGCGCTGGCGGCGGATGTTTCGGGGTGCGCGAGCCGGCGCAGGACGGACAGGCGCCGCCCACCGTGTCCGAGCGCGGGGAGAGCCGTTCGTGCGGGAGGGTTTCCCAGCTGGGGAACTCGGCGACGGCGTCAGCGGGGAGGAACGCGCGCAGCGCTTCGGTGAGGTCCTCGGCTTCGCGGCCGGTGGCGGTGACGGCCAGGACGACAGGCGCACGGCGGGCGTCGCTGCCCTCCGCTGCGATATCTGCTGCGTTATCCGCTAGCGCGGTCAGCCCGTCCGCCATTTCCGCGAGCAGCGCCGAGCGCAGGCCGGCGGGGGCGCTGATCTGGTAATCCTCGCTGCGCGCGGCGAACCCGCGGGCGGCTTCGGCCCGGACGCGGGCAAAATTCCGGTCCTCGGCGAGGACACGGCGCAGACCGGTGAGTGAGGGGCCGTTGAGGCTCATGGCGGAAGCTCCTGGAGGGATCACGGGGATGCAGGCAACACGAATAGCCGAAATTCGCGAGAATCCCGGGTGCTCCCAGCCTACCGCCCCCAGCACCAAGACCCGCCCGCACAAAGACAGGCCCCGGAAGTTCCGGGGCCTGTCTTTATCCTCCTAGGAGAGTGCTGCTAGCCGAGGAACGCGCCCCTGGCGGGGGTGTAGTTGATGTTCCCGCCCTGGAAGCGCTGGGTGCACCCCCGCCGGCCAGGCCGCAGTTCTCGCCGGTGACGGGGTAGCCCAGCCGGCCATTCTCATAGCCGAGGCTTCCCCAGAGGGTCCGAATCGCACCCCATGTCGCCTGCGCGCCGGTGGTCGGCGACCAGTGGATGTCGCCGCCCTGGAACCGCTGGTAGCACCCGTTGTTCTTGATGCCGCAGACCTCGCCACCTGTCGGGTAGCCCAGCTTGCCGTTCTCGTAGCTGAGGCTTGCCCAACGGGTCTTGATGGCTCCATAGGTGGCTTGCGCCCCCGTGGCCGACGTCCAGTGGATGTCGCCGCCCTGGAACTTCTGGTAGCACCCGTTGTTCTTGATGCCGCAGACCTCGCCACCTGTCGGGTAGCCCAGCTTGCCGTTCTCGTAGCTGAGGCTTGCCCAACGGGTCTTGATGGCTCCATAGGTGGCTTGCGCCCCCGTGGCCGACGTCCAGTGGATGTCGCCGCCCTGGAACTTCTGGTAGCACCCGTTGTTCTTCAGGCCGCAGACCTCGCCACCTGTCGGGTAGCCCAGCTTGCCGTTCTCGTAGCTGAGGCTTGCCCAACGGGTCTTGATGGCTCCGTAGGTTGCCTGCGCTCCCGTGGCCTGCGACCAGTGGATGTCACCGCCCTGGAACTTCTGGTAGCAGCCGCCGTCCTTGATGCCACAGACCACCGGACCGGTGGCTGCGCCCAGCTTCGGCGTGATGGCCGCCCGGGCCGCGATCAGAGGTGTCGCTATCGCAGCCGGACCCGTGACCGCCGCAGCGGGTGTCACCACATTGGAAGCCGGGGACCGGCCGCTGGTGCCGCCGGCATTGACTGCCTCAACCTGGAAGTTGTAGGCGGTGCCGTTGGTCAGGCCCACCACCACCAGGCTTGTTTCCGTGGCGGCGATCCCCGCGACGGTCCGGACATCGGTGGTACCGGTGCGGACCACGATGTTGATCGACTCGGCACCGTCAGGTGCCGCGAAGCTCACCGTCGCCGTGGTGTTGCCGCCAACAGCCGTGGGGGCAGCAGGGGCAGCCGGCGCCTCGACAACGACCGGGACAACGTCGATGGTCTGGTCGGAGAACCGCAGCTTCTCAACGTTGGTGATCCGGTCGGTGCCATCTTCCGCCCTGCCGCCTACATGCTCCACGGTGGTGACGCCGTTGACGGTGGCGATGTCGTACTCGTCCATGGCTCCGGAGAACGCGGCCGTATCAACATCGGCTTCGCCCGGGGTGGAGAGGATCTCCCGGACGATCTTCACGTTTCCGGGATCGATCCGGCCCGCCATGATGTCGGCCTGGATCTCGGTCAGGCTTGATACGGTCCTGACCTGGGCACCCTGGGCGTCGACAACACTGAGCCGGACGTTGAGCCACTTGTCGCCGTCGATGATGTCATCGGCGCCGTTGCCCCAGATCTCGTCGCTGCCGGAGCCGCCGATGATGATGTTGCCGGCGCCGAATTCGGTGGCACCTGCAGGCAGCAGGCCCGCCAGTCCGTTGATCCGCGCAATGCCTGCCGCGTCCAGCGTGTTGGTCAGGCCTTCGACGTTGACCTCGGTGTTGGGAACGGACGGAACCTCGTCGTCGCCGCGGAGCACGTCATTCTTGTCCCAGCCCGAGAGGGCCTCGACCAGGAGGAAGCGGTCCTTGAGGGCGTTCGGCCCGTCGACGATGATCTGGCGCATGTCCGAATCGGCCGCTTCGATCGAGCGGGCGTGTGTTACCCAGTCGAAGCCGAAGACACCGTGGTTGCGTTCGATGCCGGGGCCGGCGACCATTACGTCGTCGCCGCCTTCGGCGTCGTAGTCGTCTTCACCGGAATCACCGATCAGGACGTCGTGGCCCGGAGCGTTGATGTCGTCGAAGAACGGTGCGCCGCTGTCACCCTGCAGCAGGTCGTTGGAGTTTCCGCCTTCCTGCCAGTCATCTCCGCCGCCGCCGAACACTGCGTCCGGTCCGTCGCCGGAGAGGACCAGGTCGTTGCCTTCACCAGCGAATGTTTCGTTGCCGTTGAGGCCGCCGTTGGAGAAGTCGTCGCCCTCACCGGACATAACGATGTCCAGGCCGGGTCCGGCGTCGATCGCGTCGTTGCCGGGTCCGCCCTTGATGACGTCGTCACCGTGGGAGTCCGTGACCCTGTCGTTGCCTTCACCGCCGAGCACGACGTCGGCTCCATCGCTGCCTTCAACGATGTCGTTGCCGCCGTTGCCCCAGATGGTGTCGTTGTCGATGCCGCCCCAGATCCGGTCCCCGCCAGTGCGGGATCCTGGGGGCTGCGTCGTCCCGTCCGTTGAAGGTGGACTGGGCGTTGAGCCCGGCCCGGTCAACGGTGTTGCTGACGCGGTACCGGATGGTGCCGTCCGACATCCGCATCAGGAGCGCGGCTTCGTCGCAGGCCGAGGCCGGATCATCGGCCACCGAGTTTCCGGTGGTTGCGGTGATGTTGGCCATCTCGAACTCGCAGTCCGCGACGCCGAACACGTCAGCCTTGAGAGCCGATGCATCGGTGTTTCGCATGATGAGCTCGGACAGGGAGTTGCCTTCCAGCTGGGTCCGCAGGTTCAGGCCCGAGGTGCGGGAAAGGTAGTACAAGCGGTCCCCGTCCTGGAGGTCCGTCATCTGGCGTTCAAAGATGTAGTTGAACGTCGAGCCCAACAGTCCGCCGAAGAGGTTCTGGTATTCGGCGAGCCCGCCCACCCAGAGGTCGACGTTGTTCAGGCCCGTGGCCGCTGTCTCCCAGGCGCCCGTGCTGTTGACGAACTCGTAGGAGTCAGCCGGTGTGGCGGCGTCCGCCGTGTTCATATCGAACAGCCGCTGCGCAGCCGCCCGCTTGTCAACGATCGACGTTGCGGCCGTGATGGTCGGGTGGGTGCCGTAAGCGGCCATGAAGTTGACCACGGAATCCGGGTGCTTCAGGTTCTGACCAAAATCCACCCAGCTGGTGTAGGGCTTCAGCGAGGACTCGCCGGTGCTCTTGAACAGCTGTGAACGGAAATTGTTCAGGGACGGGACGCCGGTGTCACGGCCGCGGGCCAGGTTCAGCGAGGCAAGGTCCAGGGGCAAGCCCAGGACGTTGTTCCGCAGCGTGTCGGTCACGAACTCGTCGAGTTCAGCACCGACCTGGTCCGTCATGCCCATGGCGATGGCCCCTGCAGCCTGCTTGGGGTTCAGGTTGCCCGCCGTGCTGGCGTAGTAGGCCGTCGGATTGAGGAAGGCGTCCAGCAGCGGCATACCGATGTCTGCGCCGCTGTTCGTCTTCCGGTCAATCGTCTCGGTCAGCATCGAATGCCCGAACCGGTACGTGGCGTGGGCGAACTCCGCCTTGATCGCGGGGTCGATTCCGGTGTCCGACTGGGTGAACACGTTGAACGGGTTGATGCCCGGCTGGATCTTGCGCGCGAAGTCCTCGAAGACGATGTGCTGGTATTCCATCTCCGTGACATAGCGTGCGGCCTGGAACAGGCGTTCACCGTTCCACGCCCCGTTGGGGAGCTTCCACTCGTTCAGGTCGATGTTCTGGGTTGTGACCAGATCCTGCATGTAGCCGACCAGCCGGTTGTGCTCCGAGTGGAACACCTGGTGGATCGCCGTCAGGCCGATGTTCTCATTGACGCGTCCGTCGCCGGCGATGAAGTGGGCCGCCAGCTGCTCGTCGTCGTAGGTCCCCGGAGTAGCCAGCGGCTGGGCGACCGGGTTGAGGTCACCGTCGCTGTCGGCTGTCAGCGGAGCACCGGTCTGCGAGTTGAACGGCGCCGCATTGTGCGCGATGTCGTCCAGGAACGCGATGCCGATGCGCTCCACGTTGGCCGGAGGTGCCACCGGAGTGGTCAGGTTGCCCTCAACCCGGCCCGTGGCGGTCTCGTACTGCGGGAGGCCATTGGGTCCGCGCAGGAAGCGCCCGTACTGGTCGGTCGCGATCTTGGGGACGTCAACCACGTCGATGTCTGACAAGTCCAGGCCCAGGAGCTCCCGGGCCTGCGTTTTGACGTGCGCCCAGGTGGCCATGCCGCCCGGTTCGCCCTCAATCAGCTCGCCGTTGGCAACCGGCCTGTTCCCGTCCAGCACGTATTCGCGCAGGAATACCTGGTGCGCGGGGTGGGACGCATAGGTCTGGCTCTGGTCCACCCACGGCGAATCCGTGTTGGTGGCGTCCTGGATATCGTCGGCGTTGCCGAGGATTCCGTCGGGACCGGCCTGGTTCTCAGCCCGGTTCAGGACCATGAAGTTCGTGCGCCCGCCCGGAACATAGAGCGGATCGTCCTCGGCCAGCGGCATCATGACCATGTTCTTGGTCTTCTTCGTGAAATCCACGCCGTGATCGAAGAACTGCCCGAACAACGCGAACATGCCGTTGTAGGGCGGTGAGAGCCCGAAGTCGGTGGTGACGTTCGGGATGTCAAGAGTCTCACCCTCGGCCACGCAGCCCGCCGGCAGGCCCGCACCATCGCAGGGCACCGCCGTCGGGCTGTCGTTCACCGTGCGGTGTGCCTTGCCGGAAGCGGCAACGGCGGCCGGGTTGGTGACCGTCTGGTCAACAATCACGTTACTGACGAAGCGCGGATTGCCGTCTGTAACGTTGGAATTCACTGATTTGTAGTTCTGACCGCCGGACGAGGTGCGCCACTCAGGATCCGCGAGGCGCGGGAAAGCCCGGCTTGCGGAACCGAAATCGTTCTGGCCCTCCACCAGGTTGTTCTCCGTGCCGTCTACGGTGCGGAGGCCGTAGGGAAGCAGCGGGTTGGCAATCTGGTTCGGTCCCAGGCCCATGAGAGGTGCGCCCGCGACATCGTTGCCCTGGGCGTCCTCCTTGGTGGCGTGGTTCTCAGCGATTTTGATCTGTTTCAGAATGAACCGCATGTCACCGGCATTGAGCGTGAATCCTTGGCCGGTCGGCGCCGCGGAAACCGCGGGCGCCAGAACAGTCGGGACAACCCCGCACTGAGCAGGAGAGCGAGGGCACCGGCCGCGAACTTGCGCGTGACACCTGGTGCCTTCCCTCTAACTTGGGGTTGCCGACCCCCTCGGGTCTTGCGATGTTTCGCCATGATGCATACCTCCATCGAGTCATACCGGCTCCCCCTGAATGTGGTCGCTCGGTGCACTGGATGGCCACAGCATCGTCGTGGGGCCTTTGGAAATTCTTGGGACGCGTGGGCTGGTGGATGCGGAGGGTGGTAGAGGAAGTTTTATTGGTCCGTGTGCCTGATGTGACGTGGCTGGGGAGCGGGCGGCCGGGCGGGGCTCTGCCGCGCCGGACGGTCGCGTACCGTGATTGCTAAGCTTGCTGTCCAAGCTGTACCACCTCCGAGGAGACTCCATGAGCGACAATCCACGTACGGTGCTGGTCACCGGCGCCACCGGCTATATCGGCGGGCGGCTGGTACCGCGGCTGCTGGAGGCCGGACACACTGTCAAGGTCCTGGTCCGGACGCCGGCGAAGATCGCCGGCGTGCCCTGGCTGGACGACGTCGAGGTGGTCCAAAGCAGCCTCGACGACGGCGATGCCCTGCGCGAGGCCCTGGACGGCGTCGACGTTCTCTACTACCTGGTCCACTCCATGGCCGCCGGGGCGGGATTCGAAGCCACGGAAAAGGCAATGGCCGGGACCGCGGCGCGGGCCGCAGCCGACGCCGGAGTGGGCCGGATCGTCTACCTGGGCGGCCTGCACCCGGCCAATGCCGAGCTCTCCACCCACATGAGGTCCCGCGAAGCCGTGGGCAAGGTCTTCCTGGACAGTCCGGTGGACGCCATCGTTTTCCAGGCCGGCGTTGTGATCGGTTCCGGGTCGGCGTCGTTCGAGATGATCCGGCACTTGTCCGAGACGCTCCCGGTGATGCCCGCCCCCAGCTGGGTGCGCAACAAAATCGAAGCGATCGCCGTCCGCGATGTGTTGCACTACCTCGTCGGCGCAGCAGCGCTGGAGGGCCCGATCAACCGCACCTTTGACATCGGATCGCGCCAGGTCCTCAGTTACGCCGGGATGATGCAGGAATACGCCGCCGAGGCCGGGCTCCCCGGCGCTGGGTCCTTGCGCTTCCGGTTCCCGCGCCCAAACTCGCCGGACTGTGGGTTGCGCTGGTGACCCCGATTCCGCTGTCGATGTCCCTGCCGCTCGTGGAGTCCCTCCAGCATGACGCCGTCTCGCGGGAACACGATATCGATGCGTACATCCCGCTGCCCGACGGCGGGCTGACGCCCTACCGCCGCGCGGTGGCCCTCGCCCTGGGCAAGGAGCGCGACGGCCAGGTGGAGACCACTTGGGCCAGTGCGGGGGCGGACGCCGATCCCCTGCCCAGCGACCCGGATTGGGCCGGTCACCGCGTGTACCTCGACGAGCGCACGTATTCCAGCCCGGTGGACCCGAAGCACGTCTGGACCATCATCGAAGGGATCGGCGGCCGCAACGGCTGGTATTCGCTGCCGCTGGCGTGGCGCGTCCGCGGCTGGCTGGACAAGCTCACGGGCGGGGCCGGCCTGCTCCGGGGAAGGCGGCACCCGCATCTGCTGGCCGAAGGCGAGGTGGTGGACTGGTGGCGGGCCGAACGGATCGACCGCGGCCGGCTGCTCCGGCTGCGGGCCGAAATGCGGGCGCCGGGCCGGGCCTGGCTGGAGCTCTCGGTGGAGCCGGAGGGAACCGGCAGCCGGTACCGGCAGCGGGCGATCTTCTTCCCGAAGGGTCTCGGCGGGCGCTTGTACTGGCTGGCGGTCCTGCCGTTCCACAGCCTCATCTTCCCTGCCATGTCGCGGAATATCACGGCCGCGGCGAAGGATCTCCAGGATCTCGAATCGGAGCCTGCCGGACACACCCCGTAAGATGTTTGGAGCCCGAATCGACCAGTTCCACTCCACGGAGGACCCCTATGGCTTTGAGTGCATCCACCAACCTTCCGCACAGCGTCGACCGCGTCACCGCTGTTTTCGTGAACGAAGATTTCCTGCGCCACACGAGCGAGCTCGTCGGCGGCACCCTCGAATCCTTCGCCGTCGACGGCGACACGGCCGGCGCTTTCAGCACGACCACGGTACGGACCATCCCGACCACCCGGATGCCGGACATTGCCCGGAAGTTCGTCGGCGAAAGCCTGAAGGTGACGCAGCTCGAGAAGTGGGACGCCCCCGCCGCCGACGGCTCCCGGCTCAGCAACATCACCCTGAAAATCTCCGGCGCGCCGCTGGATGTCAATGCCGTCCAGCGCCTCGTCTCCGACGGCGGCAGCACCCGGATCGAGCTTGAGGGCACCGTGACGTCCTCGGTGCCGTTCCTGGGCGGCAAGATTGCCGAAGCAGCCGAACCGATGGTGGGCAAGGCCCTGAACATCCAGTCCACGCAGGCCCAGGCCTGGCTCGAAAGCCACTAGCGCATGGAGCTTCCGGTAGTCCTGTCCGTCGTCCTGATCGTCGCCGGCGTGTGGTCCCTCGCGGTCTGGCCGCAGTTCCTGCGCCGGGTGATGAAGGACCCCAGGTCCCGCGACGCGAACGGCAAAGCCACGCGTTTCCTGACCGTCCACGTCGTCCTCGTCAGCATTTCCCTGCTGCTGGGGGCGGCGACGGCGGCCATCGGGATTGCCGGCCTCTTCGGCTAACGGGGCTCTTCTTCCAGCCGGGCTTCGCCCGGCGGCAGGCCTGCAGCAAAACGGCCCGGCGCCCGAATAGGGCGCCGGGCCGTTTTGTGTTGGCTAGGGTGCTGGTGTGCTGGGGGCGAGTGCCTGGGCGAGGGCGTCTTCGGCCGCCACCCAGGAAATCATGGCGCACTTCACCCGGGCGGCGTATTTCGACACACCTTCAAAGGCTGACGCGTCACCGAGGATTTCAGGATCTGCGGCGAGTTTCCCGCGGGACCGCAGGACTTCGCGGAAATGGTCGATGACCTCCGTGAAGCTGCCCACTTCCATGCCCTCGGCAAGGTCGGCCAGCACGGAGGCCGACGCCATGGAAATCGAACAACCGGCCCCGTCCCACCGCAGCTGGGCGACCTTTCCCTCCGACACCGCCACCCGGACCGTGATCTCATCCCCGCAGACCGGATTGAGCTGGTGGGACTGGCCGGACGACGTCCCGGCCGGAACCGGTGTCTCCGCCAGTCCGCTGCCGGTCCGCAGTTTGGCGTGTTCCAGAATGATCTGCTGGTACAACTGTTCAAGGCTCATGCGCGCCTGTCCTTAGGCTCCAAAGTAGGCTCGGACCCCGGCGACAGCCGCGAGGAACGCGTCCACGTCGGACGTCGTGTTGTACAGGTAGGTGCTGGCGCGGGTGCTCGCTGTCAGGCCCAGGCGGCGGTGCAGCGGCTGCGCGCAGTGGTGCCCGACCCGCACCGCGATTCCCTTGCTGTCCAGGAACTGTCCGACGTCGTGCGCGTGCACACCGGCGACGTCGAAGGACGCCAGGCCGATCCGCTCCTGTCCGGGTGCCGGGCCGAGGACGCGCACGCCGGGAATGGTTGCCAGACCTTCGACGAGGCGCTGCCCCAGCAGGGATTCCCAGGCGTGGACACGGTCCATCCCGGTCTCGGTAAGGTAGTTCGCCGCGGCCGCGAGGGCGATGGCCTGGGAGACTTTCTGGGTGCCGGCCTCGAACCGCTGCGGGGCGGGCAGGAACGCGGCGCGCTCCATCGTCACCGTGGTGATCATCGATCCGCCGGTGAGGAAAGGCGGCAGCGCGTTCAGCAACTCGGACCGGCCATACAGCACACCGATGCCGGTGGGGCCCAGCATTTTGTGTCCGGAAAGGACCGCGAAGTCAACGCCGAGGTCCTGCACGTCCAGGGGCAGGTGGGGCGCGGACTGGCAGGCGTCCAGCACCGTCAGGGCACCCACCTGGCGGGCCATCGCCACAAGCGTCTTGACCGGGTTGATCGTGCCCAGGACATTGGAGGCGTGGCTGAAGGCGAGTACCCGGGTGGCCGGGCTGATGATGCCGCCGGCAGCTTCGAGGTCCAGCACGCCCGCGTCGTCGACCGGGATGAACCGGAGGCTCGCGCCCGTCCGCTCCGCCAACTGCTGCCACGGGATGAGGTTTGCGTGATGCTCCATCTCGGTGACCACAATCTCGTCGCCGGCGCCCAGGGCGAACCGTGCGGCCGTAGCACCGGCGCCTGGCAGGGACGAGTTCAGGAACGCGTAGCTGAGCAGGTTCAGGCCCTCGGTGGCGTTGGAGGTCCAGATGATCTCGTCGGCCCCCGCGCCCAGGAAGGCCGCGAGCGTTTCGCGGGCATCTTCGAAGGACTCTGTGGCCTCGACAGCCAGGGAGTGGGCACCGCGGTGCACGGCGGCGTTGCGCTGCTCATAGAATTCCTGCTCAGCTTCAATGACGCTGAGGGGTTCTGGGACGTGGCACCGGAGTCAAGGTAAATCAAGGGGTGCCCGCCCACGGACCGGGAGAGGACGGGGAAGTCGTTGCGGATCCGCAGCACCTCGTCGTCGGTCAGTGCAGGCGTGAGCACGGCCTGGGACTCTGACGTGGGCACAAAAACCACGCTGGCCTCCTCGGATTGGGGTCAAATGGACTACTATCCATCATCCCACGGAACGGGACCGTGGATTCTGCCGCTGGCCCCGGGCCACATTGCCGCATCAGGGCGGGTGGGGATCGCCGCCCGTGTCCATCAGGTCAATGCGCCGGCTGACGCCCAGCTTGGCGAAGAGGCGGTAGAGGTGCCCTTCGACGGTCCGCTGGGACACGTGGAGGCTGCTGGCGATCTCGGCGTTCGTGGCTCCGCCGGACACCAGGTCCAGGATTTCGGTTTCCCTGGCGGTAAGTTCCGCGTCCTGTTCGGGCCGAACGAGGTCAATGTGGGCAGCCATCCCGGCGGCGGTCATCCGGTTCTGGATCTTGCGCTGGACGGCGAGCAGTTTCCGTTTGTCGGTGGATTCCGCGAGGCACCGCTCGGCCTGCTGCGCGGCTTCGAGGGCCAGGAGCACGAAGCCGCCACGCAGCGCCCTGTCGCTGATCCGGACGAGCTCGGCGTCGTCGGAGTGCAGCACGGCGAGCGCGTAGTCGTGCAGCATTCCCGCTTCACGGCCCTCCACCGCGGAGCTGCTGACGGCCAGAGCGTCGGCGGCCCCTGCGTCTCCCCGGCGCACGGCAAGACGCCTGATGTCGGTCTCGATGCCCTGCAGCCCCTGCCGTCTGGCCTCCGCAGCAAGACCCTCGAGCCTCTTGCCGGCCGCCCCGGCTCCGCCGGGCGCTCCCCGGCCGCGGTTGAGTACGCCTCGGCGAGCAGCGGAACGGACCCCGGCCCGCGGTACCGGGACAGCCGGAAGGCGGCCGCATGCTCCTCTGCCTCCTGTGTGTGGCCCACGGTCGAAGCGGCGTAGGCGGCCACGGCATGGGCAAAGGGCAGCAACTCCCAGGGGTCGGCAATCGCGAGTTCCTCGACGCCGAGAACCAGTTCGGCGCTACCTTCGGGCATGCGCCCCTGACGGACGCGGGCGAGGCCCCTCATCAGGTGCAGGATGCCGCCGCTGAGCAGCAGCCTCGACGGGTAGTGGGCCTCGTACTCATCGAGGGCCGCAGCGAGCGCCTCCCATTCCCCGGCCCAGTTCATGGTCAGGCTGTAGCGCACCAGGAGGTCTTCATAGACAAGCGGCAGTGCCATGCCGGCGCTCTGCGCCTCCTGCCAGGCCTCCCGGGCGAGCCCAAGACCCTCCGCCATCCTGCCTTTGGCACAGAGCAGTTCGCCGAGCAGCGACTCCGCCGTCAGCTTGATCTCGGGCTGCTCCCCGGCGGCCCCAACAAGCTTGCTCAGCCCGCCCTCACGGTCCCCGTGGACGCCGTATGGCTGGCTTCCGGCGAGCCCGGCCGCCACTGTCACCGTGGCAAGGTCCAGCCACGATGGCCCGACGGCGGCGTCAGCGTGAAAGGTGCCCCGGCTGTCGCGCAGCGGACCGGCGTCGGGTGTTCCGGCAGGACCCGCAACGCCGCCGGAGGCAGCGCCGGTCAGCGGCGCCGTCGAGCGTCCCCGCAGGCGGGCGGATAACAGCGCCGCCAGATAACGGGAGGTATCGTTCGGAACGGGTTCCGCGAGTTGCAGCAATTTCTCGGACTCTGCGCCGTCGCCCAGCAGATACCGCGCATAGGCCATCTGCAGCCGGGCTTCGGGAATCATCGCGTCATCGGATATGGCCTCTGCGGTCCTGAGCGCGGCCTGCGCGTCGAGGGCGACGTTGGCAGCGCAAGCCGCCGTAAGGAGCTGCTCCGCCGGAACGTCGGCTCCGCAGTCCAGAGCCCACCGGACCCGGTTCAGCAGGGCGTCCGGGGGCACAGATGCACCCGGCGGCAGTGACACAAAACTGGCACGCAGTCCGGCGCTTCTGCCGGCCGGAACCCAGCGGCGAATGATCTCGCCGATCAGTGGACTCGCGGCACGGACGGTGCGGTCAGCGCCTCGTGAGACGGTGATGATACCGGCCATCTCCAGGGCGTCGACGGCTTTCGGGCCACCGAATCCCAGCAGCTGGCCGAGCGAAAGCGGTCCCGCCAGGGCCACGATGGCGGCGGTTGTCCTTTCCTCGGGTGACATCGACCGCAGTTCGTGGCCAATCAGGTCCGCGACCGGGATATCGGACAAAACGGGTCGGGAAAGGAGGAACCAGATGCCATGTCGCAGTCCCAAGGCCCCGGTGTCCCGGGCGTGTTCGATCAGGGACAGCAGCATATACGGGTTCCCGGCGGAGGCATCGGCCAGGATCGCGGTGGCCCAGGGCGAGACATCGGCGCGGAGAACCTGCTCGCAGAGCTGGTGCACCTCGGCCCGGGTGAGTGGCCCCAGGTCGAATTTCGCGAGGATCCCGTCATCCCAGAGGGCCAGGAATTCCTCGGGGATGAGCAGTCCCGGCCGGCACGTGGCCAGGACGTTGGCGGCGCCGGTGGCGACGGCCTGGGCAACAAGCTGGGTGGTTCCGCGGTCCAGGCGCTGGGCGTCGTCAATGACGAACAGCGGCTTGCTTGGTTGCGCTTTGATGCTGTCTGTCACGGCTTTCACGACGGCGGAGAACGAGTCCAGATCCTGTGCCGGCAACTCGCCGAGGTAGGGCGACAGCGCGCCGAAAGGCACCGCCGACAGTGCCGGGGTCGCCGCTAGTCGAATCACGGCCGTGTTCGGCTCGAGTTCGCGGATGACCGCCCTGGAGACTGCGGTTTTCCCGGTGCCCGGGTTGCCGACGATGAGGGCGCCGGACATCCCGCCATCGCGCAGGCAGCGGAGTATGTCCTTGACGACCCCGGACCGGCCGACGAGAGTGGCGGACTCAGTCAGCCCTTCCACCTGTGGCCCTTCCTGCGGCGCGGCGGATCCCACCGCCCGGAGGATAAGGAGCCGGGCCGGTTAGCCGAGGCGTGCGTGTTCCACAGGTCCGGAGATGACATCTTTGAGTTCCGACCTGCTTGCGACGTGCAGTTTCGCGTACACCTGGTACAGGTGCCCTTCAACTGTCCGGACAGAAACGTGCATCTCGTCCGCGATTTTCCGGTTGGAAGTACCCGCGGCCGCCCTGACGGCCACCTCGGATTCCCGGGCTGTCAGTGTCGAGGTGAGCAGGGAAAGCACACCGTTCCTCGGGTTGCCGAACCGGTCTTCGAGGGACTGCTGCGTGCGCTGGGCCATCCTGAGGGAAATGCGGTTGCCCGCGTCGTTGGCGCAGCTGACCGCTTTTCTGGTCGCATCCCTGGCGAAGACCGCATTGCCGGCAGTATCGGCGTCCTTGGACGTTGCCAGCAGTTCCTCGCTGTCGGAATTCTTCAAACCTTCCGCGAACCGCGCACACAAGCCGGCGAAGCGCCCGCTGACCTGGCCCGCAAGATCGGCGAGTTTCTGGCTTGCCTGGCGGTCTCCCACCCGGGCTACCGCGGCGAGGAACTGGAGCCCGGTCGCAAGTGCAGAGGCTTCTGTATCTCTGTCGGCTTCCTGCTTCAGCGCGCGGAGCGCCTCGGTCTTCTGGCCGATTTCCGCCTTCGCAGAAAGCTCGAAGTACCGCGTCATCCGGTTCACCAACCACGATGCCCTGGGCTGCGGGTCCTCAACGTCCACCAGCAGCGCTCCGGCCTTCTCCTCATCACCCTGAAGTGCGAAGGCGTAGGCGCAGGCCGCAACTGCAAGTCCGGCGACAGCATCGGGATCGTGCATCCTCAGTTGCCAGACCCCGGATTGGAGCCGCTGCAGTGCCCCGGTGACGTCTCCCCGGTGGAGGTCGACGATTCCCTGTCCGATCTCGAACATACTGCCCAGCCGGGGCTGCGCGTCCCAGGCCTCCGAGGTGGCCGCAATGAAGTCTGCGGCGTCCCGGAATTTTGCGGACAACAGCAGAATCAGCAGGAACCGTCCCCGGATGTCGCGGAGCAACGCGTCGGACAGATCCAGGAAGCCGGCGGCAAGAGTGACCTGCTTGCCCAGCACCACAGCACCCAGGACGTCGCCGGTGACTGCCTTCGCTTCGGACAGCAGGCTCGCCGCCCGGATCTTGGCTTCACTGCTCAGATCCGTCGTATCCACATCCTGGAACATCTGCAGGACATCACCGTACCGGCCGTCGAAGACTGCCAGCTCGGCGTAGGCAAGGCGCACGCGCTCAGCCACCGAATCGGGCCCGTTTCCGGTGTCCCCGGCTACCGTGAGCCGCAGCTCAATCTCTTGCAGCCGGGCCAGCGCGTTTCCTGCCGGGGCCGGGCTCCGCCTGTCCAGCTCGGCCCACAGCAGCTGCAGGGAGGCCCATTCATCCAATGCCAGTCCGTCACCGGCCCGCTTTTCGACGTCGGCCAGGACGCGGCGGGCCGCTTCGTCGTTGTTGAGGGAGATCAGGGCCCGGGCCGACTCGACGGCCACGTCCGTCGGCTTCTCCCGTCCGGCGATTTCCCGGGTAAACCTCAGGGCCGACTGCGGATCGGATTCCTTGTTCGCGAGGCGGGCCGCCGCCAACGCCAGATGGGGATCCACTTCTTCACCGCAGTCGAGTGCCCAGGCGACCGCAGTGGACCCGGTGTATTCGTCGAGGTCCTGGTCCTGGAGCACAGCACCCAGCCGGCGGCGGAGTTCCGCACTGCGTCCGGGCGGCACGACGCTGGCGACGATTCCCGCGGTGACCGGGTTGGTGATGCTCACCATGGGCGGATGGTCATGGCTGACCCGGATCAGTGCCCGTTCCTGAAGGGTGTCGATGTCCTGTGCCTTCGACACGTGCATCAGGGTCTGCAGGGCAGGGCCCCTGCGAGCGACAAGAGCTCAAAGACGTCACGCTGGCCCGGACTCAGCCGGTTCAGGCGGGCCTTGAGCACGTCCCGGATCTCGCCGGCCAGCGCCACCGGCCGGTCCCCCAGGACCCACGAGTCCTCGTGGCGGACAATGACGCCCAGCTTGATCTGCTCCCGGGCCAGGGAGTGCAGGAAGAGCGCATTGCCGCCGCTGGCGTTCCAGAGGGCGCGTGCCGCCGTGTGGGAGAAGTGTCCGCCGTACTCCTGGGCGAGGCTGTCCGCCGTTTCACTGAAATCGAAAGGACCAAGATCCACCCGGCGCAGCAGGTCATCCTTCCAGAGCCCCATGATGTCGCTGCCCAGGTTGGGCAGGTCAACGCACGCGGCGAGCAACAGGACGTGGCCGCCGGCGCAGAGCTGGGCCACCATCATGGTGGACAGTTCATCGAGGTCATGGGCATTGTCGACAAAAAGTACGACGGTACGGCCCTGGGCGCGGGTATGGAGCAGCTGGGTCAGGCCACGCAGGACCATCAGCGGGTGCTCAAGGTGGGAGGAATCGAGTTCATTAAGAAGTACGCTCAGCGCACCGTACGGAAGCTTGGAGGAGATGGAGCTACCGCGGACCTGGACTACCAGGAAGTCATCACCGAGCTGTTCAAGGGCCCGCTGGGCAATGAACGACTTTCCGGCCCCGTGTTCCCCCACAATCACCGCCCCGCAACCGGTTCCCGAGGTCAGCGCCGCAACGACGTCCAGGACGGTCTTGTGCCGGGTGTAATGCTTCTGGTGCCACCCCTTCCCCTGCTGTTGGGCGGCTGAAATCACATCTGTTCTGCCGCTGCCCACAGGCAGGCCGGCTTCTTGCTGAAACATGAGAGAGACCTTCGCAATCAAAGTATTGACTACCGATAGGTCCAATTTATGGATACGGGGATTTGTCGGGATGCGTAAGTGCTACTCGATTACCAACGTGGTGATCGGCCGTAGGCTACGCAGGTGTACTCAGAATCAGAGGGCCCTCAAGGTTACAAAACCAAGTAGTCGGAGCTGCCCCACAGGCTCCCGGGCAATATGCCATTTTCCGCCCGTGGACCAAGGCTCCGGGACCGGCGCATCGATGCAGCTCAGGCCCCGGTCGGTGCCGTGCCGCTGCGGGCCTCTGCCAGCTGCGAGCTTCTGCCACCCGGTGGGCGACACAGTCCTGGCACGGCCGCCCGGCCTGCGGGCGGCCGAGCCAGGACTGCGGACCGTAAAGCTTAGGGAGCCGACGGCGGCTGGGGAGGAACCTCGGTCTCAGAAGGTTCCGACGCCGTCGGCTCCGTCAAAGGGGTTCACGCTCTAAGCGGGAACCAATTGGGGAGACCATAGAAAAAATTTAGTGTCTACTGCACCAGAGCGGAAGGTCCCGAAGGCCGGCGATCCTGGCAGCTTCATCGGAGGGCCTGGGCCGCTTCCGCGTTGATGGCTCCACGTTCAAAGTCCTTTGTCGGGTGGTACTTCCCGGGTGAATCCTGGTGGGCGGGAGAATCCTGGTGGGTGATTCCTGATGCCTGAATACAATTTAGCGAACCGGACGGCACCGGGGCACCGGTAGTCCGTACTCGAATTCGTGCCGGGTTCCGAACGAACCGTGATCGAGGGTACTTGTCACGGCAACGGGCTCCTGACGCTTGCGGCGTCCGGCTACGCGGTCCCCATACCCGGGTGGCCCGGAGCCTACTTGCCCGTTGCGCGGCCCTACGCACGCCGGGGCGGGGAAGGAAGTGATTTCTACAGCGTGCCGGGCATCGAAGACCCTGAAGATGGTCACGGCGGTTAGTCCGTGGACACACCCGGCAGCTGGTCCCTGCCGCTGACATTGAGCTTGGCATAGCTGCGGTACAGGTGGCCTTCGACCGTCCGGATGGATACCTGCAGCTCGGCGGCAATCTGGCGGTCGCTGAGGCCGCGCACCGCCAGTGCCACAATGTCGCGCTCCCGGCGCGTCAGCACGCCAAGGGCGTCGGAATCGGCTTCCGGCTCCTGGCCGTCAACGCTGTCCATTCGGTCCAGGCACCGCTTCCGCTGGGACAGCGCCACGCGCTCCCTGAGGGTGTCACCGGCCGCCCGGTAGCCGTTCGCGGCGGCATCGTAGGCCAGCGCCGCGAAACCCCACAGTTCGGCGTCTTCGCAGCTCTTGGCGGCTTCGAGATGGTCTGTAGCCAGGTCGGTGCTGATCGCTGCCGCATAGTGGCAGATGGCAGCTGCCCTGGGGCCCTCGAGTTCGGGCTGCAGTTCGAGCACCCGGGACGCGGCATCCCGGTCCCCCAGCGCAAGGCAGAAGGCGAGTGAGTCGAACTCCAGACCGGCCGTGGGAACCCCGGTTTGGGGACGGCCCAACGCCCGGAGCTCGTCAATCGCGCCCGGATAGTTGCCGAGCCTGGCCTTGCCGTAGGTGACTGCCATTTGCGAGAGGATGCGCAGATAGCGTGACACTGCCGGCGGCGCAGCATCATAGTCGGCGAGGAGTGCCGCGGCCTTGTCCTTGGCCCCGACTTCGGCGGCGGCGGCGAAGGCCATGGAAGAGGTCAGGGCGAAGAGTTGCTGGGGATCTGCGAGCCGCAGTGACTCCAGTGCCGCGCTGAGGGTGTGCAGGGCCTGGGCAGCCTTGCCCTGGTACAGCAGGATAACGCCGTGCGCGGCGTGGACTCCCCGCCGAACGAGATGCGGTTGGGTCCGGGACCGGCTGCTACTCCAGCCAGGAGCGTCTCCGCTGCTTCCCAGTCGCCGCCATGGATGATCGCTGCGGCTGCCCGCGCCACGAGGAATTCCGCCAGGAAGTACAGTTCGTCGTGTCCGGAGCCCGCGGATTCCAGCGCCTCGGACACCGTCGCGAACGCCTGCAGGGCCTTACCCTGTACGAGGAGCTGTTCCGATTCCAGGGCCAGCCTGAAGGCCGCCTCAAGGGTGTTGGCCGGCGGGCCGGCCAACACGGCGGCCTGTGCGCTGTCACCGTCCGGGTACTCGCCGGCCAGCGCGAACACCATGGCGTGCATGGTGGCATAGCGCTCCCGCGTCGCCTTGAGGATTCCCTCCGCGTCCTCGGGGTTTTCCTCGGCGAGCCGTTCGCCGGCCTCCAGGAGGGCTCCGGCGCGGTCCATGATGTCGGCGGGGCTGTGGCCGAGTGCGGCCTGCACAGCAGCCCACATCAGGGTGCCCGTCAGTAGGACCGCCACGCTGAGTCCCTTGGCGAAGTCGGCCTCCAGGATGTCCCGGGCGGCCGCATAGTCCGAGGTGTTGAAGTATGTCCGCGCGATCACAGACCGTGCCGCCACCTGCAGTTCAGGATCCTTGATCAGGGCGGCGGCCTTGCGTGCCAGCTCGTCCTCGTAGAGCCGGCTGGCCAGCACGGCTGCGCGCAGCAGCTGCCGGTCGTCGACCTCCGCCCCGCACTCCATCGACCAGCTCACCTGCCGGAGCAGGCCTTCCGCCGACGTCGGTTCGCTGTCCATGAGCCGCAGGAGGCTCTGCCGGAGCTGGAGACTGCGCGCCGGAGAAATGAGGTTGCGCAGGGTGTCTGCATAGATCGAGTGCCACAGCCGCAGTTGAGGGTGGGGTGCCGGCGTAACCCGGATCAGTTCATGTTCAATGAGTACGGCCACCGGGTCCTGGCCCACTGTGGACTCGATCAGCTCGCGGGACACCGGTTCGGCCAGGGCAATCAGGTTCAGGGCCTGGCGCTCCTCCGGCGAGCGCCGGAGCAGCTGCCGGCGCACGACGTCGGACAGGCGGTCCCCGTGGCTGTTCAGGGGACGCCCGAGCAGCCACACCCCGTTGCGCTGCAGCAGTGTGCCGTCCTTTTTTGCATCGTCGATCAGCCCGTGGAGCAGCAGCGGGTTGCCCTCGGAGGCTTCCCAGAGGATTTCGGCGACGTTCGGCAGGACCTGGGGTCCCAGCTCCCGTTCCAGAATTTCCGTCGTCTGCCCCTGGGTGAGCGGGCGGAGGTCGATGCGTTCGGCTATTCCTTCAAACCACAGCTGCAGCAGCGGTTCCGGCAAACCCGGCCGGGTGGCCGAGGCCACAAGCAGTTTCGCCCAGCCGGCGGCGGCGAGTTCCACCAGGATCCCCGCGGTGGCCTCGTCAAGGTCATGGGCGTCGTCGACGATCAGCAGCAAGGGCATCTGGGAGGCGCGGCGTTCTTCCTCCAGCCGGGACCAGAGGGTCCTGAGCACCGCGAGCTGCGATGTGGCCTCCTGAACGGGCAATTCGACGATAAACGGACCCAGCACCCCGTACGGCACGTTCGTCAGCGAGGGGCTGCCATGGATGCGGACCGGCGTGACGGTTGTTCCCAGTTCGGCCACCACGGCGTCCAGGAGCGTGGATTTGCCGATCCCGCTGTCCCCGAGCAGCAGGACCGCGACGTGCGTGCTGCCCTGGATCGCCTCCACCGCCGAGCCCAGGTCCTCCGCGCGGCCGGCCAGGGCGGTGGATCCTCCCGCCTCCTCGGGGCGGCTGCGCGTTTCCTAGATGAGTCCAAGCAGATCACTTCGCGAAGAAACTCCCAGCTTGGTAAACACCTGGTACAGGTGTCCTTCCACGGTCCGCACAGAGATGCCGATGGCCAGGGCGATGTCCTTGTTGGAGACCCCGTTGCCGGCGAGTGTCGCTATCTGGCGCTCCCTCTCCGTGAGCAGCGGCCCCTTGTTCCGGGGCATGATCGGCAGGGCCGGCACGGAACCCGCAAGGCTCTCCAGGATGGCGTGTGCGGCGCTCGCTTTCCCGCTCAGACCCGCGGCCTTGGCGAAGTCGTAGGCGAGGGCGGCGCATCGGGCCTGGACGGCGTCAAGTTCCATGGCGGCTGCCTGGCCGGCGGCTTCCAGCATGATGGCGGCATCCTTTTGCGGCTGCCCACGGCGACAGTGCGGGACAGCTCCGCCAGCGGGCCCTGCCGGAGCGCCGCGATCTCTTCCATAAACTGGAAGTCCTTGGTGGAGCCGTTGACCGTCGCGCCCAGCATGAAGATACCGGCCAGGGTGTACCGGCCGCGCCGGTAGTGTTCCTCGGCCGAACGCACCAGCCGGTCCTTCGCCTCCGGATCACCCAGCCAGCGCGAGGCCATGTCCATGCAGAAGTCCGCGGAGCTTCGGACCGCGAAGCGGGCGGCTCCGTCCGCTGACCGCGCCCGGTCCAGATAGACCGTGGCCTGCACGGAATTTCCGGTCTGGGCGTACGCGAAGGCTGTGGCCGCGTAGGCCTGCCGCAGCGAGTGCAGGCTTGCCCGGACTTCGAGCTGCGCTATCGCGGCCAGGAGCGGGTCGAGGGCCATGTAGCCGCGGCCCGCGTAGACATAGGCGAGGCCCACGGCCAGGTCAGTGGGCGCGCTGCCGGAATGCAGCCCGTGGCCTGCCCGGCCGCTGGCGTCCTTGAGCATGTCGATGCTCTGGCGCCACTGTCCGGACAGCAGCAGCACGTTGAAGGATCTCCACGCGAAGTTTTCGCGGATCCGCGGGACGTTGGACCACTCCCCGAGCTGGCCGCCGATCTCGCGCATCAGCTTGCGGGCCTCAAGTTCCTTGCCCGTCATGCACAGGGCTTCCATCAGGATGATTGCGGACCTCAGCCGGTGCACCGGATTCTCGTCATCCGTTTCCAACGAGGCCGCCGCGGTGAGCCGGTCCATCATGGGCGCGTAGTCACCGACAAAGGAGAGATAGTTGAATTCGCAGAGGTCCAGGCACAAACGGGCGCGGATCAGCTCCCGGGCAGACGCCGCCGGGCCGTCCTCACCGAGCTCGTCGAGATGCTGCCGGCCTTGCCGGATCAGGTCGGGTACCTGCCCGGTCCGGTCCTCGAGCCATGACATGCAGTCCGCTTTGGCGGCTATCAGTTCCGCGTACGCCGCCGCTCCGAGGGCGCTGATCTGTGGTTCCGAAACGTCGTCCAGGGCGGCCATCGCCTGCAGCGGCAGTCCGAGTTGCAGGTAGGCTGCGGACTTCTGCAGCTGCCCCTCGGTCCATTCCGGATCCGCCGGACTCAGGCTGCCTGCGCACTTGAGCGCGAACTTCGGGTCGAAGAGTTTGACGGCGGCGCCGGCAGCCGCCACGGCGTGGGCCGGTGCGAGGGGCGCGTCGCAATCGTGGGTCCATGCGGCGTAGGCCAGCAGGTCTTCCACGGTGAGCTCATTCAGCTCGTCCTCCTGGTGTCCCGGCACCTTGTCGCGCAGTTCGAGCCGGCGCTCCACACTCAGCCAGTTCCGGACGATGTCGCCCAGATAGCGGTCCCCGAGCGAAACGAGATGCCGGTCCGTGCGGTCAACGACTATCTGGCCGGCGTCTTCCATGTCCGCAATGACCCCGGGGCTGTACATCCGCGCGAGCCGGGCCAGCGGCAGGGTCCGGGCACAGGAGAGCACTTCGATGACTTCCCGGGCCACCGGTGTTTCCCGGGCGTACCGGGCCCGCACAATGTCTTCCAGCGCGGTACGACCGTCCAGGACCACCTCATCCACCAGGGTCCAGACTGATCCGGACAACACGAGGTTGCCCCGTTCAATCTGCTCGGAGACAACGGCCTGCAGCAGGGTCGGGCTGCCGCCGACCAGCTGGTGCAGCTGGCTCGCCAGCGCACTGGACACCCTGTGTCCGAGCGCGGCCTGGAGCACCTCAAGGGTTTCGACCTCCGTGAGGTTGGCGAGCCGTACCTCGGCCAGCTGGCCGGAGGTGATGAGCCAATAGAAGTCCGGCGGCAGGTCCGTCGTGCGCTGGGCAGTGGCCACGAGCCGCGCGGTCCGGGTCTGGAGCAGGTTGAGGAGGACGCCGGTACTTAATTCGTCCAGTCCGCCGGCGTTGTCCAACAGGATGACGCACTTCCGACCAGCGGCGTCGTCACGGATCCGGGAGGTGATGCCGTGCAGGATGGCAGTCGGCGAGCCAAGGGAACTTTGCGGCAACCGGGCGAGCGTAAAGGCGAGGCACCCGTAGGGGGTCGCAATACCGGGTCCCGGGGTGCGGAGCTGCAGTGTGTAGACGTCGGGGCCGAAGCCCATCACCGAGGAGCGGCCCACCTGCGTCTTGCCCACGCCGCGGTCGCCGGTGATGACCACGCCCATCCGGTCCTCCGCGATCAGGGCGCTGCGAACCCGGTCGGCGTCGGCATTGCGCGCGAGACCTGACCACCTGTGCCGGTCCAGCGGACCGGTTGCAGGTTCTTCCGAGGCGGGTGCCAATGTAGTGGAAACATTCCCCAGCCCAGCGATTCCCTCGACATGTTGTTTCCTTTGTACCGCTTTGCGGACAGCAAACCTGAGACCGTCCGCCTAGAAGTAGCGTATCCCTATCCCCCGACATGAGAGTAGAGCGATCATAACGGCATTTCAGGAAGCTTGGAAGCAATTCGCCACGTCGGCGGCGGCGCGTTACGCGGTGCGCCGCGCCGGAAGTCCGCGGCGTGTTCGGGCTAGGGTGTCTTCGCGGGGTGGAACTGCTGCTGGGCGGCAAGCAGGCCGTCCCGGACCAGGACCTCCACGGCGTCGGCCGCGGTGTCGATCAGGAACGGCAGTTCCTTCTTCTCCGGGCCGGCAAAGTCCCTCAGCACAAAGTCGGCAGTGTCCATCCTGCCCGGAGGGCGGCCCACCCCGACCCGGACCCGCAGGTAGTCCTTGGTGGCGAGGGCTTTGCTGATATCCCGCAGCCCGTTGTGTCCCCTTCGCCGCCGCCAAGCTTCAGCTTGACCGTGTCGAAGGGAATATCAATCTCATCGTGCACGGCGATGACGTGGCCGGGCTCGATGTCGTAGAACTTGGCCAGCGCCGAGACCGGGCCACCGGAGACGTTCATATAGCTCAGCGGCTTGGCCAGCACCACCCGCGGACCGCCGATGCCGAGCCGGCCCTCCAGGACGTGGGCCCGTGACTTGTGGGACTTGAAACCGCTCCCGATCCGCGACGCGAGTTCGTCGAGGACCATCTGGCCCACGTTATGCCGGTTGTGGGCATACTCCGCCCCCGGGTTGCCGAGGCCTACGATCAGCCAGGTGTCAGTCATGCGTGGGTCCTTCGCTTAGGCGGGCAGGTTCCGGGCGCCGGGTTCCTGCCGGGCGGAGACGACGGCGGCCGGGCCCCAAAGGGACCCGGCCACCGGAGGATTTCGACGGAATTACTCGGCTGCTGCCTCGGAAGCTTCGGCGGTGGCGCCTTCGGAAGCCTCTTCCTCGGTGACCTCGGTGGCCTCGGAGATGTTGACCACGAGTGCCTCCGGGTCAGCCAGCAGGACGGAGCCCTTCGGCAGGACCAGGTCGGAGGCGTGGATGTGCTCGCCGGCGCTGCGGCCTTCGATGCTGACCTCGATGGCGGTCGGCAGGTGGGTGGCCTCGGCCTCGAGGGAGACGGTGGTCATTTCCAGGTTGTGGACGTTGCCCGGAGCCAGTTCGCCACTGAGGTGGACGGGGACGTCAACGGTGACCTTCTCGCCGGTGCGGACGGTCAGCAGGTCCAGGTGCTCGATGATCTGCTTGATCGGGTTGCGCTGGATGTCCTTGACGAGGGCAAGGTGCTGTTCGCCGTTGATGTCCAGGGTCAGCAGGGCGTTGGCGGTGCGCACGGCCAGGGTGGTGGCCTTCGCCGGCAGGGTGATGTGGATCGGCTCGGCGCCGTGGCCGTAGATGACGGCCGGGATCAGGTTGGCCATGCGGGCGCGGCGGGCGAAGCCCTTGCCGAATTCGGTGCGGACTTCTGCTGCGAGCTTCTGCTCAGACATGGATATCTCCTCGTTGGATTTCAAGCTGTGGGACTAATCGGTGTTCAGCAAGGGCGGAGGTCTGTTTGCGACCTTCAACGCCGGGCTGCTGTGCAGCGGCCCTTCAGAAGGAGATTCAGACCCAGTCGATAACGGATACCAGCAGTCCGGTTGACCGTGCATAATGTCTGCACACGGCTTACCGGCGCTCTCCCTCGCCAAGGTTTCGGTTCTAGGCTACCAGTGCGGGGCCGCAATCAGGAAAACAGCCCCGCACGGGCAGGCGGTTGAGCATGCTCAACCGCGCTCTCTCGAGGCCTACGCGTTGCCGTCGAACAGGCTGGTGACGGAGCCGTCGTCGAACACTTCGCGGATGGCGCGGGCGATCAGCGGTGCGATGGACAGCACGGTGAGCTGCGGGAAGCGCTTGCTGGCGTCAATCGGCAGGGTGTTGGTGACCACAACCTCGCGGGCACCGGACTCGGACAGGCGCTGGGCCGCCGGATCGGAGAACACGGCGTGTGTTGCCGCGATGATGACATCCTTGGCGCCGGCGTTCTTGAGCACCTGGACGGCGCCGGAAATGGTTCCGCCGGTGTCGATCATGTCGTCGATCAGGACGCAGGTGCGTCCTTCGATCTGCCCCACGACCGTCTTGGAGACGGCCTGGTTCGGAACGGTGAGGTCGCGGCTCTTGTGGACGAAGGCCAGCGGCGCGCCGCCGAGGCGCTCGGCCCACTGCTCGGCAACGCGGACGCGGCCGGTGTCCGGGGAAACCACCGTGATGTCGTCTGCGCCGACGCGGGTGCGGATGTAGTCCGCCAGCAGCGGGATGGCCATGAGGTGGTCCACGGGCCCGTCGAAGAAGCCCTGGATCTGCGAGGTGTGCAGGTCCACGCTCATGATGCGGTCGGCGCCGGCGGTTTTGTACAGATCGGCGACCAGGCGTGCGGAGATGGGTTCGCGGCCGCGGCCCTTCTTGTCCTGCCGGGCGTACGGGTAGAACGGGGACACCACGGTGATGCGCTTGGCGGAGGCCCGCTTGAGCGAATCGATCATGATGAGCTGTTCCATCAGCCAGTTGTTAAGCGGGGCGGGGTGCGCCTGGATGACGAAGGCGTCGGTGCCGCGCACGCTCTCGCCTGCCCGGACGTAGATCTCACCGTTGGCGAAGTCGTAGGCATCCAGGGGCAGCAGCTCGGTTCCGAGCTCCTTGGCGATTTCCCTCGCCAGCTCAGGATGCGCGCGTCCAGCGGCAAGCACCAGCTTCTTCTCGCCGCGTGCCGTAATTTCGCTCATTTTTTGCTAGCCCTCTTCTGTAGTTGCCGGAGTACTGGAGGAAGTCGTGGTGGCGCCGGCCGCCTGGGCCAGGGACGCGGAAAGCGAGTCCGGGCGGTTTGCGAGGACCCAGCCCTCGGCGTTCTCCTGCTTGGCCAGGGACAGGACCAGGGCACCGGGCGGCACGTCGCGGCGGATGACCGCCCCGGCGCCGCTGTAGGCGCCGTCGCCGACTTGGACCGGAGCGACGAAGACGGTGTTGGAGCCGGTGCGCACACCGGACCCGATCACCGTGCGGTGCTTCTTCTCGCCGTCGTAGTTCGCGGTGATGTTGCCGCAGCCGATGTTGGTGTCTTCGCCGATCTCGGCGTCGCCGGCGTAGCCCAGGTGGGAGAGTTTGGAGCCGCGGCCGATGGTGACGTTCTTGGTCTCGTAGAAGGCGCCGATCTTGCCGGTCTCGCCGAGGACGGTGCCGGGCCGCAGGTACGTGAACGGGCCGACGCTCGCCTTGGCGCCGATCGTGGAGCCGGACCCGTGCGTGCGGATGACTTTGGCGCCCTCCCCTACCTGGACATCGGTGAGGGTCGTGTCGGGGCCGACGACGGCGTCGCGCGCCACCGTGGTGGTGCCGTGCAGCTGGATGTTGGGCAGCAGCCGGACGTCCTCGTCGAGGGTGACGGTGGCGTCGATCCAGGTGGTGGCCGGGTCTACGACCGTGACGCCGGCCCGCATCCAGGCCTCGACGGTGCGCCGGTTGAGTTCGGCGCCGAGGGCCGAGAGCTGGACCCTGTCATTGGCGCCTTCCACCTGCCAGCGGTCTTCGGTGACGACGGCGGCCACACGGCCTCCGGCGGCACGGGCCAGGCCGAGCACGTCGGTGAGGTACTTCTCGCCCTGGGCGTTGTCGGTGGTGACGTGGGCCAGCGAGTCGCGCAGCACGGCGGCGTCGAAGGCGTAGATGCCCGAGTTGATCTCCCGGATGGCGCGTTCGGCGTCGGTGGCGTCCTTGTGCTCCCGGATGCCGGAGACCGATCCGTCCGCAGCCCGGAGGATGCGTCCATAGCCGGTCGCATCGTCCAGGACGGCGGTCAGGACGGTCACGGCGTTATTACCGGCCTCGTGGCTGGCGACGAGTTCGCCGAGCAGCTGCCCGGTGAGCAGGGGGACGTCGCCGTAGGTGACCACCACCGTGCCGCTGACCTGCTGCTGGGGATGAAGCGCGTCGAGGGCGTCGAGGGCGGCTTCGACGGCGCGGCCGGTGCCCGGCACCTCGTCCTGGTCGACGATCAGGGCTGCCGGGTCGACGGCCCCGACGTGGGCGGCCACGAGGTCGCGTTCATGCCGGACGACGAGGGCCAACTCCTGCGGCCGGATGGTGCGGGCGGCATGCAGCGCGTGGCCGACGAGGGACCGGCCGCCGATCTCGTGCAGGATTTTGGGGGTACGGGACTTCATCCGGGTACCGGCGCCTGCAGCTAGGACGATTACGGCGGCTGGGCCTGTGTTCTCGGGGCTCACGTACGGGCTCTCCTTGCTCTGCGGCTTAGCTCATGCCGCTGCTTGGTGGATCTGGGTGGCCGGCGGCTGGGGCCTGGTGATGCGCCTTGGTTGCCGGATCCTTGCGGTCTGGGCCGCCCGGACACCGGTCGCGGCGCCAGATTCATCCTACTGGACTCATCCCGGGCCGCGCCCGCCGGGTGCCGTTTTACGGTGCCACGACGCGCAACAGTTCCGCCCATAGGACTCGAACCTATACTCCACGGCTCCAAAGGCCGGGGTGCTGCCATTACACCAGGGCGGACCATGCCAAGGCGCTGAGCCTGTGGCACGAGAGTCAATTCTGCCATACTGCGTTGCCGCCACGTGTTGCGCGGTGTGCAGGGGGCGGCTGCCCGTCTCCCGCCGGGTGATCTGGGGCATGATGGAGCGGTGAGCAACAGCGCAGGGGTATCCGGAGGGGCGGAGGGTCGCGGCGGCAGGCCGGCACGGGCCGCCGACTACGTGCCGCGGATCCGGATGACCGGGCCCCAGCGCCGCAGCCAGCTCATCGGCATCGGCCGCGGGCTCTTCGCCCTCCGCGGACTGGACGGAACCACCATCGAGGAAATCGCCGCGGCCGCCGGGGTCTCCAAACCGGTGATCTACGAGCACTTTGGCTCCAAGGAGGGCCTGTACACCCAGGTCGTCGAGTACGAGTTCCGGATCCTGCTGAGCTCCATCACCGAGGCACTGTCCGAGGAAGCCAAACCGCGCGTCCTCGTCGAGCGGGCCGCCCTGGCCCTGCTGAGCTACATCGAGGAGCGCACCGAAGGGTTCCGCATCCTCATGCGCGACGCCCCGCCGACACAGCCCGAAGGCGCGTTCTCCACCCTGCTCTCGCACGTCACGGCCCGGGTGGAGTACATCCTCGCCGACGAGTTCGCCCGCCGCGGCTTCACCTCGGCCGACGGCGCCATGTACGCGCAGATGCTGGTCGGCATGGTGGCCATGACGGGCCAGTGGTGGCAGGACAGCCGGACCCCGGACAAGCGCGAGGTGGCCGCCCACCTGGTCAACCTCGCCTGGAACGGCCTCACCGGCCTGCAAAAAGACCCGGAGCTGAAGTCCGAGGGTTAGTTGCCCGGTGAACGCCCGTGTGGTCACCTACGCGGCGCAGGCCGCCTTGGCCGTGGTCACCTCCGCGGCGCGAGGGCCCTTCGCCGTCGCTTAGACACGACGCATAAGGGCCCCTGCGGTCGCTGAGCGACCTTTGGAGCCCGATACGCCGCGATGCGCGACTACGCGAAGGTCCCCGCGCCGCTAGTGCGCACAGTTCCGTTCGGGGACTATTTCGCAGCAGTTAGGTCACGCTGCTCGCCGGAGGCGGTCCTTCCGAAAGGAGCGCATCGCGGCGCATCGGGGCGGGAGCTCGCCCAGCGAGCGAGTGGCCCCTTTGCGTCGTGTCTAGGCGACGCGGAAGGGCCGTCTCCGTATGCGAACTATGCCAAAGCCATGAGGTGACGCTGATCGCCGGAGGCGGTCCTTCCGAAAGGAGCGCATCGCGGCGCATCGGGACGCGGAGGTCGCCCAGCGACCGGAGCGTCCCCTTGCGTCGTGTCTAAGCGACGCGGAAGGGCCGGCTCCGGCACCCAAGGCAAGTCGACGGGCCGGCTCCGGCTCCGGCACCCAACCCGGCCCGACCCAGCCAGCACAGGCTGGACGGCCTATTCGCCGAGGACTTCCAGGGCGCCCAGCCATTCGAGTTCGAGGGCCTCGCGTTCGACCGCAAGGTCCTTGAGCTGCTTGTTGAGCTCCGCGAGCTTACCGACGGCGGAGGGTCCGCGGCGGCGGCGGTCATCTGGGCGTGGATCTTGTCCTCCTGCTGCGTGAGCTTGCCCAGCTGGCGGTCGATGCGATTTTTGGCCTTGCGGGCATCCCGCTTTTCGGCTTCCGAGGGCCGGCGGCGGCCGGGGCGGTGCTGCCGCTGGCGGCGGTGACGGGGTTGCCGCCGCCGGTGATCGTGGAGCCGGCCATTGCCGCTTCGCGCAGTTCCAGGTACTGGTCCACGCCGCGCGGCAGGGCCCGGATCTTGCCGTCGCCCAGGAGCGCCATCTGGTGGTCCGTGACGCGTTCCAGCAGGTAGCGGTCGTGGCTGACGACGACGAGCGTGCCCGGCCAGCCGTCCAGGACGTCCTCGACGGCGGCCAGGGTGTCGGTATCGAGGTCGTTGGTGGGCTCATCGAGCATCAGCACGTTGGGCTCCCCACCAGCAGGCGCAGGAGCTGGAGGCGCCGGCGTTCGCCACCGGAGAGGTCCTTGACCGGGGTCCACTGCTTCTCGTTGGTGAAGCCGAGCTGCTCCACGAGCTGGCCGGCGGTGAATTCCTTGCCGCCGACGTTGAAGGAACGCTTTTCGCGCTCGATCACTTCGATCACGCGCAGGTCCGAGACGTCGTCGAGCTCCTTGACCTCCTGGGTCAGGACGGCGGTGACCACGGTCTTGCCGCGCTTGACCTTGCCGGAGGTGGGCTGGATTTCGCCGTTGAGGAGCTTCAGCAAGGTGGTTTTGCCGGCGCCGTTGACACCCACCAGGCCCAGCCGCTCACCGGGGGCAAGCCGCAGGGTGATGTTGTCGAAGAGCTTCTGCCCGGGGGCGCCCCGAGGAAGTCGAGGGAAACGTTCTCGAGGTCCAGGACGTCCTTGCCGAGCCGGGCGGTGGCCATCTTGCTCAGTGCCGTCGAGTCGCGCGGCTCGGGAACATCGGCGATCAGGGCGTTGGCCGCCTCGATCCGGAATTTGGGCTTGGCGGTGCGGGCCGGGCGCCGCGGCGCAGCCACGCGAGTTCCTTCTTCACGAGCTGCTGGCGTTTGCTTTCCATCACGGACGCCGAGCGGTCGCGTTCAGCGCGGGCCAGCACGTAGGCGGCATAACCGCCGTCGAACGGGTCCATGATGCCGTCGTGGATTTCCCACGTCTTGTTGCAGACTTCATCGAGGAACCAGCGGTCGTGGGTGACCACGAGGAAGGCGCCCTGGTTGGCCCGCCAGCGGGTCTTCAGGTGCCGGGACAGCCACGCGACGCCTTCGACGTCGAGGTGGTTGGTGGGCTCGTCGAGCATGATGACGTCGTGGTCCTCGATCAGCAGCTTGGCCAGCGCCACGCGGCGCTTCTGCCCGCCGGAAAGGGCGTGCACATTGGCGTGCCAGTCGACGTCGGACACGAGCCCGCCCATCACCTCGCGGATCTGCGGGTTGCGGGCCCATTCGTAGTCGGCCTGGTCGCCGACGATGGCGGCGCCGACCGTGAGGTCGCCGTCGAGGACGTCGCTTTGGTCCAGGTAGCCGATGTTGACTTCGCTGCGCTTGGTCACGCGGCCGGAGTCCGGGTGGCCCGCATCGCCAGCAGGCGCATGAGCGTCGACTTGCCGTCGCCGTTGCGGCCGACCATGCCGATCCGGTCGCCCTCTTCGAGTCCGAGGGTGACGCCGTTAAGAACGGTACGGGTTGCATACGAGACGGTGAGGTTCTCGCCGCCGAGCAGGTGTGCCACTGGGAACTGCTTTCCTAGAGAAAAAATTGTGCCAAGCAAATGCCCGGATCGGTTCGACCCAGGCCGACTGAGCCGTGCGGAGGACGGCAGTCCTATTAAAGGAGCGTATCGGAGATGATGCGTGCCCCGTGAACCGGGCCGTGCACCGCCATGGCCTCAAGGCCGTGGTGCCGGAGGTCTTCGGCCAGGCCCTCCGCTGCCGCCGGGCTGTGCGAGAGCAGCGCGACCGTGGGGCCGGAGCCGGAGACAATCCCGGCGATCGCCCCCAGCGACTCGCCGAGTCCGAGCGTGTCCCGGAGGCTGGGCGCCAGCTCAATCGAGGCGCGCTGGAGATCGTTGACGAGCACCCTGCTGAGGGAATCGGCGTCGCCCGCCCGCAGGGCCTGGAGGATCATCGGGTCCACGGCGGTGGGTTCGTCGATCACCGCTTCTTCGTCCGCGCGCAGCCGGTCCAGGGTCCGGTAGACCTCCGGGGTGGGCAGCCCGAAGTCCGCCGTCACGAGGACCCAGTCAGTCTGGGCCTTGACGAGGGCGGGCGAGAGGTCGTCGCCGAGGCCCAGCCCGACGGCGGTGCCCCGAGCAGGGAAAAGGGCACATCGGCGCCAAGTTCCGCGGCCAGGTGGGAGAGCTCGTCGCGGGAAAGCCCGCTGTTCCACAGCGCGTCACAGGCCAGCAGGGTGGCTGCCGCGTCGGCCGACCCGCCGCCCATCCCTCCGGCCACGGGCACCCGCTTGGTGATTTCGAGGTGCACGCCGGTGGAGTGCTCCGATACGTCGGCCATGATCGCTGCGGCCTTGTAGGCCAGGTTGCGTTCGTCGAGGGGGATGTCCACGCCGTCGAGGTCCAGGGTGCTGGCCGGGCTGATGCTGACGGTTATCTTCCCGGTGTCCGTGCTGGTGGCGGCGACTTCTTCGTAGAGGGACACCGCAAGGTAGACGCTGGCCACCGAGTGGTAGCCGTCCGGGCGCAGGGGTCCCACATCCAGTGAGACGTTAACCTTGCCGGGAGCCTTGACCCGGACAGTCCTCGCGGTAAAGCGCCCTCTCACTGCGTTCATGGCTCCACGCTATGGCATGCCGGGGTCCGGCTCCAAGCACGGCACCCCCAACGCGGGCGGCCGCCCGCGTTATGTCGCCGGCGTCGCGCGGGCTTCCGCGATCCGGGAAAACGCCGCGATGTCGATGACCTCACCGCGGGCGGTGGGATCGACGCCCGCGGCGCGCAGGCACCGTTCGGCCTCCGCCGCGCTGCCGGCCCAACCGGCCAGTGCCGCGCGCAGGGTCTTGCGGCGCTGGGCGAATGCGGCATCGATGACGGCGAACACCTGTTCCCGGGTGGCCGTGGTGACTGGCGGCTCCCTGCGCGTGAACGCCACGAGGCCGGAGTGGATCTTGGGCGCCGGCCAGAAGACGTTCATGCCGATGACGCCGGCCTTGCGCATACTGCTGTACCAGGCCGCCTTGACCGAGGGGACACCGTAGGTCTTGGATCCCGGCCCTGCGGCGAGCCTGTCGGCCACCTCGTCCTGGACCATGACCAGGCCGTGGCGGAGGCTCGGGAAGTGCTGGAGCAGGTGCAGGACCACCGGGACGGCAACGTTGTACGGAAGATTCGCCACGAGCGCGGTGGGTTCCGCGGGGAGCTCGGTGACCCGCATGGCATCGGCGAAGACCAGGTGGAAATTCCCGACGGCGTCCGGCCTCCACTGGGCGACGGTGGCCGGAAGCTTGCCGGCGAGGACCGGATCGATCTCGACGGCGACAACAGACCGGGCGGCGTCCAGCAGGCCGAGGGTGAGGGATCCGAGCCCCGGCCCGACCTCCAGTACCGTCTCGTCCGGGTGGATGTCCGCGGCGGCGACGATCCTGCGGATGGTGTTGCCGTCAATGACGAAGTTCTGCCCGAGGGTCTTGGTGGGCCGGACCCCGATTTCCTCGGCCAGCCGGCGGATATCGGAGGCCCCCATCAATGGTGCGGGCGCGCCGGCCGGCGTGCTGATCGGCTCAGCCATCGGCGTACTGATTGGAGTACTGCCTGGCGCGGAGGGGGTCGGTTCAGTCACCTAGGTATCCTATCCCGCCGGCGGCCCGGGCATGGCAAAGGCCGGGTCCGGGGAACCGGACCCGGCCTGGGCCGGGTGTCCGCTGCCGTGGTCAGCCGCTGCGGAAACCGTGCGAGTTTTTGGGACGTCCCCTGAACGTCAGCCGGAGCTGAGGGGCGGCGAGGCCCCTCTAGCTGGAGGCTGCCCAGCCGCAGCCCCACGGCTGCAGGCCGCGCTGGGCGTAGACGCGGTTGGCGATATCGATCTGCTGGGCCTTGGTGGCCAGGCTGGCGTTCGGGGCGTACGCGCCGCCGCCGGATCCGAGCCAGGTCTGGATGTCGAACTGGAGTCCGCCGTAGTAGCCGTTGCCGTTATTGATGGACCAGTTGCCGGTGGACTCGCACTGCGCGATCTTGTCCCACATGGCCTCGTTCATCATGGCAGGAGCTCCGGCGCCGGTGTTGGCCCCGGCCTGGGCTTCCGGCTGCGGCTTTTCCTTGGTGCCGACGGTGACCTTCCTGGTGACCGGCTGCGTGCTGACGGACTGCGACACCAGGGTGCGGGAGGCTTCGCGGCCGTCGACCAGAACAAGCTTGAACTTCTTCTTGATGGAGCCGGCCGCGCCCGCCTGGGTCACCTTCTCATCGCCCTTGAGCATGCCGGCGTCCTCCGTGGTGAGGGTTTTGAACGGCACGGCTTCGGTGGCTTCCGCCGTCTTGCTGACATCCACGCGGGAAACCTTGATCACCATGTTGTTGACCACGGGAGCGTTGCCCGGCTGGGAGACGCGGTCGCTGGCCCCCAGTTTGATGCCGGCGTCGGCGAGGAGCTGGCCGACGTTGGCGGCTGTCGTCGTGGTCTTGGCGGCTTTGCCGTCGGCGACGAGGCTCACGGCCTTCGGCGTCGAGATGGAAACGAACGACCCGGAGACCGCGAGCTGTGCGTCCTTCGGGACGGACAGCTCGGAGGCGCTGGCCACGCCGAGCTCCGTAACAAGCTCCCCTACGGTGGGCGAGGTGGTTTTGATGGTCCGCTCCGCGCCGTCCAGGCTGACCTTGACCGCCTTGGCGAGGTTGACGTTGATCACGGAACCGTCCTGGACATGGGAATCCGCAGCGGGCGTGATCCGGTCGGCGGACTTGAGTTCAAGGTTGGCGCCCTCGACGACCTGGCCGACAGTACCGCCGAAGGTCTGGACCGAGCTCACTTTGCCGTCAACGTTGAGGGTGACTGTCTTGTTGTTTCCGACGAACGCGACGAGCCCCAGCACGAGCGCCACGAGCACCACAAGCTGCGTGCCCACCTTGACGAAGCTGAACTTGCCATCCGATGTGAAGAACTTGACCACGATTGCCCATATCTTTCGGACCGTCCGGGCACGGGAAAAGTGCACACGTCCACCCTCCGCCGACAGCCCGGGGCAGCACCGCAAGGGGTGCGTTTTGTCCGCGGCAGGTGTGTGCACTGCCACACTCACAAACGAGAGCGCGCATATGGTTCGTTCGCCACGATGCGCGCCCTGCAGGAGTGAAATTATCCGAAGGCCTTCCCCGACCCCGGCTAATAGTTGTCCACTGTAACCGGAGCGTTATAAAGCGTCCAACAAATTATGCATACCGGATATGTAACCGGAGGGTGCACTTTCGTCACATCAGTCCCAGGATCCGTATGCCTGCACGGTATTTTCGGCGATCCTCGAGCACAGTTCCGAGAGCTCCCATCCAGTCAATTCGGCCATCGCGCGGACGGTATAGGGGACCATGTAGCTTGCGTTTGGACGCCCCCGGTGTGGATGCGGGGTGAGGAACGGGGCGTCGGTTTCGACGAGGATCCGTTCCGGCTCGGCGATGGCCAGGGCGGCGCGCAGATTGGCGGCGTTTTTGAAGGTCAGGGTCCCGGCGAAGGACATGTACCAGCCCTCGCTGTTGCAGATCCTGGCCAGTTCCTCCCCGCCGGAGAAGCAATGGAACACCACCCGGTCCGGGGCGCCCTCCTCGCGCAGCACCTGCACGACGTCGCTATGGGCGTCCCGGTCATGGATCTGCAGGGTCAACCCCAGGCGTTTGGCAATGTCGATGTGGCGGCGGAAGGAATGGCGCTGGTGGGCCAGCCCTTCCCCTCGGTGCGGAAGAAGTCCAGGCCGGTCTCGCCGATGGCCCGGATGCGCGGGTGCGCCGCGAGCGCCTCGATTTCGGCCAGGGCGTCTTCCAGTTCACCGCGGGCGGCGTAGGCCGGCGCGTCATTGGGGTGAAGTGCGACGGCACCCAGCAGCCGCGGGTCCTGTTCCACCGCCTGCACCGTGAACCTGGACGATTCGAGGTCGCACCCCACCTGCACGGCCCCCTGCACCCCGACGGCGGCCGCGGCATCGAGAGCGTCAGCGATGCCGACCTTCAGCTCGTCGAAGGGGAAATCGAGGTGCGTGTGATTGTCCATGACAGGAACCGGAAGGGGCTCCGGCGCCGGCGGGTATCCCTGCCTGCCGGTGCCATCGCTGCCGGGCGCACGGAACGGGACGGGAGTCAGGGAATTGCGCATTCCCCAGCCTATCCGGGCGCCCCGGACCCATGAACCGGGGATCCCGGGGAGTTAACCCGCTCGCGCCATTTCCCGACCAATTTTCCGCGCCAGTTTCCGCGCCGTTTCCCGCGCCAGCGGTGCGGCGGATATTTCCCCGGAACTCTCTGTCAGGTCCGGCAGTTGTGTTAGTACGCTGGTGGAAAGACTGGCTATACAAGGAAAATAGAACAACGATATAAACAAGGCTCAGGAACAGACAGTCTGGTACAGACAAGCTGGTACAGATGGCTAAGGAAATAAACGGCTAGGAATAGACGGTCAGGAACACAGGCACACACCCGACAGGTGGCCCGGCAGGCTCCATGCCGTTCCGCCGGGAACCACCAGGGCTGAAAGGCTACCGATGGACTACCACCGCACCTCCCTAGACGAAGCGCTCCCCGAGGGCCAGAACCTCCGGGAAGGGTCCGCCGTGACCGGGCTTCCAGCGACCCGGCGCGCGGCCCAGCCGCCCGTGGCCATGGACGCGGAAGCGTTCAGCTCCGCCAGCGAGCGCATCCTGACCGCCATCAACACGGTGATCGACGGCAAGGCGGAAGCGGCCAAACTGGCCCTGACCGTGCTGCTGGCCCAGGGCCACCTGCTCCTGGAAGACGTCCCCGGGGTGGGCAAGACCCTCCTCGCGAAGACTCTTGCCCGCACCATCGACTGTTCGGTGAGCCGGATCCAGTTCACCCCTGATCTGCTCCCGTCCGATGTCACGGGCGTGTCCATCTACAACCAGGCATCCCGGTCCTTCGAGTTCCGGCCCGGTGCGGTGTTCGCGAATATCGTCATCGGAGACGAAATCAACCGCGCCTCGGCCAAAACGCAGTCGGCCCTGCTGGAATGCATGGAAGAACACCAGGTCACCGTGGACGGCAAGTCCTACAAACTCGATGAGCCTTTTATGGTGGTGGCCACGCAGAACCCGATTGAAATGGAGGGGACGTACCCTCCCGGAGGCGCAGCGGGACCGGTTCATGGCACGGATTTCCATGGGGTACCCGGACAAGGACGCCGAGATGGAAATGCTGGAAACACACCAATCGACCTCCCCGCTGACCAAGGTCACCGCCGTCGTCACCGCCGGCGAGGTCGCCTCCATGATCGCGACGGTGAGGCAGGTTTATGTCTCCCAGTCGATCAAGGAGTACACCGTCGCCCTGGGCCGCGCGACGAGGGAAAGCGGGTTGCTCCGGCTCGGCGCGAGCCCCGGTCCATGCTCCAGCTGCTGCGCGCGGCCAAAGCCACGGCGGCCTTGGAGGGCCGGGACTATGTGTTGCCGGACGACGTCGTCAGCGTCGCCCAAGCCGTCCTGGCCCACCGGATCATCCTGGACCGCAAAGCCGCGAGCACGGGCGAGACCGCCCAGAGCGTCATCCGCTCCGTCCTGGCGAAGATCCCGGTCAGCCCGGAAATGGCGGCGGCGCCGGCATCATCCGCCGGACATGCCGCCGGATATCCCGCCGGTGGCGGAGTTGCCGCCGCCCCGGCTGCCACATTGCCGGACCGCCGCTAGGGTGGCCCGGCCGTGGCGCTGATTGACCGGTTCCCCAGGCACATTTTCACGAGCCGCGGCTGGGGCCTGCTGGGCGCGGGTGCGGTCTTCCTCCTCGCCGCCCAGGTGATGGGGCGCCGGGACCTGCTGACGCTCGCCGTCCTGCTGCTTGTCCTGCCGTTGCTCGCGCTGGCCGGAACCCGGGTGCTCAAGCCGAATTTTCAGGTCTACCGGGAGTTCAGCCCCGCCAGCGTCGAGACGGCGGCGACGGCAACGGTCCGGCTGGCCGTCGCCCGGACCGGCCTGGGATCCGGCCATGCCCTCATGGAGGAGCGCCTGCCCGCCCGGTTCGGGGAGTCCCCGGTATTCCGGTTCCCGGCGCGTTCGGCAACGGGCGGGACGAGCCGGTACGAATACCATCTGCGCTCCAGGAAACGCGGCCAGTTCATCATCGGGCCGGTTACGGCCGAGTTCAGCGACCCCTTCGGGCTGTCGCTGCACCGCCACGCCATCGACGACGGCGACATCCTCACCGTGACGCCCGCCGCCGTCGAACTTCCCGTCACGGGGTTGGCCGGGGCCAGGGGACACGACGGCGTCACCGCAACGCGCATCCGTGCCAACCCGAGCGACGACGACGTCATGACCCGGGAATACCGTCACGGTGATCCGATGCGCCGGGTGCATTGGGCGGCGACGGCACGGCACGGGCAGCTGATGGTCCGCCAGGAGGAGTCCGTCACCACTCCGGAAGCGACCATCATCCTGGATCAGCGGCTGGCTGCCTTCACCCGCGGCGCGTTCTCCGCCGGCGGGACCTCCCACCGCGGCGCCGCCGGCCGGACGGCCACGAGCTCGTCACCAGCGACACGTTCGAGTGGGCGGTGACTGCCGCGATGTCCATCGGCGCCCATCTCGCCGAGCGCAACTACGCCCTGCGCTTCCTCGACGCCGCCGGCGAGCCCGCGTTCCAGCACTCGCCCTCCGCCCCCGAGCCGGAGGCCGAAGAGTACGTCGGCACGTCCGGCCTGCAGTCCATCGCCGAGAGCCTCGCAGCGATCCAGCTCACCGGCCACCACCACGGCCGCAGGGATGCCAGAGAGGCCGCCTCCTCCCGGGGTACTGGCCGCCACCCCTCCGGAGCGGAGGCCGGCCCGCAGCCGTTCGACGACCGGCTGATGGACAAACTGGCGGCCCACCGCATGCGGGGTCCCATCCTGGCGATCCTCGGAAATCTCACGCCGGCCGAGGCCCGGGCGCTGACCCCGGCTGCCGGCTTCACGGCGAACGCCTTTGCGCTGGTCATCGCGGAGCGGCTCCAGGAACTCGACGGTGTGCTCGAGACGCTCCGGCTCGGCGGCTGGCGGGCCGTCGCAGTCTCCCCGGGATCGCCGCTGCCCGCAGCGTGGGCGGCGTTCGACGCGGACGGCGCCGCGCCGCTGGCAGCCGCGCCCGATGTGCGGCGTGGATCAGGGGCCCGGCGATGACACTGACACCGCAGCGCAGCGCGGGCCCGCACTTAGACCAGTCCGGGGCTTCCCCGGCCGGAGGCTCCCCGCGGCGCCGCAGGGTTCCTCCCCGGGGACCCGGAAGGCGCCGGCGAAGGTGGGCGCACAACCGTGGCTCATGGCCCTCGCGGTGGCAATCGCCGTCGCCGGTGCCGCGCTGAGCCTCAATGGCGTGCTGCGCGGGTGGGCCTGGTACTCCCTGTCCTCTCGACGGTCCTCACCGTGGCCCTCACGATGGCCGGGCTCCGGGCGCTCCGGTGGCGCAGCGTGTTCGTGACGGCCGGTGCGCTGGCTGCGCTCGTGCTGATCCTGACGTTCACCTTCTTCCGCGCCAGCAGCATCCTGGGCTTTCTTCCTTCCGGCGACACCCTGGCGCAGTTGGGCCGATACGTGCGCCGGGCCAGTGAAACCGTCCTGGCGGAAAGCGCCCCGGTGGCCCCCAACGCCGGGATCGTCCTGCTGATCTGCGCCGCTTTGGGGCTGCTGGTGATCCTGGTCGATGCCCTCGCCTATCCCTGGCCCTGCCGGCCACGAGCGGCCTCGGGATCCTCGCCATCCTCATCGTTCCCGCCATGATCAAGCCGCAGAGCGTCGGTGTGGCCGGTTTCGCCGCGGCCACGGCCGGCTACCTCCTGATCCTCGGCTGCAGCCACTGGTTCGCCCCCGATCCGCGGACCGGCGCGGACACCGCCCGGAACCCGGGCCAGTTCCGGCGCGGCGCCCTGACCGGTGCCGTGGCGCTGACGCTCACCCTGTTGCTGCAGCTCGTGATCCCGGGATTCGACCAGGGAACGTTCCCGCAGGGCTCGCGGCTGAATCCCTTCGGCACGGCCTCGGGGCTCAACCCGATGATCAGCCTGGGCAACAGCCTCCGGGCCCCCACCGGGGACGGCCGGATCACCTTTGCCACCAACGCACCAAGCACCCCGTACCTGCGCTCCGTGACCGTGGACAGCTTCAACGGCGACAACTGGGCGCCGGATGACCGCAATGACACCCGGCGGCTGGGCACGGGACGGATGGATTCGGGCTTTGAATCCGCCGCCACCGAGGTCCGGGTGGTCACCGCGGTCAACACCGGCCAGTTCACCAGCCCCTATCTTCCCGTGCCCTACGCCCCGGAGGCCGTCAACGGCCTCAACGGCCGCTGGAGCTGGGACCCGGCCACACTGAGCATCAAGGGCGTCGACACGAACTCCCGCGACCAGCAGTATGTGGTGCTCTCCGCCTCCCCTCAGCTCACCCCGGATCTGTTGGCCGAGGCCACGGGGCCGGTGCAGGGTGTCCCCGAGCAATTCATCCGGACGCCGGCCAACGTCCCGGAGATTGTGCAGAGGACCGCCGAGGCCGTGACCGCGGGAAGCTCCACTCCCTACGCCCAGGCCCTGGCCATCCAGCGGTATCTGCGCTCGGTCGAATTTTCCTATTCACTGCAATCCCCGGTGCAGGGTGGCTATGACGGCAACGGATTGTCCGTGCTGGCGGACTTCCTGAACCAGAAGAGCGGATACTGCATCCATTTCGCGTCGGCCATGGCGGTGATGGCCCGGCTGGAAGGCATCCCCAGCCGGATCGCCGTCGGCTATGCCCCGGGACGGGCCACCGGCGCCACGGTTTCGATCGGGGGCCAGGGCGCCCTGCCGGAGTACGAGGTCGATGCGCGTGACGCCCATGCCTGGCCGGAACTGTATTTCCAGGGACTGGGCTGGGTGCCGTTCGAACCGACCCCGTCACGCGGTGTGGTGCCGTCCTATGCCACGGATGCCCAGTCCGGCGGCGGCGCCAGCACGAACGAAAACAACGACGGCCTCCTGCCGAGCGTCAGCCCCAACCCCGCGCCGCTGCCCACTGCGGCGCCGCTGCCGCTCCCGGGAGCGGACGCCACGGCGGACGCGGCCAGCCGGTGGCTGCCCGTGCTGTATTCGGCCGGCGGCGTGCTGCTCCTCGGTCTGCTGCTGGCGTCCCCGCAGTTGGCGCGCACCGCGCTGCGCCGCCGCCGGCTGTACGGCGCCGGGGGCGACAGCGCGGCGGCGTTGCAGGCCTGGGCCGAGCTGCGCGACCTCGCCATGGACTACGGCGTGGCGCCGCGGACCAGCGAGACTCCCCGTCATTTCTCCGACAGGCTGCGCCTCTCGGGCGCCCTCGGTGAACCGCAAGGCATTGACGCGGCCGGCCACCAGGCCGTCAGGGTCCTCACGGCGGACTTCGAACAACAGCAATACGGCCGCCCGTCCCCCGGGGGCGACGGCGCCGGCGTCCCGGGAAGTGCCGCCAAAGCTGCGGGCGGTGCCGCTGCTGCGGGAAGCATGGGGTCACCGGCCGCTCACCGGATCGACGCGGTTCGTTCCACGCTGCGCGCCCATGCCGGACCGCTGGTGCGGTTCCGCGCGGCATGGCTGCCGCCCTCCTCATGGCCGCCTGGCGGCGTGCCGCCACGGCCCCGTTCCGCGCCGGCCGCCGGGCAGCACAGCGCACCCGGCACGGCCTCGCGGGTGGCTGGTCAATGACCCGCGGGGCTGCTAACCGGGTGCGTCGGGGAAGCTGGCTGCGCCGGAGCTGAGGCCGGTCCGGCGCAACCGGTTCTGTTCCTAGCCGGCGTAGGGGTCGGCGATGCCGATGTACTGGGTGTAGAGGTATTCCTCGATGCCCTCGAGGCCACCTTCCCGGCCCAGTCCTGACTGCTTGACCCCGCCGAAGGGTGCCGCGGCGTTGGAGACCACACCGGCGTTCAGGCCCAGCATGCCGGTCTCCAGGCGTTCGCCCATCCGGATGCCCCGGTTGAGGTCCCTCGTGAAGACGTAGGCGACGAGTCCGTACTCGGTGTTGTTCGCCAGCCGGACCGCCTCATCCTCGGTATCGAAGGTGATGATCGGCGCGACGGGCCCGAAGATCTCCTCGGACAGGATCCGGGTGCCCTCGGTGACACCTTTGAGGATGGTGGGCTGGTAGAAGTAGCCCGGTCCGTCCACCGCTGCGCCGCCGATCACCGCGACCGCGCCGGCGGATACGGCGTCGGATACCAGCTCGTGGACCTTGTCCCGGCTCTTCGCATCGATCAGCGGGCCCACCTTGGACTCGGCCTCGGTGCCCCGGGCCGTGGTCATGCCGGCCATCTTGGCAGCGAACTTCTCCGCGAACTCATCCGCGACCGACTCGTGGACAATGAACCGGTTCGCCGCGGTGCAGGCTTCGCCCATGTTCCGCAGCTTCGCCAGCATCGCCCCGGCAACGGCGGCATCGACGTCGGCGTCCTCAAACACGACGAACGGGGCGTTCCCGCCGAGCTCCATCGACGTCCGCAGGACCGTCTCGGACGCGTCCGAGAGCAGCCGGCGGCCGACCTCGGTGGAGCCGGTGAAGGAGAGCTTGCGGAGCCGGGAGTCCTTGATCAGCGGACCCGTGGTGGCACCGGCCGTGGACGTCGGGATCAGGTTCAGCACACCGGCCGGCAGTCCGGCCTCCACCATCACGGCCGCGAACAGCTGGGACGTCAGCGGGGTCAGGTTCGCGGACTTCAGCACCATGGTGCAGCCGGCGGCGACCGCGGGCGCCACCTTGCGGGTGGCCATCGCCAGGGGAAGTTCCACGGTGTGATCAGCAGGCACGGGCCCACCGGCTTCTTCGTCACCAGCAGCCGGGACTTCCCGTCCGGGGACACCGAGTAGCGGCCGAAGGCGCGAACGGCCTCTTCGGAGAACCAGCGCAGGAACTCCGCACCGTAGGTGACCTCGCCGCGGGCCTCGGCCAGCGGCTTGCCCATCTCCAGCGTCATCAGCAGCGCGAAGTCCTCCGCACGCTCGGTCACCAGTTCAAAGGCACGGCGCAGGATCTCCCCGCGCTCACGCGGGGAACCTTCGCCCAGGAATCCTGCGCGGCGGCCGCGGCATCCAGGGCCGCCGCACCGTCTTCCGGTCCGGCATCGGCAAGGCTCAACAGGACGTTGCCGGTCGAGGGATCCTCCACGTCAAAGGTCTTGCCGGACGCGGCCGGACGCCACTGGCCGTCGATCAGCAGACCTGTGGGAACAGAGGCCAGCAGGGCGCGCTCGCGCTCCGCGGTAACAATGGGCTGGGCAGTTACAGTCACGGTTGACTCCCTCGTCAGCGGTTCGGGTGAATGGGATGGGATTCAGCACTGTCCAAATGACCATTTAGAAGCGCTGGATTTACTGCCACGGTACTGCTGCATTCTCCGGGCTGTCTACGCATCCCCGCACTACACGGCCGGGGGTTCGCTGTGCAGCTGCACAGCCCGCGTACCGCGGGCGGTCCGGGGTGCCTACCGGGCCGCGAGCACGGCGGAATACAGCTCCCGCTTACTGACTTTGGCGTCCTCGGCCACGGCCGCGACGGCCTCCTTGAGCCGGATGCCCTGCGCAATGAGCGCGTTGACGTCCGCCACGTGGTCTTCCGGCTTGCCCGGTTCCCGTTCCGGGGCGCCGCCCACCACGACGGCGATCTCGCCGCGCACCTCGTTGGATTCGGCCCACTCCAGCAGTTCGCGCAGGGTGCCGCGGATGACCTCCTCGTAGGTTTTGGTCAGTTCCCGGCACACGGCGGCGCGTCGGTCCGCGCCGAACCGCTCACGGAGCGCCCGGAGCATCGGTTCCAGCCGGTGCGGTGCTTCAAAGAAGATCATGGTGCGGCGTTCGGCGTCGAGATCCGCCAGGCGGGAGGCCCGTTCGCCGGCTTTGCGGGGCAGGAATCCCTCGAAGCAGAACCGGTCGGTGGGCAGCCCCGAGAGCGCGAGGGCGGTGAGCACTGCTGAAGGTCCGGGCGCGGCGGTGACCGTGAGTCCGGCGGCCACGGCCCCTTCGACCAGGCGGAACCCCGGGTCCGAGACGGACGGCATGCCGGCATCGGTCACCATCACGAGGGTCTTGCCGCTGCGTACCTGGTCCAGGAGTTCGCCGGTCTTGGCGGCCTCGTTGTGCTCGTGGTAGCTGATGATCCGGCCGGCCACGGTGACGCCCAGGTTCTGGACCAGGCGGTGCAGCCGCCGGGTGTCCTCGGCGGCGACGATGTCCGCCGTCTGCAGCAGTTCGATCAGCCGGTAGGTGGCGTCTCCGGCGTTGCCGATCGGGGTCGCCGCCAGCACGATCCGTCCGGGGCCGCCGCTCTGGGGAACCGGCCCCGGACCGGGGCCTTCGCCGGGACCGGGACCGGCGCCGTCCTCGGCGCCGTCCGCCGGGCCCAGGTTGTCGCCGGACAGTTTCGGGGAAGTGCTGAGTTTAGGGTCCACACGACCAGCCTACTGCTGGCCCGGGCCGCGGGCCGACGAACCGGGCGGAGGACCACAGCCGCAAAAGGTAGCATGGGCAACGTGACGCAGACCCCCACCCGGGACGTCGAGGCCGGTTCCACCGGATCGGCGCCCCCAGCCACCCGCACCGGACGCAACCTGGAGGGGCACCGCTGGGTCAGCCGCCCCGAGGAAGCGTTCACCCCGAGGCCCTCAAGGACCGGCTGATCGGGAACATCCGGAGCTGGCGGGACTACCCGCCCTCGCTCCGGCTCTGGTTCTGGCTCATTCCGGCCATCACCGCGGCCATCGGCGGCGTCCTGCGCTTCGTCCGGCTGGATTCGCCCCGCAACCTCGTCTTCGACGAGACCTACTACGTCAAGGACGGCTACTCGTTCCTGGTCAGCGGCTATGAACGGGCCTGGCCGGACAAAGCCAACGAAGCCTTTGTCGCCGGGAATCCCGGAGTGCTCCTGGACAGCCCCGAGTACGTCGTCCACCCGCCGGTCGGGAAATGGATGATCGCCGCCGGCATGTGGCTCTTCGGCCCGGACAACCCCTTCGGCTGGAGGTTCGGGGCGGCCCTGACAGGCACGCTGTCCATCTTCCTGCTGGCCCTGATTGCCCAGAAGCTCTTCCGCTCGCTGACCCTCGGGGCGGTGGCGGGTGTGCTGCTGGCCGTGGACGGCCACCACCTGGTGATGTCCCGGACCTCCCTGCTGGACATCTTCCTGATGTTCTGGGTCCTTGCCGCGTTCGGCGCCCTGCTGATGGACCGCGACGACGGCCGGCGCCGGCTCGCCGTGCGGCTCGGACGGCAGGCCGCGGCCTCCCGGACGGACGCCCCGGCCTGCTCCAGCTGGCCTCCGGCCCCTGGCTGGGGATCCGCTGGTGGCGGCTCGCCGCCGGGGTCTGCCTGGGGCTGGCGGTGGGCACCAAGTGGTCAGCGCTGTTCTTCCTGGCCGGCTTCGGGCTGCTCACGGTCTTCTGGGACCTGAGCGCGCGCCGGATCGCCGGCATCCACGGCTGGATCAGCGGCGGCATCCTCAAGGACGGGATTCCGGCCTTCCTCAGCATCGTCCCGGTGGCCGCCCTCGTGTACGCCGCCAGCTGGACCGGCTGGTTCCGGTCCCGGGACGCGTACTTCCGGAACTGGGCCGCGACGGTCCCTTCGGCGGAATGGGGCTGGCTGCCGGATGCCGTCCGGTCCCTGGCGCACTACCATCTGGAAGCCTACAAGTTCCACCAGGGACTCAGCTCGGACCATCCGTACGAGGCTAGCGCCTGGAGCTGGCTGGTGCTTGGCCGCCCACGTCCTTCTTCTACGAATCCCCCGAGCAGGGCAGCCCGGGGTGCGACACAGCCAGCTGCACAACGGCGATCCTCTCCGTTGGCAACCCCGTGATCTGGTGGGGCGCCGCCGTCTGCCTCGGCGTCCTGCTCTTCTGGTGGGCCGGGCGGCGCGACTGGCGCGCGGGGGCTGTCCTCGCAGGCGTGGCGGCCGGCTACCTCCCGTGGTTCCTGTACCCGGAACGCACCATGTTCTTCTTCTACGCCGTGTCTTTCGAGCCGTTCCTGGTCCTGGCCCTCGTCTACTGCCTGGGCCTCGTCCTGGGCCAGCGCACGGATCCCTTGTGGCGGCGGCGTTCCGGCTTGTTCGTCGTTGCCCTCTTCGTGGCCACGGCTGTGGTGGTCTCGGCGTTCTTCTATCCGGTCTGGACCGCCGAGACCATTTCCTACCAGGATTGGCGGTTCCGGATGTGGATGCCGTCCTGGATCTAGGGGAGGATTGCAGGGGACGTCCGCCGGCACGAGGCGGACCCGGAATGGAGAAACGGCTGTGAGAGAAGCAAGCACCGGACTGCTCGTCGAGCTCGACCCGGGCAGCAATGTAACGGATCTGCTCCTGGAGCAGCACGCCAAGGATCCCGTGCATGCCCTCTACTCCCGCAAAGGGCCGTCCGGCTGGGCCGATGTTTCCGCGCAACAGTTCCTGGACCAGGTGCGGGCGCTGGCCAAGGGGCTGATTGCCGGCGGCCTCACCCCGGGGAAACCGTGGCGGTCATGTCCGGCACCCGCTACGAGTGGACCGTGGTGGACTTTGCCATCTGGTTCGCCGGCGGTGTCCCCGTGCCCATCTACGAGACGTCCTCCGCCAGCCAGATCGAATGGATCCTGCACGACTCGGGGGCCCGGCGCATCTTCGCTGAAAACGAGGCCAAGGCGGCCCTGGTCCGCGAGGTGCTGGACAGCTCCGGCCTGCTCGGCGACTCCGTGCTGCCCGTGGTCCGGATGGATTCCGACGGCGCCGCCCCCAACCTCGCCAGCCTGGCGGCCGCGGGCACCGGCGTCGGCGATGCCGAGCTGGAACGGCACCGGTCCGCGGCAGGCCTCGCGGACGTGGCGTCCCTCGTCTACACCTCCGGCACCACCGGCCGGCCCAAGGGCTGCGAAATCACCCACGGCAATTTCGCCCTGGTCGCCAAGAACATCGTGCCGTTCCTGCCTGAGATCTTGATGCCGCCCCGCACGCGGACACTGATGTTCCTTCCGCTGGCGCACGTACTGGCCCGCGCCGTCCAGGTGATCTGCCTCAGCGCCGGGACCACCGTGGGACACACCGCCAGCGCCAAGGAACTGATCGAGGACCTGGCCAGCTTCAAACCCACCTTCCTGCTGGTGGTGCCCCGGATTTTTGAGAAGGTCTACGCCGGCGCCGCCCACAAGGCGGCCCTCGCCGGGAAGGAGCGGCTGTTCGAGTCGGCCGCCGCAACCGCCATTAATTACTCCAAGGCGCTCGACGCCGCCGCCCGGGGCACTGGGCCCGGTCCGGGGCTGGTGGCCCGCGCCCGGCACGCCCTGTTCGACCGTTTGCTGTACCCCAAGCTGCGCCAGGCCTTTGGCGGCCACCTGGGTTACACGGTCTCCGGGGCCAGCCCGTTGAGCCCCCACGACGCCCACTTCTTCCGGGGCGCCGGCGTCCCCGTCCTCGAGGGCTACGGCCTCACCGAAACCACGGCACCGTGCACGGCCAACACGCCGGCGCGTTCCAAGGTGGGGACGGTGGGCATCCCGGTGCCCGGAACCACCATCCGGGTGGCCGAGGACGGCGAGATCCTGGTCAAGGGCATTGGCGTTTTCAAGGGTTACCACAACAATGCCGCAGCCAACGCGGAGGCGTTTGTGGACGGGTTCTTCCGCACCGGTGACCTCGGGTCCCTTGACGAGGACGGGTTCCTGACGATTACCGGCCGCAAGAAGGACCTGCTGGTCACCGCCGGCGGCAAGAACGTCGCTCCGGGGCCGCTGGAGGAAAAGATCCGCGAGCACGAGCTGGTCCTGCAGGCGGTGGTGATCGGGGACGGCAGGCCGTTCGTGTCGGCCCTGATCAATCTGGACCCGGAAGGACTGGAGAACTGGTGCGCGCTGCACAAGGTTCCCGCGATGACTCCTGCGGAAGCCAGCCGCAACGATCTGGTCCGCGCAGCGTTGCAGCACGCCGTGGACCAGGCAAACGCCCTCGTGTCCCAGGCCGAGTCCATCCGCAGCTTCGTTGTGCTGGACGCTGACTTCACCGTGGAGTCCGGGCATCTGACCCCGTCGCTGAAGCTCAAGCGCAGTGCGGTTGTTCGTGACTTCGAGGCCCAGATCAACCGGATCTACGGCTGACGCCCCGGCTACCGGGGACATGCAAAAGCGGCCGGCACACCGCGGTGCCGGCCGCTTTTTCATGCGGTGCGGGTTCCAGACGCCCTAGACGGTGCTGGAGTGTCCCCTCGTGGGGGTGTCATGCGTCCCGGTGCCTGCTGTCCCTGAATCCCGGGTCGCTGAGTCCCCGGTCGCTGTCTCCCCGGCGCCTGGGGCTGCCGTGCCGGCGCGGTCCGTTCCTGAAGCGGGTGCGGGCGTGTTCCCGGCAACCGCGTCCGTGGCAGCCGGTTCATCCGTGGCGGGCTGGCCCGCGGCGGCGGCACCGGATTTACCGGTCTTGTCCCGCCGGAAACGGGACCGCTTAGCCGGGACCGCGTCCGCGGGGTCGGCTTCCGCGGGATCGGATTCCGTGGGATCGGATTCCGTCGAATCTGTGGCCGCGGGGTCAGTCCCTGCCGGATCCCCTGCTGCATCATCAGCTACCGCGGCGCGGCGTTTCTTCGGCAGCCCGCGGCGCTTGCGCGTCGGCCACGTGAGGATGAGGGTGACGAGCGAGGCGATCAGCACCAGACCGGCGACAACGATTCCGCCGTCAACCCAGAACTGGCCAGGGAAGAGCCTGATCAGGGTGTCCTGCAACGAGAATGTCCAGGTGCCGCTCGCGAAGAAGACACTGTGGAACTGGGCGAAGAACTGCTCCCAGCCAAGCACCGCCAGCACGCCGAGGCTGATGATGATGACGAGCGTGACGATCGACCCGGCGAACAGGCCGCGCCGCACTCCCCGGGCTGCGGCGCCGCAAGTAGGCCACGGCGATGAGGCTCAGGAGGATCAGCAGGGCGCCGGCGCCGAAAGCGGACAGGATGACGAGTTTGACGTCCGCCATGTGGCTGACCTCGCCGTCGCCGAAGAGTTTGTCTCCGCTGCGGTTGACGAGTTCACCAAGGTAACGCGGGCCTGACCAGTTGCTGAGGTAGTCCACGGCATACGAGCCGTACGTCATGCGGTCGTCGGTGCTGAAGCCGTAGCCGTCGCCTGGAAAACCGGGACGGTTGTACTCGACCCACAGGAACAGGGGCTGGCGACGGCCCGGATGGCCAGCACCAGCAGGATGACGGGGAAACACACGGCCAGGAGGACCTGCATCACGCGAGGGGCCACCGGTTTGGCGTTCGCGGCGTGCTCCCGTTCGGCGTTCCGGCGTTGGACTTCCTCTTCCGGCGGGCGGATCTGCAGCGCGGAGGTGGGCAGCGGCTCGCTGAAGTGCGCGCCGTTGCCCTTGGGGGCCGGTTCGACGGCGGCTTCGGCCGCCTTGCGGTCGGCGCGCGACAGGGGTTCAGGGCGCCGGCCGCATCCGCGCCTGGAGCGTGGTCGGAAGCCGGAGCGGGACGCTTGTCCGCGGAGCCCGGCTTCATCCAGTCGAACGCTGGTTCGTCAGCGTCATCGGCCGGATCCAGCTGCGGATCCTGTCGTTTCGGAGGGTGGGACTTGAGTCAGTCACTGCAGCTTCGCTTCCGTAGGCTTTCGCGCCGCCGTCGGGGCCCGGCAGCGCTACGTATCTGTATCCGAGCCTACCGTCAGCGCCTCGCCGCGGGCGAGGTGCCACCCGTGTGCGTCCGGGATTCGGCAGGCCGTTTGTGTGTGGCCGCTGTTCCGCGGGCCCCGACCCCGTGGCACGTGCCGGGCGGATTCCCGCGGGGTCAGCGCTTGGCGTACTGCGTCCAGGGAATGTTCCAGTCGCCGAAGCCTTCGAGCGGTTCCACGGCCGGGGCCCCGGTGTTGAGGGTCCTGACGACGTCACCGGTCTTCATATTGTTGAAGAACCAGGCGGCGTCCGCCGGGAGCAGCCCGACGCAGCCGTGCGAGACGTTGACCTTGCCCACTGCGCCCCACGCCGACTCCAGGGCCTGGTGGACGTACACGCCGGAGGTGGTCAGCCGGTTGGCGTACTCCACCGTCAGGGGCGGGTAGTACCCCTTGTCCCCGGGTTTCAGCCCGATGCTGCCGGCGTTGAACTTGGACTTTCGCTCCTGCTCCATGATGACCGCGTAGCCGGTGGGTGAGAGCCACTCGGCGTCTCCCAGTGTGACCGGAGCGGTCTTGACGAGCTTGCCGTCGAAATAGACCTTCATGGTTTTGGTGTTGTCATCGACGACGGCGAGGCGCTGCTGCCCGACCTTGAAGGAGACCTTGGTATCGGAGTTCCCGATCATGCCGTTGCCGAAGTCCACACCGAAGAGTTTCAGGTCCACGGTGACCGCGGTGTTGGAGGCCCAGAACGCCTGGGGGCGGATCCGCACACGACGGTCCGAATACCAGCGCCACGCCACAGCCTGGCCGGAGGAGGCCTTGACGGCGACGGCTTTTTCCATGGCGGCCTTATTCAGTACCGGTTCACTGAAGACAATCTCGATGGGCTGTCCGGCGCCCACGGTGGTGCCGTTGAGCGGATAGACGGCGGCGTCCGCTTCGTTGGCCGGGGCCACGGTGGAGAATGTCTGGGCCTTCTTTGTCTCGCGGCCGGCCTGGTCCACGATGGTGAAGCTGTATTGGTATTCCGTGTCGAATTCCAGGGGATCCTCGGCGGTCCAGGTCGAGCCGTCAGCGCTGGTGGTCCCCGGGACGCTGTCGCCTCCGCCGGCCGGCGTCAGCACGACGTCCTTCACCACGCCGTTGACTGCCTTCACCGAGGGGCGGCGGCCGGGTTGACGCCCGTGGCGCCGTCGGTGGGGGTGACTCCGAGCTCGACGAGCTTTACGACGGGTGCGGCGAGGCCGGACACGTTCCGCATCGGCGTCGAGGCTTCCGAGGGCATGTCGGCGTGGGCCCAGCCCGGTGCCGTGGCGACGCCGATGCCGCCCGCTCCGACAGCTGCGCAGATGGCAAGGACGGCGAGCATTTTTCCCGTATTGCGGGGACGGCGTCCCGGCTGCCGGCGTCGACGCCCGCTGTCTTCAGTCATGGCCACTTCCTGTGTTCCCCGCTGCTCGTGCCTGTGAACCCGCATCAGAGCTCGCGATCTCCTTATGCCAGCATAAGCGAAGCGGTGCGGCGGGCCGGCCACGGTTGCGGCACGATCAGGTCACAAAGGAGCCCCGGACGGTGGTCCGGGGCTCCTTTGTGACGGTGACAGTGCACGGGAACGGCGGCATCTGCAGCTGTGCCGGCCGCCGCGCCGCGGTGCTCCCTAGTAGCGGTAGTGGTCCGGCTTGTACGGTCCGGACACCTCGAGGTCCAGGTAATCGGCCTGCTCCTTCGACAGCTCGGACAGCTCGACGCCGAGGGCGTCCAGGTGCAGCCGCGCGACCTTCTCGTCAAGGATCTTCGGCAGCACGTAAACCTGCTTGTCGTACTCCCGTTCGCCCTCCGGCTGGTCGCGCTTGGTGAAGAGTTCGATCTGCGCGATCGTCTGGTTGGCGAACGAATTGCTCATCACGAAGGACGGGTGTCCGGTGGCGTTGCCGAGGTTCAGGAGGCGTCCCTCGGACAATACGATGATGGAGCGGCTGCCCTCTCCCGTGGCCGGGTCAGCTTCGAACACCCACTCGTGCACCTGGGGCTTGATCTCGACCTTCTTGATGCCGGGGATCCTGGCCAGGCCGGCCATGTCGATCTCGTTGTCGAAGTGGCCGATGTTGCCCACGATCGCCTTGTCACGCATCCCGGCCATGTGCTCGGCCATGATGACGTCTTTGTTGCCCGTGGTGGTGATGAAGATGTGGCCCTCGGCGAGGACGGATTCCAGCTTCGCGACCTGGTATCCGTCCATGGCTGCCTGCAGCGCGCAGATGGGGTCGATCTCGGTGACGATCACGCGGGAACCCTGGCCGCGGAAGGCCTCCGCGGCGCCCTTGCCCACATCGCCGTACCCGCACACGACGGCGACCTTGCCGCCCATGAGGACGTCGGTGGCGCGGTTGATGCCGTCGGGCAGGGAGTGGCGGATACCGTACTTGTTGTCGAACTTGCTCTTGGTCACGGAGTCGTTCACGTTGATCGCCGGGAACAGCAGCTTGCCCTGCTCCGCGAGCTGGTACAGGCGGTGCACGCCCGTGGTGGTTTCCTCGGTGACGCCCAGCAGGCGGGAGCCGATCCGTGTCCACTTCTGCGGATCCGCCTGCAGCGAGGCGCGCAGGACTTCGAGGAAGACCCTGCCTTCCTCGGACTCGTCGTCGGCGGCCTCCGGGACAGCACCGAGCGCCTCGAAGTCTGCGCCCTTGTGGACGAGCATGGTGGCGTCCCCGCCGTCGTCGAGGATCATGTTCGGGCCGAGGTCCGGGTTGCTGTCGGCGCCCGGCCAGGTCAGGATCTGCTCCGCGGTCCACCAGTATTCCTCCAGCGTCTCGCCCTTCCAGGCGAACACGGGAACACCCTGGGGGTCCTCGACGGTTCCGTTGCCGACCACAACGGCGGCGGCGGCCTCGTCCTGGGTGGAGAAGATGTTGCAGGAGGCCCAGCGCACCTCGGCGCCCAGCGCCGTGAGAGTCTCAATCAGCACGGCGGTCTGCACTGTCATGTGCAGCGAGCCGGCGATCCGGGCGCCCTTGAGCGGCTGGCTGGCGCCGAATTCCTCGCGCAGGGACATCAGGCCGGGCATTTCGTGCTCGGCGAGGCGGATCTGGTGACGGCCTGCCTCGGCCAGGGAGATGTCCGCAATCTTGTAATCGAGAGTCATGTGAGTCCTTTGTTGTGGCCGGCGGGCCGGTCCGGAACGTGGCTGCCTGCGAAGGCGGTGAACGTGCTTATCGGTGACTGGAAAGTACTTCGGTGCCGAAAGGCGAAGCGATGGGCGGCGGCCTATCGGTCGGCAGGCCGGGACGCCGCCCGGGCACGGGCAGCATCAGACTGGGCAGCATCAGCCGCGGCTGCTTCAGCCGCGAAAGCGTCAGACGGGCCGGCGTCGTGCTGGAAACCGGGCGCCGCGGCGGCGGCCGGGAGAAGTTCCGGCGGGAGCAGCAGCGGGATGCCGTCCTCGATCGCGTAGCGCAGCTTCTCTCCGGAGGGCCGGCCGCAGTGGTGACGAGGTCCTCGCCGTCCTGCACCAGCGGCGAGCCGGTCACGGGGCATCGCAGGACAGACAACAGTTCGGGACTGATCTTCGGCATGGTGAACGCTCCCAGATAGACGCCGCAGCAGGCGCCGGTGGCTTACGGATTTTGCAGTTTCCAGCCTACCGCCAGTTGCGCCTTAGGAAGGTTCGCGCAGGACGCGCAGGTGCCCCCGGCGGGTGCCCTCGGCCGGGGCCGGAGCTTCAAGGGCCGCGTGGACACTGCGCTGGCCCTGGCCGGAGTCCGGGGCGGCGGGCCGTGAGGCCGCTTCCCGGACGGCGGTGGCAAGGGCGAGGAGATCATCGGGACCGGGGCCCGCGGGGGTGGCCGGCATGGCGAGCCTCAGCACTTCCCAGCCCCGCGGGACCGTCAGCGATCCGGCGTGCTGCTCGCACAGGTCGTAGCAGTGCGGTTCGGCGTAGGTCGCCAGGGGCCCCAGCACGGCGGTGGAATCGGCGTAGACGTACGTCAAAGTGGCCACCGCCGAATTGCGGCAGGCTGACCTTGAACAAAGACGAATTGCACCCACGACATCACAGACTACTCCCCGGGCCGCCTGCAGCCGTCCGACGCGCTGACGGCGGGTCGGACGGCCCGTATCGCGTAAACCTTTCGCCGGGTTTAGAGTCGAGATATGCAGTCATCGCACCAAGATCCCGGCTTTACGGTCCGCTTGGCTGAAACCGACGCCGGACGCCTCGACGCCGGTTCCGTACCAGGCGGTACCGGTCGCACCATGGCGCCGAGGGCTTCCGCCAGCGGCGGAGGAACCGGCACGGCCGCGGGCTCCGCGGCGAGCTGATGCTGCCCACGCTGCCCGGCTACCGCACACGTTCGGACCGCTTCGACGACTTTGTCCTGGACTCGGCCGAGCGGCTGCATGACATCTGGGGCAAGCCGCTGGACGGCGTCCGCTTCGCCGTCGACGAGATTCCGCCGGGGCTTGAACAGTTGGTGGCGGACCGCGCCCCGCCCCGATGGGTGCCTACTCCCCGGCCACACCGGACGAGGGCCCGGTGATCACGCTGTACCGCCGGGTGGTCGAGCAGGCCTGCGGCAGCCGCGAGGAACTCCAGGACCTGGTCCACGACGTGGTGGTGGAGTACACAGCCGAGATGCTGGGTGTGCCGCCCGAGTCGCTGGATCCCGTCTACCGCCGCCGGTACTAGGGCACGCGCCGGGCGAACGGCGCGCCCGCACGGCACCGCGCCCGGGAACCTCGCCGCCGGGTCAGTAGCCGAGCGTGACCGGGACCTGCTCCTGACCCGCTGCCGCGGGGGCAATCGCGACCGTTGAGATGTCCTGCCGGCCGTCCTGCTGCAGGAGCACGGCACCGTAGGCGGGGTCCCCGCGGCGGACACGAGGTAGCCGACGAGCCGTGAGCCGCCGACGTCGGCAGGGACCTTGATGGAGGCCGTGGTGCCGCCGGCGATGTCGGCGGCGGCGGCCGGCCGGACCTTGCCGTCAGCCGTGATCGGCGTGTAGGAAATGGTCGCCCGGCCCTCAGGAGCGCCGAAGATCAGGTAGCGGTCCCCCGATGCGGGGACGGGAACAACGTGCTGGCTGCCGAGTCGCACGGAGGCAGCGGACCAGGCGAAATCGGAGGCATCCTCTGTTTTGAGACCCCTCGTGACACGGGCCGCGGCGGTGAAGGACACGTCCGAGCTGACGGCCACGGTGTAGGGTCCGGCCGGCACGCCGGACAGCGGGACCTCGGTGACGGTGCCGGCCTTGGCCGTGACCACCCCGCCGCCGGGCAGGGCTTTTGGCCGTCCCGCCCGTACAGCTTGACCGCGATGACCGCGTCGGCCGACCCGGGCACCGCGATCTGCAGTGCCGCCCGGCATCCCCGAAACCGGATTTCCCCGTGAGGCCCGCCAGCCCGGCCGGGTCCTGGATGTCGACGCCGGAGATCACCTGGCGGAGGGCCGGAGCGGCGGCCGGGGCGATGAACTCGACGCCGCCGGGGGTGAGGCCCCGCAGCACGCTCTGCTGAATGACCGCGGCGACGGGCCCGCCGGCGCTCCGCACCCGGACGCTGAGCCGCTCCTGCCCCGGGGCGAGCCCGGCCAGGATGATCGAGCGGGTGGTGCCCGGCGCCACCAGGAGCCCGCGGCTGCCCGGGGCCTGGATCTGGCCCTTGGCGCCGAAGAGTTCCAGGCTGACCGTGGCCGCGCTGCCGGACGCGTTGCTGAGGTTCAGGACGGCCGTCCGGCCGAGCGCGGTGTTCGCGCCGACCAGCCAGAGGTCGTTGGCGGGTTGCTGGCACGCTGCGGCGGCCGAACCGCGGAGATCCCCGTCTTCGGCCGTATAGCGCATGACCGCTCCCGCGGAAGCCTGGCGGTCGGCCTGGGCATCCGCGCTGAGGACACTGACGTTGTCGACGCCCCGCTCGGAGACCACACCGGCCCGCGGCACGGCGTTTGCCGGCCTGGCCGTCGCCGAGGGGCTGCCGGACGCCGGGGTGGCCTTGGCGAGCTCCAGCAGGGTGCTGCCCTTGAGCGTGGCGAGGCGGCTGCCGGGCAGTCCGTTGGCACTGGATCCCAGGACTATGGCGTTGACGTCGCTCTTGGCGGTGGCGGACTCCGGGCTGAACTGCGGGTCGGTGCCTACGGGGGCACCTTCGAGCAGCCGCGCCGCCCCGGGCAGACGCCGATGCTGCTGCCGGCGGGAACCGCCGCCAGCGGGGCAGCGACCGGCCGGCTGCTGCCCGGTCCCTGGGGCGAGAGCGCCGTGGCGGAAACCAGCCCTCCGCCGGCAGCCACGAGGACAATCGCCGAGAAGACGCCGCCCAGCCGCCCGGCGTGCGGAAGCGCCTTCCAGCGCGACGGCACCCGCACGGCCGGCCGGCGGCCGGACCGGCCGGAGCGTTCCGGCCGGCGGCCGGCGGAGTTGCCGGCGCCGTCGGAACTGGCTGCGGCGTCCGGCGACCCGGCGGCGTCGGGGGTTCCGGGCGGGTCGGTTGCGGGGTGTCATCCCTGGGCATGTTGATATTCCTTACGCAGGGAGCCTTCGTCCCGGGAGAGGCCGGTGTTCGGCCGGCGGGCAGGCATGGGGACAGCAAGCAGGGCGGTCAGGCCAATGATGACGGCCTGGGCGACACCCGCCCAGACGGCCCAGGGCGCTTCGTAGCGGAGGCTGAACTGGCCGCCCTGCGCGGGCAGGGTGAACGCCTGCGCCCAGCCGGATGTGGTGGCCGTCAGGCGGCGGCCGTCGAGCCAGGCGCTCCAGCCCGGATCTGCACGTTCGGCCAGGACCACCAGCCGGCCTTCCGGCCCGGCGGGAATCGCGGCGTCGGCGGACACCGACTGGGAGTGGACCCGCCCGACGGTGGTGCGCGCGCCGTCGACAATCCGCACGCGGTGCGCGACGTCGGCGGCCTGGACCGCGGGCTCGTTCACCGGACTGATCCGCCAGAGCCAGCCGACGTCGGTCTTCCCGACGGCGACGAGCCCGGGCACGGCGTCCATGCGGCTCGCCGTCAGCTGGGCCGCAGTATCGGCGGCCCGCAGGACCACAAAGCCGACGCCGAGCTGCTCGAGCTCTGCGCGGGGGTCAACGCCCTGGCCGGCCACGATGGTGGCCACGACGTTGCGGAGTGACGCAGCGGCGGCGTCGTCGTCACGGACAGTCTCCTGGCCGGGCTCCCCATGATCGGGCGGGCCGCGGCGATGGTGGACAGGGCGTCCAGGGTGGTTCCGGCTCCGCGCATCAGTGTGGCGTCAAACGTTCCGTCCTCGCGGGTGGAGATGAGGAGCGTGCGGGACTGTTCCGGTCCCTCGCCGCGGTCAATGGCCGTGGCGGGGAGGGTCCGCGGCTCGACCGGCTGCACGAGCCTCGGTGTGCCCAGTGAGGCGTTGCCTTGGGCGTCGGTGCCCCGTGAGTCGGCTGCGGGCAACCCGGCACCGGCCGGTTCCGCGGCGGGCGCGGTGGCGGACGGTGGCAGCACGTTCTGCGCGGCCCACACCGTGAGGCCGGCGAGCGGTCCGGCCAGCAGGAGGACCATGGCCGTGACCGCCGTGGTGCGGACCAGGACCTTGCGGCCCGCCGTCGCTGCGGCGGCCCGGTCAGCGGAGTCCAGCAGGCCCGCGGCGCCGATCAGCGCCGCTCCCAGGATGGCGAAAGCGGCGGCCGACACGGCAGGTCCCGTGAAGGGAGCGACCAGGGCGCTGGCGCCGACTCCGGTGGCTATCTGGCCGCTGAGCCACCCGCCGGCCAGCAGCAGGAGGGCAGCGGCCCAGAGGGCGCGGGCAATCCGCGGCGGCCTGCCCGGAAGGAACAGTGCGGCCACGGCGAGGAGCAGGGCCGGCAGGCCTATCAGCAGTGCCAGCAGGAGCGCCCACGGCACAGCCGAGTCGGCGCCGAAGACCGGGAGGCCGGTGAGTCCGCCGCCGGCCGTGAAGCGCAGCGGCTGGCCCAGGGTCTGCTGCCAGAGCGGCGCGGCATCAAAGCCCAGCGGGAGACCGGGGTCCGCGAGCACGGCGCGGGGACGGTCGAGGGTCGAGGCAACGAACGGCACAAACAGGGCAAGGCTGGGCAGCAGCGCCCACCACACGGTGCGGCCGCGGCGGCCCAGGAGCGTCCCGCACAGCGTCACGAGGACGACGGCGGGCAGCAGCAGCGAGGGGGCCGCCGCGGTGACGACGGCCAGCGCCAGGCCGGCCGCGGCGGCAGCGGTCCAGGAGGGTGTGCCGTTGATTCCGGGCTTGGCCGGCGGCACTTCGGTGAAACGCCGTTCCCCGGGCGCCGGAACGGCGTAGCGGCCGCGGCCCGCGGCTGTGCCGGTGGCGCGCAGCAGGGCGAGTACCACCAGCGGCATCATGACATGGACGATGAGGGCACCGGCACGGCCCTGGTTGAGGGCCACCTGCAGGGCCGGAGCGCCGGCCCAGACCAGGGCCGCGGCCAGGCGCAGGCGCCGGCGCTGCGTCAGGGCGCCGGCGGCGAACCAGGCGCCGAGGGCGGAGAGCGGCATGGCAAGAATCAGCAGCCAGCCAAGCGCACCGTTGGCGTTGCCGGCGCCGAGTACGCCGAGGATCCAGAGCACGTAGGCGAACGGGTCGCCATGGCCGGGAAGTCCCGCGCCGAGGGTGATCCACCAGCCGGAGGCCTGGTCCCAGATCTCGCCCAGCCTCAGCGAGGCCGGAATGAGCGCGCCGCCGGAAACTGCCTCGGCCCGGAACAGGCTGAGCAGGCCGATCAGGGACGCCGCCGTGGTGATCAGGACGGCGAGCAGCGCCCCGTTGCCCACCCAGCCGCGCTCGGAGGTGGCGAGGGCCGCGAAGTCGTCGGCCGAGTCGCCGGTGGGCTGGTCGGCCAGCGGGTGGCTCCCGGTGAGTGCTTCGCCGGAGTCGTCCGCGCCGATTGCCTCCATCAGGGAGCGGCGGTGGGCCCACACCTCGCGCCGCGGAGTTTGCAGGCCCTTAATGACGGAACGCCGGATGCGGCGGGTCCGGGCGGCGTTGCGCCGGCCCCGGATCACGGCAGCAGGACGCCCAAGGGCGCCGAACGTTGCCAGGAGCTGCGAGAAACCGTGGCCCGGATCCTTCACGGCAATGCTCAGCACCAGCTTGAAGAGGCTGCCGAGCAAGGCACCGGCGGCGTGCAGGGGCACCTTCCACGCGGCGGCGTGCTTGAGCCGCAAGTGCACCTGGGCCTTGCGGGCGGCCGACGCGTTGCCCAGGGCGTGCGGGCGGTGCGAGACGTGGAACATCCGGGCCCCCGGGACCACCACCACGCGGTGACCGGCCAGCCGGTTGCGCCAGCAGAAGTCAACGTCGTCGCCGCTGCCCGGCAGTGCCGGGTCGAAGCCGCGGAGGTCCTCCCAGACGTCGCGGCGGATGAGCATGCCGGCGGAGTTGACGGCGAACGTGTCGCTGCGGCCGTCGTACTGACCCTGGTCGAGTTCGTCGGCGTCGATCAGGGTCAGCCGCTCCGCCCAGCGGCTGGTGGAGAGCCCGACGTCGATCAGCCGGCGCTCGGCGTGCCAGTCCAGCTGTTTGCAGCCCGCCACTGTGACAGACGGTGCGCGTTCCACGGCATGGAGCAGCTCGGCAAGGGCTTCGGGGGCAGGAGCCGCGTCGTCATGCAGCAGCCAGATCCACTCCGCGGCCGGACCGGTGCCGGTCGCGCCGCCGCCGTCCCCTGCTAGGGCGAGGGCGCTGAGTCCTGCCTGCACCGCGGCGCCCATGCCGCTGCGGGCGTGGTCGAAGACGGTGACGTTGGCGTTGCCGAAGGCCTGTTCAAGGAGGGCCGCGGAATGGTCGCGGGAGCCGGTATCAACCCCGATGCTGGTGTCCGCAGGACGGGTCTGAGCCGCCAGCGCCGCGAGGGTCCTGGGAGAAAGTCACCGCCGTCGTGGGAAACCACGACGGCGGTGACTCGAACTTCCTGAAGAATTAGATCGCTCGCTTCCTAAGCCGGCGCCGCTCGCGCTCGGAGAGGCCACCCCAGATTCCGAACCGCTCGTCGTTGGACAGCGCGTATTCGAGGCACTGCGAGCGGACGTTGCACGCTCCGCAGACCTTCTTGGCGTCGCGGGTGGAGCCACCCTTCTCGGGGAAGAATGCCTCCGGGTCGGTCTGTGCACAGAGCGCGTCCGTCTGCCAGCCCAGCTCGCCTTCATCGTCGAAGTCCTGCTGGGAGGGCAACCCGATCCACACCGGCTGCGCGGTGGTTCCCGAATGGAGGGTCTGGAGTTCCATCGGCGGATCGTGAAGATCGTTGTCGTGGTCCGGACCAGCCAGAAGTTCGTCATGCGCCGCGAGGAAGGCGGTCGCCTGATCCTGCAGCGAGTCGTTCGTGTGTTCGTTGTAACGGTCTGCCGCGTCCGGATCGGCCGGATCTACATACCAGTCACTCGGCACTCCGCGTGAACGGTATTTGGCCGTGGCCTGTCCAGCAACGACGGCCTCTTCATGGATACGCTCTGCTAGCCCCATTGGCGTTCCCTCTCTGATTTTGCAGCCTTTGACTGACCCTCGGACACTCGGTTGTGTGCCGGTTTCTGCGCATTGGCCTTCGATACCTAATTACACGTGTGTAAGTATCCGGGAGTCAAGCCACGGCGGAGATAATAATCAACTTGAGATCCAAATCCGGGGCACGCCACGCCCGTGTTTTTTCGGCTCCGCCCCGGAGAACCCGCGGAATAATCAGGGTACTGAGCACTTCTAAGAATTTTTGCCGAATTCCCGGGAAACTTCCCGCGGCAGTTCCGGCGCACCGACTGACGGCCCTCAGTGGCATATGACGGAGATCACAGGCACCCTCCGTGGCAAGATGAAGCCATGAGTATCCCGGCAATCGAACTGATGACAGCCCTGCGTTCCGGCCAGGCCACCTCCCCGGCTCACCTGGTACGGTCCCGACGCCGAGCGCGTGGAGCTGTCCGGCCGGGTGCTGGACAACTGGGTGGCCAAGACGAGCAACCTCCTGCAAGACGAGCTCGACGCCGAACCCGGGACGCGGCTCAGGCTGGAGCTGCCGGCGCACTGGAAGTCCGTGATCCTCGCCCTGGCCGCCTGGCAGCTCGGCATGGAGGTGGTCTTCGGCGACGCCGAGGCCGAACTGCTGGCGACCGCCGACCCGGCGCCCGGAGCTGCGCAGGGGGCGTTCGACGCCGTCGTCGCGGTGGCGCTGCCGGCGCTGGCCATGCGGTGGCCGGGCGAGCTGCCCACCGGCGTCGTGGACTACGCCGCCGAGGTGCGCTCCCACGGCGATGTTTTTATGGCGCATGTGGATCCGGAAGGGTCCCGGCGTGCCGTGCTGGACGCCGCCGGGGCGGAACACACCCACGGCGGACTGCTGGACGGTTTCGCGGCCGTGCACGACGACGGCGTCCGGCTGCTGGTGCCTGCCGGCGGGGGCCTGGAATCCGCCCTGGCCCAGTCCCTCGGCGCCTGGCGCAGCGACGGCTCAGTGGTGCTGGTGCACCCCGACGTCGTGGTGACGGAGAAGCTGCTCGCCGACGAGCGCGTCAACGGCAGCTGACCGGCGCCTGACGCTGCGGGCCGCCTAGGCCTGCGGCCCGGGCAGTTCCGGATCCTTGACGGCTACGCCCTCGACGCGGACACCCTCCCGGGCGTGGGGGTGGCGTTCGATGATTTCGTGGTCGTGGGAGAACTCCGGCTCTTCGTCGAGTTCCTTGTTGAAGACCAGGAAGCGGTACGCAAAGAAGCGCACGACGGTGGCGACGAGGATGCCGACCACTCCGGCAGCGAACAGCATGTTTTTGTCCGTGACGCCGAAGCCGTATTTGGCGAGGGCGGTGAAGCCGGTGGAGATGCCGATGCCGATGCCGTTGATCAGGATGAACATCAGGAATTCACGGACCACGTTGTCCTGGCGCCGGCGGCGGAAGGTCCAGAAGCGGTTCGCGATCCAGGAGAAGATGGTGGCGATGCTGGCGCCGACGAAGCGGGCTTTGGCCTCGCTGTCGGTCATCGGACCGTGCATCAGGTAATACGTGAGTCCGTTGTCGATGATGAACGCAACACCGCCCACCGCACCAAACTTGGCCACTTCGCGCCAAAAGAGCGAGGCGAGCCCGCGCAAGCGCTCCGTAAGTGTAGTAATCATGACCCTCCGTGGCCGTCTTGAACTGTCGGCCATTGGCCCAACGGCCCATTTTAGCGCTGAATGCCGGGAGCTCCCCGGCACGCGGTCCACACACCCTGCTGCGCCCGCACCGGAAATTCAAAAAGCCGGGATATGGCATGGCTTTCGGTAGGCTGGGACTTGTGACTTTTCCTGTGATCGGTGTTGTTGGCGGCGGCCAGCTCGCCCGAATGATGGCCCCGGCGGCCACCGCCCTGGGCTTCGAGCTCCGTGTCCTTGCCGAAGGTGAGGACGTCTCAGCCGTCTCCGCCGTGGCCAACGCCCCGGTCGGTGATTACACCGATATAGACCATCTCCTCGAGTTTTCACGCGGCCTCGACGTCCTGACGTTCGACCATGAGCACGTGCCCACGGAGCACCTCCGTTCCCTGCAGCGGGCGGCGTCAACGTCCACCCGGGACCGGATGCCCTGGTCAACGCACAGGACAAGCTCGTGATGCGGGCGGCCATCGACAGGCTGGAGCTGCCCAATCCGCGCTGGGCCTCAGTGGACGACGTCGCCGGGCTGATCGCGTTCGGCGACGAGACCGGCTGGCCGGTGGTCCTCAAAACCCGCGCGGCGGCTACGACGGCAAAGGCGTGCGGATCGTGGACTCCGCGGCGGATGCTGCGGACACGGCCGACTGGTTCGCCGCGATGTCGCCGCTGCTTGCCGAAGCCAAGGTGGAATTCAGCCGCGAACTCTCCGCCCTGGTGGCACGGACACCCGACGGCGAAGCACGGGCCTGGCCCGTGGTGCACACCATCCAGGTCGACGGCGTCTGCGATGAAGTCATCGCACCGGCCCTGGACATCCCGCTGGAGGTCGCGGCCGCGGCCGAGAACGCCGCCCTGCGGATCGCCAGCGAACTCGGCGTCACCGGTGTGATGGCCGTGGAACTGTTCGAGACCCCCGGTGTGGGAGCGGGCTTCCTGATCAACGAACTCGCCATGCGTCCGCACAACACCGGCCACTGGACCCAGGACGGCTCGGTGACCAGCCAGTTCGAACAGCACCTCCGGGCCATCCTCAATCTGCCCCTCGGTGCCACCGACCTGCTCGGTCCGGTGGTTGTGATGAAGAACTTCCTGGGCGGCGAGAACCAGAACCTGTTCTCCGCCTACCCCGCGGCCCTGGCCAGCGAGCCCGCGGCGAAGGTCCACTGCTACGGCAAGGCCGTCAGACCGGGGCGCAAGATCGGCCACGTCAACCTGGTCGGCGGCTCCGTGGCCGACGTCGACTCCGTGCGCGAACGCGCCACCACGGTCGCCAACATCATCCGGAACGGAAGGGCCCAGCCCCGCACCGCTGCGGGAGCACACGAGGAGAACGCATGAGCGCCAGCAACACAGTCCCCGCCACCGACGTCCAGCTCCCGGCCGCGGCGGATGCCGGGGCCGATGCCCCCATCGTCGGGCTCGTGATGGGCTCGGACTCCGACTGGCCGGTGATGGAGGCCGCTGCCGAGGCCCTCGCCGAGTTCGGAATCCCCTTTGAGGCCGACGTGGTCTCCGCGCACCGCATGCCGCTCGAAATGGTCCGTTACGGCCAGACGGCCCACGAACGCGGCCTGCGGGTCATCATCGCCGGCGCCGGCGGCGCCGCCCACCTGCCGGGCATGCTCGCCTCGGTCACGCCGTTGCCGGTCATCGGCGTCCCGGTGCCGCTGAAGACCCTCGACGGCATGGACTCCCTGCTCTCCATTGTCCAGATGCCCGCCGGAGTCCCGGTCGCGACCGTCTCCATCGGCGGAGCCCGGAACGCCGGGCTCCTGGCCGTGCGCATGCTGGCCTCCGGCACGGACCCCTGGCTGCGGAGCTCCGCGCCGCCCTGGTCGATTTCGCCCAGGAGCTCAATGACGTCGCCACCCGGAAGGGCGCGAACCTGCGGCAGAAGGTGAGTGAAGTGTTCGCCGACGCAAACGTCGTCACCCGGGGCAGCCGTTAAGGATCGCCGGATGACCAACAGTTACGCACCTTCCCGCCAGCCGGCGCCGCGGAACCGGACGGCTGCGTCGTCCCTCACGAATCCCGTCCGCTACCCTCGGGCGCGGCAGCCCCGGTGCTGACCAAGCGTGCGTTCCTGCTGATCCTCATGACACTCCTGGTGCCCGGCAGCGCCCAGACCGTTGCCGGCAACCGGCGGCTGGGACGGTTTGCGCTGCGCGTCACCCTCACCGTCTGGGCGCTGGGCATCGTGGCGGCAGCGCTCCTCCTGGCATCCCGGTCGACGCTGATCAACCTGTTCACCAGCCCCGTCGCCTCGCTGCTGCTCATCGTCTGCCTGCTCGCCCTTGCCATCGGCTGGGCTGCCCTGTTCATCAACACACTGCGGCTGATCCGGCCCGGGCTGCTGACCCCGAAGGTGCGCCCCGCCGTCGTGGCCGCCCTGGTGCTGGCGATGATCCTCAGCAGCGGATCGCTGGGCTACGCCGCGTATCTGCTCAACGTCAGCCGCGACGCCATCGGCAACATCTTCTCCGCGGGCCCGGCGATGGAGCCCTCGGAGGGCCGTTACAACTTCCTGATGATGGGCGGCGACGCCGGGTCCGACCGCACCGGCCGCCGGCCGGACAGCCTCTCGGTCATCAGCGTGGACGCCAAAACCGGCGCGACGGCCATCATCTCCGTGCCCCGCAACCTGCAGAACGCACAGTTCAGCGAAGACTCCCCGATGCGCAGCATCTACCCCGACGGCTACGACTGCGGCAATGAATGCCTCATCAACGCCATCAACACCGAGGTCACCAACGAGCACAAGGACCTCTACCCCGGCGTGGAAGACCCCGGCGCGCAGGCCACGCTGGAGGCCGTGTCCGGGACGCTGGGCATCAAGGTCCAGGCCTACGTCCTTGTCGACATGGACGGCTTCGAACGGCTCATCGATGCCATGGGCGGCATCAAGATCAAGGCCGGCGGCTGGGTCCCGATCAGCGGCGAGACCGTTGACGAAGCCAACGGAATCCACGGCATGCCGCTGGGCTGGATCCCGGCCGGCGACAATACGCTGGACGGCTACCACGCCCTCTGGTACGGCCGCTCCCGCGAATTCGTGGACGACTACGCGCGCATCGCACGCCAGCAGTGCGTCCAGCAGGCCATGCTGAAGCAGCTCGATCCGGCGACCCTGCTGGCCAAGTTCGAGGACATCGTCAAAGCCGGCACCAAGGTGGTCGACTCCAACATTTCTTCCAGCCAGCTGGGGAGTTTCGTGGACCTGGCGATGAAGTCGAAGGGACAGGAAATGAGCCGGCTGACCATCGGGCCGCCCGATTTCGACGCGTCCTTCTCGACGGTGCCGGACTTCGACCAGATCCACCAGAAAGTCGATGCCCTCCTCGCGCCCGCACCCGCGGCGGGTGCCGCCGACGACGTGATCCTCCCGCAGGCTCAGGTACCCGGCCCGCTGTCCGCAGCCGGCAGGACGCCGGGCGCGCTGCCCGGCACCCAGCCCGCCCCGTCGCCGTCGTCGTCGGACTTCACGCCGGTGACCACGACGCCGGACGGCGAACCGATCACCGAAGAAATGCTGAACGAGTTCAAGCGCAACGGCGACGAGCAGTCGATCCGCAACCTGGTCGCCACGAACGGCCAATGCGCGCCGCTGTAGTTCCAGTGACCGTTCTTTCCTTAACCAGGCTTCCGCAACGGAGCTTCCGCAACAGATAGGGACACCCAGGCCGTGTATGAACTCGAGAATGTCCTCCGGCCCTATGCCTGGGGCTCCACAACAGCCATCGCCGGGCTGCTCGGCAGGCCGGCTTCCGGCGGTCCCGAGGCGGAGCTGTGGATCGGAGCACACCCGGACTCCCCTCGGTGGCGCTCAGTCAGGCCGGTTCGGCCGGCGCCCATGCGGCCGTCGCGGACCACGGCGGACGCCGGCCCTTGGATGCGCTGATCGCGGAAGACCCGGAGCACCACCTGGGCGGCGAGAGTGTCGCCGCATTCGGCGCCCGGCTGCCGTTCCTGCTCAAAGTCCTGGCCGCCGACAGCCCCTCTCGCTCCAGGTGCACCCGACGCTTGAACAGGCCCGGGACGGTTTCGCCCGCGAGGAGGCCGCAGGAGTGGACCGCGCCGCGGCGGAACGCAACTACAAGGACGACAACCACAAGCCGGAGATGATCTTCGCGTTGACGCCGTTCGAGGCGCTGTGCGGTTTCCGTCCGGCGGTTGAGGCGCGTGCCGTCTTCCAGCTGCTGGCGGCGGATTTTGACCTCGCCGGCCTCGAACTGCCCCCGCTCGTCCCGCTGCTGCTGCAGGATCTGGCGCAGCCCGAGGAACACACAGCCCTGCGCTCGGCCTTCGAGCGGCTGATCGCCGGCGGCGAGGACATCGCGGAGGCGACGTCCGCGATTGTGGCCGCCCTCATCTCCGGCGCCCCGACGGCGCCGTACCAGGCGGAGCTTTCCACGGTGGTCACGCTCAACGAGCGGTACCCGCGCGATCCGGGCGTGCTGATTTCGCTGCTGCTCAACCGGATCTCGCTGGCGCCGGGCGAGGCTGTCTACCTCCCGGCCGGCAACGTCCATGCCTACCTCCACGGCCTCGGCATCGAGGTCATGGCCTCCTCGGACAACGTGCTGCGCGGCGGGCTGACCCCGAAGTTCGTGGACGTGCCCGAACTGCTCCGCACCGTCTCCTTCGAGGCCGTCGGCGTCCCGATGATCCACCCCGAGACCACGATGCTGGGGCAGGAGGTCTTCCGGCCGCCGTTCCGGGAGTTCCAGCTGCAGCGCGTCGAACTGGAGCCCGGCGCGGAACCCGTTCCGCTGGCACAGGAGGGCGCCGCGGTCATCATCGTGGTGTCCGGATTCGTGCTCCTGGACTCCCCAAGGGCGAGCTGCGGCTGGAGCGCGGCGGAAGCGCTTTCCTGCCCGCGGCTGAGGCGCCGGTTAACGCACACGCCGTGTCCGGTGCCACCGGGACCGCCCTGGCCTTTGCCGTCACCACTTCCCTGAAAGGCTGAGCCCGTGGACCACTTCCTGCAGAGCCCACCGTGGGCCGCGTTCCAGCGCAGCCTTGGCCGGACCGTGCACCAGCGTTCGGGCCCCGGCTGGAGCTTCCTGGCCATCGAGGAAAGCAACCCTGCAGGAAGCTCCTTTACGCACCCTACGGTCCGGTGGCCGCTTCCCTCACCGCGTTCGACGACGCGCTGGCGGCACTGACGGACCTGGCCCGCAGCTGCGGGGCCGTGTTTGTCCGGATTGAGCCCGTGGATGCCGGCTTCGCGGCCGGCGACGCCGATGCGCTCCTGTCCACGCGCGGCCTCCGGCCCGCCCCGGCCAACCAGCAGCCCGAGCTGAGCTGGATTGTGGACGTGGACCGGGACTTCAAGGACGTCCTCGCGGATATGAAGCCGGTGAACCGCAACCTGTACCGGAACATCCACAAGAAGGGCGTGACGTTCCGCTCCACCCAGGACCCTGCTGAGATATCGGTGCTGCTGACGTTCCTGCACCTGACGGCGGCGCGAAACGGATTCAAGCCGCAGAGCGACGAATACCTGACCCAGGTTGCCCGCTCGCTCATGCCGGCCGGCGCTGCGACGCTCTTCGTCGCCGAGCTTGAGGGCGAGCCGATCGCCGCCGCCCTGGCCTACGACTCCGCGGACACCCGCACCTATGCCCACGCCGCACTGGACGACGCGCACCGGAAACTCAGCGCCGGCATTCCGCTGCTGGTCACACTGATGGCCGACGCCAAGGAAAAAGGGTTGAAGCACGTGGACCTCTGGGGCGTGGCCCCCGCGGACCAGCCCGACCACAAATGGGCCGGCTTCACGGCATTCAAGAAGTCCTTCGGCGGGCGCGAGGTCGTCTATCCCGGAACCTGGGACCTGCCGGTGAACAAGCTGCGCTACAGCGGGTACCAGCTGGCCCGGAGGGGCGCGCAGGCCGCCCGTCGCGGCGTCCGGGCGGCCCGGGCATTGCCTGCCCGGGTGCGCGGCGTGCTCCCCGCTAGCACTACCACTGGACATGTCCCCCGGCGGGCCCAGCTCTGGGCAGCCCTCCCCGCGGGGCATGCCCCACGCTGGACGCGGCGAACGGACATAAACCCACCATGTCCAATGCCGGGCTCTACCACTGAGCATGTCCCCCGGCGGACCCAGCCCTGGCCCGCCCTCCCCGCGGGGCATGCCCCACGCTGGACGTGGCGAATGGACATAAGCCCGCTATGTCCAGTCCCGGGCTCCGCCACTGAGCATGTCCCCCGGCGGACCCAGCCCTGGCCCGCCCTCCCCGCGGGGCATGCCCCACGCTTGACGTGGCGAATGGACATAAGCCCGCTATGTCCAGTCCCGGGCTCCGCCACTGAGCATGTCCCCCGCCGGGCCCGCCCGGTCAGCCCGCCGGACCTGCCCCGGAAACAGCGAATCCCAGGGCGCGAAACGCACCCCGGGATCCGGATGTTCTGGCTCCTGCGGCGGATGCTAGCCCTTCCGGGCGTAGCCCTCCCACTTGCTGGCCTGGTGCTCGCCATCAACGAAGCGGATGGTGCCGGACTTGGAACGCATCACGATGGACTGGGTGAGGACCTTGTCCTTCGAGTAGCGCACGCCCTTGAGCAGGTCGCCGTCGGTGATGCCCGTGGCCGCGAAGTAGCAGTTGTCGCTGGAGACGAGATCGTTGGTGGAGAGCACGCGGTCCAGGTCGTGGCCGGCGTCGATCGCCTTCTGCTTCTCGTCGTCGCTGGTGGGCCACAGCCGGCCCTGGATCACGCCGCCCAGGGACTTGATGGCGCAGGCAGCGACGATGCCTTCCGGCGTTCCGCCGATGCCCATCAGGGCGTCCACCCCGGTGCCGGAGCGGGCGGCGGCAATGGCGCCGGCGACGTCGCCGTCCATGATGAACTTGGTCCGGGCACCGGCCTCGCGGATTTCCTCCACGAGCGGGCGGTGCCGGTCGCGGTCCAGGATCATCACGTTGAGCTGGTTGACCTTGACACCCTTGGCCTTGGCGATCAGGTGCAGGTTCTGCTTTACCGGCAGGCGCAGGTCCACCATGTCGGCTGCTTCCGGACCGGTAACGAGCTTCTCCATGTAAAAGACCGCGGAAGGATCAAACATGGAGCCGCGCTCGGCGACGGCGAGGACGGCCAGGGCGTTGTTGATGCCCAGCGCGGTCAGGCGGGTTCCGTCGATCGGGTCGACCGCGACGTCGCACTCGGGGCCGGTGCCGTCACCGACGCGCTCCCCGTTGAAGAGCATCGGGGCTTCGTCTTTTTCACCTTCGCCGATCACAACAACACCGTTGAAGTGGACGGTCTGGAGGAACGAGCGCATGGCGTCGACGGCGGCGCCGTCGGCCTTGTTCTTATCCCCGAACCCTACCCAGTGGCCGCCGGCGATGGCGGCGGCTTCGGTGACGCGGACCAGTTCCAGAGCAAGGTTGCGGTCCGGCTCGTCGATGCCGACGGCGAGAGACGGGGAAAGCGTGGAGTACTTCTGGGTCATTGGCGCTGGTGTCACGTGAACCTCTTCTTCGAGTGGCGATCATTGAAGCCGTACGGACAGGTCGATCCGTCGCGGTGATTCGTTGGTTAGTGATCTCGTCTGATACTGATCATAGTCGCGGGGAAAAGCTGCGTCTTGGAATGACCAATCCGTGAAACGGCCGCACTGCCCCGCCCGGCACCTCCGAATGTGAGATCGGCCCGGAATGGGCGACTATAGAGGGTGAGTGAATTGCAGGAAACGCCCCCGCAGCCCCAGCCTCCCTGCCGGGACCGCCGGCAAGGAAGCGCCCGGCCAACAGCCCGTCAAGCCCGTCCTGACCGCCGGAGCGGCCAAGCGCGCGAATGCCTCGGTGATCGGGATGATCATTGCGCTGGTCCTGAGCATCGCCACTTTCCTGCCGATCGTCCTGATGAACCCTTCGCCCAAGTCCGACGGCTACCGGCCGGACATTAACGTCAGCGCCGTGGCGAGGAACGCCGCGGATGTGGCGGGATTCACACCGGCGGCCCCGGAAACCGGCGAAACATTCCGTGCGAATTACGCCCGCTGGGAATCCGGCTCGGGCAGCGGCGTCCCCACGTGGGAGGTGGGCTACCTCACCCCCAAGGAATCCTTCATCGGAATGGTTCAGACAAGGCAGTCGAATCCCACCTGGCTGCTCCAGCAGGTCAAGAGCGCGCCCGTCACCGGCACCCGCAGCGCCGGCGGCAGGGACTGGGAACTCCGCGATACCGGCAAGGGCGAGAAGAGCATGGTGCTTGTCGACGGCGGCGGGACCACCGTCATCCTGACCGGCTCCGCCCAGCTGGACGAATTCACAACGCTGGCCACCGCCGTCGTGAAAGCCCTTGACGCCAACTCCGGCGCGTCACCCGGAAGTACGGCGGTCGCAACAGTTTCACCTTCCCCGCCCCTTCGCCGTAAAGTAGGGGCCGTGGCCACCTATCTCACCCCAGCACTTGCCTGGCGCCGCCTCCGCGAAGGCAACGAACGCTTTGTGTCCGGCGCATCGTCCCACCCCAACCAGGACGCGTCCCGCCGCTCCTCCCTAGTGGAAAACCAGCACCCGTTCGCGGTGATCTTCGGCTGCTCGGATTCCCGGCTCGCCGCCGAAATCATCTTCGACCTCGGCCTCGGGGATGCCTTCGTGGTCCGCACCGCAGGCCAGGTGATCGACGACGCCGTGCTCGGCTCCCTCGAATACAGCGTCAGCGTCCTCGGCGTGCCGCTGATCGTGGTCCTCGGGCACGACAGCTGCGGAGCGGTCACGGCCACGAAAAATGCCGTTGAGACTGGACAGATGCCCGTCGGCTTCATGCGCAGCCTCGTCGAGCGCATTACACCGTCAGTCCTGACCTCGCTGCGCAACAACCAGCACGACGTCAACGACATGGTGGTCGAGAACGTCAAACAGACGTCGCAGCGGCTTGTGGACAGCTCGCGGGTCATTTCGGATGCCGTCGGCGGTGGCCGGGCGGCAGTGATCGGCCTGGCTTACAGCCTCGCCGAGGGCAGGGCGGACCTCGTTTCCGGAATCGGCGAGCTCTAGCTTCCCGCAGCGGCCCGGTAGCAGGCGGTTCACGGTTTTCGGTGGAACGCCTCCGCCCAATAAGCTAGCCCCATGACTTCCACAGAAGAGTTGAACACCAAAGAGTTCCGCATTGAGCACGACACGATGGGCGAAGTCCGCGTCCCCGTGAACGCCCTGTACCGCGCCCAGACGCAGCGTGCTGTCGAGAACTTCCCGATCTCCGGCAAAACCCTCGAGCGCGCCCACATCGAAGCCCTCGCCCGGGTCAAGAAGGCCGCGGCCCAGGCCAACGCAGAACTGGGAGTGCTCGACGGCGAGCTCGCCCAGGCGATCGCGGACGCCGCCGATGAGGTCGCCACCGGAAAGTACGACGGCGATTTCCCGATCGACGTGTTCCAGACCGGGTCGGGCACGTCGTCCAACATGAACACCAACGAGGTCCTCGCCGAGCTGGCCACCCGCGCGCTCAAGGCCGGCGGCAGCGACAAGGTGGTCCACCCGAACGACCACGTCAACGCCTCGCAGTCCTCCAACGACGTCTTCCCCACCTCCGTCCACGTCGCCGCCACGTCGGCCCTGATCAACGACCTGATCCCTGCACTGGGCTACCTCGCGGAATCCCTGGAGCGCAAGGCCGTCGAGTTCAAGGACGTCGTCAAGTCCGGCCGCACGCACCTTATGGATGCCACACCGGTGACGCTGGGCCAGGAGTTCGGCGGATACGCCGCGCAGGTCCGCTACGGCGTCGAGCGCATCAACGCCGCCCTCCCCGCGTCGCGGAAGTGCCGCTGGGCGGCACCGCCGTCGGCACGGGCATCAACACCCCCGCCGGCTTCCCGGAGCGTGTCATCGAACTGCTCGCCGCCGACACCGGACTGCCGCTGACCGAGGCCCGCGACCACTTCGAGGCACAGGCGAACCGTGACGGCCTGATCGAGGCCTCCAGCCAGCTGCGCAACATCGCGATCTCGTTCATGAAGATCAACAACGACCTGCGCTGGATGGGCTCCGGCCCCAACACAGGCCTCGGCGAAATCGCGATCCCGGACCTGCAGCCGGGCTCCTCGATCATGCCCGGCAAGGTTAACCCGGTCATCTGCGAAGCCTCCATCATGGTCTGCGCCCAGGTCATCGGCAACGACACCGCCATCGCCTGGTCCGGCACCAACGGCGCCTTCGAGCTCAACGTCGGCATTCCCGTGATGGCCGCCAACCTGCTCGAATCCACGCGCCTGCTGGCCAACACCAGCCGCGTGATGGCGGACAAGATGATTGACGGCATCACCGCCAACGTCGAGCGCGCCCGCTTCCTTGCCGAGGCCTCGCCGTCCATCGTCACGCCGCTGAACAAGTTCATCGGCTACGAAAACGCCGCGAAGATCGCCAAGAAGTCCGTCGCCGAGGGCCTCACCATCCGCGAAACCGTGGTGGCCATGGGCTTCCTGGACCGCGGCGAACTGACCGAGGAGCAGCTGGACACGGCCCTGGACGTGATGTCCATGACCCGTCCGCCGCACAAGGCCTGACACCCGCACCCGCGCCCGCGCCATCCCGGCGCGGTAGCCTCCGACGGCGGCCGGCACCTTTCCCTGCGAAAGGCGCCGGCCGCCGTTTCCTGTGCGGCCGGCGAACGCTCAGGGCCCCGGAGTCCCTCCCCGGCCGCGTCCCGTTCCTCCGCCGTGTAGGCCGCCGCGGCCGCGGCGTCGGCAAGGCTCGCCCCGCCGATCCGCGCCTCCCTTAGCCGCCGCGTCTTGGCCGACTGGACATGGAAGGCCGCGTCCACGTTCCCCGCGGCGTACGTCAGGGCGTCCTCGGCCCGGATGCCGAGCCCGTGAGCCGTCAGCACGGCGTCTTGGTTGGCGCCCAGATACGTGAACTGCCAGCCCCACTGGCTCTGCTGCCGTTCAACCAGCTCCTTGACCATGGCGCCCGTCGCCTCCCGTGAGGAGTTCTCGTGGCCGTCGGTCAGGACGGCCACCAGCACCGTGCCGGGGCGCTGGTCCTCCGGGAGTGCGGCCAGCTCCGCGCCGGCCTCGCCGATCAGCCGGACCATGGCATCGTGCAGCGCGGTACTGCCGCGGGGCTGCAGGTCGAGGGCAGGCACATCCTGGATGTCCACCGAGGCGTAGACCCGCTCGTAGCTGTCGTCGAACTGGGCCAGCGAGAGCCGGCAGCGGCCCGGAACGGACTGCTGCTCGCGGACGAACGCGGCAAAGCCGCCCACGGTGTCGTCCGCGATGGCGCTCATGGAACCGGAGCGGTCCAGGAGGACGTAAATGTGCGTCAGCGCTGAATCTGTCATGCTTCCCCATTTCCGGTCCGGGCGCACCCGGGCCAACTTTGCCCAGCGGCTGGCTGGACAGGAGCAGGCTACGTCGGGGCACTGACAAAAATCGCGAGGTCCGCCGCGGGGAGGTGCGGCGTGCCCGTCCAGGATCCCGCCGGTGGCCGTCAGCGCCGGAAATGGGCGGCGCCGCCTGCCTGCCGCGCCCGTTCAATGCTCTCCAGATGCCCGGTCATCAGCTCCGGGAACTCCTCCGGGCGGAACCAGCCCACGGCGAGGGATTCGTCGTCGTTGACCCGCGCCTCCCCGGAGACATAGCGGCACCGGAACTCGAGGGTCAGGAAGTGGCACACGTCCCCGTTCGGATACGTGGTGGGTCCCACCGCGTCCACCGAGACGAGCCGTTCGGCGGCGGCAACGACGCCGGTCTCCTCCAGGACTTCCCGCAGCATGCCCGCCGCCGGCTCTTCCCCGGGCTCCAGAATCCCGGTGATCAGCCCCCACCGGCCGTTATCCGCCCGCTGGCCGAGCAGGACCCGGCCGGCGTCGTCGAACACGACAGCCCGGGCACCGGGGATCCAGAGCGCCTCGTGGCCGATCCTGGCACGGAGCTTGAGAATGAAATCGGGGGTAGCCATCCGGCCAGCCTAGCCAACGTGCGCCGGGACAGCGGACCGGGGGCAGCGGCCCGGGGTCAGGGCCGCGCTTCAGGACGCCGGGAGCAGGAGCATGGCCGCGGCGGTGCCGGCTATCATAAACGGCCCGAAGGGGATACTCGATTTCAGCGTGCCGCGCCGCGAGGCCAGGAGGGCCAGGCTCCACAGCCCGCCGAAGAGGAACGCGGCGAACGTCCCCGCGAAGACGTGCGGCCAGCCAAGGAAGCCCAAGTACATGCCCAGAACGCCCGCCAGCTTGACGTCGCCGAACCCCATCCCCGGCGGATAGACCGCCCGCAGCAGGAAGTAGAACAGCCACAGCGCCGCTCCCCGGCCACAACGCGGAGCCCGGGGACCCCGAAGAGCCCCGCGCCGCCGTCGGGCACCGCTGCCGAAGCGGTCCCGGACACCGTGTGGACCGCCGCGGCGCCCAGCAGCAGCGCCCCGGCGACGGCGTAGGACGGAAAGACGATCCGGTCCGGCAGCAGATGGTGCCGGACGTCGATCACCGTGAGCCGTACCGCCACAACCGCCAGATAGGCACACGCCAGCAGCACCAGCCAGAAGGCCAGCGGGGTCACTTCACCCAGTGCGCCGAGTCGTTGGATCACCCTCGGATGCTACTGGAAATTCCGGCCGCCGGAGCAGGGCCCGCGCGTAAACTGTGGATATGGCCGCATGGGACACCTCGAACCGGCGCGAGCCGCGCCCGCCCCGGGACGCCGCGGAGCAGGCGGCCGCCTTCCGGGACCTGTGCCGCTCCTCACCGTGGAAGTGGCATTCGCTGCGCTTTGAGTACCTGGACCGGCCCCGCGCCGCCGAGCCGGAGTCTCCTGAAGCAGGACCGGCTCCGGACCTGGTCCGTGCGTGGCTGCGCCGCCCGGGAGCCCTGCGGCTGGAAACCGCTGACGGGCTGGTCCTGCAAAGCACCACCGGAATCAATGATTCCCGCGACGTGTTCTACACCCGCTCCACCAGGAAAACCTGGCTGCTGCCGCCCCACCTCGTGACCCCGGTCTACGACGACCACGGGCTGGTCCGCCGCCGGCCCGAGGCGGCGTACGGCGAACCCGGATTCGGCAACGGGCGCTTCGCCGCCGCGCTGGACCCCGTGGAACTGGCAGGCAACGCCCCCGTGCCCCTCGAGTTCCCCAACGCCAACCCCGTGGAACTGGGCCCCATCACCGACGTCGTCCACGAGGGCCGTCCCGCCCTGGAAGCCACCGTCACACCGAACCCCGGATACCGGCCCAGCGACCCGGGCGCGCCGCTGTGCCGGCCGGGCCGCACGCTGGTGAGGATCGACGCCGGCACAGGCGTGTGTGTCGCGAGCCGGTGGCTGGAGGGCGGACAGGAAGAGGACGGGCCGGACGTCTACGGGCACTGGCTCCGGATCCTGGCCGTGGACGAATACATGCTGGACGACCTGTTCCTCGCCGAGTCCATGAACCTGACGGATGTCCGCCGGCACATCAGCTGGGAACTCCCGGCCGGCTGACCGTGCGTGTGACTCGCTGAGAGTCCCCCGCTCGGCTAGGCTTCCCGGATGACTGAGCTCGCCGCCTACTGGCCGCCCTTCGGCCTTACCCTGACCACACCCCGCCTGGTGCTGCGGCCCATCCGTGACGCGGAGATCCCGGCGGCGGCGGAGGCGGCCCTGAGCGGCATCCACGAACCGGGGCGCAGCCCCTTCAGCCGGCCGTGGGCGGAGGCCCCGGCCGGGGAGCTCGGCCCGAACATGGCGCAGTGGTACTGGCGGTGCCGCGGGAACATGTCGCCGCAGGAATGGACGCTGCTGCTGGGCATTTGGCACGACGGCGCGTTCATCGGCTGCCAGGATGTGGGGGCCAAGGACTTCGCCGTCCTGAAGACGGTCAGCACGGGCTCGTGGCTCCGGCAGAGCGTGCACGGCCGGGGCTTCGGCAAGGAGATGCGGGCCGCCGTCGCCCTCTATGCCTTTGACTGGCTCGGTGCGGAAGCCGCGGAATCCGAGGCGGCAGACTGGAACCGGCAGTCCCTCGGCGTCTCCCGTTCCCTCGGATACGAACTGAACGGCGTCACCCGCTCCGCCTGGGGCGGCAAACGCCAGGACGTCCAAAATGTCCGCCTGACCCCGCAACCTTCAACCGCCCCGACTGGGAGCTACAGGTTGCCGGCCACGCTGCAACGGCGGAATTCCTGGGCATCGGGGCCTAGCTCTGGCTGAGTACAACTAGAACCACCGGCACCGGCTTTTCCCAAGCCGGGCGGACTTGAATGGCCGCATGTCCGCCACCGAGCTTGAAGCCACGCCCGCCCCCAGGGCCAGACGACGGCGTCTGGTGCTGATTCCCGTCGCGCTGCTCGGCCTCATCGCGCTCGCCCTCACGTACCTGTTCCTCACAGCGCAACCCGAACCGAGCGTGCCCCTGGGCGCGTCGGCCTCGATTCCCGGCGGAATGGCCAGCATCGGCGAGATCGTCCCCGTTGAGGACGACGGCTGGGAACCGGAGGACAACGACGACGCCCTCGACGGCGCCCCGGCGGAAGGCAGTCACAGGGTCCGGCTCCTGGTCCGGATCACGGCGCTGGAGCCCGACGGCCTGCGGCTGGATACCGGCGGCTTCAGCATCTCCGGCCTGGGCCGGGAGCAGTTCCGGCCTATCTGGCAATCGCCGCCAGTTGTGGACCTCAAGCAAGGAGCGTCAGCCGGCGCCACCCTGATCTTCGAAGTCCCGGACAGGGCAATCGCCCTGGCCCTCGACGGCCCCGGCGGCTCCCGCTTGTCGCTGGGCCTGTCCCACCACACCCCCTATCAGCTGGGCCTTCCGTAGGTTTTTCCAAGTTCGCGGGCCCATGCTGTCGGGAGAATTACCGATGTTGAAAGGAAACTGGTCAACATGTCCCTTACACGGCGGCAAGCCCTTATCCTTGGCGGAGCTGGAGTGGTCGGGGCGGGCATCGTGACCGTGCCCATCTCCGGCGTCAGCGCGAAGTCTGCCAGCAAACTCAGTGACAGCAACATGCCGAGACCCTATGGGACACCGCTCACCATCCCCCGCCGCTGGCCTACCAGACAACCGTCGACGCCGACGGCGTCACCACCCGCCACTACACCATGACGCAACGGCTGGCCAGCGCAAAGATTCTGTCCCGCCTGACCACGCCGATCCTGGGCTACAACGGCATCTTCCCCGGCCCCACCATCCGGATCGACAGGGGAACCCGGGCCATCGTGCGCGTCCGCAACCAGCTGCCGGCCAAGCACCCGACGCTCGGATATGCCCTCCCCACCTCAACCCATCTGCACGGCTCCGCGTCGCTTCCGCAGTACGACGGTTATGCAAATGACCTCACGTTGCCCGGGTTCTACAAGGAATACCACTATCCGAACTTTCAGCCCGCGAGATCCCTCTGGTATCACGATCACGCGGTGCATTTCACGGCGCAGAACGTCTACTCGGGGCTGGCCGGGCAGTACCTGATCAGCGATCCGGTCGAGAAAGGCCTCCTCCCGCAGGGCCAGTTCGACGTGCCCCTGACTATCAGCGACGCCATGTTCGCGGCCAACGGCGCCCTGGGCTTTGACGACCGCGAGCACTCGGGCCTGTGGGGTGACATCATCCTGGTCAACGGCAAGCCCTGGCCTGTCATGAAAGTCCAGAAGCGGGTCTACCGCTTCCGGATCCTGAACGCCTCCGTGTCCCGGTCGTACAACTTCAGGCTCAGCACCGGCGACCCGGTCACCGTCGTGGCCACCGACGCCGGGCTGGTTCCCGTGGCACAGACGGTCGGGTCCTGGCGCCACGGCGGTGCCGAGCGATACGAGGTCCTGATTGACTTCCGCAAGTACGCCGTCGGCACCCGGATCGAACTGCGCAATTCGTCGAACGACAACAACCGCGATTTTGACCACACCGGCAAGATCATGCGGTTCGACGTCGTGGGGGACGCCGTCAACACCTCGGACCCCACGTGGAACTCGATCCCGACCACCCTGGCGACCAGCCATCCCATGGACCTCAAAGCCACCGATGCCACCAAGACCCGCAGGTTCCGGATCAAACATGACGACGACACCAATATCTGGACGATCGACGACCTGACCTGGGAAGAGGTCATCGCCAGTGGATTCAAGCGGGTGATGGCAGATCCCGCCCTGGACGCCGTGGAAATCTGGGAGATGGAGAACAGCTCGGGCGGCTGGTTCCATCCCATGCACATGCATCTGGTGGACTTCCAGGTGCTCAGCCGCAACGGGAGGCCCCCGTTCGCGTACGAGAAGGGCCCCAAGGACGTCGTGTACATCGGCGAGGACGAAACCGTGCGGCTGCTGGTCCACTTCGGGCCCCACCGGGGACGGTACATGGTCCACTGCCACAACCTGACGCACGAGGACCATTCCATGATGCTCCAGTTCCGGGTGGGGCTCGGAGCCAATGAGGCGGACCCGAACGATCCGATCACGGCGGCCCCGGCCGTCTGGGATCCAGTGCAGGGCTGAGCCGGGTGCAGCGGCGCACCGTCGCGGGCGTTGCCCTCTGCCTGGGCGGACTGCTGGCGCTCCGGCTCTGGGTGGTCGAACCGATCACGGTCAGCTCGGACAGCATGGAACCGACCGTCGCGGCCGGCGGCATCGTCTGGCTGAACAAGGCCGGCCCCGCCTGGCCGGGGTCCAGCCCGGCCAGCTGGTCGTCTTCAAGGGACCGGACGACGGCGAGATGCCCAACGAGGCCGTGCTGCTCAAACGCGTCGTGGCAACCGCAGGCCAGACCGTCGCCATCCGGGACGGCATTCTCATCGTGGACGGCGCCGAAGCCACAGAACCCTTCGTCGACCAGCGCACCATCGACGGCGTCTACTTCGGCACCGTGACCGTACCGGCCGGCCAGCTCTTCGTCCTCGGCGACAACCGCGAATCCTCAGTAGACTCCCGGGACTTCGGCCCCATCCCCGTCACGGCGATCCAAGGCACCGTCCTGGGACAGTAGCCAGGAACGCGACCACCGCCCCGCCGGACCGCGGTTTTCGCAAAAGGTGACGGAAGCACCCGCGGGGTCGCGTTCCTTCGCAAAGGAGCGCATCGCGGCGCATCGGACTCCGGAGGTCGCCCAGCGACCGCAGCGGGTCCCATGCGTCGTGTCTAAGCGACGGCGAAGGGCCGCGGCCCGGCGAACCCGGTCACGGCCCCTCGAAAGGCGAGAGAAGCACAGTCAGACTTAGATCTCCGCCCCTTCGAGCAAATCCGTCACCAGCGCCGCGATCGGCGAGCGCTCCGAACGGGTGAGCGTGACATGGCCGAAGAGCGGATGCCCCTTGAGCGTCTCGACGACGGCGGCAACGCCGTCGTGCCGGCCGACGCGGAGGTTGTCGCGCTGGGCGACGTCGTGGGTCAGGACGATCTTCGAGTTCTGCCCGATCCGGCTCATCACCGTGAGCAGGACGTTCTTCTCGAGCGACTGGGCCTCGTCCACAATCACGAACGCGTCGTGCAGGGAACGGCCGCGGATGTGGGTCAGCGGCATCACCTCGAGCATGCCGCGGTCCATGACTTCCTCCACGACCTCCTGGCTGACCAGCGCGCCGAGCGTGTCGAAGACCGCCTGCGCCCACGGGTTCATTTTCTCCGCCTCGGATCCCGGGAGGTAGCCGAGCTCCTGGCCGCCCACCGCGTAGAGCGGCCGGAAGACGATCACCTTGCGGTGTTCCCGTCGCTCCAGGACGGCCTCGAGGCCGGCGCACAGGGCCAGCGCTGACTTGCCCGTGCCCGCCCGTCCGCCCAGGGAGACAATGCCGACGGAGGGATCCATCAGCAGGTCGATCGCCAGCCGCTGCTCGGCCGAACGCCCGTGCAGCCCGAACACGTCACGGTCACCCTTGACGAGGCGGACCTGCTTGTCGGCGCCCACCCGGCCCAGAGCTGAACCCCGCTGGGAGAGGATCACCAGGCCGGTGTTTGTCGGCAGCTCGGCTGCTTCCGGGATGAAAACCGGTTCGTGGCCGTAGAGGGTGGACACTTCCTCCTCGCTGGCGTCGATTTCCGCGACGCCGGTCCAGCCGGAGTCCTTGACCAGTTCGTTGCGGTACTCGTCGGCCTGGAGCCCCATGGCCGAGGCCTTGACGCGCATCGGGAGGTCCTTGGAGACCACGGTGACGTCGCGGCCCTCGTTGGCGAGGTTCTTGGCGACGGCGAGGATCCGGCTGTCGTTGTCCCCGCCGCGGAAGCCGGCCGGTAGCACCTCGGCGGAGATGTGGTTCAGTTCCACCATCAGCGTGCCGCCGTCGTGGCCAAGCGGGATGGGGCGGTCCAGTCCGTCATGCTCCACCCGCAGGTCATCGAGGAGCCGGAGCGCCTTGCGGGCGAAGTAGCCCAGTTCGGGGTCGTGCCGTTTGCCTTCGAGTTCGGTGATGACAACGATCGGCAGGATCACTTCATGCTCCGCGAACCGCAACAGTGCATGCGGGTCCGAGAGCAGCACCGAGGTGTCGATCACGAAGCTGCGGCCCGGTTCCTTGCTTGCTGTCCCTTCCCCGGAAACAGCAAGACCGGCTGCAGCGTTACTGTCCGCTGCACCGGTCTTTGAGGTGGCTCGCTTGGCGCGAGAGGTAGCTTTCTGTCCCTGGTCGGTCACGACGTCGGGCAGTTGTTCAGAAATAGCCACATCGACTCCAGCCCCGGGGCGTATGCCCGGAATTGTTATTGGTGAGGCGGCTCGGCCAGGAGGCCGGACGCGGCCTCCCATACACCCGGTGCGAACTTCCGCTCCATGTACTGGCCTCCCCGATCAGCCGGCGGTTTGCCTGCTGATGGGATTAACGTACGTCCGGGCTGCTGCGTTTCCGCGGCTATTTTTCGGCGATTCTTGTTGCCATTGTGTGAACAGCAGTTGACCCGTCAGGAGCCGTAGCGGCGCTGCCTGCCGGCGTAGTCGCGGAGGGCCCGGAGGAAGTCCACTTTCCGGAACGCGGGCCACAGGGCCTCGCAGAAATAGAACTCGCTGTACGCGCTTTGCCACATCAGGAAACCGGAGAGCCGCTGCTCCCCGGAGGTGCGGATGACGAGGTCCGGATCGGGCTGGCCGCGCGTGTAGAGGAAACGTGAGATGTCGTCGACGCTCAGCCCGTCGGCCAGTTTCCCGATGTCCGCATCGCGCGCGACGGCGTCATGCAGCAGTTCGCGGACGGCGTCGACGATTTCGCGGCGACCGCCGTAGCCGACGGCGACATTGACGTGCAGCTTTTCGTGCGCGGGCGTGCGGGCCGTGAGTTTGTTCAGCCGCTCGGCGAGGTAGTCCGGCAGCAGTTCCGGGGCGCCCATGGCGTGGACCGAGATCTCGGCGTCCTCGTCCAGCCTGTCCAGGGTGTTGGCGATGATGCCCATGAGCAGGTCAAGTTCTTCGCCGGAGCGGTTCATGTTGTCCGTGGAGAGCATGTAGAGGGTGACAACTTTGACACCGAGTTCCTGACACCAGCCGAGGAACTCGTGGATCTTGTCGGCCCCGGCCTGGTGGCCCTGGCTGGTCGGCGCGTTAAACTGCCGGGCCCAGCGGCGGTTGCCGTCCACCATCACGCCGATGTGCTTCGGGATACGCTCCGGGTCCAGGGAGTGCTGGAGTTTGCGCTCGTAGAAGCCATAGAGGAACCCGGGCATTTCCATCCGGAGATTCACCTGGCTTCCTTGAAGTATGACTCTTGTGCACATCCTAGGCTACCCGCCGGAGCGCGGGCCGGAGCCCAGGGACGCCAGCATTACTGTCACCCGCACCTGTTACTCGCGGGTAACTTACTGGACCGTAGGTTATTATGGCGGCATGGAAAGCAACACCCCCGAGCACCGGCCGGAGCAGCCTGCGGACCGTAAAACCGGCCCGATGGACGACGCGGCGGTCCGGCTGGCGGAACTCCTGATGATCAAGCCGAAATGGCGCGGCTGGATCCACACCGTGACGGCCCCGCTGGCGCTGGCCGCCGGCCTGGTGCTGGTGATCCTGGCCCCGACTCCGGACCTGAAGATCGCCTGCGCCATCTACGCCTTCACCGGGGTGCTGCTGTTCGGCATCAGCGCCATCTACCACCGCGGGAACTGGTCCCCCGGCGTCAAAATCGTGCTGAAGCGGCTGGACCATACGAACATCATGCTGGTGATCGCCGGAAGCTACACGCCGCTGGCCTGGGCCCTCCTGGACCGGCCGAAAGCCGAACTGCTGCTGTGGGTGATCTGGTCCGGGGCCATCCTGGGCGTGTTGTTCCGCCTGCTGTGGACCGACGCCCCGCGCTGGCTGTATGTGCCGATCTACATCGCCCTGGGGTGCGGCGCGTTGTTCTACTTGCCGGAATTCTTTGCCGCCAACGTGGCCTCCGCCGTCCTGATTTGCGTCGGAGGTGCCCTCTACATCACGGGCGCCGTCTTTTACGCGCTGAAGAAGCCGAACATCAGCTACTCACATTTCGGGTTCCATGAGCTGTTCCATGCCCTGACGGTGTTTGCGTTCGCCGCGCACTACATCGCGATTGCCATCGCCGTCCTGAGCTGACTCCGGCCAGGGAAGACCCTGCAACGTTTGGGCCCACCAATACTCCCCGGGCAGGAGTGACTGCTCGGAATCTCCCCGCCTTTGAGGCAGGAGCGCCGTGCCCCACCGAACCTTCTGCCCGACACGCCGGGCGCCGACCTCAAAGGTGGGGAATGTCCGACGTCGAGACCCGGCTGAGCCGGGTCAGGGCCGTCCGGCCCCAATGAGCGCGGGCAGCTGCCGCATGTCATGGAAAACCGTGGTCCCGGGACCGGCCAGCCGTTCCGCCGGGGTCACGCCGCCGGCGTAGGCGAAGACGTGCATCCCGGCCGACCGGGCCGCCTGTACGCCGTGGGCGCTGTCTTCGACGACGGCGCACCGCTCCGGTGCGGCACCGAGCGTCCCTGCGGCGTGCAGGAACAGATCCGGGGCCGGTTTGCCGTTGGCGACCTCCGATGCGCTGAAGATCCGGCCCTCGAAGCGGTGCCACAGCCCGGTCTGGCCCAGCGTCCGCCGCATCTTGGCGTGGCTCCCGCTGGAGGCCACGCAGTGCGGGAGGAGGAGCGCGTCAAGCGCGTCCACCACACCGTCGACCGCAGTGAGCTCACGCTCGAACGCCGACCGGTACCAGGGTTCGTACTTCCGGTCCCAGCCCTCCCCAGTTCGATGCCCAGCTGGCTTTCGACCGTGGCAATGAAATCGGCCTCTGACCTGCCGACGAAGCGCTCCACAATCTCATCCAGCTCCAGCGCCCAGCCGAGGTCCGCGAGCACCAACTGGTCCACCCGGACGGAGATCACCTCGGAGTCAACCAGGACACCGTCGCAGTCGAAGACAACAAGGTCGAATCCGTGAGTAGTCATTGCGCCATCGTAACCACGTGCCCGCTCACGGAACGGGAGACCCCGCAGGCAGCCCGCAGGCCGGGTCCCAGGGCGTGGGTGGCCTCGGCGAAGGCGGAGGCGCGCCGCCCCGTCAGCGGCTTCCGGGTCCTGCCTCGCCGTTGGCTTCCGGACGGCTGCCGGGCTGGCCGGCGTCGTACGGGACGTCGGACTGGGCACCCGTTGCCTGCGGGGCGTCGTCGGCGGCAGCTTCGGCGGCGGCGCGTTCTTCCTCCACCTGGGCCCGGTAACGGACCCGCCGGATGCGCCGCACCATGTCCACAATCAGCAGTGCCGTCAGCACCACGATAAACGCCGTCAGGAGGAAACCCAGCAGGCCGGGGTCACCTGGTCCTGGGACAGTCCGGGGCGCAGCGATGGCGTGGGGGCCGGCGCCGGGGTGGTTGCCAGGGCGAGGAGCAAGGAGTGCACGGTGGGACCTTCTATGGGACTGAATGGCGGCCCGGCGCGGGCTGGCCGCCGGGCTGCGTTGAACTGTTTCCACAACGTCTTCTACACGTCATAGAAATGGCCTGTCGGGTCTATCTTAGCCCGGCGAAGAAGTCCTTCTCGGGCACGTCGGCCGGGATCCGGGACTGGATCAGCGAGTAATCCTCCCAGGGCCACACGCGGCGCTGCATCGCCGGCGAGACCGCGAAGAAGAAGCCCTCAGGGTCCACCTGCGTTCGGTGTGCACGCAACGCGTCGTCGCGGGCCTCGAAGTAATCCCCGCACTCGATCTGCGTGGTGGTGGCGTGGGTGGGTGCCGGTGGGGTGTGGCCTTCCGCGTCGGCTTCCAGCCAGGCCGCGATCCGCTCGGCGTACGGTGACTGGATCCCGGATTCCTCCAGGGCAAAATGCAGGGCTCGGAACCGCTCGGGGCTGAAGGCCCGGTCGTAGTAAAGCTTGCTGGGAGCCCACGGCTCGCCGGTCCCCGGATAGCGGTCCGGATCCCCGCGGCCTCGAAGGCCTCCACGGCGACGCGGTGCGCCATGATGTGGTCCGGGTGCGGGTACCCGCCGTTCTCGTCGTAGCTCAGGATCACCTGGGGCTTGAACTCGCGGACCAGCCGCACCAGCGGCGCGGCCGCCCGCTCCAGCTGTAGCGTCGCGAAGGAGCCGGCCGGCAGCGGAGGCAGCGGGTCGCCTTCCGGCAGCCCGGAATCCACAAAGCCCAGCCAGCGCTGGCGGATGCCCAGGACCTTGGCGGCCTGCTCCATCTCGAGCCGGCGCGCGCCGGCCATGTCGCGTTTGGGGTGCGGTTCCCCGTCCACTGCCGGGTTCTGGATGTCACCACGGGAACCGTCGGTGCAGGTGGCCACCAGGACCTCGACGCCGGCCGCGGCGTACATGGCCATCGTGGCGGCGCCCTTGCTGGATTCGTCGTCGGGATGAGCATGGACAGCCAGCAGTCGAAGCGGCGCTGACGGGCTGGTGGACGCTGTCATCGTGGGACGGCTCCTCTTTCATCTACGGGGTTCATCTTCGGGTCTAATCTTCGGGTACAGGCATTCAGGCAGGCGTATCCGGCCGGACCGGCGGACACCCTCCCGATCCACACTAAACTGGACTGGTGACTTCCAAGGATCAGCCTGCCGCGCCCGCCCCGGCATCTCCCAGCCTAGCCAATCGTTACGGCGGCCAAAAGCGAACGCTGAGCGGCAAAGCCAAACGCACCATCCTGGTCCTCGCCCTGGCCGCCGGAATGGCCTTTATGGCCTGGATTTCGACGTCGAACGCGACGGAGAGCATCACCTTCAAGGACATCGGCTACAGCACGCCGGACGCCACCGTGGCGGAGATCGATTTTCAAGTCACCAAGGACCCGGCCACCGCGGCCAAGTGCTCGGTCAAGGCGCTGGATTCCAAGTTCGCCGTCGTCGGCTGGAAAGTGGTGGACATCGCCCCCAACGCCGCCGACGCCGGTTCCGACGGCGGCCGCACCACGGCCCACCGGGCCACGGTGCGCACCGAGTCCCAGGCCGTCTCCGGCGTCGTCGACAGCTGCTGGATCCCCGACGCCGGCAGCTAGCCCCGCGGCAGTGAGTTGGCCCGCGGGCCGTAACGCGGTGTGATACACGCCGCAGGGTTCTTTGGTTTATCCACAGGATTGACTACAATGGATCAATACCTTTCCCCGCTGAGCTGGTTGCTGAGTCCTAAAAGTGGCCACCGTGGCGGGGTCTTTGCTTGTTTGACCATAAAGGAGAAGTCCGTGTCTACCACCAACAGCGCAACTGCAGCTTGGCTCACCCAGGAAGCTTTTGACCGCCTGAAGGCAGAGCTGGACCACCTCTCCGGCCCCGGCCGGGCAGAAATCGTTCAGAAGATCGAGGCCGCGCGCCAGGAAGGCGACCTCAAGGAGAACGGCGGCTACCACGCGGCCAAAGAGGAACAGGGCAAGATCGAAGCCCGCATCCGCCAGCTGACCGCGCTGCTCCGGGACGCCCACGTCGGCGAATCCCCGGCCGACGACGGAATCGTCGAACCCGGAATGATTGTTGTGGCCAAGATCGCCGGCGATGAGGAAACCTTCCTGCTCGGCTCCCGGGAAATTGCCGGCGACTCGGATCTGGACGTCTTCAGCGAGAAGTCGCCGCTGGGTGCTGCCATCGTCGGCCACAAGGAGGGCGACAAGCTCAGCTACACCGCCCCGAACGGCAAGGACATCACGGTGGAAATCGTCTCCGCCAAGCCGTACGCCGGCTAATACGATTCATCTGCACCGCAGCGCACGACGCCGGTCCTCCCCTAGCGGGAGGGCGGCGTCGTCCGTTGTGGTGCAGTTCGTTGTGGCGCAGTTCCTCGTGGCGCCGTTCGTTGTGGCGCCGTGCGCTACTGCCTGGTGCGCGGCTGCCCCGCCCGCGGGACGCTCAGGAGCAGGGCGGCGAGCACACCACCGACGGCCCCGCCGAGGTGAGCCTGCCAGGACACGTAGCCCGCCACCGTGGGGAGGACGCCGAACAGGATGCCTCCGTAGGTCAGGAACAGCACCACGGACAGCAGGATCTGCCACCAGTTGCGGTTAAAGAAGCCGCGCACCAGCAGGAACGCGAAGAGGCCGAACACCAGCCCGGATGCCCCCACGGTGACGTTGAATCCGCCGATCAGCCACACCACGGCCCCGGAGACCAGCCAGCTCAGTGCGAGGGTTGTGAAGAACACGCGGGTCCCGGACAGCAGCACCAGGAAGCCGAAGATGATCAGCGGCAGCGTGTTGGAGAACAGGTGCGCCAGGTTGGCGTGCAGCAGGGGGAACGTCAGGATGTCCAGGAGCCCGTCGAGGCTGCGCGGGCGCAGGCCGAACGTGCCGTTGAGCGAACGGAGCATCAGGGTGTTGATGATCTCGATGACGTACAGCACCAGGACAAACACTCCCACCACCAGCAGGCCCTTGCGGGCGCGCACGGCGGTGGTGTCGGCGGCGCGCGGCCTGCCGTTCCGGGTGGAGTCAAGCATCACTGCCCCCTAGTGCACCACAATCGGCTGGAACCCTTCGGCCCGGAGCGCCGCGAGGACCTTCTCGCAGTGTTCGTGGCCCTTCGTCTCCAGGTTCACGGTAATGGACACATCGCCCATGCTGATGGAGCCGCCCACGCGGGTGTGGTCCAGGCCTGTCACGTTGGCGTCGTTCTCGGCGATGATCCGGGCGATCGTGGCCAGTGAGCCGGGACGGTCGTCCAGCATCATACGCACGGTCATGTACCGTCCCGCGGCGGAGAGGCCGCGCTGGATGACCTTGAGCATCAGCATCGGGTCGATGTTGCCGCCGGAGAGCACCACGGCGACGGTTCCCGGGTTCTCGATCTTGCCTTCCATCAGCGCAGCGACGCCCACTGCCCCGGCCGGTTCGACGACCATCTTGGCGCGTTCCAGCAGGAAGATGAGCGCCCGCGCCAGGGCGTCCTCGCTGACGGTCACGACGTCGTCGACGAGTTCCCGGATGATGCTGAAAGGAAGCTGGCCGGGCCGGCCGACGGCAATACCGTCGGCCATGGTGGAGACGCGTTTGAGCGGAACCAGGGCGTCCGCGGCGAGGAGGGCGGGTACGCGGCAGCGTTTTCGGCCTGGACGCCGATGATCCGGATCTCCCGGCCCAGCTCCTTGGCCCTGGCCTTCACGGCCACGGCCACTCCGGCGAGGAGCCCGCCGCCGCCGACGCCCATCAGGATGGTGTCGACATACGGGACCTGTTCCAGGATTTCCAGTCCCACCGTGCCCTGGCCGGCAACGACGTCGACGTCGTCGAACGGGTGGACGAAAACGGCGCCGGTCTCGTCCGCATAGCGCTTCGCTTCGGCGAGGGCCTCGTCCACGTTGTGGCCGTGAAGCACCACCTCGGCGCCGTGGCTGCGGGTGGCGGCGAGTTTGGGCAGGGCGACGCCCAGCGGCATATAGATCCGCGCTTTGATGCCCAGGCTCTTGGCCGCAACGGCCACACCCTGGGCGTGATTTCCGGCGGAGGCCGCCACGACGCCACGCTTCTTCTCCTCCGGCGAGAGTTTGGCCATCCGGACGTAGGCGCCGCGGACCTTGAAGGACCCGGCCCGTTGCAGGTTTTCGCACTTGAGGAAGACCTCGCCGCCCACCATGCCGCCCAGGGCACGGGAGGATTCAACGGGCGTCCGCGTAATAATCCCGTCGAGCAGCTTCTGCGCCTCCAGGACATCGTCCAGCGTGACGGGCAGGCTCTCAAGGGTGTTCACGAACTAGTCTCCTTCTTCGGATCAGTCTTCGGATCAGGGTGTAGATCCGGCGCCGGGCCCCGCCCGGCATCGCTGCCCGGGGAACCGTTGTCGGGTGCGGCGCCATCGCTGCGGCCGGAGGTTACGCCCGGCAGCCGGGCATCCCTCACGGTGATTTCCGCGCCGGACGCAGGGTCAGGACTGTGCTGGTGGCCCCAGGTGGCGGCGCACTTTCATGTTCCCACGTTCTGCCCGCAATGTAGCGAATCGACGAGTTTGCTACGGCGAGGATGGGAACGGAGAACAGGGCACCGGGAATGCCGGCGAGGTAGGAACCGGCGGCGACGGCCAGAATGACGGCCACCGGATGCAGCGAGACGGCCTTGCCCATAACCAGAGGCTGGAGGATGTGGCTCTCCAGCTGCTGGACCAGCAACACGATGCCCAGCATCACAAGCGCGTTGACCCAGCCGTTGGCGACGAGGGCCAGCAGGACGGCGACGGCGCCGGTCACGAGGGCGCCGACGATCGGGATGAACGAGCCGAGAAACACGAGCACACCCAACGGCAGCGCCAGGGGAACGCCGATGATCGCCGCGCCCACCCCGATCCCGACAGCGTCGACAAAAGCGACGAACATCTGGATCCGGGCGTAGCTCACCATCGACGCCCAGCCCACCCGGCCGGCTCCGTCGGTGGCCGCGCGGGCCTTCCTGGGCAGAAGCCGCACGAGGAAGGACCAGATGCGTCCTCCTTCCAGCAGGAAGAAGATCAGGATGAACAACGCCAGGATCATGCCCGCGGCGAAATGTCCGGCAGTGCTGCCGAAGGACAGCGCACCGCTGAGGATGCTGCTGCTGTTGTTCTGCAGCGCCTCAGTGCCTTCCTTCAGGTACTGGTCGATCTGGGCCGCGGAGAGGTGCAGGGGCCCGTCCGCTAGCCAGACCTGGATCTTCTGGATCCCGGTCAGCGCCTCACTCCACAGCTCGGCGAAACCGGCCACGAGCTGCCGGCCGACGAGGGCCAGCGCCCCGCCGATCACACCGATGAAGCCCACCACCGTGATGGCGACCGCGAGGCCGTTGGGAACCCGGTTCCGCCGGAGCCAGTTCTTCACCGGCGCCAGCAGCCCGGCCAGCAGCGCGGCAACCATGACGGGAATCAGCAGGAAGCTGACCCGGCTGAGCAGCCACACCAGCGCGCCGGCCATAAGAATGATGAGCCCCAGGCGCCAGGACCACGACGCCGCGATCCGCACGGCGTACGGGATGTCCTGGTCGATTTCCCGGTCCGTGACAGTCCGGCCTTGGGCGGAGACTCCGGCGGAGGCTCCGGCGGAGGCACGGGCTGCGTCGGGGTGGTCTCGCGGGGCGGCCGGGTCAGCTGGGGTCATAGCCCCATGATTCACCAGCACTCCCCGGATGGGAAACTCGGATGGGAAACCCTGCCGTTCCTCACGACTCAAGGGTCGCGCTGATCCCCCACGTCATGGCGAACCGCTCCCCGGAGGGAGCCAGCGGAGGCCGTCGCCGCTGTTGAACGCGTTGGCCGGGCCGGTCATCGGCTCGATCGCCACGGCCTTGGTCCTGCCCGGGAACTCCGTGGTGACGAAGACATGGACGTATCCGCAGTTCGCGTCCTGCCAGAGGCTCACGCTGCGCCCGTCCGGTGCGCTCAGCGTGTGGCGGGCAATGCCGGCGTCGAACGTGAGGTCGGTGTAGGCGGAATCGAGATCCAGATCGGCCACCAGCCGCCCGGCGCGGAGATCGAAGTCGCCGCTCACGGGTTCCGTGCCGCGCGGGATCAGGCGCTGGTCCGTCACGAGCCTCGTGCCGGCACCGACCGTGACGGTGAGCTCCTCGCTGGGCAGGTCCCCCAGCCGGAGGTAGGGATGGGCGCCGAGGACGAACGGCGCCGGTTCCTGGGAGTCGTTGACCAGCTCCTGCCGGACCACCAGACCCAGGTCCTCGGCCAGTTCATAACGCACCCGGTGGCGCAGCAGGAAGGGATACCCGTGCTGCGGGAACACGGCCGATTCGAGGGTGACCGAGAATTCGGATTCGTCGACCAGTTCATAGGAGGCGTTGCGCAGCAGCCCGTGGCTGGCGTTGTTGCGGGACACCTCGGTGATGTCCAGCTGCTGCTTCTTGCCGTTGAGGTACCAGACGCCGGCCTCCACGCGGTTCGCCCACGGCGCCAGCGTAATGCCGGCGGCGCCCGGCGAAATCTCCCCGTCCCCGTAGCTCTCCGTCAGTGCCGTGCCGCCGCGGCTGTACAGCCGCAGCCCGGCGGCCAGTTCGGTGACGACGGCGAGCGCGTCACCGCGCCGGATCTCATACTGCCGGCCGGTGGCGTAGCGCCGGACGGAGGAGTCCGGGCCGGGGCCGTCGGTGAAGTTGTCGCTGTGGGGGATTCCGGGGAAGCGGGGCTCTGCAGGTCCATGGTCACCACCGTACCCAGCCGCGCGCCGCGGCGTATACCGTGGATCCATGACGCGCCATTCGAGACCCGCCACCGCAGCCGGCGCGGCATGACGCCGCGCCTCGACGCCGGGCAGCTGGCCGCCAGGTTTCAGTCTGTCTTCGGCGCCGCGCCGGACGGCGTATGGCAGGCGCCCGGCCGCGTCAACCTGATCGGCGAGCACACCGACTACAACGAGGGTTTTGTGCTGCCGTTTGCGATCGACAGGACCGCCCGTGTGGCGGTCCGCCGTCGTTCGGACTCCACCATCAGGCTGCTGTCCACCTTCGGGAACCAGGGACTGACCACGGTCGACGCCGGATCCCTCAGCCGGGGCACGGCGAGGGGCTGGACCAAGTATCCGCTGGGGTCCTGTGGGCGCTGCAGCAGCGCGGACTCCACGTGGGCGGACTGGACCTGCTGCTGGACTCCGACGTTCCGCGCGGCGCCGGGCTGTCCTCCTCCCACGCGATCGAGTGCGCCGTTATGACGGCGGTCAACGAGCTCACCGCGGCGGGCCTGGATACCCGGGAGATGGTCCTGGCGACCCAGCGCGCAGAAAACGACTTCGTCGGCGCCCCCACCGGCATCATGGACCAGTCAGCGTCCCTGCGCGGGGCTGCCGGTCATGCCCTCTTCCTCGACTGCCGCAGCCAGGACATCCGGCTGGTGCCGTTCGACGCCGACAGCGCCGGGCTGGTGACGCTGGTGATCGACACGAAGGTGTCGCACTCCCACGCCGGCGGCGGCTACGCTTCCCGGCGCGCCTCCTGCGAACGGGGTGCCGGGATCCTGGGGTGACGGCGCTGCGCGACGTCGGGCCGGACGACCTGGACGCGGCGGCCGGACTCCTGGACCCGGAGACGTTCCGCCGGGTGCGGCACGTGGTGACGGAGAATGAGCGGGTCGTGCAGACGGTCGGGATCCTGGAAACCGCCGGGCCGGCGGCGATCGGGCAGCTGCTGGATGCGTCCCACGCCTCGATGCGGGACGACTTCGAGATCTCCTGCCCTGAGCTGGACCTCGCCGTCGAGGCCGCCCGTTCCGCCGGCGCGGTCGGCGCCCGGATGACCGGGGGCGGTTTCGGCGGCTCGGCCGTCGCGCTCACCCCGGCAGCGGCTGAGCACAAGGTGCGTGCCGCCGTCGGACGTGCCTTCGCGGCGGCCGGATACGGGCCACCGGAGATCTTCAGCGTCCGGCCGGCGGCCGGGGCGATGCGCCTGGCATAGGCGGAGCGTAGGCTGGGCGCATGCCAGAAGCCGTCATTGTTTCCACTGCCAGAAGCCCGATCGGACGCGCTTTCAAAGGTTCGTTGAAGGATGAACGGCCCGACGACCTTGCCGCCGCCATGGTCACCGCGGCGCTGGCCCGGATTCCGTCCTTCGACGCGGCCGACGACGCGGGCCGGGGCCTCGACGATCTCTATCTGGGCTGCGCCGAGCCAAGCGGCGAGGCCGGTTCCAACATGGCCAGGGTGGTCACCATCCTGGCCGGCTTGGACAACGTCCCGGGGGCCACGATCAACCGCTTCTGCGCCTCCAGCCTGCAGACGCTCCGGATGGCCTTCCACGCCATCAAGGCCGGCGAAGGGCACGCGTTCGTCGCCGCCGGAGTGGAAGCCGTGTCGCGTTACCGCGACTGGGCCGGGGCGGAGAGACGGACGCCGGCACGCACAACCCGCTCTTTGACGCAGCCCGGCAGCGCACCGCCGCCAGGGCCGGGTCCAATACCCCGTGGACGGATCCGCGGCTGGGCGGCCGTATGCCGGACATTTACATCGCCATGGGCCAGACCGCTGAAAACGTCGCGACCAGCTTCGGCATCAGCCGGGCAGACCAGGACGCCTGGGCCGTGCTGAGCCAGAACCGCGCCGAGGCAGCCATCGCCTCGGGTTTCTATGCCCGCGAGATCACCCCTTACACCCGCAGGGACGGCACCGTGATCGACCGGGACGACTCACCGAGGGCCGGCGTCACCCTGGAGTCGGTCAGCGCCCTGCAGCCGGTCTTCCGCGCCGCGGGAACCGTCACCGCGGGCAACGCCTGCCCGCTGAACGACGGAGCGGCCGCTGTCGTGGTGATGAGCGATTTGCGGGCGCGCGAACTCGGACTGGAACCGCTGGCACGGATTGTCTCCACCGGCGTCAGCGCCCTCTCCCCGAGCTCATGGGGATGGGCCCGGTGGAGGCGAGCCGGCGGGCCCTGGACCTTGCCGGGCTGGGGATCCAGGACATCGATCTTGTGGAACTCAACGAGGCCTTCGCGGTGCAGGTCGTCGCCAGCGCCAAGGAACTCGGGATCGATCATGACAAGCTCAACGTCCATGGCGGCGCCATCGCGCTGGGCCATCCTTTCGGCATGACCGGCGCCCGGATGACCACCACCCTGCTCAACGGGCTCCGGGAGCGCGATGCGACCCTGGGGCTGGCCACGTTGTGCGTCGGCGGCGGCCAAGGCATGGCCGTGGTGCTGGAGCGGCTGGGCTGAGCGGGCGCCCGCCGCCGGCACCGCCGCCGCGCACCAGCAGCGCCGCGGCCGCAACGGCAAGAGGAGCCCGCCGTCCGGCGGGGCTCCTCTTGCGTGGTTCTCAGGTACCGGCGGTCAGCCGCCGGTGTTACTCGTCGCCGCGGAGGATCGCCAGGAGGCGGATGATCTCAACGTAGAGCCACACCAGGGTTACCGTGAGGCCGAAGGCCGCGGTCCAGGAGAAGCGCTGCGGGGCGCCGCTGCGGACGCCTGCTTCGATGCTGGTGAAGTCCATGATCAGCGAGAACGCGGCCAGGCCGATCGCCAGCACGCCGATGAAGACGCCCAGCGGGATGCCCATGATCTCCACTTCGGTGCGCAGGCCGAACGGGGAATCGACGGCGCCGGTCCACATCATGACCATGTTGATGAGCGCGAAGACGGCGTAGCCGATGGTGGCGATCATAAAGAATCGCATGGCCTTCGGCGTGGCCCGGACCTTGCCGTTCCGGAAGAGCACCAGGGTCACTGCGAACACGGACAGCGTGCCGATCACGGCCTGCAGGCCGACGCCCGGGAACATGTTGTCGAGGATCCGCGTCAGGCCGCCGAGGAACAGGCCCTCGAGGGCTGCGTAGGCCAGGATCAGCGCCGGCGACGGCTGCTTCTTGAAGGTGTTGACCAGGGCGAGGACGAATCCGCCCAGCGCGCCGACGATCATCAGCATGTAGGCCAGGCCCTCTGCCACCGTGAGGGTGACGGCGGCACCGGCAACCACGGCGCCGAGGCAGGCCGCGGTCTTCATGATGACATCGTCATAGGTCATGCGTCCCGTGTCGGCGGGGCCGGCGGCGGGCCGGTTGTACATGTCCTGGAGCTGGTCCTGGGTCATGCCCTGCTGGGCAGCGCTCCAGCCGGCCTGGCCGTCCATGACCTGGCCCGGGGCGCGGCCCGGAACCTGGCCGTACTGGCCCTGGCCGTAAGCGTTCTGGCCATAGTGACCCTGTCCGTACGCCTGCGGGGCAGGCGGTGCCTGGGTTGCTCCACGGAAGTTCTTTCCGTTGAAGACTGGGTTTCCGCCAAGTGCCATTGCTGGTGTCCTCCAAATAAGGGGGTGAGTATTGATCCGGTGTGATCTGTCAGTGCTGGTAACAACACGCTACCAATTCCAACAGCTGGCGTGCAGTGATAGTTCCCGGGATGCCCCTCCCGCAACCCAACCGTGACCTCTCCGCCGCGTATCCGCGCGCGGGCGCCGCCGAGGGCGACCGACTGTTTAGGCATACTCCGGATCAACAAAAGTTTACTTTAGGACGGGTAAAGTACCCCGCCGCCCGGGCTTCACGGTTGTTACCCGATCGCGACGTTCCGCCTGCTCGCGACGGCATTCTTTGCCCCTGCGGGCTGTAACATAAGCCAAACAGGGTGACGGATATCACAAGCTGTACCGCTCCACCGCATCGCATCACGCACCACCTCCGTCACCCTGACTGTTCGCAGCGGTTGCAATGGCGCAACCCACACCACCCCCATGTGGAGGTTTTCATTTTGAGAAGCACACCGAGAGGCCTGTCGCAGAGACGGCGCGGCAGACTGCTGAAAGTTGTGGGGGCTGTTTTTGCCGCCGTGGCCGCGCTACTGCTGATCGTCGCGCCGGCATCACAGGCCACGAGCCCCTCTCCGACACCATCCCCGTCGGCGACCACGTTCCAGAACAGCATCAGCGGCTTCCTGCGCGGCGACGACCGCGCGCCCATCGCTGATGTCACCATCACCGCCACGAGCGGCGACTTCACCGGAACGGCGACGTCGAATGCCAACGGCTCCTGGACCATCGGGGTTCCCACGCAGGGAACCTACGTGGTCGAGTTGGATGAATCCACGCTCCCGGAGGGCATTCAGCTCGCCGAGGGCCAGCAAAACCCCGCGAAGTCACCTTCAGCCAGACCTCCAACCTCTCGGTGATCTTCGCCTTCGGCGAAGGCATCGTGGTGCAGCAGCAGGATTTCGGCCAGAACCTGATCAACCGCCTCGTGGCGGGCCTGAGCTTCGGCCTTCTGCTGGCCCTGGCCTCCGTCGGCCTCTCGCTGATCTTCGGCACCACCGGCCTGACCAACTTCGCCCACGGTGAAATGGTCACCCTCGGCGCCGTCCTGGTCTTTTCCTTCAACGCCATGAACCTTCCGTTCTGGCTGGCCATCCTGCTCGCGCTGCTCGGCGGCGGTCTATTCGGCTACGTCCAGGACGCAGGCCTGTGGAAGCCGCTGCGGCGCCGCGGCACCGGCCTGGTCCCGATGATGATCGTCAGCATCGGCCTCGCACTGGCCGTCCGCTACGTGATCCAGTTCTTCTTCGGCGGCGCCACCCAGCAGCTGCCGTTCGCCCAGAGCTCGGAGATCCAGCTCGGCCCGATCTCCATCTCCCCCAATAACCTCTGGTCCCTGGTGATCAGCGCGGTGGTCATTGCCATCCTCGGCGTCGTTCTGCTGAAGACCCGGCTCGGCAAAGCCACCCGCGCGGTCGCCGACAACCCGGCACTCGCGGCAGCCTCCGGCATCGACGTCGACTCCGTCATCCGGATTGTCTGGGTCACCGGCGGCATGCTCGCGTCCCTCGGCGGCATCCTGTGGGCGTACTACCGGCCCGGTGTCACCTTCGACATGGGTTCGCAGATCCTGCTGCTCATCTTCGCCGGCGTCACGCTGGGTGGCCTCGGCACTGTGTGGGGCGCCCTGATCGGGTCCATCATTGTCGGTATCTTCGTGGAGCTGACCACCGTGTTCGGCCTCGCCGCCGACCTCAAGTACGTGGGAGCACTGTTCATCATGATTATTGTCCTTCTGATCCGGCCCCAAGGCATCTTGGGCCGGCGCGAGCGCGTGGGTTAGGAGACAGCCATGGACTTCGGATTTATTTTCTCCAGCGCTGCCGGAGAACTGTTCAGCCCGACGACGGCGGCCTACGCCCTCGCGACGCTCGGCCTTGCGGTTCACTTCGGCTACGCCGGCCTGCTCAACTTCGGCCAGGCCGGCTTCATGGCGGTGGGAGCCTACGGCTTCGCCATCTCCACCCTGACGTTCGGTGTTCCGTTCTTCGTCGGTCTGCTGATCGCAGTGGTCTGCTCGGCCATCTTCGCTTTGCTGCTGGGTATTCCCACCCTCCGGCTGCGGGCCGACTACCTCGCCATCGTCACAATCGCGGCGGCGGAGATCGTCCGTTACATCGTCACCACCAACCAGCTGACCGCCATCACCGGTTCCGCCAACGGCCTGGCCGCGTTCGAAGGTGACTTCTACGCAATGAACCCGTTCCCTCCGGGTTCCTACATGGGCATGAACAACCGCGACTTCTTCATCCGGGTAGTCGCCTGGGCCGTTGTGGCCCTGTTCTGCACCTTGGTGTGGCTGCTGATGCGCAGCCCCTGGGGACGCGTCCTCAAGGGCATCCGTGAGGACGAAAACGCCGTCCGCTCGCTCGGCAAGAACGTGTACGCCTACAAGATGCAGGCTCTGATCATCGGTGGTGTCCTCGGCGCCCTGGCCGGCATGATCTTCACCTCCCCGCGGCGCGGTCCAGCCGGCGAACTACGGCACCGAACTGACGTTCTTCCTCTACACCTGCCTGCTGCTCGGCGGCCTCGGCACGGTGCTGGGACCGGTCGTCGGCGCCATGATCTTCTGGGTCGTGCTGTCCCTCACTCAAGGCATCCTGTACGGCCTGATCGAATCCGGCGCCATCACCTGGCTGAACACCGTCCAGGCCGGCCAGCTGCGCTACATCCTTGTGGGTGTCGCGCTGATGCTGCTGATGATCTTCAGGCCACAGGGTGTCCTCGGCAATAAGAAGGAGCTGGCGTTCGCATGAGCACGCAAAGCGAAGAACCCCGAGAGTCCGCTACCCCGGAATCTGCGGAGAACATCGACTACATGACGGACACGCGTCCGATCGCCGCGGGCGAGGCTGCCCCCGGTTGCAAGAAGCGCGATCCGATCGTGGTGGCGGAAAACGTCACCCGCAGCTTCGGCGGCATCAACGCCGTCGACGTCGAGTACCTCGAAATCCCGCGGCACAAGATCACCGCACTGATCGGCCCGAACGGTGCGGGCAAGACCACCCTGTTCAATCTGCTGACCGGCTTCGACACCCCCAACACGGGCAAGTGGCAATTCGAGGGCAACAGCCTCGCCGGGGTCTCCTCCTACAAGGTGGCCCGGATGGGCATGGTCCGCACGTTCCAGCTGACCAAGGTCATGGGCAAGCTCACGGTGATGGAGAACATGCGCCTCGGCGCCTCCCACCAGTCCGGCGAGCGGCTGTCCAAGGCCCTGTTCAAGGGCATCTGGGGCGGCCAGGAAAAGAAGATCACCCAGGAAGCCAATGTGCTGCTGGAGAAGTTCAAGCTGGACGCCAAGAAGGACGATTACGCGGCATCACTGTCCGGCGGACAGCGCAAGCTCCTGGAAATGGCCCGCTCGCTGATGGTCCGGCCCAAGCTGGTCATGCTCGACGAGCCGATGGCAGGCGTCAACCCGGCGCTGACGCAGTCGCTGCTGGACCACATCAAGAACCTTAAGGCCGAGGGCATGACCGTGCTGTTCGTCGAGCACGACATGCACATGGTGCGGCACATCGCCGACTGGGTTGTGGTCATGGCCGAGGGCAAGATTGTGGCCGAGGGCCCGCCGGTCGAGGTCATGAAGAATCCGGCCGTGATCGACGCTTACCTGGGCGCCCATCACGACGTGGACCTCGGTGACTCGGAAGGCATCAAAGAGCTGGCCGCAGAGCTGGTGGCCGATGAGGAATCGATCGTCGGCACCGAAAACGCCGGCATCATCTCGCTCGACGTCGTCGCCAGTGAAACGGATTCGCCCGCGGTCCCGGACAGCAACGGTCCGCCGCGCGGACGGCGCAGCGCCGAGGAGCCGAACCGCACAGAGAAGGACACAGAATGAGCGCCACCAGCGCGGCAGCCGCCGCCACACCAGTCCATGACGAGGATTCGGTTGTTAAGGTCACCAACCTGGTGGCCGCTACATCCCGGGCGTCAACATCCTCAACGGCTGCAGCATCGAGGCCCGCAAGGGTGAGCTGATCGGCATCATCGGTCCCAACGGCGCCGGTAAGTCGACCCTGCTGAAGGCGATGTTCGGCCTGGTCAAGGTCCACTCGGGTTCCGTTGTGGTGCGCGGCCAGGACATTACCGGGCTGAAGGCCAACAAGCTCGTCAGCCGGGGCATCGGCTTTGTGCCGCAAAACAACAACGTGTTCGCCGCGTTGACCATCGAGGAGAACCTCCAGATGGGCATGTTCCAGCGGCCCAAGGACTTTGCGGAGCGCTTCGACTTCGTCACGGACCTGTTCCCGGAACTCGGCAAGCGGCGCGCCCAGCGCGCGGGCTCGCTCTCCGGCGGCGAACGCCAGATGGTTGCGATGGGACGGGCCCTCATGATGGACCCGGCCGTGCTGCTGCTCGACGAGCCCTCCGCTGGCCTCTCCCTGTCAAGCAGGATGAGACCTTCCTCCGGGTTCACGAGATCAACCGTGCGGGCGTTTCGGTCATCATGGTGGAACAGAATGCCCGGCGCTGCCTGCAGATCTGTGACCGCGGCTATGTCCTGGACCAGGGCAAGGACGCGTACACCGGCACCGGCCGGGAGCTCATGAAGGACCCCAAGGTCATCCAGCTGTACCTGGGCACCCTCGCCGACACCGTCGAGTAGTTCCCCGGCAGCACCGCAGCAACAGAAGGGCCGTCACCAGCCGGTGGCGGCCCTTCTGCGTACCCGGCGTACATCGTCCCGGGGTCAGCCTCCGTGGAAGCCTCCGTGGAGACCTCCGTGGAGACCTCCGTGGAGACCTCCGTGGAGACCTCCGGGCGCCTCCGCAGCCGCTTGCTCGGCGCCTGCGCTCGTTCCTCGCGCCAACCACGGCGCTTTCACAAGCGCCTGCCTCCGGCGCCCTCAGCGTCTGTCTCACCGCACGCAAACCTGCCAGATCGACGACGGCGTCACGCGGCGCAGTCTTTTGGCCGGGTCGCCGAGCCGCGGAGCCAGATTCCCGCCGTCGGGCAGTCCTTTGCCGTTCAAAAGGCCGCTGTGCGTGATGCCCCGCCCCTCCCCTACTGCTCCTCCGCACACAAAGACCCCGCCCAAGGGGCGGGGTCTCCTGGTGGCTAGGGAAGGGAGGGCTTAGAGCTTGCCGAACTCTTCCTTGGATGCCTTGTAGGTGTTGTCATCCTGGAACTCGTAGATGCCGACGTAGGCTTCGGTCGGGTCACCGGCGTCGGAGAACGTTACGGGGCCGGACTGGCCGTCGTAGTCGACGTCCTTGCCTTCGCGGAGCAGGGTGACGCAGGTCGGGAAGTCGCTGCACTTCTCGCCGCCTTCGGAGACTGCCTTGAGCTGCTTGGCGATGTCGACGCCCTTGGTGCTCTTGGCGGCTTCGGAAGCCAGTGCGATCAGGTTCGCGGCGTCGTAGGATTCGCCTGCGTAGCTGTAGTCCTTCAGCGCGGGATCGATGGCCAGGAGCTTCTTCTTGAAGTCCTCCTTCGCGAAGGTGCCCGGGATGGTGCCTTGGGCGCCCTTCAGGGTTCCGGCCTGGAAGTCCTTGCTGTAGTCGGACATGTTGCCGTCGACGAGGAAGAGCTGCGTGGGCTTGATGCCCTTGCCCGTCATCAGCGGCACGATGCTCTTGGCCTGGTCAAAGGTGATCAGGGCGATGGCATCCGGCTTCGCGGCGATGACCTTGTCCACCTGGCTGCTGAACTGGGAATCGCCTTCGTTGAAGAGTTCCTCAGCGACGACCTGGCCGCCGGCTGCCTCGAACGCCGACTTCACGTTCTTCGCGAGGCCGGTGCCGTAAGCGTCGTTCAGAACGATCATGCCAACGGTCTGGGCGCCACAGGTGGCCATGTAGTTGCCGAGGACCTTGCCCTGGAGCACGTCCGAGGGAGCGGTGCGCCAGTAGAGGCCCTTGTCGTCCCAGTCGGTGAAGTCCGGCGAGGTGTTCGCCGGGGAGAACTGGATGACGCCTGCGCCGGTGATCTGGTTGATCACGGTCTTGGAAACGCCGGAGGATGCGGCACCGATGATGGCGCCGACGCCCTGGCCCAGCAGGGCCGTGGTGGACTGCGTGGCGATGTCGGTCTTGGTGTCGCCGGAGTCACGGTGGATGACCTGTACCGGCTTGCCCAGCACACCGCCGGCCGCGTTGATTTCCTTGATGCCAAGGTTGACACCCGCGATCTCGGGCGGGCCAAGGAAGGCCAGCGACCCGGTGGTCGGCAGGAGCGAGCCGATCTTCAGCGGGGTGTCAGTGGTGGTGGTGGAAGCAGGAACCTGCCCGGTGTTGGTCGCCGCCGAAGTTCCGGCGCCAGCGTCGGCGCTGGGCGCCGGGCAGGCGATGCCCGCGGCGTTGGCAGAGGCGGATTCGGTCGACGTCGGGGTGGACGAGCCACCACAAGCCGTAGCCAGAAGGGCGACGCCGATGCTAAGCGCGGTCAGCTTAGCGATGCGGGGCGCCACCTGGGGAGTGAAGTCATTTACAATCTCCTCGATCTAAAGGTGCGAACGGCCTTTGATGCGAATGATCAGGTGTTCCTGATTTAACTTCAAGCTAGTGCAATTCCGGCCCGATCCAAAGTGACTACGGTCACATCCTTATAACACTCGTTGCATAGAGGAAATCAGGGCACCGGACGCGGGCGCGCCAGGAACGGTGCCCCAGGCGGGATTCGAACCCGCAACACGCGGATTTTGAAGTCCGTTGGTGGTCCGATCTTCACTGAAGGTCCGCCATCTGGGCCGAGGCCTTGGAGACCGTCGAGGCCAGGCAGGCAGGCAGGATCCCGGCAGCCGGTGTTCCCGGCACATGCCGTGGCATTCTACTGCTTGGAGCGTTTGTCCCTGGCCCTGTCGCGATACATCAGGAATGTCAGGAAGGCCGCCATCAGGATGATCGAAGCTACGCCAATTCCTGCGATCCAGAGAAGAACTTCCTCGGAAGCCCCGGTGGAGTCCCGGAGCGCCATTGGGTTCATAGTTCTAGCCAACTCCGAAACCCTTACAGGTACAAGCGGTTTCTGATTGGGGTCGTGCATTGTGCCCCAGGTGGGACTCGAACCCACAACACGCGGATTTTAAGTCCGCTGCCTCTGCCAATTGGGCTACTGGGGCGCCCGGTCAATGGTATCCCGCCGGACCGCCGGCTACGCGACGCCGAACGGCTTGGCATAGCGGAATGTTCCGCTCACGCCGCCCGGCCAGACCGCCAGCGGCAGCAGCTGGAAATGCCCGCCCCAGGCGGGGTCGGGGCTTCCACGCCGAGGAGGTCGACGCCACGAAGCCGAATCGCGAGTAGTACTCCGGATCGCCCAGCAGGGCGATGCCGCGCTCCCCGCGGCGTTGGCCCGGGCAATCGTTTCCTTCATCAGCGCGCTGCCGATGCCGTGCCGCTGCAGGCGCGGGACGACGCCGATGGGGCCCAGTCCCAGGAGCTCCAGCTCCCCACCCAGCCGCGGGTGCTGATCACGTGCCCGACGATCTCGCCGTCGAGCTCCGCGACGATGCTGAACTCCGGCAGGTAGTCCTCGCACTCGAAGAGCGCGGCCAGGAGTCCCACTTCCTCGGGTTCGCCCTGGACGGGCAGCCCGGTGACCGGGGAGACCGCAAAGGCCGCGGCGGTGAGGGCAAGGACGTAGGGCCGGTCCTCGGGCTGTTCACTGCGCAGCACCAGCTCCGGGGCGGGCTTCTGCTCCCCGCTGGCCGCGACCAGCTCGTGCAGCACCTCGAGCGCCTGGTCGGCGTCCGCGACGGGGACCAGAATGTGGTCGTGATGGAAGCCGGCCAGGACATTGCAGCTGATCTTGGCTTCGGTCAGGGCGGCGCTGACGGCGGCGGTCAGGCCGATGGCCTCGAGGAGGAGTGCACTTGGAGGGTGATCCATGCTCCGACGAAGTCGTAGGACAGGCCAAGGCTGTCGGCTTCGGACCGCGGCAGCACCACGGTCAGGCCCTCTGCCTCACGGACGGCGGCAGCGACCGCACCGGCGAGGGTCTGCCGTGCGGCCAGAGGACGTAGACGAACTCGCCCTCACGGAGTTCCGGGTGCATGGTGGCCAGCAGGGTGTGGAGGTCCTTTTCAGCTGTCATGGGGCAAGTCTAGGCGGGGCACCGCCTGGTCCGGCCCGGCTCCGCCGCCTGATGACGGCTTAACGGCGACGGCGGCCGCTCCCCGCAGGGGAACGGCCGCCGTCGAACGCTGACGCAGGCTACTTCGAGTCGGCCGAAACGGCTTCCTTGTTGGCAGCCTTGCCGGCCCCGGCCGCCGGCTTCTCAGCCGAAGGCGCGGCCGGAGCCGCGGCCGGCTTGGGCGCCGGCGTCGCGGCGGCAACGAAAGCACCGCGGGGTTGTCCAGATCGACCAGCTGGGTGGTGTCGCGGCCGACGAAGAACGCCAGGATCCAGCCGAAGATCACGCGGAGCTTGCGTTCGACGGTGGGCATGGCCAGGCCGTGGTAGCCACGGTGTGCCAGCCAGGCCAGGGGCCCTTGAGGCCGATCCGGCCGACGATGTTGAGGTTGGCTACACCTTTCCATTCGCCGAATCCGGCGACGGCGCCCAGGTTCTTGTGCTTGTAGTCCTTGAGGGCTTCTCCCAGCGGGCCGCCCACAGGTTCTTGGCCAGGCGCTTGGCCTGGCGCAGGGCGTGCTGGGCGTTGGGGACGCAGGTGCCGTCCGGCAGGCCGCTGCCCGTGAGGTCCGGCACAGCCGCAATGTCGCCGGCAGCCCAGGCGTTCTCGATGATGCCTTCGTCCCCGGCGATGCGCAGATCCGGGAGGACGCGCACACGGCCGCGGGGCTCCAGCGGGAAGTCGGTGGAACGGATCATCGGGTTGGCCTGCACACCGGCAGTCCAGACCAGGGTGTCCGACTCGAATTCCTGGGCCGGGGTCTTGTCCGGCAGGTTGATGAGCTTCAAGGAGCCCTCGGCGTTGTCAAGGGAGGTGTTGAGCAGGACCTCGATGCCGCGGCTGCGGAGGTGCTCGACAACCCACTCGGCCTGGGTGGCGGTGACTTCCGGCATGATCCGGCCCATGGCCTCGACCAGGACGAAGCGGACTTCCTCCTGCTTGATGCGGGGTTGTTCTTGACCGCGGCGCGGGCCAGGTCTTCCATCTCGGTGATGCATTCGATGCCGGCGAAGCCGCCGCCGACGACGACGAAGGTCAGGGCGCGGGCGCGCTCCACCGGGTCGGTCATGAGCGAGCCGGCTTCAATCCGCTCGAGCACGCCGTTGCGCAGGGCGACGGCTTCCTCGATGGTCTTGAGGCCGATGCCCTTGTCCGCGAGGCCCTTGATGGGGAACGTGCGGGTGATCGCGCCAGCGGCCACCACGACGTCGAAGTAGGGAACCTCGAAGTTCTCGCCGCCGTCGGCCGGTGCCACGACGGCCGTGCGGCTGGCGTGGTCGATTGACGTGACGCGGCCCTGGATGAGCTCGGTCTGCTTGAGGTGCTTGCGGTGCGAGACAACGGCGTGGCGTGCCTCGATGTTGCCGCCGGCAACTTCGGGGAGGAAGGGCTGGTAGGTCATGTAGGGCAGGGGATCAACGAGGGTGACGATGCCACCGGCATTCGCGATCTTCTTCTGCAGTTTAAGGGCTACGTACAGGCCGACGTACCCGCCGCCGACGACGAGTACCCTGGGACGGTCCTGGAGCTGAGGGGAGGATGCCATTCCCCAAGAATACCGCACTTTGTGAAAAACTTCACTAACTACGGCTTCCCGGTGGATTCCGCGGAATCAAGCACCCCGGTTTCCGGGTTTCCGGAGCCGTCGGACGAGGCCTTCGGGCCCGTCCGGACCGCACGGCGGAGCTGGAAGACGGCGGCCCCCACAATGCACAGGAACAGTCCGCCGAAGCCGAGCACCACCAGGGCCGGCACTGCGCTGTCCAGCCCGGACGGGGCCTCCGCCACCGGGACAGTGGGATCCGGAAGGGTGGGCGCCGCGCTGGAGGGGGTCGCCGCGGCTGCGGCCGGCGCGCTGGACAGGTTGCCCCGCCGGTGGACCCGGATCCAGTCGGAAATCGAACCCAGCGGATTGACCCGGGTTTCGGGCACGTCGTCCTTGAGCGCGGCCTCGGCGTTGAGGATCCCGAACCCGTACAACGGGTCCTTCCCCGGAGCGCCGGCATCCTTCGCGGTGCTGACGATTCTGTTGATGACCTGGTTGGCCGTCATTTCCGGCCATTTGGAGCGGATCAGGGCAGCAACACCGGCGACGATAGGGGTGGCGCCCGAGGTGCCGGCCCATTCCACGTAGCCGCCGCCGGGCGTGCCCCCGATCAGGTCTTCCGCCGGGGCCGCAACGCCGATGCTGATGCCCTGGGACGAGGAATCGACGCTGGCCTTGCCCTTGCGGTCCAGGCCGGCGACGGTGAGCACCCCGGGGATGGTGGCGGGTGCCCCGACCTGGACGTTGCCGCCGCCACGGTTGCCTGCGGCGGCGACGATCACAACATCGTTCTGCTCGGCGTACAGGAAAGCCGCGTCCCAGCTCTGCGGCCATTCCGGTGAGGTGCTGCCGAGGGAGATGTTGATGACACGGGCCCCGTTGTCGACGGCCCAGCGGACGGCCTGGGGAATCTGGTCCTGGTCGCTCTTGCCGCCCGGGTTCTCCGATCCAAGCCACGTCGACACGGACAGCAGCTCCGCTTCGGGGGCCACCCCGACGATTCCGTCCGGTCCGACGGTCGGGCCGGCACTGGCACTGGGGCTGGGGCTGGCTTTTTCCGTCGATTTCGCGGGCTGATGGCCCCGGCCCGCGAGCATGGTGGCGACGAGGGTTCCGTGCTCGGGCTTCGCTCCGATGCCTTTCTGGCCGTCCGCGCTCCCGGCACCCGAGACATCGACGCCGCCCGTCAGCACGCCGGCCAGGTCAGGGTGCTTGCCGTCCACGCCGCTGTCGATCACGGCGACCTTGACGTTGGCTCCCTTGGACACCTCCCAGGCCTTGGTGATGCCGGACTCCGCGAGCCAGTATTCCTTTACGCCAGTCGTCGGCGTGCGCGGCGGGCGCGGCCGTCAAGCCGGCCGCCAGGGAACCGCCCGCAAGGGCCAAGGCCATCAACGCGGAGGCGGCCCGGCGTCGCCGGTCTGTTGCTCTGGTCATTCGGGTCCTATCGGCGGGACAGCTGGTGGCGCTGCCGTTGCGGTGGCGCTGCGGAACGCCGAGAAATTGTGTGGGGAGGTGTGAACGGGCACTGTCCGGCCGGGCGTCCGCCGGCCGTGTGGCCGGCGTGCGGCCTAGCTGATGCTCAGGGCAATTCCGTCAAGAATATCGTGTTCGCTGGTGACCGCCGTCGTGACCCTGCCGTCGGTGGCCTCGGCCAGCCGTTCCATGACCCGCCGCCAGACCAGGGCGCCTGCCCCGATCACGTCCACCCGGCCGGGGTGCATGTAGGGCAGGGCGGCCCGCTCCGCGTGGGACATCGCGAGCAGCTCGGTGCAGGCCCGGCGCACGGCGTCGAGGGAAAGTTCGGTGCCGTGGATGGCCTCCGCGGAGTATTCCGGCAGCCGGAGCGCGTGGGCCGTGATGGTGGTGACGGAACCGGCCACTCCGACCACGGCGGCGCTGCGGTCCAGCGGGACGGTCCTGGCCGCTTCATCGAGGGCGGCGTCGACGTCCGCCTCCGCTGCGGCGATCTGCTCGGCGGTGGGCGGGTCGCTGCGCAGGTGGCGTTCTGTCATCCGGACGCACCCGACGTCGACGCTCCTGGCGGCGATGACGCCGTCGGCGTTGCCCAGCACAAACTCGGTGCTGCCGCCGCCGAGGTCGACCACGAGAATGGGATCCCCGCCGCGTGAGGGCAGGACGCTGCTGGCGCCGGCGAAGGACAGGGCGGCTTCCGCGTCCCCGGTGATCACTTCGGGTTCGACGCCGAGGAGTCCGCGGATGCCGTCGACGAAGTCCTGCCGGTTGCGGGCGTCGCGTGTGGCCGAGGTCGCGACGAAGCGTACCCTGGTGGCCCCGTGGCTCTTGATCAGCCCGGCGTATTCCCTGGCGGCGGCGAAGGTCCGGTCCAGGGCCTCCTGCGCGAGCTCGCCCGTGGCGTCCACGCCCTGGCCGAGCCGGACGACGCGCATTTCGCGCACGACGTCAGCGAGCCGGGGAGTCCGGCCGTCCGATTCCGCATCGGCGATGAGCAGGCGGATCGAGTTGGTGCCGCAGTCGACGGCGGCCACGCGGGTCACTGGCCGCCCCGCTGGCGTCGGCAGAGCCGGGGTTCCGGCGGCGCCGGTGCTGCCGGGGTCTTCGGTGCGCGGTTTTCGGACCGGGGCGGGCCGCCCACGATCTCGGGAAGCCCCTGCGGGCCGTGCCGGCTAAGGTCCTGTGAGGGGCTTCGCCGCCGGTGTCCCACGCGCCGTCGCAGTAGCAACGGTCTGTTGTCCACCACTCGCTGATGGCTGCGATGGCCTCGTCCCCGAGCGGGTTCACGCCCGGTCCGGCGGCGAGGAATGGCCCACCAGGACGTGCAGGCATTTGACGCGGGTGGGCATGCCGCCGGCGGAGATCCCGTCGATCTCCGGCACGGCTCCGATGCCGGACCGGGCGCCGATCTCGGCGCGGGACGCCAGATAGGCCTCATGCGCGGCGCGGTAATCCGCTGCGAGGTCCGCGTCTCCCCGAGCCGCTCGTTCATTTCGTTCATAAGGCCCGCCGCCTCCAGCCGTGACACCGCCGAGGTGATGACCGGGTGCGTGAGGTAGAAGGTGGTGGGGAACGGAGTGCCGTTGCTCAGCCGCGGGGAGGTGGCCGCCACCAGCGGGTTGCCGCAGATGCAGCGGGCCGGGATCTCGACGACGTCACGCACCGGGCGCCCCAGTTGCCGGCTCAAGACATCAAGGTCGCGGGGCGAGGGCGGCGGGATTCCGCCGCGGAGCGCGAGGAATCCGGGGTTGCCGGGTTGGCTGCGTTAGGGTCCACTGCCGCGGGGGTCTCGTCCACTCGGTTCTCGTCCACGGGGGCGGCACCTTCCTGCCCTGTCTGGCTTTGTCCGGCGGACAATCCTGCGGCGGGCACCGCTTCTTAGTCTGTTGCCGAGCGCCGGATGGAGTCCCAGAGGGAATCCACCCAGGGCAGCTCGGCCGGGTCTTGGGCTGATCCTGGACCGGCCGCGCCACTGGTTGATCCGGCGGGAAGATCGCTGCCGAAGACCCAGTAGCCCGTCTCGCCGGGCATAACCATGTTAATGCGGTCGCGGGCCTGTTGCTTCACGTAGTTCGGATCCTGCCACCGGGAGACCTGGCGCCTGAGATCATTCTGCTCGGACTGTTTCGCTGCAATGTCCGCCTGCAGTTCGGCGATTTCGGCACGTTTTTCGAAGAAGATCTTGACGGTGGGCGCCAACATGATGGTGATGGCAATCATAACCACGAGCAGCGCCAGCATGCGGCCGGAGAATGCCTTGGCCGGGACGGGGTGGTCCTCCGCCGGCGCGGAGCCCTTCCCGGACGATGGGGCAGTGCTGCCCCCGGCTGCCGCCGGCGTTGTTGCACCCGGCGCTGTTGTTCCAGGCGTTGCCGCCGCCTGTCGGGGAGCACCCGGCGCTGCGGCCGGGCGGGTCACTGCCGGTCGGGTCTCTGCCGTTCGGGCGGATGCGGCGTTACCGGTGTGCTGGCCGGGCGGCGGAACCGCCGTGCCGGCCGGATTCGGCTGGGTCCCGCGGGAGTTGCCGAAATCAGCCTGGATGACGTCGCCGCCGTCGCCGGTGTCCGGAGACTTCGGGGCCGCAGGCGTGGCCCGGGGAACCTTGGGTCGGCGGGTGGCCATGTCACTCCTGTAATGCCGGGTTCTGATCCGGCTGGCTTGCGGCTTGCTGGTTCAGCGCTGTTCAATGCTGATCCCCGTGGCCCGGACCGGCACCGGCGAAAAGCCGGCTGCGCGGCGCCGGCGCGGTGCCAGAAGAGGAACCGTGCCGAAAGGAACCGTGCCAAAGGAACCGGTGGCCATGGTCTTTCAACCATAGCCACCGGTTCGCGGTTCCGGCGGTTACTAGCCGTTGAAACGCGGGAAGGCGCTGCGGCCGGCGTAACGTGCGGCGTCGTCGAGCTCCTCTTCGATGCGCAAGAGCTGGTTGTACTTGGCGACGCGCTCGGAGCGGGCCGGGGCACCGGTCTTGATCTGGCCCGCGTTGGTGGCAACGGCGATGTCCGCGATCGTGGTGTCCTCGGTCTCGCCGGAGCGGTGCGAGGTGATGGTGGTGTAACCGGCGCGCTGGGCGAGGGAGACGGCGTCCAGGGTTTCGGTCAGGGAACCGATCTGGTTGACCTTCACCAGCAGCGAGTTGGCGGTCTTCGAATCGATGCCGGTCTGGAGTCGCTCCGGGTTGGTGACGAAGAGGTCGTCACCCACGATCTGGACCTTGTCGCCGATGGCGTCGGTGAGGGTCTTCCAGCCTTCCCAGTCGTTTTCGTCCAGCGGGTCCTCGATGGAAACCAGCGGGTAGTCGGCGACGAGTTCGGCGTAGTAGGCGCTCATCTCGGAGGAGCTGAGGGTCTTGCCTTCGAACTGGTAGGCGCCGTCCTTGAAGAACTCGGAGGAGGCAACGTCCAGGGCGAGGGCGATGTCCTGGCCCGGGGTGTAGCCGGCGTTCCTGATGGCTTCCTGGATGAGGTCCAGGGCGGCGCGGTTGGACGGAAGGTTCGGCGCGAAGCCGCCCTCGTCGCCGAGGCCGGTGGACAGGCCCTTGGCCTGCAGGACCGCCTTGAGCGCGTGGTAGACCTCAACGCCCCAGCGCAGGCCTTCGGAGAAGGTCTCGGCACCCAGCGGGACAACCATGAATTCCTGGATGTCGACGTCGGAGTCGGCGTGCGAGCCGCCGTTGAGGATGTTCATCAGCGGCACGGGCAGGACGTGCGCGTTGGGTCCGCCCAGGTACTTGTAGAGCGGCAGGTCGGCGGACGCCGCGGCGGCGTTGGCGACGGCCAGGGACACCCCCAGGATGGCGTTGGCGCCGAGCTTGCTCTTGTTGGCGGTGCCGTCCAGGTCGATCATCGACTGGTCGATGCTGCGCTGGTCCGTGGCGTCGAAACCGATCAGGGCGGGAGCGATCTGGTCAATCACGGCGTCGACGGCCTTCTGGACGCCCTTGCCGAGGTAACGGCCCTTGTCGCCGTCGCGGAGCTCCACGGCCTCGTGCTCGCCGGTGGAGGCGCCGGAGGGAACTGCTGCGCGGCCGATCTGGCCGTCCGAGAGCAGGACTTCAACTTCTACGGTGGGGTTGCCACGGGAATCGAGGATCTCGCGGGCGTGGATGGCATCGATAAGCGCCATGGATAGGCTCCTTTGGGTGAAGCGATCTGCTGGGAATCTGATGGGAAATCTAGCTGGGAATCAAGCTGAAAAACCGACGTCCTCGTCGCTACCCAGCCTAGTCGAGAGTGGGATAAGTTACAGAAACCTATCCAGTCCCCGGACGTCATTTGGCGGATTACGGGGACGGTTCATGCGGCGGAGCCGCTGGCCGCCCGCCTGGAAGCGGCGGTTCGCGCCCCGGAGGGCGCGTTCGGCGTCCAGCCCTTGGGCCCGTGCGGCGGCCGCGATGGCGAACAGCAGCTCCCCAGGTCCGCCTCCGATGTCGGGACGTCAACCGGGCGGCGGAGGCCGGCAGTCCGGCCCGTTCGGCGCGGTCGAGCAGTTTCTGCGCCCGGGCCAGCGCCGGGAGCGCGCCGGGGACGCCTCCGAGGGCCACCAGCCGGGAGGGTTCAGCGCGGGATGGCTCAGTGCGGGAAGGATCAGCGCGGGCCTCCGCAGCCCCGAGTGCAGGACCTGCTCCGCGCGTTTGACGGCGTCCCAGGTGCGGACGATTTCCTCCACCGTCGCCGGGAAGGACTCCTGCAGGGATCCGTCAGGACGGAACACATGCGGGTTGCGCCGGACCATTTTGGCGGTGAGGCCGCGGGCAACGTCGTCGAGGCCGAAGGCTCCCCGCTCCTCGGCGAGCCGGGAGTGGAGGACCACCTGGAGCAGGACGTCGCCCAGTTCGGCCTTCAGCTCGGCGTCGCCGCCGGCCGTCTCGATGGTTTCCGCCACCTCATAGGCCTCCTCGAGGAGGTACTCCACGAGGGATTCGTGGGTGAGGGCACCCATCCAGGGGCAGTGGGCGCGCAGCTCGCTGATGCAATTGACCAGCGCGCCCACTGCGGTGGAGTCCGTGTTAGCCAAGATCGGCGTAGGCCTCGTTGATGTATTCGACCAGGGCTTCCTTCTCCTCGAGCGGCAGGAACGCGGCCTCGGCTGCGTTCAGGGTCAGCTCCAGCAGGTCGTCGAGGTCGTAGTCGAACGTCTCGACCAGCAGTTCGAACTCGTCCGTGAGGGTCACGCCGCTCATGAGCCGGTTGTCCGTGTTGATCGTGACGTTGAAGCCCAGCTGGTAGAGCATGTCCAGCGGGTGGCTTTCGATGCCCTCGCCGAAGCCGGCGACGGCGCCGGTCTGCAGGTTGGAGGAGGGGCAGATTTCCAGGGCGATGCCCCGGTCCCGCACCCAGCTGGCCAGCTCGCCGAGGGTCACCATGCCGATGTTGTCGTCGAGTTCATCGCCGTCACCGTTGGCGTCTTCGTCCGCCTCGAATTCAACGGTGACGTCCTCGGCGATGCGGACGCCGTGGCCCAGGCGCAGGGCGCGTCCGTCCACCAGGGCGGACTGGATGCTTTCGAGTCCCGCGGCTTCGCCGGCGTGGACCGTGGCCGGGAAGTTGTGCTGGGCCAGGTAGGTGAAGGCGTCCTTGAACCGGGACGGCAGGAAGCCGTCCTCGGCGCCGGCGATGTCGAAGCCGACGGCGCCGTTGTTGCGGTGGCGGACGGCCAGCTCGGCGATTTCCTGGCCGCGTTCGGCGTGGCGCATGGCGGTGATCAGCTGGCCGACCTGGATGTCGCGGCCGGTCTCGGCGACGGCATCCACGCCGGCATCCAGACCCGCCTGCACGGCCTCGACAACCTCGTCCAGGCTCAGGCCCTTCGTCAGGTGCTGTTCGGGGGCCCAGCGCACTTCACCGTAGACAACGCCGTCGTCGGCGAGGTCTTCGACGAATTCCTTGGCGACGCGGAACAGCCCGTCCTTGGTCTGCATCACGGCGATGGTGTGGTCGAACGTCTCGAGGTAGCGGACCAGCGAGCCGGAGTCGGCGGATTCGCGGAACCACTCCCCAGGGCGACGGGGTCCGTGGACGGCAGCGTGTGGCCCACGGCCTCGGCAAGTTCAATGATGGTGGCCGGACGGAGTCCGCCGTCCAGGTGGTCGTGAAGGGAAACCTTGGGGAGGCCCTTCAGGTCGAATTCGAGGTCAGGGGCAGCGTCAAGAATTATCTCAGTCACGTTCCAACCTTAGGGTCGGAGGCCGGGCAACACCAGCCGGTCCGACGCCGGACGCCCCGCGCCGGCGCCAGGCCGGGCCCGTCGGTGCCGCCCGGGCGGCGGAATCAGGCCTCGACGTCGGCCGATGCCGCCAGCGGCCCGGCCAGCGGGGCGGTCCCGGAGCCGTGCCGGTGCCCCGGCGCAGCGGCCGTTTCCCCGCGTGCCGCGTTCTTCTGCGGGGTTTGGGTGTGCGGGGTTTGGGTGTGCGCGCCTTCGGCGTGCGGGGTTTGGGCGTGTGCCATTTTGGCTTCGGCCGCGAGCGTGGCGGCCCGGCTGGCGGCCGCGGCAGCACCCGGGTGTCGCGCCAGCGGTGCAGCCAGGTCAGCAGGTGGTCAATCACGATGCCGAGGACGATAGCAAAGGCGATGGCGATGCCCACCCCGAGCAGCGGGTGTTCGTGGACCCAGTTGCCGGCGACGATGCCGACGCCGGCCGAGTACGCCACCCACGTGATGGAGGCGAAGACGTCGAGGATGACAAAACGGCGGCGGGGGTAGGCGGTGGTGCCCGCGATCCAGTTCACGGCCACGCGTCCCACCGGGATGTAGCGGGCGGTGAAGATCAGCATGGCGCCGCGCTTGTCGAGCTCGTAGCGCGCCCAGTTCAGGGCGCGGTGGACCTTGGGCTTGCGCATCCAGCGGAACCGTTCGACGCCGATGTGACGGCCCAGCATGTACGCCATGTTGTCCCCGGCGATGGCCCCGAGGGCTGCCGCGGCCATGACCCACCACATGTTCGGCTGGCCGGACGTGACAGAGAGGGCACCCAAGGCGACGATCAGGGTTTCGCTCGGCAGAATCGGGACGAAACCGTCGATGAAGCAGAAGATCGTAAGAATCGGATAAATCCACCATTGTCCCGCGGCATGGAGAATAGCCTCATTGATAAATTCCACGCGGGCGTTGCTCCTAGGAAAGTGACGAAAAGCGCTCTTCAGTGTCCCATGACGGACAGGGATGCGCTACGTTCCATCAGCATAAGTCTGATGAGTTTCAGGGCTCCGTCTTTTTGGGCTCCGCCGGAGGGACCGGCTGTCCGGCGTCCCCGGGAAGCGGCCCCGGACCTTGCCGATGACGACGTCCACCAGGATGCCCAGGCCGACCGCGCAGATGACGGCGACGATGACGCCGAGCAGGTGGTTGTCTTCAAACCATTGGCCGAAGAAGAGTCCGATCGCGACAGAGTAGGCGGCCCAGAGAACTGCGGAGAGGACGGTCAGCGCGACGAAGCGTGACTGCGCGAAGTGTGTGGCGCCGGCCGTCAGGTTAACGGCGACGCGGCCGATCGGCACAAAGCGCGCCACGAGGATCAGGGAGGCGGGCCGTTTGCGCAGTTCCGCCCCGCCCACCGGAAGGCCCGCTGCATTCGGTGGCCGCGCATCCAGCCCCAGCGCCGTGTGCCCACGCTGCGACCGATCACGTAGGCGATGTTGTCGCCGATGAAGGCACCGGCGGCGGCGGTCACGGCCAGGAGCGCCGGGTTGGGGACGTCGGCGGTGGCGGCCACGGCGGCGAGTCCCACAACCACCGATTCGCTCGGAATAGGCGGGAAGAAGCCGTCTATCACGCAGCACGCGAACACCAGGACGAGTACCCAGGGCTGCCCGGCTGCGGCCAGGATGAAGTCGTTGATTGCCTGCACGGTTTCCTAACAAACAACGGGAGGACGGCTGTCGTGCCAGTGTACTGCGGGGCAGGCCGCAGCTTGCCCCATCACTTGTGGTCGCTAACCCGGGGATTTAGCGACCACAAGTGATAGGGCAACAGGCTGCTGCCCGCTGCTAGGAGATGCGGTCGATGATGAGCTGCTGCGCCGGGCGGGAGCCTTCCGGGGCAACCACGACGGCGTGCTCCAGTGCGTCCCGGGCCCGCTCGAACTTCTCCGGGGTGTCCGTCAGGAGCGTCATGAGCGGCTCGCCGGCCTTGACCGTGGCGCCCGGCTTGGCGTGCATCCGCACGCCAGCGCCGGCCTGGACCTGGTCCTCCTTGCGGGCACGTCCGGCGCCGAGGCGCCAGGCCGCGACGCCGACGGCCATCGCGTCGAGCTCCACCAGCACGCCGTCGGCCGGCGCGTAGATGACTTCGGATTCGCGGGCGACCGGAAGCTTGGCGCGCGGGTCCCCGCCCTGAGCCTCGATCATCCGGTTCCAGACGTCCATGGCCCGGCCGTCGCGGAGCGCGGCCCGCGGGTCGGCGTCGCGGACGCCGGCGCAGGCCAGCATTTCCTCTGCGAGCCGGACAGTGAGCTCGACGACGTCTTCCGGTCCCCGCCGGCCAGGACCTCCACCGATTCCTCGACCTCGATGGCATTGCCGGCGGTGAGGCCCAGCGGCGTGTTCATGTTGGTGAGCAGGGCCACCGTGTTGACGCCGGCGTCCTTGCCCAGGGCCACCATGGTCTCGGCCAGTTCGCGGGCGCGTGCCTCGTCCTTCATAAAGGCGCCGGTGCCCACCTTGACGTCCAGCACCAGCGAACCGGTGCCTTCGGCGATTTTCTTGCTCATGATCGAGGAAGCGATCAGCGGGATGGCCTCCACCGTGCCGGTGACGTCCCGCAGGGCGTAGAGCTTCTTGTCCGCCGGGGCCAGTCCGGCGCCGGCGGCGCAGATGACCGCGCCCACGTCCTGAAGCTGGGCCAGCATCTCCTCGTTGCTCAGCGCCGCGCGCCAGCCCGGGATCGCTTCAAGTTTGTCCAGGGTGCCACCGGTGTGGCCGAGGCCGCGTCCGGAGAGCTGGGGCACGGCAACGCCGAAGACCGCCACCAGCGGTGCCAGCGGCAGGGTGATCTTGTCCCCCACCCCGCCGGTGGAGTGCTTGTCGGAGGTGGGCTTCACACTGCCGTCGGGGCGGCGCAGGCTGGAGAAGTCCATCCGTTCGCCGGAGGCGATCATCGCCGCCGTCCAGCGGGAGATCTCGGCCCGGTCCATGCCGTTGAGCAGGATCGCCATGTTCAGGGCGGCCATCTGCTCGTCGGCGATGGCGCCGCGGGTGTACGCGTCGATGGTCCAGTCGATCTGGGCAGGGCTGAGGACGCCCTTGTCCCGCTTGATGCGGATGATGTCGACGGCGTCGAATGCTTCAGTGTTGCTGGTGGTCTGGGTCACCGGGGTTCCTCCAGGTGTTGGGGGCCAAAGGCATCGGGAAGGACCTGGTCCATGGTCTTGATTCCCTGGGTGGTCATGAGCTCCATGTCGGGAGCCCTGAATTCGTACAGCAGCTGCCGGCACCGTCCGCAGGGCATGAGGACGTTGCCGGCCGCATCGACGCAGTAGAAGGCGCGGAGCAGGCCGCCTCCGGTCATGTGCAGGTTGCCCACAAGGGCGCACTCGGCGCACAGCGTGAGTCCGTAGCTGGCGTTTTCGACATTGCATCCGCTGACAATCCGGCCGTCCGCGGTGAGGGCTGCTGCCCCCACCGCGAACTTCGAATACGGCGCATAGGCGTTCTCCATGGCGGCGACCGCGGCGGCCTCGAGGGCGGCCCAGTCGACGTCGGCGCTGCCCATCGTCAACCCTTGACGTACGGTATGCCGCTCGCGGCCGGCGGCCGGGAACGGCCGACGAGCCCGGCGACGGCGAACACGGTCACGAGGTACGGCAGCATCGCCATGAACTGGCTCGGCACCGGGGTGCCGATGATGGTCACAATGCTTTGCAGGTTGTCGGCGAAGCCGAACAGCAGCGCGGCGAAGAACGCCCCGATCGGGTTCCAGCGGCCCAGGATCATTGCGGCGAGGGCGATGAAGCCGCGGCCACCGGAAATCTCCTTCGTGAAGCTGTCGATCGCCACGAGCGTGAAGAACGATCCGCCGATGCCGGCGACGGCGCCGCCGAGCGTGACGTTCCAGAAGCGGGTCGCGTTGACCTTGATGCCCAGGGTGTCGGCGGCCTGCGGGTGTTCACCGACGGAGCGGACACGCAGGCCCCACTTGGTCTTGAACAGCCCGATCCATACAACAATCACGGCGATGTACATGAGGTAGCCCACGACGGACTGCTTGAACAGGATGGGGCCGAGGACCGGAATGCTGGACAGGACCGGGATTTCGATGATGGGGAGCCGGCCGGGCGAGTTGAACATTTCCTTGTTCGCCTGCATCACGGTGCTGAACAGGAAGCCGGTGAGTCCGGAGACCAGGACGTTGAGCACCACACCGACGATGATCTGGTTGACGACGTACTTGATGCTGAACACGGCCAGCACCATCGACACGAGGGCGCCGGCAACGGCGGCCGCGAGCAGGCCCAGGTAGGGGTTGTCGGTCACGCTGGCGACAATCGCGGCCGTGAAGGCGCCGCCGAGGAGCTGGCCTTCGATGGCGATGTTCACGACGCCGGCGCGTTCGCACAGGACACCGGAAAGGGAGCCGAAGACAATCGGGACGGCGAGGGTCACGGACCCGGCGATGAGGCCGGCCAGCGAGATGCTGGGGGTCCTGGCGCCGCCGACAACCCAGATCAGGAAGGCGATCACGAAGATGACGGTGAACACCACCGGCAGCCAGCGCGGGGTGTGCCGGTTGTTCGTTTTCCGGACCATGGAGTAGCCGGCAAGGCCGAGCAGGATCACGGAGAGCACGATGCCGGACAGGAAGGCGGGCAGTTCGATGGCGGGCAGTTGGAAGAAGTCCCCGCCGGAGGACACACCGAACTTGGCGGTCGTTTGGGGGCCCATCAGGCCAAAGAAGATGAACGCGACGACTGCCAGCACCATCAGGGTCACGGGCAGTTTCCACGTGACGGGCTTGGCGGACACAGTCTGCTTGCGCTCCGTTGCCTGCTCCGGCTTGCCCTGCGGGCCACCCGGTACGGGAGCTGTTGCTGTTGTGCTCATGCTGCACCTCCGGTGGTTGCTGCCTTCTGGGTTTTGCCGGCGGTTGCGGCCTTCTTCTTGCGCGGGTTCATTCCGAAGATCGCCCGGACCAGCGGCGGCGCCGCGATGAACAGCACGATGAGTGACTGGACCACCAGCACGATGTCGATCGGGGTGCCGGTCTGGATCTGCATCTGGACCGCACCGGCGCGGAAGGCGCCGAACAGGATGCCGGCGGCGAACGTGCCCCACGGCGTCGAACGTCCCAGCAGTGCCACGGTGATGGCATCAAAGCCGTATGTTGCCGCGACGCCGTCGGTCAGGACCTTTTCGGTGCCCGCCACCTGCGCGACGCCGGCCAGGCCGGCCAGGCCGCCGGCCAGGGTCATCACCAGGATGGTGGCGCGGGGAACGTTGATTCCGGCGGTCAGTGCTGCCTTGGGGTTGGCACCGACGGCGCGGAATTCGAAACCGATCGTGGACCGGTTCAGCAGCCACGAGACAAACACTGTTGCCGCGATGGCCAGCAGGAATCCTAGGTGCAGCCGGTACTGGCTGCCGAAGATCTGCGGATACAGGGCAGACGCTTCCAGGATCGGGGAAATCGGGGTGGTCTCGCCCGGGCGCTGGAACAAGTCCGTGTCCAGCAGGTACCGCAGGAAGTAGAGGGCGATGTAGTTGAACATGATGGTCACGATGACCTCATGGGCTCCCGTTCTCGCCTTGAGCACGCCGACGAGGCCGCCCCAGACGGCACCGCCGATGATGCCTGCGATCAGGACGAGCAGCAGGTGGAGCCCCACCGGCAGGTCCAGCGCGAAGCCCACCCAGGCGGCCAGGATGCCGGCCATGATGATCTGGCCCTGCGCACCGATGTTGAACAGGCCCGCACGGAAGGCCAGTGCGACGCCGAGGCCGGCGGTGATCAGCGGGGTGGCGATGGTGAGGGTTTCCATCAGCGGGGCGAACTGTCCGGCAACGCCGCTGGCCCGGGGTTGAAGACCGCTCCCTGGAATAGCGCGACGTAGGAGCCGGTGGCCGCAGACCAGACCGCGGAGAGGAAGTCGGTGGGCCGGGCGAAGAAGTAGCTCGACGTCGCCGCGACCACCTTGTCCGTGGCGGCAATGAGCAGTCCGCCAAGGAACAGGGCAAGGAGGACGGCCAGGATGGTGACGATGCCGTTGCCCGTGAAGATCTTGCGCAGCACCGAATCCGGTTCCTCAGCGCCGGGGATCTTCCCGCTCTGGGCGGAGACCGGGACAGCCGAGGGCCGCATCGCTCCGCCGGCGGTGTCCAGCGTGGTGACAAAGTCGGCGTCGTCCTCCAGGGGTCCTGAGGCGCCGCGTCCGGGGACTGGGTTGTGGGAATCCGCTCCGGATCCGGTTCAGCCGAGTGTCGCGGCTGGTTGTTCTCACTCATGGTCGTCTCCTACAGCGCCGGAGCTGGACTCCTGCACGGGGTGGGCGGCGGGCGCCTGGTTCGATTCTTTGGTTGCGGCGGCGTTTTCGGCAGCGTCTGCGGCGGCCGCTTCCCGGGATCCCGGGCCGGCTGCCTGCTTGCGGCGTCGGCGAGGGCGTCCTGCGGGGACAGGCCCGCCATCATCAGGCCGAGGACATCGCGTCCGGTGCCGGCCGGGACGATCCCGACGAGTTTGCCCTTGTAGAGCACGGCGATCCGGTCGGCGAGTTCGATCACCTCGTCCAGTTCGGTGGAGACGATCATCACGGGGGTGCCGTGGTCTCGCTCGGCCACGATGCGCTTGTGCAGGAACTCGATGGATCCGACGTCCACGCCGCGGGTGGGCTGGGAGGCGATGAAGAGCCGCAGCGGCCGGGAGAGTTCCCGGGCCATCACCACTTTCTGCTGGTTGCCGCCGGACAGCGTGCCGGCCGCGAGCGATCCTGACGGGGTGCGCACGTCGAACTCTTCGATCCGGGTCTTGGCGTTCTCCAGGACCTTGGCCGGGCTCATGCTGATGCCCTTGGCGAACGGGGCCTTGTCATAACGGTCCAGGATCAGGTTCTCGGCGATCGAGAAGGTGCCGATCAGGCCGTCGACCGAGCGGTCCTCGGGCACGAAGCCGACGCCGGCGTTGAGGACCTCCTTGACGCTGCGGCCCAGGAGTTCTTCGCCGTCCAGCAGGATCGATCCCTGGGCGCGTTCATGGAGGCCCAGGATGGCCTCGGTCAGTTCCGTCTGGCCGTTGCCCTGGACGCCAGCGACGGCGAGGATCTCGCCGCGTGCGATGTCGAAGCTGATGCCGTCCACCACGTGCTGGCCGCTCGGGGCGATCACGGTGAGGTCCTTGACTTGGAAGGTGGTCTCCTGGGGCTTGGCCGGGGCCTTGTCCAGGGTCAGGTTCACGGCCCGGCCCACCATCAAGGAGGCCAGCTCCGTCGTCGAGGCGCCGGGGTCGGCGCTGCCGACCACTTTGCCGCGCCGGATCACCGTGATGGTGTCCGAGACGGCTTTGACCTCACGGAGCTTGTGCGAAATGAAGACGATTGAGGTGCCGTGGCTCTTGAGCTGGCGCATGATGTCCAGCAGCTCATCGGTATCCTGCGGGGTCAGCACGGCCGTGGGCTCATCCAGGATGAGCACCTTGGCGTCGCGGACCAGCGCCTTGATGATTTCCACGCGCTGCTGCACACCGACCGGGAGGTCCTCGACCATCGCATCGGGGTCGACGTCGAAGCCGTACCGGTCCGAGATCTCCTTGATCTTCCGGCGGGTGTCGTCTAGGTTCAGGAATCCGCCGGTCTTGGTGGCCTCCGCCCCGAGGGCGACGTTTTCGGCCACGGTGAATACCGGGACCAGCATGAAGTGCTGGTGCACCATGCCGATGCCGGCGGCCATGGCGTCGCCCGGGCCGCGGAAAGTGACGGGTTTGTCGTCGATGAGGATCTGGCCCTCGGTGGGCTCGTAGAGTCCGTACAGGACGTTCATCAGCGTGGACTTACCCGCGCCGTTCTCGCCGAGCAGACAATGAATCTGCCCGGGTTCAACAACCACATCAATGTGATCGTTGGCTACCAGGGAGCCGAAGCGTTTGGTGATCCCCTTGAGTTCAAGTTTCAAAACTCTGACCAATCTCGAAGTGTCCGGCAATTATGGCGCGGACGGATGATGGGGCTGCAGACCCAGCCTAGTGCCTGCAGCCGGAAGCGGAGCCAGTCCGCTCAACGAAAAGCGCCACAGCCCGTGCGGTGGTGACCGTACGGGCCGTGGCGCTTAGCGAAAGGAAGTTAGACCTTGGGGCTGGCTGCGGATTCAACCTTCAGCTTGCCGTCGGCGATGTCCTTCTTGATCTGATCCAGCTCGGACTTCAGTTCCGCCGGAACCTGAGAGTCCAGGTCGTGGAACGGAGCCAGCTGGACGCCTTCGTTCGCGAGGGTGCCGACGTACGGCGTGTTGTCGAAGTTGCCGTCCTTGTCTTCCTTCACAACGGTGTAAACAGCCTCGCCCATCAGCTTCATGACGGAGGTGAGCATGATGTCCTTGTAATCCGGAGCCGTGAGGAAGCCGTCGGAGTCAACCCAGATGAGTTTGACGTCCTTGCCTGCTGCCTTGGCTTCCTTCAGGGCCGCGCCGGCGCCCTTGCCAACCGGACCGGCGACGGGCATCACGATATCCGCGCCCTGGTCCAGGAAGTTCTGGGTGAACTGCTTGCCCTTGTCCTGCTTTTCGAAGTCACCGGTGAAGGAGCCGTCCTGCTTGGCCTTGTCCCAGCCAAGAACCTTGACGTCCTTGCCCTTCTGCTCGTTGTAGTACTTGACGCCGTCGGCGTAGCCGTCCATGAAGATGGTGACCGTGGGGATCTTGATGCCGCCGAACGTGGCGACCGTTCCGGTCTTGGTGGTGCCGGCGGCGAGGTAGCCCGCCAGGAAGGCAGCCTGGGCCGTGTCGTAGATGATCGGCTTGACGTTGCTGATCGGGGTCTCGTAGCCGAAGTCGACGATGGCGAAGTGGCTCTCCGGGTTGGCCGTGGCCTGGGCCTTGGTGGCGTCGCCGAGCAGGAAGCCCACCGTGACGGTCAGGTCGCAGCCTGCGGTGACCATGGCGCGGAGGTTGGGCTCGAAGTCGTTGTTCGTCTTGGACTCGGCCTCGTTGACCTTGATGCCCAGATCCTGCTCAGCCTTCTTCAGTCCCTCGTAGGAGGACTGGTTGAACGACTGGTCGTCGAATCCACCCGAGTCGGAAACGATGCAGCCTGAGTAGTCGCTGGCCGAGGGGCCGCGCTGCTGCCGGTCGTCGGGGCGGCACCGCAGCCGGTCAGCAGAAGTGCAGCCGCACCGGCGGTGGCGACTCCGGCCATCGAACCGCGCTTGAAGGTTGCACGCAGAGAGTTCTTCAATGTTCCTCCAGGAAGAAAAAGTAGGCGCTACGACGGGTGCTCAATGAGTGTCTGTTGGCGGGGTTTCCGCTGAAACGCTGTTTTCACTGATGGATTTCGCAGCACTGCGCCGAGGCGCACTGATGCAAGACACTTTAGTGGCCTGAGACACGTCCAAGTAGCACAGTTCACAGCGATTCCACAGATTGTTGAGAACTTGTTACCAAGCGGTAGACGCGGAAAGCCCCGCACCGGCATTCCGGAGCGGGGCTTTTCACGTGCGGGCGGGGTGCGCGGACGGACCTAGACGCGGACCAGCATCTTGCCGGTGTTGGCGCCGTCCAGGAGATCCATAAACGCCTGCGGGGCGTTCTCCAGCCCGTCCACGATGGTCTCGTCGTAGCGGACGGTGCCGTCCGCGAGCCAGCCGGACATGGTCCCGACGAACTCGGCCATGTGCTGCCAGTAGCCGCCGACCAGGAATCCCTTGAGGGTCAGCTGCTTGCCGATGGCCTGCATGAGGTTCCGCGGAGCCGCCGTGGGCTCGGTTGCGTTGTACTGCGAGATCGCCCCGCACATGGCAACGCGGCCGCCGACCGTGAGCGCCGAGAGGGCGGCTTCGAGGTGTTCCCCGCCGACGTTGTCGAAGTACACGTCGATCCCGCGTTCGCCGGCGGCCGCGGCGAGCTGCGCGGCAACCGGGCCGTCGTGGTAGTTGAAGGCCGCATCAAAACCCAGCTCCAGCAGCCGGGCCACCTTTTCCGGCGAGCCGGCGCTGCCGATGACGCGGGAGGCGCCCATGGCCTTGGCGATCTGCCCCACGAGGGAGCCGACGGCACCCGCGGCGCCGGAGACGAAAACGACGTCGCCGGCTTTGAAGTCCGCGACCTTGAGCAGGCCGGCATACGCCGTCAGCCCGGTCATGCCCAGCGCGCCGAGGAAAGCCTGCGCGGGGGCCAGATCGGTGCGGGCGGGGGTGGTGGCGCCGGCGTCGAGCACGGCATATTCACGCCAGCCCAGGGAATGGACGACGGCGTCGCCCACCTGTCGGTCAGCGGAACGGGAGGCGATGACCTCACCGACGGCGCCGCCGTCGAGCGCGGCGTCCAAGGCGAACGGCGCCGAGTAAGACTTGACGTCGTTCATCCGGCCGCGCATGTAGGGGTCCACCGAGATGAAAAGGTTGCGGACCAGGACCTGGCCGTCCTGGAGTTCAGGCAGGGCGGTCTCGGCCAGGCGGAAGTTTTCCGGCACGGGGCGGCCGTGCGGGCGTGATGCCAGCTGGATCTCGCGCGTTGTGGCGGGAAGGGCGATGGTTTCGGTGTTGGCGCTCATGCGGCGACCTCCAGAATCTTGATGTCGACAGTGATGTTTCCACGGGTGGCGTTGGAGTAGGGGCAGACTTCGTGCGCTTGGGCGACCAAGGCTTCCGCCGTGTCCCGGTCCACGGCGGGCAGGGCGATCTCGAGTTCCGCGGCGATGCCGTAGCCGGTTCCGTCGGCGAGGGCGCCAAGGTGGATCCGGGCGGCGACGGCGGAATCCGTCAGGTCGGCCTTCTGCCGGCGCCCGACGAGGCGCAGGGCGGAGTGGAAACAGGCGGCGTAACCGGCGGCGAAGAGCTGTTCCGGGTTGGTCCCCTCGCCGCTGCCGCCGAGTTCCACCGGGCTGGCCAGGGCCACGCTGAGCCGGCCGTCCTTGGTGACGGCGGTGCCGTCGCGGCCCTCGCCCGAAGCCAGTGCTTCAGCTGTGTAGAGAGTCTTCATGGGAAATCCAATCTGTTGGGAAAATCTGGTGGCCGGCGGCGAGTTCGCCGGAAGCCTGCGCAGACGCCGTAAGCTTCCGGCGAGCTGGGACGCTTTCCGCGATTTCGACGTCGAACGCGGGCTTCAGCGGGCGGGCGGGGCTTCAGCGGGAGGCGTGCAGGGCGGCGGTGAGCCGTCCGAGGGTCTCCCGAAGCTGTTCGAGTTCGGCGGGCGAGAGCCCGGCGGCGTCGGCCAGCCGCTGCGGGATGGCGGACGCCCGCGTGCTGAGTGCCGTGCCGGCGTCGGTCAGGAAAACCTCAACCCGGCGCTCGTCCTCGGCGGACCGGCGCCGTTCCACGAGGCCCAGCGTCTCGAGCCGCTTGAGCAGCGGGGAGAGTGTGCCGGAGTCGAGTCCCAGCTCCTCCCCAGTTCGCGGACGCTGCGCGGCTGGTCTTCCCAGAGCACCAGCATGACGAGGTACTGCGGGTACGTCAGGCCGAGTTCGTCGAGGGTGGGCCGGTAAGCCGCCGTCGCGGCCCTCGAGGCCGAATACATGGCGAAGCACAGCTGCTTGTCGAGTCGGGGGCGTTGTCACGGGGAGCATCGGTCACATGAATACGATAGCGCACAATTAAGTTGTGCACAACTGAAATGGACCGCGTTGTTCCGCCGAGGTGAGAGTTCGCGCCCATGACACTCGGCGGGATGGGCGCGAAGTCTCACCTGGGCGAATCTCACCTGGGCGGGGGCGTGGGAGCCCGCGCCCCGGTTAGAGGTCGCGGATGGTGCGCAGGGCTGCGGCCGTGAGGACCTGCACGCCCAGGCCCAGGGCACGTTCGTCCAGGATGTAGTCGCCGCGGTGCAGGTCGTACTCTTCGCCGCCGGGGGTCTTGGTGCCGAGGCGCATCATGGCGCCGGGGAGGTCCGCAAGGAACCAGGCGAAGTCCTCGCCGCCCATGGACTGCGGGGTGAGGACCACGGCGCCTTCGCCGATCTCGGCACGGGCGGCGGCTTCGATCAGCGCGGTCTCGTGTTCGGAGTTCACCACGGGAGGCACGCCGCGGGTGTGTTCCAGGTGCACGTCGACGCCGTACGGTGCGGCGATCTGCTGCACCACCTCGTCGAGGATCTTGCCGGCGCTGTGCCAGGCGTCGCGGTCCAGGCAGCGCATGGTGCCGGCCATGTAGCCGCTGGCCGGGATCGCGTTGGGGGCGGAGCCGGCGGAAATGTGGCCCCAGACGACGGAGACGCCGCTGCGGACGTCAACGCGGCGGGACAGGACCGCCGGGACGTTGACCGCGATCTGGGCGAGGGCGAACACGAGCTCCTCGGTCAGGTGTGGGCGGGAGGTGTGGCCGCCGCGGCCGGTCAGCTCGATCTTGATGGTGTCCGAGGCGGAGGTGATGGCGCCGATCCGGGTGCCGATCTTTCCCACGTCGATGCGGGGGTCGCAGTGCAGCGCCAGGATCCGGGGAACCCCTCGAGGACTCCCTGTTCGATGCAGCTCTGGGCGCCGCCGGGCATGGTTTCCTCGGCCGGCTGGAAGATGATCCGCACGGAAGCGCGCAGTGGCGACTCCTCGTGCATCCGCTGCAGGACCAGGGCCGCGCCGAGCATGGTGGCGGTGTGGACATCGTGGCCGCAGGCGTGGGTGACGCCGTGGTTCTTCGAGGCGAACGGCAGCCCGGTCTCCTCGATGATGGGCAGGGCGTCGATGTCGCCGCGCAGGGCGGTGGCGATCGGGCCGTCACCGATATCAACCGTCAGGCCCGTCCCCTCGAGGCGCCGGGGTTTGAGGCCGGCTTCCTCGAGTCGCTGGACGAGCTTGTCCGTGGTGCGGAATTCCTTGAAGGAGAGCTCCGGGTGTGCGTGCAGGTCCCGCCGGAAGGCGATCAGCTCCGGCAGGAGAGGCTCGAGCCACGGCCCCACCAATGTGGTGGGCTCAGCTTCAGTAGAGTAGTTGCGCACAGAATAACTCTAGCGAGCGGACAATAAATAGCGGCATCGCGTCCGGCGCGTTACGAACCGGGAAACACTTCCGGCGCCCCCGGTAGGGCCGAAGGGCCCGGAGGACGCCGGAACAAGTGGGCGTCAGAACAACAGGACGCCAGGACTGGTGGACGCCGGAACTAGAGGACGTCGGTGTCGCCGCTGGCCTTGAGCGCGTCGACGGCCTGCTTCACGCGCTGGGAGTGCTCCTTGTGCATCACCAGAAGGGCATCAGGGGTGTCCACCACAACGATGTCCTTGATCCCGATCAGCGCAATCACACGCTTGGTGTCCGAGACCACCACACCGCTCGCATCCTCGGTGAAAACGCGGGCGCCTTCACCGATCACGGTGACGTCCTTGACTTCCTTCGCGCTGTGGAGCCGGCCCACCGAGGCGAAGTCCCCTACGTCGTCCCAGCGGAACGTGCCAGGAACGACGGCGACATCACCGGCGGCGGCGGCCGGTTCGGCTACGGCGTAGTCAATCGCGATCTTGGGCAGGGTGGGCCAGACGCGGGCCTGGACCTCGTCACGCCGCGGGGTGTCCCAGGCCCGGGCGATCTCCTGGACCCCGGCGAAAAGCTCGGGCTCGTTGGCTTCGAGGTGCTTGAGCATCAGCGAGACCGGCGCCACGAACATCCCGGCGTTCCAGACGTAGTCGCCGCTGTCGAGGTACTCCTGGGCGATTTCCTCGCTGGGCTTTTCCACGAACTCGACGACGGCCTGGGCACTGGGGGCGCCGTCCACGCCAAGGTTCTTCCCGGCGCGGATGTAGCCGAAGCCGGTGGAGGGGTGGGTGGGCTTGATGCCGATCGTGACGATCTTGCCGGCCGCGGCCGCGTGGATGGCCTCCCGGACGGCATCGTGAAACAGCTCATCGGGGCTGATCACCTGGTCCGCCGCGAACGAGCCCATGATGGTGTCGGGATTGCGCTCGTACAGGATTGCCGCGGCCAGGCCAATGGCGGCGCCGGAGTCTTTGGGTTCGCTCTCGAGCACCAGGTCGGCGTCGTCAATCTCGGGGAGCTGGCTGCAGACAGCGTCGCGGTGGGCCAGACCGGTCACCACGAGCATGTGCTTGCCGGCGAGCGGCTCCAGCCGGTCATAGGTGGACCGCAGGAGGGTGCTGCCCGAACCCGTGAGGTCGTGGAGGAACTTGGGGGCTGCCGCCCTCGACAGCGGCCAGAGCCTCGTCCCCACGCCGCCGGCGGGAATCACGGCAATAAAGCGGCCCAGGGCGGAACCCTGAGCCGAATCTTGCGCCGATACCTGCGGCGAGTCCTGGCTTGTCACATTGTCTGTAGTCATCACCGCTACTTTAGCCGACCGTGATGCGGCAGTCCCTGATCCAGTGGCGGACACGACACCGCACGCCCCACTGGACGTGCACACGTTGCCCCGGGCGCCGGGGCGCAGCGACGGAGCTCCCGACGAGCCCGGCACCCTAACGAATGTGGCGTTCGTCTCAAAACCCGCGGAAATCCCCGCCGGGCGCCGTCACCGAGGGGTGGCTGAATTGAATAAGCTGTGAGCGAAGCCTAGATTTAGGCTTGAGCTTACGAGTGCTCTCGCAGCAGGCGTTCCCCCGCGTGGATCCCATGCCAGCGCCGCTGTGTTGCAGGGAGGTTTATTCAGTGCCGACAAAACCAGCTGGCACCTTGTACCGCGGCCGTGAAGGCATGTGGTCCTGGGTTGGACATCGCATTACCGGTGTAGTGATCTTTTTCTTCTTGTTGGTCCATGTGCTGGACACCTCACTGGTGCGTGTGTCCCCCGAGGCCTACACCGCCGTGATCGGTGCCTACAAGAACCCCTGATGGCCCTGGGTGAAACGGGCCTTGTCGCAGCGATCGTGTTCCACGCCTTCAACGGCCTGCGGATCATCGCCGTCGACTTCTGGAAGAAGGGCGCCAAGTACCAGCGCCAGATGCTGTGGGCGGTGCTCATTCTCTGGGCAGTCGTCATGGTGGGCTTCTCCATCCGCCACCTTTCCCTCGCCCTTGGAGGTCACTAGCCATGAGTGCAACTGAGATTCAGAGCCCGCGCAGCGCCAAGGCGCCCGCTGCAAAAGTTGGCAGCAACCGGATTGCTCCTCAGTACCGCCGCAACGGCAGTTCCAAGGGGAACTTCGAGATGCTCGCATGGCTCTTCATGCGGCTCTCCGGCGTTGTCCTGGTGGTGTTGATCTTCGGACACCTGTTCGTCAACCTCCTGGTGGGCGAAGGTATCCACGCGATCGACTTCGGCTTTGTGGCCGGCAAGTGGGCCGACCCGTTCTGGCAGATCTGGGACCTGGCGATGCTGTGGCTCGCCATGCTGCACGGCACCAACGGTGTCCGCACCATCATCAACGATTACGCCGAGAAGGACGCCACGCGCCTGTGGCTGAAGATCGTGCTCTACGCAGCCACCACCGTCATCATCATCCTGGGCACCCTGGTCATCTTCACGTTTGACCCGTGCCCGGTCGTGAACGGCGTCCAGCTGCCCGGCGGCTTCTGCCCCGCGCCGTAGCGGCGCTACCCAGCGGCAACCGATCCCCGCCTGCCCGGTGCAGGCCAGGGATTTCCACGAGGTTTCACCGGGCTGGCTCCGCCGGCCGGTGTTGTTAGCGAATTTTGAGAGAAAGAGCGTCTGGTATGCAGGTCCATAAGTACGACGTCGTCATCGTCGGTGCCGGTGGCGCCGGGATGCGCGCGGCGATCGAATCCGGTCAGCGCGCCCGAACAGCAGTACTGACCAAGCTGTACCCCACCCGCTCCCACACCGGCGCGGCGCAGGGCGGCATGTGCGCGGCCCTGGCCAACGTCGAAGAGGACAACTGGGAGTGGCACACCTTCGACACCATCAAGGGCGGCGACTACCTGGTTGACCAGGACGCGGCCGAGGTTATGGCGAAGGAAGCGATCGACGCCGTCCTGGACCTGGAGAAGATGGGCCTGCCGTTCAACCGCACGCCCGAGGGCCGGATCGACCAGCGCCGCTTCGGCGGGCACACCCGCGACCACGGCAAGGCTCCCGTCCGCCGCGCCTGCTACGCCGCGGACCGCACCGGCCACATGATCCTGCAGACCCTGTACCAGAACTGCGTCAAGCACAACGTCGAGTTCTACAACGAGTACTACGTCCTTGACCTGCTGACCGTCGAGGAAGACGCCGTCCGCGAGGACGGGACGCCGTACAAGCAGAAGCGTGTTGCCGGCGTCGTCTCCTACGACCTCGCCTCCGGTGAGCTGCACGTCTTCCAGGCCAAGTCCGTGGTGTTCGCCTCCGGCGGCGCCGGCAAGGTCTTCAAGACCACGTCCAACGCGCACACCCTCACCGGCGACGGCATGGGCATCGCGTTCCGCCGCGGCATCCCCCTGGAGGACATGGAGTTCTTCCAGTTCCACCCGACGGGCCTCGCCGGCCTGGGCATCCTCCTCTCCGAGGCTGCCCGCGGCGAAGGCGCCATCCTGCGCAACTCCGAGGGTGAGCGCTTTATGGAGCGCTACGCGCCCACCATCAAGGACCTCGCCCCCGCGACATCGTGGCCCGCTCCATGGCCAACGAAGTCCGCGAGGACGCGGCTGCGGCCCCAACAAGGACTACGTCCTCCTGGACCTGACGCACCTTGAGCCAGCGCACATCGACGCCAAGCTGCCGGACATCACCGAGTTCGCCCGCACCTACCTCGGCGTCGAGCCGTACACGGAGCCGGTTCCGGTGTTCCCGACGGCGCACTACGCCATGGGCGGCATCCCCACCAACATCAGCGCCGAGGTGCTCCAGGACAACGACACCGTGGTCCCGGGCCTCTACGCCGCCGGTGAGGTGGCCTGCGTGTCCGTGCATGGCTCCAACCGCCTGGGCACCAACTCCCTGCTGGACATCAACGTCTTCGGCAAGCGGGCCGGCATCGCCGCCGCGGAATACGCCAAGACCGCGGACTTCGTGGAGCTCCCCGCTGACCCGGAGGCCTACACGCTGAACCTGCTGGACCACGTCCGCACCTCCGACGGCACCGAGAAGGTCGCTGCTATCCGCAAGGAACTGCAGGACACCATGGACGCCAACATGCAGGTGTTCCGCACCGCCGAGACGCTGAACCAGGTCCTGAAGGACATCGCGTCCTTCGAGGAGCGGTACCAGCGCATCAGCGTCCAGGACAAGGGCAAGCGCTTCAACCTTGACCTCCTCGAAGCCGTGGAACTGGGCTTCCTCCTGGAGCTCGCCAAGGTCATGACCGTGGCGGCCCTGCACCGCGAGGAATCCCGCGGCGGACACTTCCGCGAGGACTTCCCCGAACGCGACGACGAAAAATTCATGAAGCACTCCATGGCGTACAAGGATGAGCATGCTCCGGCGGATGGAACTGCGGGGACCGCAAAAACAACAGCCGGCATCCGGCTTGCCACCAAACCGGTGGTCTTTACGCGCTACGAGCCGATGGTGAGGAAGTACTAAGATGACCGCTGAACTCGCTGAGCCAGCCTCCAAGATCGAACTGCCCGCCCACATCGGAGGCGGCGGGGAGATCCCGTCCTTCGATGTGACCCTGCGCGTGCGCCGCTACAACCCCGAGGTCTCCGAGGACGCCACGTGGGATGACTTCAAGGTCACCATGTACGGCACCGACCGTGTGCTCGACGCCCTGCACAAGATCAAGTGGGAGATGGACGGCAGCGTCTCCTTCCGCCGGTCCTGTGCCCACGGCGTCTGCGGCTCCGATGCGATGCGCATCAACGGCCGCAACCGCCTCGCCTGCAAGACCCTCCTGAAGGACCTGGACACGTCCAAGCCGATCACGGTCGAGCCGATCAAGGGCCTGCCGGTGGAGAAGGACCTGATCGTGGACATGGAGCCGTTCTTCCAGTCCTTCCGCGAGGTTATGCCCTTCCTGATCAACAGGGGCCACGAGCCCACCAAGGAACGCCTGCAGTCCGCCGAGGACCGCGAACGGTTCGACGACACCACCAAGTGCATCCTCTGCGCCGCGTGCACCTCGTCCTGCCCGGTGTTCTGGACCGACGGCCAGTACTTCGGCCCGGCCGCGATCGTCAACGCACACCGCTTCATCTTCGATTCCCGCGATGACGCCGGCGACATGCGCCTGGAGATCCTCAACGACAAGGAAGGCGTGTGGCGCTGCCGCACCACCTTCAACTGCACCGAAGCGTGCCCGCGCGGCATCCAGGTCACGCAGGCCATTGCCGAGGTCAAGCAGGCCATTCTGTCCCGCAAGATCTAGCCACCGGCCACTCACAATATTCATCACGACGACGGCGCCTCTCACCTCACGGGTGGGGGCGCCGTCGTCGTCCTCGCTCTCACGAAAGGGGACACCATGTCCCGCTCCGAAAAGGTCAGTTTCCAGGGTTCCACCGGCGAACTGCTCTCCGGCATCGTTGATGTCCCGGAGGGCCCCGTGAAGGGCTGGGGTGTGTTCTCGCACGGTTTCACCCTGGGCAAGGACAGCCCCTCGGCGTCGCGGATGTGCAAGGCCCTGGCGGACAACGGCGTGGGGATGCTCCGCTTCGACAACCTGGGCCTCGGTGAGTCCGCGGGGCTCTGGTCGGAGGGTCCTTCAGCCACAAGGTGGCCGACACCGTCAAGGCGGCCGAGTTCATGCGGGATTCGGGACGGCCGGTTTCGCTGCTGGTGGGCCATTCCTTCGGCGGGGCTGCCGTCCTGGCCGCCGCCGGTGCCATCCCGGAGCTCGACGCCGTCGCCACGGTGGGGGCGCCGTTTTCGCCCAAGCACGTGGCCCATGTGTTCGACGCCGCCCTGGACCGGATCCTCAGCGAGGGAAGCGCGGAAGTGGACCTAGGCGGCAAGCGGGTGGAGATTCGGCGGCACTTCGTGGAGGACCTGGAGAACGCCGACCTCACGGACTGCATCAAGCGGCTCGGCAAGCCGCTGCTGGTGATGCACTCCCCACGGACAACACGGTGGGGATCGAGAACGCCAGCACCATCTTCCAGACCGCGCGGCATCCGCGCAGCTTTGTGTCCCTTGAGGGCAGCGATCATCTGTTGACGGCCAAGGGCCAGGCGGCCCGTGCCGGGAAGATTATTTCGGCGTGGGCCGACCAGTACCTCGACGCCTGAACGCGGCGGACCATGAGGTCCGCCTGGGCCGAGGCTCCGCCGGCGTTTTGCCCGGCTGGACGCGCCGGGCGCCCCACCCGGTGGTGGTGTTGCCCGGCTCCGTGTTGCGGTCCTGCTCCCGGATGGCCACCCACGCGGCGCAGATGACGTAGACCTGGCTGACCAGGTTGAACCAGATCAACAGGCCGATGATGATGGCGAAGGGCGCCAGAATGGGGTTCTTGCCTGCGCTGGCCAGCAGCTGGGTGCTGAAGATCTGCAGCACGGTGGTGCCCACCGCGGCGAGGATGGTGCCTTCCAGCAGGGCGCGGCGGGCCGGTTTCAGCCCGGCCGCCACCCGGAACATGATCAGGGCGGTCCCCCAGCCGAGCAGCAGGGGCACCAGGATCGTCACGGAGGTGGTCAGGGCCGGCCAGCAACGGATCGAGGCTCAGTTGCTCGGTCACCCAGTCCGCCGCCGTGCCGAACACCAGCGACGCTGCCGCGCTGATCACCAGGGCGATTCCCAGCAGGATCAGCGCGCCGACGTCGAGCAGTATCTGCAGGACCGGGTTCATGCCCCGCGGGCCGAGCTGCATCATGCCGCGCACGCCGTCGCGGATGCCGCTGATCCAGCCCAGGGACGTAAACACGGTCACGACGGCGGCGATCACGGCCGCCCAGCCCAGGCTGGTGGGGTTCAGGAGCGCGTACGGGTCCACCAGCCCCTCGCTGCCGTCCACCTGCAGGAGGCCGGGCGCGGTCATGGCCACACTCTTGATGATCTGGTCCAGCAGCGCCGGCTGGCCGCTGAGGAAGAGGCCGGCCAGGGAGAACCCCGTGGCCAGCAGACCTGTGATGGAGAAGAACATCCTGAACCCGATGCCGGCACTCATCAGCGGGCCGTGCTGGCGGCCGTAGTGCTGGAACGCGCGCATGGGCAACAACGTGTTGAGCCGGGCCAGCATCCACCCGACCATTGCCATGAGCGACGCCAGTCCCCGCCGCCGGACCGTCGGGCCTTGCCCCAGTCGACCCGCTTGCGGATGACCTCCAGTTTCAGCCCGGCCAGATCGGTGGGGAGGGGCGGCTTACCGGGCGCCTGCGGTGCCGTCCTGGCCTCTGTCGTCGTCAGGTTTGGTCCCAAAGTCAAGCTCTTCCCGTAGCTGCCAAATGCCGTTGTCATCGTGCTCGTAGAGTCCCATGCTAGCCACCGGGAACGTGGCCCGGTAATCCTTGAGGACCGTTTCGGCTTCGTCGAGGCTTTCCGGGGCGACGTCGTGGGCCACAGTGACGTGCGGGTGGTAGGCAAACGGCAGGTCCCGCTCCAGGGGTCCGGACTGCAATTGGCGGTGCAGGTTCACGCAGTCCCCGAAACCGTCCTCGACGTTCAGGAACACCACCGGGGACACCGGCCGGAAGGATCCGGTGCCCGCGATGGTCACGTTGAACGGCTCCTGCTGGCTGGCGATCTCGCGGACATGGCTGCGGGTCGCTTCCCAGTCCTGGGTCATGGTGGTGGTCACCAGCGTGATGTGGGCCGGGATGACCTCCGCCATGGGATCTCCGAACGAAGCACGCCAGCGCTGGAGCTCCTCGGCGATCTCGTCCGGGAACCCCAGGATCACGCCGATGCTGATACCCTCGCTGCCCTGTCCGTTGTCCCCGGCGTCCGCGGCCTCCGGTGCGGCGCGCCCGGCGGCACGCGCGCTGGCGCGTTTCGGCTCGCTGGCGGTGACTTTGCTGACGGAGGACATTGGCCTAGCGGACTCCCCGGTTCCGGCGTAAGGCAGGAAACCCACCTTCGCGTAGACGTCGTTCAGGGTGACCGCGGCGATCTCGCGGGCCTTGTCAGCGCCGAGGGCCAGCAGCCGGTCAAGCTCCGCGGGGTCATTCAGCAGTTCGTTGGCGCGGTCTCGGATGGGGGTCAGGTGCTCCGCCACCACCTCGGCCAGGTCAACCTTGAGGTGGCCGTACATTTTGCCCTGGTAGGCGGCGACGAGGGCCTCAACACTCTGCCCGGTAATGGCCGAGTAGATGGTCAGGAGGTTGGAGACCCCGGCTTGGCCTCGCGGTCGAAACGGATCTCCGTTTCCGCGTCCGTCACCGCAGATTTGATCCGTTTGGTGATGACCTTGGGATCGTCCAGAAGGTTGATCAGGCCCGCCGGTGATTCCGCCGACTTGGACATCTTGGCGGTGGGGTGCTGCAGGTCGTAGATCTTTGCCGATTCCTTCTGGATGAAGGGCGCCGGAACGTTGAAGGTCTCGCCGAAGCGTGAGTTGAAGCGCTGGGCCAGATCGCGGCTGAGTTCCACGTGCTGGCGCTGGTCCTCGCCCACCGGAACGCCGTGCGGCTGGTAGAGGAGGATGTCCGCGGCCTGCAGGATGGGATAGGTGAACAGCCCGACGCTGGCCTGGTCCGAGCCATGCCGTGAGGCCTTGTCCTTGAACTGGGTCATGCGGGAGGCCTCACCGAAGCCGGTGATGCAGTTCAGGACCCAGGCCAACTGGGCGTGTTCGGGCACCTGGGACTGGACAAAGAGCGTGCACTTGTCCACATCCACGCCGCCGGCGATGTACTGGGCGGCCGTGACGCGGGTGCGGTGGGCCAGTTCGGCCGGATCCTGCGGGACCGTGATCGCGTGCAGGTCCGGGATGAAGAAAACAGCGTCGTACTCGTCCTGCATCCGGACCCAGTTCACCAGGGCACCGAGGTAGTTGCCCAGGTGCAGGGAATCCGCCGAGGGCTGCATGCCGGAGAGGATGCGCTGGCGCGTCCCTGTTGAGGGAACGGCAGCCGCGGCGGGGACGGCGTCGGCGTCGGTCACGGGAGTCACAGTGGAAGAAGAGGTCATTCGTGGAGGCCTTAAGGCTAGAGCCGGTAGTCCACTACCAGCGGGGCATGGTCGGAGAAGCGGGTGTCCCAGGACGGTGCCCGGTCAACAACGGCCGAGACTGCGGCTGCAGCGAGGGCGGGCGTGGCCATGTGGTAATCAATGCGCCAGCCGGTGTCGTTGTCGAAGGCCTGTCCCCGTTGCGACCACCAAGTGTAGGGGCCGTCGACGTTGCCCGCCAGGCCCCTGTGAACATCCTTCCAGCCGATCTCCTCGCCAAAGAAGCGGTCAAAGTAGGCGCGCTCCTCGGGCAGGAAGCCGGCACGTTTGACGTTGCCCTTCCAGTTCCTGATGTCCAGCTCGGTGTGGCCGACGTTGAGGTCGCCCACCACGAGGGCATGGTCGCTGTGTTTGGCCAGTTCGGGGAGCCGACTGACCATCACGTCGAGGAAACGGAACTTGTCGTCCTGCTTGGGGTGCCGGCCTCGCCGGAGTGCACATACGCGCTGGCCACGGTCAGCTGCGAGGCCTCCCCGCCGCGTTGCGGACGGTGTAGTCGGCCTCGACCCAGCGCCCGGCGGTGGCGAAGTAGTCATCGCCGATGCCCACCCGGGTGGCTTGCGGCTCTTCGCGGGAGGCGATCGCGACGCCGGCGCGGCCCTTGGCCTCGGCCTCCGCGTGCAGGATGTACCAGCCCTCGCCGAGCAGTTCCTGGACGATCGCGTCCGGCGCGCGGACTTCCTGCAGGCACAGGATGTCCACTTCGCGCGGCTCCAGCCACTCCGCCATGCCCTTCTTGTAGGCGGCACGAAGGCCATTGACGTTGACTGATGCGATGCGAAGGTTGTCCTTCTTCAATGCCGAGCTCACCCGATCCACTCTAGTCGACAATGGTTCCGGACACGGGCTCGTCCCTGCCGCCGGAGGACTTGATCATGTCCCGGGCGTTGGTGGCGGTGATCTCGATGGTCTCGAGCGCGCGCCGGATGGTGTCCTCGTCTGAGGCCCCGCCTTTCGCCCGCTCCTGCTCGACGACGCGGACCTGCACCTGCACGATCTTGAACGAGTGGTCCAGCTTCAGGTCCCGGACCTCGTCCGCTTCCCGGCGGACCTCCACGAGGCGGGTGCTGCCGTGGTCAACACTGCCCGACGACGGCGCCCGGCCGGCCGCCGCGTTGAAGGCGTTCTGCGCTTCGGTGAGCTTGGCGCCGGCCTTCCGGGCCGCCTTCTGGATGCTGAAGACGACGAAGGCGGCCAGGGCGAGCCAGAAGCCGGCGATGATCGCCACGATCCAGCCGACGACGTCGTTCTGGTTCGCGGCAAAGATGACCGCGACGACGAAGGCGATGATAAAAACCATCATTCCGGGTCCGCTGATGCGGAGCATGGAGAACTTGCCCGTGGCGGTGTTGTACGCGGACGGCTTGGAAGACTCGGAGTTGCCCAGAGATTGCATGAGCCCATTATCGCAAACCCCGCGGCGGCCCGGCCCGCTTCCACCCCGGGCGAACAGCCCGGGACAGCAATGCCTACGACAGGACCTACGACAAAACGAGGCAGAACGGGTGGCCGCTGGGGTCCGTGTAGACGCGGAAGGTCTCGGTGCCGGCGTCGAGGCTGGTGGCGCCGAGCCGGAGCACCTTGGCTTCGGCGGCGTCGAGGTCCCCGACCAGCACGTCCACGTGCATCTGCTGCGGGTGGTCGGCGTCGGGCCACTGCGGACGGACCAGCCGTTCGACGCGCTGGAAGTCCACGGACGGCAGGCCGGCGGCGTCGCCGATCGAGATGAAGCCGTCCTCCTCGTGGACCCGGGTCATGCCCAGCAGTTCCTGGTAGAAAGCGGCCAGGGCGTCCGGGTCCTCGCAGTCGATCACGAGGGCCCGCAGTGTGCCGATCATGGGTTCTCCGTCTCTTGAAGGTTATTTGAGGAACAGCTTGCGCAGCCGCCCGGTGGTGAGCAGCACGCCGAGGGCGATCATCACCAGGTAGTAGCCGATATGCACTGCGGTGGCCGGGGTGAAGACGCCCACGCTGATCTGCCGCAGCAGCTCCACGCCGTGCCACAGCGGCATGGCCTGGATGAACCACTGGATGTACTGCGGGTAGACGCTGAGCGGGTAGAACGTGGCGCTGAACAGGAACATGGGAAGCATCACGAAGTTGATCCAGTCCATCTGCTGGAACGTCTTCATGTAGCTGGTGATGCCCATGCCGAAGCTCGCGAAGCCGAAGGCGATCAGCACCGCGGCCGGGATCATCAGGATGGCCCACGGAGTGGTGATCAGCCCCATCAGTCCCATCACCGCGGTGAATCCGGTGGCGTACATCAGGCCGCGGAGCAGGGCCAGGAAGATCTCGCCCATGGCGACATCCAGCGGGCCCAGGGAGGTGTACAGCATGCCCTGGTACAGCTTGGCGAAGTTCATCTTGAAGAACACGTTCCAGGTGGAATCGTAGACCGCACCGTTCATCGCGGACACGGCCAGCAGGGCCGGGGCGATGTACGCCGCGTAGGAAATCTCCCCGCCGCCGGGCCCCTGCACCGAGCCGACGATCGCGCCCAGGCCCACGCCCATCGAGATCAGGTACAGCACCGGTTCGAAGAAGCCCGAGAGCATGACCATCCAGTTGCTGCTCTTGGTGGCCATCAGCCCGCGGGCGACGACGGCGCGGACGTTGCGGGAGTAGAGCGACCCGAAGTGCCGGTTGCGGGCAGCCTCAGCGACACTGCTGCTCCCCGGCCCCGGGCCGGTGGTGACGGCGCTCATCCGCCCATCCTTTTAACGAACTGGCGTTTGGTCAGGATCCAGCCAACAACACAAAGCGCCAGCAGGAACACGACGTGCGCGATGGTCAGCAGCGGGGGCTCCTCGTAGCCGTAGCTGAGCACCCGGCCCAGCTCCGTGCCGTGCCAGATCGGGGAGATCCAGCCGATCCAGCGCACGGCAAGGGGCAGGGTGTCCAACGGGAAGAAGGTGCCGGAAAACAGGAACAGCGGCATCACGATGAAGCGCATCACCATGGCGAACTGGCCTTTGTCTTCCTTGATGGAGGCCGCGTAGGCCATCAGCGGCAGGCCGAAGGACAGCCCGGCGAGGGTGGCGACCAGGATGGAGGCCCAGCCCCAGGGGCTCGGGGACGCACCGAACAACGCCACCACACCGAAGTAGATGGCGGACTGCACCAGCAGGCGCACCGTGACGGCGATGATCTGTCCGAGCGCAATCTGCTCCGGTGTCAACGGCGAGGCGTGCGGCCCGTAGTAGACCCGGCGCCATTTGAACCCGTCCATCACCGGGAAGGTGAACTCGTTCGCGGCGGTCATCACGGCGGCCGAGATCAGCAGAGCCGGGGCGATGAACACGAGGTAGCTGACCCCGCCGAACGCCGCCGTGCTGTTGGTGTCCACCAGGGTGGCGAGCCCGACGCCCATCGCAAAGAGGTAGGCGACCGGCTGTCCGACGCCGTACATCACGATGGTCCAGCCGTAGCCCTTCATCACGCGCAGGACCTGCTCGGCGTAGTAGAACGCGCCCCACTTCCGGGCTTTCGCCGCGGAGACCTCCGGCGAATGCGCCCGGAGGGCGGGAGCCGCCGTCGTGGAGGCCGTTGTGGAGGCCTGGATCGACTTAGTCAACGAGGCTCCTGCCGGTCAGGCGCAGGAAGACGTCCTCGAGCGAGGACCTGCGCACCAGCGAAGTCACGGGACGCAGCCCGCGGGCGGAGACTTCCTCGAGGGCGGCCTCGCCGTCGTGCGCGTAGATCAGGACACGGTCCGGCAGGGTTTCCAGCCGTTCGCCGATCCCTTCCAGCTCGGCGCCGATGGTGGCGTTGCGTTCCGAGCCGAAGCGCAGTTCCAGGACTTCGCGGGTGGAGTACTCGCGGATCAGGCTGGCGGGCGACCCCTCGGCCATGATCTTGCCCTTGTCCACCACAATCAGCCTGTCGCAGAGCTGCTCGGCCTCGTCCATGTAGTGGGTGGTGAGGATCAGGGTGACGCCCTGCTCCTTAAGCCGGAACAGCCGGTCCCAGAGGATATGCCGGGCCTGCGGGTCCAGCCCGGTGGTGGGCTCGTCCAGCAGCAGGATCCTGGGTTCGTTGATGAGGGAGCGCGCGATGGTGAGCCGGCGCTTCATGCCGCCGGAGAGCGCATCGACCTTGGATTTGGCCTTGTCCGTGAGCTGGGCGAACTCCAGCAGCTCATCGGCCTTGGGCTTGAGGTAGCTCATGGGCAGGCCGAAGTAGCGGCCGTAGACCAGCAGGTTGTCGCGGACCTTGAGTTCCTCGTCCAGGTTGTCCTGCTGCGGGACGACGCCCAGGTGCGCGCGGACTTCCGGGCCGTTCTGGTCGGGGTCCAGGCCCATGATGGTGAGGTTTCCGGAGGTCCGCTGGGACACCCCGCCGATCATCTTCATGGTGGTGGACTTGCCGGCGCCGTTGGGACCGAGGAGGCCGAACGCCTCGCCGGCGGGCACGGAGAAGGAGATGCCGTCGACGGCGGCGACATCACCGTAGCGCTTGGTCAGGTTTTCGGCAGTGATGACGTACTGCGGAGCGCCGGTAGCGGAGGGACTGCTCAAGGTGGCGTCCTTTTGGGAGGCTTCCGAGGGTGGGGTTTGCTTCGAGACGAGTTCAGGCACCCGAACACGGTAATGGAAACAGCCGAACTATGAAAGAGTCTTTTCGTAAAAAATCCAGACGTTTGCCGTTCCGTTATCTCCCGGGCTTAAACGCCTCAGGGCGCTGCCTCCTTCGAAGGAGGCAGCGCCCTGGGGTCGGATCGTTCCGTCTCCGAGACTAGGCGTGGCCGGAGCTGCCTTCTTTACTTGCCTTCGGTCGCGTGCCGTTCCGCCGTTTCCACCACGTTGGCCAGCAGCATGGCGCGGGTCATGGGGCCCACTCCCCGGGATTCGGGGAGAGCCAGGCGGCGACGTCGGCCGCGGCGGGGTCCACGTCTCCGGTGACCACAGCCTTGCCGGAGCCGTCCTCGACGCGGCTGACGCCGACGTCGAGCACTATGGCACCCGGTTTGAGGTCCGCCGCCTTGATCATGTGCGGCTGGCCGGCCGCGGCGATCACGACGTCGGCCTGCCGGAGTTCGGCGGGCAGGTCGACCGTGCCGGTGTGGGCAAGGATCACCGTGGCGTTGACGTCCTTGCGGGTGAGCAACAGCCCCACCGGACGGCCGATGGTGACGCCGCGGCCCACCACCAGGACACGCTTTCCGTTGAGGTTGATGCCGTGCCGGGTGAGCAGCTCCACGCAGCCCTTCGGCGTGCAGGGCAGCGGGGACTTCATGGGGCCGCCGACATTCGCCACCAGCCGGCCGAGGTTCATCGGGTGCAGGCCGTCGGCGTCCTTGTCGGGGTCCATGGCCTCCAGGATGACGTCCTGGTCGATGTGCTTGGGCAGCGGGAGCTGGACGATGTAGCCGGTGCATTCCGGGTTGTCGTTGAGCTCCCGGACCACAGCCAGCAGTTCCTCCTGCGTGGTGTCCTCCGGCAGGTCGCGGCGGATGGACGTGATGCCCACCTCGGCGCAGTCCTTGTGCTTGCCGCCCACGTACCAGGTGCTGCCCGGGTCGGACCCCACCAGGATGGTGCCGAGACCCGGGACGATGCCCTGGGCCTTGAGGGCGGCGACGCGTTCGGTCAGTTCGGCCTTGATCGTGGCGGCCGTGGCTTTGCCGTCAAGGATCCGGGCGGTGTTGGCGTGGATGTTTGTGGTCTCCGTCGTCATCCGTTTACCACTGCTCGTGCTGCGGGTACAGCGGGAAGTCAGCGGCGAGCTTGTCCACACGGGACTGGAGCGCCTCCACGTCCGTGGCCGAGCCGGCCTTCAGCGCCGTGGCGATGATCTCCGCGACCTCGGTGAACTCCTCGGCGCCGAAGCCCCGGGTGGCCAGGGCGGGCGTGCCGATGCGCAGGCCGGAGGTGACCATCGGCGGGCGCGGGTCGAACGGGACGGCGTTGCGGTTCACCGTGATGCCCACCGAGTGCAGGAGGTCTTCGGCCTGCTGGCCGTCCAGCTGGGAGTTGCGCAGGTCCACCAGGACCAGGTGCACGTCGGTGCCGCCGGTGAGGACTGACACGCCGGCGTCGGACACGTCGGTCTGGTTCAGGCGGTCGGCGATGATCCGGGCACCTTCCAGGACGCGCTCCTGACGCTCCTTGAACTCCGCCGTGCCGGCGATCTTGAACGCCACGGCCTTGGCGGCGATGACGTGCATCAGCGGTCCGCCCTGCTGGCCCGGGAAGACGTTGGAGTTGATCTTCTTGGCCCACTCCTGTTTGGCCAGGATCACGCCGGAGCGGGGGCCCGCGAGGGTCTTGTGGACCGTGGAGGTGACGACGTCGGAGTGCGGGACCGGGCTCGGGTGCAGTCCGGCGGCCACGAGGCCGGCGAAGTGCGCCATGTCCGTCCACAGCAGGGCGCCGACCTCGTCGGCGATGGAGCGGAATGCAGCGAAGTCCAGGTGGCGCGGGTAGGCGGACCAGCCGGCGATGATCACCTGGGGCTTCTCGGCGATGGCCTGCTCGCGGAGCTTGTCCATGTCGATGCGGAAGTTGCCTTCCTCGACCTGGTACGCGGCGACGTCATAGAGCTTGCCGGAGAAGTTCAGCTTCATGCCGTGGGTCAGGTGCCCGCCGTGGGCCAGGGACAGGCCGAGGATCTTGTCGCCCGGCTTGATCATCGCGGACAGGGCCGCGGCGTTGGCCTGGGCGCCGGAGTGCGGCTGGACGTTGGCGTATTCGGCGCCGAACAGCTCCTTCACACGGTCGATCGCCAGCTGCTCGGCGATGTCCACGTATTCGCAGCCGCCGTAGTAGCGGCGGCCGGGGTAGCCCTCGGCGTACTTGTTGGTCAGGACCGAGCCCTGGGCTTCCATGACTGCGCGCGGGGCGAAGTTCTCGGAGGCGATCATTTCCAGGGTGCCGCGCTGGCGGCCCAGCTCCTGGGCAAGGACGGCGGCGATTTCGGGATCGAGGTCGGCCAGCGGCTGGTTGCTCACGGCGGCTGACGAAAGGCTAAGAGAGGTGGTCACGGGGAACTCCTGGCTAGGCAACGGGCACTGCTTAAGGTCAGGTTACCGGCTGGCCCGCGGCAGCGCCCTAGATTACGGCCCCGGATGACGGGGCGTGCCAAGGGACCGGCACCCGTATGCGGGGTGCCCACGCGGGCCGGCAGCGGGTGCTGCCGACCGGAAAACATGACCCTCGGCCCAGGCGTACGATCCGTGGTCTTCGTGATTGCCGCTCCCTGGTGGTTAGCCACCCAACGCCAGTTGCGACCCTTTCAGACTACCCCAGGCCGGCGCCCGGCCACAGCCTGCGTACAGCCCCTGCGCACGGGCCGTGCGCCGCCGCGGGTAGGCTATCCTCCGTGACTGACCACCAGCTGACTGCCTCTTATATCCTCACTCTCTCCTGCCCGGACCGCCCCGGAATCGTGCACGCCGTCGCCGGCGCCCTGCTCGTCGCGGGCTGCAACATTACCGACTCACAGCAGTACGGCAGCCAGAGCACCGGCACGTTCTTTATGCGCGTGGAGGCCACGACGTCGGCCTCGCAGCTGGAACTGCAGGCCGCCCTGGAACCCGTTGCCCAGGCCTTCGGCATGCAGTGGAGCCTCAACCCGGCCGGCCGGAAGGTCCGCACCCTGCTGATGGCCAGCACATCGGCGCACTGCCTCAACGACCTGCTGTTCCTGCAGCGCTCCGGCACCCTGCCCATCGAGATCCCGGCCATCGTGTCCAACCACCGCGACCTGGCGGGCCTGGCCGAGTTCTACGGCATCCCCTTCCACCACATCCCGGTCACGCCGGAAACCAAAGTCCAGGCCGAGGACCAGCTGCGGGCACTCATGGCCGAGCACGACGTCGAGCTCACGGTCCTGGCCCGCTACATGCAGATCATCTCCGACGACCTGTGCCAGGAGCTGACCGGCAAGGCCATCAACATCCACCACTCCTTCCTGCCGTCGTTCAAGGGGGCCAAGCCCTACCACCAAGCCCACGCCCGCGGCGTGAAGCTCATCGGCGCCACCGCGCACTACGTGACCGCGGCCCTGGACGAGGGCCCGATCATCGAGCAGGAAGTCATCCGCGTGGACCACCGGCGCACAGCCGAGCAGTTCGTCCAGATGGGCCGCGACGTCGAGGGCCGCACGCTGGCCCAGGCCGTGCAGTGGCATGCCGAGCACCGGGTCCTGCTCGACGGGAACCGGACGGTTGTCTTCAACTGACCCTGTTGTATTCAGCCGGTTGTATTCCACTGACGCCGGTCATTGAATAGGGGTATGGCACTTTCTCCGGAAGATCCGCTCTCGGAATTCGTGGCCCTGCTCAAATCCGAGGGCCGCAACGGTGTGCTGGGCCTCGATTGCGGCCACGGCGCGGACGGGCTGCGCTTTGTGCGCTCCGGCATCCACTTCACCGGCGTCGACCGGTCCGAGGAGAACATCCATACCGCCCGGGCCCACGGGCTGGAGGCCTCGGTGGCCGGTGCCCCGTCGCTACCGTTCGCCGACTCGGCCTTCCTCCGTGTGGGCGGTGGACGCCCTGGCCGGCCTGCCGCCGGAGGACTGGGGCGACGTCGTCCGCGAACTCGAACGGGTGGCGGCGCCCGGCGCCCCGATCGCCGTCGTGCTCCCGGAGCCGGGTCCTGCGGAACAGGGACCGGGCTTCACGGTCCTGCGCTCCCCGCCTAACCCCCGTTGACCTATCACTTGTCGTCGTTCTGAGGGCCCGGAAGGGACCAAAAGTGATAGCTCAACGGCGGGCGGACGGTCTCAGCGGCGGCGCGCTCGGCCCATGTACCCGCCCAGGAAACCTCCGACGATCAGCAGGGCCCCGCCCGCGCGGGCCAGCCCCACGCCCAGACTGTGCCGGTCCCGGGTCCGCGCGGCCCAGGACGCCAGGAAGATGAGCGTGGCGGCGAGGTTGGCCGCGGCATGGACGACGCCGACGCGCCGCGTGCCGCGGTCCGCCCGCGCCCATTCGGCCCAGCCGCTGATTCCGGTGGGAGTCGCGGCGACGACGCCGAGGGCCACCAGCCGCGTCGCTGCCCGACGGGCGCCGGGGTCGGGGAAAAGGTCCAGGAAAATCGCCATGAACCAGGCGCCGAAGGGCACATCCTTGGCGACGACGTGCGGCGGAATGCCGGTGGCATCGCCCCGGAAAAAGCGCCGCAGCCTGGGGTCGGCCACGAGCCGGCCCGCGAGCGGGTCCGCAACCCGGACGGCCGGGTCAAGGCGGTCCGCGTTCTCCAGCCGCCGCATCGTTCGCAGGAACACGTTGTCGGTCACCACGGACCCCCTCCCGGACGGCGCATTTGATGCGCCCGATCCTACTCAGCTCCGGGCACGGTTCAACCCCCGCCCGGAACCAGCCCGCGGCAGGGGCGTGTCCTAGGCTGGAGGCATGGCTCCCATTTACGCTTTCGCCGGGGACACCCCGGCCGTCCACGAATCCGCCTTCATCGCACCGAGCGCCTCGGTGATCGGCAAGGCCACCCTCGCCGAGGACTCCAGCGCCTTTTACGGCGTCTCCGTCCGGGCCGACACCGCCGCGATCACCGTGGGGGCGGCACCAACCTGCAGGACAACGTGGTGCTGCACGCGGACCCGGGCTTCCCTGCACCGTCGGCGCCCGGGTCAGCGTCGGGCACAGCGCCGTGGTGCACGGCTGCACGGTCGAGGACGACTGCCTGATCGGCATGAGCGCCACCATCCTCAACGGTGCCGTGATCGGCGCCGGGTCGCTCATCGCGGCCGGCGCCGTGGTCCTGGAAGGAACCGTGGTCCCGCCCCGCTCGCTGGTTGCCGGTGTGCCGCCAAAGTCCGCCGCGAACTGAGCGACGAGGAATTCGCCGGGGTCCAGCAGAATGCGGCGCACTACCGGGAGCTGGCCCGGGCGCACCGGGAACTGCACGGCTAAGCACGCTGGGAGACTCAATCCAGCGAGATCGGGCCCAGTTCGTCCAGCACATCGCCCGGCCCCGGGTTCCCGGCCGCCGACGACCCGCCCAGGTGGTTGACGACGCCCCAGACCGCGTTCAGTCCGGTGGTCACCGCGCCCTCGGCCCACCCGGCGGTGAACGACACGTCGTCGCCGGCCAGGAAGATCCCGCGCTGCTCCTCCGGGAGCCGATCCTGCTTGAAGTGGCTGAAGAGGCGCTGCTGGTAGCGGTAGTGTCCCGGCAGGTTGGCCTTGAAGGCCCCCATGAAGTTGGGGTCCGCTTCCCACGAGACGGTGATGGGCTGGCCGACAATGTGGCCGGCGATGTCCACGCCCGGGTAGATCTGCTCGAGCGAGTGCAGCATCAGCTCCACCCGCTGGTCTGCGTCCAGGGCCAGCCATTTCAGCGCGTCGTCGTTCCAGGTGTAGGAGAGCAGGATCACGGCGGGCTGGTCCGGCCCGTTGTCCAGCAGGTAGGTGGCCCGGTTCAGCCGGTCTGTCAGCGTCATGGACATGACCTCGCGGCCCGTCGCGGGATCGATGTCCTTCCAGAAGGGCCGGTCGACCATCACGAAGGTCTTGGAGGACTGCATGTAGTGGGAGCGTTCGATCGCGGTCCACAGTTCTGCCGGGAACAGGGTTTCCTCGGTGTGGATCCGTGTCGACAGCAGCCATGACTGGCAGGTGGTGACGACGGCGGGATAGGCTGCCTCGCGGCCCCACCGCTCCCGGATGCGGAAGTCGCCGCTGCCGTCCCGGGCGATCCGGTCCACGGCGCCGCGCGGGGCGCCGGCGTGCAGCGACGCCAGCGATGTTCCCTCGGGCCAATGGGCCATGTCCGACGGCGCGTGCTGCCAGAGCGCCTCCGGGAGCCGTTGCGCCCCGCCGGCAATGAGCCGGTGCGCGTCGTCGGCGTCCGTGTAGACGACGCGCAGAATCTCGAGGATGGAGTTGGGGAAGTCCGTGTCCCAGCCGCCCGTGCCGAAGCCCACCTGACCGAACGCCTCGCGGTGCGCGAAACCGGCTTGCTTGAACGAGTCGCTGCCGGCGATGAAGCCGTAGAAGGTCTGTTCGTCCAGCAGGGGAAGCAGCCCGTTCCACAGCTCCTTGATCCGGGCGGTGTCCCGCGCGCGGATCGCGTCCTGCATCTCAGTGAACTTGGCGCCGTCGTTGACGGCAGCCTTCCACGCCTCCGCGACTTCCCGGAAGAACGGCGGGAGGTCAGCCGGGGTGCGGGCGTAGTGCATCTGCCCGGCGAGCTCGATCACGGTGCTGGAGGTCCCCGCCGCCAGCGGATTGGGGAATTCCTGGGTTTCCAGTCCGAGCAGCTCGACGTAGTGGTAGAACGCCTTGCCGGACACGGGGAAGCGCATCCCGCCGAGGTCGGCGACCACGCCGGCGGCGGAGGAAACTCGCGGTCCGCAGCCGGCCGCCGATCTGGTCCGCCTCGTAGAGGACCGGGCGCAGGCCCAGTTTCATCAGTTCGTAGGCCGCCACCAGTCCGGAGAGCCCTGCGCCTACCACGGCCACTTCGGTTCCGTGCAGCCCGGCCGGGACGGCGCCCAGGCCGTCCGGGTGGGCCAGGTAGTGGTCGTAGCTGAACGGGAAGTCGGGATTCAGCATGGTGATCGGAGCCTGGCCGCCGGAGCCGGGCGCTGCCGGTCCGGGGGCCGGGAGTTCTGTGGCGGTTGTCATGAGTGGTGTGCTTTCATCGGTGCGGGCGTGGGGTCGGACGGGGCTGCGGCGGATAGTTCACGGTATTCCTCGTGGCTGAGCGCCGCTACCCGGGAGTGCCTGCGGCCGTAGCCGAAGTAGACGGCCAGTCCCACCAGCATCCACAGTCCAAAGACCACCCACGTGTCGGCGCCGAGGTTGAGCATGAGGTAGCCGCACATGGCGGCGCCCAGGATGGGCGTCAGCGGAAACAGCGGGACGCGGAAGCTTCGGGTGAGTTCGGGCCGGTGGCGCCGCAGGTAGATGACGGCGACGTTGACCAGGGCAAAGGCGAAGAGCGTGCCGATACTGGTGGCGTCCGCCAGCGCACCGAGCGGGACGAGGCCCGCGGTGAGGGCGACGGCGGTGCCCACAATCAGGGTCCCGGCCACCGGGGTGCCGGTGCGGGGCGAGACGCGGCCGAAGATTTTGGGCACCATGCCGTCCCGTGACATCGACAGCAGGATGCGGGTCTGGCCGTAGAGGACCGTCAGCACGATGCTGGCGATGGCGAGCACGGCCCCGATGGCGAACACCAGCGCAATCCAGGGCTGCCCGGTTGTCTCTTCCAGAATCTTTACGAGGGCGGCTTCGGTGCCGTCGAACCAGCCCCAAGGGCGCGCGCCGATCGCGGCGACCGCGACGAGCACGTAGATGGTGGTGACGATCAGCATCGAAAGCAGGATGGCCCGGGGCAAATCGCGCTTCGGATTGCGGGCTTCCTCGCCGGCCGTGGAGGCTGCATCGAACCCGATGTAGGAGAAGAACACCCGGGAGGCGGCGGCGGAGACGCCGGCCGCGCCCATCGGCAGCAGCGGTTCGAAGTGTGCGGCGTTGAAGGCGGTGAAGGCCACGGCGCAGAAGAACACCAGGATGCCGACTTTGACCACCACAATGGCCGTGTTGATCCAGGCGCTTTCCCTGGCGCCGCGGACCAGCAGCGCGGTGGCGAGGACCACGATCACGATCGCCGGCACGTTCAGCACACCGCCGTCCCCGGGCGGCTGCGAGATTGCGTCCGGCAGCGCGAGGCCGAAGACTGCGAGGGCTTCGTTGACATACTGGCCGGCCCCGACGGCGACGGCGGCAACGGAGACGGCGTATTCGAGCACCAGGCACCAGCCGCAGATCCAGGCCATTCCCTCGCCCATGGTCGCGTATGTGTAGGAGTAGCTCGATCCTGCCGCGGGCACCATTCCGGCCATTTCGGCGTAGGAGACGGCGGAGAGCAGCGCAGCGGCTCCGGCGATCGCGAAGGAGATCCAGATGGCCGGGCCCGCCAGCGGCACGGATTCACCCAGGATGACCAGGATGCCGGTGCCGAGCGTGGCGCCGACGCTGATCATCGTCAGCTGCAGCACGCCGAAGCTGCGGACCAGCCGCGTGCCGCCGTGTCCGGTTTCGGCTTCGCGGACGAGCTGTCCGATCGGCTTGCGGCGAAGGAGTTGCGCGGTCAGTCCGGGACGGCCGGTGCTGGCCGGTGGCCTTTCCCCAATAAGAGTTGGCACAGTCATCGTTGACGTCCGTTCTTCAGTAGTGGTCTTTCCCCGCGTCCAGCCTAGGCTTGTGAGCCAGCTCTCACCGTTGTGCAAAATGACCTGTAGTCTTCACTCATGAGACTTAATGCACCGCAGCTACCGGCTCTGGGCGCCCGTGGCGGCCGTGGCTGCTGACGACGCCGAGCGGCTGGGTTTCGTCACCCTGGCGCAGTTCCTGCGCCAGCTGCCGCCGGAACTGTCGGTTCTGCACGACGGCGGCAACGGGGCGGAACGGCTGCGCTGGGTGGAGCCGAGCGAGCTGGAGGATCCCACCCCGTACCTGCTCGACGGCGAGTTCCTGCTCACCGCCGGCCTCCCGTTTCTGGGCGGGGCGGCGCCGCGAAACTTGTGGACGCCTACGTGCGGCGGCTGGTCGGTGCGCGCGTCTCCGCCCTGGGCTTCGGCCTGGAACCGTACTTCGACTCGGTGCCCGACGCTGTGGTGCAGGCCTGCCGCCGCCACAACCTGACGCTCGTGGCCGTCCCGAAAACCGTTCCCTTCGCCGCCGTCGGTCTGGAGTTCTCGCAGTTGCTGGAATCGGACAACGCCACGACGTTCCGGCAGCTCGCGGACACGAACCGGCAGCTGATGCGTGCAGTGCTGTCGGCGCGGCCGGAGCACGAGCTCCTGGCCGCCCTCGTGCAGCGGGTTCCGGTCTGGGCAGTCCTGGTGGGCGCGGACGGGCGGGTGCGTGCCCGCGGAACCGCCGGCGCAGCGGGAGCCCCGCCACGCCCGGCGCGGACACGGCAGCGCTGCAGCCCCTGCTGGCAAGGCTGCTGTCCGGCAGCGGCCCGCGGGTGGAGCTGGACTCATTCGGCACAGCAGGTTCGGCGATGGTCTTCGGGTATCCCCTGCGCAGCACCCGGGACGCCAACCTGGGCGCCCTGGTCCTGGGCACCGACGCCCCGCTGACCCCCGCCCAGAACAGCGTTGTCTCCACCGCCGTCGGGCTGCTGGAACTGCTCGTGCGCCAGCGCACCAGCGGCTCACTGGCCCCCAGCCAGCTGGCCACCGCGCTGCTGCTGCATCCGGACAGCGTGGCGTCCGGAGGCACCCGCCAGCTCAACGGGCTCAAGGACCTGCTGGCGCAGAGCGTCTCCTCCACCCGCTCCGGCCAGCTGCGAGTGGTCCTGGGCATCCGCCCGCAAGCCGCAGGGGCTCCGGATGCCCCGGCTGCCGCCGCGGTCCCGGCAGCCTCCGCCGCCGCACCGGGCCGCTCCGGCCGCTCCGTCGAGAGTCCCGTGCGGGAGCTGCTGGAGTGGCGCCGGATGTTTGACACCAAGCTGGTGGAGATCACCGACTACGGTTTTGCCGCCATCACCCGGCTGAAGGTCGACGACGCCCTGCTGGCCGGCGCGGAGCGGATCGGCTGGCGCTTGGTGATCGGGAGCGCCACCGAGCTCTCCGGTCTGGCGGAGGCCTACCAGCGGGCGTGGTCCCTTCGCGGCCGTGTCGGGACCACCGGAGGCAGCGTGCGGGTGGATGACGTGACGTGGTCCGTGGCCGGGCTGCTCGGCAATGAGGCCGGCGCCATGCTGGCCGCCCGGCTGCTGGCGCCCGTGCTGGCGCTGGCACCGGAACGGCGGGACGCCCTGCTCGGCATCCTTCGCGCCTGGCTCGGCGAGAACGGCAGCTGGGATGCCACAGCCAAAGCCACCGGCCTGCACCGTAACAGCATCCGCCGGCAGATCGGCACACTCGCGGAGTTGCTGGACCTTGATCTCAACCGGGCTCAGGCCCGGGCCGAGCTTTGGATTGCCCTGCAGTACACGGACGGGCTGCCGGGGATGCGGGCGGCGGCGGAGGCCCCTGTGTCCGGTGCCGGTCAGCCGCCCCAGGAACGGTAGATCTCCGGCCGGAGATCATCCAGGTATGCCACCTCGTGCCCGGTCGCGCCCGGCTCCGGCACCTCGGCGAACAGCAGTTCGGCCCCGCTGCCGGCCGAGGCCAGGAGACCGCCGTCCGGGGCTGCGATGACGCTTCCGCCCAGGAAGTCGCAGCCCTCCTCCGTCCCGCAGTGGTTGGCATAGGCCACCGTCAGATGGTTCTCCAGTGCCCGCGCCCTGATCAGCACCTGCGGCACGGCATCGAATCCGTCAGCGAGGGCTGTAGGCACCAGCAACAGTTCGGCGCCGCGCACCGCGGCGGCGCGGACGGCCTCAGGGAACTCCACGTCGTAGCAGATCACCAGTGAGGTCCTGAGCCCGTGGAAGTCCACGACGCCGGGGCTGGCGCCTGCGGGGGCAAAGGCCTGGCGCTCCTCCGGCCCGAAGAGATGGACCTTGGCGTAGCTGAGAAGCTCGTCGCCGTTCTTATCGACGAGGGTGGCCGTGATCTGCCAGTCCCCCGCCGCGGTGACGGCGGGGAGGCTGTAGACCAGCGCAATGCCGTTCCGGCGGGCCACCTCCGCCAGGGCCTGCCGGAGGGAGGGCAGCGCCGCCGGGTCGAACTCGGCCCGCAGCCGGAGGGGCGCATACCCCACCGGGAAGAGCTCCGGAGTGAGGAGCAGCTGGGCGCCCGCTGCCGCAGCCTTGCCGGCGGCGGCATCCACCGCAGCGCAATTGGCGTCAACGTCCAGCACGGCGGCATTCGCCTGCATCAGGGCCAGTAGCACCATTACCACCTCAGCTTCCCGGGGACCGCCCTTCGCGGCGGACCCTCGCTCCCCCAAGCGTAGCCATCCGCCAGCATCACCGTCCCGGTGCATTTCCGCCCGGCCGTCCAGGAAGTAGGGCGGAATGCCCCACCGGGCCGGGCTAGCGCCCGGTAGCAAAGGCACCACGGCGCCCGTCCGCGTGCCGGGCCCTCCTTGGCCCGCCGGCGGACTTCCCGACCCGCCATGCGTTAACTTCTTGACTACAAGGCACGGATGAGGCACTCTTCATTGCATGCCCTCACCAACGCGCTCAACGAGGAGCCGCACCAAAAATCCCGGATCACAGTCCGCTCTCCGGCATTTGAACCAGCAGCGGATCATAGAATGCCTTCTCGCCGGGCCCTCCACGCAGGCGGAACTCGCACGGCAGACGGGCCTCTCCACGGCCACTGTCTCGAACATCGTCAAGATCATGCAGGACGCCGGACTGGCCTCCACCGAACCAATCACCAGTTCCGGGCGGCGGGCCCTGAACGTCCGGCTCAACAGCAACGGTGCCGTGGCGGTCGGCATCGACTTCGGTCGCCGGCACCTGCGCGTCGTGCTGGCTTCGCTGAGCTATCACGTGATCGCCGAGGAATCGATCCTGCTTCCCTGGGCCACCACGCCGAGGAGGGCATCATGGCCGCCGTCGGACTCCTTGACCGGCTCCTGGCCGGCAGCGGCGTGGAACGCAGCGCCGTCGTCGGGGCCGGCGTCGGCATCCCCGGCCCCATCGACCGCCGCACAGGCACGGTGGCGCAGGGCGCCATCCTGCCCGAATGGGTGGGCATCAACATCCTGCAGCGCCTCGAGGATGCCCTGGATCTCCCGGTTTTCGTGGACAATGACGCCAATCTGGGTGCCCTCTCCGAGGTGACCTGGGGGCCGCATACCGGCATCAGCAACCTGATGTTCCTCAAGATCGGCTCCGGCATCGGCGCGGGGCTCATCCTGAACGGGATGCCCTACTACGGCAACGTGGGCATCACCGGCGAGATCGGCCACGCAACCATCCATGAGCACGGTTTGGTCTGCCGCTGCGGCAACCGCGGCTGCCTGGAAACGATTGCGTCGACCACCACTATGATCGAGCTCCTGAGCCGCGGCGAGGACAAGCCGATCACCCCGGAAGACATCGTCCGCAAGGCCGTCGCGCGGGACTCTGCGACCCTGCGCGTCGTGGACGACGCCGGACTCGCCGTCGGGCGCGCGCTGGGCAATGTGGCCAACCTGATCAACCCCGAAGTGATTGTGGTCGGCGGACCGCTGGCAGGGCTCGGCGAACTGCTGCTGGACCCGATCCGGCGGGGCCTGATCCGGCACGCGGTGCCCGTGATCGGCGAAACCACAACGCTCACCATGTCCTCACTGGGCGACCGTGCCGAGGCCCTCGGAGCCACCGCACTGGTCTTCCAGCACGCCGGAATCCGGCGGAACTAAGTTTTCGTTACCGGGCCGTTGCGTTAAAGACTTGACGACAATGCCTGTGATCCAGTTTACTTTCTCATCAGACGGCCCTGCGGTTTGCAGGGGCGGACAACGAAGTCATGCATTGGAGGCGTAAGGGCAGATGACGTCCCTCAACACGCACAGCGATCCGGTAATCCTCGAGATGCGCTCCATCACCAAAGAGTTCCCCGGCGTTAAAGCCTTGTCCGAGGTGAACCTGCGGGTGAAGGCCGGTGAAATCCACGCCATCTGCGGTGAGAACGGCGCCGGCAAGTCCACCCTGATGAAGGTGCTTTCCGGGGTGTACCCTTCGGCAGCTACACCGGGGACATCGTGTACCAGAGCGAAGTCCAGGAATTCAAGGACATCCGGGCCAGCGAGCACGCCGGCATCGTGATCATCCACCAGGAACTCGCGCTTATCCCCGAGCTCTCCATCATGGAGAACATCTTCCTGGGCAACGAGCCCACCAAGCGCGGCGTGATCGACTGGGCCGAGGCCCGGATCCGCTCCACCGAGCTGCTGGCCCGCGTGGGGCTCCGGGAGGACCCGGAAACCCCGATCAAGGAGATCGGCGTCGGCAAGCAGCAGCTCGTCGAGATCGCCAAGGCCCTGAACAAGTCCGTGAAGCTGCTGATCCTCGACGAACCCACGGCGGCGCTGAACGAATCCGATTCCCAGCACCTGCTGGACCTCATGCTTGGCCTGAAGGGCCGCGGCATCACGTCCATCATCATTTCCCACAAGCTGAACGAGATCGAGCAGATCGCGGACTCCATCACCATCATCCGTGACGGCAAATCGATTGAGACGCTGGACGTGAAGGCCGACGGCGTCGACGAGGACCGCATTATCAAGGGCATGGTGGGCCGGACCCTGGAATCCCGGTTCCCGGACCACGAGCCGAAAATCGGCGAGGTCTTCTTCGAAGTCAAAAACTGGAACGTGGGCCACCCGCAGGTCCAGGACCGCATGGTCTGCAAGAACTCCAACTTCTTCGTCCGGCGCGGCGAGATCGTCGGCTTCGCCGGGCTGATGGGCGCGGGCCGCACCGAACTGGCCCGCTCCGTCTTCGGCCGGTCCTACGGCCGGTTCCTCTCCGGGCAGGTCTACCTGGACGGCAAGGAGGTGGAGCTCAAGAGCGTCCGCCAGGCCATCGACGCCGGCCTGGGCTACGTCACCGAGGACCGCAAGACCCTCGGACTGAACCTGCTGGACGACATCAAAGCCACCACGGTCTCCGCCAACCTTCGCAAGGTCAGCAAACACAACGTCATCGACGCCAACAAGGTCTTCACCGTGGCCGAGCAGTACCGCAAATCCCTGCGGACCAAGGCACCGTCCGTGGAGGAAGGCGTCGCCAAACTCTCCGGAGGCAACCAACAGAAGGTGGTGCTGGCGAAATGGATGTTCACCGACCCTGAGCTGCTGATCCTGGACGAACCCACCCGCGGGATCGACGTCGGCGCCAAGTACGAGATCTACGGCATCATCCAGCAGCTGGCCAACCAGGGGAAGGGCGTCATCGTGATCTCCTCGGAGCTGCCCGAGCTGCTGGGCCTCTCGGACCGCATTTACACCATCTTCGAAGGCGCCATCACCGGCGTGCTCAACAAGGACGAGGCAAGTCAGGAAAACCTGATGAAACTCATGACCTCCGCCCGCAAGACCGCCTGACCCGCTGTGGCTAACCGCTCCGTACATTCCGGAAACAAGGACTGAAACAATGAACGCGCTCAAGAAGCTCTTTGGCGGCAACACCCGCCAATTCGGCATGATCTTCGCCTTGGTGGCCCTGATCATCTTCTTCCAGATTGCAACTGACGGCCGCACGCTCACCCCGGGCAACGTCATCAACCTCTTCAACGGCAACTCCTACATCCTGATCCTCGCCATCGGTATGGTGCTGGTGATCATCGCCGGCCACATCGACCTGTCCGTCGGCTCGGTGGCGGCGTTCGTGGGCGTCTGCGTGGCCCTGTTCATCAGGGACTGGGGCATTCCCTGGTACCTGGGCGTCCTGATGGGGCTGCTGCTGGGCGTCCTGATCGGAGCCTGGCAAGGATTCTGGACGGCCTATGTCGGCATCCCGGCGTTCATTGTCACGCTGTCCGGCATGCTCATCTTCCGCGGCGCCAACCAGTTCGTCGGCAAGTCCAACACCATCCCGGTTCCCGCGGACTACCAGTACATCGGCTCGGGCTACCTGCCCGAAATCGGGCCAAACACCGGCTACAACAACCTCACCGTGCTGCTGGGCCTGGCCGCCGTTGCCTTCGTGGTCTTCAGCGAGATCCGCTCCCGCCGCAACGCCAAGGCCCTCGGCGCCGAAGTGCCCGAGACCTGGGTCAGCGTCGTCAAGCTGGTCCTGATCTGCGGCGCCATCCTCTACGCAACCTACCTCTTCGCCACCGGCCGGCCGGGCACGTCCTTCCCGATCCCCGGGCTGATCCTCGCCGTCCTGGTGATCGTCTACGGCTTCATCTCCTCCAAGACCGTCATCGGCCGCCACATCTACGCCGTCGGCGGCAACCGGCACGCCGCCGAGCTCTCCGGTGTCCAGTCCAAGAAGGTCAACTTCCTGGTGATGATGAACATGTCCATCCTGGCGGGCCTCGCAGGCATGATCTTCGTCGGCCGCTCCACCGCGTCGGGCCCGTTCGACGGCGTCGGCTGGGAACTGGACGCCATCGCGGCCGTGTTCATCGGCGGCGCCGCGGTGACCGGCGGCGTCGGCACCGTGATCGGCTCGATCGTCGGAGGCCTGGTGATGGCCGTGCTGAACAACGGCCTGCAGCTCCTCGGCGTCGGCGCCGACCTGACCCAGATCATCAAGGGCCTGGTGCTCCTGATCGCCGTCGCGTTCGATGTCTACAACAAGACCCAGGGCAAGAAATCCATCATCGGCCTGATGTTCAAGAACTTCGGCCGCAGCAGCGAGATGAAGGCCGACGAGACCACCTCCACCAAAGAGGTCATCTCCCGCGGTGCCTAGTCCGCTCCCTGATCCGCTCCATCACGATTCTCCGCACACCATCTAAAGAAAGTGAACCAAGCAATGCGAATGATTGGTAAAGCAGGAAAGGCAGCAGCAATTGCTGCTATTGCGGCACTGGCGCTGACAGCCTGCGGCCGCTCCGACAGCGGAGCGACCGGCGGTTCCACCACCGGCGGCGAGGCCTTCCCGAAGGACTCCTGATCGGCGTCGCACTCCCCAGAAGACCAGCGAAAACTGGGTGCTGGCGGAGACGCTCTTCAACGACGGACTCACCGAAGCCGGATTCAAGCCGGATGTGCAGTTCGCCAACGGCGGCGTTTCGGAACAGCAGAACCAGATCAGCGCCATGATCACCAAGGGCGCCAAGGTCATCATCGTCGGCGCCATCGACGGTGCGCAGCTGGGCACCCAGCTCCAGCAGGCCAAGGAATCCGGCGCCACGATCATCGCGTATGACCGGCTGCTGCTGAACACCCCGAACGTTGACTACTACGTGGCCTACGACAACTTCAAGGTCGGCGAGCTTCAGGGCCAGGCCCTGCTTGAGGGCATGAAGGCCAAGAAGCCGGAAGGCCCGTACAACATCGAGCTCTTCGCCGGCTCCCCGGATGACGCCAACGCGAAGGTCTTCTTCGACGGCGCCATGAGCGTCCTGAAGCCGAAGATGGACGACGGCACCCTGAAGGTGCTCTCCGGCCAGACGTCCTTCGAGCAGGCCGTTACCCAGGGCTGGAAGGCAGAAAACGCCCAGAAGCGCATGGACACCCTGCTCGCGGGAACCTACGCGAGCGCCACCCTCGACGGCGTGCTGTCCCCGAACGACACCCTGGCCCGCGCCATCATCACCTCGGTCAAGGCCGCCGGCAAGCCGATTCCGGTCGTCACGGGCCAGGACTCCGAAGTTGAGTCCGTGAAGTCCATCATGGCCGGTGAGCAGTACTCCACCATCAACAAGGACACCAGCAAGCTCGTGGAGCACGCCATCACCATGGTCAAGGACCTCCAGGCCGGCAAGACGCCTGAGATCAACGACGACAAGTCCTACGACAACAAGGTCAAGATTGTTCCCGCGTACCTGCTGGAACCGGTCATCGTGACGCAGGAAAACGTCAAGACGGCCTACGTCAACGATCCGGTCCTTGGACCGCTGACGCAGTAGTTCCTGTCTAGACAGCACCTCAGGGAGCCCCGGCTCCGCCTCCTGGCGGGCCGGGGCTTTTGCTGCCCTCACCTCGCGGGCAGGCCTTCACAGCGGATCCATAGCTCCGGAAAGCGGTCCGCACAGCGGCCCGTACCAGTGTGGTGTCTGCCGCCGCCATTCCGGCCGCCCAAGATCCCTAGGAGTCACGTGAGCGTCCTTGCCCGGAGTGTAGGCAACGCCTTCAGAAACAAGGTCCGAACAGCCGCCGTGGTGGCCGTTCTGGCGGTTGCCATCGGCCTCGCCCTGGCCATGCTGGTGGCCAACCAGGCCGTCGCGGGGAAGGTAGCGGAACTGAACGCCTCGGTGGGCACCGTCCTCACCGTCAATCCGGCGGGCGGCCAGGGCTTCGAAGGCGGCGGCGAGCCGCTGACCGCGACACAGGCTGCGACGGCGGCCTCCGTGCCGAACGTGAACACGGTGGTCGGCACCAAGGCGCTGCGCCTGCGCAACACCGATGCGGCCGCAGCCACCGAAGGTCCTGGCGGTGTTGGCGGGCAGGGCGGACTGGGAGGTCCAAACAGCCAGTCCGCTACCACGCTGACCACGAGCCTCACCGCCGCCGTCGACGCCGGAACGCTCGGCGCACGCAACCAGGCCTCCACCGGCACGTCGGGAACGTCGGGGACCTCCGGGGCCACGGGCACGGCGCCGGCGTTCTCCGTGCCCATCACGGCCACCGGCATCGGCGCCGAGGTGGACACCACCGGCAAGGCCCTGGAACTGACGCAGGGCACGGGCCTGGGCGATTACACCGCGGCGTCCACCGGCGCCCTGCTCGGCACCACCCTGGCCGAGAAAAACGGCCTCGCCGTCGGCTCGACGTTCACCATCAATGACCAGAGCTTCACCGTGGCGGGCCTGTTCGACGCCGGCACCGCCTTCGGCAACAACGCCCTGTACCTTACACTCCCCGCGGCGCAGGGACTCGCGGAACTTCCCGGGGAGCTGTCCACGATGATCGTCACCGTGGATTCGATGGAAAACGTCGACGCCGCCAAGACGGCCCTGCAGGAGGCGCTGGGCACCGATGCGGCCGACGTCAGCCAGGGCCAGCGCAACCTTGAAACCGCGGTCAGCTCGCTCGGCAGCGTCAAGAACATCTCCTTTATCGCCTTCGTGGCTGCCCTGGCCACCGCGGGCGTGATCATCCTGCTGATCATGGTCATGCTGGTCCGCGAGCGGCGCCGGGAAATCGGCGTCCTGAAGGCGATCGGCGCCCGGAACCGCACCATCGGGCTGCAGTTCGTACTGGAGGCGCTGGTCCTCGTGGCCCTGGGCAGTGCGGTGGGTGCCGCCGTCGCGTCCTTCGCCAGCGGTGGCATCGCCTCCGCACTGATCAGCTCCAACACAGCCACGGCCACCGCCACTACCGGGGCCGGCCAGCGCGGCATTCCCGGCGGCACGGCCGGCGGATTCCCCGGTGCGCCCGGCGAAGGGCCCTCGGCGGGGCCAGCCAGCTGCTGACGTCCGTCACCGCGAGCGCCTCACCCGGCGTGATCGCCGCCGGTATCGCCGCGGTGTTTGGTGTCGCCATCATCGGGGCGCTGGTTCCGGCCCTCCTGACCGCCCGCATCCGTCCCGTCGAAGTCCTCCGAGGAGAGTAGCCATGATCGAAGTCAAGAACCTGGTCCGCACGTTCAAGTCCGGCGACCGCACCATTAAGCCGGTCAACGATGTCAGCTTCGAGCTCGAGCAGGGCACGCTGGCCTCCATCGTGGGCAAGAGCGGCAGCGGCAAAAGCACCCTGTTGTCCCTCCTCGGCGCGCTCGACAAGCCGACCAGCGGGGATGTGCTGGTCAACGGCGTCGGCCTGGCCGGCATGCCCGACAGCAAGCTCACCGAATACCGCCGGCGGGACATCGGATTCGTGTTCCAGCAGTTCAACCTGATTCCCAATCTGTCTGCGGTGGACAACGTTATGCTGCCCATGGAGTTTGCGGGGATCCGGAAGGCTGCCCGCCTGGAGCGTGCCCGGGAACTGCTGGAACAAGTGCAGCTCGATCCGGAAAAGCATGTCCGCCGCATCAACCGGCTCTCCGGCGGCGAGCAGCAACGCGTCGCGATCGCCCGCGCGCTGGCCAACTCCCCCAACTGATCCTGGCGGACGAACCCACCGGCAACCTGGACGAACAGACCGGCGAGCACATCATCGAGCTCCTCAGTTCGCTGAGCCGGGACCACAACACCACCATTCTCGTGGTGACCCATGACCGCTCCTTGGCGAACAAGACCGACCGGCGGTTCCGGCTCCAGCAGGGCCGGCTGACGGAGGAGGCAGCGCGCAGCCGGGCCGGGGCCGGCTCCCCGCCTGACCGGGCCGCCGCGGAAGCCGGGGCGCTCCCTACCCCGACGCTCCCTCAGCTTCCGCGGCTCCCTCCCCGACGCTCCCTCAGCTTCCGCGGCTCCCTCCCCGACGCTCCCTCAGCTTCCGCGGCTCCCTCCCCGACGCTCCCTCAGCTTCCGCGGCTCCCTCCCCGACGCTCCCTCCCCGGGTGAGAAGATGACACCATGACCGCCCTCATCGCCAAGCCCTGGTTGTTCAGTCAGACGGACACCGATCCCCGGACTGCAACAGGCGCCAGGCTGCGCTGGGGCGTGATTGCCACTGGAGGCATCGCGGCGTCCGTGACCCGCGACCTGGAACTCCTGGCAGACGCCGAGCTCTACGCTGTCAGTTCGCGCACGCAGGCGGCCGCGGATGCCTTCGCCTCCGATTTCGGCTTCGCGCGTGCGTACGGGGACCAGAACGGGCAGACCGGCTATGAACGGCTGCTCGCCAACGACGCCGTCGACGTCGTCTACGTCGCCACGCCGCACGCGCACCACCACGAAATCGCGCTGGCGGCCCTGACCGCGGGCAAGCACGTCCTCTGCGAGAAGGCGCTCACCGTCAACGCCCGGGAGGCCTCGGAGCTCGTGTCGCTGGCGCGGGCGAATGGCCTGTTCCTGATGGAGGCCATGTGGAGCCGCTTCCTGCCGAGCATGCAGCGGGCCTTCGAGATCGCCGCCTCCGGCGAGATCGGGGAGGTCAAGTGGGTGGGGGCGGACCTGGGCTTCCCGGCACCGTACTCGCCCGCCTCGCGCCTCTGGGCACCCAAGGACGGGGGCGGCGCGCTGCTGGACCTCACCGTATACCCGCTGCTCTGGGCCTTGGGCACGCTGGGCTTCCCGCAGACCGTCAGTGCCACCGGCTGGCTGAACGACGACGGCGTGGACGCCCAGAACGCGCTGACGCTCGGTTACCACCATGGCGCCCAGGCGCAGCTGACCTCCTCCTCCTGGCGCACGGCCCCCGCACCGCGACAGTGGCCGGCAGTCATGGCTTCCTGCAGTCCCTCGGCTCGATCAACAACCCCAAAGAGCTTCTGGTCCGGGTGGGCTTCGACGAGCCGCGCAGCGAATCCTTCGACGTCGTCGGGCGGGGCTACGCCTACGAACTGCGCGAGGTGACCCGTTGCATCCAGCAAGGACTCACCGAGAGTCCCGTGATGCCGCTCGAGGATTCCCTCAACACCATGCGGCTGTTCGACGGCGTGCGCGCGCAGCTGGGTGTGATTTATCCAAACGACGCCCGGTGACGGCCGTTTTCGGCGATTGAGACCGCCGAGTTTGTGATGCACTCTGGACTCGCCACCGCACGCGGACTTACCCTATAGGGAACCATCGAGCGTTCGGGGAATGGGGTGTGCACTTGGACCCAGCAGCTGTCCCGCTACGCGCGCGCCGCACACTCCGGCGGGTGGTTCTGGGCGGTGTCGCCGGAATTGCCTGGCTGACGCTCGCGGCTACAGCGGCCAGCGCGGACGAGGCCGCAAGTCCCCCTCCGACGGCGGCCGCCACAGTCATGACGGTCCCCACGGGAGCAGCGCCGGTCACAGCGAACCCGGTGCCGACTGTTCTGACGGCGGCTCACGTAGTTGCCGTGCCCGCGGCCGTGGAAACCACCTGGGCAGCTGTTCCGGTTCCGACCCCCGACGGTGAACCAGTCTCGGACCCTTCGACTCCGGACCCCTCGGTCCCGGCGCCTCCGCCCGAGCCTGCTGTCCCCGCGCCCGTTCTGGCGCCCGACCCTCCGGCCCCTGCTGTTCCTCCTGCACCTCCTGCACCTCCCGCACCTCCCGCCCCGCCGGCCCTCCCGCTCCACCCGTTCCTGAACCCGTTTTGGATCCCGCTCCTCCCGCTCCTGCACCCGATCCAGCTCCGCCCGTGGCCACACCGGCGCCCGATCCACCCCCTCCCGTGAACGCTCCGGTCCCGGATCCCACGCCTCCGGCCACGACCCCCGCCCCGGTGCCGGTGCCCGCCGAGCCGGTGGTTCCGGCGCCGCTGCCGTCTGTGCCGCCAGTAACAGGGCCGGCAACGCCGGTTGATCCGGCCGGTCCAAAGCCGGCTCTCCAGGATATTGTTCTCCCCGAATCGCCGCCCCCTGCCCCGGCCCCGGCTCCCCGGATCCCGTGGTCGCACCGGGAACGGTAGCGCCGCCGGCGTCCGTGCTCTCTCCGGCGTCCGTGGATGTGCGGGCATCCGGAATCCCCGCCGGCTGCCAGGTCGGCGGCCAAGCCCTGCGGGAACTGCAGCACTCCAAGTGGGCGTCCGGCACCGAGTTCCTGGGAACTGTCCTGTACCTCCCCGTGCTGGCCGGCGAGGCGAGTCTGACGGCAAAGGGCCAGCAGTCCGGCAGTGCACCCCCGCAAGAAACGGCACCGGGAGAAACTGCGCCGCCGGCACCTAGCGGCAAGGACCGCCCTGGCCCCATGCCCAACGGGACAGGTCTGCCCGCTCCCAATGCGCTGCCCGCGGCTCCCGGCTCCAGCACCGGAAATACGGTCTCGTCCGGCGGCCCCGGAAGTGGAGCCGCCTGGCTTCCGAACCAATACTTGGTCATTCCCACCGCCGGCGCGGAACCAATCCGCGGCCCGCTTCAGCACGTCCATTCCGCCGACGCTGCTGACCCCGGTTCCTCCCTGACTAGTTAGCCGTCTCTGCCTTCCACAGAGCACGGCCATTCGGGCTGCCTTTGTGCGCCCGTCAACAGTCATTCAGGAGATTCCAATGGACGCCACCGTCCACTGCCGGTACTCCGGCACCCCTTTGCCTCTGTCGCCTCCCCCGTCACGGGACTGATCTCGTCAGCCCCGGTAGGACCGGACACCGGGCCAGCCAGGCCCGAAGGCCCCCTGCGCGCCGCAAACCCTGCCCTCAGCAGGAGGAACGCCCGCCGTAAGCGCCCCGCCCCCGCCACGTCTTGTGGGGCCGGAGCGAAGTCGTTGGGTCCGCTGGGGGACTCAACGGCCCCACAGCTCCGGCAAGGCAGTCCATCGTTGGGTCCGCTGGGGGACTCAACGGTGAGCCCGTTCCAGCAAGGCAAGTCCATCGTTGGGTCCGCTGGGGGACTCAACGGTGAACAGGCTCCGGCACGGCAAGTCCATCGTTGGGTCCGCTGGGGGACTCAACGGTGAACAGGCTCCGGCACGGCAAGTCCATCGTTGGGTCCGCTGGGGGACTCAACGGTGAGCCCGTTCCAGCAAGGCAAGTCCATCGTTGGGTCCGCTGGGGGACTCAACGGTGAACAGGCTCCGGCACGGCAAGTCCATCGTTGGGTCCGCTGGGGGACTCAACGGCAGAGAGGCTGCGGAAGCTTCTGCCCCGCACAGCGGCCGTCGGTCAAGGGCCGGCGTGCGGGGAGCCGATACCCGTCCCGGTATCATTCAGGAGGTGTGCCGCCGTGGCGCACGGAAAAGGGACGGGGACAAAACGTGGACAGTTCGCCCAATATCGTCACGGCCGAGCTCCTCGGCGGCCGCTACCAACTGGGGAAGTGATCGGCAGGGGCGGCATGGCTTCCGTCTATGCCGCCAAGGACATGAACCTGGGCCGCGATGTGGCGCTCAAACTCTTTGCGCCGCAGTCCGCCGATGCCGACGAACTCAAGCGGCAGGAGGCCGAGATTCAGCTCCTGGCAACCCTGAACCATCCAAGCCTGGTCACATTGTTCGACGCCGGGACGGACACCCGGATCCCCGGGAACCCCGCCCCTTCCTCACGATGGAACTCGTTGACGGGCAGGACCTGCGGACGCGGATCCGGCACAGCCCGCTGCCGCTGGCTGAGATCGCAGTCATCGGAGCCGGAGTGTCGGACGCTCTGGCCTACGTGCACTCTCTCGGCATCATCCACCGGGATATCAAGCCCGCGAACATCCTGCTTGTTCCGGTCCGTCCCGGGGAACCGCTGCGGCCCAAACTCACGGACTTCGGGATCGCCCGCATGATGGATGGCACCCGGCTGACCGCGACGGGCACCATGGTGGGCACCGCCGCGTACCTGAGCCCGGAACAGTCCCGGGGCGCGGACCTGGGCCCGGCCAGCGACATCTACTCCCTGGGGCTGGTCCTGCTCGAATGCATCAAGGGCGAGGTCGAATATCCCGGCAGCGCCGTGGAATCCGCCGTGGCGAGACTGCACAGGGCACCGGGCATCCCCGATGCCGTCCCGGCCGAATGGGCCACCCTGATCCGGGCCATGACGGCCCTGGACCCTTGGACCGGCCATCCGCAGCGGACCTTGAGGTGGCGCTGCGGCAGGCCCTGGTCTCGCCCGAGGCGCTTCCCGGCCTCCTGGCCGAAGAGCGCACCCGGGTGCTGCCCGCCCCTCCGGCCCGGCCCCCGCGGCCACCTTCGGCGGCACCGGCTCCCGATGACACCTCCCCCACCCGCTCGGGCGGGGGACGCTGGCCCTGCACCAGCTGGACCCGGATGCAGTGGCTGTCCCAGGCCGGGCGTCTTTCCTGGTCCGGACCGCTGCACGCTTCCGGCGGGCACGCCGCCGCACCCGGATCCTGCTGTCGCTCGCGTTGCTGGCCGTCGTAATGGGTGGGGTCGCCGCCGTTGTCGCCGTCGCAACCCCTGAACCGCCCGCCGTCGTTCCTTATCCGGCTGTGCCGGGGACCTTGGCCAGCATCTGAAAGAGCTGCAGGAGAGTGTGGAACCATGAGCCTGATCAATCGGCGGTCCCGTAGCGCCGGGCGCAACAGCCCCGTCTGCGCCTGGCCGGCGCGGTCCTCGGCATGGCGCTTGCCACCGCCTCCCTTGCCAGCTGTTCTGCCGCCCCGGATCTGGACCGCAATGCCGCCCGGCAGCTGCAATCCAAGGTCCTTGCCGTGACCGGGGCCGCCGCCGCCAATGATCCGGCCGCCTCGCTGAAGCATCTTGACGCTTTTGTGCTGGAACTGGACGAGGCGGCTGCCCGCGGGGAGGTGTCCTTCAGACGGCACCAGAGCATCAGCAAGTCCGTCGACGCTGTCCGGGCGGACCTCAAGGCCCGGCAGGCCGAAGCCGCCCGGGTTGCCGCCGAGCAGAAAGCCAAGGCCGCCGCAGACAAGGCCGCGGCCGACAAGGCGGCAGCAGACAAAGCGGCGGCGGCAGCAGCCGCACAGGCCGCCGCAGCCGCTGCGGCTCCCCGCCCGCCGTCGCGCCCGCGCCGGCCGACAGAGGCAAGTCCAAGGGCAAGGGCAAGGACGACGACTGAGGCCGCGCCCAACCGTTTCCCGACGGCGCTGCCGGTAGCGGCCGCGACGGGGTATGAAAAACGCCGAACGGCGCAGCGGAAGGTTCCACTGCGCCGTTCGGCGTTGCCTGTCGCCGGCGAAACGGCGTGGCGGTACTAGCCCAGCATCGACAGCACTTCGCCGAACTTGGCCGAGGGCCGCATGACCGCGGTGACCTTGGCCTCGTCCGGGTGGTAGTACCCGCCGAGATCCACCGGGGAGCCCTGGGCGGCCAGGAGCTCTCCGACGATGGTTTCCTCACCGGCATCCAGCGCGCCGGAGACAGCAGCGAAGGCCGCGGCCAGCTCGGCGTCGTCGGTCTGGCGGGACAGTTCCTGGGCCCAGAACTTGGCCAAGTAGAAGTGGCTGCCGCGGTTGTCCAGTTCGCCGGCTTTGCGCTTCGGGGACTTGTCCTCCAGCAGGAAGGTCCCGGTGGCGCGGTCCAGGGTGTCGGCGAGGATCTGCGCGCGGGCGTTGCCCGTGGACGTGGCGAGGTGCTCGAAGCTGACGGCGAGGGCCAGGAACTCACCCAAGCTGTCCCAGCGCAAGTGGTTTTCCTTGAGCAGCTGCTGGACGTGCTTCGGGGCAGAGCCGCCGGCGCCGGTTTCGAAGAGGCCGCCGCCGTTGATCAGCGGCACCACGGAGAGCATCTTGGCGCTGGTGCCGAGTTCCAGGATCGGGAACAGGTCCGTGAGGTAGTCGCGCAGCACGTTGCCGGTCACCGAGATGGTGTCCTCGCCCTTGCGGATGCGCTCCAATGTGAAGGCCGTGGCCTCGACCGGGGACAGGATGGCGATCTCCAGGCCCTCGGTGTCGTGTTCCTTGAGGTATTCCTCCACCTTGGCGATCATCTGGGCGTCGTGGGCGCGGCCCTTGTCCAGCCAGAAGACAGCCGGCGTGGCCGAGGCGCGGGCGCGGGTGACGGCCAGCTTGACCCAGTCGCGGACCGGGACATCCTTGGTCTGGCAGGCGCGCCAGATGTCGCCCGGGGCGACCTGGTGCTCGATCAGCACGGTGCCGGCGTCGTCGATCAGCTGCACGGTGCCGGCGGACTGGATCTCGAACGTCTTGTCGTGGCTGCCGTATTCCTCGGCGGCCTGGGCCATCAGGCCGACGTTCGGGACGGTGCCCATGGTGGTGGGGTCGAAAGCGCCGTGGGCGCGGCAGTCGTCGATAACCACCTGGTAGATGCCGGCGTAGCTGCTGTCCGGGAGGACGGCGAGCGTGTCGGCTTCCTGGCCGTCGCGGCCCCACATGTGGCCGGAGCTGCGGATCATGGCCGGCATGGAGGCGTCCACGATCACGTCGGAGGGGACGTGCAGGTTGGTGATGCCCTTGTCGGAATCGACCATGGCCAGCTCGGGGCCCTCGTTGAGGCCCTTCTGGATGGCGGCCTCGACGTCGGCGCGGATCTCCTCGGGGAGGTCCTCGAGGCCGTTGAGGATGGAGGCGAGGCCGTTGTTCGGGCTCAGACCGGCGGCGGCGATCTGGGCACCGTACGTATCGAAGAGCTCAGCGAAGTACGCCTTGACGACGTGGCCGAAGATGATCGGGTCCGAGACCTTCATCATGGTGGCCTTGAGGTGGGCGGAGAACAGCACGCCCTCTTCCTTGGCGCGGGCCACCTGTGCGGCGAGGAACGTATCCAGCGCGGCGGCGCGCATCACGGTGCCGTCGATGACTTCGCCGGCGAGGACGGGGAAGGCCCGCTTGAGGACCTTGACCGTGCCGTCCTCCTTGACCAGTTGGATCTTGAGGTTGCCGTCGGCCTTGATGACCAGGGACTTCTCGTTCGAGCGGAAGTCATCGGCGTCCATGGTGGCGACGTTGGTCTTGGACTCGGAGGTCCAGGCGCCCATGCTGTGCGGGTTCTGGCGGGCGTAGGCCTTGACCGAGAGCGGCGCGCGGCGGTCCGAGTTGCCCTCGCGGAGCACCGGGTTCACGGCGGAACCCTTGATCTTGTCGTAGCGGGAGCGGATGTCCGTCTCCTCATCCGAGGAGGGGTTGTCCGGGTAGTCCGGGAGGGCGTAGCCCTGACCCTGGAGTTCCGCGATGGCGGCCTTCAGCTGCGGTGTCGAGGCGCTGATGTTGGGCAGCTTGATGATGTTGGCCTCGGGCTTCTTGACGAGGCCGCCAAGCTCGGCCAGGGCGTCACTGACGCGCTGCTCTTCGGTGAGGTAGTCGCCGAACGCGGCGATGATGCGGCCGGCCAGCGAAATGTCTCGGGTCTCCACCTCCACACCGGCCGTCGAAGCGTAGGCTTCGACAATCGGCAAGAACGAATAGGTTGCCAGCATCGGCGCTTCGTCGGTGTGGGTATAGATAATCTTTGCCATTGCTCGGGCGTCTCCCTGAAGGTCTGGGTATTTCCGGAATTTTGTGTTATCTCAACATCACTAACTTACCCGAGGGAGCCGGGTTGCCGCCTACCGGCGTCGTCCGTCCCCGACTCCATGAAGCCCACAACGCGCCATGACAAGAATTGACAAAATGCTTTACAGATTGGTCAATGTCCCGTAGTTTCGTTCCCATCACAGCGGACGCCACCGGCAGCCGCACCGCTTTCCACCGGTTAGGACAACCATGAGAACACCCAAAACTCTGGCCACCAGCCTTTTGAGCCTCTCGGCCGCAGCACTGCTGGCACTGAGCGCTGCGGGCGCAGCCAGCGCAGCCCCGGCACCCGGCAAGGCACCGACGGAGACGTCGGGGGTCAGCAGCCACACTGTCGTTGAGACCGGCGGAGCGGAGTACTGGACAGCGGAGCGGATGCGCAACGCAATCCCCGGTGATGTGCTGGCCGAAAAGGCCAAGCAGCGGAGCGCCAACTCCACGGCCGTCCTCAACCGGCCGGCCGAAGCCGGGGCGCCCAGCACGGTGGAGGCGCAGAGCCCGCTGCGCCAGGCCAAGGAAGCCCAGCCCAAGGCGAACGCCAGCGAGACCCCGGTCAAGCACATCGGCAAGGTCTTCTTCACCCTGGGCGGCGCCAACTACGTCTGCTCGGGCAACTCGGTCTCCTCCACGAACAAGAGCACCGTCTCCACGGCCGGCCACTGCCTCAACGAGGGCCCGGGCGCGTTCGCCACCAAGTTCACGTTCGTGCCCGCCTACCTCAACGGCTCCGCGCCCTACGGCATGTGGACGGCCAAGTCCCTCCACGCCCCCACCCAGTGGAGCTCCGGCGGCGACATGACGTACGACACCGGCTTCGCGGTCATGAACACCCTCAACGGCCAGACCCTCTCGGATGTTGTGGGGTCCTCGGGCGTACAGTTCAACGCCGCCCGCGGCCTCACCTACAAGGCCTTCGGCTACCCGCGGCACGGCCCTTCGACGGCGAGTCCCTCAAGAGCTGCAGCGGCACCGCCACCAATGACCCGTACAACCCGCAGTTCAACAGCCAGGGCATCCCGTGCAACATGACCGGCGGGTCCTCGGGCGGTCCGTGGTTCATCGGTTCCAGCTCCACCGGCTACCAGAACTCGGTCAACAGCTACGGCTACGGCAGCAAGTCCACCACGATGTACGGCCCGTACTGGGGCTCCGTCATCCAGCAGGCCTACAGCACCGCGGCCGCTTCCTAAGCGCCCACCCGGCTACACAGACGCGGGGTCACTCGAGGCCCATCTCCAGCAGCGGGGATGGGCCCAGGTGGCCCCGCTTTGGCGTGCGGCCCCGTATCGTGCCCGGGCCGCGGGACATGCCCTCCCTTGGCGCCATGGACTGGGCATGTCCCCAGGGCCCCACGGGACATGCCCTCCCCGGGGAGCTGGCCTGGACATATACCCCTTGTGCCCACCCGCGGCCACAAAATGGACATGCCCTCCGCGAGGGGGGCATGTCCATTCTTGGTGCAGCGATCGGGCAGGGACGCGCGCCGGGCGATCGCGACAAGCGACCCCCGCCAGCGACCCCCGCCAGCGACCCCCTAGTGGAAGAAGTGCCGGGCGCCGGTGAAGTACATCGTGATGCCCGCGGCGTTGGCTGCGGCGATGACTTCGTCGTCCCGGACCGAGCCGCCGGGCTGGACGACGGCGCGGACGCCGGCGTCGATCAGGATCTGCAGTCCGTCGGCGAACGGGAAGAACGCGTCCGACGCCGCGACGGCACCGCGGGCACGTTCCGGCGACGCGGCCGCGTCGGCGTTGGAGGCACCGCCCGCACCGTCCACGTCCGAGTCCACCGAGACGCCCAGCGAGTTGGCCCGCTCGACGGCAAGCTTGCAGGAATCGAGCCGGTTGACCTGGCCCATGCCGATGCCCACGGCGGCGCCATCCGACGCCAGCAGGATGGCGTTGGATTTGGCCGCGCGGCAGGCGGTCCAGGCGAACGCGAGGTCGGCCAGGGTGCCGGCGTCGGCGGCGTCACCGGCGGCGAGGGTCCAGTTGGCGGGATTGTCGCCGTCGGCGTCCACCCGGTCCGACATCTGCACCAGCACGCCGCCGGAGACCTGGCGGATTTCCGAGGGTAGCGGCCGTAGCCCTCGGGCAGGGCGAGGAGACGGATGTTCTTCTTCTTGGACAGGATCTCCACGGCCTCGTCCTCGAAGCCGGGGGCGATGACCACCTCGGTGAAGATGCCCGCGACGGTCCGGGCCATGCCGGCGGTGACCGTGCGGTTCGCCGCGATCACGCCGCCGAACGCGGAGACCGGGTCGCAGGCGTGGGCCTTGGCGTGCGCGTCGGCGATGGGATCCGCCGCGGAGGCCGAGCCCACGGCCACGCCGCAGGGGTTGGCGTGCTTGATGATCGCGACGGCCGGCTCGGCGAAGTCGAAGGCAGCGCGCAGGGCGGCGTCGGCGTCGACGAAATTGTTGTAGCTCATGGCCTTGCCGTGCAGTTGGTCGGCCTGCGCGATGCCGGCCGGGGCGGCCTTGTCCACGTAGAGGGCGGCCTGCTGGTGCGGGTTTTCGCCGTAACGGAGCACCTCGGAGCGCTCCAGGGCCAGCCCGGCGTACGCGGGCCAGTCGATGACGCCGTCGCCGTCCTCGTCGAGGAACTGGCTCGCGGTCCAACTGGCCACGGCCGTGTCATAGGTCGCCGTGTGTGCGAAGGCCTTGGCGGCCAGCCGGCGTCGGGTCTTCAGGTCGAAGCCGCCGGAAGCGGCGGCAGCCACGACGTCGTGGTACGAGGACGGGTCCACCACAATCGCGACGGCGGCGTGGTTCTTCGCGGCGGAGCGCACCATCGCGGGGCCTCCGATGTCGATCTGCTCGACGACGTCGTCCTGCGCGGCGCCCGACTTCACCGTTTCCACGAACGGGTAGAGGTTCACGACGACGAGGTCGAACGGCTCGATGTCCATCGACGCGAGCGTGTCCATGTGGGCCGGGACGCGGCGGTCGGCGAGGATGCCGCCGTGGACGCGCGGGTGGAGGGTCTTGACGCGGCCGTCCAGCATTTCCGGGGAGCCGGTGACTTCCTCGACTTCCTGCACCGGGATACCGGCGGCGGCGATCTTCTTGGCGGTGGAGCCGGTGGAGACGATCTTGACGCCGGCGTCGTGCAGGCCCCTCGCGAGCTCCTCCAGACCGGTCTTGTCGTAGACCGAAATAAGGGCCCTGCGGATGGGAACGCGGTCGATGGATACACGGTCAAGCTGCGTGAAGCTCACAAAAGTCTCCGTCTTATATCGCGGCGGGGCCGCGGGTGGTGGGGATGCGGCCAGTTTATCGCGTCAGCGCGCCGCCCTTCCCGCGCGCCGGAGTATGAAGCGCACCGCACCCCCGCGCGGCCACGTAGAGTTTTCCCAGGAGGCTGAGATGAATACGTACACCACTGTGCCCAGCGGCGAACAGGTGGTCCAGGAACTGCCCTGGCGCTGGAAGGTGCAGGGCCGGATCTTCCTGATCGGCGGCCTGGGCTTTATGTTCGATGCCTGGGACGTCACGCTCAACGGCATCCTGATTCCGCTGCTGTCCAAGCACTGGTCCCTCAGCCCGGGCGAGGCCGCCTGGATCGGCGCCTCGAACCTGATCGGCATGGCCCTGGGCGCCTTCATCTGGGGCACCATCGCGGACACGATCGGGCGCAAAAGGCCTTCACCGCCACGTTGCTGATCTTCTCGCTCTTCACCGTGCTGGGCGCCTTCTCCCCCGATTTCCTCTGGTTCGTCGCGTTCCGCTTTATGGCCGGCTTCGGCCTGGGCGGCTGCATCCCGGTGGACTACGCGCTGGTGGGCGAGTTCACGCCCCGCAAGCAGCGCGGCAAGGTCCTCACCGCGATGGACGGCTGGTGGCCGATCGGCGCCGCGCTGTGCGGCTTCGTGTCCGCCGGACTCGTGGCCCTCTACGGCGACTGGCGGCTGACCATGCTGGTCATGGTGCTGCCGGCCCTGCTGGTGTTCTGGGTCCGCCGCAGCGTCCCCGAATCCCCGCTGTTCCTGATCCGCAAGGGCCGCCGGGACGAGGCCGCCAAGGTGATCGATGACCTCGTCGCCGCGACCGGGGCGGAACCCCGCGTCTACAGCCTCCCCGAGGCGCAGGACGCGCCCCGGCTCTCCGCCGGCAGCGCCTGGACCCAGCTGCGCCTGCTCTGGCAGTACGACTGGAAAATCACGACGGCGGCCTGGTCCCTGTTCTTCAGCATCCTGCTGGTGTACTACCTGTCGCTGACGTGGATGCCGCGGATCCTGATCGGCGCCGGCTTCGAGGAGTACAAGGCGTTCCTCACCACCGCCTCCATGGCCGCCGTCGGGCTCCTCGGGGTGGTGGTGGCGGCCCTGCTGGTGGAACGCGTGGGCCGGAAGTGGATCCTGGCGATCACCGGCCCGCTGTCCGCGCTGACCCTGGTGATCGTCGCGATCGTGGTGGACATCCCGACGGCGGCCGTGTTCTGGCTGCTGGTGTTCGGCTTTGTGGTGCAGGTGGCCATCCCGGTGCTCTACGCCTATGTCTCCGAGCTGTATCCGACGGAACTGCGCGGCTCGGGCTTCGGCTGGGCCTCGACGTTTTCCCGGATCGGCGCCGGCTTCGGCCCGCTGGTGTTCGCGGCGTTCCTCTGGCCGGAGCTGGGCCTCGCGACGTCGTTCGCGATTGCCGGTGTGCTGGTGCTGCTGAGCGTGCTGTGGATGGCGTTCTTCGCGCCCGAGACCAAGCAGCGCCACCTCGCCTAGGCCGGCCGTCACTTTCGCACGCACCTCCCCGCCGTTGCGCTATCACTTTTGGTGCTCCTGAGCCTCTGAGAAGCACCAAAAGTGATAGGGCAACGTGGGGTTCAGGCGGGTGGTGGCTAGGGCGCCTTTGCGGCCGCGAGGGTTGCCAGCGTGGAGACCAGGAGCCGGCGTTCCACCACCTTGATCCGTTCGTGCAGGGAGTCCTCGGTCTCGCCGTCCCCGACCGTCACGGCTTCCTGCGCGATGATCGGGCCCGTGTCCACCCCGGCGTCGGCCCAGTGCACCGTGCAGCCGGTGACCTTCACGCCGTACGCCAGCGCGTCGCGGACGCCGTGCGCGCCGGGGAACGCGGGCAGCAGGGCAGGGTGCGTGTTGAGGTATTTGCCGCCGAACGCGTCGATGAAGTCCGCGCTGACGATCCGCATGAACCCTGACGACACGACGACGTCGGGCGCGTAGGCGGCCACGGCTTCGGTGAGCGCGGTGTTCCAGGCGGCCCGGTCCGCGTAGGCCTTGAAGTCCACCACGAAGGTCGGGATGCCGGCGGCGGCGGAGCGCTCCACCCCGTAGGTGCCCGGCCGGTCCGCGCCAACGGCGGCGATCTCGACGTCGAGCCTGCCCTCTTTCACGGCGTCGATGACGGACTGGAGGTTGGAGCCGGTGCCGGAGACGAGGACTACGATGCGCATGGTCTTAGCTTATGGGGCCGCTCGCGTAGGCTGGAAAACATGAATCCCCCGAACGACTCCGGCAGCCAGGGCGGCCAGCCGCAGGGCCCGCATCCGCTCAGCGACGCGGCCAAGGCCTCGCAGGCGAAAACCCACATTCTGTTCCGCAGCTTCATCGTGGCGGTGCTGGGGTCGTTCTTCGTCTACCAGCTGGACATCAATTACCTCTGGCTGAGTGCACTCCTGACGGTGGCCGCGATCGTGCTGGGCATCATGGTGCTGGTCCGGTACGCCAAGTTCAAGGAATCCAAATTCGTGCTGTTCGGGACGATTTCCGGGCTGGTGGTTGTGGCGGTGCAGGTGCTGCTGCTGGTGTCCTCGGCCCTGTTCTTCAACCAGGTCCGGGATTACCAGCAGTGCAGCCGCCAGGCCCTGACCGAGCAGGCAGCCTCCAAGTGCCAGACCCAGCTGGAGGAATCGCTGCCGCGGTTCCGCTAACAGCAGCACCGCGTCACAGGGACGCCGGCTCCAGGTCCGCTTCGCGCAGTTTCTGCTGGCGTTCCAGCCACGGCCCGGCGGCGTAGCCGATCACGACGCCGATCCCCACTTCCGTGGCCACGAACAGTGCCGTCCGGAGCGGGTCGGGCCCGATGTCCGTGAGCCTTCCGATGCCGGCGGAGCCGCGGGCCAGCCAGGCCAGTCCTGCCGCGAGCAGCCCGGCCACGCCGCCCACCATCACGCCGAGCGCCAGGGTGGACACCGTGGCGGTGAACCAGCGGGCACGGATCTTGATGGAGAGCCATTCGTCGAAGTGGTTTTCGCCCTCGCGCAGGAACCACCAGCCGGCCAGGACCCCGGCGAGGACCGGCACCACCAGTGCCGCGGCACCAAAGTCCGGCGACCCGGCCGGCAGCGCCGCAAACACCGGGATCGACGGCAGCGGCCCGACGGCGGTGCCGAGCGCCCCGGCCTGGGAGCCGACGCCGAGGGCGAAGCCCGCGCCGGAGGTCCACGCGAGCGCGAACACGGCCAGGTTGGGCAGGAAGCCGAGCTGCGCGATGGTGAGCACGGCACCGCCCCAGGCTCCGGCGTCGAGCGCTTCATAAACGGCGATCACGAGGTTCCAGTGGATGAACAAGGTGGCGGCGAGGAGAACGCAGGACATCGCCAGGCTGGCCATCAGCGCCACGAAGCCGGCTTTGATCGCGGACACGAGGTAGGAGCCGGCCCAGCGCGAGTGCTGGCTGGTGCGGGAGAGCCAGGCGACGGCGTCGACGCCGATCAGCCGGCTCCAGGAGCCGGCCTCGCGGCGGGCGCCGATCACCATGCCGAGTGCGAACGGGATCAGCGGGATAAGGGCGGCGGACCAGAGGCCCACGCCGACGTCGTGCGTGCGGCAGACAAATCCCGTGGTCAGGCCGAAGGCGGCGTACATCAGCCACGAACCGAGCAGCGCCTGCCAGAGCTGGTCGGTGTAGGACGCCCGGGCCAGCCGCCGCCCGCGCGCCAGGCTAGCAGGAACGGGATGAGCGTCAGCCCGAGCGGGAAGAGCGAAAGGACGCCGGTTTCGGGCTGGGCCGCGGATCCGGCGCCGGCGGTGTCCAGCAGCAGCGGAACGCCGTGGATCAGCAGCCAGGCCTGGCCGGCCAGGCGGGCCATGGCGTCGGGCGCCCCGTTCAGGAAACCGGCGGTGGCCCACACCGCCAGGATCGGAGCGGCCACCACCAGGGCGGAGATGAAGGCTGCCTGCGCGGACTCGATGGCTCCCTGCAGCCACAACGGCATCGGAAGTCCACGTTCCCCGGTCTGATCAGCGCGCAGTTTCATCGTGTTCCATCGTGCCATGTGGCGGGGTTCCTGCCCGGGACGACAGGCTCAACCGGCCGATTTGGCCGGGATTTTTCCGCGTTCCAGGTAGTGCGCCCTCAGTTCAGCTGTTCCCCTTTCCAGCGCTTTTTCCCTACCCGGCCGTAAAATTGGAATGTCCGCAATCAGTGGTTGGAGGCAGAAAATGACTACCGCATCTCCACATGCACATGGCGTTCATTTCGGACGGACGGATGTCCAGAACGTCGGCATGGGTGTAGGTATCGTCCTTATAGTCGTGGGTATCCTGGGGTTCATCCCCGGCGTCACCTCGCAGTACGACTCATTGGCGATCGTTGGACCGAATTCCACGGCCCTGTTCCTGGGCCTGTTCCAGGTATCGATGCTGCTTAACATCATTCAGGCCCTCATCGGCACCATCGGCGTGGTGATGTCCCGGAGCAACCCCATGGGCGCCCGGAACTTCCTCATGGGCTTTGGCCTGCTGTACGTCGTCCTAAGCGTCTACACGCTCATCGTCGGTGTGGGAGCGGCGGCCAATTTCCTGTCGCTGAATGTCATGGGTGCGTGGGGTTTTATGATCTTGGGCGTAGCAATGGTAGTCGCCGGCTGGCTGATGTCGAGGCATCTGGCCGACGATGCACAAACCCGGTAAGCGAACACCGGGAAAAAGGGAGCCGCGAATGAGTAACGTTTCATAGCAATCTGAAAATTCGTACTACCTGCTGGTGCAGTCGCCTCGCGGAAACGCAGCGGCTGCACCAGCTTTCGTTGTGGGTGGGGGTTGGGCTTGAGGGGCGGGGTCTCCGTGGTGCGGGTGGCCGCGGGTGTGGATGGCGGGTGCTGTGGTCGAGGGTGGTGGTGGCTGCGCGTCTTGGTGGCAGGGGTGTCCGCACGAAACGAGAACGGTCGAAAATCTCATCCATTCGCCACAAATGGCCGCTACGTGCCGCCCGCGCCTGTCCATTTACCACAAATGGCCGCTACGAGCCGCCCGCGCCCATCCATTCGCCACGAATGGCCGCTATGAGCCACGGAATAGCGGCCACTTGTGTCAGATCGCTGCGACCGCGCGACCGGGGACGCCCCGCGCCCTCCCCATCGACTCGGCGCCCCGCCCTGAAACCGCACTCCTGTAAATATTTTCACTTTACTTAGGACAGAATCATTGACCTGCTAAAAATCTTCACTATAGTTATGTGAGTCAGCTCACCAAGTGAAGGACATCGAATGACCGCCGAGAGCACCACGAGCAGTGCCCCCTTGCCACCAGCGCCCTGCTGGCCACGGTCGGCAACAAGGTGCGCTCCATGCGCAAGGAAAAGGGCATGACGCTCGCCAAGCTCTCGGATATCACGGGCCTCAGCCCGGCAATCGTCAGCCAGATTGAACGCGGCCTGGCGAATCCGTCCTTCACCACCCTGGCGCAACTGGCCCACGGCCTGGACATCCCGGTCGGGAAATTCTTCATCGGCCAGGAAGAAACCAGGTCCCCGTGGTCCGCAAGGCCGATCGGCGCAACCTGAAAGGCGTCACCAAGAAATCCGTGGGCGAGGCAGTCTACGAACTGCTCACGCCCGACCTCAACGGCGCCTTGGAAGCCCAATGGATCGTCAGCCCGCCCGGCCATGACACCAGCGCCACCCCTTTCCGCCACAGCGGCGAGGAATTCGGCATCATCCTCTCCGGCCGGAAAGACATCTTCCTGGACGGCGAGTGCTACACGCTCGAGGAAGGCGATTCCATCACCTTTTCCTCGGACACCCCGCACTGGTACAAGAACAGCTACGAAGAGGTATGCGTAGCGATCTGGGTTAACGCACCTCACGCGTGGTAGCGGCGCCGACCCCAAGCGGCCCCTATCGTTCCCCACTGTCGCGGTCCCCCACGGCCCGCTGACAGTCCTTGCCACCTTCGCAGCCACCGCCCCTTAACCCCGGACGGCGATGCGTCATACCCTCCCTCGCCTCCCCATGGCGTCAGCGTAAGGACAATTCCATGCTCGACACCCCCATGCTCGACAACACCCGGCCAGACAGCGCAGTCACGGCCCCGGACTCCAACAAAAACACAAAAGACACCAAGAAATTCACCCCGAGGTCCGCAAAGGCCTCCTAGGCCTCGGCCTCGGCAACGCCCTGGAATGGTACGACTGGATGGTCTTCGGCCTCCTCTCCGCCTTCATCGGCCCCAACTTCTTCCCCAACACCGATCCCCTCTCCGCCACGCTGAACGCCCTCGCCGTGTTCGCCGTCGGCTTCGCGTTCCGGCCGCTGGGCGGCATCATGCTCGGCACCCTCGCGGACCGGATCGGTCGGCGCCGCGTGATGCTGATGTCGATCATGCTGATGGCGGCACCACCCTGGTCATCGCCGTCTGCCCCAGCTACGAACAGATCGGCGTCTGGGCCGGCATCATCCTCGTGGCCTGCCGCATCCTGCAGGGCATCTCCACCGGCATCGAAGCCCCGCTCTCCACCTCCCACGCCGTGGAGCTGGTGCCGGACGGCCGCGAAGGCTACGTCGCCGGCATCATGTCCTTCTACGTCAACATCGGCATCCTGCTCGCCTCGCTGGTCAGCTTCCTCTGCAGCCTCACCCTCGGCGGCGCCGTGATGGCCGAATGGGGCTGGCGTGTGCCGTTCATCATCGGCGCGGCCTTCGGCTTCGTCGTCGTCTACCTCCGCCGCGCCCTCCCGGAAACCCTGAAGCCGGAAGAAATGGCCAACAACTCCTCCGGCGCCGTCTGGACCGGGGTCCGCAAGCACTGGCTCTCCGTCCTGGCCATCATCTTCGTCGTCGGCGCCGCCCAGGCCTACAACTACGCCTGGAACGTCGGACTGCCCAGCGCCGCCCGCAGCGGCTTCAAGGAAGACCCGACGGCGGTCTTCGCCCTCACCACCGCGCTGGGCGTGATCCTCGTGGCCGGCAGCTGGATCATCGGCAAGCTGGCCGACGGCAAGTCGATGTCCCGCTGGTTCCTGATCACCCGCATCCTGGCCATCCCCTCCGTGTTCCTCATGCTGATGTACGTCCAGCCCGGCATCGGCGGCTTCGCAGCGGTCCTGCTCGGCGGTTCCCTGGTCCTGGTCCTGAACATGACCCTCTACAACGTGGTCAGCACGTCCCTGATGCCCAAGAACTGCCGCGGCACCGGTGTGGCCCTCGGCTACGGCATCGGCGTCGCCCTCTTCGGCGGCACCGCCTCCTACCTGCTGGTCTGGCTCCAGTCCATGAACCTCAGCTGGGTCTTCCCGGTCTACGTCGCCGTCCTGTCCATCCTCAGCATCGTTTTGTACCTCGCGGCCCGCCGCACCAACGGCATCTTCGTCGGAAAGTAAGGATCCCTCCATGAACTCCCTTGACCCCCAAATCTCCCTGGACCTGCGCACCACGACGGCGGACCTCACCGCCCCGGTCATCTCCCGCTCCGACGTCCTCGTGGTGGGCGGCGGCCCCGCCGGTGTGGCCGCCGCCGTCACGGCCGCCCGCTCCGGCGCCTCAGTCACGCTGCTGGAACGCTACTCCTCACTCGGTGGCCTCGCCTCCGGCGGTATGGTCCTGGTGCTCGATGACATGATCAACGGCCAGGAAATCACCGTCACCGGCATCGTCTCCGAGTACGTCGAACGGCTCCAGAAGCTGGGCCTGGCCATTGTGCCGCCGGCTGATGACCGCAAGACCTCCGAGGAACTCTGGAACAAGTGGGGCCGCTACGGCACCTTCGACTTCCACTCCCACACCACCCCGAAGCCGGTCTGCTACGCCGCAGCGTTCGACCCGGACGGCTGGAAGCGCGTCTCCAACGACCTCGTCCGCGAAGCCGGCGTCAACCTCCGCCTGCACTCCTGGTTCTCCCGCCCCATCGTGGACAACGGCGTGATGAAGGGCGTCATCTGCGAGACCAAGTCCGGGCCGCAGGCGTTCATGGCGGACATCGTCATCGACACCACCGGCGACATCGACGTCGCGTCCCGGGCCGGCGCCAGCTACGTCAAGGACAGCTACCTCACCACCCTCGTCTTCCGCCTCGGCAACGTGGACACCAACGCCGCCGAAGCCTTCGAACAGGCCAACCCGAAGGAAGCCCGCGCCATCAACCGCAAGATCAAGCGCCTCCTCGGCGGCGCATGGGAACTGTGGTGGCTCAAGACCCCATCGACGGCGTCGTCTGGTGCAACGCCCCGCACATGACCGGATTCGACGGCGTCGACCCGGCGGACATGACCGCCGCCGAGTTCGCCGCCCGCGACCGGATCTCCGAGGCCGTGGACTACGTCCGCGCCAACCTGCCCGGCTTCGAGAACTGCTACATGCTGGACGTCGCGTCCCAGATGGGCGTCCGGCAGACCCGCCTGCTGGAAGGCGAGTACGTCATGACCAAGGACGACGTCACGTCCCGCCGGCACTTCGCCGACACCGTGGCCCGCGGCCGCGACTACTACTACCCGTACCGGTCGCTGCTGCCCAAGGAAGTGGACCAGCTCCTGGTCGCCGGCCGGCACTACTCCGCAACCCCGGAAGCGCAGAAGATGTCCCGCGAGATCCCGCCCTGCATGGCCATGGGCCAGGCCATCGGCGTGGCCGCCGCCATCGCCATCGAACAGGGCACCACCGTCCGCGAAGTCTCCCCGCTGGAAATCCAGCAGGGCATGCGCCGGCACGGCGCGGACCCCGGCGACGTCCCGTCGTCGAACGCCACCCTGGACCTGGACGCGGTGGTGGGGGTATGAGCACCGTGATCGAGGAACTGCTGTCACGCACGACGGCGGCCCGCGCCGCCGCCGGTCCCGAGACAAACGCTGAACGCCCGGGCACACCGCTGCCGCTGGACGGGATCAAGATCGTGGACTTCACCCAGGTGTTTATGGGCCCGTCCTGCACCCAGCTGCTGGGCGACTACGGCGCGGACATCATCAAGGTGGAACGCCCGGGCGCCGGGGACATCTCCCGCAACTCGTTCCCGGACAAGGACGGCCAGGACAACCCGATCTTCCTGTCCATCAACCGGAACAAGCGCAGCATCTCCGTGGACACCCGCACGGACGAGGGCAAGGACGTGCTCCGCCGCCTGCTCGCCGACGCCGACGTGGTGGTCAGCAACTTCCGCTCCGGTGTGATGGAGCGGATGGGCTTCGGCTACGAGGACCTCAAAGAGCAGAACCCGGGCATCATCTGGGCCTCCGGCACGGGCTTCGGCCCCGCGGGCCCGTACTCGCACAAGGGCGGCCAGGACGCGATCGCCCAGGCCTACTCCGGCGTGATGTGGCGGCGCGAATCCGAGGACCAGAAGCCGTCGATCTACCCCACCACCCTCTGCGACTACATCACGGGCATGCACCTGATGCAGGGCATCCTGCTGGCCCTGCGCACCCGGGAAACCGCCGGCGTGGGCCAGAAGGTGGAGGTGACCATGTACGACTCCATGCTGCACCTGCAGATGCAGGAGGCCTGCATGCAGCTCAACCGCGGCTATGAGGTCAACTGGGGCGCCATGCCGCTGAGCGGTGTCTTCGAAACCACCGACGGCGCCGTGTGCATGGTGGGCGGCTTCACCCCGGACCCGCTGCTGCGGATTTCCGAGGCGCTGGGCCTGGACGAGGACCTCACGCAGCGCCCTGAATTCGCGACCCTGGCCGAGCAGTTCAAACACAAGCCGGCGCTGCAGGCGATCTTCCGCGAGCGCATCGCCACCAACACCACCGAATACTGGACCACCCGCCTCGAGGACCAGGGCCTCCTGAACGCCCCCGTGCACACGCTGGAACAGGCCCTCGCCGACGCTCAGACGGAAGCCAACGGCATGGTGGTGGAGGCCGAGCACCCCGGCGTCGGCACGGTGCGGATGCTCAACGCCCCGATCCGGCTCTCCGCCACCCCGCCCACCGTCCGGCGCGTGGCGCCGCGGCTCGGCGAGCACAACGTGGAGGTCCTGCTGGAAAACGGCTTCGACGCCGAGACCATCGAGCGTCTGCAGCAGCTGGGGTGCTCCGGTGACCGCCGTGTCAGTGGAAATGACGACGGCGGCCGCCGCGTCGTCCGCCGCGCCTGTGGATCAGGTCACCCTGACCATCGAAAACCACGTCGCGACGGTGGTCATCGACCGCCAGCACGTGCTCAACGCCGTCGACGGCCGCGCCCAGGCCCGGCTCAACGAGATCTGGGAACAGCTGGAAGCCGCCCCCGACATCCGCGCCGTCGTCATCACCGGCGCCGGCACCCGGGCGTTCTGCGCAGGGGCGGACATGTCCTCCTCCGCCGTCGACAAAACCGGGCTCGAGTACTGGGCCGGGCTGGACCCCAACGGATTCGGCGGGCTCAGCCTGCGCACCAGCCTGGATATTCCGGTGATCGCCCGGGTCAACGGCTACGCCCTGGGCGGCGGCATGGAAATGGTGCTCGGTGCGGACATCGTGATCGCCGCGGACACCGCCCGCTTCGGGCTGACGGAACCGCGCGTCGGGCGGTTAGCGCTCGACGGCGGCATCCACCAGCTGGTGCGGCGCATCCCCTACACCCAGGCGATGGGCATGCTCCTCACCGGACGGAAGGCCGAGGCCGCGGAGATGCAGGCCATGGGCCTGGTCAATGAGGTGGTCCCCGCGGAGGAGCTCGACGCCGCGGTGCAGCGCTGGCTGGACCAGATCCTCGCGTGCGCGCCCACCTCCGTCCGGGCCGTCAAGCAGATGGTCACCCGGACCGGGCACCTGACCGCCGCCGAGGCCCGCGGGCTCCGGTTGCCGGCGCTCATGGCGGCGCTGGACAGCGAGGACTCGGCCGAGGGCATCCGCGCCTTCCAGGAAAAGCGCCCTCCCGTGTGGCCGGGACGCTGACCATGCCGGAACAACAAGTTAAACCGGAACAACCAGTTAAGGAGAATCCGATGCGGGAGTCACTGGCACCCGGAGTGTGGGGCGTTGTCGCCACGCCGTTCCAGGGCAGCACCCTGGATGTCGACACCGACAGCCTGGCCGGACTCGTGGAGTACTACGAATCCATCGGCGCCACCGGCCTCACCGTCTTGGGTGTGTTCGGCGAGGCCGCGGCGCTGACGGCAGCCGAACGCGGTCTGGTCCTCGAGGTCGCCGTCGAGGAAACCGGCCTTCCCCTCGTGGTGGGCGTGACCTCGCTGTACACCGGCACCGCCGTCGAGGAAATCCGCGCGGCGCAGGCTGGGGCCGGCGAGCGCCTGGCCGCCGTGATGGTGCAGGCCAACTCCGCCAACCCCGCCGTGGTGGTCGCGCACCTGAACGCCATCCACCAGGCCACCGGCGCCAAGGTGGTGCTGCAGGACTACCCCAGGCCAGCGGCGTCAGCATCAGCACCGAGTCCCTCATCAACGTGGTGCAGGCCTGCCGCTTCGTCATCGCGGTCAAGGCTGAGGCCCCGCCCACGTCCGTGGCCATCGCGCGGCTCACCGCAGCGCTGGACGTGTCCGTGTTCGGCGGCCTCGGCGGCCAGGGGCTGCTGGACGAACTCGTGTCCGGGGCGGCCGGGGCCATGACCGGCTTCTCCTGCCCGGAAGCGCTCATCGCTTGTGTCCGCGCCTGGCAGACCGACGGGTACGACGCCGCCCGCGATGCGCTGCTGCCCTACCTGCCGCTGATCAACTTCGAGCAGCAGGCCCGCATCGCGCTGCCGGTCCGGAAGGAATGCCTGCGCCAGCGCGGACTCATCGCCGACGCCGGCGTCCGCTCCCCGGGGCACAGTTCCCGGAGGTCCTCCGGCTGAGCATGCTCAATCATCTGGCGGAAGCCGCCGCGGCTTTGGACGCACGCTGGTCCGCGACGGCGGCAACTGCAACAGAGGCCCCCACGCCGGCAACAACATCGCGCCCGGCCCTGACCACGGCGGGGAGCGTCTGATGGATCTCGGAATCAGCGGTAAGACCGCCCTCGTCGCCGCCTCCACCGGCGGCCTGGGACTCGCGATCGCCCGCGCCCTCGCCGCGGAAGGCGTGCGCGTCGCCGTCACCGGGCGCCGGCTGGACCGTGCCAAGGAGATCGCTGCGGACCTTGAAGCCGACGGGCACACCGCCGTCGGAATCGAGGCCGACCTGAGCACCCCGGACGGGGTGGCGACCGCCGTCGAACGCTCTGTCGAAGCGCTGGGACCCATCGACATCCTGGTGCTCAACGGCCCGGGCCCCAAGCCCGGTGCGGCGGCCACCCTCAGCGCTGACGACATCGCCGCGGCGTTCGAGCTGCTGGTCAAGCCGCACCACGCGCTCGTTTCGCACGTGCTGCCCGGCATGCGGGAACGGCGCTGGGGCCGGATCCTCGCCGTCGGCTCCAGCGGGGTGGTGGCTCCCCTGCCCAACCTGGCCGTGTCCAACACCGGGCGCGCGGCCCTGGCCGGCTACCTCAAGACCCTCGCCGCCGAGGTGGCGCTGGACGCCGTCACGGTGAACATGCTCCTCCCCGGCCGGATCGCCACCGACCGTGTGGCCGAACTGGACCAGGCCGCCGCCAAACGCCGCGGCACCACGGCCGAGGAAATCCAGCTCGAGTCCCGCAAGACCATTCCCGCCCGCCGCTATGGGGAACCCGAGGAGTTCGGCGCCGCCGCCGCGTTCCTCTGCAGCGCCCCGGCGTCGTACATCACCGGCGTCGCGCTCCGGTGCGACGGCGGCCTGATCCGCAGCCTCTAAACGTCCCGCCCTCTCCCACGACCCGAAGGAACCCCATGACTTCCACGGCAACAGACCACACCACCGCCACGTCCGCCGACCGTGCGCTCATCACCGCCCGGCACCTCATCAACGGCGAATGGCTCGGCGAGGCGGACACCGAGCGGATGAACCCGGCCCGCCCCGGCGAGCTCGCTGCCCTCTCCCCAGCGGCACCGCCGCCGACGTCGACGCCGCCATCACCGCGGCCGCCGCCGCCCAGCCGGCCTGGGCCGCCCTGCCTGCTCCGTCCCGCGGCGCCATTCTGATGGCCGCCGGCAACCTGCTCCTGGACCGCCAGAGCGCCATCGCCGAGGACCTGGTCCGCGAGGAAGGCAAAACCCTCGCCGAGGCCAAGGGCGAGGTCAAGCGCGCGTCCGACGTGCTGCGCTTCTTCGGTTCCCTGGGCTGGGCCGCCACCGGCGAAGTCCTGCCCAGCGGCCTGCCGGACACCACCATCACCACCCGCCGCGAGGCGCTCGGCGTCGTCGGGCTCATCACCCCGTGGAACTTCCCCATCGCCATCCCGGCCTGGAAGTCCGCCCCCGCGCTGATCAGCGGCAACGCCGTTGTCATCAAGCCGGCCGAGCTCACCCGCTCTCCGCCACGCACCTGGCCCGCGCCTTGCAGGACGCCGGGCTGCCGGCCGGTGTGTTCAACGTGGTGCACGGCAAGGGCCGTGTGGTGGGCGACGCCCTGGCCCGCGACCCGCGCATCGCCGGGCTGTCCTTCACCGGTTCGACGGCGGTGGGCCTGGGCCTGCAGGAGATCCTGAACGCCCGCCGCGCCCGGGTGCAGCTGGAGATGGGTGGCAAGAACGGCGTGCTGGTCCTGGACGACGCCGATCCCCGCAAGGCCGCCAAGGTGGTCGCCGCCGGCGCGTTCGGGCTCACCGGCCAGGCCTGCACCGCGACGTCGCGGGTCTACGTCACCCCCGGCATCCGTGCCGCGTTCCTCGAGGCCCTCACCGAGGAAGCCGCGGCCTACACCCCGGCGACGGCATGGACGCGGCCATGGGGGCCGTGGTCAGCCCGCAGCAGTTCGAGCAGAACCAGGCAGCCGTGCGCTCCGCCGTCGAACGCGGCGCTGTCCTTCTGGCCGGTGCGTACGACGGCGACCCCGCCGGGCCGCTGCTCTTCCCGGCCGCCGTGCTCACCGAACTGCCGTTCGACGACGCCGCCGTGACCGAGGAGATCTTCGGGCCGGTGGTGGCCGTGCTGGAGGTCGCCGACTACGAAGCCGGCCTGGCCGCGATCAACGATTCCCGCTACGGCCTCACCGCCGGCATCTGCACCGACTCCCTGGCGTTGTCCACGGACTTCGCGGCGCGGGCGCAGGCGGGCGTCATCAAGGTCAACCGTCCGACGGCGGGCCTGGACCTCAACGTCCCGTTCGGCGGCGTGAAGGACTCCTCCACCAACACGTTCCGGGAGCAGGGAAGTCCGCGCTGGACTTCTTCACCTGGGGCAAGACCGTCTACACGGGTGTGTAGCGCGCCGTGACGTACGTGATCGCGCAGCCCTGCGTGGATGTGAAGGACAAGGCCTGCATCGACGAATGCCCGGTGGACTGCATCTACGAGGGCGAACGCGCGCTCTATATCCACCCGTCCGAGTGCGTGGACTGCGGCGCCTGCGATCCGGTCTGCCCGGTGGAGGCGATCTACTACTCGGACGACGTGCCGGACGAGTGGGCCGACTACGTCCGGGCCAACGTGGAGTTCTTCGCGGAGCTGGGGTCGCCGCAGGGCGCCTCGGCGTTCGGGAACCTGGGCCGCGACCACGCCGTGGTGGCGGGCGAGCCGGTGGCGGTCCGCTGACTGCTCCTGGTGCTGCTTGTGGGCGCCGCCGCGCCCATTTGCCACGAATGGCCGCTATGCCTCGTCCGTCTGTCACGAATGGCCGCTAAGCACCATCGCTTAGCGGCCATTCGCGTCGAAGCGCCCACATTTCGGGCGGCTAAGGCATCGGTTAGAAGCGGACCAGGGAGTACGGCAGGCTCGGCAGGTTCCCCGCGGTCCAGGGCCGGTCGGACTTCTCCGCCGGAAGGTGCCCGCGGCCGTCGCGGACCACCAGCACCACCGTGCCAACGATGGCGTACAGGGCAACCGCCGCCAGGATGATCAGCAGGACTACAAAGGACCCGGTCATGTCCAACACCTCTAATGTCCATTTTACTGCGGTCCGCGCCTGCGAGAATGGCCGGATGACCGCCATCATCCTGGGCTGGGACCCCGACCGCTGGAACGAATGGAACTACGCCGCCGTCGTCAAACACGTGGCCGCGATGGGACTGCACCTTGAGCCGTGGAGCGTAGGCCACCACCGGAACATTGCCGCGGGAACGGACGCCTGGCTGCTCCTCCAGGGAGACCGCGGCCGCGGACTCATCGGCCACGGCATCGTGCTCTCGGAGCACCCCGAACCCGGGCCACGCTCTCCTGCTTCGAGCGGGCCGTGCCGGAGCAGACCGCGATGCCCGTGCAGGTGGCGTTCGATGCCCTCCTGCCGCCCGGCGAGCAGATCGCCGTCGACGTTCTGGCGGAGGCGCTGCCCGGGGTCCCGTGGGACAGTGATGATGCCACCGGGCTGGCCGTCGACCCGGCTGAGGAAGCAATCATCAGGGCCCTGTGGCGTGACTTCGGGCCGCCGTCGGGCCCGGACCCCACACCCCGGCCCCGGCACCTACCCGCGGGACGCGGTCACCCGGGTGGAAGTGAACCGCTACGAACAGGACCCGGATGCGCGGCGGGCCTGCATCGCCCACCACGGCACCAGCTGCGCCGCCTGCGGGTTCTCCTTCGAGCAGAAGTACGGCCAGATCGGCCGTGACTTCATCCCCGTGCACCACCTCGTCCCGGTGTCCCAGCTCGGCGGCGGCTACCAGCTCGATCCCATCTCCGACCTCGTGCCGCTCTGCGCCAACTGCCACGCCATGGCGCACCACGGTGTGGGCACGCCGCGGACCGTGGCCGAGCTGCGCCGCATCATCGGCGACGCCGGTTTCCTCCGTGGAACCACCGTCAGCCCCGAGGAGCTCGAAGCCCAGCGCGCCGCCCGGGAACTCCTGGGACCGCAGTAACCGTAGCCATTCGCCACAAATGGCCGCTTCGCGGGAGACCTCCGAAACGCGTCCAGGGGGACATGCTCATTCTTCGCGGCAACGAGAGGGCACAGAGGGATTATGTCCACGCCAGGGCCCGGCCGGAGGGCATGCCCCGTGGCTCGTGCGGCCAGGCAGCAATCAACGGAGAGCGCACCCGGTGGACATGCTCAGTCTTGGCAGCACCCAGAGGGCATATGGGGATTATGTCCACGCCAGGGCCGGGCATGAGAGCATGTCCCGTGGCTCGGGCGGCCAGGCAGCAATCAACGGAGTGCGCACCCGGTGGACATGCTCAGTCTTGGTAGCACCCAGAGGGCATAAGGCACTATGTCCGAGCCTGGGCCCGGCCGGAGGGCATGCCCAGTGGTTCCGCCCCGCACGCCCTGTCCCAGCACCCCGCACGCCCCCACCGCAGCACCCAGCGCACACCCCGTTAACCCACTCTTCGCCCGGCCGCCACCCTGCCCACCCCGCGCCGCAAGCCGGCCCACGCAGGGTGGAGGGTGAGGATCGCAATTGTTGCTGAGTCATTCCTGCCGCTGATGAACGGGGTAACCCACTCGATCCTGCGGGTCCTGGAGCATCTTCAGGAGCGCGGGGACGAGGTGCTGGTGATCGCGCCGTCCACGCAGGACACGGGATCACCCGGCGAGGTCTACGGGGCGCATGTCCACCGGCTGCCGTCGGTGCCGCTGGCCGGCTACGCGAACGTCCGGGTGGCGATGGGCGGTGTCTACCGGGTCAAGCGAATCCTTGCCGAGTATGCACCGGACGTGGTCCACCTGGCGTCGCCGTTCGTGCTCGGCTGGCGCGCGGCGCAGGCCGCCCACCAGCTGGGGATCCCCGCCGTCGCCATCTACCAGACCGAGGTCCCGGGTTACGCCGGGCGGTATGGCGTCCCGTTCCTGGAGAACTGGGCCTGGAACCGGGTGGAGAACATCCACCTGCTCGCGGCCCGGACCCTGGTGCCCTCCAGTTTCGCGCTCAACCAGCTCCGCGGCCGCGGCATTCCGCGCGTCGAGATGTGGCGGCGCGGCGTGGACACCCAGCGGTTCTCCCCGGACAAGCGCGACGCCGGATGGCGGGGCAGTGTCGCCCCGGCCGGCGAGCGCATCATCGGCTACGTGGGCGGCTCGCGGTCGAAAAGCAGGTGCAGGACCTCGCCGTGCTGGCCGATGTCCCCGGCTCCCGGCTGGTGATTGTCGGCGACGGACCCCAGCGTCCGGCCCTTGAGGACGCCCTGCCGGACGCGGTTTTCACCGGGTTCCTCGGCGGCGAGGAGCTGGCCAGCGCGGTGGCGTCCTTCGATCTCTTTGTGCACCCGGGCGAGTTCGAGACCTTCTGCCAGACCATCCAGGAGGCGATGGCGTCGGGCGTGCCGGTGGTCGCCACGGGCCGCGGCGGCCCGCTGGACCTCGTCGAAAACTCCCGTACCGGCTGGCTGTACGAGCCGGGCGACCTCGCCGCGCTGCGCGCCCGCGTGGCGGACCTGATGGGCGACGACGCCAAGCGCCGCGCGTTCGCAGCGGCGGCCCACGCTTCGGTCCAGGGCCGGACGTGGTCCGCCCTGGGCGCCGAGCTGGTCCAGCACTACGAGGCGGTCCTCACCGCCAACGTCCCCCTTGCAAGCCGAACAACCAGCACCACCCCTCAAGGAGTCGCCCTGTGAAAATTTCCGTGATCGGCTGCGGCTACCTGGGAGCCGTGCACGCGGCCACCCTCGCGTCGATGGGCCACACCGTGGTTGGCATCGACGTCGACGCCGGCAAAGTCGAGCAGCTGGGCCGCGGCGCAGCGCCGTTCTTCGAGCCCGGGCTGGACGAGCTCCTGCGCGACGGCGTCACCACCGGCCGGCTCAGCTTCTCCACAGATTTCGCGGACGCTACCGGCGCCGAGCTGCACTTCCTCTGCGTGGGCACGCCGCAGTCCAAGACGTCCGACGGCGCCGACCTCAGTTACCTCGTCGCCGCCACGGAGGCGCTGCTCCCCATCTGGCCGCCGGGTCCGCGGTGGTGGGCAAGTCCACGGTTCCGGTCGGAACGGTGGACATGCTCAGTGGGGTGTTGTCCCCGCGGCCGGACGTGCTCCTGGGCTGGAACCCCGAATTCCTGCGCCAAGGCACCGCGGTCAAGGACTCGCTGGTCCCGGACCGCCTGGTCTACGGCGTCCCGGACTCAGCCGCAGCAATCACCGCGGCCCTCGACGCCGTCTACGCTCCCCTGCTGGCCGCCGGGATTCCGCGGCTGGTCTGCAACTTCGCCACGGCGGAACTGATCAAGTCGGCGTCGAACGCGTACTTGGCCACGAAGCTCAGTTTCATCAACGCGATGGCCGAGCTCTGCGACGCAACGGGCGCCGACGTGAAACAACTCGGCGCGGCCATGGGCCTGGACCCGCGCATCGGCAGCCGGTACCTCCACGCCGGGCTGGGGTTCGGCGGCGGCTGCCTGCCCAAGGACATCCGCTCGCTCCGGGCCCAGGCCGTGGGCCTGGGTGTGGATTCGGTGGACCGGTGGATGGACGTGGTGGATGCCATCAACCGGGGCCAGCGTTCCCGCACGGTCGGGGTGGCGCGGGAGCTGTGCGGCGGCCAGCTTGGCGGCCGACGGGTCACGGTGCTCGGCGCGGCCTTCAAACCGGACACGGACGACATCCGCGATTCCCCGGCCCTGGACGTCGCCCTGCAGCTGGCGTCGGCCGGCGCGCATGTCACCGTGACGGACCCCGCCGCGATCAACAACGCGTGGCTGCGCTTCCCGCAGCTGCGCTTCGAGCCGTCCACGGCCCAGGCGCTGGACGGGGCGGAACTGGTGCTTCTGTTGACCGAATGGGACGAGTACACCGGGCTCTCGCCGGCCGACGCCGGGGCGCTCGTTCGCCGCCGGACCCTCCTGGACGCGCGGAACGTCCTCGACGCCTCCGCCTGGGCGGCGGAAGGCTGGACGGTCCGCGGCCTCGGCCGGGGGCACACCGCCGGGACCATCACCACCCGCCTGAGCGCCGCGGGACACCGGCCGGGGTAACGCCCACCGCCGAAGCCGCCCCGCTGCATCCCGCCGAAACCCGTCCGCCAAAACGCCGCGCGCACAGCTTGGACCCAGCCCGGCGGCGCGACCCCTATGATTTCCTGAGGGAGGGCTTTTCAATGAAATACCGGTGGTCTCACATTCGCTCGGCGGTTGCCGCGTGACAGCTTCGCCATACCCGGCGCCCGCCATCGAGGCGGTGCTGGAATCCAGCCCGGACGCCCTCCTGGTGGTCACCGAGGACGGCACCATCCTCCGCGTCAACGCCGCCACGGAACGCATGTTCGGCTACACCCGCGACGAGCTCCTGGGCCGGGACCACCGGATGCTCCTCGCCGAAGGCTTCCGCAGCGGCCTCCAGCGCATCTTCTTCGCCCTCCGCAAGGACGCCGACGCCGGTCACGTCACCACCGCGGTCCCCGGTCAGGACGCCGACGCCGGCCCCGCCGCCACCGCGGTCCCCCACCACGACGCCACCCTCCTTCCACCCGGTCGAGGCCTACGGGCTGCGGCGGGACGGCACCGAATTCCAGGGCGAAGTGGCCTGCTCGCTGCTGGCCCAGGACAGCGACGACGCCCCCGTCAGCATGGCCGTCGCCGTCCGCGACACCTCCCACCGGCAGGCCGCCGACGCGGGACTGCGCGAAGCCATGTCCCTGCTCAGCGCCACGCTGGAATCCACGGCGGACGGCATTCTTGTGGTCAGCGGCGACGGCCGGATCGCCGGCGTCAACAACCAGTTCATCTCCATGTGGGGCATCCCGCGGGAGCTCCTGGCCACCCAGGACGACGAGGCCGTGATGGGCTTCGTCCTGGACCAGCTGGTGGATCCCGCGCAGTTTGTCGAGAAGGTCACCGCGCTCTACGCCGACCCCTCCGCGGAAAGCCACGACGTCCTGGACTTCCGCGACGGCCGGACCTTCGAACGCTACTCCCGCCCGCAGAAAGTCGCGGAAGTCGTGGTTGGCCGCGTCTGGAGCTTCCGGGACGTGACCCCGGCACGGATCGCGCAGGACCGGATCACCCAGGCGATGGCCGACCTCGCCGAGCAGGCCGCGCAGCTCAAGGACCTCGCGTTCAAGGACCCGCTGACCGGTCTGTCCAACCGCCAGCTCTTCAGCGACCACCTCGCGGCGGCACTGCGCGGGCCGTGCGGCACCGCCGTCGACGTCCTGCTCCTGGACCTGGACGACTTCAAGGAAGTCAACGACATCCTGGGCCACCACGCCGGCGACCAGATGCTGATCGAGGTGGGCCGCCGGCTGCGCGAATGTGTCCGCCCGAACGACGTTGTAGCACGCCTGGGCGGTGACGAATTCGTGGTGCTGCTGGTCGGCTCGCTGGACGCCGAGGCGGTGGCCGGGCGGATCGTCGACTCGCTCCGGGTCCCGCTCTGGATCGACGGGACCATGCTGCGCCCCAGCCTGAGCCTGGGGCTGGCGTCCATCAGCGAGGACGCCGTGGACGCCTCCGAGCTGCTGCGCCGGGCCGACGTCGCCATGTACGCGGCGAAATCCGCCGGGAAGAACAGGTACCTGCGGTTCCGGCCGGAAATGATGAAGAGCCTCGTCCAGCGCACCGAACTGGAGGCCGGCCTCCGGCTGGCCGTCGACGCCGGCCAGATCGCCGTCCACTACCAGCCGATCATCTCGACCCGGCGCGGCGTCGTGGTCAAGGTCGAGGCGCTGGCCCGCTGGGAGCGCGACGGCGAAACCGTCCCGCCGCAGCAGTTCATCCCGGCGGCGGAGCGCAGCGGCCTGATCGTCGAGATCGGCACCGAGGTCCTCCTGAAAGGCTGCACCGAGCTGAAGCCCTGGCTCGCGGGAGACCCCGCGCGGTCCCTCGCCGTCAACGTCTCCGGGGTCCAGTTGCAGCACGGCGACTTCGCCGAGCTGGTGCTGGCCGTCACCGAATCCTGCGGCGTGGATCCGCGGCAGCTGGTCCTGGAGGTCACCGAGAGTGTGTTCTTCGACGACGACTGCCACGTCATCCAGCAGCTCACCGCGCTCCGCAAGGCCGGCGTGCGGGTGGCCCTGGATGACTTCGGCACCGGGTACTCCTCCCTTGGCCGGCTCCAGGACCTGCCTGTGGACACGCTGAAGATCGACCAGTCCTTCACGTCCATGATCCACACGGGCAAGGAGAACCTGCCGATCCTCAGCTGCATGATCAGCATGGCCCACGGCCTGGGCTTGACCGTCACGGCCGAGGGGTGGAAACGGCGGCGCAGGCCGAATACCTGATGAACCTCGACTGCGATTCGCTCCAGGGGTTCCTGTTTTCCGGCCCCGAAGCCGAGCCCGGCTTGGCCTCCGCGATCACCCGTTCCGCCGGGGCATTCGCCGCCCTCCGCGGTGATCGGGTGGCCGGACGCCGCTGACCTGCGAAAAGTCCGGCGCTGTGATGCTGGACACAGGCGCAACGGACCCTATGATGCAGGAAACACTTTGTCCGCGGCACCGCCGCCGGACCGTTAGTCACGTCTGTCAACATCCGTCGCTTTGGGGGCCCGTATCACCGTGGGAACTGGGATTGAAGAAAGCCTGCTGGAGCAGGGCCCCGATGCTTTCGTGCTGCTGACCGCGGACGGAACCATCGCGTTCGTGAACTCGGCGGCCGAGCGGCTGTTTGGCTATCCGCGCGAACAGCTGCTCGGCGTCGGGCACAACATCCTCCTCTCCGAGGACGAGCGCGGCGGGTTCCTCCGGGTCTTTGCCCGGCTGGGACGCGGCAGCACGGCGGGCCGGCGGCCGTTCGCGGCGGCAGGCCGGCGTCGGGATGGCAGCGAACTGCCGCTGGAGATCACGTGCTCGCTGGTAACGGTCGACGGCGGCCCGGCCATGGCGGTCGCCGTCCGGGACGCCAGCCACCGGGAGGACACCGACTCGGGCCGGCGCCTGGCGGTCTCGCTGCTCGATGCCACGCTTGAGACCACCGCCGACGGGATTGTGGTGGTCTCCAACGACGGTCAGATCACCGGGGTCAATGACCAGTACCTCAAGTTGTGGGGCATGCCGCCGGAGCTGATCGCGGCGGAGGACCCGACGGCGCTGGTCACCTTCATCTCCCGGAAGCTGGCGAATCCGGCCTACTTCCTGCAGAAGGTCGCGGAGCTGAAAACCGACCGGGGAAAGCAGAGCCACGACGTGCTGGAGTTCAAGGACGGCCGCAGCGTGGAGCTCTACTCCCGGCCGCAGAAGGTCGCGGACGTGATCGTGGGCCGGATCTGGAACTTCCGCGACATCACCACGCGGCAGCGCGCCCAGGACCAGGCCCGCCGTGCCATGGAGGAACTCGCCGAACAGACGGACAAACTCAAGGAGCTCGCGTTCCGGGACCCGCTGACGGGGCTGGCCAACCGGATGCTCTTCAACGAACGCGCCGCCGCCGCGCTGCTTACCCCGGGCCGGTGCACGTGCTGCTGCTGGACCTGGACGATTTCAAGGAAGTCAACGACGTCCTGGGGCACCACGCCGGGGACCAGATGCTCGTGGAGGTCTCGCGGCGGCTGCAGAACTGCGTGGGGCCGCACGGCACCGTGGCGCGCCTGGGCGGGGACGAGTTCGTTGTCCTGCTGGTGGACTGCAACGATTCCGACGCCGTCGCCCAGCGCGTGGTGGCCGCGCTGAACGCCCCGGTGTCCATCGAGGGCACCCTGATGCGGCCGGGCCTGAGCCTGGGCGTGGCCTCGCGCGGCCCCGGGACCATGACGTCCTCGGAGCTGCTGCGCCAGGCGGACCTGGCCATGTACGCGGCGAAGGAGGCCGGCAAGAACTGCTACGTGCACTTCCGGCCGGAGATGCTCGCGGCGCTGCTGGAACGCACCCAGCTGACGGCCGGGCTGCGGCGGGCCGTGGAACTGGGGCAGATCACGGTGCACTACCAGCCGGTGGTGTCCACCGAGCAGCTGGAAGTGGTGCAGTTCGAGGCGCTGGCCCGGTGGCAGTGGGAAGGCCAGCTGATGCCGCCGGACCAGTTCATCCAGACCGCGGAACGCAGCGGCCTGATCCGGGAGATCGGGGCGGAGGTGCTGCGGCGCAGCTGCACTGAGCTGCAGCCGTGGCTCTCCGAGGACCCGCGCCGGACCCTGGCCGTGAACGTCTCCGGTGTACAGCTGCAGCACCCGGACTTCGCCGAACGGGTCCTGGACATCGCGGCTTGGAGCGGCGTGGACCCGCACCAGCTGGTGCTGGAAGTGACGGAGAGCGTTTTCTTCGACGCCCAGTGCCACGTCATCACCCAGCTGGTGACCCTGCGGGGGCCGGGATCCGGGTGGCGCTGGACGACTTCGGCACCGGCTACTCCTCCTTGGGCCGGTTGCAGGAGCTCCCCGTGGACATCGTCAAGATCGACAAGTCCTTCGTCTCCATGCTGCGCACCGGGACCGAAAAGCTGCCCATCCTGACCTCCATGATCCACATGGCCCGCAGCCTGGGCCTGAAAGTGACGGCCGAGGGCATCGAAACCCCGGAACAGGCCCGCTACCTGATGGATCACGGCTGCGACGCCCTGCAGGGCTACCTGTTCTCCCGTCCGCAGCCCGAGTCGCGGCGCGAGCTCGGCATCCGCAGCTCCGCCGCCGCCATCGCGGCGCTGGAGGGTGTGCCGCTGCCGGTGTAGGTGGCCGGTTCCGACCGGCTCTGCTGCGCTGGGTGCCGGCGGTCCGTTGAGCCGGCGGTCCGTGGGCGGGGCGCCTGTTGGGCCGCGGGTTAGCCGTCGGGGGCGACACAAAGATGGCTGCTGAATGACGCGTATCACGTGCAGCGCCCGCACCACATATGATTCAGTGAGCGCAGCCGGCCTTGTTCTCCGCAAGGGGTGGCTGCCACTTCACTTTCGTCGCTTGGGGGCAGGCAAAACACATGGAATCCGGACTCGCACAACTCCTGCTGGAGCACAGCCCCGACCCGCTGCTGCTGCTCGATCCGGACGGGGCCATCTCCTTCCTGAACGCCGCCGCCGAGGAGTTCTTCGGCTACTCCCGGACCCAGCTGCTGGGCGCTGATTCGTCCTTGATCCTGGCCGAGGCTTCCCGCGAACCCTTCCATGGTGTTCTGGCCGGGCTGGGTGCCTCCGTGCCCCGGTCCCGCCAGCCTTTCGCCGGTTCCGGCCGCCGTGCTGACGGCACCGAGCTCCCCGTTGAGATCACCTGCTCACTGCTGCCGCCCGACGCCGGTGCGGGGCCGGCCGCGCGGTCCGTCGCGCTTGCGGTCCGCGGCGCCGGGCACCGTCCGGTCTCTGCTTCCGGAAACGGCTCGGTCGGGTTTTCCGGCGCCCGCCCCGGCGGTGCAGCCCACGGTGCGGCCGACGCCGGCCCTGCCGGCACGCTTCACAGCGCCGCAGGGGCAACCGCGGACGCCGCGACGCACCGCCGTCGTACCCTAGCGGCCTCCGCGGCCGTTCCCGCCGCGTTCGCCGCGCATGACGACCAGCTGCGGGCCGGGGTGCTGCGTGATCCGCTGACATCGCTGCCCAACGGCACCCTGTTCAACGAGCGGCTCGCGGCGGCGCTGCGCCGGCCGGATCCGGTGGACGTGCTGCTGCTGAACCTGGATGACTTCAAGAACCTCAACGACATGCTGGGCCGCTCCTCCGCGGACGAGCTGCTGGTGGAGGTCGCCAGCCGGCTGCGCAACTGCGTGCGGCCGCACGACACCGTGGCCCGGCTCGGCGGCGACGAGTTTGTGGTGCTGCTGACCGAATGCCTCAACGCCGACGCCGTGGCCAAGCGGATCGCCGAGTCGCTGTACGAGCCGCTGCGCGTGGGCGGCTCCCTGGTCCGGCCCGGTGTCAGCATGGGGCTGGCGTCCAGGACCGCCCAGACCCTCGACGGCGCGGAACTGCTGCGGCAGGCCGACGCGGCCATGACGGCGGCGAAGACCGGGGGCAAGAACGCCTGGCTGCGCTTCCGGCCGGAGATGCTGAACACCGTGGCCGCCAAGGAGGACGGCCAGGCTGGGCTCCGGCAGGCGGTGGAGCTGGGCCAGATCTCGGTCCATTACCAGCCCGTGGTGTCCCCGGGCTCGGCGCCGTGGTGCAGTTCGAGGCGTTCGCGCGGTGGGAGCGGCACGGCCGGCTGGTCCCGCCCAACCAGTTCCTGCCCGTGGCCGAGCAGAGCGGCCTGATCCGCGAGATCGGCGACGAGGTCATGCGCCGGGCCTGCGCAGAAATCCGGCCCTGGCTGGCCGGCGACGCCGCGTACAGCGTCGCCGTGAACGTCTCGGGCCTGCAGTTCCAGAACCGCGACTTCGCCACCGACGTGCTCGCGATTGTGGCGTCCACCGGCGTGGATCCGCGCCAGCTCATGCTGGAGCTGACCGAAAGTGTGTTCTTCGAGTCGGACTCGGACGTGCTGCGCCAGCTGCGGCAGCTGCGGGAAGCCGGCGTGCGGATCGCGATGGACGACTTCGGCACAGGCTACGCGTCCCTGGGCGGCTCAAGGAGCTGCCGCTGGACAAGGTCAAGATCGACCGCTCCTTCGTGGCCATGATCAAGACCGGCCAGGAGCAGCTGCCGTTCTTCGGCACCATGATCAACGCAGCGCATGCCCTGGGCCTGAAGGTCACGGCCGAGGGCATCGAGACGCCGGCGCAGGCCCGGTACCTGATGGAGCGCGGGTGCGACTCCCTGCAGGGCTACCTGTTCGCGAAGCCGCCCCGGCCAGCGAGCTGGCCGGGACGATGGAGAGCGCGCTCACGGCGATCGACAAGGTCGACGCCGGGCGCTAAATCCGCCGACGCTCCCGCAGATCCGGCGGGGCGTCGTTACGCCCGGCGGTCGAGCTCGTCGAGGTCGGCGCCCGCCATCTCTGCGCTGCGGTCCCACAGCTCCCGTGCCAGTTCGGCATCGTAGGCCTGCTTGTTGGCCTTCGCCAGCGCGCGTTTTGCGTAGTAGGCACCGGAGATCCAATCCTGCCCGGGCGTGGCCGTGGCGAGCCACACAAGTGTGTCCGCGCCCTGTTCGGGGCTCAGCAGGAAACGGTTGAGGATCGTCTTGTAGGCGTGCCGCATCGGACTGGTGGACTCCGCCGCAAAGTTGGTGGCTACAACGCCGGGGTGGAACGCCGCAGTCCTGATCCCTTCGGCGCTGAAGCGACGGTGGAGCTCACTGGTGAAAAGGATATTCGCGAGCTTCCCGGTGCCGTACGCCCGGTTGGTGGAGTAGCCCTGGGCCGAGTCGAGGTCGAATAGGTCCAGTTTGCCGAATCCGTTGGCGGCGCTGGAGGTGTTGATGACGGTGGCGTTGCTGGCGGTGAGGACATCCATCAGCCCGGTGGTCAGCAGGAACGGGGCCAGGTGGTTGACCTGGAAGGTCTTCTCGTGGCCGTCCACGGTGAGTTCACGCTTGCCCATAATGCCGCCGGCGTTGTTCGCCAGGACGTCTATGCGCGGGTACTTTTCCTTGAGCTGCGCTGCAAGCTGGCGCACCTGTGCCAGATCCGCGAAGTCCGCGATGAAATGGTCCGCACCGATCTCTGCCGCGATCAGCTGGGTCTTCTCAGCGGAGCGCCCGACCACCACCACCTGCTCCCCCTGTTTGCTGAGAGTCCGGGCGGCGGACGCACCGATGCCGTCGCTGGCGCCGGTGATGACAATGGTCCGTGCGGTCATGAAGGAGTCCTTTGTGAGGAAGCGGTAACTGGCTGTCGAATTCGAGCCTACCGAACCACAACGAGGCCGGGCTGACCAACGTTCCCTCTGTTGATTTCGGCGTTAAATGCGGGAGGACCCCCAACATGGTTGGGGGTCCTCGACCTTAATGATGTTCCGGCGGTGACCTACTCTCCCACACCCTCCCGGGTGCAGTACCATCGGCGCTGTGGGTCTTAGCTTCCGGGTTCGGAATGGGACCGGGCGTTTCCCCCACGCTATGACCGCCGTAACCCTTGCTCCGCACCGTCCAGACCCTGGGGTGTGGTGGTGGGAAATTTGTGGTTACAACTTCCTGCACCGGTGATGCTGGTGCAGTTGTGGTGTTGTTATGTAGTTTTTGGTTCTCAAGCAACTTCCCGTGGCGGGTTTGTTGGTTGGGAACCACATAGTGGACGCAAGCAGTCTTGTTTTCTTTGTACCCCTTCCCTGGTGTGAACGTCTTTTGAATCCGTTCACGGAGGGTGTGTGGTGTAAGTTATCGGCCTATTAGTACCGGTCAGCTTCACGAGTCGTTAGTCCTCGCTTCCACATCCGGCCTATCAACCCAGTGGTCTGGCTGGGGGCCTCTCACACACAAGGTGTATGGAAATCTCATCTCGAAGCGAGCTTCCCGCTTAGATGCTTTCAGCGGTTATCCCATCCGAACGTAGCTAATCAGCGGTGCACTTGGCAGTACAACTGACACACCAGAGGTTCGTCCGTCCCGGTCCTCTCGTACTAAGGACAGCCCTTCTCAAATTTCCTGCGCGCGCAGCGGATAGGGACCGAACTGTCTCACGACGTTCTAAACCCAGCTCGCGTACCGCTTTAATGGGCGAACAGCCCAACCCTTGGGACCTACTCCAGCCCCAGGATGCGACGAGCCGACATCGAGGTGCCAAACCATGCCGTCGATATGGACTCTTGGGCAAGATCAGCCTGTTATCCCCGAGGTACCTTTTATCCGTTGAGCGACGGCCATTCCACAATGTACCGCCGGATCACTAGTCCCGACTTTCGTCCCTGCTCGAGATGTCTCTCTCACAGTCAAGCTCCCTTGTGCACTTACACTCGACACCTGATTGCCAACCAGGCTGAGGGAACCTTTGGGCGCCTCCGTTACTTTTTAGGAGGCAACCGCCCCAGTTAAACTACCCATCAGGCACTGTCCCTGACCCGGATTACGGGCCGAAGTTAGATGTCCAAAGTGACCAGAGTGGTATTTCAACGATGACTCCACCCGAACTGGCGTCCGGGCTTCAACGTCTCCCACCTATCCTACACAAGCCACTCCGAACACCAATACCAAACTATAGTAAAGGTCTCGGGGTCTTTCCGTCCTGCTGCGCGTAACGAGCATCTTTACTCGTACTGCAATTTCGCCGAGTTTATGGTTGAGACAGCGGGGAAGTCGTTACTCCATTCGTGCAGGTCGGAACTTACCCGACAAGGAATTTCGCTACCTTAGGATGGTTATAGTTACCACCGCCGTTTACTGGGGCTTAAATTCTCAGCTTCGCCTTGCGGCTAACCGGTCCTCTTAACCTTCCAGCACCGGGCAGGAGTCAGTCCGTATACATCGTCTTGCGACTTCGCACGGACCTGTGTTTTTAGTAAACAGTCGCTTCCCCTGGTCTCTGCGGCCCCTGCACGCTCCGGACAGCTAGTGTCCATCACGATGGGGGCCCCCTTCTCCCGAAGTTACGGGGGCATTTTGCCGAGTTCCTTAACCATAATTCTCTCGATCGCCTTAGTATTCTCTACCTGATCACCTGTGTCGGTTTGGGGTACGGGCGGCTAAAACCTCGCGTCGATGCTTTTCTCGGCAGCATAGGATCACCGAATCCCCCTTACGGGAGTCCCATCGGATCTCAGGCATCATGAACGGCGGATTTGCCTACCGTTCGCCCTACATCCTTAGACCGGGACAACCATCGCCCGGCTCGGCTACCTTCCTGCGTCACACCTGTTAATACGCTTGCCTCCCAGGATCAGGTCCCGCGCTCCACCAAAACCCTCACACCACAAGGGTGATCGGGCAGGTCTCGGGCGGTTAGTATCCCCTGTTCAGCATGGGCGGTTTTTCGCCGGTACGGGAATATCAACCCGTTGTCCATCGACTACGCCTGTCGGCCTCGCCTTAGGTCCCGACTTACCCAGGGCAGATTAGCTTGACCCTGGAACCCTTGATCATTCGGCGGACGGGTTTCTCACCCGTCTTTCGCTACTCATGCCTGCATTCTCACTCGTGTAGGCTCCACCGCTGGTTTACACCGCGACTTCACTGCCCACACGACGCTCCCCTACCACTCCAGACGCCTGAACCAACCCCACGAAGGGACCGGCTGGGCTATTGTCTGAAATCCACAACTTCGGCGGTGTACTTGAGCCCCGCTACATTGTCGGCGCGGAATCACTTGACCAGTGAGCTATTACGCACTCTTTTAAGGATGGCTGCTTCTAAGCCAACCTCCTGGTTGTCTTCGCAACTCCACATCCTTTCCCACTTAGCACACGCTTAGGGGCCTTAGTTGGTGGTCTGGGCTGTTTCCCTCTCGACTATGAAGCTTATCCCCCACAGTCTCACTGCTGCGCTCTCACTTACCGGCATTCGGAGTTTGGCTGACGTCAGTAACCTTGTAGGGCCCATTAGCCATCCAGTAGCTCTACCTCCGGTAAGAAACACGCAACGCTGCACCTAAATGCATTTCGGGGAGAACCAGCTATCACGAAGTTTGATTGGCCTTTCACCCCTACCCACAGCTCATCCCCTCCATTTTCAACTGAAGTGGGTTCGGTCCTCCACGACGTCTTACCGTCGCTTCAACCTGGCCATGGGTAGATCACTTCGCTTCGGGTCTAGATCACGCCACTGCAACGCCCTATTCAGACTCGCTTTCGCTACGGCTTCCCCACACGGGTTAACCTCGCGACGTAACACTAACTCGCAGGCTCATTCTTCAAAGGCACGCCGTCACCACAACACAGCAAGCTGCGGAGGCTCCGACGGATTGTAAGCACACGGTTTCAGGTACTGTTTCACTCCCCTCCCGGGGTACTTTTCACCTTTCCCTCACGGTACTGGTCCGCTATCGGTCATTAGGGAGTATTTAGGCTTATCAGGTGGTCCTGACAGATTCGCACGGGATTTCTCGGGCCCCGTGCTACTTGGGATACTTCACCGGGCGGTACACAACATTTCGGTTACGGGGCTCACACCCTCTCTGGCCGGCCTTTCAAGACCGTTCACCTATGCCTGTACTACTCACCCCACTGCCCCGGCAGAGACAGAATGGGAAGTCCCACAACCCCGACCATGCAACGCCCGCCGGCTATCACACATGGAACGGTTTAGCCTGATCCGCGTTCGCTCGCCACTACTGACGGAATCACTATTGTTTTCTCTTCCTGCGGGTACTGAGATGTTTCACTTCCCCGCGTTCCCTCCACGCACCCTATGTGTTCAGATGCGGGTCACCAGGTAACTCGCGCCCCTGGCGGGGTTTCCCCATTCGGACACCCTGGGATCACAGTCCGGTTATCGACTCCCCCAGGCTTATCGCAGATTCCTACGTCCTTCTTCGGCTCCTAATGCCAAGGCATCCACCGTGTGCTCTTAAAAACTTGACCACAAAAGATCAAAAACGCTAATTTTCGAGAGAACCATGAAAACCAACCCACACACCCCAAAGGGCGCCCGGGCCAGATCCAGGTTCATATTCTTGGAAATTGCTTCTTATAAAAGATGCTCGCGTCCACTATGTAGTTCTCAAACAACAACCCCGTACCACACACCCCCGCACACGTCTCGTGTGCGCTCGGTGCAGCCAGGAAACCAGAAACACAAGTCCCACACCCCACACCCCGCCCCCAAAGGGACAGACCATGGACCGTGGTCCTGTTGTCTCAGGACCCAACAGTGTGCCAAACACTAAACCGCGCAACCAAACCCCGCACCGTTCCAGGACCACCGCCCTTCCGAAGAAGAGAGGATCCGTACTGGGCGCCGGGAAAGAACACGCGGCCGCTATTTGTTGATATTCCACCCGTGAGCACCCGCCGCAGAACAATCGCCTGCGCAACGGGCCTACTCCTGACAACCCCGCCACACTCACATACATGAGGCACGGCGGTTGTAGGTGCTCCTTAGAAAGGAGGTGATCCAGCCGCACCTTCCGGTACGGCTACCTTGTTACGACTTAGTCCCAATCGCCAGTCCCACCTTCGACAGCTCCCTCCCACAAGGGGTTAGGCCACCGGCTTCGGGTGTTACCAACTTTCGTGACTTGACGGGCGGTGTGTACAAGGCCCGGGAACGTATTCACCGCAGCGTTGCTGATCTGCGATTACTAGCGACTCCGACTTCATGGGGTCGAGTTGCAGACCCCAATCCGAACTGAGACCGGCTTTTTGGGATTAGCTCCACCTCACAGTATCGCAACCCTTTGTACCGGCCATTGTAGCATGCGTGAAGCCCAAGACATAAGGGGCATGATGATTTGACGTCGTCCCCACCTTCCTCCGAGTTGACCCCGGCAGTCTCCTATGAGTCCCCGCCATCACGCGCTGGCAACATAGAACGAGGGTTGCGCTCGTTGCGGGACTTAACCAACATCTCACGACACGAGCTGACGACAACCATGCACCACCTGTAAACCGACCGCAAGCGGGGCACCTGTTTCCAGGTGTTTCCGGTTCATGTCAAGCCTTGGTAAGGTTCTTCGCGTTGCATCGAATTAATCCGCATGCTCCGCCGCTTGTGCGGGCCCCCGTCAATTCCTTTGAGTTTTAGCCTTGCGGCCGTACTCCCCAGGCGGGGCACTTAATGCGTTAGCTACGGCGCGGAAAACGTGGAATGTCCCCCACACCTAGTGCCCAACGTTTACGGCATGGACTACCAGGGTATCTAATCCTGTTCGCTCCCCATGCTTTCGCTCCTCAGCGTCAGTTAATGCCCAGAGACCTGCCTTCGCCATCGGTGTTCCTCCTGATATCTGCGCATTTCACCGCTACACCAGGAATTCCAGTCTCCCCTACATCACTCTAGTCTGCCCGTACCCACCGCAGATCCGGAGTTGAGCCCCGGACTTTCACGGCAGACGCGACAAACCGCCTACGAGCTCTTTACGCCCAATAATTCCGGATAACGCTTGCGCCCTACGTATTACCGCGGCTGCTGGCACGTAGTTAGCCGGCGCTTCTTCTGCAGGTACCGTCACTTTCGCTTCTTCCCTACTGAAAGAGGTTTACAACCCGAAGGCCGTCATCCCTCACGCGGCGTCGCTGCATCAGGCTTTCGCCCATTGTGCAATATTCCCCACTGCTGCCTCCCGTAGGAGTCTGGGCCGTGTCTCAGTCCCAGTGTGGCCGGTCACCCTCTCAGGCCGGCTACCCGTCGTCGCCTTGGTGAGCCATTACCTCACCAACAAGCTGATAGGCCGCGAGTCCATCCAAAACCACAATAAAGCTTTCCACCCCCACCATGCGATGAGGAGTCATATCCGGTATTAGACCCAGTTTCCCAGGCTTATCCCAGAGTTAAGGGCAGGTTACTCACGTGTTACTCACCCGTTCGCCACTAATCCCCCAGCAAGCTGGGATCATCGTTCGACTTGCATGTGTTAAGCACGCCGCCAGCGTTCATCCTGAGCCAGGATCAAACTCTCCGTTGAAGAAAAACAGACACACCATGCGCCCCGGGAAAACGGGATGCACACAATGCACAAAATTTGAAACCAGCCAAAAACACCAGACCACACCACGGGGTGGCGGGCCCGGCAAATTCAACCAATTCAATACAATAAATTGGTATCAACAAACTTGGCACACTATTGAGTTCTCAAACAACAGACACACCCGGCACCACCACAACCCTTTCGGTCGCGGATCGCTCCGGAGCAACTTTTCAAACTTACCCGAACCCGTGAAGCTTTGCAAATCAACGTTTCCGCGATTCCCAGCCCCACAAGAGGATCCCCACCCTACTCCGGCACGCTCAACAGCGAACCATTTTCAGGCCATTTAGAAGGGGGTCGGTCGCTATCTTTCCGCATCAGCGGCGGCGACTCGAATAACTGTACACGCCACCAGGGCCCGACACAAATCCACCCACCAGCCCTCTCCCACAGCGCCGAAACCCCGGAACGGCGCGGAAACCACGCAGTCAGGCCGGCTTTCTCCGGCCAAACGAGCAGAATCGGGCTCTGTGTACTGGCTCACACCCGCAACGCAGGACCAGCCGCGCACAGCAGGCCAGCCGTCAAATGCCCTCGAGCAGCCCCTGAAGGTGCATCAGGAACTTCCGTCCGCCGTCGGTCAGGGCCGCTACGTCACTAAAGGTGCGTTCCGGGACTTTCAGCTGCAGGCAGTCCAACGTCCAGCGCACGTCCGAATAGAGTTCCCGGGCGTCGTCCACCAGCACCGGCTTCCCGTTGCCACCCGGAAGCCGGCAGCGTTCAGCATGTCCGCGATAATCCGTTCCCGCTCGCCCCAGGACGGGGTGGAGCCCTCAAACAGCCAGTGGACCACGATGCGGGTCACCAGGGCCGTCGCCGCGTCCGCCGGGAAGGCCACCGCGGTGGCGAGGTAATCCCAGAGGGCGGCCGCCGTCGTGCATCTTGCGGCCCGCCGGCGACAGGACCAGCCGGCCCTTGCTCTTCCGCAGCAGCTTCCAGGCCTGGAGCTGCTGCCGGAGCACCAGAACGGGCGGGGTCTGGCTTTCTCGGCTCGCCGCTCCGGGCCAGCGGTAGTCCCACCCCAGCTCGCTGACGGCCTGGCGCACCACGGCGGGTTTGAGGTAGCCGTCCTGGGTTAACTGCAGTCCGTCAGCGCCCGCCTGAGTGAGCAGCCACTGCACGGGCCGGACGACGGCGTCGATTTCCTCGTCCGTGGCGGTTCCGGCCAGCGGCGTTTCGCCAGCGCGTCCAGGCGGAGGTTGAGTGCATCGGCGTCGAACACGTACGGCGTAAAGGTGCCGGCGTCCTGGCCCGTCGCGAACGTGTACCAGCCGGCGAGGTCCTGGTGGTCCTCGTCCGCCGGGTCGGCCAGGGCTTCTATGAGGCGCGCATAGCCGGAGGTCCCGCCGGCGTCCTCCACCGGACCCCGGTTGGCGCCGCCGATGCAGCGCACGGTGCCGGCTGGCAGTTCGGCCGGGCCCACCACCTCGAAGAGGTGCGTCCACGCATCGCCGAAGTCGTACTCGTATTCGAGCGTGGCCGGCCCGGCCTGCTGTGCGTCCAGGAGCTCAAAGAGCACGACGCCGGACGCCGGCTCGTCGCCCATCTCCTCCGCCGCGTCGTCCGGGCCGATGATGACGCGGGGCTGGCCGTGCCGGTCCACACACCGGATGCCAAAGAGGTGCCGGTTCTCCCAGCCGAAGGCCGTCTGAAGGGCCCGGTGCAGCTCCGGGACGGTGATGGTTTCCGGCACCCGCAGGCGCCGCCAGATCTCGGGTTCGGTGCCCTGGATGCTGACGCGAAGATCGTAGGCGGGAACCGTGCCGGGGAGGGCCGGGCCCGTGGTATGCATGCTGGACATCGTGCCAGAACCGCTGCGCGGGCCCTCTCGCCGCGGGTCCTCCCCGCCGTGCGCCCTGCCCGTTGCGAGCCCGCCCTCGCCGTGACTAGGGTGGATGGTAAGCATGCTTAGCATGCGCGCGGCGTGTGAGCGTCCGCGCCGAGGCCCGACGATCCGGAGGAGCACCATGACTGACCAGTACACGTTCAGGAACCCCGTCACGGCGTACGAGCAGGTGGAGCCGCCCGAGCAGAGCCAGCCGGAACCCGGCCTGGACTCCAAGATGATGCCCAAGGCCGACCTGGGCGAGGACACCTACCGCGGCACCGGCCGGCTCGACGGCCGCAAGGCACTCATCACCGGCGCGGACTCCGGGATAGGCGCCGCAACAGCGATCGCCTTCGCCCGCGAGGGTGCCGACGTAGTTATGTCCTACCTTCCGGAGGAGGAAGAGGACGCGGCCCGGATCGCGGAGCTGATTGAAAAGGCCGGGCGCAAGGCCGTCAAGGTTCCCGGCGATCTCAAGGACTCGGCGATGTGCCGTCAACTGGTGGAGACCGCCGTGCGCGAGCTGGGCGGTTTGGACATCCTGGTGAACAACGCCGGCAAGCAGGTGGCGCAGGAAGCGCTGGGCGACATCACCGACGTCGAGTTTGACCACACCTACAAAACCAATGTGTACGCGATGTTCTGGCTGACCAAGGAGGCGCTGCCGCACCTTCCGGCCGGGTCGAGCATCATCAACACCACGTCCATCCAGGCGTACAGCCCCTCGGAGACACTGGTGGACTACGCCTCCACCAAAGGCGCCATCAACAACTTCACCAAGGGTCTGGCGCAGCAACTCGCGCCCAAGGGCATCCGGGTCAACGCGGTGGCGCCCGGCCCCATCTGGACTCCGCTCCAGCCCAGCGGCGGGCAGCGCACCCAGGATCTGCCGGAGTTTGGCAAGGAGACTCCGGTGGGCCGTGCCGCCAGCCGGCCGAGCTCGCCCCGGCGTACGTGTTCCTGGCCTCAGCCGAGTCCAGCTACGTGATCGGCGAGACGCTCAACGTCAATGGCGGCATGCCTACGCCGTAGGCCGGGTTTGACGGCGCCGTTTCGGCGCAAATAAAACGCCAGCGTGCCCTCCCGGTGCGGCTTTTGCCGCCGGAGGAGGTCCCGCTGGCGTTTGTCGTTCTTGGGCCGGGGCTGTTCTCAGGACCGGCCCGCACTGCTACTTTGGCTGGATGGAACAATCACTGATGAGGCCACGGAACCGCAAGATCATCGCCGGAGTCTGCGCGGCCATTGCCGGCCGCTTCGGCATCTCCGTGACGCTGGTCCGCCTCGGGTTCGTGTTTTTCGGCCTCTTCGGCGTCGGGGAGATCGTCTACATCGCGTTGTGGATCCTCATCCCCAAGGCCCGGTAGCAGCCCGGTCCGACGGCGGCTGCCGGCCAGCCGTCGTGCGGCACGTCCCTTGAACCCTGCCCTGCCGGGCGTATCGTTTTTGGCATGGGACCGATTCGGGTCATTCTTCTTCCGGGTGCTGTTCTTCCCGCGCAGCTGGCCTACGGCGCGCTCCTCGAGGCTCTGGGGCCGGACGTGCAGGCCGTCGCCAAGGACCTGGAACTCTATGCGGGTGACGAGCCGCCGCCCGGCTGGAGCCTGGACACCGAGATTGCGGGTGTCCTGCGCGAAGCCGACGCCCGGGGTGGGATTCATTCCACCTCGCCGGATATTCCGGGGCGGCTCGGCTGCCTTGGCGTTCGCCGCCAAACACCCGCAGCGCCTGCTGAGCCTGGCCCTGCTGGAACCGCCCTGGGCCGGAACCTGGGACTGGAGCCCGACCCACGCTGAGTTGTGGAAGGCATTTGATCGGCTGGAAACCCTCCCGCGCGGGCAGTTCATGCAGGGGTTCATGCAGCTCCAGGTCAGGCCCGACGTCGTCCTGCCGCCGCCGGCGCCGGACGCCCTCCGCCGTGGCTGGCCAGGCGGCCGGCCGGCATCGCGGCGTTCTTGCGCAGCTTCCGGAGCTACGACCTGGACCGCGGACGGTTGGCTGCGTTCGACGCCCCGGTCCTGTTCGTCATGGGCGCCCTGAGCAACCCGGACCAGTTCGGTGAGATTGCCCGGCGCCTGTCTGCGGTTTTCCCCGACTTCCGGCTCGAAGTGTTCGCAGGCCGCCACCACTTCGACCCCCGCACCGGGTGGAGCCCGGACGGCTCGCCCAGCTGTTGCGTGAGCACTGGGACCGCACCGAGGGCGGGGACCCTGGCGGCATGAACTGACCCTTTGCGAGCATCCTTCGCCGCGCAGGCGGATGGCGCTTCGAATCTGGGTGTCGACCACCTCAGCGCTTCGTCTCGTACCTTGTCAGGACCACGCCGTCGGGAAACGTCCGCGTCTCCACCAGGTTCAGGTTCACCCAGCTGTCCAGCGAGGTGAAGAACGGCGTGCCGCCGCCTATCAGGACCGGATGGGTGGCTAGCGCGTATTCGTCGATCAGCCCTGCCCTCATGGCCGCCCCGGCGAGCGTTGCGCCGCCGACGTTCATCGGGCCGCCGTCCCCTGCTTTGAGCCGGGTGATCTCGGCGATCGCGTCGCCGGTGACCAGACGGGTGTTCCAGTCCACCTTGTCGTTCGTCGAGGAGAACACCACCTTCGGGGTGTCCCGCCAGTTCCGCGCGAATTCGATCTCCGCCGGGGTGGCGTTGGGCTGCTGGTCGCCGGTCGGCCAGTAGGAGCTCATTGTCTCCCACAGCTTGCGCCCGTACAGCGACAGGCTGCTAGCCCGCTCCTGGTCGAGCCACCACTGGAACAGTTCGTCGCTCGGCCCGCCCCAGCCGATGTCGTCGCCGGCCGCGGCGATGTGGCCGTCCAGGGTCAGATTCATGCCGTAGATCAGTTTCCGCACGGCGCCAGCCTTCCGTCTCGTAGTGATCGAGGGCGTCATTGAACTCTGTCGTCCCGCACATGATCAGCATCCTGTCCCTCATGGAGCCACCGTAACTGCCCATGATCTGGATGCCATAGCCCTCGGTCCGCGTTCAACTGAGGTGCCCGGGAAGGATCCCCACACTGGCCGGAGATGCCCCAAAGACTGCCGGTCGTGCAAGAATCGCGGCATGGATGAGGATGAGCGGCGGATGAGGGACGAATTAATGATCCTCGAGGCCCTGGAGCGGGCGGTGGATCGGCGCTACGAGGTCTTCAGGTGATTGACGATTCAGAAGACGCGGACGAAGCAATCCGTCGCGTGGGTCAGCTGTTGGGCGTGGGAGCACTGGGGAGCCGTGTCGTCCTCGACATGCAGGTCAGAAGATTCACCCGGGACCAGCGTCAGATCATCGTTTCCCGTGCAGAAGAACTCAGATCAATGTTGCCCGATGGGCGCTGAGCTGGGCGCGTGCAAGCGACTTCGGACGTCAACCTGGCTCCCACGCGGTGGGCTCCGTTCAGACTGACACTTTCAGACGCCCGTTCGCCTAGGACCCCGTGAGGCGAAAGATGTCCGGGGCACCGTTGACTACCCACAGGACTATCAAGGCGGCGATCACTACCAGGACGAGGCCGACGCCCAGCATGATCAAGGGAACGAGTTCACGGTCCCAGAAGCGTGGTTCGCGTTTTGGTGACATCGATGGCACCTCACTGTTCGGGGCTTGGACCGGCGGATCTACTGGTCACGCCGCTGGGCGTGGAGGCCGCGGTTTCGGAGGCACAAGCCTGCGTCGACTGCAGCATGTCTGCGAAGACCGGAGGAAGTAGGTGCTTGCGCAAAATGCTCATGCTGAGCCGCCCCTCATTGGTCGGTATCGTGTCGTTCCTTAAACGGCGAAAGGTCCCGCTACTCGCTACCGGCGCTCCGGTTAGTCGCGGCCCCCGCCGCGTTCGCGGCTACCCCAGTTCAAACAACAGTGGCCCCGCAGACTGTGCCCTCCATATGGGTCGTCTGTGGAATTGCTGTGTAGAACGGTTGGGACGACTGAAGGTTTAGTTCACGGCTGGGGTTGATGGCTTCCTATCCGGCTGCGGCCGCAGCGTTTGTTGTCTCAAACTCGATGGGTGTCAGTCTTTCTTCAATTCCTCGGCGAGCATCACGAGGATTCCGCTGGGGCCGCGGAGGTACGTGAGTTTGTAGACATCCTTATAGGTCGCCACGCCGCGCAGCGGATGGCATCCGTGCTTCGCAGCTACCTCAAGGGCCTTGTCGATGTCGTCGACCGAGAAGGCCACCCGGTGCATGCCGATGTCGTTAGGACGGGTCGGGTTCGTCTCGATCGCTTCGGGGTGGATGTATTCGAAGAGCTCCAGTCGACCATGACCGTCCGGGGTCTGGAGCATCGCGATTTTTGCGTGGTTGCCATCAAGTCCGACGGCGGTGTCGGTCCACTCGCCGCTGACCGTGTCACGGCCGATAACCGTAAGACCGAGATCGGTGAAAAAGGCGATTGCTGCTTCGAGGTCGCGGACGGCGATACCAACGTTCTCAAGTTTGATGGCCATGCGTTGAAGCTACCAAAGGCGGACGGATTAGCTCCAGAGGCGAGGCGTCGGCGCTTTGGGTTCGTTCCGGGCTGCTACAACTGAGCCATGGGATGGCTCGACAAGAAGTTCGACAAGTGGTTCGACGAAACGGACTGGCCGAAGGACCCGAGCATGGATCTGTTCCGAGATGCGGTGTGGAGGCTGTCGCTGAACGGCGAGGCCAAGGGTTGGGTGACCGCCTCGGTCAGCCCCATGCGGTCGTTTCCCTCTTCTGGGTCAAACAGGAGCGGATGTGGACTCAGATGCACTGGTTCGACGGCGAGCACGAGTACCTGGAAGAGGACTACGGACCCGACTGGCCTGTCGCGGAGGATCTGCGGGCCGGGCACTTTGACACTTTCGATTCTCGAACCGGCCTCATGGTAAGCCTCGACGCGACCCACGTTACCGGCGCCGAGCGCGACTCCCTGTGGGCACGACTGGATCACGGAGTGGAACCGTACAAGCGGAGATAGGCAGCCCACCAGCAGGGGACGGGACACCCCGCAGTGACCGCTGCGCGGCCATTATTCGGGCGTTCCGTCGCGTCCGCTTCTTTGGGCGAGCCGCTGCAGTTGCCATCGGTGCACGTCGGGCAGCCACTCCAAGGGAGCCGAGGGACCGACCCGCGGGTCGTCGGGAACGCCGCCGTCGCGCAGGGCCGCTACGTACGCGCGGTCCTGGTTGATCCGTGATCGCAGCTGCTCGGCTCCGCCGACTGAGCCGTGACCGGGGATGACGGCAACAACATCGTCGGCCACACTCTCGAACAGCAGCAGCGCGGCGAGGTAGTCCTCGACCGGATCCGCGGCCTCCAGGTCGAGGAACGGCATCAGGATGTCGGACAGCATGTCGCCGGCGACCAGGACGCCGCGCTCCTCGATCAGGAGCGCGGCATGGCCCGGGGCATGCGCCTGATGCTCGATGATCCGGATTTTGGGGCCGTCCCAAGGAATCTGCGCAGATTCGGCGGGCAGACCGGTAATAAGACCGAGCATGTCCATCGGGATCTCGTCGGCGTACTCCGGCGGGAGCCCTCGGCCACGCGGACCTTCCAGTCCTTGTGCGACAGCAGATCGTGGATGGCGGCCGCACAGCGGGCTGTACCGTAGCGGGGCACGTCGCCGAAGGCCGCATGCCAGAGCACGTGGTCCCAATCAGGATGCGTCGAGAAGCCTGCCACGACGGGCTGGCCCAACTCACGAAGGTCGTTCGCGAGGTCGGCCATTTCGTCAGTTGTTATGCCGGGGTCGATGAGCAACACACCGTCCCGGCCCTGCACCACAACGGAGTTGCTCTGGATGAACTCGCTCTCGTGGACAAGAACGCCCTCAGCGACCTGCTTCAGCATGAAACGCCTTCCGCTTGTGGTGTGCACCGCTGGTCGAGACGGTATTGCCTGGCGGTGGTAGACCGCAAGCACTAGAGAACGAGCCCCCGACCGAGGCGAACCCGGAACGCCGCCACGAAGCGCGAACTCCACCAGCCCGGGCACATAAGGGGCGGCGGGCCCCGGCCCGCCGCCCCGTAAGAATCCCCGGCGATCGTCAAGATCTGCAATTACTGGACCCGCGACCCCGGCAGGTACCAGGCCAGCGACGACGAGAAGGGCTCGCTGGGCAGGTTCCCGGTGCTCCAGAACTCGGTGGACCGCACCACGGGGGTGTGGCCGTGTCCGTCCTTGAGTACGGCGCGGACCGTGGCGGTGCCGGCGACAATCACGAGTCCGAACAGCAGGACTACGAACAGTTCCATTTTTGATTCCTCGGGTGGAGAGCGGATTGGATGACTCCAGTGTCTGAGCCCGCCGTGTGAGCAACCGTGTGAACCCCCTGCGACTGAATTCCCGGGACGCCGACGGGCCCCGGGGCGTAAAATTGCTCCTATGGCCGAGACGTGGATTCGGCTCCTCGGTCCGCCAAAGATCGAGTCCGCAGGCACCGCTCCCCCACAGCCCAAAGGCCGCAAAGCCTGGGCTGTGCTGGCCTACCTCGCCCTGCAGCCGGACGGCGTCAGCCGTTCCCGGACCGCCATGCTGCTCTTCCCGGACGCCGCGGATCCGCTGGGCGCCCTGCGCTGGAACCTGTCCGAGCTGCGCCGGACCCTCGACGGCGTCTCCATCACCGGCGACCCGCTGCGGCTGACACTCCTGCCGCCCTGGCACTGCGATGCCGTGGAGCTGGTGGGCTCGGCCAACGGCCACGGCCTGGACCCGCGAACGGTCGACGGCCAGCTGCTGGAGGGACTCTCCTTCGCGGACAACGCCGTCTTTGACTCCTGGCTGGCGGACCAGCGGTACCGGCTGGAGAACTGCGTCCAGTCGCTGCTGTACGAAGCGTCGCTGGCCGCCCTCGCCGCGGGCGCTGCCGCCGACGCCGTCGAACTCGCCTCGCTGGCATTGCGCCGGGACGCCTTCCACGCGGACTGCACCGCCGTCCTGGTGAAGGCGCTCGTTGCCCTCGGCGAACACCGGCGGGCACGGGACGAGGTCAGCAAATGCGCGGAGCTGTACCACCGTGAGCTGGGCCTGCCGCTGCCGGCGGAGGTCCGGCGCGCCCTGTCCGACTCCGCGCCGGTGGCCGACCCCGAGCTCCACGCAAACGTGGCCACCGTCCGGTCCTATCTCGACGCCGGCAGCGCCTCCTGTCGGCGGGCGCCGTCGACCGGGGCTCGACCAGCTGCGCCTCGCCGTCGTCCTGGCCCAGCGCACCGCCGACCGGCACCTGGTGGCCGAGTCGCTGGTGACGCTGTCCGGGGCGCTCATCCACCAGGCCGGCGGCCGCGGCGCCGAGGTGGCCGATTTCCTGCACCGCGCGTTGTCGGCGGAAGCGCCCGACGGCGTCTCCCGGACTGCCGCTGCGGCCTACCGCGAGCTGGGCTACCTGTCCGTCCAGCGCGGCGTGCCGGACCGGGCGGCCGGCTGGCTGGACCGGGCGATGCAGGCGGCGCAGGGAATCCCGGAGGAGCAGGCGAGGATCCTGGCGATCCAGGGCATGCTGGCGTCGGACACAGCGCATTATGGGGATGCGGTGGCTGCCTTCGCGGAATCCCGGAGGCTGGCCCGGGCGGTACGGAACCGCCGGCAGCAGGCGTTCAGCGAGGCGCTACTGGGGCGCGTGCACCTGCTCCGCGGGGACCTGGAGCTGGCGGCCGCCGCCCTGGACCGGGCGCTGGAGTCGGTGGCGGCGGAACACTGGACGGCGTTCGAACCGTTTGTCGCCGGGGTCCGGGGTGAGACGTACCTGGCCGCCGGACGGCTGGAGGAGGCCGCGGCCCTGATCGACCGGTCCTGGGTGATGGCCGAACTGGCCGGCGACCACTGCTACATGGCCCTGGCGGCCGGGGCCGAAGCCCGCCTGTTCCTGGCGCACGGCGATTTGGCTGCCGCCGAGCACTGGATCGACCGGGGCCTGGAACCCAAACCCTGGTACCTCTGGTACACGGCCCGGCTGCTGGACACCGCGGCGGAAGTCTCCATCGCCGCAGGCTCCCCGCGGGCCGCCGGGTTCGTGGACCGGCTGGCCGCGCTGGCCAGCAAGAGCGGCATGCGGGAGTTCGTGGTCCGGGCGCAATCGCACCGGGCCGTCCTCGGTGACGAGGCAGCGGCCCAGTCCGTGCCCTGGCTCGCGAAGGAGATCGACAACCCGGCGCTGACCGCCTTCCTTGCCGGGCGCCACGTCGTCGCGCATTGAGCAGGCCGGCCTTGAGTTAGCCGCCGTTCAGCGGGTCCGGAGCCGGTTCCGGAAGCCCTGTCCCGCCGTCGGACACGGGACTACCATGCAGCTGTACCGATGGAATTGCCACCGTGCTCACTACTGCGTGGAAGGACATTTGTCATGGAATGCATTACGTGGTTCGCGCCGATTCTGCCCGGGAAACTGGACGAATGGAAGTCGCTCGACGCGGAGATGAACGGCCCGCGCCGGGAGGAACATGCCCGCTCGAGGACGCGCATGGGCGTCACCCGGGAGGTCGCCAGCCTGGTGCAGACCCCGCAGGGGGATTTCGTCTGCCTCTTCCACGAGGCGGAAGACCTGGCGAAGGCCTTCCAGACGCTCGCCGCCTCGGACGATCCCTACGATGTCTGGTTCCGCGAGCATCTGGCGAGCGTGCACGGGATGTCGGAGGAGATGCTGGCCGGGCCCATCCCGGCCACGCTGTTCTTCGACTACCGGGCCGACGGCTGAGGTCGGCTGACGAAGCACACCCGGTTAAACAAAGCAGGGCCCGTCAAAGACGGACCCTACTCGAAACCTGTAAGGTTCCGGACTCAGAAGAGTTAGCTGGAAGCTAAGTCTTAGAGAGCCTGGATGTTTACGGCCTGGGGACCCTTGGGGCCCTGCTCGGTTTCGAAGGAGACCTTCTGGTTCTCTTCGAGGGAGCGGAAGCCGGAGGAAGCGATCGCGGAGTAGTGTGCGAAGACGTCCTGTGAGGAGTCATCGGGGAAATGAAGCCGAAGCCCTTTTCAGCGTTAAACCATTTGACGGTACCAGTAGCCATTATTTTTTGTCCTTCGTGAAGGTGGAGGAAAAGTCCCGACTTTCGGGTCCTCCGGTGTGGGGTGCTCAAAACCGCTGCTTCAGAAGAACAAGGTCTTGCAACCTTGCGTACTGCCTGAACTACGAACTGCATAAACACAACAACAGGATCAACACTACAGGAGTTTCGCGGGGCGGCTTACCAAAGCGGTTTTCACGGGACGACGGCGGGGTCCCCGCCTCCCCTGTCCGGGCCCCGCCGGGACCTCCCCGATCTAGAATGGCGGCATGACACCACAGGAGCTGGCAAACCTGGTGCACCTGCGCCGGGCCCGGGACCTGATCGACCGTGACTACGCCCGGCCGCTGGATGTGCCCACCATGGCTGCCGGTGCGCTGATGTCCCCGGCGCACTTCTCCCGCCAGTTCAAAGCGGCCTACGGCGAGACCCCGTACAACTACCTCATGACCCGGCGGATCGAACGCGCCATGGCGTTGTTGCGGGCCGGGTCCAGCGTGACGGATGCGTGCATGGAGGTGGGCTGTACGTCGCTGGGATCGTTCAGCTCGCGGTTCACCGAGATCGTGGGCATGCCGCCCAGCGAGTACCGCTCGCGGGAGCACCACGCGGTGAACGCCATGCCGCCGTGCATTGCCCGGCTGCGCACCCGGCCGCCCCGGAAGCAGGGCGTGCAAGCCGAGCAGGATTGAAGAAGCGCTCCGGCAGCCGCAGCCCTAGCGTGGAAGACATGAACATTTCACTGCAGTACGCACAAATCACCGTCAATGACCTCGACGAGTCGCTCGCGTTCTACCGGGACGTGCTCGGCCTGGAAGTCCGCAACGACGTCGGCTCGGACGGGCAGCGCTGGGTCACCCTCGGCAGCGCGGCCCAGCCGGATCTGGAGCTGGTGCTGTCCGAGCCGCACGCCGGCCGCTCCCAGGACGACGGCGACGCCCTCCAGCAACTGCTCGTCAAGGGCGCCCTCCCCATCCTCGTGTTCCGCACGGACGACCTGAACGCCACGTTCGAGGCGGTCCGGGCCTCCGGCGCGGAGGTCCTCCAGGAACCCATCGTCCAGCCCTGGGGCCCGCGCGACTGCGCCTTCCGCGACCCGTCCGGCAACATGGTCCGGTTTAACCAGGCCTGACGGGAACGGCGGCGACGGGCGCAACCGACATCGCGGCGGTTCCGCGGAACCGCCGCGATGTCGGTTCGGGCTTCCGGCGTCAGCTCCGGCGCAGCGGCCAGGGCCTCCACGCGCCGGTCACCTCCCGCAGCCTGACCTCAGCGTCCTGAAGGCGGGCCGCGTTGACGCAAGCGGGTTCGCCTTGTCCGCTTTCAGATCCGGAACCGTCGAATGCGGTCAGGGCGTATTCACTCCACCGCTTGCGGCCCACCGGGTAGCGTTCGCTGTACCCGCCGGCCGCGACCGTGAGCACCAGCATTTCCATCCGGTCCGCCACCGTCTCGGCCGTCTCGTCGCACGCATCGCAGCCGCACACCGGAAACGGGAAGTCGTGCAGCACGCCGGCGTGCACCATAACTCCCGGATACCCGGTCAGCACAAACGTCAGGGCCGCCGCCCATGGATCCCGCGGGGTGACCTTGACAGCCCGCAGAACGTCCTTGCCCTCCATCAGGAGTTCGCCGGCGTGTGCCGGATCCTCCTGGACGTCGACGTCGTACACCGCCGTCAGGTGGTCGATCAGGGCGCGGGCGACGAGGTGGAGCCCGGCGAAACGCTCGGGGTGGCTGTCCACGCTGTAGGAATCCGGGTCGGGCCCGTCGGCGCCCCATTGCCGGCCGTAGGGAATGGGCTCGCCCTCGCGGGAGTAGTAGGTCTCCGTGGGAAGGTCCGGCCGGACGTAGCGGGGCTGCCCAGCCGCCGGGGGTGCCGGGCGGGGCGGCATTGCCGTGGACGGATCCAGCTCGTCTCGGGGCCAGTCCAACAGCATGGAAACGAGCCCGCGCACGGCAGCGTCGTCCGCGCTGCGCAGAGCTTCGAGCAGGCGGTCCACCTCGACCCCTTCTCCCGGTTTCCCACCGTGGGTGGGGCCCCTTCGTAGGCGGTCCACTGCGCGTCCGGCCGCAGCCGGGCGATGGTGTTCCCGGCGAAGACCGCAGCAGCCGCACGGAGCCTGGCGTCCTCCGCCAACTGGGAGCCGACCGTGCGCAGGAACCCGATGAGCAGTTCGGGGTCAGCTGCCAGTTCGTCGGCCCGCACACCGTGCGCCGCGCAGAATTCAATGAACGGGGCATAGCCTCCCACATGCCGGACAACCGCTGGTTCCGGCCCTTCCCGGTACCGCGCGCTGCCGCGTGACATTGGCGCCGGCAATCCGGTGGGTGGTCCTTCGAACAAGTCCTCTGTCGTCCCCATACCGCGATCGTAGTCTGAGGCTCCGCGGGTGTTGCCGCACGGTAGTGGTCCGCGCCGGACGCCGACCCGCCTGCCCGCACGTGCCTGGTGCGCCACTGAGGTACTTGCGGTTCCCTAGCGCTGCCCCGACGTTGCGCCTGCCATTGCCCGGACGGGCCGGCTGGTCGGCGTGACCGGGGTTTCCGCGGTTTTCGGGGTTTCCGGGGCGGACCGGGGTGTGTCGTAACGGAGACGACGCCCCACGGCGCGCCCCGCGGCCATCGAGAGCCGGTGGGCGGGCTGTTCCACGTAGCGGTAGAACAGCTCGGCTGCCACGAACGAGGCGGCCACAGAGACGGCGAGCGCCAACGGGAGCGAGACCGATCGCAGCAGGGTGACGGCGGCCAGGATGATCGGAAGGTGCACCAGATAGAGGCTGAAGGACACCCGTCCCAGCCATTGGGCCGGGGCCGCGTCACCGATCCGCTTGGCCGGGTCCCAGGACACGAACAGCAGGACGATCAGCGTCGCGCCCACGGTCACAACGGCCTCGACCCCGGGGACCGGCTGCTCGGGGCTGATCCACTCCGCGTTGGCCAGGAACAGTCCCGCGGTGGCCACGAAGAACCAGACGAAGCGGGGCCAGGACCGGGTCAGTTCACGGATCCGCTCACGCTCAGCACCCAGGACCGCCCCGATGGCGAAGATCGGCAGATAGGACAGCCAGTCCACGTCCTGCAGGGCTCCCACCGCGGCAAGCAGGAGGGCAACCCCGATTTTCACGGGCCAGAACCGCCGCCAGCGGAGGGCGATGAGGACGTAGACCGGGAGTAGGAGGGAGAATGCGACCTCCCATTTGAGCGACCACAGCGGCGTGTTGATGGTGCTGGCGCTCAGCAGGAGCAGGCCGTCCTTGAGGACCTGGCCCGCGCTGGGCTCGATCACGTACATGTCCGCCCAAGGGCTCTGCAATGGCGAGGCCGTGCGGGGAATGACGGCAATCAACGCAACGGCCACGGCCAGGGATGCCCAGGCCGGCAGGTAGAGCCGGAAGAAACGCTTGGCGTAGTACTGCGCCCAGCTCGCGGCCGCGCCGGGCCTCATGAACGGGAGCACCAGAACGAAGCCGGAGAGCACAAAAAAGACGTGGACAGCGGGGTGCCGTTCCAGAGGATGTGCAGGGGCGAGAAAACAGTCCATGCCTCCGCGGTGGTGAGTTCCGCGGAGCGGTCGCCGTTGACGGCGGCCCCGATTCCGGGGAGCGTCGACACGATGTGGCAGGCGACAACCACCAGGGCGGCAATCCCCCTGAGGCCGTCCAGCTGCGTGACTCTTGAATGGGCAGACTTAGAGCGCATTCACCTCATGTTACCAGTTCGTTACATTTGCCTCGAGGCGACCGGCAGCCCATGTTCCGCCGGGGAGCCCCGCGCCGGAGGAGCACGGACGCTCCGACGGCGACTGCCAGCAATCCGCCAATACCCAGCCCCCACCACAGCGGCGAGCGCAGTCCGGCGTCGGGGCCGCCTGCAGTGTGTCGGCGACGGCAGCGGCCGAGGGTTGCTCGGAGGCCAATGCCCCCTCGATGTGGACCTCCCCGAGAAATAGTTCCGCGGCACCGGTTTGGATGCTCCCCGCGGGACTAGGGTGAGACGGTCGGCACCCGCCGCGAAAACCCTCAAGGAGGGTGCATGACTTCCAGCCAGTCCAGCTCCGAACAATTCGGACAGCATCTGAAAAGCGTCGGCGGCTCAGAGGCCGACGCCGACGGTTCCGCCTACGTCGTCACCGAGGAAGACACCGTGGAAAGCGTCGTCTCGGGTCTGCGGATGAAACAGCAGGAGCAGGGCAGTCTGGCCAGCGAGCCCTCCATCCTCCATGCCTCGGCCCAGGTCCTCATTAGCAGGCGCGATGAGCAGGATCCGGCCCATCACGCCGGGACCTCCCAACCGGGGACATATCAGCTGGACATTCACTTCGGCGGCGGCCACAGCACCCGGGAATCCATCCCCGAAAAGGACCTGGAAGCCGCCCAGATCTGGGCGCAGGGCCGGATCGACGCCGACGGCGCGGACTTCGGTGCCATCTACTTTCCCTCCGGCGGCGGCGTTGCCCCCGGAACGGGTGCACTGGAGTGCAGCTACGACCGCGCGGTGGGCTGGTATCGGTAGGCTGCGTGCCCAGAATGACTGAGCCCGGCGAAACCGGGCTTGTCGAATGCAGTCGACCGCTCTTGTCACGCAGTTAACCGCTCATTCACATCGTTCTCAGACCTTGTCCAACCGGCCGCCGTACGTTCGACTGCATGGACAACATCTCACGCAGATCCGTAATTTCCGCCGGCCTCGGGGCCGGGCTCGTCGCCGCCTGGCCGGGTGCCGCCGTCGCCGTTTCCACCGCGGACGACGCCGGTCTCCGCACCGATCCGTTCCTGCTGGGCATCGCCTCCGGCGAGCCGTGGCCGGACGGCTTCGTGATCTGGACCCGGCTGGCGGTGGACCCGGTGGCCAGGGACGGCCTGGGCGGGATGCCGTCGCGCAACTTCGCGGTGGCGTGGGAAGTGGCAGAGGACGCGGGCATGCGCACGGTAGTAGCCCGCGGCGTCGAGCAGGCCCGGATCGAAACTGCGCACTCGGTGCACGTCGAGCTGCGCGGGCTGCGGCCGGGGCGCGAATACTTCTACCGGTTCCGCACCGGCCGGCACCTCAGCGCGGTGGGCCGCACTCTGACCAGCCCGGCGCTGCACGAGACGCCGGCGGCGCTGGCCATGTCGTTCGCCAGCTGCGCACAGTACGAGCACGGCTACTTCACCGCCTACGCGCGGCTGGCGCAGGACCGCCCGGACCTGGTGCTGCACCTGGGCGACTACCTGTACGAGTACAAGAAGGATAGCTATGTGATCGGCGGCGGCAACCCGCGCGACCACGAGGGCCCAGAGACCACCAGCCTTGCCGGCTACCGGCAGCGGCACGCACAGTACAAGGCCGACGCCGACCTGCAGACCGCGCACGCGGTGGCGCCGTGGCTGGTGGTGTGGGATGACCACGAGGTGGACAACAACTGGGCGGACGAGATCCCGGAGAACCGGGATGCCGGGCAGCTGAACGACACCACCGAGCGGTTCCGGCAGCGCCGGGCGGCCGCGTTCCAGGCGTACTACGAGAACATGCCGCTGCGGCGCTCGTCCGTGCCGGCCGGGTTCGACATGAAGATTTACCGCACCATCCAGTGGGGCCAGCTGGCCAACTTCCACATGATGGATACCCGGCAGTACCGCGACGACCAGCTCGCCGGCGACGGCTGGAAGAAGAACGTGGCCGAGCGCCTGGCCGAGGACCGCACCATCACCGGCGCCGAACAGGAGCAGTGGCTGCTGGACGGCTTCAAGAATTCCACCCAGCGTTGGGACATCCTTGGCCAGCAGGTGTTCTTCGCCGAGAAGGACCGGAACCAGGCGCCGGAGATCGACGACGTCTCCATGGACGGGTGGGACGGCTACGCCGCGTCGCGCCGCCGCATCACGCAGGGCTGGGTGGACGCCAACGTGCGCAACGCCGTCGTCCTCACCGGCGACGTGCACCGCAACTGGGCCAACGACATCAAGGTCGACTACAAGGACCCGGCGTCGCCCGTGGTCGGGACGGAACTGGTGTGCACGTCCATCACGTCGACCGGCAACGGCTCAGGCTCCACCATCGACCCGGTGATGGCCTGGAACCCGCACCTGAAGTTCTACAACGACAACCGCGGCTACGTGAACACCCGCATCACGAAAGACTCCATGACCGCGGACTTCCGGGTCCTGGACTACGTCACGACGCAAGGCTCCCCGTCAGCACGAAGGCGTCGTTCGCGATCCGGGACGGGGTGCCGGGGCTGCAGTAGCGGCGGTCCCCGGCCTGCCGCCACTCACTGCTAGATGCATTTGGGCTGGTAGGCCGGATCAGCGGGCCCGGACACCTTGCCCAGTGCGTGGGCCACAATCTGGTGCACCACGGGGTCGTTCGGCGTCTGGTCATGTTCGAAGGCGTCGGCGGGGCACTTGTCCTGGATGGTGATGTTGGTGACCTGCCGCGCCGGACCGTTGAGGAACTGGCTGTTGTAGGGAATGACCACTTCGTCGTGCACCGTGGAGATGACGGTGTAGGAGGGTCCCGCAACCGTGTCGCCGATGGAGTTGAGCTTCTGCATGAATGCCGACCCCGCCTGCTGGTCTGCGCAGGCGGCACAGCCCACGCCGGTGTAGTCGGGGTCCGGCACAGCGCCCGGCTGCGGGACGATCACACCTTCAGTGCCGTGGTTGGAGGGTGCGATCCCGATGAGCTGATGGACATTCTTGGCGCCGCCGAGAAAGCCCATGTAGTAGCGGGGCATCATGCCGCCCTGGCTGTGGCCCACCAGATCCACCTGCTTGGCGCCGGTGGCGGAACGCACCTTATCCACGAACGGCGCGAGTTGCTGCGCCGAATCGGCGACCGGCGCGGTGGCATACACGCCGTTGGTCTCACCGTAGTTGAGGGCGAAGACGCAGTACCCGGCGCTCTTGAGGTACGGCGAGAGGGTGGACCAGTTCTTGACCATGCTCTCAAAGGTTCCAGGTACCAGGATGACCGGATACGGATGTTCAGCGCTTGGCTTGCAGGACCAGTCATTGGCACCCGGCGGGGAAAGCTCAACAGTTTCCGCATGGGCGGGGGCCACGGCCAGGGAACCGGCCAGGACCACAGCGGCAGCGGTGGACAGGACTTTGGTGAGCAGTGACATATAAACCTCTTTGTTCGTGTGTCAGCGGGCTGCGGGCGGCAGTAATCCCTGTGCTGCGAGACAGCCAGGATTGCCCGGATACTCAAACGTAGGCAGTCCGGAGCCCGGTACGGCTATGGATTTGCACGGATGTGCACAATAAACGGTGCACCGGGCAAACCCAGTCAGTCGTCAAATGACGCTCTCGAGCCAAAGTTACTGGTCAGTACGTTTTTTAGCGAACGCCGCCCTGGGAAAGCCGCCAACCCCGCCTGCACAAACTTTCACTACGGGACGCCGGAGGTGCCGGCCATGTCGTTCGCCAGCCGCGCCCGGCACGCGCACGGCTATTCCGTGCACGGCCGCGGGCATATCCTGCATGAAGACCTGTCCGTGACCCACAGCCATCGGAGGAAGACCCATGGAAATGCCAAAAGCGTCCGACGCCGACAAGGAGCACTTCCGCTCGGTGCTGCCCGACCACCCCGAGGTGGTGGTCAAGCCGATGTTCGGCAACCTCGGGGCCTTCGTGAACGGCAACATGTTCGCCGGTCTGTTCGGGCCTACCATCGGTGTGAAGCTGGGCGGGGCAGACAAGGAAACGCTCGAAAGCACCGAGCGGACTGTTCTGTTTGGACCGGCCGAGCGGCCCATGGGCGGCTACACCGGGCTGCCGGAGATCTGGAACGCCGAGGGCGACGGCGACGAAGCCCGGGCCAAGGCCTGGGTGGAGAAAGCCTTCGAGCACGTGGCCGCGCTGCCGCCGAAGGCACCCAAGTCGGATTCGAAGGCCAAGGCCGCGAAGAAGTAGCCAAGGCTGGGCCGGACGAAGATCCCCGTCAAGAGGAGTGACCAAGTCGGCCGGCAGACGGCCGTGCAAGTGCCGCGGGACGGAAGTGCTGCGCTGGGCGAGACCGCGCGCGGGCAGATCAGGGCGATTAGACGTCTTGCATCCGCCCTGATCTGCCCGTGCGGCAGGGGTTGCGGACCCCAGCGCGGATCAGGCAGGCCGTGCGGGTCAGGCAGGCGTTTGTTGGCCGGCCGTTACGGGCCACCTCCGGCCCGCAGGTCGTTGACCTGTCGAAGCCGAGGACGACTGCGGCCCGTCACCCTCGGGCCCCTACCGGCTACTCCCCGCGCGCCGTCGAAAGGTGCCCGGCGGCCGCGATCTCCAGATGCGTCAGGTCGGATGCCACCGTGACGAAGGTGAACCCCTCGGCGATGCGTTGCCGGGCGACGTCACCGCTGGCCGTGTGGATGGCGGCGATCACCCCGGCGTCGTGGGCTGCCTCGCGGATGGCCACCAGCGCGGCGTTGAACTCCTCCGCCACGTCGGGATCGTTGGGGAACTTGCCGCCCACTGCCAGGCAAAGGTCGGAGGGCCGATGTACACACCGTCGATCCCGGGCACGGTGCAGATCTCCTTGACGTTGGCCAGGCCCTCAGGAGTCTCGATCATGGCCAGGCACAGTACCGTGGCATCGGCTTCCGCCGGCGTCGGCCCAATCCGGAGCGCAGACCGCATCGGACCGTAGGACCGCATGCCGTGCGGCGGGTAACGGACGGCCCGGACAGCCGCGGCAGCTTCCTCGGCGTTGTTCACCAGCGGCACGATGACGCCGGCGGCACCGGCATCAAGTGCCTGCCCGATAAATGCGGCGTTGTTCGACGGCACGCGGACAATCCCAGCGGCTCCGGCAGCATCCACCGCCATCAGCCCGTGCAGCCACCCGGAATATCCCATCAGCCCGTGCTGGGCGTCGAGCGCGACATAGTCGTAACCCAGGCGCGCAACGCGCTCCGTGGACACCGGCGAGTCGAGCACCACCCAGTATCCGACGACGGGTTCATTGGCTCGGGCTTTTGCGGCAAACGATGCGGCACTCATGGGGCAGTCCTCTTCAGTTCAGGCAGTGCGGGTAGCGGGCCCGCAGTTCAGTCGGTTCAGTCAGTCGGTCAGTGAAGCAGTGGTTCGGGTCGGCTAGCGGTTGTAGTTAGGCATCGGCCCGCGGGTCTCCGCGGCCACCGCGTCGCAGGCGGCCACGACGTCGTCGGGCAGCGGCCCCTTGTTGGCGGCGGTGATGTTGGCCTGCAACTGCTCCACTTTGGACCCGCCCAGCAGCACGGATCCCACGCCGGGCTTGCTGAGCAGCCAGCGGAATGACAGCTCCGGCAGGGGCAGACCGGCACCGTCGGCGATGGCGGACAGCTGCCGGACGGCTTCGAACAGCCGGGGGTCCCAATAGCGCTGCTTGTACATCTCGGCCAGCCGGGAATTGCCAAACCGTCCTACCGACGGAGATTCCGTGAAGGAGTGCTTGCCGGTCAGCAGGCCGCCGCCCAGCGGGTTGTAGACCATGGTCAGCAGGCCCGTGTGCTGGGCGAACTCCAGGTACTCGTCCTCGATGCGGGTAGCCAGCAGGTTGTACAGCTGCTGGGCCACCACCGGGCGGGTGACGCCGGCGGCGTCGGCGGCCGCGTTCAGCTCGCCGATCTGCCATGCGGCGAAATTGGACACGCCCCAGGCACGGATCTTGCCGTCGCGCATCAGCTGCCCGACGGCGTCGAGCGTCTCCGTGAGCGGCGCTTCCCGGTCCGGCTGGTGCAGATAGAACAGCTCGATGCGGTCCGTGGCCAGGCGGCGCAGGCTGCCTTCGACGGAGAGCCGGAGCCCCGTGGCGGACAGCGGCGAGTTCTCCCCGGCGTCGGCGTGCGGCATGCCGGCCTTGGACGCGAGGATCACGTGGTCCCGGCGCCCGGGCAGGAGCTTGGCGAGGATTTCCTCGCTGGCTCCTCCGGCGTAACCGTTGGCCGTGTCCACAACGGTGATGCCGGCGTCGAGCGCTGTGGAAAGCATGCCCTCGGCAATCTCCGCCGTGGCAGTGTCGCCAAACGTCATAGTTCCCAGCGCCAGCTGCGAAACGGGCAGCTCCAGGCCGGCCACGTTTGTTCCCTGCATCAGCTTCCTACCTCCATCGGTGGGGACTCCTTGGGAAGCCCCGGTCTCTACGTGCATTGTCCGTACCGGTCAGGCGACGGAACTGATTGGCTCTTCATTGCGCAGCACCCTCGCCACGTCCTCCACCACCATCACGCCCATGGTGGCGTTCGCCTGGTCCGTGAAGGCACCGATGTGCGGGGTGAGGATGACGTTCGGCGCGGTCCGGACGGCGCTGTGCTGCTGGAGGGCTCCACGCTAAAGGCGTCCAGCGCGGCGCCGCCCAGGTCGCCCGTGTGCAGGCGGGCGGCGAGCGCGTCCTCGTCCACGAGGCCGCCGCGCGCCGCGTTGATGAGGAAGGCGCCCTGCTTCATGGTGGACAGCGCGGCGGAGTCCAGCAGGGGTGCGCCGCCCGGAGTCCCTGGCATGTGCAGGCTGAGGAAGTCCGCTGAGGCGATGCACTCCTCCAGGCTGGTCTGCACGGTGTCCAGCTGGGGAAAGACCTCCGCGGGAAGGTACGGATCGTAAGCCACCACCTTCATGTCGAAGGCGCGCGCCCTGCGGGCCACCGCCTGCCCGATCCGGCCAAAGCCCACCAGGCCCAGGGTCCGGCCGGTCAGTTCGACGCCGGTGAAGCGCTCCCAGCCGCCGGCTTGGGTTGAGAGGTGGGCGGGGATGAGCTGCCGGGCGAGGGCGAGCATCAGGCCCAGGGTCAGGTCCGCCACGGCGCTGGAGTTGGATCCCGGCGCGTTCACCACCCGAACGCCGGCGGCGGTGGCTGCGGCACAGTCGACGTTGTCCACGCCCACGCCGTGTTTGGCAACCACCTTCAGGTTTGGAGCAGCGGCGAACACGGACGCCTCCACGGCATCCAGGCCCACAATGACGGCGTCAGCGCCGCCGATCTCCTCCGCGAGATCCGCCGCGGACAGCGGATGCGCCTTAACCGGACGGCGCACCGTGAAGCCCTGGTTTTCCAGGGCCTGCCAGGGTTCCCGGGACTGCTGGCCGAAGCTGGGGGTGGTGATGAGGATTTCCACGAAAACGCGCTCCAAACTCTGGTGGTGGTGCTTAGCCGATTTCCACGCCGAAGACGGTGAGGACGGAATAGACACCGATGAACAGGACCGAGAGGCTGCTGAAGACCAACGCTACAGTCCAGAAGTTGCTGGCCCGGAAGCGGCGGTCCACCTGCTGGCGCAGGTGCCAGACGGCAATGACTACGGCCACCAGGAAGACGCCGGACGCGACGCCGCCGATCTGCACCATGATGACCGGGGACTTGATGACCAGGAAGCTGGCGGCCCAGATGATGGGCATGACCACGGTGAGGACAGAGATGATGCGCTTGCGCTTGGCGACGTCCTTCCAATCGAAGACGCCCAGGATGCCCAGGGTGTTGGTCCACAGCCGCGGCACGGACGCGGTGGAGGCAACCAGCGTGGAGTAGAGCACGGCGAAGGCGCCGATCAGGAAGACCCAGTGGGCCCAGCCGCCCATGGTGTCCGTGTACATGCGGGAGAGGGTGACGATCATGTCGTTGCCCTTGGGGACGAGGTTCTGCGGGTGCAGGACTGCGGCGCCGATGATGTAGAAGGAAAGCGTGCAGAGGGTGCAGATCACCCACGAAACCAGGGCGTCCAGGCGCATGACCTTGATCCAGCCTTCGGCGCGTTCTGCGCGTTCGGCCGTGCCGTCCTGGGGGCCGGTCCAGCGGGCGTAGCCCTTCTCGAGGCACCAGTAGGTGTAGGTGGTCATTTCGTCCGAGCCGACGCCGGTGAGGCCGAACATGGCAATGGCGAAGCCGATGGCGCCCGCCGGCAGGGCGAAGGAGAGGCCGGTGGCGAGGTCGCCGCCGTCGTACCCAAAGGAGGTGAGCGGCAGGCCCAGGGCCAGCGCGACGGTGACGATGGTGAAGACCACCACGGACACGAAGGCGGCGCGCTCAACAATGGAGTACTTGCCGCTGACCATCATGGTGATCACGGACGCCATGACGATGACGGTCCAGAAGGTCAGGAAGGCGTCTCCAGCGGCCCGCTCATCACGGGGAACATGATGGAGATGCAGGCCACGGCGCCGCCAATGATGCCGCCGCGCTGCAGGATCTTGGCGAAGTCCATCAGGATCCAGAGGAAGTTGATCCAGCCGCCCCGGCGGGTCTTGGGACCCACCTGGCTGTAGCCTTCGAGGGCGGTCTTGCCGGTGAGGATGGACCATTGGGCCAGTTCCATCTGCACCCAGACTTTCACCGCGGTGGAGACGATCACCAGCCACAGCAGGACGAAGCCAGCCTGGGCACCCAGGGCGGTGGTGGTGATGAGCTCGCCGGAGCCTACAACAGCGGCGGAAAGGATGAGGCCGGGGCCCAGGTAGCGGAAGCGTCCGCGGAAGGTGGTGGGGGCAGCCACCGCATCTTCGGGGCGGAGCGCGTAGGGGTCGACCACTTTGGCGTGGTCCCGTTCCGCTGTTGTCAGTTCTGTGGTCACAGCAGTCTCCTTCGACTATGGATATGGAACAGCAGGGAAGCCCAAGTCAGGACGGCTCCTGTGAGCCAGCAGACCTGTAGCGCCGCTCACATTTCCATACTTGCGCGTTGCGCGCAAGCCCAGTAGCGTGATTCATGCAAGTTGACCTTCGAGGAGAACACTTTGTCCATCTATGCCATCGCAGATGACCTGTCCGGTGCGGCAGAAACTGCTGCTGTGCTGGCAGGAACATGGGCGGCCTCTGCGCACAACGCGCAACCGCTGCCGGCAACAACACCAACAATCCTAGATTTGTACTCTGCCGATGACGTAATTGTGGAGGGGCCGCCATCGGGTTCCGGCCAGCCGGCCACCCTGGTGGTGGACTCGACCAACCGGCACCTGCCCGGAGCGGAGGCCGCCGGCCGCATGCGTGGCCTGCTGGCGGCGCGGCCGCAAGGAAGCGACGTGTTCCTGAAGTTCGATTCGCTTCTCCGGGGCAACCTGGACACGGAGCTCGTCGCCGCCATGGGCGCGGGGCCGGTGGCCTTCTGCCCCGCACTCCCGGAGCTCGGCCGCACCGTCCGCGACGGCGTCCTGGAAATCCGCGGCATCCCGCTGCACCGGACGGACCTGTGGCAGGCGGAACCCACGGAGCCCGGCCATTCGGTCACCGCCCGGCTCGCCGCCGCGTCGCCCGCCGTCGTGCCGCTGGCCACTGTCCGCGGCGGTGACCTGCAGCAGGCCTTGAGCAGCATCACCGTAGCAGGCCGCCTGGCGGTGTGCGACGCCGAAACTGACGCCGATCTGGACCGGATCGCCGCAGCGGCGCTGGGCCGGAACATCATCCTCGCGGGTGCCTCGGCACTGGCCGCCGCCATGCGCCGCAGCCGCGCTGCAACGTCGGACGTTGCGCAGTCGGACGCTCCCCGTCCGCCGCCCCGCCGGTCAGGGAATCCCCGTGCTGTTCATCCTCGGCACCGCAAGCCCGTCAACGCGCGCCCAGCTGGCCGAGCTGGAACTGGCTGGCCTGCCGGTCCACCGCGTGCAGCCCGCTGACATCCCTTCCTTTGACCCCGGCACTGACGGCTCAGCCGCCGTCGTGGTGGACGGCCCCGTTGACACGTCGCGCTCCGGGGCGATTGTGGAGTCGCTGGCCGGGTTCGCCTTGCGGGCGCATGCCGGGCGCCATCTTGTCCTCAGCGGCGGGGAAACAGCCCGTTCGGTGCTGGACGCGCTGGGGATCCGCCGGATGCACCCGCTCGCCCAGGCCCATCCGGGCGCCGTCGTCAGCGCCACCGCGGACGGACGGCTGGTGGCGACGCGCCCCGGCAGCTTCGGTGACCGCCACAGCCTTACCCAAATCCTCACAACCATGCAGGCCCTACAAGCCGCCAACCCTGGAAAGGTCTCACCATGAGCACTTCTTACATCGCCGTCACTATGGGTGACGGCGCCGGCATCGGCCCGGAGGTCATTGTGCCGGCCGTCCTCGACCAGGGAATCCTGCAGGAGTGCCGCCCGTGGTGATCGGTGACGCCCTCCGGCTGCGCCAGGCAGCGGACATCCTGGGTCTGGATGCGGACATCCAGGCGATCGAGAACGTGGAAGACGCAGTCTACACCCCGGGCCGGGTGAACGTGATTGACCTGGCGCTGCTGCCGGAGGACCTGCCCTGGGGCCAGCTCTCCCCGTGGCCGGGCACGCCGCGTACGAGTACATCCGGGTGGCCAGCGAGCTGGCGATGGCGGGGAAAGTGCAGGCCATCTGCACCGCGCCGCTCAACAAGGAGGCGCTGCACGCCGCCGGGCACATCTTCCCCGGGCACACCGAGCTGCTGGCGCAGCTGACCGGCACGGAGGAAGTGTCCATGATGCTCTCCACGCCCAAGATCCGGGTGATCCACGTGACCACGCACATCGGGTTGGTGGATGCGATCCGCAAGATCAACCCGGACCTGGTGGAGCGCACCATCCGCCGCGGCCACGAGGCACTGGTCCGGGCGGGCATCCCGAACCCGAAGATCGGCGTTTGCGCCATCAACCCGCACGCCGGTGAGAACGGCTTGTTCGGCCAGGGCGAGGAAGCGGAGAAGATCGAGCCGGGCGTGAAGGCCGCGCAGGCTGACGGGATCAACGCGGTGGGCCCGCTGCCGGCGGACACGCTGTTCTTCCTGGCGGGCCGGGGCGATTACGACCTGGTGGTGGCCATGTACCACGACCAGGGGCACGGCCCGGTGAAGGTGCTGGGCATCGAGGCCGGCGTGAACATCACGGTGGGCCTGCCGGTGATCCGCACGTCCGTGGACCACGGCACCGCCTTTGACATCGCCGGGAAGGCGATCGCGGATTCGCGGTCCATGGTGGAGGCGTTGCACCAGGCGGCCGAGATGGCCACCCGGCCCAGCATGGCGGTGTAGGCGCTAGCTTGCAGGACATGTTTAGGGGCACGGGGCGACGCTGCGGGGAGTTTGGCGGGGGCCGGAACTAGCATGGTAACCACGCCCACGCGAAGGAGACCGGGAATGCTGTCTGCAAATGCCAGACGCGAGGAGATCTACCACCTTGCCGTCACCACCGGCCTGGCGTCCGTGGAGGAACTTTCCGCCCGGTTCGAGGTGACCGCGTCCACCATTCGCCGCGACCTGGCTTTGCTGAACGGGCAGGGCGGCTGGCCCGCACCTATGGCGGGGCCATGGCCCTGGGCGCGCACCCGGAGGCGTCTCTCCGGCAGCGCACCGGCGAGGCGTTTGAGCAAAAGCACGCCATCGCCCGGTGGGCGGCGTCCGTGATCCGGCCCGGGGAGAACATCCTGCTCGACGCCGGTTCCACCGTGGGTGCCCTGGCGCATGAGCTGCGCGGCTTCGAGCGGTTGTCCGTGACGACGCCGGGCATCAACACCATGCAGGAGCTGGCCGATTCGGACGGCATCGAGGTGGACTGCCTGGGCGGCAGGCTGCGCAGCCTGAGTCAGAGTTTTGTGGGCCCGCTGGCCGAGGCGGCGTTGGAGCGGATGAGCTTTGACCGCGTGTTCCTGGGTGCCGACGCCGTCACCGCCGAGGACGGCATCTGCGAGGCCGACCACGCCCAGACCCGGCTCAAGGAACTGATGGCACGGCGCGGCAAAGTTGTGTATGTGCTGGCGGATTCGTCCAAGCTGGGCCTGCGGCCGTTCCACGCGTGGGCGCGGCTCGCGCTGCCGTGGACGCTGGTGACGGACGACGGCGCCGACCCGGGTCAGGTGCAGAAGTTCCGGGAGGCGGGTGTTGCGGTTGAGGTGGCGGCCGTCGGTAATTGAGGTCCTGCCCGGTTTGTCTATCTGTCGAAACCTCTTAGCCTGTCGAACACCCGGTGGTAGCGCTCGCTCACATAGTCTGATGAACATTGGATCGGAGGGAGTCCGCATTGCCAGACACATGCACGGTTGAGGCCACAACCATCTCATGCGTCACCGAATTCGACTGGCTACAGGTCATAGCGTCGGCAATCATCCCCGCCATTATCGGCGTCATGGCTGCTGTTCTGGCCACCGGGATCGCCAACCGGCACCAGCGTTTTGAAGCTTCCAAGCAGCGAAAAATCGTGGCTACGGCAGCCATAATGCGCGCTGCGCACAATATGGTTCGCAGCAGTCACCGCAATAAAGAGGACATGCGCGACCAAGCTTCGGAATTCGAGATATCAATTCGAATTCTGTCAGTTGAGCTGCGGACCCCGGCTGGCAAAGCCTTTGTGGAGGAACTGACTGCGTGGAGAAGGACTATTGCCGCTGACTGCCGAAGCCTGAATGAGGTTAGCCCCAGACGCGACCACGATACTGAGTCCATCAATGACGTTAGGGCAAAAGCAGCTAAATTCGTTGAGTACCTGGATGAGTGGCTTCATTTGGACGATCGGCAGCTTGCCAGGATGGTTCAGGAAATGGCCGAGGAGGCCGCTCAAATATGGCCACACATCAAGCCGGAGGATCGCAGACTGCCACGGTTAGGCGCTAAGTTCCAAGGCATGTAGATGCGTGGCCGGTAGCGTTCGTTTTCTCTGATGGCATGCAAATGCGCGGCGTCGAACCGGCCGGAATTGAGAACGCTCACTCGGTTCACGTGGAGCCGCTTGGAATGAAGCCCTGCATGCCGGTCCCTTACTAACCCAGCGCTGCACGAGGCCAGTGCGGCGCCGAGACTTTGGATCACACCGACTTGATCAACAGGGCTTAACCGGACGCGTCGTCCAGGAAAGTGACGTGAACTCCGAGCGAGCCGAACATGCCGGTCAGCATAGCTTTGGTGTTCTCGGCAGCCTGCTTTCGAAGCTCCGACTCCTCTGCAGCGGCGGCCAGCTTCGTCTCGGCGAGTTCGAAGAGCTCCGCCTGCTGGGGCGTCTCGATCGCGTCGACGATCCGGTCGACAATTCCGCGGTTCTGATCGTATATATACGATCTGTCAAAGTTGAGGTTGGGCTTGTCGAGCTTTGGCTCGGGCAGCCGGACTGTCGCCGATTTGCCGTCTGGGGACATCTTCAGGTCCGTATCAGCGAGACCGGCCAGATTAACGTGGGCGTTGACGGTGCCCGCCGCGACATACAGCGTCCGCCGGCCCGCGATGATGCCCGGCACCCACGCCACGTCGTTCTCGACGTCGAGCACCGCCTCGAAGTTGCCCACCGCGGCGTGGTACTGGCTAATGTCCTGGATCGATTTCAGCAGCACGGGCTGACTCCGGTCGACCTGGCTCGCCTGGAACGGGCTGAACCCAAACGTGTTGGCTGCAAGCAGCCCGCCCAGCGCCACGAGCGCACCAACCACAACCAACACGACGCCCTTGAAAAGCTTGGCGATCATCGGCTCCCCTATTGCCTTGAAACGCCCTGGGGTCGTCCCTGCCGGAATGCCCGTCCGGCAGGGCCGCAGGCTGAATCAGCCTCAGTGTAGCGCGTATCGCCGACTCGGCTGACGTGCGCGTGCTCAGCGCGTCGTGCTGCCAGCGTCGGCTGACGTCTGCTCTCAATCAGAGCGCCCAAATCAGCCTAGGACGGAGGGGCCACGGTCCGAGTCCCGGGTTCTGTGCATGCAGTCGCAAGGTGGGTCACACACCGTCGCCAGAGCATCCACGTTGATGCCACGTGCAGACTACGGTCTGCGGCCAGAGGTTACTATTGGTGTCGCTACCACCGCCTATGGTGGAAGCCAGTTTGGGGAGGGGACAAGACGTGACCACTGACAACAAGGCACTCGTGCCGGTATGGGCGCTCGCTACGGAGGCCGTGAGTATCTCGGACGTGCTTGGTGATGAGGGCATGACGCCGGGGCGACTCTCTGAACTGAGAACAGTCCTAGCTACGCTTGCGAATTCCCCCATTGTCACGCTGGAAGCGCATCCGATTTCGAAGAAGGGCGATCGGAACGGCGGGATTGTGCTGCATGCGGCCAGTCCGCTTGCAAAGCAGTTATCGCACCTTGTGACTGAAACAGCGAAATCAGCGCCTCCGACGCTGAACGTCGCCGCTACCGGTGACGTGCTCTACCGAATGGTAGTACCGGCAAAGGTCGCGGCACAGGTCGGTAAAGGACTCGTGAATCCGATGGCTTCGAAGGCAGTTGCCGGAGGTGTCTACAGCGCGCTGCGCGACTCCACCGGCGTCGTGGCTAACGCCACCTTTGTGCCCGTAGCTGGCAAGGCCGCAGTTGCGGGTGCGGCAACTGGATCGGCCGCAACCGCCGGTGTGGCGGTCGCGAGCGCCGGGGCATTGACATTGGCCGCGCCACTGGTGCTGATGGCCGTAGCGGTCAGCGCCAGCGCCTACGCCGATCACCAGCGCCAAAAAGCGATCGAGCGAATTACCGACCTCCTGGAGCAGTTACACGACGACCACCTCGAGAGCGAACGCAACGAGCTAGATGCTTGTCCTGAAGCGATCGACAAGGCGACGTCGATCCTCCTCGACCAGGGCCGCATCGGCCTATCGCTAGGACTGGATTCCTCATCCCACGCGATCAGCACAGCGATCGCAGCGACCCGGAGGCGGCTCAAAAAGTGGCAAGCTGCGCTGGACAGCCTGCCCGAGGGCCCGGTCGAAGTCGGTGCATTGTCGAAATCATTCCCCGGTATCAACGAGGAGGGCGGCGCGTTCCGCGCCCACCTAGAGATTGCACGGCTTGCCATTGCTCTCAAACGCCGAGTGCTCGTGCTTCAGGCAGTTGAACACGCTCAGCAGGACACGAACAATCCATTCAAGAGCTTCATCGGATCACTGCACGACGACGAACGTGGCATAGACGAGTTGGAATCAGGCATCAACTCAGTCTTACTTCGACTGTCGACTCTCGAGTTGAAGCGTGACGGCGGGTTCCGGATCCCTGCGTTCACCCCGGGCGAGGTCGACCACCTACTCAAAGCCGCATATGGTCTTCGCGCCTTTGGCGATGGCCTCAACGTGGGAATTCACCAAGCTGACGTTGCGATTGAGATCGAACGAAGCAACGACGGATCGCTCGTAGTATTCCCTGCAGTCGCTGCCTAACCGGAGTCCGCACGCACGACCGCAGGCTGCAGCGGCGACACTCTAAGAACCACCGACGATACGGAGCAAACCATGGCTGGAAATGCAGACAAAGCCGCAACCCTATTGAAGAACGGCGGGAACAAAGCAAAAGCTGGGGGCGCCAAGCTTTATGCCCTCGCCAAGGACCCCGAGGTTCAGGCTAAAGCCGCGAAACTGCTCGAGGACGGCAAGAGTATGTATCGGGCAGCAATGAGCCCCGAGGCCCAGCGGGCCTACCGTCAGGCAGCGGAATTCATCAACAGGACGCGGCGGAAATAGCCCCGGGCTATAGACCCGCCAAGCTCTTCGCCTGGCATTCGCGGAGTGAACGGAGCAGTTAGCTGCACGGTCGTCAAGTTGCGCTTCGGGACGCCGGACGAGACGTGACGACGCCGGGATCCCCGTCAGCGCGAAGGCCACCGTCGCGGTTCCGGACGAGGTCCCACGTTGGTAGTGCGGGCGGAGCCTCGCAGAACCTTCCAGCTGACCCCGGCGGCGGGTCTGTCGAAACCCACTGGTTAATTCCGCCCTTACGATTAGCCCATGCACGCACCCTCTGCCTCAGGCCCCTATGTCCAAGACGCGGCGGCCGTTACGACTGCTCACAGGAACCATGTCCTCACTCACACCGACATGGTGGCCAAAGCGTCAGCTCAACATCCAGGAACCGCCGAAGGTTCCAGCATCGTTCGTATGGTGCCGCTCCTTCGGGTATCCGGCAAGAAGGGCCAACGCGTGGTCCAGGTGGGACACAGTTGCCTGTCCATCCAGGACCTCGATCATGTGGTTGTCGAGTCGTTCGTGACCAACGCGTGGGTGGAAGGCCCGGACGAGGGCGAATTCGCGCGCGTAACCGTCGCCGAAGCCAACATGAATGAGAAGGTCATGGCGGCAACGGCGGAGTTCGAGCGCGAACTCCCGGCGTGGCCTGACGCGGCCTCACCCGAGGACCGTCAGATGCGGATTGCCAAACACGCCAAGGCCCTGGCCGAGCTGTCCCGCAACGCAGTCGCGAGCGTCCGGGAGATCCGTTACGACCTCGAGCACCGGCTGGCTCACTTCAGCAACAAGGGCCACCCGACCACCAGCAACACCCCCATCGTCGCGTCACTGCTCGAGCTGAACATCATTTGCGGACGGGCCGCGGACGAGGCCAGGGAGGCTGTCCGGGAAGGCCTCTGGCTGCACCTCTCTGACTCCGAGGCCTACCACTCGTACCGCCGGCTTCAGGACCCGTCGATCATCAACGAAGCAGCCGTCGCAACCTCCACTACCCGTAGCTGGATGCGGTTTCATGATGCCGCCGTCCGGCAGTGCCTTGAGATGCGAAAACAGCTTGATGCCGAGTCCGGGTCCGCCCGCGATCTCATGGCCGCGGCGGCCAGCATTTCAAACTCACGGGAAGCCGACTCGCAGTCCGCATTCAACACCCTGGCCGCGGTGGCCTCTCTAGGCCTCGGCATCCCTGCCCTGGTTCTGGCCCTCTACGGAGCGGACCGGCTCCTCCCCCTCAACACCGAACCCCGGCAGCTCGCGTTTATCCCGGTCGCCGCAGGGTTGCTCTTCGCTGCGGTAATCGCCATCTGGCGGGCGCCGAAGGGGAAATCCAGCCGAATCTGGATCTTCGGAGCCATCGGGATCATCTTGATTCTGCTGAGTTTGCTAGTCGCGGCAGGACTGCTGGCGCCGTCCAGTTAGCCCTTTCTAAAGCCGTACCCGGCATGTTCGTGGTTGTCCTTACGATGGTCGCCGTCGTCATCCGCACTCAGGACCTTCGGCGCCGGGACCCCAACCGCAGATTCAGCCGCCAGCAGCGCCGCGAGGGTATGACCCGGGCGGCTGGCCAGTGTGAAATGGAGGCAGGGTTCCGGCGCCGTTGTTCCCGGCCCGCCGAGCACGGCGACCACTTCTACCCGTGGTCAAAGGGCGGATCCGCCAGCTTCCAGAACTTCGTCGCCGCGTGCAGCCGGTGCAACCGGACGAAGGGAGCCAGAATTCCATGGCTGGGCCTACAGCTTCGGATGGAACGACGTCGGTGGGAGTACTTTGCGCCCGACGGTTCCGTGGCCGTCGGCGAACGGCAGCCGCTGCGCAAAGTTGGCTGCCGGATGGCTTCAAGAACTCCGACAAGCGCTGGGGCATTTAGGGCCAGCAGGCGCACAGCCCTTCGGTGGTGGCCTCGAGCGGTCCAGGCCGAGCTCCTTGAGTATGTCGTTACCGAAATACAACAAAGCCATCGAGTCAGCCGGATATGCTGCAGCTATGAGCGAAATATTGGCAAAGGATGCCCGCACAGCGTGGGCTTGGCATGAGTACAAACAGTCAAGGAACGCCCGGGAAATCTCCGACGGGCTTGCCCTAAAAATTCTCGACGCGATCCCTACTGGTGACCACGTTGAGGTTCTGGCAGACGGCGATATATGGGCAGAAAAGAGTGCCCTGCGCGCGAAGGATAAAAAATTTAGTCGTGCGGAATCTAACTTCCTTGCGCGTACAATGCGACGCTGGATAATGGTTGCTGACCGGCTAGATAATGCCCTCACACTTGACGGCCCTGCAGCTGGAGGCATGAGCATCGGATCTGCTCAAATTGATCCCGAACCAAGCTGGATAACGGAGCTCGATGACATGGTCATAAAGGTCTTCGTTGACGAACGTGATTCACCGACTCTGGAGCGAGTACAAAAGGGGGCCGGTTTCGATATTCTTCGCCTGCCATCTTTTGGTGACGTTCCAGAGGCTCCTGACCTCTCGAAGGTGACGGCCGAAACGGCTGTGTCAGCCACGCGAGAACAGTTCGTCCTGATGACGAATTGGCGGGCTGCTGAGTCGTTCGCCTTGGAGCACATGAAGCAACTCGGGTTTCCTGGATCTCACCTCACCGGCGGCTCCAGTGACAAGGGTGTGGATATTGCTCATCCGCAAGCGGTCGCACAAGTTAAGATGCAGGGCGTTCCAGTAGGTGCCCCTATGATTCAGCAACTTCGTGGCGCAAGCCCGGACCTGCAGCATCATCTCTTTTATTCAACGTCGGGGTTTACCTCGGCTGCGATTCATGAAGCAGGATCGTCGGGGGTGGCCCTCTTCCTGATGGATCAATGGGGAAGAGCGACACCGGTGGAAGACTATGCCCGTCAGCTGGAAATCGATTCAAGTGCCAGAAGCAACGGGCCGGAAGCAGTCGTTGCTGACTATATGAGTCAGGTCGCACAGCGTGTCCAGTTAGCAGTAAACAACTACGGGTCGGATGAAGCCATCAAATGGATAGCCAAAGAGGAAACCCGTAAAGGTGTGGCGCTGCGAGCTCTTGGGTACCTAATGAATGCTAAGCACAAGCTTGGGCGTGCTCCGCAAATCGGCGATGCAAGCCTGAAGTCTGTTCTGAACTACTACCGCCATATGGAACTGTTGGCAGCTGTTTCCTGCAGAGAGCTGGGGTATGCCTACCCCGGGAGTTCTCCGGTTGGAAGGAAAACTATGTCATTGGACGACTTTTACTGAGCCCGACGCTGCTGAATGAACCCTCGATGTGAGCGTTTGTCGTGCTGATTCGAAGTGTCCCCAGCGCACCGCTATCCCACTGCAGTCGTTGCAAATTCGGATGAGTGTGGCCGGGCAGCTTCTGCCCGGCCACACGTGCTTTCGAACATCTGCCTAGCCCGCCAGGTGCACCACATCACCCCGCAGCTCAAGCCGCTCGGTGTCCACCCCGTATTGCAAGCCCTCGTTCAGCCGCGAAGTGATACCGGCAGTCCGCCGCTTTCCGCCGAAGACTCGGATAGTCTCTCGATGCAGCTCGCTGACCGAGATTCCACCGGACAGCCGGACGATCTCCACCATCGCGTTGCGAAGCTCCACCACGCTGATGTGTTCGGGCTTCCGGTCGACCTCCTGGCCATTGGTCCGGAATTCAGACCACTCGTCCCGGTCAATGGACGCGTCCCAAATAAAGCCGTCGTCATCGCAGTGGTGCACTGACTTATCCAGGACATCCAGTACTGAATTCGCGCGTTGGGCGTTGACCTTGTTCAGGCTGAAGGCCGCGCAGGCAAGCTTGGCCAACCGCTCCTGATGGACAGGCCCCTCGGCCTCCACGATGGCGCGGATCGCTTCCCGGACGGAAGCCGCCGCCCTGCGCGACGGCAGACTGTCCAAAACATCGATACTGCCGAACCGTCGAACCGCCCACGGCTCGTATGCAGGACTTTCCGGCTCAACGACGGCGGCTGCGATCCTGGAACCGCCAGCCGCTGAGGACAGCAACGGCACAGGAGCAGCCCCAGGAACGTGGCCGAATACGCTGCCGACCGTCGAGAAGGCCACAGGTGGCAGCCCGCTCGGAAGTGCACCGATAGAGCTATCCGGAACTGGAGCAGACAATCCTGTTGCCGCCTCAACAAACGCCTTTTCCAGCTTGTCCAACACGGCCTCACGATCACTGATCCAAGCCGGCAGCCACACCCGCTGAACCGCAGGCCAGCGCATCATGCGGGTAAGCACATCACCGGGCAAGCCGTCCCGGTCCCCGCTGTACGCCGTGCAGCCCAGGCTGGACTGTCCAGCAGGATGGCCATGGACGGTCTGTCCGGAGCGTCCAGTGACGCCAAGCTGATATCGACCTTGAAGTCGGACAGCCCGACGTCGGTGGCCACAGCGTACCCGCGGTCCCGGAGCGCGTCGGCGATCTCCTCTCGGTGAAGGTCAACTGCGATGGTGCGGCGGCCGTCGTGAGGCAACGCGCCTGTCCCGTGCTCGGCAAGATCCAGATAAGAGCGCAGGTGCTTGATCCCGACGGAGCTCGTCTCCTCGGCCCGCAGCTCGGATGGGCTGAAGCTGGAGAACACGATGACCTGCCGCCGCGCTCGAGTCACAGCCACGTTGAGCCGCCGTTCGCCGCCGGCCCGGTTCAGCGGACCGAAGTTCAGCGGCAGGTAACCCTTGTCGTTCTTGCTGAACCCTGTTGAGAAGAGGATGACGTCCCGCTCGTCGCCCTGGACGTTTTCGAGGTTCTTCACAAAGAGACCTTCAGGGTCTTCGTCCAGCGCCTTGATGATGCGAGGGTCCTCTGTGTCGCGAAGGAGGCTTTCGATCAGGGCCCGCTGCTGCAGGTTGAACGTCACCACTCCCACCGAGGGCGAGTCAGTGCCGCCGTCGAAACGCCGCCGCACTTCCGCCACCACGGCCTTCGCCTCGATCGGATTGGTCCGCAGCACCTTCGAAGTTCCGGACCGATGGAACTGGCCGTCCACGCGCACGAAGTTCACGCCGTGACCCCGCAGTCCGGGGTCCGGGGCTCCGTGGGAGGGGCCGGGGAACGATGACAGCTTGCTCTCGTAGTACTGCTGGTTGCTGAACGCGATGAGCGATTCATCCTGGCTGCGGTAGTGCCACGACAGCCACTGCCGCGGCACGCGCGCCTCAACGCATTCGGACAGGATGGACTCCATGTCCTCGACGGCGGTGACTTCGTTCTCCGCATCGTCGAGGGAATCGTTGGACGATTCCGCAAATGATGTCGGGGGCATCTGCTTGCTGTCGCCCACCACCACCACCGAGGCGCCGCGACCCATGGCACCGACAGCGTCTGCCACCCGGATCTGCGACGCCTCGTCGAACACCACAATGTCGAAGAGGTCGGCTCGTGCCGGGAAGAAGCGCGCGACGGAGTCCGGGCTCACCAGCGTGCAGGGCATGATCTGGGTGATGAGGTCGGCGTAGCTTTCCATCAGCTTGCGGACGGTAAGGCCGCCGCGTTGCCTGGTCAGCTGTCGTTGCAGCTCCCCATCCGTCCGGATGTCGACGTCGTCGAAACCCGCCGTGAACTCACGACGCCGGCGGCAAGGTTGCGCTTCAGGAGCTCGCGTACCAGCGTGGCCCGGGTGCTGAACCGGTCGATTGTTCGTTCGTGCGCTTGGGCGTCGAAGTCCTGAAGCCCGGTTGCCAGGCTTCGTTCTTCCAAGGAGCTTTCGGCCAGTCCGCGTTCGAAAGCCGTGGCGGCGTCATCCGCGTCAAGTTCGCCGTCCAGAATTGCGGCACGCACCCCGTGCAGGCCCACGGCTCTCAAGGGTTCCACATGGCGCAGCACTTCCAGCCACCGCTCCAGGGTGCGCGACCCTGTGGCGTCGAGGCCGCGGGCGGCCCGTGTGCTGGCCCAGACATCCAGGAATCCGTTGCCTCCCGTCCAGCGGTTGACCTCGGATTCGTCGACGGCCGGAAGTTCCGTCATGGCTTCCCACGCTGCAGCGAGCTCGCAGAGCCACGCGATCACGTTCTCGTGGACGGGCTGGCCGCTGTCGAGGAAGGTGCGCAGCGCAGCTTGGAAGGGACTGAGTTGTCACCGGCATTGGGCTGAACGGCCTGCGCGGCCCACCGCAGCCACCCGAGCCGGTGCTCAAGCGCTTGCTGGCCGGCCTCAGTCAAAGGGTTCCAGCGCTGAGGGACCGCCATACCCGGAACGGCCTGGGCCTCGGCCTGAAGCCCGTGGATCTGCTGCTGCGCGGCAACCAGGTTCTGCAGCAGCTGCACCAGCTCCTTTGGCCGGACATTCGCTCCCGAGTGCACCACGGCGTCAAGTTCCGCGACCACTGCCAGCATCCGCTTCTTTCGTCCGAAGAATCCGCTAGCCGCCGCTTGCTCCGCGCGGCCGAGGATGTCCTGGAGTGGGAGATCCATGGCCTCCGGTCCAACTTTTTCCAGACCGGGGTGGTTCACCGCTGCGAAAGCAGATACCAGCTGCTCCAAGTGCTGAGCTCCAGCGGACCACTGACCAGACCTCACTACGTCGAGGGTTTCCACGGGTACGCTGCGGTCCTCGAGCAGCGCAGCAAAGATGCGGAGTTCGGAAGGAGACGTGGCCGACGAAACGACGCCGGTTAGCCCCTCGACGGAACGAAGGACGTCGAGCGCCGCGTCGATGCGCTGTCCGTCGCCGGTCAGTTGATCTTTTGCATCAGCGCTGGCGGCGGAAGCGACGAACCGCCAGGGGTGATTCGTGGAAGGACGTGCCCGGTCGGTGTACTCGGGCAGCTCCCGTAGCACTGCACGAACGGGCTCCAGGACGGTCTCATTCGCGGAAGCCGTGAAGTCCACACTCAGTGGGAGTGCCGAGCCGTCTGGATCGAACGTCAGGGCTTTGGTACGGGCGCTGTACAGGGAGAGCTGGGCGCCGTTTTCCTCGTGGAGACGGCTGGCATAGCGGATGAGACCGCGGCGCGCGGAGGCGAGGTCGGTCGAAGCGGTGTCGAGCTGCTGAGCGTCGGAATCCAGACGGAGTTCCAACGCCTGCTTGATCTGAGCGCGGACGGCCGCGGGCTTGCTCCCCTTGTCGTGGAGATCAAGAGAGAACGGGCCCATGCCCACCTCTTCGAGGCGCTTCTGCACGACGTCCAGAGCGGCGCGCTTCTCGGCCACGAACAAGACACGCTTACCCTCAACGATCGCGCGTGTGAGCAGGTTGGTGATGGTCTGGGACTTGCCCGTGCCGGGAGGTCCTTCGAGCACGAAGGTCTGGCCAGCTACCGCCGATGCGACAGCTTGCAGCTGCGACGAGTCGGCCGGGATGGGGCAATGTGCAGAAAGAGCATCGAGGTCCGTCTCATCTGCCGCCTTTACCGGGTCGTTGAAAAGCTCCGTCGGGCTGCTGATGAGGTGGTCCATGAGGCGGTTCTTGGCGAACTGCTCCCAGCTTTCGTCTAAGTCTTTCCAAAGACGGAACTTAGCGAACTGCAGCATGGACAGGTCCACCGTGTTCTCCACCCGGAAGGCCAGCCCCTTGGCGGAGATAGCTTCCCTGACTGCGTTGAAAGCAGCGTCCAAGTCGATACCGGAACCGTCTTCCGCAGGTTCGGCCAGACCTGGAATCCGCAGACCGTGGGTCTGGGTTAGCTTCTCGAGCAGGCAGTAATTCGGCGTTGACTGCCCGGCCTCGTCAAGCGTGACCCGGTACAGCCCATTCTTTCCGGCCGAGGTGAGGTTGACGGGGACGAGCACCAGCGGCGAGCGGAGGGTTCGGCCATCGAGTTCCCACAAGAGGCTGCCGAGGGCCAGATACAGGTTGTTGGCGCCGGTTTCCTCTGTCTGGGTCTTGGCCTTGTAGGCCAGCCCGCGCATTTTGGAGTTGTAAGCCTCCTCGGAGACCTCCGCGTAGACGGCCTTCTTTGCGCTGAGCATGCCAATCAGTTCGTCCTGCGGGAGATCGCGGCCGAAGCGGATGCCTCGTTCCTGGTTGACGGCGCTGATCTGGTTGGACGGAATCAGGCTGATGGATGTGCCATTGTTGATGAGATCTTCGAACGGGCCAATCCATGTGCTTGGAACTGCCAGGGGAAATCGTGCCGTGTCCGTGAAGTTGATCAGGCGGTTTCTGAGGCTGAGATCCAGCAACGCGTTCTTCCACTGCGTGACTCGCGCAGGAACATTTGGGGCGGTGCCATCATGCCGGGCGACCTTGCCTTGTTTCTCCGGCACGACGGGGCCAGCTTTGGCCTGCGGAACGTAGTTGGTGACTACGGGCTCGCCGGATTCACTAGTGGTCCGAGCAGGCAAGGGGTGGATGCCATCAAAGCGGGCCCGCCGGATGTCAGTAACCGCTTGAATCTTCTCTTGTCCCGCTTCGATGTAATCGGACTCGGGGCTGCTGCGTAGCGACGCTGGTGTGATGAGCTGGCGGCCGGTCAGCATAGTGGTTTCGACCAGACCGATGTAGCCACGCTGAACAAGGCTGACGAGTTCGGGCACATCGTCGGAAGCTGCGGTTGAAAGCGATGTGTCCTCACGCCAGTACCCAAGGAAGGCATGCCCGTTCACGAGCCACAGGAGCGGGGCGATGCCGCAGAACTCCAGCGCGGCTGCCATGACAATAGTCGTATCGAGGCAGGTTCCGAGGCGGTCTTCCAGAACTTGCGCAGGGTGCGGATCTGTTGGCCCTGAACGCCCCAACTGGCGGGTGGCATGCTGTAGCGGATGTCGCGCTTGCTTGCTGCCTGGGCAAGCGCGAAGACAATTTCGTCCACCCGCTCGGCGCTGTCCATGTAGCCGTCGAGGCTGCTGCTGCCAGTAGCTTCCTCCAGAAGGTCGGCGGCCTCGGAGACCAGCTTGGAAATGGCCGGGTGATGAGGCTGCACGAAGGCAGCCAAGAATTCGTACGAAACTAGACCTCTGCCGGCTATCCATAGCTGGGCCGGGAGGAGCTGAAGGCGCGCTTCGGCCTTGCCTAGTTCCGTTGCCGCCGGCCCGGCCGCACTGGACTCGATCGTGACAACCACTCTGCCAGGCTGCTTGTCCGAAAGCTCATCCATCGTGGCGGCCGAGACGTGCACGTCAACATCGTCCAAGACGATTGCCTGCCCAGCCGCGAGGTCCACGTACTGCTGGAAGTCCTCTGAAATCCTGCCCGTGCTGGCAAACACCTCCACGCGGACCACAGCACCTCGGATCTCCGTGCCCGGGTTCGAGATCTTGATCTGCCGTACAAACTTGAAGCCGTTGTGCACCATGGCATAACTGAGTGACTCTGCGGCGGTGATTTCCACGCTGACGGGGTGCTGCTTCATTGGCTGCTCGAGCGGCTGTGGTTCTGGTTTCTCTCCTGCTGCGCTTCCGACGCCCGTCTCCGACGTTACGCTGACGCGTCCTGAGGTATCGCGCAACTTGTAGTCATCGAGAAGAGCGCCGAGTGCCTGCGCCGCGCCATCCAGCCCCAGGTGCTTGGCTAGCCGACCGGCCGTATCCAGCGCGCGGAAGGTGTCCGCGTCGTTGAAGGTCTCATTGTGGGCCCAAAGATTACGGGTCTGGCGAAGCTCGGAAGTGTAGCTGCGGGCGTCATGGCCGAGGTTGAAGGGGTACCCGAGCGATCCCAGAGACTCGGTCATGACGCGGAGCTGCACGCTCAGATCGGTGGGCGAGTATGTCATCGGCGCTCTCCCGGCGCTGGAATCCTTGTGCTCCAGAAGCTTCGGCCATGAAATGCCCGGCGCGACGCCATTCAGAACTGAAGCAATGTAGGAACCAAGGCTGGTTGCCAAGGTATCCAGCGCACGGCCAACGTACTCGCGGTTGGAAAGCCCCATTGTGTTCCCCCATCTGCGGCGAACGCGCCACCATCAACTCAGCTCAGAGTAGTGCGTGGACGGGGCTCTCCCAACTATGGCTCCCTTGTTCGCCGAACGCTCGCAGCACTGCCGCCGACCCCGTTACCCCGCGGTGCCGTCTCCGACGCTGGGACCAGGCCAGATGCACTACGCTGCAAACAAATCCGGAGACTACAGAAACAGCTATATTCTTAGTCCACCATGAGTAAAGTTTCCGCCGCGCAGGCCACTCCGTACGGTCGAAAGAAGACCACCAAATCCATCACGGTTCTGGACCTCTTCGCCGGGGCCGGCGGGTTTACACAGGGCTTCTACGCAGCTTCACCCCGATTCGTCACCGAGCGCGCAGTGGAGTTTGAGCCAGCTGCCGCCGCGTCATTCGCCGCGACGTTCGGCGACAAGGTCTACGCAGGGCCCATTCAGGACTGGCTGGTCAAAGAGACTACCCCGAAGTCGATATCGTTATTGGCGGGCCGCCCTGCCAAGGTTTCTCTCAGTTGGGCAAACAGGACCCCGAGGACGTCAGGAATAGCCTCTGGCAGCCCTACGCGGCAGCGCTGTCCAGAGCCAAACCAAAGTACTTCGTCGTCGAAAACGTTCCAGCGTTCAGCAAGACGCAACAGCTCCAGGACTTCAGGGACGCTACCGGCCCGGACGGTCTCATCAAGGAGTACTCTTTCCAGTGGCACGTCCTGAACTCGGCCGATTACGGGGCTCCCCAGGCGCGAAAGCGCGCTATTCTAATCGGCCACCACAGGGATCTCGCGTTCCCGGGGTTCCCCCTCCCGACTCACATTGGGCGTCACCGCACTGTGCGGCAAGCGCTGCGCGGCATCGATACCCGCGTCACACAGACGGCGCTTCCTGACCGGTCTACGGACTACGCTGACCGCACTTTTGCAGGCGCCTTTCGGACCTCCGAACTCCACCTCGGACGGGATTACGCCAAGATATCGCTAGACCGATTTGCGGAGATTCCTGTGGGCGGCAACCGTTTCGACCTTCCCGAAGACCTTCAGGCTCCGTGCTGGTTAAAACACAAGACCGGATCCGCCGATGTGATGGGACGAATGCATTGGGACAAGCCTTCCGTGACCGTGCGGACTGAGTTCTTCAAACCCGAGAAAGGCCGGTACCTCCACCCGACCGAGCATCGAGCCATCACCCACCTCGAAGCTGCCAAGCTCCAGGGATTCCCTGATGATCGACTGTGGGTCGGTTCGAAAACCGCGATTGCCAAACAAATCGGAAACGCGGTGCCCACGGCGCTTGGCTCCGCCATCGGTCGTCTTCTTGCCGGAAAACTGAGCTGAACACCTGTCGCTCTGGCGTTGTGGCTCGTTTTGTCATCGCCTAGTGATAGAACCATAGAAGTAAATCGTAGATGCCGCTCTGATACACCGGTGTAGCAGGGTCTTGATGGGGGAATCTTTTGGAGAATTTTTCGACGTGGCAGGGTCCGGAAGGGGAACTGGGAACTTGGGTCACTGAAGATACCCAGACTGCCCTGGAGGCTTACAAAATCCGCCCTAATCTGGCACGCGAACATGACAACATCGAGAGAAGTACAGTCGAGAGCGGCTACGGGCGAAAGCAGTTACACGAGCTTGTCCAGAATGCGGCGGACGCCATGGACGGAATGGCTGGCCGGATTTCCTCGTCCTCACCGCGGATACACTCTATTGCGCAAATGAGGAGCGCCGCTGGCCAAGTCTGGCCTCGAAGCGCTGTTCATGTCGCACTCCTCTCAGAAGCGTGACGACAAGATTGGCCGCTTCGGGCTGGGTTTTAAGTCAGTTCTGCAAGTCAGCGACCGACCGGAAATCGTCAGCCGCACGGTCTCCGTGCGTTGGGATCGTGAGAAAGCCCGAGAGGCAATCTCTCGAGCTCTTCCCGGCCAGGAGCACTTCCCTGTCCTACGCCTTGCCGAAGCGTTTGGAGCGGACGAAGCGGCTCAGGGTGATCCAATCCTGGCGGAGCTCATGGAATGGGCAACCACAATCGTGCGGCTACCACTGAGGGAAGAGTTCCCTTGGCTAGATCGTGAGTTCCGAGACTTTCCCCCGAATTCATGCTATTTTCCGAGCAGATCCAGACTCTAGAGCTAGATAACCGGCGCACGGGATCAAGAGCGTTCTGGACCGCGTCGAGGGAGGGCCACGAAGTGAGACTCCTCGCAGGCGGCGAGGAAGAGATCATTTGGGACGTCTTCAACTTCCCGCACCGTCCGACGGCTGGCGCCATGAAAGAAGCCGGGTCAATTGCTGCTCGATCCGAACTGCAAGTATCCTGGGCCGTCCCCGGAAGAACAGGGGCAAGCGCCCCGGCCAATTCTGGAACTACTTTCCTACGCCCACTTTCACGTCGCTGAGCGGTATCATCAACGCTGCTTTCAAGTTGAATGAGGACCGCCAGAACATGCTGGCCGGGCGATACAACGAGGAAATTCTCGAGATTACATTGCCACGAATCGTCGCCGCAGCGCTTCCCGAACTCATCGATGCTGAAGACCCTGGCAGTATTCTCGACATTCTCCCGGCCAGGTTCCGCCCTATCGAAGCACGCTCCTGGGCGGACGAAGTTCTGAACAACCCTGTCATGCACGCTGTCGCTTCCATGAACTTCATCCCGGACTTGACCGGCAAACTTCGGTTGGCGACCGAGGTCCGGGTGGCGCCGGACCTCAGAGATGCGGGGAAGATTGAGGCCTTGTGGCACTCCGCCGTTCCGCGCGATCGGCCCTGGGCGCACCGCAGTACGTTCTCGAACAAAGACCGCAACGCCACCTTTGAACGTCTGCTTGGAATCGCAAAGACTGAACGAGCGACTGTGGTGGAATGGCTCGAGGAGGTCGTTCACGCCGGCACAGTTGAAAGCTTTGCCTGTGCCCTTGAACTAGCTGTGGCCATAAACAAGTCACACCCGGAACTTTGGGTCGACATGAGGCAGTCAAAGATTGTCCTGGCGGGCGACGGCAGCCATCAGAAACCGCTTCCTAGCTCGATCTTTGTTCCCATTGATGACGACGACAACGCTGAAAACCTCGTCTCGCTGGAACTGGTCGGTTTCCCAAATGTGCGCGAGTATTTGAAGACTCTGGGCATCGGCCTGCTGGACGCACAAGGTCAACTGCGCAAGGTAATTGCCATGGTTCTGAGCGACGGGTCCGACGATGAGGCCAAGAGCAGCATGTGGCGGCTTGCTCGTTCCGTGCCTGCACCTCAAATGGTGATCCAGCTGCAGGAGGCTTTTCCGCAGCTTTCCGTTCCTGTTCGTTGCGAAGACGGTACCTGGCGCAAGGCGTCCGAGGTATGGCGCCGCGGAGGGATCTTTCCCGCAAACGGCACAGAAGACAGTGATCTTGTTGTCGACGGCACATATCATGCGGCGGACATGGCACTCCTCCGACAACTTGGAGTCAGGACCGACCTCAGCCAACCCCTCCAGACGTCCTCCGGCACGCTCTACCGTGAATGGCGCGAGGCGCAGGGGAAAGCTATCCAACAACGATTCGTTGGATCCCCTACACCCGTTTCTACCATTCATCTAAAATTCGCTGCTGCGTTCACTGTCCCTGGGCTTGAACTTCTTACCAAGGCAAGCAAGGAGGCTCGGCTGAGGGCCACGGAGCACATCCTGCGTAGCCGTCACTACCCAGTGGTAGTGACTGTTAGCAACCAGTATGTCGCAGACATCCAGGTCGACGATCCTGACCTTTGGTGGGCGGAAACGTACGGAGTTGTGGACACCGCCTTGGGGCTCGTGGACACGGCCAATGCGGTCGGGCCGGTAGACGGCATTCCAAACGGATTCCTCCCCACGCCCAGCGACACGGAGGCCGCCTCAGTCCTCCGACTGGAGTCAGAACCCTCGAAATTCAACTGGTCGCACATCTATAAACTGGCCTCCGCAAATCTGGGCGTTCCCCAGCTTCATCAGTTCTACGGCATCGCTGCTCTGAAGCGATTGCCTCGTCCTAAGCAGATCCGTGTGGAAACGAAAGACGGGCTCACGGAGCTTCCTTCTCCGATGCAACACTCGCGTTCGACGAAGCCACATACCGGCACTATGCCGAAACCCGCGGCGCTGCCGTGATCTTCACGAACAACGATGAGCTAAACAGCGCTTTATCTGACGTCTGGAAACTTCCCACGGTCAAGGTGTCGTTCACCACCCAACTGACGTTCACTGAAACAGGTCCGCGTCAGAAACTTGGGGACAGGATTCCGTATGTACACATTCCTTTTAGCGGTACTTCCAAGGTGGAGCTCGTTCCTTGCTCCGATATGGCGCTCGTAACTACCAACAACGTTGACGAACACCGAAGCCAGCGAACCCTCGAAACTCACCTAGATGATCAGACCTTTTATTACCTCTCGCAGTTGACTCCCCAGCGATGGCTCCAGGCTCTTCTCAATGCCAAGGGAAAAAATCCACAGCCGCCAATGTACTTGCAGCTGCGAAGGTGGCCGCAGCCGAGGCTGAGCGAGTCCGCAGGTTCAAAGAAATTGCGGAGCTGACTGATGACGATGAGAAGCTCGTGGCGCTCGTCGGTGAGCAGGCAATCCGGGACCTCATTCCTCAACATGTTTTCCAGATGCTCGACCACCGTACAGATGAAAAATTGACCGGGAAGAAACTTGCTGGGCTCGCAAGCACATTGCACGGGGCCAGCCTTTTCGGGAAACTCAAACCATTCCTGGACGATCAGGGTATCCAGACTCCAGCCCAGTTCAACGGCAGCGCGGCCGCCCGGGACTTCCTCAAGAGTCTGGGAATCTCGGAAGACTACTTTCCGACTTCTGCCGGCGGCAAGAAGCCACCCAGAGAAGAAGTTGTCGGCCCTATCCAGTTGAGCCCAATGCACGACTACCAAGTCGACGTCGGCAAGCAGATCCAAGAGGTGTTAGCTGGCAAACGCAAGTCCCGCGCCATCGTCCAGCTGCCGACAGGCGCAGGAAAGACCCGAGTGGCCGTTGACTCGGTCGTCGCACACGCTGCAACGACTGAGAAGCCTCAGCTGGTCGTCTGGGTGGCACACACTAAGGAACTGTGCGATCAAGCCGTAGATGCCTGGCTTTATGTCTGGCAGGCCGGAGGTATCCCTGGCGAACGGTTGGCCGTGAGCCGGCTATGGGACACCAACGAAGCCAAGCATGAAGAAACGCGAATGCACGTCGTCGTCGCAACAATTCAAACGTTGAGCAGCATCGTCCAAACGCGACTAGCCGATTACAGCTGGCTTTTTGAAGCCGACATCTTGGTAATCGATGAGGCACATGGTGCAATTGCCCCTACCTACACCGACGTTTTCAAGGCGTTCGGTCGTACCAACGCCGACCGTGGAAAGCCGGTGATTGGCCTTTCCGCCACTCCCTATCGGGGCATTAACGAGAGTGAAACCGAACGACTCGTTAGGCGGTTCGACGGCCAGCTGCTTGTTCCTTCGCAATTCGATACAGAACATGCCCATACCTATCTTCAAAATATGGGCGTGCTTGCGAACGTCCGTCACGAGTCACTTGAGGGGATAGAGCTCAAGCTCACGGCGGGAGCAGCGCTACCAGGCAAGTCAACTAGCGCAATGCTTGAAACACGCATCGACTTTGGTGCAGTCGCCCGAAGCAAGGGCCGAAATGACGCGATCCTCGACCATGTCAAGAGCATCGCAAGAAGTCAGACAGCCCTTGTCTTTGCTGCCTCAGTGGACCATGCAGAGGCACTCGCAGCGACCCTGGCGGCGGAAGGAATACCCTCGGCGGCGATCTCCTCCAAAACACATCCCGCAGACAGGCGTCGTCAGATCGAAGATTTCCGAACCGGAAAGATCCGTGTCCTCACCAATTTCGATGTTCTTTCCCAGGGTTTCGATGCTCCAAAGGTCGGTGCGGTCTACGTATGCAGACCTACCTTTGCACCAAACAAGTACCTTCAGATGATCGGACGTGGCTTGCGCGGTCCCAAGAATGGTGGGAGCGATGAGGTTCTAATCGTCAACGTCAATGACAACATTGAGCAGTTCGGACAAAAGCTGGCTTTCAACCACTTTGAATATCTTTGGAATCGTGAATCGTGACAGAATTTGAAATGGACGCAAGCCAAGAGGCTGTTGCTCATGCGTCCTCGGAGGATAGACAGTACGTCGTCGCGGGCGCAGGCCAGGGCAAGACACAAGTTCTCGTATCCCGTATAGAGCACCTAGTTGAAAACGGAGGATTGAATCCGGCTGACGAAATTCTTGTGCTCAGCTTCTCAAGAGCCGCCGTCGAAGCTGCCCGCAGCAGGGCCGCAGCCGCAGAGGTTGATCAGGTGACTGTTCGGACTTTTGATTCTCTTGCCTCTGCGATTTTGTTGGATCTCGACGACGATGAAAGTTTCCGCAGCCTCTCCTTCGACAAGCGAATCCAAAGGGCGACCGCCCTTCTTAAGGAGCATGGCTTGCCGGACTTCCTGGCCGAGCTGAAGCACTTATGCGTCGATGAAGCACAAGACCTCGTCGGTGACCGGGCACAGCTTGTGATCGCAATCATCGAAGGGGCAGACGATGAGCTGGGCCTCACTTTCTTGGGGGATCCACTTCAGGGGATCTACGACTTTCAGCTAGGCGATTCAATGGCCAAGACTTCGGCTAGGGACCTGTTCCGAAGTCTGCTGGATGATTTTGGCGCGACTAGACGGGAGCTCGAAATCAACTATCGCGCTCGGAGCCAGAGGGCCAAGGACCTTGTGGTGGTTGGCAATAGGCTTCGAGATATGGGCTTTGGAAATAGCGTCATGGACGAAACGGCGTACAGGCATCTGGAGGAATTCCGTTCGGAGGAGCCGACTTCCGGGTCTTTCCTGGACGTTACGTCGGTTCTGGATCCGGCGCCCGAAACAGGCGCCATACTCTGCGGTACAAACTACGAAGTCCTGATCCTTAGTGAGCAATTGGACGCCGCAGGATGGCCGCACTCGGTTCGGCGTCGGGCCCGCGACTTGGGGGTGCCCACTGGATTTGGCTAGCCCTCCACGACCTCGCACCGACGAAGTACGCGGAAGTGCTTATCACGGAAAAACTCTCTGCGGCCGGTCGATCTGAGCCGGAAACCGACTGGTTGGCACTCAAACAGTGCGAAGGAAACTGGCGCGACCCCGAAACTCTCAATATCGGTCTTCTGGCACGACGCCTTATGGGTGGCAGCATCCCAATGGCGCTAACAGTTCAGGATGAATCTCCACTGACCGTTTCCACTGTCCATCGGGCTAAAGGTCTGGAGTACGGGCATGTTCTCTTCATCGAATCCGGAATCCAACGGGATGAAGACAAGAATTACGACGAGATGACCCGCCACACGTACGTGGCGCTGAGCCGGGCCCAAGACTCGATCCTCTCAGCAAAGCTAGCGGCACCTGCAGGAACGTTTCGCAAAAAGCATCAGAAGACCGGCCGATGGACGGAATCACGTTTTTCAAGACCGAATCCCTATGTGGCACGCATGGAAGTTCTCTCTAGCGACGTCCGAGCCACTTCACCCTATGCTTCTGAGGGGCTAGACGGCATGTCAGTCCAACACAACATATTGCGTGCCGAAGTCGGAACTCCTGCTCAGGCAGTCCTCGTCCTGGAGGCTGATGAACATCAGCCGGCGTTCTATGAATTCCAAACCATAGATGGGACCCCGCTTGGGATAACCACGGAGCGGTTCGGGCGTGAGATGAAGCAAGTCTTTCACCGCTGGGGCGAGTTCAGATGGCCCACTAGATTTACCGGCCTTCGCGTCGCGTCAATTGAATGCGGGGCGGGCGAGTCGGAGCAGACGGAAGAACTGGGCCTTGGAAGATCGGGATTATGGCTCGTCCCTAGGTTCTCGGGCCTCGCCCGGGCGAGCTGGAAGTGAGCGGGAAAATGGGCAACCTTGATTCAAAGTACGCATTCCGGACAGAAATGGTTGATCGGTTGGTGCGGGATCTCTATGGGCCCGAGACCATTGACGAGTTGCTCGACGAACGCCCCTTGGACCGATATCTGACCGGCGTCCTATGGCCGCAGTCGGATGACGCCCAAGAGGATGTTCCCGACGACGCTGACGCGGCAACAGGCGACGACGACGAAGTCCTGGACAGCCCAGTCGCCAGCAGCCGGATGACATACCCATCCAGCATCGGAATGACGTTCACCGTCGATCTGAACGTTGCGGACCGGGTGATCATCCATCCGAAGGCGGCACGCTACGTGCCTGTGTCCACCGCGCATGAAGCGACAGATCCTGATGCGGAGGGTACGACTAGGGCTTCTAAAAGCATCGTCGATCAGTGGGGCCGGCGTGAACTCTCCTTGGCTCCGATCTCTATTGATCTCCTCTCGCCTCCTTCCGTGCCCGAGCCGCTGGTAATCGATGCCCTCGAGCTATATATTCTCGTTCGGCCTCCAATCCAAGGCGCCGTAACCGTCACCGTCGCTCTACGGAACCTCCTGCGCAAACCTGCTGAGGGTGACCGGGACGCAAACTGCTGGTTCCAGGTTGGCCTCGGCGTCGAGACAAAAACCCTGCGCTCATGGATCGTCAGGCACTTCACGAGGGTGTCTCCGACGACAGCGACCTGGCGACGGCGCAACTCCTGTACCGAAATGCACGAATGTTTGCTGCAGGTCATGGGTGCGCTACCACCTGGAAGGAGGAAGACATCCACGAGAGCCTTTGCAGTCGTGCAGAGACGACATTCATACCGCGGCAAGAAGTTCCCCGAGCCATGACGGGCGATGTTCTGGCCGACTTGTCGTTTGGATTCCTCTCAAATGCATCCTCTGATCAGGTGGCTGCTCAGCTTTCTCTTCTGGTCAAGGAATACCGTGAATGGATCGCCGGAAAGCTCGCGGGCCTCGATATTCAAGCAAGTGCCGACGAAGACGTTCCCGAGCAGCTGCGGTCGACGGCTGAGAGCCACCTGGAGGCAGCCTCTGCTGCAGCAAATCGGATCCAGGTAGGAATCGAGATACTCCGAGTTGATCCAATGGCATTCAACGCTTTTCAGCTAGCGAATAGAGCTATGCACATCCAGCGATCGAGACAGGACTGGGTACGGGCAAAATCGAAGGGAACGTTTGTACTAGACGAAAAACAATCCTGGAGACCCTTCCAAATCGCTTTCATTCTGCTGAATCTCCCTTCGCTGACCGAGGCGGACCACGAGGAACGCGAGGTCGCCGACCTCCTATGGTTCCCGACTGGCGGCGGGAAGACAGAAGCGTACCTAGGTCTCATTGCCTACACGATCCTTCTTCGACGCCTTCGCGATCCTGGTGCCAAAGGCGTGGCTGTCATAATGCGGTACACGCTCCGGTTGTTGACGATCCAACAGTTCGAGAGATCCGCCATGCTTATTTGCTCCCTAGAGCATCTGCGGAAGGAGGCCGAAAACCTTGGGTCCGAACCATTCAGCATCGGACTATGGGTGGGGGCGGCGCAACGCCCAACAACACAGACGTTGCCCGGCGGAATCTTCGCAAACTAGCGGATGGCCTGGACGTGATCGAAGGAAACCCAGTCCAGCTCAAAGCTTGCCCATGGTGCGGACGAGTCCTGTCGGAGTCGGACTACGCAGTCCACAACTCGCCTGTTCAGCGCATGCTAATCAAGTGCCCAAATCTCTCGTGTGACTACAAGACAGGTCTCCCGGTGCACCTGGTCGACTCTGACATATACCGGGAGCGACCAGAACTTGTGATCGCCACTGTGGATAAGTTCGCACAGATGGCATGGAACGGTGCAATCGCCAATATTTTCGGCCGCGGTGTACCGACGGACTACGGCCCAGACCTCGTCATACAGGACGAACTCCATCTTATTTCGGGACCACTCGGCTCGACGGTAGGTATCTACGAGACAGCTTTCGATCTGGCGGCCAGCGATGCTCTGAGAAGCCGCGTTGACGGTTCCGCTCGTCGCCCCAAAATCGTTGCGTCAACAGCCACGATCCGTCGCGCTGCAAAGCAAATCGAGGCTGTCTTCGACCGTCGCTCTTCGTTGTTCCCCCGCCCGGACTTCTGCCGGACGACTCGTTTTTGCGGAACGCGCGCCACGTGACGAATATGGAACTAGAGAGTACGTCGGCGTCATGGCCTCGGGAACTAGCCACGCGACGTTGATGGTTCGTGTCTATGCGTCACTGCTGAATTCAGGACTCCGGATTGAGGGAACGGACGAGGATCGGGACCCGTACTGGACCCTCATCGGATACTTCAACAGCCTGCGCGTACTCGGGAGCGCCTACCTTCAGGTGAGTGATGACGTCCGCGTCAGACTCGGCCTATTGGCATCTCGCGACGGCGAAGCAGAAATAGTGCGCGAAGCACACCCCAACGAGCTGACTAGTCGCGTAGCAAACAACCTGATACCTGCTCAGCTCAAGAACCTGGAAACTCGGTTGGGTCAAGAAGGAGTTGAGAATGTCGTCCTGGCGACAAACATGATATCCGTTGGCCTGGACGTCGATCGGTTGGGCCTCATGGCCGTCATGGGCCAACCTCAGTCGAGTGCAGAATACATACAGGCTACGAGCAGGGTCGGGCGAAAATTCCCAGGGTTAGTGGTTACAATTTTCAACTCGTCAAAGTCCCGAGATCGCTCCCACTTTGAGGGATTCGTTCCATTCCACCAGGCCATGTACCGGGCCGTGGAAGCCACAAGCGCGACGCCGTTTGCTGCCCGCTCACGTGACCGCGCCCTTCACGGTGTCCTCGTCTCCGCAGTCCGCATGCTCTCGCAGGAGTTGGCTGGCTCCGGCGCCGCTGCATCCGTCGGCCGGAAAGCGGAAGTTGTAGACGATGTGGTACGGCGGTTGGTGAGCCGCAGCAAGTCAGTCGCGGAGCCGGAAGCCGAAGCCACACGCGAGCAGCTTCAGACCCTCCTCGACGTCTGGGCCGCAGAAGCCGCTGGCAAAGCCTCACTTCAGTATGAAGACCAAAAGAACCCAGGAAATGCGCTGCTTATTCGTTACTCCAAGGCTTTAGAACAAGACAACTTCGACTTCTCACTGGATCAGGCCCCATGGGCCACGCCGGAGAGCATGCGCGACGTCGACGCAGTAACTCCGCTACGGCAGGTACCCCTCCGGAAGGAAACTTCTAATGAATGATCTCAATCTCCGCAGGGCGCAGCTTCTGTCTACATATGGCGTTGGCGGACTGCTGCCTGACGAAAACGCCAGTTTCATGGTGGCCAGCTTAGATCAGTGGGACACGGAACTGCTGTCCCGAGTGCCTGAACCGCGGCTGGCACGCGCTCTGCGCGTGGCAGACCTCTTTTTGCCTTCGTCTAGTAAGCGCCAAGGATCGGTGCCGGTTATCCGATTTCCGTTCATTCAGTCCTGCGGCAAGTGCGGGCGACTGGGAAATCTCCATAGTTTGAAATCGAAATGGAATGATCCCATTTGCGGCTTTTGCAAGCCGAAGCATGCCCTTACTCCATCTCGTCTAATCATCACGTGCGAGGATGGACACATTGACGACTTCCCGTACCACTTCTGGGTCCACGGGGAATACTATCCGTCTGTTCCAGGGGACCACGAGCTCTCCCTGACAGCAAGGGGCCGTACATCCTCCCTGGGGGACATGGTCGTGTCCTGCTCTTGCGGTCGAAAACGTAGTCTCGGCGATGCATTCACCCCTGGGGCATTCGGCCCCATGCGATGCAGTGGTCGTCGCTTATGGCTCGGCGGACCATCTTTTTCACAGAAGGGTGCGCCAAGCCGCCTCGCACGGTACAACGCGGCGCTTCTAATGTTTGGTTTCCATCTATTTCTTCAGTGATTTCCATACCCCCTACTCTGAAGCTCTCGCCAAAGCCGTAGCGCAAGACGCTCACATTCTGTCGGAACCTGAAATTCTCGGGCCCGAAGGGAAATTTGTCATCAAAGCCACCGTCAAGAAGCATGGATCGAAATTTACAGCCGAGCAAATCTTGGCTGAGGTAAGACGTCAGTTTCACAGCGGGGAAGACGACGTCCCAGACATGGTGGAACTCCGCCGGCAAGAATTCGAGGCCCTGATTGAAGGACGGGAGGATGGTCCGGGTCGAGACTTTGTCTGCCTTCCAATTCAAGTTGATCCGAGCATTCAGCCACTAGTTACGGCAGTTCGGCGTGTTACTCGTCTCCGCGAGGTCCGTGCCTTGTTTGGTTTCACGCGACTGTTGGCTCCTTCTGAGGACAATCCGGACGTTAAGACGTGCGTTCTGAGTCCCGAGGACAATCGGGTCAATTGGCTCCCGGCGGTGGAAAACATTGGCGAGGGAATATTCATATCCCTAGATCGAGACCAATTACAGAAGTGGGCTGAGCAGGACTTCGTCAAGGGACGGAAGGCTCAGCTGGACGCCAATGCCCGCCTAGCGGCAGCACAGCGCAAACAAAAACCAATCCCCGTGGACATTGTCAAGGTGGCGGTGCACACATTGTCGCACGTGCTGATAGACCAGCTGGCATTGGACGCTGGATACCCCACATCGTCCATACGTGAACGCCTATACGTAGACGAGGAATCTGCAGGCATGCTGTTATTCACGGCGTCGTCAGATTCGGCTGGCAGCCTAGGAGGCCTGGCCGCACAGGCGGACAGCGAGATTCTCGCGAAGGTGTTCGTGGACGGGCTCCGCAGACTGGAATGGTGCTCAGCTGATCCTGTCTGCATCGAGTCCACGGGCGCGGGAACGGATGGTCGGAACCTGGCCGCCTGCCATAACTGCGTATACCTGCCCGAAACCAGTTGTGAGCACTTTAACGGAGCCCTAGACCGGGGTTTGCTCTACGGGACGGGTACCGACGTGGATAAGGGTTTGTGCAGTGCCACGGTCGGGTCCACGGAAGCCGGCGGCCCATCCGCTCCCGCATCAAGCCAAACCGACCCTCGGGAACCGGCAAAAATCACGGAATTTGGTCCCTGGGAGTCAGCATTGGAGCTGACAAGTGAACGCGTCCGACCTCTAGTGCACGCGTTGATATCCCTGAACGCTCCAGTTCCTGAGACAGGTGCCGATATTGGGCCATCCTGTGAATGGATCGCCGAGCTGCTGTGGTCTGCACATAAGGTCGCCGTCGTTGATGGTGAAAACGAGGCACGCGATTCCTGGCTCACTAGGCAGGAGTGGACGCACTTCAATGCAGCTTCGGCCAACCCATCTGAAGTGGCCATTGCGCTGGCTGGGAAACCATAAAAAGGGCTGGCACGGACTTGCCTCATCCGGTTAGCCCGAGCCGAGGCGAAACCTTGAAAAGGAGGTCTAGTCGAGAAAATACTCGTAGCTCAGGGGTTTGAGGTTCTCCGGGGACGGCCGCCAGTCCGGGTACACGCTCATGATGCCGTCACTAGTCAACACCGAGCCGTCTAGGCGGGGTTCCCATCCGATTTCGGCAACAATGATGAGATCCGTTGGGCCGTACTCATTTGCGTGAGCTACCTCATTTCGGGTGAGGATCACTTTGTCGACTGCGCCTTGGGATCCCTTCACCTCAACGTATCGAACTTCATTTCCGCGGACGGCTCGAAGATCGTAGGACTCGAAGGCTCCAACGTCTTGGACGTCATACCCGGCTGACTCGAAATGGGCCATAGCCTGACGAACGGCTTGCATCTCAATTGCTTTCTTCACAACAGGATCCGCGCAGAAACCTGCGTAGCGCTGCCTCGCACCATTGTTTCCGACCACCGGGCTCACCTCCAAGGGGTGGTCGAAGCCAGCCCAGTCGCTGGCCGGCAATAACTCTGGCACTGCCGCGATAACTTGGCGGGGCAGTTTGAAAAGGTATCCTTCGTTGGGCTTTAGCCCCACAGTCGAGTGCCGGTTGAACGGAAAGTACCCCTTCTGCTTGGGTCGCTTTACAAGCTCCTTCGTCAAGCCTTCGAGAATCCCAAGAATATCTTCCTCGTGGTTCGCCTGAAGCTGACTCAGCAAATAGGGCGTGCGAAGCGCTTTGTACTTATCCAAAGCGATGGTGTTCGCCGGTTTTCCCAACCAGAATCCCCGTTAGGTTGCAGTTCGCCAGCGACAACGGAGGCGCCGTAAATACCGGGTTTCCATCTCATTGGGTTTCTCTTGCTGACCCAATGCAGAACAACGTCCCCTATCTGGACGTCGTGCATACGATCATGACGACTTTCCTCTGGCGCTACGAGCTTCTTGCCAAACTCTGATACGTGGACAACTTCCATCCAGTACCGCTGCGTCGCATCGCCGTCCCACCATCGGGCCTTTTTTGCTGTCGTACTAACCGTCATTTCTCCCCAAATGTTAGTGAATTGCGTTGAATGGACTGAGACTACTTTGTACCAAGCAGCTCTGACGGTTTACCGTTCCAGGTCACGACGAGCTCATCGCGGGCGCGGGTCGCTGCTACGTAGAGCAGCGACCTTTCCCGCAGCAGCGCGTCGTCGCGCTCCGCTTCCGCCAGACCTTGGATGGCGTGCTTCTGTGGAAGGCTGGAGTCGCTGACACCGAACAGAATGACCTTGGCGAATTCCATTCCTTTGGCCCGATGCATCGTCATGACCACTGGCTCTTTGTTGTCCCCTGCCGATGCGTCGATCGATCGGACCAGGATTCCACGCTCGTTCAGGCTGCTGACCACTTGGGCCTGCTGATGCTTTGCCCGGACCAGGATTCCAATTGACCCACCGTCAGTTCCCTCATCCTGCCACCGCCGAATGTGGTCGGCAGCAAGGTCCAGTTCCCCGTTGAGCGACTCAAGGCCCTGGCGGACTGGCTCCGGGCCGCTGCGCGCTGACCGGTAATCGCTGGACTTCTCTTCGCCATCCTCGATGTCGTGGAACTCCGCCCCGGAGAGCAATTTCACAGCGAAGGCGAGGTTCTGCGCCGTCGTGCGGTAGTTCAGCGTCAGGCGGCGGGAGCGGCCGACTATGTGAATGCCAAAGCGAGACAGTGGCACCTTCTGGCCATACAGCCGCTGATGGGAATCCTCAGCAATGAACAGGTCGTTGGTGCCTTCGGAGACCAAGGCCCGCAACAACAGCCAATGCCCTGCGTGGAAGTCCTGCGCCTCGTCCACAATGACGTGATCCGCAGGGCGCGGTCCCCGTTGGAGGCTCGGTGGTTCAGGGCTGCTGCAGCGAGGGCGGCGATCTCCGCATAGCTGGCCTTATCTTCCATACGGTTGGAGCGTCGATATGCCTCGACAATTCGCCACACGGCAATCCGCTTGGGCCGGTTCAACGCGGTCCCGCGGCCGGCGCGCGAAGCTTTTAGATACTCGTCCTTGGTGGTCACGCCGTTCGCCAGTACCACAGAGAGATATTCCTGCTCCAGGAACGTGGGGTTGGCCAGTGTCGGCTCGAGGCCATGGTCCACAGAATCGGCGGCGAAGTCCCAGGCGTCCTTGTCCGTCCGCTTGGAAGTCTGCTGGTCTCCGTTGCCAAACACCAAGTTCAGCGCAGCGGATCGTTCGTCGACAGCTGCCGCCGACCATATCTGAAAGGCCAACGAATCGATACCGGCTACACAGACGCCCGGCTGGCCCAGCTTTGTGGACATCGCCAGGGCAGGGTCAAGCTTGGCCATGTTCGTGGCCAGCGATTCTGCCAACGTGGTTGTGTACGTCGTCAAAACGACTCGCGTTGGCGGCTTCGCGTCGGCTAGGACTTTGGCGCGGTGCAGCGCGACCACAGTTTTGCCAGTCCCTGCCCCGCCGGACAGGCGAAACGATCCGTTGCGGTTCTTCTCTGCATACTGCCGCTGCTCCGGGTGCAGGAATGTTCGCCAGGCTTCGAAGTCACCAAACTCGATGATGTTCTTCAGTTCCTGCGGGTTCTCGCCGATAAACGCAAACTGGATCTTCGATGCCGGGTGTTCCAACGCCTCCCGGATCTTCTCATCGTCGGACTTCGTTTCATCGTCTTCGTACTTGCCGAGCCCAAGCTCTTCTTTGACGTCAGCCAGAGACTTTCCGGCTTCGAGATCGATCAGCGCAATTCCCTGCCACTCGGGCGCGTTGTCCACGACTGCCGAGAATTCCTTCAGTGAACGGGCAGCGATTGCGCGCCGAGCGACCTCCGCATCGATGCCCAGGTCCTCTACCAGATATTCCGGCGTGTAGCCAGCAGAAACCAGACCGTTTACGAACCCCGGCTCAGGATCTGGACTAACAGGCGGCGGAACCACGGTGGTGCCGCCGGGCTCACCGTCGCCGGTGCCCGGCTCTGAGTCCTTGATCAGTTCCAGCACGCCGTTGACGGGGTTTACCTGGAGCACGCTGGATCGGGCAATCTCTATAGCCTGGTCATGAGGCCACGCTCCGATATAGATGTAGTGCGGTTCGCCCGCGGGGTTCAGTCGATAGAGGACGGCCCTGTAGTTCAGATCAACGCGCCCAGTCCGGACCCGTGGGTCCTTCGGCTTGTGCATCGGTTCGATGTGCAGGCCCGGTGCCGTGTCGTCTTCCTGCAGCTTCTCCAAGAAGTTGTAGATTTTCGATTTCAGAGATCCATCAAGCTTGGACTTGCTCTTCATCCACGTTACTAACGGCATTCCTTACCTTCCATCACGCTAAGCGAATTGGCCACGTCTGCGGCCTCTGGTCCTACGGCGGTCCATCCCGCGTCGATTAGACCCTGAAGGTCCTCGCCGTCCAGCAGGATCCCCATATTCTGATCTGGCCAAGCTATCGAGATGACGCTGCCATCCGGCAGTTCGAATCCGAGCTCCGGAACGGGGAGACCGTCGATTGCGGCCAGTTCAATCAGCAACGGCCTCTCATCGTCAGTTGCTATGTCCAGAAGTTCCTGCCACTCCGGGCTGACAGCCGCGGACGACTCTTCCGGAGGCAGCACAACGTCAATGGGGACGGACACCATGTCGACGGAGCCGATCGTCAGCCCGTACCTCTTGAAGGCCATGAGGTTAGACAGCCGGAGCCATTCCCGCCAATAGAGGTGGTGGTCGTCCTCCGCCACGGCTTCCGCGCGATCGTCGAGGTATAGCCCGACGACAAAGCCTTTGGCGTCCAGGGACTTGGCACCAGCCGACAGCACCACGGCCCCGTACCTGTACTGCCAACAATTGTCCTGGCCAGCCTCAGGAGTAGCGTCCTGGCTGATCAGCGCCTCCAAGGCACGCTCTGCAGCGCTGTCGGCGGTGGACTTGAATGGCTTCTCCATTAGCATGAGCGGAACGACCTCGGCGAAGCGCTCCCAATCCGGCTGTGCGGGATCCTGGATCCACGCCCACAGCTGGCTCATGGCATCGACACCGATGAGGTCCAGCAGCCCGGGCTTGAGACTGAACTGGGCTTGGATCTTCTGAACGCGGTCTGGCTTGTGCCAGGACGGGAACGATGCGGCTCCCTTGCCGAAGGCGTCAACGTCTTCCCATGTGATACCCCACGGAATGATGCCGGCCTCGCGCAGTCTGGCTCGCTTGCCGGCGTCGTCGCCAATGCGGTTGTGGGTGCTGGACGCATGGAAATAGTGACCATCCGTGTAGATAGCAATCTTCGGAATGTTGGGGTCTTGGGCCATGAGGACAAAGTCCGGCCGGGTTCCCAAGATGTCTTCCTGGGGCTCCAGCCACCACTTGTGTTTGCCGCCGGGCAGGCGGAATTCCAGCCGGTCCCCGCGCAGCGCCGGTGTCACTTTGATGTGGGCGCCCAGCGTCTGGAGGCGCTCCACGAGAGCCCTCCGGAATTTCAGTTCCAGATGGGATTCCGGGTTCAGGCCGGCTGCCGGCGGAACGGTGGTGGTCTTCCAGTCAGCGAACGACGGCGACTGCTCACCTTCCGCAGGTACCTTGCCGCTGAAGAGGATGTCAGCCAGCAGCCGTTGTGCCGTGATGCGCGAGACTTTGTCCACCTGCCACGGAGGTGCGAATGGCAGGAGGCAGTTGTGGCAGGCAAGCCGTTCTTCGTTCTTGCAGCTGCAGTGGCGCACCACATCCCAGGCAGCGTAAAGCAGTTTCCAGACCTTCTCCGGCTCGGCGAACTCAGCCAGGTAGCCCGTCCCACCAGGCACTCTGTCATGGAGCAGAAGCGAAATAGCGCTCTCGCCGCCGTCGAGCGGTTCATTGATCTTGACGACGTCGATATGGTCAGGGGCGCCGCCGAGCACGGTACGCAGGCCCAGCAACAGGCCTGCCGTGAGGCTGGGCACCGCGAAGTCGTCACCCATCACTGCCGCGGTGGGCAGGCGCAGCGAGACACCCTGGGTGGTGAGCGTACGGGCGAGCGCCACGTCCTTGACGTTCTCCTCAGACGCCTTGCGGTACTTGCACCAGAACCTGTGCTCATCGAAGCTGTTCGCCTTGGCGGACTGATCCTGCTTACCGCAGTACGAGCACACCCGGAACAGCGGTGCCTTCACGTCTTCGCCGGCAAGAACCCGGGTGGCCGCATTGGAGGCCGTCCGGCCAAGATTCAGCCAGCGGAGCTCCGTGCGGTGCAGGTACTTTGCGCCGAAGTCGATGCCGTCCAGGAACCACTGGCTGGTTATGTGCTCGGGGTCAATGTCCGCGGCCACGACCACGTTGAAGCTTTCCTTGACTCGGTTGTCGCTGCGGTCGCCGATGCTGGCCTCGTCTCTTCTGACCTCGGCGGAGACCTTCTTCATCACGACGACGTCGAACGTCTGGCTGACGTCCGCGATGGCGCCGGTTCCGCAGCGGGCACAGGCGGTGACCGGCCCCTTGGCGTCCATCTCCGTGTTGGCCCAGCCACAGGATGGACACATCTGCCATTTCTGGATGTGACTTTGTTGCGGACCCAGGTCCACGGCGTCGATCTTGACCTGAAGACCTTGTGCGTAGAAGGTCGCTCCGGGGGCCAGCTCGGTCAGGGCAATCGACGCACCGCGCTGGTAGCTGATGCTGTCCGTCAGGAACTCGTTCGTATCCACATCGCGCCAGGTCAGGCCAACGTCCAGGCTGACGGAGTCGTCCAGCAGGGTGTAGTTGGGCAGCACGCCATACTCTTCCAAAACCGAAATCCAGTAGTTACCGCGGAGCTCGTGCAGTTGGAAGGAAATGAGCTTGAGCGTGGCGTAGGCAGTCTTCGGCGCCTGCAGGTCGTCCGCCGTTGCAGCATTTGACTTGGCACGTTCTTCAAGCTCGGGCAGCTGGCTGTCGATCTCCTTACGCCGGGCCTCCAGCTCGGCCACGTCCTGTTCCCATAGGCGAGCGGCTCGTACCAGATGGCGGGCCATGGGGCTGGATTCGCCGTCGTTCTGGGGTGTCGCCCACGTCTTCAGGGCCTCGACGGTGGAGTCCGCCAGAAGCTCCCCGTATTGTGCCAAGAACTGCGCCAGGTACTGCTCCGCATGATCGGAAGCTTCGGCAATGAGATCACCGAGGAAAGTGCCTTTGTCCGCGCTGCCGAGGGCCGCCGTCGCCTTTTGAGGGTGTGGGCGGCCTGCGTCGCGGGCAAAGCGGTCGACAATGTGCGCGGTGTACTGGCGTTGCAGGATTTCTTCGGCATCTAGGAACGTGGCAGGCGGGCGCACCTCGCCATTGATGACGGAGAGCGGGTCGTGAAGCTTGGGCAGGTGCGCTCCTCTGCCCCGCACGTAGGCCAGCACCAGCGAGTTGCCGGTGAGGCGTCCGGCGCGGCCGACACGCTGCAGGTAGGACGCCACGGACGATGGCAGGGAGGCCAACATCACGCAGGAAAGGTCTCCGATGTCGATACCCATTTCCAGGGTGGGCGTCGCCACCAGAACGTTCGGGGCCTGCGGGTCATTGGTGGCCGACTTGAATTTGGATTCGTAGTCCAGTCGGGTCCTGTCGTCGAGCAGTGAGGTGTGCTCGCGGGCCACCACGCGCTTCATGTCGCTTGAGCGGTAGAGCGAGCGGTAGTAGTTGTCCTCGCCGGATGCACGCTGGAGAGTACCCGGGCAGCGGATGAACATGCATGGCGCACCGTCCAGCTGGCTGATGACTGTTTCCGTGCCGGGGGTCTGGACCTTGCAGGTATCGCAGCTGAGGAGATGCCGTTTGGCGGCAAGGTCTTCGCTCGAGGGCGCTTTGAGGACGAGGCGTTCCGGGGAGATCCAGAAAATCTCTGCCCCGCTCTCTGACTTGGTGGAACCCAGTACGCCGCCATCCAGCAGCTCTCTGAAGAGAGCCTTGGCCAGGAACGCCCCGTCCGCGGCAGCTGTCGAAAGGCAGCGGGAAGCCCACCGGGCATACCAGGAGGCAGTGGATGTGACCGGATCCAAGTTCTCCGAGTTCTTGACCGGTGGACCAATCCGAGGGAATGCAGGGGCCGCGCGGCCGGGTGGGAAGGCGGGCATGCCTTCAGACTTCCGGCGGCCGCCCCAGACCTGCCAGCGGTGGCCGTCTTTCTTCAGATACGGGTCAAGCCACTTGTGGTGGACGCCGCCGCGAATGCGCATGCGTTCGAGTACGCCACGGACCCAGAAGGTCAGATCCTCGGCCGACGGCGCGTGTCCGTCAAGCGCCGTCTGCTGTTGCATGGAGTCGATAGCTTTTTGGGCGAGGGCGACGATGCGCGCCTGCGAACCAGCGTCCGTCTCGGCCACGACGCTGCCGGTGAGTTCGAGGGTCCTACCGACGCGGGACTGCAGACCGAATTCCAACGATGCATCGAAAAGGAGTCGGGATTTAGCGTTGCTTGTGGCCTTGCGGCGCTCCGTGGCACTGGCGCCGGGCTTCCAGAAAGCGCGGAACTGCTCCCGGTCAACGTAGTCCGGCGCGATCAACTGGTATTTCGCCACAGGGGTCTCTGCATCGGATATTGCGGCATTGACCAAGTCGTCCAGGGTGGTCTCCCCGTCCAAAGCGTTGCGAAGTGCAGAGCGCAGAGACAAGGTGTGGGACCGTGCCTGGACAAAACCGGCCCGGTGCGCCGCGTCTTGAACACTGTCTGTGAAGACGAGTGCCTTCTTCTCATTGGAATTGAGACCCTGCGATCCGAACAGATTGGAGATCGTGACGGAAAGCATGGTGGCAATGGCGCTTCCTAGGAAACGTATGCCGTCCACGGTTTGGCAGGCCGGGCAGGTGTCCCGTTTGGAGTCGTCATCTGCCTCGAGCCCGGTGAGCATCAGCACCGGGAGGATGCGGCCCTCCAGCAGATCGATGTCCTCTCCGTTAGGGGCATCAGACAGGATTTGCCGGTTCTTCGACTCAAACCATCGGAGGCCTTCGACCTTGGCCTCTTCGGCTCCCTTGAAGAGAACTTTGTCCGCCTCGCCCGGTGCGTAAAGCAGAGCCCTAAACCGCCCGCTGCCGGTCATCTTGCCGACGCGGATCTTGGTGTCATCCAGGTCCAGGTCACTGCCGGTGGGGCCCAGCATGACACCCCAGCCGGAGCGTCCGCAGTGCCGGCAGTAGACAGCCGGCTGATACAGCTCGCCATCTTGCTGGACGCCGTCGTCGGACCATCGGAAGCTGCTGGTGGCGTCGACCGCCTTGTCGATCCGGGAGAGCTCCCGGATCCACATGTGGACCTCCACCGACAGCGCCGGACGGCCATAGTCTGCACGGATCTGACTCAGGAAGGAAATGAAGTGGCTAAGGAACTCCATCTGTTCCTCCAGGCGGGCGGCCTGCTCACGCGGACCACCGCTGGTGCTGAAGCCACCGAAGACCTTCTCCGCAAGCTCCCGCAGCGAGACGGCGTCAGTGGCGTGCTGCAGGACGGACACGGTGAGGGGCTGTGACCGTACGGCGTGGAGTAGGTCATCGGGTTGGTTGCCGAACAGCGCGTCCCCAATGACACGTACGACGGCGGCGTTCGGCTCACCGTCTGCTGCTGCCCGTAGCGCCTCGACTTTGTCGTTCAGTTCGTGCAGCTGGTCCGCGATTTCGTTGATGGACCTGGGCTCATGGGTGGCAGCACCCAATGCGGTCCAATCATCCGAGCTGAGCCGCGCTTCGGTGATCACACTGTCTTGCGGAAAGGGTTCCCCAAAGACCGTCTCGGCGAACCGCAGCATTGCTTCTGGATCGCCCTTGCCGCCCAGCGTGGCCGAGGTGGCCACCGGAGTGGCACGGCCCAATGGACGTTGTCGGTCTTGTTCGGTGAGACCAGAAGGCGAATCAGTAAGATCTGCTGGCCAGTAGCTCTTGAGTGTCAGGCCCAGCCGGCGGAGCAGCATTGCCACGTCCGTGCCCTGAGCACCATCGTAGGTGTGGAATTCATCGAGCACCACGTACTGCAGCGACGTTGCCGATTGCTCCCAGATGCTTGCATCCTGGTGGCGGAGCAGGAGCATGTCCAGCATCTTGTAGTTAGTCAGCAGAATATCTGGTGCTTCACTGCGGAAGATGTCGCGCTGGTTGATCAAGCCAGCGGCGGAGACCTTGGTCCGAGGCTCGTCATTCTGCCCGGTGTAGATGCCGGCGGTGATCCCGCTTAGTTCAGGGTGGTTGGAGAGCATCTCGGCCAGGCGCTTCGCTTGGTCGTTGGCCAGCGCGTTCATCGGGTAAAGGATCAGGGCTTTCATGCCCTTGACACCGTTGCTCTTCGCCCGGAGGACATGGTCGATGATTGGGATCAGGAACGACTCCGTCTTGCCGGAGCCGGTGCCCGTGGTGACCATCGTCGGCAGTGGGCGCCGGGCGTTGGCGGCGCCAGTTGCGATGCCAGCCCCGGCCGTCGAGCCAAGTGACACACCGGTGGTTAAGGCTGTCGAAACAGAGCCAGTCGAGACCCGTTTAGACGACAATCTGTAGAACGCAGCTGCCTGGTGCCCATATGGCGCGAACCCTTCCAGGCGCCAGTCCAGCCATTTCTCCCAGCCGTCCGCCGCAGGCTTGAACGGGAGCCGCAATCGAACATATGGGCCCTTGAACAGGCCGCTTTCCGGGTCCGAAAGGAACTGCTGGATCGCGCCCCCGCTTCTGTGTCCGTCAGGGCGAACGTGGTCGTCAAGTAGTCCGAAAGACCTTGGCGCAGGTCATCCGCTTGGAAGGTTGGGAGAAGCTCCGCCATCAGTTCATCTCTTCCATCAACTTTGTGAAGTGAGCATGCGCCTGACGCATGTCCGTCTCACGGTCGAATCCCACAAATGGGAGCTCATAGGTGTAGCTGCTTCCCGAGGCGTTCGTTGCAGTCCTTTCGACTGAGCTCAGACACGTGCCTCGCTGCCGGAAGAGCTTGCTGACATCACTCGGCACCTTACGGCCATTCGCGTCGTATAGATCGCTGCGTTCGTAACCGTGGAGAACAGGGAACTGGGTCCGATAGATGGAACAGAGCTCATCCGCAGTGATTCCGAGCATGACCGCAGCTATGGCGTCTATGTCAATGAGGGCGGCCCGCCTTGCTGCGGCTGTACGATGCGGCACAGCCTCATTCCATTCGCACCCCATGAGTTGCTCCCAGAGATCCGAATAGACGGAAGTTAGGCAATTGAGACGGAGAGTTCTCTCCAGCAACTGCGATGAAAGCGGGTGGGAACGCGGGTACGCAAGTTGGTCTGTGAGCGTCGTAGGTATATGCCCATTGCCCGAAACCTTGATCATGAAGTCCGCCGGTATTGAAGCGAACATGCCAGCTACGAGAACCAAGTCGTTGAGGTCACCGACGCTGGATGCCGTAACACCATAAGAGTAGATGGTGTAAAGATGTGAAGGGCCCGGAGGCAGGATGGCAGCATGAAGGGTTCGCACGCCTGTGGTGGCGGCCATTTCTCGCCAAGCAACTCGATAAAAGTGAGTCTCAGGAGCTTTTGATTCCCCCAGGAACGCAAACCTGATCGGAAATACTTCTCGTCCGAGGTCGCCCGGTAGCTGGTTCGAGGAATGAAATCCGGATCGAGGTCCTCGAGGTCCAGTTCCGACCAATCCAGGTTATTCTTCATCGTTGCGTTTGGCTGCTTGACTAACGGCGTAGCGACAGTTATGTGCGGTCCTTGGAGAATCACATCGTCCCATGTAAGGGGAACGGAGGAACCCACCTCAAAGAATCCCTTCCTACGATCCGCGGTTTCATGCCAGCCGGAAGAGTAGTCCAGGTTTAGCTCGCGGACCCTTGGCGCATGGGACAGCTTTTCGAGAACCCGAGAACTGTCCAAATTTACCGGATAAACCATTCGAGCGTGAAGCGCGGGAGTCCCGGGTTCATCGAGAATTGTAGACCAAACTTTGAGAACCTCGACATCGACATCAATGATCCGCTCTTTGTGCGGACGAAGATCCCAGTTCCCGTCTGGATCCTTGAGACCCGGAACATCCCCGAAACCGTCGTGGAGCAAGGATCTCTCCACCGTATCCGGGTGGTAGAGCGATGCCGCCATTTGAAACTTCGGGTCTTCGTTGCGATGGCCATAGACATGAACGCCATAACTTACGTGATGGTCAATTTCGAATAACGAAAGTTCGTTAACGAACTGCCAATGACGACGCAATCTTCGGTACGTCTCAGAACGCAAGTGAGCGGCTTTTTTCAGTGAAATGCGATTCCGGATGCAAGAGTCCTATCACGCCGGAGTTCTTGCTCGAGAGCCAAGTACGATGCATGAAGCACCTGTACAAGTCAGGCTGGAGTCCCGCGAGTACGGGATACTCTATGGAACCAAAATAGTCTTTGGCGGACGTCACCGCCGCTGAGCTGTCGATCACGAGGTCTGCAATGCCATTCAGCTCAAGTGTGGCTTCTCGCCTACGGCTTACCTCGGATTGAGACGGCTTAGATACGAGCTGCCACCAAGGGTCACCTTCAGCAAGGAGAGGGCCTCATCAAAGGCCGGCCGCACCCAGGGCGGGTTTCCCACTTGCAGATCGAATCCCCGCGGGCGAATACGGAGGCGAAGTCGAGCTCCCAGTGATGGAAGCCTTGGTCCGCGGCCACAGCCTCGCATACAGACAGCCAGGGATGGGACTCTTTGGTGGATTCAATGCCGTCCGCTTTGGCGAACGACAGGTCCAGATCTTCGGCTGTGTTCAGGTCCTCCCACGCGCCTGCGTCCAAGATACTCGTCTGATTGTTCCACAGTTTCTTTTTTGTGGCCGCGCTCGATTCCGGTGCTGGCTTCCCCAGAACAGCTTCAAGTCCCGAAATCCATTCCTCCAGCGTCGGAGGCAAAGCACCGGAAGTCATCCTGTCGGTTAGAGGCCAGAACCAGAGCGCGTTCCAGGCATCCATGACGCGTCGCAAACGTTGGTACGCGCCATTCGGGTCGCTGAGTTTCTTCTCGATTTCGTGCCGAGAAACGGGCAACTCAGCCGTTTTGGTGTCAAAATTCTTGCCGAAGTAGTTGATATCGCGACGGGCTTCTGACTCCGCGACCTCAAGTCGACGCAAGGTAAACTGCCAAAGCGTCTCCACCCGGCGTCCCAAGTTCGCCAATCGGTCGACTTGGGTCTTGGTCGGTTTCGCCTTGATCCGGTTGCGCCAAGCCTTAAGGTTCTTCTGCGCATCACCCGCGAGTTCTTTCACTTCTTTAGCTTCGGCCGCCGCACCCACCCTGCCGCTGGCAGCAGGAAATGGTGAATTCTTCCAACAACGTTAGGATCGTCAGACTCACTCGCTATGGCTTCGGCGAGACCTGAGAGGAGCATCCGCCGGGACGCTCGTCAGCCAGGACTTGTCTTTGACTGAAGCTCGCGAATAGGTGGCGCGGCGTGCGCCGATCAAAGAGTTCCCTCGCCGAAGGTGTAGTCCAAACCACGGGGCCTGCAGTCCGGCGACCATTGTGTCCAACCAGAGAGATACTTCCGCAAGTTCAACGGCTGTGGAGTTAAGATCCACGCCATAGACTTGGTGCAGGGCAATCTGAGCCTTAACCTTCTGCAATTCGACCGCGTAGTTCTCGGCCGGAATTGTGCATCCAAGCTCGGTCTGTTTGAGCTTTAGGTAAGCATCTGCTAGCTGACGGACAGCCTCGATTGCGAACGCGCCTGAACCCAGCGCAGGTTCACAAACGGTCAGTTTCAGAATTTCGTCTGCCGGTGTTTCATCCAGCTTTTTCCGAGCAACTCCTCCAGCGCCTGCGACACAACAAACCGGGTTAGAACTTCCGGCGTGTAGTACGAAGCTGACTGCTGTCGTTCACGGCCCGCAAGCCGGAAAACAAAAGTCCCCTTTTCGTGAAGAACAGGCTCCGGTTCCCCCGTGAGATCGTTCTTAGTCATCACGAAGTGTTTGCGCTCAATCGATTCGGAACGCTCAACGGCTACAACCCACGAACCTTTTGAGGAGTCGCCGTCCTTAGCTACCTCGTACAGATCCGTCTCGGCGATAAAACCCGTATAGGACATGAGGCCCTCATACACTGCCCCCAGCTGGTTGACGCCAAGCTCGGCGTAGGAAATGAAGCCACGATCTTTGCCTTTGAGTTCCTTGCTAAGAAGAAGGTGTTCCAAGACCTGCTGCAACGCCGCATTACTCAGCCCAACGAGGTCGACATCCGCCATCGCCTGGGGGTCGAAAAGGTCGGCCTTGAGGCTGTCGAATTGCAGGCCTTGATCCCCCTCAGCCGGGGCTGGGGTGTCGGCCAACGGGTTCAACTCCGTAGCCGGGTCAAAAGATGGCCGATGGCCTTGATCGACCAAGCGGAAGAGGGTGCCGAGGGACTGGTAGATATGAGTTCCAAGCCTCGCGGGCTGCGACTCGGGCACATTGAGAGCGAGCTCGCGCAGCCGATCCAAGCCGTAGCCCTCGTTGTACTCGCCAACGCCAACGGGCAGGACGCCCATCTCCGGAGAGGCTTCGGCGTACAGCAGGAACAGGATTCGATATAGATAGCGCAGCGACTGGCGGGCAAGATTCTGGCCGTCAATTTCGTCCAGCGGAAGGCCCTGGGCCTGGCGACGGCGTAGGACGTCGTTAGCGATGATTTCGATGGAGAGACGTATGCCCTCCCGAAGATCTTTGGACACACCAATGGTGTGCTTGACCGAGCTTTCCAGGATGTGGTTCCACCAGATGGTTTCGCTGGCGTCCGGCAACAGCGATTCGCTGCCGAAGATGGCGATAACGCGGTCGATTTCACCTCCGCGCTTGGTGTCATTGCGTTCGCAGGCAAGCAGGAGGTCCGCTGCCAGAAAACGTCCCTCCGCCCAGCGGTCCCGCTCCGCCAGCAGCAGCCAGCGACCTCCAAAAACCACGATGAACTGAGGCGGCTCGTCCGTCCGGTAAAGCTCGGAAACGAGCTTTGGCGCAGATAGCTCCACTTCTTTGTCCTCGATGAAGGCCGGGGCCAGCATTGTGGCCTTTGCCGAGTCCAGGAAGTCCTCTACGGACTCGACAGGGCGACTCTCAAGGAAGAGGACGTTGCCGTCGTGGGACTTCCAGGTGTTCGGAATTCGCAGAGTGGTGCCCGCCCGCTCGGCGGTGAGATCCGCCGTCGTGCCCTTAAAACCAAGCGCTTCACGCACCCTGTGATAGACAGCCGCTGCCTTGCTTGGCTCTTCGAGAAGCTCCGCAAGTTCAACCTGGAATGTGCCGCGTTCGCCGAGAAAGCGCTTAAGCACGGACTCCTGGCCTTCCCTGGCCTGCCCGTCCCATTGCTTGCGGAGTTTGAGCACCTCAGATTGGAAGGACTCCTTCGTGGAGTCTGTGGTGAAGTAGTGCTCGCTGATCCAGTCTTCGCCAACGACGATGGAATCAAATGAAGGCATAGTTAGTGGGCCCCTTCAGCTGCGTTAATTTCGGGCACGATGACCAGAAGCGGGCGGACGAGGCGCTGCGACGGCGCGAGGGAGGCAGCAATCCGCTGCTCCTCCTGGATGCGTTCGCGCTGTTTTTTGAGAGCGGACTTACTCATGCCAGGTAGGTGCTGTTCCAGCGAGGATTCCTGCCAGTGGTCTGCACGGTTCTGCCAGCCGGCAAGACGCTCTTCCGCCGCCTGCTGTGCTGCTGCGAATGTGGCCTCGAGGGTTTCTGACGTGTTCTCGACGGCGACCGGGACGAGCTGCTGAAGCTGATCGACATTGGCAAAAGCTCCGGGATTAATCGCTTTGGCCGTGAGCCCCGCGGCTTTTAGGTAGGCGCCCAGATCGTCGAGTGTGTCGACCAGACAAAATGACGGATTGTCCGGGTTAGGGAAGTCCGCGGTGAAGAACGCTTTGGAGACGACCTGGCCGCGCTGGTTCATGAGCGTGCCCATCAGGAGGACGGTGGCATTCTCGACATTTCCCCGGACCGCGAGGACCTCGCTCCGGGACAGGGAGGCAAGTGCCCGGTCGCTGGCCCATTCGAGCACCGGGTGAAGCGGACCCAAGAAGTGGGCTTCCGGCCAGGTGGTGCTCTTCTCCCCGCTGTAGGCTGCGCAGCACGGGCGCGTTCGAGTTCCAGCTTGCCGGAGATTGCCGTGGTGGCCAGCTTCATTTTCTTGGTCACCGCCCGGTCCGCGAGGTAGGACTGCGGGAGGTACGCGAGCCGTTGCTGAAGGTCCCTTGGGGGCTCCAGCTCGGCAATGGAATGCTCTTTGTGGATAGTCCACGCGACGCCGTTGTTGCTCACGCTGGCTTCGGGCGTCACGAACGCTTCCCGCAGCGCCTCGTCCAGGTATTCGAGGTCGGTGGCATAAAGACCGATCTGCGTTTCAGTCGGGACGTCATTCTTGGCGGGTTCATCGGAGGCAAGGTTTTCGAAGAAGGCATCGAAGTCGTCACCGCTGCTGACATCTTCAGGGTTCCGGAGGACCTCGTCGACCGATTTCTTCTTCATCAGCACGTCGCGGATGGCTTCCTCTTCACGCGCAACGCTGTGGGCGCCCATCAGTGAGGCCACGTCCTGAAGCACCGTATGTGCCTCGTGTTCACGTTCCATCACCCTGGTCAGTACTTTGAGGTCGCCGCGGAACTGGCTGTTGTCAGGCTCGAGCAGCAGGGTGGTTATCTGGGGAGGGAACTTCTGACCGTAACGGTCGATGCGACCGTTACGCTGTTCGACGCGGATCAGGCTCCACGGAATGTCGAAGTGGATCAGGTGATGGCATTGCGCATGCAAGTTGACGCCTTCGGAGGCGACGTCGCCGGTGACCAGGACGCGGATGTCCGAGGACTCCCGTTTGAAAGAGTCAATGATCTCTAGTTGGTCGACGTCACTCAGGCCGCCGTGGAGGATTGCTACATTCGCTGGTTTTAGGCCTAGGTCCGCAGGGAGCTTCTCTTCCAGCCACTTAAGGGTTGGAACCCGCTCCGCGAATATGACAGCCCGCATGGGGGATTTCTTGCCCACGCCGATTTCCTGCAGGTAGTTCACCAGGGCTTCGTATTTGGCGGATTTGCCCTCAAGCGAGGCGTCGGTGAGTTCTTTCAGGCGCTTCAGCGCCTCGGCTTCCTTTGCCTCCCCAGCCAGCGCACCGCCGTCGAGCTTCTTCAGCCGTTCCTTGACCGTCTCCAACAGCGCCGCAGGGCTTGAGAGAAAGGCCTTCGCCAAGGTCCATGGGAAGAGACCACCGTTCTGGCCCGAGTACGGCGAGCCTCCTGCCTGCGGGTACAGCCAAGTGTTCGCGAGCTCGTCCGCGACATAGTTCTCTTCCGGCGAGGCCGGGATCAGCTTGTTGTCTGGTTCCAGGCGCTCCGCCCAATCCGCGCCGACTTCGCTAGCGACCTCGGGACTGTGGCGGTGCCGGCGGATGATCAGATGCTCGATGTCCTTCTGCTCGAAGGTGCCGTCCGGCCGGACGACGGTGGGGTCCAGCAGTCGGAGGAGCTCCGCGAACGAATCGTTCTTGCCGTTGTGCGGGGTGGCGGAGGCGAGAATAAGGGCCTCCGTGTTGGGGGCCAAGACGCGTGCAAGCTCATTGTTCAGGGTGCCCGAGTTGGTGAGGTTGTGCGACTCGTCAATGACAACTGCGTCCCAGCGTAGCTTCTCCAAGTGGGCACGATACCGGGCACTTTTCAGTGTGTCGATGGAGATGATGGCGCGCTTGAAATACGTGAACGGGTTCCGCGTGCCAGGGAGAATCTGGCGGACCTTCTGAATGCCGGCCGAGTCCAAGCGGACAAAGGGAAGCGCGAAGCGGCACCACAGCTCGTGCTGCATCTGCTCAAGGACGTGCCTTGGTGTCACGATGAGGATGCGTTCCCCGCGGCCACGCTTGACCAGCTCGCTGAGAATCATCCCGATTTCCAGTGTTTTGCCCAGGCCGACGGCGTCTGCAATCAAGATGCGTGGGCGAACGTTTCGGCTGTCCAGCGCCTTGGCTACCGCGATCCGCTGGTAGTTGAGGCTGTCGGCCAGCATGCGGGTGGAGACACCCAGTTTCGGGTCATTGAGGGGTGCCGGCGTCTTTCGCAGGGTGGATTCGAGCCAGAGTCGGGCACGGCGGTAGTTCGGGCTGCCGTCTGCGACGACCTTGGAGTTCCGGGGGTCCACGACTTCGATGGTGTCCAGTGCGGAGTAGAACGCTGCTGTGGTGTCGCGGACGAGTTCGCTGAGCCCTGAACTCGGACAAGTGTCCCGTCGACGGACTTCTCAGCGCTGGTGACCAGCCACTCCTCATCACGGATGTGCACCACCGAACCGGGCGCGACGTTGAGCTCACGGTTTACGCCTGTAACTGTCAAGACCTGCTCCTGTATTTCGTTCATCCCCAAACCATCAGCTGCGCTCGCGTAGGCCGCTCATAGGCTGGTGGTCAACCAAACATACTAGAAGCATGGGCACGGCTTGCTTGCCTGCTCGGAGACACTAGGGGCGGTCCTCAGGATGTCATCGCTGCATGGGACACTTTTCTCAATTCGTCAAAGAAAGCAGGTACAAGTGCAGCAGGGTGGCTTCGAGTCTCTGGGGTACTCCAGCCCTGTTCGGGGAAACGATCTGAAGTGGACGCTCCAGTTCGTTAAATGGTGCCGCCCGAGGGAGCCGATGAGCTTTTTCTCGTCCGCTACATCATTGGTAGGTCCGTTGGCTGCCAGTACCGTACAAACGGCCAGTGGCTCAACATTTCTCAACCCTTGGATGAGCACGCCTGGTTCTTCCTCAATGCTCCGGGCGGGGACTGGTCCCTATACGATTTATCTCAATCGGATGAGTCCGGCATCGGCGTAGAGGTAGGCTACCTAACCGAACAAGCCGTGGCGTGGTACGACCATGAAGGCGATAGATCTGCTATCGCCTACGAGATTTTTGGCGCGAAAGAACAGCAGTTGTTCGTTCGCCGCCTGTCTGGGAGCTCTGACCTCGAAGTTGAGCTCGCTACTCAAGGCCTCCTGTGGAACCGCGGTTCGGAAGGCCAATGGACGCTCAAGGACGACCTCACGTTGGGTAAGCGTTTCCAGCGATCTGTCCTAGTCGAACACGCCCGAAATTTACTTCAAGAGTCTTCGTCTCACTTTCCACGGGCCAGTGAAGGAGCGGCCCGCGACTTTCGAATTGCGGCCGCCCTAGCTCTTGGCGCTCCCTTTCGGGTTATCCCAACTTTCGATGCACTGCTGTTTCGCTTGGTTGACGAGAGCAAGCTCACCTGGGAATCTGTTCGTCCAATTCTGACCTGCTCTGCTGAAGCTTCGCTGATAAGTAATGAAAATAATGACGAGGTTAGCGGAATCGCACTGCAGTCCGGCTCCCACACGTGGCTTCGACACAGAGAATCTTGGGTGCGAGTCGAAGGGAAGCCCTCTTTCGGACGACTCCTCCTGCCGCTTGCCATCGATAATCTAGCTGAAGCGGTCGACTGGTGGGACTGCGTTGAAAGCGTTGATGGAACGCGGTCCACGCCACCACACTTCTCCAGTTCTTCAGTCCAGTTCGTCTCAGAGGACGATCCCGGTCGGGTGCCCAACTTTTCCATACGGGACCTTGTACGTGGGTCCATGGACACCGGGTACGGCGAAGCCCGCCGCGCCGGGGTTTGGGAGCACGGATACTGGCCTGTTCTCGACTACGAGAATCACTTACCTGCTGACGAAGGCGATCCAACCCCTGGGGCGGCGAGTATCTCTACAGTGTCGACAAGAATTTTGAGCTTTTTGCGACCAAGTTCTGGGACTTGTATAGCGACGACAGTTCAAAGGAAGGTCAGCCGGTGACCGCTTACGATTTCGCGCAGTGGATTGCGAGCCAAACGTAAGTTACTGGAATCGCGAACGACAGAATCTGTAGCACAGTAAAGGGAAGGGAAAATTATGCTATCGAGATTTGTGACGTGGGGCGACATGAAAGCAACGCATCGGCATTTTCTTGGCACTGACTCCATTGTGTCTATCGATCACTTGACCAACCGGAGCATTCTGAAATCTGGATACTTCAAGCACGATGACGAGTTCTACTACGATTTGGCCCCAGACTCGGTAGTCGAAGCCAGACTGGAGCGATGGCCTCGAGTCCCACGACCTGGAGATCATGAAGAATACTTCGTCACCATGAGTACTAGCGCGACAGTACTCCTCGTGCTAGTACTCGTAAATGACGAAAGTTTCTACTATCGGAACGATGCCAAGTGGGTTTATGTTGGACCGGGAGATAACGTCACGGGCTTCGACGAGGGAACACTAGTGCCCGTTTCCGAACGGATAGTGGACTTTTTCGATTACGCGGAGTCAAACGAGTTCGGTCTTATCGAAGAAAGCATTGAGATTCTCAAGATCTGACCTAAGCCCGCGGCGTTGCCCGACCTCGCGGCAACGAGCGCGCTGTTAGCCTGATCGAGCGATACGTTCGATCTACATTGGGGAAATTAATGAAAGCCGGCGACGTTACTCTGGGGCATGTCTTCGCAGCTGACCACCATCTGGTAGTGCCGCTATTTCAGCGCCCCTACGTGTGGTCCCAGGATGCCAACTGGGAACCACTGTGGACTGACGTCCGCACCGCCGCGGAAGAAGTCGAGGCGGAAGTGTTCGACGAACACGGCCGCCACGATCCCCGAACGTACTTTCTCGGCGCCGTCGTCATCCAATCCCGCCGTCACCTTCCGCGCAGGCTATCCTCCTCCAACGTCATCGACGGCCAACAACGCCTAACCACTCTCCAAGTCCTGCTGGCCGCTTCACGACGTGTAGCCCTGAGAATCGACGCAGCGACGTCTGCTGGCCTGTTCAGCACTCTGCTGGAAAACAAGCGCGAAGCAATCCACCCAGACCACCAGGAGGACCTCCACAAGCTGTGGCCCCTGCCGCAGGACAATGGCGCGTTCCGCTGGGCTCTTAGAGAGGACGGTTCATCGGTTCCCCCGCCCTTGAGGGACACAAGCTGGTGAAGGCCGCTGACTGGTTTGAGGACTCGATATTCAGTTGGTGCAACAGCTCCGCTGACCCAGAACTCCGGCTGGGCTACTTGTTTGAGACCCTCCGCGACCGAATGCAGCTCGTACAGATCTATTTGGAATCGTACGACGACCCGCAGGTGATCTTCGAAGCCCTCAATCACCGCGGCGTAAAGCTAGACGCCGCTGATCTTGTCAAAAACTTGCTGTTTCAGAAAGTCGAACAACAGGGCGACCACAAGCGCGCTGACTCGCTGCTCCTTGACAGCTGGCTTCCGCTGGACGGTCAGGACTGGCGTCGTCAGGTAACGACGGGCCGCATGAAGCGATCGCGTATCGATCTGCTGTTGAGCTACTGGCTGACCATCCAGACCAGCGGTGAAGTCAGTGCGGAACACTTGTTCGTAGACGTGCGCGAGTGGCTGCCATCAGCGCATGTCAGTGCTGCGGAGCTCATCGTTGATATAAGGCGTTACGCCGATAAATACGACGAACTTGAGAGGATGCCCTCTTCAACAAGCGTGGGGGCGCTCCTGAACCGAATGCAGGCGACCGGAACAATGACGCCCTGGCCGCTGCTGCTGAGAGTTTTTGCGGACGATGCGGTGCCCTTCGACCAGAAGGAACATGTAGCACGCGCGATCGACTCTTTTCTCATGCGCCGAGGAATTGCCCGCATGTCCAACGGAGACTACAACAGGCTTTTTGTGCTGCTTATGGATGTTGCACGAACCGCTGAGCCCCATCTTGTCGGGGACGCCGTAGTCGCAGCATTGGCTGCGCAAACAGCCGACTCGAGGCGGTGGCCGACCGACGAGGAGTTCGCAGCTTCGCTGTCAGACCCGGGACTCTATACCTCCCAGTACAGGGCCCGGCTCAGAAGCCTGCTGGTCGGGTTGGAGAACCATCTGCAGTCCGGCAAGACAGAGCCAGGAAGACAGCTTTCAAGCACGGACTCCAAGCTTAACATCGAGCACCTCATGCCGCAGGCGTGGCAAAAACACTGGCCATTGCCGGATCAGCACAGCGAAGCGGATTTGTCGCGGAGGACGTCAGCCATCCACCAACTGGGCAATCTCACGGTTGTGACAACGAAACTCAATCCATCTCTCAGTAACAAGAACTGGGATTTCAAACGACCTGAGATCCAGAAGCATAGTCTCCTGCGCCTGACCACAGGCTCGGTCTTGTCCAAGCCCGCGTGTGCGGACGATTTCGAGGAAGAGTCGTGGTCATCTCAGTGGGACGAAATGCGAATTGCTGCACGGACCCGCCACCTGACCGAGGTGGCTCTTGAAGCTTGGCCGAGGCCGGCGACGCCGGATACCGATGAGCCTGGGAGCGGCCGACTCTACGCCAACGCTGAACACAGCTGACTGGCCAGCCATGACCAAGGGCCACGTTTTCGTCACTATGGGGGACATACTCAACTTCAAGTCGGATGCTTGGCTGTTGCCCGTCGACCGCCGGGCCTCGCCAGGTGATCGATGGATTACGGCGTTGCCAGGGCTTAAGGAGGCCCTGCAAACGCACGATCTTGGGCCGATCAGAGACGAATCAGCCTTCGCTGTGGCGCTTCGGGAATGGGACCGTGGCGCGCCGATGCCTGTTTTGACAGCTGTACCGTGGCAACTCTTAATTGACGCGGAGGATCTGCGTCCGAGATTCCGGACGTTCCTTGAAGTCGCTACAGCTTCCATGAGTGACCGGCTCAGCCCAACAGAGAGGCCGTCAATCCGTCGCCCCATACTGGCTGTCCCATTCTTCGGCACTGGGCGGGGCGGTGGAAACATCTATCGGGGCGCAATCCTCAGGGTCCTGCTCGAGGAAGCCTACCGCCACACCGACCGTACAGGAGTCGACGTCGTCTTCCTCTTCCAGGATCCTGCCGCGTTTGCGCTGGCGCAGCAGCAGCGTAGGGAGCGAGAGGACGCTTGGGAGGCACTTGGACCGGCCCTCCTGACCCAAGCGAAGGAACTGGCTGAGATCGCACATGATGGAAGGCTAGTACCATTCATGGGTGCCGGCGTCAGTGTAAGCGCGGGCGCCCCAAACTGGAGCCAGCTCCTGCACCGTCTCGCCGATGCTGCTGGGCTAGGAATCGCAGAGCAGGAAGCTCTCAAGAAACTCAGCAATCTGGACCAGGCCGACGTGCTCCGATCCTTCTTCTCGGAAAAGTTTCCCGGAACAAGCGATGCCGTATTTGGCCAAGCGGTGGCTGCCGCGGTCACCGTGAAGAAGTACGGCCTCGCGCCCAGTCTGCTCGCATGCCTGCCATCGAACGGGGCCATCACGCTCAATTACGACAGCCTCTTCGAATCTGCGTCGGAGGACGCAGGAAGTCCTCGCACTGTCATTCCCGGAGATCCGCCGGACAATCAAACTGCCGCAAGCCAGAAATGGCTGCTGAAGCTTCACGGATCAGTGGACAAGCCTGAGAGCATCGTGCTCACCAGAGACGACTACCTGGGCTATAGCGCCACGAGGGAAGCGCTCTCAGCCTTGGTAAAAGCGCATCTCATAACTCACCACCTGCTATTCGTGGGGTTCGGGCTCGCCGACGACCACTTCCACGAAATTCTTCACGATGTTCGCCGCGCCCTGCCGACCAAGGAGGAGGGGGAACATTCGGATCTGCACTCATGCTGGAGCACGATGCGATGCAGAAGAAGCTCTGGGGAAAGCATCTGAAGCTGATTGATATGAAAAATCCGGATGCCTCGGAATCTGGTATTGCTGCGGCAGCAAGACTGCTCGAGATCTTCCTGGACTCGCTCGTCGCACATGCTTCGGACAGCCACTCGTTCTTGTTGGCGCAGCACTACGGCGGGGGCCTAACCGACGATGAGAGCACCCTCCGTAATGCGCTTCTACAGCTCGCTGAGATGCCAGCAACGGGCGGAGGCAGCAGCGCAGCACCCGTTATCCGACGGATGCTGCGTGAACTGGGATGGGAAGGGACGGCTGCGGAAACACAGGAGATTCCGAGCTAGCCCCTGCAGGCTTTGCCCCCATCGCCTCTCCCGGTTCTCTCCCAGAGCCGCGATGACCTCCCCGGGTCCCGTCCGCATCCGCTTTGCCCGCTTGTTAAGCTCCATAAAGCGCCTAATACCGCCGCACGTCGTCGTGTCCCACGGCAGTCCTGCTCGCTCAAGCCCGGTTCCCCTGTCATCGAAGCGATCACGCTGTCGGACTTGCAGGCCTCCTCCAAGCCGCTCGGGCACGTGCGAGTCCTCGTCCCACCGGCCGCCGGCGGCGCTCTTAGCGCTGGCTAGGGATTCGGCGCGCCGCTGAAAGGCGGCGCTGAAGTCAGCAGGAATGACGGAGGACCCCTATACACTGACCTCTGGATCTACAAGGGGGACATTTCGGAATGGAGACCGCTGCCTTCGCGCCGGGCACGACGGTGCGGCTCGTGGCCCGCCCTGAGGTCGTCGGCGTCATATCCGGCTCACGAGATATCGGCGGCGTGCTCAGGTTCGACGTTTTTCATGACAACGGCGTCCATGGATACTTCGCGTCACAGATCGAACCGGTCACAATCGTTTCTAAACCTGAGACCATTTCAGCTGCTGCTTTACGCACGGGGCTCACGTCAGAGCTGTTGCGGGATAAGAACACGGGATATCTGCATGCGCGCAATGTCGGACGCATTGACTATGAGCCCTATCAGTACCGCCCGGTCCTCAAAATAGTCCAGGCAGACCGTCCGCGGATCCTCGTGGCTGATGACGTCGGCGTCGGAAAAACGATCGAGGCATGTCTCGTTCTCAAGGAACTTCAAGCGCGCCAGCGCGCGCGCACGGTCCTGATCATCTGCCCAAAGCCCCTAGTCGTCGACGAAAAGTGGCGTAACGAACTTAAGCGGTTCGACGAGGACTTCGTCCATCTAGACAGTTCCGACCTTCGCTTCTGCCTCGAGGAGACGCTGCGCGAAGGCGAGTGGCCATCTCGCTTCGCGAAGTCGATCATCCCTTACTCCCTCCTCGATGAACGTCTGCTCGTTGGGAGTGATGGCAACGGCGGCGCCCGTCGCATCGGCCTCGTTGACCTTGCGCCAGGTCCACATTTCGATCTTGTGATCGTCGACGAGGCCCACCACATCCGCAACCGATCGACTTTCGCGTATTTGAACGTCCAGCGCCTCACCGAGTCAGCCGATGCAGTAGTGATGCTCTCCGCCACTCCCCTGCAAACGGACAGCCAAGACCTGTTCACACTTGTTAACCTGTTGCGGGACGACCTCGTGCCAACCGAGCGCGACTTCGCCCAAATGCTCGAGCCGAACCACTACCTATACGAGGCCGTCGAAGCGGCTCGCGGTGGTCGCGACAAATGGCAGGGTGACGTGCAGGGGCTCTCGAGAGCGCCCTTGCGACGGCGTGGGGCGGCCAAGTGATGGCCGTCGACCCTCGGATAGGGCTATTGCGGGACCTGCTCAGCATCGAACCCGAGGACGCGCGCGCACGGATTCGGGTTGTACGCACGCTAGAAGACATCAATACGTTTTCTGCGATCGTTAGTCGCACCCGACGCAGGGATATTGGCGCGTTCACCACTAGGAAGCCCAGCGCGCCTCTGGTTCTGTTTACACCGGAGCAGGAAGTCGTCTACAACACGGTGCTCACGCTTAGCCGCCGGATCGTTGAGCTCCAGACACCAGGCATGCCCGTCGAGTTCCTCCTGTCCATGCTTCGACGCCAAGCAGCCAGCTCGATCAGTGGACTCGCTCCCTCGTCGAGCAAATACTCGAAAACCGGCTGGACAAAGTCGAGTTCGCAGAAGTAGGTGAGGACGCCCCCGACGCGCTCCCCTTACATGGACGAGCTACGCAAGGAAATCCGGACGATTGGTCGTCTGGCATCTGGACTTGAGGGGCTGCCCGACCCGAAGGTCGACGTCCTCCATCAGGTAGTCACGGACAAGCAGTCAGAGGATAACAACAAGGTGCTGGTTTTCAGCACATTCCGCCACACGTTGCACTACCTCGAGGATCAGGCGCGCGGCTGGGATATTCGGGTCGCTGTCGTCCACGGCGCGGTTCCTGACAACGATAGGCACTCATTCCGCAGGCGTTTCAAGCTTCCGAAGACCAACCCCGACGCGATCGACCTGATGCTTTGCTCCGAGGTCGGCACGGAAGGGCTCGACTATCAGTTCTGTAACACGCTGGTGAACTACGACATCCCGTGGAATCCCATGCGCATCGAGCAGAGAATCGGGCGTATCGACAGGCGCGGACAGCTGAGTGAGTCAGTCGGGATCATAAACATCCTCACGCACGGGACGATCGAGGCTGAAATCTACGAGCGCTGCCTACTGCGAATCGGGGTCTTTCACCGAGCCCTTGGAGGCAGCGAAAAGATCCTGGGTGACCTGACCACGGAGCTGCGCAGGATCGCCGATGATCTGACGATCTCCGAGACCGACCGGCAGGAGCGTCTCCGCCAACTCGCCGACAACGAAGTCGCGCGTGTTGAGGAGCTCGAGCGCCTCGAGGACCAGCAAGGCGCATTGCTCGGGCTCACTACAGAGTCATTCGAGTCGCGGGTCGCTGAAGCGAGCAGCGAGTGGCTTGAGGACGACAAGATCGGCGGGCTCGTCCGATCCTACTTCGAGACCGTCCTGCCAGGACGTCGTATTTCGTTGAGGCCCGGAAAGGTTGCCGTTGTACGCCTCGACGACGACGTGGCTGCCCAAATTTCTGACGACCTGCGAGCATACGCCGGCGGCGATGTGCGCCTGGAGAGGAAGTTGCGGCGGACGCCCGTTACCCTACGGCTTACGACGGATGCCGAACTCGCAGCGAATGAGGACGATGTCGAACTACTGGGGGCGACTCATCCCTTCGTCCTTGTCGCTGCAGAACATGCAGCTCTTTCGGGTGTGCCGACGGCATCGCTGCGCGTCCGCTCGGATCTGGTCCCTCCCGGGCGTTATCCCGTTGCGGTCCATAGCTGGACGCGATTCGATGCCCGCGACACATTGACCCTCCGCTACATAAGCACGGACCCGTCAGTGGAAGCTGTCGCGGATGTCCTGCTCGCGATGGCAGTAGATGGTGACCCTCAGGCCGCAATGGGGTCCAGGCAAGGGGAATTGTTGGAGCAGCGTCACCACGTCGAATGGGAGTTGGCGCGTGACAACCACGTCACGCGCGCCAAAGCTGCGGGTGCACAACGGGTGGCGTCTCTCCGGGCACAGCGAGACCGGCAACTTCGTGTCGTGAGGAGAACGCCAGCAAGGTCAGCGACTCCAAGATCGTGAAGATGCGTCAGAGCGAGTTGGCAGCGATTCAGGAGAAGTTCGACAGGCTCATCACACAGCACGAGCGCGCAGCCACTGGCTCGGACTTGGTAACCAAGCAACTCGCTACCGCAATCCTTGAGGTGGAGACACCATGACGACGTTCGAGGCGCTGTCTGCGAGGAGACGCAAATACATCGAGGCTGCGCGCGACAACGGGTTCGAAGAGGGCCTGCGAAAGCTCTTGGCCGATCTCTACCCGGACAACGCCCACTTCATCTACGAACTCCTTCAAAACGCGGAAGACGCGGGCGCACACGAGGTGTATTTCGACCTTCAGGCCGACGGCCTACGCGTCGACCACGACGGTGCACGTCCCTTCGATCTGAGTGACATCGAGTCGATTACGGGCATTGGTCAGTCCACGAAGGCGGACGACGTTACGCGAATCGGGAAATTCGGCGTTGGTTTCAAGGCAGTCTTTGCCTACACCCGTACTCCCGTCATCCATTCCGGAGCGCATTCCTTTGAGATCCAAGATCTCTTCGTCCCCCACAGAGTCCCCGCGGAAGCCCGCGCCGGCTGGACGACGTTCTGGTTTCCTTTCGACCGCGCAGAGAAACCAGCCCACCGCGCACTCAAGGAGGTCACAACCGCACTTCAAGAGATCTCGGGAACGACACTTCTGTTCTTGAACAACATTCGCTTAATCGCTTGTTCGCTGCCTGGAGAAGAAAGGCTACTGGAACGCCGTTCTCTCGACGAGCACGTAGTTGAGGTTGAGAGTGTGCATGAGAAGGAGTCTCTCTCGTATTGGTACCGAGTTACCGGCGATGTAACCGTCGACGGGGAGAGCCACGCTGTGGCAGCCGCTTTCTCCCTGACGAATGGCCTCGCGAGCCAAAACGAAGAAACGAATTACTCGGTCAAACCAATTGACGGCCAGGTTTTCATCTATTTTCCGGCTATTAAGGAGACCTCTGGCCTGAAGTTTCACGTGCATGCGCCGTTCGCGTCAACTGTGGCAAGAGACAGCGTTCGAGACGATGCAGGGAACGATTCTCTCGTGGACGGAATCGCCGACCTTATCGCAAGCTCGCTTCCGGCAATGCGCGATGCTGGCCTAGTCACAGACGGTCTTCTCAGCGCGCTGCCGAACGAGAATGACCCGTTGCCCGCGAGGTACGACGTAGTACGAGATAGAATAATTACTGCTTTTGACACGAAGCCACTTGCACCCACGACCGACAGCAGGCACGCGCCTGCAACCACACTGCTCAAGGCAGACGTAAGTGTGCGTTCAACTCTTTCCGTTGATGATGTCAACCTACTCCGCGGGCTGTCCGTGGACGTTGATGACAATCTCGCCGTAGGCTGGCTCCCTGAACGCGGCGGCAGAGCACGCGGGTTCCTGAACTCACTCGATGCGCAAAAGTTCGGTCGTGAGGAATTCACGGCGGCCCTCAGGCGGGCAGCGGATTTTTACGACCGTGCACCGACTTTGCCCCTTAAACACGTCCACATCACTGGTGAGGAACCCGCAGATGCGATGTCCTGGGACGTGTGGATTTCGGGTAAGTCCGACGACTGGCTACGGCGGTTCTACGTCATGCTGAATACCCTAACGGTGAAGGCTGGAATTTACAGCCGCAACCTCGATCGAGCCCGTGAAGAATTGATCTCCTGCCTGAAAGCCGCCCCACTGGTCCGAGTTCAGGACGGCAAAGATGTGCGCCACGTCCCCGGTCCGACGGCGTACCTGCCAACGGCTCCTTGTCTCCGGTTCGACGGATTGGTGGCCGACGGTCTTGCCGTGTTCGAGACGGCAGAGGATTCCGAGGACCTGGACGAACTCCGCGCATTTTATAAGCATGCAGGGGTAAAGCTTTGGGACGCCGCTGCCCAGCTGGATGCGAGTTTCAGTACGTACAGTGAGAGGCTGGCCGAAGTCACGGACCGGCACGTAGCTGACCTCAAGGCTCTGGCAAAGCTTACTAACGACAAAGTAGTTTCGCCCTCCACATACTCAGCTCTCGCCATACTCGTTGCCGCGCGGCGCGATGGGACGCGATATTGGGCGAAGCCGAGCGAGGTGTTTCTCGATGAGCCTTTTGTATCGACAGGGCTTGCATCGCTATACGAGTCAGACGAATACGCCGAAACCCCACCTGGACGACTAGACGCGAGTTACTCCGACGCTAGGCTCGCGATCACCGCCTTGGCAAAGTCACTGGGTGTTCTTGACGGACTACACATCGCTGAAGCTCCTGTCTGGGTCAATCCCGAGTTTCGCTGGGCGTGGGTCGAGCGGGAAAACCACAACAAGGTTTCCACCGACTGGTTCGTACCTCACTTTGACGCGATCATTTCGTGCGGCGACGAGACACTCCTGCGTGAACTATGGACGCTAATTGCATTCGCTCCGTCGATCTACGCCGACGCTACCTACCGATCGAACGGCTCCAGTCGCACGCATGCAATGCAGTCCCAATTGTTGCAAGATTTGGTCACTGAACCATGGATTCTGGATCGCGACGGCAACCTCCGACTTCCAGAGGACATCACCGCTGAGGAACTGGCAGATGATTTGCGACTCCCGACGAATGCACCCCTACTGGAACGAGCTGGGTTCGGACGAAAGGCCGCCACTGATGCGGAACGACTGAATGAGGACGCGGAAGTAGCCAGGAAGTATGGATTCGAGTCTGCCAACGACATGCAGCGGATAGCGGAACTCCACAAACGGAGCCCCGAGAAGTTCAAAGCAGCCCTCCGAGACATGGAAGCCGAACTACGCCTTCCTGACGCTCCGACCGCAGCTCCCGAGCTGCGGTCGAAGCGTGCAGGTGAGCTATCCGCCAACGCACCAGCGCGCACGTACGACAAGCGGGTGCGATCTGTGTATGTCCAGGAGCCCGGCCATCTCAGCGGAGCCCGAGGCTATTTGAGACAGCACTACACCAACGACGACCGAATCATGGTATGCCAGGTATGTGCATCATCAATGCCATTCAAAATTTCGGGTGAGTATTACTTCGAGGCTGTGCAGTTCGTCAAAGACACTTCGCATGATCTCCGTGAAAATCGGCTTGCGCTGTGCCCAACCTGCGCTGCCAAGTATCGCCATGCGAGGGACACCCCGCTGGAAGACTTGCGGGATGACTTGCTAGCGCAGGGCGTCGGCTACCAGGGCAGCATTACCGTCGACGTGCGACTCGCTGGCGAGGCAGCGCAGGTGCGTTTCGTGGGTAAGCATGCCCTCGACCTGCAAGCTGCGCTTAGGGCAACCGAGGGCAAACCGATCGAAGAGGACGACAGCGACGAGTAGGCGATGCTGAGCTTTAGCAGACCCGCATCGGCCGACAAGCTCGTGCGAGCGCTTACGTGGCGGGGCCAGCCCGCACCCACAACCGCGACGGCCTCCCCGCGTCCCATCGGACATCTGCCCCGTCCCCGTCAGTTTCGGCTCCATGAAGCGCCGGAACGTGTCGCGCATGAGCGTTTCACCCGCCACCGTCTCGTGCAGCTCGCGCAGATCTTTCAGCGTGAACGGCTCATCCAGCAGCGCTCCGGGGTCCGGGGCCCCCGCGTAGGCGGCCCGCAGCCACTCCACGGCCTTCGCTACGATCTCCGCGTGGCCGTAGGGCAGCCCTGCGATCAGCTCCGGTTCCCCGGTCACGGAAGCCAGCCGGACGCCGTCGGACACCAAGGCCTCCTCCAGAGCCGCCAGCGGCACGACGTCCACGTGGGCAACAGACAGGACCCAGCCGCGGTCATCGCGTCCCGGCTCGTCGAAGACCTGCAGCTGGCGCGGCACCCGCCCGGAGATCCCGGCCTTCTCCCGCAGGGAGCGCAGCACCGCATCCGCGAGCGTCTCGCGTTCGCGCAGGAATGTGCCAGGGAGCGCCCACCGTCCGTGCCGGTCCGGTTCCTCCCGCTTCACCAGCAACACGCACACACTGCCCCCGGAGACCGTCAGCACCGCCGTATCCACCGCCACCGAGGGGCGCGGGTAGTCGAGCAGGGACGCGCCAGGGCCGTTCTTCGAATCCTTCACACCATTATTTATCGCAGTCTTGCGCTAAAGATGCAAGCCGTGCATACTGGAACCAATTAGCGCAGAAATGATCTAAATCACCCCGGAGGTTCCCCATGAAAGTCCCACAGCTCCACGTCGGCGCTGGCAGCAGGCTCGGCCCGCTGAGCGTCTTCCCCGTCTGGACCTCCGGGCCCGGCAGCCTCGGCATCAGCACCGGCACCCACGCCGACGTCGCCGTCACCGAACTCGCCAGCGGCCCCCAGGTCGCCCGGCTCACCGTCACCAACAACGGCCCGCATCCTGCCCTGCTGCTGGAGGGCGAGCTGCTCGAAGGCGGCCAGCAGCACCGGACCTGCGCCCGCGACGTCGTCCTGGGCCCCGGCGAAACCCGCGACATCGATACCTTCTGCGTCGAGGCCGGCCGCTGGGAAGCCGGGGAGACCAGCCACCGCCGGCACGCACGCCGCGCCCCGCTGAACGTGTGGTCCGAACTGGCCAACGGCCTCGACGGCCGCCGCGGCGGCGACCGGCAGGGGCGGATCTGGGAGCGGGTCAGCCGCTTCGACGCGGCGCGCGGCGCCTCGGTAACCAGTTCGCTGCTCGACCACATGGACCTGTTCAAGGACAACGCGCACAACCGGTTCGATGCCGCCGACGCACCGGCCCCGCTGGAGGGCCAGCGCGGCGTCGTGATCGGACTGGGCACGCAGCCCTTGCTCCTTGAGGTCTTCGGCACCGGCACGCTGTTCCGCCGGCACTACCGCCAGCTGATCGACTCCGCCCTGCTGGACCTGGAGCTCCTCTCACCCCAGGCGCTGGCTTCCGGGCCGATGCCGGGCCAGCGGGCCCGTGACTTCGCCGCCCACGTCCAGTCGATGGACTTCGGCGCGTTCGACGGCGGCGCCGCGGCGGTCGAAGTCCGGAACCACGGCACGCTCCGGAGCCGCAACGTCTCCCACGCCGCCGGTCCGGTGTCCGCGGCGGGCATCGCCGTCGAACTTCCCGCCCGCCGCCCCCAGCTGGCCCACCTGACCGGATGGAACACCAAGCACCCCCTGATGGAGATGGCATGAAACTGAACCCCTTGCAGAATGACCGTGCGGCTGGAGTACTCGTCGCTCTGGCCGCCGGCGACGCCCTCGGAGCCGGCTACGAGTTCGGCGCGCCGCTGCCGGACGGCGCCGAGGTCACCATGAAGGGCGGCGGACCGTTCGGGTTCGCGCCGGCCGAGTGGACCGACGACACCTCCATGGCCGTCCCGGTCGCCCAGGCTTTGCTGGAGGCCGCGTCCGACGCCGGATCGGTCTCCCCGCGGCACTCACCATGATCGTGCGGGCTTGGACGGCATGGGCCGCCGGGGCCAAGGACGTGGGCTCCCAGACCAGCGCCGTGATCGCGGCGGCCCGGCAGCTGGCGTCCGCCGACGGGCGGAGCACGGTGACTGCCGGCGATTTCAGTGCTGCGGCCGCGGACTTCCACGCCCGCACCGGCCGCAGCGCCGGCAACGGCTCGCTGATGCGCACTGCACCGCTGGCGCTGGCCTACCTGGACCGCGACCCGGCGTCGTTGATGGCGGCGGCGGGGACTCTCAGCGCGCTGACCCATGCCGACCCCGATGCGCAGGAAGCCTGCGGGCTCTGGTGTGTGGCCATCCGGGAGGCGGTCCTGACCGGACGGCTGGACGTGCGGTCCGGGCTGCCGCTGCTGTTCGCCGAGCGGGCGGCCCTGTGGCTGGAGCGGATCGAGACGGCCGAACGGTCCCGGCCCCGGGATTTCACCCGCAACGGCTGGGTGGTCGAGGCGTTCCAGGGCGCCTGGAGCGCCATCCACTTCGCGGGCTTGTCCGCGTCCGGCCCGGCGCACCTGCGGGCCGCACTGGAGGAGGCGGTCTGCGGCGGCCGGGACACGGACACCGTTGCGGCCATTGCCGGCAGCCTGGTCGGGGCAGCCTACGGCTTCACTGCCGTGCCGTTCGAATGGCGCCGGCACCTGCACGGCTGGCCAGGGCTCCGCGCCCGCGACCTCATGATGCTCGGCATGGAGCTGGGAAGGGGCGAGGGCCGCCGGCCCTGCTCCTGGCCGCGCGCCGAACGGCAGGACTACGGCATGTGGGGCCGCACCGACGCCTTGGCCCAGCACCCGCACGACGACGGCGTCTGGCTGGGCGGAGTCGGTTCACTCGGGCGGGTGGCTGAGTTGGAGATCGACGCCGTGGTCTCCCTGTGCCGGTTGGGGACCTCAGATGTGCCCGGGGTGGTGCCGGAGGATCACGCCACGTTCTGGGTGGTCGACTCCCCGTTGAGGAGGACAACGCGCACGCCGAGTTTGTGCTGCGCGACGCGGCGGCCGCCGTCGAACGCTTCCGCGCCGAAGGCAAGACGGTGCTGCTGCACTGTGTGCGGGCGGAGTCCCGGACGCCGACCGTCGCTGCCCTGTATGGCGCTCGAAGGGCCGGGATTACGCCGCTGGAGGCGCTGAAGAACCTGCGGCGGATGCTGCCGGGGGCGAATCCGAACCCGCTGTTTCTTCGGTTGCTCGGCGCGGTGCCGGCGGACCGAGTGAATAGTGTCACACCGGCCACGTAGTCTGCTTTCACGAGCTTGAGCTGTCCAAATGGGGGATGAATTGACTGACCTGATCCACAAGGTAATGAAAGGGGACTTCGAGCCTGCCACGGCTGCCTCTGTCCCCACTTCTTACGACTACGCCTTCTTGTACTCGTGGCAGCAGGAAGCGCTGAAGGCCTGGCACTCCAATGCCCGCCGCGGGGTCGTGGAAGCCGTCACCGGATCAGGCAAGACCCGCGTCGGCATCGCTGCTGCATTTGAAGCCGTCCGCCAAGGAATCAAGGTCTTGATTCTCGTCCCCACCGCGGAGCTTCAGCGCCAGTGGCTGTCCTCGATCCAGCGCGACCTCCCCGGGTCCGCCGGGGCGGACTGGGCGATGGCCGCACAGATTCACTGGGCCACGTGGACATCCTGGTGGCGATTGTCCACTCGGCGTCCAACCGGGAGACGCTGCGAAGCCACAAGGCCGGGCTGATCATCGCGGACGAATGCCACCGGTACGCAGCCCCCATGTTCACGGGGGCTCTTCAAGAGGGATTCGCCTGGCGACTCGGACTGACCGCCACCTACGAGCGGTCGGACGGAGAGCACGAGACGGTCTTGTCGCCATATTTCGGCGGAGTCGTCTACAAGCTCTGGTACGACCGAGCACTGAAAGACAGTGTCATTGCGCCGTTCGATATCGCCCTCGTCGGTGTTGAACTCACGCCCACCGAGAGGGTCAACTACGACGATCTCTCGAACACCATGCTGGAAGCGGCCCGCAACTTGGAGACCTACGCCGGAATCCCCGGCGGCCATTCCACCAATTCATTGCGGCAGTCGCCTCGCTCGCTGGGTCAGATTCAATCACCCGGGAATCGACGATTGCTCGGAAGTACATGCGGGCCATGGCGTCCAGGCTCACGTTGCTGGCGGAGGCCCGTACCAAGTACCACGCGCTGGCCGCGCTCAAGGAAACCGTGGACCAGTCCCGCGGCACGCTGGTGTTCACCCAGACTCAGGAATCTGCCCGGCGAGCCCAGGAGCTGTACACGGCAATGGGTTCCAAGGCTTCCGCCATCTTCAGTGGCATGGCCAAGGATGAACGCCGGCAGGGCATGGAGGACTTCCGCAACGGCACGTCGCAGATCCTCGCCGCACCCAGGCTGCTCGATGAAGGCATCGACGTGCCGGAAGCTGACCTCGGCATCATCGTCGCGGCCAATCGCAGTCAGCGGCAGATGGTCCAACGCCTGGGACGCGTCATCCGCAAGAAGGCCGACGGACGGGTCGGGCGTCTCGTTGTCCTGTACTCCAAGGACACTGTCGAAGACCCCAACGTCCAAGGCGAAGAGTTCCTGGGCCGGGTCCTGCCGTTCGCCTGCAAGGTCGAGTTCTTCGACATCAATACCGACTTGGACCGGCTGCAGACGTTCCTCCACCAAGTTGTGGCCGAGCCCAAACCTGAGCTTCCGCCGTCCGGCGAGGTGGAGCCCATCGCTGGTCCGGAGCAGCCTCCGGTGTTGCCCGAGCCGCCACTTGAAGAGCCCGAAGTTGATGCCGAGCCGGTCGGTTTCGATTTGGAAGACGACGAGTGGCTTGAACAGCTCGCCGGCAGCGAAAGCGTCACCGATGACGCCGTCGCGGACTACCTTCGGCGACTGGGCCGCTACGAATTGCTGACGGCTGAGCAGGAGGTGGAGCTGGCGCAGGAGATCGAAGCAGGCCTTTACGCGGAGCAGCTCTTGCGCGATAAGGAATCGAACCGTCCGCGGCGGGAAATCAGAGAACTTGAGTTCCTTGCTCTGCTCGGAAAGCGAGCCGCTGACACGCTGCTGAATGCCAATCTTCGGTTGGTCGTTTCGATAGCCAAGAGCCACGCAAATCGCGGGCTCGACTTCCTGGACCTCATTCAAGAGGGCAACCTGGGGCTGCATCGGGCCGTCTGCAAGTTCGATTTCACCTTGGGTTTCAAATTCTCAACCTACGCAACTTGGTGGATTCGTCAGGCTATAACTCGCGCTCTGGCCGACCAGGCACGTCTTATCCGTTTGCCTGTCCACATTGTGGAGCAAATTCAGAAGCTCCAGTCAGAGCAGCGTACTGCCGCAATGAACGGGTCCGCCTGCACAAGTGAAGATCTGGGCCGCCTCACGGACAACTCAGTCGAGAAAGTCGAATATCTTCTGACCTTGGATAAGGCGATTTACTCGCTGGATATGCAAGTTCCCGATGGCCGAGGAGGAACCGAAGCCCTCGCCGAACAGCTGGCCGATCCGTTTGATCTGGATGTGACCGATCCGCTCTTTCAAGTAGCTATGCAGGAGCAGCTGCATTCCGTTCTGGACACACTCGAGGGACGCGAGGCGGCATCATTGCCCTGCGCTTCGGCATGACTGATGGCCAGGAAAAGACCTTGGACGCCATCGGTCAGGTCTACGGCGTCACCCGAGAGCGAATCCGGCAGATCGAAGTCAAGACGATGAAGAAGCTCTGCCATCCATCTCGATCACAGGTACTGCGGCAGTACATGTTTGACGGCTACGACTCGCAGAACACGAAAGCACCCGTGGAGCCGGGGGCCAACACCACGGAGAGCATCTGATCCGCTGCCAGCAGGCGTCGACGCGGCGGCCACAGCGTCAGCTGCCCGACTATGTGGGATCTACTTTTTCATCCCGACTTGGAGGTTCGTCGTCAGACATCGACAGAGGCTTGAAAAATACTGATGAAGACCCGAACGGCCCCTCATACGCGGCAAGCCCCTCAGGAATGACGACGACCGTCGCTGCACCCCGCAGGTACCCGTCCGCTTTCGCTTGGTCATACTTGCCGAGCTGGATGCGATGTGCACCATCCAAGCCAGTCACGAGAAGCTTAGAGACGTCTAACTCGCGACCTGCCAACACCAAGGACAGACCCCTCGCGGCTGGGACGCCATCAGCTCGCCGAGCTTACCGGCCAGGAGGCTTGAGTACTGATGGACATCTGCGCAGAGCGACTCGGCACCGTTGACGATGACAGTGGTACCCTCGGATCGTCGTGCATTCCTACCAGAGCTTCGCTAATCTTCATGCAGCCCTCGCCCATGGACCTGGAAAGTGTCCTCATCCCTTCCAACCTCCAGCTGAAGTCGCCTTCCACGAGGTCTATGACATGCGTCCCACTCGTGAGGCAGAACTGTTTGATGATGTCGTCAAGGTAGGACCGCTCTCCCCAGCAGACGCGTCTCCGCGGATCAACAGTAGGCCTCCGCTCGCTGGCCAGGAGCCGCCCGAATCGCCTAGGTGGAGGCGACGGCCATCAGGCAGCGTCCCCAGGACGATCCGGCGTTCGTCCATGGGCAGGACTCCGTTCTCAGCAGTTATAGGCTGCTGGACAGTGTATGGCCCGGCATCGAAACTGCGTGGGAGGCTGGGCAGCTCTACAATGAGCCGCAGTGACCTTGTATCCGTCGGGCACGGACCGGCTTGCTCACCCACGCTTCGACTGTCCAGATCCCGGCTGCCCGCAAGGATCGGCTAACGCTGAGAAAGTCGTCGAACTATCCAGTGTCACCGTCCACAACTGAACACTGGCCTGAACCATCACAGTTCGTGTCGCCAAAGCGATCAGGCTGCGCCCGGCTAACGTGGGAACAGGGCAAAAGCCGGATCACCGGCCCAGTAATTTGGGGGCAAACAATGAGATGTATTCCGGACCAACCCGAATTTGGTGAGGGCCAGTTGGCGGAGAAGGTCGTTTGGAATGCGCTGAAGAAAAGCCTTCCCGACGACGTCGTACTTGCCCACTCAGTCCAATTGCGGGACGGACGGGCAGAACACGAGATCGACATCCTTGTCCTGTGGCCCGGCGTCGGCATGGCTGCCATTGAGGTGAAGGGCGGGCGCGTCTCTGTCGATAACGGGCAGTGGCTGCAGTCGGACAGGTCCGGAGCGCACAAGATTCAGAGTCCCGTGGCGCAGTCGCAGGGCTCGCTCCACGCCTTCAAGCACTGGATTGGCCGCCAGCTGGGGACGCCGCTGACGACCCGCTTCGCCTATATGGTCAGCTTCCCTACACCGATGTGCCCCGTGACTGGGAGATGGCGGGTTGCCCGCGATCACTGGTCCTCGGCAAGGAAGACACGGCGTCAGCGGCCGAACTGGTCCGGACCGCCATCGAGCGGGAAGGCGGCGGCGCTTCGTCGCTGGCGCCGGTATTCATGGAACGCATCGTGCGTGTGCTCAACGGAACACTGGCACACGATGAAACCAAGCCGCTGGACCCGAAAGAGCTGGAAGATGTTCAGGACCATCTCACCGAGCGGCAGTCGGTGCTATTGAAGGCCACGCGGTCACTGCCCAGGATCCGGTTCACCGGTGGCGCGGGAAGCGGAAAGACGTGGCTGGCAGTGGAGAAAGCCCGGCTGCTCTGCAAACAGGGCAAACGGGTCGGCCTGTTTAGCTACAACAAGGGCCTAAGCCAGTACCTTCAAGACCGGGTTTCGACCTGGCGTCATGCCCAGCCGGCATTTACTGGCGAGTTCCACGAATATGCCCGGCGGCTCGGGGTGCCCGACGGCACGGGACCCGCCTATTTCGAAGAGGAACTGCCGCAGCTGCTCAAGGATCTCGCGGTCAGCCTCCAGCACGAGCAGCGGCTGGATGCCATCATCGTTGATGAGGCTCAGGACTTCGCCCCTCTGTGGTGGGAAGCGTTGCTTGCCACCACCACGGACGACGCCGAGATCTACGCCTTCCTTGACGACCACCAGGACGTCTACCGGCGTTGGAGCAATCCCTCGACGGATGGCGCAAGCCCGCTGGAAGACCTGGTGACGATCCACATCGACGAGAACCTTCGCAACACACGGAAGATCGCGGAGACGTTCCGATCCTTCGCGGGTGACCACTTCACACCCCGGGGCAGTACCGGGCTTCCTGTGCGCCGGGTTGAGTGCGCCACCGAGGATGCCCTCGATGTCGCGGGAGACTGCATCGATGCGCTGATCGAGGAGGGATGGGCGAACAACCAGATCGCGATGCTGACGACGAAAGAACGCCACCCTATCCACAAGGAATACTTCGAGAACGGCACCACCACTGACTACTGGCGCGAGTTCCACGCGAACGAAAGCGAGTTCTACGGCCATGTTCTGGGCTTCAAGGGCCTGGAACGGTCGGTGATAGTCCTCTGCGTCAACGGCTTCAAGGACCTAAGCCGTGCAGCCGAGCAGCTCTATGTGGGCCTGTCCCGGGCTCGCAGTCTCCTCGTGGTTGTCGGTGACTCGGATTTGCTGGAGGAAGCCGGCGGCCGGGATCTGAAGGTGGCTCTGTCGCGCGCGCAGGCTTGGACGCCAGAAATGCCCGTCGGTCGCTAAGGGTGGGTGCATAGCCTCCCGGAACGCCCGGCCTATTGAGCATCACAGAAACGTCCCGACGTAAAATTGTCGATTGGGACGGACCGACTTCGAGGACTTCTGGTCCTCTGACGAGTTCCGTGCGGCATGACTATAACGAGCTGCGGCCGAATTGCCCAGCGCTTACCACCGTCGAACCAGTGCCGATTTGCCAGCTCACGTGGAGTTCAAGGCTCCGTGGCGGCCTTATGTGATCGCTTGGTGTCGCTCAACCGGGCTTGAGCACCGGCGTTTCGTACTGTACGGGTAATCGTGCGTGGCTTCGGGTCATTCCACCATCGGAGCTCTGAAGCGCCTCGGGGTCAGAGCCCCCATGGGATGTACCTGTTCGGGATGCTGGGGCCGCCAGCCGGAGGCGAGACGGGCACATCCAGGCAGTTGCGGTAAGTGTCGAAGTCCGCGTAGTCGCCAACATTCGACGCGGGGTCTGCGTACCAGGCTATGGTTTCCCTGATCTCAGCGGGACGTACGTCTTTTGACGAGAAGGTGTATGGCGCGTTCTCGCCGGGGTCCACGACGATCTCTTAGGGGCGAGGGACTCCGGGAGGCGGCGCGTAGTTGAAGTCGCCCTTAAAGTTGATAAGGGTCTGCCGGCCATTGACGTCCAGACCTTTCACCCAGGGGACGGAGATGGTGACCTTCACAGGGGCGGTCGTTCCATTGTGGATGTTGCCGTGACCGATTATGTCCATCATGGTGAATTCTTGGCCGCTGAGCCAGTAGTGCTCGTTCTGTACTGTGACATCGGTCAGCCCGGAGGTGACAGTCCCGGCGGGACACACGGCGGGAGCTTTGGCGGGTGACTGCAGCGCAGGAGGTCGAGCCTGGACCGTCGAGAAAGTTTTCGGCGAAGCGGCTGCAGCCGGGGGATTACCTGCTGGGTGGGAGGCGCCGGACTCGGCTCCGTCTGCGGGGTGGCACGGGCGGATGGCATAGCTGGGGAGGCTGTCTGGGTGAAAGCGGAGGGTGGCTTCGACCTCCGGGATGTGGGCGGCTGTGGTAGCTGCGGCCTCGACCGATCCGCTCCGGCCCGACTCGATCACTCCGGCAACTATGGCGCCGGCCGCAACAGCCAGTGCCAGTATCGACATGGTCACGGTAAGCAACACCCGTGCAATTCTGCTCATTCCCTTGTCGAGCCTTGCGGCAGGGTGTTTCACCGGGTTGAGCAATCCCCGGAATCGAAGGAGTGCCAGCACCTACAGCAGACCCTCCAGGTCTGCCAGATCGCAAGGCATATGCCGCCACTGCCCACGAGTAATGCCGTGGGTCTTGCGAGCTACTCACGTAGCCAACCGACAACCGACCGTCCGACCGACGCGGTGCCAACGCTTGCCCTCAGTCCCCACAGTTCCCCTGTGGGGCAACAAGGCAAGCCCCTGCCCTCCTCCCTCCCCTCCTCCCTCTGCGGTGTCCAGTCCTGAGGGACTGATCCTAAGGAACGGGCAGACGACGAAGGTGCGGCCGGAGTCCAAGAGATCGGACCCTAGCCGCACCTCCGGTGCGCTAGAACTGCGGCGGGTGCTTGACCAAGAAGATGACCAGGCGAACTACGTTCACGATGAGGCTCAGCATCGCCCAGGGCGGCTGAGACCCCTTGGAGCGTTTAGCCAAAGTGGTCCCCTTTCATGCATACGAAAGGAACCGTTGCCGGCGGCAGAGTGGCCGTCGGCCGCCATCAGGACATAACCTAGGGGTGTGTAGTGACATACACCCTTGGTTCAGATGACCGGTTCACTCGGACTGGACCAGGATGCCGAAGCCCGTTCCCGCGGGCTTCATGCATTTAATCCAGCTGGCCAGAAAGGCCTACGTAACAAGCCTACTGAGAACTACCACCGAAACCCGTATTCCTATTCGGCCTGGTAGTAGCAGGATCGGCACCTGTTCCGCGCTGTGGCCACAGAGGCTGAGGTAAATTCGGTACGGCGTGGTTCCCACCGGGGAAGGACCCACGGGACCTACCAACAGCCGCTCCGTCGGGGGCTCCGCGGCATTACTCCGGAAAGAACCCCGAATGAACACCACCGATCAAGAGTCCCTGGCCGCGCTGGAGGCGCTGGCCCACGACGGGGTAGTAGCTATCTCCTCGAGGCATCTGGCCGAGCACATCGGCCGGACCAGGGAAACCGCTTCCAAGTCTCTGGGGAGACTGGTTACGGGCGGTTACATTGAGATTGTGAGAGCTGGCCGTGGTGTCCAGAGCGCCCGCTATCGCGTGCTCTCCAGCCCGGAGAAACCTGCACAAAAGCCTGACAACAATACGACGCCTGGGGGAGCTACGAGGGCGTCCGTGACCTCTTCAGAAGCCAGGACTTGTATGGTGCTGGCCGCCAGTTTGAGGCGGCTCCAAAGGGCGTGGCGCTGACCGTAGGGCAGGTTAGGAAGCTGGGTGTTACCCGTTCCCGCGGGGGCGTCATGGCTCAGATGGAGAAGCTGGAGTCGCTGCCCGTCCCGCTGGCGTCCAGCCAGCCGGACCCGTCCCACAGCCAGCGGAAGCTGTGGACGTTCCACGAACTTACAGCTGAGGCCGAGACGGTGATCCTCGCGCACCTTGACGAACTGGAAGGGCGGCTTCGACCGCGCTACCGGTGGGAACAGGAGATGCAACACCTGAACGAGCAGGAGATAAACCGCGAGCGGTTGGGGCTGGAGCCCCATGCGCTTATTGCTAAGCGCGACATCCTGCCGGCTACATTGGAGAACCCCACACAGGGTGTCTGTTTTTCTTCGACTCCGATGAGTACCGCGACGACTACGGCAGATTGCACCCGGAGTACATGGGCATTCGGGCGCACCGGATCATCTGGATTGCCGAGCGTGGGCCGATCCCCGCCGGCCACGATCTCCACCACGACTGCGGGATACGTCCATGCGTGAACCTGGAACACCTCCGCGTCGTTACTGAGGCCGAACATCGGAGAATTCACGCGACCGAGACGCCGGCGCTGGTTTAGAGCCACAAAGGCTTTCTAACCCGTTCGCAAGGGAGGCGCTATCACCACCGGGGGCGGCGGCGGGCGGGCAAGGGTCTATACCCCCTATCTGGTGGGGCTAGCGCTCAGCGGATGGTCGCTGGGGAACAGAAGAGCGGCCCGCGTGATCGGCGGGCCGCTCTTCTGTGGAATTCCCAGGGTGTCAGCTGTCCCGGCTGGCGTCGCGCGCCTGCTTCCACAGTTCCGCCTGCTCGTCGGTGAGCCAGTAGTACACGAAGTTTGGGCCTTCCGGACGGGGGTCCATATTGGCGGACCACATGGCGGTGAGCGGCCAGCTCTTCGTGCCGTACCTGGCGCGGAGGATGCGGCCGAGGTGGGCCCAGATCATCTTGACTTGGCTGCGAGGTCGTTCAGTTTCCTTGGCGAGCTCGTCGATGGTGAGTCGGCGTTCGGGACGATCGACGAGGATGTCCAGGATCTCTCCGATGATCGACGCGGTCTTCGATCGGTCGTTGGCGAACTGGGTGAGCTTCTCGAGGGTCCAGAACGGGGCGTCTGCCTGCGCCTCGGTGACCAGGCCGTCGTGTTCCGCGAGATGCTCGTGTTCCGCGAGATGCTCGTGTTCGATCAGGTCGGCGATGAACCGATGCACGGCGGGGACGTGCTCGTTCGGAACCAGGATGGGCGAGAATCCTTCGTTGTCGTTCACGGTGTGCTCCACATCTCTTGGGCTGGTATCAAGTGCTGTAATAGAACCATACAAGGCACTCTGGAAAACTTCAAGGCATTCCGGAGTACTTTAATTTACTCTGGAGTACTGCAAGAGTTTTCTCAGGCCTGCGCCGCTGATTGGTACACGTGCTCCGCCTCGACGGACTCCGAGATCTATGAATTATGCAAAGGGTTCCAATTGCGCCAACGGTTGGTAAGCGAACGCGGGCAGGCATACCCGCGTGTCACTTGTTCACGTCTGTGACGGAGCGAAACAAACACGCTCAGCCGAACACCGTAACCAACCGGATGGCTACTTACCGGGTTAGAGCCGGTTCCCTTAATCCCATACCGGGAGTGTACTTGCGCTTCACTCGTCCCGTTGAACAAAGAAGAGACCATCTTGTAGTGCTTGCGAAACGCGGTGCCTCATTTGGGAAATGCTCGCAAAATCACGGACCGCTCTGGCCTCGCGGTGATGATGATGGCTGGACCTCCCGTTGGAGAAGCCAAAGGACATAAAGAAAGACGTTGGCCTGCATCTGTCAATTAGCACATGTGAGGTGGGGTGATCGTCGTTTGCGGTCCGGCGCTCACTCCCCGCTCTTCGTCGCGTCTTTGGCCAGCCCTGCCGAAACCACCGCCGCGGCCGCCGCCGACGCCGCTATCGCTACTCCCGTGAGCGCTTTACGCCCCGCTTCCGCGCCCGCATTCTTCAATTGCTGGGGACTGCGAGTTGCGTCCCTCCAACGGGTTGCCTTCAGGGAATCTCGATCTGACTCGATTCCGAGTGGGACATGGAAATCGTCCACGATGACAGCGGCAGAGTTGATCAAGTCCACTACAGCCCGCGCAGCCCACGCGTGTAATAGCACATTCGAGTCTGCGACGCCAGCAGCCTCATCCATTCGACCCATGAGGTACTTGGTCTTTCCTACGACGAGTTCCCGCCGTTTCTGCTTGGCAACATCCAGTGCGACGCGATGCCCGTCTAGATCAGCCGGAGCTGAGTCAAACACTCGATCGAGTTCCAAGACCGCAATCTCGTCTTGGAGTTGAAAACAGCGAGCTAGAACGGCGATCCAGAGTCCGACTTCTTGCTCAATTTCTTTGACTGCCTTAGCAATCGCACCGACTTTGCACTTGCTATCCACCTTGTCGGCGAGTGCTTCGAGTGCCCGCAACGCCGATGACTGGACTTCTGCGATCGTCACGGAAGTAGTCTGCACCTTCCCCATCCGACCTCGCGGTTGCCCCCATACTCCCGGATGGTCATTGCCTCCTCGATGGCGAGGGCAACCGAATCCATCTTCGCCAGAACTGAGTCTCTCTGCGCACGACGCACGTCGTCGAGCTTTTCGTCGATCCTGGTCAGAAGGTCTTTGAGTTCGTTCGCTTCATGTTGTTTCGCGAGTTGCGCCATCATCCCTGCGGCACCTGAAAGAAGCGCCGGATTGGTCAGGAGCGACCCCGGCCCGTTCTCGATCTGGAGCCACTTACTGATCGAACCCGGATCCCCCAACATCGCATGGCTGATGCCTCGCGTCTTGGTCTTCATCAGTCCGAACTCTTTGACAAGCTGTGCGGACTCCTTGGTCAGCTTCACGTAGCGACCTGAATTGGCGCCAATGTCGGAGGCAGCCTGCGCGATTCCGGCCCCGGCTCCGAGGACAAACCCGAGTCTGTCAGATCGGAGGTCGATCGAAAACGACAGCAGTCCCACCGAGTCGAGGAAGCTTTCGACAGCCGTCGGGTTCCCGGTAACCACCAGGCCATCGCCGTCACTGATCAGCTGAATCTCGTTGTCCATCGTCGGCTCCTGAAGTGTGGGCAGGGAAATCGGTTCTTCTGAGTTGAGAGTGTAGCCGGGGCGGTCGCGGGGCTGGTGTCGGGGTCCTCGAAGATGATGTCTCCGGCGCTCACATGAACTGACCACGTCCTGCCGTCCCCAGGAGCTCGGATCGAGGGCCGTCGAGCAGTGGCTGGGACCGGGCCGATTCGCCAACAACAGGCGGATCTTCTGATCCCGACCCCGGCTGACGGGTCACACTCCGCCAATCGGTCGCCCCAATGCGTCACACCGTTCATTGTCCGACCCGCCCACATGGTCTAGGAACTATCGGTCCTACACGTCCGGGGGAACGATGTGAACGTTTTGTTTGGCCTGTATCTTCCGGATCAGCTGAACGTCACCACCCGCGGTGCCGGCAGTCCGGGTTCTAGCGCGCCCATTTGGGTGTGCCCCATTCGACTTTGCCCGTGGCGAGGTAGATGCGCTCTACTACCGCGATCATGCAGCCCTCGAACTCAGCCTTCGACATCTTTTGCCGCTCCGACGGCATGATCTCCCCGTATACAAGCCGCCATGCTCGTGGCCGCACACCAGGCACCGCCGCGTGGCAGCGCGTTTCGTCGTCGGTTCGGGGTTGTTTCATCGAGAGTTATGGCAGCACTTTAGGCCGTCGACCTGACAGAAAAAGCGTCTTACGGGTTACAAAAACTCCTAGTGCTTAGGACTTTTTGTAACCCAGCCAGCGAGACGACAATCTGAGGGCTACCTGGCCCGCCCCTTCGTTACTGTGAGTTCAGCGCCGTAGTCGGGACTCTCACCGGGACGCGGGCGTTTTCCGGAAAGCGGATCGTGGAGCGGGATCCGTCTCGTTGGGGGTGCTAAGAAGGACGCCTGGCTCGAGGCCGTTGTCTCTCAGATACTTCAGCGCACGCTCGATGGCTTCGATCTTCCGCTTCAGCTCCTTGAGCGCCGGCGCCGATTCATCGGAGAACTCGTCCAGCCGCTCATGTTCACGCCGCACCACGATCTCGGTCTCAACCAGGAGTCTCCATACGGCCCGATCCTGCTCGAGGTGTTGCCGTTGCCGCAGAAATGCCGCAGCCAGCGGGCGCGCAACAACCGCTTCGAGGGTTTCGGCTGTAGTTCCAGAATTGGCGAGGCCGAATGCGATGCCGTCGCCACGCGCAGTGACGAGGGTTCCCGCCGTCAGCAACCCACCGAGCATACCGCCCGGACCAAAACCCGCTAGTGCACTTGTGATCACTGCCGCTCCGGCAAGACCGGCCAGGCCGCCGGTCGTTACCGCAATCGCCGCCGCGCCTGCACCCAGTGCGCCGATCCAGTTCACTCCGCGCCCGCCGCTCAGTGCCTCCTGTGCACGTTTGGCAGCGGCGAACACGTCGGCACCGTACTGGCTTCCCAGTCCCATTTCAGCGGTGAGTTCCTTCATGGCATCCTGCCGCGCGTCCTTCGGGACGGAGATTTCAAATGGACGAATGACGTTCTCCGCTGCGAGGATCGTCAGCAGGACCACGGCCTCGTCCTTCCCCATATGGCTGTTGGGAAGTGGCTCGGGTACAGCCGCGTGTGGATCGGAGAGATCGAAAGCGAGGCGTGCAACCGCTGACGGCATCGCTCTGCCGACGCTGGCATTCCGTGTCCTAATGTCGTCGACGACGGCCGCTTGCACTTGACGCAGCGCGCCGGCGAAACGATCCTGCTGGTCGCCTTGCAGGCGCATCTTCATCAAGTGCGCGTACCTCAGCGCGAGAAGAGCGAAGATTTCTGGGTCGTCCAAGGGGATGTCGAGACCCTTGTTGATGCCCGCGAGCTCCTTCGATCTGGACCCGAAGAGCGCGAAGCCGATGGCCGCGGCCACGCTCTCATCGCTGAGATACTCCACCGCGTCGTGGACGTGGCGGCTCACCCTCGTCTGGATACGAAAATCGATCATCCAAGGGAAGGCAGATGACACACCCCGGTGTGCAGCCACGGGGTCGTGGACATTCCAGAAATTTACCCACCAGGCCAGGTTTGTCGGCGGCTCCTTCAAAGTCTCCCGCAATTTGTCGACGTCGAAATTGCCGTTCGCCAAGGGGCTCCCGATAGTCACCATGCCGGCGACATCGAGGCCGGCAAGCGCCGCACGAGGTCGGCGGCGATCACGGAGCCGAGGCTATGGCCGACGACTACTAGCTGCCCAGCCTCGGGGAGCGACTTGAGGACGCGGTTTAGGACTTGAGCGCGAATGTGAAGATCGTTCATGTAGTTCCGCGCCTGTATGAAGGGAGGCAGGCCAACAGCAAGATTGATGACTGCGTCTCCACCCAGCCGACCATTACCCCGATCATGACGTCCCAGTCTGAATTCGACGGCCCCGATGCGCCGCTCGAAGTCTCTGCGGTTCTTCTTCGCCGCCTCGCGCGGAGGCTGCTTGATCGTCAAGCCTGGCAGCGGAAAGTTGTCGTCGGAATTGACTAGCGAATGCGGGTACTTGGGTGCGATCACTTGCACCGTGTCCAGATCAGGGTAGCCAAGCCGGACCAGGCTCTCTGTGAGCCGGAGTCTCCATTTGTCATCTTGGTCGCCGTCTCCAACGCCGTGCAAGAACAGCAAGATCGGTTTATTCGACAAAAAATAGCTCCATTCGTAGCCCCCAGGGCATCCAAGGCTGAATGTCCAAGCTTCTTGGCAAGAATAGCTTTCAACTCGGAACTAATTGAGGCAGACGTCCGGGGTGTCGGTGAGTCGACGCAGAGCCGTAACGCGAATAGTGGGAATTCGACCGGGGCGGCGAGGCCCATAACTATTTCTCGAACCTGCTGATCGAACCGGCGCATTCACCGTCAGCTATGAGCACACCGAAGCAGCCTTCGACGAAACTGATCGGGTACGCACGGCGGTCACGGCGACAGGCAGCTTCTTCTACGAAAGCAGCGCTCCGGGTGCCCGACGAGTGAGGAGCGGCCGAACTGGCCGATTATATGGTCAGCATGGCCAGCTCGGCAAAGCATTGCGAAGGGCGCGCCCTCCGCATGCACCGAACCCGGGATGCGGGTTCACAGCACCTGATTCAGTCGACGAGCACCGGCTCCTTGGCGCGCTCCGAGGATTCCTCAATCGGCGCATCCTTCTTGTTCCGCTGGTTCATCCAGCAACCCACCGCCAGGAGCGCCACGAGGGCGAAAGTGCTCAGGAGCTGGGGACGGGAATCCTCGCCGATGAAGCCCACCGTGAAGATCGCCGCGAGAATCACCAGACCAAACACCGTGAGCCCGGGGAAGCCGGGCATCCGCAGGGGCAGCTCCGTGCCGTCGCGGTCGGCGCGGAGGCGCAGTGCCAGCTGGGCCAGCAGTGCGGACGTCCACACCAGCAGGCAGGTCGAGCCCACAATGTTGAGCAGGACGGGAAGGACCATCTCTGGGAAGGCCAGCTCCAGCACCACCGTGACAACGCCGAAGGCGACGCTGGCCAGGACGGCGGCCACCGGGACCCGGGCCTTGGACACCGAGGCAAGCAGGCGCGGTGCCTCCCCGCTCCGCGAGGGAGTACGCCATCCGTGACGCACCGTAGAGGTTGGCGTTCAGCGCCGAGAGCAGCGCTGCGACGGCCACCAGGGTGATGGCGGTGGCTGCGCCGGGCATGCCGGCGGCCTCCAGCACGGCGGCGAACGGGCTCTTCAGCCCGTCCGATCCCACGGGAACCACGGCCGCGATAATGAAGATCGCGCCGATGTAGAAGACCAGGATGCGCCACAGGACGGTGCGGACTGCCGTCTTCACGCTGCGGGCAGGCTCGGCGGTCTCAGCTGCGGCGACGGAGACGATCTCGGTGCCGCCGAACGCGAACGCCACCACGAACAGCGCCGTCGCAATCCCGGCAAAGCCGCTGGGCGCGAACCCTCGCCCATGAAGTTGGACAGGCCCGGCGACTGCACGCCCGGCAGCCAGCCGAACAGCAGCGCAAAGCCCACCAGGAGGAACCCGACAATTGCTGCCACCTTGAGCAGCGCAAACCAGAACTCGAATTCGCCGAAGTTCTTGACGCTGGTGAGGTTCACGGCGGTGAGCACCACGATGAACACAAAAGCCATCAGCCACACTGGCAGGGCGGGGAAGATGGTGGCCAGCAGACCTGCGGCACCGAGCGCCTCGGCCGCGATGACCACCACCAGCTGCACCCACCACAGCCAGCCCACCGTGGCGCCGCCACCGGCCCGTACGCCTTCGCGGTGTAGACGGAAAAGGCGCCGCTGTCCGGGTTGGCGGCGGCCATCTCACCGAGCGCCCACATCACCAGGATGATCAGCGTGCCGGCGACGAGGTAAGAGATCAGCACGGCCGGGCCGGCAGCCTGGATGCCGGCGCCGGAGCCGATGAAAGGCCGGCGCCGATGGCGCTTCCGAGGCCCATCATGGTGAGCTGGCGGGGTTTAAGTGCGGCGCCCAGTGCGCGGCCAGACGTCTTTGTCTGTTGTTCCATGGGGAGTAGTCCTCTGGTTGTTGGTGGAACGAATGAAGAGAAAGGTCAGTGGGTTCTAGGCAGCGTGGGCTTCCAGAAGCCGGAGCACGCGGTCGTTGGAGGCGGCATCGGCCACGGTGATCCGGACGCCGTCGCCCTGGTAGCTGCGGACCAGGATGTCTGCGCTGTCGAACGCTTCCACCAGCCTGGCCCGGAGGTTTTCATCGGCGCGGATCCACAGGAAATTGCCCTGGCTGGGCTGCAGTTTCCAGCCCTGCGCCTCCAGCTGCGCGGCCATCCGGGCGCGCTCCTTCTTGACGGCGGCCACCCGCGATTCCATCTCGTCCCCGGCGTCCAGCGACGCGATGGCCGCTTTCTGGGCCAGCGCGCTCACGGAAAAGGGCAGGGCGGTGCGGCGCAGTCCCTCTGCGATGGCCGGCGCCGCCACGGCGTAGCCCACGCGCAGGCCGGCCAGTCCGTAGGCCTTCGAGAAGGTGCGCAGGATGCACACGTTCGGGTACCGGCGGTAGAGCGCCAGGGAATCGGGGCCGCTGCCCGCCTCGGCGTACTCCACGTAGGCCTCGTCCACCACCACCAGGATGTCGGAACGGACGGACTGCAGGAAGGCCTCGATGCGGTCGTGGCTGATCGGCACGCCCGTGGGGTTGTTCGGGGTGCAGAGCAGGATCACCTTGGTGCGGCCGGTGACGGCCGCGGCCATCGCCTCGAGGTCGTGGCCCTCGGCGCCGTCCAGCGGAATGCGGACCGGCCGGGCCCCGGCCAGCTCCACCAGGATGGGATACGCCTCGAAGGAGCGCCAGGCGAAGATCACTTCATCGCCGGCGTCGCACAGTCCGGTGATGATCTGCTGGAGGACCCCCACACTGCCGGGCCCCACCGCGACCTCCCCGGCGGTGACGCCCAGGTGCCGGGCCAGCCGTTCGCGGAGTTCGACGGCGGCGCTGTCCGGGTAGCGGTTCATGGTGCCGGCCGCTTCGGTCACTGCGGCAGCGGCCGCAGGCAGCGGCTGGTAGTGGCTTTCGTTGCTGGCGAGGGCTGCAATGTCCAGGCCGGCACCCCGCCGTCCCGGGACGTAGGACGGAAGTCCGGCCACAGCGCCACGAAGGGTGGGAAGTGCAGTGTCCGGGGCGGTGAGGAGCTGATCAGAGGTCATGAGGACTGATCATGATTGTGACCCGCCACACAATGCAAGATACCCTCATCCCATTGGGACTTCTGCTCAACTCCTACAGTTTGCGGTGAAAATATGACCAACCCAACCCCTCGCACCCTGGATTCCCTCGACGGCAGGATCATCCTGGCCATGGACAAGGATCCCGAAGCCAGCGCCCTGGCACTCTCGCGGACGCTCGGCGTCGCGCGAAACACTGTCCATGCCCGGCTGGCGCGGCTGGAGCGCAGCGGCGCCCTCCGGTCCTTCAGCCGCAGGCTGGACCCCGCCGCGCTGGGCTATGAGCTCATGGCCTTCCTTTCGCTGTCCATCAGCCAGACGCGGACCGGGGCCGTGGAGGACGGGCTCGCCGCGATCCCGGAGGTCATCGAGGTGCACGCCACCACCGGGGACGCGGACCTCATGGCCAAGGTGGTGGCCCGCGGCACGGCCGACCTCTACCGCATCACCAACCAGATCCTGGAAATCGACGGCATCCAGCGGACCAGCACCGCCATTTCCGTCCTGGAACTCATGCCGCCGCGCTACGACGGCCTCCTGGCCCGGCTTTCGGAGCAGGAATCCCGCCCCTCCGCCTGATGCGTGTGACCGGAGCTACATGTGGGCAGATTTTCACTCTGAACGCCTTCCGACTGCCAAAAATCCCGACCAACAACAGGGCTCTTGCCGATTCGTGATGCAGCACACACAATTTCTGCATGACTTCACTCACCGTTTCCGGCCGCGTGGCACAGGTTCTCAGAAGCTACCTCACCGATCTCTTCGGCGTTATGGGCAACGGAAACGTCCACTTCCTGGACGCCGCCGAGAAGCTGGGCCTCCGCTTCTCCCCGTCCGGCATGAAGGCGCCGCCATCGCCGCAGCCGACGCCTACTACCGGACGTCGGGCCGTCTCGCCGCGGGCACCACCACCTACGGCCCCGGCTACACCAACGCGCTCACCGCCCTGGCCGAAGCGGTCCAGGCGCAAATCCCCGTCGTGCTGGTCACCGGGGACGCTCCCACCAGCGGCGCCCGCCCCAGGACGTGGACCAGGCAGCCATCGCCGCGGGCCTCGGCGCCGCCACCTTCACCGTCACCCGCGACGCCGCGGGCTCCATCACGCAGCAGGCGGTGGAGTACGCACTCACCAAGCGCACCGCCGTCGTGATTGCCATCCCCTACGACCTCGCGGCACTCGAGGCTGCGGACGAAGAGCTTCCCGCGCCGCTGGCACCCGCGCTGAGTGACGACGCCGACGGCGGCCTCGGGCAGGTAGCCCGCCTGCTCGCCGGGGCGCAGCGGCCGCTGATCCTGGCCGGCCGCGGCGCGCACCTCGCCGGCGCCGGCCCGGAGCTCCGGGATCTCGCCGACCGCCTGGGCGCGCTGACCGCCGGAACCGCGCTGGCGCTCAACCTCCTCCAGGGCGACGGGTATCTCGGCGTCGCGGGCGGCTTCGGCACTGACACCGCTGCCGGGCTCATGGGTGAGGCCGATGTGATCCTGGTGGCCGGGGCGAGCCTAAGCCCCTTCACCATGCGGTTCGGGCACCTGCTCGCCCCGGACAGCACGGTGATCCAGATCGACGCCGCCCTGCAGCCGACGCACCCCGGGTGGACACGTTCGTCAGCGCGGACGTGAAGTCTGCAGCGGCACGCCTCCTCACTCTCCTGGATGGCCCGGCCTCGCCGGCCGCCAGCCCCGCAGGAGCCTGGCGCGCGGAGGCCCGCAAACGCCTGGCCGAAGGACCGGCCCACCACCCAGGTTCCGCGGAGACGCCGGACGGTCGGCTGGACCCGCGCTCTCTCGCTAAGGCACTGGACGCGGTGTTGCCGGAGCGTCGCACCGTGGTCCAGGATGGAGGGCACTTCGTCGGCTGGGCACCCATGTACTGGCGCATCCCCGGCCACAGGACCTGGTCATGGTGGGGACCGCCTACCAGACCATCGGGCTGGGCCTTGCCAGCGCCGTCGGGGCAGCCCGTGCGGTGGAGGACGGCCGCACCCTGGTGCTGGCCTCCGGCGACGGCGGTTTCCTGATGGGCCTGTCCGACCTCGAATCGCTGATCGGCGCGGCCAGCAGCGCCGTCGTCGTGATCTACAACGATGCCGCCTACGGAGCCGAAATCCACCAGTACGGGTCCCAGGGCCTGACCGAGAAGCCCATGCTGATCCCCGAGGTGGACTTCAGCGGCGTCGCCCGCGCGCTGGGTGCCGAAGCGGCGATCATCCGCTCGCTGGAGGACCTTGCCGCGCTCACCGACTGGATCGACGCCGGCGCCAGGGGAACCTTCGTGGCCGACTGCCGGATCACCTCCAGCGTCCGGGCCCCGTGGCTGAGCGAGTGGATGGCGGCCTCGCAGGCCGCGAAGGCAGCGGTGGCCGGCTAACGGAATTCGTCCATCAACGTCCACCGCTGCCGCCCGGCGGGATAGTCCAATCCCTAACCGCGGGCGCGAGCACATGAGCGCGCTAGAGGAGACCGCTCTGGCACCGGCCGCATACCGGGAATCCGCCGTGATCTATCAGGTCTACCCGAGGTCCTTCGCGGACGGGGACGGCGACGGCGACCTCGCACTTCCCCTAGAACAGGACAGCTGATTACAACCGAACAATGCGGCTTGGGTGCTGCGAGGCTGAGGCTTCGCATTTTGGGGTCGTTCACATTTCCCTCCATGGAGGGGACAGCCTCTTCGTTCCCGAGGTAAAATCCTATCTAGGGACGGTCTCCGGCTCTTCCAGACAAGGATTCCATTGCCTGTCTCAACGCCACTAGCATCCAATCCGGATCCAATTCCGCCCGCTCCCCCGCCGGCATCTCACCTGCGGCCCCGGGGAGGAATACTTTCGGTCCCGGCCCGCCGACATCTTTCGCGATCACCAACGTTGCAGTTGGAAAGCGCTCGACCGTGGTGCAGTGCACAGCCCTTGGTCGCAGCTCATAGATGTCTCCTTGTCGGACCGCCCTTACCTCTCGTTCGTCGAGAGACCATCTGCCGTCCAACTGAACAGTGGTATTTCCGTCGGTTCCATACTCGATCTGATAAGCACCAAATTGCCCTGAAGGATCCTGTCTCGGTTCCAGATAGGTGTCAATCAGCCCTCCCGTGAGGACGGCACTGCGGAGATCCCACGTGTGATCGTGAAGGCTGCCGAGATCGTCCGCCCATGCTGCGGTCTCCATTGTCCATAAATGCAGCCGAGTTCGAAATGAGCCACCTACGATTTCGGTCAGTTCTAAATGAGCAAATCCGAGAGGATGCTGTGTAGCAGCCACTATGGGGAGCGCGTGTGTCATCTCCTCAAGGATTCCTCTGGCCAACGCGCTGTCGATTCCGACGCCGTCTAGGATGTTCTCGACTCCCGACGCCGTGAAATTAAACCCTGTCACCGAAGGCCTTTCTATTAATAATTTCAAAGTCGAGGCTTTCGGCCTCGGCAAATCCAGACAACAACGAGGTCTGGGCCTCCTCGCCGTCCATAACCCGGCAGCCCTCTAGTACTTTCCTGGCCGATTCTGCTGTCATGGCGTCCGGGCAAGGGATCTTCCTGTGATCTCCAGAAGGTTTAAGGACCCCGTGGCCGTGAGCTGCGTTCTCGAACTCGTCCCTAATGCTCTTGTAGAAGAAGCTGTCCCGTCTGGCCATTAGGGCTGGCGCCGCCTGTGACGCCACCGTCGCGAGCAGCAACGATGATCCCATGTCTATGCGCAGTGGGCTGTAGTTGCGAAGAAGGACTATCTCGGCCGTAATCCGGGAATGAGCGGCATGCACGCAGGCAGACAAAATGCATGCGAGCAAATCCGTCTGAATCTCCCTCGGGTCGGACTCGCCTTCGCGCCTATCAGCAGGATCTCGCTGCCTGCTCCGATAAGAAGCATAGCGATCACAAAGGTGTTCATCCCTAGGATCCAGTATCTGGACGCAAACCGGCTGAGGTTCTAGACGGCTTGCCAATGTCGGCAGGACTTGATCACGGAACCAGCGCCCAGAGCCGCCCCGGAACCACCATCCAGTGGTGCGGGTCAATTCGGCTACTAGCAGTGGTTTGATTTCAGCACTGACCACTTGCCTGAGTTCAGCATCTTTCACGAGCTGATCGAGCTGGTTGAGAAGCAAGTCATGGCGTTCATCCCGGCGTCGTTCCTCCCCGTCGCGAACCCGCCGGAACCGGGAGGCGGTATACAGGCTAATCAGCACTGTGGAAACAGTGAACAGGAAGACCTCATCAGGGAGGTCCTTCGGCAACTCGAACGGGGTGAAGAGATCAACCAATGCGACCACAACGCCAATTAGCCCTGCGAGACCTGTGACGGCGCCAGCAGGGTCTTCCTTCGCAAGACTCGCTGTCTCGCGCAAGAATTCCTTCGTTCCGCTCAACCGAACTACTCCTCTCTGCATGGCCCAAGGTCCGAATCAGTACCGTGCGAACAGGCAACCGCCCACCTTGATGCAAAATTGACGTTCCACCACACAAGTTGTCAGCAGAACCCTATCCGATGCGGCGTCTCCTCGCTGCCGTGCGGCAACCTCCCGGCGCCGCCCCGGTGGAGGCTGCAAAACCACGACATCGTCCGTTTCGTCACTCGTTTGGCGCGGGGAGCTCGGCACCGTCCGGGCCCCGGGCTCCATCGAGACGCTAACCTGCACCCGAGACGACACGCTGAACCACGGCTCCCCTCCCTGGCGCGCCAGGCGGCCATCCCAAAGGTGGCTTTCGCAGTCCACAGACTCGGGGAACGGCGTCGTCGAGCTGACACAGCAGGACAGAACCCCTGAATCTGGCTAGGGCTTCGCGTTGGCTGGGGCCACCGTGACCACTCACCCTGGCTGATGACGGCTGGTGCGCCAAACAACGCGGATTGGGTCCTGAAAATCAAGGATTACTGCTCGAATGAGTCAGCGTCCAGGGCTACAACAACCGCCGCTGCCGGAACATAGGAAACTGCTCCATGACCCGCGTCACCATCGAAAGCTAAAGCTCCACGGTCCGCACTCCGGGCTCCAACCCGAGGTCCGCCTCAACCATACCCATCGGATCCACCAGCAGGCCGCGCCACTGGTGGTGCCGCAGAGCAGCACCAGCGCGTTGTTCGACGGACCGGGCGCCGCAGCCCCGCCTGAGGCGCTGTTTCCTAAACAGTCACGTCTTCCCCTCCCACCCCTTACTGTTGATCCTGCGCGCAACGAAACCGTTTACGTAAACCGTTTGCGTAATGCACTCAACAGCTCGATGCCAGCACCCGCACGCACCCTCAGAGAGGAGGAACAGTGGTCACCATCCGCGATGTCGCCAAGCACGCCGGCGTCTCCCCCGCCACTGTTTCCCGGGTGGTGAACGGGCTGGTCGGCTACTCCGACGAGACGCGCGAACGGGTCGAGACCGCGGTCAAGAGCCTTTCCTACGAAACGGACTACCTCGCCCGCGGCCTGAAAACCCGGCAGACCTCCGTGATCGGGCTGCTCGCCCCGATGGTGTCCGATGCCTTGGCCTCCCAGGTCATGCAGGGCGTCGAGGAGGAAGCGCAGGAACGCGGCTACGCCGTGATGCTGGGCCGCACCGGCGCCAAGTCTGCCTACATCGCCGGCTACCTCCGGACGCTGCGCACCTACCGGGCCGCCGGCGTCATCCTCATCTCCGCGGTGATCACGCCGGAAACCCGGCAGCTGCTGGGGCCCAACGTCCCCATCATCTCCGTGGCCATCAGCGACAAGTCGGGGTCCCCCAGCGTGGCCATCGACGACGAGCAGGCAGCCTACGACGCGACCCGTCACCTGCTGAAGCTCGGCCACCGCCGCATCGGCCTCCTCACCGGGGACCCGGCCTCGGTCTACGTCGCCCAGCCTCGGAAACGCGGCTACCTCCGCGCCATGACCGAGGCGAACTGCACCCCGGTGACCGCCACCGGCAGCTTCTTCTACGAAAGCGGCGCCCCCGGCGTCGACGAACTCCTGCAGCAGGAACCCGGCCTCACCGCGATCTTCGCTATGAGCGACGAGATGGGTGCCGCCGTCGTCAATGAACTGCAGCGCCGCGGGCTCCGGGTGCCGGAGGACGTTTCTGTCCTGGGCTTCGACAACACCTCCACCTCCCTGCACGTGAATCCGCCGCTGAGCACCATGGCGCAGCCGCTTGAGGAGATAGGGCGGATGGCGGTCAAGAAACTGCTCCGCTCCCGCGACCTGGGGCCGAAGATCATGCCGCACCGGCTGATCGAGCGCGGCTCCACCGCGCCGCCCAACTCAACACCGCCCGGCCGCCCAGACCCCACGGGCTAGCCCACAAGACCACCCACACACCGGCGGCAGCCGGCACTCCCCGTGCCGACAACCACCCAGCCGCCGCGATTTCCGCATGCACCAAACCTCCCGCACCACCCACCTCGCACCACCCCAAACAACAAGGAGCAACACATGAGGCAGCGCCGCCGCACCTGGCAGACTCTTCTCGCCACCACCGCATCCCTGACCGTCGCCGCCATCGCCCTCACCGGCTGCGGCGGGACCGGCACGGACGCGCAGAGCGCCCCGAAGGCCGCCGCGTCCTTCGAGGGCAAAGGCCCCATCAACTACGTCTCCAACCGCGACGCCTCCGGTGCCGCGAACAAGACGATCGAGGAGTGGAACGCCGCCCACCCGGAGGAGAAGGTCACGTTCATCGAACTGCCGGACTCCGCGGACCAGCAGCGCCAGCAGCTCATCCAGAACGCGCAGATCAAGTCGGACACCTTCAGCGTGCTGAACCTGGACGTCGTCTGGACCTCCGAGTTCGCCGCCAACAAGTGGATCCTGCCGCTGCCCGAGGACGCCGTCCCCACCGACAAGATGATCCCCGCCACGGTCAACGCCGCGACGTACCGGGACACCCTGGTGGGCGCGCCGTACTACACCGACGGCGCCCTGTTCTACTTCCGGTCCGACCTGCTCAAGGCCGCCGGCATCGCCGCCCCGCCCAAGACCTGGGACGAAATGAAGACCGCCTGCAAGGCCATCCTTGCGCTCCCCGAAGCCGCCGGCATGTCCTGCTACACCGGCCAGTTCGACAAGAACGAGGCCCTCACCGTCAACTTCTCCGAGGCCGTCGCCTCCGCCGGCGGCACCGTGGTCGACGCCGACGGCAAGCCCACCGTCAACACCCCCGAAGCCAAGGCCGGCCTGAACCTGCTGGTGGACGGCTTCAAGGACGGCATGTTCCCGTCCGACGCCATCACCTACCTCGAGGAGCAGGGCCGCCGCGCCTTCCAGGACGGCAAGCTCGTCTTTATGCGCAACTGGCCCTTCCTGCACGCCTCCCTGAGCGCCACCGACGGCTCCAGCAAGGTGGCCGGCAAGTTCAGCATCACCTCCATCCCCGGAACCGACGGCCCCGGCGTCTCCACCCTGGGCGGCCGCAGCCTCGCCATCTCCCCGTTCACCCCGAACAAGGCCACGGCGCTGGAGTTCGTCAAGTTCTTCACCAGCGAGGAGCAGGCCCAGAAGCGCCTCGCCCTGTCCTCCCGCGCCCCGGTGTACGCCGCACTCTTCGAGGATCCCGCCGTCGTCGCCAAGCGCCCGTTCTTCCCCACCCTGCTGACCTCGCTGACCAACGCCCAGCCGCGCCCCAAGGTGGTCCAGTACGGCGCCACCACCAAGGCGATCCAGGAAGAGGCCTACGCGGCCATCACCGGCGAAAAGGACACGGACACGGCCCTGAACGACATGCAGGCCAAGCTCACCGAGCTGGCCAAGTAATCCCGTAGCCCCAGCAGTTCAGACCCCACGCCTGGCCGGCCGGTCCACCCCGGCCGGCCAGGCAAGCTGCAACTCCAGTTAGGTACCCAGCATGACGACGACGACCGCCCCGCCCGCCGGCGCGCAGACCGGCACGCCCCAGCCAGGCAGCCCGCGCAGACGCGGCAAACGCTCCCCGCTGAAGGCCGCATGGCCGCGATGCTGCTCTCCCCACCATCCTGGTGCTGGCCCTGGTGATCATGTACCCGCTGCTCTCCGCGGTGCACCAGTCCCTGTTCCGCGCCGAATCCGGCCTGGACGCGGACGGCTTCGTCTCCGACGTGGAAACCTTCGTGGGCCTGGCCAACTACACCGACCTCTTCGCCGGCGAATCCGGCCGGCGCTTCCTGAACGCCTTCGCCAACACCACCTTCTTCACCGTCACCACGGTGTTCCTCGAGACCGTCCTGGGCCTCTGCCTGGCCCTGGCCATGAACCGCGCCTTCCGCGGCCGGTCCTTCCTGCGCGCCAGCATCCTGGTCCCCTGGGCCGTCCCCACCGCCGTGTCCGGCCTGCTGTGGCGCTGGATCTTCCAGTCCGACGGCATCGCCAACAACCTCCTCGGCAGCGAGATCCTCTGGACCGCCGAAGGCAACGCCTCCAAACTCGCCGTCATCATCGCCGAAGTCTGGAAGACCGCCCCGTTCATCGGCCTCCTGGTCCTCGCCGGCATGCAGGTCATCCCCGGCGAAGTCTACGAAGCCGCCCGGATCGACGGCGCCGGCTGGTGGCGCCAGCTCGGCTCCATCACCCTCCCGCTGGTTAAGCCCACTCTCCTGGTGGCCGTGCTGTTCCGCATGCTCGACGCGCTGCGCATGTTCGACCTGCCCTTCGTGCTCATCGGCCCCGGCAAGGAATCCGTGGAAACCCTCTCCATGCTGGCCTGGGACGAGTCCAACCAGCTCCGCCACGGCTCCGCCTCCGCGTTCGCCGTCATGCTCTTCCTGTACGTCGCCGTCGTCGCGATCGTCTTCGTGAAGGTCCTGGGCGCCGACGTCACCGGCGCGAAGGAACTGAAGCTGATGTCGAAGAAGACCGCCCGGAAAAACCGCCTCGCGGCAACCCAGACGACGGCAACCGCTGACCAGTCGACTTCTGAACTGGCGAACTCCGAACAGAAGAAGGCCGAGGCCACCCGATGACCATCTCCGACCTCCGCAACGCCGCCGCCGACTCCGGCGCCACCGGCGCGCCCAAGGCGACTGCCGCCGTCGTCCGCGGTTCATCAAAAGCCGGCAAGCCGAAACCCAAGCGCACCTGGCGCTCGTACAGCGTCTACGCCGGCCTGGCCCTGATCTTCGCCTACTGCCTGGCGCCGTTCTACTGGATGCTGGTCTCCAGCCTGCGCCGCACCGCGGACATCTTCGACAACACCCTGCTGCCGGCGCCGTTCTCGCTGGAGAACTACGCCAAGGTGTTTGACGGCTCCACGATGTTCGGCCAGGCGCTGCTCAACTCCCTGATCGTCGCCGGCACCACCACCACGTTCGCGCTGGTCCTGGGCGTGTTCGCCGCCTACGCCATTTCCCGGCTGAACTTCCGCTTCAAGTCGCTGATCCTGGGGGTCATCATCGCGACGTCGATGTTCCCCGGCATCTCTGTGGTGGTCCCGCTGCTGCGCCTCTTCACGGACATCGGCTGGATCAACACGTACCAGGCGATGATCGTGCCGAACCTGTCCTTCGCGATCCCGCTGGCGGTCTGGAACCTCACCACGTTTATGAAGGCCCTGCCGTTCGACCTCGAGGAAGCCGCCATGATCGACGGCTGCACCAAGTGGCAGGCGTTCCGCCGCGTGCTGCTGCCGCTCGCCGCGCCGGGCGTCTTCACCACCGCGATCCTGACGTTCATCCACAGCTGGAACGAGTTCATCATCGCGCTGTCCATGATCAACGACCCGAAGATCCAGACCGCCACGGTGGCGATTTCCAAGTTCACCGGCGCCACCGAGTTCCAGGCGCCGTTCGGCGAGCAGATGGCGGCCGGCGTGATCGTCACCGTCCCGCTGGTGATCATGGTGCTGGTCTTCCAGCGCCGGATCGTCGAAGGCCTCACCGCCGGCGCCAGCAAATGAGCCCTCTGGATTCGACGGCACTGACGCCGGCCGCGGAGTGGTGGCAGTCCGCCGTCATCTACCAGGTCTACCCGCGCAGCTTTGCCGACGGCGACGGCGACGGCGTGGGCGACCTCGCCGGGCTGACCGCCCGGCTGCCGTACATCGCCTCGCTCGGCGTCGACGGCATCTGGATGACCCCGTTCCAGCCCTCCCCGCAGGTGGACCAGGGCTACGACGTGAGCGACTACTGCGGCGTGGACCCGCTGTTCGGCACCATGGAACAGTTCGATACGTTGCTGGCTAAGGCGCACGCGCTGGGCCTGCGGGTGCTGCTCGACGTCGTCCCCAACCACTGCTCCTCGGCGCACCCGCTGTTCCAGGCGGCCCTCGCGGCCGCCCGGGCTCGCCGGAACGGGACATGTTCCACTTTGTTGAAGGCTCGGTGGACATGCCTGACGGCGGTGTCCCGCCGAACAACTGGCAGAGCGTCTTCGGCGGACGGGCCTGGAGCCGCGCCACCCCGGGCTCCGCGACGGACCGGGACTGGTACCTGCACCTCTTTTCCCCGAGCAGCCAGACTGGAACTGGCGCAATCCCGCCGTCGGCGATTACTTCGACGGTGTGCTGCGCTTCTGGTTCGACAAGGGTGTGGACGGCCTCCGGATCGACGTCGCGCATGCCCTGTTCAAGGCCGACGGGCTGCCGGATTCGCCCTCCGCGGGCGGGGTGGTGGACGGGCTGCGGTCCAACCCGCAGGTTTCGGACCAGGAGGAAGTCCACGAGGTCTACCGTCGCTGGCGCACCCTGGCCGAGAACTATGAGCCGCACCGCCTGCTGGTGGGCGAGGTCAACCTGGAACCGGCACGCGCCGCCCGCTACACCCGCGCCGATGAAATGCAGCAGGCCTTCGCATTCGCGTTTGTGAAGCTGGGCTGGGACCCCGAGGCGTGGGCCGCCGTCGGGAACGAGCTCGAAGCCGCACGCCAGCTGCATGGTGCCACTCCGACCTGGGCCCTGGAGAATCACGACATCGTCCGTTCCGTGACCCGCTTCGGCGGCGGCGAGGTCGGCGCTTTGCGGGCCCGCGCCGCGCTGGTGGCCCTGCTGGGTCTTCCCGGCCCGGCGTACCTCTACCAGGGCCAGGAACTCGGGCTGCCCGAGGTCGACGTCCCGCTCGAGTCACGGGTGGATCCGATGTGGGCCCGCGGCGGCGTCTGCCGCGACGGCGCCCGTGTCCCGCTGCCGTGGACCGCGGACAACGCGTTGAGCCACGGCTTCTCGCTCACCGCGCCCGCCACGAATCCGTGGCTTCCGCAGCCCGCCGGCTGGGGCGAGCACGCGATCGAACTCCAGCAGCAGGACCCGGAGTCCACCCTGGCGTTGGTGACCAAGGCGCTGGAAATGCGCCGGCGGCTCTGGAAGAACGAGGTCTTCGGCCCGGACGACGGCGGCATCTGGCGGGTGGAAGCGGGGAACCTGCTGATCTGCGAACGCAGCGCAGGCTTCTTCGTCGCCGTCGCGATGGGGACCGAGCCGGTGCGGCTCCCTGCCAGATCGGTCCTGCTCAGCGCGGCGCCCCTGGCGGAGGACGGCTGGCTGCAGCCCGACAACGCGGTGTGGGTGTTGCGCGACTAAATCCGTCGCTTCCGCGCCGCCCACGTTTCCCCGAGGAACACCCGTTGCGCTAGCTTGCGGGAGTGTTTGGGATTCCTGGGACCTCGCCACAGCCCGCGACCCGCTGGCGTGTAGCACCCCAGGTCCCTCTTCGCCCCTTGACTCGCTGAAAATGCCGACCAGCCGAGGGTTCTCCGGGCCGGTAGCCTTCAGTTGTCTCGGAGCAACTCGGTAATCTCGTCGTGAAGCCGGAAGTCGGCGGGTCCGAGGCCGTCAAGCACGTCTGGGATACTGACGGTCGACTGACGGACTTCCTTGACGTCTGCCCGCGTAAGGAACAATCGCGAATAGTCCGCCTGGCCCGATTCGACCGTTCGGGTCCAGTGCGGATCCCGTTCGATGGCGAACCATGCGGACGGCCCGAACTTGAGTTGAAGCCTCGACTGGCCCACGTCGTTCGCTTCTTTCACGTCGATGTTTATGGTCCACTGATATATCCCCGAGAGTCTCGCGTCGACTCCGCCCACAAACCCCTCGCCCCGAGTATCGTTGAGTTGGCGTCTGAGCGGTCCGTCGCTGAAGGCGCTGAGGCGCCCCTTGACTCGCTGGAGGAAGTCGCGACCCTCGCCAAACCGTTCCCGCGCTTGTACCGCAAGATCATCAGCAAAGCGCTTGGCGGCTATATTTTGCGGCTGCTCCTGATATCTGCGTACCTCCCCGGTATCACACATGGCAACCACGAAGTTGAGCACATCCTGGTCACCCACGCGCCCCTTTCCTCTAACGAACCTACCGTGCAACTGCTCGATGAACGCGTAGGCATCGGGGTTCTTCCGCTGGTAGGCCCTATCGCCACCGACGTGTTCCAGGAGTTGCTCGGCCAACTTGCCATACGTGAGGACCGCGGCGTTCTCCCACCCCATGGTCTGCAAGGACGCATCCTCATCGCGACACAGGAGAACGACAGTTCCCTGCTTGCCGTCCCGTACGCTGAACGCCAGGTAGCCGCTGTAGCTGTGTCCGTGACCGTCGGAGATGAAATAGTTCTCGACGACGACGACAGCATCTTCGCTCTCAAGGACAAGGTCGGCGATGTCCGCTCCCGCCCCGTCCACAGAGGTGTTCACCTCCTGACGCACCAAGTAGCTGCCATGCGGAAGCGGCTCGCTCCCCACCGAAACCCGATTCAACTCGTCGATAAAGATCCGCAGGAAACGGTCGCCCAGGTTGTGCGTCTGTTCGGGGTCCAACAACCACCTGAAGACATTCGAGATCTGCTTCTCGTGGAGTCCGTGGTGCATGACGTCAAAGACGTTGAAACCCAACTCCAGGGACCTGCCAAGCACCGGCAGGAGCCCAGTTACCAAGCCATCTGACACGACATCATCCCCGAGCGTAGACGTGAAGACCAAGTGGAAGACGGCGACGCCGCGAGACCCCACATGGCTATTGCTGGGCACTCTACATGGAATTTGAGTTCAGCCACGTCACTTAGCAGATCAACTTGTTGTTCCCGTTACCCACCATCATCTGCTGGTTCGTCGTGTCGCTGATTAGGCGAGCGACGGCCTCACCGATCACGATGATCAGAGTTTCTGAGGTCAGACCCCGACCCGGTTGAGCTCCGTCACAGCACCTGAATGATGGTCGGCGATGGAGCCTGGCGGCTACGCCACGTCACTGTCTGGGATTGACGCGATGCGCCGGTACGTAGCTCGCCGGCCCGGACAACTAGCTAGTTGCCGTTCTGCTAAGGTCCGGACTAGGGTGTCGACATGGCTTGTGGTAAATGCGGATTTGAAGGTCACAACAGTCGTTCATGCGAGGGCCCCCATTGGCCGTGTCCTAGTTGCGGCAAGCCGACGGCCAACATGAACGACTACTCCGAGCGCCACGACCGGTCTTATTGTTCTCCGATCACCAGCTCCGGATGTTGGAGTTGACGAAAACTCGGCTCCCCTAGAGGGCCGTTGTGTCGCTCGGCTGCGTCGTGCGACGAAGAAGTCGGGGACGAGGCCGACTAGGATGTGGCGTCCCACCCGGTGTGCAAAGACTGAGAGCGCGCTACGGGCCAGAAGTTGGCCGGCTACGTAACGACGTCGTCCAGCCGAATGACCTCTGCTGGACCGGGTTAATTCTCGAACACTTCCTCGCCGCCGGTCTCAGACCCGCCTGCCGTCTGTTTGTCGCGCCTTTTCCGTTTGAACAGCCCTGCAACGCTCGCACCGACCGAGCCCGCCGTACCGGCGATGGCGCCGCCGACGCTCTTGACCGCACTGAGGGCCTGGGGTTCGTCCGGGATCCTGTCCCCGTCGATATCTCGGGCCGCGCCTCCAGGGAGGCTGTCCGCGAGCGTGTTCGCCCAGTGCGACCAGTCCGTGCGGCCAGCAGAGATCCTATTGCCGACGCCGACGACGCCTTCAGGCGACGACGGAAGATCGGCTGGCACTACACCACGAACGGGTTGACCGGCTGCCGCGACCCGTACCGCAGCTTCGACGTCGCAATGGGCACCGAACCGGTGCGGCTGCCGGGCGATTCTCAACACGAGCGCCCGCTGCGCTACCACTTATGGGCGTTCTCGGGGCTCAGAACGCCACAAGTGATGGCGCAAAGGGCACCCCGCCGTCGCACCCGATCATTCCTCGACGAACTCCAGCAGGTCACCCGGCTGGCACTTGAGGACCCGGCACATTGCTTCCAGCGTGCTGAAGCGGACAGCCTTTGCCCGACCGTTTTTGAGCACGCCCACGTTCGCCGGGGTGAGTCCCACACGGTCGGCGAACTCGCCCACGCTCATTTTTTGTTTGGCCAGTTCGACGTCGATGCGCACCACGATGGGCATCAGATCACCGCTTCCATGTCGGTGCGCAGGTCCGTGGCCTGCCGGAGCAGCGCGCGCAGCACCACGACCACAAGGCCCAGGGCGGCGCCGGCCACCAGCAGGAGGAACAGCAGGAGCGGCAGACCGGGGTCATCCGCGCTGAGCACCACGGAGGCGGACAACACCGCCAGCATGGTCCACCCGGCGGCAATGGCCCAGACGATAGCGTCAACCCACCGCAGCGCGCCGCTGCTGAAGATGCTGTCGTGCTTGACCATCGTGAGCAACTTCCAGGTGCTCACGATCACCACCTGGACGCAGGCGACCTCCAGGATCGAGAAGATGGTGAGCGGCCACTGCAGGGAGGCACGGTCTGGATTCTCCTGCGCCATGTGGGCGAACTGCCCCGGGAGTGACATGACCTGGAACAGGACCAGCAGGAGGAACGCCACAACAAGGACGATCCGAAGGGCGATGACGGCCAATCGAGTGAATTGCATGCATCGAGTTTCAGCTACTAACCATCGAAAGTCAATCGATATGAACGCAGTTCTGCGTCTAGTAGCGGCGCCCCAAAGAACTTAGGGGCACTTCCGTCAGTGGACCTCAAGCTAGCCATCGGGGCCGCTGTGCGACGATGTCGACATGGAACATTCCACGGAAGTGCTGCGCTATGCCGCCTTTACGACCACCCCCGATGGGGAAATCCGGCGGGCGTAGTCCTGGACGCATCCCGGCTCGACAACGACGGAATGCAGGCCATCGCGGCCGACATCGGATATGCGGAAACGGTTTTTGTCACCGAGTCGGCGGTCGACGGCGACTCCCGCCGAAACCGTGTACGGTACTTCTCGCCGATCGCAGAGGTGCCGTTTTGCGGTCATGCCACGATTGCTTTGGCCGTCGCCCTGTCTGGGCGGAATGGTACGGGGACCTTTATTTTCGACACGGCAGTTGGGCCTGTCGAGATCGAGACTGCAGTCCAGGGCGCAGGGGTGACGGCATCCTTCACGAGCGTTCAGCCGCGAGTGGCCGAGTTCCCCGACCGTGTTCTGAGCGGTCTGCTCGGGTTGCTCGGCGTGGGCCGGGGCGAGCTGCACCCTGGATACCCGCCGATGGTCGCTTTTGCCGGGAACTGGCACCCCATTCTCGTCTTCGCAGAACGAAGGACCTTTGACTCCTTCGTTTTCGACCCGGATCCCGTGCGAACGCTGATGGATGCCCAAAACTGGGCTGGCACCGTCACGACCCTCTGCGAGATCGGACCGGGCGTGTTCGACTCGCGCAACCTCTTCCCGGTGGGCACCATCGCTGAAGACCCAGCGACCGGTTCGGCGGCCGCCGCATTCGGCGGATACCTCCGCTTGCTTTCACTCGTGGAGCCGCCATGCCGCGTGGTGGTTCACCAGGGCAGCCATGTCGGCCGCCCGAGCGTGCTCACCGTCGATATTCCTGTGTCCGACGGGATTATCGTGAGCGGTGGCGCCGTCGAGATCACCTGAACACGGCCGGCGACTGCGCGTTGGGCCATTGTTTTCCCCCTGGCCCGGTCCTACCGTGAGAGGACCCTACCGTGAAGAGACGGTTAGCCGAAGTGCAGGTGCGGGCATGAGGATTCCTTCCTGGTCATCGCTCTGGCTCCTGTTGTGCTTCCTGGCCGCGGGCGTCCTCGGCGGCGCCGCACCGCCGGCACCGGCCCCTTCCGTTACGCCGGCCACCGGACCCGCGAATCCCAAGCAGGCCTACGCGGAGTTGGACTCCTTCCTTCAGGAACAGATCCAGTCCCTCGGAATCCCGGGCGCCGCTGTCGCCGTCGTCCGGGACGGGGTCCGCGTGCACACCGCCGCTTTCGGCCGCGCCGATGACTCCGGACGGCCGATGACCTCGCAGACACCCGTACTGCTGGCCTCCACCAGCAAGACCCTCACCGCGATCGCCGTGATGCAGCAGGTTGAGGCAGGCCGGCTGCGCCTGGATGAGCCGGTCCAGACCTACCTGCCCTGGTTCACGCTGGACGACAGCCGGTCGTCAGCCATCACCGTCCGCCACCTGCTCCACCAGGCGAGCGGCATGGCCTCGAGGGACACGGCCTTCGAAGCCTCCGACGCACAGGGCCCGGAAGCCCTCGAAGACGGGGTGCGGGCCCTGGCAGAAACCCCGCTGGCCGGCGAACCGGGCGCGGCCTTCCGGTATGCCAACGCCAACTTCAACATCGCGGGCCTCCTGGTGCAGACGGTCTCCGGCCAGCCGTTCGGCGACTACGTACAGCAGCACGTCTTCGGCCCCTTGGAGATGGCCCACAGTCATCCGACGCGGGCTGCTGCCCGCGCAGACAACGCGGCCGCCGGCTACGCTCGGTGGTTTGGCACGTGGTGGCGCCAGACCAACGTCCCCGCTCCCACCACCGGAACGCCGTCCTCCACGATGTACTCGTCGGCCGAGGACCTGAGCCACGAACTGATGGCCCTGCTCGACGGCGGCCGGTACGGCGACGCCCGGATCCTCCAGCCCGGGAGCGTTGAGGCGATGTTCGAGCCACGGGTGCAGGTGGACGGGTCCAAGGGCTACGCCATGGGGTGGTTCACCCGGCCGCTGGTGGAGTCCGCCGATCCCGCAGCGCCGCCGGTCCCGGAGGGGACGTTGCCTCTTCTCGTGGAGCATCAGGGGGAATGGGGCAACAGCCATACCTACCTGGCCATGGTTCCGTCCGCCCGTCTTGGCGTCGCCCTGGTCATCAACGGCAATGACACCGCTGCCCCGTCACGGCTGAAGGCGATCGACACCAACCTCCTGCGGATTCTCCACGGCCAGGCGCCGGTGCCTGCGGTGGTGCACGAGGACTGGCTGCAGCGCTACAGCTGGGCGGTCGCGTTCGGACTGTTGCTGGCGGAAGTTCTGAGCCTGTGGCTGGTGCTCCGGTTCCTGGTGCCGCGGGGACCTGCCCCTGCCGGAAAGCGGCCGGTTCTCCTGGCCTGGGCGGCCGCGGCCCTTGCCCTCGACGGGTTCGCGCTGTGGTTGTGCCTCGTCTACGCCCCCGCCCGGTTCGACACCAGCCTGTCCGTCATCGTCCGCCAGTTTCCCGACGTCGGCATCTCCCTGGTGCCGGTTCTCGCGCTGGCAATCCTGTGGCCGGTCCCGCGAACAGTGTGGCTGATGCTGGCGATGCGGGCCTCGCGGGCAGCACCCTAAAGGGACCGAAATTCCTGGGTCGCGGCAGGCAACGGAGGCACCCCCACCAGAGTGCCGCCGTCGAACTTCATGGCTAGTGCTACTCCTTAGCGGCTACTACTACGCTCCGGTCGCTACCGGATGTGGGCAAAGGCACGCGACGGCGTCTGCCGCGACGGCGCCCGCGTGCCGCTGCCGCGCGCGAAAAACGATTTGTCCACCAAGCTAAAGCTACGCAGCGTCACGCCGTTCCGTCAAGAGCAAAAGAAATGTCGAAAGTGATGGTTGACACAATCCTGAAGAAGGCCATATTGTGATGCCAAGTCGTTTTGGCAAAACGATTCTTCACCTTGCTCCTTCTCGCCATTCCGTTCGAGAGAAAGTGAGTCGACAGCGATGTCCACTCGAAACAAATTCTTTAGTTTTGCCGCCCTGGGCGGCCTCTGCACCACCGTGGCGCTCGTGGCGACCGGGTGCGGCGCCGGCGGCGCACCGGCCGCCTCCGGTGATGCCAGCAACGCGGTCACCGTCCTCGTCGAGGCAGGCGGCAAGGCGGAACTCACCAAGGTCGCCGAGACCTGCAAGGCCGAGACCGGCGTGGACGCCACCTTTGTTGAGCTTCCCTACGAGGGGCTTTTCAACCGGCTCTCGAGCGAGTTCTCCTCGGGCAGCGTGTCCTTCGATGTCGCCGCCCTGGACTCGGTCTGGCTGCCGAACTTCAAAGACGCGGTCCAGCCGATCGATGAACTCTTCACCGACGAGGCCAAGAAGGACATCTTCCCCGCCCTGGTGAAGGAAGCTCAGGTTGACGGCCATTTCATCGGCATGCCGGCGTGGACCAACGCGGAAATCATCCTCTTCCGTAAGGACCTGTTTGAGGACGCCAAAAACAAGGCTGACTTCGAGGCGAAGTACGGCTACGCGCTGGCCGCCCCCACAACCTGGAAGCAGTATCAGGAAGTCTCCGAGTTCTTCACGAAGGACGGCATGTTCGGAACTGACGTCAAGGGCGCCGTGGAGACCGAGTGGATGGCTCACGTCCTCCAAGCCGGTTCTCCCATGGTCCTTGACGCCGACAACAACGTCATCATCGACAACGCCGCGCACAAGGAAGCCCTCGACTTTTACGTCAGCTTGGTCAACTCGGCTCCGACCGGCGCAGCGCAGGTGGACTGGGCTGCCGCGCAAAACCTGTTCAATCAGGGCAAGACGGCCATGACCCGGTTCTGGGCCCACGCCTACCGCCAGATCCCCGAGGACTCCCCGTCTTCGGCAAGGTCGGAACCGCCCCCATGATCGGCGGATCCGCGGGAGTCGCCGGTGTTCCCGGCCCCTGGTACCTTTCGGTCCCCAAGGCCAGCAAGAACGCAGAGAACGCCAAGAAGTTCATCAAGTGCGCCTACGACCACAACGACCTCGGACTGGAATCCTCACTGGGCCTGGCCGCGCGGATCTCCGCCTTCGAGAAGTACCAGGACAAGCCCGGCTACGAAAGCTTCGAGCCGCTAATCGCTACCCTCAACGCGGACGCCACCGCCACGCGCCCGTCGACCGAGAAGTGGCAGCAGATTGTCGACACGGTTCTGGTCCCGACGCTTCAGAAGGCAGTGGCCGGCGGAGACACCACCGCCCTGCTCGCCGAGGCCAAGACCAAGGTCCAGGCCCTGATCAAGTAGCCCCTTCGCGGCCGGCGCAGCCTGGAGCTGTACCGGCCGCGAAGCTCCACCGAAGAAAGTTCGACTCAACAGAAGGCAATCCCGTGCGTCTCTCCGATCGCCGCTTCGCTCTGTACCTGATGACCCCGGCGGCACTGTTCCTCGCCGTGTTCGTCGCTTACCCGCTGCTCCGGCTTGTCGCCGACAGTTTCTACAAGATTTCCCCTCTGGCCGGAGGCTCACGGGAGTTCATCGGACTTGCCAACTATGCCGAGGCTTTCACCTCGGAGGCGTTCATGGGCGCCGGCTGGCGGACTCTTGCCTACACCCTCATTGTGGTGACACTCGAGTTTTCGCTCGGACTGGGTATGGCCCTGCTGTTCACCGCCCTGGGCAAACGGTCCCAGATCTGGCGCACCGTCTTCCTTTATCCCCTCATGATCGCGCCCATTGTTGCCGGACTGCTGTGGAAGTTCCTGATGATCGACAACTTCGGCCTTGTCGGGACGCTGCTACACCGGGCGGGCCTCGTGTCGGATCCCAATCAGATCGGCTGGCTGTCCGATCCGTCCATTGTCCTGTTCTCCGTGGCCATCCCGGACATCTGGCTGACTACATCATTCATGTGTCTGGTGCTGTTCGCCGGTCTGCAAAACATTCCCGGGGACCTGATCGAGGCGGCCCGCCTCGACGGGGCCAGGGCACCGGCGCTGCTGTTCCGGATCATTCTTCCGCTGCTGCGCCCGGTCATCGCCGTCGCACTCGTCGTCCGCGGGATCGACGCCGCCCGCGCCTTCGACGTCATCCTCATTCAGACCAACGGCGGCCCGGATTCCGCATCCGAGACCATGAGCCTGCTGATCTACCGGACCATGATCCGCTTTGGGGATCCCGGGCTGGCCAGCGCCATGGGCACCATTTATCTGATCGCCATGCTGGCCGTGGCCTTCGTAGCCGTCACCACCATCTGGCGCCCCGGAAAGGACAGCTGATGAGTTCCCTGGAAACCAGCAAGTCAGACCTCAAGCAGCAAACGCCCGAGTACCGCCCCGGCCATTCCGGCGTCGCCGCGTCCGCATCCGTTGGTGCGAGCACCGGCCGGATTCCGGTCCCACGGCTGCCCCGACGCAAGGGCCGAAACCGGGAAGGACTCGAGGCCGGGAAACGCAGCACCCGGACCCTTCTCTGGATCGTCCTCGCCGCGGCCCTGGTGATCTACGGGTTCCCGTTCGTGTATCTGGTCCTGACCTCATTCAAGACCCCGATCGATACGATCGCTGTCCCGCCGACCATCCTGCCCAGCGAATGGACGCTGGAGAACTACACCTCCGCACTGGGTCGCAGCGGCGTGCTGGCCTCCATGATCAACAGCGTCCAGACAGCCGTCGTCAGTACCCTGCTCTCCCTGGTTCTGGCGGTGCCGGCGGCCTACGGCATTACGCGTTACAAGACACCGAGCGGACAGGTCTTCATCATGGCGGCCCTAGTCACCCGCATGGTCCCTCCGGTTGCCATCGGGATTCCGCTGGCGTCCATGATGTCCGCCGTCGGCCTGGCCGACACCCCCATCGCCCTGGCCATCGCGCACACCACGATCTCGCTGCCACTGTCCATCTGGTTGATGGCCAGCTTCTTCGAAGCTGTCCCCGGGACCTGGAGGAAGCGGCCACGGTTGACGGGTGCAGCCGGCTCGGAGCACTCTGGCGGGTGGTTATCCCCGTGGTCTCCGGCGGCATCGCAGTGACCGCGATCTTCGCGTTCCTCGCCTCCTGGAACGAGTTCCTCTTCGCCCTCCTGATGACAGCTGTCCGTTCGCAGACCACACCCGTGGTTATCGCCAACTTCCAGACCCAGTTCGGCCTGGACTGGGGATCCATGACCGCGCTGGCGGCCGTGTTCTCGATTCCGGTCATCCTCCTCACGCTTCTCTTGCAGCGCCACATCGTCGCGGGCATGACGCTCGGCGCCGTCAAGGGCTAGACCACCAACAACGAAAATGAACAACACCAGGACGGGAATCGGAAAGGTAGGCACGAGAACATGGAACCTGAGCAGCCACATAGCCCGCTCAGCGGCTTGGCACAAGGGCCACGACAAATCCTCGGTAGCCTACTGGTACTAGGCCGGCAAGTACGCGCACCCCGAAGTGCTGCCGCCGGTCGAGGAGCGGCATCGAACACGGATACTGGGCCGAGTAAACCCGGGCCCTCAAGAGCATGACCAACCATAAGGACGTGGGAGACAGATGAGCAACAGGAACATCGGTATCAAGGACGTGGCGGTCGCCGCCGGCGTCTCCGTGACAACTGTCTCCCACGTCCTCAACGAGGTTTCCTACGCCCGAATCAGCCCCGAAACCAGGGACAAGGTCAGGACCATTGCGGAGCAACTAGGCTATGGACCCAACCGCCTTGCCCAGGCCCTTCGCACCCAGAGGACCGGCATGCTGGGTCTGGTCAGTGAGGATATCGCCACCACGCCCCACGCCGGCCGGATCATCCTCGGCGCTGAGGAGGCCGCCAAAGCCCGGGGTACAACCTCATGATCATCAACACCTCCGGCTCGGCCAGCCTCGAATCCCGGCAGGCCGACGTCGAGGCCCTCCTGGAACGCCGGGTGGATGGAATCCTCTACGCCACCATGTACCACCGCAACGTGGAGCTGCCGGCCAACCTCGGCAGCGTGCCCTCCGTCCTGGTCGACTCGGTGGCCACCGGCGGGAACATCACAGCCGTGATCCCGGACGAAGAAGGCGGTGCACGCGCCGCCGTGGGCGCGCTCCTCGAAGCCGGCCATACCCGGGTGGGCTTCCTCAACAACACCGATGATGTCCCCGCAACCCGTCAGCGGCTCCAGGCCTTCCGGGCCACGCTTACTGAAGCAGGGCTCGACGGCGACGCGGCACCTGTCGAGTCCGAGGTCTCCGAGGTGCAAGGCGGCTATGAGGCGGCCCGGCGGATCCTGACACGCGAGGACGCGCCCACCGGTTTGTTCTGCTACAACGACCGGATGGCGATGGGAGCCTACCGCGCCGCTGCGGAGCTGGGACTCACAATCCCCGCTGACCTTTCAGTCGTAGGCTTCGATGACCAGGAACTGATCGCCGCCAACCTTCACCCGGGCCTCACCACCGTGGCCCTGCCTCACTACGAGATGGGGGCTTGGGCCACCGAGCACCTGATTGACGCCGTCGAGGGGAAGACCGACCTTACCCTCATGGCACTTCACCCGACCATTCTGAGCTGCCCCCTCGTGCGCCGCGATTCCATCACGGCTCCCCGGCCATAGGCAGCCAGCCCCCTTCCACGTCCCAAGAGGAATGCCAGACATGTCCAGTCGCCTTGATACCGCACGCCCGAAAACAGCCCCGGCCGGAACCTCCAGGTTCCGGCCGCCATCCACTTCACGGCACAGGATACCTGGCTGAACGATCCCAATGGCCTGGTTTTCCACGACGGCCTGTACCACCTCTTCTTCCAGAACAACCCGTACGGCAACGTCTGGGGCAACATGTCCTGGGGCCACGCCACCTCCCGTGATTTGCTGCACTGGACGGAACACCCTGTTGCCATTGCCTGCGACGAGACAGAGGACATCTTCTCAGGCAGTGTCGTAGTCGACCACGGCAACACGTCCGGTTTCGGCACGGCGGACGCACCTGCCCTCGTAGCCATTTACACCAGTGCCTACAAAGCCGCGTCCGAGCACAGCGGCACGCAAGCCCAGTCTCTGGCCTACAGCACAGACGCAGGAATGACGTGGCGAAAATACGAAGGAAACCCTGTCCTCACCAGAGACTCTGCGAACTTCCGCGATCCCAAAGTCTTCCGCTATCAGGGGGACCAAGGTGCCTGCTGGGTCATGGTCGCCGTCGAAGCGCAGCACCAGAAGGTGGTCTTCTATCGTTCGGAAGACCTCAAATCCTGGGACTTTCTGAGCGACTTTGGCCCGGCCAACGCCGACGCCGGCGAATGGGAGTGCCCCGACCTCTTTCCCTGGCGGTGGACGGGGAACCGGACAACATCAAATGGGTACTGATCGTTAACATTAACCCCGGCGCAGTGGCAGGAGGTTCCGGGGGCCAATACTTCATCGGGCACTTCGACGGCGCCCGGTTCCTCCCGGACGCCGGTTCACTCGCGGCGCCAGCAGGGCTGGCGTCCCTCCCCGACGCCAAGGCAGGCTCGGCAGCCTTGCAGCAATGCCTGTGGCTGGACTGGGGACGCGACTGCTACGCCTCCGTATCCTTTAGCAACGCCCCGGATGACCGGCGCATCATCATCGGCTGGATGAACAACTGGGACTACGCCAACGAACTGCCCACCTCCCTGGCGGTCCTCGATGACCCTCGCCCGCGAAGTGCGCCTCATAGCAGTCAACGGCTCCGCCCGTCTGATCCAGCAACCGGTCCTGGCCGACCTCGGCGCAGGAGAAGAGCTGCCTACTGCCAAGGACCACATGAACACAGACACCTATGAACTCCGAAACTCAGCAGTCCGATTGCCGGACGCGGTACCCGGTAGCGCCCAAATCATCGAGGCGGAGATACTGCCCGGCAACGCCGAACGTCTTGATTTCCGACTCTTCGGAAGCAGTGACGGGAGCAGGGCACCCTACTTAGCTACAACACGGCCAGCGCCCAACTCATCCTTGACCGCAGGCAATCAGGAGACACCTGCTTCCACGCGAAATTCGCTTCGGTCGAGTCAGCACCAGTTGACCTTGAAAACGGTGTACTCAAATTACTCATCGTCGTGGACCACTGCTCGGTCGAAGTATTTGTCCAGGGCGGCAAGGTTGTCCTGACTGATCTCATCTTCCCCGAAACCGAAAACCAGGAGAACTGGCTATCCGCTGAGGGAGGTCCAGCGACAATACTGAAGCTCGCGGTCTCAACTCTCACCTGACCAAAGAATGGAGGTAACGACGGAGGGATGAGCCTCCGAGAAGCTCCCTCATACCCTCACAACAATATCCACCCCAGCCCGATGCCCGGAAGAACCGCGCGCTTCGCGCTGAATCCACCTTGGGTGACTCCAAGAAAGGTCCAGAATGCCAACAGTCCAGCACACCGACGAGGACCCCACACCGAGCATTGATGTCGTTGTAGTCGGTGAAGCCCTCGTGGACATAGTTGTCTCTCCCCAAGGCACCGTGGAGCACCCCGGCGGGTCACCCGCAAACGTTGCCTACGGGCTCGGCAGGCTGGGTGTGGACACCGCCTTGTTGACCTCGATCGGCGACGACCACTATGGCGCCGCTATCGAGAAGCACCTGCAAAGTGCCGGCGTTAATCTCTTGCCCGGTTCCAAGGGCCGTGGCCGAACCGCTACGGCGACTGCGGTTCTGGCTTCCGATGGTTCAGCACATTATGACTTCGATATCCGGTGGGACCTCCCGCGGATCGCTCCGGCGGCCCATCCCAAAGTCCTGCACACCGGTTCGATAGCCACCTTCCTAGCGCCGGGAGCGGCAGTAGTAAGAGAGGTTCTCGAGCAATCACATAAACGCTGCGTCGTCACCTACGACCCCAACATCCGTCCTGCCCTGCTCGGCAGCCACTTTGAGGCAAGAACCATCTTCGAGGAGCTCGTCCCGTTCACAGAGGTAGTTAAACTCAGCGACGAGGACGCCCGGTGGCTCTATCCGCGGTTATCCCTGGAAGACATCCCAAAACGTATCCTTGCACTTGGGGCCGGACTCGTCGCAGTCACCATGGGAGCGGAGGGATCCCTGCTCACGACGGGAGGCACGCGGGTAGTTGTTCCCTCGGTTAAGTCCGCCGTGGTCGACACCATCGGGGCCGGGGACGCGTATATGTCTGCCCTGATCTACGGACTCCTCATGCGCGGAGCAGATGGGCTGGCACCGTCGGTGCTGGAGTCGCTGGGCCGAATGGCATCTAAAGCAGCGGCTATCACCGTCCGCCGCCCAGGCGCTCAACCTCCAACGTCAGAGGAACTACGAGCGGAACTCCCGGAGCATCAACCGGTGGCCCAATGAAGCCCTGCAACGCCACATCGTGGCTGGCCTGACTCTCGGCGCCGTCAAAGGCTGAGTAACCACAACACAAAGGGAAGAACCTATGTCAAGCAACAACTGCTACGACGTGACCACGTGGCCCGTCGGCAATCCGTCCGAGGACGTCGGTGAAGTAATCAACAGCATCATCGCTGACATCAAGGACCGGCAGACCGTCACCGATGCGAACAATGGAGGAAAACCAGGCGCGGTGATCTACATTCCGCCCGGGGACTACCCCTTCGTACGCAGGTGGTGATCGACGTCAGCTTCCTCAGGATCCATGGTTCGGGACACGGCTTTACGTCGTCGAGCATCCGGTTCAACGTTCCCGAAGAAGAATGGCCCGACCTGCATGAGCTGTGGCCCGGAGGGAGCCGCATTCTCGTCGACATTCCGCTCGGCGGAGACGGGGAGGAATCCAAGGGAGCCGCCTTCTACGTTGAGCGAAGCGGGAGCCCGCGGATCAGCTCGGTCGAGTTCTCCAACTTCTGCATCGACGGGTTGCACTTCACTTCGGATGGCTCCGGGATGCATCCGGAGAACACCTACGTCAACGGCAAGACCGGTATCTATGTTGCGAACGCCAACGACTCATTCCGCGTGACCGGCATGGGGTTCGTCTACCTTGAGAACGCCCTCACTATCTACAACGCGGACGCGCTGTCCGTTCACGACAACTTCATCGCTGAATGCGGAAGCTGCATCGAGCTGCGCGGCTGGGGCCAGGCGTCAAAGATCACCGACAACTTGGTCGGAGCAGGCTTCAAGGGTCACTCGATCTACGCCGAGAACCATGGCGGGCTCCTGATCACCGCGAACAACGTCTTCCCCGTGGTGCGAGCAGCGTCCATCTCGACGGCGTCACGCGGTCAAGCGTCACCAACAACCGCTTGCATTCGTTCTATCCTGGGATGCTGAATCTCGCAGGGAACAGCTCGGAAAACCTCGTTGCCACCAATCACTTCCTGCGTGACCATGAGCCCTGGACGCCCTTCCTGGGAGTCGACAACGGCCTGGACGACCTCAACGGACTTCTCTGTGTCAGCGGCAGCAACAACTCTGTCGTCGGCAACCACTTCTCGGAGATCATCGACTCACAGAGCATCCGGCCGACAGGTGCGACGCCGGTCATCATCCGGCTGATTGCGGGGTTGGCAACTTCGTCTCCAACAACCATGTGGTGGCGATGGACGTCCGCTCCACGTCAAGTGACTCCTGCTTCTCGGCTCAGGTGGACGCTCTGTTGACGACCGAGGCTTCGGACGGCCTCGCTGTTACGACCGTCATGGTCGATTCCGAATCAGCTCGGAATACGATCCTTGATTCCGGAAGTGACGCCCAAGTCATCGCAGACAGGGCTGTTAACGCCTTTAGGGCCACACCCACGGTCGGTTCCTAAGCGGCACATGCACTGGTGGCCCAGTAACTCGCTCAGGCCGAGACATTCCGGTATGCCCCGAGCTCGCGGGCAGCACCCTGAGAAAGAGCCTGACCCGCTTGCCGCGGCTTCCTCGCCCAAAGCGGAACCGCCGGACATTCACGGGCCCCGTATATAGACTGCTCGGGTACGTGTCCCTCGACTTATTAGGAGAAGTTCATGAGCTACAGCGGAAGTCCGTCCGAGAAGCCGGTAGCAGCCGGTGACCTGGACCGCAGCCATATCGGTCAGACTGTGAGCTTTGAACCTAACGACTTCACAGTTGTCTTCGGAACACTCTCCGGCGTTGCCCGGACGGACGCCATGGTGTACCTGTCTCTTCAGGGCGTGGGCGGCGGCACCCATCTGAAGGACGAGTACGACTTGCCTGTCGGCCACAGCGTCTACGTTCAGATGGATCCCCTGAGCAGTGCGAGCAAAACCCTCTCGGAGGCGGAACGGGTCATCAAGGAGAAGTTCGACGAGATCAAGAAGAACCTCCGGGATCGGGAGCAGAAACCCGGTTCCGAGTAACCTGGATCCAGCCAGCGAGGAACCCCGCAGTGCCCGGCACTGCGGGGTTCCTCTGTTTGTCACTGCGCCCAGGGCACCGCCCATAAGATGAGGCAATGGACTTAGAAGGCACGCTCTGGACGGTTTTAGGGGCCGGGCTGGTTCTGCTGATGCTCGTTGATGTCTTTCGTACGCTCCTTTACCCGCATGGTTCTGGTCCTTTGGGAAGGGCGATCATGCGCGGATTCTGGCTGGTGTCCAGAAAACTGCGGGGCCGGGGCTCCTTCATCGCAGCACCTTTGGCTATGGCCGCCGTCATTGGCGCCTGGGCGAGCTTGGCGGCCATCGGCTGGGCCCTGCTCTATCTGCCCCACCTGCCGGCCGGCTTTGTTCACGGACCCGGAGTTCCACAGCGGGGCGACTTTGCGGAAGCGCTCTACATCTCCCTCGTCACTCTGTCCACTTTGGGGTTTGGCGACATCGTGCCGGCGAATCCGCTGCTCAGGCTGGTGGTGGCCCTCCAGGCCGTCACCGGCTTCGGGTTGTTGACGGCGACGGTCACTTGGATCCTTCAGACGTACCCTGCCCTGAACCGCCGCCGGACCCTTGCCCACCAGCTGAACCTGTTCCGGGAAGCTGCAGGTCCGTCGGGTGTTTTGTCGCTGGATCCCGGGCATGCTGCCGGACTGCTGGAATCAATGGCCGGAAACGTGGCGTCCGTGAGCATAGATCTGCTTGCGTTCCATGAAACCTATTACTTCCGTGAAATTGAGCAGCGCGGCTCCTTGCCCGCCACGGTGGCCTACGCCCAGGACCTGGCATCCCAGGCCCAGCGCAGCGACAGCCCTGAACTCCAGTTCGCCGGACGGATGCTCCACGCATCGCTGGACGCCCTCGCGGAGGTCCTTCGCGGCAAATTCGGCCATTCAGGAGCCACGTCATCCGATGTGTTCGACAGTTACGAGCTGCACCACCGTCACCTGCGGCGTGGGAAACCGGACACGAACTAGACCCTAGACATGTGACCAATCAGTCACCTATTCTGGACCTGTGGACGCCGTATTCAAGGCCCTGGCCGACGCCACCCGCCGCGATCTCCTGGATGAACTCTTCCGGAACGACGGGCAGACCCTTCACGCCCTTGAGGCCCGTTTCGAGATGACCCGCTACGGCGTGATGAAGCACCTCAGGGTTCTGGAGGACGCCGACCTGGTGGTGACCCGCCGTCGGGGGCGCGAGAAACTCCATTTCCTGAATCCGGTGCCCATCCGGCTGGTCCACGACCGCTGGGTGAGCAAATATGCCGAACCATGGGCCGCTGGCCTCAGCGACCTCAAAACCAGATTGGAAAGTCCCATGGAAAAGATCTTCGAAATCTATATCAAGACCACCCCGGAGCGGCTCTGGGAGGCCATCACGGACGGCGAGATCCGCAGCAAGTACCAGTTCGGGTCCGTCATCACCTCGGACTGGACGCCGGGATCCCGCTTTGAGATGGCACCCAAGGGCGGGGAGCCCCTGGGCGAGGGCGAGAACCTGGAGGTGGACCCGCCCCGCCGGCTCGTCCAGAGCATGCGCGCGCTCTGGGGCGAGGATGTCAAGGCCGAAGGCACGTCCCGGGTCACCTGGGAGATCGAACCGGTGGGCGATTCCTGCCGCCTGACCGTCACCCACGACCAGCTCCGCGAAGGCGCCAACGACCAGCTCTACGGCGGCTGGCCGATGATCCTCTCCGGCCTGAAGACCTGGCTGGAAACCGGCGAACTCCTCACCACCCCCGGCTCCCTCATGTACACCTGAGGCGGCGCGCGAGCGCCAGCCGGGCGCCGCCGTCGTAGTCCCGGTCCTGTTGGCGCTTCGGCCCGCATCTTGCCGCCCCTAAACCCCGGCGGTAGCCTGAAAAGCAGATGACGGGCCACGCCGCCCACCACCGGTTCCGGGAGGGCCGGGCGGGCAGTGCCCACAAGCTCAGACCCGCCACCGGGAACGGGGAGGCGCGATGTCTACACTCGCAGGCGGCCGGGAAGCCTACGCCGCACGGCGCTGGCCGGACGCCGTCGGGCAGTACACCGCCGCCGACCACGACGAGGAACTTCCCGCCGGCGACCTGGAACAGCTGGCCATCTCCGTCATCCTCACCGGCCGGGGCTCCGAGGGAGTGGACATCCTGTCCCGGGCGCACCTGAAGTACCTCGCAGACGGCGACTACCCCGCGGCCGCCCGCTGCGCCGTCTGGACCGGAATGAACCTCATTCTGCTGGGCGAACCGGCCCGCAGCGCCGGCTGGCTGGCCCGCGCCCGCCGGATCGTCGAGGACCTGCCCGAGCCCTGCCCCTTCGAGGGCCTGCTGTCCGTCCCTGTCGGGCTGGGCGCCCTCTACCAGGGCGACGGCGCCACCGCCGCGGACGCCTTCACCCGGGCCGCCGACCTCGGGCGGGCACGCGGCGACGCTGACTCGGCGGCCCTCGGGACGCTGGGCCTGGGCCAGGCAAAGATCATGCTGGGCGAGGTGGACGACGGCCTGGCCCTGCTCGACGAAGCCATGGTGGCCGTCACTGTCGGAGAAATCTCCCCGATCCCCGCCGGGATCATCTACTGCGCAGTGATTGAAACCTGCCATCTGGCCTTCGATCTGCGCCGCGCCCACGAGTGGACGCGGGCTTTGGACCGGTGGTGCGACGCTCAGCAGAAGCTGGTGGCGTTCAGCGGCCAGTGCCAGATGCACCGGGCCGAGCTCTACCGGCTGCACGGCGCCTGGACCGAGGCGATCGACGCCGCCAAAACGGCGCAGGACCTCGCCTTCCGCGGCGACCGGATGGCCACCTACGGCGGCTTCTACCAGCAGGCCGAAATCCACCGGCTCCGGGGCGACTTCGACGACGCCGAGGCCGCCTACCTGCACGCCCAGGACACCGGTTTCCCGGCGCAGCCCGGGCTGGCGCTCCTGCGCTTGGCCCAGGGCAGGCCGGACCAGGCCCAGTCCCTGCTCCGGCAGGCCATGGATGGCATCGACCCCGGCTACCGGCGACTGATGCTCGCCGCCCGGGTGGAGATCGAACTGGCAGCAGGCGACGCGCCGGCAGCACGGGCCGCCGTGGAAGAGCTGGACTCGCTGTGCGCCTCGATCGACATGCCCCTGCTGCACGCCCTCGCCGAGCAATCCCAAGCCGCTGTCCTGTTCCACGAAGGCGACCCCGGGGCAGCCCTCGTAACGCTGCGCCGCGCATGGTCCCGCTGGCTCAGCCTCGACGCGCCGTTCGAGGCGGCCCGCTGCCGCGCCCTCCTGGCCAGGGTGTGCACCGTGCTCGGCGATGAGGAATCCGCCCGGACGGAGCGTGAGGCGGCCCGGGCAGTCTTTTCCGAGCTGGGCGCCGCCCCGGCGCTGGCGGAACTTGAGCTGGCGGGGCTGGAGCAGGTGCCCCTAGCGGCGGACGCCCGGACAGCCCCGGCGCCCAGCACCGGGACCCATGCTCATCACGCCGCCGACGCCGGCCCGCTCACCGCCCGCGAAACCGAGGTGGTCCGGCTCGTCTCCGCCGGACTGAGCAACCGCAACATCGCCGCCGAGCTGTTCATCAGCGAAAAACGGTGGCCCGGCACCTGAGCAATATCTTCACCAAACTGGGCCTGACCTCCCGGGCCGCGGTCACGGCCTACGCCTACCAGCACGGACTCGCCCTGACCTCCCGCACTGCATAAAAGTACCCATTCCCGGCTTCTCCCCGCCCCACGGGAAATGGGTGATTCGCCCGATTCGCCACAACGCGACGAAAAATAGCGTTAATGGCATGAACGTTTCAGTGCTCGCAGGAATGGTTTCCACCGGCCTCTTCGCGGTGAGCTACCTGCCCATGCTGCTCAAGGCCCTCCACACGAGGAACCTTGACTCCTACAGCCTGGGCTACCTCGCGCTGAGCAACGTCGCCAACGCGGTGCACTCCATCTACGTCTTCAGCCTGCCGCTGGGGCCGATCTGGCTGCTGCACTTCTTCTACGTCGTCGCCTCCGCGCTGCTGCTCATCTGGTACCTGCGCTTCCGGTCCGGACCCGCAGGCCACCCGCCGCCGCAGCCGGCACGGCGTTCATGACCACCCCGTTCGCGCATGCAACACCAAGGAGGCACCACCATGAACACCACTCCAGCAACTGAAACCGGCGGAGTCGGCACTGGCAAAGTCGGCAATGGCGCCGTCGACACCGTCATCATCGGCGCCGGACAGTCCGGCCTGGCGCTGGGCTACTACCTGGCGCAGCAGCACCGGGACTTTGTCATTCTCGACGCCGGAACACGGGTTGGCGAGGCGTGGCGGAGCCGCTGGGACTCGCTGCGGCTGTTCACCCCCGCCAAGTACAACGGCCTGCCCGGCCTGCCCTTCCCGGGCGACCCCCTCGCCTTCCCCACCAAGGACGAGCAGGCGGACTATCTGGAGGACTACGCCTCCCGGTTCCACCTGCCGGTCCGGCCCAACACGGCCGTCACCCGGCTGAGCCACGACGGGCAGCGGTTCCAGGTCACGGCCGAGACGCAGCGCTGGACGGCCGCGAACGTCGTCCTCGCCACCGGCGCCTGCCAGCTGCCCAGGACGCCGGGCTTTGCAGCGGAACTACCGTCCGACGTCGTGCAGCTCCACTCCCGCGACTACCAGAACCCGGCCCAGCTCAAGCCCGGCCCCGTCCTGGTGGTGGGCGTGGGCAACTCCGGGGCGGAGATCGCGTTAGAGACCAGCCGCACGCATGAAACCTGGCTGGCCGGCAAACCAAGTGCCCAGATCCCGTTCCGGCACGGCCGGGCAGCGGCGCGCTTCGTGTTCCCGGTGGTCCGCTTCGCCGGGCTGCATGTGCTGACCACCAACACACCGGTCGGACGCAGGATGCTGCCCAAAATTGCTGCCATGGCCAGGCCGCTGATCCGCACCAAGCTCGCGGACCTGCGCGCCGCCGGGGTCCATCTGGTGCCGCGGGTCGCCGGAGTTGAGGACGGCGACGTCATGCTCGACGACGGCCGGCGCCTTCCGGTGGCAAACGTCATCTGGTGCACCGGCTTCACCGAGGCCTACCCTTGGCTGGACATCCCGGCACTGCCCGCGAACTGGCGGGAGCAGCAGCACCGCGGGATTGTGGATGCCCTGCCGGGCCTGTACCTGCTGGGGAAGGAGCTCATCTTCGCAGAAGCATCGGAAACCCTTCCCGGCGTGTGCCGGGACGCCAAATACCTGGCGAAGCAGCTCGCCGCCACCCGGGCCCCGCAGCACGCAGCGGAGGTCCGGAGCAGGCTGGCGGCATAACGGCACAATCCAGACAGCCGGTTGGCAGCCCGAGCCGCTTCCGTCAGCGTCCGCAGGATGACAGAGTTGAGTAATGAATGAGCTAACCGGGCATGAGGAAACTGGCGGGCTGGTCCTGAACCTGGAATGCACGCTCGATGCTCCCCGGAAGAAGTCTTCCGGATGCTGACGCAATCGACCGAACTGGTGAAATGGTGGGGTCCGCAGGACTTCACCATCCCGGCTGCCGAACTGAGCCTCACGGAAGGCGGCCGCTACCGGTTCCGTATGGCGCCACCGGACGGCGAATCGTTCCATCTCTCCGGCGAGTTCCTGGAGATCGATCCTCCCTGGCACCTGGTGTACACCTTCCTCTGGGAGGAACCGACGCCGGACGACCGGGAAACCGTCGTCGACCTCTCACTCGGGAGTACCGGCGAAGCCACACGCCTGGCGCTCTCGCAAGGACCGTTCCTGACGGAAGAGCGCGTGGACCTGCACCGCAACGGATGGACCGAGTCGTTCGAGAAATTGCAGGCAGTACTAAACAGTCGAACCTGAGACGCCCCGGCCCCGAGCCGCCTTCCTGCGATGTCCGGTTCCGTCGCCCGCCAAGGCAGACTGGAACCATGACCGTTACAACCTTCGCGCTCATCCGCCACGGCCAGACCGACTGGAATGCGCAGCGGCGGCTGCAGGGATCCACCGACATTCCGCTGAACGACGTCGGCCGTGACCAGGCGCGGGGCGCCGTCGAAGCCCTGGCCGGACACGGGTGGGACGCCGTCGTGTCTTCACCGCTGAGCCGCGCCGCGGAAACCGCCGACCTGATCGCCGCCGGGCTCGGGCTCACCGTGGCCCGGCGCGTCCCGGAGCTCACCGAGCGCAGCTTCGGCCCCGCGGAGGGCCTGCAGCACGGTCCCGAGCTCGATGCCCTGCGCACCCCCGGCGGCTTCCACGGCGCCGAAGGCGAGGACGAAGCAGCCGGCCGCGGGCTTGCCGCGCTGGAAGCGCTGGCCGAGGAGTTCCGCGGCGGCCGCATCCTGGTGGTCACGCACGGCTCGCTCCTCCGGGTGAGCCTCAGCCGTGCGGTCGGGCGCGCCCTGCCGAGCGTCGACAACGCCGTGCTCAACCTGGCCCACCACCACCCCGCGGACGGCTGGAACCTCGAGTACTTCAACGGCGAGCGGCTGACCGCCGGCGTCGGCTGACCACACCCGTCGCCAGCGCTACGATGGCAATGGAGGTAGTCATGGCAGCCATCCCGCATCACAAGTTCCGCAATCAGAGCAGCCAGATACTTGAGCGTGTGAAGAACGGCGAGACCATCGACGTCTCAATAAAGGGTGAAGTGGCGGCCACCTTGATCCCCCTGCAACCTCTCCGTTCGAGCGGCTCCTGCTGTCCGGAAACGTGCGTCGCGCGGCATCGGAGCCCGTGGACTTCCAGATCCTTCGCCGCGTCAGCAGCGGCACCGGCAGCGGCAGCGCAGAAATCCTGTCCGAACTGCGCGGCGACCGTTGAATCGTGCGTCCGCAGGAAAATCGTGGGACAGTTTTCGCCATGGCAGCTTTCAATCAGTCCGACGACCTCCATGGAGCCGAATTCGTCGACGTGAACCTGCACGGAGCCCGGTTCGTCCGGTCTGACCTGTCCGGCACGGTGATGCGCGGAGTGGACGTGGGAGGGGCGGACATCGATGCGCCGTGGCTGTTCGACGGCGGGAACGTCCTGCGCGTCAACGGCGTCGATGTTGCCCCTTTCGTGGAGGCCGAACTGAACCGCCGCTTTCCCGGCCGCGCCGAACGACGCGCCGGCGATCCCGACGGTCTTCGTGAAGCCTGGGCCGTGCTGGAGCGGACGTGGTCGGCGACGCTCGAGCGGGCGGCGGCGATGCCGGCCGGCACTGTCGATATCTCCGTGGACGGCGAGTGGTCCTTCGCCCAGACGCTGCGTCACCTGGTCATGGCCACCGACACGTGGCTGGGCCGGGCCATTCTGGAGATCGAGCAGCCGTATCACCCCGTGGGTCAGCCAAACTTTGAGTACGAGCCCGACGGTTATGACATGTCAGTCTTCTCGACGCCATCACCGTCGTATGCCGAAGTGCTCGAGGTTCGGGCGGGCCGGGTAGCCATGGTGCGCGATTTTCTCGCCGCGGTCACCGCGTCTGACCTGGCCAGCGTGCGCAAGAATCCCTGGGGCCCCGACCATGCGGTGACCATCCTGTCGTGCCTGCACACAATCCTTAACGAGGAATGGGAGCACCACCGCTACGCCGTCCGTGATCTGGACGCGATCGAGGCGGAACTCGACGGCTAAGGCGTGACGCCCGACGGCGGTCGGTCCGGCCGCCGTCGTGCTTCGGTTTTACTCAGGCCATAGCCATGGCGCCGATCTGCTGCATGAGCTTCATGTTGTCCGTGGTGCCCCAGTGCTCGGCCACCTTCCCGTCCTCGACGCGGATGATGTCCGTGCAGTCGAACTCGACGCTCCTGCCGGTGGCCGGGATGCCAGCCAGTTCTCCACGATGGGTGCCGGTCAGGACCACGTGGCACGCCTCCATGTTTCCGGCGCTCAGCGAGGGCGCAATCTCCTTGACCTTGATGTCCGGGAAAGCCGACCGCATCGTGGTCACGAAGAATTTCACACCGTCCCTGCCGGCGGGTTGCCCCGGCAGGCCCTCTTCGTGATCGACGTAGCTGTCTGTCGCCAACTCATCGAGCAGGGCGAGGTTTCCGTCCTCCATCACATCCTTGTAAAACCGCTCTATCAGTCCAATACCTTCCGACATTTCCGACTCCTTATAGGCGAGAGACCGAATTGGATCCCCCAGCGCGTTGTTCGGGGCACGCCGCACGACCGGCGCCGCCACGCCACTATTCCAGGCAGTGGCGCCGCGCGGAGCGCCGAGAAAGACTGTGAAAAAGAAGTGTGAAACGGGCGAAACGCTCCGTTAAGGCCGAACATATTCCGGCGGTTTGGGTGTGTCAAGATGCCGTAGCTACCGCCTAATGCAGGGGTCCCGCCCACGCCCGGCGCTGAACTGTTCACCCGCGATCCAGTTCCCCGAACGCCGCCGTCCACCTCGCCTCCCTAGGGTGGTCGGGTCGCCGGCGGACCGCCGGAAACCGTCACCCAGGAGGAACCATCACCATGCGCACAGTCCTGACTGCCGCGGCCGCCGCCGCGCTCATCGCCTCCCTGGCGAGCCCCGCCGTCGCCGCTTCACACCCTGAAGCTGGCTCCGCGCCGTCGTCGAACGCTGCCGCAGAGGCAACGGCCGGCATCAAAACGAACGAGAGCAACGGGTCCTTTGACCTGCAGTCGCACCGGGGAGGCCGCGGCGAGTGGACCGAGGAATCCCTGGCCGCCTTCGCCAACTCGCTGCAACTCGGCGTGACCACGCTGGAGCTCGACACCCACATGACCGCCGACGGGAAGGTCATCGTCTGGCACGACGACACGATCCAGGCCGACAAGTGCCAGGACACCGCGCCGGCCGCGCCCGGCGACGCCGCTTTCCCGTATGTCGGCGACCGGGTTGCCGAGCTGTCGCTTGTCCAGATCAAGACGCTGGACTGCGGCTTCACCCAGCTCAAGGGCTACCCGGAGCAGGACGTAATCGAGGGCAACCAGATCGCCGAGCTCAAGGACGTGTTCCAGCTGGTGCGCGACGCCGGCGCCAAGAAGGTCCGCTTCAACATCGAGACCAAGGTGGAGGACGGGAAGTCCGGCGGCGAGGGCATGGTGGCCCTGACCACGGCCGTCGTCGCGGAGATCCAGGCGTCCGGCATGGCGGACCGCGCCACCCTGCAGTCATTCGACTGGTCATCACTGAACCTGGCCAAAGAGATCGCCCCCGAGCTGCCGCTCGTTGCCCTGTCCAGCGGCGACGCCTGGCTCGAGGTCGGCCAGCCCGGCGCCAGCGCCAACCTCGGCGGCATCGACATCGACACCTACGGCGGATCCCTCGCCCAGGCCGCGGCCGCCCAGGGCTACGACGCCGTCTCCCCGCCTTCCGCTCCGTCACCCCCGGGATGATCACTGAGGCGCACGAGCTCGGCCTGCCGGTGGTCCCCTGGACCGTCAACACCACAGCCGACATGACGCGGCTGATGGACCTCGGTGTGGACGGCATCATCACCGATTACCCCACCCGCCTGCGCACCGTCATGGAAGACCGCGGTCTGAAGCTTCCGAAGGCCTACGAACTCAAGGGCTGATCCCTGACGTCCGGGTGCCGGGTCCTTACCGCTGGCATCCACGCTCAACCGGCTCCCTCCTTGAAGGTGGGGGCCGGTTTCGTTGTTCGTCGCAGCGAGGCTTGATGTAGCGGATCGGCGCCAGCCTCCTGCCCTACGCGCGCTGGGAGATGTTGAGAATGTTGCCTTCGCTGTCCAGGAACCAGGCGGACCTGCCCCAGTCAGCGGTGGCAACGCCGTTCTCCGTCTTCAGACCGGAAAAATCGTAGTCTTCAAAGACGACGCCGCGGCCGCGCAGTTCCTCCATTTCGCGGTCGAGGTTGTCCGTTTCCCAGCCCATCTGGGTGTTCTTCGCTGAACCAGCATTTTCGGTCTGGTAAATGAGGAAGCCCGTTCCGTTGCCGCAGCGGTACATCACGCTATCGGCCTCCATGGACTCGGAGGGTTCGATGCCCAGCTTGTCCCGGTAGAACTCCTTCGCCCGGTTGATGTCCTTCGCGGGGAGAACAGCCATGATGTTTGAATCCTTCAGCATAATGATCTCCTTGTGTGCATTGATGTGTCGCACCGATGGCGATGCTCTCCCCGTGTTCGGTCCAGCGGAAGGGCCCTTTGCTGCACGATAGTGCCGCGCCTTACGTAGGCACGGCGCCGATCTGTTGCATAAGGGCCATCATGTCCGTAGCTCCCCAGTGCTCGACGACCTTGCCGCCGTCGACACGGATGATGTCGATACCGCTGAATTCGACGCTCCGGCCGGTGGGCTCGATACCCATCAGTTCACCCTGGTGCGTGCCGGTCAGGACCACATACAGCGCCTCCAGATTTCCATCGACAAGCGCCGGTTCGCTTGTTGTGGCCCTGAGATCCGGGAATGCCGCCCGCATCGTGTTGACGAAGAACCCGACACCGTCCTTGGAAGGCGATTGCCCGGGAAGGGGATCGTGATCAACAAAGTCATCGCTCACCAATTCATCGATCAGGGCGAGATTCCCGTCCCCGATAACCTCCGTGTAGAACCGCCTGATCAATCCAGTTCCTTCAGCCATTTCCGACTCCTTGCAGGCGAGACCGAATGGGATCCCCCAGACGCGTTGCACTGCCATGACGCGCAGACCCAGACCCCGGGTGCCCGTCGGGCGGCGCCCGCGGGACGCCGCTGAATACCGTGAAAAGCAGTGATGAACGGGCGAAATGCCGTATTAAGGCCGAACATATTCCGGGGCTTCGGGCGTGTCAAGACGCCGTGACTACCGTCGCTCCCGCCAGAGCAGCGACACCACCAACACCACGCCGCCGAGCCCCAGCATCACCATGATCACGAGCCCCCAGTTGGCCTGGTTCACACCGGTACCGTAGAAAATCCCGATCAGGACCGTCGCCATAATCGCCCCGAGGTACCGGCAGGTCTGGAAAATCCCGGCGGCCACACCGCGCTCCTCCGGCCGAGTGGAGAGGTACATGCCCTGGTTGTACGCGATGCTGGCCACCCCGTACGGCACACCCAGCAGCGCGGTGAGCGCAATCACCAACGGGATGGCGAACGAGGCGGTCAGCAACCACATCGCTGCGGAGGCCACCATGAGCATCACGACGCCGGCGACCAGCACGCGCTTGACCCCGAACCGGTCCATCGCCCGGACGGCCACCGGCGTCGACACCACCGAGACCGCGGCCAGCGGCAGCACCAGGAGTCCCACCACGCGGGGATCGTAGCCGCCTGCTTCCTGCAGCAGCTGCGGCAGGCCGAAGAACGCGAAGTAGTAGACGCAGCTGAAGAGGGCGAAGCCCAGGTAGACCAGCAGCAGCGGCCGGTTCCTGCCCAGCAGCCGCAGGTCCAGGAACGGCGGGCTGAAGCGCAGCTCGCGCCATACAAAGAGGACTGCCAGCAGCGTGCCACCGCCGAGCAGCCACCAGCGGTAGCCCGGCACGACGTTCAGCAGCGCCATCATCACCAGGACCATGGAGCCGATGAAGGCCAGAATGCCCGGAATGTCCGAGTCCCGCAGCAGTTCCGACGCCGAGCCGCGCTCCCGGGCCCCGTCCGCCGGAGCGAACCGCCGGACCAGGAGGACCGCGGCCAGGGCCAGCGGGACGTTGAGCAGGAACAGCGCCTGCCAGCCGACGAACCCCACCAGCAGCCCGCCCACCACCGGTCCGACGGCGGCCGCGGAGGTGTTGGCCATCTGGATCCGGCCCAGCGGGCGGCTGGACTTCACGTTCGCCTGCTTCGCCAGGGCCCCGACCATCACGACGGCGCAGGGGTACGCGGCCGCCGTGCCCAGGGCCATGACGGCGCGGGCCACACAAAGCACCGCGAAGTTCGGCGCGAACGGAGCCAGCGCGCAGGTCACGGCCACCAGGACCATGCCCAGCTCAAACAGGCGCCGCGGGCCGAACCGGTCCGCCAGCCGGCCCATAAGCGGCTGCCCCGCCGCGGAGGTGAGGTAGAAGGAGGTGATCACCCAGGTGACGGTGGCGACGTCGAGCCCGAAATCCTCACGCAGCACCACAAGGGCGACGGCGATCATCGAGGAGTTCAACGGGTTCAGCGCCGTGCCCAGGCTGAGTCCTGCGACGGCGAGGCCCGTCCGGGGAGAGTTGCTCACGGCAACAGTCTGTCCCAGAGTGCCTGTCAAAATCGAACCGAAAGACACAGTCCGGGGCGACGGGCCTGCTGCTACGTCACGGCCTCCGGGCGACGACGTCGTAGATGTGCCAGTGCTTCGGGCCCCGGAAGGACTGGCCGTCGTCGTCGTACACCTCGAATTTCAGGATCTGCAGCCCTTCGAAGAGCTGCCGCGCCGCGGCTTCGGTGTGGAAATTCCATTCCGGGACACCGGCCCAGGAGTCCCGGTCACCGAACAAATTAACAGCCACGACTCCGCCGCGTCCAAGGGCGCCCAGCACCACGGCCCAGAACGTCCCGAAGTGATCCGGGTGGATGAACGGCAGTGAATAGCCGGCAAAGATGAGGTCCGCCGGCGGAAGGACGCGCAGTTCCTGGAAGGCCCGCACCTCGATGCTGAGCCGGCCGTCCGCGTGCGGCGGGGCGATCGCCAGCAGCCGGTCCTTGGTGTCCGGCAGGGAGTCGACGGCGTGCACGCGCCAGCCGTCCTGCAGGAGCGCCAGCGTTTCCTTGCCCGCGCCGCAACCCAGGTCTATGGCCTGACGGCCGCCGCCCGGACCCGCGAGCGCCATGGCGTCCAGGCAGAGGGAGCGCACGGGACGCGTTGCCTGGGCCGCGTTGTAGTCAGCCCAGACCTTGGTGCCCGCGAGGCTTTCCACAGGTTCATTTTTCCACTCGGGCGGCGGCGAGGCCACAGGTTCCGGCGACGCCACATGTGTCAAGGAAACCACCCACTAAGCCGCGGCGTGCGCCGCCGTCCGGCGCCCCCACGCCAGTTCGCGGAGACGGATCAGGTCCAGCGCCGGCTGGGCGGGCGGAACGCCCGGACGCTTCCGCGGAACAATGACCCGCAGGGCGGCGGGTTCGATGGTGCACCGCACCGGGGTGGCAAGCATCAGCGCCTCCCCGTCCACGCCGACCGGGATCTCGGGCACATCGGCGTCGACCAACACCTCCACCGCGGTGCGCTGGATCAGGCCGCGCTTCGTCGCCCGGCGCAGCAGCCCGACGGCTTCACGGGTGCTGGAGGCGGAGAGCGCCACGGCACCGAGCACGCCGCGGTCGAGCCGGGTGCGGCGGCCCAGGCCCGCGAGGTCGTGGCTACCGTACGGGCCGTTGCTTACCAGCACCGCCTGGGGCCCGTCCACGGTGGTGCCGTCGATTTTGGCGTGCAGCCGTGCCCCCTTGGCGCCTTTGATGAGGTCCGGAAGCATCTGCAGCACGGTACCGGTCTTGTCGTCACGGTACTCGGGACTTTGCACCACCTCGGCGTAGACCCCGAAGGAGGAATTGTTGACGAAGGTGCGGCCGTTGATCTTGCCAAGGTCGACGTGCAGCTCCACCCCGTCGCGGAGGGCATCCAGGCAGCCCGTGGGGTCCTCCCGGTCCAGGCCGAGGTCCAGGGCGAAATGGTTACGGGTGCCGGCGCTGATCACCAGGAAAGGAAGGTTGTGCTCGGACGCGATGCCGGCCACCAGCGCCTGGGTTCCGTCACCCCCGGCAACACCTAGCAGGTCCGCGCCCCGCGCCACCGCGTCCCGGGCCAACGCGTCCACGTCCACCTGTCCCGGCCCCTCCAGGAGCGCCACCTCGGCGCCCAGCTCCTCCGCTTTGCGCTGCAGATCGAACTTCACCACCTTGCCCCCGCCGGACCGCGGGTTCATCACCACAAAGGGATGCCGCCATGCCGGAGCGGGGTACTCGGTCATCTTGGACCCCGCCCGGGGCTCCCGGAGGGCGGCCCGGGCACACACCACCGCCACGAACACCAGCCCGACGGAGATCATGACCTCCAACAGCAGGCCCGCCTGGACGTACAGGAACAGGACCACCAGCGGGGCCAGCACCGCCACCGCCAAGGCACACCAGCGGAGGAAACCGCGGCTGATGAGGAACCAATAGATGCCGGCCACCGTCACCACAACGCCGCCGGCACCGGTCAGGAGCAGGGCAACCGTGCCCGCGATGCCTGCCGCCACCAGCGGGACCACCGCCGCGCAGAACAGCGCGACATATGCGGCCCTCGCCCACCACCGCCGGGTCTCTGGGACCTCTTCGAAAGGGATGACAGTCATATCCTGCTCCTTGCGGTTTTCCGGCCCCGGCCGAGCGCCTCGCCTGGCTGATCGCTTCGCCCGGTCCCGCCTGCGGCTGCGCCGTCAGGTTTTGATTTTCGCGACGGTCATCAGGATCGCCGAGTCCTCTTCCGCTTCCAGGCTGTGCAGCCCGTCCGGCACGATCAGCAGGTCCCCGGTCTTCCCCTGCCAGGATTCCTTGCCCGCACGCAGCCGGACGCAGCCGCGGAGGACGAACACGGTTGCCTCTCCCGGATTCTGGTGCTCGCTCAGCTGCGTCCCCGCCCGGAACGCCATCACCGTTTGGCGGAGGGTCTTCTCATGCCCGCCAAACGCAGTGTCCGCAGCACGTCCGCTGGGTGCCGCCACCGCAGCCGCAATCTGCTGCCGCGCAAGGGCATCCAGCGATATCTTCTGCATGGGGCCACCCTACTCAGAAACAGGCTCCCTGCCGAGGGTCCTAAGCCCCGTTCTGACTGGACCCGGACGGCATACCTCGCTTCCCCACTCTCGACCGCAACCCGCCGCCGCTCTACGCTTAATCCATGCCCCGCGTGAGCGTCAACGGCATTGAGCTGTACTACGAAGAGCACGGCGACGGGCTGCCCGTCCTGGGTATTCACGGGACGCCCAGCTCCGCAGTGCTGTGGGAGGACGCGGCCGCCGAGCTGGCGAAGATCTGCCGCTGCATCATCTACGACCGCAGGGGCTTTCACCGCAGCGAGCGTCCGGTGCCGTTCGAATCCGTGGATCTGGCAGACCATGTGGACGATGCCGCCGCCCTGCTGGATGCGCTGTCCGCCACACCGGCGGTGGTTATCGGCCGCAGCACCGGCGGGGAGATCGCGCTGGCCCTCGCACACCGGCACCCGGACAAGGTCACGGCACTGGTCCTGCTGGAACCCGCCGTGTTCTGGCTGGATCCCGAGGCCCAGGCCTGGGCGGACCGGCTCCGCGACACAGTGCTGGAAGCCGCGGCACAGGACCCGGACTCCGCGGCCGCCACAGTCATCCGGGACGCCTTGGGAGACCATATCTGGGACACGCTGCCCCGGGAGCTCCGGGAAATGTTCGCCGCCACCAGTCCGGCCGTGCTGGCTGAGATCAGGGGCGACGGCCTGGACCTCAGCGCGAACCCGCCCGCCCTGGGGCCGGAGGAACTGGCCGCCGTCAGCCTGCCTACCCTCCTGGTCTCCGCGGAGGACTCACCCGCGGTGCTGCGGACAGTCAATTCACGCTTGTCACAGCTTCTGCCCGCGGCCGAGAGCGTTCTGGTTCCCGGCGGCCACCTCATCAACCCCGCCCACCCCGCGGTGCTGGAGTTCCTGGGCCGCTTCACCGGCGCCTAATTCAGGGCCTAATACACCACCCGGAAATTACTGAAAGCCCCCGTCGCCCGGGAGATCGACTCGTCCACGGAGTCCACCCGCCCCGGCGCGTCCGGCGAGCGCAGCCAGCGCCGGAACTCCAGCACCACCGACTGGGGGCCCTCCGCCGCAATGCCCACCGTGCCGTCCGAGTTGTTCCTGACCGTGCCGGTCAGCCCCAGCTCCTCGGCCTTGCGCACGGTCCAGTAGCGGAAGCCGACTGCCTGCACCACACCGTCCACCCGCGCCGTCAGCCGGACCCACTCGCCGGAATCGCCCTTCGGAAACTCAGCCATGCCCCAATCTAACGCCCCGCACGGAGACCACCGCCAGAGGACTGGCGCACTTTCCACATAGGGTCCTTCGCCCCTTACCTTCCGCAGAGCGGAGTAGGAATGATGGTCGGGTGCGCTGCGGGGACGTGTCGAGAAAATGGCATGGCACAACGATGTGTCTTAACCTCCCGCCGCGCTGCATCGCCCGAGAGGACAAAGACGATGGCAGGACAATTCGAAATCTTCACGGACGCTGAGGCGAACGTCCGTTTCCGGCTCCTCGGCGCCGACGGAACGGTCTTGGCGATCTCCAAGGCCTTCGAGGACAAGCAGGCCGCCGCGGAGGGCATCATGGCAGTCCGCGAATGCGCGGGCACCGGCCTGATCAAGGAAGCCCGCACCAACGCCTGGGGCGGCACAGGCAGCACCCGGGCAGGCCTGCCGAAACCGGCGCACCGCCGGCACCGGCATATCCCCGCCGTTTAGAAAACCGAAGACCCGCCGTCTAAGCGGCGAAGCAGCAACCTTCCGGGCCGCCGCATATGTGCATACTCGTGCACATATGCATCTATAATGGGTCCATGCTCTCGGTTCTCAAAGACGGTACGTACCGGCGGTTGTTCGCCGCGCAGGTTGTGGCGCTGCTAGGTACCGGCCTTTTGACTGTGGCGCTGGGTCTGCTCGCCTTTGATCTGGCGGGAAGCGACGCCGGGGCCGTGCTGGGCACGGCCCTGCTGATCAAGATGCTGGCCTATGTGGGCTTCGCTCCCGTGGTCAATGCCCTGGTGGCCAGGTTGCCGAAGAAGCCGGTGCTGATCGGCGCGGACCTGGTGCGTGCTGCGATGGCCCTGTGCCTGCCGTTCATCACGGAGGCCTGGCAGATCTACGTGGTTATTTTCCTGCTGCAGTCGGCCTCGGCCACGTTCACACCGGCGTTCCAGTCGCTGATCCCGACGGTGCTGAAGGATGAGCGGGACTACACCCGCGCACTGTCCCTGTCGCGGCTGGCGTATGACATGGAAGCGCTGGTCAGCCCGGCTGCGGCCGCTCTGCTGCTGACCGTCCTGAGTTACAACAACCTGTTCCTCGGCACGGTGGCCGGGTTCCTGTTCTCCGCCTTGATGGTGGTGATCACTGCGCTGCCCCGGGTCGAGGCACAGACCGGGCCCGCGATGTCCCTATGGCACCGGACCACCCTGGGGGTCCGCATTTTCTGGCGCAACAGGAGCCTGCGGTCCCTGCTGGCGCTGAACCTGGTGGTCGCGGCACCAACTGCCCTGGTGCTGGTCAACACCGTGGTTTATGTCCGCGATGTGCTCGGCCGCCCAGACACGGATCTGGCACTGGCCCTGGCCTGCTTCGGTATCGGCTCCATGCTGGTGGCGGTGTTCGCGCCCCGGGTCCTGGAGCGGTTCGGGGACCGGGCGGTGATGCTGACCGGCGCCGTCGCAATACCGGCCGCCCTCGCCGGTGCCACCGCGGCCATGTTCCTGGCCACGCCCGGCACCGGGTGGTGGCTGCTCCTGGGGCTGTGGTTCGTGCTGGGTGCTGGGAACTCGACCATCCTGACGCCGTCCGCCCGGCTGCTGCGTGACGCGTCAACCGAGGCCACCCGGCCGTACGTCTTCACGGCCCAGTTCTCCCTCTCACACGCCTGCTACATCGTCGCCTACCCGCTGGCCGGGTGGGTCGGCGCTGCCGCCGGGCTGGGCTGGGCGGCACTCTTGCTGACAATCCTTGCGATACTAGGCAGTGCGGGAGCATTCCTGTCCTGGCCCGGACGCACCCGGGGAGCAGAAGCCCGCGAGGAGGAGACCGTTGAGCAGCCAACCGAACGTACCGCCGCCCGCCGCTGAGGAACCCTCGCTCGTCCACGCGGTAGCCCCGGAACGGAGCTACTGGAAACCGCCGCCGGCACACTGCGGATGCTGGCCGAACCAACCCGCCTGCACCTGCTCTGGCAGCTCGCCCAGGGCCCGAAGACCGTCACCGAACTAACGGCTGCGGCCCAGGCTCCGCGCACCGTGGTCAGCCAGCATCTGGCCAAGCTCAGGCTCAGCGGCATCGTGGACACCCGCAAGGACGGACGGCACGTCATCTACTCCCTGCACGACGGCCACCTCATCCGGCTCATCCAGGAAACCATCAACCACGCCGACCACAAGATCACCGGCGAACCCGTCCACGACTGACGATTCCCCCGACGGCGGTCCTCCATTGGGAGTCCCGCTATGTCGACCCCTATGACGAGTCCCCGACGGCGTGGCGCTGCCGGTCGGCGCATCGGCCGGGCGAAGGGACGTGATCATCTTCCGGACGTCCTGGTACTCCGGCGTCGACGCGTACAGCTTGGCCTTCTCCAGATACGGCAGCTTGGCGTCGCCGGGCGTTGTGTTGTTCTCCGGGTTGTACGTCCCGCCGAAGAACGCGCCGCTCGGCGGCCACAGGAACAGGTGGAACATGGGGCACGCCAGCTCGCCCGGCTCCTCGGGCACCAAGGTGATGCCGTAGGCCGCGATGGTGGATTGTGTGGCCACAGGATCCGGGTCATCGCCCCGGGACTCGAAGACGTAGCGGGGCACCCCGCCGTCGGCGCCCCTCCCTCAGCGAGGGCCACCATCGGCTCCGAATCGTAGACCTCGTACGGGGTCTTCCCGACGCACTCCGCGCCGGTGACAATGTTGGTCCGCAGGCCGGCCATCGTTTTCCCCTCGGCGTTGAGCACGTCCACGAACTCGCCGCCCAGCGCCCCGCCCGGGTCTTTGACCGTCCAGCCCGCGGGGTAGTCGAACGACAATCCCGCGTCCGTCGTCGTAAACGTCTTCCAGCCGGACGACGGCGTCCCCTCCTCGGACGGCGACCCGGACGGCGACGTGGGTGACGGTGTTGCGGTGCTGCTTGGGGTCTGGCTCGTGGGAGGAGCCGGCTCCGGCACCACCAGGCCGCAGGACGCCAGCAACAGGACCACCCCGATGGCGGCGCCAACAGTGGCGCCCAGGGTGGCGCCGGGGCGTCCGGCCGGCTTCCTCACATCCCTACTTTCCGGCCGGCCGCAGTGACATGATGGCCTGCTTGACGTCTTTGTACTCGGTGGTGTCCATATATACCTCGGGGGTGTCCACATTCTTGGGCGCCCCGGGGTGGTGTCAAACGGGTCATAGACGCCGCTGAACATGGCGCGGTTGGGCGGCCAGGTGAAGTAGTGGGAGATCGGGCAGGCGGTATCCCCGACGGCTTCCGGCTCGGAGGTGATGCCGTAGCCCAGGGTCAGGGATTTCGACGGATCGCTCGACGCCGGGTCAGTACGCCCCTCGTACACAAACCTGGGGGTTGCCCCGTCCTGGGCCAGCGCCGGGACGGGCTCGGTGTCGTACACCATAAATGGGAACTTCTCCGGGCACTCGGCGCCTGCGACCATGCCGGTCCGCAGGGTGGCCATCGTCTTGCCGTAGTCACTCACCAGGGCTACAAACACACCGCCTTCTGCCGGCGGCCCGGCCGGGTCCACGATGGTCCACGCCTCCGGGTAGTCGAACGCGAGCGTACCGTCCGACGTCGTGAACGTCTTCCAGCCCGCCGGGACCGTGACGGGAGGTGAGGTGGCCGTCGACGGCGGGGCGCTGGCCGTGGCGCTGGTGGCCGGCGGGCTGGTGGACGGGGCTGCCGCCGGTGTCCCGCATCCTGCGAGGACGGCCGCCGCGCAAACAGCGGAAATGACTGTGGCCAACGATGCGGCTGGGCGCATGACACCCTCCCCTGGGAAATATTCAGTGATTGGACCATTCTCGGGGCTTTCCGCGAGGAAACAAGGGCCTTTGGGCCCTAGGTGTCCCCCATGCAGGCTCCGCGGGCACGGAGACCCCGGCCGTGATGCGCCCCACGTTGACCGCCTCCCGATTTCAGTTGGCCGCGGAAGCTTGCTAGAGCTTAAGTAATGCAAGACGTCCTCGATCCCGCCATGCCCTTCCTGGTTCCCATCCTCGCGGCCGCGCTCGCCGTGGCCGGCGGCCTCCTCGCCTCCTGGCTGGTGCGCCGGGTGGTGCTCCGGCTCAACCGCAAGCAGGAAGCCCTCCGCGAGACCTCCCGGGTGGCCCGGCTGCCGCTCCGGCTGGCGCTCTGCCTGATCGGCGTCCGGATCGCCCTCGGGCTGACCACCGAGGACGCCGAATGGCGCCGCAACGTGGACCATGCGCTGCAAATCGCCGTCATCGGATCGCTCGCTTGGCTGGCCATCGCCGTGCTGCTCATTATCGAGACCCTGGTGCTCACCCGCTACCGGGTGGACGTGGCGGACAACCGCCGGGCCCGCAGGCTCCGCACGCAGGTGATCCTGGCCCGGCGGATCGGCGTCGCCCTGATCGCCATCGTGGCGCTCGGCATCGCGATGCTGACGTTCCCCGCGATCCAGGCCCTCGGCGCCGGGCTGCTGGCTTCCGCCGGTGTGATCTCGATCGTGGCCGGTCTGGCCGCGCAGACCTCCCTGGTGAACGTCTTCGCCGGCATCCAGCTCGCCTTCACGGACGCGATCCGAGTGGACGACGTGGTGGTGGTGCAGAAGGAATGGGGCCGGATCGAGGAGATCACCCTGACCTACGTGGTGGTCCACATCTGGGACGACCGGCGGATGATCCTGCCCTCCACATACTTCACCACCACCCCGTTCGAGAACTGGACCCGGCGGCAGTCCGAGGTCATGGGTACCGTGGAGTTCGACCTCGACTGGCGCGCCCCGGTCGAAGACATGCGCGCCGAGCTCAAAGGGTCCTGGCCACCACCGAACTCTGGGACGAGCGGGTGGGCATCCTGCAGATCACCGACGCGACCGCCGGCTTCGTCCGGGTACGCATCCTGGTCAGCGCCGCCGACAGCGCCCAGCTCTTTGACCTGCGCTGCCTCATCCGCGAGGAGCTGGTGCTGTTCCTGCAGCAGGAACACCCGACGGCGCTCCCCACGTCCGGCTCGAATCGCTCGGTGCCGCCGGGCTGGCGGCCGGAACGCCTGGGGCCCCCGAAGCGGCGGGTCCGGCCGGCACTTCCGGTACTTCCGCGAAGCGGCCCGGCAAGGTCTCCGTGGCGGCCGACCCCGGCCGGCACCCTGCCGATCCCCACGACTCCCAGCTATTCACGGGGTCCATCGAGGCGATCCAACGCTCCAAGGCGTTCACCGGCCCCGGTGAGGAAGTGTTCGAGGACCGGGACAAGAGCATCGCCGCGCAGAACTGACTCGCGTCCGGCGCCGGCCGCCGTCGTCCGGTGCTGTCCGGCGTCGTCGATCCGCCCGGCGTCGGGCCAGCATCGTCCGGTGGTGCCCGCCGTCGTCCACATAGCGCCGAAGGGGTCTTCCTGCCCGCGGGAACTGTTCAATAATCAGACGTTGGTGAGTCAGCGCCGGTGCTGACCGCCGAGCCTGCTGGACCAGCTGAGGAGACCCGATGACGGTAGAACAGCCCACTGAAGCATCCGTTGAGGCTCCTGCCCGCGATTGGTTCCAGAGCGCCGTCGTCTATCAGATCTATCCGCGCAGCTTTGCCGATTCCAACGGGGACGGCATCGGGGACCTGCGCGGCATCATCAGCAAGCTGGGCTACCTGCACCGACTGGGCGTCGACGTCGTGTGGCTGTCCCCGATCTACACGTCCCCGCAGGACGACAACGGCTACGACATCAGCGACTACCGCAACGTGGACCCGATCTTCGGCACCCTCGAGGACCTGCGGGAACTGACGGACGGGCTGCACGCCCGGGGCATGAAGCTGGTCATGGACCTGGTGGTCAATCACACCTCGGACGAGCACCCCTGGTTCATCGAATCACGGTCCTCGAAGGACAACCCCAAGCGGGACTGGTACTGGTGGCGGCCGCCGCGCGAGGATGCCGGCCACGCCGCCGATGGGGCGGGTGCGGCGCCGAACAACTGGGGTTCGGCGTTCTCCGGCCCGGCGTGGGAGTTCGACCAGGCAACCGGCGAGTACTACCTCCACATCTTCTCCAGGAAGCAGCCGGACCTGAATTGGGAAAACCCGCAGGTCCGGGCGGCGGTCTACGAGATGATGAACTGGTGGCTGGACCGGGGCGTGGACGGCTTCCGGATGGACGTCATCAATTTCATCTCCAAGGACACCGCCCTGCCGGACGGGCCCATCGCCGCCGGCAAGCTCTACGGCGACGGCACCCCGTTCTACATCGGCGGCCCGCGGATTCACGAGTTCCTGCAGGAGATGCACCGGGAGGTCTTCGCCGGGCGCACCGGTCCGCTGCTCACCGTCGGCGAAATGCCCGGCGTCACCGTGGACGAAGCCGTCCTGTTCACCGACCCCGCGCGGGCGGAGGTGGACATGGTCTTCCAGTTCGAGCACGTGGCCCTGGACCAGGAGGACGGCAACAAGTGGCGGCCCAAGAAACTCAAACTCACCGATCTCAAGAAGAGCCTGGGGCACTGGCAGACCGGGCTGGCGGAGCGCGGCTGGAACAGCCTCTACTGGGGCAACCACGATCAAGCCCGGGCCGTGTCCCGCTTTGGCGACGACGGCCGGTACCGTGAACTCTCCGCGAAAATGCTCGCCGGGATCCTGCACCTGCACCGCGGCACGCCCTATGTCTACCAGGGCGAGGAACTCGGCATGACCAACATGACCTTCGGGGCGATCAGCGACTACCGCGACATCGAGGTCCTCAACCACCACCGCGAAGCCACCACCCATCTGGGCCACACCGACGCCGATGTTCTCGCCGCGCTGGCGCCGCTGAACCGCGACAACGCACGCACCCCGGTCCAGTGGGACGCCTCGCGGCACGCCGGCTTCACCACCGGTTCTCCTTGGATCGCGGTCAACCCAAATGCCAACCACATCAACGCCGCCGCGCAGGTGGACCACCCGGGCTCCGTGTACAGCTTCTACCGGAAGGTGATCGCGCTGCGGCACACCGAACCCGTGGTCTCGCACGGGGACTTCACCATGCTCCTGCCGCGGGACGAGCACGTCTACGCCTTCGTGCGCTCGGTGCCGGGCACGCAGCTGCTGGTGCTGGGCAACTTCTCCGGCCAGGACCAGGAGGTGACGCTCGACGACGCCGACGTTCCGGTCGCGTGGGGCAGCGCGGAGCTGGTCCTGGGCAACTATCCGGCCGAGGCCGCGGTGCCGCGCCTGCATCTCCGTCCGTGGGAGCTGAAGGTCTTCCGCGCCGGAGCAGCCCGGTCTGACGGGTAGCCCGCCGGCCGAACAATCCGGAAAATCCTGCGATCCACAAGAGTGAGGGAGCCTGGCATGACCATTCCGCCGCCGCACGAACCTGAGCCGTTCCCGCCGGAACCCGGGCCCACCACGCCTGAGCCGCAGCCCGGGGATCCCTTCCCGCCGGAACCGGGTCCGGTCACTCCCCGCCGCCGATTCCGGAGCCTGGCCCTTCGCCAACGCCTGGCCCGTTCCCCACACCCGGACCGCTGCCGATTCCCGACCCCGGCCCCGTCCCGCCACGGCCGGATCCCACGCGGTTTTAGCGGCGACCAGCGGACCGTGTGAAAAAACTGAATACCCGCCGCAAACCAATTCGGCGCAATAGTGACATCGTTCGAATATTTTCTTAGCCGCGCATGACTGACGATTAACACGTCGGAAACAGGTTCGTGACAGTTCCGTCGCGGGCTGTGGATAGCTTTTCTGGGAAGCATCAGGCCTCCAGAAAGCGACGAAATATGAGTAAGACACCTCACGGCACAGATCTATTGGATCCGGACGCGGCTGCGCCACAGGCACCCGGCCTGGCGGCAGGGAATGCAGCCAACGCTGACGCGATGAGCGCAGCGAAGGAGAGCCTGGAGGACTACACCCTCAGGTTCGCTCCCCGTTCCTACCGAAAATGGAGCGCGGGCGTGGTGGCAACTAGCGCCCTGGGCGGCATTGCGTACCTGGCGGACTTTTCCATCGGCGCCAACATCGGGATCGCCTACGGCACCACAAATGCCATCTTCGGCATTCTGGTGGCAGCCGTGATCATTTTCGCCACGGGGTTCCCGCTGGCCTACTATGCCGCCCGTTACAACATTGACCTGGATTTGATTACCCGCGGTTCCGGATTCGGATATTACGGCTCCGTGGTCACCAATGTCATTTTCGCGACTTTCACGTTCATCTTCTTTGCGCTTGAGGGATCCATCATGGCTCAAGGCCTGGAAGTGGGCCTCGGAATTCCCCAATGGATTGGATACGCGGTGTCCACCCTCATCGTGATTCCACTCGTGATCTATGGCATGAACACCTTGGCAAAGCTGCAGGTATGGACAACGCCGCTGTGGCTGCTGCTGATGGTCATCCCGGTGGGCTACCTTGTTCTTTCGCACCCGGAAAGCATCGACAGCTTCTTCGCGTTCACCGGCGCATCAGGTGGCGGCGGCCCCAACCTGGCGTCCGTCATGCTGGCCGCGGGCGTCTGCCTGTCCCTCATGGCCCAGATTGCCGAGCAGATCGACTACCTGAGGTTTATGCCGCCTAAGACGGCCGCCAACAAGGGCGCCTGGTGGCGGGCCGTGATTCTGGCCGGACCGGGCTGGGTGATCTTTGGCGCCATCAAGCAGATCGTAGGCATGTTCATAGCCATCTACTTGATCGCCACCCTGGATCCGGCTGCATCGGCCACCGCTAACGAACCCGTCCACCAGTTCCTGGGTGTGTACGAGGAAATGATGCCGGCCTGGCTGGCCATGGCACTCGCGGTGGTGCTGGTGGTCATCTCCCAGATCAAGATCAACGTCACCAACGCCTACTCCGGCTCCTTGGCCTGGACCAACAGCTTCACGCGGGTCACTAAGACCTACCCCGGCCGCATGGTGTTTGTTGTGGTCAACCTGGCCATCGCCCTGGTGCTGATGGAAGCCAACATGTTCGAGTTCCTCAACACCATCCTGGGCTTCTACGCCAACTGCGCCATGGCCTGGGTGGTAACCGTTGCCTCTGACATCACCATCAACAAGTACCTGCTGAAAATCTCGCCCAAGACTGCCGAGTTCCGCCGGGGCATGCTCTACGCCGTCAATCCCGTGGGCTTCGTCTCCATGCTGGTCTCCGCAGGCGTCTCCATCGCGGTGTTCTTTGGAGCCTTCGGGCCGGACATCCAACCGTTCTCGCCGATCTTCGCCGTCGGGCTGGCCCTGGTCCTGCCGCCGTTGATCGCGGTGCTGACCAAGGGACGGTACTACCTGCGCCGCACCGACGACGGAATCGACCTTCCCATGTTCGACGCCGACGGCAACCCCAGCGACACCAAACTGCTGTGCCATGTCACCGGGCTGGAGTTCGAGCGCCCGGACATGATCCGCTCAGCGCAGGACGGACCCGACGGCGAGCCGCAGTACGTTTCCTCGCTGGCACTCTCCACTGACAAGACCGGAAAACTGGTGCTGCCGGCCCAGCCATAGGAACTTTCCCACCTCAGTGACGCGGGAAGCCGCCCACGCTACGCAAAGACCCTTCGACACCCGAATTCGGGTGTCGAAGGGTCTTTGCGCGTCGGCAGGGCGAACCCGCGTCGGCAGGAATGTTCGGTGTCGCGCTTACACCAGGACGATGTCGCGGGTCCGGTGGTCGTAGTGGATGACCAGCTGGCCGCCGCCGTGGTGCACCTCGTGGTTGGCGCCGTCGAAGGCACCAAAGGCACCGAAGTTCTCGTCCCAGGAGCGGTTGAGCGCGATCTTGAAGCTGTAGGTACCGGCCGGAAGATCCGCCGCGAGCTTCCAGACCTGGTCCACGAGGTCCAGTTCCATCTGGGATTCGTCGTACTGCGGGGCCCAGTTGGCCGGCGCGCCCAGCAGGACGTTGAAGTCGCCAGCCACGGCAACTGCTTCCGGCTGCTCGATGGTCTCGACGCTGACGGCCGGCGTTGCCGTGGCCGCCGGAGTTGCGGCGGCTGGTGCCTCGGCGGCGGGGGCTTTGTCGGCTGACTTGCGCCTGCGGACCACCTTGGCGACCGGAGCAACCGCCTCCTCGACCAGCTTGACAGCCTTGTCGGCGACCTTCTCGGCAACCTTGGCGGCCTTCGGCGCCGCCTTCGTGGCAACCTTGGCAGTCTTCGCGGCCGGCTTTACGGCCGGCGCCGACGGGAGCGGGGTGTCGGCGGGAACGGGAGTTCCGGCGTCGAGCGCTGCAGCGAAAGCGGCAGGGTCAGCGAACGCCACGGTGGCGCGCTGGCCGTCCTCGGTGATGGTCCAGCCGGAACGGCCCTTGACCAGCCAGCCGGCCTTGACCAGCTTCGCGGTGGCCGTGGTGAGCGTCTTGTGACCACGGGGAATTCCGCCGCTCAGCAGCTCGCGCTCGAACTCGTTGAGCGGAACGCGGGCGATGGCCTCGCCCAGCACCGCTCCGGCGTTCAGCTTCTCGTCGGTCCACACCCCTCGGCCAGAACGTCCAGTACGGCCTTCAGTCGAAGGGTGGTGTTTTCGGCAGTGTTCGCGCCCATGGGTCTCCTCTAGAAGCAATTGATCCACCTGCATTTTGCCAAGGTTGGATGCGTTTCCGCGACTAAATACTGTTAACTCTGTGTGTCGTGACCCACTATTACACCCCGTTTCGGCGGGCGCGAGGGGCCTCGGGCAGGGGTACTGGTGAGTAGTTTCTTGATCGTCGCGGAATACCCGGCCCCGGGCGCCAAAGACTGCTGTTAGAACTTGGGGACCAGAACGGGCGTGTTCTTCTTGTAGGCCTCATAGTCGGCTTGTCCGCCCCACTTGCTGTCGGACTTTTTCTCAAGGAGCGGCACGCCGCTGACCTTGGTCAACAGCAACGTGACAAACACCGGTGAGATCAGGGCCACCCGCTGCCATCCCTCCAGCGCAGGGAGGGCGACGATTGCCACGCCGATCCAGAGCAGGATCTCGCCGAAGTAGTTCGGGTGGCGGGATTTGGACCACAGCCCGGTCGATATGAACTTGCCCTTGTTGGCGGGGTCGGAGTTGAAACGGGCCTTCTGCTGGTCGGCCACAACTTCGATACCGAAGCCGACGGCCCACATCAGGAAGCCGACCAGGGCGATCCAGTCCAGCGCCACCCTTGTGGCCGAGGTAATCGCCACCCACGCTGCGGCTGCGGTTAAGACCACCCACAGTCCCTGGATGGTCCACACGTTGAGGAACCGGATGAAGGAGGGCTTGATCTCGTCGAAGCGGTCGTCCTTCCCGGCCTTGCTGATGCGCCGGAACAGGAACGTGCCAAGCCTCAGCGTCCAGGCGAGCACCATGGCTGCGAGCAGCAGCGCCCGGGCGTCGATTCCCGGGGTGAGCAAAACCAGCAGCAGTGTGATGGCGGTGTAGGTCAGGGTGCCGGTCAGGTCATAGAACTTCTCGGTCTGGGCCATGAACGACGGGACGAACGCCAGCCACTGAATCAGGAACGCGGCCCCGACGGCCATCGCAAAGACGGGGATCCCGCCCAGGGTGGCCCCGCCCTGGCTGCCGGCGACGGCGACGAGCGCTCCGAGCAGCACCACCACGGGTAGGGCGATGAGCGCCTTACGGTCTGATTCCTTCATCAGGAAGTTCCTTTCACACACGGAGCCGGCTGAGGTCGTCACGACCCAAGAGGACCGCTGCGGCATCAGCAGTTTTAGCAATCCTATTAGATGATCAAATAGGATTGAATAATAGATAATCTAACAAGATTGAACATTATCGGAACTCGGAACCGGAGGAGGAACCATGACCGCGTCGTCGTACCACCCGGCCGCGCTGGCCCTGCAGGGACTGTTCTCACTCGCCAACGAGACCGAGTATGAAGTCGCCCGGGAACTTGGGCTGAACCTCACCGATTACCGCGCCCTGTCGACCCTCGCACAGTCGGGACCGGTCACGGTCGGCAAGCTCGCCGAGGATCTGGGAGCCACGCCGGCCACCGCCACCGCGATGGTGAGCCGGATGGAGGCCCGCGGCTACATGGCACGCCACCGGAACACCGAGGACCGCCGCCAGGTCCAGGTGAGCGTCACCCCGGCAGCCAGCCGCGAAATCATGAACCTGATGCGGCCCCTGATGACCGCAACCAACGAGCACCTCGAGTCCCTGCCCGCGGCACACCAGACCGTCATCGCGGACTTCCTCGACGTCGCCCAGCACCTGATGCGGGACCACCTGCACACGCTTTCGGAGAAGGACCCCCGATGAAAGAATTTTCCACCCCGCAGCTGGCTGACGCGTCCGGCCATAGAAACGCGACCGGACTGCTCATGGACCGGTACCGGACCTCTCCGGAACACATCGCCTTCGAGGTCCGGGCCGGGCATGACGCGATCACGGATCCCTGGCGGCAGGTGACCACGGGGCAGTTCGTCGACGAGGTCAGGGCCCTGGCAAAGGGCTTCATCGCCGCCGGCCTCCAGCCCGGCGAAGCACTCGCCATCATGTCCCCCACCCGGTACGAGTGGGCGCTGGCGGACATGGCAGCGTGGTTCGCCGGCGCCGTCGTCGTCCCGATCTACGAGACGTCGGCCGCACCCCAGGTGACTGCCATCCTCGCCGACGCCGAGGTGCGCCTGGCGATTGCCGGCACCGCTGAGCATGCCCTCCTGCTGGAGCAGGGCTTCGCACAGGCCGGGATCCGCGCCCTGGGGATCTGGACGATGGACGCCCGCCCCGGGGCGGACCTGGCCGACCTCGTACTCCGCGGCGCCGGGGTCTCCGACAACGACGTCGAGGAGCGGCGCCTGCTCGCCGACCTCGACGCGGTGGCAACCATCGTCTACACCTCCGGCACCACCGCCGCGCCCAAAGGCGCCCTCATCACCCACGGCAACTTCGTGGGCCAGGTGCTCAACGTGGCCGCCGCCTACACCGGCGTGGTCCGCGAGGACGGCAACACCATCATCTTCCTGCCGATGGCCCATGTGCTGGCCCGCGGACTGCAGCTGATCTGCCTGGCCAACGGCATGCGCATCGCCCACCTGTCCGACCCCGGGACGTCGTGCCCGCCCTCGGCGTCCTGAAGCCCACCTTCCTCGTGGTGGTCCCCCGCGTGCTGCAGAAGATCCAGGCGTCCGCCGCGGCCGCCGCAGCGAAGAAGCGCCTCGGCCCGGTCTGGGCGTCCGCGCAGCGCACCGCGGTCGCGTGGGGCCGGTTCGCCGAAACCCGCGACGCCGATCCCGCGGCCAAAGCGGCGCCGGGACTGCGGGTGAGGCATGCACTGTTCGATCGCCTCTTCTACGCCAGGCTCCGGGCACTGATGGGCGGCCGTCTCGACTACCTGCTGTCCGGCGCCGCCGCGCTCGACGCCGAACTCTCCCTCTTCTTCCGCGGTCTGGGCCTGCCGGTCATCGAGGGCTACGGCCTCACCGAAACGACCGCCCCGCTGACCGGGAACATGCCCGGGTCGATCAAGGCTGGCTCGGTGGGTGTCCCGATGCCGGGAAGCACCGTGCGCCTCTCGGACCGGGGCGAGGTGCTCGCCCGCGGCGTGGGGGTCTTTGCCGGCTACCGCAGACCCGCCGACAACGCTGACGCGTTCGTCGACGGGTTCTTCCGCACCGGCGACCTCGGCGAGCTCGACGAACAGGGACGGCTCACTCTCAAAGGCCGGATCAAGGACGTCATCGTCACCGCCGGCGGCAAGACCGTGTCCCCCGCCATCTGGGAAGGCTACGTCGAGGGCGACCCCCTCGTAGCGCATGCCGTCATGGTGGGAGAAGGCAAACCCTTCCTGGGCGGGCTGGTGCTGCTGGACCCGGAATCCGTCGCGGCCTCGGCAGAGCGCGAGGGCATCGCCGATCTGGCCGGCCTGCGCATCCCGGACGACGGCGGCGCCGTCCAGATCGACGACGCGCGGCTTCTCACAGCGATCGGCAAGGCCGTCAGCGCCGCCAACGCCAAGATCGCGCGGTCCGAGCAGGTGCGCCGTTTTGTGCTGCTGCTCACCGATCTCAGCGAGGCCAACGGCATCGTGACCCCCACGATGAAACTCAAACGCGGCGCCTTCACCGAACGCACCCGCCATATTGTCGATACCCTCTACGCCGACCCGAGGAGCCAAGCATGAACGTCCAGGTCAGGAGATGGCTGCTTTCCTACGCCGTCGCTGCCGTGATTTTTGCCGCCGTCGACGTCGTCTGGATCGGCACCGTGGCGAACAACCAGTACGAAAGCCAGATCGGTGACCTGCTGGCACCCAGCGTCAACCTCGCGGGCGCCGTGGCCTTCTACCTCGTTTATGTCGTGGGGATCGTGCACTACGGCATCCGGCCCGGCCACCCGGACGCCACCATGCGGGAGCGCGTGACGGGCGCCGCCCTGTTCGGGTTCTTCACCTATGCAACCTGGGCTCTAACCGCGCTCGCCGTCCTGAAGGACTTCCCCGCCGTGGTGGCCCTGACCGATATCGCATGGGGCGTCGCGGTGTGCAGCGTTGTCACGTGGCTCACGGCCACCCTGCTGCGGCGTATGCTCGCGCGGGCGGCTCCTCAAAATAGCCCCGCAGCGGCAAAGGCAACGCGGGGTCACGTACGGCCCATCCCTAACCCCGGGATGGGCCGTGAGTGACCCCGCGTTGCTGTGGCCGTTAGTCCCCGGCGCTCCATTCGGCGCCGGTCTCGGCCATGTAGGCGGCCACGGCGGCGTCGACGGTGCGGTAGAAGTGCCGCGGGTCGATCTGGCTGGTCAGTTCGTAGCGCTCGATTTTCGCCCGGACGCCGTGTTTGAGCTCCGCGAACACCAGGGACGTGCCCTGCGCGTTCAGCTCGACGTCCAGCTCGAGGAGCACGTCAGAGGCCGTGGTGTCCACGTCCGTGATGGGTTCAGCCGCGATGACGATCCACCGCGGTTTGGGTTCGGTCCGTGCCAGCCGCCGGATGTTTTCGCGGAACGGCCTGACGTTGGCGAAGAACAACGGCGCGTCGAACCGGTAGATCACCAGGCCGGGCAGGTGCTTGGCGTCCGGGTGGAAGTGCACGTCATGGAACCCTTCGACGCCGGGCACCCGCCCGATCACCGTCTCGTAGGGCCACCAGGCCCGACGGAAGATGTTGAGGATGGACAGCCCCACGGCAATGCCGATGCCGGGCAGGACTCCCAGGAGGGTCACCCCGAGGAAGGCCGCGATCGAGAGATTGAACTCCGTCTTGCGCTGGCGCCAGAGCCGCACGGTGCCAGGAATGTCGGCGAGGGATAGTGATGCGGTGATCACAATGGCCGCCAGCGCCGGCTGGGGCAGGTTCCGGAAGAGCCCCGGCAGCAGCACCAGCATGAGCAGGATCAGCACTGCACCCGTCACGCCCGTGAGCTGGGTCTTGGAGTTGGCGCGTTCCGCGACCGCGGTCCGGGAACCGCTGGTGCTCACGGGGAAGCCCTGGAACAGACCCGCGGCCAGGTTCGCGGCACCGATGCCGATCATTTCCTGGTTGCCCCGGATCTCCTCACCGGAACGCGCGGCGAACGCCGACGCCGTCGAGATCGTGTCCGTCAAGGACACCAGCGCGATTCCGAGCGCACCGGCGAACATCAGGGCGAAGTCCGAGAATTCCAGATAAGGGATGGTGAACGGCGGGAAGCCCTGCGGGAGTTCTCCGACCAGCGAGACGCCCCGGTCCGCGAGTCCGAAGAGCGACGTCGCCGCGATCGCGAGCACCACCATGACCAGCACCGACGGAACCTTGGGCAGCCACCGCTGCAGCGCCAGGATCAGCACAATCCCGGAGATTCCGACGGCGGCCGCGGCAACCACCGTCTCGCCCCCGGCCACGCCCTGGACGAAGCCGACGAGGTCTCCGATGAAGCCCTCGGCGCTCACCGAGAAGCCGAAAAGCTTGGGGAGCTGGCCGACCAGGATGGTGATCGCGAGGCCGTTCATGTAGCCGATCATCGTGGGCTTGGAGATGAGGTCTGCGATGAAACCGAGTTTCGCGACGGACGCGAGGACCATGATGGCGCCGACCATCATGGCGAGCATCGACGCGAGGACCACCGCTTTCTGCGGGTCGCCGTCGGAGGCTACGAGCGGCAGGACCGTCGCCGCGATCATCGGTCCGAGGGACGAGTCTGGCCCCAGCACCAGGATGCGGGACGGGCCGAAAACCGCGTACGCGAGCAGGCACAGGACAGTGGTGTACAGGCCGGTGATCGGGGGCAGTCCTGCCAGCTCCGCGTAGGCCATGCCCTGGGGCACCAGCAACGTCGCCAGGACGATGCCGGCGACGATGTCCTTGCCGAACCAGCTCTTCTGGTAGGTTGCGGCAACGTCGAGTCCGGGCATCACTTGGCGCAGCCAGCCCTTCCGCCGCTGTGGGGTCTCGGTCATAGGGGCACTCTGCCGGGCGTCGGCTCCCCGTGCATCCTCCGCCGAGGGTGAACCGGGCCAGCCGGGCGCCGTCGTCGCCGATGCCCTATCAGTTTTGGTCCCCAACCGCGGGTTTTACCAACCAGAAGTGATAGGGCAACCGGGGAACTTGGCCGGTTCCCCGCGTTGCTCTTGGTTTAGTGCCCGGATGCCGCCAGGTCGGCCAGCAGTTCGGCCTTGCGCTCGTCGCTCGCGAACGAGGAGCGGATAGAGTTCGCCGCCATCCGCACGCAGTCGAACTCGGACAGGCCGATCACCGATTTCAGCTGCGCGAAGTTGTCGTCCACGTAGCCGCCGAAGTACGCGGGGTCGTCCGAGTTCACGCTCACGTTCAGCCCGGCGGCGAGCATGGCGGGCAGCGGGTGTTCCTTCAGGGTGTCCACGGCCCGGAGCCGGACGTTGGACAGCGGGCAGACGGTCAGTGGCGTGAGCTCGTGTACCAGCCGTTCCACCAGTTCGGGGTCCTCCATGCAGCGGATGCCGTGATCGATCCGTTCCACGTCCAGGAGATCCAGCGCGTCGATGATGTACGACGGCGGGCCCTCCTCGCCGGCGTGCGCGATCCGGCGCAGCCCGGCGTCCTTGGCCCGGGCGAACAGCCGCTGGAACTTGGCGGGCGGGTTGCCCACCTCGGCCGAGTCGAGGCCGATGCCCGCGATCGGCGCGTCCATGGCCAGCAGCTGTTCCAGCACCTCCAGGGCGGAGCCCTCGGACAGGTCCCGCAGGAACGCGGCGATCAGCAGGGTGGAGATGCCGAACTCCTGCTCCGACCCGGCCAGCACCGACGCGACGCCATTCACACACGTCTCCAGGGCGACGCCGCGGGACACGTGCGCCTGGGGATCCAGCATGATCTCGGCATGCCGCACCCCGGCGAGCGCAGCGCGGGACAGGTATGCCCGGGTCATGTCCGCGAAGTCCTGCTCGGTCTGCAGCACGGCCATGTTGGCGTAGTACAGGTCCAGGAACGACTGCAGGTCGGTGAACTCATAGCGGGAGCGCAGTTCGGCCAGGTCCGCGTAGGGCAGCCGGATCCCGTTGCGTTCCGCGAGAGCGAAGATCAGCTCGGGCTCCAAGGTGCCCTCGATGTGGAGGTGGAGTTCCGCGACCGGCAGCGGACCGTGCACTTCCTCGGGAACCTCGGCGAATTCGGGCACCACGGGGTGGCGGGTGCTGGGCTGTCCGGGGCAGCACCCTCGGGGGCAGCGACGCCGTCGTTAGTTTCCATTCGGTAAGGATATGCCCGCAGGTGGCCGGCGGGGATAGAGTCGATTGGATGCACAGTGATCAGCATGCTTCCGATTTGTCCGGCCCGGCCATTCCAGGGCTGTATACCAGCCACCCCGCCGACGGCTTTGTCCGGGTGCGCGGCGCCCGGGAGAACAACCTGCGGAACGTGGACGTGGACGTGCCCCGCGACGCGATCGTCGCGTTCACCGGGGTCTCCGGCTCCGGCAAGTCATCGCTGGCCTTCGGCACCATCTACGCCGAGGCCCAGCGCCGCTACTTCGAGTCCGTGGCGCCCTACGCCCGCCGGCTGATCCAGCAGGGCCACAACCCCAAGGTGGAAATGATCACGGGGCTGCCGCCCGCCGTCGCACTGCAACAGCGCCGCGGCACACCCAGTTCCCGCTCGACGGTGGGCACGGTCACCACACTCTCCAACTCGCTGCGCATGCTCTTCTCCCGCGCCGGCAGCTACCCGGACGGCGCCAGCCAGCTCGATTCGGACGCGTTCTCGCCCAACACCGCGGCCGGGGCCTGCCCGGAGTGCCACGGCCTGGGGATCGCGCACACCGTCACCGAGTCCTCGCTGGTCCCGGACACCTCGCTGAGCATCCGCGACGGCGCGATCGCCGCCTGGCCCGGCGCCTGGCAGGGCAAGAACCTGCGCGACATCCTCACGCACCTGGGCCACGACGTCGACACGCCCTGGCGCAAGCTGCCCAAAAGGACCGCGACTGGATCCTCTTCACCGAGGAACAGCCCGTCGTCGAGGTGACGCCGCAGCGCGACCGGGTGGCCAAGCCGTACAAGGGCCGCTTCTGGAGCGCCAAGAGCTATGTGCTGCACACCCTCGCCGATTCCAAGAGCACCACCATGCGCGACCGGGTGCTGCGCTTTATGGAAACCGGCCCGTGCCCGGTGTGCGGCGGCAGCGGACTGACCCCGGCTGCCCTGGCCGTGACGTTCGCCGGCCGCACCATCGCGGAGCTCAACGCCCTGCCCATGAGCGAACTGGCCGGGATCATCCGCCCCACCACCGAACTGACGGCCGCGGGCACCGCCTCCCGCAAGCAGACCTCCGGCGAGGGCAACGAAGTGGCCGTCGCCATCACCCGGGACCTGCTGCAGCGCGTCACCGTGCTGCTGGAGCTCGGCCTGGGCTACCTCGCCTTGGGCCGGTCCACACCAACGCTCTCCCCGGCGAAATGCAGCGGCTGCGGATCGCCACCCAGCTCCGCTCCGGCCTTTTCGGGGTGATCTACGTGCTGGACGAGCCCTCAGCCGGCCTGCATCCGGCCGACGCCGAGCCCTCCTCGCGGTCCTGGACCAGCTCAAGTCCTCCGGCAACTCCGTGTTTGTGGTGGAGCACAACATGGACATCGTCCGCCGCGCCGACTGGCTGGTGGACGTCGGCCCGCGCGCCGGGGAAGGCGGCGGCGAGGTCCTCTACAGCGGCCCGGTTGCCGGGCTCGCCGGGGTGGATGAGTCCGTGACGCGGCCGTTCCTGTTCCCGGACGGGTCGGGTGCTGCGGACGACGGCGGCGCTCACCTTCGCGGCCTGGCCGGCGACGGCGGCCGCTCCACCACCCGCCGGGACGCTGCCGGCTGGCTGGAGCTGCGCGACATCAGCCGGCACAACCTCCGCGACCTCGACGCCGACTTTCCGCTCGGCGTCCTGACCGCGGTCACCGGTGTGTCCGGCTCCGGCAAGTCGACCCTGGTCAGCCAGGTCCTCGCCGAGGTGGTGGGCGCCCGGCTGCATCCTGAGGCCGACACTACGGCGCAAGCCAAGGATGACCCGGAGACCGCCGAAGCCGAAGTCGCCGCGCCGCTCAGCGTGGGTCCGGTCTCCGGACTGGACCAGCTGGACCGGCTGGTCAAGGTGGACCAGAAGCCGATCGGGCGCACCCCGCGGTCCAACTTGGCCACCTACACCGGACTGTTCGACGCCGTCCGCAAGGAGTTCGCGGCCACGGACGAGGCCCGGGCCCGCGGATTCGGCGCAGGCCGATTCTCCTTCAACGTCGCGGGCGGCCGCTGCGAGACCTGCCAGGGTGAGGGCTTCGTCGCCGTCGAACTGCTGTTCCTGCCCGGCAGCTACGGCCCCTGCCCGGAATGCCACGGCTCGCGCTACAACCCCGAAACCCTCGAGGTCACCTACCGCGGCAAGAACGTGGCGGAGGTCCTGGGCATGACGGTCAACGCTGCCGCCGAGTTCCTGGACGCGGTCCCCGCCGCCGCCCGCAGCCTGCAGACCCTCCGCGAGGTGGGCCTGGGCTACCTCCGGCTCGGCCAGCCCGCCACGGAGCTCTCGGGCGGTGAAGCCCAGCGCATCAAGCTCGCCACGGAACTGCAGCGCGCCCAGCGCGGGCATTCGCTCTACCTGCTGGACGAGCCCACCACGGGACTGCACCCGGCCGACGTCGAACTTCTGATGGCGCAGCTGCACCGGCTGGTGGATGCCGGCAACACCGTGATTGTGGTGGAACACGAGATGGACGTAGTGGCCGCGGCGGACTGGGTGATCGACCTGGGCCCGGCCGGAGGTGACGCCGGCGGCAAGATCATCGCGGTGGGAACGCCGGCCGCCGTCGCGCGTTCCAAGAAGAGCCGGACGGCCCCGTACCTCGCCGCAGTGTTGGGCGGCTGACGCAACGGCTGACGCGATGGGTCAGGCGCGCCGGGAGATTGCCGACTGATTTTACCGGGCACACTGCTGAAAATAACGTCTTGATAACGGCGCGGGCCTGACTTAGCCTTGGGGACATGCCCGAAGACCGGGCATGAATGCCCGGTGCTGCCACCACCAGATACTGCCCGACCGGTAGACACCGTACTGACCTCTATTGTCAGGGGCGGGCAGTAGTGCGCCAACGTCCGGGGACGGACCGAGCACCGGTGGCCCTCAGGAGCATCACTCCCATGAAAAAATCAACCTACATCACTGCCGCGCGCCGCGGCGCCACTCTCGCGGCCGTCTCGATCGCCGGCGTCGCACTTTCCGCTTCAGCTGCCAACGCAGCCATCCCCAGCGCCACAGCCCCCGCCTCCACCTGGGACTCCCTGGCCCAATGCGAAAGCGGCGGCAACTGGGGCATCAACACCGGAAACGGCTACTCGGGCGGGCTGCAGTTCAGCCCGAGCACCTGGGCCGCCTATGGCGGAACGGGGTCAGCGGCCAACGCCAGCCGTGAGCAGCAGATCGCCGTCGCCGAAAAGGTGCAAGCCGGCCAGGGCTGGGGAGCGTGGCCCGCCTGCGCCGCCAAGCTGGGCCTCACCGGCGGTGCAGCAGCTCCGCAGAGCACGTCGCTGGCGCCCGCTTCAGTTCAGGCGCCGGTCCAGGCACCTGTCCAGGCGCCGGTCCGGACCGCGGCGCCCGCGGTCGCCGCCCCGGCAGCCCCAGCTGCGCGCCACGTGGCGGCTGTTCCCTTGAGCGGTGAAAGCTACACGATCCAAAGCGGCGACACCTTGAGCAAGATCGCCGAGAAGCTCGACATCGCCGGCGGCTGGCAACTGCTGGCCGACGCCAACGCCGCCACCATCAGCGATCCTGATGTGGTGTTCCCCGGCCAGGTGCTGCAGCTGCCGGCCTAGCTTGGTCCGCTCTGACCGCCCGCAAGGCGCCGACCACGACGCCGGAGCGTTCCCCTCAGGGGACCCTCCGGCGTCGTGCTGTGGTTCGTGCTGGCTCCTGCTGATCAGGTGGGCGAGCCTGGCTGCTAGGCGGCCAGCGGAATTTCGCGGACGATCCGCACTTTCCAGGCGGTGTCGTCGCTGGTATCCAGCAGGGCCACCGTGCCCATGGCGAGGTGCAGAGCCACCCGCTTGGCGGCGAGCAGTTCGAGATAGAGACTCTCGTTCATGCGGGCCGGGGCGTCGATGACGTACTTCACGGCGTCGCGGACCTTGCGGTAGTTGTCGCTCTTTTCGCGGTGGAGGTGCAGTTCCAGCATCCGCCGCTGCTTGATCTTCGGCTCGTGCCGGTTCAGCCACGACACCGCAGCGTGGACCGCCACCACGACGGTCAACGAGATGACGTAGATCTCCCAGCCGCTGGAGAGCAGGAACAGGGAAGGTTGGCGATGGCCACGACTGCGATGAACAGCCGGAGCGCCAGCAGCCGCCGCATGGTCAGCGCCACGGAGGCCAGCGCCGTCCGGAAGCCGTGCTGCTCCTTGCGGGCCGCCGCGGGATCGATCGTGAACTCTTCCAGGACCAGGATTCCATGAGCTTCAGGGCCCAGCATTTGTCCGTATTTGGGCAGTGGTGCGGGCGCAGGCGGCGCCGCAGGTGCAGTTACTAAATTCGTCGACATTGGCGTGCCCTCCGCGGCGCAGGGATGGTTTGTGCTAGTTTACGCGCCGACGGAGGGCCTGTCTGTCCCATTCCGAAATGTGAACACGCTCACCCGCAGCCGCCCGCAATTGGTGCATTGGCTCCGTGGCCTCAAACTGGAGAGATGCAGACTTTTCTCCCCTTCCCCGATTTCCAGCAGAGCGCCGCGGCTTTGGACCGTGCACGGCTCGGCAAGCAGCGCGTTGAAGCGCTGCAGACCCTGCGTGCGCTGGTGATCCCGGAGTACGGCTGGCAGTCGCACCCGGCCATCCGGATGTGGATGGGGTACGTTCCCGCGCTGACCCTCTACGGCCTGACCATGGTGGACGAGTGGACGGCCCGCGGCGGCGAGGACACCACCCGCGAGAAAATCATGGAATTCGCGCCCCAGGCGGCGCACCCCGACTATGCAGCCAAAATCCCGATGCCGCCGTGGCTTGGCGCGCCCGAACTGCACCTCAGCCACCGCTCCCGGCTGATCGCCAAGGACCCGCGGTTCTACACGGAGCTGTTCCCGGACACGGAGCCTGACCTGGAGTACGTGTGGCCCGAGCCCAAGCATGAACTGGTACCGGAGGACCCGTCCGGCGACCGCATGTGGGTCCTGCGCCTCCCGCTCGGTGACACCGAGCCGGAAAAGCTGGACACCGTCAGCCTTCCCCTCGTGGGCCGTGCGAAGGCCGCCGCCGCTGCCGGCGACGACGATTACCAGTTCGTATACGCAGACTCCGGTTCCCGCCGCCCCAAGGTGCGCAAGCTCCCGCCGAAGCAGCTCGTCAAGAAGCCCACCCGCAAGCGCCAGCAGCAGGAAGAAGCGTTCAACACGCTTCCTGGCAACTCGACCGTCGCCATCCCGTTCGACGGCGGCGCGTCCTTCGCCGTCGGCAAGGTCCTGGGCCGTCCGATCACTGTGGAGGGCCGCTTCGCGCGCAACTTCAAGGTGGACGAGATCCTGGCCCGCTCGGCCTTTGACTACCCGGCGCTGCTGCAGGATCCCCGGGTCTTCTTCCCGATCCCGGCGCGGTAGGTCGGCTCGGCGACGTCCGATGTGGCAGCCCACGGGTCCGACGTCGTGCCGGGCCCGACGTCGGGCCGCCGATAATGGCAGACTTGCCATATGACTGTACTTGTGGCCGGTTGCGGCGATCTGGGCACCGAGACCGGGCTGCGATTCGCCGCGGCGGGCCACCGCGTGGTGGGCTGGCGGCGCTCTCCGGAGAAACTGCCGGCCGCCATCGAAGGCGCAGCGGCTGACCTGAGCTCCGGCGAACTGCCGCCCATCCCGGCGGACACCACCGCCGTCGTCGTCGCGATTGCGGCGGACTCCCCACCGAAGATGCGTACCGCGCCGCGTATGTGGACGGGCTGTCCAACGTGCTCGACGCCGTCATGGGCTCGGGTGCCCCCGTCCGGCGTGTTCTCTTTGTCTCGTCCACCGCCGTCTACGGTGACGCCGGCGGGGACTGGATTGATGAATCCACGACCCCGGATCCCGGCGGGTTCTCCGGCCGCATCATCCGCGAGGCGGAGGATCTGCTCGTCAGCCGGCTGGACGGCACCGGAATCACCCCGGTGGTGCTGCGGCTCGGCGGCATCTACGGCCCGGGGCGGACCCGGCTGATTGACCAGGTGCGCGGCGGCTCCGCAGTCATTCCGGCAGAGCCGCGCTTCACCAACCGCATCCACCGGGACGACGCCGCCGCCGCGATCGTCCACCTGTGCACCATGGACCCTGTCCCGGCGCCGGTCTATCTGGGCGTGGACAACGAGCCGGCCGAGATGGGCGAGGTGCTCCGTTTCCTGGCCGCCGAGCTGGGACTCCCCAGCCGCCGTCGGGCTTGTCCGAAGGGGGCGGGCAGAGCGGCGAGCCCTCCCGCGGCGGCAACAAACGCTGCAGCAACGCACTGCTGCGGAGCACCGGATTCGAATTCACCTACCCGAGCTTCCGGGAGGGATACCGGGACATTCTCGCCGGAGTGGGCGTACGGTACCCCTAAGGCTGCCCCGCTCCCGCCACCGCGCAGCTTCGAATGAGGGGAACTATGGAACTTCCGGAGATTATTGAAGCCGCCGGCCGGTACATGGACGTGGCCGGTGTGGCCGTTATGGTGATCGGCGCCGTGGTGTCCGTTCCTCTCGCGCTCCGCGGATTCCAGCCGCGGGGCCAGCCTGCGGGTTCCGAACCGCTCTCCGTCTACCGCTCCTACCGGCAACTCCTGGGCCGCTCCATCCTGCTCGGGCTGGAACTGCTCGTGGCGGCCGACATCATCAGGACGGTGGCCGTCGCACCCACCTATGAAAGCGTGGGCGTGCTTGCCATCATTGTGCTGATCCGGACGTTCCTGAGCTTCTCCCTCGAGCTCGAAATCACCGGCCGCTGGCCCTGGCAGAAGGAGCCCGACGGCGGCGCCTCCGCGGCTTCGCCGGCGGGCGGCGGACCCTCTGATGGGTCTTGATCCCTGGCCCCACGCCCCCGAGCTTCCGGCCCCGGTCATCATGGATCAGCAGTGGACGGATGCGGTTTTTCTGCACTGGCGGATACCTGATGCGGTGGCGACCCCGTTCATGCCTCCCGGCGTGGTTCCGGACGACTTCGACGGATCCGCGTGGGTGGGGCTGATCGGCTTCCGCATGCAGGGCGCCGGGCTGGGTAGGGGGCCCGGCATTCCGTACTTTGGGAGTTTCACCGAGATCAATGTGCGCCTCTACTCCCGCGGGCCGGATGGCACCCGTGGTGTGGTTTTCCTCAGCCTGGATGCGACGCGGCTGGCCGTGGTGCTGGCTGCGCGGGCGGCCGGGATTCCTTATGTGTGGTCCCGGGCGGGCTTTCGGGGTGAGGGCGCTTTGGATGGTCCGGTGGGCCCGTCTGCCGGGTACTGGGTGCGGCGGTTTCGCGGCGGCGCGCGGAGCGACTTTGCGGTTGCTGTCGCGCCGGTGCCCGACGCCGAAGCAACCGACCCGCTCTCCGTTCACCTCACCGCCCGGTTCGGTCTGCACACGCGCTTCCGGGGCCGGACCCTGTACGTCCCCAACACCCACAGCCCGTGGCCGCTGTACCGGGCGCAGCTGACTCGCTGTGAGGATCAGTTGGTCGCCGCGGCCGGCATCGATGTCGCGGGCCCGCCCGAATCCGTGCTTTTCTCGCCCGGTGTCCGCACCCAGTTTGGCCGGCCACGGGCGCTTGGGTAGAGGACCGGAGCGAGCCGGGGCGGGACCGGAGCGGCGCTGGCGGCATCCGATGCTGGAGGACCGGGACGGGCACCGGCGGGATGAATTTGGCCAAGATCTGTGCTCGGCGGTGGCCGGTGCTGGCCGGCGTTATTTTGTCGTAGCTCGCCACTAGTGTGGGTTTCATGGAAGCCGTGAGGGATTTCATCGCCGTTGAGGACTCGGGCCGGGGCATCGCTCCGGCGGGGCCCTCCGGTGTGGCCGGTGTTCAGGGCGTGGACACGGCCCTGGCGCTGGTCCGGGAGGTGGCGTCGACGGCGGCCGAGGACGCCGCCTGCTGGGACTTCCGGGAGGCGGCGGATTTCGCCGGCACGGTGGAGGAGCTCTCGCGGGCCCTGGACTACCTGCAGCTGGTGGCGGCCGGCGCCGTGGACCGGACCCGGAAACAGGCCACGGCCGCCCCGAAAGCGAACACGGCGTGGACCACCGGGTGGCGGGACGACTCCGGCCAAGGCGGCACCCGGCCGGGAGGCGCGCCCGGTGCCGTGGCTACGGAAGGCGAGACCGCGTGGGCCACCGGTTGGCGGGACGATTCCGGCCCAGGCAGCACCCGGCCCGATGACGCGTCCGGTGCGGTGGCTGCATCCGGATCGGAAGTTGCCGCGGCTGCCGGGGACGCCGCAGCTGCATCCGGATCCGGAGGTGCCGCGGGTGCCGGGGATGCCGCGGCTGTATCCGGATCCGGAGGTGCCGCGGGTGCCGGGGATTCCCGCCTGGCCGCGGACGACGGGTACCGGAACACCACAGAGTTCCTGCGGGCGCGGCTGCGGATCAGCGCCGCCGAGGCCCGCCGCAGGCTCTCCCTCGCCGGGGATCTCCTGCCGCGGCAGGGATTCTCCGGGGCCCTCTTGCCCCCGGCGCGGGAGGAACTCGGCGCCGCCGTCGCCGCCGGCGAGGTCTCGTCCCGGGCCGCGACCATCATCACCCTGGCCCTGGACCGTGTCCGGCACACCTGCGACCCCGAGGCCGCCGCCGGGATGGAACACGCCCTGACCCGCACCGCGGCCGAGAACGACCCCGACCTCCTCACCCGGGCAGCCCGGAACTGGACCGACGCGCTGGACCAGGACGGTGCAGAGCCCACCGAAGAACTCCTCCGCCAGCTCCAGGGCGCCTTCATCCGCAAACCCCGCCACGGACTCCAGCACCTCGAAATCTTCGCGACCCCCGAACAGTTCGAACACCTCCTGACCGTCATGAACAACGCCACCAACCCCCGCACCACCCACACCGGGACACCCGCGGCACCTGGAGACGAGGAAGGCACGGCCTTTGGAGGCGCGGCAGCCTGCGAGGGTTCCTCCGGTGCCGCCGGCACACCGGAAAATGACCCCGGTGCCGCGTGCCTGGACCTCCGCTCGCGGCCGCAGAAACGCCTCGACGGCCTCGTCGGAGCCGCCAAAATCGCCCTCGCCGCCGGCGCCCTCCCTGCATCCGGAGGGCTCCGCCCGCAGGTCATGGTCACCATCGACTACCGCGACCTCCTCGCCCGCCTCGAACACCTCACCGGCGACACCGACCTGCTGCGAACCAGCCCCGACGGCACCACAGCCGGTCAGGCCACGGCAGGTCCCTTCCGGCCCGGCGGGCCAAAGGAGCTCACCGGCACGATGCTCTTCACCGGCCCTGTCACCGCCGCCACGGTCCGGAAGATCGCCTGCGACGCCGACATCATCCCGGTCCTGCTCGGCGGCGAAGGCCGGATCCTGGACATCGGACGGGCCTCACGCGTCTTTCCGCCCCACATCCGCAAAGCCCTCACCGCCCGCGACCAGGGCTGCGCCTTCCCCGGCTGCACCATCCCCGCCCCCTGGTGCGAAGCCCACCACATCACCTACTGGTCCCGCGGCGGACCCACCGGCACCGAAAACGGGACACTGCTCTGTTCACACCACCACCACGTGATCCACAAAGAGCAATGGACCATCCAAATCCGCACCGGCATCCCCTGGTTCATCCCGCCCCCGCACATCGACCCGCGCCAAAAACCCCGCCGCAACTACTACTTCCACCCCGCAGACCTCGGCCACGCCGCCTGACGCCGGCTGAAAAGGACCGACCGCGAAAGAATTGGCTAGCGCCCGGAGTGCACTATCTAGGTGTTGGAGGGTGGACGCTGGCGCTGATCAAGTGTGCCGTTCGGGTCGCCCGGGGCAGAGGGTATCCAGTTATCTCGATGATGGAGATAACATCAGATCGTGAAGGATGCGACGCCGAAAGAACCCGGCAGCCCGGCTGACAGCACAGTACAGACTGCCCCGGTGCAGGCCCACAGGTATGACGTCGCAGTCCTGGATTGGAGCGGCGTCCTCACCGCGGGTGCGCTGATCCTGGTTCCGCTCTGGATGCTGTTGAGCAACAGCGCTGTCCTCGGCGGCCACCCGGCGCTGCCTGCGCTGCTGATGGGTGCTGCCGCAGCGGGACTTCTCTGGGCGTTCGTGCTGGTCAGACGCGCCACTCTGCTCGAAGGCTGGTCTCGAAACAATCCGCGCGGTCCAACAAACCACCAGCCAAGCCGGCGCACAGTTTCACGCTGGCAGCTGGTCCGGGGCCTCGCGGGCGGCTGGCCGCTCTGGGACTCGTAGCGGGGCTGGCATGGCTCACCCCGTTCCCCACCAGCCCAGCGAATCGCTGGGCCAGACCACGGGGACCACCACCGAAGACGCCACCTCGGTCACCCTCGTCCCGGAAGGAAAGGCCCGCGCGGGACTCGCCTTTTACCCAGGGGCACGGGTTGATGCGCGCGCGTATCAAGACATCCTTGGTCCGCTCGCGAACGCGGGTTATCTGGTTGTCATTCTGAAAGTACCGCTGGGCATCCCATTGCTGGACATCAGCCAGGCCCGCGGCGCGATGAATGAGCACCCCGAGATCACTTCCTGGGCAGTCGGCGGCCATTCGCTGGGAGGAGTCAGCGCGTCCTCCTTCGCGAAGGCGAATCGGGACGTCTCCGGGCTTTTGTTGTTTGCTTCGTACCCCGCGGAAAGCATGGCGGACTCGACCGATCTCGCGGTGCAGTCCATCTCCGGCTCAAATGACGGACTCACCACTCCGGACAAGATCTCGGCGTCGAAGGCCTTGCTACCGCCGGACACCGGTTTCGCGACGGTGGAGGGCGGAGTGCACGCGTTTTTCGGGGACTACGGCGAACAGCCCGGGGACGGCGAGCCAGGCATCTCCCGCCAAGAGGCGCAGCAGCAGATCGCCGCGGAATCGATCCGATTTATGGACCGGCTCGGGTCCACCGGCTGACAATCGGTGCCGCAAACCCCGTTCGCAGACAACCGGACTCTGCCACGATGAAAGCACCCGCAACCGCCCTTGGAACGAGGTGGCCCAGCATGCTCAACCGTTTCTACGTCAATCCGATCCTGCCTGCTCAGGACGGAGACCGTGCCCGAAGGTTCTACCGGGACGTCCTGGGACTCGACCTGCTGACCGGCCCGACGGACGACCCCATGGTCTTCGGGGCGGCGGAAGGCTCGAGCGTTGCCCTCAGCGAAATGCCCGACCGCACTCCGCCGCCGTATCCCATGATCAGTTTTATGGTCACGGGCATCGAGGAGGTAGTCGAGGCCCTCAAGGCCCGGGGCGCCACGTTCGAGCCAATCGGCCCCACCAGCTTCGCCGGAGCAGAGGGCCGTGCCGTCGGGGACGTGATGGACTTCGGTCTGGCCAAATCCGCGTTCCTGAAGGACTCCGAAGGCAACGTGATCGCGCTCAACGAATTCACCGGCTGAGGATACCCGGGACGCCCCGCCCGGATAACCGACGGCGGATGCGGGGCGTCCCGCGGATGATGCCGTTAACGCCCCGCGGCGTACCCCTGTGCGCCGCGGGGATTCGCCGCCGCCTGCAGGACCCCGGTCGACGGATCACGCACGACGGCGGACAGGCGTCCCAGCGTCCAGCCGCCCACGACGGTGACGACATGACCACGGCGCTCAAGTCCCGCGATAACGTCCTCGGCCAGCCGCTCCTCGACGACGGCGCCGCCGGGCTCCCAGGTGCGCGGCCAGAATGAACCGGGCATCGATGTCGTATGGAAGGTGGGGGCGTCGATGGCCTGCTGCGGTGAGTAGCCGCCGACGATAGTGCGCAGCAGGTACGGCAGCTGCCATTGATCCTGTTGGTCGCCGCCCGGCGAACCAAGAGCGGTCACGGCTTTGCCGTCCCGCAGCACGAGAGTTGGCGTGAGGGTGGTCCGCGGCCGTTTCCCCGGGGTCAGGGTGGACGGCGTTCCCGGCTCCAGCCAGGTCATTTGCAGCCGGGTGCCGAGGCAGAAACCCAGTTCCGGGATGGCCGGCGAGGACTGCAGCCAGCCACCCGACGGCGTGGCCGAGACCATGTTCCCCCAGCGGTCCACGACGTCGATATGGCAGGTGTCGCCGCGGGTCTCCCCGCTCGGCGCAACGGTGGGCTCCCCACGCCCAGCCCGGCCGAACCCGCTGAGCCCGCACCCGTCGGCGGCGTGTAGTGGGTCCGCAGCGTCGGCACAAAGGGCTCATATCCGGGGACCGCGCCGGGCCGGAATTCGTGCGAGGCGCGCTCTCCGATCAGCGCCCGGCGGCCGGCGCAGTACTCGGCGGACAGGAGGTAGTCCAAGGGCACATCCGTGTCGCCGTAGTACGCTTCCCGGTCCGCGAGCGCCAGCTTCTGGGCTTCCAGGATGGTGTGCGCGCCGAGTTCGGTGGACGGATCGAGGTACTCGTCGTCGAACCCCTCAAGAATGGCGAGCGTCTGGAGCAGCGCGGGACCCTGCCCCCACGGTCCTGTCTTGGCGATGGTGTGTCCACGGAACTCCACTGTGGCGGCGGCCTCGTACCCCGCCTCGAATCCGGAGAGATCCTCCGGTGCGAGGACGCCCCGGTGATCCGTACCTGAGGAATGCCGGTGCGGAGTCTGGACCGACTCCACCATGGCTTTGGCCACGAAGCCCTCGCGCCACTCGCGGCGGGCGGCGTCGATCCTGGTTTCGCGCGACTGCCCGGCGGTCCCGACGTCGACCAGCCGCTGCAGGGTCCGGGCGTACGCAGGATTGCGGACCAGCTCCCCTTCAGCCGGGATCCTGCCTCCGGGCATCCACAGCTCAGCGGACGTGGGCCAGTGCGTCTGGAACAGCTCCGCCACAGCCGCTATGGTGGTCCCCACCCTGCCCAGCATCGGGTGCCCGTCGCGGGCGTAGCCGATCGCGAAGTCGAGCACGTCGCCCAGCTCCCAGGTCCCGTGGTCACGCAACAGCAGGAGCCAGGCGTCGACGGCGGCGGGAACCGCGGCGGCCAGCGCGCCCGAGCCGGGCACCAGATCCAGACCCTCCGCGAGGTAGTGCTCCACCGTGGCTCCGGCCGGGGCGGCCCTGCCCCATAAGGACCACGGGCGGCCGGGCTCCTCCGCGGTGACGAAGACGCCGGTCATGTCGCCGCCGGGCCCGTTCAGGTGCGGCTCGACGACGTGTAGCACGAAGGCCCCTGCCGTCGCGGCGTCGAACGCGTTGCCGCCGCGCTCCAGCACCGCCTGGGCGGCCGCCGTCGCCAGCCAGTGTGTGGAGGCGCTCATCCCGAAGGTGCCCCGCAGGGTGGGCCGGGTGGTGAACATATCGGGGCGGGTGAACTCGACCGGCTGCCCCGGCACGGACTCCGCCGGGGACTCCACTCGGGACTCTCCTGTGCCGGTGTGCGGGGGCGCCGGGGATCCGGCGGCGACGTCAGCCAAAGAGGGCCGCCACGCGGGTCAGGGTCTCGTAGACGCCGTAGCCCAGCGGCACTCCCACCAGCGCCCAGGCGACCACCAGCTTCCCGGTCGACGGGTTTACAGGTGTCGGGTTCACAGTTGTCTGCGCAGTACTCATCTCAGGCCTCCATGGCGGGTTCTTCGGTGCGGACACGGTCGGGGCGGGGCTCGTGGAACCGGGCGTCGACCGGCTTGACCAGCAGGTTCGCCACGAAGCCGATCACCAGCAGCCCCACCATGGTCAGCAGCGCGGGCTGGTAGGACGCTGCGGTCAACTGGCCGGGCTTGCCCTGGGCGTCCAGGAACGCGTTGACGATCAAGGGCCCGGCGATGCCGGCCGCGGACCACGCCGTCAGGAGCCGGCCGTGGATCGCTCCGACCTGGAACGTGCCGAACAGGTCGCGCAGGTAGGCCGGGACGGTCGCGAAGCCGCCGCCGTAGAAGGAGATGATGACGAACGCGAGCGCCACGTAGAGGAAGGTGCTGGTGGAGCCGCCAGTGCCAGCACCGTGTACAACACGGCGCCGACGCCGAGGTACATCATGTAGATGCGCTTGCGGCCGGTCACGTCCGAGGTGGCGGACCAGGCGAAGCGGCCGGACATGTTGCCGATCGAGAGCAGCCCCACGAAGCCGGCGGCGACGGCGGCACTCACCAGGGACACGCCGTCGGACTGGCGGAAGAAGTCCTGGATCATTGGTGCGGCTTGCTCCAGAATGCCGATACCCGCTGTCACGTTGCAGAAGAGGGCGATCCAGACGAGCCAGAACTGCTTGGTCTTCACGGCGTTGCGGGCGGAGACGTTGTCCGTGGTGACCAGCGTGGCGGCCTTGACCTTGGCGGGGTCGAAACCGGCGGGCTTCCACCCTTCGGCCGGGACCTTGATGGTGAACGCGCCGAACATCATGTAGGCGAGGTAGACGACGGCGAGGGTTAGGAAAAGCTTTCCGACGGAGTCGCCGCTGGCCACCCAGCCTTTGGCGCCGGAGTTGGGGTCGTACATTTTCAGGAGGGCGGTGGAGACGGGGCTGGCGATGAGGGCGCCGCCGCCGAAGCCCATGATGGCCATGCCGGTCGCGAGGCCAGGGCGGTCGGGGAACCATTTAATGAGGGTGGAGACCGGGGAGATGTAGCCGATGCCCAGGCCGATGCCGCCGATGAATCCGTAGCCCAGGTACACCAGCCACAACTGGCCGCTGAAGATCCCGAGCGAACCGATCAGGAAGCCGCTGGCCCAGAACACGGCCGAGGTGAACATCGCCTTGCGAGGGCCGTTTTTGTCCACCCACGTGCCCATGATCGCGGCGGAGAGGCCCAGCATCACGATCGCGATCGAGAAGATCACGCCGATTTCGGTCAGGCTGGCGCCGAAGTGCTTCACCAGCGCGGTCTTGTAGACACTCGTGGCGTACGCCTGGCCGATGCACAGGTGCACGGCGAGCGCAGCGGGCGGCACCAGCCACCGGTTGAATCCCGGCGGGGCGATCGTTCGTTCACGGTCCAGCCAGCCCATAAGTGCTCCCCTTGCTTGTCGAAGACGTCGGTGTCCCAGCGCATAGAGGCGAAAGGCCCCAGATCGGGCCGTTGCCTCCGGCAATCATGGTGCAGATCGACAGCAAACGTACTACTTGTGCGACGAGCGGTAGGAATTCCGCGACGAGCGGTGGTGCCGCCCTCGCGGACTGCTTCCCGGGACCTATTTTCCGAGTCCGGCCCTCCGGAGCGCCTCGGCCATCGCCGTGTTGGCTGGCGCGGGCGTCGGCTTCTGCGGCTGCTTCGCCGGCGTCCGCCGGTCGGCCGCCGGCGTCCCGGTCCGCTGACTGGACGACTGACCCGCGTTCTGCCTCGGCTCTTGCTTAGCCGGCGCCGCCTGCTTGGCCGGCGCCGGCTGCCTCGAACGGTCCGGCCGTGGCGCCGCACGCCCGCCCGGCGCGGCCGGTTCGTCGTCGAGCCTTAGCGTCAGGGAGATGCGCTTGCGTTCCGGATCGGCCTCCAGCACCTTGACCCGCACCACCTGGCCGGACTTGACCACGTCGCGGGGATCGGAGACGAAGCGGTTGGCCAGCGCGGAGACGTGGACCAGGCCGTCCTGGTGCACCCCGACGTCGACAAACGCGCCGAACGCCGCCACGTTGGTCACGGTCCCTTCCAGCACCATCCCGGGCCGGAGGTCGGAGATCTTCTCGATGCCCTCCGAGAACGTCGCCGCCGCGAAGGCCGGGCGCGGGTCACGGCCGGGCTTCTCGAGTTCGGCGATGATGTCCTGCACCGTGGGCAGGCCGAAGGAGCCGTCGACAAAGTCCTGCGGATTCAGCGTGGCGTAGCTTCCCGCGGTCTTCCCCTTCCCGTCGCCAGCGGCCTTGATTTTCCGCGCCACCGGGTATGCCTCGGGGTGCACGCTGGAGGCATCCAAGGGTTCGGCTCCTCCGGTAATCCGCAGGAATCCGGCGCACTGTTCGAACGCTTTCGCACCCAATCGCGGCACCTTTTTCAGCTCGGTGCGCTTGTTGAACGGGCCGTGTTCGTTCCGGTACGCCACGATGTTTTCGCTCAGCAGCGGCCCGACGCCGGCCACGCGGCTCAGCAGCGCCGGCGAGGCGGTGTTCACGTCCACACCCACCGCGTTCACACAGTCCTCGACCACCGCGTCGAGGCTGCGGTCCAGCTTCGCGGCGGTGACATCGTGCTGGTACTGCCCGACGCCGATCGACTTCGGCTCGATCTTCACGAGTTCCGCCAGCGGATCCTGCAGGCGACGGGCTATGGACACGGCACCGCGCAGGGACACGTCCATGCCGGGCAGCTCGGCCGCGGCGAGCGCCGAGGCCGAATACACCGAGGCGCCGGCTTCGGACACCACGATCTTCTGCGGCTTGCCGCCCTGGTTCGCAGGGTCCGGGCCGGCGGCGTCCGGGCCGGCGGCGAGCTGCTTGAGCAGTTCAGCGGCGAGTTTGTCCGTTTCCCGCGACGCTGTGCCGTTGCCGATCGCCACGAGTTGGACGCCGTGCTTCCGGGCCAGACCCACGAGGGTCCGCAGCGCCTCGTCCCACTTCCGGGCCGGGGCGTGCGGGTAGATGGTGTCCGTGGCCACCACTTTGCCGGTGCCGTCCACCACCGCCACCTTGACCCCGGTGCGCAGTCCCGGGTCCAGGCCCAGGGTGGCCCGGTTTCCCGCCGGGGCCGCGAGGAGCACGTCCCGGAGGTTGGCGGCGAAGACCCGCACGGCCTCGTCTTCGGCGGCCGCGAACATCCGGCTCCGCAGATCCGCGGTCAGCCGGGCCAGCACCCGCGAGCGCCAGGCGAGCTGTGCGGTCTGGAGCAGCCAGGCGTCGGCGGGCCGGCCGCGGTCGGCGACCCCGAGGAAGCGGGCCACGGCGGCTTCGTAGCGGCCGCGCGCGGCGGTGAGGGCGGCGTCGTCGTTCGGTTCTGCCTCGGCGAGGTCCAGCTCCAGCACCCCGTCCTTTTCGCCGCGCAGCAGCGCCAGGACGCGGTGCGAGGGCATCCCCGCGGGCTGCTGGGAGAACTCGAAGTAATCCTTGAACTTCTGACCCTCGGCGTCCTTGCCCTTCTTCACCCGGGACACCATCATGCCCTGCGTCCATAGCCGCTCCCGCAGCGTGGCGGCCAGGTCGGCGTCCTGGGCGACGCGTTCCACCAGGATGGAACGCGCGCCGGCGAGCGCCGCGGCGGCGTCCCCGATGGAATGCTCCGCGTTGACGTACTTGTGGGCTTCACGTTCGGGGTCCAGCTCGGGCCGCTTCAGCAGCGCGTCGGCCAGCGGCTCCAGCCCGGCTTCGCGGGCGATCTGCGCCTTGGTCCGCCGCTTCGTCTTGAACGGCAGATAGATGTCCTCCAGGCGCGACTTCGTGTCGGCGCCGGCGACGGCGGCCTGCAGTTCCGGAGTCAGCGCGCCCTGCGCTGCGATCGCTTCCAGGACGGTCCGACGGCGGTCCTCCAGCTCGCGCAGGTAGCGCAGCCGCTCCTCGAGGTCGCGGAGCTGGGTGTCATCGAGCGTCCCGGTGGCTTCCTTGCGGTACCGGGCGATGAAGGGCACGGTGGACCCGGCGTCGAGCAGGTCCACGGCGGCCTTGACCTGCCAGGCCTGCACGCCCAGTTCGGCGGCAATCTGGGCGGCGATGCCGGACTCCTGGGTCTGCGGCGCTTTTGTTTTGGGTGACAGGGTCTGGGGCGCCTGGGTCCGGGCGGGCTGGCTCGTTGCGGGCGTTGCGGAGGCTGACGGGGACGGGCGCTGCGGGAGTTGGGTCACCCTGCCATTTTGCCTTACCAGGGTCAGGGCCGGGCTCGCCCGAAGCCGGAGGAGTCTCCTGCACGTCCTGAAGGACCTCGTTGCGGCGGAGGAACCACGGTTTGAACGGCGGATCAAAGCGGGCGAACCGGGGCGGCCCCACGGCCGTCAGACCGGCCAGCACCAGGGCCGCCTGGAGGCCCTCGTTGCGCCGTCCAAAGGCAGCCTCTGACCCGCTGCCCGAGAATCGAAGGGCAGCCGTCAGGGACCCCGGGACGGTCCGGATCTGGACCTGCGAGTTCGCCGGGACCGGGGCGGTCTCCGCCGTCACGCCAGCGGGGAGCACAAAGGCGACCACAAAGTCAGCGGCAGAGTCGCTTCCCGGCAGCGGACCGCTCTGGAGCACCGGGGCGGTCATGGCCAGCTTCTGCGAAGGACCGGGCTCCTGGATCACCGGTGCCGTCATTGCCAGCTTCTGACGGGCGTTGTTGCTGCCGCTGATGTAGTTGAACAGGGCCCGGAAGGCAGCATTCCCGGCCTGGTCGAACGTCGTGGTGACCTGTATTTCGGCCACAACGTACGCGGGATATCGGCGCAGCTCGAAGTGCGCGAAGCGCTGGACCAGCTCATAGGGCTGCTGTTCGGTCATGGTCCTCAGACCATACGCCGGGCCTCCGACAAGAACCAGCCCGTTCCGGCCGGTGTGGCCGCCGGATTGTCAGAGGGCTTTGATAGCTTGAAGAACATACGGCGAGGCTGCGCTGACTGCACACCCCAGGCGGCAGAACCTTCCACACGGCAGTAAGCATCGGGGGCACAGTGTTTTTCTTGAACCGGAAGTGCCGGGTTCCGCCCGGGACCTGGTCTTTTCCGCGAGTGACCTCGTCATCGCGGCCAGCTGCGAGTACCAGCTGCTCCGGAAGCTCGACGAGAAGCTGGGCCGGTCCTCAAGGCTGTCTTCGACGACGACGAGATGCTCCGGCACGCCGCCGTGCTGGGCGACCGTCACGAGCAAAAGGTCCTCGAGGGATTCGTCGAGGAGTTCGGCCCCTGGGACCCGGCTGCCGGACGCGGCGTCTACGACGTCGTCCCGGCTGCGGCCATGGACCGCGCCACGTTGCTGGCCAAACACCGCGAGTCCATTGATGCCCTGCGTTCCGGCGCCGACGTGGTCTTCCAGGCCGCCTTCTTCGACGGCCGGTTCCATGGCCGCTCGGACTTCCTGGTCCGCCAGGCCGACGGCAGCTACGCCGTGTTCGACACCAAGCTGGCCCGCCACGCCAAGGTGACCGCGCTGCTCCAGCTTGCCGCCTACGGCGACCAGTTGCTGCAGGCCGGGATCACCCCGGATCCGATGGTGACGCTTGTCCTGGGTGCCACGGTTCAGCTCCCTGACGGCGGCTTCGACTACGTCCGCAGCCACCACAAACTTTCGGACATCCTGCCGGTCTTCCGCGAACGGCGGGACCGCTTCCTGGAGTTGACCTCATCGCATCTGGCGCAGCCCGGCACCGTGCAGTGGGAAACGCCCGGGCTCACCGCCTGCGGCCGTTGCGACTACTGCCAGGAACAGGTCGCCGCCACCGATGACCTGCTCCTCGTGGCGCGGATGAACTCCGCCCAGCGCAAGAAACTCCGTGCCGACGGTATCCGCACGGTCCGGGAGCTCGCGGAAGCCACCCTGGCCAACCCCAATGCCTCGCTGTTGCGCCTGCAGGACCAGGCCCGGATGCAGAGCGGCGTAGGCGCAGCGGACGGTGAAGTCCGGTTCCTCAAGGACGGCGAAGAGCACAGCATCCGCTTCGGCGTGATTCCGGAAAACAAGCTGGCCGAGCTTCCCCGCCCAGCGACGGCGACATCTTCTTCGACTTCGAGGGCGATCCGCTGTGGCAGGAAGCCGCCACCGGAGTCTGGGGGCTGGAGTATCTGTTCGGCGTCATCGAAGCGCCGACGGGACCCGGCGTCCCCGGAGGGTTCAAACCGTTCTGGGCCCACGACCGGGAGGCGGAGAAGCAGGCCTTCCTCGACTTCCTCGAGTATGTGCAGAAGCGCCGGCAGGACCACCCGGACATGCACGTCTACCACTACGCCGCCTACGAGAAGACGGCGCTCCGGAAGCTCTCCGTGATGCACGTTGCCGGCGAGGACATCGTCGACGGTTGGCTGCGGGACGGGCTCCTGGTGGATCTGTACCAGACCGTCCGGAACAGCATCCGGATTTCCGAGAACTCATACAGCATCAAGAAGCTCGAGCCGCTCTACATGGGGACCAACCTGCGCTCCGGGGACGTGAAGGACGCCGGCGCCTCGGTGGTTGCCTACGCCCACTACTGCGATGCGCGCGACGACGGCCGGGCTGAGGAAGCCGCCACGATCCTCGCCGGGATCTCCGACTACAACGAATACGACTGCCTCTCCACGCTGGAGCTACGGAACTGGCTCCTGGGTCTGGCCAGTGCCCGCGGCATCCGGCCGGGCGGCGCGATGGAGACGGGCAGTCAAAGCGCATCCGCGGCGACGACGACGGCCGGCGCCGGAGCGGACGCCGGATCTGAGGCGGGAGCGGGTGCCGCTGACGTGGACCCGCTGGAAGTGGCGCTGGCCGAGCTGGCGGGGCCCGGCGTCGGGCTGTCCGAGGACGACCGCAAGGCGGTGTCCATGCTGGCGGCGGCGGTCAGCTATCACCGCCGGGAGCGCAAGGCGTTCTGGTGGGCGCACTTCGACCGCTGCGAGAACGGCCCCGACACGCATCACCAGCAGGACCGCAACGTTTTCCTGGTTGAGGATGCGGAAGTGCTCGACGACTGGTGGAAGGACGGCGCCAAGCTTCCGGAACGGAGGGTGAAACTGAAAGGCACGGTCAGCCCGGGCTCTGACCTCCGTGAAGGCAGCACGTGGTTCCGGATGTACGAGCCGCCGCTTCCGGCCGGGCTTGAGGGCACGGGGATCAACGGGACCGGACGTAACGGCTGGTTTGGCACCGAGGTCCTGGAACTGGGTCACGAGGACGGCAAGGACACCGTCGTCATCCGGGACAAGCTCCGCCGGGCCATCGAGCCTTACGCACAGGTGCCCGTCGCGCTGACCGAAGACCAACCCATCCAGACCAAGAGCCTCGAGGACGCCTTGGCGGCCCTGGCCTCCGGCGTCACCGCGGCGTTGCGGGGCAGTCCGTCCGCTTTTCCGCACCATCCGGCCCTGGATCTGGTCCGCCGGGTTCCGCCGCGCCTTGCCGCAGGGACGCGGCTGCCCGCCCCGGTGAAGGTCCGGACCGCTTCATTGACGCGATCACCGAGGCCGTCGGTGCCCTGGATCATTCCTATATCGCGGTTCAGGGTCCGCCCGGGACCGGCAAGACCCATGTGGGGTCGCACGTCATCGCCCGGCTGGTGGCCCGCGGGTGGAAAGTCGGCGTTGTCGGCCAGTCCCATGCCGTGGTGGAGAACCTGCTGCAGACGGCGGTGGCCAAGGCCGGCGTCGATCCCGCCCGGGTCGCCAAGGAAGTGAAACACGCGGAGGCCCTTCCGTGGGAGCAGCGCTCGGCGAAGGATGTGGCGCGCCTGCTCGGCTCGCCCGGCGGGGCGCTGATCGGCGGCACGGCATGGACGATGACGGGATCCAACGTCCCGGCCGGGTCGCTGGATCTGCTGGTGATCGACGAGGCCGGTCAGTTCTCCCTGGCCAACACGCTCGCCGTGGCCCAGGCCAGCAGCCGGTTGCTGCTGCTGGGTGATCCGCAGCAGTTGCCACAGGTCAGCCAGGGCGCGCACCCCGAACCCGTGGACGAATCGGCCCTGGGCTGGGTTTCCGCCGGTCATGCCACGCTTCCACCGGAACTCGGCTATTTCCTCGCTGACTCGTGGCGGATGACGTCGGAGCTGTGCCGGGCTGTCTCCGAACTCTCGTATGAGGGCAGGCTGCGCTCGGCCCCGGCCGCTGACCTCCGGCGGCTCGACGGGGTTCCGGCCGGGATCGAAACGGCCATGGTGGAGCACAGCGGCAACATCATCTCCTCCATCGAGGAAGCCGCCGAGGTGGTCCGCCAGGTGCTGCGCCATCTGGGGCTGAGCTGGCATGCGGAGCAGAGCACCCGGCCGCTCGACGCCACCGACATCCTGGTGGTGGCCGCCTACAACGCCCAGGTCAACGTCATCCGGGATGCCCTGGATGACGCGGGCCTCGCCGGTGTCCGGGTGGGAACGGTCGACAAATTCCAGGGCCAGGAAGCCGCCGTCGTGATTGTGTCCATGGCGTGCTCGGCGGTGGCCGAGGCGCCGCGTGGCATGGAGTTCCTGCTCTCGCGCAACCGGATCAACGTGGCAGTCTCCCGCGGGCAGTGGCGCGCCGTCGTCATCCGGGCGCCCGAGCTGACCAACTACCTCCCCGCACACCCCGAAGGTCTGGAGCAGCTGGGCGGCTTTATCGGGCTGTGCCAGCGGTCGGTGGCTTCCTGAGCTTTGCCCGCCAGCCAGCGGGACATGCTCATTCTTGGCCACCATGTGCAGGGGACATGCCCATTCTTCGCCGTGAACACTGGGCACAATGGCATTCTGTCCATTGCTCGCGGCTCCCGTGGGACATGTCCAGCGGTGAACGTGGGCCACGGAGGGACGTGGCCATTCTTGGCCCCCATGTGCAGGGGACATGCTCATTCTTCGCCGTAGCCAGTGAGCACAATGGCATTCTGCCCATTGCTCGCGGCTCCCGCGGGACATGTCCAGCGGTGAACGTGGGCCACGGAGGGACATGCTCAGCGGGGCGTGGGGATGCCCTCGGCCTGCAGGAGTGCCTCGTCCAGCACCGCGCCGAAGTTCGCCGGATCGTGCGCGAACCGGCCCAGGAACAGGCCGGAGACGCCGTCGAGCGTTGGCAGGAGACCTGGCTTGGCCGAGCCGCCGTAGATGACGGGAAGGTTCTCCAGCCCGGAGGGGCAAGGTGGCTCCGGAGCTGCCGGACGACGACGGACACGTACCCGGCGGCGGCGGGCTCCGCCGCACCAATGGCCCAGACGGGTTCGTACGCGAGAACGAGCCGGCCAGCGAGCTCCCAGTCGCCGTCCACGGCCGACCGGATCTGGCGGTACACAAATTCCGCGGCGTCGGCGGCACTGCCGTGGTCGGACTCTCCCACACACAGCAAGGGCGTCAGCCCGGCTGACGCTGCGGCCCTGACTTTGCGGGCAATCATGGCGTCGTCTTCGCCGAAGTGCCGGCGGCGCTCCGCGTGGCCGAGTTCAACGAGACTGACGCCGAGCTCCGCGAGCATGGACGGGGCCACTTCCCCGGTCCACGGCCCGTCGGCCCAGCCGCAGTTCTGCGCGCCGAGTATTAGCGGCGAACCCGCCAGAAGCGCGGCGGCCGCCGGGAGGAGCGGGAACGACGGAATCACGAACGGGACAACCCGCCCGGCCGCGAGGGCCGGACGGGTGTCCACTTCGTGGCGCAGCTGCTCCAGCCACTCCAGGCTGTCTTGGTAGCCCAGATACATCTTGGAGCTGACACCCACCAGCAGTGGCGGGTTGGTCGGGTTGGTGTCACTTTGCTGCATTGTTGGTGCTTTCTGCTCGGACCGGCGGGACCGGTTGACGCGCCCGGCGCGGTTGATGCGCCCGGCACGCCGGACGCGCCGGACGCGCCGGGACGGTTCTTACTGCTCCAGTAGGTCGTCGGCCTTGTTCTTGAACCGCTTGGTCGCGAACATCATGGCCGCGGCCAGGAACGGGAGCACACCCAGGGCGTAGACGCCCATGGTTCCGGTATCAGAGGCCGTGATCTGGTTGACCGAGGTCCGCAGGATCGGAGCCACGAAGCCGCCGAGGTTGCCCAGGGAGTTGATGAGGCCGATGCCCGCCGCCGCGGCGGTGCCGGTGAGGAACGCCGTCGGGTAGGACCAGGCGATGGGACCGATGGAGAGGAAGCTGCAGACGGCCAGCGTGATGAAGAGGATGCCCAGCACCGGGAGGTGGTTGGCACCTGCCCATGCGGAGCCGAAGATGCACAGGCCGGTGGAGATGAACAGCCCGGTGCCCCAGACGCGGCGGCGGATCACGGTGTTGGCGGCCTTGCCGATGAAGTAGCAGGCGAAGATGCCGAAGAACCACGGGATGGCGGCCAGCATGCCCACCGCGAAGCCGACTTTCTGGCCGGTCAGCTGGGCGACCTGCTGCGGCAGGTAGAACGTCACACCGTAGACGGCGATCTGGAGGCAGAAGTAGATGACCGTGAAGTACCAGACCTTGCCGTTCTTCATCGCGGCGAGCACTCCCCGCGGGCCGGTCTCCTCCTTGACGGAGTCCTCCAGCGCCATAACATCCAAGAGTGCCTTCTTCTCGTCCTTGTTGAGGAACTTGGCGTCCTGCGGGCTGTTGATGAGGAAGAAGAACGCGGCAATACCCGCCACAACCGCCAGCATGCCCTCCACGAAGAACATGACTTGCCAGCCCTGGACGCCGGGCACCTGGTCGCCGATGTTGATCAGCCAGCCTGACAGCGGCGCGCCGATCATCTGCGAGAAGGGCTGCGCCAGGTAGAAGATGGCAAACATTTTGACGCGGACCTTATTGGGGAACCACGCGGCGAGGAACATGATGACGCCCGGGAAGAGTCCGGCCTCGGTGACACCGAGGAGGAACCGCAGGATGATGAACGAGGTCTCGCCCTGGACGAACGCGAAGCACGCGGAGACGATGCCCCAGGTGATGGCGATGCGGGCCAGCCAGATCTTGGCCCCGTACTTCGTCAGCAGTAGGTTGCTGGGGATCTCGAAGATGGCGTAGCCGATAAAGAAGATCCCGGCGCCCAGAGCGTACGCGCCGGCCGTGATGCCCCGGTCCACTTCCAGGGCGGCTTCGGCAAAGCCCACGTTGGTGCGGTCCAGGAAGGCTACCACATAGAGGATGACTAGCATCGGCATCAGCCGGAAGGACGCCTTGGAAATCGCCGATTTCAGTACCGGCGTATCCAGGAGGTCCCTAGTGGACGTGGTTGTTACGGACATCAAAAAACTCCTCGTCGAGCAATCAGTGGTGTAACTCAGGGGCGATGAATCAGGTGCGAAAAGCGGTGGAGCAGGTCAGCAGAATTCCTAGCGTGAAAAGGCGATGATCATGATTCCGGCCACGCAGGCCAGGATTCCGACGGCGAGATAGAGCTTCCGTCCTTTGCTCCAGGACGCGAACCCTGAGGCGGGGGTGTTGTTGGGCTGTGCCACGTTGCTTCTTCCCTAGTGCATGTAGAGTCCGCCATCCACATTCAGCGTCTGGCCGGAGATGTAGCCGGCGTCCTCGCTGATGAGGAAGGCGATGGCGGCCGCGATGTCCCGGGTGGAGCCGACGCGGTTGACCACGAGGTCTTTGGTGAGTTCGTCCTTACGTTCCTCGCTGAGGGTGCCGCCCATGATGTCGGTGTCGATGGGGCCCGGCGAGATGGCGTTGACCGTGATGTCGTACTCGCCCAGTTCGCGGGCGGTGGAGCGGGTCAGCCCGATCACGCCGGCCTTGGCCACGGAGTACGGCGTCTTGGAGAACGTGCCGCCGCCGCGCTGCGCGGAGACGGAGGAGATGTTGACGATGCGCCCGATCCTGTTTTTCACCATGGATTCGGCGACGCGGCGGGTGGCGTAGTGCACGCCGTTGAGGTTGATGCTCAGCACCCGGTCCCACTCGGCGGCGTCGAGTTCCAGGTACGGGACCGGGGAGCTGACGCCGGCCACGTTGGCCAAGGCGACAATCTGCGGCAGTTCGGCCTCGATTGCGTCGATCGCCGCACGGACGGACGCCTCGTCGGAGACGTTGGCCCCGGCGCCGAACGCCTTGACGCCGTGCTCGGCGGCCAGTTCCTTGGCCGCCGCCTTGCACAACGCGTCGTCCAGGTCGATGATGCCGACGTTCCAGCCCTGCGCGGCCAGGTAGTTGGCGGTCGCACGGCCGATGCCGCGCTCCGAGACGGCGCCGGTGACGATCGCGGTGCGTTCTGCGGGGAAAGTGCTCATGGGAGTGCTCCTGAAGGTGTAAAAGTGGCGGGGCTTAGTTGATGGGGGCGGGGCCGAGCTCGTCGATGAGCTTCTGCATGGCCACATATGCCTTGTTCCGGTAGGCGATGAGTTCGGGCGTGCGCTCGGCCGGGACGTTGAGGAAGCCGGCGCCGGTCTTGGTGCCCAGCTTCCCGGCGTCGACGAGGTCGCTGAGGACCTTCGGCGTCGCGAAGCGTTCCGGGAACTCCGTCTGCAGCGATTTGTAGCAGAAGTTGTAGACGTCCAGCCCTGCCATGTCGGCGATGGCGAAGGGTCCGAAGAACGGCAGCCGGAAACCGAAGGTGGTGCGGACCAGGGTGTCGATGTCCTCCGCCGTCGCGATCTCCTGCTCCACCAGCTGGGCGGCCTCGTGGAACAACGCGTACTGGAGCCGGTTGAGCACAAAGCCGGTGACGTCCTTGACGACGGCGGTCTGCTTGCCCGCGGCGTGGACGAGTTCGCGGACAGCGCCGATGGTGGCCGCCGACGTGCCGGCGTGAGGGATGATTTCCACGCCCGGGATGAAGGGGGACGGGTTGGAGAAGTGCACACCCAGGAAACGGCCCGGGTTGGCGACGGGCTCGGACAGCTCCGCGATGGAGATCGTGGACGTGTTGGACCCGATGATGGCGTCCGGCCGGGCGGCGGCGCTGATGCGCGCCAGCGTCTGGTGTTTGATGGCGATGACTTCGGGGACGGCCTCCTCGATGAAGTCGGCGTCGGCCACGGCTTCCTCGATGTCCTTCGCCACCCAGAGGTTTTCCTTCAGGATGGCGGTGGAGCCTTCGGGGAAGAGCCCGGCGGCGACGAACTCGTCCGATTCGGCCAGCAGCCGTTCGTAGTTCTTCTGCGCCACTTCGGCGGATACATCGGCGAGGGCCACGCGGGCACCGCCGAGCGCCAGGACCTGCGCGATCCCGCCGCCCATGTATCCGGAGCCGACGACGGCGATCCTGCGGGCGGCGTTGATGGCGGCGGCGTTAGCTGTTGAATCGGTCATGGTCAGACTGCCTTCGTGTATTCGGGCTCGTAGGAGCAGATGGCGTCCACCTTGGCGGCGGAGGAAGAGGTTTCGTCGAAGCGGTGGCCCAGCCATTCGCTGACGAGCTTCTTGGCGAGTTCCAGGCCGATGACGCGCTGTCCGAGCGTGAGGACCTGGGCGTTGTTGCTGAGCACGGATCGTTCCACCGAGTAGCTGTCGTGCGCGGTGACGGCGCGGATGCCGGGGACCTTGTTGGCCGCGATGGCCACGCCCAGGCCGGTGCCGCAGATCAGCAGGGCCCGGTCGGCGTCGCCCTCGGCGATTTTGCGGGCGGCGTCCACGGCGACGTGGGGGTAGGCGGTGGAGTCGTTGGCGCCGACTCCGATGTCCTGCACGGAGACCACGCGCGGGTCCGCTTCGAGCAGGCTTTTGAGTGCGTTCTTGTATTCGACGCCGGCCTCGTCGTTGCCGACGACGACGCGCCAGCCTGTTGTTGTGCTCATGCCTGTGCTCCTTGCTTGGCCAGTTCGGGGTTAGCGAGCCGGCTCTCGGTGTGGGCGGAAATTCTTGCTGCGATGAGGGCGAACGAAACCGCCCCGGGTCAGGGTGGCCCAGGCTCTTTTCCGCGAGCGGCCGGGCGCGTCCCTTGAGCGGGCGGAGGTCCGCGGTCCCGTCTGCGGCGGCCCGGGCGGCGGCAGCGGCAATGGCGAGCGCGTCACCGGCGGAAGCGCCGCCGTCGAGCGCTGTGCAGAACGCGTCCCGGAACGGCAGCAGGGCGTCCACCATGGTCTTGTCCCCGGGATCTGCCTTGCCGAGTTCGGTGATTGCAGCGGCGAAGGCGGTGACCGTGGCCGCGGCATCCTCGCCGCTGTAGCTGTCCCGGTTTCCCAGCGCCAGCCCTGCGGCGATGATCGCGGATCCCCAGAGCGCGCCGGAGGTGCCGCCCGCGCGTTCGCTCCAGGCCTCCCCGCGGCGGTCAGGACCCGAGCCGGCGAAGCGCCGGCGTCGTTCGCGGCCGCCTGCTCAGCCGCGGTGACCGCTGCTTCCACGCCGCGGCGCATCCCGATGCCGTGGTCGCCGTCGCCGGCGATTGCGTCCAGCCGGCCCAGTTCCTCTTCGTGTTCGACGACGACGTCCCGGACCTGGCGGAGCACTGCGGCCGCCTGCCGGCCGATCTCTGCCGCGGCCGGGGTGGGGCGTTCGACGGCGGCGGTCTCTGCGGCTTCCGGACCGGCGAGTTCGCGGCGGGCCCGGGGTGCCAGGTTTCCTTGCGGAACGCCGGGGTGTCGGCCGGGGCCGCCCAGTACTGCTCCAGTTCGTCGTCGAGCCACAGCAAGGTCAGCGAGAGTCCGGACATGTCCAGGCTGGTGACGAGCTCGCCGCATTCGGGTTCCACCACGGTGAGTCCGGCTTTGGTGAGGAGCTTCTCGATTTTTCCGAAGAGCAGGAACAGCTCGTCGTATTTGACGGTGCCGAGGCCATTGACGATCGCGACGACGCGGCTACCGGCGTCGCGCGGCTTGTCGGCCAGCAGCCGGCTGACCAGGAGGTCGGCCAGTTCGGAGGCGGTGGGCATGGCGTGATCGGAAATACCCGGTTCGCCGTGGATGCCCAGGCCGAGGGACATGTGCCCCGCCGGGACAGTGAACAGTGGCGCGTCCGCGCCGGGCAGCGTGCAGCCGTCGAAGGCCACGCCGAGTGAGCGGGTGCGGTAGTTGGTCCGGATGGCGAGCCGTTCAACGTCGTCCAGGTCCAGTCCCGCTTCGGCGGCTGCTCCGGCGATCTTGAAGACCGTCAGGTCGCCGGCGATGCCGCGCCGCTTCTCGATCTGGTCCAGCGGGGCGCTGGCGATGTCGTCGGTGACCAGGACTGTGCGGGTTTCAATGCCTTCGGCGTTGAGGCGCAGCTGGGCCTGGCCGAAGTGCAGGACGTCACCGGCGTAGTTGCCGTAGCTCAGCAGCACGCCGCCGCCGGCGTTGGCCGCCTTGGCAACGCGGTAAATCTGGCCGGCCGCGGGCGACGCGAACATGTTGCCGCAGGCCGAGGCGGTGGCCAGTCCCGGCCCCACCAGTCCGGCGAAGGCGGGGTAGTGCCCGGAGCCGCCGCCGACCACCAGGGCAACCTGCCCGGCCGGGACCTCGGTGGAGCGGACGACGCCGCCGTCGACACGGGCAACGTAGCCGCGGTTGGCCGCAACGAAGCCGTCCAGTGCCTCATCCGCGAAATCAGCGGGATTGTCGAAGATCTGGGTCATGGTTCCTCATTGAATCCGTGTTAGAGAACTAATGCAGTGGAAGAGAGCTGAGGTAGATCGGGTTGGTGCGGCCGCCCCCAAATGGCTTGACGGCCGCACCAGGCGCCAGCGTCAGGCGTCGGCGTGAGGCGCCGGGTCAGACGCCGGCGAGTTCCGCAGTGGCCGGCTGCTGCCGGCCTTGGGCCACCTGGCTCCGGCCGAGGGCGTAGCCGTCGGTCTTCGGCAGGACCTGGCGGCGGAGGTAGTCCTGGTTGCTGGCCGTGACGCTAAGGCCGTCGCCGCCGTAATGCTCGGTGCAGAGGATGCCCTGGAAGCCAACGGAGAGGGCCACCTTGAACGCCTCGCGGTAGTTGATGAGGCCGCTTTCCATCGGGGCCGGCATCGCGACGTAGGTGTCCCGGGCCACGTCCTCGTCGCGGATGTAGTTCTTCATGTGCCAGTAATTGGAGTACGGGAGGGTCTTGGCCACCATCTCGCGCCAGTCCTCGATCGGGCGGTGGAGCCGGATGAGGTTTCCGATGTCCGGGTTGATGCCAACGTTGGCCAGGCCGATGTCCTGGACCAGTTGCACGGAGGAATCCGCGGTCCCGAGGTACGTGTCCTCGTACATTTCGAGCGAGAGCAGGACGCCGACCTCGGCGGCGTGCCGGCCGAGTTCCTGCAGGCGGGTCACAGCCTTGCCCCAGGCTTCCTTGTCCCCCACCGGGTCTTTGTACCCTTCGACGGTCCAGAACCAGAGCTGTTTGCGCTGCTCGGCGGTGATGGCCTGGTGCAGCCCGAAGGAGACCACTTCGCAGCCGAGTTCAGCGGCGGCGTCGATGGTGCGGTGGCTGTAGGCCAGGTTCGCTTCCCAGTTCCGCTCCTCGATGACGCTGCGGCGGATGGCCGAGATGACGGGGACGCCGATGCCGACAGCGTCAGCAGTCTGCTTGAACTCGGCAAGGCGGGCGGAGCTCAGGTCGCCGGGGCGGACCCAGCTGTCGGTGAGGTCAGCGTTGGCAAAGCCGGCGTCCTTGACCTCGGTCAGGACCTCGGCCCAGGCGGAGGCCTCGGCGTCGTTGATGTGGTTGCCCTGCGCGTCGGTTCCCGGGAACTGCAGGAGCGCTGCGGTGATGGGCCAGTTTTCGGCTGTATAAGCCATGGGGTTCACTCCTTCGTGGAATCCTGTTTCCTATAGGATTTACTATCCGCAGAGTGTTGTCAAGGTCACATCGGGCCGATTGGCAATAATCAAAGATCCTATAGGGACGATCCGGGGAGCGGAAGGGTCCGGGGCGGATCACAAGAGGCCCTGTTGTCAGGCTGTGCGGCGGAGAGTCTCGTGCCGGGTGGTTGTCGGCCGGAGTTGCCGGACCGGGTCAGGGGTCTGGTCGGCCGAGGTTACGGGACCTGTTCAGCCGGCCGGTGCGCTAGGGAGCGCGTGCGCCCGTCGACGTCATGACTCGCGCGCCACCGGCCGGAGGCCGCGTGCGCCGTCAGCCGGCGGGTGCGTCGGCGATGGCCCGGCCGCGGACCCTCTGCACGTGCTCGGCCATGGCGTCGGCCGCTTTGTCCGGATCGCCGGAGGAGAACGCGTCCAGCACGGACTGATGCTCGGCGATGGCGTGTTCGGCGTCGGTGATGCCCACTCCCCGAAGAGCCGGAAGCGCTGGACCTGCCCGCCGAGGGCTGCGTAAGCGGCAACCATGAACTGGTTGCCGGTAAATTCTGCGATCAGCCGGTGGAAGCGCTCGTCAGCCTCCAGGTAGTCGCGGTATTCGGCAAACGACGGGCCCCGCGGTGCCTTCTTGAGATCGGCGACTGCTTGCGTTAATTCTGCGAGGTGCGCCGGGGTCAACCGTGCGCACGCGAGGCGGGCATTGACCGGCTCGATCGCCAGGCGTGCCTCCATAAGCTCGGCGAAGTCTTCCTGCGTGAAGACCGGAGCGACCCGGTATCCCTTGAGCGCCACGCGGCGGACCATACCGGTGTGTTCCAGCCTGGCCAACGCTTCGCGGACCGGCGTCGGGGAAACATCGAGCTCCCGGGCGGTTCCGTCGATGCTCACCGCGGCCCCGGGCTCGAGCCTCCCGTCCATCAGCGACGCCAGGAGTTCCTCATACACGTGGTCGGCGAGGACCTGGCGGCTGACGGGACGGCCTGCGGGGCGGATCTCAGGCCCGCTCCCGGACGAAGCTGGTTGCATAGTCAAATCCTATAGGACCGGCCGCATCGGAGCTCCCAAAGTCCCGAGCTCGGGACATGCCCATTCTTCACTCCCGCACCCACCGGACATGCCCAGTTTTCACTCCCCACTCGCGGGACATGCTCATTTTTTAGGCCACGCCTGTCTGGGACATGCCCACCCTTAAGCACCAACAGTGGGCAGAATGGCATTCTGCCCACTGTTCGTGGGTTCCGCGGGACATGTCCATCGGTGGGCGTGGCTGCCGCGGGGACATGTCCACTGGAAGTGACTAGCGCGGCGCATGTCCAGCGGCGCGCGAGCTGTCGGCGGCGCGCGTGCTGCCGGCTGCGTACGCCTTAGTTTTGGTACGCCGGGTAGTCGGTGTAACCCTTGGCACCCTCGGTGTAGAACGTGGACGGGTCCGGCTCGTTGGTCGGAAGTCCTTCGCGCCAGCGGCGGACCAGGTCCGGGTTCGCGATCGCGGGGCGGCCGACGACGACGGCGTCAGCGTGGCCATCTTCAATGATCGCGACGGCCTCCTCGCGGGTGGTGATGACGCCGAAGCCCGAGTTCAGCAGGAAGGTTCCGCCGAAACGTGCGCGCAGATCCTGAACCAGCTCGCTGGCGGGGTCCTTGTGCAGCACGCTCAGGTAGGCGAGCTTCAGTGGCGCCAGGGCATCCACCAGGGCGGTGTAGGTCTCATTGACGTCTGCCGCGTCGACCTCAAGAGCTCCCTGGACGTTGTGTTCCGGTGAGATCCTGATGCCAACCCGGTCCGCGCCGACGGCGTCTGCCACGGCCTGCGCCACTTCAATGACGAAGCGTGCACGGTTCGCGGGCGAGCCGCCGTAGACGTCGTCGCGCTGGTTGGCGGACGGTGACAGGAATTCGTGCAGCAAGTAGCCGTTAGCGGAGTGCAGCTCGACGCCGTCGAACCCTGCACCGATCGCCTTCCGCGACGCCGTGACGAACTCCTGGACGATCCCCGGCAGCTCCGTGGTGGACAGCGCGCGGGGAACCGGGAAGGGCTTCTTGCCTTCGTAGGTGCGGGTCTCGCCGTCGATGGCGATGGCGCTGGGAGCGACCACCTCGTGGCCGCCGTTGGTGTCCTCATGCGTGACGCGTCCGGCGTGCATGACCTGGGCAAAGATCCTGCCACCCTCGGCGTGCACGGCGGCCGTGACGTCTGACCAGCCTCTGAGCTGTTCTTCGGTCACCAGGCCCGGCTGGCCGGGGAAGCCCTGGCCGGCGCGGCTGGGGTACGTGCCCTCGCTGACGATCAGGCCGAGGGATGCCCGCTGCCGGTAGTGCTCGACCAGGAGCGGTCCGGGGACGCCGTCCTTGCCGGAGCGGACGCGCGTCAGCGGCGCCATCACGAGTCGGTTGGGCAGTTCCAGCTCGCCGAGGGTCATCGGGGAAAACAGCATGCGCAGTTCCTTTCACCAGGGATGGGGTTCTCTGGCGGCAACTGCACGGCGCCTGCAACTATTCCATGTGAGACTCGGATCACGACGGGTGGACGATAATTTTGACCGCTGTGTCGTTGTGGTTGATGAGCGTGTCAAAGCCCTTGTCCACCAGGTCAGCCAGGGCGATCCTTCCCGTGATGAACGGTTTCAGATCGACTTTGCCCTCCTGGACAAGCTTGATCGCGGCCGCATGGTCGCCGCAGTACGCGATGGTGCCGCGCAAATCGATTTCCTTCAGGACGACTTTCTGCATGTCGACGGTGGCCGGGTGCCCCCAGATCGACACGTTGACCACGACGCCCGCTGGCCTCACGACGTCGAGCATGGTGTCGAGCACGGCGTTCACCCCCGCGCATTCAAACGCCCCGTCGGCCCCGGCGCCGTCCGTCAGCTCCAGCACCCGCGCCTTGACGTCGTCCGAGCTCGGGTCGAGGACGTGGTCCGCGACACCTGACGAGACGGCCTTGTCCTTGCGGGCGGCTGAGAGCTCGGTGACAATCGTGGTGATGCCGATGCCTTTGAGGACCGCCGCGGTGAGCAGGCCGATAGGTCCGGCACCGCCGACGACGGCGACGTCCCCGGCTTTGAGGCCGCTCCGGCCGACGGCGTGATACGCCACCGCGAGGGGTTCGATGAGGGCTGCCTCGTCGAGCGGGATGTCGCCCACGGGGTGCACCCAACGGGCGTCGACGACGATCTTCTCGCTCAGGCCCCCGCCGCCGCCCGCCAGACCGATGAAGCCCAGTTTGGTGCACAGGTTGTAGTGACCGCTGAGGCAGGGACCGCATTCGTTGCAGACGATGTAGGGTTCCACCACCACACTGTCCCCCACGGCGAGCGCCGTCACGCCTTCCCCAGTTCCTCGACGATGCCGGAGAACTCATGCCCCAGGGTGACCGGGGCGGCCTCGTGGGAAAGCACGTGGGGGCTTCCGGGCGGCGGCGTGAAGATGGGCCCCTCGAGGAACTCATGGAGGTCTGTCCCGCAGATCCCGCACCAGGCGACGGCGATTTTCACCGTCCCGGGACGCAGCTCCGGCTCTGGCACATCTTCGATCCGGAGGTCCTCACGGGCGTGGAAACGTGCTGCTTTCATGGTGTTTTCTTCCTTCGTATTACGGGGCCGTGGATGCGCCGATGGGGCGCATCCACGGCGGGTCGTTGGAGTCAGAGAAAGTGGCTAATCAAAGAAAGTGGCCGTCTCCCCAGTGTGGTTCCCGGGCGTGGGATTGTCACTGCCCCCGCGTTACCGTGTGTGGTGCGTGGGCTGGAGTTCGAAGACCGGCGTCGGCAGTCCCTCCATCCGTGCCTTGAGCTGCAGCGCGACGTAGTTGGAATAGTGGCGGCTCTGGTGCAGATTTCCGCCGTGGATCCAGAGGTTCTCCACGTTGGTGGGTTTCCACATATTGCGCAGTTCGCCTTCCCACGGACCGGGGTCCTTGGGGGTGTCCGAGCCGAAGCCCCAGCACTTGCCGACGGCGTCGGCCACCTCGGGTGAGACCAGATCGGCCAGCCAGCCGTTCATGGACCCGTAGCCGGTGGCGTAAATGATGGCATCCGCTTCCAGCTCCGTTCCGTTGGCCATCACGACGGCGTTGCCGGTGATCTTGCCGACCTCGCCGCTGGCGAGCTTGACCCGGCCGTCGATGATGAGCTGCGAGGCGCCGACGTCGATGTAGTAGCCGGATCCGCGCCTCAGGTACTTGAGGAAGAGGCCGGAGCCGTCAACCCCGAAGTCCAGGTCGAAGCCCGCGGCTTCCAGCTGGGAGTAGAACTCGGCGTCCCGCTCGGCCATCTCGGCATAGACCGGGATCTGGGCTTCGGGCAGGATGCGGTAGGGCAGGGACGCGAAGAGCAGGTCGGCCTTCTCCGTGGTGACGCCGTTGGCCAGCGCTTCCTCGGAGTACAGCCCGCCCAGAGCAAGGTCCATGAGGGATTCGCTGCGGGCAATGTGCGTGGACGAGCGCTGGACCATGGTGACGTCGGCACCGTGTTCCCAGAGGTCGGCGCAGATATCGTGGGCCGAATTGTTGGAGCCGATGACCACGGCCTTCTTCCCGGTCCAGTCTCCACCGCCAGGGTGCTTGGACGAGTGGTACTGCTCCCCAGGAAGGAGTCGGCGCCGTCGAACACCGGGACACTGGGGTAGCCCGAGACGCCCAAGGCGAAGACCAGCTGTTTGGGACGCAAGGTGACCGGTTCGCCGTCGCGCACTACCTCCACCACCCACTCCCGAGACGCTTCGTCGAAACGCGCGTTGTTGCATTCGGTCCTGGACCAGTAGTTCAGCTCCATGATCCGCGTGTAGTGCTCCAGCCAGTCTCCGATCTTGTCCTTCGCGGCGAACACCGGCCAGTCGTCGGGGAACTTCATGTAGGGCAGGTGGTCGTACCAGACCGGATCGTGGAGGTGAAGTGACTTGTAGCGGTTCCGCCAGGAGTCGCCCGGGCGGTCATTCTTTTCGATGATGATGGTGGGCACGCCAAGCCGACGCAGCCGCGCCCCGAGCCCGATCCCGCCCTGGCCGCCGCCGATGATGACGGTGTAGGGCTGGTCCTCGTAGCCGAGCCGGGCTTCCTGTTCTTCCTTCAGCTCCAGCCACGATTTGCGGCCCCGGGTGATCTGGTGGGCGACACCCTTGTCTCGGCGCGGCCCCTTCTTTTCCTCGAAGCCCTTGAGCTCCTGCATCGTGGTCAGCAGGGTCCAGCACTTTCCGTTGCGCAGGCGCAGGTGGGCGTGGCCCCGCGCTTGGGCGGTGTCGAAATTGACCCAGGCCTCGGTGTTGCCGGCGTCCCCGGTGGCGTCCTCGGCCAGGGCCCAGTTGTGCGGCTGGACGCTGTCCAGGGTCGCGTTGAGCATACGCCGGATGTCCTCTTTGCCCTCAAGGGTCTTGAGGTTCCAGGTGAACGAGACGAAGTCGCGCCAGTACGAATCGTCGTCGAACAGTTCCAGCACGTCGTCCGTGTTGTGGCTGCGCAGTGCCTCATCGAACTGCGCCATCCACGCCTCGACCACGCCGTTTGGTGTCTCAGGCATGATTCCTCTTTCCGTTGCTTGCTGTGGATCATTCCGTGCGCGGCGTCCGGACCGCGCAGTGACCCGCATCACAAGTAAAGGTGGTGGAGGGTTACAATCGGGTTACACGCGACTCTCCCGGCTCTGGCCAGCGCATACGCAGGCCAGAGCCGGGGCGCGAGGCGGGTGCGACGATTCGAAGGCGAGTTGGGAGAATGAGCATGCGGCAGGGCGGTCGCTCCATCACGCAGCTCGCGGACCTGAGGTGGTCCGCGCCGGCCGAGTACGCCCGGGCACTCCGGAAGGCCCACGAGGCCACCATCTCCGGCACCCCGAGTCAGCACCTGTCGCCGTCGCTCATCAAGTCCTGGCAGCGCTCCCTCGCGCTAGGCATCAATCCAGACCAGCACCGCCCCGTCCACCGGCACGAGGTGTCCGAGGCCCGCTCCCTCAGCGCCGGCCACCGGCTGGCCGCCGTGATGCCCGCGTTGTCACAATTGCTGGCCGATGAGACCGCCACCGGCCGCCACCTGCTCATAGTCACTGACCATGAGGGCGAGGTGCTGTGGCGCGTGGGCAGCAAGCAGGCGTTGAAACTCGCCGACTCCCTGGAGTTCGTGGAGGGCGCCGATTGGTCCGAGTCCGGGGTGGGCACGAACGCCATCAGCGAGGCCCTGGTGACCGGCGCCCCGGCTCAGCTCTTCTCGGCCGAACACCTCGTGCGGACGCATCACGACTGGGCCTGCACCGCATCCCCGATTCGCGACCCGTGGACGGGTGAGGTGGTGGGCGTCCTGGACGTTTCGGGCCCCTTCGAATCCGTCACGCCGGACAGTCTGCGCCTGGTGCGGTGTGGTGTGCGGCTGGCCGAGGAGCTGTTGAAATCCGCCGCCGCCGGCCCCGACGGCAGGCCTGACGAGGCAGCGGGGTTGGCCGCGGGACGTAACGGAGCCGGGGCCAGACGCAGCTGGCGCTGCGGCTGTTGGGGACGCGCCGTCCGCGGCGCTCGACGGCGGTCCGAGCCGGCCGCTGACGCTGCGGCGTGCCGAAATCCTGACCCTGCTGGCTTCCCGGACCCGGGGCTGGAGCGCCGATGAACTGGCTTACGAGATCCACGGAGACGCGGGTACCGCTGCCGCGATCCGGACGGAGATGCACCGGGTCCGCAACGTCCTGGGCGATGTGGTGGAAGCAAACCCCTACCGTTTCTCGTCAACCGTCAGGCTGGTGACGGATGCCGCCAACGTGGCGGGGCATCTGCGCGATGGCAGGGTTCGTCAGGCGTTGGCTGCCTATCCGGCCAAACTCCTCAACCGTTCGACCAACCTGGCCATCGGATTCATGCGGGACGAACTGAACGAAGCCGTCGGCGCCTCTGTCCGGGCCAGCGGCGATGCACAGTTGATGCTGCAGTGGTGCACCAGCGACATGGGGTCCTGGGACACGGCCGCCGCAGCAACTGCCGTCGCACTGTTAGGACCGCAGGATCCGCGGTGTCAACTGGTGAGCGCGCGGATGGAACGGCTCGACCGGGAGCTGCGGGCCTAACTGGCATGTAGCTCCCCACGACGCACAGCCTCGGAGGTATAGCGGCTGACCCCTGCAGGTTGTGCGTGCAGTTCAGTTGGTTCGAGAAGCCTCTGACTGAATGGCCTTGGCGAGGTCGCGGGGACTGCTCCACATAGGCCAATGGCCCGTCGGGAGGTCAATGACGTCGAGGTGTTCAAGGTTCGCGACTTCGGTGAACATGGGATGCCCGCCTTGGGCCAGCTCTAGCACCTGCGCACTAGGGATTGAGCAACAGACCAAGGTCGTCCGGACCTTGCGACGGGCGTCGTTGGTGAGCTCGATGGGCTGACGAAGCACGCGGACGGGCTCAGGGACGGCTCGGGCCCGAAACTGCTCGAGGACCTCTGCACTCAGGCCTTCGAGGCTCGCCTGCTGTGCGAGGACGTCGAAGGGCGGCAGCGGAAGCTCCTCCAACTCCTCCGGGAGGTCTGGGGCGAAGACACTTCCCGTCGCCACTGGGCCGGAGTCGACCCACACTACCCGGTGGACAAGCTCAGGGTATCGGTCCATGACGAGGCTGACGGGAGCGTTAGCCCCGCTGTGGGCGACGAGAATTGCAGGCTGATTACCGTTTTGAGTAATGACGCCCAGGATTGCTTCAGCCTGGGCGTCGAGGGTTTTAGTCGCACGCTCAGGGTCGTGCGCGTCGAGACCGGGCAGTGTCATCGCGATGGCACGAGGGTGGTCGGTTTTCAGGTGTTCAAGAACTTCATCCCACGCCCAGGCGCCCAGCCAGTGGCCGGCGATGAGAATGATGGTCGGACTGCTCATAGTGGTTGTCATGGCACAACTCTCGCAGGCCCTCTGGACGACGGTATGTCACTATTTATGTCATGAATTTGCCTGGGTGTGAGCGGTGAAGCGAGCGGAACGGCTCCATGCTCTATCAGAGATGTTGCGCCGCAGCGGCGCGCGCGGGGTCTCCGCCGAACGTTTGGCGAGAGAGTTCGAGGTGTCCGTGCGCACCATCAAGAGAGACCTCGATGCGCTGGAGAACAGCGGTGCGCCTCTATGGTCGCGCCCGGGTCCGGGCGGTGGCTACGGATTGGCTATCGGCGCGTCCCTGCCACCCGTCAGCCTGTCTCCGGCGCAGGCTGTGGCGCTCATGGCGGCTGTGTCCGCTGCGTCCGACGCCCCCTACGCTGATCTGGCATCAGCCGGTATCCAGAAGATCATGGACGTCCTCGATCCCAGAACCCGGGCAAGAGCTGACGAGCTGGCCCGCCGTGTGTGGGTCAACGCGTTTCCCTCGTCCTCGCGCGCGGTCAAGTCGGCACTGGAGGAGGCGATGGCCGAGCAGCGGGTAATCCGTATCCGCTACACATCGGGAGACGGGAACACGACCGCCCGTGACGTCGAGCCCGTGCTGTTCGCCTCCACGAACGGCCAGTGGTTCTTAATTGGATGGTGCCGCATGCGCGACGCAATGCGATGGTTTACCGTCTCGCGCATCGAGCAGGCCACCGTAACTAAGGCGGCCTGCAGCGGCCACACCATCCACGAGGTCGGAGAACCCCCAGCGAACGCCAGACCGGTACACGGTCGTGGCGAGTGAGCCACTCAATCAACCTCTCCGGTAGGTACATTCAGGGAGCCGAAGGCGCGACGCCGGGGCAACCTTGGCCTTGCGGGTTGCGGAGACAATCGTCAGCGTAGTTGCGTGTGATGGATCGCCAGACGCTGACAGTCTGCGGCGGTGAACTGAATTGCCCTTGGCCCGGGATGGGCAGCGGCGGGCCGCCGTTGACTGAGTAGGTCCCCTGGAAGTGAGTCGTCAGCACCACCCGGAAATCGCCGGTCGCGGTGTAGACGTGGCTGGTGGCGGTCTTTTCGCCCCAGCGGTCCTGCGGAAGGGGTCCCCGGCCGCAGTCTGCGGCCCCAGCGAGGTGCTGTCGCCGTAGCTCCAGGTGTACTGGACGGGTTTGGCGACGATCGAGACACTTTGACCGAGCATATCTACCGTGAATGCTTGTTCATTGGCCTCTGCATAGAAGTTAGTCTCGGCACCTCTGAGTGTGTGCGGGCTCGGCTGCATTACGGAGTTGCCCGCGTTGACGGGGAGTTGCCGGAACCTCGTTTGAATCTGGGCAGCGATCCTACCCAGTACGTCATCGGGCTTTTCGGAGTACACACAGCGGTCTGGGGAAATTCGGCTCCAAATAGGCGGTGAAAAAACCCGGAGCGATGAGAACCACCTAACCGGTCGCCCGTCTTCGCCCTGATCGCAACGAACGGCGCCCGCCAAACAAGCAATGTCAAAGTTGTTCTTGGCATCGTCCAGACACAAGTACTCAAACTTGTAGGTGTTGGGATCTTCTGCAACGTCCCCTGGCGCATCCACCCACACCCCGGCCCCGGAGTCGAAGCGCCAAACTCCAAGACCAGATTTGGTCCAGGAAACGTCTGAATCAGCCGCCACAGCAACGACCGAGGTGCCTGCGACAATTGCAATCACGACGATGATCTGCAACGCACCCCTTATTAGGAGGCTCATTTTTAGCCGCCGAGCCGGTCGACGTTCTTGACAGACCATTTTCCGTTTTCGTATCTCGCCACGAGAATATCCCCCAGCATGCCGGATTCCGTCACACCTTGTGCCTCAGCGCCGTCGGGATTCTTCAATGACCCGGCCGCTTGTTGGGACTGAATAGCGACTTGAAAATCACCCGCCTCAGTCCGCACAAAGGTCGACTGAACGGCGTGCACGGTGACAGTTGCCCCGACTATCCATCGCCCTTCGGCGTTCCATTTCTCGATTCCCGGGAAGACTTTTCCGCAAAGTGCACAACTCGGGCTTGATACGGCCTTGACCAGCGATAGGTCGCCAGTCTCATAGGCATAGTTGAGAAGCGAGTACCAGTGCCGCGCGAACGCTTCTAGCCCTTCTTTCGTCTCCGCCTTCGCCGTTTCCGGCAGCACCGGAACCGGGACGTTCTGCGCCCTGCCTGAGGCGTCCGCGGGTTTGTAGCTGGCCGTCGGCGTGGGGGTGGCAGTGGGTGTCGGCGTCGCCGTCGGGCTCGATGTCACGGGGGCGGCTGTTGCACCTGGCGTGGTTCCTCCGCCGGTGCAGGCCGCGACTGGCAACATGCTGAGCGCGACCAGGACGGCGCAAATCCGCCTGCGGCGGCCGAAGGATGAAGTGCGGGATGTCATGGTCAGCTATTCCCCCGATAGAAAATCAAGACGCGTGCAGCCAAACAATGCCTTAAGGGTAACCGACATCACATTTTGGGCTTCAAGGTTATCCACAGGCGTTGGATTGGCCACCTACGCACCCGGGCATAAGTGCTTCGACTCACACTGATTTCCCCGCACAAGCCTCTGGCGCTTTTGTACACCGGCCAGAACAATGAACCCATGATCTTCGAACATGCAGACGACAACCCCATCCTTGTGCTCACTGACGATCAGAGCTGGAAGCTGATTGAGGGCACCCAACACGGCAGGCTCGTGGTCATCGTGGGCGGCGAACCCGATATTTTCCCGGTGAACTACGCCGTGAGCGGCCGGAAGCTCTACCTCCGGACGGCCCCCGGCAACAAGCTCGCGGAACTGACTATCAACGCCAAGGTGTTGTTCGAGACGGACGGCATCCTGTCCGACGAGGCCTGGTCGGTTGTCCTGCGCGGCTCGGCCCGAGTACTGGACAAATCCGCCGACATCGCGGCGGCTGAGGCCCTGGGGCTCAAGCCGTGGGTGCCCACCCTGAAGGACTTCTACGTCGAGATCGAGCCGACCAATGTCAGCGGGCGCCACTTCCAGTTTGGCGAGCACCCGGAGCGGGAGATCTAACCACCGTTCGACGCCGGCAGGGCCACCTCGTCGGCTGGCCCGAGCCGCCTAGACTTAATTCATGGCGGACAAGCTGACCCCGAGCGGCGCAGCTGGAACATGTCCCGGATCCGCGGCAAGAACACCAAGCCCGAACTCCTGGTCCGAAAGCTGCTTCATGCCAAGGGCTACCGCTACCGGCTGCACGGCACCACCCGCGGCGGACGTCTCCCGGGCAACCCTGATCTGGTCTTCGCCGGCCGCCACAAGGTCATCTTCGTCAACGGTTGTTTCTGGCACTTCCACGACTGCCGGGTGGGTCAGCATGCCCCCAAGGCCAACGCCGAGTTCTGGGAAACCAAACGCACCCGGACGCGGAACCGCGACGCCGAGCAGCTCCTTCTGCTTGAGCACTCGGGCTGGGAAGTCCTCACCGTTTGGGAGTGCGAGCTCAATGACGTTTCTGCACTGGAGCAGCGACTGGACGAGTTCCTGGACACGACACAAAAATAATCGTCGCACCAGAGGCGACATACCGGTGTGTCTCAGGTAACATGCGAACTCGGGGACAAGGACCCTACCGGGTCCGCACTTACTCGAACTTTTCTACTCCACGGGAGAGCGCCAGATGCCGCACTTGCTGAGGTCCACCACGTCGCTGAGGACCGTACCCCGGCCCTCGAAGTCGTCACCCGATTCCCGTCCGCAGGAGTTCCGGCGGTCCCCGAGGTCGATGAGGATCTGGAACCCCTGCGCCTGCAGGTATCCGCGATCATTGATGCGATTCTCTCCGACACCCGGCCGGAAGAGGCACACGTGCGGGAGAAACTCCGCTGGCATCTCGCCAACTGCCCCGGGCAGCCTGAGAAGGCGCTCTTGAACCACCTTTTGTCTGTTTCCGTGGAACAGGAAGCCAGCTAGCATCGCTTCCGAAGGCGGGCGTCAGCGGCTGATGGTCGCCTGACGCACCACTTCGCCCCACGACTGCTGTGCGAGGTCCGCCACGGAGGCCAGGATTTCCGACGGCGGCCGCGACAGGTCCAGCGGAAACTCCACCACGTCGATGTCCGTGTTGAGGATCCGGCGCAGCTTGATCTCGCCCGCGCCCGGGTAGACCAGCCAGGCGGTCGGCACGCGCAGGGACGTGCAGTACGCCAGCATCCGGTAGTGATCCCCCGACAGTGAGGCACCGGCGTCGGCCGCGGCCTGGTATTTGGCGTCGTAGACCATCACCGGCCGCCCTCCCAGCAGGTGGACGGCGCCGGGCTGCACCACGATCCGGTCCGAGTCGCGCACAGCCTCGTTGAGCAGGGCGTTGTACCGGAGCCGCATCTCCCCGGGTACGCGGCCATGGCCTCGCGGAGCGCCGTACCGACGAAGTCCTCGAATACCACGGACATATCCACCACAAACGACGCCGACTGTTGCGTACCGTCGCCGGCCTCCGCCGACGCGTGGCGCAGGATCACCTCGGCGAGCCGCAGCGCAGCCTGATAACGGGTGTTCATCCGGCTGGCCCGCCACACCGGCAAGGGCGCGCCGGACTGCACGCGGGTCACGGCGGCGAGCTTGCCCTTGAGCTGGCGGAGCCGGCTCAGCACCTCCGGCCGCACCCCGGGACCTGGGACACCCGTTCCAGCGCCGCCCGCAGGATGCGGTTCTCCGCAATGTCCTCGGTGAACTCGTCGTAGGAAACCTCCAGCGGCACCAGCATGCCGGGCCGCCGCGAGATCTGGTCCGAAATGCGGATCCGGCCTTTGACCGTCCGGAGTGATTCGTCGACGTTGAGGTAGCCCTGCAGGACCCCGCGGCTCAGGGCGCGGTCGGCGAGCTGGGCCAGCGATTCGGCCAGCGCGCTCCACAGATCCGCTTCCTCGACCGCCGCGACGGAGTCCTCCCGGAAGCCCTGGTCGCCGGCGTAGCCGAGGAGGAACAGGAGCCGGTCCAGGCCCAGCCGTTCCTTGGGCCGCACCTCGAGCTGCACCGTCGGCGTGCGCACCGAGCCGACCTTCCCCACCGGCTCGATCCGGTACAGACCCATGCCCATGGGCGAGGCGTTGGCCAGGCCGCTGCCGTTGACAAAGGCGGCGCTGGCAGGGTCGAGCCGGTCGACGACGCCGCCGGAGAGCTCGTCCAGGACGATCCGGCGGACCGGCTGCCATCCCGGTGCGCCGTGGCCGGGCGGCCTCGGCTGGCTAGACGCGCGCAAGGCGGTCAAGAAGCTGGTCCAGGCCGAACCGCTCCTCCAGCTGGGCCCGGTTCAGCTGCCCGTGGTAGTGCTCCTCCAGGAGCGGCATGAGCTCGTACTTCCAGATCCGGCGCAGGCCCTTGGGCGTCTGGGCGGACTTCTTCATGAAGTAGGACGGGCCGATCATCAGGTCCCGGTCCCACTCGTCAATGGCGTCGTTGAGCGCGTCCATGAGCAGCGCCGGCGTCGTATCCAGGTCCCGGGCCCGCAGGAACCGCAGCAGCGAGCCCTTCACCGGCTCCGTCTTGGGGTGAAGCTCGATGAAGGAGAAGCGGCGGCGGATGGCGGCGTCCATCATCGCAATGGACCGGTCCGCGGTGTTCATGGTGCCGATGATGTAGAGGTTGTCCGGCAGCGTAAACGGCTCGTTGGGGCTGTACTGCAGGTAGATCCGGTCGTCGCGGTATTCCAGCAGGAAGTACAGTTCACCGAAAACCTTCGCGAGGTTCGCCCGGTTCATCTCATCGATGATCAGGAAGTAGGGCTTGCTCTCGTTCCCCGGCTTGGCAGCTTCCTCGGCGATCCGCCGCAACGGCCCGGCGACCAGCTTGAAGGACACCTGGCCTTCCTCGGTCTTGTCCGGCCGGAAACCCTCGAAGAAGTCCTCGTAGGCGTAGGAGGGTGGAACTGCACCAGTTTGACGCGTTCATCGGTGGTGTCGCCGGCGAGCTGGGCCGCCAGGTGCTTGGCCAGGTACGTCTTGCCGGTTCCGGGCGGGCCGTAGAGCACCAGCTGGCGGTTCTCCTCCAGCAGTTCGGCGATCTCCTGTAGCGGGTCCAGGTCCATGTGCAGGGATGCGGCGAACTCCGGCGTCAGCGGCCGGAACCCTTCACACGCGGGTTCGACGACGGCGGCCGGCTCCGTCCCGTCGTCGGGCTCGGCTTCCGCCTCGGCGGGCAGAAGCGCTTCCAGGGCCTGGATAACGCGGGTGATGTCCACGACGATGCCGGAGGTGGCCAGCTGGCGCTGCACGTGGCGGGGCAGCTCGGTCATGTTGTGGGTTTCGTCGAACCAGCGGACCTTGCGGCGGAGCCGGCGGTTGTCCTCGTGGTGCTCAGGCTCCCCGAGGACCACGCCCACACGGACGGTGCCCGAGCTCTGGTACAGGGTCAGGTCGCCGGGCTTCATCACGGTCAGGAAGGCGAAGACCGCGGTTTTGGTGTCCTCGCGTTCCACGTAGCCGAGGTGCTTGTAGTCCTCGTCCACGGCATGTTGGACCAGCCCGGCGGTGACGCCGGGGTCCAGCAGGCGGAGGTGTTCGACGTCGAGCGTCACCGATTCCTCGGCCTGCCAGGTGCCGAGCAGTTCGGCGTTGTCGTGGTGGGTGCGCAGCAGCCAGGCGCGCCGCCGGGGTCGCCCACCTTCCGCCACTGGCTCACCAGCTGCCGGGAGTACCAGTCGATGCGCTGGCCGGCTTGCTCGTCGAGGTGCAGCCGGATGCGGTGGATGTCCGCGGAAACTTCCTCGTCGCTGTCGCCCTTCGCCCCGCCCACCAGGGAGGCAAAAGCGTCGCGGATCTCCTGGCGTTCGACGTCGGCAACGACCGGCTCGAAGTAGCTGGGCCAGACCAGGAATTCGATGCTGCGGCGAATGGCCGGCTGGTCATCGGGGTGCCGCCACCAGCTGGTGGAACGCCAGCGGATCCTTGACGGCCGCCGCGACGGCGCCCGGCGGACGCTGGGCGACGTGCTGCACAAACCGGCAGAGCCATTTCAGGTGGTCCCAGATGGTCCAGTTGAACTCGGCGGTGCGGTCGCGGATGACTCCGTGATCCGTCATGCCGGCATACAGCTCGTCCGGCAGTTCCAGCGGCGGCTCGAGCCAGGACGCGGCCTCGGCCACCCTCGCGCGCTTGACCTTGAGGGACTTCACCTCGTGCGCCAGCGGCAGGGACTGCAGGAAAAGCAGCTCGACCGCCAGCTGCTTGGCGCCCCGGGAAGCGTCCTGAAGGTTCTGCCGCAGGTTGGTCATCATGGGAGCCTTGGGGTCCGGCACCCCGCGTTCGAGGCGGTCGAGGAGCTCCGCTGCGGCCTGCACCGACCACGTTTTGGTGCGTCCGTCCAGGGCCGACGGTTTACCGTGCAGCCCCGGCCCCAAAACGAACCACGCCGCGTCTTCGATCTCTTTGGAGATGCCGAGGGCGCGGTGCATGGCAGGCTTTTTGGCTGGGGTCATGCTTTCAATTTACAGGCTTAAGCTGACAGCCCGCATCACGGTCCGCCCCAAAGTTACTGAACGGTAGCGCGTTCCTTACTTGGCGGCGCGGCCGCGCCTGACGCCGAATGTGAAGTAGCTGCCCGGACCGACGAAGTTGACCAAGGTCGCCACCCGCCACAACGCCTTGCTGCCGCGGATCTGGTCAGCCGGGCGGCGTGCGATGTCCCGCTGCGCGGCGACCAGCATCGAGAGCTGGACGAGTGCGGCGGAAATCGTCCCGAACTTCGCCATGGGCGAGAGTTCCTTCCAGGTCTTCTTCTGAGCGTTCCTCTTGCGTGCTCGTTTGGTCACCATGATCTGCGCTCCTTGGCTTCGGGGCGTACTGCCCGCGGATTTTTATTCTAGGGACGATCCGCGGAGCGAGATAGAGTCCATGGGACCGGATTTGCCTGCCGTGTGGGACCTGGCTGCTCACCGGGTGGGTTCACCCGGCGTGGGCCGGGGTGAACCGGGCGAGCTTCTCCTTCTGCTCCGGCGTCAGCCTGAGCACCCGGCCCGTGGTCTCGTCCACGAACGCCAGATGGCTCGTGGCCCGGACGCAGTCCTCGCGCGTGACGGGGTCCTGCACGAGGTAGTGGATGTCGAAGCTGGCACCCTTCACCGCGCCGATCCAGAGCTGGACCAGGGCCGGCACGTTGCGGTACTCAAGGGTCCGGACGTAGCGGATCTTGTGTTCCACGATCAGCGCCAGGGTCCCCTCCGGGACCTCGTTGAAGAGAGGCACCGGGGGCTCGATGCCCGGCAGCCCGGAGCCCCGGGGCGGCCCGAAGGCCGCGATGCGGGCTTCCTCGAGGATCCGGACGATCTGGACGTTGTTAATGTGGCCGTAGGCGTCCATGTCGCCCCAGCGCATCGGGATCTGCACCTCGATGCGCCGGGACACTGACTCTGCGGACCATGCGGCGGGGCCGGCGGCGCTCAGCTGTGCACCGCCGTCGCATCGTTTGCCGTGTTTTCCGCAAAGGCCGTTTCTGCGTCCTCGCCGGCGAACTGGGACATGTAGAGCCGGTAGTAGGCGCCCTTGAGGTCCAGCAGCTCGGCGTGGGCGCCCTGCTCCACGATCCGGCCGGCCTCCATCACCAGGATGGTGTCGGCGTCGCGGATGGTGGAGAGGCGGTGCGCGATCACGAAGCTGGTGCGCTCGGTGCGGAGAGCGGCCATGGCCTTCTGGACAAGCACTTCGGTGCGGGTGTCCACCGAGCTGGTGGCCTCGTCCAGGATCAGGAGAGAGGGATTGGCCACGAAGGCCCGGGCAATGGTGATCAGCTGCTTCTCACCGGCGCTGACGTTGTTGCCTTCCTCGTCGATGACGGTGTTGTAGCCGTCCGGGAGGGCGCGGACAAACCGGTCCACGAAGGTGGCTTTCGCCGCCTCCATCACCTGTTCCTCGGTGGCGTCCAGCTTGCCGTAGCGGATGTTGTCGTAGATGGTTCCGCCGAAGAGCCAGGCATCCTGCAGCACCATGCCCACCTTGGCGCGAAGCTCCGCACGGCTCAGGTGGGTGATGTCCACGCCGTCCAGGGTGATGCTGCCGCCCTGGAGTTCATAGAAGCGCATCACGAGGTTCACCAGGGTGGTCTTGCCGGCCCCGGTGGGGCCGACGATCGCGACGGTGTGCCCGGGTTCCGCGGTGAAGGACAGGTCCTCGATCAGCGGCTTGTCCGGGGTGTAGCTGAAGGACACGTGCCGGAACTCGACGTGGCCGTCGGTCTTGGCCGGCAGCTGCTCGGTGGCGGTCTCGGCGTCCTGTTCCTCGGCGTCGAGGAATTCAAAGACACGTTCCGCGGAGGCGACACCGGACTGCAGCATGTTGGCCATGCCCGCCATCTGGCCCAGCGGCTGGGTGAACTCGCGCGAGTACTGGATGAACGCAGTGGCGTCGCCCAGGCTCATCCCGCCGGACGCGACGCGGAGGCCGCCGACAACGGCGATTCCCACGTAGCTGAGGTAGGACACGAACTGCATGACCGGCATGATCATGCCGGAGACGAACTGCGCGCCGAAGCTGGCCTTGTAGAGGGCCTCGTTCCGCTCGTCGAAGCGGTCCAGCATGTCGGCGTCGCGGCCGAAGACCCGGACGAGGTCGTGCCCGGAGAAGGATTCCTCGATCTGGCCGTTGAGTTCGCCGGTGTTCTTCCACTGGGCGGCGAAGAGCTTCTGGCTGCGGGAGCCGATGATGCCGGCGGCGACGGCCGAGAGCGGCAGCGCGACGAGGGCAATCAGCGCCAGCTGCCAGGACACGATGAACATCATGATGACGATGCCGATCACCGTCAGTGCCGAGTTCACCAGCTGCGCGAAGGCCTGCTGCAGCGCCTGCTGGATGTTGTCCACGTCGTTGGTGACCCGCGAGAGAATGTCGCCGCGCTGGCGGGTGTCGAAATAGTTCAGCGGGAGCCGGTTGAGCTTCTTCTCGGTGTCGTCACGGAGCTGGCGGACCACCCGCATGACCAGGATGTTCAGGACGTAGCCCTGCAGCCACAGGAAGATGTTGGCGACGAAGTACATCACCAGCACCACGCTGATCAGGAAAGCGAGCTCCTGGAAGTTGATGCCGACACCCGGGATGACGTCCATCCTGGCGAGCATGTCCGCGAAGTTGTCCTGGCCCTGGGCACGCAGGCCTTCGACGAACTGGTCTTTGCTGCCGCCGGCCGGCAGCTGCTTGCCGATGACGCCGGCGAAGATCACGTCCATTGCCTGGCCGAGGATCCGCGGTGCGACGACGTTGAGGACGACGGCGACCGTCACCATCGCGAGCACGGCGATGATGCCGGCCCGCTCGGGCTTGAGCAGGCCCATCAGCCGCTTCGCGGAGGGCCAGAAGTGCTGGGCCTTTTTGGCCGGAATGTCGCCGAACATGCCGCCGTCGGCTTCGCCGGGCTTGTATTCCTCCTCGTAGAAATCGTCGTCCGGCTCCGTCGCGGCGAGCTGCGGGTCGGATTCCCTGGCGACGGGCTGCGGGTCGGGTTCCGTGGCGGCGGGCCTGCCGGAGTTTGGCGTGACGTTCTCTTTGGTGCTCATGCCACTGCCTCCGCGGTCAGCTGGGATTCGACAATTTCCTGGTAGGTGCTGGAACTCTCCAGCAGCTCTTCGTGCGTGCCGCGGTCCACGATCCGGCCGTTGTCGAGCACCAGGATCTGGTCGGCGTCGGCGATGGTGGAGACGCGCTGGCCGACGATGATGACGGTGGCGTCCGCGGTTTTCGCCTTGAGGCCCGGCGGAGCCGGGCGTCCGTGGCGACGTCGAGGGCGGAGAAGGAGTCGTCGAACAGGAAGACCTTGGGTTCGGTGACGAGGGCGCGGGCGATGCAGAGCCGCTGGCGCTGGCCGCCCGAGACGTTGGTGCCGCCCTGGGCTATCCGTGAGCCGAGCCCGTTTTTCTTCTCGCGCACAAAGTCCGCCGCCTGGGCCACGGTCAGGGCGTCCCAGAGCTGCTCGTCCGTGGCGTCGGGCTTGCCGAAGCGCAGGTTGTGCTCGATGGTCCCCGAGAACAGGTACGGCCGCTGCGGCACCATGGCGACGCGCTGGGTGATTTCTGCCCGGTCCAGGTTGGTGACCGGGACGCCGTCGAGCAGCACCTCCCCGATGCGGCGTCGTAGAGGCGGGGCAGCAGGGCCAGCAGGCTGGACTTACCGGCGCCGGTGGAGCCGATGATCGCCACGGTCTGCCCCGGCTCGGCGGTGAAGCTGATGTCGCTGAGCACCGGCGCTTCGGCGCCGGGGTAGGCGAAGGACACGTTCCGGAATTCAATCCGGCCGGCCTTCTCAGCCGGCGCCACGGGGGTGAGTGCCTCGTGGATGGAGGGTTCGACGTCGAGCACCTCACCGATGCGGTCCGCGCACACCGAGGCGCGCGGAATCATCATGGCCATAAAGGTGCCCATCATCACGGCCATCAAAATCTGCAGCAGGTACTGGAGGAAGGCCGTGAGTTGCCCGACCTGCATTTCGCCGGCGTCGACCCGCTGGCCGCCGAACCACAGCACGGCCGCGGTGGAGACGTGCAGGATCATGCCGATGGCCGGGAACATCAGCACGAAGAGCGCACCGATTTTCAGTGACACGTCGGTCAGGTCCTTGTTGGCGGCGCCGAAGCGTTCGGCCTCGTGGGGTTCGCGGACGAAAGCACGGACAACGCGGATGCCGATGATCTGTTCGCGGAGGACGCCGTTAAGCCGGTCGATCTTCGTCTGCATGGAACGGAACAGCGGCATCAGGCGGACCACCAAGTAGCCCACCACGACGATGAGCACCGGAACGGAAACCCAGACCAGCCAGGACAGGTTGAGGTCCTCGCGGAGCGCCATGATGATGCCGCCGATGCACATGATGGGGGTGGCCACCATAAAGTTCAGGCCCATCAGCATGAGCATCTGCACCTGCTGGACGTCGTTGGTGCCGCGCGTGATCAGGGTGGGGGCGCCGAAGACGTTGACGTCCTTCGCGGAGAAGCTGGTGACCTGGCGGAACACGCCGCGGCGCAGGTCGCGGCCGAACGCCATGGCGGCCTTGGACCCGAAGTACACCCCGGCGATCGCGGTGGCGACCTGGATGAGGGCGACGCCCAGCATCACCCGCCGGTGCGCCAGATGTAGTCCGTATCGCCGCGGGAAACGCCCTCGTCAATGATCTGGGCGTTCAGGCTGGGAAGGTACAGCGCCGCGATGGTGGAGGCCAGCTGGAAGAAAATGACTGCCCAGATGTATGGCAGATACGGCTTCGAGTAGCGCCGTATAAGAGTGACAAGCATGCCCACGAGTCCTTAGGAGATACCGAATGAATGAGGCTGGAGAAGAGTCTGGCGGGGAACATCAACCGGATGCTCCTAGTAGTAGCAAAGGGGGCCGACAGCCATAGCCATCCAACTCTACGAAACGACCAGCCCGGGTGGAACATCGGCGACCGAAAATCATCCAAACGGCGTACTTTTCGACAACATGCTGCCGCTGGCGGTGCCGCGGACGCCGTCGGACGCTGCGGCACCGGTGGCCGGGCCGCCGTCGGACGCTGCGGCACCGGTGCCCGGGCCGCCGTCGGACGTGGCAGAACCGGCGGCAGGGCAGGCGATGTCCACCGTGCGCCGCAGCGGCTCCTCCTTGATGAAGAGGATCGCGATCAGGGCGACCACACCGACGATCGCGGAGACCATAAAGATCTGGGCCGTGGCGTCACCATAGGCGGCCCGCATGATCTCGCGGACGGGTTCGGGCATGTCCTTTAGGTCCATGCTGGCGCCGGCGCCGCCGCTGGTGGGAATCCCCGCTGCGGCGAATCCCTCGGCAGCGAGTTCTTTGACCCGGTTCCCCATGATGGCGCCGAGCACGGAGACGCCGATGGCGCCGCCCACCGACCGGAAGAACGCGACGGAGGCGCTGGCCGTTCCGATGTCGCTGGCCCGCACGGTGTTCTGCACGGCCAGGACGAGGTTCTGCATCAGCAGGCCCAGTCCGAGGCCGAGGATCGCGGTGTAGACACCGGTCAGCCAGAGATCGGTGGTGTGATCGATGGTTCCGGTCAGCCCGAGGCCGCTGATCAGCAGGACGGCGCCCGCCACCAGGTACCGCTTCCACTTTCCGGTCCGGCTGATCAGCTGTCCGGAGACGACGGACCCGATCAGGTTGCCGGCGATCATCGGCAGGGTCAGGAGCCCGGCCTCGGTGGGTGATGCGCCGCGTGCCACCTGGAAGTACTGGCCCAGGAACGCGGAGGAGCCGAACATCCCGACGCCGACGGCGATCGAGGCAAGAATGGAGAGGGCGGTGGTGCGCTGCGAGATGATCTTCAGCGGAATGATCGGCTGCGGCACCTTGGATTCCACCAGGACCAGCAGGGCCAGCAGGACGATGCCGCCGCCCACCATGGCCGCCGTCTGCCAGGACCACCAGTCGTAGTAGTCCGGGTTGCCGGCAAACGACACCCAGATCAGCAGCAGGCTCACGCCCGAGGTCAGCAGGATGGAGCCGAGCCAGTCGATCTTCGCAGGACGCCGGACGTGCGGCAGTTTCAGGGTGACCTGCAGCAGGACCAGGGCGATCACGGCGAGCGGGACGCACACGAAGAAGGTCCAGCGCCAGCCGAGCGGGCTGTCCACGATGAACCCGCCAAGCAGCGGTCCCCGGCGGTGCCCACGGCCATCACGGCGCCCATGTAGCCGGAGTACTTGCCGCGGTCGCGCGGCGGGATGATGGAGCCGATGATGGCCATGGCCAGTGCGGTGAGCCCGCCCATGGCGATGCCCTGGATGACGCGGGCGGTGAGCAGCAGCGGGATGGTCTCGGACAGGCCCGCCATGACGGACCCGGCCACGAAGATCACGATGCTGAGCTGGACCAGGAGCTTCTTGTTAAAGAGGTCGGCGAGTTTGCCCCAAATAGGAGTGGTGGCGGCGTTGGCCAGCAGGGCCGCGGTGATGACCCAGGCGAAGTCCGTCTGGGTTCCATGGAGCTCGGACATGATCGTGGGCAGGGCGTTCGCGACGATGGTGCTGCTGATGATCGCGGTGAAGAACGCTGCCAGCAGGCCCGTGAGGGCTTCCAGGATCTGGCGGTGGGTCATCACCGCCGCCGGGGCGGGTGGCTTTTCGGTGATTACTGCCATGGGGTGCTCCTCAAACAATGTCGGTCGTGGTGGTGGATCCGGCCGTCGTTGCCCGGGCTGACGTCCTGAGGGACTCAGCAAGTTTCTGCAGGGTATGGGTGGTTTCCTCGACGTCCTGCTCGCTCCAGTCCTGCAGGAAATCGAGAAGTGTGGCGGCGCGCTGCTCCTCGATGGAGCGGAGTTTTTCGACCCCCGATGCGGAGAGCGCGATCAGTTGCGCCCGCCCGTCCAGGGGTCGGGCCGGCGGACCACGTAGCCCTGTTCCTCCAGTTCGGCGATGTGCCGGCTGAGGACGGGGCGCTGACGCCGAGCCGGTCCGCCAGCGCGGTGGCCCGGGATTCCCCTCCCCACGAAACGCAGCACACCCTGGAGGGCCACGCCGGTGTCCTCGCCGCGCAGCTTCAGAGCGGCGACGCATCGGACGGCACGTTGCAGATCGAAGATCTGGTGGACGAGTTTGGCGGCGGTGTCCGGCGCGACTGCCATAGCGGCTCCCTATTCGTTGCCTTCGCTGGTTTTGTTTGCCTAAGGCAACAAATATACCGGAATTTAGTTACTTTGGGAAACTAACCCTGATACGGGAGCTCTGCGGCTTAAATGCCAAGCGCGGACCGGCAGCAGTGCTGCCGGTCCGCGCTGTGGTGTGGAACGTGCCCAGACGTCCGGGCGGTTATGCCTCCAGGTGGGTGGGGGCGAACATCTTGAGCAAGGTTTCGACGACGACGACGTTCGGTCCGTCGGCGGCGAATCCTGCCCTGAGCGCGTCCCCGACGTCCTCGGGGGCAACGCGGACGGCCGGAACCCCGAACGCCTCCGCCAGCTTGACGAAGTCGGGACGGGCGAGTTCGGTGGCGGTGGCCTTGCCGAAGGCGCCCACCATGTATTCACGCAGGATGCCGTAGCCGCCGTCGTCCACTATCAGCCAGGTGACCGGGACGTTGTGCTGCTTGGCCGTGGCCAGCTCGGAGATGGAGTACATCGCCGAACCGTCGCCGGACACGGCGAGCACACGGGCTGAACCGCCGGGCCGGCCGGTGGTTTCCAGTCCGACGGCGCCGCCGATCGCCGCGGGGAAGCCGAAGCCCAGCCCGCCGGCGCCCTGGGCGGAGTGGAACTGGCCTTCGCGGGCGTCCCAGCAGCTCCAGGCCCAGTAGGCGGAGATGGTCATGTCCCAGAACGTCTGCATGGCGGAGGGGACGGCCTCGCGGATGTCCGCCATGAACTGCAGTTCCTTGCCGAGGTCCTGGGATTCCAGCCGGGCCTTGACCTTGGCCAGGGATTCCTTGACCAGCGCTTCCGGTGAGGTGCCGTGCCAGTCCGCACGCTCCCCGTGCGGCTCCGTCAGGGCGGCGTCGAGGGCGTCGAGCGCCTGCCCGGCGTCGGCCCGGATGCCCAGGCCGGGGCGGTTGGATTCCAGCACGCGGGGTTCGGCGTCGATCTGGATGATCCGGCCCCGCGGCTCAAAGGTGAAGTAGTTGGACGTCACTTCACCCAGCGAGGAGCCGATGACGATCAGCACGTCGGCGTCTTCGAGCAGCTCCGTCATGTGCTGGTCCTCGATCCAGGACTGCAGTGAGAGCTCGTGGTTCCACGGGAACGCGCCGTTGCCCCCGGGGTGCAGATAACCGGCGCCCGCAGCTTCTCGGCAATGGAGAGCAACGATTTCTCGGCCCGGCCGCGGCGGGTGCCACCGCCGGCGATGATGGCGGGACGTTCCGCCGTCGAAAGCCATTTCACGGCTTCGCGGACCAGTTCCACACGGGGCGGGTTGTCGGCGGTTTCGGCGAGGGCGTCCTCCACCGGCGGAACCATGATGGGATCCAGCAGGACGTTCTGCGGGATTTCCAGCCACACGGGTCCCTGCGGCGAGGAGATCGCCTCGGTCCAGGCGTCTTGGATAGCGGAGGGGATGCCGGAGGCGTGCTGGATCAGCCGCTGGCTCTTGGTGACGTTCGCGGCCGAGGCCTTCTGGTCATCGAGCTGGTGCAGCATGCCCTTGCGGCGCGCGCCGAGCCCTTCGAGCGGGATCTGGCTCGCGACGACCACCATGGGAACGCCGGTGGCGTAGGCTTCCTGCAGACCGGCCAGGGAGGTCAGGGCGCCGGGGCCGGTGGAGAGGAAGAGGACGCCCACCTCGCCGGTGGCGCGGGAGTAGCCGTCAGCTGCGAAGGCCGAGTTGTTCTCCACCCGGGAGGAGACGAAGTGCAGGTTTCCGCGGCCCATCGCATCGAAGAGGCCCAGGGCGTGCTGGCCCGGGATGCCGAAGACGGTCTTGGCGCCGAGGGCTTCGAGGGTCTCGACGACGAGGTCGCCGCCGTTGCGTACGCCGGTCACTGGGATACCCCGCTTTCGACGCGCTGGGACGCCGGAGTCGCGAAGCCTGCCGGACGGCGGGATTCCTGGCCGAGGGCCTGGGCGGCATAACCGTTGGCCGCGCCGAAGCGGTCGCCTTCCACCGCGCGGTCCGCCATCAGTGTGACCAGTTCGTAGGCCACGTGGCTGGCGGCGACGCCGGTGATGTCCGCATGGTCGTACGCGGGGGCGACCTCGACGACGTCGGCCCCCACGAGGTTCATGCCGCGGAAGCCGCGGATGATTTCCAGCAGTTCGCGGCTGGTGATGCCGCCGGCTTCCGGGGTTCCGGTGCCGGGCGCGTGGGCCGGATCCAGCACGTCGATGTCCACCGAGATGTAGAGCGGGCGGTTGCCGATCCGGTCGCGGACCTTGGCGACGGTTTCCAGCACGCCCTGGTAGTAGACGTCGGCGGAGGTGACGATGCCGAAGCCGAAGCGGTGGTCGTCGTCGAGGTCCTTCTTGCCGTAGAGCGGGCCTCGGGTGCCGATGTGGCTGATGGCCTCGGTGTCCAGGATGCCTTCCTCGACAGCGCGGCGGAACGGGGTGCCGTGGGTGTATTCGGCACCGAAGTAGGTGTCCCAGGTATCCAGGTGCGCGTCGAAGTGCAGCATGGCGACGGGCTCGCCGGCGCGTTCCGCGGCGGCGCGCAGCAGCGGCAGCGCGATGGTGTGGTCGCCGCCGAGGGTGACCAGTTTGCTGCCGGAGGCGGTCAGGTCCAGGGCGTTCTGCTGGATGGTCTCGATCGCTTCGTTGATGTTGAAGGGATTGACGGCCATGTCGCCGGCGTCGGCCACCTGGATGTTTTCGAACGGGCTGACGTCCCAGGCCGGGTTGTACGGGCGCAGCAGGCGGCTGGCCTCGCGGATGTGGTTGGACCCGAAGCGGGCGCCGGGGCGGTACGAGACGCCCGAGTCGAAGGGGACGCCGACCAGGGTGACGTCCGCCTTCGCGACCTGGTCCAGCCGCGGCAGGCGCGCATAGGTGGCGGCTCCCGCGTAGCGCGGAATGCGGGATGAATCGATGGGGCCAAGGTTGCCATTGGCCTCGATGCGCAGCTCTTCCAAAGAAAGCCTCTCCTTCGAGGATTGACCGACGGGTGTGACAGCCATCATACACTCGAAGTTGTCTCTTGTGCATCAAATGTTTACTGATGCTCGCCATGTGACGGTGGTCCGACGTTCCAGCCCAGTTGCTTTCCCCGGCTGCGGCTGGCGCCGAGCCAACCCGCGGAAATCCAGGGGCTGCGTCCGCTTGGGGCCGGTACCGGAGCGAGTAACTGGGCAGGAGCGCGGACCGGACCTAGCGGCTGGCGGCGGGGACCAGCACCCAGAGGACCTCGACGGCGTCGTCCGTCGGGTTCACCCAGGTGTGCGGCTCGCGGCCGGGGAACGTCACGGTGTCCCCGTGTGCAGTTCGAATTCTTCGTTGGTGAGGATCAGCCGGATGCTGCCTTTGACCACGTGGAGGACGTCGACGTCGCAGTCCACTGCGTAGAGTTCCGATTCGCCGCGGCCGCGGGGCTCGATCACGGCCTGGATGATCTGCACACGGCGCTCCGAGCGCGCGGTCAGCAGCCGCTCCACGATGCCCTCGCCGCCGAGCGAGATCCGCGGGCCCTCGTTCTTCTTGGTGAGATGCGTTTCCGGGGCGGCGAAGAGATCGCCGATCGAGATGGAGAGCACCTGGCACAGCGTCACCAGGGACGCCACCGACGGTGAAGTGAGGTCGCGCTCCACCCGACTGAGGAAACCTTTGGTCAGCCCGGTGGCATCGGCCACCTGCTCGATGGTGAGCCGCTGCGACTGCCTCGCGGCGCGGATCCGGGAACCGATGGCAACGGGAACGTTGCTCGGTTCAACTGGTAGTGCCTTCATGTAGGAACCTTTCACGGCCGGCCGCTCGGCCCCATTGTTGGAGCAATACTAGCGGGACGGCATCCCCAGGAGGCCGGATCCGCCCGCGCCGCGTAATGCGTCTTGACTGTTACCCGGATCACAACATACTGTTTGGCAACAAGTGTTGCCTATTAGGCAATAGATGCCATAAGGCACGGCGGAGTACCTTACCCAGGGACACTTCCGCCGGCAGACCGTCACCGTACCCGTCATGAAGCACCTGAGCCCCGGCGCCCTGTTCAGCGCCGGAGGGTTCAGCCGTGCTCCGAACAGCTCTGAGGAGCCCTTAATGGACGCAAGTTTCGTCAACATCGCCATTGTGGTGGTGTACCTGGTCGCCATGCTGGCGTTCGGGTGGTGGGGTAAGTCCCGCACCAAGAACAACAGCGACTTCCTGGTGGCGGCCGCCGCCTCGGCCCGTTCCTCTACACCGGAACCATGGCCGCCGTCGTGCTCGGTGGCGCCTCCACCGTCGGTGGCGTCGGCCTGGGCTACAAGTTCGGCATCTCCGGCATGTGGCTCGTCGTCGCGATCGGCGCCGGCGTGCTGCTGCTCAGCCTGCTCTTCGCCGGCACCATCCAGAAACTCAAGATCTACACCGTGTCCCAGATGCTGAGCCTGCGCTACGGCAGCAACGCCACCCAGACGTCCGGCATCGTGATGCTGGCCTACACGCTGATGCTCTGCGCCACCTCCACCGGCGCCTACGCCACCATCTTTGTGGTCCTCTTCGGCTGGGACCGCGCCCTCGCGATCGCCATCGGCGGCGCGATTGTCCTGGTCTACTCGACCATCGGCGGCATGTGGTCCATCACGCTGGCCGACCAGGTCCAGTTCGTCATCAAGACGGTCGGCATCTTCCTCCTGATGCTGCCGTTCACGCTCAACGCAGCCGGCGGCTTCGAGGGCATCCGGGCCCGCGTGGATGCCAGCTTCTTCCAGATTGACGGTATCGGCGTCCAGACGATCATCACGTACTTCGTCGTCTACACCCTGGGCCTGCTGATCGGCCAGGACATCTGGCAGCGCGTCTTCACCGCCAAGACCCCTCGGTGGCCCGCTGGGGCGGCGCCACGGCCGGCATCTACTGCATCCTCTACGGTGCAGCCGGTGCCCTGATCGGCCTGGGCGCCCGCGTGGCGCTGCCGGACATCGACGTCAAGGCCCTCGGCAAGGACGTTGTCTACGCCGAGGTCGCCACCAACCTGCTGCCGATCGGCATCGGCGGCCTGGTGCTCGCCGCCGCTGTCGCCGCCATGATGTCCACGGCTTCCGGCGCCCTGATCGCCGCCGCCACCGTGGCCCGCGCCGACGTCCTGCCGTTCGTCGCCAGCTGGTTCGGCAAGAACATCAACACCGATGACACGGACAACCCGGAGCACGACGTCAGGGCCAACCGTATGTGGGTCCTGGGCCTCGGGATCGTCGCGATCATCGTCGCCATCATCACCAAGGACGTCGTCGCAGCCCTCACCATCGCGTACGACATCCTGGTGGGCGGCCTCCTCGTCGCCATCCTGGGCGGCCTGGTCTGGAAGCGCGGCACCGGTGTGGCCGCCGCCGCCTCCATGGCGGTGGGCTCGGTCATCACCCTCGGGACCATGATCGTCCTGGAGATCAACGCTGAGGTCCCGCTGGACGGCATCTACGCCAACGAGCCGATCTACTTCGGCCTGCTGGCCTCCGCAGTGGTTTACATTGCGGTGTCCCTGCTGACCAAGCCGACGGACCCCGCGGTCATGGCCAACTGGCACCGCCGCGTCGCCGGCGGCGCGGCCGAGGAAGAACAGGTCCCCGTCCTGACCCATTAGGGTCTTGACCCACTAGGGTTCTGACAGCGAGTTAACGTTCGACGGCGGCGCTCCCACTGAGGGGCGCCGCCGTCGAACTTAAGCTGAACCTTCAACCCGGTTGACACTCAAACCGTTGGGCATCATTCATTTTCCTCAGGCTCAAGGAATTCTTCCCCGTCGCGGGCCACCACCGGTTTCTCGTCGCCCAGGAAGTCCTGTTCGTCCAAGGGCACGATCCGGTCGGCCTCTTCGAACAGCTCTTCCTCCTCGGTCTCCGCGGCGTCACTCACGGGCGCGTCCTCGGCGTAGTCGTAGGCGGGATCGGACTCGAGGGAATCCCGGGCCGGCTGGATAGGACGGGAACCGATGTTGTCCATGATGCAACCTCCGTGTGACTGGGGTGGCGGCAGCGGCTCCGAAGAGCACACCCTGGATTTTCATTCGAACACCGGGAACCCGGCCGGTCAAGACCTCCCGCCGACGCTGACCGCGGCAGCCGCAAACGTCCGCCCAGCGCCAGGATTTTTACGGTTTGCCTAAACTCCCCGCTGAGGATCACCAGCCGAAAAAACGCGGAAATACGGGGTACGCTGGGAACGCAATGGGGCCGAACCATGCCCGCTTAAGCCCAGGAGCTTCCGTGTCTCAGCACGCCACATCTGATCCGTCCAACCCGGACCCCCGCCGCCCGGAACCCCGCGAGGACGCGCCCGCCGCCCCGCACGCCGCAACATCCAGCAGCGCAACTCCGCCCGCCGCCACACCCAGCGCGGCGGACATCAAGCGGTGGCGGCAGTACCTCGCCGACGAACGCGCCGAAGCTTCCGTCTACCGGGACCTGGCCCAGAACCGCGACGGCGAAGAGCGCGAGATCCTCCTCGCCCTGGCCGAGGCCGAAGGCCGCCACGAGGCGCACTGGCTCCAACTGCTCGGCGACCAGGCCGGCCGCCCCCGCCCCGCCTCACTCCGCAGTCAGTTCCTGGGTTTCCTGGCACGCCACTTCGGCTCGGTGTTTGTGCTGGCCCTCGCCCAGCGGGCCGAAAGCCGGTCTCCGTACGCCACCGAGCCCTCCGCCACGCCGGCCATGGTTGCCGACGAACAGATCCACGAGGAAGTGGTCCGCGGGCTCGCCACCCGGGGCCGCAACCGGCTGGCCGGCACGTTCCGCGCGGCCGTCTTCGGGGCCAACGACGGGCTGGTCAGCAACCTGTCCCTGGTCATGGGCATGGCTGCCTCCGGCGTGGGCAGTTCCGTGGTCCTGCTCAGCGGTGTCGCCGGGCTGCTGGCCGGGGCGCTGTCCATGGGAGCCGGCGAATTCATTTCCGTGCGCTCCCAGCGCGAACTCCTGGCCGCTACGCTCCCCACCCAGATCACCCTGGCCGCCGCACCGTCGCTCGACATCGCACACAACGAACTCCTGCTGGTCTACCTGGCCCGCGGCATGTCGCGGGAGGCTGCCGAGCACCGCGTCGCGGAGCGGATGGGCCTGCGCGACTGCGACTGCGATCCCAGCCTCTCCCTGCAGCCGGAGGTCCCGGAATCCCGGGACGAACATGTTGCCGTCGGCACCGCCTGGAGCGCGGCGGCGTCGAGCTTCTGCTTCTTCGCCTCCGGCGCCATCGTGCCCATCCTGCCCTTTGTCCTGGGCATGACCGGCGTCGCGGCTCTCGTGGTGTCCGCGGCTCTGGTGGGCCTGGCACTCCTGTTCACCGGCGGCGTCGTCGGACTCCTCTCCGGCACCTCGCCCACCACGCGCGGCTCCGCCAGCTGGCGATCGGCATGGGCGCGGCCGGTGTGACCTATCTGCTCGGTATGGCCTTCGGCGCCGTGGTCGCCTAGTGGACGGTCCTGAGTTCCGGGACCGGTCACCGCGGCACAGCCGTCCCCGCACCACGTGGCGGATGTTCCGCGGACTCGCCGCCGCTACGGTGATTGCCGGGGCCGCGTTCCTGGCCGCAGGCTTCATCTACGGGGATCCGCGCTTCTCGGGACTCTTCGAAGTCAGCCGCGGAACCGGTCCGGGCACGGCGATGGCGGGCCAGCCCGGGCAGCCGGCCGTTGCTGAGTCGGTCCGGACAGACACTCCCCGCCCGGAGTCGAAGAACAGGACGAGCCACTGGGACACCCGCAGCAACCGGATGTGGCCAGCGACTCGTACAAGTTCCTGGCCACGAACGACGACGGCAGTCCGGTGGGCTATTCGCCGTGCCGGCCGCTGCACTACGTGGTGAACGCGGCGCTGGCTCCGGAAGGCGCCGAGCGCCTGGTCGAGGACGCGATCAGGACGATCTCCCGGGCGACCGGCATCCAGTTCGTCGATGACGGTTCCACCACCGAGGCGCCGTCGCAGTCCCGCATCCCGTACCAGCAGGACGTCTACGGGGAACGCTGGGCGCCGCTGCTGATCGCGTGGACCACCCCGGACCAGGCGCCGCAGCTCAAGGGACCGGTGATCGGCACCGGCGGCAGCACCCACTTCAGCTTCGGCGACGGGCCCAAGAGCTTTGTCACCGGCAGCCTGGAACTCGACGCCCCGCAGATCGCCGAGGACCTCAGCCAGCCGGACGGGTCCGCGTATGCCACGGCGGTGATCCTGCACGAGCTCGGCCATGTCATGGGGCTGGAGCATGTGAATGACCCGGTGCAGCTGATGTACCCGGAGATCGGCGCCCCGGACGGCCTGGCCGCGGGCGATCTGAACGGCCTGTACCAGCTGGGCAAGGCGCAGTGCCGCAAGGACCTCTGACCGGCTAACGGTCCAGGACGGCGAGCGCTTCCTCCACGGTGTCCACCAGGAAGATCCGGTTCTCCATCTGCCGTCCGGCGGCGAGGCTCTGCAGCAGGGGCCAGGCCGGGTAGCGCCGGAGCCAGTGCTCCTGCCCCACCAGCACCATCGGCATGATGGTCTCCGGGGTGCCGTAGTAGTTCTCGCAGGCATCCTGGAAAATCTCCTGCACGGTGCCGCCGGAGCCGGGCAGGAAGACAATGCCGCCGTTGCACAACTCCAGGAGGATGGCCTCGCGGATGGCGTTCGCGAAGTACTTGGCGATGTGCGTGGCGAAGAAATTCGGCGGCTCGTGCCCGTAGAACCACGTGGGGACCCCCAGCGACGGCGTGCCGTCCGGATGGCGTTCGACGACGGCGGCAGCGGACCGCGCCCACTCCGACACGGAGGGCAGGAACCCCGGAACCGCGGCGAGATCAGCCAGGGCGCTCCGGAAGTCCCGCTCGGGTGCCTGGCTCAGGTAGGCGCCCAGGTTGGCGGCCTCCATGGTGCCGGGTCCGCCGCCGGTGGCCACCACCCGGCCGTCCCTCGCCAGCAGCCGTCCCAGCAGCGCGGCCTCCTCGAAGACGGCGGAACCGCGGTGCGCGGCATGCCCGCCCATCACGCCCACCATGGTCCGGCCGGCGCAGAGTTCCGAGCGGGTCAGGTCATCGAGGGCGTCCCCGATCGAATGGTCATGCAGGGCCGCGGCCAGGGTGGAGTCCAGCCGGTGGCGCTGGCCCGGCCGGATGCTCCACTGGTACACCCTGGCGTCCGGGGTGTCCTCATAGCGTGAGCCGGAGATCCCCGCGTAGAGCTCCTGCGGGGTGTAGAGCCGCCCGCGGTACGGGTTGAACGGGACCGCCTCAAGCTTGGGGAAGATCAGGGCGCCGCCGCTGCGCAGCGACTCCTCCACGCCGGCGTCGAAGGTGCATCCGAGGAAGATCCCGCCCTGCACGTGCAGCGCGGCGAGCTGTGCCGTCCGGCCGCGCAGGTCCAGTGACTGGACATGCCAGCCCTGTATGGTTTTGGCCCCGGCCGCGACCAGCCGGTCGAAGCTGTCGAGGGATTCGACCTCCAGCGTGCGGGGGCTGGGGTGCAGGCTGCGGGCGGCGCTCATGGAGCCAGCCTAGACCGTGGCGTTAGAACCCGTTGCGCCATCACTCTTGGCGGCCATTCCGGGAGGATAAGGCCGAAAAGTGATAGCGCAACGGGCGGCGGGCCGGGTTGGGGTTAGGAAACCTGGAGGCCGCCGTTGATGTCATAGGTGGCGGCGGTGATGTAGCCCGAGTCCTGGCCCAGCAGGAAGGCGATCAGGGCCGCCACTTCCTCGCGGGTGCCGACACGGCCCATCATTATGCCCTCGGACAGCTGTGCCTTGCGCTCGTCGGTGAGGGTTCCACCCATGATGTCGGTGTCGATCGGGCCGGGGGCAATGGCATTGACCGTGATGCCGAACTCGCCAACTTCGCGGGCCAGCGCTCGGGTGAACCCAAGGATTCCGGCCTTGGTCGCACTGTAGGCAACCTTCGAGAACGTGCCGCCGCCGCGCTGGGCGGAGATCGAGGAAATGCTCACGATGCGCCCGAGCTTGCGCTCGATCATGCCCTTGAGCACGCGCTGGGACACGATGAAGGTTCCGCGCATGTTGATGGCGAAGACCTTGTCCCACTCCTCCACCGTGGTTTCCATAAAAGGCGTCGGGGAGCTGATGCCCGCCAGGTTGGCCAGCGCGACAATCGGCGGGAGCGACGCTTCGATCTCAGCAATTGCCCGGTCAACGGACGCTTCGTCGGACACGTCGGCTCCGACGCCGATGGCCTTCACCGCACGGTTGGAGCCGATCTCCGCGGCGGCAGACTTGGCGTCCTCCGCATTGATGTCGAGGATGGCTATGGACCATCCTTCGCTGGCCATCCGGTCGGCGGCGGCGCGGCCGATGCCGCGAGCGGACGCGGCGCCGGTCAGCACAACCGTGCGTTCGGAGGGGAAATTAGTGGGAGTCATCAGGTTTTCCTTCAGGGATTTCGGGATTAGGAGAGTTTGGCGGGGGCGGAGGCAGCGGTCACATCGGTGGTCGCGGCGACTGCCGGATCCAGCGCGGCATCACCTTCGGGGCGTTTGCGGGCGTAGAGGTAGGTCGCCACCGCGGTGATGCACAGGCAGAGGGACAGGAACAGCAGGCCGCTCTGGTTATTGCCCGTGGCGTCGTTCAGGAGTCCGACGGCGTACGGGGCAACGAACCCGCCCAGGTTGCCCAGCGAGTTGATCAGGGCCAGGCCGGCAGCTGCCGCCGCCCCGGTCAGCGCAGCAGAGGGCATGGAGAGGAACGGGGCGATCGCGCCGTAGATACCCATGGCGGAGGCCGTCAGACCGATCATGGCCAGGATCGGGTTGACGGGCAGCAGGTATCCTGCGGCCAGCAGACCCATGCCGGCCAGCACCATGCTCACGGCGGTGTGCCAGGCACGCTTGCCGGTCCGGTCCGCGCGCTTGCTCCAGAAGTACACAAATACTGCGGCCACGGTGTACGGGATCAACACGATGAAGCCGATCTGGGCCGTGGAGAAGGTTCCCATGGCGGAGACGATCGTGGGCATCCACAGGCCCAGTCCATAGATGCCGCAGACCAGTCCGAAGTAGAGGGCGGAGTAGGTCAGGGTGCGCTTGTCCTTGAGGCCGGCCAGGAAGTTGTGGTTGCCGGTGCTGGACTTGACGGCCAGTTCCTTGTCCATGGTGGAGGCAAGCCATTCGCGCTCGTCCGGGTTGAGCCACTTGGCGTCCCGCGGGCGGTCGGTCATGAGGATGGGGGTGAGCAGGCCCAGCAGGATGGCCGGGATGCCTTCGATGATGTACAGCCACTGCCACCCGTGGAGTCCCATGATGCCGTCCATCTGCAGCAGCAGGCCGGAGACCGGCGCGCCGAGGGCGTTGGACACCGGCTGCGCCAGAATGAAGATGCCGAGCACCGTCACACGCTGCGCGGCGGGGAACCAGAGCGTCAGGTAGAACAGGATCGCCGGGAAGAACCCGGCCTCTGCGGCACCCAGCAGGAACCGGATGATGTAGTAGGTGGTTTCACCGTTCACCATGCACATGGCCGTCGCGAAGATGCCCCAGGTAATGAGGATCCGGGCCAGCCACTTGCGGGCGCCGAACCGGTACATGCCGGCGTTGCTGGGGACCTCCAGAAGGGCATAGCCGAGGAAGAAAATACCGGCGCCCAGGCCATAGGCGGCGGCGTTCAGGCCGATGTCCTCGCTCATGGTGAGTTTGGCGAAGCCCACGTTGTTGCGGTCAAGGTAGGCAACGAAGTAGAGCAGGACGATCAGGGGCATAACGCGGCGGCGGACCTTGCGGAGCGTACGCTCGCCAAGCTCGCCGAGTCCTGCGGACTTTAAGGAGAGTGAAGTCATCTTCGACCTTCTGTCTAACGGAGGCCGTCACCTGCGATGGTGGCGGCAATCCGTGGGGATATTGGGCGGTGCAGTCCAATGGAAACTGGAGCTGCCGCAATTTGAGTCAGATGTCAGACATCTGACTGACGAACTGAGAAAAAGCATAGAAGAGTGATGTGGATTACGTCAAGACCCTGCTGGTGCTTAGCGCTAAATCAGGAGGCCGGGTTGTGCACGTAGCGTTCGTAGTCCTGGTACGTCTGCTCCATGTGATCGTCCATGGTGCGCCGGGCCAGCTCGGCGTCGCCGCTGAGGATGCTGTCCATGACCTTCTGGTGGTACTCGATGGCGTGCACCTGGATCTGCTCAACGGCAGAGGTCTCGCGGCGTTTCTCGTAGAGGAGCTGACCCAGCTGGGCGAACAACGCCCGGATAAAGGGGTTGCCGGCGGCCTTCAGGACGGCGTCGTGGAAGCCGATGTCGGCCGCTACAAAAGCATCCAGGTCGCCGGAGTCGTGAAAGCGCTCCATGTCCGCGATGCACTGGCGCATCTGCTCTGCGTGCGCGGTGGTGTGGCGTTTGGCTGCGAGCGCGGCGGCCCCGGTTTCCACCATGCGCCGCATTTCGATCAGGCCCACGGCGACCTGCTCCGCGCCGTTCCCGTGCGAAGCGGCCTTGAAGATCGCATCCAGCCCGGTCCAGTTATCGGGCGGGTTGACGAAGGTCCCGCGGCCGGCTTTGACGTACAGGATGTTCTGCGCCCGCAGGGCCTTGAGCGCCTCGCGCACCGTGAGGCGGCTGACGTCGTAAGCCTTGGCGATGTCGGCTTCCGGCGGTATGGCTTCGTGGGGCTGCAGCTTGCCGTCAAGGATGTCCTCGAGCAGGCCGTCAACGAGGTCGTCCACGAGTGTCCTGCGGCCCATGGCTCGTCCCACCTTCATTCTTGCCTGTTGCTCCCGGTGCCATCCACATTACAGAAGCCGCGGGACGGACCGGGACCGGCCGGCGTCACCGGCCGTCCGGGTGGCCGTCCGCGGATCTCCCTGCGCTGCCGGCTTCCCGCGGCCCGGAAGACGCCAGATAGGTCTCGAGCTTGGCCAGGGTCTTTTCCAGGTTGGCGGGGTGCCGCCGCAGGTAGCCCGCGAGCCGCAGGAAGAACTTGCCGCGGACCTGGCGGGCGTCCCACTGTTCGGTGACCAGGGTGCCCGGCCTTCCGTCCGAATCCGCGGCGGGCTCGAACAGGTAGCGCCACACGTGGCCGTAGAAGTGCCGCCACGCGATCCGCCGGCCCTCCTCGAACTCGCACACCGTGTTGAGGATCTTGTAGTCCATTTTCATGTTCATTTCCATGCCGAACTTCGCGCCAAGGGCCAGCCGTTCAGGGCCGCGCGGCTGGGCACCCTTGACCGTGTCCGAGCCGTCGATGACGCTGTGCAGCGCGGGCGTGGCCAGCACCTCGAAGATGGCTTCCGGTGCGGCGGCGATGAATCGGCTGCGGGACACAAGATATCTGTTCTTCATCCGGCAATCCTAGCCCTGCGTTGTGACCCGGAAATTGTGTTGCAGAATAAATCATGCAGACTCCGCCCCTCCCCGCAGCAACCGGCCCCGCATCGGAATTCCGGTCCGGCTCAGCAGCTCTACTGACCCGGATCCGCGCGTGGCGGAGGCCAATCAGCTCTTTGACTACATCGTGGAACTGGTGCGCGACGGCGGCGGCGAACCGGTGATGCTCGCGTCGCCAGATGAGGCGCTTGCGGCGCTCGACGGCGTCGTCCTTCCCGGCGGCGGCGACCTGGACCCCGGCTTTACGGCGAGGAACCCGGTGATGCCTGCTACGACGTCAGTCATGCCCAGGACGAGTTGGACCTGGCCGTCGCGCGGCGGTCGATCGACGCCGGGCTGCCTCTGCTGGGCATCTGCCGGGGGCACCAGCTGCTCAACGTCCTCTACGGCGGAACTCTGATCCAGGACATGGACCCGGGCGCCGTGGCGCACCGGGAACCCGCACCGGCGCACGGGGCCGGACCATGGGCCTGGCACGAGGTTGACGTGCACGGGGAAGCAGGGTGGCTGGACTCTACAGCGGCGTGGGGAGCGGCGGATTCGGGAGCGGCGGCACGGGGAACACCGGCAGGACGGACGGCACCGCCGGCGTCACGGTCAAGATTGCCTCCGGTCACCATCAGGCCGTGGCGCGGGTCGCCGAAGGGCTTGTGGTGACAGCTGTGGCCGAGGACGGAACCGTCGAGGCGCTGGAGGACCCGGAGCGCTGGGTGGCGTCTGTGCAGTGGCATCCCGAGGCCCTGGAACTCCCGGCCGCGGAACGGCTCGCCCCGTTCCGCGCCTTTGTTGAGATCTGCCGGCGGCGGTAGCCCGGCCGCATTTTGTCCTGACATCCCCGGCTATCCCCTGCTACTATCAACTTAGGCAGTATGTCCTATCAAGCGAACATATGCCGGACACATGACTGGCGGCCGCACCGGGTTCCGGTCCGGGGCACAAGGGAGCGCTTCAACAGTGGCTATGCAAAAAGTGGCTAATCAACTTAATCTCAACATCGACAGGTCTTCCCCGGTGCCGCTCTACCACCAGGTGGTTCAGGGTATTGAAGCCGCGATCCACGGCGGGGTGCTTCCCCGGGCAGCCGCCTCGACAACGAGATCGACCTTGCCGCCCAACTAAACCTTTCCCGCCCCACCATGCGCAAGGCCATGGACGAACTGGTCCGCTCGGGCCTGCTGGTGCGCAAGCGCGGCGTCGGCACGCAGGTGGTCTCCAGCCAGGTGCGGCGCCCCTGGAGCTGTCCAGCCTCTTCGATGACCTCAGCAACAACGGCAGCAAGCCCACCACCGAGGTGCTGAGCTTCTCCCACGACGAGGCCGACGCCGCCACCCGGGCGGCGCTCCAGCTTCCCGCCGGCGCGAAGGTCTACCACTTCACCCGACTCCGGAAGGTCGGCGGAAAACCGCTGGCGCTGATGGAGAACTGGGTCCGCGATGACATCACGTCCATCGACGAGGCGCTTCTCGGCGCGCAAGGCCTCTACGGGATCCTCCGCAACGGCGGGGTGAACTTCCGCCTCGCCTCACAGCGCATCGGCGCCATGATCGCCAACGACTACCAGGCGTCGCTGCTGGACACCACCCCCGGTTCAGCCCTGGTCACCATGGAACGCACCGCCGTGGATGACACCGGACGCCAGGTGGAGACCGGGCACCACGTCTACCGCGCGGATTCCTACAGCTTCGAAATGACGCTGGTCCAACGCTAGGCATCCTTACCCCGTCAGCAGCACCCCCGCCGCCCTCCGGCGCGACAACGAAAAGGCAGAAATTCATGGCCAACTGGGTCTATCCGCTCGGCACCGCCGCGCACGGCACCTGGGACGTCTCCCTGGGGACGTCCGATTCCACGTTGGAAGTGACGGGCTGGGCCCACACCGGCCTGAAGGTCGCCACGCTGGCGTCCGCGGCCGCCGTCGAACTTCCCGCCGCGGACGAGGAGCGCATTGTGGTCCCGCTCAACGGCGCCTTTACGGTCTCCGTCGAAGGCGAGGAGTACCGGCTGGCCGGCCGGGACAGTGTTTTCAGCGGCCCCAGCGACGTCCTTTACACCGGAACGGGCAAGGCGGTGACCATCAGTTCGTCCGACGGCGGACGCGTTGCCGTCGCCACGGCCCCGACCAAATCCTCCTACCCGACGCGCCTCATCACGGCCGCCGAGACGCCGGTGGAACTGCGCGGGGCTGGCAATTGCTCCCGCCAGGTCCACAATTTCGGGACCCCCGCCGCGCTGGAAGCGGACCGCTTCATCGTCTGCGAGGTCCTCACACCGGCCGGCAACTGGTCCTCCTACCCTCCGCACAAGCACGATGAGGAGAAGGACGGCGAGACCAGCCTCGAGGAGATCTACTACTTTGAGACCCGGGTCTCCCCGGTGCGCCGGCGCGGCCGGGAGCGGACGACGCCATCGGCTACCAGCGCGTCTACGCCTCGGACGAGCGGCCCATCGACGTCTCCGCGGAAGTGCGGACCGGTGACGTCGTCCTGGTGCCCTACGGCTGGCACGGTCCCGCCATGGCAGCCCCGGGCTACGACATGTACTACCTCAACGTGATGGCAGGCCCCGGCCCGGTCCGCGACTGGCTGATCAGCGACGACCCGCACCACGGCTGGATCCGCCAGACCTGGGAAGGCCAGGACCTCGACCCGCGGCTGCCGTTCGGCGCCTGAACCTGAACTACCTATCCGCAAGCCCGCGAAGCGCAAGAACCCCGGAGCCGCAAGGCTCCGGGGTTCTTTCGTTTTGGCGCTCCACCCCGGTGACGGAACCGGGGTGGAGTGCCGGTTTAGCGGGCCACGGTCTGGACCACGCGGACCGGCACGCCGGTCGCGAGGGATTCCTGGGCGGCGTCGGCCACCCGGGAGGCTGCCACGGCATCCTCGGGGGTGCAGGGGTTGTCCCGGCGGCCCAGGATCAGCTCGACGAAGGCCGCCATCTCGGAGCGGTAGGCCTGGTCGAACCGCTCGGCGAATGTGTGGTGGGGCTCCCCGCCGGGAACGTGACCCCGGCTTCGGCGGACGCCAGCGCGGTCTTGTCGTCCAGGCCCACCATGAGCGAACTGCGGGAACCCTGGATCTCCAGCCGCACGTCGTGGCCGGCGCCGTTGTACCGCGTGGCCGAAACTGTCCCGACGGTGCCGTCGTCGAACGTCACCAGCGCGAGGGCCGTGTCCACATCGCCGGCCGCACCGATGGCCGGGTCCCCGTTGTTGGAACCCCTGGCATAGACCTCGACGATTTCCCGGCCGGTGAGCCAGCGCAGGATGTCGAAATCGTGCACCGAGCAGTCCCGGAACAGTCCGCCGGAGCTGGCCAGGAACTCGACCGGCGGCGGGGTCATGTCGCACGTGACGGCGCGCAGCGAATGGATCCAGCCCAGTTCCCCGGCCTGGTAGGCACGCCGGGCCTCCTGGTAGCCAGCGTCGAAGCGCCGCTGGTGGCCGATCTGGACCACTCCTTGCCGGTCCCGGATGTAGTCGAGCACGGGCAGGGCGTCCGCCACGTTCAGGGCCACGGGCTTCTCGCAGAAGACCGGAATACCGGCGTCCACACCGGCCTTGATCAGCTCCGGGTGGGTCCCGGTTCCCGTGGCGATGACCAGTCCGTCCAGCCCGGAGGCGAGGAGCTCCTGCACCGAGGGCAGGAACTCGGCACCGAGCCCGGCGGCGACGGCCCGGGCGTGGTCGGCGGCCACGTCGGTGAGCCGGAGCCGGACGTTGATGCCCTGCGGATTCAGCACCTCGTTCAGCGCTGCGATGTTGTTGGCGTGCATCACGCCGATCCGGCCCACGCCGACCAGTCCAAGGATTACGTCTTTCATGCTCCTACTTCCGCGTGTAGTGCGGGCACGGTGAACGCTGCCCGGAAGGCCTCCAGGGCCGCGTAGCTGTCACCGCTGGCCCAGGCTTCCATGCCCACGGTTCCGTCGTAGCCGGCCTCCGTGAGCGCCCCGGCGACGGCGGCGTAGTTGATTTCCCCGGTGCCGGGTTCGCAGCGCCCGGGAACATCCGCCACTTGGATCTCGCCGAGGTAGGGCAGGGCATTCCGGACGAGTTGGATCAGGTTCCCCTCCCCATTTGGGCGTGATAGAGGTCCAGCATGAGCCTGGCGTTGGGGTGCCCGGCGGCCTGGACCAGCGCCAGGGTGTCCTTGGCCCGGGCCAGCGGGATGCCGGGGTGGTCCAGGATGGTGTTGAGGTTCTCGAGGCAGAAGGTCACCCCGTATTTCTCGCCGAGCCGGCCAAGCCGCTCCAGGGTCCGGGCCCCCGTGCTCCACATGTGGCCGCTGGACCGGTAGACCGGACGGGCCGCCTGGCCGTCGATGAGTTCAGCCGGGTGCACCACCATGCGGCTCACACCGAGCTCCAGAGCGGTGGGGATGAGCGTCTCCGCCGTGCGCACCACCTCGTCGGCCGAGTCCGGGTCAACCAGGCTGCCGGCGGTGTAGCCCGTCATGGACGAAAACACCGCCCCGGTGGCCGTGAGGGCACCGATGTCCTTGGTCCGGGAGTCCCAGAGTTCGACGTCGAAGCCGGCCTCATGGATCCGGCGCACCCGTTCCGTGAACGGGAGGTCGGTGAAGACCATCTCGGCGCAAACGGCAAGCCGCATCAGAGGACTGCCGTCTCGTTGACAGCCGCTGTATTGACTGACTCTGTGTTAACCCCACAGGGGCGCCGGCCTTGACCGACTCGATGCAAGCCAGCGCCATGGCCAGCGCGCGCCGGGCGTCCGCCGCGCCGGGCGTGAGTGAGTACGCGGCCGACGACGGCGGTGTTCCGTCCCGCCGTGCCCGCACGGCGTCGGCGAAGTCGGCCAGTTCGTCCGTGTAGGCCTGGCGGAAGAGCTCGACGTTCAGCCGAGGCGTGTCCGCCGACATGCCGTCGGCGGTGTAGCGGCGGGCGGCGGTTTCCGTGGCCCGCCCGGCCTGCACCATGCCCTTGGAACCGAAGACTTCCCCGCGGATGTCGTAGCCGTAGAGGGCGCTGAAGTTTGCCTCGGCCACGGCGATGGCACCGTTGCTGTAGCGGATGGTCACCACCGCCGTGTCCAGGAAGCCCTGGTCGCGTAGGCCGGGTTCCACGAGCGCATCGGCGATGGCGTAGACCTCCACCGGCTCCGCGCCTTCGTTGAACCAGTTCAGTGTGTCGAAGTCGTGGATCAGGGTTTCCAGGAAGACGGTCCAGGCCGGGACCCTGGCCGCGTTTGGAATGCTTCCGGTGCCGGGATCCCGGGTCAGCGAGCGCAGCAGCTGCGGCGTTCCGACCGTTCCCGCGGCGAGCTCCTTCTTGGCGGCCTGGAAGTCGGCAGCGTACCGGCGGTTGAAACCGATCTGGAAGTGCACGCCGGCCGCCTCCACAGCGGCCAGGGCGGCGTCGAGCTCATCAAGGCCCAGCCCGGCCGGCTTCTCGCAAAACACATGCTTGCCGGCGGCGGCAGCCTGGGCGATCAGGGCCGAATGGAAGCGCGCCGGGCTCGCGATGATCACGGCGTCGATCTCCGGGTCAGCCAGGATGTCGGCGGCGTCCGCCGTCACCTTGCCGGCACCCAGGACGGATGCGAGCCCAGCGGCGGACTCAACGTTGGGGTCCGCGATGGCGGCGAGCTCGGCACCGGGGACCCGGCGGGCGATGCTTTCTGCGTGGAAAGCGCCCATCCAGCCGGAGCCGATCAGCCCGATCTTCACCGGCTGGGATGCATCGGACGGGGTGCGGTTCAGGTAAGCCAAGGGCTTGTCCTTTCAAGAATCGGGACGGCAGCTTAACCGTAGGTTTTGCCGGTTGTCTGGGCCACGTCGGCGACTTCGCCCTGGACTTCCTTGACGATGTCGCCGTGGCCGCCGAGTTGTTCGAGTTCGTGGGCGAGTTCGGCGAGTTCGGCGCCGCCGCCATTTGGGCGGTGAGCTCGTCGAGGGTGATGTCCTTTTTGTCGTAGTAGCCGATCGACTTGCCGCGCTTGAGCAGCAGGAACCGGTCGCCGACAGGAAAGGCGTGGTGCGGGTTGTGGGTGATGAAGATGACCCCGAGGCCGCGGTCGCGGGCCTGCAGGATGTAGCGGAGTACCACGCCGGACTGCTTCACGCCCAGGGCCGCGGTGGGCTCGTCCAGGATCAGGACCTTCGCGCCGAAGTACACGGCCCGGGCGATCGCGACGCACTGGCGTTCACCGCCGGAGAGCTGGCCGATGGGCTGCTCCACGTCGCGGAGGTCGATGCCCATTTCGGCGAGTTCCTTGAGCGTGATCTCCTTCATCTTCTCGACGTCCATGCTCCTGAACGGGCCGAAGCCGGAGGTGAGCTCGGAGCCGAGGAAGAAGTTGCGCCAGATCGGCATCAGGGGCACCACGGCGAGGTCCTGGTAGACGGTGGCGATGCCGGCGTCCAGGGCGTCCCGGGGAGAATCGAACTTCCGTTCCTCGCCCATGATGTTCAGGACCCCGGCGTCGTGCTGGTGCAGTCCGGCGATGATCTTGATCAGCGTGGACTTGCCGGCGCCGTTGTCGCCCAGGACGCAGGTGACGCGGCCGTTGTCCACGGCCATGGTCACATCGGACAGGGCGATGATGTTGCCGTAGTGCTTGCCGACCCCTCGAGGGAGAGCAGGTGGACGGGGTGTGTGAGGGGATCTTTTTCGTTCTGGAGCAGCGTTTGCTGGTCGATCTCGTTGGCATTCATTTTCTCTCCGGCCCCTTTACTTGAGTTCCGCGCGGCGCTTGACGATGAGGTTGACGATGGTGGCCAGCAGCAGCATCAGGCCCAGGAAGAACTTGAACCAGTCCGGGTTCCACTGCGCGTAGACGATGCCCTTGTTGGCCATGCCGAAGATGAACGCGCCGATCGCGCCGCCGATCGCCGAACCGTAGCCGCCGGTCAGCAGGCAGCCGCCGATAACCGCGGCGATGATGTAGAGGAACTCGTTGCCCACGCCTTCACCGGACTGCACGGTGTCGAAGGCGAAGAGGTTGTGCATACCCAGGACCCAGCCGCAGAAGCCCACGCCCATGAACAGGCCGATCTTGGTGGCCTTGACCGGGACACCTACGGCGCGGGCCGCGTTCGCGTCGCCGCCGACCGCGAAGATCCAGTTCCCCACGCGGGTCCGCATCAGCACCCAGGTGGCCACCGCGACGAGCGCGATCCAGATGAACACGGTGATTTTGACGTCGACGCCGGCGATGTTCACCGAGGACGCGAAGACGGCCCGGGCGGAGTCGAAGCCTTCCATGTTGGAGATCGACGGGGAGGACACGGAGCCGCCGATCATGCGGGTCAGGCCCAGGTTCAGGCCGGTCAGCATCAGGAACGTGGCCAGGGTGACGATGAAGGACGGCAGTTTGGTCTTCATCAGGATCCAGCCGTTGAGGTAACCGATGCCCAGGGACACCAGCAGGGCCAGGCCGACGCCGACCCAGACGTTCGTGCTGAAGTACCAGCTGAACATCGACGCCGTCAGCGCCGAGGAGATCACGGCGACGCCGGTGGAAAGGTCGAACTCCCCGCCGATCATCAGCAAGGACACCCCCACCGCCATGATGCCGATGGTGGAACTGCCGTACAGAATGGTCGCCAGCGCGTTGGGCTGGGTGAACGTCGGGGACACCACCGCGAAGAAGATGAAGAGGACGATCGCACCCACGAGGGCGCCGACCTCGGGCCGGCCGAGGAGTTTCTGGAACGGACTGCGCTTGGCGACGCGCTCATCGGGCGCCGCTGTCTTTGTCTTGGTCTGGGTCATGGTCATGATGGTTCTCCTTGCTGCCGGGCCGGCGCGTGGCGGCCCGGCCAGCTGGCTGTTAGCGGATACCCTGCTCGGCGAATTTAAGGACATCGCCCGCGTTTTCCTGGTCGATGATTGCGGGGCCGGTGAGGACGGCCTGGCCGCCGCCGATGTTGAAGCCGCCTCGCTTGTTCTGCCACAGCGCGTCAACGGCGCCGTAGCCCTGCAGCCAGGGCTGCTGATCCACGGTGAACAGCACGCTGCCGTCGGAGATCTTCTGAGCCAGTTCCTTGTTCAGGTCGAAGCTTGCAACCTTGGCCGAGCTCCCGGCCGTTTCCACCGACTTCAGCAGCGTCAGGGTGATGGGTGCACCGAGCCCGATGATGACGTCGGCGTCCTTGGAGGCCTGCAGCTTTGCGGTCGCCGTCGACTCGACCGAGGTCATGTCTGCACCGTTCACGTACAGGATTTCCGTTCCGGGCACCTTTTCCTTCACACCGGCGCACCGTGCTTCCAGGCCCACATGTCCCTGCGCCTGGATCACGCAGACCGGGTGCTTGTAGCCGCCGTCGGCCAGCTTGGTACCCACGGCCTGGCCGGCGAGCTGCTCGTTGGAACCGAAGTGGGTGAAAGCTCCCAGCTGGGTGGCGACAGATTCACCGGCGTTGAGGCTGACAATCGGGATGCCCGCGTCGGAGGCCTTCTTCAGCGCGTCTTTCAGCGCATCGGGCGTGGCCAGTGTCACGGCGATGCCGTCGACTTTCTGGTCCACGGCCTGCTCGATCAGCTGTGCCTGCCGGCCGGCTTCGGGGTCGCCCGTGTAAAGCAATTCAACGTTGTCCTTGGCCGCCGCTTCCTCGGCCCCCTTGCGGACGGTGTCCCAGAAGGTGTCCCCGGCGGGAGCGTGGGTGATCAAGGCGATCTTCATCCGCTCTGTGGTGGCCACCTGGCCGCCGGCAGCCGCGTCGCCGGAGTCTGCGGGCTTGCCGCCGGTGCTGGAACACGCGCTCAGGGCCAGCATGGGTACCACGGCCGCCACGAGGGCCGTCTTCCGCCACGAGAACTTGGTCACGATTAATCTCCTTTGATTCCGGGCCACGCCGACCGCTTCTTTGCGTCAGTCCGTGAGCCATCTACAACTGATCATGGTGATTTACCTCACGCATGTCAATAGTTTGTCCTGACATTAGGATGTAATCACGTAACGATTGACTCGCATCCCGTAAAGAATCACCGGATTTTCGGGCCCTTCCGCGCGGCGCCTCACTGCCGGAAAAACGCCGACGACGGCGGCAGCCCAAGGCCGCCGCCGTCGTCGCGGTGTTCGAAAATGAAGTTGAGGACGTCAGGCCCGCTGGAGTTCCGCGCTCTCCCGCCCGCCGTCCGCACCGGCGACGCCGGCCGCGGCGGGAACGCCGTCGCGTCCGCTGCCTTCCCGGCTTTCGTGCCGCTTCGCAGCGCCTGCGGCGACCCCCATAACGGCCAGGCCCAGCAGCGTGATCCCGGCGCCGGCCCAGATGGGCGAGGTGTAGCCGAGGCCGGCAGTGATGGTCACGCCGCCCAACCACGCGCCGAGGGCGTTGCCCACATTGAAGGCTCCGATGTTGGCACCTGAGGCCAGGGTGGGAGCGGTCGTGGCGTATTTCATGACGCGCATCTGAAGTCCGGGGACCGTGGCGAAGCCGAAGCCGCCCAGCAGCACCATGGAGGCGATGGTCATGGGCTGGTTTCCGGACGTGAGGGCGAAGACCACCAGAACCACAACCAGGGCGGAGAGCGCCACGAGCAACGTGCGGTCCACGTTCCGGTCCGCCGCTTTGCCGCCCGCGGTGTTGCCGATAAACAGGCCCACGCCGAAGAGAATCAGCAGCCACGGCACGGTGGAGGCGGAGAATCCGGTGACCTCGGTGAGCGTGAAGGCGATGTAGGTGAAGGCGCCGAACATGCCGCCGTAGCCCAGAATCGTGACCAGGATGGAGAGCCATACCTGGCCGGACCGGAAGGCCCGGAGCTCCCCGCGCAGTCCGCCGGCCTGGCCCGCACCGGTTTTCGGAACCAGGGCGAGGATGCCAACCAGCGCCAGCACACCGATGACGGTGATCGCCCAGAAGGTGGACCGCCAGCCGGCGGCCTGGCCCAGCATGGTGCCGAACGGCACGCCCAGGACATTGGCCGCCGTCAGCCCGGTGAACATGATGGCGATCGCCCCGGCTTTTGGTGGGGGCCACCATACTGGCGGCGACCACCGCGCCGATGCCGAAGAAGGCACCGTGGGCCAGCGCCGCGATGATGCGGCCGATCATCATCAGCGAGTAGTCCGGTGCGACGGCCGAGATCAGGTTGCCGGCGATGAACAGCACCATCAGGACGGCCAGGACCGGTTTGCGCTCGAAGCGCGTTACGGCGGCGGTCAGGAGCAGGGCCCCGACAACGACGGCGAGCGCGTAGCCGGAGATCAGCCAGCCGGCCGTGGCCTCGCTGACGCGGAAGTCCGCGGCCACTTCGGGCAGCAGGCCCATGATGACGAACTCGGTGAGTCCGATCCCGAACCCGCCGAGGGCGAGTGCTATCAGGCCGATTGGCATGGAGGGGCTCCTTCAAAACTGTACGGAAAGAATTGCGAAGCGTAAGCTATTAGTTGCAGACGCGTTATTTATTGTTGCACAAGCAACTATGCCGCGCAAGCAACTAATTTGTGGGCTGCCGCTGTTCCGGTACTTTCGTGGCGGGGCAGGCTGATCTGAAGGGAAGAACTGATGGGCATCAAGGACGACGCCGTCGAGGTCCGGGCGCAAGGCTGGCGGACCCTGGCGGCCCTGCACGGACTGATCGAGGCGGAGCTGGAACGCGCGCTGCAGGCGGTGGCGCAGCTGTCCGTCGTGGAGTACACCGTGCTGGATGCGCTGAGCCGCCAGGACGGCTGGCACATGCGCATGCAACAGCTGGCCCGCGCCACCGCGTTGAGCGCGAGCGCCACCACACGGCTGGTCAGCCGGCTGGAGGACCGGGGCCTCCTGACCCGGATCCTGTGCGCCGATGACCGCCGCGGGATCTACACCGAGCTCACCCCGGGCGGCATCAAGCTGCTGGAGGAGGCCCGGCCCAGCCACGACGCCACGCTGGAGCGTGCGCTGGCCGAGGCGCAGGAGGTGCCGGAGCTGGCGCCCCTGGTGGATGCGCTCCCGAAGCTGCACGCGCACGCGTAGCCGTGTAGCTCCACGCCGCGCCCGGACACGCAGAAAGCCCCGCCCCGCGGCTGCCCAACTGACTAGCAGTTAAGGCCGTTCTGAGGGCTCAAAACGGCCCCTGCTGCCAGCTAGTTGGGTGGTGCCGGAGGGGGCGGTGTGCGTCTGCGCAGGCTATGCGGCAACAGGCTGCTTGGCGGCCAGCTGCTTGAAGTGGTGCTCCAGGTCTTCCAGGCTCTTGTCCTTGGTTTCCGGGATGTACTTCGCTGCAAACGCGATTGCGCCGACGCCCAAGACGGCAAAGACGAAGAACGTGTTGGAAAGCCCGATCGCGGCGAGGAGCTGCGGGAAGCCGAAGCCAACCAGGAAGTTCACCGTCCACAGCACAAAGGCTGAGGCGCCCATGCCGAGGCCCCGGATTTTCAGCGGGAAGATCTCGGACAGCATCAGCCAGGTGACCGGGGAGATCGCGCCCTGCTGGAAGGCCAGGAACGTCACGGTCAAGGCCAGGATCACGAAGCCTCGGGCGGTGCCTTCGGGCAGGACCAGGGAGAAGAAGCCGATCAGCAGCAGCGCCGCCGTCGTGCCGATCTGGCCGGTGATGAGCATCTTGCGCCGCCCACCTTGCCCAGCAGCCAGATCCCCACGAAGGTGGCCGCGACGGAGATGATGCCGTTGGCGATGTTGGCCGTCAGCGCCGCTTCGCGGCCGAAGCCGGATTCAGCGAGGATCTGCGTGCCGTAGTACATGATCGAGTTCACGCCGGTGATCTGCTGGATGACCGCCAGGCCGATGCCCACCACGAAGATGCGGCGCAGCCAGGGCACCCCGAGGTCCCGCCAGGAGCCCATTTTGGACTTGTAGTCCTCCACGGCCATGGCCTTGACTTCCTCGAACTCCGCCCGGGCCTCGGACTGGGAGCGGATCCGCTGCAGCACGCTGAGGGTTTCGCCGAAGCTGCCCATTGAGGCCAGCCAGCGCGGGCTTTCGGGCATGAAGTTCATCCCGATCCAGAGTGCGATCGCGGGCAGGGTGGCGATGACCAGCATCCAGCGCCAGATCCCCCGGATTCGCCGAACGTGTTGCCGAGGTAGGCGTTGAAGATGAAGGCCAGCAACTGGCCGGTGACGATCATCAGCTCGTTCTGGGTGACGATCCGGCCGCGCCGGGCGCTTGGAGAGACTTCGGCGAGGTAAACCGGCACGGTGACGGACGCGCCGCCGACGGCGAGGCCCAGGACGAAGCGGGCCAGGATCATGACCTCGGTGTTCGGGGCGAAGGTGCAGGCCAGGGTGCCGACCAAGAAGATCACGGCCAGCACCATGATCATTTTGCGCCGTCCGTTGCGGTCCGCGAGGCGCCCGCCGAACAGGGCGCCGAAGGCGGCGCCAAAGAGCAGTGAGGAGGTCACCAGCCCCTCGGTGAGCGGTGTGAGGCCCAGGTCCTCCTGCATGTACGGCAGGGCGCCGTTGATGACGCCGGTGTCGTAGCCGAAGAGCAGGCCGCCGAAGGTGGAGATGATGGTGGCGGTGCGCAGTGCCTTCTTGTGGTTGGCGGGCGGCGCCTTCCGCTGTTGGGCGGTTGCCGTCGGCGTCATACGCTCACCTTCTGGATCTGCTGCTTCATCGTGTCCAGCTGGTAGCGGGAGACCTCGGCGGCGTTGTCGTCCTCGGCGAAGACGCTGGAGACCATCACGGTGTCCTCCCGGTCCAGGAAGCCGATTTCCTTCAGGCCGCCGAAGAACTCGTCCCAGTTGACGTCGCCGTCGCCGATTTTCAGGTGCTGGTGCACCCGGACCGGGTTGCCGGGCGGGTTGGTGATGTAGCGCAGCCCGTGTGAGGCGTGGTGGTCCATGGTGTCGGCGACGTGGACCAGGCGGAGCTTGTCCCCCGCCGCGCGCATGATGTCCAGGGGCGCGTTCTTCATGTGGAAACTGTGCGAGGCCACGTAGACCAGGCCCACGTTCTTGGAGTTCAGGCCGCGGATCACCCGGATCGCGGCGAGGCCTTCCTCGACGAAGTCGTCCGGGTGCGGGTCGATCAGGAGGTCGATGCCTTCGCGTTCGATGATCGGCAGCAGTTCCTCCATGGAGCGGTAGAACGCACGCTCGGATTCCTCGGCCTTCTCCGGGCGTCCGCTGAACTCGGTGTTCATGGTGCTGACGCCCAGGTCCACGGCGATCTGGATGGCGCGCTTCCAGTAGCGGACGGCGGCTTCGCGGGCGTCCTCATCCGGCCCGGACCAGCGGAGGACCGGCAACACGGAGGCGATTTCGATCCCGGCGTCCTTGCAGGCCTTGTTCAGCTGGCCCACCAGTTCGTCGTCGGCCTTCGGGTGATTGAAGAACGGGATGAAATCGGGGTGCGGGGTCATCTGCATGTACTCATAGCCAAGGTCGGCGACGACGCGCGGGAACTCCAGGAGCCCGTGGCTGTGGTGGAACGGCGTGGGATCAAGTGCGATTTTCACTTCGGAACACTCCATTGTGGATCTGGCGGGTTGAGCGTGGGACCGGAGGAACGGGAGAGGGCCGCGGCCCCTCCCGGTTCGTCCTAGCGGTAGAGCGCGGGCTTGGCGTTGAGCTTGACGGCGACCTTTTCGCCGTTCTTCTGCGCCTCGACGCCGGCCTCGCAGCAGGCGGCGGTGGCGTACCCGTCCCAGGCCGTCGGTCCGCCGATTTCACCGCGGACGGCGGCGTCCACCCAGGACTGGATTTCGACGTCGTAGGCGGCGCCGAACCGCTCCTCGAAGCCGGGGGTGATGTGCCCGCCCCAGCGGCCGGCAGTGCGTGTGTACGGGCCCTTGTCGCCGCCGATGCTGACGATGCCGTCCTCGAAGGAAGCCTGGGTGGCCACCTCGTAGCCGAACTTGGCGTTGACGAAGATCTCGACGTCGGCCAGGACGCCGGATTCGGTTTCGATCAGCACGTGCTGCGGGTCGTGCTGGCCCGCCGGAGCGTTCTTGGTGGCCTTGCCGAGGCGGACCTGGACAGAGGTGATCTCCTCGCCGGTGAAGAACCGGATGGCGTCGAACTCGTGCACCACGGAGTCGTTGATCAGCATCTCGTTGGTGAAGCCGGCCGGGGTGGTCGGGTTGCGGTGCTGGTGGTGCAGCATCAGCAGCTCGCCGAGTTCGGCGCTCCGGATGATGTCGCCCAGGGCGGCGTATTCGGCGTCGAAGCGGCGCATAAAGCCGACCTGGATGCGCTGGCGGCCCAGCTGTTCCTCGGCCTGGACGATCTTCCAGGCGGAGGCGGCGTCCGGGGTGAGCGGCTTTTCGCACAGGATCGGGATGTCCTTGGCGATCGCCTTGAGCAGGATGTCCTCGTGCAGGAAGCCGGGCGTCGCGATCAGCACGGCGTTCACGTCGCCGTTGTTGAGCGCTTCGTCGGCGTCGGCCAGGGCGACGGCGCCCGGGATTCCCTCGATGGCGGCCTGGGCGCGGGCAAGGTCGACGTCGACGACGGCGGCAACTTCCGCGCCGTGGATGCGGGTGTTGAGCCGCTGGATGTGGTCTGCGCCCATACGGCCGGCGCCGATGACAGCTACGCGGAGGGTCTTGGTCATGGTTCTGGTCCTTTGAGTTCTAGTTGACGGCGGTGCGGGAGCCGCAGGAGAGCAGGTAGTTGCGGGTGCGCTTGGCGATCGGCATCGGCACATCGAAGGCTACGGGGTACATGTCCTGTTCCACGATGCCAAAGATCGGCCGGTTCAGCGCCTCCACGGCCTCGATGACGGCGCGCAGGTCCGGCAGGCCGTTCGGCGGTTCGGTCATGACGCCGGCCAGGTTGGCGGCGGCCCAGGTCATGTTTTCCGCGTTTACCTTCTTGAGGATGTCCGGGTTGATCTGCTTCAGGTGCAGGTAGCCGATCCGGTCCGGGTAGTTCTTGATCAGCTCCAGGCTGGAGGCGCCGCAGTACTCGGCATGCCCGGTGTCCAGGCACAGGTTGAGGTACTGGCCGTCCGTGGCGGCGAGCAGGGTCTCGATGTCCTCCTGCGCGCCGACGTGGGAGTCCGCGTGGGAGTGGAACTGCTGCTTCAGGCCGAAGTCCTCCAGCAGGGTCTTGCCGAGGCGGTTGTGCCCGGCGAACAGGTCGCTCCAGGCCTTTTCGGTGAGTTCGCCGCTTTCCACTGCCTCCCCGTGACGTCGTCGCGCCACATCGCGGGGATGACCACCATGTGCTCGCCGCCCATCGCGGCGGTGAGTTCGGCGACCTTCCTGGCCGGTTCCCACGCGGTTTCCCACTGGTCCAAGCCGCGGTGGAAGGCCGTGAACACGGTGCCGGCCGAGATCTGCAGGTCGCGGGCTTTGAGTTCCTCGGCCAGCCGTGCAGGGTCGGTGGGCAGGTAGCCGTAGGGGCCGAGTTCAATCCACTTGTAGCCGGATTCGGCCACCTCGTCCAGGAAACGTTCCCACGGGGTCTGCTGCGGGTCGTCCGCGAACCAGACGCCCCACGAGTCCGGCGCGGTGCCGATGATCAGCTTGTTCTCAGTCATTGCCTTTTCCTTCTCATCGATTGCTCCGCAGGTGCCGTTTTGGACGCTCAAAACGGCGGTTACGGAGCAGTCGATCGGGGTTCGATCGGGGTTAGTTGGAGGAAATTGTAGGAGGCGCCCGAGGCGTGGGTCGGTTCGGGCCAGCGGGACGTGACCACCTTGCCGCGGGTGTAGAAGGAGACGCCTTCGGGGCCGTAGATGTGCTTGTCGCCGAAGAGCGACGCCTTCCAGCCGCCGAAGGAGTGGTGCGCCACCGGCACCGGCAGCGGCACGTTGATGCCGATCATGCCCACGGTCACGGAGCGCTGGAACTTGCGGGCGTTGGCCCCGGAGGAGGTGAAGATGGCGGTGCCGTTGCCGTAGGGGTTGGAGTTGATCAGGGCGATGCCGGCGTCCAGGTCCTCCACCCGGACGACGACGAGGACGGGTCCGAAGATTTCCTCGCTGTAGGCGGTCATTTCGGTCTTGACGTGGTCGATGACGGTGGGGCCCACCCAGAAGCCGTCCTCGTGGCCGGCGACGACGAGACCGCGGCCGTCCACCACCATCGCCGCTCCCGCGGCCTCGGCTTCGGTGACGATCCGGACGATGCGCTCCTTGGACGCCGGGGTGATGACCGGGCCCATTTCGGCGCCGGGCGCGGTGCCGTTGTTGACCTTGACGGCCAGGGCGCGGTCCTGGACCTTCTTGACCAGCAGCTCGGCGGCGTCACCGACGGCGACGGCGACCGAGATGGCCATGCAGCGCTCACCGGCGGAGCCGAAGGCGGCGGCGGCGAGGTGGTCAGCGGCGTTGTCGAGGTCGGCGTCGGGCAGGATGATGGCGTGGTTCTTGGCGCCGCCGAGGGCCTGGACGCGCTTGCCGTGCTTGGTGGCGGTCTCGTGGACGTACTTGGCGATCGGGGTGGAGCCGACGAAGGAGATGCCGTCCACGTCCGGGTGGGTCAGGAGGCCGTCGACGGTTTCCTTGTCGCCGTGCAGGACCTGGAAAACGCCGTCGGGCAGGCCCGCATCCTTCCACAGCTTGGCCAGCAGCATCGAAGCCGAGGGGTCGCGTTCGGAGGGCTTCAGGATGAAGGCGTTGCCGGTGGCGATCGCCATGGGAGCCATCCACAGCGGCACCATCACCGGGAAGTTGAACGGGGTGATGCCGGCGACGACGCCGAGCGGCTCGCGGAAGGAGAAAACGTCGATGCCGGTGGAGACCTGGTCCGAGTAGTCGCCCTTGAGGAGTGTCGGGATGCCGCAGGCATACTCGATAACCTCGAGGCCGCGGCCGATTTCGCCCTTGGCGTCGGAGAGGACCTTGCCGTGCTCGGCGGTGATCAGCTCGGCGAGGTCGTCGACATGCGCGGCGACGAGTTCGCGGAACTTGAACAGCACGGCGGTGCGCTTGGCCAGGGAGAAGTCGCCCCAGCTGTCGGCGGCGGCGCGGGCGGCGGCGACGGTGGCGTCCAGGTCCGCCCGGTTGGCCAGCCGCAGTTCCGCGGTGACGGCGCCGGTGGCCGGGTTGTAGACGGGCTGGGTGCGGGTGCCTTCGCCGGCGGTTTCTGAGCCGTTGATGAAGTGGTGGATGGTCTTGGTGGTGACGGTCGTCGTTGACATGGTGATGGACTTCCTTGGTCTGTGGTTATGCACTGTGGCTATGCGGGAGGGATGAAGGGGCTCAGCCCAGCAGCTTGCGCTGGCGGCTCTTGTGGTCGACGTAGGTCTGGAAGGCCTGCTTGGTGGAGTCCAGCTCGGAGACCTGGGAAACCGGAACGTCCCACCAGGACTCGGAAGCGGGGGCGTCCAGCAGCGGGTCGGATTCGACGTGGATGACGATCGGGCCGCCGCGTTCGGGCGCCGCTTTGGCGTCGCGGACGGCCTGCTCGAGTTCGGCGATGACCTTCTCCCCGGTTCGATCCGGATCACCTTCACGCCGAGGCTTTCGGCGTTCAGGGCCAGGTCCACGGGGAGCCGCTCGCCGTCGTCGAAGCTGTGGTGCTCCTCGTCCAGGGCGCGGTACTGGGTGCCGAAGCGCTGCGAGCCGAGGGACTCGGAGAGCGAGCCGATCGAGGCGTAGCCGTGGTTCTGGATCAGGACCACAATCAGCTTGATCCGTTCGGCGACGGCGGTGACCAGTTCGGTGTGCATCATCAGGTAGGAACCGTCCCCCACCATGACGACGACGTCGCGCTGAGCTCCGCCCTTCGCGGCTTCGGCCAGCGCCGCGCGCTTGACGCCGAGGCCGCCGGGGATTTCGTAGCCCATGCAGGAGTAGGCATATTCGACGTGGTAGCCGAACGGGTCCCGGACGCGCCACATCTTGTGCAGGTCCCCGGGGAGGGACCCGGCCGCGCAGATGACCACGTCCTGGGCGTCCATGGCGCGGCTGGTGGCGCCGATGATCTCGTTCTGGGCCGGCAGCGGGGTGAAGCGGGTGTCGAACGCCGCGTCCACCGTGGTGTTCCAGCGGGTCTTCTCGGCCGCGACCTGCTGTTCCAGGTCCGCGCCGATCCGGTAGCCGCCGAGGGCCTGGTTCAGTTTCATCAGGGCCTTGCGGGCGTCCGCGACGATCGGCAGGGAGCTGCCGTGCTTGTAGGCGTCGATCGCGGCGACGTTGATGTTGACGAATTTCACGTCCGGGTTCTGGAACGCGGTCCGGGACGCGGTGGTGAAGTCCTCATAGCGGGTGCCGATGCCGATGATCAGGTCGGCCTCGGCGGCGATGGTGTTGGCCGCGGTCGTGCCGGTTGAGCCGATGGCGCCGAGGGAGAACTTGTGGTCCCAGGGCAGGACACCGACGCCGGCCTGGGTGTTGCCGACCGGGATGCCGGTCAGCTCCACGAACCTGGCGAGTTCCTCGTTGGCGAATGCGTAGAGCACGCCGCCGCCGGCGATGATGAGCGGACGCTTCGCGGCGCGGATCGCGTCCGCGGCGCGGCGGATGTCCTCGTCGTCGGCGTCGGGGCGGCGGATCCGCCATTCGCGTTCGGCGAGGAATTCCTCGGGCACGTCGAAGGCTTCGGCCTGGACGTCCTGGGGCAGCGAGATGGTGACGGCGCCGGTCTCGGCCGGGTCCGTCAGGACGCGCAGCCCGTGGTGGAACGCGGAGAACAGCTGCTCGGGCCGGGAGACCCGGTCAAAAACTTGGACAGCGGCCGGAATGCGTCGTTGACGGTGATGTCGTAGGCGTAGGGCTGCTCGAGCTGCTGCAGCACGGGGTCGGCGGCCCGGGTGGCGAACGTGTCGCTGGGCAGCAGCAGCACGGGGAGCCGGTTGGTGGTGGCCAGCGCCGCGCCGGTGAGCAGGTTTGAGGATCCCGGGCCGATGGAGGTGCTGATCGCGAAGGTCTGGCGCCGCCGGGTGTGCCGGGCGTAGCCGACGGCCTGGTGCGCCTGGGCCTGTTCGTTCCGGCCCTGGTAGTACGGCATGATCGTCGGGTCGAGCTGCTGATACTGCTTGAGGGCCTGTCCGACGCCGGCAACGTTGCCGTGGCCGAAGATCCCGAAAGTGCCCGGAATCAGCCGCTCGCGGTAGTCCTGGCCGCCGATCGAGTCGACGGTGTACTGCTTGGACAGGTATTCGACGACGGCCTGGGCGACCGTCATTCTGCGTGTTCCTGAGGCAGATCTGATTCCCATGGGAAGTTACTCCGATACTTCTGCGGTGCGGGTGGACAGGGTGCGCGGGACGGACCGGTTCAGCAGGGAGGCCGCGGTCGCCACGGCGCCGGCGACGTCGCCGTCGTGCGGGTACAACAGGGTGCGTCCGACGGTGAGTCCCTGGACGCCGGGCAGCGCGAGGGCGGCTTCCCAGCTCGCGAAGACGTCGTCCTGGCTGCTGTCCGGATCTCCGCCGAGCAGCACGGTGGGCATGGTGGTGGCCGCCATCACGCGTTCCATCTCGGCCACGACCGGGAGCTTCATCCAGGTGTACGCGCTGGTGGAACCGAGCCCCTCGGCAATGGCCACGGACTTGATCACGGCATTGGTGGAGAGGTCGTTGCGGACCTTGCCGTGCTCCCGGACGGACAGGAAGGGTTCCACCATGGCGATGAGCTTGCGTTCGGCGAGCGAATCGATGGTTTTGGCGGTGGCTTCCAAGGTGGCCACGGTGTCCGGGTCGCCGAGGCAGATGCGCGTGAGCATCTTGCCGCCGTCGGCCCCCAGCGCTTCCAGCGCGGCGGCCGTGTGGCCGGTGAAGCGGTCGTCGAACTCGTTGACGAGGCCGGAGAGCCCGCCGCGGTTCATCGAGCCGAAGAGCAGTTTGCCGTCCAGCGCCCCGAGCAGGAGCAGGTCGTCCATGATGTCCGGGGATGCGAGGATGCCGTCCACGTCCGGGTTGGCGAGCGCGATCTGCAGCCGGTCCAGGAGCTGGCGGCGGTCCGCCATCGCCACGGGGTCGTTGCCGACCGCGAGGGCGCCGCGGGCCGGGTGGTCGGCGGCGACTATGAAGTTCTGCGTGCCGGATTTCGGGCCCGGGTGGCGGCGGCGCGCCTTCGCGGCGCGGGCGATCGCGTCCGGGTCCTCGAGCCGGATGGTGCTCAGGTGCTCGTAGCGGCGGGGATCGTCGTCCATGGCGGTGGTGGCGGAGGCAGGATGGAGGCTCACAGCGTTGCTCCTTCGGGGGCGTGGGTGCCCGGTACCAGGCGGCCGCGGTCGGCGAGCAGGGAGGTGACTTCCTCCGGCGTCGGCATGGCATCCGCGCAGGACAGCCGGGAGGCCACCAGGGCGCCGGCGGCGTTGGCGAAGTCGAGGACCTGGGCGAGCGGCCAGCCGGAGAGCAGTCCGTGGCAGAAGGCCCCGCCGAAGGAGTCGCCGGCGCCGAGGCCGTTGACGGTCTCCACCGGGACCGGGGCGGACACCACACGCTCGGTGCGGGTCTTGGCCATCACGCCTTCGGGGCCAAGCTTCACGACGGCGATTTCGACGCCGGCGGCCAGCAACCGGTCGGCCTGCTCATCCGGGGTGCCTTCGCCGACGGCCACTGCACATTCCTTGTCATTGCCGATCGCGACGGTGACGTGCGGGAGGATCTTGGCGACCTGCTCCCGGGCTTCCTCCTCGGAAGCCCAGAACATCGGCCGGTAGTCGAGGTCCAGGATGGTGAACTGGCCCGGCTTCAGCCCGGTGCGGGGCCGGGCCTCGTGGGCGGCCAGGTGCGCCGCACGGCTGGGCTCCTGGCAGAGGCCCGTCACGGTGGACCAGAAGATGCCGGCGTCCCGGATGGCGCCGAGGTCCAGCTCCCCTGCCGCGATCTGCAGGTCGGGCGCCGTCGGGAACCGTCCGTAGAAGTACAGCGGGAAGTCCTCCGGAGGTTTGATCGCGCAGAACGTCACCGCGGTGGGCCATTCCTTGACGGCGGTGACGAAGGAATCGTCCACGTTGAACTTGCGCAGTTCGCGGTGCAGGTATTTGCCGAAGGCGTCGTCGCCGGTTCGGGTGATGACGGCGGTCCGGCGGCCGTGGCGGGCCGCGGCCACGGCCACGTTGGACGGGGAGCCGCCCAGGTACTTTCCGAAGGACGTGACATCCTCCAGATCCACCCCGATGTCATTCGGGTAGATATCAACGCTGATGCGCCCGATCGTGAGCAGTTCGTGGGTCACGGTGATCGTGGACCTTTCTGGTGTGAACTCTGTACCTTTACACAGCGGCTGCATGTCAGTATGTGTGGCCCGGAGGGGCTCCGGATGCCCCGCAGTGAGCGGGGCCACATCGACTACTCTGCCCTAGAATCCATGTACTGTCAAAGGTTTGTACTGACATATTTACAACATGACACAGAACGCGGAATTCCCCGGCCGGCAACCCGTGGCGCACTCCTGTGGCATCCGGGGCGCGCCGGAACTACTACCCTGGGGTGGCGAGTTCGCCGGTCACATACTGGGCGCGGCCAAAGCCGAACGACCAGTCCCCCGCAGTGTTTTCGACATAGCCGATAAACACGTCTCCGCCGGCGATTCCGGCGGCGGCCAGGTTTGCGGCGATCGCCGCAAACAGCGACTGCTTGGCCTCCTGGCTGCGTCCCGCCTGTGTAAAGATCTGGATCATCACAACATCCGGCGTCCGCTCAAACCCAAGCCCCGCATCCTGGGCGACGATCTGCCCCTGCGGATGCTCGGTCAGCACGTGGAAATAGTCCCGCTCCGGAATGCCGTATTCGGCCAGGATGGCGTCGTGGATGCCCTGGCTGATCTGCCGGAGCCACTCGGGGCCGTGGCCCTGGTTGACGTCTATGCGCACGAGAGGCACTCTTTGCTCCTTCGATAGTTTGTCCTGACATACTAACAAAGCGTGGAAGAATGGCGCAAGGTTTTATGGCAGCACAGCAACGCTGGGTCACTCGGCGCCCATCCCGGGATGTGGACGGGCGTGGAGTGACCCCGCGTTGAGGTCTTGCGTATGTCCGGACGCCAGGCGTAGCCTTAAACAACCAAGAGGTTGATCAACGTATAAATTGATTACGCATAAGTTGACCACTGAACGGCAGACGGATGGCTACCGGCGGTGAGGAGGTGGGAACCAAGTGCAGGTCCGCGACGACGAGATGCTCGACTCGGCCTTCCTGGCCCTCGCCGACCCCGTCCGCCGCCGCATCATTGCCCGGCTCAGCCGGGGCCCGGCCACCGTGAACGAACTGGCGGAACCTTTCGCGATCACCAAGCAGGCGGTCTCGAAACACATCCAGGTCCTGGAGCAGGCGCAGTTGGTCACGCGCACCCGTGACGCGCAGCGCCGGCCCGTCCACCTGAACCCCGCACGGCTGGAGGCGCTCACCGCATGGATCGACCAGTACCGGCTGGTCCGCGAGGAGCAGTTCCGCAGCCTTGACGCCGTGCTCCAATCAAACGCCGCGGCACGCGGCACCCAGGCAAAGGACTCATCATCATGACCAACGCCCTGAAACTCAGTGTCCCGGAGGGACTGCCCTTCATCGATTGCGAGCGGGACTTCGACTTCCCCGTCGCCGAGGTGTTCCGGGCCCACAAGGAACCTGCCCTCGTGGCCCAGTGGCTCGGCCCGCGGCGGCTGAAGATGGAGATCGATCACTACGACTTCCGGACCGGCGGCAGCTACCGCTACACCCACACGGGGCCGGACGGTGACACCTACGGCTTCACCGGGGTCTTCCACACGGTCCGGGAAACCGACTTCGCCATCCAGACCTTCGAGTTCGACGGCTACCCGGACGTCGTCAGCATCGAGTTCCTGACCTTCGAGGATCTTGGCGGCGGCCGCACCCGGCTGAAGGCCCACGGGGTGTATCCCAGCATGGAGGCGCGCGACGGCATGGCGCAGTCCGGCATGGAAGGCGGGCTGACCGAAGGCTACGAGCGGCTCGACGAGCTCCTCGCCGGCGCGAAAGTCTGAACGGCAGGGTTTCTGAACGGCAGCGTTCGGGAACGGCCGTGTTTCTGAATAGCAGAGTACGACGGCGGCGGCCCGCCATCCGTGGAGATGGTGACCCTCCGCCGTCGTGCTTTCTTAACGCACAACGCGGGGTCACCTCCGGTCCATCCCAGGGCGTGGGACGGGCCGGTGGTGACCCCGCGTTTGGTGGTGCTGTGAGCCTAGAGGGCTGCGAAGACTTCGCGCAGGAGCGTGGCGGTCTCGGACGGCGTCTTGCCGACCTTGACGCCGGCAGCCTCGAGGGCTTCCTTCTTGGCCTGGGCGGTGCCCGCGGAGCCCGAGACGATGGCGCCTGCGTGGCCCATGGTCTTGCCCTCCGGAGCGGTGAAGCCGGCCACGTAGCCAACAACCGGCTTGGTGACGTGGGCCTTGATGTAGTCCGCGGCACGCTCTTCGGCGTCGCCGCCGATTTCGCCGATCATAACGATCGCCTTGGTCTCCGGGTCAGCCTCGAACGCTTCGAGCGCATCGATGTGGGTGGTGCCGATGACCGGGTCGCCGCCGATGCCGATGGCGGTGGAGAAGCCGAGGTCGCGCAGTTCGTACATCATCTGGTAGGTCAGGGTGCCTGACTTGGAGACGAGGCCGATGGGGCCCTTGCCGGTGATGTTGGCCGGGGTGATGCCAACGAGGGCCTCGCCCGGGGTGATGATGCCGGGGCAGTTCGGTCCGATGATGCGGGTGACCTGCTTGCCGTTGGCGTCCACCTTGGACTGGGCCAGCGCCCAGAACTCGGCGGAGTCCTGGACCGGCACGCCTTCGGTGATGACAACCACCAGGCCGATGCCGGCCTCGATGGCTTCAACGACGGCGTCCTTGGTGAAAGCCGGCGGTACGAAGACGATGGAGACGTCAGCGCCGGTCTCGGCCATGGCTTCCTTGACGGTGCCGAAGACGGTGATCTCGGTGTCGCCGTGCAGGACCGTGCTGCCGGCCTTGCGGGCGTTGACGCCACCAACAACGTTGGTGCCGGCCTTCAGCATCAGGGCGGTGTGCTTGGTGCCTTCGCCGCCGGTGATGCCCTGGACGATGACCTTGGAGTCCTTGTTCAGATAAATAGACATAGTCGAGTCCCTTTACTTCGCTGCGTTGGCGAGCTCGGCAGCCTTGTCGGCGCCCTCGTCCATGGTGGCGGCCAGGGTAACCAGCGGGTGGTTGGCCTCGGCCAGGATGCGGCGGCCTTCCTCAACGTTGTTCCCGTCGAGGCGGACTACCAGCGGCTTGTTCGCGGAGTGGCCCAGCTCGGCCAGTGCACCGACGATGCCCTTGGCGACGGCGTCACAGGCGGTGATGCCGCCGAAGACGTTGACGAAGACGGACTTGACCTGCGGGTCGCCCAGGATGACGTCGAGGCCTGCGGCCATGACCTCGGCGGAAGCTCCACCGCCGATGTCCAGGAAGTTGGCGGGCTTGACGTTGCCGTGGTTCTCGCCGGCGTAGGCAACGACGTCGAGGGTGGACATGACCAGGCCTGCACCGTTACCGATGATGCCCACGGATCCGTCCAGCTTGACGTAGTTGAGGTCCTGCGCCTTGGCCTTGGCCTCGAGCGGGTCAGCAGCGTCCTTGTCTTCAAGGTGGGCGTGCTTGGGGTGACGGAAATCGGCGTTCTCGTCGAGGGAGACCTTGCCGTCGAGGGCAACGATGTCGCCTGCGCCGGTCAGGACCAGCGGGTTGACCTCCACGAGAGTGGCGTCTTCCTTCTTGAAAACGTCCCAGAGCTTCAGGATGACGCCGGCAACCTTGCCGCGCAGTTCCTCGGCGAAGCCTGCGGCGGCGACGATTTCGTCGGCCTTGGCCTGGTCGATGCCGACGGCCGGGTCGATCGCGATCTTGGCCAGGGCTTCGGGCCGCTCAACGGCGAGCTGCTCGATTTCCATGCCGCCTTCAACCGAGCACATGGCCAGGTAGTTGCGGTTGGCCCGGTCCAGAAGAACGGAGAAGTAGTATTCCTCGGCGATGTCTGCACCCTGGGCGATCATCACGCGGTGGACGGTGTGGCCCTTGATGTCCATGCCGAGGATGTTGGTGGAGTGTTCAAACGCCTCGTCAGCGGTCTTGGCGACCTTGACGCCGCCGGCCTTGCCGCGGCCTCCGGCCTTGACCTGCGCCTTTACGACAGTTACCCCGCCGATTTTTCGGCAGCTGCCTTTGCTTCTTCAGGGGTGTGCGCCACGATGCCAGCAAGCACGGGTACACCGTGCGCCTCGAACATATCGCGCGCCTGGTATTCAAACAGGTCCACGGTTTAGTGTCCTTCTACGTCGAAGTAGTTTCTGTACAGCCGGACCCCACGTTATCGCGGTTACCGGGCTGCGGAATAAACGCACCCTGCGACTAGCTTGGAAACGAGCCACACGGCGCAATGCTCCTTTCGGAACTCTAGTCCTTTCTGCGGACCAGCCCGTTCCAGAGTACCCGTTATGTGAGTAAGGACACTATTCTATGGAGCGTAGAAAAACCGCTAGATTACGGGGTTTTTGGCGCATCCGAAGGGGCCTGGGAGGCTTTTTTGCCGGCGGCCGGGATCAGCTCGTAATGATCCCGCGACACGAAGAAGGCGACGCCGGCGGAGACGTTTCCGCAGGCGACACCGCCGTTGTAGGCCGAGCAGCGCAGGCCGTTGCGCTCGAGGTTCTGGCCGTCGTCGAGGACGGGCAGCTGCGAAATGGGGCCCTTGCGGCTGCCGCCGGGCCCGAATTCGGCCTCCTGCTGTGTGACCCCGGAACGGCATTCGCCGTAGCCAGCCGTTTTCGGGGTAAGCAGCGCGACGCCGCCGAGGTAGCCAAGGCCCGTTCCGCCGCAATCGTCCGTGATGTCCGTGGGCGCCGGCTTGGGATAGGCCGCGAGTTCGCAGTGCGCCACGGGGACGGTGGCCAGCTTGTTGTTGTTGGCGTCCGAGAAGCCGTTCGGCTCATACGGGAGGTTCACGTGCCGGCCTTTGGCTGACGTCAGTGAGCAGACCACGTTCCGGTCCGCGGTCACGAAGCTGAGCACGTCCTGGCCCGCCGAATACTTCGCAGCGTCCGTCAGGGGCGCCTGCGTGAGCTGCTCCAGCGGGGGCAGCGGCGCGGGCGGTACGTAGTCCGGGTCCTTCTGCGTGACGGTGCATGCCGTGGACGCCAGCAGGATAAGGGCGGCCAGGGTCCCCGGCAGTGTCCGTCGCATGGGCTCCATTATGCCTGCAGGGATGCCGGGCGCCCGCGACCGATGGCGTCAGCGCCCGACGCCGGGTGTCCCGCCGACGATCGCGGTGATGATGTCGACGGCGGCGCCGACGCTGTCTTCCGCTTCGAACTGCCCCCGCATCGCCTGGGCCCGGGCGCGCCAGGACGGATCTCCCAGCACGGTGTCGACGGCGGAGCGGATTGCCGCGGCGCTGGGTGTCTCGGTTTTCAGGTTGACACCGACGCCGGCGTATTCCACCCGGGCGTTGACGTCGCTTTTGCCCTCGTTGAGGCCCGCCGTCACGAGCGGGACCCCGTGGGACAGGCTTAGCAGCACTCCCCGAAGCCCCCGTTGGTGACGAAAACGTCCGTGGCCGGAAAGACCCGGGCGAAGTCGACGTAGTCCTCGACGAGGACGTTGGGCTGCGGATACCGCCGTCGCAGTTCCTGGGTGTTGGCGCCGCCGGTCGCCACGATGACGAGGCAATCCGTGTCCTTCAGCGCCTCGATGGCGGGGATCATCAGCTTTGCCGGGTCCCTGTTGTCAACAGTTCCCTGGGTGACGACGACGGTCCGGCGATGCGTTCCGTCCGCCGTCGGCTTGGCGTCCGCCGTCGGCTTGGCGTCCGCGGTGGCGTCCTCCGGGCCGTCGGGTGCCGGCGTCCGGTAAGGCAGCAGGGCGCCGACGTAGTGGACTTTCGGGTTGACGTTCCGCCGCGGAAAATCCAGCGACGCGGTGCCCGTCTGGATGATCGCGTGCGACCACAGGTAGGTCTCGTCGGTGATGGGGTCCCCGCCGGGTGCGGAGACCGTAGGCCTGCAGTTGCCGTGCGTAGCTGGTCCGCGCCGGCTTGGTGACGAACTGGTCCGAGACCAGGCGTGCGCCGGCATGGAGGATCTTGTCGGCTGGGGTTCGTGCGGGCGCAAAGCCGAAGAACATCGGAGGCACCAGCGGATCGCTTTCCATGTTGCCGATGGCGACGAAGCTGACCACGGGTTTGCCCAGCACCACGGCTACGAGCCGCTGGACGAACATGCTGTTGTCCATAACGACGGCGTCGAACGGAAAGCGCTGGTACACGTCCCTGATGTCCTCGAAAAATTCGTGACGTTGCTGGCGAAGATCCGTTCGCCGTCGAACCGGATGGCCATGGGCCCCTTGAGCCGGGCACGCTGCGGGTAGAGCTCATTGAGGTTGTCCCCGGTGTGTTCCACCGCGCGGTCGTACGGGTAGTGCGTGATGCCCAGCTCGTTCAGCCGGCCGGCCAGCGTGCGGCCGGTGTACCAGCCGACGTCATGGCCCTGGTCCTTCAGGCGGACGCCGATGCCCGTCATGGGGTTGAAGTGCCCGGGGATGGCCTGGCTGGCCAACAGGATTCTCATGCCTGAGTCTAGGCGTCGAGTTTTGTCAGCGGGGCGTAGCGGAGCAGGAGCCGCTTCTCGCCGACGCTGAACTTCACCTTGGCGACGGTTTTGTCCCCGCCCCCTCGACGGCCAGCACGGTGCCGTTGCCGAAGCTCGTGTGGTTGACCTTGTCTCCCACACTGACGGCGACCACTTCTTTCTGCGGCTGCACGCGGTTCTTGGCGATGGCTGCCGGGACGTCGGCATTGAAGCCGGCCGTGGGGCTGGCTTCGGCGCCGCGGGCGGTGCCGGCTCCCAGAACGATCCGCCGTAGCGGCTCGAGCCGATGGAGGCCCCGCTCCCCCAGCCGCCGGCCTGGCGGGTGGATCCTTCACGCTTCCATTCCACGAGGTCGGCCGGGATTTCCTCGATGAACTGGCTGGCCGGGTTGTACTGGCTCTGGCCCCACATGCTGCGGACCTCGGAGCGGGTCAGGTAGAGGCGCTTCCGGGCCCGGGTCAGGCCGACGTACGCCAGCCGGCGCTCCTCGGCCAGTTCCTTGGGGTCCGTGGCGGAGCGCTGGTGCGGGAAGAGGCCGTGCTCCATGCCGGTCAGGAACACCACCGGAAATTCGAGTCCCTTGGCGGTGTGCAGGGTCATCAGGGTGACCACGCCCAGCCGCTTGGCTTCGGCGACGGCGGCCGCCAGTTCGTCGGCGGACCCCTCCGGCGCGTCCGGGATCTGGTCGGCGTCGGCCACGAGGAGACGCCTTCCAGGAAGGCACCCAGTGAACCCTCCGGGTTGTCGCGTTCGTATTCCCTGACGACGGCGACCAGTTCGGCCAGGTTCTCCACCCGGGACTCGTCCTGCGGGTCGGTGCTGGACCGAAGGGTTGCGAGGTAGCCGGTCTGTTCGAGTACGGCTTCCAGGGCGGCGGCCGCGCCGGATCCGGAGGCCACCTCGGCGAGGTCGTCGAGCAACTTCACGAAGCCCTGGACCGCATTAACGGAACGGGTGGCCATGCCCGGCGCTTCGTCGGCGCGGCGGGCGGCTGCCATAAAGGAGATCCGGTCGCGCTGCGCGAGCGAGGCCACCGCGCCTTCGGCCCGGTCGCCGATGCCGCGTTTGGGCTCGTTCAGGATGCGGCGGAGGTTGACATCGTCGTCCGGGTTGACCAGCACGCGCAGGTACGCGAGCGCATCCTTGATTTCCTTGCGCTCGTAGAAGCGGGTCCCGCCGACCACTTTGTATGGAAGCCCGACGCGGACCAGAACATCCTCGATGGAGCGGGACTGGGCGTTGGTGCGGTAGAAGATGGCGACGTCTCCGGGGCGGAGGTCGCCTTCATCCTGCAGCCGGTCGATCTCCTTGGCAATGAACTGGGCTTCGTCGTGTTCGTTCTCGCCTACGTAGCCGACGATCTTCTCGCCGTCGCCTTCCGCTGTCCACAGCCGTTTCTCCGGCCGGTTGGGGTTGCGGGAGATGACCGAGTTGGCGGCGCTGAGGATGGTCTGGGTGGAGCGGTAGTTCTGCTCGAGCTTGATGGTGCGGGCGTCCGGGTAGTCCTTCTCGAACTCCACGATGTTCCGGATGTCGGCGCCGCGGAAGGCGTAGATCGACTGGTCAGAGTCGCCGACGACCGTGAGTTCAGCGGCGCCCTCGCCCTCTCCCACGATCTCGCGCACCAGCGCGTACTGGGCGTGGTTGGTGTCCTGGTATTCGTCGACCAGGACGTGCCGGAAGCGGCGCCGGTAGGACTCGGCGAGCGCGGGGAAGGCCCGGAACATGTAGACCGTCTCGGCGATCAGGTCATCGAAGTCCATGGCGTTGGCCTGGCGGAGCCGCTGCGTGTAGCCCTTGAAGACCTCGGCGACGGCCTGTTCGAAGGGGTCGTTGTAGTTGGCACTGGAGGAGTAGCTGTCAGCGTCGATCAGCTCGTTCTTGAGTGCGGAGATTTTGTGCTGGATCGCTTTGGGGGCGAACCGTTTCGGGTCGAGGTCCAGGCTCTTGGCCACCAGGGTGATGAGGCGCAGCGAGTCCGCGGAATCGTAGATGGAGAAGTTGGAGTTCAGGCCGACGTTCTTGGCCTCGCGGCGCAGGATGCGGACGCAGGAGGAGTGGAAAGTGGAGACCCACATGGTCTTGGCCCGGGCGCCCACCAGGGCTTCGACCCGCTCCCGCATTTCGGCGGCAGCCTTGTTGGTGAAGGTGATGGCCAGGATCTCGCCGTGGTGTGCGCGCCGAGTGGCGATCAGGTAGCCAATGCGGTTGCTGAGCACGCGGGTCTTGCCCGATCCGGCGCCGGCGACAATCAGGAGGGCGCTGCCGGCGTGTTTGACGGCTTCTTCCTGCTGGGGGTTGAGGCCTTCGAGGAGCTCGGCCGCGCCGGGGAGCCGGGGTGGTCCCCATCCCCGGCTGAGTGGTCCCCTTGGCCGCCGTCGTGCCCGACGCCCGGGGCCGAATTCCGGGCGGAATCCAGGGCCGTCATCCCGTTGCCGGCAGGCGTTTTGGTGCGCGCCGCCGTCTTCGAGGCAGCTTGGAACGGTCCGTCGGCGTAAGGGTCAAACAACATATCCATGGTGTTAACAAGTCTAGGCGGTGCCGCTGACAGTCAGGTCCGCCCCTTGGGGACATGCCCTCCCCTAGCCGCAATCACTGGACATACTGCCCATATGCCCACTCCGCACGGGCAAGAATGAGCATGTCCCCTCGCCCCTACAGAACCTCCGACCGGACATGCTCTCCGTTGCCCGCAACCACTGGACATACTGCCGGTATGCTCACTCTCCGCGACCAGGAATGAACATGTCCCCGGCCGGCCGCAGCGAAGAATGAGCATGTCCGGTCATGTGCGTCCGGGATGAGCATGTGCCGCAGGGCGGAGGGAGTCGGACGCCCGGACCTAGGCCACAGAGCCGGATTCGAGAGCGGCACGGAGCTGGCGGACCGCCGTCGTGCCGCCGGCGACGAACCAGTCGAGTCCGTTGACCCGCACGACGTCGGCCGCTCCGCCGGCCGCGAGGACAATGGCTTTCCCGGGCAGCCAGTCCCATTCCGGGCAACTGTGCTGGAACCAGCAGCCCAGTTCACCGTCGGCCACCCGGCTCAGGTCGCAGGAGCCCGAGCCAAACATGCGCAGCGCGGCGGCAGAGGTCGCGGCGGCGTGCCACGGCATCGCGCACATCGGGTCGGCGAGCCAGGTGGGGTGGATGTAGGTCGCGGCACCGAGCTCGGACAATGGCGTGTCCGAACGGCCGGCGTCGGGGACTCCCGCGCCGCCGAAAGTGGTCAGCCGTTCACCGTTGAGCGTTGCCGGCCGGGCTGTTCCGCCGAGCCAGAGCTTGTCCTCCTCGGGCTGGAAGATCCCGCCGAGCACCACACCGGAAGAGTCCTTGAGGGCGATGGCGGAGCACCAGTACGTGGAGCCGTGCAGGAAGTTGTAGGTACCGTCGACCGGGTCGATCACCCAGGTCCGGCCGCTGGTGCCGTCCACGGATGCGCCCTCTTCGCCGAGGATGCCGTCGTCGGGCGGCAGCGCCGGAGCTGTTCCAGCACATAGGCCTCGGCGGCGTGGTCTGCGGCAGTGACGACGTCGGAAACCGACGTCTTTTGCCGGCCCTCCAGCCCGGCCTGCCGCATGAGGAGCGCCAGCGTCCCGGCCTCGCGCACAAGGGCCTCGGCGAGCTGATAGTCGTCCAGGGCGGGGTTGAGTTCAGCAGTGCTGTGCCGGCCGAGCCGGTGCTTTCCAAGTTCGGTCACGCGCTCCAGCCTATCGGCGCCCGCCGGCAGTGAACAGGCGCCGTCGCGGGGCGGTGCCGCCCCGCGACGGCCGGCGCCCTGCAGCCACGCGCCCCGGGCGATAATGGAGCCATGGCCAAGACACCCGCACAGCGGATCAAGAAACACGGCGCGAACGCAGCCGTCCCCCAGCACCAGTTGCCGGCGGTGATCAACCCCAGCACCAGCCGGACGCCTCAGAAGGCCCAGAGCAACAGCAACCTGATCCTGATTGCCGGTGTCGTGGCCAGCCTGTTCCTGTTCTGGTACCTCCACCTGCTTACCCTCAACCAGCTCACCCAGCTCAGCGGCGGCCTTGCCATGCCCGATTCCATGGTCGGAGGCTTCGATCAAAGCTTCGTGGAGCAGCTGCGCGCCGCGATGGACGAGGACGCCCGCGGGCAGCTCAACTACATCCACAAAACGGCCGGCACACTCTTCCCGCTGATCTTCGGCTTCACTTGGCTGCTGCTCATTGGCACGAACGTGGCGCGGAAGGGACTGCGCTGGGCGCTGTGGGCCGTGCCCCTGCTGTTCGCGGGAGTGAGGCTGTGGGGCAACGCGGCCATTGATTCTATGATGTCCGCCGAAACCGTCGACGCCGGCCGGGTGGCCCTCGCGTCGGGCCTCACCGTCGCCGGGTGGGTGCTGCTGGTGCTGAGCCTGGTGGTTGGCGGCGCCGCAGTCTTCCTGGGCCGCAAGCCCGCCTCAACCACCGCTCCCGCCACCGGACATGCCCAGCCTTAACCGCGAGCACTGGACATAGTCCCACCATGTCCATCCGTGGGGGCACCCGGAGGGCATGCTCCGTGGGAGGCGTGCCTTAGGCTGGCGGAAGAACCAGCCGAGTGCAGCAACGCTTAGGCTGCGAGGTACTCCCGGGCCTGGTCGGCACGTTGCGGTGCGCCTGCCATTTCGAAGTGCTCCGCGGCTTGGAGCAGGTAGGCGGCGGCCTGTTCCTGGTCGCCCGTCGCCGAATAGGCCCGCCCCAAGAGCAGGCACGCTTCGCCCAGGATCTGGGGCACAGTTTTGTCAGCGTCGGCGCAGACGGCTTCCAGGAGTCCAATGGCGGTCTTCATGTCTCCAGCCAGATAATTCCAATGGCCACGGTTCAACCTGAGCAGGATGTGGTCGTCCTCAGAGCCACCAATAACGTCGGTGGCCAGTTCCGCACGTTCGATGCACCGCAGAGTGTCGGAATCCGCGACGTCAGCGGCGAGGCGCATGGCGGCCGAGGCTTTGTTGAACTTGGCCCAGACGTCGAGGTTCCTGGCCGGCGACAAAGTCTCGGCAGCGAGCTCGTGATAGTGCAGGCCTTCCCTCACTTTGTTGCAGAGGAACGCGACATTGCCGATGACCCAGTACGCCTTTCCCAGCAGTTGATCATCGACTTCTGCCGCGACGGAATCCGCCATGATCAGACTCTCGACCCAGGCCTCTTCAATCTTGCCGCTGTCAGCGAGGGCTGCGATGAGAGCCTGCCGCGCCTTGACATTAATTTCGACGTCGGCTTCCTCTGTGGTCATATCAGCCGCGGCCCGCGCCTCGGCAGCCGCGCTTTCCAACAGTCCAGTGCCTTGGTGGGCTTTTGCCCGCAGTATGTGCGCCTGGGCAATTAACTGCGTTGATGTCGCATGCGTTTGCTCAATGAGACTCGTCGCAACTTCGGCGCAGGCATCGAATTCGCCTGCGGCGAGAAGGCACTCCGCCCTAAAGAACGTCATAAGGCGCCAAGATTCAACGTCCCCGTCACGCATGGCGATGTCCGCGGCGGTCTGGGCGCTACTTGCTGCTTCACCGAAGTCGTGATTGTCGCGAAGGTCGCGGGCCTGTAACTCGGCCGCGACATACGACGGCGAAACGGAGTTTTGTTGCATGAGTCCATTATCCGTTGCCACACGACTGAAAGTCGCCAAGGCCCGCAAGCAAGAGCCGCCAAGGATTTGCGCAGGAGTCGCGCAGCTACGCGCGGATAACACAAGGTTCCACCTTCCGAAGCAAATCGTTATCCTAGGGCGCGTCGGATGCCCCTATACTGAACTCGCATCACACGAGTCACATCAGCCCCTTACGTATCAGGAGTCTTCATGAAGAAAACCCTCGCTACACTCCTAGTTGCCGGTGCGCTGGCTGCTGCGGGTATGTCCGCAACTGCCGCTGTCTCGGCCGCCGGCAGCAATTCCGGCCAGGAATCCGTCGTCGCGGTGGGTTGGTGGCCCGACACGAACCCCAACGTGGGCTGGTGGCCTGATACGAACCCGCAGGGTTCGCTCTCGGCTGTCGGTTGGTGGCCGGACACGGCTCCCAACGTGGGCTGGTGGCCGGACGCCACGCCGAGCGTCTAAGGCTGGCAACAAGAGCGGCGGGTATCGGAAGGCGACTTCCGGTACCCGCCGTTCTTCATATGTCCGTTCACCACCGACGGGCGGCTACCGCTGCCCCAGGTTCCCCTGCCCGATCATCGCTTCAATGTCCGACGCCGGGACGGGCCTGCCGAAGTAGTAGCCCTGGCCGCTGGAACAACCCAGCCGGACCAGTTCGGCCGCCTGCTCCGGCGTCTCGATGCCCTCCGCGACGGCTTTGAGCCCGCATGCGTGAATGAGGTGCAGCACGGCTGCCACGAATTTGCTCTCGTCAGCGTCGGAGCCCAGGCCGTCGATTAGGCTCTTGTCGATCTTGACCACGTTGACAGGAAGTTTCCGCAGGTAGCTGATGGACGAATAGCCGGTGCCGAAGTCGTCGATTTCAAGCTGCACGCCCAGCCGCCGCAGCCCGCTGAGGGAGTACTTGTCCACATCCCCGCCGTTAACGGCCATGGACTCCGTCAATTCCACGATGAGGTTGGCGGCGTCCACCCCGTTTCTCGGAGGATGTCGCGGACGTGTTCGATCAGGTCCAGGTTTTGCAGCTCGGTGGTGGAGATATTGACGCGGACGTTGAAGTCGCTGTCCACTTTCAGGTCCTCTTGCCAGCGCCGCAGCTGGCGCACCGCGTTCCGCAGCACCCAATGGCCGAGGTCCACGATCATCCCGGTCTCTTCCGCGAGGGGATGAACGAATCGGGCATCAGCAGGCCGCGCTCCGGGTGGTTCCAGCGCACCAGCGCCTCAACGCCTTCGATCCTGCCGGTGGCCAGTTCCACCACCGGCTGGTAGTGCAGCGTCAGCTGGTCCTGGAGGATCGCCTCGCGCATTTCAGTAATCATGACGCTCTGCAGCCTGCGCGCGTAGAGGAGTGCCGGTTCGAACACCTTGATGCTGCTGTGCGGCTGGGCCTTGGCCGCGTACATCGCGGTGTCCGCTTCCATGACCAGATCGTCGACGGACTGGCCGGGTTCCGCGACCCGCAGTCCAATGCTGGTACCGCACGTGATGCGCAGGTCACCGATTTCCAGGCTCTCGCCGAGGGCCTTGAGGATCCTGTTGGCGACCCTGCGGGCCCGGACCAGGTTGGACTTCGGCAGCATCACGGCGAATTCGTCGCCGCCGAGGCGGGCGACGGTATCGGTCTCCCTGACGGCATCCTGGAGCCGTCGCGAGATCACCCGGAGGACGTCGTCGCCGGCGCTGTGTCCCAGTGTGTCGTTGATGCCCTTGAAGGAGTCCAGGTCGAGGACCAGCAGGGCGGCGGCATTTCGCCCCGCGACGTCTCAGCCAAGGCGTGGCTCAGGACGGAGTTGAGTGCCGTCCTGTTTGCCAGCTGGGTCAGCGGGTCCGTGAGGGCCATCCGCTCAAGCTCCACTTGGGCCTCGCGCAGCATCGCCGTCCGGCTTTCGACGCGTTCCTCTAGTTCCTGGTAGATGGTCTGCAGGTCGTCGGCCATCAGGTTGATCCCGGCGATGACCGCAGCGACGTCGTCCCTGGCACCTGAATGGGGAATCCTGGTGGTCAGGTCGCCTCCTGCGATGCGTACGATGCCTTCGACGAGGGCGTGCAACCTGGGGTCCGGCGGATCAGTCTTCACTCGTGTATTGCCCTAACCAGTCGATGGCCTCGGCCTCGGACGTGAAGAACTGCGCGGGGATCGTCTCGGTTTTGGAACGCAGCAGGTAGTGCGCGATCACCCGGTCAACGGGGCTTTCACCGACGAGGGCGAACGCTGAAGCGGCGATGGACCCGGCGTAGACCTGCCGGGCTTCGACGCTGACGCCGACCACTCCGGTAATAACCAGCATCACCGGCATCCGGCGGCCGTTGGCCATGGCGCGGACTGTGGCGCCGGCAACACGCGCTGCTGGCCCTCGATTTCCTCGTTGGCCGGGAGCGCAACTTCGATGATGCCGCCGTCGAGCATCCGGACGCCGATCGGTGCACCCGCACGGACCTGCAGCCCGCCGTCGGGTTCGGCCGCGGGCTCCTGCGGAAGCAACTCACCGGGTTCCGCCGTGGCCTCGACCGTCATAGGTCCGCAACCCAACGGCAACGGGCCGACGCCGGCAAGCGGCCGCCCTCCGGCCGCTCTCACGTCGGACAGTGCCATCCGCCAGGACCCCCACGGCAATCGCTGCGGCATGGCGCGGCAAGGCTAGCTGATCAGACATTTGTCCCCATTGGACTCCAAGGTCGGCAAGTTGGCCAGCGCCGGAGTCTCGTAGCGCGGGCCGCACCGGAATGTACCGGTGAATGCCCTCATGATAATCCACGGCCGGGCCATTGTGAGACATAAGACACCCCGGAACAGTAGCGCCGTCATGAACGCCCGACGCCGGGCCGCCGCCAGCCAGCCGCCCCGCCGCTTCGTCCCTCCGTCCAGCCGACGGCCATGGCAGGGAAGTTGTCCCCATGGCCCCGGGCGGGGCAGTGCGTTAGCGTGCCATACATTGCTCATCGCGCCTCCGACCAGTTCCCAACCGAAGGTCCCCGCCATGCCAGATTCCGCAGTGATCCCTGCGACCACCACGTTCCGAATGACCAGCCTCGCCTGGGCGTTGGCCGTGCAGAGCGCCACGGAAACGCTGGGGGCGGCGCCGGCTCAGACCTGGCGGGCTCCGGTTCCGACCCGGCCGTCCTGGCGGGACTGGCGGGGCTTGCGGAATTGGATGAACCGACCCGGTCCGCCATCGTCCGCGAGTTGACCACCGCCGGGATCACGGACGACGCAGGAACCATCCGGCCCCAGTGGCTGCGTGCGCTCAGACAGAGTGCAGCCGCTCCGGTCCAAGTGGGCCTGGTGTCACGCTGGGACGGCTTCTCGACGCATTGCCGGGTAAACCTCTTCGACGGCAAGGGGCTCGCCGTCGAATTTACGCGACCGGTGGCCACTGCGGCGGATGGTCGGGTGACTGCGGTCAGCGTCGCCGACGTCGTCACCGTCACGCTGCTCCCGGAAGCGGTGCTGTGGCCGGTCATGGCCAGGTCGCTGCCGCAGTTCCCCGAGCTGACCGCCGGGGCGGAACGTCCGGACACCGTCACCTGGAAGTCCGGTCCGGTACCCGGCCGGGACGGTCGCAAGACCACCCTCTCGGCAGCAGACGTTGCCGCCCTGTCCCGCGGCACGGCCGCCGGCATCGCCGGCGGAGCCGCAGCTGGAGCCGCCGCTCGAGCCGCCGCCGGCGTCCCAGCAGGCGTCGCGGCCGCCGTGGCTGCGGCCAACGCCACGGTGTACCTCGAGGTGCAGTCCCGTGTAGCTGGCGGCGGAGTGCAGTACCACGGCGCCGGAGTCTGGGCATTGTCCAACAACTTGTATTCCGTCCGCACCACGGGGCCGGCCGCGGCGCGCCGCCTGGCCATGGTTGAAGCCCCGGCTGGCGACATCGCCCGCCAGCTTGTCTGGCACGTGCTCGGCGCTCACGATTTCCTGGCCAGCGGAACCCCCGCGGAGTCGGCATCATGAGCCTGCACGGCATGGACCTGGAACAAGGCGAGCGCCTCGCGAAGGAGCTCTCCCGCGCGAGCCGGCGCTTCGCGCAGTTGAGCGGGCAACTGACACCGGTCATCGCTGCAAGCCCCTGGCGCGGGCCCGATGGCGAGCAGTTCCGCAGCGACTGGAAGGCCCACAGCCGGATGTTGTTGGCCACGTCGGAGGCCCTGCGGGCCGCCTCGGACGCCGTGCGGGAAAACGTCCGCCAGCAGCAGGACGCCAGTTCCGGACGCAGCGTCGGTGCCCGGGTCGACGGCCAGGCGAGCACCAGCCAGTACGGCAGCGCGGCGACGCCCCTGCTGGATACCCTGATCGCGGGCGCCGGCGGCCGGCCGGCGACCTGTGGGACGGAACCGGCGAGTTCATCGACACCGTGGGCGGCAAGGTGGGCGACGGCCTGGGCTGGCTCGGAGGCCGGGCGTCCGGGGCCACGTCCAATCTGGCTGATGCGGGCGGCGATCTGCTGGGCGGACTGCGCGACGTCGGCGGCCTCGGCTGGGACTTTCTCAGCACCGGAGAGCCGCCGTCGGTCACCGAACTGATCTCCGGCGGAACGGTGCTGCTGGCCGCCGGGGTGAACGCGAGCGTCGCGCTGTCCACCGCCGGGCTCCTGCACCCGCACCTGCTCGATGACGGATCTCCGGTGGCCGGTGACCCGCAAACCGTGGGCGTCGGGGCGGACCCGGCGCAGAACGGCCATCGCAGCACTCCCGTCCCGAGCAGCCTCGCGCAGATCATGGGAGGAGTCACGGCGGCCTACGACGACGGCGGCAAGTCCGGAACTCCCGACGCGGCAATTCGAATTACCGCCGTGGACAAAGGCAGCGGGCGGCGTACATCGTGACCATCCCGGGCACGTCCGAATGGAACGTCCGCTCCGGTTCCAACCCCATGGATACCGTCGGCAACCTCTCCTCCGCGTCAGGGAACATGTCCACGGCTTCGGAGGCCGTCCAGCTGGCGATGCAGCAGGCGGGGATTCCCAGTGACGCGCCGGTCATGCTGGTGGGGCACTCGCAGGGCGGCATGACCGCCGCGAACCTTGCGGCCGATGCGGAGTTCCGCGGCCACTTCAACGTCACTAACGTTATGACCTACGGCTCCCCCATCGATTCGACCCCCATTCCCGGCGGCGTGAACACCCTCGCCCTGCAGCACCCGTTCGACGTCGTGCCCCGCCTGGACCTCGGCAACTCCAAACCCGGCGGACCCGGTCTGGTTGGCTGGGAGAGCAGCAACGGCGCCACCGTGGTCACCCTTCCCAGCCCGGCCGGCGCCGGAATGGGCGACGTTGCGGGCAATCACGACTACAACGCGTACGTCGCTTCCGTCGAGGCCAACGAATCGTCTGGTGACCTCGCGGCCTACCGGAACCACCCGTCAACGCAAGCGTTCATCACGGAAGACCCCAGCCAGGTCACGTCGACAACGTCCGGCATCGGCCGGAAAGAATAGAGTCGGAACATGCTAAAAATCTTCACGGTGCTGACCGCCGGTCTGCTGGCCATGGTCCTGGCGGGTTGCGGGGCAAACCCCGGAACCTCGGACTCGGAGTACGCCGCCAAGTACAAAGCTGCGGTGGAGCCACTGGCCCACGTGGCCACGGTGGACGCCAGCTACAAATCCGCCGGCGGCATGGGCCGGAGCGGGGATGTCTTCCTGCACGCCGACACCTCGGACCGGGAAGCCCTGCTGGGCGTCCTCCGGGAGGCATTCCCGGCGATTGTGGACGCCGCAGCCGGCGACCCGGAAGTAAATCTGGCCATCCAGGTCATCTCCGCCGACGGGGCGTCCGCCGTCTCGCCCACCGATCTGGGGTACTCCGGGACCGGGTCTTTGACCAGCTACCGGCAGTTCCTCGGCAAGTAGGCGCCGGTCGCGCCGAAGCCGGAAACGGTCAGGCCGCCGCCCGGGCCCGCTTCACAGCGGCCCGCTGCTCCCCACCCGCTGCGCAACCACCAGGCCCACCGCGGCCGTGCCGATGGTGATGGGGTAACCCATGAACCGCTCCAGGGTGCCGGGCTCCGCCACATCCATCCCCGTCACACCGCCCGCGACCAGCGCCGCCAGGGACACGAGACCGCACGCCAGGATGGGCCAGCTCAGCGGTGTCTGCCGCAGCCAGACCCAGCCCAGCAGCACCAGGGCCACTCCCCGGCCGCGAAGTACATGATGGCGCCCACCGCATGCCACACGGAGCCCGCGTCCTCAGGGACCAGCCCCACCAGGACCGTGCCGGCACCGGCGACGGCGGTCAGGACCCGCGCGGTGATCGCGGCAACCCACACCAACCGGCTGGCCGGACCCAGCGTGAACTGCGCCCCGGGCCGGGCCGCGGTGCACAACACCGCCGCGCTCAGCAGCAGCGCGCCCACCATCATGCCGATCCCCTGGACCACAAACGAGGCGTTCATGAGCACGTGCGCCGGCGAGCAGACGTCCCGCCCGTCGAAGACCCCGCAGCCGGTGGCGCCGAGGTCGCTGATGTAACCGGTCCGGCGGCTGTACGGCTGCTGTCCTGCCCACGCGCCGATCACGGCCGCCTCCGCCACGAAATACTGCAGCACGCTCAGCAGCGCCAGCGCGCCGGCATAGAACCGGGTGGAGGGCAGATGGGGGATATAGATGATGCCCTGGGACGGCGAGTCAGCGGGTGCGGCCATGCCAAGAGCGTAGTACGGCCCGTCACCTTGTATGCTTATAGGCGTGTCCGCACGGGCGGCCCGCGGCCGTCCGGAACGGATGCCCGCCCTCGTAGCTCAGTGGATAGAGCACGGCTCTCCTAAAGCCGGTGTCGTTGGTTCGATTCCAATCGAGGGCACTTGAACCCCCAGTCCCCGGACGCCGCTCCGGACTTCAATCTCCGCGCCTATCTGCTGGGCACCTGGACCGTGGAGCGAACCCTGCTGGACCGGTCCGCCGGCACCCGCGGGTCCTTCACCGGCGTCGTCCGCTTCACTGAAACAGCCGACGACGGCGGCCTCCGCTTCCGCGAAGAAGGCACCGTCGCCTGGGCGTCCGTCCCCGGCGCGCCGGCAGGCACGCCGTTCACCGGGCCGCCAGCCGGGAGTACCTGCTGCGGCCCACAGGCGCGCCGGACACGATGGACATGTTCTTTCCCGACGGCCGGCCGTTCCACCGTATGGGCTTCGGACCGCAGAGCCACAGGGACCAGCACTGGTGCGACCCTGACAGCTACCGCGTGAACTACACCAGGACCGGCCCGGACGAATTCCGCTACGAGTGGGATGTCACGGGCCCGGCGAAGGACCAGCTGCTCACGTCTGTGCTGCGCCGGACCACGGACGCCGCCGCATGAACGCCCTGAACACCAACCCTCTCATCGTGGTCTCCGCCGTCTGTGTCTTCGACGAGGCGGGACGCCTCCTGACCGTCCGCAAACGGGGCACGGACAAGTTCATGCATCCCGGCGGCAAACCCGAGGCGGGCGAGACAGCTGCCCAGACCGCCGCGCGGGAACTGGCGGAAGAAGTGGGGATCATCCTCGCGGCGGAGGAGCTGGTGCCGCTGGGAATCTGGCTGGCCGACGCCGCCAACGAGGCCGCGACGCAGATCCAGGCCACGGTCTTCACGGCCCCGGGCGCCTGGCATGCCCATCCTTCCGCGGAGATCGCCGAGATCCGCTGGCTGGACCTGGCCGGAGAGCTGCCGAACGATCTCGCCCCGCTGCTCACCGACCACGTCCTGCCGGCCCTGTGGAGCCAGCCGGGCTAACGCCCGAAGCGGCTAACGCCCGGAGCGGCTAAACCCCGCAACACTAACGCCCGGGAACGGCCTCTTCCGCCACGGCACTGGCCTCGGCGAACTGGGTCCGGTAAAGCTCCGCGTAGCGGCCCTCGGCGGCCAGCAGCTCGGTGTGCGTGCCGCGTTCCACGATCCGGCCGTCCTCCACCACCAGGATGGCGTCGGCGGCCCGGATGGTCGACAGCCGGTGGGCAATCACGACGGCGGTGCGCCCCTCGAGCGCGGCGCCGAGCGCCTCCTGCACCGCGGCTTCATTGGTGGAGTCCAGGGCCGCGGTGGCCTCGTCCAGGATGACGACGCGCGGCTGGGCGATCAGCAGCCGGGCAATGGTGAGGCGCTGGCGTTCCCCACCCGAGAGGCGGTAGCCGCGCTCCCCACCACGGTGTTCAGTCCGTCCGGCAGGGAACGGATCATGTCTTCCAAGCGGGCCTGGCGCAGCACATCCCACATGAGCTCATCGCTGGCGTCCGGGCGGGCCAGGCGCAGGTTGGAGGCGATGCTCTCGTGGAACAGGTGCCCGTCCTGGGTCACCATACCGAGGGTGTGCCGCATGGAGTCGAAGGACAGGTCCCGGACGTCCACACCGGTACCCGGGACGCTTCCGCCGAAGCGCACGGCGCCGGAATCGACGTCGTACAGGCGCGAGAGCAGCTGGGCGATGGTGGACTTGCCGGCGCCCGAGGAGCCCACGAGGGCGACGGTCTGGCCGGGTTCCACCCGGAAGCTGATGCCGTGCAGCACCTCCTCCCCGCCGCGGGTGTCGAGGGTGGACACGTCCTCCAGCGAGGCGAGCGAGACCTTGTCCGCCGAGGGGTAGGAGAAGCGGACGTTGTCGAACTCCACGGACAGCGGCCCGGCCGGGGAGGACACGGCGTCGGGTTTTTGCTGGATGAGCGGTTTGAGGTCCAAGATCTCGAAGACCCGCTCGAAGCTAACCAGTGCGCTCATGATCTCCACCCGGGCGTTGGAGAGCGCGGTGAGCGGGGCGTAGAGGCGGGTGAGCAGCAGGGCCAGCACCACAACGTCGCCCGCGGCCAGCTGCCCCTGCAGCGCCAGGAAGCCGCCCAGTCCGTAGACCAGGGCGAGGGCCAGCGCCGAGACCAGGGTCAGGGCCGTCACGAAGGTGAACTGCAGCATGGCGGTGCGGACGCCGATGTCCCGCACGCGTCCGGCACGCGCCGCGAATTCCCGGGATTCCTCGTCGGGGCGGCCGAAGAGCTTCACGAGGGTGGCGCCGGGGGCGGAAAAGCGCTCCGTCATCTGGGTGCCCATGGAGGCGTTGTGTTCCGCGGCCTCGCGGCGCAGATCGGCCAGCTTGGAACCCATCCGGCGGGCCGGGATCAGGAAGATCGGCAGCAGGATCATGGCGAGCACGGTCACCAGCCAGGACTTGCCCAGCATGACCACCAGCGTCAGGGCGAGGGCCACCACGTTGCTGACGACGCCGGACAGGGTCCCGGCGAACGCCGACTGCGCACCGATCACGTCATTGTTCAGCCGGCTCACCAGCGCACCGGTGCGGGTGCGGGTGAAAAAGGCGATGGGCATCTTTTGCACGTGGTCGAAGACTTTGGTGCGGAGGTCCACAATCACGCCTTCGCCGATGGTGGAGGACAGCCAGCGGGTGACGAGTCCCAGCCCGGCCTCGGCGACCGCCACGATGGCGATCAGCACGGCCAGCCAGACCACGACGTCGGTGGCCGCGCCGGCGATGATCGCATCCACCACCTGCCCGGCCAGGACCGGGGTGGCGACGGCCAGGACGGCCATCACGATCGACAGCAGGACGAAGGCGATCAGCTTGCCCTTGTGCGGACGGGCGAAGCTGAATACCCGATTGAGTGTTTCCTTCGAGAACGGCTTCGAGCCGCTCGAGGCGCGGGTGATGTTGTAGAGGGAGCTCCAGGCGACCCGGTCCATGCTCATGTGGTGCTGCCTTTCGGGGCGGTGTGGCCCAGGAGTTCGGTGACGACGCCGTCGTCCACGTTCCAGCGGGCGTCAAGGCGCACGTTTTCCAGCAGCCGGCGGTCGTGGGTGACCAGCAGCAGGGCGCCGTCGTAGCTCTCGAGGGCCTCTTCCAGCTGTTCGATCGCCGGGAGGTCCAGGTGGTTGGTGGGCTCGTCGAGCACCAGCAGGTTCACGCCGCGCGCCTGCAGCAGCGCCAGGGCGGCCCGGGTCCGTTCCCCGGCGACAGGGAGTCCACCGGGCGGGAGGTGTGGTCCGCCTTGAGGCCGAACTTGGCCAGCAGCGTCCGGACTTCCGCCGGGGACTGGTCCGTCAGGACGGCTTCGACGGCGTCTGCCAGTTTCAGCCCGCCGGCCAGCAGTCCGCGGGCCTGGTCGATCTCGCCGACCGCCACCGAGGCGCCCATCGAGGCGTCGCCGGAATCCGGGTGTTGGATGCCCAGCAGCAGGCGGAGCAGGGTGGATTTGCCGGCGCCGTTGGGGCCGGTGATGCCAATCCGTTCCCCGGCGTTGAGCTGCAGGTTCACGGGTCCCAGCGTGAAGCCGCCCTGGCGGACCACGGCGTCGCGGAGCGTCGCCACCACCGCGCTGGAGCGCGGCGCCTGGCCGATGCTGAACTGCAGCTGCCATTCCTTGCGGGGCTCTTCGACCTCCTCGAGCCGGGCGATGCGGGATTCCATCTGCCGGACCTTCTGGCCCTGCTTCTCGGAGGACTCGGTGCTGGCCGCGCGGCGGATCTTGTCGTTGTCCGGGTTCTTCTTCATCGCGTTCCGGACACCCTGGGAGCTCCATTCGCGCTGGGTGCGGGCGCGCGAGACCAGGTCCGCCTTGGTGTTGGCGAACTCCTCATACCGTTCGCGGGCGTGCCGGCGGGCCACGGCGCGTTCCTCCAGGTAGGCCTCGTAGCCGCCGTCGTAGACCGCCACGGAGTTTTGCGCGAGATCCAGTTCCACGATGGTGGTCACGCAGCGGGCCAGGAACTCGCGGTCGTGGGAAACCAGCACAACGCCGCCGCGGAGACCCTGCACGAAGGCCTCCAGCTTCGCGAGTCCGTTGAGGTCCAGGTCGTTCGTGGGCTCGTCCAGGAGCACGATGTCGAAGCGGCTGAGCAGCAGTGCTGCGAGCGCCACGCGGGCGGCCTGGCCGCCGGAGAGCCCGGTCATGTCGGCGTCGGGTCCCACGTCGAGCCCGAGGTCCGCCAGCACGGCCGGGATGCGGTCCTCCAGGTCGGCGGCGCCGGAGGCCATCCAGCGGTCGAACGCCAGGGAGTAGGTGTCGTCGGAGCCCGGGGCACCACTGCCCAGGGCGTCCGCGGCGGATTCCATCTCCAGGGTGGCCTGGGCGCAGCCGGTGCGCCGCGCGATGTAGCCGGCCACCGTTTCGCCGGCGATCCGTTCGTGTTCCTGGGGCAGCCAGCCCACGAAGGCGTCTGCAGGGGCAAGGCTGATGGTGCCTTCCTGCGGCTCGTCCACGCCGGCCAGGAGCCGGAGCAGGGTGGACTTGCCCGCGCCATTGGCTCCCACGACGCCGACGACGTCGCCCGGCGCGACGGTCAGGGAGAGTTTGGAGAAAGTGTGCGGTGGTCATGGCCACCGGAAAGGTCCTTGGCAACAAGGGTTGCAGTCATTAGTCCATCCTCTCACCGCGGCCCAAAACAGCCCGCCTGGAGCGCGCTCCAGGCGGCCAATCGCCGCCGGGCATGAAAGAACCCGCTGGTCCGGACTTGGGGGTGTACGGACCAGCGGGTTCGAGCATCTAGCATAGTTGAATCAGCTCCTCCCGTAAAATCAATGCAGTCACTGCTCCACCGAACGTCAGAAGCACCCCTTACATTCGACTCCGCAGGAAGCCATAGATGCCACTACCCGCCAAGGCGTTTCAACTCTGGCTCCATGGCGTTGCTCCGACGGCGAGCACGGCCGATATCTGCAGGATCTCCGGGATCAAGCGCACCACCCTCGCCCAGCAGCTGGTCCGGGGAAGGTCGCGGAATCCACGCTGGTCAGCATCAGCCGCGCCCTGAAACGCAGCCCCTTGGACGACCTCGCCTCCTTTGACAGCTTTGCGGGCCTTGCGGAGCAGCCGCAGCCGCCCACTCCTGCCGAACTCGTGAGCCAGATTGCCACCATGGACCTGCTCCGCGCGGTCATTTCCCGCTCCTCCCCGGCGTATGGCGGTTTCGGGGACCACGGCAGCTCCCTGACTCCCCGCTCAGCGCCGCCCCGCACGCCACCTCAGTCCGCAACTGGGTGGACGCGATCGACGACGGCGAATTGCGGCACCGGGTATCGGCCGCCACCGGAGTCGCCCCCAGAATTATTCGGCGCAGTTGACCGCCAACCGGCTCTCACCGGAGTTGGCGGTCGCGACCTCCCGGGCGGCTGGCGTAGGCTTCACGGGCGGGCTGGTCGCTACCGGCCTCTTAACAGAGGCCGAGGCCGGCTGGACCCCGCCGCCAAGCAGGCCGCCCTGGACGCCCTCTCCGATGGAGAACTCACGGCCCTGGCCGGCGAGCGCCTGCAGTCCCTTGGCAGGACCCTGCGCCGCCAAGAGCAGGAACACGAACAGACAAAGAAGATTTGGGAGAACCTCGGATGATCGCGATCCTGCAGTGGAGCACGTTGGCGGTCTGCGCCATCGTGGCGATTGCGCGGGTGCCCAGCGCGCTCCGGGGTGAGAACCGGTCGATCTTCGGCATCTTCGCACTGTCAACGCTTGCGATCATGCTGAGCATTAACGTCATCTACCTGCCAGTGGATGCGTGGCTGGGGTCTGAGAACTACGCGAATCTCATCCTCCGCTTCCTCATTTACGGTGTGGTTCTTCTGTCCGGATACAGGATCGCCAAGGGCTTCGACGCGCAGCGCACCATCCGGCTCATTGTCGGTCCGGTTGGCCTCACAGTGCTTGCCCTCGTTGTGGTTGGCACCGTGGTCCCGTTCTTCCTCGCCGATACGACCGGAAGCTCCACAGGATTGGGGACTCTGGCGGACCAAAGTGCCAGCAACGTTGATCTCATTAGGGTTTACACAGCGTCCGGAAGGTTCTACCCGTCCTTTGTGGCCGCATGCCTGCTGCCGGCCACCATCAGGACCATGAGAAGCGGGCTGCCACGTCTTCCGCGGAGCGGGGCCGCGGTCCTCGCTGTAGGAGCCAGCGCCATGATCCTCTTGTCATTCAGTGACCTGTTGCCGCGCCATCTCGCCTATCTGCAATACTTCATCAGCTCCACCGCCATACTCGGCCTCGTCGTGGGGCTCACGCTCATGTGGCTCAGCCGGGTGCTCGCGGCGAAACGCCTCGTCCGGAGGTAGCCCACCAATTCCGGTGTCACCGCCGCTGGCGTCGGCGGCCTGCAGCAGAAAACACAAGACACATCTAGGAGAAGTTCACATGATCGCGATCCTGCAGTGGACCACGTTGGCGGCCTGCGCCCTCGCCGCGGTCGCGCGGGTGCCCAGTGCGCTCCGGGGTGAGAACCGGTCCTTGTTCTTTATGTACTTGTTCCTCACGGTGGCTATTCTCTTGAGCATCGAGGCGCCCTACGTGGCCATTGACCAGGCCCTGGGCGGCCTGAACCTGGCCAACGTGATTCTTCGCTTCATCATCTTCGGCGCCATCTTCGCCCTCGGGCTCAGGATCGCCCGGGGCTTCGGCGCCGATGACGCGCTTCGCCTGCTCACGGGCCCGGTCGGGATCGCCGTCGCGGCGGTGGCATCGGTGGCAGTGGTGGTGGCTTTCCTGATGATGGACACCTCGGGTTCGTCCGCGGGACTGGTCGAGATCCATGCCAAAGACGCCCGCAATGCCGTGCTTGTGGAGTACTACGGTGCCGCCGGCCGCCTCTATCCCACGTACGTCATGCTTGCCCTCCTGCCGGCCATGCTGCGGACGGTCGGCAGCAGCCTCCCCGGCCTCGTGCGCGTGGGCGCGGCGCTGCTGGCCGTCGGTTCCGTGGCCATTACGCTGAGCCTCCTGTTCCCGGTGATCCCCGCGTCGCTGGCATACCTCCGGTTCGTTATCAACTACACCGCGATTCTTTGCATCATCGTGGGGCTGGCCACGATCTGGTTGTCGAAGGCACTGGCTCTGCGGACGCGGGAGATGGAGACTGACGTCACCGGATAGTCGTTGTGTGTTGAGCCTCCAAGCGATTTGGGAGATCCCTGCTGATGGCAACCCTTGAGTGGGCGACCCTGGCGGCGTGCTGCGCAGCGCTTCTGCTGCGTGTGCCGGATGCCGTGAAGGGCCGGAACAGAACCATTTTCGGCATCCTCCTGCTGGCGACCTTGTGCAGCATGCTGGCCGTCTCCGAACTCTACGAGGCGATCGACGGCGTGCTGGGCGGGCGGCACGTGACGAGCCTGATCCTGCGCTATCTGGTCTTTGCAACTGTCCTGCTGGTCGGCCTCCGCGTCACGCGGGGACTCGCCGCCACGCGCGGATACTCACTTATTGCAGGATGGCCCGGGCGCTTGGCACTGGCGCTTTGCTGCCTGGCGGTGACCCGTGACATTCCTCCTGATGGACACAACCGGTGTGCCGGCAGGTCTACAGACGCTGTCCGATGCCGGCGAAGGGAATGCCGCCCTGGCCCCTACTACACCGCCGCCGGCCGCAGCTATCCTGCGTTCGTCTCGCTTGCCCTGGTGCCTCCGCTGCTGGTCGCCGTCAGGAGCCGGCAGCCGCGCTTGGTCCGGGCCGGAGCGCTTTTGGTCCTTCTGGGCGCCGTGTTCGCGATCATGAGTTTTCCGGTGTCCCTGGCTCCGGCCAGCTGGGCTGGCGGGCTCCGATTTGTCAACTATGCAGCGGTCTTGGGCTATGTGGGAGGCCTCGTCGTGTTCTGGTTCTCCGGGCTGATCGCGAACACATCAGGTAACGCTAAGGCAACATTCAGCCGGAACGACCATTAGGCATTCACAAAATCATTAGACCGTGAGAGAATCATGAATGTGTGAAAGCGGCATTCGCTTCGTGAACGGGGACAATCCGTGCGGAGCCGAGGCAGCCGCCCAAGCGCCATTGGGGATGAGTGGTAGCGGTCCAGCTGGACCGCTCCCACTCAGCCTGTTTAACGGCCCGTTTCCGGCCAGCCGCCCGAGGCCAACGCTCAGTGTCGGCGTCCTTGCCCAGAGATTCTGACTCACGCATTCTGGCCCAGCGCTCCCGCGCCTCAGCGCACAAACCGCAACGTCACCAGCTGGAAGGGCCGGAGCGCCAGCTCCGCCGCATCCCCCGCGGGGTCACTCCCGGTGCGGCCGCTGGCCGCTCCAGCAGGTCGACAGTACGGACGCCGCTGGCGTCGAAGTTGGCCACCACGACCCCTGCGGACCGCTCCCCAGCGATTCGTACACCCGCACGATCACGTCGCCCGAGCCGTCCTCGGCCAGCTTCACGGCTTCAACAACCAGTGCCGGGTTGGAGACGGTCACGAGCGGAAGCGCGCCATGGGCGCCCTTGACCACCCGCGGCGCCAGGTTCGTGCGGTAGCCCTCCTGCACGGCGTCGGCGATGCTGGCGCCCGGCCGGATCGTGACGTTCAATTCGTGCCGGCCGCGGTCCGCGCCGGGGTCCGGGAATTTGGGCGAACGCAGCAGCGACAGGCGCACGGTGGTGGTGGTCCCGCCGTCGTCCTCCCGGATGTTGCGGGTGACGTCATGGCCGTAGGTCGACGAGTTGGAGATGGCCACCCCGTAGCCAGGCTCGGCGACGTGGATCCACCGGTGGGCGCAGATCTCGAACTTCGCAGCCTCCCAGGACGTGTTGAGGTGCGTCGGGCGGAAGACATGGCCGAACTGGGTCTCCGCGGCCGAGCGGTCCGCCCGGACGTCGAGGGCGAACCCCAGCTTCAGCAGCTTTTCGCTTTCCTGCCAGTCCACGGCCGTCGAAATCGTCAACGACTCCGCTCCCGGCCCCAGCGTGATCCGCTGCGTCACGGCAGAGGTGCCGCCAGGCGTTCCACCACGACGACGGCGTCCCGGCCAGTGTGTTCCACCGCCAGCGAGCGGACGCTGGTCAGCGCCACCACGTTACGGCGGTAGAAGGCGTCGATGTCCCAGGCATCCCATTCGTTGGGGGTGTCCCGGTGCAGCTCCAGCAGGTTCCCGAACTGCCCGGGGGCGATCGCGTCGCGCCCGCTCGCGTGGTCGATCAGGGACACGAGCAGGCCGTCGGCGTTGATGACGGCCCGGATGACCCCGTTGTCCAGGATGTGGCCGCCGGCCGCGTCAGTGACCACCACCGGCTCTCCGGCGGGGACCGGCTCGGCCGCGGCGAGCGCGGCCACACCGTGGCGCCCGTGCGGAGCGGCGTTGAGCAGGAAGTTCGAGTCCCCGGAGCCCAGCAGTGCCCGGGCGGCGTCGGCGATGATCGCCTCCAGCTGCTTCCCGACGGCGGCGTAGTTCCGCTCGGCGTCCTGGTGCACCCAGGCAATGGAGCTGCCGGGGAGGATGTCGTGGAACTGCTGCAGCAGCACCAACCGCCAGAGGCGCTTGAGCTCCGCGGCCGGATAGCTGTACCCGGCTCGCACGGCGGCGGTGGCGCACCACAGTTCGGCTTCGCGCAGCAGGTGCTCGCTGCGCCGGTTGCCCAGTTTCGTCTTGGCTTGGCTCGTGTAGGTGCCGCGGTGCAGCTCGAGGTACAACTCGCCGACCCAGACGGGCAGTGTTTCGTATTCGGCCTGGGCCCGGGTGAAGAAGCTGGCGGCCGAGCCGAGTTCCACCGTTGGCGATCCCTCCAGGTCCGCGGTGCGGCGCGCGGCCGCCAGCATCTCGCGGGTGGGGCCGCCGCCGCCGTCGCCGTATCCGAACGGGACCAGCGAGGTGGTGCCGCGGCCGTGGTCCCGGTAGTTGCGCTCGGCGTGGGCGAGTTCCCGCCCGCTGAGTTCCGAGTTGTAGCTGTCCACCGGGGAAGTGGGTGAAGAGCCGGGTGCCGTCGATTCCCTCCCAGTTGAAGGTGTGGTGCGGCATCCGGTTGACCTGGTTCCAGGAGATTTTTGGGTCAGGAACCACTTGCTGCCGGCGGCCTTGACGATTTGCGGCATGGCGGCCGAATAGCCGAAGGTGTCGGGAAGCCATGCCTCCTCGCATTCCACCCCGAATTCGGCCAGGAAAAAGCTCTTTCCTCCAGGAACTGGCGGGCCATGGCCTCGCCGCCTGGCATGTTGGTATCGGATTCGACCCACATGCCGCCGACGGGGATGAACTGGCCGGTCTTGACCTTCTCCCGGATCCGCCCGAAAAGCTCCGGATACAGCTCCTTGATCCAGGCCAGCTGCTGGGCCGAGGAGCAGGAAAACACGAACCCGGGATCCTCGTCCATCAGCGCCACCACGTTGGAGAAGGTGCGGGCGCATTTGCGGATGGTTTCCCGGACGGGCCAGAGCCAGGCGGAGTCGATATGCGCATGCCCGGTGGCGGTCAGGTGGTGCGCTGACGCGTAGGCCGGCCGGGCCAGGACACCGGCGAGGGCCTCCGCCCTGCGGCGGCCGTGCCCGGGACGTCATCCGGGTCCATGACGTCCAGCATCCGTTCGAGGGCACGGAGGATTTCATGACGGCGGGGCAGCTCCATCGGCAGTTCGTGCATGAGGCCGCTGAGGGTCCACACGTCCTGCTGCAGCTCCCAGACCGTCTGGTGGAGTTCGGCGATGACGATCCGGCCCAGCCGGTACTTCGGTTCATCGCCGGAGGTCGCTTTGTCCCCGTAGGGGGTGGCCGCGAAGGTCCACCCTTGCGACAGGTCGGGGTTGGCGGCCGCCTCGACGTAGAAATCGACGGCCATCCCGCTGCCCAGGAGCTTCAGCGGAACGTACTGGTTCCGCGGCGAGATGGCTTTGATGATGGTTCCGTCCGGGCGCCAGGCGATGCCTTCGCATTGGAAGCCTGGCAAGTCACTGCTGAAACCCAGGTCCACGATGATTTCCACGGAGGTGTCCGCCGCCGTGCCCCAGCCGTCCGGAACCTGCCCCTCGAGGCGCAGCCATTTGGTGCTCCACGGCCGCCCCAGGCCGCTCCGTGCTCCTGGGGTGTGAACTGCTGCCGGAGGGCCTCCAGGACAGGGACGGGCTCATCCGGGACATCCCAGCTGCTCAGGGTCAGCGGAACGCTGCGGGGATAGACCGCGGGGGCGAGGCGTTCGCGAACAAAGCGGTCGAGCCGGACTTCCGTGAGGCGACGGTCGTCGTGCAATGTGATCCTCTTAGCGCTGCGTGGATGACGCTGAAATGCATCCAATCGATGGATATAACTTACGTTGCCGCGGGCCGCAAGCCAAGGAGCTGTGAGCCAAGGAGCCCCACGCCAAGGAGCCGAGAGCGGAGCTCACCCGGTGACGGGTGCGGCCACGGCCACCCGGTGGGCGCCCGCGTAAACGTTCAGTGAGGTGCCGCGGCTGAACCCGGCCAGCGTCATCCCGCTCGCCTCGGCAAGTTCGACGGCCAGGCTGGAGGGGCGCTGACCGCGGCCAGGACGGGAATGCCGGCCAGGGCGGCCTTCTGCACGAGTTCGAACGACGCCCGCCCGGAGACCTGGAGCACGGTTCCGCGCAGCGGCAGCAGGCCCTCGCGGAGTGCCCATCCCACCACCTTGTCCACGGCATTGTGGCGTCCCACGTCCTCGCGCAGGCACAGCAGTTCGGCCGGGCCGTCGCCGGCGATCCGGAACAGGCCGGCGGCGTGGACGCCGCCCGTGACGTCGAAAACCGCCTGGGCTTCCCGCAACCGGTCCGGGAGCGACGCGAGGGTGGCCACAGGTACTGTCAACGGGTCGGCCGCCGGGGTGAAATGGGAGGACTTGTGCACGGCCTCGATGGAATCCGTGCCGCAGATGCCGCACGAGCTGGACGTAAAGACGTTCCGCCCGGTGTTAGGGCGGACGACGTCGGGCCTCAACTGGGCTTCCACCACGTTGAAGGTCTGGACGCCGTCCTCGTCTTCCCCGGCGCAGAACCGCAGGGTGACGAGCTGGTCGGGACTCCAGATGACACCCTCGGATACGAGGAAGCCCGCCACGAGGTCAAAGTCGTTGCCCGGGGTCCGCATGGTCACGGAAAAGGACAGGTTGCCGATCCGGATTTCCAGCGGCTCCTCCACGGCGAGCACGTCCTCCCGGTGGCGGACCGGGAATTCGAGAGCCTGCGGCGATCCGTCCAGGACATATTTGTGCACCTTGCGGCGCTGCGTGACGCGGCCCATCAGGCACTCCTAACCAACATATTTCCATCATGGCAAGCGCCGGGCCGGGTGGCCAGCGCACGTTCAAGAACGGGGCTACCCCAGCAGGCCGCTCCAGTCGACGTGGCCGCCGGCGCCGGCAGGCTTCCTGGCGGCCCGTTTGGGGACGGGCTTGTCTTTCGGCGCCGCCGGTTCGGGAAGGGCCGGACCCCAGGGAAGCGCGAAGGCAGGAACCGGTTCCCCCAGCTGCACACCGTGCGGCGGGACCACCAGCACACCGTCGGCGGCGGCCAGCCCGCGCATCATGCCCGGGCCGGTGTGCTGCGCCGGAGATGCCATGCCGTAGACCAGCCGGAAAGGCATCAGGCGGGTCCTGCCGGGGTCAGGATCGATCGTGGAGCCGCAGGGCACCTCGGTGACGGGCGGCAACGTCCGGTGTCCCAGCGCCGCCAGGAGCGGGGCGCCGAGGGTTGACAGCGCCATCATGGCTGCGAGGGGTTGCCCGGCAGTCCGATGATGAACCTGCCGTCGGGCAGTTCGGCCAGCACGGCGGGGTGGCCGGGCCGCATGGCGATGCCGTCGATCAGCAGGCGTCCGCCGAGTTCGGTCACGGAACGCCGCAGGTGGTCGGTCCCGGACCGGCCGGTGCCCCCGTGGTGATCACGACGTCGGCGGGCAACAGTTCTGCGGCAGCGCTCCCGGAAGGCTGCCCGACGTCGCTTTCGCCGAAGGCCTCTGCCGGGTCCGTATCCTCGAGCGCCGAGAGCCACTCGGCGTAGCTGTCGCCGATTTTCGTTTCGCCGGCGCAGATCCCGCCGAGCATTTCCACCACGCCGGCGAGCTGGGGACCGAACGTGTCGCGCACCTCGCCCGGCTGCGGGACCCCGGCTGTGACCACCTCGGAGCCGGTGAAGACCAGCCGGACCAGCGCTTTGCCCAGGACCGGGAGGGTGTCGTGGCCGGCGAGGGCCGCGAGGGCCAGATGGGCGGGGTTGAGCACGGTGCCTCGCTTGATCAGGACCTCGCCGGCGGCGGCCTCCTCGGCTGCTTTCCGGATATGTTCGCCGTTTCGGGGCTCTCCGGGTTTGGCGGCGCCGCAGAGTTGCAGGACCGGGAGTCCGTCCTCGTCGGCGGCGATCTCGCCGCTTTCACTCCGCAGTACGGCCTTCGCGCCGGGCGGGATCAGTCCGCCCGTGACGATCGGGCTCGCCTGGTGGGGGCCAGCCGCTGGCCCGGTTCGGCGAGGATCCAGGGTCCGCTGCCGTTGACGGCCCAGCCGTCCATGGCTGACGAGGCGTAGTGCGGCATATCCACAATCGCTTCCACGTCGGCCGCGAGTTGCCGCCCCAAGGCGTCCCGAAGGGCAACGGGTGCAGCGGGGATGGGAGTCGCGCAGTCGAAGGCGAGCTGCCGGGCTTCCTGCCAGGTGTGCGCGGCGTGCCGGTGCGGCGGCTCGGGTTCCGCGTCCGGGGCGGCGCCGGCGGACCGGTCCTCGGGATCCTCCGGAGTTGCTCCGGCCCGGCCGTCAGCGGCGGTGGCGAACGCATGCTTGTCCCCGGCGGCAGCTGCACTGCCGTGAGGGGGTGCAGGTGTCATGCGCCGGAGGCTTCGTTGGCTGCGTAGTCCTTGGCGAGTTTGCGGGCCACGCCCATTGCGGCCTGCATCGAGACGGCATCCGTGGCCTGGCCGGACCCGGACGCCAGGCCTGCCGCGAAGCCGGCGATGAACGTCGTCAAAGGAGCGGCCGGACGGACCACCGAGTGGGCGGCCACTCCGGCGAGGGCCAGCACCTCGTTCACGTCCACCTCGACGTCCTCCAGTTCCAGGGCCTGGAGCAGGGCACGGCACCAGTCTTCCAGTGTTTCGTCCTGGCTCTTCACCGTTGCCTCCAAAGTCGAATTCAGCCGGGGAGCCCCGGGCCGGATGCCCGAATCATGGCTGACGCGGTCATGACTGCCGGGCGGGACCGTCACCCCTAAGGCGGAGGCATCGTCCCAGGTATCCACATCATCCGTGGATCCCCCGGGGACGCTGACTTCCCGCACCTCCAGCCTAGCAAGAAGGGTGAACGCCGAGGCATTTTCAAGGAAACCGCCCTGCTCGGCATCAGCAATGCTCTTTTGTAGCGCGGCTGTGCCATATAAGCCCACGAGTGGCTGCCGGCGCCCGTCGGTGGACACAGCCATCAGCCCGTCACCGGGCGGGGCTCCCGCGGCCGCGTCCAGCAGGGCCCGGACGGCGGCGCCCGCCCGGGGCATATCGCAGGCGAGGACAAGGGTGAACGGGGGTGCAGGCCGGGGACGGGAGTCCCCGCGCCGGTGCCGCTCCAGGGCGGCGAGCCCCGCCGCGATGGCTGCGGCCGGTCCGGCGAAGGGCGGGTCTTCCCGGCAGCTCAGCACGCCTTCCGGCAATGTCCCCGGATCGGGGCCGACGACGCCCACAGCCGCCGCGCCGCTCGCGGCCTGCAATGCGCGCTCAAGGAGGGTGGCGCCGTCGTACACCAGCCCCGATTTGGGCACTCCCCCAGCCGGGAGGACCGGCCCCCGGAAAGAATGACAGCTTCGAATTCCACCGGCCCAGCCTAGCGCGGCCCGGCTTGAACGTCAGGCACCGCGCGTCAGGAACCGACGGTACGGCGCTGCAAAGTCAGGCGCCGAGGAGTCCGGTCCGGACAGGTTCAGGCAGCAGATTCCGGCAGCAGGAAGGGGTCCCAGGCCGGCGTCGGCTTCTCCAGCTCCTTGATCTGCCAGGTTGTGCCCTTGGGCGGCGCGGGGCTGAAGCTGAGCTTCCACCCCATTTCGCCCGGGGTATGGTCGCCCTTGGCATTGTTGCACCGCAGGCAGGCCGCGACGAGGTTTTCCCAGGAATCCGCACCGCCCCTGGATTTGGGCTGAACATGATCGATGGTGTGCGCCGCTTTGCCGCAGTACGCGCAGCGGTGCCCGTCACGGCGGAGCACTCCACGGCGGCTGACCGCGGTGATCGTGTTGTACCGGGGCCTGATGTAGCGATTCAAGAGAATCACCGACGGCCGGCCAAGGACGTCCTGCGGACCGACGACAGGATCGTCGCCTTCCGCCACGACACTGGCTTTTCCAGTCAGCACAAGGACGAGCGCCCGGCGGAAGGTTACAACCGCCAGCGGTTCATATCCAGCATTCAGAACGAGAGTGCGCATCCGCATACCTCTTCACGGCCGCACCCGCCAGGGGCACGAGGGCGGCTGCCCTCTGCATGGTCGGGCTATGGATCGACAAAACAAGAGTAAACACCAAGGTGCCGTTTCACCGAATTTTTTGCCGGCCGCGGTCCGCATCGGCAGGAGTTCATCTGGCGGCAACGCAAGGACCCCTGCCGGGAGGCAGGGGTCCTTGGTGTTGCTAAGAGCTTGTGTCTCTAGCCGCCGACGCGGATGAAGACCGGGCCGGAGCCGACGTTCACGCTCTGGAGGGACGTGGTCCCGCCGTTCCAGCCGCCGTGAACGGCCATGCCGTTGCCGACGTAAACAGCGATGTGAGCCAGGCCCGCGCCACCGTTCTGGTAGTACGCCAGGTCGCCCGGCTGTGCCTCGGCGGCGCTGACGGTGCGGCCGAGGGACAGGTAACCTGCCGGCCAGCCGTGGTAGTTGATGCCCGCAGCGGCCAGGGCGTTCGTGGCGAGTGCGGTGCAGTCCTGGCCAACGCCGATCTGGGCGTAGGCAGCAGCGGCGATCGTGGCGCCCATTCCGCTGGCGGCAGCCGGCGCCTTGGTGGCGACAGCTGCGGTTGCGGTGGTGCCGTTGGAGGTGGCGGCGGCGCCGACCTCGGTGCCGGCGGCTTCGGGGTTTCCTGGACCTTCACGACGGGCTTCGGGGCCTCGACGACGGGGGCCGGGGTGGTGGTGACGGCCGGCTTCTCGTAGGAGATCGCGATGGTCGAAGCAGCCGAGATGGTCGCGGGGGCGGCCGACTGAACTTCGAGCGTGGAAGCGGAGGTGGATTCGCGCTGAACGTTGGCCTCAGCAGCGTTGGCTGCGATACCGCTGGTCAGGACGAGGCCGGAAGCTGCAGCGATAACTGCGGCCTGGCGGCCCATGCCGCCGGCGTTGTCGCCGACAGCCTTGGCAATAACGGCCAGCGAGTTGGTCTTGGTGACCTCGGCGCGGTGCCGTGCGATTGCACGAGTAGTCATTAAGTTCTCTCTTTCGTGATCCTGGGTCCGCGCTTTTCAGGCGCGGGCTGAGGACGCTCCGGCATCTTGGGGGTACGCCGGATCGCCCCGAAATGGGTTACTTAGCGAAGGGTGTACTGCGAAGACGCGCCAAAAGCGGGAACTGCGTGCAGGTGCATGGCCTGCGGGCCGGACTCAGCAGAGATTGAGACGGCGGTGTGAGATCCGTTCCGGGCGCCGGCAAGGGCAGCCCGGGAGTCGGATTTCAGCGGGCTCGAAAGAGCCGCGCAAGCGCGGTGACGCGCAGCATTGTGGCGTGAAGACACGAAAGTAGCCTCTCCCAATGCCTACGAGGTGAGCTGTCGGATTCGGATGGGAGTCACCCGGCCGCGCTGCTTCCTGGGAAGCTTTGCGACTTAACCCTAGGTCTTCTTGCGAAGACCAAAATTGGTTCCCCGCCCCTGCCAGACGATGTAATGCGAACGGACCTTGAGCGGTGGCAGAGCTAGGCAATCCACTCAAGAGCGCCAACTTCGGAAAAGTTGGCGTAGGACAAACGTACAGCAGATGGGGCTCAATGTCACATTCAGATCACGGCGTGTCACAAGAATGCGAGAGCGTCCGATCAGCTTTGTTAGAGCCAGCCGGTGGGGTCAACGACTTCGCCGTTGACCATGACTTCGAAGTGGAGGTGGCAGCCCGTGGAGGCGCCGGTGGTGCCGCTCATCGCGACGACATCGCCGCGGGAGACCTGCTGGCCAACGCTCACGCTGGCTGAAGACAGGTGGTTGTATGTGGTCTCCAGGCCGTTGCCGTGGTCGATCACCACGCGGTTGCCGCCACCGTAGGGGTGCCAGCCGGTGAAGGTCACGGTCCCGCTGGCGGCCGCAAGGACGCCGGTGCCGCACTGGGCGGAGTAGTCCTGGCCGCGGTGGAACTCGCCGGAGCCGCCGGTGATGGGGCTGACCCGGTACCCGAACGGCGATGCGGTTTTCAGCTGCGCCAGCGGTGCACCCAGGCTGCCCGCGGAGGCTGCCCGGCTGATCGAACCCACGGACTGGGCACTCAGCAGCTGCTTGAGCTTTCCGTCCGGGTCACCCTTGGTGGTGACGGCGGTCCGGTTGAAGTCGATTTTGGCCTCGGAGGCCGTAACATCCGGCTGGACCGCGGCCGAGACCGGCCCGGAAGGGGTTCCGGTGTCCGTGGCCATCACGGGACCCGTGGCGGGGACGGTGACGGTGAGGACCAGGCCCGTGGCGGCCAGGGCAATCCCGGCCTTTTGCCCCACGCCACTGGCGGCGGCAAAGTCTGTTACCTGGCGGAACGGGCTGCGGCGGCCTCTGCGTTCGTCGCGGTGCGCGTCACGCGGGCGGTCTGCCATAACGGCGACGGCCGGACGCGGCTCCGGAGCGGGACCGGTCGCACGACGGCGGCCCCTGGCGGTCTGGGTGGTCAAGAACGGTTCCTCTCTGGAGAGCCTGCGAAGTTAGCTGTCGGATTCGGGTCAGAGAGATCAAAGACCCGGTCCGCCGTAGCAAGCATCCAGACGCAGGGGCATCCAAAGAAGTCCCTCTGTGGTGTGTGCTTGCCGCTGACGGACTTCACCCCAAGGCTGCTGAACAGCCGGAAGTGGTTCCCCCGCCCCTGCCAGAAGGTGACTCTGCTACTGATCCGCTGGCAGAGCTCGGCTTCGGATCAGATAACGCTTTGGTATCGGTACTAGTGTTTAACTATAGGCGATTAAGCCATCCAGAGATAAATCCGTTATCGGACTGTGCACAACTCCTGGGACGTCCGACGAACAGTCGGTTAGGGCGAATTAACCGACCGTAACAAAGACGTGGGCCGCAACCTCGGGCGGGAGTTCCAGGGCGCCTTCGATATCCGGCACCCGGACGGAGATGTACTCCCCACCCGTTCCAGCGACACCAAGGCGCCGGGGCGGATGCCGCCTTCATCGAGCTGGACCAGCAGTTCGGGTTCCACCTGGATGGGCTCGGCAAGCCGGTTGACCCTGACCCGCGACTCCGGGCCGTAGCCGGCCATGGCTTCGAGCAGGTTCACCACGCCGTCCGCGTAGGGCCGGGACGGCAGGCCGCCCAGTTCCGCAAGGCCTGGAATCGGGTTGCCGTAGGGCGACACGGTGGGGTGATTCAGCAGTTCGAAGATCCGACGCTCCACCCGTTCACTCATGACGTGTTCCCAGCGGCAGGCTTCCTCATGCACATAGGCCCAGTCGAGTCCGATCACGTCAGCCAGCAGCCGCTCGGCCAGCCGGTGCTTGCGCATGACTTCAATGGCACGTTTCCGGCCGGTTTCCGTCAGTTCAAGGTGCCGGTCACCGGAAACAACCACCAGGCCGTCGCGCTCCATACGGCCGACGGTCTGGGAAACAGTGGGACCCGAGTGACGCAGCCGTTCGGCGATGCGGGCGCGGAGGGCGACGATGTTTTCTTCTTCAAGTTCCAGAATGGTCCGGAGATACATTTCGGTTGTATCGATCAGGTCCGTCATTCAGCTCAGCTCCTCGAGCGCCGTCTTGCGTATTCCCACCGTACCGCGTGTTGCCAGCGCCCCGGCGGGGTCCCCGTACGTTCGCAGGTCAGCTTAGCCTATTTTGAATTACTCCGGATAATCTCACTGACCGGACTATGACGGCCGTTTTTGCCTCCACCACCGGGCGGTCAGGCAGAATGAAACGACAGGCTCCGCTGCAGCCACCCTGCCGGGCCGCCTCCCGAGCCACCACCTGTACCAGCCGAAAATTGGAGCCACTGTGAGCGACACCAGCGTCACGATTCCCGCAAACCTCCTTCCCAAGGATGGCCGCTTCGGCGCCGGGCCGTCCAAGGTCCGCCCGGAACAGATGGCAGCCCTCGCCGCGGCTTCGGGGCTGCTCGGAACATCACACCGCCAGGCGCCGGTCAAGAACCTGGTGGGGTCGGTCCGGACCGGGCTTAGCCAGTTCTTCCGCGCACCCGACGGCTATGAGGTCATCCTTGGAGTGGGCGGGTCCACCGCGTTCTGGGACATCGCCAGCTTCGGCCTCGTTGATAACAAGGCACAGCACCTGTCCTTCGGCGAGTTTGGCTCAAAATTCGCCTCCGCCACCAACAAGGCGCCGTTCCTCGCGGACTCCTCCATCATCACGTCCGAGCCGGGAACCCGGCCGTCGGCCCGGGCTGAGGTTGGCGTCGACGTCTACGCCTGGCCGCAGAACGAAACGTCCACCGGCGTGGCCGCTCCGGTCCGGCGGGTGGCGGGCGCCGACGCGGGGTCCCTGGTCCTGGTTGATGCCACCTCGGCTGCCGGGGGCTGGACGTCGACGTCGCTGAGGCGGACGTCTACTACTTCGCACCGCAGAAGAACTTCGCCTCCGACGGCGGCCTCTGGCTTGGCCTGTTTTCCCCGGCAGCGCTGGAGCGCGCCGCGCGGATCAAGGCCAGCGGCCGCTGGATCCCGGACTTCCTGGACCTCCAGACGGCCATCGACAACTCGCGGCTGAACCAGACCTATAACACCCCTGCACTGGCAACACTCGTCACGCTCGACGCCCAGGTGCAGTGGCTCAACCGGAACGGCGGCCTGGACTTCGCCTCGGCCCGGACCGCGGACTCGGCGGGCCGGATCTACCGCTGGGCCGAGGCCTCGGAGTACGCCACCCCGTTCGTGGCACAGGCTGAGGACCGTTCCAACGTCATCGCGACGATCGACTTCGACGACACCATCGACGCGGGGGCGATCGCCAAGGTGCTCCGCGCCAACGGCATCGTGGACACCGAGCCCTACCGCAAGCTGGGGCGCAACCAGCTCCGCATCGCAACGTTCGTCGCGATCGAGCCGGACGATGTCTCGGCGCTGCTGGAATGCATCGACTTCGTGGTGGGCGAGCTGAAGAAGTAGCTCACTCCCGGGCGTCTCCATCAGGGTCGGTTCCGCCCGGCCCGATGGGTCCGCCCGGGCCGGCGGACACGACGCGGAAGTGGCGCAGCCCGCGGGCGCGGCGGTCGAACCGGATCCGCAGCTGCTTGGCCCGGATGATCCACACCAGCCCGATCAGGGCGGCGATCAGGCCGGCGGCCGCCGCCACGCTCATGGACCAGCGTGGGCCCGCAACGTTCGCGACCCATCCTACGAACGGCGCTCCGATGGGCGTGCCGCCCATGAAGATCGCCATGTAGAGCGCCATCACCCGGCCGCGCATGACGGGATCCGTGGTGGTCTGGACGTAGCCGTTGGCGCTGGTCATCATCGTGATGGCGAAGAGCCCCACCGGAACCAGCGCGACGCCGAACCAGAAGTAGCTGGGGGCTAGCGCGGCGATGCCGGAGGTCACGCCGAAGGCCCCGGCAGCCCCGAAGATGATCCGCAGCCTGGGTTTCTGGCGGCCGGCGGACAGCAGGGCGCCGGCAACGGAGCCGATGGCCATAATGGAGTTCATCAGCCCGAAGGCGCTGGCATCCAGGCCGAATTCCGTTCCCACCATGGCCGCAATGAACAGGACGAAGTTCAGGCCCAGGGTGCCCACGATGAACACCGCAACCAGCACCACCACGATGTCCGGCCGGAACCGCACATAACGCAGTCCCTCGCGGATCCTGCCCTTTCCGGCCGCGGCCCGGGGCAGGCGGCGCAGCGAGGCAGTCGGAATTTTCCACAGGCTCAGCAGCAGCGCGACGAAGGTCAGGGTGTTGATCAGGAAGACCCAGCCGGGACCGACCGCCACCGTGAGGATGCCCGCCACCGCGGGGCCGATCATGCGGGCCACGTTGAAGGAGGCGCTGTTGAGGGCCACCGCGTTGGGCAGGTAGTCGTCGCGGACCAGTTCGGAGACGAAGGTCTGGCGCACGGGGGCATCCAGGGCGGACACAACGCCCAGCAACAGGGCAAAGGCGTAAACATGCCACAGTTGGGCGGCCCCGGTAACCACCAGGATGCCGAGGGCCGCACTCAGTACTGCCATCGCGGACTGGGTCAGGACCAGCAGGTGCTTGCGGTTGTACCGGTCGGCGACCAGTCCGGCCACGGGGGCCAGGAAGAGCTGGGGGCCAAGCTGCAGGGCCATGGTGATGCCCATGGCCCCGGCGTCATGCTCGGTCAGGTGGTCAAAGACCAGCCAGTCCTGGGCAGTGCGCTGCATCCAGGTTCCGATGTTGGAAATGATCGCCCCGATGAACCAGATCCGGTAGTTCAGGATGTGCAGGGATTTGAAGGTGGACGTCATGACCAGCCCTCATTCTGCAGCGCCCCTGATGGTTCCAACCGCTAGTCAGCCTCCGTTGTGGTCGACTCGCCTTCCGGAGCATCTCCGGCGCCAGCGTCATCGACGTCGTCGGCGTCGTACTCGTCGCCGGCACCGTCCGCGTTGCCGTCGGCGTCGTCGGAGTCGTCTTCCGGTGCGTCGTCGGCGACGGAGGTCGCCGCCTCGGCGTCGGAGTCGTCGTCGTCGGCGGCTGCATCGCTCGCGGCCTCCCGGGGAGCTGCGCCTGCGGCGACTGCGGCGGTTTGGAGGTCGTCGTCGCCCTGTTCATCGCCGGGGCGGACCCGTTCTGCCCACGGAATCCATTCGGGCGCCAGGATCGAGTCTTCGGAGGGCAGCAGACCCAGCTCGTCGACTGTGACCTCCTTGGACCTCGAGTTCCGGGTCAGCACGGCGTACCACTGCCAGCCGCCGTAGCCGGGCAGCTTTGACTCGAAGAGGTGTGTGACCAGGCGGTCGCCTTCGCTCTTGGCCGCCAGGTGCCGGCCGATTTGCTCGGCGGGGGCGATGCCCTCAATGGCGGCACGTGCGACGTCGACGGCGGCAGCCAGGAATGCATCCGGCTTGCCGGTACGCCAGACAGGGACCCCGGCGCGCGGCTTGGGGCCCTGCTTGGTGCCGGCTTTCTTATCCCCGGCGGCGCTGCTTCCCACGGCTGCGGGCTTGGTCTGATCAGTCTCCGGAGTCATCAGGAGCCTTACGCGTCCAGCTCGTCGGCAACCTTACGCAGGGCGACAGCGATCGCCTTGCCCTTGTTGCCTTCCGGGTACTTGCCCGCGGACAGCGTTCCGGAGAGGTTGTCCAGTACGGTGACGAGGTCCTGTACCAGCGGCGCGAGATCCTTCGCGCTGGGCCGCTTGGCCTTGGCGATGGACGGTGTTTTGTCCAGCACGCGCAGGCCCAGGGCCTGGGCGCCCTTGCGGCCGTCGGCGACACCGAATTCAACCCGGGTGCCGGCCTTGAGCTCGGTTACGCCTTCCGGCAGCGCGGACTTCGGCAGGAAGACTTCCTGACCGTCCTCGCCCGCGAGGAATCCGAAGCCCTTGTCCTTGTCATACCACTTGACCTTGCCGGTAGGCACGTAATCAACCCTCTTCGTTCTGCTGGTGACACGGCCGGCGGTCACCGCATCCGCATTGATATGCGGGTTCAGGGTATGACTGCCCGGACCGTGTTGGTCTGTTCCCTCAAGGTTATCCTGCCTTGCCCACTTTGACCGTTTGGGGCGCGGGACAAGCCGGACTGTTAGCGTTAGCTCCATGACTCCATTGCGCTTCCGGCGGCCGCTGTTGATCGTTGCGGCCGTCGCCGCCGTGCTGTCCCTCGCGGCCGTCGGCGTCGTGATGGCAATGGCCTTCAACAATGCCGTCTCGCCGGTGTGGATCACCTCCACGGCCCTCTACGGGCTGCCCGTGGCGTTCCTGCTCATGCTGTTGCTCGTGATCGACGGCGTGGCAGCACGCCGCCGGACGCGGGGACCGGACGAAAGGTAGCCTTGCACTGATGTCCCTTATCCGCGCGCTCAGCAAGGAACTGCAGGCACGCAGCGATGATTCGTTGCGGGCCTTGTTCACCGCGCGGCCGGACCTCATTACCCCCGGCGTGCCGGACTTCGCCGCCCTCGCCGCGCGGGCCAGCGGCCGGGTCAGCGTGCAGCGCGCCTTGGAACGGCTCAACCGCCCGGAAATGCAGGTCCTTGAGACCCTGCACCTGTGCACCAACACGGACACCGGGCACAGTGCGTCGGCCGCCATGCTGAAGAAGCTGATCAACGGTTCCACGCTGGCCTCGATTGAAAAGATGCTGCAGTCCCTGCAGGAACTGGCCCTGGTCCACCGGGCGGAACCCCCGCACGGCGCCCCGGCCGCCGGCCCGAAACAGCGGTACTACCTCCCGGTCGGCAGCCTCAAGGACGTGATCGGCATCTATCCGGCCGGACTGGGGCGCAGCTACACCGAACTTGTGCGGCTCCAGCCGGCTTTTGCGCAGCGGGTGGTCCAGCTGGTCGGGGAACTGCACCGCAGCGGCGCGGCGGTCTCGCCCGCGACGACGCCGATGGAGGCCGCGCTGTCGCTGCAGCACTGGACGGCCACGCCGGAGTCCCTCCGGCAGATCCTGGACACCGCCCCGGACCGCACCGCGGCGCTTCTCGCACGGTTCGGGAACTGGGCCATGGGCGCCGTTCCCCAGGCCCAGCGCCGCGCTTCCGTGCTGCACGAGGCCGCCGACGTCGGGCCGGTGGACTGGCTCCTCGCCCGCGGGCTGCTGGTTCCGCTGGACGCCGCCCACGTGGAGTTGCCGCACAGCGTGGGCGTCTCGCTGCGCGGCGGCTTTGTGATCGAGAAGTTCGCCCTGACTCCCCGGTCCCGCGGCTGGGTTCCACTTCTGCGGCGCTGCGCCGCAATGCCGCCCTGGGCGCGATCGCCGAGACCCTGCGGCTGGTCGGCGAACTGCTCTATATCGTCCGGGAACAGCCCCTCGTCACCCTGCGCAGCGGCGGTGTGGGCGTCCGGGAGTTGAAGCGCCTGGCGGAGGGTCTCCGCCTCGAGATGCACGACGCCGGTGTGCTGGCGGAATTGTGCGCCCTGGCCGGCCTCATCCGCCTGGACGTGGACAGTTCCGCCTGGGTCCAGCCGGCGCAGCTGGAGTGGCTGACGCTTCCCCGGCAGGAGCAGTGGCTCTGGCTCGTCAACGCCTGGCTCGCCAGCGAGCGGGCGCCCTCTCTCGTCGGGCAGCCGGTCAACGGCCAGGCCGCCGTCCCGGCCCTCCACCGCGGGGCCGCGGTCAACACCATCAATGCGCTCTCGGCCGAAGCCCAGCGCCCGGACGCCCCGGTGGTCCGGAAACGGATCCTCGAAATCCTGGCAGAACTGACCCGGGAGGCCGCGGCCGCGGACGGGCAGGCCCCGGTCCTGGACGCCGCGGCAGTGTTGGAGCGCGCCGACTGGACCCAGCCGAGGATGGCCCGGCGTTTCAGCTCCCTGATCCGGGGGTCCTGGCCGAGGCCGAGATGCTGGGGCTGATCGGCTCGGGCGCGCTCAGCCAGATCGGGGCGGCGATCGCCGCCGAGCAGCCCGACGAGGCGATGGGAATCCTGGGCGAACACCTGCCGGCGGCCCTGAACCACGTGCTGCTCCAGGCGGACCTCACGGCGGTGGCCCCCGGCTACCTCGCACCCGATCTGACCGAAAAGCTCCTCACCATGGCCGACGCCGAGGGCCAGGGCCCGGCCACGATCTACCGGTTCTCGACCGCCTCGGTCCGGCGCGCGCTCGACGCGGGCCAGGATGCCCAGGCCATGCTGGAGTTCCTGGGCCTGCACTCGGCAACGGCGATCCCCCAGCCGCTGAAGTACCTGATCGAGGACACCGCCGCCCGCCATGCCAGGCTGCGGGTGGGCTCTGCCGCGAGCTTCATCCAGAGCGACGACGAAACGGCCCTGCTCGAACTGCTCAACACTCCCGGCGCCTCCGGCCTGGGTCTGGTCCGGCTCGCCCCCACCGTGCTGGTCTCGCACGCGGCGCCGCGCGACACGGCGCACGTCCTCCGGAGCCTGGGGCTGTCCCCGTCGGTGGAGGAGTCCGAGGCCGGCGGCATCCGGCTGCGCCGCACCACGGCGGTGCCCGGCAGCGCCCGGCCGGTCTACAGCGCCCCGCGCACGGCCCCTCCGGAAGCCGACGTCGACGCCCAGCTGGCCGTGCTGCGCAGCGAACGGCCCGCCGCGGGCGGCGCCGTCGGGCATCCCGCCGCGGCACCCGGCAGCGAGGAGGCAACCCAGCTGGGACTGGAAACCCTCCAGAAGGCGATCCGGCTCAAACAGCGGGTGGTTATGAACGTCGTCGACAGCCTGGGGAATGCCGTGCGGGAGACGGTTGTTCCGGTAGCTGTGAACGGTGGGCGGGTCCGGGTATTCGATCCGGACAAGGAAACCGAACGCGTCCTGTCCATCCACCGGATTATCGACGTAGAAGCCGCAGAGGAATTGCTCCAGTGACCGACGGACCGCTGATCGTCCAGAGTGACAAAACCATCCTGCTCGAAGTCGACCACGAACTGGCCACCGAAGCACGCCACGCCATTGCCGCGTTCGCCGAGCTGGAACGCGCCCCCGAGCACGTGCACAGCTACCGGCTGACGCCGCTGGGCCTCTGGAACGCCCGGGCCGCCGGACTCGACGCCGAAAAAGTGCTGGACACGCTGCTGAAGTACTCCCGATTCCCCGTGCCGCACTCCCTGCTGATCGACGTCGAAGAGACCATGTCCCGGTACGGCCGGCTCCGGCTCGAAAAGGACCCCCAGCACGGCCTGGTGATGCGCACCTCCGACTACCCGGTCCTGGAGGAGGTCAGCCGCGCCAAGAAAATCGCCCCCTTGCTGGGGCCCAGGATCGACGGCGAGACCGTGGTGGTGCACTCCTCCCAGCGCGGCCAGCTCAAGCAGCTGCTGCTGAAAATCGGCTGGCCGGCCGAGGACCTGGCCGGCTACGTCGACGGCACGCCGCACCCCATCATGCTCGACGAGTCCGGCTGGAAGCTCCGCCCCTACCAGCAGCTGGCGATGGAGAACTTCTGGGCGGCGGCAGCGGCGTCGTCGTGCTCCCTGCGGTGCCGGGAAAACCCTGGTGGGTGCCGCCGCGATGGCCACCAGCTCCACCACGACGCTGATCCTGGTGACCAACACGGTGTCCGCCCGGCAGTGGAAGGACGAGCTGCTGAAGCGGACCTCCCTCACCGAGGAGGAGATCGGCGAATACTCCGGCTCCGTCAAGGAGGTCCGGCCCGTCACGATCGCCACGTACCAGGTCCTGACCACCAAGCGGGGCGGGCTCTACCCCCATCTGGAGCTGGTGGACGGCAACGACTGGGGGCTCATCATCTATGACGAGGTCCACCTCCTGCCCGCGCCGATCTTCCGGATGACCGCGGATCTGCAGGCGCGCCGTCGGCTCGGCCTCACCGCCACGCTGGTCCGTGAAGACGGCCGCGAGGGCGAAGTCTTCAGCCTGATCGGGCCGAAGCGCTACGATGCGCCCTGGAAGGACATCGAGGCGCAGGGCTACATCGCGCCGGCCGACTGCGTCGAGGTCCGCATCGACCTGCCCCGCGACGAGCGCGTGGCCTACGCGATGGCAGAGGACGCGGACAAGTACCGGCTGTGCGCCACGTCAGAGTCCAAGACCCTGGTGGTGGAACAGCTCGTCGCCGAGCACGCGGGCGAGCAGCTGCTGGTGATCGGCCAGTACATCGACCAGCTGGATGAGATCGGCGAGCGCCTGCAGGCACCGGTGATCAAGGGCGACACGTCCGTCAAGGAACGCCAGAAGCTCTTTGACGCCTTCCGCGCCGGCGAAGTGCAGACCCTGGTGGTGTCCAAGGTCGCGAACTTCTCCATCGACCTGCCCGAGGCGTCAGTCGCGATCCAGGTCTCGGGCTCCTTCGGCTCCCGGCAGGAGGAGGCGCAGCGCCTCGGCCGGCTGCTGCGGCCCAAGAAGGACGGCCGCGCCGCACGCTTCTACTCCCTGGTGGCCCGGGACACGCTGGACCAGGACTTCGCGGCCAAGCGCCAGCGCTTTCTCGCCGAGCAGGGGTACGCCTACCGGATCATGGATGCCAAGGACGTCGGGACTGCGATTTAGGCGCCCGGAAATGCCTGTTCCCGGAAATGCCCGGAGTCCCGGGAACATGCAACACACATGAGCCATTCAGAAAACTCCCAGAGTCTGGGAGCATCATGGGAGTCATGAAAAAGAACGGTCCCGAAGCCAAGCTGCTCGTCGTCGATGATGAACCGAACATCCGCGAGCTGCTGTCCACGTCCCTGCGGTTCGCCGGCTTCGAAGTCGTCTCGGCGGCCAACGGGCGCGAAGCCCTGGCGGCGGCCGATCTCCACTCCCCGATCTGGCCGTCCTGGACGTCATGCTGCCGGATATGGACGGCTTCACCGTCACCCGCCGGCTGCGCGCCGCAGGCAAGCACTTCCCCGTCCTCTTCCTGACCGCCAAGGATGACACCGAAGACAAGGTCATGGGCCTGACCGTGGGCGGCGACGACTACGTCACCAAGCCCTTCAGCCTCGATGAGGTGGTGGCGCGCATCCGCGCCGTACTGCGCCGTACGCAGCCGCTCCAGGATGACGACGCCGTTATCCGCGTCGATGACCTCGAGCTCGACGACGATGCCCACGAGGTGCGCCGCGGCGGCACGGTGATCGAGTTGTCCCCACCGAGTTCAAGCTCCTGCGCTACCTCATGCTGAATCCCAACCGGGTGCTGTCCAAGGCCCAGATCCTGGACCACGTCTGGGAGTACGACTTCAACGGAGATGCCTCGATCGTGGAGTCCTACATCTCCTACCTGCGCCGCAAAGTGGACATTGATCCCGATGCCCCGGCCCTGATCCAGACCAAACGGGGCGTCGGCTACGTGCTGCGGACGGCCGAGAAGCGCTGACCGCCGTTGCTGCTCCGTTGGAAGTCGGCGTCGCTGAGGTCGCAGCTCGTCGCGATTATGACCGCACTGATGCTGGTGGCCCTCACCGCCACCGGCGCCGGGACCCTGACGCTGCTGCACAGCTATCTGCAGGGGCAGGTCGATGACAAGCTGCGGGCCGCGATTGCCTCGGTGCGCCAGCAGCAGTCGTTCAGCCAGCTGCAGGACCAACCCCAGAGCGTTCCCACCGACTACTCGCTGATGCTGTTCGCGCCGGGGCAGCCGGCTGTGCCGTTCGGCGGCAACAAGGTGCTCCACCCCGATATCCCCAGCATCACCTCCGAGGAGGCCGCTGCCCGCGGACAGGCCCCCTTCCAGGTCCGCGGCACGGACGGACGCAACTGGCGGGTGGTCGCCCTGAACGTTGTGGACAGCAAGGAGCGCAGCTCCGTTGTGGTCATCGGCCTGCCGCTGTGGCCGGTCGATTCCGTTATGGAACACGCAGTCCTGGTGGTGGTGGGCGTCGGGCTGCTGACCCTTGTCCTGGCGTTCTTCATCGCCACGTGGAGCATTTCCCGGTCCTTCCGGCCGCTGGCACGGGTTGAAAAGACCGCGGCGGCGATCGCGGCGGGCGATCTCTCCCGGCGCGTCGAAATCGAAAACCCCAATACGGAGGTGGGCCGTCTGGGCAGTTCGCTCAATGCCATGCTGGCCCACATCGAAACGGCCTTCGCCGCCCGGATGGCGTCCGAGGAACGAATGCGCCGCTTCGCCGCGGACGCCTCGCATGAACTGCGCACGCCGCTCGTGACGATCCGCGGCTTCTCCGAGCTGTACCGGCAGGGCGCGTTGTCCACCCCGGAGGACGTGGCCACCGCTATGGGGCGGATCGAAAGCGAAGCCAAGCGGATGGGGGCCATGGTGGAGGACTTGCTGCTGCTGGCCAGGATCGATGAGCAGCGGCCGCTCCAGCAGAAACCCGCCGATCTGCTGCTGATCGCCAACGACGCCGTCGTGGACACCCAGGCGAGCGACCGCGGCCGCGTCATCTCACTGACCGGGCTCGACGGCGGTGCGCCCGCACCGGCGCCCGTCCTGGGTGACGAGGCCAAGCTGCGGCAGGTGGTTGGGAACCTCGTGGGCAACGCCCTGCGCTACACCCCGAGGGCACGCCCATCGAAATCGCCGTCGGCGCCCGCACCGCGGAGGACGGGAACCGGCTGTCCGTCATCGAGGTCCGCGACCACGGCCCCGGCGTCCCGGCGGAGGAAGCGGCGCGGATCTTCGAGCGGTTCTACCGGGCGGACACCTCCCGCACCCGGGAGACCGGCGGCAGCGGGCTGGGGCTGGCGATCGTCGCGGCCATCGTCGGCTCGCATGCCGGCACCGTCCGGGTCGAGGAGACCGACGGCGGCGGCGCCACCCTGGTGGTCAGCGTTCCGTTCCTGGACGAGTCCACGGAGGACACCGGGTCCAGCGCCGGTGCGGGCTCCGCTCCGGGCAAGGAGACCGGCACCGGACCGGACGACACTCCCGGGGAGTAACGCGCCGGAGATCCGGCCGCTTTTTCCACATACCGTGGCCGGGCTAACGCCGTTCCCCCGCGACGTGCCTACGCTCGCAGTGTCCGGAAATCCCGGAGCAGGCACTGTCGAGAGGGCATCCCATGAGCATCATCTCCGTCGACACGGAACTCCTCCAGCTGAAGTCAGCAACCGTCAAGGCCACGGTCGACCGGATCGGCGCGGACGTCCAGGCGATGAAACGCGGGCTGGACGAGCTGCAGGCCACGTGGCGCGGTTCGGCCGCCACCAACTTCCAGGCCCTTATCGCCGAATGGACGCTGACGCAGGGCAAAGTGGAGGCATCCCTCGCGTCGATCAACCTGGCGCTGAACTCCGCGGCGGCCAGCTACGCCCAGGCCGAACTGACCAACACGCAACGGTTCAGCTGACCGGCCTCCTGCACGCCGCAGGGAGGCTCAGACCTCGGGCGTGCCCTGGTGGAAGCGGAGCCGCCATTGGGCGCCGTCATGGACCCACAGGGAGCTGCGCAGGGCCGTCCCCGTCCGGGCACGGCTGCGGTATGTCAGGAGGATGGTCTGCTCGCCCAGCCGGTCAGCTCCCAGTATCTCCAGCTCGGTGGGGCCGCCCGGATTGTCTTCCAGGGACATCATCATGGCGTCGCGGGTCCAGATCCGGCCTGACGTCCCGATTTCGGTGAAGTCAGGGTGCAGCAGCACTCCGGTCCGTCCGAGGTCGGAGCGCGTTTCCGGGAGGAGGAGCTCGCGCTCCAGGGCCTCGACGATGGCTTCCGGGCTCGCGTCAGTGCCCGGCGCGGGCGTCGGGTCCTCGTCCAGAACGCTGAAAAGATCCGGTTCGTCGAAGGGCGACGGTTCGCCGAACAGCGGCTGCAGGCCGGTCTCCGGCGGCGCCTGCCGGGACACTGCCGGCGCAGCGTGCGTTGCCTGGGCTCCGGGAGCCGCGGTCTCCGCCGCGGCCTCGGCCGCCGCGCCGAACCCGGGACCCTGGCGCACGGCCACGCCCTGCTGGAAGGCTGTGGCAGCGGCCCTGGCACGGTCATCCGCCGCCTCGTTAAGGTCATGCCCGGCGTGGCCGCGCACCCATTCGAAGGTGTACTTGCGGCCGACCAGCGCCTGATCGATTTCCTTGAGCAGCTCGACGTTCATCACCGGCTTGCCGTCGGACTTGCGCCACCCCTTGCGTTTCCACCCCGGCATCCATTTGGTCACGGAATTGATGACGTACTGGCTGTCGCAGAGAATGTGCAGGTCCTCGCCCGGCAGGTGTGCGGTAGAGCGGAACAGATCCAGCACGGCCATGAGCTCGCCCATGTTGTTGGTGCCGTGCGGCCATCCGCCGCCCGCCAGCAGTCGTCGTCCACGTACCATGCCCATCCGGCCGGGCCGGGATTCCCTAATGCCGAACCGTCGGCAGCTGCTGTAATCGTCACTGCACCATCCTGCCAGACCTCCGCCCCGCCAGATGCCTCGCGGCCTCAAACCACCCAACGCTCCGGTTTTCAAGTGAGGGAGCGTCGGTCCAAGGGCTGCAACAACTGAGGGAGCGTGTGGTGGCGTGGCGCGCTTAACGCCGACGGCGGCCCCACCCGAAGGAGGGACCGCCGTCGTTGTTTACTGCATGTTCAGCGCTGGTTGAGCAGCACTGGAGCGGGGTGGTTAGAAACCGCCCATGCCGCCCATGCCGCCCATGTCGTCGCCGCCGCCCATCGGGGCGCCAGCCTTCTCGGGCTTGTCGGCCACAACAGCCTCGGTGGTGAGGAACAGGCCGGCAATGGACGCCGCGTTCTGCAGGGCAGAGCGCGTGACCTTGACCGGGTCGTTGATGCCGGCGGCCAGCAGGTCGACGTACTCGCCGGTGGCTGCGTTCAGGCCGTGGCCTGCGGGCAGGCCGCGGACCTTGTCGACCACAACGCCGGGCTCGAGGCCGGCGTTGAAGGCGATCTGCTTCAGCGGCGCGTCGATGGCAACGCGGACGATGTTAGCGCCCGTTGCCTCGTCGCCCGAGAGCTGCAGGTTGGCGAATGCCTTGGCGCCGGCCTGGATCAGGGCCACGCCACCACCGGCAACGATGCCTTCTTCGACGGCAGCCTTCGCGTTGCGGACAGCGTCCTCAATGCGGTGCTTGCGTTCCTTGAGCTCAACTTCGGTTGCGGCACCGGCCTTGATGACTGCAACGCCGCCGGCCAGCTTGGCCAGGCGCTCCTGCAGCTTCTCGCGGTCGTAGTCCGAATCGGAGTTCTCGATCTCGGCGCGGATCTGGGAAACGCGGCCGGCGATCTGGTCAGCGTCGCCTGCACCCTCGACGATGGTGGTCTCGTCCTTGGTGACAACCACCTTGCGGGCGCGGCCCAGGAGTTCGAGTCCGGCGGTCTCAAGCTTGAGGCCGACTTCCTCGGAGATGACCTGGCCACCGGTGAGGATGGCGATGTCCGCGAGCTGCGCCTTGCGGCGGTCGCCGAAGCCCGGAGCCTTGACGGCGACGGACTTGAACGTGCCGCGGATCTTGTTGACGATCAGCGTGGCCAGGGCCTCGCCCTCGATGTCTTCGGCAATGATCAGCAGCGGCTTGGAGGACTGCATGACCTTTTCGAGGACAGCAACCAGTTCCTTGACGTTGGAGATCTTGGAGTTGACGATCAGGATGTACGGATCCTCAAGGACCGTTTCCTGGCGCTCTGCGTCGGTGACGAAGTAAGCGGAGATGTAGCCCTTGTCGAAGCGCATGCCTTCGGTGAGTTCCAGCTCCAGGCCGAAGGTGTTCGACTCCTCGACGGTGATGACGCCTTCCTTGCCGACCTTATCCAGGGCCTCGGCAATCAGGGCGCCAATCTCGTTGTCACCGGCAGAAATGGACGCGGTGGCGGCAATTTCTTCCTTGGTTTCGATTTCCTTGGCGGAGGCCAGGAGCTCGCGGGTGACGGCTTCGACGGCCTTCTCGATGCCGCGCTTGAGGGACAGGGGATCAGCACCGGCCGCGACGTTGCGCAGGCCTTCCTTGACCAGGGCCTGTGCCAGCACGGTGGCAGTGGTGGTGCCGTCGCCAGCGACGTCATCCGTCTTCTTGGCAACTTCCTTGACCAGCTCGGCGCCGATCTTCTCGTAAGGATCGTCCAGCTCGATCTCCTTGGCGATGGAAACACCATCGTTGGTGATCGTGGGGGCCCCACTTCTTTTCGAGGACGACGTTGCGTCCACGCGGGCCGAGGGTGACCTTGACGGCGTCGGCGAGGATGTTCAGGCCCCGCTCAAGACCGCGGCGTGCCTCTTCATCAAATGCAATGATCTTGGCCATAACGGCAGTAGTCCTTTCGGGACAGTCGTTAAGAATGAACCTTTGCTGCGGTGCCCGCGACGGACGATCCCGGCCCTGTGGCCTCTGTATGCCACTGAACCCGGGATCTCACCTCAGCCAGGTGTTTCTTCGCTCCTGGATCGGCGGCTTCAACTTCGCGGCGGGCGAACCGGGCGTCGTTTTAGCAGTCAATACGCGGGAGTGCTAAATCAATAATTAGCACTCCCCGGGGAGAGTGCAAGCAGTGGATAACCCGGAGGGGCCCTGCATCGGCATGCTGGCGGCACTCCAGCACGGCTCAATACGCTACGGGCGATTAACTCCCGCTGGTGCTGGCAGTTTCGTTGCCGCTCATGGTGGCCGTGTTGTCCGACCCGTAGGTGTAAACGACATAGTTCGCGGAACTGACGTCACCGTTGGAATCGAAGCCGATCCGCCCGGATTCCCCGTCATAGTCGGGTCTGTTGCCAGCCCGGAGGGCGTCGAGGCACTCCTGGTAGGTCTTGCAGACCTTGACATCGCCGGAGGGCCCGCCGCTGCCTGGCTCCTGGACGGCGCCTCCCGAGACGGCGATCAGGCTGGCGGCAACGGACGTTCCGGCGTCGTCCTGCGCCGCGGCGGCCGCGATGGCGGCAAGGTTGACGGCGTCGTACGTCTCGGCGGCAAACGTCATGTCCTTCAGCTCCGGATCCACAGAGACCAGCTCGCCCTGGAAGTGCGCCGAGGCAAACGTCCCCGGCAGGATCCCCGCGCGCCGTCCAGTGCCCGGGACCCAAGACCGGAACCGTACTGGTTGACGGCCCCGTCGCTGAGGATGAGCTTCTTGCCGGATAGCCCGGCGTTGTTCAGTTCGGCGATGGCGCCCTGGGCACCTTCGCGGGAAACCAGTACGACGGCGTCGGGAGCCGCTGCCTTCGCGGCAGCCGCCGCCTGCTGTGCCTGGCCCGGGGTGAACCCGGCGACGGCAACGGGCCCCAGCCCGGCTGCCTTCGCCGCGGCGGCCACCGCGTTGGACACGTCCTTGCCGTAACTGCCTTCCTCGTACACAACGGCAATGGTCGCCGCGCCGCCGTCCTTGGCGAGCTTGACCAGAACGGGGGCCTGTGCGACGTCGGCTGCCGAGGTGCGGAAATAGTAGCCGTTGCTCTCATAACCACTGAGTCCGCTGGCGGTGTTTGCGGGGAAATCATGGCCACTTTGGCGTTGGAAAGGACGTCGATGGCGGCAGGCGCGCGGCTGGAGTCGGTCGGACCGATGACGACGTCGGCTTTGGCGGCAACGAGCGCTTTGGCCTGCACCGCGGTGTCTCCGCTGACGGTCTCCGGAAGCAACTCCACCGGTTTGCCTTTGTGGCCGCCCGCAGCGTTGATTTCCTTGACGGCGAGCTTCGCGGCGGCAAGTTGGGGGCGTTGAGGAAGCTCTGCGCGCCCGTGCTGTCGAGGATCAGCCCGATCCGCAGGGTTCCGTCGCCGCTCGCGTCGGCCTGCTCCACGCGGGCACCGCCCGCCGGTCCCAGGCACGCCGTGGTGGTCAGCGTGGCAGCGGCCAGCACCGCCAGCGCCCGGCCCCGGCGCAGGGCCACAGTCCGCTGACGGAAGGTGCTGCCGGCGGCCTTCGGGCCGGGTTGCTTTCCTGCAGGGCCCATTCCGGCAGCGCTCATTCCTGCAGGGCTGATTCCTGCAGGGTCCTGCCCTGCTGCTGCCGCGAAGGTCACTAGGCGGGCCGGACGCTTTCGGCCTGCGGGCCCTTTTCGCCTTCGCCGACTTCGAGTTCCACGCGCTGTCCTTCGTCCAGGGCGCGGTAGCCCTCTCCGGCGATGGCGGACCAATGCACGAAGACGTCAGCGCCGGAATCGTCCACGGTGATGAAGCCGTAGCCCTTTTCGGCGTTGAACCATTTCACGGTTCCCAATGCCATGGTGTCCACACTTTCAGTTGGCTTGCGGGCGGCCCACCACAGTGTGCGCCGCGGAATGCGACCCGCAAAATGCGCGCCGCAGAATGCACAAACAGTCCGCAAATACTGTACCCACACCCTCCGACTGGCGCGGCCGGAGCGGGCCGGTTCGGCCCCGAATAGTTATTCAGGCGTAACCGGAATGGCTACTGGAAGCCGGGTGCCAGCACAACCACCAGCGGCATCTGGAATTCGGCCGAGTCCACCACGGCCTCAATGCCGAGGAGCTGGCCGAGGGCTTCGGCGTTGCCCTTCTGCGCGGCCCCGCTGTAGAAGACGACGGAGCGCTGTTGGGGCGCTCCGCCCCAGTTCCCCAGCTCGCCGAGCGTCCACCCGGCGGTGGAGACCGTGGCGCCCACACGGCTCGCCAGTCCCGCGGTGGTGGTGCCGTTGAAGATCGCCACCGGCTGGGTCTTGTCGACGGCGGCAGTCGGCGTCGGCGTCGGGGTGGCGGAGGGGTAGCGGACGCGGAGGGCGTCCCGCTGGGGGCAGCGGACGCGGATGGCGGGCTGGAGGCTGTGGACGCTGGGGCGCTACCGGCGCCCTGCTCAGCCGATACCGCCGCACTGGTTCCGCCGGTGGAGAGTCCGAGCTTGGGCAGGATCAGGAACGCCACGAGACCGACGGCCAGGGCTGCGGCGCCGACCGCCAGGATGGGTGCCAGACGGCGGCGGCGGGATTCGGCGACGGCCCGGTGGACACCCTGGCGCGTGGAGGTCTCCGGGACCCGATCAAATTCATCCCGAGCGTATTTGGTCATGGTAAAACGACGTCCTTGCTGATTTCTGACGAATTGTCGACGCCGGCTGTCGCGCGGGAATCCGCGCATCCGGCTGTGTTTTACGCGTCTGAGCCCAGGCGGCGGGCAGTGCGCGCACGTTGGCGTGACGTACGTAGTCTACGCAATCTCTTGACCAACATCGGATCGTGGGCCAGCGCGGCCTCGGTATCGATGAGGGCGTTGAGGATCTGGTAGTAGTGCGTCGCGGAAAGGTCGAACAGCTCCCGGATCGCCTGTTCCTTGGCGCCTGCATACTTCCACCACTGCCGTTCCAGCGCCAGCATCTGCTGGTCCCGGCTGCTTAGGGGCGAATCGGGGCTGGTCCCGGCGGCGACCGAATCCGCTGTCGAAAGGTGCTCTTGCGCTTGTTCGGCCACTGCACACTCCCTGCTTGTTACGGTGAGGATAGTTCCGGTAAGGACGGATCCGGTGAAAAGTCTTCCCCCATGCTACGGGCGAATAACAAGGTTGTCATTTGCCATCCTGCGAGAATGGGCACTGTGCCGAACTCAGATTCCCTTGACTCCGATTCCCTGTTCGAGCTGGAGCCCGGTCCGGCCGAGGCCGTCAGCTTCGCCGAGATGGCCAGCCTGCCGCTGAATGAGCTGGTGGCCCCCGACTGGGCCGAGGCGCTGGCGCCGGTTGAGGGCCGTTGCGCGAAGTCCTGGGATTCCTCAGCAGCGAAGTTGCCGGCGGCCATGCGGTCCTGCCTCCGCCGTCGAACGTCTTGCGAGCTTTCCGGCAGCCGCTGGCGGATGTCAGGGTGCTCATCGTGGGCCAGGATCCGTATCCGACGCCGGGCCACGCCGTCGGGTTGTCCTTCGCCGTGGCCGGCTCCACCCGGCCCATCCCGCGCAGCCTGGCCAACATCTACAAGGAACTCGACACCGATCTGGGGCTGCCGCCGCGGATCCACGGGGACCTCAGCCGGTGGGCGGACCAAGGTGTGCTGCTGCTCAACAGGGTCCTCAGCGTCCGGGCCGGGGACGCCGGCTCGCACCGGGGCAAAGGCTGGGAAGCCATCACGGCGGCGGCGATCAGCGCGCTGGCGAACCGCGTCACCGCGGACGGCGCGCCGCCCCGCTCGTGGCAATCCTGTGGGGCAAGGATGCCGAAGCTGTCCGGCCGCTGCTGGGTTCGACGCCGGTGATCACGAGCGCGCATCCGAGCCCACTCTCGGCCGCGCGGGGATTTTTCGGCACCCGGCCGTTCAGCCACGCCAATGCGATGCTTCAGGAACAGGGCGACGGCACGGTGGACTGGGAACTGCCGCCACTCCCTAATTGGCGTCACAGACCGGGCCCGCCCAGCCTTCCTTACTGGGTTCTTGGCTAGGCTTGACTTCATGACATCAGTCCCCGCCGCGACTTCGGCCACCCGGAAATCCCGCCCGCAGACCAACCTCACCGTCCTGCGCCGCGAGCAGCTCTCGCCGCACATGGTCCGGATCGTTGCCGGCGGCCCGGGTTTCGCCGGATACGTGAACAACGCCTTCGTGGACCGTTACGTCAAGATTGTCTTCCCGCAGCCCGGGGTCACCTATCCGGAACCGCTGGACCTCTGGGAGATCCGGGACACCATGCCCCGGGATCAGTGGCCGCATACCCGGACATACACCGTCCGCTGGGTCGACGAGGCCGCCGGGGAACTCGCCATCGACTTCGTGATCCACGGCGACGAAGGTCTCGCGGGACCCTGGGCCGCGTCCGCCCAGCCCGGCGACGCCTTGGTCTTCACCGGCCCGGGCGGCGGCTACAACCCGGATCCGGCCGCGGACTGGTACCTGTTCGCGGGCGACGAATCCGCGCTGCCGGCCATCAGCGCCTCGATCGAATCGCTGCCGCAGGACGCCCGCGGCCTGGCGTTCCTCGAGGTGGACGGCGACGCCGATATCCAGGCAATCGCCGCGCCGGCCGGCGTCGAACTACGCTGGCTGCGACGCGGCGGCGTTCCGGCCGGTGCCAGCGAACTGCTGGTCGCCGCGGTGCGCGACGCCGTCTGGCCTGACGGCCGGGTGCAGGTCTTCGCGCACGGCGAGCGGGGCTACATGAAGAGCCTGCGCGACGTGCTCTACGTGCAGCACGGGCTGGAGCGCTCCCAGGTGTCGCTGTCCGGCTACTGGGCCAAGGGCCGTGTGGAGGACGACTTCCAGGCCGAGAAGAAGCTCCCCATCGGGAAGATCTAACAGCAAGACCCAGGCTGCGTGCCGCAATGAGAGTTAGCGGCGGCGCGCCCGGCGTCGTTCGTTGCTGGCCAGTCCGCGGGTCAGGGGCCGGGCCAAGGTGTCACCGAGCACGATGCCGGCCGCGACACCCATCACAATGGCACCGGCATTGAGCATGCCCCCGCACCCAGCAGGATTTCGGATTCCTCGATCGTCAATACATACATGGAACGGAATATGGTGAGTCCGGGCAGCAGGATCAACGCGGCCGGAACAGCCACCACCAGCTGCGGAGCGCCCATCCGGAGTGCCACCACCCGGGCCAGCAGCCCGATCACAACGGCGGCGAGCGCCGGCGAAAAGCGCATCCCGACGCCCGCGGCCTCTGCCCCGATCAGGACCAGGTAGCCCACGACGCCCACAGCCGCGGTGGGCAGAAGCAGCGTCCAGCCGGTCTGTTCGGTGATGCCGATCATCAGCACGGCGATGGCTATCAGGATGACCACCACCCACAAGGGATACGCCGGCGGGAATGTTTTAGTGACGTCGATCGGCTCCATGCCCGTCATCGCCACCACCACAAAGCCCACGGCGATGCCGGCCACGAGCGCACCGAAGGTCAGCATCGTGGAGAGGAACCGGCCGCCGCCGTGACCGGGAAGCCGTTGATGGCATCCTGCACCGAGGAGACCAGCCGTCCGGTCGGCAGGAGCAGCAGGATGCCGCCCACCACCACAATCTCGGGGGCGATCTGGATTCCCACCAGGCCGCCGAACCGCCACAGCAGAAGGGCGATGAAGGTCACCAGGAAGGAACATGAGGCGGTGATGAAGAAATCCGGGGTGCGCCAGCGGCCAGCTGCCTGGCCAGCAGACTGACCAGCAGGTTGGACACAAACGCCACCGCGGAGGCGCCGGGACCGCCGCCCAGGACACCGACGAAAACGGCGGAGAAGATCCCGAACGCCACGGTGACCATCCAGCGCGGGAAGGGCTTGGACCTGCGGGTGATCTCCTCCAGCCGGCGTACGGCCTCATCGCGGCCCACTCCGCCGGCGACGATCTCGGTGACGAGTTGGTGCACCTCGGAGAGCCCGGCGTAGTTGTTGGTCCACGACCGGACGACGCGCAGCAGCGAGATGGGGGTCTGGTCCTTGGGGGCGTAGTTGATGGCCACCGACTGGTTGGTGATGTCCACCTCGATGTTCTTGAGACCCAGCGCGGCCGTCACGGCGATGATGCTGGTTTCCACTTCGAGGGCGCCGGCACCGTACCGGAACATGGACTCGGCCAGGTGAAGCGCGAAGTCGATGGTCTTGCGGGCGGAGGTGTCCACCCCGCCCACCTGGATCATGGGGTTGGCGTAGGGGCTGCCGGCGAGGCGGTCCACGATGCTCATCGGGGCGGTGGGCGGGTTCTCCCCTGGACCAGCCGGCGCAGCATGCGCTTGGCGGCGGCGTTCTGCCGCACCTGCGTGGCCGACATCGGCTCGGTCTTGGGCAGTGCGTCGGTGGGCGGCCTCCGGCGGCCGTCGGGTTCCTTGGTCATTCCGGCGTCCTTGATGTCCGTGGCAGCCGGTTTAGTAGAACTGCTGGCCGGTGCGGCGCGTGTAGAGCTGGCGTGCCATGCGCTCCCCGCAGCCATCCAGGCCTTGTACTTCAATGGGTTCAGGACCTGGTCGTAGCAGCCGACGAAGTCGGTGACGGTCTTGCTGAAGCTGGTCTTGAACAGGCCCAGGCCGTGGAACGGGTTGGACGTGTCCTTGAGCTGGTCGCTGGGCGGCGTGCCACAGAAATCGTATTCGGTGCAGCCGAGTTCCTTGAGCTGGTTGATGGCTTGCCACTGCACGAGGTGGGAGTCACCGTACTGGCCGCGCTTCTGCAGCGAGCCGCCGTCCTTGTAGGTGCCCTTGCGGCCGTAGTTGATGACGAAGGCGCCCACCGACGGGACGCCGTTCTCGTAGACGAACAGGAGCCGCCCCTGGTCCCGCTTGATGAAGTTGGTCCAGAACTGCCGGTAGTACTCGTATTCGCGGACGCGGACCTGGGACTTGGCTTCCACGGTGGTGGTCATGAGGGCGTACATGGCACGGAAGTTTTCCTCGGTGGGCTCCACGTTGCGCACCTCCACGCCTTCGCGGATGGCCCGGCGTACGGCATTGCGGCCGCGGGAGTGCAGGTTGCGGAGCAGCTGGTTCTCCTCCGGGGAGATGTCCAGCAGGGCCGTCGAGTCGTTGGGCTGCAGGTTATGGGTCTTGACCAGGCCGGCAGCCTCGATGACGCTCTTGGCGGACTCGGAGAGCACGATGTCCGGCTCGATCTTGATGGCGAAGACACCCAGCCGGGCGCGTTTGACGAACTCGGCGTTGGCCGCGGCGATGCCCGGGATGTCGTCAACGGAAGCCACATCAGGGCCCTTGATGAGGTACCAGAGCTTGCCCAGGAGCGGGAAGGACTTCTCCAGGACCAGGTTGTAGCTCGTGTAGTCGGCCGTTTCGTATACAAGGTGGAGGGCTTCCAGCCGAAGTACTGCTTGACCTCGGCGAACGCCTCCGATTGCAAAAGATTGCCGCCATTGGGGTTCGCGGTGACGTGGGCATCCCAGTTGGCGATCTCTTCGGCAGAGGCAAAGCGGGCGGTGAATTCACGCAAGGGTGCGGTATCCAATCATTGCGGTACGAGCTTCGGCGGCATGCGGACATGCAGACTCAAGTCTATCCGCCACACCCCATGCTCCCGCCCGGAATAGAGCCGCTACGCTGGAAGCATGCCTCCTGATCAGGACTCACCAGCTACAGGAACCGGAAGCAGGACCCTCCCGCCCGGAAAGCGCGGGACGGGCACCCAGGTGCTGGGACTGCTGGCTTTCCTCGCGGCCTCCGCGCTGGTTGCGGGACTCGGCGGACTGGCCACCGCCACCAACGTTGACGGCTGGTACGCCACCGCGGACAAAGCCCCGTGGTCGCCGCCGAACTGGGTGTTCGGGCCGGTCTGGACGTTGCTTTACACCGCAATGGCCGTGGCTGCGTGGCTGGTCTGGCGCCGCCGGACCGCAGAAACCCGGCCCGCGCTCACCGCCTACGCCGTCCAGCTGGTGCTGAACCTGCTGTGGACCCCGGTCTTCTTCGGCCTCTACCCGGTGCTTGGCACGCCCGCCCTGTGGATCGCCTTCGGCATCATCGTGGCCCTGGCCGTGGCTGTGGCCGTCACCGTGCTCTGTTTCGGGCCGATCAGCCGCACGGCGGGGCTCCTGCTGCTGCCCTATCTCGCCTGGGTAGTGTTCGCCTCGTCGCTGAACCTCTGGGCAGCGCTGAATAACTGACCGCTGAACAACTGACTCAGCACTCCACCACGTTCACGGCGAGGCCGCCCATCGCGGTTTCCTTGTACTTGGAGCTCATGTCCCGGCCGGTCTCCCGCATGGTCACAATGACCTCGTCGAGGGACACCCGGTGCGAGCCGTCGCCCCACAGCGCCATCTTGGCGGCGTTGATGGCCTTCGCCGCCGCGATGGCGTTGCGTTCGATGCAGGGGATCTGCACCAGGCCGCCAATCGGGTCGCACGTGAGGCCCAGGTTGTGTTCCATCGCGATTTCCGCGGCGTTTTCCACCTGCTGGGGTGTGCCGCCCATAACTTCGGCCAGGCCCGCGGCGGCCATCGACGACGCCGAGCCCACCTCGCCCTGGCAGCCCACCTCCGCGCCGGAGATGGAGGCCTGCTCCTTGTAAAGCACCCCGATGGCCGCCGCGGTCAGCAGGAACTTGACCACAACGTCGTCGCGGTCCTGCTGGGTGGCCTTGTCCATGCCAGGGGCGAAGTGCAGGGCGTAGTAGAGCACGGCCGGGATGATCCCGGCGGCGCCGTTGGTGGGTGCGGTGACCACGCGGCCGCCCGAGGCGTTTTCCTCGTTCACGGCGAGCGCGATCAGGTTGACCCATTCCTGCCAGTACTTTGGGTCCCGGTAGTCGGGGTCCTGGCCAAGGGTTTCCTTCATGAGCCGTTTGTGCCAGTCGGGCGCACGACGGCGGACCTTGAGACCGCCAGGCAGCAGCCCTTCGCGCTTGAGGCTGACCTCGACGCAGCCTTCCATCACGGAGTAGATGTGCAGAAGCCCTTCGCGGATCTCTTCCTCGGTCCGGGAGGCGCGCTCGTTGACGAACATGATTTCGCCGATCGAGAGGCCCTTGGACTGGCAGCGGCCCAGCAGCTCCGCGGCGGTGCGGAAGGGCAGCGGCAGTTCCTTCTTGGATTCGTCGAGCTCCTTGAGCGCCGCGTCCTCCTCGCCCTCGCGCACGATGAAGCCGCCGCCGACGGAGAAGAAGGTGGCTCGGTGCAGGACTTCGCCGTCGGCGTCGGAAACCGTGAAGGTCATACCGTTGGTGTGCCGGGGCAGGATGGTCAGGGGCGCAGGATCATGTCCTGGACGCCGTAGGGCAGCTGGACGGAACCGGCCAGTTGCAGTTTCCCGGTCTCAGCAATGGCGGCGAGCCGTTCCTCGACTTCTTCGGGGAGGATCAGTTCGGGGTGGAAGCCTTCCAGACCGAGCAGGATGGCGGTCATGGTGCCGTGGCCGTGGCCGGTGGCGGCGAGGGAACCGTACAGGTCAACGCGCAGCGACGCCACCTTGTCCAGGTCTCCGGAAGCCTTGAGCTCCTCGGCGAAGACGGCGGCGGCCCGCATGGGACCCACCGTGTGTGAACTGGACGGTCCTATTCCGATGGAAAAGAGGTCGAAGACTCCAACGGCCATTGTCGGTTCCTAACTAGCGCTAACTGTGGCCCGGCAGAGGGTCCTGCCGGAAGGCGGTGCGGCCGCCGGTTGGCGGTGCGTGCCGCCGGATGCACGACGCCGGGCGGCAGCTTGTGGCGGCGGCCCGGCGTCGTGATCTGCACTGCTTCTACTTCTGTAATACGTCCCTTAGGCGAGGTTATCAACCGAGGGATAGAGCGGGTGGGCGGCGGCGAGGGCCTCCACCCTGGAGCGCAGACCGGAGAGGTCCGCGCCGGCGTCGGCGATCAGCGCCTCAGCGATGATATCCGCAACCTCCGCGAAAGCCTCCTCGCCGAAACCGCGGGTGGCCAGCGCGGGGTGCCGATCCGCAGCCCTGACGTGACCATCGGCGGGCGCGGGTCGAACGGGACGGCGTTGCGGTTGACCGTGATGTCGATTTCCGCGAGGCGGTCCTCGGCCTGCTGACCGTTCAGTTCGCAGTTGCGCAGGTCCACGAGGACCAGGTGAACGTCGGTGCCGCCGGAGATCACGTTGATCCCCTTCGCGGTGACGTCCGGCTGGACCAGCCGCTCGGCCAGGATCCGGGCCCCGGCCAGCACACGTTCCTGGCGTTCCTTGAACTCGGGGACGCGGCGATCTTGAAGGCCACGGCCTTGCCGGCGATGACGTGCTCCAGCGGACCGCCCTGCTGTCCCGGGAACACCGCCGAGTTGATCTTCTTGGCGATGTCGGCGTCGTTGGAGAGGATGATGCCGCCGCGCGGACCGGCCAGGGTCTTGTGCGTGGTGGAGGTGGTGACGTGGGCGTGCGGCACCGGGGAGGGTGCAGCCCGGCCGCGACGAGCCCGGCGAAGTGGGCCATGTCCACCATCAGGTAGGCGCCGACGGAGTCCGCGATCCGGCGGAACTCGGCGAAGTCCAGCTGCCGGGCGTACGCGGACCAGCCGGCCACAATCAGCTGCGGCTTGTGCTCCTGGGCGAGGCGCTCCACCTCGGCCATGTCGATCCGGTGGTCCTCTTCGCGGACCTGGTACGGGATGACGTTGTACAGGCGGCCGGAGAAGTTGATCTTCATGCCGTGGGTGAGGTGGCCGCCGTGCGCCAGGTTCAGGCCCATGATGGTGTCGCCCGGACGGATCAGGGCGTGCATGACGGAGGCATTGGCCTGCGCGCCGGAGTGCGGCTGGACATTGGCGTACTCGGCGCCGAACAGGGCCTTAACCGGTCGATCGCGAGCTGCTCCACAACGTCCACGTGCTCGCAGCCGCCGTAGTAGCGCTTGCCCGGGTAGCCTTCGGCGTACTTGTTGGTCAGCACGGAGCCCTGAGCCTGCATAACGGCCTTGGCGGTGTGGTTCTCCGAAGCGATCATTTCCAGGCCGTCGCGCTGGCGGGTGAGTTCGGCGTCGATCTTCGCGGCGATCTCCGGGTCCAGCGCGGACAGGTCCGCGTCCAGGCTCGGGGAGACTACCTGCTCAAACGTGGTTACTTGCGCCGCGCTCACAGTTCGCCACCGTTCTTGGACGCGTATTCCTGGGCGGAGAGCAGCGGGCCGTCCGATTCGGCGGCCACCTTGAAGAGCCAGCCGGCGCCGTACGGATCGCTGTTGATCAGCGAGGGGTCGTCGACGACGGCGGGGTTGGTTTCGGTGACCTCGCCCGTGACGGGGGCGTACAGGTCCGAGACGGACTTGGTCGACTCGACTTCGCCGCAGGTCTCCCCGCGGTCACCGTGGCGCCGACCTCGGGCAGGTCCACGTAGACGATGTCGCCGAGGGCGTCCGTGGCCACGGCGGAGATGCCGATGGACACAACGTTCCCGGCTTCCCGCGCAACCCACTCGTGCTCGTCGGAGTACTGCAGTTCAGGGGCAACTCTTGCCATGTGTTTTTCCTAAGTCTCGGAGTGGTCTTGGGGCTAAATCTATTGTTGCTGGCATACGTGCGCACCGTGGCTGGGTTACGCGGCCGGAAATCGAATTCCTCCGCGTGCTCGGTCGCGAAAGCGCCCGCTGGGCGGACGCGACGCTCCCTTAGACGCACGCTTCCGGAATCCGCTCCCCTGCCGCTCATATCCAGTTCAGTTCCGGGATCCAACAGTTTTCTGACGGTCCCCCAGTTCCGGAAAGGAACCGTGGCCGTTCGTATTCTTCTAGAGCCGACCCTCGGCAGGTGGTTCATCCCCCAGCACCTTTGGCTTTCAAAGGCGCCGGTTCCCGTTGGTCCTGTTGTGGTTCTTTGTCCTAAAAGGTGAGTTGAACCTCGGGTGAGCCGCCTGGCCCCTTCTGGCCCGGCATCCGGCAGCATGCGTCTAAGAGAGCGTCACGTCCGCCCAGCGGGCGTCTTCGCGACCGAGCATGCAGAGGATGTCGGGCCCGACGGGCCAACGCAACCCCGGGGCCGGGTACCGCTGGGGCACCCAGGACCCCGAACCGCCCGGCTACTTCTGGCGCTTGTAGAAAGGCAGTGCCACAACTTCGAACGGCTCTGCCTTGCCGCGGAGGTCGATGTCCAGGGCGGTGCCGGGTTCGGTGAGCTCGACGTCGACGTAGGCCATGGCGACCGGGTAGCCCAAAGTCGGGCTGGGCTGGCCGGAGGTGACTTCGCCGACGACGTTGCCGTCCTTGAGGACCGGGTAGTGGCCGCGTCCGGCCCGGCGTCCGAGGCCCTTGAGTCCGACGAGCTTGCGGCCCGTGGTGGATCCGGCGCCGGCTTCCTTCTTGGCGGCCAGGGCGGCCTTGCCGACGAAGTCGCCTTCCTTGGACAGCGCCACGATCGGGCCCAGCCCGGCGGCGTACGGATCGCCTTCGAGGGAGAGCTCGTTGCCGTAGAGCGGCATGCCCGCCTCGAGGCGGAGCGAGTCGCGGGACGCCAGCCCGGCGGGGGTCAGTTCGCCGTCCTCGGCGATGGCGACGAGCGCCTGCCAGAGGGCGGCGGCGTCGTCATTGGCGACGAAGATTTCGAAGCCGTCTTCACCGGTGTAGCCGGTGCGGGCCAGGAGGAGCTCCTGGCTGGCGCCGCCGAACATAAACGGGACCTCGACGGCGGCGTAGTACTTCAGCCCGGTGACGAGCTCGTGCTGTGCGGCGGGGACCAGGCGCAGCAGGATCTCCTGGGCTTTGGGTCCCTGCACGGCGATCAGGGAGATCTCAGCGGAGGCGTCCTGGACGGTGACGTCGAAGTCTTCAGCCCGCTCGGCCAGGGCCGCCGCCACAACCTTGGCGTTGCCCGCGTTGGGAACCACGAGGAACTTATCCGTGTTGTCGGCCCCCGCCGGGCGGCGGTAGGTGATGAGGTCGTCGATGATGCCGCCGTCCTCGTTGCAGATCAGCGAGTACTTGGCCTTGCCGACCGCCATCGCGGAGATCTTGCCGACGAGGGCGTAGTCAAGGAACGCCGCGGCATCCGGTCCGGTGACCCAGACCTCGCCCATGTGGGAGAGGTCGAAGAGGCCCGCGGACTTGCGGACGGCGTGGTGTTCGGCGAGTTCGGAGCTGTACTTCAGCGGCATCTGCCAGCCGCCGAAGTCCGTGAAGGAAGCGCCGAGCTTCTTGTGCTCTTCGTAAAGGGCCGTGTAGTTCTCAGTCATCGGTGGCTGTCCTTAGCTGTCAGAGGCGGAGTCGTCGGAGTGGTCTTCGAAAGCTTCGAGGGGCGGGCACGAGCAGATCAGGTTGCGGTCCCCGGCAGCGCCGTCGATCCTGCCGACCGGCGGGAAGTACTTGTCCTGCTTGAGCGTGTGGACCGGGAAAACAGCCTGTTCGCGCGGGTATTCGCGGGTCCAGTCGGTGCTGATGACAGCAGCGGCGGTGTGCGGGGAGTTGCGCAGCGGGCTGTGCTCCACGGTGAAGTCGCCGTGGGCCACCTGGTCGATCTCGGCTCGGATGGAGATCATCGCCGTGATGAACCGGTCGATCTCGCCGAGGTCCTCGGATTCCGTGGGTTCGACCATCAGGGTGCCGCCACCGGGAACGCGAGGGTGGGCGCGTGGAACCCGTAGTCGATCAGGCGCTTGGCGACGTCCTCGGCGGTGACGCCGGTCTTGGCCGTGAGCTCGCGCAGGTCCAGGATGCACTCGTGGGCCACGAGTCCCCTTCGCCGGTGTAGAGCACCGGGAAGAAGTCGTTCAGGCGGGAGGCGATGTAGTTGGCCGCCAGCAGGGCGGACTTCGTGGCCTCGGTCAGGCCCTGGCCGCCCATAAGCTTCACGTACGCCCAGGAGATCGGCAGCACACCGGCGGAGCCGTAGCGGGAGGCCGAGATCGGCGTGCCGCTTTCGCCGTTGGCCGGATCCGCTGCGTTGCCGGGCATAAACGGTGCCAGGTGCGCCCTGGCCGCGACCGGGCCGACGCCGGGGCCGCCGCCGCCGTGCGGGATGCAGAAGGTCTTGTGCAGGTTCAGGTGCGAGACGTCGCCGCCGAACAGGCCGGGCTGGGCCAGCCCGACGAGGGCGTTGAGGTTGGCGCCGTCGATGTAGACCTGGCCGCCGGCGGCGTGGATGGCGTCGCAGACCTCGCGGACGTCGGCGTCGTACACACCATGGGTGGACGGGTAGGTGATCATGATGCAGGACAGGGCGTCCCGGTGCTGCTCGATCTTGGCGGTGAGGTCCGCGTGGTCGATCGTGCCGTCCGACGCGGTGGCGACGACCACCACCTTCATGCCGGCGAGCACGGCGGAGGCCGCGTTGGTGCCGTGCGCGGAGGCCGGGATGAGGCAGATGTTGCGCTGCTCGTCACCGCGGGAGTGGTGGTAGCCGCGGATGGCCAGCAGGCGGCGAGCTCGCCCTGGGATCCGGCGTTGGGCTGGATGGACACCTGGTCGTAACCGGTGATCTCGGTCAGCTGCGCTTCGAGGTCCGTGATCAGTTCGCGCCAACCGGCGGTCTGGGACTCGGGGGCGAAGGGGTGGATGGAGGCGAACTCCGGCCAGGAAATGGCTTCCATCTCGGCCGTGGCGTTCAGCTTCATGGTGCAGGAGCCCAGCGGGATCATGGTGCGGTCCAGGGCGAGGTCGCGGTCGGAGAGGCGGCGGATGTAGCGCAGCAGCTGGGTCTCGGAACGGTGGGTGTTGAAGACCGGGTGCTGGAGGTAGTCGGAGGTGCGCTCGACGGCGGCATCCAGCGCGAAGCCTTCTACTGAGTCAGCCACCGTCGCCCCGAAGGCGGCGACGACGTCGGCGACGATGGCCGCCGTCGTGGCTTCATCGGTGGAGATGCCGACGGTGTCGGCGTCAATGCCGCGCAGGTTGATGCCCTTCGCCTCGGAAGCGGAGATGATGTCCGCTGCCTTGCCGGGGACCGAGACGGTGACAGTGTCGAAGAAGGAAGTGTGCAGCACGTCCAGGCCGGAGGCCTTGAGTGAGGCGGCGATGGTCCGGGCGTGGCCGTGGGTGGTCTCGGCGATTGCCTTGAGGCCGTCCGGGCCGTGGTAGACGGCGTAGAAGGAGGAGACGATGGCCAGCAGCGCCTGCGCGGTGCAGATGTTGGAGGTGGCCTTCTCGCGGCGGATGTGCTGCTCGCGGGTCTGCAGGGCCAGCCGGTAGGCCGGAACGCCGGCGTTGTCCTTGGACACGCCCACCAGGCGGCCGGGCATGGACCGCTCGAGGCCCTTCTGGACCGCCATGTAGGCGGCGTGCGGGCCGCCGAAGAACAGCGGGACGCCGAAGCGCTGGGCGGAGCCGACGGCGATGTCGGCGCCCTGCTCGCCCGGGGAGGTGATCAGGGTCAGGGAGAGGAGGTCCGCCGCGACGGTGACGAGCGCGCCGCGTTCCTTCGCCTCGGCGATCACGGCGGTGTGGTCGAACACGCGGCCGGAGACGCCGGGCTGCTGCAGGACGACGCCGTTGATGACGCCGTCGGGCAGTCCTTTGGAGAGGTCGGCGACCTCCACCTCGAAGCCGAGGGCCTCGGCGCGGCCCTTGACGATCGCGATGGTCTGCGGCAGGCAGTCGGCGTCGAGGACGGTCTTGCCGTCGTGGGCCGTTTTGTTCTTGTTGGCGCGACGCATCATCAGCACGGCCTCGGCGACGGCGGTGGCTTCGTCCAGCAGCGAGGCGTTGGCGATCGGAAGGCCGACGAGGTCCTGGACCATGGTCTGGAAGTTCAGCAGCGCCTCGAGCCGGCCCTGGGAGATTTCCGGCTGGTACGGCGTGTAGGCCGTGTACCAGGCCGGGGCCTCGAGGATGTTCCGGCGGATGACGGCCGGAGTGACGGTGTCGTAGTAGCCCTGGCCGATCATCTGGACGGCGGTCTTGTTTTCGCGGCCAGCTGGCGCAGCTCGGCCAGGACCTCGACTTCGCTGAGCGCTGCGCCGAGCGAGAGCGGGAGTCCTGCCGGATGTCCTTCGGAACGGCGGTGTCCACGAGGGCGTCGACGGTGTCGTAGCCGACAGCCTTCAGCATGGCGTCGACGTCGGACTCACGGCGGGCGCCGATATGCCGGTCAACGAAGGACGTGGAGGCTGAGGTAACAGTCACAAGGAACTCCATAACTAAGGCGGCGCAGGGTACGCCACATTGATTCGGGTTCCTCCCCGCTCTGTATTGGACCTGAGAGTTTCCGCGTAGCCGTGCTTTCGCATGGCTCCGCTTGCACCGTCGGTGAGCACAGCATGTCAAAAGACAGCCTGCTACTTTCCAGAGTTGCCTTGCCGCGGCGGTACATGGGCCTGAGAGATTCCTGGGGAGGGTTTGCTCCTACGGCGCCTGCTTGTACCTACAAGCAGAACTCTCCCGCCGCAGATCAAAGGCATATTAACTTGGCGTGACAACAGTCACAGCTCTCATTGTCCTACGCCCGGCCCGCGTCCGCAAACCAGCGACTGGGTCCGCGCGAGCGTTACGCGCCGGGCCGCCGTCGGACGCGAATTCGCGGGACCGCTGCGCAGTCGCCGGAACGTTCCGGCGAGTCCGCACGCGTCCGGCGAGTTCGACGGCGGGGTCCCGTGCCGCGCTCAGCCGCGGAGCCGGCCGAGGGCGGTGAGGAGACTTTCGACGTCGGCGCCGACCTCCGGGCGCGCCCCGCCCGGCCCGCGCGCCAGCATGGCGTTAAGTACAGCCCGTCCCCCATGTAAAGGACCGGCTTGGCCATGGCGGGACCGACGTCGGCCGCCAGCAGTTCCAGCCATGACGCCTGGACGGCGGCCATTCGCCGCAGGGTCTCCTCGTGGGCCACCTCGGCGAGCCGGGTGGCGGCCACAAAGACCCGGTCCAGCGGCGTGTCCGCCCAGACCGAGGACTTGATGAAGAACGCGGCGGCACCTTCCGGGGCGGCCGCCATGGCAGCGAGGTCCTCGGCCAGCAGCCGGTCCAGCCGTTCCAGCAGGACCGAGATCATCGCCTCCTTGTTGGGAAAGTGGTACAGCAACCCGCCCTTGGAGACGCCGGCCAGCCTGGCCACGGCATCCAGCGTCGCAGCACGCTCGCCCTCTTCAATCAGCAGGGATTCGAACGCATCAAGGACGGCTTCGCGGGCGACGGGTTTTCTGGCCATGCGTCCCATCATGCCCCGTGGCGGAGCTGTTTCTTAACGCCTAGTTTCTTAACTGTACCGTCCAGACGGTATAGTTACGTCCATGAGCAACACTTCCATCACCCGCATCAGCACCGGCACCGTTGTCACCAACGCCTCCGGGCAAACGCCCAACCGGGCACCATCCGACCAGGCACCGCGCGCGCCGTGGCGTGACTGGCTGGCGCTGGCGCTGTTGATGTTCCCGGTGTTGCTCGTGGCCGTCGACAACACCGCCCTGACCTTCGCGCTGCCGGCGATCGCGCGCAGCCTCGACGCCACGGGCGTGGAGCTGCTCTGGATTGTCGACGCCTATCCCCTGGTCCTCGCCGGCCTGCTTGTGGCGATGGGCAGCCTAGGCGACAGGATCGGCCGCCGCCGTCTGCTCTTCATCGGCAGCACCGGCTTCGCCGCCGTCTCGGCCGCCACTGCGTTCGCCCCCAGCGCCGAATGGCTGATTGCCGGACGCGCCGGGCTGGGCTTCTTCGGCGCCATGCTGATGCCCTCCACACTGTCCCTGATCCGCAACATCTTCCCCGAGCCCAACCGGCGCCGGCTGGCCGTTGCCATCTGGGCCGCAGGCTTCTCCGGCGGCGCCGCACTGGGCCCGATTTTCGGTGGCTGGCTGGTGGAGAACTTCTGGTGGGGCGCCGTACTGCTCGTGGCCGTGCCGATCATCCTCCCGCTGCTGATCCTCGGTCCCGCCCTGATCCCGGAATCCCGCGACCCGAATCCGGGCCGGGTGGACGTGCCCAGCATCATCCTGTCCCTGCTGGTGATGGTGCCGGTGGTCTACGGCATCAAGATCCTGGCCACCCACGGACCGGCCGCGGAACCGCTGGCCGCCATCGGCTTTGGCCTGCTGATGGGCTACGTCTTCATCCGGCGCCAGCGGCACCTCTTGCCGGCAGCCTCGGCACAAAGCAGCCCGGCAGAGAACAGCCCGGCGCAAGGCACCGCCGGGGCACGGACCCGCCCTGCTCCCCTGCTGGATATCAGCCTTTTCGGCAACCGGGTCTTCAGCACCGCCATCATCGCGAACGTGCTGGCGCTGTTCTCCTTCAACGGCTTCATCCTGTTCCTCGCCCAGCACCTGCAGCTGCTGGAGGGGCAGTCCCCTCGGAATCAGGCGTCGCCATGGTCCCCGCCCTTGTCGCCACCGTGGCGGCCGGCCTGCTGGTGGTGCCGCTGGTGAAAAAGGTCCGTCCCGGTTTTGTGGTGGCCGGCGGGCTGCTGCTGAGCGCCGCCGGCTACTTCCTGGTGGCCTTCGGCGATCACGGCAACGGCCCGGCGCTGCTGCTGGCGGCCCTGCTGGTGCTCTGCCTCGGAGTCGGCGCCGCGGAAACCATCTCCAACGACCTGATCCTCGGCGCCGCTCCCGCGGAGAAATCCGGTGCCGCGGCCGCGATCTCGGAGACCGGCTATGAAATCGGTTCCCTGCTTGGCACCGCCATCCTGGGCTCCATCCTGACGGCCTCCTACCAGGGCAACCTCCGGCTTCCCGCCGGCGCTGCCGAGGCTGCCTCCGCGGAGGCCTCGGCCCAGGCCGGCGAGACCCTCGCGGGCGCCGTCGAGCTGGCCCAGGGACTGCCGGGCCCGCTGGCCGACGCGGTGATGACCGCGGCCCGGGCCGCCTTTGACTCGGGCGTCCACATCACGGCGGCCATCGCGCTCGTCCTGATGGCGGGAGCGTCAGTCCTCGCCGCCGTCGTCCTCCGCAAGGTGCCGACGGCCCGGTAGCCCCGAGGGTTAAACGCCAAAGCGCCCGACGCCGGTGGGAACCGGCGCCGGGCGCTGACGTTGCCGTCGGACGTTACTTGCTGTCCGCCGTGGTGACGCTGGTGTTGGCCCGCATCGTCTCGGCGTTCACAAGCCAGGCGTACTGCTCGAACTTGGCGATGAACTCGTGCAGCAGGTCCGCCGTCGTGGGGTCTTCTTCGTCCACTGCGTCGTGAACCTTGCGCATGGTGCCGACAGCGGCCTCGAGGGCCGCGACGATCCGCTCGATGGCATCCTTGGTGTTGATCAGGCCGGCCGGGAACTCGGCGAGCGAGGTGGACTTGGACACCGTAGAGCTGCGGCCGTCCGGGAGGGCGTGGAGGGCGCGCATGCGCTCCGCCAGGTCATCCGCGAAGGCGCGGGCTGAGTCGATGATCTCGTCCAGCTGCAGGTGGAGGTCCCGGAAGTTCGTCCCGACGATGTTCCAGTGCGCCTGCTTGCCCTGAACGTGAAGTTCGATCAGGTCCACGAGCACTGCCTGCAGGTTCGTCGTGAGCGTTGGTGTTGCTTTCATGCGTCCTCCTGAGTAGTTCCGGTACCGTCGCGCCGCGTTGCGGTGTGAACCGGTGCTGATGCGTCCACTGCGGGCGCCTCCGGTACCGCCAGATCCGATGCTATCGACGCTACCCCAGGGCATGGAGGGACCGCGACGCTCCGCGAATAATTTCTCGGTCAGCTTACTAAGTCGGCTTACTACTTGCCGGCGAGCGCGCCCGGGAACCGGTTAGACGGCCTCGTTGAGCACCGGCCCCTGCGGGAAGATGGCCCGCGTGAAGCCGCCGGTGGTGGTCTCTGCCAGCTGGGCGAGGTAGTCGTTGCGGCGCTTCGGGGTGATCCGGGACTGAGGCTCAAAACCCTGCCCGGGGTCGTCCGAGTAGTGCGCGGTGAGGCCGTCACGCATGAGCCGGATGGCCTCGGCACGCTGCTGGGAAACTGCGGCGTGGGTGGATCCAAGCTCCGCTGCCAGATCCTTGACGGTCCTGTCGCCGAAGTAGATCTCCTCGACGACGTAGCGCATCCGCTCCGGGAGGGACTTCACTGCCGCGCGGAGGTACTGGAGCCGCTCGTCCGCGAGGACGGAATGTTCGGGGTCAGGGTCTCCGCGGCCAGCGTGTCGACCACGGCTTCATCCAGCGGCGTCAGGGTCCGGGAGGCGTCCGCGAGGGCTGCCTCGACGACGCTCTGCTGGACACCCAGGGCAGCGGCGATCTCGTCGACGCTGGGGGTGCGTCCGAGGGCTGCGGCGAGGGTTTCCTGGACCGACATGGTTTCTTTGATCCGGCGCCGCGCCGAGCGGGTGGCCCAGTCGCTGGCGCGCATCTCGTCGGCGAACGCGCCCAGGATCCGCCGGCGCGCGAAGGCACCGAACGGCACGCCGAGGTCCGGGTCGAAGGAGTCCGCCGAGGTGATCAGGGCAATGGCGCCCGCTGACGCCAGGTCATCGCGGGAAAGGTGTGACGCCTTTGAGCACAAGTCTGAGACGAGGTAGCCCACCAGCGGAAGATGCTGTGTGACCATCTCGTTGCGTTCCACGCGATTCAATAGAGTGTCCCCCATGAGACAGGATCCGGCAGCCTTAAACGACCGGGAGCCGCACCCGAAATGGGCCCCGTGCTCCCCATGGAAGTCGGTGTTAAAACCCGGGCGCAGCACCCAAGACGAAACCTATCACCTGATTCTCGCTCTGCGTGTAACCTCAGGGAAAAGCTTGGCTGAAAATGCGGTAAGGCTTCTCGGCCGGGGCGGCAAGGGGAATGGGGCCCATGGGTGCAGGTGATCTTTCGGCAGCTCTCTGGCAGGAGCGCCGTCAGCTGGAATTGCTGTTATTCAGGCTGGAGACGCAGCGGCTCCATGTCCTGGCCGGCAACGTCCAGTGGTTGAGCTTCACGGCCTCCGAAGTGGAGAGCGTCCTTGATCGCCTGCGCTTTGAGGCGTTGGCCCGGAGTGTCGAGTCGGCAGCGGTGGCGGCCGAGTGGGGTCTGCCCGCCCAGGCGACCCTGAACGAACTCGCCGCGGGGGCACCGCCCGGCGCCTGGCCCGAGGTCCTGCAGGACCATCTGGACGGCCTGCGCGCGTTGCTCCGGCAGCTCAACGATGCCGCCCTCGCCAACGAGGACACGCTGCGCAACCTCAGCCGACCGGTAGCGTCCGGCGCGTCCGCCGGGCCGCGTAACGGCGACGCCGCCGCCCTGCCCGCGGACACTGCGGGGGTTCTTGACCAGCTGACGACGGCGGGAAACATCGAGCGCGCCCTGGCGGTGGTTCGCCGGACAGCCCAGCCCCTCCTGGAGCAATACGTTGGCGGCAACCGCGACTGAGTGTGGCTTACTGCGCGTGACCGCGCCCTGACTGCGCCCGGCTGTGCCTGGCCCGGGCTGAGCGCCGGAGCTCAGTCCGCGGCGGGGGCCGGCTTCGCGGCCGGGGCCGGTTTCGGGGCGGGTGCCGGCGGCAGGAGCCCGCGCAGCGCGTCCTCCGTGTCCTGACCGGCCTCTGCTCCGGCTTCAGCCGCCGCCAGGTTCGCCGCGGCAATGGCCTCGATGACCTCGCGGCGCTGGATCGGAACCCCGCGGGGGCCTCAATGCCTATCCGAACACCGTCGCCGCGGCCTTCCAGAACCGTGATGACGATCCCGTCGCCGATCATGATCTGTTCGCCCGGCTTGCGTGTAAGTACCAGCATCCTCTCAATCTACCCTTCGCTGCGCGGAGCCGGTGACGAATCCCGCCGCATGCACTCGGTTCGTGCCGCGCATCTTAGATCCTGACCGAGCGGGCCTGGCCGGAGTCGATCCAGCCCACTGGCAGCCCCAGCGTGTTGACGGTTTCCGGGGTGGCGGTGTCCGCCGCCCCCACGACGGCGACGGCGGCGATGTCCAGTTGCGCGGCGAGCACACCCACCCAGCGTGCGGAGTCCTCCTGCTTGCGCCCGGCGTCGACCACCACCCACAGCTGGTCGGCGGACAGCGCGGCGACGGACTGGAGCCGCGCGAGGGCGTCGCGGGCCTTCCCGAGGCCGAAGGCCACGAGGACTGTCTGGTCCGTCATAACGGCGTGGGCGCGGGCCGCCGTCGCGTCCTGGCGTCCATCCACGTGCAGATGGCCGTAGGCGGACAACTTCCCGGCTGTACGCACGTCGGCGCCGCCGACTGCGGTGGACATGGCCAGTGCGGTGTCCAGCGCGTCGTCATCCAGCCCGATGAGCACCACCAGATCACCGGTTCCGCTCAGAGGAACAGGCACGGACTCCCGCAGCCGGACCGAGGGAAGGGCTGGGGTAGCAGATGCCACCGGTGAAGCAGGAGTCACCGGTGATGCCGGTGCTACGGCCGGCGCCGCTGCCGCCGTCGTCGGCGCCGGTGCAGCGCCTGCGGCAGAGGTGCCGGCCGGGCCGCGTAGCCCGTCGCCGAGCTGCTGGAGCAATTCGGCGAAGTCCGGGGACTCCGTGGAGAGTCCGGAGTTGCCGGGCCGGTGCAGGCTCAGTTCGGTGGCGTCGGCTTCCTCCAGCAGGGCCGCGATTGCGGCGCCTTTCAATTCGTGGGTGGGCGCCGGCGCTGCGGGCGGGCCGCCCGGCCGGTCAGCCTCGGCCAGGATGTCGGCTTCGGGAACCACTTCTCCGGTGACCACCTCATGTCCCGTGACCACCTCGATGATGGCCTCGTAGCGGTCGCCGGCGAAGAGTCCGGCGATCCCGGGGCTGATGACGCGCTCCGCGGAGACGATGCGCGCGGCGGGGCCGTGCTGCTGTTCCGCCTTGCGGCGGATCTCCTCGAGCGAGGCGCCTTTAAGCCGAAAGCGGTTCTGCATGGCGAACGACTCCTACTGTTTCGATCCGGACGTTGGCTGAAGTGACTTCGCGGTAGGACAGCACCGGCACCGAGCCGGGCTGCGCTCCCACAAGCCTGCGGATGGCGGGCCGGAGCGCCGGAGCGCAGACCAGCACGGCCGGGCGGTTGGCCGCGGCCGCGGAGTCGACGGCGGAACGCACCGAGCGGAGCACGGCATCGAGCCGGTCCTGGCCCATTACGATCTGGCTGCCGCCCTCGGCGGGGCGCATGTCCTCGAGCATGTGTTGCTCCAGGAGCGGATCGATCATGATCACGTTCAGCACCGGGCCGTCCATAAATTTGGCCGTCAGCGCCGGGCCAAGGGCCTGCCGCGCGGATTCGACCAGTGATTCCGGGTCGGTGGAGACTTTGGCGCGGAGGGTGAGCGCCTCGTAGATCCTGGCGAGGTCGTTGATCGGCACCTGCTCGTCCAGCAGGCCCTGGAGCACGCGCTGCAGCTCGGCGAGGAGAGCAGCGCGGGTGTTAGTTCGTCGACGGCGGAGGGCTCTGTTTCCGGACGCCCTCGGTGAGGACCCGGACGTCTTCCCGGGACAACAGCCGGGCGGCGTTGGCCGTGACGATCGAGGACAGGTGGGTGACCAGGACGGAGACGCGGTCGATCACGGTGGCGCCGGTCATCTCCGCGTTGTGGCGCATTTCCGCGGGGATCCATTTCCCGGCCAGGCCGAACACGGGTTCGATCATCGCGACGCCGGGGAGCGAGTCGAGGCTGTCGCCCAGGGCCAGCATCTGCCCGCTGGGGGCGGTGCCGCTGCCGGCCTCGACCCCGGCGATCCGGATCGAGTAGCTTGCCGGAGGCAGGTCCACGCTGTCCCTGGTGCGGACCGGCGGGATGACCAGGCCCAGTTCCATGGCGATCTTGTGCCGCAGGGACCTCACCCGGGCCAGCAGGTCATCGGAGGCGCCGGAAACCATGTCCACGAGGTCCGGGGCGAGCAGGATCTCCACCGGGTGGACACGCATGTCCTCGAGCAGCTTCTCGTTCGGGTCCATTTCCGGGTGGCTGAGGGCGCTGGCCTCGGCGTCCCGGGTCTTCGCCTCCTGCACTTTTGGGCCGCGATCCGGCGCGACGCGAACAGCAGCCCGGCCCCGACCAGGATGAACGGCAGGGGCGGCATGCCCGGAATGAGGGCCATCGCGATGGCCGCAACGCCGGCGATCATCAGGGCGCTGGGCGACTGCATCAGCTGGGTGGACGAGGTGGTGCCCATGTCCGATTCCGCGTTGGAACGGGTCACGATCATGCCGGTGGAGACGGCCATGAGCAGGGCCGGGATCTGGGTGACGAGGCCGTCGCCCATGGTCAGCAGGCCGTAGGTGTTCACGGCGTCGCCGATCTCCATGCCGCGCTGCAGCATGCCGATCGCGATGCCGCCGACGAAGTTGATGATGATGATGATGAGCCCGGCGATGGCGTCACCCTTGACGAACTTCGAGGCGCCATCCATGGCTCCGTAGAAGTCGGCCTCGGCCGAGACTTCGGCGCGGCGTTCCCGGGCCTGTGTGTCGGTGATCAGCCCGGCGTTGAGGTCGGCGTCGATGGCCATCTGCTTGCCCGGCATGGCGTCGAGGGTGAAGCGCGCGCCGACTTCGGCCACGCGCTCCGCACCCTTGGTGACGACCACGAACTGGATGACTACGAGGATAAGGAACACGACGGCGCCAATAATCATGGAGCCCCCTACGGTCACCTGGCCGAACGCCTCGATGACCTGTCCGGCGTGACCCTCCCCAGAATCAGCCGGGTGGACGCGACGTTCAGGCCCAGCCGGAACAGGGTGGCAACCAGCAGGAGCGACGGGAAGACGGAGAAGTCCAACGGCTTCTTCACGAACATGCTGGTCAGAAGGATCAGGAGCGCCAGGAGGATATTGCAGACGATGAGGACATCCAGCAGCGGCGCGGGCACCGGAACAATCAGCAGCAGCACAATGCCGACGATGCCGATGGGCACTGTCAGCGGCCCGAGCTTGTTCTTCATGGTGCGGTCCTTTCACGGACGTTGGCTGGAGACGTGTTCATAGGGCGGTGGCCATCCGGTGCATGCCGCGGGCGGCGCCGCGGGCCTTGAGCGACATCACGAAGGCGAGGACACCTGCCACCGCGCGGTAGAAGTCCACCGGGATTTCCTGGCCCAGTTCGCAGGCGCTGTGCAGCGCCCGGGTCAGCGGAATGTCCTGGACCATCGGCACATTCTTTGCCTCGGCCTCGTCCCTGATCCTGGCGGCGATGTGGCCGGAGCCCTTGGCCACCACCCGGGGTGCGGACTTTCCCGGTTCGTACTTGAGCGCCACGGCGAAGTGGGTGGGGTTGACCAGCACGACGTCGGCGTCGCCGATCGCCGCGATCATGCGGTTCCTGCTCATCGCCATCTGCCGCGCCCGCCGCTGGGATCGGATCAGCGGGTCGCCTTCGCTGCTCTTGTTCTCGTCCTGGATTTCCTTTTTGGACATCCGGGTCTTCTTGCGGTTGCGGCGCATCACGACGAAGAAGTCTGCCGCCGCCAGCACGATGCCGGCCGCCACGGCGAACTGGACCAGCGAGGCGATGCCGCCCCCGCGGCCTGCACCACACCTGAGACCGGCATTCCCCGGCCGTCAGGAGCACCGGAACCAGTCCCTGCACCACGCTGTAGAGCACCAGGCCCACCACACTGGCCTTCAGCAGCGCCTTGACGCCGCCCCAGATCGCCTGGGTGCCAAAGACGCGTTTCAGGCCGCTGAGCAGTTTGAAATGCTCGAAGTCCAGCTTGAACTTCTTCATGTGCACGCCGCCCTGCAGCGCGGCCCCGGCGAGGACCACAATGAACACCACAATCAGCATGGGTCCGACGATCCCGGCAATGGCGGCAAGCCCGTCCTCCAGTGCCTTCACGGCCTTGCCCGGTTCCGGTGCGGCAACGATGCCGCGGACGCTGAAGAGCTGGTCCGTGGCGGCGCTGGAGGCGCGTTCGATGGTGGCCGGAAGCATGATGGCGGCGGCGCCGACGCCCACCCACGCGGTGAGGTCCTGGGAGCGGGAAAGCTGGCCCTTGGAGCGGACCTCCTTCATGCGTTTGTCGGTGGCTTCCTCGGTTTTTTCCTGTGAATCCGACATCAGCCCACCCCAGCACTGTCTTGGCGGCCTGGTTGGCGAGGCTGGAGACGATCCTGGGCAGCGCCAGGAACATGAATCCGGCCAGCATCAGCGTCATCAGGATTTTGAGCGGGAAGCCGAGCGAGAAGGCGTTGAGCGCCGGGGCGACGCGGGTCAGCAGGCCCAGTCCGACGTCGGCGAGGAACAGCACCACCACCAAGGGACCGGCAATCTGGACGGCGGCGAGGAACATGCCGGTGACCGCCGACGTCATGGCCTGGACCGGCTGGGCCAGATCGATGCCGCCGGCCAGTGGCAGGGCCACGAAGCTGCCCGTGAGTCCGGTGATGACCAGCTGGTAGCCGTCGGAGGCGAACAGCAGCGCCAGTGCGGCCATCTGCATCAGCCGGGTGAACTGTGCGCCGTTGACATTCATCTGGGGGTCAAAGCTCTGCGCCAGCTGGAACCCGCTGAAGAGGTCGATCAGGCTGCCGGCGGACTGGACGGCAGAGAAGATCACCAGCACCAGGAACCCGAGGGCCAGCCCGGTGACGAGTTCCAGGACGACCCCGTGAGGAAGCCGGCGGTGTCGCGCGGCGTGTACCCGGCGGACACCCACTGGGAGACCGCGAGTCCGAGCCCGAGCCCGAGCATGGCTTTAACGCGGCCGGGGAACGCCTGGTACGCGAAGGGCGGTGCCACGATCAGGAATGCCGTCATCCGGACGGTGGCCAGCAGAACCGCTTCCAGCCACGTCGGGTCGATCGGTATGCCCACCTCACAGGCCTCCGAGCAGGGCCGGGATCTTGTCGAAGAGGTCGTTGGTGAAGGCCACCATCTCCGAGATCATCCAGTGGCCGCAGATCAGCAGGGCAACGGCCACGGCCGCGGCCTTGGGCACGAAGGACAGGGTGGCTTCCTGCAGCTGGGTGATGGACTGCAGCAGCGCGATGGCCAGCCCCACCACGAGTGCTGTCACCAGCACGGGCGCGGAGAGCTTGGCCGCGACGATCATGGCCTGGAGGCAGATGTCCAGGACGGCGTTGGCGTTCATCCCGTGCCTGCATAGCTTTGGATGAGCGAGGTGATGATCAGGCCCCAGCCGTCCACGAGGACGAAGAGCAGGATCTTGAAGGGCAGCGAAATCATCACCGGCGGGAGCATCATCATGCCCATGGACATCAGGGCCGCGGAGACCACGAGGTCGATCACCAGGAACGGGATGAAGATGACGAAGCCGATGATGAACGCGGCCCGCAGTTCCGAAATCATAAAGGCGGGAATGAGGGTCTGCATGGGGACGGCCTCGGGGTGGCCGGGTTTTCCGCGGCGGCGGCCCGGGACATCAGGGCGATGTCCTCTTCCCGGGTGTGGGCCAGCATGAACTGCTGCAGCGGGCCGCTGGCAGCGCCGACGGCCCCGTTGAAGTCCAGGGTGCCGTTGAGGTAGGGCTGGATCCCGATCGTGTTCATCTCGTTGATGACCGGCCACATGACGAAAATCGAGAGGAACAGGGCCAGCCCGGCGAGGACCTGGTTCGGCGGGATGGACGGTAGGGACAGGGCGTTGCGGGTCATTGCCAGGACCACGAAGATCTTGGTGAAGGACGTCATCATCAGCAGCAGCGCCGGCGCCACCGAGAGCAGGGTGATGCCGATCAGGGTCAGGACCGCCGTCGACGGTTTGCCGTCCAGTCCGTTGATCTCGATGTTGACGCTTCCGCCGCCGGGGTTCGCCGGATCAGTCGGCGCGACCGGCGGAGTGGGGTCGATGGGGGCGGCGTGGCCGGCCGAGGCGTTCAGCCACAGCAGCAGCACCGCGAAGAGGACGGCGGCCAGGCCCAGGACGACGGCCCTGGCCGGCCGGACGGCAGCCGGGCGTGCGGAGGCGGAGCGGGAAGCGAGGGGCGGGTCAATTGCGGCGTCCGCTCCTGAGAGCGGCGGCGGCCTGCTTCCACGTGGAGCCGGCAAGGATTGAACCGTGCAGGGGCGCGTGGCCGGACGCGTTGCCGCGCAGCGCAGGTCCCCGCGCATGGGAGTCCCGGTGCAGCGTGCTGCGGCGGGACAGCGGGGTTGCCGGCGTCGGAGCCGGCGGGCTCCTCGCTGCCGTCGACGGGAAGCTCCTCGAAAGCGGACTGCCCGCCGTGCAGCGGGCCGAAGCCGGACAGCACCCGGGCGAATTCACCGGCCCCGCGGCGGGTTTCCGGCACGGCAGACTCTTCGGCCTCGGCCGGGATGTCGCCGGTGTGCAGGACGTTGACGGCGTGTTCCGTGACGCCCAGCAGGAAGCGCTGCCCGGCGGCGTCGACCACCACCACGGACGCTTTCTGGCCGACGCTCTGCCGGCTGACGATGGTCAGCGCGCGGTCAGCCCGCCGCCGTCCGGTGCCTTTGCCGAGCCGGCGTTGCAGCAACCACATGAGGCCCAGCACCGCGCCCAGGGCCACGAATACCCGCAGCCCGAGGATCAGTGCGTCCATTCAGCTGAGCCCTCGGCAACATCGAGGATGCGGGTAATGCGGACAGCGTAGTCCTGGTCCAACACCACCACTTCGCCGTGGGCAATCAGCCGGCCGTTGAGCAGGACGTCCGCCGGGGCACCGGCGGAGCGGTCGAGTTCAATGATTTTTCCCGGTTCGAGCGAGAGGACGTCGCGCACCGACATGCGGGTGCGTCCGATCTCCACGGTCAGGGCCATTTCGATGTTGTTGATCCGCCCGAGCCGGCCGGCAACGGCCTCGCCGCCGGCGAACACGTCGCCGGCGCGGTCCTGGCTGGTGCTGTGCTCCCGGAGACGGACGGCGAACCAAGCGGCGGCGTTGACGCCGTCGGACAGTTCGAAGACAGCGGTGTCGGGGTCCGAAAGCAGCCCGGAGGCGTCGGACTCGCGCAGGTCGCTCAGGACGCCGGCGCCGAATACTGAACTGGCGCTTTCCATCGCCGGGCGCAGCACATCGGTCACCGAAACGACACCGGACTGGCTTCCCGCCATGCCGCCGGCCGCTTCGTCGAGGAAGGTGCGGTCGCTCAACATGAGCGCGAGGTCGGCGGTGACGGAGCCGACGAACGTGGCGGTGACGGCCTGGCGGGCGTAGGGCGCGGCAGCACGGGCGGGCACCAGGGCCAGCACCTTGAGCGCTACCGGGCTCGGCAGTTCCTCAACGAGCCGTTCCGCCGACGATTCGTGCCTGGTCAGGGTGATGCTCATCGGTGATTCTCCTCGATTGTGACAATGACGGCGGCCGCGCGGGACCCGTTGCGGGCCGGGGCGGCAGTGGCGAGCCGGGTGCCGTCCAGGGTGAGGTCAAACGGGCGGTTTTCCATGTGCGGCAGGGTCAGGACGTCGCCCACGGCGAGGCCCAGGACCTGGCTGGGGGTGACGAACGACGTCGAAAGCCGCACCGACAATTCCACCGGGACCCGTTCAAGCTGGGCGGTGACGCGTGCCGCGGCGTCCCCGCGGTTGTCCGTCGGGTTGACCTTCTTGAGCCGGCCCAGCAGGATGCTGGCGGGGACGGCCAGGGTGGCGGGGCGCTCATGTCGCCCACGTTCATGGTGAACGCCGCGACGATCATCAGTTCGCTGGGGGCCGCGGCCTGGGCGAACTGGGAGTTGTACTGGATGGTGTCCACACGGATGGTTTCGCTCAGCAGCGGTCCCAGGGAGTAACCGAGGTCTTCAAGGGCCTCGTCCATAAGGCCTTTGACCAGGGCCTGTTCGATCTGGGTGAACTTGCGGTCCGGCATGGGCGCATCGTTCGAAGCGCCCAGCATGCGGTTGACCCAGCCGAGGGCGGCCGGGGCGGGGAACTGCACCACGAGCTTGGAATCATGCCCCTCCACCGTGCACAGCACCATGGCGGTGACCGCGGGCAGGGAGGCGGCGTATTCGTCGTAGCTGAGCATGCTGACGTCTTCGAGCCGCACCACGGATTTAACGCGGACCTTGGCGGTGAGCTGGGTTCCCCACTGCCGGGCGTAGGTTTCGAAAGCGAGTTCCAGGACACGGCTGTGTTCGCGGGCGAGCGTCGCGGGACGCCGGAAGTCGTAGACGCTAACCGTCCGCTCCCGCGCCACTTCCCGCTCATCCAAAACACTCACGGTTGCCACTATCGGCAAGGGATCCGCCGTCGTAAGCAGTTGGCCGCAGGCAAAAGCTGAGGCGAATCGCCTCAGGCAAGCAGACTCTATTTCTCGCTGTGTTTGAGCACTTCCGGGATCAGTGCCCGGACGACGTCGGGCTGGTCCGAGATGATCACGATGTCCACGCGGCGGTTTCGCTCCATAAGCGCCGGCGTGGAATCGTCGTTGACCTGCCGTGCGGAGCCGAAGGCGACGGCGCCGATGGTTGCCGGGGCGATGCCGCCGCGGTCGACCATAAAGCGCAGGACATTCACGGCACGGGCCGAGGACAGCTCCCAAGTGGACGGATAGGCGGTCACACCGTTGGCGGCGTGGCCTTCGACCATGATCTCCAGGGCCGCCGGGCCGAGGATGGGCGAGATGATTTTCAGGACCTGGGAGGCCCGCGCTGTCAGTTCCGGCCGGTCCGGTGCGAAAAAGGTCTGCGAGCCGACCAGTTTGACCGTGAGTCCTCGCTGGTCGATCTGGAATTCAACGTTCTCGGTGAGCCCGGCGGCGGCCAGGCCGGCCTTCATCTTCGCCTCAAGGGCCCGAAGCCGGTCCACTTCCTTCAGGGCTGCTTCCAGCGCGTCGGGCGCTTGCGTCTCCTTTGCCGCCGCCTGCGCGGCGAAGGCCTCAAGGTTTTCGTCCACAAATTCCGGCGGGACTACCGTGCCCTCGGCCGTGTCCACTGTTTCGCTCGCGACCGCGCCAAAGCCGGTGGCGAGTGAATTGCGGAGCTTCTCGAATTTGTTCGCATCCACGGTGGACATGGCGTAGAGGACGATGAACAGGCACATAAGCACCGTGACCATGTCCATGTAGGACGCCATCCAGCGTTCGTCGACGTGGTGCTCTTCGGGTTTCTTGCGGGGGCGACGGCGGCCACTCACGCGGCGTTGTCCATCGTTTCGGCGTCGCCGGCCGATGCCTTGCGGCCGCTGCCGGAGCTCTTGAGCTGGTGCTCGGGAACCATGGAACGGAGCCGTTCGGCGAGCAGCAGCGGCTGGGCACCGGCCTGCACGGCGAGCATGCCCTCCATCAGCAGCGTCCGGCGTTCAATGTCCAGCTCGGACAGCCGGGCCAGGCGGGAGCTGAACGGCAGCCAGATGAAGTTGGCGGACAGCAGGCCCCAGAGCGTGGCGACGAACGCGGCGGCAATCATGTGCCCCAGTTCGTCCGGCTGGGAGAGGTTTTCCAGGACGTGGGTCAGCGAGACGACAGTTCCGACGATGCCGACGGTGGGGGCGTAACCGCCGAGGGACGCGAAGAACTTCGAGGCGGAATGGTCGCTGCGCGCCTTCGTGTCGATCTCATCCTCCATCTGCATCCGGAGGTCTTCGGCGTCGGTGCCGTCGGCGATGTTCTGCAGGGCCCGGGCCAGGAAGGGATCGTTGACGCTGGCGGCTTCTTCCTCGAGGGACAGAAGGCCCTCGCTGCGTGCCTTTTCCGCGAACCGGACCATCTGGTCGATGCTGTCCTGCGGCTTCGCTGTTTTCCCTATGAACATCCCCGGCACGGCCTTGAAGGCCTGGATGACGTCTTTGAGGGTGTTCCCGGCCAGCCCGATGGCCAGGGTGGCCCCGAAGACGAGGATCATCGGGGCGGGGAGCAGTAGCGACGAGAGGCTGCCGCCTTCCAGCAGGACCATCACGATGAGGGAGCCAAAGGCGAGGAGCAGTCCTATGACTGTTGCGGGATCCATGGATTACTTTCTTGGTGGCTCAGGTGCGGGGCGGCGGCCGCCGTCGTCAGGGTCCGACGGCGGCACGAGGCTTAACGGGTATCCCGTCACGGCGGGAAAGTCCCGTGCCTTGCTCAGGACGTACGCCCGGTAGTCGGCGATGAGTTCGACTACTTCCGCGAGGCTTTCCAGCACCACGTACGCGGCGCCGTCGAGGGTCACCAGATGGGTGTCCGGGCTCTCGTGGATGCGCTCGATCAGATCCGGATTGACCGCGAAGCGCGTTCCGTTGAGGCGTGTGACGACGATCATGGGCCGATTCTGCTCTGGTTTTCTGCTCAGCGGGTGTTCCGCTCAGCGTGGTCAGCAAGGGATGGTGTTCTCCTCCTACTGTCGGCAGAGGCGGCCTGTTCGTTAGGCGGCGGGCTTGTCGTTAGGCGGCGGCCTGCGCCGAAGTGCGGAGCCGGTGGACGAACTCAAGCTTGTCGATCACCGCGTCGGGGAGGACGAACGGGTAGAGATCGTCCTTTCCCATGCTCCGGTTGACCTGGTTCAGGGCAACCGAGAGCGGCAGCCATTCGGTTTCCACGAGGTCGCGGAACGGCGTGGCCTCCGGCGTCTTCGGGATCAGGCCGAATTCCCGGGCGGTCTCAACGGTGTCGCAGATGTGCAGATAGTGGGCGAAGGACTCGGCGAAATCCTCGTACGGGTGCATGGTGGCGTACCGGGAGATATACCGCTGTTCCCAGTCCGCAGGAGCACCTTCGGAGTAGTGGCGGTCAATCTCTGCCTGGTAGTCCTTGGTGTCGTCGCCGAAGAGATCCCGGGCCTCACGGGTCAGCTCGTCACTGCTGAAGACGAGCGCGTCCTCAAAATAGTGGCCCACTTCGTGCCGAAAATGACCCAGCATCGTGCGGTACGGCTCATCGAGCTGGGCGCGCATCCTTTCGCGGTAGGCGTCGTCGCTCTCCGCGAGGTCAATGGTGATGATCCCGCCGGCATGGCCGATGACCACGTTCTCGTCGACGCTCGACAGCAGGTCAAAGGCGAGGCCCTTTTCAGGATCCTCCGCGCGGGTGACGATGGGCAGGCCCAGCTCATCCAGCTCGGAGATGAGCTGGCGCTTGGCCCGCTCAGCCACAATGAACTGCGAAAGGCCTTTGGCGTCGCCGTCGTTGGGACGGGTACGCGTGAGGTCGCAGCTGTAGCACTGGCCGCCGCTCGTCGGGGCAAGCCACGTGCAGCCGGAGAGCAAAAGATTCGCGCAGATGTACCACTCTGCGCCCGAGGTGTCCCGGTACCGCCCTTGCCCGTCCACCGCGACGATCGCGCGCAGCTCCCGAAGGTATCCGAGGTTCGTTCCACAATGCAGGCAGACCGAGTTTTCGAAAAATACGGCCGAGCCGCAGGCACTACAGGATTGTTTTTTCACCTCACGATCCTACCGTTGCCTGCGCCGGGCTAGAGTGGATGCCAACTTCGAGGAGGTGTGCATGGAGAACGATTCTCTGCCGTCCGAGGCCAAGGATGCCGGGCCCTTTTTCCACGGCACGAAGGCTGACCTGAAGACGGGCGACTTGCTGGAGCCCGGCTATAGCTCGAACTTCGGTGAGCGAAAGACGGCGAACTACATCTACCTCACCGCCACGCTTGATGCCGCTATCTGGGGCGCGGAACTGGGGTGGGCGAGGGCCCGGGCAGAATCTACCGGGTGGAGCCCACCGGCCCGTTCGAGCATGACCCCAATCTGACGGACAAGAAGTTCCCGGGCAACCCCACGAGGTCTTACCGCACCAGGGAGCCGCTGCGGGTGGTTGACGAGGTGGTGGACTGGCAGCCGCACTCCCCGAGGCGCTTCAAAACATGCGGAACCATCTGGAAGAACTGAAGCGGCTTGGCGTCGAGGCAATCAACTGAAGCCCAGCGCAACGCGGCCCGGCCCGAGTCCGCGGAAATTGTTCCGCGGACTCGGGCCGGGTCATTCAGGACTCAGCCAGTTAGCGCTTGAGGTTGCCCAGTTCTTGCAGGACTTCGTCCGAGGTGGTGATGATGCGGGCGTTGGCCTGGAAGCCGCGCTGGGCGACGATCAGGTTAGTGAACTCCTGGGAGAGGTCCACGTTGGACATTTCCAAGGACCCGCCGGAAAGGCTGCCGATGCCGGCGTCGCCCGCTCCGCCCAACTGCACGCCGCCGGAGTTGGCGGTGGCAACGTAGGACGAACCGCCGGTCTTCTCAAGACCCGAGGGGTTGGTGAAATTGGCGAGCGCGATCTTGGCGAGGACCTGCTTCACGCCGTTGCTGAAGGAGCCGATCAGGGAGCCGTCGTTGCCGAGGGTGTAGGACTCCAGCTTCCCGGCGGCGGAGCCGTTCTGGCCGCTGACGGCGAGGGACGTCATCCCGGCGAAGGAGGAGACCTCGGGAAGGTTGACGGTGATGCCGCCGACCGTCAGCGGGCCGCCGCTGGTCAGCTTTCCGTTGGTGAAGCCCAGAGTCGCCGTTCCCGTGCTGCCGTTTTCGTCCGCCCCGGAAACGTTCCAGCTGTTGCCCGACCCGGTGAAGGTGAGGGTGAGGTTCCGCTCGGCACCGGTGGCGTCGTAGACCTTCACGACGCGTTCCAGCGTGCCGCCCTCGCTCGGCAGGTTGCCGTCCACGGTGACCGCGTTGGTGGACACTGCGGGCACCAGGTTGTTGGCGTTCAGCGCGAGGTCACCAACCGGCCCGCCGGTGTTGACCACACCGTTGACGGCAGTCCAGCCCTGCAGGATGCCGCCGTCGGGGCTGACCAGCTGGCCGGCGGCGTCGGGGCTGAAGGCGCCGGCGCGGGTGAAGAGCTGCTGGCCGCCCTTGCTGGTGACGAAGAAGCCGTCGCCGGAGATCATCATGTCCGTGGCGCGGCCGGTGCTCTGCGAGGAGCCCTGGGCGAAGTTGGTGCTGACACCGGCGACGCGGACGCCGAGGCCGATCTGCGCGGGGTTGCTGCCGCCGGTTTCGGCCTGCGGGCCGGAGGCGCCCTGCGTCATCTGGGACAGGGTGTCCTGGAACTGGGTGGAGGACGCCTTGAAGCCGGCCGTGTTGACGTTGGCGATGTTGTTGCCGGTGACGTCCAGCATGGTCTGGTGGGCGCGGAGGCCGGAGATTCCGGAGTACAGCGAGCGGAGCATGGGAACTGCCTTTCTACGGGTGGAAAACTGGTCAGGAAGCGGCCGGAGCGGTGAGCCCGGTGATGGAGTCGAGGGGAATGGAGAGGTCGCCGACCTTGACGGTCGGAACTGCTCCGGAGTAGGACACGGAGCTGGCGATGCCCGTGCCGGTGGTGCCGTCACTGAGCGTGTAGTCAACGGACTGGCCCACCAACTGGGCTGCGGCCTGCCGCATCTGCAGGGAGAACCCTTCCTGGCTGTTCGTGGTCAGTTCCTGCATCTTCTCCATCATGGAGAGCTGAATGGTCTGGCTCATCATCTGGTTGGTGTCCATGGGCGCGCTCGGGTTCTGGTTCTTGAGCTGGGCCACCAGGAGGGACATAAAGACCTCCGAATCCATGGTCTGCACGGGTGCCCGCACGGCAGCTGCCTGCGAGGTCTCCCCGCGGCAGTGACCGGCTGCGGGGCGATGGGCTGGATCGTCATGAGTCGCGTTCCTTCGTGTCAGACAAGAATGTCGAGGGTGGTTTGGGGGCCGTTCAGGATCCTGGCGTTGCGCAGGGCCGCGCCATCGGCCAGGGCGTCCCAGCGGTGGCCGGGTCGTTGATCGCCCGGACCGTTGCGGTTACCCGGTGCAGAGCCGGAGTCCCGGCCGGAGCCCGAGTCCCGCCCGTCCGTGCCGGCGCTGTCCCGTGGGGCGCTGCCCGGCCCGCTGTGCTCGGAGACGTCCAGGCTTGCCCCGAATCCGGCATCAGCGAGTTCCTTGCGGAGTTCGGGCAGGATGCCGCGGATGGCTTCACGCCCGGCGTCGCCCGGGGCGAAGAGCTCGATCCGCACCCCGGTGGCGTCGATCTGCGCCCGGACCGTCATCGGGCCAAGATCCTCCGGGGTCACCTGCAGCGTCATAATGTGCTGTCCCTGCGGTGCCCCGGCGAGGGTGAAGAGCGGCTTCGCCAACTGCGGCTGGAGCGTGGCGCCCGGCTGGGGCGCCGCCGGAGCCGCAGGTTGTGGCGCGGCAGCCGCTGACGACGTCGGCTGGCTGACCGGTGCGGCGGCGGTTCCGGCTGCCGCGAGCGCGTCGGCGGGAGCCGCCGTGGGTGCAGCAGTCGGTGCAGCGGCGGGAGCGGCTGCCGGGGTGGTTTCGGTGCGGGCGCCGGACCTGCCGCCCTCGGCGAGCGCGGCGCCCGGGAGACCTGAGCCCGTACTGGCGGCCACGGCGGTTCCCGCGACGGCGGACGACGGTCCTGAGGCCACGGCCGGTGCCGCGGGTGCCGCTATTCCCGTAGGTGACGCTGGTGCCGCTGTTGTTGTGACGGCCGGGATTGCCGAAGACGCCGCAGTTGCCGCAGTTGCCGGGGCAACGGTTTGCACCGGCAAGGACTCCTGAACCGTGCCAGTGGGTCCCCTGCCCGGGGCAGGCGTCGCGGGCGCTGCGGTTGAGGCATGGAAAGGAGCCGGCGACGGGTTCTGCGTGCCGGCGGGTTGCTGCGCCGGGAAGGCGGCTGATGCCACGCTGCCGGCCGGCACTCCGGCGGCGGCACCCACGCCAGCGACGGCGACGGCACCCATGCCGGAAGCTGCAGCGGGAAGTGCCTGGTCGGGGCGTACTCCAGCCGTCTGTTCGCCCGCGGCCATCGTTGCCTGCGCTGTCCCGGGCTGGGCCTTACCGGATTGTATGCCTCCGGGCTGGGCGGTTGCAGGCTGCGCGGTTACAGGCTGCGGTCCCGCCGCAGAACCAAACCGCGGATCGAATCCGAGCATCGGCGTCGCCGTCACGGGCTCGGCGATGTTCGTACCGGAGTGCTCCCGGCTGCCGGTCGCCGGAACCCCGGGAACGGAAGTGTCACCGGGAACGGTCGCCAGGGCATGCGGCCGACCGGCCCCGCCCTCGGCGGGCAGTTGACCGACAGCCGCCAGGTAGGGGCGCCCGCAAGTGTCGCGGCGCTGGTGACGGCGTTCGGAACCAGGTTGGCGGCGGCGTTAGCAGCGGCGGCGTTGGTCACGGTGGACGGATCCGGCGCGGTCGCCGATCCGGCGTCGCCTCCCCACCGGGCTGCTGGGCCGGGGCGCCGGACGGAATGTTGATCTGTGCGTCGTCGGCTACGGGACTGCCGGCGTCGGCCGTGGGTCCCTGCGCGGAGTCAGCAGTGCCTTGAACGTCGTTGAGCATTGCCGCGAACGCCGTGTTCCCGCTCCCGGCGGAAGACTGTGAGCGTGCGCTCTCCGGGGCGCCGCGGCCCTGGACCGGCGCGGCCAGCGCGGAGGCCAGATCCATGCCTTTCATGACGCCGCTCCGGCCGGGACGATGCGCCGGATCGAGGTCAGGTTGGAGTGCTGTTCCCAAGCGTCGCGGATCTGGATGGTTTTGCCTGGGACCGGCGCGTCGATGGCCTTGCCGTTGCCCAGGTAGATGGAGATGTGGTCCCCGCCGAAGCTGACCAGCAGGTCGCCGGGCTTTGCCTCGGCCAGGGACGCCACGGGTGTGCCCTGGCGCATCTGGTCACTGACCACTCGGGGAATCTCAATGCCAAGGTCCTTGAAGACCCGCTGGGTGAAGCCGGAGCAGTCCATCCCGGTGGCCGGGTTGGTTCCGCCCCAGACGTAGGGGACGCCGATGTACTTCTTGGCCACGGCCACCACGTCGTTGCCCGTCGCCGTGCCTGTCGCCGGAACGGTGGCGGGCGGCGTGATGCCCTTCAGGGCACCGATCGGAGAGGTGCCGCCCAGGCCCAGGCTGTTGGCGACGGAGGACACGTCGGTCCCGCTGACCCCGCTGGTCCCGTTCGCGCCGCCCAGTGCCGCGGTCAGCGCCTCGGTGAAGGACCCGGCGTCGCCGTTTCCGGTTCCGGTGGCGAGCGACGTGGACGCCGCCGACTTCAGTGCGGCGGCGTTGGCCTCCGAGCCCGCGGGGCGGGACAATTCTGCGATCATCGATTGGATGCCCTGCATCCGGCCGATGGCCTCGGTCATGCTCATGACCTGACCTCCTGCTCTTCGCGGTGCCAGACAGTGGAGGCGATCTCGTCCAGGGCCGACTGTTCGGCGCGCAGGTCCGCGGTGAACACCTCGGCGTCGTGGCGGGCCTGCAGCTTCTCCAGGCCGACGGACCGGGTGCGGGCGGCGATGAACTCCTGGCGCGCCGTGGCCTCCTCGGTCTCCGCGATCCTCGAGAGGTTCTGCAGGTCCGCGAGCATGCTGTGGGACGAGGACCGCGCCGCGGCTACGGCCCGCAGGAAGCGGAGCTCGAAATGGGCGCATCCCCTCGGCGAGATCACGGCGTGCCGCGGCTTCGCGCGCCCGCACAGAACTCGAGCGCGAGCGGGCACCTGCCAGGCCTGTGGCCGCCTGGTCTTGCTGGAGCTGGCGGAGGCGCAGGAGCCCTGCCAGTGGGAATTGGCGGTTCATGCTGCTGCTCCCAGGATCGAGGTGAGGTGGGTGAGCCGTTGCCAGGACTCGGCGTGGGCCGTGGATTCGTCCATCGGCTGCTGCAGGAAGGTGCTGACGTCCTGCTCGTGGTTCAGGGCCGCGTCCACCAGCGGGTTGGTGCCAGTCTGGTAGGCGCCGACGTCGATCAGGTCCTGCGCGGCCTTGCGGGCCGCGAGGACGCGCCGGAGGGTCGCCGCCGCGTCAAGGTGCGGGCGGGCATTGACCTTGGTGGCGACGCGGGAGACCGAGCCGAGCACGTCCACGGAGGGAAGTGTCCGGTGACGGCAAGCTTCCGGTCCAGGACCACGTGGCCGTCCAGGATGGAGCGGGCCGCGTCGGCGATCGGTTCGTTGTGGTCGTCACCGTCCACCAGCACGGTGTAGATGCCCGTGACGGAGCCGGTTTCGGCGGTGCCGGCGCGTTCCAGCAGCCGGGCCAGGATGGAAAAGGTCGACGGCGGATAGCCACGGGTCGCGGGGGCTCGCCGGCGGAGAGGCCGATCTCCCGCTGGGCCATCGCCACGCGGGTGAGGGAATCCATCATCAGGACCACGTCCTGGCCGTTGTCCCGGAAGGACTCGGCGATCCGGGTCGCGGTAAACGCCGCGCGCATACGCATCAGGGCGGGTTCGTCCGAGGTGGCGACGACGACGACGGAACGGGCCAGCCCGGCCGGGCCGAGGTCGTCCTCGAGGAACTCGCGGACTTCACGGCCGCGCTCCCCACGAGGGCGATCACGGAGACCTCCGCGTCCGTGCCGCGGGCGATCATCGAGAGCAGGGACGACTTTCCGACGCCGGAACCGGCGAAGAGCCCCATGCGCTGCCCTTTTCCCAGGGTGGTCATGGTGTCCAGCACCCGGACGCCGGTCTGCAGGGGCGTGTCGATGCGGGCGCGTTTCATGGCATTCGGGGCTTCGTTGTCGATCGGCACGCGGGGTCCGCTGGCGAGCGGTCCCTTGCCGTCGATGGGCCGGCCGAGGCCGTCGATGACGCGGCCGAAGAGCCCCGGTCCGGTGGGGACCAGGACGGTGCCGCCCTTGGCCCGGACGGGATCGCCCGCCGCGACGCCGGCCAGCCGGCCCAGGGCATGCAGCGCACGGAGCTGTCCAGGGCGGCGACCACCTCGGCGTCCAGTCCGGGGTTCGAGCCCACGGTCACCAGATCGCCCAGGGCGCAGTCCAGTCCGGACACTTCAAGGCCAAGGCCCATCACCGAGGTAACGACGCCCACACGTTGCGGGGCGGCGGCGCGCAGGGCCGCGGCGTAGTCGGCTCCCTTGGGACGCCAGTCGGCGATCATCGCTGGTCCCCGGCGAATTCTGGTCCCAGGCCTGATCGCCCAAAAGCGCTGCGCGGGCGCGTGCCAGGGCCCTGCCGAGGCTCGCGTCGAGCCAGCCCTGCTGGTATTCGACCTTGGCGTCGCCGCGGTTGAGCGACGGGTCCGCGAGCAGCGGCAGGCCCGCGGGCAGGTCCTGGCCTTCCTTGGCGAGGACCTCGATGTCGGCCGGGTTCAGCCGGATGGCCAGCACTGTGGCGGCGTCGTTTCCGGACAGGGCGCGGTCCAGGGCGGCGCGGGCCGTCCTGGTGCCCTCGGCCAGTTCGTAGCCCAGGATGGCCTCGGCGAGTTCCAGCGCGGTGCGGGCAAGGACCTCCTCGGCGTCGTGCAGTGCCTGGACGTTCCGGTGTGAGAAGTCCGTCCGCGCCACGGCCAGGGCCCGGACGGCGCGGTCGAGGTCCTGCTGCCCGGCGGCCAGTGAGGCGGCCTGCTCGGCGGACATGCGGTCGCGCCAGCGGCGCTGTTCCTTGGCGGCGGCCCGGACGCCGCCGCGTAGCCGGCGGCGTGGCCTTCGGTGTAGCCGGCCTGTTCGCTGGCGGGTCCGCTCGCGCGGAGCGAGGGAAGACGATCCGTGCCGGGGCGCTGTCGGTCGCGGCCCCGTCAGTAAACATAGTCCTCTTCGTCCCCGCGCTGGATGGTGATCTGGCCGTCGGCCTCGAGCTCGCGGATGGAACGCACCACGGCGGCACGGGCTTCTTCGATCTGCGAGGCCCGCAGCGGTCCCAGGGCGGCGATCTCGGATTCGAGGATTTCCAGGTTGCGGCCGGAAACGTTGGTGGTGATGGTCTCCAGGACCGGCTCCGAGGCGCCCTTCATGGCCACGGCCAGCACGGACGCGTCCAGGCCGCGGAGGACCAGCTGCACGTCCCGGCGTTCCAGTTTCACGATGTCGTCGAAGGTGACCATCTGGGCGCGGATTTCCACGGCGAGGTCCGGATCCAGCAGGTCCAGGCCGTCCAGCACGGAACGTTCCGTGCCGGCGTCGGTCCGGTTGATGATTTCCAGCAGCGGCTGGATGCCGCCCACCACCTTGGACGCCTGCTGCGAGACGGCCGCGCCGCCGCGCAGTTTGAGGGTGTCGGCCACAATCCCGATGGCCTCGGGCGCGCCCGAACCCATGGTCGCGATGCTCAGGGCGACGTCGGCCCGCAGCGAACCGGGCAGCCCGGACATCACCGCCGAGGCCTTGCGGGGGCTCAGGTGCGCCAGGACCAGAGCGATGGTCTGCGGCAGTTCGCCATCGATCAGGGCAAGGATCTGGACCGGTTCAATGTCCTCGAGGAACTCAAAGGACTTGCCGGCCATGTTGACCGTGAGCCGGTTGAGCAGCCCGGCCGCCTTTTCCGAGCCGAAGGATGCCTCCAGGAGGCCTTCGGCCAGCTCGCGGCCGCCACGGGCCTGCCGCGGGCTGGACATCGCGGCTTCGTGGAAGTCCTTCATGATCTGTTCGGCGACTTCCGGATCCACCTTCCGCAGGCGGACGATTTCCGCGGCGATGTCCTCGGCCTCGGCGTCGTTGAACTGGGCCATCACCTTGGCGGCGTTGGCCGGGCTCATCTGCATGAGGACGACGGCGGCACGCTGGGTTCCGGTGAGGGTCGAATCGGCTAGTTTCATACCGGCTGCCTGTCATCCATGAGGCCGCGCAGGTAGTCGGCCGCTTTCTCCGGGTTGGAGGCAACCATGCTGTCGATCTCGAAGCGGCGGCGCTCGGCCTCCACCTGGGCCGGCGGCGGCACAATCGGGGGCAGCGCGGTGAGCGGGATGGCCGACGTCGCGGGTGCCGGGGGCAGCGCCGTGACGGTGGGCATGACCGGCATCATCTCCAGGTCGAGGCGTTCGCCGAGGTCCACCGGTTCGCGCTTCTGCCGGCGGCGCAGGACGATGGCGATGACGAGGGCCAGAATGAGCAGTCCCAGCAGGATGCTGCCGGCCGTGATGAGGGTGCTGAAGAACGCTGACTGCTTCTGGGCTTCGAGTTCGGCTTTGGCCGCTTCGAGGAGGCGGCAGCCTGGTCCGCCGCGGCGGTGCTGAACGGCACCACCTCGACCGTCACGACGTCGCCGCGGGCGGCGTCGACTCCGGCGGCTGCGGTGACGAGGAGGTCAGCGAGGCGACGTTGAGTCCTCCGGCGGCGGCCTGATCGACGGCCACGGAGATGGTCTGCCGTTTCACGGCGCCGGCCGGGATCACCCGGTCCTCGGTGATCTTGTTGACGGCGTTGTTCTTGGTCTCGGTGGATGAGTCGAAGCTGCCGTTTCCGCTGGTGTCGCCGGGAACGGCGATGTTGTCCGGGCCGAGGACTCCTGCGGCGCCTCCTCCGGTACCGGTGTATTTCTCGGTTTTGGAGGACTCGCTGAGCGGCAGGGCGCCCTCGGCGTTGGTGAAGGTTTCGCTTTTCTGCTGGGCGGATTCGCCCGTGATGTCCGCCGCCACCGCCACGGTGGAGTTGCCGGGGCCGACGACGCGGTCCATGACTGCTTTGACGGCGTCGGAGGTGCGCTGCTGGTATTCGGAGGCCTGCTTGGAAGCGGATCCCGCCGCGGCGCCGCCCACGGAGGAAAGCACGTTGCCCTGCGAGTCGACAACGGAGACGTTGGCGGGCTTGAGGTTTTCGATGGCGGCCGACGTCAGGTGCACGATCGCCTGGACTTTGTCGCCGGAGAGAGTGGAGCCGGGGCCGTCTCCACGAAGACGGAGGCTGTGGTGTCCGGGGTTTTGGACACGAAGACGGTCTTTTCCGGAATCGCGAGGCGGACCGCGGCGGTCTGCACGCCGTCCATGGCGGAAATGGTGCTGGCGAGTTCCCCTTCGAGGGCCCGCTTGTAGGTGACAGACTGCTGGAACTCGGACGACGTGACCCCCATTTTGTCCAGCAGGGAGTAGCCGGTGGCGGCGGCCGTGGGCAAGCCGGCGGCGGCGGCCTTGAGGCGCTCGTCGTAGACCTTGTCCTGCGGCACCAGGATGGTGGAGCCGCCGTCGCTGAGCTCATACGGCACGTTGTCCGCGCGCAGCTGCTCCACGATGCCGTTGGCGTCGGTGTCCTTGAGACCGGAGAACAGGGCGTCAGGGCCGGCTTGGACAGCCAGGCCGAGAGCGCGATGATGCCCACCACCAGCAGGGCGGCGCCGATGGCGGCGACCGTGCGCTGACCGGCGGTGAAGCCTTTGAGGCCCGCGCCGAAGCGCTGGAAGAAGACGGTAATCTGCGGAGGCATCAGGCCTGCATCCTCATAATCTCGTTGAAGGCGTCAACGCCCTTGTTGCGCATGGTGGCCACGAGCTCAAGGGTGATCTGGGCGCGGCTGGCCGCGAGGGTGGCGTTGTGGATGTCGTCCAGGTTGCCCGTGACAGCGGAGACGGCGAGCTCTTTCGACGTCGACTGCAGCTGCTGGAGGTTGTCCACCGCCCCGGTGAGGGACGCGCCGAAGGCGGAGCCGTCAGTGCCGGTAACAGCGCCCGCCCCGGACAGGTAGTCGGTGGGGATGACGCCCTGGACGGGGGCGATCGGGGAAACAGGCATCAGGATCTTCCAATCTCAAGGGCGGCCAGGTAGCTTTCACGGGCGCGGTCCACTACCTGCGCGTTTGCCTGGTAGCCGCGCTGGGCGATGATCAGGGCGCCCATCTGTTCGGCCATGTCAATGTCCGGGTACTTCACGTTGCCGTCGGCGTCCGCCAGCGGATGGTCCGGCTGGTAAACGATCCTGCCCTCGCCGTTGCCGAGCTGGGTGCTCTTGACGTAGACGCCGGAGCCCTCCGCGCCTTCGGCGGCCTCGACGTACTTGGCCTGGAACGCCGGTCCGTTGGTGCGGGAGACGTTGTTCATGTTGGCAAGGTTGTCCGAGACGGAGTCGAGCCATTTGCGGTGTACGGTCAGGGCCGAGCCGGCGATGCCGATTGCGTCGAACGTCATTAATTGGTCCTCATGGCGGCGCGGACGGCATTGAATTCTCCGCCGATGGCCCGGGCGGCGAACTGGAAGCGCAGCACGGTGTCGATGTTGGAAAGGGTCTCGGTGTCCAGGTTGACGTTGTTGCCGTTCAACCCGGTGGGCTCCAGCGAGGTGCCGGTGGTGGCGCCGACGCTGCCGTTACCGGACTGGACGGAGTCTGCGAGGGCCGCCTCGAAGCTGACACGCTTTGCGTGGTAATTCGGCGTGTTGACGTTCGCGATGTTGTTCGCGATGGCGCGCTGACGCAGCGCGAGGCCGTCCATGGCGCTGGCCAAGGCGGCGGAAGTCACGGATTCGAGCACAGAGTCCTGCCTGGGATGGTGGGGTGGCCGATCCGTGGCCGTTAAACGAGCGATCCGTGCTCTATCAGTGGTTATCGGCACTGGTCAGCCGCGCGTTAGCAGAAAGTATGAAAGGTTTTTTGCAGGTTTTTCGCCCGCGGTTTTACCGGCTTTCGCCGGGCATCCTGCCGGGCGGTCAGCCGTTGACGTCGAGGTAGACGGCTCCGGAGGGATCACCGACGCCGGGAACGGAAGAGACCGCGTGCAGCTGCCTGGCGACGTCCATTCGGGCTTCTTCGAGCTTCCTGGCGACGCGCTCCTGCGCGGCGGACAACGCGAGCGCGCGGCGGCGGGCTCCGGCCGGAAGTGGGCCCGGGGGCACGGGCGGCTGCCAGCGCTTCTCGGGCAGGGCTCCACCCCTGCCTGGGGCGCGGCGGAGAGCGGCCCCAGCGGGTCTTTCAGCGTGCGCTCGGCGGCGCCCACGGCCATCTCCAGCACATCCAGGATTGCATTCCAGGCCGCCAGGGCGGTATCCGTGTGCGGCGTCGGGGGTGATTCGGAGTGCTGGATGCCGGCTCCCCTAAGCCGGTCTCCACATCCGTCTGGTTACCCAAAGCCGAGGCTCCCGCCACCTGTTCCGGGCCGGGTGTTCCAGGCGCCGGCAGCGGAGAACCCTGTGGCAGCGGGGAAGGTTGCGCTGGCTCCATAGCCCGCCGTTGCAGCGGTTGCAGGGGCTGCCGACGGCGCGGGAGCTGCGGCGGCGGCCTCATGCCAGGCCTGGCGCAGGGGTTCCAGGAGCTCAATGGCTTCACGGGTCAGTGCCGGATCGCGCTGGATGTTCGCGTTGACCAGGGCGGTGAAGGCGTAGTTGTAGAGGCCCAGGAGACCGTCGGCGCCGTCCCAGGCATCCGTCTTGAGCGAGGAGATGAGCTCGGCGATGATGGCCTGGCCGTGGAGGAGGTTCTCCGACGCGACCGGCCAGTTGGCCGACTGCTGCGCGGTCTCGGCCCGGCCCAGGTCCAGCAGGAGCCGGTCGTAGAGCATGGTGAGGAGGCGTGCCGGCGGCGCCGAAAGGACGGAGTCGGCGAGGTACTGGTTCCGCTGGGCGGCACTGCCGAAGCCGTTGCCATAACTGGTGGTCATGCTGAGTTACTTCCTGAAGAAAGGCCGCCCAGTTGGGCGGTGAGCCAGGACTGCTGCGCCTGCATGTTGCTGAGGGCCACTTCCAAACCGGAGTAGGTGCGCTGCAGCGTGGCCTTGCGGGATTCGAGCCGGGTGTCCCAGTCGCTGATCCGGTCGGCCAGGTCACGGACCTCGGATTGCTGGCCGGTGATTTTCTTGGTCAGGGTGCCGTCGTACTTGTCGGAGGCGGTGGTCGCGGCCGCGGCAACACGCGTGGCGATCTCCTGGACCTTGGCTGCCGTGCCGCCGGGTCCGCTGCGAGGGCTGCCGAGAACTTCTTCTCGTCAAACTCCATGGTGCCGGTCTTGGTGATGCTGATGCCGATTTCCGACGGCGACCGCGGCGGGGTGCCCACCGGCAAGGACGCGGCGGACAGGATGTTCTGGTTCACGGAGCGCACCGCGCTGTCGCCCGCGAAGATGCCGGCAGTGGTCGATGTTCCGCTCGTGTTGGTGGTGCTCGTGACGGTGGACTTGCTGGCCACGTAGGAGAAGATGCCGTTGACGCCTTCCACGAGGCCGGAGGCTAGCTTGGTGATGCCGGCGTCGTCGCGGGCCACGGTGAGCGTGACGGGAGCGGCGGTCACTTCTTTGGCGGTGATGGACACGCCTGGGAGCAGATCCGTGAAGGTGTTTGTCGAGGACTTGACCGCCTGGGCTGCGGCGGTGCCGGGCCAGAGCGAAATTTCGGCGTCCTGCGCCGTCTTGACGTTGGTGAAGGTGGTGCCGGGATCGCTGATAGTGAAGGCGCCGGCTTCGCCGGACTTCGTGGCGGTGAACTGCAGGCGGTATTCGCCGGCGCCGACGGCGACCTTGCTGGCAGTGACGCCGGCTCGGGCCGCATTGACGGCGGTCACGACGTCGTCCAGGTTGCTCGTGAGCGGCTCGATCGTGAAAGCCTGGCCCCCGCTGTTGATGGTCATGGTGGTGTAGGGCCAGCCGACCACTGAGTTCACTTGGGGTGTGACCGTGACCTGGGTCTGGGCCAGCTTGGTGACCTGGAAGTCGATGGACCCGGCCTTGGCGGCCGCCGTGGCAGTGGCGGTGACCTTGTCGCTGCTGGTGGTGGCGGTGTTGAGGTCCAGCGCTCCGGGCTTGGCGGCGGCGGTGGCCTGGGTGGCGAGCGCGGCCACCTTGCTGTTTAGTCCCTGCAGCGCGGACACCATGGACTGGAGGTCCTGGGACTTGTACTTCAGCAGGGTCTGCGGTATGGCCTCAACCTGCATCACGGAACTGATAAGGGCAGTGGTGTCGAGCCCACTGGCTAGTCCGTCGAGTGAGATTCCCATCGCTGCCTTTCATTGCCGCAAATGACTGCTGGTGCTTGGTGTTCGGAACTTCAGATGTTGCGCGTAAGGGCCGGACGATGGATTGCTCTCATCGTCCGGCCCTTCCGCAGTGTCTTGATCGGGATTAAGTCTTCGTCCGATCAGGGTGGCAGCCCTACTTCTGGACTACCGGGCTACCGGAAACCGGTTTAGCGCAGGAGTGAAAGAACACCCTGGCTGGACTGGTTTGCCTGGGCCAGCATTGCGGTGCCGGCCTGGGACAGGATGTTGGCCTTGGTGAACTTGACCATCTCCTGAGCCATGTCGACGTCGGCGATGCGGGACTGAGCGGCCTGCAGGTTTTCACCGGCAACGTTCAGCGTCTTGACGGCGTGCTCGAGGCGGTTCTGGGCTGCACCGATGTTGGACCGCTCGGTTGAGATTGCCGTGATCTCCGTATCGATTGCACCAATTGACGTAAGAGCGTTGGCTGCGCTATCGAAGGTCAGTGCCTTGACGGTCGCACCCAGCGTAGCTACGTCAGCGCCGGAAAGGTCCACAACGATCTGATCCTCCAGGGCGGTGCTTCCCGCTCCAACCTGAAAAGTAAGGGCGCTGGCACTGCCGTCGAGGAGCTTGATGGTGTTGAAGTTGGTCGAGTCGCCGATGCGAGTCAGCTCATCACCCAGCGCGTCGGACTCCGCCTTGATTGCCGCGCGGGCATCAGCGTTGTTGGAGTCGTTACCGGCCTGGACGGCAAGGTCACGCACACGCTGCAGGATGGAGTGGACCTCGGTCAGGGCGCCTTCAGCGGTCTGGATGACCGAGATACCGTCCTGGGCGTTACGGGCCGCCTGGGCCGAGCCGGTGACCTGTGACTTCAGGCCCTCGGAAATGGACAGGCCTGCTGCGTCATCGGCTGCACGGTTGATGCGCAGGCCGGTGGACAGCTTCTCCAGGGACTTGGAGAGATCGGTCTGGGTGTTGTTGAGGCTGCGGTAAGTGTTGTTTGCCGCGAGGTTGTTATTGATGACGAAGCCCATGATGTTTCCTCCGTGAGTGGGACTGTAAGCGATGGCCCATCCGTGGGCCTTCAGGAGTAGTTATCGCCCTTTCCGATACACACGTAAGGAAATTTGCGAAATTCTTTTCCGAATCTTTTCCCCAGCATTCCGCCTGTAATCAGCCTTATTCCCGCTAACGGATCCTGTTGCCCGGCCGATAGTTTCTACGAACCCTGCTGAAGGCTGCAGCTGACACCTTATGTACTGCATGCCCGGCACCACCGCATTAGTCACCTTTGAGGGAGCCGTCCGGAACATGGCCATCCACGAACTTTCAGCCCTGCTGTGGCGGGAGCGTGAACTCCTGGACGTTCTCACCTTCAAGCTGGAGGAGGAGCAACTGCTGCTCACCTCGGGCAAGTCACGCTGGCTGCCCCACGGCACCCGGGAAGTTGAACAGGTCCTGGGGCACCTCGCCCAGGCGAGCCTGGCGCGCACCATCGAAGCCGCCGTCGTCGCCGAGGTCTGGGGCCTCCCCACGGACGCGTCCCTGGCGGAACTGGCCACGGCGGCTCCGGAAGGCGCCTGGGCCGAGATCCTCACCGCGCACCTCGCCGCACTGACCCGCCAGACCGCCCTCATCAAGGAACTGCGCGACTCCAACGAGCAGTACCTGCGCACCGCCGTCCGCTCCACCCAGGAGTCGCTGGCCGATCTGCGCCCCGCAGCGGGCACCTACGACGCGCACGGCAAGACCGGGGACACCGCCGGCTCCCGCATCTTCGACAAGCAATTCTAAGGAAGCCACCATGAGCACCTTCGGCGCCCTGAACACCGCCTACCGCGGGCTGACCGCCGCCCAGCAGGGCATGAACGTGGCGGGCCAGAACATCGCCAACGCCGCTACTGAGGGCTACACCCGGCAGCGCGTCGATCAGTCCTCCCTGGCAGCGCCGGCCGTGGACTCTTCAGCGGCGGAGCGTTGCAGCCCGGCCAGGGTGTGTCCGTGAACGCCATCTCACGGCTCGGCAGCAGCTTCCTCGACGCCGGCGTCCGCTCGGCGGGCGCACAGGCCGGCTACGCCACCGTCCGATCCTCGGCGCTGCAGGGCATCGAAGGCATCCTGCAGGAACCGGGCGACAACGGCATTTCGAACGCGCTGCAGGGCTTCTGGTCCGCGTGGCAGGGCGCCGCCAACCAGCCCACGGAGTCCGGACCCAAGGGGCTGCTCCTGACCGCCGCCAACTCCGTGACGGACAAGATTTCCTCCGCGTACACGGCCCTCGACTCGCAGTGGAGCCGTGTCCGCAGTGAAGCACAGGACGCGGTCACGGCCGTCAACGCGGCTGCCGCGCAGGTAGCGTCCTACAACACGACCATCCGCTCCACGCTGGCGGCTGGCGGGTCGGCCAACGAGCTGATCGACGCCCGCGCCAAGCTCACGGACCAGATCGCCGGCCTCGCCGGCGGCACCGTCCGCGAACAGCCCGACGGCACCGTGGACGTCCTGGTCGGCGGCAACGCCCTCGTCACCGGCGGCTCCGTCCGGACGCTCAAGCTGGCCGGCGCGACGGCCATGGCCGACGCCGCAACCGACGCCCCGCGCGTTGAATGGACCAACCCCGGTGGCACGGCAGCCCTCGACGGTGGCGAACTCGCCGGTGCACTCTCCGTGCTGGCCCCCGCTTCCGGAGGATCCGGGGCCCCATCGCCGAGGCAGCCGAGTCCTACAACAGGTTCGCGACCGTGCTCGCCACGGCGGTTAACTCCGTCCATCGGGATGGTGTCACGGGCGCCGGCGCCCAAGGCGTCGACTTCTTCACCACCGGCACTGGACCCGCCGCACTGAGCATCGCCGGCCCCACAAGTACCGCCAACATCGCCCTCAAAGCTTCAACGGGCGGCGCCCTGGACACCAGCATCGCGGACACGATCTCGCAGCTCGGCACCGGCGCGAACTCACCGGACAAAGTCTGGGCAGGGATCGTCACGGACATCGGGGTGCAGTCCCGCGGAGCCCAGCAGCACGAGTCGCTCACCGACGCCGCCCAGGCTTCCGCCCGGACCAGCCGGGCCTCGCAGTCATCCGTGAGCCTGGACGAGGAAAACGTCAGCCTGCTCACCAACCAGCACGCCTACCAGGCCGCGGCCCGTGTGATGACCGCCGTCGACGAAGCCCTGGACGTCCTGATCAACCGCACCGGATTGGTAGGAAGGTAGCCATATGCTGAACCGCGTCACAAATCTGACCATGAGTGCGAACGCCCTGAGGACGCTGCAGACCCAACAGTCCCGGCTCTCCGAGCTGCAGGACAAGGCCACCACACTCAATAAAATCTCCCGCCCGTCGGACGATCCGGCGGCTACCGCGAAGGCGCTCGAAACCCGTTCCTTGCTCGCCGCCACGGCGCAGTACGGCCGGAACATCGACGACGGCAACACGTGGCTCACCGCCGCTGACTCCGCGCTCGAGCAGGCCACCAACGTGATGCACCGGATCAAGGACCTCGCCGTGCTGGCCGGCAACGGCTCGCTGAACCAGTCCGGCAAGGACGCCATCGCCCTCGAGCTGGAGACCCTGAACAAGGATCTGGTTTCGGTCGCCAACAGCAAGCACTTGGGCCGGAACATCTTTGCCGGAAATTCCGATGCCGACGCTGCCTTCACGCCGGGCACCCCGCGGGACCCCGCCAACCCGGCCGACCCCGGCACACCGCCCGTCTTCCAGGGAACCGGCATCAGCCCGGTGGAACGGCGCATCAGCGCCACGCAGGCAGTCCGGGTCGACGCCGACGGCGGAGCAATCTTCGGCAGCGATGCCGGCTCCGTCTTCGCCACGGTGGCCAATATCGCCGCGCAACTCCGGAGCGGCGGGGACATCACCTCGCAGCTGGCTCCCCTTGAGACATCGTTTAAGAACATCGTCAACGGACGTGCTGAGATAGGAACACGCCAGGCGCAGCTGGAACGCGCCGGCACCGTCAACACAGAATTGGAGGCCACCTTGGATGCCCAGCGGACCGGCATTGAAAAGGCAGATCTGGGCAGCGTCATCATGGACCTGAAGCTCCAGGAGACCAACTACCAGGTGGCCCTGGCCGCCACGGCGCGGGTCCTGCAGCCCACGCTGATGGACTTCCTGCGGTGAACACGCCTGTGGCCGATCTCCCCGTCACCAGCACCCCCGTGACGTTCACCGCGCCCATGCCGGGGCTTGAGAACGTCCACGCCTTCACGCTGCGCAGCGTCGAAGGCGCCACCGGCCTCTACGCCCTCGAGGCCGGCTCTCCCAGCCCGGTCCGGCTGTTCCTCGCCGACGCCGCCGTGTTTGTGCCGGGCTACGCGCCGCCGGTTCCGGCGGCCACAGTGCAGGCCCTGGAACTTGAGCAGGACCAGGACCTCCAGGTGCTGGTGGTGCTCAACCACTCCCCAAAGCCACCACGGTGAACCTCATGGCCCCGATCGTGCTGAACCCGGCAACCAGCCGCTGCGCCCAGCTGGTCCTGGACGGCCGGGAGTACCCGCTCCGGGCGGACCTCAACTCGCTCTAGCGATCCCGCCGGAGCCAGTTCTCACCAGAAATGCGCGACGTCGATCACCAGACGTGAGCCTGCCGCCGGCCCTCCAGGGCGAACACCCGGAACGGCAGCCGTGCCCGGACCCCGATGCCCAGGCTGGAATACCCTTCGAAACTGCCTGCCCACGCCACCTGCCGGAACGTCTGGTAGCCCGTGACGTTGGTCAGTTCCCTGCGGTTTGCCGGGTTGTAGGTGGACTTGCCGTTCTGGTCATACGCCGGGGCGTTGACTGTGACCTGGATAAACGCCTGGCCCCGCAGCGGGACCGGCAATCCGGAACCGTCCTGGGTCACCTGCGGAACATAGCGGACTGTGTAGCCGCCAACGCGCCCGTTAAGGTCGATGACCAGCCGGTCGAAGCAGTAGTGCTGGCCGGTCCTTACGTTCGTCACCTGGGCCTGGCTCATGGCGGGATTCGCCTTGACCAGCGATCCCCACACCAGCCCGCAGTAGGGAGCCGCCGATGCGGGACCGGGCGCCACGAGCCCGGAGGCAACCGCCAGCATGATTGCGATAAACCACACCCGGAACTTCTTCATTTGGGCTGCCCCTCAAGAGTTGAGATAGCTCCAGAATAGGAGCGTTCCCGCGCCGAATCGAGGGGCAATCCGGCATCGGCGCCCAACCGTTAGGCTGCGCCGCGCCCGGTCACGGGACGGTTGCGCCGCCGTCGTCCTCCTGTTGGGAAGTGCCGTGGAACGGCGAAGCGCCGGACCCCTGCGGGTCCCGGCGCTTCGTGGTGCATTGCTGCGAAGTGGTGGCGCTGTGAAGTGGTGGCGCGCGGTGGAAGGTCCCCTAGCCTTCGCAGTCGCGGCAGTACTTCATGCCGTTCTTTTCCTTGGCCACCTGGGACCGGTGACGGACCAGGAAGCAGGAGGAACAGGTAAATTCGTCGGACTGCTCGGGAACAACAATGACCGTCAGTTCTTCGCCGGAGAGATCGGCACCGGGAAGGTCGATGCCTTCAGCCGTGTCGTTCTCGTCGACGTCGATGACGGCGGTCTGCGCGCCGCCGCCACGGGACGCCTGAAGGGCCTCCAGCGACTCAGCGGGAGACTCTTCTTCTGTCTTGCGTGGTGCGTCGTAATCGGTAGCCATTTGGGGGTTCACTTTCGTTGCTGCGCAGCGCCATTTCAGGCACCTCAGTGAAGCAGTTTAGGACATTATGCACGCAGCCGAAGAATAGTGTGGCGAAACTGACACTTTGCGTCACGGGGCCTGGCCCTGCGGCGTGCGCGACTCACGCCACCGGCCAGACGACGAGTGTCTTCCAGGCTCCCGGATCGGGTTCGGCGGCCGGGTCGGTGAGGTAGTACTCCCACATCACGTTCCCCGGGGTCAGTCCGGCGGCCTGCATCTTTCCCGTGATGGCTTTGTACGTTTCGGGAGTTTCTCGTACGGCCCCACGTGCATGGCTTCCATGGCGCGGCCGGCGGGAAGGGATCCCGCCGTCACTCCCCGTGGTCACCGGGCCACGGTAGCGGCGCCGCCACCGGAAAGCCCGCCTCCACGTCCACGACGTCGGTCGGTATCCCGTGATACAAGGCGAAAGGCGGTCCGGCCAGTTGGACCTGCTGCTGCTCGGCCGCGGCCATCACAGCCTGGTAGGCGCGGCCAAAGAACTCCTTCAGTGCGTTCATCGGCACGGTTTCGCGCAGGACCGCCGTCGGCTGTTCCTCGAGTTGGGTGGATTTGATCTCCGGCGTCTTTTCCGGATTCGCTTCGGTCATGAGCCCAGACTCCGCTCCACGGTTTCCGCGGTCTAGGGCCTAACGTCCCGCCGGCGCAGTGACCGGCCGAGGCAGAGGTGGCCATGGCGGGCCCGGGGACAGAATCGCGGTGACCGCCTGCACTGTGGGCTCGATGTCCGCCCGTAGACTCGGCACATGTCGGGTCCTGGGGGAACGAAAACTGTCCATTGCGCTGCGGCGCTCGTAGTTGGCACACTGCTGGCTGTCGGGCTGGGTGCCTGCGCCTATGAAGACATGGGGGATCCGCAGCCGGATGCGGCGACGCAAACCCACAAACCTGCGCCCACCATGCCGGCGAAGGACCCAGGAGTTCTGGGTGTGGAAGCTCGCAACTATGCCGAACTGCACCAGCGCTTAGCGGGGGCACCAGGGTCCGTGCTTCTTGCCGACGCCGGACCGGCTGACGGACCAGGGGTCGGCTTCCGCAAAGCCGCAACACTGAAGACCGCCGGCCCGCACACGGTCACCTTGACGTGCGTTGGCGGCTCTCAGGCCCAAATTTTCCTCTCCCAAGACACTGGTTCCGGAACTGAGCACATGGCGTTCCAGGTCGATTGCTCGGAAACCCAGACGCGGGTCGTCCAGCTGCAGAAGGGATACATCAGCGCTCAACTGACCCGTAGCGACCCGACCGGTGCCTGGACCGGGGCGGTGGCCGGAATCAAAATCACGGCCAAGTAAGGCAAAACAAAACCGCGCCGCCACCGGGATGATTCCCAGTAGCGGCGCGGTTCTATTCGGGCCCCCTGTCGGATTCGAACCGACGACCCCCGCTTTACAAGAGCGGTGCTCTGGCCAACTGAGCTAAGGAGGCATTCCTGCGCGCCGGCCGGCGCCGGGCCACAGGGAAGGGCCTGGCGCGATGGCGCTAGATAAGGTTAGCCCACGGATGCCCGGTGATAAAAACAGGCCCGGCTCCGGGAGAATCCGGAACCGGGCTGATTTTTTATTGCCGGGCAGGCTGCGGGCGTGTGCCGCTTACTTCTTGGCGTCGATGGCTCCCTGGAGGAACTCCTCGAACGGGGTCTGGGCGCTCTCGCCCTTGCCCCACTGCTCGCCCTCAACGAACACGGTCGGTGTCCCGGTGATACCGATGGACGCAGCCTGCTGGGTGGTGTACTTGACCCACGGGCGGAAGGTCTTCTCGTCCACGCACGTCTCGATGCTCTTGGCCCCGATGTCGGTGGCCATCGTCTTCAGGTCATCATCAGAGATGCCGGCGCCGCCTTCTGCGGGCTGCTTCTCAAAGAGCACATTCACAAAGTCGGCGTACTTCTCCGGCGATTCGTTCACGACACAAGCCGCCGCGTTGGCCGCGCGGGAAGAGTAGTTAGTGGTGGAGCGGGTGTCCAGGAAGCCCAGCGGGCGGTACTCCACGGTGATCTTGCCTTCGTTGCGAAGGCTGGTGAGGGTCTCGTTGTACTGGGTCTCGAAGTTCTTGCACACGGGGCAGATGAAGTCGATGTAGAGGACCACCTTCACCGGCTTGCCGGCCTCGGCCTCAGCGCCGGGCGCGGTGACCGTCGCCGGCGGAGTTGCCGCCGGAGCGGGAATGTCGGCGACATTGACGGTGGCCGGTTCGGTCTTCGCCACCTCCGTGTTGGCCAGCAGCGTGACGCCGCCGTACACGTTGCCGTTGGCCGGGGTGGGTCCCTCGTCTGCGACCGGGGCGTTGTTCTGGATGTTGGAGGTGACCACCAGTGCCACCACCACAATGATGGCGACGACGGCGGCAACAATGCCCCAGCCGATCAGCAGCTTGTTGCGCTTGTCCTTCTTCAACTGCGCTTCGCGGATCTCACGGGCTTTCTCGCGGGCCGCGGCAGTTCGCTCTGACTTGGACTGACGGGGTTCGTTTGCGGGGCTCATTAGTTCCTCGGGTCGATCGGCCGGTGGGATCCACTGGGTGGCAATTCATCATTTTAGGGGAGAAAACTGGGAAGTTGCGCTTTCAACCTTCCCTCACGCGTCCCAACGGACGAATAGCACAGAAGATTCCGCCCGGCTAGGGTGGAGAGGAGCCACGAGCAATCCCCAGGGGCACCAATGCAGGCCACGAAACACGCCGATTCGGATCCAAAATCCGCGGGCGCATCCGCGCACAGAACTGCCGCGCACGGCAGCAGCGACACCGATCCGGGCGCGCAGTATGACTTCATGGTGGTGTCCAACCGTCTGCCGGTGGACCGCTGCTCCCCGGACGAGCCCGGTTGCGAGGACGGCTGGCGCCGCTCCCCGGCGGCCTGGTCACCGCCCTGGCCCCCATGATGACCAAGACCGACGGCGCCTGGGTCGGCTGGCACGGCGCTCCCGATGAGCATGTCCAGCCTTTCAGCCATGGCGGCATCGACCTCGTCCCGGTCCAGTTGAGCACCCATGACATCGAGTACTTCTACGAGGGATTCTCCAACGCCACGCTCTGGCCGCTCTATCACGACGTGATTGCCCCGCCGGAGTTCCACCGGACCTGGTGGGACTCCTACCGGAAGGTCAACCGCCGGTTCGCCGACGCCGTCATCCACCACGCCAGCCCCGGCGCCACCGTCTGGGTCCAGGACTACCAGCTGCAGCTCGTCCCCAAGATGCTGCGCGAGGCGCGCCCGGACCTGAAGATCGGGTTCTTCAACCACATCCCCTTCCCGCCGCCGGAGATCTTCGCGCAGCTGCCGTGGCGGCGCGCCATCATCGACGGGCTGCTCGGCGCCGACCTGGTCGGGTTCCAGCGCAGCAGCGATGCCGGCAACTTCATGCGCTCCGCCCGCCGTTTCCTCGGCGCCAGCGTCAAGCAGCAGCAGGTCCACGTCAAGGGCAGCGACGGCGAGACCACCCATATCGCCCGCGCCCAGGCGTTCCCCATCTCAATTGACGTCCAGCAGATCAGCGAACTCGCCCGGAAGCCCGAAATCATCGAGCGCGCCAAGCAGATTCGCAAGGATCTGGGCAACCCCAAGACGATCCTGCTCGGCGTCGACCGGCTGGACTACACCAAGGGCATCCGGCACCGCCTCAAGGCCTACGAGGAACTCCTGGCGGACGGCAAGGTGACAGTGGAGGATGCCGCCCTCATCCAGGTCGCCAGCCCCAGCCGCGAACGGGTGGAGCAGTACCGCCTGCTCCGCGAAGAGGTTGAGGGCACGGTGGGCCATATCAACGGCACCTACGACACCCTGCAGAACACCGCCGTCCGCTACCTGCACCACAACTACCCGATCGATGAGATGGTGGCGCTGTACCTGGCGGCGGACGTCATGCTGGTCACCGCCCTGCGGGACGGGATGAACCTGGTGGCCAAGGAATACGTCACGGCCCGGACCAACAACGACGGCGCCCTGGTGCTGAGCGAGTTCGCGGGCGCCGCGGACCAGCTCAAGCAGGCCCTGCTGATGAACCCGCACGACATCGACGGCCTCAAGGACACCATCATGAAGGCCGTTAACATGCAGCCGGCGGAAGCGGCGCGCCGGATGCGTGCCATGCGCAAGCAGATCCTGGACCACGACGTCGACCTCTGGTCCTCCGACTTCCTGACCGCGCTGGAAGAAAAGGTAATCCGCGATGACTCCTGAGCTGTCACCGGAGCAGACCCCCTCTCGCTGTCCCCGGACCTGCTGGAGGCCATCCGCACCATCGCCGCGACAGATCAACTGCTGGTCGCGATGGATTTCGACGGCACCATGGCGCCGCTCGTGGACCATGCCGGTGATGCGCGGTCCCTCCCGCGCTCGGCGGCGGCCTTCGCCGCGCTCACCGAACTTCCGCGGACGACGACGGCCCTCATCTCCGGCCGGGCGCTGGACAGCCTGCGGGCGGTCGCTTTTCCCCGAGAAGACCCTGCTGATCGGGAGCCACGGCGCCGAGGTCTGGATGGGACCCGGGTCCGCAGAACTCGAACTCGATGACGACCGTCGCGCCCTGCTTGCCGAGGTCCGGCACGAGCTGGAGGGCATCGTGGAGGTGGCGCCGGGCACCCTGCTGGAAGACAAGCCGGCCGGCGTCGTACTGCACACCCGGCTGGCCGCGGACGATGTCGCCGAGGACGCCGTCGCCGCGGCCCGGGCCGTCCTGCAGGACCGGCCCGGCGTCTTCCTGAAGAGCGGTAACCGCGTTCTGGAGACCTCCGTGATCCATGCCTCGAAGGGGAGGGTATAGCCTTCCTGCGCCAGGCGACCGGCGCAACGGCCACGATCTTCGCCGGCGACGACACCACGGACGAGGACGCCCTTGCCCGGCTGCTCCCCGGGGACGTCGGGGTGAAGGTGGGCCTGGACTTCACCCAGGCCCAGTTCCGGATCGAGGCCCCGGTGCACGTTGCCGAGCTGCTGGAGGCCCTGCTGCGGGAGCGGAAGCGCGCCCTCGGCGTGTGACTCTATAGCTCATTCCGGACCCGGAGTTGGCCGAATCACATGTGACATCTGTAACATTTTGGCCCATTTGGCAAAAATCTGACATACTCTAGGTTGTGATGTGGCGCACAAGTACCGTGCGGCGTCATTGGATACTCCTCGGCTTCGGCCGGGGAGTATGCGCACGATCAGGTGCTGACAACTGAATTAACAACTGAACAATAAGACCATTCACTACGGATCGTCCGGCACGTACCTGCCGGTGAAGGGATTGATAACTGTGGCTACAGTTACTTTTGATAACGCAACACGTCTGTACCCGGGCACGGAAAAGCCCGCTGTTGACAAGCTCAACATTGAAATCGCCGATGGCGAATTCCTGGTCCTCGTTGGACCCTCCGGCTGCGGAAAGTCGACCTCCTGCGCATGCTTGCAGGTCTCGAGGACGTGAACGCCGGACGGATCCTGATTGGCGACCGCGACGTAACGGACGTTCCCCTAAGGACCGCGACATCGCCATGGTTTTCCAGAACTACGCCCTGTACCCGCACATGACCGTCGCGGACAACATGGGCTTCGCACTGAAGATCGCCGGCGTCAGCAAGGAAGAGCGCGCCGAGCGTGTCCGCGAAGCCGCCAAGCTCCTGGACCTCGAGCCCTACCTGGACCGCAAGCCGAAGGCACTCTCCGGCGGTCAGCGCCAGCGTGTCGCCATGGGCCGCGCGATCGTGCGTAACCCGCAGGTCTTCCTCATGGATGAGCCGCTGTCCAACCTTGACGCCAAGCTCCGCGTACAGACCCGCACGCAGATCGCGTCCCTGACCCGCCGCCTGGGCGTCACCACGGTCTACGTGACCCACGACCAGGTCGAGGCCATGACCATGGGCGACCGCGTCGCCGTCCTGAAGGACGGCCTGCTGATGCAGGTCGACACCCCGCGCAACCTGTACGACAAGCCCAAGAACGTCTTCGTTGCCGGCTTCATCGGCTCCCCCGCGATGAACCTGCTTGAGCTGCCCGTCGTCGACGGCGGTGTGCAGTTTGGCGGCACCGTGTACCCGGTACCGCGCAATGTCCTCGAAGAGGCCCACGGCAAGACCGTCACGCTCGGTTCCCGCCCGGAAGACCTCGAGCAGGTCGCCGAGGGCGAAGGCCTCCAGGTTGAGGTCGACGTCGTAGAGGAACTCGGCGCCGACGCCTACGTCTACGGCCACACCACGCTGGACGGCACCAGCCACGACATCGTGGCCCGCGTCGACGGCCGCCGTCCCCCGATGAAGGGCGAGTCCATCTGGGTCCGCCCGCAGTCAGGCCACGTACACCTGTTCGACACCAAGACGGGCCTGCGCCTGGGCGACTAGTCCCCACCGGCCCCCTGACCTCGCTCCGCGTCGGCCAGGGAACCCTGCCGGCGTGGGCCCACCCACCCAGCGGCCCCCACCACCGCATGACGTATCCGACGGCGGTCCTCCCCACTGGAGGGCCGCCGTCGGGCTTTAACTGACGCTGCTGCCCACATTCGTTAGGGCCGGCGCCCTTAGTACGGAAGAATTGGTTTATGACCGAGCGAAACTCCAGCACCGAGGACAACGGCGCCCAGTGGCACGACGAACCCACCGACTACGGTCAGATCGGCAAGCTGCCCCGGTTCGAAGCCGCCAGCGCCAATGACAGCAAAGGTTCCGTAGCCGCGAGTTCACTGAGCATCACGGCCGCCGCCACCGAACCGGAGCTCCTGGACCTGCCGTGGCACATCGCCCTGGAAGACTGGCCGGCGGAATACCTCGCAGCGCTCCCCGCGGCATCTCCCGCCACATTGTGCGCTTCGCCCACCTGGGCGGCTCGGTCATCGCCATCAAGGAAACCTCGGAACACGTGGCCCGCCACGAGTACCACATGCTGCGCAAGCTCGCCCGGCTGGACGTCCCCTGCGTCGAACCGGTCGCCGTCATCACAGGGCGCACCACGCCCGAGGGCCGCCGCTGAACCCGGTCCTGGTCACCCGGCACCTGAAGTTCTCCATGCCGTACCGCGCCCTCTTCTCGCAGATGCTGCGCAAGGACACGCTCACCCGCCTGATCGACGCCCAGGCCCTGCTGCTGGTCCGCCTGCACCTGATCGGCTTCTACTGGGGCGACGTCTCGCTCTCGAATACGCTCTTCCGCCGCGACGCCGGCGCGTTCGCCGCGTACCTCGTGGATGCGGAGACCGGCGAACTGTATCCGGACCTCTCCACGGGCCAGCGCGAATACGATCTTGAAATCGCCCGCGTCAACATTGCCGGCGAACTCATGGACCTGCTCGACGGCGGCCTCATCGAGGAAAAAGTGGACCCGGTGGCCACGAGCGAACTCATCATGGACAGCTACCGCCGCCTCTGGACCGAGCTGACCGAGAAGGAATCGTTCGAGATCGGCGAGCGCTGGCGGGTGGCGGCCCGCATCCGGAAGCTCAACGAGCTGGGGTTCGACGTCGAGGAATACGCGATCAAGACGACGCAGAACGGTTCCACCATCCAGCTCCAGCCCAAAGTGGTGGACGCCGGCCACCACCAGCGCCGTCTCCTGCGCCTCACCGGCCTGGACGCGCAGGAAAACCAGGCCCGCCGGCTCCTGAACGACATGGACTCCTTCCGGGCGGACAACAACCCCGGAATGGACGAGGAATACAGCGCCCACCTGTGGGTCAGCCAGATCTTCGAACCGATTGTCCGGTCCATCCCCCGCGACCTGTCCGGGAAGCTGGAGCCGGCAGAGGCCGTGCACGAGATCCTGGAGCACCGCTGGTACATGTCCGAAAAGGAAAACCGGCACATCCCGCTGGCCGAAGCCGTGCAGTCCTACATTGACTCCGAGCTGCGCCACCGCCGCGACGAGGCGGCCATCATGCTGAACCCGGACACGGGACTGCTCAAGATTCTGGAGGTCGAAACCGAGGAGTCGCGCTACGGCGCCGACGAATCCATCGACGAATACCCGGACGCCGACGACTAGGTTCCCGGCGGGCCGGCCGCCCGCCGGTTTCTGGCACGGCCGGGCTAAATCGCCGTGCCGGGCTAGATCGCTTTGCCGGGGTTCAGGATCCCGGCCGGGTCGAAGAGTTCCTTGATCCGGCGCTGCAGTTCGCGCACGGGCTCCTTCTGTTCCAGGCCGAGCCAGCGCAGCTTGAACTGCCCGATCCCGTGTTCCCCGTGATGGTGCCGCCCATCGCGAGTGCCACGGTGATGGATTTGTCCAGGGCCTCGCCCAGCCGCTCCATGGCGTCGGCGTCGACGGCGCTGTCCACCCGGTCCACCCAGAAGGTGGGGTGCAGGTTCCCGTCGCCGGCGTGCGCCACCACCTTGAGTTTGACCCCGTTCGCCGCCGCCATGGCCTCCAGCTCGGCGACGTAATCCACCAGTCGTGAGCGCGGGACGGCGACGTCCTCGCCCACCCGGTATTCGTCGTCGACTTCCACTCCCCGGCTGTTGCGCCGCAGGTCCACCAGCTGCTCCGCTTCCGCGCTGGCCTCCATGGTCACCACCGCCCCGCCCGCAGCGAGGACGGGCCGGATGGCTGCCGCCTCCGCGGCCGCGCCGAAGCCGTCCGTCTGGATCAGCAGCAGCGACTTCCCCTGGCGGCGAGGTCCGAGCCGTGGATCTCATCGAGCTGGGCCAGCGTTCCGCTGTCGAGGAGTTCCATGATGGCCGGCTGCACGCGCGCCTTGCCCACGGCCAGGACACCCGCCGCGGCGCTGCGGAAGTCCGGGTAGAAGGCGGCCACCGTGTGCACGTCCTGCGGGAGGTACTTGAGCCGCACGGTGATGCCGACGACGATCCCCAGCGTCCCTTCGGAGCCGACGAACAGCGCGGTGAGGTCGTAGCCGGCGACGCCCTTGAATGTCTGGTGGCCGGTGTGGATGAGCGAGCCGTCCGCCAGCACGACGTCGAGCGCCAGCACCGAGTCCCGGGTCACCCCGTACTTGGCGCAGCGCAGGCCGCCGGCGTTCGTGGCCACGTTGCCGCCGATGGTGGACAGCCGGAAGCTGGCCGGGTCCGGGGCATACATCAGTCCGTGGACCGCGGCGGCGGCGTTGAGGTCGGCGTTGACCACCCCGGCTTCCACCACGGCGGTTTCATCATCCGGGTTGAGGTCCAGGATGCGGTTCATCCGTTCCAGGCTCAGCACAACACAGCCCTTGCTGGCGTGCGCGCCGCCTGAAACGCCCGTGCCGGCGCCGCGGGCCACCAGCGGAACCCCGTGGGCGGCGCACGCGCGGACGGTGGCCTGGACGTCTTCGACCGATTCGGCATGCACCACGGCCTGCGGCTGCTGGTAGTCCAGCACCGGCGCCTGGTCCACGGCATAGGCAGTCAGGGTGGGCGCGTCCAGGGCGACTTTCGCCGGGCCCAGGGCAGAGGTGAGCTCGTCGATGATGCTCATGCGGTCTCCAGTTCGTCGAATCCGGTCTTCAGTCTAAGGCGCGGATCCGGCCGGATGGGCTAGGGCAGGGCGGTCGCGGGCAGCAACCAGATCCCTGCCGCGGGGCCGCGGGTGCAGATCAGGGCGGATGGGGCGGCGCCATTCGCCCTGTTCTGCCCGCTGGCGGCGGGGTTGGTGCTCTCGAGACCGGCGTTGATGCGGCCGGTGGCGAAGGCGGGGGCTTCCGTGAGGGCCTCGAGCTGGCCGCTGCTGAGCATCCCCGCCGGCAGGGTTACTTCGGCGGCGTCGCGGGCCACGATGACGAGCACGGAACTCCCCGCCGCCTCGCGTACGAACGCCAGGGCGTCCCCGTGTGCGTGCAGCCAGCGGATGCCTCCGCCGGTCAGTGCGGGCTGCTCCCGGCGCAGCCCGGCGAGTGCGGCATAGTCATCCCGCAGATCGGCCAGGACCCGGTCCGGATCGTTCCACGGAATCGGCGTCCGGGAGGCTTCGCCGTTGTGTCCCTTGAGCCCGAATTCGTCGCCGGCGAACACCACGGGGACGCCGGGGAGCGTGAACATGAGCACCGCGCCGAGCTGCTGGCCGCCGTCGATCATAACCGTGGCGGCCCGCGCGGTGTCGTGGCTGTTCAGCGCGTTCATGTTCTGCTGCCGGACGTCCCAGCTGAAAGCGGCCGCCAGATCCAGATGGGTGGCCAGGAAGTCCTCGGCGCCGGTCCGGTTGGGGCCGGGCAAGGGGTGCCGAAGAAGTTGACGTGTGCAGCGTCCCCGGCGAGCCAGGACCACAGCGGCCGGGTGAAGTTGGAGTACGTCATGGCGCCGTGCCAGTGTTCACCGCTGAAGTCCGGGGCGGCGTCGTTGGTGGCCTCGGCCAGCAGTGCCGCGTCCGGGTTGATTTCCCGGACCCGGTCAGCGATCAGCCGTGCAACGTCGTGGTTGAGATCTGTGGCCCCGAGCCGTCCGGTCATGTTGCCGACGTCGATCCGCCAGCCGTCCAGGTTGAAGGGAGGCTTGAGCCAGCGGGCCACGGGAGAGTCGTCGGCCAGGACGAACCTTTCCCTGAGCCCCTTCGAGGTCCAGTTGAGTTTGGGCAGCGAGGGGACGCCGTACCAGGATTCGTAGCCGGTGTGGTCGTCGTTGAAGTAGTAGTAGCCCGCTTCCTCGGAGTCCGGTTCGGCCAGGGCGCGCCGGAACCATTCGTGGGCGTCGCCGGAGTGGTTGGCGGTGAGGTCTCCCATCACCTTCAGGCCGCGGGCATGGGCAGCCTCAACTAGCTCCACCAGGGCCTGATCGCCGCCGAGGAGCGGATCCACGAAGGCAAACGTGGAGGCATCGTAGCGGTGGTTGGAGCGTGCCGGGAAAAACGGCGTCAAGTAGATGACGTCCGCGCCCAGCTGCTGGATATGGTCGAGCTTTTCGACGACGCCACTGAGGTCCCCGCCGTAGAACTGGTACGGCGTCTGCGGGCCCGCGCCCTCCACCGGTGTGGTGTCCCAGCTGCAGAGCACCGCCCAGTCGGGGGCCGTCTGGGCCGGAGCACGGTCCGCGGCCCGGCCTTCCGGCGAACCGCCGGCGTCCGGCCCGGAGGAGCGGGCAAAGCGGTCCGGGAAGATCTGGTAGATGGTGCCCCCGCGGAGCCAGTCCGGCGCTGCCGGGAACGTGGTCAGGCGGAAGTCCGCGTAGTCGGAGACGTCCCGGCTGAAGATCCCCTGTGCGTTCAGGCTCCAGTAGCGCAGCCCTCCGGCCGCAGCGCCGGAAGCCGTGCCGCCGCGCCGGTCTCGCCGCCCGCGCTGCCGGCCGCGCCGCCGTCGGGCTCCAAGTGCCCGTCCGGGACCTCCAGCAGGAAACGGTACCGGGCCACCGGGTTGGTGACGGTCATGGGCGCCTCCCACCAGACCCAGCCGTCCGCCTCGCCCAACGCTGTGCAGGGCTCATAGCGGGGTTCGCCGTCCTGGATAGAGCGGAGCCACACCCGGGCGGCGCGTCCCCAGCCGGCGGGAACCCGGACCCGCAGCAGGGCCTCGTCGCCGAGCGCCACCTGCTGCGGGGCATGCAGGCCGGACCCGTCGTGGTGCGGCAGCGGCCCTGCCATTCCCTGCCCTGGCGCGCCCAGCCCCGTCATGCCTAGCCCTTCACCGAGCCCTGGGTGAGGCCGCTGACGATGTAACGCTGCAGGAAGAGGAAGAGGGCCATGACGGGCACCGCGGCGATCACGGCACCGGCGGCGAAGACACCCCAGTTCTCGGACCGCTGCTGCGCCACGAAGGAATAGAGCCCGACGGCGAGTGTCTGGCTGTCCGGGTCCGTGAGCACCACGCTGGCGATCACGAATTCGCCGGAAATGCCGATGAAGGACAGCAGGCCCACAACGGCCAGGATCGGCGTGACCAGGCGCATGATGATGCCGAAGAAGATCTGCGTGTGGCTGGCGCCGTCGATCTTGGCCGCCTCGTCGAGGGACTGCGGGACGGTATTGAAGAAGCCGTACATCAGGTAGGTGTTCACGCCCAGGGCACCACCCAGGTAGACCATGATGAGGCCCAGCTGGCTGCCGAGGCCCAGCGCCGGGATGACCTCGGAGATGCCGCTGAGCAGCAGGAAGATAGCGACGACGGCGAGCAGCTGCGGGAACATCTGCAGCAGGAGCAGGCTCAGCAGCCCGATCCGGCGGCCCTTGAAGCGCATCCGGGAGAACGCGTACGCCGCCATGGCGCCGAGGAACACGGTGGCTGCTGACGTTACGACGCCCACCACCATGGTGTTGACGAACCAGCGGGCATAGGGCCGCGAGGGGTCGTTGAACAGTGCGGTGAAGTTGCCGAAGTCGATACGGCTGAACAGCGCGTTGGAGCCCACCAGCGTACCGGTGGAGTTGAACGCCGCGGAGAGGACGTAGAGCAGCGGGAAGATCGCGAAGAGGGTCACGGCGACGCCGACGACGTGCCGCCAGCCTTTGTCCTTGAACCAGACGCCGAAGGAACGCCGGCGCGCCAGGGCCTTCAGGTCCTGGACCGTGGTGTGGCCCGTTGCGGAGCGGTCCGTTGCGGTGCGGTCCGTTGCGGTGTCGTCGACGGCGGCCGGAGCCTTCGTCCGGCTGACGGTGCCTGGTGCTGACCCGTTCATGAGTTCACGTCCTCGAGTGCCTTGGTCTGCTTGAAGCTGATGGCCGAAACAGTGGCCACGATGATGAAGATGATGATGGCCAGGGCGCTGGCCAGGCCGTAGTCACGCCCCGTCCCCTGCCCGAACGCCACCTTGTACACGAGTGTGATCAGGATGTCCGTGGCTCCGATGTCCCGGTCGGTGTCCGCGAAGCGCGGGCCGCCGCCGGTCAGCATGAAGATCACGTTGAAGTTGTTGAAGTTGAAGGCGAAGGAGGAGATCAGCAGCGGCGCGATGGAGACCAGCAGCAGCGGCAGCTTGATGGAGCGGAACACCCGCCAGGGCCCGGCGCCGTCCATCCGGGCGGCTTCGTCAAGCTCCGTGGGCAGCGACTGCAGCGCGCCGGTGCAGACGAGGAACATGTAGGGGAAGCCGAGCCAGAGGTTGACCACCAGCACGCTGATCTTGGCCAGCGTGGGGTCCGTGAGCCAGCCGATGGCGGCGCCGCCCAGCAGGGTCTGGTTGAGCCAGCCGAACTGCGGGTTGAGGATGCCGGACCAGACCAGCCCGGAGAGGAAGGCGGGGAAGGCGTAGGGCAGGATCATCAGGATCCGGTAGATCTTCTTGCCCTTCAGGTCCTCCCGGTTAAAGGTCATCGCCAGGAAGAGACCCATCGCGAAGGTCAGGGCCACGGAGGCGATGGCGAACGTGAAGGTCCAGAGGATGACGCCCAGCAGCGGCCCGCGCAGGCTGGGATCGGTGAAGGCCCGGGCGAAGTTCTCCATACCGACGTCGATCTTCCAGCCGGTGGTCAGGGTATCGCCGTTGCTGGCTGCGAAGGCCCCTTGCCATTGTCCTGGTAGACAGTCCCGGTTTCGGTGTCCGTGAAGGTGTCCGCGGCGGCGTCGTAAGTCAAGGCCGGCTTGAACTGGTAGGCGTTGCTGCCGTCCGCCGTGCGCAGCGTCCCGTCGGCGGGGTCGTCGGAGACCGGGACCGTGAGGGCCAGGATGCTCTGCTGGTTCGCGACGATCTCCTGGAAGTTCAGGGTCCGGTAGCCGTCCACGGCGTTGGCCTTGCCGGTGGAGTCCGTGCTGGCGTCGGAAATTTCCTCAAGGGGGTTTCCGTGTTGCCGAGCGAGACCTTGCCCTCCGGATCGGTGAACAGCAGGTAGAAGGAATCGCCCTTGGCGAGGACAGCGGCTTTGTAGGCCGGGGAATCGGGGACGCGTTTTTGCGCGGTCAGCTGGATGGCGGCGATCGCATCATCCTTGGTGCTGTTGTGCCCGTCGCCGTAGTTGGTGAAGGCGATGTAGCCGCTGAACATGACCACAAAGACCTGGAAGACCAGCAGGAACAGGATGCCGGGGGCCAGGTACTTGGCGGGGAGCCCGCCCGTGCGCAGATAGATCCAGTTGATCACCAGAACGACAGCGGAGGAGACTGCCAGCGCGCCCCACGACTCGCTCAGGAAAAGCATCATGAGGACGTAGACGGCCAGTGCGTCCACGAGGCCCAGCAGCACGATCTTGGCGACCGTGCCCTTGGTGGTGTCCGGGCCGAAGCGGCGGCGCCTCTTGACCGGGCGGACGGGCCGCCCGGCGGCGCCGTCCGGGGCTGTTGCCGCGCCCTTTGCGGCGGCCGGGGTGCCGGCCTGGCGGAGTTCGGTATCTGTCATGGCTGTCTACAGTCCTTGGGAGCAGCTGGTGGTGGTGCAGGAACGGGCCGGGCGGCATGGCTGCCGCCCGGCCCGGTGCTTGCCGGTTCGTGACGCGTGTCGGAGTGTCGGAACGTCAGGATCCGGCGCGGGAACTAACCCGCGATTTTGGCCTTGATGCTGGCGGCCATCTTGGCCCAGTCGGCGGCCGGGTTGCCCTGGCCCTTGATCAGGGCGAGCTCGGTGGCTCCCCAGTCAGCCCAGACGGCGCTCATTTCCGGGATGGCCGGCATCGGGACGCCGGTTGCACCGATCTTGCCGAACGCTGCCACGACGGGGTCGCTGGCGGCCTTTTCGAACGAAGACTTGAGTGCCGGCGGACGGCCTCCGGCCTTGTACATGGAGTCCTGGGCTGCCTCGGAGGTGAGGTAGTTGGTCACGAACTCGTTGGTGGCCAGGGCGTTGGCGCTCTTGGCGCTGATGAAGAAGCCGTTGACGCCGACGAACGGCTGGGCGGCTTGTCACCGGTGGTCGGCAGCGCGTCCACGGCGAACTTGATGCCCTTCTTCTGGACGTCCGGCACGTTCCACGGGCCCGTCAGGTAGTACGGGGACTCGCCGGCCAGGAACTTCTCCTTGGCGATGTCACCGGTGATGTTGGAGTTGATGATCTTCTCGCCGGCGTCGCCCCAGGCGGCCAGCTTCTTGGCGAACTCGACGCCGGCGGCGTCGCCGATGAGGAGCTGCTTGGGATCGTAGCCGCCGTCGGCAGTCAGGCCGAAGATCTGCGAGCCCATAGAGGCCTGCAGCGGGTACAGGTGGTAGGGGTCGCCCTGCTTCGGGTCCATGCCCACCAGGAACGGGAACTTGGCCTTGCCGTCGGCTACGGCCTTCTTGCCGTTGGCGACCACCTCGTCGAAGGTGCTGGCGGCATCCGGCACGATGGCCGTGTTGCGCAGCAGCGCGATGTTTTCGATCGCGTACGGGACGCCGTAAACGGAACCGTTGAAGGTCATGGCCTTGACCGAGGACTCCTGGAAAGAGTCCGTCTTGTCGCCGAGCTCGACCGGGGCGATGACACCGTTCTGGACGAACTTGCCCACCCAGTCGTGCGGGCCGACGATCAGGTCCGGGCCCTTGCCCGTGGGAACCTGGGTGATGAAGTCGTCGCGGACTGCCGCGAAGTCCTTGACCACGAGCTTCACGTCGATTCCGGTTTCAGCCTTGAACTTCGCCGTGATGTCCTTCAGGGCGGGCGAGCGCTCGGCGTCAACCCACATGGTGATGGTGCTGGCACCGGAGGCCTTGAGGTCCGGCTTGGCGGTGGCCGTGGCGGGGGCGGTGGCTGCGGCGCCGCCGCAGGCGCTCAGCGCCAGCGCGGCAACTACGGAGATTGCGCCGGCCGTGAATACGCGGCGGCTGGTCCCGGTTGTGAGGGTGTTCTGCACCTTCATTGGTGTCCCTTTCATAAATCCTGCATCCACGCTGAAGGCTGGGTCCGAGCTCTGGTGAAGACTCCGGAAGCCTGGTGGCATCGTCGGTGATGTGGCTCACAGCTGCAAGCGCTTCCAAGGTACATGCTGAACACGACTTTGGAAAGTCACCCTACCGGCGAGTATTGAATGCGGGCGAATTGAACGCCCGGGAGCGGTGCACCTGAATGAACCCGCAGTTCAGCGCACTCGCGCCTTGGGGCGCAGCAGCGTCCCCAGGCGACCAGAAATAGAGCTCCGCGGCGCTTCCTGCTGGAAGCGTTTTCATTTTCCGCGGTTCGGCCTTACGATTACCGGCATGTCCGTTGACTCAGCACTCATCGCCCCCGCCGCAGCAGCCGCGCCGTTGACCGGCCCGTTGACACCGGTGCACGACGCCGATCACCTCCCCGGCTGGTGGCGTTCGGCCGTCATCTACCAGGTGTACCCGCGCTCGTTCCGGGACTTGAACGGGGACGGCATCGGCGACCTCGCCGGGATCACCGCGGAGCTTCCGCAACTGGCCGAACTCAACATCGACGCCGTCTGGCTCTCCCCGTTCTACCGGTCGCCGCAGCGCGATGCCGGCTATGACGTCAGCGACTACTGCGACGTCGACCCCCTGTTCGGCACGCTGGCGGACTTCGACGCGATGATGGCCGAGGCCACGCGGCTGGGCCTGCGGATGATTGTGGACCTCGTACCCAACCACTGCTCGGACCAGCACGTCGCCTTCCAGGCAGCCCTGGCCGCTCCCGCGGGCAGCCCGGAACGGGACATGTTCATCTTCCGCGACGGCCGCGGCACCTACGGTGAAGAACCGCCGAACAACTGGGAATCCCACTTTGGCGGCCCGGCCTGGACCCGGATCACCGAACCGGACGGCGCACCCGGCCAGTGGTACCTGCACCTGTTCGACACCTCCCAGCCGGACTTCAACTGGGACAACGACGCTGTGCATGAAGAATTCGAGCGCGTCCTGCGCTTCTGGTTGGATCGCGGCGTGTCCGGCTTCCGCGTGGACGTGGCCCACGCCCTCGTCAAGGCTCCCGGCCTGCCAGAGTGGGGCGGCCGCGCCGACGGGAACAGCTGCGACGGCTTCCCGGGCCATGACGCTCCGATGTTCGGGCAGCCCGCCCTCCACGACATCTACCGCAAGTGGCGGCGGATCCTGGCCGAATACGGCCCGGACCGCATCCTATGCGCCGAAGCGAACGTGGACCCGCTCCCGCGCCTGGCCGACTGGGTCCGGCCGGATGAAATGCACCAGGCCTTCAACTTCCCCTACCTGCACGCCGGCCTGGACGTCCACCGCATGCGCGGCGTCATCACCGAGTCCCTGACGGCACTGGATTCCGTCGGAGCCCCCAGCACCTGGGTCCTTTCCAACCACGACGTCGTCCGGCACGCCACGCGCTTCGGCTACGACGGCCGAGCACCGCGCGACGGCGACGGAATCGGCACCTTCGATCCGCAGCCGGACGAGGCTCTGGGCCGCTCCCGGGCCGCGGCCGCCTCCCTGTTCATGCTGGGACTCCCCGGCGGCGCCTACCTGTACCAGGGCGAAGAGCTTGGCCTGCCCGACGGGATCGACATCCCGGACAGCCAGCGGCAGGACCCCACTTTCGCCCGTACCGGCGGGGAGCGGCTGGGCCGTGACGGCTGCCGCGTGCCGCTGCCGTGGCGGACTGCCGAACTCCACGCCGGATTCGGCGACGGCGCAGGGCCTTGGCTTCCGCAGCCGGAGAGCTTCGCGGGACTGGCGCGTGACACCCAGGCCGCCTCGCCGTCGTCGCACCTTAACCTCTACCGGCGCATGCTTGCCGTGCGGCGCGAGCTGGGGCTCGGGCAGGGTTCGCTCGCCTGGGCTGAGGAATGGTGCACGGACACCTGCCTGGCGTTCTTGAACGGCACCACCCTGGTGCTCCTCAACGCGGGGCACGAACCTGTCGAGCTGCCGGGCGGGCGGGTGCTGCTGCGCAGCTCCCAGGACCCCGCCGGGGACGGGGCCGAGTCATCTGGACCGGCCGGCTCCGGCCATCGGTTAGGCTCAGGGGAAACTGTTTGGCTGGAAATCTACATCGAGGACGCGGAGAGCTAAGAATGCCCGGCATCAAGGACGTCGCGGAGCGCGCTGGCCTCTCCATAGCCACCGTTTCGCGGGCCTTGAGCGGCAAAGGGAACGTCTCGGCCCGCAGCCGTGAACGCGCCCGGAATGCCGCGGCCGAACTCGGGTTCGTCCTCTCCTACCACGCCTCCAGCCTGGCCTCCGGGCGTAACCACAACGTCGGCGTCGTGGTTCCGTCCGTGCACCGCTGGTTCTTCTCGTCCGTGGTGGAAGGCGTCTCGGCCACGCTGCTGGACGCCGGGTACGATCTCACCCTCTACAACGTCAGCGGCGGGCAGGAACGCCGACACAGCGTGCTCAACGATTTCCTGCTGCGCAAGCGGGTGGACGCCGTCATCGCGGTGTCGCTGGAACTCAGCGAGGCCGAGATCCAGCAGCTGCTCGCGATCCACCGGCCCATCGTCGGCATCGGCGGTCCGCTGCCGGGGGCCTCGACCATCCGCATCGACGATTCCGGCATCGCCCAGGCCGCGGCTCGGCACCTGATCCAGCTGGGCCACAGCAAGATCGCCCATATGACCGGCGACGCCGCCTACGAGCAGGATTTCCGCCTTCCGGGCACCCGCCAGGCCGGTTTCAAGAAGGCCATGAACGATGCGGGGCTAGCGGTCCGTCCCGAGTGGCAGATCTCCGCCGACTTCACGATCCAGGGTGCCTACGCCAGCGCCCGGCGACTGCTGGGCAGCTCCGTGGAACGGCCCACGGCGGTTTTCGCCGCATCCGATGAGATGGCTATCGGCACCATTCTGGCCGCCCGCGACTTCGGGCTCCGCGTGCCGTACGACCTGTCGGTGATCGGCATTGACGGCCACGAACTCGGTGAGGTCTTCGGGCTCACCACCATCGACCAGGACGCCCGCGGCCAGGGTGCGCTGGCTGTCCGGCGCCTGCTGGACGGGCTCGACGGCGGCAGTGACACCGAGGCGGCCGATACCGAGTTCCCGACGCACTTCGTGATCCGTTCCAGCACGGCAGTTCCGCCCGCGGACCCGGCACCGCTGCGCTAGGCGCTAACGCCTGCCTCTGCGGCGGGTTCCTGCCCAGTTGCCTGCTCCTTGGCCCGGCTGTCCTGGGAGAAACGCCCTGAGATTATGGGAACTTACCGGGGCCCGCGGACGGGCTGGCTTGGGAACCGGGCAGGCACGCGGGCATAGAGGCTGTACCCCAGGCTTTCAGGCGCCGTCGACGCCCATGAACCGCACGAAGCGGTCCAGCACCCCGGGCCAGCCGGCGGCGTACTCCGCCCGCGTAGCGGCAGGGTCCTCGGCGCCTTCCCAGCCGCTGTGCACCAGCCGCAGCTCCGTACCGCCCTCGACGGCACGGAAAGCGACGCGGAGCTCCGTGGACCACACCGCGGATGATCCGGGGTGCCAGCTCGCATGGAAGGAGAGCGGGGGCTGCCAGTCGTCGATGGACCCCCAGATGGCCGTCCTGCCGTCGTCTGCGCTCTCCAGGATCAGGTTCTCCTCGAACTCCACGTAGGAGCCGGCCCCGAATACGCTGTGCTCCTCCAGCGGCCACCAGAGGTGCGTGTGTTCGGTGAAACCGACAAAGGCCCTGGCTACTGCGCCCGGCACAATGACGGTATGGACGAACGGGTCCAGTCCCTCTCCCGGTGCCGGTTCCGGCGTCTCGGCGGCATCAGAGGGTGCGTGGCTGAAAAGGTTATCCATGGGCACCAACTCTACCCGCGGGCAGCCGGCGTGGCCGCGCTGGTCGGGCCTGGACGCTCCCGCAGCTCCGGCAGCAGTGTAGGTGATCCTCCCGCAGCTCCGGCGCAACGCCCGCGCAGGAGCTGCGGGAGGGTTGTGGTGTGACCGGCGGGATGTGCGGGAGGGTCTGTGGGGCGGCTACCCGGTTCTGCGGGAGGGTTGGGCGATATTTCACCGGTGGTGCGGGAGCGTCCTGGAGGTGAAAGTCGGGTTAAATGCGGGAGGACCCCCAACCTGGTGGTTGGGGGTCCTCGACCTTAATGATGTTCCGGCGGTGACCTACTCTCCCACACCCTCCCGGGTGCAGTACCATCGGCGCTGTGGGTCTTAGCTTCCGGGTTCGGAATGGGACCGGGCGTTTCCCCCACGCTATGACCGCCGTAACCCTTGCTCCCGTTCCGTCCAGACCCTGGGGTGTGGTGGTGGGAAATTTGTGGTTACACGTTCCTGCACCGGTGTTCTGGTGCAGTTGTGGTGTTGTTATGTAGTTTTTGGTTCTCAAGCAACGGGTTTGTTGGTTGGGAACCACATAGTGGACGCAAGCAGTCTTGTTTTCTCTTTGTACCCCTTCCCTGGTGTGAACGTCTTTTGAATCCGTTCACGGGAGGGGTGTGGTGTAAGTTATCGGCCTATTAGTACCGGTCAGCTTCACGAGTCGTTAGTCCTCGCTTCCACATCCGGCCTATCAACCCAGTGGTCTGGCTGGGGGCCTCTCACACACAAGGTGTATGGAAATCTCATCTCGAAGCGAGCTTCCCGCTTAGATGCTTTCAGCGGTTATCCCATCCGAACGTAGCTAATCAGCGGTGCACTTGGCAGTACAACTGACACACCAGAGGTTCGTCCGTCCCGGTCCTCTCGTACTAAGGACAGCCCTTCTCAAATTTCCTGCGCGCGCAGCGGATAGGGACCGAACTGTCTCACGACGTTCTAAACCCAGCTCGCGTACCGCTTTAATGGGCGAACAGCCCAACCCTTGGGACCTACTCCAGCCCCAGGATGCGACGAGCCGACATCGAGGTGCCAAACCATGCCGTCGATATGGACTCTTGGGCAAGATCAGCCTGTTATCCCCGAGGTACCTTTTATCCGTTGAGCGACGGCCATTCCACAATGTACCGCCGGATCACTAGTCCCGACTTTCGTCCCTGCTCGAGATGTCTCTCTCACAGTCAAGCTCCCTTGTGCACTTACACTCGACACCTGATTGCCAACCAGGCTGAGGGAACCTTTGGGCGCCTCCGTTACTTTTTAGGAGGCAACCGCCCCAGTTAAACTACCCATCAGGCACTGTCCCTGACCCGGATTACGGGCCGAAGTTAGATGTCCAAAGTGACCAGAGTGGTATTTCAACGATGACTCCACCCGAACTGGCGTCCGGGCTTCAACGTCTCCCACCTATCCTACACAAGCCACTCCGAACACCAATACCAAACTATAGTAAAGGTCTCGGGGTCTTTCCGTCCTGCTGCGCGTAACGAGCATCTTTACTCGTACTGCAATTTCGCCGAGTTTATGGTTGAGACAGCGGGGAAGTCGTTACTCCATTCGTGCAGGTCGGAACTTACCCGACAAGGAATTTCGCTACCTTAGGATGGTTATAGTTACCACCGCCGTTTACTGGGGCTTAAATTCTCAGCTTCGCCTTGCGGCTAACCGGTCCTCTTAACCTTCCAGCACCGGGCAGGAGTCAGTCCGTATACATCGTCTTGCGACTTCGCACGGACCTGTGTTTTTAGTAAACAGTCGCTTCCCCTGGTCTCTGCGGCCCCTGCACGCTCCGGACAGCTAGTGTCCATCACGATGGGGGCCCCCTTCTCCCGAAGTTACGGGGGCATTTTGCCGAGTTCCTTAACCATAATTCTCTCGATCGCCTTAGTATTCTCTACCTGATCACCTGTGTCGGTTTGGGGTACGGGCGGCTAAAACCTCGCGTCGATGCTTTTCTCGGCAGCATAGGATCACCGAATCCCCCTTACGGGAGTCCCATCGGATCTCAGGCATCATGAACGGCGGATTTGCCTACCGTTCGCCCTACATCCTTAGACCGGGACAACCATCGCCCGGCTCGGCTACCTTCCTGCGTCACACCTGTTAATACGCTTGCCTCCCAGGATCAGGTCCCGCGCTCCACCAAAACCCTTCACCCACAAGGGGTGTCGGGCAGGTCTCGGGCGGTTAGTATCCCCTGTTCAGCATGGGCGGTTTTTCGCCGGTACGGGAATATCAACCCGTTGTCCATCGACTACGCCTGTCGGCCTCGCCTTAGGTCCCGACTTACCCAGGGCAGATTAGCTTGACCCTGGAACCCTTGATCATTCGGCGGACGGGTTTCTCACCCGTCTTTCGCTACTCATGCCTGCATTCTCACTCGTGTAGGCTCCACCGCTGGTTTACACCGCGACTTCACTGCCCACACGACGCTCCCCTACCACTCCAGACGCCTGAACCACAAGGGCTTGGCTGTTGTCTGAAATCCACAACTTCGGCGGTGTACTTGAGCCCCGCTACATTGTCGGCGCGGAATCACTTGACCAGTGAGCTATTACGCACTCTTTTAAGGATGGCTGCTTCTAAGCCAACCTCCTGGTTGTCTTCGCAACTCCACATCCTTTCCCACTTAGCACACGCTTAGGGGCCTTAGTTGGTGGTCTGGGCTGTTTCCCTCTCGACTATGAAGCTTATCCCCCACAGTCTCACTGCTGCGCTCTCACTTACCGGCATTCGGAGTTTGGCTGACGTCAGTAACCTTGTAGGGCCCATTAGCCATCCAGTAGCTCTACCTCCGGTAAGAAACACGCAACGCTGCACCTAAATGCATTTCGGGGAGAACCAGCTATCACGAAGTTTGATTGGCCTTTCACCCCTACCCACAGCTCATCCCCTCCATTTTCAACTGAAGTGGGTTCGGTCCTCCACGACGTCTTACCGTCGCTTCAACCTGGCCATGGGTAGATCACTTCGCTTCGGGTCTAGATCACGCCACTGCAACGCCCTATTCAGACTCGCTTTCGCTACGGCTTCCCCACACGGGTTAACCTCGCGACGTAACACTAACTCGCAGGCTCATTCTTCAAAGGCACGCCGTCACCACAACACAGCAAGCTGCGGAGGCTCCGACGGATTGTAAGCACACGGTTTCAGGTACTGTTTCACTCCCCTCCCGGGGTACTTTTCACCTTTCCCTCACGGTACTGGTCCGCTATCGGTCATTAGGGAGTATTTAGGCTTATCAGGTGGTCCTGACAGATTCGCACGGGATTTCTCGGGCCCCGTGCTACTTGGGATACTTCACCGGGCGGTACACAACATTTCGGTTACGGGGCTCACACCCTCTCTGGCCGGCCTTTCAAGACCGTTCACCTATGCCTGTACTACTCACCCCACTGCCCCGGCAGAGACAGAATGGGAAGTCCCACAACCCCGACCATGCAACGCCCGCCGGCTATCACACATGGAACGGTTTAGCCTGATCCGCGTTCGCTCGCCACTACTGACGGAATCACTATTGTTTTCTCTTCCTGCGGGTACTGAGATGTTTCACTTCCCCGCGTTCCCTCCACGCACCCTATGTGTTCAGATGCGGGTCACCAGGCAACTCGCGCCCCTGGCGGGGTTTCCCCATTCGGACACCCTGGGATCACAGTCCGGTTATCGACTCCCCCAGGCTTATCGCAGATTCCTACGTCCTTCTTCGGCTCCTAATGCCAAGGCATCCACCGTGTGCTCTTAAAAACTTGACCACAAAAGATCAAAAAAACTAATTTTCGAGAGAACCATGAAAACCAACCCACACACCCCAAAGAGGCGCCCGGGCCAGATCCAGGTTCATATTCTTGGAAATTGCTTCTTATAAAAGATGCTCGCGTCCACTATGTAGTTCTCAAACAACAACCCCGTACCACACACCCCACACACCCACCCCCAACAGGGGAAGCAACCGTGTGATCGGTGCAGCCAGGAAACCAGAAACACAAGTCCCACACCCCACAACCCGCCCCCAAAGGGACAGACCGTGGACCGTGGTCCTGTTGTCTCAGGACCCAACAGTGTGCCAAACACTAAACCGCGCAACCAAACCCCGCACCGTTCCAGGACCACCGCCCTTCCGAAGAAGAGAGGATCCGTACTGGGCGCCGGGAAAGAACACGCGGCCGCTATTTGCTGATATTCCACCCGTGAGCACCCGCCGCAGAACTATCGTCTGCGCAACGGGCCTACTCCTGACAACCCCGCCACACCCACATACATGGGGCACGGTGGTTGTAGGTGCTCCTTAGAAAGGAGGTGATCCAGCCGCACCTTCCGGTACGGCTACCTTGTTACGACTTAGTCCCAATCGCCAGTCCCACCTTCGACAGCTCCCTCCCACAAGGGGTTAGGCCACCGGCTTCGGGTGTTACCAACTTTCGTGACTTGACGGGCGGTGTGTACAAGGCCCGGGAACGTATTCACCGCAGCGTTGCTGATCTGCGATTACTAGCGACTCCGACTTCATGGGGTCGAGTTGCAGACCCCAATCCGAACTGAGACCGGCTTTTGGGATTAGCTCCACCTCACAGTATCGCAACCCTTTGTACCGGCCATTGTAGCATGCGTGAAGCCCAAGACATAAGGGGCATGATGATTTGACGTCGTCCCCACCTTCCTCCGAGTTGACCCCGGCAGTCTCCTATGAGTCCCCGCCATAACGCGCTGGCAACATAGAACGAGGGTTGCGCTCGTTGCGGGACTTAACCCAACATCTCACGACACGAGCTGACGACAACCATGCACCACCTGTAAACCGACCGCAAGCGGGGCACCTGTTTCCAGGTGTTTCCGGTTCATGTCAAGCCTTGGTAAGGTTCTTCGCGTTGCATCGAATTAATCCGCATGCTCCGCCGCTTGTGCGGGCCCCCGTCAATTCCTTTGAGTTTTAGCCTTGCGGCCGTACTCCCCAGGCGGGGCACTTAATGCGTTAGCTACGGCGCGGAAAACGTGGAATGTCCCCCACACCTAGTGCCCAACGTTTACGGCATGGACTACCAGGGTATCTAATCCTGTTCGCTCCCCATGCTTTCGCTCCTCAGCGTCAGTTAATGCCCAGAGACCTGCCTTCGCCATCGGTGTTCCTCCTGATATCTGCGCATTTCACCGCTACACCAGGAATTCCAGTCTCCCCTACATCACTCTAGTCTGCCCGTACCCACCGCAGATCCGGAGTTGAGCCCCGGACTTTCACGGCAGACGCGACAAACCGCCTACGAGCTCTTTACGCCCAATAATTCCGGATAACGCTTGCGCCCTACGTATTACCGCGGCTGCTGGCACGTAGTTAGCCGGCGCTTCTTCTGCAGGTACCGTCACTTTCGCTTCTTCCCTACTGAAAGAGGTTTACAACCCGAAGGCCGTCATCCCTCACGCGGCGTCGCTGCATCAGGCTTTCGCCCATTGTGCAATATTCCCCACTGCTGCCTCCCGTAGGAGTCTGGGCCGTGTCTCAGTCCCAGTGTGGCCGGTCACCCTCTCAGGCCGGCTACCCGTCGTCGCCTTGGTGAGCCATTACCTCACCAACAAGCTGATAGGCCGCGAGTCCATCCAAAACCACAATAAAGCTTTCCACCCCCACCATGCGATGAGGAGTCATATCCGGTATTAGACCCAGTTTCCCAGGCTTATCCCAGAGTTAAGGGCAGGTTACTCACGTGTTACTCACCCGTTCGCCACTAATCCCCCAGCAAGCTGGGATCATCGTTCGACTTGCATGTGTTAAGCACGCCGCCAGCGTTCATCCTGAGCCAGGATCAAACTCTCCGTTGAAGTAAAACAGACACACCATGCGCCCCGGGAAAACGGGATGCACACAATGCACAAAATTTGAAACCAGCCAAAAACACCAGACCACACCACGGGGTGGCGGGCCCGGCAAATTCAACCAATTCAATACAATAAATTGGTATCAACAAACTTGGCACACTATTGAGTTCTCAAACAACAGACACACCCGGCACCACCACAACCAAACGGTCGCGGATCGCTCCGGAGCAACTTTTCAAACTTACCGGGCCGCTTCACCCTTGTCAAATCCGCGTCCCGACTCAGTCTCGCCGTGAGGCATCTGGGTCTTGGTGGCGGATCAACTCCGGGGAGCAGCGCGGAAATAAACTCTACCACCACTTTGCCTTGGTGACAAAGTGGGCGCCGTCGGGCCCTCCGGCAGGGCGTTGAAAAGCCCGGAATCACGGGGATTCCGGGCTCTTCAGCGGAGCTCACGCCGGCGCCCGCCGGGGCCTCAGGTCCGGCGTCAGCTCACCGGTTTGAAGAAGGCGGCGCCCAGGGGAGGCAGCGTGACGGTGAGTGTTGCGGGCTGGCCGTCGATGCCGGCGTCCGTGGCCGTCAGCGTGCCCTCGTTCAAGACGCCGGAGCCTCCGTACGTGTCGGCGTCGGTGTTCAGCACTTCCTGCCACTCCCCGCCAAGGGGACACCGAGGCGGAAGTCCGTGTGCGGCCCCCGGAGAAGTTGAAGGTGCACACCAGCGGGTCTCCCGCGGCGTCCCGGCGGATGAAGGTCAGGACGTTGCGGTCCGAGTCCCCGCCGTTGATCCACTGGAAGCCGGCGGGGTCGTTGTCCTGTTCGTAGAGCGCCGGGGTGGCGCTGTACAACTCATTGAGGTCCTTGGTCAGGAGTTGCATCCCGCGGTGCGCGGGGATTTCAGCCAGCCACCAGTCCAGGCCGTGCTGCTCCGACCATTCGGCTTCCTGGCCGAATTCGGTGCCCATGAAGATCAGTTGCTTGCCCGGGTGCGCCCACTGGTAGCCCAGGAAGGCGCGCAGGTTGGCCAGCTGCTGCCAGCGGTCACCGGGCATCTTGCGCAGCATCGAACCCTTGCCGTGCACAACTTCGTCGTGGCTGATCGGCAGCAGGAAGTTCTCCGTGTAGGCGTAGACCATGGAGAACGTGACGGTGCCGTGGTGCCAGCGGCGGTTGAACGGGTCCTCGGAAATGTACTTGAGCGAATCGTGCATCCAGCCCATGTTCCATTTGATCCCGAAGCCCAGGCCGCCCTGGCTCGTGGGCGCGGTGACCCCGGGAACGCGGTGGATTCCTCGGCGATCATGACCGCACCGGGGTGCGTCTTGTAGACCGTGGCATTGACTTCCTGCAGGAAGGAGATGGCCTCGAGGTTCTCCCGCCCGCCGAAGCGGTTCGGCTGCCACTGCCCTTCCTCGCGGGAGTAGTCGAGGTAGAGCATCGAGGCGACGGCGTCCACGCGGAGGCCGTCGATGTGGAATTCGTCGAGCCAGTACAGCGCATTGGCGACGAGGAAGTTCCGGACTTCGCTACGGCCGAAGTCGAAGATCAGCGTTCCCCAGTCCGGGTGCTCGCCAAGGTTCGGGTCGGCGTGTTCGTACAGGGCCTCGCCGTCGAACCGGGCAAGCGCCCACTCATCCTTGGGGAAGTGCGCGGGGACCCAGTCCAGCAGCACGCCGATGCCGGCCTGGTGGAGTTCGTCCACGAGGTACCGGAATTCGTCGGGATGACCGAAGCGTGATGTCGGGGCGAAGTAGGAGGTCACCTGGTAGCCCCAGGACCCGCCGAAGGGGTGTTCCGCCACGGGCATGAACTCCACGTGGGTGAAGCCCAGCCACTTGACGTAGGCCACCAGTTCCTTGGCCAGTTCCCGGTAGCTGAGGCCGACCCGCCACGAGCCGAGGTGCACTTCGTAGACACTCATCGGCGAGTTGTGCGGGTCCCGCCCGGCCCTGGCCTCCATCCACTCCGCGTCTTTGAAGGCGTAGGAGGGTTCGACGACGCGCGACGCCGTCAGCGGCGGGACCTCGGTGCCGAAGGCCATCGGATCCGCCTTCTCCACCCAGTAGCCGTCCCGGGTCCGGATCTCAAATTTGTAGCACGCCCCTGCTAGAACGCCGGGGAGGAAGAGTTCCCAAACCCCGGAGGAGCCGAGGGACCGCATGGAGTGCTGCCGCCCGTCCCAGCCGTTGAAGTCGCCCTTGACCCGGACGGCCTGGGCGTTCGGGGCCCACACGGCGAAGGACACGCCGTCGACGTCGCCCATGCCGGACTTGTAGTGCTGGACGTGCGCGCCGAGCACATCCCAGAGGCGCTCGTGGCGGCCCTCACCGATCAGGTGCAGGTCAAGCTCGCCAATCGTGGGCAGGTAGCGGTAGGGGTCATCGGCCGGCTGCGGCGTCTGGCCCTCATACGTCACTTCCAGCCGGTAGTCCGGCACGTGGCCCTGCTCCAGCGGTTCCAGCACGGCAACCCACACGCCGCCGGACTCGTGCGTCATCGGAAAAGTGCCGGCCGCGGTCACAACAGAAACGGCTTCGGCGAGGTGCTTGACCGTGCGGATGGTGACATGCCCGTGGTCATCGAGGTGCGCGCCCAGGACCGAGTGGGGGCGTGGTGTTCGCCGGCGGCGACCCTCGCCAGCGTCTCCGCGTCCACCTGGAGTGGGCTTCCGGGACGATCGATACGTGCTGAACCTGTCATTTTGATACCTTCCGCTGCGGCTTCGGCCGGAACGCCGGAGCCTGTACTGCCGAGGAGACGACGTGATGCGTTGACCGGAATGGAGAGCCAGTCCGGCCTGTTCCGTAGCTCGTAGATGACTTCGTAAAGTGCCTTGTCGAGCCACAGTGCCACGAAAAGAGGCGAATCGCGGTCGATACTGCCGGGAATGACGTCCGCGTAGCCGGCCAGGAAGGCCTCGGCGCAGTCGTCGACCCAGGTGTCCGGGACGTCCGCGTCCGGGTGCTCGCGGACCGCCGCGCCGGCGGCGTAGTCAAAGGACCGCAGCATCCCGACGACGTCACGCAGCGGGACGTCCGGGAAATTGCGTTCCGAAATCGGCCGCAGCGGTTCGCCCTCAAAATCGAGAATGGCCCAGCGCGGAGACTTCCCGCGGCCGCCCGGAACCTGGAGGATCTGGCCCAGGTGGAGATCACCGTGGATCCTTTGCAGGGGACCGGCGCCGCTGCCCTCAAGTCGCAGGAGGAGACGGTCCAGCGCGTCGTCGTACGGGCCGACGGCGGCACCGGCCTGGGCCCAGGACTGCCGCACCCTCTGGGCGACGCCTGGCGCGATGTCACTGCCCGGGACAGATTCGGAAGCAACGCCAAGCGCCTCGGCCAGCCGGCGGTGCACCGTGGCGGTGGCGGCGCCGAGCGCGTGTGCCTCGGCGGTGAATTCCTGGCCGCGGCTCGCCGCATTGACGGCCAGCCGCCAGGCGTCCAGTCCGCCGGCGAGGAACTCGTGCGCCACGGCCAGTTCGCCGCGCGCGGGATGGCCGTGGTGTTCCCCGCTCGGCGCGTCCCACTCCCCGGTGACCCACCCCAGGGTTGCCGGCACTTCGAACGTGCGCCCGGCGGTCAAGGCTGCACCGATTTCCACTTCCGGGTTTTGACCCTCGGAGAGCACCCGGAAGAACTTCAGGATCGCGGCCGACTTGCCGTCGTCGACGATCACGGAACTGTTGGACTGCTCGCCGGAGAGGACCTTCACGACGCCGGTTGCCCGCGGGAGGACGTAGCCGGACTCAACGAGGTGGCCCGAAGCGTTCCCGGACTGCGCGGTGCCGCCGAGGCGCATCAGCTCCAGCCACGCGGCGATGAATTCGGAGTCGTGGACGCCGTCGTAGACCCACCGGTCGTCGGGCGCGCCCACGGCGTCGGGCGCCCCACGGACCCGGCCGGGTCCGGAATGGAAACCCGCCCGATCAGCCCTGATTCCGCCCCGCCAAGCGGGGAGCGCCGAATGCTAAGCGGCACCTGGACGACGTCGGTACGGGAGCCGTCCGGCGTCGGGTAGCTCACGGCCAGCAGCAGCACCTCAAGTCCGGCCGCATCTCGTGCGCCGCCGGGTTCGCCGGCCAGGCTCAGGCGCCCGGCCGGCTCGAAGCTGAACGCCGCGCTTTTGACGGGGAACCATCGCTGGCGCGGAAGCCAGCCGCCGAGCAGTCCGCTCAGAGCAGGGGTAAGGGTGGGTCGGGTCATCTCAGCCTTCGATGGACAGGATCGGCATGGCCTGTGTGTAGGGCGACGCCGGGTTGGAGGCGGCCGAGCGGATCCGCAGCCAGAAGAAGTCATGGCTGCCCAGGGTCAGCGTCAGGGTTCCGTCGTCGGAGATCCCCGGGAACGCCTGGCCGCCGAACACGTCCCGGAGGCCCCGGCCGGCGAACCTCGGTACCCGCAACGTGGTGGCCACGGGGTGCTGGGACAGGTTGAAGGCGCACAGGATGGTTTCGCTGTCCTCGCCGGCCGAGTTGCCGTCCTTCAGCTCCCGCAGGTAGGCGAGGACGACGTCGTGGTCTGCCTCGACGTGCTCGAAACCACCCAGGCCGAAGGCGGGGTGGTTCTTGCGGACACTGAGGATCTGGCGCGTCCAGCGCAGCAGCGACCCCGAATGGGCTGCTTCGGCCTCGACGTTGGCCATGCTGTAGTTGTAGACCAGCGACTGGATCACCGGAAGGTACAGCTTGCCGGGATCCGCGTGCGAGAACCCGGCGTTGCGGTCGGGGTTCCACTGCATGGGCGTACGGACGGCGTCGCGGTCCTCCAGCCAGATGTTGTCCCCCATGCCGATCTCGTCCCCGTAGTAAAGGAACGGACTGCCGGGCAGGGAGAGCAGCAGGGCATTGATGAGTTCAATCTCGGAGCGGGAGTTGTCCAGCAGCGGCGCCAGCCGCCGCCGGATGCCGATGTTGGCGCGCATGCGCGGGTCCGGCGCGTACCAGCCGAGCATGGCGGCGCGCTCGTCGGCGGTGACCATTTCCAGGGTCAGCTCGTCGTGGTTCCGCAGGAACGTGCCCCACTGGGCGCCGTCCGGAATGTCCGGGGTGTCCTTCATCGTCTCGATGATGGGCGCGGCCTTCTGGTCCCGCAGCGCGTAGTACAGCCGCGGCATGATCGGGAAGTGGAAGGCCATGTGGCATTCCGGTTCCTCCTGCGTGCCGAAGTACTCAACCACTTCAGCCGGCGGCTGGTTGGCCTCGGCGATGATCACGCGGCCCGGGTAGCTTTCGTCGACCATCTTGCGCAGCTTGCGCAGGAATTCGTGGGTCTGGGGCAGGTTCTCGCAGTTGGTGCCCTCTTCCTCGAAGAGGTACGGGATGGCGTCCGCACGGAAGCCGTCGATGCCCTGGTCCAGCCAGAACCGCACGACGTCGAAGAGCGCGTCGATGACTTTGGGGTTCTCAAAGTTGAGATCCGGCTGGTGGCTGAAGAAGCGGTGCCAGAAGAACTGGCGCCGGATCGGGTCGAAGGTCCAGTTGGATTCTTCGGTGTCCACGAAGATGATGCGTGCGTCTTCGTACTTCTCGTCCGTGTCGCTCCAGACGTAGAAGTCGCCGAAAGGGCCGTCCGGGTCCTTGCGGGACTCCTGGAACCAGGGGTGCTGATCCGAGGTGTGGTTCAGCGGAAGGTCAATAATCACACGCACGCCGCGGGCGTGGGCCTCCGCGACGAGCCGCTTGAAATCGCTGATGGTGCCGAATTCGTCGAGCACGGAGTTGTAGTCCGAGATGTCGTAGCCGCCGTCCCGGAGCGGCGACTGGAAGAACGGTGGGAGCCAGAGGCAGTCGACGCCGAGCCACTGCAGGTAATCCAGCTTGTCGATCAGCCCGTGGAAGTCGCCGGAGCCGTCACCGTTTCCGTCGGCGAACCCCGGACCAGCACCTCGTAGAACACCGCCTTGCGGTACCAGTGCGGATCATGCTGGAGGCCGGGCGCGTTCAGTTCAAAGGTCCCCTTCGGGCTGAAATGCTGGTTGGGGTTCGTCGGGCTGAAACTCACTCGTTCTACCTCCGGATGCTAAGAATGTGTGCGGGTTCTACATGGGCGTCCAGTCGAACGTAGTTGTACTCCCCCATTCCCAGCTCTCGCCGGTCAGCAGGTCATCCACCATAAAACGGCCATTGTGCGTCAGGTTCTCCGGATCCAGCTCGAGCGCTGCCAGGTCCAGGGTCACCGTGCTCTCACGGATGCCGTGCGGGTCCACGTTGACGACGATGATCAGGGTGTCCTTCGTGCCGTCGGGAAGGGTCTTGTGCTTCGAGTAGACCACCGTGGCGTTGTCCGTGCTTTCGTGCACCGTCAGGTTCTGCAGGTCCCCCAGGGCGGGGTGGGCGCGGCGGATCGCGTTGAGCCGGGTCAGGTACGGGGCCAGGCTGCGGCCGGATTCGGCCGCGGCGTCCCAGTCGCGGGACTTGTACTCGAACTTTTCGTTGTCGATGTACTCCTCGGCGCCGGGCCGCGCCACGTGCTCGTAGAGTTCGAAGCCGGCGTAGACGCCCCAGATGGGACTCGCCGTGGAAGCCAGCGCGGCCCGGATCTTGAACGCGGGCGGCCCGCCGTACTGCAGGAACTCCGTCAGGATGTCCGGGGTGTTGACAAAGAAGTTCGGCCGGAAGAACGCCGGCGACTCGTGGCTGACCTCCTGGAAGTACTCCTCCAGTTCCTCCTTGGTGTTCCGCCAGGTGAAGTACGTGTAGGACTGCTGGAAGCCGGCGCGGCCCAGGGCATGCATCATGGCCGGGCGGGTGAACGCCTCGGCGAGGAAGACGACGTCGGGGTGCTTCTTGTTGACCTTGGCGATCAGCCATTCCCAGAACCACACCGGTTTGGTGTGCGGGTTGTCAACGCGGAAGATCTTGACGCCGTGGCTCACCCAGAGGAGGACGATGCGCAGGATCTCGTTGGACAGGCCTGCCGGATCGTTGTCGAAGTTGAGCGGGAAGATGTCCTGGTACTTCTTCGGCGGGTTCTCCGCGTAGGCGATGCTGCCGTCAACGCGGGTGGTGAACCATTCGGGGTGGCTGGCGACCCAGGGTGGTCCGGCGCGGCCTGCAGCGCCAGGTCGAGGGCGACTTCCAGTCCCAGTTCCCCGGCCCGCGCCACGAAGGCGTCGAAGTCCTCAAAGGTGCCAAGGTCCGGGTGGATGGCGTCATGGCCGCCCTCTTTGGCACCGATGGCCCACGGGGAGCCCGGATCGTGCGGTCCGGCCAGCAGGGTGTTGTTGGGGCCCTTGCGGTGCTGGATGCCGATCGGGTGGATCGGCGGCATGTAAATGATGTCGAAACCCATGGCCGCGACGGCGTCGAGCCGCTTGGCGGCGGTGCGGAACGTGCCGGAGGTCCACTCGCCGGTGGCGTGATCGCGGACGGCACCCTCGGACCGGGGAAGAATTCGTACCAGGCACCCCGGCCTGCGAGCTCGCGCTCCACCAGCAGGGGGTAACTCTCGGAGACGGTGACCATTTCGCGGATCGGCTGGCGGTCGACGACGGCGGCCACCTCCGGGCTGAACCCGGCAGCGAGGCGCTCCTCCGGGGTCTTCCCGGCGTCGTTGAGCCCGACGACGGCCATCCGCAGCGTCCGCCGGTCGGCGGACGGACGCGAGGAGTCCTCCGACGCTTCGGTGAGCAGCGCGGCGCCTTCGGCCAGCATGAGTTCGACGTCGATGCCGGCTTCCACCTTGACCTCCGCGTTGTGGTGCCAGGTGCCGTAGCGGTCGTGCCAGGCTTCGATCACGAAGGACCAGTTGCCCGTGGCGGTCGGGGTCAGCAGACCTTCCCAGCGGTCGGTTCCCTTGCCGCGGTTGCCGCGGGGCGGGGCGAGACGGACACGCTGGCGTTCCTTGCCGCGCGGATCCAGGAGGACAGCGCTGACGCCGAGCTGGTCGTGACCCTCCCGGAAGGCGGTGGCGCCCACCACCAGGGTTTCTCCCACAACGGCTTTGGCGGGGAATTTCCCGCCGTCAACCGCCGGCTGTACGGCGGTGATCGGAAAACGGCCAAAGCGAAGGCCGTCCGTGATCAGGGCCTTCGGCTTTTGCTTGGACACGGCACTGGTTCGCGAGTTAGTCGTCACAGGCTCGACGTTATCGACAAATCGGCCAGATTGCTAAGGCTGCTCCGTTTTTCGAAAGGTTTTCCGGAAGCCTGTCCGTCATTTATACAAAAGAAACTTAAACCGGTTCCGGGCCCCCGACTTGTCCGTTAGTGTTTCGCAGGTGAAGGCAATCCGCAGATTTACCGTCCGAACCGTTCTTCCCGAGCCGATCCGGCCGCTGGCACGGCTGGCCACCAATCTCCGGTGGTCCTGGCACCGGCCCACGCGGCAGCTGTTCGAGGGCCTGAATCCGAAGATCTGGGCCGAAAGCTCCCATGATCCGGTGAGCTTCCTCGGCCTTGTCAGCCGGGAGGAACTGCAGCGCCTCGCCGCGGACCAGGACGTGGTGCACCGGGTCCATGCTGCCGCCGAGGACCTCGACCGGTACCTCGAGCAGCCCCGCTGGTACCAGAGCCTCGGCGACGGGGCACCGGCGTGCATCGCCTACTTCTCCCCGAGTTCGGCATCACCGAGGTGCTGCCGCAGTACTCCGGCGGCCTCGGCATCCTGGCCGGCGACCACCTGAAGGCAGCATCGGACCTGGGTGTGCCGCTGATCGGCGTCGGGCTGCTCTACCAGGCCGGCTACTTCAAGCAGTCACTGTCCCGTGACGCCTGGCAGCAGGAAACCTACCCCGTCCTTGATCCGGACGGGCTGCCGCTGACCCTCCTGCGCGAGGCCTCCGCGGACGGCAACGGCAAGCCCATCCAGATCTCGCTGCCGCTCCCCACGGCCGCCGCCTGCTGGCGCACGTCTGGCGCGCCGACGTCGGGCGTGTCCCGCTGCTGCTCCTGGACTCCAACGTCCCCGGCAACGACGAAGCCGCGCGCGGAATCACCGACCGCCTGTACGGCGGCGGCGGCGACCACCGCCTCCAGCAGGAGCTCCTGCTGGGCATGGGCGGCGTCAAGGCCCTCCGCGCCTTCCAGAAACTCACCGGCAGCCCCGCGCCGGAGGTGTTCCACACCAACGAGGGACACGCCGGCTTCCTGGGCGTGGAACGCATCCAGGAAATGATGGCCGCCGCCGAACCGCTGAGCTGGGACGAGGCACTGGCCGCCGGACGCGCGTCCACGGTTTTCACCACCCACACCCCGGTCCCGGCCGGCATCGACCGCTTCGAAGTCTCGCAGATCCAGCACTTCTTCGACGCCGGCCTGGCTCCGGACGTGCCGGTGGCCAAGATCCTGGACCTGGGCCGCGAGAACTACACCGACGGCAACCCGTTCGTCTTCAACATGGCCGTGATGGGACTGCGGCTGGCGCAGCGTGCCAACGGCGTGGCCAAGCTGCACGGCGTGGTGTCCCGCGGAATGTTCTCCGCACTGTGGCCCGGGTTCGACCATTCCGAGGTGCCGATCACGTCGGTCACCAACGGCGTGCACGTGCCCACGTGGGTGGACCCGCGTGTCTCTGCCCTGGCCCGTGACCAGTTCGGCGCCGACGCCGAGGAGCCGGGCCGCTGGGACCTCGCCTACAACGTCAGCGACGAGGACGTCTGGGCCCTCCGCCGCGAGCTGCGCGTCTCCCTCGTGGAGGACGTCCGGCGCCGGCTCCGGGCCGCCTGGAAGAAGCGCGGCGCGGCCGACGCCGAGCTCGCGTGGACGGATTCCGTGCTGGACCCGGACATCCTGACCATCGGCTTCGCCCGGCGTGTGCCCACCTACAAGCGGCTCACCCTCATGCTGCGCGAGCCTGAGCGGCTCAAGGCCCTGCTGCTGCACAAGACCCACCCGATCCAGCTGGTCATCGCAGGCAAATCGCACCCGGCCGACGACGCGGGCAAGAAGATGATCCAGGACCTCGTCCGGTTCACCGACGATCCGGCGGTGCGGCACCGGATCGCGTTCCTGCCGAACTACGACATCGCTATGGCCCGGACCTTGTTCCCGGGCTGCGATGTGTGGCTGAACAACCCGCTGCGTCCGCTCGAGGCGTGCGGCACTTCCGGCATGAAGGCCGCCCTGAACGGCTCGCTCAACCTCTCCGTCCTGGACGGCTGGTGGGACGAGATGTACGACGGCGAGAACGGCTGGGCGATTCCGACCGCCAACAACGGAGCATCCCCGAGGAACGCGACGACATCGAGGCTGCCGCGCTGTACGAGCTGCTGGAGACGCAGGTGGCCCCGCGCTTCTACGGCCTGACGGTGTCCGACGGCGCCGGCGCCGCAGGGCCTTCGCAGTCCGGACCGCAGGCTGTCCCCACGCATTGGGTCTCAATGATCAAGCACACCATGTCCCACCTGGGTCCGGCAGTCTCCGCCGACCGGATGCTCAAGGACTACGTCAACGTCCTGTACCGGCCGGCCGCCGTCGCCGGCCGGCGGGCAGTGGCGGACAATTTTGCCGAGGCCAAGGCCCTGGCGGCCTGGACCTCCATGGTCAGGGCCGCGTGGCCCCAGCTCCAGGTGGAGCATGTGGACTCGGTGGGTGTCTCGGAGGACCCGCAGATCGGCGACATGCTCCAGGTGAATGCCTACGTTGCCCTGCACGATCTCACCCCCGATGACGTGGCCGTCGAAGTGGCGTACGGCAAGGCGGAGGACAGCGACGAGCTGGCCGATGTCACGGTGGCGGAGCTCAAGGCGATTGAAGACCTCGGCAAGGGCCGGCACCTTTTCAGCGGAACCGTAGTGATCGACCGGTCCGGTTCCTTCGGCTACACGGTCCGGGTGCTCCCGAAGCACCCGGCCCTCGCGTCCAAGGCGGAACTGGGCCTGATCGTCAACGCTTAGGGGCCGGTCCGCTAGAGGCAGACGGCGGTGACGGCCAGGTTCTCTCCGGCGTAGCGCTCGGCGTCCTGCAGGACTTCGCAGATCACGCCGAAGGAACGGTCGGCCCGGAAGGCGGCCGGGACCTCCCAAATGAAGGTGATGGGGGCCTGGCCGTCGTCGGCGACGGCATCAGCGAAGTCGTGCAGGGTGTCGTTGAGCGCGTCGAAGTCCACTCCGTAGTCCTCCGGGAAGTCCAGCGTCTCCGCGAACGTCTCCAGGACGGCCCGCTTGGTATCGGCGGCCGGGACCAGCAGAGTCCGGCGGCCGGCGTCGGCCGCCAGAGCCTGCAGCTCCTCGATGGTCCAGGTGTCTGCGGAGTAGATCTTCATGGGTTCCTTTGTTTCCCGTTCCGTCGTGCCCGGGTGGGCACGGCCGGACTACGTGCGGTAGATGTTGATGGAATTGGCCTGCACCACGTCCCGCTCCCCGGACGCGACCCGGACGCCCTGGCGCCGGTCGTGGAGCCCGGAGGTGGTCAGGCGGAGTTCGAAGATCCGGTTGCCGGTCCCGTCCTCATTGCTCAGCTGGGGCAGCGTGACTTTGATGTCCTTGGCGCCGCCGTTGACCACCACGAGTCCGTCGACGTGGCCGTCGTCGGAACCGAGCAGGAGCTGCACCACCCGGTGGCCCGGATCCTGCCAGCGGTCCCCGGCCATGGGCTCGCCGCGCTCGTCGAACCAGTGGAAGTAGGACTGCTTTTCGCGCGTCGGGTAGTCATGCGGCTGCCCGGCAAGGAATTCCTTGCGGAGCCGTATGACGCGCTTGGTGGTGCGCAGCATCGAGTGCGACTCGGGCGTGCTGGTCCAATCGATCCAGGTGATGGGGTTGTCCTGGCAGTAGGCGTTGTTGTTGCCCTGCTGGGTGCGGCCGACCTCGTCCCCGGCGGTGATCATGGGCACGCCCTGGGAGATCATGAGCGAAGCCATCAGGTTGCGGCTGGACTGGGCGCGCCGGGCGAGGATGTCCTCGTCCTCGGTGGGCCCCTCGAAGCCGTGGTTGTAGCTGCGGTTGTCGCCGTGGCCGTCACGGTTCTGTTCGCCGTTCGCCTCGTTGTGCTTGCGGTCGTAGGCCACAAGGTCGGCCAGAGTGAAACCGTCATGGGCGGTGACGATGTTGACGGAGGCGAGCCGGGACCTGCCGGACGGCTCAAACAGGCTCGCGGAGCCGGAGAGGGCGTCCGCGAGGCGGGCCACCGAACCGCCCTGCCCGCCGGCGTCGATCGAGGCGCGGTCTGCGAGCCAGAAGCTGCGGACGGCGTCGCGGAAGTGGTCGTTCCAGTCCACCCAGCCGGCGGGGAAGCGGCCGGTCTGCCAGCCCCCGTAGCCGATATCCCATGGCTCGGCGATGAGTTTCGTGGCGGACAGCACCGGGTCGGCGCCTATCGCGACCAGGAACGGGTGCCGGGGATCGAACTCGTTGGCGGCGTTGCGGGCCAGTGTCACGGCGAGGTCGAAGCGGAAGCCGTCGATGTGGAACTCGGTCACCCAGTAACGCAGCGAATCCAGCACCAGCTGGATCACCCGGGGCTCGCCGAAGTTCAGGCTGTTGCCGCAGCCGGTGGTGTCCACGTACTTGCCGTGGCCGTCATTGCGGTAATAGGTCATCTCGCCCAGGCCGCGGAAGCTGAGCGTCCGGCCGTCCGGGCCGCCCTCGGCGGTGTGGTTGTAGACGACGTCGAGAATGACCTCAAGGCCGGCGGCATGCAGCAGCTTGACCATGCCCTTGAACTCGTCCTGGACGGCCTGCGCGCCGAGGGCCTGCGCCGCCTCGGTGGCGTAGCCGGGGTGCGGGGCAAAGAACGCGGCCGTGTTGTAGCCCCAGTAGTTCGTCATGCCGAGGTTCTGCAGGTGCGGTTCGTCCACGTGGAAGTGCACCGGGAGAAGCTGCACGGCGGTGATCCCCAGCGCGATCAGGTGCTCGATCATGGCCGGGTGCGCCAGTCCGGCGTAGGTGCCCTGGAGGTCTTCGGGAACGTCGGGGTGCAGCTTGGTCTGCCCGCGGACGTGCGCTTCGTAGATGATGGTGTTGCGCCACGGAATCCTGGGACCGCGGTCGGCACCCCAATCGAAGTCGCTCTCCATCCGGACGCTCGTGATGAAATCCTCGCGCTCGTCCACCGCCCGGCCGTAGGGGTCCAGCAGCAGCGGCTGCACGCCGCCGGCGTCGAAATCCGTGGCGGGCATGGACAGCGGGAGGGCCTCGTGGTCCGGCGTCGCCCGGAAGCCGTACCGCGAACCGGCCGGCATGCCTTCGACGATGCCGTGGTGCACGCCGTCGGTCACGTTCGGCAGGGTTTTCAATTGCCAGACACCCCGGGCGCCTGGTAGGCGATTTCCAGGGTGGTCACGCCGGGCGCGTAGACAGCCACATTCGCGAAGGCACCCCGAGGATCGTCCGTTGCCGGCGAACCGGTGACCGGAACGCTGATTCCCAGCGGAAACGCCCGCGAGGCGTCTACGGTGGAAGCTGTGTCTACGTAGGGCATAACCATTGCTTAAGTTTAGCCGGGCCGAACAAATAGCCCCGGAATCTGTTTTCCTGACGAAGTGCAGTGTACGGAATAGCGGCGTTGCATACTGGAACAAGCGCCGAAAATGGAGGTAATAGTGCGGATTGCACTTGCTCAAGTCATCACCGGACGGGATCTTGCCGGAAATCTGGACCTCGTCGCGGACTATGCGGCCCGGGCAAAATCCGGCGGGGCCGAGCTTGTGGTGTTCCCCGAGGCCACCATGCGCTCCTTCGGCAACTCGCTGCTGGACATCGCGGAGCCGCTGGATGGCCCCTGGGCATCGGCGGTGCGCGCCATCGCGGCGGAGCAGGACATCGTGATCGTTGCGGGGATGTTCACCCCGGGAACGGCGGGCGACGGCGGCAAAGTGCGCAACACCCTGCTGGTCACCGGCCGCGGCATCGAGACCAGCTACGACAAGATCCATCTGTTCGACGCCTTCGGCTTCGCAGAATCGGATACCGTCGACGCCGGCACCGCGCCCGTCACCTTCGAGTTCGACGGCGTGACGTTCGGCCTGGCCACCTGCTACGACATCCGGTTCCCGGGTCTGTTCACCGAAAACGCCGACCGCGGCGCCGAGGTCAACATTGTGTGCGCCTCCTGGGGTTCCGGTCCCGGCAAGGCCGAGCAGTGGAAGCTCCTCGCCCGGGCCCGCGCGGCGGATTCCACCACTCTGGTCCTCGCCTGCGGCCAGGGTGATCCGGCCAGCCAGGGCATCGAGCCCAAGGGTGCGGCGCCCACCGGCGTCGGGCACTCCGCCGTCGTGTCCCCCTTCGGCGAAGTCCTCGAAGAGCTCGACGGCGCCCCCGGCCTGCTGTTCGCCGACCTGGACCCCGCCGTCGTCAAGGAAGCCCGAACGAAGCTCCCGGTGCTAGCCAACCGCCACAAGTTCTAGGCTGCTCTGGTCGTTCGTCGTCACCTCGCCATGGTCATCGTCGCCGTGGTCCCCGTCGGCGGTCAGCGGCGCCTTCGCCGTGGTCACGTTCCGCGGACACCGGCGCCTTGCCGTCGCTTAGACACCTCCCGACGCTTCCTCCGGCCGCGGGCGGCCTGCGGAAGCTCTGGTCGGCGATGCGCTCCTGGCAAGACCCCGCCGCCCGCTCGTATTCGGCCCACCCTGCATCGAGGTACTGCAAATAAGCGACGCTCCCTCACCTTTCTGAACTGGTCCCCAAAAGTTGGACTGGCTAAGTGGGATTCTAGGCCGCAAGGGTCTGGGCCCGGTATTGGACCGGGCTCAGACCCTTGAGCTTTGTGGAGATTCTTTCGTTGTTGTACCAGCGGATGTACTCCTTCAGCGCTGTTGCCAGGGCCTCGGTGCTCAGGAAGCGAACGTGATGGAAGAGCTCTTCCTTGAGATGTCCGAAGAAGTTCTCCATGACTGCGTTGTCGTAGCAGTTGCCCTTGCGGGACATCGACTGGGCAGCGCCGGCATCGTTGAGAAGGATCCGCCAGGAGGCGTGCTGGTATTGGACGCCTTGGTCCGAATGCACCAGCGGCTGCTGTCCCGGCTCGAGACAGGCGAGGGCACCGCGGAGCGAACTGTTGGTCAGCTCCAAGTTCGGCGAGTTCCCAACGGAATAGGAAATGATCTGCCGGTCAAAGAGGTCCATGACCGGTGACAGGTAGAGCTTCCGGTCCCCGACGCGGAACTCCGTCACGTCCGTCACCCACTTCTGGTTCGGCGCGTCAGCATCAAACTTACGGTTCAGAAGGTTCGGGCAATAGCGCCCTGCTGGCCTTGGTAAGAGCTATAGCGCTTCCTTCGCCGGACCTTGCATGCCAGCCCGAGCCCTCGCATGAGCTGCAGTACGGTCTTCTTCGCGACCGCCCACCCTTGCCTGGTTAGCTTGCTGTGGATCCGGCGGTGGCCGTAGCGGCCATGGTTCGTGGTGAAGATCTCCGTGACCGCAGCCTTGAGTGCTGCCTTCGGATCTGGAGACCGGCGCCTGGCCTGGTGATAAAGAACGTGGAGCGGGCCAGGCCCGCGACCCCCAGAAGGACCGGGAGCGGGAAGTCAGCCTTGAGGGCAACGACGGCCTGGAACTTCAGCGTCGTCCCTGATCCCTCAAGGCCCGCAGTTTTCCCAAGTACGCCACCTCAGCACGTAGGCGTTCGTTATCCCGGCGCAGTCGTTCCAGCTCTGCTACCTCGGTCGGTGGGGGTGGAACTGCGGACTTCGCGGGCCTGCCTTTGGCCTTGGGACGCAACGCCTCCGCACCATCACGGCGATACGCCCGAACCCACTTCTGCAGCAACTGACGCGAAGACAATCCGGCCTCCACAGCCAGATCCGGGCCAGTCTCGCCGGCAAGGAACCGTTCCACCAAAGCGAGCTTGAACTCATACGAATACGACTTCGCCGGTTTGCTCACCAGCACTCCTTGCCCATGTATCCTCCACCGCCCATACAGCGCCCTCACGGGCACACGAGGCGCATCCATCAAGCGGGACGCCGCCCGATACCCGATGCCCTTCTCAAACCACGCTACCGCCGCCTGGCGCTGGGCCTCCGACAAAGAACTCTGTGCACGCATAAAACTGCTCCCCGAAAGTCGAACTGAATTTCTCAGTCCAACTTTCGGGGAGCAGTTCAAGACGCGAGGGAGCATTGCCTTATTTTCACCGTAGGTGAGGGAGCGTTCGCCATCCACCCACCAAAGGTGAGAGAGCGTTGCCGTAATTTTCACCGTAGGTGAGGGAGCGTCAGAGCCGGTACCGGAGTTTTGCAAGGAGCGCATCGCCGACCAGAGCGGAGTGAGGCCGTCCGCGGCCGAGCGGAGCGTCGGGAGGTGTCTAAGCGACGGCAAAGCTCCGGTTCCGGCGGACCCAGCCACGACCGCGCGACGGCAAAGCTCCGGTTCCGGCGGACCCAGCCACGACCGCGCGACGGCAAAGCTCCGGTTCCGGCGGAACCCGACCACGACTCAGGTGACGGCAACTAAACCGCCACCTGAAGCGAAGGTTACTTAGCTGCGCGCTGGCGGGAGATCTCGTAGAGGGAGATGCCGACGGCCATGGAGGCGTTGAGCGATTCCATGGCGGAGTCGATCGGGATGGAGACGATCTGGTCGCAGTTTTCGCGGACCAGGCGGCTGAGGCCCTTGCCCTCGGAACCCACGACGATGCAGACCGGCTCGGTGGCCAGGGCGAGGTCGGGCAGCGAGACGTCGCCGTCGCCGTCGAGCCCCAGAACATAGATGCCCATGTTCTTGAACGCCTTCAGCGTGTTGTTCAGGTTGGCTGCGCGTGCCACGGGGACGCGGACGGCTGCGCCAGCGCTGGTCTTCCAGGCCGAGGCGGTCACGCCGACGGAGCGGCGCTCCGGGACGACGACGCCGTGGCCGCTGAATGCCGAGACCGAGCGGATGATTGCGCCAAGGTTGCGCGGATCGGTGATGCCGTCGAGCGCGACGAAGAGCGGCGCGTTGGAGACGTGGCCCTTCTTCCAGGCATCGAGGGTCTCTTCCGCGAGCTCGTAGGCGTCCTGGTATTCGTACGGCGGGATCTGCAGCACGAGGCCCTGGTGGATGGCGTCGTCCGTCATGCGGTCCAGCTCGGGCTTGCCGGTTTCGAGCAGCGGGATGCCGCGCTCGGCCGCCAGCTTGAGGGATTCCTTGACGCGATCGTCCATCTCGATGCGGATGGCAACGTGCAGGGCCTTGGCGGGGATGCCGGCGCGCAGGGCCTCGACGACGGAGTTGCGTCCGGTGACGACTTCCTCCGTGGCACGGCCCTTGGGGCCGGAACGGGCACCGGCGTTGCGCGGGGCGCCCGGCCGCTTGGCGGCGGAGCGTTCCGCGAGCTGCTTGTTCTTGTGGGCCTTGTGGTAGGGACGGTCCTCCGCCTTGGGAGTGGGTCCCTTGCCCTCAAGGGCCTTGCGGCCGTGGCCGCCGGTTCCGACGGAGGGCCCTTCTTCAGTTTGACCGAGCGGCGACCGTTGTTGGCCATGAGTTTCACCCTTTAACTACGCGATTCGTTGATAAGTCTGAACTCCAGTCTACTGACTCGAGTTAAATCCTCGACCGCAGGGTAGGGCCCGGCTCCGGTTCAGCGCCCCGACCGGCACCGGCTCAGCCGCGTTTGAGGCTCCAGTTAGCGCCGTCCGGGCCGTCCTCGACGACGACGCCGGCGGCGGCGAGCGTGTCACGGATGGCGTCCGATGCGGCCCAGTCCTTGCTGGCGCGGGCCTGTGCCCTAGCGGCGAGCTGCGCTTCGACGAGGACGCCAAGAGCGGTGTTGCCCTGTTCATCCACGGCGGGCCCCGCAGTGTCGTTGAGACCAAGGACACGCAGCATGTCGGTGACGCTGGCGAGTGCCGCCCGGGCGGCGTCGAGGTCTCCGGCGGTGAGCGCGGTGTTGCCGGCGCGGACGGTCTCGTGGAGCACGGCCAGGGCCTGCGGAACGTTGAGGTCATCGTCCATCGCGGCCGCGAAAGCGTCCGGGACGGTGCCGTAGCTGAAGAAGCCGTAGCTTGCGGGGGTGCCGCCGTCGACGCCGGCAAGGGTCCGGACGGCGCGGCTGATGAAGCCGTCGATGCGTTCCACGGCGGCTGCGGCTTCCTGCAGGGACGTCGGCTGGTAGTCCAGCACCGAGCGGTACTGCGCCTGGCCGAGGTAGTAGCGGACCACCCGCGGCGACGCGAGTTCCAGCATTTCGGCCGGACTGACGGTGTTGCCGATCGACTTGGACATCTTCTCGCCGGCGTAGGTGACCATGCCGTTGTGCATCCAGAAGTTGGCGAAGCCGTGGCGGCGGCCTGGGACTGGGCCATCTCGTTTTCGTGGTGCGGGAACCTCAGGTCCAGCCCGCCGCCGTGGATGTCGAACTCGGTGCCGAGGTACTTGGTGACCATCGCGGAGCACTCGAGGTGCCAGCCCGGACGGCCGGTGCCCCACGGCGAGGCCCAGCTCGCCGTCGTCGGCTCCCCTCCTTGTGGCCCTTCCAGAGCGCGAAGTCGCGCGGATCCTTCTTCCCCGGGGGTCGGCGTCGGGAGCCCCTGCATGTCATCGATCTTCTGCCGGGTCAGGGAACCGTACTTGGCCCAGGAGCGCACGTCGAAGTACACGTCGCCGGAATCATCCAGGGCGGGGTACGCGTGGCCGCGGTCGATCAGCTGCTGGATCAGGGCGTGCATTTCCGGGATGTGGCCGGTGGCGCGCGGCTCATAGGTGGGGCGGGAGACACCCAGGGTGTCGTAGGCCTTGAGGAATTCCTGCTCGTAGCGGTAGGCCAGCGCCCACCATTCCTCCTCGCGGACAGAGCCCGGCTCTCCCTCGAAGTCGGGTGCGAAGGAATCCGCCGACTTGGCCAGGATCTTGTCGTCGATGTCGGTGACGTTGCGGACGGCGGTGACGCGGAATCCGCGGTACTGCAGCCAGCGCGTGAGCTGGTCGAAGGCGATGGCTGAGCGGATGTGCCCGACGTGCGGCATGCCCTGCACAGTGGCGCCGCAGTAGTAGAGGCTCACTTTGCCCGGAACCAGGGGGACGAAGTCGCGGACTTCGGCGGATGCAGTGTCATAGAAGCGCAGGGTCACCGCTCCAGATTAGCCGATGGGGTCCGGCCCCGGCGCGGCCCTTGCCGGCGCCTACTTGCAGTACTCGCCGATCTTGTTCATCTGGTCGGCGAGCTGCTTGGTCTGTTCGTCACTCTTGGCACCCAGAGAGGAGCCGGAGACGTCTTCCATGACGTCGGCCATCTTCTGGATGGGGGCCGCCACCTCGGGAGCCACCTTGTCCGCGACCTCCTCGTAATGCTTGGCGATCTGTTCCGCCTGCTGCTGCTGGTTGCCGGTGGGGACGAAGGTGTCCTTGTTGAGGAACGCGCAGCTGTCCGGGATGCTCATCTTCGGCGTCCCGGCGCAGCCGGTCAGCAGCAGTCCGGCCACAAGTACGACGGCGGGCGGCAGCTTTTTCACGGGAAGTCTCCTGGTGTCTCGCGGAAAGGATCTGGGTTAAGCCTAGGCGACCGGCTGCGGAGACGCCGAGGCGACGGGGTAGACGAGGGCAGTCGCCGTGGCCGCAATGCCTTCACCGCGGCCGGTAAACCCGAGCCCGTCACTCGTGGTCGCCGAGACGCTGACGGGAGCGCCGGCTGCCTCGCTCAGGACCCGCTGGGACTCCTCCCGGCGCGGGCCAAACTTGGGCCGGTTGGCCACGAACTGCACGGCGATGTTCCCGATCTCGAAACCTGCGGCACGGACGATCCGCGCGGCCTCGGCCAGCAGCGTCACGCCGGAAGCCCCGGCGTACTCCGGCCGGTCGGTGCCGAAATGCGTCCCGAGGTCCCCGACGCCGCACGCGGAGAACAGGGCATCGGCCGCAGCATGGGCGACGGGGTCGCCGTCGGAATGGCCGGACAGTCCGCGCTCCCCGTCCCAGAACAGCCCTCCAAGCCAGAGCGGCTGGGGCGCGTCCTCGGGGGCGTAGGCGTGGACGTCGATGCCGATGCCGGTCCGCGGAATGACGGGCAGGGGCGCGTTCTGGGGTCCGGACATGCTCAGCCTTCCACCCAGCGGACGCCCAGCGGGCCTTCGAGGAGCCCCTCGGCGATGATCAGGTCCAGCGGCGTGGTGATCTTTAGTGATTGGCTGGCGCCGCGGACCGCGTGGACGGGGACGCCGAGGAGTTCCACCAGCATGGCGTCGTCCGTGACGGCTGCCGCCTGGCCGGCGTCGAACGCGGCAGCGGCCTCGTGGGCACGCCGGAGGGTGGCAAGGTCGAATCCCTGCGGGGTCTGCACGGCCCGGAGACTCTCCCGGGGCGCGGTGCCGGTGACGATCTCGGGGGCGATCGCGGCGCCGTCGCCGGTGGACGGTTCCACCGTTTTGACCGTGTCCACAACGGGGATCACCGGGATGACAGCCAGGGCGCCGGCCCTGAGGGCGTGGGCGACGCGGTGGAAGACGGCCTCCGGCGCGAGGGCGCGGGCGGCGTCGTGGACCAGGACGGCTGCCGTGGCCGGCAGGAGCGCTGCCAGTGCTGCGCGGACCGACTCGGCCCGGCTGGCGCCGCCGTCGATGATGGTCACGACCGGGGCTGCCCGCCGTCCGAGGCGGGCGCGCGCAGGTGCTCCGCCTTGAGGTCCCGCGCGAAGGCGTCGCAGAGGGCATGGAGTTCCGTGTCCCCGGGAGGAATGGCGACGCAGATCTGCTGCGCGATGCCTGCCGCCGCGACGCCCCGCAGGGCGTGGGTGAGGATGGTGTCCCCGCCCAGCGGAACCTTGGCTTTCGGCATTCCGTAGCCCAGGCGCTGGCCGGAGCCGGCAGCCACGACGATGACGGCTAAGGCGGGACCGGCCGGTGACGTGTTCGTCGGTGCAGTATCCATGCGGACAAGACTACGTCCCCGCGCCCGCAGCATCCCAGTGAGCTATCACTTCTGGTGCTTCCGGGGCGCTGTTAAGGACCATAGGTGATAGCGCAATCCCGGGGCGGGAGGGGCGGGCAAGAAGAAACCCCGGCGGCCGTTGGCCACCGGGGTTCGATTCTTGTCTTTTCGACGTGTTGCTTAGGAAGCCAGGACCTCGTCGAGAACGCTTGCAGCCTTCTCTTCATCAGTCTTCTCAGCCAGCGCCAGTTCTGAAATCAGAATCTGGCGGGCCTTGGCCAGCATGCGCTTCTCCCCTGCAGAGAGACCCCGGTCGTGATCGCGGCGCCACAGGTCGCGGACGACCTCTGCCACCTTGATGACGTCACCGGAAGCAAGCTTTTCCAGGTTTGCCTTGTATCGACGCGACCAGTTGGTGGGTTCTTCAGTGAACTCGGCCCGCAGCACTTCAAACACGTGCTCCAGACCTTCTTTGCCCACTACGTCCCGGACCCCAACAAGGTCAACGTTTTCTGCTGGAACTTCAATGGTCAGATCACCCTGAGCCACCTTGAGCTTGAGATACATCTTCTCTTCGCCCTTAACAGTGCGCATCTTGATTTCTTCAATTTTGGCTGCACCGTGGTGAGGGTAAACTACTGTCTCGCCGACCTCAAAAACCATGTGGACATTCCCCTTTCCCGCAGACCAGTTTATCACGTTTAAGGCATACGTCTGCCATGGAACGCACCCAAGAACCGCATGAATACGGGGAAAATGGCCCCAATCAGCCCCTTCTAACCCCTTGACGAAAGCGGATATTAGTGCATCACCCCGCCTTTGCCAAGGGCCGGAGGTATCCCCGCAAGCGGCCTGCCAGGCCCGGAACCGGGGGCAATATGCGCGACCCGAATCATCGTTTGCCAGCGATTGCCGATAGGCTATGGCTGAATACAGTTCCAAGACTCTCAAGGAGTACGTGACGTGGGTTTCACTGCGATGAACCGGGGCCAGCGCGGCAAGCTGGCAATGGCAACGGCGGCTCTGGGCATCGGTCTGCTGTCCGTAACGGGCTGCGGCTACACCAACCCCCAGGCGACCGGCATGGAGTACGCGGCATCGGACGGAACGCAGGCCAACGTGGGCCCGCTGCAGCTGCGCAACATGATGATCATCTCCGGCGGTGAGGACAAGCCCGGCCGGGTGATCGGCGCTGTCTACAACACTTCTGCCGAGGACGTGACCCTGACCATCGTCGGTACCGCCGGCGCCCAGACCCAGGTCCCGGTCAAGCCGAACTCCTACACGCTGCTCAACGATTCCACGGACGAGGCCATCCTGAGCACCACCGGGGCGCTCCGGGATCCCTCGTCGAGGTCAGCATCAGCGAAGACGCCACGAACCAGGACACGACGTTCAAGGTTCCGGTGCTGGACGGAACGATCTCCGACTACCAGCAGTACCTGCCGGCAGGCAGCGAGCCCACCGGCACGGCCACGCCGACCCCGTCGCCGACGAGCACCACAGACCACTAGCTTCCACACAGAAGGAGGGCACCCGCACTGAGCGTTCAGTGCGGGTGCCCTCCTTTCTGCGTGCGCTTTGTGCGCCCGGCCAGGCCGGCCTTCGGGCCGGCCTGCATGAGCGGGGTTTAGGGGTCGAACTTGTAGCCCAGGCCGCGGACCGTGATCAGGTGCCGCGGGGCGGAGGGATCCGGCTCCACCTTGCTGCGCAGCCGTTTGACGTGAACGTCCAGGGTTTTGGTGTCCCCCACGTAGTCCGAGCCCCACACCCGGTCAATCAGCTGCCCCCGGGTCAGGACCCGGCCGGAGTTCCGCAGGAGCATCTCCAGCAGCTCGAATTCCTTCAGGGGAGGGAGACCTGCTCGCCGCTGACGGTGACCACATGCCGCTCAATGTCCATGCGCACCGGTCCGGCCTGCACAGTGCTGGAGACCAGTTCCTCGGGCTCGCCCTGGCGTCGCAGCACAGCCCGGACACGGGCTACCAGTTCCCGGGATGAGTAGGGTTTGGTGACGTAGTCATCGGCGCCGAGTTCCAGCCCCACGACCTTGTCGATCTCCGCGTCCTTCGCCGTCAGCATGATGACCGGGACGGACGAGCGCTGCCGCAGCTGCCGGCAGACCTCAGTGCCGGACTGTCCGGGCAGCTGCAGGTCCAGCAGCACCAGATCGGCTCCGTTGCGGTCAAATTCGATGATGGCGTCAAGTCCGTTGTCCACCACCTCCACTTCGAACCCTTCCTTGCCCAACAGATAGGACAGAGGGTCGCTGAACGACTCTTCGTCCTCGACAACTAGAATCCTGCTCAAGCGGTAGCTCCTTGCTCATGGGCGCCTGCGGCGTCACGTCGTACGGGTCTTGGGTTCTGGGACGGGCCGTGCGCCGCGGACTCCGTGGCCGCGCGGGCCGCCGGGTCGCGCTCCTCGGCAGAGGCGTCATTGTCCATGCCCTCCAGTTCCGGAAGGCGGATGGTGAAGGTGGAGCCCTGGCCGGGCTGTGACCAGAGGGTCACTTCTCCGCCGTGGTTGGCCACCACGTGTTTGACGATGCTGAGGCCAAGGCCGGTGCCGCCCGTATGGCGGGACCGTGCGGCGTCCACGCGATAGAAGCGTTCAAAGACGCGTTCCTGGTCCTCCGGGCTGAGCCCCTCGCCCTGGTCCGTCACGGACACAGCCACCAGGCCGTCCTTGGACCGGATACCGATCCCGACGCGGGTATTTTCCGGGGAGTAGCGGATGGCGTTGTCGATAAGGTTGCGCAATGCCGTCACCAGCTGGTCCTGGTCGCCGTAAACCACCGCGTCCGCGTGTCCGCCGACCACCAGTTCGATGTTCCTGCTCTCGGCCGGCAGCTGGGACCGGTCCACCGCCTCCGCGACGACGGTGTTGATGTCCACCGCCCGCCCCTGCTGCGCGACGTTGGTGCCCTGCAGTCTGGAAAGTTCGATGATGTCCTGCACCAGGGCAGCCAGGCGGGCGGATTCCTTGTGGGTGCGCCTGGCGAAGCGCCGCACGGCTTCCGGGTCATCCGCGGAGGACTCGAGGGCTTCGGCCAGCAGTGAGATGGCCCCGACCGGCGTTTTCAGTTCATGGGAGACGTTGGCAACGAAGTCGTTGCGGACTTCCTCGGTGCGGGTGACCTCGGTCCGGTCGTCGGCCAGCAGGAGGATGTACTCCTCCGCGATCACGGCCGCCCGCACCTGGACCACGATGGTGCCCTGGCCCAGCGGACCCCGCGGGAGTTCCAGGAGACGTTCGAGGATGACGCCGTCGCGCCGGACTTTGGCGGTCATCTCCAGCAGCTGCTCATGGACCAGGGTATGGCCGCGCACCAGGCCGTAGGCGTACGCGGCGGGACTTGCCCGGACGACGCCGTCGATCGCGTCCACCACCACGAAGGCCCGTCCGACGGCGGCGAGCACCTCGGCGGCGCCCTCGGGAAGCGAGGGATCCTCGAACTCGACGTCCACCAGCTTGCGCTGCCGCTCGCTGACCCGGAACGCTTGCACTCCGAAGACGCCAAGCGCCAGGCCGATCAGGCCGGCGATCACGCCGATAAGCATTGGATCCACGGCTCCAGCTTATGCTCTGCCCCGCGTCGGAAACTGTAATCTCCCGGTATTCCCGCTCCGGTTCAGCTAACGTTCACCTATTGGGGCGTAACAGTTCACCGGACGCTGGAACACTTGACAGTTGGAGCGCCGCGAGGTGACCGAAATGGGCCCGCCACTGTTGGTGGCCGGCAATATTTCCGAGGAAAGGATGCACACGTGCGCAAGGTTTTTCAGGAAGAGCTCGCCCAAGTGGGGGAACAGCTCGTCGAAATCTCAAAGCTGGTCAGTGAGGCCATTGAGAAAGCCACGACTGCCTTCGAGGGCGCCGACATCGATCTTGCCGAGGACGTCATCGCGGCCGATGCGCGGATCGATTTCCTGCAGAACAGCCTCGACGAGCGCGCCATCGATATCCTCGCTCTGCAGGGCCCCGTGGCCAGTGACCTGCGGATGATCGTGGGATCCCTCCGGATGAGCGCCTCCCTGGAGCGCATGGGCGACCTCGCCCGGCACCTCGCCCAGCTCGCCCGCCTCCGCTACCCCGCGACCGTGGTTCCCGCCCAGCTGCGCGAGACCTTCAAGAGCTTCGCCGAACACGATCTGCTGATCGCCGAGAAGCTCACGGTGCTGCTGGAAACCCGGGACCTCGAAGTGGCCCGGGACATCATGAAGGCCAACACGGCTGTGAACGACCTGCACCTGAGCGTTTTCAAGGCGATCGCCCGCAGCGACTGGCAGGAGTCCCCGGCCACCACCGTCGACGTCGCACTGGCCAGCCGCTACTTCGAACGCTTCGCGGACCACGGCGTCTCCGTGGCGCAGAAGGTCACGTACCTGGTCACCGGTGCGTGGCAGCCGAACGGCATCGAGCACAGCTAGTCTTCAACACCGCGTCCGGTTGTTAGCGCCGGACCGCACAACGCACGACGCCGGCCGGTCACCTTGAGAGGTGACCGGCCGGCGTCGTACGTTCAGTGGCTGCGTGAGCCGAACGCTACTTTTTGCCCTGGTTGGCGACGGCCTGGATGGCTTCGGCCGCGGCCTCGGGATCAAGGTAGGTGCCGCCGGGGTTGACCGGCTGGAAGTTCTCGTCCAGTTCGTAGACCAGCGGGATGCCCGTGGGGATGTTCAATCCGGCGATGGCCTCGTCGCTGATGTCGTCCAGGTGCTTGACGAGGGCGCGCAGGAGTTGCCGTGGGCCGTGACCAGGACGGTTTTGCCGGCCTTGAGGTCTTCCTTGATGTCCGATTCCCAGTAGGGCATCAGACGGACCAGGACGTCCTTGAGGCACTCGGTGCGGGGCAGGTCGTCGCCGAGGTCCGCATAGCGCGGATCGTGGGCCTGGGAGTACTCGGAGTCGTCGGCCAGGGGCGGCGGCGGGGTGTCGTAGGACCGGCGCCAGGTCATGAACTGCTCTTCACCGTATTCGGCGAGCGTCTGGGCCTTGTCCTTGCCCTGGAGGGCGCCGTAGTGACGCTCGTTGAGCCGCCAGTCGCGCTTGACCGGGATCCAGCCGCGGTCGGCCTTGTCGAGGGTCATGTTGGCGGTGTTGATGGCCCGCTTCAGCAGGGACGTGTAGACGACGTCCGGGAGGATGTTGTTCTCCACGAGAAGCTCGCCGCCGCGGATCGCCTCGGCCCGGCCCTGGTCGTTGAGGTCAACGTCCACCCAGCCGGTGAACAGGTTCTTGGCGTTCCATTCGCTGTGGCCGTGGCGCAGCAGAATCAGCTTATAAGTCATGGTTTTCATCCTAGCGGAGCGGCCCGGGCAGTGCCGTGCGTTACATCAACCCTGCGCTGGAGTGCTTCGCTGGAGGATAAGGTGGGCAGGTGGTGCAGAAGGCTGAGCGGGTGGCGCCCCCGCACACCCATGTCATGGGAAAAGGCGGCACTGAAAAACGCGGCATCGACAAACGCGGCGTGGCGAAAAGCGGATCCCGCGCCGGCCGGCCGGTGGGCAACATTACCCGCGGCACCACCAACCCCAACCGGATGCGCCGGCTGGACCGCTGGCTGACCGGTACGCAGGCCTGGCGGCTGCGCGCGGCGGCCGATCCCCTTGTGGTGGATCTGGGCTACGGCGCCTCCCCGGCCACCGCCGTCGAACTCTTTGACCGGCTGTCCGTGATCCGGCCCGACGTGCGGGTGGTCGGAATCGAAATCGAGCCCGAGCGGGTCCGGCTGGCCCGGGAGCTGGAACGGCCCGGGCTGAGCTTCCAGCTGGGCGGGTTCGAGCTGCCGGTGGCCGCCGCCCCGTCCTGGTGCGGGCCTTCAATGTGCTGCGTCAGTACGAGGAAGCCGACGTCGCGGCCATCTGGCGGCTGGTGCAGGGCGGCTGGCGCCGGGCGGGCTGTTCATTGACGGCACGTGCGACGAGATCGGCCGCCGGGTGACGTGGGTGGCGCTGGACGCCGAGCGGCCGCTGAGCCTGAGCCTGTCCATGCGGTTCGGCAGTTTTGCGTTGCCCTCGGAGGTGGCCGAGCGGTTACCGAAAGCCCTCATCCACCGGAACGTCCCGGGCGAGCGGATTCAGGCCTTCCTGCAGGCCATGGACAAGGCCTGGCTGGAGGCGGCGCCGCTGGCGTCGTTCGGGAACCGGCAACGCTGGACGGCCATGTGCCGGTCACTGCGCGACGGCGGGTGGCCGGTCCAGGACGGACCGTCCCGGTGGCGGCTGGGAGAACTTACGGTCGGCTGGGACGCGGTGGCACCGGGTTAATTGGGAAACGTCACCAGGGTCCGTAGGGGCCCATGTTGCGGCTGCCGCCGCGGCCGGCATCCTTGACGGCAGGGCGGACATCGGCGAGGTAGACGGACGCCGCCGTCACGGCGACCAGGCCGAACAGTCCCAGCGGACCCAGGAGGCCACCGCCGCCGCCCAGGAGGAGAGCAGGCCGACGGCCAGGGCGCCGCCGGTGACGGCCAGCCAGAAAGTCTTGGTGCGCTTGGACACGGCTTCGAAGGCGTTCGCCTTGTGCCGCAGGCAGTCGAAGAACGCCCACACCTCGAGGGCGAGGGCTACCAGGGCCAGGAGAAAATAGATCCCTGTTTCGACATAGTAAATAAGCGCTCTTCCGTCCATCCCCCAGCCTAACCGCCCAGAGTGGCCAGAGCCTGCTCCAAATCGGCCCAAAGGTCCTCGACGTTTTCGATCCCGACGCTCATCCGGACCAGGTTGTCCGGCACACTGGCCGGCTCGGCCGTGTGCCGCCGCCGCCGTTCGATCAGGGACTCCACGCCGCCCAGGGAGGTGGCCGGCAGCCACAGCTTCAGGGCACGGATCATCCGGTCGGCGGCGTCGGCTCCGCTGAGGCCGCCGTAGTGGCTGCCGTTGTTGCTGTTCCCGCCGCCGTTCCCGCCGCGGGCGATCGGGGCCATTTCAATGCACAGCACCGAGCCGAACCCCTTCATCTGGCTCTTGGCCCGTTCGTGGCCGGGATCGGAGGAAGTCCCGGGAACCGGATGCTGCCGACCCGGGGATGCGTGCGCAGCCGCTCCGCCAGCACCGCCGCCGAGGCCTGCGACCGCTCCACCCGCAGGGCCAGCGTGCGCAGGCCGCGCAGCGCCAGCCAGGCCTCAAAGGGCCCGGCGATGCCGCCGTGGATGGTGCGGTGGTGCAGCAGTGTGGCGCGGAGTCCGGCGTCGGACGTCACCAGGGCGCCCAGCACGACGTCGGAGTGGCCGGAGAGGTACTTCGTCACCGAGTGCAGGACGACGTCGGAGCCCAGTGTCAGCGGCTGCTGCACCAGGGGCGTTGAGAAGGTGTTGTCGGTGACGACGACGGCGCCCGCCGCGTGCGCGGCTGCTGTCAGCGCACGGATGTCCGCGACGCCCAGCATCGGGTTGGTGGGGCTCTCCAGCCAGAGCATATTGGCGGGCCGTCCGTCCGCCGGGGCGAGCTGCGCCAGGACGGCGTCGGTGTCCGCGATGTCCACGGTGCGCAGTTCAAGGAAGCCCTTCTCGGCAAGTTCCGTGGCCATCACCAGGGAGCCCGCGTAGCTGTGGGAAGGCATGACCAGCACGCCTCCGGCGGGCACCAGGGAGAGTGCCGAGCTGACGGCGGCAAGGCCGGAGGCGTAGAGCAGGCCGGGAAGTGTAGCGCCTTCGAGCTGGCCGAGGGCTTCCTCGAAGGGGTCCCAGGTGGGATTGGAGTAGCGCCCGTAACCGCGGTCGCCGTCGCCCAGCGGACCCGTTCCGAAATAGGTGGAGGACAGCACCAGCGGAGGATTGACAGGCTCGTCGCGTTCACGCGGCGGGCGGCCGCCGCCACAACGACTGTTTCTGCGGAAAGCGCGGCTGCCTGTTGTTCGGAAAGACTCATGGTCACAGGGTACTTCGGGGCCCGGCGGGGCGCCCAAGGCGTTACGCCGCGGCGCGTTTCTGTCAGGGATTGTCGGTAGGCTAGAGCAGTGACTACCCAGAACCCCGGACTGTTTATCGCCTTCGAAGGCGGCGACGGCGCCGGCAAGTCCACGCAGGCGGCTGCGCTGGCCGCGGCGCTTGAGTCGCGTGGCCTCACGGTGCTGCGGACCCGGGAGCCGGGCGGCACTCCGATCGGCGAGAAGCTCCGTTCCCTGGTCCTGGACCACGGCCACGGCCACATCGACGCGCACACCGAAGCCCTGATCTTCGCGGCGTCCCGCGCCGCCCACGCCAGCCAGGTCATCCGCCCCGCCCTGGAGCGCGGCGAGATCGTCCTCACCGACCGCTACATTGACTCCTCGGTCGCCTACCAGGGCGCGGGCCGGGACCTCGGCACCGACGCCGTCCGGGACATCAACCACTGGGCCACGTCGGGCCTGCAGCCGGACCTCACGGTGCTGCTCGACGTCGACCCCGAGGTGGGGCGGCGCCGCCGCACGGCGGGCGACGCCGCCGAGGACCGGCTGGAATCCGAGGCCGATGAATTCCACGCCAGGATCCGGACCGCCTTCCTCGACCTCGCCGCGGCCAGGCCTGAGCACTACCTCGTCCTCCCCGCCCGCCTCCCGGTTGAGGACCTGGCCGCGCGGATCCTCGAGCGGGTCGAGGTCCTGCTACCCTCCCCGCAGGGTGAAAGCATGAGCGTCTGGGACGACCTCCAGGGCCAACCCGCCGTCGTGGACCAACTGCGCCAGGCGGCCCAGGGCGAAGGCCTGACCCATGCGTGGCTCTTCACCGGCCCGCCGGGTTCGGGCCGGTCCAACGCGGCGAAGGCCTTTGCCGCCGCCCTGAACTGCGACCAGGAGGACGTCAGCCGGCGCGGTTGCGGCGAATGCGCGGCCTGCCTGACGATCCTGGGCGAAACACACTCCGATGTGGCCTTTGTGCGCACCGAAAAGGTCACCATCACCATCGATGAGGCCCGCGATCTGGTCTCCACCGCCGGGAACCGGCCGTCCTCGGCGCGCTGGCGCATCATTGTGGTGGAGGACGCGGACCGGATGGCGGAACGCACCACGAACGTGCTGCTCAAGGCGATCGAGGAACCCACTCCCCGCACCGTCTGGATGCTCTGCGCGCCGTCCCCGCCGATGTCCTCGTCACTATCCGTTCCCGCTGCCGCCCGGTGGCGCTGCGGCTTCCGCCCGCGGCCGACGTCGCGGCGCTGCTGGTGAAGCGCGACGGCGTCGACCCCGCCGTCGCCGAACGTGCGGCCCGGGCCGCGCAAAGCCATGTCGGGATCGCCCGGCGTCTGGCCCGCGATCCCGAAGCCCGTGAGCGGCGGCTCGAAACCGTGCGGTTCCCCCTGGGCCTCCGGGGCGTCACGGCCGCGGTACTGATGGCCGAAAAGCTCGTCAAGATCGCCACGGAGGAAGCCAACAGCTCCAACGATGAGCGCGACGCGGCGGAAAAAGCCGCCCTGCTCGCCACCCTCGGGGCGCCCGAAAGCGGCACGCTGCCGCCGGCCATGCGCGGCCAGGTCAAGCAGCTCGAGGATGACCAGAAGCGCCGCGCCAAGCGTTCGGTGACCGATTCCCTTGACCGCACGCTCACCGACCTGCTGTCCTTCTACCGGGATGTGCTGATCATCCAGATGGGGAACGCCGTGGAGCTGGTCAACGTTGAACTCAGGAGTGAACTCGTGGAGTTCGCCCGCCACTCCTCCGCAGAAACCACCCTTGCCCGCATGGACGCCATCAACAAGGCCCGCAAACGGATCACGACCTCCAACGTGGCCCCGCTGCTAACCATCGAGTCCATGGCAGCCAGCCTCATCTGAGGGACCATCCCGTGACCCCCGTCCCCTCCAAGGAGAACCGTATGAAGTCTGCACGAGCCGTGCCCGCCAGATCCCGATCCCTAGCGATCGGCCTGCGGGCAGTCGGTGCCATGGCCCTGGCCCTGACGCTCTCCTCGTGCACCCTCTTCGGCGGCGACAGCGGGTCGAAGGATGCCAGCACGCCGGATCCCGAGATCGCCGACGCCGCTCCCGCCGAACTCCGCAGCTTCTACACGCAGCAGGTCGACTGGGCCCCGTGCGAGTCAGACTTCGAGTGCGCCAAGGTCAAGGTCCCGATGGACTACAGCAAGCCGGACGGCGAGAGCATTGAAATCGCGGCGCTCAGACTGCCCAGCGAGGGCAGCAACAAGAAGGGCAGCCTGCTGGTCAACCCCGGCGGCCCCGGCGGTTCCGGCTACGACTTCGTCCGGGACGCCGGCTCCACCAACATCTCGGAAAAGGTCCGCTCCAACTACGACATCGTCGGATTCGATCCGCGCGGCGTGAAACGCTCGGCGCCGGTCACATGCATGACCGACCAGGAGCGCGACGCCTCCCGGGCCAAGGTCTATGAACTCGACACGGACGCCGGGCTGGCCGAGTCCATCGCAGATAACAAGGCCATCGCCGCCCAGTGCGCGGAGAAGACCGGTCCCGTCCTTGGCCACATCGACACAGCCAGCGCCGCCAAGGATCTGGACATTCTGCGCGCCGTGCTCAACGACACCAAGCTGAACTACCTGGGCTACTCCTACGGCACCTTCCTCGGCTCCACGTACGCCTCGCTGTTCCCGGACAACGTCGGCCGGATGGTCCTCGACGGTGCGATGGATCCTTCGCTGAGCTATGAGCAGCTGACCAGCGGGCAGGCGAAGGCGTTCGAGAAGGCCATCCGGGCCTACGTGACGCACTGCCTCGAAGGAAGCGACTGCCCGCTCAGCGGCACGCCGGACGACGCCGTCGCCCAGATCCAGGACGTCCTCGCTGCCGTGGAGGCGGACCCGCGGGCCGCGAAGGACGGCCGGGTGGTCAACGCCTCCATGTTTGTGAGCGGCTTCATCCTGCCGTTCTACAACGATGACAACTGGCCCCTGCTGACGCAGGCCCTGGACAGCGCGCTGAAGGGCGACGTGACGCCCATGCTCCGGCTCGCTGACTTCGGCGCGGACCGGGAGCCAAACGGCAGCTACTCCGGGAACTCAAGCTTCGCGTTCGCGGCCATCAACTGCCTGGACTACCCGATGGTGACGGATACCGCCGGGATGCGGGCTGACGAGCAGCAGCTGCGCCAGGACTCCCCGACGCTGGGCTCCTACTTCGCCTACGGAGGCACCAGCTGCAAGGACTGGCCGTACAAGAACGTCCGTACCCCGCTCCGGCGGAATACAAGGGCTCCACCGACATCCTCGTGATCGGCACCACGGGCGACCCTGCCACCCCGGTGGAGTGGGCCACGGAGCTGCGCAAGCAGCTGGGTACCGCAGCGCTGCTGACGTGGGAGGGCGAGGGCCACACGGCCTATGGACGCGCCGGCGACTGCATCGGCGATGCTGTGGACGGCTACCTCGTCGACGGCAAGACCCCTGCGGACAACACCGTCTGCTGAGGCGTTCCGCACTCATTTTGACCCGGGCCGGAGGACTCAACTACAGTTGTCTCTGGCATGAAGCGACCGGGTCACCCGGATACTTCACGCGGTTGCTTCCTTAGCTCAGTTGGTAGAGCGTCTCACTCGTAATGAGAAGGTCGCCAGTTCGATTCTGGCAGGAAGCTCTGATCTCCATCTATCGGCCCCGACGCGCACGTCGGGGCCGATATTTTGCCCGGCGCCGGGCCGGTTTTCGGCCCACGGTCCCCGCCTGACTCGATCCGTGCCCCTACGATGGATCGGGTGAAGACCACAAAGGGGCCTCCTACACCACTGCCGCTGCGCTGATGCTGGCAGCCGTGCCGCTGATCCTCGCCGTGCCGGCCGCCGCGGCCCCTGCGATCACATCGGCGGGATCGTCCCGGCACTCATCTGCCCGACGCCGTCGAGCAGTCCGGATCCCACCGCGACGCCGGCCCCGACATCAAGCGCCACCTCCCGTCCGCCCGCCCCCTCGATCCCGTCCGGCGCCGCCCCTGCCCCACGGATCCCGGGAGTCCCTGCCCCGGCGGGCACCCGGGCCCCGGCGACAACCGGCAGTGCCGGCACACCGACGTTGGCCGCGGTTCCACCGGCCACGGCCTCCCCGCCGTCATCACCCCGGTCCCGACAGCGCCGGCGGCGACCTCGAGGTCGACGTCCCAGGCGGGCCCCGTGGCCGCAGCGACACCTGCGTCCGGGGACTTGGCTGCCGGCGGCGTTGCCGGCGCGGTCCTGCTGGCATTTGGTGGGCTGCTGGTTATTGCGTGGGTGTTCCTGGACCTCCGGAAGCCCGGCTAGCAGGCAGGGTCCTGGCCCAGCCCGTTCAAACCCCAGCGCCGTCGAGGCCGCGAGGGCGCGGCCGCGGCGTCGGCAGGGCAGGGCTTCTATGATGCTTGCATGGAAGAACAGGGGCTGGCGGACGTTGCGGCGCAGCTCTATGCCCTGCCGTTCGACGATTTTGTCGCCGCGCGCACTTCTGCCGCCAAGGATGCGGCCGCCGCAAAAGACCGGTCCTTCGCCGCGGAAGTACGTTCGCTACCCAAGCCGTCCGTGGCGGCGTGGACGGTGAACATGCTCGCCGCGCGGCGGCCGGAGGTCCTCCGCGAACTCGCCGGGCTGGGGCAGTCGATGCGCGCCGCGCAGTCCGCCCTCGACGCCCCGGAGCTTCGCCGGCTGGGACAGGAGCGGCGCCAGCTGCTGAACGGCGCGGTCAAGGCCGCGCAGGCGGTCGCCGAAGAGCTGGGCCGGAAGATCAGCGGAATGATTGCGTCGGAGGTTGAGGCGACCTTGCGCGCGGCGACGGCGGATGAGGGGCCGCGGCGGCTGTGCAGTCCGGCCGCCTGCTCCGGGGTTGTCTGCCGACGGCGTCGACGTCGTGGATCTTTCGGGTGCCGTTGCGCTGCCCGGCTTCGCGGTCCCGGCACCGCCGGGTCCCCGCATCGCCCGTCTGCGGAACGCACCGGAACGTCCGGGGGCGCCGGAACCCCGCCGGGAAAGACGCGGACCAGCCCCGGCTGCGGGCTGTCCGCCCGGACACCCGGAAATCCACTCCGTCAGCAGTGGAACGGGCCCGGGCTTTGCTCAAGGACGCGGAAGAAGCGTCGGGGGCGGCTGCAGCGGAAGCCGGGCAGGATGAGGAGGAGCGGGCGTCGTCCACCGCCCGGGCCTCGGAGCTCTCCGACACGGTCAGGCAATTGCGGGAGCAGCTGGCCCTGCGCGAGCAGGAACTCAAGGCCGCCCGGAAACGGCGCGAGCTGGCCGCTGCCCGGGCGCAGCAGTCAGCCCGGGCAGCGGCCCGGGCGGCGCGCACCGCGGACCTTGCCCGGGAACGGGTGCTGCGGCTTGGCAACACGCCGGACTCATGACCTCAAAGTGTCGGAGGCCGGCAGGACACTTAATTCATGGAAACCAACCAGTACTTTGAAGTCACGTATCTGGACACGGACTGCGGCCGCATCCGCACCGAAACCTTCGACGACGTCGCGGCCGCCGAGCGCTTCGCCAGCCGCCAGGCCGCCGACGAGCACGGCTGGGCCACCATCGACGCCGTGCCGGTACGGGAAGGCCGGAAGGCCGCCTAGTCCGGGCCGCGGGTATCCGGACAGCAGCAGGGCCCCCACCCGGTTCGGATGAAGGCCCTGCTGCGGTCTACGCCTGTTTCGCCGGGTAAGGCTTAGGCGAAGTCGGAGACTGCCGGGTCGGGGCCGATGCGGCCGGCGCCCTCGGCTGACTGGTCTAGGCCGTTGATGGCCTGTACATCGGTCTCGTCCAGGCTGACCTCGAGCGCAGCGTAGTTCTCGCGGATGCGGGACTCGGTCACGGACTTGGGGATGACCACGTTGCCGATAGCCAGGTGCCAGGCGATGACCACCTGCGCCGGAGTGGCGTTGTGCTTGGCCGCGATCTGGGCGATGACCGGGCTCTCGAGCAGCTCGCCGCCCTGGCCCAGCGGCGACCAGGCCTGGGTGAGGATGCCCTTTGAGGCGTTGAATTCGCGCAGCTCGGACTGGTTGAAGAAGGGGTGCAGCTCCACCTGGTTGATGGCCGGCACGACGCCGGTCTCGTCAATCAGCCGCTGCAGGCCCTCCTTGGTGAAGTTGGAGACGCCGATGGTCTTGACGCGGCCCTGCTTCTGCAGCTCGATGAGAGCCTTCCAGGTGTCCACGTACTTGTCCTGCTTCGGCTGCATCCAGTGGATCAGGTACAGATCCAGGGTCTCCAGGCCAAGGCGCTCCATGGATTCCTCGAAAGCCTTCAGCGTGGACTCGTAGCCCTGGTCCGCGTTCCACAGCTTGGTGGTGATGAAGATGTCCTCAGGCTTGAGGCCCGACCGCTCGATCGCACGTCCCACTCCTGCTTCATTGCCGTAGATCTTGGCGGTGTCGATGTGGCGGAATCCGGCTTCGAACGCCTGGGCCACCACCTTCTCGGCGACGTCGTCTTCAACCTGCCACACTCCGTAGCCAAGCTGGGGAATGGTGTTGCCGTCATTGAAAGTCAGTACCGGTGAAAGAGTCATCCCGCCATCCTGCCAACGCCTGCGAGGGACCGCCAGCGCAAAGCCCGCGGCTAAGCTAGGCGCTTAACCGGGAATTTTGGGGCGCGACGCCGGGGCGGCGCGGACCTCAGTCCGTGGCAGCCGACTCAGCAATCCGGCGTTCGGCGTCGTTGACCTGCTCCAGCACCGATGCGGCGCGGCGCCGCACCGACTCGGCGCCGGCCGGGACGGGACCGACGGCGAGGCGGAGCATCGCCGCCGCTTCGGCCGTGGTGGCCAGGGAGTTGCCGGCCGTGGACAGGGCGCGGTGGACCCCGGCGAGGCTCCCTGGAATGTCGAGTCCCTCGCTGGGTGCACGCCGCTGGGCCTCCACGCAGACCTGCCGGACCCGCTCGGAGAGCGCAGACAGCTCATTGGCGATCTCAAGGAGCTCGGTATAGAGGGTTTCGTCCTCCACCCCTCGAGGACCTGGTGGTAGCGGTCCAGGCCGCGGGTGAAGCGGTCGTGGGCCCGCCGCCAGAGTCCCTTGCCGAGTTCGGCGTCGTCTTTCCGTCCCTGCCGGGCGGCACTGAAGAGTCCCAAGGCTGCCCTACAGGTACTGGCCGGGGCCGTGGTCCGGGTCCACGGGCACGGGAGCCTGCCTGGGATCAGCGCCCGGCCTGGGCGCCGCGGCCCGCTGGGGCTCGCCGTTTTCACCGATGATCACGCCGGGGGCGATGACCGTTCCGGGCGGCAACTGGCGCAGCTGTGCCTGCGCGGCAGCGTGGTCCCTGGCGGCATGCTGCGCTGCGAGGGCCGTCTGGATGCCGTGGAAGAGGCCCTCGAGCCAGCCGACAAGCTGCGCCTGGGCGATCCGCAGCTCCGCGTCCGACGGTGTTCCGTCGGCGGGGAAGGAAGCGTGATCCGTTCCAGCTCCTCGACAAGTTCCGGGGCGAGGCCGTCTTCCAGTTCTTTGATCGAGCGTTTGTGGATGCCGGCCAGCCGTGCCCGCGCCGCGTCGTCGAGCGGGGCGGACCTCACTTCGTCCAGGAGCTGCTTCATCATGGTGCCGATCCGCATCACCTTCGCGGGTTCGTCAACGAGATCCTGCAGCCGGCTGGGCCGCGCGGCCCCGCGGGCACTGCCTCCTGGCCGGGGTGTCCGTTTCCCCGCGCGGGCCGGGCTCCCCGGCTGTTCCCGCTTCGGCGCTTCCGGGCCGCCGTCGCCCGTCGTCTGGCGGTACAGGGTGGCGCCCTCGACGGGGACCTCGTCGGCGGGCTGAGTGTCGTGCGGATCGCTCATGGCTTCATACTCTCACGAGCCCGGAGCCGCGCAGGCGGCATGCCCGGGCGGCACGCCCGGCTCAACATATGGCGCAACAAACGGACGCCAGACGGTCCAGCAGACAGCAGCGGGCGCCGTCGGGCACTGGTGTGCTCGACGGCGCCCGGCTGGCGGTAACCCGATCAATCGAAACCGGTCAGCAGCACCGGCCCTGCGGATTGGCGTCCTGGCGGTCCGTCTGGTCCCGCCAGAATTCCCGCTCGGTCATCGGCGGGGAGCCGTGGCCGGCTTCGGCGTGGTGCGCCAGGTACTTTGCATACGCGTCCGCACCCATCACACCGCCCAGGTACCGGGCGAATCCCCGGAAGCCCGCAACTATTGTGTTCATCTCTGGCTCCGCATTAGTGGTGAGCGGCCTTTTCGGTACGTTTGTCCGCAGGCAACTGGTTCCACTGGATCATGAGCTCACGCTCGGATGCCGTGGGGACCGGACCGGCCGGGGCGAAGACACGGGCGGCAGCGCCGGATCCTCGTTGTCGGTGTTGGCCACGCCGGCCTTGGCATTGCGGAACGCCTTGTAGGTGGCGATCAGCGCCGTCGTGATGACGATGATGCTGAGCACCACGAAGATGACCGAGAGCCAGCCCTGGATCGCGGTGTTGCGGATCACGGCTTCCATGGCCGGGACGGTCTTGGCCGTGCCGAAGGAAGTCTGGCCCTCCGCGAGTGCCTTGGAGAAGGCGGCGTTGTTGGCAAAGTAGCCGACCGCCGGTGTGGAGGAGAAGATCTTCTGGTAGCTGGCCGTGATGGTCACGACGGCTGCGAAGGCCATCGGAAGCGCCACGATCCACAGGAACTTGAAGGAGCCCTTCTTCGCCGCGATGGCCAGGCAGACGGACAGTGCAATGGCGGCGAGCAGCTGGTTGGCGATGCCGAACAGCGGGAACAGCGTGTTGATGCCGCCCAGCGGATCAGTGACGCCCATCAACAGCACGGCGCCCCAGGCACCGACCATAATGGCGGTGGCGAGCCAGGCGCCGGGACGCCAGGAGTGCTCCTTGAACTTCGGGATGAAGTTGCCGACCGAATCCTGCAGCATGAACCGCGCAACGCGCGTGCCGGCGTCGACCGCTGTAAGGATGAACAGCGCCTCGAACATGATGGCGAAGTGGTACCAGAAGCTCATCATGGCGGTGCCGCCGATGAACTGCTGCATGATGTGCGCCAGGCCGACGGCGAGCGTGGGGGCGCCGCCGGTACGGGAGACGATGCTCTCCTCGCCGACGTTGGCGGCCGTCTCTGCGAGCATGTTCGGGCTGATATTCACGCCGGACAATCCCAGGCTGTTGACCCAGGCGGCCGCGGTTTCCACGGTGCCGCCGGTGAGTGCCGCCGGCGCGTTCATCGCGAAGTAGAGTCCGCGGTCAATGGAGATGGCTGCTACGAGGGCCATGATGGCCACGAAGGACTCCATCAGCATTCCGCCGTACCCGATGAAACGGGTCTGGCGTTCCTTCTCGATCAGCTTCGGCGTGGTGCCGGAGGCGATCAGCGCGTGGAATCCCGAGAGCGCGCCACAGGCGATGGTGACGAACAGGAACGGGAACAGCGCGCCCGGGAAGACGGGACCGTTGTCGCGGCTGGCGAATTCGCTGAACGCCGGGACGGAGATTTCCGGGCGGACCACGATGACGGCCACGGCCAGCATCACGATGACACCGATCTTCATGAAGGTGGAGAGGTAGTCACGCGGTGCCAGGAGGAGCCAGACCGGCAGGATGGCTGCGACGAAGCCGTAAATGATGATGGCCCAGGCGAGGGTGACCTTATCCAGGGTGAAGAGGGCATCGCCCCATTCGGTCGCGGCGACGACGCCGCCGCCGATGATGGCGGCCATCAGCAGCACGAAGCCGATCAGCGAGACTTCCATGATCCTGCCCGGGCGGATGAAGCGCAGGTAGACGCCCATAAAGAGTGCGATCGGGATGGTCATGCCGACGGAGAAGACACCCCACGGGCTCTCGGCCAGCGCGTTGACGACGACGAGGGCCAGGATGGCGACGATGATCACCATGATCAGCAGGGTGGCGATCAGCGCGGCGGTGCCGCCGATGACACCGAGTTCCTCGCGGGCCATCTGGCCCAGGGAGCGTCCGCCGCGGCGCATGGAGAAGAACATCACCACGTAGTCCTGGACGGCCCCGGCGAAGACGACGCCGATGATGATCCAGATGGTGCCCGGCAGGTAACCCATCTGGGCGGCGAGGATCGGGCCCACCAGGGGCCGGCGCCGGCGATGGCGGCGAAGTGGTGGCCGAACAGGACGTTACGGTCCGTGCGGACGTAGTCCTTGCCGTCCGCTTTGTACTCCGCGGGGTGGCCCGGCGGTCGTTCGGCTTGAGCAGGTAGCGCTCGATGACCTTGGAGTAGAAGCGGTAGCCGATCAGGTAGGTGCACACCGCGGCGAACACGAACCAGATGGCGTTGACCGTTTCACCGCGGACGATCGCGAGCATGAACCATGCCACGGCGCCCAGCAGGGAGATGCCCACCCAGAGTCCGATCTTGGCCGGCGTCCATTTGCGGTCTTCGGCGTCGCGCACGGATTCGTCCACTGCTGTGGGCGGCAGGGCCGGATCCGGCGTAATGCCGCCCTCGACCAGTAAGTTCTTTGGCGTGCCATCTGGCATATTGCCCATGTCTCCTCCTTGAGAAACCCCGAGTGGGGCAAATCCACTCGACAGATGTGCCCCAAGGCACCCTACCAACGGCAGCGGTGCATGGATACGGCTTTGCGCCAGGCGGGCCCGGCGGGGCGACGAGCGGTGGGGCGGCGCGGGTTTACGCCATCCGGCGGCTACACAGCAACTCGAGTTTAAGCGCCTCCCCTCGTCGCCGCTAGTGGCTATGGGCGGTCCCTGGCTGCCAACGGCGGCGCCCTAGGCGGGGCCGGCCAGCTGCATCAGGCGTGCTTCGCAGAGGTCCAGCCAGCGCACCTCGGCTTCGGTCTGGAAGATCAGCGAATCCAGCACGAGAAGCCGGGCGGTGTCCGTCGGCCGCTGGTGTGACGCCATATCGCGCCGGGCTTTGGTGTAATCCTGCAGGGCCCGGATGGAGACTGCGCGCTGGGCGTGGATGGCGGCGCCGACGTCTACGCCGGGAAGCGTCAGGGCGAGGGCGAGCTTGATGGCCAGTTCGTTCCGCGGAGGGCTGCTCCGCGGCACCGGCGACGTGAACCAGCTGCGGACCTCGGCACGCCCCTCGGCGGTGATGCTGTAGATGACGTGGCCTTCGCCGTCGGCCCCGTCCTTGCGGACCAGTCCGTCACGCTCCAGACGGTCAAGGGTGGTGTAGACCTGTCCGATGTTGAGGGGCCAGGCGGATCCGGTGCGGTCCTCGAACTCGATCCTCAACTGGTAGCCATAGCGTGGCCGGTCCTGCAGGAGGGCGAGGAGGCTGTGACGAATGGACATGATGCTCCCGGAGGGTAGCGGGACGACAGCATACACGCGCCCCAAGACGCGTGTATACCGCGTATGGAATTACATTACCGTCATTCTGCGTGCCGACGCAATTCGGCATATGTCGCAACTGGCATATGTGCTACCTGACCAGCAGAATCTTTCCCACATGGTCACCGGTGTCGAAGTACCGGTGCGCGGCGCCAGCCTGGTCCAGCGGGAAGGTCTTGGCAACCAGCGGCCGGATCCGCCCGTCGGCCAGCAGCGGCCAGACCGCTTCGCGGACAGCGTCCATGATCACGGTCTTCTCCGCCACGGACCGCGGACGCAGCGCCGTCGCTATGATCACCGCACGCTTGCTCAGCAGCTTGCCGAGGTCCAGTTCACCCTTGGCGCCGCCCTGCAGGCCGATCACCACCAGCCGCCCGTAGTCCGCCAGCGCGTCCACGTTCTGCGTGAGGTACTTCGCCCCGACGACGTCGAGAATGACGTCGGCGCCCTTGCCGCCGTTTTGCGCGCGCAGACTCTCGGGGAAATCTTCCTCGGCGTAGTTGATCGCGATGTCAGCCCCCAGGAACGCCTTGGCCGTGCCAACCTTTTCCGCGGTGCCAGCCGTGGTGGCCACGACGGCGCCCAACGCCTTCGCGAGCTGGATGGCCATGGTACCGATGCCGCCGGTTGCCCCGTGGATGAGCACGGTCTCGCCTGGTTGCAGCTGCGCCGTCATTACAAGGTTGGAGTAGACGGTGGCCGCGACTTCGGGCAAGGACGCAGCGGTCACCAGGTCCACGCCGTCGGGGATCCGCAGAACCTGTCCCGCCGGCACGGCAACCTGTTCGGCGTAGCCGCCGCCGGAGAGCAGGGCGACAACTTTGTCCCCGACGGAGAACGGCTTGGTCACGCCGGGGCCGAACCCGGCGATCCGGCCGGAGACTTCCAGCCCGGGAATCTCCGAGGCGCCGGGCGGGGGCGGGTAGTGGCCCTTGCGTTGCTGGACGTCGGCGCGGTTGAGCCCCGCAGCGACGACGTCGATCAGCACCTCGCCCGGGCCGGGCACCGGCGGCGGGACCTCGCGGACCTCCAGGACCTCGGGTCCGCCGGGCTCTGAGATGTAGACAGCCTTCATGGAGAGCTCCCGATTCCTAACGAACTTCTTGCAGCCTTCTTGCAGGGATGCGCCTGCGGCACGCCACGTCCGAAGCGCCTTCTCCCAGAGTAGGCGGAGGAGTTACCCGTGTCCGCGAGCGCAACCGCGTTTTTTGTTGCTGCCGACTGCCTATGAAACACTACTCGTTAGGGAAGGTTGTCCGAGCGGCCGATGGAGCTGGTCTTGAAAACCAGTGTGCGGTAACCCCGTACCAAGAGTTCGAATCTCTTACCTTCCGCGAATAATGCCCCTGGTTTTGCGCTTGCCGTGGAACCGGGGGCATTTTTGCGTGCGGGGCTGGCGCGGGACGTAGCCGATCGCCCGGACCCATTGAAACCGTCAGTGCCCCGGCATAGTCTCACTGTGTCTTGACCACCCATATGATGCCGGCGGCCGTCAGCGCCACTAGAGGCAGCACCGCCGCGGAGCAGAGCAGGAGCCCACTATGCCTACACCCGACCACACAAACGGCGCGCCATGCTGGATCGATCTGATGACCTCCGACACCGGAAAGGCCACGGCGTTCTATGGTGAGCTGTTTGGCTGGACCTTCGAGACAGGTGACCAGGAGAAATACGGCGGGTACATCATGGCGGCAAAGGACGGGAAGTCCGTTGCCGGAATCATGCAGAAGCAAGAAGACCAGGCCGGCTTCCCGGATGTTTGGTCCACCTACCTGAGGACCGATGATGCCAGTGCGACCGTCTCCAGCGCGGCGGAGCACGGAGGACAGATCTACGTGCAGCCCATGGATGTGCCGGATCAGGGACGCATGGCCCTGATCGCCGATTCCACCGGTGCATCCATCGGCGTCTGGCAGCCCGGCGAAATGAAGGGCTACGGGCTCGCAGCCGCGCCGGGGACCCCGCCTGGCACGAACTTCACACCAAGGACTACGCCACGGCGGTGAAGTTCTACCAGGAAGTGTTCGGGTGGGACACCGACGTCATGAGTGACACCCCTGAGTTTCGCTACACCACGCTGGGAGCAGGGGACGCCGCCAAAGCGGGGATCATGGACGCCTCGGGCTACCTTCCCGCGGAGGTCCCGTCCAACTGGCAGGTCTACTTCGCCGTTGAAGATGCGGACGCCTCAATTGCCAAGGCCCAGTCCATGGGCGCCCGGATCATCGACGGACCGGACGATACGCCGTTCGGACGGCTCGCCACCCTGACCGACCCCACGGGCGCGATGTTCAAAATCGTGGCCGACACCGGGCAGGAGGCCCGGGCCGCCGCGGACGCCTAGACGCGAGGCGCGGAGCCCGTTCCCAGCCAATTATCAAAATTGTTGTAAGAAATACCGGCCAGCCCCCTTCCCAAGGGCTACTGGCCGGTATTCTGCTGTGGAGCGTCCGGCGAAGGCACCCGGGCATCACTCACAGGCACCACCAGAAACCCTGACCCGGGCGTTCGGCTTGTTCCGGGAAGGCTGCGACACGTCCCGCTGGGGGACGTCTCGTCGAATGCACATGCCGTACACATCGTGTTCATTCATCCCTGTTTTGCTGTGCCGGAACTGCTTGACCAGGAGCAGTGACCGGCGGTCCGCGGGCATCACCCGGACACATTCCACCCAGCCCTTACCCGGGCACCTAATGAGAGTTAGAGCGGATGAAACGCATACCTTGGAAAACCGCGCTCGGCACAGCGCTGTCAGTGGGGCTCATCGCAGCCCCGCTGGCCGCTGTCCCGGCGTTCGCCGTGGAGGTTTCCCCGGCGGCCGGCACTTCGCCAGTCATTATCAACGAGGCGTACCTCAGCGGCGGCAGCGCCGGAGCAGCCTACAAGAACAAGTTCGTTGAGCTGCACAACACCTCGGACGCCCCGGTCTCGCTGGACGGCTGGTCGCTCCAGTACCGGTCTGCCACGAGCGCCTCGGCGCCGAGCTTCGCCGCCCCGCTGACGGGCAGCATCCCGGCCAAGGGCTACTACCTCCTTAAGGGCGGCGCCAACGGTACTGCCCCGCCGGTGCCGAACTACCCGCCGCCGACGTCACCGCCACCGGGTTCAACCCTGCCGGCGGGGCTGGAACCATCGTCCTGGCCAAGCAGGCTGCCGCGCTGAGTCCGCTGGCCTCCGGCTCGGTCGTCGAGCCCTCCAACGTCGCTGACCTGCTCGGCTACGGCACGTCCAACACCTTCGAAACCCAGACGGCCACCGCCCCGACGAGCAATACCGACGTCAAGAGCCTGAACCGCAGCAACGGTGTTGACAGCAACAACAACTCCGCAGACTTCACGCTGAACGCCTCGATCACCCCCAAGGCCGCCAACGGCGCAGCCGCCCCCGTCGATCCTCCCGTCGACCCGGGCCCGGTCACGCCCCCGGCCACCAAGACCATCGCCGAGATCCAGGGCAGCGGCACCGCCAGCCCGCTCGTGGGCACCTCCGTCACCACCCGCGGCAAGGTCACCGCCACATTCCCCACCGGCGGATTCGCGGGTTACTACATCCAGACCCCCGGCACCGGCGGGGACCTGACCCCGGCCAACCACACGGCGTCGGACGCTGTCTTTGTGTACTCGGCCGCAACGGCCGGTTCCGTCCAGGCCGGCGACTACGTGGAGGTGTCCGGCACCGTCAGCGAATACTTCGACATGACCCAGGTGACGGTCGCCGCCGCGGCGGACATGAAGAAGCTCACCGAGGCTGCACCCGAGGTCAAAGCCACCGGCTTTGCCCTCCCGGCCGAGGAAGCCTTCCGGGAGTCCCTCGAAGGCATGCTGCTGACCCCGCAGGGTCCCATGACCGTCAGCGACAACTACTCCCTGAACCAGTACGGCGAAATCGGCCTGGCCGGCGGCACCACGCCGCTGGAGCAGCCCACCGCCGTCGCGGAGTTCGGTTCCGCCACGTACACCGCCACCGTCGCCGCGAACGCCGCCCGCGGCATCAAGCTCGACGACGGCGCGACCACCAACTTCCTCAAGGACTCCACCACCAAGGCCGAGGTGCTCCCGTACCTGACCGCGGCGGACCCCGTCCGGGTGGGCGTACCGGTGAGCTTCAAGACCGACGTTGTGCTCAGCTACGCCAACGGCGCGTGGAAGTTCCAGCCGCTGACCCACCTGACCCCGCCAACGCGGAGTCAGTCCAGCCGGTGAGCTTCGGCGCCACCACCCGCACGGACGCTCCGGCGGCAGTCGGGGGCAACCTCAAAATCGCCTCGTTCAATGTGCTGAACTACTTCCCCACCACGGGCGACCAGCTCACCGGATGCACGTACTACACGGACCGGGCCGGCAACCCGATCACCGTCCGCGGCGGCTGTGACGCCCGCGGCGCGGCCAACGCCGCCAACCTCCAGCGCCAGCAGGACAAGATCGTCGCCGCCATCAGCAAGTCCGGCGCCGACGTCGTGACCCTCATGGAGATCGAAAACTCGGCGCAGTTCGGCAAGAACCGCGACGACGCCCTGGCCAAGCTGGTTGACGCCCTCAACATCGCCACACCGGGGATCTGGGACTACGTCCGCACGCCCGCCAACGCACCGCCGCTGGCCGACGAGGACATGATCCGCACCGCTTTCATCTTCAAGAAGGCCGTCGCAGAGCCGGTGGGCGAGTCCGTTATCCACAACGACACCGTCGCCTTCGCCAATGCCCGCAAGCCGCTGGCACAGGTCTTCAAGCCGGTGGGCGCCTCCGATGACAAGAAGTTCATCGCGATCGCCAACCACTTCAAGTCCAAGGGCTCAGCCGCCACTCCGGAGGACACCGACAAGGGCCAGGGCGCCTCGAACCTCGCCCGCACCGCCCAGGCAAAGTCCCTGCTGGCGTTCTCGAACGACCTGCAGCAGTCCAAGGGCACGGACAAGGTCTTCCTGATCGGCGATTTCAACGCCTACGCCAAGGAAGACCCGATCAACGTCTTCACGGCCGCGGGCTACGTCAACCAGGACGAAAAGGCCAAGAACACCGACGGGTCCGCCAAGCACTCCTACCTCTTCGGCGGCATGGTGGGCTCGCTGGACCACATCCTGGCCTCCCCGGCGCCAACGCCGTTGTCACCGGCGCCGACATCTGGAACATCAACTCCGTGGAGTCCGTTGCCCTGGAGTACAGCCGCTACAACAACAACGTGACCGACTACTACGCTGCGGACCAGTTCCGGGCGAGCGACCACGACCCGGTGGTGGTGGGCCTGGATCTGCCCGTCACCCCCGCCAGCGTTGAGCTGAACTTCCTCGGCATCAACGATTTCCACGGCCGCATCGACTCCAACACCGTGTTCTTTGCGGGGACCATCGAGAAGCTGCGGGCCGCGGCTGCCCCGGGCGCCACGGCGTTCCTCTCCGCGGGCGACAACATCGGCGCCTCGCTGTTCGCCTCGGCGATCGCGAAGGACCAGCCGACCATCGATGTGCTGAACGCCCTGGAGCTGCGCACCTCTGCAGTGGGTAACCACGAGTTCGACGGCGGCTATGCCGACCTGCGTGACCGTGTGATCGCGGGCGGCAGCAATGCCAAGTTCCCGTACCTGGGCGCCAACGTCTACAGGAAGGGCACCACCGAGCCGGTCCTGCCGGAGTTCACGGTGCTCGACATGAACGGCGTCAAGGTGGCCGTGATCGGCACCGTCACGCAGGAAGTGCCCTCCTGGTCACTCCCGCGGGCATCGTTGATCTCGAGTTCGGCGACGCCGTCGACGCGATCAACCGCGTCGCCGCGAAGATCAAGGCGGACAAGCTCGCCGACGTCATCATCGTGGAGAACCACGACGGCGCCGGTTCCGGCGCGCCCGAAGGCTCCACCCTGGCGCAGGAAGTCGCCGCCGGCGGCCCTTCGCCAAGATGGTCACCGAGGTCACCCCCGATGTGGCGGCAATTTTCAACGGCCACACGCACAAGCAGTACTCCTGGGATGCCCCCGTGCCCGGCGTTGAGGGCAAGACCCGCCCGATCGTGCAGACCGGCAACTACGGCGAGTTCATCGGCCAGATCCAGCTCACCATCGACACGAAAACCATGTCGGTCACCGGCTACAAGGCAGGCAACGTCAAGCGGACCACCTCCACTGACCAGCCGGCCGCCGATCTCGTGGCCAAGTACCCGCGGGTCGCCGCCGTCAAGACCATCGTTGACAAGGCCCTGGCCGACGCAGCAGTGGTCGGCAACCAACCGGTGGGCAAGGTGACTGCAGATATCACCACCGCGTTCACGCCTGCCACCGCCACCACCCCGGCGTCACGCGATGACCGCAGTAGCGAGTCCACCCTGGGCAACCTGGTGGCGGATTCCCTCGTGGATTCGCTCAAGGCCCCGGAACTGGGCGGCGCCGAGATCGGCGTCGTGAACCCGGGCGGCCTGCGCAACGAGCTGTACTACGCGCCGGAAGGGACCATCACCTACGCCGAGGCCAACGCGGTCCTGCCGTTCGTGAACAACCTGTGGACCACCTCGTTGACCGGCGAGCAGTTCAAGACGCTCCTGGAGCAGCAGTGGCAGACCAACCCGGACGGTACGGTTCCCAGCCGTGCGTACCAGCAGCTGGGCCTGTCCAAGAACGTCAACTACACCTACGACGCCGGCCGCGCGGCTGGTGACCGGATCACCTCGATCCGGGTCAACGGCGCCCTGATCGACCCGGCGAAGTCCTACCGGATCGGAACGTTCAGCTTCCTGGCAACGGGCGGCGACAACTTCCGTATCTTCAAGTCCGGCACCGACACCAAGGACTCCGGGCTCGTGGACCGCGACGCGTGGATCAAGTACCTGCAGGCGCACAACCCCGTGTCGCCGGACTTCGCCCGCCGCTCCGTTGCCGTGGTGAACACCACCGCCGCAGAGGTCAAGGGTGGAGATGCCATCTCCCTGGCTGTCTCCAAGCTGGACCTCACCTCGCTGGGCAGCCCGGTGAACACCTCGCTGCGCGCCGAGTTCACGGATGCCAAGGGCACCGTGACGTCCCTCGGCACAGTTCCGGTTTCCGCCGGTGCTGCCACCGTGGATGTGACGGTCCCCGCCGGCGCAGCAGCCGGCACGGGCACCCTGGTGCTCACCGCCGTCGAGTCCGGCACCGTGGTGAAGGCCAGCGTCCTGGTTGCGGCCAGCACGCCGGTCCCGCCGAAGTGCACCCCGCCGGTCAAGCCGAAGCGGCCCGCGGACCTCGTGGGCCAAGCGAACTACGGCCAGGCAATGGCAGCCTACCGCCACTGCCTCAAGGGTTAGTCCCCTAGCCCCGCACCAGTGAGCATGCCCTCCCCGGGCTGCAGCGACGGACATATTGCGTATATGTCCACCGCTCAGCCCGGACGGAGGGCATGCTCTTTTGTGCCCAGCAGCTGCCCAAAGGGGGTGGTGCCACTGTGACAGGAGGGACACAAGTTGCACTGGTAGCATGTGCCCGGTGCGAAAAGGAAGATTTAATCGGGCGGTCGGCATCTTTATTGCTCTGACGGCAAGCGGTGCGGCGGCTCTCCTCTGGTTCGCTGTCGCCGCCGGCGGGCCGGAACTGAGCGAGTCCCCGCCCAGGGCTTGTTGCTCGGCTTCTGGAGCATCCTGTACAACACGGACGCCCCGGCCCCCGTGTGATCCTGGCCGCCATGGCCCTGGCTCTCCTGATGGCCGCCGGCGTGGCCACAGTGGACCGCAGGATCGCCAACCGCTCCCGCCGGTCCCTCGACCCGCTCACTGGCCCGCTGGCACCCAGGGTGGTCATGTCCGCGACGCGCGGCGTCCACGCCGGTCCGGTAACGGTTACGGTGCTCATCCCGGCCCACAACGAGGAAGCCTCGCTTCCCTGACCATCGCCTCGCTGCTGCAGCAGTCCCGCCGCCCGGACCGCGTCATCGTCGTGGCGGACAACTGCACCGATGCCACCGTCGCCCTGGCGCACCAGGCCGGCGTCGAGGTGGTCGAATCGGTCAACAACACCCAGAAGAAGGCCGGCGCACTCAACCAGGTCCTGAAGCGGCTGCTTCCCGGGCTTGGCGACAACGACGTCGTGATGATCATGGACGCGGACACCCGGCTCGACGACGGCTTCCTCGCCGCGGCGGTGGACCGCTTCAGCCAGGACCGGGCGCTGATGGCGGTCGGCGGCCTGTTCTACGGCGAGGAGGGCCACGGGCTGATCGGCCAGTTCCAGCGCAACGAGTACCTGCGCTACAGCAGGGAGATCGGGCGCCGGCGGGGCCGCGTTTTCGTGCTGACCGGGACCGCCTCCATGTTCCGTTCCCGGGCGCTGCGCACCGTGGCGGAGAGCCGCGGGGCCTCAATCCCGGGCACCCTCGGCGACGTGTACGACACCGCGGCGCTCACGGAAGACAACGAACTGACCATCGCGCTGAAATCCCTCGGCGGGCTGATGGTCTCGCCCGCGCAGTGCACTGTGGTGACCGAGCTGATGCCCAGTTGGTCCACGCTCTGGGCACAGCGGCTGCGCTGGCAGCGCGGGGCGCTGGAAAACATCGGCGCCTATGGCATCACGCCGCAGACCCTGCGCTACTGGGCCCAGCAGCTGGGGATCGGCTACGGCGTGATCGCCTTGGGTTCCTACCTGCTGCTGATCTTCCTGATGGTGTTCTCGCTGGACACCTGGATCTGGTTCCCGTTCTGGCTGGGGCTGGGCGTCCTGTTTATGGTCGAACGCGTCGCCACGGTGTGGAGGGGCGGATGGCGGGCCCGGCTCCTCGCCGTGACCCTGTTCCCGGAGCTGTTCTTCGACATGTTCCTCAATGTGGTTTACCTCAAGGGCGTCGCCGACATCTCGCTGGGCCGGACGGCCAGCTGGAAACATGTCACCCATGCCCGTCCGCGCGAAACCACGGGAGCGGAACGATCATGACCAGCCTGGCCGTCGCTGTCCCCGCGGGACTGCTGTTTCCCGAGTCGCTGTTGCATACCCACTGGTTCGCGATTCTTGCCACCTTCGTGGCGATCAACACCGTCATGTACGCCGCGCTGGCGTTGGCCAAAATCCTGCCCAAGGTCAACCCCTCCGACTGGATCCGCAGGCGCAACGAGCGCTCCGAGACGCGCAGTATCGACCCCGGCTCGACCCGCTGAGCATGCCCTCCCCAGGACGCTGCACTGGACATACTGCGCATATGTCCAGTGCACAGCCCGGACGGGGAGCATGCTCAGTCCTCGCGAGGGCGGACAGTGCACAATTAGCGTCCGAGGACAGCCCGGGCAATCTCGTCGGCGTCCCGCAGCGTGCGCTGGCCGCTCCGGTACACGGGTCCGCTTTTCTGCCGGGCCTCGGCCGCAATGGCCGTGCCCCACTGCACGGCGGACAGCTGCAGCCCGAGGACGTAGAGACCCTCCGTCACCGAGCCGTTCGCGCCGAGCGGCCGGTAGGGATGCGGGGCGACGTCCAGCCCGGACGTCGGTACCGGAGATCCTTCCACCGTCATCATGAGCCGGGGCCGGACCAGGCCTTCGGCGAGCAGCTGCTCCAGCAGCGGTGACTCGTTGACCGCGACCTTGTTGGCCGGCGCCAGCGCCTCGACCATGGCCACGGCATTGACGACCTCGCCGGCGGCGTCGTCCGTGGTGTTCCCCACCCACGGCGACACCGCGGTGAAGGCCTTCGCTTTGCGGTCCACACCGAATTTCGGATCCGGTCCGACGAACCGCACGACGCCGGCCCTCACCAGGGCGGCGAGCTGTTCCGCTCGCAGCGCCGGCGGCCCGCTGGCCAGGCCCTCGACAAACGCTTCGAACCAGCCGCGGAGTCCGGCAACCCACGATTCGTCGGTGATCCCGCCGTCCGCGACGGCGGTCTTCAGCACCGCCCGGCCGTGGTGCAGGGCGCCGATGGTCATCTTCACCGGATCATCCTCGCCCAGCGCGGAACGCCGGGCGTCGTCGAGCAAGTAGTCGACGACGGCGTCGTCGAGTTCCGCGCGGGAGGCGAAGGACCGCCCGGCCAGCGGCGCCGCGAGTCCCAGCAAGTTCAGCCGGTGGGCGGGACGGAGGTGGACGTCCAGGACGGAGTCCACCAGGTCCTCCCATTTCGCGGCGGAGTGCGCATGCGGGCGCAGGGCCTCCTCCAGGGCTGTCAGGAACTCCTTGGGCGCCGTCAGGATGGCACCGGGCTGCGAGCGCGCCAGTGTTGAGTAGTAGGCCCACAGCGCGTCGCGGTGCAGGAGGGGCCAGAGGTCGTGGTCGAAGGCGGGGCGGATTCCCGCCTCCGCGAATTTTGCCAGGGCGCTCTCGGTGCAGTATCTCAGCGTCACGGCGTCGGGGTAGTAGCCGGCGAGGGTCGCCTTCGCCCGGTAGGGCGTGCCGCGCCGCGAGGCCGCGATGATGAGCGGTTCGCGGCCGGAGGAAGGTAGCTGAGCCCGCCGTCCGCGCCGGGAAGGAACCGGCCGCCGCGGCCTTCGGTCAGCTGTCCCATGGCATCAAAGAAGTTCAGCCCCATGCCCCGCACCAGCACCGGTTTGACGGCCGGCACCAGCGACCAGTCGACGTCGGCCGGGGCCGCCGGCGGCAGGTACAGCAGCCCGAATTCCTCCGCCGCCGCCTGCAGCTCGCGCTGCTCGGGGTTGAGCCGCGATTCGAGGTGGCCCAGGGCGAGCACGACGGAATCGGCGGTGAGGACCGCGCCGTCGGCCAGTTCGACGTCGAACTGCCCCCGGCCGCCGTCCCCGGCGGCAGCGTGGCGGACCGATGTCGCCGTCGTGCTGTGGAAGTCCACTGTTACCCCGTCGGGGAGGCGGGACAGCAGCTCCTCCAGGGTGGAGCGGAGATAGCGGCCGTACAGGGCCCGGCTGGGGAAGTCCGCCGCGTCCAGCCCGGCGAGTTCGGCGCATTCCTCGGCTGTGAGGGAGGGCTCGGGCTGCGCCCGCTGCAGCTCTCGCCAGCGGTCGAAGGTGTGGCCGGCCAGCGGCGGTGCGAGGTCCGGGTCCTCGGGAATGACGGTGGGGTAGAACGACTGCGTGTTCATCAGGTAGAGCCGGGACTGGCCGGGCTGCCAGACGTGGCCCGGGCCCGCGGAATAGGGGTCGATGACGTCAATGTGCAAGGTGGCGTCCGGCCCCGCGGGAACCCAGTTGGCCAGCAGCCGCTCCAGCACGCTCGTGCCCCGGGGACCGGCGCCAATCACTGCCGTCCGGATGCTCTGCGATTTGCCCACGGCATCCAGCGTATCCGCAACGGACCCTCAGTCCTGACCTGCCCGGCGCATCCGGGGCGGGTTCGGCGGGGCGCCGGCTTGACTTGCTACTGGCGCGCGGATGTTGCTTGGATGGAAAAATGACCACCACTGACGCTGCTCCCCGCCCGCCTCCGACCCCAACGCCGGGGCCGGCGCTGAGGTGACCGCCCCCGAACCCGTCGACGAGAACATCTGGCTCGAGGAGATCTACGGCGAGGAACAGCTGGCCTGGGTCCGGGAACAGAACGCCCGCACCGAGGAACTGCTGGAAGACGCGGAGTACACCGCACTGGAAGCCAGCATCCTGGAGGTGCTGGACTCCACCGACCGGATCGCCATGGTGGGCAAGCACGGCGAGTGGTACTACAACTTCTGGAAGGACCGGCACAACCCGAAGGGCCTGTGGCGCCGCACCGCCTGGGAGAGCTACCGGGGCGGGTCTCCGGAGTGGGACGTCCTCCTGGACGTGGACGCGCTGGCCGCGGCGGAAGGCGAGGAATGGGTCTTCCACGGTGCCAGCTTCCTGCGCCCGGCCGAGGGCGAACCGCACCGGCTGGCGCTGCTGGCCCTCTCCCCGACGGCGGCGACGCCAACCGCTACCGCGAGTTCGACGTCGAGTCCCGCCGCTTCGTCGACCCGGCGGCCGGCGGCTTTGACCTGCCGACGGCGAAGGGCAACGCCTCCTGGCTCGACGCCGACACCCTGCTGGTGGCCTCCACGGCCGAAGGCCTGCCCAGCACCACGTCCTCCTATGCCCGGACCGGCGTCAAGCTGCGCCGCGGCGAATCTTTGGCTGTAGCGGAGCGGCTGTTCGAAATCCCCGAGGACCACATGATGGCCCTCGTGGCGCACGACTCCACCCCGGGGTTCGAGCGGACCTTCGCCGTGGACTGGATCAGCTTCTTCGAGAAGACCACGTCGGTGTTGCGCGACGGGCAGTGGGTCCACCTCGACGTCCCGGTGGACGTGAATCTCAGCTCGCACCGCGAATGGCTGCTGTTCAGGCCGCAGAAGGACTGGTCTGTCGGCGCAACGAGCTACCCGGCAGGATCCCTGTTGGCCGCCGACTTCGAGTCCTTCCTGGCCGGCGGCCGGGACCTGTCCGTGCTGTTCACCCCAGATGAGCACACCTCCCTGCAGTCCTGGAGCTGGACGCGGGACTTCCTGCTGCTGAACCTGCTCCGCGATGTCTCCTCGGAGATCCGCGTCCTCGACCCGCAGGAACCCGGAACGGACACCGCCTGGGCGTCGACCGTGCTGGACGCCTGCCCGCCACTGCACGACGTCAACGCCTACGCTGTCGACGACGAGGACAACGCCGGGGACTCGGACGACGACTCCGAAGATGACGGTACCGACGGTGCCGCACCGGTGTCCGAGACCGAGGCTCCCGGGGCAGGCAACGACTTCTGGCTCGTGGCGACCGGCTTTACGACGCCGACCACCCTGACCCGCGGCACCCTGAAACGCGCCGCGCTGAAGGGCGACGCCAAGGACGGCGCCGGGGTGGAGAGCGCGCACGAGGTGATCCGGTCCTCGCCGTCGTTCTTCAATGAAGCGGACTACGAGGTCCAGCAGCATTTCGCCGTGTCCAAGGACGGCACCCGGGTGCCGTATTTCCAGGTGGCGGCGAGGGACCTGGTCCTGGACGGCCAGAATCCCACGCAGCTGTCCGGCTACGGAGGCTTCGAGATCTCCCGGACCCCCGCGTACAGCGGAGCGATCGGCCGGGCCTGGCTGGAGCGCCGCACGGAGGAATCCGCCGGACACGACGGGGATGCCCCGCACACCCGCGGCGGCGTCTACGTGGTGGCCAACATCCGCGGCGGCGGCGAATACGGGCCCTCGTGGCACCGCGCGGCCCTGCAGGAAAAGCGGCACCGCGCCTACGAGGATTTTGCCGCCGTGGCGGCGGACCTGATCTCCCGCGGCGTGACCTCCCGGGAGCGGCTCGGCTGCGTGGGCGGCTCCAACGGCGGCCTGCTGGTGGGGAACATGCTCACCCGGTACCCGGAGCTTTTCGGCGCCGTCTCCTGCGGGGTCCCGCTGCTGGACATGCGCCGCTACACCAAGTTGTCCGCCGGCTACTCCTGGATTGCCGAATACGGCGACCCGGACGTGCCGGAACAATGGGAATTCGTCAAAACGTTCTCGCCCTACCACCTGCTCCGGGACGGGGTGGACTACCCGGAGGCTTTTATCTGGACGGCCACATCGGACGACCGCGTGGGGCCGGTCCAGGCGCGCAAGATGGCCGCCCGGATGCAGGCTATGGGCATCCCCAACGTCTGGTTCCACGAGGCGCTGGAGGGCGGCCATGCGGGAGCCTCCGACAACCGCCAGGCTGCGGCCCTGCAGAGCCGCAGCCAGCACTTCCTGTGGCGGGCACTGGCGGGCCGCGGCGCCTGACCCCGGGCGGCCGCTGCCGCTGCCGGGTCCTCCCCGGGGACAACGCAGGGTGACGCGCGCTCCCTGCGGCCGGGTGGGTTCCGGGCCGAAGTTGACTCCGCGGTGGCCGTTTTGCACTGCATGGCACCTTCTGCGTATCCTTGGTTGGCTAGTTAATAGCAATTGGAGACGTGCCAGAGCGGCCGAATGGGCTTCACTGCTAATGAAGTGTGGGGCACAACTCCACCGGGGTTCAAATCCCCCGTCTCCGCGTTTGACCCCGGTCCCTGGACCGGGGTCTTTGCGTTTCCGGGGACTTTTGCGACGGTGCTCTCCGGCGCGCGGGCAGATGAGGGCGGATCGGCGTCGGGCATTCGCCCTGTTCTGCCCGCGGGCGCCGGAGGGCGCCGCCGCGGCACGTCCGGAAGCCGGACACCTGACGCCTTACCGGAGGCCCGGATGGCAGGATAGGCCCATGTCGAGCAACCCCATGTCCAGCAACAGCGCGTTTGACGCGATCATCGTAGGCGGCGGCCACAACGGCCTGGCCGCGGCAGCGTACCTGGCCAAAGCCGGCCGCAAGGTCCTGCTGCTGGAAAAACTTGAGCACCCCGGCGGAGCCGCGGTCTCCGCCCAGGCGTTCGACGGCGTCGACGCCCGCCTCTCGCGGTACTCCTACCTCGTGAGCCTCCTCCCGCAGCAGGTCATTGACGACCTGGGCCTGCGCATCCGGCTGGCGCGGCGCCGGTATTCGTCCTACACCCCCGACCCGCACGACGCCGGCCGCACCCTGCTGATCGACAACGGGGACGACACCGCCACCGCCGCGTCCTTCGCCGCCGTCGGGGCACCCGACGGTGAATTCCAGGCCTTCACCGAGTTCTACGCCGGCTTCCGGCAGCTCACCGAGGCTCTCTGGCCCACCATGACCTCGCCGCTGCCGACGCGCTCCGAAGCGAAAGACCTCGCAGCCCGGGCCGGCGCGGCGGCGGCATGGGACGCCATGACCGAACGTCCCATCGGAGACATCATCGCCAAGTCGCTCCAGAACGACCTGGTCCGCGGCGTGGTGCTGACCGACGCCCTGATCGGCACCTTCGCCCGGGCCGACGACGAGGACCTGCAGCAGAACATCTGCTTCCTGTACCACTTGGTCGGCGGCGGAACCGGCGACTGGGATGTGCCCGTCGGCGGCATGGGCGCGGTGTCCGGGGAACTGGAACGCACCGCCCGCGCCGCGGGGGCAACCATCCTGACGTCCGCGGACGTCACCGCCGTCCGCCCGGGCGGTGTGGTCAGCTACCGCCACGCCGGGGCGGACCACACGGCCACCGCATCGTGGGTCCTCGCCAACGTGGCCCCGGTGGTGCTGGACCGGCTCAGGAATTCCGACCCGTCCGGCGGTACTGCCCGGAAGGCAACACCCCACGCCACGCGGAACCCGAACCATCTCCGGGAGGGTGCCCAGATCAAGGTGAACCTGCTGCTGAAGCGGCTCCCCGGCTGCTGGATGAGACTGTGAGCCCGGAAGCGGCCTTCGGCGGGACATTCCACATCAATGAGACCTGGTCTCAGCTCGACGCCGCCTACCTCGCCGCCGCGGCCGGAACCATCCCCGACCCGCTGCCCTGTGAGATCTACTGCCATTCCCTCACGGACCCCACCATTTTGTCCCCGGAACTGCAGGCCGCCGGCGCGCAGACCCTCACGGTGTTCGGCCTGCACGTGCCGGACCGGCTGATCACACCGGAGAACAATGACCAGCGCCGGGCGGAACTGCAGGCCGCCGTCCTGAAATCGCTGAACTCGGTCCTGGCTGAACCCATCGAGGAGCTGCTGCTGACCGGCCCGGACGGCCAGCCCTGCATCGAAGCCAAGACCACGCTCGACATCGAACGGGCGGTCGGTATGCCGCGGGGCAACATCTTCCACGGCGGCCTCGACTGGCCCTTCGTCGAGGACAACGCGCCCCTGAACACCCCGGCGCAGCGCTGGGGCGTCGCGACGGATGACCCGCAGATCCTGCTCTGCGGCTCCGGCGCCCGGCGCGGCGGTGCCGTCAGCGCCATCGGCGGGCACAACGCGGCCATGGCGGTGCTGGAGTCCGGCGCCCCTTCCCAGGGCTGAGCGTGGTGCCGCGGAGGTCCCTGAATGAGTGAGCCCTCGCCGCCTTCCGGCGCCGCCGCGGACCAGTGGAGTCCGCGCCTGGCCCTGCTGGTCGCCGCGACGTTTTTTATGGAGTTCCTGGACGGCACCGTCCTGACCACCGCGATCCCCAGCATCGCGGCGGACTTCGCGGTGCCGTCTGCGGACGTCAGCATCACCATGACCGCGTACCTGATGACGGTGGCGATGGGGATCCCGCTCAGCGGCTGGATGGCCGAGCGCCTCGGGGCGCGGCGGGTGTTCTGCCTGGCCATCGCGGTGTTCACGGTGGCCTCACTGCTGTGCGCGCTCAGCCAGGACCTCACCATGCTGACCCTGAGCCGGGTGCTGCAGGGCGCAGGCGGTGCCATGATGGTCCCGGTGGGCACCCTGGTGGTGCTCCGCGGGACGGCCAAGAAGGATCTGCTCCGGGCCACGGCCTACCTGGTGTGGCCGGGACTGCTGGCACCGGTCCTCGCCCCGCTGGTGGGCGGCGCGCTGACAACGTTCCTGTCCTGGCACTGGATCTTCCTGATCAACCTCCCGCTGGGACTCGCCGCGTTTGTCGCGGCACTGCGGCTGGTCCCCAGCACCGCGGGCGACCCCAAACGGCGCCTGGACTGGCTGGGCCTGGCCCTCACCACCCTGGGGGTCGGGGCCGTGATGGTAGGGCTGGAGCTGGCCGGCGGCCGCGATGCCGGTATGCTGGCGGCCATCGGCATCACCGCGGGCCTGGTGTTTCTCAGCACCGCGGCCTGGTGGATGCGGCGGACCCGGTCACCTTTGTTCGACCTGGGCGTCTTTTCCACCCGGACATTCCGCTCCACGGCGTCCGGCGGATTCATCTACCGCCTGACCATCAGTGCTGTGCCGTTCCTGCTTCCCCTGATGTTCCAGAACGGCTTCGGCTGGGATCCGCTGCGCGCCGGGGTGCTTGTCGCAGCGGTCTTTATTGGCAATATCGGGATCAAGCCGCCACCACCCCGCTGATCCGGCGCTTCGGTTTCAAACCGGTCCTCGTGTTCGCCTCGCTGGCGTCGGCGGTCACCTTTGCGCTGTGCGCCATGCTCGACGCCGGCACTCCGGAGCCGCTGATCTTCGCGCTGCTTGTGGCCAGCGGCGCCTTCCGGTCCATCGGGTTCTCGGCCTACGCCTCGGTGCAGTACGCCGACGTCGTGCCCGCCCAGCTGCCGTCCGCCAACGCCGTTTCCGCGACCCTTGTGCAGCTCGCGACGGCGGCCGGGATCGCGATCGGGGCGCTGCTGATCCGGGTTTTCGAGGCCAGCGCCCTGCTGGACGGTGCCGGTTCGAGTGCCGCTGCCGCGGATCCGGTGGCACCCTACCGGGCGGCGTTCCTGGCCATTGCGGTGATCATGCTCCTGAGCACCCTGGACAGCCTGACGCTGCCCCGCCACGCCGGAGCCGAGGTCAGCCGGCCTGGCCCAGCACCAGAGGGAGCACCGCGCCGGCGCCCGCGAGCCTGAGGGCGCGGCCGGCGACGGTCACGGTCCAGCGGCTGTCGACCAGATCGTCAATCAGCATCACACTCTGGCCCTGGATCCCGGCCAGGGCTGCCTCCAGCTCCGGTCCCACCACCAGCCGGTCCCAGACGCCGGCCAGCCGGTAGGCGCTGTTGCCGCCGCGCCCTCCGGTCGGTCCGCCGTGTTCGAGCTGCAGCTGCCCCAGATAGGGGATCCGGCCGATTTCCGAGATGCCGCGGGCCAGCGAGTCCACCAGGGCGGGCTTGCCGCGGGACGGGACGCTGATGATGGCGGCGGGCCGGCCTGCCCCGCTCCAGCCGGGCGTTCTGGAGTCGCCGGCGCCCCATTCGCGCAGCACCTGGACGCACGCCTGCAGCATGCCGGGGTCCACGGTGCGGTCGGGGGCTCCGGCGGCGAAGGCTTCGCGCAGGGCCCCGCCCCAGCCCAGGTCGGTGAGCCGCGCCAGCGCGCGGCCGCCGGCAACGCTTTCTTCGGGCTTGATTTTGCCCTTAACGGGCACACCCAGCCGGTCCATGCCGCTGGGCCACTGCAGCCGCGGTTCCAGAGGCACGCCGGCGCGGCTCAGCGTCTGGCCGGCGGCTTCGGTGGCCGAGGCGGCAATGTCTGCCGGGAACCACTGGCCGGCGCAGTTGTCGCAGCGGCCGCAGGCGCGGGCGGTCTCGTCGTCGAGGACGGACGTGATGTATTCCATCCGGCAGCCCGCCGTGTCCTGGTAGATGACCATGGAGTCCTGTTCATCCACGCGCGCCTCCGCGATCCGGCTGTACCGCTCGGCGTCGTAGGTCCACGGCTGGCCGGTGGAACGCCAGCCTCCGCCGACACGCTCGACGGCGCCGTCGACGGCAAGCACCTTCAGGAGCAGTTCCAGCGGCGTCCGCCGCAGGTCCACGCGCGCCTCCAGCGCGACCGTGGACACGGCCGTTCCCGCGTCGGCGAGGGCGTTCAGCACGGCACCGGCCTTTTCCTCCGAGGGCATGGACGCGGTGGCAAAGTACTGCCAGATATCGCGGTCCTCGGACCCGGGCAGCAGGAGCACGTCGGCGTTGGCGGCGCCACGGCCGGCACGGCCGACCTGCTGGTAGTAGGCCACCGGGGACGACGGCGCCCCGAGGTGCACCACGAAACCGAGGTCCGGCTTGTCGAAGCCCATGCCCAGGGCGGACGTGGCGACGAGGGCCTTGACCTGGTTGTCCTTGAGAAGCTGTTCCGCCCGTTCCCGGTCCGCGGGGTCGGTGCGTCCGGTGTAGGCAAGCACTTCGTGGCCGGCTTCGGCGAGGAGCCGTGCGGTGTCTTCGGCCGCGGAGACGGTGAGGGTGTAAATGATTCCGCTGCCGGGAAGGTCTTTCAGGTGCGTGAGCAGCCAGCCGAGCCGGTCGCGGGAGTCTGGCAGGCTCAGCACGCCCAGCCGGAGGGACTCACGGCCCAGGGCGCCGCGAATGGTCAGCACTCCGGCGCCGAGCTGTTCCTCGATGTCGTGGACCACCCGGGAGTTGGCGGTGGCTGTGGTGGCCAGGACCGGGACGGTGTCCGGCAGCTGGGTGATGAGGTCCGCGATGCGCCGGTAGTCGGGGCGGAAATCGTGGCCCCAGTCAGAGATGCAGTGGGCCTCGTCGATGACCAGCAGCCCGGTGCGGCGGATCAGTTCGGGCAGCTGGTTCTCGCGGAAGGAGGGGTTGGTGAGCCGCTCCGGCGAGACCAGCAGGACATCGACCTCGTCCGCTGCGAGCTGTTCGCGGACGGTGTCCCAATCCAGCTGGTTGGCGGAGTTGATGGCCACCGCCCGGACCCCGGCCCGCGCCGCGGCGGCCACCTGGTCACGCATGAGGGCCAGCAGCGGGGACACGATCAGGGTGGGCCCGGCACCGCGCCGCCGCAGGAGCAGGGACGAGACAAAGTACACGGCAGACTTTCCCCAGCCGGTGCGCTGCACCACGAGGGCTCGCCGGCCGCCGTCGACCAGCGCCTCAATCGCCTCAAACTGGCCGTCATGGAACTCCGCGGCCGGATGCCCCACCAGCTCGCGCAGGACTTCCTGGGCCTGCTCCCGGGTCCCCGACACGGCGTCGGATGGGGCGGGGAAGCGGACAGGACTGCAGCGTTCTGGTTGTTGGCCATTGCTTCAGTATCCCAGCCCCTCCGACAGCCACGAAGCGAAGGCCACCGCTATGTGGACTATCACAGCGGATCCGGAGCCGGTCCGGCGGCCCTCCGGCGGCACGAGGGCACCGGCAGCGCTCCTCCACAGCCTGATTCGGCTTCCCCGTAAGATAGACGGGTGACTATCGACCAGACCAGGACTTTTGACCTCTCCGCCTCCTTCAAGGCCTACGACGTGCGCGGCATTGTGGGCGAATCCATTACCGCGGAAATCGTCGAAGCGGTGGGCGCGGCATTCGTCGACATCCTGCAGCTGGAGGGCAAAACGGTGCTGGTCGGCGGCGACATGCGCCCGTCTTCCCCGAGTTCAGCAAGGCCTTCGCCAACGGTGCCGCCCGCCGTGGAGCCAACGTCCAGCTGCTCGACCTCATCTCCACCGACGAGCTCTACTACGCCTGCGGCTCGCTCAACGCAGCCGGCGCCACCTTCACCGCGAGCCACAATCCCGCCGAGTACAACGGCATCAAGATGGCCAAAGCCGGAGCTGAGCCCATCTCCTCCGAATCCGGGCTCAAGGAAATCCAGGCCCGCGCCGAGGAATACCTCAACTCCGGGTCCATCCCCGCCGCCCCCACCCGCGGCCTCATCGGCGTCCACGACGTCCTGAAGGGCTACTCCGAATACCTCCGCAGCCTCGTGGATCTCCGCGGCACCCGCCCGCTCAAGGTAGTGGTGGACGCCGGGAACGGCATGGCCGGCCTCACCACTCCGGCAGTCCTCGGCGATGCCCTGCTGCCCAAGCTTCCCTCGAGATCATTCCGCTGTACTTCGAGCTCGACGGGTCCTTCCCGAACCACCCCGCCAACCCGCTGGAGCCGGAAAACCTGCGCGACCTGCAGGCGGCCGTCGTCGAGCACGGTGCGGATATCGGGCTGGCGTTCGACGGCGACGCCGACCGCTGCTTCGTCATCGACGAGAAGGGCGAACCGGTCTCCCCGTCCGCGATCACGGGCATGGTGGCCCGCCGCGAGATTGCCCGCGCCCAGGGCCTTGGCGAGGCGACCCCCACCGTCATCCACAACCTGCTGACCTCCCGCGCTGTCCCCGAACTGGTGGAAAGCCACGGCGGCCGGGCCGTGCGCACCCGCGTGGGCCACTCGTTCATCAAGGCGGTAATGGCCGCAGAGGGCGCCATCTTCGGCGGCGAACACTCCGCGCACTTCTACTTCCGCGATTTCTGGAACGCTGACACGGGCATGCTGGCCGCGATGCACGTCCTGGCCGCCCTCGGCGAGCAGGACGGTCCGCTGTCCGAGCTGGGCCGCGAATACGAGCCGTACCTGTCCTCGGGCGAAATCAACTCCGAAATCGAGGACAAGGCCGGCGCCGTGGAGCGCGTCCGGCACGACTTCCATACGGAGGACGTCGAGGTGGACTACCTCGACGGCAGCACCTTCATCGCCACCGACGGCAGCTACTGGTTCAACCTGCGCCCCTCCAACACCGAGCCGTTCCTCCGCCTGAACGTCGAGGCCACGGACCTGCCCACCATGGAGCGCGTCCGCGACCGCGTCCTGGCACTGGTCCGGGGCTAGGCCCGTGTCGGAACTGCCCGCGGAGGCCGCCACCGAGAAGCCTGCCGGGTCTGCTGAGACCGCTGAGCCTGCCGGGTCTTGGCGCAGCAGCGTCCCGGACGCCAGCGCCACAGACCTCGAGAACCTTCTGGGCACCGGTGTCGGTGCCGCCCAGGAGCAGCTGGAGCGGAACGGCGGGTTCCTGCCGTTCGCCCTCGTCGTCCAGAATGACGGCGAGGTCCGGCTGGTGGCCGTCACCCCGCCGACGCGGCCGAGGGCGCCGACGCGGACTTTGACGCGGATTCGATGATCAGCGACCTCACGGAGCTGCTGCGGCAGCACCGGGACGAGTTCCGAGCAGCCGCCATCGTGTGTGACATCACCCTCCTGGAGGAAGCCTCCGACGCCATCCACGTGGCCGCCGAACACCGCGACGGTTCCCTGTTCGCCGCTGTCCTGCCGTACGCAGCGAACCCCGCGACCCGTGAGCTGGAATTCGGCGAGCTCTCCGCGGATACCAACGAGCCCGGCGTTTGGGTGGACTAGACCGCCCGTAAACTGGTGCCATGAAGATCAATGCCTTCGCGGACGTAAGCCTGCGCGCCATGATGGTGCTCGCAGCCGCGCCGAAGGCGGCCTCCTCACCACCCAGAGCATCGCCGACGCGGTGGCGACGCCGTACAACCACGTCAGCAAGGCGATGGCGAAGCTGCGTGAACTGGGCATGATCGACGTCGAGCGCGGCAGGCACGGCGGCTCCCGGCTCAGCAGCGCGGGCCGGGTGGCCACCGTCGGGCAGCTCCTGCGCCAGCTGGACACCCGCACGGACCCCGCCGACTGCGTCGGCGCGGGCGGGACCTGTCCGCTCATCAACGAATGCCGCCTCCGCGGAGCCCTTGCCCGCGCCCGCGAGGCCTTTTACGGCGAACTGGACGATATCGTCGTCGCATCCCTGCCGACTTCCCGGCAAATGGCGCCGGTGTTCCAGGCGATCGGCCTGCGCCCCGGACTCTGAGCCGGAGCTTCCCGGGCTGAAGCCCGGCCGGACGGCCCGCAGAATAAGCACCCGCCACGCCCGGGAATCCCCTCGATTTGTGGATGTTTTCTACGCCCTGTAGAACAGAGATATAAATACTCGCATTTTAAATGCTGGTATTTTCGTCGGCCCGGGTGCAGACCCCGGGCCACTATCTCAGGAGTCACTATGCTCTCGGACAAGTCCTTCCCCGTCATCGAGGCCACCCTCCCGCTGGTCGGATCCCGGATCGGTGAAATCACCCCCAAGTTCTACGCCCGCCTCTTCGCCGCGCATCCGGAACTTCTGGACGGGCTCTTCAGCCGCTCCAACCAGCGCAACGGCAACCAGCAGCAGGCCCTGGCCGGAAGCATCGCCGCTTTCGCCACCCACCTGGTGAACAACCCCGGCACGCTGCCGGAGACGGTGCTCGCCCGCATCGCCCACCGCCACGCCTCCTTGGCATCACCGAACCGCAGTACCAGGTGGTCTACGAGCACCTGTTCGCCGCCATCGCCGAGGACCTGACCGAGGTCATCACCCCGGAAATCGCCGAGGCCTGGACCGAGGTCTACTGGCTGATGGCCGACGCGCTGATCAAGCTCGAAAACGGCCTCTACGCCGCGCAGGCCAACAGCACGATGTGGAGCCCGTGGCGGGTGGCCGCCAAGACCGCCGCCGGCACCGGTTCCGTGACCTTCACCCTGGAGCCGGCCGACGACACCCCCATCACTCCCGCCCTTCCTGGCCAGTACATCAGCGTGAAGGTCACCCTTCCGGACGGACTGCGCCAGGTCCGCCAGTACTCGCTGTCCGGCGAGGCCGGCACCAGCCGCACCTTCACCACCAAGAAGGACGACGGCGGCGAAGTCTCCCCGTCCTGCACAACAGCGTCCAGGTGGGCGACATCCTCGAGATCTCCAACCCCTACGGCGAGATCACCCTCAAAGGCGGCGAAGGCCCCGTTGTCCTGGCCTCGGCCGGCATCGGCTGCACCCCGACGGCGTCCATCCTGCGTTCCCTGGCGGACTCCGGCTCGGACCGCCAGGTCCTGGTCCTGCACGCTGAGAGCGATCTGGAGTCCTGGGCGCTGCGCTCCCAGATGACGGACGACGTCGAGCGCCTCGACGGCGCCGACCTCCAGCTCTGGCTCGAGCGTCCGGTCGAGGGAACCAAGGAGGGCTTTATGAGCCTGCGCGAAGTGGACCTGCCGGCCAACGCATCGCTGTACCTGTGCGGCCCGCTGCCCTTTATGAAGAGCATCCGCAACGAGGCCATCAACGCCGGCATCCCGGCCACCAAGATCCACTACGAGGTCTTCGGCCCGGACATCTGGCTCGCCAGCTAAGGTACCCGGCGCGGCTCAACTCGCGGGCGGCGCCCCCGTGATCGCATGGCCGAAGCGCAGGAGGTTGTCCGGGTCGTAGCTGGTCTTCGCCGCCCTCATCCGCTCGTAGACGGCGGGCGACCAGGCCCTCGCCCGGTCGGCCTCGTCGCCAGGCTCGCCATGGAAATTGACTAGCGTATATCCGGTTGAGTGGGGCGCCATCGCGGCCAGGATCTCGCGCATGGATGCGTGGGACGCCTCGGCCGCGGGCGGTACGTTGATCCCGACAAGGAACAGAAGGAACGCGGCATCCCGCCCGGACACGGCGTCCGCCAGTGCCCGGCCCTTGGCCAGCGCCCCTCCGAGCGGGCGGACTTCGATCATGATCAGCGGACAGCTCGAGTCCTCGCCGGCCAGCTCGAGCAGAGCCGCCACCGCCTTTTCGCCGAAATCCTTCAGGAGCACTCCGCCCTCCGTGTAGGGGAGCGGATCCACCGGATCCATGTGGATCTGGTCGACGTCCAGGTAGTCCATCGGGCCCACAGTGTCCATCAAAGGTGCCGAAACCGCGCGCATCGGGGCAAGAAGCGCGTCGCCATCCTCGCGGTTCCCGGGGAATGCGAAGCGCAGGTGCACCACGAACTGGTTCCGGAGCGGCGGGGAACGAATTCCATGTCCGGAAGACGCAGCAGGGAGATCGAGGGGGACGCTTCGTCAGGAAGCGTGGGCAGCCACTCGCGGAACGCCGCCAGAATGCGGTCTGCATCCACCCCGGGATAAAAAATCGCGCCGCCGTAGAAATCCCCCAAGGGAAAGAGATTGAACTCGAGTGCGGTGACGATCCCGAAATTGCCCTTTCCTCCGCACATCAGCGCGAAGAGCTCGGCTTCGGTCTCGGCGTCGATACGGCGTGGCACGCCGTCAGCCGTCACAAGCTCCATGCTGCGGACCTGCTCCGCCGCGAACCCATGGGCGCGTCCCAGCACAGGAAGCCCACCGCCGAGCGTGTAGCCGACCACGCCGACGTCAGTGCTTGAGCCGTGCAGCGGGATCAGACCCTGCGGCACACTCGCTTCCAAAACGCTCCGCCACTTCACACCGGCCCCCACCCTGGCGGTCCGTTTATCCGGATCGATCTGCAGGTCCTGCAGGCGCCGCGTGGTGATGAGCAGGCCGCCGTCAATCGCAAAGTTCGCGCCGTGCCCGGTGGATTGGACCGCGACCGGGAGCCGGCGTTCGGCTGCCCATTTCACCCCGGTGGCGACGTCGCGGGCGTTTTCGGCCCCAAGCACGACGTCGGGCCGGTGGACGGTGCCGGCGTTGAACGCGAACGTCTCGGCCGCGAATTCGGGACTGTCCGGCAAGGCGACCGGGCCGCTGACAGCCGAGGACAAGGCCTGGATGTCGTCGGTGACAAGCATGATGAGCTCCTGAGCTCTCGCGTGCTGCGAGCAGGTTGGGGGCACGGCGGCGCGCACGTGGAATGACCCCAGCTCCCTATCCAGTGGGCGGACGGCCCGGCGGATGATGCGTCGAGCCTAGGATTGCGGCCCGCCGCGGTCTAGGGGCCTAAGTCCCGCGCCCGCGCAGAGGAGAGAACGACGGCGGCCCCGCACCTTTCGCAAGGTGCGGGGCCGCCGTCGTGCTGTCAGGTGGCTGCTACTGCGCTGCCAGGCGTTCCTTCAGGCCTTCGAGTTCCGAGCGGAGCGCCGCCGGGAGCGAGTCGCCGAACTGGGCGTACCACTCCTCGATCGAGGCCAGCTCGGCGTTCCATTCCTCGCGGTCAACGCGGACGGCATCTTCCACATGGGAGTGCGTCAGGTCCAGGCCGGTGAGGTCCAGCGAACCGGGCGCCGGCACGTAGCCGATGGGGGTCTCGACGGCGTCCGCCTTGCCTTCGATGCGCTCGATGGCCCACTTGAGGACGCGTGCGTTGTCGCCGAATCCGGGCCACGCGAAGCCGCCGTCGGCGGTGCGGCGGAACCAGTTGACCAGGAAGATCTTGGGCAGGCGTTCCTGGTTGGCCTTGGCGGAGAGATTGACCCAGTGGTTCAGGTAATCGCCCGCGTCGTAGCCGATGAACGGCAGCATGGCCATCGGGTCGCGCCGCAGCACACCCACCTGGCCGCCGCAGCCGCTGTGGTCTCGGAGGACAACGTGGAGCCCATGAACACGCCGTTGGACCAAGTGCGGGACTGGGTCACCAGCGGGATGGTGGTCTTCCGGCGGCCGCCGAAAAGGATCGCGGAGAGCTCAACGCCGTCCGGGCTGTAGTACTCCTCGGCCAGCATGTCGATCTGGGAGATCGGCGTGCAGAACCGGGAGTTCGGGTGGGCGGCGGGCTGATCCGAGTCAGGCGTCCAGGAGTTGCCCTGCCAGTCGGTCAGGTGCGCGGGCGTCTCTTCGGTCATACCCTCCCACCACACGCCGCCGTCGTCCGTGAGGGCCACGTTGGTGAAGATGCTGTGACCCTTGGCGATGGCGCGCATGGCGTTGGGGTTGGTGCCCCAGCCGGTCCCCGGGGCGACGCCGAACAGGCCCGCCTCCGGGTTGGTGGCGCGCAGTTCGCCTTCCTTGCCGATCCGCATCCAGGTGATGTCGTCACCGAGGGTTTCGACCTTCCAGCCCTCGATGGTGGGATCCAGCAGGGCGAGGTTGGTCTTGCCGCAGGCGGAGGGGAAGGCAGCGGAGACGTAGTAGTTCTTCTTCTCCGGCGAGGTCAGCTTGAGGATGAGCATGTGCTCCGCAAGCCAGCCTTCGTCGCGGGCCATAACGGACGCGATGCGCAGGGCGTAGCACTTCTTGCCCAGCAGGGCGTTGCCGCCGTAGCCGGAGCCGAAGGACCAGATGGAGCGCTCTTCGGGGAAGTGCACGATCCACTTGTCCGGGTTGCAGGGCCATGCGACGTCGGCCTGGCCGGGTGCCAGCGGTGCGCCGAGGGAGTGCAGGGCGGGGACGAAGAACGCGTTCGTGGCGGTGATCTTGTCCAGGACGTCGGTGCCGATCGTGGCCATGATGCGCATGGAGGCGACCACGTAGGCGCTGTCCGTGATCTCCACGCCAAACTTGGGGTCCTCGGCGTCCAGGTGGCCCATGACGAACGGGATGACGTACATGGTGCGGCCGCGCATGGAGCCGCTGAACAGTCCGCGCAGCTTCTCCTTCATCTCAGCCGGGGCCATCCAGTTGTTGGTGAAGCCTGCATCGCGTTCGTTTTCGGAGCAGATGAAGGTCTGCTCTTCGACGCGGGCCACATCGGCGGGGTCGGAGAATGCCGCGAAAGATTTGGGGAACAGCTTCTCGTTCAGGCGGGTCAGCGTGCCCGCGGCGACGAGCTCGTCCGTGAGCCGGGTGTTCTCTTCCTCGGAGCCGTCTACCCAGTGGATCCGATCCGGCTGAGTCAGTTCGGCTACCTCTTCAACCCATGCCAGCAGGCCGGCATGTGTGGTGGGTGCCTTTTCAAGCAACGGCAGTCGCGCCAGATCTCCCATTACGGTTCCCTTCCTCGGGTTCAGTGGTGTTTCCTAAATGTAGGGCTAGATCACCCCCGAAATCGGGGCGAGATGTCAGACGTCCGGGCGCCCGGAAATCGAAAACCGCGGAAATCCAAGGAATACCTGCCACAAAAAGGCGACAATTTGTGACTAAGGTCACGTAGACCGGTCTAGTAGTCCAGATTACACCCGTTTCGATTTGTATCTGCGGCCCCACCTCGCGTAAAGTAATTCGAGGTTCGGGGAGCGAGAAGTTCCAAGAACTGAGAATGCGCCCATAGCTCAGCTGGATAGAGCGTCTGTCTACGGAACAGAAGGTCAGGGGTTCGAATCCCTTTGGGCGCACAGAGAAAAGATCCGCACCGGTCCGCCGGTGCGGATCTTCTGTTTTCCGGCCCGATCCGGAAAACCGCGGCGGTTTCGGACAAACGCGTGCCGGGTCCGGGCCGCGCCGGTCTCAAACCGTAGCGGAAACCCGGGCAGCGACCCGGCGGCCTACGCCCCCACGGCAGCCGCGATCCGACGGCGCATCGCGTCAAAATGGCTACCCAGGCGTTCCGCGGCGAGAACCGCATCGCCCGCGGCCACGGCTTCGTAGATCCCCCGGTGCAGGGCCGCCGCCTCCTGGAGGCCGGGCCCCTCGCCTCCTGCCAGCTCCATGTGAAGCCGCCGGTACACGTTCCAGAAGACGCCCAGCAGGCTGATCAGCAGGTCGTTGTTGAGCGGCTCGAACAGCCGGCGGTGAAACTCGGCGTCGGCTTCGACGAAACCCTCCCCGCACCGGCCAGTGCTTCCATCCGGAGCACGGATTCCTCGACGGCCAGCAATCGCTCCGGGGTCATCAGGTCCATGGCGCCGGCAATCAGCCCGGACTCCAGCGCCTGCCGCGCCTCCACAAGCTGCAGGGCTTCCTGCCCGTGATGCCGCAGCGACAGCCGGCCCCGGAAGGTGAGACCGTCCGCCAGGGCGTCAAAATTGCTGGGGGCCACGAACATGCCGAAGCCGTGGCGGATCTCAATCACTCCCAGGGCCTGGAGGACCTTCAGGGATTCCCTCAGGGTGTTCCGGCCGACGCCCAGCTCGGCGGACAGTTCGTTCTCCGTCGGCAGCGCGTCGCCGGCTTCCAGCCCGCGCTCCAAAATGAGTTCCATGATGTCGGCCTGCAGGGCCTTCAGCCGGGCCTGAGCGCTGAACCTCGCCGGCGGCATGGACCTGCCGGCAGCCGCGCCCGCGCTGCCGGCGGCCGGTCCGCCTGCGGTCACATTGCCTGGCGCCATCGCCTTCCTCCCCCAAAGATGATCCCAACAGTAGCGGTGGTCCCACGTCCTGCAAAGGGTCCCCGTGGACGTTCACGGTCATGGCTCCGGGCGTAGGCTTTTGCCATGACGGAACAGTTTGAACGGGAATTCGATGTCATTGTGATCGGCGCCGGCGCCGTGGGCGAGAACGTGGCGGACCGCGCAGTGCGGGGCGGGCTCACGGCAGTGCTCATCGAAGCGGAACTGGTGGGCGGCGAATGCTCTTACTGGGCCTGCATGCCTTCGAAAGCGCTGCTGCGTCCCGGCACCGCACTCCACGGCGCCCAGACCGTCCCCGGCGCCGAAGAAGCCGTCACCCGCACCCTGGACGCGGCCGCCGTCCTGAAGCGCCGCGACTACTTCACGTCCAACTGGCAGGATGACAGCCAGGTCAAGTGGGTCGAAGAAACCGGGATTGAGCTGATCCGCGGCCACGGCTGGATCACGGACACCCGGATGGTTGAAGCCGCGGGACTGGATGGCAACAGCTACGTCCTCACGGCCCGGCATGCCGTTGTGGTGGCCACGGGGTCCGCGCCCACCGTGCCGCCCGTCGAGGGCCTGTCCGAGGTGGATTACTGGACCACGAGGAGGCGACGTCCGCCCGCGAGATCCCGGGCCGGCTGGCAGTCCTGGGCGGCGGCGTGGCGGGTACCGAACTCGCCCAGGCCTTCGCCCGGCTCGGCGCTTCGGTGACCCTGGTGGCCCGCGGCCGCCTGCTGGGAGCCTTCCCGGAGGAGGCCGCCGCGCTGGTCGCGGCGGGGCTGCGCGGACGGTGTGGACCTGCACCTCCACACCGGCACTAAGCGTGTCCGCGAGAATGACGACAACTCCCTCACCCTCGAACTGGAGGGCGGCGCAACCGTAACAGCGGACAAGGTCCTGGTCGCCACCGGCGGCACCCCGCCCTCGAGGGGATCGGGCTGGAGAGCATCGGCCTCGCCGCCGCGGACGGGACGGAACTCCGGCTCAGTACCGATTCCACCGGCCTCGTGGCGGGCGCCGCCGGGAACGACGTCGACCCGTGGCTGTATGCTGCGGGCGACGCCGCCGGTAAGGCCATGCTGACCCATCAGGGAAAGTACGGGGCGCGCGCCACAGGTGACGCCATCGCCGCCCGGGCCAAGGGCGAGCTCAGGGACGGGGCCGCCGCGTGGAGCCGCTACGCCCGGACCGCCGACGACCACGCGGTGCCCAACGTCGTGTTCACCGATCCGGAACTGGCCAACGTGGGGCGGACGGTGCGGCAGGCGGAACGGGACGGTTTCCGGGTGTCCTCCGTGGAACTGCCCATCCAGGTGGCCGGGTCCTCACTGCACGCCGAACGGTACGAGGGCTGGGCCCAGCTGGTGGTCGACGAGGACCGCAAGGTGCTGCTGGGGGCCACATTCGCCGGACCCGACGTTGCTGAGCTGCTGCATGCCGCCACCATCGCCGTCGTCGGCGAAGTGCCGCTGGACCGGCTGTGGCACGCCGTGCCGGCCTACCCCACCATCAGCGAAGTCTGGCTGAAGCTGCTGGAGGAGTACGGGCTCTGAACCGGTCCGCCGGCCCAGCCAGAGGTCTGCTTGCTCACACTATTTGAACTGACCGGTCAGTTTAGTTAGCCTTGTCGTAGACATTCATCTGCGAAAGGCTCCCTTTGCTCCGCGTGCAACAGCTCTCCGTGAACGGCAGACGGGACAGGTTGCTGCCGGCCACGTCCCTTCAGGTCCGGCGCGGTGAACTCCTGCTGGTCTCCGGCACCCGCCAGGACCAGCGCACGTCCCTGGCACTGGCCCTGAGCGGACGCCTTAAATCCTCCGCCGGCCACGTTGAGTGGGACGGGCGGCCGGGGATCAAGTCCCTGCGGCAGGCGAGCGCCGTGGTGGACTCCCCGGGGTGAACGAACCCGAGCAGCATCTCAGCGTCCGTGACCTCGTCACCGAGGACCTGTCCCTGATCCCGCGCCGCCACCGTGGGCCGCTGGCCAGCAAGCCCTGGCTCAAGGTCAACCGCTTCGAGGACATCGCCGGGCTCTGGGCCGAGCAGCTTCCCGCCGGCCGGCGGGTCCAGCTGCTCACGGCACTTGCCTTGGCGAACCCGCAGACGGACCTGCTTGTGGTGGATTCCCCGGACCGCCACGGCGACCCCGACGACTGGCTGCCGCGGCTGGAAAACCTGGCCTACGACGCCGGCCGGCCCTCGCCGTCGTCGCCACGGTCATGAGTGTCCCGGCGGGCTGGACCGGCCCGGCAGCGACGATCGGCAATGAAGTCTCCGACGGCGGCCTTCCCGCCGGACCCCTGGAAGCATCCACCACACCTGAAACTGAGGACGCAAAGTGACTGTGCTGCGGCTGGCCCGCTCCGAACTCAAGCGTATGACCGGCGGCCTGCTGCCGAAGCTCACCATCCTGGCGCTGATCATGGTCCCCCTGCTCTACGGCGCCGTGTATCTCTACGCCAACTGGGACCCCTACAGCAACCTGGACCAGATTGACGCGGCCCTCGTCGTGGAGGACACCGGCGCCACCTCCGCCGACGGCGCCCGGCTCGAGGCCGGACGGAAGGTCGCCGACAGCCTCGTGGACGGTCACGTCTTCAACTGGCAGACGGTCACCGACGCCGAAGAGGCGGACCGGGGCGTGAGCACAGGCAAGTACGCCTTCGCCCTCAAGATCCCCCAGGATTTCTCGGCGAACCTGGTCTCCCCGGCAGCTTCGACGCCGCCAGCCAAGCCATGCTCAACGTCACCACCAATGACGCGAACAACTATCTCCTGAGCACCATCGTGGACAAGCTCACCACCGCCGTGCACGCCACGGTGGCCACTGAGGTCGGTGAGGAAACCGCCAACCAGCTCCTCACTGGTTTCGGAACCATCCACTCCCAGATGGTCAAGGCCTCCGACGGCGCCGGGCAACTGGCCGACGGCGTCGCCCGGCTCCATGACGGAGCGGTCACCCTGCACGAGGGAACCACACAGCTGAGCGCCGGCGCAGGCGAGCTCTACGCCGGGCAGGTCAGACTGCGCGACGGCGCCAACGCGCTCAGCACGGGGGCCTCCCAGCTCAACGACGGGTTGGGGCAGCTCAAGAGCAAAATAGCCTCCCTGCCAGCCGATTCGCAAAAGCTGGCCGACGGCGCCGCCCAGGTGGCCGAAGGAAACGCCACGCTGAACACCAAGGTGCAGGACGTTGTCAGGCAGCTGGACGCGGCCGACCAGGGGCTCAGGAACCGTGTGGTGGCCTCCAACGGCCGGCTGATGGCCGCAGGGATCATCACCCAGGCCCAGGCGGACAGCATCCTGGCTGACTTTGATACTGCCGCGGCGTCCGCCCCGGCGGCTGACGCCAAGGGAAAATTCAGTCCGACGCCGCGCAGATCCAGCAACTCGCAGACGGCGCGGCCTCGGTGAGCGCCGGCGCCGCCAAGCTCGCCGCGGCCACACCCGGGCTCACCGACGCCATCACCCGGGCCTCCACCGGAGCGGACCGGCTGGCTGGCGGGGCAGCCACCCTCGCCGCCGGCCAGCAAGGCGCACTGGACGGCGCCGCGAAACTCTCCGAGGGCGCCCGGCAGCTCGACGACGGCGCCGCCCGGCTGGAAGACGGGTCGGCCACCGCGTCCGAGGGCGCTGGGACCCTCGCGGCCGAGCTCGCCAGGGGCACCGGCCAGGTCCCCACCCCAATGATGCCCAGAAGGACAGCCTTGCCAAGGTAATGGCGGATCCGGTCGCCGTCAGCAACGTCTCGCAGGCCAAGGCCGGCTCCTACGGCGCCGGGCTGGCACCGTTCTTCCTCACCCTGGCCCTGTGGATCGGCGTCTTTATGCTGATCCAGGCGATGCGGCCCGTCACCCAGCGCGCGCTGGCGTCGAACGCCCCGGCGTGGAAGATCGCCGTCGGCGGCTGGCTCCCCTTCCTGGCCGTCTCCGCTGTCCAGGCGAGCCTGCTCACGCTCGTGGTGGACGTGGGGCTGGGGCTCAACCCCGCCCACCCCTGGCTGATGTGGTTCCTAATGCTTGCCGCCGCCATGGCTTTCAGTGCGATCATCCAGGGCGTCGTCGCCCTGCTCGGATCCCCGGCAAGCTCGTGGTGCTCATCCTCCTGGTGCTGCAGCTGGTCTCCTCCGGCGGGACCTTCCCCTGGCAGACAACGCCCCAGCCGCTCCACGTGGTGCACCAGCTCCTGCCCATGGGGTACGTGGTCAACGGCATGCGGCACCTGGTCTACGGCGCGGACCTCGCCGTCATCATGCCCACGATGCTGGGGCTGCTTGGCTACACTTTGCTGGGAATGGTCCTGTCCACCCTGGCCGTCCGGAAGCACAAGTACTGGACCCTGAAGACCCTGAAACCGGAGATCACCGTATGAGCGGCCGCACGGACGGTACGACGGCGGGCGCCGGAGGCGTGAATGCTGGCGTGAAAACCGCCGTGAACACCGCCGTGAACACCGCCAGGGAAACTGCCGGGGAATCTGACGCTGGGACGCCGGCGGACACCGCGAAGAAGCTCCGGCCTGCCCGCACCAACGCGACCAAGCAGAAACTGTTCGAGGCCTCGATGGAGCTTATCGGCGAGCGCGGCGTGGCCGGGGTGACGGTCGATGAGATCGCGGCGGCCGCCGGGGTCTCCAAGGGCACCGTGTACTACAACTTCGGCAGCAAATCGGACCTGATCGCCCAGCTGCTGCGCCACGGAGTGGACATCCTGCTGGCACGCCTGCTGAGCGTCAGGGACGATTCGGCGGATCCGCTCGCGGCGATGGACGAAATGATCGGCCAGGCCATGGACTTTATGGACCAGTACCCATCCTTTGCCCGGCTGTGGGTCAGCGAGAACTGGCGGACCCCCAGCGAATGGCAGGATACCTTCGCCGAGCTCCGCGGACGGCTGCTCACCGTGGTCGGCGCGGCGATCGACAGTGTGGCGGCCGTCTACCCGGTGGATCCTGCGGTGTCCCGGGGCAGCCTGGAAACCGCGATCTTCGGGGCCTGCTTCGTGGTGGGCCTGGACCGGCAGACGTACAACCCGGAGCGGACCCGCGAGCAAAGTGTCGCCGCAATTATGGCCTCCATGCGCGGCTACATCGTGAAGTAGCCCCCGCTCGGGGATGATGATTCACATGGGCCACATGGGTAACAGCGGCAAGATTGCCATCGGTGCGTTTCTCGCCGCTCTGGCGCTTCTGGCGCTGACCGGCATCACGCTGCACGAAACCGTCTTCCTGTGGTTCCTGGCGGCCGCCGGCGCGGCATATGTGGCCTGCGTCGCCGAGGTGGTCATCCGCCGGCGGCACCGTACCCTGACAGCCAGCGGGATCGGAAGCATCCTGTTCATCGCTTTCGGCATTGCGTTCCTGCGGCAATGGGGCTTGGCTTTCAACCCCGATCCGGACGCGTTGTCCACCCGTGTGGACGCGGAGCACCCGGATCTCTACTTCTACCTGGCCGCCGCCTTCGGCGCAGCCACGCTGCTCCTGCTGGTCGCCGGAACCGTCCTGCCGGGCCGGGGCAGGCGTCCGCGTACCGCAGGCACTGCGCCGCGGCGGCGCCCGGCACCGGCCGCGAAGCGCCCTGCACAGAGACGCCCTGCCCCCAGAGCGGCTGCCCCCAACGGCGCACCGTCCCGGACCGCCGCGCCACGCCCGGCACCGAGGTCCGCAGCGGGCAGGCCGGGGCAGCCGGCCAAGTCCCAGCCGGCCAGGTCGCAGCCGGCCAATTCCCAACCGGCCAGGTCCCAGCCGGCCGGGTCTCAGTCGGCCCGGGTTCCCGCCCCGCGGGCGGCATCCTCCGGACTCAAGCGGACGTCATCCTCCGCCGGAGGGACGTCCGCTGCGAAGTCCCCGCCCAAACCTGCGGCTCGTCCCTCGGCACGGACGTCGACCCGCCGCTGATCCCGCGCCCGCCGGTCCCGGCGTCGAACCCCCTGCGCCCGGATATTCCAGGGCGCAGCACCGCCGTCGCCACCCCGGCGAGCAGCAGGAGCCCGCCGATCACCTCGGCGGGGGTCGGCACCTCACTCAGGACGAGCCACGCCGTCGTCATCCCGACCACCGGAACCAGCAGGGTGAACGGCACCACGGCGGACGACGGGTACAGTCCCAGCAGCCTGTTCCAGATTCCGTAGCCCACCAGGGAACCGAAGATGGCCGTATAGAGGGCGCTCAGCAGGGTGACGGGTTGGACTTCCACCAGGGCCTGCGCCACCGCCGACGGCCCGTCAACCAGCAGGGACAGGCCCAGCAGGGGCAGCGGAACCACGGCCCCCGACCACACCACGAGCCCCAGCCCGGACGCTGCCTTCGCCTTGCGGGCCACGATGTTGCCCGCGGCCCAGGACAACGCCGCGGCGAGCACGATCATTAGCGGCAGCACGGGGGCCACCAGGCTGCGGCCGACGGCCACCACAGCGAGGCCGGCCACACCTAGCACCACACCGGCGAACTGCCGCCGGCTGGGCCGTTCGCCGAGGAAACCGGCCGCCAGGAGCACGGTCAGCAGCACCTGCGCCTGCAGGACCAGCGATGCCAGGCCCGCGGGCATTCCCAGGGCCATGGCCAAATACAGCAGGCCGAATTGTCCGGCGCTCATTAACAGCCCGACGCCGACAATCGCCTTCCAGCCCACGTCGGGCTTGCGGATGAAGAAGATGCAGGGAACGACCACCAGGATGAACCGCATTGCCACGAACAGCAGCGGCGGCATTTCCGCCCCGTCCGGGTGCAGGCCGAGGTCGATCGCGACGAAATTGACGCCCCAGAGCACGGCGACGAGCAGGGCCAGGGCGGAATGGCGAGGGTTCACACTGCCACTATGCCGGTTCCGGCCCTGCTCCGCCGACGATCCGGGCCTGCGCGCCTGGGATTAGTCCGCGGATGGGCGGTCAGAGGTTGCGGGGCTGGTCGCCGCGGGGTTCGTTGGTCCGGGGTTCGTTGGTGCGGGCCTGCTCATCGGGGACGTGCTGATCGGGGGCCTGCGCATCCGAGGCGGGCTCGGTGTGCATCGGAGTGCCGGGAACCTGGCCGCCGTCGGGATGGGTGGTCTGCCCGCTGGATGCGGGGTTCCGGGCACTGCGGTCGCGGCGGAGCTCCTCGTTGCCTGCGGTGTCCCGGGGCAGCTGCCCTCCTTGGGCGTCGCGCTCGGTGGTGACAACATCAGGGTCCAGTTCGTCAGCCTTCCGCAGCTGATCCTGCACACCGGAACGGACCTGCTCGGCTTCCTGCTGCCGTCCGCGGGCTTCCTCCCGCAGCCGCTCGGCCTCGACTTCCGCCTGCTTCGCGTCGGCTTCGGCACGGGCGGCCTGCGCCTCGCGCTCCCTCGCGCCGATCTCCTCGGACTTGGCCTGTTCACGCATTTCGACTGCCTTGGCGCGGTCCGCTTCCACCTTGCGCTTGCGGCTGAACATGGTCACTGCCGCGATGATCGCGAGCACCACAACGACGCCGATGATGATCCCGATAAGCTGTCCTGAATCCACGATGATTCCGCCTTTTCTCTCGATCGCCATAAGTCCACGAGTAAACAGCATCAGTAAACCGCAGATTCTCCTGCATGACTATGCATTCGAAGATCGCGACTATGCACGGGAGATTGGGAAGGCGCCCTGGCCGTGCCGGAGCGCAGGGGCGCTACTTGCCCCGCGGAACCTTGAAATGCGTGAGCCTGGCGTCCTGGCCGTCCAGTTCGGCCCAGGTCTTTTCGGTCTCCATGACGGTGAGTGCGCTGGTGGGGTACCGCGTGGCGGCGTCCATGTAGGCGTCGTGGTCCGAGTCCCGGGAGGCGAGGTGCATGGCGAGGTCCTGCACGCCGGGCATGTGCGAGATCACCATGAGGGTGGTCACGGTATCCGGGACGTGGTTGATGACCGTCAGCATCCGCTTCGCCGAGGCGGCATAGAGCCCGTCCTCGAGCTTCGGCGTCGGCGCTTTGTCGCCCAGTGCGCTGCACACCCAGGTGCACGTCTGCCGGGTGCGCAAGGCGCTGGAGCAGAGGATGAAATCGGGGACCATGCCATGTTTCAGCAGCCATTTTCCGGCCTGCGGGGCATCGCGGTGGCCGCGCTCTTCGAGCGGCCGGTCGTGGTCCGCAACCCCGCCGGGCCAGTCCGACTTGGCATGCCGCATGATCACCAGCCGTTTGATGTGATGCGCGCTCATGGCTCAATCCTAGTGCGGCGGTTGGTCCCCGGGCGCGCATCCCGCCAGCGGTCGCTCAGTCGTCAAGGACGAAGGTCACTTCCAGCACCACGTGCCAGGCAACCACCGCGCCGTCGCTGATTTCAACCTTCTGTTCCTTCACCCACGCCCCCGTGACATTGCGCAGGGTCTTGTTGGCCCTGTCGATGCCCTCCTTGATGGCGGCATCAAACGAGGTCTTGGAATTCGCGCTCAGGGTAGTAATCCGTGCAACAGACATGTCTTCCTCCCAATAGTCGGCCCAACGATCCGAGACTACGCCGGAGCCAGGAAACGCAACAGAGTCCAACAGCCGCGGAGGCACATGCCCGACAGCAAGTTCCGCGCAAAGCCAGCCGTCCTGCGACGGGGGCGCGGCTGTCCGGCGGAAGTGAAGCGGTTTCCGCGTAGTGCCGCATCGCCGACTGAGGAACGAAGGAGGAAGAGAGCTGGCCGGATTCCTTGTCCGAGCTTGCGAGGTCAAGGGAGACAGCGAACGCTAAGGCACGGCGGAAGCCGCTTCGCTTCCGGTAAACGCAAAAGCGCCCGCCCCAGCTAAGGGACGGGCGCTATGCGCGGGCTGAAAGCTAGATCGAGTATTCCGGAGCGGCCCAGACAACAACCTCGGGGTGCTCATAGAACCGGTAGCCCTGGCCGCGGACCGTACGCACGGTGTTGGCGAGGCGGCCGAGCTTGGAGCGCAGGCGGCGGATGTGGACGTCGATGGTGCGCTCGTTGGGAACCTCTTCGGCATTCCGCCACAGTCCCTCGAGCAGTTCGTCGCGGCCCACGGTGCGGGTGCCGTTCTCCACCAGGTAGTTGAGGAGCTCAAACTCCTTGAACGTAAGGTTCAGGGATTCGCCGTCGAGCGCCACCTCTCGGCGGGCCAGATCAATCAGCACACCGGACGGACGCGGGTCCTGCGGCTGCTGCAGCCGGGACGTCTCGGACCGCTGGCGGGCGCCCACCGTGGGGTCACCGAAGGTGGAACGGACGACGTCGAGCGCGGAACCCGGGGCGCTGGCCGGGGCGACGGCGACGGCGGCGTAGCTTTCGGCGCCGGAGACCAGGGTCTGGGCGTAGGCGCGGATCTCCTGGGCCAGCTTGGCAATGGAGGTCCCGGCAGCCGCCGCGGTTTCCTCGTCGATGCCCATGTAGAGCACGAAGCCGCGGGCGACATTGTCGCTCGGGACGGGACGGACGGCAGCGCCGTCACCCGGGGCAATCACGGGCGTCGGGGCTGTGGCCGGCGCCGGCGGAACGGCGCGGAGCTGACCGTAGGAGTTGGGGTTGTATCCCTGCGGCGCATAGCCCGGGGCGGGGTAGCTGTTGCCGGATCCGGCGGGAGCGAAGGACGCCCGGCCGCCAAAGCCCTGGCGGATACCGGAGGCCTGGCCGGCCTTGCTGGCGTTTCGGACGGAGATGTGGACGTATCCGGATGCAACTGACATGGATTGCTTACCTCAATGTGAATGGCCGTCATCGCGGCTCGAATGCTACTTTTCCCCGCAATGAAACTGGGGAGGGACGCCCTACGCTGGGCTGGGGGCGAATGCCTGAAACCTTTGGGGTGTAAAAGTTAGGCGTGCATTCGACAACAGTGCTTCTCAGTACCGGCGGGTGCGCCGGTCCAAAAACTGCGGCTGCAGGTGCTGTTGAGTTCTTGTTCACAAATGAAGTGTGCAACGTAACAATGAAAACTTGCAAGTAACAATGGACCCGAAAGTCCACCATATGAGACGAAGCCGGGAATTGTAGCGCAGATCACAATTCTGCCCCGTCGATAAAATAACAATCGTTTTGGTATGAAGCGGGCCCATGTCGGGTCTTGGCCGAAGATTCTTCGCAAGCCCTCCTTGAATCCTCAAAATGATTCACCGTAACCCAAAACTGCGAAACGGTATGCCTGCTTAGTTTCGGCTGACCGCCGTCCCACAGAGTGGTCACCCCGGATTCCGGAAAATCGCAGCCGGACCTGCGGTTCCGGGGATGTCCAGCTCGCTAGGCTGGGATTCACAGGTGCCGCACAGTATCCCCAAAGCCGCGCCTAACCGGCAGATCGGAGAGTAGTCCCATGGCCACCTCGCACTCCATGACCAACAATCTCCCCCAGCTCTCCCATCCGGATGGCTCCCCCATCCGCGCCCTGGTCGTGGACGATGAACCCAGCCTCTCCGAGCTTATGAGCATGGGCCTGCGCATGGCGGGCTGGTCGGTTGCCGTCGCCGCGGACGGGCCCGAAGCGGTGAAGCTGGCCAAGGATTTCCGTCCAGACGTGCTAGTGCTCGACGTAATGATTCCAGGATTCGACGGCGTTGAGCTGCTGGGCAGGATCCGCGCCTTCGCGCCCGAGGTGCCGGCCCTGTTCCTGACGGCCAAGGACGACGTACAGGACCGCATCACCGGGCTGGCCGCGGGCGGGGACGACTACGTGACCAAACCGTTCAGCATGGAGGAAGTGCTGCTGCGGCTGCACCGGCTGGTCCAGCGTTCCGGCGTGGCCGCGATGGATACCGCCGAACTGGTGGTCGGGGACCTGGTCCTGAACATCGACACCAGGGAAGTGCGCCGTGCGGGCGACGAGCTGCACCTCACGGCCACCCAGTTCGAGCTGCTGCGCTACCTCATGGAGAACCCGAAACGCGTCGTGAGCAAAGCCCAGATCCTGGACCGGGTCTGGGATTACGATTTCGGCGGCCAGGCCAACATCGTGGAACTCTACATCTCCTACCTCCGCAAAAAGGTCGATGCCAGCCACCCGCCCATGATCCACACCGTGCGCGGCGCAGGCTATGTCCTGAAACCGGCGGACTGATCCGTGCCTGAACGCTCCGGCGAGATCCGCCCCACCGGGCTCAACTGGCGCGATCCGTCCACGTGGCACCTGCGCACCCGGCTTGTCCTCGTCGCCATGGCCCTGCTCGTGGCGATCTGCGGCGCGATTGGCATCGTAAGCTACGCCTCGATGGACTTCTTCCTGACCAGGCAGCTCGACAACCAGCTGGCGCAGGCCGCCGCCCGCGCCCGCGATTTCGGCCGCTCAGGCGGCCGGGCGGACCCCTGGAAGCACGCATCGGCACCCTGAACGCGAGGATCGATGACGACTCGGTCCGCAGCGCCGGGTTCCTCGCAGAGGACGGCACCCGCGAGTCCCTCACCGACGACGACGACGACGCCCTCCTTGAGCTCACCCCGCGGAGCGCGCCGGAGGACCGCATGTTGTCCGCCGGCGCGTACCGGCTGGTGGCCGCGGAGGCCCCGACGGCGACGTGATCGTGACCGGGCTGCCGCTCGCCGAGAAGCAGAGCACCCTGGCCTCCCTCGTCTGGACCACCATATTCGTGTCCGCGGGCGGCCTCGTGGTGATCGGCCTGGCCGGGACGGCACTGATCCGCCGGACCATGAAGCCGCTCGATCAGCTCTCCGAGGTGGCCACGCAGGTCTCGCGCCTCCCGCTCGACGCCGGAGAAGTGGGACTGGCCGTCCGGGTGCCGGCCTCGGCCGCCCATCCGGGAACCGAGGTGGGCAGCGTGGGCCATGCCCTGAACCTGATGCTGGACAACGTCTCGAACGCGCTGGAAGCCCGGCAGGAGAGCGAGATGAAGGTCCGCCAGTTCGTGGCGGACGCCTCCCACGAGCTGCGCACGCCCCTGACCGCCATCCGCGGCTACACCGAGCTGATGCGGATGACCGAACACTTCACGCCCGACGGCGAAAAGTCCCTGGCCCGCGTGCAGAGCCAGTCCGAGCGGATGACCACGCTGGTGGAGGACCTGCTCCTCCTCGCGCGGCTGGATGAGGGCCAGCCGCTCAAGCTCAGCGACGTGGACCTCACGCAACTGGCCGTCGAGACGGTCAGCGACGAAAAAGTGATGGCCCCGGACCGCGTCTGGCAGTTGGAGCTTCCGGAAGAGCCCGTGGTGGTCCGCGGCGACGCGACCCAGCTCCACCAGGTGCTGGCCAATCTCCTCTCCAACGCCCGCAAGCACACGGGCCCGGGCACAACGGTGGTGACCGGCGTGCAGCGCGCTTCGGACGGAAGCGCTGTGGTGACCGTGACGGACAACGGCTCCGGAATCGCCCCCGAATTCGTGGGCCGGGTCTTTGGGCGTTTTACCCGGGCGGACGCCGCCCGCAAGAATCCGGCGGCCGTCACGACGCCGGCACGCACCCGGCAGCCCGTGCCGCACCTGCCGCTCCGCCCGCCGCGGCTGCCGGCCACTTCCTCCGGTGCGGCCGCGACCGCGGCCGCCGCTTCCGCCGCTTCCGCCGAGGGAACCAGCGGGCTGGGACTGTCGATTGTGCAGTCGATTATTAACGCCCACGGCGGGACTGTAAGCGTGACATCCGTCCCGGGCCGGACGGAATTTACGGTGCGTCTGCCCGCGGCCAAACCGCACGCCTGACTGGGCCAGGCAGCGCAAGCCGCCTCACCGCCGTCGTGATTTCCGTTACCCAAATGTGACTTCTCCGTGCAGGTCCTGTACGGTTTTTAGGGTGCGGCCATCACTGGAGCCGCATATCCGGATGCACGCCAAACTCTGCCGCCTCCCGGATACCGCTGGACGAGGCAGAGGCGGGGGACCCAGAGTTCCCGGGCATTTTCTGCATCATGCACCCTTGGGGTGAAGCCGACACGTGAGATTCCGTGCGGCCGGATGTCCTCATCCGAACCCGACAGCTAACTCCGCAGGCGTTGAGAGGCATTCATGACTGACTTCAAGGCACAAACGCGCCGTGACGGCGATGCAATGAACACCCGCCCCGAGACGTCGCGCCACCGCGCCGCACCAGCCAAGCCCGCTTCGGCCCTGTCCCGGTTTGCCAGGAACTTCGGTGTCACCGGCCGCCGGACGGCCGTTGTTACCGCTGCCTGCGCGGTACTTGTGGGGGTCGGCGCCGCCGGCCAGGCTTCCGAGACATCCGCCCGCAATGCCGCCGCGGGAAGCTCCACGGCGGCACCCACCACGGCAAATCCCCTGACGCCGCTCGATTTTGAACGCGTCCGGGCCGATAACCAGGTTCCCACAACCGCTGCCGCGCCGGCCAAGTCCCCGCGGCGAAGCCGGCAAGGCCGCGGCGCCCGCTCCGAAGGCCGCGGCAAAGCCCGTGAAGAAGCCTGCGCCGAAGCCCGCGAAGAAACCTGCCCCTGTGGCCGTCAATGATCCGGCCGGCGCCCAGGCCTACGCGGCCAGCAAGCTGGGTTCCTATGGTTGGGCCCCCAGCCAGATGCAGTGCCTGAAGACGCTGTGGACCAAGGAGTCGGACTGGGAGACGACTGCCACCAACCCCACCAGCGGGGCCTACGGAGTGGTCCAGTCCCTGCCGGCCGAGAAGATGGCCAGCGCGGGCGCTGATTACCGGACCAACTACCGGACCCAGATCAATTGGGGCCTGGAGTACGTCAAGGACCGCTACGGCTCCCCGTGTGAAGCCCTGAACTTCCACTACGCCAACAACTGGTACTAAACACCAGGCAGAGCTGGCCCGGCGGGCCCAGCCGCCCTAGACGTTGGGACGGTTGGGAATGTACTGCACAGCCCACTTGTTGCCGTCGGGATCGGCGAAGTAGACAAAGTGCCCCCAGTCCTGGACGTCGACGTCGCTGACATCCACGCCGTTGTCCTTGAGCTGCCGGTGGGCGGCCTGGATGTCGCTGACCACGAGCTGCATGCTGGGGGCGGTGCCGGGCGGGGCGTCGGAGAGGCCCTCACCAATGGCGATCGAACACCCGGAGCCCGGCGGGGTCAGCTGGACGAAACGGATGCCGTCCATGGGACGCTCATCAAAGTCGGGTTAAAGCCCACCTTGTTGACGTAAAAATCCTTGGCGCGGTCCACATCGGACACGGGGACAAACACAAGTTCGAGTTTCCAGTCCATGGGGCACAGGCTAGTCCCGGACGGCGATTTCCGGTAGGGCAATCCCAGGCCCGCGGAACCCGTGGCGGGCTGGTCCCGCGCCCGGAGGGTGGTTACCCGGCCACTCCGTAGAGGCGGTCGCCGGCGTCGCCCAGGCCCGGGACGATGTAGGACTTCTCGTTGAGTTTTTCGTCGATCGAGGCGAGCACGATTGTCACGTTGGCGTCCGCGAGCTCTTCTTCCAGCTTCGCCAGGCCTTCCGGAGCGGCCAGCAGGCAGATGCAGGTCACGTCCGAGGCGCCGCGCTTGAAGAGGAACTTGATGGCCTCGCGCAGCGTGCCGCCGGTGGCCAGCATCGGGTCCAGGACGAAGATCTGCCGGTCGGTGAGGTCCTCGGGGAGGCGCTCGGCATACGTGATTATGTCCAGGGTCTCTTCATCGCGGGCCATGCCCAGGAAGCCGACCTCGGCGGTGGGGACCAGTTTGGTCATGCCCTCCAGCATGCCGAGCCCCGCCCGCAGGATGGGGACCACCAGCGGCGTGGGCTTGGTGAACGCCGTGCCGATGGTGGTGCTGACCGGCGTATCAATGGTGACCGGTTCGGTGCGGACTTCGCGGGTGGCCTCGTACGCCAGGAGCGTGACGAGTTCCTCGGTGAGCTGGCGGAAGACCGGGGACGGAGTGTTCTTGTCCCGCAGAACGGTGAGCTTATGGGCGACCAGCGGGTGGTCCACAACGAAAGTGCGCATGGGTCAAAACTATCACCCGGCGGCCGGGGGCCCGCCCGTGGGACCGCGGGCGCCGACGTCGTCCTTGCCCTCCGGAGCGCTGCTGCCGTCGGCGCGCTCCTCACTCCTGGCGGGGCTGCCGGCGGGGGCACTGGCACGGCCGTCACGGAGGTGCGCGGGGTGGTCGAAGGTGGGTGCGGGGCGGCGTGCTCCCGGTGCCGGATCACATGGAACAGCCGGTGGGCCAGGATCACGATGCCCAGCCAGGCCAGGCCCAGGAGCCAGGCGGCGATCACATCGGTCATCCAGTGATGCCCCAGGAAGACCCGGCTCAGTCCCATCGCCAGGACAAAGACCAGTCCCGCGGCGATCACGGCGACCCGTGCCGAGGTCTTTTTCAGCTGCAGGCAGGTCAAATAGACCAGCACGCCGATGACCACCGTGGAATTGAGGGCGTGGCCGCTGGGGAAGGACGGGGAGGTCTCATACGGCGGGACGGCGTTGATGAAATCCGGGCGCGAGCGGCCCACAAGGTTCTTGCTGAACGTCGTGGCGCTGACGGACACGGCGGCGGCGCCGCAGACCAGGATGATCGGCCGCCACGTGCGGTTCACCCACGTAAGCCACGCGGTGAGGATGCTGGCGAGGATCGGCATCCCGATGCTTCCGCCGATATTCGTGAAGCCCGTGACGGCGGCATTCAACTCAGGCGTGCGCAGGTCCTCGGAAAGGGCCAAGGCCGGTTTGTCCAGGTTCGCCAGTCCCGCCTCGTCGACGACGCCCTCGTACACTTCGGCGCCCAGAAGCGCGAGCACGACGACGATCGCGCCGCCCACAAGCATGGTGATCCACAGGGCCGCGTAGGGGACCACCCATTTGCCCCAGCGCTCAGTGAAGGTACTCACTTCTGTCTCCCGCCTCCGTGCTGCACAGCTTGCTTAGTGTTCGAAACTATCATTGAGCCATGACTTCCCCGAGCCGCGGCATGCCGAATGGATGGGCCTTGCCCTCGCCGAGGCGCGTGCCGCGCTGGCCACGGCGGACGTGCCGATCGGCGCCGTCGTCATTGATCCCGACGGCGCCATTCTCGGCGCCGGGCGCAATGAGCGGGAGGCGCTTGGGGATCCGACGGCGCACGCTGAGATGGTGGCCATCCGCGTTGCTGCGGCGCGGCTGCGGGAACTCGCTGCCCGGAGCGGCAGCGCAGGTGACGGTTGGCGTTTGGAGGACTGCACCCTGGTGGTGACGCTGGAACCCTGCGCCATGTGTGCCGGGGCCGTGGTGCTGGCCCGGATTCCGCGGGTGGTGTTTGGCGCGTGGGACGAGAAGGCCGGGGCCGCGGGCTCCGTGTTCGATGTCCTCCGCGAGCGCCGGCTCAACCACTGGGTGGAAGTGTATGGCGGCATCCGGGAGCAGGAGTGCGCTGCGCTCCTGCGGGATTTCTTTGCCGGGCATCGAGGCACCTGACCCTTGCCGTCGCGGTTGCCGGCGGTGTCCCCGCCGCGCTAACTGCCGGTGGAGGTGCCGGCCGCGGCTGCCGCCAGACCGTCGATCCGCTTCTTCCGGGTGGCCGGTGAGTCGAGGCTGAAGGCGCGGAAGTCGCCGAGGTCCTCGCGGATCCAGTCCTCGACGTCGGCGATCCGCCTGGTCACAGCGTCAGTCGGCCCGTGAAACAGCCAGGGCACGATCCGCTCCTTCCCGGGATCGTACTGCCACAGTCCGATGATGCGGCCCCGGTCGACGATGGGATGGTCCGGCAGGTCTGCCTGGAGCGCCAGCGAGCCCAGCGCGTTGATGTGCTGGTCCTCGTCGGCCAGCAGGTCGGCGGCGTTGCGGCGCAGCAACGCGAGGGAATCCGTTCCGGCGAGCAGCTGGATCTGTTCGCCGGCCGGTTCTTGGAACGCGGCGAGTTGTTCGACGTCGTCGGGCAGCATCCACAGCGTCTCCCCGGCGGCGGTGGGAACCTCGACGGCGCCGGCCGCGGCCAGCGCCGCCTTGCTCTGGGCTACCGTGAACGCCGTGAACCACTGCGACTGCTTGAACGTGGCGCCGCCGGTCCAGCCCAGGTAGCGGCGGATCAGCTCAGCCCGGGCGTCGTCGGCGTCGTGCGGGCTCGGCCGCAGGTTCCAGAGTTCGTAGGCGTAGCGCTGCTGGTCGAGGCGCCCGTTGGCCGGGACCCGGCGGATCCTGCCCTGTGACTGCAGGATGCCGAGGGCCGTGGGCAGCGTGGTGGTGGCACCCTTTTTCTTGCCTTCCTCGCCGAGGTTCCGCACTGATTCGCCGAGTTCGTCCTTGAGCTGCCGGGGGTCCAGCGGGACGGCGGCCTCGGCGAGGGTGTGCAGCACCTGCTCCTCCAGCAGCGCGATTTCGCCGCGGTCCACACCGAGCCTGCCCACGACTTTGACGGCGGCCTCGGCGGCGTCCTGTCCGAGCTGCAGCGCCCAGGCGAAGTCGTCCCGGCCCAGGACGTAGGTGCAGCCACGGGCCGTCGGGAGTTCCAGGATCCGGTGCGCCAGGACATCGGCGTCGACCTGTTCGCGGCGGATGCCGGCCCGGGCGAAGAGTGTGAGATAGGGGTTGGCGCCTCCGACGGAGCGCGCCCAGCCAGCCCGGGCGAACACCTGCTCCGCGGTGCAGCCGGCCAAGGAGCCGTCCAATCCCTGTTTGTGCCAGGCCCAGGCGCGGAGCCGCTCCCGGGTGAGCGTCCGGGCCGGCGGCGCGTTCGCCGTCAGGGGCTGCGTGGTCAGGGGCTGGGGCGTCATTAGGTCATTGTCCACCCGTGTGGTGCGCAGGGGAATGTTCCGCCGCCGGATTTTCCGCCGGAGCGGCTGCCGGCTGGCCGGCCGGGTGGTCCGGCCTCACGGCGTCCAGCACGGTCCGGGCTGTGGTGTCCCAGCCGGGCAGCCGGTCCCGGGCGGCCATCGCCGCGGCCCGCCAGCGGGTGCGGACGCCGGGATCGGACAGCCAGCGCCGCAGCACCTCCGCGAGGGAGCCGGGTCCGCGCCGAGGACGACGGCGGTTCCCGGCAGGGCGGCTGAATTGTCCGCCGGCGCGGGGTCGGACCGGGTGTGCCGGCCGCCAGGGCTTCCACGGCGCCGGTGCCGGCCCGGACCACCACCGGAACACCCCGCGCAATCGACTCCGTGACCACCAGTCCGAAGGTCTCGGCCCGCGATATGAGGAGGCTGAGGTCGGCCGCGGCCCATTCCGCCTCGAGTTCCCCGCCCCGCAGCTCCCCGGGATCCGGATGCGGTCCCGCAGACCCAGCCGGGTCACCGTGTCCCGGAGCTGCGCGGCATAGGCCGGGTCCGCAGTGTCGGAGCCTGCCAGCGACGCCGTCCACGGCAGGTCCGTGAGCTGTGACAGTGCGGCGAGCAGCAGCGCCTGGTCCTTGTTCGGCAGCAGGGCGGCCACGGCCAGGAGATGCGGCGGCTCCGATCCGGAAGCCAGCGCGGCGGCGTCGGCCCCGGGCAGGGCAACACGGATGCCGTCCAGACCGTGCCTGGCCCGGATCCCGGCCGCGGCCGATGTGCTGGTGCAGATCACCCCGGCCGCCGCCCGCAATGCCGCGTCTTCAAGCGCGGCTTCGTTCAGGCCGGTGTCGTCCAGCGGCATGTGCAGCAGGATCCAGACGGGCCGGCCGGCGGCCGCGGCTGCTTCCAGCTCGTCGGGCGCTCCGCAGGCGAGGAGCCCGTCAACAAGCGTGATGACGTGCCCGGCGTCGGAGTTCCTGGCGGCTCCAACCGCGCTCCCGGCGGCTCCGCCGTCGTCGCACAGCAGCGCGGCCAGGCGCTTCCGGTCGGCCGCGCTGCCGACGGGCCAGCCGCCGTCGACCGGGCAGGTCTCCACCTCAACGCCCAGGGCCGCAAGCTCCCGGGCGAGGGCGGCGTTGTAGACATTGCCGCCGGAGTTGTGGCGTATGTTCCCGGGCACCACAAGCCGGAGCCGGAGGCCGCCGGGCTGGGCCGTTTGCCTGGCCGGCATCGAAGTCCTAGCTGGCTTCGAAGTCGAGCGAATAGCCGGCCCAGGCGTCGGGGGTTTCGCGCAGGGTGACGTCCAGTCCGGCCAGCTCCCGGCCGTCGGCGCCGGCGCGGATCTTCGCCGCCACGGCGTCGGCCACGTACTGGGCCAGCGCTTCGGTGGTGCTGAGCCTGCCGGCGAAGTCCGGGTGCTCGTCCAGGTTCTTGTAGTTCAGGCCTTCCAGGATTGAGTCCAGCACATCACCTGCCTCGCCGATGTCCAGGACGATCGAGTCCTCGTTGAGAGTCCGGCGTCGGAAGGTCACTTCGGTGACGAAGGTGGCGCCGTGCATCCCTGGGCGGGGCCGAACGCCGGGCGCGGGAGGCTGTGGGCGATCATGAAGTTGCGGCGGACGGTCAGGCTGAACACGTAGTTACCTCGGGCCTTCTGTTGTGGCGGATTCGGTGGCGGGGTAGTCGATGACGGGGTATTCAATGACATGGCAGAGCGCGTCCAGCGTGCCGTCGGAGAGCCGCTGGACGACGTCGGGCAGTTCGTCGAGGGCGGAGGAGCCGGTGAGGAACACGTCGAACCCGGGATCGCTGAGCAGCGAGACGGCGAGCCGGAGCCGGTCCGCGTTGGTGCGGCGGTGGCGGCGGGCGCGGGCTACGACGCCCACCTGGCTGGCGCGGATGGAGAGCCGGCGGGCGTGGAAGTCTTCCCCAGCGGGACGGTGACCCTGCGGTCGGCGTACCAGGACATTTCGATGATGTCGCTGTCGTCGCCCGCGAGCTGCAGGGCGCGCTCCAGGCCTGCCTCCGAGGCGGAGCAGTGGATGACGATGTCGCAGTCCGGCAGGGCGTCGTCGGGGTGGCTGAACTCGACGCCGAGTGCTTCGGCGAATGACCGCTTGGCGGGGTCGACGTCCACCAGCTGCAGCCGTCCGAGCGGGAACCCGGCCAGGAGCTTGGCCACCATGCCGCCGACCAGGCCGGCACCGATCACGGCGACGCGGTCGCCCAGGCGGGGCCCGGCCTCCCAGACCCCGTTGATCGCGGTCTCCACGGTGCCGGTCAGCACGGCGCGGCGGGCGGGAACATCGTCGGGAACCACCGTGAGCGACTCCACCGGGACGACGTAGCGGTCCTGGTGCGGGTACAGGCAGAAGACCTTTTTCCCAGCCAGTCAGCCGGGCCGTCCTCGACGACGCCGACGGAGAGGTAGCCGAATTTCACCGGGGACGGGAACGAGCCTTCCTGGTTCGGCGCAGCCATTTCCTCCGCCACGCATTCCGGGACGCGGGCGTTGTGAACCACCAGTTCGGTGCCCTTGCTGATCCCGGAGAACAGGGTGCGGACGAGTGCTTCCCGGGGCCGCGGGCGGCAGGTCCTCGCGCCGGAGCTCCCCTTCTCGGGGCCGACGGTCCAATATGCGGTGGCAGGGGTGTGCTGTGCTGGTAGCTGGCCTGAAGTACTCATCTTGCTTATGAATCTAGTCCCCGCCGCAGGTGCGCGGAAGTGCCGGCGGCACGGGCGCGCCGCCGGTCGCGGTTCGCAGGGGGCCGTTTGCGGGTGGCGGGGGTGCCGTTTGCGGGCGGCGGGGCCGCCGTTTTGTGGATGAGCGCGTTGCTCCGGTACCCTAGTCAGGTTGGTGACGTGTCCGAGCGGCCGAAGGTGCAACACTCGAAATGTTGTTTGGTGTAAAAGCCAACGTGGGTTCAAATCCCACCGTCACCGCCAGTGAAAACCCCGGGAAACCGGGGTTTTCTGCATTCTCAGGAGCTTCGTGGTGCACCTGTGGTGCATATTTCGGAGATTCAAGGCCACATTGGGGTGCTACCGCCTGTGGTGCGACGATAGCCTCGATGGCGGTGTCATTCGCCTTTACCTCAGTGACGGGAGTTCCGTCTGGGCCATCCTTCTCACGGCCTCCGGAGTCGGCCGGCCCCGCTGCTCGTCCGGGACAACCCTCAGTTGCGCGGCCCGAATTGTGCGACGCAAAAAGCGAGCCACCTCTCGCCGTGATTCCGGATCCGTCTGAAGCTTCCCGTCCGATGTTCTCAGGGCATCCAGGGGTGACGGCATCGGCGGCGGCGTGCTCTGGACCAGTCCTACCACCGCGTCCGGCGTCTGTCGTCCCCGGACCTCATCCAAGGCGAAACGCAATTGCGCCGCCTGGACTCCCTTCGTATCCGTCGAATTGTTTGTTCCCTGGATTGACTGCGCACTCTCGGCTGAACAAGCGGCCAGCAGCCTGGTCGGTGTTTGCACGACGACCCGCCGGTATCGGAACCTGCGCCGACAGGGATGGGCTCACCTCCAGCGAGCCTAACGTCGCCTCATACTCCCGTACTAGATTCGAAGAGCCCCCTTGTGCCATGGCGAACGTCATGGAAAAGTGCGCCCATGATTGAATCCGATGCTGAAGTTGCCCGCACCCTCAGCACAATTCCAGTTCGCGCGTCCCGCCAAATGACCGCCACACAGTATCAGGGGCGCGTGGCCGAGGTCCTCAACCTTTTTGACATCGAAGCGGTGGGCGAAGAAACGGGAATTCGTTACGGGGGCGAGGGCGTTGAGCTGGAAGATCAGCCCCTGGAAGCGGCCATCCGCATACTCATTGGGAGGCGATTCGGCATCCCGGAATCTCTAACGTGAATGGGGTCGGGCCTGCTTAGTCGGGGTGCCGCCGAGGACCTGCATAGTGGACGCCACGGCAGTGGATAAATCCCTGGTTAGGCTGGGTGGATGGCGACAGTTATTCTCGTGCGGCACGGCCGCACCACGGCCAATGCCACTGGACTGCTGGCCGGTCGGGCCGTCGGCGTCAGCCTGGACGAGATCGGGCGGGACCAGGCGGCTCTGACCGGAGACCGGCTCGCGGCTGTGCCCTTAGTCGGGGTGGTGTCGAGCCCCTTGAGCGTTGTCAGCAGACCGCCCAGCTCATCCTCGTTCGCCAGTCTGGCACGCCGTACGCGCCGGTCGATCTCGATCTCACCGAGTGCGACTACGGCCAGTGGCAGGGCCGCACGCTCAGTGATCTCGCGACCGAGGATTTGTGGCCGGTTGTGCAGTCGCAACCGTCCGCCGTCGTCTTTCCCGGCGGTGAATCCATGGCCGCGATGCAGGCGCGGTCAGTGGCAGCGATTCGACGCCACGATGCAGCCTTCGAAGCCGAGTACGGACCAGGGGCCGTGTGGGTGGCGGTGAGTCACGGTGACATCATCAAGTCAATCCTCGCCGACGCGCTCGGCATGCACCTTGACCTGTTCCAGCGTATTAACGTGGGCCCCGCCTCCGTATCGATCGTGCGCTACGCCGCTAGCCGGCCGAGCGTCTACGCGACCAACACCGACGCGGGTGATCTGTCGTGGCTCTCGAACGGCATCCGCTCTGGCGACGCGCCGGTGGGCGGCGGTGCAGGGCAAAAGGCGCCATGAACCTCATGTGCCTAAAATACTGACATGCCTACACGTGTTCACGAGTTTGCCTGGCCTGATCGGGTCGTCGTTGGCACCATTGGCCTTCCGGGGGCGCGCACGTTCTACCTGCAGGTGCGCGCAGGGACGCAGATCGTGAGTATCGCCCTGGAGAAGCAGCAGGCGGCTCAGCTCGGGGAGAAGATCGACGAAATTCTCGACCAGCTTCGCGACGTCGAGGGCAACCCTCACAGCGTTCCCACCAGTACACCCATAGAACTTGTCGACAATGACCAGCTCGAGGCCGTTCAGGAGCAGTTTCGCACCGGCGCCATGAGTTTAGGATGGGACCCAACCACTGCCCAGGTCGTAGTAGAGGCCCACCCCATCACCGATGTCGATGCTGATGACAACGGCGAATCGCTTGATGATGACGGCGCTAACGGGCCCGAAGTGCTGCTGGTGCGGATGCCGGTCGGCACCGCCCGCGCATTCGCCAAGCGCACCCGCGAGATCGTGGCCGCCGGGCGTCCCGCGTGCCCGCTCTGCGGTTACCCCGTAAACGCCGACGGGCACGTCTGCACCCTTCCCGAGGCCTGATGCCGTCGCCCGACCTGGTGACGGCCGAGCTGACCCTCACCGGGCGCATTACGACGGCCTCAAACGCGACATTTCTGGGCAGCATCGGCGACGTGATGGTCGTCTACAAGCCGATAGCAGGAGAAAGTCCGCTGTGGGATTTTCCCCACGGCACCCTGGCTCACCGGGAGGTTGCCGCCTACTTGGTCTCGGAGGTCTTCGGCTGGGACGTCGTGCCACACACCTGGCTGCGGGATGGCCCGTTAGGCGAAGGAATGGTGCAGCTGTGGCAGGAGACAGACGCCGACCAGAACGCGGTGGACCTCGTTCCGTCGGACGACGTACCGGAGACCGGTTGGAAACGCGTCCTCGAGGGTCAGGATGAGACCGGACGGATGGTCGCCCTCGTACACGAGGACTCTAGTGCCCTCAGACGCATGGCGGTGTTCGACGTCGTCGTGAACAACGCCGACCGCAAAGGCGATCACATCCTTGCCATGTCAGACGGACACCGGCACGGCGTGGACCACGGGCTTACGTTTCACCGTGACCACAAGCTGCGCACTGTGCTGTGGGGGTGGCGGGGAGACGCCCTGACAGTCGAGGAACTTGAGGGTATCGACCGTGTCAGCGCAGGACTGGACGGTGAGCTGGGCCGAAATTTGGCTGACCTGCTCAGCGCCGAAGAGATTGCGTCGCTCGCCGCGCGCTGCGCCCGGTTGCGCTTGGCAGGGCGATTTCCGGCTCCGAGCGGTGAGATGTCGGCGGTGCCCTGGCCGCTGTTCTAGGGGAATGTAGCGAAACCCCTGCGTCCCCTTATAAGCAAAGGGAAGCAGGGGTTTTGCTTTGCCCGAAATGGGCCCCGCGCACCCACTGTGCCCGCGAGTCCAGGAGTACGCTGGCGACATGAGCGATCCCGGGCTTGTGGCTCTGCCCGTGGGGTTTGAGCGGTTCCATCGCCGGGACTTCATCAACTACCAACTCAACCGGGCATATGCGCTGGGCTTCGCCGACCGCCACGAGCTGGTCGACGCCGCGGCCCACGTACGGTCGATGCCTGACTGTGTCACCGTCTTCGAGGCCTTATCGAGCCGGGCGGCCGCCGAGGCCAGGCCCCGGCAGGCGGCAGGTTATGAGAGGATCGCGGAGTTCTTCACGCCGCCACGGTCGGCGGAGAAACCGAATCGCTACCGCCGCTACCTAGAGCTCGTCGACACTGCATTCGCAGGTACTGGCATCGTCCGTCACACGATCCCCTACGCCGACGCGGCACTGCCGGCTTATTCGCTTCCGGCGGCCGGGACACCAACTGGCGACACGGTGCTGCTGCACGGCGGGTTCGACTCCTTGATAGACGAGTTCTTCCCCCTCTGTCAGCGGATCGCTGCCGCCGGTTTCGACGTGATTGCCTTCGAGGGCCCGGGACAAGGTGGTGCGAGGACGTTGAATGGACTCACCTTCGACCACGACTGGGAAAAGCCGGTCGGTGCGGTGTTGGACCACTTCCGCCTCGATCGGGCCGCGCTGGTCGGCATCTCAATGGGTGGGTACTGGGCATTGCGTGCCGCAGGACGCGAGCCTCGCATCCACAGTGTCGTGGCTTGGCCGCCGGTCTACGACTGGCTTCACAGGGTCCCACGTGCGTTGCGCGGCCCGATCCGCACGATGGTGCGGCACCGGGGCTTCATGCGCTGGAGCGTGCGCACCCGTGCCCGGCTGTTGCCGACCCTGCGCATTGTGGTCAATCAAGTCCTCTACATGCTCGACAGCGACGATCCGGCCGACGTCGCCGAGTGGTTCCTGGGAATGAACGCTAAACATCTGGACAGCGGGCGGGTGAAACAGGATGTGCTGCTGATGTGCGGCGAGCACGACGCCTTCCAACCGCCAGCACTGACCAAAGCGCAGGCTCAAGCTCTCACGGCAGCCCGAAGCGTCACAACGCGCATATTTACCCGAGCCGAGCAGGCCGACCAGCACTGCCAAATGGGAAACCTCGAGCTCGCCTGCGAGGTTCTCACCACGTGGTTGCAGGCTGCAGGCACGAACGCGGGCGCTGCAAGGAAATAGTGACCCTGTGGTGCTTGCGCACGGACGAGAACTGGCGGCCGCCCCGTCATCGGGGTGACCGCCAGTTCAGTGCTCTGCTGGCGTTACTGCTCCGCTTCTGCGGCAGCCTTCTTGGCTTTTTCTCGGCGTCCTTCTCGGCGCGCAGAGCCTCCGCCTCGTGCTGCTCCTCGGCTTTTTCCTGGTGGATGACCTCTGCCAGGAGCTTCTCCATCTCCTTGGCCACCCCGGCCGCTGACGCCGGGTTCTGGCCGGTCACCAGCCGGTCGTCCACCACGACCTTCTCCTCAAAGACACCGGCGGAGACGTGGGTCGCGCCCTGTTCCTCAAGCCGGTCGGCCAAAAAGAACGGGATGACCTTGTCCTTCCCGGCGGCAACCTCCTCGTCGTTGGTGAAGGCGGCCACCTTCCTGCCCTCGACGAGGCGGAAGCCGTTCTCCAATTCCACGTTCAGCAGGCCGGCCGGTCCGTGGCAGACCGCGCCCACCACGCCGCCGGCGTTGTAGACACTGGCTACGAGGTTCTGCAGGCCCTCGCTGTCCGGGAAGTCCCACATGGTGCCGTGGCCGCCCACGAGGAAGACGGCGTCGTACTGGCCGGGATCAACGACGTCGACGCGGGCAGTGTTGTAGAGACCGGCGCGCGTGGTCTCGTCCTCCGTAAAGGCGACCTGGATGGGATCTTCTTTGTCCACCCCGTCGCGCGGGGGCTGGCCGCCCTGGATGGACGCAAAGTCGACGAAATGCCCGGAATCCTTGAAGACCTTCCAGGGATGTGCAGCTTCGGCCACGTTGTAGCCGGTCTTCTCTCCGGTATCGCCGATCTCGGAAACACTGGTCAGTACCATGAGGATTTTCTTCATGAAGTATTCCTTTCGTCTAACCTCCACCGTACGCCCAGGCCCGCATGAGGGTCCTGCAGTTTTGTTGGATCACCGGGTTCCAGCCATTCCCTACCGGACATGGCGACCCTAAGATTTACGCGAGGACAGAAATGAGTGTGGCGGGAATGGGGCGCAATTCCCTATCGAAGGCTTCGTAGAAGTCAAAGTCCGGGTTCGAAGATCCCTGCAAGCTGGCTCCATCGTTTTGAGACCATGGAGCCAGCCTTTGCGGAATCCGGCTCGATCGGAACACCGAAATGGTCTCTCCCCAGAAAGATGCCCGGGCCAGATTCCAACGTAAGGGTAAGTGCCCTGGCCTTGACGGGCAATAGCCTTCATTTGACTTGAAAGATTCGCTTTATTGTGGTCATTACGGGCCGAGCCTTCGAGGTTCCCTCAATCTGCGCCCACCACCCCTAGGCCCCGGTGACGGTCAGCGTGACGTTGGGGCAGGAGTTTGCGTAGCGGATGAGCGCCGCCTTCTCCGCGGTGTCCACACGAAGGCCCCAGCGGATCTTCACCGCGACCCACTGGCCGATGTAGGCGCAGCGGTTCGCCGGCGGCATCCAGGCTTCGGGACCCTTGGCCTGCTTGGACGAGTTGAGAGCAGATGTCTGGGCGCTCAGGGTACGGGTGTCGCCCATGTCGTTATAGAAGGCCACGCGCCGCGCCTGTGTCCAATACCTTGCTCCGGAGCCCCACGCTTCATGGACCGGGACGGTGTGGTCGATCTGCAGCGTCGACGCGGACGTGTGGGTGCGGTTGTCCCACGAGGTCATCCAGCGACCCCTGCTCACCGTGCACCGGCGGCTGGTGGTGTAAGAGAGGGCAGCACGGGCTTCCTGGATCAGGACTTCATGCCGCGTGTTCTGGCAGTCACGGTTGGCGTCCTTCCAATCGCCGAATTGACGGTCCCGGTCGTAGCCCGTGTTGACCTCGGCGGAGACCGCAAGCGCGCGAACGGCGGTGCGCAGCGGCGCCTTATACACAGTCGCCGCCTCGGCCGGAACAGAAAGACCGGTGAGCAGAAGCCCTGCGACCACACCGGTCACACCGGCCGTCCGCGCCAGGTTGACGAGCGGTTTTGCTGACTTCAGTGTCAGCAGCGCCTTGACGCGGACATAGTTGATCTGACGGACCTTCATGATTCCCCCATATAACTCAAAGAAAATGGCGCCTCATCCAGGCGCGAAGGTAATAGTGCCACATCAAAACCAAATGACTGCGCAATTGCGGGGAAACTCGCTAATGACCGCCCGTGCCGCGCCCCTGGGCGGCATACGGTATTGAAGCGGCACGAATTCTGCATGAACTCCGCTGCTTTAAAGGGACTTCAACAGGGCCCCTGCCTGACTTCCGTAATTTGTGGCTGGTTCAGCGGATCCTCACCCCGCCGGGGCCACCACGTCCTCCAGCACCGAGCGGTCAAAGAAGCGCACCTCGCCGGTTTCCTGGAAATACACGGGCACCACGGAAGTGCTGGGGTCCTTCGAGGTCTCGTAGATTTCGGCCGGGCTCCCATGCTTGCGGGCAATGGTTCCGACCAGATCCGTGCCGCGAACCTTGACGGTTCGAAATTTGTAGCTCATTGGGGCTCCCTTGGTGACGTGAGACACACCCTACTCCTCGGCGCCCGGAGCGTCATGGAACAACCCCGCGGCCCGCACTGGGGCACAATGCGTTCATGACCAATGACGCTCCCCGCCCGGTTTACTTCCTTTCGGACAGTACGGGCATCACCGCAGAAACGCTCGGCAACACCCTGCTGACGCAGTTCCCCGCGAACGAGTTCGACCGCATCACGGTCCCCTTCATCGCCACCGTCGAACAGGCCCGGGCCGTGGTCAAGGTGATCGACAACCTGGCCGCCACCGGCCTGCAGCCGATCGTGTTCTCCACCGCCGTCGGCGCGGACATCCGCCAGACCCTGGGCACCTGCCAGGGAATCATCGTGGACCTCATCGGGACCCACGTCGGGCAGCTGGAGCGTGCCCTGGGCATCCAGTCCAGCGGGGAACCGGGCCGGGCCCACGGACTGGGCAACGCCGCCCGCTACCAGTCCCGGATGGCCGCCGTCGAATACGCCATGGAGCACGACGACGGGCAGAGCCTGCGCGCGCTCGAAAAGGCCCAGGTCATCCTGGTGGCCCCGTCCCGCTGCGGCAAAACGCCCACCACCATGTACCTGGCGCTGCAGCACGGCATCTTCGCCGCGAACTTCCCCCTGGTGGACGAGGACTTCGAACGCGAGGGTCTCCCCAAACCGTTGCGGCCGTTCATTTCCAAGTGTTTCGGCCTCACCACCAATCCCCTGCGCCTCAGCCAGGTGCGCACCGAACGCCGCCGTGGCTCGCCCTACGCGTCGCTCCGCCAGTGCGGCTTTGAGCTGCGCAGCGCCGAGCGGCTGTACGTGTCCCACGGGATTCCCTACCTGAATTCGGCCAGCGTCTCCGTGGAGGAAATGGCCGCCACCATCCTCCAGAAGATGAACCTGAAGCATTAGGCGCCGCTTCACAAGTGTTGCGTGGACCACATCAGGTGGAAACACCGGCGGAGACCTGTCACTGTGGACAGGAATTGCGCCCTCAACCGGCGAGCGCCCCGCACGCGGGGCGGCGATACCGCATGCCATCATCTGCAAAGGAGCAGTAACCATGACGACAGACATCCTGTGGTTCTCAGAACTCGGCCTCAAGGACCTGGACCGGGTGGGCGGCAAGAACGCCTCCTCGGCGAGATGGTGCAGAACCTGACGTCTGCCGGCGTCCAGGTTCCGGACGGCTTCGCCACGACAGCGGACGCCTACCGCACCTTCGTGGCCGACTCGGGCCTGGACCAGAAGATCGCCGACCGGCTCGTCGGGCTGGATACCGACGACGTGACCGCTCTGGCGGCCGCGGGCCAGGAAATCCGGGCGCTGATGCGCGAGACACCGTTCCTGCCGGACTTCGAAGCGCAGATCCGCTCCTCCTACCAGACACTGGTAGAGAAGCACGGAGGCTCTGAGGACCTCTCCTGGGCTGTCCGCTCCAGCGCGACGGCGGAAGACCTTCCCGACGCCTCCTTCGCCGGTCAGCAGGAAACCTTCCTGAATGTCCGCGGCATCGAGAACATCCTGCAGGCCATCAAGGATGTCTTCGCGTCCCTCTACAACGACCGGGCCATCGCCTACCGCGTGCACCACAAGTTCGAGCACGCCGAAGTGGCCCTCTCCGCAGGCGTCCAGCGCATGGTGCGTTCCGACGTCGGCGCCTCCGGCGTGATGTTCACGATGGACACCGAATCCGGGTTCCAGGACGCCGTCTTCGTAACCTCCTCCTACGGCCTCGGCGAGGCCGTAGTCCAGGGCGCCGTCAACCCGGACGAGTTCTACGTCTACAAGCCGGCCCTGGAGGCGGGCCGCCCGGCGATCCTCAAGCGCGGGCTCGGCGAGAAGGCGCTCCAGATGACCTACACCAGCAACCGCGAAGTGGGCCACACCATTGACTTCGTCCCGGTCGAGGCCTCGCTGCGGAACCGCTTCAGCCTCACGGACGACGACGTCGAGCAGCTCGCCCGGCACGCCGTCGCCATCGAAAACCACTACGGCCGCCCGATGGACATCGAGTGGGGCAAGGACGGGATCGACGGCGGCCTGTACATCCTGCAGGCACGCCCGGAAACCGTGCAGTCCCGCCGGGCCTCCGGGAGCCTGAGCCGCTTCCGCCTGAACGAGACCGGCCGGGTCCTGGTGGAGGGCCGCGCTATCGGCCAGCGCATCGGCGCCGGCAGCGTCCGCATCCTCACCGCGATCGACCAGATGGCCGCCTTCAAGACCGGCGACGTCCTGGTCGCCGACATGACCGACCCGGACTGGGAACCGATCATGAAGCGCGCCTCCGCCATTGTGACCAACCGCGGCGGACGCACCTGCCACGCGGCCATCATCGCCCGGGAACTGGGGATTCCCGCCGTCGTCGGCACCGGCGACGCCACCGATGCCCTCTCCGACGGGCTTGAGGTGACCGTGTCCTGCGCCGACGGCGAGACGGGCGTGATCTACGAGGGACTTCTGGACTTCGTGGTGGAGGAAACCGAGATCACCCAGCTGCCCGAGGCCCCGGTCAAGGTCATGATGAACGTCGGCACCCCCGAGCAGGCCTTTACGTTCGCGCAGCTGCCCAACCACGGCGTGGGGCTTGCCCGGCTGGAATTCATCATCAACCGGCAGATCGGCATCCACCCCAAGGCGCTGCTGAACCTGGACGAGCAGCCGGCGGACGTCATCGCGGAAATCCGGGAGCGGATCGCAGCATATGACAGCCCGCGCGACTACTACATCAAGCGCCTGGCCGAAGGGGTCGCGACCATCGCCGCAGCGTTCGCGCCGGAGCCGGTCATTGTGCGGATGTCCGACTTCAAGTCCAACGAATACGCCAACCTCATCGGCGGACCGGCCTACGAGCCGCACGAGGAGAACCCGATGATCGGTTTCCGCGGCGCCTCACGGTACCTCGAACCGTCCTTCCGGGACTGCTTCGACCTGGAGTGCGAGGCACTGTCCTTCGTCCGCAACGAGATGGGCCTGACCAACGTCAAGCTGATGATCCCGTTCGTGCGCACTCTGGACGAGGCCAGCGGCGTCATCGACCTCCTCGCCGAGAACGGCCTGCGCCGCGGCGAAAACGGCCTCGAGGTCATCATGATGTGCGAACTGCCGTCCAACGCGCTGCTGGCCGACGAGTTCCTGGACCACTTCGACGGCTTCTCCATTGGCTCCAATGACATGACCCAGCTGACTCTGGGCCTGGACCGGGATTCCGCCATTGTCGCGGGCAGCTTCGATGAGCGGAACCCCGCCGTCAAGAAGCTCCTGAGCATGGCCATCGCCGCCTGCAAGGCCCGCGGCAAGTACGTCGGCATCTGCGGCCAGGGACCCAGCGACCACCCGGACTTCGCCGAGTGGCTGGTGGACGAAGGCATCGACTCCGTCTCGCTGAACCCCGACACGGTGGTGGACACCTGGCTGCGCCTCGCCGGCGCGGCAACCCCCGCGGCGGTCAGCTAGAACAGTCAACCGACACCGTGAGCTGAGTTCACGTCGAGAGGAAACCCCGGTCCACGGACCGGGGTTTCCCTGTTTGCCGGTCAGCCTGGCCCCCACCATTCATTGGACGCCTCGCCCCAGTTGGACGCCTGCACAACAGGGAGCAGCGGCTGCCGTCCGTTGTTCCATTGAGCGCCGGCCCGCGCACAGGGTTAGCTAAGGTCCATCAGCGTTCCGCACCAATGACGTTCAGGACACCACGTGACTTTGCAGCAGGACCGGGCCAACGGCGCCTCCGGACTTTGGACAGACAGCCTTACCGGCGACCCCCTTGAGGAGCTGACCGTGGAGGAACTGTGCGCGGAAGACTGCCATTTTTGCCGGGGACCCGAAACCGACTGACGCCATCCGGGCACCGGCCACACCCGCCGGAGGTTTTTCGAAGCCCGACCGGTAGAATCGGGGACAGCCCGCAGGCGAAACCGCCCCGGGAGTGACCATGGCAGCCGCCGGTGAAGGGAGGGTTCTGTGCGCACAGCCGCCAGAGCACCGTTCCACGCCCTGCGCTCGGCCATGGTGGCACTTACCGTGCTTTCCCTCGCCGCCGGAGCACACACCCTGGCCGGCGGCCGGCTTCCCTCCCCGGCATCCTCCTGGCCCTGCTGGCCCTGACCGGGCTGACGTCCACCACGGCCACCCGGCTGAAGCTGAACTTTCCCGCCATGGCGGGGCTGCTGGGCGCCGGGCAACTGGTCCTGCACAACGCCTTCACTGTTTTCAGCGGCCCTGCGCCCGGAACAGGGTACGAACCGGCGGCGCACCACCTCGGACCGGCTCCCCTGCCGGTCGGCGGCGCCGGCGAGTTCGCGGTGTCCGGGCTGGATTCACAACTTTCGTCGCTCTCCCTGCTGATGCTCGCCGGCCACGCCCTGGCGACGCTTCTCTGCGCCCTTCTCCTCGCCAGGGGCGAGGCGGCCCTGTGGGCCCTCGCGGCCTGGCTCCGCCCGCTGCTCAGGCTCCCGGTCCCGGCAGCACCTGTTGCCGTGGCGGCACCGGCGCCGGTCATCGGCTGGCCGGCAGACTCCGTCCCGCTGCCGTGGCGGAACCTCCGGCGCGATTGCCGCCGCGGGCCGCCCGCCGTCGTCGTATCTTCCTGACCTAATTACCGGCCGCGGCCGCGCCATTGCCAAAAACATCCGGGCCACAACCCGGATCATCAGCATCCCCGCCGCGCCAGCCTCCCCATTATCTTGCGCTGCCCCTGTGCAGCGCGCGCCTGAAAGGCACACCATGAAGACTGTTTCCATTCCCGTTCTGCGCCGTACCCTCACGGCCACCGCCGTGGCCGGCGGAACCGCGGCCCTGATGCTCGCTGGTACGTCGGGTGCCTCGGCGCACGTCGGCGTCACCCCGGACAAGACAACCGCGAACTCCTACGCACTGCTGACCTTCGGAATCCCGCATGGCTGCGAGGAGTCCGGCACCACGAAGGTGACCATCACGCTGCCCGCCGAACTCAACGATGCCCAGCCCACGGTCAACCCGAACTGGACGGCCCAGAAGGTCACCGAACAACTGGCCGAGCCCAAGAAACTCGCGGACGGCACCTCCATCACCAAGCGGACCAGCAAGATCGTCTACACCGCCAAGGCGCCGCTGGAACCGGCTCTCCGCGACGCCCTGGTGCTTTCGGTGAAATTGCCGGACGTTGCGGGGAAGACCCTGTACTTCCCGACGCTGCAGAACTGCGAAGTCGGCCAGACCGACTGGTCCCAGCTGCCCGCCGAGGGGCAGGACCCGCACTCGCTGAAGGCTCCGGCGCCGTCCGTGACCGTCACCGCTGCCGCTGCGGCTGACGGGCACTCAGCCCATGCCGCCAGCGCGTCGGACACCGCACCGGAGATGGTCCAGGCCGCCGCGGTGACTAACGACGGCGCCGAGGCCCGGAGCTGGGCAGGGCTGGTGGCCGGCGTCGGCGGCCTCGCCCTGGGCGGCCTCGCCCTGGCCCGCAGCCGGGGCAACAAGCCCGTTCCGGTCCGCGCTTCGGCCCCCGGCTCCGCACCCAAGGAGTAGCTGACCTCGGTTGATGCCCGGAAATCACAATCCGGGCATCAATCGGGTACGGCCGTCGTGGCGTCGTTGACTCGGGCCGCGCCGGGCATGAAGGTGGTGCCATGACGGCTCAGCGATTCCACACCAGACTGGCATTTACGACGGCGGCAGCCGCGGCAGCGCTCTTCCTCGCCGGTTGCGGGGCCGGCACTGCGCAGTCCCAGACATCCGGCGCCCCGGAGTCCTCCCCGCCAGCTCCTCCAGCGCCCCCGCCGCCAGCGAGCCTGCCGCCTCCGCCGCAGCCACGGGCACCGCCGCCTCAACCGCCGCTCCGGCGTCGTCCGCGCCTGCCGGTCCCGCTCTGTGCAAGGCCGCCGGGCTGACTGCCACCGTCGATTCCACCGGCGGCGGCGCCGCCGGGAGCGTCTACATGAAGCTGATCCTGACGAACTCCGGCACCGGGCCCTGCCTGCTGAAGGGCTTTGCCGGCGTTTCCCTCACCGCGAACGCCACCGGCGCCCCGATCGGCGCGGCCGCGGCCCGTGACGAGTCCACCCCGCCGCCGGCGTCCTGCTCGCCCCGGGCCAGGCCGGCGCCGCCACGCTGCGCTACTCCCAGGCCGCCAACTACCCGGACTGCAACGTCACTCCCGCCGCCGGCCTGCGTGTCTACCCGCCGGAGGACACCGCGTCGCTCTTCGTCGCCCAGCCCAGGAGCGCCTGCAGCAACGCCGGTCCCACGCTGCTGACCATCAGCGCCTTCGCAGCCAAGTAGCTTTCTCCCGCCGAGGTGAGACTTTGTGCCCATGCCCGTCCGGGTCATGGGCGCAAAGTCTCACCTCGTGGTGATCCCAGCCGCGGATGCCATGTGGTGATACTGCCCGGGCTGCGGCCCGGCATTTACTGTCGGTGCGTTAGGGCATGATGGAGGAATGAAGGGGCAGGAGCTCGCCGGGGGCACACTCCCGGCAGACGCCATTGACCGGTTCAGCCGGCCCACCCGGGATTGGTTCCTGGGCGCATTCAGCGCGCCCACCCCGGCCCAGAACGGCGCCTGGAACGCGATCTCCTCCGGCGCGCACGCGCTGGTGGTGGCGCCCACCGGGTCCGGAAAAACGCTGGCGGCCTTCCTCTGGGCCCTCGACCGGCTGCTGGTCTCGGCGCCCGCTGAGCCCGCGTCGCTGCCCGGCCTGGAGACCGCGAAAGGCCCCCGGCGGAAGGCGCCCAAACGCAACACCCGGGTGCTCTACATTTCACCGCTCAAGGCGCTGGGCGTCGACGTCGAACGCAACTTGCGCGCCCCGCTGATCGGGATCACCCAGACCGCCAAACGCCTCGGCCTGCCCGCGCCGCTGATCACCGTGGGCGTCCGCTCCGGTGACACCCCGGCGTCGGACCGCCGCGCGCTGCTGAGCAACCCGCCGGACATCCTGATCACCACACCCGAATCGCTGTTCCTCATGCTGACCTCCAAGGCGCGGGAGACGCTGAGCGAGGTGGACACCATCATCGTCGACGAAGTCCACGCCGTCGCGGGCACCAAACGCGGCGCCCATCTGGCCGTGTCCCTGGAACGCCTCGACGCCCTGCTTCCGAAGCCCGCCCAGCGGATCGGGCTCTCGGCCACCGTGGAACCCAAGGAGCTGGTGGCGCAGTTCCTTGCCGGTTCCGCACCCGTGGAGATCGTGGCCCCGCCGTCGAAGAAAACCTGGGACCTGACGGTCTCCGTCCCGGTGGAGGACATGTCCGATCTGCAGGGCGCGGCCGGCGCGTTCGACTCCGGCCCGGCGTCCGGGCTGCAGCCGCAGGCGTCCATCTGGCCGCACGTGGAAGAGAAGATCGTGGACCTGGTCCTGGCCAACCAGTCCACCATTGTGTTCGCCAATTCCCGCCGCCTGGCCGAACGCCTCACCGCCCGGCTCAACGAGATCTACGCGGAGCGGCAACTCATGGCGGCCGGCGGCGGCTGGGGAGTTCGGCGCCGGGGCACCGACTTCGACCCCGTGCCGGCCGGAGCCCCGGCAGGCGCGGCCGCCGCCCTGCCAAGCCCTACCGCGACGCCGGCCCACATGATGGCGCAGGCCGGCAGCACCGCGGGCGCGGATCCGGTCCTGGCCCGGGCCCACCACGGCTCGGTCTCCAAGGACCAGCGGGCCCTGATCGAGGACGACCTGAAATCGGGCGGCTGCGCTGCGTTGTGGCCACGTCCTCCCTGGAACTCGGCATCGACATGGGCGCCGTGGACCTCGTGGTGCAGGTGGAATCCCCGCCGTCCGTGGCCAGCGGGCTGCAGCGGGTGGGCCGCGCCGGACACCAGGTCGGAGAAGTCTCCCAGGGCGTGCTGTTCCCCAAGCACCGCGCGGATCTGGTGCACACCACCATCACGGTGGAACGGATGCTCGCCGGCAAGATCGAACGGCTCTTCGTTCCCGCGAACCCCTCGACATCCTGGCCCAGCAGACCGTCGCGGCCACGGCGCTGGGCGCCATCGATGTGGAGGACTGGTTCGCCACGGTGCGGCGGTCGGCACCGTTTGCCTCGCTCCCCGCTCCGCCTTCGAAGCCACCCTGGACCTGCTCGCCGGCCGTTACCCTTCGGACGAGTTCGCGGAACTGCGTCCCCGGATCATCTGGGACCGGAACGCCGGCACTATTGAGGGACGCCCCGGAGCGCAGCGGCTGGCGGTCACCTCGGGCGGCACCATCCCGGACCGCGGGCTCTTCGGCGTCTACATCATCGGCACCGAGACGGAAGGGACCGGATCCGCAGGCTCCGCCGCCGGCGACGGCAGGGCAGCCAGCCCGTCCGCCGCGGCAGCCAAGGGCGGCCGCCGGGTCGGGGAACTCGACGAGGAAATGGTCTACGAATCGCGTGTGGGCGATGTGTTTGCGCTGGGGGCCACCAGCTGGAAAATCGAGGACATCACCCACGACCGCGTCCTCGTCTCCCCGGCCTTCGGCCAGCCGGGCAAACTCCCGTTCTGGAAAGGCGACTCCCTCGGCCGCCCGGTGGACTTGGGCCGCGCTCTGGGGGCGTTCGTGCGCGAACTGTCCGCGTCCGACGTCGGGCCGCCACCGCACGCTGCAAGGCCAGCGGCCTGGACGATTTCGCCGCCAACAACCTGATCCAGTACCTCTCCGAGCAGAAACTGGCCACCGAGGTGGTCCCCAGCGACACCACCCTGGTGGTGGAGCGCTTCCACGACGAACTCGGCGACTGGCGGGTGGTGCTGCACAGCCCGTTCGGCATGCCGGTGCACGCGCCGTGGGCCCTCGCCGTCGGGCAGCGGCTGCATCAGCGGTACGGCATGGACGGCTCCGCGATGGCCGCCGACGACGGCATCGTGCTGCGCGTGCCCATGATGGAGGACGAGCCGCCCGGCGCCGAGCTGTTCCTGTTCGATCCGGAGGAACTGGAACAGATCGTGACGGCGGAGGTCGGCGGCAGCGCCCTCTTCGCCTCCCGCTTCCGCGAGTGCGCCGCCCGCGCCCTGCTGCTGCCCCGGCAGAACCCGGGCAAACGGCAGCCCCTGTGGCAGCAGCGCCAGCGCTCCGCCCAGCTGCTGGACGTCGCCCGGAAGTACCCCACCTTCCCGATCGTCCTTGAGACCGTCCGCGAATGCCTGCAGGATGTCTACGATCTTCCGGCGCTGAAGGACATCGCGGCGTCGATCGAGCGCCGCGAGCTGCGGATCCTGCAGACCACCACGCAGCAGCCCTCGCCCTTCGCGAAGTCCCTGCTGTTCGGCTACGTCGCGCAGTTCCTCTACGAGGGCGATTCCCCGCTGGCCGAGCGCCGGGCCGCCGCGCTGGCGCTGGATTCGACCCTGCTCAATGAGCTCCTGGGCCGGGTGGAGCTGCGCGAACTGCTCGATGCCAAGGTCATTGACGCCACCGAGCGTGAGCTGCAGCGCCTCGCGCCGGACCGGAGGGTCCGCGGGCTCGAAGGGGTCGCGGACCTGCTCCGGCTGCTGGGCCCGCTGACTCCGGAGGAAGTCGCCGCCCGGCTCGAACCGGCGTCAGTGCCGGGCCAGGAGGCCGGGTCCGGCGAGGAGGCCGCGCTCGTCGAGGCTCCGGAAACTGAACCGGCGGTGGAAAGCGCAGCCCCGTCGCCGACGCCGCCGCGCACCTCGCGGCGCTCCAGCGCGCCAACCGCGCCATCAAGGTCAATATCGGCGGCGCCGAGCGCTACGCCGCCGTGGAGGACGCCGCCCGGCTGCGTGACGCCCTTGGTGTCCCGCTGCCGATGGGGGTGCCGCTGGCCTTTATCGAGCCGGTCGCTGATCCGTTGGGCGACCTTGTCTCGCGCTACGCCCGCACCCACGGGCCCTTCACCTCCGCCGAGGCTGCCGCCCGGCTGGGACTCGGCGTCGCCGTCGTCGGGACCGCGCTGAAGCGGCTCGCCGCGGACGGCCGCGTGGTGGAAGGCGAGTTCCGCCCGCACGCCGCACCCCGCCTGCGCCCGACGCCTCGCCCGACGCCGGGGCCGACGACGATGCGGTCTCCGGGGCCGACGACGGCGCCGCGGCAGCCACCGCCGTCCCCGCGGCCCCGTCGCTGGCCGGGATCAGCGAATGGTGTGACGCCGAAGTCCTGCGCAAGCTCCGCCGCCGCTCGCTCGCCGCGTTGCGTGCCGAGGTGGAGCCCGTGGACGCCGCCGCGTACGGCCGCTTCCTGCCGGCCTGGCAGAACGTCCGCGTCCCGGGCCGGCGCGGGCAGTCGGCGCTGCGGGGACTGGACGGGATCATCACCGCCGTCGACCAGCTGTCCGGCGTGCCCATTCCGGCCTCAGCCTGGGAACCGCTGATCCTCGCCGGCCGGGTGTCCGACTACCAGCCCGCCATGCTCGACGAGCTGATGGCGGCCGGCGAAGTGCTGTGGTCCGGCGCGGGCGCGCTCCCCGGCAACGACGGCTGGGTGAGCCTGCACCTGGCTGATTCGGCCGAGCTGACCCTCAACCCCGCCCTCGACTTCGAACCCGGCGACGCGCAGCAGCGGCTGCTGGACCACCTGCGCAACAACGGCGGCGGCTACTTCTTCCGGCAACTCACGGAGGTGGCCGGCGGCATGGATGCGGTGCTCAGCGACCAGGACGTTGTCTCGGCGCTCTGGGACCTCGCCTGGGCGGGCCGGATCACGGGCGACACCTTCGCCCCGGTCCGGGCGATGATTGCCGGCGGCCACACCGCGCACCGTCAGGTTGCCCGCGCGCCGCGGGCCCGGGCGCCGAGGCTGAGCCGGCTGGGACGCGCCCACGGCACCGGATTGCTGGGGTCCCCGGGCTGACCGGCGGGCGGTATGGCTCCGTCACCGGCACGGCTCCCACTCCCCGCTGGCCGCAGGCCGCTGGTCCGCCCTTCCCGCACCCGAGCTGGATGCCACCATCCACGCCCGGGCCACCGCGGAACTCCTGCTGGACCGGTACGGCGTGGTGACCCGCGGTTCGGTCATGGCCGAGAACATCCTGGGCGGTTTCGGGCTGATGTACAAGGTCCTGGCCCGGCTGGAGGAAGCCGGGCGGTGCCGCCGCGGCTACTTTATCGAGCACCTTGGCGCCGCACAGTTTGCCGTGCCCGCGACGGTGGACCGGCTGCGCTCGTATGCCGAGGACACCGAACTCCACAAGCCCGACCCCGTGGCCCTGGCCCTGGCCGCGACGGACCCCGCCAACCCCTACGGCGCAGCCCTGCCCTGGCCCGCCCTCAACGTCGACGCGGGAACCGGCCACCGCCCCGGCCGGAAAGCCGGCGCCCTGGTGGTCCTGGTCGACGGCGCCCTGGTCCTGTACGTGGAACGCGGCGGCAAGACCCTGCTGGCCTTCAGCGAGGATACGGACGTCCTGGCGGCGGCCGGCGCGGCTCTGGTGGGTGTGGTCACCCGGGGCGCGGTGGACAAGCTGATCATGGAGAAGGTCAACGGCCACGGCATCCTGGACACCCCAGTAGCTGCCGCACTGGCCCACGCCGGTGCCTACTCCACGCCCAAGGGACTGAGAATCCGTGCCTGAGGGCGATTCGGTCTTCCGCGCGGCCGCCCAGCTTCATGCCGCGCTGGCGGGCGGCAGCTGATCTCTTCCGATTTTCGCGTGCCGCGGTTTGCCACGCTCAAACTCGACGGCTGGACTGTCACCGAGGTGGTCCCGCGCGGCAAACACCTCCTCATGCGGGTGGAAGGCCCGGCAAAGCCAGACGGCGTCAGCCCGGCGGGACCGGACCGGCTGACGATCCACTCCCACCTCAAGATGGAAGGCACCTGGCAGGTCTACCCTCCGGGCGGCCGCTGGCGGAAGCCCGGCTTCACCGCCCGGTGTGTGCTGCGCACCGCCGCGGCAGACGCCGTCGGATTCTCGCTCGGCATCCTCGAGGTGGTCCGCACGTCCGAGGAACACTCCGTTGTGGGCCACCTTGGTCCGGATCTGCTGGGTCCCGACTGGGACCTGGCCGAGGCGGAGCGGCGGATCCGCGCCGCGCCGGACGTCCCGATCGGCGTCGCACTGCTGGACCAGCGGAACCTCGCGGGGATCGGCAACATCTACCGTTGCGAAGCCTGCTTCCTCTCGGGTGTGCACCCGGCGGCGCCTGTCTCGTCCGTCACCGACGTGGCTGCCATGATCACCGATGCCAAGCTCCTGCTGGAAGCCAACCTGGGCCCCGGGCGCCGGACCACCGTCCTGAACCCGCGCGGCGTTGCCGTGGGCCGGACCTCCGGACTGCCCGGCTACTGGGTCTACCGCCGCGAACACCAGCCCTGCCTGAAATGCAGGACCCCGGTGCGGCGCGGTGTCCTCGCCACGGCCGCCGGAACGGAAGAACGGGACATCTACTACTGCCCCACGTGCCAGCCGGTGCCGGACCCGGCCTAGCCACAATTTGCGGTGTTTGCCGCACGGCCCAGGGCTGGCGGCGCACGCCGCCTAACTCAGGGCTCAGGGCTCAGGGCGCGGCGACCGCCGGATCGGCGGCGACTGCCGGGAGCGCGGGTTCCTTCAGCTCCGGCACGGTGAACCGCGGCAGCAGCAGTTGCACCAGCGGGCCGATGGCCAGGGCGTACAGCAGGGTCCCGACGCCGACCGAACCGCCCAGGAGCCAGCCCGCGGCGAGCACCACCACCTCAATGCCGGTGCGGGACGTCCGCACGGACCAGCCCGTGCGCCGTGCGAGTCCGGTCATCAGCCCGTCCCGCGCCCCCGGTCCCAGCCGGGCACCGATGTAGCAGGCGGAGGCGATGCCGCTGAGCAGGATGGCACCCGCGAGCATCCCGGCCTGTCCGCCGAGGTGGGAGAACTCCGGGATCAGCGCCAGTCCGACGTCGGCGAAGACGCCCACCAGCACGGCGTTGCACAGCGTGCCGATGCCGGGCCACTGCCTCAGCGGAATCCACAGGAGCAGCACGAGGAAGCTGACGATCACCACCACCGTGCCGATGCTCAGTCCCGTCTTGACCGCGAGTCCCTGGTGGAACACATCCCACGGGTCCAGGCCGAGGCCGGCGCGGATGAACATGGCCAGCGATATGCCGTACATGGCGAGGCCGACAAGGAGCTGGAGGAGTCTGCGGGTCATCATGGACTCCATCCTCCCGGACAACTGGCCTTGCATTCCATAGCCAGTTTGAAATACTGGCTCTATGCCCGGATCCCTGAACCCCAGTTCCCTGGCCCGCCTGCTCGGCAAGTGGAACCTCGGCGCAGCACCCGCCTACCGGGAGCTCGCCGACGTCGTCCGCCTCCTGGTCCTGGACGGCCGCGTGCCGCTCGACGTCGCGCTGCCCAGCGAACGGGCCCTCGCCGCGACCCTCGGCATCAGCCGGACCACCGTCACCGCCGCATACTCCTTGCTCCGAGAACAGGGTTTCCTCAGCAGCGGGCAGGGCAGCCGCGGCCGGACGTGTATCCCGCAGTCCGGTCCGGGTGGCGGCAGGGGAAGCGGGTCGAACCTCAGCGGGGCTCCGGGGCTGGCCGTTCCGGACGGCATCCTGGATCTCGCCTATGCCTCGCTGCCGGCCAGCGGCGAAGTGGTGCACCGGGCGTTCGCCTCCGCCCTGACCGAACTGCCCGCGCTGCTGCCGGGCTTCGGCTACGACGCCCTCGGAGTGCAGCCGTTGAGGAAGCCATCGCCGGGCACTATGCGGCGGCCGGCGTGCCCACCACCGCGCAGCAGATTCTGGTGACGTCCGGGGCGCAGCACGCGCTGAACATCGTGCTCCGCACCCTGGCCGGCCGGTCCGACAAGGTCCTGGTGGAGCACCCCAGCTACCCCAATGCCATCGATGCCATCCGGGCCGCTGGCTGCCGGCTGGTGCCCGTGGCCATGCCCGCCGCCCACGAGGGCGCCCCGCCAGGGCCGCATTCCGGGGCACGTCCGGGCTGGGACGTGGGCGCCCTCGAGACCGCATTGATGCAGCAGCGGCCCGCCATGGCCTATGTGGTCCCGGACTTCCACAACCCCACCGGCCGCCTGATGTCCGATGCCCAGCGGCGCCGGCTGGTCCGCGCCGCCGCCGCAGCCGGCACCGTTCTGGTGGTGGACGAGACGCTGCGGGAACTGAACCTCGACGGCGTCGCCTCCACGCCGCTGGCCGCCTTCAGTCCCGCCGTGGTCTCCATCGGTTCCCTTAGCAAGTCACACTGGGCGGGGCTGCGGACCGGCTGGATCCGGGCCGACGAATCCCTCGTCCAGCGTTTCGCCGCCGCCCGCACCACCATGGACCTGGGCGGGCCGGTGGTGGAACAGTTGGCGGCGGCGCATCTGGTGAACGCTCTTGCCGAGCCGCTCCCGGCCCGGCTGGCCACCTTGCGGGACAACCGGGACGCCCTGTTGGACCTCATCGCCGGACACCTGCCGGGCTGGCAGGGGAACGGCCCGACGGCGGCCTGTCAGTGTGGTGCCGCCTTCCCGCCCCGATCAGCACCGCGCTGGCCGTGGTGGCCCCGGACTTCGGCATCCGGCTCGCGGCCGGTCCCCGCTTCGGCACGGGCGGCGCCTTTGAGCACTACCTCCGGGTGCCGTTCACGCTGCCGCCGGACCAATTGGAAACCGCCGTACTCGCGCTGCGCGCCGCCCAGGACAAGCTGTCGACCTCCCCGCAGCTGCGCCGCAACCTCGGCGCCCCGCCCGCGGCGGCCATCGCCTGACGTTGCGCCGGGCGGCCGGGCGCTGCGTTGTTCCGGTGTGGCCAGGCACTTGGAGTGTCGTCAGACATTTCCTGCGTCGCACGGCCTGCTGGGCGTTGCCGGCGCGCCGCCGCGAGTGACGGCGACGCGCCAGTCGCCACCGCTCAGGCGTAGACCTTCCCGAGGAACCCGCCCCAGGCCTTCGCCGTGGCTTCGGAGTCCCCGCTGCCGCTGAAGTCGTGGACCGTCATGCCCACCGTGGCGCCGAAGGCATTGCGGCCGAAGAACCGGTACAGCGTGTCCGCGGTGCGCAGGCCAAGGAAGTTCTCGTTGGCGAAGTCCACTTCTCCGGAGAGCCGTCCGACGCCGTCGAGCTCCAGTTCCACGGCGGTGCCGGCCTCCGCCCCTTCAATGCCCATGGCCTTCTTGAGCCGCACAAAGCCGTCGGGCGTGGCCGAGGCGGGAGGGGCCTGGATGTCGGTGAAGACGACCGGCTTGCCGTCGAAATACTGCAGGTACTGGCCGAGCGTGTGCAGGTAGAACTCGGTGTGCTTGCTGGCGCCGTCGTACTGCTGGTCCCAGTTATCGGCGAAGATGCCGCTGTGGACGTAGTGCAGCCGGGCGCGGCCGCCGTCGAGCGGTTCCAGAACGTGCTCCAGCTGGTTGAACCAGCCGTCCGGGCCATCCATGCGGGACACGAGATGGGAGGGTATTCGTCCACGGTCCGAACGGCAGGCCACTCATCCGTGGGGAACATCCAGCCCGCCTCGTTCCTGGTGACCGCCTCCCAGACCCGTTCCGGCGTGGCGGGCAGTTCTGTGTCCACGATAATTTCAAAGTTCCGCTTGTCAGTCATTGTCCTGCTCCTTAGCTGGTGGGTTTGTGGATGATGCTGTGACTGGTGTCTTGAGCGAGGGTGGAGCGCGACGACGAGGCGGTGCTTGCGTCCGCCGCCCGCGGAGGCGCTTGCCCGGCCCGCCGGGCCGCCGTCGTGGTATTTGTCCACGAGCCGGGTCACGGCGACGCCGAGTTCCTCGGCGAAGGCGGCCCGGTCCGCGGCCGTGCGGAAGGTGATCTCACCGTCGATGGCGAAGGTGGCGAGCGGCTGCTTGGCCTGCGCGGCGCCGGCAATCAGCCGGCCCGTTTCCTGGACCATACGGCTGGCGAGCGCCAGCAGCCAGAAAGCCGAAAAGCGATCCGTGAACCGGTGGGGATCCGGGGCCACCGACGCCAGTGCGGCCGGGGAGATCAGGTAGGAGGCGGCACTCGCCCGCAGGATGCGCTCCGTGACGTTGCCCTTGCGGCGCTCCTCCACCAGCTCCACCAGCCCGTGCCGTTCCAGGGCCTTGAGGTGGTAGTTCACCTTCTGCCGCGGCAGGCCCACCTTCGCGGCGAGCTGCGTGGCCGAGCCTGGTTGGGCGAGTTCCATCAGGATGCGGGTCCGGATGGGGTCCAGGGACGCCTCCGCCGCGGCCGGGTCCTCAATCACTTCGATGTCCAACATGCCTCCAGTCTGGCCACCGACAGTTTTATTTGTCAAGAACTTTTTTCCGTCGGTCTCGTCCATTTCTCCCTCGAGTTCGCCGAAAACGTGCCGGTTCGCCGGAAGCTTACGGCGACCTCGACGCGTTCCGGCGACCTCGCGGCGCGCCCACCCGCGAAGTGCGTCCATAACCCGCAGTTCGCCCGCCCCACCCACACGCCGGCGCCCATACCCCGCGAGCCCCCGCCCCACCCCCGCACCCCCAAGACGGCGGGGCGGGCCCGGCAAAGTAGAATGGACCGGTGATGCAATCCCCCTGCCCGTGCGCGACGGCGTCAACGCGACCCGCCTCCGCCTCCCGGACGAGGGGCCGTGGGACACCGCGATGGACTACATGATGCACCGCTGGGGCCACATCGATCCCCAGGGCATCGAGGACCGCTTCGACGCCGGCGAGATCGTGGGCGAGGCCGGCATCCCCCTGGACCGGGCCACCCCGCTGCGGAACCACACCTTCATCTGGTACTACCGCACCTTGCCGCCTGAACTCCGCATCCCGGTGGAACTGAACATCCTGCACCAGGACGAGCACCTCCTCGTGGTGGACAAGCCGCACTTCCTGCCCACCACCCCCGGCGGCACCTACATCCAGGAATCGGCCCTCGTCCGGCTGCGGAACCAGCTGGACCTGCCGGACCTGATCCCCATGCACCGGCTGGACCGCATGACCGCCGGGATCCTGCTGCTGTCCACCAACCCGGCAACCCGGGGCAAGTACCAGGTGCTGTTCGAAAAGCGCCAGGTCCAGAAGGAATACGAGTGCGTGTCCGCCGCCGCGCCCGCGCCCGGGCACGACGCCGTCGACTTCCCCGTGGTGGTCCGCAACCGGATGACGAAGTCCCGCAGCTACCTGCTGGCCGAGGTGATCGACGGCGAGCCCAATGCAGAGACCCGGATCGAGCGGCTACGGACTTTTGACGGCCCCGCCCCGGAGGCTCCTGCCCCGGGGACCCCCGCCCCGCCGATGCCCGCCGACGCCCTTCCCGGCAACGACGGCACCGCCCCTCGCCGCGCGCTGTACCGGCTCGAGCCGCACTCGGGCAAGACCCACCAGCTCCGGGTGCACATGGCCTCGCTGGGACTGGGGATCGTCAACGACGCCTTCTACCCCGAGCTGCTGGACAAGGCGCCCGACGACTACTCGAAGCCGCTCCAGCTCCTCGCCCGCGGAATCCGGTTCGTGGACCCCATCAACGGCAAGCCGGTGGAGTACCGCAGCGGGCTGGAGCTCAGCGAAGCACGCTAACCCGACGGCCCCGCAGCCGCACCCGCACAGGCACCCACGCCCTCACCCGGCCGCAGGCCGTCACGGGCGGGCGTCCGGGCGGAAGTGCGGTACCTTGTGGCCATGGACTTCGGCAGCGCTGACACCTGGCGGGACGCGATCTATTTCTGGATCGTCCCGGTGGTTATGGGCGATGCCATTTTCCCGCCCGTCCCGTCCGAGATGGTGGTGATCACCGGCGGCGCGCTGGCCGCCGTCGGGCGGGCCAACGCGTTCCTGGTGGTACTCCTTGCCGCGGCGGCGTCCTGGCTCGGCGACATCCTGGTGTTCCAGCTGTTCAAACGGCGCCTGAGCCATACCCTGGACCGCTGGCGGTGGGGCCGCACGTTCCATCTGGCCGTACACACGGCGATCGGGAAGGCCGGCCGGTCCACCACGTACGGGGCCATCATCGGAATCCGCTTCATCCCCGGCGGGCGGCTCGCGACGACTGCCGCCGCCGGCATCGCCAACGTCTCCACCCGCGGTTTCAGTCTTTGCGCAGCCCTCGGCGGCCTCCTCTGGGCGGTCTGGTCCGTCAGCCTGGGCTACGTCACCGGCGCGGCAACCGGACTGCCGTTCTGGGCGAGCTCACTGATCGGCGCCGGCCTCGGGATCGCGATCGGCGCCGTGGTGGGCGTGATTGTCACGCGGAGGCGCGGCAACAGCTCCCCGGTGGTGGACGGCCCGGACGAGGAGCTCGATTTCTGAGCCGGTCCGCCCCTAAACGGGCGCCCAGCGGCCGCGGTTGCGGCGGAGCACCATGAGGTTGCCGGTCACCGCAACGCGTTCGACGGCGTCGCGCATCATCGCTGCCGATTCGAGCGCCTGGCTGTTCTCGCCGCTGTAGGAGGTGGGCTCGACGAGGAACCGCAGGTTCAGCTGCGGAACCCCGCCGGCCAGATCGAGCTGGTTCGCCTCCACATGGTGCCGGGTCTCCAGCGCTTCCACGGCGGCAGCCATCACGGCCTCGGGCGGGTTGCCCGGCTTGAGCCCGGTGATCTTCAGTCTGGTCTGGAACGACGGCATGCTTCAACCCTAGCGGGACTGCCGGCCGGACCCCGGCGGGACTAGCCGGTGTTGCGCAGGCCCGCCGCCACACCGTTGACCGTGATGAGCATGGCACGCTGGAGGCGTTCGTCGATCTCGGCGTTGGGCATGCCCTCCCCGCGGCCTCGGAACGCACCCGGCGCAGCAGTTCCACCTGGAGGTAGCTGATCGGGTCGAGGTACTGGTCCCGGATCTCCAGTGAGCGTTTCAGGGTGGGCTGCGCGTCGAGCAGCAGGTCCTCGCCGGTCAGGTTCTGGATCTCGGTGACGGTCAGCTGGTATTCGGCCCTGATGGCGCGGAACAGGTGGTGGAGTTCGTCCGGGACCAGCGTGGAGACGTAGTAGCCGGCGATGTCCATGTCCGTCTTCGCCAGCGTCATTTCCACATTGGAGAGCACCGAGCGGAAGAAGTGCCAGCCGTCCATCATCTCCACCAGCTGGGCCGAGTGGCCGGCTTCGCGGGCGGCCTTGAGCCCGGAGCCGACGCCGAACCAGCCCGGGACGATCTGCCGGGACTGCGTCCAGCCGAACACCCACGGGATGGCCCGCAGGCCCTCGAGCCCGGCGCCGGAATCGGGCCGCTTGGAGGGACGGGAGCCGATGTTCAGGGATCCCAGCTGTTCCACGGGGGTGGATGCCATGAAGTAGGCGGGCAGGTCGGGGTCGTCGATGAGGGTCCGGTACCGGGCGAACGCGGCGTCGGAAATGGTCTCCATCACGTGGCCGTAGCGTTCGCGCTGGTCCTCCGAGGTGCGCGGCGTGCGGTGCAGCGCGGAGCCCTGCATGACCGCTGCGAGCGAGAGTTCAAGGTTCTCGCGGGCGAGCTCGGGCAGCGAGTACTTGTCCGAGATGACCTCACCCTGTTCTGTGAACTTGATTTCACCTTCCAGCACGCCGTTCGGCTGCGCCATGATGGCATCGTAGGTCGGTCCGCCGCCGCGGCCCACGGAACCGCCGCGGCCGTGGAACAGACGCACCCGGACGCCGTGTTTTGCGGCGATATCCCGGAGTTTGCGCTGCGTCTTGTGGATTTCCCACTGGCTGGTCATCACACCGGATTCCTTGTTGGAGTCCGAGTACCCGAGCATGATCTCCTGGACGTCGCCGCGCAGCCGGACCAGCTCGCGGTAGGAGGCGTCGGAGAGGAGCTGGTCCACGATCTCGGCCGAGGCCCGCAGTTCCTCCACGGTTTCCAGGAGCGGCGCGAAGCCGATCCTGGCATACGGGGCCTCGCCGAAGAGGTTGACCAGCCCGGCTTCGCGGGCCAGCACCGCCGCGGCCAGGACGTCGTCCGCGCCGCGGGTCATCGAGATGATGTACGTCTCGATCACGTCCGGGCCGTACGTGCGCAGGGCCCGCCGGATTTCGCGGAAGACGTCATAGGTGCCGTCGGCGACGCCGTCGAGCTTGATCGGGTGGCCGGACAGCGGGCGGCGCGAGGCCAGCTCTGAACCCAGCACCTCAAGCCGTTCCGAACGGCTGAGTTCGGCGTACCGGACGCCGGGCCCGCCGAGGCGGTCCATCAGCTGCCCGACGGCGTCGTGGTGGTGGTCCGCGTGTTCGCGGATGTCGAGGGTGGCCAGGTGCAGGCCGAAGGAGGCGATGGCGCGGCGGACCCGGGCCAGGGCGCCGTCGGCGGCGAGTCCGGCGTGGTGGTTCCGGAGCGAGCGCTCCAGCAGGCCGAGCTCGGCGAGGAGCTCGGCGGTGGCGGTGTAGTCCCGGCCGGGCTCGTGCGCCGATCCCGCCGAGACGCGCCGGGCGGTGTTGAGCAGTTTGGCCTTGATGCAGGTGAGTTTGAGCCGGTAGGGCTCCTGGGCGTTCAGTTCGAGGACCCGCCGGTCCAGGCCGGGCAGGTTCTTGAGGTCGACGTCGATCGAGTCCAGCAGCTCCTGGTCCGCCCCGGCGAGGGCCGTTGAGTTGGACAGGATGGAGATCAGCCCGTCGATCAGGCCGATGCTGATCCGGACGGCGTGCTGGTTCTGGATCTGCAGGATTTCCCGGGTGACAGCCGCCGTGACGTTGGGGTTGCCGTCCCGGTCGCCGCCGATCCAGGAGCCGAAGCGGATGGGGGCCTTCTCCACGGGGAGGCTGACGCCATGTTCACCGAGCAGTTCGGAGAGGTCGGCGAGCATTTCCGGCATGGCGTCGCCCAGGATGCCGGTGAGGTAGTAGATCGCGTTACGGGCCTCGTCCACGGGAGTGGGCCGGACCTGGCGGAGCTCGTCCGTCTGCCACATCTGGTCGATGACCTCAGCGAGCTGGCGGTCCTGGCGGCGGCGCGCCGAGGTGCCCTCCGCCGTGGCCACGGCCAGGATGTCGGAGAGCCGGCGGACCTTGTCCAGCACCGACCGGCGGGAGGCCTCGGTGGGGTGGGCGGTGAAGATGGGCCGGACGTCGAGTTCGTTCACCACATCCTGCAGCACCGACGGGCCTGCCTGGCTGGCGACGTCGGCGACAGCCTTGGCCAGCCAGCCGTCCTTTTCCTGCCGCGTGCGCAGGCCGCGGACCCGGTGCACCTGCTCGGCGGCGTTGGCCAGATGGAAGTAGAACGCGAAGGCGCGGACCAAGTCGGTCGCCTGCTCGAGGGGCAGGGAGCCGAGCAGCTCGCGGACCTGCGCCACGACGTCGTACGAGCTCCACGGCCCGGTGGCGTCCGCACCGCCGCGGGCGGCTTCCTTGGATTCCTTGGTCAGCAGGCGCACCTGCTCCACGAGGTCCAGGAGCTCGGGGCCGTGCTGGCGGACGAGCGATTCGCCGAGGAGCGTGGACACCCGGCGGACGTCGGCCCGGAGTTCGGCCGCGAGATCGGTGCCGGAATGCATTGCAGTGTCAGCCATGGAAATTATCTTTCGAGAGGACTTGGCTCGTACACTGCGCTGGATACTGTGAGCCGGGTTACTTTCTTCCCTAAGGATGCTACCCGCAGCTGCGCCCGGCAGGGAATCCGTCTCAGATAGTGTCGGGGGCCGCGGCTTGATGGGCTCCCGTGCCGCGGCCGGCCGGTCGGCCTACCGGGCGACTTTGAAGTTGAAGGCGCCGGTTCCGAGCGCACCCCAGACCCGCAGCCAGATCGGCAGGATCATTTCGGCGCCGCGGGCGGTGGTGATGTCGCCCAGATCGATGATGTCCCGGTGCCCAAATTCCTTGAGCAAACCGGCCACGGCCTCTTTGGCGGCAGCGTCGTTGCCGGAGACGAACACCGAGTGGTCTCCCCGGCCACACTCGCCGGGTCCACCATCACGCTGGCGGTCATCGTGTTGAGAGTCTTGACCACGCGGGCTTCCGGGAAGGTGCGCTGGATCTGCTCTCCGAGGCTGTCCGTGTTCACCGGGTTCAGCGACGGCGGAAACCCGTGGGAGAAGTCCAGCGGGTTCGCGATGTCCATCAGCACCTTGCCGGCCAGGTTCTCTGCGCCCGCTGCGGTGAGCGCCGCAAGGGAGCCCGCGCCGTTGGTGGCATTGACGACAACGTCGGCGCCGGCGGCGGCGTCCGCGAAAGTACCGACCTCGATTTCGCCATGCGCAGCATGCCACTCGGCAAAGGGTGCGCCTCCCGTCGCACCAGGCTCGGTCCGGGCCAGCGTCGCCTGCGGGTCGCGGGTTCCAATGACGACGTCGTGCCCCAGGGCGGACAGCGCCGCGGCGATCGTGGGGCCAACGGTTCCGGTTCCCAGCACAGCAATCTTCATGGCGTCCTCATTCCGAAAGGGATGGAGTAGACAGGTTGGTCTACCGATGCGCACGACGCTATCAGACAGACCTGTCTACAGCAATCGCAGACAGACTTGTCTGTGTACGATTGAGCCATGACGCCGCCAGCAGCCACGGGCAAGCAGGCCGCCCGCACGCCAGCCGGGCAAGCCCGGGAAAAGATCCTCGCCACGGCCTTCCGACTCTTCTACGCCCAGGGGCTCCGGGCCGCGGGCATCGATACGATCATTGCCGAATCGGGCGTCGCGAAAGCCACGTTCTACAAGTACTTCCCGGCCAAGGATGACCTGATCCTGGCCTACCTGGAAAAGGTCGACGGCGTCTGGACCGGACAGCTCCACGCCGCCGCGGAAGCCGCCGGTTCCGACCCGGCGGCCCGGCTCGTCGGACTGTTTGATGCGCTGACCAGCGCCTGCCGCCGCGACGGCTACCGCGGCTGCGCCTTCATCAACGCCGCCGCCGAGTCCGCCTCCGGAACACGGGTCCACGAACGGACGGTGGCGCACAAGGAAAATGTCCGGACCTGGATCCGTGGCCTGGCCGAGGAGGCCGGCGCCCCGGATCCGGACCAGCTGGCCCGCGGTCTGACCCTGGTGCTCGACGGCGGGCTCGCCAGCGGCGTGCTCGACGCCGATCCGGCGGCGGCCATCGCCGCCCGCGACACCGCAGCACTACTTGTGGCCGCAAGCGTGGGGCGCCCCGCAGCACCCGGAGGAACTGAACTCAGGCCGGACATTCGGGCATTCGTGGTGAACGGCCGACGAACTCTGGACAAATCCCGCGGGCCGCAAGGAATCAACCCTTCCCGCCCGGCGCGTGATGACATATCTTGAAGTGTCTTGACAAAACCTGTCAATTCTCTGTGTGCGACCGTTCCGGCGATCGCCCCGCTTCGAGGAGCTCGTCATGACCCCAGCCCCCAGCCCGGGCGCCGTGACCAAAGACCGGCGGGCGCCGTTCATCAGCGGAATCCGCTGATCGCCGCCGTCGTGATCCTCGGCATGCTGTTCGCCGGCCTCGTGGCACAGTCCGCCGCGGCGCCCGGCTCACAGGCCGCCGCCCCGCTCACGGTGGCCCAGGCCGTCGCGACCCAAAACGGCTCCACGGCCGCGGTGACCGGCTACATCGTGGGCCAGCCGACGTCCGCCACCTCAGTGCTCCGCAGCGGCTTCACCTCCGACACCGCCCTTGCGATTGCGGATTCGGCCGCCGAGACGAGCACGGCCAAAATGCTCTACGTCCAGGTCACCACGGAGTACCGGTCCGGGTTTGGCCTGCAGACCACGCCGTCCCTGATGGGCAAGAAAGTGGACGTCACCGGGCAGCTGACGGCCTACTTCTCACACGCCGGCCTGAAGAGTCCCAGCAACATGGCGTTGTCGGCAGCGCCCACTCCCACGCCAACACAAACGCCGACCCCAACACCCACCCCCACATCCGGCGACTACTACGCTGGCGCCGCCGGCAAGACCGGCGCGGCCCTGGAAAGCAGCCTGCACCAGATCATCTCCGTGCAGCAGAAGCTCAGCTATGACCAGGTCTGGGACGCCCTGAAGGACACGGACCAGGACCCTGCCAACAGCAACAACGTGATCCTGCTGTACACGGGACGCTCCCAGTCCAAGGCCACCAACGGCGGCGGTGTGGATGATTGGAACCGGGAACACGTCTGGGCCAAGTCGCACGGTGATTTCGGCACGGCCACAGGCCCGGGAACGGATGTGCACCACCTGAGGCCCACCGACGTGACGGTCAACTCCGCCCGCGGCAACAAGGATTTCGACCTCGGCGGCACACAGTCCACCGAGGCGCCGGGGAATTACACCGACGCGGATTCCTGGGAGCCGCGCAACGCGGTCAAGGGGGACGTGGCCCGGATGGTCATGTACATGGCGGTCCGCTATGAAGGCGGTGACGGCTTCGCCGACCTGGAGATGAACAACCTCGTCAACAACGGCACTACCCCCTACATGGGCAAAATGAGTGTCCTGCTGGAGTGGAACCGGATCGATCCGCCGGATGCCTTCGAACAGCGCCGCAACCAGCGCATCTATGAGCGGTGGCAGGGCAACCGCAACCCGTTCGTGGACCACCCGGAGTACGCCGACGCCATCTGGAACTGACCCTAGGCCCCGCCCCGGCCCGGTAGCGGCGGGCCGGGGCGGGGCCTAGGTGGTAGCCAACGCCGTTCACCGCCCGGAAGGAACCCGCGAGCACCATGCATCCCGATTCTGACGCCCTGCTCGCCCGCTGGCAGCGCTTCCGGAACAGCCGCAACACGGCCCTGGCCAGCGATTACGGCTGGCTGACGCTGACGTCCTTCCAGTGGCTGGAGGACACGCCGGCCGCCGTCGAACTCGCACCCGGCCGCTGGTCCTCGGACGGCACGACGGCGCACCTCACCGCTGCGGCGGCCGACGGGCTCACGCTCGTGGAGACCGGCGAGCCCGTGGACGGCACCATCAGCGCAGCGCTGTCCGACGAGGAGTCCCTGCTGTGGGTGCAGTACGGCGGCGAGGACGGCCGGCAGGTGGTGGTGGAACTGGCCATGCGCGCTAACAGGTACGCCCTGCGCACCCGGGATTCCGCGTCGCCCGTGTTCACCGGGTTCGACGGCGTGCCCACCTTCGACTACCGGCCGGACCTGGTGGTCGAGGCCAGCTTCCGTCCCTATCCGGAGCCCGTGGACGTCCCGATCGGCACGGCCAACCCGCTGGTGGACGGGGTCCACCGCTCGGTGGGCGAACTGGTGTTCCGGCTCCCCGGCAAGGACCACGAGTTCCACCTGCAGGCCGAGGAGGAAAAACTCGGCGCGCTGACCGTGACATTCCACGACGAGACCAACGGGGAATCAACCGACGAGTGGCGAAAGGTCTCCACGGCCCGGCCCCGCGTCGACTCCCTGGGAAACCGCACGGTCAGCCTGGACTTCAACCGGGCCATCAACTACCCCAGCGCCTTCACCCCGTACGGCACGTGCCCCATGCCGGTGAAAAACAACAGCCTGGACTACCGGATCGAGGCCGGGGAGAAAGAGCCCGGGCTGTTCTAGACACCCCGTTCCACGCGCCAGCGGCAGGCGCCCGGCTAGACGATCGCAGAAACCCCCGTCACGGCGCGGCCCACGATGAGCGTGTTGATCTCGAACGAGCCCTCGTAGGTGTAGATCGCCTCGGCGTCGGCGAAGATCTTGGCCATCCGGTAGTCGGTGACAATCCCGTTGCCGCCCAGCAGGGACCGTCCCATCGCCACGGTTTCCCGCATCCGGCCGCTCACATAGGACTTCGCCAGGGCCACCTGCGGCATGTCCGCGGCCCCCTGGTCCTGCAGCTGCGCGATCCGGACCATCATGCCCATGCTCGCCACCGCGTTGCCAAGCATCGTCACCAGCTGCTGCTGGACCAGCTGGAATTTCGCCAGCGGCCGGCCGAACTGCTGGCGTTCGACGGCGTACTGCCGGGCGACGTCAAACGCCGCCAGCTGCTGGCCGACGCCCTGCCAGGCGACCATGATCCGCGAGCCCCGCAGCAGTTCGTTCGTGTCCTCGAAGCTGTTGATCCCGGCGAAGCGGTCAGCCTCAGCCACCTGGACATCCTTGAGGACGATGTCCGCGTTCTGCACCGTGCGCAGCGCGATCTTGTTCTCGATCCGGCTCCGGGTCACGCCGGGCAGGGTCGCGTCCACGATGAAGCCGCGGATGGCGCCGCCGGCTTCGTCGCGCGCCCACACGAGCATGTAGTCGCAGAACGTCCCGTTGCCGATCCAGCGCTTGGCGCCGTTGAGCACCCAGGAGTCGCCGCCGTCGGATGCCCCGCCGGGCACACGCCGGGCGACGGTCTCCATCCCGCCGGCCACATCGGAGCCATGTTCCGGTTCGGTCAGCGCGAACGCGCCGGTGGTCCGGAGGTTCGCGGCGTCGTCGAGCAGGCGCGCCTTCTGCTCCTCGGAGCCGAAGCCGTAGAGGGACTCGACAAAGAGGTCGTGGTGGACCAGGAAGAAGGTGGCCAGCGAGGTGTCCACGCGGGTCATCTCGGCGATGACCAGCCCGGCGAACAGATTGCTGTAGCCGCGCTGGGCCGGTGCGCTGAGTTCGAGGGCCGCCAGCTTGGGCAGGATGTGCGCGGGGAACTCGGCTTTGTTCCACCAGTCGCCGGCGAAGGGCGCCACCTCGCGGGCCAGGAACTCCCGCAGTTCGACGAGCTTCGCCTGTTCCGCAGCGTTGAGCATCGACTCGAAGTCGAAGAAATCGGCCGTCGGCAACACCTCGTCAGAGACAGGCGGCGCGGAGGCAGCAGCCGGGGACTGGGCGAGACCTGCCGGCATCATTTCGGACCCATCCGGATGGCACCGTCGAGGCGGATGGTTTCGCCGTTGAGCATGGCGTTCTCCACGATGTGCGCCGCGAGGTTCGCGTACTCCGCCGGCCTGCCCAGCCGGGACGGGTGCGGCACCTGCTGCCCGAGGGAATCCTGGGCCTCCTGCGGCAGCCCTGCCATCATCGGTGTTTCGAAGATGCCCGGCGCAATGGTGACCACCCGGATCAGCGAGCGCGCCAGTTCGCGGGCGATCGGCAGCGTCATGGCGTGCACGGCCCCCTTGGAGGCGGCGTAGGCCGGCTGGCCGATCTGGCCGTCAAATGCGGCGACCGAGGCGGTGTTGATGATGACGCCGCGCTCCGGGCCGCCGAGTTCGGTCCCGGCCGGCTCCGTGGCCGCCATGGCGGCCGCGGCAAGGCGGATGACGTTGAAGGTGCCCACGAGGTTGATCTGGATGACGCGGTTGAAGCTCTCCAGCGGCAGCACGCCGTCGCGGCCCAGGACCTTGCCGGGGTGGCGATCCCGGCGCAGTTGACCACGATCCGCAGCGGGCCGAGGGCGACGGCGGCGTCGACGGCGGCCTGCACCTGTTCTTCGCGGGTGACGTCGGCGGGAACGAAGACCGCCTTGTGAGCAGGCTCTTTCCGGTCCCCGGCGGCGGGGCGTCCACGTGGACCTCCCCCAAGCATTCAGCTCGGCGGCAAACGCGTCACCGGCGGAGCTTGGCAGGTCCACCAGGACCACGGAGGCGCCGGCGTCGAACAGGCGCTTGGCGGTCGCGGCCCCCAGGCCCGAGGCCCCGCCCGTGATCAGCGCGACTGTACCTTTGATGTCCATGCATCCTCCTTGATGTGGAACCGGAACCCGCCGCGGCGCTGTGTGCAGCGTCACGAATTTGCAGGGAACATTAGTTAGTGAATGTTAACTGGAATGCGAACTTTCCGCACCTTCACCCCGCGACGCCGCGACGATCCCGGCCCGGACGCGGTGCCGCCATTAGGCTGGAGCCATGACCCCAGCAGAGATTTCCACCGCCCCCAACTGGTCGTTCCGGGCAGACGAGGCGGCCCGCTCGGTGACCAGGCTGTTCGGGCAGCGGCTCTTCTTCCTGCCGGGGACGCACATCGCCGCAGTGGTGCGGCCCTCGGGCCGCGTGAAAAACCTCGCCCGGCCGTGGCACTACTGGTGGCAGGCGCACTACGTGGACTGCCTCGTGGACACCGGCCGCCGCGAACTCGGCACCGAGGGCCGTCCCGGCACGAGGTTCGACGGCGAGAACCGCCTCAGCGCCGGCCGGCTGGCCTCCCAGCTGGTCACCGGGATCCGGCTGCGGAATTTCCTGACCTTCGTCAACAACTACTACGACGACATGGCCTGGCTGGCGCTCTCCACGCTGCGGCTGGAGAAACTCGCGGAGGACAGCCGCAAGGCGGCGGGACGCCGGCGCAACGCCAAGGTCCTGCAGAGCCTCACCCTGCAGTTCGATTCCGCGTCCACTGACGACCTGGGCGGCGGCACCTTCTGGAGCAAGAAACGGGACTTCAAGAACACCCCGGCCACGGCGCCCGTGGCGCTCTACTACGCCCGCACCGGCAAGGCGGCCAGGGCGCAGGCGTTGCTGGACTGGCTCGATGCCCGGCTTTTCGACCCCGAACAGGGCATGTACCAGGACGGACTCCGGATCGCCCCGGGCGGCGACGTGGTGCTGGAGAGCGCCATCTACACCTACAACCAGGGGCCGGTCCTCGGCGCGCTGTTGGAACTCGGCGGCGACACCAACCTGGCCCGTGCCGCCGCGCTCGTGGCCGCCGTGGCCCGCAACCTCACCCTCCCGGCGCCGCTGATGGGGCGCAGCGCCACGGTGCTGCGCTGCGAGGGGACCGGCGACGGCGGGCTGTTCACCGGCATCCTCGTCCGGTATCTGGCCCTTGCCGCCGTCGACGAGCGGCTTCCGCCCGAGGTCCGGACTACGGCCGCGACACTCGTGAACGACACCGCCGAGGCCTTCTGGGAGGGCCGCCGCATCGTGTCGTCCCAGGAACCCCTGGCGCGCAAGGGCGGCAGGATCCTGTTCTCCGTCCGTCCCGAGCTGCCGGCACGGCGCAGCTACCCGGCGGGTGCCGCCGTCGAGCTTTCCACCCAGCTGCAGGCCTGGATGGTGCTGGAAGCGGCCGCGTCAATCGCCGGAAGGTCAGACTCGGCGGCGCCGGACGATGGCGAGCGGGAGGATACAGAGCCGAAAGGTACAGAGCGGGAGAAATCAGTGCCGGAGGACGCAGCGCCGGAACAGGCGGAACCGGGCAAGGCGGGTCCGGCGGCGGAATCACCCGCGGAATCTCCGGCCGGGAATTAAGTCACGCAATAGTTTCGTAATCGATGTGATCCTCGTCACTTAAGGCGCTCTCGGCTTGGTCGCTTAGGTTTGGCTAACCTACAGTTTTTCGTAGTGAGCATGCCCTAACTTCCCCGCTCACAGGGGGCTAGGGTTCCTACGAACTTCCTTGCAGAAAGTAGCCCCATGAAGATCCGCAAAAATGCGCTGGCTGGTATCGCGCTGGCCGCCACCGCCGCGCTCGGCCTGGCCGCCTGTGGCTCCGGCGCCTCGACTTCCCCAGCAGCAGCGCCGCCGCTGACGGCAAGATCTCCGGCGAGATCACGGTCTACAACGCCCAGCATGAATCCCTGACGCAGGAATGGGTTGACGCGTTCACCGCGGAAACCGGCGTCAAGGTCACCCTGCGCCAGGGCTCGGACACCGAGATGTCCAACCAGATCATCCAGGAGGGCCAGGCCTCCCCGCCGATGTCTTCCTCACCGAGAATTCCCCGGCCATGGCCCAAGTGGAAAACGCCGGCCTCTTCGCCGACGTCGACAAGGCCACCGTCGACCAGGTGCCCGCCGAGTTCCGGCCCTCCACCAACAAGTGGACCGGCATCGCCGCCCGCTCCACGGTGCTGGTCTATGACAAGACCAAACTCACCGAGGACCTGCTGCCCAAGTCCATGCTGGATCTGGCCAAGCCGGAGTGGAAGGGCAAGTGGGCGGCATCGCCGTCCGGCGCCGACTTCCAGGCGATCGTCTCCGCCCTGCTCGAACTCAAGGGCGAAGCCGCCACTGAGGAATGGCTCAAGGGCATGAAGGAGAACTCCAAGGCCTACAAGGGCAACAGCACGGCCATGAAGGCGGTCAACGCCGGCGAGGTCGACGCCGCCCTGATCTACCACTACTACTACTACGGCGACCAGGCCAAGACCGGCGAGAACTCCAAGAACGTCGCACCGTACTACTTCAAGAACCAGGACCCGGGCGCGTTCGTGTCTGTCTCCGGCGGCGGTGTGCTGCAGTCTTCGAAGAACGCGGCGGCGGCCCAGGCCTTCGTCAAGTTCATCACCGGTAAGCAGGGCCAGGAGATCCTCCAGAAGGGCACGTCCTTCGAGTACGCCATCGCCTCCGATGTCCCGGCGAACGAGAAGCTGGTCCCGCTGGCTGAACTCGAGGCTCCAACCGTGGATCCGGCCAAGCTCAACTCCGCGAAGGTCACCGAGCTGATGACCAAGGCAGGACTGCTGTAACCAGGTGACAACCAAGCTGGCGGCTCCCGGGACTCCCGGGAGCACGACGACGGCGGGCAGGGGCAAACGCCCCCGCCCGCCTTTCGGCGTTTCCGCTTTGTCCGTCCTGGCCGTCCTCATTGCCCTGTTCTCCCTGATCCCGCTGGGCTACGTCATCGTGATGACAGCCGCCACGGGGTGGGAGACCGCGGTTGCCCTGATCTTCCGCGAGCGTGTGGGCGAGCTCCTGCTCAATACGGTGCTGCTCACGGCGATCACCGTGCCGCTCTGCCTGGTCCTTGGCGTGGGCGGGGCCTGGCTGGTGGAACGGACCACGCTCCGTGGGCACAAGTGGTGGGCGGTCCTGCTCGCCGCGCCGCTGGCCATCCCGGCGTTCGTCAACAGCTACGCCTGGGTCTCCGCTGTCCCGTCACTCGAGGGCCTGTGGTCCGGTGTGCTGATTGCCACGCTCTCCTACTTCCCGCTCGTGTACATCCCGGCCGCCGCCACGCTCAGCCGGCTGGACCCGGCCATCGAACAGTCCGCGGCCGCCCTTGGGCTCGGCGCCTGGCGCACGTTCTTCCGGGTGGTGCTGCCGCAGCTGCGCATCGCGATGACGGGCGGCGCGCTGCTCGTGTCCCTGCACCTGCTGGCCGAGTACGGCGCCTTCGCGATGATCCGCTTCGACACGTTCACCACGGCGATCATGGTGCAGTACCAGTCCACCTTCAACGGCACCGCCGGGAACATGCTGGCCAGTGTCCTCGTGTTCCTCTGCCTGATCCTGCTCCTGATTGAAGTCCGCAGCCGCGGCAGTGCCCGGTACGCCAGGATCGGATCGGGCGCCCAAGCCGGCGCCCTGCGTCTCCCGCTGCACGCCTACCAGCTCCCGGCCCAGCTGTTCCTGGTCGCGCTCACGGCGCTGGCCTTCGGACTGCCGCTGACCTTCGTGCTGCGCTGGATCGTCGCCGGCGGCCCGGAGATCTGGGCCGCGGACGAGTTCCTGCCAGCCCTGCTGCAGACCCTCATGTACGGCCTCGCCGGCGCCTTGGCCACTACGGTCGTCGCCTTCCCGATGGCGTACCTGGCCGTGCGGCACCCCAGCTGGTTCAGCAAGGCCCTGGAGCTGTCCAACTACATCACCAGCTCCCTGCCGGGGATCGTCGTGGGCCTGGCCTTCGTGACGGTCAGCATCAAGGCGGCCCCGGACCTGTACCAGACGTCGGCGCTGCTGATCGCGGCCTACGTGCTGCTCTTCCTGCCGCGGGCGCTGGTCAACATCCGCTCCGGCCTAGCCCAGGCGCCCAAAGAACTCGACGAGGCCGCCCAGGCGCTCGGCAAGCCGCCGCTGCTGGCGTTCCTCCGGGTCACGCTGCGGCTCACCGCCCCGGCCGCCGCGGGCGGCGCCGCCCTGGTGTTCCTGGCGATCGTGAATGAACTCACCGCGACACTGCTGCTCTCCCCAACGGCACCCGGACGCTCGCCACCGAATTCTGGAGCAAAAGCAGCGAAATCGACTATGCCGGCGCCGCGCCGTACGCCCTGCTGATGATCCTGATTTCGGCACCGATGACCTACCTTCTCTTCCAGCAGTCCAAGAAAGCAGCGGGACAGTGACCGACTACAGCCCCTCCCGGCTCCCGGAACCGCGGATCGCCGCGTCCGTGGCCACCAGCACCAACAGCCATTTGGAAATCGACTCCGTCACCAAGACCTTCGGCTCCCAACCCGTCCTCCAGGGAGTCAACCTTTCGGTGGCCAAGGGCGGCACGACGGCGATCGTGGGCCCCTCCGGCTCCGGCAAGACCACGCTGCTGCGCCTGATCGCCGGATTTGAGCACCCGGACAGCGGCAGTATTTCGCTCAGCGGCGGCAAAGTGGCCGGCGGAGGTGTCTGGGTTCCGGCGCACAAGCGCCACGTCGGCTACGTGGCGCAGGACGGTGCGCTCTTCCCGCATCTGAACGTCGGACAGAACATCTCCTTCGGCCTCGACTCCGCGAAACTCCCCGGCGGGCACCGCGGCGTGAAGTCCCGGGTGGCCGAACTGCTCGAGATGGTCTCGCTGGACCCCGCCATGGCCAAGCGCCGCCCGCACCAGCTCTCCGGCGGGCAGCAGCAGCGGGTGGCCCTGGCCCGCGCCCTCGCCCGCGAGCCGGAACTGATGCTGCTGGACGAACCGTTCTCCGCGCTGGACGCCGGACTGCGCGTGGCCACGCGCCGGGCCGTGGGCAAAGTGCTCCACGACGCCGGTGTCACCACCATCCTGGTCACCCATGACCAGGGCGAGGCGTTGTCCTTCGCGGACCAGGTGGCGGTGATGCGCGGCGGGCGGCTGGCGCAGATCGGCAACCCCTTCATCGTCTACACGCGCCCCGCGGACCGCGCCACCGCGGAATTCCTGGGCGACGCCGTCATCCTCGACGCGTGGATGGAAGGCTCCCTGGCCACCTGTTCGCTGGGCGGCATCCCCGTGCGCCGCCCCCGGCGCAGGGCCGGGTCCAGCTCATGCTCCGCCCGGAACAGATCCGGATCGCCGAGGACGGCCCCATCCGCGGCGTGGTCGTGGACACGGACTACTTCGGGCCGGAAACCACAGTGCGGCTCAAGCTCGCCGTCCCGCCCGTCCTCGCAGCCGGCGCCGTGGCCGACCACCGGTATCCCGGCGGCGGCGAAATCATCACCATCCGGCACTGGAACGCCTCGATCGCCCGCCCCGGCACGGAGCTGTGCCTCCGCGTCGTCGGCGAGGCAGTGGCTTTCCCGGTGGATGACCTGCCGCCCGCCTAGCGGCTGACTGAACGGCTGCTCCTTCACCGGGCGCTCCTCCGCCGGCGGCGTAGGCCTGCTTCGGCAACGGTGCGGCTGTTCCCCGCGGGGCCCGTTGAGCCGGTCCTGCTCCCGGCATAGGGTGGGGCGCATGACAGTTCAGCCAGCGCTCCACCGCCAGCACTGCTCCATCGCCGCCCCCACCCAGTTATGGCTCGACGCCGACGGACGGCTGGCCGGCGTCCCCGGCGGCCCGGGCTCCTCCAGCGCCGCGGGCGGCGGCTGGTTCACGGGCCTGCTGCACGGGGACACCCGGATGCTGTGCCGGGCGGAGGTCCGGGTGAACGGCATGGAGCCCGAGCCCGCCACGGTCGAGGCGGAGGCCGGCGGCGTGCTGCGCGTGCGTGGGCTGGTCCGCGGCATCCCGGGGCCGACGGAGGACCCCGCCGTCGAACTGTTTCAGACCTGGACTGTCACGCCCGGCGTCGTCCGGCACTCCTCCACCTGGCTACCTCCTCGAGTCACTCGACGTGGAAATTGAAATCCAGCTCGCCGCGGACTTCACCGACATGGCCGCCATCCGTCTCAGCCGCTTCCGGGATCCCTCCGAGCCGTTCGCTGCGGACGATTCCACGCTGCGCTGGCGCGACGGCGGGCAGACCCTGACCGTCGCTGCCCCCGGCAGCGTCGCCGCCGGCGAAAAGCTCGTCTGGCGCGGCACGGCGGGGCGGGGGCGCCCGTTCGAGGCCGAATGGCAGGCCGTGCTGGCCGACAGCGACGACGCCGTCGTGGCGGCCCGGCCGCCCGCCGCCCGCCGGGTCCGCGCCGAGCCGTCCGGCGCCTTGGGCCTGCTGCTGGACAACGCCCTGGACGAACTCGCGGGTCTCCGTCTGGCCACCAGGAAGCTCCCCGACGCGCCGTTCCTCGCCGCGGGGGCACCCTGGTATTTCACCTTGTTCGGACGCGACTCGCTCTGGGCCGCGCGGATGCTCCTGCCGCTGGACGCCGGGCTCGCCGCCGGAACGCTGCGCACCCTGGCCGCGTTCCAGGGCACCCGGCACGACCCGGGCGCCGCCGAGGAACCCGGCAAGATCCTGCACGAACTCCGGTCCAAGGAACTGGTGCTGGAGAGCCAGGGCCTGCGCCTGCCGCCGGTGTACTACGGTGCTGTGGATTCGACCCCGCTGTGGCTGTGCCTGCTGGCCGAGCTGGGCCAGGCCGGACTGGACGACGCCACCGTCCGCTCGCTGCTGCCCAGCGCGGCGCATGCGGTGGACTGGCTGCTGGCCGCCGGGGGCGCGCCGGGCAGCCCGAACAGCGGGTTCCTCAGCTATCAGGATGCGACGGGCCACGGCCTCAGCAACCAGGGCTGGAAGGATTCCGGGGACGCCATGCAGTTCCGTGACGGCCGCCAGGCGGACGGCCCGATCGCGCTGTCCGAGGTTCAGGGCTACGCCTACCAGGCCGCGGTAGACACCGCCGATCTCTTCGACGCCTACGGCGAACCCGGTGGCCAGGCGCTGCGAGACTTTGCCGAAGCGCTCCAGCAGAATTTCCGCGAGCGCTTCTGGGTCGAGGACGACGGCGGGCCCTTCCCTGCCATGGCCCTCGACGGGCACGGCGACCCGCTGGACATCCCGGGCTCCAACATGGGGCATCTGCTCGGCACCGGCATCCTGGATGCCTCCGAGGCCCGCCTCGTGGCGGACCGACTGCTGAGTCCCGAACTGTTCTCCGGCTATGGGGTGCACACGATTTCCCGGCGGGCCGCCGGATTCTGGCCCTTCAGCTACCACTGTGGTTCGGTCTGGAGCCACGACACGGCGGTTGCGGTCCGGGGCTGCTCGCCGAGGGTTTCCTGGCCGAAGCCCGGACCATCGCCGAAGGGCTGCTGGCCGCGTCCGGCGCTTTCGGTCACCGCCTGCCGGAACTATTCGCGGGCATCACGGCGGAGGACGCGGGGCACGCGGTGCCGTATCCGGCGTCGTGCCACCCGCAGGCGTGGTCCTCGGCGTCCGCGGTGGTGATCGCACAGGCCATGGGCGTCGGATTCTAGGGTCCGCGGGCCGCCGGCTGTGGTCGCGGTGACGGGAGCGGTCAGGGCGCCGGCGGACGTTTTCTCTGCGGGTACGGCGTTTCGTGCCGGGCGAGCATCTCGACGAATCCCGAGATCTTCTTCTCCCGGGTGGCGGCCCGCTTGACGCCGTTGGTCCGGTAGATCAGGGCGAACCTGTTCACCGAGGTCAGGACGTCGAACATCGCCTGCGCCCGCGGCTCGGCCGCGATGGCAGCGGCGAGGTCCGCCGGCACTTCGGCCGCCGCCGCTCCGGAGTAGGCGGCTTCCCAGCGGCCGTCCGCCTTGGCGCTGTCGACGGCGGCGCGTCCCGCGGGGCCATCCGGCCCGCCGCCTCGAGGCGCCCGATCCGCTCCACGTTCCGGGCGGACCACACACTTTTGGGTCCCCGGCGGGTCATCCGCTGGAACGAGCTCTCCTCATCGCGACGCCGTCCCTGCCCGTCGATCCAGCCGAAACACAGGGCTTCCTGCAGTGCGGCCTCGTAGTCCAGCTCTGTCACGGCACCGCCCTTCTTATGCAGCACCAGCCAGACGCCTGGACTCTCCGCGTGGTGCTCCTCCAGCCACGCGCGCCACTGCGCGGCGTCCTTCACCAGCAGTTCCTCGAGTTCAGCAGCCATGGCACCATTGTGCTCCGCACTGGCCCTTTCCGGCCGCTTTGGTGGGACGATATCCCTGAGAGCCGGAATCCGTCACAACCTTTGAGGAGCAACGATGCTGCGTGTCCGCCCGATCCACTTCACCTCCCGTCTTGATGAATGGGAGCGGCTGCTCACCGGCCTTGGCTTGGTCAAGACTGTTGACGAGCCCACCTGGCGGGAGTTCGACGCCGGTTCCGGCCGCCTCGCCCTCCACGTCGCCGAACAGGGCTCGCCCGAGGACGGCACCACCTCCCTGGGCGTCGAGGTGGGAGACCTGAAGGAGTTCGCCCGCCGGACCAAGGAGGCCGGGGCCGCCGACTCCACGACGTCCGGGGGCACCACGGCGGAACTCATCGAGGCGGACCATGGTCCGTCCTGCCGCATCACGGCCGCGGACGGTTTCAGTTTCCTGGCCGATCCGGCCGCCCGCGCCGGCGATGGCAGCTGGGGCGGGTCACCTGAGGCGGACCCGGGCGTCGCCGTCGTCGGCGTCTGGTTCTCCGAAGACGCCGTCGCCGCGGCGCAAACCCTGCGCAACATCGGCGCGCGGCCCCGCCCGGTCCCGGGCAGCGGCGGTTCCGCCGTCGGCGATGCCGACACGGACACGGCCGAATCGGAAGCCTTCACGGCGAAAAACGGCGGGGTCCTGATGGTCGGCGCGGGAACCGGGGCCGGCAGCGCAGGCCTGGGCTTCGAATACGCCGGTGACCTTGGCGCCCTGCGTCAGCGCCTTGAGGAGGCCGGACACGAGGCGGCGGTCATCGAGGAGGCTGCCGTCCCCACCCTTCACGTGGCCAACCCCGATGCGGGCGGTACCGCCGCCCGGCCGCCGCTCTGGATATCCGGGGCACCGGCTGCCGGGTGAGGATGCGGCGCGGGTCGCCGGCCGGGGTCAGTCCTCGAGCGCCCCGTTGCACAGGCGGTTGACCACTTCGGTGAGCATGGTCAGCCCGGCCACGATGTCCTCATCCGTGGTGTATTCGTGCTCGTTGTGGGAGATCCCGTCCACACTGGGCACAAAGAGCATCACGGTCGGCACGAGGTCCTTCATGTTGGTCGAGTCGTGGCCCGCCAGGGTCATCACCTGCTTGTTCGACAGGCCCAGGTCCGCGGCGACCTTGGCCGCCAGTTCCACGCCCTCGGGCTGGTAGGGCGTCACGGGCCAGGAGTGGCCGTGGTTGCGTTCGACGGTGACGTTTGCCAGCCGCTCGATCTCGGGGATCCGCGCGTGCAGCAGGGCGTCCGCCTCGGCAAGGACAGCTTCATCGGCGCTGCGCAGGTCCAGGAGCAGATTTACCCGGGACGGCACCACGACGGGCGAGTTGGGGTAGACGGTCAGCTGCCCCACGGAGGTGTGCAGCACGCCGGGGAAGGCGTCGGCGAGTTCCCGGGCGGCGACCACCATCATGGAGGCGCCCAGCAACGCGTCCTTCCGGTCCGCGATCACGGTGGAGCCCGTATGGGCCTGCTCGCCGTGGACCACGAACTCGTATTTGTTGGCCGCCCAGTTGGAGCTCACCAGGCCGATCGTGATCCCTTCCCGCTCCATGCTGCGGCCCTGCTCGATGTGGATTTCGGCGCAGTAGGCGGCTTCGGGGCCCTCGTAGCTGCCCCGGGAGCCGATTGCGTCCAGGGCGTCGCGGACCGAGACCCCGGCCGCGTCCGTGGTGGCCAGCGCGGTCTCTAGTTCGAGTTTTCCGGTGTAGACGGAGGAGCCCATCATGGACGGCTTGAAGCGGGAGCCCTCCTCGTTGAACCAGTTGACCACCGCGATGTTGAACCGGGGCTGCCCGGCGGGTCCGGCCGCGGCCCACTGCTCCACGAGCCGGAACGCCGCGTGGGCCGCGGCGAGCACGCCGTACGCGCCGTCGTAGCGTCCCGCCGTCGGCTGGGAATCCATGTGCGAGCCCACCACCACGAACGGGGCCCCGGGCACGGCCTCGTACAGGCCCCACTGGTTGCCGGCCCGGTCGAATTGGACGGTGAACCCCGGGTCTCCAGCAGGCCCGTGAGCCATTGCCGCTGCTCGCCGTCCGGCGCGCTGGCGGCCTGCCGTTCCACGCCGCCGTTCGCGGTGGCGCCGAATTCGCTCATGATGTGAAAGTCCCGCACAAAGGCGGCATCGCAGGTGCTGAAGCTGGTCTGAGTAGTCACGGTGTTCCCCTATGAACGGTTGGTGGCTGGGCTGAAGCTGGGAGTGGTTGCGGCGGGATCGTCCGCCGGCCGGGACTGCACGCCGGGCGTCCGGAACGTGAACGTGCCTCCGACGGCGGTGGCCAGGACCTGGAGCTCCGCGATGCTGCCGGCGGAAAGCGGGGACCCGGAGAGGACGGTGAAGTCGGCCAGTTTTCCGGGGCTCAACGAGCCTTTGAGGTGCGATGCGCCGGTGGCCGCCGCCGCCTCGGTGGTGTACGCCGCCAGGGCCTGGAACGGGCTCAGCCGTTCGTCCGGGTTGCCGAACACGGCGCCGGAGGCGGTGCGCCGGTCCACGAAGGCCTGCATGCCCCGGAGCACGTTTCCGTCCGCCACGGGCCGGTCGGAGCTGCCGGCGAGCGTCACCCCGGCGGCAAGGAACGACGCCGCGCGGTAAGCCCAGCCGAGCCGTTCCGGACCGAGCGAGGCGGTCATGCCGTCCCCTCCGTCGAAGAAGAAGCTGGCCTGCGGGGTGACGGCGATGCCCGCGGCGGCCAGCCGGTGCAGCTGCTCCGGCCGGGTCATCGACGCGTGTTCGATCCGGTTGGGCACGGTCCGCGGGCCGTATTTCGCGGCGCAGTCGGTGATGATGTCGATCGCCAGATCGACGGCGCGGTCACCGATGGCGTGGGCAGCGATGGACCAGCCCGCCGCGTAGGCGGCCTCCATTTTCGCCCGGAGCTCCTCCGGTTCGGCCTGGAAATAGCCGGTGTTGCCGGTGTTGTCCGTTCCGCCGTGGCTGCAGTAGTCCTGGCTGACCGCAGCCGTTTCGCCCAGCAGGGAGCCGTCCAGGAACACCTTCGCCGGGCCCAGCGACAGGAAGTCGCCGCCGAAGCCGCTGGTGATGCCCAGGTCCAGGCCGGCCGTGGCCGCGTCCGGCGGGTTCTGGCCGCCCAGGGGTGCAGCACGTCCAGGACCGGCATCAGCTGCGCCCGGGCATGGAGCCGCCCGCCGATGCTGCCCGCTGGTAGGCGGCCAGCTCCACCGGGCTGTGGCCGATCCAGCCGCCGCCGATCCCAGCCTCGGTAAAGCTGGTGATGCCCTCCGCGGCGTAGTAGCTGGTGGCCCGGTCCAGCGCGGCTTCGATGGCCTCGCTGGAGTATGGCAGGATCAGCTGCTGGATCAGCTGCTGGGCCGTTTCCTGGACCAGCCCGGTGGGCCGGCCGGCGGCGTCGCGGACTATCACGCCGCCGTCGGGGTCCGGGAACGACGCCTGGTCGGCGCCGGCCAGCCGGAGCGCGGCGGTGTTGACGATGGCCATGTGGCCGGAGTTGTGCCGCATGAACAGCGGCCGGTTTCCCGTGATCCGGTCCAGCACGGTGATGTCCGGGAATTCACCGCCGTGTTGCTGCTGGCTGAAGCCGGTGGCGAGAAGCCAGCCCGGTCCCGGTCCGGCGCTTGGCTCTGCTGCGCCGGGACCTGGCCCGGCTCTTTCGGCGCTGTCCGCGGCGCCGTCCGCGGCCACGCCGGCCTCCAGCAGGGCGTAGAGCTGGTTCAGGCCGCGCGCGGCGGAGACGTCCAGTTCGCCGAGGCCAAGCCCAAACCAGGTGGTGTGGCAGTGCGCGTCGATGAAGCCCGGGGTCACGGTGGCGCCGGCGAGATCCAGGACCTGGGCCGCTTCCAGCCCGTCCAGGTCATCGTCGAGGCCCACGATCCGGCCCTGCCAGACCCCAGCGACGTGGCGTGCGGGCGGCGCTTGTCCATGGTGATGATGTCCGCGTTGCGCAGCAGCAGATCGAGTTTCATGGGATACCTAGCGTGGGTCTCAGCGGTGGGAGGTGGTGACTGACTTGATGCGGGTGTAGTCCTCCAGGCCAAAGACGGAGAGGTCCTTGCCGGTGCCGGAGTGCTTGAAACCGCCGTGCGGGCCTCGGCGGGGATCACCTGGTGGCAGTTGATCCAGACGGCGCCGAAGTCCAGCTCGTTGGATACCCGGGTGACGACGCCGTGGTTGTTCGACCAGACGCTGGAGGCGAGCGCGTACTTCGTTCCGTTGGCGAGCTCGATGGCCTCCTCCTCCGTGGCGAACGGCTGGACTGTGACGACGGGTCCGAAGATCTCCTCGCAGACCACCTCGTCGGCCTGGAAGACGCCGTCGATCACGGTCGGTTCGAAGTGGAAACCGGCACCGGTGCGCTTGCCCCCGGCGAGGACCCTGGCGTTCGCGGGCAAGCGGGACATAAAGCCCTCCACCCGGTCCAGCTGCGCGGCGCTGTTCAGCGGTCCCAGATCCGCGGCGTCGCCGCCGACCTGCAGCGCGCTGGCCGCGTCGGCAAGCGCGGCACCGAACTCGTGGTGGATGGATTCCTCCACGAGCACACGGGTCACGGCGGTGCAGTCCTGTCCGGCGTTGAAGAACGCGCCGAGCGCAATCTCCCGGGCCGCCAGGTCAATATCGGTGTCGGCGAAGACGATCGCGGGTGCCTTGCCGCCGAGTTCCAGGTGGACGTCCTTGAGGGTCTTCGACGCCGCGGACATCACCTGAGCCCCGGCCCGGGTGGAGCCGGTGATGGACACCATTTCCGGGATCTGGTGCTCCACCATGGCGGCGCCGGTCCCCGGCCGCCGCAGATCACGTTCACGACGCCGGGCGGGTACGCCTCCTGCGCCAGCTCGCCCAGGATGAGGGTGGACCAGGGGTGGTGTCCGCCGGTTTCAGCACCAGGGTGTTGCCGGCGGCGAGCGCCGGTCCGATCTTCCAGATGGCCATCATGAACGGGTAGTTCCACGGGGTGATCTGGGCGACCACGCCGAGGGGTTCCCGCCGGACGGTGGAGGAGAAGCCGCGGACGTATTCGGTCTGCGCGGTTCCGGACACCACGCGGCAGGCTCCGGCAAAGAAGCGCAGCTGGTCTGCTCCGCGGAGGATCTCGATCTCACGGGTGACCGCGCGGGGCTTGCCGGTGCAGGCCACCTCGGCGTCCAGGAGCCGGTCGGCGTTGGCTTCGATGAGGTCGGCGAGCCTGAGCATCATGGCCTGGCGTTCGGCCGGGGTAGTCCGCCTGTAGCTCTGGAAGGCAGTGTGGGCGGCCTGGAAGGCACGGTCCACGGTGGCGGCGTCGCTGTCCGGGGCAGTGCCGAGCTGGACTCCGGTGGCCGGGTCGAAGAACGGCAGGGTGGGCCCGGCCGAACCGTCGGCGGCGCTGCCTGGGACGATCTCGCCGTTGATGATGTTGTGCAGGGTGATCATGGCGGGCTCCGGTCAGTTGCTGGCGGTTTTGGGTGAGCGGGTGGCGGGGTCCTGCGGGAGGTGCAGGACCGCCGGCAGCCCGGATTCGACGGCGCGGCGGAAAGCGGCGCCGAAGTCCTCGGTCTTCTCCACGCGTTCGCCGTAGCCGCCGTAGGACCGGGCCAGCGCGGCGAAGTCCGGGTTGGTCATGTGGGTGCCCGAGGGGCGGCCCGGGTAGTGGCCTTCCTGGTGCTCACGGATGGTGGCGAAGATGCCGTTGTCCACCACCAGGGCGATGAACTTCCCGCCGTGGCCCATGGCCGTGGCCATCTCCTGGCCGTTCATCAGGAAGCACCCGTCGCCGGCCACGGAGATCACCTGGCGGCCGGGGTACGCCAGGGAGGCGGCCACCGCCGCCGGGATCCCCATGCCCATGGCGCCGTTCCGGGGCGCGGCGAGCGAATTCGCCGTGTTGTGCTTCAGGTAGCGGGCCGGCCACAGCGAGTGGTTGCCGGCGCCGTAGGTGATGACGGCGTCGTCGTCCATTTCCTGCTTGAGGATTTCCATCACGACGGCGAGGTCCACATGGGTGCCCCCGTCCGGCTGAGCGCTGGAGAACTTCTCATAGTCGGCGCGGGCGCCGGCCAGCCAGCCGGCCGCCGGTTCCACGGCGGATTCCGTGGCGGCGAGGGCCCTGGCGAAGGAGGTGACGTGGGCGGGAATGTGCTGGTCCAGCCGGCCGAAGTGGCCCAGCAGATCGGCGCCGGGGTGGACCACGACCGTGACGGCGGCCAGTCCGCGCTTGTAGCCGTCGGAGAGCACGTCGGCGCGGACGCAGCCGACGAAGACGAGCAGGTCGGCGTCGTCGAGGCGGCGGGCGTTGGCGTCGCTGCGGGCGTAACCGAGGTAGCCGGCGTAGGCGTCGCTGGAGTGCGGGACGGCGTCATAGGCACGGAAATCCGCGAGCACGGGGACGCCGTGGCGGGAGGCCCAGCCGGCCAGCGCGTCCGAGGAAACCTGGTCCCAGCCTTCGCCGCCCACCACGATCAGGGGCTTCTTGGCCGCGGCCAGTTTCGTCTCGAGACCGGCCAGGTCCGCCGGGGCAGGTTCGGTCCGGGCCACGGTGCGGGGTTCCACGGTGGCCGCGTCGATGGCGTGGACCAGCACGTCTTCGGGCAGGCCGATCACCACGGGACCGGGACGGCCGCTGAGCGCCGTGAAGATGGCGTCGTCCACCACGCGGGCTGCGGAAGCGGCGTCGTCGAGCGTCACCACCTTTTGGCGGTGCTGCCGAACCAGGCGTTGATGTCGAACTCCTGGAACGATTCCCGGCCGCGGTCCGCGACCGGGATAAGGCCCACGAACAGGATCATCGGGGTGGCGTCCTGGTGCGCGGTGTGGATGGCGATGAAGGCGTTGGCGGCGCCGGGGCCGCGGGTCACCATGGCCACGCCGGGCAGCTCCGTGAGCCGGCCTTCGGCGAGGGCCATAAACCCGGCGCCGCCTTCGTGGCGTGTCACGACGGTTTCAATGGAGGAGTCGTGCAGGCCGTCCAGCACGTCCAGGAAGCTTTCGCCGGGGACGCCGTAGACGCGCTGGACGCCGGCTCGTTCGAGCTGGGCAACAATCAGGTGCCCGGCGGTGGTCGATGTTGTTTGTGGCGTGCTCAATGCTTCATGCCCTCTTCTTCGATGCTGAGTGCGGGGAGGAAGATCCCGGACAGCGCTGTCATCACGGAGACGACCAGCAGGATGATGGCACCGGGCCAGAACGAGTTGCCGTTGGCGGCCACCAGGGCCGTCGCGATCAGCGGCACGAAGCCGGAGATGACGCCCGCGCTGTTGGAGGTGATGGCGACGCCGGTGTACCGGACCTTCGTGGCGAAGAGCGCGGTGAGGGCCGTGCCGGACACCGCGTACGGGACGGACAGGGTGCATACACCGATGATCATGGCGGTGATGACCAGGGCCGGGATGGCGGTGTCGATGGCCAGGAAGACCGGGACGGCCACGAGGGCGGAGGCAACGCCGCCCCAGAGGATCACCTTGCTGGCACCGTACTTCTCGCCCATGCGGCCGGCCCAGATGAGGACGAAGATCTCGAAGACCGCGGCGAGGAGCGAGCCCAGCAGCAGGGTTTCATAGGGCATTTTGAGGATCTTGGTGCCGTAGAAGACCACGAAGCTGGTGATGAGGTAGAAACCGCCGATGCCGAGCAGCGCGGAGCACATGCCGACCAGGATCTGGCGCCAGCTCTTCGTCAGCACGCCGCGGATGGGGGCATGCTCGGTCTCGCCGGACTCCATCAGCGCTTCGAATTCCGGGGACTCGCTGAGCTTGCTGCGGATCCACAGCGAGATGGCCAGCAGCGGGATCGCCGCAATGAACGGGACGCGCCAGCCCCAGGCGTCGAAGTTGGTCTGGCCCACCAGGTAGAGCATGCCGAAGAAGCCGCCCGAGGAGAGGATGGTGCCAATCGGTGAACCGATCTGCGGCAGGGCTGCGTAGCGTGCCCGCTTGGCGACCGGGGCGTTTTCGACGGCGATGATCACCGCGCCGCTCCACTCGCCGCCGACGGCCAGGCCCTGCAGGATCCGCAGCGCCACCAGGATGATGGGGGCTGCGACGCCGATAGTCATGTAGTTGGGCAGGAGGCCGATCAGGCCGGTCACGACGCCGATGCCCACGATCGTGACCATCAGGATCTTCTTGCGCCCCACCTTGTCCCCGAGGGCGCCGAAGATGAATCCGCCGATCGGGCGGGCCACGAAGCCCACGGCCAGTGTGGCGAAGGAGCTCATCGCCGAGACGAAGGGGTCCTGGGACACGAAGTACTGCGCGTTGAACACCAGGGCCGCGGCGGTGGTGAACAGGAAGAAGTCGTACCATTCCAGCGCCGTTCCGACGAGGGCCGCGAGGGCGACTTTCTTGGCCACGCTCTCATCGACGGGCCCTGGCGACTGCGGGCTGGCGATGGTGGTGGCGTTGCTTGCGCTACTTGCCATGATTACTCCAAAGAAATGTGACTGGTCTTTGCTGTTGCCGGTGCGGTCTCCCCATCCGGGGATCATTCCGGCTCCGGGAGGATGCTTCCGTGGGGTGTGATTGGGCTCACCCATGTGTTTCGTTCCATTCTGCCAGTAGCTTTTTCCAAAATAACTAGCAGTGCGTCACGCAAACCGGACCCTAGAATGTGAGAATGCACAATTTTGAATCGCCGGGCGCCGAGGTCCGCTGGAGTGAGCTGGTGGACCAGCTCGAAGGACGCCTGGACATCCTGGCCCTGACCTTCACCGCCCGGGTGCGGCAAATCCCGGAGTACGGCGACAGCCAGGTGACGGTCCCGGAAATCCGGGACACGGCGCGGGAAACGTTCCGCCGGCTCATCCACGGGCTGCGGAGCGGACCGGAGGAGACGGCACGGGACGGGCTGCTCGCCTTTGCCTCGGACCTCGGGTCCAAGCGCGCCCGGGCCGGGATCCCGCCGGAATCCCTGACCTCGGCCGTCCGGCTGGACTTCAGCATCCTGTGGGCCGACCTGCTGGAGATCGCCGCGCCGGAGGACGCCGGCCTGCTCGCGTCCCGGGTGGATCTGGTCTGGCGGGTCGTCGACGAATTCGCCACCCGGACCCACATGAGCTACCTGACCGAGCGGGTGCGCATGGCCCAGGAAGAGTCCAGCATCCAACGCGAATTCATCGCGCGGCTTTTCAACCAAAGCACGCCCTCGGCCGAAACGTCCGCCCAGGTCGGTTCGGCCCTGGGTATCGGGCCGGATGCCCGCTGCGGCCTCGTCGCTGCCGGCGGCGAAGCGGGGGCACGCCTCCGCGCTGCGGCAACGCAGTTCGGCTCCGCCCAGCGCCGCCACAAAATCTTCCTCCACGAATCCGGCGGAAACACCTACCTGTTCTGGCCGCTGCCCCGCGCGCGGCCCGGGCGGCGCGGGGCACGGCCCTGCAGTTGCCGCCGGTCCTGGCGGACATCCCCTGCGGCTACGTGCCGGAGGTGTACGGGCTGCGCGGTCTCCCCGCCGCCGCCCGGACGGCAGAAAGCCTCGCGGCCCTGCTCCGGCCGGCCGATTCCGGGCCCCTGTCCGCGGATGCCGCGTGGACCCGGCTGGCGCAGCAGAACCTGCAGGATGCCGGCCTCGACCTCGCGGCCCAGCTGGAGGAGGCGCTGGAGGAATGCCGCGGCGGGGAGCGCGAACGCCTCACGGAGACGGTGCGGCATTATCTGTCCACCGGCAATGTCACGGCCACGGCCGAACAGCTGTTCTGCCACCGGAACACCATCCTCAACCGGATTAACCGTTTCGAGGAACTGACCGGAATCGACCTCACGGTCCCTGCCCAGGCGGCCCGGCTGGTGGTGGCGTGGGCCTAGCCATTGTGTGAACGCACACTTTGGGGCAGTTTTTGGTGGGATTTCTGCCATTGAGCTGTGATCCTCAACACAGAATAGTGGGCTACTACCTTGCACCGGACACTCGTCCCCGCACCCCATCTGGAGATACTGATGGCCCAACTGGTAGAAACCACCTCCCCGCCTCTGCCCGACTAGACCTTGTCAAAATGCGCAAGATCGCGCTCGCGAGTGTCATCGGCACCACCGTCGAGTGGTACGACCTCTTTGTGTTCGGCACCGCCTCCGCGCTGGTGTTCAACAAGATCTTCTTCCCCAGCTTTGACCCCATCGTCGGCACCATGCTCGCCTTCGGAACGTTCGCCTCCGCCTATGTGGCCCGCATGGTGGGCGCCATCATCTTCGGCCACTACGGGGACCGGCTGGGCCGGAAGTCCATGCTGCTGATTTCGCTGCTGACCATGGGCGCGGCCACCTTCGCGATCGGCCTGCTTCCGGACTACAACAGCATCGGCATCATGGCGCCGCTGCTGCTGCTCTTCCTGCGCGTCATCCAGGGCCTGGCCCTGGGCGGCGAATGGGGCGGCGCCGTCCTGATGACCGTGGAGCATGCTCCCCGTCGCGGCGCGGGTTCTACGGCTCGCTGGTCCAGGTGGGCGTCCCCGCCGGAACCCTGATCGCCAACGTCGCGTTCCTCATCGTCGCCTCAAGCGTGAGCACCGAAGACCTCCTCGCCTGGGGCTGGCGGATCCCGTTCCTGGCGTCCGCGCTGCTCGTGGCGGTGGGCATCTACATCCGGCTGCACATCGAGGAAACCCCGTCCTTCCAGGCGGTCAAGGAAGCCGGCGCCAAAGCCAAGCTGCCTTTCGCGGCCCTCATGGCCAAGTACTGGAAGCAGGTCATCCTCGGCGGCGTCGCCACGCTGTCCACCGGCAGCACGTTCACGCTGCTGGTCGCCTCGGGTGTGGCCTACGGCAAGAAGGAACTGGGCCACTCCGAGGCCCTCATGCTGTGGGTGGTGCTGGCGGCCTGCGCCCTGTGCTTCGTCCTGATCCCCTTCTTCGGCCAGCTTTCTGACAAGTACGGCCGCAAGCCGATCATCTACGCCGGTGTTGCCGCCGAAGCCTTGTTCGCCTTCCCGATGTTCTGGCTCATGGACACCAAGTCCGTGCCGTTGCTCTTCGTCGCCTACCTGGCCATGATGACCGCCTTCGCCGCCAACTACGGCCCGATCGCGACCTTCCTCGCCGAACTCTTCGGTTCCAAGGTCCGCTACTCCGGGCTGTCCGTCGCCTACATGCTGTCCGGGCTCCTCGGCAGCGCCGCGACGCCGTTCATCACCACGTGGCTGCTGGGTGTGACCCACCAGAGTTCCTCCATCGCCTGGTACATCATGGCCGCCTCCCTTGTCTCGCTGGGCGCCTTGTTCGTCCTGACGGAAACCCGGCACGGCAACATCGACGCCGTCGACATGGCCCCCGCCGACGCCGTCGAAGCGGAGTCCGCCAAATGACCGTTGCCCCCGGCCTTCTTCCTGCGGGCCTTCCCGCCGGTCTTCCCACTGTTTCTCCCGTAAACGGGACGGTCCACCGGATCGCACAGATCCCGGGCGGCGCGGCCGCCGTGGGCCCGTTCTCCCAGGCGGTCGTCGCCAACGGCTTCGTGTTCACCGCCGGCCAGATTCCCGCGATCAGCGGGCTGGATGACCAGCCGGACACGTTCGAGGAGCAGGTGCGCCAGACCATCCTCAATCTCCGGTCCGCGCTAGAGGCCGCCGGGTCGGGCCTGGAGCACGTGGTCAAAGTCAACGCCTACCTCACCGATCCCGGCCGGCTGGAGGACTACAACCGGGTCTACTCGGAGTTCTTTGGAACGGCCAAGCCTGCGCGGACCACGGTCTGCGTGAGCCTGTGGGGGTGGCGCTGGAAATCGACTGCGTGGCCGTTGTTGCCGGCCCGGCCGACGCGGGGGTCCTGTGAGCGGCGGGAACGCCGTGCACGCCCGGCCCGCCGAGCGCAGGGACGAGGGCCCCGGCGAGGGCCTCGGCGAGGGCCTCGCCGCCGTCAGTTACCCCACGATCGGGCACTTCCTGGAGGACGGGTTTGTGGATCCGGCCATCCGGTCGCTGCTCGACGGCGTCAAGGTGGCCGGCCCGGCGGTCACGGTGCGCATCGCGGACTGCGATGCTTACGCCATGAACCGGGCCCTGCTGGAGCTGTACCCGGGAGCGGTGCTTGTAGTGGACATGTCCGGTGACCACCGGCACGCCCCCGTGGGCGCGGTCACCGCCGCAGCGGCCACAGCGCGAGGCGCCGCCGGCGTCGTCGTCGACGGGGTGGCCACCGACATCCTGGAACTTCGGGCCACCGGCCTGCCGGTTTTCGCCCGCGGGACCTCGTGCCTGACCACAAAACGGGTCCGCAGCGGCGGCTCCGCCGTGAACGTGCCGGTGCAGTGCGGCGGCATCCGCGTCCGGCCCGGCGACTGGGTGCTGGGGGACGACAACGGCGTGATCGTCCTGTCCCCGGAGGCGGCGGCCGAGGTCCTGGGGCGGGCCCTGGCGTCCGACGCCGCCGAACCGGCGCTGCTGGCACGGATTGCCGCCGGGGAACCCTTGGAATCGGTGCTCGCCATCTAGCGGCGGCGCAGGGTTCGGGTCAGGGATGGGGTAGAACTTAACCATGAACGTTCGCACTCCTGACCCGAACCCCGGCTGGCTCTCCGACGATGATTTGTTCGAGGCCCGCGGCCGGTTGCCCATGGTCTACGTCGAGGCCGTCCCGGTCCGGCTGGATCCGCTCGGGTTTGTGAACGAGGTCGGCACGCTCCTGCAGGCCGACGAGGACGGCAACATGATCCGCTCGCTGGTGTCCGGCCGGGTGCTGTACCGGGAGACCATCCGCGCGGCCCTGCTGCGCCACATGGAAAAGGACCTGGGCCCGCTCGCGTTTCCGCAGCTGCCTATCAGCCCGGTGCCGTTCACGGTGGCGGAGTACTTCCCGTCCCCGTCCCACACGGGTTTCACGGATGACCGCCAGCACGCGGTTGCGCTGGCATACATCATCCCGGTCACCGGCGAATGCTCCCCGCGCCAGGACGCCCTGGAACTGACGTGGATGACGCCGCAGGAAGTTATGAGCTCGGATGTCCAGCTCGAATTCAGCGGCGGCCGCGGCGCCTTGATCCGACAGGCCCTGGCCTTCGCCGGCGTCGGGAACTGACCGCAGCCGGCTGCGTCAACTGCCCTCCGCTGGCAGCCCGCGGGTGCCTTTGTAGACTGTTGGGCGGACCGCAAAAGAATTTAAGGACTCCAGATGACCCACCCCCGGCCGCCCCGAACTACATCGAACAGCAGGCTGGATCTCTGCAGAGCGGCGATCATCTGCTCCTGCCCGACGGCAACCGCTCCGCCGAAATTCAGCGCGTGGACGTCGAAACCGACGATTTTGGGACCCCCGCCATGGTCTTGGCCACCCTCACCGGCGGCGGCGGACTCCGGATTGCGGCGGCGTCCACCGTCCTGATTCTGGAGGCGGCTGCCGAGGTCTGGGAAACCCCGTCCGACGACGAGGACTCGCCCTTGCAGCTCGTCGACGCGGCCCCGGAGGATGACAGCGTCGACGTCGACAGCGTTCATGCCGGCGCCGGCGCTCAGGACAAGGACGCGGAGAACGACGGCGACGCTGCCGCCGTCGTCGTTCCTCCCTGCCGCCCGCTCCGCCCGCCGTGAGCGGCCCCAGCGAAGAGGACCTGGCCCTGATTCCTGCCCCGGCGGGGACACCCGAGTCCGTGGTGGAGGCGGCGGCCGGGGCGCACCCGAAGTCGGTGGGGGTGCTGCTGCTCAGCGAACGCCTGGCCAAGGGCATCAACACGAAGTCCGGCAGCTGCCTCAAGGACCTCAGCGACCTGGCGCAGGAGCTGTTCATCATCCTCAAGGATCCCGAGAACGCCCTCGCCGTCGCCGATCTGCTCAATGTGCTGCCCTTCGACGGCAACCGAGGCCGCTGGTCATCGGTGGAAGCCTCCCTGGCCCTGTCCAGCTACATCTGCCGCCAGCTCGGCCAGGAAGAACGGGCCGCCGTCTACGAGAAATTCCTGCGCGCTCCCGAAGCCATGGAGACGGACCCGTTCAAGGCGCGGATCAACGCCAAGGTCCGCCAGCGCTCGCTCAACGAACCGAACCTGTACGACAAGGAAATCTTCCGCTCGATGGACAACTCGAACCCGGATGCGGAACGCGAGTGGCGGCTCCTGCGGCTCGAGGCACTCCTGTTCCTGCGCGCCCACGGCGGATCGGAGACCATCGGCGCTACGGAGCTGGACCGCCGGATCGGCAACGAACTCGAGTCAGTCCGCTCCTAAGGCGTTTGGCCCCTACCCTCACGGCCGGCCGTTGTAGATTCACCCCATGACGAACAATCTGAGCGTTGTGATCAACTCCGACGCGCAGCAGGTTTGGACAATGCTGCGCGAACCCGCCAAGGTAGCCCAGTGGCACGGCTGGGAGGCCGACGACCAGGCGGCAGAGATCAATGAAATCTACTTCAGCCCCAATGTCATTGAAGGCGCCGACCACACCTCCCTGGTGGTCGACGGCGGGGACGTGTTCACCCTGAAACCGGTTCCGACCGGCACGGAAGTCAGCGTCACACGGGCCGCCGTGGACCACAATTCCGAGTGGGCCGCCTGGGACGAGGACATCACCCAGGGCTGGCTGACGTTCATCCAGCAGCTCCGTTTTGCCCTTGAACGGCATCCGCACGGCAAACGCCGGACCTTTTTCTTCTCGGTCCCCGGGAACGATGGGTCCGCCATCGAAAACCTGGGACTGTCCGATGTTCCCAAGCCCGGTGAACCGTATTCGCTCACCCTGGCGACGGGCGAGGAAGTCTCCGGCAGGGTCTGGTTCCGCAGCAACCACCAGGTGGGGCTTACGGTCCACCACTACGCCGAGCACGGCGAGGGCCTGGTGATCGTGGCGGACCAGCCGGCCATCAAGGACATCCGGCCCGAGGGCGGGTCCCTGGTCATCGTCTCCACCTATGACCTCGGGGCGCACCAGCTGGAGTCCATCCGCAGCTACTGGGACAAGTGGCGGGCTGAGAACTACCCCACATCCGATCCGCTGCACTAAGGGTTGGCGGCTGTTAGCTGGCACACTTGAACGGTGCCAGCCAATCCTGAATCACCCGTGTCGCCGGTCCTGCCGGCCAGCAGTCCGAGTTTTCCTTCCGCGTGGGCAAACGCCTGAGCGAAAGTTGCGCGCCGTCGGAGGCTCAAATTGCGGCCAACGGCGGGGAGTTCCTGGGCCGCACCGGCACCATCACCACTCCTCACGGCGAGATCCAGACCCCGGCGTTCATCGCCGTCGGCACCAAGGCCACCGTCAAATCGGTGCTCCCGGAGTCCGTCGCGGAGCTGGGCGCGCAGGCCGTGCTGGCCAACGCCTACCACCTGTACCTGCAGCCCGGCGCGGACATCCTGGATGAGGCCGGCGGGCTGGGCGCGTTCATGAACTGGCGCGGGCCCACCTTCACCGACTCCGGCGGGTTCCAGGTGATGAGCCTGGGCTCGGGGTTCAAGAAGGTCATCGACATGAAGTCGGTGGACAATTCGGGGCCCGATGACGCCGTCGCCCCCGGCAAGGAACGCCTGGCCCACGTGGACGAGGAAGGCGTGTGGTTCAAGAGCCACCTCAACGGCGACCGGCACCGCTTCAGCCCCGAAATCTCCATGAACGTCCAGCACCAGATCGGCGCGGACATCATGTTCGCTTTCGATGAGCTCACCACGCTGCAGAATTCCCGCGGCTACCAGGAGGAGTCCCTGGAGCGGACCCGCCGCTGGGCCGAGCGCTGCATCACCGAGCATTTCCGCCTGACCGCTGAACGGGCGGGCAAGCCCTACCAGGCCCTGTTCGGGGTCATCCAGGGCGCGCAGTACGAGGACCTGCGCCGCAAGGCCTGCCGGGACCTGGGCGCGATGAACTTCGACGGCTTCGGCATCGGCGGCGCCCTGGAGAAGGAGAACCTGGGCACGATCGTGCGCTGGTGCAACGAGGAACTGCCGGAAAACAAACCCCGGCACCTGCTGGGCATCTCCGAACCGGACGACATTTTCACTGCGATCGAGAACGGCGCGGACACCTTCGACTGTGTCTCCCCCACTCGGGTGGCCCGGAACTCGGCGTTCTACCACCCCACCGGCCGGTACAACCTCTCCGGCGCCATGTACAAGCGCGACTTCGGCCCGCTGCAGGAAGGCTGCGACTGCTACGCCTGCCTGAACTATTCGCGGGCCTACATCCACCACCTGTTCAAGGCCAAGGAAATGGTCTCCGCCACGCTGATCTCGATCCACAACGAGCGCTTTGTGGTGAAAATGGTCGACGACGCCCGTCTCGCCATCGAGGCCGGCAACTTCTTCGAGTTCAAGGCCGAGACCCTGCGGAACTACTACTCCTAGGTTCCGGGGCCGGCGTCGAAATCGCCGGAAACGTGCCCGCCCGGCGTCGAAATCGCCGGAAGCGCGTTGGCCCGGCGACGAAATCGCCGGAAGCGTGCGGGGTCGCCGGAAGGTTCCGGCGACCCCGCAGCTTTCCGGCGACGTCGTGCTTCAGAACGTTCGACGGCGGCCCGCCGGCCGGCCGGTGCCGGTCAGCCCAGCTCCACAACCCGGGTCTCCAGCGCGCTGCGCCGGGCGGCGTCGAGGACTTCAAGGGTCCGCACCCCTCAGCGGCGGCACCGGTCCGGGTTCGCCGTCCCGGACCGCGCGGGCGAACTCGGTGTAGAACCCGGCGTAGTTGCCCTGGGCCGAGGGCACCCGTGTGCGGCCGCCGCCACCGCGAGTGTCCCCCAGTTTTCCGGAACGTCGATCCCCCACGTGGCATGCTCCATGGCCGGGCGGCGGCCTGCGAACAGGGCGTCGGCCTGGACGTCGGCGCCCGAGGCGATGTAGCTGCCTTCGCTGCCGTAGGCGCGCAGTTCACGCGTGGTGGAATGGTTGAGTTTGCTGGCCGAGACCGTGGAGACGGCACCGGAGGAGTGCGTCAGCGTCAGGAAGAAGCCGCAGTCGGTGGGCTCGCCGAAGCGGTCCGTCCAGTCGAGGGTGGCGTAGACGTGGGTCGCCGGGCCCAGCAGCCACAGCATCTGGTCCACGAGGTGGCTTCCCAGATCGCGCAGTAGCCCGCCGGTGGCGCCGGTCTCGAGGGTGTCGGCGCCGTCCTGGTCCATAATCGAGTGCACCCGCCATACGTCCCCGAGTTGTCCCGAGGCAATGACCCCGGCCAGCGTGAGGATATCCGCGTCGCGGCGGCGGTTGTGATAGACGTTCAGGACCACGCCGGCCTGCCGGGCCGCCTCGTCAAGCTCCCGCGCCGAGGCGGCATCGGGGGCGAACGGCTTGTCCGCCACCACGTGGACGCCGGCTGCGATGGTCTCCAGCACCAGTTCGCGGCGGGTGTGCGGCGGCGTCGTGATGGTCACGGCGTCCACACCGGCGTCGAGCATCTCCGTCAGGCTCCCGTAGACGGGAATCCCCGGAAAATCTTCAGCGACCTCCGCGCGTTTGTCCGGCGAGCGCGCCACGACGCCGGCCAGTTCGACGCCGTCGGCCGCCTCGATGAAGGGGGCGTGGAAGTACTTTCCGCCGGCTCCGTAGCCGACAACTCCGATGCGCACGGGGCAGTCCTCTCTGTTCGGGGTGCTCTGGGCTGCTGGGCTGACAAGGGTCCCCGCCGTCGAAGTCGCCGGAACCGTGCGGGGTCGCCGGAAGTTTACGGCGACCCCGCAGCTTTCCGGCGACCCCGTGGTTACCAGGCGGTCAGTTCGTGAGATGCAGCGACGCCGAGAGCGCAGCGTCAGCGTCCCGCAGGACCTTGGCCGCCACCTGGAGGCCCTCGATCCGGCCCAGGGAGACATCCTCGTGCTCGATGTTGACCAGCATGTGCGGATCCACTTCGTACAGCGCGCGCAGGAACTCGGTCCAGTACGCGGTGTCGTGGCCGCGGCCCAGGGCCACGAAGTCCCAGGCGGAGTTCTTGGGCCATTCGTTGGCCCACTCGTCGCCGCCGAGGTTGGTGCGGCTTTCCTCCGGCGCGAGCCGGCGGAAGCTGTTGTCCAGGACCCCGTACAGCGCGGCGTTCTTCGTGTTCACGCGGACGTCCTTCGCGGCTGCCTGGAAGACCAGCGGACCCAGCTCGCGGACCACCGCGACCGGATCCATCTGCTGCCAGAACAGGTGCGAGGCGTCCAGCTCGACGCCCACGTGCGTCGCGCCGGTGAGCTCGATGAGCTTGCGGACGTCGGCGGTGTTGAACACGATGTTCTGCGGGTGCAGTTCGAGGGCCACCTTCACGCCGTGGTCGGCGGCAAGCCGGTCGGTTTCCTTCCAGAAGTCGGCCGCGAGGCCCCACTGGTAGTCGAGCACGTCCAGGGCGGCCGAGTTCCAGGCGTTGACCACCCAGTTGACCGTGGTGGCCCCTGGCTCGCCTCCGGGCAGGCCGGACATGGTCACCACCCGGTCCTGTCCCAGCCGCTGCGCCAGCCGGATGGAGCGGCGGATGTCCTCGGCGTGCTTCTCGCCAATCTCACGTTTGGGGTGCAGCGGGTTGCCGTTGCAGTTCAGGCCGGCGATCGAGACGCCGGTCCCCTCGAAAATCGCGAGGTAGTCGTCGCGGGCCGCGTCGCTTTCCAGGATCTGGTCCATGTTGGGGACGTGGACGGCCGGCAGGAATCCGCCCGTGTTGATTTCGATGCCGGTCAGCCCCAGACCGGCGACAACCTTGAGCGCCTCGGGAAGGGGCCGGTCGTGCAGGATTGCGTTGTAGACGCCGAGTTTCATAGCGTGACTTTCTGTCCGTTGTTGAGCGCGGATTCGGTGACGGCACCGAGCAGCTCCATGTTGCGCACGCCCTCGTCGAAGGTGGCACAGCGGGGCAGCGACTCCGCCTCGCCGATGCCGGCCACTTCCTCAAGGAACGCCCGGGCCTGGTACCCGAAGGCGTCGTTCTGGCCGAATCCGACCTCGGGGGCGTCCATGGCCAGGCCGCCGGCGATGTAGGGGTGTCCGGGCCCGAGGATCACCTGGCGGTAGCCGTTTTCGGTGCCGGAGCCGTCGTTGAGGAACAGCTGGATTTCGGCGGGGCGGCGCTGGTCGAACTTGGCTGCACCGTTCTCGCAGAACACTTCGAAGTTGAGGCTGTTGGCGTGTCCGGCGGCAACGCGGGAGACTTCAAAGCTTCCGGCGCCGCTTTCGAATTCTGCGGAGAAGGTCGCGTAGTCGTCGTTCTCGACCGGCTCGAAGGTGTCACTGACCGCAACGTGGTCGTGGCCCATGACGGCGGCGAGGGGCAGCGGGCGCTTGTCGATGACGGTGCTGAGCCGTCCGCCGCTGATGGACTTGATGTCGCCGCAGAGGAACTCGGAGATGTACGTCAGGTGGCTTCCGACGTCGGCCAGCGCACCGGAGCCGGGGCCGCCCTTGTAGCGCCAGCTCATGGGGGCCGACGGGCTGAAACCGTAGTCGGTCCAGTAGCGGCCGCTGAAATGCAGGACGTTGCCCAGGACACCGGTGCGGATGAGGTCCCGGATGTAGGCGATGCCCGGTGTACGGCGGAACGTGAAACCGATCCGGGCAATCGAGTTCGCGTTACGGGCCGCGTCCGCCATGGCGCGGGCGTCCTCGATCGAGTCGCTGAGCGGCTTTTCGCACAGTACATGCTTCCCGGCGGCCAGCAGTCCCTCTACAACTTCACGGTGGAGGGAGTTCGCGATGACGACGCTCACGACGTCGATATCATCGGCTTCGGCGATCGCCTGCCATGACGTGTCATTGCGTTCGTAGCCAAAGCGCTTCGCTGCCAGGGAGCCGAATTCCGCGTTCACATCACCGATGGAAACCAGCCGGATCGGCGGAAGAACCGGGCTGTACAGCGATGACGCCGTCCGGTAGGCGGCTGCGTGCGCCTTCCCTGCCATACCTGCGCCGATTACGGCGACTCCTAGACTGTCGGCCATCGATTTCTCCTTTGAAATTCGGTCAGGCCACCGGCCCGTTCCTCAAAATTGGAGCGCTACAAAAATCTGCGCTGAACAAAAGCGTAGTCATGTGAATATGTCCTGTCAATGGTTGGCGGACTATTCTCGGATGAGACATGAAAGGCTCTGCACATGACACTGAACGGCCCCGGACACGCCGCCCGACGATCTACGACGTCGCCAAGAGCGCCGGCGTCTCGCCGTCGCTGGTGTCACTCGTGCTGCAGAACCCGGCCAAGGTCAGCGAGAAGCGCCGGGAGGCGGTCCGGGCGGCCATGGCTGAGCTGGGATACCGGCCCAGCCGTGCTGCGACCACGCTCGCCAGCAGCCAGACCAAAAGCATCGGGCTTGTCATTGACGACTTCCGGAACCTTTGGTTCGTGGACCTCCTGCGCGGACTGGAATCCGCCCTCTCCCCGCACGGCTACCAGGTCACCCTCGCGGACTCCCGCCCGGGCGAGAACCGCATCACGGAAGCGACGGACGGCCTGTTGTCCATGCACGTGGAGGGTCTCGTCATCGCCGCCGAGCCCAGCGAGTCCATGATGGCCGGAACCTGGGTTCCCGCCGTCGTCGCCGGCTGGCGGGACGGGGTCCCCGCCGGGGCGGGCCTCATCACCAATGACGACGACGGCGGAGGCCGCCTTGCGGCAGAGCACCTGCTGGGGCTCGGCCATACGCGGATCGGACACTTGTCGGGCACCGGCGGGGCGGCCGCGCACCGGCGGGAAGGTTTCCGCAGCGGCGTCCTGGCGGCCGGCGTCGAGGTCCGGATCGCCGGGGAATCCCAGGGGACGTCCGAGGAGGACGGTTACGCTGCCTCCTGCTGGATTCTGGACCACTATCCGGATACGACAGCCCTCTTCGCGGCCAACGACACCATGGCCCTGGGCGCCCTCGCCGCCGCCAAGGCCCGCGGTCTCTCCGTCCCGGCAGACCTCTCCGTGGTCGGCTACGACAACTCCCAGCTGGCCAAGTCGCGGTATTTGGACATGTCCTCCGTGGACAACCGCAGCGACATTGTCGGCGTCGATGTCGCAAACACCCTGCTGGCGCGAATCCAGGACCCGACACTGGAACCTGAGCAAAAGCTGATCGAGCCCGTCCTCGTCATCCGCGGCACCACAGGCCGCGTAGCCGGCTGACGGGCACTCCGGGCCTCGGACGGCGCCGTCGTCGGCCGCGGCGACCCCTGCCGCCACCGAAATCGCCGGACAGCTGCCAGCTCGCCGTATGATCACGGCGATCCGGGAGCGAACCGGCGACCTCGCGCCGCCCAGCGCTCCGGCCACCCCTGCCCTCGCCGAAATCGCCGGACCCCTGCCAGCTCGCCGTATGATCGCGGCGATCCGGGAGCGAACCGGCGAACTCACGTTATCCAGCGCCGCGGCGACCCCTGCCGTCACCGAAATCGCCGGACCCCTGCCAGCTCGCCGTATGGTCACGGCGATCCGGGAGCGAACCGGCGACCTCACGTTGTCCACATAACGACGGCGGGGCCTCCCGCTCGCTCCCACGACCCGGGACGCTAGGGGCATGACGCAAACCCGCTCGCTGGAGCTGCCGCCGACGGGCAACCTCTGGCGCACAGAACAGCTGCTCGACCTCGGCTACGGCTCCCGGGCCATCCGCTCTCTCCTGGATTCGGGCGCGCTCGTAAGGCTCCGGCACGGATGCTACCTCCGCGCCAGCATCTGGCATGCCCAGTCCCAGGCCGCCCGGAGCAGGCAGCTCATCTTCGCCCATGCCCACGGAACACGCACGACGTCGACCGGCAGCTTCCTGTACAGCCACACGTCGGCGGCACGCCTCCGCCACCTCTTCCTCTGGGACGTGGATGAGGTCATCCATGTCCTGCAGAAAGTGCGGCCATCGAACGAGCGCCACGGAAAGGACGTCCGGTGCCACACCCGGCCCTTCGCCGCGAGTGACGTAGCCGTTGTCAGCGGTCTTCGAACGACCTCCCTGGAGCGCACGACCGCCGACTGCGCCATGATGCTGCGCTTCCGGCAGGCGTTGGTTCTCACGGACCATGCGCTTCGGCTGGGGCGGATCCAGCCGCACTGCAGGCCATGGCCGATGCACTGGACGGCCGCCGGGGATCCGGATCTTCCGGCGTGTGCTCGCAGCGGCAGACCCGCGGTCCGAATCACCCGGCGAGACCCTGACCCGCGAGCTGATCCTTCGTTGCCGGATCAAGCCCCCGGAGCTGCAACTGGAAGTGCCGAGCCGCGCCGGGCACCACCGTTTGGACTTTGCCTGGAAGGAGGAGAAAGTCGCGCTCGAGTTCGACGGAAAAACCAAGTACTTCGACTACAAACCCACTGCCGAGGTGCTCTTCGAGGAGCGGCGCCGCGAGAAGGCCCTGACTGAAGAGGGCTGGCGGTTCGTCCGCGTTGAGTGGAAGGATCTCTTCCGCGAGCAGGAGTTCAAGAGTCGCCTGCTTCGCGCATTCGCCAGCCGCCCGGGACGCTGAGGCCCGAATTCGCCGGTTCCCTGCGGGGTCGCCGTCACCTTGCGGCGACTCCGCAGGGAACCGGCGAATTCGGCACTGGCGGCCGTGGCCGGGGTGACGCGTGGCCGCAGAGTGGCGCGTGGCCGCTGGGCAGCGTCAGCCCCGGCGGGCGGGCCTTACGCCCCGTAGCTCGGTTCGCGCTTCTTGATCCAGCCGATCGCGCCCGCCGTGACCGGGACGAAGAGGAACTCCACGAGGGTCTTGTAGAGGAAGCCCACGGCGACGTAGTTCACGAACGTGCCGACGTCGGTAATCCCGATTACGGAAGCCGCGATGCTGCAGAAAATCAGGGTGTCCACGAATTCGCCGGCCACCGAGGAACCCATGATGCGCGCCCAGAGGGACTTCTCCCCGTGCGTGCCTTCATCTTCACGAGGATCCAGGCGTTGATGGTCTGTCCGGCCAGGAACGCCAGCAGCGATGCGAGCACGATCTGCGGTACCGGGCCCAGAGCGCCTTCCAGCGCGGACTGCTTGGCGGCGCCGAAATCGTCGTCGAAGCCCGGCAGCGCGATGATGACCCAGTAGCAGAGCGACGCGAAGACGGAGAGCGCGAAGGTGGTGAAAATGGCCTTGCGGGCCACCTTGAAGCCATAGACCTCGCTGATGACGTCGCCCAGAATGTAGGCCAGCGGGAAGAGGAAGAAGCCGCCGTCGGTGATGATCGGGCCGATTGCGACGCCTTTCGACGCCCCGATGTTGGACAGGATCAGCACCACGGCCATGACGGCGAGCATGATGCCGAAGTACGGGGAGCCGATGGAAGCGAACTTCGGCGGGGCTGCTGCCGGGATGGTTTTGGCGGAAGTCATGGGTGTTCCATTCGTAGTGGTTCGCTCGGCGCCCGGATCCTCATGGAGGACAACACGGCCGCCGGCTGTATTAGCACTGGATGGCTCCTGGCGGGCTGGCCGCGGGAACCGCCTTCCATTCTCTCACCCCGTGCCGACATACGAACCGGGCTGCCCGAGAACCGGAATCCGTCCTCGGCCCGCCGTGAATACTCGCACTGTGAACGTTCCGGACGTGGTGGCAGGATGGGGCCATGGAGGAGACCCATCCTGCCACCGCAGTTTCCACGCGCGCCCTCGTCAAGCGGTACCGCGACGTCACCGCCGTCGACTCCCTCAACCTCGATGTCCGCCGCGGCGAAATTTACGGATTCCTTGGCAGGAACGGGGCGGGAAAGACGACCACAATCCGCATGTTGCTCGGCCTGATCCGACCGAGCGGTGGGGAAGTCACCGTACTCGGCCGGCGCATCATCCCCGGTGAGACGAGCGTGTTCTCGCGCGTCGGATTCCTTGTCGAGACGGCCACCGCCTACCCCAACCTCACTGTGCGCGAAAACCTCGACATCCAGCGCCGCCTCACCGGCTCACCGCCGGGGTCGGTCGAGGACTCAATCACGCTGCTCCGCCTCGGCCCGTACGCCGGGCGGCGCGCCGGGCAGCTCTCGCTCGGCAACAAGCAGCGCCTCTCGCTCGCCCGCGCGCTGCTGCACTCCCCGAACTGCTGGTGCTCGACGAACCCGCCAACGGCCTCGACCCGGCCGGCATCGTCGAGATCCGCGAACTCCTCCGCTCACTCGCCGACAAGCGCGGCGTCACCGTCTTTATGTCGAGCCACATCCTTGCCGAGGTCGCCCACCTGGCCGACCGTATCGGCATCATCCACAACGGGCGCCTCATCGAGGAGTCGTCGCGCGACGACCTCGCCGCGAAGGCACGCTCCTTCGCGGCCGGTGCCTACACCCCGGAAGAACGCGAGCAGGCGCTGCTGACGCTGGACCTGGAGCGGTATTTCCTCGCGCGCACGGGCGAGGAAGCCACAGGCGCTGCAGCCGAGGGCGCTGCAGCCAAGGGTTCCGTGGCCTGATGTTCGGTCAGGTTCTCGCCACCGAGTTCACGAAGCTCCACCGCGCCAAGGCGACCTGGGCCACCCTGGCGGTGCTCGCGATGATGCCGCTCGGCATAGCGCTGTTCATGTGGATCGTGCGCGAACCGGGGCGGGCGGCCCAGCTGGGGCTTGTGGGCACCAAAGCGAGCCTCGCTGGCCTCGAGGCGACGTGGCCCGAATACTTCTACATGCTCACGCTGGTCTTTGGCATTGGTGGGATGCTCCTGCTGGCGTTCATCGTCGCCTACTTGTTCGGCCGGGAGTACGGCGATGCCACCGCCAAGAACATGCTCGCGCTGCCCGTGGCCCGTCACTGGTTCGCCGTCGCCAAGCTGGCGGTCGCGGCGGTGTGGTGGATGGCACTCATCGTCCTCGTCCTCCTCGAGGCGATGGCGATCGGATTTGCGATGGGGCTGCCGGGGTTCTCTGCGGAGCTGGCCGCTACCGGCCTGGCAAACGTGCTGCTTGCTGCGTCGATATCCTTCCTGCTCGCTCCCGTGGTTGCCTGGATCGCCGTGTTGAGCCGCGGTGAGGTGGCCCCCATCGCCTTCTCCCTCGTGATGCTCGCCTTGGGAAACCTGTTCGGCAGAACCGGCTGGGCGGAGTGGTTCCCCTACTCGATCGTCCCGCTGCTGATCGGAATGGTGGCGGACCCGGTCGACACGCTCACGGCCGGCAGCTACGTGGTGCTGGCGGGGACGTTCACGGCAGGCACCATCGCGACGATCCTGCAGCTGCGGTTCGCAGACAACGCCCAGTAGGCGCGGGCCGAACGGCCGCAGCCCAAGCGGCAGATCCGGAGCGGCAGCCCCCGCCTCAGCTGCGCCCCATTAACGACGACGGCGGGCCGCCAGCTCCCGGAACGTGCGTTCCGTAGCCGCAACCCGCCGTCGTAAGCGTGCCCGTTCGCGAGCGGCCGGTGGCCCTAGCGGCGCGAGGCGTCGACGAGGTCCTTTTCGTCGTCCAGGCGACCGTCGCCCGGGGAAACCGGGGAAACCGGGGCAGCCGCGGGCTCCCAGGCGTGGCCCTGTTCGTGGTCCAGGTGCGTGGACTTCTTGTTCTTCAGCGCGAAGATGTAGACCAGCAGCGAGAGGCCGATGGCCACGGTGACGTAGGTGAAGAACAGGTCCACCTGACCGGCCTTCTGCAGCGCGGCGCCAATCAGCGGAACCGTGCCGCCGAACAGCGAGTTGGCAATGGCGTACCCCAGGCCCACGCCGAGTGCACGGATGGAGGCCGGGAACAGCTCGGCCTTCACGAGGGCGTTGATCGAGGTGTAGCCACCGACGATCAGCAGGCCACCCATCATCAGCAGGAACGCCGTGAACGGGTCCTTGGTCCCGGCCAGAGTGGACAGCAGCGGCCACGTGAACAGCAGGCCGGTGATGCCGAACCAAAGCAGCAGCGGCTTCCGGCCGACCTTGTCGGAGATGAGCCCGTAGACCGGCTGGAGCAGCATAAAGATGAACAGAGCCCAGAAGTTGATCACGGACGTGTCTGTCTTGGCGATGCCGGACGTATCGTTCATGAACTTCAGGATGAAGTTGGTGTACGTGTAGAACGCCACGGTGCCGCCGAGCGTGACGCCGATGCAGATCAGCAGGGGCTTCCAGTACTGGGTGAAGAGCAGCTTCATGGTGCCCGGCTGGGCAACGCCTGCAACCGCAGGAACCTTGGCGGCCTCGACCTGCTCCTCGGACACGGTTTCTTCCATCGAGCGCCGCAGCCACAGGACAACGAGCGCCGCGACGCCGCCGATTGCGAACGGGATGCGCCAGCCCCATTCGGTCAACGCTGACTTGTCCATGGTGTTCTGCAGGATGACCAGCACCAGCAGCGCCATCATCTGGCCGCCAATGAGCGTGACGTACTGGAAACTGGAGAAGAATCCGCGGCGCTTGGAGGTCGCGGCCTCGGACATGTAGGTGGCGCTGGTGCCGTATTCGCCGCCGACGGAGAATCCCTGGATCAGGCGTACAAAGATCAGCAGGAGCAGCGCCCAGACGCCGATCTGCTGGGTGGTCGGCAGGACCGCGATGGCGAAGGAACCGGCCGACATCAGCGTCACGCTGAGCGTCAGTGCGGCTTTTCGGCCCTTGCGGTCGGCGTAGCGGCCGAAGAACCAGGCGCCGATCGGGCGCATGAGGAACGACGTCGAGAAGACGGCCATCGCCTCAAGGCCCGCCTGGAGCTCGTCCTCGGAATTGAAGAAGTGCGACTGGAAATACGCCGCGAAGACTGTGTAGACGTAGAGGTCGTACCACTCCACGAGGTTGCCGGCAGAGCCTTTGAGAATATTGCTTACGGCTCGTCTAGTCTGTGCCGATTCGGACAGCTGGGTGCTCATCAATGAACCTTCCTGGATCCGGCGCCGCAAGAAAGCAACACCGTCCGCCACCTTATTGGCGGTGATCCGGAACACTTGGGTTTTGTTCATATTGGTCATGCGCACAATGCGGGCGGTTTTCCGGTAATGGCAGGATGGGACCATGACTTCCACCGCCTTTGACTCCGCCGCCTTGGCAGCCCCGCCCACGACGACGCCACGGCTGCTCCCGCCGTCGCCCTGACCATCGCCGGCTCCGAAGCCACCGGCGGCGCCGGCGCGCAGGCCGATCTGAAAACCTTCCAGGAACTGGGCGTGTTCGGCATCGCCAACCTGACCTGCATCGTGTCCTTCGATCCGCAGGACAACTGGAACCACCGCTTCGTCCCGGTCGACCAGCAGGTCATCGCCCACCAGCTGGAGGCGACGACGGCGGCCTACGGTGCCGCGTCCGGCGCACCGTCGGTTCTGGACACCGTGAAGATCGGCATGCTGGGCAGTCCGGCGACGATTTCCACGGTCTCCGAGGCGCTGGCGGCTCCGCCTTCAAGAATGTGGTCCTGGATCCGGTGCTGATCTGCAAGGGCCAGGAGCCCGGCCATGCGCTGGACACTGACCAGGCCCTCAAAGCGCAGATCCTGCCGCTGGCCACGTTCGTTACACCGAACCATTTCGAGGCAGAGTCCCTCTCCGGACTTGAAATCACCGATCTCGAATCGCTCAAGGCTGCCGCGGTCCGGATCCACGAGCTCAGCGGCGCCGCGGTGCTCGCCAAGGGCGGCGTGCGCCTGGCCGGGCCGGACGCCGTCGACGTCTACTACGACGGCGACACGCTGGAAGTCCTGTCCGCCCCGAAGGTGGGCGACGTGGCGGTGTCGGGTGCCGGCTGCTCGCTGGCGGCCGCCGTGACGGCCGAGCTGGCCAAGGGCGCGACGCCGCTCGAGGCTGCCCGGACGGCCAAGGCGTTTGTGACCGCGGGAATCCGCAACCGGGTGGCCTCGGGAGCGCCGTTCGACGCGCTCTGGCAGGGCGGCCCGCGCTAACGCTCTTCAGATTCGACGCTCCCTCAGTTCCGGAAGCTACCGTCCGGACGCTCCCTCAGGTCTCGCAGCTACCGCCCGGACGCTCCCTCAGGTCTCGCAGCTACCGCCCGGACGCTCCCTCAGGTCTCGCAGCTACCGCCCGGACGCTCCCGCAGGTCTCGCAGCTACCGCCCGGACGCTCCCTCAGGTCTCGCAGCTACCGTCCGGACGCTCCCTCAGGTCTCGCAGCTACCGTCCGGACGCTCCCTCAGGTCTCGCAGCTACCGCCCGGACGCTCCCTCACGTGCTGAGGCAGCGTTGGGTTTTTCCCTGCAGAATCCGAGGGAGCGTCTCAAGATGAGCGGGGATCGGACACCCTGCCCATAAAAAGGGCAGCCCGGTCTCGGCATGGATGATTTCGTAGTGGAACGGCCGGTCGAAATGGATCACCGTCGTCGCCGCCACGCCGCTGAGGGCCCGCGCGTTGATCTGGGTCACGGCAGCGGCAACCGTGCCTTTCTCCGCCACTGTGATCGTGGCGGACTGCCCTGCCGCCTGGATCTTGAGGCCGCGCTGGATTGCGTCGAAGTCAGTGTTGGTTTGGAGCATATTCTGCAGGCCCAGGTCAGTGAAGACTTTGCGCAGTTCAAAGTCGTTCTTGTGGTCCCACCGTGGCAAGAAGATCTGCACGGGAGCCGGGGCGCCGGCTTCAAGGGCCAGGGCAGCGTCGGCGGCTTCCTGCGGTCCGGGCATGGAGGCCCCGGCATCCGGCAGCACGAGGCGCATCACAAAGCCCTCGGCATAGGGCAGCTCCACCGCCTGCCATCCTGCACCCTGGGCGAAGGCAAGGTCCTGAACGCCCGACATGGTGGGGACGGAAACCTGCCCGCCGTCGGGCGTGGTGAAGGGCAGATCGGCGGTGTCGGCCGGGTCGAAGGGGACCTTCCACGCCGAGGCAAAGTACACGGCGTTGAGCACGCTGAACGTGTCTCTACGGTCGTACTTCGCGGGTCCCTTCTTGATCCGTCCGCCCGTGTTCTGGTTCACCCAGGCGTCGATCGCAGGCTTGGTGGCCGCCTCATCCTGGAAGTCCACCGGGTACACGCCTGTCCCGTAATAGCGGGCCAGGGACTGCAGATAGCCCTCCCCGTGGGGACGCCCTTGTCCACGAACAAACCGTTGGCTGTATGCAGGACCGGCCGGCGCGGAGGGTCCTCTTCATCCACCGAGCCGGGGTCGCCGTCGAAAGCTTCCAAGGATGCCTGCAGCGCGTTCAGCGCTTCGTCGCGACGCTCCGCGGGGAGGCCCAGCACGCTGTCCATCTCGGCAGCGGTTGCGCCGGATGCACCCGCCCGCAGCATAGCCAGGGCAATCAGCAGGCTGACCGGGGACGAAACCACGTTTCCGCTGCCGGCGTCCCCGCCGTCTGCCATAAGCGCGGCGCCCAGCTTCTGCGCCGACGCCCTGAGCTGGGCAAACTCGGCCGGGTAGGCGGACCATTCCGCCGAAACGCGTTCGACGCCGTCGGCCTTCAACATCGCAGGAGGCGAGGCGGAACAGGCCGTCAAGGCCAGCGCCATGACAGCCGCCGCGGCAACAAGCCGCGCTGTGGTCTTCTGTTTCATCGCGCCCCCATGGCCCGCACAACAGCGAAAGTAGACGGGCGGAGATCCGCCTAGGGCCAGTCAACCAGCGGGCCCGGGAAAGGGCGACCACGCCCTGGTCACGATTTGACGCCGTTTCGCCCGCCCGGTTCGCGGCATCCGGTTCGCCGGAAACGCGCCAGTTCGCCGGGACCTCGGTATATATCAAGCTGTTTGTGACAGCTGGGTGGTTTCTTTGTGGTTGATGCCGGCGTGGACGGGGGCGCCGGGTGCTGTGGGCCTGCGGCGGTAGCGGTGGGGGTTGCGTGCGTGGCAGGCGTCGAGGGTTGCCTGCCGCCGCTGGCGGGCCTGCTCGACGAGGCCGTGGTGGACGGTGTCGGGGGTGTAGTAGTTCAGGCCGCTGTGGCGGTGGTTGGTGTTGTAGTCCGTGAAGAACGCCGCCATGTGGGCCCGGGCATGATGCAGGTCTTGGAACTTTCGGGGAAGTCGAGATCGTATTTCACGGTCTTGAACAGTGATTCCGAGTAGGGGTTGTCATCCGATACCCGCGGGCGGGAATAGGACAGTTCGATGCCCAGGGACCGGGCGAGGTCCAGGGTGGTGCCTGCCCGCATCGGGGCCCCGTTGTCGGCGTGGAGCACGGCGGGGCGCTGGCAGTTTCCGGTGACCGCGTCCGTGATGAGAGCGGCGGCGTGGGCGGCGGTTTCGGTGTATTCGATCCGGTGTCCGACGACCTTGCGGGAGAACACATCCATGACGGTGTAGAGCCGGTAGGTGTGTTTGCCGGGGCCGTGGAGCATGGTGATGTCCCAGCTCCAGAGCTGGTTCGGGGCTGTCGCGACCACGACCGGTTTGGCCCGCTTGGGGCCGGTGCCCGGGCGCTGGGCGCGGCGGTCCCCGTTCTGCCCGTGCGCTGCCACGATCCGGTGCGCTGCGGCGATCGAGAACGAGCAGTGCCCCGCGTCCAGCATCCGGTAGTACGCCTGCGTGACCGATAATTTCCCGTAATCCTGCGAGTTCAGCAGTTCCATGAACTCGTCGGTTTCGGCGCCGGTGATCCGGTTCGGGTAGGCCCGGTCGGTGTGCGGCACGGTGATCCCGGCCGCCGCGGGCGGGTTCAGGTGCCGGTACCAGGTGGTGCGGTGCAGGCCCAGCAGCGCGCAGGTCTTCACCGCGGACCAGCCCGCCGTGATGAGGTTCCCGGCAAAGGTCAGGGCGATGTCTTTCCAGACTTTGGCATCAACCATTCCGGCCGACCCGGCTCCGGCTCCGGCTCCGGAAGCTTCGGTTCCGTCTCCGCAGCGCTCTTGGCCATGGCGTCCAAGAGCGCGGAAGCTTTTCCCAGGATGTCGACCGCGGCCTCGGACCGGGCCAGTTTGGCCTTGAGAATCTCGTTTTCCTTCAAGACCCGTTTGAGCTGTTGCTTATCTCCTGCGTTCAATCGCTGGTCCTCGCTTCCTGCTGTGGATCTGGATCTCAGCTCACCGGCATCGCGTTGCCGGGCCCAGAGCCGAATGGTGCCCTCGCTGATGCTCACCGCTCTGCTGAACGCAGTCCTGGAACCTCGCTCAAGGCACTTGTCGTACTCCTCCAGAATCGCGTGCTTCTGCGCAAGAGTGAAGTGGATCCGGTTCGAGACACGGGAAGGAACAACAAAATCCATCACGGGACCTTTCCCCGCCCCGCACGCCCGGCCAAGGTGACAACAAACCTGTCACACAAGAGCCTGACACACAGGGACCTTCCGGCGAACTGGGGCGTTTCCGGCGAACTCGCGGGTTTCCGGCCGCCAGGAAGGGGCTGTCAGCGGCGCGGGAGGTTGCGCAGGTTGCTCCGCGCCATGCTGACGGCCTCGCCGGCGCCGCGGTTGAGGACCACCTTGGACATCGCCGTGGCGAAGCCCAGGACCTGGGCGCCCTTGATCTTCGGTGGGAGGGACAGCGCCTTGGGGTCCGTGATGAGCTCCACGAGCGACGGTCCGGGGTGGGCGAAGGCTTCCCGATACGCGGCCTCAATGCGGGACGGGTCGGTGACGCGGACTGCGTGGAACCCCAGGGCGCGGGCCACCGCGGCATAGTTGGCGTCGGGCACATCCACCCCGAAGTCCGGGAGCCCGTCCACCAGCATCTCCAGCTTGACCATGCCCAACGTGGAGTTGTTGAACACCACCACGTTGACCGGGAGCCGGTGCGCGGCAACGGTGATCAGCTCCCCAGCAGCATCGACAGGCCGCCGTCGCCCGATACCGACACAACCTGGCGCCCGGGGTAGGCCAACTGGGCGCCGATCGCGTGGGGAAGCGCGTTGGCCATGGAACCATGCAGGTAGGACCCGATCAGCCGGCGGGTTCCCAGCGGATTGATGTACCGGGCGGTCCACACATTGCACATGCCCGTGTCCGCGGTGAAGATTGCGTGTTTGGCCGCCACCTGGTCCAGCACCGACGCCGCGTATTCGGGGTGGATCGGCTCTTTGGTCTCCACTTTGCGTGTGTAGGCGCCGACGGCCTTGTTCATCAGCCGGTCGTGCCTTTTGAGCATCGCATCGAGGAAGCGGCGGCTCTTCTTCGGCTGGATCAACGGCATCAGGGCCGCAAGGGTGGGCAGCACGTCGCCGTGGACCGCAACGTCGACGTCGGTCCGGCGGCCCAGTTTCTGCGCGGCCCGGTCCACCTGCGCCGTGCGGGTTCCCGGCAGGAACTGGTCATAGGGGAAGTCTGTGCCGAGCAGGATCAGCAGATCGGCGTCCTCGATCCCCTCAGCTGCTGCGCCGTAGCCCAGCAGCCCCGTCATTCCGATGTCGTAGGGGTTGTCGTACTGCATAAAGTCTTTGCCCCGGAGCGAGTGCCCGATCGGGGCGTTCACGGCTTCCGCGAGAGCGATGACCTCATCGTGCGCGCCCTCGACGCCGGCACCGGCGAAGATCGCCACCTTGTCCGCAGCGTTGATGGCGTCAGCCAGTTCCCGGACGCTGGCGGGGTCCGGCACCATCGCCGCCGGGCGGAACGCTGCGGGGGCTGGGGTTGGAGCTGCCGCCTCCAGATCCGCGATGTCACCGGGAAGGGTCACGACGGCGACGCCCCGGAGGGCGACAGCGTGCTGAATGGCGCTGTGCATGACCCTCGGGGCCTGTTCGGCGGTGCTGATCAGCTCTGAGTACACCGAGCACTCGTTGAAGAGGCGGTCCGGGTGGGTTTCCTGAAAGAAGCTGCTGCCGATCTGTTTGCTGGGAATGTGCGAGGCGATGGCCAGCACCGGTGCTCCGGAGCGGTTGGCGTCGTACAGTCCGTTGATCAGGTGCAGGTTTCCCGGACCGCAGGAACCGGCGCACACCGAGAGACGGCCGGTCAGCTGTGCCTCCGCCGCGGCCGCAAACGCCGCGGCCTCCTCATGCCGGACGTGAATCCAGTCGATCCCGCCTTTGGCGGCACCACCCGTCTTCCGGACGGCGTCGACTATCGGGTTCAGGCTGTCGCCGACAATCCCGTAGATTCGCTGCACGCCGGCGGCTTGAAGTTGTTCGATGAGCTGGGTCGCAAGTTCCTGGGCCATGGGTGCACACTCCCGCGAGGTGGGTCGATGAGCTGACACTGGCCAATATAGTCCGCCCGCCTTGGCGCGGGTTCCAAGGGTGAAGGGTGGCAGCGTCCTGCAGGTCGCCCGGAGGGGCCGTTTTCCACATACGGCTGGCGCACGATTGAGGCCCTGGGTTCCCACTCGTAGCGTTTTCGGTAGGCAGTCCGCCTCACTTCCACCGTAAGGATTGATTGTGGCCAATAAACCCCGGCGCCGTCCGGCACGTCGAAGCTCTGGAGGGCACCAGTCCGGGAAACCAGCCGGCCGTCCAAGTGCCCGAGCGTCGCGTCAGGACCAGGCACTGGGTTCCCTAATCGCATTTATGACGTGGCATCGCGAGCGCGGGACCTTGCCGGAACCTATCGTGCTGGTGCAGTTGTTCACATTCTTACCGATTTATACCAATGCCTCCGGCGGCCAGGTAACCGCCATGGACCCCGTACGCATAGCCAAGTTCGTCGATGCGTTGGATGAGGGTGATGACGGCCTGGCACCGCTTTTCTGCGCTTCCCTTCGTGAATTTCTACATTTTCTGAGGGAAACGGGCCGCTGGTCCGGGAGCGAAGTACGCTATCGGAATTTACATCGCGTCCTGTCACCCCGGATACCCCTAGAAAATGCTGAGACGTAGGGCAAGCGAGCCGGCGACGGGCAAAAGGTAGCGTCGTGGACGGGGTTGCAATCAGCTGCCGGAGTGCGCCTGCAGGAAGGAGTACACCTCTGTCTCGTCCACACCGGGGAAGGCGCCCGGGGGCATCGCGGCGAGCAGGTGGGAGTGCGCCCGCGCTGAGGGCCAGGCGTTTCCGGCCCACTCGGCGGTCAGGGCGACCGGCGGCCGCCGGCAGCAGCTTTCATCCGGGCAGGTGGATTTGGACCGCTCCGTGGTGTCGCGGCCGCGGAACCACTTCACCTGCGCGTAGGGAACCCCAACGGACAGTGAAAACTCGCCGTTGGCAGATCGCTCGGTCCGTGCCGTGCACCAGTAGGTCCCCGCCGGGGTGTCCGTGTACTGGTTGTAGGCGCTGAACTTGTCCGGCACGTCGAAAACCACCCGGGACGTCCAGTTCTTGCACGACGGCTGGCCCTCAATGGCGCCGGTGTGGTCCTGCGGGAACGTCACGCCGTCGTTCTCGTACGCCTTGTAGATGATGCCGCTCTTGTGCGTCTTCTGGAAGTGCGTGCGGATGTCCAGGTGCTGGGTGGCGAGGTTGGTGAAGCGGTGCGCGGCCGTCTCGTAGGACACGGCGAAGGCGTCCCGGATGTCCTCAACCGCGATTTCCTTCGCCTGTTTGGCCCTCTGCAGGAATTCCACCGTGGCCTGCTCGGGCAGCAGGAGCGCGGCGGCGAAGTAGTTCGTGGCCACACGCTGCATCAGGAAATCGCCGTAGTTGGTGGGCGTTTGGTGGCCCAGGACGTAATGGCCCAGCGCCTGCAGCAGCACCGACCGCGGGTCGTGGTCGCTCCGTGCGTTCTGGGTGAGGTAAATCCGGCGGTTCTTCAGGTCGGTCACCGAGCGGGTGGAGTGCGGCAGGTCGCCCACGTGATGGAGGCTGAACCCGAGGTGCCCGGCAATGTCCGCGATGACATGGTGGGACAGCGGGCCGCTCGTGTGCCCCACGGACGCCAGCACCTTCTGCGCCTCGGCCTCGTACTCTGGGAAGTAGTTGTTCCGTTCGCGCATCATGGCGCGCAGTTCCCCGTTCGCACGCCGGGCCTCTTCCGGCGTCGCGACCTGCTCGTTGAGCCGGCGTTCCAGCTCGTGCTGCAGCCCCACCATGGACTCGAGCACATCCATCGGAAGCCGCGAGCTGATGCGGATCTTGGGCAGGTTCAGGGACTCGTAAATGGGGCTGCGCTGGTAGCGTTCCAGCTCGATTTCAAGGGCAGCCCGGCGGTTGGGCGGCTCCGCACCGAGCAGTTCGTCGATGCTCACGCCGAGGGCCGCCGCAAGCTGCTGGAGCAGGCCCAGTTTCGGCTCGCGTTTGCCGTTCTCGATCAGGCTCAGCTGGCTCGGAGCGGTTCCCACGGTGGCGCTGAGGTCATCGAGCGTGAGCCCGGCGGCTTTGCGGAGGTGGCGGACGCGGCGGCCCATGCTGATGACGTCCACCTCCGGACCGGCGGGCGCGGACGGCGAGGAGACGGGGCGGTTCCAGCTGGCGGGATGCATTTCTTGAGAATACGCGAAGAAGTGCATTTCTTTCCATACTTTTAGTCTAGAAAGCCCCTTGAAAGTACAGAAAAGTAGGTCTTACGGAAAGATTCACCGTCCGGGAACAACCAGCCAGGATCTGCAGAGACGCAGACTGGCCGGCCCGGACCCCACCAAGGAGACAAAGATGACTGCAGCATTTGAGCCCACCCAGACGCCCGAACAGCAGGCCGCCGCCCTGGAGCTCGAGTGGGCTGCCAACCCGCGCTGGGAAGGTGTCACCCGGGACTACAAGGCCTCCGACGTCGTCCGCCTCCGCGGCCGCGTCTCCGAGGAGCACACCCTGGCCCGCCGCGGTTCCGAGAAGCTGTGGAAGCAGCTCACCGAAGAGCACCAGGAAGGCAAGTACACCAACGCCTTGGGCGCCTTGACCGGAAACCAGGCCGTGCAGCAGGTCAAGGCCGGCCTCCGCGCCATCTACCTTTCCGGCTGGCAGGTCGCCGCCGATGCCAACAACTCCGGCCACACTTACCCGGACCAGTCCCTCTACCCGGCCAACTCGGTGCCCACCGTGGTCCGCCGCATCAACAATGCCCTGCTCCGCGCCGACCAGATCGAGTTCTCCGAGGGCGTCCAGACCGTCGAGGACTGGATGGTCCCGATCGTCGCCGATGCCGAGGCCGGCTTCGGCGGCCCGCTCAACGCCTACGAGCTGATGAAGTCCATGATCCAGGCCGGCGCCTCGGGCGTGCACTGGGAAGACCAGCTCGCCTCGGAGAAGAAATGCGGCCACCTCGGCGGCAAGGTCCTGATCCCCAGCCAGCAGCACGTCCGCACCCTGAATGCCGCCCGCCTGGCAGCCGACGTCGCCGGCACGCCGTCGGTCATCATCGCCCGCACCGACGCCGAAGCAGCAACCCTGATCACGTCCGACGTCGACGAGCGCGACCAGGAATTCATCACCGGCGAGCGCACCGCCGAGGGCTTCTACAAGGTCCGCAACGGGATCGAACCGTGCATCGCCCGCGCCAAGGCCTACGCCCCGTACTCCGACCTCATCTGGATGGAGACGGGCACCCCGGACCTGGAGCTGGCCCGCAAGTTCGCCGAAGCCGTCAAGGCCGACTTCCCGGACCAGATGCTCTCCTACAACTGCTCCCCGTCGTTCAACTGGAAGAAGCACCTCGATGACGCCACGATCGCCAAGTTCCAGCGCGAACTCGGCGCCATGGGCTTCACTTTCCAGTTCATCACCCTGGCCGGCTTCCATGCCCTGAACTACTCGATGTTCGACCTCGCCCACGGCTACGCCCGTGAAGGCATGAGCGCCTACGTCGAGCTGCAGGAGAAGGAATTCGCCTCCGAATCCCGCGGCTACACCGCCACCAAGCACCAGCGCGAAGTCGGCACCGGCTACTTCGACGACATCGCCACCGCGCTCAACCCGAACGCATCCACCCTCGCCTTGGTCGGATCGACCGAAGAGGGCCAATTCCACTAACGCTTACGACGGCGGCAGCTCCGCCGGCGGTCCGAACACTCCTCCGCGTGCTATTCCCCATTGCCGCCTTCCCCACTACGCACCTGGGCGGGGCGGCAATGGGGCCCCTTTACGCACGCTTCCGGAGCATCCGGCCCGCCGCCTCCAGCGCACGTCACCACTCGCCGTCGTTCTTCCTATATAGGAGAGATTTGAAATGAACAGCTTCACTGACAACTTCACCATCAACGGGGTTACGTTGACTGCCCAGCCCATCTGCCGGCAGAGCGAGGTCCTGACTCCCGACGCGCTGGCGTTCGTTGCCAAGCTGCACAAGGCGACCGCGGGACGAAGGCTGGAGCTGTTGCAGGCCCGCCGGGACCGCCGCCAGCAGATCGGCAAGGGCCAGGACCCGCGGTTCCTCCGCGAGACCGAGTCCGTCCGCAACGATCCGAACTGGCGCGTCGCTCCCCGGCCCCGGGCCTGACGGACCGCCGCGTGGAGATCACCGGCCCGGTGGACAAGAAGATGACCATCAACGCGCTGAACTCCGGCGCTAAGGTGTGGCTCGCGGACATGGAGGACTCCTCCACCCCGTCGTGGCGCAACGTCATCCAGGGCCAGCTCAATCTCACGGATGCGCTGGAGCGCCGGATCGACTTCACGTCGCCCGAGGGCAAGGAGTACAAGCTCCGCGCCGCCGAGGAGCTGCCCACTATCGTGGTCCGGCCCCGAGGCTGGCACCTGCCGGAAAAGCACATGCTCATTGACGGCACGCCGATCGCCGGCGGCATCGTCGACTTCGGCCTGTACTTCTTCCACAACGCCCGCCGGCTGATCGCCCAGGGCAAGGGCCCGTACTTCTACCTGCCGAAGATCGAGAACCACCTCGAGGCCCGGCTGTGGAACGACATCTTCGTCCTCGCCCAGGACCTGCTCGGCATCCCGCAGGGCACCATCCGCGCCACTGTGCTGATCGAAACCATCACCGCCGCGTTCGAAATGGAGGAGATCCTCTACGAACTGCGCGACCACGCCGCGGGCCTGAACGCCGGCCGCTGGGACTACATCTTCTCCCTGATCAAGAACTTCCGCACCCGCGGCCCGCGGTTCGTCCTGCCGGACCGCAGCCAGGTGACCATGACGCAGCCGTTTATGCGCGCCTACACCGAACAGCTGGTCCGGGCCTGCCACAAGCGCGGCGCCATGGCGATCGGCGGCATGGCCGCGGCCGTCCCCAACCGCAAGGACCCGGAGGCCAACGCAATCGCCATCGAGAAGGTTCGCGCGGACAAGACCCGCGAGGCCGGCGACGGCTTCGACGGCTCCTGGGTGGCGCACCCGGACCTGGTGCCGGTCTGTCGCGAGGTGTTCGACGCCGTGCTCGGTGACCGCCCGAACCAGCTGGGCCGCCTCCGCGAGGACGTCACCCCGGACGACCGCGCGTTGCTCGACATCGCCTCCACCACCGGCACCATCACGGAACAGGGCGTCCGGAACAACATCGAGGTCGGCATCCGCTACATCGAGTCCTGGCTGCGCGGCAACGGCGCCGTCGCCATCCACAACCTCATGGAGGACGCCGCCACCGCGGAGATCTCCCGCTCGCAGCTGTGGCAGTGGATCTTCTCCCGGGCCATCACGGACCAGGGCGACGTCATCACCCGCGACTGGGTCGAGGACATGCTGGACGAGGAGTTCGCCAAGCTGGAACGCTTCGAAGGCGACCGCTTCGCCGATGCCCGCGACATCTTCGAGGAGGTCACGCTCACTGCGGCGTTCCCGGCGTTCCTGACGCTTCCGGCTTACGACCGGTTCCTGCATGAAGCGCGCGACGGCGGCGACGTCCCCAGTGAGGACCCGGCGCTCGTCCCCGCCTAAGTTCGGTCCGGTAGCACCGGACCGTACGGAATTCCGTTCGCTGGGCTGCCATGCCCTTCGCAACAGGCACCCCGAGATCCGGGGCGGCGGCCCGGCGACGGAAAACCCTCTGAATCGACAACGGCGTCGAGGTGACAGTTAAAGCCCATGTTCCTTGCGGACATGGGCTTTAACTGTCACCTCGGCGGTTCGCCCCGCGCCCCCAGAACCCCGACGCCGGTCAGTGCGCCTTCGGTACGTGGCGCAGCGAGAGCCCGGTCCCGACCATGAACAGCGCCACCGATCCGAGCACCATCAGCAGCGGCCCGGTCCAGGATCCGGTGACGCCGTTGACGTAGCCCAGCAGGGTCGGCGCCAGGGCACCGAAGGAGTAGCCCACCCCTGGACGACGGCGGACATCCGGCCCGCCGAGGCCTGGTCCCGGGCCAGCCGGATGATGGCGATGAAGATCAGTGTGATGCCGCCGCCCTGGGCGACGCCGCCAAACGAGGACCACAGCCACCACAGCTCCGGGGCCAGCAGCAGGCCCGCGGGAACGGTTACCCACAGCAGTCCGAGGGTGAGGCCGACCGCCGTCGTACTGGCGAAACGGGCCGCGAGCGGAACGCCCAGCCCGCCCACGATGGCCAGTATCTGGAACAGCGAGGACCCGGCCCCGGCCTGTGCTGCCGTCATGCCGAGTTCGTCCGCGAGGATGCTGGGCAGCCAGGCGGTCACACCGTAGTAGGAAAACGCCTGCCCGGCGAAGCCCGCGGTGAGCCCCACCGTGATCCAGCGCGACGCCCGCCTAATCCCGGCGCGGGCGGGCTCCGGCTCGGGGACCGGTTCGGGGCGGAACGCCCGGCGGCCGAACGCGAGAACCCAGACAACCAAAGCTGCGACGGCGAAAAGTCCGCTGGCGGCCAGGGCCAGCCGCCAGCCGAACAGCTCGGCCAGCGGCGCCATCACCATGGCGGTGATGAACGAGCCGATGTTGAGGGCGGCGGTGTAGATGCCCATCGCCGTGCCCTGCCGGGCGGGCGCGAAGTCGCGCCGGATGATCAGCGGCACGGCAATGTTGCCGATCGTGATGGCGACGCCCAGAATCACCGTGCCGAGCATTACGACGGCGCCGTTGCCCGCCGAACGCACAATCACCCCCAGCAGCACGCCCAGGAGCGTGAGCGTGATGGCGACTTCCGCGCCGAGTTTGCGCCCCGCCAGCGAGGCGAGCGGTGAAGCAAGGGCGAAGCACAGCACCGGGATGCCCGTCAGGAGTCCCAGTTCCACCGGGGAGAAGCCGAGTTCCTGCTGCATCAGGCCCACCACCGGTGCGACGGCCACGAACGGGCCGCGCATGTTCAGGGCAATGAGCCCGATGGCGGCCAGCAGGATCCAGCTGCGCGGCACCTTGGCCAGGACGCTGGCGCTCACGGGTGCCGCGGCTCGGCCGGCGGGCAGAAATATGCTTTCATCAGTCCCATTGCTATCACGCGCCCCGGCCGGAGGCGCCGATTATGACACCCGCGGGGTTCCGGCCGTCGTCAGCCCGTGGCCTGCAGCGTCGCCTCGATCACCGCGGGCGAGAGCACATACTGCGTCACCATCTGGCTGGCGCCCAGGATGGCGGCCTGGTCCCCCGCCATGGACAGGCCGATCCGCAGATGCGTGGTGGCCAGCGGCAGCGAGCGCCGGTAGACCACCTCACGGACGCCGGCCATAAGGTGTTCGCCGGCCTGGCCCAGGCTTCCGCCGATCACGATGACGGACGGATTGAGCAGGTTCACCACGGTGGCCAGTACGTCCCCGAGGTCGCGGCCGGCCTGGCGCAGGGCCTGGATGGCCTGCAGGTTTCCTCGGCCACCAGGCGCAGCACGTCGCCGCCGTTGTCCGCGTCCAGGCCCTGAAGGGTCAGGGTGTGCGCGACGGCGGGGCCGGACGCGAGCGCCTCAAGGCAGCCGAAGTTTCCGCACCGGCAGAGCACGTCGTCGCCGCGCGGCACCCGGACATGGCCGAGGTCCCCGGCCGTGCCGTTGGCGCCGCGCTGCAGCTGGCCGCTGCTGATGATGCCGGCACCGATTCCGGTGGCGACTTTGATGAACAGGAAGTTGTCGTGCTCCGGCCAGTAGGACGTCTGCTCGCCCAGGGCCATGATGTTGACATCGTTGTCCACCAGCACGGGAACGGGCAGCGAGCGCTGGACGCGCCGGACGACGTCGAACCCGTCCCAGCCGGGCATGATCGGCGGCTTCACCGGCATCCCGCTGGCGTGCTCCACGGGACCGGGCAGGCCGATGCCGATGCCGGCGAGGTCATCCAGGCCGCGGCCGGCCTGGCTGAGCAGTTTGGTCCCTTCCGCAACGACGCGGTCCAGCACGGGCTCCGGGCCGTCGGCGATGTCCTGGCTCAGCCGGCGTTCCGCGAGCACCGTTCCGCCCAGGTCCGTGACGGCGATGATCACGTGGGTGGCGCCGACGTCCACCGCCAGCACCACACGGGCGGCGGGATTGAAGGCAAAGCGCGACGGCGGCCGGCCGCCGCTGGAACTGGCCTCGCCGGCCGGTCCGACCAGTCCCGAGTGCATCAGCGCGTCAATCCGGGAGGCGACGGTTGAGCGCGCCAGGCCGGTGGTGAGGGCCAGCTCGGCGCGCGTGCGGGCCTTGCCGTCGCGCAGCAACTGGAACAGGTCACCGGCCCGGGACAGACTGCCGGCGGCCTCGGGGGCAGCAGGTTCGGCGCCGGCGGGTGTGGTCATGAGTCAGTGATAGCACGCGGCACTTCTGCATGTCACGCTCGAAGAATCTGGAACCTGAGTTTCAACTTTTGCTTGACGCTCGGCAGAAGTAGTCCTAGCTTGGATCTAGGGCAACCCACCGATCCGGGTCGCCCCTCGGGCCCGCTGCAGCTCACACCCCAACGACGAGGAGAGACAGTGCCATACTCGATCCAGCTCTATACGGTCCGAAGGGCCCTGGAAGAGGATCTGGCCGGAACGATCCAGCGCCTGGCCGGGATCGGCTTCACCATGGTTGAGCCTTACCATTTCGTCGCCAAGGCCGCTGACCTGCAGCAGGCCATGGCTGAGAACAACCTCACCGCCCCGTCCGGCCACGCTCCCTGCTGAGCGATGACCAGGACGCCATCTTTGCCGCCGCCCGGCAGCTGGGCATCGGAACCGTGATCGAGCCCTTTGTGCCGGACGAGCGCTGGAAAACCCTCGACGACATCAAGGACACCGCTGCGCGGCTCAACGCCGCTGCCGCCAAGGGCGCCGGCTACGGCGTCCGCGTCGGCTACCACAATCACTGGTGGGAAGTTGAGTCCGTGATCAACGGCAAGACCGCGCTGGAGCACCTCGCGGACCATCTTGACCCCGGAATCGTCCTGGAACTCGACACCTACTGGGCCGCCGTGGGCGGACAGAACCCCGTCGAACTTTTGGCCCGCCTGGGTGACCGGGTGAAGTTCATCCACATCAAGGACGGCCCCGTCACCGCGGACCCCTCCGGCCAGCTCGCCGTGGGCGACGGCAAGATGCCCATCTGGGATGTCCTGGACGCCGCCGGGTCCCTTGAGGTCGGCGTGATCGAACTCGACGAATTCCAGGGCGACATGTTCGATGCCGTGACGGACAGTTTCAGGTACCTCAGCGCCGGGAAGGCCTCCGTATGAGCCCCGCGGCAGGCGCCTTCGGCCCCTTCGGAGCGGGCCCCGTGGGCGTTGGCATTATCGGCGCCGGAGTCATCAGCAGGGAGTACCTGGACAACCTGACGAGCTTCCCGGACGTGAGGGTCGTGGCGATCGGAGACCTCTTCGAGGACGCCGCCGCCGCCCGCGCCGCGGAGTACGGGGTTGAGAACCACGGCGGAGTCGATGCCGTCCTGCGGAACCCCGACGTCGAGATTGTCATCAACCTGACCATCCCGGCGGCTCACGTCGAGGTGGCCACCCAGGCCGTCCACGCCGGCAAACACGTCTGGAGCGAGAAACCGTTCTCGCTGGACCGGGAAAGCGGCCGCGGGCTGCTCAAAGCAGCCGACGCCGCCGGGGTCCGCCTCGGCTGCGCCCCGGACACCTTCCTCGGCGCGGGGTTGCAGACCGCGCGCCGGATGATCGAACGCGGCGACATCGGAACGCCCCTGACCGCCCTGACGCTGATGCAGTCGCCCGGTCCGGAGTCCTGGCATCCGAACCCGGCATTCCTATTCCAGGACGGCGCTGGACCGCTGTACGACATTGGCCCGTACTACCTGACCACTTTGGTCCAGACGTTCGGCAGCATCCGCCGGGTGGCAGCGTTCGGCTCCAAATCCCGCGAAACCCGCGTCATCGGATCAGGCCCCAAAGCCGGCGAGGAATTCCCCGTCACTGTCCCGACGCACGTCAGCTCCATCCTGGAGTTCGAAGGCGGCCAGTCCGGGCAGAGCATCTTCAGCTTCGATTCGCCGTTCCAACGCGCCGGCTTCGTGGAAATCACCGGTTCGGACGCCACCATCGCGCTGCCGGACCCAAACAATTTCGACGGCGACATCCGGATCTGCGCGATCGGCTCCGACGACTGGACCACCGTTCCCTCTCTCGGCTCCACCGCCAGCCGCGGCGCCGGCGTGCTGGAAATGGCCCGCGCCATCCGAGAGGGCCGGCCGCACCGGGCCCAGGGTGAGCTGGCGTTCCACATCCTCGACACCATGGCCTCCATCTCCGAGTCGATCGACACCCGCGCCTTCGTGGACGTCGAAAGCTCCGCCCCGCGGTCAGCGGCCCTCCCCGAGGACTGGGACCCCACGGCCGCCACTCTTCAGGGCTGAACCATGCATCCCCAGGGCTCAACCCACGGACGGCGCCCGCTCGGCGTGGCCATGATCGGTTACGCCTTTATGGGCAAGGCCCACTCGAACGCCTGGCGCAATGTGGCCAGTTATTTCGATGTTCCGGCCTTCGAACGGCGGGTCCTCGTCGGGCGGGACCCGGAGGGAGTCGCTGCAGCCGCGACACGGTACGGCTGGGCGGAGTCCGCCACGGACTGGCGCTCCGTCATTGCCCGCGACGACATCCAGATCGTGGACATCTGCGCCCCCGGCTTTATGCACGCCGAGATCGCCACCGCCGCCCTCGCCGCGGGCAAGCATGTCCTCGTGGAGAAGCCGCTGGCCAACACTGTTGCCGAGGCGGAAGCCATGGCCGCGGCCGCCAGCGACGCGCAGTCCCGCGGAGTCCAGTCGATGATCGGGTTCAACTACCGCCGGGTCCCCGCCCTGGCCCTGGCCCGCGAGCTGATCTCGGAGGGCAGGCTGGGCGCCGTCAAGCAATTCCGCGCCGCCTATCTGCAGGACTGGCTGGTGGACCCGGAAACGCCCATGACGTGGCGGCTGCACAAGGACACCGCAGGCTCCGGGGCGCTGGGCGACATCGCCTCACACGCCATCGACCAGGTGCTGTTCCTTCTTGCCGACCGGGTCACCGAGGTTTCCGGGCGGCTGCACACATTCACCCCGGACCGGCCCGGCGCCCGCGGACTCGAAAAAGTGACGGTCGACGACGCCGCCTGGGCGACGCTGACGCTTGCGTCCGGGGCCGTCGCCTCGATTGAGGCCTCCCGGGTGGCCACGGGAAAGAAGAACTCGCTCAAACTCGAAATCTACGGCGACAAAGGCTCCATCCTGTTTGACCTCGAGAACCTGAACGAACTCGATTTCCTGGACGCCACACTCCCTGTCCGGGAGCAGGGCTTCCGCCGCATCCTGGTCAACGAACCCGAGCACCCATATGTAGGCGCCTGGTGGCCGCAGGGCCATGTCCTCGGCTGGGAACACACGTTTACGCACGAAATCCGCGACTTCCTCGTGGCGATCGACGCTGGAACACCGCCATCGCCGTCGTTCCAGGACGGACTGGCTGTCCAGCGGATCCTGGCCGCGGTGGAAGAAAGCGCCGCGGCGGCGGCGCCCGGGTCCATCTCCATAATTCCCGGGCTGCTGCCGCCCCCGTCACCGTGACCGAAGGAGCCTGACATGCCCCGCCCCTACACCCTGTTCACCGGCCAGTGGGCCGACCTCCCGTTCGAGGAAGTCGCGCGCCTTGCCTCCGGCTGGGGCTACGACGGCCTGGAAATCGCCGTGTCCGGCGACCACCTGGACGCCTGGCGCTGGGACGAACCCGGCTACGTCGAATCCAAACTCGCCGTCCTGGACAAGTACAACCTCAAGGTGTGGGCCATCTCCAACCACCTCAAGGGCCAGGCCGTCTGCGATGACCCCATCGACTTCCGCCACGAGGCCATCGTCGGGCCGCGGGTCTGGGGCGACGGCGACCCCGAAGGCGTCCGCCAGCGTGCCGCCGAGGAAATGCAGCACACCGCCCGGCTCGCCAATGCCCTGGGTGTGGACACCGTGGTCGGGTTCACCGGCTCCTCCATCTGGCAGTACGTCGCGATGTTCCCGCCCGTCCCGGCCGCCGTGATCGACGCCGGCTACCAGGACTTCGCGGACCGGTGGAACCCCATCCTGGACGTGTTCGACGAATGCGGCGTCCGGTTCGCCCACGAGGTCCACCCTCCGAGATCGCCTACGACTACTGGACCACCGTCCGCACCCTTGAGGCGATCGGCCACCGCAAGGCCTTCGGCCTGAACTGGGACCCGTCCCACTTCATGTGGCAGGGCATCGACCCGGTCTCCTTCATCTGGGACTTCAAGGACCGGATCTACCACGTCGATTGCAAGGACACCAAGCTCCGGCCCACCGGCCGGAACACCGTGATGGGCTCCCACCTGGCCTGGGGCGACCCGCGCCGCGGCTGGGACTTCGTCTCCGCCGGCCGCGGCGACGTGCCCTGGGAGTCGTCTTTCCGGGCCCTCACCGCGATCGGCTACGACGGCCCCATCTCCGTGGAATGGGAAGACGCCGGGATGGACCGTCTTCATGGAGCACCGGAGGCCCTCGCCGCCCTCAAAAAGTTCGACTTCGCGCCGTCGAGCACCTCGTTCGACGCTGCTTTCAGCGCCAAGGACCGGGGCGCAAAGCAGCAAGAGTGAACGATCGCTTATTCCTTGACGGACCGGAATCGCCCCTGCAACAGTTAGCGCGTGGAGGACGCCTCGATGGAGAACCACAACGAAACTGATGCCGTGCCCGCCTCCGGAGTGCTCCCTTCGGGTTCCCCTGGACCGCCGCCCATCCTGGAAGTCCGCGGCCTGACCAAGAGTTTTTTCGGCATCCCCGTACTGGAGGACGCCCGGCTGAGCCTGCACCGCGGCCAGGTGCACGGACTCATGGGGGAAAACGGCGCGGGGAAATCCACCCTGATGAAGGTACTGGCCGGGGTGTACCAGCCCGACGCCGGGACCATGCTCCTTGAGGGGCAGGAAGTCACGTTCAGCCACCCCACCAAGGCCCACGAAGCCGGGCTGTCATCGGTGTTCCAGGAGTTCAACCTTCTGCCCGACCGGACGGTGGCCGAGAACGTCTACCTTGGCCGGGAGCCCCGCCGCGGGCTGCTGGTGAACAAGACCCTGATGAACTCGAAAACGGCGGAGTTGCTCGAGTCCCTCGGGATCACCGCCATCCGGCCCACCATGCAGGTGCGGAGCCTGACGGTGGCCGAGCAGCAGGTCGTGGAGATCGCGAAGGCGGTCAGCTACAACGCCCGGATCATCTCCATGGACGAGCCCACGGCCGCGCTGGCCGGCGCCGAAGTTGAACTTCTCTACGAGATCGTGGCCCGACTGCGTGAACGCGGAACTGCCGTCCTCTACGTGTCCCACCGGCTCCGCGAAGTGTTCGACCTCTGCGATGTCATCACCGTCCTGAAGGACGGCAAGGTGGTCAGCACCCAGCCCGCCTCCGAACTCGACGACGCCCGGCTGGTCCGGCTCATGGTGGGCCGCCCCATCTCGGCCTTCTTCCCGGACAAACTGCCCCGCGAGGACGCGGCCGCAGACCGCGTCGAGGAGCCGATCCTCGAATTGCAGGACGCCGGAAACGGCCAGCTGGACGGAATCAACCTCAGCATCCGGCCCGGCGAGATTGTCGGTGTGGCAGGGCTCCAAGGGTCCGGCCGCACGGAGTTGCTGCACGGCATCTTTGGCGCCGCACCCTTCACCCGCGGAGCGATGAAGATGGCCGGCGTGGAGCTGCTGCCCAAATCGCCGCGCCAGGGCGTGCAGGCGCGGATGGCACTGATCACGGAGGACCGCAAGGCCGAGGGATTGAGCCTGAACCAGTCCATCCTGGACAACGCACTGAGCGTGATCAGATCCGTTTTTCCCCGCCGCACCGGAGAAGTCAGGACAGAAATCCCGGGCGTATTTTCCTCCCTCGAAGTCATAGCCCGTGACCTGGACCAGGAAGTGCAGTACCTGTCCGGCGGCAACCAGCAAAAGTGGTCCTCGCCAAGTGGCTGGCTATCCGGCCCAGGCTCGTTTTGCTGGATGAACCCACCCGCGGCATTGACGTGGGCGCCAAGGTGGCGGTCTACCGGCTGATGCGCCAGCTCGCGGCCGAGGGCAAGGCCATCCTCATGGTGTCCAGCGAACTCCCGGAAGTCATCGGCATGTCGGACCGGATCCTTGTGATGCGTGATGGCCGGCTCGTGGGTGAACTGCCTGCCGGAACCTCAGAAGAAGCCATCCTCCAGCTGGGAACCGGCGCCAGGACGGCACAGGAAGGAGAGGCATGAAACAGCGGGCGGGCTTCTTCGAGCGGCTGTCCTCCACCCAGATCGTCTACCTTGTGGCGCTGATGACACTCATCCTGGGCGCGGTGCTGGTGAACTCCATCGGGCGGAGTTTCTTCAGCCCCGGCAATATATCGAGCATCCTGACCGGAACCAGCGTTCTGGGCTTCATCGCGATCGGCCAGACACTGGTCATCCTGGCAGGAAGCCTGGATCTCTCGGTTCCCTACGTCACCAGCCTGGCCAGCCTCATCGCCGCGGGCGTGATGGCCAACAACCCCAACAACATCATGTCCGCCGTCCTGCTGACGCTTGGGACGGCAGCTGTCATTGGACTCGCGAACGGGCTGATCGTCGCCCGCCTGAACGTTCACGGATTCATCGCCACGCTTGGCGTGGGCCTGATTATCAGCGGCTACCTCGCCACCAATTTCAAGGGCAGCTTCGGCCAGACCCCCTTGCGTTCCGCATGGTCGGAGCCACGGGGCTCGGCCCGGTTCCGATCTCCACGATCATTATGCTGGCCTGCGCGGGACTGGCCATGCTGCTCCTGCACCGCACCCGCGTCGGGCATCATCTGTACGCCGTCGGCGGCGACATTGCCGTGGCCCGTACATCCGGAATCCGCGTTGACGTGCCGGTCATCACGGCGCACGTCATCTGTTCAGTACTGGCAGGGATGGCGGGGCTGCTCCTTGCCAGCAGGCTGGGCGTGGGCAGCCCCACCGTGGGTTCCCAGGGCGGCTACGACCTGCTCTCCATCGCCGCAGTTGTGCTCGGCGGCACGCTGCTGTCCGGTGGCAAGGGGACCATCACCGGCACACTCGGCGGTGTGCTGATCTTCGCCATGCTGGACAACATTATGTCCGTTATGCAGGTCAACCCGTTCCTGAAGGACGTGGTCAGGGGCGTCGTCATCGTCGCCGCCGTCGCCGTTTATGCCCGGCGGCGCATCGTCAGCAGACCGGAACGGTTCCCCGCGAAGGGTCCGGCGCCAGCGCCCGCCTCCCAGCCAGTGCCGGTGGAGGGGCCATGAGTACAGCACTGAACTCCCGCCGCAGCGCGATTCTCAAGCAGAACCGCGCCAGCCGTTCCGAGCGGCTCCTGCGGGCCCTGCGCACCCCCGGAGGCGCCGTCTTCGTCCTGCTGATCGGTCTCCTGGCGGCCGTCATCGTCTTGAATCCGTCCTTTGGAGAGCCGAGTTCCTTCATCCGGTTTATCGGCAGGACTGCCCCCATCGCCATCGCCGCCATCGGCCAGTACTTCGTTATTGTCGGCGGGGAATTCGACCTGTCGATGGGATCGGTCGTGACGATGCAGGTCATCGTGGCCGGCAACCTGATCGGGCAGGACGACTCGAAAGTCCTCCCCGTGCTGGCCCTGATGCTTGTGCTGGGCGCCTTCATCGGGCTGGTGAACGGACTGATCACCACCCTGCTGCAGGTCCCCAGCTTCATTGTCACGCTGGGCATGATGCTGGCGCTCCTGGGGCTGGTCCTCTACTGGACCGGCGGCGCGGCGCAGGGAAACCCTGCGGACAGCTTCCGGCAGATCGGGCGCGGCGGCATCCAGGACGTTCCGGTCCTGGACATCATTCCGTACCCCGTCATCATCCTGACAGCAGTGGCGGCCGCGGCGTTTGTTCTGATGCGCCGTCCCTTCGGTCGCACGCTCATCGCGGTCGGGGACAATCCTGCGGCCGCCGCCCTCGCCGGTTCGCGCGTCTGGTGGGTGCGGACACGCGCCTTCATGATGTCGTCGCTGTCCGCCACCGTGGCCGGCATCCTGCTCGTGGGCTATGCGGGTGTGCACCCGTCGGTAGGGCGCGGGTACGAGTTCACGGCGATCACCGCCGTCGTTCTCGGCGGCGTTGTGCTGGGCGGCGGGCGCGGCTGGGTCCTGTCCGCCGCGGCCGGGGCCTTCGCCCTCGAGTCGCTGTTCACCCTCCTGAACTTCATGGGGGTCCAGGCGACGTGGCGGGACACCGTTCAGGGAGCAATCATCATCATCGCGGTGGCCGCGGCGTCCCGGTCATGGCAACGCAAGCGCAAGGGGGCCAGTTCCGCCGCCCATGACGAACAGCACCAGTTGGCCGCAGCATCCACGCCCGCCGAGGGCACCGTACAAGGAGGAGAAAGAGTCTAATGCGCAAAAAATCTGTCCGCGCGATCGCCCTGGCCGCAGCATTGCCGCTGGCGGCCCTGACCGCATGTACCACTACCGACCCGTCCGTCACCGAAACGACGGGGCGGCACCGGCTCTCCGGCAGCAAGCAGTCCGGCAAGCCAGGAGTGGTTTGACCAGGCGCTCTACGACACCCAGAACCAGCAACGCTCGGCCACCTTCGAAGGGGACCCGGAGAAGCCCTACCTGCAGTACATCGCGGGCCCGATGACGGACACGTCGAAGTTCGCGGCCCAGGGAGCGCAGAAGGTCTGCTTCGCCAACGCCTCCATCTCCAACCCCTGGCGGCAGACCGGCTGGATCACCATGAATGAACAGCTCAAGGCGCTGCAGGGAACCGGGGTCATTTCCGAAATGGAAACCCGGGACGCCAAGGACAATGACAACACCCAAATCGCGGACATTGACTACTTCATCGCCGAGGGCAACTGCGGCGCGTTCGTCATTTCGCCCAACTCCACCGCGGCGCTCACCCAGGCCGTGGAACGTGCCTGCCAGACCGGCAAGCCCGTGGTGGTCTTCGACCGCGGTGTGGAGACGGACTGCGCCACCACGTTCATCCACCCGATCGGCGGCTTCGCCTGGGGCATCGACACCGCCACGTTCCTCAGCGAAAAGCTTCAATCCGGCGACAAGGTGGTGGCCCTGCGCATCCTCCCGGGTGTGGACGTGCTGGAGCACCGCTGGGCGGCCGCCAAGAAGATCTTTGAGGAGAAGGGAATCGAGGCCAAGGACTACTTCACCGGCGCCGACCCCACCGAGATCAAGAAAATCATCTCCGATGAACTGGCCACCGGTGACGTCAAGGGCGTCTGGATGGACGCCGGAGACGGTGCGGTGGCCGCACTCGAGGCCTTCGAGGACGCCGGCAAGGATCTCCCCATCATGACCGGCGAGGACGAGATGAGCTTCCTGACCAAGTGGAAGGCAACGGGGATCGACGCCATGGCCCCGGTCTACTCCAATTTCCAGTGGCGGACCCCGCTGCTGGCTCTGGAAAAGATCTTCAAGGGTGAGGAGATTCCCACGGAATGGGTCCTGCCGCAGAAGCCCATCCTAGTTGACGAACTGGATGCGTGGCTGAAGAGTAACGAGGGTATGCCGGGCGGGCACTACGCCAAGTTCGGCGGCGAGGATCTGGCCGGTTACCCGGAGGTCTGGCAGCAGCGGCAGATCCCTGACGGCCCGGCGGTCCCGCGGACTTCCCGCGGGACCGCCCACCCGGACCGGGCGGCAGGACAGGCAGTGGCAGGACAAGCAGAGGAAGGAAGGCAGCGTGGAGCGTCCCCTCGGGATCAGCACCTGGGTCTGGGAGTCCCCGCTGACCGACTCCAACCTCTCCGGGTTACTGGAAAAAATCGCCGCCATGGGCTTTGACGCCGTCGAACTCCCGCTCGAAAACGCCGGCGACTTCACCCCCGGCACGGTACTGGAATCCCTTGCGGGCACCGGGCTGAAACCCTTCGTGGTGGGGGCCATGGCACCGGGGCGGGACCTGGTGGCCGCGGATCCGGCTTCCGTGGAAAGGACCCAGGCCTACCTCTCAGCCTGCATCACCATGGCCGGCAGCATCGGCTCGCCCACGGTCTGCGGACCCTTCTACGCCCAAACCGGCCGGACCTGGCGGATGTCGGCGGAGCAGCGGCGGGACGCCTACGCGGAGCTGCGCCGGAACCTCCAGCCGGTCGCGGCCCTGGCCCAGGAGGCGAACGTCGTGCTGGGCGTCGAACCCTTGAACCGGTACGAAACATCACTGATCAACACGGTGGACCAGGCGCTGGAGGCCTTGGGGCCGCTGCTCGGTAAAGGCGTCGGCCTCGCGCTGGACAGCTACCACCTTCACATCGAGGAGCGTTCGGTGGCGGCGGCCATCCGTGCCGCGGGTGAACACCTGGTGCACGTGCAGGTCTGCGGCAACGACCGCGGCGCCCCGGCGGGGATCAGACCGATTGGAACGGCTTCCTGCAGGTCCTGAATGACGTGAGCTACGCAGGACCGCTGAACATTGAAAGTTTCACGGTGGACAATGCCGCCATTGCCGTGGCGGCATCCATCTGGCGGCCGCTGGCCCGGAGCCAGGACCGGCTGGCCGAAACTGGCCTCGCGTTCCTGCGCAGCCTGGGCCGCGGGAATCAGCCATGACCCACATCATCCGGAGGGCAACCGCTTACGACGCCGGCGGGCTGGCTGCGCTGGCGGCCGTCACCTTCCCGCTGGCCTGCCCGCCCAGCTCGACGGCCGCGGACATCGCGGCCCATCTGGCGGCCACCCTCAGCGAGGCCAACTTCCGCGCCTACCTGGCCGATCCGCAGGTCACCGTCCTGGTGATCGACGTCGACGGCGACCTCCGCGGCTACAGCCTGCTCGTTGCCCGGCCGGCCCGGGACCCGGACGTGGCCTCCGCCCTGACCATCCTGCCGTCGACCGAACTCAGCAAGTGTTACGTCCACCCGGACCATCACGGGATCGGCGCCGCGGCCGAACTGATGCACGCCAGCGTCGCCGCGGCCGCGGAGGCCGGCGCCCGCGGGCTCTGGCTTGGCGTGAACGAACAGAACGCCCGTGCCATCCGCTTCTACGAAAAATCCGGCTTTCGGAAGGTCGGCACCAAGTCCTTCACGCTCGGCAGGACGGTGGAATACGACTTCGTTATGGAGCGCCCGGTCACGCCGTGACCAAGCCGACAGTCCCGCCAGGGAATGTGGCCGGCCGCCCCGGGGTTGTGCCGGGCATGAAGATTGAGATCTGGTCCGACGTGGCCTGCCCCTGGTGCTACATCGGCAAACGCCGCTTTGAAACCGCCCTCGCGGCTTTCCCGCACCGGGAGTCCGTGGAGGTTCAGTGGCGCAGCTACCAGCTGGACCCGTCGCTGCCGGAGCACTACGACGGCACCGAACTGGACTACCTGAGCACCCGCAAGGGGATGGCCCCGGCCCAGGTCGCCGGAATGTTCGCGCACGTGGCGGAGCAGGCCAAGGGCGAGGGCCTCAACTACCGCTTCGACGACGTGGTGGTGGCAAACAGCTTCACCGCCCACCGGCTGATCCACCTCGCTGCCGCGCACGGACAGCAGGACGCCGCAAAGGAACGCCTGCTCAGCGACCACTTCGAGCACGGCCGGGACATCGGCAGCCGGGAGTACCTGACGTCCCTGGGCGCGGACCTTGGGATCGGCGCCGTGGAACTGGACGAACTGTTCACCACCGACAAGTACGCCGACGACGTCCGGATGGACTTCGAGGAAGGCCGTGCCCTCGGGATCAGCGGCGTCCCGTTCTTCGTGATTGACCGCAAGTTCGGGCTCTCCGGCGCCCAGCCGGCCGAGACGTTCGCCGCGGCCCTCGGGCAGGCCTGGCAGGAAAGCCAGCCCCTGGTCATGGTGGGAACGGCAGGCAGCACCGCCACCGCCACCGGCGAGGCCTGCGGTCCGGACGGCTGCGCGAGCTGAGTTCCGCCGCCGTCGAACTCGCCGGAATCGTTCGGGGTCGCCGGAAGTTTCCGGCGACCGGGCAGGTTTCCGGCGAACCCGGAGCGGGGCCGCCGCCGGAGCCCGCGTTTGCTGACAGATGGCGCTAAAGTGTCTGTATGCCCAGGATTTCGGCCGCGAGCAACGCCGCCCAACGCGCCGAGACCCAGCACCGCATCCTGACGGCGTTCGGCGAACTCCTCTTCACCCACGGTCTACCCGGGCTGACCATGACCGACGTCGCACGCCACGCCCGGATCGGCCGGACCGCCGTGTACAACTACTACGCGGACATCGAAGAGCTCCTGATCGCCTACGCGCTGGACGAGACCGAGCGGTTCCTGGTTGATCTCCGCGAATCCCTGGATTCGCTGGACAACCCTGTGGACCGGCTGGCCCTCTACGTCCGCGCCCAGGTCGAGGACCTCAGCCGGCGGCACCTGCCGCCGGGTCCCGCGATGGGGGCCGTGCTCTCGCCGGCGTCGTTCGCGAAACTGGCGGACCACGTCGGGGAGCTCAGTGTGCTCCTGCAGGGCATTCTGCGCGACGGCATCGCCCAGGGCTACCTTCCGGAGGCGGACATCACCCAGCTCGCGCAGCTCATCCACGGCACGCTGTCCTCCAGTGCGGCCCGCGGGGACGGCGCCGGTCAGGATTCCGGGGCGGAGTCGCGGCTGGCCCGCACCGTGCGGTTCGTCCAGCTGGGCGCCGGGGCGCGCTTCGACGACGCCGGCCGCCCCGTCCGCGTGAACCCCTAGGCTCCCGTAACCGTCGCAGTACCCCGCCGGGCGAGGCTTCCGCGGCAGGCGCTTGTATTAGCCCGCCGTCGGCGTCACTGTCGGGGTCACCGGCCACGCCGATTCATCCACGATCCGCCGTTCCTCGCGCGGGCAGCTGAGTTGCCCCGGCGTCTGGTCGACCAGCCCCGGTTTCGCCAGCCCCTTGAAGTCCCCGGTGAGGATGACGTCCACACTCGGGTCCGTCCGGCCGTCCTGGAAATAGTCCGAGCCGGGAAGATTGCGCTGGACACTAAATGCGGCAGACTGTCCCGCGGCGCCCGAAACGATCAGCGCCACACCCCGGTAGCCCGACGTTGTGTTGGCCACGGCCCCGACCTTGAATTTGCGGGCAGCGAACTCGCCGGCCACGGACCGGGCGAGGCCGGGTCGGGAGGTGGAGTTGAAAACGTTGAGATTGATCTTCTCCGGCGGCGTGTAGTCGTAAATCGCCTCCGGGCAGACGGACGCGGCAGCCTGGCTGCGCTCCGCCGTCGGGATCTTGATCTGGCCGTTCATGATGGCCAGGGCAACCACAATCGCAGCGGCCACCAGCCCCACGAGCAGCACCAGGACGACGCCATGCACGATGCGGCGCCGCATCCTGCCGGGGTTTTCCTGCAGTCCGTCATCGTCGACGAAGGTGGCGCGCAAATCCGAGCCGGAAATGACGTGGTGCCCATGCAGGACGGTGACGTCCTTCGGCCTTCTAGCCATTTATCACCAGAAGGCGCGCGTGGATCGCCGTGCGCTGGTGCAACGCCGTCCGGACAGCCCGGTGCAGGCCGTCCTCCAGATACAGGACACCCCGGTACTCGACGACGTGCGGGAACAGATCGCCAAAGAACGTCGAGTCCTCCGCCAGCAGAGCCTCGAGGTCCAGCGTGCGCTTGGTGGTCACCAGCTCGTCCAGCCGGACCGGCCGCGGCGGCAGGGCTGCCCAGTCCTTGGGCGTGTTGTAACCATGGTCGGGGTACGGGCGTCCCTCGCCCACGGCTTTGAATATCACCATGCCAGCCTAAGGAACTTGGACTGCCAAGGGAATCCAGACTCCCCGGCGGCGGGAGGTTGTAGCCAAACGGTAACCATTTGTCACATGGTGCGCCCGCGCTGTCATGGCCAACACCGGGCCCGCGGCACAGTCCACAGCGCATGCAAAGATGCCCGCCGGCTGGGAGAATGGGGCCATGACAACTCCCGAGACTTCAGCTTCCCACTCGCCGTCGACTCCCGCGCTGGCACTGCTGCTCGACGTCGACGGTCCCGTGGCGAGTCCTGTCACCCGCGCGGTACAGCCGGAGATCATCGCGGACCTGCTGGCGCTGGCCGAGGCGGGGATCCCGGTCATCTTCAACACCGGCCGTTCGGCCGCCTTCATCCGCGAGCAGGTCATGGAGCCGATGATCGCCGCCGGGATGCCCTCCAGTATCCTCATCCACGCCATCTGCGAGAAGGGCGCCGTCTGGTTCAGCTACACCTCCACGGGGCCCGGGGCCGTCCACGTCGATCACGATCTGGCCATCCCGAGCGCCTTCGGTGACGACATCCGCCGGCTGGTCGCCGAGGACTACGCCAGCCACATGTTCTTCGACGAAACCAAACTGGCGATGGTCTCCGTGGAGCAGCACATCTCGGTCGACAACTCCGACTACCGGGCCGAACAGCAGCTGTTCGACGCCGATGCCATGGACCTGATGGGCCGGCATGGCCTCGGAGTGGTGCGGCTGGACCACCATGCCCCCGATTCCGATGACCGGATCGACTACCGGGTGGATCCCACCATCATCTCCACGGACATTGAGTCGGTCCGGCTCGGCAAGGATCTGGGTGCCAGCCGGGCGGTGGAGCTCCTGGCGGCCCAAGGCGTCACCCCGCAGGCCTGGCGGACGGTGGGCGATTCCCGCACCGACTACGCCATGGCCGACTGGCTGCACCACAACGACCACCCGGTCAAACACATCGACGTCCGGCCCGCCGACGGCGTCCCCGTGAAACCCTACGAGGTGCTCACCGCGGCGGACCTGGGGCTGGGCGATGACATCATCCACGACGACGCCGGGGCCGCCTTCCTGCGCAGCTGGCGCAGGGCCCTGCTGGGCTGAATCAACGGCGTGGAATCCGCGGAAATTTCGGGCGATTTTGGGGCGGGCGTTATTATGCAGGTAGGCACACATTCACGCAAACACTCACGGAGAACCGACATTACAGACTCATTGGTCCAGGACGAGATCTATTACGGCAGCCAGGCATCGGTCGACGCCCACGAAGAGGTCACCTCAGCGGCGGCTGTCGCGAGGTTCCGGACCCGCCAGGACGTTGTGCGCCGGCGCGGCCGGTACGGGCTGGTCAATGAGAACCGTACGCCCTACCAGGCCATGGTCGAAGACCTGATGTTCATCCGCTCGGTGCTGGACGGCGCCGGCCTCGACTACCTCCTGGTACGTGGCAACAACCACCGTCCGGTCATTGCCGTGGATTGGAAGGACCGCAAGGAACTCCGCGACGCCCTCGTGGAGGCCTGCCACGACGAGCCGTTCTACTCCATGAGCGTCGACGCCAAGAAGAAGTCCTCGGTGCTGGTAGCCGACGGGGAACTCTCCCCAACCGGCAGTCCCGGATCTTCCGGCTGTACCGCCCCGGGTGGAGCCGGAGGGCGGCTTTGAGTTCGGCGCCTCGGCCGGGGTGCAGCTGGAACTGTGGAGTTTCGAGGGCGACCAATTGATCCTCCCGATCGAGAACTCGCTGACCCGCCGGACCCTGCTGGCCCAGGACGCCGTCCGCGGCACGGTGGAGCGGTACGGCAGCACGTGGCCCACCATCGAGAACATGTTCGCGGACCACGCCAGCGACATCAGCTTCGATGTGGATCTGGTGTTCTCCTGGGTGGACGGCAGCTCCCCGGAGTACATTGCGGCCCGGCGCGCACGGATGGCCGGCGTCGTGGTGGGTGAGGGCGATGACCACGAGGCCAGGTTCCGCCAGATCGACGAACTCAAGTACGCGCTGCGCTCGGTGTACATGTTCGCGCCCTGGATCCGCCGGATCTTCATCGCCACGGACTCCCCGCACCCGCCTGGCTGGCGGATCATCCGGGAGTGACGATTGTCCGCAGCGAGGAGTTCTTCGCGGACCCCTCCGTGCTGCCCACCCATAACTCGCAGGCCGTGGAGTGCCAGCTCCACCACATCGAGGGCTTGTCCGAGCACTTCCTGTACTCGAACGACGACATGTTCTTTGGCCGCGCCGTCGGACCGGACATGTTCTTCACGCCGGGCGGCATCACGAAGTTCATCGAGGCGGAAACCCGCATTGGGCTCGGGGACAACGACGCGGAACGCAGCGGTTTCGAGAACGCCGCACGGGTGAACCGGAAACTGCTCTGGGACCGTTTCGGCCGGATCACCACCCGACACCTGGAACACGCGGCCGCTCCGCTGCGCCGCAGCGTCGTGGCCACGATGGAGCAGGAGTTCCCGGCGGAGTTCGCCAAGACGGCGGCCAGCACCTTCCGCGCGGCGGACAACATCTCGGTGACCAACTCGTTCTACCACTACTACGCGCTGCTGACCGGCCGGGCCGTCACCCAGACGGCGGCCAAGGTGCGCTATGTGGACACCACGGCGAGGGCAGGGCTCAACTACCTGCCCAAGCTGCTCGCCAAGCGGAACATGGACTTCTTCTGCCTCAATGACGGCAGTTTCCCCGAGGTCCCGGCCGAGGAACGGGCCGAGCTGGTGACCGACTTCCTGGAGAAGTACTACCCGATCAAGGCGCCCTGGGAGAAGTAGGCGGTTCTGCCCGCCGCCGGCCGCTAGTTGCTCGCGGTCAGCCGGCGTTGGCCGGGCGTCCTGGCCGGGTCCTCAAGCTTTGCTTTGCCCGGGATACGGATTCCGGCCGCCGAGATCCTCCGCTGGGTTTCCGCGGCCGAGACCAGCTCGCCTACTGCCGGGGTGTCGCCCAGCAGAACCACGGAGTGCACGATCGTGTGCTCGTAGACGTGCACGAGGTTGAACGCCTGGCCGCCGTCGCGGCCGCGGGTCCCGCCCACCGGGACGTTGAGGTCCTGCGTGTAGCACGTGGCTGACGCCACGGAGACCGGAATCCCGGCGAAGGTCCCGGTGGTCGAGTAATGCAGGTGTCCGCCCAAAATGGCCCGGACGTCGGAATTACGCAGCACCCCGGCCAGAGCCGTCTGGTCCCGGAGCTCCACCAGGACGGCGAGGTCCAGGACCGAAGGCACCGGCGGGTGATGCAGTGCCAGAATGGTTCCGTCCGGGGCGGGGGTGGCGAGTTCCGCCGCGAGCCACTCCAGCTGGTCGGGACTCAGCTCACCGTGGTGGAAGCCCGGGACCGAGGTGTCAAGGGTGATGATCCGCAGGCCGTTGATGAAGTACGTGTGGTCCACGGGGGCGTCGTCGGCAGGCTGGTCCAGCAGGCCGGTGCGGAAATTGGCGCGGTTGTCGTGGTTTCCCATCGCCCAGATGACTTTCGCGCCCATCGCCCTGCAGGCGGGCTCAACGATGGCCCGCAGCTTCGCGTAGGCCTCGGGTTCGCCACGGTCAGCGAGGTCGCCGGTGAAAATCACGGCTTCGGGACGCGCGCCCGACGCCCGCACTTCGTCGAAAAGCTGCTGGAGCAGGGCGTCGCTGTCGACCTTGCCGAGCAACGGTGCGGAACCTCCCAGCAGATGGGGGTCACTCAGGTGGAGTAGGAAATGACGTGGCCGGGGGTGCTCGGCCTCGATGAGCTCCATTGCAACCTTCCTGGTTGGGTGGGGGCGGTAGCCCCGACTTCCCTCTCAGTAATGTCTATCCAACCAGACATCCGGCCAACAATGTGCAAACTCCAGTAGGCATGTTTGAAAAAGGGGAACAACGGGTAATCCGGCGGACACATACTTGCTCCGGTATGTGTCCGCCGGAACCCTACTCAGGTACCCGGCGGCTAGCTCAGGTAGCCGTTCGGATTCAGCACGTACTTCGTTGCCGCACCGGCGTCGAACTCCGCGTAGCCCTTGGGCGCGTCCTCCAGCGTGATTGCCTTCGCGTTCACGTTCTTGGCGATGTGGACCTTGTCATGCAGGATCGCCATCATCAGCTGGCGGTTGTACTTCATCACCGGACACTGGCCGGTGGTGAAGCTCAGCGATTTGGCCCAGCCGGTGCCGAGGCTGAGGGAGAGGGCACCCTTCTTGGCAGCCTCGTCCACGCCGCCCGGATCCCCCGTGACGTAGAGTCCCGGGATACCCAAGGCACCGCCAGCGGCGGTGATCTCCATCAGCGAGTTGAGCACCGTTGCCGGTGCTTCCTTGGCATCGTGGCCGTGACCCCTGGCTTCAAAGCCGACGGCATCGACGCCGCAGTCGACTTCGGGGACGCCCAGGAGCTGTTCGATCTGCTCGGCCGGGCCGCCCTGGGTCAGGTCCACCGTTTCACAGCCGAAGCTGCGGGCCTGTGCCAGCCGGTCCGCGTTGAGGTCCCCGACAATCACGACGGCGGCCCCCAGCAACTGCGCGCTGGTCGCCGCCGCCAGTCCGACCGGGCGGCTCCAGCGATGTAGACCGTGGAGCCGACGCCCACACCGGCGGAGACGGCACCATGGAAGCCTGTGGGGAAGATGTCCGACAGCATTGTCAGATCCATCATCTTCTCGAGGGCCTGGTCCTTGTCCGGGAACTTCAGGAGATTCCAGTCCGCGTAGGGCACCAGCACGTAATTCGCCTGGCCACCGACCCAGCCGCCCATGTCGACGTAGCCGTAGGCGCTGCCCGGGCGGTCAGGGTTGACGTTGAGGCAGATGCCAGTTTTGCGTTCCTTGCAGTTGCGGCAGCGGCCGCAGGCGATGTTGAAGGGGACGGAGCAGATGTCCCCCACCTTGATGAATTCGACGTCGGGTCCGACTTCCACCACTTCGCCGGTGATTTCGTGGCCCAGCACCAGGTCCGAGGGTGCTGTGGTGCGGCCGCGGACCATGTGCTGGTCGGACCCGCAAATGTTCGTGGCAACGGTTTTGAGGATTACGCCATGGCGCACCGAACGGCCCACGTTGGCGGGGTTGACCCCGGACCGTCTTTGAGTTCGAAGCTGGGGTAGTCAATGTCGATCAGTTCGACCTTGCCCGGTCCCTTGTAGGCAACGGCTTTGTTCCCTGTCATCACTTTCCTCCTGGTTTCACGGACCCCCGATAGGAGTGTCCAGTTGTGATTCACGAAGCGTGCTGAGGCACCGTCCCCCGGGCACCCGGCGGCAGATCTTCCGGCGCGCTGACACACGTCGGCGCCATGGAAGAACCCGGTTTTTGGGACGGTCCGGCCAGTCTAGACGGTAAGCATGCTTAGGGGTAGGGGCCGTTGGCCCCTTGTGGTCTTGGGAGCCGGCTCTCAGCTGAGGGCCGACTCAACCGCTTCAATGACCTCCGGCGAGTCCGGTTCCACCGTGGGGGCGAACCGGGCCACTACCTCGCCGTCGCGGTTCACCAGGAACTTCTCGAAGTTCCATTTCACGAGTCCGGGCAGGACCCCGTTCTTGAACTTCGTGAGCTCGGCGTAGAGCGGATGCTGCTGCTTGCCGCGGACATGCGATTTGGCGGTCAGCGGGAAGGTCACGCCGAAGTTCCGTTCGCAGAATTCGACAATCTCGGAGTCGGCAGCAGGCTCCTGGCCCGCGAACTGGTTGCAGGGGACGCCGAGAATCTGGAAGCCCTGATCGCGGAACTTGTCGTGCAGTGCTTGGAGGCCAGCGTACTGCGGCGTAAACCCGCACTGCGACGCCACGTTCACCACCAGGACCACCTCCCCTTGAAGCGGCCGAAGTTGGTGTCCGTGCCGTCGATCAGAGTGAGCGGAATGCTATGCAGAGAGGTCATGGGCGGGTTCCTCGCGAAGTCGGTAGCGAAAATCGTGTCCGATGTGTGTTCCGGAATTGGTCACGACAGTCATTCGATACCAAAACGCGCGGGTATGGGTTTATGTTCCTGCTACGGTGCGGGCGACGACGACGGGGCCGCCGTTGGTTCACTAGTCGCCGTTGGTTCACTGGTCGCCGTGGCCGCGGACGTCGCCGGCGTCGAAGTAAGCTCCGGCGCGGGCGCCGGCGCCCTGTGGGCTCCAACGACGTCGGCGCCGGTTCCACGATCGGGGGAGCGCCGGAGCGGTAGGCGCCGTCGGTGTTGGGGTCGGCGTTGTTGGGGTAGGCGTTGGCGTCACTGGTGTTGGGGTCGGCGTCGGGGTCGGCGTCGGGGTCGGCGTCGGTGTTGGTGTCGGGGTCGGCGTCGCGGTGCCGGGCTCAGAGGGCGTCGGTGTCGGTGTTGGGGTCGGCGTCGGCGTCGGCGTCGGCGTCGGCGTCGGCGTCGCGGTGCCGCCCGGTGTGGCGGTTCCGCCGGGAGTCGACGTGCCCGGCCGCGGCTTCGTCGGCGACAGCGCGTCCGGAGTGGGGCTGGCCGTGGAGGAGGGCGGTTTCGGCAGCGCGGATATAGGCAGTTCCTGGACCCCGCCGGTGACTTCATGTGTTCTGTCGTCAGACACCGGGACGGCCCAGCCAAGCGCCGCGTTGGAGGGCTTGTCGGCGTCGGGCGCGTAGCTGGTCATGGCGATGGTGCCCAGGCGGTCGGTCTGCTTGATCGGAAGAAGCGTCCAACCGTCGGGATTCTGGTGGGAGCCGTTGAGGATGGTCTCAAAATGCAAGTGGCATCCGGTGGAGGATCCTGTGGTTCCCACGCGGGCAATGACCTCACCGACCCGCACCGAGTCGCCCTTCTTGACGGCGATCGCCTCAAGGTGGTTGTAGGTGGTGATGAGCCCGTTGCCGTGGTCTATCTCAACGCGGTTCCCGCCGCCCCAGGGGTGCCAGCCGACGGCCCGCACCACTCCGGCGTCGGCCGCGTAGACACGGGTGCCGCAGGCCGCGGCGTAATCCTGCCCCCAGTGGAATTCGCCCGCCGACCCGGTGATGGGGCTGGTCCGCAGCCCGAAGGAAGAAGACTCCTGCAGCGATTCGAGCGGCGCCATAAGAAAGCCTTCGGCCGGCCGCTTCAGTCCGGCGGACGCCACGTTGAGCTCGCCCGGGACTCCGGTCTTGGATGCGGTCTCGACCGGCGACCGGGTGTAGGCCACCAGTGCCAAGGCGTCCGCGGTGACAGCTGACGACGCCGGGACCTCACCGCCCTTACCCGCGGCAGCGGCGGCAGTGCCCGGGTCCAAAACGCCGGGTCCCACCACGCCGGAGGCCAGTGACGACGATGGCGTAACTGCTGAGCCTGTGCCGGACAGCCCCTGGACCCCGAAGGTCAGGACCGCCAGGGACAGGCAGAAGCCGCCGGATATATAGCGCACGGCGGTGATCCGTGCCCTGACTGCCTGCTCACTCGATGAGTTTCCCCAGTGTTTTCCCACGATGTGACTCCTGCATCCTGTCCGCCAGTCCCCGATTTCACGGACTCAACGTTCTTATGGGACCACAATCGGGTGGCACTGGGAACCGTAAAAGCTACCCCTTTCAAACTCAAGTGGCAGCCCAGTAGTACTGGGACGCGGGACAAGTACTGTGACTTCAGCGGTGAGCGAGAATGGACTATGCGCAACCTCCTCAGGGAATGGCAGGCCGAACTCAAGCAGACGTTTACCGGGACCCGGGACGCCGTTCCGGAGTGGGTGCCGCGGCTGGCGGCAGGCGACGATCCCGGCTTCCACCTGCCCGGCTCCGCGGTCTGGGCCGTCCATGGCGACATGCCCACAATCGTCGCGGGAATCCGGGCCCTGCTGATGCAGGCGCTCCATCCCGGTGCGCTGGCCGGGGTCCATGACCACTCCCGGTTCCGCGAGGATCCCCTGGGCCGGCTGGCGGGTACGATCCGCTGGATTTTCACTGTTTCTTACGGTTCAACCGCCGCGGCGCGCGCAGCCTCCGACTGGGTGTTGCGGCTGCACGAATCGGTGCGCGGGGACTATGTGGACGGGCACGGTGTTACCCGGACGTATGCGGCGAATGACCCGGAGCTGCTCCGCTGGGTGCACATCGCCTTCACCGACGCGTTTCTCTCCGCACACAAGATCTGGGGCAGGCCCATCCCGGGCGGGCCCGACGCGTACGTGCGCGAGTGGGCGCAGGCCGGCGAGCTGATGGGGGTGGTGTCCCCGCCGCTCAGCGAGGAGGAGATGCGCCGGCAGCTGGATCACTGGTACGACGCCGGCGAGCTCCGTTCCGACGACAAGGTGGCCGAGACGGTCGCGTTCATCCGCAATCCGCCGCTCCATCCCGTGCTCAGACCGGGCTACCGGGTGTTGTTCGCGGCGGCCGTGACCAGCCTCGAGCCCAAGTACCGCGACCTGCTGGGCCTGCGGACAGCCCGGCTTGGACCGGTCCCCCTGCCCGTGCGGCTGGCCACCAGGGTGACACTCGGCGTCGTCCATCTTGCCCTGGGCCGGGTGGGGCCCAGCGAGCAGGCTGCCCGGGCCCGGCTCCGCAGGCTCGGCTACCCCGGGACGCAAAAGGCCCCGGTCCAAAGGACCGGGGCCAACCGCGGAGAATGGGGGATTTGAACCCCCGAGGGCGTTAACCCAACACGCGTTCCAGGCGTGCGCCATAGGCCGCTAGGCGAATTCTCCAGTAGCTTCTGAATCAAAAGCAGATACTAGAATACCTGAACTTCCCGGCATCGCCCAATTGGCCCCTCCGGCCCCCGCCCCAGGGGACATGCCCCACCCCTGCGGCGGCCACTGGACATACCCCCGTTATGCGCACTCCTGGCTGCGAAAAATGGGCATGTCCCGCGGGATTTCCCGGGACCAAAGCATGCGATTCGGGGCACACTCAAATGTCGGGTAAACTTGCTGACGGCCCCTCATGTGGCGTCATCCTGTTGAACTCCCCAGGACCGGAAGGTAGCAAGGGTAAATGGGCTCTGGCGGGTGCATGAGGGGTCTTTTATGTCTGTGCCGATTGGTAGGGTTTAGCTGTGACTGTTACTACCGCTCTTTACCGTAGATACCGCCCTGATTCGTTCGCGGACGTTATCGGGCAGGAACACGTCACCGAGCCGCTCATGACGGCCCTGCGCAAGAACCGCGTGAACCACGCCTACCTCTTCTCGGGCCCCCGCGGCTGCGGAAAGACCACCTCCGCCCGCATCCTGGCCCGTTGCCTCAACTGCGCCGAGGGCCCCACGGACACCCCCTGCGGGAAGTGCCCCAGCTGCGTCGAACTCGCCCGCGGCGGCTCCGGCTCGCTCGACGTCATCGAAATCGACGCCGCCAGCCACGGCGGCGTGGACGACGCCCGCGACCTGCGCGAACGGGCCACCTACGCCCCCGTCCGCGACCGGTACAAGATCTTCATCATCGACGAAGCCCACATGGTCACTTCCGCCGGCTTCAACGCGCTGCTCAAGATCGTCGAAGAGCCGCCGGAACACATAAAGTTCATCTTCGCCACCACGGAGCCGGACAAGGTCATCGGTACCATCCGCTCCCGCACGCACCATTACCCGTTCCGGCTCGTGCCGCCGGAACCGCTCATGGCGTACCTTGAACTGCTCTGCACGCAGGAAAACGTCCCCGTGGCGCCGGGCGTGCTCTCGCTCGTCATCCGGGCCGGCGGCGGCTCCGTGCGCGACTCCCTGTCCGTTTTGGACCAGCTCATGGCGGGCGCCGCCCCACTGGCCTGGACTACGAACTCGCCGTCGCGCTGCTGGGCTACACCCACGCCTCCCTGCTGGACGACGTCGTGGAGGCCGTGGCCGCGTCCGACGCCGCCACCGTGTTCCGCGCGGTGGACCGCGTCATCCAGACCGGACATGACCCCCGCCGGTTTGTCGAGGACCTGCTCGAACGCTTCCGGGACCTCATCATCGTCCAGGCGATGCCGGAAAGCGCCCAGTCAATCCTTCGCGGCATGCCCGCGGACCAGATCGCACGCATGCAGAACCAGGCGCACAACCTGGGCGCGGCCGAGTTGTCCCGGGCGGCGGACGTCACCAACACCGCCCTGACCGAGATGACCGGCGCCACCTCGCCGCGGCTGCACCTCGAACTGCTGTGCGCCCGAATTCTGCTGCCGTCCTCCGAGCAGACCGAGCGGGGAATTGCCGCCCGCATCGACCGGGTGGAACGCCGCCTGAATTACGCCGGGAACGACGTCGGGTCCCCCGCGACGGCGCCTCCCGCTCCGGCGCCGTCGGTTGCGGCGCCTTCGGCTCCTGCGCCGTCCGTTCCTGCGCCGGCAACTCCGGCACCCGCGGTTCCTGCCGCGGCAGTTCCCGGTCCGGCAGCCCCGGCGCCGGCAACTCCGGCCCCTGCCGTGGCACCGGTGACCGCGGTTGCGACCGCGGCGCCTTCGGCTCCTGCCCCTGCCATGGCACCGGAGCGCGGGACGGAACCGGCCAGGGAAACACTCACCCCGCCGCGCGTCAGCACCAGCGACTGGCCGGTCGACGAGCCGGCCGGAGCGGACCGTGCCTCCTCCGGGAAGGCTCCGGCCCCGCAGGTATCCTCGCCGATGCAGCCGGCGCCAGCGCCAGCGGCCACGGCACAATCCGTTCCCGCTCCGTCCGGACAAAGTGCGTCCGTCCCGTCCGCTCCCGTCCGCACGCAGCAGCCACCCGCACCAGCGCCTGCAGCGGCACCGGCCGCCGGCTCCGGTTCCGGGCCCGACGTCGAGGTCCTCCGCCGTGCCTGGCCGGAGATCCTGCAGACGCTGACCAAAATCAAGCGGAGCACGTGGGCCCTCGTCGAACCGAATGCCCAGGTGGGCCACTTCGAGGACCATGTCCTGACGCTCGCGTTCACCACTTCCGGGCTGGCCGGCGCGTTCGGCCGCGCGGACCACTCCGAGAACCTGCGGCAGGCGATCCACAAGACCATCGGCATCGAATGCCAGATCAATGCCGTGGCCAGTGGAAGCAACAGCGCAGCGAGCTCTGAGCCAAACCCAAAAGTACCCGTTAGCCGGGACGTCCCGGCCACGTCCACCGACGCCGACTGGGGGCTGCCTCCGGCCGCCGCCCCGACTCACCCCGGGTCACCGCAGCCGGCGCCCGCCCCGGCAGCTGTTCCGGTCATTCCGGCTGCTCCGTCACTCGCGCATCCGGCCGCTCCGGTTGCCGCGCCGCAGCCCGCTCCAGTCCGGGCAGCCGACTCCCCTGCCCCGGCAGCGGCCGCTCCCGAGCGGCCCTCCGCCCCGGAGCCGGCAGTCGCAGCGGCCGGCGAGCAGCCGGCCGGGCCGCCGGAGACCGCCGGGTCCTACTCCTACCCCGACGACGACTGGGGACCCCCGCGCGACGAGGACGCTCCGCCGCTCGACGAGGAACCGCCTATGGACTGGGACCCGTCGGCCCCGGCCGTGCCGCGTTCCGCCCGGCCGGCCGCAGAGCCCGCACCGTCCCGCCAAAGGAAGGCCGCGGCAGGGCGTGCAAGCACGGCGTCCCAGGAGTCCCCTGCCACTGTCCCGGCTCCCCAGGCGCAGGACACCGCCAACGACCCGTGGGCCCGTGCAGTGGAAGCGGCTCCCGGAATCTGGGCGGTCGGCACCGGTTCCAATGTCGGGAGCTATCCGCCGGAGGAGTCGGTGTCACCCGAACCGACGCCGGAGCCGGAACCGCCGCATTACGAACCCGCGGCGGCCCAGGTCCCGCACTACGCCGCAGCAGTGTCGTCGTCCGCCGCATATGAGCCCGTGGTGTCCGCGTCGAACGGCTGGGGCGACTCCGCCGAGTTGGTACCGGCCGGCGCTGCAGCTGCTTCAGCCTCGGCAAGCGCTCCGCCCGTCGCCGCGCCCGCCGCTTCACCAGTTCCGGCCCCTGAGGCTCCGGCCGCGTCAAACCCGACGGCGCGGCAAAGCCTCTACCAGCGGCTGTCCAACAGCCCGGAAGCCGAGGCCGGACGGGCCAAGGCTCCCGCCCGGGCCGCAGCCACCACCTACGTCCAGGACATCCCGAGCGCGGACGACGAAACGATCGAGGAATCGGGCGTGTTCGGACGGGCCGCCGTCGAACGTATCCTGGGCGGAAAGCTGGTCGAAGAGCGGTCACTGGACGGAAGCCCGCTGCCGCCGCGCTTCTAACCTCCCCGCCGGGCCCCCGCCCGTCATCACCCCAAACGAACGAGGACATTGTGTACGAAGGTGCGGTTCAAGAGCTGATTGACGAGCTCGGACGCCTTCCCGGAGTCGGGCCGAAATCCGCGCAACGGCTGGCCTTCCACATCCTCGAGGCGGACCCGCAGGACATGAAACGGCTCGTGGACGCCATCACCACGGTCAAGGAACGGGTCAAATTCTGCACGGTGTGCGGCAACGTGACGGAGCAGGAGCTGTGCAACATCTGCCGCGACCCGCGCCGGGATCCTTCGATCATCTGCGTCGTCGAAGAATCCAAGGACGTCCTCGCCGTCGAACGCACGCGTTCGTTCCGCGGCCGCTATCACGTGCTGGGCGGGGCGATTAACCCCATCGCCGGAATCGGCCCGGAGCAGCTCCGGATCCGCGAACTCCTCACCCGGCTCAACGACGGCGCCATCCAGGAAATCATTATCGCCACGGACCCCAACCTTGAGGGCGAGGCCACGGCGACCTACCTGGCGCGCATGCTTAAATCGATTGGCATCGCCGTCACGCGACTGGCCTCAGGCCTGCCGGTGGGAGGCGACCTCGAGTACGCCGACGAGGTCACCCTGGGCCGCGCCTTCGAGGGCCGCCGCAACGCGCTGAGCTGAGGGGTCCAGCCAATGTGCCGACCGGCCCCGATCCGCACTGAACGCCTGGTGCTGCGTCCTGTCGCAATCGACGATGCGGCGGCCGTCCTCCGGTTCCGCGGCGATCCAGTGGCCACACAATATCTGTCCCACGATCCCCTGAGTCCCGCGGAGAACTTCGCCAGACTGGTTCAGCTGGTCGATGCCGCTGAATCGTCCGGCGTGGATTGGTTCAACTTCGGCTGGGCCATTGAGCTCCGCGAAACGGGCGAGGTCATTGGGGAGGGACGGACGTGGAACTCGGCAGAGCCGCCGGCGCCGGGCAGGATACCCGCCGACTGCGGGAGCCTCGGCTATGTTCTCCATCCCGACCACCACGGTCGCGGTCTGGGCCGCGAGGCGGCAGGTGCCCTGGTCAGCTGGCTTTTCGAACAACGCGGAACACAAACTGTGTTCGCCGGCGTGTATGAGCCCAACCTACCCTCCAGCCGGCTCTTGGCGGGCCTGGGCTTCCGGCAGGACCGCCATTTCACTTCGGTGCAGGACACAACGGGCAAGAACCTTCCGTCCTGGCGCTACAGGCTGGACCGGGCCAAATAACTCACTGGATCCCCGGACCGCCACTAAACCGGGCCCTCCGCCGTCGTGCCTACATTCCGGTCCGGACATGCCCAGCCTGCGCGCCCAGCGGCGGACATACTGCCCCTATGTCCATCCTTCGACACCACCGGGGCGCATGTCCCTGTTTGGGCAGGGGGACATGCCCGCTCCCCGTTCTGAACTCGTCCCGAGCGGGGCATGTCCAGCGGGATCGGGAGCGGGACTGTCTGGCATTTGGTCACAATTCAGCAACCGCATGGTCGCGGCGATAAACTGGGCTAAGAAGTTACGCCGTCGCGCCGTTTGGTTGCTTGGCCCATAACCCCGATGATCCAGTGAGGGTGCGCGCATGAGTTTGCCCACTACAGAAGTCCACCCCGGACCGCAGCCGCAGGGGCTGCCCGTGTCCGCCGCTCCCACGAAGCACCTTGTGGTGAAGAAGTTCGGCGGCTCCTCGGTGGCGGACGCCGAGGGCATCAAGCGGGTGGCCCGGCGGATCGTGGATGCCCAGAACGCCGGCGACGAAGTGGTTGTGGTGGTGTCCGCCATGGGCGACACCACCGATGAGCTCCTGGACCTCGCCGCGCAGGTCACGGACTCCGCCCCGCCCGGGAAATGGACATGCTCCTTTCCGCCGGCGAACGCATTTCGATGGCCCTGCTCGCCATGGCCATCAACAAGTTCGGTTCCTCGGCCCAGTCCTTCACCGGCTCCCAGGCCGGCATGATCACCGACGGCATCCACGGCAAGGCCCGGATCATCGACGTCGACCCGCACCGCATCCGCACCGCCCTGGATAAGGGGCATGTTGCCATCGTCGCGGGCTTCCAGGGCATGAGCCGCACCACCAACGAAGTCACCACGCTGGGACGTGGCGGCTCGGATACGACGGCGGTGGCCCTGGCCGCGGCTCTCGACGCCGATGTGTGCGAGATCTTCACCGACGTCGACGGAATCTACACCGCTGATCCCCGCGTTGTTCCGTCCGCCCGCAAGATTGACCGGATCTCCAGCGAGGAAATGCTCGAACTGGCCGCATCCGGCGCCAAAATCCTGCACCTGCGCTGCGTGGAGTACGCGCGCCGTTTCGGTGTGCCGCTGCACGTCCGTTCCTCATTCAGCCAGAACGAAGGCACCTGGGTCCTGCCCGGGGCCGACGACAAGATCACAACCCAAGAGGGAGTTGCCTTGGAGCAGCCAATCATCTCCGGCGTCGCACACGACCGCTCCGAGGCCAAGGTCACGGTGGTCGGGGTTCCCGACATCCCCGGCAAGGCTGCTGCGATCTTCCAGGTCATCGCCGATGCGCACTCGAACATCGACATGATCGTCCAGAACGTCTCCACCCACGGCACCGGCCGGACCGACATTTCCTTCACGCTGCCGATCGTCGAGGGCGCCGACGCCCTGGCCGCCCTGCACGCCGCACAGGACCGGATCGGCTTCGAGAGCATCGAGTACAACGAGCAGATCGGCAAGCTCTCGCTGATCGGCGCCGGCATGCGCTCCCACCCGGGCGTCTCTGCGCGGTTCTTCGCCGCGCTCTCGGAGGCCGGTATCAACATCAACATGATCTCCACGTCCGAGATCCGGATTTCCGTCGTGACACACGCGGATCTGCTCGACGACGCCGTGCGCGCCATCCATAAGGCCTTCGACCTGGACAGCGAGGACGAGGCCACCGTCTATGGCGGTACCGGCCGCTGAGCCACGCAGTGAGCACCCGGAACTGACTGGGAAAAGGGAGCGGCATCGTCCGCTCCCTTTTCCATGCCCTCGCGGGCCGCTGCTCAGACTTCCTCTTTGGGGAGGTCTTCTTTTCGGACCGCGTAGTGATGTCCCTGCGCGTCGGTCTCCACTTCAAAACCGGCGAGGTCCGTCTCTGACGCATGCTCGAAGTCGTCGTTTTTATGAACGACCGGTGCGGAGTAATCACCCCGCGAGGCAGGGCCGAAAAGGAAGCGTGCCCATGAAGACGGGTGCAGGTGCTGCCGCAGGGCAGCCTTCCTCAGTGGAAGTGCCACAATTCCCACCCCTCTCCCACGTCCGGGCCACGGGGAACGGCCGTGGCTGAGTGCTGGTGCCAGTGCCCTCATTTTACGCCCGGCGCGGGGAAAAGGCATGGGCGCCACCGGCCGGAATCGCGGCCGGACGCCGCTCAGCGCAGCGACTTGTCCTCGGGGTTGCGCGGCACAACATAGGTGCTGCCGTCGGGGCGGTGGAGCGTCTCCCACTGCTGGGTTTCGGCTTCGCGCTGGGCCAGTAGTTGACGGTTCTGCTCGGTCATCTCGTGCCCGAGGGCGCTGCGGTTGGCCGGACCGAAAATCATCCGGAGCTTGCCCATTGCGTGCATGAACCTCTGCGAGGCGTTTTCGGTACTTTCCTTGGCCATCACTATCCACTCCTGAGAACGAGACGTTCCCATCAGTGTACGCTAATGATTAGTGCACTAACTATCGACGGAGGACCCCTGTGACGGATGTGACCGACGAAACCCAGGACGACCTCCTGCTGGAACACCAGCTTTGCTTCGCGCTGACGGTGGCCTCCCGCAGTGTCGTTGGCGCGTACAAACCGGTGCTGGACAAACTCGGGCTGACCCACCCCAGTACCTCGTGATGCTCTCGCTCTGGGAATCCAGCCCCGGTCCGTCCGCGACATCAGCGACGCCCTTGCCCAGGAACCGGCAACCATTTCGCCCCTGCTGCGCCGCCTGGAAGCGGGCGGGTTCATCACGCGCCAGCGGGTCCCCGGCGACGAACGGACCCTCGCCGTCGGACTGACCCCGCAAGGCGCCGCGCTGCGAAAGCAGGCCACCGCCGTACCCGGCACCATGATGGACCGGCTGGGCCTGACCCGTGAACAAGTCCAACACCTGCATGCTTCCATGATGGACTTGATTGCGGCCACGAAGACCGGCGCCGACGGGCCGCCCCGGCGGTAGACTGGGCACAACACAGGAGGACTGCTGATGCGCAAGCAACTGAGCCACGCGGCGCTGGTTCTGATCGCGGTAGCCACACTGGCCGCCTGCACACCGGGCGGCGGCGGAGCCCCTCGCCGACGGCTCCTGCCCCCGGCCAGACAGACGGGACCGGCACCCCCTCACCGGACACCGAAACGAAGACCCCCGCGCCCCCGCCGTCTGCTTCGGCCGTACCCTCGGGCCCCGGGGAGGGCAACGCCGAACTCGCCATCATGGTCAAACCATCCGAGACCGGCAAACCCACCAACTTCACGCTCGTCTGCCAGGACGGCGTCCCGGCCGCCGAGAGCCAGCACCCCGACGCCGCCGCAGCCTGCCTCGCGCTGAAGGACAACACGGCGCTCGTCAGTCCCGGCCCCCGGCCAACGGACCAGCCCTGCACCCAGCAGTACGGCGGCCCGCAACAGGCGACGGTGACCGGCGTCGTGGACGGCAACCCGGTCGAATCGACCTTCAGCCTGACCGACGGCTGCGAGATCGCCGAGTGGAATGCGGCCAAGGTCGTCCTCGGCTCCAGCGGCGGAGCTGTCTAAGCTGCAACATTTCCCGCAGGAAGACTGGCTGCCGCGCCAGGCCGATCATCAAGCGCGCGTCCGGCGCTACGCGGACCCTTACCTCGCTCGCCGGTCGGCGGGCAAGAAGCACCCGGTCGAGGACTTCCTCTTCACGTACTACACCCAGAAACCCGGCCAGCTGATGCGCTGGCACCCCGGTGCCGGCGTCGTGCTCTCCGGTGCCGCCGCTGCGGAGCGCGCCGGCTGGAAGCATTACCGCATGCCCGACGACGGCGAACTCGCCGCCGTCGGGCTGCCGGCCGCACCACGGCCGTCACGGTCGACGTCGAAACGTTCGTGCGCGACCGCCGGGAGGCCCTCCAGTTCGCCGGGATCATCCTCGCCGGGACGGCGGCACGGCCCGCCCAGTTCGGCTGCTTCGGGCTGCACGAATGGGCCATGGTCTACCGGCAGGACAAGTTCGAGCTCCGGCATGAGTACCTCCAGCTGCGGCTCGGCGTCGAGAGGACCGACAAGGTGGTCGAGGAGAACCGGATCCGCTGCTCGCACTTCGATGCCTTCCGGTTCTACACGCCGGACGCCGTGCCGCTGAACAGTCTGGTGCCGAGCCGGGAAACCCAGCGGACCATGGAACAGCCAGGGTGCCTGCACGCCAACATGGACCTGTACAAGTGGGCCTACAAGCTCTCGCCGCTGCTCCCCAGCGAGCTGGTGATGGACTGCTTTGAGCTCTCCTGGCGCATCCGGGCCATGGACATGCAGGCTTCCCCTATGACTTGAACGAATGGGGCTATCCCGCCATCCTGATCGAGACACCCGAAGGCAAAGCCGAGTACGTCGAATACCAGCGGGCTTTTTCCGCCGAATCGCAGGAACTGCGGCAGCGGCTGCTGCGGGAACTCACCCCCTGGCTCCGGGCGGCGGCGTCCGGCCGGGCCGCTGCTCCCGACAGCATGGAAGGACCGCAATGACAGACAGTCACAGCCGCCTCGAAATCGATCTCACCGTCCGCCTGACGGAGGCCCCCGGCGCCCCGGAATACGTGTTCCGGCTGACGGCCAGCGGCGGCGCCCTTGCGGAAGGGTGCACGCTGCCGGACTCGCCGGCCGCCCTCGAGGCGGTCAGCCGGCACGGGGAGGACATCTTCTTCCCCAAGCCCGGTCCACCCAAGTTGTGCACCCAACAGTATGGAGGTCCGCAGGTGGCCGTGGTGACCGGCTGGTTTGAGGGCCGGGAAGTCAACTGCCAGTTCAGCCGCACCGACGGTTGTGAGATCGCCCGCTGGCGCGCCATGGCGCCGCTGCTGGGCGGAGTGGCAGGTTCCACCGGCGCCGTGTAGGCCGGCAACAGGCTTAACGGCAACGGCCGGCGGTGAAAACCGCCGGCCGTTGCTGTTGTTGTTGCTGTGAGGAGCTCGGTACTGCGCCTAGATGGCGTTGTTCGGGCGGTCCAGCTCCTGATTCTGGATCTTGCCCTGCTCCTTCTTCACCTTCTTGCCCTTGTCCTTCTTATCTTTCTTGTCCTTCTTGCCGTCGTCGCCGCTGTCACCGGGACCGTCGTTGCTGTCCTGGTCCTCGGACGTCGGGGGAACCACGACCGCGCCGGACGGGGTTACCAGCACGCTGACGAAGGTCGGCTCGCTGGCACCGGCGAAGGTAACCCGCCCGATGTAGGAGCCAACCGCCAGGCCCTTCCAGCTCATTTTGACGACGCCGGATGTGCCGTTGGCGAGCCGCAGCGGGTTGGGCGTCAGCGTCGCGTTGCCGACGTTGGCCCCGAGGATTGCTGCATCCACGCTTGCCTTGGTGGCCTGGCCGTTCGGGCTGTCGTAGAGGTGCACGAAGATCCGGTAGGTTCCCGGGGCCGGGTTCGGGATCGACAGCGATTCACTCGCGGACGACGTCGCAACCTGGATCAGCTGGTTGGCCGGGTTCACCACGTACATGTCGAAGTCGGCATTCGGGTCCGCGGAGTAGACCGAGAGCTTGGCCAGCGGGCTGCCGGCCGGAACCTGGACGGTTTTGGCGTAGTTCGAGGCATTTGTGGCCCCAAGAACGCCCGGACCGGGGACCAGTTCAATCGCGGAGGAGTCCGCCTTGGACAGGCCGTCCAGGGTCATGTTGATCGGGTTGTTGGTGCCCGAGACAACTTTGAGCTCACCCGAGCCGGTGCCGCCCTCGGAAGTGAAGGCGACGTCCTTGGACGTGACCACCGACTGCGGGCGGACCGCGATCGGAGAGGTGACGTTCTTATTCGCGCCCTGCCAGGTCAGCGAACCCATGGCGAACTTGCCCAGGGCTGCGTTCTGGTTCTCGAAGGAGACCTTGAAGGTCTTCTTCTCGCCGGCGGTGCCGAAGGTCAGGATGGACGGGGTCACGGTGACCTTAACGCCAGGGACGTCCGTCTTGGCCCGGTAGGTGCCCGGGGTCAGCGCCGTCAGCGTGCGGGTGACCTCGATCCTGCCGGTCAGGTTACCCAGCGAGAAGGACGGGACGTTCATGTCGCGTGCCTTGGTGGTGCCCAGGCCCGGTATGCCGAGATCGACCCCGGTACCCTGGATGAACTTCAGGTAGTCGTCGCCGTTGGCGTCGTAGACCAGGCCCGGATCCAGCACGCGGGCCGGGTCGACCTGCCCTGCGCCGGTGGCGAGGACATCGGTGTTCTTGCTGCCGTCGGCGTTCTTGACGTCACCAGCGGTGGTCATCATCGCGGACTTGACCGTCGCCGGGGACCAGGTCGCGTTCTTGCCAAGAATTAGCGCACCGAAGCCGGCTACGTGCGGGGCGGCCATGGAGGTACCTGACATAAAGCCAAAGTTGTCCCCGCCGGTCCCGATCGGCGATACGCCGGCCAGGACTGCCACGCCGGGCGCGGCAACGTCGGGCTTCAGCAGGTCGGATCCGGTTGCCAGCAGCGGGCCGCGGGAAGAGAATCCTGCGATCTGCGGCTGGGCCTCAAGCGGAAGCCCTGTGGTGTCCTTGTTGACCAGGGAAACGGTGATGGCCGGGTTGGCCGTGACCTTGGCCTTGATGGTCTCGGTGGCGGCGGGTTCACGTGGACGGTGGGAACGGAGTGCTTATCAGTGTCCAGCGAGGAGTTGCTGAGGTTCACCAGGATCATGCCGACGCCGCCGCCACGCTTGACTTCGGCGCTCTTGGCGACGCGGTCAAAGACGCCGCGGTCACAGACGACCACCTTGCCGGCCACCTTGGCGGGGTCCAGTGTGTCCGGACCGCAGAGGGCAGCATTCGCATTGCCGGCAGTGATGGCCGCGTTCGCAGCGAGCACGACTCCGGCACCCTTGACCTCGCGGTTCATGATGCTTGCTCCGCGGAACTTGCTGCCGTCGGAGAACTCGACGGTGCCCTGGAGCTCCTGGGAGAAGCTGCTGGCAGCGACTGTGGTGACCCACGGTGCCCCGTGGTTGACCGTGCTAGCCGTCGGGCCGGAGTTGCCGGCCGAGGCGGCGACGAAAATTCCGGCGGAGGCCGCGGACAGGAACGCCATGGCGACCGGGTCCGTAGTGGTGGAGGTGGAGCCGGAGATCGAGTAGTTCAGGACATCGACGCCGTCGACGATGGCCTGGTCGATTGCGGCAACCGACGAGGAGCTGTAGCAGCCGCCGGTGTTCGGATCGGTATCTTCCCAGCAGACCTTGTAGACGGAGAGCTTGGCCGCCGGGGCGATCCCGCTGGTGAGGCCGAAGCTGCGGCCATCAACGAACGTCTCGACGTTGGCGTTACCGACGGCGGTGCTGCCCGTGTGGGTGCCGTGGCTGCCGACGTCGACCGGGGAGATCTTCTCGATCGGGGAACGCTTGTCTGCCGGAACGTACTTGAGGAAGTCCTCGGCGAAGTAGTGCGCGGAGAGGACCTTGGAGTTGCAGGCGGAGCCGTCGAAGTCCGCGCCCGTGCCTTCGCCCTTCTGGCATTCTCCGATGAACGTGTCGCCGTCGGACTTGAGCATCGCAATCTTGCCGTCGTCGGTGCGGTAGGGAACACCGACAACGGGATCACCAACGAGAGGCTGAACCTCTTCGCCGGCAAAGAAGGGGCTGGAGGGTGTAGCCGGTGTCGATGACGCCGACAACGACGCCCTTGCCGGCGTTGTCCTGGCCGCCGAATTTCGTGTTCCATGTGCCGTTGGGGCCGCTGAGCTTCAGGAAGTCGGTACTGGAATAGTCGGGCGCGTTTTCCGTGTCCGGGGCAACCAGGAGCACGCCCGGGTCCTTGGCCAGCTTGATGGCCTGATCCGCCGTCAGGTTGGCGCTGAAGCCGTTGACGGCTGCCGTGAACTGTCGCTTGATCTGGACGTCCTGCTGGCCCGCGACGTCGGCCTGCTTCTTTTCGAGGTACGCCTCGTACCGCTTGACTTCCGTCTTGTTGGTGTCGAGTTTCTTGCCCGATTTCGGCTTGGTGGCCGCGAGTCCGGGCTTTCCGCCGTCATACGTGGCCGCCGGCTTGTCAGCCAGGACAACGATGTAGCGGCCGTCCTTGTAGCTGTTCGGATCCAGATTCTTCTGGGCAATCCCCGCAACGGTGGATCCCTGCGACGGCGCCGCGGTGGCGGGCGCGATCGCGACTGTTGACAAGAGAACCGGCAAGCCCAGGGTCAGTGCCACGGCCCTCCGGAGTCCCCGCTTCGAAGGAAGCTCTTTCCTGGTGATTTCACGTGTGGTTGAACCTTTCATAAGGAACGGTCCCGACGTTGCTGCCGGGTCAAAGGACTGGCAGGACAGAAAGGAGAGCTGAGACTCTCACGGCCCCGACGGATACCAGCCGATTCATACAGTACAGACTGAGAGCCAGATATGACATAGGCCACATAGGAGAAATCAAAATTTGTCACACACTTCGACAGAACTCCGGGAACCGGCGGCGCCGGAGGGGCGCAGATTCCCCACGCAGGGCAGCGTCGCCGCACGCGGGAGCGGGGCCGGGGCGGGCCGGGTCCGGGCCGCCGGGCGGAGCGAGAACCGGCGGAGCGAGAACCGGCAGGCGGGGCGCTACCGGCGGGGCGTCCTGACAACTTCGCTGATCCAGGCACGGGTCTTCTCATCGAGCGGACCGGCCACGTTGCTTTCCTTGGCCTTACGGTCCGCCTTGATCTTCTGCAGGACCATCCGCCCGAGGCCCGCGAAAACGGCGGCGGCAACAACGGGCAGAAGCACGGATTTCGATTTCTCAGCCATAAGCACATGCTACTGACGGGGCACCGGGGTGACCATAGCGTCGCCGCAGGTCACCCCGTGTGCCAGGGCCGTTTGACGGGGCGCACTGCCGGATGGCTGCGCCGGGAGACGTGCGGACAGAGTTCACACTCCCGGCCGGATGCGGCCGGACGCGCCGCGGCCGGTAGAATGGGCATGCAAGCTCGCGGAGCGCCCTTTCACGCTGTGTTCATCAAGCAATCCTCACCACACAGCGGACCGGCGTGAGACGGCAAAACTCCGCTGCGCCCTTACCCAATGCTCACGCACAGGAGTTGCCGGATGCCCCGGATCGTTGTCGACGTCATGCCCAAGCCCGAGATTCTCGACCCGCAGGGAAGGCCATCGTGGGTGCACTCCCCGGTTGGGCTTCACCGCGTTTAGCGCCGTCCGCCAGGGCAAGCGCTTTGAACTCACCGTCGACGGCGAGGTGACCGAGGAGATCCTGGCCCAGGCCCGCAACGCCGCGGAGACCCTCCTGTCCAACCCGGTCATCGAGGACGTCGTCAACGTCGAGGTCGTCGAGGCCTGACATGACTGAACTCCCCTGATCGGCGAGGCAGTCGCCGTCGCCGCCCACCCGCAACTCGCCGGTGCGAAGATCGGCGTCGTCACATTCCCCGGCACCCTCGACGACCGCGACGCCGTCCGCGCGGTCCGCCTGGCCGGCGCCACGCCCGTGGCCCTCTGGCACGCGGACACCACGCTCGGTGACGTAGACGCCGTCGTCATTCCCGGCGGTTTCTCCTATGGCGACTACCTCCGCGCGGGTGCCATCTCCCGGTTCGCGCCGCTGATGTCCAAGATCATCGACGCCGCCAACTCGGACGCCAGGCTGCCCGTGCTGGGCATCTGCAACGGTTTCCAGATCCTTACCGAATCGCACCTGCTCCCCGGCTCCATGATCAAGAACGACCACTTGAAGTTCATGTGCCGCGACCAGATCCTGCGGGTGGAGAACAACACCACCGCCTGGACCGGGGACTACGCCGCCGGCCAGGAAATCACGGTGCCGCTGAAGAACCAGGACGGCCAGTACATCGCGGACGAGAAGACGCTGGACGACCTCGAGGCGGAGGGCCGCGTGGTGTTCCGCTACGTCGGCTGGAACCCGAACGGCTCGCGCCGCGACATCGCCGGCATCGCCAACGCCGCCGGCAACGTGGTGGGCCTCATGCCGCACCCGGAGCACGCCGTGGAGGCAGGTTTCGGCCCGGAGGACGGCTCCGGCACCGAGGGCCTCGGCTTCTTCACCTCTGTCCTGAACAAGATCGTGGGAGACAACAAATGACGGAGACGTCAGCGGGCCGGACGGCGGCACCGCCACCGAGACCAAGAAGTTCAACATCGACACCGTCGAGAACGCGGCCAGGACCCCGGACGTCGAACTCCCCTGGGCCGAGCTGGGCCTGAAGCAGAACGAGTTCGACGAGGTGGTCAAGGTCCTTGGCGGCGCCCCACCGGCGCCGAGCTCGCCATGTACTCCGTGATGTGGAGCGAGCACTGCTCCTACAAATCCTCGAAGAACCACCTGCGCCAGTTCGGCGACAAGGTCACCGACGAGATGAAGAAGGACATGCTGGTGGGCATCGGCGAAAATGCCGGCGTCACCAACCTGGGCGACGGCTGGGCCGTGACGTTCAAGATCGAGTCGCACAACTCGCCGTCGTTCGTGGAGCCCTACCAGGGTGCGGCGACCGGCATCGGCGGCATTGTCCGCGACATCATCTCCATGGGCGCCCGCCCGGTGGCTGTCATGGATCCGCTGCGCTTCGGCGCGATCGACCACCCGGACACGGCCCGCGTTATGCACGGCGCCGTGGCGGCATCGGCGGCTACGGCAACTCCCTGGGCCTGCCGAATATCGGCGGCGAAATGGTCTTCGACTCGGTCTACCAGGGCAACCCGCTGGTCAACGCCCTGGCCGTCGGTGTCATGCGGCACGAGGACATCCGGCTGGCCAACGCCTCCGGCAAGGGCAACAAGGTGGTGCTGTTCGGCGCCCGCACCGGCGGCGACGGCATCGGCGGCGCCTCCGTGCTGGCCTCCGAGTCCTTCGACGACACCAAACCGTCCAAGCGCCCGGCCGTCCAGGTGGGTGACCCCTTCGCCGAGAAGGTCCTGATTGAATGCTGCCTCGAGCTGTTCAAGGGTTCCCTGGTTGAGGGCATCCAGGACCTCGGCGCCGCCGGCATCTCCTGCGCCACCTCCGAGCTCGCCTCCAACGGCGACGGCGGCATGGAAGTCGAGCTGACCTCCGTCCTGCTCCGCGACCCCACCCTGACCCCGGGCGAAATCCTGATGTCCGAGTCGCAGGAACGCATGATGGCCGTCGTCACCCCGGAAAACATTGCCGCGTTCGAAGCGGTGATGGACAAGTGGGCCGTGGAGTACTCCTGGCTGGGCGAGGTGACCGATACCGGCCGCCTCATCATCACGTGGGAAGGCGAGGTCATCGTCGACGTCGACCCGCGCACTGTCGCCCACGACGGTCCGGTCTACGACCGCCCGTACGCGCGCCCCGAGTGGCAGGACGCCGTGCAGGCCGATGCCTTCACCGGGTCCGTGCAGGACGCCGGCCGCCCCGCCGCCCCCGCGGAGCTGGCCGCCGCCATCACCGAGCTCGTCGCCTCACCGAACATGTGCAGCAAGTCCTGGATCACCAACCAGTACGACCGCTACGTCGGCGGCAACACCGCCATGGCGTTCCCGGACGACGCCGGCGTGGTCCGGGTGGATGAGGAAACCGGCTTGGGCGTGGCTCTCGCCACCGACGCCAACGGCCGCTACACCTACCTCGATCCGTACCACGGCGCGCAGCTGGCGCTGGCCGAGGCGTACCGCAACGTCGCCACCTCCGGCGCCGTGCCGATGGCCGTCAGCGACTGCCTGAACTTCGGCTCCCCGAGGACCCCGACGTGATGTGGCAGCTGGCCGAAGCCATCCGCGGCCTGTCCGACGCCTGCATGGTGCTGGGCATCCCGGTCACCGGCGGCAACGTCTCGCTGTACAACCAGACCGGCACCACGCCCATCCACCCTTCCCCCGTGGTGGCGGTGCTCGGCAAGTTCGACGACGTCGCGCGCCGTACGCCGTCGGGCTGGAAGGAAGACGGCCAGGCCATCTACCTGCTCGGCACCACCGCGGCGGAACTGGACGGCTCGGAATGGTCCAACATGCGCGGACACCTTGGCGGCCTGCCGCCCAAGGTTGACCTCGCCGCCGAGCGCGAGCTGGGCGAGATCCTGATCAACGCCTCCCGCGACGGCATGGTGGATTCCGCGCACGACCTCTCCGAAGGCGGCCTCGCGGCAGCCCTCGTGGAGTCCTCGCTGCGTTACGGAGTCGGTGCCCGGATCGCGCTCCAGGACGTCCTGGACCGCGACGGCGTGGACCTGTTCACGGCGCTGTTCTCCGAGACGCAGGGCCGGGCCATCGTGGCCGTGCCCCGTTCCGAGGAGATCCGTTTCAAGGACATGTGCACCGCCCGGGGCTTCGCACACCTCCGGATCGGCGTCGTGGACGCCGAGGGCGGAACGCTGGAGATCAACGGCGTCGAGACCATGAACCTCGATGCGCTCCGCGAAGCCCACGAGGCGACCCTGCCGAAGTACTTCGGCTAGTCCCACACCCAAACAACGCGGGGTCACTCACCGCCCATAAATCCCCTGGGGATGGGCGCTAAGTGACCCCGCGTTGCTTTAGTCGTCGCTGCGGACCTCGCGCTGACGGGCGCTGAGCAGCTCCAGCTCCGGCCGCGCCGCGACAAAGCGTTCGACGGCGGCAAGCACCTCGATCAGATGTGCCCGGTCCGCTGCGACCAGGCCTACCCCAATGACGGTGCGGCGGTATTGGTCGTGCAGGCCGGCCTCGGTCACGGAGACGTCGAAGCGTCGCTTGAGCTCGGCCAGCACCGGGCGCACCACGGAGCGTTTCTCCTTCAAGCTGTGGACATCGCCGAGCAGGACATCGCATTCGATCCAGCCAATCCACATGCCCCAATTTTCACATCGATTGCTCCGTAACTGCCGTTTTGGGGCTTCAAAAGGGCAGTTACGGAGCAACCGACGCGGGTTATATGGTGAGTTCGCCCATCCGGTCCCAGCCGTCGCCGTCAAACTGGCGGCTGATGATCCGGGGTCTCCTCCAGGGCCTGCGGCATGTCCGCCATGGCCTGTTTGAAGTGTGCGCTGTTGACGTGGTCCCCGGCGGCGTCGTCCTTGAAGGCCTCGACCAGGACGAATTCGTTGGGGTCCTCCACACTGCGGGACCAGTCGAACCAAAGATTGCCCGGTTCCTGGCGCGTGGCCCGGGTGAAGTCCTCCACGAGGCCGAGCCAGCGCTCGGACCATTCGGGCTTGACCTTGAATTTTACGACGATGAAGATCACGGAAAAGTGCCTTTCAATGTGGGGGTCGGTGTTCCATTCTTGCAGTCGGGGACGCAGGGATCAGCAGGCCTGGATGGCTTCCCGCGCCAGCTGCTGCTGCCGCGGGGTGCCGATGCGTTCGGCCCACTGCTCCGCGAGCTGGAATTCCACCATCGCCTCCGTGCAGCGGCCGGCGTCGTGAAGTGTCCAGCCAAGATTGTTGTGAAGGGCCACGAGCCACCGTTTGGTCCGCTCGTCGTGCACCGTGGAGGCGTATTCCAGGGCGCTCCGGGTCCAGGTTTCGGCGTGGGCGGCGTCCGCGATGGCGAGCATGTGGAGTGCGTCCACGGCCAGGAATTCCTCCCCAGATGGTCCGCGAGTTCGGCGGCCTGTTCGAAGAGCGGTACGGCCATTTGGGCGTGGCCGCTGGAGTTGAGCACCCGCCCGCGTTCCAGCAGCACCCGGACCGCGACGGTGGGCTCGTCGCCGTCGATCGCGTCCAGCAGTGCGTCGGCTTCCTCGTACCTGCTCTGCAGGCCGATGGCCCGGCCGAGCTGGGTGGTCAGCTCCGCACGCTCGTCTGCGTCGTAGGCGGGATCGGCCGCTGCCGCCCGGAAGCAGGCTTCCGAGAGGGCGGGGTCATCGAAGTCCCATAGTTGGTCAAGGATCTGTTGATTCAGCATTCTGCCTGCTCTCAGCTCTCACCTGCGGCCAGTTGATGTGCACTGTCAATGTACCGGGAAGTGATGAATCTTTGGGCGGCCCGGGCCGCTGCCCGCCGGCGGCATAGAACCAGTTGGCGTGCCTGCTGAACGCGGTAATCGTGAACGTCACGGCGCCGGCGGCGTCGATGGAGACTTCAAACGCCTCCTCACCACGCTCCGGATGCCCGGGAAGCGTTCCGTAGCCGAAGCCCGCCGACTGCGCCGTGTTGCCGGGGTCCGGGCGGCGGACCCACACGACCTCGCAGGGCGCGTTGATCCGGAAGGGGCCGACGCCGAAGCCGCTGACAATCCGGGCGCCGGGCTCAACGGCCTCGGTTTCGGTCCGGACCCGCAGACCGGACCGGCGCTGGATTTGCCATGTCAGGATTCCGTCGGCGACGCGGCGGTAGGTTTCGAAGCCCACTCCCAGGTGGGCACGGGTCTGGAACCGGTCGAAGCCCTCCGGCGACCGGCCCTCGCTGGTGGAACCGATCCCTGGATAGTTCAGCTCTCCGGGCGCGATCCGCGCGTTCACGCGCGGCCGCCGCCAGCCGCGCCCAGCCCAGTTGCTCCTGCTGGCGGCGGGTCAGCGAAGCCACCACGAGGTCATAGGAGTCCTCGACCATGTCGCGAACCATCGAATCGGGCAGGGACCCGTCCAGGCGCACACCGTTCCAGTGTTTTTTGTTCAAGTGCCAGGCTCCGGTGATCTCCGGGTGGGCGGCGCGCAGCTGTTCGGCCAGCGCCGGTTCGCATTTCAGGCTGACCGCGAAATCGTCCTGGTCCATCGCGGACAGCGCGAACATCTTGGCTGCGCCGCCGGCGACGGCGGCCCGCACCTTGAAGACGGACGTCTCCGGTCCGAACGGGAAGTCCTCGAAAGCGCCCGGAAACCCGAGGCAGATCCCCCGGAGTGCAGCTACATCCATGATCCGAGCCTACTGGCCGGGGCGGACATTGTGCAGGGACCTCCCGGCTCCGCAGACGTGCGGTCAGAGGCCGAAGCGCCTGGCGTCCTGCGCCGGGCAGGCGTTCATAATGACATCGAGACCGGCGGCCTTCGCACGCGCCGCCGCCGCTTCATCGATGACGCCCAGTTGCATCCAGACAGCCTTCGCGCCGACGGCGATCGCCTGGTCCACCACCGCCCCCACCTTGTGGGAATTCACAAAGCAGTCAACGACGTCGATCGGCTGCTTCTCCGCGGGAATGTCGGCCAGGGCTGCGTAGCCGGTTTCCCCGTGCACGGGATCAGCGGGGAGATTGACCGGGATGATCTCCATCCCGAGCCGATCACGGATGAACAGGGATGTGTCGTAGGCGGCACGCCATTGATTCGTGGACAGGCCGACGATGGCCCACCGCCCCTTGGTGCGCATGAGTTTTTCGAGGACTGCCGGATCGTTGACGTGGGCCATGTGCCCAGCCTATCCGCCGCGGCGCCTGGTCCCGGCCAGCGCCGGGGCGACCGCGGGTCATGGCACTTTCGAACAATTGACTGACACTTCGCCACCGAATGACTGATCGCCGAATATTACGCGACAAATCGCCGGAATTTGAGGAAATGCCCGCGATCCGTTTTAGTTGGGAAGGACCATCCCGAGCGGCCAAGAGACCTGGATCGATGAAGCCGCAGCAACCCTGACCGCAGGGTGCTACCGCCAGGACCGATGGAGTATCCCCATGACAACTGCCCTTTCCTCGCCCGCGCCCTACGTGCCCCCGACGGCCGCAGGCAGCGAGGCTGCCCCGGCACCGAAGAGGAACGCCTCACCTTCTGGGAGGCGGCCGCCCTCCGCCTCGACTGGGAGGACGTGCCCGGACAGGACAAGCCGTGGCACACCACCCACCGCCGAGTCCCCGCCGACGTCGGCGCCGGGATCGGACCGGACATCACCTGGTTCGACGGCGGCAAGCTCAACGTCGCCTACAACTGCGTCGACCGCCATGTAGCGGCGGGACGCGGCGATAAGGTGGCCCTGCACTTCGAGGGCGAGCCGGGCGACCGGCGCACCATCACGTACGCCGAACTCCAGCGCGAGGTCTCCAAAGCCGCCAACGCGCTGCTGGATCTCGGCATCGCCAAGGGCGACCGGGTGGTCATCTACCTGCCGGTCATCCCGGAAACGGTGATCATTACCCTGGCCGTGGCCCGCATTGGCGCCATCCACTCGCTCGTCTTCGGCGGTTTCTCCGCGGAGGCACTCAAGTTCCGGGTGGAGGACACCCGCGCCAAGCTGCTGGTCACCACCGACGGGCAGTTCCGCCGGGGCACCGCCGTGCCGGTCAAGGACAACGCGGATGCGGCCGTCGCCGGGGACAACGCCGTCGAGCATGTGCTGGTGGTCAACCGCACCACCGCACCGGAACTCCTGGACACCGTCCCGATGACTTCGGGCCGCGACGTGTGGTGGCATGACGCCGTCGGCCAGGCCTCCGACGTCCACGCAGCCGAGGCGTTCGACGCCGAGACGCCGCTGTTCATCATGTACACCTCGGGCACCACCGGCAAGCCCAAAGGCCTGGTCCACACCTCAGGCGGTTACCTGACGCAGGCGTCCTGGAGCTTCGAGCACCTCTTCAGCAACCCGGACCCGGCACTCCGGGACCAGGACGTCCACTGGTGCACGGCCGACCTCGCCTGGGTCACGGCCCACACCTACGAGCTCTATGGCCCGCTGTCCAACGGCGCCACCCAGGTGATCTTCGAGGGCACCCCCAACACTCCGCACCCGGGCGGCACTTCGAAATCATCGAACGCTACGGCGTGACGCAGTACTACACCGCGCCCACCCTGGTGCGGTCGCTGATGGGCTGGTTCCCGGACGGCGTCCCGGCCGGCTACGACCTCTCCTCCATCCGGCTGCTCGGCACAGTCGGCGAGGCCGTCAACCCCGAGGCGTGGCGCTGGCTCCGGGACAACGTTGGGGCCGGCACGGCCCCGTGGTGGACACCTGGTGGCAGTCCGAAACCGGCGCCACCATCCTCTCCCCGCCCCGACGGACACGGAGTTCAAGCCCGGCTGCGCGGCCCGGCCGCTGCCCGGCGTCGGCACGCGGATCGTGGACGACGCCGGCAACACGGTGCCGCCGGGCGTCCAGGGCTTCATCGTGGTGGACGCCCCCGGCCCCGCCATCGCCCGCACCGTGTGGGGCAACCCGCAGCGGTACTTTGACTCGTACTGGCGCAAGTACGCCGCCCAGGGCTGGTTCCTCGCCGGTGACGGCGCCAAGTACGACGACGACGGCGACATCTGGATCCTCGGGCGCGTGGACGACACCCTCAACGTCTCCGGACACCTGCTCTCCACGATCGAGATCGAATCGGCGCTCGTCTCGCACCCGGACGTGGTGGAAGCCGGCGTATGCCCGGTCGCGGACCCCAAGACCGGGCACGCCATCGTGGCGTTCGTGGTGCTTCGGGAATCGGCGGTAATCCTCCCGCCGCTTAGACACACTCGCTCGTTCCTCGCTCGCGCGATGCGCGGCTACGGAGGAAATTACCGCCGATTTGAAGGCGCACGTCGCGCAGCAAATCGGGCCGATCGCCAAGCCGCGGGACGTCGTCGTCGTTCCCGATGTGCCGAAAACGCGCAGCGGCAAGATCATGCGCCGGCTGCTGACCCAGCTGTTCGAAGGAACCGTGCTCGGGGACACCACCTCGCTCCAGAACGAACCATCCATCGCGGACATCCAGGATGTCCTGCGGTCCCGTTACCCCCAGAAGTAAGGAACTCTCATGACTGACATCAGCAACGTCGCCCGTCTTTCCGAACCGCTCAAGTTCGCCTACTGGGTTCCGAATGTCTCCGGCGGCCTGGTGGTTTCCACCATCGAACAGCGCACCGGCTGGGACTTCGAGTACAACAAGAAGCTCGCCCGGATCGCGGAGAACTCCGGCTTCGAATACGCCCTCACCCAGACCCGCTACGCCGCCTCCTACGGCGCGGACAAGCAGCACGAGGCCACCTCGTTCAGCCTCGCCCTGCTGGCCGCCACCGAACGGCTCAAAGTGATCTCCGCCGTTCACCCGGGCATGTGGCACCCCGGCGTGCTGGCGAAGTTCATCATCACCGCGGACCACATCTCCAACGGCCGCGCCGCCGTGAACATCGTCTCCGGCTGGCTCAAAGACGAGTTCACCAACTTTGGCCTCGAATGGCTGGAGCATGATGAACGCTACGTCCGCACCGAGGAGTTCATCAAGGTCCTCCGCGGGCTCTGGACCGAGCAGGAGTACAGCCAGTCCGGCAAGTACTACAACATCAGCAACTTCACCCTGAACCCGGCTCCGGTGGACGTGCCGGGCCGGGCGCACCCGGAGATCTTCTTCGGCGGGAACTCCACCGCCGCGCAGGCCACGGCCGGGCGCGTGGCGGACTGGTACTTCTCCAACGGCAAGGACCTGGAAGGTTTCAAGGAGAACATCGCCGGTGTCGTCGCTGCCTCAACGGGCGCCCGCCGCGGCACCGAAGGCACCCTCCCCGCTCCCAGGTTCGGCCTGAACGGCTTCGTGATCTCCCGCGATTCGGAGCAGGAAGCCCGGGACACCCTCCGCGAAATCGTCGCGAAGGCGCACAAACCCGCCGTCGAGGGTTTCCGCGCGGCGGTCCAGGAAGCCGGGGCGTCCACGAAGGACGGCAAGGGCATGTGGGCCGATTCGAGCTTCGAGGACCTGGTCCAGTACAACGACGGGTTCAAGACCCAGCTGATCGGCACGCCGGAGCAGATCGCCGAGCGGATCGTGGAGTACAAGAAGATCGGCGTGAACCTGTTCCTCACCGGCTACCTGCACTTCCAGGAGGAAGTCGCCGCGTTCGGCCGGGACATCCTGCCGATCGTCCGCGACCTCGAAGCGGACCTCGCCCGGAAGAACGGCACGGAACTCGATCTCTCCGGCACGCCGGCGGCTGCCGCCGGCTCAACCGCCGGGCTGGTGAACGCGTAATGGCGGACCGCAAGTTCGGTTTCCGCACCCGCGCCCTGCACGCCGGCGGCACGCTGACGCCGAGCACGGCGCCCGGGCCGTCCCGATCTACCAGACCACGTCCTTCGTGTTCAAAGACACCCAGGACGCCGCCAACCTCTTCGCGCTGCAGAAGTACGGCAACATCTACTCCCGGATCGGCAACCCCACGGTGGCCGCGTTCGAGGAACGCATCGCCTCCCTGGAGGGCGGCATCGGCGCGGTGGCGACCTCCTCGGGCATGGCCGCGGAATTCATCACTTTCGCCGCCCTGACGCAATCCGGGGATCACATCGTGGCCGCCTCCCAGCTCTACGGCGGCACCGTCACCCAGCTCGACGTCACGCTGCGGCGCTTCGGCGTGGACACCACCTTCGTGCCCGGCACCGACCCGGCGGACTACGCCGCCGCGGTCCGGGAGAACACCAAGGCGATCTTCGTCGAAGTGGTAGCCAACCCGTCGTCGGAAGTCCAGGACCTGGAGGGGCTGGCAAAGGTGGCGCGCGACGCCGGCATCCCCTCGTCGTCGACGCCACCTTGAGCACGCCGTACCTCGTGCGGCCCATCGAACACGGGGCCGACATTGTGATCCACTCCGCCACCAAGTTCCTGGGCGGGCACGGCACCACGCTGGGCGGGGTGATCGTCGAAAGCGGCCGCTTCAACTGGGGCAACGGCAAGTTCCCCACCATGACCGAACCGGTGGCCTCCTACGGCAACGTCTCGTGGTGGGGGAACTTCGGCGAATACGGTTTCCTGACCAAACTCCGCTGCGAGCAGCTACGCGACATCGGCCCCGCCCTCTCCCCGACCTCCGCGTTCCAGCTCCTGCAGGGCGTCGAGACCCTCCCGCAGCGCCTGGACGAGCACCTCAGGAACGCCCAGGCCGTGGCGGAGTGGCTTGAAGCGGATGAGCGGGTGGCCTACGTGAATTTCTCCGGCCTGCCCTCGCACCCGCACTTCGAGCGGGCCCGGAAATACCTGCCGCTGGGACCCGGCTCCGTGTTCTCCTTCGGCGTGAAGGGCGGCCGTGCCGCGGGGCAAAAGTTCATCGAGTCCCTGCAGCTGGCCTCCCACCTGGCCAATGTCGGCGACTCGCGGACCCTGGTGATCCACCCCGGTTCCACGACCCACCAGCAGCTCAGCCCGGAACAGCTCGAATCCGCAGGTGTCCCCGAAGACCTCGTCCGCGTTTCGATCGGGCTGGAGGACATCGAGGATATCCTCTGGGACCTCGACCAGGCCCTGGCCGCGGCGTCGGACGTGGCGGACGACGCGGAGCCAACCCCGACGCTGAACCCGTTGAGGCAGAGTCCTGCACGATCGGAGCAAATGCATGAGCACGGATGAACGAACCTGGACCGGACCGTCAGCGCCGGAACGCCTGAACCTGCTGCGGCAGGCGAAGTCGATCGCGATTGTGGGGGCCTCGGACAAGCCGTCCCGGGCGAGCTACTTTGTGGCGACGTACCTGCAGTCCTCCACGCGCTACAAGGTGTATTTCGTGAACCCGGTGGTGAAGGAGATCCTGGGCCAGCCGACGTATGCCTCCCTCGCGGACCTGCCGGAAAGCCCGGACATCGTGGACGTCTTCCGCAAGCACGACGACCTGCCCGGGGTTCTGGACGAGGCCATCGCGGCCGGTGCGGGGACGCTCTGGCTGCAGCTGGGCTCGTGGCACGAGGATGTCGCGAAGGAAGCCGAAGCCGCCGGGCTCGACGTCGTGATGGACCGCTGCGTGAAGATTGAACATGCCCGTTTCCACGGCGGGCTGCACCTGGCCGGGTTCGACACCGGCGTCATTTCCTCTAAGCGGCAGGTACTGGCCTAGCCCTCGCTGCCGGATTCGCGGGTAACGTGCGGGCTCGCCGTACCTTACCGGCGACCCCGCACGTTACCGGCGAACCGGACGGGCCGCGGACGGGTTAGCTGGCAGGGAGCGTGGGGAGCTCGAGGGAAGGGTCGGCTGCGGGAGCGGTTTCGTGGGAAGGACCCGGTCCTCGCCCCGGCCGGGGAGACCGGGCACCCCGGAGTGACCGGACGATTCGGCGGAGTCGGAAGGACTCCGCCGCGGCCAACAGCGGGCGGAGTGGTGGGCTTTTGAGGACCGCCAGGTGCGGATCCGGGAGCCTCCGGCACGTCATCCGCCGTCGGCTGCGCGGTGGCGCCCGCCGCATTCGAGGGCGCGGGAGTTGCCGGGATGTCCGTCGGTGACGGCTTGGCGGGCTTCGGCGCCACGTCGGGCGTCTCGCCGGAAGGCTGGAAGATGACGCCCACAGTGTGGTTGACACTTTCGCGGAAGTCCTCACTGGAGGCCGCCACTGCGCCTGCGCCGAGGGTCATGGCACCCACAACGGCGCCGCCGACGATTGCCAGCCTGCGCTTCAGGCCGCGGCGCTCGGCGAGGCTCGAAACTCCGGCTGGCAGGGCGTCGTCGGTGGGTTCCGGCGCGGACGCGACAAGGGGCAACACCGTCGTCGCCGTCGTGGGGACTGGCACGGCTGCGGGGACGCCGGCGGCCAGCAGCGCGGCGAGGTCAGCGCGGGGCGCGGGGGCCTGGTCCGGCACCAGGGAGCGGAGCTCCTCCAGCGAGCCGCGGAGCTCGGTGGATGATTCGAGTCCGGAATCGCGGAGCATCGCGTGGATGCTGCCATCCTGCTGGGGGTCGCGTGTTCCGGTCATGATGCTGCGTGGTCCTTTTCAGTGACGAGTTCGCGCAAGGCGCTGAGCCCGCGTCGTTGAAGCTGCTTGATGGCCCCCGGCGTCTTGTCCATGATGCCGGCCACCTGTTCGATGGAGAGGTCCGCGACGATCCGCAGGACCAGGACTTCCCGTTGCTCGTCGTTGAGTCGGGAGAGGGTGTCCGCAATTCCGCCCAGGGACCCCAAGGCCTCCTCCTCGGCGGAAGCGGCGTACCGGGTGTCGTCCCGGGGATCGTATTCGGCCAGGTAGGGCGTGCGTTCCGCCCGCCGGTGGTGGTCGACCAACCTGGCGTGGGCGATGGAGAAAATGAAGGTCCGTAGGCCGCTGTGGCCGCCCGTGACCTTGGCCAGTTTCGGCAGGACATCGACGAAGACGTCCTGGGTGAGCGCCTCGGCGTCGTCCACGCCGCGGGCCCTGAAGTAGCCGAGCACAGCGGGTGAGATGACCGAGTAGACAGCGCTAAATCCTGATGGCTCGCCAGCTAAGGCTGCTGACAATTCGTCATCGCTTAGCTGTTCTGCCAAGAGGCTGTCCTTCCGGTTACTGCTGGGGTGCGGCCCCGGCAAGTCTAGCGGCCGCACCCCGGTGCCTCCAAAGAGGCGTTAGTGCCTACTTGTTGAGCTCAGGCAGCTCGTCCGACGGCAGGGTCGGGACGGACGGTACGGCAGGGACGGCCGGAACAGCCGGGGCACCCTTGGCGCCCGGTACAGCCGGAACGGCGACGGTTACGTCGGCGTGGGCCTTGGCCTCGGCAGCGCCCTTCGCGTTGGCTGCACCCTCGGCGGAGACGCCGTCCTTGTCAGCGGAAACGGAGCCCTCTGCGGAGCCTTCGGTGTCCTCGACGCTGGCGTCACCCTCGGCCGAGCCGTCAACGGACGGGGAAGCCGGAACAGCGGGGACAGCCGGGACGGCCGGCGTGGCGGGAAGTTCAGGAGTCTCCGGGACCTCGGGGATGCCGGGACGGCGGGCGTAGCGGGGGTCACTTCAGCCTGCTGGGTGTTCGAAACCTGGGCCGCGTTGGCCAGGCCGACGCCGGAGAATCCTCCGATGGCGAGAATCGCGGCGCCTACAGCAATCTTGGTGGTCTTGCTAACACTCTTCATAAAAAACGTACATCCTTTGTTTGTTTGAAGGCCGGCTGTTGCCTGATGGGGGCAGTCAACAGCCCGCGCATTCGGTGGAAGGCTGGCCGGCGCCCGATGGGGGCGGACGCCGGCCGCACTTACAGTGGAAGGCCGGCCGGACGCTTGGTGGGGGTCCATGGTCCGGCGGCGCTTACAAAGGAGTAATCGTTGGAGGGGCGCAAAAGGTTACGCCCCGCTCGAAAGTTTTTTCAAGCCCTCTCCGGGCAGCTTCACGACGACGGCGGCGCCACCCGCCAAGGCGCCGCCACCCCACCCGATGCGCTGTCACTTAGCGTCGCTCCCAGGCCTCAGAGCGGCCGTAAGTGATAGCGCAACAGTCGTCAGGAACGGAAGAGCCCGCTGTACGCGTTGAGGGCGATCTGGCCGCCCAGGTGGGCGTACAGGACATTGCTGCCGGCCGGAATCTCCCGGCTCGTGACGAGGTCGATCAGCCCGGCGAGGGACTTGCCCTCGTAGACGGGATCCGTGATCATCGCTTCGAGCGAGGCGCCGAGGCGGATGGCCTCCAAAGTGGATTCGACCGGGATTCCGTAGAGGTCACCGGCCCAGCCCTCCATAACGGTGATTTCCTCCTCGCGGAGCTCCCGCCCCAGGCCGATCAGCTCGGCGGTGTTCCGGGCTATGCGCTCCACCTGGTCGCGGGTTTTCTGCAGGGTCGCCGAGGCATCGATGCCGATGACGCGGCGAGGTTTGTCCTGGCCGGCAAAACCCGCGATCATCCCGGCGTGGGTGGATCCCGTGACGGTGCAGACGATGATGGTGTCGAAGAAGATGCCGAGCTCCCGCTCCTGCTGCTCCACCTCGTACGCCCAATTGGCGAAGCCCAGCCCGCCCAGCCGGTGGTCGGACCCGCCGGCCGGGATCGCGTACGGCGTGCCGCCCGCGGCCTTGACCTCTTCAATGGCGTTTTCCCAGCTGCTGCGGATGCCGATGTCAAAGCCCGCGCTGTCCAGGCGCACGTCGGCCCCCATGATGCGGGAGAGCAGAATGTTGCCCACGCGGTCAGAGAGCGGATCGGGCCAGTCAACCCAGTTCTCCTGGACCAGGCGGGCCTTGAGTCCGAGTTTCGCGGCCACCGCCGCCACCTGGCGGGTGTGGTTGGACTGGTAGCCGCCAATGGAGACAAGGGTGTCCGCGCCCTGCGCCAGGGCATCCGGCACGAAATACTCGAGCTTGCGGGTCTTGTTGCCGCCAAACGCGAGACCGCTGTTGACGTCCTCCCGCTTGGCCCAGATCTGCGCTCCGCCCAGGTGCGCGCTAAGCCGTGGCAGCGGATGGATGGGGCTGGGTCCAAACATCAGGGGGTAGCGCTCGAAATCGGTGATGGCCATCATCTGTCCTTTGCTCGGGTCACCGGGGACCTCCAAAATGCAATATATTGCATTGTCCGGCACCGGTTCCTGGAGGGCAAGGGGATATACGATATGTTGCATGCCCGTTCCCCCGCTTTCCGGAGTCCACAGACGGCCGCTGCTCCGGGACAACGTCTTCGATTCGCTCCGCAACGCGATCGTTGACGGCACGTTCGAGCCCGGCGAAAAGCTGAAGGACACGGAGCTGGAAGCATGGCTGGGCGTCAGCCGGACCCCCATCCGGGAGGCCCTGCTGCGGCTGGAACGCGCCGGGCTGGTCATCGCGCTGCCGGGCAAGGCAACCATCGTCGCCCCCTGCGACCTGGCCTCGACCCTCAGCACGCAGCAGGTGGTGGCCGGGCTGCACGAACTCGCCGCGCGGCTGGCCGTCCCGCTCCTGACGGAGGAGCACATCTCCGCCATGGCCGAGGCCAATGCCCGCTTCGAACGGGCCCTGCAGGACGTGGACGTCGAGTCGGCGCTCACGGCCGATGACGACTTTCACGGAGTTTTCGTCATGGTCAGCGGCAACCCCGTGCTCCGGGAACTGCTGGAACAGACCACCCCCGTGCTGCGCCGCGTTGAGCGGATGCGCTTCGGCTCCTTCGCGGCCCGGGGTTCGGTGGCCCAGCACGCTGAGATCATCCGGCTTGCCCGCCTGGGCGACGCCGAGGCTGCCGCCAAGGCGTGCCGGGAGAACTGGCTTTCGCTGCGCTTCGCGTCTGCGGAGTAGGCTGCAGGCACATAAACCACGACGGCGGCGGGCCACCTTTGTGAGGTGACCCGCCGCCGTCGTGCGTCAGTTAAAGCGTCAGTATCAGTCGTTGATCAAATCGTTGATCACGATGGTCTGGTCCCGGTCCGGCCCGACGCCGATGGCCGAGAAGCGCGTCCCGGAGAGCTTCTCGAGGGCCAGCACGTAGTTCTTGGCGTTCTCCGGGAGGTCGTCCAGGGTGCGCGCGCCGGTGATGTCCTCGGTCCAGCCTTCGAAGTACTCGAAGATCGGCTTGGCGTGGTGGAACTCGGTCTGGGTCATGGGCATTTCGTCGTGCCGGACGCCGTCGACGTCGTAGGCCACGCAGACCGGGATCTGCTCGATGCCGGTGAGCACGTCCAGTTTGGTGACGAAGTAGTCCGTGAAGCCGTTGACGCGGGAGGCGTGGCGGGCCAGGACGGCGTCGTACCAGCCGCAGCGGCGCGGCCGGCCGGTGTTGACGCCGAACTCACCGCCGGTTTTCTGCAGGTACATGCCCATCTCGTCGAACAGCTCCGTGGGGAAGGGACCTGCGCCGACGCGGGTGGTGTACGCCTTGATGATGCCGATGGAGCGCGAGATGCGGGTGGGGCCGATGCCCGAGCCCACGGAGGCGCCGCCGGCGGTGGGGTTCGAGGAGGTCACAAACGGGTAGGTGCCGTGGTCGACGTCCAGGAACGTGGCCTGGCCGCCTTCCATGAGGACCACCTTGCCCTCGTCCAGGGCGGTGTTCAGGACATAGGTGCTGTCGATGACCAGCGGGCGAAGGCGTTCGGCGAAGGACAGGAAGTACTCCACGATCTCGTCCACCTCGATGTCGCGGCGGTTGTAAACCTTGACCAGGAGTTCGTTCTTCTGGCGCAGCGATCCTTCGACCTTCTGGCGCAGGATGGAGGCGTCAAAGACGTCCTGCACGCGGATCCCGAGTCGCGCCACCTTGTCCATGTAGGCGGGGCCGATGCCGCGGCCGGTGGTGCCGATGGCGCGGGAGCCGAGGAAGCGTTCGGTGACCTTGTCCAGGACCTGGTGGTACGGCGCCACGAGGTGGGCGTTGGCGGAGACGCGCAGCTTGGAGGTGTCGGCGCCGCGGGCTTCCAGGCCGTCGATTTCCTGGAACAGGGCCTCAAGGTTGACCACGCAGCCGTTGCCGATGATTGGAACCGCGTTGGGGCTCAGGATGCCGGCCGGAAGGAGCTTGAGCTCATACTTCTCACCGCCTACGACGACGGTGTGCCCGGCGTTGTTGCCGCCGTTGGGCTTGACGACGTAGTCGACTCGGCCACCAAGCAGGTCAGTGGCTTTACCTTTGCCTTCGTCGCCCCATTGGGCTCCGACGATCACGATTGCTGGCATGGGATCCTCCCCATTCGTTCGGGCTGAAATCCGAGTGGTTCACCGGGGTGGTCACCGGAGCTCAGCGCCGTTCATGAGAATGCCCCGAATCTACCGCTGTGCTCTTTCCATCAACGCCAGAGTCCGGGGCTCTTACCACCCAAGTTTAGCCGATAGCGGTGGCGGCGGCTCATTTGACCATCCAATGGACTTCCCGGCGGACGATGTGATTGCCTGCACAGGCCTCCGGCAGCCGCGACATTTCGCAGGGCTTGATAGACTAATAAGGACCGACCAGGAATCGGTCCACACCACATTTTCAAACCACACCGTACTTGGCGTGCCCGGTGTTCGGCGTGCCCGCGTACGGTCTGGCAGCTTTACCAATCCCGCAGGAGAATCAGCAACATATGACAGCCTTGGCCACTGAAAATTCCCGCGAACAGCTATTGAGCCGTCGCTACGAACCTAGCGTCGCAGCCGTCAACGAGCTGTGCGACACGCTGCAGGCAACCAAAGCTGGCACGAATGTCCCCTACGTGGACCCGATGCACGACATCGACGAGTGCCGGATCATCAGCCTCTTCTCCAACATCGGAACCGAAGACGAATCAGGTTTCATCACTGCCGGCGACGACGAGGCCGCTACGCGCCTGCTCGGCGTCCAGTGGAAGCTGGGCCTGCGCCCCGAATACGTCATGCCCTGGAACGTCCACCCCTGGTACGTCCCGGGCGAGCCCAACGGGAAGTTCACGCCGGACCAGATTTCCGCCGGCCTGAAGCCGCTGCTGAAATTCCTCGCCCTGGTGCCCCGCGCCTCGGTGATCGTGGCGCACGGCACCGAGGCCAACCGCCTCGCGAACCTGCTCCTCAAGACCGAGGTGCCCATGATCTGGCGCCGCGGCCTCAAGACCTACAAGGTCCGCTCGCTCAGCGGCCGCGCCTTCGCCGGCACCCCGGCCCGCCAAGAGCAGTACCTCGAGGAAATGGGCACCGTCTACGCGGACGCCATGGCCCGGACGGGTCTGGCCAAGACCAGCTAGTCCCCACCCGCACCCTGCACGACGGCGGGCGCCCACCTTCGGTGGACGCCCGCCGTCGTGCTTTCAGCAACGCGGGTCACTTCCGGTCCATCCCAGGGCGTGGGATGGACCGGAAGTGACCCCGCGTTGGGGTTAGCGCTTCTCGGCTTCGATGGCTGCCTTGGCCGCGGGGTCGGAGTCCTTGAGGAACTTCTCGATCCGCTCGGGCTCCTCGGCCTCGCCGATCGCCGCGGAGGCGCGGCCCAGCGAATACAGGGCGCGCAGGAATCCGCGGTTGGGTTCGTGCTCCCACGGGATGGGCCCGACGCCGCGCCAGCCGTTGCGGCGCAGCGAATCCAGGCCGCGGTGGTAGCCGACGCGGGAGTAGGCGTAGGAGTCGATGGTCCGGCCCTCGGTCCAGGCTTCCTCGGCCAGCACGGCCCAGAGCAGCGAGGAGGTCGGGTGCTTTTCCACCAGGTCCAAAGCTTCCTGGCCGGCATCCAGTGCTGCGTAGACCTCGGTCTCGGCAGGCAGGAGCGTGGGCTCCGGACCCATCAGGTTCTTGCGGAACTCGTCAGACATGCCTAGAACGTCTTGCCGGTGGAGCCGAGCTGCTGGGCAGCCTCAACGACGCGGGCCGCGAGGCCGGCCTCGGCGGAGGCGCCCCAGACGCGGGGATCGTAGAGCTTCTTGTTGCCCACCTCGCCGTCGACCTTCAGCACGCCGTCGTAGTTGCGGAACATGTGGTCCACTACGGGGCGCGTGTAGGCGTACTGGGTATCGGTGTCGATGTTCATCTTGATGACGCCATAGGACACGGCGTCGGCGATCTCCTTCTCGGAGGAGCCGGAGCCGCCGTGGAAGACCAGGTCGAACGGGTTGGCCTTGCCGATCTTGGCGCCCACCTGCTCCTGGATGTCCTTGAGGATTTCCGGGCGGAGCTTGACGCCGCCGGGCTTGTAGACGCCGTGCACGTTGCCGAAGGTCAGCGCCGTGATGTAGCGGCCGTTTTCGCCGGAGCCGAGCGCGTCAATCGTGGCCAGGGCGTCCTCGACGGTGGTGTAGAGCTTGTCGTTGATGGCGTTCTCGACGCCGTCTTCCTCGCCGCCGACAGTGCCGATCTCGACCTCGAGGATCATCTTCGCAGCGGCGGTGCGCTCCAGGAGTTCACGGGCGATCCGCAGGTTTTCCTGCAGGGTCTCGGCGGAGCCGTCCCACATGTGCGAGCTGAAGAGCGGGTTGCGGCCGGCCTTGACCTCGGCTTCGGAGGCTGCCAGCAGCGGCAGAACGAAGCCCTCGAGCTTGTCCTTGGGGCAGTGGTCGGTGTGCAGGGCAATGTTGACGCCGTAGTTCTTCGCAACTTCGCGGGCAAACGCGGCGAAACCGAGCGAACCGGCCACCATGTCCTTGGTGGACGCGCCGGACCAGTAGGCGGCGCCGCCGGTGGAAACCTGGACGATGCCGTCGGACTCGGCCTCGGCGAAGCCGCGGAGGGCTGCGTTGAGGGTCTGGGAGGAGGTGACGTTAACGGCGGGGAACGCGAAACCGCCCGTCTTAGCGCGGTCGATCATCTCGGAGTAGATCTCTGGGGTTGCAATGGGCATGCTGACTCCTAAAGTGAATTTCGTCTGCGGGCTGGGTTGACCCTGGAGTGAACCTCGTCGGCTAGGAACCATCCTAGCCATTCCTGCGCCGGGGCAGTGGTTCCGGTCACTCGGGCCTGTAATACTCGCCCCTGCAGACCCGTCGCCCGCCAGCGGGCGCGCCTACCCGGGAGCTGGTTGAACACGTGCCGGCGGATCCAGGCGTGCATGGCGATGGCCGCGGCCGAGGCGGCGTTGATCGAGCGGGTGGAGCCGAACTGCTCGATCGACAACGTATCCACCGCCGCTTCGTGGACCTCGGGGAAAGCCCGGGGCCCTCCTGCCCGAACACCAGCACACAGTCCTTGGGCAGTTCATAGGTCTCCAGCGGAACGGAATCCGGGAAGATGTCGATTCCGATGATCGCCAGCCCTCCCCTGCGCCCACGCCACGAAATCCGCCACGGTGGGGTGGTGGCGGACGTGCTGGTACCGGTCGGTGACCATGGCGCCCCGGCGGTTCCACCGGCGTCGTCCGATGATGTGAACTTCCTTGGCCAGGAACGCGTTGGCGCTGCGCACGACCGTGCCGATGTTCATGTCGTGCTGCCAGTTTTCGATCGCGATGTGGAAATTGTGCCGCTTGGAGTCCAGGTCCGCGACGATCGCCTCATGCTTCCAGTAACGGTACTTGTCCACGACGTTGCGGCGGTCCCCGTCCGCAAGGAGGTCCGGGTCCCAGTGCGCGCCTTCCGGCAGTTCGCCTTCCCAGGGTCCGACGCCGACCTCCGCCTTGGGCTCTGCCTCCGGCTCCGGGCCGCCCTCTCTTGCGGTCAAGCTGCCGGAAAGGGTTTCGCTGGGTACCTCTGGATCAGTCACGACTCAACATTAGACTGGGTCTGGCATCGGCACATTATCGGCGGAGGACAGCATGGCGGAGCAGCAGTCAGACCACACGGACGAGTCGGATCAGGTTCGTTCATCAAAATCGGTGTACCGCAGCGGCCAGGAGATAGAGTGCTGGCTGACCGACATGGACGGAGTCCTGGTCCACGAGAACCAGCCCATCCCCGGCGCCTCCGAACTCATCCAGCGCTGGGTGGACACCTCCAGGCGTTTCCTTGTCCTCACCAACAATTCCATCTTCACGCCCAGGGACCTCGCCGCACGGTTGAAGAGTTCCGGCCTGGAAATCCCCGAGGAAAACATCTGGACCTCGGCCCTGGCCACCGCCCAGTTCCTCAAAGACCAGGTGCGCGGCTCGGATTCCGGCAACCGCGCCTACACGATCGGCGAGGCGGGACTCACGACGGCGCTGCACGAGGCCGGTTTTATCCTCACCGACCAGGACCCCGACTTTGTGGTGCTCGGCGAAACCCGCACCTACTCCTTTGAAGCCATCACGATGGCCATCCGGCTGATCCTGGGCGGCGCCCGGTTCATCGCCACCAACCCGGACGCCACCGGACCTTCGAAGGACGGGCCGATGCCTGCCACCGGGGCGATCGCCGCGCTGATCACGAAGGCGACCGGCCGGGAGCCCTACATTGTGGGCAAGCCCAACCCGATGATGTTCCGCTCGGCCATGAACCAGATCGACGCACATTCGGAAACCACCGCCATGATCGGTGACCGGATGGACACCGACATCATCGCCGGCATGGAGGCCGGGCTGCACACGGTGCTGGTGCTCAGCGGCATCACCCACAAGGACGACATCGCCGCCTACCCGTTCCGGCCCAACCAGATCCTGAACTCCGTCGCGGACCTGAAGAGCCAGATCTAGGACCGCGTTAGAAGGCGATCTTCTTGCCCCCGCCCGAGGGCAGGGGGAAGAGATCGTCCTGCAGCCCTTCGATGACCGGCCGGTAGACGAACGGGTTCCAGCCGGGGCTGGCGTGCGCCGGCCGGGCGCCGTCGGTCCGTTGCGAGTCCGAGGCCATGTTGTCCTTAAAGGTCAGGGACCAGGAGTCGCGGGCCGTCTCGTAGTCCACGGTCCGGTCGCGGGGTTGCCGATGAAGGCCATCCGCGTCCCTCCGAGTTTTCCCACGAATCGGGTGGCGTCAAAGTGATAGATGTAGGCGGACTCGGACTGGATCAGGACGCTGGAGGGCGCAATCGGTGAGAGCTGCTCCAAGGTCTGGTCCACCACCTGCGCCCAGCTGCGCTCGTCCTTGTGCAGCATCCGCTCGCCGAGTTCGTAGCCGCCGCGCACAACCGTGGGGAACCGGAAGCCGCTCTCGTAGAGGAACACGACGCCCTCAAACCAGCTCTGGTCCAGCACGTCGTACTTGCTGTACGGGCTGGAATCCAGCAGGATAAACGCCACCTCAATGCCGTGCAGCTCCCGGAGCCGGGCGGCGACCTGGGTGGCCACCATACCGCCGAAGCTGTGGCCGTAGAAGTAGAGCGTGTCCAGCTGGTGGGCCCGGGCGTGCTCCACCACCGCGATCACGATCTCATCGATGTCGAGGCCCGTGTTGGAGTATCCGACGGCGGCCAGCCGGCCGCGCTTGTTCAGCGCCCCGCGCAGCGCGTTCAGGATCCAGAGCGCTTCTTCCCAGCTTGTCTTGTAGCCGGGGAAGAGGAACCAGCTGGCGTGGGGGTAGTACTTCTCTGCGGTCTCGTCCGGCACGGTGAGTATCCGGTGGACCCGGCGCTCGGCCTGCACCCGCCGGGTAAACAACATATCGGCGGCCAGGACGGAGGCGGATCCCGTGCCGATCAGGAAACTTCGCCGGGAAAATCTCTTGAGTTCGGCGGCGTGCCGAAGCACCCGGGCGTCGGCGTCGCCGGGCCCGTCCACTTCCTCAACTTCCGGCTCATGCGGCACATCTCTACCGTAGTCACCGGGGAAGCCGGATCAGAAATGGCACCCGCGGCTGGTTGCCCCTAGACCGGTTCCGGCTCCCGGCTGGCCACGGCGCCGCTGATGTCCCGGTCGAGTTCGCGCATGACGGGATAGGGGCCCACCTCGCGGCGGACGGTCTCCAGGCCACCTTCGCGGCGGCTGATTTCGAGGCCGATTTCGGTGTAGGTCGCGAGGAGCTGCGTCCGGGCCATATCCGCGGGGTTGTCCATCATCCCGAACACAGAGTCGCTCGCAGCCAGCAGTTCATCGTCGGAGTAAACATTCAAGGGCCGGGTTCCTGTGGCGTCGATGGACGCGGAGAAGTCTGCGGAGAGGTCCAGCGGGCGCAAGGCGGAGCTGGGAGCGTCCCGGAAAGGATTCAGGTCAAGCGAGACTCCGGCGGAGCTGGGCAGTGCACCGGCTGTTTCGACCAGGGCTGCCGCACCATCGATCGCGTTGAGGTCGTTCCGGAGACCTGCGAGGGCCGCGGACTCCACAAGAACAGCGAGGCCGAGGTTCACCCGGATGTGCGACGTGATGCCCATCCGCCGGACGCGCTGGATCAGCTGCATCAGCACGGGGCGGGACTGTTGCGTAAGACTCCCCGGACGTCGATCCGGACGATATCTGACGCGATGTCTAAGGTGGGTTGTGCATTAAGAGACTGGTCCATAGGTACTCCAAAAATAGGAATCTATGGCCGACGGCTCAACCTCAATCAGCGTATAGGCCAGCGGCAGTGCGCACAAGTCATATTGCCCTACCGTTTTAGCCGGCCTCTTGCCGGCCCGGTTCCTCGAAGTGGGTACGGGACGCCGTGCCGCCCACCGACTGGACCAGGGAGGTGGCGATGTCGCGGAGCTTGACGTTGCCGTTGCTCGAGGCATCCGTAAGGATCCTGACGGCTGTCTCCTGGCTGCAGCGGTTCTGGGCCATGACTATCCCGATGGCCATGTCGATCACGGTGCGGGATTCGAGTGTGGCCCGGAGATTCGTGGCGCTGTCCGTGTGCAGGGAGAACCGGACGGCCAGCCGCAGCGCCTGGGAGATTTCGCGGGTGTAGCCGCGAGCCCGGGCGGCAACGTCGCCGTCGAACTTGTGCGGGACATCCGAATAGAGGTTGAGGGCCGCCTGGGCCTCGCCCTGCAGGTGGAACGGCACGGAGAGCACCGAGCGCAGTCCGTGCGAGGCGACGGCGCTGGCGTAGTCCGGTCCCCAGCGGTCCTCGTCGAACAGGTCCGGAACGTAGACCTCGCGCTCCTCCTGCGCCGCCGTCAGGCACGGGCCCTGAGAGAGCCGGTACTGGATTTCGTCCACTTCGCGGGCGGAATCGCTGCTCCAGCCGATGGTCGCGGCCTTGCGGTCGCGCAGCAGTGTGATTCCGCACAGGGCGTCGTCCCCGGTGCCCGCGACCTGGTGTGCGGAGAAACGGGCGAGTTCGTTGAGGAAGTCCTCGAAGTCGGCGCTGTCCAGGATGAGGTTCTGGATCTGATCGACGGTACTGAGGGGTTCACTTCCGAGGACTTCTTCGGGAAGGAGCATGGCGCGTGGTCTCCGGGGGTGTTCAAAGGGATATTACAGAATGATAAAACACACCCAATCCACCGTCTACACGCGTCCGCTGAGGGAAGAACTGCCTCTAGCTGAGGCCGAGTTCGTCCTTTCCGAAGGCAAAGAGGTAGGGAACGCCGGCCTCGGCCTCGATCTTTTCCTTGGCCCCGGTGTCACGGTCCACGATCACGGCGACGGCGACGACGTTGCCGCCGGCCTTCCGGACGCCTTCGACGGCGGTCAGCGCGGAGCCGCCGGTGGTGGACGTGTCTTCTAGCACCAGCACCTTGCGGCCGTCAACGGAGGGGCCTTCCACCTGCCGCCCATGCCGTAGGATTTTGGGCTTTGCGGACGACGAAGGCGTCCACGGTGCGTCCGGCGTCGACGGCGGAGTGCATCACGGCGGTGCCGACGGGGTCGGCGCCCATGGTGAGTCCGCCGGCGCACTCAAAGTCGATTCCGGCGTCGTCAAGCAGCGAAAGCATGACCTGGCCGACCAGCCTGGACGCCTCATGGTGCAGCGTGATCCGGCGCAGGTCGATGTAGTAGTCGGCTTCGGCGCCGCTGGAGAGGATGACCTTGCCGCGGACAACGGCCAGCTCCTTGATCAGTTCAAGCAGGCGGGCACGGGCGGCAGCGGCGTCAGCTGCAGGGGCACTGTTGGCAGTCATGGGACCCAGTTTAGTGGCTGGGAGGTTCAGGACTTCCAGCCGGACCGTTAGATGTCGGGCCCCCTCCAGACGGCGCCGGGGATGGGTGGCGCGGGCCTTTCTGCCGGGCCTTCTCCGCCAGGCCTTTCTCCTCTAGGCACCCACGCCGGGCAGGAGTCCGATGGAACCATGACGGCAGGAACGGATTCTTCCACCCGCTGGCCCGCCATCCCCAAAGATCCCGGCAGCTTCCGGGTCCGGCCGAACCTGGTGGACTACGACGCGGCGTGTGCCGCGTTTTCCTGGGACGAGGCCCGCCACGAACTTTCCGGGCTACCCGGGGCCGCGGCGTCAACATCGCCCATGAGGCGGTGGACCGGCACGCGGCCGGCGGGCTCGCACGGCACGAGGCCTTGCGGTTCGTCCGGGCCGACGGCAGCAGCCACTCCCTCACCTTCGCCGACCTCGCCGAGGAGACCAACCGCTTTGCCGGGGTGCTCCGGAGCCTCGGCATCGGGCGGGGTGAGCGTGTCTTTTCGCTGACCGGGCGCGGACCGGCTCTCTACGTTGCGGTGCTGGGCACCCTCAAGAACGCCAGCGTCTTCTGCCCCCTGTTTTCCGCTTTCGGCCCCGAACCGGTCCGCCAGCGGCTGCAGCTGGGATCCGGCCGGGCGCTGGTCACCACCCGGGCGCTGTACCGCAGGAAAATCGCCCAGCTCCGCGACTCGCTGCCGGAACTCCGGCATGTCCTGCTGACCGACGCCGACGGCCGCCCGGAGCCGGGCACCCTGGATCTCAACGCAATGATGCGCGCGGCGCCGGCCGACGGCGGGATCGCCGCGACGCAGGCCGAGGACATGGCCCTGCTGCACTTCACGTCCGGCACCACCGGGACCCCGAAAGGCGCCATTCACGTGCACGACGCCGTCACCGCCCACCATGCGACCGGCACCACCGCCCTGGACCTGCACCCGGAGGACATCTACTGGTGCACGGCCGACCCCGGCTGGGTCACGGGAACCTCGTACGGTGTGATCGCGCCGCTGACCCACGGGGTGACGACGATCGTGGACGAGGAAGAGATGGACCCGGACCGCTGGTACCGGATCCTCGCCGAACAGCATGTCACCGTCTGGTACACCGCCCCCACGGCGCTGCGGATGCTTATGAAAGCCGGGGCGGACCGGGCGCGGGGCCATGACCTGTCCGCACTGCGCTTCGTCGCCAGCGTCGGTGAACCGCTCAACCCCGAGGTGGTCGTCTGGGGGCAGGAGGCGTTCGGCCAGCCCGTGCACGACAACTGGTGGCAGACCGAAACCGGCGGCATCATGATCTCCAACTACGCCGCCACGGAGATCCGGCCAGGGTCGATGGGGCGGCCGCTGCCCGGCGTCACGGCGGGCCTCGTGGCCCGGGACGCCCAGGACCGGCCGATGGTCCGCAACGGCGAGGCCGTCCTCGTCACGGAACCGGACGCCGTCGGCGAATTGGCCCTGCGGCCCGGCTGGCCCTCGATGTTCCGCGGCTACCTGCACGAGGAGGAGCGCTACCGCCGCTGCTTCGCGGGCGGCTGGTACCTCACCGGTGACCTCGCCAGGCGCGACGCCGACGGGTACTACTGGTTCGTCGGACGCGGCGACGACGTGATCAAGTCATCGGGGCACCTGATCGGCCCGTTTGAGGTGGAAAGCTGCCTGATGGAGCACGACGCCGTGGCCGAGGCCGGGGTGATCGGCGTCCCCGACCCCGTGGCCGGCGAAGTGGTCAAGGCCTTTGTGGAGCTGCGGCCCGGCTGGCAGCCGTCCGAGGAACTGCAGCTGGAGATCATCGGCTTCGCCCGGAAGCGGCTCGGCGCGGCGGTGGCGCCCAGGCTGCTGGAGTTCACCGATGCCCTCCCCGGACCCGCAGCGGGAAGATCCTTCGACGGCTGCTGAAGGCCCGCGAGCTGGGCCTTCCGGAGGGCGACACCTCCACGATCGAGACCCCGGCGGGGACGCAGGAAGGCCCCGGACCCGGACCCGGACCCGGAGGGCAGGATCCAGGACCAGTTACACGACCGGAGGCACAGACATGACCGGGCCGCTCGAGCCTCCGCCCCGCGCGCTGGACCCGGCCCACGGCCGGCATCTTCTGCTGCAGATGCTGCGCGTCCGGCGGCTTGAGGAGAAGTGCGTCGAGCTGTACAGCGCCGCCAAGATCCGCGGCTTCCTGCACGTCTATATCGGCGAGGAAGCCGTCGCGGCAGGCGTCCTGGAATCACTGGAACCGGAGGACGCCATCCTCGCGACCTACCGGGAACACGGCCATGCCCTGCTCCGCGGGGTTCCCGCCGGGGCGATCCTCGCCGAGATGTACGGCCACGTCGAAGGCTGCTGCCGGGGCCGCGGCGGCTCCATGCATCTCTTCGACGCCGCCACGCGCTTCTACGGAGGCAACGCGATCGTCGCCGGCGGGCTGCCGCTCGCCGTCGGCATGGCGCTCGCGGACAAGATGAGCGGCCGCTCCCGCGCCACCATATGCTTCTTCGGCGAAGGCGCCGTCGCGGAAGGCGAATTCCACGAGAGCCTCAATCTCGCCGCGCTCTGGCAGCTGCCTGTGCTGTTCTGCTGCGAAAACAACCTGTACGCGATGGGCACCGCGCTGGGCCGCTCGGAATCCCAGACGGACATGGCGCTCAAGGCCGCCGGCTACGAAATCGCGGCGTGGGCCGTGGACGGCATGGACGTCCTCGCCGTCGAGGACGCCGCGCGCCGCGCCGTCGAGGCAGTGCGCGCCGGCGGCGGACCGCACTTCCTGGAGCTCCGCACGTACCGGTTCCGGGCGCACTCGATGTTCGACCCGGAACGGTACCGCGACAAAGCCGAAGTGGCCCAGTGGCTCGAACGTGACCCCATCAACCTGCTGCGCGCCACGATGGAGGCCGCCGGCCAGCTCTCGGCCCAGGAGTGGGACCAGCTGCAGGCCGAGGCCGACGCGGAGGTAACCGCCGCCGTCGAGTTCGCCGAAGCCGGGACCCTCGAACCCGTGGAGGACCTGACCCGCTTCGTGTACAGCGAGCGGAGCGCGCCATGAAATCCAGCTACCGCGAGGCGCTCCGCGCCGGGATCCGCGACGCCATGATCCGGGACGAACGGGTCTTCCTGATGGGCGAGGACGTCGGGGCCTACGGCGGGTCCTTCGCCGTCAGCCTGGGCCTGCTGGAGGAGTTCGGCCCGGAACGCATCCGCGACACTCCGCTCTCCGAGTCCGGCTTCGTCGGCGCCGGCATCGGCGCGGCCCTGGGCGGGATGCGCCCCATCGTGGAGATCATGACCGTCAACTTCAGCCTGCTGGCCCTGGACCAAATCGTGAACAACGCCGCGAGCCTGCTGCACATGTCCGGCGGGCAGTTCAATGTCCCCATCGTGATCCGGATGACCACCGGCGCCGGCCGTCAGCTCGGCGCCCAGCACTCGCACAGCCTGGAGGGCTGGTTCGCGCACATCCCCGGGCTGCGCATACTGGCCCCCGCCACCCTGGCCGACGCCCGTGGGATGATGTGGCCCGCGCTGCAGGACCCGGATCCGGTGCTGATCTTCGAACACGGCTCGCTCTACAACGTGACCGGGGAACTCGACGACGACGCCGGCCCCGTGGACATCGACACGGCCGCTATCCGGCGGCCCGGCGCCGACATCACGCTGATCACCTACGGCGGGACGCTTCCCGCCGTGCTCGACGCCGCTGAACAACTCGCGGCCGAGGGCATCGACGCCGAGGTGCTGGACCTGCGCACACTCCGTCCCCTCGACGAGGCCGCTATCCTCGCCTCCGTCCGCAGGACCCACCGTGCCGTGGTGGTGGACGAAGGGTGGCGCAGCGGGAGCATCTCCGCCGAAATCAGCGCCAGGATCACCGAGAATGCGTTCTATGACCTGGATGCCCCGGTGGGCCGGGTCTGCAGCGCCGAAGTGCCGATCCCCTACTCGAAGCATCTGGAGCTGGCGGCCCTGCCGTCTGTGGACCGGATCATCGCGGCGGCCAGGCAGGCGGTCAGCGCCGGTGGGTGACTTCCTGATGCCATCGCTCGGGGCCGACATGGAGCACGGCAAAATCGTCGAGTGGCTGGTCAAGCCCGGCGACTATGTCCGCCGCGGCGATCTCGTGGCGGTGGTGGACACGGACAAGACAGTGATGGACGTGGAGTCCTTCCAGGAGGGTGGTGGCCGAACTGCTGGTGGACCTCGGCGAAACGGTACCGATCGGAACACCGCTGGCCCGGATCACTCCAACCCCGGCTGAGGTGGGGGCCCCGGTCCTGCCGGGCGCCGCCGCGCCTCCGGCTGCCGCCACGCCGCCGGCAGCGGCAGCATCGCCCCCGGTTGCCGCAGCGCCCCCGGCACGGGCCGCCGCCGTGCAGGCATCTCCCGGGGCCACCACCCACCGCCCCTCCGGTGCGGCATCTGGCCCACCGGCTCGGGGTTGATACGGCCAGGATCCACGGCACCGGCAAGGGCGGCGCCGTCACGCGGGCCGACGTGGAGCACGCAGTGGCGGCCAGGCCGTCCGCCGGACGCGTGCGGTCCTCCCCGCGGGCCCGTCTGCTCGCCACCGAGCTCGGCGTCGAGCTGTCCGGTGTCAGCGGCACCGGTCCGGAGGGTGCCGTGACAGTGGCCGACGTGCAGCACGCGGCAGGCAGCCGGACGGAAGCCGCGGCCCCCGCCAAGTCCGCTCCCCGCAGGAAAAGGCCCTCGAGGCGCCGCAACCGGGGAAAAGCCCGGACACCCGCGAGCGCGTCGCCAGCCTGCGCCGTGCCGTCGGCGCCCTTATGTCACGGTCAAAGAAGACCATCCCCACTACTACCTGAGCACCACCCTGGACCTGCGCGCCGCCGTCGAGTGGATGCAGTCCGTCAACGCGCAGCGGCCGGTGGCGTCCCGGCTGGTCCCCTCGGCGCTGCTGCTCAAGGCCGCGGCGCTCGCGGCCAAAGACGTGCCGGAGGTCAACGGCTTCTACGACGACGTCGGGTTCCGGCCCAGCGCGTCCGTGCACCTCGGCGTCGCCATCGCCCTGCGGCAGGGCGGCATTGTGGCCCCCGCCATCCACGACGCGGACACCCTGGCCGTGGACGTCCTGATGGAGCATCTGCGGGACCTTGTCAGCCGGGCCCGGGCCGGACGGCTGCAGCGCGCCGAAATGGCGGATCCCTCCATCACCGTGACCAACCTCGGGGACCTGGGCGTGGAGAGTGTGTTCGGGGTGATCTATCCCCCGCAGGTCGCGATGCTCGGCTTCGGCCGGGTAACCGAACAACCGTGGGCACAGAACGGGCTGCTGGGTGTCCGGCCGGCCGTTACCGCCACGCTCTCCGCCGACCACCGCGTTAGCGACGGGCTGCGCGGGGGCCGCTACCTGACCCGGATCGACGAGCTGCTGCAGAAGCCGGAGGAACTGTGAACCAGAGTATGCAACGGGAGGAACCATGAACGAACAGGACGCCCGGGACGCGGTGCGGGCCGCGATCGGCAAGGTGGCGCCGGACGTCGAGCTGGCCGAGGTGGACGAGGACGCCCGGTTGCGGCAGGACCTGGAGCTCGACTCGCTGGACTTCCTCCGGCTTGTCGAAACGATCGATGCGGCCACCGGCGTCGACATCCCGGAGCGCGACTACCCGGAAGTGGCCACGGTCAAGGGGTTGATCGGCTACCTCGCCGCCCACGGTTGAGCCCGGCTGCTACACCCCGGTATGCCCACCAGTTGCCCCATGATCGGTTCCTTGTCCCTGGTCCGAACGGCTACGAACGCTGCGGGGTGCGGCGGGCGAAGGCTGGCGCGTGTTCGGGCCGGGGTCCGAAGGCAACGAACCGCGGCACCAGCCTTCCGGCCGCCGGGATGTGCCGGGCCAGGAACAGCAGGACGGCCGGCGCCCCGGCCCGTTTTCCGGTCATGATGGGCTCGAACAGGACGCGGTGCATGACCCGCTGGACGGTCTGCACGACGACGGTGGGCGTCCGCCGCCGTCGTTGGACCCTCGCGAGATCCGCGCGGGAGACCGTGCCGCGGAGCAGCGCCGGGGCCAATCCGTCGGCGGCGGCCACGGCGTCCTGGATGGCCAGGTTGATCCCGACGCCGCCGGCCGGCGACATGGCGTGCGCGGCGTCGCCAATGCAGAGCAGCCCGTTGATGTGCCATTCGCGCAGCCGGTCCAGGCGCACGTCGAGCCAATGCAGGTCCGCCAGGGACGAGATGGCGTCCACACGGTCGGCCAGGTCGGGGCGAAGGGCCGCGATCCGCTGCCGGAAGCGGTGAATCCCTTCGGCGCGGATCCGGGCGTCGGTGCCTTTCGGCGCGAGGTACCCCATCTGGTAGTAGTCGGTGCGGTTGAGTCCCAGCAGCGCCTCGCCCCGGCCGAACGCGGGAACGATTCCGGCCACGGCACCCTGCTCGGACGGATAGCGCGGCAGCCGGAACCACCAGGTGTCGAACGGCACCCGGTACTCCTTCGGCGCGAGCCCGGCCGCGCGGCGCAGGGTGGAATGCCGCCCGTCAGTGGCGACCACGAGGTCGGCCCTGAGCTCGCCTTCCGTTCCGTCCGCGGCGCGATAGCGGACCCCGGTCACCCGGCCGCCGTTCCGGACCAGCGCGGTGGCGGTGGAACTCATCCGCAGGGTGAAGGACGGCTCGGCGGCGGCGGCGTCGGCAAGGAAGTTCAGGAAGTCCCACTGCGGCATCAGCGCGACGTAGTTGTACGGCGGCGGCAGCGACTCGAAGTTGCCCATCACCACCGGCCGCCCGCCCGGGACCGGGAAGGCGACGTTGGTGAGCCGGCTTTGCGGAAGCCGGCGGAACTCTTCGCCGAGGCCCAGTTCATCGATCAGCCTGACGGTCGAGGCGTGGACGGTGTCGCCGCGGAAATCACGGAAGAAATCGGCGTGCTTCTCCAGTACCGTCACATCCACGCCTGCACGGGCCAGCAGCAGCCCCAGCATCATGCCGGCCGGGCCGCCGCCGACCACCACGCATCCGGTCGTCTCCATGGCCATACGCTACGCCCGCGCGGGCCCCGGCGGGAGGGGTTTTCGCGGCGAATTCCGCCCTTCGCGGCGGTTTCGGACCGGCGCGGCGGTTTCGGACCGGCGCGGCGGAGATCCGCGCAGCGCCGGTCCGAATGCGTAGCGCAGGTCCGAAAAGCCCGCCGCGTCAGAGCCGGGTGTCGAAGGAATCGCAGAAGACGTTCTCGTTGAACGTGCCCTGGAACTCCGACTTGCCCTGGATCTTCCCGATGGTCGCCCGGATGGCCTCGGGCGTTCCGGCGTGCGCGTGGATGGCGGTCTTCACCATGGGCACGTCGATCAGGTGGTTGGGCTGATTGAGTGAGACGAACACGGTGGGGACCTCGGTGACGTACCAGGGGATTTCCGCGGCCATGGGTGTGGACCATCTGATCCGGATGGCAGCCTCCTGGGCGAAGCCCTTGACATTGGCGAACACGAACGCGGCATCGTACTTGTCTGCGTAGTCGCCGGTGGCTTCCTCGGAGATGACCGACATGAAATTCACGCCGGTCTCCCCGCCGCTTCCCGCTGGTCCGCCGTCTTGAACAGGTGCACCTCGAACCCGGCGTCTTCCAGCTCGGCTTTGACGGTGTCCAGGTAAGCCAGCGGATCAGCACGGGTAAAGTCCGCGCCTCCGGAGATGCCGTACAGCCGGATGCGTTTGTGCGTTTCCGGGGTGATGGGCAGGTTGCTGGCGGTGTCCTTGACCAGCGTGACGGTCTTGTCCGCGATCGCCGCCGCCACGGCACGGTGGGCGTCGCTGCCGATTACCCCGAGGGCATCCGCCGGCGGGACCAGTTCCGAAGCGGGCTTGCGGTGCAGCCCCAGGCTTGCCTTGAGGGCCAGGATCCGGCGCAGGGCGTCGTGCAGGCGCTGCTCGGTGATGACGCCGGACTTGTAGCCGTCCAGCATGTACTGGAAATCCTCCGCCGGGTTGCGGAAGAAGAGGAACATGTCGCAGCCGGCGGCGATGGTGGCGGGCACCAGGTCCTGGCGCTTCATGGCCTGGGTCAGGCCGATCATCTGCGAGGCGTCCGTGAGGATCAGCCCGTTGAAGCCCAGCTCGCCGCGGAGCAGGTCCTGGAGCAGTTCCGGCGCGAGGGTGGCGGGCAGGATGTCCTTGTCCGCCAGGCCGGGGCGGAAGTGCCGGGACAGCTGCGGCGCCCGATGTGCCCGATCATGATGGACTGCACGCCGTGGCCGATCATTTCGCGGTACACGTGCCCGTACGTCCGGTTCCACTCCTCGTAGCCGAGGGTGTTGTAGGACGTGACCACGTGCTGGTCACGTTCGTCCATGCCGTCGCCGGGGAAGTGCTTCATGGCGCAGGCTGTGGGTGACTCGCTGATGCCGTCGAAGTATTCCTTGGCGCGCTCCACCACAATCTCCGGGGTGTTGCCGAAGGCCGCGTGGAGATGACGGTGTTCCGCCAGTTGTAGTGGATGTCCACGATCGGCGCGAAGGCCCAGTTGCAGCCCAGCGCCGCAGTTTCCACTCCGGCGACCTGCCCCATCCGCCGGGCGATGGACTTGTCCGGATGCGAACCGGCCTGCAGGTGCGTCGACACAAACGTTCCGTCGTCGCAGCTTCCGGCCCCGCCCATTTCCGGGTTGGATGCCACCAGGAGCGGGATGCGGGTTTTGGACTGCGCGTAGCGGATATGTTCCTGCACCGCGGCGGAGGGCCCCGGCCGGTAGCGCATGCCGCCGACGTGGTAGTTCTCCAGGACACCGTCAAGGTACTCCGGGGAGTAATCGTTGTTGTGGTTGATGAACAGCTGCCCGATTTTTCCTCGAGGCTCATCCCGGCGATCGTGGCATCCACCCAGGCCACGGCGTCGTCGTCGAGGTTGAACGGCGCGGCCCGGAGGTCGACGTCGAACTGGCGCGGCCGGGTGCCCGCGGCACCGGATGGGTCACCGGCCTGAGTCACCGTTCCCGCGGCGGCACCGGCGACGGCGGCAATGCCGGCCAGCGCTTCCGTCACCACCTGGCTGACCGGGGCGGCAATATCCACCACGATCCCGGCTTCGTCGGACTCGAGGTGTTCCAGCGTTGCGAGCTGGGAATCGAGCAGCGCCGCCGGCATGAAGTGGCCGGAGCGGCCTTCGAGCCGTGACCCCAGGACCTCTTTGCTGCCGTGCAGGTGAAGGAACACGGTGCCGGGCGCCAGGGCGCGGATGGCGTCCCGGTAGCAGCGCCTGAGGGCCGAGCAGGCGAGCACGAGTCCGCCGTCGCCGGCGTTGGCGAGGGCACTGCCCACGGTGGCGAGCCAGGGCCAGCGGTCCTCGTCCGTCAGCGGGGTGCCGGCTGCCATCTTGGCGACGTTTTCCACCGGGTGGAGGAGTCGCCGTCGAGGAACGGTGCGCCGAGTCCGCGGGCGACGAGGTCGCCGATGGTCGTCTTGCCGCAGCCGGAGACGCCCATTACAACGATGCGGGGCCCGGTCATGCCTGTCGGTTCGGTGGCGGTCATCAGTGCTGCCCGCTTACCAGTCATGGACGGTTCCGTCGACGAGGCGGTTGTAGGGCAGGTAGGCCTGCTGGTACGGGAACGCGGCGGCGGCCTCTTCGTTGAACTCGACGCCGATGCCGGGCTTGTCGCCCGGGTGCAGGTACCCGTCGACGAACGTCATGGACTGCTCGAAGACCTCGTTGGTCTTGTCCGAGTGCTGCATGTATTCCTGGATTCCGTAGTTGTGGATCGCCAGGCCCACGTGCAGCTGCGCGGCGAACCCGACCGGGGAAATGTCGGTGGGGCCATGGAAGCCGGACTTGATCTGGTACTGCGCGGCGAAGTCCATCACCTTCTTCAGCGGGCTGATCCCGCCGAAGTGGGTGGAGGCGGCCCGGACGTAGTCGATCAGCTGTTCCTTGATGATCGTCTGGTAGTCATACACGGTGTTGAAAATTTCGCCTATGGCCAGCGGTGTGGTGGTGTGCTGCCGGACCAGGCGCAGCGCCTCCTGGTTCTCCGCCGGGGTGCAGTCCTCCAGCCAGAACAAGTCATAAGGCTCCAGCGCCTTGCCCAGCTTCGCGGCCTGGATCGGCGTCATCCGGTGGTGCCCGTCATGGAGCAGCGGCAGCTCCGGGCCGAACTCGTTCCGGACCGCCTCGAACACGGACGGCAGGTGCCGCAGGTACGCCCGGGTGTCCCAGTCCTCCTCCAGCGGGAACGCGCCCCGCCCGGCGGGCTCGTAGTCATACCGCTCCCCGAGGCCTGCGCCTGCGCCGCGACCCCGTACACGGCCTTGATCCCGGGCACCGCGGTCTGGATCCGGATCGACTTGTACCCGAGCTCCAGGTGCTCCCGGACCGAATCGAACAACGACGGCAGGTCCGCGCCCGAGGCATGCCCGTACGCGCGCAGCCCGTTCCGCGACGCCCCGCCCAACAACTGGTACACCGGCATCCCGGCCAGCTTGCCCTTGATGTCCCACAACGCCATGTCCACCGCGGCGATCGCGGCCATCGTTACCGGACCCCGCCGCCAGTACGAGGACCGGTACAGGAACTGCCAGGTGTCCTCGATCCGGTGCGGGTCCTTCCCGATCAGCAGCTGCGCAACATGCTCCTTCAAATACGCGGCCACCGCGAGCTCGCGCCCGTTCAACGTCGCATCCCCGATGCCCGTCACACCATCCTCCGTGGTGATCCGCAGGGTCACGAAGTTCCGCGAAGGGCTGGTCACAAAGACTTCAGCAGCAATGATTTTCATGGTCTGGATGGCTCTTTCAGTCGTAGCTGGTGGGTGTCAGTTGGTGGTGGACGTCAGCGGTTTGGCGGCAGGTCCGCCGGCAGCGTCGTCTGAGGTGTCCTCGGTGCTGTCATCGCTGCCCTCGGTGTGGCCGGCGGCATTTGCGCCGCTCTCGCGGCGGGCCCGGATATCCGCGAGGATTTCCGCGTGCCTGGCGTCCGTGAGCTTGTATTTGGTCATCACGGCCACGGCCACGAGGGTCAGCACGGCCGGGATGGCGCCGGCGGCGAACTGGATTCCGAACACGGCTTCCGCGGTCTGCGCGGCGCCGGACTTGTAGCCGCCCAGGGCCAGCGCGTACGCGGCCAGTGCCCCGCCCACGGCCTGGCCTGTTTTGCGGGTGAAGGAGAAGAGCGCGTAGGTGATGCCCTCCGTGCGGACTCCGGTCTTCCATTCGCCGTATTCCACGGTGTCTGCTTCCAGTGCCCAGACGACGATGTTGACGGCCAGGACACCGACCAGGCTCAGGACGAGGCCCGTGAATCCGATCCAGACCTGGCTGGCCGGGGTCAGAAAGATCGTGATGCCGCCGATGACCGTCAGCAGCGACGAGTAGATGTAGACGCGCTTCTTGCCGAAGTTCCGGACCAGCCTGGGCATGAACCCGGCGAGCACGAAGGTGAGGACCAGCTGCGTGATGGACAGGACCGGGTAGAGGTCCAGCCGGCCCAGGACGTCGCGCAGGTAGAAGAGCTGGACCGACGTCAGGGCGAGGTAACCCGAGAGGAAGAAGAAGGAGCTCAGGCAGAGCATCAGGAGCGGCTTGTTGCCCTTGAGCGTGTCCATGCTCTGTTTGAACGTGACGTTCGGGACGGCGCGGTGGACCCGTTCCTTGGCGGTCAGCACGGTGAAGAAGTAGAGGGCGGCGCCGATCACCACAAACGCGAGGGTGATGTTGGTGAAGGTCGCCTGGAGATCGGCCCCGGGCTTGATGAGCGGCGCCACGAAGATGCCGAGGGCGGACCCCACCAGCAGCGCGCCGATCATGCGGGCGGAACCCAGCTTGGCCCGCTCCCCGGATCCTGCGTCATGGCGCCGGCCAGCGAACCGTAGGGGATATTGACCAGGCTGTAGGCCAGGCCGAGGGCGGCGTACGTGACGTAGGCGTAGAGGAGGGTGCCGGACTCACCGAGCTCCGGTATGGAGAAGGTTGCCACGCTGAGCAGAAGCAGCGGGATGGACCCGAACATGATGAACGGGCGGAACTTGCCAAAACGCTTGCTGAACGTCCGGTCCACCACGCGGCCGGCGAAAACGTCGGCGAAGGCGTCGAAGATCCTGACCGTGAGCAGCAGGGTGCCGGCTGCGGCGGCGGAGATCCCGGCCACGTCCGTGTAGTAAACCAGCAGGAACATGGTGGCGGTGGTGAAAGCGAGGTTGTTGGCCGCGTCGCCGGCGCCGTAGCCGACGATGCTTAGCTTGCTGAGCTTTTTCATAAGTGGGCTCCTTTACCCGGGGCGGCCGCGGGGCGGCGAAAATGGTGAAAACGCTAGGGGCGGAGATGCTCTTCGTGCTGCCGTTCTTGACGCCGGCGAGCGCAGTCCAGCGCTGGCGCAGGGCGAACGCGGCCGGCTTGGGCCTGCGGTCGCGGGTGAAGACGCCCTTCTTGTTGCCGTCCACGCGCATGATGCCGTTGGAGGTCTGGAAGTCGGCGAAGTTCCACACCTGCTCGCCCACCATGGCGTCCACGCGGTCAAAGACGCGGTGATACATCGCCAGGAAGGCGGCCTGGTATTCCTCGCTCCAGGGTTGTTCGTAGATGGAGTGGAACCCGGGCATGGTGTCCGGCCCGTACTCGGTCATGATCATGGGCTTGCCGTACTTGGCTTCCCATTCCCGGAGTTCCTTTTCCAGGACCTGTTCCGCCGTTTCGAGGTCCCCGTTGTTCAGGTACCAGCCGTAGTAGCGGTTGAGCATAATGACGTCGAAGAGGTCGCCCAGCAGTTCCTTGTCCGGAGTGTCGAACATGACGTTGACGTAGCCCACGGGACGGGTGGGGTCCAGCTCGCGGGTGAGTTCCACCAGCGGCTGGAAGTACTCGCGGGCGCCGTCCTCGGAACCGTTCGGTTCGTTGGCGATGGACCAGATCACCACCGAGGGGTGGTTCTTGTCCCGGGCCACGAGCTCGGTGATGGCCTGGCGGTGGCTGGCGGCGGTGTTTTCGTCCACGCCGCCGTCCTCATAGGTCTTCTTGGCGATGCCGCCGAACACGGCGCCGAAGCCCAGGTGCAGTCCGACGGCGGCGGTTTCGTCGATCACGACAATCCCGTGGCGGTCCGCGAATTCCATGACCTCCTCGGCGTAGGGGTAGTGCGACGTGCGGAACGAGTTCGCCCCCACCCAGTCCAGGAGCTGGAAGTCGTTGACCATCTGGGCGGCGCTGTGGCCCTTGCCCACGGTGACGTGGTCCTCGTGCATGCCGAAGCCGGTGAAGTAGAACGGCTCCCCGTTGATGAGGAATTCCTTGCCGCTGACTTCGACCGTCCGCACGCCGACGGGCAGCGTGTAGGTGTCCACCAGCCGGCCGCCGGCACGGATCTCGACGGTCAGGCTGTAGAGGTAGGCCGCGCCGGGCTTCCAGAGCACGACGTCGGCAACGGACAGCGTGGCCCGCTGACCGTCCGCGCGGGCAACCTCGACGCCGTCGGCATCCTTGAGCGAGACCGCCACGGTTTCGCTGCCGGTCCCGCCGGCCGTGGCGACCGTGTAATCGACATTGCCGGTGGTGCCGTCGAAGCCGGTGACCACCGTGATGTCGTCCACGGTCACCGCGGGGGTGCTGAACAGCCACAGGCTGCGGTGCAGTCCCGCGTAGTTGTAGAAGTCGTGCAGGTAGCTCTGCTGGCGGCGGCCGTCCTCGGTGACGGTGATGCTGCCCGGCGGGATGGTGGCCTGGGTGAGTTCGTTGTTCACGGAGATGGTGAGGCGGAAGGCCCGGCCGGGGGTCACATGGTCGGTGATGTCGGCGCTGAACGGCATGTAGCCGCCGGTGTGCTGGGCGACCAGGACATCGTCCACCCACACCATCCCCTCGTGGGTGGCGGAGTCGAGGCGGAGGTGGATCCGCTCTCCGGCCCAGCCGCGGGGACGCGCACCTCGCGCTGGTACCAGACGTAGCCGACGTGGTCGCGGATGGCCCTGTCGGGGAAGACGTCGTTGTAGCTGGCGGGGACACCCATTTCCAGCGGCGACGCGAGCGGTGCCTTGAACCATTCTTCCCGGTGGCCGGACCGGTCGAAGTCCACTTTGAACCGGTACAGGCCGTCAAGGTTGACGATCTCACGGGTTTCATTTGCCTGGGGCTTGAGCATCTGGGGATCCTTACGCATCGTTGCGGGGTCTGGCGGCGGGTCCGGGCTATCTTCCGGGGTCGGCGTTCCCGCCGGGAGCGCCTTCGTCTGGATGTAATCCTAGTCACGTGGCAATCATTTGGCAAGCGGTTGCCAAATATTTCTGAAACATTGGGATGCCGGCGTCAAAAACAGCACTGCCCGGGTACCGGCATGGCCGGGCCCGGGCAGCGGTGCCCCCACAGGGTCGGGACTACTCCGGGACAGCCGGCCCGGAGAACGTCCCCCTGAGGCTTTCAATGAGTTCCACAACCGGCCCGCCGCCGGCTGCGGCAGGGTCCACCAGGTCCGGGGACACCAGTGCCAGCAGGGCACGGGTACGCCCTGCTGCGCTCAGGGCGTTGGCTGCGGCGATGTCCGCGGCCAGCGGATCGTGGAGCTCGTCCGCGGCCATGGAGTAGTCCATCCAGGCCGCGATCATGAGGGCTGCGGCCGCCCCGGACCTCCCCTGGGCCCGCTCGGCCTGGAGCACGGGCACGGCGCGCATGCGGAGTTTGGTGCTGCCGTCCATGGCGATCTGGGCCAGGTGGTGGGCGATCCGGGCGTTGGCGAAGCGCTCGAGCAGCGCGGCGCGGTAGCCGGGGATGTCCAGGTCCGGACCCGGCAGGTTGGCTTCAGCCGCATCCCAGAAGCGCTCGACGGCGTCCCTGCAAAGCGGATCCGTCAGCGCCTGGGCCACGGTGGTGTGCCCGCGGAGTTGTCCGGCGTAGGCGAGCAGGGAGTGGGCGCCGTTGAGGAGCCAGAGTTTGCGGTTCTCGTACGGTTCGATGTCCGCGACGAACACGGCGCCGGCGTCCTCCCAGCGGGGCCGTCCGGCCGGGAAATCCCCGCTGAGGACCCAGTTGTGGAAGGGTTCGGCCACCACCGGTGAGTTGTCGCGGTAGCCGCAGGCAGCCTCGACGGCGTCGAGGTCCGCTCCGGTGGTCCGCGGGGTGATGCGGTCCACCGAGGTGCTCACGAAGCTGGTGTTCGCCTCGATCCAGGCCGCGAGCCCGGCATCCCACTCCCCGGCCATGCCCACGACGGCGTTGTGGGCCACCGTGCCGTTGTTGGACAGGTTGTCACAACAGACGACAGCGAGCGGTCCGGCGCCGGCAGCCCGGCGGGCGGCGAGGGCGAGCACCAGCCGGCCCAGCGGCGTCGTCGGGTGTCCGTCGCCGGATGCCAGCAGCGCAAGGTCGGCGGCGACGTCGGCCGCGGCCGTGTCCAGGCTGCCGTCGGCGCGGAGGCGGTAGGCGGCCTCCGTGATGGTCAGCGTGATGACGGCGGTGGCGGGGGCGGCCACCAACGCCGCGAGCCGCTGCAGGTCAGCGCCGTCCACGGCCTCCACAATGCTGCTGACGGTCGCGAACGAGTCCCCGGCGTCGCCCCGCTCCACGACGGTGTACAGCCCGTCCTGCTCGGCGAGGGCCAGGGCGGCGTCCGGACGGCGCCCTGTGAAGGCGGCGATGCCCCAGCCCGCGGCGTCGCCCGCCTGGTGGGTGTACCAGGCCTGATGCGAGCGGTGGAACGCCCCCAGTCCCAGGTGGACGATCCGCACCGGTGCTTTGGCGGACGGGCGCAGGGCGCGGGTGAGCCGGGGAAGTTCGACGGCGGATTCCGTGCCCGCTTGCAGTTCGATGCTCACAGTTTGAAGACCCTTCGGGGAGAACCGTCGACGAGGTCGACGATGAGTTCGTGGGCGCGGTCCTCGCTGACGCGGTGTTCCGCGACGAGGCGGGCCAGGAAGGAAGCCTCGATCCGGCGGGAGGCATCGTGCCGTGCGGGGATGGAGCAGAACGCGCGGGTGTCGTCGATGAAGCCGGACGAGCGCGAGAATCCGGCGGTCTCGGTGACGGCGGAGCGGAAGCGCAGCATGGCGTCCGGTGCGTCCAGGAACCACCACGGTGCACCGAGGTAGACGGACGGGTAGAACCCTGCCAGCGGAGCGAGTTCGCGGGAGAACACGGTCTCGTCCAGGGTGAAGAGCACCAGGTGGAAGTCCTTCGCGGTGCCGAAGTCCTGCAGCACCGGGCGGATCGCCTCGGTGTAGTTGACCGCGAACGGGATGTCGTGGCCGGTGTCTGCACCGAAGTTCTCGAACGTTGGGCCGTGGTGGTTGCGGAAGGACCCCGGGTGGATGGTCATGACCAGGCCGTCCTCCACAGACATCCGCGCCATCTGGTACATCATGTGGGCCTCGAAGTCGTCGCGGTCCTGCGCGGTGGCCCCGCCCGAGCGGGCGCGGTCGAACAGTTTCGCGGCGTCGCCGGCGTCGAGTTTGAGCGTCGCGGGAGTGCGGACGCCATGGTCGGCCGAGACTGCGCCGTGGTCCACGAAGTAGCGGCGCCGGTTTTCCAGTGCGGTGAGGTAGCCGGCATAGCCGGAGCCGCCGTCGCCCGCTGCGGCGATGAGCCGGTCCACGTTGGCGGACCAGTCGGGATGCGCGATGTTCAGGTAGGCGTCCGGGCGGAACGTGGGAAGGACGCGGCCGTGGAACGTGGGGTCCTGGGCGATCGCCCTGTGGCTGGCCAGGTCATCCAGGGGGTCGTCCGTGGTGGCGAGGACCTCGATGTTGAAGTCCTTGAAGAGCTGGCGGGGACGGAACCCGGGCTCCAGCAGACGGGCCGAGATCGCATCGTAGCTGGCGTCGGCCGTCGCGGCGCTGATCTCCTGCTGGAGGCCGAAGACACTGTCGAACTGGGTGCGGAGCCAGTAGCCGGAGGCCGTGCCTTCGAAGAGCGGCCAGGCCTTGCAGAACTCGTGCCAGACGGTCCGGGAATCCGGTTCCGCCGTTTTGGAGCCCCGCAGCCGGTCCAGCGGGACACCGCTGGCGTGGATCAGGCGGGTGACGTAGTGGTCCGGGCTGACCAGCAGCGCTGCCGGGTCCGGGAAGGGTGTGTTGTGCTCGATGACGGCGGCGTCAACGTGCCCGTGCGGGGAGATGATGGGGAGGTCCTGGACCCGGCCCAGGAGCTCGCGCGCAATGCTCCGCGTTCCGGGATCAGCGGGCAGGAGCCGGTCGGGATTGGCGGCTATCGACTGTGACATAGATCAATGGTCCGGCCTGACGGATGCGTTTGTCAACCGGTTGCCAAAAATTGCCAGAACGTTGCCGGTGTGTTTTTCGCGCACCTGACGGATTTTCGCGCCGGAACGGGACATCCGCTACCGGGATCCCGGTAGCGGATGTCCCAGGATGCAGCAGAAAGCGGAATCGGCCGCGGATTTCGGCGCGGCAGTGCCTACTTGGTGACGATCAGCCGGCCGCTGGAGCCCCGCAGCACCAGTTCCGTTTCGACACGCAGGATGGCTGCGGGTTCCCCGCGCTGCGCGAGAGGTCCCCGTGCAGGAGATCCAGCAGCATCGCGGCGGCGCCGGAGCCGCATTCCCCGAGCGGGGAGCGGACGGTGGTCAGCGGGGGCGTGGTGAAGTCCGCCCCGAAGATGTCGTCAAAGCCCACGATGCTGATCTGGTCCGGGACCACAACGCCGGCGGCCTGGAGTTCCTGCATGAGCCCGATGGCCAGGAGGTCGTTGTAGGTCAGCACCGCCGTGGCGCCGCTGGCCCGGACGTCGCGCGCCACCTGCCGGCCGCCGTCGACCGTGGGTTTGCTGGATTCCAGCCGCACGGCCTCGAGCCGGGACCATTCGCAGGCGGCCTGCACGCCCTCCCAGCGTCGGGCGGACATCCAGGACTGCGGCGGCCCGGCAACGAAGGCGACTTTCTGGTGTCCGTTGGCGGCCAGGCTGCGGACTGCCTCGCTGATGCCCTTGTTCACGTCCGGAACCACACACGGGACGCCGTCCACCTCGCGGTTGATGACCACCACGGGTTTGTCGCGGGCGAGGGCCCGGATGTTGTCGTCGTCCATGCGCGGGCTGGCCAGGATGAGGCCGTCCACGGTGGCCATCATCCGGCGGGCCGCCGTGAGTTCGGTGGCGGCGGACTCCGCCGATTCGGCGAGCACCAGGGTGTAGTCCCGGGCCGTGGCGGTGGTTTCGGCTCCGCGGATGATGTCGAAGAACGTGGGGTTGGTGATATCCGCGACGATCAGCCCGAAGGTGCTGGTCCGGCCGGTGGGCAGCGCCCGGGCGAAGGGGTTGACCTGGTAGTTCAGCTCGGCGGCGGCATCCTCGATGAGTTTCTGCGTCTTGGCGCTGACCCTGCCGGGCTTGCTGAGCGCACGGGAAACCGTGGACGGATTGACGCCGGCCACCTTGGCGATATCGTAGATGGTGGCATTGGACTTTCCGTTCCGGGCGTGCTTTTTGGCCGCACCTGCTGGTGCGGCAACTTCCGGCTCTCTGGGTTCAGTCACGGCTCCATCGTAGTGCGGCACGGCAACAAACAGCGGGACGGTTGCCAAACCGTCTCTCACATCCCGCACCCTTCACCCCAACGGTCTCTCACTTTCGTCAGGAAAGTGAGAGACCGTTCGCCTCACGGCGCCGAAATGTGCGGGAGCGTTGGGCTACGACCGCTCGGGGAACTTGCCCTCGGCCGCGATCCGCTTGTTCAGCTCGGCGAGGAACACGTCCTCGTCGAAGTCCAGGCCCACTTCCGTGCCAGTCCAGCTGGAGAGGTGGATGGCGTTGGCCAGCCGGACGCCGTTGATGCCGTCCGATCCGGGGGCCAGCAGCGGGGTGCCGTCCAGGATGTTGGCGGCGAAGTTCTCCAGGACACCGGCGTGCTGGCCGCCCCAGACGGACTCGAACTCGATGACCTCGGTGCTGTAGTACTCCTCGGGGTTCAGTTCCCCCATAAAGAGCTTGCGGACATCGTCCATGCCCATGCCGTCGCTGAGTTCCCGCTCGGGCTTCCGCAGGCGGGTCACGGTGGCGGTCTTGGAATTTTCGACGACGATCTTGCCCTGGTCACCCAGGATCTCGAAGCGGTCCGTGCCCGTCAGGTCGTGCGTGGCGGTAACGAACACGCCCGTGGCTCCGTCGCCGTAGTCCACCACGGCCGTGACCTCGTCCTCGACGGCGATGTCCCGGCGGAAGCCGTAGGCCACCTTCGCGTACACCGACTGGGGCACACCGCAGATCCACTGCCACAGGTCCAGCTGGTGAGGTGCCTGGTTGACCAGCACTCCGCCGCCTTCGCCGCCCCACGTGGCGCGCCACTCGCTGGAGTTGTAGTAGCCCTGGGGCCGCCACCAGGTGGTAATGATCCAGTTGGTGCGGCGGATGCTGCCGATCTCCCCGCGTCCACAATCTCCTTCAGGCGCTGGTACAGCGGGTTGTTGCGTTGGTTGAACATGATGGCGAACGAGAGCCCGGGCTTGGACGCGGCGAACTCGTTGAGCTCCTTGACCTGCTTGGTGTACACGCCGGCCGGCTTCTCGACGAGGGCGTGGATGTTGCGCTTGAGCGTTTCAATGCCCATTTCCGGGTGCAGGAAGTGCGGGACGCACGTGACGATCGCGTCGACGTCGCCGCTTTCGAGCATCGTGATGTAGTCGTCGTAAAAGGGGATGTCAGCGTACTGGGATGCCGCCAGCTCCTTCTTCGCGGGGTCTACGTCGCAGATGGCCCCGATTTCCATGTTGGGGACCAGCCCGTCCTGGATGAACTTGGCGTAGGCGCCGCCCTGCTGGCCCAGGCCGATGATGCCCAGGCGTACTTTCTTGCTCATAAGTGAATCTCCGTGTTCGTGGGTGCTGTGTTGGGATGTCTTAGAAGAGGTCGCGGTGGCCCATGGCCACGAGGTTGTCGTAGGAGGTCTGCAGGGCGTCCCAGACGGAGCGGCCGTAGAGCTCGTCCTGCTCCACGAGCAGGTACTGGGCGCCCGCGGCCTGGGCGGCCGGGATGATGGCGGGGAAGTCCAGGTTGCCCTCGCCCACTTCGGCGAACTGGACCACGTTTTTGAACTCCGCCATGAAGCCGGCAAAGTCCCCGGTCTCCAGGAGCCCGAAGGCACTCTCGGGGAGCTGGCCGATCCGGTAGTCCTTCAGGTGGACCATCGCGGTGCGGCCGGCGTATTTGGCCAGGGTCCGGACCGGGTCCAGGCCGCCGCGCTGGACCCAGTGGACGTCAATTTCCAGGCCCATGGCCGGTGAGTTCGCGGCGATGATGTCCAGCGTGTACGCGCCGTCGAATTTCGCGAACTCGATGTGGTGGTTGTGGTAGTACAGGCCGAGTCCGTGCTCGGCCAGGCGCTCGGCGTACCCGTTGGCCTGCTTGGCGAAGTCCACCACGGCGTCGATCGATTTCATGGCGGGGAACGGCAGCATGCCGATCCGCAGCAGCTTCGTGTCCAGGCGTTTGGCGTCCTCGACGATTTTGTCGAAGTGGTCCTTCAGCGAATCCCCGGGCATGCCCTTGGGGGTTTCCATGGCCACGGACAGGGCGGCCACGTCCATGCCGAGTTCAGTCTGCGCGCGGTCCAGTTCCGCCACGTTTTCCGGCGTCATGGGGATCTGGGATACCTCGACCGCGTTGTAGCCGATCGCGTTGACCTTCCGGAGCGTTTCGAACGCCCCGAGATCCCTGAAGCTGTCCCGCAGCATCATGGCTTGCACACCTATTGTGGCCATTCCGGTTCCTCCGTCCGGCCGGCTCTCCAAGGAAACCGGCACGTCGTATTTGTTGGTTGCTAGTGGTCTGGCCGCATCCTCAGGCGAGGACGCCTGCCTGTTCGTGCTGCTGCCGCTGGATTTCCAGCAGCCGGTGCCTGTCGGCCCTGCGCTGTTCCTGGCGGTCCGGGTCCGGGACCGGCGAAGCCAGCAGCAGCCGCTGCGTGTAGGGGTGCTCCGGGTCCCGGGTGACGACGTCGGCCGGGCCCTGCTCCACAATCTCGCCGTGGTACATCACTGCGACGCGGTGGCTGATGTGCCGGACGACGTCGAGGTCATGGGACACGAAGAGATAGGAGACCCCGGTGTCGCGCTGGATCTGCAGGAACAGGTCCAGCACGCGGGCCTGCGTCGACAGGTCCAGGGCGCTCACGGGCTCGTCGCAGACGATCAGTTTCGGTGACAGCGCCAGCGCCCGGGCGATGGCGACGCGCTGCCGCTGTCCGCCGCTGAATTCCCTGGGGAGCCGGTGGATGGCGTCGGAGGGCAGTCCCACCTGGTCCAGCAGTTCCCGGACCCGCGCCCTGGCTTCGGCGGGCGGCTTGCCCTGCACGGCGAGGGGCTCGGCGAGGATGTCGCCGATTTCCAGTGCCGGGTTCAACGAGGTGTACGGGTCCTGGAAGACCACCTGCAGGTCCCGGCTCAGGGTCCGCCGGTCCTTGCGGCCGGCGTGGCTGATGTCCTTGCCGTCGAACGTGATCCTACCCGCCGTGACCGGCGCCAGCCCCAGGACGGCCCGGCCCAGGGTCGTTTTGCCGGAACCGGACTCCCCACCAGGCCGAGGGTCTCGCCCTGGCCGATGGTGATATTGATGTCCGTCAGCGCACGGAACGGCTTGGCCCGGAAACCCTTGCCGGGATATTCCACGATGAGGTTGTCCACACGCAGCAGGTCCGTGTGTCCCCCGGCCGCGGGGGTGGAGCCGGAAGTTACGGTTGCAGTCATGATGCCGCCCCCTGGGAGGTTGATGAAACGAGCATGGTCATGGGTGCCCTGCCTTCCAGCATGGACCCGAGCAGGGTCCGGGTGTAGGTCTCCTGCGGGTTCCTGAGGATGCCGCGCACCGGGCCTTCTTCCACAAGCCGGCCGTTCTGCATCACCACGACGCGGTCGCAGAGGTCCGCCACCACGCCGAAGTTGTGCGTCACCAGGATCACGCCGATGTTCAACCGCTTCTGGAGGTCCCGGATCAGGTCCAGGACGTCGGCCTGCACGGTGACGTCCAGGGCTGTGGTGGGTTCGTCGGCGATCACCAGGTCCGGTTCGCAGCTGATGGCCCCGGCGATCAGGACGCGCTGGGCCATGCCGCCGGACACTTCGTGCGGGTAGGCGTCGAAGGTCCGCTTCGGGTTGACGATTCCGACGTCGGTCAGGAGCTTCAGCGCCCGCGTGCGGGCTTCCTCCTTGGAGATGCCGAGGACGCGCATCATGGGGGTGACCAGCTGGTAGCCGATGGTGAAGGCCGGGTCCAGGTTGCTCATGGGTTCCTGCGGAATGTAGGAGATCCTCTTGCCGCGCAGCTTGGACAGCCGCTCCTGGCTGACGCGTTCCTCCCCGGCGCCACGGTGTAGTTGCCGTCGAACTGGATGGAACCGGCCACAATACGGGCGTTGTCCGGAAGCAGCCCCAGGATGGAGAACGCCGTCTGGGACTTGCCCGAGCCGGATTCGCCCACGATGCCCAGGATCTCGCCGCGGTCCACGTGGAACGACACGTCGTCCACCACCTTCTTGATGGAACCGCCCGCCTGGGGTAGCCGACGCCGAGATTGGTCACCTTCACCAGGTGGTGCTCGGTGCCGGCGTCGACGGCGGCCACGGACTTGCGCGATGTGCGTGCGGCGGAGGGTGCCGGCGTCGTGCCCGCCGGCAGAACTGCCGTCTTCCTGCGGTGCTTGATCTTTTCGCCGTCTTCAAGCGCGTCGCGGAGGGCGTTCCCCAGCAGGACCAGGCCGCCGATGGTCAGCGCCATGGCAAGCGCCGGCCAGAACAGCAGGGTGGGGTTCAGGTAGACGTTCTTGAAGCCCTCGGAGAGCATCACGCCCCAGGTTGCCTTGGTGGGGTCGCCCAGGCCGAGGAACTCCAGTCCGGACTGGATGGCGATGGCAACCCCGGCGATCGCCGCGGTCTGGATGATGATGGGTGCGCGGACCACGGAGAAGATGTGGCGCGCGATGATGCTGAGGTCGGAGAGCCCGGACACCCGTGCGGCATCGACGTAGAGCTCGTTGCGCACCGACTGGACCGCTGTGCGGGTCAGCCGGAAATAGGACGGGCTGATCAGGATGCCGAAGGCGATCATGGAAATCCAGACCGACGGGCCAAAGGCCGCCCGGATGGTCAACAGCACGATCAGGCCCGGAAGGCTCATGAGGATGCTGACCACCCAGTTGGAGCCTGCTTCGAACTTCCCGGCGTAGTAGCCGGCGATCAGGCCCGCCGGCAGGCCGATGACAATGGCCACGCCCGCGCAGAGCAGGGCCGATAGCAGCGTCAGCTGCGCGCCGAACAGCAACCGGCTCCAGACATCGCGTCCGGCGCTGTCGGTTCCCAGGATGTTTACGGAGTCCGGGGCGGCCAGGGTCTTGGCAATGTTTGCGTAGTTCTGGTCAAAGGGCGCCAGGACCGGGGCCAGTAGGGCCAGGAGGAGATCACCAGGAGAATGCCCATGGCAGCGATGCCGAGGGGTTCTTGAACAGGCGCCGGATCACGGTGGAACGGACCACGGTGCCGCTTTGGCCTGTTCCCGCGGGGCGGCAACTGCCGCGGTTGCGGCGGCTTCTTCGGAAGAATTGTTCATGAGACACGTACCTTCGGGTTGAGCCAGCCATTGAGAATGTCCACCAGCAGGTTCACGACTATGACGACGACCACCGTGTACATCACAACGCCCATCACCACCGGAAGATCCGACTGGCCGGTTGCGGCCACCGCCAGCGGCCCCATGCCCGGAAGGGCGAAGATCTGTTCGATGATCACCACACCGCCAAGCATGCCGATCAGCTGCAGGCTCAGCACGGTCAGGCCGGCCGGAGCGGCGCTGCGCAGCACGTGCTTGAACAGAATCTCGCGCTCGCCGATCCCGCGGCTGCGCAGGGTGCGGACATAGTCCCGCTCGAGTTGTTTGATGACGGCGCTGCGGATCTGCTGCGCGCCTCCGGTGACGCCGTTGATCAACAGGGCAATCACCGGAAGCGACATGGAATAGATCCAGGCGTCGGCCCCGGCGTCCGGGGAAATGGTGCTGGTGGCCGGGAAGAGTCCCAGCTGGATGGCCAGGATGGTGACCAGGATGACGCCGATGACGAACCCCGGGACGGAGTCGCCGATGATGGCGCCAACCTGGACCACCCTGTCCACCCAGCCGCGCTTGACCGCGGCGGCAACGCCAATGAGTGCGGCACAAATTGCGATCAGGATCATTGCGGCGAAAACCATGGTCATGGTCACCGGAATCCGGCTGGCCAAGGAGTTGGCCACCGGTTCCGAGGTGAACCAGGATGCGCCAAGGTTTCCGCTGAGGGCATCGGACACCCAGGTGAAGTAGCGGGACACCAGGGGTTGGTCCAGGCCCAGCTCGTGTTCTTTCAACGCCACCTGCTCAGCGGTGGCCTGGTCGCCCAGGATGTTCCTGGCGATGCTCCCGCTGGACATGTACAGCAGGAAGAAGGTGAGTGCCGAGACAACAAGCAGCACCACCAGCCCGCTGCCCAGCCTTTTCGCAATGAACCTGATCATGGTGCCCTACTTGGCCGGTGAGTAGTTGTAGATGGACGGGACGGCCTGCTGGATCTGCGGCGTCACGTTCACCTTGGCGTTGTGGTAATACATCTGGTTGACGCGGAACAGCGGAGCGAACCAGGCCTGCTCCACCACGTACTTGTTCACGTCCTGCGCCAGCTTGCCAGCGTCGGCGCCGCCGTTGCGCACGGCGTCAATCTTGGCGTCGAGCTCCGGCGACGCGTTCTTGAACGGGTTGTAGAGCGCCTTGGTGGAGATGATCTGGTTGATGGCCACGGTCGGCTGGCCCTGGAAGAGGGAGAAGTACATCGTGGTGTATTTCTGTCCGGCCACATCGGATGTGAAGGTGTTGGTGAGCGCGGCGCCAATCTTCAGGGTGATACCGACGTCTGCGAGCTGCTGCTGGACCACGGAAATCTGGGTCTGGAAGTCGGGGATGCTGGGGATTTCAGGGTCACGCCGGTTTCATAGCCGGCTTCTTTGAGGAGCTGCTTGGCCTTGGCCGGATCGTAGCTGTAGTAGTTTTCCAGCTCTTCGGTCCAGGCGCCGCTGGCTTTGCCGAACGGCTGGGACGTCGGGGTGCCCTGGCCCAGCAGGACCTGGTCGAGGATGGTCTTGCGGTCAAAGGCGTGGTTGATGGCCTGGCGGACCTTGACGTTCTGCAGCGCGGGGTTCTTGGCACCGTCACGGTCCAGGAGGAGGAGCCCCTGCCAGTCCACCTCGTTGGCGGCCAGCTTCATCTTGGCGCCCTCGGCCTGCTTGCCGTTCTTGGGGTCCAGGAGGGTGGCGTCCACCTGGCCGGAGACCAGGGCGTTGGTGCGGGCGGTGGGGTCGGTCAGGATCTTGAAGGTCAGCTTGGAGTACTTCTGCAGGTCCTTGTTCCAGTAGTCCTTCCGGGCGGTAAACACGGTCTGGGAATCCTTGACCGACGCGGCCTTGTCCATCACGTAGGGGCCGGAGCCCGCCGGTTCGGTCTTGATGCCGTCGGTGCCGAGCGCCTTGGGGCTGCCCATCAGGCCGGCGGCCTGGCTGAGGAAGTATTCCAGGGCCGGGTCGGGGGTGCTGAGGTTGATGTCGATGGTGTCGGCGTCCACCACGGCCACGTCCTTGACGGCGTTGAGCTGGGCCATCTGCGGACCATTGGCCTTCTTGAAGTGGTCCATGTTTGCCTTGGCGGCTTCGGCGTCGAACGTTGCGCCGTCGCTGAAGGTGACGTCCGAGCGCAGGTCCACCGTCAGTTTGGTGTTGGCTGCGTTGTACTTCCAGGCCGTTGCCAGCATGGGGCTGAGCTTTCCGTCCGGCTCGCGGAGGATGAGGGTGTCGTACACGGCCTGGTACGGCTGGAGGATGTGGCCCACATGGGCCTGGGCCGGATCCCAGGACCGGACGTCCTGGATGGTGCCCAGCGTCAGTGCCGTGGCAGCGCCGGCGGCCGAGCTGGAGTTTGCAGCGCCTCCGCACGCTGTCAGGGCGAGGGCTGCGCTGACGGTGAGGGCGGTTGCTGCCGCCTTGGGACCTAACTTCATTGTTGGCTCCTAGTGAGTCTGTGACCTGGGTGCTTCAAAACCGGGGGTGTGGCGTGGGCCACACCGGCCTTGTGGGATTCACAGTACGCATTGTTGCCTATCTTGGCAACCGATTGTCACAATCGTTGCAAAGTGATGGCTGGAGGGCAGGAATTATCCCGGAATCAAGTCGATTAGTGCGTCCACATCCGGTTGCCAGAAGGCGTCAGGAAACCTGGTGGACCGCGTCCGGGTAGCTCTGCCGGTAGATGTCCTTGACGATGCGCAGCGATTTTTCGGCCTCGGCCGGGCTGATCCAGAACGGCTCCGTCTCGGCCAGCCGGCCGTAGAAGTCGTTGATCAGCAGTTCGTGCGAGACGCCCCAGTAGGACCGGCCGCCGGAGTCGCTCCTGCGCTCCGGAATGACCTCCGTGCGCCCGTCCCGGTGGGCTACAGTAAGGTCGCCGCGCAGGCTAAGAACGGCCTTCTCCGTGACCACCTCGAGTGTCACCGGCGCGTTGGACGCATTGGCAAGGGTGGCGTAGAACGCGCTCCGGGCACCGTTGGCATGCTCCGCCACGAACTCGGTGGTGTCTTCCACCTCGATGGTGCCGCCCAGGAAGCGTGTGGAGGCGTTGCCGCTGACCGCAACGACGTCTCCTACCAGCCACTGGAGCAGGTCCACGGTGTGGATGGCCTGGTTCATCATCAGTCCCCCGCCGCCGCCGCCCAGGTCCCCGCCATGGCCGGTCCCGGTAGTACTCGGCGGAACGCTGCCACATCACCGTCGCCGAGGCACCCATCACGGCCCCCAGCTCGCCGGATGACAGCAGCGCAGACATGGCCTGGGACGTCGCGTTGTACCGGTTCTGGAAGCACACGGCGATCTTCGCGCTGCCCGCCGAGGCCACGTCAACCAGCCGCCTTCCCTCGGCCAGGGTGTGGGCCAGCGGTTTCTCCACGATGACGTTAACGCCACGCTCCAGGCAGTCCGCGGCCACCGAGGCGTGCTGGTCATGCGGGGTGCAGATGTGCACCACGTCCGGCCGGACCGCCTCGATCATGCTCAGGTGATCGGCGAAGCCGGGACGCCGCGGGCGGCGACCGCGGCGGCCAGCCGCTCCGGATCTGAATCGCAGACCGCAACCAGGGTGGCGCCGTCGAGCTTTGCCAGCGCCTCGAAATGCACGGCCGAAACATCGCCGCAGCCGATGACTGCCGCCGTCGTACTCAAGAGAGTTCAACCCCGTTCTTCGCGGCGAGCGCGGCGAAGGCGCGGGCCGCGTTGCCGAACGCGACGGGCCCGGAGAATCCGCCCAGCTCGTGGGCGCTGGCCAGGTGCGGTTCCAGCGAGGCGAAGCCGCTGAAGCCGTCAGCCTTGAGGGCTGCGATGGTGGCGTCCAGTTCGCCGTCGCCCTCGCCGGAGGGAACCACCTCGCCCGTGGCGGCCACGGCATCCTTGACCTGGAAGTACTCCAGGTACGGGCGCAGCATCGCGTAGCCCTCCGTGTAGGGCTTGACGCCCACCTGGACGAAGTTGGCGTTGTCCCAGGCGATGCGCAGCGCCGGGGAGTCGACAGTCTCCATGATGTCCAGGACACGTTCGGGAGTGTCGCCGAAGATGCCCTTTTCGTTTTCATGCAGGAGCACGACGCCGGCTTCCGCGGCGAGCGTCGCCAGTGCGCCCATGCGGGCCATGACGTCCTCGCGGATATCTGCGGCAGTCTGGTTGTCCGCCCGGTAAAACGAGAAGATGCGGATGTACCGGGTGTCCAGTCCCTTGGCGACGGAGATGATCTGCCGGAGACGTTCCAGTTCGTGTTCCGCCGGCAGGCTCACGTCCACCTTGCCGATGGGGCTGGCCACGGCCGAGACTTTGAGGCCCTTCTCGTCGAGAATTCCCTTGAGCCGGGCCACCTGCTCCGGTTCGAGTTCGGAGACGTTCGTGCCCCAGGCGCTGCGCACCTCGATATGACTGGCGCCGAGGGCCAGGAGGACCGCGGCCTGCACCGCGGGATCCGGGTCGATTTCGTCGCCGAAGCCTGAGAGCGGCCAGACTGCGGTGGGTGTGTTGCTCACGCGGATCTCCTGGTTTTTCGCGGCCGCCGCATCGGGCAGCCCTGTTCCCGGCTCCGGCGCGGTGACGCAGTTCACAAACGGTGTCGAAGCCAGCTTAGCGACTGGGAGACAGCAATGACAACCGATTGCCAAACTTTGACAAGGTGTGGCATTCTTGGCGGACCGGACCTGTGGCGGCAGTCACAGGCCGGCCATTCCACCCCGGCCATCACGGCCCTGCCACCACGTTCAGAGAGGAGCGCCGTGGCTACGACGCAACCAGCGGCCGTTGACCGGCCCGCCACCATCCACGACATCGCCGCGCTTTGCGGGGTGGCGGCCTCCACTGTTTCCCGCGCGCTCTCCACGCCGGACCGCGTCAACATCCGAACCCGCCAGCGGATCGAGGCGGCTGCGGCCCAGCTGCACTACATTCCCAACAGCCAGGCGAAGGCGCTGAGTTCCGGCCGCACGGGTGCGGTAGGTGTGCTGGTGCCGGACATCACCAACCCCTTTTACTTCGACCTCATCCGGGGAACCCAGCTCCAGCTCAAGGCGGCCGGCTACACGCAGTTGCTCGTGGACACGGAGGAATCGGACGAGGTGGAAGCGAGCACACTCGAGCAGCTGCGAAAGAGCGCCGACGGCATCATCGTTGCTGCGTCCCGGCTCACCGACGAAGCCCTGCTGGCCGCGGCGGCCAAGATGCCACTGGTCACCATCAACCGTGACGTTCCCGGCGTCCCCGCCGTGATCATCGATACTCCGTCGGCCACCAGCCAGGCGCTGGACCACTTGGTCTCGCTGGGCCATACCCGGATCGCCTACGTGGCCGGTCCGCTGACGTCCCAGTCCAGCACCCGGCGCTGGACCACCCTGTCCGAGGCCGCCGAGGAACGCGGTGTGGAAGTGCGCCGGCTGGGGCCGTTTGCCCCCAAGACACAGTCCGGCGCCGCAGCCGCGGACGCCGCGGTGCACAGCGGAGTGACGGCCTGCATCGCGTTCAACGACCTCATCGCCATCGGCATGCTGCAGCGCCTGCGTGAACGCGGCCTGCGGGTTCCGGAGGACATGAGCATTGTGGGCTGCGATGACATCTTCGGCGCCGATTTCTGCAATCCGCCCCTTTCCACCATGGCCTCCCCGATCGAGCAGGCCGGCCGCGTGGCGGTCTCCATGCTGCTGGCCCGGTTGAACCCGCTGGCCGGCGGCGGCACCCGCAGCCGGTCCGTGATGCCCACCCACCTCACGGTCCGCGGCTCCACAGGACCGGCGCGGCAGGTTTAGCCACGGCCCGCACTGACGGACTTAGTTGAGCATGGTTGACACTGCTGACTAGGCTGGGTCACATGCGCGAACTCCAGGCCAGGATCATTGAAGAAATGGGCGTGCAGCCCCGGATCGACCCCGCCGGGGAGGTGCGCAAACGCGTCACGTTCCTCAAGGAATACCTCAAGGCAACGCACACCAAAGGCTTTGTTCTGGGCATCTCCGGCGGCCTGGATTCCTCGCTCGCGGGCGGCTGGCGCAGCTGGCCGTCGAAGAGCTTGCAGCCGAGGGTGTGGAGGCCAACTTCGTGGCGGTCCGCCTCCCCTACGGTGTCCAGCACGACGAGGACGACGCCCAGGCGGCCCTCGACTTCATCCAGGCCAAGACGGAATGGACGTTCAACATCTCCGCGGCAGTGGACGGGTTCGAGGACGAATTCGAGAAGACCGTGGGCAACGGGATCTCCGACTTCCACAAAGGCAACACGAAGGCCCGCACCCGGATGATCGCGCAGTACGCCCTCGCCGGCGAGCACAACTACCTGGTCATCGGAACGGACCACGGTGCGGAATCGGTCACCGGGTTCTTCACCAAGTACGGCGACGGCGGCGCGGACATCCTGCCGCTGTTCGGGCTGAACAAGCGCCAGAACAGGGCGTTGCTGGCCGAACTCGGCGCACCCGCCCGGGTCTGGGAGAAGGTCCCCACTGCAGACCTTCTCGACGGCCAGCCCGGCCGCACGGACGAGGACGAACTTGGCCTCACGTATGACCAGATCGACGATTACCTCGAAGGCCGCGAGGTCCCGGACGCCGTGGCCGAATCCATCGAGCACAAATACCTCCGCACCCGCCACAAGCGCACCGTCCCGGTCACCATCTTCGACACGTGGTGGAAGTAGGGACGCCCGCCTTCGAGCTGCTAGCGCCGAGGTGACAGTTAACGCCCATGTGCCGCAGGAACATGGGCGTTAACTGTCACCTCGCGAGGCGGGTCATGCTGCTTTAGCGCCCCTGCAGCAGCGTGGAGATCCGGTGGGCCTCATCCATCAGGAGGCGGCCCAGCATTTCCTGCCGTTCGCCCTTGAAGCGCGGCTCAATCCCGGTCAGCGACAGCGCCCAGGCGGGGCGGCCGCGCTGGTCGAACACCGCAGCGCCCATCCCCCAGCTGCCCTCCAGCACCAGGCCCGGATTCACTGAATAGCCGGCCTGCCGCGTCTTCGCCAGGTTCTCCCGGACCAGCGCCTCGGTATGCGCCGCCGCGAAGTCGCCGGCGTGCGCGGCCCAGCCGCCAGCAGCTCCTCCTGCTCCGCCTCGGGCAGGAACGCCATGATGGCGGTGCCGGCGGAGGCCACCCCGAGCGGGAAACGGACTCCCTCGTGCAGAACAAAGGACCGCACCGGGAAGCTCCTCCTCCCGGAGCAGGCACACCGTTTCCGCGCCGCGCCGGATCGAGAAGAACGCGCTTTCGCCGGTCTCTTCGGCGAGCCGGCGAAGGCTGGGCCGGGCGATGTCCTCCAGCGGGAAACGCGCCGAGGCCACGGATCCCATCAGCAGGACCTCCGGGCCCAGCACCCAGTTGCCGCTCAGCGGGTCCTGGTCCAGCAGTCCCTCGGCGGCCAGCGAGGACAGCAGCCGGTGCACGGTGGGCCGGGTGAGCCCGGTTTCCCTGACGAGTTCCGCAAGCGGGGAGCCTTCCGGCCTCCGCCCGACAATGCGCAGCAGGGACGCGACGCGGCTGACCACCTGCGCGCCCTGGACCGGTGGTGACGTCATCTTTTCCTCGAAATCGGCTCGGAACCAGCTACAGCATCCATATTGTGGACAGCGCCCAGCCTACCGTCCACACTGTAAAAATGGCAGCAATTCTGCCAAGTCCACCCGTTGACAGCCTCCTTTTCAGCCCCGTAGGCTCCAACAGCAAAGGAACGGTCCACAACGTGGATTGCGTCAAGAGCTCAATGAGGAGATGCGATGTCAAAGGTGAAATCCGGAGCGGCCGCCGCGCTGCAGGACGTACTGCGGGACGGCATGACGCTCGCCGTCGGAGGCTTTGGCCTGAGCGGTATCCCGGCGGACCTGATCGAGGCCGTGCGGGATTCGGGCGTTAAGGACCTCACTGTGGTCTCCAACAACATGGGCGTGGACGGCAAGGGACTCGGCGTGCTGATCGAAGCCGGCCAGGTCCGCAAGGTCATCGCCTCCTACGTGGGCGAGAACAAGCTCTTCGCCGAGCAGTACCTCGCCGGCAGGCTGGAGGTGGAGTTCACCCCGCAGGGCACCCTCGCAGAGCGGCTCCGTGCCGGCGGCGCCGGTATCCCGGCGTTCTACACCAAGACCGGCGTCGGCACCCTGGTCGCCGAAGGCAAGCCTCTCGCGGAGTTCGACGGCGAGACGTACGTCCAGGAACGCGCCATCAAGGCCGACGTCGCCCTGGTGCACGCGCACACCGCCGACACCGACGGCAACCTGATCTACCGCTACACGGCCCAGAACTTCAATCCTGTGGTGGCGACGGCCGGCGCCGTGACGGTGGCCGAAGCCGAAGTGATCGTGGAGCCCGGGCAGCTGGACCCGAACCACATCATCACCCCCGGCGTCTTCGTCCAGCGCCTCGTGCAGGCCAGCGGCCGGGTCAAAGACATCGAACAGCGGACGGTCCGCCCCGCGCAGAAGCGGCCGAAGCCGCAACCGTTCCGGCCTAAGCGCCGCCCCTACTTTCTTCAGGAGAATCACCATGGCTTGGACCCGGAATGAAATGGCTGCCATCGCGGCCGAAGAACTCAACGACGGCGACTACGTCAACCTCGGCATCGGCATCCCCACGCTGGTCGCCAACAACCTGCGCGACGGCGTCCGCGTCGTCCTGCAGAGCGAAAACGGCCTGCTCGGCATGGGCCCGTTCCCCTACGAGGGCGAGGAGGACGCGGACCTCATCAACGCCGGCAAGCAGACCGTCACGGTCCTGCCCGGCGGCAGCATCTTCGACTCCGCCACGTCCTTCGGCATGATCCGCGGCGGGCACGTCAAGGTCGCCATCCTGGGCGCCATGCAGGTCTCCGGCGCCGGCGACCTCGCCAACTGGACCATCCCCGGCAAGATGGTCAAGGGTATGGGCGGCGCCATGGACCTGGTCGCCGGCACCCCGCGGGTCGTGGTCCTCACGGAGCACAACGCCAAGGACGGCACCGCCAAGATCGTCAAGGAATGCACCCTGCCCCTCACCGGCCTGAGCTGTGTTGACCGGATCATCAGCGACCTCGCGGTCTTTGACCTGGATAAGGTCGACGGCGTCCGCCGGCTCACGCTGACCCGCCTCGCCCCGGGTGTAACCGTGGAGGAAATCCGCGAAAAGACCGAGGCCGATTTCGACGTCGCCCCGTCCCCCACCCCTGACAGCAGCACCCTCGACAGCAGCACCCTTGAAGGAGCCACCGCATGAGCCTGCGCGAACAGTTCGGCAAAGACATCCTGCTGACCGGCTGGGGCCACAGCCGTTTCGGCAAACTCACGGACGAGACCCTCGAATCCCTGATCGTCCAGGTCGCCACGGAAGCGATCGGCAACGCCGGGATCGAACCGGGCCAGATCGACGAAATCTACCTCGGCCAGTTCAACTCCGGCATGATGCCGCTGGCGTTCCCGTCCTCGCTGGCCCTGCAGGTCTCCGAGCAGCTGGCCAACGTCCCGTCCACCCGGGTTGAGAACGCCTGCGCCTCCGGATCCGCCGCGTTCCAGCAGGGCACCAAGTCGCTGCTGGCCGGTACCGCGAAGACCGTCCTCGTCATCGGCGCCGAAAAGATGACCCATGCGGGAGCGGACGTCGTGGGCGCTGCCCTGCTGGGCGCCGATTACGACATGGCCGGCAAGGCCTCCAGCACCGGCTTCACGGGCCTCTTCGCCGAGGTGGCCAAGCACTACGAGAAGCGCTATGGCGCTGGCGCAGGGAACCTGTCGGACGTCCTGGGCACCATAGCCGCGAAGAACCACCGCAACGGCGTGGACAATCCCTACGCCCAGCTCCGCAAGGATCTTGGCGAGGAGTTCTGCCGGACCGTCTCGGACAAGAACCCGATGGTCGCCGACCCGCTGCGCCGCACCGACTGCTCGCCGGTGTCCGACGGCGCCGCCGCCGTCGTGCTGTCTGTCTCGCCGACCGGCGGGGCCACCGCGCCGGTGCGGCTCGCCGGGTTCGGCCACGCGAACGATTTCTTCCCCACCGAGCGCCGGGACCCCACCGCGTTCAACGCCACCCGCGCCTCGTGGCAGCGCGCGCTGTCCATGGCCGGAGTCGGGCTCGAGGAGCTGGACTTCGCCGAGGTGCACGACTGCTTCACCATCGCCGAGCTGCTGATGTACGAGGCAATGGGACTGACCGAGCCCGGCCAGGGGTCCCGCGCCATCACGGAAGGCTGGGTGTTCAAGGACGGCAAGCTGCCCGTCAACGTCTCCGGCGGTCTCAAGGCCAAGGGCCACCCCGTGGGCGCCACAGGTGTCTCGCAGCACGTCATCGCGGCGATGCAGCTCACCGGCACCGCGGGCGACATGCAGCTGCCCGCGGCCCGCCGCGCTGCGGTGCAGAACATGGGCGGGGTGGGCATCGCCAACTACGTCAGCGTTCTCGAAGCGGTCTAGGGGCCCACGGCCGCGGATCCTCCCCACCTTTGACGCCCTGCACCGGCGTGTCCCGGGCTGCCGGGCCACGCCGGTGGCGCGAAGGTGGGGAGGACCCGCGCTGTCACCGCGGCAGGTCCCGCTCCCGGATCAAAGCCGCGATCTCTTCAAACCCCAGCCGTTCCGCGTTCGCCAGGGCTGTGCGGCCCTGGGGATCGCGGATGCCCGGGTCCGCGCCGACAGCAAGGAGCTGGCGCACCACCTCCTGCTGGCGCGGCCCGCCGTTGTTGAGCAGGATGGCTTCCTGCATGGCTGTCCAGCCCAGATTGTTGACGTGGTTCACGGGAACGCCTGCGGCCAGGAGGATCCGCACAGTGTCCACGTGGCCATGTTCACTTGCGGGAATCAAGGCCGTTCCGCCGAAGCGGTTGGTGCTGGCAACATCAGCCCCGTTCGCGAGAGTCAGCCGAAGCACCGCGTTGAATCCCTCCGCCCCGGCGTAGAGGAACGCCGAGTCCTGGACGGCATCCTTGGCGTTCACGTTGCCGCCGGCCCGGATGAGCTCCGCCACAGCGCCGGCGTCGTTGGCTTTCGCGGCCCGGATCAGGCGCTGGTCGAGGTCGGCCTGCGCCTCGGGGACAAAGCGGGACGGGTGCCGGCGGCCGTCGCCGCCACCGTTGAAGGACTTGCCGACGATCCAGAGGGCGCCGGCGCGCCCACCGCCGCGGACGAGGGACTTGACGACGAGGGCGACTTCAGCGGGCCGGGATCCTTGCCCGGCTGGCAGGCGGTCAGGCAGGCCGCCAGGACCACCGGCGCGATGAATGCAACGGATACTTTCCGCACCCGCCGCCATGTCCGGAACCGCTTCATGAACCCAGTGCCTACTTCGGGGTCCCGGCAATGGCCTCGGCGCCGGCCGTTGCGCAGGCTTCGTCGAGCATGCCGTCCGGGGCGCCGCCCACACCGATGCCTGCCACCGACACACCGTTGACCTTGAGCGGAACTCCGCCAGCCAGGAAGAGCGTGCCGGGAAGGTCCGCGATGCTGGGGCCGTTACCGTTGATGCGCTTGGACAGCTCGCTGGTGGGCGTCCCGAAGGCGGCGGCCGTATAGGCCTTCTGGCGGGCAGCTTCGATGGTGTGCTCTGCCGCGTTGTCGCCGCGGAGGAGTGCCTGGACGGTGCCGAAGCGATCCACCAGCGCCACAGTGACGAACGGCAATTTCTCCGCCTGGCACTTCGCGAGGGCGGCGCTGACCGCGTCCGCCGACGCCCCTGCACTGATCCGGTTCTGTGCCACCACCGCTTCCGGCGCGGGATGGAGATCGACGGCGGGCAGTACCGCCGGGACCTTGGATGGAGCGGACGCCGGGGCGCTGCCTGCGTTGGCGGCGGCGGTCAGCCCTCCTGTCAGGAGCAACGCCCCGGTGGCGGCCGCAGCAAACTTGGTGGACTTCTTCATGGAATTCTCCTCGGAACGCGGTTTCGGGGCCTCGCCCCTGGGTACCCATTCATTCTTTCCGTTGCCCCTGGCCGCGGCATCGGGCCTTCGGCCGGGGTCAGGTCACCCCTCAGGCCAGTCGGATCAGCCGAACGGATGAGGGACCAGGAACGGCGGGGCCACCTAGCATGGTAGATAGCACTCCATCCACCGGAACCGGACCCATGCCCCGCACAGCAATTGCCCTCCCGCCGACGAATCTGGCGCCCGGTACAACCGCGGCCACCAGCCGTTTCAACCGGATCGATACCGCAGTCCATCTTGGATTCGCGCTGCTGTTGGTGGCATCGGCGGTCCGTTACGTGATGCGGCACAGCCCCGCGGACAATCTCTTGGTCCTCGGCCTCGCCGCATCCGCCTGCGTCCTCTACGCCGTCATCGCCGTACTGTCCCAGCGCCGGCGTCCGTGGGCGCTCTGGATGTTCGTCCTTGTGGCAGTCTGGGCAGCCCTGGTTATTGCGGCACCGAGCTTCGCGTGGTGTTCCTTTGCGCTGTTTTTCTCTGCCGCACGGCGTTCACAGGGGCAGTGGCTTATGTCGCCGCGGGAGCGATCGCGGCTGCCACTGCCGCAGGGCTGTTCAGGCTCAGCGACGGCACCGATCTGGCCATGGCCCTGGGGCCGCTCGCCGTAGGCGCCCTGCTGACGCTCATTTACGACCGCATCGAGCGCGACGCCGCGGCGCAGCGGAGCCTGCACGCCGCCATAGCCCTCGCCCAGGACCAGCTTGCGGCCAGTGAGCGCCGGGCGGGCATCATCGCCGAGCGCGAACGGGTGTCCCGCGAAATCCACGACACCGTGACGCAGGGACTGGCCAGCAGCCTGCTACTCCTGGAGGCGGCCAACCGTACCTGGCCTGACCCCTCGGCCCGACAGGACCTTGTTCAGGCCGGCAGGCTCCTCCGCCAGAACCTCTCCGAGACGCGCAGCCTCGTCCATGACCTTGCGTCTCCCGGGCTCGACGCCTCCCCGCTGCCCGAGGCCCTGCATCAAGCGGCCTCACAGTACTTCCCCGGAACCCGGCTTCTGGTCACCGGCCAGCCGCGGCCCGTGCCGCCGGACGTCCGCCACACACTGCTCAGGGTGGTTCAGAGCGCGGCGGCCAACATCAAACTCCATGCCGCGGCCAGGAACGCAACGGTGACGCTCGGCTTCCTCCCGGACACCGTCACCCTGGATGTCTACGACGACGGCGCCGGCTTTGATCCGGTGGCGGTCGCACCGCCGTCGGACGCGGGAGGCTATGGTCTGCGGGCCATGCGCCAGCGCGTGGAGCAGCTCGGAGGAGTCTTCGCGGTGGAAAGCACCCCGGCGAGGGGACCATCGTGGCGGCGCAGCTTCCGGCCAAGGGGAAGAATGAGCACCATCACCGTGATCCTCGTGGATGACCACCTCGTGGTCCGCAGCGGGCTCAAGGCGCTGCTGGGAACGCAGCCTGACATTGACGTCGTGGCCGAGGCCGCCTCCGGCGAAGAAGCTTTGGTGAAGGCGGAGGAGCACTCGCCCGCCGTGGTCGTCATGGACCTGGCCATGGGCGACGGCATGGACGGAATTGAGGCCATCAAGCAACTGCGGCGGCGCAACGGCAAACAGGCGGTGCTGGTCTTCACCACGTATGACTCCGACGCCGACATCGTCCGGGCTGTCGATGCCGGGGCCATGGGCTACCTGCTTAAGGATGCCGCCCCCGAGGAGATCTTCGCCGCCGTCCGCGGCGCGGTGCAGGGCAAGAGCGTGATGAGCGCTCCGGTGGCTTCCCGCCTGTTTCAGCAGCTGCGCAATCCGGATGAAATTCTGACTCCGCGGGAAGCTGAGCTGCTGAGCCTCCTGACGGAGGGCTCAGCAACCGGGAGCTTGGCCAGCGGCTGTTCATCTCCGAGGCCACAGTCAAGACCCATCTTGCCCATATCTACGCGAAGCTGGGAGTAGAGACCCGGGCCGCGGCCATCGCCACTGCCATCCGCCGGGAGGGTATGCGCTGAACAGCCCGGTGCGCAACCCAGATCAAGCCATCACTCTGCTTGCGCACCCCATGGGATTCAGCACGCGGCTGGGCAGCTCGGCAGGGCAGGACAACGGCAAGCACAAGAGCCAGCCGGCAGGGAGGACTAAACTCGGTCCAAGCCCGCCAGCAACCTCAGGAGCCTCCATGCGCGCCACGATCATCCACGCCCCCGGTGACATCCGGGTCGAAGACCGCGACTACCCCACCGTGCAGCTGCCCACCGACGCCGTGGTGAAGGTCACCGCGTCCTGTGTCTGCGGCTCGGACCTGTGGCCGTACCGGGGCGTGAAGCCCACCCGCAGGCCCACCGCGATCGGCCACGAATTCATCGGCACCGTGGAGAGCATCGGCGCAGGGATCACCGGCCTGGCGGTCGGCGACCTGGTGATCGCGCCGTTCGTGGTCAGCTGCGGGCCTGCCCCCAGTGCCTCAACGGTGTCACCGTGGCCTGCGAGCACCTGGCCGGCTGGGGCGGCAGGGACGACACCGGGCACGCAATCGACGGCGGCCAGGGCCAGGCGGTCCGTGTCCCGCTGGCCGACTCCACCCTGGTCAAGGTTCCCGGCATCACCGAGCCGGATGACGCCCTCCGCAAGAGCCTCCTCACGCTCTCCGATGTGATGGCCACCGGCCACCATGCGGCCCTCGCCGCGAAAGCCGGTCCGGGCCGCACCGTTGTGGTGGTGGGCGACGGCGCCGTCGGACTCTGCGGCGTGCTGGCCGCCAAGCGGCTCGGAGCCGAGCGGATCATCGCGATGTCCCGCCACGCGGACCGGCAGGCGATCGCCCGCGAGTTCGGCGCCACCGACATCGTGGAAGAACGCGGCGCCGAGGGCGTCGCCAGGGTCCGCGAACTACTTGGCGGAGTGCTGGCCGATTCCGTGCTTGAGTGCGTCGGGACCAAGGAATCCATGGAGCAGGCACTGCACAGCACCCGCCCCGGCGGGGCGCTGGGCTTTGTCGGGGTGCCCACCGGCGGCGGCGAGGTCCCGCTGCGCTACCTGTTCGACACGAACATCTCCATCGGCGGCGGCATGGCCCCGGCGCGGACCTACATCCCGGAACTGCTGGCGGACGTCCTCGACGGCAGCATCAACCCGGGCCGCGTCTTCGACGTCGTGATGCCGCTGGAGGAAGCGCCGGAAGCCTACCGCGCCATGGACGAACGCCGCGCCATCAAGGTCCTGCTGACCCCTTGACCGCGCCGTTAGGATCGAGCTGACCGTCCTGACGGTCCTGACCATGAGGCGTTATCCCGGGAACGAGGATCCGTGAAGTCCGACCACTATGACAGTTTCGCCGAGAGCTACTCGGCGGAGAACGAGTCCAGCCTGCTCAATGCCTACTACGAGCGGCCGGCGATGATCGGCCTCGCCGGCGACGTCGACGGCCACCGGATCCTGGACGCAGGGTGCGGCTCCGGGCCCCTGTCCGCGGCACTGAGCGCAAAGGCGCGATCATGACCGGCATCGATGCCAGTCCTGCGATGCTCGAATTGGCAAGGCAGCGATTGGGCGCCACCGCGGATCTGTACGTGGCCGACCTCAGCAAGCCGCTCCCGTTCGACGACGGCTCCTTCGACGACGTTGTCTCGTCCTTGGTCCTGCACTATCTGGAGGACTGGTCCGCACCACTTGCCGAACTGCGGCGCGTGCTGAAGCCGGGCGGTCGCCTGATCCTCTCGGTCAACCACCCCACGGTCAGCGTGGTCACCCAACCAACCGAGGACTACTTCGCCATCCGGGAGTACTCGGAGGATTACGTGTTCGACGGCGAGCCTGCGGTGCTGACCTTCTGGCACCGGCCACTGCACGCGATGATCAACGCCTTCACGTCGGCGGGATACCGCGTCGCCACCGTGAGCGAACCGGAGCCATCTCCAGACACACCGCACGAACTCCTTCCGCCGCGCATCCTCAGCGGCGAGAAGACAGCGTTCCTGTCCTTCATCTTCTTCGTCCTCGAAGCAGGCTGAAGCCTCCCGCAGCGTCCCTCCTTCCGCCCCTTGTCCTGTGACGGGCACCGGGTCTAGCGTGAAGCGCATCAGCATCCGCCGCCGCGTCGAGGAGCCGTCATGGCCAGGTTCGTGCAAATCATCGAATTCCAGACCGCCCGCATCGAGGAAATCGAGGCCCTGGGCCGGCCGTCCAGGACCGAAGGAAGCACCGCTCCCACGTTCCGCCGGATCCTTGCCACCGCGGACCGCGACCGCCCCGGGACGTATCTGACCATCGTCGAATTCGATTCCTACGAATCGGCCATGGAGAACTCCAACCGGCCGGAGACGTCCGACTTCGCCGCCAGGTTGGCGGCCCTCTGCGACGGGCCGCCGGTGTTCCGAAACCTGGACGTGATGTGGGAGGACACCGGCGCTTCTACGGTGAACCCGTAGCGGCCCGCCATGGACTCGACGCAGAAGGCCCCGGAAGATCCTCTGGTGCTGGACCTCCGCGGAACCGGTACCGCACCTTTGCGGCTGGTGGGCGGCAAAGCCCTGAACCTCGGCAAGCTCGTAGCGGCCGGGTTGCCGGTGCCGCGCGGGTTCTGCCTCACCACGGCCGCCTATGAACTGGCGGCACCCCCGGACTCGGCGCCCTCGCCGCCGACCTCGACGCGGCCGGGGCCGGAGCGGCGGACCCGGCGCCGGGCACCCTTGGCACCGTTGCCGGACAGGCCAGGAGGCTGATCGAGGAAGCGCCGATCCCACCCGAGGTGGACACCGCGGTCCGGACATCGTACAAGGAACTGGGCGGAACCGTTCCGGTGGCGGTCCGGTCCTCGGCCACGGCTGAGGACCTGCCTTTCGCCAGCTTCGCGGGCCAGCAGGACTCGTACCTCGATGTCACCGGAGCCGACGCCGTGGTGGAGGCCGTCCGTCGCTGCTGGGCATCGCTCTGGACCGAACGCGCGGTGGCGTACCGTTCCGCCAACGGGATCAGCAACCGCGACGTCGGGCTCGCCGTCGTTGTCCAGGTCATGGTCGACGCCGAGACGGCGGGGGTTCTGTTCACGGCAAACCCTGTCACCGGGAAGCGGACCGAAACGGTGATCAACGCGAACCCGGGCACCGGCCAGGCCGTTGTCTCGGGGGCCGTCAACCCGGACCAGTTCGTGCTGGAGACAGCTTCCGCCCGGGTCACGCAACATACGCCTGGCGGGACGGAACCCGGGCGGACTCCAAGCCTGGCCGGCCCGCAGCTCCGGGAACTCACCGCGCTGGGGACGGCGTCCAGCGGCTCTTCGGGGCGCCGCAGGACATCGAATGGGCCATCGACGCCGGCGGCAGGATCTGGCTCACCCAGTCACGCCCGATCACCACGCTGTATCCGCTGCCCGAGCCCGCGCCCGAAGACGCCGCAGCCGGCGCCGCGGCCCCGCCCCGGGTGTACATGTGCGGCACCCTGTTCCAGGGGCTGACCCGGCCCATCACGCCGCTGGGGCTGACCGTCCTTGAGATGATGCGCAACAGCAAGGGACCCTGGCGGTACGTCAACCCCGGGCTGCGGATGTATGTGGACGTGACGGCCCTGGTCCGCAGCAAGTCCGGGCGCGGCTACCTGCTGCGCCTGCTGCCCCTGGCGGACGGCAGGTCCGGAGCCGTGCTTCCGGCGCTGCTGGAGGATCCGAGGTTCGGCATCATTCAGCGCTCGTTCCTGGAATCCGTCCGCAACGCCGGGAAAAAGTGCAGCAGCCCGCAACCGGCCCGGCGCAAAAGAAGCACCAGCAGCACCGAGCAGACCGCCACACTCGGCCTCATGATGGGGCTCATTCCGGGAATGTTCCGGCCTGCTTTCCGGCCCGCCGCTGAGCTGCGCCAGGCGCTGAACTACCGGAAGCGGCTCGAATCCGAGCTCGTCCTTGCCGAACCAGCCAGCGCCGTCCGCCGCCTCGAGCACATCGAACAGGTTCTTAGCCGGACGATTAACGGGCTGATCCAGGCCACCCTGCCGGGCCCGTCCGTTGGCTACATCATGCTGGCCGTGGCGCGCCGGCTCCTGCGCGGCATCGCACAACCCCGCGAGCTGGAAGCCGTGCTCCGCGGGCTCCCCCACAACGTCACCACCGAAATGGACCTGGAACTCTGGCAGCTGGCCGTCTCCATCCGCGACGACCCGGTATCGCGCGGGGAATTCCTGTCGAAACAGCCTGAGGAACTGGCCGCCGCCTATCTCGCCGGCAAGCTGCCGCCCCAGGCCCAGTCCGGCGTGCGCGGCTTCCTCGCCCGCTACGGCCACCGCGCGGTCGCGGAAATCGACCTTGGCATGCCCCGCTGGTCCCGGGAGCCCGACCATATCCTCGGCATGATCTCCAACTACCTTCGCGTTGAAGATCCGGAGCAGGCCCCCGACCGCCAGTTTGCCCGGGCTGCCGAGCATGCGGAGGACCGGATACGCAGCCTCGTCGAACGGGCGCGGGCCCGGAGTCCGTGGCGCGCACGGGCGCTGGCGCTGAGCCTGCATCGCGTACGGCAGCTCGCAGGATTGCGTGAACTGCCCAAGTTCTACATCGTCCTGGTGCTCGGTGAGATGCACCGGCAGCTGCTGCGGATCGGCACCGAGTTGGCCTCGGCCGGTACTGTCGCGGCCGCCGACGACGTCTTTTTCCTGGACTTTGACGAGATCCGCGTCGGGCTGCGCGGGGCGGACCTGCACGGCATCGTCGCCGCCGCCGCCGGCTGTACAACACAGAATTACGACGCCGGCGCATCCCGCGGCTGCTGCTGTCCGACGGCACCGACGTCGAGGCCGCCATGATGGCGAAGTCTCACGCGGCCGGCGACCTCAGCGGCACACCGGCGTCCGCCGGCACCGCCACCGGCCGGGTCCGGGTGATCCTGGATCCGGTGGGCGCCCACCTGGAACCCGGCGAAATCCTGGTGGCCCCCTCGACGGATCCCGGCTGGACGCCGCTGTTCCTGACCGCAGGCGCCCTCGTGATGGAAATGGGCGGGGTCATCTCCCACGGGGCGGTGGTGGCCCGCGAGTACGGGATCCCGGCCGTCGTGGGCGTCCCGGACGCCACCACGCGGCTGCACACCGGCCAGACGGTCACTGTTGACGGGGCCGCCGGCACCGTCGACGAGGCGCAGTGACCAGGCGCCGCGGCCCCAAAAGCATCCGTCGCGGCCCGGGCCCACAGCTGTAGCACAGTTGTGCCAGATAGAATTGGATGATGACCACACCGGCCCACCAGCCACGGCATCATGAGTCGTCCTTTCAGCGATACACGCAGCAGCCACAGCAGTCCGGCGGCACGTTCTCTGTGGCCCGCAAAGCGAGGAACCTCCTGCGGCGGATTCCGGTGTGGACCTGGCGGGTGTTGATGCACTCGGTGAAGACCAGCGAGAACACCCGCTTCAACGTCGATCCGATTGCCGGCGTCGAGTACGCCCACGACATCGATTTCGTGGGCGACGGCATCCGGGCGCACCGCCTCGACGTCATCACGCCGCATCCGCCGACCGGCACTACAACAGCAGGCACTACTACAGACGGCACGACAGCCGCAGACACAACAACAGACGGCACCACATCCGCCGATCCTGGCGCGCCGCGGGCGTTGCCCGTCTACGTGTACTTCCACGGCGGCGGCTGGACGTCCGGGGACAAAGCCTCACTGACCAAATACTGCGCCAGCCAGGCCGCGGGCGGCATGGTGGCGGTCAACGTGAACTACCGTAAGGCCCCGCGTTTCCAGATGGCCCACGTCCTGGCGGACGCCAATGCCGCCCTGGCCTGGGTCCGGCAGAATATCGCCAGCTACGGCGGCGACCCATCGAGGATCGTGCTGGGCGGAGACTCCGCCGGAGGCCAGATCGCGGCCCTCCTGACGGCGGCCAGCTTCCGCCCGGAACTGGCACGGCACCACGGCCTGACACCGGCCGTACCCGCCTCCGACTTCAAGGGACTCGTCCAGCACTGCAGCGTGGTGGATTTCTCGGTCTTCTTCGACAAGGGATTCGTGCTGAGCCTCAACTTCATCCGCATGCTGCTGCCCGGCCTCCGCTCCGGGGCCCGCAACCGCCGCCTCGGCGGAGGCCTGCGGGGAGGCTTCGGCGGCAGGCTCGGCGGTACGGGCACCGGGGCCGGCCAATTGGAGGCCCTCCGCAGGGGCGCCGGTTTCCTCTCGCCGATCGAATGGCTGGATTCGCGCTTCCCGCCGGTCTTTGTGACCACCTCGGAGCGGGACTTCTTCTATGCCGCCAACATGAATTTCATCGCCCGGCTACGCGAACATTCCGTCCCCGTGGACAGCCTGGTCTACGACTGGGACAGCTCGAACACTGAACACACCTGGCAGCAGAACTTCCGTTACCCGGAATCGCAGGAAGTGTACCGCCGGCTCCACGCCTTCGTCCGCAAAGTAGCCTGAGCGGAGCCCATCCGCCCCGGCCGCCTCCGGACCGGGCTATGTTTAGTCCATGGTGTCTGCCGACAGCAACGCCCTCAATGATCCGGAACCCGAAGGCTTCGGTTCAGCCCTGGTCGATGAAGCCGCCCGCCAAGACGCGGCCTTGGACAACGTGGACTGGACCGCCCTGCCCGACGGCGCCGTACGCGGCACTTTCCATGCGCCCAGCGGAACACTCGCCACCCTCTCCATGGGCACCACGGGAAATCCCCGCGTGCTTTTGATCCCGGGGGCCACCGGATCCAAGGAAGATTTTGTGCTGATGTTGCCCGAGCTCGCCGCTGCCGGGTACTACGTCCTGAGCTGCGACATCGCCGGCCAGTACGAATCCGCCGCGGCCGCCCGGAAAACCTCGTGCCGCCCCGCGCCCACTACGACTACCATCTGTTCACCAACGACCTTCTCGCCATGCTCGACGCCGAGGACGGGCCCGCGCACGTCGTGGGGTATTCCTTCGCCGCGATCTTCGCCCAGCTGGCCTTCACCCGGCGCCCGGAAAAATTCCGCAGCCTAACCCTGCTCAGCTGCCCGCCCGAACCGGGCCAGAGCTTCCGCGGCGTCCAGCGGGTCGGACGGTTCAGCGGCCTCATCCGGCCGCGTGTCGGCGCCGCGCTGATGATCTGGGGCATCCGGGTCAACGTCGTGCGTGTCCCGCCCAACCGGATACGGTTCGTGAATTACCGGTTCCGTTTCACCCGCCGGAGCTCCGTGCGCGACATCATCGGGCTGATGCAGCACGCCCCGGACCTGAGGGTGAACTGGCCGCGGCGCCGTTGCCGAAGTTCGTCGCCGTCGGGGAACATGACCTCTGGCCGCTGGCGCTGCACCGCCGCTTCGCACAGGCCATCGGCGCGCGCATCGCGGTCTACCGGGGCGGACACAGTCCGAGTGAGACCTCGCCACACCAGATGAGCCGCGACCTGATCGCGCTGTACAGGTCCTCGTAGCGCTGTCCAGGTCCGCCTAGCCGGCGTGGTCACGTTCCCATTGCCGCCGCCGGCGGCGCCGTCGGAACGGGCCCTCCTGCTTGAATTCGACACCGAACGTGGTCCACGCCATTGACAGGCGGCGCCCGACGGCGGCCCAGTCCGCCAGCGGCCGCGCGGAGACTTGGACGCGCAGCGTGGGATCGGCGATCACCTTCACGTCGGGCGGAATCTGGTAGGAAATGTCCAGGTCATCGTGCACCGGCGGCAGCCCCGATGGACGGAGCCCCGGATCCGGTCCCAGACCTCGGACCGCAGGGCGAAATTCGAGCCAAATAGCGGGGATGGCCCAGGAGCCACCCGATGGCCCAGAAATACCCGGGGATGTACACGCTGGTGCCCACCCAGCGGGCGAACCGGTTTCCGCCGTAGAAATCACCGGGGCCGGACACTGCGGACAGCGGGCCCGCCGTCTCGAGGATTGCTTCGACCCGTTCCAGCCAGTCGGCCGGCGGGATGGAGTCCGTGTCCAGCCGGGCGATCAGGTCGGAGCTGGCTTCGTCGAAGCCATAGGCCGTGGAGGCCGCGATGCCGGGGAGTTCGACGGCGATCCGCCGGGCGCCCGCGGCGGCGCAGACCGCGGCGGTGTTGTCCGTGCTGGCGTTGTCCACCACCACGATTTCGTCGGCCTGACGGGTCTGGTCCGCGAGCGCGGCGAGGCAGACGGCGAGCATGTCGGCGTCGTTCCGGGTGGGGATAACCACCGAGATTGTTGTCATGGTGCCCCGACTCTAGCCCCGGCACCTGACGAAATGCCCGCGTTGGCCTCTTGCACCATGGCCCCCGGACCCGTAGGTTGGGCAACAGCGGACGAATGTCTCCGCAGCCGTTGGCCTCCGGGCCGCCGGAGATCAGCAGCATTTCAGAAGGATATGGCATGGCTACAGGCACAGTTAAATGGTTCAACGCCGAAAAGGGTTTTGGCTTCATTGCCCCGGATGACGGGTCAGCCGACGTTTTCGCCCACTACTCGGCAATCGCCAGCAGCGGCTACCGCTCCCTGGACGAGAACCAGAAGGTCGAGTTCGACGTCACCCAGGGCCCGAAGGGCCCGCAGGCTGAGAACATCCGCCCGCTCTAAGGACTCCGGATAGCAGCACCGGCCATCCGGCCGCCATGCTTTCCCCAACACCACAAACGCCCCTCGCGAGGATTTCCTCGGGAGGGGCGTTTGTCGTTTAAGAACCAGCCGATGGAAGCTCTGCAGCCTCCCCGAGGCGTGTGCGTCAAGATTCCGTCAAGATCCGGCCCGCTGGCATCAAGGATCCGTTAGTCCCTGCGCTTTCGTCTTTTCCGAGGACTTGACTGGGCTTAGCCCCGCGGGCGCAGAGGAAAGGAACCTTCAATGGCCGATGTGGCTGTTATCGGAATTCTCATGGTGTCCATGGGGTTCGTGATGTGGATCGGCCACGTCCTGGCCGGGATGGTCGGCGGTAAAGATGACCGGCCGGAGGGCGGAAAATGAGCGCCGACACAATCATGTGGCTCGTCCTGCTCATTGCCGGATTGAGCCTCTTTGGCTACCTCCTGGCGGTCCTGATCCATCCCGAGAAGTGGTGAGCGGATCGTGACCTTCAACTACGTTTCTTTCGTCGTCCAAGTGGCGGCACTTCTCATTGTTCTGGCAGCCCTGCACAAGCCCTTCGGCATCTACCTGGCCCGGGTTTTCGAAGCAACCACGTCCAGTCGGCCCGAGCGGTTGTTCTACCGGCTCGCCGGGATCGACGCCGGCACTGAACAGACCTGGTCCGTATACCTGCGCAGCGTTCTGGCGTTCTCGGCTGTCTCCATTCTGGCCGTGTTCGCCCTCCAGCGGCTGCAGGGCATCCTGCCGGGCAGCGGTTCACTGCCGGGGGTGGATTCGTGGGTGGCGATGAACACCGCGATTTCCTTTGTGACCAACACGAACTGGCAGACCTACGTCCCGGAGGCCACGGTCGGCATTTTCGTGCAGATGTGTCTGCTCGCGGTGCAGAACTTCCTCTCCGCCGCCGTCGGTATCGTCGTCGTCGTCGCCCTCATCCGCGGCATCGCCCGCACGAAGACGCAGCGGCTGGGCAATTTCTGGGTGGATCTGGCCCGTACCTCGTTCCGGATCCTGCTGCCGATCGCGTTCGTCGCGGCAGTGGTGATGGTCCTGGGCGGGGTGGTGCAGAACTTCTGGCCCACCGACGTCACCAACCAGGCGGCGGAAATCAGCCAGAGCATCCCCGGCGGGCCGGTCGCGTCCCAGGAGGCCATCAAGGAGCTCGGCACCAACGGCGGCGGGTACTTCAATGCCAACTCCGCCCACCCGTTCGAGAACCCCAATGCCCTCATCAGCCTCTTCGAGGTGTTCCTGCTCCTGCTCATTCCCTCGGCTCTGCCCTACGCCTTCGGCAGGATGGTGGGCGACCAGAAGCAGGGCTACACGGTGGCCGCGGTGATGGGCACTCTGTGGCTGGCATCGGTTTCGCTGATGGGCTGGGCCGTGGCTTCCGGCCAGGGAACAGCGACGGCGGCGGCCGGCGGGCTGGGCGAGGGATTTGAACAGCGCTTCGGACCGGTGCCGGGCGCGATCTTCGCCGCGTCCACCACCCTGACCTCCACCGGCGCCGTGAACACCGCCCACGATTCCCTGCCGCCGCTGGCGGCGGCGTCGCCATGGTGAACATGATGCTCGGCGAGGTCGCCCCCGGCGGGACCGGTTCCGGGCTCTACGGTCTGCTGATCCTGTCCATCATCTCTGTCTTCATCGCAGGCCTTATGGTCGGCCGCACCCCGGAATACCTGGGCAAGAAGATCGGCCCGACGGAAATGAAGCTCGCTGCCATGTACATCCTGGTAACTCCGACCCTTGTGCTCGCGCTGGCCGGCATCACGGTCCTGCTGCCGGGGATCTTGGCCAACGCCCCAGCATCAGGGCCGCACCAATTCAGTGAAGTGCTCTACGCCTTCACCTCGGGGGCGAACAACAATGGCTCCGCGTTCGGCGGCATCACCACCTCCGGCCCGTTTCTCTCGGTCACGATGGGCCTGGCTATGCTGCTGGGCCGGTTTCTGCCCATCGCGCTGGTCCTCGCCCTGGCCGGCTCCCTCGCCCGGCAGGGCAAGATTCCCGCCTCAACCGGCACCGTCCCCACTCACGGCCCGCTTTTTGGCGGTCTGCTGCTGGGCGTGACAGTGATCCTGACCGCCCTGAGCTACTTCCCGGCCCTTGCCCTCGGCCCCCTCGCAGAAGGACTCCTGAAATGACCCGGTCCAGCACGGACACCGCCGCCGCCACCTACGCCGACGGCAATCCCTCGGCACCCCCGGCGAACACAAACACCACACCAAGGCACCGGCCAGACTGACGCTCGGGTCCGTCGCCGCCGCACTGCCCCTCGCGGTCCGGAAACTCGCCCCGCGGCAAATGATCCATTCCCCGTCATGTTCACCGTGCTGGTGGGCGCCGCCCTGTGCACCGCGATCTCGGCGTACCGGCCCTCAGTGTTCGGCATCGCCGTCACCGCCTGGCTCTGGCTCACCGTCCTCTTCGGCACCCTGTCCGAATCCATCGCCGAGGGACGCGGAAAGGCCCAGGCCGACAGCCTCCGCGCCAGCCGCAAAGGTGTCCAGGCCCGGCTCCGGCAAGCCGACGGCACCGCCAAAGAGATCCCCGGAACGGAGCTGCGGCGGGGCGACATCGTGATCTGCGAAGCCGGGGACGTCATCCCCTCGGACGGCGAAATCATCGAGGGCCTGGCCAGTGTCGACGAATCAACCATCACCGGCGAATCAGCCCCGGTGATCCGCGAATCCGGCGGAGACCGGTCCTCGGTCACCGGCGGCACCCGGGTGCTCTCGGACCGGATTGTCATCCGCATCACGGCGGAGCCGGGACAGACGTTCATCGATCGGATGATCAAGCTGGTCGAGGGTGCCGTCCGGCAGAAGACCCCCAACGAAATCGCTCTCCACGTGCTGCTGGTGTCCCTGACCATCGTGTTCCTGGCCGTCACCATGTCCCTGGCCCCGTTCGCCGCCCTGGCCGGCGCTACCCCGTCCCCGATCGTGTTGGTGGCCCTGCTGGTCTGCCTGATCCCGACCACCATCGGGGCGCTGGTGCCGGCAATCGGCATCGCGGGTATGGACCGCCTGGTTCAGCACAACGTCCTCGCCACGTCCGGCCGCGCCGTCGAGACCGCAGGGGATATCACCACCCTCCTGCTGGACAAGACCGGAACGATCACGTACGGCAACCGCCGCGCCGTCAATTTCTTCCCCGCCAGCCATGTGGAGAGGACCCGGCTCATCGAGGCGGCCCGGGTCTGCAGCCTGGCGGATGAAACCCCGAGGGCCGGTCCATCGTGGACCTCGCCGCGGACAAGGGCGTCACCGGATCCGATTTGGTCACCCTCGAACGCAGTTCCGGCGACTTTGCCGTGGTACCTTTCAGCGCCAGCACGCGCATGAGCGGACTCGACCTTGACGGGCTGCAGATCCGCAAAGGCGCCGCTTCCACGGTGGCTGTCTTCGCTGCGGAATACGGCGGCCACACCCCGGCGGAGGTCGAGCACCGGGTCGAGGAAGTCTCGGCCCAGGGCGGCACACCCCTGCTGGTCGCCCAGGTGGGCAAGGACGGCCGCGCGGAGATCCTGGGAACCATCCATCTGGCCGACGTCGTCAAGCCGGGCATGCACGCCCGCTTCGCCGAACTGCGGCAAATGGGCATCCGGACGGTGATGATCACCGGTGACAACCCCATCACCGCCAAGGCGATTGCCGCGGAGGCCGGGGTGGATGACTTCCTGGCCGAAGCAACCCCGAGGACAAACTCGCGGTCATCAAGAAGGAGCAGGCCGCGGGCCGGTTGGTGGCGATGACCGGGGACGGCACCAACGATGCCCCGGCGCTGGCCGCGGCGGACGTCGGCGTCGCGATGAACTCGGGCACCCCGGCCGCGAAGGACGCCGCCAACATGGTGGATCTTGACTCCGACCCCACCAAGCTCATCAATATCGTCGGCATCGGCAAGCAGTTGCTCATCACCCGCGGCGCGCTGACCACCTTTTCCGTGGCGAACGACGTCGCCAAGTACTTCGCGATTGTTCCGGCCCTGTTCACTGCCGCCTTCCCGGGCCTCGGGCTGCTGAACATCATGGGCCTGGCCACGCCGGCCTCGGCGATCCTGTCCGCGGTGATCTTCAATGCCCTGATCATCGTGGCCCTGGTACCGCTGGCCCTGCGCGGCGTGAGGTACCGGGCCGTGTCCGCCAACCAGGCCCTGAGCCGGAACCTGCTGGTCTACGGGCTCGGCGGGCTGATCGCCCCCTTCATCGGCATAAAGATCATCGACCTGATCATTTCCCTCATTCCCGGAATCGGCTAGGAGCCCGCCCTCATGAACACCCTCACCGGCTATCTCCGCCAGGCAGGAACTGCCCTGCGGTTTCTCGTCCTCGCCACCCTTGTCCTCGGCCTGGCCTACCCCTGGCCGTCTTCGGCGTCGGACAGCTCATCGCCCCTTATCAGGCCAACGGCTCGATCATCACGGACGCCGCCGGCGCCCGGCGGCGTCCGCCCTGATCGCCCAGGCCAGCGCCGATGACAGCGGCGCCCGGGATCCGCGGTGGTTCCACGCCCGGCCGTCGGCCGTCATGTGGGACCCGGCGTCGTCCTCTGCCAGCAACCTCGGCCCCAACGAGCCCAAGCTCCTCGAGGCCGTCACCACGAACCGGTCCGCCGTCGCCGCCGCGGAAGGCATCAAAGAGGCCGAGGTGCCCACCGACGCCGTCACGGCGAGCGGGTCCGGGCTGGACCCGGATATCTCGCCGGAATACGCGAGGCTGCAGGTGGCCCGGGTGGCCGCGGCGCACGGCCTGGACACCGAAGCCGTGGCGTCGCTGGTGGACCGGCACACGAGTAGCGGGTTGCTCGCTTTCCTGGGCCAGCCGTCCGTCAACGTGACATCGCTGAACCTGGCGGTCGCTGCGGCCTCGCAAGCGTCGCAGCCGGAACAATCCCAGTGAGAGAATGACGGCATGGCACGTGGAACGCTGCGGATTTTCCTGGGGGCCGCGCCCGGGGTCGGCAAGACCTACGAGATGCTCGAAGAGGCGCACCGGCTCGGCAAGCGCGGCGAGGACGTCGTCGTCGCGTTTGCCATGGACCACGGACGCAGCGAGACGCGGGCGCTGCTGGAGGGGCTGGAAATCATACCCCCGAGGCGCATTCCCTACCGGGGCACCGAATTTGAGGAAATGGACCTTGACGCCGTCCTCGCCCGGGCACCTGGAACAGCAATCGTGGACGAGTACGCCCACTCCAACATCCCCGGGAGCCGCAACCCCAAACGCTGGCAGGACGTCGACGAACTGCTCGACGCCGGAATCGACGTCCTGTCCACCGTTAACATCCAGCACCTGGCGTCGCTGGGTGACGTCGTCAGCGCGATCACCGACGTCCACCAGGCGGAGACAGTCCCGGACGACGTCGTCCGCCGGGCCGATCAGATCCACCTCGTCGACATCTCCCCCGAACTGCTGCGGCAGCGCCTGGGCGACGGGAAGATCTACGCCCCGAGAAAATCGACGCGGCACTCTCGAACTACTTCCGGCTGGGCAACCTCACCGCGCTGCGGAGCTGGCCCTGCTGTGGCTGGCCGACCGTGTGGACGAAGGCCTCGCCAAATACCGGGCGGAGCAGGGTATCGAGGAAAGCTGGCCTGCCCGGGAACGGATTGTGGTGGGCCTGACGGGCGGCCCCGAAGGCGAGGTCCTGATCCGCCGCGGCGCCAGGATCCTCAACCGCGTCAGCGGCGGCGACCTGCTGGCGGTCCACGTGCGGGCCGCGGACGGGGTCGCCAGCGAATCCCCCAAGCGCTCGAAGCCCAACGCCACCTCATCCAGGACCTGGGCGGCAGCTACCACATTGTGACGGGTGAGGATCCGGCCGGGGCCCTGCTGGACTTCGCCCGCAGCGTCAACGCCACCCAGATCGTGGTCGGCATCTCCCGGCGCAAGAAGATCTCGGCGCTGCTGGGAAACCTGCTCGGCGGAGGTGTCGGCACGCGGGTGGTCCGCGATTCCGGCGACATCGACGTCCACATGGTTTCCCACCCGCTCGGCGGGCATGGCACCCGGCCGTCCCGGCAGCGGGACCTGGGCCGCGTCCGGGTGACGCTGGGATTCATTCTGGCCATGCTCCTCCCGGCCGTGCTGCAGCTATTGCTGCTGGCTCTCAACCCGGACCAAAACATTGCCACGGCCGTGCTCGTACAGCTCAGCGGGTCCGTCGCCGTGGCCCTGATCGGCGGGCTTTGGCCGGCGATACTCGCCGCCCTCTGGAGCAGCCTGCTGGTGAATTACTTCTCCACCCCGCCGGTCGGGACCCTCACCATCAGCGATCCGCAGAACCTCCTCGCCCTGCTGGTGTTTGTGGGTGTTTCGGCAGCCGTCGCGGTCGTGGTCGACATGTCAGCCCGCCGGTCCAAGGAAGCCGCGCGCGCCCGCGCGGAAGCCACGACCCTCGGTGACCTGGCCAGGAGTGCCTCCGGCGCCGACGATATGGTCCGGGCCCTCCTGGAGCAGGCACTAGGCGTCTTCCAGGTCCGGGGTGCCGCCATCTTCAGCCTCATCGATTCCCCGGGTGACGGAGGGCCTCTGCCGCCAACGGGCGGAAGTGGAGCCTGCTTGCCGCAGCCGGGGACCTTGCCACGGGCGAAACCGAACGGGGCGGCGCCGACGGCGAGAACATCGAAGAGATCGACGCCACGACGCGCCTCGTGCTGTTCGGCCGGATCCTGCCGGCGAGCGACCGGCGTCTGCTGGGGGCTTTCGGCGTCCATCTGAACGCCCAGCTGGAACGCCAGCAGCTCGCGGCCAGCCGCCGTCAGATGCTGCGCCTCGCCGAAAGCAACACCATCCGAACGTCCATCCTCCGTGCCGTCTCCCATGACCTCCGCACTCCGCTGGCCGGAATCAAACTCGCCGTCGGCGGCCTGCGCCACGACGGCGCACGGTATACCCCGGACGAACGACAGGAGCTGCTCGCGACCATCGAGGAATGCTCGGACCGGCTGGACGGCCTGGTGGGCAACCTCCTGGACATGTCCCGAATCAGCGCCGACGCCGCCCACCCCTGCTCAGGCCCGTGCGCTGGTACGAGGTCATTCCGGACGCCCTGCGCGCCGTGCCGGAGGGACGTGTCCGGGTGGAACTGCCCGCCAACATGCCTGAAGTCGACGCGGACCCCGGAATGCTTGAGCGCGTCATTGCCAACGTCGTCGAAAACGCCGTGAAGTACGCGCCGGATTCGGACATCGTCCTGGTCGGCGCCGGGGCGGTCTCAGCCCGGTTACCCTCGAGGGCCGCCCGGCAGGAGAACTGCGCATCATCGATCACGGCCGGGGAATCCCGGCAGAGAGGGTCGTTGAAATGTTCCGGCCGTTCCAGCGCCTGGACGACGCCCCGCAGACTACCGGCATCGGCCTCGGCCTGGCCGTGGCCAAGGGATTCACGGACGCCATGGGCGGAAGCCTGACCGCCGAAGCAACACCGGGTGGCGGCCTGACCATGGTCATCCGGCTCCCGCTCTCCACGGGCGCACCTTTCGAGGCACGCCGCCATCAGGCCCTCTGGAACCGCAGTCGGCGATGGACCGCCGGCGTCACACCATGCCGCTCAGTGCGTCCGGATCGGACGCCGGATGACGGCCGTCCTGGTAGTCGACGACGACCCGCATCTGCTCAGGGCCCTGCGGATCACGCTGCAGGCCCATGGCTACGATGTGACCACTGCGGCGGACGGCCATTCGGCCCTGCTGGCGGCCACCCGGCACCCTTGGCACTTGTCATCCTGGATCTCGGCTTGCCGGACTTGGACGGCACGTCCGTGATCCGGGAACTCCGGACTTGGAGCCGGGTGCCCGTTCTGGTGCTGTCCGCCCGCCACGGTTCCGAGGACAAAGTGGAGGCCCTGGACGCCGGAGCCGACGATTACATCACGAAGCCGTTCGGCCTGGATGAACTCCTGGCGCGGCTGCGTGCGCTGCTACGCCGCAGCGCCGACCCGGGTCAGGAACCCGTAGTCACTACAGATGCGTTCACCGTGGACCTGGAAAAACACCGTGTCACGCGGGACGGCCAGGACATCAGGCTCACTCCGACCGAATGGAAGATGCTCGAAGTGCTGGTCCGGAATCCGGAGAAACTCGTCACCCAGCAGCAGCTCCTGTCCGAGGTCTGGGGTCCGGCCTACGCGAAGGAGACCAACTACCTGCGCGTGTATATGGCCCAGCTCCGCCGCAAGCTGGAACCCGAGGCCGCCACCCCACGGCACCTGATCACCGAGGCGGGGATCGGTTACCGCTTCGTGCCCTGATGCCGCCCGGGGCGCAGCTGCGCGGACCCGGCCCTATACGAACGCGGACTTGCCGGTCACGGCCCGGGCCACGATCAGCGAGTTGATCTCGTAGCTGCCCTCGTAGGTGTACAGGATTTCGGCGTCGCCAAAGAGCTTGCCCATTTCGTAGTCGCTGCTGATCCCGTTGCCGCCCATCAGCGAGCGCCCCATCGCCACCGACGCCCGGGCCAGCCGGGTGGTGGTGGACTTGGCCATCGCGGCCTGGACCATCTCGAGCTTGCCGTCTTCCTGGATCCTGGCCAGCTGTGCCATCAGCGACAGGGAGGCGGACGCGTTGCCCAGGATCTCGGCCAGCTGCTGCTGGATCAGCTGGAAGCGCGCCAGCTCCTTGCCGAACTGCTTCCGCTCCAGCGAGTAGGCCCGCGCGACGTCGAACGCGGCAAGCTGGATGCCGGCGGCCTGCCAGCCCACCCAGGCGCGCGAATCGCGGAGCAGTTCGTTGGCTTTGGAGAAGTCCGTGGCGCCCGGGAGCAGGTTGGACTCAGGGATGCGGACCTCGTCGAGCACGATGTCCGCGTTCTGCATGATCCGCAGCCCGATCTTGTTCGCGATCTTGGTGGCGGTGTAGCCTGGCCGGTCCGTCTCCACGATGAAGCCCTTGATCTGCTGGTCCGCCACATCCCGCGCCCAGACCAGGGCGAAGTCCGCAATAGTGCCGGCGCCGATCCAGCGCTTGGCGCCGCTGATCACCCACTCCCCGCCCTCCAGCCGGGCCGTCGTCGCCAGCCCGCCGGCGATGTCGGAACCATGGTCCGGCTCGGTCAGCGCGAAGGCGCCGATCTGGGTCAGGGCCGTCAGGCCAGGGAGCCAGCGTGCCTTCTGCTCCGCGGAGCCGAGCTGGTCGATCATGCCGACGATCAGCTCGTTGTGGATCCCCACAAGGGCCGAGAGGGACACGTCGGCGCGTGCCACCTCGACGTACATCAGTCCCTTGAACAGCTTGGAGGTGCCGTCGGTCTGCAGGCCGCCGAGGCCGTACTTGCCGAGTTCGGCGAGCAGCCCGAAGGGGAATTCCTCGCGGTTCCAGTAGTCGATCGATGCCGCCCGGATCCGGGACTGGAGGAAATCGCGGATTTCCTGGTAGCGGGCCTGCTCCGCGGGCGGCAGCAGGTCCACGATGTACATCAGGTCGGCGTCCGGGAAGGGCGGCGCCGTCACGCCGTCCAGCGCTGATTCGCCGCTAGTGACCTTCTGTCCGCTGGCACGTCCTTGTGGCTGCACGGGCATGTATCCCTTCGTAGTGAACCGGTCATGAACCGGTCCGGCTCTTCCAAACCCTTGGATGTCCTAGTATATTGCACAGTGATGGGGATCACTAGGTAACGGTGGATCTCCGGGCAACGGCGCCGGGCCTGAAACGGCTGCGCCACCAGACGTCGAAAGGTGCACCATGACAGTCACTGAGGAATTCCGCGCAGCACGCGACCGGATGCTTGACCTCCGCACGGACTACGAGGCGGCGCGCAGCGAATTCCAGTGGCCGCGTTTTGAGCACTTCAACTTCGCCCTGGATTGGTTCGACCAGATCGCGGCGGACCCGGCCAAAGCCGGAAATCCGGCCCTCGTCATCGTCGAGCAGGACGGGTCCGCCACGCGGCGCAGCTACGCGGACCTCTCCCGGCGCTCCGCCCAGGTGGCCAACTGGCTGCGCGGCCAGGGTGTGCGGCGCGGCGACCGGATGATCATCATGCTCGGCAACCAGGTGGAACTCTGGGAACTGATGCTCGCCGGGATCAAGCTGGGCATCGTCATGATCCCCACCACTACCCTGATGGGGCCGGCCGACCTGAAGGACCGCGTGGAGCGCGGCGGCGCGAACTGGGCAGCCGTCGGAAGCGCCAATATCGGGAAGTTCGCCGAGGTCCCGGGCGACTACACGCTGATCGAAATCGGTGCCGGCGCCGCGGCCGCCGATGAAAGCGTCCTGCAGTACGCGGACTCGGCCGGTTCGGGCGAAGAGTTCACGCCGGACGCGCCCACCTTGGCCGACGAAACCCTGCTGCTCTACTTCACCTCGGGTACCACATCCAAGGCCAAGCTGGTGGAACACACGCACACCTCCTACCCCGTGGGCCACCTGTCCACCATGTTCTGGATCGGGATGGAACCCGGCGACGTGCACCTGAACGTGGCCTCCCCGGGCTGGGCCAAGCACGCCTGGTCCAACGTGTTCACGCCGTGGATCGCCGAAGCCTGCGTCTTTATCTACAACTACGAGCGCTTCGACGCCAAGGCGCTGATGGAGCAGATGGACCGCGAATCAGTCACAAGCTTCTGCGCCCCTCCGACGGTGTGGCGCATGCTCATCCAGGCCGACCTGACCCTGCTCAAGAACCCGCCCACCAAGGTGGTGTCCGCCGGCGAGCCGCTCAATGCCGAAGTGATCGACCAGGTCCAGCGCGCCTGGGGCCAGACCATCCGCGACGGCTTCGGCCAGACCGAATCCACCGTGCAGATCGCGAACACGCCGGGCCAGCCGATCAAGATCGGCGCCATGGGCAAACCCCTGCCGGGTTACGACGTGGTCCTCGTGGACCCCGCCACCGGGGCGGAAGGCGACGACGGCGAGCTCTGCCTGCGCCTTGACCCCGCCCCGTCGGCCTGATGAAGGCCTACTATGGCGACCCCGACAAGACGGCGGAGGCGTTCCGGGACGGCTACTACCACACGGGCGACATGGCGAGCCGGGACGAGCGCGGCATCATCACCTACGTGGGCCGCGGCGACGACGTCTTCAAATCCTCCGATTACCGGCTGTCCCCGTTCGAGCTGGAAAGCGTGCTGATCGAGCACCCGGCGGTGGCCGAGGCCGCCGTCGTCCCTCCCCGGACGCGCTGAAGCTCTCCGTGCCCAAGGCGTTTGTGGTCCTGGCCGCCGGGCACGAGGCCGGTCCGGAGCTGGCCGAGGACATCCTGCGCTACTGCCGCGACCATCTGGCACCGTTCAAGCGGATCCGCCGGCTGGAATTCGCCGAGCTGCCCAAGACCATCTCGGGCAAGATCCGGCGCGTGGAGCTGCGGCACAGCGAAGAACTGCGCCACGGCGGCGGGACGGTCCCGGCGGGTCTCGGCACGGAGTACTCCGAAGCGGACTTCCCGGGGCTGAAAAGCCCGGCCGAAAAGCTAGGCTGAACCCCATGGAACTCAGGACGAGAAGCTGGGGGTGCCGTGGCGACGCCCCTGCCGCGTGATCCGATCGCCGACGCCCGGCTGAACTGGGAACGGCACGGCTGGTCCGACGTCGCCGCGCCCATGGCGGCCATCACCGCCATCATGCGGACCCAGCAGCTCCTGCTGGCCCGGATCGAGGGGTGCTGAAGCCGTTCAGGCTGACGTTTGCCCGCTACGAGCTCCTCGCCCTGCTGAGCTTCGCCCGCAGCGGCGCGCTGCCCATGAACAAGGCAAGCGCGCTGCTGCAGGTCCACCCCACCTCGGTGACGAACGCCGTCGACCGGCTCCAGCAGGCGGGGCTGGTCCTCCGCTCGCCGCATCCCACGGACGGACGCACCACCCTCATTGAGCTCACCCCGGAGGGGCGGACACTGGCCAAACGCGCGACGGCGGCACTCAACTCCGAGGTGTTCGCCCAGTCAGGCTTCGCGGAGCAGGACGTCGACCAGCTGATCCGGATCCTGGGCACCTTCCGCCGCAATGCCGGCGACTTCAGCGAATGACGGCCCGGGCTGAACGGCCTGAGCACCACCGACCGCCCGTCACACTGCAGTGACGGGCTCCGCGGCACCAGGAGACGACTCATGCAGCCGAACGCCTATTCCCGCCCCGATGACCGGGAGCTGCTCCGCGCATCCCTGCGCCTGCTCTCCGGCAGGTTCCGGCCCGCGGTGCTCTTCGCCGGGCTGGCCAGCGGCGAGCGGCTGCAGCTGACGGATTTCCTGGGCACGGCGACGTCCAGCCTGCACCAGGTGGTGGTGATTCGCGGGGCGGGTCTTGGCGGCCGGGTCTTCGCGCAGCGCCGGCCGTTCCTGGTGGAGGACTACATCGCCTCCGAGGGAATCACCCATGAGTACGACCTCGCCGTCCGGCGGGAACGGCTGACCTCGATGGCGGCCGTCCCCGTGGTGGTCAAGGGCACGTCGCGGGCGGTGCTGTACATCGCGAGCCGCGACAGCGCGCCAATGGGGAAAACGCCGTGTGCGAGGCGATGGCGGCCGCCGCCGAGATCGCCGGGGAACTCCGCGTCCGGGACGAGGTGGACCGCAGGGTGTCTATTATCGACACGGCACGGGCCGAGCCCGCCCTGACCCATGACCGGCGCTGGCTGGAGCATGTCCGGGAAGCCCACGCCGAGCTGCGGTCCCTGGCCGGCACGGTGTCCGATCCCCACCTGGCGCGGCAGCTGGAGACCATCGGCAGCCATCTGGCGCCGCCGCCCGCGGACGGAGTCCACCCGACGGCCCGGCTGGCCCGCCGTGAGCTTGATGTGCTGGCGCAGGTGGCGCTCGGCTGTTCGTACCAGGAAACCGCGGAACGCCTCGGGCTGAAGGCCGTGACCGTGAAGAGCTACCTGCAGAACGCGATGGCCAAATTGTCCGCGCACAACCGGCTCGAGGCCGTGTCCGCGGCCCGGCGGCTGGGACTCATCCCGTAAAGCGGGGTTGCCGGTTTTCGCCGGCAACCCCGCTCCCCAATGGCAGATCTCCTTCAACAGGATCCCTGGGCTTCGAATCCCCCTAGTACCGGGAGGCGGGCTCAGAGATCTCCGTGCTGTTTGCCGCCGGGGACGCGCCTTCCAGTCCTTGCTTCTCCCGGTTGGGCAGGGCGAGGGTGCACAGCACACTGAACACGCCGATCCCGGCCAGCAGGAAGCCGACGGACCACGCCCCGGACGTGCCGGCCAGCTGCGCGGCCACGAGCGGCACGATGCCGCCGCCGACGACGCCGGCGAGGTTGTAGCCCATGCCGGCGCCGGTGTAGCGGTAGCGGGTCTCGAACAGTTCGGGCAGCAGCGCCCCGGCGGGACCATAGGCGATGGCGAAAATGACGAGGGTGACCGTCAGGCCGACGGCGAACGCGAAGACGGTGTTCGCGCTCAGGATCGGGAACAGCGCCAGGGACCACGGCACGGCGAGGATGCACGAGGTGGCAATGACCTTCTTACGGCCAAAGCGGTCCGAAAGAATGCCGGACGCCAGGGTGGCGGCCGCGACGAAAACAGAAGCGACCATGCCGGTGCTGAGCACCTCCACCCGGTTCAGCTGCATGCCGGTGGGGCTGGTGGCGTAGCTGGTGAGGTAGGCGGTGCCCATGTAGAAGAAGGCGAACAGCAGGGTCAGGGAGCCGCCGGCGAGCAGGATTTCGCGCGGCTGGCGCTTGATCGATTCGAGGACGGGAAGCTTGGTGGTGGTGTGGACGGTGTTGGCGGCGTTTTTGAAAACCGGGGTTTCCTCGATGCTCAGACGGACCCACAGGCCCACCATCACCAGCACTGCGCTGAGGATGAACGGCACGCGCCAGCCGATGGAGATGAAGGCCTCGGACTTGTCCCCGAGAGTGAGGTTGGTGATCAGGAACGTGCCGCTGGCCAGGGCAAAGGCCACCGACGGGCCAATCTGCGGGAAGGATCCGAAGAGCCCCCGCTTGCCCTTGGGCGCGTATTCGGCGACCAGCAAGGTGGCCCCGGCCCACTCCCCGCCCACGGCGAGGCCCTGCACGAAGCGCAGCACCACCAGGATGATCGGGGCGGCCACGCCGATGGTGTTGGCGTCGGGGATGAAGCCGATCAGCACGGTGGCGATGCCCATCATGAGCAGCGTGGTGATGAGGGTTTTCTTCCGGCCGATCCGGTCCCCGAAGTGGCCGAAGATGATGGCACCCACCGGGCGGGCGAAGAAGGCGACGGCGAAGGTGCCGAAGGAGGCGACGGTGCCGGCCGCAGTGCCGAGCGCCGGGAAGAACACGACGGGGAAGACCAGGGCGGCCGCGGTCCCGTAGATGAAGAAGTCGTAGAACTCGATGGTGGTCCCGGCGAAACTGGCGAAGGCAACCTTGCGGAGTGTCTTCCGGCTGGGCGGCGCCTGCAGCCCGGCCGGCGAACTCGGTGAAACTGAAGTCATGGCGATCTCCTTTGATGTCAGACTCGGTGCACTGCTTTGTGACTCAGCTCACCGTAACCAAAGCGTGGACATCCAACTACCTCCTAAAAGAGGTAGCTGGAATGAGCGCCGGAGCGCCCGGGCCGTCACCTAGACTTCGGAAAGAAACCAACCCTGAAACTAGAGGAGCGCAATGATTCCGGAGATCAACATCTGGGCGGTACTGCTGGCCACGCTGTCCAGCATGGTGGTCGGGTCCGTCTGGTACACGCCGAAGGTGTTCGGCAACTACTGGATGCGCGTCGCCAAGGTCACGCCCAGCGGTGACGCGAAGGACGCTGTGAAACCGATCCTGATCACCCTGGTGGTGAGCTTCATCAGCGCCGCGGTCCTGGCCGGAGCCGCCGCCATCTCCCAGCACTTCTACGGCGGGAACTTCCTGGCCAACACCCTGGTGACCGCTGTGATCCTCTGGGCCGGTTTCACGGCTGCCCGGTTCATCACCCACGACGCCTTCGAGGGCCGCCCGGCCGGGCTGACGGTGCTGAACTGCGCCCACGAACTGGTGACCCTGGCGGTCATGGCCCTCATCATCGGCCTGTTCGGGATCAGCGCAGCCTGACGGGGCGGGAAAGCCCTGACGCTGCGGCATATCTGACGCTGCGGACACTGCCCGGGACGCGCAAAAGCCCTGACGCTACGGGAATAACGTGGCGTCAGGGCTTTTGCGTGTCGTGGAGCGTTAGCCGAAGCGCAGGAAGGTCGCGCGCCCCTGCCTAGCGGTGCGTGAAGTCCGGCTGGCGCTTTTCGGTGAAGGCCGCCATGCCTTCCTTCTGGTCCTCGGTGGCGAACAGCGAGTGGAACACACGGCGTTCGAACAGCACGCCCTGGGCCAGCCCGGTCTCGAAGGCGGCATTGACCGCTTCCTTGGCCACCATTGCCACAGGCTTGGACTTGGAGGCGATCACCTCGGCGGCCTTCAGGGCCTCCTCTACGACGTCGGCGGCCGGCACCACGCGGGACACGAGGCCGGCGCGTTCGGCTTCTTCGGCGTCCATGAAGCGTCCCGTCAGGATCATGTCCATGGCCTTGGATTTGCCCACGGCGCGGGTGAGGCGCTGTGAGCCGCCCATCCCGGGCAGCACACCCAGGTTGATTTCCGGCTGGCCGAATTTGGCGTTGTCCCCGGCGATGATGAAATCGCACATCATGGCGAGCTCACAGCCGCCGCCGAGGGCGAAGCCGGATACTGCCGCGACCACGGGGATGCGAAGCCGCGTGAAGTCTTCCCAGCCCCGGAACCAGTCCGCCGCGTACATGTCCATGTAGCCCTTGGACTGCATTTCCTTGATGTCCGCGCCCGCGGCGAAGGCCTTGGCGGAGCCGGTCACCACCACGGCGCCCACGTCCGGATCGGTGTCCATGGCGGACACGGCGGCCACGAGCTCGTCCATGGTGGCCTTGTTGAGGGCGTTCAGCGCTTCGGGCCGGTTGAGCGTCACGAGCCCCACCCGCCCGCGCCGCTCCACCAGAATGTTTGTGTACTGCTCCGTCATGCCTGTCCCCTCGGCTGCTGTTCAGAAAATGTTGCTCGTCAGAAATGTTGCTGTTCAGAAATGTCTGGTCGTCGGCCGGCTAGTGGCCGGACTTGTCCCGGATGTCGGTGATGATGCCGGAGAAGTCCCGGCCCGCCCCGCCCTCCGCGGCAAAGTTATCGTAAATTTCGGAGGCAAGCGGCCCCAGCCGGGCGGCGACGCCGGTGCTTTCCAAAGCGTTGAGGGCCAGTTTGAGGTCCTTGGCCATCAGCGCCCCCGCGAAACCGGGCTGGTAGTCGCGGTTGGCCGGGCTGGTGGGGACCGGCCCCGGGACGGGGCAGTTGGTGGTCAGCGCCCAGCACTGGCCGGAGGCTGCGGAAGCGACGTCGAACAGGGCCTGATGAGTGAGCCCCAGCTTCTCCCCGAGCACAAAGGCCTCACTGACGGCGATCATCGAGACGCCCAGGATCATGTTGTTGCAGATCTTCGCGGCCTGACCGGCACCGTGTTCCCCGCAGTGCACCACCCGCTTGCCCATGACTTCCAGCAGGGGTTTGACTGCCTCGAAATCCTCCGGAAGTGCCCCCACCATAAAAGTCAGGGTGCCGGCCTCCGCGCCCACAACGCCGCCGGATACCGGAGCGTCAACGGCCCGGTGGCCGGCCGCGACGGCCAGGTCGGCAGCCTCACGGGCCTCGTCCACGTTGATCGTGGAACAGTCCAGGAAGAGGGAGCCCGGAGGGGCAATGTCCAGCAGGCCCGGCTGGCCGCCGGTGCCGCGGTAGGCGTCCAGGAGGTGCTTGCCGCTGGGCAGCATGGTCAGCACGACGGCGGCGCCCGCGACCGCTTCGATGGCCGTGTCCGCGGTGGTGATGCCATGTGCCCGGGCTGTTTCCAGTGCGGCCGGCACCGGGTCGAAGCCGGTCACCGAATAGCCGGCCCTGACCAGGTTGATGGCCATCGGTCCGCCCATGTGGCCGAGGCCCAGGAAGGCGATAGTGCCGGCCTGGGCCGGTTCAGACCCCGATGTTTCAGACCCCGATGTTTCAGACGCCGGTGTTTCAGACATTGTCCCGCTCCTTCGAAAGCTTCAGTTCACGGTCGCCCAGCGGCGCAAAATGGGATTCGACGTCGTCACGGCTGACCTCCGCCAGGCTGGCCGGCTGCCAGTGCGGGTCGCGGTCCTTGTCCACCACCTGCGCCCGGATGCCTTCGCGGAAGTCGGGGCCAGCGAGGAACCGTAGTCCCACCCGGTATTCCTGCTCGAGGGCTTCCTCCAGGCTCAGGCCCGCGGCCCGGCGCAGGGATACCAGCGCCACTTTCACGGCGGTCGGCGATTTGGTTTCGATCGTGTCGGCGACGTCCGCGGCTTCCCCGCCCGCTGCCCGCAGCCGGCGCAAGATCTCTTCGGCGTCATCGCTCGAGTAGCAGGCGTCAATCCATTCCTGCTGCGCTGCGAGTACCGAGTTCGGGGCTTCCCCGGCAAAACGCGCGACGGCGGCGTCCGCCGGCTCGTTCTTGAGCGCTTCCGCCAGTGCAGGCAGGCTTGCGGACGGCACAAAGTGGTCCGCGAGCCCCAGGAACAAGGCGTCGGCGCCGCTCAGGTGCGCCCCGGTGAGGGCCGCGTGGGTGCCGGACTCGCCCGGCGAGCGGGAGAGCAGCAGCGTTCCGCCGACGTCGGGCACAAAACCGATCGTGGTCTCCGGCATGCCCATCCGGGTGCGTTCGGTGACGATCCGGACCGAGCCGTGCGCGGAGATTCCCACCCCGCCGCCGAGGACCAGTCCGTCCATAAACGCCACATACGGCTTGGGGTACTCGGAAATCAGCAGGTTCAGCCGGTACTCCTCGGCCCAAAAGCCGGCCGTCGCGTCGCCGCCGTCGAGCATGTCCCGGTAGATGGCCACGATGTCGCCGCCGGCGCACAGCCCCGGTCACCGGCGCCGCGGACCAGCACAGCGGCCACGGCGTCGTCGTCGGCCCAGAGCGTGAGCTGCTCCAGCATGGCGGACGCCATGCCCGCGGTGAGCGCGTTGACGGCGTTGGGACGGTTGAGCGTGACCACGCCGAGCCGGCCCCGCCGTTCGAACAGCACCTCCGCGGGCAGGGAATCCCCGGAGTGCTTCCCCGCCATCAGCTGCCTTCCGGCATCACGAAGCTGGCACCGGTGCGGATGCCGGAGGGCCAGCGGGTGGTGACCGTTTTGGTCTTGGTGTAGAACCGGAAGGCGTCGGCGCCGTGCTGGTTGAGGTCGCCGAAGCCGGAAGCTTTCCAGCCGCCGAAGGTGTAGTAGGCGATCGGCACCGGGATGGGGACGTTGATGCCCACCATGCCCACCTGGACCCGGCTGGCGAAGTCGCGGGCGGAGTCGCCGTCGCGGGTGAAGATGGCCACGCCGTTGCCGAACTCGTGCTCGCTGCACAGGCGCAGGGCCTCGTCGTAGTTCTCCGCGCGGAGCACGCTCAGCACGGGGCCGAAGATCTCTTCCTTGTAGATCGTCATGTCCTTGGTGACGTTGTCGAACAGCGTGGGTCCGACCCAGAAGCCGCCGTCGTAACCCTCGACCTTAAGGCCGCGGCCGTCGGCCAGCAGGGTGGCGCCCTCGTCGACGCCGGCCTGGATGTAGCCTTCAATGCGTTCCTTGGCGGACGCGGCCACCACCGGGCCGAAGTCCGAGTCCTTGGCGAGGCTGTGGCCCACCTTGAGCTCCGCGATCCGCTCCTCCAGCTTGGCGACGAGAGCGTCGCCGGTGGCCTTGCCGACCGGCACGGCCACCGAGATGGCCATGCAGCGTTCGCCGGCGGAGCCGAAGCCCGCTCCCATCAGGGCGTCCGCGGCCATGTCCAGGTCCGCGTCCGGCATGATCACCATGTGGTTCTTGGCGCCGCCGAAGCACTGGGCGCGCTTGCCGTTGGCGGCGGCGGTGGCGTAGATGTACTGGGCGATCGGGGTGGAGCCCACGAAGCCGATGGCCTGGACGCGGGGTCCTCCAGCAGTGCGTCCACGGCCTCCTTGTCGCCGTTGACGACGTTGAAGACGCCGGCCGGCAAGCCGGCCTCGGTGAAGAGCTCGGCGAGGCGCAGCGGCACGGAGGGTCGCGTTCGGAGGGCTTGAGGATGAAGGAGTTGCCCGCGGCGAGGGCCGGGCCGGACTTCCAGAGCGGGATCATGGCCGGGAAGTTGAAGGGGTGATGCCGGCGACGACGCCGAGCGGCTGGCGCAGCGAGTGAACGTCGATGCCGGTTCCGGCGCTGTCCGAGAATTCGCCCTTGAGCAGGTGCGGGGCGCCGGCGGCGAATTCCACGACCTCGATGCCGCGCTGGATGTCACCCTTCGCATCGAGGAAGGTCTTGCCGTGTTCCGAGGAGAGAAGGGTGGCGAGTTCGTCCAGGTTCTGGTTGACCAGATCGACGAACTTGAGCAGGATCCGGCCGCGGCGCTGCGGGTTCATGGCCGCCCACTCGAGCTGGCCCTTCTCCGCGTTGGAGACCACGTTGCGGACCTCTTCGGTACTGGCCAGCGGCACCGGGCCTGGACCTCGCCCGTGCACGGATCGTAGACATCGCTGAAGCGCCCGGAGGTGCCGTCAACATGCTGTCCGTCAATGTAGTGGGATAGTTCGCGAACCATGATGGAATGCTCCTTTGCACCGTGTGATTGACGTGGTCACGGCCAGGCCGCCTGTGACCCACATCATCTTCTGCTCCTGAATATACTCGGACTTCCTACTAAATTCCAGAGGGCCTGTGGCGGCGGGCAGCTTCGTCCAGCAGCCAAGTTCGGTAAGTTAGGGAGTGTGAAGATAGCTACCTGGAATGTGAATTCGCTCCGTGCCCGCGCCGACCGTGTTGAAGCGTGGCTTCAGCGTACCGACTGTGATGTCCTCGCCATCCAGGAAACCAAGTGCAAGGACGACAACTTCCCTGGGAGCTGTTCGAGAACATGGGCTACGAAGTGGCGCACTTCGGGCTGAGCCAGTGGAACGGCGTGGCGATCGCCTCCCGGGTGGGGCTCGACGACGTCGAACGCACCTTCATCGACCAGCCGGTCTTCGGCAAGAACGGCAAGGACGCCGTGCAGGAGGCCCGCGCGATCGGCGCGACCTGCGGCGGCATCAGGGTCTGGAGCCTCTATGTTCCCAACGGCCGGGCCCTCGACGATGAGCATATGCCGTACAAACTCAGCTGGCTGGACTCCCTGCGGACCCACGCCGAAGGTTGGGTCCGGGACGACCCCAAGGCGCAGATTGCCCTGATGGGTGACTGGAACATTGCCCCGCAGGACGACGACGTCTGGGACATCGACTACTTCCGCACCGAGGGCCTCACCCACGTGAGCGACCCCGAACGCGCCGCCTTCCACGCTTTCGAGGAAGCCGGCTTCCAGGACGTAGTCCGCCCGCACACCCCGGGCCCGGCGTGTACACCTACTGGGATTACACACAGTTGCGCTTCCCGAAGAAAGAGGGGATGCGGATCGACTTTATCCTGGCCTCCCCCTCGTTGGCCGCCCGGGTCACCGGCGCGGCGATCGACCGCGAGGAACGCAAGGGCAAGGGCGCTTCGGACCACGCCCCCGTGATCGTGGAGTTGAGCGACTGATGAACGCAGTGGCCCAGGGAAGCGACGTGGTCCTATGACAGGCAACCTCTACCGCGGACAGGCCGGGCTGCCGTTCTCCTCGGCACTGCGGGTTTACGAGCCCCTGGAGGCGTTCCCGGCGGAACAGCAGGGCGCCCTGCGCACGGCTGGCGCGCGGAGCGTTTCCCGGGCCGCCGTCGAAAACGCCGAACTGCTCGCCTCCCTGGGCCGCATCACGCGCCAGGGCGGGGACCCGTTCCCCACCGGGGCGACGGACCTGGTCCGCGTCCTGGCCGCACCCCGTAACAGCGCGCCCCCGGCACCGCCGGCGGCGCCGGCGGCGCAGGTGCCCCCGGCGCAGGGAATCCCGACGCCGGGCCGCAGGACAGCCTGCTGTACTGTCCCAGCCAGCTGGTGCTCCGCGCCGGGCTGGCCGCCAACGCCCTCATGGAGGGCATCCACGGCCCCCTGGCGCAGCTGCTGATCCCGGAGGAACAGCGCGATAGGCACCAGGAGCGCATCGATGACGTGCGGGCGCATGCCGGACTGGGACGGGTGCACACCCGGGCCTCCACATGGGGCATCCCGTTCAGCTGGTTCTGCCTGTTCCAGGAATCGGACCCCACGGACGTGGTGGAATCCGAGGGCACATTGTCACCGTGCGGATCCGGGCGACGATCGGCGAAGCCCTGGAGCGGGTCCGCTATGCGGTGGCCCACCTGGCCCTCGCCGCACCGGATCTGGACATGTTGGAGGACCTCACCCAGCTCACCGAATGGCTGGAGCTCTTCCACCCGGACTCCGTGGTGGAGCTGGACTACGGCGCCGTGGCGGACAAGGTCTATCCGGATGACTCACCCATGGATGTGCGGCTGGGCATCGAGTGCCTGGCCGAAGGGGACATGACCGGGGCGGCTGCCGCATACCGGCGCCTGGCGTCCCGCTGGATTCCGATCCGGCAACTGGCCCGCGCGTCCTGAGGTCCCAGCGCTCATTTGATGTGCTTGCCGCGCTTGCGGTTCGCCCGCCGGACGCCGGCCGGGCAACGTCCGGACTACGCGTGTTGCCGGCGGTCAGCCACCCGGCGCTGCGCCAGCGGTCATGGCACCCGGCGCTGCGCCGGTCCGGGTTGCGGCGCCGGCGCGCCGCGGCGGCGCAGTGGTGCTGCGGACGATCAGTTCGTGCGGGGCGACCGTGGAGCGCACCGACCCGGCGATCCCGTCGAGCTCGTCCAGCAGCATTTTGGTGCCCAGTTCGGCCTGCTCGTCCGGGCGCTGCCGGACGGTGGTGAGACCCATGGCTTCGGAGAAGTCGTGGTCGTCGATCCCGATCACGGAGAGGTCCGCAGGGACCCGCACCCCGGCCCGGGTGGCCTCGAAGATGATTCCCATGGCCATCTCATCGGACGCGCAGAAAATGGCCGTGGGTTTCGGACCGGACCTGTCCCACAGCCGGAGGAAAGCGTTCTGGCCGCTGCGGACCGTGAAATCCCCCATTCGTCCCATTCCTCGCGGACGTTCAGGCCGGCTTCGGCCATCACGTCCTGGAACGCTTTGATCCGGACCCGGGGCACGTCGAAGTTGAGGTCGGTTTCGTCGTCGCCGTGCAGCAGCGCGATCTCCGTGTGCCCAAGGCCGATCAGATGCCGCACGGCCGTCGCGGCGGCGGCGTAGTCGTCGATCCCGATGTAGGGGCATTCCTCGACGTGGCCGCCGACGACGACCAACGGGATGTCGATCTTTTGGAGGTGCTCGATTTCCTCGTGCGTCAGCGCCATACACAGCACCAGCAGCGCATCGATCTGCTTGTAGACCATTGTTTTGCTGAAGAGCCGCTCACGGTGGCTGCCGTGGCCGCCCAGATTGAACAATGAGAGGTTGTACTGCCGGGCATGAAGTTCCCGGTCCGCGCCCTCGATGGCCTTGGAAAAGAACCAGCGGCTGACGAACGGGGCCAGCACGCCGATGGTCTTGGTGCGGCCGGTTGCCAGCCCGGATGCCGAGGAGGAGGCCACATAGCCCAGGGCCTCGGCGATGCCCAGGATCTTCTCCCGGGTGGCCGGGGAGACCCTGGGCAGGCCGCGGACGGCGCGGGACACGGTGGCGGTGGACACTCCGGCGGCAAGGGCCACATCCTCGATGCTGACGCCGGAGTGGCCTCCGCGTTGCGCCCTGTCTGTTGTCTTTGCCACCATGTCCCCTTGTCGACTGTCTGCTGCCGCCTGATGTCCGGACGCAGGAGTTCCTTGCTCGCCTCCCCACGGCAACAGCGCCGCCGTGCCGGACCTCACTTGCGTCTGGTTGCCGTCCTTTCGGGCAGGCGGCGGCGCAGCCGGATCAATCCGTACAGGGCCAGCACCATGGCCAGCAGGCCAAGGGCCCAGCCAAGCGCGGGCTGGCCGGTCACCTCCATCCAGACGGTGACCACGAACAGCACCAGCGCCCAGAAACCGAGGAGCCCGATAATAATGTCGAAGTCCTCGCCGGAGCGGACACGACGGTGTTCGCTCCGGACCAGACCACGGTTGGGTTTGCCGCTCACTGCCGGGCCATCACTTCACGGCGCCGGCGGTGAGGCCAGCGACGATCTTACGCTGGAAGACCAGCACCAGGATGACCAGCGGAATTGTGACGATAGTTCCGGCCGCCATGATGGCCGTGTACGGAATCTGTTGCGGCTGGGCCCCGGCGAAGTTGGCAATGGCCACCGTTACCGGCTGGGTTGCGTCGTTCGAGAGCTGGCTGGCAATCAGGAACTCATTCCAGGAGGAAATGAACGCCAGGATCGCCGTCGTGAAGATGGCCGGTGCCGCGAGCGGCATGATCACCCTGCGGAACGCCTGCCCCTGGGTGCAGCCGTCCACACGGGCCGCCTCCTCAAGCTCCCACGGCATTTCCCGGAAGAACGACGTCATGGTGTAGACCGTCAAAGGAAGGACGAAAGAGATGTTCGGAATGATCAGCGCCTGGTAGGTCCCGATCCAACCGATGTTCGTGAACAGCTGGAACAGCGGGGTGATGAGCGCGACGCCGGGGAACATGGAGGCCCCCAGGATGAAGCCCAGCACGAGGTACTTGAATCGGAAGTTCAACCGGGCCAGGGCGTAGGCCGCGAACACGCCGAGGACCAGCGAGATCAGGGTCACCGTCACACCGATGAACACACTGTTCAGCAGCGCCTGGCCGAACCTGTTGCCGAACGAGGTATCGAAGGCGGTGCGGAAGTTGTCCAGCGTGATGTGGGTGGGCAGGAGCGAGGTGTCGTAGGTGTAGCCCACGTCGCGGAACGCCGTCACCACCATCCAGTACGCCGGAGCGAGGCACCAGAACAGGATCACGGCGGCACTGACGTACGTGCGGACGCTCGCCCATTTCTCGCGGTTCTGGGCCGCCTTGCGGCCACGGTCCTGCTCGGCCCGGAGTTCGGTCGCGGCGGTCATTTCTTCCCCTTACCTGCACCGGTCTGCTGCTCCACGACGTTCGCTCCGAGGAAGCGGACGAAGATGAAGGCCACAATGAAGATGATGATGAACGTAATGGTGGACAAGGCGGCGGCCGAGTTGAAGCCTTGCCTGATCTGGTTGACCACCAATATGGAGAGCGTCGTGGTGTTGTTGGAGCCTTCCGTCAGGATGTACGGGAGGTCGAACATCCGCAGGGCATCCAGCGTCCGGAAGAGGATGGCGACCATCAGCGCCGGTTTCACCAGCGGCAGGGTGATCATCCGGAACCGCTGCCAGGCAGAGGCGCCGTCAACCTTGGCCGCTTCGTAGACCTCGGCCGGAATCATCTGCAGCCCCGCCAGGATCAGCAGCGCCATAAACGGCGTCGTTTTCCAGGTGTCGGCGATGATGACCGCCCACCGGGCCGGGATCTCGCTGCCCGTCCACAGGATGGTGGTGTTGAACAGCTTGTTGCCGATGCCCTCGAAGGCGAAGATGAACAGCCACAGCTGGGCCGTGACGGCGGTGGGGATGGCCCACGGTACCAGCACGGCCGCGCGGACCAGGCTGCGGCCCCGGAAGGTGCGGGCCATGATGATGGCCATCCAGAAGCCCAGGATCGTCTCCAGCGTCACCGTGACGATGGTGAAGTAGAAGGTGGTTCCCGTGGCGGACCAGAACTGCGAACCGAGGGTACCCGGCGGGCAGGCGACGGTTCCGCCGCCCGGGGCGGCGCACTGCTGGAAAAGCCAGTTGGTGTAATTCGAGAAGCCGGCCGGGCCGCCCTCGGTGAAGAGCCCCGTGACGGGGTCAAGGCCGGCATCCTTCTGGAACGACATCACAATGGCACTGATGATCGGGTAGACGATCACAATAGCCAGCGCAAAGATGGTCGGCGCCAGCAGCCACGAGGCCCACTTGCCCTGGCTCGCTATCGCGTTGTCCTCCCCACGCCCTTGGGGCCGTGGTGGATCAGGCCCCGCCCGACGCCGGTTCTTTGACCGGCGTCGGGCCCAATTCGGTAGCCATGGCTAGACTACTGTCCCGCGCTAGCGGACTCGATGGACGCCTGCATATCGGACAAGGCCGCATCTACGGTCTTTTCGCCCTTGATGGCGGCGTACGCGTTTTCCTGGATGGCCTTGGTGACAGCCGGGTAGAACGGGGTGACAGGACGCGGCACGGCGTTCTCGATCGAGGTCTTCAGCACCGGGAGGTACGGCAGCTTCGCGACGAGTTCCTTGTCGTCGTACAGCGCGCCGAGCACCGGAGCCAGGGAGCCCTGCGTGGCGTAGAACTTCTGGGTTTCCTCGGAGGTGAGGAACTTCAGGAAGTCCAGGGCCGTGGCCTTGTTCTTCGAGTAGACGCTCATGCCGGCGCTGTGTCCGCCCAGCGTCGATGCGCCGGGGCCGTCCGTGCCCGTCAGCGCGGTCATGCCGAGGACGTCCTTGACCTTGGACGATCCCTCGGTGGTTGCCAGGTTGTAGACGTAGGGCCAGTTGCGGTGGAACAGGAGCTTGCCGTTCTGGAAGGCCTGGCGGCCCTGTTCCTCCTGGAAGGTGATGGCTTCCTTCGGGATGCTGCCATCGGCGTACGCCTTGGTCAGGGTCTCGAGGCCGGCCTTGGCTTCGGGGGTGTTCAGGCTCGGCTTGCCTTCCGCGTCCAGCACGGAGCCGCCCGCGGAGTTGATGGCCTCCGACGCGTTCACCGTGAGGCCCTCGTACTTGGCGTACTGGCCGGCGAAGCAACCGATGTTGTTCTCCTTGGCGATGGAGCACATGCTCATCATCTCGTCCCAGGTCTTGGGTGCCGTGGGGACGAGATCCTTGCGGTAGTACAGGATGCCGCCGTCGGAGTTCTGCGGGGCCGCGTAGAGCGTGCCCTTGTATGAAGCACTGTCAACTGTGGGCTTCAGCATCGCCGAGGTGTCCAGCGCCATTTTGTCCTTGAGCGGCTGGAGCCAGCCCTTGGCGGCGAACTCGGCAGTCCACACGACGTCGACGCTGACGACGTCGTAGTTGGCGTTCTTGGCCTGGAAGTTCTGGACCAGGTCATCGTGCTGCTGGTCGGCCTGGTCGGTCTGCTCTTTGAACGTGACCTTCTCGTCCGGGTGGGCCGCATTCCACTTCTCGATCAGCGGGCGGACCACGTTGCTGTTGTCCTTGCCCTGGACGTAGGTGATGGGACCGCGGCTGTCGAGGCCCTGCTCGGCGTCGCCGCCCGCGGTCGTGCCACCGCCGCCTCCGCCGCCACAGGCGGAGAGAGTGAGGGCTAGAACGCCTGCTGTGGCGATGGGAAGTAGGAACTTCGGTGTTTTCATACTGGAGGTCTCCTCGCTGAGTACCGGACAAAAAACGGCGGTGCGTTGCTGTGGTGCCCATCACACTAATCAACACCCGGTGGGTAATGCAAGCGTTTACACACCTTTACACAAAGGAGACCGTCGGCGCCGGCGGTGCCTGATGCGTCATTCCGCGTCTTTTCAGGGGCCGCGACCGGGGGACGGCCGCTGTGTGGCGCGCGATGTTACCGAAAGCTCACGGCCGCATCAGCGGACCCGATCGGCCCGCCCGAATCGTGACCGCGCACCGGAGGCAACGTGGATGAGCACCGGAGTACGCTTACCGAGCGCAACATCGAGGGCTTCCACGAGGGCGGACACCTCGGCCGCGAGCCGGTGGGGGCCACGCCCTGGCGGGGCTGGATCCTGATCCTCAGGCCCGGTTCACCGCGGAATTCGTACGTGGCGACAGTGACGCCTGCCAGATCCGGACGGTCCGCCAAGGCGGTCCGGAGCGCCTGCTCGGCCACGCCGCTGCCGATCCGGACGCTCCCCGGCACATCGCCCGGATCTTCTTCGGACACGAGCAGGTTGGCCCGGCCTTTGCCCTGCTGGGCGACCCACGCCACCATGGCGCCGATCACCAGGAGCAGCACTAGAACCACCACAATCCAGAGCCAGCTCTCCGCACGGCCCGGGAAGCGCGTGCGTTCGAAGAGATCGCGCCAGAGGCTCCAGACACCGGCGGCCCAGCTCTGCCACCACACGCCGACGGCCGGCACGCTCGCGAGCAGGATGAGCAGGACGCCGATGGCGAGGAGCTTGAAGCCGAGGACACCAATCAGGACGCGGTTGAGGATTCTGGGGGTGCCGTTCATGCGCCGACCACCCCGGTTGTTGTCACATTGATCCTGACTTCCGGGGCGGGGACGGGTCCCATGTCGCGGAGCTCGTCCTTCACCGCGGCCAGGACGGCGTCCGGGCTCAGCGGCACGCCGGAAGTGGGCCGGACGCTGACGTCGACCTGGCGCCTGGACACGGTCACCATCACCTGTTCCTGGCTCACGTTGGCGGCCAGCCGTGTACGCCGCGCCAGCGCGGACGCAATGACTTCGTCGTCGACGACGACGGCGGCGCGGCGGTCCGGCAGAACGTGGCGGGCACGGCGTCCGGGCAGTACGGCGTTCAGGAAAAGAACAGCCCCGCCATCACCAGCACCGCGCCAAGGACGCCGAGCAAGAGCGGCGGGACCCCGTCCGGGAGCGCCACCACCCGTTCCGCGGCAGTCTGCGGATCCACGAGCCAGGGCTCCTGCCCGACTGCCCGGACCGCGGTTTCCAGGAGGGCGAAGATGCACAGTGCAATGACCAGCCCGGCGGCGATGATTGAGGCAACGGCCCGGGAGGAATGGGTTTCGCGCTTGAGGATTTCTTCCTGCCGGCGCCGTAGGTCCCCGCATCGTCGTCGCCGGCCGAAGGCGCGGCGCCGGGAACGGACGGGACGTAGCTCCCGCGGCCGGAATTGCGGTGCGTGACGTGACTCAACGGACGCGTCCTCCTTCACTCATGCTGGCGCCGCTGATGCGGATGTCCACCCGGCTCAGGCGGGCACCGCTCAGCTCGGTCACGCGCTGCAGGATGTCGGTCTTGGCGGCCACGGCCCGGTCCCACATGGTTCCGCCGAAGCCCGCGACCCGCCCGGGGTCCCGCAGGACGGCGGTGAGCGCGGGCGCGGCGATGGGCGCGACAAGGGACAGCGCCAGCAGCCCGTCGTCGTCGGACCATTCCGCCCGGACCTCATGCGGTGTGACGCCGAGCGCTTCCGCCGCGGCGGCCCGGGCCACGCTGGTCAGCGCCTGGGTGCTGATCCGGGTGTGCCCGGCCATCTCAGCGGCCCGGACAGCACTTGCCGTGCCTCTCATGAGGAGGAGCGCCGGCCTGTGAGGGCGTCAAGCACGCTGCGTAGGTCCAGTTTTCCTTCCGCGGCACGGCCCAGCAGGGCTCCGATCCCCATGAACAGCAGGGCGCCCAGGAACCCCCAGACGCCGAACTGGAAGGACATAAACGCCACGAAGGCGCCCATCGCGATCCCCACCACGGTCAGACTCACTGGATTGCCTCCCTCGCGGGCCGGGTCTCGGCCGCGGTGCCGGGCTTTGCCGGTCCGGGCACGTAGACATCGTTGATTTCGATGTTGACTTCGATGACCTGAAGCCCAACGAGCTCCTCGACCGCCGCGTACACGGCAGCGCGAATCTGGTCCGCCAGGGCGTGGAGGTGTGCCGTAGAGCGCCACCAGGTCGATGTCCACGGCCACCTGGGTTTCCCCGACCTCGGCACGGACGCCGGCGGCGTGGTCCGAGCTGCCCACCGCGTCACGGAAGGCACCCAGCGCACGGGACGGGCCGGAGCCCAGGGAATACACGCCGGGGACTGCGCGGGCGGCGATGCCCGCGACCTTCGCGACGGCGTTTTCGGAAATGACAGTCCGGCCACTACCGGGCAACGGCGCACTACCGGGCAACGGTGCGGCCTGCCCGGGGTCCGGGACCGCTACGGGCTGAGGATTCTGGTATTCCATGAGGCACTCCCCTTCTCTTTGTCACCACCCTAGTACCTGCCAGCGACAAGGTGGCCGGTTGCCCCCGGGGAGGGGCTGCCCGGGGCGGCCGTGCCCCTTGGAGGAAAGCGTGGACACCCGGCACGCCTAGGCTATCGCCGGCTGAAGCGCGCTGAACAGGCCCGCTACCCGCAGTTGGTGGCGAGCCAGGTCTGCACCGGGGCCATGGCGTCCTGGATCTTGCCGCTCGAGAACACCGTCTGGTCCGTGATGCCGGCGATGGCCGCCTGGCTGAGGGTGGTGAATTCCGCCTTGATGCTCTCCGGCGCGCGTTCCGCGGTGCGGGTCAGTTCCGCCTTGGCCTGCTCCAGCTCGGCCGGCGTGCCCTGGGCCGCCGAGAGCGGGAGGAGAGTGGAACCGGTGGCCTGTTCGGAAATCGTGGTGCAGGCCTCGGCCGCCGTGGCGAAACCGCCCCAGGGGCCGGACGACTCACTGGGGCTGGCGGTCGCGGACGGCGACGTGGGGCTGGCGGCCGCGGATGTCGGCGCAGGGCCGGCGGCTTCGGGCGCGGAGCAGGCGGTGAGTGCGGAGGCTGCCAGGAGGGCGATGACGGTCAACGGGCGTGCAACATTCTTCAAGATCACGTTTTTGGAATCACTTTTCGGTTGAGATTGCACCGCCGGGCCCGATCAGGCTTCCGGCGGCCTTGGCGTTCTTTCCCCAGCGTGCGAGTCTAGCCGCCGTTCCCCGTCGATTGCTCCGTAGCTGCCCTTTTGGCGCTCCAAAACGGCAGCTACGGAGCAGTCGATGGCGTTAAATGAGAAAAGCACCAGTTCTCAATGAACTGATGCTTCCCAGTGGTGGCTCCGACCGGCGTCGATCCGGTGACCTTTCGATTTTCAGTCGAACGCTCTACCAACTGAGCTACAGAGCCTAGGTGACATGTCACCTTGAGAGCCGGAATTTCTTCCGGCAATCAGAGCGACCCTGACGGGACTTGAACCCGCGACCTCCGCCGTGACAGGGCGGCGCGCTAACCAACTGCGCTACAGGGCCTTGCTATTTTCTTGCTTCTCTGCAGTATCGCTACCGCAATTTTTCAAGGCCTTTAGCCTACCAGACTTTCACACCCGGTTTGACCAGTTCCTTGCGTACCCCCAACGGGATTCGAACCCGTGCCGCCGCCGTGAAAGGGCGGTGTCCTAGGCCGCTAGACGATGGGGGCCAGGACGCCATTCGGCTAAACCCGCTGAATCAAGGGCAAAAATTAAGGGCCGAAGCCTTCCGTTTTTGTCCTTTCGGGTTCCTCCGAACTGGACTATAAAACTATAAGGGCAGACCCCGGATTATCCAAAATCGACGGGTCGCGGCGCTTTTGGCGGCGTTCAGCTGCGGCCGGGGGCCTGATGCGCCTGCTCCACGTCGTCGGCCGAATCCGCGTCACCCCTGGCCCGCAGGCCCGCGACGACGCCGTCAATGTCGGCCGCCGACCGGTTCTGGCTGAGCTTGCGTTTCGCCTCCACCCTCGTGATGACAAGCTCGACGCCGACGATCGCCCGGAGCTGCCCGGCGATGTAACGCGCGGGCGCATCGTCCACGGTCCAGGGGTGTTCCGCTGTTGCTTCATGCAGCGTGGTCAGCCGCCGGACAAGACCTTCAACCCAGGCCGGGTCGTCGTGGATGACGAGGCGGCCATAGACGTGCGCGGTGGTGTAGTTCCAGGTGGGGACAACCCGGCCGTGTTCGGCCTTGGCGGCGTACCAGGACGGGGAAATGTAGGCGTCGGAGCGCTGGATGATGACCAGGGATTCGCCCGACGCCGCGAGCCGCCACTGGTCGTTGTTGCGGGCCAGGTGCCCCTGCAGGGATCCGTATTCGCCCGCCTCCGGGTCAAAAACGAACGGCACCAGGGTGGCGAGCAGACCGTGCTCGGTGGAGGTCACCAGGTTGGCGGCCCCGGGGTTCGACAGCAAATCCCTGACGGCGTCCTGGTCTGCGGCGAAGTGCGAGGGGACGTACATGGCGGTTCCTTCTGTCGGTTGGGTTCTGCAGTGGGGGCGGGACGGCTGACTATCTCAGGCTACGAGCATGACAGCGAGTGTGACCATGACCAAGGCGATGCCGCCGTCGAGCACGCGCCAACTGCCAGGCCGGGCGAACACCGGTGCGAGATGCCGGGCGCCGGCGCCCAGCGCGGCGAACCACGCCACGCTGCCGAGTCCCGCTCCGGCCGCAAACCACCACCGCCCGTCCGCGCCGTGGGTGCCGGCGAGCGACCCCAGCAGCAGCACGGTGTCCAGGTAGACGTGAGGGTTCAGCCAGGTCAGTGCCAGGCAGGTCCCCAAGGCGGCCGCCCACGTTCCCTGCCGACCGGTCGACAGCTGGGACGCCTGCGTTCCGCGGATGGCCCGCCGTGCAGCCATAAGGCCGTACGCCAGGAGGAAAGCGGCTCCAGCCCAGCGCACTACCTCAAGAACGCCGGGCGCCTGCTCGATGAGGACGCCCACCCCGGCCACCCCGAGCACAATCAGCACGAGGTCGGACAACGCGCACACGGCAACCACCAGGAGAACATGCGAGCGCTGGACGCCCTGGCGTAGCACGAAGGCGTTCTGCGCACCGATGGCGATGATGAGGGACAACCCGCTGGCGAGGCCCGAGAGGAGGAGAGGATCACGGGTTCCACGCTAAAGGGCCGGGCAGCATGAGACCAGTTAACAATTCTTGGTCAACATAAGATTGGCTAATGATCGACATTCACCCGGACCAGGCCAGGACCCTCGCGGCCATCGTGGCGCACGGAAGCTTCGAGGCCGCCGCCGGCCACCTCCTGGTCACGGCGTCGGCGGTGAGCCAGCGCGTCCGCGCCCTCGAAGTGGCCGTCGGCCGGCCGGTGCTGAAAAGGACCCGCCCGGTGGAACTCACGACCTCTGGCCACGCGGTGGTGCGCTTCGCCCGGCAACTGGACATGCTTTCCGCTGATCTGGCCGAAGAGCTTCAGCCCGGAGCACGCCCCACCAGCGTCCGGCTGACCCTGGTCATCAACAGTGATTCCCTGCACACGTGGGCGATGCCCGGCCTGGCCTCGGTGGCGGGCAAGGTCCAGCTGGAGATCCTGCGCGAGGACCAGGACTATTCGCTGGAGCTCCTGCGCAGCGGCGCCGCAGCGGCCGCCATCACCACCACGGCCAAGGCGGCGCCGGGCTGCTCTTCCCGGCGCCTAGGTGTGATGCGCTACCTGCCCGTCTGCACGCCGGACTTCGCGGCGCGGTGGTTTCCCGGCGGCGCGACGGCGGACACGCTCGCCGTCGCGCCTGTCATCATTTACGACCGCAAGGACGACCTGCAGGACCGCTATCTGCGGGGTGTGAGCCGCAGGACCCTCCAGCCGCCGCGGCATTATGTCCCGGCCGCCCACGAGTTCGGGGAAGCCATCCGGTGGGGGATGGGGTGGGGGCTGCTCCCCGAAATCGAGGTCTCGGACGAACTGAAGCGCCGCACGATGGTCTCTCTCGACCCCGCGGCGCATGTGGATGTGCCGCTCCACTGGCAGCAATGGCGGTACGGTTCGGCTGCCTTGGAGGAGGTCGCGGCGGCCGTCCTGGCCGCCGCCCGCCCCTCCGGTGAGCCCGCCGGGGACGGGCGAAGCGCAGTTGGCAGGAACTTGCGTAGACGTGACCGATTTCCGCCAGTCCTCGGGCCGCCGCAGCGGATAGATTGGCAGCATGGCAACAACCGCCCAGACAGGCTCCCCAACCGGACAGCGCCCGCCCGGACGGCACCAACGACGTGCCGCCCGCCCCGCGCTCCGCAAAACAGTCCCTCCCGCCGGCCGGGATCAGCCGCCTCGGCATCGCCGCCGTGGTGGTCACCGTTGTGCTGTGGGCGTCCGCCTTTGTGGGCATCAGGGCCGTGGGGCCCAGCTTCTCCCCGGCTCCCTGACCCTGGGCGGCTGGCGATTGCCGCCGTCGTACTGGGTCTGGTGGTGCTGCCGCAGATCCGGAAGAACCCCAACCTCCCCGGGGCCGCGAATGGTGGCCCATCCTGGCGTACGGCGTTATGTGGTTCGGCGGCTACAACGTCGCCCTGAACGCTGCCGAACACCTGTTCGACGCCGGCACGGCGGCCCTGCTGATCAACGTCAATCCGATCCTGGTGGCCATCATGGCCGGGGTGATCCTCAAGGAGGGCTTCCCCGCTGGCTGATCATCGGCAGCCTTGTGGCGTTCGCCGGGGTCGCCGTGATCGCTCTCGGTTCCGGGCAGCGGTCCACGGCCGACGTCGCCGGGGTGCTGCTGTGCCTGCTGGCGGCGGCCCTCGCCGCGGTGAGTGTGATCGTGCAGAAGCCCGTCCTGCGGAAGTTCCCCGCCGCCCAGGCCACCTGGTACGGAATCATGGTCGGCGCGCTCTGCTGCCTGCCCTTCAGCGGCCAGCTGGTCTCCGAGCTGCAGGCGGCCCCGCTGCCGGCGACGCTGGGGCTGGTCTACCTCGGCATCTTCCCGACGGCGATCGCGTTCACCACCTGGGCCTACGCACTGTCCCTGATCGACGCCGGCCGGCTCGCCGCCACCACGTACCTCGTGCCCGGCACAACGATCCTGATCTCCTGGCTGGTGCTCGGCGAGATCCCCACCGTCTGGGGCCTCGTCGGCGGTGTGATCTGCCTTGTGGGGGTGGGACTGACCCGGCGCCGGTCCCGCTGATTCGGCGCTAGAGTTCAGCTATGCCCGCTTCCCTGCCGCCAGGCCTGCCCATCATTCCGGACGGCCCGGACGACGGCGACAACGGCCACAGTCACGCCCCGTTCCCGATGTCCGAACCGGACTTCGAAGCCGCCGTGAGCGACGCCCTGGACCGGATCCCGCCGGAACTGGCGCAGACCATGAACAACGTGGCCATCTTCATCGAGGACGACTACACGCCGCAGCCGGGCGAGGACCCCGACACCGTGCTGCTGGGCCTCTACGAAGGCGTGCCCCTGACCGAACGGGACTCCTGGTGGGACGCCGGCTCCCTGCCGGACCGCATCACCATCTACCGCCAGCCGATCCTGGACATCTGCGAGTCGCGCGAGGACGTGATTGAGGAAGTGACGATCACCGTGGTCCACGAGATCGCGCACCACTTCGGCATCAGCGACGACCGACTGCATGAGCTCGGCTGGGGCTAGCCTTGTAGGCATGGGACACGACCACAGCCACTCGCACGGCCTATCTGTCACGGGCACTGCCAAACATCGGAAGCGTCTGGTCGCCGTCCTGGCCATCACCCTCGCCGTCGTCCTGATCCAGATCGTCGGAGCCTTGATCTCGGGGTCCCTGGCCCTGCTGGCCGACGCCGGCCACATGCTGTCCGACGCGGCCGGCGTCTTTATCGCCCTGCTGGCCGCTTGGATCGCCGCCCGGCCGGCGAGCGACCAGCGCACCTACGGCTACCAGCGCGCCGAAGTGCTGGCCGCCCTGGCCAACGCCCTGGTGCTGATGGTCATCTCGGTGGTCATCTTCACGGAGGCCATCCGCCGGCTTGGCTCCGCTCCCGAGGTCCAGACCGACGTCATGCTCTACGCGGCCGTCCTGGGCGCCGTCGCCAACCTCGTGTCGCTGCTGATCCTGCGCGGCGCCCAGAAGGAAAGCCTCAACGTCCGGGGCGCCTACCTCGAGGTCCTGGGCGACCTGCTCGGCTCTTTCGCGGTCATCGCCGCCGCGGTGGTCATTATGGTCACGGGTTTCCAGGCGGCGGACACCATCGCCTCGATCGTGATTGCGCTGATGATCCTTCCCCGGGCGTGGCACCTGCTCCGCGATGTGGTGGATGTGCTGCTCGAGGCGACCCCAAGGGGGTGGACGTGCAGCTGATCCGCGAGCACATCCTTGCCGTGGAGGGTGTGGTGTCGGTGCACGACATCCACATCTGGACCATCACCTCCGGCGTACCGGTGTTTTCCGCCCATGTGGTGGTGGAGGATGCCGCGCTGGGCGCCCGGGGCGCAGACCAGGTACTGGATAAACTCGTGAGCTGCCTGGGCTCGCATTTCGACACGGAGCACTGCACCTTCCAGCTGGAACCGGCCTCCCACGCGGAGCACGAATCACACCAGCACGCCTAAGCGCGGAACGCACGGACTGCCCGCCGAGCCGGGCGACACACCCCGCCCACGTGTGACCAAATGACATTATTGTTGTTTATGTTATTGATGTGACCAGTGTTGCCAAAGTGGCCATTGGCACGTAGCCTCGACCGTGCTGGGGGATCAGCCGGGCGTTTCCACGCGCCGGAATCCACGCTCGCCCGCTCCAGCCCGATATCTGCAGCGAGGTTTGACCATGACTTGGACCGGTTCCGGCCGAAAGACGGCCGCGCTGTGCGCCGCCGTCGTACTCCTGGGAACACTCGTCCTGCCCGCGCACGCCGCACTGCCGGCGCTTGCTGCTCACGTCCCGGCTGTTCAGGTCCCCTCTCCGGACCAGATTGCCGCCGCCAAGTCCAGTGAAAGCGCGACGGCGGCACAGGTCACCGCCATTGACGGGCTCCTGGCGGACGCCTCGGCGGCCCAGGACGCCAGCCTCGCGGCCTCCCTGCAGGCCAACAATGCGTACGGCGAGGCGCTCGTGGAGCTCCAGCTCCGGCGCGACGCCGCTGAGGTTGCCGCCGCCAGAGCTTCGTCAGCCGGTGCGGAGCAGGAGAAGACGCGCAAGCAGATCGGCCAACTCGCCGGCGATCTGTACCGCAACGGCGGGCTGAACCCCGCGCTGAGCAGCATTGTCAGCGGCAGCGGCAACGCCCTGCAGCAGGCCGCCACGCTGGAGGCCGTGACTGCCGGCCGCACCCGGGCGTTCCAGTCGGCCGAGACCGCAGCGGCTGCCGCGGACTCGCTGACGGCCGCCGCCGCCGACGCCAACCGGGCCGCCGACGAGGCCGCGCGGACGGCGGAGGAACGCAAGCTCGACGCCGAGCGTGCCAGCGACGCCCGGCGCGAGGCAGTGTCCGCGGCCAGGGCGCAGCGCACCGTGCTGGTGGACCAGCTCGCGACGCTCAAGAACACCACGGTTGCGTTGGAATCTGCCCGCGTGGATGCCCTGGAGCGGCAGCGCCAGCAGGACCGGCTGGCGGCAGTGACGGCCGGCGCGGCGCGGGGCCAGGGTCAAACGCCCGGCCCGCAGCCGGAGCCCGGTTCAGGCACACGCCCAGGCGCGCTTCCAGCAACCCGGCCGGACACCGTGAACCCCTCACCGGGAAACCAGGATCCGCAGGCACCCGCCGCGCCCGTTCCGGCGCCGCCGGCTCCCGCCCCGGCACCCGCACCGGCACCGCCCGTCATCCCCGCTCCGGCCCCGGCCCCGCCGCCTGCACCTGCTCCTGCCCCTGTCCCCGCTCCGGCACCGGCACCCGCTCCCGCCCCTGCACCTGCACCTGGGGGCTCCAACCAAACAGCGATCTCGGTGGCACTCGGCAAGGTCGGCGCGCCTTATTTCTACCAGTACGGCGGAACGGGGGCCCGCGGCTTCGACTGCTCCGGCCTGGTGCAGAACGCGTTCGCCGCAGCCGGAAAATACCTGCCGCGCACGGCGTCCCAGCAGTTCGCCCAGGCACCCGTGCACGTTCCGCTCTCCCAGGCCCGGCCGGGCGACTTGCTGGTCTGGGGATCGGCACCGGGTTTTTACCACGTGGCGATCTACCTCGGCGGCGGGCGCGTGGTCCAGGCGCTGAACGAGGACGCCGGAATCACCGTGACGGACCTTGCGTCCATGTCCGGGATGCAGCTCCACCCCGTCGCGGCCCGGTACTGAGCCGTTCCCGCGGCATACACCTGACCGGCTCCTGCCGGGACCGTCCCTTAGGAGAGCACGTCCTTCGTGATGAACCTGCCGTAGGCGAGCGCACCGAAGACGGCGACGTAGCCGCCCTGCAGCAGCGAGTTCGTCAGGAAGGAATCCCAGGCGACCGGCTGGCGGAGCAGGTCCGCGAAGTCCAGCCAGTAGTGGCTGAAGAGCCACGGGTGCAGCCACTCCAGTTGCGGCAGCGCATCGAGGACCTGCGAAACCACCGCGAGCACGACGGTGGAGGCCATGGCACCCACAGGCACGTCCGTGAGCGTGGACATAAAGAGCCCGATCGCCGAGAGGCCCATCAGGGACACGGCAAGGTAGGCGGCAATCAGCAGGAGCCGCAGCATCGCTTCGGCCGCCCCGATCGAGTCCCCGGAGAGCAGGGTGACCGGCCCCACCGGGAAGAGCGCCGCTCCGATCGCAGCCCCGACCAGCGCCACCACGAGCGGCGCCGCGACGGCGAATGCCACCGCGCCGGCGTATTTCACGAGCAGCAGCCGGACCCTGCCCGCCGGCGCGACCAGCAGGTACCGCAGGGTACCCAGCCCGGCCTCGCCGGCCACGGTGTCGCCCGCCACAACGCCCACGGTCAGCGGCAGGAACAGCGGAACGGAGACCAGCATGGCGGTCACGCCAACAAACAAACCGTTCTGGGTGATCCGGTCCAGAAACGCCGGACCCCGGCCGGGCGGCACCGCGGAGGACAGCCGAACCGCCACGGCAATCAGGACGGGGATGGCCGCCAGCGCACACAGCATGGCCCAGGTGCGGCGGCGCCGGAACAGCACACCGAGTTCGGACGCCAGCAGGCCGCGGCCCTGACCGCCCCGCCGGACGGTCTCGGCAGCGGCGGCGCCGCCTGGCGTGCGGCCGGGGCTAACACCGGCACCGGAGATAACACCGGGACTGGATTTTTCACTGGACAACGTCGAAGCCCTCCCCGTCAGCGCCACAAAACGTTCCTCGAGGCTGACCTGTTCGGTGCCGAAACCCCGGACCCGGACGCCCGCCGCCACCAGGGCGGCCACCACCGCCTCCGGCGCCACCGCACCGTCAGCGCCCACGGGAGGTGACCCGGCAGGAAGAGGCGCGTAGAGCACGTCCCCGCGCCGTTGGAACCGGCAGGCCCGCCCACCGACGCGCTCAATCCCAGCCGGGCCAGCACCTCGGCCGCGGCGCCGGCGTCGGGCGTCAGCACCCGGATCCGGGCCTGTCCGTCCTGGCGCAACTGCGCGAGAGTCCCCTGGGCCACCAGCCGGCCCGCGCTCATGATGGCCGCGTGCGTGCAGATCTGTTCCACCTCGGCCAGCAGGTGGCTGGAGACAAACACGGTGGCGCCGTCCGCCGCGAGCGAGCGCACCAGGCTGCGGACCTCCCGGGTGCCCTGCGGATCCAGTCCGTTCGTGGGTTCATCCAGGACCAGAAGTTCGCGGGGCGCCAGCAGTGCGTTGGCGATGCCCAGCCGCTGCTTCATGCCCAGCGAGTAGGCCCGGACTTTCTTGTCCGCGGCATGCGTCAGCCCCACCCGCTCCAGCGCCGACTGGACCCGGGACTTCCGGGTGGCGGCGGGAGCACGCGGGTCCGCGGCGTCGAAGCGGTGCAGGTTGGCCGCGCCGGAGAGGAAAGGGTAGAAGGCCGGCCCCTCGACCAGGGCGCCCACGCGCGGCAGCACCTCGCGCAGTTGCCCCGGCATCTCCTGGCCAAGGAGCCGGACCGAGCCGCTGCTGGCCGCGGCGAGGCCGAGCATAAGCCGGATGGTGGTGGTTTTCCCGGAGCCGTTAGGGCCCAGGAAGCCGAAGACGGAGCCTCTTGGCACGGCGAGGTCGACGCCGTCGACAGCTAACTGGTGGCCGAAGCGCTTGCTGAGGCCGGTGGTCTCGATACACAAGTCCGTCACGAAGGGTTCCGTCGCCGGCCCGGCGGCGGTCACGCGGCGGTCACCGTTGCGTGGCGGCGGCCTGGAGCCGCTCCAAGGGTACGGAACCGGCGAGGATACGCCCGTCGTCGAGGATCAGGACATTCACCAGCGAGGTGGACACGAGCCGTCCGCCCGGCACGGCTACCGCGGCCTGTTCCAGCAGCGCGGCGGCGCCGGACGAGGTTCCTGCGGCGACGGATGAGTCAGACCGCAGCGGGTTGGCGGCCGCGGGATCCGGAACCTTGGTCTGCGGCGGGGTCTGGCCGGGAAGAACTGCGGCGCCTGCGGGGAACTCCAGCACGGACTCCCAGCCGGTTCCGGTGACGGTGGGCCGCTTCGCGGCCTTCGCCGCGGCGGCGTCCGACGGCGGCACGGCGGCCTCTTCGTGATGCGCCGGCAGCGGGATCTCTTTGACGGTGGCCCCGGGCGGCGGGTGAAGTCGAAGATAGCGGAATCGGGGGTTTCGAGCGTGAGGGCCGTGAAGGCGACGCTGAACGCGGGCTCGGCCTGTCCGCGGGCCTTCACTTCGACGCCGAGCGGAAGTCCGCTGGCGCCGTCGACCGCGATGGCGACCGAATCCACCAGGGTGACCTCCGACGCGGGGGTGAGAACCAGATTGTAGGCTGCCCGTCCGGCGACCTGGATGTCCGGGCCGACGGACACATCGGTGCTCGCGTCGAGTTTGGCGAGGAACTTGTCGGCCAGGTCTTCAGGCGTCTGCGCGGTTCCGGGGCGGGTTGCATGGCGGCCGGCCGCATCCGCAGGAAGCTGGGCGTGGGCGGCGGTATTGTCCTTGGAGTTGTAGAACCAGAGCTCGTCGCCGTTCCGGACCGCGTTACGTTCGGCCATCCGGTCCATGATCTGCACCCGCGCCCTTTCGGGCCCGTCAAGGTAGACGCGGGCCGTGTGCGGGCCGGTCAGCAGCTCCAGCCACGCGGTTTCCGCGGACGCCGCGCCGGGCCCGGTCTTCGGAAGTTCCGGCAGGCCCATCTCGGAGTTTTGCTCCAGCGTCCCGGACAGGGATTTCTCGCCGTGCTGGGCGATCATCAGCAGCACCTGCTGCGGGGTCTTCTCCGGCAGCGGATCCCCGGCGCTGGCGGGAAGGGAACCGGACAGGACACCGGCCGCGATCACGGCAGGCACCGCCACGGCGGGCATCCAACGCAGCCATTTACGCGTCATTGCGACCGCGCTCCAACCTTGCAGCTCATGGTTCAACAGTACGCCCGGAAGCGTCCCGATTCACCCCTGCCCCGGCGTGCGTCTCGCTGAAGCCCCGGCTCGGCGGCGCGGCTAAGCGAAAACATTCAGCGTCAGCTCGACCGCCCCGAGCAGGAGCGCGAGAACCGACGTCCCGAGCCCGGCGACGAGCAGCAGCCCCGGGTGGGCAAGACCCACCACCACCCGCCTGAGCCGCGGCCTCCGGCGCAGGAATTTCTTGGGCACTCCGGCCGGCGCGGGGTCCTGTTTCCAGCCGCGGATCCGGCGCAGGAACCATGCGCAGCGGATGATGAAGGCCAGCCAGAGCACGGATACCACGAGGGGAACCGCGGCCAGCAGGAGGTTGAATCCCAGGGCGGTGACCTCCCGCTCTGAAGCACCGACGAGGGACTGGATGGTGGTGGAGATCGAGGCGCTCATGACCACCGAGACACCCCACACGAGGAACGCGGCCGTGAGGGCGAGGAAGCGGACGAAGAAGTGGCCCAGTACGGAGTCCTTCCGCGGTTTGAGATACCGGCGGGGAGTGGCCTGCAGCAGTGCGATGGTGGCCAGCAGCGTGGGCAGCGCGGCCATCCCGACCATCACGTACCAGGACCATCCCGCAAAGTCCAAGAAATCGTCTGCAACGATCAGCGCGGCCCAGAACCCCGTCCAGGCCCAGCCGGCGGTGAGCGGGTGGTTGACCAGCCAGGCGGGGAGCCAAGGATCGTCGACGCCGGCCGCCGCCGGCCGGGACCCCGCATTGTGGGACTCGGCTGATGGGACGTCCGACAGTTGGGGCTCCGCCGGTTGGGGCTCCGCCGGTTGGGCTGGCGCCGGCACGGCGTCGCCCGGCACCGGCGGCGGACCCTGCACGTCACTCATGAGCCCACTGTAGCTAGGCGCCCGGCGGCTCGGCGGCCGGCGCAACGGTGCCGGCGGCGCCGTCGACGGTGATGTTCTGCCCGGTGACGATCCGCGAGGTGGCGTCGGGGACGCCGACCACTGCGGGGATTCCGTACTCCCGGGCGACGACGGCGCCGTGCGAGTTGGGCCCGCCCATTTCCATGACCAGCCCGCCAGCGGTGAGGAACAGCGGCGTCCAGCCCGGATCCGTGGACGGCGCCACCAGGATCTCGCCGGGCTCCAGCCGCGCGCCCCGCGGTTCGAGGATGACGCGGGCCGCTGCCGTCACGGTTCCCGCCGACGCGGGCGACCCCGTGAGCACTCCCGCGGGTCCGGCCTCCGCCCCGGCACGGTGCGCCTGCAGCGCTTCGGGTTCCGTCCCGTCCGAGAGCAGCACGCGCGGGATGTGCCGGCGGCCCTGTTCCTGTGCATAGTCCTCGCGGCGCTGCGCCACGAGATGCTGCAGCGGCCTCCCGCTGAGGCCTTCGCGGACCTCGGCCAGGTCCAGGAAGAAAACGTCGTCCGCCTCGCTGATGCGGCCGGCGCCGCCAGGTCCGTCCCGATGGCTTGGAGTTGCCCGCGCACCGCGGCCAGGGCTTCGACGATGTGGTACTTCGGCAGCTCGCGCAGCCCGGCAAACATCCGGGTGCGCCGCAGTGCCGCCCGCACCAGCGCTCCGCGCAGCCGGCCTCGTTCCCCCGCAACCGCGGCCAGCCGCGCCACGTGCGCCTCGGCCTCCCGCGCGGCCTTGCTGAACTGCCGGTCCGGCGCCTGGCCGGGATCGTCCAGCCGCAGGTAGTTGGCAAGGACGCCGAGGATGTGGGCCGGGTCGTCGGACCAGCGGGGCATCCCCAGATCGATTTCCGCCACCGCCCGGTGACCGTAGCGGCTGAGGAACCCGGCGAGCCCGGACTGCACGACGGCGGGGAGCCCGCGGGCGCGGTAGCGGCGGGCCAGCTCCGGCACGGCTGCGTCGTCGAACACTCCGGCGTCGAACTCTGCGGCGTCGAAGACCGCGGCGGCTGCGGGGTCGGCCCGGATTTCCGAGGCGAGCTGCCACAGGGCCAGATCCATTTCGGTGGTCACGTTGCGGGGAAGTCCCCGCAGGACCGGCTGCAGAGCCCCGGGGCGGCGCTGCCTCCCAGCAGCCTGCCGGCGAATGCCAGCAGGGCAAAGCCCAGCGCGGGCAGCGGCAGGATGTTGGGTACCACCGGGAAGAGTTCGTGCCCCAGGATGCGCTCCACGTGGTCCAGCCGCTGCGCCGGCGTTGACCCGGCGGGCACCACCAGGGCAGCCCGGAACCGCTCGCCGAACTGGTCCGCCCGGTGCAGCGCCGCCTCCGGCCGGAAAAGGGCGCGGAGCAGGGACTCCGGAACCCTGGCGCGCGCCGCCACGGGGGCGATGTGCCGGAGCACCCGCCACGGAGACCTGACGGTGACGGAAAACCGGGGGTCGTCGAACAGCCGCCGCAGCACTGCCGCGGAACGGGCCTCCATAACATCGAACACCCTCGGCACCACCGCCCGTCCGGTGGCGCTGCGCACCACCGGGGTCAGGTCGAAGAAGATCCGCTGGCCCGCCTGCACATACGGCGTCGGCCCGTCGTGCGGCACCGGGACGTCAAAGTGCGCCGCGCGCGCCACGGACGAGGCAATCATCCGGAAGCCCGCCAGCCCCATGGGGGTCAGGGGGCGGGTCAGGCCCTGGGCGAGGCTGAAGCAGAGGTAGACCCGCGTCCCGTCCCGGGCGGCTGCCGCTCCGGCAGCGGGTAGAGGGTGGTGATGGGCCGCGACTGCGTCAGCCACGGCACTCCCCGCCGTCGACGGCCCATTCGAGGTCCTGCGGAGCGCCGAAATGCATTTCCGCCCGGCGGCCCAGGAGGTCCAAGGCCGCAAGGCGGGCGTCGTCGAGGCAGGACTCCGACCCTGAGCCGGACAGTTCGACCCGTTCGGTTCCGCCGCCCGGCAGCGGCCGGATGGCCACCCCCTTGCTCCCGATCCGGCGCTCCAGAATCTTTTGGGTGGCGCTGTCCACAACGAAGTGGTCCGGGTTGACCGCCCCGGACACTACCGCTTCGCCGAGGCCGGGGCTGGCGTCGATGACTGCCTCGTGCCGTCTTCCCGTCACCGGGTTCGCGGTGAACAGGACTCCTGCCACGGCCGCGTCCACCATCCGCTGGACCACCACGGCGAGCGACACGGCGGAGGGTCTGATTCCGTGGGTGGCGCGGTAGCTTACGGCGCGGTCGGTCCAGAGCGAGGCCCAGCACTGCCGTGCTGCCGCCAGGACCGCGTCGGAGCCCACAACGTTGAGGAAGGTGTCCTGCTGGCCGGCGAAACTCGCGAACGGCAGGTCCTCGGCGGTTGCGGACGAGCGCACCGCCACGGGCGCGTCCGTTCCCAGCGCCGCATAGGCGGCACGAACGGCGTCGGCAATGTCAGCGGGGATGTCGACGGCGAGGACCAGCCGGCGGGCGTCGGCGGCCAGCCCGGCCAGCCCGGCCAGCCCCGGGAGGTCATCCGCGGCGGTGGCGGCGAGGGCGGTGTGGACGGCGTCGAGTCCGGCGGGCGAGGTGGCGCGCCGGTATGCCCGCGTGGTCAGGACGAAGCCGGCCGGAACGGGCAGCCCTGCCCGCATCAGCTCACCGAGGTTGGCCGCCTTGCCGCCGACGTCGGGAAGCATCTCCGCGCTGACCAGCTCAAGCGGGAGCACGAGCTCCTGCCGGGGTTCCTGCCGCTGTTCCTGCGCTGGTGCGCCCGCGCCGGGGAGCTGCTCCACCCGCCGGCCCTCCCTTCAACGCCCGCGCTGGTCCGGGTCCGCTCCGGGCTACGAATCGCCGAGGATGGGTCCGAAGTTCACCCGGTCCGCCAGCCGTGGATCTTCCCGGTCGGGGACCACCATAACGGGGCCCTTAGCGTGGTGCAGGATACCGTCCGAGGTGGACCCGAGCAGCATCCCGGCGAACCCGCCGCGGCCGCGGGTGCCGACAACCACCAGTTCCACATGCCTGCTGGCCTCGACGAGGATGTCCACGGGCGAGCCATCTACAAGCTGCGTCTCCACGGTGAGGTGGGGAAAATGGCTCCTGATCCACGCGCTGCCGGCCTGGAGCTGCTCCCTGATATCGGCGAAGAGCGCGTCACGGTCCATCGGGGCGGGAACCCAAGCCAGCGACCCGCTGTACTGCGGAACGGCGCACACCACCCGCAGTGGCGCCGAGAGCCGCTCTGCCTGTACCGCCGCCTCCAGCACCGCCACACGGGCCTGTTCGGAGCCGTCGACACCCACCACCACAACGTTTTCGACCGGCACGTGCCCGGACTTCGCGCGCTCCGCCAGGACGTGCTTGTCGTCGGTGGTTTCGCCCAGGCGGTCCGAGCAGATCAGGGGCACCGTGACCGTGGGGCACTTGGCGTGCGCGGGGAGGGCGCTGCTGACAGAGCCGAGCAACCGGCCGACGAAGCCGCCCCGGCCCCGGGTGCCGAAGACCAGCAGCTCGGCGGTTTCGGACATTTCCAGAAGGACCCCGGAGGCATCGCCGTTCTCGACGGAGGCGTCAACGTCGATGAGGTACCCGGCGACCTTGTGCACCGCCTGCTGCAGAATGGCCTCTGCGCCCTCCCGGATGACCGAATCATCCACGGTGGCGTACCCGCCGTCGAGCCCTGAAGCCGCGAAGATCGGCACGGAATAGGCGGTCACGATGTGTAACGGACGACGCCGGCGCTCGGCCTCGCGCGCGGCCCACACCAGGGCGCACTTGCTGTGGTCTGAACCGTCGACGCCGACCACGATCCCACGGGGAGCCGCGGACCCGCCGGGGACATCCCCTGCCGGATCCGGATGCACCTGTTCTCGGCCCATGGGGTCCGCCTCCTCGCGATTCTTGCCTGATGTTGCGGCTATTCTGCCAGACGCGTCCGGGTGCAGCGTCCAACGGCGATGCGCCCGAAGAATCTGCGGGGTCGAACCCCTGATACCCGCAACTATTCTCGGATTGCGGACAACAAGCAAGCGGAGCTGACGCCGGCCGCAAGGGTGGACTTCACCCAGGTTTTACGCAGTGTTTACACGGCATCCGGCGGTCCTGGACGCCCGCGGATTCGGCCGGCGGAGCCGCCCGAAAAGCCCGGAAATCCCGGGACCCGCCAATGTTCCATCTGCTCTATCCAAGGCGGGAAATGTTAGGTATTCTTCGAGGCGTTGCTGAACCGAGACTCGTGTTTCAGAACGTGTCCGGGGCATCGGCCCCGCGACTTGCACCATTCGAGGAGGACCCTGCAGTGTCGAGCATGCCAATGTCCGGGGTATCGAGCGGACCGCCGCCATCGTGATCGGCACCGGCCTGTCCGGCCTGGCGGTCGCCAGCGAGCTGCAGCGGCGCGGCGTGGACTCCATCATTGTGGACGGCCTCGACCTGCTGGGCGCCGGGCAACCGGCCAACACCTCGTCGCTGCAGCGTTGCGATGCGGCTGACGCCGCCAGCCTGCGGGAACGCAACGAGATCCTCCGGCACCTGCGCAACTACGCCACCAGCCACAAACTGGATGTGCGGAACAACATCAGGGCCCTGCAGCTGGACCACCTCGACGCCGGCATCACCGGACCCACCCAGCAGTGGGCCGTCCGCACGCCGGGCGGTGTCCTCCTGGCGGACCACCTGGTCCTGACCCGCTGCGCCCACAGCCAGCTGCGCCGGATGCTCTCGGAGCTCGGCATGGCCGCGGGCCACAACCTGATGGCGGCCATGCACGCCCTCGGGATGTACCTTGTGGGCGTGGGCGAACTCATCACCCCGACACCGAAGGAAGTGCTGCGCCAGGCCAAGGTGGTGGGCCAGGCGATCTCCGCCAAGGTCTACCCCGACGGCTTCCCCGCCGTCCTGCCCGGGGGCTATGCCCTCGCCGCGCCGGCCTAGGCTGCGCTACTTCCCGGTTTCGCCTGCGCGGCCCGCGCCGTCGTGGGAGCGGCTGTCCTCGCTACCGCTGCCATCGACCGGCTCGCTGCGGTCCGCGTCACCGCCGTCGGAGTCCTCGCGGGCCGCGAGGCGGCGCTTGGCCATCACGCCCAAGGCGATCACGATGCCGATCGCCGTGCCAACGAAGATCACAATGCTCCACGGGAAAGGCTCGGAGGAGTCGGCCGGCGGGGCCGGCTCCTGCGTGATGCCCGGCTGGGCGGTGCCCATGGTGGGAACGGCGGCAGCCGCCGTCGAGCCTGCGGCTGCCGCGGTGGCCGTGAACGTGAAGGTGCCTTCGATCGGGTGCGAGTCCGAGCTGACCACCCGCCACACCACGGTGTAGGCCCCGGCCGGGGCCCCGGCTTGAGCTTCTGCGAGGCGACGTTGTCCACGATCTCCACCGCGCCGTCGGCCCAATTGGTGCCGGCGGCATCGTTCACCAGCATCTGCGAACCGAGCGCGAGCGGGTTCTTGTTGAACGTGACCGATACCGTCTCCGGCGGCGTTGCCACGGTGGTGCCGGTGGCCGGGCTGGTGGACTCGGCGGCGTCGTGGGCCGAGGCCGGGGCAACGGCACCCAGCAGGGCGGCGGCGAAGATTGCGGCGCCCAGGAGGGCCGTCAAAAGCTGTCGGATGAGGCGCATGGAAGTGCTGCTCCTAGTGTTGTCTTCCTTACAGACTAGGCGAAAAAGCACGGTTGGCCGCCGGGCGCCCAATAGGCTTGAGGTAATACCCATGACCCCCGGAGGACTAATGCAAGACCTAATGCTCAAGCAGGGCTCCGCACTCGACCGGTACTTCAAGATATCCGAACGGGGGTCGAACATCTCGCGGGAAATCCGCGGAGGCTTCGCCACGTTCTTCGCCATGAGCTACATCGTGGTGCTGAACCCGCTCATCCTCTCCGGCCCGGATTCCACCGGCGCCACCCTCGGCTTTCCCGCCGTCGCCGCCGTCACCGCGTTTGTCGCCGGCATCCTGACCATCCTGATGGGCGCCTGGGCCAAGCACCCCTTCGCGATGGCAACGGGCCTCGGCGTCAACGCCTTTGTCGCCGTGACGGTGGCCACCAACCCCGGCCTGACCTGGCCGGACATGATGGGCCTCGTGATGCTCTCGGGCATCACCATGCTGATCCTGGTCCTCACCGGTTTCCGGACCGCGGTCTTCAAGGCGGTGCCGGAGGGTCTGAAGACCGCGATCGTCGTCGGCATCGGCCTGTTCATCGCCCTGATCGGGCTCGTCAACGCCGGGTTTGTCCGCCGCATCCCGGATGTCGCGGGCACCACCGTTCCGGTCGGCCTGGGCTTCGACGGCAAGCTGATGGGCTGGCCCACGCTCGTCTTTGTCTTCGGCCTGATCCTCACCATCGCCCTCGTGGTCCGCAAGGTCAAAGGCGCGATCCTGATCGGCATCGTCGCCTCCACCATCCTGTCCGTGATCCTGGAATTCACGCTGCACATCGGCCCCAGCTTCGACGGTGAAACGTACAACCCGCAGGGCTGGTCCCTGGTGGCGCCGGCGTTCTCCGAATGGGCGGCCCCGGACCTGTCGCTGATCGGCCAGGCCAACCCGTTCGGCGCCTTCGAGCACCTGGGCTTTGTCGCCGCGACCCTCCTGGCCTTCGTGATCCTGCTGAGCATCTTCTTCGACGCCATGGGCACCATGGTGGGCCTGGCCACCGAGGCCGGCAGCATCGACAAGGACGGCAACATCCCCAACGTGGACCGCGTGCTGCAGGTGGACGCACTCGGCGCGATCGTCGGCGGCGGGGCCTCCGTCTCCTCGAACCAGATCTACGTCGAATCCGGCGCGGGCATCGGGGAAGGCGCCCGGACCGGCCTGGCCTCCATCGTCACCGGCCTGCTCTTCCTGGTGGCCATGTTCTTCACCCCGCTGATCAACCTCGTGCCGTTCGAGGCAGTGGCCCCGGCGCTCGTGATCGTCGGCTTCATGATGGTCTCCCAGGTCGGCAAGATCGACTGGCAGGACCTGGGCATCGCGATCCCGGCCTTCCTGACCTTCACGCTGATGCCGTTCACCTACTCGATCGCCAACGGCCTGGGTGCCGGCTTCATCACCTTCGTCCTGATCCGCACGTTCCAGGGCCGCGCACGCGAGGTGCACCCCTGATGTGGGCCGTGGCCGCGGCCTTCCTGCTGTTCTTCGCCATCGGCCCGATCGAGGCCGCCCTGGGGATGCACTAACCCCACCCATCCCCGAGGTGAGACTTCGCGCCCATGTTTGTCCAGACCATGGGCGCGAAGTCTCACCTCGGCGGCGCTTAAGGGCAGTTTCCGGGATTTCGGACAGCACAACGGCGGCGCGGCTGGTTTTCCGGCCCGGGCTGCGGTGAGCTAGGGGCATGGTTTCCCCGTACCCGCCGTTGATGTCCCGCCGCAGCCCTGGACCGGACGGTTCGACGGCGACGGCCCCGAGCACCGCCGCTGGTGGCAGGCGGTCACCCCGTACGCCCCGCGCCGCGTCCAGTCCCCCACCGCGCCCTCCTCCGCCGGCCCCGCCGCCTCGGCACGTCCCGGCTCCTCCCGCCCGGCAGTCATTCTCGGCTTCGGCAGCGACGCCGGGGTGCGCCGCAACAAGGGCCGCACGGGTGCCGCCGCAGCCCCGGCCGCCATCCGCGCCGCCCTCGGTCCCCTCGCGTTCCACCTGGGCCGGGACCTGCACGACGCCGGCGACGTCACCGTGGCCGGGGACGCCCTGGAGGCCGGGCAGGCGCGTGCCGGGCTCGCGATCAGCAGCCTGCTCGACGCCGGGCAGCTTCCCGTCGTGCTGGGCGGCGGGCACGAGACGGCGTTCGCGAGCTACCTGGGCGTGGCCGGTTCGGCGGCGGTCCGCGAGGGCCTGCGCGTGGGGGTGCTGAACCTGGACGCCCACTTCGACCTCCGCGATGAGTCCCTGCCCAGTTCCGGCACTCCGTTCCTGCAGATGGCCCGCGCGGAAGCCACCGCGGGCCGCGAACTGCGGTACGCCGTCGTCGGGATCTCCGAGCCGAATAACACCCGGGCGCTGTTCCGCACGGCCGCGGACCTTGGCGTGGACTACCTGCTCGACGAGGACTGCTCGGCGGAGGCCGCGCATACGTTTGTGGCGGCATTCCTGGCGCAGGTGGACGCCCTGTACCTGACTATCGATTTGGACGTGCTGCCGGCCTCGGTGGCCCCCGGGTGAGCGCGCCCGCCGCGTTCGGCGTGCCGCTGCCGGTCATCAGCGCCGTCTGCCGCCAGGTGGCCGCGAGCGGGAAGCTCCTGCACCTGGATGTGGCCGAGCTGAACCCGGAGTTCGACGTCGACGGCCGGACCGCCAGGGTCGCCGCCCGGCTGATTAATACGCTGCTGGGGTAGCCGGGCAGCAACGGCACAACGTCAAATGGGTGTTTTCGGTGCCTTGCCCTCGTCGCCGTGCTGCTGCACGGCCTTCCGTTCGCGGAGCCGGTCCAGCCGGTTCATGACGGGAGCAGTGGTGGCCCCGTGCAGCACGATGGACATTGCCACCACCAGGCCGATGAACGCCCACAGTTCCTCTGCTTGGGCGTTGAAGTCACCTTTGCTGAGCGCGTACGCGAGGTAGTACAGCGAGCCGATGCCGCGGATGCCGAAAAAGGCAATGGCAATCCGTTCCCGCGGACCGGTCTTGCCCCGGGCCAAGCCGATCCAGCCTGCGAGCGGACGGACGAGCAGCAGGAACGCCAGCGCCACCAGGATCTCCGGCCAGCCAATGCCGGCGAGCAGGCCCCGGCTATCGCGCCTCCCAGCAACACCAGAATGACCACCGTCATGAGACGTTCGAGCTGCTCGACATAGGAGTGCATGACGCGGTGGAAGCCGTGCGTGCGTTCCGCGGCCCGGATGGTCACGGCGCATACAAAGACGGCGATGAACCCGTAGCCTTCCAGCATTTCGGTCATCCCGTAGGCGAGGAACGTCGCTGCCAGCGCCACAAAGCCCTCGGAGTGGTTGGACAGCCGGACGCTGTCACGGGCAGAGAAGAACAGCCGGCTCAGCGCTTTCCCTGCCAGCCAGCCGACCAGCAGGCCCATGCCGATCCGCCACAGGACATCGGTGAAGAACCAGGGGACAAACCACTCGGACGGCGCAGGACCGAACAGGCTGATGGCGATGGCCAGGTAGACAAAGGGGAACGCCAGCCCGTCATTCAGGCCTGCCTCGGAGGTGAGGCCGAACCGGATTTCGTCTTCGCCGCGCTCGGTTTCGTCCTCGTCGTCGGCGGGCTCGCCCACCTGCACTTCGGAGGCCAGCACGGGGTCGGTCGGTGCGAGCGCGGCTGCCACCAGCAGCGCGGCTCCGAGCCCCAGCCCCAGCGCCCAGAGCCCCAGCAGTGTCAGGGCAATGATGCAGATCGGCATGGCCACCCCCAGCATCCGCCAGGTGGTGGACCATGTGCGTCGTCCCACAGGACGGTCAAGTGCCAGGCCGGCGCCCATCAACGAGATGATGACGCAGATTTCCGTCAGGTGCGTGGTGAACTCCCCGTATTGCAGGGGATCCGGGTCCGGCAGCTCTGGGATGAAGGAAAAGGCCAGCATGCCGGCGGCCAGGAAGACCATCGGCATCGACAACGGAGCGTTGCGCAGCAGCTTGGGCAACAGTGCGGCGGCGAACACGGCCAGGCCTGCCGCTGCGAAGATAATGCTGGGAGCCTCGAACACTGCGTATGCCTCCTGCCGGGACCCCGATGCCCGGGGATGAATAGGGCGCCGTTCCTGCGGAACGGCGCCCTTCACCAAGATACGCGCGTGCGGCGCGAAAACCGTGTGCGGCTAGCTGCGCCGCACCTCCACGCCGTCGGATTTCAGGAAAAGCCCGTTCTCCGCGCCGGACGATTCCGCCGGGACCAGCCAGAGAACATTGCCGCTCAGTGAGACTTCTTCGACCTCACCGGCCGCCAGAACCTGTGCATGCTTGAGGATTTCGATCCGATCGCCGGCCTTGAGGCTTCGCCAGTCGGAAACCGCCGTGGCCGAGGCCAGGCGCCTGGACATTACCGTCCCGCGTGCTTTCATTGAACTTCTACCCCTTTGTATATGTTCTTTGTCACAACTTCGTTGGTGTGACTTTCCATTTGTACTACAGTTCCCGCGCCCCCGCTGGCCGTGTTGCCCACTATTTCGGGGGCGCCGGGAATTGTTCACCGAAACTGCATTTTGTTTTCCCTCAGGCGAGATTTCCGACGGCGGATTCGGCTGCCGCCCGGACCTTGCCCGAGGCGACGAGGACGTCGGCCGCCTCCAGCTCCGGGAGAGGAACCTGTCGGTTCCCGGACCGTCGACGACGTCGCGCAGTGCCGCGATCACCGCGGTTCCCGCCGGCCCCGGCACAAGTTCGCCGCCGGAGAGCTGGGTGCGGATGTCGAGCGCCCTCGCCGAGGTGACGAGTTCGATCGCCAGGACCCGGCGCAGGTTTTCCACGGCGCGGCGCAGCTTGCGGGCCGCGTGCCACCCCATCGACACATGGTCCTCCTGCATCGCGGAACTCGGGATCGAGTCCACCGACGCCGGGACGGCAAGCCGTTTGTTGTCTGAGACCAGGCCCGCCTGGGTGTACTGGGCGATCATCAGGCCGGAGTCGACGCCGGGGTCGGCGGCCAGGAACGCCGGCAGCCCGTGCGAGCGGGCCGGGTCCAGCATCCGGTCGGTGCGGCGCTCGGCGATGGAGCTCAGGTCCGCCACGGCGATGGCCAGGAAATCCAGCACGTAGGCCACGGGGGCTCCGTGGAAGTTGCCGTTGGAGCTGACGCGGCCGTCCGGCAGGACCACCGGGTTGTCGATCGCTGCCGCCAGTTCGCGGGAGGCGACCAGGGCGGCGTGGTCCACGGTGTCGCGGACGGCCCCGGCCACCTGGGGTGCGCAGCGCAGGGAGTAGGCGTCCTGGACCTTGGTGTCGTTGACCCGGTGGGAGGCCACGATCGGGGAATTGGAGAGGACCCGCAGCATGTTGTCCGCGGAGGCCGCCTGGCCCGGGTGCGGCCGGAGCGCGGCGTGCAGCTCGGGCAGGAACACCTGGTCGGTGCCGAGCAGCGCCTCGACGCTGAGCGCGGCGGTGATGTCCGCCGTCGTGAGCAGCTGGCGGATGTCCGCGATGGCCATCAGCAGCATGCCCAGCATGCCCTCGGTGCCGTTGACCAGTGCCAGGCCCTCCTTCTCGGCCAGGGTGACGGGTTCGATCCCGTGCGCCGCGAGCAGTACGGCGACAGGTTCCTCGTCCCGCCCGCCGTACGTCACGCCGTCGGGCCCTGCCGCTTCGCCCTCGCCCATCAGGACCAGTGCGCAGTGCGACAGCGGGGCCAGGTCTCCGGAGCAGCCGAGGGAGCCGAATTCGCGGACCACCGGGGTGATTCCGGCATTGAGGACATCCACCATGGTCTGCAGGACCACGGGGCGGACGCCGGTGCGGCCGGAGGCGAGGGTCTTGGCGCGCAGGAACATGATGCCGCGGACCACTTCGCGTTCCACGGCCGGGCCCATGCCGGCGGCGTGGCTGCGGATCAGCGACTTCTGCAGCTGGGTGCGCAGGTCGTTGGGGATATGCCGGTTGGCCAGCGCCCCGAAGCCGGTGGAGATGCCGTACGCCGGGACCTCGCTGTGGGCAAGGTCGTCGATGTGGGCCCGGACCTTGGCGACAGCGTCGAGGGCGTCCTGCGAGATGGTCACCTTGGCGTCGTGGCGGGCGACGGCGACGACGTCCTCGGGGGTGACGCCGCTGGAGCCGAGGGTGACGGTGAGCGGTTCGTGGGTAGTGAGAGTCATGGTGATTCCTACTTCTTTGCTTCTGCGGAGTCCGTGGGGGCCATCGGGATGCGGACGCCGCGTTCCTTGGCGACCTCGACGGCGCGGTCGTAGCCGGCGTCGACGTGGCGGATGACACCCATGCCGGGGTCGTTGGTGAGGAGGCGTTCGAGCTTCTGCGCGGCGAGGTCGGTGCCGTCCGCGACGGACACCTGGCCGGCGTGGATGGAGCGGCCGATGCCGACGCCGCCGCCATGGTGGATGGAGACCCAGGTGGCGCCGGAGGCGGTGTTGAGCATCGCGTTGAGTAGCGGCCAGTCAGCCACGGCGTCGGAGCCGTCGGCCATGGCCTCGGTCTCGCGGTACGGCGAGGCGACGGAGCCGGAGTCCAGGTGGTCTCGGCCGATCACGATGGGCGCTTTGACCTTGCCCTCCTTGACGAGCTGGTTGAACAGCAGCCCGGCCTTGGCGCGGTCGCCGTAGCCCAGCCAGCAGATGCGGGCCGGGAGGCCCTCGAACTCCACCCGTTCCTGCGCGGCGTCAATCCAGCGGTGCAGGTGCTTGTTCTCGGGGAACAGGTCTTTGATGGCGGCATCAGTGACCGCGATGTCCTCGGGATCGCCGGAGAGCGCCACCCAGCGGAACGGGCCAAGGCCCTCGCAGAACAGCGGGCGGATGTAGGCCGGGACGAAGCCGGGGAATTCGAAGGCCCGGTTGTAGCCGCCCTTGCGGGCCTCGTCGCGGATGGAGTTGCCGTAGTCGAACACCTCGGCGCCGGCGTCCTGGAACTCGACCATGGCCTGGACATGCTTGGCCATCGAGGCCTGGGCCTTTTGGTGAAGCCCTCCGGGTCGGCCGCGGCCTCGCGGTGCCATTCCTCCACCGTGATGCCTTCGGGGAGGTAGCTCAGCGGGTCGTGGGCGGAGGTCTGGTCCGTGACGATGTCGACCGTGAGTTCGCCGGCGTTGTGGCGGCGCAGGATTTCGGGGAAGACGGTGGCGGCGTTGCCGACGTAGCCCACGGACCAGCCGCGGCGCTCTTCCTTGGCCTTCAGGACTTTGGCGATGGCGGCGTCGAGGTCGGTCTCCACCTCGTCGAGGTAGCGCTTGCCGGCGCGGCGGCGCAGGCGGGTCTCGTCGACGTCGACGATCAGGCAGGCGCCGTCGTTCAGGGTGACGGCGAGCGGCTGCGCGCCGCCCATGCCGCCGCAGCCGCCGGTGAGGGTCAGAGTGCCGGCGAGGGTGCCGTTCTCGTCTCCGGTGAGCTTGCGGGCGATCGCGGCGAAGGTTTCGAAGGTGCCCTGCAGGATGCCCTGGGTGCCGATGTAGATCCAGGATCCGGCGGTCATCTGGCCGTACATCATCAGGCCCTCGGCCTCGAGCCGGCGGAACTCGGGCCAGGTGGCCCAGTCGCCGACTAGGTTGGAGTTGGCCAGCAGCACACGCGGCGCCCATTCGTTGGTGCGGAAGACGCCCACCGGTTTGCCGGACTGGACCAGCAGGGTCTCGTCCTTCTCCATGGTTTCCAGGGTGCGGGTGATCGCGTCGAATGCGGCCCAGCTGCGGACGGCGCGGCCAGTGCCGCCGTAGACCACCAGGTCGTCGGGGCGTTCGGCGACCTCGGGGTCCAGGTTGTTCATGAGCATCCGCAGCGGGGCTTCCGTCTGCCAGCTCTTGGCGGTGAGCTCGGTACCGCGGGCTGCTTTGACCGGGCGGGCACCGGTGGTGAAATCGGCGGGTGCCATGAGGGGCTCCTTTGTGTCTCGTTGGTTCTGTGCCGGATGGATCGGCGATATGGGTTCTGTATCAACTAAAGCCTGTCCGCAGCCGCGGAAACAGGGCCTGCAGACCGGTGCTGTCCGGGATTCCAGACCCTCGCACTCGCTCCCCACCTCGCGTTGCGCTATCACTTTTGGTGCCTAAATCGGGGTTTAAGCACCAAAAGTGATAGCGCAACGGGGGTGCGGGCCAGGGTCAGGCGGAGGGGCGGCCGTGGATCCGTACGGAGAGCTCGTCGGCGACCTTCCGGACCCGCGCGGCGAGGGCGGGCCATTCCTCCGCCGGCAGCTTCTCCTCGAGGAAGGTCACGGCGACGGCGGCGGTAGGCCAGCCCACGTGGTCCGTGACAGCGGCCGCGATCGAGCCGAAGCCCGGCGTCACCTCCCCGTGTTCGGTCGCATAGCCGCGCTGCCGGACCTGGTCCAGGTGCGAGGACAGCGCCGAGTACTTCATGATGGGCGACTCGGTCTCGTGCCGGGCGCTGAAGGCCGCCGCGTTCGGGTACAGCGCCCGGACCTGCGACTTCGGCAGCGCCGCGAGAATCGCCCGCCCGCTGGCGGTGAGGTGGCTCGGGAGCCGGACCCCGACGTCGGTCACGAGGGAGGGACGGTTCTTCGCCCGCTCCTCCACGATGTAGAGCACATCGCGGCCGTGCAGCACGGCCAGATGGGCGCTTTCGCCGATCACGTCCACAAGCGAGGCGAGCATCGGCCGGCCCAGGCGGGAGAGTGGCTCCTGCCGTGAATAGGCCGAGCTGAGCTCGAAGGCACTGATCCCGAGCCCGTACCGCTGCTCCTCATGAAGATGGAGCACGAATCCGTTGGCCTCCATCACACCGAGCAGGTGGTACACACTGGAGCGCGGAAGTCCCAGCGCGGAGGCAATGTTCGACGCCGCCATTGGCCCGCGCTTGGAGGCCAGCAGTTTCAGGATGCGCAGGGTATTTTCCGCCGCCGGAACCTTGGAGGCCACCTTTGCCCGCGCGGCTTTGGGGGCCGTTCCAGCGGCGTGCGCCTTGGGCGAGGGTTCGACGACGGCGGCGTCCGCGCCGGTTCCGCTCAGGGCGGTGCCGCTCGAGTTGTTGCCGCCCAAGGTGGTGCTGGTTGTTGTCATCGTTCCTCTTCGCATCGGGCAGTGTCCGGTATCCCGTACTTAAGCATGCGCCCTGCGACGGGTCCCGAACAGGTATCGCTATACCCGGTTGTCTGGAACTCCAGACTTTCCCGGAGCGCCGGCGGGCCTTACGCCCCTATCCGTCCGGCCCCCAGGGGTGTTTCGCTGGACGCCAGGCCGTGTGCGCGGGGAGGTCGTGCGCGCGCAGGGAGACGGCAGTTCCGCCGTGAACACGCCGCGGCTGACGGACGACGGGACGGGGAGGCATGAAACCGGATCCCTCGGGCCGAGTGGCCCTGGTGGCCGGGGCCACGCGCGGCGCGGGCCGCGGCACGGCCGTCGCTCTCGGTGAGGCCGGCGCGACGGTGTACTGCACCGGCCGGTCGGCCCTGGGCCGTCGCTCGGACTACGACCGGCCCGAGACCGTCGAGGAAACGGCGGCCCTGGTAAGCGCGGCCGGCGGCGAGGGGATCGCCGCCGCCGTCGACCACCTCCAGCCTGCCGAGGTGGAAGCGCTGGTGCGGCGGATTGACGCCGAGCAGGGCCGGCTGGACATCCTGGTGAACGACATCTGGGGCGGTGAGCGGCGGATTGAATGGAACACCCCGCTCTGGGCCCACGATCTGGACGCCGGGCTGCGGATGCTCCACACGGGTGTCGACACGCACCTGATCACGAGCCATTACGCCCTGCCGCTGTTGATCCGCCGGCCCGGCGGCCTCGTTGTGGAGATGACCGACGGGACCCGTGAATATAATGCCGGGCATTACCGGGTCTCGGTGTTCTACGACCTCGTCAAGGCGGCGGCACTCCGGCTGGCGTACAGCCAGGCGGAGGAGCTGAAGCCGTACGGGTGCACGGCGGTGGCCCTCACGCCGGGCTGGATGCGGTCCGAGATGATGCTCGAAGCGTTCGGGGTCACGGAGGCGAACTGGCGTGATGCCGCCGCTGTCCAGCCGCACTTCGCCGCGATTTCGGAAAGCCCGCGCTTCGTCGGCCGTGCCGTGGCGGCCCTCGCAGCCGACCCCGGCGCGCTGCGCCGCAGCGGCGGCTCCTTTTCCTCCGGCGGCCTGGCTCGCGAGTACGGCTTCACCGACGTCGACGGCTCCCGGCCCGACTGCTGGCGGTATCTGGTGGAAGTGCAGGATGCCGGCCTGCCGGCGGCTGCCGACGGGTACCGCTGACCTGCCGCCCACACCGCCTGAAGCGGTTTGCCGTGCCCGCGTTGTCTGAAATCGAAGACACCAGCTGCCCGTGAGGCTCATCACAGCTCCGGCCAACATGGTCTGCTGGATAGCGATCCCCTCCCAAAGACGAGAAGGTATTCGCATGCAACAAGCCACCACGGACATCAAGCCAACGCCTACTCCGGGACCGGGCGGCACCGTCGGCAGCGCCGCCAGCGCCGCCGTCGGGTCTGTCCTGAACCGCGGACTCAACGTCCGCCATATCCGTTTTATGGCCCTGGGCTCGGCGATCGGCACCGGGCTGTTCTACGGTTCCGCCTCGGCCATCCAGAAGGCCGGCCCCGCCGTGCTGCTGGCGTACATGATCGGCGGCGCCGCTGTGTTCATGGTGATGCGCGCCCTGGGTGAAATGGCCGTACGCCACCCCGTGTCCGGTTCCTTCGGCCAGTACGCCAGCCGCTACCTCGGCCCGCTGGCAGGCTTTGTGACGGGTTGGACCTACGTGTTTGAGATGGCGATCGTGGCCATCGCGGACGTCACCGCTTTCAGCATCTACATGGGCTTCTGGTTCCCCGAGGTGGAGCGCTGGACCTGGGTCCTGGCGATCATCTTCTTCCTCGCGGCGCTGAACCTGCTCAGCGTCAAGGTCTTCGGCGAACTCGAGTTCTGGTTCTCGCTGATCAAGGTGGTGGCCATCATCGCCATGATCGCGGGCGGCGCCGCCATCATCGTGTTCGGCTTCCAGGCCGGCGGCGCCACGGCCGCGCCCGGCCTGGGCAACCTCGTGGACCACGGCGGGCTGTTCCCCAACGGCTTCGAAGGCCTCCTGGCCTCGTTCGCCGTCGTGATGTTCGCGTTCGGCGGCATCGAAACCCTGGGCATCACGGCCGGCGAGGCCGCGGATCCGAAGAAAGTCATCCCGAAGGCCGTCAACACCGTCCCGGTGCGCGTCCTGCTCTTCTACGTGCTGACCCTCGGTGTCCTGATGAGCCTGTTCCCCTGGAACGAGATTGGCACCAACGGCAGCCCGTTCGTGCAGATCTTCAGCGGACTGGGCATCCCGGCGGCGCCGCACATCCTCAACGCCGTCGTCATCACCGCCGCACTTTCCGCGATCAACAGCGACATCTTCGGAGCCGGCCGGATCCTCTTCGGCCTGTCCCGGCAGGGGCATGCCCCCGCGAGCTTCGGCAAGGTCTCCCGCCACGGCGTGCCGTGGATGACCGTGGTGATGATGGCGGGCATCCTGCTGGTGGGCGTGGTCCTGAACGCCGTCATCCCGGAGAACGTCTTCCTGCTGATCGCTTCCATCGCAACCTTCGCCACCGTCTGGGTCTGGGTGATGATCCTGGCCTCCCACGTGGCGATGAAGCGCGAGATCGCCCGCAGGGGGCTGCCGGCGTCGGAGTTCCCTCGCCGTGGTGGCCCGCGGCGTCGGTGGCGACGATCGTGTTCATGGCCCTCGTCATCGTGATCCTGGGGGCGTTCGAGGACACGCGCGTAGCACTGTATGTGGGTGCCGCCTGGCTCGGACTGCTCGTGATCGGGTACCGGCTCTGGGTGCGCGGCCACGGCCGGGTCCGGGCCGATCTCGTGGACGAAACCGCGCAGCTCCCGCAGGTTCCGGCGGCAAGGTAGGGACGCCGGGGCCGACGCCGGGGCCCCGCAAGGGGGCGGGGCTAAAATCAGTCATGGTCCCCGCCACCAACCTGCTGGCCTTTGCCCTCGCGGCCCTCCTCCTCATCGCCGTGCCGGGACCCAGCGTGCTGTTCGTCGTCGGACGGACGCTGGCCCTGGGCCGCCGGGGCGGGCTCCTGAGTGTGCTGGGCAACGCCGTCGGGGAGCTGCTGCAGATCGCCGCGGTCGCCCTGGGCGTGGGAGTGGTGCTGGCCCAGTCCGCAGTGCTCTTCAGCGCGGTCAAGTTCGCCGGCGCGGCCTACCTCGTCTACCTCGGAATCCAGGCCATCCGGCACCGCGGCGGAGGTCCGACGGCGGCGGAACCCTCGCGTCCGGCGTCGACGTTCAGGATCCTCCGGGAGGGCTTCATCGTCGGTGCCACCAACCCCAAGTCGATTGTCTTCTTTGTTGCCGTGCTGCCCCAGTTTGTGGACTATTCCGCGGGCGCAATTCCGGTGCAGCTGGCGACGCTGGGGGCACTGTTCCTGGCCATCGCGCTGGTCTCGGACAGCGGCTGGGCGCTGATTGCCGGCACGGCGCGTCGCTGGTTTGCCAGCTCGCCCCGGCGGATCGCTGCCCTGGGCACCGCCGGCGGGGCCATGATGATCGGGCTGGGCGGATTTCTTGCCCTCGCAGGGAACGCGGCGGAGCCCCAGCCCGGCAAGTAGTCGGCGCAACGGCCCCAAGTGGTGCCCGGTCCGACGGGCGTAGAAGTTACTCGTGTGACGAAAGGGACGCAGGGCTACAGTTGCTTCACGGCGGTACCGGACCGGCAGCGAACAACCGCTGGGGAGCACACGCAGCTGGTCCGGAGCCGCCGATATACCGATTGGCGCTCGTTTCGAAGGAGTGGTTCCGATGGCCCCAGCATCTCCGCAGGCGCAACGCCAAAGAGGCCGCGCGGCCGCCCTCCTGTCGAAGTGGTCAAGCCGCGCCAGGGCATCGCGGATTCCGTTCCGGGTGGGACAAGTGCTCATCGGGGACGATCCGTTCAACGGCCGCCGCCTCGGCACAGTGGCAGTCATCGAAGCCCCTTTCGTAGGGCTCCGGACGGCCGGCAACACACCGGAGGACGTCCTGTTCTACGATTACCGTCAACTACGGTTCCCCGACTAGTGGACGGGCCAGACGACATGAGCGCAGCGAACGTTTCCTCCCACTTCCTGACCATCGCGGAAGTCGCTGCGGCAATGCGGGTGTCCAAAATGACCGTTTACCGGCTGGTGAAATCGCATGCGATAGCGGCCGTGCGGGTGGGCCGTTCGTTCCGGGTTCCGGAAGAGGCCGTCAACGACTACATCCGCCGCGCCACCGAACCGGCAACCAACGACCAAACCGACGACAAGACCGACGACAAGCCGACGGACTGACGGCCCGCTACCGCGCGGACCAGCCGCCGTCCATGGTGTAGCTGGCGCCGGTGACCATACCGGCGTCGTCGGAGGCCAGCCAGGCGACAAGGGAGGCGACCTCCTCCGGCTCGACGAGCCGCTTGACGGCGGCCTCGGTCAGCATGATCTTGGCGAGCACCTCGGCCTCCGGAATCCCGTGCACTTTGGCCTGGTCCGCGATCTGCGACTCGACCAGCGGCGTTCGGACGTAGCCCGGGTTGATGCAGTTGGAGGTGACGCCGTGCGCGCCGCCCTCCAGCGCGGTGACTTTGCTCAGCCCTTCCAGCCCGTGCTTGGCCGAGACGTAGGCGCTCTTGAACGGCGAGGCGCGGAGCCCGTGCACGGAGGACAGGTTGATGATCCGGCCGAAGTTGTTGGCGTACATGTGCGGCAGCGCGGCGCGGATGAGCAGGAACGGCGCTTCCAGCATGAGCGTGATGAGGCGTCGGAAGTCCGCCGGATCGAAGTCCTCGATCGGGCTGATCCGCTGGATGCCGGCGTTGTTGACCAGGATGTCGCAGTCCAGGCTCACCGCCTGGAGGGTCTCGACGTCGAGCAGGTTGACCGCCCAGGAGGTGCCGCCGACTTCGTCGGCGAGGGCTGAGGCCGCGGCCTCATCCACATCAGCGATCACGACTTTGGCGCCGCGTGCCGCGAGGGCGCGGACGCTGGCAGCGCCGATCCCGCCGGCTCCGCCGGTGACCAGGGCCTTGCGCCCGTTCAAGCTGCTCTCCATGTCTGCACTCCTCAAGTTCGCGGTCTTCAACGGCCCAGAGGAAGTGCGATGCACGGCACTGAGCAGCTTCACTGAGTATTGCCGCACAAAGTGGGCGTTTCAATGGTCAAACAAGCACCCCTTATGTGCAGAATTGCAGATATGAATGCGAACCCCGATGACCTGCTGGTACTCCTGGCGGTCTCCCGCTCCGCGAAGTTCACCACGGCGGCGCAGTCCCTGGGGCTGAACCACACCACGGTGTCGCGCCGGATTGCCGCGCTGGAGAAGGCCCTGGGCGGGCGGGTGCTGTCCCGCGCGTCCGGCGGCTGGGAGCTGACGGACCTGGGCGCGGAGGCGGTGCAGGTGGCTGAGCGGGTGGAAGCGGCGATCCGGAGCCTCGAACAGCCCGGCAGGACCCCGGACCCCATCACCGGCGTCGTCCGGATGACCGCGACGGACGGCTTCAGCGCCTACATCGCGGCCCCCGCGGTTGCCAGGCTGCGCCGCGACCACCCCGGACTGAGTGTCGAGATCATCACCGTTACCCGGCGTGCGCTCCAGCAGCGTTCCGGGCTGGATATCGAGGTGGTGGTGGGCGAACCGCAGGTGCACCGGGCCGCGGCGGCCCGGCTCGGCGAGTACATGCTCGGCATGTACGCCTCCCGCGACTACCTTGCCGAGTACGGCACTCCCACAACAATCGAGGAACTGACCACCCACTCGCTGGTCTACTTTGTCGATTCCATGCTTCAGGTGGACGACCTGGACGCCCCGCGCCGGCTGGTCCCGACCATGCGGGACGGCCTGAGTTCCACCAACGTCTTCGTCCACGTGGAGGCAACGCGCGCCGGCGCCGGCATCGGGTTCCTGCCGTGCTTCGCGGCGGACCTGCACCCCGACCTGGTCCGGCTGCTTCCGGACGAGTTCGCCGAACTGCTGCCGTACTGGATGGTCCTGCGGCCCGACTCCATGCGCCGCCCCGCCGTCGCAGCGGTGGTGCAGGCGCTGCGCGAGCAGACGAAGGCCCACCGCGAGGCACTTATGGGCCGCGGCGGCTCATCGACTGCTCCGTAGGCGCCGTTTTGGGGCGCCAAAGGGCGCCTACGGAGCAACCGACGACGCCGGGTCCACAGTTTTCGGGTCATGGCGGACCGGGGCACCGGCGGCAAAGGCCCGCACCTTGGCGTCGTTCCAGATGTGGGCGGGCACCGCGCCGCCCAGCAGCCGCCGCGCCAGCCCGGGGTCGTCGTCGAACGGGATATCGCTGCCGGCCATGATCATGTTCCCGTAGCGTCTGCCCTTGAGCATCGCCGGGTCCGCGATGATCACGGTGTGCTTGAAGGACCCCGCTATGGTCGCGGCGTCCTCGCGGGCGTTCTTCAGGTCCGGGGCGTCGCCGGAATTCACCACGTAGATCCCGCCGGGGGCAAGGACGCGCTGCACGTGCCTGTTGAACTCCGTGGTGGTGAGCGGCCGCGGCGTGAGCGAGCCGGCAAAAACGTCGCGGATGACCAGGTCACGGGTCTGCGGCGTCAGGCTTTCAGTCACCTCGCGAGCCTCCCCACCCGCAGGCGCATCAGCGGCGCCTTCGGCAGGTCAAACCAGCCGCGGACATACTCTGCCAGCTTGCCGTCCAGTTCGACCACCACCTGGCGGGCCTCGGGGTAGGCGGCGTGGAAGTAGCGAGCCAGTGAGCATGCTCCCCGCCGAGGTGCAGGGCGCGCAGCTTCGGGCGCGGTTCCGGGGGCCAGCGAGACTCCACCAGGGCCGCGATCCAGCGCATGTACTCAAAGTCGAGGAACAGCGGATCCGCCAGGTCGATGTGCGAACTCATGACGCCGTTAATCCGCAGCAGCCAGCCGCTGGAGTTGTCCTGGTCAGCGATGAGCTCGCAGTCACCGGTGTCGATGTAGTAGATGCCCTCCACGGGCCCCTCGGGACGGCCGCCCTTCGGCACGTCCACCACTCCGGCCGTCCGTTCGGTGCTGTTCCGGCCGGCGGCCCTGCCCCGCTTCGCCATCAGCCATGCACCGTTTTGCTCATGTTTCCAGCCTAGTTCACCGGCCGCGGCGCCATCCCCGCAGCGGGCCCGCCGGGCCGGCAGCCCAAAGAATTAAAACCAAGGGTACTTACTATTTGATAGTAATCATGCTTACTATTAGTTCCCCAGTTATTGCTGGTTCGTGATCAGCAGCCGATCTTGAAAGAGAGCGAAGATGACAGAGAACCAATGGCCCCAGGACGGCAGCTACGGCACGCCTACGGCCACCCAGCAGACTCCCCGCCGGCCGGAAACCACTTTCCCCCGGTTCCCAACGGCACGGGCTCAGGCACCTTCGATGATGGCGCCACCTCCAGGACCGACGTGGCCAAAGATGAGGCCGCCGATGTGAAGCGCCAGGCCGCAGACTCCGCCCAGAGCGTGGCCGAGACCGCCAAGACCGAAGCCTCCAACGTCGCAGCCGAGGTGAAGACCAACGCCAAGGATCTCCTGCACCAGGCCAAGTCCGATCTGACCGACCAGGCCGGCACGCAGCAGCAAAAGGTCGCGGACGGCCTGCGCTCGATTTCCACCGAACTGCACAGCATGGCCACCGCTTCCACGGAGCCCGGCGTTGCCACCGACCTGGTGCGCCAGGCCGCCGAGAGGTCCTCCGCAGTGGCGTCATGGCTCGACGGCCGTGACCCGGGTTCCCTCCTGACCGAAGTAAAGTCCTTCGCGCGCCAGCGGCCCGGCACGTTCCTGCTGCTCGCGGCCGGCGCGGGTGTCCTGGCTGGCCGGCTCAGCCGCAGCCTGAGCGCCGGGGCGCCGGACACTGCGGGCACCAGCGCCACCCCCGCCGCCCGGGTCCCCGACACCGGCGCTGCAGTTCAGCCGCCGCCTGTGGAAATGCCCGCCCCAGGAACCACGACGGCGGGCTACGCGGACACCTACCCGCCCAGCCCGCTCGACGCCGACCCGCTCGGCAACGGCAGCCGGCAGGACCGCTTGGCCTCCGAGCCCGCAGCCGCCGATCCGTTCGGAAGCGGCGACCGGCAGGACCCGCTCCGCGACGATCCGTTTGACGGTGGCCGTCGATGACCAGCGAAATGCCCCACACCGCAGCCCACGCCAAGGCCGAAACGGCCTCCTCGGCGATCTCCTGGGCGATGTCACGCGGGACATGTCCACCCTGATGCGGCAGGAAGTGGAACTGGCCAAGGTCGAACTCAAGCAGTCCGCGACCCGCGCCGGCAAGGGCGCCGGGATGCTGGCGGGTGCCGGCGTCGCAGGCCACTTCATCCTCCTGTTCCTGTCCCTGGCGCTCTGGTGGGCGCTCGGGACGGTAATGGGGCTCGGCTGGTCCGCCGTCGTCGTCGCCGTAATCTGGGGCGTCGTCGCAGCCATCCTGGCGGCCATGGGCCGCAAGGAACTCAGCGCGATCAAAGGCATGCCCCAGACCGCCGAGACGCTTCAGGAAATCCCGCCCACCCTCAAGCCCACTCCCTAGGTACAGCGAGGAAACACGATGAGTGAAAACCCGGATGTCATCCGAGCAGATATTGAAGCAACCCGCGCGCGGCTGGGCACGAACGTCGATGCCGTAGCGGACAAGGTCACCCCGTCCCACATCGTCCAGCGGCAAACGGACAGAGTCAAAGACGCGGTCTTCGGTGCGAAGGAGAAAGTCATGGGGTCTGCCGACCACACCGCGGGCACCATGCACTCGGCCGCCGGCAGCGCCGGGGAGCACCTGAGCGACGCCGGAGCCGCGATCGGGGATGCCCCCGCCCAGGTCAAGACCAAAACCCAGGGCAACCCGCTGGCGGCAGGACTGATCGCTTTCGGCGCCGGCCTGCTGGTCTCCTCCCTGATCCCGGCCAGCCAAAAGGAACGCGAAGCCGCGGATGCCCTGAAGACCGCGGCCGAACCGCTCACCACGGAACTCACAGAGGTCGCCAAAAACGTGGCCGAAGGGCTCCGCGAGCCGGCACAGGAAGCCATGGAGAACGTCAAGGCAACAGCCACCGACGCGACCGAGCACGTCAAGGCCGAGGGCCAGGGCGCCGTGGCGGACGTCAAGGACCGGACGACCGAGGCCAAGGACAACGTCCAGCAGCTCTAGTCCCGCCTGAACCCGGCCGGCCTCCTGCGCGCATGCGCCGGGCGGCCGGCCGATGTGCTTAACCCGATGAAAGAAGATTTTCCATGGCCCAGAACCCTGCCACGGCAGACAATGACTCTATGACCGACGCCGAAACCGGCGAGAGCAGCACCGCCAAGGCCCGCACGGCGCCCGCTCCGGACGACGCCCGCAAACCGGACAGTCCCGCCGACGTCACCAAGCCCTCGTGGAAGTACATCGCCAAGAAAACCCTACGTGAATTCACGAAGGACCAGTGCCCCGACCTCGCCGCCGCCCTCACCTACTATTCGGTCCTCTCCATTTTCCCAGCCCTGTTGGCCCTGGTGTCCCTCCTGGGCATTTTCGGCCAGGCCGAGAAGACCACGTCCGCGCTCCTGGAGATCGTCCAGGGTTTCGCGCCCGCGGACACCGTCGAGGCGGTCCGCCAGCCGATCGAGCAGCTCAGCAGTAACTCCGCGGCCGGGCTCACCCTGGTGGTGGGCATTGTCACCGCCCTCTGGTCCGCGTCAGGCTACGTCGGGGCGTTTGGCCGGGCCATGAACCGCGTCTACGAAATCGACGAGGGCCGGCCGTTCATCAAACTTCGGGGCACGATGCTGGTGGTCACCATCGCCACCGTGCTGATCGTCCTGGTGCTCTCAGCCATGCTGGTCCTGAGCGGCCCGGTGGCCGAGTCCGTCGGCAACGCCATCGGCCTGGGCGGCGCCGTCCTCACCGCCTGGAACATTCTCAAGTGGCCGGTGATCCTGCTGCTCGTGATCCTGGCGATCGCCATCCTTTACTACGCCACCCCGAACGTGAAGCAGCCGAAGTTCCGCTGGATGAGCCTTGGATCGTCCATCGCCCTGGTGATCTTCCTGCTCGCCTCCCTCGCCTTCGCCTTCTACGTGGCCAACTTCAACAACTACGACAAAACGTACGGTGCGATCGGCGGCGTCATCGTCTCCCTGCTGTGGCTCTGGATCCTCAACATGTCCCTGCTGTTCGGGGCGGAGTTCGACGCCGAGATGGAGCGGGGCCGCCAGCTCCAAGCCGGAATCGAAGCCGAGGAAACCATTCAGTTGCCGCCCCGGGATACCAAGCAGAGCGACAAGCTGCAGGCACGCGAGGAGGACGACATCAAGCGCGGCCGCGAACTGCGTGAACGAAGCAGCGGCTCCGGCACCGAGCCCGACACGGTTGCCGACACCGACGCCGGAGCGCCCCGGCACGCTGCCGTCACGGAGCCGCGCAACCCGCGGGACCAAAGCCCCTAGCCCTTTGGGGCCCCGTGCGTTCTACTGGGGCCAAAGTACCGCCCGGAGGCGGACACAGCTGACCCGGAGGACGCATGACGGCACCCGATACAGGGCACGGCCCCCAACGGTGGCCGTGGGCTGCGACGGCTCGGAGGCCGCGCAGGACGCCGTCCGGTGGGCCGCGGAATATGCCGCCGCCGGAAATTACAGGATCAGGGTGATCCACGCCTGGGTCTGGCCGATGTTCACCAAGAAACTCGGCCCGGTCAAGGGCGTGGAGGGCAGCGGGCTGCGGCACTCGGCCGAGGCCATCCTCGCAGAGGGTGTTGACCTTGCCCGCACGTCCCTCGCCGCCGCGCAAACCGCTCAAACCGCCCAAACGGCCCCGACAACCTCGGCGCCGGCCGAAGGAACCGCGGCAGGAGAGGCACCCGGCGCCGCCGGAACCGATGCCGACGTCGAAGGGGTCATGGAAGCCGGACTTCCGGCTCCGGTGCTTCGCGATGCGGCCGGCGACGCCCGGCTCCTGGTGGTCAGCAGCCGCGGACTCGGGGGTGTGCTGGGGCATGTTGCCGGGTCGGTCTGCCTGGCCCTGGCCGGGTCCTCGCCCTGCCCGTTGATGGTGATCCGCCGCCGGCGCGGCCCGGGCAGGCTGCGGCCCCCGTTGTGGTTGGTATTGACGGGACGTCCCGGAGCTCCGCGGCGCTGGCCGGCGCCGCCCGGCTTGCCACGATGATCGGGGCGCCCCTGCAGATTGTGCATATCGACAAGGCCTCCGGCAGGACCCGTGAAGGCCATGGCCGGCACGTCAGGCACGGCCAGGACCTGCTGGACCATTTCCTGGCGGAGGCCCGGTCGCTGGCCCCGGAACTGTCGCTCACCGGCGTCCTGCGGGAAAGCCACGCGGCGTCCAAGGAACTGCTGGCCGCCGCCAGTGACGCCGAGGTCCTGGTGATTGGAACCCACAATCGTGAGGGCGGCCCCGGCAACACCGTCACCGCCGTCCTGAACAAGGCGCGTTGCAACGTCCTGATTACGCGCTGAGCCTGCCCACCGAACCACCGCCTTCAGAGGGGAGCTGAAGGTTCTAGCAGAGGAGGACGCCCGTGCGAGCCTGGCGGGTAGGACAGCCCGGGCCGATGAGAAGCGGCCCCCTCGTGGCGGATGAGTGCCCCGACCCCAGGCCGGGCCCCGGGGAGGTGCTGTTGAAGGTCCGGGTCTGCGGGGTCTGCCGCACGGACCTGCACCTGGCCGAGGGCGACCTGGCGCCGCGGCACCCCGGCGTCATCCCGGGCCACGAAGTGGTGGGCGAAGTGGTGGCGTGCGGGCCGCGCGCCACACGGTTCTCCCCGGCGACCGGATCGGGGCGGCCTGGCTCGGCGGGACCTGCGGCGCCTGCCGCTTCTGCCTGCGCGGGCAGGAGAACCTCTGCCTCTCGCCCGTGTTCACCGGTTGGGACCGCGACGGCGGCTACGCGGAACTGATGACGGTGGCCGAGAACTTCGCGTACCGGCTCCCGTCGAATTTCTCGGACGAGGAGGCTGCGCCGCTGCTGTGCGCCGGCATCATCGGTTACCGCGCGCTCTCCCGGGCCGAGCTGCCGATCGGCGGCCGGCTCGGCATTTACGGCTTCGGCGGGTCCGCGCACCTGGCGGCACAGATCGCCCTCTACCGGGGTGCCCGCGTGTACGTGATGACGCGGTCGGCGGAAGCCCGCAGCCTGGCCCTCGAGCTGGGGGCGACGTTTGCCGGCGGTGCCGATGAGCAGCCGCCGGATCCGCTGGACTCGGCCATACTGTTCGCTCCGGCCGGGGTCTGGTTCCCGTGGCCTTGCGGGCCCTGGACCGCGGCGGCATCCTCGCCGTGGCCGGCATCCACCTGAGCGACGTTCCGCCCTTGCACTACGCCACGGAGCTGTTCCAGGAACGCCAGCTGCGCAGTGTCACGGCCAACACCCGGGCCGACGGCGAGGAGTTCTTCCGCATCGCCGCGGAGATTCCGCTGCGGCCCACCACGGTCTCCTATCCGTTTTCGGCGGCGGATCGGGCTCTGTTGGACCTGTCGGAGGACCGGATCACGGGCGCGGCCGTGCTGCGGATTGAGTCCGCGTAGCCGGCACCCGCCGGGCAGGGTGGGGCCAGCCGGGTCAGGCTCGGCCCGGCGCGGCCGGGCACGGCCGATCGGGACCGCCGGGTCAGTCGTCCTGGCGCAGGAATTCGTGCTCCTGTCCGGCCCGGAGCAGGACCCGCCGGGTACCCACCCGCACCAGCACCGGGGCGGCGTCCCCGGGAGCTGCCGACACCCTCAGGCGGTCGCGCTCCAAATGCACGGCGAGCATCTGGTCCCGGTAGCGAACACTGAAGTCCACGCGGCTGAGCTCGGCCGGCAGCCGCGGCGCGAAATCGAGGGCATCGCGGGTGATCCGCAGACCGGCGAAACTGCGCTGCACCACGTCGATCGTCCCGGCCATGGCACCCAGATGGATGCCGGAGCTGGTGGTTCCGCCCTGGGTGTCGTCCAGGTCCGCGTCCAGCGCCTCCCGGAACGTCGCCCACGCCCGCTCGGGGTCGCGCTGCGCCAACACCGAGGCGTGGGCCACCCGGCTGAGGGTGGATCCGTGCGCCGTCCGGGCCAGGTAAAAGTCCACCGTGGCGGCCATCTGCGCGGACGTGACGGCATAACCCATCCGGGCCAGGAACCGGATGAGCTGGTCCTCGCCCAGGACATACAGCAGCATCAGGACGTCGGCCTGTTTGGCCAGCCGGTAATGGTTGGTGCTGTCCCCTTCCGCCTCCAGGATCAGGTCCAGCCGCTCGATCAGCCCGTAGCTGCGCCGGTAGTGCTTCCAGTCGAGTTCCCGGAGCGCGCTGTAGCCGTCGAACTGGCTGATGACGCCGTCGCCGTGGAACGGGACGAACATGCGCCGGCTGAGGTGTTCCCAGGCCGCGATCTCGGCAGCGGTGATCAGCAGCCGGGCGCGCAGTTCGTCCATGTCAAAGCCCTGGACCGAATGCATGATCCAGACGGCTTGGTCGAATACCCACGCGGCCATGATGTTGGTGTACGCGTTGTCGTTCAGTCCGCCGCCCGGGTTGCCGGGGTTGCCGGTGTGGTATTCGTCCGGACCCATAACGCCCCGGAGGTGGAAGCGGTCTTGCGCCGCGTCGAACTCCGCCATCGACGCGAACAGCCGTGCGACGTCGACTATGATTTCCGCGCCGTGCCCGGTCAGCCAGCCCCGGTCCTGGGTGGCCTCGAAGTACTGCCAGGCGTTGTAGGCGACAGCGAGCCCAACATGCCGCTGAAGCCGGGAATAGTCCGGCATCCAGTGCCCGGAGAGCCGGTTGAACAGCAGCTTTGGTGTCTGTTCGGTGCCGTCCCCGCCGCTTTGCCATGGGAACAGCGCCCCTTCAGCCCGGCCGCCCGCGCAGCGTCGCGCGCTGCACCGAGCCGCCGCCACCGGTAGTCGATCAGTTCCCGCGCGAGGGACGGCAGCCGGGAGTTGAGCAGCGGGAGGACGAAGAGCTCGTCCCAGAAAACGTGGCCCCGGTAGCCCTCGCCGTGCAGCCCGCGGGCCGGGACGCCGGCGTCCAGTTCCGCGGTGTGGGTGGTGAGCGTCTGCAGCAGGTGGAAGACGTGCAGGTTGAGGATGAGCTGCGCCTGGGAGCTGGCGTCGAACTCGATCACGAAGGGCTGGAGCAGGACCGCCCATGCGGCCTCGTGCTCGGTCTGCAGCGCCTCGAAACTGCCCGGCGCGCGGGCCAGGACGGCCCGCGCGCCCGTGAGCGGCGAGGCGATGGCGTGGTCCCGGGAAGAGGCCACGGCCACGGTCTTCAGCACAGTCAGCTGCTCCCCCTCGGCCAGGGGAACATCGAAGCGGTTCGTGTACAGTCCGCCCAGTTGCTCGGGAATCCCGGCCCCGCCGGTCCTCCGGACCGGGCGACGACGGTCCGGAGCACGAGGGCGATCCCGATCCCGCTGGTGACGGTCCGGGCTTCCACCGTGAGCTCCGCGGCGCCCGGGCCCGCCCCGGACGCCGAGACCTGGACGGAACCCAGATGCCGGTTGGACAACGCCGCGTCCTCGGGAACGTTGGAATTGGTGACGTCCGTGTCGCAGCCGCTGCGGACACTCACCCCCGCCCCAGCCGACCGCCGTGATGACAGTCTCGAGCGCCGCGAGGTGCGGCTCGGCCATGGAGACGAGACGGCGCTGCACCAGCAGGAGCTGCCGGCCGGCGTCGTCCTCCAGGAGCGCTTCCCGGGTCAGCACGGCACGCTTCAGATCCAGGGTGCGCCGCTCGCTGCGGAGCGAGAGTCCGCCCTCGGACCACCATGCGCCGTCGCCGATCCGGAGGTCCAGCGGCAGCCAGTCGGGGATGTTGACCATGTGCTCGTCCACCGTCTCCTGGCCCAGGACAACGCTGTGCAGGGAGTTGTAGACGCCGGCGAGGTAGCTGCCCGGGTAGTGCACGTCCCCGGCGCGGTGTTCCGGGGCCGCCCCGGGTGGCCAGGTAGCCGTTGCCCAGGGTGGTGAGGGCTTCGCGGTGGCGTTCGTGCGCCGGGTCGAAGCCCTCGTAGACCAGCAGCCAGGGGTGGGTGATGACGAGTCCGATATCAAGCTGGCTGAGATCTTCGACGACGACGTCGGCGCCCGCCGCCTCCAGCGCTTCCCGGCGCCCGTCCCGGTCTATGCCAACGACAAGCCCGAAGCCGCCGCGCCGCCCGGCTTCCACCCCGGCGGCTGAGTCCTCGATGACCATGGCCCGGGCGGGCGGGATCTCGAGCCGGCGCGCCGCTTCCAGCGGCAGCGCGGGGCCGGCTTGCCCCCGACGTCGCGGTCCAGGGCCGTCTGCCCGTCGATGACGTGATCGAAGACGTCCTCCAGTCCCGCGGCACCCAGCAGTGCGCCCGCGTTCCGGGCGGAGGTGGCCAGCACCACGGGGATCCGGCCTGCCTTCAGCCTGCCGAGCAGGTCCGCGGTGCCGGGAAAGGCCCGGACCGGGTTGTTGCTGAGCAGTTTCTCGAACAGTTCGCTCTGGCGTGCCGCGAGCCCGAAGGCCGTCCACGCCCCGGAGCGGTCCGTGGGTGAGCCGTCCGGGACGGCGCCGCCGCGGGAGCCGAGGAAGGCGGCGACCGCGCCCTCCCATGTCCGGCCCGCCACGTGGTCCCGGTAGTCGTCGGCGGTAAACGGGTCCCGGCGGGTCCCGGCGGGAAGCCGCGGGTCCTGGAGGACGCCGTCGAAGAGTTCCTTCCACGCCGCCGCGCGGAGCTCCGCAGTGTCCGTGACCACTCCGTCGAGGTCCAGGATCACGGCGTCAACGGGGGCCAGTGCGGCAGCGACGGTGGGCGACTCCGTCATGCCGCAGCCGTCCCAATGTTCCGGACACCGGGGCAGTCCCGTTCCGCCGCTATGCCCTGCCCGTCCCGGGCTTCCTCCCGGCCATCAGCCCACCAACGCGTCCAGCCTGGTGAAGCCGTAGCCGGCCTGCCGGATCCGCTCGATCATGCCGGGCAGGGCGTCCGCGTCCAAGGTGGTCCCGTCGTCGGGGTTGGAACCGATGTGCATCAGCACGATCTCCCCGGCTGCAGCCGGGCGAGCACGCGGTCCGCCACGATCTGCGCCGTGATCCCTCCGCTGCTGCCCTTCCAGCCCAGGGTGTCCACGGTCCAGCGGACGGGCAGATAGCCGTACGCGTTGACCGTGGCGATGGTCCGGGCGTCGCGGTCGCCAAGGGGGAACCGGAACAGCGGACGGGGTCCCTCCGCCGCCCGGATTGCCTGCTGGGCCGCCGAGAGCTGCTGGCCGATCGCGGCATCGCTGAGTCCGGTGAACCCCGGATGGGTCATGGAGTGGTTGCCCAGGCGGTGGCCGCCCGCCACGATCGCGGCGACTCCGGCCGGGTTGGCGGCGGCCCAGTTGCCGGTCAGGAAAAACGTGCCGCGCACGCCTTTGGCGGCCAGCGTCTTCAGGATGCTTGGCAGCCCCGCCGAGTTGGCGCCGGCGTCGAACGTCAGCGCCACCACCGCTCCGGCGCCCGGGATCACTTCGATGTCAAGGCCGGCCAGGGCGGCAGGAAACGGCGGGGGCGCCGGAGCAGGCGGCTTGGGAGCAGGGGCGGGAGGCTTCGGAGCCGGGACGACCGGCGGCGTTGCGGAGGCCGGGGGTGCCGGGACCGTTGCGCCAGGGCTGGTGACCAAAGCCTTCGACGGTGACGGGGCCGGCGCAGCAGTGGCCGGTGTACTCGCGGAGGGACTCCCGGTCGGACTCGCAGTGGCCGGGGCCGTCGGGTTGTCAGTGGCCGACGGCGACGACGCCGGCCCCGCTGCGGGTGGCACTGATGAAATGACGGCCGCCAAAACCACCGCGGCGGCCAGCAACAGCACGGCAGCCACGGCCGCGAGCCACCGGCGTCGCTCGCCCCGGAAGATCGCCCACATGCTTCACTGTGGCACCGAAGGCCAGCTCCGGGCTAGGGCTGAAGTGCCCGCGCGGCCTACGGCGCGGCGGGAATCAGCCGGTCGGCCCGGCACCGGTCGAACAAGCGGATGAAGGAGTCTTCCGTGCGGCGGTACCCGGTGAAGCCCGCCAAGCGGCTCTTGCTCATGTCGGTGACCACTTCGAGGTTCCGGCCCAGATCACCGTCTGTGTGCCACCAGGACGCGAGCCGTATCAGCTGGGGTTCAGCCAGCCCATAGCGGGCGGCCATGTCCGCCCAGACGCCCTCCATACCGAGCATCTGCTGTTCCAGCGGGCGGGGTTGCCCGGAGTAGCCTTCGGGCTCGACGCCGAAATAGGCGGCCAGCGCGGGCCACATGCGCCGCCAGCGGAAGATGTCGCCGTTGACGATGTTGTAGGCCTCGTCGCCTACCCCGTCGGCGGTGGCCGCCCAGATCATGTGTTCTGCCAGCAGACCGCTGTCTGTCATGTCAGTCAGTCCGTTCCACTGCGTCTCGGAGCCGGGAAAGACGAATGGTTGCCCGAGTTCGCGGCAAATAGACGCCTGGACGGCGAGCGTGAGACCCATGTTCATGGCATTGCCGACCGCATGCCCTATCACCGTATGCGCCCGGTGCACGGACCAGCCGAAGCCCTGCTCCCCGCGGCAGCCCACAACTCGTCCTCCTGGGCGTAGTAGAAGTTGGGCGTCGGCAGCCTCGGCTCGCTTTCGCGGAACGGAGTGTCCGGCATCTCCCCGCCGCATACGCTTCAAACGGGCCCAGATAGTGCTTCAGCCCGGTCATGAGGGCCACATGCTTCACCGGGTGGCTGCTGAGGCTGGCAAGCAGGTTCCGCAGCATGGCCGCGTTGGTCTCGATGTTTTCTTGTTCCGTGTTCATCCGCGACCACGCGGTGTAGAACACGTGGCTCGGCCGTTCGCCGGCCAGGGCTGCCCGCAGGCTCTCCACCGAATTCAGATCCGCGCTGACCTGGCGGACACCGCCGCGCCGGACCCGGCTGCGAGACAGGGCCACCACGTCCCAGCCCTCATCCACCAGCCTGTCGACCAGGGCGGACCCGGCAATCCCGGTGGCCCCAACCACCAAGGCAGTCTTCGTGTTGACGGTGTCTGAACTGCTTCGCACGCCATTCCTCCTGGTACTGTCCGTTGCGCCGTCGCCGGGTCCCAGGCTGCGGGCCGGTCTGGCCGGGACGGCTCGTTCCCGGCCCGTTCCAGCGTCTCATGCCCGTGGGGGCGGCCCTCCGGCGCTTCGTAACCTGGGCCCGTACGGACCTCCGGGGATGGGACCGCAGTAGGATGCAACTAGTGGAAGGCGCGTAAAGATAGCGCGAATTCGAAGGCAGGATATCCGTGAAACTCTTGCTCCGGTATCCGCTCGTGGCGGGCACGCTCGTCGCCCTGCTCGCGGTGCTCATATTGCTGTTGTCCGGGCAGCCGGTGATTGCACAGATCGCGGCCAGCATCTATGCCCTGGCCGTGGCTGCCTACCTTGCCGTCGGCATGGCCCGCCGGCTGGCGGGCGGCCAGTGGGGCATCGACATCCTGGCGGTCACCGCGATCGTCAGCACCGTCCTGGTGGGCGAGTTCATCGCGTCCATAATCATTGTCCTCATGCTGGCCGGCGGGACGGCCCTCGAGGACTACGCCGCCGGCCGGGCCAAAAAGGAACTGACGTCCCTGCTGGAACGCGTCCCGCAGACCGCCCACCGCGAACGCACCGGCACCACAGCAGCCGCGGGAACCCAAACAAACGGCCAGCACAAGGACGTTGCCGCCACCGATGTCCGGATCGGCGACATCCTGCTGGTGAGGCCGGGTGAGGTGGTGCCGCTGGACGGCATCCTGCTCTCCGGGTCCGGCACCTTCGACGAATCCTCGCTCACCGGGGAGAGCCTGCCGGTGGAACGGGTCGCCGGCGATCCGCTGATGAGCGGCTCCCTCAACGGCGAGGCCGCGGTCCGGATGCAGGTAACGGCCCTGATGGAGGATTCGCAGTACAGCCGCATCGTGGCCCTGGTCAAGGAAGCCTCGGAGAGCAAGGCGCCGATGGTGCGGCTGGCCGACCGGTATGCCATACCCTTCACGGCCCTCGCCTACGCCCTCGGCGCCGTCGGCTGGATCATCAGCGGAGACCCTGCCCGGTTCGCTGAGGTGCTGGTGGTGGCCACGCCGTGCCCGCTGCTGATCGCCGCCCCCGTGGCGTTCCTCGGCGGCATGAGCCGCGCCGCGCATTCCGGCATCATCGTCAAATATGCCGGTGTCCTGGAACAACTGAGCCGGATCAAGACGGCCGCCTTCGACAAAACGGGCACGCTGACCTACGGCCGGCCCGCCCTGGTCGGGGTCCGGACAGCCGGGTCCCTGACCGAGGACGAGGTCCTGGGGTTGGCGGCCTCGGCCGAACAGTATTCCTCCCATGTGCTCGCCGCCTCGGTGATGGACGCAGCGCGGAACCGGGGCCTGGCGTTCCAGACCGCCACGGAGGCCAGTGAATTCGCCACGCACGGCGTCCGGGCCCGCTTCGACGGCCGCGACGTGGTGGTCGGCAAACCCAAATTTGTCGCCGAATCGGCGGCCGGCGTCGCGGAGACGGCACTGGCCAGCGGCGAACTCGCCATCTACGTGGGCGTGGCCGGGGAATTCGTCGGCGCCCTCGTGATGAGCGACCCGATCCGGCGGGAGGCCCGCCGCACCCTGGCCGAACTGGAGTCCCTGGGCGTGACCCGGACGGTCATGCTGACCGGCGACGCGCTCGCCACCGCCCAGCACATCGCGGCCGAGGCCGGCCTCACCGATGTCCGCGCCGAGTGCCTGCCGCCGGACAAGGTCGAAGCCGTCAGGTCCCTGCCGCTCCGCCCGGTAATGATGGTCGGCGACGGCGTCAACGACGCCCCCGTCCTGGCGGTCGCCGACGTCGGAATCGCCATGGGCGCGCGCGGCTCGACGGCGGCCGGCGAGTCCGCCGACGTCGTGATCATCCTCGATGACCTGTCCAAGGCGGCGTCCGCCGTGCGGATCGGGCAGCGCACCGTGAAGGTGGCGCTGCAGAGCATCTGGATCGGCATCGGGCTGAGCGTCGCCTTGATGCTGGCGGCGGCGGCCGGCTATGTCCCGGCCATCGCCGGGGCCCTGTCCCAGGAACTCGTGGACCTGGCCACGATCCTCAACGCGCTGCGCGCGCTCAGCCCCGGCAGGGGCGCCGGGAAGGGGCCGGCACGCCGGGGACGGGGCGAACGCTCGACGGCGGCGCTACCGGGCCGGCGCCTGTTTCTCGGCTTCCGCGATCCGCGGAACAGTCCTGAGATAGCTGTCCGGGTTCAGCGAGATCGAGTCGATGCCCTCGCGGACCAGGAACGCCGCGAACTCCGGGTGGTTGCTGGGACCCTGGCCGCAGATGCCGATCTTGATCCCGGCGGCGTGGGCCTTGCGGATGGCCTCGCTGATCATCGCCATGACGGCCTCGTCCCGCTCATCGAAGAGCGCGGCCAGCTGCGCCGAATCCCGGTCCACGCCCAGGACCAGCTGGGTGAGGTCATTGGAGCCGATGGAGAAGCCGTCGAAGCGGGTGGCGAACTTTTCCGCGAGGACAACGTTGGACGGGATCTCGCACATCATGTAGACCTGCAGGCCGTTCTCACCCCGGACCAGGCCGTTCTCCGCCATCACGGACAGCACCCGGTCCGCTTCCTGCGGGGTCCGGCAGAACGGGATCATCACAATGATGTTGCCGAAGCCGAGCTTCTCCTCACCCGTTTGAGCGCCGCGCACTCAAGGGCGAATCCCTCGCGGTAGCGCTCGTCGTAGTAGCGCGAGGCGCCGCGGAAGCCGAGCATGGGGTTCTCCTCCGGCTCCTCGAAGGCGGAACCGCCGATCAGGTGCGCGTACTCATTCGTCTTGAAATCGCTGAGCCGGACGATCACGGGCCGGGGATGGTACGGCGCGGCGATCTTGGCGATGCCGAGGGCCAGTGCGTCCACAAAGTAGTCCTTCGGGTCCGCGTAGCCGCTGGTGAGGACGCGGATCTGCTCTGCGTCCCCGGCGTCGGTGACCCGCTCCGGGTGGACCAACGCCATGGGGTGGACCCGGATCAGGCTGCTGATGATGAATTCCATCCGGGCGAGCCCGACACCGTCGGCGGGCAGCCGCCACCACTGGAAGGCTGCCGCGGGGCTGGCGATGTTGACCATGACTTTGGTGCGTGTTTCCGGCAGCTCGCCGAGGTCCACCTCCTCGGTGTCGAACGCGAGGCTCCCCTCGTACACGCGGCCTTCGTCGCCCTCGGCGCACGAGATAGTGACGGCGAGGCCTTCCGCCAGGACGGTGGTGGCGTTGCCGGTGCCGACGACGGCGGGGACCCCGAGTTCGCGGCTCACAATCGCCGCGTGGCTCGTGGGGCCGCCGTGGTCGGTGACGATGCCGCCGCCCGCTTCATGACCGGAACCCAGTCCGGGTCGGTCATCTCCGTGACAAGGATGGCGCCGTCGCGGAAATTCTCGATGTCCGCCGCACTCCGGATCACGCACGCGGTGCCCTGCGCGATCGAGTCGCCGATCGCGGCGCCGGAGGCCAGCACCGTGCCGGTTTCCCGCAGGTGGTGGAGGGTGAACCGGGAGCCGGTCTTCTGCGACTGGACCGTCTCGGGGCGCGCCTGGACCATAAACAGCTCCCCGGTCACGCCGTCCCGGGCCCACTCCATGTCCATCGGCCGCGCATAGTGCTCCTCCACGCTCACCGCCCAGCGCGCCAGTGCGAGGATTTCGGCGTCGGCCAGGACGAAGGCGCGGCGTTCGGCGTCGGAGGTGTCCACCATCTTGGTCCGCGCATGGCCGCCCCGGCTGTAGACCATCTTCCGGGCCTTGGAACCGAGGGTCTTTTCAATGATCGGGCTGATTTCGTCCGCGGCCCCGGGTGCCGCCAGGAGCGGCTTGAACACAAGGTACTTGTCCGGGTTGATGGTGCCTTGGACCACGGTTTCGCCGAGGCCCCAGGCGGCGCTGACCACGGCCACGCGGGGAAGCCCGAGTCGGTGTCGATGGAGAACATCACGCCGGAGGCGCCGACGTCGGAACGCACCATCCGCTGGACGCCGATCGAGAGTGCGACGTCGAGGTGGTCAAAGCCCTTGACCTCGCGGTAGCTGATGGCCCGGTCGGTGAACAGTGAGGCGTAGCAGCGGCGGCAGGCGTCCAGGAGTTCACGTTCCCCGGTGATGTTCAGGAACGTCTCCTGCTGCCCGGCGAAGCTGGCGTCCGGCAGGTCCTCGGCGGTAGCGCTGCTGCGGACAGCGACCGAGAGCCGGGCCTGGCCCGCGCGCTCCCCAGGTCCCGGTAGTGGGAGCGGATGGATCCGGCGATGTCGTCGGGGAACTCGCTGTCCAGGAACAGCTCCCGGATGGCCTCCCCGGTGGCGCGCAGCGACGTTTCACCCGAGCGGTAGGACTGGATCCGCGAGCGCATCGCGGCCTCGATCCCGTTGGCGTCGAGGAACCGGCGGTAGGCGGCCGCGGTGGTGGCGAAGCCGTCCGGCACCCGCACACCCTTGGCTTTGAGGGACTGGATGAGTTCCCCGAGGGAAGCGTTCTTGCCGCCCACCTGCGGGACATCACCCATGCCGATCTCTTCGAACCACAGCACCGGGGAGTCAGCCATGCACCCATCCTGTTGCGGCACACCGTCCGGGGTCAGAGTCTTTGGACCTTGGTGCCCGGTGTGGCCGTCCCGGCCCGGCGGTGGCGGGCGATCTTGTACAGCCAGTCGGCGAGCAGCACGGCGGGTATGGCGGCGAGCGCCACCGCCAGGCCCCGGGCGACGGCGGGGCGTGGCCCAGCAGGGCGGCCAGCGGTCCGAGGAACAGGAACACGGCCAACAGCCCCAGTTCGGCCAGCACGGCCCAGACAAGCAGCCGGTTGCTGAACCAGCCGAGCCGCCATGGCGGCACGGAGGCACTGCGGCAGGCGAAGGCGTTGGCCAGCTGGGCCAGGACCACGGTGGTGAACGCGGCGCCGGAGGCCGCCATCAGCACGTCCGACGGCGGCAGCTCCGCCCCCGGCGTCCAGCCGGCACCGAGCAGCACGGCCGTGTACGCCGTCATTTCGAAGAAAGCCTCCACCGGGCCCAGCAGCCCGAACACCCGGAACATCAACGCCTTGTCCATCAGGTGGCGGCGCTCCGGCGGCCGTTTCAGTGTTCCTTTGCTCGGGGCCTCGCTGCCCAGCGCCAGCGCCGGGAGCAGGTCGGTGCCGATGTCGAGTGCGAGGATCTGCAGCACGCTCAGCGCCAGCGGGAACCGTCCCCCGGAGAGGGCCCAGATGACGAAGGGGTGAGCTCTGCGACGTTGTCCGTCAGGTGGTAGGTCAGGAAGCGCCGGATGTTCGCATACGTGGCCCGGCCCTGCTCCACCGCGGCGATGATGGTGGCGAAGTCGTCATCCAGCAGCACCAGGTCCGCCGCCTCGCGGGCCACGTCCGTGCCGCTGAGCCCCATGGCCACGCCGATGTCCGCCTGCTGGAGGGCCGGCCCGTCGTTGACGCCGTCGCCGGTCATCGCCACCACGTGGCCGCGGTGCTGCAGCAGGCGGGCCACCCGGAGTTTTTGTTCCGGCGTGACCCTGCTGACCACCACGCCGTCGCGGTCCAGCAGCGCCGCCAGAACGGCGTCGTCCTCGGGGAGGCTGTGTCCCTCCAGCACCAGTTCCGGTGAGCCGATCAGTCCGGTTTCGCGGGCGATGGCGGCGGCGGTAAAGGCATGATCGCCGGTGACCATGGCCACTTTGATGCCGGCCTCACGGGCCGACTCCAGCGCCACCCGGACCTCGGCCCGGGGCGGGTCGTGCAGGCCGATGAGTCCCAGGAGGGTCAGGCCGCTCTCAACCTCCTCGAGCCTGAAGCTGGCCCCCGGCAGGCCGGGCAGGCTCCGCTCGGCCACCGCAAGTACCCGCAGCCCGTGCGAGGCCATCTGGTCGACCATCTCCAGGGCGCGGCCGGCGCTGTCCTCGCCGCACAGCGGAATCACGGACTCCGGGGCACCCTTGACGAAGAGTGTGGTGCCAACGATCGCGGACTCCCGCAGCCGGCGGGGATCGAAGGCGAAGCGGTGCGACACCTCGGGTTCCTCGGGTCGCTGCCCCGGATCTGCCAGCCGGGCGGCCAGCGCGTCTATGGCGGCCTCCATCGGATCGCCTTCGGCGATCCACTGCTCCTCGTGGAGCACGGCGCGGCCCACGGAGGCGGCCAGCGCGGCGGTGCTGAGGTGACGCGCTTCCCCGGCTCCCGGCCCCGTGATCTCGGCCTCGGGTCCGTAGCCCGCGCCTATGACGCTGAGCAGCCCGGCCGGAGTCCAGACCTCGACGGCGTTCATCCGGTTCTGGGTCAGCGTGCCGGTCTTGTCGGTGCAAATGAAGGTGGTGGAGCCGAGGGTTTCCACTGCCTCCAGATTCCGGACCAGTGCGTTGCGCTGGGCCATCCGCTGCGCCCCGACGGCCAGGGACAGCGTGACCGTGGGCAGCAGGCCTTCGGGCACCAGCGCCACCATCACGCCGATGGCAAACAGAAAGGCGTCCCGCCAGGAGATGCCGACCAAGAGGGAAAGCACGAAGAACAGCACGCCAATGCCCAGGGCCATCGCGGCTGTGATGCGGACGATTCGCTGCAGTTCCAGCGCCAGCGGGCTCGGCGGAGCTTCGACCTTGCCCGTCAGGGCTGCGATTTCGGCGAGCCGGGTGTTTCCGCCTGTGCCCGCGACCACGCCTTCAGCCTGGCCGTTGACCAGGAAGGTCCCGCCAAAAACGGTGTCGCCGGGGATCTTGGTGAGCGCCTCGCTTTCACCCGTGAGCATCGATTCGTCCACGGAACAGCCCGCCGCCACGGCCAGCCGGAGGTCCGCGGGGACCCGGTCGCCGGCAACGAGCAAGACGGTGTCGTCCGGGACGAGTTCGGTGGTGTGGACCTTGGTGACGCGGTTGTCCCGGCGCACCGAGACCATGGCCGGGAGCAGTTCGCGGAGCTTGGAAGCCGCGTGCTGGGCGCGCTCCTGCTGGATGTAGGCGAACACCCCGTTGACCAGGATCACGACGACGATCGCGATGGCCAGTTGCGGCATGCCGGCCAGGTAAGCCAGCACGGAGGCACACCACAGCAGGATGGCGAAGAAGTGAGTCAGTTCGGCCAGCAGCCGCCGCCAGCCGGGGACGGTTCCGGTCTCCGGCAGCTTGTTCGCCCCGAATTGAGTGAGCCTCCGCGCCGCCTCCGCCGAGCTCAGGCCCGGCGCGGCGCTGACTGCTCCGGAGGCTGACCCGCCGGCGGGTGGCCCCGGTGTCACTGCTGCCTGGGGCCGCTCAGGCGCAGCACGGTCAACCGGCCCCGGTCAGGTAGTTCATGGTTCGAGCGTGCTCCCGGGTCGCTGCCACTGGTTAGGGCCAAAGGTCACGCGGCAAAAGCGCGCATGTAAAATCCGCCCAGGCGCTCCGTGCTCTCCGGGTACGGGTTATCGATGACCGTCCCACCGATGGCGGCCGGCTCGCCCCTTGTGGTCTGTTACCGAACTCGGCTTAGCCTTGTGCAGGCTTGAGGCGGGGAAACAGCGCCTCGGCATTGCCGCGGTCTATCGACGCGCGCAAGGAGGGGGCCATCGGGTAATGCTCGTATTGCATGTTCAGGAAATCGATCCCCGGCGACGGGGCAAACGGGAAGTCAGTGCCGTACGTGATGCGGCCAGGATCGGCGACTTCAAGCAGGCTGGGCAGCGCCGACGGGCTGGCGGACAGCGCGACGTCGTAATAAAACTGCCGCAGGACGGACTGCTCCTTATCTGTCAGCGCCGCCAGGGCGCTAAGAGCCAGGTCCCTATTGTTAAGCATCGTCAGCAGGATCCTGTAGGCGATGTAAGGCACGAAGCCGCCCGCGTGGGCGAGGATGAACTTGATTCCCGAATACTTCTCCATCGCACCGGACAGGATCAGGCTGAGAGCAGTGCGGGTGGTATCGAGCAGGAAATCTGCGGCGAAAGCGGGTATGCCCGGTACGGCCGGCGCGGGCAGTTCGCCGGGATGGATGAACACTACGGCCCGGCGGTGGTGCAGAAACGCCAGCAGAGGCTCAAAGCCCGGATCGCCCAGGTAGCGTCCGTCGTTGTTGGCCAGCAGCACGATTCCGTCCGCGAGCAGGGTGTCCAGGGCGTACCGGGCTTCCGCGAGGGCACCTTCCACGTCCGGCAGCGTAAGGGTCGCGAAGAAGCCAAACCGCTCTGGCCGCCCGGCCACCACTGCGGCACTGAACTCGTTGACCTCCCGCGCCCACTGCCGCGTCTCCACTGCGTCCCCGAAGTACACTCCGGGCGTGGACAGGGACAGGATGCCGGTCTGCACGTCGTGCCTGTCCATGAACTTCATCGCTGAACGTTCGGACCACGACGGCAGACTTAAGCCGCCGGACCGGATGCCCTTGCCGTGCATCCAGCGTGCGTAGCCCGGCGGAACGATGTGCTGGTGTGTGTCGATGCGGTACGGCCGGCTCATCCGGATCCTTGTCCACGTGCCCGTCGCGTTGATCCGCCGGACCCCGAAAGATCAGCGGATGTGAACAATCTACTCGCTGGACGCACCCCGGGCACGGGCCGCCGGTTCGGGGATTCTTCGTTGGCGGCTACCCCCAGTTCGATCAATAGTGGTCTCGCCAACTGTGACCTCTATGCGGATCGCCTCTGGAATTGCTGTGCGAAAACGGTTGGAGCGGCATTCGGTAGGCTGAGGCCAAGATTGTCTTCGACACAACCCCGGCCAGTCCTAGAGCCGGAAATGGCTGCCCGAAGACTTCCATCGAGATGCCGACAGGGACTACTGATGTTTGGGTTGATGCGGTGACGCCTTTGGCTCGGTGGCCCGCATGGCTCATCGGCGGTCCGTTCGCGTTTCGTCCCGCCAGCAGCCGCCCGAAAGCTGCAACCCACGTGGCTTCAACATTCGGTCAAATCGTCCTCTTCTGGGGATTCTTCCTGGTGGTGGTTCCGTGGGCCATTGCGATTCTCGAACAGCGCTGGGGCTTGGCCCTCCCATTTCCACCGTTTGCAGGTCCTGTCGGGGCCGCGGTTCTCGCACTCGCCAGCGCACTTGGCGTCTGGTCGGCAGTAGTGATGTCGACGCTTGGAGATGGCACGCCGCTGCCAGCGACGATGACCGTCGCTTCGATGAAGATCCGTTGAGCGGGAAGAAGGGCGTGCCTCGTGAACTCTTTGCGGCCAGCGGGCAATACATGGTGTGAGCACAGACAACGACATCATCAGGCGGTCCCGGGACAGCCCCGCAGTTTTCGGGGAGTTGTACGACAGACACGCGTCAATCATCTACAGATACGCGGCCAGAAGGGCGGCGACTTCGCGGCCGACGATGTCACGTCCGAAACCTTTCTGGTCGCTTGGGAGCAACTCGAAACCTATGACCTTGACCGGGAGGACGCCCGGCCATGGCTCTTCGGCATCGCCACCAATCTGCTCCGACGGCATCACCGGGCCGAAGCCAGGCTGCTGAAGGTTGCGGCTAAAGCGGCTTCACGGGACGCCGTGGGTGACGAATCGGACCGGATTGCGGCTCAAGTGGACGCCACAATGACAACAGGGCGCATAGCTTGGGCGCTAAAGGCCATGGCCGCCATTGACCGGGAAACGCTGCTGCTCTACGCCTGGGCGGACCTGACCTACGAAGGAATCGCCCTGGCGATGGACGTTCCTGTGGGCACCGTGCGGTCCCGCCTGAACCGCGCCCGCCGGACTCTGCGGACCCAGCTCGACCTCGAAATACTTGATGAAACGGAGAACGACCATGGACGACTTGCAGCTGCTCCGCGAAATGCGTAGGGACATCGGGTCCGCACCGCAAGCCACGTTGGCACGGGGTCGTGAAAAAGTCATGGCCAAGGTAGCCCCGGCTTCCAGCTTTGTGGCAAGGACAGACAAACACGCCAAAGGCGCTTCTAGCCCGATCCGGTTCCGGCGCCGTGTTCTGATCGCTTCGGCAGCAGCGGCTCTGCTCGTGGGCGGAATCGTAGTGGCAGACGTTGTCAGGCCCACTGGTCCGGGAGCAACTGCCGAAGCAGCCGAGATCTTGAACAACGCAGCGGCCGCAACCATCCAGACCTCCGATCTGGCGGTGGGACCGGGCCAGTACCTGAAGGTCGAGACGAAGGCCGTTTATTCCAGCTCGGTTTCCCGGGCCGACGGGACCACGGTCTCCTGGCTCGATACCACCGGCGGTCAGGTCTACGTTCCTGCGGACATGTCCGGCGAATGGGTGTGGAACCGTGAGCCCAGGGTACCTACTACGTTCTTCGGTGAAGGATCCAGAGCCGAAGCCCAGCGGCAGGAAGCCTCAATGAGCGAAGAAGGCTCCGCCGGTCCGCAGCTTGAGGGCATCCTTCGAGGGAAAGCCGGAGGTTTCTACGACAGCCCGCAGCAGATCATGGGAACACCGCTCTTGGAAGCGATTCGGACTTTGCCACGCGAGCCGCGGCAGCTGCTGGACCTGATCTACGAAAAGACCGAAGGCCAAGGCCCTTCGCCGGAGAGCGAGGCCCTGTCCACCATTGCCTCCTCGCTCCGCACGGGTATTATTCCCGCCGATTTGCGGGCGGCGATGTACAAGGCGGCAGCCTTGATACCTGGTGTCGTGGTAGCAGACAAACAGGCGACCCTCGACGGGCGCCAGGGAGTGGCCTTGGGCGTTTACTGGGGCGAGGGCAAATTCCGGGACGACATTATCGTTGACCCGACGACGGGCCTGATGATCGGTGAGCGAATGATTTACCTTGTAGCGGAGGGTGGGATTCCAGCTAACACAGCTTCCTCCTGGACCTCCGTGAAGACCTCCGTGGTGGACGCTGCGCCCTAGCTGCAGGCGAGAGAACTAGGCCGCGTCAGTCGGCCGCCGGTACCCGGTGCAATCCCAGCGTGCGGAGGTAGGCGCCGAAGCCGTGCGGCGCCCGGGCATGGATCCGGCCCGAGGTCAGGACACGCATGCTGTCGGTGGCCGTCACGGTGAAGGCACGGTTCCGGAGGCTTTGCACCAGCGTCCGGTCCTCGTGCGAGGCGAGCTTCGGGAAGCCCCGGCGGCCAGGTAGGCGGAGGCCCGGACCCCGAAGTTGGCTCCGTAGATGTGCGGGTGGTCCTCCTCGAAGGGATGCCGCTCCAACCAGCGCCGGCGCAGCTCCGCGTCCATCCCGGCGGGGTCCGGTTCCACCGAACCCAGCACGGCGTCGGCTCCGGCCTCGGCGAATTCCAGCTGGCGGACGAGCCAGTTGTCCGGAACCTGGGAGTCAGCATCGGTGTTGGCCAGCCACGTCCGTCCCGCCCACGGCGGCGGTGTCCAGCGTTTGCCGGGCGGCCTCCGCCGGGCTGTTCCGATTCCGGCGGCCCGGATGCCGGCCGCCCGGCTCGCCCCGGCATTGCGGAGGCTTACTTCGAGGGCGTGGAAGCGGCGGTCCGCCGCAACGTACTGCGCCGCGATGCCGGCGGAGCCGTCGGTGCAACTGTCCAGCACCACCGTGACGCCGACGGTTATGTCGGGCCGGGCCCGGTGCAGCGCATCAGCGGCGCGCTGCACCGACAGCAGCGCCCGGCCAAGGTGCTCCTCCTCGTTGTGCGCGGGGAGGACGACGGCGATCCGGTCAAGGCTGTGTCCGCGGGGCAGCGGCAGGGCAAGGGCGGCCATCTAGCTGTCCGTGCCCGGCACGACGGCGGCTGCCTGCCGCTGATCCGGGCCTGCCCCGGGCGCGATGAGGATTTCCAGGATGAAGTCGCGTTCCCGGTACAGCCCGGCATCGGCCCAGCGGAGCTGGCGGCGCGCGGCGGCGTGGACGGAGTCGCCGTCGAGCTCCCAGCCGGAGACGGGGTGGCGCCAGTGGCACAAGGCCAGGGTGCCGCCGGGCAGGAGTGCGGCCTCGACCCGCTCGAACAGCTCCGCAAGTTCGTCGGGAGCGAGGTAGTAGCCCACCTCGGAGACCACGATCAGGTCGAACCTGCCGTCCGGCCAGTCCTGCGGGACGGTGAGGTGGCGGGTCCGGGCTGCGGGCAGGTGTTCAAGGCGCCGGGCGGCGTGGGCCAGCGCGGCGCTGCTCGCGTCGACGGCCAGGAAACTGGTGCAGCGTTGTGCGAGTTCCACGCTGAGCGTCCCGATCGAGCAGCCGATCTCGAGTCCTGCAGTGTAGTTCCGGCCGGGCAGCGCCGCGAGCGTGAGGGAGCGTTTGCGGTGTTCGTACCAGCTGGTGGTGTAGTGCCAGGGGTCGTCGGTGCCCGTATGGACGGCGTCGAAAACGCCTTCCGCGTCAGCGGCGGCGTACGCACCGCTGCCGCCGGAAGCGGCCGGACGCTGCCACGCGAACGTCTCAAACGGCCGCTCAAAATGCTCCAGGAACGACGGCGGGAGCAGCACCTCGTCGCCCGGCCGGCCGGACAGGGCGCGGACCTGCGACGTGTGGGAGGCCATCGCCGCCGCCTTGGCCTGCTGCTCGGCGGGATCCAGCGGCAGACGCAGCCAGGACTGCCAGGCCGGGTCCGCGGTGTCGGCCCGGAGCCAGTACCAGATGGGGTATTCCAATAGTCCGTGGCCGCCTGCGCCGGCTGCTTCGGCGGCGGCGGAACCGAGTGTGTCGTGGTCCGTGTGGCCGTCGTGCCGGTAGGGGGCCACCAGGGTGATCTGCTCCGCCGGCAGTCCCGACCCGGCCGTGACGTCGGCGATGGCCTGCTGCAGCGCGGACATCACCGCGGGCCGGTGTGCGGCGAGCTGGCCATCGGGCAGGGCGAGGAAGCGCCAGTCCGGATCTGGCAGCAGGTGTGTGAGCGCGCCGCTGAATTCCTGGAGCCGGACGGCGGCGAGCTGTTCCGGCGTCGTGGTGGGTGAGTCCGGGTGGGAGGCCTCCCCGCCGTGCACAGCAGCACCACCACCCGGGCGCCGAGCCGCCGCAGCCGGGCCATTAGCCCGCCGGCGCCGAGGGATTCGTCGTCCGGGTGCGCAGCCAGGACGATGAACGCCTGGCCGGCGAGTTCCCCGCCCTCGAGCGGCAGCTCCGGGAGCGCGGCGAGGCCGCTGGCTGCCCAGGCGTCCTCGCTGGTTCCGGCGTCCTGGTGCGTGAAGCTCACCATGGGTGGTCGCCCTTGAGCGTGAGGGCGCCGAGCTGGGCGTCGTCGCGCATGCCGTGGTGCTGGCGGATGTACAGGGAGAGGTCAGCCATCCTTTTTCCGTAGACCGGGTCGAACGCCAGCGGGCCGGGGCCGAGGTTCTGGCTGACCAGCGTTTGGATGCGTTCGACGGCGGTGGCAGTGTTGCCGCGGACCCGCAGGGCCTCGCTCCACGCGCCGGCGCCCGAGAGGTCCCCGGCGTCGATCCGTGCGGCGGTCCGGGCGAGGTACGCGGTCAGGGCGGTGAGCGTGCGGTCGATCTCGCCGAGGTGGGCGAGTGCGAGCTGGTCCGGTTCGCGGCCGCCGTCGGCCGCCGTGAGCAGGGATTCCTTAAAGCCGCGGGCCACCGCGACGGCGCCGCCCAGCCAGCAGGCGGCCACACCCATGCCGCCCCAGGCGAAGCCGGGCCGGCGGTAGTACCAGCCGGCGTCGCCCAGGGGCACGGCCGGAACGGCGTCGAAGTGCACGGTGCCGCTGGGGATTTCCCGGAGTCCCCGGCTGGTCCATTCCGGGTCCGCGAAGCCCACGCCGGGGGCATGGAGGTCGACGGCGAAGGCGGCCCGGCCGCCGTCGTCCAGGTGGGCGGTCACGACGGCGTGGTCCAGTTGGGCGGCGAGGGAGCACCAGGGTTTGGAACCCTGCAGCAGGAAACAGCCGTCCGCCGGTTTGGCCTCGAGCCGCAGGCCCGCGGCTTCGGCTGCGAAGACACCCCAGGCGCCGTCGAAGTGGACACCGTCAAAGTCCGGGCAGTCCCAGCCTGCCAGCGCAGCGTGGCCGGCGGCCTGGGCGAGGATCGCCGAGGCGTCCAGGTGCGGTTCGATGGCCCGGCCGGCCGCGACGTCGACGGCCGTGACGGAGGCCAGAAGCTCCCATAGGAAAGCGGTGAGGCCCTCGCCGGGTTTCGGTGCGGCGTCTCCTGCGGCTTTGGCCAGGTCCAGCAACGCCGGGACGTCGCCGACAGCGGACAGTGCGTCGTTCAGCAGGGGGTTGAGGCCTGCCAGGTCCTCCGGCGCGGAACTGATCCTCACGGCGCGGGGCCGCGGGAAGCGGAAGTCCGGTTCATTCGGCCTGTTCTCCTTCGAAGTGCGTCTGGTGCTGCCGGTGTCCATACCGGCCGGGCGCGGCTACTGCTCGGTAGTTCCAGCCGTCCAGTAAATCTAAGCACACTTAGCACTTTCGGAAATGCGCTGCCAGCTGCCGGCCGGCGGCGCCGACTCCCGGCTGTTACAGCACCCGCGCCAGGGCGAAGCCGTCCCATCCTTTGGAGCCCACGGTCTGGATGACGGTGGCGTCCAGCCTCGGGTCCTCGCCGAGCATGGTCAGCGCACTGATGATGCCGGGGGCGTTGACGGTGTCCATCGACTGATCCAGCACGGCGCCTTCCCAGACCACGTTGTCCATCACGACGGCCGTGCCGGGCCTGCCCAGGCGGATGGCCCAGTCGAGGTAGTGCGGGTTGTTTTCCTTGTCCGCGTCGATGAAGACGAAGTCGAAGGGCTCCGCGCCCTCGTCGGCGAGCGCCTGCAGTGTGTCCAGCGCCGCCCCGACCCGGATCTCCACGAGGTGGCCCAGCCCGGCGGAGTCCACGTTGGCGCGGGCCACGTCGGCGTGTTTGGGGAGGTATTCGCACGTGAGCAGCCGGCCGCCGTCGGGCAGTCCCTGGGCCATCCAGATAGTGCTGAAGCCTGCCAGCGTACCGATCTCCAGCACGCGGCGGGCACCGGAAAGCTGGACGAGCAGTTTCAGCAGCTTGCCGGCATTCGGGGCGACTTCGATCGGGGCATGCCCGCCTCGAGGGCGGTGGTGACGGCACGTTGCAGGGCGTTGTCAGGGCGGACCACGGCCTCGGAGAGGAAGTCCTCGACGGCGATCCAGCGGTCGGTGGGCTGATGCTCGAACATGCCCCTCAGTCTTCCAGCTGGCCTGTCCCGGCGGTAGGCTCCGGGCCGTCGGGATTTTAGCCCGCGGCCGGGTCTCCGGCGTCCCCGAGGGCGTGCTCCAGTCGGTCCAGCTTTCCGGTGAGTTCGCCTGTATAGCCCGGCCGGATGTCCGCCTTGATTACGAGGGAAACCCGGCTGCCGTAGCGGCCCACGGCCTCGGTGGCGCGCTTTACGACGTCGAAGACTTCATCCCATTCGCCCTCGATGGTGGTGAACATCGAGTCGGTGTGGTTGGGCAGACCGGACTCACGGACGATCCGCACGGCGTCGGCGACGGCGTCGTGGACCGACGCCTCGTCCGACCGGACGGCAGCGGCAGCGGCAGCGGCGGGTGAGTCATCGGCGGTACGGACGGGACGGCCCGAGGGCGCGACGGAAAAGGCAAGCAGCATGGCACCAGTCTCGCACGTGATGCGGCCCCGTGCCGGCGTGACTGGGGGCCCGTTACTCCCCGTTGCCGGGCCTGGGCCGAGCCTAGACCAGGCCCCGGATCGTGGCCGGATCCGTCACATAAGGGACTACCCGGTAGTAACCTCCCGGCTACGGCTTAGCGTTGCTAACCTAAGCAAATGAACCGGGTAGCAGACCGCAGGCCGCTCCGCGCCGACGCCGCGCGGAACGTTGACAAGATCATCACCGCCGCCCGCCAGTGCTTCCGGGAGCACGGCCCGGAAGTCCCGCTGCAGACCATCGCCGTGACCGCCGGCGTCGGCCCGGCCACGCTGTTCAGGAACTTCGCCGACAAAGAGGAACTGGTCCTCGCTGCGCTGCACCGGCAGCTCGGACTGTTGGTCGATCCCGTCATCGAAGAGGCCTTGGCCGGGCCCGATGCCGCCGACGGCCTCTTCCGTGTCATCGACGCCCTAATGGGCGTGGCCAGCGAGGAAGCCAACCTGCTGGGAGCCGTCGCCGGCCGGCGCGGACTGCTCACCGGCATCACCGGTGACCTGATCGAATCCGTGGCCGTGCTCCTAGGCCGCGGCCAGGGGCAGGGAACCCTGCGCAGCGACATTTCCATGACGGACATGATCCGCCTGCTGGCCATGCTGATCGGCGTCGTGGACACCATGGAGGCCGGTTCGGATGCCTGGCGCCGTCCCGTCGCCCTCGTCGAGGACGCCATCCGCACAGAGCGCCCGACGCGGCCCTCCGCCGCAGGCGCCGCTGCCGGGCACCGCGTTCGACTCTTACCTCGGCTGACACCCGTGTCATGGGAAACCGTGGCGGGCATCGTCGGCGGGGTGCTGCTCATCTATGCCGTACTGTTGCTCCTCCTGTGGGGCTATGCGCGCCGGCACCCGGAAACGGTCGCGATGAAGGACGCACTGCGGTTGCTGCCGGACCTCCTGCGGCTCCTGCGGCGGCTGCTGGCTGACAAGTCTCTGGGCACCGGTGTGCGGATACGGCTCGCCCTGCTCTTGGTCTACCTGCTCTCGCCGATCGATATTGTGCCGGACTTCCTGCCCGTGATCGGCTACGCGGACGACGTCATCATTGTGGCCCTGGTGCTGCGCTCGGTGATCGCGCGGGCGGGCGAGGAAGCGGTACGCAGGCACTGGCCCGGAACCCCCGACGGGCTTCAGCTCATCCTCAGGCTCGCCGGCCTCGGGGCACCGCGGTAGGGTCTCAGGCGCTGAAGGCAGCACCGGCGGGGGCGCCGTCGAACCGCCGGAGGATCTCCTCGGCCACGATCCTGAGCTTGACGTTCCTGGTGTTGGAGACCTTGGTCAGCAGCTCGAACGCTTCCGACTGCGAGCAGCGGCTCTGGGCCATCAGAATGCCGGTGGCCAGGTTGATCACGGTCCGCGACCTCATCGCCTGCAGCAGGTCCCGGCTCATGCCCTGCGCGGTTTCGAACCGGACAGCCAGCCTGACCACCTTGGCGGCCCGGACGGCGAGCGCCTCGCAGGCGGTGACGGCGACGTCGTCGAACGCCTCGGGCGACGCCGAAAAGAAGGTCAGGGTGGCCGCCGCGTCCCGGTCCTCAAGCAGCGGCACAGCGAGAACGCTGCGGTTCCCGCGTTGGGCGGCGGCCCGCTGGTACCGCCGCCATCTCGGATCCATCGTCGTGTCCGGCACCAGCACGGGTTGCCGGGTCTTACGGGCCTCCAGCCCCGGCCCCTCCGCGAGTCCGTCCTGCAAGCCTTCCAGAAACCGAGCCTCGGGGTTGCTGGAGGCCAGGACCGCCGTCCGGCGCGGCCGGGCCAACCGCACGGAGCACACTACCTCGCGGCCGGTTTCGGCTGAGGCAAACTCGGCGGCAAGAGCGGAGAGTTGGCGGAGGAAGTCCTCCAGCACGTCATTTTCGAGCAACAGATCCTGCAGACGCTCCGACAGCCGGGTTCTGAACATCAATCCTCCGCGGGCTTCTCTTTGGCCTCTTGGAGGTGGTGCTGCAGCTTCTCCTCGGCTTCCCGGCGCCGGCGCGACACATCACGAAGTTCCCTGGTGGACTCGGCTCCCGGCGGAACGAACGGCTCGTGCGCTTTGGGATGCTGGCCCTTGCCGGGCGCAGGAGTATCCGGATCGTCTTTGTCGCTCATATCCGAATGCTCCCACGGGGCTCCGGCGGCAAGTAGGGACTAAAGACCGTTGCCAACCGGTCAGCTCCACCCCAGCAACCGGAGTCCTGCCGCGGCGCCGGCTCCGGCGAGGACGACCACCAGGAAGGGCGCCCGGAGCATCAGGGCGATGCCGGCGGCGGCCAGGGCCCCCAGCCGCGCGTCCAGCACCAGGGCCTGGCCGGAGGCCACGGTGTTCACGATCGTGAGGGACGCCAGCAGGCCGATGGTCATGGTCCCGGCAATCCGCGACATCCGGGGTCCCGCAGCACGCTCGCCGGCACCAGATAGCCCAGCAGTTTCCAGCCGTAGGCCAGCACGCAGGAGAGCAGCAGCCACATCCAGAGGGTCACGTGGCATCCCCTGCGGGTGCGGGTGTTCGGCGTAAGGGTCCACGTCGGGTTCAAGCCCTTCGTCACTGCGGCCGTGGCTGAACCAGCCAATGGCAGCCGCCACCACGGCAGCCACCAGGATCGGCACCCCGGCGGGCACGAACGGTACGGCCAGCACGGTGGCCAGGGCGCAGACGACGGCGATCGCCACAGGTTCGCGCCCCTTGAGCCGCGGCCAGAGCAGCCCCAGGAACGCCGCGACGGCGGCGCCGTCGAGGCCCCACTGCTTGGGATCCCCCAGCGCACTTCCGGCGAGCGCGCCCACGGCGGTGAACACGTTCCAGAGGATGAAGATCCCTAGGCCCGCGGTCCAGAAGCCGCGCTTCTGCTCGAGCGGATCCGTCTGCCCGGTGCTCGTGGCGGTGGACTCGTCGATGGTGACGTGGGCGGCGGCAAACCGCAGCAGGCCGCGGGGCTGCAGCAGGGCGTTGATCTGCATGCCGTAGATCCCGTTGCGCATGCCGAGCAACGTGGCCGCCCCCATGGCGGCGACGCCGGAACCGCCCCCGGCCACCACACCGATAAACGCGAACTGCGAGCCGCCGCTGAACAGCAGCAGGCTCAGGGCCATGGTCTGCCAGAAGTCGAGTCCGGATGTGACGGACAGGGCGCCGAAGGACACCCCGTAGAGACCGGTGGCGATACTGATGGAGAGCCCCACCCGCACCGCCGGGGACTGCAGGAGTTTCACGGCCGGACCGGTTTCCGGGGACGTGCTTTGTCAGGCTCCAGGCCCAGGCGATGAGCGGCGCCTGCAGCGGCAGCCGCAGGGAGTGGATGCGGCGCTGGCCGGGCGTCCCGTCCGGGCCGTAGGCCCGGCGCAGGGCGCCGAGGTGCCCTGCGATAAACAGCGTGAACATGGCTGTGACGCAGCCGGCGGCCGCGCGACGGGTCGCCGGAACCAGGAGCGCGACGGCGGCACCGGCCTCGAGCAGGCCGCTGACCGCCACCCACTCCTCCCGGGACAACACGGCGAGGGGGCCGTTGGACTGTTCGCCGGAGTCGTCGCGGCAGAGGAAATCCGGCACAACGGGGCCGAAGAACCCGGGGTCTTCGAAGTGCTTGCCGGCGCTGGCCAGCAGCAGGGCGCTCATCGCCACGGCGGAAAGCGTCTGGGTGTCCCGGCCGGACCAGCGAGAAGGCATGGACCAACTCAATCACAGCCACGGACCCCTCGCTAACTGCGTCAGAAGGCGCCGGAAAGGGGACTTTCCGCAGGGGCCTACCGCGGGCAACCCGGCGTAGCTTGTTGACTATGAGCAGTGTGGTGGAAATGACCGGTGTGGTGAAGCGTTTCGGGTCCGTGACGGCCCTGGACGGACTGGATTTCGACGTGGCCGCCGGCGAGGTGCACGGCTTCCTGGGCCCCAATGGGTCCGGCAAGTCCACCACGCTGCGGCTCCTGCTGGGCCTCCTGCGTTCCGACGCCGGGTCCATCCGGGTGCTCGGGCTGGATCCGTGGCGCGATGTGGCGGCCCTGCACCGCAGGCTGGCCTACGTCCCCGGGGACGTGGCTCTGTGGCCCAACCTGACGGGCGGCGAGGTGATCGACCTGCTGGGCCGGCTGCAGGGAGGCCAGGACCGCGCCCGCCGAGACCGGTTCCTGGAACTGTTCGAGCTGGACCCCAGCAAGAAGGCCCGCTCGTATTCCAAAGGGAACCGGCAAAAGTGGCCCTGGTGGCCGCCCTGGCCACCGACGCCGAATTGTTCCTCCTGGACGAGCCGACGAGCGGGCTGGATCCGCTGATGGAGGACGCGTTCCGCGGCTGTGTCCGCGAACTGCGTGCGCACGGGCGCACCGTGGTGCTGAGCAGCCATATCCTCAGCGAGGCCGAGGCGCTCTCCGACCGGGTCAGCATCATCCGTGCCGGGAGGGTCGTGGAGACCGGCCCGCTGGAGCAGTTGCGGCACCTGACCCGCACCTCGGTCACGGCGGACGTCGCCGCGGTGCCTCCCGGGCTGGACCTCCTGCCCGGCGTCCACGACGTCGTGGTGACGGACCACCGGGTCAGCGCGCAGGTAGAGCCCGCCGGCCTGGGCCCGTTCCTGCACGCGCTGACCTCCGTGGGCCTGCACGCCCTGACCAGCCAGCCGCCGACGTTGGAGGATCTGTTCCTGCGGCACTACGGCTCCGGGAACGACGTCGACGCCGGTGCGGCCGGCGGCGACGGCGGAGCCGGCCGCGCCACCGTCGATGGCGCAGTCCCGCGGCGGTCCGGCGATGCCTGAGACCCTGGCGGGAACGGGCGTCCTGATCCGGCTGGGACTGCGGCGGGACCGCTGGTTGCTGCCTTTCTGGATTGCCGGTTTTGCCCTGGTTACCTACTCGACGGCGCTGGCCGGCGCCGAGCTCTACCCGGATACGGCGAGCCGGGTGGAGGCCGCCACTGCTCTGAACGCGACCGCCTCGATGGTTGCCCTGTTCGGGCGGATCTACGATCCCACGTCGATCGGTGCGTTGTCGCTGATCAAATACACCGCGTTTATGACCGCCATCCTGGCCGTCCTTATGGTGATCCTCGTCATCCGGCACACCCGGGGCGACGAGGAGAGCGGACGCCTGGAACTGCTCGGCGGCGGAAGGCTGGGCCGTGACGCGCCGCTGGCGTCCGCACTCACCATCAGCCTCGGCGCCAACGTGGTGCTTGGGCTGCTCGCGGCGGCTGCGCTGGCGGCCGGCGGGCTGCCGGCCGCAGGATCCCTCGCGTTCGGCCTGGGCTGGGCTGCCACCGGGACGGCGTTCAGTGCCCTGGCGGGTCTGGCCGCGCAGCTGACCGCCAGTGCCCGGGCCGCGACGGGGCTCAGCATTGGTTTCATCGCCGTCACCTATGGACTGCGTGCGGTCGGAGACCTGGCCGAGCCGGGGCCCTCAGTGCTGTCCTGGCTCTCACCCATCGGGTGGAACCAGCAGATCCGGGCCTTCGCCGGGGACCGCTGGTGGGTTCTGGCGCTGCCGGTTGTCCTGTGCCTGGTCCTGGTCCCGGCCGCATTTGCGCTCCGGGCCCGGCGCGACCTCGGGGCCGGCCTCCGCGCCGAGCGCCCCGGGCCGTCCGCCGGGTCGCTCAACGGTGTCTGGGACCTGGCGGTGCGCCTGCAGTACCGCGTGCTGCTCGCCTGGGCCGTGGCGTTCGTCCTGTTCGGTGTCGTGATCGGATCCCTGGTCAGCAACGTGGGAGAACTGCTGAATTCACCGAACGCCCAGGACCTGATCAGGCTGCTGGGCGGCCGGGAAGCCCTGACGGACGCCTTCCTGGCCGCCGAAATCAGCATCATGGGCGTGCTGGCAGCGGCCTACGGGGTATCCGCGGCCAACCACCTGCGCAGTGAGGAATCCGCGGGCCACACCGAAGCCCTGCTGGGCACGGCCACCACGCGCATCCGGTGGGCCAGCAGCCACTTCGTGTTTGCCCTGGCCGGAGTCGCTGCGCTGCTCCTGCTGGCCGGGGCGTCGATCGGCGCGGGCGCAGCCTTCGCCATCGGCGACGCCGCACTGGTGGGCCGCAGCACCGTGGCCGCCCTGGCCCAGGTGCCCGCCGCGTGGGTGGTGACCAGTGTGGCGCTGGCGGTGTTCGGCTGGGCGCCGCGGCTGGCCGGGGCGGTCTGGGGCTTCCTGCTGGCATTGGTGGCCCTGGGTGAATTCGGGGTGCTCTGGAACGCACCCGAGTGGCTGATGGATCTCTCCCCTTCAGGCATTCCCCGCTGCTCCCGGTGGACTCCGGGGCCTGCCGGCACTGGCGGCTCTCACCGTGGCCGCGGCGGCCGTCGCGGCGCTGGGCTACGCCGCTGGCGGCGCCGCGACCTGGCGGCGTAGCCGTTGGTACTGCCCGTTTAGAGGCTCCGGGAACCGGCCGACAGTTGGGCGAGGACCTGCGCCGGCCTGTTCGTGGTGATCTCGTGGATCCCGAGGCCCTGGCACAGCGCGACGTCGTTTTCCGAGTCCACCGTCCACACCCGGAAGCGACGGCCGGAGCCGAGCCAGCGCCGGATGGTGCGGGAATGCTCGCGGACGTAGTCAATGCCCGGACCGGCCAGCCCGGTCTCGCAGTCGTCAAGGATCCGCTCAGCTTCGGCCTGCGCAGCTTTCATGACGTTGGCCAGCGCCCCGCCGGTGAACGCCCCCAGTCCGAGTTCCTCCCGGATTTCCTCGACGTTGACCTCGTCCACCAGCTGGCACACGGCGGATGCCGGGACTGACCTCAGCAGGTGCTTCACCGAGTCCGGGCTGAAGCTCATAAAGGACACCGTGATGTTGTCCAGCCGGGACGTCGCCGGATCCCAGCCCCGGACCGGAGGACCTGCAGGACGCGGTCCTCGAGTTTGAGCTGAAAGGGGCTGGGGTGCTTGAACTCAATCGCCAGGCCGATTTCCCGGCCGGCGTTCCGCAGCAGCACCAGCAGGTCCGGGAGCGTCAGGAACTGGGCGGACTTGGCGCCGTAATCGTCCGGAATCCTGGCGCCCTTCCAGGAGGAGAAGTCCAGCTGCCGGAGCTCGTGAAGAGTACGGTCCGCCACGGGGCCGGTACCGTCCGAGGTACGGTCCAAGTTGGCGTCGTGCAGCAGCACCGCGTGCTGGTCCCGGGTGAGGTGGATGTCGCACTCCACTCCGTCGGCGCCGTCGGCGATTGCCTGCAGGTAAGCGGCCCGGGTGTGCTCGGCGAACGCTTCGCTCGCCCCGCGGTGGGCGTAGACCAGGGGACGGGCTGTGGCGGACTCGTCAGTCGTCATGCTGCCACGTTAGCCGACGGCCCCCGCCAAAGCGGGGCTAGGCTGGGCACATGCAGGTGAATACTGAGCCAAGTACCCGTCCGGAAGGCGCCGGCAGCGCCGGAGAGAGCGCCGCCGGCGATCCGGCCCGCCGCCAGTCCGTGGCATCGGGCGACGCCGAGAAGGCTGCCGCGCTGCGGAAGATGAAGCTGCTGGCGCTCTCGCTGCTGATCCTGATGGCCGTCATTTTTGTGGTCGCCTTTGCCTTCCAGGACCAGTACCCCTGGCTCGAATACGTCCGGGCCGCGGCGGAGGGCGGCATGGTGGGCGCCCTCGCCGACTGGTTCGCCGTGACAGCCTTGTTCAAGTACCCCATGGGCATCAAGATCCCGCACACCGCCATCATTCCGCAGCGCAAGGACCAGATCGGCGCCTCGCTGGGCGAATTCGTGGAAACCAATTTCCTCTCCGAACAGGTGGTCCACGAAAAGCTCGCCTCCGTGAATATCGCCCGCAAAGCCGGAACCTGGCTCTCCGGGCCCGGCGGCGCCGAACGCGTCGCCAAGGAAGGCGCCGCCGTCATCCGCGGCGCCTTTACGGTGCTCAACGACGACGACGTCCAGGCCGTGATCGAGGGCATGGTCCGCCGGCATCTGCTCGCCCCGCCGTGGGGTCCTCCGGTGGGCCGGGTGGCCCAGCGGATCTTCGAGGACGGGCACCACCATGCTCTGGTGGACGTGCTGGTGGACCGCACCGTGGACTGGGTGCGGGACAACCAGGAAACGGTCAACCGGCTGGTCACCGACCGTTCGCCGACGTGGGTGCCGTCGTTCGTGGACGGGCTGGTGGGCGACAAGGTCTACGTGGAGATCCTGAAGTTCACGCGGGCCGTGCAGGCAGATCCGCAGCACCAGGTCCGCCTGTCGATCGACAAGTACCTCAAGGACCTCGCGCAGGATCTGCAGCATGATCCGGTGATGATCGCCCGGGCGGAGGGCATTAAAGCCCAGGTCCTCGGCGATCCCGAGATCCGCGAACTGGCCTCCCGCACGTGGGGCACCATCAAGGCCGCCCTGCTTTCCGCCGTCGACGACCCGCACAGCGAACTCACCGTACGGTTCAAAGCCGCCGTGCATGACTTCGGCACCCGCCTGGTGGTCGATCCCGAACTCGCCGGCAAGGTGAACAAGTGGATCGGGGACGCCGCGGGCTACCTCGTCAGGACGTACCGCTCGGACATCGCCGGCGTGATCACCGATACCGTGGCCCGCTGGGACGCCGAGGAGACCTCGCAGAAGATCGAGCTCCAGATCGGCAAGGACCTGCAGTTCATCCGGATCAACGGCACCGTGGTGGAGCCCTCGCCGGGCTCGCCATTTTCACGGTGGCGCATCTGGTCTTCGGCTAGGCGGCCGAGGGCCGTGCCGGCCTCACCCAGGGCTCAGGCGAAGCTTTCCAGCTCCACTCCGGCGCCGACCAGGGCCGCACGGATCGCCGTGGCCGTCTCGATGGAACCGGGGCTGTCGCCATGGAGGCACAACGAATCCGGTTTGATCCGGAGCACGGTGCCGTCGACGGCTTCCACTTCGCCCTTGGTGGCGAGGCGGACGGCCCGTTCGGCGATCCGCCCGGCGTCGTGCAGCAGGGCGCCGTCCTGCGAGCGCGGCACGAGGGTGCCGTCCGGCAGGTAGGCGCGGTCGGCGAAAGCCTCGGAGAAGACCGGGTGACCGGCGTCCTTGGCGATCCCCAAGAGGGCCGAACCCGCGAAGCCCAGGACGGGCAGTCCCGGGTCGTAGGCCTGGATGGCGGCGACCACGGCGGAGGCCTGCTCGGCGTCGCGCACTGTCCGGTCGTAGAGCGCCCCGTGCAGCTTCACGTAGTCCACGGAGGCGCCGACGGCGTGCGCCACCCGTCCAGCGCGCCGAGCTGGTAGAGCACGGCGCCGAAAAGGTCATCGAAGGTGATGTCCATGGCCCGGAGGCCGAATCCGGCCAGGTCCGGGTACCCGAGGTGGGCGCCCACCCGGACGTCCAGCTCGTAGGCTTCCCGGCACGTGTCCAGCATGGTCACGGGGTCCCCGGCGTGCAGCCCGCAGGCCACGCTGGCGCTCGTGACCAGCGGGAGCATCGCGGCGTCGTCGCCCATGGTCCAGGTCCCGAAGGACTCCCCAGATCAGCGTTCAGATCCAAAACGTGCCGCCTTCCTGGGCTGATTTGTCCTTCGTGTCATTCTCCTTCATACCCTTCTCCGGCACTGCTGCCAGGTCCCCGGCCTGCGGCGGGCCCCCGAGCTCGCCGGGAATGACGAGCGGCATCGGGCCGAACGCCTCCTTGGCGTTCGCGACGACGGCGCGGCCCATCACGCGGTTGCCGACGCCGCCCACGACGGCGCCGATGCCGAACGGCAACGCCCGGCCCAGCCAGGCCGTGCCCTGCTGTTTCAGCAGGGTCCGGAGGAACATCGTCTGGATCCGTTCCCGCACCGTGCCGAAGCCGGCCAGCGGCACGCGGCGGGAGAAGAGGGAGCCCCAGGCCTGCGTGGGGCCTGGGCCCTGCCTCCCGGCCTGTCCCGCGGCCTGCCCGCTCAGGGAGCTCAAGAGTGCGGTGCCCTCCTCGCCCAGCATGATCGCCATGACCAGGGTGCTGGCCTTCTCGGGATCCACCAGCCTCACCCCATGGAGTTCGGCCAGGGAGGTGGAGAACAGTGCTGTGGCTTCGAGGAACCCCACGGTGGCGGCGGCCGAGAGGCCCAGTGCCGCTGCGGTCCCGACGCCGGGGATCACGGCCGCGCCGCCCACAAGCGCACCGCCGCCGGTGACGGCCAGGAGATAGTCCCGTTCAAGCGTCGCGGCGAGCTGCGCGGCAGTGGCCTGCGGGTGCCTGCGCTGGAGCCGGCGGAGGTTCGCCAGCACCAGCGGGCGCTGGACTTCAACGGCCCGCAGGAGCACGTTGTGGACGCCCGGCTTGGGATTGCCCTGGGCATCGAACATCGCGTTGTGTGCTGACTTCTGGGCAATATTTATTGCCGGGTTGCGTCGCTTGGCCATCATCGCCTCTCGGTGAACCGTAAGTGTGCTGAGTTTCATCCGGTGTTAACACTAGGCCACCGGCCCATCCCCGGCGCCTCCGCCGTCGAACGGCAAGGCGGCTACAGCGCCCACGATTCGGCCACGGCCACGAAGGCCGACGACGCCGGGCCCAGCGGTCCCGGGTACATGGTGGCGGCGCCGGGCCATTCGACGCCGAATTCCGCGAGCCGCCCGGTGCTGCACGGCAGGTAGACGTTGCTGAGCGCCGCGCTGGCGTCGCCGAGCTGGAAGTTGGGAGCGGCGAACTGCCGGCGGTCCAGGACACCGCTGATCTCCAGCTCGGCTTTCCGTCCGGTGGCACGCAGGCCCTGCCCGGCGTCGAGCGCGACGTCGAACTCGTCGCCCGTGTGGCTGATGCCGTCCAGCGGGAACCGGGCGGCCTCCGGGAAGTGGCGGGTCAGTTCGATGGCCAGGGATGCGGCAAAGGACGCATCGGTTCCGTAGCTCCGCCAGCCCTGGCGGGTGGCGACCAGCAGGGCATTGCCCGCGCCCCAGCGCGACCAGTCGGCCATCCAGAATGACGCGAAGCAGCTCGCCGGCTCGCCCGGCAGCAGCATGCCGCGGGAATTCACCGGGTGCAGTGCGAGTCCCGCGTTGGTGCCGATGAATGCCAGGCTTCGCCGCGCCGTCACGGCGGCCGATGTGTTCATGACAGGAGCCTATCCGGGGGCGCCCGCGGGGAAGCGCCCCGCCGGTCCGCGGGGGCGGGTCCGCGTTTAGACTGAATCCATGCGTTCACTGAGGGCTCTGCGCCCGTTCGTGCACCGGGAATACCGTGTGCTGATAGCGGCCCTGGCCATCTCCATTTTCGGCTCCGGGATGTGGGCCGTGGCGATGGTTTATGAGGTGATCCATCTGGGCGGGGGCCCGCTGGAGCTCTCCCTAGTGGCGGCTGCGGGCAGTGTGGGCCTCGTCGCTTTTCTGCTCGCGGGCGGCATCGCGGCGGACCGGTTGCCGCAGCGGCTGCTGATCATCGCGGTGGAGGGCGCCAACCTTGCCGTGATCGCCAGCATCAGCGGTCTGGCCATGCTGGGCTGGCTGCAGCTCTGGCATCTGGCGCTGGGAGCGTTTGTGCTGGGAGTCGGGGCCGCGTTCTTCTTCCCGGCCTACTCCGCCATCCTCCCCGGATCCTGCCGCCGGAGGACCTGCTCGCGGCCAACGGCATGGAGGGGACCATGCGGCCCATCCTGCAGCAGGCCGCCGGACCGGCCGTCGCGGGCATCCTGGTGGCCACCCTCTCCCCCGCGCACGCCGTGACGGGGGTGGCTGCCTGCCATCTGCTGGCGTTCTGCATCCTCAACCTGCTCCGGCGCGAGTCCCTCCCGGGGACGGAAAGCGTGACCGCGGAGGGCGGCACTGAGGGCGGCGCTGATCCCGGTCCGCCTGCCAGGACGTCGGTGCTCCACGACCTTCGCGAAGGCGTCAGCTACACGGTCAAGACCCCCTGGCTGCTGTGGACCCTGCTGTGGGCCTGCATCTCCGTGCTGTTCCTGATCGGCCCCATTGAGGTGCTGCTGCCGTTCGTGGTCCGCGACCAGCTCGGCGGCGACGCGCGTATGTTCGGCTTCCTGCTCGCCATCGCGGGCGTGGGAGGCGCCGCAGCCTCGCTGGCCACGGCCTCGTTCCGCTGCCGCGCCGCTACCTCACCGTAATGATGGTGGGCTGGGGCGCCGCAGCCTGCCGCTCGCCGCCGTCGGCATTATGGACAGCTTCTGGGCACTGGCGGCCGCCCTGTTTATCTTCGGCGCCACCGGCGGCATGGGCATGGTCATCTGGGGCACGCTGCTGCAGCGCCGCGTCCCGCCGCACCTGCTGGGCCGTGTCTCAAGCCTGGATTTCTTTGTCTCGCTGGCCCTGATGCCGGTCTCCATGGCCCTCGCCGGGCCCGCTGCGGAGGTGCTTCCGGTGGGTCTCATCTTCCTGGTCGCCGGGACCGTGTGCCCGGTCATGGCCGTCGTCGCCATGATCGCAGCGCGGATGCGGGCCGATGAACAAGCCCACCCCTTGGAGGACGGCCGCGAGAGCATCGATGCGGGCGAGAGCCCCGGCGGCACCGGGTCCGAGTCCGGCGAACGGTCCGGGAACCGCCGCGCTTAGACCGCCGCGCGCACGATCGGGATGGACGCCGTTGGAAGTCCGCTCGGGAAGATCGTGGGCTCCGGCGCGGCGACCGGGGCCAGCTGGACCCGGACCGTGTCGCCGTCGACCGTGAACAGTTCGCCTCGCACGTCGACGTCGAGCGGTGCGCCCTCGCGCACGGTCAGGCTGATGGCGCCCTGTTCCAGTTCGAGCTTCAGCAGCCGGCCCTGGATCTTCAGGTGGAAGGACAACCCGTCCCAGTCGGCGGGCAGCCGCGGGTCGAAGTATGGCACCGCGCCCTGGTCCCGCAGGCCCGCGAAGCCGCTGACCAGCGAACTCCAGACCCCGCCGGTGGAGGCGATGTGCACACCGTCGATTGTGTTGCCGTGTGTGTCGTCGAGGTCGATGAACAAGGCGTGGGTGAAGTGGTTCAACGCGGCCTCGCCGTAGCCCACCTCGGCCGCCATGATGCCCTGCACGCAGGCGGAGAGGGTTGAATCGCCGGTGGTGATCGGATCGTAGAAGTCGAAGGCGCGGCGCTTTTCCTCGGCGGAGAAGTCCTGCCACTGCAGGAACATGGCCAGCACGCTGTCCGCCTGCTTGAGGACCTGGTGCCGGTAGATCACCAGCGGATGGAAGTGCAGCAGCAGCGGGTATTTGGACCGGGGCGTAGTCCAGTCCCACGGCTCCAGGGTCATGAAGTCGTTATCCTGCGAGTGCACCTCGAGGTCCCCGTCGTAGGGCAGCTGCATCCGGTTGGCGGCCTGCTCCCAGAACTCGCGTTCGGCGTCGTCGATCCCCGGGTGATCCAGCGCCGCCGCGGCGCGCAGGTTAAACCGCGCCATCACGTTGGTGTACAGGTTGTCATTGACGACGGCGGTGTACTCGTCCGGGCCGGTGACGCCGTGGATGTGGAAGAGCCCGTCCTTGCCGAAGAAGCCCAGGGACGCCCACATCCGGGCGGTCTCGATCAGCAGTTCTGAGCCGAGGGTTTCCCGGAACGCCTGGTCACCGCTGGCCCAGATGTAGCGGTTGGTGGCAAACGCGATCGCGGCGGCGATGTGGAACTGGGCCGTGCCGGCGGCGTAGTAGGCGCTGGCCTCGAGCCCGTTGATGGTGCGCCAGGGGAAGAGTGCGCCGTCCACGCTGAGCTCCTTGGCGCGGATCTTGGCCTCGGGCAGCATGTTGTGGCGGAACTCGAGGACCTGGCGGGCGTTGCCCGGGCTGGTGTACGTCAGGTACGGCATCAGGTACACCTCCTGGTCCCAGAAGTAGTGCCCGTCGTAGCCTGAGCCGCTGACCCCTTGGCCGGGATGCCGGCGACGTCGGCGCAGGCTGTGGCCTGGGCCAGCTGGAAGAGGTTCCAGCGGACGCCCTGCTGGAGTTCGGTCTGCCCGGCGAGGACGATGTCGCTCGTGGTCCAGTAGTCGCGGTAGTGCGCGGCGCTTTCAGCGAAGATGTCCGCGAGCGGTTTGATGCCGGCTTCGGCGTCGTCGGCCAGGTCCGCAGAGGCCTGCCCCACGGCGTAGCTGACGCTCTTCTCCAGCACGAACGGTTCGTCGGCGCCGACGGCCAGGACGTAGCGGACGCTGCTGTCGTCCTCGTGCACCTGGGTGTCGAAAGGCTGCACGCCGGCGTTCGTCCAGTGGTCCACGGCCAGGCCGATGCGCTGTTTGGATTCGGCCGTCTCCCACGACAGGCGCAGCGAGCCGTCGCCGCCGTCGAGCCGTACCGGAAGCAGCACGCGCCCGGCGTGCCGGCCGGCACGGCGCGGGTCATGGGCCGAATGGTCCTCGACCGGCTGGTCCTGGCGGTTGATGACCGAGGAGGTCACGTCAGCGGAGACGTCCCGGTCCGTGGCGAGTTCCAGCGAGATGCCAAGCGCACCGCGGGACTCGTAGCCGACGGCCCGGCGTTCGGTGGTGGTCACGGTGGCACCGGAGCGGCACTGCCAGGTGATCCGGCATTCGTAGACGCCGGTGGCGAAATCGACGCTCCGCCGGTAATCCAGCACCGTTGATTCGTCCAGGCTCAGGCTTTCGCCGTCGACGATCACGGTGAAGTTGTTGGCGTCCGGGATGTAGAGGATCCGCTGGCCGGTGCGGGCGAAGCCGTAGGCGTTCTCCGCGTGCTTGATGTCCCAGGTTTCATGGAACCCGTTGATGAAGCTGCCCGGCAGCTCCGCGTCGGCGGCCGCCCAGTGGGCGCCGCGGATGCCGAGGTGCCCGTTGCCCAGGCTGAAGAGCGTCTCCAGCGTGCCGGCATTGCCGGGGAGGTGGACGGTCTCCACCAGCTGCCAGGGGTCGTTGGGGAACCGTGCGCGGTCCGAGGTGATGAGGGCCATAGTGGGGGCTTTCCTTGTGGGCGGTGAAAATGCTGGGGTGAAAGAGCTGGGGTGAAGTTCTGCGGTGAGAGTGTCTGCCGCCTTTGCGGGCGGTTGGGCAGGCTAGAGGAGCTCGTCCAGGTCGTTGACCACGAGCGTGGCTCCGGCGGCCAGCAGGGTCTGCCGGCCCGCGCCGCGGTCCACGCCGATCACCGAGTGGAAGCTTCCCGCGCTGCCGGCCTGGACGCCGGAGACGGCGTCCTCGACGACGACGCAGTCCTCGCTGGGCAGGCCCAGCAGGCGGGCGGCGTACTGGTAGGTCGCCGGGCTGGGCTTGCCGGGCAGTCCTTCGGCCACGGCGACGACGCCGTCGACCACCACCGGGAAATAGTCCGAGAGCCCGGCGGCCTTGAGCACGGCCGGGGCGTTGCGGGAGGAGGAGACGACGGCGAGCTTGAGTCCGCGGGCCAGCGCGGCGTCGATGAACCGTACGGAGCCTTCGTAGGGCTTGACGCCGCCTGCCTCGACGATGTCGTTGAAGACCCTGTTCTTGCGGTTGCCCAGGCCGTGGACGGTGTTGTGCGCCGGGTCGTCGTCCAGCGGACCTTCGGGCAGCACGATGCTGCGGGAGGCCAGGAAGTCGCGGACGCCGTCGAAGCGCGGCTTGCCGTCGATGTGGTCGAAGTAGTCGCTTTCGCGGTAGCCGGGCGCCTCGGGGACGGTCTTGAGGAACCCGTCGAAGAGTTCCTGCCACGCCCGCTCGTGCACAATCGCGGTGGGCGTCAGGACGCCGTCGAGGTCGAAGAGGATGGCGGAGGCGCTGGTCCAGCTCGAGGGGTGCTGTTGGAAATCTCAGTCATGGTCGATGGTCCTTTCAGACGGCGGTATCTAAATCGGGGCGGGCCGGCGGCCCGTTTGTGGCGGGGGCACCGGGGCGGGCTCTGGAACTTTTGGACGGCGGCGACATGCGGACGGCGCGGGCCGGACTGGCGGGTGGTGGAGGCGCAGGTCAGCGCCGGCGGCGGGTGCTCTTGCGCTCTATCAGCTTGGTCTCCAGGACGTGGCTGGACGGCGGATTCGGGAGCCCCGAGCGGTGGAGCCGGTCAATCAGCAGGTTGGCCGCGAATGCGCCCTGGTCGGCCACCGGCTGGGAGATGGTGCTCAGTCCCAGGAACCAGCTCATCTGATGATCGTCTATTCCTATGATGGACACGTTTTTGGGTGCAGACAAACCGAGATCCCTCAGGGCCATGAGGGCGCCGAAGGCCGTTTCGTCGCAGCCCGCGAGGATCGCGGAGGGCATTCGGCGGTTTTCGATCAGCTCGATCATCGCCTGCCGGCCGCCTTCGATGCTGGACCCGGCGTCGATCATCAGGTCCGGATCGACCGTCAGGTGATGTGCGCCGAGAGCCTGTTCGAAGCCCCGCAGCCGCTCGCTGGCGGTGATGAGGAGGGCTCACCGGTTTCGCTGCCGGAGAGCATGGCCACGTCCCAGTGGCCCAGCCCCAGCAGGTGTTCGGTGGCGGTGCGGGCCGCTGCGGCGTTGTCGATCCCCACGTTGTCCCACGGCACGCTGTGCATGCCCACACTGGCCACGGCCAGGCCGGAGCCGGCGAGGTCCGCCAGTTCGGCTTCGCTGAGGGCGATATTGAGGAGCAGGACGCCGTCGACCCGCTGGGACAGCCCGGCCAGGTCGCCGAAGAGTTTGCGGTGCACACTGGGCCGGTTCCGGAGGCTGATCAGGACGGTGTCGTAGCCGCCGCCGGCGAACACTTCCTCTGCCGCTTCGACGGCCTGCGCGAAGAACCATGCGGTGGCGGTGGGGGCGATGATGGCGATGGAACCGGTGCTGCCGCCGCCAGCCGGGAGGCTGCCGGGGAGGCCTTGTACCCGAGTTTCGCGGCGGCGTCGCTGACCTTGGCCTGTGCGTTGACGGAGACGTTCGGAAGGTTGCGGAGGGCCCGGGAGACGGTGCAGATGGAGAGTCCGGAGAGTGCGGCGACGTCCTGGATGGTGGCGCGCGGCGCTTTGGCCTGCAGCACGGGCTCAGCCCTTTCTTCCCCTGAAGTCGTGGGCCGGAAACATGGCCAAGGTCGAGTGTAAACGCTTACAAAATTGGTGCGCAAGTGGATAAACAGAGAAAAGGTCACTTGGCCCTGCCGCGCCGGTCCGCTGATGGCCAGGCAGGGCAGGGTCAGCTGTCCTGGCGCAGCACGTAGTGGCGGAGGAACGCGCTGACGTCCACCAGTTCGGCCGCCGAGATGGAGTGTCCCATTCCGGGGTAGGTCCGCGCCGTGAGCCGGGTGTGCTCGTGGAGCCACTCTTCGGTGTGTTCCGTGGCGGCGTCGTTGATCACCACGTCGTCCCGGTCCCGGCCCCAGAAGAACGGCGGGCGTGACTCGAACGATTCGCTCATCGCCAGGAGTTCGTTTTCCAGGACAAAGCCGGAAAGGCCGACGACGGCCCGGAACTGCGCCGGCCGCAGCCGCAGCAGGGTGCTGGCCATGGCCATGCCCTGCGAGTAGCCGAACAGGCTGACGCTGCTGTGCTGCGCCTTGACGGATTCGATCCAGCTGAAGACCGCGTTGGTGGAGGAGATGACGTCGGCGAAGTCGTGGGTCAGGAAGTAGTCCAGCAGGAACCAGCCGTAGCCGTCCCCGATCTCCTTGGGCCCGCGCAGCGCGGCGCAGGTGAACGCGGGCGGCAGGGAGTCGAACAGCTTCGCCATCCGGGACTCGTCCCTGCCGTAGCCGTGCATCATCACCAGCAGGGGCGTGCCGGGGCGTTCGTGTTCCGGCTTGGACCAGACGACTGTCTCCATCGGAACAGCCTAGCTTTCGGTGATCACCAGCGCGGTGCTGTGCCCGCCGAAGCCGAAGGCGTTGGCGATGCCCGCTTTCGCGGGGTTGTCCGTCACTGTTTTCCGGAGGAGGTTGAGGTCGATTCCGGCGTCGGGCTCGTCTAGGTTGCTGATGCCCGGGACCGCCCCGGTCTTCAAGGCCTGGATCATCACGATGGCGCCGAGCGCCCCGGCGCCGCCGAGGAGGTGCCCGGTGAGGGATTTGGTCGACGTGACGGGAACCTGGTTCCCGAGTACGGCATTGATGGCTTCGGCTTCCAGGCGGTCACCCACGGGGGTGGACGTCGCGTGGGCGTGCACCAGGCCGATGTCCCCGGCGCCAAGTCCGGCCGCCGCGATCGCCTTTTCCATGACCCGGCGCTGCATGACGGGATCAGCAGCGACGATGTCGACGGCGTCGGACGTCACCGCGGTCCCGGCCACGACGCCGAGGATGTCGGCCCCGCGGGCCCGGGCGTGGTCTTCACGTTCCAGGACCAGGATCGCGGCCCCCTCGGCCAGCACGAAGCCGTCCCGGTCCCGGTCGAAGGGCCGCGACGCGGACTGCGGGTCGCCGTTGCGGGTGGACAGCGCCCGGATCTGCGCGAACCCGCTGACAATCAGGCCGTTGATGCAGGAATCCACGCCGCCGGCGATCACAACGTCCGCCGCGCCCGCCCGGATCATGTCGGCTGCCTGGGAGATGGCTTCCGCCCCGGAGGCGCAGGCGCTCACCGGGGTCCTGGCCCCGCCTTTGCGCCGACCTCCATGGACACCCAGGCCGCCGGCGCGTTGACCATGATCCGGGTGAGGGTGTGCGGGGATACCCTGCGCGGGCCGCTGGCATCCAGTATCCGGGCCTGCTCCAGGGTGGTGTCCAGGCCGCCGTAGCCGGACCCGATCACCACGGCCAGCCGCTCCGGGTCAGCCTCGGGACGGCCGGCCTGAGCCCACGCTTCCCGGGCCGCGATCAGCGCCAGATGCCCGCAGCGGTCCATCCTCTTGTATTCGGGAGTGGTGAGATGCGACGCGACGTCAACGTCCACCCGGCCGGCCATGCGGACGGGGAGTCCCTGCGCCCAGTCCTCCTCCAGCGCCGCGATTCCGGAACGTCCGGCCAGCAGCGCGGCCCAGGTCTCGGGCGCGGTCCCGCCCACGGGGGTGACCGCACCGAGCCCGGTGACAACGACTCTGGGAGAAACTTCAGGCATGGGCACCGGTATTCTGTGAGGCCCTTCGGGCGACCCGCGGGGAATGCGTGGTCGGCGGGCGTGTGGGGCGGGTGGCGAGGCAGGACGTGTACGGCTTGCGGGCGGGGGCGGCAGGCGCAGGGCTGCCGCGGCGCACCTTTAAGAGTACGGGGATCCTGCGCCCGGGGCCGCCTCGGAGTCGCGACTGTGAATCCGCTACGAGAACGGACAACCGCAGCCCGGATCCGCGCCGCGGTTGTCCAAACCCGCCGCGGAAAAGACTTTGACGTGCGAAAACTGACCGGAGTGGCGCCGCTCAGATCGTTGAAACTACACACACCTGGCTGTAGCGTGACGGTGGACAGCATGCTTAGCAATACCTATCCGTCCCACCGGACACAAGGAGCAAGTCATGAGAATCGGTTCCTCCATCTTCCTCATCGCCCTGGGCGCCATCCTGGCCTGGGCCATCGCCCCCGGTCTGATCCCCAACGTGGACCAGACAATGGTCGGCTACATCCTGATGGTGGTGGGCGTGATCGGCCTGATCGCATCCCTGGTCCTGGCCTCCCCGGGACGCAGCCGCACCCGGCGGGTGAGCGAAACCCGCTCCGTCGTGGATCCCAACACCGGCGAGACCATCACCCGGAACGAGAGCCGCGACGCCGGCATCTAGTCCCGGCGGGCCGCAGTGAGCCCAACGAACAAACCCGACGCCGGGCCCGACCTCCAGGAGGTCGGGCCCGGCGTCTGCCGTTTGCCCACTCCCCGGCGCGAAAACTGGACATGTCCCCGGCCCGCAAACCCGCGGGATGGACATGCCCCGCGCCTGAGACTCCGACTGGACATAGTCCCCCTATGCCCACTCTCCGCCGCGAAAACTGGACATGTCCCCCGGTCCGCAAAACCCGAAGGATGGGCATGCCCCGTGCCTTAGACGGCGGCTGGACATAGTCCCCATATGCCCACTCGCCGGCGCGAAGACTGGACATGTCCACCGGGAGGCGCGACGAACTTTCTGCGTTCATGTTGTTTTCCATTGACAAACCAACAGATTCAAAGATAAAGTCAATCAACTCCACTGCATGTGATGGCTATCACGGAAGTGGCAGGAAGGCCCGCAGTACTGACACAAGGGAGAGCCAGTGTTCGCCGAGGAACGCCAACAGTTGATTGTTGGGCTCATCACTGCCAGTGGCCGCGCGAGCGTCACGGACCTCGCCGAGCGCTTCAGCATCACCACCGAGACGGTCCGCCGGGACCTCGCCGCCCTCGAAGCCGCCGGCAGTGTGCGCCGGGTCCACGGCGGCGCGGTGTCCCCGGACCGCTTCAGCACCAACGAGGAGAGCATCCTCGTCCGGACCGACCAGCGGCAGCCGGAAAAGATCCGGATCGCCGAGGCCGCCCTGGCCCTCATCCCGCAGGACGGCACCGGCAGCGTCCTGATCGACGCCGGATCCACCACCGAGTCCCTCGCGGAACTCCTGGCCGCCCGGACGGCAGCAACCGCCGCCATCTCGGGACCCTCCGCGGAACTCGTGGTCATCACCCACTCCTGCCCATCGCGGCCAGGCTGTCCGGGGAACCAGGCATCGCCCTGCACCTGCTGGGCGGGAAGGTCCGCGGACTGACCCAGGCCGCCGTCGGCCAGTCCACCGTCGAAGCCGCCCGCCGGATCCGTCCGGATATCGCCTTCATCGGCACCAACGGCATCCACGCAGCCTTCGGGCTGAGCACTCCCGATCCTGAAGAAGCCGCTGTCAAGGCTGCCTTCGTCCAATCAGCACGCCGCATAGTGGTGTTGGCTGATGCCTCCAAGCTGGACGCCGAAACCCTGGTCCAGTTCGCCTCGTTGAAAGATCTGGACACCTTGATCACTGACACGAAACCCAGCCCGGACCTGGCCGACGCCCTCGCGGACGCCGGAGTGGAGGTGGTGGTCGCATGATCGTCACCCTGACCGCCAACCCGAGCCTGGACCGCACCGTGGCGTTGCCCGGCCCCCTGCTCCGCGGCGAAGTCCAGCGGGCCGTCTCCGTCCGGCAGGAATCCGGCGGCAAGGGAGTCAACGTCTCCCGCGCCCTCGTCGCCTCCGGCATGACAACGGTGGCCGTGCTCCCCGGAGCCGAAGCGGACCCCGTCCTCGCCGGGCTCCGGGCTGGCGACGTCCCCTTCGCCGCCCTCCCGATCGGCGAGCCGCTGCGCAGCAACGTGGCGCTCACCGAGCCCGGCGGCGTCACCACCAAGATCAACGAACCCGGCCCGGTTCTCAGTGCGGACCAGCAGGAGGCCCTGATCGGGCTGCTGCTGGACCGCTCCCGCGGCGCCAGCTGGGTTGTCCTGGCCGGATCGCTCCCACCCGGGGTCCCGGTCGACTTCTACGCCACCGTCACCCGGCGGCTGCGTTCCATGGATCACGGCAACGAGGCTCCCTCATCGCCGTCGACTCCTCCGGCGAACCGCTCGCCGCCGCGATCTCCGGCGATGCGCTGGGGAAACCGGATCTCCTCAAACCCAACGCCGAGGAACTGGTGGAACTGGCTGCCGCAGCCGGATTCGCCACGCACAAGTCCGCCGAGGAACTCGAAGCGGATCCGGAGGCTGCCGCGGTGGCCGCCGCCGCCGTCGTGCGTTCCGGAGTGGGTGCCGTGCTGGCAACGCTCGGGTCCAAGGGTGCGGTGCTTGTGACGGCCGACGGCGCGTGGCTGGCCACGCATCCGCCGGTCACTGCGGTAAGCACGGTAGGCGCCGGCGATTCCTCGCTGGCCGGCTACCTGCTCGCCTCCGGCCAGGGCGCCGCCCCGGCCGATTGCCTCCGTCAGGCTGTGGCCCACGGTGCCGCCGCCGCCTCCCTGCCGGGCTCCACAGTCCCGGCAGTCCACCAAACCACCCCCGATGCCGTAACCATCACGGCCCTCCGGAAGGATTGACAGTGACTCAGCTCATTACTACCGAACTGGTCGAGCTCGACCAGAACCTGGGCAGCTCGCCCGAGGACGTGATCCGGCACCTGGCAGGCAAAGTTGCAGCCAACGGCCGCGCCACGGAAGTTGAAGGCCTCTTCGCCGACGCCTTCGCCCGTGAATCCAAGACCGCCACCGGCGTCCCGGGCGGCATCGCCATCCCGCACTGCCGCTCGACGGCGGTCACCGAACCGACGCTCGTGATGGCCCGGCTCTCCCAGCCGGTGGACTTTGGCGCCAAGGACGGTCCCGCGGACCTGATCTTCTTCATCGCGGCCCCCGAAGGCGCAGACCAGGAGCATCTCAAGCTGCTCTCCAAGCTGGCCCGCTCCCTGATCAAGAAGGACTTCACCGCATCCTCCGCGCCGCCGGCTCAGAGGCCGAGGTGGTTGAGCTCGTGGAAGGCGCCCTCGCGGACAAGCCGGCGGCTGCGGCACCGGCTGCGGCACCGGCTGCGGCACCGGCGGCAGCTGCCACCGGCGCCACCGCGGGCGCAACCGCCGACGCAACCGGCGAGCCGGCTCCCGCCGAAGCGGCCCGACCCAAGCGCTTGGTCGCTGTCACCGCCTGCCCCACGGGCATCGCCCACACCTACATGGCCGCTGATTCGCTGGTGGCCGCGGCCAAGGAGGTCGGCGTCGACCTGCAGGTGGAGACGCAGGGATCCTCCGGCGCCAAGGCGCTGGACCCCGCCGTGATCGCGGCCGCCGACGCCGTGATCTTCGCCGTGGACGTGGATGTGCGCGGCAAGGAGCGCTTCGCCGGCAAGCCGGTCATCAACGCGCCCGTCAAGCGCGGCATCGACGAGCCGGACAAGATGGTTCAGGAGGCCCTCGCCGCTGCGGACAACCCCAACGCCCGCCGCGTCCCGCACTTCGGTGAGGACCAGGCGCAGCAGGAGGCCGAGGAGAAGGGCGAGCACTTCGGCACCAGGCTGAAGAAGGCGCTGCTCACGGGCGTCAGCTACATGATCCCGTTCGTGGCAGGCGGCGGTCTGCTGATCGCCCTCGGCTTCCTGTTGGGCGGTTATGACATCACCGCTTTCGCGGACAAGATCCTGGCGGAGAACAGCCTCACCAATCTGCCGACCGAATACCCGGAACTCGCCTGGGGCCGCTGGGCGCCTACCTGGGTGCCGTGATGTTCAAGATCGGCGCCCTGTCACTGGGCTTCCTCGTCCCTGCACTGTCCGGCTACATCGCGTACGCCCTCGCTGACCGGCCCGGCATCGCCCCGGGCTTCGTCGCCGGCGCCGTTGCCGTCTTTATGGGTGCCGGATTCATTGGTGGCATTGTCGGCGGCCTGATCGCCGGCTATGTGGCCCACGCGATCGGAAAGCTCAATGTGGCCCGCTGGCTGCGCGGCCTGATGCCGGTGGTTATTATCCCGCTCGTGGCGTCGCTCGTGGCATCGGGCATTCTGTTCGTGTTCCTGGGCGCCTACATTGCCTCGATCACCGCCGGGCTCAACAACTTCCTTGCCGGCCTCACCGGCGCCAGCGCCATCGCCCTCGGCGTCATCCTGGGCCTGATGATGTGCTTCGACCTCGGCGGTCCCGTCAACAAGGTTGCCTACTCCTTCGCCGTCGCCGGCCTCGGCGCCGCCTCTGTCGCCAACCAGGCCCCGTGGCAGATCATGGCAGCGGTCATGGCCGCCGGCATGGTCCCGCCGCTGGCCATGGCCCTCGCCTCCACCGTGCTGAACAAGAAGCTCTTCAGCCTGGCAGAGCAGGAAAACGGCAAGGCCGCCTGGCTGCTGGGAGCGTCCTTCATCTCCGAAGGCGCCATCCCGTTCGCCGCCGCGGACCCGCTCCGCGTCATCCCCGCGAGCATGCTCGGCGGCGCCGTGACGGGCGCCATCTCCATGGCAGCCGGGGTGGGATCGAAGGCCCCGCACGGCGGAATCTTCGTCTTCTTCGCGATCGACAACTTCCTGATGTTCGTTGTCGCCATCGCAGCCGGAACCGTCGTCACGGCCTTCGCAATCATCGGGCTCAAGCGCTACGCAGTCAGGAAGCCGGTTGATACGGTGGAACAGGTTCCCGTAGCCGCCTGAGCCGTCCAGAAAAACCTTCCTGGCTGATATTCCCCAAGCTGAAACCAAGGAGCAACAATGACCGAACGTAACGCCACCATTGCCAGCCGCGTAGGGCTGCACGCCCGCCCGGCCGCGATCTTTGCCGAGGCTGCCGGCGAGTTCGATCTCGAAATCACCATTGCCCGCCTGGGCGAACCCGTTGACGAGGCCATGGATGCCGCCAGCATCCTGTCCCTCATGAGCCTGGGCGCGTCCCACGGCGAGGTTGTGGTGCTGCGCGCCGAGGGCGACGGTGCCGACGCCGCCCTGGAGCGACTGGTCCAGATTCTCGAAACGGACCACGACGCCGAATAGCGTCACCGCCCGGCATTGCTGCCGCCGGCTCCGAGGCCCGGCCGAACCCTGAACTGGGTGCGGCCGGGCTTCTGCGTTCCGGCACCATCCCGGGGCTTCCCGGAAATTCCTCAGCAAACTTAGTAACTGCTTGTCACGGCCCGGCCGCGCCGCTAGTTTGGAATCCGCGGCACCACCACCCGTGGCCTGCCGCAGGACCAGTTCCCCGGCCGAAGGAGACACCCGTGGCAACCGTGCAGCACAGCATCGAAGTCGACGTTCCCGTGTCCACCGCGTACAACCAGTGGACCCAGTTCGAGACCTTCCCCGAATTTATGAAGGGGTCGAGGCCGTCCAACAGATCGACGAGACCTCCCTCCAGTTCCGCACCGACATTGCCGGGGTCCGGCGCGAATACCTCGCCCAGATCACCGAGCAGACGCCCGACCGGAAGATCGCCTGGGTCAGCACTGACAAGCCCCGCAACGCCGGAACCGTGACGTTCGAATCCCTCGGTGCCGAGCGCGCCCGGGTCAACGTGGAACTGGAGTGGGAGCCCGAGGGGCTCGTGGAAAAGGCCGGCTCGGCTGTCGGCGCGGACAGCCGCCAGGTCACGGCAGACCTCGGCCGCTTCAAGGAGTTCATCGAATCGCGCGGCATCGAAACCGGCGAATGGCGGTCCTCGGTCGCCCGGGGCGAAGTGGACGACACCACCGGCGGCACCGACTACCAGCTCCCGAGGTAACCATGCCCACGAAAAAGAACGCCCCGCGGGGCGCCGAGAGCCCCAGCATCAAGGATCCGGAACTCTACGAAGAGCTGCTGGAGGACGGGGCGTCCAAGCAGAAGGCCGCCCGCATCTCAAACGCCGCCGCCAAGAAGGGCAGGTCGGCCGTGGGCCGCAAGGGCGGGAAGGCCGGTGACTACGAGGACTGGACCGTCCCCCAATTGAAGGCACGCGCCAAGGAGATCGGCCTCAAAGGCTACTCGGCGAAGAAGAAAAGCGAGCTCATTTCCGCGCTCAGGAACTCCTGATCCCGGTGGCCGCCGGCCGGACCGACCCCGCTCAGGCCTCCTTGCGTGCGGCCCCATCGGCAGTCTTCTCGGCGGCAGCCTTCGGAGCTGCCTTCGTGCCGGCGGTCTTCGCCGTGGTTTTCGCGGTGGTTTTCGTGCCGGCTTTGGGAGCGGCCCGGGAGGCCGTCTTGGGCGCGGCCTTGGCCGCCGTCGACTTCGCGGCAGGCCTGGCGGCGGACTTTGTTGCGGGTTTCGCGGTGGACTCGGCGGAGTCCGCTCCGGACGCCGCGCCTCCCCGCGTTTCTTCTCCAGGCTCCGTTTGAGCGCCTCCATCAGGTCGATCACCTCGCCGCTGCCGGCCTCGGCCGCCGGGACGCCGAAGGTTTCCTCGGTGTCCAGGGACTCCCCTTCTCCAGCTTCGCCTCGATGAGCTGGCGCAGCTGCAGCTGGTAGTCGTCGGTGAACTGGTCCGGCTCGAAGTCCGCCGCCATCGAGTCCACCAGCGCCGCGGACATTTCGCGCTCCTGCGCGGAGATGCGGATGGTGGTTTCGAGCGAGGGAAGCTGGCCTCCCGTACCTCGTCGGCCCAGAGCAACGACTGCAGGACCAGGACATCGCCGCGGATCCGCAGGGCCCCCAGCCGGGTCTTGTCCCGCAAGGCGAACTGGACAATGGCCACCCGGTCGGTGTCCTCCAGCGCCCGGCGCAGCAGGACGTAGGCCTTGGGCGACTTGGAGTCGGGCTCAAGGTAGTAGCTCTTCTCGAACGTCATCGGATCCAGCTGCTCGGCCGGCACGAACTGCACCACGTCGATCTCGTGGCTGTTCTCGGCCGGAATGGACTTCAGCTCCTCGCGGCTGAGGACCACCGTCCGCCCGTCATCCTCGTAGGCCTTGTCGATGTCCTCGTAGTCCACGATCTTGCTGCAGACCTCGCAGCGGCGCTGGTACCGGATGCGTCCGCCGTCGGCGTTGTGGACCTGGTGGAGGCTGATGTCGTGGTCTTCGGTCGCGCTATAGACCTTGACGGGCACGTTGACCAGCCCGAACGCTATCGCGCCTTTCCAGATGGCTCTCATGGATCAAGTGAACATCACAGTTGCAGGCAGGTGAAGCCCTTTGGCTGAAACCACGCCGGCCGGAGGCAGGGAGCGTGTCCGGGTTGCCGGCCGCGAAATGGTTGTCACCAACCTGGACAAGGTCATGTATCCGGAGACGGGCACCACCAAGGCCGACGTCCTGGCGTACTACGCCGCGGTGGCGCCGGTCCTGATTCCGGCTGCGGCGAACCGCCCGGCCACCCGGAAACGCTGGGTGCACGGCGTCGGGACGGCCGATGCCCCCGGCGAGATGTTCTTCCAGAAGAACCTGGACCATTCGACGCCGGGGTGGGTGCCGCGGGCATCCATCACCCACAAGGACCGCACCATCCAGTACCCGCTGGTCAACGATCCGGCCACCCTGGCCTGGCTCGCCCAGATCGCGGCCCTTGAGATCCACGTCCCGCAGTGGCGGGTGGATTCACACGGCAACCAGATGCCTCCGGACCGGCTGGTGCTGGATCTGGATCCCGGCGAAGGGGCCGGGCTGGCCGAATGCGTTGAGGTGGCGAAGCTCGCCCGCACCATCCTGCAGGACGTGGGCCTGGAGCCCGTACCCGTGACCAGCGGGAGCAAGGGCATCCACCTGTACGCCGCGCTCGACGGCACACAGAGCTCGGAGCAGATCTCCGAGTTCGCCCACGAACTGGCACGCTCACTGGAGGCCGATCATCCGGAGCTCGCCGTGAGTGACATGAAGAAGAGGCTGCGCACCGGAAAGGTCCTGGTGGACTGGAGCCAGAACAGCGCCGCCAAGACCACGATCGTCCCCTATTCCTTGCGGGGCCGGCTCCGGCCCACGGTGGCGGCGCCCCGGACCTGGCGCGAACTCAGCTCGCCGTCCCTGCACCAGCTCGACTACCAGGAGGTCCTGCAGCGGGTGAAGGACGGCAAGGATCCCTTCGCCGCCATTTCGGGTGGGAAAAGAAAGGGTCACGAGCCTGCGGAACACTCCCAAGGCCAGCGCTCGGATGGGCCCGGAGACGGCGGCCATGCCGACCCCCGGCTGGAGTCGTACCGCACCAAACGCGATTCGTCGGCCACCCCGGAACCGTTCACGGCCGAGCGGCACCGTGCAGGCACGGAAGGCGCGGACCCCGACGGCGGCTCTCTCAGGGAGGCGTTTGTCATCCAGGAACACCATGCCAGCCGACTGCACTTCGACCTCCGTCTGGAGCGCGACGGCGTGCTGGTGTCCTGGGCGCTGCCCAAGGGTGTCCCCACGTCCAAGACGAAGAACCATCTTGCGGTCCAGACCGAGGACCATCCGCTGGACTACCTGGACTTCGAAGGCACCATCCCCAAAGGCCAGTACGGCGCCGGGACCATGAGCATCTGGGACCGCGGGTACTACGAGGTGGAGAAGTGGATCGCGGGCAAGGAGGTCATTGCCACCCTCACCGGCCAGGACGACGGAGGGCTGGGCGGCGCCCGCAGGTTCGCCCTGATCCACACCGGCCGGGGCGACGACCAGTGGCTCATCCACCTGATGGACCCCCTCGCCGCGAAGGCCGCGAAGAAGGCGCAGGCTGCCCCGCTGCCGGACAAAGAAGCGGATGCCACCACAGCTCCGGTCGGTGATCAGCCCGCCGCCCTGGTTCCGGAGGATTTCCAGCCGATGCTCGCCAGCGCCGGGACCATTTCCGACCTCCCGGACAAGGACTGGCAGTTTGAGCTCAAGTGGGACGGAGTACGGGCCCTGATCATCGGGGATGCGACGACGATCCGTTTGATCAGCCGCAACGGCAACGACATGTCCGCCGCGTATCCGGAGCTGACTGACCGCGCCTGCTGGCCGGAGCAGGACTTCATCGCCGACGGCGAGATCATCGCCGTCGGACCGTCGGGGCGGCCCGACTTCGGGCTGCTTCAGGGGCGGATGAAGCTCACGAGGGCCGCCGACGTCGCGAAGGCGCGGGCGTCGACGCCGGTGCGGCTGATGCTGTTCGACCTCCTCGCCGAGCATGGCGAGGACCTCCGCCGTCTGCCGCTCAGCAAGCGCCGGGTACGGCTGGAAGCGTTTTTCACCCCCACGGACTGCCCGGTGGAGCTCTCCGGGCTGATCGACGGCGATGTCCGGCACATCCTGGAAAGTGCCGAGGAGCTGGGGCTTGAGGGCGTGATGGCCAAGCGCACGGACGGCCGCTACGTCGGGCAGCGCAGCAGGTCCTGGCTCAAGCTCAAGTTCGAACGCACCCAGGAGGTGGTGGTCGGCGGCTGGCGGCCGGGCAAGGGCGAGCGCGGCCAGTCCGTGGGCTCGCTCCTGCTGGGGATCCCGGACGGATCCAGGCTGCGTTACGTGGGGCGCGTGGGCAGCGGCTTCAGCGCCCGCGAGCTACTGGAACTGCGCCAGCAGCTCGATGCGCTGCCGCGGAAGACCTCGCCGTTCAGCGACGTGCCGGCAGCCGACGCCGCGGACGCTCATTGGGTGAGCCCCAGGCTGGTCGGCGAGGTCACCTACGGGGAATGGACCGGCAGCGGCAAACTCCGGCACCCGGTCTGGCGCGGATGGAGACTGGATAAGAAGCCGGAGGACGTGGTGGTGGAGGACGGCTGAGGGCAGCGAAAAGCCCGGGCCAACCGTTGATGGTTGGCCCGGGCTGATGCCGCCGTGCTGTATTGGCGCCGACCTGTGGCGCCTTCCGCGGACGGCCCGTCAGGACGAGTGCGGGGTGTCCGGCGGGGTGATCCGGTGAACCGCATTGACCGCGGCCCCTGGGCCAGCCGTCCGTGCTTGACGTCGTGTTCCTTAGGGTGGCGGTGCTTGCCGTTGCCGTCCGGCCACTGCTGCCCGCCGGCGGCGGACGGCGGGGCGGGACGTTTGGTTTCCGGCCCGGGCGCCTCATCCATGGACTCCGCCAGATGACTGGCAACCTCGGGATTGATGTCGTCTCCGAACTGGTGTTCCGCCATTGCTCTTCCTTCCGCTGTCGAATTACGCCGTCGAAATAAGCTGTGAAATGAAGTGTCCAACTATCGTAGGTCGGCCGGGGTGCGATGTCTGTAGGGCTACCAGCGGACTTTCTTTTCCGTCGGCCCCTGCTTGCCGCTAACGTGCGTGGGCTTGTGGCTGTGTCCGACGCTTTGGGTGGCAGCGCCGCCCCGCGACTTGCTGGCGAGCATCTCCTTCTGGGCGTCGGTGAGGCGCGACTTGATGCCCTTACCCTGCCCCTCCTTGGCCTGGGACGTGCCGTCCCCTTCGGCTCCGCTGTTGCTGCTCTTCTTGGTCTCTTTGCCAGTCATGGGCTGTTCTCCTCGTGCGGCGTTGTGATCAGGGCTGCGCTGACTTCAACCCTAAGCGCATTCCTGATCCCGTGGGTACCCCTCTTTTTCATGCTGCAGCGACCCCCGAAGGGGGAACTTTGCGGGGAACTTTGAGGGGAACTGGAGGTGCGCCGACGACGTCCCGGAAGCCTGATTCGGGCCGAAAAACCGGCTCCGGGCCGCCCCGCGGGGAAAAATTTTGCGCAGGCCACCGTGGAAGCCGGGGTTTCCCAGCGTTGGCGCGGTGAAACGGCGGAAAAGAAATCCGACAATTGGCCCTTGATCGGGGCCGAAACAGGGGATCATACGGCACGAAACTCGGAAACACCATAGAAATCACGTAAAATTGAAAGCCTGCCCAGAGCGGGGCAGCTACAAGTCGCAAGCAAATGACCTCCATAGGAGCGGCCCAAATGCCCAAAGACCGAAGCACGACCGACTCTTCAGCAGGCGTTATGAACGCCAGCAGAACCAACCAAGCCGCACCCTCGGGTGCGAAGAAACCTAAGCTGCGGACGCGGCGTCGACTCAAAGAGTCCGATGTCAACGTCGTCAACAAGCCGATGCTCAAGAAAGCACTCGGCGGCACCATCGTGGGTAACACCATGGAGTGGTACGACGTCGGCGTGTTCGGCTACCTGATCACCACCATGGGACCGGTGTTCCTGCCTGAGGCGGACAAGAGCGTTCAAACGCTGTTCCTGCTGGGAACGTTTGCCGCCACCTTTATTGCCCGCCCCCTCGGCGGAGTCATCTTCGGCTGGCTCGGCGACAAGGTGGGCCGCCAGAAGGTCCTCGCCTGGACCCTGATGCTGATGGCTGCGAGTACGTTCGCCGTAGGCCTGCTGCCCGGCTACGCGCAGATCGGCATGTGGGCTGCTGCCCTGCTGGTGCTGCTCAAGCTCGTCCAGGGATTCTCCACCGGCGGCGAGTACGCCGGTGCCACCACCTTCGTTAGCGAGTATTCCCCGGACAAGCGCCGCGGCTTCTTCGCCAGCTTCCTGGACATGGGCAGCTACCTCGGCTTCGCCCTCGGCGCCGCACTGGTGTCCGGACTCCAGCTGACCCTCGGCCAGAGCGCCATGGAGGAGTGGGGCTGGCGGATCCCGTTCCTGATTGCCGGCCCGCTGGGCCTGATCGCGATTTACTTCCGTAACAAGATCGAGGAATCCCCCAGTTCCAGGCCACCCTGGACGCCCAGGAAAACGTCGCCAAGGACGCGGCTGCCTCCGATGCTGCCGCCTCCAAGGGCCCGGTGGGAATCGTGAAAGCCTACTGGCGTTCACTTATTGTCGCCATGATCCTGGTGGCAGCCGCGAACACCGCCGGCTATGCCCTGACGTCCTACATGCCGACGTACCTCACCGAGTCCAAGGGCTACGATCCGGTGCACGGCACCCTGCTGACCATCCCCGTGCTGGTCATCATGAGCCTCTGCATTCCGCTCACGGGCAAGCTGTCCGACCGGATCGGCCGCCGCCCCGTGCTGTGGATCGGTGCGCTCAGCACCGTGGTCCTGGCCGCCCCGGCGTTTATGCTGATCGGCGTCGGAGAGATCTGGTCCACCCTCCTGGGCCTGGGCCTGATCGCTTTCCCGGTGACGTTCTACGTGGCGAACCTTGCCTCGGCCCTGCCGGCGCAGTTCCCGACGGCGAGCCGTTACGGTGCCATGGGCATCGCGTACAACTTCTCCGTAGCCATCTTCGGCGGCACCACGCCGTTCATCGTTGCCGCCCTCATCGGCGCCACGGGCGATGACATGATGCCCGCCTACTACCTGATGGCCACCTCGGCGATCGGTGCAATCGCGATCTACTTCCTGAAGGAATCGGCCCAGCGCCCGCTGCCGGGTTCCATGCCCAGCGTGGACACGCAGGCCGAGGCCAAGGAAATCGTTGCGAACCAGGACGAGAACCCGCTGATCGACCTCGTGGAGATGGACATGCCCTTCACCACGGCCGCAGCTCAGGGTGCTGATCCGACGGCGCCGCGGGACACCGAAAAGGTGCCTGTCTAAGCCTGAGCTTGCCCTTCTGGCAGCCCGGTCAGGTTCATCCTGAGCCCGGCCGGCTAACCCAGGCTCTGTAGCAAAAAGTCCCGCCCGTTGAGGCCTGCCTTGTGTGATTACCCATTGGGGGAAGCACACAAGGCAGGCCTTAGGCGTGTCCGGCTACTGGGGTTCGGCAGCCAGGAGCTCAGCATGCTCCTCCGCCGTCAGGTCCTTCTGCCCGTCCATGACCGGAGGCGGGGAGAGCTTGTACGCGGCGTAGTACAGGCCGGCGGCGAGTGCCATGGTGATCAGCGGGGTGAGCTGCGAGACCATGGGCACCGCTGTCTGCTCGGTCAGCAGGATGCCGGTGGCGGAGGCGATCACCCAGGCGATGGCCCCGGCGGTGACTGGCTTCAGCCGTCCCGGCCGGACCTCCGGAAGGTACCGCTCCTCTTTCCAGTTGATGGCAATGTACGTCAGCGCGATCGCCACCCAGGCCGTGACAAAGACGCCTTGCCACGCGAGCGCCTTCAGCAGGTAGCTCAGCACGTCCGTGAGCATCAGCAGGTACGCCAGGATGCCGGAGACGATCACCCAGACATACCGTGGCAGGTTGAGACCAAACGCCCGGTGCGCGAAGGCCGAGAGGTTTGTCGACGCGAGGAAGTAGTTGGCCGTGTTGATGCGGGTCTGCGAAATGAAGATGACCAGCACGCCCCAGATTCCCAGCGACGAAATGAAGGCCGTGACCACACCCGTCTCCGAGGCCTCCAGTCCCCAGGCACTCATGATGTAGATGCCGACGAGGCCGTTCAGGCCGAAGGTAAAGGCATAGAACACCCAGCCGAAGGTGACGCTGCCCAGGAATCTCCGGTCCTCGCGCTTGCCCATGCGGGCGTAGTCAAAGGTGTACATCATCATGATGTACACGCCCATGTAGATCAGGTAGGACGTCAGCCAGCCGGGCAGCGCGGAGCCTGCCGCGGCCTCGCCGATCCAGTTGGTGGGCACCCCTGGATCACCGTCGCGGCAATCACCACGGCAATGAGCCCCGCGAAATAGAACGGGAGCAGGAAGCCGTTGAGCCGGTCCAGCCAGTGCTGGACGCCGCCGACCGCCAAGGGAATGGCATAGATCACCACCGCGGCGTACCAGATCAGGATGTCGCCGCCAAAGTACTCGTGAAACGCGACGGCGATGATGGAGCCTTCAAAGACGGCGTAGTAGATGGCCGTCGCCGCGAAGATCAGGGACGCGAGCGCCGAACCCAACAGCCCGAAAAGGGTGCGGGAGAAGACACTCACGGTCAGTCCGGTCCGGGCGGCGTAGCGCGACAGCACCAGGTTGATGATCCCGTAGGTGGCGATGGTGAGGACCATGCCGATGATGGTGTTAGGCACCCCCACGGCACCGGCCGAGGCGACGGCCACGTAGATCCAGAACATGGCCGAGAACAGGGCCCACCAGGCCATGGTCAGCGACCATTTGCCGACCCGCTGATCTGCGGGCATTACTAGATTTGAGTACGACAAAGCGACACCTCTGGTGTTGTAGTGATGCATTTATTGAACTGGTGGCGGGTGCCACTGGTCTGCGGGGTGTTGGTTACCCCCAGATGGAACGGCGGAGGGCTTTTCCTTCCGCACGGGCCGCGACGGCCTCCTCCATGGTCACGGCGACGAACCGCGTCTTGGTGCCGGGTGCGCTGCGGGCAAGCTGGTCCATGTCCGCGCTGATGACGGTTGCGACCATGGCGTAGCCTCCCCGGACACTGCGTCGCGGTGCAGGACGATGGGTTCGTTGCCTCCGGGGATCTGGATGGAACCCACCGCATATCCGGCGTCGACAATGTTGGAAGGATCGGAACCGGCGCCGAAGGGCTGCTCCCGGGCCTTCCACTCGACGGCCGCCCGCTGTACCGCAGGCCGGTCCGGTCAGCCACCGGGGTGAGCGTCCAAGTCGAATCCAGGAGGGTTGCGAGCCCGGACTCGGTGAGCCGGTGGTCATAGAGGCCCAGAAGGACCCTGATCTCCGTTTCACCCGGAAATGCCGGGCGCAGCTCCGGCGCGATTCCGGCGAGGACTTCCCCGGATGCGGTGTCGCCGACCGGGACCTCGTCGCCTGCGGCGAGCTTGCGCCCTGATAGCCGCCCAGGGCGCCAAGAGCATAGGTGGAGCGGCTGCCGAGGACAAGGGGCACGTCGATGCCGCCGCGGACGGCCACGTAATAGCGTGTGCCGCCCTGGAGGAAGCCGAAGGAGACTTCGTCCCCGGCAGCGAGTTCGATGGCTTCCCATTGCGGGGCGGTGGCCCCGTTGACTTTGACCTCCACCGGGGCGCCGCCCACGGCGATGACCGCGGGGGCGGAGGTGCGGAATTTCGGGCCCAGATAGGTGCACTCCAGCACCGCTTCCTCGGCGCTGTTGCCCACCAGGGCATTCACGATTTCAGCGGAGAGCTGGTCCATGGAGCCGCCCTGCGGGATTCCCACGTTGTAGTGGCCGAATCGCCCCCGGTCCTGGACCGTCGTCGACAGGCCGGGTTCCAAGATCTCAAGAGTCATTGAGGTTCTCCAATAGCTTCGTGTTGTAGCTCTCGGGATCATCGAGGGCCTCGGCCAGGTCGAAGGTGACTGGCACTTGCTTGTAAACGAAGGTGCCCGCCTCCACCTGGTCCTTGATGCGCTTGTATTCGTCCTCATCGACAGGCCGGAACTTGACGATGTCGCCAGGCTTGAAGAAGACCATGAAGTCCTTGAAGTCGGCCAGGGACTGCGCGGGGTCGAAGATCGGGGCTGCCGCGATGCCGAACATCTGGTAGCCGCCGGCGCCGCGGACGGAGTAGATGCAGGCGAAGCAGCCGCCATGACCGACGGTGAGGAGGGTGTCCGTGCGCGGGCTGAGGTACTTCGGCACCTCCAACTGCTGCTCGCGGGGCACCATCTGGAACATAAACGGCAGACCGGCAACAAACCCCACCATGGAAACCAGCCAGGGGCTGCTGTGGTGGCGCTTGATGAACTCGGCGGCACCGGAAAGGTTATTGACCTCGGCCGCAAAGTCCAGGTCGGTCCCCTCGGGCCGCTGGTGCCCGCTGCGGAAGCGGGCACCAGTTTCCCGCGTGTACGGATCGTCGTACCAGACCGGAACCTCGATCAGCCGCGTGTTCAGCACCGGGTGGGCGGTGTTGTCCACCTCCACCTCGATCTCCCGTGTGGCTGCTTCCAGCTCCGCGGCGTCCAGTACATCGGGGTCGAAACGGACCAGCAGGGACGCGTTGGCGGGGCAGATTTCGGTCACGCCGGGCAGCGCCCGGTCGCCGAGCCTGGTGGCCATCGAGTTGGATTTGAAGTTCGCGGCCAGGCTCATCGCCTCCGAGATTTCGACGAAAAAGAACTCGTCGCCGCCCCAGGTGTAGCGGGCCGTCCCTTTGAGTGAGCCGGCGCTGAGGGTATCGCTCATGACAGGTCCCCCAGGATCTCCGGGCAGGTTTCGATGAACTTGGTGTGGTGCTCCACGGACTTCAGTTCCGGCCGGTGCAGCACGGCGCTCAGCAGCGGAATGGTTGTTGACACACCCTCGATGGTGATTTCGTCGAGGGCGCGGATGGACCGGCCGATGGCCTCCTCCCGGGTTTCGTCCCAGACGATGATTTTCGCCAGCAGCGAGTCGTAGAAGGGCATGACCGAGGAGCCGGCGACGAATCCGGAGTCGATGCGGACCCGGGACCGCCCGGCCAGTCCAGGCGTTCCAGCAGCCCCGGACTGGGCATGAATCCCTTGGACGGGTCTTCGGCGTTGAGCCGGAATTCGAACGCATGCCCGCGGAAGACGACTTCGTCCTGGCTCATCCGCAGCGGCTCCCCGGCCGCAATCAGCAGCTGTTCCCGGACCAGGTCAAGGCCCGTGACCATTTCGGTGACGGGGTGCTCCACCTGGAGACGGGTGTTCATTTCGATAAAGGAGACTTCATGGTTGACGGCGTCGTACAGGAATTCGACCGTTCCCAGGCCCTTGTAGTGGCACTGCCGTGCTAGCTCCACCGAGGACTCCAGCATGTGCTGGCGGACGGCGTCGGGCAGGTCGGGGCGGGGGCTTCCTCCAGGATTTTCTGCTGCCGCCGCTGCATGGAGCAGTCCCTGTCCCCAAGATGGACCACGTTGGTGCCGTCGCCCAGGACTTGAACCTCAACGTGGCGGGCGCGTTCCACGAACTTTTCCAGGTAGACGGCAGCGCTGCCGAACGCGGCAGCGGCTTCGGCCTGGGCCACCTCTACGGTCGAGGCCAGATCCTCCGCACGCGTCACCAGCCGGATTCCGCGTCCGCCGCCGCCCGCGGCCGCCTTGACCACCAGGGGAAGCCGATCTCGGCTGCGATCTCCAGCAGGGCGTCGCCGGTGGGGGCCTCTCCGTGGGTTCCGCGGAGGGTGGGAACGCCCGCCGCTTCGGCGGCCTTCCTGGCCTGCGCCTTGTCCCCCATAAGCTCGATGGCTTCCGGGGACGGGCCCACCCAGATGAGTCCCGCGTCAATGACCGCCCGGGCAAACGCGGCGTTCTCGGACAGGAACCCGTAGCCGGGGTGCACGGCGTCGCAGCCGAAGTCGGCTGCCGCTTTGAGGACGGCACTGTGGTCCAGATAGCTTTGGCTGGCGGGGGCGGGGCCAATGACCGCGTATTCGTCCGCCAGGCGCGCCGCCAGCCCGTCGACGTCGGGCTCGCTGGCCACCACTACCGTGTGGATCCCCAGTTCGCGGGCTGTGCGGATAATCCGTACTGCGATCTCCCCGGTTGGCGATGAGCAGTTTCTTCATGGTTTTTCCTCTATTACTGCAATCACGTCGCCCGGATTGACGGTGCCTGAATCCGACACCTCAAACTTGACCAGGTTCCCGGACACTTCGGTCTTGACCTCGCTGAACTGCTTCATGATTTCGACGACGCCGATTGTCTGGCCCGCCTCGACGTGGTCGCCTTCCTGCACATAGGGATCCTTGTCCGGGCCGGGCTTGCGGTAAAACACTCCGGGAAGCGGCGAGGTGACTTGGTGTGACATGGTGTGCCTTTCAGTTGAGGTGTTGTGGGCAGTACATGACAGGTCATTGGCTACCGTCCGCCCAGGGCTGCCCGCACGGCCTGCGCCACGGCCGGCGAATTGGCGGCATCGGAGTGGACGCAGATGCTGGTGAAGTCGATATGGACGGTTGAGCCGTCGGAGGTTTCCACGAGCCCGTCGTCGAGGACCCTGCGGACGCGCTCGGCAGCCTTGGCGGGGTCCGTGGCCTCGGGCCGGCGCTGGATGATCAATTGGCCGGCGGGGTTGTAGTTCAGGTCCACGTAGAGTTCGCTGACGAACGGCACTCCCATTTCGGCGCAGACGCTTTCGTGCGCTGTTCCGGCGAGCCCGAACATCGGAACGCCGTACAGCGCGGCGACCTTCGCGGCGGACCGCATCAGTTCGGGATCCCGTGAGAGCATCCCGTAAAGGGAGCCGTGCGGTTTGATGTGGTTGAGTTCCAGTCCGGCCTTCTTCAGGAAGCCCACCAGTGCTCCCGTCTGGTACAGGATGATGGACTCCACTTCGGCCGGGGTCAGTTTCATTTCGCGGCGCCCGAATCCGGTCAGGTCCGGCAGGCCCGGGTGCGCGCCGATCCGTACGCCGTGCTCTTTGGCTGCGGCCACGGTTTCTTCCATGGTGTCCGGGTCGCCGGCATGGAAACCGCAGGCCACGTTGGCCACATCGATGATTTCCATCAGCGCCAGATCGTTGCCGAAGCTGTGCAGCCCGAACGCTTCGCCCATGTCCGAATTGATCTCGATGCTATTTTTCCCGGCGATATTCTCTCCGGCGGCAGCTGTGACATTGCCCACATTAACATTGTTCATGCGTTCAACATTAGGGACTGCCCCACCCCTTACATAGTGGGCAAATGTCCACTAACTTTGACAGCAGATGTGCAGCCTGCACACCACATTTTCGGAGGGCAGCGGCGCCCGGGAGGCATCATGAGAGTCTCGGATCTGCTGGCGGAGGACTCGCTGCAACTCAGGTTGCATACGCCGTCCACGGCGAAGCGCCTGGCGACGTCCATCAGCTACACCGCCCCGGCGGAGTTCCTTGATCCCACCCCGTTCCTGGGTGCCAACTGCCTGCTGATCACCCACGGGATCGGTTTCAACTTCTTTGACCAACGGACGTGGGACGCCTATGTCGAACGGCTGGCAGGCGTCCCTGTTTGCGCCATTGCCTTCGTCACGGGAGTGGCGCACCGGCTGATACCCACGCCGCTGGTGGAGGCTGCGAAGGCCCACGGGATTCCCCTGTTGGAGGTTCCCAGTGTTGTTCCCGCCCTGCAGCTGCAGCGCTTCGTCACAAGTGTTCTCGAGGCCGAGCGGTTCGCCCTGACCCGTCAATCCTGGGAGCTGGCCGACCTGTGTGCGAAAGCGGCGCGGTCCGGCGGATCACTCCGGGCCGTCCTGGCGGAAGTAGCCGCCGCGGCGGAGGGCCAGTGCGCCGTCTTTGACACCACCGGGGCCCTGATCAGCTGCTGGCGGCCAGCTCACGCTGGTCGGCGGAGGACCTCCGTCTTGATGCACGGGGAACCTCCGCGGCCAGCTTCGCGCTGCCCACCGGCGGCACGGAGCATTTCCAGCTGGTGGTCCGGGGCGGGACCACCGGGGAGCCGCTCGCCACCCTCATCGGGCCGGCGTCGTCCATTCTCGCCATGCAGCTCAATAGTGCGTTCAAAGCCAGCGCCCCGCACCAGGCCAAGCTGGAGCGGCTGATGCAACAGTTGGAGGACTGGCAGGGTGTGGCCCTGAAGGAGCTGACCCGGACTTTCCGCACCACCGGCCTGGACCCGCACGCCCCCACCTTCCTGGTGGTGGCCGAGCCGGACAAGGCCCAGCTGCCGCATGCCTGGCGGATCCGGCTGGCCGTACAGGAGCACCTGAACAACGCCCACGTCTTCACGTACCGAGGCTCGTTCTACGCCCTCGCGCAGGCCCGGACGGACACCGCCGCGGACTGGGACGCCATTCCGGACCGGCTGCTGGCCTCTCTCCGGCAGGTGGTGCCCGGGCTGTCCCTCGTCATCAAGGGGCCCTTGGGCAGCGTGGATGAGCTGCGGCTCGGCCTCGCCCATGCGCAGCGGCTGGTCCGGCAGGTCAGGGTCCCGCCGTCGCCGCGCCGATGAGCATCGAGTCCCTGGTGCTGGCCACCGCGGGCGGCGGCGCCCACGCCGCAGCGGAGAATCTGCTCGCGCCGCTCCGCAACTACGACCAGGCGAACAACGGCCGGCTGATGCCGACACTACGGGCCTACCTTGATCACGACGCCCAGCCGTCCAGGGTCTGCCAGTCGCTGTACATCCACCGGAATACTCTGAGCAAGCGGCTGGCGCTGATGTCGCGGCTGCTGAACGTCCGCCTGGACACCCTGGATGGGCTGACCACGTGCATGCTGGCCGTCCGGATCACCGACGACGAGCCCTGATCCCGGGCGCTACTTGGGGCGGCGGGGCGGTCCGGCCACGAGCCGGTCCGGGAGGATCCGGGCGGCCGCGGTCAGCACCTTGTAGCGTTTGGTCGGGACGGAGACAGCCTTGCCCCGTTCGTTGTCAGCGAGGCCCTCCCGCACCACCCGTTCGGTCTGCAGCCACAGCCAGCGCGGCACCACGGTGGTGTCCATGCCCATCCGGTCGTGGAACTCGGTGTGGGTGAAGCCGGGGCAGACCGCGGTCACGTGCACACCCTGCCGGGAGTAGGTGAGGTTGGCCCAGCGGCAAAAGCTGACAAGCCACGCTTTGGCCGCCGAATAGCTTCCCCGGGGAAGGAATGCGGCCACGCTGGCGACGTTGATGATCCGGCCGGAATGCCGGTTGAGCATGCCCTGCAGTGCGGCGTGGGTCAGTTGCATGGCGGTCTCGACGTGCAGCTTGAGGTGTCTGGTCTCCTCCGCGACGTCGTTCTCCTCGAAAGAACGCAGCAGGCCGGTCCCGGCATTGTTGACCAGGATTTCCACCGGACGCGCCGGATCCGTGAGGCGGGCGACGACGGTTGCCACGCCGGCGTCGTCCGTCAAATCAGCGGAGATCACCTCTGCGCGGATGCCGTACCGCTTCCCCAGCTCCTCCGCCTTGGTTTGCAGCCGGGAGGCGTCCCGGGCCACCAGCACCACGTTATGCCCCTGTTCGGCGAGCTGGCGGGCGAATTCCGCGCCGATTCCAGCGGTTGCTCCGGTAATCAGAGCGGTGGTGTCAGCCGGTGCCGCGGCAGGCGAAGGTGCAGTCATGGCGACAGCCTAATACGCGGGAGGTCTCAGGCAAGGGCCGGACCGGCAGCCAGTTCGCCCTCCGCGGGATCGCTCCCGCCGCCCAGGTGCCGGTTCTGCAGCTCTTCGGTGGCCAGCTCGTACCAGGTGTGCGCACCAAAAGACGGGCTGCTGGTGTCGAGGTGCCGGTAGAGGGCATCGGCCAGTTGGCCCAGTGCCACGTCGGACAGCGCCCGGACGGTCGCGGCGGGGTCGAGGGTCCCTTCGAAGTATTCGGAGAGCGCCAGGCCGTTGATGGTGTTGACCTCGTCAGGGATCGGGCTGCAGGCCTCGTCCAGCCCGGGATCCAGCGCCCCTCCCGCGGGAAGGCCTGCGGGAGAACCTGCTGGGAATCCCGAAGACAGGTCCGGGGAGACGCCCTCGCCACCGACGGCCAGGGGCATAGCGCCGGCATCGGGCAGCGGGGCCGCGGCGAGCTCCCCTCGAGGCCGGCGAGGACTTCACCGTCGGAGCCGACGTGCATCAGGCAGATCGGCAGATCCGCAGGTTCCGCCAGAGTGATGCGGAAAGGCAATTTTCCGGCAGCAGCCCCGTCAGGCGACCCTGCGTCCGTCCCGGGCGCAGCCGCGCTGGCGTCGGCGATGGACCTCAGCTGCAGGAGGATCTCGGGGTCGAGGTGGGACGAGCCATGAAGGTCAATGATGACGTCAGAACCTGCACCCAGTCGGCCCGCCCGCCGCATGATGTGCAGCAGTGCGGGGAAATCTGATTGGGTGAGGCAGCCGGTGACCTCAAGGGTCACGTGTCCGGGATCGACATCCACACGGACAAGCACACGCAGTTTATGGTTCACGGGGTTCTCCAAAAGGGACACGTCCAAGAGCCAACTGCATAACTCTGCTAAAACTTTACGGCGTTGTTGCTCCGGTCACAAGCAGAGAGCGGCCTGCCGGGGCTGCCGGGGCGGTGTCAGGCGCCGGCCGGGGCTGCTCGGGCCAGTCGATGTATTGGTTGTACGCGTCGTGCTTGCGCAGGTACCGGTACATAAAAGGGCAGTTGGGAATGATCCGCTTGCCGGCTGCCACCACGTCGTCCAAAGCGAAGTGGGCCAGCACTTTGGCGAGTCCCTGGCCCTGGAATTTCTCCTCCGTGTCGGTGTGGATGAAGTCCACATGCCCCGGCTCGTCGATGAAGCGGATCTGGACGGCCAACTGGCCGCCGACGTGGAGCTCATAGTGGTGCAGCTCATCATTCCGGGTGGTGGATACGTTCGGACTGAACGTGTCTTCCGTGGCTGCCGAGTTCTCCGTCATGGTTCGACATTGGCACTTAATGGCGGGTGTGGCAATGGCGGGTCAGATCCCCCGATGCCCGGATCGGACACGAGCCGGGCCGGAATCCGGCCCAGCAGCAGGACGGCGAGCGCGAAGCACGCCGCTCCCCGCCGAGCAGTCCGAGCGTCAGTCCGTTGAGCGCTGCGTCGGCCACCGGCACAAAGACGACGACGGCGGCCGTCACCACGGCGGCCGCCGGGCGGGACCGGGCGGCGACGGCCGACGTCGGGCGTTCCTCGAGCCGGCCGAAGAGCGCCAGCACCGGCAGCAGCAGCCCGATCACGGCCAGCAGCACAAGCGGCGGCCCCACCACCAGGCGGCGGTTCCGCCCGCCGGCTGCGGGAAGTCGGTCAGCAGCAGGAACCCGGACAGCGCCGCAAGCACGGGCAGGTGCCAGAGGTAGACGGTCATGGACCTCCGTCCGGCCAGCCCGATGAACCGCCGCACCGGCACCATCGACGCGATTCTGGACAGCACCGGCCGGAAGAGCTGCAGGGCGGCGGCCTGCGAGCACCCGAGGAGCAGCAGGGTGAGGTTGGGCGGGTTGAGGTTCACCAGCATGTTCCCGGAGTACAGCCCCAGCCACACGAGGAGCCCCAGGAGCAGGTTGCTTGCCAGGATGATGCCCGCCAGCGCCGCGCGGCCGAGAGCCAGCGGGCCCCGGTCGGCGAGGAAGAATCCGAGCTGCTGCACGGCGCACCAGACGAAGACCATGTTGAGGTAGGCCAGCGTCGGCATCATCCCCCGCAGGCAGTCCACCGCCACCACCAGCGCGGTGAGTGCCACCAGGGTCAGCCAGGGCGCCCGGGCGTGCAGGCGGGCCAGGAGCGGGAGGTTCAGCTGCGCGGCGAGGTAGGCGGCGAGGAACCACAGCGGCATGCCTGCTCCAGCCACCAGGAGCTGGACGACCTGCGGGTCCACCCCGGCCAGCCGCGCCACCCAGAGCCCGGTGAACATGATGGCAAGCAGCACGGCGGCGGGGCGGATGAGCCGCAGCATCCGCGCCTGCATAAAGTCAAAGGTGTTGCCGCCCCGGGCCCGGAGGCGGCGCCAGGACTGCAGGCCGGTGATGCCCCCGACAACGAAGAAGAGCGGCATGACCTGCAGGACCCAGACCACGGGTTCGAACCAGCGCTGGTTGCCGAGGGTGTTGTCGGAGGTTACGGTGCCGTCAGGATGCAGCACGGGACTCACCATCATGGTGTGCGACACCACCACGAGGGCAAGACAGAAAAACCTGGCGAGGTCGATCACCAGGTCGCGGTCGGGCCGTACCGCCCGTCCGCTCGCTGCCCGCTGCCGTGGAACCATTGAGCCCCTAAGGAACCTGCCAACGCCCCGCCAGGGCTGTTGGGCGCCAACGCCGCTCTGTTTGCCTCCATTGTCGGCCCTGCCGGCGCCCCAGGCCAGTACCGTTGGACCCGATTTCAGGGTCTGGACGTCGCGTTCAGACAGCCAGCAGCCCCACCACACCGAGTGCGACGGCGAGCAGCGGCGTCGCACCCTGCGTGGCGGCAGCACGGAGGTACTTGCGTCCGCTCATGGCGAGAACGATCGAGGCCAGGAGCATGGATCCGCAACTGCTGAAAACCAGAGTCCAACCGACCGCAGGGTGCCCGAGGGCGATGGCCCCGGTGCCGCCAGGGCGCCGGCGGCGAGAAAAAGATTGTAGAAACCCTGGTTGTAGGCCAGCGGCCGCGTGGTGTCGGCGTCCGCCTGCGAGGTAACGCCGAAGCGCTTCCACGTTGCCGGCTGCGTCCAGGTAATGGACTCCATGATGAAGATATACACGTGAAGCAGGGCCGCAAGCAGCGCAAAAACGAGGGAGGCCAGGATCATGTTCCTGATCCTAGCCTCCCCGATTTCAGAGCAGTTGTGTTGAGTCAGCGCGAGAGGGTGGCCAGCGCCGTGGCCGCGAAAGTCCCGGCCGAGTTGTCCCATTCGGCCAGCAATCCCTGGAGGTTCTCGCCGTCCCTGCGGTGCATGCCCGTGCGTGCCTCAAGGGTTGCCAGGACGCCGGTGCGGAGCTCGGTGTTGAAGTTGACCTTGCCCACGTTCATGGCGGCGGCCTTGACCAGCTCGGCGGCGGGGATTCCGGAGGCGCCGTGCAGCACCAGCGGAATGCGGGTCCGCACTGCGATGTCCTGCAGCACATCCCACCGCAGCTCGGGTTCTCCCTGGTACCGGCCGTGAACGTTGCCCACGGCCACGGCCAGCAACTGGGCCCCGGTGCGGGCCACGAAGTCCTCCACCTGAGCGGAGTCGGTGAGTCCGGCCGTGCCGCCGCCGGGGCGCTGCCTGCGGCGCCGGGACCGAAGGCCCGGTCCTCGTCGCCGGCGAGGCCGCCGAGTTCCGCTTCAATGACGGTCTCCGCTGAGCCGGAGCCGTCCAGCATGGCGCGGGCGGCACGGACCAGTGCGATGTTGTCCTCATACTCCAGCGACGATCCGTCCACCAGGACAGAGTCGGCCCCGGCGGCAACGGCGTCGGCAATCACCGCGAGATCGGAGGCATGGTCGAGCTGCACGGCGATGGGGACCGCGGCCGAGTCGGCGAGGCCGCGCAGCGCCGCGATCAGCCGCAGGCCCTTGGCGGTGGCCGCAGTGCTGGGCGAGACCAGCAGGATGGCGCCGCGTCCGCCGTCCTCCGCCGCTGCCACCACGGCGAGCGCCGTGGTGAAGTCGTAGCAGGTGAAGGCCGGAACGGCCGATCCCTGCTGGAGGGCTGAAACTACCAGCTGATCGAGACGGGCACGCATCAGGCGCTCAGGCCTCCCACCAGGGTCCAGACGAGGAACGTCAAGGCGAAGCCGGCGACGCCGAGGACGGTGGTGAGCACGGTCCAGGTGCGCAGACCGTCGGCCACCGACAATCCCAGGTACCGGGTGACAATCCAGAAGCCCGAGTCGTTGATGTGGCTCAGGCCAAGGGCGCCGAAGCCGATAGCCACGAGGATCAGTGCCGTCTGCACGGGCGTGTAGCCGCCGTCGGCCACGGAGGCGGCGAGCAGGCCGGAGGTGGTGATGATGGCAACTGTTGCCGAGCCCTGGGAGGCGCGGAGGACGGCGGCCAGGATGAAGGCCATCAGGATCAGCGGCAGGCCGATGCTCTGCAGGCCCTCGGCCAGTGCCGTGCCGATTCCGGAGACAGTCAGGACTTTGCCGAAGACGCCGCCGGCGCCGGTCACCAGGATCACAATGGCGGTGGGGGCGAGGGCCGAGTCCATGACTTCGCCGGTGTGCTGTGAGGACCAGCCGCGGCGGATACCCAGGAAGTAGTACGCCAGTCCCAGTGCCGTGAGCAGGGCAATCAGGGGGCGCCGACGAAGGCTGCGATGTCTGCGGCAGTGCTGCCCTTCGGCAGTACCACAGCGCCCACGGTTCCCACCATGATCATCACGATCGGCAGCACGATGAGCGTGATGATCATGGCCGGGCTGGGTGCGGTCTTGGCCGCGGTCTTGACCGCGACGCCGCCGCCCGAAGTGGCGTCCTGTTCGACGTCGGACTTTCCGGTTCCGAAGAGGCGGAACTGCTCGGCGGTGCCGGACAGCATGGGGTAATCGCGGCGGTTCAGCCGCTTCGCGACAAAGTATCCCAGCACGCCGACCGGGATACAGGTCAGGAGACCGATGATGGTGGTCCAGCCGATGTCAGCGTTCAGGATGCCTGCGCCGCCAACGACGCCGGGGTGCGGCGGGACCACCACATGGATGGCGAGCATGATGCCACCGACCGGCAGTCCGATCTTGACCGGGTTGACCCCGGCGGCTTTGGAGAAGCCGTAGATGATGGGGATCAGGATGATGAACCCCACGTCGAAGAAGACCGGGATGGCCAGCAGGAACGCTGCCGACGTGAGCGCTGCGATGACCCGGCGCGGGCCCAGCAGCTGGGTGAACTTGCCGGCCAGGGCCTGGGCGCCGCCGGAGACTTCGATCATCTTGCCGAGCATGGCGCCGAGGCCGACGAGGATGGCGACGGAGCCGAGGGTGCCGCCCATGCCTTCGGTGACGGTTTTAACGATGTCCGGCAGCGGAATGCCCGCCACCAGGGCGACCAGGACGCTGACAACCAGCAGCGCCAGGAAGGCCGGGATCTTGAACTTGATGACGGCCACCAGCAGCAGGGCAACCCCTGCTGCTGCTATGGCCAGAAGAGCGAGAGCGCTCATCGGGTGTCTCCTTTGACGGACCTGCCGGTGGGAAACCGGCGGGAGGGTTCAGCTGCGACGGCGGAGGGGGCACCGCCGTCGCAGGGTTTTGGGGAACTATAGGTGAAGGCGGGAGCGGGTACTAGGCGGTGCGCTTGGTGGGGGCGACCACCCTGATGACGGCGGAATCGTCGGCGGCGGCGAGCCCTGGGCCTGGCCGAGGAGGTACAGCTGCTCGGCGGCGGCGGCCACCGGCGCGGCGAGGCCGGCGGCGCGGGTGGCCTTGCCGACGATGCCCATGTCCTTGACGAAGATGTCCAGGCGGCTGAGGACCTCGGCGCCGTTCTCGGTGTAGGCCTCCAGGATGCGGGGCCCGCGGTTGGACAGCATAAAGGAACCGGCGGCCCCGGCCTCCAGTGCCGCGAGGGTCTTGGCCTGGTCCAGGCCGAGGGCGTCCGCGAGGGCCATCGCCTCGGCCGCCGCGGCGATGTGGATGCCGCAGAGGAGCTGGTTGACGGTTTTGAGCGCCTGCCCGTCGCCGGGCTTGTCGCCCACAACGGTCAGGGTGGAGGCGAGCAGTTCCAGGACCGGGCGGGCTGTTTCCAGCGCCTGCGGTTCGGCGCCGACCACGATCAGCAGGTCTCCTTCACCGGCGCGCTTCGGTCCGCCCGACAGCGGGGCGTCGACGAGGGCGACGCCGAATTCCGCGAGGCGGGCGACGGTGGCCGGGATGGCGTCGGTGCCCACGGTACTGCCAAGGATCACGACGGCGCCCGGCTTCAGCGACGAGGCCACGCCGTTCCCGCCGAAGAGGACGTCGTCCAGCTGTTCGCCGTTGCGGACGGCCAGCAGCAGGGCGTCGGCGCCCTCGGCGGCCTCACGGGCGGAGGAGAAGGTCTTGATGCCGGCCTCTTCGGCGAGCTTCAGCCGCGGCTCGGCGATGTCGAAGCCGTGGACGGTCAGCCGGGTTGCCAGCCGTGCGGCCATGGGCAGTCCCATGGCACCCAGGCCGAGGACAGTGACTTTGTAGTTCATGGGTTACTCCGTTGAAATGAGGGGATCAGAAAGTGTTGCTGAGCTTGCGGGTGACCTGGGCCAGGGACTGGTCGTCACCCACGTTGCCGGCGAAGACGATGTACGGGATGCCTTTCGCGGGTCCGTCCACCGGCTCCCACAGGCTGACAATGCCCGGAAGCATGGGCCCGCGGACGATCGCGTGCCGGATCTCCAGACCGTGGGCGGCGACGTCCGAGGACGTGATGCCTCCCTTCGCGATGACAAAGCGCGGCGGGAACGTCTTCAGGGTCCGGTTCACCACCGCGACGACGGCGGCGGACACGGTGCGCGCGATCCGCAGGCTCGCGGCGGCGTCGTCCGTCTTGATGAGCAGCCGGCTGGTGTGGAGGATGACATCGGCGCTGCGCAGGGCCTCCGCGACGGTCCCGACGATGCCGTCCAGGTACTCCTCGGACCCGCCGCCCAGCAGCTTTTCGACGTCGATTTCCACGATCCGCGCGGAGCTGTGCTGTTCAACGAGGGCCTTGAGCTGCCGGGTGGTGACACCGACGTGCGACCCGACGACGATCAGGCCGCCGGCGTCGGAGGGTGTGAGGCCCGCGTACGCTTCCTCGCCGCTGAGTTCGGCGCGGATTTCCTGGCCGATGCGGCCCCGGACGAACGGCGGACCCACCCGGTACAGCAGCGTCTTGCCCCGGCGCTCGGCTTCCTCCAGGCCCAGGGCCAGCGCGCGGAGATCGTTTTCGGTCACAATGTCGGCGACGATCGGGGTGGAATCCGTGGCCGAGTCGATGGCGTCGGCGATGGCTTTGGCCGAGACCTGGGGATCCCCGTCCGGGCCGGCGGCACGGATGATGTTGAGGTCCAGCACGATCACCGAATCCGCCGGGAACCGGCGTCCGGACTTCTCCTCCACGTACTTCGCCAGTTCGGAATTCGCGAAGCCGAAGCTCGCGTCCCGGGCGAATTCGGTCTCGGCCACCGGAGTGAGCTTGCCGACGTCCCCGCCGGTGCCGCGCATGTAGTGCACGCCGCCGATCGTCACGCGCCCGGCGTCGGGGAAGGCGGGGACGATCACGACGCCGTCCGTCACCTCGCCGGTGGCAGCGGCGACGGTGGCCGCGATGGTGTCCGGTTCCAGCGGGTAGTGGCCGCGGAGGGTGGAGTCGCTGCGGCTAACGAACCCAAGCCGCAGGCTTGGACCGGAAGCGCGGGAATTGGCACCGCTGGAACTAGCACCGTCGGGTTCGAGGGCGGCCGCCGCGAGGGCGTTCCGGACCACTTCCTCGTTGCGGGCGGCAGCTTCGGCGGGGTCCAGGCTGCGGGTGTTGGTCAGGACGTAGACCGCGTCCTGACGGCGGCCGTTGATGCGGTGGTTGAAAGCCCAGGTGAAGTCGGCGACTTCCCAGCGGGTGAGCACCGGCAGGTCGGCGACGGACTGCGTACCGGTGGGGTCGTCGTCGAGCACTACCAGGATCCGGGGGCCGACGCGGACTGGGCCTCCACGGCTTCGGCGACGGTCCGGGCGGGAATCCGGACCTCCGCCGGAAAGGCGGCCAGCACATCTGCTTCGAAAAGCTCTGATTCAAAGGGCACTTGCACTCCATTGTGGGAACTCTGCTGCGGAATAAATTTGTAAGATGTCTGACATCTAACATCTGAATGCTAGTGTGGCATACGGCACAACGACGCGCAAGTAGACTTGTCTACCAGGAGTAATTCGGTGAAGCAGATGGGGAAAAGTGGCTAGGAAATCGCTGGTCGGCGTGGTCGCTGACGAACTGCTGGACCGCATCATTGCCGGCGAATTCCCGCCGGGCACATCGGTCCCCGGCGAGCTGGAGCTGAGCGCCCGCCATGAGGTGAGCCGCATGACGGTCCGCGAGGCGATGAAGACCCTCGAAGCCCAGCACATCCTCAGCGTGGAGCGCGGCCGCGGGACCTTTGTAAATCCGCTGAGCCGCTGGGCCTCCCTGGAGGCGGTCCTCCGGGCGGCCTCGGAGGGGAAGACGACGCGGCAGCCGCCGTGCAGCTGATCGAGCTGCGCCGGATGCTGGAGTCAGGCGCCTGCGAACTGGCGGCCGTCCGGATCAGTGACGCCGATCTGGAGACCCTCTACGGGCAGCTGGAATCGATGCGCGTGGCGCACGAAAAGCACGACGTGGCCGCGTTTGTGGCGGCGGACCTCGCGTTCCACGACCTCATCCTGCGCGCCTCGGAGAATGTTTTTGTGGCCGTCCTGTTCGCCCCGTTGCACCGGGTGCTGGAAAAGCGGCGGACCCAGACGTCCGAGGTGCGCGAGATCCAGGCCCATGCGATCGGCCAGCACCAGAAAATCGCGGATGCGCTGGCTACGCGGGACCCGCACCAGGCACGGGACGCTATGGACGCCCACATGCAGCAGACACTGGACGATCTCAAGACCTACGTCCTGGCGGACCGGCCGGCCTGACTGGCGGCACCGCCGGGCACTGTGACGCGGGGCGCGTGCCTCGCGGGGCGCGTACCTGCGCCCGGCCGGCTTAGGCCAGCGAGAGGAAGAGCTTCTCGAGCTCGGCCCGGTCCAGAGTGGGGTCCTCCTGCTGCATGCACTGCTGCAGGCCAGTGGCGATGATCGAGAATCCGGCCCGGTCCAGGGCGCTGGACACGGCAGCCAGCTGGGTCACAACGCTCTTGCAGTCGCGGCCCTCTTCGATCATCCGGGTCACGGCGGCGAGCTGCCCCTGGGCGCGGCGAAGTCGATTGATGACGGGCTTCATGTCAGTGGGATCGAGTTCCATTTTGTTCTCCGGGATCAACAGGCGAGGTCAACAGGGTTCATTCCATGATATACCCCCTGTGTATTTGCCATACCCAGCAGGGTATGATGACGCCCACTCCCGCCGCCCGGCCCGGGAATCAAGCGGTCCCCGGCTGGGTCTCCTGCGGGGTGGTCCAGGCCCCGCTAGGGACCTAAGGACCTAGTGGATCCTGAATATTCGGCGTATTGCTAAATGTGTGAACGCCGCCGGATTCCTGGATCCTGGCGCCGGCCGGGCGGCGCACGGGGCCCCACGCCGGGGCAGGGGCCGGGGCTGTGGAGCCGCTATGTTGCCTTGGGGGATTCGTTCACGGCGGGCCTCGGGGATCCGGAGCCGCTGAGCCCCGGCGGCATGCGGGGCTGGGCGGACCGCATCGCGGAGGAACTCAGCGAGGGAGAACGGATTTCCGGTACGCCAATCTCGCTGTCAGCGGCCTCCTCCTGCGCCAGATCCTCGAGCGGCAACTGGGACCCGCGATCGCGCTCAGGCCGGATTTGGTCACACTCTCGGCGGCGGAAACGACCTCGTGTTCCACCGGAGCGATCCCGACCGGCTGGCCGCCGACCTCGATGCCGCAGTTGCCATGCTCAGCGCCACCGGGGCCACCATCGTGCTGTTCACCGGCCCCGACTGGCGCGATACACCGCTGCTGGGCCACAACCGGGGCAGGGTGGCCGTCTTCAACGAGAACATCCGGACCATCGCGGCGCGCCATCACGGCGTGATCGCTGATCTTTGGACCTTGCGGCAACTCTCGGACCCCCAGATGTGGGACCCCGACCGGCTGCACTTCTCGCCGATCGGGCACCACACCATCGCGGCCATGGTGCTGGAATCCCTGGGGGTCGCCCACACCCTCACGCCGCTGGAACCCAAGCCCATGCCTGCCGCAAGCTGGCGGGACAGCAAGGCCGGGGACCTCGCCTGGTTCACCACCTACCTGCTGCCCTGGATGATCCGCCGGGTCCGGAAACGCTCCGACGCCCCGCCGCTGGCGCCAAGCGCCCCGAGCCGGGGCCGGTATACGGATCCTGAGGCGCAGCATTCAGAGGGACGGCCTCCGGCCCCTAGTCCCGCTGCGATCTGTCGGCTAATCTGCAGGAACGGCCCACCGCCGGGTATCGATGGCGATCACGAGGAGCGAAGTTGTCTAATCACACTTACAGCATTTCTGAAATTGTCGGAACGTCGAACGAGGGCGTTGATGCCGCAGTCCGCAACGGCATCGCCGAGGCGGCCAAGACCCTGCGGAACCTGGACTGGTTTGAGGTCAAGGAAATCCGCGGACACCTCGAGAACGGCGCCATCGCCGACTGGCAAGTGACCATCAAGCTCGGATTCCGACTGGAACGCTAACGTCCGACGCCGCCGCACGTTCCGTCGTCGAAGGACCGTCGCGTGCAGTACACGCAACTGGGCCGCTCCGGCCTGAAAGTCTCCCGGCTCTGCCTCGGAACCATGAACTTCGGCCCGCAGACCGAGGAAGCGGATGCCCGCTCCATCATGGACTCGGCGCTGGGCGCGGGCATCAACTTCTTCGACACGGCAAACGTCTACGGCGGCACCGGCCACCGGGGCCGGACCGAGGAAATTCTTGGCCGTTGGTTCGCCACCGGCGGCCAGCGACGGGAACGGACCGTGCTGGCCACCAAGCTCTACGGCACCATGACGGACCGGCCCAACGAGTCGCGCTTGTCCGCGCTGAACATCCGGCGCGCCCTCGACGCGAGCCTGAAGCGGCTGCAGACGGACTACATCGACCTCTACCAGTTCCACCACGTGGACCGGAGCACCCCGTGGGACGAAATCTGGCAGGCGATCGACGTCGCCGTCCAGCAGGGCAAGATTCTCTATTCGGGCAGCAGCAACTTCGCCGGCTGGCACATCGCCCAGGCCCAGGAAGCCGCCGCACGGCGCCACAGCTACGGCCTGGTCAGCGAGCAGTCCATCTACAACCTGCTGACCCGCGACGTCGAACTGGAAGTCATTCCGGCCGTCCAGCACTACGGGCTCGGGCTGCTCCCCTGGTCGCCGCTGCAGGGCGGACTCCTCGGCGGGGTGCTGAAGGCGGGGCACGACGGCGCGCGCCGCACCGAGGGCCGCTCGCTTGAGACCCTCAGGAACCATCAGGACCAGTTGCGCCAGTTCGAGGAGTTCACCCGGGAACTGGGACAGGACCCCGGGGACGTCGCCCTGGCCTGGCTGCTGCACCAGCCCGCCGTGACCGCGCCCGTGGTGGGCCCCCGCACCCAGGACCAGCTCGACGCCGCCCTCCGCGCCACGGACCTGACGCTCGATTCCCGCACGCTTCGGCGGCTCGATGAAATCTTCCCGGGACACCGGACAGCACCGGAGGACTACGCGTGGTGACCTGAATGCAGGGACCTCCGCGGGTGGCCCCGCCGAAAGGAGACGCGCAAAAACCAGCCAAAACCGGGACACCTGACCGAGAAAGTACCCGCCACGAGGAGTTTTCACTCCCTGCCGAATGGCTCTTTGATAATAAGCATGATTAGTATTGGGGAAGAAGGATGAAGCGCACCCGGCAACCCGGGTGCCTCCTCACTGAAGAAGAAGGAACGATAAAAATGGGTTTTTTCGCATTTCTGATTCTGGGCCTCATCGCCGGCGCAATCGCTAAGGCAATCCTCCCGGGCAAGCAGGGCGGTGGCATTCTCATCACGCTGCTGCTCGGCGTGGTCGGCGCCATTCTTGGCGGCTGGATTGGCGGAATGCTGTTCGGCACGGGCATCAACGAGTTCTTCTCGCTGTCGACCTGGCTCCTGGCCATCGGCGGTGCGATCATCGTCCTGCTCGTTTACGGCATGATCACCAAGCGTTCAGCCCGCTAAAGCTGACGACCGGAAACCGGTCCCGGGAATTTTCCCGGGGCCGGTTTTTTGGCAAACGGCCCCACCACCTCTATTACCCAGCACCATCGAGGAACAGGAGTACCGCATGAAAGGCAAACTTCTTTTCGGAGCAGGAATCGCAGCAGGCTACGTTCTCGGATCGCGGTCCGGACGGGCCGCCTACGAAAAGCTCAAGACGCGGGCGGCCGCCCTCTGGGAAAGCCAGCCGGTCCAGGACAAGGTGGCAGCGGCGACCGAAGCGGTAAAGGAAAAGGCACCAGAGGTATCCGAACAGCTCGGCGAAGCCGCCCGGCGGGCCGGAACCGTGATCGGCTCAGCGGTCCGCCGCGACACGCCACCGACGGGGACAACAGGTGACGGGAGTGCAGCCCAGGGCGGCATCCCCGCGCACAGCACCCACCCGGAGACCGTCAACCTCGGGACGTCCGTCGCGGCCGGGGCGTCCGACGTCGACTCGGACCCCGCACTGTCGGACCAGCACGGCCAGGACTGGTCCGATGAAGGCGGGGCCACCAGGGCCGGAGCCGCGACCAACGTCGATCCCGACAAGGCGTCCTAACCACTCCGGAGTTCGCCGTCACTCGGGCCCATCGAGCGCCGGCGTTCCGATAACAACCGTGGCGTCCAGCTCCCCGGAGGTGGCCACCCGGGCGGTGAGTCCGTTGCGGCGGAACAACTCGACGGTCTGCGGCGCCTGCCGCGGACTCGTCTCGATCAGCAGGTAGCCGCCGGGAGCCAGCCATTGCGGCGCCCCGGCGGCCACCCGCCGCTGGATGTGAAGCCCGTCTGTACCGCCGTCGAGGAAACCCGCGGCTCGTGCAGGCGGGCTTCCCGCGGCATGGTGCCGATCTCGGCAGAGGGAACGTACGGGGCGTTGACGGCGAGGACCGAGACCCGCCCGCGCAGCCGCTCCGGGAGGGCCGTGTACAGGTCCCCGACGTGGATCTCGCCGCCCAGCGGCACGAGGTTGCGGGCCGCGCACTGCACCGCGGCCTGGTCGACGTCGGCAGCGTGCAGTTCCAGGGCCCGGCCACCGCCGCGAGCGCGGCGCCCACCGCCCTGAGCCGCAGCACAGGTCAACGACCACCGGCGAGGTCCCCGCGCGGCCAGTCCGGCCAGGTCCATTCAGGAGCCTCGAGGCCTCCCTGACCAGGAATTCGGTGCGGCGGCGGGGCACAAAGACTCCGGTGTCCACTTCGATCCGGAGTCCACAAAATTCCGCCCACCCCAGGACGTGCTCCAGCGGCAGGCCGGAAATCCGCTGCTGCACGAGGGCGTCGAGGTGGTCCGGCGTCGTGGCAGCACCGGAGAGCAGCCCGGCCTCCTCCTCGGCGAAGACGCAACCGGCTGCCCGGAGCCTCGTGATGACCGATGGGCTGGACGCGGGAGGGGCCGTCATGTCGCAGACCCCTTCCGTTCATCGCGCCGGGAATCTCATGGTATCGAAGTGGCAGGATGGCACCATGTCCTCGAACAGAATGTCCGCCGGATCTTCGCACCCGGTTCCGGCAGACGCGATATTGCCAGACGCCGCGTTGTCGGACGCTGTATTTTCAGACGCCGTATTTTCAGCCCCGCTCCCGCCGGACGAGCTGATCTGGACCGGTTGTTACACCGCGGACGGCGGCGGCCGCGGGACCGGGATCGGGGCCCTGCGCGCCCGTCCGGACGGAACGCTGAGCTGGCTGGGGATCGCCGCCGCGGCCCAATCGCCGTCGTTCATCGCCGTGCACCCCGCCCGCGACGTGGTCTACGCGGTGGGCGAGGCGGCTGGGACCGTGCGGGCATACCGGCGGTCCGGCGGATTCAACCTGGCCCCGGCCGGCCGGGACTGGCCGGCCGGAGAGGCAGCCTGCCATGTCGCCGTCGACCCGCAGGGCCGGTTCCTCGTGGTGACCTGCTGGGGCGACGGACAGGTGCTGCTCTACGAACTGGACGACGACGGCGGCATCACGGCACGGTACCCGGCCGCAGCGTCGATGGTGCCCGGGCGTCCCAGCCGCGCGCATGCCAGCCTGATGCTCGAGGACGGCAGGGTGATGACCACCGACCTGGGGCACGACCTCCTGCGGGTCTGGAACTACGTGCCCTCGCAAGGGCTGCAGCTGGACCACGAGCTGGCACTCCCCGGGACAGCGGCCCGCGGCACCTCGTCCAGCACCCCGGCGGGAACGTGCTGGTGGTGACCGAATACTCGATCGAAGTGGCCGTGGCGCAGAGCTCCCGCGAGTCCGGCATCTTCAGCCTGGCCGGGGTGGCCCCTGCTACCCGTGCGGGCGCCCTTCCCGGGGACTCCGCGGCCGAGATTGCCCTCTCCCCGGACGGGAGGCACGCCTACGTCGGGGTCCGCGGCTCCAACCGGATCAGCGTGCTTGACGTGGACAACGACGGCGGCGTCCGGCCCCGCGCCGATGTCCCCGGCGGCGGCGACTGGCCGCGGCATCATCTGGTCCGGAACGGTTGGCTGCATGTGGCGCACGAACGCTCCGGGGACGTGGTGACGTACCCGCTGGATCCGGCCAGCGGTCTCCCCGGCGAAGCCGTAGGCAGGGTGGCGCTGTCGTCCCCGACTGCGCTGGTCCCCGCGGGGCGATAACGAGGGACATGCCCAGTCCTCCCACCAAGGAACGGGCATAACGGGACTATGTCCAACCTTCCCGGCCTCCAGAGGGCATGTCCCGCGCTGGCGTCCCGAAGATTTTCTGACCATTCGCTGGAATAACTTCCGTGCAAGCGCTTACAGTTGTGACTTGGCTCTCAGTAGCCGGTCTCCCGCATCCATCCCTTCGTCGAGGCAACGTCGCTTACCGGAAGGTTTCCCATCGTGTTACTCCGCAGTACCTGCGCGGGCAAAAACCCGCACCCAGCCGCCGGCCGTGGCGTGCCGCATCCCTCCGCACGGGAACCGCCGTGGCGGCGGCCATCGTTACCGCGGCAGCCGCCGTCGTGACCCCGTTGCCGGCCGCCCAGGCCGCGCCCGCCCCGGACGATCCGTCGGCAGTCCACTCGCTCCGCGGCCCGGTGACGGACGAACGGTTCTATTTCGTGATGGCGGACCGCTTCAACAACGGCAGCACCGCCAACGACGGCGGCGGCCTTGGCCCGGATCCGATGGTGTCCGGCTTCGACCCGACGAAGAAAGGCTTCTACAACGGCGGGGATCTCAAGGGCCTGCGGGACAAGATCGACTACATCCAGGGCCTGGGCACCACCTCGATCTGGCTGACCCCGAGCTTCAAGAACAAGGCGGTTCAGCCGGAGGACAAGTCCGCCGGCTACCACGGCTACTGGGTCACCGACTTCACCCAGATCGATCCGCACCTGGGCACCAACGAGGAGCTTAAGTCGCTCATCGACGAGGCCCACGCCCGCGGCATGAAGGTCTACTTCGACATCATCACCAACCACACCGCGGACGTGATCGGCTACGAAGAGGGCGACCGTACGGCGTACACGTCCAAGGACGCCGCGCCCTACCTGACCGCTGCCGGGGTCCCGTTCGATGACCGCGACTACGCCGGAACGGGCAGCTTCCCGGCCCTGGACGCGGCGAAGTCCTTCCCCTACACGCCGAAGCTGGCACCCGGCGAGGAAAACCTCAAGGTCCCGGCCTGGCTCAATGACCCGACGCTCTACCACAACCGCGGCGATACCACCTTTGAAGGCGAAAACTCCTTCTATGGCGATTTCTTCGGCCTCGACGACCTCTTCACCGAACACCCCAAGGTGGTGAACGGCATGGCCGATATCTACGAGAAGTGGATCGGCGACTTCGGCGTGGACGGCTTCCGGATCGACACCATGAAACACGTCAACGACGAGTTCTGGCAGCAGTTCGGCCCCGGGTCCTCGACTACGCCAAGGCGCACGGCAAGGACGAGTTCTTTATGTTCGGCGAGGTCTTCGACACCTCCAAGAGCTTCACCTCGCAGTTCACCACCCGCAACAAGATGCAGGCCGTGCTCGACTTTCCGTTCCAGGATGCGGCCCGCAACTTCGCCTCCCGCGGCCAGGGCGCCAAGGAACTGGAGACCTTCTTCGCCGGCGACGACTGGTACACCGACGCCGACTCCAACGTCTACGAACTGCCCACCTTTCTGGGTAACCACGACATGGGCAGGATCGGCAGCTTCATCAGCGCTGACAACCCGGACGCGGACGACGCCGAACGCGTGGCCCGGGACCGGCTCGCCCACGAGCTGATGTACTTCTCCCGCGGCAACCCCGTGGTCTACTACGGCGACGAACAGGGCTTCACCGGCCCCGGCGGCGACCAGGACGCCCGCCAGACGATGTTCGCGAGCAAGGTCCCGGACTACCTCGATGACGATCTGCTCGGCACCGACGCCACGCACGCGGGCGACAACTTCAACACCGCCCACCCGCTGTACCGCGGCATCAGTGAACTCGCCACCCTGACCACCGAACATCCGGCGCTGCGCAACGGCGCACACCAAAACCGCTACGCCTCTGACGGGCCGGGCATCTACGCCTTCTCCCGTACCGACGCCAAGGACCAGCGCGAGTACGTGGTCGCCGTCAACAACAGCAAGGAATCCCGGACGGCAGCGGTCCCCACCTACATGACCAAGCGCAGCTACAACCGGATCTACGGAGAAGCGGCCGCCGAGGTCAAAACCGCCGCGGACGGGACGCTCACGGTCACGGTGCCGCCGCTCTCCGCCGTCGTCTACGAGTCCGCGGGCCGCATCCCGCATTCCAAGGCGGCGCCCGCCGTTTCGCTGCAGGGGCCCGCGGCGTCTGCCGCGGACAACAGCCGCGTCCGGGTAGCGGCCGACGTCGACGGCAGCTCCTTCTATGAGGTCACCTTCCAGGCCCGCACCGCCGGCGGCAAATGGGCCCCGATCGGCACCGATGACACGGCGCCCTACCAGGTCTTCCACGACGTCTCGGCACTGGACGCCGGCACCGCCGTGGAGTACCGCGCCGTCGTGCTGGACAACGGGTCGCACACCTCGGTGAGCCAGCCCCGCAGCGGCACCGTTCCGGCGCCGGTCTTGAGCCTGGTGTCCCCCAAGGAAGGGAGCAGCGTCCAGGGCAAGGTCGAAATCAGTGCAGTCGCCAGCCCGGAAAAGGCCGACTACACGGTCCGGTTCGAGCGCAGCATCAGCGGCGGTGACTGGTCGAAAATCGGCCAGGACAGCTCCTCCTGCCTACACCGCCGTCGACGACCTGGGCGCGCTGGCGCTGGCGGACGGCACCCAGCTCCGCTACCGGGCCCTGATGGACGTTCCGGGCGTGGGCGAGGTGTCCAGCGGGACCCGCACCGTCGTCGCCGGGGAGCTTCCCCAGCCTTCCTCGGTCACCGTCGCCGGGAGCCTCAACTCGGAAATGGGCTGCCCGGGTGACTGGCAGCCGGATTGCCGGGCCGCCTACATGACGCTGGATCCGGCAGACAAGATCTGGCGGCACTCCGCGGTCCTGCCCGCCGGCAGCTACGAATTCAAGGCAGCCCTCAACGGGTCCTGGGACGAGAACTACGGCGCCGGCGGAGCGCTCAACGGAAACAACATCACCCTGGACCACCCCGGCGGCCCGGTGACCTTCCGCTACGACAACAGCACGCACGTGCTGAGCGCCGCGTACGCCTCACAGCAGCCGGGGCCGTCGCGGCCGCCGGTGACATGAACTCGGAGCTTGGCTGTGCGGGCGACTGGATGCCGGACTGTGACGCGGCCCAGCTGATCCTGGATCCCACTGACCTGGTCTGGAAGCTGACCACCGATCTGCCGGCCGGCAGCTACGGGTTCAAGGCCGCCCTCAACCGCTCCTGGACAGAAAACTACGGGGCCGGGGCGCCCCGGCGGTGGCAACGTCAGCATCACGCACGACGGCGGGCAGATCACTTTCCGTTACGACCACGTCAGCCATCTCATCAGCGCCGGCTGATCAGCGTCCCTGCGCGGCCCAGTCCAGCAGGCGGTCCAGGGGCCAGGTGGTGACGATCCGCTCCGCCGGCACGCCGTTGCGTTCGGCCCGCTCGGCCCCGTACTGCAGGAAATCGAGCTGCCCCGGGGCGTGGGCGTCGCTGTCGATGCTGAACAGGCAGCCGGCGTCGAGGGCCAGCTGGATGAGGGCGCCGGGCGGGTCCTGGCGTTCGGGCCGTGAATTGATCTCGACGGCGACGTTGTTCTCGGCGCAGGCTGCGAAGACCTCTTCGGCGTCGAACTCCGACGCCGGCCGCGTGCCCCGGCCGCCCTGAACGAGGCGGCCGGTGCAGTGGCCGAGCACGTTTGTGTGCGGGTCCGCGATGGCGCCGAGCATCCGGCGGGTCATGGTGCGCTTGTCGGAGCGAAGCTTCGAATGCACGCTGGCGACCACGATATCCAGCCGGTCCAGCATCTCCGGGGTCTGGTCCAGGGTTCCGTCCTCAAGGATGTCCACCTCACTGCCGCGCAAGAGGCGGAAGCCGCCGTCGTCGGCGTTGATCTCCGAGACGACGTCGAGTTGCTCCGCGAGCCGCTCGGCACTGAGCCCGTTGGCGATCTTGAGGTTGGGTGAATGGTCAGTCAGCGCGAGATACTCGCGGCCCAGCAGCCTGGCGGCGTGCACCATGGCCCCTATCGGCGATCCGCCGTCGGACCAGTCACTGTGGCTGTGCAGGTCGCCGCGCAGCGAGGCCAGCAGCTCCTGCCCTCCCTGCGCCAGAGGCTGGTCCCCCGGCTCCGCAGGCCGCTCAGGTACGCCGGCACCTCGCCGTCGAGCGCCTCCCGGATGACCTGGAAGGTCCGGTCGCCGATCCCTTTGGTCCTTTTCAGCCTGCCGTCACGGGCCCGTGCAGCCAGCTCCTCCGCGTCGACGCCGGCGATGATTCCGGCAGCCTTGCGGAACGCCTGGATCTTGAACGTCGGTGCAAGCTCGCGTTCGAGCCAGAAGGCAATCTCATTGAGGGCGTCGACGGCATCCATGGCACCATCTTGCACCCCATCCGCGGGCCGCGGACCCCGGACGCATCCGGATGTCGCGCCGATTTGGGCAGCGGGACCTTCGTTCTGAGAGACTTGTCCCGGCCGGGGCCTCTGATCCGGCGGGGAACTACGCCGGCGGTCCTTGGGGAGGGCGGCCTGGCAGCTGGGAATCTTCAGAATTATGGTGCTGCTCGACCGGTCCACGCTCATGGTGGTCTTCGCCGTGATGACGCTGACCATGCTGGTCCTTTTCTACTTCGACACGTACCGCAAGAGCCGGGCACCCTTTGCCGGGTGGTGGTGCGGCGCTGTCGCCTCCTTCTTCCTGGCCGCCGTCTTCTATTTCATGGGCGAGGTCCAAAATGTGTCCTGGTCTCCCAGCGTGGGCAACGGTGTGATGGTGCTGGGCTCCGGCTGCGTCTGGGCGGGCACCCGCTCGCTGGCGGGCCGGAGGAACCGGCCCTGGCTGCTGGGGATTCCGGCGACGGCGGCCGTCGCCATTGACGTCGCCGTCCGCCACACGGACAACGCCCCGATCGGCAGCATTGTCCTGTTGGCCCTGATGGGAACGGCGATCGGCCTGGCGTCCGTGGAGCTGTGGCGCGAGCGGGCCGAGTCCTGGCATCTGGTCCGGTCCCTCGCCGTCGCAACGGCCGGCTGTGCCGCCTACTACCTCAGCCGGACCGTCGGACTGGCCGTGCTGGGCCCCGCGGACCCGCTGTTCCAGGTGCTCTTCGGCACCGGCGTGACCCTGCTGATGGCCATGGTCCTGCTGGTGGTGGTCTCCTCCAGCATCACGTCGCTGAACTACGCCCGCCGGACCGAGGACCTGCAGGAGCTGGCCTACCGCGACGGGCTGACCGGGCTGCTGAACCGCGGGGAGTTTATGCACCAGGCCCACCGCCGGCTCCGGACCAACCTCGCGGCCGGCGTCGATACCGCGATTGTCATGGCAGATCTGGACCGGTTCAAGGCAATCAACGACCGCTTCGGCCATGACGCGGGCGACGGCGTCATCCGGGCTTTCGCCGAGGCCTGCCGCTCGGCCGTGCGGGACGCGGACCTGGTGGGCCGCTACGGCGGCGAGGAGTTTGCCCTGCTGCTCGACGGCGTCGACGCGGAAGAGGCCGTCCGGATCGCCGACCGGATCAACGCCGCGCTGGCCGAAAAAGCTCCCTGCCCCCGGGCGTGGACGCGCCGACGGCGAGCTTCGGCGTCGTCGACGCACGCGACCGGAACGCGGGGCTGCAGCGCCTCCTCCGGGAAGCCGACCGGGCCCTGTATGACGCGAAGGCGGGCGGCCGGAACCGGGCGGTGATCGGCTTCACCGGGGCGGGCACTCAGGCAGGCTGAACGGTCCGGCGGCGCTCAGGACGGGCGCGGAAGCCTTACCGCAAGCTTTCCGGCCGCAGCGGCCGAAGGACGCGCCGCGGGATCCTGGGCGGTCATGGCGGTCAACAGCGACACCCAGGAGGCGCCGATGCCGGCCGGAATTTCAGGATCGCGAAGGGTCCGCGCCACCAGGGATTCCACGGGGGTTCCCGGGAACGCCTTGGCCCCGGTGAGGCACTCAAGCAGCACGAGCCCCAGGGAATAGATGTCGCCGGGCGCACCCGGATGACGGCCGGCGGCCTGCTCCGGGCTCATGTAGTGCACGGTGCCGGAGGAATCGCCCGGCTCCAGCTCGACCCCGGCGGGGTGGCGATGCCGAAATCGGCGATCCGGACCGCGGAGCGCCGCAGTTCGCTGACCAGGATGTTGGCGGGTTTGATGTCCCGGTGGACCAGACCGCGCGCATGGATGTGCGCCAGCCCGGACAGCGCCGACTCCGCCCAGCGGGCCACGTCGCCGGCGTCGGCAGCGCCGTTGCGGATCCGCTCGGCGAGGCTTCCGCCGTAGACATACTCCTCAACGAGGAAGGGGCGGCCTGCCCACTGGTCACCCGCCGGCACGACGCCTTCGGCGATGAACGTGACGATCGCGGGGTGGTCCAGTGACGCCAGGATGCGCGCCTCGGCATGGATCCGTTCCGTCTGCCGCGGGTCGGGGCCCTCGGCGACCTTGATGGCGACGGGCCGGCCGTCCAAGAGGTCCGTCCCGCGGAACACCGTGGCGGTGGCGCCCCGGCCCAGGAGTTCATGGACGGCGAAGCGTCCCGCCGCGGCATCCGGAAGGGCCAGCAATTTGGCGTCGAGTCCCGCAGCGGAGACCACAGGGGGCGTGGCCACAGGGGCCGTGGCGGCGGGCCGCTCCGCCAGGGCTACCCCGGACGGCGGTGTCATCGGCTGAGCTCAGACAGGATGCCGGACGTGTGCACGATTCCGTCCAGCTGGAAGCCGCAGACGCAGCGCCAGAGCGGCGGCAGCTCTGCCGCGGCATCGGCCGGCGCGTAGGAGTAGACGGACATGGCGGCCGAAGCCGGGGCCTTCCACTCCATGGGCATCCCGCAGTGGCTCGGCGCGGTCAGGGCCTGCGCGGCGGGCGCAACGGCTGGTGCAGCGGCGGGTGCCATTTCAGCCACGGCGCCGGCGGAAAACGAATCTCAGACATAGTTGGTAAGCATACATATAACTAGTCAGACTAGCTAGTTGCCGTGCGGGTTAATTTCCTCCGTGGTTCGTCGGCTCGGCAATGGCCTCACTCATCCGCCGCAGGAACCTGACCACGGTCCGCGCTTCCTCGTCACTGAGCTCCTCCGCCACGGCCATCATGCGGCGGTGCATGTCCCCAGCGTGGCCCGGACCTCGGCATCCGTGGCCCCCGTGGGGACGATCACCAGGGAGCGCCGGTCGGTGGGGTGTGGCTCGCGGCGGACATGGCCGCTGTTCACGAGCCGGTCGATCAGCGACGTGGTGGAGGCCGTGGTGATTCCCAGGATGCGGCTGAGGTCCTTGGGTCCCGCCTGCTCGCCCGCAGCCTGGGCGCGCAGCAGATACCGCAGGGCCAACAGGTCCGTCTCGCCCATCCCCATGGAATCCCTCGTGGAGCGCCGGCGGGCAACTTCCACGTTGCGGTACTCGCGAAGGGCCTGGAGGACGGCGCCGGGCGGGTCGAGCCTGTCGTCGGGTCCATACCAGTACCCGGATCCGGTGGGGCTGTTCGCGTTCATCCGGCAATCCTAGCCGAACTGATAACTAGATCATCATGCGTTTTCGGCGAGGCGCGGGCAACAAAAACCCCGGCACCCTGTCGTCAGGATGCCGGGGTTTTCCCGCTCTTCGCTAAAAGAGTGGGCCCTGTGGGGATCGAACCCACGACCCACGGATTAAAAGTCCGATGCTCTACCAACTGAGCTAAAGGCCCCAGCCGAATGCCCTGAAACAACGGATGAATCCGCTATTTGAGGGCTGATCAGCCCAGTCCATTTCTGGACGTTAATACTGTACCCCAGACCGGGGCCGGTTTTTCGCACCTGGCAGGGACACCGCCGTCGGGCGTCACTGCGGCTGCGCTGTGACCCGGCAACCGGCGGGCTGCACGCTCGATTCCCCGACAGCACTGGAGTAGCGTGGTGGCATGAGCGAGCAAGCAGGATCCAGCACCCCCGGACCGCCCCGGCACCACAAGCCGAAGCCCTTCGCCCCCATTGACTTTGAGCCCTTCGCGGGCGGGGCCGATCCCGCCCGTGTCTCCGAAGCGGCCCATCTCGCCGCGCAGGCGCTGGTGCGCCGCGGACGCGACAGCGACGATCCCGTGGTGACCAAACGGCTGGTGAAGCTCGCCGACGAGCAGGGCCTGGAGGCCATCGCCGAAATGTGGGCCGAAAGCCCGGCACGCTCCCTTCCGGGGCCCTCTGGCGGCTGTACGCCCTCCGCGCCGCCACCATTCAGGACCCCGAGCGGATCTCCGTGTACTTCAAGGCCGGAAAGGACACCGCCCAGGTCTCGCACGTCGTCGCCGGCGCCGCCGAGCCGCCCGGAGCGGACGAGATGAAGTCGATGGCGGACGCCATCCTCTCGGGCGCGTTCGACGGCGAGTTCGACGTCGCGCTGGAGCGCTCCGCCGCATTCTGCCGCGTGGTGGCGCTGGGCCAGGCCACCCTCGCCGACGGCGCCGAGCACGGAAACGAGGGCCACGCGAGCAAGCTCACCCGCAATTCGCACCTGCTGGTGAAGACCGCCGAGGACCTCGAACACGCTGCCAACGCGTGGCGGCTGGGCGAGCTGGACTGAGGCTGCTGTCGCGCCGCCGGGCTCCCGGCACGCACGCCTCCCGCGGACTGTCAATGTTGACTTGTCCCCGGCCACGTAGAAAACTAAAAGCGGTGCCGAACCGCGAAACCCCGGGCTTCAACATTTAGCCGCCTAGAGCGGCCTACCGCCGAGAGGCGTATCCGGTTCGGCACCATTTTCATGCCCTGCCCCACCCGTGCAGGACCCTGCCGGAGCCGACTGCACGGGCTGAACCGGCGGTACGGTCAGTTCGCGGCGAGCTCCGCGTACAGCTTCTGGACCCGGGCCTTGATGTCATCCCGGACCAGGCGCATGCGTTCCATGCCTTCGATGCCGAGTTCAGCCAGCGACTCGACGGCCTGGGGATTCAGCGCAGTGCCGGGCTTGGTCCCTGCGGAGTGCACCGTGACCGTCCCCTCAGCGAGCTGGTTCATCAGTCCGGCGGCGAGCTGGGATTTTCCGCCGTTCTTGCTGCAGACGAACAGGACAGCCGGCTTCTTCGAGGTCTGGGTCATGCGTTTGATTCTTCCTCGTCTGGGGAGCTAAGCAGCGAGGCTGCGAGGGCCTTGACCCGGTCGTGGATCTCGTCACGGATGATCCGCACGGCCGCAACGGGGAGGCCTACCGGGTCCGCCAGCTCCCAGTCCTCGTAGCGTTTGCCCGGGTAGATCGGGCAGGAATCGCCGCAGCCCATCGTGATCACCACGTCGGAGGCGCGCACCACGTCGTCGGTGAGGGGCTTGGGGTAGTCCTTTGTGAGGTCCAGGCCCATTTCCGTCATCGCCGCGACGACCGCGGGGTCCAGTTCGGCCGCCGGGAGGGAGCCGGCAGACCGGACGTGGATCCTGCCCTTGGCCTCGACGGTGAGCAGGGCGGCGGCCATCTGGGACCGGCCGGCGTTCTGCACGCAGACGAAGAGCACTTCGGGGACCTCTGAGGCGACGGCGCCCTTGGACTTGGCCAGGGCACTGAGCCGGTCAACTGCGAAGTGTTCCGTGGTGGAAGGCAGGTACGTTTTGATCTTCGCGGTCCGGGCCAGCGCCGTGTAGGACTCGAAGACGTAGCGCTCCACCGTCTCAGCGGCGAAGACCCCGGAGAACCGGCCTGCCAGGCGCGCGCTGATCCGGCGCAGGAGCTCGGTGTTGTCCTGCAGTCCCGCGCCGCGTTCAGGGTGGTCAATCATGTCAGCTCTCCAGTGTGCTCGGCGGACCGGGTCAGGCGTGGGTGGGTTCCTCGACGAGGGCGGTGGCGATGCTGTCGGCGTCGTCGAGTGCCGCGAGGTAGCGTTCGGCGTCCAGGGCGGCGGCGCAGCCGGTTCCGGCGGCCGTGATGGCCTGCCGGTAGCGGTGGTCCACGGCATCACCGCAGGCGAAGACACCGGAGAGGTTGGTGACCGTGGTGGGGGAATCCACGTTGATGTAGCCCTCGGCGTCGAGCTCCACCTGGCCGTGCAGCAGTTCGGTGCGCGGGACGTGGCCGATCGCGACGAAGATGCCGGTCGCGTCCTGTTCCCGGGTTTCGCCGGTGCGGGTGTCGGTCAGGGTGACGCCGGTGACTTTGGAGTCCCCGTGGATGGCGGTGACGGCGGAATTCCACGCGAAGCTGATCTTGGGGTTGTCCTTGGCCCGCTGCGCCATGATGCGCGAGGCACGGAGCTCGCCCTTGCGGACCACCACCGTCACGGTCTTCCCGAAGCGGGTCAGGAAGGTCGCTTCCTCCATGGCCGAGTCTCCGCCGCCGACCACAATGATGTCCTGGTCGCGGAAGAAGAACCCGTCGCACGTGGCGCACCAGGAGAGGCCGTGGCCGCTGAACTTCTTCTCCTCCGGCAGGCCGAGCTCCTTGTAGGCGGAGCCGGTGGCGAGGATAACGGCCGGCGCCTCGTGCGTCTCACCGGCTGCCGTGACCACACGCTTGAGGTGGCCGGCGAGCTGGACCTCGGTGACGTCGTCGAACACCACCTGCGCGCCGAACTTCTCGGCCTGCTGCTGGAGCCCGTCCATGAGCTCGGGGCCCTGGATGCCGCCGGGGAAGCCGGGGAAGTTTTCCACTTCGGTGGTGTTCATCAGGGCACCGCCGGCCGTGACCGCACCGGCGATGACCAGCGGCTTGAGGCCTGCACGGGCGGCGTAAATGGCGGCGGTGTATCCGGCGGGGCCGGACCCGATGATGATCAGCTGTTCAGTCATGGCGGTGCTCCTACTTGGCGGCGGGGACGAGGGATGCGATGAGGACCTCGATGCGGGCCTTGATGTCGTCGCGGATGGGGCGGACGGACTCGACGCCCTGGCCTGCCGGATCCTCGAGTTCCCAGTCCTCGTAGCGCTTGCCGGGGAAGATCGGGCAGGTGTCGCCGCAGCCCATGGTGATGACGACGTCGGATTCCTTGACAGCCTCTGTGGTGAGGATTTTGGGAGTTTCGGCGGACATGTCGATGCCGAGTTCAGCCATGGCCTCGACGGCGGCCGGGTTGACCTTGTCCGCCGGCGCGGAACCGGCTGAGCGGACCTCGATCCGCCCCTCGCCCAGGGTGGTGAGGAAGGCGGCGGCCATCTGGGAGCGGCCGGCGTTGTGGACGCAGACGAACAGGACGGAAGGCTTCTTGGCGGTTTCGGTACTCACGGTTTTTCTCCTGGAATCAGTTAGGTCTCGGTAAGAGTGGGCATATTCGGAAAGCTAGGCAGTCAGCACGCGCGGGGCAAGGTCATTGATCCGGTGGGCGATGTCCTGGAAAGCCTGTTCAAAGGCTTCGTCGGTACCCAGGCGCAGCGGATCCGGCACTGACCAGTGCACGCCGCCCAGACCACCCAGTTCCTCATGCGCGCTGTCACACACGGTCACCACGAAGTCCCCTCCCCGCCACCTGCTCCAGCTTGCGCGGAGCAACGTCTGCGAGGTCCATGCCGTGGCGGCGGGCGACCTCGACGGCACCCTGGGCGATGCGGTCCGCGGGATGCGTTCCCGCCGACAGCGAGGGGATCTCACTGACCTGCCGCCAGAGCGCGGCGGCCAGCTGGGACCGTGCACTGTTGCGCGTGCAGACAAACAGGATTCGGCGGGCACCGTGCTCCACCCCCGGCACCAGGCCCTCCAGGGCGCCGGCAGCAAGCCGGATGTAGCTGCGCCGCCTGTCCGCTTCGGAGCGGCGCCGGATCACCAGCCCGGCCTCTTCCAGTGCGCGCAGGTGGTGGGAGAGCAGGTTCGACGGCATCCCCAGCTCTGCCTGCAGCTCCGTCGGGGAGAAGTCCCCCAGGGTCAGCAGGTCAACGATGCGCAGCCGTGCCGGATCGGCAAGGGCAGCATGTTTGGCTACCCGCGCCCGAAAATCGTTCACTGCATCAATACTCATTGATTCAATTTTGACTGAGTTAATTCTTTCCGTCAAGCTGTTTCCATGACTTCCAACCAGCCGCCCCTGTGGCGACGTGCCATCGCCGAACTGCTCGGCACCAGCTTGCTCGTCTGCATCGTCGTTGGCTCCGGGATCGCCGCACAGCAGCTCTCCCCGAATGATGTTGGCCTGCAGCTGCTCCAGAACAGCACCGCCACCGTGCTGGGCCTGACGGTCCTGATTCTGATGCTCGGACCCGTGAGCGGCGCGCATTTCAACCCTGTGGTCTCCCTCGCCGACTGGATCCTGGGCCGCGCAGCGGCTCCGGATTGACCCTGTCCGAGCTGGGCACGTACATGGTTGCCCAGACCGTCGGCGCGGTGGGCGGCAGCGTGCTCGCGAACGCCATGTTTGAGGTGGGCACCTCCATCTCCGCCAAAGAGCGCGCCACCACCGGGCATCTGCTGGGGAGGTCGTCGCAACCGCCGGGCTGGTCCTGCTGATCTTCGCCCTCGCCGCCACTTCCCGCGGCGCCCTCGCCGCGCCCGCCGTGGGCGCCTATATCGGGGCCGCCTACTGGTTCACGTCCTCGACGTCGTTCGCGAACCCGGCGGTGACGGTGGGCCGCATCTTCAGCGACACCTTCGCGGGCATCGCGCCGTCCTCCGTTCCGGCATTCGTTATGGCACAGCTGGCCGGCGCGGCCGTGGGCCTGGGCCTCCTCCTGATCCTGTTCCCCTCCGCACCCCGCTCCGCGGACGACGCCGTTCTTCCGCACAGCTCCGAAAAGGTCAGCGCGTAGGCTTCGGCGGACGCTGGCGGGACAATTCAGGCCCGTCGACCCGCTCCGCCAGCTAGGGCCCCGTCATATTCCGGGGGCCACCCGAGTGGTTTCCCGGCACTCTCAGGGCGGACGGTAAAGTAATGCACATGCGCGGGTCATCACCACGTCACACGCCCGGCAGAAAACTCCCGTGCACCTCCTTCCCGAAGACCGGTAACCACACGTGAAGCTGCGCCTTTTCCCACAGGAACCCGCCGGGCTGAATCTCCTTGCCCAGCTGGCACGCCAGATTGTGCTCGCAACGGGCACCCTTTCGGAGATCCTGGGCGCACCGGCCAGTGAGAATGCCCGGCTGGTGGAGGACATGCACAACCACGAGGCCAAATGCGCGGAGCTGCATTTCGCCCTGCTGACCCATATGCGGACCACGTTCGTGAGCCCGCTCCCCGCGAGGACATGTATTCCCTGTCCCGGCACCTCAACGACGCGATGGAAAAACTCGATGCCGCCGCCGATCTGGTGTCCCTGTACAAGCTGGACCGCCTGCCCAAGCGCGCCGCGGACCAGCTGGAGATCATCAGCAGGCAGGCCGAGCTCACCGTGGACGCCATGCGGAACCTCGACAACCTGGACGACCTCGAGGACTACTGGATCGAGGTCCTCCGCCTCGCCAAGCGCGCGGAGCGGTCCCACCGGGTCTGGGTGGCGGACATGCTCACTGAAATGAAGTCGGCGCGGTACGCCCGCAACCGGGACATCGCCGACCAGCTGGTGGAAGTCACCAGGGACATGCGCCGGATCGCGACCCAGGTGGGCAGCATCATCGTCAAGGAATCCTGACGTGACCATCTTCCTGTTTGCCCTGGTGGTTGTTTTCGCCGGGGCATTTGCCTTCCTGAACGGCTTCAGGGACGCCTCCGCGTCGGTGGCACTGGCCGTGCGGAACCGCGCCCTCACCCCCACCGTCGCCGTGCTGCTGGCCGGGTTCTTCAACTTCCTCGGTGCAGGGCTGAGCGCCGCCCTGGCCCTCGCCGTCAGCCGGACCTGGATGCAGCTGCCGCCCGGAGAAAGCGGGCTCGCCATCCTGATGGCAGGCCTCATCAGCGCCGTGTTGTGGGGACTCTACACCTGGTGGCGGGGTATCCCGTCGTCCTCGACGCACGCCCTTGTCGGAGGGCTGGCCGGCGCCGGCGTCGCGAGCGTCGCCGTCGGCGGGAACGCCGTCGGGGGCGTTGACACGTCCCTGCTCTTTCAGGTGGCGCTTCCGCTGCTGCTCTCACCCCTGATCGCTTTCGCCGGCGCCTACCTGCTGGTCTGGCCCGCGACGTGGGCCGCGCGGTATACGCCGCCGAACGTCGTGAACAGCCGCGCGCGGAGCGCCCAGAGCATTGCCGGAGGCGCCGTAGCGTTCGCCCACGGCCTTCAGGACGGCCAGCGCACAAGCGCCGTCCTGATCCTGGCGCTGCTGGCGTCCGGGCTGTCCGACGGCGGCGAACTGCCGGTCTGGGTGGCCCTGTTCACCGCGGTCCTGCTGACCGCCGGGACCCTGGCCGGCGGCTGGCGCATTTCCTACACCATGGGCTACCGGCTCATCCGGATGGATCCCCTGCGCGGTTCCGTGGCCCAACTGTTCAGCTCGGCCATCCTGCTGGTGGGCGCGATCGGACTGCAGTGGCCCATCTCCACGACGCACACGGTCACCTCCGCCGTGCTGGGCTCGGGCTCCAACCAGCGGTTCCCCGCCACCAACCGGAAAGTGGTGATCCGGGTGCTGGCGTTCTGGGTGCTCACTCCTCTTGTCACCGCGGCGGTGGCGTTTGTGCTGGCCCTGTCCATTTCACCGCTCAAGGACCTCTAGCGACTTAGCGACCCGTCGGTTGCTCCGCAGGTGCCCTTTTGAGCGCTCAAAAGGGCGGTTACGGAGCAATCGATCGGGGTAAGAGCGCGATGGAGCCGGAGGGCCTATCCGAAGCGACCGGAGACGTAGTCTTCCGTGGCCTTCTCGGTCGGGTTGCTGAACATGGTGTGGGTGTCGCCGTACTCGATGAGGCGTCCCGGCTTCCCGGTGCCCGCGATGTTGAAGAAGGCAGTCTTCTGGGACACACGGGCGGCCTGCTGCATGTTGTGGGTCACGATCACCACGGTGTACTCATCCTTGAGCTCATTGATGAGGTCCTCGATGGCGAGCGTGGAGATCGGGTCCAGTGCGGAGCAGGGCTCGTCCATCAGGATCACCTGGGGTTCCACGGCAATGGCCCGGGCGATGCAGAGCCGCTGCTGCTGGCCGCCGGAGAGTCCCGAGCCGGGCTTCGCGAGGCGGTCCTTGACCTCGTTCCACAGGTTGGCGCCCCGCAATGAGCGCTCCACCAGTGCGTCGGCCTCGCCCTTGGACATCTTCTGGTTGTTCAGCTTCACGCCGGCCAGCACGTTGTCCCGGATGGACATGGTGGGGAACGGGTTGGGCCGCTGGAACACCATGCCGATCTGCGAACGGACGGTCACCGGGTCCACGCCGGGACCGTACAGGTTGTCGCCGTCGAGGAGCACCTCGCCTTCCACCCGGGCGCCGGGGATGACCTCATGCATGCGGTTCAGGGTGCGCAGGAAGGTGGACTTGCCGCAGCCCGAGGGGCCGATGAAGGCCGTGACCGATTTGGCGTCGATGTTGATGTTGACGTCTTCAACGGCCAGGAATTTGCTGTAGTAGACGTTCAGGTCCTTGACGTCGATGCGCTTAGACATGATTTTCCTTCACTTGCTGGAGAAACGGGCTGAAGAGTTGGGCGGCCGGTGCCGGGCTAGCGGCCGGTCTTGGGGGCGAACGCGCGGGCGATCAGGCGTGCGATCAGGTTGAGCAGCATCACCAGGATGATGAGGACCAGGGCCGCGCCCCAGGCGCGCTGGGAGGACGGATCCGGGTTGGACGGCGACGTCGGGTTGAGGATCTGCGTGTAGATGAACGTGGGCAGCGAGGCCATCCAGCCGCTGAACACGTTGTAGTTGATCGACGTCGCGAAGCCTGCGGTCACAAGGATCGGCGCGGTCTCGCCGATCACGCGGGCGATCGCCAGGGTGACGCCGGACGCGATGCCGGAGATCGCCGTCGGGATGACCACCTTGAGGATGGTCCGCCACTTGCGGACGCCGAGGGCGTAGGCGGCCTCGCGGAGTTCGTTGGGGACGATCTTCAGCATTTCCTCGCTGGAACGGACCACCACGGGAATCATCAGCACGGACAGCGCGACGGCGGCGACGGCACCGGTTTTGGTGCCCGGCCCCACGATGGCGAAGAAGAACGCGGCCGCGAACAGGCCGGCCACAATCGAGGGGATGCCGGTCATGACGTCCACGAAGAAGGTGATGGAGCGGGCCAGGGGACGGTCGTTGCCGTATTCCACCAGGTAGATGGCGGTCAGCAGGCCGATGGGCACCGAAATGATCGTTGCCACCAGGGTGATGAGCAGGGTGCCGATCAGCGCGTGGAAGATGCCGCCGACGATGGGCGCGCCTTCCTCGACACTCTTGTTGTCGAAGGCGCCCGTGACACCGTTCATCGAGGTGGTCAGGAAGCCCGGGTCCGTGAGGCCGGGAAGGCCGTTCACCAGCACCGTCCAGATCACGGAGACCAGCGGGAGCAGGGCGATCAGGAACGAACCGACAACCAGGCAGGTGGCCAGTTTGTCCTTGGCCTTGCGGCTGCCTTCAACCACTCCACTCCAGCCCACGAGGCCGGCCGCGAAGAGGATGGCGGAGACGAGGCCCCAGCCGAAGGCGTGGAAGCCGATGAGTGCCATAATGGCGGCGCCGAGGACCAGGGCAACGGCCAGGACAAGGTAGGGGGCCCATTTGGGCAACTGGCCCTTGGTGAGGGCCGAGCGCTTCTTGACGGGGGTCAGGGTGGCGGTCATTTAGTTGGCTCCCGAGAATTCTTTGTGCCGGGTGATGATCCACCGGGCAATCATGTTCACGCCGAGGGTGATGACGAACAGGACAAGGCCTGCTGCGATCAGGGTGCTGACCTGAATCCCGCTGGCTTCGGGGAAGTTCAGCGCAATCTCGGCGGCGATGGTCTGGTTGCCGGTCTGGATCAGGCTCGCGGTAAGGGCGCCGGAGGACAAGACAAGCGCAACGGCCATGGTCTCGCCCAGCGCACGGCCCAGGCCCAGCATGACGGCGCTGATGATTCCGGGGCGGGCGAACGGCAGGACAGCCATTTTGATCATTTCCCACCGCGTGGCTCCGAGCGCCAGGGAGGCTTCCTCATGCAGCTTGGGGGTCTGCAGGAAGATCTCGCGGGTCAGGGAGGTGATGATGGGCAGGATCATGACGGCCAGCACGATGCCCGCGGTCAGGATGGTCTTACCTGTTGCCGAGGCGGGGCCCTGGAAAATCGGCAGCCAGCCCATGTTGTTGGCCAGCCAGTTGTAGGCCGGCGAGATCTCTTTGGCAAGGAACGCCGCGCCCCAGGCGCCGTAGACCACGGAGGGAATGGCGGCCAGCAGGTCCACCACGTAGCCCAGGCCCGAGGCGAGCTGCCGGGGGCAAAGTGCGAGATGAACAGCGCGACGCCGATCGCGATCGGCGTCGCGATCACCAGGGCGATGGTGGCCGCGATGAGCGTGCCGATGACGATCGGCCAGATGTAGGCGAAGAAGCCTTCACCGCCCTTGATCATGTCCGGGGAGGCCGTCAGGGCGGGGAACGCCTGGACAACCAGGAAGAGCGCCACTCCGAAGAGCACGGCCAGGATGAGGCACCCTGCGGCCAAGGTGGCTCCGGAAAAGACTTTGTCTCCGGCGCGGCCTGCGCCCCGGGACGAGGTCAGGGAGGTGGTGGTCACTTCATGATCCTTCGGCTTCGAAACTTTTGGTTCTTCGGACAAAACGCTCAGGTTCCCTGCCCCGGGTCGACGGTCGGTGACCGTCTGATCGGAACAGGGAACCTGGGTCAGGCTGGTGTTTCCACTATGCCTTGCAGCGCAAGGTATTCCCTACGACTTGACCTTGATGGCCTCGATGGAAGCCTTTGCCTTGTCCTGCAGCTCCTTGGACAGCGGTGCGGACTTTGCGGCGTCAGCAGCTGCCTGCTGACCGGTCTCGGAGACCACGTAGTTTTCGAATGCCTTGACCAGGTCAACAGTTTCCTGGCTGTCGTAGGTGGAGCAGACGACGTGGAAGGACACGAGCACGATCGGGTAAGCACCCTCGATGGTGGTGGCGCGGTCCAGCTTGATGGAGAGGTCGTTGGCGTTGCGTCCCTCAACCGGCTTGCCGGCGTCGACTGCCTTGGCGGCGGCCTCGGCGGAGATCTTCGTGAAGGTCTCGCCCACCTTGATCTGTGCGACGCCGAGCTTGCCGCTGACGGCGGAGTCGTCGGCGTAGGTCACGGCGCCCGGGGTGTCGGTGACGGTCTTGACCACACCGGAGGTGCCCTTGGCGTTCTCGCCCTTCAGCGACGCCGCCACACGCCGGAGGCCTTGTCGGTCCAGGCCTCGGGGCCGCGGCGGCCAGGTAGTCGGTGAAGTTGGAGGTGGTGCCGGAGTCATCCGAGCGGTTCACCGGGGTGACCTTGAGGTCCGGCAGCTTGGCGTCCGGGTTCATGGCGGCGATGGCCGGATCGTTCCACTTGGCGATTTCGCCGCGGAAGATCTTGGCAACGGTGGGGGCGTCGAGGTTCAGTTCCTTGACGTCGGGCAGGTTGAAGGCCACGGCGATCGGGGAAATGTAGACCGGGATGTTGATGGCGCCGTCGGGGCCGCACTGGGTGGTGGAGCTGGCGTACTCTTCGTCCTTGAGGTACGCATCGGAGCCGCCGAACTGGGCGGAGCCGTCCAGGAGCGCCTTGCGGCCTGCGCCGGAGCCGTCCGGGGAGTACTGCACGGTGGCGCCCTGGTTGGCCGAGGCGAAGTTGGTCTTCCACGCGTCCATGGCCGCACCCTGTGCGGAGGAACCGATACCGGTCAGCGTGCCGGTGACCGTGGGGCCCGAGGCGGCGGGGGCCGGGGCGGTGCCCGTTGCGTTGTCAGAACCACAGGCGGTCAGCGCGAGAGCGCCAGCTGCGATGACAGCGGTTGCCGCGTGGCGGCCGAAGCGGAGTGCCTTCACTAGATGTACCCCTTCCAGGGATTTTCTATGCGTGCCAGGCCGGAGAAGACCGGGCAGGGATGCGTACGGTTTGTACCTTTATCGAAGGTAGGTGCCCCAGATGAAGAGAATGACCGTTCAAGGTGAACGAATGGTTAACGACGCCGGGACATTGGCTTACATCCGCCGGTTCCCTCTTGCGTTAGCTGCGTCACATCCGTAGGGCGGTGGCGCGGCCTGCACTCGATGACCGAACAAATAGACTGGAGCGCATGGCCCCCGCCCCTGGACTCTCCGCAAGCGCCCGATTCCTGCGCCGACGGGTGCACACCGGCCTGGTCCGGAGCCGGAACTCCCTGGTGCCGCCATCCAGATGACCGCCTGCGCGGTGGGCGCCTACGCGTTCGCGGAGTACGTCCTGGGCCACAGCGGCCCGCTCTTCGCCGCCACGTCCTCCCTCATCTCCCTGGGTTTTTCCCGCGACCCCGGCTGCGCCGCGTGATTGAGGTCGGCCTGGGCTGCACCATCGGCATCGTGGTCGGGGACCTGCTGCTGCACTGGCTGGGCGCCGGAATTTGGCAGGCCGCCGTCGTGCTGCTGTTCTCGATCCTGCTGGCCCGCTTCCTGGACAGCGGCACGATTTTCACCACTCAGCTGGGACTGCAGTCCCTGCTGGTGGTGCTGCTGCCGGCGCCGGCCGGGGGCCGTTCACCCGCAGCATCGACGCCATCGTGGGCGGGGTGTTCGCCCTGCTGGTGACCATCCTGGTACCGAAGGACCCGCGCCGGGAACCCCGCAATGACGTCAAGAAGCTCCTGCACGAGCTCGCCGAGGTGCTGCGCGAATGCGCCTCCGCGCTGAGCTACAGCGACTCCACCCAGGCCTGGCATGCGCTCATCCGGGGGCGGAACTGCCAGCCGCTGGTCGATGCCATGCGGCAGTCCCTGCGGGCGTCCGGCGAGGTGGCCACGCTGGCGCCCGCCTACCGCCGGCACCGGGAGGAGCTGGACCAGATGGAACAGTCGCTGGACTACATCGACCTCGCGCTGCGCAACAGCCGCGTCTTTGCCCGCCGCCTGACCAGCGCCATCAACCATGCGGCGTTGTCCGACGAGGCGACCCAGAACATCGCCGACGTCCTGCAGGACACGGCCGACGCCGTCGACGAACTGTCCCTGGGCCTGGCGGAAGTGCACGACGGCGTCCGCCGCTCGCACCTGCGGACCGCCCGGACGGACCTGCGGGAAATCGCCGGCCGGCTGCATCCGCGGCTGCTGGACGTGCAGCGGCTCGAGGGCGAAACGGTGGTGATGCTGTTCCGCCCCTGATAGTGGACCTGCTCGAAGCGGCAGGGGTCGACTCCCGGGAAGCCCGCGACATCCTCCCGCCGCTGTAGCTCCCGTGGCGGCCGTGGTTGTCGTATCCCGCGGATAGTGTGGAGCCATGGCTACAAAGACTTCCCGGACGTCCAAAGCTCCGGGCTACAAATGCGCCGAGTGCGGCTGGACCACAGCCAAGTGGGTGGGCCGCTGCGGCGAGTGCCAGGCCTGGGGCAGCGTTGAGGAAACCGGCGGCGCCGTGGCGCGCACGACGGCGGCCACCACCGTACTGGAGCCGGCGCGCCGGATCTCCGAGGTGGATGCCACCACGGCGGCCTTCCTGCCCACCGGCGTGGACGAACTGGACCGTGTCCTTGGCGGCGGTCTGGTCCCCGGAGCCGTGATCCTGCTGGCCGGCGAGCCCGGCGTCGGCAAGTCGACCCTGCTCCTGGATGTCGCGGCGAAGTTTGCGCGCACCGCCCAGGACGTCCTCTACATCACCGGCGAGGAATCCGCCGCGCAGGTCAAGCTCCGGGCGGAACGGATCGACGCCGTCGCCGAGTCCTTGTATCTCTCCGCCGAAACGGATCTTGGCCAGGCCCTGGGCCAAGTGGAGAAGCTGGAGCCGCGCCTGCTGATCGTGGACTCCGTGCAGACGCTGAGCAGCGCCGACGTCGAAGGCAGCGCCGGCGGCGTCTCGCAGGTCCGTGAAGTCACGGCCTCCCTGATTGCCGCGGCGAAACGCCGCAACATGACCACGCTGCTGGTTGGCCATGTGACCAAGGACGGCTCCATCGCGGGGCCCCGGCTGCTGGAGCACCTCGTGGACGTGGTGTGCCAGTTCGAAGGCGAGCGCCACTCCCGGCTGCGGCTGCTGCGGGCCGTTAAGAACCGGTACGGCCCCACAGACGACGTCGGCTGCTTCGACCTGAACGAGGACGGCATTGTGGGCCTGGCCGATCCGAGCGGGCTGTTCGTCTCCCGGACCAAGGAACCCGTGTCCGGAACCTGCATCACTGTGACCCTTGAGGGGCGCCGTCCGCTGCTGGCCGAGGTGCAGTCCCTGCTGGCCGAAAGCGCCAGTTCCCAGCCCCGCCGGGCAACCAGCGGGCTGGACAGTTCGCGGGTGGCCATGCTGCTGGCTGTCCTCCAGCAGCGGGCCGGGTGCCTGCTGAGCAAAGACGATTCCTACGTGGCGACCGTGGGCGGTGTGAAGCTCAGCGAGCCCGCGACGGACCTGGCGGTCGCCCTGGCCGTGGCATCGGCCAAGTCCAAGAAACCGCTGCCGCAGCGGCTCATCGCTTTCGGCGAGGTGGGCCTGGCCGGCGAAGTCCGCCCGGTGCCGGGCATCAACCAGCGGATCCAGGAAGCCCACCGGCTGGGGTTCACCCACGCCGTCGTCCCGGCGAGCCCGAACGGCCCCGGCCCGGTGCCGGCGGGTTTTTCGGTGCGGGAGGTCGGGCATCTGGCCGAAGCGCTGGGACTCCTGATCAGCTAGGACCTCGTTGCGGCGTTCCTGCGACTTAGGACCCTATGCCCCACCCGGTATCCGGCAGATCATAGGTGAAGGGAAGTTTAAGGGAAGATACGGGAACGGCCTCGGACGAAGGGATCAGGCCATGATGGGGTACTACGGCGACGGCTTCGGCTGGATGTGGCTCTGGGGCCTGCTGTTGCTGATCGGAATCGGGGTGCTTGTACTGCTTGCAGTCCGCCTCTTCACCGGCGGAGTCAGCCGCGGCGGGGCCGGTCCATACGGCCCTCCCTACGGCGCACCACCCTACGGCCCGCCGGGGACTCCCCGGGCGGCCCCGGGTTCCAGGGCGGTCCAGGTTTGCCGGGCGGCAAGAGCCAGGCCCGCCTGATCCTCGATGAACGCTTCGCGAGGGGCGAGCTCACCGCGGAACAGTACCGCGAGAATTTGAAAGTCCTTGGCGAGGAGCCGTAATGCGGCCGATCAGCCGCCGCGATGCCCTTCTCCTGGGCGGCCTGGGCACTGTGGCCACGGCGGCCGGCGCCGCCGGGCTGTGGTGGTCGGCGGCTTCCCCGCAGCAGCCGGTCGGCGGTGCACTGACCGAACCGGGCCCCAGTCTGCTCGGCCCCACGGAGCTTCGCAGCGGGAACGGCAGGCTGCAGCTTACCCTCGACGCCGCCCGCGGTCAGGTGGAACTCGGGGGCCGGTCCGCCGGCGCCCTCTGTTACAACGGCACCGTCCCGGGCCCCACCCTCCGCCTGCGGCCCGGTGATGAGCTCGGCATCCGGCTGGTGAACGGCCTCGATGAGCCGACCAACCTGCACGTCCACGGCCTGCATGTGTCCCCGCAGGCCAGCAGCGACAACGTCTTCGTAGAGGTCATGCCCGGGGAAAGCTTCGATTACCGCTACCGGTTGCCCGCGGACCACCCGCCGGGCGTGTACTGGTACCACCCGCATCACCACGGGCTGGTCGCAGGGCAGATCTTCGCGGGGCTTTTCGGGGCGATCATCGTCGAAGAGCCCGACGCCATCCCGGTAAACAGCGAACGGGTTCTGATTGTCTCGGACACCACCCTGGACAGTGCCGGGAACATCGCGGCCGTATCGCCGATGGAACGTATGGCGGGCCGGGAGGGCGAGCTGCTCCTGCTTAACGGGCAGAGCCGCCCGCTCCTCACCGCGCGCCCTGACGAACGGGAACGGTGGCGCATCATCAACGCCTGCGTTGCCCGCTACCTCCGGCTCCGGCTGGACGGCCAGCAGCTGCAGTTGATCGGCATGGATTCCGGCCGGTCCGCCGAACCCGAACCCGTGGACGAACTCCTGCTCGCGCCGGGCAACCGCGCGGACCTCCTGGTGACCGCAGCGGCCGGCGAATCAGTGCTGCAGACGATCCCCTACAACCGCGGCGGCATGCCGGGAATGATGGGACCGCGGCGGCCCCGGGCCAGCGGGGCTGCCGCCCTGGCCGTCTTTCGGGTCGACGGCGAATCCGGAACCCCGCCCGGTGCCGTCACCGCCCGGCCGGCCCCGGAAGACCTGCGCCGTGCAGCCGTGGCAGCGCGGCGGCAGCTGATCCTGGCCATGGGCGCGGGACCGGGAGGAATGGGCGGGGGCATGGGCGGCATGCGGTTCAGCATCAACGGCCGCGAGTACAGCGAAGCCCGGACGGACACCGTCGCCGCCGCCGGGACGGTCGAGGAATGGACGCTGGTCAACACCAGCCCCATGGACCACCCGTTCCACCTGCACGTGTGGCCGATGCAGCTCATCGAGGACAACGGTCAGGACGTCGGCGCCGTGGTGATGCGCGACGTCGTGAACGTGCGGGCGAACGGCCGCGCCACTGTCAGGATCGCGTTCCGCGACTTCCCTGGCCGTTCCGTCTACCACTGCCACATCCTGGATCACGAGGACCAGGGAATGATGGCGGTGATCGAAGTCCGCTGACGGGTGAAACCTCTTGTCAAGGATACCCCTGGGGGTATGGTGGCCTCATCCGAACTGACGATGAATCTCCCCGGGAGCGCATCATGGAACACCGGCACAGCAACCACCCCGTCGACGGCCGGCAGTTTAACCACCCGAAAGAAGAACACCGCGGGCCGCATGACGAGCACAACGGGCACCTGCTCCACGGCACGCCCGGAGCCGGCACAGCGGCCCAGCCGGACGACGAGCATCTGGTTCACAGCCAGGGCCAGCACGCCGGGCACAGTGTGGCGATGTTCAAGAACAGGTTCTGGCTGACCCTGGCCCTGGCTGTACCCGTGGTCTTCTTCAGCCCCATGTTCGGGCATTTGCTCGGCTACCAGGCTCCGGTGTTTCCCGGCTCCGCCTGGATCCCTCCGGTGCTGGGAACCGTCATCTACTTCTACGGCGGCCAGCCGTTCCTCAAGGGCGGCCTCAAGGAGCTGAACGCCCGCAAACCGGGAATGATGCTGCTGATCGCCATGGCCATCACAGTGGCCTTCATCGCCTCGTGGGTGACCACCCTGGGGATCGGCGGCTTCGACCTCGATTTCTGGTGGGAACTGGCCCTGCTGGTCGACATCATGCTGCTGGGACACTGGCTCGAAATGCGCGCACTCGGCTCGGCCCGGGGCGCCCTGGATGCCCTCGCGGCGCTGCTGCCGGACGAGGCCGAACGCATCACGGAAACCGGAACCGAGCCCGTCGCGGTGTCCGAGCTCAGGAGCGGCGACATCATCCTGGTCCGCTCCGGAGGCCGGATGCCGGCGGACGGGACAGTGATCGAGGGCCAGGCCGAATTCGACGAGTCCATGATCACGGGCGAGTCCAAGACCGTCCTGCGTTCTCCCGGCGACGCTGTGACAGCCGGGACCGTCGCCACCGACAACAGCCTCCGCGTCCAGGTGACGGCCATCGGCGAGGACACCGCCCTCGCCGGGATCCAGCGGCTCGTGGCCGAAGCCCAGGCGTCTTCCTCCCGGGCCCAGGCCCTCGCCGACCGCGCCGCCGCCTTCCTGTTCTACTTCGCCGCCGGCACGGGCGTCATCACCTTCATCGTCTGGACACTGCTGGGCAGCGTGCCCGACGCCGTTGAGCGCACCGTGACGGTGCTGGTGATCGCCTGCCCGCACGCCCTGGGCCTGGCCATCCCCCTGGTCATCGCGATCTCGACGGAGCGGGCCGCCCGGGCCGGCGTGCTGATCAAGGATCGGATGGCGCTCGAGCGAATGCGGACGGTCGACGTCGTGCTGTTCGACAAGACGGGAACGCTGACGAAGGGCGAGCCTGAGCTGAAGGACATTGCCTCCGTCGGCGGGACCGACCGGGACGGGCTGCTCGCCCTCGCCGCCGCGGCGGAGTCGGACAGCGAGCACCCCATGGCGCGCGCAATCGTGGCCGCCGCCCGCGAGCGCGGACTGGCCGTCCCCCAGGCGAGCGATTTCACCTCCCTGACCGGCCGCGGGGTGCGCGCCACGGTCGGCGGCCGGACGGTCCGGGTGGGCGGTCCGGCCCTGCTCCGGGAAGTGGGGGCGGAGGAGCCGCAGGACCTGGCCGCCACCACCGCCGCCTGGCGGGACCGCGGCGCGGCGGTGCTCCACGTGGTGGACGGTGCTACCGTGATCGGCGCCGTGAGCCTTGAGGACGCGGTCCGGCCGGAATCACGCCAGGCCGTCGCGGCCCTGCAGCACAGGGGCATCAAGGTTGCCATGATCACCGGCGACGCCCGGCAGGTGGCCCGGGCGGTGGCCGCCGAACTGAAGATCGACGAGGTCTTCGCCGAGGTGCTGCCCGCGGACAAGGACAAGAAGGTGGCCGAACTCCAGGCCCGCCGCCTCAGGGTGGCGATGGTGGGCGACGGCGTCAACGACTCCCCGCCCTGGCCCGGGCCGAGGTGGGGATCGCGATCGGCGGCGGGACCGACGTCGCGGTGGAGTCCGCCGGGGTGGTCCTGGCCGGGAACGACCCGCGGGCGGTGCTGTCCATGGTGGACCTGTCCCGGGCGAGCTACCGGAAGATGTGGCAGAACCTCGTGTGGGCGACCGGCTACAACATCATCGCGGTGCCGCTGGCCGCCGGCGTCCTGGCCTTCGCCGGGGTTCTCCTCTCCCCGCCGCCGGCGCCGTGCTGATGTCCGCCTCGACCATCGTGGTGGCGCTTAACGCGCAGCTGCTGCGGGGCCTGAAACTCAACCCGGCCGACGTCGGCTGACCGGACGGAGACCTCCATGCCGCAGAGCACCCCGCGTGAGTCATCATTCGGGAGATCCTATGCGCGCGTGGGTCCGCGGATGGACGCCCGCGGGGCCGCGGACCACCGCCGGCGGCTTGTGGCGGCGGCGCGCGGCGTCGTCGTCGAAATCGGGGCGGGTTACGGCGCGACCTTTCCGTTCTACCCGGCCGCGGTGACGCGGGTGCTTGCCCTCGAACCGGACCCCACGCTCCGGGGCTGGCCCGGGCCGCCGCCAGCAGGGCGCCGGTGCCTGTCACCGTGGAGGACGGTGTGGCGGAATCGTTGCCGGCCGCGGATGCTTCCGTCGACGTCGTCGTCTCCAGCCTGGTGCTGTGCAGTGTGGCGGACCAGTCGGCCGCCCTGACGGAAGTGGTCCGGGTGCTGCGGCCCGGCGGCCTGCTGCTGTTCTACGAGCACGTCCGCTCGGCTCACCGCGTGCTGGGGGCCGCCGAAGACCTGCTCACCCCGCTGTGGAGCCTGGTGGCGGCGGCTGCCATCCAAACCGGGACACGGCCGCCGCGATCGCCGGGGCAGGCCTCGCCGTGCAGGACCTGGACCGCTTCGGTTTTTCGGTCCTTCCCGGCAACCCTCGGCTGGCCCACGTGCTGGGGGCGGCCAGAAAACCCTGAGGTCCCCGTTGCGGCGCGGCGCTCCCACCCCGGAAGACCGCCGGGCACCCGAAATGGGCACACAAAAAGGGCACACAAAGGGGCGCCTGCCGCGATGGCAGACGCCCCTTCAGTCAGTTCAATCAGTCAAAGCCGGCTTGGGCCCCGCTCAGGCCTTCTTCGGCGGCAGTGCCAGCTTGAAGACCTTCGCCCAGGTGGAGCCGACCTGCTTCCAGATGGGACCGGTGGTGTACGGCAGGCCGTAGCGCTTGCAGATTTCCTGCACCTTGGGAGCCACCTCGGCGTAGCGGTTGGACGGAATGTCCGGGAAGAGGTGGTGCTCGATCTGGTGGGAGAGGTTGCCGGTCATGAGGTGCATGAACTTGGAACCGGAGATGTTGGCGGATCCGATCATCTGCCGCACGTACCAGTCGCCGCGGGTTTCGCCTTCCACCATTTCCTCGGTGAAGGTGTCCGTACCCTCGGGGAAGTGTCCGCAGAAGATCACCGCGTGGGCCCAGACGTTGCGGACAGCATTCGCGGTCAGCGTGCCGTACAGCGCCTGCTTGCCGGAGCCGGTCAGCATTGCGACGGCGGGAGTGGCAGCGTAGTCCTTGGTGAACTGCGTGAGCGCCTTGCGGCCGAGGGCCTTGAGGTCCTTGGTGAGGGCCTCCTTGGACTTGTTGCCCTCCTTGTAGTCGTTCAGCTCGAGATCGTAGATCGCGATGCCCCACTCGAAGACCGGGGCCAACAGGGCGTTGTAGAGCGGGTTGCCCAGGTTGAACGGCTTCCACTCCTGGTCCGCGTCCATCCGCAACAGGTTGTATCCGACGTCGTTGTCCTTGCCGACGACGTTGGTCCAGCGGTGGTGCAGATCATTGTGGGTGTGCTGCCAGGACCGGGCCGGGGTCACGAAGTCCCACTCCCAGGTGGTGGAGTGGATGTCCGGGTCCCGCATCCAGTCCCACTGGCCGTGCAGGATGTTGTGGCCCAGCTCCATGTTTTCCAGGATCTTGGCGAAGCTGAGCAGCGTGGTGCCGGTGACCCAGGCGGCCTTGTTCTTGCTGACCAGGAGCGCGGCGCGGCCGGAAATTTCCAGTCCGCGCTGGATCTTGATCATGCGGCGGATGTAGGCGGCGTCGCTGGCTCCGCGCTTGGCAAGGATGTCGTCCTTGATGGCGTCGAGCTCGCGTCCCAGCTCGGCGACCTGCTCGTCGGAGAGGTGCGCGGCCGCCGGCGGCCGAACGGTGGGGCTGCCGGTCTCGGCGAGGGCGCCGCGCCGCGTCTTCACGGCAGCGGGCGCCTTGGCAGAGTCATTAGCGCCCTGGGGGCTTCCTCGGAAACGTCAGGCTTGTCGGAAACAATCGTCATGCGTTGGTACTCCTCAGAGGTCGAGGTTAACGGGTCCGGCGGCTGCCGAAACACACGTCTGGATTAGTTGGCCGGGCTCGCCGTGGACTTCGTCCGTGCGCAGGTCACGGACCTGGCCGCCCGGAGGGGATAAGGCAGCTGTGGCAGATGCCCATGCGGCAGCCGCTGGGCATCAGGACGCCGGCGTCCTCGCCGACGTCGAGCAGCGGGGTGTCGCCGTCGGCTTCGACTTCGCGGTCCGACGCCTCGAACGTGACCAGGCCGCCGTCGTGCCCTTCTCCGCCGGCAAGCTTGGTGCTGAAGCGCTCGATGGTGAGGCTGGCTTTCGACGGTTCCGCGGTTGCGGTCTCCGCCTCCCAGAGTGCCTCGGCGTCGTCCAGGAAGCTTTCGGGGCCGCAGGCGTAGGCGGCGCGCTGGCGCCAGTCCGGGCAGAGCTGTTCGAGTCCGGCCACGGAGCTGAAATCCAGCCGGCCGCGTTCGCCGGTGAACCAGTGAACGACGCGGAAGTTGGGGAACTGGTCCGCCAGTTCGGCCAGTTCCTCGCGGAAGATGGCGTCGGCCGGGGTCCGGGCGGTGTGGATGAGGACAACGTCGGAGTCCGGGCGGTGCGGGACCAGGGTCCGGATCATCGACATCACCGGGGTGATTCCGCTGCCGGCGGTGAGCATCAGCAAGGGCCGCGGGTGTTCAGGGAGGACGAAGTCGCCCTGCGGCGGCGCCAGGAAGAGCACGTCGCCGGGCTTGGTGTTGCGCACCAGGGTCCCGGACACGGCACCCATGTCACTGACGGTGATGGCCGGGTCCTTGCCGGCCGGGGCGCTGAGCGAGTACGACCGCCAGTGGCGGACGCCGTCGAGCTCGACGCCAATACGGGCCCACTGGCCGGCAAGGTGTGCTTGCCAGCCGCGGCCGGGACGGAAGAAAATGGTGGCGGAATCGGCCGTTTCTGGAACCACCCGGGTGACTACGCCGCGCAATTGGCGGGCAGAAAACACAGGATTGAACAGCGACAGAATGTCTTCTGGAGCTAGTGGGGTGGTCAGTAGAGATGCGGCGCGCGCCAGCTTACGGAGCCGGATCATTTATTAATCTTATGTCAGACCGGGTCATACTTCTTCACCCAAGGCATACGATCGACTCGAAGAAACTATTGCCCCGAAACAACTTTTTGGACTTATCCCATGAACACTTCCCCTGCCGGCGGCCCCGGCTCCCCGCCTACGACCCGCCGTGGCTGGCCCTGCCGCGCGAGGTCAGCGACGTGCTCCGGCCCATGATGCCGGGCATCGTCGAGGCCATCATCGACGCCGTGCCCCAGCTCGTCCCGGCCTACGCCAGGCCGATCGAAGGCCGGTTCGGCCGCGGGCTGCGCCGCGGCGTGGCTGCCGCGCTGGACCGCTTCCTGCAGTTGCCGGGGACCCGGCTGCCCGCCCTTTCCGAGGAAAGCAGGCAGCTGGTGGCCGGGCTGGGGAGCGGCGAGTTCCGGCAGGGCAGGAGCATGGATGCGCTGTTGAGCGCCTACCGGATGGGGGCCCGCGTGACTTTCCGCGAGATGTCCCGGGTGTCCGTGGAGCACCACCTGGGGCAGACGGTGGTGGTGGACCTGGGCGAATCGATCCTGGCCTACATCGACGAGCTGTCCGCGGTCAGCGCCGAGGCGTATGCCTTCGAACAGTCCGAACGGGCCGGCGCCGTGGACCGCCGGCGCACCGAACTGCTGGACCTGCTGCTGCTGGGACAGGCCGACGAGGCGGCCCTGCGCCAGACGGCCGCTATGGCGGACTGGTCCCTGCCGCCGCGGATGGTGGTAGTGACCCTGCCGGTGGACCGGTCCGCGGGGCTGCGGCTCCGGCTGGGACCGGGAACGCTGGTGATCGAACGGGAGACCGACGCCGTCGCCCTGGTTCCGGCGCGGAAGTCCAAGTCCGCGCGGGCGGACCTGGAGAAAGCGCTGCGGGGCCGCGGCGCCGCCGTCGGCCGGCCGGCGGCTGGGAAAAGGTCCCGGATTCGCTGCGCCTGGCAGTGCTCGCAGCCTCGGTCCTGCCGCCCCGCGACGGCCCGGAGGATCCGCCGATCTGGGCCGACGACCACCTGGCCGAGGTGATCCTCGGCGCGGAGCCCTCCGCCATCGCCGAACTGGCCAACCGCCGCCTGGCGCCGCTGGAAGGGCTGCGTCCGGCCCAGCGCGAACGGCTCGCGGAGACGCTGCTGTCCTGGCTGCGGCACTGGGGCCAGCGCGCGCCGGTGGCCGCGGAGCTCGGCATCCACCCGCAGACCGTGGGGTACCGGGCGGCGCAACTGCGCGAGCTGTTCGGCGACACCCTGGAGGATCCGAAGGCGCGTTTTGAACTGGAGCTGGCGCTGCACGCTGGTAAGCGTTAGACAGCGCAGGCGTTAGATAGCGTAAGCGTTAGGCAGCGCAGACGTTAAGCAGCGTAAGCGTTAGACAGCGCCGAGGCGCGCTTCCCGGCTTTGCAGCCGCATCTCCAGGTCGTTCATGACGATGGCCGCCAGGTCCTGCAGCGTCCGGACGTCGTCGGCGCTGAACTCCCGCGGCTCCCGGTCCAGGATGCAGAACGTGCCCAGGTTGTGGCCGTCCGGGGTGCATAGCGGGACTCCGGCGTAGAACTGCAGGCCGAATTCGCCCGCCACCAGCGGGTTGGCGAGGGTGCGGGGATCCCTGACGGCGTCTTCAATGACCCACACGTCATCCTGCAGGATCGCCGAGGCGCACAGCCCAGGGTCGCGGCCGATCTGTGTGACCTCGGTGCCGTGGTGGGCCTTGAACCAGATCCGGTCATGGTCCACCACGCTGACGATTGCCACCGGCACGGAGAACATCCGTGCCGCGAGTCCCGCGATCCGGTCGAAGGCGCCGTCCGGCGGGGTGTCAAGGATCCGGTAACGCTCGACGGCGCGCAGCCGCCCTCCTCGTCACTAGCGCCCGGGTCGCTGTCCATGCGGTGGCGTGCGGCGCTGTTGATGACTTCCTGGCGCAGGGCCAGCGACACTTCCCGGGCCGCGGGGCGCTGCGCCGGGTCCCGGGCCAGCATGGAGGACAGCAGCGCAACCCACATCGGAGCCAGTTCCTCAGGGATCTGCGGGTCGTGGAGCAGCCGCGCGACGGCGGACTGGATCGGCGCGCCGGGGTACGCCATCTTTCCGGTCAGCCCCTCGAGCAGCACCAGGCCGAGCGAATACACGTCGCTGGCCGGGCCCACCACTTCGCCGGCCGCCTGCTCGGGGCTCAAGTAGGCGGGAGTGCCGGAGGTTCCGCCCTCGTCCGGCGCCGGGCCGTTGCGGGTGATGACGGCGACGCCGAAATCGGTGAGCTTGGCCCGCGGGCGCCGGTCATCGTTGCTGTAGTCCACGAGCAGGATGTTCGCGGGTTTGACGTCCCGGTGCACGATGCCATGGTGGTGGATGTAGGAAAGCCCGTCCGCCAGGTCATAGCCGATGTGGGCCATATGCACCGTCGAGAGCGGACCCTGGGCGCCGCGATGGCGCAGGTCCTGCCCGCGGACGAGTTCCATCACGAGGTACGTGAGCGGGTCGTTCCGGTCGCTCAGGTCCGCGCCGGCGTCGAAGAGCGTCACGAGGGCGTGGTGGCTCATTCCGGCCAGGATGCGGATTTCCTCACCGTGCCGGCGGGTCTGTTCAAGATCGTCGGCGTCGTTGCGGAAAAGCTTGACCGCCACGTCGCGCTGCAGCAGTTCGTCGTAGGCCCGGTACACGGAGGACTGGCTGCCCCTGCCAACGAGGTCCGAGATCCGGTACCGCCCGCTCAGCAGATAGCCGGGTTCCATACGACGCTTCGGGGTAGCCGGTGTGGAACGTGCCGGTTCTGAAATGAGCTCTGTCAAGTGGTGTTCGTTGTCCCTTGTAGCGGGGTCCGCCGATGGCGTCAGGCAGATCAGTCCAATACCGGCATTGGTGAAGATCCGGCGCCCGCATCATTAGCAAGGTTACTTATGGTACCGCGATTTCCCGGGTCAGGAAGACCTGCGGCCCGGCTATTTTTCCGCCCGGGCAGCGGTCGGCGGCCGCTACTTTGCCGGGTTGTGCGTGCCGATCGGCACCAGCGTCAGGTCCGGGTGGTTCTTCTCGATCCGGCGCAGGGCCCACACGTCGTTGAACAGGGCGAGGTATTCCCCGTCGGAGCGCAGCAGCACCTCAGCGCCGGGCACGGTGGCCAGCGCCGGCATGGCGTCCGCCGTCGTAATCCTGGCAATGGAATATGGCAGGCGTTCCAGCCGCATCGGGGCGCTGAAATCATGCGCCATGCGGTCCTCCACCACTTCGAACTGCATGGGGCCGACGGCGGCAAGCACCGGTGCCTGATCGCCGCGGATGTCCGAGCGGAGCACCTGGATGACGCCCTCGTGCTCCAGCTGCTCGATGCCGCGGCGGAACTGCTTGAAGCGGCTGGGGTCCTTGGAGCGGGCCACCTGGAAGTGCTCCGGGGCGAACAGCGGGATGGCGGGGAACTCGACGGGGTGCTCGAGGAAGAGGCTGTCGCCCACCCGGAGCGAGGAAGCGTTGACGAGGCCCACCACGTCGCCGGGGAAGGCTTCGTCAATGACCTCGCGCTCCCGGCCGAAGACCTGCTGGGCATATTTGGTGGCGAAGGATTTGCCGGTCCGGCCCTGGGTCACCACCATGCCGCGTTCGAAGATGCCGGAACAGACCCGGATGAAGGCGACGTGGTCGCGGTGTGCCTTGTTCATGCCGGCCTGCACCTTGAAGACAAACCCGGAGAAGGGCGCCTCGACGGGCCGCGGGGCACCCTCGACGTCGGGCCGCGGGGCGGCCGGCGGGGCGAAGTCCACCAGGGCGTCGAGGATCTCCTTCACGCCGAAGTTCAGGGCGGCGGAGCTGAAGAGGATCGGGGTGGCCTTGCCGGCGTGGAATGCGTCAACGTCGAACTCGAGGTTGGACTCGATGACAAGTCCGGCTTCATCGACGGCGTTCGACCAGTCATCACCCTGGCTGGCCGCGGCCTCCTCCGGGGTGAAGTACTCGGTGAGGGCAATGTTGGCGCCCGCGTTGTTGCGCTTGAACTGGGCGAAGCGGTCATTGCGCAGGTCCCAGACGCCGCGGAAGTCACCGGAGATCCCGACGGCCCAGGTCAGCGGCATGGGCTGCAGGCCGGTGCGCTCGGTGATCTCGTCCATGAGTGCCAGCGCGTCCAGGCCCGGCCGGTCCCACTTGTTGATCACGGTGATGATGGGCAGGTTGCGCTGCTTGCAGACCTCGAAGAGCTTCATGGTCTGGGTTTCCAGGCCCTTGGCGGCGTCCACGAGCATCACGGCGCAGTCGACGGCGGCCAGCACACGGTAGGTGTCCTCGGAAAAGTCCGCGTGGCCGGGGGTGTCCAGGAGGTTGATGACGGTGTCGCGGTAGGCGAACTGCAGCGCCGCGGAGCTGATGGAGATGCCGCGGTCCTTTTCCATCTGCATCCAGTCCGAGACCGTCTCCTTGCGGTTGGCCTTGCCGCTGGAGGCGCCGGCGGTGCCGATCACCTTGGCGTGCAGCGCAAGCGCCTCGGTCAGCGTGGACTTGCCGGCGTCGGGATGTGAAATGACTGCGAAAGTCCGACGCCGGGCCGCCTGCTTGTGAATCTCGTGGACTCGGGCGGGGCTAAGGACTTCTTGGGACACGGTGCTACTTTCGCTGCGGCTTTGAATGGTTGCGGCCCCTGGCTGGGGAATCCGGCTGGCCCGGCGGGATCGCGGGAGGTCCTGCCGGGAGTTCTGCGTGACTGCTGTGCTGGTTGCTGTGATGTTTGCTGTGCTGGTTTTGGGCGGGCCGCGCCGGTCAGTCGGCGGCGCACCCCAAGGCTCCAAGTTTATCGCAGCCCGCGCCGCCCCCGCGAAGCGGGCACGGCACCGGACGAGCTGTGGCTGAAAGTCCCCTCCGGGAAGGGGTTTCCGGGCATTCCGGAGGCGTTCCCACGGACGTCTTTTTGGACCACTTTGGGGCTTGTCCGTGCGGAACTTGGCCCGCTTTACCTCTACTATGGTGAGAGCGGGGAACCGAGTACTTTTGATCCTGCCGGCAACACTGGAAACCGGCGCACCTGCGGGCCGCGGCCTGCACCTTTGAAGGGAATATCTATGGCTCGGAGCCCTGAAGATTCACTCAAGGCGACGCTGGGCCGAGTGGCACCGGGCACCGCTCTCCGCGACGGCCTGGAGCGTATTCTCCGCGGCCGGACCGGCGCCCTGATCGTGCTGGGCATCGATAGGACCATCGAATCCATCTGTTCCGGCGGCTTTGACATCGGCATCGATTTCTCCCCACCCGGCTGCGGGAACTGGCCAAAATGGACGGCGCCATCATCTGCGACAAGGACGCCAGCAACATCCTGCGCGCGGCCGTCCAGCTGGTGCCCGACTCCAGCATTGAAACCCAGGAGTCCGGCACGCGGCACCGGACCGCCGAGCGTGTTGCCATCCAGACGGGCGTCCCGGTGATCTCGGTCAGCCAGTCCATGCAAATCATCGCGCTCTACGTAAACGGGCTGCGGCACGTCCTGGAGGGCTCGGAAAAGGTTCTGGCCCGCGCCAACCAGGCCCTGGCGACCCTGGAGCGCTACCGTTCACGCCTCGACCAGGTGACCAGTTCCCTGTCGGCCCTGGAAATCGAGGCCATGGTCACCGTCCGCGATGTCGCCGTGACCCTGCAGCGCCAGGAGATGGTCCGCCGGATTTCCGAGGAGATCTCCCAGTACGTGCTGGAACTCGGCGAGGACGGCCGGCTTCTCTCACTCCAGCTGGACGAACTCACGGTGGGCCGCGGTCCCGGCAGTGACGTGATCATTCGCGACTACTCCGGCCCGGACACGTCCGCCGAGGACATCGACCGCGCCGTGAAGTCGCTGGTGAACCTGGGCCCCACCGAACTGATCGACCTCGGCAAGATCGCCGGGATTGTCGGGTTCGCCGGCGGCGAAGCCAACCTCGACGCCGTCGTCCAGCCGCGCGGCTACCGGCTGCTGTCCGGGCTCAAGGCCGTGCCGAAGGCCGTCGCCGACCGCCTGGTGGATCACTTCGGTGGCCTGCAGTTCCTGATGGCGGCCACCATCGATGACCTGATGACGGTGGACGGCATCGGCGACCAGCGCGCCCGGACGGTCCGCGAGGGCCTGAGCCGGATGGCCGAGGCAAGCCTGCTGGACCGCTTCCTCTAACCCCCGTCGAGTGCTCCGGGGTTTAGTGGAGCTGGAACACGGCTTTGGGGCTGGTCTTGTTCGCCAGCCGTGCGGTGAAGACGTAGTACGCGCCGCCCGCCCCCGGCTTGGCGTCGATCTGGGCGCAGCCCTGGACGGTGCGGTTGCGCTGCCACGGGAAATTCGCCGTCTCACTTTGGCCCGGAGCGATGGTCTTCACAAGGTCCGTGGAGTCCGCTTGGCAGTCGGTGGATGAAAAGATCCGGTCCGAGCCGCTCGTGACGAGGAACTCCATCTGGGAAGTTCCCATATTGACCTCGCACGGCACCCTGTTGCCGTTGGTGACCTTGAGCGTGAGGAGCGGGTTCTCGCCGGCAGCGTAGGCGGGCTTGTCCGTGGCGGCCGTGACGGTCACGAGGTTCTGCTCGCAGCCGTTCCCCTCCGGAGATGCCGAAGGGGAAGCCGAAGGGGAAGCCGAGGTTCCCGGTCCGGCGGCGGGCCCCGTTGCCTGGCCCGACGTTCCTGTCCCCTCGCCGGAGGAGGACTGCCCGGAGTTGAGGAGACTCGACACGGCGGCGAAGCCCCGATGGCGACGGCGATCACGAGCAGCAGGGCGACGCCAGCGAACAGCCGTCGGCGGCGGTAGACAGGGCTGACCGGCTTCCGGGCAGGTTTCTGCGCCGGCTTCCGGGCAGGCTTGCCGGCAGGTTTCGGGGCAGGCTTGCGCGTGGAATTGCCTTTCGTGCCGCGGCCCGCGGTCGCTCCGCTGCCGGAAGCCCCCGGCCGGGAACCGCGAGTTCCTGAATTGTCGTGCCTGCCCATCCTTCTAGGCTAGAGAACCGCGCCGGGTATGGAGCCCTCCCACGCCGCGGGCGGGGTGTGGCCCTCATCTATTACGCTGAATCCATCAAAGCTCTCGCCGATTACCCCACTGCCCCTCTGGTTGCCCCGCGTCCGGACGACAAGCCGGCAGCCCTTCCGCTGTCCGCCGTCCATGAGGCCCTTGCCACCTGGTTCGAAGCGAACGCCCGCGACCTCCCGTGGCGGGCTGCTGAATGCACGCCGTGGGGCGTGCTGGTCAGCGAGATCATGCTGCAGCAGACCCCTGTTGTGCGGGTGCTGCCGGTCTGGGAGGAGTGGCTGCGGCGTTGGCCGGAGCCTGCCGATCTGGCCCGGGAGCCTGCCGGCGAAGCGGTCCGGGCCTGGGGCCGGCTGGGATATCCGCGGCGGGCGCTGCGGCTGCACGCCGCCGCCGTCGCCATCGGCGCCAACCACGAAGGCAAGGTGCCCGGAACGTACCCGGAACTGCTCGAGCTGCCCGGGGTGGGGAGCTACACCGCGGCGGCCGTCGCCGCCTTCGCTTTCGGGCGCCGCGAGACCGTCGTTGACACCAACATCCGGAGGGTGCACGCGCGCCTGTTTTCCGGCGCGGCGCTGCCTTCGCAGTCGTTGAACGCCGCGGAGATGCGGCTCGCCGCGCAAACGCTGCCGGACGACGTCGGCTCCTCCGTCCGCTGGAACGCCTCTGTTATGGAACTTGGGGCGTTGGTGTGCACGGCGCGGTCGCCGAAGTGCCGGGAATGCCCGGTCAGCGGCTCCTGCGCCTGGCTCGCGGCCGGGGAGCCGCCGCCGACGTACACGCCCAAAGGGCAGTCGTGGCACGGAACGGACCGCCAGGTGCGGGGCGCCGTGATGGCGGTGCTCCGCGCGGCCGAGTCGCCGGTGGCTCCGGAGCTGCTCCAGCGGGCGGCCGCGGACCTTGGCTTCGAACCCGCGGGGTCGGAATTCCGCTGGCCGCCCTGCACCGGCTCAACCCTGCCCCGGAGCAGCTGGAGCGCGCACTGGCGGGGCTGCTGAGTGACGGGCTGGCCGAGCTGCAGCCCTCCGGCTTCCAGCTTCCCGCCTGATCCCTTGCCGTCTGACCCCGTGCGCTAGCTGAACGGGACTCCCGGAACTACCCTGAAACATGCGCTCCTTCGCGGTAGTGGCGGGTCTTGGTTGCGCGGCACTGCTGGTCACCGGGTGCCAGCCCGTGACGGCATGCCCGGCGATCGGCCAGGCGCAGGTGGTTGCGTTGACCGTCGCGCGGGAGTACGCCGGATCCGTGAAGACCCTCCGGCTCAGGGCATGCCAGGACGGCCGGTGCACGGAGGCTGAACTTGAGCTCTTTCCCGGGAGCACATCGGTGGACCAGGGCTGCGAACCGGCGCCCGACGGCGGGGACCGGCCTTGTTCGGCAACCTCCTCGCCGGACGGCACCCTGACGGGAATGCTCGGGCTGGATCCGCTCACGGAGGCACCCATCGCAGTGGCATCCAGCGGCACGGACCACCGCGGCCGGCCCCTGCCGGTACGGACCCTGACCTTCACGCCCCGGGTTTCGCACCCGTACGGCGAACAGTGCGGAAAATTCATCTCAGCCGGCGTGCTGCTGGATGCGGACGGGCTCCGGCAGACCGGTTAGCCCGCGCGGGGAGAGGAGCGCAGAGTGAACGAGAAGAACATCAGCCGCTGGATCCGGGCCGGGCTGTGGGCACTGCCGGTCTCATGGCTTGTCACAGCCTGGTCCACGCTGGAGCCGCAGCCGGACCAGGAGAGGGACCCGGCTGCCTGGGCCGCGTTTGTCAGTTCCGGCTCGTACCAGTTCAGTCACCTGTTCGGCAGCACCGCCGGTACCATCCTGGCGATCTTTGGGGTATTCGCCCTGGGCTGCTGCCTGGCCAACAGTCGGATTGGCCGGCTGGCGCTGGCCGCGATGGTCACCGCCGTCGCCGGCACGGCTTTGCTCCTGGTGCCCGCCGTGATTTCCACCTTCGCCACCCCCGCAATCGGCAAGGCGTACCTGGCCGGGAACCAGGACGTGATGCTGCTGGAATTTCCCGGATCCATGACAGGGACGTTCCTCCTCGGCCTCCTGCTCGCATTCGCGGGCAACGTACTGCTGGGAATCTCGGTGTGGCGTTCCCGCGTGCTGCCCCGCTGGGCCGGGGCACTCTGGGTGGCCGGCGCCGTTGTGTTCTATGTTGCGGGGGTCGTCCTGGGGCAGGCGACAACCGGGAGCAGCCTGCCGACCCAGACGGCCGGAGCCGTGCTCATGGCCGTCGCCGGCGGGTGGATGGCGTGGAGCGGACCACGGCAGGCAAGCCCGTCCCCGGATCTGGCCGCGGCCGATACTGCCTGAACGGGACGGTGAGGGACCCGTTCGGTGAGGGACCGGTCCGCTAGGGTTCGCCGAAGCCCGCCCCGATCAGTCCGCGCAGGTAGTCGACGGCTTTGACGGCATCAGGTCCGCTGGCCTCGACGTGAAGTACGGTTCCTTTTCCTGCCCCGAGCATCATGAGTTCGGTCATCGACGCGCCGTCGGCGCCGTTGATGGTCACCTCGGCATCCATGCCGGACAGTCCGCCGGATATCTTCGCAGCCGGACGGGCGTGCATGCCGGCCTGGTTGATCAGTTCAAAGTCCCCTGTCGCCTCGGGGGCCTGTGCTCGTGCGCGTGCTGCGGCGCTGCCGGCGGCCGGTAGACCGCTTCCGCGGCTTCCTTCACGCCCGCGGCGTCGGCTCCGGCCTGGGCGGCCACAGCGGCGGCGACGAGCCCTTCGACAAGGGGGCGTCGGCCAGGAGCACAGACGAGGGATCGGCCACGAATTCGAGGGCGGACTCGGCTGTCATCACGGCCGAGCCCAGATCCGTCAGGACAACCGTGCCGTCGCTGTTGGCGTCCGCTGCTTGTTCCAGTGCCGCCATAACGCGCTCGAGGCTGGTGCCGATCCGGCCGTCGTCGGTGCCGCCGGCGGGGAGGATCAGGACGTCGGGCGCCATCTGGACGGCGAGCTCGACGGCGCCGTCGGCGATCTTTTCACTGTGGGAGACGACGACGAGCTTGACCGTCATTCGGCCGCCCCGACGGCGGCCCGCAGGATCAGGGCGCTGGACACGGCGCCCGGATCCCGGTGGCCGATGCTCCGCTCCCCAGGTAGCTTGCACGGCCCTTGCGGGCGAGCATCGGGTCGGTGGATACGGCCCCGGCCTCGGCCGCCTCCGCGGCGGCCAGCAGGACCTTGCGCACATCGCTGTCTCCGGCGGCGGCCGCGGCGGCGTCTACAGCCGGAGTCCAGGCGTCAACCATGGTCTTGTCGCCTGATTCCGCCTTTCCGCGGGCAACGATTCCGTCCCTCGCGGCCTGGAACGCTGCGGCGAGGGTGGCGGCGTCGACGTCGGCGGCGTCGCCCAGCGCTGTGGCCGCCCGGAGGAACGCCGTGCCGTACAGCGGACCGGCGGCCCCGCCGACCTTGGACATCAGGGTCATGGCGGTCAGCTTCAGGGCGGCCCCTGCGGTTTCCGGCGGCGCCTCGGCAAGTTTGACCATCACGGCCTTGAAGCCGCGGTCCATGTTCTCACCATGGTCCGAATCGCCGATCGGCCTGTCCAGCTCGATGAGTTCTTCCCGGTGCTCCGCCATGGCGTCAGCCGAAAGTGCCAGCCACCGCAGCGCCCAGTTGACGTCCAGTCCCACGGTCAGACGCCCCAGCGGAGGGCGGGGGTGTGCACGGGAGCATCCCAGAGTGCGGTCATTTCATCGTCGAGGCGCAGGACGGTAATGGAGCAGCCCTGCATTTCGAGGGACGTGATGTAGTTGCCCACCAGCGAGCGCTCCACGGTGATGCCCTGCCCGGCCAGCTGCTGCGCGGCACGGCGGTAGACGATGTAGAGCTCGCTCTGCGGGGTGCCGCCCATGCCGTTGACGAACAGGAGCACTTTGTCCCCGGACGCCAGGCCGAGGTCGCTGACCACAGGCTCCAGCAGGCGGTCGGTGATCCCGTCGGCGTTCTCCATGGCAATGCGGTGCCGGCCGGGTTCACCATGGATGCCGATGCCGATTTCGATTTCGTTTTCCTCCAGCACGAAGCTGGGCGCCCCGGCGTGTGGGACCGTGCAGGCGGTCAACGCGACACCCATGCTGCGGACGTTCTGGTTGACCCGGTCGCCGATGGCGGCGACGGCGTCGAGGTTGTCGCCGCGCTCGGCGGCGGCGCCGGCGATCTTTTCCACCAGGACCGTTCCGCCGACGCCGCGCCGTCCGGCGGTGTACAGCGAGTCCTCCACCGCGACGTCGTCGTTGACCAGCACGGTGCGGACGTCCACGCCTTCGGCCTGGGCCAGCTCGGCAGCGGTCTCAAAGTTGAGAACGTCGCCTGTGTAGTTCTTCACGATGTGTACGACGCCGGCGCCGGAGTTGACGGCGAGCGTCGCCGGGAGGATCTGGTCGGGGGTAGGCGAGGTGAACACGGCGCCCGGCACCGCGGCGTCGAGCATTCCCATCCCGACGTAGCCGCCGTGCAGGGGCTCGTGCCCGCTGCCGCCGCCGGAGACGAGCCCGACTTTCCCTGCCACCGGCGCGTCTTTGCGCACGATGTACTTGGGGTCCGCAAAGACGGTCACGAGGTCGGCATGGGCAAGCCCGAAGCCCTCCACTGACTCGTCAACCACGGCGCGGGGATCATTGATGAGCTTCTTCATGGCTGTGCTCCCTGGATGGTGTCCTGGCTGCTTGGTTGAACCCTACTACCGGGGCCCCTGCCAGCGGTAGGCTCCGGATTCACAACCTCTGACGCGGAACCGGGGTTCTCTTGGACGGCAGCCCACCCGGATCCGCGGGTGCCTCAGGTGGGTTTGTCCGCCCACAAGGGGAAGTTCGGCCAGGCGTCGCCGCCAAGCCACGAAAACGGCGGCGCATTGAGCCGCCCCTGATTGGTGCCGGGCGCGGGGCCGGATCGGGATCCGGGGCCCGGGCGACGGGCGGCGCTGGGTCCTCGGCCGCTTGTCCCCCGGCGGCCGGGCCCGAGGCGGGTGCCGCCGGGACCGCGCCTGCGATAGTCATTTGAAATGCGGAGAAATCTGGAAATATGACGCGATCGTGCAATTTCTTGCCTCCGAAAGTTGGTCGGTCCACCCCTGGACCGGGATCAGTTTATCCATCAAATTTATTGATGGGAAGACCCAATTCGGCCGCTCCCGGAGCCGTTGCCGGATGCCCGTGGACCCCGGCTGCGGCATTCGTTGCGTCTTTCGGCGTCGCGGAACTACAAGGTTTTGATCATCCGGGTGTTGCCGAGCGTATTGGGCTTCACCCGGGCCAGGTCCAGGAACTCGGCGACGCCCTCGTCATGGGAGCGCAGGAGTTCTGAATACACCACCGGGTCGACGGCGGTCTGGTCGGCCATGACTTCGAACCCGTGCTTCTTGAAGAAGTCCACCTCGAAGGTCAGGCAGAACACCCGGGCGACGCCCAGGGCACGGGCGTCCTCCAGCAGGCGCTCCACCAGCAGATGGCCCACGCCCTCCCCCGCCAGGCGTCGGATGCGGCGAGTGTGCGCACCTCGGCGAGGTCCTCCCACATAACGTGCAGCGCCCCGCAGCCGATCACTTCGCCCCCGGAGGACTCGGCGATGCGGAACTCCTGCAGGCTCTCGTAATAGGCAACGGTTTCCTTGGCCATGAGGATCCGCTGATCGGCCAGCGGCGCCACCAGCGTCTTGATCGCTCCGACATCGCTCGTACGGGCAGGGCGGATGCGGATTGTCTCAGTCACAGGCCAATCTTACGGGGGCGCGCCTGCCGCGCCCCGTCCGGGCCTGACCGGCGGAGCCTAGAGTCCCAGCTCCGCTGGCACGGGCAGATCCTTGTCGAGCAGGTTCCTGGCAAGGAAGTGCTCGACGACGCCGTACCAGACCTTGGCGTGCTGGGGCTGCAGGATCCAGTGGTTTTCGTCCGGGAAGTAGAGGAACCGGTGTTCGGTGTCGCCGTTCTCGTCGGCCGCGAGCCGGGACTTGGAGAGCAGTTCGTACCAGAGGCGCAGGCCCTCGCCGATCGGGACGCGGTAGTCCTTGTCGCCATGGATGACGAGCATGGGCGTGCTGATGCTCTCCACATGCAGGTGCGGCGAGTTCTCCAGCGCCATTTCCGCCGTCATCTCCTTGAGCCAATACTGCGCGGCGTCGGTGGTGGGGCCGAACTGGTCCAGCGCCCAGAGGCTGGCATGGGTGACGATGGCCTTGAAGCGGTCCGTGTGGCGGCCACCCAGTTGGCCATGTAGCCGCCGAAGGAGCCGCCCATGGCGGCCGTCCGGGCCTCGTCGATGTCCGGCCGCTGCACAACGGCGTCGGTGATGGCCATCAGGTCGGTGAAAGGCGCCTTGCCCCATTCGCCCCAGCCACGCTGGATGTGGTGCTGTCCGTAGCCGGTGGAGAGGGCCGGGTCAGGCAGCAGCACCGCATAGCCCCGGGCCACCAGCAGCCAGGGATTCCAGCGCCAGGTCCAGGCGTTCCAGGAGCCGAGGGGCCCGCCGTGGATCCACAGCAGCAGGGGTGCCGGGCTGCCAGCCGAGGCGCCTTCGGGGAGGGCCAGGTACCCCGGAACGCGGGTCCCGTCCGCCGCCGTCGTCTCCACGCGTTCCAGGGAACCCTTGTAGTGGGGGCGCCCGGCGGGGCAGGGAGACGGACGACGTCGCCACTGGCAAGGTCGATCCGCACCGCTTCCGCGGGGAATTCATAGGAGCTGCGCAGCGCGAACGCGGCGCGGCCGTCCGGGGCGACAACGACGTCGGTGTACGCGGCCGTGTCGGCGGTCAGCCGGGTCACGTGGCCCGCGCCGCCGCTGCCGGTCACGCTGATACGGAAGACCGGCGAAGCGCCGTCGTCGTCGGCGGTGACCAGCACGGCCGAACCGTCCGGCAGCCAGGCGGCCGGGTGCGGCCAGCGGTCCCAGTCGTGGGCGAGCGGCGTCAGGCCGGCGTCGCCCGGAGCACCGCCGGACACTCCGCCCGAAACGTCGAGCAGGTGCAGCTTGACCTGCGGGGCCGCGACCGGCGTGGTGTCGCTCTCGCTGAGGACCACAAGCGTCCGGTTGTCCGGGCTCACCGGGCCGGGGAAGTAGCTCATGCCCTCGGTATCCAGCAGGACGGTGCGGGTGCCGGTGGCGACGTCGATCGCGATCAGGATTGAGCGTGAATTCGCGCGGGCGAGCGGCTTGTTAAAGCTGCTGTAGATCGTTTTGCCGTCGGGACTGACGACGGCGTCCGCGTCGCGGAGCGCGCTCCCGGCGTCGGGCGTCAGGTTGCGGAGCTTCAGCGGCGGCGCGGCGTCAACCGTTGCGGGCCTGCCCGGCTCCTGTTCCTCGCCCGGTTCCACGGCGAAGAGCCGGGGCTGGGCCGCCCCAGGTCGGCGTCCCAGTAGCGGACGGGATAGCCGCTGTGCAGGATGGCGGCAACCTTGTTGTCCTTGCGCGCCTTACGGCGATCCTCGTCGCTGTCCTCGTCCGTGGACCCGGCCAGCACGGAGGCGTTGACGAAGAGGGCGCCGGTCTCTTTTGCAGCCAGGAGTCCGCTGACGCCGCCGGCCCGGGTGAGCACCACGCGGGCCTCGCCGCCGTCCGCTGGCAGCATCCACAGCGCGTTCACGGGGTCCGCTTCCGGGGTTTCCGGGTCGGGGCGGGCGGAACTGAAGTACAGGTCGCCGCCGGCGGCGAACACCGCCCCGGCCTCCCCTTGGCGCTGCGGGTGATCCGGCGGGCCTGCTTCTGCCCGTCCGGGTCCAGTTCCCACAGGGCGGTGCCGTATTCGGTGCCCTTGGCGTTGAGTGTGGCCACCGTGGTGACCAGCCTCCTGCCGTCGGGGCTCAACGCCAGTCCGGACACCCTCGGGATGGCGAGGTAATGGTCCAGGTCATGGAAGGGTGTCTCGGGTATTTCGCTCAGGATCTCTGAATCGTTGGAAGCCATGCACCGATTCAACACCCACTGTGCGCCGGATCACATTATGTTCACTAATAGTGAAACATTACTTTCAGATAGGCAATGCTGCCGGACCGGGCCGGACGCGGGCATTTAACGCAAAGGCCCCGCCTGCTCCTTGTGGAGCGGGCGGGGCCGTTGAGTGTTGCTTAGACGCTCGGAGCGATCTCCGGGATACGCGGCTTGGCGTTGCCCGCGAAGGTGAACTTGGCGTCGTCGCCTTCGCCGTCCACATCCACCACAACGATGTCGCCGGCGTGGAGTTCGCCGAAGAGGATCTTCTCGGAGAGCTGGTCCTCGATCTCGCGCTGGATGGTCCGGCGCAGCGGCCGGGCACCCATGGCGGGGTCGTAACCGCGGGTGGCCAGGAGGACCTTGGCCGCGGGCGTGAGCTCGATGCCCATGTCCTTGTCCTTGAGCCGCTTCTCGAGGCGGCCAACGAACATGTCCACGATCTCGATGATCTCGTCCTGGGTCAGCTGCGGGAAGACCACAACGTCGTCAACACGGTTCAGGAACTCGGGGCGGAAGTGCTGCTTGAGCTCCTCCGTGACGCGGGCCCGCATCCGGTTGTAGCCGGTCTGCGTGTCCGTGCCGGACTGGAAGCCGGTGGCAACGCTCTTGGAGATGTCCCGGGTGCCCAGGTTGGTGGTCATGATGATCACGGTGTTCTTGAAGTCCACCACGCGGCCCTGGGAGTCGGTCAGGCGGCCGTCTTCCAGAATCTGCAGCAGCGAGTTGAAGAGGTCGGCGTGCGCCTTTTCCACTTCGTCGAACAGGACCACGGAGAACGGACGACGGCGGACCTTTTCGGTCAGCTGTCCGCCCTCCTCGTAGCCCACGTAGCCGGGAGGGGCACCGAAGAGGCGCGACACCGTGTGCTTCTCCGAGTACTCGGACATGTCCAGGGTGATCAGGGCGTCTTCCTCGCCGAAGAGGAATTCGGCCAGCGCCTTGGCGAGCTCGGTCTTGCCGACGCCGGTGGGCCCGGCGAAGATGAACGAACCGCCCGGACGCTTCGGGTCCTTCAGGCCTGCACGGGTGCGGCGGATCGCCTGGGACAGGGACCTGATGGCCTCGTTCTGGCCGACAACGCGCTTGTGCAGCTCGTCTTCCATCTTCAGCAGTCGCGAGGACTCTTCCTCGGTCAGCTTGAAGACCGGGATGCCGGTGGAGTTCGCCAGCACTTCCGCGATCAGGTCCTCATCAACTTCGGAGATGTCATCCATGCCGCCGGTCTTCCACTGGCGTTCCTTCTCGGCACGCTCGGCAATGAGCTTCTGCTCCTTGTCGCGCAGCGAGGCGGCACCTTCGAAGTCCTGCGCGTCAATCGCGGATTCCTTCTCCAGCTTCATGGCGGCGATCTTCTCGTCCATGATCTTGAGTTCCGGCGGGGCGGTCATCCGGCGGATGCGCAGCCGCGCGCCGGCCTCATCGATCAGGTCGATCGCCTTGTCCGGCAGGAAGCGGTCCGAGATGTAGCGCTCGGAGAGGCTCGCCGCCGAGGCGAGGGCGCCGTCGGTGATGGTCACGCGGTGGTGTGCCTCGTACCGGTCACGGAGGCCCTTCAGGATCTCGATCGCGTGAGCGACGGAGGGCTCCTTGACCTGGATCGGCTGGAAACGGCGCTCCAGCGCGGCATCCTTCTCGATGTGCTTGCGGTACTCGTCCAGCGTGGTGGCACCGATGGTCTGGAGCTCGCCGCGGGCCAGCATGGGCTTCAGGATCGAGGCCGCATCGATGGCGCCCTCGGCGGCACCGGCACCCACCAGGGTGTGGATCTCATCGATGAACAGGATGATGTCGCCGCGTGTGCGGATCTCCTTGAGGACCTTCTTCAGGCGCTCTTCGAAGTCGCCGCGGTAGCGGGAGCCGCCACGAGGGACCCGAGGTCCAGCGTGTAGAGCTGCTTGTCCTTGATGGTCTCCGGCACGTCGCCGCGGACAATCGCCTGGGCAAGGCCCTCGACGACGGCGGTCTTGCCGACGCCGGGCTCACCAATCAGGACAGGGTTGTTCTTGGTGCGGCGGGAAAGGACCTGCATAACGCGTTCCATTTCCGATTCGCGCCCGATGACCGGATCCAGCTTGTTCTCGCGCGCGGCCTGGGTCAGGTTGCGGCCGAACTGGTCCAGGACGACGGAACCGGCAGGAGTGCCTTCTGCCTGGCCGGGGCCGACGCCGGCTCCGGTGGTTTCCTTGCCCTGGTAGCCCGAGAGCAGCTGGATGACCTGCTGCCGGACACGGTTGAGGTCCGCGCCGAGCTTCACCAGCACCTGGGCGGCAACGCCTTCACCCTCGCGGATGAGGCCGAGCAGAATGTGCTCGGTGCCGATGTAGTTGTGGCCCAGCTGCAAGGCCTCGCGGAGCGAGAGTTCCAAGACCTTCTTGGCGCGGGGGTGAAGGGGATGTGTCCGGACGGGGCCTGCTGGCCCTGGCCGATGATCTCCTGTACCTGCTCGCGAACGCCGTCGAGCGAAATGCTCAAGGACTCAAGGGCTTTGGCAGCAACACCTTCACCTTCATGGATCAGACCCAAGAGGATGTGTTCGGTACCAATGTAATTGTGGTTCAGCATGCGTGCCTCTTCTTGGGCAAGCACAACTACGCGACGGGCACGGTCCGTAAATCGCTCAAACATTTCGCCACACTCCTAGCTACGACGTACTTTGATGCTACGTGGCCGGGTTCAAGATTTGGGGCTTGTTCGCCACAGGGGAAACCGGAACGCCGCGGCCCCGTCACATCGGGGCGGGAACCAGGGCCCGCGAATGCCCTGCGGCAACGGGCGGCGGGCACCCGGGCGGGCGTTGCGGCGCGGCTGGCAGCGGGCGTAAACCGCCCCGGTCCCGGCTGCGCTCCTGCCCGGTTGCTTCGCCCGGGGCGGGCGACATACGGCGCGTCGCCGGCTCCGGGCCGCGTTGTTGGCCGGCAACCGGGCTGGAACGCGGCCCAGTATCAGCACGGGGCACCAGCACGGCGCATCGGTACGGCGCATCGGTACGGCCCGCCGATATCTGCGCACACAACAATGCCCCCGCGCGAGGCGGGGGCATTGTTGTTGGTCCTGCGGCTCCGACGCCGTGCGCACGGCGCAGCGGTCCTGGCCTGGACGCTAGGAATTCGCCTTTTGGTAGGCTTCCTGAATTTCAGCCTGAATACGGCCGCGGCTGTTTACCGCGTAGCCGTTATCGCGGGCCCACTGCCGGATCTGGGCCGAGTCCTGATTCCGGCCGGACGCAATCTTGGTCCGGGTGGCGCGGCCACTTGAGGTCTTGCGCGCGTGACTTACAAACCGCTCAACTGCGGACCGTAGTTCTGAAGCATTTTCAGCCGACAGGTCAATTTCGTAACTGACGCCGTCAAGGCCGAACCGGACGGTCTCGTCCGCGGATCCCCCATCCAGATCATCGACAAGGATGATTTTCACTTTCTGTGCCATTAATGACTCTCTTTCCAAAAGGACGAGCATTTAGTAAAAGCAGGATGTATCTGGTTAAAAGTATCCTCTGCTTTATGGCAACGAGTCAAAGCGAAAAAGAGTTTCCAAAGGAAAACCCAAGGGGAATAGCCCGCTATTAGTTACGTCCGTTGGAATGGTCGTCGTTGCGGAGGGTATCCGCCCCGCGGGCATTTCCATCGGCTTCCGCCTGGGCACGCGCTTCGGCCTGGCGCTCCGATTTGTCGGCATTGAAAATCGATTTCATGGCAAACCAGAAGATCAGGCCAACCACTACCGAGGGAAGCAAGACGGCGACGTACTCCATGGTCAGTGTCCTTCGGGCTTCAGCAGCGGGAAGAGAATGGTCTCGCGGATGCCGGCGCCGGTGAAGAGCATGACCAGCCGGTCGATGCCCAGGCCGATCCCGCCCATCGGAGGGGCGCCATACTCAAGGGCGCGGAGGAAATCCTCGTCCAGCTGCATGGCCTCGACGTCGCCGGCGGCGGAGCGGCGGGACTGTTCGGTGAGCCGGTCGCGCTGGATGACCGGGTCAATCAGCTCGGAGAACGCCGTGCCGCGCTCCATGCCGCCGATGATGAGGTCCCACGCCTCGATCAGGCGGTCATCCTCGCGGTGGTGGCGGGCCAGGGGCTGGGCGGACGGCGGGTAGTCGTAGACGAACGTCGGGTTCAGCAGCGTCGGTTCCACCAGCTCACCGAAGAGTTCCACCACGAGCTTCTCGGCGTCCCAGTTGGCGTCCACCTTCACCTCGTGCTTGGCGGCAAGGGCCAGAAGCTCGGCCACGGGGGTCGCCGGGGTGATGTCCTGGCCCACAAAGTCGGACAGTCCCGGGTAGACCGCCATCCACGCCCAGTCGCCGTCGAGGTTGATCTCTCCGGCCTCGGTCTGCAGGACGCGGCCCACACCGGCGGCGTCAGCGGCGTCGAGGATGAGTTCCTTGATCCGGTCCGCCATCACGAACTGGTCGGCCCAGGCCTCGTAGCTTTCCAGGGTGGTGAATTCGGGGCTGTGGGTGGAGTCCACGCCCTCATTGCGGAAGACGCGGCCCATGTCGTACACGCGGTCAATTCCGCCGACGACGGTGCGCTTGAGGTACAGCTCGGTGGCGATCCGCAGGGTCATCTTCTGGTCGAAGGCGTTCATGTGCGTCTCGAAGGGGCGGGCCGTGGCGCCGCCGTGGACCAGCTGCAGCATGGGGGTTTCCACTTCGACGTAGCCCTGGCGGTGCAGGGTTTCGCGGATGGAACGCGTAATAGCGGCCCGGGTGTAGACCATTTCGCGGGCTTCGTCGCGGACGATGAGGTCCACGTAGCGCTGGCGGACGCGGGTTTCCTCGTTGAGGCCGGCGTGCAGCACCGGCAGCGGCCGCAGGGCCTTGGACGCCATGGACCAGGACTCGGCCATAACGGAAAGCTCACCGCGCCGGGAGGAGATGACCTCGCCCTTGATGAAGACGTGGTCGCCCAGGTCCACGAGGGCCTTCCAGTCGGCGAGCGCGTCCTCGCCGATGTTGGCCAGGCTCAGCATGACCTGCAGCCGGACGGCCTTGCCGTCGACGCCGCCCTCCTGGAGGGTGGCGAAACACAGCTTGCCGGTGTTGCGGATGAAGACAATACGGCCGGTCACCCCGACGACGTCGCCGGTGGTTTCGTCGGCCTGGAGGTGCGCATACTTTTCGCGGATGTCACTCAGTGAATGTGTGCGCTCAACACCCACCGGATACGCCTCGATGCCGCGCTCGATCAGCTTGGCGCGCTTCTCCATGCGGATGCGCGTCTGCTCGCTGGCGTCGTGGGAGTCGGCGGCGGTGTTCGGGGCGGAGGTGTTTTGGGAAGTCACAATTCCCAAGTTTACCGGGGATTCCGCCGGGGCAGGTCCCGCCCGGCCAAGGACGCCGCGGCCGCCGCGGAATAGACTCAGGGCTGTGGAGACGCGGACCATCTACACCGACGACGGCGAGGGACACCTCGAGCTGCACACCTTCCGTCCGCCTGCGCACCCGACCGCCGCGGCACCGGGCGCCCCGGCGGCGGGACCAGCCACCGGTCAAGCGCCCTGTCAGGGCATCGTCGTCGTGCACGGCACCATGATCAACGCCTCGCTGTACCGACCGTTCGCGCGGAACATCAGCCGCCTGCTGGACCGCCCGGTGCACTGCTACAACCGGCGCGGGCGCGCCGGTTCCTCCCCGCAGCCGGCCGACTACTCCGCGGCCATGGAGGTGGGGGACCTGGCTACTGTGATGCGGGAAACGGACTCATGCGACGTGGTGGCGCACAGCTACGGCGGCTTCGTCGCCCTGCAGGCGGCACGGACGTTGCCGATCCGCAGAATGGTGACCTACGACGCCGCAGTGTCCCTCTCCGGGAACCTCACCCACCGATGGCGGCCCGAGCTGGAGCGTTCGGTGGCTGCCGGGGAGCTCGACGACGCCTGGGCACACCTGGTCCAAGGCATCGAGGTGGGCGGGCCCGTCGCCAAGCTCCCGCTCGGCGCGCTGCGGATGCTCAGCATCCTCTCCGCACGGACGAGCATGGGCGCCGAGATGCGCGAACTGCTTCCCACGGCCGTAGCGGAGATGCGCGCGGTGCTGGACGAGGACGCCGAACTGGCCGACTTCGCGGCCGTGACCACCCCCACGCTGATGCTGAGCGGCAGCTGGAGCCCGGACTACTTCACCGAAACGGGCCGGCAACTCGCGTCCGCCGTTCCTGCCATCGAGTGCGCCGTGCTGCCGGGACAGCTCCACGAAAGCCCGCTCCGGCCCGGAATCCGGCTGCCACGGGCCGTTGCGCGTTACCTCCTGGCCGGGGAAGGGACCCTGCGGCGCCTCCCGGCGCGCAGGAGGCGGCTCAAGCTGGGCCGCTGAGGGGCGCGCCCTTACAATCGGTGGGCGACCCCTTCGAAAGGACCCTCTTGGCCAAGCTCTACTTCCGCTTCGGCGCGATGAACTCCGGCAAGTCAACGGGCCTGCTGCAGGCCGCCTTCAACTATGAGGAACGCGGCCAGCGCGTCCTGCTGGCCAAGCCGGATGTGGACACCAAGGGCGACGCCGACGTCGTCTCCCGCCTGGGCATGACACGTTCGGTGGACTTCCTGATCCCGGCCGGGGCCTCCGCCCGCGAGCTGTTCACCGCCCAGGCCCACGGGGACGACCCCGACGCACTGCTGAAACATGTGGACACGCAGCCGGTGGCCTGCCTGCTGGTGGACGAGGCCCAGTTCCTCGAACCGGACCAGGTGGACGACCTCTTCCGGATCGCCGTCCTGGACAACGTTCCCGTGCTGGCCTACGGCATCCGCACGGACTTCCGCACCCGGGCGTTCCCGGGATCGCTGCGGCTGCTGGAGATCGCGCACACCCTCGAGGAACTCAAGACGATCTGCCGCTGCGGCCGCAAGGCTATTTTCAACACCCGCCGGGCGGGCGACGAGGTGGTCTTCGACGGCGACCAGGTCGCGATCGACGGCCAGGACGTCTGGTACGAGTCGCTCTGCGGCTCCTGCTACCTGGAGGTCTCCGGCGGGCGGCTGGGCAACTAGCCGCGCAGGGACCAAGGCCCAAATAAGGAAGGGCGGGCGCTGCTCGAAAGCAGCGCCCGCCCTTCCGGGTTGTGGGGAACTACGCCCAGAGGAACGGAACCACGAGGACCCCGAGCGTGACCACCGGTCCGATGACGACCATGGACAGGCCCCAGATGGTGAGGTGCCGGTTGACGGTCGGACGGTGCTCCTCCACAGTCGAGGCGACAATCGTCGCTCCGGTTGTTCCGAAGGGGCGCAGTCCACCAGGGAGGCCGAGATTGCCAGGGCGTAGATGAAGCCCGTCATCTCAAGCCCGCCGCCGGGTATCAGCAGCGGAACCGCGAGCGGAATCAGGGCGCCGATGATGCCGATCGTTGAAGCAAATGCCGAGACCAGGGCAGCAATGACGCAGATGACGAACGCTGCGAGCAGCGGCTGGCTCACCGAGCGGGCCGCCTCTCCGAGCTGATCGATGGCGCCGAGGCGAGTCAGAACCGCCACATAGGTAATAATGCCGCCAAGGAGCAGCGTGGTGCTCCAGTCGATGCGGCCGATCGCCTTGCGTCCCACGCCCGGATCGACCAGTGCGATCACCACGGCGATGGTAAGAGCCACCACACCGAGGTTCACGTCGACGTCGAGCTGGTTGAGGGTGAAGAACCCGCCGACGAGCACAAAGATCGATGTGATGACGAGTATCTGGATGGGTGCCAGCTTCGGACGCGGTGAAGCTTCCACATGAGCTTCGGTTCGGTCCAGCGTCAGCGTACGGCCCGGTTCCGTGCGGACACCTGGGCCGCCGCCCAACGGCGAAGTGTCGCCGGAGGGCCGGCCTCGGCCGGCCGCACCTGCCCGGGTACGGGCAATGAGTTCGCGCCCGCCGAACATAAAGAATGCGACAAGCACGACGAGTGCGTTCACACCGATGGAGATCCCGAACATGAGCGCAGCGTTGTACGGAACGTTCGCCTCCGAGGCAACGGTCTGCACGGTGATGCCAACGATGCTTGTGGGGGCCAGCGCGCCGCCGACAATCGCCGAGCTCATGGCGATGCCCATCATGGTGGAGTTGATGCGGTGGCTGTGTGCGAGCGTCATGGCGATCGGGACGACGGCGAACGCGGCGTGGGAGGTGCCCATGCACGCAACCGCCGTCGCAATGGCCCACAATCCCCAGGGCAGCAGGGCGACGCGGTCGCCGATGAGATCTAGCGAGCGGTCCACCAGCCACTTGATCGTGCCGGTTTCGTGCGCGATACCGAACAGATAAGTGATGCCCACCAGGATGACCAGGGCATCCACCGGGAATCCGCCGAGTACTTCTTTCAGGCTCTCACCTACAACGCCGATGCCCACAATGAAGGCGGCCACGAGGGCAAGAGCGCCCATGTGTACGTTTCGCACTGAGGAGATGGTGAAGACGGCCGCCAGTCCGATCAGGGCGATGATTTCGGGGCTCATGCCGCGCGTCCGGAGGATAGGGGCACCAGGTGCGCGGCGTGGGAAGCAAAGAACGTCATTGATTTACTCCGATCAGGTGGTCCGTCTCGCGGGAGGCTCCCGCGAGATACAGGGCGAGGGCTCCGGCGTCCGCGCCGTCTATGTCCTCAAGTCCGATAAGGTCGCCGTGAGCTACGGGGCGCAGCAGGCGCGTGCCGTCGAGCAGGTAGAACGGGGAGGCAGCAGGATCTGAAGCGATCATCACCGGCGCTATTCCGGCAATCTCGTGATGGTGTCCCGCCACCGCCAACTCAGTACCGGCGGGCAAATCCTTCGTTGCGCGGCCGGCCAGGATCATGCCTGGCCGCGCGGCAGGAGCGGCGACGCGGTCGACGGCGGCATGTACCGTCAGCGGTGTCTCCACGCCCATGTAGTGGTAGGGCCAGTAGATGCACGCATACTTGCCATCACGGCTGACCACGTGGCCCTTGCCGCGAAGGACTTCCCAGGTCACCGGGTCTCCGGTGCGGACGACGGCGAAGACTCCGCCGGCAAAGCTGGCCTCGCCGGGCAGCCGCAGGGCCGAGAAGACGTCCACAACGCCGTCCGCGTCGAGGATGCCACCGTCCTCACGTGCGGCATAGATGTCGGCGAGTTCGTCGATGCGGGCCACCGGGTAGTGCATGGTCTCAACGTCGGGCATCATGCCGGTGCGCGTGGCGACGACCGTCATCTCGCAGGAATCTGCTGCAGCGGCCCGCTTCAGGGAGCTGACGGCTCCGGCCCGCCGGCTGAGGGTTTCGGCGATGTCCGGACCAAGGCCCAGCAGCTCGGCCAGTTGCGGCGCGTCGATGGTCTCGTCGGCCTGCGTGACGCGGCCGGTCTCAGGGCTGAATTGGAGGTCGTACTCCCTGCCTTGCCGATTGCCACGATGTCCAGCCCGACCGCACTGACCCAGTCGACGAGGCGCAGCAGGTTGGCGGGCTGGTCGCCGTCGCCGGGGAGATAGCTGAGCCCTTGCTCGCCGCCCTCGCACTGAGTTCAACTCCGACCACGGTGTCGACCTCTTTGCTGACCATAACAACGTGTGTGTTGTGATTCAGGGCGGCCTCGGCGTACGCAGCGCCGACGCCGACCCGGCCGCAGGCCTCGATCAGAACATCGATGCCCGCCCAGTCCAGCGCGTCAACGGACGCGATCAGGGCGATCCGGCCATCGGCAACAATCTCCGCAGTGTGTGCAGGGTCGATGGACCCGGCGGCGCGGTGGGCGGGAATACCCAGTTCAGCGAGCATGCGCAGCACGCCGTCGATGTCGGGATCGATCAGGATGGCGGGCAGGATTTCAGGAGTATGGGCAAGCTGGGCGAGGAACGTGCGTCCGTAACCGCCGTTAGCCCCTGTGAGGGCTACGCGGATGGGATCTCGTCGTCGAGCGCGGTGAGGGAGGATCACGGTTGGTTCCAAATCTTCGTAAGCGGCATTCGGCCTTCGAACGTGCCGTGGATCACTGTGACACAGTTTCTAAATTCGTACAAGAACTTACCAAACTTTAACAATTCGCCCTCTGCGAGTGTTACAGTCGTTTCCGACCAACGCCGCGTGGACTGGCTGGTCAAGAAAGGAACTCAAGTGCTTGGAATCATCGCTGATGACTTCACTGGCGCCACGGACGTAGCCACTATGCTCCGACGCTCTGGTCATCGAGTGGCAGTCGTCATCGAGGACGGCACACTCGCCTCCGAACAACTGGCCAAATTGGACGCCGTTGTCGTCGCCTTGAAGAGCCGGTCCGGGCCGGCGGGGACGCTGTTGCCGCTTCGCTTGATGCGCTCCGCCGCCTTGGCGCCTGGGGTGCGGACCGCTTCTATGTGAAGTACTGCTCCACTTTTGATTCCACGGACGAAGGAAATATCGGGCCGGTTCTCGACGCAATCACCGCGGAACTCGGCGTGCGGAGGTGCGTTGTGGTGCCTTCGCTTCCAGCAAATCATCGCACCGTCTACAACGGCCACCTCTTTGTGGGCGGAGAGCTTCTTGAGAACTCGTCCATGCGTCAACATCCCCTTACTCCCATGACCCGCTCGCGCGTCGCTGACCTGCTGCGCCCGCAGACCCGCCACCCTGTCGGTGAAGTGCTACGCGAGACGGTAAGGAAGGGGCATACGGCGCTACGCTCCGCAATCGACGCCGCAGAGGTCCGTTATGTTGTGGTTGACGCCATAGACGACGAAGACCTCGCGATCATCGGCGAGGCGACCGCGGATGACGTGCTTGTGTCCGGAGGCTCCGGGTTGGCGCTTGGCATCACCGGGCCCGGCGAGACCGCCGCTTCCTGGGCGCCGCCACCCCGTGGACGCGGAGCCGTTCTCTGCGGAAGCGTGTCCCGCGCCACGCTGGCCCAGATCGCGCACGCTGCCCGCACCCAGCCGGTGCGTCAGGTCGACATCCACGCCGCAATTGCTGATCCCGATGCAGCGGCCTCCGAGCTTGCCGCCTGGGTTCTCGCGCAGCCGTCCGACGCCACGCCCGTTGTGTGCGCGGCACGCGGTCGCGCTGATGTCCGCCCACGCGTCGACGATGTTGAGACAGCACCCGTCATCGAACACGTGCTGACGCAAGTAGCGAGCCGGCTCATTGGGCAAGGAACGCTCTCAGGCCTCATCGTCGCAGGCGGTGAGACCAGCGGGGCCGTAGTGCGCGGACTGGATATCCAATCCCTGCAGATCGGCCCCGAACTTGGCCCGGGGTGTGCTGGTCCGCAGCGGAAGCCCGCGGACGCACCTTCGCCCTAGCGCTCAAGAGCGGCAACTTCGGCGACAAAGACATTTTCACTTCGGCTTGGGAGCGCTTGGCATGAGTGTCCGAAATCAGCTCATCGCCGCAGGGCGCCTCCTCGTCGACATGGGCCTGAGCCCGGGAGCCACCGGCAATTTGAGCATCCGGGACGGGGACATGATTCTCGTTACCGGGACTGGCGCGTCCCTGGGGCACCTGACCGAGGCGGACATTGCCGAGGTCTCGCTCGCCGGTGTTCACCTCGGTGGTGCCCGCCCGTCGAAAGAAACTCCTCTCCACGTCGGTTTCTACGGTCGCGGCGAGGAACACCAAGCGATCGTCCATCTGCACTCCCCGCAGGCCGTGGCCATGTCTTGCCGCAACCGCTGGTCTGAAGGCAACGCCGTCCCGCCGCTTACGCCGTACTTCGTCATGCGGGTTGGGCAGACTCCACTGCTGCCGTACCGGCATCCCGGGGACGCCGCTCTGGGGGAAGACATCCGGTCCGCGCCGGGACCCTTCCGTGCTGCGCTGCTCGCCAACCACGGTTCGGTTGTGTCCGGCAAGGATCTAAGCGACGCCGTCGAACGCGCAGCCGAACTGGAGGAAGCGTGCCGAATCGCGCTCCTGACGGAAAACGCGCCACGCCGCGAACTCACCCCCGAACAGATCCGTGAGCTCGCTGACCGGTGGGACAGCCCCTGGACGCATTCTCCGGTAGATTGACCCGGGAGGCACCATTGGCAAAGACGACATCCCTGATTCCGGAGCAACGCAGGCAGCAGATACTTCAGCACCTGCGCACCCAAGGCGTACTCAGCTACCGGGAGCTCACCGAACTGCTCGGCGTAAGCCACATGACCGCCCGCCGCGACGTCGCGGCCCTCGCCGACGAGGGGAAGGTCCAGGTGACACAGGGCGGCGTCATCGCAGTGACCAAGCTGCTGCAGGAACCGCGCCGGTCCGTGAAGGAAGCAGCGGACCTGCCAGCCAAGGCGGCGATCGCCCGCCATGCCGCAGAACTGGTGTCCGACTCAATGACCGTCTACCTTGACGCCGGAACGACGGTCCAGGCGATGAGCCCCTACCTTCAGGACCGCAGAGACCTCACCATCGTCTCCAATGATCTGGCCACCGCGAGTGCCTTCCTCGACCATCCGGGGGTCGACTTGATCGTTGTTGGTGGGCGGGTTGACCGGGACAATAAATCGATGATCGGCCGGCTGGCCGCGCTCACACTGGCTGAACTGTCCCTGGATGTTGCTTTTCTTTCATCCAGTTCCTGGGACATACGGCACGGAGTCACTACGCCGGTAGAGGCGAAGATCGACCCGAAACGCGCGGCCATGGCTTCTGCCGAGAAGACGGTACTGCTCGCGGACAGCAGCAAGTTCGGGCGCTACGCCAAATATCGTGTACTCGCTCTGGAGGAGCTTGACCTCATCATCAGCGATGCAGGCCTGGACGAGACCGCTGCGCGGCAGATTCAGGGGCTGGGGGTCGACGTCGCCCGGGCGAGCGGTGCCCCTACTACGCCGTAGCTGCAGCCTCGGCTAGGCTCGGAGCATGACCCGCGAGAACATCAGAACCCCCGACGGTGGAACGATCGAGCTTTTCAGCACGGGTGCCGAACTCGCCGCGGCGGGCTCCGGCGTCGTCGTCGTTCCGGCTTCAATGGTGACTGCCTCCGACTACACGCGCTTCGCCCAGAAGCTCAGCGCGTCCCTGGGACGCCCGGTGCATACGTTCAACCGGTGTGGCCGCGGCTCGTCCTCGCCGCAGCCGGAGGACTACACCCTGGACGTGGACATCCACGACCTCGATGCCGTCATGAAGCACACGTCCAGCACGGACGTTTTCGGGCACAGCTTCGGCGGCGCGGTGGCACTGCACGCCGCCCGGACCCTGCCCGTGGAGCGCCTCGCCGTGTACGACCCCGCCGTTTCCGTGAACCACAGCGTCACCGCGGACTGGACCGCCGAATACGAGAAGGCGACGGCGGCCGGCGACGACGACCGCGCCCTCGCCGTCCTGCTCAGGGGCCTCGAGACGGGAAGCGCCCTGTCCAGGATGCCGCTGTCCATGCTGACGTTGGCGAACAAGCTGGCTGCGGGGACCCCGATCGGCAAGCAGATGCGCGAGCTCATGAAGACCGGCGTCCGGGAGATCAAGGCCATCATCGCCGCCGACATGCCGGCCGAGCCGTTCCTGGAACTGCCGCTGGAGACGCTGATCATTGTTGGGGAGAAGAGCCCGGCGTACTTCGGGGTGGCCTGCGCCCAGATCCACGAGGTGCTCTCCGGCTCCAGCTACACCATCCTGCCGGGCATGGGGCACGACGGCGTCAACAAGGCACCGGACAAGCTCATCTCCGCGCTCAGTGAGTTCTTCGCCAGCTAAACTGCGCCCAAAAACAACGCGGGTCACCTCCCGCCCATCCCGACGGGATTTATGGGCGGGAGGTGACCCCGCGTTGGTGTAAGCGGCTAGTGGGAGACGGCGTGTTCCGCCGCGGGTTCCACCGCGGTTGTCTTCCGCATCAGGGCGGCCAGCACGACGGCGGCGACGGCGATGACCGAGGCGGTGAGGAACGCGGCGTGCATCCCCGCCACCATGCCGGAACTGGCGGATACCACCGCGTAGACCGAGACGAGCAGCGCCGTTCCGGCGGCCCCGGCAACTTGCTGCAAGGTACTCATGATCGCCGACCCGTGCGAATACAGGTGCGGCGGCAGTGGGTTCAGCCCGGTGGTGAACGCCGGCGTGAAGATCAGCGCCAGGCCGAGGCTGAGGCCCACGTGCAGGGCTATGATCCACCCGACGGGCGTGCCTTCGTCAAGCAGCGAAAACTGGAACAGGGCCAGCACCAGCAGCGACGAGCCCGTGACGGTCAGCGGCAGCGGGCCCACCTTGTCGAAGAGGCGTCCGATGAACGGCCCCAGCAGGCCCATCGCAAGTCCTCCGGGCAGCAGGGTCAGTCCCGTTTCCAGCGACGACAGTCCCCGGATTTCCTGCAGGTACAACGGCAGGAGAATCACCGCTCCGAACAGTGCGATCATGGCCACCACAAGGAGCAGCACGGACACTGTGAACATCCGGAAAGTGAAGGCGCGCAGGTCCAGCAGGGGCGCCGCGGACTTCTGCAGCCGCAGTTGCCGGAGCACAAACGCCACCATCGCGATGATGCCCACGGCCAGCGCGATGATGGCGGGCGAGCCGGGTCCGCCCTCGCCGCCGCCGATCTGGCTCAGTCCGTAGACCAGTCCACCGAACGCAGGGACGGTCAGCAGCACAGACAGGACGTCAAGCCGGGTCTTCTCCTTTTCGCCGATGTTGGTCAGGAACCTGGCGCCGATGGCGAAGGCGGCCACGGCGATCGGGAGGACAAAGACGAACATAAAGCGCCAGGAGAAGTGCTCAAGAATCAGGCCGGAAACCGTGGGGCCCATGGCCGGCGCCACCGAGATGGCGATGCTGACGTTGCCCATCACGAAGCCGCGGCGCGTCACGGGGACCAGGGTGAGGATGGTGGTCATCAGCAGGGGCAGCATGATTGCGGTGCCGCCGGCCTGGACAATCCGGGCGAGCAGCAGGATTTCGAATCCGGGAGCCAGCGCCGCGAGCAAGGTACCACCGGAGAAGAGGCCCATGGCCAGCATAAAGACGGCGCGTGTGGACAGTCGCTGGAGGATGAAGCCGGTCGTGGGAATCACGACCGCCATCGTCAGCATAAAGCCGGTGGACAGCCACTGCACAGTGGGGGCGGTGACCCCAAGATCCACCATCAGCCGCTGCAGCGCGACGTTCATGATGGTTTCATTCAGGATCACCACGAAGGTCGCCACCAGCAGGGTGGCGATGACGGTCACCGATTCCCGGGACATCTTCGCCGGCTGGGCGGAAGCCTCCGCGGCGACCTGAGTCGGCGCGGCCGGCGCGGGATCGCCCGGGGCTTGGAAGAGACGTCTGTAGACATAGGGGTTCCCTCAGGGAGTTGTGGCGTGGGGTCGGCGAGCGTCGTCGCTACATCATGTGCCAACCTGCGATCCGCCGCAGTAATTCCCGGCGGTGGAGAAAACTTGCCGGGACCTGAGAACCAACGCGGGGTCAGCTACGGTCCATGGGTGGCATCGGCATGGGCCGGATCTGACCCCGCGTTGCTTGAAGGCGGCGGGTTATGGCCTAGGAGTCCAGCGGGACGTTGTCGATCAGGCGGACCTTGCCCACCGTGGCCGCGATCAGAGCCAGGCCCTCGCCGCGGAACGGTGTGTCCCGGCAGTTCTCCGCGAGCGGTTCCAGGGTTCGGGGATCCACCACGTCCAGGTAGTCCAGTTCCACGAGCGGCTGGGACCTGACCAGCGCCTCCACGGACTCCAGGTCCAGCGGCTGGTGGGCCTTGGCCCGTTCCTCGATGAGCCGCAGCGCCCGCGAGAGCACCAGCGCAGCCTCGCGTTCCCCTGCGGAGAGGAAGCGGTTGCGGCTGGACAGCGCCAGTCCGTCGGCGGAGCGCACGATCGGCACCGGGACGATCTCCACGGGGAAGTTCAGGTCCGCGACCATACGCTGGACGAGCGCCAGCTGCTGGGCGTCCTTCTGGCCGAAGTATGCCCGGTAGGCCGGCAGTTCCGGGCGGCGGCCGCGCCGGGCATCCCGTAGTGCAGCAGCTTGGCCACCACGGTCAGGGCGCCGTCGAAGTGCCCGGGACGGGAGGCCCTCCCACTTTTCGGCCATCGGACCCGCGCTGATCCGGACCCGGGGTTCCCCGCCGGGATAGACCTCGTCCACGTCCGGAGCGAACACCAGGTCCACGCCCACGGCGTCGAGGAGCGCCAGATCGGCGTCCAGGGTCCGGGGGTACCGTGCCAGGTCCACGGCCTCGCCGAACTGCAGCGGGTTCACGAAAATGCTGGCCACCACAACGTCGTTTTGCTCGACGGCGGTGCGTGCCAGTTCGGCGTGGCCCTCATGCAGGGCGCCCATGGTGGGCACGAGGCCCTGCGAGGTGCCGCCCTTCTCCCTGATCAGCCGGGCGCTTTCGGCGCGGAGCGCGGCGGCCGTGGTCACGAGTTGGATCGCCAAAGTATGGACCTTCCTTAGGGTTGCGGGCCGTCGTGGTCCGGGCCCTCAAGGGCCTGCGTGATGCCGTCGAGCTGGTCCGGTTTCAGCAGGCCCCGGCGTCCGGCCCGCCGGGCCGTTGCCCGGGCCATGGCCAGGTACGCCTCCAGAATATCGCCGCCGGCGCCGCCGTCGTGCTCCCGCAGGGACCCTGCGTGCGCGGCCACGGTTCCCACATCTCCGCGGGCCACCGGCCCGGTCAGGGCTGACTCGCCCGAGGCGAGGGCGTTCTCCAGCGACGCGCGCAGCAGCGGTCCGAGCATACGTTCGGGGGCCTCGACGCCGACCTCCCGGAGCAGCTGCGACGCCTGCGCCACCAGGGTGACGAGGTGGTTTGAGCCGTGGGCGAGGGCCGCGTGGTACAGCGTGCGGTCGGCTTCGGCGATGGCGACGGGCTCCGCGCCCATCTCCACCACGAGGGCCTGCGCGATGGGCAGCATGGCAGCATCGGCCGTGACGCCAAAGGTACAGTCCAGCAGCCGGGTCAGGTCCAGGCTCATCCCGGTGAAGGTCATGGCGGGGTGCAGCGCCAGCGGAACGGCGCCGGCGGCCCGGACGGGATGCAGGATTCCGACGCCGAAACGTCCTGAAGTGTGGGCCACGAGCTGCCCGGGCTGCCAGGCGCCGAGCTTCGCCAGGCCCTCCACGAGCGGGCCGAGGGCGTCGTCGGGGACGGCCAGGAGCACCAGTTCTGCGCGTTCGACGATGTCCTGCACGTCGAGCACCGGGACGCCGGGGAGCAGGGTTTCCGCGCGCTCCCGGCTTGCGTCGGAGACCGCGGAGACTCCGATGATGGCGTGCTCCGCGCCGCGCAGCGCCGCCCCCAGGACGGCGCCGACCTTGCCGGCGCCGACGATTCCGATGCCGAGTCGTCCTGGTTTAGCCATGCTGCCGGTCATCCTGTCTGTTGGGTGCTTCGGTGCTAGGGGTGCTTCGGCGGGGTCAGGTGCGAGCGCCCGGACCTGGTCCAGCCAGTGCTCGCTGGTCTGCCGTTTGCGCGCGGTCCGGGCCCGGGCCGCCTGGGCGTCCAGCAGCGCCCGCCCTCGTCCAGGCCGGCCTGGACCAGCCGCGGGGACACCGGCCCGGCCGTGGTGTGCAGGACCAGGTCCACCACGCGGAAACGCCGCGCCAGGGGGCCCTGCTCCAGTGCCATAGATTGCGTGCGCTGGTGCGGGACCACCACGAGGTGGCGCCACCAGCGGCCCGAGCGGATCAGCAGGGCCGTGCCGGTGGCGGTGTAGCCGTTGCGGCGCCAGCCCAGGGTGCCAGCAGCCGGGCGCGCCGCGGCGTGGTGACAAAACCGCCGTCGTCCGCGCCGGGATCAGCCGGAGCAGCTGGCGCCGCCGGAACCCCTGCCGGGCCGGCGAGGCCGTTGATGCCGGCCCTGAAGATCCCCACCGGGTCCGGGGTGCCCGGATCGGGCAGGACGAGGGAGAGCATGGTGAGCACGTCGGGGAAAGTCCCCACCGGCAGGAGCGTGGTCCGGGATGAGCCTCCGCCGTCGCTTCCCGCGGCGCCGTACCCGGCGACGTTGACCTGGATCCGGTACCAGCCGAAAATCCGCCAGAGCGGGGCTGGCTGACCCGCAGCGCCTGGATCCTGCCCGGCGGCAGGGTCTGCGCCTGCGTGTCCAGCAGGCCGTAACGCAGCCGGATACCGTCCGGGGAAATGGCTGCGGTGAAGTTGTAGCCCCGGTTGATGGAGTTCCAGTACGCGGCCACCATGCCCAGCGCGGCCGGGATCAGGAAGAGGTAGAAACTGCGGTTCTCGGTGAGGGCGGAAAGCACCACGGAGGCGACGCCGCCGACGACCACGAACATGCTCTGCTCGCTCAAGAGCAGCGAACCGACCAGGCGCCGCGGCGGGACGGTCAGGACGGCATGTTCGGGGGCCTCCGCTGCGGGCTCCCCGGGCGTGCCGGGTCCAGCGCCGCACCGGCAGCGCGGGCCAGGATCGCGGCCCGGAGCAGCCGTGCCTCGTCCATGCGGAGGTAGGCGAGCCGCACTGCGGATTCCCCGGCGTCTGCCACTTCGAACTTGAGCTCGGCCAGCCCGAAGATCCTGGCCAGCAGCGGCTGCACGATGTCGATGGCCTGGACGCGGTCCAGCCGGGCTTGGCGCTGCTGTTTGAAGAGGAATCCCGTGTTCAGCCGGACATACCCGTCCGCCACCTGGTAGCGGGTGAAGTACCAGCTCAGGATGTAGCCCAGGACGGTGAGCAGCAACAGCCCGCCGCCGCCGAGCAGGAGCCACGGCGCCCGGTCCGCGAGCCGCTCATCGACCAGGGGGCCGCCCTGGAGCATCCGTTCAAAGGTGTCCCGGAAGAAGAAAAAGGCGATCGCGGCCAGCGCCACCCAGCCGCGCACGAAGGGCGAGGCCGGGTGCACACGAAGCCACGCGCCGTCGGGGCTCCCGCCTCGGCGCCGGTGGAGGCCTCGGGGGCGGCACCCGGCTTCACTGAACTCCCTTGACGCAGGCCCTCACGGCGAACCCGTCACAGCCCGGCCAACCGGGCTTCGCCGCGGGCGGAGAGCTGCTCGCGGAGCCGCGCGCCTTCCGCTGCGGGCAGGCCCGGGATTTCCGCGTTGGTGCCGGCGGAGGCGGTGTGCAGTTTCAGCGTGCACAGCCCCAGGCCGCGTTCCACCGGTCCGGCGCCGATGTCCACGTACTGCATGCGGCCGTAGGGGACCACGAGGGTGCGCTGGAAGAAGATGCCGCGGCGGATGAGCAGGTCATCTTCCCGCTCGGCGTAGCCGATGGCCCGTACCTGGCGCGGAATGAGCAGGAGCCGCCACAGGGCCAGGAGCAGCATCACGGCCGGGATCGCGACGGCCAGCCAGAGCGGGAACGACTGCCACACGCCGTTCAGGACAAGAATGAGGGGAAGGCACAGCACCGCCGCCAGGAAGAGGGTGGACAGCGCCCAGCCGGCAAGGCGCACCGTGAAGTACTTCGGTGAGACGCGCAGCCACGTGATGCCCGGAGGATCAATCGCCTCGGTACGCATACTCGCCTTCCGACTTGGGCTTGCGCTTTTCCTGGTGGCCCGGGGCCGACTCGCCCTCGCCGTCTTCGGGGGTATCCGGCAGAACCGCTCCACCATCAGGCCGACGACGATCATCACGAGGCCGCCGCCTGCCATGGCCACGGCCTGCCAGGCGAGCGTCTGGTCGCTGCGCAGGTTCCAGAGCCGCAGCTGGTCAACGAAGATCCCGGCGTGCCAGCCCAGCAGCACGCTGCCGGTGTAGGCGCAGGCCTGGGCGAGGACCAGGGTCCAGGCGGCCAGGATGGGGTTAAGCATTTTCTTTTGTTGCCGTTCCGCCACCGGAGCACCCTGATGCCCAGCACGAGGGTGAGCACAACGATCACACCCATCGTGATCAGTGCGTTGAGCGGCAGGACCGGGGTGTTGAGGCCGTAGCGGGTGGTCAGCACGGCGGCGAGCCAGCCGAGGAGCCCCACGGCCGAGCCGATCACAAGAAGGGTCAGGGGTTGGTCAGCTTCATCATTCCACCGCTCCGGCCACGCCGTGGAGGTTTTCGAAGCCGTCGAAGGGCACGAGGTCGGCGAAGTCGGCGGCCCTGGCGGCGAGCTCCCCACGCGTTCGCCGTTCAGTTCCGCCGCGGGGTCGATGAGTGACCACGGGTACAGCACAAAGGCCCGCTCGGCCGCCCGCGGGTGCGGCAGGGTCAGCTCCGGGTCGGAGCTGGCCAGGTCCCCGTAGGTGATGATGTCGACGTCGAGCGTGCGCGGGCCCCAGTGCACGTCACGGACCCGCAGGTGCTTTTGTTCCACCGCATGGCAGTGCCGCAGCAGCTCCAAGGGCGCAAGCGTGGTCTCGACGGCGATCACCATGTTGAGGAAGTCCGGCTGGCCGGCCGCCCGCCCACGGCCTTGGTCTGGACGATCGGTGAGATGGCCAGGAGGCGGACTTCGGGCGGGTCAACGATGTCCGCGACGGCCGCCGAGAGGGTGTCGCTGCGCTCCCCAGGTTGCTGCCGAGTGCGAGCACGGCGCGCGTGTAGTTCATCGCTGGTCCTGCCGGGTCCGCCGGACGCTGACGGAGACGTCGCCGAACTCGACTTCGATCGGGGCCTTGGGTTTGTGCACGGTGATGTCCACCGCGGCGACGGGGAATCTCAGCAGCACGTCCTCGGCGATCCGGACGGCCAGCGCCTCGATCAGGTTCAGCGGTTCCCCCGTAATCCAGGTCCGGATGCACTCGGCCACTTCGCCGTAGTGGGCGGTGTCCAGCACGTCGTCGGAGGCTGCGGCGGGGCCGAAGTCCAGGTGCAGTACTGCATCGACCACAAACGGCTGGCCGTTGCGCCGCTCGAAATCAAACACTCCGTGATGGCCGACGGCGGTGACGCCGCTCAGCGAGATCTGGTCCATGGGTAGTCTGTCGGTTCAGCTGCGGCCGGGGGCGGCCGGATGAGCCGGCGCCATGCGGGCGGCGACCTTGACGGCGTCGAGGCTGGGACCGACGTCGTGCACGCGGACCGCCCAGGCGCCACGGTAGGCGCTGATGGCGCTTACGGCGGCGGTGGCGTCGTCGCGTTCGGCCGGCGGGGCGGCCTTGCCCGCCACAGTCAGGAGGCTCCCGAGGAACCGCTTGCGGGAGGCAGCCACCAGGACCCTGTGGCCCATGGCCTGCAGGACGTCCAGGCGCTGGAGGAGTTCCCAGTTCTGCTCCTCGTTCTTCGAGAAGCCCAGTCCCGGGTCCAGGATGATCTGTTCCGGGGCGACGCCGCCGCGTACAGCTTGTCGCGGACACCGGCCAGTTCCGCGGCCACTTCGTCCGCGACGTTCCCGTACTCGGCCAGGGAATCCATCGTGCTGGCGTTGCCGCGGCGGTGCGTGAGGATGTACGGGGCCTTGCTGCGGGCCACCAGTTCGGCCATCTCCGGCTCCATGGTCAGTCCGGAGACGTCGTTGATGATCGCGGCCCCCGCGTCCAGGGCGGCGGCGGCCGTGGCGGCGTGCGTGGTGTCGATACTGACCAGGGCCCCCGCTTTGACCAGCGCCTGGATCACGGGCAGGACCCTCTGCTGCTCTTCCTCGACGCCCACCTCGACCGCTCCCGGGCGGGTGGATTCGCCGCCGACGTCGATGATGTCCGCTCCGCCGTAGAACATCCGCAGGCCGGCGGCGATGGCGGTGTCCGCGGTGGCGTTCTTGCCGCCGTCGCTGAAGGAGTCCGGGTGACGTTCAGGATCCCCATCACGAGCGTCCGGTCCGTGGGGAGATCCTTGAATTGCGCTGCCGGGCGCGATTTGCGCAATACAGGCAGGGGCGAGGTCGCGGGTCCGGTTCCAGGGGCTGCGGCGAGGGAATCCATAGTTCTGTGTTCTTACCTTCCGATGATGAGGCTCATGGCTTCGGCGCGGGTGGCCGGGTCATGGAGTTGCCCGCGCACTGCGCTGGTGACGGTCTTGGCGCCGGGCTTGCGGATGCCGCGCATGGACATGCACAGGTGTTCGCATTCGACGACGACGATCGCGCCGCGCGGTTTGAGGTGGGTGACGAGGGCTTCGACGATCTGGGTGGTCAGGCGTTCCTGGACCTGCGGGCGGCGGGCGAACATGTCCACCAGCCGCGCCAGTTTGCTCAGCCCGGTGACCTTGCCGTCGTGCGAGGGAATGTAGCCCACATGGGCCACCCCGTGGAACGGAACAAGGTGGTGCTCGCAGGTGGAGTAGAACGGAATGTCCTTGACCAGGACCAGTTCCTCGTGGTCCAGGTCGAATTGGGTGGCCAGGATTTCCGCCGGATCGTGGTGCAGGCCGGCGAACATTTCGGTGTAGGCCTTGGCCACCCGCTTCGGGGTGTCCAGGAGGCCGCTGCGGTCCGGGTCCTCACCAATGGCCAGGAGGATCTCGCGGACGGCCGCCTGGATCCGGGCCTGGTCCACAACGGTGCCGGGGACGGACCCTCCCGCCGCCGAAGCGTCGGTGGCGGGAGCGTCGTCGTCGTCATTGAAGAAAGAAGTCACTGAAGAAGCCTAGCCGGGATGGCCGTCGGGCCCGAGATCCGTTACACCGCCCTGGAACGGCTCCTGTCCGGAGACACCCTGGGCGTGCGGCGGGAACGTATCCAGCGGTTCCTCAAGTCTGGCTTCCTTGGCTTCCTCCTGGGCCTCGCGTTCGGCCTTCTCCCGGCGGGACTCCACCGGGCCGATTTCCTGGATCGGGCGGGACTCCTTGGAGAGCCAGATCTCGCGGAAATCGCGCTTCCGGATGTTGGTGAAGACCTGGGCGATTTCGGCCTGGTTCAGCGTCTCGCGTTCCAGCAGTTCGAGGGCCAGCTCATCCAGGACGTCGCGGTTCTCGATCAGGATGGCGTAGGCCTCGTCGTGGGCGCTCTCGATCAGGCGGCGCACTTCCTCGTCGACGATGTAGGCGATCTGGTCGGAGTAGTTGCGCTCATGCCCGGCGTCGCGGCCCAGGAAGGGCTCGCCACCGCCCTGGCCCAGCCGCACGGCGCCGACGCGTTCGCTCATGCCGAACTCGGTGACCATCTTGCGGGCGATCCCCGTGGCTTTTTCGATGTCGTTGGACGCGCCCGTGGACGGGTCATGGAAGACGAGTTCCTCGGCGACGCGGCCGCCCATGGCGTAGGCCATCTGGTCAAGCAGTTCGTTGCGGGTCACGGAGTACTTGTCATTCTCCGGAACCACCATGGTGTAGCCCAAGGCGCGGCCGCGGGGCAGGATGGTGATCTTGGTGACCGGGGCCGAGTTCCGCAGCGCCGCGGCCACGAGGGCGTGTCCTCCTTCGTGGTAGGCGGTGACTTTGCGTTCGTGTTCCTTCATAACGCGGCTGCGCTTCTGCGGGCCGGCCATCACACGGTCAATCGCCTCGTCAAGGGCGCGGTCGTCGATCAGGTTCGCGTTGGAGCGGGCCGTCAGCAGGGCCGCCTCGTTGAGGACGTTGGCGAGGTCCGCGCCGGTGTAGCCGGGAGTCTTTTTGGCCACGGCTTTCAGGTCGACGCCGGGAGCCATCGGCTTGCCCTTGGCGTGGACCTTCAGGATCTGGTCGCGGCCGATCAGGTCGGGGGCTTCCACCGAGATCTGGCGGTCGAAGCGGCCGGGCCGCAGCAGGGCCGGATCGAGGACGTCGGGGCGGTTGGTGGCGGCGATCAGGATGACGTTCGTCTTGACGTCGAAGCCGTCCATTTCAACGAGGAGCTGGTTGAGGGTCTGCTCGCGTTCGTCGTTGCCGCCGCCGATGCCGGCGCCGCGGTGGCGGCCGACGGCGTCGATCTCATCCACGAAGATGATGGCCGGCGCGTTGGACTTGGCCTGCTCGAACAAGTCGCGGACGCGGGAGGCGCCGACGCCGACAAACATTTCCACGAAGTCGGAACCGGAAATCGAGAAGAAGGGGACGCCGGCCTCGCCGGCTACGGCGCGGGCCAGGAGGGTCTTGCCGGTGCCGGGCGGGCCGTAGAGCAGCACACCCTTGGGGATCTTCGCGCCCACGGCCTGGAACTTCGCGGGCTCCTGGAGGAATTCCTTGATCTCTTCGAGTTCCTCGACGGCTTCGTCCGCGCCGGCGACGTCGCTGAAGGTGACCTGGGGCATGTCCTTGCTGACCAGCTTGGCCTTGGACTTGCCGAACTGCATGACCTTGGAGCCGCCGCCCTGCATCCGGGAAAGCAGGAACCAGAACAGGACGCCCAGGAGGAGGACCGGGATCAGGAGGGAGAACAGTCCGGCGAACCAGTTGTTCTCGACCGGCTGGTCTGTGTAGCCGCTGGGGGCCGGGAGTCCGTGACGGCCTGGACCACATTCTCGGCGCGGGCGTTGACGTAGTAGAACTGGATGTTCTTGCCCTTGTCCTGGCCGTCAACTTGGTAGTTTTCCTTCAGGACCAGATCCACGCGGTTTTCCGCATCGAAGATCTTGGCCTGTTCGACTTTGCCGCCCTCGGTCAGCAGCGCCAGACCCTTGTCGGTGTCGACCCGGGTTGAACCGCCCGGGGAAAGGGTGGCAAAGGCCAGCAGGAGCATGCCGATAACAACGACAATCCAGATGCCCGGGCCCTTGAAGAAACTCTTAGCTTTCATCTGTTCGGGGCCAGGCCCCGTCCCTCCTGGTAGTGCTGCACGGCGACCGATCTGCGCGCGTGGGGTGCTGCGTCAGGTTCTAGCTATACACCGTCGCTGTAAGTCACGCACGGAATGGACCAAAAGTTCCCTGAGGGCGTAGCGGGCACAGGACAGGACCGGCCCGGACCTGCGCCGGGCCCGTCCTGCCGGACCTGTCCCGCGTGGCGGTGCCGTTTATTCGTAAACGTGCGGCGCCAGAGTGCCGACGAAGTCCAAGTTGCGGTACTTCTCGGCGTAGTCCAGGCCGTATCCCACAACGAACTCGTTGGGGATGTCGTAGCCGACGTATTTGACGTCGATCTGGACCTTGGCGGCCGTGGGCTTGCGGAATGCGGTGCAGATTTCCACCGAGGCCGTGCCGCGTGATTCCAAGTTGGTCTTAAGCCAGGACAGCGTCAGGCCGGAGTCGATGATGTCTTCGACGATCAGCACGTCCTTGCCCATGAGGTCCGTGTCGAGGTCCTTGAGGATACGGACCACGCCGGAGGACTGGGTGCCGGAACCGTAGGACGAGACGGCCATCCAGTCCATTGACACGTGGCTGTGCAGAGCACGGGCGAGGTCGGCCATGACCATCACGGCGCCCTTGAGCACGCCTACGATCAGCAGATCGCGGCCTTCGTAGTCCTTGTCGATCTGGGCAGCGAGTTCGGTGATCCGTGACTGGATCTGTTCCTTGGAATACAGAACATGCTTGAGATCTGACTGGACGTCGTTTGAATCCACCAATAACTCCTGTGTAGATGCGGGGGCGACTATTTTTGGGGCGGTTTTTGAGGCCGGAATACAAGCTTCCCACAGCGGGCCGCTTCGCGGGGAACCCCTGCGGGCACTGGCTTCCCCTCGGCAAGGAGCTGGGCGAGGGAGAGACGGTAGACGCTGACCCCGCCGGGGAGCTCCACGGGACCCGCCGAACCCTGCCGGCGGAGCAGTGCTTCCGCGGCGAGCAGGCGCTGGTACCCGGGCTGCTGGCCTCCGACGGCGGCCGCGGCCTTTGCGATGACGCGGAACCGCACGGCCGGCGGCAAGTCGCGCAGGGCCTCCTCCGGGAGGCTGATGGTGGCACCGGATTGCTCCCGGAGCCGGGCATAGGTGTCTTCCGCCACGTCGTCGAGGTAGTCGGCGTCGAGCTGCAGGATGGCGGCAGTGCGCGCGAGTGATTCGGCCACGCCCGGACCCAGTTTCTCCTCCAGCAGCGGCAGGACCTCCACCCTGGTCCGGGACCTCGCAAACGCCGGATCGGCGTTGCTCGGGTCGTGCCAGGGGTCCAGGCCTTCAACCTCGCAGATCGCGAGGGTATCCGCGCGGCGCAGTCCCAGGAACGGCCGCAGCAGGCGCTCCCGGGCGGGCCGCATTCCGGCCAGGGAGCGGGTTCCGGAGCCGCGGGCGAGCCCCAGCAGCACCTGTTCGGCCTGGTCGTCGAGGGTGTGCCCGAGCAGGATTGCCCCGGCGCCGGTGTCGTCGGCGGCGGATTCCAGGGCTGCATGGCGTGCGTCCCGGGCCGCCGCTTCCGGGCCCATCCCGGTGGACGCGACGTCCACGGTCCTGATCTGCACGGGAGAGATGCCCAATTCCCGCAGCGCCGCCGCCGCGGCGGCCGCGACGTCGGCGGACCCGGGCTGCAGCTGGTGGTCCACGACGACGGCTCCGACAGAGACGGGGTGGCCGTCCACGTGTCCGCGGCGGGCGAAGTAGGCGGCGACGGCGGCGAGGGCCAGTGAGTCGGGCCCGCCGCTGCAGGCGACCAGGACCCGTTCCGGGTAGCCTGCTTCGGCCAGCGCGTCCTGCAGCATTTTCCGCGCGGTGCCGACCACCGGCGCGAGCCGCCGGGCCGGCGCCGTCCGCTGGATCGCTGTCCGCTGGAATGTCGTCCGCTGGAAAGCTGTCCGCTGGAAACGGGACTGGAAGTCACGGGGTTAGTGTCCCATCCGTTCGAGCCAGAGCCTGGAGTCGTGGATTTCGGCCTCGCTCGGCAGGTGTTCGGCGGACTCCCAGACCTTGTTGAAACCCTCCATGCCGGCGACGTCCACCACTTCGCGGACAAACTTGGAACCGTCGCTGTACTGGCGCATCTTGGCGTCCAGCCCGAGCAGGTTGCGGATGAACTTCTCGATCACGCCGCGGTCCTTCGCCCGGGAGTTGAAGCGCTGCCGGATGGTCTTCACGGACGGCACGATGCTGGCATCGACAGCGTCCATCACCACGTTGGCGTGCCCCTCGAGCAGGCTCATCAGCGCGGTCAGCCGGGAGATGGCGGCCTTTTCCTCGGGGTTCTGCAGCAGGTCGACGATGGCGCCCCGGCTGGGGCTGCGCCGGACGCCGTGCGATCCTTGAGCGATTTCGCCGCGGCGGACGCCCGCTCCATCAGGGAGTCCATGTTGCCGAGCAACTGGCCGCTGAGGTTTTCGATTTCGTCCAGCATGTGGTGCCGCAGCCACGGTGCCGCGGCGAACTGCACCCGGTGGGTCTGTTCATGGAGGCAGACCCAGAGCCGGAAATCTTCGGGTTCAACGTTGATTTCACGCTCGACGGAGATGATGTTCGGCGCCACGAGGAGCAGGCGTCCGGCAGCGGGGTCGTAGAGTTCTCGGCGAGCGCCGAGAAGGGGTCGTACTGGCCAAGTACCTTGCTCGAAAGGAACGCCAGGATGGCTCCGAGCTGGCTGCCCGTGATGGCGCCGCTGACGCTGGCCGCGCCGGGATTCAGGGTGCCGCGGCGGCCCTCAAGCATCTTTTCCATCGCCGGTTGGAGCATAACGGCGAAGCTCTGGGTGTTGGCCTTGGACCAGGACGCGCGGTCCACCACCAGGACCGAGGAATCGCGAAGGTCGCGGGCGGCCTCCAGTCCGGTGATGTCATGGACGTGCGGCACGGAAATGTCCGCCATAAGCCGCAGGTTGTCCACGGCGGCGCCGATCTCCGCCGAGCTGAGGGTGGGCCCGGCTGGTGTCAGGCGGGCGGCGGTGGAAGCGGCAAGCTCCCAGTTGATGAGGGCTTGGGCTTGGGCTGATGTCTCGCCGGCAGAGGACTCCATACGCTCCATCAGATCACAAGGGCATGACAATGCGCTCTAAATTCGTCGGGCGGCGAACGCAGGCGGGCTGATCGCCGTCGTCCGGGCCGTCCGCTGCTCCGTAACTGCCGTTTTGGGGGTCCAAGGGCGTTTACGGAGCAGTCGACGGTTCGACGCCGGCCGCAGTCCCGTCAGCGGCAGCCGCAGCCGGCCAGAACGGAGGCGGTGCGGTCCAGCGCGGCCTTGTTCGCCGCACCGGGGGTCAGGCCGTTGCCGATGAAGGAAAACACCAGCAGCCGGCCGTCGGCGTCCACCACGTACCCGCTCAGCGCGATCACCGTGTTCAGGGTGCCGGTCTTGGCGCGGACCAGTCCCGCGCCGCGGGCCGTCGCCGCGTCCAGGTACCTGTCCCCCAGGGTTCCGGTGAGGCCGGCGACCGGGAACCCGGCCAGGCCGGCGCGCAGCCGGGTGTCCGGCCCCGAGGTGATGGCCCGGACCACTTCGGAGAGCTGCCGGGCGGAGACCTGGTTGGCGAGCGCCAGTCCGGAGACGTCGGCAGCACGCAGTGTGCCGGCGGGAATTTTCAGTTGTTCGAGCTGCTGCAGCACGGCCGTGACGGCGCCCTGGTTGCTCCCGGGCTTGCCGGCGGCGACGGCGGCCATGCGGCCGATCGCCTCGGTGAGGTAGTTGTCCGAGGTGCGCAGGAGCAGGTCCACCTGCTGACCGACGGTAGCGGACTGCACCTCGGCCAAAACCCTGCCCGAGCCGCTGCCCGCCGTTCCGCCGTCGGGTTGCGAGCCGGCAGGAACCCGCGTGACGCCCGGCGCGACAGTCAGCCCGGCCGCGGAGGCGGCGGCCGCAAGCTCGGCCGAAAACGCCTTGGCGGTGCTCATCGCGGCGTCCTGGGGGCGGGGGCCGGTGGTCTTGGCGGGGTCGAAGCGGGCCGAGTTCAGTGCCAGCGGGAACAGCGGAGCGACCTCGCCGGCGGCAACGTCCTCCGGGCTCCAGGCGGGGTTCAGCGCGGGGCCGGTGAAGAGGGAATCGTCCAGCAGCACCTTCACGGGGACGGAGACGCCGTCGTCCTTCAGTGCGCGGACCGTCGCCTTGGCCAGGCTGGCGAGCCCGGCACGGCCCAGCACGGCGTCCGGGGCTGATTCGCCGGCGCCGAGGAGCACGTCTCCGCCGCCCGTGAGCACCACCGATCCGGGGTGGCGCCTGCCACGGCCGTGGTGCTGAAGCGGCGTTCCGGGCCGAGCGTGCGCAGGGCCGCGACGGCCGTGAGGAGCTTCATGTTGGAGGCCGGAACGCGGACGGCGTCGCCGGACCGGTCGAAGAGGACCTCCCCGGTGGCGGCGTCCTGCACCACCCCGGTGAAGCTCCCGGCGCCGTCGACCTTCAGGGTCTGGTTGAGTTGCGCCGCGAGGGAGCCGGGCTCCGGGACGGGGGCCGTGCCAGTAAGCGGTTCGATACTGTCCTTGGCGCCGCCCTGGGCGCCGCCGTCGGCCAGTGTGCCGGGGACCTGGTGCCAGGGCGGGGCGGACGGCGCCGCCGTTGCGGGAGCCGGGGCGCCGAAGAATCCCGGTGCGACGGCCAGGCCCGCGGGGAGCGCGAGCGCCACGACCAGCAGGGTCTGGAGCAACAGCGGGAGGCTCCGCCGCAGCGGCCCGGTCACCGGGTCCGTGCCCGCGGGGCTCGTTCTGCGTTTCATGCTGCTGCTGGTCCTTTAGTCCTGAAATGTCCCCGCTAGTTCCTGAAACCAGGGCCTCTCGCTATATCCTCAATAGTAGTCGGCGGCACCGGCGCTGCTTTTTGTGGATGTCTCGGGTGCCGCGAACCCCTGAAATCGTCAAGGAGCAGTCCATGAAGCATGACGTGACCATCGAGATCCCCAAGGGATCACGCGTCAAGTACGAAGTCGACCACGAAACGGGCCGCGTCCGCCTGGACCGCGTCCTTTTCACCTCCATGCAGTACCCCACACACTACGGTTTCTTCGAAAACACCCTCGGTGAAGACGGCGATCCGCTGGACGCCCTGGTGCTGCTGCAGGACTTCGACCTGCACCCCGGCGTCATCGTTGAGTCCCGCCCCATCGGCGTGTTCAACATGACCGACGACGGCGGCGGCGACGCCAAGGTCCTCTGCGTGCCGGCCGACGCCCGTTTTGATCACATCAACGAGATCAGCGACGTCAGCGAGTTCCTCATCAAGGAAATCGAGCACTTCTTCACCCGGTACAAGGACCTGGAGCCCGGCAAGTGGGTCAAGGCCGAGGGCTGGGGCGACCGCGCCGCCGCCGAGGCCGAGCTCGAAGCCTCCATCAAGCGCTACGTCCCGCACACGCACTAACGTCTTCAACTCCAACGCGGGTCACCTGCCGCCCATCCGGACGACGGATACGGGCGGCAAGTGACCCCGTGTTGCCGTTAACCGAGCTGTTGCCGTTTCAGCGACGACGGCGGCTGCCAGTCGCGGGTCAGGAATGTATGAAATCGTGGGCTCATGAACGCCACCCCTGCTTTTAGCCCTCCCTGCGGTCCGATCACCGGATGGCGTGACGGCGACGTGGTGCGCGCCACCGGGATCCCCTACGCCACGGCGGGGCGTTTCCAGCCGCCCGCGAGTGCACCCGACCGGACCGAAGTCCTCGCGGCCACGTCCCTGTCCCCGGCCTGCCCGCAGGGACCGGTCCCGTTCCTGGACGACATCCTCGGCACCCGCTACGGGGAGCTCCCCGGCAGCGAGGACTGCCAGCGGCTCTCGATCACCATGCCGGCCGACCTTGCCGGGAACGAGCGCGTCCCGGTGATGGTGTGGCTCCACGGCGGCTCCTACACCTCCGGCTCCGGCGACCTCGCCATCTTCGACCCCGGGCCCTCGTCGCTGAAAACCGGGTCATCGTGGTGTCCGTGACGTACCGCCTGGGCCTGTTCGGCTACCTCGCCACCGGCACCGGCCGGCCCGCAAACCTCGGCCTACTGGACCAGCTTGAGGCGTTCCGCTGGGTCCAGCGCAATATCGGGGCCTTCGGCGGCGATCCGGGGCGGGTCACGGCCTTCGGGCAGTCCGCCGGCGGCGACGCCGTCGCGCACCTCATGGCGACGCCGGAAGCCCCGCCCTCTTCCAGCGCGCCATCATCCAAAGCGCACCGCTAGGCATTGCCCGGGGCCGGGAAAAGATGAGCACCGCCATGGGCATCGCGGCCGAAACCGTCACCGAAGACACCCCGGCGATGGACGTCGTCGACATCGAAGGGCACGTATCGCAGGTGGCCCGGAAGTTCGGGCTGATCGCGGCCATGCCGTTCGGCACCCAGTACGGGCACGCCCCTTGCCGCCGGAATCCGGTATCGAGGACGCCTGGAACGCCACGGCCACCGGGATCGAGGTCCTGATCGGCCACACCTCCGAGGAAGCCCGGCTGTTCCTGCCGCGCAACCGCGCGGTCAGCCTCCTGACCAGGGTCCCCGTGCTCGGGGCCGCCGCGGTCAAAGCCATCAACTGGGCCGTGACAGAGGCGGTCTACGGCCGGGCCGCCCGGAAGTTCGCCCGCCGCCATGCCCGGGCGGGCGGCACGGCCTACAGCTACGTGCTGAGCTGGGCGGCGCCGGGAAACGTCTACGGCGCCGCGCACACCGTCGACCTGCCGCTCCTGTTCGGGAACAGGCAAACCTGGGCGGGAGCCGGCCTGCTCGCGGGTGCCTCGTGGGAGGAAATCAACGCCCAGGGCCAGGCCCTCCGAGCCGTCTGGGCCCGCTTTGCCGCGGGGACGGCCTGGACAGCCGCGGCGGCCTGCCCGGCACGCTGCGGTACCGCTCGATTTAGCCGGATGACGGTCATGGTTCCGGTCGCCCTCGGGGGCGGACCGCGGTGAGGACACTCGGCGTCGACCTCGCCGCGGCGACCCGGAAAACCGCGGCCGCCGTCATCGTCTGGGGCAACGGCACCGCCCGTCTGGAGAAGCTTGCCCTCGACGTCGGCGACGAGGAGATCGTGCGGCTCTTCGGTGCCAGCGACATGACCGGGATCGACTGCCCCGTGGGCTGGCCCGACGCTTTCCTGCCCTTCTTGGCCGGGCATCTGGCCTTTGAGCCGCACCCCGTGCTGGACTACGACGGAATCGAAGGCCGCCGGCTTTTGGCGTACCGGGACACCGACCGCTTCGTCACCGCCCGGACCGGGCTGATCCCCTGAGCGTCTCCGCCGACCGGCTGGCCCATCCCGCGATGCGCTGCGCCGTCATCCAGGCCAAAATCGCCGTGGTTCACGGACCGCAGGCCAGGGACGGCAGCGGCCGGCTCGCGGAGGTCTATCCGGCGGCGACGCTGAAGTCCTGGGGTCTGCCGGCCCGCGGGTACAAGGGCGCGGCGGCGCCGAGGCGGAGCGGCTGGCCGCGATCCTGGACGGCCTCACCGCGGCAGCGCCTTGGCTGGACCTGGCCGGACACCGTGAGCAGCTGGCGGGCTCCGATGACATGTTCGACGCGCTCATCGCCTCCCTCACCGCGCGGGCCGTGGCCATCGGCGCGACGCTCCGCCCGGATGCCGGGCATGCCCGGGCGGCCGTGACCGAGGGCTGGATCCACGTGCCCGCCGGCGGGCTGGACGGGCTCACCGGAACCCGGCCGTAGCGGGGTGCTCCTTGTAGCGGGGGCTACTCGGGGCCGAGGGTCCAGCCGCTGATTTCCTCCGAGTCCTCGCCGTGGTCCCGGGTGTGGTTGTGCGCCCGGATGCGGCTGTCCTGCAGCGCCTGGCGCAGCAGCGAATGCTTCTCCGCCAGGCCCGGCACCCGGTCGATCGCGTCGATGGCGAGCTGGAAGCGGTCGATTCCGTTGAGCATGGCCATGTCGAACGCCGTCGTGGTGGTGCCTTCCTCCTTGTAGCCGCGGACGTGCAGCCCGTCCTGGTTCGTCCGCCGGTACGCCAGCCGGTGGATCAGCGACGGATAGCCGTGGTACGCGAAGATGATGGGTTTGTCCGCCGTGAAAATCCCGTCAAAGTCCCGTGACGTCAGGCCGTGCGGGTGCTCGCTGGCATCCTGGAGCCGCATCAGGTCCACCACGTTGACCACCCGGATCTTCAGCCCGGGGGCACCGGCCTTCAGCAGTTCCGCCGCGGCGACCGTCTCCACCGTGGGAACGTCTCCGGCGCAGGCCAGCACGACGTCGGGCTCCTCGCCGGGGATTTCGGAGCCGGCGAACTCCCAGATCCCCAGGCCGCGCTGGCAGTGGTGCGCCGCCTCGGCGGGGCCCAGCCACGTCGGAGAGGGCTGCTTGCCGCTGACCACGATGTTGACGTAGTCCCGTGAACCGAGGCAGTGCTCCATCACCGAGAGCAGCGTGTTTGCGTCCGGGGAAGGTAGACGCGGATGACCTCGGCCTTTTTATTCACGGCATGGTCGATGAAGCCGGGATCCTGGTGCGAGAAGCCGTTGTGGTCCTGCTGCCAGACGTGCGAGGACAGCAGGTAGTTGAGCGAGGCGACCGGCCGGCGCCACGCCAGTTCCCGGTGCACCTTCAGCCACTTGGCGTGCTGGTTGAACATCGAGTCGACGATGTGGATGAAGGCCTCATAGCAGCTGAACACACCGTGCCGCCCGGTCAACAGGTAGCCCTCGAGCCAGCCCTGGCACAGGTGTTCGCTGAGGACTTCCATCACCCGTCCGGCGCGGGCAAGGTGCTCGTCGAGTTCCTCGATCCGGTACTGCCACACCTTGTCCGTGACCTCGTAGACGTCCTGCAGCCGGTTGGACGCCGTCTCGTCCGGACCGAACAGCCGGAACGTCTCAGGGTTCTCGCTGATCACGTCGCGGAGCCACGACCCCAGCGTGATCATCGCGCTGACCCGCTCCACTCCCGGCTGTGCCACCGCGACCGCGTGGTCCTCGTACTGCGGCAGCTTGAGGTCCCGCAGCAGCATGCCGCCGTTCGCGTACGGGGTGGCGCTCATCCGGAGGGGCGCTCGGGCGCGTTCGCCGCAACGTCCGGCCGCAGCCGCCCGGCGTCGTCGAAGAGCTCATCCGGCCGGTACGATTCGAGCCACTCCCCAGCTGCGCCAGATGCTCCGGGTTGGTGCGCACTTCGGACAGCGGCACCTGGTGGCTCCGCCATGTTCCCTCCACCGGCAGCCCGTCGACCACCTTGGGCCCGGTCCAGCCCTTCGGTGAGCGCAGCACAATCACGGGCCAGCGGGCAGCGCCGTCGTCGTGTGTTCCGTCCCCGGCCGCGCCGCCGCCGGGTGATTCGCCGTTGCCGGTCCCGCCGTCCGTTGTTGCGCTCCGGCGCGCCGCCTGGATTTTTCGGATCTCCGTGAGGCAGCGGTCCAGGACGGCGGCGAAGTCCCGGTGCGCGGCCGCCGTGTCATCCGGATCGGCCACGGTCACGAAGTGCGGCTCATGGCCGTAGCCGCGGAGCAGCTGCTCCAGCTGGGCTTCGGGCATGCGGGCCAGGATGGTGGGGTTGGCGATCTTGTAGCCGTTCAGGTGCAGGATCGGCAGCACCGCTCCGTCCGCCACCGGGTCCAGGAAGTTGTGGGAGTGCCAGCTCGCTGCCAGCGGCCCGGTTTCGGCCTCGCCGTCACCGATCACGACGACGGTGATCAGGTCCGGGTTGTCGAACACGGAGCCGTAGGCGTGCGCCAGGGAGTAGCCCAACTCTCCGCCCTCACTGATGGAGCCCGGAGTTTCCGGGGCGGCGTGGCTGGGGATGCCGCCCGGGTAGGAGAACTGCCGGAAGAGCTCGGCCATGCCGGGTTCGTCGTCACCGACATTGCTGTAGATCTCGGAGTAGGTGCCCTCCAGCCAGGCGTTCGCCACGACGGCGGGTCCGCCGTGCCCCGGACCCGCGATGAACAGCATGTTCTGGCTGTCCCGGCGGATGACCCGGTTCAGGTGGGCGTAGACGAAGTTCAGCCCCGGGGTGGTGCCCCAGTGGCCCAGCAGCCGGGATTTCGTGTGGCTGGCTCCCAGGGGTTCCCGGAGCAAGGGGTTGGAGCGGAGGTAGATCTGCCCGACGGACAGGTAGTTCGCGGCCCGCCACCAGCGGTCCACCAGCGCCAGTTCGTCGTCGTCGTCACCCTTTAGCCAAGCGTTCTCCGGTGCCGTTTCGGAAGCCCGCCCCGGGGTGCTGCTGACGATCGGATCGGCGTCTGTGATCTGGTCACTGGACTGGTCAGGGGACAGATCGCGGGTCAGGTCACGGGTCACTGGATTCCTCACTTCACGGGGGCTTGGGCGGCGCGCAACCTCCATCGCAACACGTCCCCGGAGCGGACACAAGCCTGCCCGTGCGTGTCAAGGGGCGGAGCTTGCCAGCCCCTTGCCACCGGGTAGTGTGGTCCCAGAATGTTCACGCTGACCATCAATCAAACAGACAGCCGGCGCGACGGCGACTGCGTGCCGCAGCTCCTCAAGGACCTGCGGCACATTCCGGCGCGCCTCGATTTCGACCGCTCGGTGGAGGACGAGGTCCAGGGCATTGTGGACTTCCCGCACCAGGCCGTCGAGGCGGCGATGATCGCGTTGCGGACCGGCAGCTGGTACGTGGGGATCGGCGTCGGGCCGGTCAATGAGCCGCTGCCGAACCAGATTAAGGACGCCTCGGGCCACGGGCTGATTTATGCCCGCCGGGCCGTGGACCGGCTGCGCAACGGCAAAGACCGGATTCCGGTGGCCGTGGAGGGACCGCTGGCGGAGCTCGCGGCGGAGTCCGAGGCGGTGCTGCGGCTGCTGGGGCACATCGTGCACGACCGCAGCCCCGCGGAATGGCGCGTCCTGGACCTGCTGACGCCGGGCGTCCGCGGGCAGCAGAAAGCGGTGGCCGAGGAACTCGGGATCACCACCCAGGCCGTCAGCAAGGCAGTGGCGCGGGCCCAGTGGAATGAGGAGCACGCGGCGCGCCCCGCCGCGGCCAGGCTTCTGGGCCTTATCCTCGAGGTGCGCTGACCCCACCTCCGCCCGGCCGCGTTGCTAGAGCAGCAGGCTGCGCAGCACGTGGGCGGCGCCGTCGTCGAACACGGAGTGGGTGACCTCGTTCGCGGCGGCGATGACTTCCTCTGGCGCCTGGCCCATGGCCACACCGCGGGCTGCCCAGGTGAGCATCTCGATGTCGTTGCGGCCGTCGCCGACCGCGACTGTGCGGTGCGCCTCGATCTCAAGCCGGCCGCGCAGGTGCTCCAGCGCGCTGGCCTTCGTCACCCCTGCGGCGGCGATGTCCAGCCACGCCGTCCAGCCCACCGAGTACGTCACGCCGGCCAGGCCGATGTGCCGGATGGCCGTGTTGAATTCCTCGGGTGTGTTCTCGGCGCTGAAGACCACCACGCGGACCGCGGTGGCTTCCAGCATGGTCTGGAAGTCGACGCCGATGGCCTCCACCCCGAAGCTCATGTCCTGGAAGCGCTCCGTGGAGAGGAACGCGCCGTCCTCGTCCTCGAGGGCATACTTGGCCGTGGGCAGCCGCTTGCGCAGTGCCCGCAGCACGGGGCCCGGGTCGAAGGTGGCCTTGTGCACGATCTCGTACCCGGCCGAGAGGCTGGAATCCAGGCGCAGCGTGACACCGCCGTTGGAGCACACGGCGTAGCCGTTTTCGATGCCGATGTGCTCGATGATGGGCAGCGTCGCGTTGAGTGACCGGCCCGTAGCGATGGTGACGTGGTGGCCTGCGGCTACGACGTCCTGGGCGGCTTCACGGACGGGCACGGACATGTGGCCGTCGTGGTCCACGAGCGTGCCGTCGACGTCGAGCGCGACCATCAGCTTGTGGGCTGCTGCGTTGTTGTTGTTCTCGTTGTTGCGGTTGTTTTCTCGCCGGTCATCGTTGCCGGCGACTGAGGTTTCAGTCATTGTTGTCATCTCACAAGTAGAGCAGACACCCCCGACGGCCGCTAGGACGCGCGCCACAGCGCGCGGTGAACCCGGGGTGAACAGCTGTTGACGCCCGTGACCCCGCGGCAGTCTGCCGGGTCACGGGCCGGGAAACGGCGGCTCAGATGACGGGGAAGACCGTCATGCCGCCGAGGTACTTCTGCAGGGCCTGCGGGATGTTGACGGAGCCGTCCGGGTTCTGGTGGTGCTCCAGGATGGCGACGATCCAGCGCGTGGTGGCAAGGGTGCCGTTGAGCGTGGCGACCGCCCGGGTGCCCTTGGGCGCCCCGTCCTCGTTCAGCACGCGTTCGCGGATGTTGAGCCGGCGGGCCTGGAAGGTGGTGCAGTTGGAGGTCGAGGTCAGCTCGCGGTAGGCACCCTGCGTCGGAACCCAGGCCTCGCAGTCGAACTTGCGGGCGGCGGAGTTGCCGAGGTCCCCGGCCGCGGTGTCAATGACCCGGTACGGCAGTTCGCACTTGGCCAGCATCTCCTCTTCCCAGGCCAGCAGCCGGGCGTGCTCGGCCGCGGCCTCCTCGACCGTGGTGTAGATGAACATCTCCACCTTGTTGAACTGGTGGACCCGGATGATGCCGCGGGTGTCCTTGCCGTGCGAACCGGCCTCGCGGCGGTAGCACGAGCTCTGCCCGGCATAGCGGACGGGGCCGGCGGAGAGGTCCAGGATCTCGTCCGCATGGTAGCCGGCAAGCGCCACTTCGGAGGTGCCCACGAGGTAGAGGTCGTCTTCGGCGAGGCGGTAGATCTCGGCGTCGTGCTTGACGTCAAAACCGGTGCCCTGCATGGTCTCCGGGCGCACCAGCGTGGGGGTGATCATCGGAATGAAACCGGCGTCGATCGCCTGCTCCATGGCCATCTGCAGCAGCGCCATTTCCAGCCGGGCTCCGGCGCCGCGCAGGAAGTAGAACCGCGAACCGGACACCTTGGCGCCGCGCTCCATGTCGATGGCGCCGATCAGCTCACCGATCTCCAGATGGTCCTTGGGCTCGAAGTCGGTGAACTCGCGAGGGGTTCCGACGGTCTTGACCACGATGTAGTCGTCCTCGCCGCCCGCCGGGACGCCGTCCTCGATGAGGTTGGGGATGGCGCGCAGCAGTTCGTCGTGGCCGGCCTGGGCGGCGTCGGCCTCGGCGGACGCGGCTTTGACCTGGCCGGCGAGTACCTTGACCTCCGCCAGCAGGGCCTGCTTCTCCTCGCCCTTGGCCTGCGCCACCTTCTTGCCGAAGGCATTCTGCTCGGCCCTGAGGTTTTCAAAGCGGATCAGGGCGGCACGCCGGGCCGAGTCCGCGGCGATGATCGCGTCCACCACGGATTCGTCGGCGCCGCGGGCGCGCTGGCTGGCCCGGAACTTGTCCGGATTGTCGCTGAGGTCTTTTACGTCGATCACGTGACAAGACTATCCAATCCGGGCACCGTTACCGGGCAATGGCCGGGCAATCAGGCCGCCGGCCACCGGCGGGATAGTGTTGGAGCACAATGCGCGACTGGCTGCTGTACCTCATCATCGCTGGAGTCCTGGTGTTCGCCGTCTCCAGCTGGTGGGGGTGCGGAAGCTCAAGGCCAGGCACGCGCGCAGCGCCGTGTGGGAGGAAACGCACAGTCCGGGGCTGGGCCAGCAAAAGGTGGCCGTGGTGATGAACCCGATCAAGTCCCGGTCCGATGAGGCCCGCACCCTGATTGAAAATGCGTGCGCCGCCGCCGGCTGGGTGCCGCCGCGGTTCTTCGACACCACAGCCGAGGACCCCGGGGCCTCGCAGGCGCGCGCCGCGCTGGACTACGGCGCCGATGTCATTCTCGTGGGCGGCGGCGACGGCACCGTCCGGGTGGTGGCGGACGTCCTCGCGGGCACGGACACCGCCATGGCCCTGATCCCCCTCGGCACCGGCAACCTGCTGGCCCGCAATATCCACCTCGACATAGGCGACCTGCAAGGCAGTGTCCAGACCGCCCTGTTCGGGCACCAGCGCTTCATCGATACGGCGCGGATAACGGTCGAGAACTCCCGCACCGGCGAGGCCGCGGAACACACCTTCCTGGTCATCGCCGGCATTGGCATGGACGCCGAGGTGGTGGGAGACACCAACGACGGGCTGAAGAAGGCCGTGGGCTGGCTGGCCTACACCGAGGCGGGGTGCGGCACCTCCCCGGGCGCCGCAAGAAGGTGTCCATCTCGTTGGACGACCAGCCGGAACAGAGCCGGAAGATCCGCAGCGTCCTGTTCGCCAACTGCGGCCTGATCCCCGGCGGGATCGACTTCATCCCCCAGGCCATGATCGACGACGGAATGCTCGACGTTGTGGTGATGAGTCCGCGCAGCGCGATCGGCTGGCTGGCTATGTACTGGAAGATCGTGTTGAAGCACAAAAGAAACCTGCCGGTGATGACGTATTACCGCTCCGGCAAGATCACCATCCGCTGCGCGGAGCCGATGCCCACACAGGTCGACGGCGATCCGTCCGGTGAGGCCACGAAGGTCACCGTGCAGGTTGCCCCCGGCTCGCTGCTCGTCCGGGTCAAGGACGGCACCGAGGGGATTAGGCGCTGGCGTCCTTCGCGGCGTCCTTGTCCGCGGCTGCGGTCTTCTTCGCTTCCGCGGCTGCCTTGGCGGCGCGCGCCTCGGACTGTTCGCGGATCATGGCCTGCTCCTCTTCGAAGCGCAGCCGGTCTGCACGGTCGGCGTCGTCGCCGTCCCAGTCCTGGTTGTCAGCGGTCGGCTTGGGATTCACGATCATTCCCTGGCCGTCATTTTCAAGGCTGGTTCCTGCCATGACCTGCTCCCTCGGTAGAGGACTTCCCCAATATGGATCAGGTAAGCATACGCACAGTTTCATAGGGGCGGAAGTGCCTGATGTGGCATTTGTCTACGCTGTGGGCGAAGCCCCGGACGTATATTCCGGCACCACGGATGCCCCGGACAGTATGTCTTTCACCCAGGCATGCGCGGCCCGGAACGCCGAGTCCGAGGTGTGCGGCTCCACGACGGTCCGGTGGCCGTCGGCGCGGCCGTACGAACCCAGGAACCGGGTGGCCGGGCTGATCCGGTGCAGTCCGGCCAGCGCGTCCGCCACGCGGGCGTCGGCCACGTGGCCGTCTGCGTCGATGCTGAAGAAGTAGTGGCCCAGATACTGGCCGGTGGGGCGTGACTCAATCCGGCTGAGGTTCACGCCGCGGGTGGCGAACTGGTCAAGGATTTCCATAAGGGCGCCGGGACGATCTTCCGGCAGGGGCACCACCACCGTGGTTTTGTCCGCGCCCGTCGGCTCCGGCAGCTCGCCGGGCGGCCGACCAGCACAAAGCGCGTGACAGCTCCGGGGTTGTCGCCGATGTTCTCCGCCAGCACGGTGAGGCCCGGCTGCTCGGTTGCCACAATCGGGGCGCAGATGGCGGCGTCGTAGTGGATGTCGCCTTCCAGAAGCCCGATAGCCGCCGCGGCGGTGGAGGATCCCGGGATGTATTCCGCATCCGGAATGTTTTTTCGGCCCAGAGCCGGCATTGCGCCCACGCGTGGCCATGGGTGGAGATCCGGCGGATGTCTTCGATCCGTGTCCCGGGCCGGGCCACCAGCACGAAGCTGATCGGCACGAGGGCTTCGCGGAGGATCCGCAGTTCCTGTCCGGTGGCGATCGCGTCCAGGGTGGCGGTGACGCCGCCCTCCACGGAGTTCTCGATCGGCACCATTGCGGCGTCCGCCGAGCCTTCGCGGACCTTGTCCAGCGCCGTGTTGACGTTCGACGACGGTACGCGGACCGCGTCCGCCGCACCGGGAACCTGCATCAGGGCCGCCTCGGTGAAAGTGCCCGCGGGTCCGAGAAAGGTGTACGTGACGGGTGAGGCGGGCATCTGCGCTTCTTTCTTCAACTACAGGATGACGGGCTTGAGTCCGTTGTCGGACACCAGCGGCATTCCGGCTTCCAGCCACTGGTCCATGCCGCCGGCCACGTTCAGTGCGGAGTACCCCTGGCCGGACAGCCACTGGGCGGCCCGGAAGGAACGGCCTCCGGTGCGGCAGATGACGTAGAGGTCCTCGTCGGGATCCAGATCGTCAAGCCGGGCCGGGAGCTGGTCCAGGGGGATGTGCAGCGCGCCTGCGGCGTGGCCCGCCACCCACTCGTAGTCTTCGCGGACGTCGAGAATCCTGGCCCCTTCGGGGATGTCGGACACTGTCACGGTGTCAAAGTCGCTCATGGTGGTCCCTCCGCAGAATGCATGGTCTCCTCCAGCGTATCGCCAGCCACCCGTTCCGCGACCTCACCCGGGTGCAGGTTACGCTTCTGGGATGGCGCAAAGGAGACCCGCAGCAACGGAGCCGCGTTTCCGTGGCTGAAATCCATGAGCTCTCCGCCGTCGGGCTGTGCGACGCCCTGCGCTCCGGCGAGTTGTCCTCGCGGCAGGCAACAGGGCATTTCCTGGATCGTATCGCCGCCGAAAACAAGCACCTTGGCGCCTTCATCACCGTCACAGCGGAGCAGGCCCTGCTGGACGCGGCCGCAGCGGACGAATCCCACGCCCGGGCCGCCCGGGACGGAACCGGGCTGGCGCTCCTGCACGGGATGCCGGTGGCGTTCAAAGACCTGACGGACGTTGCCGGCGTCGTGACTACCCACGGCAGCGCAGCACTGGACCGCAAACCCGCCCTGGCCGACGGCGCCCTTGTCGCCGCGCTCAAGGTGCGGGGGTGGTCTCGCTGGGCAAGACCCAGGTGCCGGAGTTCGGGCTCACGGCGTACAGCGAGAACCGGATCGCGCCGCCGTCGCGGAATCCGTACGCCCTCAGCCGCAGCTCCGGGGCTCCTCCGGCGGCAGTGCCGCGGCGGTCGCTGCCGGACTGGTTCCCTTCGCCCCCGGATCCGACGGCGGCGGTTCGGTCCGCATCCCGGCCGCCGCCTGCGGGCTGGTGGGCCTGAAGCCAGGCCGCGGGCTGGCGCCGGCGGGTGAAAGCTCCGGCGACCCCGCAGGGCTGGTGGTGTCCGGGCCGCTGGCCCGCTCCGCGGCGGACGCCGCACTGTTGCTCGATGCGCTGGTTCCCGGCGCCGGCACGGACAAGTCCGCGGCACCTGCACCCAGTTACCGGGAACTCGCCGCGCAGGACCCGCCCGGGCTCCGGATCGGAGTAAGCCTGGAGAGCCCGTGGCAGACGGTCTTCCCCTTCACGCCGGACGCCGAAGCCCTCCACGCCCTCGCCGAAGGCATCCGGCGGCTGGAAGCGGCCGGTCACCACACCGCGGAAGCCCCCGTCCGCTACGACAACCGCTACCCTGCCGCGTTCACCACCGCCTGGACCGCCGGCGTCGGAGGCGCCCGTATCGCTCCCCAGCGCGAGGCGCTCCTGACCCCGCTCACCCGGACCTTCCGGCGCCGAGCGCAACAGCGCGGGCGGCGAAACTCGCCGAATCCCTTGCATTCCTGCGCCAGTTCCAGCGGGACACCATCGCCCAGTACGGGGCCTGGGACCTGATGCTGATGCCGTCGCTGGCCCAGACACCGCGCCCGGTGGGCTGGTTCACCGGGGCGGCCCACGGCGACGGCTACTGGCCGGCGTCCGAGTGGGCGGGGACGCCGACGGCGACTACCGCAAGCAGTGCGAGTACGCGCCCTGGTCATCGATGGTGAACGTGTGCGGGCTGCCCGCGATCAGCATTCCGGTGTACTGGACCGGCGGGGCGAAGGGTGCAGGGCTGCCCATGGGCGTCCAGCTGATCGGGCCGATGGGTTCCGAGGCGCTGCTGCTGCAGGTGGCCGCGCAGCTGGGGTTCTAGCCCGACGATCCGCCGGGGTGGGTGATTTCACGGGCAGGCGACGGTACGGTTTAGCAGGGCAACGCCACGACAGCCCGCCTGGAACCCACATGAGAGGGATCGATGAAGATCACCGGTGCAGTACTTGAGGAAATCGGCCGTCCCCGCCCCTTCGCAGATTCCCGGCCCATCACCGTCTCCGAGCTGGACCTGGAGGGCCCCGGACCCACCGAAATCCTGGTCAGGATCGAGGCCGCCGGCATCTGTCATTCTGACCTGAGCGTTGTGGACGGCAACCGCGTGCGTCCGGTGCCGATGCTGCTGGGGCACGAGGCTGCGGGGCGCGTCGTCGAGGTCGGCGCGGACGTCACGGACCTTGCGCCGGGCCAGCGCGTGGTGATGTCCTTCCTGCCCCGCTGCGAACAGTGCGAGAACTGCGCCGAAGACGGCCGTCTGCCCTGCACCACGGGTTCGAAGAGCAACGGCGACGGCACCCTCCTGCACGGATCGATGCACCTGGACCGCGGCGGCGAGAAGATCTTCCACCACCTGGGCGTCTCCGGCTTCGCCACCCATGCCGTGGTGGACCGCGCCTCGGCCGTGCCGGTGGACGACGACATCCCGGCGGACGTCGCCGCCGTCCTGGGCTGCGCCGTGCTGACCGGCGGCGGTGCCGTGCTGAACGCCGCCCGGCCCCGGCCGCAGGACAGCATCATGATCGTGGGACTGGGCGGCGTTGGCATGGCAGCCCTGATCACGGCAATCTCCCAGGGTGTTTCACGCATCGTCGCCGTGGACACCCTGGAGGAAAAACTCGAACACGCCCGCCGCCTGGGCGCACACGAGACCTACACCCCGCAGCAGGTCCTGGCGGAGGGCGTCAAGGCGAAGTACGTGATCGAATGCGCCGGGAACCCGCGGGCCTTCGAAACCGCCTTCGCCGCGACCGCGGTGGGCGGGACCACGATCACCGCCGGCCTGCCGCACCCCGACGCCCGCGCCCAGATCTCGCCGCTGACCGTTACGGCCGAGGCCCGGACAATCATCGGCAGCTACCTCGGCTCCGCCGTTCCCGCGCGGGACATTCCCAAATACGCCCAGCTCTGGCGGGAAGGGAAGCTGCCGGTCGAAGAGCTCATCTCGGCGCGCATCGCCCTGGCGGACATCAACCAGGCGATGGACCAGCTGGCCGACGGGAAAGCGGTCCGCCAGGTCATCATGTTCGACGCCGAGTAGTCCCACCCCCGCCCGGCCCGCGCCACACACCACCGCCCGCCCGTTGCGCTGTCACTCCTTGTTGTTATGCCGGGTCCATAGCAACATCCAGTGACAGCGCAACGGCAGAAACACCAGGCAAATGACTTGCCCCGGGGCCCCGCGAATGTGACAATCCCGCGTCACACTGTCAGCATTAAGTAAATGAGCACTACTCATTTATCCCGTCCCCCGCTACAACGCCGGGCGACACATCCTTTTTCGGCCACCCAAAGATGCTGGCCAGCCTCTTCTCCGTAGAGATGTGGGAGCGCTTCTCCTTCTACGGAATGCAGGGCATCCTGCTCTACTACATGTACTTCACGGCCGCCGAGGGCGGCCTGGGCATTGAGCAGGGCCTGGCCGCCGGCCTCGTCGGCGCCTACGGCGGCGGCGTCTACCTGTCCACCATCCTGGGTGCCTGGCTCGCGGACCGGCTGTTCGGTTCCGAAAAGGTGCTGTTCGGCTCCGCCATCCTGATCATGGCCGGCCACGTGGCCCTCGCCTTTGTGCCGGGCATTCCCGGCCTGATCGCCGGCCTGGTGCTGGTCGGCGTCGGATCCGGCGGCCTGAAGGCCAACGCCACCGCCCTGGTGGGAAGCCTCTACCGGGAGAAGGACGAACGCCGCGACGCCGGATTCTCCATCTTCTATATGGGCATCAACGCCGGCGCGCTGATCGGCCCGCTGGTCACCGGCTGGCTGCAGGAAAGCCAAGGATTCCACTGGGGCTTCGGCGCCGCCGCCGTCGGCATGGGCGTCGGACTGGTCATCTACGCGCTGGGCCGCAAAAACCTGCCCGAGTCGGCGCACCGGGTGCACAACCCGCTTCCCGCCGACGAGCGCGCGAAGTACGGCCTGCGCTTCGGCGCCATTGCCGCCGTGATCGCCGTGCTTTTGGCCACGGGCATCGTCAATGCGGAGAACCTGGCCATGTCCATGGCCTACGCGGCCATCGGCGCGTCCGTGCTCTACTTCGCCCTGATCTTCAGCAGCAAGAAGGTCAACGGCACCGAACGCCGGCGTGTGGGGGCGTTCATCCCGCTGTACATCGCCTCCGCCGCATTCTGGGCCCTGTTCCAGCAGCAGTTCACCTTCATCGCCGTGTACTCCGAGGAGAAACTGGACCGCAACCTGTTCGGCTGGGAAATGCCGGCCGCCTGGGTCCAGTCCATCAACCCGGTGTTCATCATCATCTTCGCCGGTGTTATGGCCGCCCTCTGGACCCGGCTGGGCCGCAAGCAGCCCGGCTCGGCCCTGAAGTTCTCGATCGGCCTCTTTGTGATGGGCCTGGCGTTCCTGGCGTTCATCCCGCTGGCCGGGGACGGCAAGACCCCGCTGCTGGCACTCGTGGGCATCCTGTTCCTGTTCACGCTCGCGGAGCTGTTCCTGTCCCCGATCGGCCTGTCCGTGACCACCAAGCTGGCGCCGGAGGCCTTCCGCACCCAGATGGTGGCGCTGTTCTTCCTCTCGGTGTCGCTGGGCACCACGCTGGCGGCATCCTGTCCGGGTTGTACAACCCAGAGGACGAGCTGCCGTACTTCATCGGCATCGGCGGCACCGCGATGCTGCTGGCCGTCGGCCTGGCCGCGGCCTCGCCGGCGATCAAGAAGCTTATGGGCGGCGTACGCTGAGCCGATGAGCTCCCGGCACCGCCCACCGCTTGAGTCCCGCGTTTACGTCCCCGCCGCAGGCGAGGCGTCCGACGTCGAACTCATGCCGGCGGGCGATGTCACCGACGGCGTGGTGCGGGTGGGCGGAACCATCCGCCGCCCGCACCAGCCGCAGTCTTTCGCGGTCGCCGCGTACCTCGACTGGCTGGAAGACGCCGGTTTCGATGGTTCCCCGCGGTTCCTGGGCCGGGACGGAGAGGGCCGGGACGTGCTGACGTTCCTACCCGGACAGTGCGCCGGGCCCGTTCCGCAGGCCTGGGTCCGGTCCGAGGAACTCCTGGTCTCGGTCGCGCAGCTGCTGCGCCGGCTGCACGCGGCCTCCGCCGGGTTTGTGCCGGGCGCCCATCCGTTCCCGCCGCGCCCGGTCCGGCAGGATCCGGCGGAGCTGGTCTGCCATCTCGACGTAACCCCGCAGAACGTGGTGGTCCGTGACGGCCGTGCCGCCGGCCTGGTGGACTTCGACCTCGCCGGCCCCACGACGGCGTTCAAGGATTCCTTCAACACCGCAATGCACTGGGTGCCGCTCCGCGACCCCGCCGACGCGTGGCCGGGATGGGAGGCGGCGGACCCGTTCCGGCGGCTCCGGATCTTCGCCGACGCCTACGGCTGGAATGACGAGGAACGGCGGCGCCTGCCCGCGTTTGGCATCGAGGCCACGTCACTGAGCTACGAGCGGATGCAGCACAACGCGCGGGAACTCGGCGGCGGCTGGGCGCGGATGTGGGACCAGGGCGCGGGCGGGACGATCCGCCGCCGCGGCGCCTGGCTCGAGGCCAACGCCGGCGGGCTGGCAGCGGCGCTTACGTCAGCCGGCGGAGGCTAGGCGCCGGACGTTCCGAAGGTTGACCTTCCGACGGCCAGTCCCACCGCGATGAGTACGAATATCAGAACGGTCAGCGCGATCCCCACATAACCCATCACTAGGCCGGCAATGGCCATGCCCTTGCCGGACGGCTCGCGCTTGAGTGCCATGTGCCCGAGGATGACTGCCGCGAGCTGCGGCAGGAGGAAGAAGCCCAGTCCCACGAAGGTCGCGATGCCGCAGCACAGGCTGGCGATACTCAGGCCCTTGGGTTCGGGCGGTAGACCGTAATAGGCCGGCTGGCCGTAGGCGTTGAACGGCGTCCCCGGCTGGCCGTATTGCGGCTGTCCGCCGTAGGGCTGCTGGCCGTACTGGGCGGCGCACCGTAGGGCTGCTGGCCCGGCGTGCCGTAGGGCGGCTGGGCGTAAGGCTGCTGGGCGTACGGCGACGGCGTGCCGTACGGTTCCGTGGGCTGGTTGTAGTCCGGTGCGGCCTGGCCGTATTGCTCGCCCGGGTGGACCTGCTCGCCCGCGTAGCCCTGCCCTCCGGACGGCTGCTGCCCGTAGCCCGGCTGCTCGAACTCCGTCGTCGCGGGCGGCAGCGGCGCCGCAGGAACGTCCGACTCCCGCGCCGGAATATACGACGGCGGCTGGTAGCCCTCAGGCGTCTCGTCTTTGTCCGGTTTCGGCTGGTCAGTCATGGTTTTCCCCTCGTGAAGTCTCAGGATTCAGCCTACCGCCGTCCCGCTTCCTTGAGCAGGACATTTCTTACGTCACAGGGGCCGTAATCCGCCGAAATCATGTTGCCTGACACGACGGTCTGGCATGCTGGTGCCATGGCTAGCCGCGCGGGCACTGTTGCCCAACCCCAAGACCTTGTCGACCTCACTGCGCTCCTGGATGCGTACTACGATGTTTCACCGGATCTGGGCGACCCCGGCCAACGGGTGGCCTTCGGGACGTCCGGGCACCGGGGCTCCAGCCTGAAAGCTTCCTTCAACGAACCCCACATCCTGGCCATCACGCAGGCGATCGTGGAGTACCGGGCAGGCCAAGGGATCACCGGGCCCCTCTACCTCGCCAAAGACACCCATGCCCTCAGCGAACCGGCCCAGAACTCTGCCCTCGAAGTCCTCGCCGCCAACGGCGTCAACGTGCTGATCGATGCCCGGCACGGCTACACCCCCACACCCTCGCTGAGCCACGCGATCCTGACGCACAACAACAACTCCCCGCCGGGGCCCCGCAGGCGGACGGGATCGTGGTGACGCCGAGCCACAACCCGCCCGGAGACGGCGGCTTCAAGTACAACCCCGCACGGCGGCCCCGCCGATTCGGACGCCACCGGGTGGATCGCCAACCGTGCCAACGAACTCCTGGAGAACGGACTGCGCGGGGTGAAGCGGATCCCCATCGCCGAGGCCCTCAGCGCCGGCACCACGGGAAAGTTCGACTTCCTCAGCAGCTACGTGGACGACCTTCCCTCCGTCCTGGACCTCAATGCCATCCGCGAGGCGGGCGTCCGGATCGGCGCCGACCCGATGGGCGGCGCGTCGGTGGACTACTGGGGCGAAATCGGCGAGCGCCACCACCTGAACCTCACGGTGGTCAACCCCACCGTCGATCCGCAGTGGGCGTTTATGACGCTCGACTGGGACGAGAAGATCCGGATGGACTGCTCCTCCCCGTCCGCGATGGCCTCGCTGATCAACAGGATGTCTGTTGGTGCGGACGGGTCCGCGGCCTTCGACGTCGCCACCGGCAACGACGCCGACGCCGACCGTCACGGCATCGTGACGCCAGACGGCGGCCTGATGAACCCGAACCACTACCTCGCCGTCGCGATCGATTACCTGTACCGCCACCGGACCGGCTGGAACCCGCAGTCCGTGATCGGCAAGACGCTGGTTTCCTCCTCGATCATCGACCGTGTGGCCGAAAGCCTGGGCCGCAAGCTCGTTGAGGTGCCGGTTGGTTTCAAGTGGTTCGTCCCCGGGCTGCTCTCCGGCGAGGGCGCATTCGGTGGCGAGGAATCCGCCGGCGCCTCCTTCAACAAGAAGGACGGCAGCGTGTGGACGACGGACAAGGACGGCATCCTGCTGGCCTTGCTGGCCTCGGAGATCACGGCAGTAACCGGCAAGTCGCCGTCGCAGCTGTACAAGGGACTCACCGACCAGTTCGGCGATCCCGTGTACGCCCGGATCGACGCCGCGGCCACCCGCGAGCAAAAAGCGGCCCTCGGGAAGCTCTCACCCTCGGACGTGACCGCCACCGAACTCGCAGGCGAGACCATCACGGCCAAGCTGACCGAAGCGCCGGGCAACGGGGCGGCCATCGGCGGCCTCAAAGTGGTCACCGAGAACGCCTGGTTCGCGGCGCGCCCTCCGGCACCGAGGACGTGTACAAGATCTACGCCGAGTCCTTTAAGGGCGCCGAGCACCTCAAGCAGGTGCAGGCCGAGGCAAAGGCGCTGGTGGACGGGGTCATCTCCTAGCGGCCGCCCGGCCCGCTCAGGCCGGTTCTTCCTTGAGGCTGCCGGCGAGTACAGAGCGGTCGCGGCCCAGGGTCTTGGCGCGGTAGAGGGCGGCGTCGGCGGAGGCGATCATCGCGTCAAGATCGACGCGGCCGGGCGCGGTCGACGCGATGCCGTAGCTGGATGTGGGCAGGCGCGGGATGACCGGCGACGCCGATTCCTGCAGCCGGGCGCTGATGTCCGAGGCGATCTGGCCTGCCCGCTCCTGCGTCACTCCGGGCAGGAGGATGATAAATTCCTCGCCGCCGTAGCGGCCCACGAGGTCGGTGGAGCGGACGGTGGACGTGCAGGCCTCGGCGAACGCCTGCAGGGCGGCGTCGCCGGCGGAATGGCCGTACTCGTCATTGATGGATTTGAAGTGGTCCAGGTCCGCCAGGATCAGCGACGCCGTGGTCCTGGTCCTGGTGAGGCGGCGCAGTTCGTCCTCGGCGAGGTCCAGGAATGCCGCGCGGTTCAAGAGCCCGGTCAGCCCGTCCACCGTGGCGCGGGCGCGGAGGTCCTGGGTCTGCTGTTCGTAACTCAATTCGGCCATGGTGAAGGACGCCACCACCATGATCACCGCCGAGCAGACCGTTGCCGGGACGGAGCCAAAGACCGTCAGAAAAACAGCCCCTCCGGTCCATCAAGGACAAAGGCGGCCAGGCGCCCCAGGTAGAACGCCGCGAGGAAGCCGGAGCCCAACGCCAACGTGCGGTGCACACGCGAGAAGTGCGGGTCCAGCAGGAACAGTTCCCGGCAGGCGAGACCGATCAGCAGTCCCATGAATCCTAGATAGGCCGGACCCCGGACCACACGTTGGTGGCGGGCTGGTCCAGCGCCGACGCCACGGCTGTGATGGCGGGCCCGGCTGCCAGATACCAGAAGGCGGGGACCGTGGTCCGCAGGGAACGGGCCCCCGCCCAGATGCTGGACGCGCCCGCAACGAGCAACACGTTCCCCAGCGGATTGGCCCAGACCTGCTGCGGTGTTCCGTCCAGCAGGTACGCCGCATTGCCGGCCAGGAAAAACAGGAGCGCCAGGCACCACGAACCGCTGTACGTGGAACGTGTCCGGCGGAACGTGATGAAGTAAAAAAGCAACAGCAACGTCAGGTCAACCGCTGCCAATGCGACACGCAAAGTTGAGGTGTCAAGCGTCATGTAGTGGCCCCCGGTCCGCTCGCAATAGCCCGATATTGCGTCGACTATGCGCCGCAGATGACCCTAGTATTACACCCCGGCCGCCTAAAGTGTGATCACCGTCTCGGATATGACTTGACACGCCATGGCTCCCGGCCTGCCCGTCCGCCACGCACCCAAAGCGGAGCCAACGGCCCTGTGGCAAGGGACCCGAAGCGGACTAAACTGGAAGCGGCCCCGGATGCGGCCTTGCGCTCAACCGCAGAATTGCGTCCCGAGTGCCTCCGGCCTGTCCCCCATGGTGCCGGAGGCACCTCCGCGAGATTTGCAGTGCCGGAGGCACCTCCGCGTGAAAGCAGTGCCGGAGGCACCGCCGCGCCATCAAGGGTCGTGTCAGACGGTGCGGACAACGTCCTCGTAAGCGAACTTCGGCTTGGCCGCGCCCCAGGCGTCGGCGGCGGGCTGCCCGATGTTGACCACCAGGAAGCTCTGCTGACCGCCGTCGGGGAAAAAGGCCTCGTCGATCGCGGTGAAGTCCGCGCCCGTCATCGGTCCGGCGGACAGGCCCAGGGACCGGACGGCGAGGATGAAATAGCCGGCCTGCAGGTGGGCGTTGTTGTTGCCGGTGGCCGCGGCGAGGTCCGGGTCGGCGTCGTACATGGCTTTGGGCGCGTTGTAGCCGGGAAGGAAGCTGTCCCACTGTTCCTGCCAGGACGTGTCGTAGCTGAGGATGGCGACGAGCGGCGCCGCGGCGGTCTTGGCGCGGTTGCCGTTGGCGAGCGTGCCGACCAGGGTGGCGCGGGCTTCGGCGGACCGGACGTAGGTCACGCGCAGCGGCTGGGAGTTGAACGCGGTGGGGCCGAACTTGGTGAGTTCGTAGATGGCCCGGGCCTGCTCGTCGGTGACGTCGCCGGTGAAGGTGTTCGGGGTGCGGGCCTCGGCAAAGATGGCGTCCACTGCGGCGGCGTCGATTACTGCTTCGTCATGGGCGATGGTCATGAGCGTCCCTTTCGCTGGGGTGCCCGCCGGCGGCGGCCACAGGTCTCTGTCCATAGTTGCAACTTCAACTTCTGCCTTCAGCTTCCCGAAATGCCCCGTGACATCCGGCACAGCGGCGCCGGCGGCGAAGCATGCCGGAAACACCGTCGCGGTAATGTTGCTCCGGAAGATTCCTTCCCGCCCGCCAAATATTCTCTGAAAGGCCCGGCAATGAGCATGCTCGGTACCAAATGGAAGCTGCACGGCAACGGCAAGTCCATCCGCCCCGGCGAAGTCGTGAAGCCGGATGAGCGCCTCGCCTGGCCGCTGACTCTTGGCGTCGGGATGCAGCACGTTGTCGCCATGTTCGGCGCCACCTTCCTGGTCCCGATCATCACGGGTATGCCGCCGGCCACCACCCTGTTCTTCTCGGGCATCGGCACCCTCCTGTTCCTGGTCATCACCAAGGGCCAGGTTCCGAGCTACCTCGGATCCAGTTTCGCGTTCATCGCGCCGATCATGGCCTCGCAGCAGCAGTACGGCGTCGCCGGAGCGCTCGGCGGTGTGGTGCTGGCCGGCGTCGGGCTGGCGATCATTGGCGCGATCGTGCAGAAATTCGGTGCCGGCTGGATCAACCGCCTGATGCCGCCGATCGTCACGGGCGCCATCGTGGGCCTGATCGGCCTCAACCTGGCCCCGGCGGCGAAGGCCAACTTCGATGCCGCCCCGGTCACGGCCCTCATCACCCTGGCCACGATCATCGTGGTCAGTGTCTTCTTCCGCGGCATCCTGGGCCGGTTGAGCATCCTGGTGGGCGTGGTGGCCGGCTACCTCGTGGCGATGATCCGCGGCGAAGTGGACTTCTCCAAGATGGACTCCGCCGCCTGGGTGGGGCTGCCGTTCTTCCAGACGCCCGAATTCCACCTCGGCGTCGTCGGCCTGTTCGTTCCGGTGGTGCTGGTGCTCGTGGCGGAGAACATCGGCCACGTGAAGTCCGTGTCCGCGATGACCGGCCAGAACCTCGACGGCGTCTCCGGCCGGGCGCTGATGGCCGACGGCGCCGCCACCGTGCTTGCCGGCATGGGCGGCGGCTCCGGCACCACCACCTACGCGGAAAACATCGGCGTTATGGCCGCCACCAAGGTCTATTCGACGGCGGCCTACTGGGTGGCGGCCTCTTCGCGATCGTGCTCAGCTTCTCGCCGAAGTTCGGCGAACTCATCGCCACCGTCCCGGCCGGCGTGCTGGGCGGCGCGGCGACGATGCTCTACGGCATGATCGGCGTCCTGGGCGTCAAGATCTGGGTGCAGGCCAAGGTGAACTTCTCCAACCCGATCAACCTGACCACGGCCGCCGTTGCACTGATTGTCGGCATTGCCGATTACACCTGGACCATCGGCGACCTGGTGTTCACCGGCATCGCCCTGGGCTCCGCGGCGGCGCTGGTGATCTACCACGGCATGACGGCGATCGCGAAGGTCCGCGGCACCGTCGCCGAGCCCGAAACCGAAGGCGCCGTGGCCGCTGCCACGGCCGCCGTGAAACGCACGCCGAAAAAGCGCCGCTAAGAACTCTGGTCCCGGCCCAGGCAACCACCGGGCCTTGAAGCTACGGGCCTTAAAACCGCTGCGCCGCAGCGAAGCCGGGACCCGGACACCACGCGGGTGTTCGGGTCCCGGCCTTCGCTATTCGGGTCAGTGGCTTTAGCCGGCGTCGAAGGTTTCCTCATCGTCGTCGTCCTTGGGAGCCTTATCTTCAGGCAGGTCCGTTCCCGATCCGTCCGGCAGCCCGGCTGCGTCCTGGCCCGGCTCGGAGGAGAAGGGCCGCCCGGCGTCGGGCTCCTCGGTATTGGATGTGTCCATCTCCGCGTCCGCGGACGGCACGGCTGCCTCGGAGTTCTCCGCGGCCTCGGCGTCGTAGCCGGGGGTAGTGCTGGCGTTTTCCGAACTCATTTGTTCCTCCGTTCCTCCGAAGCGTCCTGCTCCGGGTTCTCCTGCACTGTCCTGGTCTTCGGCGCCAAACTGGCTCAGGTCCGGGGCGCCGGCCGGGTACGTTTCCCCGTCCGGGCTGTCCTGGCTGAGCCCTGCCGCGTCGAATGCTTCTTCTTCCCGGGGCTGGGCGAACTTCCTGGTGTCCCCGCCGGGCAGCTCCTGCTCCGCCGTCGGCGTTCCGTAACCGCCCGCTTCCTCGATCGGGTCCTGCTGCTTGTTCTGGGTCATGCCGTTCCTCCCGTACTGGAATGTTGAACTGCGTGGATTATTGCCGGAAATTCTTGACGGTTCAGAGGCCTTTGCCGCCCGTGACGGGCAGGACCGCGCCGGAGATGTAGGAGCCGTGGTCGGAGGCCAGAAGCACGTAGGCGGCCGCGAGTTCCGCCGGCTGCCCCGCGCGCTGCAGCGGGGTGTCCTGGCCGAAGGACGGCAGCTTGTCCGGCCACTCGGTTGCCGGGATGAGGGGCGTCCAAATGGGCCCGGGGGCCACGGCATTGACGCGTATCCCCTTCGGGCCGAGCTCCTGCGCCAGGGCTTTGGTGAAGGCAACCTGCGCGGCTTTGGTCATGGCGTAATCGATGAGTTCGGGCGAGGGGTTGAATGCCTGGATTGAGGCCGTCGTGATGATCGACGCACCGGCCTGCAGGTGCGGCACCGCCGCCCGTGCCGTCCAGATCAGCGAGTAGAGGTTGGTCTGGAAGACGCGGTCGAACTCCTCGGTGGGGAGGGACTCGAAGCTGTCGCGGTTTTTCTGGTACGCGGCGTTCAGCACAACCACGTCCAGGCGGCCGAATTCAGCGAGTGCGTCATCCACGATCCGGGTGGCGAACTCCTCACTGCGCCCGTCTCCGGCGATCAGCAGCGCCCGCCGGCCGGTTTTGCGGATCCACGCGGCAGTGTCCTGCGCGTCCGCTTCCTCCTCCGGCAGGTAGGAAATGGCGACGTCGCAACCCTCCCGTGCGAAGGCGATGGCCACCGCTTTCCCGATCCCGGAATCGCCGCCCGTGATCAGCGCGGCTTTGCCGTCGAGTGCGCCGCTGCCCTGGTAGCTCTCCTCGCCGTGGTCCGGCTTGGGGTCCATGGGTGCAGTGAGACCCGGCTGTTCCTGCACCTGCTCCGGGAAGGAGCCGGAGTAGTAGCCGCCCCGGGGTCGCGCGGCTGGTCCTGCTGTTTGGTTGAATCACTCATCGTCCACCTACCCAACGTCTCGGTTTTCCAGGGGCCGTTTCCGGAGGTCGCGGACGATGGCCCGGACCTGCGGCACGTCCCCCACGAAGTAAACAATTACACCCTACCGGGGATTCATCAGCAACCTTAGTATCGGCTTGAATTTCGTAACGCTCAAGCCTAGGTTGAAGTTGACTGCCACCGCAGCCCGGTCATCATCCACGTGGAGGCACAAGTGTCCGATCTAGAGCCGGAGTCCGCTCCTAACGAGTCCGCCGCGGGCCGAACGAAGGTGCCTGCCCAGGACGAACGCAGCGAGTCCGCCATCGAGAAACTGGACCGCAACTGGATGGAGCTGCTGCAGGAGCTGCGGGTGCTGCAGACCGGTGTGCAGATCCTGGCGGGGTTCCTGCTGACCCTGCCGTTCCAGTCGAGGTTTGAGACGCTGGACGATTACCAGACCACGCTCTACCTCGCCAACGTGGCACTGGCTGCCCTGACCACGGCCCTGATCCTGCTGCCCGTGAGTGTGCACCGCCGCTTGTTCCGGCTGCACCTCCGTGCGGCCCTCGTGTCCAGCGCGGACAGAATCGCCAAGGTTGCCCTGGCCTGCGTCGGGCTCCTCAGCGTGGGCACGTCGTCGCTGGTTTTCGACGTCACGGCGGGCCGGGAGGCGGGATTGTGGGCCGGTGGCGTGCTGCTGGTTGTGCTGTTTGTCCTGCTGGTTCTCGTGCCGGGCCTGCTCCGCCGGCAGGCTGAAAAGGAGAACTGAGGTGACCAAAGCGGCTGGCCTTCAGGGCGGGACAGTGCCGCGGCGGACCGTGCGGGAATGGACGAAGGACCACAGCCTCCTGCTGGCCAACATCGCCCTGTTCCTGGTGTTTTTCGGCGGCATGATCGTCAGCGGAGCGGCCGAATACAGCGAGGACCAGCGGGCGCACGGCGAACCGGCCGTGACAGTGCTGGGCTATCTCGGCACCGGCGCGTTCCTCGAGGCGACCTTTGAGAACTGGGAGTCCGAGTTCCTGCAGATGGGCATGTACGTCATCCTGACGGTCTTCCTCTTCCAGAAGGGTTCCTCGGAGTCCAAGCCGGTGGGCCGGGAGGCCCCGCAGGATGAGGATCCCCGGGACGCGGAGCTCAAGGCAGCCACCCCGTGGCCCGTCCGGCGCGGAGGCTGGGTCCTCAAGCTGTATGAACACTCGCTGTCGATCATGTTCCTGCTGCTGTTCCTTGCGTCTTTCGCCCTCCATGCCATCGGCGGCGCGGAGGAGTACAGCTCCGAGCAGCAAAGTCACGGCGAAACGCCTGTGACGGTCCTTGAGTACGTGGCAACGAGCCGTTTCTGGTTTGAGTCCTTCCAGAACTGGCAAAGTGAGTTCCTGGCCGTCGCCGTCCTGGTGGGCGCCTCGGTGTACCTCCGCGAGCGTGGCTCCCCGAATCCAAACCGGTCGCGGAGCCGCACTATGAGACGGGCGCCTGAGGAGCCGGCGACTAAAAGACCGGCGCCTGGGCGCTCAGGCTCCCTCGAGCACCTGGCTAGTGGCCCAGGCGAGGTACTTCGCGGCGTTCGCGACGGCGTCGTCCGGGCTCCCGGCCAGGTCCAGCAGCTGCGCGGCGGCCACCACGCCGTGGGCGGCGAGGTCCTCGGGGTGACCAAGATCCGTCCGGCGACCACAATCACCGGGATTCCGCGGCTCTGCGCGGCATCGGCGAGCGCAATCGGGGCCTTGCCGGTCAGCGACTGCGAATCCATGGACCCCTCCCCGGTGATCACCAGATCCGCCAGCGCCAGTTTGTCCGCCAGTCCGGTGAGTCCGGCCACCAGCTCGAACCCGCCCTCCAGCGCTGCGTCGCTGAACGCCAGGAACGACGCCGGGAAGCCGCCGGCCGCCCCGGCGCCGGGGACGTTGACGTCCCGGCCGGTGGATTCTCGCAGCACCGAGGCCCAGTTGCGGAGTCCGGCGTCGAGCAATTCGACGGCGTCCTCGTCGGCGCCCTTCTGAGGGCCGAACACGTGGGCGGCACCGTCGCCGCCGTAGAGCGGATTCTGCACGTCGACGGCGATCCGGAACGTGACCGCGCCCAGCCGCGGGTCGAGACCGCTGACATCGAGACGGGCCACGTCGGCGAGCGATCCGCCGCCGAGCGGAACCACGTTGCCCGCGGCGTCGAGCGGTTTGAGGCCCAGCGCGCGCAGGGCGCCGCTGCCGCCGTCGCTCATGGCGGAACCGCCCAGGCCCAGGACAATCTCCGTAGCGCCGGCGTCGAGGGCGGCGGCGATGAGCTGGCCGCAGCCGTAACTGTGTGCGCGCAGGGCGTTGGCCGGGGTGGGCTCCATGTGCGCCAGCCCGGACGCCTGCGCGGTCTCGATCACTGCGGTGGCCCCGCCGAAGGCGTCCTTCCGGATCGCCCAGGCCGCGCCGACCGGCGCCAGGATGGGGCCCACGACGGCGTTCAGCCGCTCCTCGTACCCTGCGGCGACGGCCGCCTCCAGGGTTCCTTCGCCGCCGTCGGCCACGGGAAACTGGATGGCTTCGGCGTCGGGATAGACGCGCAGGGCGCCTTCGGCGATGGCTGCGGCGGCTTCGGCGGCGGTGAGGAGCCCTTGAACTTGTCCGGGGCGATGAGAATACGCATGGTCCCATCCTGCCAGTCCCGGAGCTGCGCCCAACGCCTGTACGGCGGGACAAGCCGTCGCGCCGGTAGTAACGTGGCAGCCACAAAGAAGCGACCCGGATTCAGGGGGCAACGGTGAACGTCAACGGTAAGAACCGCCAGCACATGACCGGCCAGCCCGGCATGGCCGAACTTCTGCTCGTCCGGCACGGCGAGAGCCAAGGCAACGTCGCAGCCACACTGGCGCACGAGTCCGGGGCGCACGTGATCAATGTTCCGGCGCGCGACGCCGACGTTGAGCTGTCCGGGACCGGGCGAGAGCAGGCGCTGGCCCTGGGCCGCCTGTTCGCCGGGTTCCCGGAGGACCGGCGGGCAGCCGTGTGGTCCTCCCCGTACCTCAGGGCGCGGCAGACGGCGGAACTGGCCGTGCACACCGGGGCTGGACGACGCCGGTCACGCTGGACGAGAGGTTGCGGGACCGTGAACTCGGCATCCTGGACATGCTCACCTCGGCCGGCGTGGAGGCAAGGCTGCCACAGGAAGCGGAACGGCGGCGCTGGCTGGGCAAGTTCTACTACCGCCCGCCGGGCGGAGAGTCGTGGGCGGACGTCGTACTCCGCCTGCGCTCCCTGATCACCGACCTGGACCGCGCCTACCCGGGGCAGCGGGTGCTGCTGGTCTGCCACGACGCAGTCATCCTGCTGATCCGCTACATCCTGGAAGGGCTGACGGAGCGCCAACTGCTGGACCTCGCCGCCTCCACCGCCATTCTCAACGCCTCCGTGAGCCGATTCGTCCGGCCGGATGGCACGGGTCCATGGCAGCTGGAGAGCTTCAACATGGCTGACCACCTGATGAGCGAGGGAGTCCCCGTGACCGAACACGCCGGAGATGCCAATGTCCACCCGAGGTAAGGCACCCCCGGGTCGGGGCGGGAGCCGGTCCGCCCTGAACCCGTCACACCCACCCTGTTGCGGGACTGGCCGCTGCCTGGCGGGGGCTCCGGCAAGGACGACCGCGGATCGGTGCTGGTGATCGGCGGGGCGCGGATGACGCCGGGCGCCGCGCTGCTCGCCGGGACGGCCGCGCTGCGCTCCGGCGCCGGACGGCTCACCCTGGCCGTGGCGGAATCCGTGGCCGTCCAACTGGCGGTCGCGCTGCCCGAAGCGGGTGTTCTCAGGCTGCCGGAAACTGCGTCGGGCACGGTCAGGGGCTCTGCGGCGGCCGCCGTCCTCGCAGCACCGGTCGAGGCGGCGGACGCGGTCCTGATCGGCCCGGGCCTCGACGACAAGGACGAGGCCACCGCCCTGCTGCGCGGACTCCTCAAGCTTCCGGCGGGGAAGCAGCCGCCGGCCATCATCCTCGATGCCTTCGCCCTGGGCAGCCTGCCCGAGCTGGCCGGGGAACTGGGTCCGTGGGCGGGCGGCTGATCCTGACCCCGAATGTCACCGAGGCGGGCATTCTGCTGGGGCACGACGCCGGGCAGCTGGTCCAGGACGTGCCCGAGCTCGCGGAGAAGTACGGCGCGGTGGTGAGCTGTCAAGGGGTGATCGCAGGTCCGGGCGGCGCCGCCGGGAAATCCGCCGGTAAATCTGCCGGCGGGGCAGCCGGAAGGGCCGCCGTCGGAGCCAACTCCGGGGCGGGGGCCTCGCTGTGGGAAATCACCACCGGACACAGCGGCCTGGGCACGTCTGGTTCCGGCGATGTGCTGTCCGGGACGATTGCCGGTTTGCGAGCCCGGGGCAGCACGGACGCGCAGGCTGCCTGTTGGGGCACCCATCTGCATGCGAGCGCCGGCGACCGGCTGGCGAGTCGGTTGGGCGGTCTCGGCTACCTCGCCCGGGAGCTAACGGAGGAACTGCCGCCGCTGATGATGGAGCTCGGCTCCTGACTCGCGGACCGGGGCTCAGCTGCTCCAGCCGCCGCGTTCCAGCAGAACGTCCTTGAGCAGGTCCGCACGGTCGGTGACAATACCGTCCACTCCGAGGTCCAGCAGCCGGTGCATCTCCGCGGGGTCATTGACGGTCCAGACATGTACCTGCAGCCCGTGCCGGTGGGCGCGCCGGACGAAGCCGGGAGTCACGACGGGCACGGCACCGTAGCTAACCGGGACCTGCAGCGCCTGGACCCCCGGAGCGCACGCCCTGCAGTGAGGCGCAGCAGGGATGCCGGCAGCACCGGGCCCAGCAGGACGAAGAGGGCGTTGGAGACGATTCCGGCCGAGCCCGCGGCGGGGCGGCTCAGCTGCTTGAGCACGGCCCGGCGCCGGCGGTCCGAGAAGCTGGCGATCAGCACCCGGTCGTGCAGGCCGTACCGTTCGATCGCCGCCGCCAGAGCGTCCACCGAATTCCAGTCTTTGACGTCGAGATTGAGCCGGACGTCCGGGAAGGCTGTCGCGAGTTCCTCGAACAGCGGAATGGGTTCCACGCCGCCGATCCTTGCCCGGGCCACGGCCTCCGCCGGGAGTTCCGAGATCCGGCCGCGGCCGTCTGTGACCCGGTCCAGGGTTTCGTCGTGGAACAGCAGCAGGACCCCGTCGGCGGTGGTGTGGACGTCCGTCTCCAGATGCCGGAACCCCAGTTCGACGGCGGCGCGGAACGCCGCCATGGAATTCTCCAGGCCGTCCCGGGAGAAGCCGCGGTGGGCCATGGCCAGGGGAAGATCGTGGCCGTCGCCGTCGGCAGAACCGGAGGCAAAAACGGGTGCGGGGTGCTCACACCTGAAGCCTATCGGAGCACGGCAGGGGGCCCGGAAGGACTAAACGCTGGCGCGGCACAGTCAGACGGTCGGCGGCCGGCACGCTGCGACGCAGGGAAGCCCCGAGCCGTCCGGCCGACGCGGGCCGGGTCAGTTGGCCGCCGGCCGGCGCGGGCCAGAGTCAGTTAGCCGCGGGCCGCGTCAGTTAGCGGGCGGGAGGATCTCCACGCCGTCGCTGCAGTGCAGCAGCGTGCGGCCCCGGCCGCCGTCGAGGTCCACCCACACGGCGGTGTGGTCCGCGGTGACGGCTTCCACCCGGCCTCCGGTTTCGTAACCGGGCGCCAGCCGCACGCTGACGCGGTCGCCCTGCTGCAGGCTCTTCCAGTGCGCGTCCGGCGCCGCCGGGCGCAGGGGCGTGTCGTCCATATTCTTCGTGCGGTACCTGGCCATGATTTCCCACCGTCAGTCAGCTGATCCGTCGTGAGATTTCAGCGTAGGACGCCAAGGTGAACGCCAGTTGACCGGGAGCTGGGAGTCCGGTGACTGCCGGTCAGGGCAGCCGGACGCCCAGGGCCGCCAGCTTCGCCTCGAGGATCTGGGCGACGCCGTCGTCGTCAAAGTGCGGGGCCCGCTGCCCGGCGGCGAGGATGGCCTCCGGGTGGCCGCTGGCCATCGCGTAACCGTCGCCGGCCCAGCGCAGCATCTCGATGTCGTTGGGCATGTCCCCAAAAGCCACGACGTCGGCGGAGTCCACGCCAAGGGAGGCAGCATATTCGGCGAGGGTGACGGCCTTGTTCACACCGGGCAAGGACAGCTCCAGCAGGGCCATGTTCGGCGCCGAATGCGTCGCGGCGGCCAGGTGAGCGACGGCTGGGGTCACCTCAGCAAGGAACTCGTCGGCCGTGCCCTCCCGGACGATGGCCATGAACTTCACCACGGTGTCTTCGGCCGTAAGGGTGCTGTGCAGCGGCGCGGGGTGACTTCGGCCAGCAATGCGCTGCTGCCGGAGTTGAGGAACCCCGGTTCCAGGTGGAAGCCGGTCAGGGTCTCGGCGGCGAAGACCGCGGAGGGCGCAGCCGCTGGATGATGCGGCGCGCCTCGAAGACGGCGTCGAGCTGCAGGCCGCGGGCCGAAACAAGGCGGTCGGCCTCAAGGTCCCAGACGACGGCGCCGTTGGAGCAAATGACCGTTCCGGTGTGGCCGAGCCGGTCCTGCAGCGGGTGGAGCCAGCGCGGCGGACGGCCGGTGACGAAGACCAGCTCGACGCCGGCCTCGCGGCACGCGTGAAACGCCCGGACGGTCCGGTCACTGATTTTGCCGTCGTGGCCGAGGATCGTTCCGTCAATGTCACTTGCTACCAGCCGCATACAGCCAGTCTACGTTGGCGGTGCCTGCCTGGGCGCGGGCGGCGGGCTCTCGGGAGGCGCACGGAACCGTGCCCGGCGGCGGCCGACGTCGAACTCGCCGGAAACGTGCCCGGTCGCCGGAAAGCTACGGCGACCCCGCAGGCTTCCGGCGAATTCGTGCGCACAGGCCGGCGCAGGCCCCGCAGCGGCTCAGCGCTCGTAAATGCCGGTCAGGTTCGCCTTGGCCAGGGTGTGCGGGGCCAGCTTCGCTTCGAGTTTCGCGGGGTGGGCGCCGGCGTCGAGCCCGGAGTGCGCTGTACCGAGGGCGTGGACCGTGACGATGTACCGGTGCGGGCCATGGCCCTGGGCGGCGCCGCCCCCATGTAGCCGGTGGTGCCGCCGTCGTTCTTCAGCTGGAAGGCGCCGGGCGGCAGGTGCCCGTGGCGCGATCCCGCCCCAGCCGGCAGGGAGGTGACGTCCGCAGGGAGGTCCAGCACGGCCCAGTGCCAGAAGCCGCCGCGGCCCGGGGCATCGGGGTCGAACACGGTGACGGCGTAGCTCAAAGTCCCGGCGGGGGCGCCGCTCCAGCTCAGCTGCGGGGACTCGTCCTTGGCGCCCGCGCCGGTTGAGGCGCCGCGCTGGGCCGGCGGGAGGGTCTGGCCGTCTTGGAATGACTCACTGCTGACGCGGAAGGACGGGGCATCGTGGTGTGTCATGGCTGCCTTTCAGTTGCTGGGGAGTTCTGCACTTTCAGGGTCGTGACCGGCTTCCCTGGAAGTCCGCGCGCCGGACTCCATCCGGTTCAGTTCCGCGCGGGTGGGCGGGTTGGCGCCGGCCCGGGACACGGTGACGGCGGCGGCCCGGGCCGCGTGGGCCAGGAGGTCCCGGAGGCTTTCGGCGGAGAGCCCGCGCAGGTCCTTGCGGTTCTGCGCCCCGTCCAGTCCCAGGTCCACGATGGCGGAGAGCAGCGCCGCCATGAAGGAATCCCCGGCGCCCACCGTGTCGGCCACCTTCACGGACGGCGCCGGGAAGTCCGCCTCGCCGGCGGCGTTCACGCCCCACGGCCCGTGGGCGCCGCGGGTGACCACCACCATGGCGGGGCCTTCCGAACCGCCGAGCGACAGCCAGCGCCGGGCCGAATCCAGCGGATCCTCGCCCGGGTACAGCCATTCGAGGTCCTCGTCGGAAGCCTTGACCACGTCGGCCAGGGTGACGAACTTCTCCGCCTGCCGGCGCGCGTAGTCGACGTCGGCGATGATGCTGGGCGGCAGTTGGGGTCGAAGCTGATGGTCGACAAAGGATGGGCATGCTCGACGGCGGAGAGCACCTCGGCGGCGCCGGGCGCCAGCATGGTGGCGATCGAGCCGGTGTGCAGCAGCGTCGTTGCCTGCAGCATAAACGGCAACCTGTCCGCGAGTCCGGGAAGCTCCCACGCGAGCTCGAACGTGTAGCTCGCGGCGCCGTCGTCGTCGATCAGGGCGGTGGCCACGGAGGTGGGAAGCTCGTCCGGGCCCACCGGGAGGAGCACCGAGCTGGACTTCAGGTGGGCGGCCACCGATTCGCCGTAGGCGTCGCGCCCGTAGCGGCCGATGAACTGCACCGGATGGTCCAGCCGGGCCAGCCCCACGGCGACGTTGAGGGGGCTGCCGCCCACGTGGGCCTGGATACCGGAGGAACGCTGGACTACATCAACCAGGCCCTCGCCTATAACTGTGAGCATGCTCATACTCTGCCAGAGAACGCGGGCCGGTGCCCCAGTGTTTCGCGGGTCCAGCTGTCAGCCGGAGGCGGCCCCCGGCTTCTCCAGCTGGATCCCGGCGGCCTCCGCGTCGTCGAACCTCGCATCAATGAGGACCACGGCCCTGCCGGCGCGCTGAAGCAGGCTCGCGGCGATGCCGGCCCGGTAGCCGGAGGTGCAGTGCACCCACAGCTTCCCGGCGGGGAGATCGGCCAGTCGGGGCAGCAGTTCGTGCAGCGGGACATTGACGGCCCCCGCCACGCGCGAGGCGGCGTACTCGTCGGCCCGCCGCACGTCGACGACGGCGTCAGCGCCGCCGGAACGGGACGCCGGAACGGCGTCCCAGCCCACGCAGGGAAAGGATGTGACGGCGGCGCGGGGCGCCACGGCGTGCGGGTCCGTACCGAGAGCGGCGTCGGGCGAGTCGATGCCGATGCGGGCGAGGTCGCGGATGGCGTTCTCCACATCGGCGCGGGATCCGACGAGGGTCAGTTGCTCGCCCCACGGCATCACCCACCCGAGATAGGTGCTGAAGCTTTTCCCGTAGCCAAAGCTCACGCTTCCCTTGAGGTGGCTGCTGGCGAAGGCCACGCGGCGGCGCAGGTCCACCACCCACTCGCCATCCTCCAGCCGGCGCATGAGTTCCTCGGCGTCGAGGGCCTCCGGCACGGTCAGATCAGCGGGGCCGGGGCCGGCGGTGTTGGTGACCCCCATGTGGGCGTAGTAGGAGGGGTAGGCCGTGAGGTTGGCGATGAGTTCCCGGACGAAGTGGTCCTCGTCGGGATCCGTCAGGGCGTGGTTGCTGGTGAGCTGTTCGCCGATGGTGGACGATCCGGCTCCGCTGGCCGGGCCGGAGGAGCAGAAGGACCCGAACCCGTGGGTCGGGAACAGGCCGGCGCCGGGAGCGGCCTCCCCGGCGAGGCGGCGCACCGAGGCGTACTGGTCATGGGTGAGGCCGAGCGTGTCCTCGGTGCGGACAAGGTCCGTGCGGCCCACCGAGCCGTAGAGGAGGCTTCCGCCGGAGAACACGGCCTGCTGCGTGCCGTCGTCCACGATGAAAGACAGGTGGGTGTGGGTGTGGCCCGGTGTCGCTACGGCTTTGACCGACAACGCGCCGACCAGGACGGTCTGCCCGTCCGCGATCGGCTGCCGCTCGAAAGTGACCGGGTCCGCGGCGTTCACGAGGTAGCTGGCGCCGTGCGCCCTGGCCAGTTCGAGCCCGCCGGAGAGGTAATCGTTATGGATGTGCGTCTCGGCGACATGGGTGATTCGCACCCCGGCGCCGAGCGCGGCCGCCTCGACGCGGTCCGTATCGCGCTGCGGGTCGATGACCAGCGCCACGGAGCCGTCATGGACGAGATAGCTGCGGTCCCCGAGTTGTGTGGTCTCGATGACGATGACGTCCATGATTCACTCCTGCGGCCGGGCGATCCGTGCGTGTCGCTTCCATCGTCAAACCCCTGAGGGTATGAGCGCAAGCCTCGTTGGGCGCTGGAGTTGGGCGCGGGAGTTCGGCCGGACGGACCGGGCTGCCGGGCGCCTACCGGCCGGGGCCGTCCTGCTGGTACACGTCCGGGATCCCGTCCTGGTCCGCGTCGACCTTCTCCTCCTCTTCGGCCTTCCGGTACTGCCGGTTCCGGGTCCGCAGCACCATCGTCGCCAGCAGGGCTGCCAGCACGGACGCCGCCAGGATGCCCACCTTGGCGTGGTCATCCTGCAGGCTGCCGTGGCCGAAGCTCAGCTCCGCCACCAGGAGCGAGACGGTGAAGCCGATGCCGGCCAGCAGGGACACTCCAAAGACGTCGATCCACTTGAAACTGGTGTCCAGCCGGGCCTTGGAGACCTTGGTGAGCAGCCAGGTGGTGCCCATAATGCCGATCGGCTTGCCGAGGACGAGGGCCATGATGATGCCGACGGCCACCGGGTCCGTCAGCGCCGAGCCCAGTCCCTCCCAGCCGCCCACGGCCACACCGGCGGAGAAAAACGCGAAGATCGGAACGGCGACCCCGGCCGAGATCGGGCGGAACCGGTGCTCGAAGACCTCCGCGAGACCCGGGCCGCCTCCGGGCCGCCGCTGGCCTTCGACCGCAGGACCGGGACGGCGAAGCCGAGCAGCACACCGGCCACGGTCGCGTGGATCCCGGAGGCGTGGACGAGGGCCCAGGTGACGGCACCCAGCGGCAGCAGAATCAGCCACGCGGCCGAGGCCTTGATTTTGAAGAAGCGCCGGTACCTGTGCGCCAGATAGGTGTAGATGCCCAGGGGAATCAGCGCCAGCAGCAGCGGCATGGGCTGGAGGTCGCTGGTGTAGAACACGGCGATGATGGTGATGGCGATCAGGTCATCCACCACGGCCAGGGTCAGCAGGAAGATCCGCAGGGCGCTGGGCAGATGCGAGCCGATGATGGCCAGCACTGCGACGGCGAAAGCGATGTCGGTGGCGGTGGGGATTGCCCAGCCGCGCAGGGTCTCCGGGCTGGCAAAGTTGACGATCGTGTAAATGATGGCCGGGATGGCGACGCCGCCCACGGCCGCCGCGACCGGGACGATCGATTTATTGATCTGCCGCAGGTCCCCGGCGATGAACTCGCGCTTGAGTTCCAGGCCCACCAGGAAGAAGAAGATGGCGAGCAGCCCGTCGGCGGCCCACGCGCCCAGGCTCAGTTCCAGGTGCCAGGGTTCGTAGCCGAATTTGAAGTCCCGCAGGGCGAAGTAGCTCTCGGACACCGGCGAGTTGGCCCAGATGAGGGCGATCACGGCTGCCGCGACAAGCAGGGCTCCACCGACTGTTTCCTTACGGAGGATCTCGCCGATCCGGAGGGATTCGGCGTAGCTGCCGCGGCCGAAGATCGTCAAACGCGGCCGGGTGGGAGGAGGAGTGGGGCTCATGCGGCAGTCCTAAAATTTGGGTCGACTGAACTATGCCGACCAGACTTCCCGGCGCACCTGCATCCCAGTCTAGTGGGTCACGGCATGGTGCTGAACCGTTCGGCCTTGGATTTACTGCCCTGGACGATGATCTGGTCGTCGTCGTACAGCACCGTCTGCGCCGTCGTGTGCCCCCATGTGCCGCCGGGGCGTTTGACGGCAACAATCGTGACGCCGAACTTGTCCCGGAGCCCGAGTACGCCCAGCGGCCGGTCCCGCACGGCGGAGGGCGGACTGGTGCGGATCATCACGAAGTCGTCCTCGAATTCCACGTAGTCAAGGATCGAGCCGAGGACCAGGTGCGCGACGCGCTTGCCCATGTCGTGTTCCGGCCGGATGACGTGCTCGACGCCGAGCTGGCCCAGGATCTCGGCGTGCGGTTCACTGATGGCCTTCGCCCAGATCTGCGGACGCTGGAATTTCAGGATCCGTGATGTGGTGAGGATGCTGGCTTCGATGTCCGAGCCGATGCCGACGACGGCCCGGTCGAATTCGTGGACCGAGAGCTGGCGCAGCGCCTCTTCCTTGGTGGAGTCGGCCCTGACCACGTGGGTGAGGCGCCCGTTGTAGGACTGGACGATTTCCTCGCTGGCGTCGATGCCGAGGACCTCGGTGCCCTGCGCCTCCAGCTCCAGCGCCAGCGAGCCGCCGAAGCGGCCCAGGCCAATGACCACCACCGACGATGCCTTGTCACTGGCGGCAGCGGAGTGGGACGAGAAGATATTCCTAGCCAATGAGGGGCCTTTCCTTGGGGTATTCATAGAGCAGGGTCGTTCACGCAGGGCCAGCGCCGCGCCCAGCGTGACCGGACCCAGCCTCCCGACGAACATCAGCAGGATCAGCACGAGCTGCCCGGCCGGAGGCATGCCGGCCGTGATGCCGGTGGACAGCCCCACGGTGGCGAAGGCCGAAACGACCTCGAACAGGATCCGTTCCTGCCCGAAGTCGGTGATCAGCATCAGGAACATCGTGGACCCGGTCACCAGGGCGATCGCCAGCAGCACCACGGTAATGGCCTGACGGTGCACCGCGCGGGAGAGGCGCTTGCCGAAGATGTTTACGGCCGTCCCGCCCTGCAGTTCGGTGCTGAGAATGAAGAACAGCACGGCGAAAGTCGTGATCTTCAGGCCGCCGGCCGTACCCGCCGGGCCGCCGCCGATGAACATCAGGATGTCCATGCCCAGCCACGACACCGGATCCATCTGGGCAATGTCGATGCTGTTGAAGCCGGCGGTGCGGGTAATGACGGACTGGAAGAAGCCGGCCAGCACGCGCTCTGCGGGGTGGAGGCCGCCCAGGGTTGCCGGGTTGGCCCATTCGACGGCCGTGAGGAAGACGGTGCCGCCCGCCAGGAGGACGGCCGAGCCGACGACCACGAGTTTGGTGTGCATGCTCCAGAGGATCGGACGCCGGTACTCCCGGCCCAGTTCGAACAGGACCGGGAACCCCAGTCCGCCGATGATCACGGCGGCGGCGATCGGCAGGCAGATCCAGGGATCGCCGACAAACCCCATGAGATTGTCCGAGTACAGGGCAAAGCCGGCGTTGTTGAAGGACGAGATTGAATGGAAGACCCCGTGCCAGACCGCGTCGCCCAGCCCGTAGCCGTACCCGGCCCTGAAGCGGACCGCGAGAATCAGCGCCAGCACTGTTTCCACGATCACACTGATGAGCAGAACACCCACCAGCACACGGCGGACGTCGCCGAAGCCGCTGCTTTTCGTCTCGGCGGCGGCAGATATCCGGGATTTCAGGCCCAGCCGGCGGGCGGTCAGGACCCCCAGCAGCGTGCCGAAGGACATCACGCCGAAGCCGCCGATCTGGATGAGCACCAAGATGACCACCTGGCCGAAGCCGCTCCAGAAGACGGGCGTGTCCACGGTGATCAGGCCGGTGACGCAGACGGCGGACGTGGCCGTGAACAGCGCTTCCAGCAGGCTGGTTCCGCCCCGCCGGCCTTGGCCACCGGCAGCAGCAGCAGTCCGGTCCCGACGGCGACTGCCGCAGCGAAGCCCAGCACGATCACCTGGGCGGGGTGGCGCGGCGCGAACGCCCGGAAAAACCGGGTGAAGCCCGCAGCCAGGGCGCGCAGGACCGCGGGAACTTCGACTTGCATAGGCGAAACGCTACCACCGGCCGCGCGGCCGTGCGTCCGTAGCTGGCAGAGGTCAGCCGAGCAGGACCTGCACCAGTTCGCGGCACTTCCGGTAGGCGGCAGCCTTCGGGTCGATCAGGGCGAAGTGGTCGCCCGGGACTTTCAGGAGCTGGACCGGGGCGCCGGCGGTCTTGGCCGCCGCCGCGTAGGAGTCGGACTGGCTCGCGGGGACGGTGTCGTCGTCCGTGCCGTGAACGGCATACACGGGGATCTTCAGCGGCACTGCGCTCATCGGATCCGCATACTTATGCCGTTTCGGGTATTTTTCCGAAGAGCCGCCCAGCAGGTTGCTGACCGCACCGTTGCTGAGGTTCAGCCGTTCGGCTTCAGCGAGGTTCAGCAGCCCGGACTGGCTGACGACGCCGGTCAGGTGCACCGCACCGTCGTCGTCCTTGCGGATCAACTGGCGGTCCGCGTCGGGGGCGCCGAGCCGGGAGAGGCGGCTCCGTCCCGCAGCCCAGACCGCGAGGTGCCCGCCGGCGGAGTGTCCCAGCGCCACCACCCGGTCCAAGTCAAGGCCGTGTTCACCGGCGATGTCGCCGAGTTTGTCGATGCCGGCGAGCACGTCAGAGAAGGTGTGCGGCCAGCCGCCGCCGTTGCCGGCGCGGCGGTACTCCAGGTTCCAGGCGGCCATACCGTGCGCCGCGAGGTCCTTGGCCAGGGGTTCGCCGAGTTCCGCGCCGTACTGGGACCGCCAGTATCCGCCGTGGATGACCACCACCACACCCCTGGTGGCGGCTGACTCCGGCAGGAAGAGTTCCCCCACTGGCTGGAGTCATCGCCGTAGCTGTACCTGTGCCGCTTCACACTGTCCTCCTTGGGGCCCGGTGAACAGGCGGCGGAGACTGCCCCAGAATCACCGTCGCTGCGGCCGCGATAAATGCCCGACGCCGCACATCAGCCATGTGCCGAGCCTACCTTGAGCGCCGCGCGGCAGGGCGCAACGCGGCTCGGGCCCGGGTTGGCCGCCCGCGGACGGCCCACGCGGGGTGTCAGCCCGCCGCCGTCGTACCCCGGCCGTAAGCTGGACGCATGGCGAGTAACTGGGACCGGCTGGACGTGGGCCTGCGCGAATCCGTGCAGGAAAACGTGGAACTCTACGAGCGGGTGCGTCCTGCCCTGAAGCTGGTCACCCGCGAGGTCCTGCTGGAGTTACGGAGCATGCTCAAGGGCACGGAGGTGACGCCGCTGTTCGTCACCGGCCGCACCAAGACGGTCGAATCGTTCCGCGAGAAGATCTCCCGGACGGAGGAGCCGCTGGAGCCGGGCGGTCCGCCGGTGCTGAAGTTCCCGGATCCGTTCCGGACCCTGAATGACATGGTGGGGGTCCGAGTGATCACCAAACTGCCCGCGGAAAACGCGGTGGTGGCCAACCTGATCAAGCGCCAGCGCCAGCTCTTCGACTGCCGCGGTGACCGCGAGAAGGACATCGGCTCCATCGAATCAGGGACCTACGGCTATTCCAGCCGGCACCTGATCCTGCGGACCATCCAGAACGAGGCGGTCAAGGAGTACCAGCAGGCCTTCAACCCGGAGGTCCCGCCGAACGGCAGCTACTTCTTCGAATGCCAGATCCGCACTGTGTTTGCGCACGCCTGGAGCGAGATCGAGCACGACATCCGCTTCAAGGCCGAGGACCCGCGCGCCTGGACCCCGCACTTTGACCGCCAGTTCACCGCCACCGCGGCCATGCTGGAAACCGTGGAGGGTGCCTTCGCCGACCTGCACGAACGCTACGAAGAGGTCCGCAGCTACTGGGACATGGACGGCGAAGGCGCCGCGCAGCTCACGCCGAACCGGATCCGCGACGTCTGGCGCACGCTCCTGCCGCACGTGGACCGGAAGGTCGACGACGACTGGGGCTGGGCCGCCGAGCTGATGGCCGCCCACGGCCTCAACCAGACCATGCAGCTGGCCGGGCTGCTCAGCGCCAACCGGATCACCGAAGTCCGCCGGGCCCTGGACCACCGCTACTCCCCGGCCCGGACCGGCTCCTCGATGACCTGCTGCTCTGGCAGTACGGCACCAAACACATCGACCTCACCGCCGAACCGGCCGACGCCGTCCCGCACCCGCGGCGCGACAGCCTCCTGCGCCGCCTCAAGCAGATCGAGCGTTACCGCCTGACGCAGGGTAGGCCGCCGGGCCCGCCCCTGCGTCAGCCCGCCGGTCAGGCGAACCGCGCCAGGGGTTCTGCAGCCGGCCGGCCATCTGCAGTCCGCCGGAGGGGTCGGCCAGGTCCAGCATCTGCTGGTTGTTGCGCAGCTGCAGCCGGTTGAGGCAGGACAACGGGAAATCCGTGGCGAACAGCTCATGCCGGGCAAACTGCTCCGCGAGCTCGGGGTGCTCGCCCTGGTACTCCCGGAGGACGGCCGCGGCGGTCCGCCAGAATTCTTCACCGCTGAGCTGGCCGTCTTCCTCCAGCAGTGCGCTGAGGAACCGGAAGATGCAGTCGAAGACGTCGGTGAAGATGGCCAGGACCTTCTCCGCGTCGGGGATCTCGGCCTTGATCCTGGCCACCTCGTCGGGCAGCTCCAGCCGGTCACCCATCACCACGATCTCCTCGGCAATGTCCTTCATGACGGCGCTGACCGGGACGCCGTCCTCCAGAATCAGGATGACGTTTTCGCCGTGCGGCATAAAGGCCAGCTCGTAGGCGTAGAGGCAGTGGGCCAGCGGAACGAGATACGCCTCGAAGTACCGGCGCAGCCAGTCCGCGGGCGCCAGTCCGGAACGCTCGATCAGCGCGGACACCATCGGCTTTCCCGCGGCGTCGACGTGGAGCAGGGACGCCATGGTGGCCAGTTGCTGCCCGTCCTCCAGGAGCGGCACGGGGCTTTCCCGCCACAGCGCGGACAGCATCTTCCGGTACGGTGAGCCCTTCGCCGACGCGGCCTCGTAGTAGCCGTTGTGATAGCCGATGGCGGCCACCTCGCGGATGAGCGTCAGCCGGCGCTTCTGCAGGGCGGGGTCGCTGTGGATCAGGTCGCGGAGCCAGTCGTTGATGGCGGGGGTGGCCTTCATGTACTGCGGCGACAGCCCCCGCATAAAGCCCATGTTCAGCACGGACATGGCCGTCTTGACGTAGCACTTCTCCGGCGACGCCGTGTTGAAGAACGTCCTGATGGACTGCTGGGCCTGGTAGCTGTCCGCCCCGATCCCCAGATGGACAATGCGCTGCTGCGCTATTTCGGCCGCAAACGTCACGGTCAGCTTGTTGTCCCACTGCCACGGGTGCACCGGCATCAGGAAATAGTCGGCCGGGTCCAGGCCCCGGATTCCCAGCTCGGCGTCGAAGTACGCGACGGCGGACGCCCCAGTTCGGCGTCGAGGTGGTTACGGTAGCTGAGGCCCTCGGCGGACGTGAAGACGGCCTGGTTCCGGTGCACCGCGATCCACTCGACCTGCACGGGGGCGCCGGCCTCCGGGGCGAAGGAGCGGTAGTCCGCGATGCCGAAGCCCAGCCGGCCGTTGTTGGCCACAAAGCAGGGGTGGCCTTCGGTCATGCTCCGTTCAATGGCTTGGAAATCGATGGCGGCGTCTGCCCCACCGGTCACGCCGGCCGCCAGTTCAGCGGAGGCGGGCTGGCCCATCCACTGTTTGTAGGCGTGGCTGGAGAGCGTGCTGCTGATTTCCTCGAGGTAGACCGGGAGCATCTCCTCGCGGATCCCCAGGGTGTCCCGGAACTCGGTGATGAAGCGCAGGGCATCGAGCTCCGCCGCCTCCCGAGGACATGCCCATTCTTCGGCCTCAGGCGCGGGCATGTCGGGATATGCCCCGGCCTCGCGGCGGCGGATGGACATGTCCGCGATGGACCAGTGGTCGAGCTCCAGCTTCCGGGCCGAGAACCGGTACTCCACGGAACCGTCGTCGCTGGTGACGCGGTAACGGGCCAGCTCCGCGGCAAGGGGATCGGGCCCCAGGGGTTCCGGCGTGAGGATCCGTTCGTGCGAGAACTCGGCGAGGGCCTTGCGGACCACGTGCCGGTTGGCGGCGGCCCAGCGTTCCGGGGTCAGGTGGACGGTTGAGTTGCCGGCCGTGAGGACGGATTCGAGTGCGGCGGTGATCATAGCGGGGCTCCCTGGCGGATCGGGGATGAATGGAGGTCAGCGCGGGCAGTGTGGAAGGCCTCCCGGGTACAGAAGCTGAGCAGGGCAGTCTTGTCGGGCAGGACCACCTCCCCGGCAGGCTGAAAGCCCAGCCGCGCGTTGAGGACATGGATTTTGTGGTTCCGGGCGTCAGGCTCCACCACCACGCGCTCCACGCCCGGGTCGGCGAACAGCCGGTCCAGCACCGCCTCCATCACCCGGGTGGTGAAGCCGGTCCGGACCTGCCCTTCCGGCGGGCCGACCAGCAGGTGCATCCCGATGTCGCCGGGCTGCGTGGCGTACACACCGGCCAGCGGCGACAGCGGCGGGAGGTACTCCTCCATCAGGAAGGCGGGGACGCCGCCGTCGAGCCCCAGCAGAGCATGGTGGTGGCCGGTGGACTGGATCTTCGCGTACTCCTCCGCGACGTCCCGCACGGTGGCGGACTGCATCCCCAGAAGGACGCGTAGGGCCGGGTTACCCAGCTGTGGAGGAGGGTGCGTCGGCGTCCGGGTCGAAGCAGCGGAAGGTGAAACTCATGCGTTTACCCCTGCCGGCTCACGGACGCCAGCCTGACGGACGTCCGCCCGGCGGCCGCCGCCCGGGAACCCGGCGGGCTCCCGCGTTCCGAACTGCTGGAACGCGATGCTTTGTTCCACCGGGTAGACCTCGCGGCCGGTGATTTCGCGCAGGATGCAGGAGTTGCGGTAGGCGGCCATGCCCAGGTCCGGGGTGACGAAGCCGTGGGTGTGCAGCTCGGCGTTCTGGACGAAGATCTCGCCGGGTTCGACGCCGGTGCTGTAGTTGCGCCCGACGGCGAACCTGCCGAGGCTGTCCCGGGCGATGCGGTCCTGCACACCGGCGAGGAACTCCGGCTCGCGGTAGCCGTACCCGGTGGCGAGCACCACGGCGTCGGTGTCCAGCGAGTAGTCGGCTCCCTGCTCCTCGTGCCGCAGCTGCAGGGTGTGGGAGCCGGTTGCCGGGTCCCAGGAGGCGCCGGTGAGCGCCGAGTGCGTCAGGAGCCGGGTGTCCACGATGCCCGGGAGGCTCTTGGCATACAGGAGGTCGTAGATGGCGTCGATGAGCTCGGAGTTGATGCCCTTGTAGAGGTTCTTCTGGCTCTTGACCAGCCCGTCGCGCTGTTCCTGCGGGAGCGCGTGGAAGTAGTCCACGTATTCGGGCGACGTCATTTCGAGGGTCAGTTTGGTGTACTCGAGGGGAAGAACCGGCCGGAGCGGGTAACCCAGTTCAGCCGGTAGCCGTGGACGTCGATCTCCTGCAGCAGCTCATAGTAGATTTCGGCGGCGCTCTGGCCGCTGCCCACGATCGTGATGCTCCGCTGCTTCTGCAGTTCGCTCTTCCGCGAAAGGTATTCGGCGTTGTGGAGGACCAGTCCGCCGGCGTCGACGATGCCGTCGCAGGCCGCCGGCACGTAGGGCGAGGTGCCGGTGCCCAGCACCAGCCGCCGGGCGTGCAGCACCTCCGGCCCGTCCGGGCCTTCCAGCGCCAGCCGGTACACGCCGTCGTCGTAACTGATCTCCCGGACATCCGTGCCGAACCGGACGGAATCCAGCTGGCCCGCCACCCACTGGCAGTACTGGTTGTACTCGGCGCGCAGCGGATAGAAGTTCTCCCGGATGTAGAACCGGTACAGCCGTCCGGTCTGCTTGAGGAAGTTCAGGAACGAGTAGGGCGACGTCGGATCCGCCAGGGTGACAAGGTCTGCCATAAACGGAACCTGCAGGTGCGCCGGCTCCAGCATCATGCCCGGGTGCCAGTCGAAGGAGTCCCGGCGTTCCAGGAAGACGCCGTCCAGCCCGTCGACGGGCTCGCTCAGCGCGGCGAGGCCCAGGTTGAACGGCCCGACGCCGATCGCGGCGAAGTCGTGGACGCGCCGGGTTGCGCCCTGGTTTCCCGCGTTCATGCGGACACCTCCGCGTCCTCGAGCAGCGATGCCCCGGTGGTCCGGAGCAGGTCAATGATGGTGCGGATGTCCTCCACCCGGGCCTCGGCGTTCAGCAGGGTGAACTTCAGGTAGTGCCGGCCCGCAACCGTGGTTCCGGCCACCACGGCCTCGCCGGAGGCGAAGACCGCGGAGCGGATGTCCTGGTTGAGGCGGTCCGCCGTGACTTCGGCCAGGCGGCTGCCGTCCGGCTGCAGGGGGCGGTACCGGAACACGAGCGTGCTGAGTTGGGGCGCTGCGGCGAGCTCGAAGTCCGGATCCGAGGCCAGGATCCCGCCCACGCGGGACGCCAGGTCGATGGCCTCGTCGAAAAGCGCCCCGAGGGCGTCGGCGCCCATGATCCGCAGCGTCAGCCAGAGCTTCAGGGCGTCGAACCGGCGGGTGGTCTGGATGCTCTTGTCCACCTGGTTGGGGCGGTCGACTGCGGTGGCCGGGTTCAGGTAGTCGGCGTGATAGGTCACGTGCCGGAGCGTGGCCGCGTCGCGGACCAGCAGCGCACTGGAGCTGACCGGCTGGAAGAAGGTCTTGTGGAAGTCAACGGTGACGGAATCCGCCCCGTGGATCCCGTCCAGCAGGTGCCGGTGCCGCCCGGACACCATGAGCCCGCCGCCGTACGCCGCATCGACGTGCAGCCAGGCACCATACTCGCGGGCCGCCGCGGCCAGCTCGTCGAGGGGATCGATCGCCCCGAAGTCGGTGGTGCCGGCCGTGGCCACCACCGCCATGGCCACGAGGCCCTCGTTCCGTGCCTGAGCCAGTTCCCCGGCCAGCGCCGCGGGATCCATCCGGTGGTCCGGTCCGCAGGGAACGGACACGACGGCGTCGTACCCCAGTCCCAGCATGGACGCCGACTTCCGGATGCTGAAGTGGCTGTCCGCCGAGGTGAAGATCCGTAACCTCTCCAGGAGGGACGGCAGCCGGAGCCCGTCATTTTCCGGGTCCAGCTTCAGCCACTCCACGGCCTGGTTCCGTGCCAGCAGGAGGGCCTGGAAATTGGACTGGCTCCCGCCCGAGGTGAACACGCCGTCGGCGGAGTCGCCCAGGCCGAGCTGCGCGGCTGCCCACGAGATGAGCCTGCGCTCGATCATGGTGGCGCCCGCGCTCTGGTCCCAGGTGTCCATCGAGGAATTCACCGCGGACAGGACGGCCTCGGCCACGAGGGCCGGGATCACGACGGGGCAGTTCAGGTGCGCAGCGTACTTGGCGTCATGGAAGTAGACGGCGTCCCGGAGGTAGACGCCCTCCAGCTCGTCAAGGGCAGCTGCGGTATCCGCCAGCGGGGTGCCGAGGTCCACGCCGTCCACGCGGCTCTTCAGCTCGGCGGGCGTGGCCCCTGTGAAAGGCCGCGTGCACTGGGAGACTTTGTCGGCCACTGCCACGACACCCTTGAGCACCTGGGCCGCGTAGCCGTCAGCATTCCGGGCGTTGAAGAGGTGGGCGGTGGCACTGTGCAGCAGCTGTGCCGGCGAACCGGGTCCGGTCTGGGTGCCGGGAGGCAGGGGTGAAAATCCGCGGGGATGACGGGCGCCACAGAGAGATCCTTTGTTTGACGTAAGTAGCATCGACTAAGCTAACCCTTACTTAGGTGAGCCTTAACGTCAAACTTGTGTGACTTAATTCCCGTCGGAAAAGATTATCGGATAGGAGGGGCGGATGCCGCCTGCGGATCAGGGCGGACGTTTACCTGTGGGCGTAGGTGAGGCAGTCGGCGTTGTCGACGCCTGGCCCCACATGGACCTCGGTGGCCTTGCACATCAGGTGGTCGTTGTAGGTGCATTCGGATCGCTGGCAGGCTCCAACGTCGGCCAGCACCTTGGGCAGCCCGCCGTGCACGCCGATATCGATGAACGTGGCGCAGGAGGCATGATCCTCGGCCCCGCCCACAGTAATGGCGGCGGCGTTGCAGTTGGAGTGGTCGTTGAAGGAGCAATTGGTCACACTGCAGTCGGCTACGTGCGTCGTCATGGGATTTTCCTCCGTGGTCCTGCCACCCGGGCTGGGCGGCTCCGTGTGTCCACGGTAGGCCCCTCCCCGGCAAACAAAAAGACCCAATTGTGTTACCTAATCCCGGAACCGGACGGCGCCTGCCGGCCCGGTGGCCCGCTCTGAAGGCGGTGGGGCCGCGTCAAACCCCCGGCTTCTGGAACCGGGCGACGTACTTCCGCTGCCACGGGGTCTCGCTGGCCCCCGGCGATAGTGGGCGCGTACGAAAGCCACCGCCTCCGCGGGCGGGACGCCGTCGAGGACGGCCAGGCAGGCCAGGGCGGTTCCGGTCCGTCCGCGGCCGCCCCAGCAGGCGACTTCAACCCGCTCGGTCTCGGCACGTCGCCAGGCTTCCGTGAGGGCGTTCAGGGTGTCGGCGTCGTCGGCCGGCAGACCGAAATCCCGCCAGCGGACCCACCGGGATTCCCAGGCCACCGGCGCCGGACGGCTTCCCAGCAGGTACAGGCCAAACTCGGGCCGCGGGCCGGCCGGAAGCGGCCTGATCAGCCCGCGGCCCCGGATAAGCCGGCCGGACGGGAGTTCAAGGACTCCCTCCTGGCCCGGATCCCAGGTCTCCGTCATTCTCCCGAGCGTAGTCCTTCCGCCGGCAACACGCACCGCGCGTTCCCGCCCGGTTGCTCCCCGGTCGATCAGCGAAAACCGGCCATAAACCTCGGACACGCCGGTGTCCCCCGGGTCCGGGTGGAAGCAACCGGGCTGGAGCGCGGCCTACTCTCCGGCGCCGAGCTTTCCGGCCAGGCGTTCGCGCATGAGGAGGCTGGCGTCATTGAGGCCCACAACGTCCACAGCCTTGCCGTGGTGGCGGTACTTCTCGGTGATGGCGTCCAGCGCGGCGATGGTGGAGGCGTCCCAGAGGTGGCTGGTGTGCATGTCGATCACCACGCGCTCAGGATCCAGGGCGTATTCGAACTGGGTGTAGAGGTCGTTGGAGGAGGCGAAGAAGAGTTCGCCGTCCACCTTGTAGGTGGCCACCGGGACCCCGTCAGCCTCTGTCACGGTGCGGTCCACGGTGACGAAGTGCGCCACGCGCCGGGCGAACAGGACCATCGCCACGAGGACGCCGACCCCGACGCCGATGGCCAGGTTGTGCGTGGCCACGGTGACAACCACGGTGGAGACCATCACCAGGGTTTCGCTCTTGGGCAGTGCCTTCAGGGTTGCTGGCCGGATGCTGTGCCAGTCGAACGTGGCCACGGAAACAAAGATCATCACGGCCACCAGGGCGCCCATCGGGATGAGGGACACGATGTCGCCGAGGGCCACCACCAGGATGAGCAGGAAGACGCCGGCCAGGAACGTCGAGATGCGCGTGCGGGCGCCGGAGGCCTTGACGTTGATCATGGTCTGGCCGATCATTGCGCAGCCGCCCATGCCGCCGAAGAAGCCGGTGACGATGTTCGCGACGCCCTGCCCCCAGGCCTCGCGGGTCTTGGGCGAGCGGGTGTCCGTGATGTCGTCCACGAGCTTGGCGGTCATGAGGATTCCAGCAGCCCCACGAACGCCATGGCCAGCGCGAACGGGAAGATAATCTGCAGTGTTTCGAGCGTGAACGGCACGTTGGGCACGAACAGCGAGGGCAGCGAGTCAGGAAGTTCGCCCTTGTCCCCCACCGTGGGGACCGCGACGGCGGCCAGGACCGTGATCAGGGTCAGGACCATGATCGCGACGAGCGGGGCGGGCACGGCCTTGGTGAGCCGGGGCAGGCCGAAGACGATCAGCAGTCCCGCCGCGGTGAGCGGATAGACCAGCCACGGGACGCCGAGCAGTTCGGGGACCTGGGACATAAAAATCAGGATGGCCAGGGCGTTGACGAAGCCCACCATCACAGAGCGGGGAATGAAGCGCATCAGTTTCGCCACGCCGGAGAGGCCCAGGATGATCTGGAAGACGCCGGCCAGGATCACGGCGGCGACGAGGTAGTCCAGGCCGTGCGACTTCACCAGCGGGGCAATCACCAGAGCTACGGCCCCGGTGGCCGCCGAAATCATCGCCGGACGGCCGCCGACGAAGGCGATCGTCACGGCCATCGTGAAGGAGGCGAACAGCCCGATGCGGGGGTCGACACCGGCAATGATCGAGAAGGCGATGGCCTCCGGGATGAGCGCCAGCGCGACGACGAGCCCGCCAAGGACCTCGGTCTTGAGCCGGCGAGGGGACATCAGCGTGCCGCGGACCGATTGAAGCTGCTCCGGGGTCAGGGACGGGGCGGTTATGGTGGCCATCGCTGGCTCCGTTCAGACTCGGGAAGGCGCGCCGCGGCTTCGGTGTTGAGCAGGAGCCAAGGCGACGTCGGCAAAAGGAGGAGGCGCCACACCGCGCCGGAGGGGAATACCGTGGCAGGGGTACCGGCCGGAAGTGGCCGCGGTTCGTCCTGCACCCTCGATTCTACCGTCAGGGTGTGAAGGGCGCGCTGACGGGAAGCCCACCGCCGCGCAGCCGGGCGATCACCCGGGCCACCGCCCGCTCGGCGAGGGCATCCGCCGTCGTGCTGGTTCCCGGCGGCAGCACGTCGACGCCGTCCGGCGGCGGGGTGTCCGAAACCACCAGCTGGGCCACGCCGCGGTCCACGAGCTCCGTCATGGCGTCGACGTCGGCGGCGGTGCGCTCGGCCGGGCGGGAGCCGAGGATGACGCCGTCGGCGCCGCCCGAGAGCATAAACGGGCGCCAGCTGTCGCCGACCAGGATGACCGGCTGGTAGCCGTGCCGGGGCAGGATCCGGGCGGCGGCGGTGGCCAGCTCCCGGTCCCCGGAATCGTCGAGGTCGGTGATGGCCAGGGCGACGACGTCGGTGCGGCCGCGCCGCATCCCGCGGGCGGCCCCGTTGGGCACATAGCCGAGTTCGCGGGCCGCGGCATGGACGCGGTCCTGCGTGGGCTGGCTGATCCGGGTGTTTCCGCCGGGGCGGCCGGAGAGCACGTAGGACACGGTGGTGAGGGACACACCTGCCGCCTCCGCGACGTCGCGGATGGTGGGCTTGGATCCGTGCCGCACTGATGACTCCCGGGTACTTCTCCGCCGCAGGTTGGTGGCGGCCTTGAGGTTGGCTTCTCCTTGAACTGTAGCGGGAAGTCACGCGCAAGGGTCACCCAGCGAGGACTTTCCGCTTGGTCCATTGTTAAGGGTTGTGTACCCCTCTGGGCGGCCACCGCGCGAAAGGCGTAGCGTGCAGAGATGGCTGAGGACAGATACACCACCGAGAGGGACGGCTTCGGGCGGCTCCTGGCAGACCGTGAAGTCTGGCGGCAGGCGGGCACCATCCCGGCGGCCGGCGAGCTCACCGCGCGCTGGCTGGAAGGCCGCAGCGAGTACCAGCCGGGGACTTTCACCCCGGGATCGACGCCGAAACCCGGGCCATCGCAGGCAGGCTCGCGGAGCTGGGCCGGAACGGGCTGTTCACCAAGGAATCGCAGCCCGGCGTACTCGCCGAGGGACACGCGCAGCGCGCCTACGTGACGGGTTTCTGCAGTGCGGAATCGGCGTCGGCGCTCCTGGAGCTGTCCGGCCGGACTGATCTGGTGACCGTGGCGCATGCTCCCGGAGAGGCCAGCCAGGCCTCCATCCCGGTGACTCTGCGGGACGACGCCGTGGTGACGGTTCTCGGCAGCAGTGAAGTCCCGGTCAGCGAGGAGCAGTTGCGCGACTGGACCGAGGAGGCCAACGAAACCCTTGCCCTGTTGCTGGCCGAGTCCTGGTACGTGGAGGTCTTCGACCCGGTCTGGGGCAGGGATGAAGTCCTCCTGCCCGGAGTCCTCGATGCGCTGGCCGCCGTGGGCTAAGTCAGCCCGGGCTAGTCCCGGCCGATGCTGGCGGCCTCATCCAGGGTGCGCGCCTCGAAATGCTCCAGCATCTCGCGCATGCCCTCCATGCTCTGCTTGAACACCTCGGACGCCCGCCATACTTCAGCCTGTTCCAGGGATTCCCACGGACCGGTGCTGATGAACCGGTTCCGGACGTCACGGTCATGCATCAGCACGGCCTGCGCGTGCGGGAAGTCTTCTTGGGTTTTGCGGGCCAGGTCCCGCCACGCCTGCACGAAATCATTCTCACGGCCGGGGTGTACCAGCCAGATTCCCAGCGTATAAACCGACACGTCGATCGCCTCCATAGTCTGCACGGGGTGGATACCCCTGATTATCGGCCTGCCCGCCAGCTTGCGGGTAGGGCCGATTTACCCGAGGGCGGACCCGGTTTCAAGAAGCCGGTGCACCGGATGCCAAGGATTTGTAGGCTGATGCCATGACTGAGACGCAACACAAGGTGGACGGGTTCTTCGAGGGCTACGCCGCGGCGCTCTTGGCGCGCGACGCCAAGGCGATCGCCGGGCTGTATGCGGTGCCGTCACTCATCCTGTTTCCCGGCATGTCGATTCCGGTCAGCGACTCCCGGCAGACCGAGGAGTTCTTCGCGTCCGCCTTCGGCCAGTACGCCGGGGTGACCGAGGTGCGGAAGCACATCGCCCTCATGGGCGAGGGACCGGGCACCGTCTGGGCGGACGTCACCTGGACCTTCGGCGGCCGGGCCCCCGAGCGGTTCTGTTACCAGCTCATCGATTCGGCCGAAGGTTACCGGATCGCCGTCCTCACTCTGTTGGCCTGAGAACTCTCCAGATGCCGGAAACCCGCGACGCCGCACCTGGCCACGTCCTGCGCGGCGCCCTCCTCAGCGACGGCGAAAGTGCCGCGGACTCCGTTGTGGCGGTGACGGGCGGCCGCATCGTGTACGCGGGACCCGGCTGCAGCTACGATCCCGCGCAGTTCCCCGGCGCCGAGGAGCTCCCGCTGCCGCCCGGCAGTTCCCTGCTGCCCGGGCTTGTGGATCTCCACTGCCACGGCGCGGCCGGCGGCGGATTCCCGGCGGGAGACGACAAAACTTGCCGGGTAGCAGTGGATTTTCTGCACCGCCACGGCACCACCACACTGCTGGCCAGCCTCGTCACCGCTTCGGCCGATGAGCTGCTGCGGTCGCTGGGCGTCCTTAAAGTTCTTGCCGCCGAGGGTCTCATCGCGGGGGTCCATGCCGAAGGCCCTTTCCTCTCCCGCACGCGCTGCGGTGCGCAGAATCCGCGCTGGCTCCGGGACCCGGATCCGGGCCTTCTCGGGGAGATGCTGGCGGCCGCCGGCGGTGCGCTGAAAACGATGACTTACGCCCCGGAGCTTCCGGGCGCCGGAGAGCTGGTCCGGATACTCACGGAGCACGGCGTCACGCCCTCGCTGGGCCACACCGACGCCGATGCGCGGACGGCGGCGGCCTCACTGACCGAGGCCGCAGCGTTCGTGGGCAGCGCGTCGCGGGCCGGGGCTTTCGGGCCGCAGGCCCGGCCGACGGTGACCCACTTGTTCAATGGCATGCCGCCGATGCATCACCGCAGCCCGGGGCCCGCGGCGGCCTGCCTGCGGCTGGCCGCTGCGGGGACGGTCGCCGTCGAGCTCATCGCCGACGGCGTCCACCTCGATCCGGAGACGGTCCGGATGGTGTTCGACCTGGTCGGCGCGGGAAATGTCGCGCTGGTGACGGACTCCATGGCGGCAACCGGACTGCCGGACGGCGACTACGATCTGGGCCCCTCCGACGTGGTGGTGCACGACGGCGTCGCCACCTTGAGAAGCAACGGCGCCCTGGCCGGGGGCACGGCGACTCTGCTGCAGGTTGTCCGCTCCACGATTGCCGCCGGGGTGAGCCCCGCCGACGCCGTCCTGGCAGCAACCCTGGTCCCGGCCCGTGTCCTGGGCCTGGAAACCGAAATCGGAATCCTCCGGCCGGGAATGCGCGCCGACCTTATCGCCGTTGACGCGGGCTTCGAGCTGGTGACGGTCCTGCGCGGCGGCCGGATTCTGGGCTCCCCAACTAAGCCCGGAACCGGGGCGACCACAAGGGCACCAAGCGAGCAACGCGGGGTCACTTAGCGTCCATCCCCGGCCTCGGTATAGGCGCAAAGTGACCCCGCGTTGCTCGGATCAAATCAGGCGGGAACCTTGTCCGCCAGGCCGGAGTGGGCCGCCCGGACGGCCGGGACGCCGTCGCCGTCCTGGCCGTACAGCCAGTCGTTGTACTGGAAGTCGTTGTCCTTCCGGCTCTTGAAGAGCAGGTTGCGCAGCGTCCGGGCCAGCCCGGATACGTGCCAAGATTCGCCCCAGACGCGGGCGGTACGCTGGACCCGTGCGGTGCGGCCGGCACGGTTGGTGTTGAACTCCTTGATCGCGGCGTCCCAGGCTTCCGGGTGCACGCCGTCGGCGGTGAAGACGGTGCCGTTACTGACATCCTGCAGTGCTGCGGCGTCCTCGAGCGCCTGGCAGGCGCCTTGGGCGAGGTACTGGAGCATCGGGTGCGCGGCGTCGCCCATCAGCACCATCCGGCCGGCGACCCAGTTTTCGATCGGGTCGCGGTCGTACATGGGCCAGCGGATGCCGGTGGCCAGGTTCTTGAGCGCCTCCTGAACGGCCGGGACGCAGTCCTTGTACGCCGCCTCGAGCTCGTCCACTCCGCCGTACTGCTCCTCGCCGCGTTCGAAGGAGGGCTCTTGAAGACGGCAACGGTGTTCAGCAGCTCGCCCTTGCGCAGCGGGTACTGGACCAGGTGGCAGTCCGGGCCGAGGTAGACAATGACGTCCTCAAGGTCAGCCTTGGGGTGTCCTCGGTGATCGGCACGGTGCCGCGGTAGGCGACGTAGGCCGAGGACACCGGCTCGTCGTTGGCCACGAGCGGACGCAGGGTGGACTTGAGTCCGTCGGCGCCGATCACGACGTCGGCCTCGTAGTCCACACCCGCCGCGGTGTGGGCCACGCCGCGGCCGTTCACGGTTTCCACGCTCTCCACCATGACGTCGTTGACCAGCGTGACGCCCGCCGCCTCGCAGCCTTCGAGCAGGACCCGGTGCAGGTCGCTGCGGTGGATCACCACGTACGGCGCGCCGTAGCGGTCAGTGAACTCACCGTTGAGGGTCTGGCGCGTCAGCTCCTCGCCGGAGACGGCGTCGCGGAAGACCAGGTGCTTGGGCTGGACACCGATTTCCAGTGCCTTCTCCAGCAGGCCCCAGCGCTTCAGGACGCGGGAGGCGTTGGGGGCCATCTGCAGCCCGGCGCCGACCTCGCCGAATTCCGGGGCCCGTTCCACGAGGGTGACGTTGGCGCCGTTTTCCCGCAGGGCGAGGGCTCCGGCCAGTCCGGCCATTCCCCTCCGATGACGAGGACATCGGTGGACTCTGCACCGGTGGACTGGACGTGCTCAGACATTGCTTGCTCCTGTTGTTGAGAGGAGGGGAAATTGAGGATTTTGATTTGAGTTTGAGGCCGACGGCGGCCAGCAGGACCGCGGCGATGGCGGCTGCACCGGCGAAGGCAAGGAAATTGGAATTGACGCCCAGCCCGGCGGCCAGCAGCAGGCCGCCCACCTGGGGTGCGGCGACGGCGCCGATGCGGCCCGTCCCCAGCGCCCAGCCCAGCGCGGTTCCCCGCAGGTGTCCGGGATAGTGGCTCGCGACGGCGGCGATGATGAGGCACTGCGTGCCGTGCGTTCCGACGCCGGCCAGGACCAGCATGAGGTACACCACCGTGACTGACGGTCCGGTGACCAGCACCATCAGCGCGACGGCGGCGACGGCGGCCGCGGCGATCGCGGTCGGCACCGGGCCGAACCGGGTCCCGGCCCAGGCCGTGATGACCGAGCCGGCCACCGCACCCAGGTTGAGGGCGAGGGCAAAGGTCAGGGCGGAGCCCAGGTTATAACCGGCCAGCTGCATGAGGTTCGGCAGCCAGGTGCCCAGCCCGTACCAGGCGAACAGAGTGGCGATCGTCGCCAAGGCGAAGAGCATGCTGACCCCCAGGTACGGGGCACGGAGCAGGGAGGAGAAGCCGGACGGCTCCTTGATGGTGCTGGCCTTGCCGGCCGCCTTGCGGGCGGCCTTGTCGGCGGAACTCACCGGGGCCAGGGTCTCCGGCAGGTACTTGAGTCCCAGCGGCACCACGATCACCAGGGCCAGGCCTGCCACGAGGAACATGGACTCCCAGCCGAAGGCCGGGATCAGCTGGATGCCGACCAGGGCGGCAATGGACCCGCCGATCGGGACACCGGACATCATCAGGGTTGCGATGGTGGACCGCCATTTGGTGGGGACCAGTTCGGCGACAAGGGCGTTCGCGGAGGGCACCAGTCCGCCAAGTCCGATGCCGGCGAGGAGCCGCAGGGCGCCGAAGACGGCGGCGTTGGGTGCGAAGGCGCAGAGGACGGTGAAGACCGAGAAGATGACGGCGCAGCCCAGGATGGTCCGGCGGCGGCCCCACGAGTCGGCCATGCGGCCGGCGAAGATCGCTCCGATCATCATCCCGAGGAAAGCCATGGATCCGATGGTTCCGGCGGTGGCCTTGTTCAGGCCCCAGCCGGTCTCGGAGATCAGCGAGGACTGGACGGTGCCGTAGACGATGAGGTCGTAGCCGTCGAAGACCACCAGCAGCCAGCAGACAAGCACGGCGGCTGCCGAGCCTTTGGAGAACCGCGATGCAGGCCCATCGGCGGTGGTGGGGGCTGAGGCCCCCGGCGATGACCGTTGCGGCGCTGCAGCGGGAGGTGTGTGATTCATGCCACTAACTGTCCTAGCCGCCGCAGGTGAACCACAATAGAATTCTGATGTGCAGAACAAGCCCCCGCCCGCATCAGCCCGGAAGCCCGTGCAGAAGCGGCCCACCTACTCCATCGAGGCAGTGGACAACGCGCTGCAGCTCCTGCAGCTGCTCCGCGACGGCGGGGCGCTGCGGCTCAAGGACGCCGCCGAGGAACTGGGGTGGCCCCGTCCACCGCCCACCGCCTCCTGGCCATGCTGGTCTACCGGGGCTTCGCCGTGCAGGATGAAAACCGCCGGTACGTGCCCGGCCCGGCCATGGGCGTCGGGCGGCCGGGCTGAGCTGGACCAGGCTGCTCCGCTCGCTCTCCCAGCCTCACATGGAACTGCTCTCCGCGCGGCTCAACGAGACCGTCAACCTTATGGTGCGGGTGGGGACGAAAGTGCGCTTCCTGGCCACGGTGGAGGAAACAACGTCTTGCGGGTGGGTGACCGGCAGGGGACGGTGATGCCTGCCAATAAAACCTCCGGCGGCAAGGCCATGCTCGCCGAGCTGGAACCACCGATGATCGACCAGCTCTTCCGCAGCAACAATGCCGAGATCGGCGGGGACACCATTCCGGCGGCGGAGTATCCTGCGTTCCTGCGCGAACTGGAATCCATCCGCAACAACGGCTTCGCCGCCAATTTCGAAGGCACGGAGGACGGTGTGAGCGCCCTCGGGATCGCCCTGCACAACCGGCACGGGCACGTGGTGGGCGCGCTCAGCGTCGCCACTCCCGCCACCCGCTTCCGAAAAGTGTTCGACGCCGGCCTCGTCCCCGCACTGCGGGAAACGTGCCGGCAGCTGGAGATCGACATCGCGGCCAATCCGGCCGACCCGGACTGAGCGTCCGGCCGCCCCTCCCGGCAATTCTGACCAGCAGAATATGTTGGGGGTCACACCGCCCCCGTCCGTAGAGTCGAACTACGCCAATGAACTGTTCTGACCCTACCGAGGAGGCCCACGTGTCCATCAGCGCCGAGAACACGACTCACGAATCAGTGGCCGCCGGGCACACTGCTCCGGAGCCGACGCCCGAAGAGGCTGCCCAACTGCAGGAGCTGTACCGGGATTTTGACCGCGAAAACCTGATCCCGCTGTGGACCGAGATCGCGGACCTTATGCCGATGGTCCCGAGTCCCAAGGCGGTGCCGCACGTCTGGCGGTGGAGCGACCTGTACCCGCTGGCTGCCCGCGCCGGAGACCTGGTCCCGGTGGGCCGCGGCGGCGAACGCCGCGCCATCGCCCTGGCCAACCCCGGCCTGGGCAACACCCCGTACGCCACCCCTACCCTGTGGGCGGCCATCCAGTACCTCGGCGCCCGCGAGACCGCCCCGGAACACCGCCACTCCCAGAACGCCTTCCGCTTCGTGGTCGAGGGCGAGGGCGTCTGGACGGTGGTGAACGGGGATCCGGTCCGGATGTCCCGCGGCGACTTCCTGCTGACCCCGGGCTGGAACTTCCACGGCCACCACAACGACACCGATGAGCCGATGGCCTGGATCGACGGCCTGGACATCCCGTTCGTGCATTACGCCGACGCCGGCTTCTTCGAGTTCGGCACCGAGCGCGTCACCGACGAGGCCACCCCGGACATCTCCCGTTCCGAGCGGCTCTGGGCCCACCCGGGCCTGCGTCCGCTCTCGGGCCTGGATGACACCACGAGCTCCCCCATCGCCGCCTACCGCTGGGAATACACGGACCGGGCCCTGACCGAGCAGCTGCTGCTCGAGGACGAGGGCCACCCGGCCACCGTGTCCCAGGGCCACGCCGCCGTCCGGTTCACCAACCCCACCACCGGCGGGGACGTGATGCCCACCATCCGGGCCGAATTCCACCGGCTCCGCGCCGGCGCCTCCACCGAGACGCTCCACGAGGTCGGCTCCAGCGTCTGGCAGGTCTTCGAAGGCTCCGGCTCCGTGGTCCTGGGCGGCGAAACCCGGACCCTGGCGAAGGGCGACCTGTTCGTCGTCCCGTCCTGGGCCGCCTGGTCACTCCAGGCGGAAACCGAGTTTGATCTTTTCCGCTTCAGTGACGCCCCCATTTTCGAACGGCTGAACTTCAACCGCACCTACATCGAAGGACGCAACAACAAATGAGACTCCTCACCCTCCGCACCTCTGTTGGGGACAAGACAGTAACGAAGGCCGTGCGCCAGGACGGCGACACCCTCACCGAGATCGACGGGTTCGCCGACGTCGGAGAGCTGCTCCGCTCAGAGGGCTGGGAGGCGACCGCGCAGAACGCGAACGGCGCCACGCACCCGCTCGACGGCGCGGGCCTGGCCGCCGTGGTCCCCTCCCCGGCAAGATCATCTGCGTGGGCCACAACTACCGCAACCACATCAAGGAAATGGGCAGGAAGTCCCCGAGTTCCCCACCCTGTTCGCCAAGTACCAGGAATCCCTGATCGGCCCGAACGACGACCTGGCCCTGCCGCAGGAATCCGACACGGTCGACTGGGAGTCCGAACTCGCCGTCGTCATCGGCAAAAAGGGCCGCCGGATCAGCGAGGCCGACGCCCCGGCCCACATCGCCGGGTACGCCGTGCTGAACGACGTGTCCATGCGCGACTACCAGTTCCGCACCGTCCAGTGGCTGCAGGGCAAGACCTGGGAGAAGTCCACCCCGTTCGGACCCGCCCTGGTCACCAAGGACGAGTTCAGCGGCGGCCTCATGACCACCGCGGTGGACGGCGACATCCAGCAGCAGACGCCCACGAACGACGTCGTCTTCACGCCCGAGTTCCTGGTCTCCTACATCTCGACCATCATCACGCTGAACCCGGGCGACGTCATCGCCACCGGCACCCCCGGCGGCGTGGGCCACGCCCAGGACCCCAAGCGCTACCTGCAGGAAGGCCAGATCCTGGTCACCACCATTGAGGGACTGGGACAGCTGAAGAACCGCGTGGTCAAGGAAGCCTGATGGTTGCCCGCCACGACCAGACGACGGACCCGGAGCTGCTCGCGACCCTGCTGCAGGCGCGCCGGGGCACGGCGTTCTTCGCCCGCAAGCTCAACGAGCTCTCCGACGCGGAGCTCGACGGCGACTCGCTGCTGCCGGGCTGGACCCGCCGGCACATCACGGCGCACATCGGCTACAACGCCCGGGCCATCGCGCGCCTGGTCGAGTGGGCGGCCACCGGGGTGGAAACCCCGATGTACCCCTCCACCGAGGTCCGTGACCACGAGATCAACTTCGGCGCCACCCTGAGCCCGATCGCGCTGCGGCACCTCTTCGACCACTCCGCCGTGCACCTGAACGTCGAATGGCGGGACCTGCCCGAGGACGCCTGGCACCACAAGGTCCGGACCATCCAGGGCCGGGAAGTGCCCGCTACGGAAACGGTCTGGATGCGCAGCCGCGAAGTCTGGATGCACGCCGTGGACCTCGCCAACGGCGCAGCGTTCCGGGACATCCCGGTCCCCGTCCTGGAACGGCTCCTGGCGGACATCACCGGCGCCTGGAATACCCGCGGCACCGACGCGGGTCTTGTGGTCAAGGTCACCGACCGCGGCCTCACGTTCGGGGACACCGCCTCGGCGACCCCCACCGTGGTCTCGGGACCCCTGGCCGCCGTCGTCGAATGGGCCGCAGGCCGCGGCAACGGCGGGGTCACCGCCGCCGGGCCCGCAGCCACAGACGGCGCGGTTCCGGCCGCACCGAAGTGGATCTGAGGCTCGTTAAACGACCGATTAAGCGGGAGGCCCCTCGGGGGCCTCCCGCTTTTGCTTGGCTGCCTCCGTCCGGGGCACTTTGAGGGCGATGTTCGAAGCCGGCGCCCTGGCTGACGGCGTGTCCGCGCCAAAGTGCCCCCGGACCGCAGCCGCCGCCGCTCAGCCCAGATGGACGATCGGAGCATCACCGTCCGTGCCGGCGAATTTCCTGCGGTCGATGGTGATGAGCAGCAGGGCGATCGGGGCGATCAGGATCGCGACACCCGCGGCCCAGAGGAACACCATGGAGTAGCCGGTAGAAAGCGCCGCCAGAGAAACGCCGTCGGCTGTTGCGGCCGCGGCGATGGTGCTGAACAGGGCGATGCCCAGGGAACCGCCGATCTGCTGCGAGGCGTTGACCAGGGCGCTGGCCACGCCGGAATCATCCTGGTCCACCCCGAACAGGGCAAGGTTCTGCATCGGCACAAAGACCATGCCCAGCCCGACTCCCAGCAGGAGCAGCGCGGGCAGCATGTTGACGAAGTAGCTTCCGTCGGCGCTGACCTGCGTGAGCCACAGCATCGCAGCCGCCATAAAGACCGGGCCCGCCGCCGTCGGGATCTTTGCGCCCAGTTTCGGCAGGTTCTTCGCCACAAGCCCTGCCGTGATGATGAGCGCCACCGTCATGGGCAGGGAGGCCAGGCCTGCCAGGAAGGGGGCGAATCCCAGCACGATTTGGATGTAGAAGTTGATAAAGAGGATGCCGCCGATGAGGACCGCGCCGGACAGGAGCGCGGCCAGGAAGGCCGCCCCGCGGTTCCGCTCGGTGGCCACGCGCAGCGGCAGCAGGGGTGCCTGACCTTACGCTCGACGGCGACGAACAGCGCCATGAGCACCGCGCCGGCAGCAATGAAACCCCAGGCAACGGGGCGTCCCAGCCGTGCTCCGCGTTGGAGAAGCCGTACACGAGGGATCCCAGGCCCAGGGCGGCGAGCACCACTCCGGGCCAGTCGTACTTCGTGGAGCCCTGCGCCTTGCTTTCGCGGACCAGTGACCAGACGCCGACGAGCGCGACGACGGCGATGGGCACGTTCACGAAGAAGCACCAGCGCCAGCTCACGTGTTCCGTCAGGAACCCGCCCAGCAGCACGCCGACGGCGGCGCCGACGCCGGTGATGGAGCCGAAGATCGCGAACGCCGTGCCGCGGTCCTTCCCGCCCGGGAAGGCGACGGTCAGGAGCGCGAGGGCGGCGGGGGCCAGCAGCGCAGCGAACACACCCTGCAGTGCGCGGGCGCCGATGAGTTCCCACGGCTGCTGCGCGACACCGCCGATCAGGGACGCGGCGGCAAACCCGACGGCGGCCACGATAAACGTCCGCTTGCGGCCCCAGAAGTCCGCGATCCGGCCGCCGAGCAGCAGGAAGGCGCCGAAGGCCAGGGCGTAGGCCGTGACCACCCAGGAGCGCGTCGAGTCACTGATGCCCATCTCGGACTGCAGTCGCGGCAGTGCCAGGTTCACGATGGTGCCGTCCAGGACCACCATGAACTGCGCGAGGGCAAGGAACACCAGCGCCCACCACCGCTTCCCGTTGCCGCTCCCCTGCTGTACGTCTGCAGCTGCTAACTGTGTTGCCACGCCAAATTCCACCCTTCAAAGTAATAATACTTATAAAAGTATAACTACTTCGCCGAAGTGGTCCGGGTGGCGATTGCGGTGAAGCCGACTATTCGGGTTCGGCGAGCAGCGCCGCGAGCCGCTGCAGAGCGGGCAGGCTGGCGGCGATCTGCTCGCGCTCTTCGGGCAGCAGCCGGGAACTCGCCGAGGACAGCGCCTCGGCCCAGGCGCCTTCAAGCAGCGCCTTGATCCGCTGCGATTCCGCCGTCGGATGGAGGGCGACGTAACGCTTGTCGGCCGGGTCGCGGACGCGCGTGACGAGACCCCGGCGACCAGTTCGCGGAGCTGGACGCTGACGTTGCTGAACTGCCGGCCGAGACGGGCGGCGACTTCCGCAACGGTGATGCCCGGGCTGCTTTCAATGACCCGGAGGATCTCGAGCGCACCGTTGGGCAGTGGCCGGACGCCGGTGTCATTTAGCGATTTCCGGCGGATATCGGAGGAAATATCGATCACCGAGACCGCCAGGGCGCGGTGGTCCACAGCCTCCGCCGGTCCTTCTTTTGCGCCAGCACTTTCCATTCCCTAAGCATAGGCTTCGGGCCGGTCCGGCCCCTGCGGCCCGGCCGACCGGCGGACGGGGCCGCCTTTCCTTTTGCGGCGGGAACAGGCAATAATCGGAGTGGTCAGCATACTTATCAATTCCTGTAATGACTGAAGGAGCGGCATGAGGGCACTTACCTGGCAGGAAAGCGGTCGGTCAGCGTGGAGGAGGTTCCGGACCCGATAATCCAGGAGCCGACGGACGCGATCATCAAAATCACTTCATCGGCGATCTGCGGTTCCGACCTCCACTTGTACGAGGTCCTCGGGCCATACATGAAGGCCGGCGACATCCTGGGCCACGAGCCCATGGGCATCGTCCAGGCGGTCGGCCCCGCGGTCTCGAATCTCAAGCCCGGCGACAGGGTGGTCATCCCGTTCAACATTTCGTGCGGCCACTGCTGGATGTGCCGGCAAGGCCTGCAGTCCCAGTGCGAGACCACACAGGTCCACGCCCACAACAGCGGAGCGAGCCTGTTCGGCTTCTCCGAGCTGTACGGCTCGGTCCCCGGCGGGCAGGCAGAGTACCTGCGCGTGCCCCACGCCGACTACGGGCCGATTAAGTGGCGCAGGAACTGCCCGACGAGCGGTACCTCTACCTTTCCGACATTCTTCCCACAGCCTGGCAGGGAGTGAAATACGCAGACGTCCCCGACGGCGGGACGCTGGCCGTCTTCGGGCTGGGTCCGGTGGGGCAGTTCGCCAGCAGGATCGGCCGGCACCTCGGCCAGCGGGTCGTCGCCGTCGAGCCGGTTCCGGAGCGCCGCCGCATGGCCGAGAGGCACGGCGTGGAAACGGTCGATTTCACTAAAGACATCGGCGACCAGCTTCGCGACATGACCGGCGGCCGGGGCCCTGACGCGGTGGTCGACGCCGTCGGCATGGAAGCGCACAATTCGCCCGTCGGGGCCTTTGCCCAGAATGCGGTGGGCCTGCTGCCCGATGCCCTGGCCAAGAAAGCCATGGAGACTGCCGGCGTCGACCGGCTGACAGTCCTCCACGCTGCCATCGACTCCGTGCGCCGGGGCGGGACCGTCTCGCTAAGCGGGGTGTACGGGGGCACGGCCAGCCCCATGCCCCTGCTCACTATGTTCGACAAGCAGATCCAGCTCCGGATGGGCCAGTGCAACGTCCGCCGGTGGACAGACGAGCTGCTCCCGCTGGTGGAAGACTCCGCAGACCCGCTCGGCGTCATGGACCTCAAAACCCACGAGGTCTCCCTCGACGGCGCCGCGGCCGCCTACGAGATCTTCCAGAAGAAAGAAGACGGCTGCATCAAGGTAGTGCTGAAGCCGTAGCCGGACGAACGGTGCGCCCCACGGACGGCACTGGCATGCTGGTGGGGTGACATCGATCTCGACGGAGAGTCAGCGCACCGCGCTCAGCTGGAAGCTGGTGCCGGCGGGACTCGTCTCGGCGTCCGGCGTACTGCTGTTCGGCGCCGAGAATGACGTTGGCTACGGAGTACTTGCCCTGGGCCTGGTCACGGCGGCCTTCATCGACCGCGGCTTGATGCGGCACCTCGCGCTGATCGCGGCGGGAATGGTCATCATCAGCCTGGTGCCGCTGAACGCTGACTTGAGCATCCAGCACATGATCCTGATGGGCGGCGCCCTCGCGCTGGCCGTGCTGGTTCCATGGCTGGTGTCGCGGTTCGTTTACGGCGAGAGGATCATCAGGTTTCCGGTGAAGACCGGCCGTAAATGGCCGCTGACTGCGAAGCTGTACCTGATCGGCGTCGTGCTGCTCGGATACTTCATCCTGCCGGCATACCTGATCCGCACCGGTGTCTACCAAAACTGGCCCGATGCCTCCGACCCGACCATCTTTTGGCGGCTCTTTCTCGGCGTGAACGCTGTTGGCATCTGGGACGAACTGTTCTTCATCTGCACCACGTTCACCCTGCTGCGGCAACACTTTCCGGACTGGCTGGCCAACATCCTGCAGGCCGTGGTGTTCTCGTCATTCCTGTGGGAGATCGGCTACCAGGCCTGGGGGCCGCTGCTGACGTTCCCCTTCGCGCTGCTGCAGGGCTACACCTTCAAGCTGACGAAGTCCCTCACCTACGTCGTGACAGTGCACCTGACCTTCGACTTCGTGCTGTTCCTCGCGCTGGTGCACGCCCACAACCGCGACTGGCTGCCGGTTTTCCTGTACTGAGTCCCTGTCTGCATTAGGGGACCTGTCGCGCTGGTCAGGCCTCGTCGCAGAGCAGGTGGTACCAGCTGTCGGCGAGCACCTCGAGCGCGTGGTCGCGGTTTGGTTCGAGCTTGCGGCGCGTCCAGAGCGTGGCGACATAGTCGAGCTGGGTGAAGGCGAGCGTCCCCGGATGTGGTGTGTTTCCGGAGAGAAGCGGCCGGCCAGTCGCATGCCGCGGACGATGTCGGAGATGACCTCTTCATGCCATCCGCGGACCAAAGCCCGCACCTCGGGATCGACGGCGGCGGCCTCGTCGAGCACGTCGAGGTACGGGCGGAAGACCGGCCAGAGCGCAGCGCGCGACTCGAGCCAGGCAAGGATTCCGTCCAGCTCGCCCGCCCGGACCACGTCGACGAGTCCGGCGGCGGTCGTCGCCAGGTCGGGGCCATCCGCGCGGTCGAGCACGGCGTTGACGCGGGCCATGAAGTCCCTCATCAGGTCAGCACGCGAGGGTAGTGCGCGTAGAAGGTCGCCCGGGTTGTCCCGGCCGCCACGGCGATCTCGTCGATCGTCGTCGCAGCGTAGCCCTTCTCGGTAAAGAGCTCCAACGCGCGGTCGACGATCATGTCGCGGGTGAGCTGCTTCTGGGCCTCTCGCAACGACGACATGAGTCAATCCTATCCATGGTGTGCAGTAGTTGCCCGGCGGACGAGCAAAGATACGCCACGGCAAGCGGCCCGACGTGCTGTATAGCGCGACGCCGCGCCTCAGGCGTTCACCGGCGCTGCCGGACGGAGTGCCCGGGGCCGACGTCGGCCAGTCGGCGCAGTTTCGGGATGGGGATTCGGTAGTTGACCGCCGCGGCGGTTCCGGAGCCGTCGTCGTTCTCCCAGCGCAGGAGCACGGACTCCGGGTCTTTGCCCGGCTCGCAGTAGTCGGGCGCGCCCGCCACGGGAGTGAAGCCGACCGATTTGAGCGACAGACCGAAGCCCTCCGTCCAGAAATACGGCTGGAAGTTGAGCTCGGGGGCCGCGTCGCCCTGGAGCAGGCCGACGGCAGCGACCTTGGCCTGGTCGATGGCGCTGGTCCACAAAGGCACGCGCTGTACCCCTCGGCTCGTCGGAAAGAACGCCACGTCGCCGGCGGCAACGATCTCCGGCCGGAGCCGGCCGCGGGTATCCACCCGCAGCGACCCGTCGACCAGAAGTTTGGAGCCGGCCAGCCAGCCGATGTTTGGCTCGTCGCCGATGGCCGTGACGATGAGGTCGGCCTCCAGTACCGTGCCGTCGGCCAGGGCGATCCGCGTCCCGGCTGCGGAGCCTGCCCCTTCATCGAAGTCGATGAGGCGCGCCTTCCCGCCACTGACGACCCGCAGGCCGCGCCGGACGGCGGCCGAGGTGAACATCCCGGATAGATGGTCACCAAGCTGGCGCGAGAGAGGCTGGACGTCGGAGACCAGCGTGACTTCGCAGCCAGCCTGCACGCAGCCCGACGCGACCTCCATGCCGAGCGGTCCGCCGCCGACCACAATGACCGACGGGCGCGCCGCGACGCGCTGTTTGAGCGTGATCGCGTCCTCGATCGTGCGCAGAGTAAGCTCCGGGGCAAAGGCGTCGTCCCGCGGGTCGTCCGCTCCTCCGTGGGGGTGAGGCGCCTCGCCCGGGATCCGGAGGCGATGACAAGGCCGTCATACGGCAGTTCGCCGCCGCCGTCGAGCCGTACGACCCGGGCGTCGATGTCCAGACCCGACACACTGACGCCGAGCAGCTCGGTGGCTTCGTGGGTGGGCTCGGGCAGTTCGTGGGCTTGCAGGCCGTCGTCGCCGATCCCATTAACACCGTGCAGCAGGGCCTTCGACAGGGCCGGGCGGCTGTAGGGGTGGTGGCGCTCGGCGCCCACCACCGTCAGCTCGCCGTCGAAGCCGGCGGAGCGCAGCGAGTCGCAGGCCGTGAGCCCGGCAATGCCGTTGCCGACGACGACGATCCGGCGCATCGTCATGCCGCCGCCAACCGGAGCGCGGCCACCGGGCAGACCCTTACCGCGACCTTCGCGGCGTCCAGGTCCGCGCCCTCTACCTCAGGAACATCGATGAGGAGTTCGCCGTCGTCGTCGAGGTGCATAAGCCTGGGCGCGGCCTCCTCGCAGAGGCCGTGTCCTTCGCAGCGCGGCCGGTCGAGTTCGATCCTCATGCGGCCACCACCTTGGCAACGTGGAGCTTGTCGATGCTCCGGGTCATGTTGCTGGGCACCCGGACTTCATCGGTGATCGTGATTGACTTCACCTGGCGTGCGAGGGCGCTGACGATGGCGTGGCCCTCGAGCTTGGCCAGGCCCTGGCCGGCGCAGCCGTGCGGCCCGTAGCCGAAGGACAGGTGGTCCACGGGGTTGCGTGTCACGTCGAAAACGTCGGGATTTTCGTAGTGGCGGGCGTCGCGGTTGCCGGCGCCGAGGAGTATGCCCAGCTGGGCGCCGGCGGGAACCGTTACGCCGTCGATCTCCACGTCGCGGGTCGCCGTGCGGCCCCAGATGTGCAGCGGGGCCCAGTAGCGCAGCACCTCGGCAAAGGCTGCGGGGACGAGCTCCGGGTTCTCGCGGACCAGCTGGAGCTGCTCCGGGTGGCGGCCGAACAGCGCCACGATGTTCCCGATCGAGGCGATGGTCGTGTCGACGCCTGCCCCGAGGTACTGGTGGATGATGTGCCCCGCGGAGCCTTCGGGGATGTCGCCCCGGGACTCGGCGTCGAAGATTCCGCGGCCGATCGAGCCGGGAGTTAGGTCGTCGCCGGTGACGGAGGAGCACCAGCCGTACAGCTCCCCGGCGATCGGGAAGCTCTCCTGGGTGCGCTGGTTCAACGGCCCGATGACCTGCATCGCGGCCTGCCCCCAGCGCAGCATGTTGTCCTTGCCGTGTCCGCTGAAGCCGATGAGATCAGCGACGATCTCAAGCGGGAAGGCGCGGGCCAGGGAGTCGATGGCCTCGAAGCTGCCGCTGGCCACGAGTTCGGCGACGAGCTTGTCCGCCTTCTCGTCGATGGTGACCTTCAGGCCGCGCAGGGCGCGGGCGTGAGGTTCTCTGACAGCGTCGCGCGCAGCTGGGTGTGCACTGGCGGGTCGGAGGCAAGCGACGTGCCCTGCAGCGCCTCGTTCACCATGGGATTGAAGCCGAGCGTGGTGGACGAGAACGTCGACGGATCGCCGAGCACATCGCGGATGACGTCGTAGCGCGTCAGAACGTAAAGGTCGTTCTTGGGCAGATGGACGACGCCGGCCTGCTCGCGGAGCGCGGCGTAGGCGGGGTAGGGGTCGACGAGGATGTCGTCGTCCCAGATGTCGATGGCTGATTCGGTGGGTGCAGTCATGGTGTTCTCCTTGCGGATGGGGGTGGTGGTCGGTGAAGTGAAGCAGTCAGACTCAGACAGCCACTCCGGCGTTCTCCTCTGTCGTCTCCGCGACGGCCTCGGGCGCGGGCGCCGAAGACCGGGCGGAGATGAAGAGGGTGAGGATCGCGGAGGCCGCCGCTGCAATGGCGGCAACGAGGTAAACCATTTGGAAGCCTTGGCCCAGCGAGGCCCCGGCCACGCCCTGGATCTGCTGCTGCGCAGCCGTGAGCGCCTGGACCATGCCGTCGACGGCCGGGGCGGGTGCGCCGCCGCCAGCGCCTGGCCGGAGAACTGCGCGATCACGCCGTCCCAGCCCGAGAGATAGCCCAGGGCGGCACCTGGGAGAGCCCGGCGACGGCTTGGGCGGGCAGCCCCGCCTCGCCCAGGATCCCGCCGAGCGGGGCCGCGAAGATCGAGGCGCCAATGCCGAACGCGATAACCGAGCCGATGACCGGGCCGAGGGCGAAGCCAAGGTCGCGCAGGAGGTTCGTCGTCGCGGAGGCCATCCCGATGTGCTGGGGCGGGACGGTGTTGATCGCCACCGACGTGACGGAGCCAACGGTGAGCGCGAAGCCGATGCCCAGCAGCAGAAGCGGCGGAATGAACGCCGTCCACGGGGTACCGCCGAAGGCCTCGGGCGCGCCCAGGGAGAACGTTGAGAGCCAATAGCCGGAGACCGCCATCAACGCGAAGCCCGAGGTCAGCACCCAGCGCGGCGCTACGCGGTGGATGAGCCAGCCCACCACCGGGATGAAGGCGAACGCCGGACCCTGGATGAAGACGAACAGCACCCCCACCTTCCACGTCTCGGCCAGAGCGAGACCGCCGACGGCGACGCTGGTGCTGAAGCAGATCGCCAGGAAGGCGAACATGCCGGTAACCGCGACGACGCCGGTGATCGAGTAGGCGCTGTTCTTGAAGAGCGAAAGGTGGATGAGCGGCTCTTTGGTGCGCGTCTCGATGACAACGAAGACGATCAACAGCAGGCCGCCGACGACGTAGCTCACGATGACATCCCACGCGCCGAACCCGGCGTCGACCGCCTGAACGGTCGCGAAAAGCACGGCAATGAGTCCGAGCGCGAGGGTGAACTGGCCGGGCAGATCGAGTTTGCGTCCCTTGGCAGCCGCGGAGTCCTTCGCCCGGAGCGCGACGAGGAGAACAACGACCGCGACGCCGGCCGCAACGAAGTAGGCCACCCGCCAGCCGCTGAACACGTTCGGCGCGCCGGGCGCAGTACCCGGCACCGTGAACAACTGGGCGGTGAGGCCGGCGAGCACGGGTGAAATGACGGCTCCGAGCGACAGGAACCCGGCCCAGGTGGCGATAACCCGGGCACGCGCCCGGTGGTCCGGGGTGATCGCCGCGATCATGGACAACGAGATGGGAAAGAGGATGCCGGCCGCGATGCCGCCGACCGCCTGCGCGAAGATCATCATCTCGGTCGTCGGCGCCAGCGCAGCCATGACGGAGCCGACGACGCTTAGCCCGGCGCCGGCGTACAGCAGCTTCTTGCGGCCGAACAGGTCGCCCAGGAGCCCCAGCTGAGCTCGAACACCACGATGCCCATCAAGAACATGCCCGCGATCCACGTCAGGCCTGCGCCCGAAGTATGGAATTCCGCGGCAAAGGTGCCGCTGAGGGCGCCCGGCAGTGCGTTGGTGATCTGCGCGAGGGTGACCGCGCTGTAGGCGGCGACGAAAGTCGCCCGTACCGAGCCTCGGCTCGACACCTTAATGGTCTGGCTCATCGATGAAACTCCTTTGTTTCCGGTCGATCCTCCGGTGTTGCGCCAGGGACTGGTGACACCGAACATCGGCTGAACCGGAGGTGGGTGTGGCGCTCCCCACATTGTGGCCATTAGATTTACATGATGTCAAGAGTTTTAACGGACCGTTGGTTTTGAAAGGCTTACTGCTGGGAGTTTGACGTACATGGCGACTATTTACTTGACACTCTGTATAGAAATATGTGACGCTGGCTACACCGCAACGGAGCTACGACGGCATGGTCAAGCTCCGCAGCCCCTGCATTCAGCACCGATCTTCAAGGGAGAAGCCAGTGAGTCACACCCCACCCGTCGCCGCCCGTGATACGTTCCACACCCCGCCGGACCAACCGTCAATGCGGTCCTTGGCCCCATCCCAGCCTCTGAATTGGGCGTGGTTGCGGTCCATGAGGCGCTGCTCTCGGTGATTCCTGGCGCCCAGTACGCCCCGGACATTTCCATGGATCGGGCGGAGATCTTCGAAATCCTGGCCGGTAAGCTGACGGGTTTCCGCGAGCACGGCGGACGGACGATTGTGGACAGCACGGGCATGTTCCACGGCCGCGACGTGAAACTGTACGAGGCGCTGTCGCGCTCAACCGGGGTGCACATCGTGGCCTCGACCGGCATGGGTCCGGAGGAGATGCTCGGCGGCTACTTCCTGACGCCGCAGACCAACCCGCCGACTCCGTGGCCTGCCGGGAAGTTCGCCGACCTCTTCAGCAAGGAAGTCACCGAGGGCATGGTGGTTCCGCGCGTCGAGCGGCGCGGCGCCGCCGGGCTGGTGACCACCACGGCCGCCCGGACCGGCATGACGCCCACCGAGGAGAGTCTGTTCCGCGGCGCAGCCAGAACATCCTTGAAGACCGGCATCCCGGTGTCCATCCGATTTGGTGCCGACGCGCTGCACGATCTCGACATCGTCCTGGACGAAGAGCTCCCGGCCGACCGGGTGCTCGTCGGCGGCCTCGACCGCAAGGACGCCGCCGGCGCCGCCCTCGAGGTGGCTGGCCGCGGAGCCTTCGTCGGCATCGACAACGTGGGCCTGAACGACCACGCCGGCTACCTCACCGACCATGACCGCGCCGAACTGGTGCTCGGGCTCGTCAAGGCCGGCCATGCCGACAAGATCATCCTGTCGGGCAACTCGATCGGCGTGGCCAAGGGACAGCCGGACTACGACCTGCCGTTCAGCCACGTCGTGTCCACGTTCGTGCCTTTCCTCAAGGCGCACGGCCTGAGCGACGAGGACGCCCGGCGCATCCTCGTGGACAACCCGCGCAACCTGCTGACCGTTCGCTAGGAACGCGTCGGCCTCCACTCAACAAACTTTCGAACCCCTGAGGTGAGTGAACGAATGACCAAGGTCAACACCGTGCTGGGAACCATCCCGGCCGAAGAACTGGAAATCGTGGCGGTCCACGAACACATCGGGTACGGCATGCCCGGCTCCGAATTGGACACCACATGGTGGAAGTCGCCTGAGCAGGCCTACGAGGAGACCGTGCCGAAGCTGCGGAAATTCCGCGAAAACGGCGGCGGGACCTTTGTGGACGCCACGGGCATCTGCAACGGTCGCGACGTGGACTACTACAAGTCCCTGTCCGCCAAGACGGGCGTGCACATCGTGGCCTGCACCGGCTTCGTCGGCGGCGACACCGCCCTGCCGCACTTCTCCCGCGCCACCGTGGACTACCTCGCCAAGGTGTTCATCCATGAGATCACCGTCGGCATCGGCAACACAGGTGCGAAGGCCGGCGTCATTAAGGTCGGCGTAAGCCGGGGCGGACGCATGACGGACCTCGACAAGCGGATCTACCGCGCTGCGGCCCGCGCCGCCGTCGTCACCGGCGCGCCGATCCTGACCCACCTGGCCATAGATCCCGAACCGGCCGTGACCATCTTCAACGAAGAGGGCCTTTCGCTGGACCGCGTGCTCTTCGGCCACGCCGACGACGGCCTCAACGCTCCGATCACCCCGCACGATTGGATCTACGAGCAGGGCGGCCGCATCGGCTTCGACACCTTCGGCTACGACCTCGAGCTGCCGGATCCGCCGTTTTGGGGCCGCAAGCGCGCCGAACGCATGGAGCACTTCGTCAACTTGGTCAACAAGGGCTATGCGGACAAGCTCCTCGTCTCGGCCGACGCCAATTGCAGCCCGCTGGGCTGGCCCGGCGTCAAGGGCCACACCATCAACTACATCTTCGAGGACATGATCCCCGACATGCGCGCCGCCGGCATCGACGACGCCACCATCAAACTGCTGCTCAAGGACAATCCGGCCGAATTCCTGTCCCTTCAGGCCTGACCTGCGGACAGGCACCCACAACTTACCCGTTCCGCCAGACAAGGCCCGGGCACGAAAGAGTCAAGAGAGAGATGAAACCATGAAGGCTGAAGACATCAAGAACCTCAAGATCGCCGTCGTCGGCGCAGGTTACGGCGGCGCTGCGGCGGCCAAGGCCCTGAGCCTGCTCGGTGCGGAGGTCAGGGTCTACGAGCAGGCTCCCCAGATGGGAGAGGTCGGCGCCGGCATCGGCCTCCGGCCCGCCACCATGGCCCGGTTCCGCCAGTGGGGATCTTCGACGCGGTCGCCAAGGTGAGCTCGGCGAGCGACTACTTTGAAATCCTCACGGCCACCGGCGAGCCGATCATGAAGGACACCTGGCCCGAGTTCGGCGACGAGAAGCAGACGTACCTCATCCACCGCCGCGACTTCATCGAGGCCCTGCTCGGCGTGCTTCCCGAGGGAATGGTGCAGCTGGGCCACAGGCTGGAGACCATCGAGGACAAGGGCGGCCGCTCCGTCCTGACCTTCGCCAACGGCAAGACGGTCGAAGCCGACCTGGTGGTCGGTGCCGACGGCATCAAGTCCGCGGTGCGCGAGCAGCTCTTTAGCGGCAAGGGCCCCGTGTTCTCCGGCGAGCACGCCTACCGGGTGGTGATCTCCGCCGACGACGCCCACGGGATGGTGGTCGACGACAACCTGCGGATGTACATGGGCAGGGGCACAAAGGTCTACCTGCTGCCGCTGCGGCACCGCAACCAGATGTCCTTCGACATCACCGCCCTGAATCCGGACGGGACCTGGGCGCCGGTCATTACGAAGGACGAACTCCTGAAGACTGTGGAAGGTTTCGACGAGCGGATCGTGGCGATTGCCCGCGGCCTGGACATGGACACCGTCAACATCCGCGCGGTCTACGACATCGACCCCGTGGACAGCTGGCACACCGACTCCGTTGTCCTGATGGGCGATGCGGCGCACTCCATGCTGCACCATCAGGGCCAGGGCGCGAACTCCGCCATCGAGGACGCCGGAGCGCTGGCCGACGCACTGGCCCAGGCCGGCTCGGTCAAGGAGGCACTTTCCCTGTTCCAGGCAACCCGCAAGCCGGTGACCGACGAGCTGCAGCGCATCTCACGCCAGGGGTGGAGCGAGGAAGAGGTCAACGACGTCTTCCCGGGCCAGAAACCCGCGTCCCAGCAGCCCGCCGGCGTCAGCGCAGCAGCACCGGCGAAGGCCTGAACGCCATGACAATCCATCCCGAAATCGCAAAGATCCTCAGCACCCTGCCGGCACCCGATGGTTCGCCGCTGAATCCGGTGGCCATGCGCACCGGCGAGGCCGCCCAGGTCGCCCCGCTCGAGGACCGGCTGCCGCAGCACGCAGTGGAGGACCTCACAGCGGAGACTCCTCCGGCGAGGTGCCTGTGCGGATCTACACCCCGGCTGAGGCTGACGCGTACGGCCTGCTGGTGTACGTCCACGGCGGCGCGTTCTTCCTGGGCAGCCTGGACACCCACGACCACGTCGCGCGGTCCCTGGCCAGGGAAACCGGCTACAAGGTCATCTCCGTCGGCTACCGCCTGGCCCCCGAGGCCGCCTTCCCGGCCGGCCTGGACGACTGCTACGGGGCGCTCCGCTGGGCGGCGGAGAACGGCGGGAACCTCAACTGGGACGGCAAGAACCTCGCCATCGCGGGCGACAGCTCGGGCGGCAACTTCGTCGCCGCCGTCGCCGCGAAGGCGCACGACGACGGGTTCCCCACCTCACGCACCAGGTCCTGTTCTACCCGTCGCTGGACCTGGACTTCGACGTCGACCGCTACGCCTCGCTGCGGGAGAACGCTGAGGGTACGGGCTGGAGACGGCGGGGCTGCTGCCGTTCAACTCCTTCTACCTTGAGAGCGGGGCGGATCCCGCGGATCCCCTCGTCTCCCCCATCAAACGCAAGGACCTCGCCGGCCTGCCACCCGCACTGATCATCACGGCCGAATTCGACCCCCTGCGGGACGAGGGCGAGCTGTACGGCCGGCGCCTGGCGGAGGCCGGCGTGAACACGACGGTCAGCCGCTACGCAGGGGCCAACCACGGCTTCGTCCAGAACTTCTCCTGGATCCCGGAGTTCCACCGGGCCTTCCAGGAGACGGGTGATTTCCTGAACGGGAGCGCCCCGCAATGACGGAGCCAGTCGCCATCCATCCGCTGGTCTCGCCGTGGGGCCGGTTCGGCCTCTACAGCTTCTTCATCGACGCCCCGGAACCGGCCATTGTCGACACCGGCATCGCGTCGTCGCCCGCCGAAGGCATGGTCCCCGCGCTCGAGAAGCTGGGCCGCAGCATCGAGGACGTGCGCTGGATCCTCCTGACCCACGGCCACATCGACCACCTCGGCGGTGCGCACGCCCTCTGGGAGCTCACGGGCCGCCGCGCCAACGTCGTGATCCATGAGGCCGACGCGCACCTGCTGCGGTCCCGGCGCGCACACGTCGACCAGTACGTGGACGTGCGCCAGCAGTACATCCACAATCCGCACGCCGTGGCGGAGCAGACGAAGGCAGCGAACCATGTCATCTCCGGCGAGATGGAGCCCAGCATGCTGGTGAAGGGCGGGGAGACCCTCTCCCTGGGCGGGGACGTCACCGTCTCCGTGCACCCCATCCCGGGCCACACTCCCGGGTCCGTGGCCTACGTGGTGGACGGGCAGCAGTCGGTCTTCGTCGGCGACGCCGTGCAGATCCACGGGGCCGCCAACGGCTTCCCCGGCTACGAGGATCCGGCCGCCTACCGCTCGAGCCTGCAGTACCTGCGCGACGAGGTCCGGCCCGAGCACCTGTACCTCGGCCACCCGTACCGGAACGCGGACGGCGTGCCGTTCGGCGTCGAACTGGACCGTGAGGCGGCCCGCAATGCCCTGCAGGGCAGCCTGGACCTTGAGGCCAGGATCGACAACGTCGCCCGCCGGTACCTGCGCGCGGGACTGCAGGAGACCGATTCGGTGTATTCCCCGTTCGCCCCGGTGGCCGAAGAGCTCGGCTACACGGGGACCCCACGCTGGAACCGTCCCCCTTCTTCACCACGATGCACGGCCATCTCTCGCAGTTCAACCAGACGCATTAACTGAGGAGCTTCGCAATCATGAATGAGTATCAGACCATCGACTCCGGCGGGGAGAAGATCGCCGTCCGCAAGAATCTCCGCGTCCCCATGCGGGACGGCGTCGAGCTCGCCGCGGACGCCTACCAGGGTGTTGATGACAAGCCGCGTCCGGCGCTGGTGGCGCTGAGCCCCTACGGCAAAGAACTGCAGGCGCTGGCCCTCACCACCCCGCCGCAGCGGCGCCCCAGCCCCATGTGGGACGGCTGCATCGAGGCCGGCGACATCGCCCGCATCGTCAAGGAGGACTACGTCCACGTCATCGGCGACCTGCGCGGCTCCGGCCACTCCGGCGGCGAGCACATCGGCAACTACAACGCCGGCGGCGTCTCGCTGGGCCAGGACGCGTACGACTTCATCGAGTGGGTGGCCGAGCAGCCTTGGTGCGACGGCAATGTCGGCATGGTCGGCATCTCCTACTTCGGCTCCATGCAGGTGCTGGCCGCGGCCGAGCGCCCGCCGTCCCTGAAAGCGATCTTCGTCAGCGGCGGCCACTACGACTTCTACGAAACCACCTATCACGGCGGCATCATGTGGTTCATGCCCCGTGCCGCCCGCGAGGCCGCGGCGGCGACTCCGGCTGGGCGTTCACCGACGGCGTCAAGTCCCGCATGATCGAGAAGTACTCCCCGACGAGCTGAAGAAGCTGGTCGCCAAGCGTCTTGAGGATCCCGACGTCGCCGCCTGGCCGAACCTGGTGCACGTCCTGAACTACCCCAAGAACCATGAGGCCTGGTTCGACATCGTGATGAACGAACTCGACGGCGACTGGTACGAGGAGCGCAATCCCATCACGCTGGCCCCGAACATTGACATCCCGGTGTGGCTGCAGCTCGACCAGGGCCGCGGCTGGACCCTGGACGGCACCATCGAGCTGTTCAACGAGCTGAAGGGCCCCAAAAGCTCGACATCGGCCCGTACCCGCCGATGCAGTCCCGCCCCTTCATCGAGGAGCACGACAAGATGTTCCGGTGGTACGACTTCTGGATCAAGGGCATCGACAACGGCGTCATGGACGAGCCTGCCGTCAGCGTCTTCGTGGAGGGCTCCCGCGAGGTGGTGACCGCTGACCAGTGGCCGCCGAAGGACATCGAATACACGTCCCTCTACCTGCGTCCACGCCGCCTGCTGTCCACCGAGCCCGAGCTGATGGGGGCCGAGTACGCCGCCCCGGACGGCTTCTACCAGGCGCCGCTGACGGTCACCGACAAGGTGGAGATCATCAGCTGGTCCACCCCCGTCTTCGAGGAGGACACGGAGATGATAGGCACCGGCGCCGCGCACATCTTCGCCGAAATCGACCAGCCGGACACCAACTTCATCCTGCGCCTCTGGGACTACGCCCCGAACGGCAAGCGCCAGCTCATCACCAGCGGCTACCTCAAGGCCTCACACCGCGAGCTCGACGAGCGGACCACCGAAGGCAACCCGGTCCATCCGCACACCCGCGCCGTTCCGGTGGAGCCCGGGCAGATCGAGGAATACGTGCTGCGCCTCTACCCGTTCGCGAACACGTTCCGGCCTGGGCACAAGCTGACGGTGGAACTGTCCAACGACGAGCCGCTGGCCGATGAGCACAACGCGTTGCTCCCTCCGGATGCCTTCCACCTGCCGGTGGGCGGCCCGTCACCCATAAGATCTACCGCGACGCCGCCCACCCGTCCCGGCTCGTCCTGCCGTTCACCACGCGCAAGGCGGCGGAACGCCATACGGACTGACCCCGCGGCGGCCTGCGCCCTGGTGCTTCCTGCTTAATCAGCCAGCAGGAAGCACCAGTTGTCGACCATCAGGTCCAGTGAAACTTCGCGGTCCACGGTCCAGCCGAGCCGCATCCAGCGCCGGGAAAAGAACTCCAGTTCGCCGAAGGCCAGCGCGCACCGCACCCGGCGGCTGGCCGGGTCAAACCGTCCGGCCCGGTCAAGGCCCGCCTGCATGTCATCGATCGCCGTGTCGAACCACTGGTCCAAGGCCGCCTGGATATCCGGTTCACTGGCCGCGGCCTGGTGCGCCGCCACCACGTAGGGGCGGATTTCGGCCCACTGGTCAAACTTCCGGGCGAGCCAGACCCTGATCAGCTCACGGTCCCCGGATTCCACCACGGCATGCAACGGCGGGACGTCCGCCTCGGTCAGCATCTCGTTGGACCGCTCCACCAGCGACCGCATCAGCTGGGCTTTGGACGGGTAATGGGCATAAAGGTGGCCCGGGTGGTGCCGACGGCGGCGGCGATGTCGTCCACCGTCGTGGCGGCGTACCCCTTCTCCTCGAAGAGCTCCAGCCCTTTCTCGAGCAACAATCGGCGGGTCATCTGCTTTTGCGCTTCTCGAATGCTGGCCACTCCCCAGATTAGTGCAGCCGGGCCGCCTCCGAAGAGGTAACTGGGCAGGAGCGCAAATTCACCGTGACAGCAAAGGTGCCGCGGGGAAGTCTCCCCGCGGCACCTGAGTTCGCGTTGCCCTGTGGATCGTTGTGCCCTACACCGGAACAGCTGCGGGCGCGGGTTCACGGACCAGTTCGCCGGCGAGGTCGACGGCCAGATCTCCGACCACCTGCCCGTACAGCAGCCCGCCCTTGGCTGCACTGGACCCAGCGGCCGATGACAGGCAACCGGTGGCGGGTGTCCGCTCCGGCACCACCGGAAGCCTGTCAAAACGCGGAAGGACCGCGGCAGGACCGTCGACCAGGCGGTCCATGGCAACCCGGGCCGGTTCGAGGTGGAGCATAAGCGAGGTTTCCAGGACCCCGCCGTGCTCGATGTCCCAGCCCGGGAAGCCGTCGGGGTAGACCTGCGTCAGCGTGTCCTGGCTGACAAAGTCCCAGTACGACAGCAGAAGCACGCTCTGCTGTGCCCCGGGCTCAATCCCAAGCTCGTCCAGGGCCAGGTCAATTCCCTCGTACAGGAACTGGTAGTTCTCGAAGTGGCCGTTGATGAAGACCACGTGCCGGACGCCCTGGTTGAAGAAGGACTTGACCAGGTTGCGCGCCACGCCGATCAGGGTGGCGCCATCAAGGCTGACGGTACCCGAGAGGTGGTTGCCGCCGCCGGACTTCTGCTGGGACTTGTACCCGTAGGCGATCGGCTGGGCAACCATTGCATCCAGCCGCCGGGCGACGCCTTCCGCGAAGTGGGAGGACAGGATGGTGTCCGTTCCCAGCGGAAGGTGGGGGCCGTGCTGCTCCAGGGACCCGACGGGAATGAGAACGATCGCCTCCCCGGATGCCAAGGCTTCACGGTAGGCAAAGGCATCCAGGTCTTCCAGAAATACTGACTTGTCCATGCTGATGGTGCTCCTCGATGAGTGCTGGCTAGAGGCCGACTGGGGCGGTTGTGGTGGGGAGGTCGGTCACGCGAGGCAGGTCAGCGACCGGGGCAGCCTCGACGGTGCCGGGCACCTGCAGGTACTTGCGGTGGAAGCGCGGCCCCATCAGGGCGTAGGCCGTGGCGCTGGTGAGGCCGCCGGCGAGCCAGGACAGGTCCCATCCGCCGAGGGCGACGGCGACGGGGCCCTGCATGGCCGGTACCAGCCCGTACATGAACAGCCAGGTGGCGAAGATGCCGATGAGCAGGGAAGCGATGCCGGCGGGGTTCACGCCCGGGAGGCGTTTGGTGCCGACGGCGTCGAAGAGCCGGGCCGGGTCGCTGGGCCAGCGCTTCTCAATCCAGAAGTAGTGGACCAGCATGACGCCGCCCCAGGCGGCGACCCACGCGACGAGGCCGATCAGCCACGCGTCCAGGACGGCGGCGAAGTCCTCCTGGAAGATGAAGAAGACGACGGCGGCGAGCGAGAACACGCCGACGAACAGGTTGAGCTTGCGGCGGCTGATGGTGATGTCCAAGGCCTGCGTCGCGACGGAGAAGGTGTAGATGTTAAGGATGTTGGTGGCGATCGGCCCGTGCAGGACCATCAGGAGTACCGGGAGCGCCAGGACACCGAAGTTCTGGACGATCAGTTTGCCGGGGTCGATCTCGCCGCTGTTGGTGGCCAGGCTGGCGCCCAGGATGCCGAGCCAGACGACCGGGATGAACTGGCCCAGGACCGAGGCGAGGTAGAGCTTGCGCTTGGGCACTTCGGTGCTGACGAAGCGGGAGTAGTCGGCGGCGTAGGTGAACCAGGTGATGCCCCAGCCGATACCGATCGCCGTCATGACCGCGCTCATCGCGGCGATGCGCTCGGAACCTTCGAGGATGTTGCCCGCCGGTCCGGCGTAGGACCAGTTGATCTTCATCCCGAACCAGGCGACGGCGGACATCACCGCGAGGATGATGATGGTCGGCGGAACGGTCCACTTCTCGAACGCGGCAATGGCCTTGTAGCCGAACCACGCGATGGCGACCTGCGCGGCCATGATGGCCGTGGCGACGCCGATCTTCCAGCCGTAGTTCTGGGCCGTCGGGTCCACCCATCCCAGGGTGCCGAATAGCGCCATCACCAGGTCCAGGATGATCCAGGTGTTGACCGCGCACCAGCCGATGACCAGCAGCGCCTGGATGGCCGCCGGAAGGTAGTTTCCGCGCCGGCCGAATGCCGCCCGGGCCAGGACCATGCCGGTCGCCCCCGTCTTCTGGCCCAGCAGTACAAAGCATCCGAAGAGCAGCATGCCGATCAGGTTCCCCAAAACCAGAACGATGACAGTATCGGCGAATCCGAGGCCGAGATGGATGCCAAGGGCGCCGAGCACCCAGTTAATCGGGGCGAGATTGGCGCCGCCCAGATCCAGAACTGACCGGAAACCTTCCGCGTCCGCTGGGACTCAGGAATGGGCTGAAGCCAGGCCTCATGGTCTACGTGGTCCTCGTTGACCACTGGACCGGCGGGAACCGCTGGAGCGGGGCTGACCGAAATCTTGGGGGTTTTCACGCATTGGAGCCTCCGTGAGTAAGTGGGGTCCTTCAAGATTATGTGGCATATGCCACATGCGCCTATATATGATGTGTCTAGTTAATACCTGCCTTACGCGACGGAGTGTCATGCCAATACGGCTTCAAGATGTTCTCAACCACCCGACCCTCACGGCCGCTGATCCCCTCATCCGGGCGGGGGCGGGCAACGCTGCCAGAACCCAGCTCCGGTGGATCCACTCAAGTGAGATTCTGGACATCGCGCCGTTACTTGACGGCGGGGAGCTTCTGCTGACGGGAGGCGAAGCCCTCGCTCTCGCCTCCGAGGAGCGGCGCGTCACCTACATCCGCCAGCTGGCAGAGCGGGGCGTGGCCGCCCTGGCCATCGAAACCGGCGTCGCCCTCCCTTCGCTCCCGTCCTCGATGGTGTCGGCTGCCGAAGCTGCTGGCCTTCCCCTGATCGAGCTTCGCAAGGTGGTGCCGTTTGTCAGTGTTATGCAGGCGATCAACTCGTCGCTGGTCAGCGAGTCGGTCTCCCAGTTGCGGCAGGCAGATGAGGCAAGCCACGCGATGGCAGTGGAACTGGCGCACGGAGGCAGCCTGGACCGGATCCTGGCCGTGCTCGCCGGCATCACCCACGCTGAGGTGACCCTGGCTTCGCTCACGGGTGCGACCCTGGCCAGCGCAGCGCCGGCGCACGACGCCGCCGACGCGGCCGGCGATACCGGCGTTACCGGCCCGACGGCGGAGTCCGCGCCCACGCCGGAGGACCATGCACGTCTGATCCACATCGATGTTCCGGTCCGCGGAATCCTGGCGGCGCAACTGCTGCTCCGGGTTCCGCCGGGCGAGGACGAGAACCTGGCCCGGACAGCGGGGAAACGCTCCGTGGACATTCTGGCGCTGGCCATGCTGCAGCGGATGTCGCCCGGACTGCGGGAGGTGGCAGGAGCTGCGCTGATCCGCGCGATTGATTCCGGCAGCCAGCCCTGGCGGCTTCAGCAGCTGGCCTCAGCGGCCGGAATTCCGGTCTCCGCCCCGCTCGTCGCCGTGGTGGTGAGGTCGGAGATCTCACAACAGCTGCGGGCGTCGGTGGAACAGCATCTGGCCCGGGTAGCGCGGTCCCACGCAACGTATGTCGACAACGCCGAGCTCCTGGCAGTGGCCAGCCTGGCCGGAGAAGCTTCGGAGGCGAGCCGGCAGGTACTCCTGGCCGGCCTGATGGAGCTGCCCGCCATGGCCGGGACGCTGGCCGCGGTAGGTCCGCTGGTGGCCGGGATTGCGGATGCTCCCTGGTCAGTGGCCGAAGCCAAGCTCACCCTGGAATTGGCGAACTCTCCCCGGCACTCCGGGCATGGGTCCGACGGCGGGCACGGTCCCGTCATCGACGCCGAGGTGTTCGCCGTCGAACGTCTCGCCGTTCAGGCACTGGACCCGGACCAGCGACGGAACTTCGTGCGCCGGCAGCTGGGTGCGCTCCTGGACCATGACGCACAACGCAATTCGCGGCTGCTCGACACCCTGGCCACATGGCTGGACTGCGGGTGCAATACCGCCCACGCCGCCCGCGAGCTTCACCTGGAGCGGCAGTCCATGCATCAACGGCTGCGGCGGATCTTCGAGCTGTGCGGCGGTGACCCGCGGGACACGGGACGGCTCGCGGCCTTGCATTTGGCCGCGCGGCTGGCGAGGCTCGCCTGACGCTCCCGCCCGCCCGGCCGACCGTCAGCGCGGCCCGCGCTCCGGCCTCCCGGGCGGACGTCCGCCCAGGCGCGTGGTGACTTGGTGCGCAGCCGTGGCACACGCCTCACCCAGGCTTTGGAGTCGTTCGCGGGACACGCGGAACCGGGGGCCGGGATGAGGACAGCGGCCACAACGTCGCCGCGGTGGTCGTACACGGGCGCGGCCACGCCCACTTCGTCGATGGATGATTCCCCGTAATTGATGGCCCAGCCCCGGTGGGCTACGTCGCCGAGCTTGGTCTGGTAGTTGTCAAGGCCGGCATCATCCAGCCCCGGATAGGTGATGGTTCCGCTGCGGAGCAGGGCGCGGGCCCGCTCCGCTGGTTCAGCCGACAGGAAGACCTGGACGGACGCACTCATGGCGTCCCGGTACCGGGCTCCCAGCGGAGTGGTGTGCTTGATCTGGTGGTGGCTGGCGATTTGCTCCACGCACATCGATTCGTTGCCGTTCCAGACCATCAGGGCGCTGGTTTCGCCGGTCTGTTCGGTGAGTTCACGCAGCACCGGGTAGGCCACACGACGTTCCTCGAGTTCCGCGAGCAACGGGCCGGCAACGGCGATCAGGCCCAGGCCCAGGCGGAAACGGCGCGTTTCCGGGTCCCGTTCCACCAGGCGCTCCTGCTCGAAGGTGGACAGGATCCGGGACACTGTGCTCTTGTGCAGACCGACCCGGTTGGCGATCTCGGTGACGCCGAGCAGCGGTTCATCGGCGGTGAAAGACCGCAGCACGGCGATGGCGTTGACGATGACGGAGGCGCCCTTGGTGTCGCCGTTTCCGTTGGTGTCAGGGGCTTCTTCTGGACTCATGGTGATCCCATCATTCCGTACAGGGGACGAAAGCGGCGCCACGTGGGACGTGGCGCCGCTTCCTTGCGGGTCGGGGGACGCTCAGGCGCCCACGATGTTGTATTCCGGGCCGAAGGGGAACTTGGTGATGTTCTCGGCCCCGTCCTCGCCGACCACCAGGATGTCGTGCTCGCGGTAGCCGCCGGCGCCGGGCTGTCCGTCCAGCACGGTGATCATCGGTTCCATGGAGACCACCATGCCCGGCTCCAGCACGGTGTCGATGTCCTCGCGAAGCTCCAGTCCGGCCTCCCGGCCGTAGTAGTGGCTGAGGACGCCGAAGGAGTGGCCATATCCGAAGGTCCGGTTGGCCAGCAGTCCGTGGCCCACGTAGATCTCATTCAGTTCAGCGGCGATGTCCTTGCAGACCGCACCCGGCTTGATGAGTTCAAGGCCGCGCTTGTGGACTTCGACGTTGATGTTCCACAGCTCGAGGGAGCGGGCGTCGGGCTCGCCGTAGAACAGGGTGCGCTCCAGGGCCGTGTAGTAGCCGGAGGTCATGGGGAAGCAGTTCAGGGACAGGATGTCATGTTCCTGGATCTTGCGGGTGGTGGCCCAGTTGTGGGCGCCGTCGGTGTTGATGCCGGACTGGAACCAGACCCAGGTGTCCCGGATTTCCGAGTTCGGGAAGGTCCGGGCAATTTCGTGGACCATCGCTTCGGTGCCGATCAGGGCGACCTCGTATTCGGTGATCCCGGCGGTGATGGCGTTGCGGATGGCCTCGCCGCCCAGGTCGCCGATGCGGGCCCCGTGCTTGATGACCTCGATCTCTTCGGCCGATTTGATCATCCGCTGGCGCATGGCGGCCTGGGCGACGTCCACCAGTGTGGCCGACTCAAACGCCGCCTGGATCTTGTTGCGGTTGTCCAGCGGAAGCGAATCATCTTCGACGCCGATCCGGCGCGGGTTGATGCCGCGGGTGCGCAGCACCTCCTGGATGGCGAAGATGTAGTTGTCCCGGCGCCAGTCCGTGTAGACCACGTTGTCGCCGTAGCTGCGGCGCCACGGCATGCCGGCGTCGATGTTGGCCGTGACGGTCACTGTGTCATCCTTGGTGACCACCATGGCGTAGGAGCGGCCGAAGTAGGTGAACAGGAAGTCGGAGTAGTACTTGATGGAGTGGTAGCTCGTCAGGACGACGGCGTCCAGGCTCTTCTCCGCCATGATCCGGCGCAGGCCGGACAGCCGGCGCTCAAACTCGGCATCGGAGAACGTGAGGCTGACCTTCTTGCCGTTGTTCAGGACCTTGAGGCGCTCCAGCTCGGCGATGGACGAAGCGTTGTCGGATGTAGTGATGGTCATTTTGGTGGTGCCTTTCTTCGATGATTTCTTCAGGGGAAAGTTGAAGCGGGTTGGTTTACCCGTGGGTCAGTGGTTCCTTGCTGGTCTCGCGGGAAAGTGCGACTGCAATCAGGGAAATGATTGCGGCTGCGACCAGGTACCAGGCCGGAGCAAGGTCGTTGCCCGTGGCGGCGATCAGGAGGGTGGCCATGAAGGGCGCGGTGCCGCCGAAAAGCGCGTTGGAGAGGTTGAAGCTGACCGCGAAGCCGCTGTAGCGGACACGGGTGGGGAACATTTCCGCGAGGAAGCTGGGCAGAGTGCCGTCATTGAGGGTGAGCATGGCGCCCAGCAGGATCTGGACCAAGACGATGACGACGAAGCTTCCAGTTCCCAGCAGGGCGAAGGCGGGCACGGTCAGCACGATGAAGCTGATGGATGCGGCGATGAGCACCTTCTTGCGGCCATAGCGGTCTGAGAGCATTCCGGTGAGGAAAATGAATCCGATGTACGTCAGCAGCGCGATGGTGGTTGCGAGGAAGGATTCGGTTGCCCCGAGGCCAAGCTCGGAGGACAGGTAGGTCGGCATGTAGCTGAGGATCACGTAGAAGCCGACGGCGTTGAGCAGCACCGCACCGACGGCCTTCAGCAGCAGTCTCCAGTGATTGCGGAAGAGCCCGAAGACGGGGGCCTTGATGGTCTGGTCCTCCGCTGCGAGCTCTCGGAATACAGGCGTGTCTTCGAGCTTGGTGCGGATGTAGCGCCCGATCAGGCCCATCGGGGCCGCAAGGAGGAAAGGCAGACGCCACCCCCAGCTCTGCATCGCCTCGGAGCTGAGCAGAGTGGTCAGCAGGCCCGCGAGCAGGGAGCCCAGAAGCAGGCCCGCTGCGGTGCTTGCCGGCACGACGGCGGCGTAGAGGCCGCGCCTGTTGGCGGGGGCGTACTCGACGAGGAATGCGGAGGCGCCGGCGTATTCACCGGAGGCTGAGAAGCCCTGGGCGACGCGGATGATCAGGAGCAGGATCGGAGCCCAGATGCCGATCGTGTCGTAGCCCGGAATCAGCGCGATGCAGAACGTCGCTCCGGACATGATCAGGATGGACAGGAAAGGGCAGTCCGGCGCCCGACGCGGTCTCCGATGTGGCCCCACACGAAGCCTCCGAGGGGCCGGACCAGGAACGAGATCGCAAACAGAGCGAAGGTGAGCAGAAGCCCGGTCTGGGGATCTGACTCGGGGAAGAATACCGCCGCGATAGTAACGGCCAGGTAGCCGTACACGGCGTAGTCAAACCACTCCACAAAATTTCCGATAAAGCTCGCCGCGATCACCCGGCGGCGCGTTTCCTTGCTGACGCCGCCGCCAGGGTCTGCTGGGCCGCTCGGTCCCGCAAGTGTGGCGGGGAGGAAGTTTCGTTACTCATGTATCCACCAAAGGTTTTGGGGTTGCATTCAGTGCAACGCTGTTGCATCAGATTAGGCGTGACATGAGACACAGTCAATGCTTTTGTGTTTCCGGGCTGTAACTTCAAGGCAAGAGTGGCGGCTCCCTAGGGGTGACGAGCGAGCCGATGAGGAAATCGTTGCACTGAACGAAATATGGTTGCAGCATCGTGGGGAAGGTGCCTACGGGAGTCTCATGTCCGCCTTGGCCTCGTACACGGGGAGGGTGGCTCAGCCGTGCCTCACTGAAGGTCCAGGCGCATCAGCACGCGGGGAAAGCCGTTGAGCACGGAGTCGGTGCCGGAAACCATGGTGAACCCAGCCCCTTCGAAGAGCTTCCGGGTGCCCACGTAGGCCATGGTGAGGTCCACGTGGTGGCCCTGATTGTCCACCGGGTAGCCTTCGATGGCCGGCGCGCCGTAGCTGCGGGCGAAGTCGACGGCGCCCTTCAACACCTGATGGGAGATTCCCCTGCCGCGATGCCCGGGCCGCACCCGGATGCACCACACCGACCACACGTCGAGGTCGTCCACGTGGGGGATCTTGCGGTTGCGGGCAAAGCTGGTGTCGGCGCGCGGATGGACAGCCGCCCAGCCCACCACCTCGCCGCCGTCGTACGCGAGCACTCCGGGCGGCGGGTCCTGGCCCGTCAACTGCCTGACCAGTTCCCCGCGCTCCGGGCCGCGCAACTCCAGGTTCTGTTTGGACGGGATGCGGTAGCTCAGGCACCAGCACACGTTGGCATCGGGCCGCTTGGGGCCCACTACTGCCTTTACATCCTCGAACTGCGTCGCCGGACGGACTTCGATGGCCATTGCGCAGAGTCCTCTCGTTTCCGATTCCGATTCTGCGCCTGACACAGGCCTCGCGCATATATCACCTTCCGGATGGTCTCTTCGAAGCTCGTGACGTGGTGCAGAGCCAGCTCGGCCGCCTTGTCGGCGTCCCGCGTCGGCCAGTTCCATGAAATCCACATTCGTGGCGGCGCGCGCCGTTCCATCCGGGCCGCAGCCGTGGCACACTGGGAAAACTATCGAGTGGCCGGGGGAATCCGAGTCAGGAGATTGTCATGGGCATTCTGATGCACCCCCACACTTCGTGCCGCCGATCGGCGGTGAGCACCACATGATGATCGGCTGGGCCTACCTCATGGCCGCGATCATGACCGTAGACGCGCTCCTGCTGGGGCTCCTGCTGTTCAACGCGAAGTGGCCGAAGCGCTGGAAGAAGAACAGCTAGGCCACCGACACCTCCACGAAGGCCCGGCTCCCCGCGCCTCAGGCGGTCGGGGCCAGCTCGGCGGCCGGCACCACCACGGCGCCGGTGGCGGTGGAATCCGGGTTCAGCATCCAGCCGACCCGCTTGGCAGTGTTGAGCACCACCACGCTTTCCACGAGCTCGATTCCGGGGATCCGCTGCTGGAGCGCCTGTTCGGCATTGAGGACCTCCGCCAGGGAATGCAACCACATCAGGATCACGAAGTTGGTGCGGCCGGTGGTGGAAGCAGTGAGCCTCACGTTGCGGAAGCTGCGCAGCTCGGAGGCGGCCGCCTCGTGCTGTCCCGGCGGAACGTTGGCGAACCACTGGCAGCTGACCGGAAACCCCGAGTACTTCTGCGCAATTTCACACCGGAACGAAAGAACCCGGCTGGCCAGAACACGGTTCAGTTGGCGCTGGACCGTGGCCGGACTGCGCCCAAGGGCGCGGGCGATGTCCGCAGCCGCCGCACGCCCGTCCCTGGCCAGGAACGGGATCAGGTCCAGGTGGCTCTGCGGCAGCGGTGCGCCCTGGTGTGCAGGGTTGCCGGGCCGCCGCTTCGGGCCCGGCCAGGGCCTGCAGGGCGGCCAGCTGCGATTTGTCCAGGACGTTGAGCCGCCACGCGTACCCGCCGGAGTGCAGCCGGGTGCACAGCGCCGTCTGGTACTTGGTCAGGCCCGGGATCTCCTTAAGCTGCTCCACCACGATGTCGCTGAACCGCGCCAGCGTGGGCGTGATGACGGTCAGCATGAGGTCGCGGTTGCTGGCCGCTTCTTCCACCGTGACCACTTCCGGGATGGCTGCCAGCGCGGCCGTCACCTCGGCCCGCCGCCTCATCTCGCAGTCCACATCAACCAGCGCCAGGCACATCTGCTTCGGGTCGCCCATCAGGTGAGCGGTGCTCCAGGCCGCGCCGGAGGCCCTGAGCCTTTCCCAGCGGGCCGCCAGGGTGGTCGCGTGGACGCCCAGGATGCCGGCGGCGTCCGACCAGCTGATCCGCGGCGCGATCTGCAGGGCGTTAATGAGCTTGAGGTCTTCCTCGCTGATCTCCACAGCGCCCCCGCCGTCACTGAATGATTCCTGCGCTAACAATCCTACTTTTGCATTTTTCCAGCCATTTCTCCAGCTGTGACTCCAGTCACTCCACAATGGTTGTAAGGCACCTACCAACCGTTCGGAAAGAGGGAAACATATGTCGGTCACCGCCGATGCCAAGGAACTCCAGAGCCACATCACCCGGCTGCGCCACGAGTTGCATCAGGAACCGGAGATCGGCCTTCACCTCCCGCGCACCCAGGAGAAAGTTCTCAGAGCCCTCGACGGTCTGCCGTACGAAATCACTCTCGGCGAAACCACGACGTCGGTCACCGCAGTTCTGCGCGGCGGCGCGCCTCACACTTCCGCCGACAAACCCGTGGTCCTGCTGCGCGCGGACATGGACGGCCTCCCCGTCCAGGAACGCACCGGCGTCGACTTCACCTCCAGGATCGACGGCGCCATGCACGCCTGCGGCCACGATCTCCACACCTCGATGCTGGCCGGGGCGGCCACCTTGCTGGCCGAACGCCGCGGGCAGCTGGCCGGCGACGTCGTGCTGATGTTCCAGCCCGGAGAGGAAGGCCACGACGGCGCGGGCCACATGATCCGCGAGGGCGTCCTGGATGCCGCGGGCCGCCGTGCCGACGCCGCCTATGGCATGCACGTGTTCTCCTCGTTGGAGCCGTACGGCCAGTTCGCCACCAAGCCCGGCGTGATGCTCAGTGCCTCGGACGGGCTGTTCGTCACCATCCTGGGCGCCGGCGGCCACGGCTCCGCTCCCCACACGGCCAAGGACCCCGTCACCGCAGCCGCCGAAATGGTGACCGCCCTGCAGGTCATGATCACGCGGCAGTTCAACATGTTCGACCCCGTCGTCCTGACCGTCGGCGTCCTGCAGGCCGGCACCGCACGCAACGTCATCCCTGAATCGGCACGCATCGAAGCGACCGTTCGAACGTTCTCCCACGCCTCCCGCGAACGGATGATGACCGCCGTTCCCACCCTCCTGAAAGGCATCGCCCACGCCCACGGCCTGGAGGTGGATGTGGAATACCGTCCCGAATATCCGCTGAGCATCACGGACGAAAACGAGACCCTCACCGCGGAAAAAACCATCCAGGACCTGTTCGGCGAGTCCAGGCTGACGCGATGGGCCACGCCCCTCAGCGGATCCGAGGACTTCTCCCGGGTGATGGACGAGGTGCCCGGCACCTTCATCGGCCTCAGTGCCGTCGCCCCGGGAGCGGACCACACCGCCACCGCGTTCAACCACTCCCCTACGCCACGTTCGACGACGGCGTCCTCACCGACGGCGCGGCGCTGTACGCGGAGCTCGCCATTGCCCGGATCGCAGCACTGGCTGCCGCACCCTCGTCCCTCGCTTCCTAGCCCTAGATCTTTCGGAGAAATCATGACCACCATCGTTGACCCGCAGCTCGCCGACCGGGCGGCCACCCGGAAGACGCTCCTCGGTACCGGCATCGGGAACGCCGTCGAATGGTACGACTGGGCCATTTACGCCACGTTCACGCCGTTCATCGCCAGCCAGCTGTTCAGCAAGGCGGATCCCGCCTCGGCGGTGCTGGCAACGCTGGCCATCTTCGCCGTCGGCTTTGTGGCACGTCCGGTCGGAGGCTTCCTCTTCGGCTGGATCGGCGACCGGGTGGGCCGCAAGACCTCCATGACGCTCGCCGTCGGCCTCGCGTCGCTGGGCAGCCTCATGATCGGCGTCGCGCCGTCCTTCGCCAGCATCGGCGTCTGGGCGTCACTGATGCTCCTGGTCGCCCGGCTGATCCAGGGCCTGGCCCACGGCGGCGAGCTGCCGTCGTCGCAGACGTACCTCTCCGAGGTGGCCCCGAAAGAGAAGCGCGGCCTGTGGGCCACCCTGATCTACACCTCGGGCACGGTGGGAATCCTCGCCGGCACCCTGCTGGGCGCCATCCTCAACATGACGCTGAGCACCGAGGCCATGAATGACTGGGGCTGGCGTGTGCCCTTCCTGGTTGGCGCCGTCATGGGCCTGTACGCGTTGATCATGCGCTCCAAGCTGCACGAGACCGAGGCGTTCGAAGGCGAGACCGCCTCCGAGAAGCGCGCGCCGATCTGGCCGCAGATCGTGAAGCACCGCAAGCAGGCCCTCCAGGTCATCGGGCTGACGGTGGGCCTGACGGTGATCTACTACATCTGGGGTGTCGTGGCCCCGAGCTACGCCGCCACCACCCTGAAGATCGACCGCGGGGAAACCCTCTGGGCAAGCGTGATCGCCAACATCGTATTCATTGCCGCCCTGCCGTTCTGGGGCAAGCTGTCCGACCGGATCGGCCGCAAAAAGGTGCTCTGGGCGGCGCGGCCGGCAGCGCCGTTATGCACTTCCCCATGACCTGGCTGCTGAAGGACTCAGCCTGGCAGCTGGCCGTGGCCATGTCCGTCATGCTGATCTTCATCGCCGCCAGCGCCGCAATCGTTCCGGCCGTCTACGCGGAACTGTTCCCCACCAGCATCCGGACCATCGGCGTCGGCGTCCCGTACTCCATCTGCGTGGCCGTGTTCGGCGGGACCGCCCCGTACCTGCAGACCTGGCTCGGCACCATCGGCCTCGCCAACGTGTTCAACGTCTACGCCGTGGTGCTGCTGCTGGTCAGCGTGGTGTTCGTCTTCACCATCCCGGAGACGAAGGGCAAGGACCTGACGCACTAGTTGAAACCGCTAGTCCGGGCCGTTTCAGGCCTCCACGAAGTGCCCCTTCCTTTGCAGGCCAGGGGGCACTTCGCGGGTTGAGGGCCAGTTTCCCTGGAGACTTTCAGCGAGGGCGGGGTGTCTCTCCGTTGCCCACGGCTTCAATCCAGTCGACGGCTTCGTCCGAGAAATAGAACCCTGAGGGCCCGTTCTCGCCCACCCACCAGTCGCCGGATGCGACAGACCCGCCGGCATCCGCAATCTCAACGAGCGTCTCGGCCGGGACCGCGTCGCCGTTGTTGTCAATCAGCCAGTTTTGCGTCGACGGCTTCAGCTTCGGCCACCATTGCTCAATGCTCATGGCCGCAGTCTGTCACGACGCGGCAGCCGCTGATAGTCCTGCCGCCCAGCTACCGCGAAGCGCAGAGCAGTCATGGTGACGGCAGCTGACCGTATGCTGATCAGGATTCGGGGACAACGGGGGAAGACCGGCACATGACATTGCAGGATATTGCCGTGCGTCCGGCAACACGCGGGGACGACGCGGAGGTACGGCGACTGAGCATCTCGTTCACACCCAGCGCACGGAACGTTCCGCCCGAAGTTTTCGATAGCCGGTACGCCGGTCTTGTCTCCGACCCATCGTGGTGCGTCGCCGTGGCCCACTCACGCGGCCGGCTGCTGGGCCTGCGCACCGGACCCCGGTGTGATCGGCAGACGCCATGACCCACCGCATCGCAGTAGGCGCACTCGTCGGCCCGCTGGGCGTCCTGATGTGCCACCGGCGCCCATCATTGAAGTGGTATCCGGGGAAGTGGGATTTCCCTGGAGGCCACATCGAAGATGGCGAAACAGCCGGTGAGGCCCTGGCCCGCGAGCTCCTCGAAGAGGTCAATGTGCGCATTAGCGTTCCAGAGGAGCTGCCGACGTTCAGGGTCCACTACAACCATGGCGCAACCGACGGGTTGGCACTGTCCGGGTGGGTCGTCACCGAGTGGTCAGGTGTTCCGGAGAACTTGGCCCGGGATGAACACGACGATATACGGTGGTTCACCCCAAGCGAGGCCCTCGATCTCGACCTCGCACACCACGCCTACTTCGACGTACTGCGGGATGCCGTCGCTTCTGGTCATAAGAAGTTACGAAACCGCGACCGTCTCGAACGCCACTAGGTTCCGAGGGCCACGACGCTCGACGGCGGCCGGCTTTGGGGTGTCTGTTAGACACTGCCACCGGAAGCTTGGGCTGCGTAGCGTGGTGGATGTGGACAGAAGAGACGACATCCGTGAGTTCCTGATCTCGCGTCGGGCGAAGATCAGCCCGGAGCAGGCCGGCATCCCCAGCTACGGGGACCTGCGCCGCGTGCCGGGGCTGCGCCGGGAGGAAGTGGCGCAGATCGCCGGGGTGAGCACGGACTACTACACCCGGCTGGAACGCGGCAGTATCCGCGGCGTCTCTGCCGCGGTGCTCGAGGCTGTGGCTGCCGCGCTGCAGCTGGATGATGCCGAGCGGGCGCACCTGATGGACCTGGCGCGGACAGCCAACACGCCGTCGGCCCGGGGCCCGCGCCGCCCGCCGCAGCAGCGGGTCCGTCCCGGGGTGCTCCGCCTGCTGGACGGCATGAGCGGAGTGGTCGCGACGGTGCAAAACGGCCGCTCGGACATCCTGGCCGCAAACTCGCTGGGCAAGGCGCTCTACGCGCCGGTGCTCCAATCCCAGGCACCGCCGGCCCTGACACTAAACGCCAGCTGCCGAACCAGGCCCGCTACCTTTTCCTCGATCCGGGCGCAGCCGACTTCTACCCCGACTGGCGCGCGATCGCGGCGACAACGGTCGCGATGCTGCGCTCGGAAGCGGGCCGGAACCCTCACGATAGGGCCCTGAACGAACTGGTCGGGGAACTGACCACGCGCAGCGGATTGTTCGCCGCGCTATGGGCCGGGCACGACGTGCGGATCCACACCACGGGAACCAAGCGTTTCCGCCACCCGATCGCGGGTGATCTTTCCCTGCAGTACGAGACCCTGGATCTTCCCGGCGATGAGGGACAAACCCTGTTCGCCTTCACGGCGGAACCCGGCTCGGCATCCGAAAACGCGCTGGCGTTCCTCGCCAGCTGGGCCGCATCGCCGCCCGAAACTCACCCGCCGGCAGTCCCGCCGGCGAATCCAATGTCCCGGACACGCGCTCCTCCGCTCAGCCGGGAACACACAACGCGGCAAAGACGGAGACATCAAATGACTGAGAATAAGGAAAACATGACCGAGAAGAAGGTCTGGTTCATCACCGGCGCCGGCCGCGGCATGGGCACCGACATCGCCAAGGCCGCCCTGGCAGCCGGCCACGCAGTGGTCGCCACCGGCCGTAACCCGGAGAAAGTCACGCTGGCCGTCGGCGGGAACAAGGACCTGCTAACGGTGAAGCTGGACGTTACGGACCCCGCCGACGCCGCAGCGGCCGTCCAGGCCGCCGTGGACCGGTTCGGCAGGATCGACGTCCTCGTGAACAACGCCGGCAACTTCTACGCAGGGTTCTTCGAGGAAATCACGCCGGAGGACTTCCGGCGCCAGATCGAAACCACCATGTTCGGGCCCATGAACGTCACCCGCGCGGCCTTGCCGATCATGCGTGCCCAGCGCTCGGGGCTGGTTGTCACGATTTCCTCGACCGCTGGAATAGCAGGCGGGGAGTTCCTCACCGCCTATGCTGCGTCAAAGTTCGGCGTCGAGGGCTGGGCCGAATCCCTGGCCCCCGAGATCGCGCCGTACGGCATCCGCAGCATGATCGTTGAGCCGGGGTTCTTCCGCACCGAGCTGCTGACCCCGGAATCCACCAGCTACGCCGAATCCACCATTGACGACTACGCGGAGCGCACCGAGCAGACGGTCGCCGCGTGGCAGGGCATGGACGGTTTGCAGGGCGGGGATCCGGCAAAACTCGCCGATGCCCTGATCCGGCTCGCCGAATCTGACGAACCACCGCTGCGCTTCGCCGCCGGTGCCGACGCCGTCGGCACCTTCGAAACGCGGGCCAGGGCCCTTCAGGACCAGGCCAACGCCCACCGGGAACTCTCCAGCAGCCTCGCCCACGCGGGCGCCTAGCTGCTGCGCCGGTCGACCACCCAAAGGACGGTCATGTCAGCCGTGCCGCGTGGCCTGCACAACGGCGTCGTGCAGGGTGACGTCCCGGCCGCCGGGTCCGGCGAGTGTGCGCGTCCGCTCCTCGGCGCGGTTGATGCTCCATGCGTCAGAGCCGAGGCTACAGGTGATGTCCGCGAGGGTAACCGTGGCCTCGGCGGGCGGGTAATGACCGTGGCTGCTCGCGGCGGCGTCGTGCAGGTGCCCGACGATCAGCAGGGTGCCGCCGGGGGCGACCCAATCGGCGATTCGTTCGTAGAAAGCCAGTTGCGGCATCGCGGGGTGCGCGTAGTTGGTGGTCACCAGGTCGAACCGGCGCCGCGGCTCCCAGGTGGTCAGGTCCCCCTCGACCCAGGCCAGACGTCCGGACACGGACTGCGAGGCCGCACGCTCGGCTGCCTGCGCCAGAGCGGCGGCCGAGATGTCGGCGCCGGTGACGTGCCAGCCGTGGGCGGCCAGCCATGCTGCCTCTGCACCCGTCCCGCAGCCGGCATCCAGCGCGGCGCCTGGGGCGAGACCGCTGGTTCCACTGGAGAGATAGGGGTTTGCGGCGCTCCCTGCCACATCAGCCGGGGCCGCGTCGTGAGCCTGCTCCCAGTGCCCTTCCCAATATTCCTTGTCGAAGCTGTGTGTCATGGCGCCACCACCGCATCAGCCAACGCCGCTGCCTTCCCTGCCATGTTGTACCCCTTCCGCCCGGAACTCACCCTCTACAGTCGATGGTTCCGGAGGGCCGCGCATATGTGCAAGCAACGTTGCCAAAATGGCAAAATTGAACGTGCAATCACGAGCCTCCATCGTTGCTGAAAACGGTAATGGCGATCTTGCCGCGCACGTTTCCGGCGTCGAGATGGCTCATGGCATCCCGTACCTCGTCGAGCGGGTAGGTCCTCTCAACACTCGGCGTCACCTGGCCGGCCTCGAGGAGGGGCGTGAGCCGTTCGAGGTCGCTGGCGCGCTCCTTGGAAGCGAGCATGGCGAGGCGCTGACGCACGAACAGGGACACAAAGGGGGCCCGCAGGCTCCGACCGAAGCCTCCTGCCCACCTGCCGCCTTCCTCGCCGCCGACGATCACGGCCGTCCCGGTGGCGGTGAGGGCGCGGCGCAGTCGTGACAGCGTCGGGTTCCCTCCGATGTCGACGATCAGATCGAACTGACGTGCCCCGTCGGCGAAGTCATCCTGCGTGTAGTCGAGGACGTGATCGGCCCCGAGGGAGCGCACAAGATCGGTCTTCCCGGTGCTGCTCACACCGGTGACCTCCGCTCCAAAGGACTTGGCCAGCTGCACAGCGTAGGAGCCGACGCCACCTGAGGCACCCAGGATCAGCACCTTCTGCCCGCGCTCCACCCGTCCGGCGTCAAGGGCCTGGAGGGCCGTGCCCGCCGAGATCGGAACCACCGCGGCCTGCTCGAAGGACAGGCCCGAGGGCTTGTGGGCCAGCTTGTCCTCCAGCGCGGCGGCGTATTCGGCGAAAGCCCCCGGGACATCCCGTACACCTCGTCCCCCACCGCGAACCGGGTAACAGCGGAACCGACCGCAGCGACCGTGCCGGCGACGTCGATGCCCGGCACCGGGTTCTTCGGCCTGCGGAACCCGAATCCCAGGACGCGCAGGAGATAGGGCCGCCCGTCATCATGTGCCACGTTCCGCGGTCCATGCCCGCGGCGTGCACACGGATCAGCACCTCGTTCTCCGCGATGCGCGGCAGCACGGCCCGGCCGGATTGAAGGACATCGACGGGACCGTACCCGTTCTGCACGATGGCGCGCATCGTGCCGTCAGTGGTTCCGGAATTGTCCCCCGCCATCGCGCTGATGTGGTTCGTCATGTCGTGACCTTTCAGAGGTTTCGTACTTAGTACGGTTAATGTATCGTACTAAGTACGAATGGTCTATGGCCTGAGGAAACGTGGAGTGTAAATGCCTGCAGGAGTGTCCCCGAGCCGACCGCGGCTCAGCCGGGAGTCCGTGCTGCGCGGCGCCGTCGCGGTGGCCGACGCCGGCGGCATCGGAGCCTTGACGATGCGCTCACTCGCGGACGCGCTCGAGGTCAAGCCGATGTCGATATACCACCACGTCGCCAACAAGGATGACGTCCTTGACGGCATCGTTGACATCGTCTTCAGCGAGATCGACCTGCCCGCCATCGGCGGCGACTGGCACGCCGAGATGCGGCGGCGGGCCTCCTCCGCCCGTGAGGCCATGCGGCGCCATCCCTGGGCGATCGGGCTCGTGGAGACGCGGACGAGCCCCGGCCCGGCGACGCTGAAGCACCACAACGCCGTCATTGGCACCCTGCGTCAGGCGGGCTTCTCGGTGGAAATGACCGCCCACGCCTTCGCGTTGATCGATGCCTACGTTTACGGATTCGCGCTCTCGGAGGTCACCCTGCCCGTCAACGGCCCCGAAACAGTCACCGAGGTTGCCGGGCGCATGATGGATCAGTATTCCCCGGGGACTATCCCCACCTTGTCGAGTTCACGGTCGAACACGTGATGAAGCCGGGCTACGACTACGGTGCGGAGTTCGAGTTTGGGCTGGACCTGGTCCTCGACGGCCTCGCGAGGTCGCTGCAGCGCGCTGAGGGCGCCCGCAACACCTGGACCGACTAGGCTGGAGGCGGCTCTCCAGTCCCCCAGCTTGGAGAGCCAGGAAGTCTCCGCGCTTGAGTCCTCAGGATTCGCGCGGAGACTTTCCTTAATTCGGACGCTCGGACGTTCCGCGACTCTGCACGTCAGGAGGTTCGGTGCGGAAGTTGATCAATTTGTGCGTGCCGTCGCAGTAGGGCTTGATGGCGGATGCTCCGCATCTGCAGAGGGCGACGGTCTTGCGCTGCCGTGGCGCGGGTTCCCCGGAAGGCATAACGACGTCGAAGTCGCCGCGGACCAGAATGGGGCCGTCGGGGCAGAGGACAAGCGAGGCTTTGGCGGGATGCAGGGGGATATCGTTCATGGGTGGTTCCGATCTCGGCGCGGGAAGGGCAGGATCCGGGCGTTATGTCGTGGCGGGTACAAGCGGCCGCAGCGAGGACCGGCCGTTTTCCCAGGCCTCCAGGAGGAGGGCGGCGAAGCGCGCGTCAATGCAGGAGGCCGCCGCCGCGCCGAAGAGAACGTCCTCCAGGAGATCCGGTTCCGCCTCGACGAGTCCCCGGCAAGGTCCCTGCCGGCTATCTGCTCGTGGACAGCGTCCGCCTCGACGTGCTCGTCGAAGTACCCGGTGACGGCCGCGTCAAAACCGAGACGCCGGAATCCGTTGCCGTACAGCTGGTTGGGGCGTGAGGAAGTCATCTCGTACATCGCCAGATGCCCTGCGATGGCTCCGCGCAGTCTCCGGTTCAACCCAAACAAGGACATCATGTTCACGGACGCCAGAGTGACGGCCGGTACGACGTCGACGTAGCCGCCGTAGCTGTCCTTGAGGCCCAGGCCCTCATGGTGCGGGCGAACATGGCACTGTGCATGCGCTCCGGGCGACCGCCGCCGTACTCGTCGGCCTGGATTTCAACGAGGGCAGCCTTGGCCCGGCCGGAGAGGCGCGGAATGGCCCAGGTGTGCGGGTCTGCTTCCTTGAGTTGATACAAGGACTTGTGGATCAGGAATTCGCTGAGCTGTTCGGCAGTGGCCTTCTTCGCCACGTGGCGGGAGACGCTGGGCCCGGTGTCACGGGCCGCCAGATCAAATAGGAGGGCCGCGGTGGCATCGCTGCCTGGGGTTCTCGACACCGGCCGCGGGACGGAATCCGTCATCACGCCGGCCTCGGAGCGAAGCCACGCCTCGAAGGGTTCCTCCAGCAGTTGCCGGATTCCGATCAGCCCGGGGTGCCATTCCCAGCGGTCATCGACGCCGGCAAGCCCGCCATAATGCAGCTCATAGAGGCAGAACAAGGCGAGCTGTACGTCGTCGTCGATCAGATCCTCGACCACGGCCACGCGCTCCGTGACGAGTGCGTGCAAGGCGGCGAGGGCGGACGGATCGGCCCCGGGGTCTCCGGTCAGGAGGGCACACACTCCTGCGCTGATTGGTCCCCGTGGTTCTGGGATGTTCATTCGTTCTCCTTGGCGACGGCGGGGGCGGTCGGTCCGGTGTGGCCCGTCACGGCGTCCGTGTCCTTCGGCGGCCGACCGGCAGGGTGGGTCGGCGGCCGCCCTTTCCGGCCCTGCCCAAAACGTCGGCGGCCAGCGTTGCAGTGGTTGCCAGAACCCGGGAGCCTCCGCATCGCGTGCAGGTGACGGCAAGGGCGAGCGTATCCTCCCGGGAGTTCAGGTCGGTGACCGAGTCGGCGACAAGGTGCCGGTCCGTGCGGCAGGTGGAGCACCAGGGGCGCCCGCCACGGGGCTGGTGGGCCTCACGGGGAACATACGTGTTGGATGTGCTGCTCACCCGTGTCAGACCAGGCCCGGGTAGCTGGCCAGGATGTAGTCCGCAGCGGCAGGGCCTTTCATGCGCAGGCCGGACCCCTTGGGGTGGATCTGCTTCTTTTTCATGGCCGCCCAGAAGGCCACTTCAGGCTGGGGCGCGGCCTGGTTAAGGAAGCACCAGCTGGTGTAAAGGCCGTAGAGTCGGCTCCGGCCCAGGGCGCGGTCGGATGCAGGGTCAGCTGTGGTGGATTCCTGCAGGAATTTTTCGTACTGAGAATTTGCCATGAGTGGCTCGTTTCCTCGCGGTGCATTTGGTGCCGCCGTGTGGCTACAGCAGCTAAAGCCTCAAGGTCCTGCACGGGAGCATCGAAGCGTCATCCCGGGCTGCATGACGGCAGTCCCGGGGTAGAAAAGTCGCCGCGGGTTATCCAGGTGCGGACACCGGGTAAACGTCTCTACAATGTAGACTTTAGGCGTAGACTACGGAATAAGCAACTTGCATATTTCTGACTCGTTGCGGCCCGCAGCACCGACCCGAACGGAACATCATGTCACCCGAAGAGAATCCGGCACCGCCGGCGGCTCGCGACACGAAGAAGCGGCTCAGCCGGGAGATTGTCCTCTCCGCGGCGCTGGCATTGGTGGACTCGGAAGGTCTGGACGCACTCACCATGCGCAGGTTGGGCCAGCAACTTGGGCGGGATCCCATGGGCCTGTACCGCTACGCGGAAAACCGCGCAGCACTGCTGGACGGAGTCTCCGAACTGGTCCTCAATGAACTGGCCATCTTTCCGGATGACCCCGACTGGCAGGCACAGCTGCGCCGCATTGCCCACGATCTGCGCGACCTGGCACTCCGCCACCCCAACGTTGTGCCACTCCTCGTGACGCGTCCACTGTCCACCCCCTGGGCCTGCGGCCGCTGGGGACACTGCGGCCGCTGGAACAGATCCTGTCCCTGCTGATCGACGCCGGGTTCGCTCCCGCAGACGCCCTGCACGTCTACCGCGCCTACTACGGCTACCTCTACGGCCACATCCTCAACGAGCTGCAGGAGTTCATCGTCGACCCCGACGAAAATGAGGCACTCCTCCGCCTGGGTCTTCATCGCTTGCCGCCGAAAGACTTCCCCGCCTTCGCGCCCTCGCACCCGTTCTCGCCGACTACGACGGCAAGGCCGAACTGGACGAAGGAATCACCATCCTCCTCTCTGGCCTCGCCGCCCGGCTCTCGCCGGAAGCGTAATCCGCAACCCTTGCGAAAGGCGCCACCGATGTTCCTCCTGTTCGGCCTCAAGACCACCCTGAAGGACCAACCCGGACGGGCCGCGACGTGCCAGTACTGCCGGCAGCTCGCTCACCATCATCTGCAGGAACGCGCTACAAAGTTCACCCTGTTTTTGTCCCCGTCTTCACCGCGTCCAGGGCATACCAGATCACGTGTTCGAACTGCGGTCAGACTTCGGCCATCAAATCGCGACGGAAAGAAGCCCTCACCCGGTAAGGCAGTAACACCCGGAAGGCGGTAGGTCGTACGGGGAACGGAAACTTAGCCCAGGTCTGAGACGCCCGTGTAGGTCGCGTAGGTGGCGGGACCGGTTCGTTCGTAAACCTGGAGGGTGAGTCCGCCAGGGGTGGTCTGACTACTGACCAGGCGCAGTCCCGCTGACGCGCCGCCGTCGGGGAAGAGGCGTCGGCCGCGACCGACGATGACCGGAGCAACCACGAGCCGGAACTCGTCGATCAGCCCTGCGGCCAGCAGCGATTGCGCCAGCCGGGCGCTTCCGTGGATCTGGAGCTCCCGCCCGGGTTGCTGTTTGAGTTCTGCGACCTGCGCTGCGACGTCGCCCGAGAGGATGGTGGTCGGATTCCAGCTGCCCGCAGTAAGAGTGTGCGAGGCGACGTATTTCGGCAGGCCGTTCATGAGCACGGTGAAGGGATCGTCCGGATCTGTGATCTGCGGCCAGTCCCTCGCGAACGCCTCGTAGGTGCGGCGGCCGAGCAGGAGCGCGTCGGCCTGGCCGAGCCATGCCGCGGCCTGGCGGATGAATGCTCCGTCTATAAAAGGGACAAGCCATCCACCCTGGGTGAACCCGTCACTGGTGTCTTCCTCGGGCGAACCCGGACCCTGCGATACGCCGTCGACACTCACGAACTCGAATACTGTCAGCTTCATGGTCTCTCCTTTGAAAAATCAGACCGGGAAGAATCAGCCGCCGACGTAGGCCGCGAGGTGCTCGCCGGTAAGGGTGGAGCGGGCGGCGACCAATTCGGCCGGGGTCCCCTCGAAAACCACCCGGCCGCCGTCGTGACCGGCGCCGGGACCCAGGTCGATGAGCCAGTCTGCATGCGCCATGACTGCCTGGTGGTGCTCGATCACAATGACCGACTTGCCGGACTCGACCAGACGGTCGAGAAGGCCCAGCAGGTTCTGGACGTCGGCGAGGTGCAGGCCGGTGGTGGGTTCATCGAGAACGTAGACATCACCCTTCTCCGCCATCTGGGTGGCCAGCTTGACGCGCTGCCGCTCGCCGCCGGACAGCGTGGTGAGCGGCTGGCCGAGGGTGAGGTAGCCGAGCCCGACGTCCACCAGCCGGTCGAGGATCTTGTGCGCCGCCGGAGTCTTCGCCTCGCCGGCACCAAAGAACTCCTCCGCTTCGGTCATGGACATGGCCAGCACTTCGGCGATGTTGCGGCCGCCCAGCCGGTATTCCAGGACTGACGCCTGGAACCTCCGGCCCTCGCACTCCTCACAGACGGATTCGACGGTGGCCATCACACCGAGTTCGGTGAAGATAACGCCCGCGCCGTTGCAGCTGGGGCAGGCCCTCCGAGTTGGAGCTGAACAGCGCGGGCTTGACGCCGTTGGCTTTGGCGAATGCCTTGCGGATCGGCTCGAGCAGGCCCGTGTACGTGGCCGGGTTACTGCGCCGCGAGCCCTTGATGGCCCCCTGGTCAATCACCACCACACCCTCGCGGCCGGCCACCGAGCCCTGGATCAGCGAGCTCTTGCCCGAACCCGCGACCCCCGTGACGACGCACAGCACGTCGAGAGGAACGTCGACGTCGACGTCCTTGAGGTTGTGCGTCGACGCTCCCCGTACCTCAAGCGCGCCGGACGCCGTGCGCACCGATTCCTTGACCGTTGCCCGGTCGTCGAGGTGGCGGCCGGTGATGGTGTCACTCCCCGCAGCCCCTCCACGCTTCCCTCAAAGCAGACGCTGCCGCCGCCGGTGCCCGCGCCGGGACCGAGGTCAACCACGTGGTCGGCGATAGCGATGGTCTCCGGTTTGTGCTCGACGACGAGCACGGTGTTGCCCTTATCCCGCAGCTGCAGCAGCAGCTGGTTCATCCGCTGGATGTCGTGCGGGTGCAGGCCGATCGTGGGTTCGTCGAAGACGTAGGTGATGTCGGTGAGGGACGAGCCCAGGTGCCGGATCATCTTGGTACGCTGCGCCTCTCCGCCGGAGAGTGTGCCCGCGGGCCGGTCCAGGGAAAGGTAGCCCAGCCCGATTTCGGCGAAGGAGTCGAGCAGGTGCTGCAGGCCCTTGAGGAGCGGCGCGACCGACGGCTCGTCGAGCCCGCGGACCCAGTCGGCGAGGTCGCTGATCTGCATCTCGCACAGCTCGGCGATGTTCCTGCCGTGGATCTTCGCGGACCTGGCTTCCGGGCTGAGCCGAGTGCCGTCGCACTCGGGGCAGGCCTGGAACGTGATGGCGCGCTCCACGAAAGCCCGGATGTGGGGCTGCATCGCGTCGACGTCCTTGGAGAGCATTGATTTCTGGATCTTCGGGATCAGGCCCTCGTAGGTGAGGTTGATGCCTTCGACCTTGATCTTGGTCGGTTCCTTGTAGAGGAGGTCGTGCATTTCCTTTTGGTGAACTTCGCGATCGGCTTGTCCATGTCGAAGCCGGCGCCGCTGAAGATGCGGCCGTACCAGCCGTCCATGCTGTAGCCGGGCACGGTCAGCGCACCCTCGCCGAGGGACTTGGACTCGTCGTAGAGCGCCGTGAGGTCGAAGTCGGACACCGAGCCCATGCCCTCGCAGCGCGGACACATGCCGCCCAGGTAGACCGCGTTCTGGACCACACTTTTCTCGACCCTGCCGCCGGCTTTTTCGGTGCTCATCACGCCGCTGGCTTTCCGCGTCGGGACGTTGAAGGAGAACGCGGTGGGGGTCCCACGTGCGGCGTCCCCAGCCGGCTGAAGAGGATGCGGAGCATGGCGTTGGCGTCGGTGGCAGTGCCCACCGTGGAGCGGGGTTCGCGCCCATCCGCTCCTGGTCGACGATGATCGCCGTCGTCAGTCCCTCGAGGTGGTCGACGTCGGGCCGCGCCAGGGTGGGCATGAATCCCTGCACAAAGGCGCTGTAGGTCTCGTTGATCATGCGCTGCGACTCGGCCGCGATGGTGGCGAACACGAGCGAGCTCTTGCCCGAGCCGGAGACGCCGGTGAACACCGTCAGGCGGCGTTTCGGGATCTCAATGCTGATGTCCTTGAGGTTGTTCTCCCGCGCGCCCTGCACGCGGATCAGATCGTGGCTGTCCGCTTCGTGCAGTTTTGCCGTCTGTGCATCCGTCTGCGTTTCCGATGTCATAGCCATGCTCATCGTGTCTCCATCTCTTGGAAGGGCTGCCTGCCGATGCCCCTGACGGTCATGCTAGCAGCGGCTCATTGACCCCGCGGCTCCAGATCGGTGACGCCCGTCAGCCAGATCATGGCGGCGCTCCTGGAGGTGAAGAAGGCGTGCGGGTAATGGGTGTGCCGGCTCATGGCAGCCGCGATGACCCGGTCCACGGCGTTGGATCCGAGGACGGCGATGGCCAGCACGCCCGTCGTCCGCGCGAACTCGTACCGCGCTGCCGCCGTGATCTCCACGTCGGACATTTCCGAGAGCATCGGCATCGGGATTCCGCCGCTGATCCGCTCCACTGCCAGCATCGCGTCCCTGGCGTCCTCGACGTCGACCAACGAGCCGGGACGCCAGACGGATTCGATGATCCCGGCGCGCACGCGCAAGGAATTCTTCCCTTCAGCGGCGACAGCTCGATCAGGCATCATTGACTTCATTCTAGGCCTGAGCAGGGACGATGCTCTGCACCGGTTCCCGCCCGGCCAAAAAAAGGGCCCGGCCGGTTCTCTCACCGGCCGGGCCCTTGTCGCCGGAATTACAGCGTGGACGTGTCAATCACGAAGCGGTACCGCACGTCGGAGGCGAGCACGCGCTCGTAGGCGTCGTTGATCTTCCCGGCCGGGATGACCTCGATCTCGGCGCCGAGCTGGTGCTCGGCGCAGAAGTCGAGCATTTCCTGCGTTTCCCGGATGCCGCCGATCATGGATCCGGCGAAGGACCGGCGTCCCATGATCAGGGCGAACGCGTTCACGGGCAGCGGCTCCGCCGGGGCGCCCACGTTCACCAGCGCGCCGTCGAGGGTCAGCAGCTGCAGGTAGGAGCTGATGTCGATCGAGGCGCTGACGGTGTTGATGATCAGGTCGAAGGAGCCCGCGAGGTCCGCGAACGTGTTCTCGTCGCTGGTGGCGTAGTAGTGGTCCGCGCCCAGTTTCAGCCCGTCCTCCTGCTTCTTCAGCGACTGCGAGAGGACCGTGACCTCGGCGCCCATGGCGTGCGCGATCTTGACGGCCATGTGTCCCAGCCCGCCGAGCCCGACGACGGCGACCTTCTTGCCGGGTCCGGCGCCCCAGTGGCGCAGCGGCGAGTAGGTGGTGATGCCGGCACAGAGCAGCGGCGCGGCGACGTCGAGTTCGATGCCCTCCGGGATCCGGACGACGAAGTCCTCGGTCACCACCACATGGGTGGTGTAGCCGCCCTGGGTGATGGTCCCGTCGCGGTCCACGGCGCCGTAGGTGCCCGTGTTCCCGGCGAGGCAGTACTGCTCCTCGCCCTTCAGGCAGTTGACGCACTCGCGGCAGGAGTTGACCATGCAGCCGACGCCGACGCGGTCGCCGACGGCGTGCTTGGTGACGGCCGAACCGACCTCGGTGACGATGCCCGCGATTTCGTGGCCCGGTGCCAGGGGTACTGCTGCGGGCCCCAGTCGCCCCGGACGGTGTGGATGTCCGAGTGGCAGATGCCGGCGAACTTGATGTCGATCAGGACGTCGTGCGGGCCGACATCCCGGCGCTCGATGGTGGTGGGAACAAGGGGTTCCGTCGCGGAAGTGGCGGCGTAAGCGTTAACGGTCAGCATGGATCTCCTGCTTGTGGATGGTTTGGGGGTCCCCGGCGTCCGGCACGGGTCACGTGCGGCCTTTCGGCCCGGACGTCTTCGGGGGCACTATCCATCAAACACCACCGGGCTGCCGGGAGGAGGCCCTGCTGTGAGGGGTACTGGCAGGGACTCCCTTACGGCACCGCACGCTCTACCGTTGAAGGCATGGACAATCAGAGTGAGACGCGGGACTTCCTGGCCACGCGGCGGGCGAAAATCACCCCGGAGCAGGCGGGTCTGCCGGTTTACGGCGGCAACCGCCGCGTCCCCGGACTGCGGCGCGGGGAAGTGGCCATGCTGGCCGGGGTCAGTGTCGAGTATTACACCCGGCTGGAACGCGGAAACCTTGCCGGAGTATCCGAGGGAGTCCTGGAAGCCCTCGCGCAGGCGCTGCAGCTGGACGAGGCGGAGCGGGCGCACCTGTTCGACCTGGCCCGGGCCGCCAGCACCACCCGCAAGCCGCAGCGCCGCCGCCCCGCTGTCCAGCCCGTCCGGGCGAGCGTGCAGCTGATGCTCGACGCGATCACCAACGCCCCGGCATTCGTGCGCAACGGGCGCCTGGACGTCCTCGCCGCCAACCAGCTCGGCCGCGCCATGTACTCCGAGATGTACGGGGGCCCCGCCCGGCCGGCCAACTTTGCGCGGTTCCTCTTCCTGGACGACCGTTCCCGCGGTTTCTACCCGGACTGGGAGCGCGCCGCGAATGACACGGTGGCGATCCTGCGCACCGAGGCCGGCCGCGACCCCTACGACCGCGGCCTCACCGACCTGGTGGGGGAACTGTCCACCCGCAGTGAGGAGTTCCGGACCCGGTGGGCGGCCCACAACGTGCGCCTACACCACACCGGCCGCAAGCACTTTCGGCACCCCGTGGTGGGGGACCTGCACCTCATGTACGAATCCCTGGACCTTTCGGCCGACGCCGGGCTGTCACTGCTGGTCTACACGGCCGAGCCCGGTTCGCCCACCGGCGACGCCCTGCGGCTGCTGGCCAGCTGGGCCGCGACCCACGAGCCGGAGTCGCAGCAACCGCTTAAGCAAGATTAGGGGGCAGCCAAGACACGATCGACCCCATCGGGCTGGCGCAGCTGCGGAACGCAAGCAGAGCGGACAAGCTTCAAACGATCACTCTGAAACCGGTGCGGCCGCACCAGCGACGAGGCGCGGGATGGTCACTGATGAGGCGGCAATTATTCTCTTGGCCAACTACCTGTTGCTCTGGCCAAGAAGGCTGTCAAGTCCCCGGATCACGGCCGGCACCGGTTTTCCGGCATGCACGGGTTTCCCAGCGAGCACCTGGGCGGTGGCCCTTCTCAGATAGAGGGCTGCGTTGGCCACGGCGTCGTCCGGGTCGGGGGTGCCGTAGGTCCACCGGGCAAGGTCAAGTAGCTGCGCCGCGGTTGTGACGCCGCGCAGTGCCAGTTCCTCGGGTGTGACCAGGATGAGGCCGGCCACCACCGCCACGGGGATGCAGCGTTTCCTTGCGGCTTCCGCCAGCGCGACGGGCGCTTTGCCGGCGAGGGACTGGGCATCCAAGGACCCTTCCCCTGTGATCACGAGGTCCGTGGAGTCCAGCTGCTCGGCCAGCCCGGTCATCTCCGCCACCAGCCCAAAGCCGCTCTCCAGCGTGGCTTCCGTGAAGGCCAGGAAGGACGCAGGGAAGCCGCCAGCGGCACCGGCACCGGGAACGTTGACGTCCCGGCCCGTCGCCTCGCGGAGCACGCTGGCCCAGTTGCGCAGACCGGCCTCGAGCAATTCAACCGCGGCCGCGTCGGCCCCTTTCTGCGGCCCGAAGACGTGTGCCGCACCGTCCGCACCGTACAGCGGATTCCTGACATCGACGGCCATGCGGAGCCGCACCCCTGCCAGGCGGGGGTCCAGCCCGGACGCGTCCACGGCCACGACCTCGGACAATGAACTGCTGCCAAGGGCAACCACGTTCCCCGGGCGTCCAGCGGACGGAGCCCCAGTGCGCGCAGGGCGCCGCTGCCGCCGTCGGTCATCGCGGACCCGCCGAGGCCCAAGATGATTCCCGTGACGCCGGCGTCGAGCGCTTCGGCGATCAACTCGCCGCAGCCGTAGCTGTGGGCGCGGAGTGCGTCCTCCGGGGTCCTGGCCGTGGAAGCCAAGCCGGACGCCTGGGCCGTTTCGATCACTGCGCTGACGTCCCCGGCCACCGTCCGGCGCACAGCCCAGTGTGCGCCAACCACCTGCAGGAGGGGCCCGGCCACAGTTGTCTGCCGCGGTTCGTAGCCGGCGCGGACAGCCGCCTCCAGAGTCCCTTCACCGCCGTCGGCGATCGGGAACTGCGTCACGGCAGCCCCGGGATAGACCCGGAGCACGCCTTCGGCCATCGCAGACGCCGCCTCGGCAGCCGTTAGCGAGCCCTTGAATTTGTCCGGAGCCACCAGAACGCGCATGTCCCGTCCTCTCATCGCTGGAAAATCATTGTGGAAAAGGTCGGGCCCCAGCCGAAATCGGCGTGCAACTTCGGCTGGGATCCGGATGCGGCCGGGCACCTGCAAAGTGCGCCCCGCCACTGAGGGTCCCTGCCGTGACCAGCCAGGGGACCGCTGTCGGCGTGGCCCCGAGAGGCCATGCGGTTCAGGCGAACGGGAGCACGAGCTCCGCGTAGCGCTGCTTCATGGTCGCGAGGACCGTGTCCCCTCCGCGTCCCAGATCTCCTGATTGAAGATTTCGACTTCGATGTCGCCGGTGTAGCCGGCGTCACGCACCCAGGTGCCGATCATGGCGAAGTCGATGACGCCATCGCCCATAAATCCGCGGGACAGCAGCGGATCCGCGGCGATGGGCATGTTGAAGTCACACACCTGATAGGAAGCGATGCGGTCTTCCCTGCCGCCCGCTGGATCTGCGCTTTCAGGTCAGGGTCCCACCATACGTGGAAGGTGTCGACGGCGACGCCCACGGCCTTTGCGTCGTACGGCGCGGCCAGGTCCAGGGCCTGTCCGAGGGTGGAGATCAGGGCGCGGTCGGCTGCGTACATCGGGTGCAGCGGTTCGAGCACCAGCCGGATCCCGTTCTCGGAGGCGAACGGCACCAGGTCCTCGAGCCGGTCCGTGACGCGCTGGCGGGCTGCCACGACGTCCTTCTCGCCGGGGCGAGCCCGCCGACCACCAGAAACAGTTCCTGGGTGTCCAGCGCAGCCGCCTCAAGGACGGCGGCACGGTTGTCCGCCAGCGCGGCGGCCTGGCCGTCGGAGTCGGCCGCTGTCAGGAAGCCGCCCCGGCACAAGGAGGAGACCCGGAGGCCGGCGTCCTTGATCAGCTTCGCGGCCTTGTCCAGCCCAGCTTCTTCAACCCGGTCGCGCCACGGCCCGATCGCTGGAATCCCAGCCCGGGCGCAGCCGTCCACGGCCTCAGCGAGCGTCCACTTCTTGGTTGTGGCGCTGTTGAGGGACAGTCTCGAGAAATTGGCAGCAGCGAAGTCGCTCATGCGCCCACTCCGTTGATGCGCATGAAATCGGACATCCGGAAAGCCGCCAGAGCAGGGTCCTTCAGCAGTCCGGCTTGGTCGGCAAGTTCGAAGGTCTTGGCCAGGTGGCAGAGGGAGCGGCCGGAGTGCAGGCCGCCCACCATCTGGAAGCCGGGCTGCTTGCCGTTGAGCCAGGACATGAAGGCGATCCCGGTCTTGTAGTAGAACGTGGGGGCGCTGAAGATGTGCTTGCCCAGCTCCTGCGTGGAGTCCAGGATGGCGCGCGCTTCCGCAGCCTTACCGGCGTCGTACTTCTGCAGCGCAACCGAGGCAGCAGGGTAGATCGCCGCGAAGATGCCCAATAGCGCGTCCGAGTGGTGGCTGCCGTCGCCGTCGATCAGTTCCGGATAGTTGAAGTCGTCGCCGGTGTAGAGGCGGACGCCTTCCGGAAGGGCGGCGCGGAGGGCAGCCTCGTGCGTTGCATACAGCAGGGATACCTTCACGCCGTCCACCATGTCCGCGTGCTCGCGGATCAGGGACAGGAATGTCTCTGTCGCGGCAGCAACGTCGTCGCTGCCCCAATAGCCGGCCAGTGCGGGATCGAACATGGTGCCGAGCCAGTGCAGGATGACGGGCTGGTCCACTTCCTGCAGCAGCGTCGAGTAAACGTTCAGGTAGTCGTCCGGACCCGTGGCCACGCGGGCCAGCGCCCGGGAGGCCATCAGGATGATCTTGGGTCCGGCTTCACTGACGACGGCGATCTGCTCGCGGTAGGCATCCAGGACAGCGGCAAGACCTGCCTTGCCGGCGGGCAGGGTTGCGAGGTCCAGCTGGTCCGTGCCGGCGCCGCACGAGACGAGGTCGCGGACAGTCTTGCCGGCGGTTGCGGCATTACGGGCGGAGACCACCGATGCGGCCTCCACACCAGTGCGCTTGATGAGTTGCTGGGTGGCGGCCCAGTCCAGGCCCATGCCGCGCTGGGCCGTGTCCATGGCATCCGCTACACCCAGGCCGTAGGACCAGAGCTCGTGCCGGTATGCCATGGTGGCGTCCCAGTCGAGGCTGGCCGGGGCGCCCGGTGTGTTGTCCGCGAGGACCTCGGGAATGACGTGCGCGGCGGCATAAGCGCGCCGCGACGTGAGCGGGGCGGTGGGGCGGGCCCACGACACGCCGCCCTTGAGCCGGTACTCGCGGGTACCGCCGCCGTGGGTGGGAAGGATGAGGGAAGTCATCAGAGTGTGATCTCCGGGATGTCGATGGTGCGGCGTTCGTCGTTGGACTGCAGGCCCAACTCGGCGAGCTGGACACCGCGGGCAGCGGACAGCAGGCCGAAGCGGTGCTCGCGGCCGGCGACGACGTCGCGGAGGAATTCTTCCCACTGCAGCTTGAAGCCGTTGTCCAGCTCGGCGTTGGCAGGGACTTCCTGCCACTGGCTGCGGAAGGATTCGGTGACGGGCAGGTCCGGGTTCCAGACGGGCTTGGGCGTGTGGGCGCGCTGCTGCGCGACGCACTTGTTCAAACCGGCGACGGCGGAACCGTGCGTGCCGTCGACCTGGAACTCGACCAGTTCGTCGCGGTAGACGCGGACGGCCCAGGAGGAGTTGATCTGGCCGATGACAGGCTCGCCGCCAGGGGTTTCGAGTTCGAAGGTGCCGTACGAGGCGTCATCGGCGGTGGCCGTGTATTCCTGGCCAGCTTCGTCCCAGCGGGCCGGGACGTGGGTCGCAGTCTTGGCGCTGACGCTCTTGACCTTGCCGATGATGCCTTCGAGGACATAGTTCCAGTGGCAGAACATGTCGGTGGTCATTCCGCCGCCGTCCTCCTTGCGGTAATTCCAGGACGGGCGCTGGGCAGCCTGCACGTCGCCCTCGAAGACCCAGTACCCGAATTCGCCTCGGATGGACAGAATGCGGCCGAAAAACCCTTCGTCCACCAGCCGGCGAAGCTTGACCAGTCCCGGCAGGTACAGCTTGTCGTGCACAACGCCGGCCGTGACGCCGGATTCCTTGCCGATGCGGGCCAGCTCGATGGCTTCTTCGAGGGATTCCGCCGTGGGCTTCTCGGTGAAGATGTGCTTGCCGGCCAGCATGGCCTTCTTCAGGGTGGCGGCACGCAGGCTCGTCATGGACGCGTCAAAGACGATGTCCACGGTGGGGTCGTTGATGACGGAATGGAGATCGGTGGTCCATTCGGCGACTTTGTGCAGCTCAGCCAGCTCACGGATCTTGGCCTCGTTGCGGCCGACCAGGATCGGCTCCACCTGGACCTTGGTACCGTCCTCCAGCGTGAAGCCCCCGGCGTCGCGGATGGGAAGGATAGAGCGCAGCAGGTGCTGGCGGTAGCCCATCCGGCCGGTGATGCCGTTCATGGCGATGCGGATCGTCTTCGGTTCGAAGCCCATGTGTGTCCTCCAACTTGGTGGTGTTCGGAATGTGGGAAAGCGCATTCCCATCCCACCCAGTGTGCACTGTCAACGCGTTTCGGGCAAGCGCTTTCCAGCATTCCCCGTCGAACTGCAATAATGTGGTCAGAGCCCTCCCCGAAAGGACAAACAATCCGTGGCCGCAAGCACCCTGGCTGAAGTAGCCAAACTGGCAGGAGTGTCCCAGGCCACGGCATCAAGAGTCCTCAACGGCTCCGCGAGGAAGCCCGGCGCAGGCATCGCCGAACGCGTCCGGGCCGCAGCAGAGTCCCTCGGCTACGTCGCCAACGCCCAGGCCCAGGCCCTGGCCAGAGCCAGCACGGGACTCATCGGGCTGATCGTCCACGACATCGCGGACCCCTACTTCTCCGCGATCGCCCAAGGCGTCCAGGCCGCGGCCCGCCAGGAACACCGCATGGTACTGCTGGCCACCACGGACGGCACGCCCGCAGCCGAGAAGGAAGCCGTCGCCGCCTTTGCCGGACGCCGGGCCGAATCGATCGTCATCGCCGGCTCGCGGTCCACCCGGGCCGAAGACACAGCAGCCAACGCCGAACTCGCCGCGGAACTGGACCGCTACTGTCGCAACGGCGGCCGTGTGGGTGTCATCGGACAGCCGGTGATCGGCGCCGCCGAACTGGACAAGTATTACACCGTCACGGTCCCCAACCAAGAGCTCGCCCGGCAGCTCGCACTAGAGCTGGCCGGAAGCCACGACGGCCCCTTCGTGATCGTCGGCGGGCCGGAAGGACTGGCCACCTCGGATGAACGCATCAAGGGCTTCCAGCAGGGACTGTCAGACGCCGGCCGGCCCGCGGCTGAGTTGCTACGCGCCCCGTTCAACCGGAACGGCGGCTTTGACGCCGGGGTCGGGATCTCCCGGAAGCCCGCCACGGCGGGTCAGCCGCGACCCTGCATTTTCGCCAGCAACGACGTTATGGCCATCGGCGTGGCGGCGGCGCTCCGCGAGCACGGACTGAAGGTTCCGCGCGACGCCGCCCTGGCCGGCTTCGATGACATCGAATGGCTGCGCGATTTCCGGCCGGCACTGTCGACAGTGAGTCTGCCGCTGGAAGAGCTGGGACGGCTGGTGACCCTGGGGGCCATTTCCGACGACGCCGGCCCGGCCACCATTGCGGGCAGCATTGTCCTCCGCCGGAGCACATCGGCCAGCCTTTAGCCCCTCCCGTATCGGCCACGTCCATCCGCCGCGAAAACCGCCTCAGCCTGCCCACCCACACACATACCCGACGGCGGCACGCACCTTGGGGTGCACCCGTCGGGCGTTTGTTCGTTGAGACTGGGCATCAGCTCCGCGGGTGGTCGTCGATCCGGACGAGGTTGCGGCCACGCATGGTGTAGAGGTAGCCATCCTCGTCATTGGTGATGTGGGATCCGCTATACCAGCCGCCTTTGGTGTCCGCGAGCACGGTTGTCACCTCGAAAGTCTTGGGCTCGAAGCGGAACACGTTGGTGTCCGAGACGCCGTAGATCACACCACGGTTGGCCACCAGGGCACCGAAGCCGTAGGACAGGGAGCGAATGTCAGCCTGGTGCACCACCTTGCGCGTGGGGATGTCGATGACGAAAATGCCACCCTTGCGGGTCAGCCCGTAGAGGTTCCGCCCCTGGATGGCGAGTGCGGAAATGCCCGCCCCCATCCCGGGTTCGATCCTCCAGAGCTCCCTGCCGGCACCGGGATCGAAAGCGACAACAGTGCCCGGGCCCTCCAAAGTGGGGAGGCCGCCGCCGAGATAGGCCACCCCGTCACGGGTGGCCACCGCGCGCAGGAGCTGGCGGTTGTCAATCGGGTTGATGAAGCACTGCTTCGCCCCGGTGGCGGGATCGAAGGTCCAGAAGGAGCCGCCGCCCTCGGTGTCGGACTGTGCCGCGACCAGCATGAGCTTGTTGACGTCGTCCCAGCAGACGTCGAGCGGCCGGTTCTGCGCGCCGGGGAAGGCAGCGGCCTGGTGGATGGGTTGGCCGCTGAGCGGATCGTACTTCCAAATGCCCTGCGAGCTGTACTGGCCGGTGTAGAGCACGCCGCCCACGATAACGGCGTCCTTGGCCTCGCCCTGGGACTGCAGGTTGACCACCTCGCCGGTGGCGAGCGAGTGGCGGGCGATCACTCCGTTTCCGCCGACGTAGGCGAAACCCGCGCCTGCTGCAATGCCCATGACCGTCTGGGGAGTGGCGGAGGCGCCGGCTTCGCCAAGGTCGGTGATGGCCATGCTTCCAGTGCCGGGGTCGATCTCGGCCACGAAGCCGTAGCCCGAAGTGGCCAGGACCTTGTTGTTCCGCGCGTCCACGCCCCAGATTTCGCCGAGGGACGGGCCGTTGAGTGTCAGCTGCGAGATCGAGTTCGATGCCACGGAGTACGCGCACAGGCCCGTTTCGTTGGCGAAGTAGACCTGCCCGCCGATGCTTGTGAAGTTCTTGGCGGTCTTGCCGATGGACGTCGCCACGGAATAGGAGGCGAGGTTCTCCAGGTTCAGGAGGGCAACTTTCGACTGGTGGGTCGACGCGGCGGAACTTACCAGGAGTTTGTCTCCGAGGATGGCCAGTTCACGGATGCTGGGATCGGCCAGCATCTCCGAGGGTGACGTTTGTGAAGGTTTGGGTGGCGCGGCTGTATGCCCAGAGGCAGGCCCTGCCCGCGCTGCCGCCGCCACCGAGGGTGCTGCCGGCGCCGAAGAACACCGCGGTATCGGTGGCGGCCACCGCGCGAGCCAGCGTGGCGCCGGTATCGGGGATCCCCAGGCTGACGACCTGGCCGCTCGCGGGGTCGAACTCCCACAAAGCCGGTTTGGTCGGGCTTCCGCCGCCCACCGCGTACAGGCGGCCATTCGGTGCCACGCTGAGGTCGCGCACGTCGCGTTCACCGGTCCGGCCGATCGGCGTTGCCTTCGTGGACAAGGTGGCCAGGTCCCAGCGGTACAGGTTCGGGAGGGTACCCACGGAATTCTGAAGGACGCCGGCGTACAGGTAGCGGCCCGTCGAATCGGCCGCCAGGGCCTGGATGCTGTAGCCCGTGTCCAGCACCGTTTCGCCGACCACCTTGCCCGTGGGCACGTGGAACGCGATGATGCGGACGGGATCGAGGTTGCGGGAACCGATGTAGACGGTGTCGCCGACGAGGACCGAACTCATCAGCGAGAACTGGACCACCGCGGCCCCGAGGTCCAGGATTTCGGTGGTGCCGGCTGCGCGCACGGCGGACCCCGCTGCTGTTGCCGGACTGCTGGCCGCCAGGCCCAAAGCCGCCGCCAGTCCGGCGGCACCGCCTGCCTGCAAGACGGCTCGCCTGCTGATGTGTAGGTTCTTCATTGAACTTCCTTTTGCTCGTTGGGGACGAAGGGGAGATGTTTAGGGGACCCGGCGACGGGGCGTGCGGAAACGCGGCCGGTGCCCGCCGTCGGGCTTGGGGTCCGACGGCGGACGGCGGCTGTGCAGGTGCCGGAGGTGTGCGGCGTGCCGCAGCTGGGCGCTGACAGGGTCAGGCGGTGAAGGCCAGGTCCTCGACTTGGACGGGGAAGCGCAGCGGCTCGCCGCGGGCAACGCGGTGTGCTTCGGCCACGGCGGTAGCGGCCAGCCGTTCCAGCTCATTGCCGAGGGATCCGGCAAGGTGCGGGGTCAGCAGGACGTTGGGGCTGGCGTAGAAGCCCGATTCCGCGGGCAGGACCCAGGGCGTGGTGACGTCCAGGATGGCAAACAGTTCGTGCCGTTCCAGTCGTGCCAGGAGTGCGTCCTGGTCCACCAGCTCGCCGCGGGCGGTGTTGATGAACGTGGACCCGGTGCGGAGCCGCGCTATCAGCCCGGCATTGATCAGGTTCAGGGTGGAAGGAAGCGACGGTGCGTGCAGGGACACGACGTCACTGCTTTCCACCAGTTCCTCCAGGCTAACCAACTGCACTCCGAGAGCGGCGGCATCCTGCGAGCTCAGGAACGGGTCCGCCACCACGACGTCGAGGTCGTACGGCGCCAACAGCCGGATGACGTGACGGCCGATTTTGGACGCGCCGATGATGCCCACCCGTTTGCCATAGTTGCCCATGTCCGGGAACAGCTGGTCCGGCTCGATGGATGATTTTTCGGTGTGCAGCGTCCGCGCAATTTGCAGGACCCTTTTGTTGGCCAGCAGGATCATGGCCAGTGCGTATTCTGCCACCGGGATGGCGTTGGCGTCCGCCGCCGTGCTGACCTGGATGCCTCGGGTCCAGCACTCATCGTCCACATGGTGTTTGACGGTGCCGCCGGCGTGCAAAATGTGGCGCAGCCGAGGGGCGGCATCCAGGACGGCGGCATCCACGGTGGGGCAGCCCCATCCGGTGATGAGGATGTCGGTCTCGGCGAGCAGCAGCAGCGAACGGGATGACGTGAAGTCCTCCATGGGCTCGGGGCTCAGAAGCCGCAACCCAGGGTTCAGGGATTCCAGATGCCGGGCGGTGAAGATCCTGCCAGCGACGCCGGGGCCCATGGCAAGGGCGACGCTCAGGATCTCAGGGCTCATTTGACGGCTCCCGCGGTCAGTCCGGACTTCCAGAAGCGCTGCAGCATGATGAACGCCAGCAGCAGCGGAATCACGGAGAGCAGCGAACCCGTGATCACCATGGGGACGAACTCGGGCTGGGGAACCGCGTAGCCCTGCCAGATGGAGATGCCCACGCTGACCGGCAGAAGCTTCTGGTCCTGGAGCATCACCAGGGGAAGCATGAAGTTGTTCCACACCCCGACAAATTGGAACAGGGCGATGGTGATGTAGCCGGGCATCATCATGGGCAGGCCCAGGGAGAAGAAGGACCGAATGGGTCCGGCGCCGTCCACGCGGGCTGCCTCCAGCGTCTCCATGGGGACATAGGAGGAGGCATAGACACGGGCCAGGTACACGCCGAACGGGTTGCACAGGACGGGGATCAGGACGGCCCAGATGGTGTTGGTCATGCCCACCACCGATGCCAGCAGGTACATGGGAAGCACCGTTGCCGTGTTGGGAATCAGAACCCCAACCAACACGAATCCGAACAGCGAATCTTTGCCGCGGAACTGGAACTTGTCAAAGGCATAGCCGGCCATGACGGAGATGAGGCTGCCAACGACGGCGCCGACGCCCGCATACAGGACGGAGTTGCCCATCCAGCGGAAGAACATTCCTCCGTCCTGGGATGCCACTGCTGCGATGTTTTCGAAGAGGGCAAAGTTGCCCAAGGCGTAGGCGCTGGTGCCGTAGAGGTCTGCGGCGTTCTTGGTGGACGCAAAGAGCAGCCACAGGACCGGAACCACCATGTAGAGGGAGCCCAGGATCAGCAGGCCGTTGACGGTGAATTTGCTGGCGAAACCTCCTTGGCGTGCCGTGGAATTCCGGCGCGGCTCGGGTTTCTCAGCCATGGGCTTGGGCGTTTTGTTCCGGGAGGGGGTCAGGGTGTTGGTGCTCATGATTTGTTCATCCTGGAGCTGAATCGGGTGACAACCAGGGACAGGATTGCTGCCAGCCCGGCAATGATGATCGAGGCTGCTGCGGCCTGGTTGAGGTTGTGTCTGATGAAGGCGGCGTCATAGGCCCACATGTTGGGCACCCAGGTACTGGTGATGGACGGGGTGGCCTTGGCGATGATGGAGGGCTCCGTGAAGAGCTGCAGGGTTCCGATGATGGTGAATAGCATGATCACGCTCAGCGCCGGCAGGATGAGCGGGAACTTGATGCTCAGTGCCGTCCGGATTTCGCCTGCACCGTCGACCCGCGCCGCTTCCAGGATTTCCCGTGGAACGGCCTGCAGAGCGGTGAATAGAATGATGACGTTGTAGCCGGTCCATTCCCACACGCCGATATTGACGATTGCCGGAAGAACCATGTGGGCATCCAGGAAGTTGATCTGGATGCCGCCGCCCTCGAGCGCCTGCACCAGCGGGCTGATGCCCGGAGTGTAGAGGTAGGCCCAGATCAGGGCCGCGATGACGCCGGGCACGGCGTGCGGAAGGAAGACAAGCAGCTGGAACAGCTTGCGTGCCCGGGCGACTGTCGCATCAAGGAGCAGCGCAAAGATGACCGCGCCGCCCACCATGCAGGGGATGTAGATCAGGCAGTACAACACGAGCCGGACGACGCCGCTGACGAACGATTCCGACTGCAGAACCTGTACGTAGTTCTCGAGCCCGACAAAAGCCGTCTTGGCTTCGCCGAAGCCAAGACCCGATTTCTGCTGTGCGTAGAAGCTCAGCACAATCGCGTAGATGACCGGTGCCACCATGGCGATGGCAAAGACTGCGAAGAAGGGGACCAGGAAGAGTGCCGCGGTCCTGCCGCCGGTTCCTGAGGCTGCACCCCGCTTGCGAAGCGGAACAGTGGTGGTGGCTTGAGAGGCCATGATGATCTCCTAACTGACTGGGCTGCCTCCGTAGAGGCAGCCCAGGGGTGAAACTACTCTTTGACCGAAAGACCGTTCTGCTTGAGTCCGGCCACCGTCGCCGTCTGAGCCGTATCGACTGCTTCCTGGACCGTGCCACCGGTGCTGAGCTTGCCGTAGGCGTCCTTCAGTGCCGTGTTGGTGAGGTCCCAGCTGGGGCCCCACTGCCAGCCCGGGCTCACTGTGGTGTACGCCTTGTCGAACACGGCGTAGATGTCGTTGCCGAAATAGCTGGCGTCGTAGGCTGCCTGCGCCACGGGCGTCAGTCCCGGAAAGGCCAGGAAGGCTGAGCCCGTGTTCCCGCGCGCCTTGATGGCTTCCTGGTTTGTGGTGAGGAACTCGATGAACTTGGCAGCGGCTGCCGGGTTCTTGCTGCTCTTGGTGACGTTGAAGCTGGATCCGCCGTAGAAGGCGCCGGCCGGGGTGCCCCAGTTCGGCAGTTCGGCGGCGATCCACTTGCCCTTCTGCCCGCTCGCTTCGGTCCGCTTCTGGATGCCCGTGGCGCTCCAGTTCGCGCCTACGACGCCGACGACGGTGCCGTTCGCCAGGTCAAGGCTCCACTCATCGCTGAAGGCCTGCGTCACCTTGACGAGCTTGTTGTCGATGAGCTTCTGCCAGTAGCCGGCCACCTTCTTGGTGGCGTCATCGTTCACGCCGACCTGCCAACTGTCGCCCGAGGTGCCGAACCATTTGGCCCCGGCCTGCCAGGCCAGTCCGGCGGTGGCCGGTACTTGGTTGGGGTTGAAGCTAGCCAGATAGGCGTCAGGTGCCACCGACTTGAGCTTCCGTGCCGCCTCTTCGAATTCCTGCCAGGTCTTGGGGACCTCCGCGCCGGCCTTGGCCAGCATGTCCTTGCGGTAGTACATGACCATGGGAGCCGCGTCATACGGCAGACCGTAGGTCTTGTCGCCGAATTGGACCATGCCCCGGATTTCGCCGCCAAGCTTGTCCACTGTGGCGGACTTGTCGATCAGCCCATCCAGCGGCTGCACCTGGCCGTTGCTGACGAACTGCGGCAACTGCGGGTATTCAATCGTTGAGACGTCGGGGCCATTACCCGCGGTGATGGCTGTGGACAGCTTGGCGTAGCCCCCGCTGTCGGCGTTGGGGACCGTTTCGAACGTGACCTTGATTTTGCTTTGGCTCGCGTTGAACGCGGCTGCCACTTTGTCCATGCCTGCCAGTGGTGACCAGAACGTAATGGTGCCTGACGGATCCTCGGCGGGCGTGGGGGCAGCGGACGGTGTGGGTCCCGTTCCGCAGGCTGCCAACAGCAACGCGCTGCTGGCCAGGCTGGCCGCCCCGGTAAGTAGATTGCGACGCTTCATTGTTCTCCCTTGAAAATCCACGATGCGAAGGTGGGATGTGGTCAATGCCACATGATGTATGTCAATGAAACACGCAGCATCAAACTAAAACAACGAAGTGAACATCAACTGAACATTTGGGCCAACGCGAGACCCTGGCGCTAGCCGGCGGTAGATTCCCGGACAACCAACGTGGGAGACAGATTGAGCGTCTGCAAGGCCGGAGAGGTTCCATGCCGGGAGCCGATCCTGTTCAGGCACATTTTCAGCGCCTGGTACCCGACGTCGAACTTAGGCGGTGCCACGGCGCTAAGGGACACGGCCCCCAGGGACGCGATCTCGTCGTCGTACGCCACCAACGCAAGGTCCCCGGGATGCGGATGCCCCGTGCCATGCACGAGTCGGCGAACATCAGGGCGTCCTCGTCGTTGTGGATGATGGCGGCCGTCACGCCCTCATCGGCGAACCAGTCCAGGATGCCGCCTATCTGCATCCGGAGGGCCTCGGGATCATTCGGGTGAGGGGAGATGGTGCGTATCCTGCCGGCGTCGCGCGACAGGCCGGCCTTCTGCAGCGCGAGACGGTAGCCCTCGCCGATCGGCGTGGTGGTGGGGCTGCTGTCCCGGGCGCACACGGCGATGTTGCGGTGGCCGAGCGTCAGCAGGTGGTTGACTGCGATCTCCGCCCCCGCGCATGGTCGCTGCGGACCGATTCCAACCGGCCGGAGTCGAGGACATCGTCAATCAGGCGTTCGACGACGACGATGGGCACATCCGCGGCGGTCAGCACGTCAAGGGTGGGCGTCCCCGCCAGCGATTCATGGCTGGGTGTGACCAGGAGTCCATCCACGCCGCTCGCCAGCAGCCGCCGGATTTGCAGGCACTCCTCCGACGGCGAGTACTTCGAAACGCCGAGCACCAGGCGAACTCCCAGTTCCTGCGCCGCGGCCTCAGCCCCCGGATGATTCCGGGAAAGTAGTAGGCCGCCGAAGGCGCTACCATCCCGATGGTTGCCAGCGTCGGGCGGGCCGCGCCGCGGCCACGGCGATCAGGCCGGGCGGGCGCGGCCGCCGGAACGGCGCCGCCGTGCACCCGGCTCAGCAGCCCCTCGGCTTCCAGCACCGCCAGATCCCGCCGCACCGTCATGCCCGTGATGCCGACCTTGGCCGCGAATTCCGTGACATTCAGGGACCCGCTGCTTGCCAGTTGCTTCAGGATCAGATCTTGCCGCTTCTTGGACATCATGACCGCGCTCCCCAACAAAGTTCACATTGTTCAAATCATTCAACTTGAACTAAAACGAACAAACTACCGGGAGTCAAGACCAGCAGGTCTGCAGTTGCGGCGTCCTAGCCGGTGTCAGTCGCGATGCTGTGCAGTAAGCCGGCGTCACGGACGACATTTTCCGGCAAATCCCCCTCGACGAATTCAAGCATCAGGTCCATGTCCCGGCCGTGTTCCCGGACGACGTCGGACACCGCCTGCCAAAGGTGCTTGCGGCCCTCCAGTGCGAGCCGCTCCGTCCCGGGCCACCAGGAGAAGCAGTGCACGCCGACCACCCACCCGATCGCCTGGCGCAGCGAGGTCAGGGCGTCCTGCTCGCTGAGCCCGACGGCGGGCTGCCAGTAGGTTCCCACATTGGGCCGGTCCACCCGATCGAGAAGCTCCAAGGTGCCCTGGAGTGTGCTGGTCAAGGTTCCCCCGTGGTATTCGAACGCGAGCTGCAGTCCGTGTTCCGAGGCCAACGCGGCGATCCGCCGGGTGTCCGCGACCACTGCCTCCCACAGCTGCTGATCCGCGTCGTCCGGTTCAACCGTGCCGGCCCAGATCCGCACGCGTGGTGCGCCCACCCGGACGGCAAGCCTCACAATGTCGTCGAAGTCGTCGAAGTCGCCTGCCGTGTAGTACGAGCCGAGCGAAAGGACCTTCAGCCCGGCGGCCGCGCAGGCCTGCCGGGCATGGTCCGCGGAGGCGGCGTCGACGACGTGGACGTCGGTTCCCCACTCAATCCCGGACAGGCCAGCAACGGCAGCCACCGCGACCACCTCGTCGATGCTGTGGGCGCGAAGCGTCACCGAGCAGATGCCGGACGTGAGCGTAGCCGGCCGCTTCATCGGATCTGAACCGGAGTCAAAGGTCACGAGGGTACTCACAGTCTGCTCGGGAGTGGGATTGCTGTACACGGTAGCGGGAATGCGCTTTCCATGCAATCCTGTTGATCGCAGGAAAACTGCCCCGTGAATGGACATTGTGAACTTCACGCCATGCCAAGACCGCGCCATCGTTGGCCGGCGAACCGTTGTTTTGCAGCGTCCGGGCAGCACCGTGCCTGCCAACAGACAAGGGAGACTTATTGATGATCGTTGAAGGAACGGCCGCCGGAACCCTTCAAAGCGGTTTCATCGAGGAGGAGCCGGCTTGAACCCGCAGGCGAGTTCCGCCGTGCTGGCTTTCGATGTGGGCGGGACCGATATGAAGGTGGGCCTGCTGCCTGATGGGTCAATCGCTTCAGGGGCATTGCCTTTGCTGGATGTGCGGCGGGTCCGGACCCCTCGGGACGCCGGCCGGCCCGGAGACGCGGTGGTGGACCGGATTGTGGAACTGACTGAGGAATACCGCCGGAAACACCCGGACGTTTACATGGCGGCCATCGGCGTGGGCGTGCCCGGATTGGTTGATGAGAACACGGGTATCGGCATTCTTTCCGTCAACCTGGGCTGGTCGGAATATCCGTTCGTTCAACGCTTGAGTGAGCGGCTCGCTGTGCCAGTGGCATTGGGACATGACGCCAAAATGGCCGGTGAGGCCGAGTTCCGGCTCGGCGCAGCGCGTGGGCGCAGCAACGCAATTGTCATGGTGATCGGCACGGGAATTTCCGGGGCCATCTTCAGCGACGGCCACCGGCTGGTCGGGGGCTCATATGCCGGAGAGCTAGGTCACGCACTGGTCCCCGGGCCGAACGGCTCAATGCAGAAATTGGAATGCATCGGGGCGGCCGGGGCCATTGCCCGGCGTTATACCGAGGCCACTGGCACCGCCGCCGATGGCGCCCGAGGTGTCCTCAGGATGGCGCAGAACGGGGACACGGCCGCCGGGCGGATCTGGTCGGAGGCAGCGGACGCCATCGCCTTCAACATCGCCCAGTGCGTGGCCATCCTGGGCACGGAGACCGTGGTGCTGGGCGGAGGCCTGGCGGAGGCGCGGGAAGCCCTCTTTGCCCCGGTCATGGCCCGTGTGGATCAGCTGCTGACGTTCCAGCCGCGGCCGCGGATCGTTCCGGCGGAACTGGGCCAGAATGCTGGACTGGTCGGCTCAGGGCTGAACGCCCGGGAGCTCCTGGAGAGCGGACTGACAAGGCTTTGACCGGCATTAACGGGAAGCCTGCCACCAGCGCCAAGGTTCCCGCCCTCATGAGGACCCGATTCGAAACTCAGAACACCTAGCAGGAGATCGAAATGGAAATTGTTATTTGCCCCGACATTGACGCTGTCGGCCAGGCCGCAGCAGACTCATTCGAACAAACCATCCAACGCAAGCCCACGGCCGTCCTGGGCCTGGCGACCGGGTCATCCCCGCTCCCCTCTATGACGAGCTGGAGCGCCGGAGCCGTCACGGGAAGTTGACCTTCCGCGAGGTGCGTGCCTTCAGCCTGGATGAATACATCGGCTTGCCGGCAGGGCACCCCGAAACTTACACAGAGGTAGTCCGCAGGGCGTTCACCACGCGCGTGGACATCGACCCGGCGAGGGTGCTGGGACCCAACGGGAACGCCCCCGACCTGGAGATTGAGGCTTCGGACTTTGAAAGAGCGATCACCGACGCCGGCGGCATCGACGTCAAGTCCTCGGCGTCGGATCGAACGGCCACATTGGCTTCAATGAACCAGGTTCCTCCCTGGGGTCACGGACGCGGGTAAAAACCCTCCTTCCCAAGACCCGGCGGGACAATGCGCGCTTCTTTGGCGATCCGAACGACGTCCCCCACCACGTCATCACCCAAGGCATCGGCACCATCATGGAAGCCCGGCATATTGTCCTAATGGCTACCGGAGAGGCGAAAGCCGAAGCCATCGCCCGGCTCGCGGAAGGTCCAATATCGGCCATGTGCCCCGGTTCCATCCTGCAGCTGCACCCGAACACCAGGGTCATCCTCGACGAGGCGGCCGCGTCGCAACTCGCCCAGGGGGACTACTACCGGTACACCTACGAGAACAAACCGGCATGGCAGCGGCTCTGAAAGCGGGGATTTGATGTTCGGAAGATGCGTGATCCACTCGGCGTCCGTCGTCAGTGGCGGCACAATACTGGAGGATGGCTGGGTCAGCTTCGACGACGGCCGAATCACTGCCACAGGGACGGGCGGGTCCTGGCGCGCCCTCGCCGGGCTGGAAGCGGCTGAGGTTGTTGACTGCGGGGAAGGCTGGCTCACGCCCGGGTTCATCGATATCCATTCCCATGGTGGGGCAGGCGCGTCCTTTGATGACGGCGCTGATGCTGTTGTCGCTGCCTTGGCGATGCACCGGCACCACGGCACTACCCGCTCCGTCCTGTCACTCGTTACGGCGGACATTGAGCAGCTGACGCAGCGTTTGCGGACCATCGCCGACCTGGCTGCCAAGGATGAGACGATCCTGGGCAGTCATGTGGAGGGCCCTTCCTCAATCCGCGGCATAAGGGCGCACACGATCCCGGGTTACTGCGCAACCCTGATCCCGCGGCCGTGGAGACTCTTCTTGAGGCGGGTCAGGGCACTATCTGCCAAATTACGCTTGCACCGGAACTGCCCGGGGAATCCGCGCCGTGTCTGCGTTTGTGGAGGGGAACGGCCGTCGCCATCGGACATACGGATGCCGATTATGCCAAGGCCCGCGAAGCCTTCGACGCCGGTGCCGGCATTCTGACCCATGCCTTCAACGCGATGAACGGACTGCACCACCGGGAACCGGGCCCGGTGGGAGCCGCACTCGGGACACCGCATGTGACCTTGGAAGTGGTCAACGACGGCGTCCATGTCCATCCGGAGGTGGTGCGGCTGGCCTTCGCGGCCGCTGCGGGTCGGATTGCACTGGTCACTGATGCGATGGCGGCGGCCGGCGCCGAGGACGGCGACTACCGGCTGGGGTCGTTGGCGGTAACGGTGCGTGGAGGAGTTGCGCGCCTGACCGATGGCGGGGCCATCGCGGGTTCAACCCTCACCCTGGACGCCGCGCTTCGCCGTGCTGTCCAGCAGGTCGGGATCTCTTTACCCGCGGCGGTGCAGGCGTTGACGGAGACGCCGGCCCGGGCTGTCGGCCGGTCCAGTGATCTGGGACGGTTCGTCCCGGGTTCGCCGCGGACGCGGTCCTCCTGGACGCCGGTCTTGGCGTTAAGAGGGTGTGGGCTGCCGGCCACCCCATCCGATAAAGCAGTCGCTTCAGTTCGTGTGAATCTGGTAAATAGAAGCCAGCTGCGGGAAAGTCCGCGATCACACCTGATGGGCAGCAGCAGTGTCACAGCCGGCATAGCGAACAGCCCGAAAATGCTTTGTTTCAACGCCCGATAGATACGGTTGTTTCAACTTGTTCGAGACCCCGACTTGCGCTGCCCTGATACCAGCGCAGCCCGCAAACACAGCGGGTGGCGAGTCCTCGTCCCCGCAGAGCAGCCGTCAGCGCCTACCCAATCAGGGCCAGCACCGCTCCAGCAGTAACAACGCCGCCAGCCTCCGCGCGGAGGCCCGTCACGGTCCCGTCGCGGTGGGCGGAGACCTGGGTTTCCATTTTCATCGCTTCCAGCACGACGACGGGATCCCCGCTGAGACGGCGGCGCCCGGCGCGACGAGCCACTTCACCACGGTGCCTGCCATGCCGGCGCGCAGCTCCCCGGATCCGCGGCGGCGGCACCGCCGTCGGACGCTGCGTCGTCTGAGAATCCGTCTATGGACATCCCCGCGGGGACGGGTCCGCCGGAGCGGGCCCAGCCGTCCAGCAGGTCCGCAGGCAGCCCGACGGCCATCCGGCGGCCGTCCACCTCGACGGTGATGGTGCGCCGTTCGCCGTCGGGCGCGGTGGTGCTGAAGCCCGGATCGGCGGAGATGGTGTCCGCGAAGTCGGTTTCGATCCAGCGGGTGTGGATGCCGAGGCCGGCTTCGGAGGTGAAGTCCGGGGATTCGAGCACGGCGCGGTGGAACGGGAGCACGGTGGCCACACCGGTGATGCTGATTTCGGCGAGGGCGCGGCGGGCGCGGCGCAGCGCCTGCTGCCGGTCCGCGCCGGTGACGATCAGTTTCGCCAGCAGGGAATCGAACTGCGGCGGGACGAAGGACCCGGAGCGGACGCCGGTGTCCAGCCGGATGCCGGGGCCGGTGGGGCCGTGGAACTCGTCAACCGTGCCGGGCGAGGGCAGGAAGCCGCGCCCCACGTCCTCGGCGTTGAGCCGGAACTCGAAGGAGTGCCCGCGCGGCGCCGGGTCCGCCGTGATACGCAGCGGCTCCCCCGCGGCGATGCGGAACTGTTCCTGCACGAGGTCGATCCCGGTGGTTTCCTCGGTGATGGGGTGCTCCACCTGAAGCCGGGTGTTGACCTCAAGGAACGCCACGGTGCCGTCCGCGGCGACCAGGAATTCCACCGTTCCGGCGCCGGAGTAGCAGGCTTCGCGGCAGACGGCCTTGGCGGCGTCGTAGATCTGGCGGGTCTGGTCGGCACTGAGGAACGGCGCGGGTGCCTCCTCCACGAGTTTCTGGTGCCGGCGCTGGAGCGAGCAGTCGCGGGTTCCAACGACGACGACGTTGCCGTGCGTGTCCGCGAGGACCTGCGCTTCGACGTGCCGCGGCCGGTCGAGGTAGCGCTCCACGAAGCATTCACCGCGGCCGAAGGCGGCGACGGCCTCGCGGACGGCGGAGTCGAAGGCCTCCTCGACCTCGTCCAGGGCGCGGACCACCTTCATGCCGCGGCCACCGCCGCCGAAGGCCGCCTTGATGGCGATCGGCAGACCGTGCTGTTCGGCGAAGGCGCGGGCCTCGGCGGCGGATTCCACCGGGCCGTCGCTGCCGGCCACCAGCGGGGCGCCGGCCCGGACGGCGGTCTCGCGGGCGGTGATTTTGTTGCCGAGCAGCCGGATGGCGTCCGGGGTGGGGCCGATCCAGGTGAGCCCGGCGTCGAGGACGGCCTGGGCGAATTCGGCGTTCTCGGACAGGAAGCCGTAGCCGGGGTGGAGGGCGTCGGCGCCGGATTCGGCCGCGGCGGCTAGCAGCTTGGGGATGTCCAGGTAGGTGTCCGCGGGCGAGTTGCCGCCCAGGGCGTAGGCCTCGTCCGCGGCGGAGACGTGCAGGGCGTCGGCGTCGATGTCCGCGTAGACGGCGACGGAGGCCAGCTGCGCGTCGTCGCAGGCCCGGGCGATCCGGACGGCGATTTCTCCGCGGTTGGCGATCAGGACCTTGCGCATCAGTTACTCGCTTCTTGTTCGGGGGTGGTGTTCTCGGTGATGGGGCTTGCGGCCCAGCGGAAGCGGATTTTGCCGCCGATCGGGACCTGGGCGGCGCGGTCCAGCTGGGAGTCGACCACGACGGCGATCACCGGGTAGCCGCCGGTGATCGGGTGGTCGGCCAGGAACAGCACGGGAAGTCCTTCCGGCGGAACCTGCAGGGCGCCGGCGACGGTACCCTCGCTGGCGAGTTCGCCCTGGCGGGTGCGCTGCAGCGGGGTTCCCTGCAGGCGCATGCCGACGCGGTTGGACTGCGGTTTCACTTCCCAGTCCTGGCCGCAGAAGGATGCCAGTGCCCCGGCATCGAACCAGTCGGCGCGGGGGCCGGGGACGACGTCGAGCACGGTGACGCCGGTGTCCGGGAAGTCCGGCTGGAGTTCGGGGTGTCCCACGACGCCGGACTCGGCTTCCCGCCGGCGGCGAGGAGCTGGCCGGCGGCCAGCGGGGCGGGGCCGATCCCGGACATGGTGTCCGTGGAGCGGCTGCCGAGAACCGGGGCGGTGTCCACGCCGCCGCGGACGGCGAGGTAGCTGCGGAAGCCGCTCTGCGGTGCCCCGATGGCGAGGGTTTCGCCGTCGAGCAGCGCGAAGGGGTGGCCATCGGGACGGTCCGCCATGCTGGTTCGACGTCGTCCTCGGACGGCGTCTCGACGGTCAGCTCCCCGGGAGCCCCGGTGACGGCGAGGACTTGGTCCCCGACGGCCCGCACCGACAGGCCGCCGGCGACGGTTTCCACCGCGGCGGCCGACGGCGCGTTCCCGACGAGGCGGTTGGCCCGGCGCAGCGAGGCGCGGTCCAGCGCGCCGGCCGCGGAGACGCCCAGGCCGGAGTGGCCGTAGCGGCCGAGGTCCTGGATCAGGCTCTGCAGGCCGGGGAAACGATCTGCAGGCCGGACACCACCTCCGGAGCAGGGCGGTCCTGGGCAGTGCGGTCCTGGGCAGGGCTCGCCGGCATCAGCGTGACAAGCTCCCGGACGGCGCGGAACTGGACCCGGTGGCCGGGGGCGGCCAGGGCGGGCTGCTCCCGGTCCAAGTCCCACATCCTGGCTCCGGTGCGGCCGATCAGCTGCCAGCCGCCGGGCGAGCGGCGCGGGTACACGGCCGAATAGTTTCCGGCCAGCGCCACCGAACCGGCGGGGACCGCGGTGCGCGGGGAGCTGCGCCGCGGCACCTCAAGGTCCTGGTTCTCCCCACCATGTAGCCGAACCCGGGGGCGAAGCCGGCGAAGGCCACCGTCCAGATCTGGCCGGTGTGGGCGGCGATCACGCCGTCGGGTCCAAGGCCGGTCAGCTGCCCCACCTCGGCGAGATCCTCGCCGTCGTACACGGTGTCGATGAGCACCAGTTCGCCGTCCCGCTGCACGGGGGCGGTGAGGTCGAGCCGGAGCAGCCGGGCCGCGATCCGCCGGGCCGCCACCGGCGAGTCGGCGGTGACCAGCACGGTCTCGGCGGCGGCGAGGACGTCCAGCTGCCCCGGCAGGGGTGCTCCAGGAGCAGAGCCTGAAGTGCCAGCACGTCCTGGGTTCCGGAGAGCTCGGCGAGTACCGCGCGGGTTCCCACGGCCCGCACGGAGCCCACTTTGGAAACTTCCGCATTCTGTACTGCCAGGGTGTCCCCCGCTGTCTCAATCATCAGCTGCCTTCATCGTTGCCGGTGCCTTTGGTCTGGATCCGCGCCGCTTAGGCGTGGGCGAATGCGGCCATGCCGATGCCGGCGGCGGCCAGGGCCTCGCGGACTGCCGCGGCCATGGTGACGGCCCCCGGGGAGTCGCCGTGCACGCAGATGCTTTCTGCACGGATCTTCAGGATGGAGCCGTCAATCGTGCGGACGGCGGAATCGGAAGCCATCCGGAGGACATGCTCAGTGACTTCCGCATGGTCGTGCAGGACGGCTCCGGGCAGCGTGCGGGACACCAGGGTGCCGTCCGGATTGTAGGCCCGGTCCGCGAAGGCTTCGGTCACGGCACGAAGGCCGGCGGCCTCGGCCAAGCGGAGCACTTCGGAGCCCGGCAGGCCCAGGATGGGAAGGTTCGGGTCGACGGATTTTACGGCGTCGACCACGGCTTTCGCCTGCGCGGTGTGCGCCACAATCGCGTTGTACAGGCCGCCGTGCGGCTTGACGTAGGTGACCTTTCCGCCTTCCGCGGCGGCGAGGGCCTGCAGCGCGCCGATCTGGTAGACGACGTCGTCCGCGAGTTCGATCGGGTCGATATCCAGGAAGCGGCGGCCGAAACCTGCGAGGTCGCGGTAGCCCACATGGGCGCCGATCACGACGCCGGCGGCCACCGCCTCGCGGCAGGTCTTCCGGATCACGCTGGGGTCGCCGGCATGGAACCCGCAGGCAACATTCGCGCTGGAAACTGAACGGAACATCGCCGTATCGTCGCCCAGGCTCCAGCGGCCGTAGGACTCGCCGACGTCGCTATTTAGGTCGATGGTTGCCATTTGTGATCCTCGTCTCATTGATTCGCTCTATCAAGGATGCATCAAATCCTCGAATTGTTCAACAATTCTTGGATTCCACGATGTGGCAGTCGTGTAAATTTTCTCGTATGACGAGCGCCGACTCAGGATTCCGTGGCATTTCCGGCTCGACTCCCACGGGGGCAGGCCGTCTGCCGACGAAGCTGGTGCGACCCTGGGGTCGGCGGCCCGGCTGCGGGTGGCCATACCCTCGGTGGCGGACCGGGTGGCGGCGGAGCTGCGGCTGCAACTGGCGGAAGGGCTGCTGCTGCCGGGTGCACGGTTGACCGAGTCAACCATCTCCGAGGAGCTGGGCGTTTCCCGCAACACCGTCCGCGAGGCCTTTGCCGAGCTCGCCGCTGAGCGGCTTGTGATCCGGCACCCTAACCGGGGCGTGTTCGTGGCGAGCCTGGGGCCGGGTGACATCCATGACGTCTACACCGTGCGCCGGTTCATCGAGGTGAGCGCCATTCGGGGCGGCGGGAGCCCGGAGCGGGTGGCGGCGGTCCGCGCGGCCGTGGAGGAAGGCAGGGCCGCGGCGACAGCAGACGACGAGGAAGCGCTCGGCACCGCCAATCAGCATTTCCACGGGGCGATCGTGGCGCTGGCCGAGAGCCGGCGCCTCAACACAATCATGGGCCAGGTGCTGGCGGAGATGCGGCTTTTTTCCACAAGGCCACCGTGGATGCACACTTCTACCGCGGCTACCTTGACGACAACGAGGCAATCTGCGAAGCCTTGGAGGCGGGCCAGCTGGAGCGCGCCGCCGACCTGCTGCTGGCCTACCTGAACCGCTCGGAACAGAAGCAGAGCGCCGTCCACGGGGACTGAGCGAAGCGCAGCGTTCCGGCTCAGCCACGTCCGCCGGCGTCGACGGGAGCGGCCGCAGTTCGCGACCGATTGTTGAACAATTCCTTGCGCAGATTGTTCAACAGTCTGTACAGTGGGTGGAGACAATCGTTGTGACGCAAGTCACCCAACTGTTGGGACCCCCATGGAAACCACCACCGTCAAGGCCGCCCTCAAGCCGGCCGCCCGGCGTTCCGCCCTGCTGGGCGCCATGTTCCTCATGGCCACCAGCGCCATCGGCCCGGGGTTCATCACCCAGACAACGGCCTTCACCGTCCAGCTCGGTGCCGCCTTCGCGTTCGCGATCCTGGTCTCCATTCTGGTCGACATCGCCGTGCAGGCCAACGTCTGGCGGATCATCGGCGTCTCCGGCCTGCGGGCCCAGGAGCTCGGCAACAAGGTCCTCCCCGGCGTCGGCTGGTTCCTCGCCGGGCTCGTCTTCCTGGGTGGCATCGTCTTCAACATCGGCAATGTCGCCGGCACCGGACTCGGCACCAATGCCATGATGGGGCTGGATCCCAAGCTCGGCGGGGCCATCTCCGCCGTCCTGGCCATCCTCATCTTCCTCAGCAAGCGGGCGGGCGTGGCCCTTGACCGGATCGTGGTGATCCTCGGCGCCCTGATGATCCTGATGACGTTGTACGTTGCTGTGGTTTCCGCCCCGCCGCTGGGTGAGGCCCTGAAGAACACCGTGATGCCGGAGGAGATCGACTTCCTGGTCATCACCACCCTTATCGGCGGAACGATCGGCGGCTACATCACGTACGCGGGCGCCCACCGCATGCTGGACACCGGCGTCACCGGCGTGGAAAACGTCAAACAGATCACGCAGAGCTCCATCGTGGGGATCCTGGTCACCTGCGTGATGCGCATCCTGCTGTTCCTCGCCATCTTCGGTGTCGTCGCCGGCGGCGTGGCCCTGACCGGCGACAACCTGGCCGCGTCGGCATTCCAGGCCGCAGCGGGAGATATCGGCATGCGGGTCTTCGGTGTCATCCTGTGGGCCGCTTCCATCACCTCCGTGATCGGCGCGGCATACACCTCGGTCTCCTTCGTGACGAAGTCCAGCACCAAAGACCGCACCCGCAACCTGATCACCGTCGGCTTCATCGCGTTCTGCACCGCGGCCTACCTGCTGATCGGCCAAGCCCCGCAGCAGCTCCTCATCTTCGCGGGTGCCTTCAACGGCCTCATCCTCCCTGTTGGATTCGGTGTGCTGCTGTGGGTGGCCTGGCGCCGCCGGGACCTCATGCAGGGCTACGTCTATCCCAAGGGCCTTCTCGTCATTGGCATTGTGGCCTGGCTACTGACCCTGTTCCTCGGCTACAGCTCGCTGACCAGCCTGGCGAAACTGTGGGCCTAGAACCGATGACATTGCCCCAGGTGAACCTGCCGTCCGCCGTCGGCCGTCCCGCAAACCCGGCAGGGCTGCCCCCGGCGGAGGCGAGGGCCTTGTTCCGCGCCGGCCTGGTGACCCCCACTTCCGGCTGGAGCAGCGGCTACGCGCAGGCCAACCTGATCATCGTGCCCAAGGCGCAGGCCTTCGACGTTCTGCTGTTCGCGCAGCGCAACCCCAAGTCCTGCCCCGTCCTGGGTGTGCTGGATGCCGGGGAAACTTCCGGGCCGCTACTGGCCGGAGGGGATATCCGCACCGATGTGCCGAAGTACGTCGTGTACCAGGACGGCCGGAAAGTCGACGAACCAACCGACATTTCGAACCACTGGCGCGATGACCTCGTGACGTTCATTGTGGGCTGCAGCTTCACCTTCGAATCCGCCCTTCAGGACAACGGCATCCGGGTGGCCCATATCGATCAGGGAGTGAACGTTCCCATGTACCGCACGTCCGTCCGCTGCGAACCGGCCGGACAAATGGCGGGCCCGCTGGTGGTCTCCATGCGCCCGATTCCGGCCTCCCAGGTGGCCGACGCCGTCCGCGTCACGTCCCGCTATCCGGCCGTGCACGGCGCCCCGGTCCACGTGGGCAACCCCGCCGAGCTGGGCATCGCGGACCTGGGCGGCCGGACTTCGGCGACCCGGTCCGGATCTCGGACGGCCATGTGCCGGTCTTCTGGGCGTGCGGGGTGACACCGCAGGCGGCCGTCATGGAGTCGAGGCCGGCGCTGGCCATTGGTCATGCCCCGGGGCACATGCTCATTACGGATGCGCGCGATACGTCGTATCAGGTCCCGTAGCTTCACAGCCGCGGAAGGGCCCCGATATGCACCAGCAGTTCGTGTTCGGCGGCATCCAGGTACCGGCGCAACTCTGCCGCGGCTTCTTCCCTGTGTCCGGCCCGCAGCTGCGCCACGAGGGCGGCGTTGCGTTCCACGTAGTGGCTGTGGAAGTCGGACGTGGTTGCCATGGCATGGAAGACCAGCCTCATCTGGGCGAGGACCTTGTCCATCAGGGCGGCCACTGACGCACTGCCGGAGAGCGCCACGAGTGCCTTGTGCAGGTCCTGGTTGGCATCGGCCATATCCTTCACGGACCCCGCCGCCAGGGCTGCGCGGGCACGGTCGATGATGGCGTCCAGGGCGTCCAGGTTCTCAGCGCGGTAGTCCCCACAGCACGGCCGCCGGCTCGATCAGCCGGCGGACCCGGTAGATTTCGCGGACATCGTCGGCCTGGGGCGCGGAGACGAACACGCCGCGGTTGGGAATGCGCTGCACCACGGACTCACCGGCGAGGACGGTGAATGCCTCCCGCAGCGTATTCCGGGAGACGCCCAGGACCTCGGAGAGTTTCTGCTCGGAGAGTTTCGTTCCCGGGGCGAGCTGGCCCGCCGAGATGCGCGAACGCAACACAGTGGCCACCCACGATCCGGTGTGGGCGTGGGTGGCCTGGACCTCGTCGGAGATCCCTTCAAGCGCGGCATTCATCGGCATGGATCCCAATCTACAGAAGAAGCGTGCGCGTCCGGCGCCACGTGCGACGCGCGCGCGGTGCTGCGCGGGAAGCGCTGGCCTATCCGGCCTTAGGGGCGCTGCTGGCCCGCACGACCAGCCGCGCGGGGTAGATCACGGGATCCCGGCCTGCACCCGGGTTTTCGATGTCAGCAAGAAGGAGGCGCCCCGCCTGGGTGGCCATTTCCACCATCGGCTGGTTGATTGTGGTCAGGGGCAGCTCGCCCGGAGCCGACACATGGTCGTCAAAACCGACGACGGCGACGTCACCGGGGACCGACCGCCCCGAGGCCCGGATGGCCGTGATCGCACCGCGGGCCATAAGGTCTGAAGCGGCGAAGATACCGTCCAGGCCGCCGTCCGCTGCCAGCAGCTGCTCCGTGGCCGTTGTGCCGCCGACGGCGGTGAAGTCACCGTGGGCAACCGGTCCCGGCGGAAGCCCGGCTTCCCGGAGACCCGCGTGCCAGCCGGCGAGCCGGTCCGCCGAGGCCGTCATGTCCAGCGGTCCGGTGACTGTTCCGAGACGCGTGCGCCCGGTGGCCGCAAGGTGAAGCGCCGCGAGCCGGGCGCCCTGGAAGCTGTCCACGTCGACGTAGTGGATTCCGAGGTCGGCATCCCACGGCCGGCCAATGAAGACGGTGGGCAGCCCGGATGCGGCGAGCTCCTCGGTCCAGCCATCCGCCTTGTGGTGCGAGACCACGATGGCTCCGTCGACGTGGCCGCCGCGCAGGTAGCGGACTGTCCGGGAGGGATCGCCGCCGGCCCGGGACATGAGCAGCACGAGCTGCATTTCCGTCTCGCGCAGGGCCTCCGTCACCCCGGTGATGACGGCGGCGAAGAAGGGGTCCATCATGACGCGGGCATCGGGTTCGTTGATGACCAGGGCTATTGAAGAGGTCCGGCGGGTGACGAGGCTGCGCGCCGCCCGGTTCGGAGTGTAACCAAGGGCAACGACGGCGGCGTCAACGGCTGCCTGGGCTTCCGGGCTGACCCGGGACCCGCCGTTGATGGCCCGCGAGGCGGTCGAGCGGGACACGCCCGCCGCCGTCGCAAGGTCTTCAAGGGTGGGGCTGGGCCTCGCCGGTTCAGGCCGGACACCCCGGTGGATCTTTTCGCTCATCACTTTGAGAATACGACATCCCCGGTCATCCCACGTGCGAGATCACCTTGCCGGCCGGCAAAGCGTTCGACGCCGCCACCCTCGCGTACCAGAGGCCGCTGGCCTTGGGTATCCGCTCCAGGGTCTCGTAGTCCACCCGGACCAGCCCGAAGCGCTGGTGGTACCCGTAGGCCCATTCGAAGTTGTCCAGTAGCGACCACGCGAGGTAGCCGCGGACGTCCGCTCCGGCGTCGATCGCGTCCCGCACCGCGCGCAGGTGCACGTCGAAGAAGGCGAGCCGATCCTGGTCATCGACGAATCCGTCGGCGTCGGGAACGTCCGGATAGGCCGCGCCGTTCTCCGTCATGTAGAGGGGATGCGGGCCGGGCCCGTGTACTCCCGTTGGAGCCTTGTCAGCAGGCGGAACAGGCCTTCGGGCTGGACCTCCCAGCCCATGCCGGTCACCGGGAGCCCGCGCGGCACCGAGTGCACGCCGTCAGCGGAGACGAACGGCGTTGCCGCCGGCCGCGCGGCCGATTCAGGCGCCGCCTGCGCTGTGGTGGTCACGGTCTCCGGCTGGTCCTGGTCCTCCGTCACGTCCGCCGTCTTGGTCAGGGCCTCGCCCTGGTAGTAGTTGACGCCGAGCAGATCCATGGGCGCCGAGATGACGGCCAGGTCACCGTCGCGGACCACGGTGTCGAAGCCGAGGCCGGGGATGTCGGCCAGCACGTCCGCGGGGTACTCGCCGCGGAAGATCGGGTCGAGGAAGATGCGGTTGTGCATCCCGTCGATCCGCCGTGCCGCGTCCTGGTCGTCCGCGGAGTTGGGGTCGGCCGGATCGGCAACGGTGAGGTTCAAGGTGATGCCGAGGCTTGCCTCCGGGTCGAGCCGGCGCAGCTCCGCAGCGGCGAGCCCGTGCGCTAGCAGCAGATGGTGGGCCGCCGCGAGGGCGGCCGTCGGTTCCTGCCGCCCGGTGCATGGACACCGGCGGCGTAGCCGAGGAACGCCGAGCACCAGGGTTCGTTGAGCGTGGTCCAGATGCGGACCCGGTCGCCGAGGGCCTCATGCATCACGGCCGCGTAGGCCGCGAACAGCGAGGCCGTTTCGCGGTTGGCCCAGCCGCCCTCATCCTCCAGTGCCTGCGGAAGGTCCCAGTGGTAGAGCGTCAACCAGGGGTGATCCCTGCGTCCAGCAGTTCATCCACCAGACGGGAGTAGAAGGCGATTCCCTCGGGATTGGGCGTCCTGCCGTCGGGCATGCACCGCGCCCACGACGTCGAGAAGCGGTACGCCTTGAGGTTCAGCGACTTCATCAACTCGACGTCCTGGCCCGAGCGGTGGTAGTGATCGCAGGCCACGTCACCGTTGTGGGAATCCGCGACGGCGCCCGGGACCCGGGCGAAGGTGTCCCAGATCGAGTCTTTCCGCCCGCCGGTGTGTGCTGCTCCCTCGATCTGGTAGGCAGCGGTGGCCGCGCCCCACAGAAAACCCTCGGGGAATGTAATCGGGGTGGTGCTCATCCTTTGACTGCTCCTTGCATAATTCCTGAAACGAGTTGGCGCCCTGCCGCGATGAAGAGCAGCAGCAGCGGGATGGTGGCCAGTACGGCACCGGCCAGCACCACCGAGTAGTCCACAAAGTGTGCGGCCTGCAGCAGCTGAAGCGCTACGGGCAGGGTCGGATTTGAGGGGTCCAGCACAATGAAGGGCCAGAAGAAGTTGGTCCAGGTGGCGACAAACGTGAAGAGCGCCAGCATGGCCGCGGCCGGCCTCGCCGCGGGGAATCCTACATACCAGACGGCCTGGATCATGGAGGCCCCGTCCATCCGGACAGCCTCGATGAGTTCATCCGGGAGGGCGTCGCGGAGGTACTGCGTCATCCAGAAAACGCCGAAGGCCGTGACAATGCCGGGAACGATGACGGCCCAGAGGGTGCCGGTCCAGCCCAGCTTGGCCATCACAATGAACAGCGGCACCACTCCGAGCTGCGTGGGCACCGCCATGGTGGCGATCACGAAGACCAGCAGCCCTTTGCTCCCCGGAAGCGGAGTTTGGCGAACGCGAATCCGGCGAGGGTCGAGAAGATCACCACGGAGGCGGACGTGACGGTGGAGACCAGGATGCTGTTGCCCATGGCTTTCCAGAACGGGATGCTGTCAAAGACCTTTCCGGCGTTGGCCAGGAAGTTCCCGCCTGGAAGGAGCGGGATGCCCCGGCTCAGCGCAGTGCTGTCGTGGCTGCCCACCAGGAACGACCAGTACAGCGGGAACAGGGAGGCCAGCAGGACGGCCCCGAGGGAACCGTAGGTCAAGAGACCGGGACGCCGGATGTCTCCGGCGCCGCCGCGGTTCCGGGGCCGCCCGGCCCGCGGGTTCGGGCGGTTGGCGGCTGCCTTGGCGGCCCCCTTCCCGGCGGTCTGTCGGATCATGGGGATGGAGCTCATTTGCGGCCTCCCTGGTTGGCGATGCGCCGGGTGAGCAGGAAATTCACGAGAGCGATCAGCACAATCATCAGGAACAGCAGCCACGCCACCGCGGATGCCCTGCCAAAGTTGCGCTGGCCCCAGCCAAGTTCCCAGATGTACATGGTCAGTGTTTGCCACTGCCGGTCGGCGCCGCCGAGGCCGGACTGGTCGAACACCCGCGGCTCATCGAAGATCTGCAGCCCGCCAATGGTGGAGGTGATGGCCACGAAAATCACGGTGGGCCGGAGCATCGGAACCGTCACCGACAGGAACTGGCGGACGCGGCCGGCCCCGTCGATGGTGGCCGCCTCGAAGACGTCGCGCGGGATGGCCTGCATCGCCGCCAGGAAGATCAGTGCGTTGTAGCCGATCCATCGGAAGTTCACCATGGTGGCGATGGCAAGGTGGCTGGCGAGCTGGTCGGAGTGCCAGCGGACCGGGTCAAGGCCCAGGAGGCCCAGGAGTTCATTGACGAGGCCGAACTGGTCGGCAAACAGGTTGTTGAAGATCAGTCCAACGGCCACAGGAGCCACAACGAAGGGCACCAGCACCCCCATCCGCCAGAACGTCTTGGCGCGCAGGTTGGCGTCCAGCACCGCCGCGATCAGCAGCGCCAGCACCACCTGCGGGACGGAGGAGAGCAGGAAGATGCTCAACGTGTTGCCCACCGCGTTCCAGAAGTACGGCTGCCCGAGGACAAAACCGAAGTTCTCCAGGCCGATGAACTTGCCCTGCCCGCCGATCAGGTTCCAGTTGTGCAGGGATACCCAGCCTGTGTAGAGCAGCGGAAAGAGTCCCGTGAGGGCAAACAGCAGGAAGAACGGCGAGATGTAGAGGTAGGGCGACAGCTTGACGTCCCACTTGGATACCTGCTGCGAAAACGCGAGCCTCCGGACGTCCCTGTTGCCGGGTGTTTCCTCGTCAGTTGATTGGCCTTGGGGCCTGACCCGGTCCGTTACTGTCATGGCCTAGAGCGACTTCACAGCCGTGAGGAACTTCGCCCAGGAGGACTCGGCGTCGTCCGACTTGTCCACGTCAACGCGGGTGAGCGCCTGCTGCATGGCGTCATTGATGGCGAAGAACTTCGGTCCCTTGAACGGGGAGTCGCCGACGGCCTTGGCTCGCTCCGCGAAGATTTTGCCGGTGGGGGCGTTGTTGAAGAACGCGTTGGTCTGGCCCAGCAGTTCCTCACTGGTCAGCGCCTCGACCTGGCTCGGGAACGTGCCCTTGGCGGTGAACGCCTTGATCTGCTGCTCCGGGGCGGTCAGCCAGGCTGCGAGCTTCTTGGCTTCAGCCTGGTTCTTGCCCTGCGAGGGGACGGTCAGGTAGGAACCGCCCCAGTTGCCGCCGCCACCCGGGAAGACATTGGCGACGTCCCAGCCCTTAACTCCGGCAGCGTTGCCTTCAATGACACCGAGCATCCAGCCGGGGCAGAGGGTCGTGGCGAACTTCTGGGACTGGAAACCGGCCACCCAGTCGTTGCTCCACTGGCCCAGGTGCGCCGAGAGGTTGTCCTTCGTCGAGGCGTTGAGGACTTTGGTGTAGACGTCCTTGACCTCGGGGTTGTCGGCGGCGATGACCGTGCCGTCCTCGTTCTCGTAGGCCGTGGACATCTGGTTGCTCATGCCCTGGTAGATGGCTCCGGCGGAGTCGAACCATGCCGGGCCCGTCCCTGCGGCGACGAACTTCTTGCCGGCGTCGAAGTAGTTGTCCCAGGTGGTGCCGAGCATCTTGGCGACAGATTCCCGGTCCGATGGCATCCCTGCGGCTTCAAGCAGTGCCGCGTTGTAGCAGACAGCCTCGGGTCCGGAGTCTGTGCCGTAGCCGATAAGGTGCCCGTCCTGGGTGCTGGCTGCCTCTGTCTTCCATTCCAGCCAGCGGCCTTCCACGGCAGGATCCTTCAGATCCACGAACTGGTCCGGGTACTCCTTGAGTTCGGACAGCCAGTCGACCTCGATGGCCTCGATGTCCGAAAGGCCTGATCCCGCCGCCAGGCGCGTGGTCAGGTTGTCGCGCGCCTCGTTCGTGGTGGCGGCCTTCTTGTGCTGGATCGTCACGTTGGGGTTGAGGGTCTCGTATTCCTTGAGCAGGTCCTCGTAGCCGAACTCGTTGAAAGTCGCGAGGCTGAGGGTGACCGGCTCCTTGCCTGTTTCGCCTGTGGGCCCGGCGTTCGTGGGGGCATCCGCGCCGCAGCCACTCAGGGCGAGTGTGAGGCAGGCGGCAGACGCCGACAGGGCGGCAAGTTTGCGGGGAATTTCACGCGGGGACTCCTTTGTCAGGGTGCTGGGGGCCGGAAAGATAAGGGGCCGGCCGCCCCGGATCGGTATATGAGAGCGCTCCCAGATCGATCATGGGAGCGCTCTCACAAGCATCGTGTCTTACATCACGCCGGGCTGTCAACAGGGGCACACCAGCCGATGCCGAGCCCTTGCCCGGCACTGACAGCGGTGTTACGCTTCCCGGCGGGAGCGCTCCCACACCTCCGCTGTCACCGGGAGCAGGGCTCCAGTTCCCCGGCAGCCCCATGTGCAGCCGCAGGGAAATCCGCCCCAAACAGAGAGCAGGACCAGCAATGCCGCTAGCCCACTTCCGCCTCCGACCAGGGCCTCGCAGCCCCGCCCCCGGAGGCCTCTGCGTCTCCACAGCCGGCTGTTCGCCGGCACCGTCGCCGTCCTCCTGGGCGTGCTGGCCACCGGTGCCGGTGCCGCAGCGGCGGCCGATACCGCCGCACCGGCGAAGCCGGTCCCGGCCCAGCCGCAGCCCGCGAAAGCGAACGCGGCGCCGGCGCCCGAGTTCGGTCCCAACGTCCGGATCTTCGACCCCAGCATGCCGGTGGCCGAGATCCAGGCCACCGTCGACGCCATTACGGCCGAACAGGTCGACGACGAAATGGGCTCCAAGCGGTATTCCCTGCTGTTCAAGCCCGGCACCTATGGCAGCGCCGAGGAGCCGCTGATCGTCCAGGTGGGCTATTCGACGGAGGTCGCCGGCCTGGGCGCTTCCCCACGGATGTCACCATCAACGGGCACGTCGACGTCTACAACCGGTGCCTGGCCGCGGACAACTGCATCGCGCTGAACAACTTCTGGCGCTCGTTGTCCAACCTCACCATCAACGTCACCGGCCTCGACGGCTGCCGGAGTTCGGCCAACTTCTGGGCTGCCTCGCAGGCCTCCCCATGCGGCGCGTCAACATCACCGGCGGCAATCTGTCCCTGATGGACTACTGCACCGCCGGACCGCAGTTTGCCAGCGGCGGGTTCATCTCCGATTCCAAGACCGGCAACGTCATCAACGGTTCACAGCAGCAGTATTTCGTGCGTGACAGCAGCATCGGCGACTGGTCCAACGGGGTCTGGAACCAGGTCTTTTCCGGAGTGGACGGCGCCCCGGCGCAGTCCTTCCCGAATCCGCCCTACACCACCCTGGACAGCACCCCGATCAGCCGGGAGAAGCCCTATCTCACCCTCGACGCCGCTGGCCAGTACGGCGTTTTCGTTCCCGCGGTCCGCAAGGACTCGGCCGGAACCACGTGGGAAAACGGCCCGACGGCGGGCCGCCGCATCCCGCTGTCCGACTTCTTCGTGGCCAGGCCCGGCGATTCGGTCAAGACCATCAACTCCCAGCTGGCTCGCGGCAAGAACCTGCTGCTGACCCCGGGGTCTACGACATCGATCAGAGCATCGAGGTCAAGCGGGCGAACACCGTCGTGCTCGGGCTCGGCATGGCCACCCTCACCGCCGTCAATGGCGCCGTGCCGCTGACGGTCGCAGATGTTCCCGGCGTCGACATTGCCGCCGTCACGGTGGACGCCGGCGAGGTGAACTCGCCCGTGCTGATGCGGATCGGCAAGGCCTCGAAGCCCGGAGCCGGTGGAGTCTCGAACTCGCTGAAGCACAGCGATCCGGCCAATCCCACCACGCTCCACGACGTGTTTTTCCGCATCGGCGGCCCGCACGTTGGCAAGGCCTCGCTGAGCCTCGAGGTCAACAGCGACAACGTGCTGCTGGACCACATCTGGGCCTGGCGGGCGGACCACGGCAACGGCGTCGGTTGGACCACCAACACGGGCGAGAACGGCGTCATCATCAACGGCGACCATGTCACGGCCACCGGCCTGTTCGTGGAGCACTACCAGCAGTACAACGTCATCTGGAACGGCGAACACGGCAAGACGGTGTTCTTCCAGAACGAGCTCCCCTACGACGCGCCCAACCAGGCAGCCTGGCAGCATGACGGGGTCCTTGGCTGGGCCGGTTACAAAATCGCCGATTCCGTCAAGACCCACGAGCTCTGGGGCGGGGAAGCTACGTGTACAACAACGTCAATCCCTCAATTCACGCCACCCGGGCTTCGAAGTTCCGGTCACGCCCGGAGTGAAGCTTCACGGCCTGCTGACCGTCAATCTTGGCGCCGGGACCCTGGACCACGTTGTCAACGACACCGGCGCGCCGGTCTCGACGGACGCCGTCGGGGTGCCCAGCTACGTCGCCAGCTTCGGCTAAGGCGCCGCCTGCGGGCGGGATCCCATGTCCCGCCCGCAGGACGGCAACGCCTGCCAGGCCCTTTCGGCCGCCGCCGACACGCCTTCCATCCCGTGCGGCGCCAATTTCCTGCCGCTACCGGAATACCGGCGCGACAGGAAATTAGGGCGTCGAGGAAGTGGACCCGCGTCGCGGGCGTGATGCGGCCAGCCGCCCGCGCACGGAGGCCACTGCCCAGACCGCCAGCAGGCAGGCCACCAGCAGCAGCCCGGCCTCGCCCAGGTCGATCCCGCCCAGCCAGGTGGTCACGGGATCCTCGAGGTCGAAGGCGGCGTTGAAAAAACCGCCCAGGGTGATGAACGAAATGAACAGGGCCGACACGGCGGAGATCCCGGTGATCAGTGCGTTGAAGCCCAGCCGCCTGTGCGGGCTGTGGATGGCGGAGCCGTACATACGCATCATCGCCACCCCGTTGGCGGTGTCGCACAGCGTCATTGCTGCGGTGAATGCCAGCGGAAGGGCCAGGAGGGCCAGCGGGGAAACTCCGGCCAGGGATGCCGACGTCGCCATGACCAGCAGCCCGATGGTGGTGGCGGTGTCGAAGCCCAGGCCGAACAGGAACCCGATGACGTAGATGTTCCGCGGCCGCTGGACGCGGGACAGAGGCTTCGCCAGCAGCCGGGCCACGACTCCCCGTGCCGCGAGATCCTCGTCGCGCACCGCCCCGCCGCCCTGCGCACTCCGGTAAGCCTTCGCCGCCCGGATAAACGCGGAACCGTTGAACAGGCCTATGGCCAGCAGGAAGGTCCCCGAGACCCCGCTGCCGATCAGGCCCAGCACGAGGTTTCCGGCGGTGCCGTCCGACATGAACTCGCCCACGATCGCGGCGCCGCCCACGGCGAGGATGCCGGCCAGGATCACCACCGAGCTGTGGCCCAGGCTGAAAGCGAACCCGACACTCACCGGGTCTTTCCGCTGGGCCACGAACTTGCGGGTCGAATTGTCGATGGCGGCGAGGTGGTCCCAGTCGTAGCTGTGTTTGATGCCCGCCGCATAGGCAGTGAGCACCAGGCCAAGAGCCAGCGGCGCGCCGGACGTCACCAAACCCGCGAGGAGAAGCACGACGGCGGCGGCATGCAGGGCGCCCACTGCACCGAAGGTGATGAACAACCGGGTCCGCAGCGAGAGATTCTCGCGCTGACGGTACAGGGCGGCGAACGCGGTCAGCGTGGTCATCAGTACTTCCTGAGGTCAAGGGGCGCCGTGCCGTACCACCGCTGCCGGAGCAGCGCGCTGCAGGCACCCAGCAGCCTCTTGAGTTCTTCGGTGCTGTTCGACAGGGACCGGAGCACCAGCCCGCTGACGCCCTCAACGGATGCAGTCAACGAGACCCCGGTGCAGGCGAGGTGTCCGTCGGTCAGTGCATGCAGCTCGTCCGCGAGTTCCTGGTCAACGCGCCCGTCGACGACGATCAGTGATCCCAGGTGACTGAAGCCCTCCATAAATCCCAGGCCGGTGACGTCGTGCTGCGGAGGGCGGATCAGCAGGTTGTCGAGCGCCAGCAGCCCGCCCCGCCCCGAGGATCCGATGTGGATCTCGGTCCGCAGGCGCAGTTCCTCGTAGCGGAACGCGGCGCCGTCCGGCGACCAGCCGGGAGTGATGATCTCGGACATGACCAGGCTCGACGTCGGGTGCATGGTGATGTGCGTGTTCTGCCGGTAGCTGGCCTCCCGGTAAGCGATCAGCTGGTCCGGCGCCAGTTCGAGCTGCGCCCCCTCCCCAGCCGCACCCGCATCCGCTGCTCGGCAAACGACCCCGGCGTCCGGTAGACCTTGGTGGCCGACTGGGTCGTGAGCAGCAGCTTCGCCCCCGCCGCCACCTCCACATCAATCACGTACAGGTCAGCCCCCAAATACGCCCCGCCGGGATTCACCACCACATAACAAACCTGCCCGGACTCATCCAAGTAATGAGGCCGCAAAACCCGCAAGGCGCCCTGATGAAACTGATGCGCCGCCACGGAGCGTCCGCCCCGCACGTCTATGCGCAAAGCCAGCTCCCCCATAGGTGAGACAGCAGCAATAGCGGAGTCGGAAGCGTCCTCAGCGATCAGGTCACCAGGGCTCAGCCCGAGCGTGCTCATAACGCCAGGTCGAGCATCAGGACATCGCGCCGCACCCATTCGATGACGCGCTCCAGCCCTTCATCGGTCTTGAGGTTGGTGAAGCAGAACGGCTTCTCGCCCCGGAATTCGCGCGAGTCCCGCTCCATCACGGCCAGGTCCGCGCCGACGTGCGGCGCCAGGTCGGTCTTGTTGATGATGAAGAGATCGGACTTGATCATGCCTTGGCCGGCTTTCCGCGGGATCTTCTCGCCCTGGGCCACGTCGATAATGTAGATGGAGAAGTCCACCAGTTCCGGGCTGAACGTGGCGGAAAGGTTGTCGCCGCCGGATTCCACAAAGATCACCTGCAGGTCCGGATGGCGCTTCTTGAGCTCCTCGATGGCGGCCGTGTTCATGGACGTGTCTTCGCGGATGGCCGTGTGCGGGCAGCCGCCGGTTTCCACGCCGATGATCCGGTCGATCGGAAGGATCCCGTTGGCGGCCAGGATCTTGGCGTCCTCGATCGTGTAGATGTCGTTGGTGATGGCGGCCATGGAGATTTCCCGGCTCATGTGCCGTGTGAGGCGCTCCACCAGCTGGGTCTTGCCGGCACCCACCGGGCCGCCGATGCCGATTTTGATGGGCTCAGACATATTCTTCTCCAGACATATTTCTCGTGTGGCGGACTTAGCTCATAAACATGCGGGCACGCTGGCGTTCGTGCCGCATCTGCGAAATTTCGAGGCCGGGGCTGACCGCCCCGAAGTCGGAAAGGTCCAGGCTCCCGGCCCGTGCGACGGCGGCCGTTACGTCGCCGGCGGCCTGCCGCAGCAGCCGCTGGCCGGCGTTCTGCCCCAGGGGAATCGCCCGGACGGCGTTCTGCGTCAGGGACGTGACCGCGGCGAACAGGTAGGCGGCGAGGGCCTCCGGCAGCGGGACGCCCAGGGAACGCGCGACGACGGCGAACGCCAGCGGCTGGTGGCCGGCGGCGCGGCCGGAACCCACCAGCTCCCGGTAGTCCGTGAGGTCGGGGGACGGAAAGATCTCGGCGCCGATCTCCAGCAACCGGGTGCCCATCTTGGTGCTGGCCTCGCGCAGCTGCCGGGGTAACAGCTGCGCCGTCAGCAATGCATCCAGTTCAGCGACGGCAAGATCCTCATAGAGGAACCGGATGGCCAGCGCATCGGAGTACGTGAGCTGCTGGCCCACAAAGGCGGACAGCCACACCCCGAACCAGGCCTCATCATGGACCAGTCCGCGCTCGATGTAGCTCTCAAACCCCAGCGAGTGAGCGAACGCCCCGGTGGGCAGCGCCGAATCACAAAGTTGCTGCAGGGCCAGCTGGTAGGGCGCGGGGCTAGTGGCTGTGTTCGGCATGGCGGAAGGGGACGGGCATCACGCGCTCCTGGCGGTCATAGGGCGCTCCGACGAGTTTGAGGTAGTCCTCCACGGTGTGGTCGTACTGGCAGACCATAACGGCGGCGCCATATTCCGAGGAGGGTTCGAAGAACTGGGCCTGCAGGTGCCGGTTCCCGAGGGAATGCGCCACCACGCCCATCTCGTGGATGGAGCGCGGCGCGATGACCAGGACATCGGTGGGCAGCACCGAGACGACGATCATATTGGTGTCCGCGACGTGCAGGATGTCGCCGTCGCGCAGGTCCCCGGAACCGGACGGGAGGCGGATGCCGATTTCCTTGCCATGGTCGGTGGTGACGCGCTGGACGCGTTTGACCAGCTGGGCACTCGGCAGCACCACCTTTTCCCGGTGGAGCCCGGCATACGGATCGGATCCGGGGGAAGGTCGTGGGTGTTGCCGAGGACCTTTTCGATGATCATGCCTGTCTCCTCCGGGAGCCTAGAAAGGAAGTAGCGCTGCGCCATGGGCAGCACGTCGGACGGTTCGCAGGTGACGTCCTCGCCGTCGACCGTTACCCTGTACGTTTCCGGGTCCACGTCGATGTCCGGGGTGGCACCGTTGTACTTGAGGTCCGCTTTCGTGAGGCTGCGGATGCCGGACACGGGCCGGATGACCTTCTCCAGCCCCAGCTCCGCCGGGACCCCGGCGTCGATGGCGGCCTGGGAGAGGAAGGTGATGGAAGACTGCTGCAGGGCCTTGCCGTACGCGGCGAACATGGGCCGCATGGTGCGCGGCTGCGGCGTGGGAATGGAGGCGTTGGCGTCCCCATCAGCGCGTAGGCGATCTGCCCGCCCTTGAGCACCAGTTCCGGCTTCACCCCGAAAAACGCCGGGTCCCAGAGCACCAGGTCCGCGAACTTGCCGGCCTCCACCGAGCCGATGGAGTCCGCCATGCCCTGCGCGATGGCCGGGTTGATGGTGTATTTCGCCACGTAGCGCTTGAGCCGGAAGTTGTCGCTCTCCGCGCCTAGGCCGGACGCAGCGCCGTGCACACCGCCGCCTGGGTCCTTGAGCACGCCGCGCTGCCGCTTCATCTTGTCCGCCACCTGCCAGGTTCGGATGACCACCTCGCCCACCCGGCCCATCGCCTGCGAGTCCGAGGACGTGATCGCGAAAATCCCCAGGTCCTGCAGCACGTCCTCGGCGGCGATGGTCTCGGCGCGGATGCGGGAGTCCGCGAACGCCACGTCCTCCGGGATGTCCGGGTTGAGGTGGTGGCAGACCATGAGCATGTCCAGGTGCTCTTCAATGGTGTTGCGGGTATACGGCAGCGTGGGGTTGGTGGAGGCCGGCAGGACGTTGGGCAGCCCGGCGATCTTGATGATGTCCGGGGCGTGCCCGCCGCCGGCACCCTCGGTGTGGAAGGTGTGGATCACGCGGCCGTCGATCGCCCGGATGGTGTCCTCCACGAAGCCGCACTCGTTCAGCGTGTCGGTGTGGATGGCCACCTGGACGTCGAACTGATCCGCGACCTGCAGCGAGGTGTCGATCGAGGACGTCGTGGAACCCCAGTCCTCATGGACTTTCAGTCCGATCGCCCCGGCGCGGATCTGCTCGGCCAGGGCTCGACGGCGGACGCGTGCCCTTTGCCGAACAGGCCGATGTTGATCGGGAGTCCTTCGGCGGCCTGCAGCATCCGCTGGATGTGCCATTTTCCGGGCGTGACGGTGGTGGCCTTGGTGCCTTCGGCGGGGCCGGTGCCGCCGCCGATCATGGTGGTCACGCCGCTGCACAGCGCGGCGGGAACCTGGTCCGGGGAGATGAAGTGGATGTGGGAGTCCACACCGCCGGCGGTCAGGATCTTCCGCTCGCCCGCAATGATCTCCGTGCTGGCGCCGATCACGATGTCCACGCCGTCGGTGATCTGCGGGTTGCCGGCCTTGCCGATCCGGAAGATGTGGCCGTCCCGGAGCGCGACGTCGGCCTTGTAGATCCCGGTGTAATCCAGGATCACGACGTTCGTGATAACGGTGTCCGGGATGCATCCCCCTGGCCGTCCCCGTCCCTGGTCAGCTGGCCGTTCTGACCCATGCCGTCGCGGATCACCTTCCCGCCGCCGAAGACCACTTCCTCGCCGTAGACGGTGAGGTCCTTCTCGATCTCGAGAAAGAGGTCGGTGTCGGCGAGTCGGATGGCGTCGCCCGTCGTCGGGCCGTACAGGTCCGCGTATTGCCTGCGCGGCAACTCGAAACTCATTGGTGTCCCTCCTCAACCGGGGCAAGCGTGCCGTTGACCGCGTTGCTGAGGCCGTAGACCTCGCGCCGGCCGGCCAGCTCGATCAGCCGGACGGTCCTGCTGTCCCCGGCTCGAACCGGGCCGCCGTGCCCGCCGGGATGTCCAGGCGCCGGCCGTAGGCGGCCTGCCGGTTGAACACCAGGGCGGCGTTCGCTTCGGCGAAGTGGAAGTGTGATCCCACCTGCACGGGGCGGTCGCCGGTGTTGGTCACCGCGACGTCGATCGCCTCGCGGCCCGCATTGACCAGCACCGGCTCCGTGTTGAGGACGTATTCTCCGGGAATCATTGCAGCTCCCCTATCGGATGGGATCGTGGACGGTGACGAGCTTGGTCCCGTCCGGGAAGGTGGCTTCAATCTGGACGTCGTGGATCATCTCCGGGACGCCTTCCATCACGTCCTCGCGGCGCAAAACGGTGGTGCCGTAGCTCATCAGCTCCGCCACGGTCCGGCCGTCTCGGGCGCCCTCGATCAGCTCGTAGCTGATGATGGCCACCGCCTCCGGGAAGTTCAGCTTCAGCCCGCGCGACTGGCGGCGGCGGGCGAGGTCGGCCGCGACCACGATCATGAGCTTTTCCTGCTCACGGGGCAGCAGATGCATGACGGAATCCCTTCACACCGGCGGTCACGGGCCTGGCGGCGCCGTGGTGTTGCCAGAGTAGACGGGGAACGTTTCCTGCAGGTTTCCTTAAGTCACAAACTGCGGTGCAGCAGACGCGGCCGGTCCCGGGATCCCCGGAATCAGCCCTGGGTCTCGTTCCGCTCCGCGTCGTAACCGGCCAGAAGCCGGCGGGCCGCCGTGCCCATGTGGGAGTGCATGGCCGCCGTGACGCCTGCCTGGTCGCGGTTCTCCAGGGCGTTGAAAATCTCCTGGTGCTCGTTGAGGGCAGCCGCGGCGTGGCCTTCGTCTGTGAGTGCGCGGTCAACCCAGATCCGCAGCAGCGAGCGGATGCTCTGCAGGAGTTCGGCGAGGACCTGGTTCCCGGAACTTTCAGCGATTTCGCGATGGAACGCGGCGTCGGCTTCCACGAAGGCTGCGAGGTCATTCAAGTTGGCTTCCATCGCGGCCAGGTATCCGCGCAGGCGAGCCAGGGCTTCATCCGTGATGCGGACCGCAGCCAGCTGGACGGCCTGGACTTCGAGGCCTCCGCGGAGTTCGACGAGCTCCCGGGTCCTCGGCTCCCCGAGCATCAGGCCCCAGCTTAAGGTGCGGGGCAGCAGCTCCGAGATGCCGTCCCGGAGGTAGGTGCCCGAGCCGGGCCGGACCACAACAATGCCGAGGATCTCCAGGGCCGCCAGGGCTTCGCGGACGGCTGAGCGTCCCACGCCCAGGGAGGCGGCCAGCTGCCGTTCGCCGGGCAGCCGTGTTCCCGCGGCGATCTCCCCGCTGGTGAAGTACGCCAAAAGGCGCTCGGCCACCTCCGAAACTACGGACCCCTGCTCCATGGAACCCAGGGCGGCACTGATTTTGGCGGCCGAAGCGGCAGAGGTGGCAGACACAGTCCAAGGGTAACAACCGGATGACCAGTTCGACTCGAGGCAAAATCACCACAAGAAATAACTCATCAACCGGTTGACCAATTTAGGACAGAAGCCTATGGTTTTAATCACACGCTTTAGCTATCGCGGCCCGCACGGGCACCAGTGACCGGGCGAAACCGGAAGGCCTCCAGCGCAGGGAGCCGCAGCAACCAATGTCAAGGAGTCAACGTGGACACCACACAATCGGTGGTCGAAAAATCTGCAATTAAGAAGGTGGCATACCGGCTGGTGCCGTTCGTCGCCTTGATGTTCTTTATCAATTACCTGGACCGGACAGCCATCGCTTTTGCCGGCCCCAACGGCATGAACGCGGATCTGGGCCTCTCGGCGGCGCAGTTCGGCTTCGCATCCGGGGTCTTCTTCATTGGCTACATCCTGCTGGAGGTTCCCAGCAACCTGGCCCTGCACAAGTTCGGCGCCCGCCGCTGGCTCTCCCGCATCATGGTCAGCTGGGGCATCGTCTCCCTGCTGTTCACCTGGGTCAGCAGCGTGGAGGGGCTCTACATTCTCCGCTTCATCCTGGGTGTGGCTGAAGCCGGATTCTTTCCCGGCGCCATTCTCTTCCTGAGCCTGTGGGTCCCGTCCCGTCACCGCAGCAAGATCCTGGCCCTGTTCTACTTGGCCCAGCCGCTGACCACCGTCATCGGTGCACCGCTGGCCGGCTGGCTCATTCAGCAGGAGGGCCTCTTCGGCCTCGAGGGCTGGCGAGTGATGTACCTCGGGGTCTCGATTCCGGCCATCGTCGTCGGCATCATCGCCTGGTTCTACCTCGCCGATTCCCCTGCCAAGGCCAAGTGGCTGAACCAGGACGAGAAGACGTGGCTGACCAACGCCCTGGAGACGGAAAAGAAGGAAACCGCGGCAACCCACAAGCACGTCAGCGTCCGCACAGTCTTCTCCAACGGCAAGGTCTGGACGCTGTCCGCCATCTACTTCGGCTTCATCTACGGCCTCTACGCGCTGGCGTTCTTCCTCCCCACCATCATCGCCGGCTTCGAAAGCCTCTACGGTTCAAAGTTCGACGTGCTCCAGAAGGGCCTCATCACGGCCATCCCGTACGTGTTCGCGGCGCTTGCCCTGTACTTCTGGTCCAAGGACGCCACCAAGAGGGGTGTCAAGACCTGGCACATCGCCCTGCCCGCCCTGATCGGCGGCCTGAGCATCCCCGTGGCCCTGTTCGCAGGCTCGCCGGCCGCCACCATCGCCGTCATCTCCGTCACGGCCATGGCCATCTTCGCCGCACTGCCCAACTTCTGGACTGTTCCCACCCAGTTCCTCACCGGAGCCGCAGCCGCAGCCGGCATCGCCCTGATCAACACCGTGGGCAACCTGGCGGCTTCAGCGCCGGCTTCGTGACCGGCTGGCTCAAAGACTGGAGCGGCGGCTACACCGTACCGATGTTCGTCGTCGGCGGTTTTATGCTCCTCTCCGCCGTCCTCATGGTGGCGCTGAGCCGCTCCGGCAAGGCCAGCGAAGGCATCCCCGCCGAAGCCCTTGATCCCACGGGAGCCGGGCACCACGCCGAACCGTAATAGACCCGGGGCGTCCCCCTCACCCGGGGACGTCCCCGCACCAACATCCGAATCACAATTCCCTTTTAGTTAGGCCCAGGAGCTTCCCATGACCCGCCTGTTCAACGAACCCGCAGCCTTCGCTGACGAGATGATCGAAGGATTTGCCGCTTCCCACGGCCGCTGGGTGAAGCGCGTCTCCGGCGGCGTCGTCCGCAACACCAAGAGCACCCCGGACACGGTGGCGCTCGTGATCGGCGGCGGCTCCGGCCACTACCCGGCCTTCGCCGGCCTGGTGGGACAGGGCCTGGCGCACGGCGCCGCGATGGGCAACCTTTTCGCCTCCCCTCCGCGCAGCAGGTCTACAACGTGGCGAAAGCAGCCAACAACGGCGCCGGCGTGCTGCTGGGCTACGGAAACTACGCCGGCGATGTCCTGCACTTCAACCAGGCCCAGGACAAACTCCGCAAGGAAGGCATCGACTGCCGCAGCATCGCCGTCACCGACGACGTCTCCTCCGCGCCACTGACCGAACGCGCCAAGCGCAGAGGCATTGCCGGGGACCTCACCGTATTCAAGGTGACCGCCGCAGCTGCCGAGGCCGGCTACTCCATGGACGACGTCGTCGCCATCGCCGAGCGCGCCAACCACCGCACCCGGTCCTTCGGCGTGGCCTTCACCGGCTGCACCCTGCCCGGTGCCGACCACCCGCTGTTTTCCGTCCCGGAAGGGCGTATGGCCGTCGGCATGGGCATCCACGGTGAACCCGGCATCGGCGAGACGGACATCCCGACGGCGGACGGGCTCGCCGAGCTGCTGGTGGCCAAGCTCCTCACCGAAATCCCCGACGGGTCCGGGGCGGCGGCCCTGCCGCCCCACCCCGCGTGGTCCCCATCCTCAACGGCCTGGGAAGCGTCAAATACGAAGAGCTCTTCGTTGTCTACCGCCGCGTCGCCCAGCTCCTCGCCGAAGCCGGCTTGGAAGCGGTGGACCCGCAGGTGGGCGAGCTCGTCACCAGCTTCGACATGGCCGGCACCTCCCTCACCCTCTTCTGGCTCGACGACGAACTCGAAACTCTCTGGAACGCACCGGCTGACGCCCCGGCCTTCCGCCGCGGCGCCGTCGCGGCGGAGGCCCTCGACGCATCCGAAGTGACCGCCACTGACACGGAGACCGCGGCCATCCCTGAGGCCACGGACGAATCCCGAGCCGGTGCCGCCCGCGTCCTCGCGGCCCTCGGCGCCGCGAAGGCGGTGGTGGACGCCAACGCCGACGAACTCGGCCGGATCGACGCCATCGCCGGCGACGGCGACCACGGCATCGGCATGGAACGCGGCGTCCGCGCCGCCGTCGAGGCCGCAAAAGACGCAGTCATCCGCGGCGCCGGTGCCGCCACCACCCTGCACCTCGCCGCCGACGCCTGGGCGGACAAGGCAGGCGGCACGTCCGGTGCCCTCTGGGGCATGGCCCTGCGGGCCGTCGGAGACGCGGTTGGGGACACCAACGCTCCGGACGCCGAAGCTGTCGCCGCCGGAGTCACCGGTGCGGCGGCCGCGATCATGGACTTCGGGAAGGCCAAGCCCGGGGACAAGACTCTCGTGGACGTCCTCGTGCCGTTCCGCGACGCACTCGCATCCGGTGTGGATGCCGGGCAGTCCCTCACCGACGCGTGGGGCACCGCTGCCACAGTTGCCCAGCAGGCCGCCGAAGACACCGCCCAGCTGCTGCCGCTTATGGGCCGCGCCCGCCCGCACGCCGAGAAGAGTCTCGGCACGCCGGACGCCGGAGCGGTATCCATGGCACTGATCGTCCGAGCCATCCACAACTCGCTCACCGAGCGGACAACCCCAAAGGAAAAAGTATGAGCGCCAAACTGCGCCTGATCGTCGGAGCCGACGACGCCGGTTTCGAGTACAAGGAAGCCCTGAAAGCTGACCTGGAGGCCTCCGACCTGGTCGAATCCGTGACCGACGTCGGGGTGGACGCCACCAGCCACACCCCGTACCCGTCCGTGGCCATCGCCGCCGCCGAACTCATCGCCGCCGGCAAGGCCGACCGCGCACTGCTGGTCTGCGGCACCGGGCTCGGTGTGGCCATCGCTGCGAACAAGGTCCCCGGCGTCCGTGCCGTCACAGCACACGACAGCTTCTCCGTGGAACGCTCGGTCCTGAGCAACAACGCCCAGATCCTCACGTTTGGCCAGCGCGTGGTCGGTCTGGAGCTGGCCCGCCGGCTCGCCCGCGAATGGCTCACCTACACCTTCGACGAGACCTCCGCCTCGGCCGAAAAGGTCACTCTGATTAAGGACTATGAAGGTGTCACATCCAGCTAGCCCCGCCGCCGGCACAGCCTCACCAAAGGTGATCATCGGCATCAGCCTGAAGATGTACTTCGGCTACGAACGCACCCTCGAATACTGCCGCGAAGTGGCCGGGATCGCGGCCGCGCACGCGGCAGTCCAGAGCGGCGACATTGAACTCTTCGTGCTGCCCGCTCTGCCGGCACTGCCCGAAGCGGTCCGCATCCTCGGGACCGCCGGAGCAGCCGCCGGCGCCCAGGACATCTTCTGGGAAGACGCAGGCGCGTTCACCGGCGAGGTCGGCGGCAAAACCGTTGCTGAACTCGGCGGCCGGTACGCCGAGGTGGGCCATGCCGAACGCCGCCGGATCTTCGGCGAGGACGACAGGATCATCGGGCTCAAAACGGCCGCCGCCTACCGCAACGGCCTGACCCCGGTCCTGTGCGTCGGCGAGCTGCAGCAGGGCTCCGTGGAGGAAGCGGTGACACGCTGCTCCGCGGAGATCGACGCCGCCCTCAACCGCGCCCAGTCACTGGGACCCGCCGCCCGGACCATCGTGGCGTACGAGCCGCAATGGGCCATCGGCGCCCCGGAACCCGCAACCCCGGCGTACATCAGCGCCGTCATCACCGGGCTGGACGCGCACCTGCGCTCACTGCCCGGCCAGGCGGACAGCCGGGTCATCTACGGCGGCAGCGCCGGACCGGGCCTGATCTTAGAACTGGACTCCGCCGTCGCGGGCCTGTTCCTGGGCCGCTTCGCCCACGATCCGCGGGCCCTCAACACCATCCTCGACGAAGCCGGCCAACGGCTGGCTGCGAAGAAGGTGGCCGCATGAGCCGGATCGGCCTCAGCAGTTACGCCTTCTTCTGGCAGCTTTCGGACCAGGTCACTGAACCCTGACCATCCACGGGGCGCTGCAGAAGACCGCGGATCTGGGCGTGGACCTCTTCCAGATCTGCGACTACGCCCCGCTCGAGGACATGGCCGACGACGACCTCGCCGCCGTCCGCGCCACCGCAGACGCCCTGGGCATCACCCTGGAGGTCGGCACCAAGGGCATCCGCCCGGAGCACCTGCGGAAGTTCCTGCACATCGCGGGGATCCTCGGCTCGCCTCTGCTGCGGACTATGTTCAACGTCCCGGGCCACACCCCGACGGCGGAGGACGCCGTAGCGATCTTCAAGGAGGTATTGCCGGAGTTTGCAGCTGCCGGCGTGCGGATCGCGGTGGAAACCTACGAACAGGTGCCCACGTCCCGGATCCTGGACGTGATCCGCGGCGTGGACAGCCCGTACCTGGGCATCTGCAGCGACCCGGCCAACACGGTCGCGGCGCTCGAGATGCCCCGCGAGGTGATTGACGCCGTCGCGCCGTATGTCCTGAACATGCACATCAAAGACTTTGCGTTCAGCCGCAAGCAGGGATGGGTCGGTTTCACCTACTCAGGCGCACCCCTGGGCGAAGGCCTCCTCGACTACGACTACATGGTCGCGAAGATCCAGCCCAAAGCAAGAAACATCAACCAGATCGTCGAACACTGGCTGCCGTGGCAGGACTCGAAGCGGACACCGTCCGCCTCGAAAACCAGTGGACCCAGCAAAGCCTCGACTTCCTTAGGAGCAAGTGAAATGTCTGCAGAAAAACTGACCGTCGCCGTCGTCGGAGCCGGAGGAAAGATGGGGATGCGCGTTTCCCGGAACCTCCAGAAGGGCGCCCACACCGTCTTCTACAGTGAGAACTCGCCCGCGGGCCAGGACCGCGTCCGCGCCGAGGGCCGCGACATCACCTCCACCGACGACGCCGTCAAGGGCGCCGACGTGGTCATCCTCGCCGTCCCGGACACTGTCCTTGGCGTGGTCTCCGAGGGCGTTGTCCCGCAGATGAAGGCCGGCGCCATCCTGCTGACACTGGACCCCGCCGCCGCCTACGCCGGCCTGCTGGCCACCCGCGACGACGTCGTCCAGGCTGTTGCCCACCCCTGCCACCCGTCAGTGTTCCTGGAACGCACCACCAAGGAAGAATGGGCGGACACTTTCGGCGGCGAGGGCGCTCCCAGAACGTGGTCGCAGCCATCGACGAGGACGCGTCCGCTGAAACCCGGGCAGCGGCCGAAGCCACCATCAAGGTCATCTACGCCCCCGTGATCGACGTCCACTGGGTCACCGTGAAGCAGCTCGCCATCCTGGAACCCACCCTGGTGGAAACCGTGGCCTGCATGATCGGCACCCTGCTCAACGAGGCGCTGTACGAGACCGTACACACCGCCGGGGTCCCCGAGGCCGCCGCCAAGGCAATGCTCTTCGGCCATGTCCAGATCGCCCTGACCAACGCCCTGCGCGGTTCCAACCCGTTCTCCGAGGCCTGCGAGATCGCCATCCAGTACGGCAAGGACACGATCATCAAGGACGACTGGAAGAAGATCTTCGACGACTCCGAACTTGATCACGTCATCGCCAAGATGCTCAAGCTCGAGGCCATCCAGCGCTAGCTGTACTGAGCCGGCGACGGTTGGACGACCCCCACGACCTGGCTTCGGGCCGGGGCGTCACCGTTGAACCCTGCACTGGCGGGGATTTTCGGCCGGAGAAAGACATGAAACGTGCCCTGAGCGTGATGGATAACGTCGACCTGGACGCTGTGGAATTCAGCCGCATGGACGCGGACTGGAGGCGGATCCGGCGCCGGAGCCTGGCCTGCATGGCGTGCGGAGCACCGGCGTTTTTCCGGGCGGCATCGGCCCGGCGGGCTGCCAGCTTCGGAGCGTCGCACTCGGACGATTGTGTGCTGATGTCGCCGCCTTGGAGTGCCTTCCGGTTCCTGCAGTAGCGGCCCCTAAAGATGCATCCCTGGAGCCGTCTCCAGCCGCGCTTGTTAGGGTGGAGGCATGAAACTCCGCCTCGCCGCCCTGTCCGCCGCCACCCTTATGATCGCCCTGACGGGCTGCGGTCAGGTGCAGGACGCCGCGGACAAGGCCGTCAGCGACGGCGCGTCCCAGGTTGCCACGGCGGCCGGCAGTGAAGTGAAGAAGCAGGCCTGCGCCCTCGTCGAGGACGGCCTGGTCAGCGTCCAGGACAAGGAACTGCTGGGCGGCCTTGTCGCCGGCGCGGAAACCGCAGGTGCTCCCGCCGAGATCACCACGCCGCTGCGCCAGATCGCCGAGTCCGGTGACCAGGTTCCGTCCGATTCCGTCAAGGCCCTGCAGGACGCCTGCGCGAAGTAGCGGCCGCAGGGCAGGGGCGCGCCTTAGCGTTTGCCCTTTTTCCGGGATCCCTTGCCCCGGCCCTTGTCCGGGTTCGGCGCGTAGCGCTGCGCCACCTTGGGCTTCTTGACGGCCGGGCCGCGGCGGTCCGGTTTCGGTTCCTTCTTCGGCTTTTCCTGCTGGGCGGACGGCTGGCGGGAGCTCGCGGCAGTCCGGCCCCGGACGATCCCGATGAACTCCTCGATCACCTCGTCCGTACTGTCGCTGGGCCAGGCCAGGGCGATCTCCGTGGTGGGCGCACCGGTGAGCTTCCGGGCCACGGTGTCTTTGACGTTGAAGTGCCGTGCCACGGACATCGGCAGGATCAGCAGGCCGGCGCCGGTGGCCACCACCTGCAGGGCCAATTCCGGTCCGCCCAAGTCAGCCACGTCCAGGAACGTCTCGTTGGACAGGTCCGCCAGGGCCACCTCCTCAAACACGGAGATCTCGTGGCCCTTGGGCGCCACCACCACGGGCTGTTCCTCGTACAGGGGAATCACGCTCAGACCTTCGCGCTCCACCGGGAGCCGGACGAAGCTCAGGTCCGCGGTCCCGTCGCGCAGCACGGCGAGCTGGGCGCCGTCGTCGGACATAAAGGAGTGCAGCGGAACATCGGGCATCCGCTCTTCCCACCGCCGGGTCCACTTGCCCGGCGTCACGCCGGCGACATAGGCGAACCGCAGCTCACGCACGGCTGCTTCGGCCGACACGGCGGCGGTTTCGTCGGGGGTCTGGGGCGTTTCTTCGGCTGCGGACACATGTTCACAGTACCGCCCGGGCGGTCGCATGGCGGGCGTCAGTGCTCAGTGCCGGTGCCCAGTCAGGCTCTGGCCGGATACCCTTGAAGCATGACCTCTGCAAACTCCCAGTCCATGAAGCCGGCCACCGTTGCCAAGAAGCTTGGCATCTACCTGCCCGCAACACCCCAGGAGTTCCAGGATTCGGTCATCTCCCGCGCCGATTTCGCCGAGCTCCAGGCCAACCCGCCGGAGTGGCTCGCCGAACTGCGCCGCAACGGCCCGCACCCCGTCCGGTGGTCGCGCAGAAGCTCAACGTCTCCATCAGCGGCCTGGCCCGCGGCGGCGTTGAAGAAGCGCTGACGACGGCGGAAATCACCGCGCTGCTGCAGGCTCCCCGGCATGGCTGGTGGCCGAGCGCTCCACACACGCGGCCGTCCGCGCCGAGGCCCAGCGGGTCAAGGACGAGGCCACGAAGAAGGACGCCAAGAAGGCACGCACCGCGGCCGAGTAGCCGCACCCGCTCGTGAGGGCCGGGCCCGGATCCCGGCGAGGGTCAGCCCGGTCCAGTTCAGTCCTGGTGGAGCTGGACGAAGTTCCCGCACCCGTCGTCGAACACCGCCGTGGTGCCGCCGGGGCCGTCGGAGGGCTCGCCCTGGAACATCACGCCCTTGTCCGTGAGCCGCTTGAACTCCGCCCGGACGTCGGGCACACCGAAGACAATCGCGGGCATCCCGGCGTCGTGGAGTGCATTCATGTAGGTGGACCCGATCGGGTTGTCGCTGGGCTCCAGCAGGAGCCCGACCGATCCGCCGCCGGATCCGGCCGGGTCCTTCACGATAAACAGGTTGTGCTCCGGCATGACCAGAAGGCTCTCGAAGCCCAGGGTTCCGGTGTAGAACTCGTAGGCGGCGGCGGGGTCCTTGACGTGGATACTGCACATTTTCAGTCGCATGGGCCCTAGGCTACGCCGCGACCGACCCGGGTGTGAACCGCACCCGCCGCGGCGGGTCCGCGCAAACTCTGGACCATTGACGCCCCCGCCTTCCATGGATTCCAATGGAATCAGCGGAACCGCGCCCGCCCGGGCCGGATCCCTGGAGGTGTTGGAATGCCGTCCCTTTTCTATCCCGCCCCATTCGCGCTGTGGCAGCTGCTTGCCCTGGCCGTCATCGTCGTGTGCGCTTCGGCAGGCTCGGTGTACCTCATCCGCAAGCATCTGGCCGCCGGCGGTGACGTCTTGCCGGATTCCGTATTCTGGGACGGTTTCGCCGGGCTCGCCATCGTTGCGCCGGCCGTGATCCTCCCCGCCCTGGTGGCACCGTGGGCGGGCCTGATGCTGGGAGTTCTCGCCGTTGCCGCTGCTGCCGCCTCCTATTTCTGGACACCCAGGGAGCTCAGCCGGCAGGCTGCCCGGCGCGCCTCCCGGGACGTCGCAGCCAGCAACGAGGCCGCCGCCGCCAGGCACCGCAGCCTCCTGGCCAGATGGCAGCGCTACGAACTGGACCCGGCGCTCGGCATCGACTACCCCGCCATGAGTGATTCCCGGCAGCCGGAGACCGCCGCCCTGTTCCGCGCGATGAAGGACGCGGAGCGGCTTCGTGGCGGGACGGACGCAGGTTACGCCCCGGCCGTTGCGCGGCTGGAACAGGCCCTCGCCGACGCCGAACGGGCCGCCGGCGTCGGGCGCGAAGCCCCGGCCCGCCCCGCCGGATTCACCAGCACGGACCCGGCGCTCGGCTGAGCGGGTCTCCCGCCCGCTGAGCGCTGCGGAGCACCGCATGCGGCGACCGTCCCCGGAAGGAAACACCATGACAGACATCACCATCATCGGCAGCGGCAACATGGCACGGGCGATCGGAACCCGCGCCGTGGCCGCCGGACGCTCACTCCAGATCCTCAGCCGGTCCCCGGAACACGCCGCCAAACTCGCCGCCGAACTGGGCAGCGACACCACCTCCGGCGGCCTGGGCGATATCCCGGAGGGGGACATCGTGGTCCTGGCCCTGTACTTCGAACCGGCCAAGGAAGTGGCAACGCACTACGGCGACACCCTGAGCGGCAAGACGGTGGTGGAGATCAGCAACCCGGTCAATGCGGACACCTTCGATTCCCTCACCGTGGAACCGGGCTCTTCCGCCGCCGAGGAAATCGCCGCGCTGCTGCCGGGCGCGGAAGTGGTCAAGGCCTTCAACACCACGTTCGCCGCCCGCTGGCGGCCGGGGCAAAGGGCGGGATGCCGCTGGATGTCTTCATCGCCTCGGACTCCGGAGACGCGGCCAACGCGGTCGCGTCATTCGCGGCAGCCGCAGGACTCCGGCCACTAAAGGTTGGCGCGCTGAGGCATGCCCGGGAGCTGGAGGGCTTCGAGCTCCTCGTTATGGCCCTCCAGGCCAACCCGGCCTACGAGTCCTTTAACTGGACCGCCGGGCCCAAGATCATCGACTAGGGACCATTGACTACCCCGACGCCGGCGCGGGGCGGGTTGTCCGCCCCGCTGTCCCGACGCCGGCGCGCAGTTGGAGCGGGACCTACAGTTCCACCGTGCCGCTTTCCCCACGCTCATCCGGCTGTGCATGACCTTGGATTTGACCCACTGCAGCACCGTCGCGGCGGTTCCGCCGGGGCTGGTCCAGTATTCGGCGGAGTCGGAATCGACGTGCAGGAGCACTACCTCGGGGGTGTCCGGGCCGTCCGGGAACCAGGCCTCCACCATCTGGTTCCACAGCTCGCGGATTTTCTGGCGGTCGGTAACGACTTCCGCGGTTCCGGCCACCGACACCCATTCCGTCCCCTTGCCGAAGGAGACGTTGACGCCCGGGTGCGCCCGGACGTGGGCCACCTGGGAGGTGGTGGCGGATGTGAAGAACCACATGTCGCCGTCGTCCTTCACGTCCTGGACGGCCAGCGGCCGGCTGACGAGTGCGCCCTCTTCGTTGACGGTGGTGAACATTCCGATCCGCGAATCGTTGATGATGTCCGTAACTTTGCTGATGTTTTCTGCGTCCGACATGCTGTCACCTCGTTCTGGTTCCGAACAGGGAAGGTCCCCTCCCGCCAGCCTATTGGTAAGTGTGCTTACTTTCCAATGGCCGGCGGGTGGGGACCTTCCCGGTCCGTCGCGCGGTGAGGGCCTAATATCCCTTCGGCAGGACCTTGCCCTTGAAGAACTCCGGGCGGATCTTGTACATGACCAGCATGAGGACCACACCCAGCAGGATGACACCCATGCCCAGAACGAACACCAGGCCGATCCCGCCGACGGATGAACCGGAGCCGTAGGCCGGATCCATGGAGTCATAGGCGGTCTTGAAGAACATCACCAGCAGGATGACACCGCCCAGGAGCGGGGCGAGGAACTTGAAGAAGAACGCCCGGGCCCCGCTGAAGGCCTCGCTCCGGAAGAACCAGACACAGGCCAGTGCCGTGATGCCGTAGTAGAAGCAGATCATCATGCCCAGCGCGGTGATGGTGTCCCACAGGGCGTTCTCCGAGGTGGTCCGGGTGATCACGTAGAAACCCGCGGCGGCGATGGCCGCGGCGATCGTGGCGTAGCTCGGGGACTTGAACGTGGGGCTGATCCGGCCGAACTGGGTCGGCAGCGCCTTGTAGTGGCCCATCGCCAGCAGCGTCCGGGCCGGTGAGACGAAGGTTGACTGCAGGGACGCGGCCGAGCTGCTCAGGATGGACAGGGACATCAGGATGGCGAACGGGCCCATGACCGGCCCGGCGAGGACGGCGAAGATGCTGCCCTGGTTGTCGGGGTTCCCGGCGCCCAGGCCTTCCTCGCCGACGCCGGCGTAGGCCAGTGTGGCCAGCGCGACGGTCATGTAGATGATCACGATGACAAGCACGGTGACGGTGGCCGCGCGGCCCGGGGTCTTCTCCGGGTTGCGGGTTTCCTCGTTCATGGTGAGGGTTACGTCCCAGCCCCAGTAGATGAAGATCGAAAGCGAAACGCCGGCGGCGAAGGCCGAGAAGGATTCGACGGCGAACGGGTTGAACCACTCGGGCGAGATCGCGGTGGCATCGAAGGCGGTGCCGTTGGCGACGTGGCTGAAGGCGGCGACCGCAAACCAGCCGAGCACAAAGAGCTGGAACGCGACCAGCACGTACTGCACTCCCTTTGTGGTTTCCATACCGCGGTAGGAGATCCAGCAGGCCAGCGCGATGAACACCAGCGTGGTGGCGATGTTCAGCGGCAGGTTCAGGGTCAGGTCGGCCAGTTCAGGGTTGCCGAACAGCTGGGCCAGCATCAGGTAGAAGAAGTCCACAGCCACGGCCGCGAGGTTGGAGAGCACAATGATCGTCGCGGCGATCAGTCCCCACCCGCCCATCCATCCGATCCAAGGGCCAAAGGCGCGCGATGCCCACGTGAAGGAGGTTCCGGCGTCGGGCATGGCGTTGTTCAGTTCCCGGTAGCCGAAGGCAACCAGCAGCATCGGGATGAAGCCCACCAGGAAGATCGCCGGCAGCTGGACCCCGACTTCGGCGACCGTGGGGCCCAGGGCCGCGGTCAGTGTATAGGCCGGCGCAATACAGGACACACCGATGACGACGGCGCCGATCAGGCCGACCGATCCGGCTTTGAGGCCTTTGGCGCTCAGTCCTGCGTGGGTGTCGTGCGAGGTCTTGGCCGCCGCGTGTTCGGTGCTCATTGGGGTGCCTCTCCGGACGTGTCATTCGACGTGGACTGGTTCTGGTGCTTGAGTTCGTATCCGCTGGGAACCACCAGCATCGGTACCGGCAGGGCGCGCAGGATCCGGTTGGCGGTGCTGCCCAGGAAGATGGAGCGGGCCTGGGCAAGCCGGCTGGACCCGATCACCAGGACCTCGCCGTCCTCCCAGTCGAGGTCATCCACGGCCTCTTCTATGCTCCGGCCCTGCGCGACGACGACGTCGGTCTTCGCCGCCAGCTGGACGCCCGACTGGTTAACCGGAGTGGCCGCTGCAACGGTCTTCTCCGCGTACTCGCGGGCGGCAGCAGCCGCGTCACCGGATTTGCCGCCGTCGAGCGCCAGCAGGGATACCACCCGCAACGGGACCTTCCGGTTCGCCGCCATGCCGATGGCGAAGTCCAGGAGCTTTTCAGCTCCGGCCCGGGTGCCAAGGCCGCAGCTGATCCTGGTCAGGGCCTCCTTGCGGTGGTAGCCGTGCGGCGCCAGGGCCACCGGAACCGTGGAGGCATGGAGCAGCGCACTGGCAACGGAACCGATGGTGAACCGTTTGAAGAGTCCGGTGCTGGTGGCCCCGATGACCAGGACGTCCGCCCCGAGCTCCTCGGCCGCCTCGATCAGAGCATGGGCATCGGAGTCGCCGCTGCGGATATGCGCCTCCGCCGGGACGTCGGCCGGAACGAGGGCGAGGGCCTCGTCGAGCCATTCGCGTGCCTGCTCACTAAGGAGGGTCTCGAAACCGGCCTTGGGTGCATGCGCGGCGCCGAACTGCTGGACCTCGGGCACCACCAGTACGAGGTCCAGGCTGGCACCGCGCCCGCGGGCCATCGCTACGGCCAGATTGACGGCATCATGGCCTCTGGCATTGGCTGAATACCCCACTACGTAACGCATCTGGCCGATCCTTTCTGAACTGTTGGGCGGGTTGGTTGGAGGCGACGGACTAGCTGGAGGCTGCGGGGGCACGGTCTGCCGCCGCCACGATCCGGGCCGCCGTGCCGCGTCCCATCCGGACGGCACCGTCGACGTGCTGGTAGCCCTCGGCGGCGAGGTCCGAGCAGGACCAGTAGATGGGACCGACCGGCGCGAGCTGGTCCTTGCCGTAGCGGTGCAGTCCACCGAGGTCGTAGCTGGCGGCATAGGCGCCGCGGGTCCATTCCTCGGACCCCCAGTCCGACTCGTAGTAGACCTCCGGCTCGAGGGCCTTGTCGCCCAGGAATCCGGCGATCGATTCCAGGATGCTCCGGCGGCGCTCCTCGGCGCTGAGCTCGAACATGGCGTCGGCCTTCTCATCCGAGACGAAGCCGACCAGCGTGCCGCGGGAGTCTTCGTGGTTCGTGTTGTCGTAGACCTCCTGAACCAGCGCGCCGGCCCCAGGTTCCGGAGAGACCGTCCTCGCGCCAGAACGGGCTGCTGTAGACGGCGTGGACCTTGATGACCAGGCCCAGTGACTGGTGCTGGTGCATCTGGTGCTGGCGGCGCGGCAGCGGCGGATTGAAGGAGACGCGGGAATACAGATTCGGCGGCACCGCCATGATCACAAAGCGCGCATTCACCGTGGCGCGTTCGGAAACGGCGGTCACGGTGTGACCTCCCGCATTTCCTCCGGCGGCGGCCGCACCCCAGTTGATGGTGCGCACCGGGCTGTCCAGCACCACGTCGTCGCCCAGTTCGGCGGCGAGCAGCAGGGACACCTGCTGCATTCCGCCGATGACCCTCTTGTCCAGGATGAAGTCCTCGTCGGTGAGGTGCGAGAAGGATCCGGCCGAGGCAGCCATCAGGACCGCCTGCAGGGCGGAGAAGGCGTGCGCGGGTTTGGTCAGCATGCCGCCGGCAATGAAGAGGCCGATGTTGTTGCAGGCCTCCTCGTCCGAGGAGTTTTCGCGCAGCCAGTGGTGGAAGGAAATCGTGTCCAGCTCGCGTGCCTTGGGGTGCGCCCACGGCTCGGTGGGACCGATCTCGGCCGCCAGGGAATCCAACAGCGCGGTGAGCTTTCCCATTTCGGCCGCGGTGGTGTCACTGACCGGGAACGTATCGCCCGTATAGAGGGTGCGTTGGCCGTCGGAGCCGATGTAGACGGACTGGCCTTCGCGGTAACGCGAGTAAGTCTGCAGGCCGAGCCCGTCGATGAGCGCCAGCAGTTCGGTCTGGTCCGGAGAGACCCACTGGCCGCCGATCTCAAGCATGGCGCCGTCGATCGTGTCGGTCCACGTGCGGCCGCCAACGCGGTCGCGCGCCTCCAGGACGGCCACGCTCAGTCCCGCCTTCTTCAGTTCCCGGGCTGCGGTCAGCCCGGCAGGGCCGGCTCCGACGATGACGACGTCGCGGTCAAGTTCCAGCATGATGTCCTCTCTGCGGCCGCCCGAAGTGATGCGAACCACTAAATGAATGCCGTTCATTTAGAATTGACTATAGACCTTCCCGCTGCATCAGGGAAGACCTCCGAACCAAGAATTTTTCGCCCGTAAAGTAGGGGCACAATGGGAGCATCCAGGACAACGCCAGCAGAAAGGCCAGCAATGCCGGCATCAACCAGTGCCCCTGCAGATCCGCACCGCCACGACGCGAAGCCGCGCCGCCGGGTGGGCAGGCCTGCTGCTGCCGTGCTCGACCAGGACGGCATCACGGCGGCGGCGCTGCAGCTCATCGGGAAGAGCGGCTATGAGGGGTTCACCATGGCGGCCCTGGCGCGGACGCTGAATGTGGCGCCGTCGGCTCTGTACAACCACGTCTCGTCCAAGCGGGACGTCCTGGTCCTGGTCCAGGACCACCTGACGTCGTTTGTTGATGTGTCCGCCTTCGACGCCGAACCGTGGGACCGGGCGGTGCGCAGCTGGGCATGGAGCTACCGCGACGTGTTCTCCAAACACACGCCGCTGATCCCGGTGATCGCCGTGCTGCCGGTCACCGATGCGCCCAAGACGCTGGCCATGTACGAGGCGGTCAGCGCCGGATTCCGCCGGGCAGGCTTTCCGCAGGAGCGCATCATTTCGGCGATCGTGGCCCTGGAGTCCTTCATCTTCGGTTCGGCCTACGACGTCACCGCCCCGGCAGACATTTTCGACTCCGGGAGCATGGCGGCATCGACGCCGAATTTCACGGCAGCCGTGGCGAGCCTGGCCGGGCAGGGGCACGAAAACCAGGCCGACGTCGCCTTTGAACTCGGCCTGGAGGCCCTCGTCGCCGGCTTCGGCGCGCTGCGGGGGTAGTCGGCAAGCGGGTTAAACGAAAGAACCCCGGTCCGAAGACCGGGGTTCTTTCACTTGCGTGCGCGAGGGGGATTTGAACCCCCACGCCCTTTCGGACACTGGCACCTGAAGCCAGCGCGTCTGCCGTTCCGCCACTCGCGCGCAACTTCTTCCACTCAATCAGGGCCCGGAATCCGGGCCGCCAACCTCGTAAAAGCAGCGAGATCAAGCATAACGGACAACTGCGGGAAAACACCAATCGGCCCCCGGAGGGGTTGCGCAGGAGGGTCTGCAGGGCCCGTGCGGGGCGGGTACCCTGCCCGTCCCCGCCCGTATCCCGGCGCGGCGCGGCACGTGCCCGGGAGCCGGTCCAGCGCAGATGAAGCATGCGCCCCGGACAGCGACGAGCGGCGGTGTCAGCGCATGTCAGAGGCCGTCCGGCGCAATTTCCCGGCACGGAGTGGCGACGCGCATTAAGGCCATTCCCAGACTCGCCCAGTAGTATCTGATGTAGGAGTGCCCGTTACCAGCGGGCTCCCGCAGATGTGGGAAACCGAGTTCCGGAACGAATGCTGCCCTGCAGCCGTCACGAAAGGAGAAGGACCATGGGATTGCTGGACAAAGTCGAGCGCGGCATCGAAAAGGCCGTCCGCGGAGTCTTCTCCACCGGTTCTCGTGCCCAGGTGGAGCCTGTCGAGATCGCCAGCCACCTCCGTCGGGAGGTGGACAACAAGGCCATCACCATCGCCGCGGGACGGACCCTGGCCCCCAACGTCTTCGATGTCCTCCTCAGTGACGACGATTTCCAGCGGGCCCAGGAATGGGGCACCCCGCTGGCCGAAGAACTTTGCGACGTGGTCATCAACCACGTGCGCAGCCAGGGCTACACGCTTCAGGGTCCGGTCCGGATCAGCTTCCGCCGTGACGAGGAGCGCCGGGCCGGCGACTTCGAAATCAAGTCGCGGACCGAAAAGTCCCCCGCCGCCTCCGCGCCGGAACAGCCGGCGCATGGCGGCATGCCTGCCGCACCGACGCGCCAGCCCGCCCGGATGCAGCCCGTGCTGGACATCGACGGGCAGCGCTACTCCTTGAACGCGCCGTCGATCGTCCTGGGACGCTCCTCCGAGGCGGACATCCTGATTGACGACACCGGCGTTTCCCGCCGTCATCTGGAAATCCGCACGGGTTCAGGCACAGCCCAGGCCGTTGACCTTGGCTCGACGAACGGCAGTTACGTCAACGGCCACAAGGTGGTGGGCTCCTCGGAACTCACCGACGGCTCCACCATCACGATGGGACGGACCAAGATCATCTACCGCCTTTTGCCCGCCAGCCCAGGCGGCCGCCAGTGAGCGAACTGACCATCACCGCACTGCGCTTCGGTTTCCTCCTGCTCCTGTGGGTACTGATCTTCAGCATCGTTGCGGCCATGCGCCGCGACCTCATGATCGGCCGCAAGGCAGCAGCGGGCGCCCCGACGGCGCGGCAGGTACGCAAGAACCCGGCCCTGGCCGAGCCGGCCGCCCCCGTCCGGCAGCAGCCCCGGCAACTGGTGGTGACGGAAGGCCCGCTCAAGGGCACCACCATCCCGCTGGCGGCCAGCCCCATCCTGCTCGGCCGCGCCCAGGAAGCCACCCTCGTCCTGGAGGATGACTATGCCTCCGGGCGCCACGCAAGGCTGTTTCCCCAGGGCAGCCGCTGGTTCATCGAGGATCTTGGCTCGACCAACGGCACCTATCTGGCCGATCAGCAGCTCACCAGGGCCCTGCCCGTGGAGCTCGGTGTCCCCGTGAGAATCGGCAAGACGGTCATCGAATTGAGGCCGTAGCCGTGGCTGCCCCGGATTTGCCCGCCGACAGGGCCGAAGGCAACACGCCTGCCCCGACGCGGCCGCTCATCATGCGCTATGCCGCGCGCTCCGACGTCGGACGCGTGCGCGCGAAAAACGACGACTCAGCATATGTGGGCCGCCACCTCGCCGTCGTCGCCGACGGCATGGGCGGACACGCCGGCGGCGACGTGGCTTCAGCCGCCACGGTGCTGGACATGATCCATCTGGACACGGATGACTACGACGGCGACGCCGGCACCGTCCTGGCCGACGAGATCCAGACCGCGAATTCGCTGCTCTCAGAGCTCGTCCACATCAATCCCAAGCTGGCGGGCATGGGAACCACCGTCACGGCCCTCCTGCTGGCCGAAGGCAAACTCCACTTAGCCCACATTGGCGACTCCCGCGCCTACCGGCTGCGCAACGGCGAGTTCGAACAGGTCAGCGTGGACCACACGTTCGTGCAGCGCCTCATCGACGAAGGCCGGCTCCGGCCCGAGGAGGCGGAAACGCATCCGCACAAAAACGTCCTGATGCGCGTCCTCGGCGACGTCGACGCCAGCCCTGAACTGGACCTGGACACGCTCGACGTCGAACCGGGTGAGCGCTGGCTGCTTTGTTCCGACGGGCTGAACTACGTGGCGGGCCACGTTGTGGAGCGCACCGTCCGCGAGACCAGGAACCTGCGCGAATGCGTCGAGCTGCTGGTCGATCTCACCCTTGAGGCGGGCGCTCCGGATAACGTCACGGTCGTGATGCTGGAAATCGCCGAACAGACCACCGACGACGTCCGCACCGCCGCGGTCGAGGTTGTCCCGGCCCCCTCGCCCTCCACCGTGACCGCAACCGTGTCCGAGAACAGCCCTGGGCGGTCCGGAAGCACTTTCGGGGCAGCGAAGACTGTCGAAGCGCCCCGGAACAGCAACGGCGCCGCAGCGGCACAGAGCGCCGGCGGCGGGGTGGCCCCGGCCACCGGCGAATCCGCAACCCCGGAAATGTCCAAACCCGCGGAACCGACGGCTGACGCCGGCGGCGCGGAAAGCCGGCCGGCAGTGCCTCCGACAAGGCAGAACCCGCAACGTCCACGGATCCGCACCTGGGTGAGCATCTTTCTGCCGAGGTGCTCCGCGAGGAACTTGCCGGCCGCCCGCACGAACTCGTCGGGGCTGCGGCCGCTGCCGCGGAATCCGGCTCCATCCCCACCATCGCGGGGCGCACCATGGCCAGGCGGGCGGCCACCGTGCTGACCCACAAGTCCGAGCAAGCGCGGGAAGAGGCCGAAGAGTTCAGGCCCGCCGGCCGCCGCGCCGCTGGGTGACAGTCGCCATCGCCGCGTCCATCGCGACACTGATCACGGTGGGTCTCTGGCTCGGCTATGCCTGGACCCAGACGCGTTACTACATCGGGGAGCACAACCAGCACGTGGCCATCTACAACGGGGTCTCCCAGCGCCTGGGGCCCATCCAGCTTTCCACCCTTGAAGCGGAGACCGATATCCGGATGTCCGACCTCCCCGAATTCTCCCAGCAGCGGGTCCGCCAGACCGTGCCGGCCCGGGATCTGTACGACGCCCAGCGGATCGTGAAAAACCTGGAGCGCACGGGCACGACTGCCCCCGCGGACGAGTGCATCACCGCGTCCCCGTCCCCGTCCCCTGCCACGCCGTCAGCGACAGCGACTCCCAAATCCACGGCCAGCCCGAGCGCCACGGCGAGCCCCGGCAGCACGGCGAGCCCTGGCGCAGCCGGTTCACCCTCGCCCTCGCCCACGGCTCCGGTCTGCGAGGCGGGCCAGTGACACCCATCGACGCAACCCCAAGCCGCGCCGGAACATCGAACTGGTCCTCCTGGTGCTGGCCCTCTCTGTCGGCATCGGCGCGAATGCCCTCGTGGGCGTGGACCAGCAGAAGGCGTTCGACGCCGATTTCTGGTTCCAGTCGAGCCTGCTCGCCGCAGCGGCCCTGGCCTTCCACCTCGTCCTGCGTTTCCGGGCGAAATATGCCGATCCGGTAATACTTCCGCTGGTGGTGGCCCTCAATGGACTCGGCCTGGCCATGATCCACCGGCTGGACCGCGTCGGCGAAGACACGGGCAACAACCAGCTGCGGTGGACCCTGGTCGCGATGGCTGTCTCAATTGCCGTGATCTGGTTCCTCAAGGACCACCGGGTCCTTCGCCGCTTCACCTACATCTCCCTGGCGGTCAGCGCCGTCCTTCTGATCCTGCCGCTGGTTCCCGGCATATCGGCCGGAGAGATCCTCGGGGCGCGGGTGTGGATCAAGTTCGGCTCCATGACCTTCCAGCCCGGCGAGATCGCCAAGATCACGCTCGCCATATTCTTCGCCGGGTATCTTTCCTCCAACCGGGATCTCATCCTGCTGGCCGGGCGGAAAGTCGGCCCCATCCAGTTCCCCGGTTCAAGGACATGGGCCCCATGATCGCCGCCTGGCTGGTGAGCATCGGCGTCCTGATTTTCCAGCGTGACCTTGGCTCCTCGATCCTGTTCTTCGGTCTCTTCCTCGTCATGATCTACGTGGCCACGAGCCGCATCAGCTGGGTGATCATCGGCGTCGGGCTCATTGCGGTCGGCGGATTCATCGCCTCCCGCGTTTTCTCTCACGTCGCGCTGCGGATTGACGGCTGGCTCAACGCGTTCACCGACGAGGTCTACGGACGGGAGTTCGGCGGCAGCCTGCAGATCGTGGAAGGCCTGTTCGGCATGGCCAACGGCGGACTGGTGGGCACCGGCCTCGGTCAAGGACGCCCCAACCTGGTTCCGTTCGCCAACAGCGACATGATTATTGCCTCCTTCGGTGAGGAACTGGGCCTGATCGGGTTGTTCGCGATCGTCCTGATGTACCTGCTGCTCTTCACCCGGGGCTTCCGCGCAGCACTCGGCACCCGGGACGCCTTCGGGAAGCTGCTGGCCACCGGGCTCTCGTTTGCCATCGCGCTGCAGTGCTTCGTCGTGATCGGCGGCGTCACCCGGCTCATTCCGCTCACAGGCCTCACCACCCCATTTCTCGCGGCCGGCGGCTCATCGCTGCTGGCCAACTGGATCATCGTCGGACTGCTGCTGATGATTTCGCACACGGCCCGCGGCCCGGTGGACACCACCCCGCTGGCTCCGGGCGAAGAACCCGACGGACAGAAAGTAACTCCTGCCATGCCTTCGAAGCCGGCCGCCCTTCCCGGAAGTGGACGGAAGAATCCGGACGCTCCCACCGAGGCGGTGAAGCTGTGAACCAGGCCATTCGCAACTCCTGGATCGCCGCGATCGCCATGTTCGTGCTGATCTTCGGCGCCCTGAGCTACGTGCAGGTGATCGGTGCGGACGATCTCGAAGCCAACGCCTGGAACAAGCGCACCCTCCTGCAGAACTACTGCAATGACCGGGGCGCGATCATCGTCGGCGGCAAACCGGTGGCGGAGTCCGTGCCTGCCGCGGAGACCTGCATGTTCCAGCGCACCTACACGCAGCCGGAGCCGTATGCGGGGATCACCGGCTACTTCTCCAGAAGCTTCGGAGCGACCGGGCTGGAGAGCACGATGTCCGAGGAGCTGGCGGGCAGCTCGGACCAGCAGTTCCTGGACCGGATCGGTCAGCTCTTCCTGGGGAACCAGCCCAAGGGAGCCTCCGTGGAGCTCACGCTCGATCCCGAGATCCAGAAGCTCGCGTTCGACCTCATCCCGGACGGCCAGCGCGGATCGATCGTGGTGACCAATCCGAAGACCGGCGAGATCATCGCCATGGTGTCCAAACCCTCCTATGACCCCAACCTGATCGCCACCCATGACCCGGTGGCCGAGGCCGCCAACTTCGCCGAGCTGAACAAGGTGCCCGGGATCAACCTGAACCAGAACGTCAGCGGACCCACCGGGGAGTTACTGGCACCGGGATCCGTCTTCAAGATCATCGACACGTCCGCGGCGCTCAAATCGGGGAAGTACAACAAGGACAGCATTCTGCCCAACCCGGCGGAAATGTCGTTCCCGGGCATCGACTACACGCTGCCCAATTACGCCGGCGGCAACTGCTATACCCGCGATACCGCGACTTTTGCCTTCGCGCTGCAGCAGTCCTGCAACACGCCGTTCGCCAGCATCGCCCTGGACCTGAACCAGCAGGCCATTGCGGACGAGGCGGAGAAGTTCGGGTTTGGGCAGGACTTCGGCGACCAGCTGAAGCTGGACTCCGCCCCGAGTTTCTTCCCGGACGAAGAGCTGGATGACGCCAGCCTGGCGCAGTCCTCGATCGGCCAGCGCGACGTCCGCGCCACGCCGCTCCAGATCAACCAGATGACAGCCGCGATCGCCAATGACGGGGTGCAGATGCAGCCGAGCCTGATCAAGGCCGTGCGCTCCCGGACCTGCGTCCGATCAGCGAGCCGGAACCCCAGGTCCTGCGGACCTCCACAACGCCGGAGATCGCCCGGCAGATCAACGAGTGGATGGTCAGCGTCGTCAGTGAAGGCATCGGCCGCGGCGCGGCCGTGCCGGGCGTCCCGGTGGCCGGCAAGACCGGCACCGCGGAGCTCGGCAACGGCCTGAACAACTCATGGTTTACCGGGTTCGCCCCGGCGAATGACCCGCAGGTGGCTGTGACTATCGTCATGGAGGGCGTAGACATCACCACCGGCGCACAGCTAACCAGTCCGAATGCGAAGAAGATTTTTGAGGCGGTGTTGAATAAGTGAGGCCTTCATCAGGAATCACCCTCGGCGGCAGATTCCAGCTGACCACGCGCATTGCGATCGGCGGCATGGGAGAAGTCTGGAAAGCCAAAGACCTGATCCTTGGCCGCATCGTCGCCATTAAGGTGCTCAAGGAGGAGTACACGGGCGACCCCGGCTTCCTCCAGCGGTTCCGCGCCGAGGCACGCCACACCGCGCTCCTCAACCACGTGGGCATCGCCAACGTCTTCGACTACGGCGAGGAAGAAGGTTCCGCCTACCTGGTCATGGAGCTGGTCCCGGGCCAGCCGCTGAGCAGCATCATCGAACACGAACAGGTGCTGTCCCCGGACCGTACCCTGTCCATGATCGCCCAGACGGCGCGCGCCCTCTCGGTCGCCCATGCGCAGGGCCTCGTCCACCGCGACATCAAACCCGGCAACCTCCTGATCACCCCGGACGGCCGCGTCAAGGTCACGGACTTCGGCATCGCCCGCCTGGCCGACCAGGTCCCGCTGACCCAGACCGGCCAGGTGATGGGCACGGCCCAGTACCTGGCTCCGGAACAGGCCACCGGCCAGCTGGCCACCGGCGCCTCGGACATCTACGCCCTCGGCGTGATCGGCTATGAGTGCCTCACCGGGCACCGCCCGTTCTCCGGCGAATCCCAGATCGCCATCGCGCTGGCCCAGGTCAATGATGCCCCGCCGCCGCTGCCGGAAACCCTGCCGAAGCCGGTCCGCGCCCTGCTGATGTCCATGCTGGCGAAGGATCCCAAGAACCGCCCGGCCGACGCCCTCAAACTGTCCGAGGCCGCCGAGGCCATCCGCAACGGTGACATCGCCGCAGCGCACGCCGCCGTTCCGGGCATGCTGCTCTTTGAGCAGGCAACCGGCCCCATCACGGCACCGGTGGACGTTCCGACGGCCGCGACAGGTGTCATTGGCGGGGCAGACCGGACGACGTCGGCCACCTCCGCTTTGCCGGTGGTGGGAGCCGCCGGCGCGGGCGCGGCGGCAGGGCTGGCTGCCGGAACAGCCGCCGCCAGCGCGTACGGGGCACGCAACACGCTGTCCCGGGCCGACGCCCTCGCCGCGGAACGCGATTGGGAGCAGGAAGACGACGGCGACTACGACGAGCCGGCTGAAGAGCCCGAAAAGCGCGGCCGCAGCCCCTGGACCTGGCCTCTGATCGCACTGATCCTGCTGGTGCTGTTCTCGTTGGTGGGTATTGTGCTGACGCAGGCCGGAATCCTGTTCCCCGAAACGCCTGCCAGCAGCAGCAGCGCCGTGACCACCAGCGCGAAGCCGACCACCACCAAGGCCTCTCCCACCTCGAGCAGCCCCAGTCCCACCACCACCTCCGCGACGCCGACCCAGTCCACCCCGGCCGCGATCAACCTGATTCCGGAGGAGTACCTGGGCAAGCAGTACAACGACGTCCGCAGCGCGCTGATCGGCCTGGGGCTGACTGTCGACGGCGCCGAGGTCTTCAACGACGCCGCTCCCGGAACCGTCGTCGACATCAACCCGTCCGGGCAGGTTCAGCCGGGCGACACGATCACCGTGAGCTACTCCAAGGGCCCGGAAACCCAGGAACCGGAAACGGTACCCGTACCGACGTTGCAGTCCGGAGACAGCGAAAAAGCCGTCCAGAAGGCCATTGAGGATGCGGGCCTGCGCTGGGCCAAGGGCGCCGACGTCGATCCGGCGAATGGCGAGGAGCCCGGCACGTTCGTCAGCTCCGAGCCCCCTTCCGGAAGCCCGGTGCCCGCCGGCTCCCTCGTCACCTACCACCTGGCCAAGGCCCCCGCCGCGGAATCCAGCCCGAGCCCAACGGGAACGTAGCCCACCGTGCCCAATTCACCCCGCACCCCATCGCACCGGGAGGACCGCGGCCCCGTGAACACCCAGCGCGTCCTCAGCGGGCGCTATGAGCTGGGTGAACTGATCGGACGCGGCGGAATGGCCGACGTCTTCCGCGGCCTGGACACACGCCTCGGACGCACCGTGGCCGTCAAACTGCTGCGCCCGGACCTGGCCAGGGACCCCAGTTCCAGGCAAGGTTCAAGCGGGAGGCGCAGGCGGTGGCCGCCCTGAACCATCCCTCGATCGTTGCCATCTATGACACGGGGGACCACGCCGTCCCCGGGGACCATGAAGACACCGTCCGGGTGCCGTATATCGTCATGGAATTCGTCTCCGGGAAAACAATCCGGGACATGATCAGGGCCAAAGACGTCAGCATCGACCAGGCGATCGACTTCACGCTGGGGGTGCTCGCCGCCCTCGACTACAGCCACAAAGCCGGGATTGTGCACCGCGACATCAAACCGGCCAACGTGATGTTCTGCCCTGAATCCAACAGCGTGAAGGTCATGGACTTCGGGATTGCCCGTGCCATGGCGGATTCCGCCGCGACCATGACCCAGACGCAGGCCGTGGTGGGGACCGCCCAATACCTCTCGCCGGAACAGGCCCGCGGCGAGACCGTCGACGCCCGGAGCGATCTCTACTCCGCAGGGTGCCTGCTCTACGAAATGCTCGCGGGCAGACCCCGTTCATCGGCGACAGCCCCGTTTCCGTTGCGTACCAGCACGTGCGCGAGATCCCGGAACTGGCGAGCAGCCTGAACCCGGATGTCTCCGAGGCACTGGACAGCGTGCTGATGAAGGCCCTGCAAAAGAACCGTGCGGACCGCTTCCAGGACGCCGCAGCATTCCGCCGTGCCCTCCGGGCCGCGCGAAGCGGAGTCGGAGTGGTCCCCCGGCGGCCAGCGAAGCGGCGACCGACCCCAGGACACGGTTCCGACGCCGGACACCGCCCCGACTGCGGCCTTCTCGGTCACCGGCGCCAAGTTCCTCGACGAGAATCCCACCGGCCGGCTGCGTCCCACCCTGGAGGCCCCGGACGATGATGACAACGCGCTGACGGCGCAGGGCAACGTCTACGGTGCCGAGGATACCGGCAGCCTTCCGCTGGTCCTGCCGCCCGAGCGGGAGGACACACCGCGCCAGAAGTCCCGCCGTCGAACGTGGATTGCCACATTGGTGATCCTCACCGTCCTGGTGTTGGCAGGAGGCGGTCTGTGGCTATACAACATGATGAACCAGGCGCCGCCGCCCGTGGCCAAGGTCCTGGTGCCGTCGGTGACGTCGCTGTCCGAGACTGAAGCGCTCCAGAGGCTCTACAACGCGGGGCTCAAACCGCAGCTCAGCCGGCTGCAGCACGAGACCATCGCCAAGGGCATGGCCGTGGGCACAGTGCCGGCCGAGGGAGTTCGCTGGACCCCAACTCGGACATCACACTCAATATTTCCGAAGGCCCCAGCGTTATCACCATTCCCGCGGACCTGCCCGGGCGCACGGAGGCGGCCGCCCGCGATGTGTTGCGCCAGAAAGGGCTCGCCGGCGCACCGGGGACCACCATGGCCAACAGCCCCACGGTGCCCGCCGGCATCGTGATCACCACCAAACCGGCGCCGGGGCAGAACGTAGCGCCGGGCAGCACGGTGGAAATAATTGTGTCCACCGGCAAGGTGGCTGTTCCGCAGCTGGTTGGCCTCCCGCGCGCCGACGCCGAGGCCGCGCTGAAGGCTCTAGGCCTGGGCATGAATGCCACGGAGGTCGAGAACTCACAGGTGGAACCGGGAAAGGTCACCGGACAGGCTGACGCCGCGGAGGCGCTCGTGGAACAGGGCAAAACGATCGCCGTGACAGTTGCCAAGGCTCCGGCGCCCCCGCCGTCCCCGAGCCCCACTCCGACCCCGACGCCGACGTCCACCCGGGGCGACAACGACCGCGACCGCGACGAATAGGCTTTCCCCGGCTGACGTTCCCGCTAGTGCTTGATGAGCGGGCTCAGCGCAGAGGCGCGTTGCGCTGCGCCGGCCATGCCGAGGGACTCGAGCCAGTTGCCGAGCATCTGGTAGCCGCCTTCGGTGAGCACCGACTCCGGGTGGAACTGAACCCCGCAAAGCGGCGCGGTGCGGTGCTGGAGTCCCATGACAACTCCGCTCGCCGTCTCCGCAGTGATCTCCAGGACCTCCGGAATGCTCTCCCGGACGGCCGCGAGGGAATGGTAGCGGGTCGCCGTGAAGGGGGACGGAAGCCCGGTAAACACACTGCCGCCGCGGTGCTCCACGAGGGACGTCTTGCCGTGCATGAGCTCGGGCGCGTGCGTGACTTTTCCGCCGTAGGCCTCGGCCAGTGCCTGGTGGCCCAGGCAGACACCCAACATCGGTTTGTTATGGCTGCCGCACCACTTGATCAGCTCGATGCAGACCCCGCCCCGGCGGGGTTTCCGGGACCCGGAGAAATGAGGACGCCGTCGCGCGCTTCCGCGAGCTCGATCGCCTCGGCCAGGGTGACGTCGTCGTTGCGGACCACAGTGGTCTCCGCGCCGAGTTCCTGGAGATATCCCACCAGGGTGTACACAAAGCTGTCGTAGTTGTCGACGACGAGGATTTTGGTTGTGCTCATGGCCTTGCTGAACCAATCGTTGAATCAGTGAACTGGGTGAATTGTGCCATCCAGGGAAAAAGGAACTGAACCATCAATACCAGCACGCCGGCGGCCAACACCAGCGCGGTGGCAATGCGAAGCCACAAGGGACCGGGCAAATGCCGGAAGATCCAGGCATACACGGCTCAGCCCTCCCCGGCGGCGCGCTGGACCTGGCCGGCGATCTCAGGCGGGGGCCCGCCGACGCCGGTTGCCAGTATTCCAGCAGCGAGTAGGCGATGATCCGTTCCTGGGAGCCGAACCGCGGATTGCAGCTGGTCATCGTGAGGTAGCGCTCTGTGGGGGTGGCCGCCTGTTGCGTCGGCACCGGAAGCAGGACGTCCGTCCTGGCGGGAAGGACAACTTCGCTGTTCCGGAAGCTGTACACGTAAAAGCCGTCGCGCGTCTGGATGTAGATCCGGTCCCCGGGGACCAGGGCGTCGATGTTGTCCAGAACCGCTCCATGGGTCTGCCGGTGGCCTGCCACCGCCACGTTGCCCACGGCGCCCGGCATGGCGGTTCCCTGGTAATGCCCCAGACCGAGTGAGTCCAGCACCGCCGGCGTGGTTCCCTGGACCAGGGGCCGGGTGTAGTCCGCACCGAACCTCGGAACATAGACAATGCCGATGGTCGAGCCCGCATCGGGTTCCGCGGCTACCACCGGCAAACCGTGGTCGACATCGGATGAGCGGACGGGCGCAACCGGGAGGCCGCTGGCGAACTCAGTGATGGCGGCACGCTGCCGGGCATCGGCTGCCAGGTTGGTCCACCACAGCTGCCAGGCGATGAACAGGAGCACGATCACCCCGGCGGTGATGAGCAGCTCACCCAGAACCTGGAAGAGGCGGAAGGAAATTCCGCCTCGGCGGATCGACCCGGCAGCGGAGTTCTCCTGCAGCTGCAGCACGTGGCCTCTCCTCCCGGACGTTCGCGGCGGACACCACTGTGGCCTGAACTACAGCTAGAATTGGCTCCGAACAAGAACTCAACCATGACCATGAGCGCGCTGACCGCCGGTGGATTCCTTTCTTGCAGGATATCAAGCCAGGGTCCCGCTCCTGTTCCAGCCGTCTAGGAGGACCCGTGCCCGAGTCAAAGCGCCGCAAAGGGGCGAACCACGCAACGCCGCAGACTTCCGCCACGCAGGCCTACAAACCCAACCCGGTCTGGTTCAAACCGGTGATGTTCGGTCTGATGATCATCGGCCTCCTGTGGATCATCACGTTCTACATCAGCGAAGGCACGCTTCCTGTCGCCGCCTGGGGATCCGGGAACATCATTGCCGGTTTTGGGATCGCCATCATCGGCTTCCTCATGACCACCCGCTGGCGTTCCTGACATCCGCTGAAACTGATGAAAGGCCGGTACACCGCGTGTGCCGGCCTTTTGCGTTAACTTGCGGCCCTGAGGGGCCGATAATGCAGGGACAAAGAACCAATGCGAGCGAAGGAACCCAGATGGATCCGGCAGTAACCGGTGCGGTAATCGGAGACGACGGCCTGGCCCGGCCGCCGTGGGCGGCGGTGGATCCGATGCTGCGCGAGTACTACGACACCGAGTGGGGGCTGCCGGTCCGCGATGAGCAGGGCCTGTACGAGCGCATCAGTCTCGAGGCCTTCCAGGCGGGCCTGTCCTGGGCCACCATTTTGCGGAAGCGGCCGGCGTTCCGCGCCGCTTTCCACGATTTCCATCCCGACACGGTGGCAGCGTACACCGACGCGGACGTTGAGCGTCTCCTCCTCGACGCCGGCATCGTCCGCAACCGGCTCAAGATCCGGGCTGCCATCACCAACGCCCAGGCCACCATTGCGTTGAGGGACGACGGCGGACTGGTGGACTTTGTCTGGGCCTTCCAGCCGGAGTCCACGCCCAGCCCGACCTCCCACGACGAGATCCCCACCAGTTCGGCGGAGTCGATTGCCTTGTCCAAGGCCCTGCGCAAAAAGGGTTTCGCGTTTGTTGGGCCCACCACGATGTTTGCCCTGATGGAAGCGATCGGCATGATCGACACGCACCTGCTCGACAGCCACCGGCGGGGCACGTCAGGCATCTGGCCCCGCTGACGCCGCAGTGCTGTGCTGTGCCAAACTGTGCACAACTATGCCCATAGTTATCCACAGTGTGGATAATCCCCGCAGACAGCGACCCCCGCCGGCCCTGCTTTCCGCGCGTGCTGGCCCTTACCAGCGGATCCACCGGCCACTCTTCCGCGGAATTACACGACTGTGAGTTATTAACAGTGTGGATTCCCTGTGGATAAGCTTCCAGGCCGGTCACCAGTTCCGCCCATGCCGGCCGTAGCGCGCGATTTCCAGACAAATTCGCTCCGATGCTGCGCCACGGCCGGGTTATCCACTTAACAACACCCCAGTACCCACAACTTATCCACAGGTGGGGATAACCCATCGAATCGCACGCTCTGGGCACACTTCTCAGGCCGTCTGGCGGCAATTTCACCGGAAACACTTGGAGCGACAAGTTATTAACACTGTGAACAACCCTGTTGAAATCAGATTTGAGCCCGGCGTCAGGATCGCCGCGGAGCTTGCAGCTCCGGCGCTTTCCCCACCGGCCGCCCCGCAGACGCTGCTTAGCAGCGCTTTCCGACCGGGGTTGTCCACTTAACCACAGGGTCGCCCACAGGAGTTTTCCACAATTGTGGAGATCCCTGGAGGCGCCAGCGCGAAATCGCCAGTTGTGGCCCTCAGATCAAGGACGCCATCATGAACTACAGGCGTGTAAGTTACCAACAGTGTGGATAACGCCTGTGGACAACTTCCGGCCGGCCACGCGCATGGCTTCGCAGGAAGCCGAAGGAGCACGTCGGTCGCGGCGCAGGTGTAACACGTACGGCACGACAGGCTGTGGATAACAGGACCTGGCTGTGGGAAACGGTTTCCAAAGACCCAGCAACTGGGCAGGAACGTCCCTTCGGAACGCTGCGAGGGCCCAGGGGCGGGGTGGGGTGCCCGCACGGAAGGGTCACGTGTCCAGAAACAGGAGAGGCCCCAAGGACCGGGGCACCGTGAGGGGTGGGCCGAAAGCCGAGCAGGTCCGGCGAAGGGCTGGGAGCTGCGTTGGGAGTGCCCCGGGGCGCCGTGGGAAGCTGGCCGGGTCAGGCGCTGGCGACGCGGAGGGCCGAGACTGCGACCAACAGGGCCAAAACCAGCAGCAGGCCGCCGGCCTGCAACAGGCCCTGACGTGGTCCGCGGGGCGTGTAGGCCAGGACGGCCGCACACAGTGCACCGGTGACAGCGCCACCAAGGTGGGCCTGCCAGGCGATCGAGGGCACTACGAAGCCGATGACACCATTAATAATGATCAGCACCCAGAGTTGCCGGGTGTCTCCGCCGCGGCGCCGCTGGACCACCAGCATGGCACCGAAAAGCCCGAAGATAGCGCCCGAAGCTCCCACCACACCGCTCAGCGGCTGGCCCGGCACGTATGCCGGCGTCAACAGGAGGTAACCGACTGATCCGCCGAAGGCGGACAGCAAATAGACAGCCAGGAAACGGATTCGTCCCAGGAGCGGCTCCAGCGCTTGGCCAAACATCCACAGCATGTACATGTTGAGCACGATATGGAGGATGAAGCCCTGGGAATGCAGGAAAGCCGACGTCACCATCCGCCAGGGTTCGAACACCCCGTATTCCGGGGAGGCATAGACGGTGGCAAAGGCCAGGTTTTGGTAGATCCCGTCGTTGGGGATTAGCCACTGGAAAACAAAGACCAGGGCACAGAGGGCGATGAGGGTATAGGTCACCACGGGCTTGCCGGTGGTCATGGTGCCGCCGTAGACAGTCTTGATTTCCGGCGTCGTACGTTTTGTTTCGTTGACACAGTCAACGCACTGGAATCCGACGGCGGCCGCCCGCTGGCAGTCGGGGCACGCAGGGCGCCCGCACCGCTGGCAGCGCACATAGGCGGGCCGGTCCGGGTGCCGGGGGCACACCGGGATCTGCGCGGACGGCTCTGCCGCCGGAATTCCGTAGCTCATGCGCTGGGGTTAGAGGTTTTCTACGCTGATGCTCTTGATGGTGACGTCCTCGACCGGGCGGTCGCCCATTCCGGTCCGGACACCTTCAATGGCGTCAACAACCTTCTTGGAGTCGTCGTCCGCCACTTCGCCGAAGATGCTGTGCTTGCCCTGCAGCCAGCCCGTGGGGATGGTGGTGATGAAGAACTGCGAGCCGTTGGTGCCGCGGCCCATCTGGATGCCGGCGTTCGCCATGGCCAGCTTGTACGGTTCGTTGAAGGTCAGTTCCGGGTGGATCTCGTCGTCGAACTTGTAGCCCGGTCCGCCCACGCCACGGCCCAGGGGATCGCCCGCCTGGATCATGAAGTCCTTGATGATGCGGTGGAAGATGGTGCCGTCATACAGCGGCGTCCCGGTCTTGTCCTCGCCGGACTCCGGGTGGGTCCAGGCCTTCTCGCCCGTGGCCAGCCCGACGAAGTTGTCGACGGTCTTGGGGGCGTGGTTGCCGAAGAGGTTGACGACAATGTCGCCCATGCTCGTGTGGATGGTTGCTTTTGCGGTTGCGATGGCAGTCATAGGCCTATTCTTCCACGGCAGGCCAGTGGGTACAGGGCCCGCCCGCCAGTTCCGCGCTGGGTGAAATCCGCCCAAAATCGGGCTGAAGAATAGCCGGTGAGGTCCCGGACACGTAGGCTAACACCAGAACCGTCACATTAATCGGGAGGTAGTTGTGAAGAAAACGGATCGTATTGCCCGTGAGCTGGAGTACTCGGTCAGCACAGGGGTAGAGAACGCCAAGGACTGGGCAAGCCCGCGGGTTGAGGCAGCAGTCAACTGGGCCGTTCCGCGTCTGCAGCAGGGCCTGGACACCGCTTCTCCCAAGATCCAGGAGGGACTCAAGTCGGCGGCCTACAACCTCGCCGGCGGCGTCGCGACGGTAACCCCGCGCCTCCAGGACGGGCTCGCCCACCTCGCCCCAAAAATCAACGACGCCGTCGAGGGCGCCACTCCGCGCCTGCACGAAGCGGTGGACAAGGCCACGCCGGTGATCGCCAACGCGCGTGACCGGGTGGTGGTTGAATACCTGCCGAGGCTCTCGACCCAGATCGGCCAGGCTTCCGACGCCGTGCACCGCACCCTTGAGAGCGCTCCGGCCCACGTCGACGCGGTTGCACAGAAGCTCAGTGACGCGGGGATCATCCACGCCGTCCAGGAGCAGGCGAAGACCGCTGGCAGCCACGTCAAGGTTGCTGCGAAAAAGGCCGGCAAGGCCGTCAACATCGAGGCAGCCAAACCGCAGAAGTCCAAGCACCGCGGGTGGCTGATCTTCGGCATCATCGCCGCGGCTGCTGCCGCCGCAGCTGCCGCCTGGAAGGCTTCCAAGCCGGTCGAGGATCCCTGGAAGACCCCGGCACCCGTGACGCCCGCCCCGTGCCGCCACCACCGTCAACGAGGTCAAGGATTCCGTCAAGGACGCTGCCGGTCAGGCCGGCGCGGCCACGGTCGCCGCCGCGGACGCCGCCGCGGATGCTTCGGGTGATCTCGCCAAGTCCACCCGTGAGGCAGCTGACACGGCCAAGCACGCGGCCGAGGACGCCGTCGAGGACATCAAGGACGCCACCGCCAAGGTTGCCACCGACGCGAAGACCGCGGTCCGGAACATCGCCGCAAGCCGGAACAACGGTACGGACAAGAACACGGGCGCCTAAGCAGCGTCCAGGTTCCCTTCGGGAAGCCGTCGAGGGAGGGATTCCGCCAAGGGCGGGATTCCTCCTTTTTGTGCCCCGAAATTTACCAGTTCGTAGCCTGAACCCTGCCCGGCGCCGGGCGGGAAAAATTCCGTTGGTGCTAAATTTGTGGGGATGTCACCCGAAAAATCCTCTGAGGATGCCTTACACGATGCTGTGCAGACACCGGCTGTCTCTATCGTCATCCCGGCGTACAACGAGGAAAGTGTTATCCGGCAGTGCCTCATTGCTGCCGTGTACCAGTCTGTCCCGGCACACGAGATCATCGTCGTCGACAACAAGTCCAAGGACCGCACCGCCGATATCGTCCGGCAGATGCAGCTGGAGTATCCGGAGAGCGCCATCATCCTGCTCAGCCAGGACCTGGTCCAGGGTCTGATCCCCACCCGCAACTTCGGTCTGGACCACGCCACCGGGGACATCCTAGGCCGGATCGACGCCGATTCGGTGCTGGAACCGGACTGGGTGGAACAGGTGCAGAAAGCCTTCCGGGACGAGGCAGTCCACGCCGCGACCGGCCCGGTTGTCTACTACGACATGCCGATGCGGCGTTTCGGTCTGAAGGCCGACGACAAAATGCGCCAACTGATGCTCCGGCTGGCCAAACACCAGTACCACTTCCTTTTCGGATCCAACATGGCCCTCCGCCGGTCCGCGTGGGAGGTCATCCGGACCGAAGCGTGCATAGACGAAAAGGACGAAATGCACGAGGACATCGATTTGTCCCTGCACCTGGCCGACCATGACCTCCGCATCCAGTACTGGCCGCAGATGGTGTCCGGTATGTCCGCGCGCCGGCTCGAAGACTCGCCCCGCGACTACCGCTATTACGTGACTCGTTTCGACCGCACGTACAAGGCCCACAACGTCAAGAAGATGGCACTCAAGGCCCCGATGGTGGTCTTCTTCTCGGTGTACTTCCCGGCGAAGCTGCTGCGCGCGATCCACACGGTGAACACGGCACAGACGGCCCGCCGCGGCGGCCAGTAGCGCACAGTGCCGACGGCCCTCGGCGTCAGTCGGTCCCGAGCTCCGCGAGCGGCGCTGCAGTCCGACGGGCCGAGCGGGAACCCCGCTGTCCCACCACGACGACGGCGAGCCCCACCAGGATCATCGCCAGCCCGGCGTAGGTGCCGGCTGGCAGGGTTTCGGACAGGAACGCAGCCGCGAGCAGCGCGGCACCGGGAATCTCCAGCAGGATGATCATCGACACCAGCAGCGGGCTCATCGTGGCCAGCAGGTGGTTGAAGGCCGTGTGCCCAATCAGCTGCGCGCACACCGTGATTGCCAGGATGCCGAACCAGCCGGCGGCTTCGAACCCGCCAAGGGGCTGCTGCCAAAACAAAGCCAGCACGGCGACGACGGCCGCGCACATGCCGTAGCAGAGCGTCGTGTAGACGCCTGTGCTCATGGTCTGGCGTGCCTGCCCACCGGCCAGGGTGTAGATCCCTGCCAGGGCTCCTCCTGCCACCGCCAGGAGGTCACCCAGCAGCGCTTCCGGTGAAGTGCCCATGTCGAACCCGGTAATCGCAACGACGCCGCCGAAGGCAATCCCCAGCCCCACCAGGACCGGCCAGCGGTGCTTGACGCCCCGGAACATCTGGAAGATGGCGATCCAACCGGACTGCAGGCAGACCAGCGCCGTAGCCGCCGCCACAGAGGTCAACTGCAGCGAGGTAATGAAGCAGGCAAAGTGCAGCGCCAGGGCAACGGCGGCCGCCAGTGACCAGCGGAATTCCCGGCCGGTAACCTGCCGGAGCTGGCGGGGATCCCGGACCAGCACAGGACCGGCCATGACCACGGACCCGATCGCATTGCGCCAGAAGGCGATTGCCAGGGCACTGACCGACGTTGCCCCCAGGGTCGCGGCAATGAGCGGCCCGGATGAGGCCACACCGAGGACGCCTAGGGCAGCAAGGAAGAAGTTCACGGTCCAACAGTAGTGGGGACCGGCGGCCGCCCAGCGGTCGACTGGGTTCTTGACGGCCAATTACCGCGGTGACAGTCTTAAATCCGGTCTCACCATCATCCACAAAGGAGACCATCATGGCCGCAATGATTCGCAAAAGCTTGGACAGTCCGGAAGAAACACGGCCCGTGAAAGACGGTATGGGTCAGGTGGAGTTAGTCAATCTCGACGCCGGCGCGGTGGGGCGGGCCACCTTCCTGCCCGGCTGGAAATGGTCGCAGCACGTGAAGCCGATCGCCCAGACGGAGAGCTGCCAGTTTGCCCATAAGGGGTACACCGTCTCGGGCCGCCTCAAGGTCGTTATGGATGACGGCGAAGAGAATGAGTTCGGCCCGGGCGACTTCGGTTATATCCCGCCGGGACACGACGCGTGGGTGGTCGGTGACGAGCCGTACGTATTCATTGACTGGCAGGGCATGGACGACTACGCCAAACCCAAGGAGTGAAGCCGGCAGGCACGTGCCAGAGCAGATCCAGAGTAGACACCGGGACGGAGGTTCCCGGGAATGCAAAGGCCCCGGATCGCGTTTCCGCGATCCGGGGCCTTTCCTATGGTGGAGGCACGGGGACTCGAACCCCGAACCCCCTGCTTGCAAAGCAGGTGCGCTACCAATTGCGCCATGCCCCCATAAGAAGCAACCCGACAATCATACCCTAGTTCGGCGAGCTGATTTCCAGCTCCCGATCCGGGGAATCCGGGCTAGTCAACCGTATCGGTTGATTCGCTCCAGACCGTTTTCCGGGCTTCGGATTCCTGCACTTTCTTGTAGAGCAGGACACCTGCGATCGTAGCTGCAACAACGAGCAACTTCTTCACATGCACCCCGTTCCGGCTCTTCGATAAACAAATATCAACCGAACCTCCACTTGAATCTGTACAGATTCCGTGGGCGTACCAGGACTTGAACCTGGGACCTCTTCGTTATCAGCGAAGCGCTCTAACCGCCTGAGCTATACGCCCCGATGCCTCATCGGGCCGAGATATGACTTTACAGCACATCCCGGCCCGATCTCAAATCGAGGCATTTCCCCGGCAAAATTCCGGGAAAAACATGGGATTTAGTCGTCCGTCAGGGTGACGCCGATGCCGCCCACGAGGGTGGCTGAGATGTTGTACAGCACTGCCGAGAGCATCGACAGGGCCGTCAGCAGGACGACGTTGATGACCGCGATGATGGTGGCAAAGGAGGCCACCTGTCCCAGCGAGGCGACCTTCTTCAATTCGAAGCCGCCGCCTTCGGAGCCGCCAGGGTTCCCAGGAGGCCGTCCACCTGATCGAAGATGCCGGTCAGGTCCAGGACGGTCCACAGCACGATCGCGGCCACAACGGTCACGATGCCCAGTGCCACGGACAGCAGGAAGGCCATCTTCAGGACGGACCAGGGATCAACCTTGCTCACCAGCAGACGGGCGCGGCGGACCTTGGCTTTGGGGGCGGCTTGATCAGCCCGGTCGTGTTCTGTCCCGGCCGGCTCTGTCCCGATGCGGCCGGACGTTGTCCCGGAGCCGCCGGGCGTCCCTGCGCGGGACGCTGCCCTGGCGCCTGCGGCCGCTGGGCCGTGGCGCTGGCGCCGCCGGGACGCTGGTCGGGGCGGGACGGCGCGCTTACCCGCGGCGCGGCAGCTGGCTGCCGCACTCCGCCGGGAATGCCGCTGTTCGTCTTGGGATATGAGTCGGAATTACTCACGCGTTACCTCCGGTGTTGTCTTCGTCCAGCTCGGCATTGCCTGATGACTCATCTGACTCCGGGGCCGGTGCTGATTCTTCCGCTGCGGACCCCTCATGTGATCCGGTATCTCCAGCCAACGTTACGTCATCCGGCGCCGATGCCTCACTTTCGGCACCATCACTTTCGGCACCCTCTTCGGTTTCGAGGCCGCGTTCGCTGTTGCGCGCCACCTCGATGATGCGGTCGTTTTTGTCCGGCTTGGCGAAGATGACACCCATGGTGTCGCGGCCCTTGGCCGGTACTCCGGTCACGGAGGACCGGACCACCTTGCCGCCTTCCATGACCACCAGGACTTCATCTTCTTCCTGGACGATCAGTGCGCCCACGAGGTGGCCCCGCTCTTCCTGGTACTTGCCGACCTTGATGCCAAGGCCGCCACGGCCCTGGAGGCGGTATTCCTCGACGGCGGTGCGCTTGGCATAGCCGCCCTCGGTGACAACAAACACAAACGAGCCGTCCGTGACGACGTCGGCCGCCAGGAGCTCGTCGTCCTCGCGGAACTTCATGCCCGTGACACCGGACGTGGCCCGGCCCATGGGACGCAGCGCCTCATCGGTGGCAGTGAAGCGGATGGACTGGCCCATCCGGGAGACGAGCATCAGGTCATCCGTCTCGGAGACCAGCTGGGCGGAGACCAGTTCATCGCCGTCGCGCAGGTTGATCGCGATGACACCCGCGGAGCGGTTGGTGTCGTAGTCCTCCAGGCGGGTCTTCTTCACAAGCCCGCGTTTGGTGGCCAGGACCAGATAGGGCGACTGCTGGTAGTCCCGCAGGTCCAATACCTGGGCGATGTGCTCGTCCGGCTGGAAAGCGAGCAGGTTCGCCACGTGCTGTCCCTTGGCGTCACGTCCGGCTTCCACGAGTTCGTACGCCTTCGCCCGGTAGACCCGGCCGAGGTTGGTGAAAAACAGCAGCCAGTGGTGGGTGGTGGTGACGAAGAAGTGTTCGACGACGTCGTCGCCGCGCAGCTGCGCGCCCTTGATGCCCTTGCCGCCGCGCTGCTGCGAACGGTAGTTGTCGCTGCGGGTGCGCTTGACGTAGCCGCCGCGGGTGATGGTGACGACCATTTCCTCTTCGGGGATCAGGTCCTCCATCGACATGTCGCCATCGAAGCCCAGCAGGACCTTCGTCCGCCGGTCATCGCCGTGCTTGTCGACAATCTCGGCCAGCTCGGTGCTGATGATCTGGCGCTGGCGTTCCTCGGAGGCGAGGATCGAGTTGTATTCCGCGATCGCAGCTTCCAGTTCGGCGTGCTTGTCCTGGATCTTCTGGCGTTCCAGGGCTGCGAGCCGGCGCAGCTGCATGTCCAGGATGGCCCGGGCCTGCAGGTCGTCGATGTCCAGCAGTTCCATCAGGCCGTCGCGCGCGGCTTCAGTGGTCCTGGAGGCACGGATGAGCGCAATCACTTCATCCAAGGCGTCCAGTGCCTTCAGGAGGGCGCGCAGGATGTGCGCTTCTTCCTCGGCCTTGCGCAGGCGGTAGCGGGTACGGCGCGCGATGACGTCCATCTGGTGCGTGACCCAGTGCCGGATGAACGCGTCCAGGCTCAGCGTGCGCGGAACGCCGTCGACGATTGCCAGCATGTTCGCGGCGAAGTTGTCCTGCAGCTGGGTGTGCTTGTAAAGGTTGTTCAGCACCACCTTGGCGACGGCGTCGCGCTTGAGCACAATCACCAGGCGCTGGCCGGTGCGTCCCGAGGTTTCATCGCGCAGGTCGGCGATGCCGGAGATTTTGCCGTCCTTGACCAGCTCGGCAATCTTGATCGCCAGGTTGTCCGGGTTGGCCTGGTAAGGCAGTTCGGTAACCACGAGGCAGGTGCGGCCCTGGAGTTCCTCGACATTGACGACGGCGCGCATGGTGATCGAGCCGCGGCCCGTCCGGTAGGCGTCCTCGATCCCCTTGTGGCCCAGGATGGTGGCACCGGTCGGGAAATCGGGTCCCTTGATGCGCACGATCAGCTCTTCGAGCAGTTCCTCGCGGGACACGGTCGGGTTGGCCAGGTACCACTGGACGCCGTCGGCAACCTCGCGGAGATTGTGCGGCGGAATGTTGGTGGCCATGCCGACGGCGATGCCTGAGGAACCGTTAACCAGGAGGTTCGGGAAGCGGGCCGGCAGAATGGTGGGTTCCTGGTTCTTGCCGTCGTAGTTGTCCTGGAAATCGACGGTTTCCTCGTCGATGTCGCGGACCATCTCCATGGCAAGCGGGGCCATCTTCGTTTCGGTGTACCTCGGTGCTGCGGCGCCGTCGTTGCCGGGAGAACCGAAGTTGCCCTGGCCCAGCGCCAGCGGGTAGCGCATGGTCCAGTCCTGGATCAGGCGGACCAGCGCATCGTAGATGGCGGTGTCGCCGTGCGGGTGGTACTGGCCCATGACCTCGCCCACCACGCGGGCGCACTTGTTGAAGGAACGCTCCGGGCGGTAGCCGCCGTCGAACATCGCGTAAAGGACCCGGCGGTGGACCGGCTTGAGGCCGTCGCGGACGTCCGGCAGGGCACGGCCCACGATCACGGCCATCGCGTAGTCGAGGTAGGAACGCTGCATTTCCGTCTGCAGGTCAACCTGCTCGACGCGGTCGGTCAGCACATCGGTGTCAAGGACAGTGCCCTCGATGGGGTCTCGGCATCGGCCGGACCGGCCGGAACTTCTGGTGTTTCGTCACTCATAGTCTATATTTTCCGTTTCAGGTATATATCAGTTCGGGAATATCTGAGGCTCAAGCGGCCGCTAGATATCCAGGAACCGAACGTCCTTGGCGTTCTGCTGAATGAAGTTTCGGCGCGATTCCACGTCTTCGCCCATCAGGGTGGAGAAGGTCTGGTCCGCGGCCAGGGCGTCGTCCATGGTGACTTGCAGCAGGGTGCGGTGCTCCGGGTCCATGGTGGTGTCCCACAGCTCCGTGTAGTCCATTTCGCCGAGGCCCTTGTAGCGCTGGATGCCGTTGTCCTTCGGGATGCGGCGGCCGGCGGCCTGGCCGGAGAGCAGCCGCGCGTCGCGTTCCCGGTCGCTGTACACGTAGTCGTGCGGCGCGTTGGACCATTTGATCCGGTAGAGCGGCGGCTGGGCGAGGTAGACATAGCCGTTTTCGATCAGCGGGCGCATGTAGCGGAACAGGAGCGTCATCAGGAGGGTGGTGATGTGCTGGCCGTCGACGTCGGCATCGGCCATCAGGACGATCTTGTGGTAACGCAGCTTGCTGAGGTCGAAGTCCTCACCGATACCCGTGCCAAACGCGGTAATCATGGATTGGACCTCGGCGTTGCCCAGGGCCTTGTCCAGCCGGGCCCGCTCCACGTTCAGGATCTTTCCGCGCAGCGGGAGGATGGCCTGGGTTTCGGGGTTGCGGCCCCGCTTGGCGGAACCGCCTGCGGAGTCGCCCTCCACAATATAGACCTCGCACTTTTCCGGGTTCTTGGAAGAGCAGTCCGAGAGTTTGCCGGGCATACCGAAGGACTCCAGCGGGCTCTTGCGGCGTGCGTTGTCGCGGGCTTTGCGCGCCGCCATCCGGGCCTGGGCCGCGGAAATGGCCTTGCGGATGACGTCCCGGGCCGGGCCCGGATTGCGCTCGAGCCAGTCACCCAGTCCATCCGTGACTACGCGCTGGACGAAGCCCTTGACCTCGGAGTTGCCGAGCTTGGTCTTGGTCTGGCCCTCGAACTGAGGTTCGGCCAGCTTGACCGAAATGACGGCCGTCAGGCCTTCGCGGATGTCGTCGCCGGTGAGGTTGTCGTCCTTTTCCTTGATGATGCTCTTCTCCCGCGCATAGCGGTTGATGAGCGAGGTCATCGCGGCGCGGAAACCCTCTTCGTGGGTGCCGCCCTCGTGGGTGTTGATGGTGTTGGCGTAGGTGTGGACACTCTCGGAGTACGCGTTGGTCCACTGCATCGCCATTTCCAGGGCGATGTGCCGTTCGGTGTCCTCGGTTTCGAAAGCGATGACGTCCTCGTGGACCACATCAACTTTCTTGCCGGAGTTCAGGTGCTGCACGTAGTCCAGCAGCCCGTTATCGTACTGGTAAACCACGGTGTGGAACTCGGCGGGAACTTCGCCTTCGGTCCGGACGACGTCGAGATCCAGGTCCCCGTCGTCAGACGGTTCCTGCGACGCCTGCCTTTCATCGGTGAGCGTGATGCGCAGGCCCTTGTTCAGGAAAGCCATCTGCTGGAAGCGGGCGCGGAGCGTTTCGAAATCGAAATCCGTTACCTCGAAGATGCCGGCATCGGGGTAGAACGTCTGGGTGGTGCCGGTTTCGGTGGTTTCCTCACCCTTGACCAGGCTGCCCTGCGGCTTGCCGCCGTCGGCAAAGGACATGCGCCAGACGTGGCCCTGCCGGCGAACCTCAGTGTCCACCCGGCTTGAAAGCGCGTTGACCACGGAAATGCCCACACCGTGCAGGCCGCCGGACACGGCGTAGCCGCCGCCGCCGAACTTGCCGCCGGCGTGCAGGATGGTCATCACGACCTCCACGGTGGGCTTGTGCTCCGTCGGGTGCATGTCGACCGGGATGCCGCGGCCGTTGTCGACCACCTTGACCCCGCCGTCGGCCTGCAGAACGATTTCGATGTGGGTGCAGTATCCGGCCAGGGCCTCATCGACCGAGTTGTCCACCACTTCATAGACCAGGTGGTGCAGACCACGCGGCCCTGTGGAGCCGATGTACATGCCGGGACGTTTCCGGACGGCTTCCAGGCCTTCGAGCACCGTGATGTCGCTGGCGCCGTAGCCGTGGGGAGTTGCGGCCTCCGGCGGGGTGTCCGCCGCTTCAGCCACTACTGGTTCCACTGCCGGGATCTCTGCATTGTCGTTAGCCACAGGCGCTTTCGACTCCTCTTTTTCGTTAAAGGCGGCCGTTGCCGCTTCCCGGGGAAACAGCTTCTGCCAACGGGCACGTCACTGACCACACCGGTGGTACTGCTGGCTCGAGGATCCGTCTACCGCACGCGGATATTGCGTCGGAAACGGACTCAGTCAACGTTTCACCGGCGCCCAGTTATCTTCCACGATTCTACCGTGTTATAGGGGCGAAACCCGCATTCTAGGGGCTCAAACGGAGAGGAAAGTGCCGCTGGGAGGCCGCCGACTCCACCTGCAAGGCTCCAGGAGTACTGGACTAGGGTTCCTATACGGCTCCCGGCCGTCCAAGCGCCCTACACGCCGTTTGCGGATTTATCAAGAGTTTTGCAAGGAGTGCTTCAGATCCGGTGCGCCCCGAGCCGCCGGAGGTGTCCGGACTTATCCGTATGTATCCCGCGGACCGCGTCCGTTGACGGTCCGGCCGCCCTTGCGCCAGCTCGGCGCCGCAGGTCCGAGGACCTGGATCTTCGTCACTACTCCGTCGCCGAGTTCCGTGCGGAACTTCTCCAGCAGGCTGATGCTGAGCAAACGGAGTTGAGTGGCCCAGGCGGTGGAATCACAGCGGACGTGGAGGGTGGTGTCGGTAAAACTTTCCGGCGTGCAGTGGGCAGATATCTCCGGTCCCACGAGCGTCGGCCACTCGGCCATCACCGATCCAACTGCCACCGGTGAGCTCCAGCCGCGCTCCGCGACGAGCCGCCGACCACTTTACCGAGTCCCATGGGGTCCCGGCCGGTGCCGTGGAACTGGCCGAATCCGCGGGTGCTACCGGTACTGCGGCCGGGTTTCTGCGGCGTGGTGCCGGGGCGCGGCGGGGCTTTGCGCCGGATTTCTCCCCGGGCCGCTGCCGCCTCGCGCATTCTGTTCAGCGCTGACTGGGCAGCATCGATGTCATCGGGATCGCGGCCCGGTTGCAGGCCTCCGTCGGTATCCTTATTCATCGATCTTCCCGCTCATCGATTCCTCCGGGTACAACTCTCACCCGCCGGCCGGCCAGTTCCACCGGGATGTCATCGTCGACGGCGGCAGTCACCAGCACCTGTTCCGCGCCGGATACTATTGCCGCCAGTTTACGCCGCCGCTGGACATCAAGCTCGGCAAAGACGTCGTCCAGGATCAGGATGGGGGCGGAACCGCCGGTGCGGGCATCATCGAGCATCACGTAGTACGAGGCCAGACGCAGGGACAGGCACAGGGACCAGGTTTCACCGTGCGAGGCGTACCCTTTCGCAGGAGCGGTGCCGAGGGTGAGTTCCAGTTCGTCGCGGTGCGGTCCGACCAGGGAGATCCCCGTTCCAGTTCCTTGCGCCGTGACGAGGCGAAGGCCTGGACGTAGCGTTCGGTGAGTTCGTCCACGGAGAGCTGGCGCAGGTCCTCGGCCGGACCGGCGGTTTCCACGGCGGCAGCGGAAGCCGGTGCGGCGCCGTCGTCCTCCAAGGCCCCCTGCAGTGTGGAACGGTAGATGGCCCCCGCGTTTTTGGACCCGTCGGTGAGCTGCGCGTAGGCGTTGTTGAGGTGCGGGCGGAGCCGTTCCACCAGTTCAAGCCGCGCATGCAACAGTTCGGCGCCTGCCCGCGCCATGTGCTGGTCCCATACATCCAGAGTGGCCTCATGGCCGCTCGTGAATTTGCCGGCGCGGGCGGATTTCAGCAGGGCATTGCGCTGCTTCAGCACCCGGTCATAGTCACTCCGGGTGGCTGCATGCCGGGGAACAAGGCTGACCAGGAGTTCATCGAGGAAGCGGCGCCGGCTGGACGGATCACCTTTGACCAGGGCGAGGTCCTCCGGGGCAAACAGCACGGTCTGGCAAATGCCCAGGATGTCCCGGGCCCGGACCGGATTGCTGCGGTTGATCCGGGCACGGTTGGCGCGTGAGCTGTTTATTTCGAGTTCAAGCACCGTCGACTGCTCGCCGCGGACCAGTTTGGCGCGGATCAGGGCCCGCTCTGTGCCGAAACGCAGCAGCGGGGCATCGGAGCTGACCCGGTGGGAGCTGAGCGTGGCAAGGTAGCCGACGGCTTCCATGAGGTTGGTCTTGCCGATGCCGTTTGAGCCGACCAGCACGGTCACGCCGGGCTCGAAGCTCAGGTCAACCTGGGCGTAACTGCGGAAATCGGTGAGCGAAAGTTGTTCTAGGTACACGCCGGATTCAGTATTTCAGGGCAGGACTATTTGGCCGGACGGGTCGCATGCCCGCCGAACTGGTGGCGCAGCGCGGAAACCATCTTCATCGCCGGTGAGTTGTCCTCGCGCGAGGAGAAGCGGGCGAAAAGCGCTGCCGTGATGGCCGGGGCCGGCACGGCGTTGGCGATTGCCTCTTCCACCGTCCAGCGTCCCTCGCCGGAATCCTCGACGTAATCGTCAATCGAGGCGAGGCCCGGATCCTCATCCAGGGCCTTGACCATGAGATCCAGGAGCCAGGACCGGACGACGGTGCCTTTCTGCCAGGCGCGGAACGTGCCGGGCAGATCCGTGACGATGTCCTTGGCGGCCAGGAGTTCGTACCCTTCCGCATAGGCCTGCATCAGTCCGTACTCGATGCCGTTGTGGACCATCTTGGCGTAGTGCCCGGCGCCGATGCCGCCGACGTGGACAAAACTGTCGGCCCGGTCGCCCTCGGGACGGAGCGCATCGAAAACGGGCATCGCCCGTTCAATATCCGCCGCGTCCCCGCCGGCCATCAGGCCGTAGCCGTTTTGGAGGCCCCACACACCGCCGGAGACACCGCAGTCGGCGAACCGGATGCCTTTTTCAGCCAGCGCGGCGCCGTGTTTCTGATCCTCGGTGAACCGGGAGTTGCCGCCGTCGATCACAAGGTCTCCGGCGTCCAGCCTGTCACCAAGATCGGTGATGACGGCATCGGTAATGTCGCCGGAAGGGACCATCACCCAGATCAGGCGCGGCGCCGGTACGGCGGCAATGAGTTCATCCAGGGTCGCGACGTCGGTGATGTCCGGGTTGCGGTCAAAACCGGTGACTTCGATTCCACCCTTGCGCAGCCGTTCGCGCATGTTGAAACCCATTTTTCCAAGGCCGATCAGTCCAATGTGCATAGTGCGGGTTCTCTTTCTGCATTGGGTGTCGGTTGTCGTTTTGGGGCCCAGAACGACAACAGCCTGGGCCCACACCGCCCGGGTTCCCTGGCCGAGCTTGCGAGGCGAGGGTGGCGGTGGGGACTAGTTGGGCAGCCGGACCGGCATCACCAGGTAGCGGTAGTCGCCCTGATCCTCGCCGTCGGCGTCGTTCTGCGCCGTGATCATCGCCGGTTTGGGCGCGCTGGTGAAGGAGAACCGCACAAACTTGGTTTCGATGACACTCAGGCCCTCGATCAGGTAGTGCGGGTTGAAGGCGACGGTGATGTCCTCGCCGGTGAGCTGTGCCTCGAGCTCTTCCGAAGCCTGGGCATCTTCGCCGGTGCCGGCGTCGAGGTGCAGCTGGCCCTGGGTGAAGGCGAGCCGGACCGGGGTGTTGCGTTCCGCGACGAGCGAGACGCGGCGGACGGCCTCAACGAGTTCCGAGGTCTGCACGGTGGCGTGGATCGGCGTGGATTCGGGGAACAACGAACGGATCTTGGGGTAGTCGCCGTCGACCAGCAGGGACGTGGTGGTGCGGCCGCCGCTTTCGAATCCGATGAGCCGGCTGTCGTCATCGGCAAGGGCCAGGTTGATGTCGCCGCTGCCGCCCAGGGTTTTGGCGACCTCGTTGAGGGTTTTGGCCTTCACCAGTGCGCTGGTGGAGATCCCCGGAGTGACGGGCTTCCACGGGACCTCGCGCATGGCCAGCCGGTACCGGTCGGTGGCCAGGAGCGTGATGAGGTCGTCCTCGATCTCCATCCGTACGCCGGTGAGGATGGGCAGGGTGTCGTCCTTGCTCGCCGCGATGATCACCTGGGAGACAGCCTGGGCGAAGGAATCGCCCTGGACGGTTCCGCTGATGGGAGGCAGGGCGGGAAGCGGCGGGTATTCGGCTTCCGGCATGGTGGCCAGGTGAAAGCTGCTGCGGCGGCAGGTCAGGGTGACTTTGTTGCCGTCGGTCTCGATTTCGACCGGCGCGGAAGGCAGGCTGCGGCAGATGTCTGCCAGCAGGCGGCCGGAAACCAGGATGGTGCCTTCGGTGGTGATGTCCGCAGGGATTTCGAGCCTGGCGGACGTCTCGTAGTCGAAGCTCGAAAGGCTGACGGTACCGGCTTCAGCCTTGAGAAGCAGGCCGGAAAGTACGGGTACTGGCGGCCGCGGAGACAACGACCGGGCGGTCCAGGTCACGGCTTCTGCCAGGACGTCCCGTTCGACTCTGAACTTCACGGAAGGGTGCCGCCTTTCATTGCTGCTGTCATCGCTGGTAGCCGGGCCACCGGCCCGGCAGGGAATCACAAAAGATGTCCAGGACGGACACACTGCAGACAGCTTAGCCGCAAGAAGTGTGATTCTCCCATCCCCGGGTTACATCCGTGTGGTTCGGCCGGGCCCGCCCGGTGCACGTTTCCGGCCGGGGCCGGGACGGTCCTGGGCTGTGTGCGGAGTCCGGCGGGAAGTTGTTATTTGAGGGAATTTCATTTTCTAGGGATTAGTAGTGTTAATAACTGCTGTGGATACTGTGGATAACCCCGTCTGGCGGTGTGATTCCGCGGTTAAGCCCTGTTCATGGGCTGTGGGCGGAGCAGGTTTTAAACAGGGTGTGGATGGGGATAACATTTTTGGCCGTTCCGCTGATCCACAGACGCCTTAAGGGTTTTAAGCCCATTAACCGCGGTTGTCCCTTAACTATCCACAGGCTTGTCCACAGGTGCCTGTTAATAAGGTAAGAGTGCGCGGACGGACGGCTTAGGAATCAGCTCAGGAATTGCGCTGCTGCTGCTTGATCCGGTTGGTCAGCTCGGTGACCTGGTTGTAGATCACGCGGCGTTCCGCCATCAGTTCGCGGATCTTCCGGTCCGCGTGGATGACGGTCGTATGGTCGCGGCCGCCGAGCTCCTGCCCGATCTTGGGAAGGGACATGTCCGTGAGCTCGCGGCACAGGTACATGGCGATCTGCCGGGCGGTCACGAGCGTCCTGGTCCGCGACTTGCTGCAGAGCTCTTCCATGCTGAGTTTGAAGTAGTCGGCGGTCTGCGTGAGGATCTGCGCGGAGGTGATCTCCTGGGCGCCGTCATCGGTGATGAGGTCCTTGAGCACCATCTCGGCGAGGGCGACGTCCACCGGCTGGCGGTTGAGGCTGGCGAAGGCCGTCACCCGGATGAGGGCACCCTCGAGTTCGCGGATGTTGCTGGAAATTTTCGAGGCGATGTACTCCAGGGCATCGTCCGGCGCTGACAGACCCTCGCTGAGGGCCTTCTTCCGGAGGATCGCGATCCGGGTCTCGAGTTCCGGCGGCTGGATATCGGTCAGCAGGCCCCACTCGAACCGCGACTTCATCCGGTCCTCGAAACCGGCAAGCAGCTTGGGCGGCTGATCGGAGGTAATGACCACCTGCTTGTTGTTGTTGTGCAGGGCGTTGAACGTGTGGAAGAACTCCTCCAGCGTCCGGTCCTTGCCGGCCAGGAACTGGATGTCATCGATCAGCAGGACATCGACGTTGCGGTACGTCGTTTTGAAGCTGGTGCCCTCGTCGTCACGGATCGAGTTGATGAAGTCGTTGGTGAATTCCTCGGAGTTCACGTAGCGGACCCGGATTCCGCTGTAGAGACGGCGGGCGTAGTGACCGATCGCATGGAGCAGGTGGGTCTTGCCCAGACCCGAATCACCGTAGATGAACAGCGGGTTGTAGGCCTTGGCTGGCGCTTCGGCCACCGCGACAGCGGCTGCGTGGGCGAACCGGTTGGAGGAACCGATCACGAAGGTGTCGAAGACATACTTCGGATTGAGGCGGCCGAATTCGTGGGAAGTGCTGGGGAGCATCGGCTGGGGCTTCAGTTCCACGGAGGGATCGGCCACCAGGGACAGCTCGACGGCGGGCTCCGGCTCCGTATGGAGCGGCACCAGATCGGTGTCGACGTCGATCGCGCAGCGGATTTCGTCGGAGAAGACGTTCCGGAGGGCGTCGTCGAGGGCCTCCTTCACCTGCGTCTGCAACACTTCGCGGGTGAGTTCATTGGGTACTGCCACCAGAAGGGTGGAACCGATCAGGCCCTGGGCCTGGGCGAGGATGACGAAGCCACGCTGCCGCGGTGAAACCCGGTGATCGTTCTCCAGCAGGCTCACAACCCGCCGCCAGGAACTTCCGACAGTGTTGGCTTGGTTGGCTTCGTCTACTGTCATCAATCAGTTCCTCAAACTTGCTTGCCTGCATTACCTGCAGCCACAAGTCCTGAACCAGTGCGCTGGCCCCGGCTTAATCCACAGGGTTATGCACAGTCCGTGGATAATCGGCTACTGGGACACTCTAGGCGATGAAAAGTCCAGAAGATAGCTGGGATCTGTCCTGTGGATAATCACACCGTTGTAGTTCGAAATCGGGGTGCGTGACGTGCTTCATCCACAGGCTGCGCAGGCAGTTAGCCACAGTTGGGGAAAGTCGGTGAGGCGACCGCCGGTTTGACTCAGGAGGGCGGCAAGCCCTAACGTTGTGAAGTCCCATGTGTACGCTTTTCGCCTCATTTGAATCTCTCCCGACGCCTCGCGTCTTGCGAGTCGAGGAAGCGGCACATACAAAACTTAGCGTCGACCAGTTCTTCCCCTTGATCGGGTGGGCGCACCTTTGATCCCACTGGAGTAACTAACGTGAGCAAGCGGACTTTTCAGCCGAATAACCGCCGTCGAGCCAAGAAGCACGGCTTCCGCCTTCGTATGCGTACCCGTGCCGGCCGTGCCATCCTGGCAGCCCGTCGTGGCAAGGGTCGCACCGAGCTGTCGGCCTAAATAACTGACTCGTCGGTCCACATCCCTGTGCGAGTGTAAAGGTGCTGGCCACCCGCAACCGTCTGAGGACATCAACCGATTTTTCAACAACTGTACGTTCCGGTGTCCGCAATGGACGCCGGAACGTAGTGTTATATACGGCAGCTCTCGCTGCCGACGAACCAAGCCGGATCGGATTCATCGTTTCCAAGAGTGTCGGGAACGCTGTGGTCAGGAACCTCGTTAAGAGGAGACTGAGAGAAGTCGGTGCTTTGTCGTTGCAGAAATACGGCAGCGGGTTTGCCATCGTGGTCCGGGCTTTGCCCGCCTCGGCGGGTGCCGGCTGGGACCAGCTGCGGGCAGACTATGACGCCGCCTTGGAAAGCAACATGAAACGGCTGGGCAGGAGCCTTCCGAAGGCTGCTTCTTCAGTTTCTTACGAGACAACACAGGAAGGGACCCCGCGTGCGTAACTCCACTGCCGCCGTCGTCCCTCCTGCAAGATCCGCAGCAGTCTGGCTGGGCCGGGCAGTCTGGAACCTGCCCCGCAATATCCTCATTCTGTTGCTTCTGGCGTACCGCAAGGTGATCTCACCGCTGTACGGCCAGGTTTGCCGCTTCTTCCCCAGCTGCTCCGCCTACGCGCTTGAAGCCATCACGGTGCACGGCGCGGTCAAAGGAATGTGGCTGGCGGCCAGGCGGCTGATGCGCTGCCATCCCTGGAATGCCGGTGGTGTGGACCATGTCCCCGCCGGAAAATGCGAGTGGCCCGCAGACCGCACCCCCACAATTGTTGTGCTGAACAACCCGGACAAGTACCTGGCTGCTCAGACTGATGGAGAAGGCCGCTCTGCGGCCTGACGAATAGGGATATCGTATGGACTTCTTTGAAACAATCATGTTTCCGTTCAAGTGGCTTGTGTCCGCCATCATGGTGGTCTTCCACGATGGCCTGAGCGCCATCGGCATGCCCGCCGCCAACGGCTGGACGTGGACGCTGTCCATCATCGGGCTGGTGCTGGTGATCCGGGCCGCCCTGATTCCCGTGTTCGTCAAGCAGATCAAGGCCCAGCGCGGCATGCAGCTCCTGCAGCCCGATCTGAAGAAGCTTCAGGACAAGTACAAGGGCAAGACCGACCAGCTGTCCCGTCAGGCCATGGCGCAGGAACAGATGGCCATGTACAAGAAGCACGGAACCAACCCGTTCTCGGCCTGCCTCCCCATGCTGATCCAGATGCCGTTCTTCTTTGCCCTCTTCACGGTCCTCTCCGGCATTACGACGGCGGCCGACAGCGGCAAGGGCATCGGCGCCATGAGCCACGAGCAGGTGGTGCAGTTCGACGAGTCGAGCATCTTCGGCGCCCCGCTCTCCGCGACCCTGCTGCACGGCACACCGCCGGGCGGCAACGTGGTTGCCGTGTGGATCCTGTCGATTGTGATGATCCTGGCCATGACCGCGTCGCAGTTCATCACGCAGAAGCAGATCATGGCCAAGAACATGTCCGAAGAGGCCATGGCCAGCCCCTTCATGCGCCAGCAGAAGATGATGCTCTACATCCTGCCGATCGTTTTCGGCGTCGGCGGCATCAACTTCCCCATCGGTGTCCTGATCTACTGGACCACCACCAACCTCTGGACCATGGCGCAGCAGTTCTTCGTCATCCGCCGCATGCCGACGCCGGGGTCCCCGCCGCCAAGGCACTGGCCGAGCGCCGTGCCGCGAAGGGCCTGCCGCCCTGCCGCTGACGGGCGCCAAGAAGGCCGAGGCCGAGGCGGCCGAAGCCGCTGCCGCCGCTGCCCTGGTAGCCAAGAGCCAGCGCGTCCAGCCACAACGTAAGAACAGGAAGAGGAAGTAATGTCCGCCGAAAGCACCGAACACGCTATTTCCGCTGAAACCGCTGAGGAACAGGACGACGCTTTGAGCGCCGTCCAGGATTCTGACGAAGGTTCCGAGGATTCCGAAGGCAAGGGCACGTCCGCCAGCCGCCTGGAAGAAGAAGGCGATGTTGCTGCGGACTACCTCGAGGAACTGCTGGACATTGCCGACATCGATGGCGACATCGACATCGAAGTCCGCAACGGCCGCACCTACATTTCGATTGTTGCTGAGGAAGAAGCGGCCGGTCTGGAAAGTCTGGTCGGGAAGGACGGCGAAGTCCTCGAAGCGCTTCAGGAGCTGACCCGTCTGGCTGTGCTCTCCGCAACGGAAAACCGCTCACGTCTGGTGCTGGATATCAACGGCTACCGCTCGGAGCGGGCCGGCGAGCTGCAGAAGATCGCGGAAGACGCCGTCGCGTCCGTCAAGGACTCCGGCGAGACCGTGGCCCTGGCACCGATGAGCGCCTACGAGCGGAAGATTGTGCACGACGCCGTGGCTGACCTGGGACTCATCAGCGAGTCCGAAGGCGAAGGCGCTGACCGCCATATCGTCGTTTCCGCAGACTGAAGCCGCCGGATAGCTTGATGGTTGAGATTACCGCGGCCGAACTGCAGGCCGCACAGACTATCTTCGGGGACCGCCTGGACCTGGCAAAGCGCTATGTGGAGCACCTGGCCACGTCAGGGACGGAGCGGGGACTGATCGGCCCCCGTGAAATTCCCCGGCTATGGAGCCGCCACGTGCTGAACTGCGCCGTGATCGAGAGCCAGATTGCTAGGGGAAGCCATGTGGCCGACGTCGGGAGCGGCGCCGGCCTCCCCGGCCTCTGCCTGGCCATTGCCCGGCCGGATCTGGAACTGACCCTGATCGAACCCCTGGAACGCCGGGTTGTCTGGCTGCAGGAAGTAGTGGACGACCTGGGGCTCGACAACGTCACCATCATGCGCACCCGCGCAGAGCTGGCTGTCGGAATGGTCGACGCCGACGTCGTCACGGCGCGCGCCGTCTCGGCGCTCACCAACCTCGCCGGACTGACCATTCCGCTGTTGGCGGGCAAGGGTGAAGTGGTGGCCATTAAGGGACGCAGCGCCGGCGAGGAAATCGAAAAAGCCGCCAAAGTGATCCGCAAGCTCGGCGGCACCCAGACGTCCGTGGTGCTGGTGGGCGAGGACCTCCTCGAAGAACCCACAACCGTTGTCCGAATCGTTGTGAATAAGCCTCAAAAGATTGCCTAGCATCAGCCCGGTGCCCTCGGACTCCAACGGGAAGAGGTTAGGCTAGTAACCGGCAGCAAGAGCCGAACGAGAGTGAGTGTGTCACAGTGACCAGTAGCGAAGCCTCCACACAACGGATTCCACCGTTTGTGTCCCTGGGGTCCGCACGGGCCTTCGTTGCGCCTGCAATTGCTCACGATTACTCCGGAAATCACACGGCTGTGGTTGCGAAGACCGCCGGTATGGCCAGCGTTTCACGTGAAACATCCGTTGTCTCCAGCGGCAACGTACTGGACTCCATCGACGACTCCAGCCCCATTGCCCGCGAACTCGCCCATGAGAACAAACGGCGTGAACGTCTTCTGGGCCGTGAACTTCCCAAACCGGAGAAGACCCGGATCTTCACTGTCTCGAACCAGAAGGGCGGGGTTGGCAAGACCACCACAACGGTCAATATCGCCGCCGCCCTGGCTGCCGCCGGCCTGAACGTGCTGGTCATTGACATCGACCCGCAGGGAAATGCCTCGACGGCACTTGGAATTGAACACCACGCCGACGTTGACAGCATCTATGACGTGCTCATCAACGACATCCCGTTGCAGGACGTTGTTGCACCGTGCCCGGACATTGACAAGCTGATCTGCGCACCGGCCACCATCCACCTGGCGGGTGCTGAGATTGAACTGGTCAGCCTGGTTGCCCGCGAGCAGCGGCTCCGCCGTGCCATTGACGTGTATGCCAAGGAACGCGCGAAGAACGGTGAGGAACGGCTCGACTATATCTTCATCGACTGCCCGCCGAGCCTTGGCCTGCTGACCGTCAACGCGTTCTGTGCCGCCAACGAGGTGCTCATTCCGATTCAGTGCGAGTACTACGCGCTCGAAGGACTGAGCCAGCTGCTCAAGAACATCGAAATGATCCAGAAGCACTTGAATGCCGAACTGGTCGTGTCCACGATTCTCCTGACCATGTACGACGGCCGCACCAACCTGGCCGCCCAAGTGGCAGCTGAGGTACGCGAACACTTCCCGGAGCAGGTCCTTGGAGCCGTAGTCCCCGTTCGGTACGAATTTCTGAAGCTCCCAGCTACCAGCAGACCGTGATGACCTACGATCCTTCATCCAGCGGGGCCCTGTCCTACCTGGAAGCCGCGGCCGAAATCGCGGAACGTTAGAATCTGTTCAAGCATTGCACTAGCTAGAGCCCGGTGATGCCCGGCTCTTCCAATGGAGGGATTTATCCATGAGCGATAAGCGACGCGGCCTCGGCCGTGGACTTGGGGCACTCATTCCAAGTTCCGCCGCGGCGTCCGGCAACGGGTCAGCGCCGTCCCGTCCCGTGGATCTATTCTTTCCTGAAGCCCGCAAGCGGACTCCTGGCGCAGACGTGTCTGCGGCGGTAGATCCCGTCGTGGCTCCCGACGAGGAGGTAGCGGCAAAGTCGCTGGCACCATCCGCGAACACAACTTCGGCTGCCGCGTCCGACGTTCCGGAACCGAAGACGGCTGCGGCGGCGAAGAAGGCTCCGGCGCGCAAGGCTCCTGCATCCAAGGCTGCTACGCCGACGGCCGGACCAAAGACTGCCGCCGGCGTGCCGGCGGCAGAGGAAGCTGTGGTTGTTCCCGATGCGGAAGACCAGGGAGTGGAACTCGTAGAGGTACCCGGTGTCCGCTTTGCCGAAATTCCGGTGACCGACATCCACCCCAACCGCAAGCAGCCGCGTTCAGTCTTTGATGAGGACGATATGGCGGAGCTGGTTCATTCAGTTCGTGAAATCGGTGTCCTCCAGCCAATTGTTGTCCGTACTTCAACTGAAAAGGGTGGAGAACCCTACGAGCTCGTTATGGGCGAGCGTCGGTGGCGGGCAGTACAGGCCGCCGGCCTGGAAACCATCCCCGCAATTGTCCGTGACACCACCGATGACGACCTCCTCCGCGACGCTCTGCTGGAAAACCTGCACCGCAGCCAGCTGAACCCTCGAAGAGGCCGCCGCCTACCAGCAGCTGCTCGAGGACTTCGGTACCACCCATGAACAACTGGCTGACCGCATTGGACGCTCGCGCCCGCAGGTCTCCAACACGCTGCGGCTGCTCAAGCTCCCGCCGCTGGTACAGCGCCGCGTAGCTGCCAGCGTCATCTCTGCTGGCCATGCCCGTGCCCTGCTGGCTTTGCCGGATGCCGCTGCCATGGAACGCCTGGCGCAGAAGATTGTTGCGGAAGGTATGTCCGTACGCGCGACCGAAGAAGCGGTGACGCTCTACCAGAATCCATCCTCGACACCGAAGAACAATATTCCGCGCCCGGGCGCTCGTCACGAACGCCTGGATTATCTGGCTTCGTCGCTCTCTGACCGCCTCGATACAAACGTCAAGATTTCTCTCGGCGCCCGGAAGGGACGGGTCAGTATCGAGTTCGCCAGCGTGGAAGACCTCAACAGGATCATGGATGTGCTTTCGCCGGGAGCTGCCAACTAGTACCGGACCGGCAGAGGAAGGGACCCGTTTCACGTGAAACGGGTCCCTTTTTCTCGTTCCAGAAGAAGACTCCCGGAACCATGACAAACTCCGAAGCGACGGAGAGCACCGCACAATATCCAATACCGGAGTTCTCCGCGCCGCCACCAGGAGTGATTTGTGCTTCTGCGCCCGTGTGTTGCGAAAAGTCAGCCTCTACTTAGCTCCCGCGTATGAGACCTCTACCGTCGTTTGTCGGCAGCAGTCGCGGGCTCGGAATCCAACGGTTCGTTTCACGTGAAACGATGATCGCCGGGGGTGGATCCCCCGGAGTGGCGGAGACCACCCGACATCTGCCCAGCAGCTTCGAAGCTGAAACACCAACTGCCCGAGCCGGCATAGGTGGAGTGACTGCAGAACAACGACAGTCTCGCCCTCCCCAGTATCGCCGCAGGGTGCCGACGACCTCGTCCAAAGGTTGCGTGGTGGTCTCCGCATGGTCAGTTCAGCCAGTCGATGGCATGGACTCCTGAGATAAGAGGCGGTTTCACGTGAAACTGCCCGTCACGTGGAAGTAGCCAGGAATCACGCGATCTCCGCCGATGCCATGATGTCTGATGTCGGACCTCAGGTGTGGCTGGCGGCTTACGTACGGACCAGGGCGGTTGGGGCGCGACAAGCCCCTGAGGAGGCTGGAAGGCCATGATCAGTCATAGCCCACTCAGGGCGGGCTTCGACACACCAGGTACATGAGGCACGCGCAGACAGGTTCGACAGCTCCGAGTGGTGCCCCCGCGGCCAAACCGCCAGTTTGCGGTCTCATCGTAGCTCCCCAGGCCAAGGGAAGCCTGAACGGCCAGATTGAGGTCTCAGTAAGGCCTACAGGCCAAGGAGGCGCTTGCACCGCAGTGTAGCTTGTACCGCAGGGTGCTGGGCCGGCCTTTGGTGGTGCCGGATTGAGTCCACCAGGCGCTGACCCGTGCGGGACTGAGACAGGCAGTCTCATCGACTGCCTGTCGTGCATCCGCAGCCGTTGGTTGGGCTCCTTACCTGCACGTGATGATGGGTTCGGAACTCAGCACAGGGACGACGTCACCGGGCTTAGTGCCTGGCGTTGATGATTTTCCTTGCGGGAGCCTCTAGGGAAGAGCGGTGAAGACAGCTCGTAGTTGCTCGCAACTTGGTTACACGTGAAGTCCGTACGACACACGGTTGGCACATGGTGCGGTTGGGCCGTTCTGTTAGGGGAACTGGCAGTAGGTGGCGCTGCAGCCCCTCAGTCACCCTCGGAAATGGTGCGTAGGCGGCGCGAGAGCGAGTGGATCTGGCAATCCGCTCCGCCCAAACTGCCGACATATTCTTCCTGGCAAACACGGCATGTATGGGATCAGACTCTTCTTGGAAAAGGGTGGCAAGAATGGATCACGTTGACGAGGGCGCTAATACTCCGGGTCACGGAAGGTGGCCATCAGAGTTCTTCCTCGTGGTGTGAACTGAAGTGGCCGCGGACATGAGAACCGCTGGCCGTTACCGGCAGACATGTCTGAAGCCGCTCCCCGGGAAGCCCGTCGGGAGAGTTCGCCCGTGGCTGGGGCGGACAAAGGCCCGCCTTGGGAACCAAGCCGTACATGCACCTGGTGGTGTACAGAGTCGGCTTCTGGGGAGCTAGCCGGGTCTGCCTCGGAAGTCTGGCCAAGTTGGGCTTTGGGGATCCAGCCGAGTGTCCCTGGCAAGGCTAGCAATGTTGGGGCCATAGCTGACTCTCCCGCGGGGGGCGGACAGAGTCGGGCTGTGGAATCAAGCGGAAAGCAGAGTGGGCTCCCCGGGCAGCTGGGCAGGATTGTCCAGGGAGTACGACCGAGACGACCCAGGGGCTGCCCCGGAGCTGTACGTTGCCCGCCTTGACGGGGACCGTTTTGCAATTGACGGGACGCAGCGATTGCTTTCCTCTAGGTGTCGAGTAGGGAGTGGGTCCCGGGTCTCAACGTCTCCGAAGTTGTCTCCCGTTTCGGGCCTGACCTGCAACGTTCGCGGGCTTGACCGGCCTTGTCCAATGGCACTCCGTCGGTGTCACAGCCGACACCTAGGGCGTGGATATCCGGTGGATAGACCAGTGGATATAGCTGTGGATAACTTTGTGGATTACTCGTACCGCCCGCACCGCTGACCGCTGCGCACGTGGGGAAGGAAGGGCAAGGCACCTAGGGGTGCTTTAGACCGCTCGGCTCAGATCGATACCGTTTCACGTGAAACATGCTTGGCCATCTACGAGTGAAGTGATTCACACCCGGCCGTGCTTTCTAAATCCACCGCCGGTGGTTAATTTTCCGTTGAATCCTGCGGTTCATCGGTCCATATGGACATCCCCAACCGTCCAAATTCGGACGCTCCTGGACTGCGTTCCGCGATACTCCTCGCGGCGGCCGAGAGATGAGTAAGGCAGCGTCGCTCAAGCAGCTGATAGGCAGGTCCCTATGGCTGTGAGAAAGCCCTCAGTCCCTGTGGATAACTATGTGAATAAGTTCTGTGGAGAACTTGGGGAGAACTCCATTTTGAAGACTCCAGTCAGGTGATCTCCTCGATCCATCGGCGGCCAGGCCGGCATGTGGATTTCTGGCTGTGGGGGTCTGCGGCGGTCATGCCCCAGACGCTAGGACGGTTTGATCCACGACGCATGGAAGCAGGGTCAGGGTAGGCTGCGTCCAAGTCCACACCTTGGCCTTCGCGGTTGGTACCAGACGGAGAACTCTGTTCACTGCGTTGGCATGTTGCTGTGCGCCGTCGGCATTTGTGTCGTTGCTGGTTCAATTTCCGCATACCGGCGTGCCTGTTGGATTCCTAAATGCAGCGCGGTGCCTGTCCGCGCTCTGCACCGGTCTTGCCGTGTCGCTACGCACCGCCAGTCGCTCGGGCGGGCAGTACTCCCCACAGGCAGTAGGCGCGCCCGATGACGAAGTTGCCCCGTACGTTCTCGTTCCTTCGACGGCCAGAGGGGCGAGGTGAGGTAAGGTCTACTTCTCCCTCCCCGACGGTGCTAACTGGACCTCCCCGGCGGTGCCAACTGGACTACCTTTTGAAACCAAGCCCCGCCAGGGCTGCACGGCGGTACCTGACGAACACGTGTTTTCACTCCGTTGAGTGGGGACTGGTGGCCGGCCTGGCCGAGGGAAGCAGCCCCGACGCGCAGTGCCGTGATTCGAAAGTACGTACGCAAGATGCAGGAGTATCGGCGCCTGTAGGGGCGCTTCAGTATGGACGGAGCCTCCGTGGGGCGGACCTCGGCGGTAAGTGTCATCGACCCGCTCCGTCCTCTCGGAGTGAGGACATGCCGCCCGCTCCGAGCGCGCAGTTCAGTCCGACGCCCGGCTGGCGACAGGCGCTAGGCACTGGCCGGTCCCGCGGTTGCTGGCTGGCGGCCGGTGGCGGTGTAATGGGTTAAGGGCCACCAGTTGCGGCTGGAAACGACTGGCCGGCGTTCCTGGATGCCCATATTCGGCCGCTTCGGAGCAGGCGCCCGGAGGGTCTTCGGGCATCGCGAGTGAAGCAACGAATCGGTCCCTCAACGTTAGACAGCGGCATTTGCTGCCAACTGGCCGGGTTGTGTTTCACGTGAAACACAAACCATCCAAAGACCCTCTGGTGCTGAACGCCCGTTGGGTCAAAACTTCAACGTGGGACGTGGGGCTGCATACCGATCCTGCGGGTGCGCACTCCATTTGCAGTGCCCAAATGTCCTGACAGCAGGCGGCGGACACCGCCAGGCAATCAAGGTATATACGAATCAAGGTTAGCCAAACACTAGAAGCGACGGATTCCGGGAACAGGACCCACAGAACCAGCAATCACGGAGTCCGATGACCAGAAACCAGGGAATTCGGGCCGAGGGCCTCCAGTGCACGCAACTTGAGGAGGCGGACCGATAACGGGGCAGGTGCAGGGTGCAGCGGCCATATCTGGGAGTCACGTATTACTTATGCAAGTTCGCATTCCAATTTCCTGTCGGCACAATATGGCCGGCCTTCGTGAGGCCGTGCTGCTGTTTCACGTGAAACATGACTGCCTATTGTCCTGTGAGTCCTCCTCCGGGATGAGTCCGAGGTAATTGCAGGAACAAGCCGCACCCGCCGCTTCGTCTTCGGTGAGCATAGCTAATGGCGGCTGGCGGCTGGCGGCTGGCGGTTGCTGGTTAACGGTTCACACGCTCCCTCTACATTTCCATGTGTAGCCGCCCAATAGGCCCCGTTCCTTTCGGCCGGTCAGATGTGTTTCACGTGAAGCAAGGGACAGAACTTCATTGTCCGTTCCATGATGCCTGCGAGACTGGTGACAAGTGACCGTGGAAGATGACGGGGCGCCGGTCCCGGTCTCATGGGTGCTCTGGGAGGCGCGGGATCCCTGGTAGGCCGCAGAACTGCGTGTAGCGGCCGCCAGACAGCGTCATGGCAAGGATTGCTGCAACCGATACTAACCGCAGTCGACGTATCACCTTGAAATCTCAAATTGCCAGGGCGGTCCAGATCGATACCGCTGCCGTTTGAGGTGGAGATCGGCTATGAGCGGGGCGGGTACCGGTAGAGCAATCCGCGGGAGTGAAAGAAAAGGGTCCTCGCCAGGTATTTAGAGGGTGAGCTCCCCAAGGAATGGTTCAGCCCCGCCTGTGAGACATTTCGTGGATAGCCCGCATCTACTATCGGAGCTCTATTTCCGCTCCGGATTACATACGAAATCGGGCTATACGGATGCGAATTTGGACGACCTGGAGGGACATGTCCCAATATCCAGGCTTACCAGTGCGGCGTTGGCGGAAATGTCCTCATGTTTCACGTGAAACACGGGCACCCCACTATGGAGTTCAACAGCTAGTTTTGGTCCTCGGTGAACGCGCTATGCAGCCCTTAGGTTTCACGTGAAACTGAGCCTCTGGTCGGTTCAAATTCTGGTTGCCCAATCCGCCGCCGCAGTTCCTGGTACATGGAGCGATAGTAGGCTGCCACCTGCTGTACGAGGGGTTAGCGCGTCCTCAACGAGGTCGTCACCTTTTTCACTCGACGGTCCTCCCCAATTCCGACCGCAATGCGAACTTCCTGCAGGATGACAAGCTCAGGGAAAATACAAGGGTAATGAAACGCATCCTGATTGATTTCCACGTAAGGCCGCCGTCGAGGCCAGGTGCCAGGACAGGAAGGCACCCCAAGCGGGGCCGGAATCCCTACACAAAAGGCGGCCCCACTTCCTGGTCCGGAAGTGAGGCCACCTTGGGTTTGGGCGGCGCGGCGCCGCCCGAGCTGAAACCTAGGACAGGACGTCCGCAAATTCCTTCTCAAAGAACTGCTTGGGACGCGCGCCGATGACGGTGCCCGTCACTTCGCCCCCTGGAACAGGTAGACCGCTGGGATGGAGGTGATACCGAACTGGGCTGCGATCGCGGGGTTGTCGTCAACGTTTACCTTGACGACGTCCACCTTCTCGCTGTACTCAACGGAGATCTCGTCGAGGATCGGTCCGAGTTTGCGGCACGGTCCGCACCATTCGGCCCAGAAGTCCACAATGACCGGCTTGGCGGAAGCCAGTACGTCGGTGCTGAAACTAGCGTCAGTTACGTCTTTTGCGTTGCTCATAGCCCTGTCTTTCTCTTCGGTTGGTTGCTGCTCGACGATCTAGGCGTCGAAATCTGCAAGGTAGTGTTCGACGTCGAGGGCGGCCACGCAGCCGGAACCGGAGGCCGTGATGGCCTGGCGGTAGGTCGGGTCGATGACGTCGCCAGCGGCGAAAACGCCCTTGACGCTGGTCTTTGAGGTGCGTCCTTCGACCGCGATGGTTCCCTCCGGGGTCAGGTCCAGCTTCCCCTTGATAAGGTCCGTGCGGGGATCGTTGCCGATCGCCACGAAGACGCCCGTAACGGCCAGTTCGGTCTCGGTGCCGTCCACAAGATTCTTCAGCCGAAGTCCGGTGACCTTGTCCTGTCCCAGGACATCCTCAACACCGGTATTCCAGACGAAGCTGATCTTCTCGTGCGCAAGGGCACGGTCCGCCATGATCTTGGACGCGCGGAGCGTGTCGCGGCGGTGGACGACGGTGACAGACTTGGCGAACCTGGTGAGGAACAGTGCTTCTTCCATCGCGGAGTCACCGCCGCCGATCACGGCGATGTCTTGATCCTTGAAGAAGAAACCGTCGCAGGTTGCACACCAGCTGACGCCGTGGCCGGAGAGCCGCTTCTCGTTGGGCAGGCCGAGCTCGCGGTAGGCCGAACCGGTCGACAGAATGATGGACCGTGCCTGGAAGGTCTCCCCGAGCCGATGGTCACAGTTTTGATGTCGCCGTCGAGATCCAGTTCGGTAACGTCCTCGAACTGGATTTCCGTGCCGAACCGGGCCGCCTGCTTCTCGAAGTTCTCCATCAGGTCCGGGCCCATAATGCCGTCGGGGAATCCCGGGTAGTTCTCGACGTCGGTGGTGTTCATCAGCTCGCCGCCGGCGGTCACCGAGCCTGCCAGGAGCAGCGGCTTCAGGTTTGCGCGCGCCGTGTACACCGCGGCCGTGTAGCCTGCGGGGCCGGAGCCGACGATGATGACATCACGCACTTCGGACGCGGTGTTTTCTGCGTTGCTCACTAAACGGTGAACCTCTTCCTTTGTCGATGCGCCTGCCTGGGGTGGCCGGCCACATGGCACAACTACTACGGGGCGCTGAATATTCCGGTCTGACCGGGCACCACGGGACGGCGCCAAGACTCAGGGTACCGTCTTGGCGCCGGGGACCGCGGGGGTACTGGCTTGGTTACGGATCCCCTACTGGACCTTGATCTCAGCCAGACGCAGGCCAAATCCGTAGCGCGTCTTGGGCGCCGCAAGCTTGGGCAGAGTCTTGATTGAGACGATGACGTACTGCGCTGTGACGGGCTCCTGCAGGGGCAACGTCAGGTCCGGGGAGGTGAAGCTGTTGCTGCCCACCTGCTTGGCACCGTCCAGGGACGGGCGGTCGTTGGTGAAAACGCTGATGCTGCCGCCCGAGGCCCCCAACTGGCTCAGTGTCACCGAGGAAATCTGGGCAGGTTCTTTCAACTTGACGACGAGCGGAACACCATCGGGGGCGAATCCGCCCCAGCTGTCGGTGGCGAATTCCATGTCCGACCAGTAACTGGCGGCATTCCCGTCGAAGGTCTTGACCAAATCTCCGTCGTAGGTTCCGGCGAAGTCAAAGTCGCCTTGCCGTGTGACGCCCTCAATCGCGGGCGGCGCGGTGGCCGGCGCGGGGCTGGCGGTATCAGACGGCTCCGCCGACGGTGTCGCGGGCGCGCTGGTGGAGGCAGGGCCGACGGCGTCCGGCTCCGGTGTGCTCTTGAAGAGGCTGCCGAGATTGGTGACGGCGAGAACCAGGCCGACCACCAGGACGGCCGCCAGCAGCCCGCCTACCAGCCAGCGCATGGACCGCGGTTCGCGCTGCGGTTCCTCATCGTTGCCGTAGTACTCGTCATCCTCTTCGGCTTCGGTGTTTCGGGCTGAGCCGGGAAGTATCCCGGCGCCCGGTCCGCTGAACCGCTCGCGGCCATGGCGGCAGTCGCCGGGCCCGGGCGGGAGGTTTGCCGGTCGTCGGGGGCCGGCTGGTCGTAGTCGTCGTCGGACCACAGGGAAACCTTGGGAGTTTCGGCGGGAGCCGGCGGCCTGGTGTCGGGGGCAGCGGAGCGGGGCGCGCCTCCCTGCACGGGCTGGGGCGCCGTCGAGTGAGGGGCGGCTTCTTGCGGTGCAGTCTCGGGGGACGCTGCTTGTGCGGACGGCGCCGGCGCGGCGGCGGCACCACGGGCACCAGCGGCGGCGGCAGCTCCCGCAGCTCCCGCTGCGGCGGCACCTGCGGCCGGAGACGTTCCTGGACGCGAAGGAACGCGTGCCGGGGATGCAGGCGGAGCGGCCGGAGCGGCTCCCGCTGCGGGGGCGCCCGGCTGGTTCTGCCCGTAGTTGATGTACCCGGCGTCGACTTCTTCTTCGTCGTAGAGGCCGTCGTAGGTTTCTGGTTCGTGGGAACGCGGCTGGCCGAAGATTTCGCTGCCAAGCGTGTCCGTAAAGAACGGCTCCACGTAGGGCGGGTTGGAGGATACAACCAGGTCCAGCAGGTCTGCGGCGGAAGTGTGGTTGGTGATGAGGTAGGTCGTGGCTTCGCTGACCCCAAGGTCGAGGATCTGCACGTTGCCGGGACGCTCGCCCGTGGCGACTTCCCGGGCGCTCTGGGCCACTTGATCCGCGTTGTCAGGCCCGGCCACGAGGATGCTCACAGCACGGTTGAGCACCTGGTCCACACCGTCCAGCACCAGATCCTGGTCATGTGAGGTCAGTACAGTGGCAGTGACCTTGTAACGGCCACCTAGTACTGATCCGACATCGATCGGGTGGGACACGGGTTCCTCCTAGACTGTCCGGGAGATGCCGAACTGATCACTTCATCAGTGACCGCAGGTCCCCGGTAAGCCGGTGGACCCCTGGTCTGCAACTCCCCTTGTTAGTCTTCGATCCTAGCCGATGCAGTGTCCGCGCCGCGGAAGCACGGCGCTGCGACCCGACTGCTTACTATTTTTCTTCTTGCCGCCGAACGGGAAATAGGGATTGTGTCCTGCCGGTCCCTGGTAGGTCCGGCGTCCAGGCAACGGGCTGTCCCCACGCCCCAAACCGCCCTCCGCTGTGCTCGGCACATCCTCGGCGGGCAGGTAACCGCCCTCGGGGCCGTCGCGTCCGGCGCGTTCGTCCTGTTCACCAAGGTCCGGGCCGGCACGGAAGGATGCGGCGTCGAATTCCCCGAAATTCTCGGAATGAGGCCGGTGTCCACCGAGACCGTGGCGCGTTCGGGCCTCGTCCGCGTTGCGGCGGCGCCGTCCGGCAGCTCATCGGCGCCGGGCTCCGCGGCCTGCCGGCGGCGCAGCCGCCCAGCAGCGGCTGCAGCAGGTCGCTCAGCTCGGTCACGCGGAAGAGCTTCAGCAGCAGCAGGTAGGCCGCCAGCATAACGGGCCCGACGACGGCGATCGTCACCAGGGCGGCGATGGGGGTGCTCCAGGCGAAGCCATCCGGGCTGTAGCTGCCCAGCAGCCACAACGCCCCGGCGCCCGCCAGCGCGGAACCCAGCGCGGCGTAGCCCATCCTGATGTAGGAGTTGGCAATCCGCGGGCCGTCCAGATGACCCAGGAGCCGGCGGAGGAAGACCGCACTGACAATCACCGACAGGATATTCCCGCCGGTGTAGAGGATGGCGATGGCGAAAATGATCTGATCGAACGGCAGGAACTGGATCGAGAAGGCGGCGACCACGTTCACGAGGGCCAGTACCAGCTGGATGAAGAACGGCGTCCGGGCATCCTCATTGGCGTAGAACACCCGGGACATCATGAAGTTGGCGCTCATAAAGGGCGTGCTCAGGGCCAGGATGGTGAGTGTCTGGGCCAGCATAACGCCGTCCTGTTTGTCCCCGCCGGAGAAGAACATGCCCAGGGGCCCGGCCAGCGCGAAGAGCGCCAGCGCGCCGAAGACGGTGGCGACGGCCATGGTCCGTAGCCCGTGGGAGAGAGCGTTGCGCAGCGCCGCATGATCCCCGTCCTGCGAGGCCCGGGTCATCCGGTTGAACAACACCGTGGCCAGCGAGAGCGCAATGATGGAGTGCGGGAGCAGATAGAGCTGGCTGGCCACTTCCAGGACGGCGTTGCCCGGCAGCGTGTCCGCGGCCGGGTCCCCTGCCTGTTCCAGGCGGAGGCGTTCCGCGCCCGGAATCGTGGCGATACGCATGACGTAGAGGAACGCCAGTTGCCCGACGGCGGCCGTCGCCAGGGTCCAGACGCTCAGCCGGGCGGCATGTCCCAGTCCGACCCCGCGCCAGCCGAAGCGCGGCCGCAGGCCGAGCCGGAGCCTGAACACGGGGATCAGCAGGATGGCGGTCTGCGCTATCACACCGATGGTGGAGAAACCGGCCACCAGGAAGGTCTGGGTGGAGTCCCACGTATCCAGCGTGTGCGGGTTGGCCACGTTGACACCGAACATCCAGATGAACATACCGAGGCCGGCGATCGCGACAATGTTGTTCAGGATCGGCGCCCACATCGCCGGCCCGAACGCGCCGTGGGCGTTGAGCACCTGGGTCAGCAAGGCGTACAGGCCGTAAAAGAAGATCTGCGGAAGGCACCAGAACGCGAAGGACACAGCGAGGGCCTTCTGCTGCGGCGAGTAACCCTGCGTCGTCAGCTCAATGACCCACGGCGCCAGCAGCGTCACCGCCAGTGTCAGTGCCAGCAGCACCAGCACCGCAAGCGTCAGCAGCCGGCTGATGTAGTCGGAACCCTTGTCCGGAGCCTTGCTCGCCTTGATGATCTGGGGCACCAGGACGGCGTTGAAGACGCCTCCGGCCACCAGCAGGAAGATCAGGTTCGGCAGGTTGTTCGCGTTGATGAACGTGTCGTTGACGGTGGAGCCCAGGCCAAGGGCGGCCGCCAGCATCCAGGTCTTGGCGAAGCCCAGGAAACGGGAGACCAGCGTGCCGGCGGCCATGATGGCGCTGGAACGGACTTCTCCGGATTGGACAGCTTTGGAATCGGCGGCGCCGGAGTGTGCTGGGGTGGGTTTGGCAGATGACATCGTCTTCATCGTCTCACCCGGGCACGGCTTAAGGCGCTATCGGCGTCCGATAAAGGGGCCCGCGTGGCCCTAGCGGTGCTCCGGCAGGACTTCCTTGGCGAGGTCGGCGATGCGGCGCTCGTTCGGGAAGGAGAGCTTCCGGGCCAGCTCATGGATGGGCACCCAGGCGACGTCCACGGCTTCCTTGTCGGGATCATTCTCGATGGTCAGCTCCCCGCCCGTGGCCTGCAGCAGGTAGTGGTGGACTGTCTTGTGGACGCGGTGGCCGCTGACGGTGAACCAGTAGTCGATGGCTCCCAGCGGGGCGAGGATCTTGCCCTCGATGCCGGTTTCCTCGGCGATTTCCCGCACGGCGGCTTCCTCGTTGCTCTCCTTGCCTTCCGGATGACCCTTCGGCAGGCACCATTCCAGCCGTCCGCCGCGATTAAGGCGGGCAATGATCGCAACCCGGAGCTCGGCGTCGGACGTGTCCACCACGACGCCGCCGGCGGAGACCTCCTCCACGGTGGGGAGGAGGCCTGTCCGGAGTGCTGTACCGGCGCGACGTTGGCACCGATTGCCGATGGCAACGGTGCGTTTGTCCTCCTGCCGGGAGCGCTCGGTACGGGATGGGCCATGAAGTCCACTCTAACGACTCTTGTCCGCACTTGATGACCTAAACATGGCAGGAAAGTGGACGGCCGGGAAAGTAGATCGTCTGTTCCGTCCCCGCGTTCGCTGCCGGCGGCCGGACTTAGGGAGTATTCGGTGTGGTGCTGGCCGGGATTTCTGACAAGCTTAAGAAACTATGGCGCACGCACATCACAAGACTGACTCACACACCGTTGATTTCCAGGTGGACCCTGTGGTCCTGGAGCTTGGGCAGCGGTTTGTCGACGCCGGCCACGAACTCTCCCTCGTGGGCGGACCCGTGCGCGATCTGTTCCTGGGCAGGACGTCTCCGGACCTGGACTTCACCACCGACGCCACACCGGACCAGACGGTCGCCCTCATCAAGAAGTGGGCTGACAACTACTGGGAAATCGGGCGCGCCTTCGGCACCATCGGGATGCGCAAGTCCGGCTTCCAGATCGAAATCACCACCTACCGCGCCGAAGCGTACGATCCTGACTCCCGCAAACCCGCAGTGGCGTTCGGGAATTCGCTGACGGATGACCTGCTGCGCCGGGACTTCACCATCAACGCCATGGCCCTGCGGCTGCCCTCGTTGGAGCTCGTGGATCCGTTCGGCGGGGTCCGCGACCTGCACGCTTCCATCCTCGCCACTCCGGGTGCCCCGGAAGCATCCTTCTCCGACGATCCGCTGCGCATGATGCGGGCCGCCCGTTTCGCCGCGCAGCTGGGCATCACGGTGCACGGGGACGTCCGCGCCGCCATGTCCCGGATGGCGGAGCGGATCACCATGATCTCCGCGGAACGCGTCCGCGAAGAGCTGGTCAAGCTCATCTGCGCTGCGCACCCCGGGCCGGCGTGGATCTGCTCGTGGACACCGGGCTGGCCGACTTCGTGCTGCCTGAAGTCTCCGCGCTGCGCCTCGAATCGGACGAACACCACCGCCACAAGGATGTGTACCAGCACTCGCTCCAGGTCCTGGAGCAGGCCGCCGCCCTCGAAACGGATGCCGACGGCGCTGTGCCCGGCCCGGACTTTGTGCTGCGGTTCGCAGCGTTGATGCACGACGTCGGGAAGCCGGCCACGCGCCGCTTCGAACCGGGCGGCGCCGTGAGCTTTCGCCACCACGACATGGTCGGCTCCAAACTGACGACCAAACGGATGAAGGCGCTGCGCTTCGACAACGACACCATCAAGGCCGTGGCCAAGCTGGTGGAACTGCACATGCGCTTCTACGGCTACGGCGATGCGGGTTGGAGCGATTCCGCCGTCCGCCGCTATGTCACCGACGCGGGCCCCCTCCTGGAACGGCTGCACCGGCTGACCCGCTCGGACGTGACCACCCGCAACCAGCGCAAGGCCGAGCGGCTCGCCTTCGCCTACGACGATCTGGAAGCCCGGATCGCGGCCTTGCGCGAGCAGGAATCCCTCGAAGCAGTCCGCCCCGACCTGGACGGCGGCCGCATCATGGAACTCCTGGGGCTCAAACCCGGACCCGTCGTCGGGCGCGCCTACAAGTTCCTCCTGGAGGAACGGATGGAGCACGGCCCGCTGGACCCCGCCGCGGCCGAAGCAAAACTGCACGAATGGTGGGCGGCGCAGCCCGAATCCGCCGTCGCGCTCTCAACAGAGGAGTCCTAAGTGATTGCACCTGTCAACGGCCCCCGTCCGCAGCTGTGGATCCTGCGGCACGGCGAAACCGAATGGTCCAAGAGCGGCCAGTACACCGGCCTCACCGACCTCCCGCTCACTGTGGAGGGCGAGCAGCAGTCCGTGGAGGCGCGCAAGGTGCTCGACGCCGTCGACTTTGACCTGGTGCTGACGTCGCCGCTGCGGCGTGCCCGCCGCACCGCGGAACTGGCCGGTTTCCCCGACGCCCAGCTGGAGCCACTCGCCGTCGAGTGGGACTACGGCGACTACGAGGGCATCAGCTCTGACCTGATCCGCAAGGACAACCCGGAATACCTGATCTGGACCCACGGCGTGCCGAACGGCGAAGCCCTCGACGACGTCGCCGCGCGCGCGGACAAGATTGTGGCCCGCGTGCTGGAGTCCGGCCTGGACAACGTGCTGATCGTTGCACACGGCCACTTCTCCCGGATCCTCACCGCCCGATGGCTGGGGCTCGATCCCCACGAGGGCCGGCATTTCATTCTGGGAACCGCAAAAGTGTGCACCCTTGGCTGGGATAAGAGGACTCCGGCAGTTGTCCGCTGGGGCCTATAAATGCGGTTTAGGAAATAACTTCAAGAAAGTTTATGAATTCGGTAGTCAAGTCCTGCCGTCATAGTGTATTTTTATTTCTGACCCCAGAGCGTCCTGCCGGGGTCGAGGCGCGCGTCGCCCGGCCAGTCAGCCGGAGCCACGGCATAACAGAAAAGGAGGTTGGGAGAAATGATTACTTTGACTAGCGGATGGATGTACTTCGTCACCGCCACCCCGGCCTCTGTCGCTGAACCGCGCCCGAATTTCGGCCCGACTGCCTCCTGACCCCTTCCCCGCGGCCTGGTTATAACCTGGGCGCGGAGCCAAGGCGATACCGGCACTTCCCCTTCCCGGGAGTGCCGTGACAGCGGACTGACCAGGCGGAACCACGCCGTTGCGCAGCACCCCAAAGTTCGGAACCCAGCTTCTAGTTGGGGCTGCGGCACTCCCGCGTTCAGGGGCCACCTTTTCGCTTTTGCGTAACCATTCATTAGCGCCGGGTAATTCCCTGCCCAATTGCGGCCTTTTCTTCCTCAATTCACAGAGGCCTTAATTGGCATGCCCAATTACTCCCATTTCCGTCAACACCAATGAGAGGTCCACCGTGACTATTGCCAGCTCCACTGCCCGCTCCACTGCCCGCTCCACTGCCAGACCACGCCGTACGAACCCCGGAGGGAGGTGACCACCATGAAGCAGAAACTCCAGTCGCTCCTGCGCCTGGGCAGCCAGCCGGCCCCACGGCACACGGCGCTGTTCAACGGACAACTCCTGGACCAGAAACGCGAGGACGTCTACGTCGTTATGCACCAGATGGGCCTCATCCGCTGAGGCTGTCCCGGCCACCGAAGGAAACTGATGACTGACCTCGGAACTGATCCGCAAGGAGCCCACGCGGCGACGCGTGGGCTCCCCCTTAAGCGCCAGTGCCTAAGCGCCAGTGCCATTCCGGGCGTCCGGTCAAACACCCGCCCGGCCAGCCGCCCGCCGCAGCACAGCCAGCCCGAGCTGCCCCGGTAAGCTCAGGGACATGCAGGAGACAAAGCCGCCGGAGCAGCGCCGACGCGTCCGACTGGTCATTCCGAGCCGCAGCGACCCCACGCTGAGGAACTTCACGGAACTGATCGGCGGACCCATGGGCCGCCGCTCTGCCCCCGGCATCGTCTCCCCGGATTTTTCACCGTGGAACGCGTCCTGATCCTGCTCACCGTCCTGGCGGCTGTCATCGGCATCCTGCTGAAGTCCTATTGCCGCGGCACCGGGTGGGAAACCCCGGGCCAGTTCTATGCGACCTGCTATTCGGACTTCCCGGAACTGTTCAAGAACCGGGGGCTGGGCGACGGCGCCTTCCCTTCATCACGCAGGGGACGTTCTTCGAATACCCCGTCCTCATGGGCTTCATCGCCGGAGCCACGGCCCTGCTGGTGCCCGGCGAGGGCGTCTCGGCCACCCGCATCCTGGCCTACTTCGACATCAACGCCGCCTTGATCCTGGCCGTCTGGATCGTCACGGTGCTCGCCACGGCACGGATGGCCCGCCGTCGGCCGTGGGACGCGGCAATGGTGGCGGTGGCCCCCGGCATGATCTTGGCCGGCACGATCAACTGGGACATGTGGGCTGTGGGGCTCCTGGCCCTGGGAATGTACTGCTTCTCCCGGAACAAACTGGTGCTGGCCGGGATCTTCATCGGCCTGGGCACGGCCACGAAGCTCTACCCGGTGCTGATTCTCGGCGCGGTCCTGCTCCTGGCCCTGCGCACCGGGCGGATCCGCGGCGTCCTGGTGACCGCCGGCGCCGCAGCCGCCGCGTGGCTGGCGGTCAACCTCCCGGTCGCGGCCGCTAACCCGGAGGGCTGGAAATACTTCTACGATTTCACCGAGGACCGGCCCGCCGGCTACAGCTCGCCCTGGTTCGCCTACAACCTCGTCGCCGGCCGGCTGGGCTTGCTCCCCTGCAGCCCGAGGCAATCAACACCCTGGCGATGAACCTGTTCGTGCTGGCCTGTGTGCTGATCGGTGTGCTGGCCCTGACCGCGCCCCGGCGGCCCCGGCTCGCGCAGCTCACCTTCCTGATCGTCGCCGCGTTCATCCTGACCAACAAGGTCTACTCACCCCAGTTCGTCATCTGGCTCATCCCGCTGCTGGCCCTCGCCCGGCCCCGCTGGCGGGACTTCCTGATCTGGCAGACCCTTGAGGCCCTGCACTGGGCGGCGGTCTGGATGTATCTCGGGCAGGTGACGAGCGGCGGTGTCTCCCAGCACAATATTGATATGCCCTACTACGTCCTCGCCGTGGTCTTCCATATGGCCGCCACCGGCTACCTGATGGCGCGCGTGGCCCTGGAGATCTGGAATCCCGGTCATGACGTTGTCCGCCGGCACGGGACGGATGATCCGCAGGGCGGCCCGTTCGAGGGCCTTCCGGACCGGTTGCGGGTGGACCTGCTGCACCCTCGGCCTCCGTACTGCCATGGCGGAAGGCGCCCGCAGATGCCTGATGTTGCCGTCGTCGGGTCAGGACCCAACGGGCTCGCCGCGGCGGTAACCCTGGCCCGTGCCGGGCTGAAGGTGCACGTCTACGAGGCGGCACCCACCCCCGGGGGCGGGCTGCGTACCGCCGAGCTCATCGAGCCCGGCCACTTACACGATGTGTGCTCGGCAGTGCACCCGATGGCCCTGGCCTCGCCGTTTTTCCGGCAGTTCGAGCTCTCGCGGCGGATCCGGCTGGAGGTGCCCGACGTCTCCTACGGCACGCCGCTCGACGGCGGCCGGGCGGCGCTGGCGTACCGCTCACTGGAGCGGACGGTTGCGGGCCTGGGGCGCGACGGCGGCGCCTTCGGACGGCTGATGGCCCCGCTCGTGCAGCGGGCAGACGGCGTGGCGGACCTGACGCTCAACCAGCTGCTCCGGGTGCCGCGGGACCCGGTTGCGGCCGCCCTGTTCGGCATCCGTGTCCTGGAGCAGGGCTCGGGGCTATGGGGGTGAGGTTCCGGGAGGAACTGGCTCCCGCGCTGCTGACCGGCGTCGCAGCGCACGCCGTGGCGCAACTGCCTGCCCCGCCCCGGCCGGAGCGGGTCTGATGTTGGGGACACTGGCGCACACGGTTGGCTGGCCGGTCCCGGTGGGCGGCTCCGGGGCGATCGCGCGGGCCATGGTGGCGGACCTTGAAGCGCACGGCGGGGCGGTGGAAACCGGGGCCCGGATCGGGTCGCTGGCGGAGCTGCCCCGGTCCGCGCCACATTGCTGGACGTGGCCCCACCCGGACTCCTGAGACTGGCGGACGGCAGGCTCCCCGACCGGTACCGCCGCGCCCTTGAGTCGTTCCGGTTCGGCAACGGGGCATGCAAGGTCGACTTCATCCTCTCCGGCCCGGTCCCGTGGGCGGCGTCCGGGCTGGCCGACGCCGGCACAGTCCACGTCGGCGGCACCCGTGCGGAGATGGCCGAGGCCGAAAACCTCGTCGCCGCGGGGCGGCATCCGGACCGCCCCTATGTCCTGGTCTCCCAGCCTTCGCGCTTCGATGCCGGACGGGCACCCGGCGGCCGGCACATCCTCTGGAGCTATTGCCATGTGCCGGCCGGTTCCAGCGTGGACATGGCCGAGGCAGTGATGTCCCAGCTGGAGCGCTTCGCCCCGGGATTCCGGGACCTTGTTATCAGTCTGCAGGTCACCACTGCCGCTGAACTGGGCGCCTACAACGAGAACTACGTCGGCGGGGACTTCAGCGCCGGCCTGATGGACCTCCGGGGATCATCCGGCGGCCCGTCCTGGGACCCGTTCCCTGGCGGACTCCCCTGCCCGGCGTGTACCTGTGTTCCTCCTCCACGCCCCCGGTCCGGGCGTGACCGGGATGCCGGGATACCATGCCGCAAGATATGCCTTGAAGGACATATTTGGTCTCGCGGTTCCGCGCCTCGGGATCTAGGGAGCCGGGTCCCGCGCTCAGCCCCGGGCAGCGCTGACCGCCTGCGGGGCGGAGAGCCTGCCGTCTCTCATGCTGGCCACCGTATCCGTCATGGGGACGAAGCCGGTGTCATGGGTGACCATGACCGTGGCCACCTTGAACTCGTCGGTGACCCGGCGGAGGAGTCCCACGATTGCCTCGCTCCGTTCCCGATCAAGGGCTGCTGTGGGTTCGTCCACCAGCAGCACCGCGGGATCCCCATCAGCGCACGGGCAATATTGACCCGCTGCCGCTGCCCTCCGGAGAGCTGGTGGGGACGCTTGCCGGCAGCGGGAGCCAGACCAACGAGATCCAGAAGCGATCCGGCGCGACTGGCCGCCCCCGCGCCGGCTTGCCGCGCAGGTGGTCGTCGATGACCAGTTGCTCCAGGGCCGTGAGGGACGGCAGAAGATTGGGCTGCTGGAAGATGATGCCGATCCTGTCGCGGCGCAGCGAGGTGCGGTCAGCTTCCGACAGTCCGCCGGCGTCGATCCCGTCGATCACCACAAGGCCCGCGGTGGGCCTGACAAGCGTGGCGGCGACGGCCAAAAGGGAGGACTTGCCCGAACCGGACGGCCCGATAAGGGACAGAAACTCCCCGGGGCCAGTTTCACGTTGACGGCATCGAGTGCCTTGAGGGTGCCGTCGCCGTCGGGGTACTGGAGGGTGACGTCGACGAGGTTGAGGGCGTTTTTCACGAGGTATGCCTTTCGGGGAATGTTGATGCAGGGGGTATCAGTTGCCGCCGAGGGCCAGCAGCGGATCCACCCGTGTAATGCTGCGGACTGCGAGTGCGGCGCCGGCGAGGCCGAGGACCACAATCCCCGCGATCGGCAGGAGTATGGTCTCCGGGGTCAGCAGGAACGGGGCTGCCTTGGCGGCGAGGACCCCGCCGGCCACACCGGCGGCACCGCCGGTCACTGCGCCGGCCAGCAGCACCACCGCAGCCTGGACCATGGCGTCCTTGAGGACGTAGCCGGAGGATGCGCCGAGAGCCTTGAGGACGGCGACGTCCCGGGTGCGCTGGACGGTCCACACGGTCAGGAAGGCCACGATGACCAGGGCCGAGATGCCGTACAGGAAGGCCTGCATCAGCAGGAGGGAGCCGTTTTCGCTCTTGTAGGAACCGAGGGCCTGGAACGAACCGTCCCGGGTGGTGCTGACCGTCCCGGCGGCGGCGTTCGCGGCGTCGACGTCGAGGGACTGTCCGTCGGAGGTGACCGCGATGACGGTCGCTGCGGCGTCCTGGCCGGTGATGTGGGCCAGCTTCCGCCAGTCGCCAAGGGTGGTCCACACAACGCCCGTATGGGAGTACCACTGGTCCGGGACGACGGCGGATACGGTCAGGTCGGTGCCGCCCACCGTGGCACGGCTCCCTGCCTGCAACTCGAGTTCCTTGGCAAGGCTGGTGCCGACCACCACCGTTCCCTCGGCCACGGGGCCGGGTGCCAGGCCGGAGCCTTCGGTCCCGAAGACTGCCACGCTGGCCGTCCCGGACGGCGCGCCGGCCGGGCCAAGAGCCTGGAAGCGGCTTTGGCTGATACCCAGCAGTCCGGCGTTCGCAACACCTTCGCGGGCGGCCCAGTCCGCCAGTTGTGTGCGCGTGACCTCCGACTCGGTGAAGGACGCCTTGGCACTGTCGCCGGCGGGAGCTCCGAAGACTATCTGGTCCGCCGGCAGTGCGGCGAGGGCCGACGTCGACTGGTTGCCCAGGCCGGCCGTGAGGCCGGAGAGCAACACCAGCAGCAGGGTGATGAGCGCGACGACTCCGCCCATCAGAACAAAGCGTCCTTTGGCGAAGCGGAGGTCGCGGAGAGCGAGATACATAGGAGTCCTTTTCACGGGGATTGTGGTCTTGACTCCAGCCTCCCGCTGCGGTGCCGGTCCGGCATCGCCCGCGCGGCTGTGCCTGCAGGGCGGAGTGGTTGACCCGCCGGTCAACCAAACGGTTGATAGTGGCGCGGCGGCAGGGATTTCGGGCGGATCGGGCCCCGCCCGGCGCTACGCTGAAAGTATGGATGTCAAAGTTCACAGCGCGCCGGAGGCGACCGCTCCGGGCGGCCCGACGAATGCCGCCGTGATCTTGCGGGTCCTCCGGGTGTGCCTTCACACCGGCTTCGCCGTGCTCCTGCTCGTCGCGGTGGCCCGGCTGCTCAGCACCGGACTCCGGGGCGCGGACTGGCTGACCGTGGGCCTCGCACTGGTTCTCGCCGCCGTCTACGTGCTGGGTACTGTCCTGGAGAAGCGGCACTCCTCGGATTCGTCCCGGTTTGATCCCCGGCCATATTCGACCCTGTGGCTGGCGGCCGTCTGCCTGCTCTGGCTCTTGCTGATCTGGGCCAGCGCCGACTTCGTATGGCTGGCCTTCCCGCTCTTTTTCCTGCAGCTGCACGTGCTGCCCCTGCGGCTGGCGCTGCCGGCGATAGCGCTGAGCACCGTGCTGGTGATCGTGGCGCTCTGGTTCCACAACACCGGAGCGGACGGGGACGCCTTGCAGTTGCCGATGGTGCTGGGGCCGGCCTTCGGGGCCGCCTTTGCCGTGGTCACCGGGTTGGCTTACCGGGCGCTCTATCTGGAAGCCGAAAGCCAGCGGCTTGCCGCCGAGGAGCTGCGCCGCACCCGCACCGAACTTGCCCGCAGCCAGCATGACGCCGGGATGCTGGCCGAACGGGCCCGCCTGGCCCGCGAAATCCACGACACGCTTGCCCAGGGCTTCTCCAGCATTGTGCTGATGGGCCGTTCGGCGGAAAAGGCCCTCGACGACGGGGACACCGCCACGGCCCGCGACCGGCTCCGGACCGTCCAGGAGACGGCCGCCGCGAACCTGGCCGAGGCCCGCAACTTTGTCCGCGGCCTGCAGCCCCCGCCCTTGCGGTCGCGACAGCAGCCAACACAGCGGGCCCGGCAGGCACCGCCGCGGAGCCCGCACCGGAAGACCCCTGGTCAACAGCCTGCGCCGGCTCTGTGAAAAGACCGAAACCGAGGCCGCCGCCCGCGGCACCCGGCTGCGGTGCCGCTTCGATCTTGAAGGAACTCCGGTGGAGCTTCCCAACCCGTACCGCACCACCCTGCTTCGGGCCGCGCAGGCAAGCCTTGCGAACGTCTGGGTGCACGCCAAAGCGGAGACCGCCGTCGTGACCCTGTCCTTCCTGGGCAGCGAAGTGGCGATGGATATCTATGACGACGGCGCGGGGTTCGACCCCTCGGCAGTCACGGCCCCCGCCGGGCGTCCGGACGGCTCCGGCTACGGGCTGAAATCGCTCCAGGAACGGGTGGCTGCCCTGGCCGGCAGCCTGGACATCGAGTCCGGACCCGGCGAGGGAACGGTGGTGGCCATCCGGCTCCCGCTCGGGGAGACCCCGGCAAGGAACGAACCGTGAACGATATCCGCGTGCTGCTGGTCGACGACCACCCGGTGGTCCGGGCCGGACTGCGGGCCATGCTGAGCGACTTCGAGGGCATCACAGTCGCCGCGGAAGCGGCCGACGGCGGTGCGGCGCTGGCCGAGCTGTCCCGGCTCCATACCCTCGGCGAGCCCGCCGACGTCGTGCTGATGGATCTGCAGATGGGCGCCGGCATGGACGGCGTCACGGCGACCGGCCGGATCAAAGCGGGCGAGGCCGGACAACCCGCCCCGCCGGTGCTCATCCTCACCACCTTTGACTCCGACGCCGATATCCTCGCCGCGGTGGAAGCCGGGGCCAGCGGCTACATGCTCAAAGACGCGCCGCCGGAACAGATCCGGCAGGCGGTACTCTCGGCCGCGGCCGGACAGACCGCGCTGGCACCCGAGGTGGCCGCCCGGCTCATGGGCCGCATCCGCAATCCCGAACCGGTCCTGTCCGCCCGCGAGATCCAGCTGCTGGAGCTGCTCGCCACCGGCCTTGGAAACCGGGCCATCGCCAAGCAGCTCTTCATCTCCGAGGCCACGGTCAAGACCCACCTGGTGCATATCTACGGGAAGCTCGGCGTGGACAACCGCACGGCCGCGATCTCCGTGGCGACGCAGCGCAGGATCATCCGGCGCTTCTGAGTGCCTTCTGATCCGGGCCGCAGCGCTCCAGCCCGGTTACCCGGTGCCAGCGGTGTTCCCGGGAACGGATAATCCCCGGATTTCCGCGGAACTTCATGACTCCGGGGCGGGTGCACTCCGGAGCAACCGGGCGGGAACGTCAGGCCGGGGTGGGGATATCGTGTCGCCGGCAGGTCGAATGTGACAGGGGTATTGTCAGCAGCACGGTGCATAATGGCGCGGTGGGGAACATTTCGAAACTTTCAGCTGCCCTTATTGGTTTGATTCTCGGCGCCTCGCTGGTGGCCTGCGACGACGGCAGGGCCGGTGCGCAGGACGCAGCGAAGCAGCTGGCATCCGCTGTCGCAGCCCTCGACGTCGGCTCGGTCGCCTTCGAGGGCCAGGAGTCCGCCGCGGCCAATGAGCAGCTCAAAGAGGTGTTCAAAGCGCTGGAACCGGTCAAACCCGCGGTGGAAAGCGGCGAGCTGCAGCTGGAGTCCGAGACGGCCACGGTTCCGCTGAACTACAGCTGGAAGATCGGCTCCGGGGAATGGAAGTACACCGTCTCCGCCCGGCTGAAGAAGGCCGGCGACAAATGGCTCACGGTGTGGACCCCGGAGCTGCTGGTTCCCGGACTGGCCGCCGGGGAAGTCCTCGGCACCTCGAACGACTCCCCGCCGCGGGCCGATATCTTGGGCGCCGGTGGCGCCAAGCTGGTCACCGAACGGCCGGTGGTGAACGTCGGCATCGACAAACCCCTGCTGGCGGATGCCGATCCGGCGGAGTCTGCTACCCGGCTCGCCGAACTGGTGGGAGTGGACGCGGCTGCCTACGTACAGCAGGTTCAGGCGGCCGGTCCCGAGGCCTTCGTTACCGCCATTACCCTGCGCCAGGACGGCCGGACCATCACCGACGAACAGATCGCCGCAATCCCCGGGGCCCGGGCCATCGCCGGTTCGCTTCCTCGCCCCCACCCGCACCTTCGCCCGCGCCCTGCTGGGCACCGTGGGCGAGGCCAGCGCTGAGCAGATTGAGAAATCCGGCGGCGCCCTCCAAGCCGGCGACACCACCGGCACCGGCGGGCTGCAACAGCAGTACGACGCGCAACTGCGCGGCACCAGCGGCACCCAGGTCTATGCCGAAAAGGCGGGACTCACCGCCGAGGAACGGCGGGCCCTGCTCAACGGCGGGCGCCGGGTCCTGTTCCAGGTCGACATGAAGGCAGGGACCCCGCTAAAAACCACCCTGGATCCCAAACTCCAGCAGCTGGCCGAGGACATCCTGGGGAAGGTGGACCCGGCCTCCGCCATCGTGGCTCTCCGGCCCTCCAGCGGCGCTGTCCTCGCTGCGGCCTCCGGACCGGGCAGCAACGGCTATGACACCGCGCTGCTGGGCCAGTACGCCCCCGGTTCCATCTTCAAAATCGTGGATTCCCTGGCCATGATCCGCAACGGCATGAGCCCGGATTCTACAGTTGACTGCCCCGCAACCCTGACCGTGGACGGACGGACCTTCAAAAATGCCGAAGGCTACCCCGCCGCCTCGCTGGGTTCCGTGACGTTGCGCGACGCCTTTGCGCACTCCTGCAACACCGCGTTCATCAACGCTCGGGGCAAAGTCAGCCAGGCCCAGCTGGAATCAGCCGCCACATCCCTCGGCGTCGCCGTCGAAGCCCCCGCCCTCGGGGCCGGCGCGTTCCTCGGCTCGGTTCCGGGCGAGGCGTCGGGCACCGAGCACGCGGCCTCCATGATCGGCCAGGGCAAGGTGCTGATGTCCCCGCTGGCCGCCGCCACTATGGCCGGCTCCGTCGCGAAGGGCTCGCCCGTCTCCGCGCAGCTCGTGCTGAACCCCGACGCCGGCGATACGGCTGCGGGCGCCGAAACAGCCGCCCCGGCCACCCCGTCGGAGGGCGCGTCGGCGTCGTCCGCCCCCGCCCCGGCAAAATCCTCCGGCACGCCGGTGACGGCAGCGGAGGCCGCCGCCCTCAAGGACATGATGCGCGCCGTGGTGACCTCCGGCCATACCGGCTTCCTCGCCTCCGTCCCGGGCGCCCCGGTGGCGGCCAAAACCGGAACGGCCGAATTCGGCAAGGACAACCCGCCCAAGACGCACGCCTGGATCGTGGCCGTGCACGGGACCTCGCGGTCGCCGTGTTCGTCGAGGAAGGCGGGCTCGGCGCCACCGTCTCCGGTCCGCTGCTGAAAGAATTTCTGACGGCCGCCGGCTGACCCTCCCTTCGGGCGGCGCCGGGCCGCCGCCACGGCCGTGGGAGGATGGAACTGTGGCTCATATTGACGTTTCGAACATCGATTACTTCCTCTCCGACGGCACCCAGCTGCTCAACGGCGTGACGTTCAAGGTCCCGGACGGGACCAAAACCGCACTCATCGGGCCCAACGGAACCGGAAAGACGACACTCTTCCGGATCATTTCCGGCGACCTCGTCGCGGACGAAGGTGTGATCGGACGCTCCGGCAACATGGGCATCATGCGCCAGTTCGTCGGCCAGGTCCGGGACGAATCCACCGTCCGTGACCTGCTGGTCTCCGCCGCCCCGCCCGCTCTGGCAGCGGCAGCCCGCGCCGTCGATGAAGCCGAACTGGCAATGATGGAGCACGACGACGAGCCCACCCAGATGAACTACGCCCAGGCGATCGTGGACTGGGGCGACGCCGGTGGGTACGACGTCGAAACGGTTTGGGACGAAGTCTGCATGGCCGCCCTCGGCTTGCCCTTCGACCGCGCGCAGCACCGCCCGGCGTCGAGCCTTTCCGGCGGCGAGCAGAAGCGCCTGGTGCTCGAGGCGCTGTTCGCCGCCCTGACGAGCTCCTGCTCCTCGACGAGCCGGACAACTACCTCGACGTGCCGGGCAAGCGCTGGCTCGAGGCCAAGCTGAACGAGTCGAAGAAGACCGTATTCTTCATCAGCCACGACCGCGAGCTGCTCAACAACGCCGCGGGCCGCATCGTCACCCTCGAACCGGGCATCAACGGAGCCGGCGCGTGGATCCACGGCGGCGGCTTCGGCTCCTACGTGGACGCCCGCGCGGACCGTAACGCCCGCTTCGAGGAGCTCCGCAAGCGCTGGGACGAGGAGCACGTGAAGCTCAAAGAACTCGTCAACATGTACAAGAACAAAGCCGCGTTCCGCTCCGACATGGCCAACAGGTACCACGCCGCGCAGACACGCCTGGCGAAGTTCCTCGAAGCCGGGCCGCCCGAGGCGCTGCCGATCGAGCAGAACGTGCAGATGCGGCTTATGGGCGGCCGGACCGCCAAGCGCGCCGTCGTCGCCGAAAAGCTGGAGCTCACCGGTCTGATGAAGCCGTTCTCCACGGAGGTCTGGTTCGGGGACCGCGTCGGCGTGCTCGGTTCCAACGGCTCCGGCAAGAGCCACTTCCTGCGCCTGCTGGCCACCGGCGGCACCGACCCGGAACGGGAGCACCTGCCGGTGTCCGACGTCGACATCGCCGAAGTCCCGCACGAGGGCACCGTGAAACTCGGCGCCCGGATCCGGCCCGGCTTCTTCGCCCAGACCCATGTCCGGCCCGACCTGCTGGGCAAGACCCTGCTGGAAATCCTGCACCGGGGGACGAGCACCGTTCGGGGCTGGGCCGCGAGGCGGCGGCCGGCGCCCTGGACGGCTATGGCCTGGCCTCGCAGTCGGAGCAGAAGTACGAATCCCTCTCCGGCGGGCAGCAGGCGCGGTTCCAGATCCTGCTCCTGCAGCTCTCCGGCGCCACCCTGCTGCTGCTCGATGAGCCCACGGACAACCTGGACCTGCACTCGGCGGAGGCGCTGGAACGGGCCATCGACCACTTCGAGGGCACCGTCCTGGCCGTCACGCACGACCGCTGGTTCGCCCGGACCTTCGACCGGTTCCTGGTCTTCGGCTCCGACGGCAGGGTCTACGAATCGGCCGAGCCCGTCTGGGACGAGAAGCGCGTCGAACGCGCCCGCTAACACGCTCCAACTGCGCAACAAAGTGATTAAATGATCACTCAGCGTTAGCATTTGTACATGAACACTGACGAGCGGCACCGCCGCATCGGGGAGCTGTTGCGGCACCGGGAGCACGTGAGCGTCGATGAGCTGATGGCCGAATGTGGCGCCTCGGGTGCCACGATCCGGCGCGACCTGGACGTGCTGGAGCTCCACGGGGTTCTCCGCCGGGTCCACGGCGGTGCCCGGAGCCTCGTGCTGCGCGGGGAAAACCCCGAATACGGCCAGCGCGAACTCGAGGACCACAACGCCAAGGTACGGATTGGAGCCGGCGTCGCCGCCCTGCTGAAGGACCGCAGCCACATCTGGCTCGACAGCGGCACCACGGCCACCGAAGTGGCCCGCCAGCTGCAGCAGCGGGAAATGACCCTGATGCCGATGTCGTTGCAGGCCGTTAATGCGATTGCCGAGGGCGGGCCGGGAGCCGGCCGGCGTCCCGAACTGCTGCTGCCCGGCGGGCGCCTCGTCCCCGGGGAGCTGTCCTTCCGCGGGCCCATGACGGAATCCAATATCCGCTCGCTGCGGTTCGACACGGCCGTTGTGACGCCCTGCGCGTTGAATCTCCGGGACGGACTGCTGGCCCACGACCTTGAGGACGCCGCGGTAAAACGCGCCGGGGTGGAATCCGCGGGCAGGGTGATCGTCGCCTGCTCCGGAACCAAATGGAACGCCAGCGCCGTGGCGCTCGTCGCATCCCTCGATGCGGTGGACATCCTCGTCACGGACAAGCAACTGAGTCCCGAAGAACTTGCCCGGCTCACCCAACACTCGGTGGAAGTAGTGATCGTATGACCAAGACGGCAACCCGCCCGCAACTCAACGCCGCCGCCGCGCGACCTTCCTGATTTTCGGGATCAACGGCCTGGTGTTCGCCAGCTGGGCGGCCCGGATCCCCGCGGTGACGGACATCCTGCATATTTCTTCGGGGCAAATGGGAACCCTGCTGCTGTGCGTCGCGGCGGGCTCGCTGATCGCTTTGCCCACCGCCGGCCACGTCGTGGGCCGCATCGGAACGGCCAATGCCGTCCGGGCCGCGGGCCTTGTCGCCGCCGCGGCCGGCGTCGGCGTGGCCCTGGCGCTGCTGGCGGAGTCCGTCCCGGGGACCGCCGTCGCGCTGTTCTTCTTCGGCATGGGCATCGGGCTCTGGGACGTCTCCCAGAACATCGAAGGCGCCGACGTCGAGCACAAACTCGGGCGCACCATCATGCCGCAGTTCCATGCCGCCTTCAGCGGCGGCGCGTTCCTGGGCGCCCTGATCGGAGCGGGGCTCGCGGGGCTCGGGGTCGGGCTCCCGGCGCACCTGCTGGTGATCGCCGCCCTCGTCGCCGTGCTGACGCTGATTGCGCCGCGCTACTTCCTGCCGCACACCCCGGCGCCCGCGCCTGCGGCCGGTGAAATGCGGGAACCCAAGGGCCGTTCGGCCTGGCGGGACGGACGAACCCTGCTGATCGGTGTGGTGGTGCTGGGCGCGACGCTCACCGAGGGCGCCGGCAACGACTGGATCGCCAAAGCCGCCGTGGACGGCCTGGACGCCACGGAGTCCACCGGGGCCCTGCTGTTCGCTGCCTTCGTCTTGGCCATGACCGCGGTGCGCTTCTTTGGAGGCCGCGCGATCGACCTCTACGGCCGGGTGGTTGTGCTGCGCGCCAGCATGGCCGCTGCCGCCGCAGGGCTGGGACTCTTCGTGCTGGCCGGCAACCTCTGGTTGGCCACCGCCGGCGCGGTGCTCTGGGGTGCGGGCGCCGCCCTCGCGTTCCCGATGGGAATGTCCGCCGCGGCCGACGATCCGAAGCAAGCAGCCGCCCGAGTGTCCGTGGTGTCCACGATCGGGTACGTGGCGTTCCTGGCCGGCCCGCCGTTGCTGGGCTACCTCGGAGACCTGATCGGAATCCGGCTGGCGCTGCTGGCCATTATGATTCCGATTCTAGGTGCGCTGCTGCTCGCCGGCGCCGCGAAGCCCTTGCGCGCCACGTAAGCAGGCGGCGGGCGTCTCCATTCTCTTGGATGCATATGTTCTGGAACAACAGCCAGAGCAGGAGCACCACCGGGACCGCCAGGCACACGCTGCCCACGGTGTCCACGAGCCAGTGCGCGGACAGGTAGGTGCGGCTGACCATCATGGCCAGCACCCCGAACGCCGCGATCACCCAGACCCAGGCGCGCCCCACCAGGAGGGCGACCACCACCAGGAATGCCGCGGTGCTGGCGACGTGACCGGAGGGGAATGAGCCCGTGTCGGTCAGGACAATCGTGTTGTCCGGCCGGTCCCGCAAGATACCGGCCTTGAGGATCTGGGTGAAAATCAGGACGGCGATGCCGGCGGCCGCGGCGAAGACGGCCGTCTGGGGGCGCCTCCTCAGCAGCAGTGCCACGACCAGCAGCGCATGGAGCACCAGGACACCCCGATAACCGGCCAGGTTGAGGAAGGCGTTGATCCCGTCCCAGAACGGGCTGCGCAGGGCGGCGATCCCGCGGGCCCAGCCTTCGTCCACGCCCTGGAAGGGCGGCAACCGCACCTCCGCCACCAGGAGTCCTCCGAGGACCACACCCAGGGTGAGCAGGGCCGTGCTGGCCGCCAGCACGCGGCCCGTTGACAATCGCTGAGGATCCAGCACTCGGGTCATTGCCCCATCCTAGCCAACCGGGCGCCCCGGCCCGCCGGAGGACCCTGCCGGGGAAATCTCCGGGCCGCCTGACAGCGCGTCAGCCCGCGACGGCAGTAGGGTGATCGCATGCGAAGCATGTTGCGGAAGGCGCCGGGGCGGTTCAAGAGACTCGACCGGAAACTGGTCAGCGCCGTGTCCGGCCTCCCCGGCGGCAGTCATGACGATTTCTTCCGAAGACTGTCCGCCGCGGCGAACAAGGGCAAGCTCTGGATCGGCACCGCCGCCGTGATGGCGCTCTTCCCCGGGCGGACGCGCCGGGCCGCCGTCCACGGGTTGCTGGCGCAGGCCGTCGCTTCCGCGGTCACGAACGTGGGTTTCAAGACGCTGCTGCCGCGGGCCCGTCCGCTGCCGGAACACCTTCCGGCGTTCAGGTTTGTCCATCCCCAACCAACCAGCTCCTCCATGCCCTCGGGCCATTCCGCCTCCGCCGTGGCATTCGCCTTCGGCGCCGGACTGGTCCGGCCCGGCCTTGGCGCCGCGCTGGCCCCGCTCGCGGCGGGCGTCGCCTACTCGCGTGTTCACACCGGCGCCCACTGGCCCTCGGATGTGTTCTTCGGATCGGCGATCGGCGCGGGTGCCGCCATGGTGACCCGCAAGTGGTGGCCCGTGCGGCCGCCCTTCCCCGAGGTCCGGCGGAGCGCCGTTGCAGCCGCGAAGCTGCCGGAGGGCGAAGGCCTCGGCATCGCGGTCAACTCGCTGGGCGGCGCCTATGCGGAGGAGACCGCAGCGGCCCTCCAGAAAGTATTCCCCAAAGCGTATATAAAGGAGATCTCCCCGGACGAGGACGTCGCGGAGGAGATCTCCCGGGTCGCCGCCGCCCCGGGGTTGTGGCACTGGGCGTCTGGGGCGGGGACGGAACCGTCGGCACGGCGGCGGCGACCGCCGTCGAGCATTCCCTCCCGCTCCTGGTTCTTCCGGGCGGGACGCTGAACCATTTCGCCCGGGACGCCGGCACCCCCACGCTCGCGGCCGCCGTCGAGGCCGCGTCCCGCGGCGAAGCGGCCCGGGCGGACCTTGGCCTGGTGGCCGTGGAGCGCGGACTTCCGGACAGCCCCGAAGTGCTCCGCCTGGCCATGCTCAACACGGCGAGCATCGGCCTCTACCCGAACCTGGTGCGCCGGCGCGAACTGCTGCAGCCTGCACTCGGCAAACCCGTGGCCGGCGTCGTTGCGATGTTCCGGACCTTTGCCGCCGGAACACCCACCACCCTGGTGGTCGACGGCGTGCGGCACAAACTCTGGATCCTGTACGTGGGGCGCGGACGGTACTATCCCCGCGATCACGCCCCGCTGGTGCGCCCGGTCCTGGATGACGGCGTCTTCGACCTCAGGCTTATCACCGCGGATGAATCCTTCGCCAGGCTCCGGCTGCTGTGGTCCGTGCTGACAGGAACCGTCGCCACGTCCCGGATCACACACCTGAGCGAAAGCAGCAGCATCCGGGTGGAACCGGGGACACCAGCATGGTCCTTGCGGTGGACGGCGAGGTCATGCCGGGCGTCCGCGGCGTCGAGTTCTCGGTCCTGCCCGGGGCCCTGACGTACTACTCCCCGGCATCCTGACTGCCGGCGCCGTCATCCTCCCGGACTACCCTGATTCGACCCTGAATCATCCCTGAGACCGGCGAAATCGGTCCTTCGCCTCGGTAGCGTGGTCTGTACACACCCCTACTGCTAGGTAAAGGAACGCTTCCATGATCGAAGCACGAGGCCTGACCAAGGTTTACGGCGAGAAGACCGCCGTCGCCGGGATCAACTTCACCGTCGAAGCCGGCCGGGTCACCGGCTTCCTGGGCCCGAACGGCGCCGGTAAATCCACCACCATGCGCATGATCATGGGGCTGGACCGGCCGACGTCGGGCTCCGTCACCGTCAACGGCGTGCCGTTCGACCGGCACCACGCGCCGCTGCGCGACGTCGGCGCCCTGCTGGACGCCAAAGCTGTCCACACCAGCCGCTCGGCCTACAACCACCTCCTGGCCATGGCCGCCACGCACAGCATCCCCAAGAAGCGCGTGCACGAAGTCATCGAAATGACGGGCCTGGCCGATGTGGCCAAGAAAAAGGTCGGCGGCTTCTCGCTCGGCATGGGACAGCGGCTGGGGATCGCCGCGGCGCTGCTCGGGGACCCGCAGACCGTCATCCTGGACGAGCCCGTCAACGGCCTGGACCCGGAAGGTGTCGTCTGGGTCCGCAATCTGGTCAAGTACCTGGCCTCCGAGGGCCGTACCGTGTTCCTGTCCAGCCACTTGATGAGCGAAATGGCCGTCACCGCGGACCATCTGATTGTGATCGGACGCGGCAGGATCATCGCCGACGCCCCGATCCAGGACATCATCAACGGCAAGGGCCGGATCCGCACCCGCGTCCGCACCGATCAGCCGGACCAGCTGATGCAGCTGCTCGCGGGGGACGGCGTCTCCGTGGAACTGCAGGACAACGAACTGCTCGAGGTCACGGGCCTGGATTCGCGCCGGATTGCCCGCGCGGCCCTCGACAGCCACGTCATGATCTACGAACTCACCCCGCTTCAGGCCAGCCTCGAGGAGGCCTACATGGAGCTGACCAAGGATGAGGTCGAATACCACTCGCTGATCACCACGGGCGACAACGCCCCCGTCCCGTCCGGAGGCAACTGAGCCATGAGTTCCACCACTTTTGAACCCAACCCGCCGACCCGCGGCGAGCAGTTCGGCGCGGCCGGCAACACGGCAGGCAACCGGGCGGGCGACAGCCTCAGCACCGGCCCGGGCCCCAGCTTCCCGCGCGTGCTGAACTCGGAATTCATCAAGTTCCGCACGCTCCTGTCCACGCTGATCCTGCTCGGTTGCACCGTCCTGGTGGTTGTGGGCTTCGGCGCCCTCTCCGCCTGGGGCACGGGACAGTTTGCCGAGGCCGCGACCAGCGACCCGGAAGCGGCCGCCGCCTTCGCCGCGCAGGGCGGGGACCTCGCCGTCGGCGTCCCCACGTCCGGCATCGCGTTTGCCCAGCTGATCCTGGGCTCGCTCGGGGTGCTGCTGATGAGCTCCGAGTTCACCACAGGCATGGCCCGCTCCACCTTCGCGGCCGTCCCCAAGCGGCTTCCGGCGTTCGCCGCCAAGCTGCTTGTGGTCATGGTGACGGCGTTCGTTCTCACCGCCGCCTCCGTGTACCTGGCCGGCCTCGTGTCCCTGCCGATCCTGAACAACTACAACCTCAACCTGGACCTCTCCAGCTCGCAGTCGGTGAAGATGCTGCTCGTCAACAGCCTCTACGTCGCCGCCGTCGCCGCCATCGGCATGGCCCTAGGTGCGATCATCCGCAACTCCGCCGGCGGCATAATGAGCCTGGTCGGGCTGTTCTTTGTGGCCCCGATTGCCTTCCAGCTGATCCCGGGCGACTTCTTTGTCGAGGCCCGCAAGTACCTGCCCGGCAATACGGTCGAACCGATGATCGCCGTGGAGCACCTCCCGGACACCCTGGAAGCCTGGCAGGCCGCCCTGGTGCTGGGCGCCTGGGTGGTCATCCCGGTGGTCCTGGCCGCCGTGCTGCTCAAAAAGCGGGACGTGTAGTCGGCTCGTGCGCACCGTCTAGGCTCAGAGCATGATCGATGCAGTTCCAGTGAGGGACGCGCCGGCCGGCCAGGCCGACGCGTCCCTCGCTGAAATCACCGCCCGGCGCCGCGGCCGGGTCCGGCGCTACCTGTTCCAGCATCCGCGCGCCATGGACGGCGTTGTGGTGGCCTGCTACCTGCTGCTTGTCACGCCGACGGCGGTGGAATCGGTGCTCGACGGCGTCTGGCCGGTGGCGCTGCTGCTCGCGGCGGCCGCCGCGGCGCTGTTGTTCCGGCGAAGCCACCCGGTCGCAGTGGTGGCTGTGGTGGCGCTGCTCGAGGTGGGCGTGACGCTGCTCCACCCCTGGGGCTCCAACGTCTCCGCCGGGTTGTGGTTCGCGCTTTACTCGGTGGCGGTGGTGCGCAGCCGGCGTTTCGCCCTCGCGACCCTGGCCGTGGCCACGGCACCGCTGGTCTTCCTGTACTTCCTGCTGGCGGTCGGCCCCCTGGATGGCCGGCTGCCGGACATGGGGGTCAGCACGCCCGAGAACTTCCAGCTCATCACCAGTATCGCGGCCGCGGTGAGCATCACCCTTTCCAATGTCATTGCCACCGGGATCGGCGTCTCGGTCCGGCAGCGGCGCGAGCATGAGCATGAGATTGCCGCGTGGGCAGCGAGGACAGCGCGGCTCGCGTCGGTCACGGAACGCAACCGGATCGCCCGCGAGATGCACGACATCGTGGCGCATTCACTGACGGTCATGATCAGCCTGTCGGACGGGGCCGCCGTCGTGGTCAAGGAACCCGACGCAGGCCGCGGCGGTCCTCGGGGAACTCTCCCGCACCGGCCGCGCGGCGCTGGCGGACATGCGGCGCGTTCTCGGCGTGCTGCGCGACGACGCGCGCCCCGCGCAGGCGCCGCGGGAACCCCTCGCCGCCGGGGACAACCTGGGCAAGCTGCTTGAAGGCTTCCGCACCGCGGGACTCCCGCTGCACTACACCCACACCGGGCCGTCCCTGCCGGACGATGCCGCGTTCCGGCTGACCGTGTACCGGATCGTGCAGGAGTCGCTGACGAACGTGCTGCGCTACGGCCGTTCCCTGGGCCGGGTGGATGTGGCCGTTGTCCGCGACGGACCCACTGTCACCATCGACGTCGTCGACGACGGCAGGGGCTCCGTCGACTCCGGCGGCTCCGCCGCGGCGCCGGCGCCGCGGGATTCCCCGGGGCAAGTGGGCACCGGGCAGGGCCTCGCCGGCATGCTGGAGCGGGCCCGGATCTACGCCGGCACCGTGCAAGCAGGACGGAGCGGGGACCGCGGCTGGCGTGTGCACGCCGTCCTGCACTGGAACGGCGACAACGAAAGCAAGGCCACATGAGTCAAGGGGAACCGATGAGTACCGGACCGATCCGCATCCTGCTGGTGGACGACCAGCCGCTCCTGAGGATGGGCTTCCGCCTGATCCTGGACGGCGAGGATGACCTGAGCATTGTGGGCGAGGCGTCCGACGGCGCCGAGGCGGTGCGCCAGGTCCGGGACCTCGCGCCCGACGTCGTGCTGATGGACGTGCGGATGCCGGTGCTGGACGGGATCGGGGCCACGCAGGCCATCGCCGCCTCCGGTGCCCGCGCAAAGGTCATTATCCTGACCACGTTCGACCTCGACGAATACGCCTTCGCGGGGCTCCGGGCGGGAGCCTCGGCCTTCCTGCTCAAAGACGTGGCGCCCGCCGAACTGGTCAGCGCCGTCAGGGTGGTGGCGAGCGGCGACGCGGTGGTCGCGCCCCGCGTCACGCAGCGGCTGCTGGAAACGTACGTCCGGGGAGGCGGGGCGGGTACGGGCTTCGGGGCGGCGGCGCCTCTGGCCAGGGCGCTGTGGCGGCGGCGCCTCTGGCCAGGAATCCCCGCCGGGGGCGGTCTACCAAGGACCCGCTGCTGGAGGACCTGACCCCGCGCGAAGCCGAGATGCTCGGAGCGATGGCTGAGGGGCTCTCCAACGCCGAAATTGCGCATAGGTACTTCCTCTCGGAAGCCACCGTGAAGACGCACGTGCGCCGGATCCTCAACAAGCTGCATCTGCGCGACCGGGTCCAGGCCGTGGTGTATGCCTACGAGACCGGCCTTGTGGTGCCCAGCAATCCGGACTACTGAGGCAGCGGCCGCGGGCAAGCATCCGGCGGTGGAGCCTGAAGCAGTGGTTTCAGGCACATTTCTGAATTGCCCGTGAGACAACTTTCATTGCCTCACGGGCCTTGTTCTTGGCATTGTGCCCGGCCTGGCCGTCCGTCATTTGTGGGATTGCACAGAACGGGCGATTCCCCGTCCGGTCTAGGGTGAAACGTCAATGTGGTCCGCCGCACAACTTTCAACGATCCACCCGCGGGCCCGCACAATCCACGAAGGACGGCGCTTCATGCAGGCTGACCAACAGCTTTCCAAATCCCTGAAACCCCGGCATCTGTCCATGATCGCCATCGCCGGCGTGATTGGCGCCGGGCTGTTCGTCGGCTCCGGCGCGGCGATCCAGCAGGCAGGCCCGGGATTCTGGTCGCCTACTCGGCGGCTGGACTCGTCGTCATTCTGGTCATGCGGATGCTTGGTGAGATGGCCGCGGCCAACCCGGAAACAGGCTCCTTCTCGACGTACGCGGACAAGGCGCTCGGCCGCTGGGCAGGATTCAGCATCGGCTGGCTGTACGCCTGGTTCTGGATCATCGTTCTGGGCATCGAGGCCACGGCGGGCGCGGCGATCATGCACCGCTGGGTCCCGGGGATCGACCAGTGGGTCTGGGCCCTGCTGCTGATGGTGGTCCTGACCCTGACCAACCTGGGTTCGGTGAAGTCCTTCGGTGAGTTCGAGTTCTGGTTCGCCTCCATCAAGGTCGCGGCGATCGTGCTGTTCCTGCTCTTCGGCGTCGCGGCAATCCTGGGGTTCATCCCGGGCGTCCCCGCCCCGGCGTGAGCAACCTGCTGGAAAACGGCGGCTTTATGCCCAACGGACCCGGTGCCGTGCTGGCGGGCATCCTCGTTGTTGTCTTCTCCTTCTTCGGCGCGGAAATCGCCACCATCGCCGCCGGTGAGTCGGAAAACCCCGTCGACGCCGTCAAGAAGGCCGTGAAGTCCACCGTCTGGCGCATCCTCGTGTTCTACATCGGCTCCATCGCGATTGTGGTCACCCTCCTGCCCTGGAACTCCGCGTCCGTGGCCAAGAGCCCGTACGTGGCCGTGATCGAGCTGTACGGCATCCCCGGCGCCGGCACCATCATGGACATCGTGGTGCTGACCTCCGTGCTGTCGTGCCTCAACTCCGGCCTGTACACGGCCAGCCGGATGCTGTTCTCGCTCTCCCGCCGCGGCGACGCGCCGCGGTCCTGGATGCGGATCTCCCAGCGCGGCGTCCCGGCCGCCGCCGTCCTGGCCTCCACCGTGGTGGGCTTCATCACCGTTGGCCTGAACTACATCGCCCCGGACACGGTGTTCCTGTTCCTGGTCAACACCTCAGGCGCCATTGCCTTGTTCGTGTGGCTGGTGATCGCCGGCTCGCAGCTGATCCTGCGCCGCCGCATGGGCGCCGCGGCCAAGGACCTGCAGCTCAAGATGTGGCTCTTCCCCTACCTGACCTGGGTGGCCATCCTCAGCATCGTCGCGCTGCTGATCGGCATGGTCTTCCTCGAGTCCACCCGCGAATCACTGCTGCTGTCCCTAGCCCTCGCCGCCGTTGTGGTCGGTATCGGCCTGTGGCGCTACCGCAAGCAGGGCACGAAGACCCTGGCCGCGGATGGCAACGGGACCGACGCCGGTAGGGCCGAGACCAGCGAGACCGCCGAAGACGTCACCGTGGGCGCCGGCCCGGCGTCGTAGCACTGCGGGACATGCCCAGTCCGGGGCGCCGCAGTGGACATGCTGGCAAGATGTCCACTCGGCGCGGCCCAGGGAGCGCATGTCCCGCGGCCGGCCCGCGCACGGACTGCTCCGGCGCCGGCCACAGCACCCTCACAGGAAGGGCCTAGCCAAGGCATAGTGCTCCGGGGTTGCATGGACGCATGACCACTACCCCGCAGCCCCCGCATGAACCGCACCCCAACCACGACCGCGGCCTGGAATTCGACCTCTCCACGCTCCTGAGCCGCCGGTCGCTGGGCATGTTCCTCGGTGCCGGAGCGGCCGCAGCCCTGGCAGCGTGCACCCCGGGCGGTTCCTCAGCGGGCGGCTCGTCCGCCTCCGCGGGAGCGACGGCGACGTCCGCGCCGTCGCCGGCGGCCTCCGGCACCGCGGCGGCCACGGGCACGCCCTCCGCCGCGGCCTCCGCTTCGCCGACACTGACCCGCGCGATCGCCGAGTGCGGCGTGGAAATCCCGGAGGAGACCGCCGGGCCGTATCCCGGCGACGGCTCCAACGGACCGAACGTCCTGGCAGCCTCGGGCGTGGTCCGGAAGGACATCACCTCCAGTTTTGGCACTTCCAGCACCACGGCCGACGGCGTGCCGCTCACCGTCACGCTGACCCTGCTCGACAACGCCAACGGCTGCGCACCCTGGGAGGGGCGGCCGTCTACGCCTGGCACTGCGACAAGGACGGCAGATACTCCATGTACGACGCCGGACTGACGAACGAGAACTTCCTGCGCGGGGTGCAGGAGGCCGACGCCAACGGGCAGGTGACGTTCCAGACGATCTTCCCCGGCGCGTACAGCGGCCGCTGGCCGCACATCCACTTCGAAGTCTTCGAGTCCATGGACAACGCGACGGCGGCCGGGCAGGTCCTCGCCGTGTCCCAGATCGCCCTGACCGACGCCGCCTGCAAGGAGGTCTACGCCTCGGCCGGTTATGAATCCAGCGCCCGGAACTTCCCCGGACCACGCTGACGTCGGACAACGTCTTCGGCGACGACGGCGGCATCTACCAGCTCGCCACAATGACGGGCTCGGTGTCCGGCGGGTACACGGCCGGACTCAACGTCACCGTCTAGCACCCGTCGGGCCAACGGCACAGCGCTAGACTCGGAGCCATGCCTTCACAGTCCAACGCCGCCGCCCACATCCAGGACCTCGGCGCGTACGTTACCGCGTCGCCGTCGAGCTTCCATGCCGTCCACGAGGCCGCCCGCCGGCTTGACGAGGCAGGATTCACCGCCCTCGACGAGCTCCAGCCCTGGGACGCAGCCCCCGGCGGCCGTGCAGGGAAGTCCTACATGATCCGCGACGGCGCGATCATCGCCTGGGTGACGCCGGAGACGGCCGGTCCCACCACCGGTTTCAACATCCTGGGCGCGCACACGGATTCGCCGTCGTTCAAGCTCAAGCCCAAACCCACCACAGGCAAGTTCGGCTGGCTGCAGGCCGGCGTCGAGGTCTACGGCGGTCCCCTGCTCAACTCCTGGCTGGACCGCGAACTGCAGCTCGCTGGGCGCCTGGTGATGCGGGACGGCACCCAGTACCTCACCGCCACGGGGCCGCTGCTGCGGTTCCCGCAGCTGGCCATCCACCTGGACCGCGCCGTGAACGAGGGGCTTGCCCTGGACAAGCAACAGCACATGAACCCGGTCTTCGGGCTGGGCGACCCGGCGGGCGAGGACCTCCTGGGCCTGCTGGCGGACCGGGTTCCGGGAGCGGATGTGGACGCGGCGCAGATCGGCGGCTACGACGTCGTCGTCGCGGACACCCAAGCCCCCGCCGTGTTCGGCGCGAAGGGCGAGTTCTTCGCCTCCGGCCGACTGGACAATCTGTCGGCCACCCACGCCGGGCTCACGGCGCTGATCGCGCACGCGAACGCGCCGCAGCCGGCCGGGGCGCCGATTGCCGTGCTGGCCGCGTTCGACCATGAGGAGATCGGCTCCGCCTCCCGGTCCGGCGCGAGCGGGCCCATCCTTGAGGACGTGCTGGTGCGCATTTCCGACGGCCTGGGCGCCTCGGCGAGCCAGCGGCGGCAGGCCCTCGCGGCGTCGTTCTGTGTGTCCGCCGACGCCGGCCACGCCGTCCACCCGAACTACGCCGAGCGGCACGATCCGGCGAACCGGCCGGTCCTGAACGGCGGCCCGCTGCTTAAGATCAACGCCAACCAGCGCTATGCCACGGACGCCACCGGCGCCGCCCTCTGGGCGCGGCTGTGCGCGGACGCCGGCATCCCGTATCAGGAGTTCGTTTCGAACAACGTGATGCCGTGCGGCTCCACGATCGGGCCGCTGACGGCGACGCGCCTCGGCATCCGGACGGTCGACGTCGGGGTGCCCCTGCTCTCGATGCACTCCGCCCGCGAGCTCTGCGGTGTGGAGGACCCCTACCGGCTCGCGACGGTGACGGAACTGTTCTTCCGGACGGCAGCGTAGGGGCCCGGGGAGGTCGCGCGGCGACACGCTAGGGCGTGCAGGCAGCGGCGGCCCCGTCGATCCGGTAGAGATGGACCGCATTGCCGTCCGCGAAGGTGTCCCTGAAGGCCCCGTTGCTGATGGCCACCGTGCGGCCCTCATCCAGGACCGTCGCCGTGAGGACCGAGCCCGGCAGGCACCCCAGGGTGAATTCCGCCTCCTGGGAGTCTGCCTGCGCCGAGCCGGCGAAAACGTAGAGATCGTTCCCGTGCACTTTCACGGCCGCATCAACGCCCGGGGCGTGGGCCAACGCGCCGTCCAGGAACGGCGCGTTGAGCACCGGGGCGAGCCCGGTGATTTGCCGGTTGACCGCGGTCACCCAGGGCCGGACCTCCGCACCGCAGGCGTCCCGGAGGATGTGCTGCGTCTGGCAGTCGCCCCCGAAGCTGTGATTAAAGTAGATGATCCCCGTGCTCCGTGGATCAGGCTGCTCCACACGGCGGCACGGATCTCCGGGCCGGTGATAGTGGGAGCCTGATTTTCGGTGAACGGGTGTCCGACTTCCACAAACGCCCAGACTGGCTTACTCATCGCAGGCTGGATCAGGGAACGAAGCCTGCTGACCGTCCAGCCGTAGTTGGCTGCGAGTCTGCATTTTCCGGCTTCCAGCACCTGTCCGTCAGCGAAAACAGCACCGCCTTCGCTCGGCCCGCAGATGTTGGGGTCCGTGAACCAATAATTGTCGGCAGAGACGAAAGCCTGAAAGTCGTTGACGAATGTCGCGGCGTATTCGTCCCCTTCCCAGAAAGTCACTCCTTTCCCGTAGTTGCTGTAAACCAGGGTCTGCGCGGGCAGCGCCTTTAGCAGTTCGCGTTGGACGGTGAAACCACAGCCCAGGTTCGCGGGGCTGCAGATCTCGCCTGTACCGGGCCAAGATCCCGTCCAATCTGCATTGCCTCCGCGGGCCCACATGTCCACTTCGTCGGAAAGCACCCTGCCCGCAGCCCCAGCAAGCGGTTCCTCGGTCAAAGCGAACGATCCCACACCGGTCGCAAATGATATGTCTGAGTTACCGGTCAACTCGACATAAGTGTTTATGAGGACTGCCCTGTCTTTTGGAGCGTCTGCCGGGTCTGTCAGACTTTCCTTCCAGACGCCGATAGGAAAATAGGAGGGATCAAAAGGTAGTGAGTTGGGAAACCCTTTGAAGTAATCGGACCCGCCATCCACATCCCGGATGGTTAGCGACTCCGTGCTTTTAGCTTGGGCTTGGGGACCACCGGAGCCAAGCTGCACCCAAGTGATCGCGGCTCCGAGTGCAAGAAGCACTGAGGCGCCGAGTACGCCGATGCCCTTTGCTCTCGTCGTGATTTTTACCTGCGACGCGCGCTGTCTCATAGTCATCCCTTAAATTCGAAGAGGGTGAGACCCGTAATGCCTTGTTATGATCCTCGCGATCCTAGGGGCGGTTAAGGATCCGGGAGCGCCCCGCCACCGGGCGGGAATTGAAATCATCAGTGGGAGTCGGACCCAAGAACCGCCGCAGCCGCGTCATGAACTGGTACCCGGCAAACCTGGCGAGAGCACCCACATCCTGCCCCTGTGGACCTCCCCGGCTGATTCGATGGCCTGTGAGTAGAAGTCCTCCAGTACGACGGCCGCTCGCGTCAGAGAAAACCTTTCACGAACTGTTGAGAGCCCAAAACTGCCGAGCGTCTGGCGCCGGGATTCGTTCAGGAGCAGGCCGCGCAGGAGCGGGGCCAGCCGCTCGGCTCCGTGCTGGGTTCCAGGTCCGACTCCGTACCAGCCCTGCTCAAGGAACAGTGGCAGAGTGTCCGGAGTCAGGAGTTCCCAGAACCCTCTTTCGCCTTGAACGATCAGTGGTTTAGCAAAGGCCAGCGCCCGCAGCGCCGATCCGCCCATGCCGAGGGCAACATCAGCCACTGCATACGCCGCGCGGGGATCCTCGAGTTCCCCTGTGAGTACGATGACGTCCCGACCACTTGCGGCGTTGACCGACTGAGCGTGGCTTTCCACGAGTTGCCGTGCCGGGCCGTCGCCGGCGATGAGAAGTTGAATGCGGACTTCTTTCGACAGCAGACCCACACAGTCAATCGCGGCCAGAATGCCTTCGAGTTTTAGTTCTTTTGCCAGCCGCGACACGAGAACAACGGTGAAGGCTGCCTGATCGAGTCCCCACGAACTGCCGAAATCCGTTCCGGCGGCGTCGCACGATGGGTTGTTTGCATCAAGGTCCACCGGGGGCTCCAGGAGCGCGACCGAAGTCCGACCAAACTTCTGCTCCGTCTTCAGGATCTCCTGCGTGCCTACCAGCAGAGGCATCGACTTTGGAATAAACGGAGCCACCGACATTGACATCACCGTTGCCACGGCGGCAGTGCCTGGCGTTCGCCGGGAGGCAATGAGGCTCTCCAGCGCCGGAGGCCATTCATAGCCGTGCATGAGGTCGATATTTCGTTCCCGGGCCAGTTGGACCAGTGCCTTCACAACGGACGGCGTCGGTCTGAGGTGCGGTTCTGGGGAGGGAACAAACTCCAGTCCCAGCTCCTCGATGCGCCGGTTCAGCGGCCCCGGCCGTCCGTAGACGATGACTTCGTGACCCAACCGCTGCACGGCGGCCGCAAGTTCGATGGCATTCAGCTGGCTGCCGCCGATCCCGAGATCATGCGGGTAGACAAGAATTCTCATACTGGTGCCTCCACTGTGCCGGGTTTGCCAATGGATCGAAGTCCCTTGAGGTGGTCCCGCTGCAGGTACAACAATCCCGCCGTCACCAGCGCCGCAATTGTTCCGGCAGAGCATAGTGCCACGAGGTGGTCGGGCACCGTGAGTGCCAGGATGCGGGCTGCCGCACCTGTTGCCAATCCCGCTGCGATGGGCAAACGCAGCTTCCTCCCTATCCCCATGAGGCTCAGTCCATGTTCTCTCAGCTTCCACAGATAGAGGGGAAGAACCACGCATCCCGTCACGGCCGCCTGTGCGGCGGCGAGTCCTCCCAGCCCTCCCCAGGAGGCCCCTGCTGCCAGCAAGGGAACTAGTACGAGCAGGCTCCCGGCCTGGATTGTAAAGACTGTTCCGGATCTGCCGAGGACCACGAGGTAGTCATAGGAGAGATCGCAAAAGACCTTGCACAAGGCGGCCATGACCAGCCAGGAAAGGGCAGTAGCGGCCGTCACCCAGGCTTCGCCGTAGACGAATTCCACGAATGGCACGGCGCTCCCGGCCAGGAAGAGAACGATGGGGAAGGTTGCCGCTGCCAACACCACGACTATCGACTCCATGGCTGCATTCATGCCGGGCCGATCCGCCTGCAATGAGGAGAACGCAGCGGGCGCAACTCTGCGGAGCGGTTGGGCCAGAATACTCACGGGCCAGTTCGAGAGGTTGAAGGCCAAGACGTAGAAAGCCAGGACTGTTGACCCCAGGACTGTTCCGGCCGTGAGTTGGTCCGCGTAGCCCACAGCGAAGAATATGACGCTGGTGCCCGCCAACGGCAGGCCGAACCTCAGTAGGGGACCCACTTGCGAGCGGTCGAGTCCAAAGCGGTACGGCAATGGTGAGGCCGCCAGGAACATCACACCCGACACCAAACTGCCAGCCAGTCGGCCGACCGCCAGCGCCATGGCACCCATGCCGGCAAGGGCAAGGGCCACGGACAGGACGGCGCCTATCCAGACATTGGCCTGGTCGATACCAAGCCGTTCCTTCTCTCTGAAATCGCGCTGCAGCAGGGCCGCCGGCGAGGCGACGATCCCATTGACGAAAACACTCAGAATCAGGATCCGCACCACATCGGTGGCGTCCGGATCGCCCATTGCTGTCGTGAAGGCGGGCGCGGCCAAAATTGCGGCGACGCAAAACAATGTGCTCCCCGTGACAGAAATTGTGTTGACCGTCGGCACGATCTTGGCCGGGTCCTGGGGCCATCGAACAATTGCCAGGGAGACGCCAAGTTCGTTGAAGCTTAGTACGGCCATGAGGGCGACCATGGCGACGGCAAAAGTGCCGAAGGATTCGGGCCCTAACATGCGTGCGAGGACTATTCCTATGCCGAGCGTCCCGAGGCGGGAAATGACCGTGTTGAGAAAACCCCATGCGAAAGCATTGGCGGCGCCGTTTGGCCGAGTCCGGAGGTGCGGCTTCATTGTTGTTCCAATGCTGACGCTACATTTCGATCAGATAAAACCACGGGCGCCACCATTCATACCCAGGAGACCGCTCTGTCAAGTTCCACGAGTTTCCGGGGAAAATGGTGGATCCCGAACTGACGTATTTATTGCAGCACGCCAATGGGTACTGCCCCAGAGGGGCCCGGACGACGCCGGAATTGAAGCGCAAGCCCGACTAATTGGCGGTGCTGTTGCAAATATAGCCGGGGTCTGACGGGGGACTAGGCCGCACGGATAGTCGAGTAGGGCATCGTCGGAAGTCGAGTAGTTTCGTGTCCGGTACTTGTTTTTGCTTCTGAACGCCCGCAGCGGGCTGTCCCGGAGCGGAGCCCGGGATTTTAGAACGCCAGGCTGATCACGAGGCTGATCGTCGTCGCCAGGATGACGGTGCCAAAGAGGTAGGACAGCAGGCTGTGCTTGAGCGCCTCAGCCCGGATGCCGTGGTTCTGCAGGGCGGTGTCCGAGACCTGGTAGGTCATGCCGAGGCTCGTGGCGAGATAGGCGAAGTCGGTGTACTGCGGGGGCCGTTCCTGATTGAAATCGATGCCGCCCACCGCCGTCCCGGCTTTCCCGCCCGTGCCGTAGTACAGCTCGGCGTACCGCAGCGTGAACAGCGTCTGTACCAGCATCCACGAGAGGGCGACCGAGGCCAGCGCCAGGAGCCCCCGCCGAAACGGGACCCGCCGCCGCTGGCATGGGTATCGACGACGACGGCGGCCACCGCGCCGAGGCTGGCGACGTTGGCCGCCAGGATCAGAAGGTCTGTTGTGCCGCGGGACGGGTCCTCCGCCGTGGCGTGCGCACGGGTTTCGGCGGGGTTGAAGCGGCCGATCGCCAGCCAGACCCACGCGACGTAGGTCAGGGCCGCGACGCCCCAGCCCACGGCGGGAGCCGCCACCCAGGACCCGGCCAGGGCCGTGACCGCGGCCGCGGCGGCCCCGCGGTGAGCATCACCGCAAAACGCAGCCGGCTGCGGTGCACGGGCCCGGCGGGCGGGAATCCGGTGGTCATTCCCCGATCATGGCACAGCGTTGTCCACATATAAGCCGGCGTGGCTTCCGGATCCCCGCCGTAGGCGCCTACGCTGGGCAGGCGTGGAATCGCGGAATGCGGCTCCGATGCACTAAGCTATTGAAGTCTGTGCTGCGCCCTGCCCCCGTTCCCGGGGGCGATGCGGGCACAAGACACCGCAAATGAACCTCCTGTTACGGAAATGCCGTAACCGCTTAGCCCAAAGGAGGTGGGTTCACATATGCGTCCTTACGAATTGATGGTAATCATCGACCCCGAGGTCGAAGAGCGTACCGTTGAGCCAACGCTTCAGAAGTTCCTGAACGTCATCACGACCGATGGTGGAACCATCGAAAAGGTTGATATCTGGGGCCGTCGTCGCCTGGCTTACGAAATCCAGAAGAAGTCTGAAGGTATCTACGCCGTGGTGAACTTCACCGCTGAGCCGGCTACCGCCAAGGAACTTGATCGCCAGCTCAGCCTCAATGAGACCATCATGCGCACCAAGATCACCCGCCCCGAAGAGCAGAAGGTTGTTGCTGAGTAATCAGCCGCACCTCATTCTTTAACCCCGCAGGAACGAACAAGGAGGCAGTAGATGGCAGGCGAAACCACTATTACAGTCATCGGTAATCTCACCAATGACCCCGAACTGAGGTTCACACCGTCAGGCTCGGCAGTAGCGAATTTCACCATCGCGTCTACTCCCCGCACCTTCGACCGCCAGTCCAATGAGTGGAAGGACGGGGAAACCCTGTTCCTCCGCGCGTCGGTATGGCGTGAAGCAGCCGAGAACGTCGCCGAATCCCTGACCAAGGGCATGCGCGTGATCGTTTCCGGCCGGCTGAAGAGCCGTTCCTACGAAACCAAAGAAGGCGAGAAGCGCACCGTTATCGAGCTTGAGGTCGATGAAATCGGCCCCAGCCTGCGCTACGCCAACGCCAAGGTCAACCGCACCCAGCGCTCCGGCGGTGGGGGTGCCGGCAACGGTGCCCAGGGTGGCTTCGGCGGCGGCAACAGTGGTGGCGGCTTCGGTGGCGGCTCTGGTGGAAACCAGGGCGGCGGCAACTCGGGCGGAACCTGGGGCGGCAACCAGCCCGCACAGCAGCAGGATGACCCCTGGGCCACGCCCGGTGTCAGCAATGCGGGCGGCGGCTGGGGCAACGGCCCGGATTCCGAACCTCCCTTCTAAACAACATCTAAGGTCCGACGACGACACCCGCCGGAACGCCGCAAGGCGGACGGGCGCTGACCGGCGTCGGATCACCACCATCCCGTGGATCAATATCCACGGGCTCCATCGAATAGGAGCTCCACGATGGCTAAGGCTGAACTCCGTAAGCCCAAACCAAAGTCCAACCCTTGAAGGCCGCTGACATCACTGTCATCGACTACAAGGACGTAGCATTGCTGCGCAAGTTCATCTCCGACCGCGGAAAGATCCGCGCCCGTCGCGTCACTGGCGTCACGGTGCAGGAACAGCGCAAGATCGCCCAGGCAATCAAGAACGCCCGCGAAGTTGCTCTGCTGCCTTACTCCGGCGCTGGCCGCGGCTAAGGAAGGGATTAACTAACATGGCAAAGCTCATTCTGACCCACGAAGTAACCGGTCTCGGTGCTGCAGGCGATGTTGTCGAGGTCAAGGACGGTTACGCACGTAACTACCTGCTGCCCCGCAACTTCGCTCTGACCTGGTCCAAGGGTGGCGAGAAGCAGGTTGAGTCCATCAAGGCTGCCCGCGCCGCCCGCGAGCACGCTTCCCTGGAAGACGCTCAGAAGCAGGCCGCTGCACTCTCCGCCAAGCCGGTCAAGCTCGTTGTCAAGGCTGGCGAGACCGGACGCCTGTTCGGCACCGTCAAGCAGGGCGACGTGGCCGACGCTGTTGAGGCCGCTGGCCTTGGCCGCATCGACAAGCGCAAGGTGGAACTGCCGACGCACATCAAGTCGGTTGGTTCCTACCAGGCCAACGTCCGTCTGCACGACGACGTTGCCGCTGTGATCGATCTCGACGTAGTCGCAGGCAAGTAGCCTTCACGGCTCTGCAGTCCTGAACTGCTGGAAGGCCCCCGCCTTCGGATTCCCCTGAGGAACCGGACGCGGGGGCCTTCTGCGTTAACTTTGACCGGACGATCAGCCGTGGTGCAGGACGTTCATGACATGGCGGTACCCCTCGCGGATCAGGTCGGCGAGCACGGCCTCGTCGACGTCGTCGAGCTTGGTGATGTAGAGGCAGCCCGCACCGGTCTTGTGCTTCCCCAGCCGGCCCAGGAGTTCCTCCGCCCCGGGGCCATAAATCAGCCCGTACAGCGACAGGCTGGCCTTCCGCGGCGAGAAGCCGACGGCGGGGGCATCCCCTTCGCGCCCGGTCTCGTACTTGTAGTGGTAATCGCCGAACCCCACTATCGTCGGGCCCCACATCTGTGCCGGCTGCCCCGTGATCCCTGCCATCAGGTCCAGCAGCCGGAGGCCGTCCTCCCTGCGGACGGGATGCTCGACGGCGGCGAGGAACTCCTCGACGGACGCGCCGGTTGCTACGGTCTTGTTTTGGGTCTTGTTAGCGGCCATGGGGGCAGTCTCGCAGACCGGGGCACCCTTGTCAGCCGCAACGGCGTCGGTGATAGCCTGCTGCGGTGACCCCGAACCCTGCACCTGAGCCCCGTCTGCGTCCCTTCGGGCAGGTGGACGTTTTCTCCGCCGAGCCGTACCGGGGAAATCCGCTGGCCGTCGTCATCGACGCCGAGGGACTCCCGGCGGACGTCATGCAGCAGTTTGCCAACTGGACCAACCTCGCCGAAACTACGTTCCTGCTGCCGCCCACGGACCCTGAGGCCGATTACAGGGTCCGAATCTTTACCGGCAGCGAGGAGTTCCCTTTGCCGGCCATCCCACCCTCGGTTCGGCGCACGCCTGGCTCGAGGCCGGCGGCATCCCCGGCAGGACGGCGTGCTGGTCCAGGAGTGCGGGGCCGGCTTGGTCAGGGTCAAGCGCGACGGCGGCGGCTCGCCTTCGCGGCGCCGCCGCTGACCCGCTCGGGACCCGTGTCCGAGGCGGAACTCGCCCGGGTGGCTGCCGGACTGGGTATGCCGCGGGAGGCGCTCCTGGACGCGTCCTGGCTGGTCAACGGACCGAACTGGATCGGCGTGCTGCTGGAGTCGGCGGAGGCGGTCCTGTCCGTCAGGCCCGATTACGCGGCCATGGCCGGGCTCAAGGTCGGTGTGATCGGTCCCCATCCCGCCGGATCCGCGGTCGGCTTCGAAGTGCGGACCTTCATTCCGGGCGATGCCGCGGCGGAGGACCCCGTGACCGGCAGCTTCAACGCGGGCGCGGCCCAGTGGCTGATCCGCAGCGGCCGAGCCCCGGAATCCTATGTCGCGGCGCAGGGAACAGTGCTGGGCCGGGCGGGACGGATCCATGTCGACGCGGTGGGGGACGACATCTGGGTCGGAGGCAGCTCGGTGAGCTGCATCGAAGGCTTTGTCCTGCTCTGACCCTCGGATGCGCTGTCACTCGTTGTTGCCATCCCGGCGGCAGAGGGACCAAAAGTGACAGCGCAACGTAGGTGGGAATAAACGGTGCCGTGCCCCGCTTCTACAGGTAGATGCAAACGCATGCATCAGGGCTCAGGCCCCCGCCTCACATCAGGAGCACTCCGTGGAAACCCGCCGTATCACCGTTCTTTCCGCCGGACTCGGCGTCCCGTCGTCGAGCCGTCTGCTGGCGGACCAGCTGGCTGCCTCTGCGGAGCGCCAGCTCGCCGCGGCCGGATACGCCGTCCACATCGAGACTGTGGAACTGCGGGACCTGGCGGTGGACATCGCGAACAACTTTGTGACCGGCTACGCGGCGCCGACCCTGGCCGGAGTGATCGCCGGAGTCGAGGCATCGGACGGCATCATTGCCGTCAGCCCCGTATTCAGCGCCTCCTACAGCGGACTCTTCAAATCGTTCATCGATGTCCTGGACCCCAAATCGCTGGAGGAAGGCCGTGCTGCTCGGCGCCACTGCCGGCACGGACCGGCACCAGATGGTCCTGGACTTCGCCATGCGCCCCCTGTTCACGTACCTCCGCACCCGGACCGCCAACACCGCAGTCTTTGCCGGTCCGCAGGACTGGGGCAACAACGACGACGGCGGCTCGGCCCTGTCCACCCGGATCGAGCGGGCGGCGGGGAGTTCGCCGGCCTGCTGCAGGGCGCGCAGCCGCAGCAAAAGCCGGCGGCCCTGGAGTCACTGCCGTTCGAACAGTTGCTCGCCGGCATTTCCGGCAGGCCCTGACCTCGCCGGGCGCCGGCGAACCATTATGCACCCCGGTCGTTGTGCGGGACATGAAATGTCCTGTGGATTCAGTTGACCTGATCATGAGCGAACGCAGTGGCGTCGAGATCGATTACTGCCCCCAGTGCCGCGGTGTCTGGCTGGACCGGGGCGAGCTGGACAAGATCCTGGACCGCGCTGCGGAGACCATGGGCCCGGTGACACCGGTGACACCGGCGCCGCCGGCGCCAATGCCGCCGACGACGCCCGGCCACATCCCGCCGCCGCTCTACAACCTGGACCCGCGCAGGGATGACCGACGTCCGGATGACCGCCGCTACGATGACCGACGGTACGACGAGCGACGGGACCGTCCGCGCTACGACCAGCCCCGCTATGACGACCGCCGCCGCCCGAAGAAGAAGGAAGGCTGGCTCGGGGAACTGTTCGACTTCTAGACCTCCGCGGGCCGGTTCTGCCCGCGGGCCAGCCGCGGGCTCAGTCCTCGAGCAGGGCGATGAATTCCCGGGCCTGTTTGATGGAAATGTCCGAGTGGCGGGTCAGGGTCTCGGCCGCCGCTTCGGTGTCGCCGCTTCTGGCGAGCGTGCGGATCCTGCCGTAGATCTCATCGTTGAGCATGTTGCTGCTGACTTCGCGGGTCACATCGCCTTTGCTGGCGATCGCCCGGTAGCGGTACGCGAACCGCTGCGGCGCGTCGTCGTCGTCCTCAACGGGCGCCGGCTCGGCGGCCTCGGGCCGGAAGGGCTGCGGGTGGGCCGCCAGGGCCCCCACGGCGTCACGGGAGGCCCTCAGGCCGTCGCCTGTGGCCTCTAAGTACAGTTTGATGGCGGCCATGGCCTGCCCTTGGGCGATCAGTGCGTAGAGGCGCCGGTGCTGCTCCTGGTTGAGCTTGGCCGCGGAGGTCCGGGCAAGCTCAACTGGATCGTTGCCGGGCTCAGGGGCCGCTTCCGGCCGGGTCCGGGTCCGGGAGCCGCGGTGGCCGAGGGCGCGGGCACCCACAAGGACGCCGGCAGCGACGAGCGCCAGAATAAGGAGGGGGACAAGCAGGGATTCCATGAAACTACAGCCGATCTACAAAATTCTTAGCGGTCAAAAGATCTGAATGGGTTGCCTGCCGCAACAGTTTGATGGCCTGGAGCTTCTTGCCGTTCCGGGCCAGCGACTGGAGTTGCAGGGCAAACTGGGGATTGAGCTGGCCTCCCGGCAGAACGGGGCCCTGGTAGCCGGGATGCCCGACGGCGGGCGCGGATCCCGTCTGGGCACGCAGCGCCTGACGGGCGTGGTCTGCCTGCTGTGACTGCTGCTGTTCGTTCTGGCTGGGCCGGGTCACGGCATCCACGCGGGCGCGGGCGGCGGTGGCTGCCTGGACCTGGGCGGCGTAATGGGCCTGCGACCGGACCGCCAGTTCGTGCTGGTAGCGTTCCGCATCGGACATGCCGAAGTCGCGCGGCCGGAGGGCCGTGGTAAATGCCCAAAGGACCGCCGCCAGGATAAGGGCAGGCAGTATGACCAGCAATACATCGCCCATGTGAAGAGCTTATGCCAGATCGCAGTTATCCACAGCACATTCTGCGATTGGCATACAGTACGCGGCCGGCAGCCGCGCTTCGCCGCCCACCCCGCCCATCCGGAGGAGCTTCGGTGAGGACCATCACTTAATGTGCATATTTCCGGTCATGTGTGGCCTCATATGCCACCCGGTATCCCCAGCTGCTCCACGTGGTCTGTGGATGAACGTTGGCGAAAATTCTTTTGTGTCCACACGGTGAACGCGGTGTTTCCGCAGGTCAGGGCCTAATTACAGCTGCAACTATTTTTCTATCCACAGCTGTTCACACAGGCTGTGCACAAGCAGGGGGCAGTAGTGCACAGCTTATCCACAGGGGTGGCGGCCGGTCGGGTTGGTGACTGCCGGATCGGGCGATAGCGTTGCTGGATATCGAGCCTTGGATACCGAAATCCGGTGCCGGCTGCACGACGCGTTCTTTCAAACCGGCCCCTTCAGGGCCGGACCCCGGGCTGTGGAAAACCGGCAGAGCCGGAGGGCGGCAAAGTGTCGGAGCCGGCTGATACTACTTAACCGTCGGGCCCACGCCGGCGTCGATGCTGCCGGGCACCAAGGCCCGGAAGACACCCGTCGTCGGCGCACGGATTTTCGCCGCGGCACACAATGGAGGACGGCAGTTTTGTCAGTTACGCATCTGGACTCAGTCGAGGGGACCCGGGGAGCCGAGGGCAGCCGTAAGCCGCCGCAGGACATTCCCGCCGAACAGTCCGTTTTGGGCGGCATGATGCTGTCCAAGGACGCCATTGCCGACGTCGTCGAGATCCTGCGGGGCGTCGACTTCTACCGTCCTGCGCACGAGACGATCTACGAAGCCATCATCGACCTCTACGGCCGCGGTGAACCTGCCGACGCTGTGACCGTGTCGGATGAACTGACCAAGCGGGGCGAGATCAACCGGGTCGGCGGCCCCGCCTACCTTCACGAGCTCATCCAGACCGTTCCCACGGCCGCCAACGCCGGCTACTACGCCGAAATCGTGGGTGAACGCGCTGTGCTGCGCCGCCTGGTCAATGCCGGCACCAAGATCGTCCAGCTCGGCTACGGCCAGGACGGCGAGGTTGAAGACCTGGTCAACCAGGCCCAGGCGGAGATTTATGCCGTGGCGGAGCGCCGCACCGCAGAGGACTACGTTGTCCTCAAGGACGTGATGGAGTCCACCGTGGACGAGATCGAAGCGTCCGGCCACCGGGAGGAGGGAATGACGGGCGTTCCCACCGGCTTCTACGAACTCGATGAGCTCACCCATGGCCTGCACCCCGGCCAGATGATCGTCATCGCCGCCCGCCCCGCCGTCGGTAAGTCCACCTTCGCCCTGGACTTCGCCCGCTCCGCGGCCATCAAGAACAACCTCGCCACCGTGATGTTCTCCCTGGAAATGGGCCGTAACGAGATTGCCATGCGCCTGCTGTCCGCCGAGGCCACGATCGGTCTCCAGGACCTGCGCAAGGGCACCATCAAGGACGAACAGTGGTCCAAGATCGCCACCACGATGGGCCGGATGAATGAGGCGCCGCTGTTCATCGACGACAGCCCCAACATGTCCCTGATGGAAATCCGGGCCAAGTGCCGCCGCCTGAAGCAGCAGCATGACCTCAAGCTCGTCATTCTGGACTACCTCCAGCTGATGAGCTCCGGCAAAAGGTGGAGTCCCGCCAGCAGGAGGTCTCCGAGTTCTCCCGAGCGCTGAAGCTGCTGGCCAAGGAACTTCAGGTCCCCGTCATTGCCCTGTCGCAGCTGAACCGTGGCTCCGAGCAGCGCCAGGACAAGCGGCCCATGGTCTCGGACCTGCGTGAATCCGGTTCCATTGAGCAGGATGCCGACATGGTCATCCTGCTGCACCGCGAGGACGTCTATGACAAGGAATCGCCGCGTGCCGGTGAGGCGGACATCCTGATCGCCAAGCACCGCAACGGCCCCACGAAGGACATTGTGGTCGCCTTCCAGGGCCACTACTCGCGGTTCGCCAACATGGCAGCCGACGCCGGGGGCGGCGGCTTCTAGCTGTCCCGGCCAGGCGCCGCCGGCCGCAACAGGTGGTTGGGCAGCCGGTTTCCCGGTGCCCGGCCCCGGATCTCCAGCAGTTCGCGGGCGTGGGCGTGCAGCCGCTTGTCCTCCTCGGACACCGGCACCCATTGCGGGATCGGGACGGACGTGCCGTGCTTATCGCGTGCCACCATGACGGTGAGGCAGTAGGTGGTGAGCTCCAGCTCGCGTCCCTTCGGATCCCCGAGCGGACATGGACCGCGATGTGCATGCCCTTCGTCCCGGTGTAGACCAGCCGCGCTTCCACCTCCACCACGTGGCCGATCAGCAGCGGCCGGTAAAAGCGCACTCCGCCGGAAAAGACGGCCACCGTGTCCATCCCGCAGTAGCGCGAGGCGCAGACGTAGGCCGCTTCGTCGATCCATTTCATCACGATGCCGCCGTGCACCTTGCCGCCCCAGTTCACATCCGTGGGTGCGGCCACAAAGCGCAGGACTACGTTCTCGGCGGTCCCGGCCTCGGTGTATTCCTGTCCGCTCATCGCCTGGACGATGTCCTCGCGGACTTTGATCCGCGCCAGCGCATGGTCGCGCTGTTCGATTTCGTCCGGCGTCACGGGTTCAAAGTGCGGTACCGGAGCCGGTTTGCCGTCCGCGCCCACGGCCACGAAGATCACCATGCACTGGCTGCGCATCGTGGCCGGGCCGCCCTTCGGATCGCCCGAGGACACCACGGTGCGGATGTGCATGGAGGACCGGCCCGTATAGACAATCGTCGCCTCGACTTCGACCATGTCCCCGCTGTTGACCGGATCCGCAAAGTGGATGTTCCCCACGTAGGCCGTCACGCAATAGGACTTGGCCCAGCCCACCGCCGCGGCATAGGCCGCCTTGTCCACCCATTCGAGGACCGTGCCGGCATCGACCGAACCGCTGTGGCCGACGTCGGTGGGGGCTGCCAGGAAGCGCAGGGTCACGGAGTTGGCGGCGTTGTCACTCATGGTGAAAGTTTACTGACCGCCCGGGTTTGCGGCGCGGGCGGGGACATAAACGCGTACCGGAGCGCCATAAGCGGCATGCCGAACCCGGCAGGCACGACGGCGGGCGGCCACCCGGAGGTGACCGCCCGCCGCCGTGCGCCGCGAGGCGCCGGGAAATCCCTTTAGGCGAGGACGCTCAGCTTGGAGTCACTGCGGCCGAAGAGGGCCCTGTCCACGGAGACCTTGCCCGCGCCGACGAAGGCCAGGGCCAGGGCGGCGGCAGCCAGGATCAGCACGAGTTCGTAGCCGCCCGTTGCGGCAAAGATGCCGGCCGGGGCGTGGACCAGGAACAGGGCGCCGAGCATGTTCACCGCGAGCAGGGCAGCGAACACGCGGGTGAGCACGCCGACGATCAGTGCGATGCCGCCGACGAGTTCGAGCGTGGCGATCACCGGGGCGGCGATGTTGGCGGCCGGCACGCCCATCTGCGCGAAGGAGGTCTGCGTGCCGGCAATCGTGAACTCATTGAATTTCTGCCAGCCGTGCGCGGCGAAAAGGAATCCCGTGACGATACGCAGGATCGTGCGGGCCGAGGTGGTAAGTGTGTGCTGGTTCATGGGGGTGCCGTCCTGACGTAGGAAGAGTGGCAGCTGTACACCGCCACAGATTTACTTGAAGATTCAAGTTCCAGTGTTCCGGTGCATACTTGAAAAGTCAACTAATGCGAAGCCGTGCGACGCAGGCCGTGCCGTTAGGGTGGTGCCGTGACCGTTTCCGCCCCCACTCCCGCCACGCTCCCGTCTGCGGCAGGCCGCCGGCGGGAGATCCTGCGTCTCGCCGTGCCCGCGTTCGGTGCGCTGATCGCCGAACCGCTGTTCCTGCTCGCGGATGCGGCGATTGTCGGGCATCTCGGGGTCGCACAGCTCGCGGGTGTCGGGCTGGCATCGGCGGTGCTCCACACGGTGGTGGGCCTGATGGTGTTCCTCGCCTACTCCACCACTCCGGCCGTGGCGCGGGCGATCGGCAACGGCCAGCTGCCCAAGGCCCTCGCAGCCGGGCGGGACGGCGTGTGGCTGGCCCTGCTGCTCGGCGTGGTGCTGGCGACCGCCGGTTTCCTGGCCGCCGAACCACTCGTCGACCTCATGGGTGCCAGCGGCGAGGTGCGGGCCTTCGCCGTGGATTACCTGCGCTGGTCGATGCCCGGACTCGTCGCGATGCTGCTCATCTTCGCCGGCACCGGGTGCTGCGCGGCCTGCAGGACACGCGCACCCCGCTGCTGGTAGCGGCCTCCGGTTTCACGCTGAACGTCGCGCTGAATCTCTTCCTGGTCTACGGGCTGCAGTGGTCCGTCGCCGGTTCGGCGATCGGCACCAGCATCGCCCAGTGGGCCATGGCCCTGGTCTACGTGGTGATGGTCGGGCGCAATGCCCGCCGCCACGGTGTGGCCCTGCTGCCGGATTGGCGCGGCATCCGGTCCCTGAGCAAAGTGGGCTCGTGGCTGATGCTGCGGACGCTCAGCCTGCGCATTGCGATTCTTGCCACAGTGGTGGTGGTCACGGCCCAGGGGCCGGTCAACCTGGCTGCCCACCAGCTCGCGATGACGATCTTTACATTCCTGGCGTTCGCCCTCGATGCCCTCGCGATTGCCGCCCAGGCGCTGATCGGCAAGGAACTCGGCGCCTCCCGCCCGTCCGGGGCACGGAAGCTCACCGGAACCATGGTCCGCTGGGGCCTCGGCTTTGGTGCGATCACAGGACTCCTGCTGGCGGTCGCGGCACCGTGGGCGGGGCGGCTCTTCACATCCGACGCCGATGTCCAGGCTGCGCTCACGCTGGCATTGTGGGTGCTCGCGGCCGGACAGCCGCTTGCCGGCTATGTCTTTGTCCTCGACGGTGTGCTGATTGGTGCAGGGGATGCCAAGTACCTGGCGATTGCCGGCGTCGTGAACCTCGCGGCGTATCTGCCGCTGCTGCTGGCCGTCGGACAGTCAGGGGCCGGTGGCGGTGCGGGCCTGCTCTGGCTGTGGGCGGCGTTCTCCCTCGGCTATATGACGGCCCGGGCCGTCACGCTGGGCCTTCGCGCCCGGACGGACCGGTGGATGGTGCTCGGCTCGCACTGAGTACCGGCGCGCACGCGTGCGGCTTCACACTAAACTGGACGGGTGACTCTCCACGCAGCCCCTGACGCCTCCGCCGCCCTGCCCGCCGCGGCGGATCTTTGGAAACCGGTGCTGGTCCGGGCCGCCGTCGCGCTCGGATTCGGCGCCGTGACCGTGTTCTGGGCGGCGCCATCCGCGGAGGGCATGGGCTGGGCCGGCGGCCTCTACCTGCTGGCCACCGGCGTGGTGCTGCTCTGGAGCGTGAACAGGACCGGCCTCCGGGCCGGGTCATCATCCAGCAAGATCCTTTCCGCCGCCGGCGCCGTACTGACCGGAACCGGCGCCGCCGTCGGCCTCCTTCCGAGCAGTCTGGTCTTCGGTGTGCTGGCAGCCGTCGGCCTCGGCCTCGCCGGCGCTGCAGAGCTCTACCTCGGCATCACGCACCGCGGCCGGTCCGTGCTTGCGCGTGACTGGATGGCCTCCGGCGCCGTCGCGCTGGGCACGGCGGTCTTGCTGCCGTTCTTCATCGACCTCGGTCCGCACGCGCTGCTTGGCGTCGCGGGCGGCGGCGCCATCATCAGCGGCGTCCTCTGGGCGCTGGCGGGACTGACCCTGCGGCATGATGCGCGGGCCGATTCCGCGGAGGCCGTAAACTAGTAGCGACAGGTTCTACCTTGCGTAGAACGATTGCGGGATCACAACGGCCACGCCTGGCGGCGTCGGCTGCAGGAGGAAAGCACCTTGGCACAGCAGAAATCTGGAGAACCGCGCAACCTGCGGACCTCGGTCAAGGGCCCGCTGATGTTCTCCGCTTTCTGGGCTGTGGTGGCATTCGTTGCCACCCTCATTTTCGCGTCGGGCGGCACGGCTAAGACGCCCCGCTTCGATCTGGCCTTTATCGCCGCGGGCATCGCTTTTATCGTGATCCTGGTGGTACTCGCCATGCTGTCGATGGGCCACAAGCCCAACGCTGAACATCTCGGCAAGGGCTCCGGCGTCAACCTGAGCTCGCGGAACTCCGGCCACGGCGGCCACCCGGCCCGTTCCCGGCCGGAAACCGGCGGTCCGGCCACCCGGCCGGAAGCCGGCGGCCCGGACACCCCGGCGACCGCAGCTAGAACCTGCCGCTCAGGACGCGGCTTTCCGTGCCCGGTACGCTGCCACGTGGGCGCGGTTGGCGCAGTTGCCGGTGTCGCAGTAGCGCTTGGAACGGTTCCGGCTGAGGTCCAGCACGACGGCGTCGCAGTCGTCCGCAGCGCACACCAGCATGCGGTCCATCTCCTTGCTGCGGATGACGTCCACCAGGGCCATCGCCGCCTCGGTGCTCATCCGGTCCGCCAGCGGAGCTTCCGGCGTGGTGGCGTGCAGATGCCAGTCCCACTGATCGTGCTTGACCAGCTGGGGAGGGCCCGCGCCTGCCTCAGCAGCCTGTTCACTGTGTCCACCGCGGCGGATTCGTCCGCGAGCCACAGGGCTGCGAGTTCCGCGCGTAGACGGTGCACGCTGGCCAGCTCGGCCGCGTCCCGGGTCCGCGAGCCGGTGAACCCCTCCGCTTCGAGGAACCGGTCCAGGTCCTGCTCCGTGGCGAGCTGTTCGTCCCCGTTGGCCGCGGAGTTGATCAGGTTGACCACGGACCGCAGGGCCACCTCTGTGTCAGGGGCAAAAAGCATCTTGACTCCTTACGTCGGCGTGGCGTACTGTCATGACCATAACCATACTTTACTCCTGACAGGAGGCAGCCCGTGTCTGCCGCACGCCGTACCGCCGAAGCCCCGGCCAAGATCGCTTCCGGAATGCACACCCCGGAAAACGCGGTCCCGGCAAGCCCGGCGCGGCACCCGGTTTTCTGGCGTCCGGCCTCGGGGTTGCCCTGTTTTCCTCGGCCGTGTTCGGCCTCTCCGGGTCCTTTGCCAAGGCGCTGCTGGAGACCGGCTGGACCCCGGGGCGGCCGTCACCGCCCGCCTCACCGGCGCCGCGCTTATCCTCGCGGTTCCCGCCATTCCGGCACTGCGGGGGCGCTGGCACCAGCTCAGGGACAACTGGCTCACGGTTCTGCTCTTCGGCTTCATCGGGGTCGCGGCCTGCCAGCTGTTCTATTTCAACGCCGTGGCCCGGCTGTCGGTAGGGGTGGCCCTGCTTCTGGAATATCTCGCTCCGGTGCTCATCGTGCTGTGGCTCTGGGCCGCCAGCCGCCGGCGCCCGCGGCCCTGACAATCGCCGGAACTCTGCTGTCCCTCGGCGGACTGGTCCTGGTCCTGGACCTCACGGGAGCCGTGAAGATCGACTTTATCGGTGTGCTGTGGGGGATCGCGGCCGCAGTCTGCCTGGCCATCTATTTCTTCATCACGGCCAAGGAAAACGACACCCTCCCGCCGATCGTCCTTGCCTCCGGCGGGCTGATGGTGGGCGCCGTCACCATGTGGCTCGCCGCCGCGACCGGCCTGCTGCCGATGGCCTTCAGCACCGCCGACACCCGCCTGGGTCCCTGGGTCACCCCCTGGTGGGTGGCCCTGGGCGGACTGGTGCTGCTGGCCACCGTGCTGGCCTACGTCTCGGGGATTGTGGCTGCGCGGGCCCTCGGTTCCAAGGTGGCGTCCTTTGTCTCGCTGACCGAAGTGCTGTTCGCCGTTATCTGGGCGTGGCTGCTGCTGGGTGAACTGCCCGGACCCATCCAGCTTCTGGGCGGGCTGCTGATTGTCGGCGGCGTTGTGCTGGTTCGGCTGGACGAGCTCCGGACGCGGACCGGCGCCGGTGCGGACGCGGTGCCGTCAGCGCTCGACCATGCGAACGACGTCGAACCCGTGCCGTAAAGGGAGCTGACACAAACCGGCCCGGACGCTGCTGCGTCCGGGCCGGTTCGGTGTCTGCGGGTTTCCTGCCTAGCGGGAAGCGCTTTCCTGCTCGGTGGCGTTGCGGCTGGCCTGCTTGCCGGCCTCCTGCAGCGCCTGGGACACCTTCGCCAGGGCGGCAACGTGCTGGCCGTTCCACTCGCTGCGGAACTTATCGGCGTCCGGGCCCTTCCAGTCGGTGCCCTCGAGCACCTTGGTCAGCAGCGACTTCTGCTTGTCGATCTCGGACGAACCGGCCTGCAGCTTCGTCCCAAGAGTCTTGAGCTGAGCAATGTCTGCACCCCAAATAGCCATTCGAAAATCTCCTCAAGTGATAGAAGCGGACCCGGCACCGCCGGCGTCCCCTCGGATTCCGGCTGCTCCGGAAGATCCAGTGCCCCCAAACTATCCTGCCGGCCGAAAAACTGTCGATGGGCAGCCCTCCCCATGCCCTCGATCCCGGGCGCAAGGACCCCTAGCATGGAGATATGTGCCGAAACATCCGGACCCTCCATAATTTTGAACCGCACGCCACCACCGCCGAGGTGGAAGCGGCGGCGCTGCAATACGTGCGCAAGATCAGCGGCAGCACCAAGCCGTCCAAGGCCAACGAAGAGGCCTTCAACCGGGCTGTGCACGAGATTGCCCACGTGACGCAGCACCTGCTCGACTCCCTGGTGACCCACGCCCCGGCCAAGGACCGCGAGGAGGAAGCCGCCAAGGCCAAGGCCCGGGCAGCTGTCCGCTACGGCGCGGCCTGAGGGGCGTCCCTCCGAAGGGCGCCTACTTGCCGAAGCTGCGCAGCCGCAGCGAGTTGGCCACCACCAGCACGGAGCTGGCCGCCATCGCCGCGCCCGCGATCATCGGGTTGAGCATGCCCAGGGCGGCCACCGGGATCCCCACCGCGTTGTAGAAGAACGCCCAGAAGAGGTTCGTCTTGATGGTCGCCAGCGTCCGGCGGGACAGTTCGATCGCCTGCGCGACCTGGCCGAGATCGTTGCCCATCACCGTCAGGTCGGCCGCCTCGATCGCCACATCGGTGCCGGATCCCATCGCGATGCCGAGGTCTGCCTTCGCCAGCGCGGCGGCGTCGTTGACGCCGTCGCCGGCCATGGCCACCGTGGCGCCGGCGGCCTGCAGCTTCCGCACGGCCTCGACCTTGCCCTCCGGCGGTACCCCGGCGAACACATCCTCCGGAGCGATTCCGACGGCGGCGGCCACCTGCGCGGCCACCGCGGCGTTGTCCCCGGTCAGGAGGATGGGCCGGAGCCCGAGACCGCGGAGCCGTGAGATCGCGGCCGCGGAGCCCGGCTTGACCGTGTCGCGCAGGCTGATGATTCCGGCCGGTTCCCCGTCCACGGCAAGCCAGACCGCGGTGGCCCCGGAGCCTTCGGCCCTGCTGAACGCCTCCAGCTGCGCGGTGTCCGGGACTATGCCGTTCGCCTGCAGCCAGCCCGTGCGGCCGGCTGTTATGAGCCGGCCTTCGACGGTTCCCTGGACTCCGCCGCCGGGCGCGGAGCGGAAGTTGACGACGGCGGGCAGGACCCCGGCCCCGGCGCCGGTCGCCGTCGTGGCACCGGAGTGGTCCGGTCCGCGTTCGGCTGACCGTGCGGCGGCGGCCACGGCGCGGGCGATCGGGTGCTCGGAGGCATCCTCCACGGCTCCGGCCAGCCGCAGGACGTCCGCCGGGGTGACGGTCCCGAACGCCGTGGTGCCGTCGACGGCGAGGTGGCCCGTGGTCACAGTGCCGGTCTTGTCCAGCAGGATGGTGTCGACAGTCCGGGTATCCTCGAGCACCTGCGGGCCCTTGATCAGGATGCCCAGCTGCGCGCCCCGGCCGGTTCCGGTGAGCAGTCCCACCGGGGTGGCCAGGCCCAAGGCGCAGGGGCAGGCGATGACCAGTACGGCGACAGCGGCCGTGAACGCGGCACGAAGGTCGGCGTCGCTGACCGCCGGTCCGGCCGCCAGCAGCCAGCCGCCGAAGGTCACTGCGGCGATGGCCAGGACCGCGGGCACGAACACGGAGCTGATCCGGTCCGCGAGGCGGGCGATCGGCGCCTTGCCGGACTGGGCCTGCGATACCAGCCGCCCATCTGGGCCAGTGTCGTTTCGGCGCCGACACGCGTGGCCCGGACCAGCAGGCGGCCGGAGGTGTTGATGGTGGCGCCCGTGACCGGGCTGTCCGGGCCCACTTCCACGGGCACGGATTCGCCCGTGACCAGCGAGGCGTCGACGGCGGAGGAACCTTCGACGACGATGCCGTCCGTCGCGATTTTCTCGCCGGGGCGGACCACAATAACGTCGCCCACGGCCAGCCGGTCGGCCGGCAGCTGCTGCTCCCGGCCGTCCCGAAGGACCGTGGCGTCCTTGGCGCCGAGGTTCAGCAGGGCCTTGAGGGCGTCTCCGGCCTTCTGCTTGGCATTGGCCTCCAGGTATCGGCCCAGCAGCAGGAAGGTGGTGACCACCGCGGCGACCTCGAAGTACAGTCCGCCGGAGGCCATGTCCTCCATGCCCTCCATCCCCGGCGGGTGGTCCGTCATCCGCGGGTCCGCGAAGAGCTGCCAGGCCGAAAAGACATAGGCCGCCGTCACGCCGATGGAGACGAGCGTGTCCATGGTGGACGATAAATGGCGGGCGTTGATGGCGGCGGCACGGTGGAAGGGCCACGCCGCCCAGGTGACCACGGGCAGGGCCAGGATTCCCGCCACCCAGCCCCAGTTCGGAAACTGGAACGCGGGAAACATCGAAATCAGGAACACCGGGACGGTGAGGATGGCCGCGACGATCAGGCGCGGGCGGAGCTTGGCTGCTGCGTGGGTCGCAGTGCGGTCACCCGTCGCGACGCCACCGGCCACATGCTCCGCGGGTGCCAGTGTGATCTTGGGGGTGCGGACTGTGGCCTTGTAGCCTGCTGCCTCCACCGTGGCGGTGATCTGGCTGTCCGTGATTCCGGTGGGGACTGTGACCTGGGCCGACTCCAGGGGCAGGTTGACGGAGGCGGTGACGCCGTCGAGCTTTCCGAGCTTGCGTTCGACGCGGCTGACGCAGGAGGCGCAGGTCATGCCGTCGATGTCGAGCTCGATCACCCGGGTTCCGGGCTGGTCCAAAAGCTGCTCTCTACTCACCGTGTTTTCCCTGTCTGTTCTGGTCCTCCGCGCTGTGTGCTGCGGCTGTGTGTGCCTGCGGCGGGTGATCAGGCCTCGTTGGCCACCACCAGGTAGCCTGCTTCGGCAACGGCTTCGCCGATCTCGGACGTGGACAGGGCGCCGGCCGACGTGATGGTGACGGTGGAAACGCCGCCGGAGTTGAGGTCGACATCGACCTTCTCTACCCCGGCGAGGGCTTCAAGTTCCTCGCTGACGGAGGACACACAGTGCCCGCAGGTCATGCCGGAAACGTTGACGGTGGTGGAAACGGTGCTCATGGCTTGCTCCTGGTTCGTGGGCGGCTGGTTCATCAGCCCGATGGTGTGGTGAGTGGTGTTGCCGCTACCGCAGCAGGCGCCCGATGGCATCGGTGGCCTCCTTGACCTTGAAATCGATGGCCTCAGCCCGCAGTGCCGCGTCCGGTTCGGCGGCGGCCCCGACAACGCAGTGGCCGATGTGCTCCTCCACCAGTCCGAGGCTGACGGCGTGCAGGGCCTTGGTGACGGCGGCAACCTGGGTGAGGATGTCGATGCAGTACTTGTCCTCATCGACCATCCGGGCGATGCCGCGTACTTGGCCCTCGATCCGTTTCAGCCGCAGGAGGTATGCCTCCTTGTTGGGGGAGTAGCCGTGCTGCTGATGCGGTGCGGCATCGGCGGCATCCATGACGGGGACTGGGGCTTCCGACTCGTTCATAAGGACAACATATACCCCAAGGGGTATGCCGCAAGTACCCCATGGGGGTATTTGGCGCCAGGCGGACGGGGACGCCGGGACACAAAAAGCTCCGGAGTGCGTTATTGGGGGATACGCACTCCGGAGCAGTCTTTGGGCAGGCGCCCCATCGTTCGCGCCTACGGATTCAAGCTTACTTGGCAGTAGTCAGGGAAAGGAAGCACCCCGAATAAGTACTTTCGCTTTATTTTCGGCGGCCTCCGGCGCCTCCGGCCCGATGTTCCAGGACAGCTGGGTCGCATGGAAGTCGAAGTGCGCCACCGGGTACGCGTAGACGTCCGCGAGGGTCATGCTCTCCTTGAAGAACGGGTCCCAGCGGGTCGGGAAGTGCATCCGGCATGCCAGCCCGGCCTCCGTTTCCCGCCGGAGGCGCCGTTCCATCGCCGAGGTCACCCGGCGCAACTTGGCGGCCATCCGCCGGTGGTTGAAGATTCGTGCGCCTCCCTGGATCCCCAGTAGTTGATGATGTCGAACGGTACGGTCCCGGCGTTCAGCAGCCAGGCGAAACCCCGGTTGACGGAATCAGGGAGCCGTCCGAAGACCCGCACGAGCGGAAGCAGGGCCAACACCACGATGTAGCCGAACACCATGTGGTAGAGCAGCTCCTCGTTGGTCCATCGGGTGCCCGCGCTGCGGCGGTGGAGCGCTTGGGGCGGAATGAGCGCCAGGGTGGTCTCCAGCTCCGTGCAGTTGCGCCGATAGGCGGCAGTAACGGCCTCGCGGTCCAGGGGCCGGTCACGCTGGGTCAGCCATCGTCATGTCAGGCGCCGTGCTTGGTCCGGTGGTGGATCGCGGACCGGACCGGAACGATGAGGATGGGATGGTCCTGGTGGTGGCTGAGCCATGCGGCCACCGAACCGTTGAGGGCAGCGGAAATCCGGTGACCCAGGCCGGGTTCGGGTGTGCCCACGATGATCATGGCGGCGCCGACTTCGGCTGCCAGCCTGCCCAGGGCCCGCGCCGGATCTCCGGCCAGCGTCCGCAGGGTCCACTGGATCCCCTGTGCATCGCAGGCCAGGCCGATGCTCTTCCGCAACTCCTGTGTGACGGCGCGGATTTCGGCGTTGTCCGTCTCCGGGTGCAGTGAGAGCCGGTGCGCCGACCGCGCGGGGTCCCACTCCACGAGATAACTTGCCTCATCCACGTGGGCGCAGATCAGGGGGCGGAGAGTTTCGAGGCCAGCGAAGCGGCAGTCTGCAGCACTTCGGGGCTCTGCCCGGGAGCACGCCGACCACAAGGGGCGGCGGACCACTCGGGCGTTCGGCGGACATACTCAATTGTGGCGCCGGGCCTGCGCCAGGAACAGGGACTTACTTCCCGGTCTGCGCGCGAACAGAAGGCGCCCGGCGACCTGCCCTGCCCCCACCAGGTCCAGGCCCAGCGCGGCACCGGCGTAGCCGGCACCCTTTTCCATAAGCAGCGGAATGATGTTCAGCGTCACCGTGTAAAGACCCAGGCACAACAGCACCATGAGGGCCTGGAGCCCCAGGAACTCGGGGCTCCGGGCTACGGCGCGAACCGGGAGGCGATCGCGTCCCGGCCGGGCGGGTGATGCCGCGGCCGGCCAGGAGCGGTTGAGAAAAAGTGCGTGCAGCGGGACCGTGATCAGCCCCAGCAGCGCCGCGAGGACCAGGAACGTGCTGCGCCAGCCGACGGCGGCGGTGAGTCCCGCGGTGAGCGGGGCGAAAATCGTCGAGGCAAAGCCGGCCACGAGCGTCAGCGTGGTCAGCGGGCGGACCCTGTTGCGGCCATACCAGCGGCTGATCACGGTGAAAGCAGGCTGGTAGAGGACGGCGGCCTGGGCCGTTCCGGCCAGGAGCCACGCAGCGGCGAACAGCCAAGCTCAGTCCGCCGAACGGCCGTGGGCCAGACCGGTGGGGAACCCGACCAGCACGGGCTCGGGGTGCCGCAGCAGCCTCCCGCCGTCTCCAGGACAGGATCGGCGGAAACTGCCGGGATGTCGCAACTGGTGCCGGCATCGGAGGAGCAGACGCCGGTTTCCGGAAGTTCGAGCAGGACGGTGTCCGCGGCCACGCGGTCTCCGGCCAGGGCGGCCGCGACGGACCGCACCTGCTCGTAGCCGGTGGCCAGCAGGAAGGTTGGCGCCCGGCCGTAGGATTTCATCCCCACGATGTAGAAGTCCTTGTCCGGGTGGGCCAGCAGCCGGGCGCCGTGCGGCGCGACCGTGCCGCAGGAGTGGAACTCCGGGTCGATCAGCGGACCCAGTTCACGCGGAGCCTCGACGGCCGGGTCCAGCTCCAGCCGGAGTTCACGCAGGATGTCCAGGTCCGGGCGGAATCCGGTGCACGGCACAACGACGTCGGCTTCGAGGGTGCGGCCGTCGGCGGAGCTGACAGTGACGCCCGCGGCCGACGCTGTGAGGGCGGTGATCCCGAAACCGGTGTGCAGCTCCACGGTGCCGGCCTCGACCAGGCGGCGGAGCCGGCTGCCCAGCTGCCCGCGCGCGGGAGGCCGTCGGCGTCGCCGCCGCCGTAGACTTTCTCGGCGGAGGCGCCTCGCACTGCCCAAAGGATTTTCGTGTCCGGCTCCTGCTTCGCCAGGTCCGCAAGGTTGATCAGCGTGTTGGCGGCGGAGTGTCCTGCGCCCACCACGAGGACCCGTTGTCCTGCGAACCGGGCACGCTCGCGGCCTAGGACGTCCGGGAGTGCGGCGGAAATCCGCTCCGCGGCGGCCGCCTCGCCCGCCGCCGGCAGCCCGGAGGTGCCGAGCGGATTGCGGGTGTCCCACGTGCCGGAGGCATCAATGACGCCCGCGGCACGGTACTCGCGGACTTCTCCGCCCGCGTGTTCGACCCGGAGCAGGAACGGCGTTGTGTCGCGGCCGCGGCTGTGGGTCTTGTCCATCCCGAGCCGCGTCACGGCCACGACGCGCGCGCCGGAGTGCAGCCGGCTGGCGATGGCCGGCAGTTCGGCGAGGGGTGCCAGGTACGAATCAACGAGTTCGCCGCCGAAGGGTAACGCCGTGGGGCGCGGCGCCTCCCAGCCGGATGCAGTGAGCAGCCGCGTGGCAGCAGCGTCGAGGTTGAACCGCCAGGGTGAGAAGAGCCGGATGTGGCGCCATTGTTCGATCGCGGCGCCCGCCGTCGGGCCGGCCTCAAAGATCAGCGGATCGATGCCGCGCTCCAGGAGGTGGGCCGCCGCGGCCAGGCCGATCGGGCCGGCTCCGATGACGGCAACAGGAAGATTCGTGCTCACAGCCATTGTGTCCCTCTCCAAATATTGATGATTATCGATATGAGGAGTATCTCCCCTATATCGACGCCTGTCAATATAAGTGCATAATGGATGTATGACAGCACTCCAGATTGTTGAGCCGGCGTCGGCGGCCGCATGCTGCACCTCGTCCGGGTTGCCCGTCCTGGGCGCCGAGGAGGCGCAGGGCAAGGCCCAGCTCTTCAAGGCCCTCGCCGATCCGAACCGCTTGCGGCTGCTGTCCATCGTCAAAGCGTCCGACGGCGGAGAGGCCTGCGTCTGCGACCTCACCGAACCGCTGGACCTCGGTCAGCCGACGGTGTCCCACCATCTCAAGATCCTCGTCGACGCCGGCCTGCTGCACCGCGAAAAGCGGGGCACCTGGGCCTACTACTCCCTGGTGCCCGGCGCGCTCGAGCGTACCGCGGGCGTGCTCTCTGAGCTGTAGGCCGCCAGAGCCAGTCGGCTCTTGAACACCTGCGGTACGGGGCCTAACGTTGAAGAACTGAGGAAAGGGTGACCGCCGTGGAAATCTTCATGTGGTGGCTGGATCTGGATCTGGCGAGCAAGGAGTGGCTGCGGGAAAACCTGCGCGCAGAAGAGTTGCCGTTGCCCGTGCTGCAGGGGATTGCCGAGGCCGGCGGACCCCACCCGGATAACGTTTCCGGCGTCCTGACCGACGCCGACTGGGACTTCATCGAGACGCAGTCGGAATTCGTCGACTGATAAAAACGGACCCAACCCGGCGCGGGAAAACCATTGCGGCCGTCTTCCCGGGGTGGTTGCATGGGGGCATGGCTACCGCAGAAAGTTATGTCCTGGCGATCGGCACCAAAAAGGCCTCTGGCTGGCGACGAGCCCGGACCGCAAAGACTGGTCCCTTTCCGGCCCGCATTTCCTGATGAGCGAAGTCCCCAGCATCGGCATCGACACCCGTGACGGCCGGACCCGGATCCTGGTCGGAGTCCGTTCCGAGCACTGGGGTCCCACCGTTTTCCACTCCGATGACCTGGGCGAAACGTGGAACGAGCCCGAACAGGGAGCCATCCGCTTCCCTGAGGGAACCGACGCTGCGCTGGAGCGCGTCTGGCAGATCCATCCCGACGCCGAGTCCCGTCCCGGCGTCGTCTGGGCCGGCTGCGAGCCGATCTCGGTCTGGAAGTCCACCGACGGCGGTGAACACTTCGAGCTCAACCGCGGGCTCTGGGACCACCCCCACCGCGGCGAATGGGGCGCCGGTTACGGCGGCGCCGCGGCGCACTCGATTGTGGTCGATAACACCGGAGAGAAGGTCCACGTCGCGATGAGTACCGGTGGTGTCTACCGTTCGCTGGACGGCGGCAGCTCCTGGGAGCCGCGCAACAAGGGAATCTCGGCCTACTTCATGCCCGATCCCAACCCGGAATTTGGCCAGTGCGTGCACAAGATCGCGGCCGATTCCGCCGTCGACGGCCGGCTCTACGCGCAGAACCACCACGGCGTCTACCGCAGTGACGACGACGCCGAGAACTGGGAATCCATCGCAGACGGCCTGCCGGCGGACTTCGGTTTCGTGATGCTCACCCACCCCGGGCGGGCCGGCACCGCCTGGGTGATCCCGCTCAAGGCGGACGGCGAACGGATCCCCCGGAGGGCAGACTCGCGGTCCACCGGACCGACGACGCCGGCGCGACCTGGAAGCGCCTGGACGCCGGGCTGCCCGAAAAGGAATTCAATTCCGTGCTTCGGGACGCCGCCTGTGTTGACACGGCAGCGCCGGCCGGTGTGTACTTCGGCACCCGCGGCGGCAGCGTCTACGCCAGCGCCGACGAGGGCGAACACTTCGCCGAGGTGGCCTCGCACCTGCCGGACGTGCTGTGCGTTCGCGCCGCGGCCGTGTCCGGTGCCGCTTTGTCGGACGTCGCCCTGTCCGGGGCCGCCGTGTCCGCGTCCGCGGCGGGCTCCTGAGTTCCGTGCCCGGAATCCGTGTGGTGCTGCCCAGTGTGCTCCAGCCGCTGGCCGGCGGGCAGTCCTTCCTGACTGCGCCCGCCGACACGGCGGTGACGGTGGAGGGTGCTGGACGAGGTGACCGGGGAGTACCCGGCGCTGTCGAGGCGGCTGCGGGATGAGACCGGGGCGATCCGACGCTACGTGAATATATACGTCAACGGGAATGAGATCCGCCGCCTGCAGGGCCTGGCCACCGAGGTTTTGCCCGGCGGGGAGGTCCTGATCATCCAGTCCGTCGCGGGAGGCTAGACGCCTCAGGCGACCCGCCAGAGGCTGCACTCGTCCGTGTTGATGGCTTTCCGCGTGCCGGACTGCCGGTCCATGATCCAGACGACGCCGATTCCTGGCGCGGTTTCCTGGACGCTGCCGCGGCGAATCACGACGTCGTCGTAGTTTGGGCCGACCTTCAGCCGCGCCTCGATCTCGTCGCCGCGGTGCAGCTGATCAAGGGCACGGATACGGGTTACATGGGCGTTGGCTTCCTTCAACATGGCGGGGCCTCCTGGACTGGAGAGTGGTGCCTGCTCTTGCCGGCACTTCCAGTGTCCTGCGCCAATGTTGCCGACGCGTTTCGGCCCGGTAAGTCGTGGGTAAGCGTTCGGCGCCGGGGAGTTACCGCCGCCGAAGGCCCGGCACGCACCGGTGCCTTGGGCCCCCGACGGCTCAGGGGATGTAGCGTTCGCCCGGGCGCTGGATCCGGAACCACCGGTAGCCGTACCGGCCAAGCTCCAGCTCGAATCCGCCGTCGTCCGCCAGTCCGATGTCCTGGCCGTCCAGGAGGTCCCGCAGGTAGGCGCCCTCGAAACCGGACTCCGGGTCCCCGGCCGGGCTGACGTTCGCCGCCACCGAGGCCGGTTCCGCCCCGAAATTGTGGGCCAGCACCACCGTGGAGCCGCCCCAGGAGCACCGGTGCAGAAGCACCTTTGCGGCGGGCTGTTCGATGAGTTCGAAGTCGCCCCACCCCAGTTCGGGGCTTTCCCGGTAGCGCTGGATCAGGGTGGCTATGAAGTTCCACAGCGACTCCGGATCCCGCTTCGCCGCGGCGGCGTTGACGGTCTTCGGCCCGAAGTACCCGTCCACCACCTGCGCCACGAGGTCCTTTTGGGCGGCGGTCGAGAATCCGCCGTTCTCGGTGTCATTCCATTGCATGGGGGAACGCACAGCCGAGCGGCCCTTCGCCGAGAGGTCCTCACCCATGCCGATTTCCTCGCCGTAGAAGAGCACCGGGGTTCCGGGCAGCGCAAACATCAGCGAGTAGACCATCCGGATCCGGGCGGGGTCGCCGTCGAGCATGGTGGGCAGCCGGCGGCGCAGGCCGCGGCCGTACATCTGCACGTCCTCGTCCGGTCCGAACGCGGCGAAAACCTCTTCACGCTCGGCATCGCTGAGCTTGTCCAGGGTCAGTTCGTCGTGGTTGCGGACAAACATGGCCCACTGGTTGTCCGGATGGATCTTCGGGCGGGAGCTGAGCGACTTGGCCAGCGGCCGGGCGTCCTCCCGGGCGAGGGACAGGTAAAGGTTTTGCATGGACAGGAAGTCGAACTGCATGTTCAGCTCATTCCCGGCCGCGCCGCCGAAGTACTTCAGCTGCTCCTTGTAGGGCACATTGACCTCGCCCAGCAGCAGGCCGCTGCCATTGCGGCGGTTAAGGAAGCTGCGGAGCGCGCTGAGGTAGTCGTGCGGGTCCACCTGTGCCGAGTCTTCCTTGGAAGTGCCCTGCAGCTCCAGGAAAAACGGGACCGCGTCGAGGCGGAAGCCGTCCAGTCCCAGCTGCAGCCAGAAACCCATGGACTTGGCGATCTCGTCCCGCACCTTCGGATTCGCGACATTGAGGTCCGGCTGGTGCTTGGCGAACATGTGCAGGTACCACTCACCAGTGGCCTTGTCCTGGGTCCAGATGGACGTCTCCTCGCCGGGGAACACCACCTGCTCCGACGTGTCGGGGGCGTGTCCTTGCGCCAGACGTAGTAATCGCGGAACGGGTTGTCCACCGATTTGCGGGACTCCACGAACCAGGGGTGCTTGTCCGAGGTGTGGTTGAGGACAAAGTCCGCGATCACGCGCATCCCCCGGTCCTTCGCCGTCCGGATGAACTCCACCACGTCGCCTAAATTGCCCAGCCGCCGGTCCACGCCGTACAGGTCCGTGACGTCGTAGCCGTCGTCCTTGTCCGGGGTGGGGTAGAAGGGCATGAGCCAGATGCACGTCACGCCAAGGGCCGCGAGGTAGTCCACCCGCTGGATCAGGCCGCCGAAATCCCCGGTGCCGTCGCCGTCGCCGTCGAAGAACGTCTCCGGGTCCAGGCAGTAGATGACGGCGTTTTTCCACCAGAGGTCCGAGGTCTCCGCGATCCTCACAGCAGCACCTCCCGGCCCTGCCGCGGGCCCCCGGACGCGCGAAGCTGCGGGAGCACGTGTTCCGCGAACGTCTGGATGAACGGCGTCTGCTCCTGCCCGACGAAGTGCAAGTACAGCTCATCGAAGCCTAGATCGATATATTCGGCGAGCCACTGCGCGTGCTGTCCGGTGTCCGCGGAGATGTTCACCACCTTGCGGACCTGGTCCTCGCCGACGTCGGCGCTGACCCCGTCGAAGTGGGCCGCCGTCGGGAGGTCCCAGGGGATGGGCGGGGTAAAGACGTTGCTGCGCCACTGGTCCAGGGCCACCGCAACGGCTTCCTGTTCCGTTTGTGCCCACGAAAGGTGCACCTGCAGCGCGGCCTTGCCCCGGCCGCCGGCGTCGCGGTACGCAGCGAGCATGTCCTTCAGCTTCGCGTGCGGCTGGTTGACCGTCACGAGCCCGTCCGCCCAGGCGGCCCCGCGCCGCGCGGTTTCGACGCTGACGGCGGGTGCGATGAGCGGAGGCTTGATCTCCGGCACATCCCAGATCCTGGCCTGCTGGACGGTGACCAGGCCGTTCCGGGTCACTTCTTTGCCGTCGTGGAGTTCGCGGATGATCTGGACGGCTTCCTCGAGGCGCTGCTGCCGGGTCGCCTTGTCCGGCCAGACCTCCCCGGTGACGTGCTCGTTCATGTACTCGCCGCTGCCCGGCGCCAGCCAGAACCGGCCGGGGAACATGTCCGCGAGGGTGGCCGACGCGTGCGCGATGATGGCCGGGTGGTAGCGCTGGCCGGGCGCCGTGACCACACCGAGACGCAGCTTGGTGGTGGCCAGGGCCGCCCCCAGCCAGGACCAGGCAAAGCCGGAATGCCCCTGCCGGGCGGACCACGGCTCAATGTGGTCCGAGCACATGGCGGCGTCGAAGCCCGCCTGCTCGGCCAGCTGCACGTCCTTGAGGAGCCGGCCGGGGCTGATCTGTTCATGGGATGCGTGGAAACCGAGGGTAGCCATTGTTCATGTCTACCGTCGACCCGGCAGGTTGTCGAGGAGAGCCTGCCCAGCCGGCCTCTGGCGGGCGGCGTCAGGCGGGACCAGAATGGGGCCTATGCAATTGCCTCTGATGCCCCCGGTCGCGCCCATGCTGGCGAAGGCTGTACCGTCCCTGCCCGACGGCGAACTGATGTTCGAGCCGAAGTGGGACGGGTTCCGGTCCATTATCTTCCGCGACGGCGGCGACGTGGAGATCGGCAGCCGCAACGGTAAGCCCCTGACCCGCTACTTCCCCGAACTGGTCGAGGCGCTGAAGGCCAACCTCCCGCCGCGCTGCGTGCTTGACGGCGAGATCATTATGGTCGGGGCCTCCGGTGACCGGCTCGACTTCGACACCCTGCAGCAGCGGATCCACCCCGCCGCGAGCCGGGTCCGGCTGCTGGCCGACCAGACGCCGGCGAGCTTTGTAGCGTTCGATCTGCTCGCGCTCGACGACGAGGACTTCACCGGGCGTCCCTTCGCCGAGCGGCGCGGGGCCCTGGAACGCGTGCTCGCCGGGAGCGCGGCGCCGATCCACCTCACCGCCGCGACCCGGGACAGGGAAACCGCCGGGGAATGGTTCCACCAGTTCGAGGGGGCCGGGCTGGACGGGATCGTCGCCAAACCTCTGGACGGGACGTACCTGCCGGACAAGCGCTCCATGTTCAAGATCAAGCACGAACGCACCGCCGACTGCGTCCTGGCCGGGTACCGGGTGCACACGTCCGGCCCGGACCGGGTCGGTTCGCTGCTGCTGGGACTTTACGACGACGCCGGAAAACTCGCCAACGTGGGCGTGGTGGGGGCCTTCCGCTGCAGCGCCGCAAGGAACTCTTCGAGGAACTTCAGCCGCTGGTGACCAGCTTCGAGGACCACCCCTGGGACTGGGCCCGGCAAGAGGCCGGGAGCCGTACACCGCGCAACGCCGAGGGCAGCCGGTGGAGCGGCGGCAAGGACCTCTCCTTCACTCCGCTCCGGCCGGAGCGTGTGGTGGAGGTGAAGTACGACCACATGGAAGGCGAGCGGTTCCGCCACACGACGCAGTTTGTGCGGTGGCGCCCCGACCGGGACCCGCGTTCATGCACCTACGAACAGCTCGAGGAGCCGGTCAAATTCGATCTGGCCGCGGTGCTGGGTACCGGGGACACGGAAAAACCCGGCGTGTCCTGAGGGACACGCCGGGCTTCCGAGGTGCGGCCCGGAGCAACCGGGCAGGAACGCTGAACGCGGCTACTTGACGCCGAGCTTCTTGGTGGGAATCTTGAAGGATTCCTTGGCAGTCAGGGCCGAGACGGCCGAGATCAGGCAGATGACGGCGGTGAAGATGCTGATCTGGACCCAGCCGCCGGGCTTGGTGCCGCCCATGGCCGCGACGATCGCCGGGGCGAAGCCTGCCATCAGGAAGCCAAGCTGGGTGCCGATGGCCAGGCCGGAGAAGCGGACCTTGGTGCTGAACATTTCGGCGTAGAAGGCCGGCCAGACAGAGTTGGCTGCCGCGTAACCGAAGGAGAAGAAGCCGATCGCGGCCAGGAACATCAGCGGGACGCTGCCGGACTCGAGGCTGAGCAGGAACACCGGCGTCAGGACGGCGCTGGCGACGGCGCCGTAGATGAAGACCGGCTTGCGGCCGATCCGGTCCGCGAGCATTCCGAAGAGCGGCTGGGTGCCGAGGGCCAGGAAGTTCGCGCCGACGACGAGCCAGAGGGTGGTGGTGCCATCCACGCCGGCGACGTTCTTGGCGTAGGCGATGGCCAGCGTGCCGAACACAGTGGAGACGGCGGCGATGAAGGCGCAGGCGACGACGCGGATGACATCGCGCCAGTGGTGCTTGAGCAGGTCCGCCACGGGGAGCTTGGAGATCTGGGCGTTCTTCTGGGCTTCCTCGAACGCCGGCGGTTCGTGCAGGGTGCGGCGGATGAAGAACGCAACAATCACCACGACGGCGCTGAGCCAGAACGGGATGCGCCAGCCGATGCCGTACTTGATCTCGTCCGGCAGCGCCAGGACGGGGATGAAAACGAGGGCCGCGAGGATCTGGCCGCCCTGGGTGCCGGTGAGGGTCCAGGAGGTGAAGAACGCGCGGCGGTTGTCGGGCGCGTGTTCCAGTGTCATGGACGAGGCGCCCGCCTGCTCGCCGGCCGCGGAGAGGCCCTGGCAGAGCCGCGCCAGCACCAGCAGGGCCGGGGCCCACCAGCCGATGGTGTTGAAGTCCGGCAGGCAGCCGATCGCGAACGTCGAGGCGCCCATCAGCAGGAGCGTGAACATAAGGACCTTGCGGCGGCCCACCCGGTCACCGAAGTGCCCCAGGATCACGGCGCCGACCGGCCGGGCAACGTAGGCGAAGCCGAAGGCCGCGAAGGACATGATCGCCGCGTTGGCGCCGGCGTCGGGGAAGAAGACCGTGGGGAAGATCAGCGCGGCGGCGGATCCGAAGATAAAAAAGTCGTAGTACTCGACGGCGCTCCCCAGGAAACTGGCGAGGGCTGCCTTCTTCGGCGTCCCGGCCGGTGCGTCCGTGCCCGGCGTCGTAGACGGGAGTGTCTGGCTCATGGTGTTCCTTTGTGTGACGACATTGTCGCGGATGGATCAGGAAGGTCTCGGCCGCCGCTGGCTTTAAGTGTGCGGCAGCAGAAGGTTCGTGGAAAGACCCGGACGAGTAGCCACATGGTGGGAGCTACTTGTGCGATGTAGCAATCATGACTGTGAGGGCGGTCACTTGTCAACAAAAATAATCACCATCTAGAAATAGCTCTCACCATGTGAGAGCATTGACCTATGAGTGTGAATCAAGACACAGAAGTGCCCGAGGCCGCCGACGCCCCTCCGGCCCCTGCCCTCAAGGGCGCGAAGGCGTCGAAGCGGGATTCGAAGGAAGACTCCCGGACGGACATGGTCGGCAAGGCCCTGGGCCTGCTGGTCCTGCTCGGCGACGAGCCCCGCGGTGCCAGCGCCGCGGAATTGTCCCGCAGGGCGGAACTGCCCTTCAGCACCACGTACCGCCTGCTCGGTTCCCTGACCCGGGACGGCTTCGTGGACTACGAGCCGGACGGGCGCCGGTATCACCTGGGCCTGCGGATCTTCCAGCTGGGGCAGCGCGTGTCGAACCACCACGGGTTCGCCGGCACCGCCCTGCCGATCCTGCGGCGCGTCACGGAAGAGACGGGCGAAGCAACCATCCTCTCCGTCCGGGACGGAAACCACCACCTGACTGTCAACAAGGTGGACGGCCCGCAGACCTTCCGCGTCACGAGCGATCCGGGACACCTGGGCGCCCTGCACACCACCTCCGTCGGCAAGGCACTCGTGGCCTTCGCCGACGACGCCACCCGCAGCCGGCTCGTCGACGAGCTTGAGCTGCAGCCGCTGACCGAATTTTCCATCACGGACCGGGAGGCGTTCCGGGCGGAGATCGAGCTGGTCCGCCAGCGCGGCTTCGCCGTGATGGACCAGGAGAACGAACTGGGCATGCGGGCTGTCGCCGTTCCGGTGTTCAACGCCCAGGGCACCGCCTTCGCCTCCCTGGCCACGGCCGTCCCGGTCTTCAGGATGAGTATCGATGCCCTGGTGGCCCTGGTTCCGCTGCTCCAGTCGGCTGCGGCCGAGCTGGCCGCCCGGCTGCCGCAGCAGTGAGCCGCCATGAAATTTCCCTCATTGTTCGCTAGTAGAACAATGGTGCAACATGCGAACACTTGCGGTATTGTAATTTCCAACACCCGGCCCGCGGCCGTCGCCCCGTGCGACTCCGCCCGCCGAGTGCCGTTGTCAAAGGAGCTATACGGATGAGCAACCGAGCAGAGTCCTTCCTCGTGGGCCTGATAGGCGATGGCGTGATGCCGTCCCTCACGCCCCCATGCACGAACGCGAAGGCGATGTGCAGGGCCTCCGGTACCTCTACCGCCCCATCGACCTCACCGAACTGGGCCTTCCCGGCCGGAGCGTCGGCGAGCTCCTGACCGGCGCCTACCGCCTGGGCTTCAACGGACTGAACATCACCCATCCGTGCAAACAACTGGTGCTGGAGCATCTCGACGAGGTCACCCCCGACGCCCGGCGCCTCGGCGCAGTCAACACGGTGACCATCCGGGACGGCCGTTTCATCGGCCACAACACCGACTTCTCCGGTTTTGCCGCCGCCCTCGCCACCGGCCTGCCGGGAGCCAGGCTGAACCGTGTGGTGCAGCTGGGCGCCGGGGTGCCGGCTCAGCCGTCGCCTACGCCCTGCTCACCGCCGGCGTCCGGGAACTGGACCTGGTGGACACCGATCCCGCCCGCTGCGCGGCCCGTGCCGCCGAACTTGCCGGATTCTTCCCGGACCAGCTGGTCACCGCCAGGTCGACGGCGGAGCTTCCGCAGCTGATGCCGCTAGCCGACGGCCTGGTGCACTGCACCCCGGTGGGCATGGCCGCCCACCCCGGCGTCCCGCTGGACATGTCCCTCGTGACACCCCGGCACTGGGTGGCGGACATTGTGTACCGGCCGATCGAAACCGAACTTGTCCGTGAAGCCCGCGCCAAAGGCTGCGAAGTGCTCGACGGGGGCCGGATGGCCGTGGGACAGGCAGCTGACGCCTTCCGGATCTTCACCGGCCGGGAGGCCGACGCGGACCGGATGCGCGCGCATTTCCTGGAACTCGTCGCCGCCGAAGAGGTGGCCGCCTGATGCGCACCGGAATCGCCACCGTCTGCCTCTCCGGCACCCTGCGGGAAAAATGCAGGCCTGCGCCACCGCGGGCTTCGACGGCATCGAAATCTTCGAACAGGACCTCGTCACCTCCCCGCTGAGCCCGGAGGACGTCCGGACGATGGCCGCGGACCTGGGCCTGACCCTGGATCTGTACCAGCCGTTCCGCGACTTCGACAGCGTGCCCGCGGATCTGCTCGCCGCCAACCTGCGCCGCGCGGAGGCGAAGTTCCGGCTGATGTCCCGGCTGGGCATGGACACGATCCTGGTCTGCTCCAACGTCGCCACGGCCAGCATTGACGACGACGGGCTCCGGGCCGAACAGCTCGCCGCCCTCGCCGCCCTGGCCCGGGACCATGGCGTCAAGGTGGCGTACGAGGCGCTGGCCTGGGGGAAGTACGTCAACGACTATGAGCACGCGCACCGGCTCGTCGCAGCCGTGGACCACCCCAACCTGGGCACTTGCCTGGACTCGTTCCACATCCTCTCCCGGGACGCGGACACCGCCCCGATCGAGTCCTTCAACCCGGAGAAGATCTTCTTCGTCCAGGTGGCCGACGCTCCCAAGCTGTCCATGGATGTGCTCTCCTGGAGCCGGCACTACCGGGTGTTCCCGGGCGAAGGCCAGTTCGAACTCGCCAAGTTCATGGGACATGTGGTCCGGGCCGGCTACACCGGCCCGGTGTCCCTGGAGGTCTTCAACGACGTGTTCCGCCAGTCCGACGTCGAACGGACCGCCGTGGACGCGATGCGGTCGCTGATCTGGCTGGAGGAGCAAAGCGCCAAGTGGCTGGACGCGCAGCCGGCCCCCGGAAACGGTGCCGGCACCGCTGCGACGGGCCGCCGCCGGTACGCGATGGAGCTCGCCACGCTCCCGCAGGTGGCCGAGCCCGCCGGCTTCAACTTCGCCGAAGTCAGGGCGGCGGACACCGCCGCCTGGAAACCCTGCTGGGCCAGCTGGGATTCGATTTCAACGGGCGCCACCGGACGAAGAACGTGCAATTGTGGACCATGGGCCACGCCCGCGTGATCATCAACGAGGACCCTCCCAGGAATCCCGCGCCTCCGGGGCGGCGATCGCGCCCGCCATTTCCGCCCTGGGCTTCGACGTCGATTCCCCCGTCGTCGCCGCCGCCCGGGCCCAGCAGCTCAAGGCCCCGGCCGTGCCGCGCAAGAGCCAGGCCGACGAGGAAATTTTCCAGGGCTTCGCCGCCCCGGACTCCACCGAGATCTTCCTCTGCCAGGGCAGCCCCGACGGCACCGCCGTGTGGACCCGCGAATTCGGCGAGGGACGCGAAGCCCCCGCCGGCACGGCAGGATACCGGAATGCGGTCATCGACCACGTCAACCTCGCCCAGCCCTGGCAGCACTTCGACGAGGCTGTCCTCTTCTACACCAGCGCCCTGGCCCTGGAGCCGCAGCCGTACGCGGAAGTCGCCAGCCCCACCGGCCTGGTCCGGTCCCAGGTGATGCTCACCCGCGACCGCGGCGTCCGCCTCGTGCTGAACCTGGCCCCGCTGGTCCAGCGCGAAGGCGCCGCCCCGGACGGGACCGCCGGCCCCGGCCCGGAGGACACGGGCCAGCGCCGCACCTACCAGGAACACATCGCCTTCGCGGTGGATGACCTCGTCGCGACCGCCCGCGCCGCCAAGGCACGCGGCCTGGACTTCCTCCAGATCCCGGCGAATTACTACGAGGACCTCGACGCCCGGTTCGGCCTGGACCCCGCCTTCCTGGCGACCCTCCGGGAGCTCAACCTCCTCTACGACCGCGACGCCGACGGCGAGTTCCTGCACTTCTACACCGCCACCGTGGGCAGCGTGTTCTGCGAAATGGTGGAGCGCCGCGGAACCTACGACGGCTACGGCGCCCCCAACGCCCCGGTGCGGCACGCCGTCCAGTACGACCACCTGCACCAGCTGAACCCCACCCACTGACCACACTCCCTGACCGACAACACCCACACCCCACGAAAGGAGGCTGCTGTGCCTGAAGAGTTCAACCTTGAAACCTACAACGCGGATCCGCTCACCGAGGACGTGTCCGACGCCGCCACGGAGGCCGCACCAAAGACGTATGCGAGTGCTGTCCCTGCCGGGGACGATGCCGCTGAGTCGCAGGCCGACCTCAGCGCCGAAATGAAGGCCCTCGGCGACGCCTACGCCCAGGCCCTTAAGAACGGCGCCCCGGCAGAGATCCAGCCGCGGCTGGACTACGCGCCGTACCGCAGCAGCGTCCTGCGCCACCCCACCAAGGACCTGCACCACGCGGACCCGGAGACCATCGAGCTGCACTCTCCCGCATTCGGGCACATGGACGTGCACGCGCTGGAGGCGGACCTCACCATCCAGCACGGCGGAGAACCGCTGGGCGAACGCATCGTCGTCTCCGGCCGGGTCCTCGACGGCGACGGCCGTCCGGTCGCCGGCCAGCTGGTCGAGATCTGGCAGGCGAATTCCGCTGGCCGCTACATCCACAAGCGGGACCAGCATCCCGCCCCGCTGGACCCCAACTTCACCGGCGTCGGCCGCTGCATCACGGGCGCCGACGGCTCCTACAGCTTCACCACCATCAAGCCCGGCGCCTACCCGTGGAAGAACCACCTGAACGCCTGGCGCCCGGCCCACATCCACTTCTCCCTGTTCGGCCAGGAGTTCACCCAGCGGATTGTCACCCAGATGTATTTCCCCGGTGACCAGCTCTTCCCGCTGGACCCGATCTACCAGTCGATCGTGGACCAGGACGCCCGCGACCGGCTCGTCGCCACCTACAACCACGAGCAGACCCAACCCGAATGGGCCCTGGCCTACAACTGGGACATCGTCCTGACCGGGTCCAAGCGGACATGGACAGAGAACGAGGCCCTGGGGGCAGAAGGAGACGACCATGAGTAACCCCACGAAACTGATTCCGACCCCCGGCCAGACCGTGGGCCCGTTCTACGGCTACGCCCTGCCCTACGCCAAAGACCGCGAACTGCTGGCCCCCGGCTCCCCGGGCTCCATCCGTCTGCAGGGCACCGTCTACGACGGCGCCGGACATCCCATCCCTGACGCGATCCTGGAAATCTGGCAGGCCGACGCGGACGGCAAGGTTCCCAACCACACGGGCTCCCTGGTCCGCGACGGCTACACCTTCACCGGCTTCGGGCGCAGCGCGGTCGGCAACACCGGCGTCTTCACCTTCACCACGGTGAACCCCGGCCCCACGGAGGAAGGCGCGGCACCGTTCATCGCCGTGGCGGTCTTCGCCCGCGGCCTGATGAACCGGCTCTTCACCCGGATCTACCTGCCGGAGGACCAGGCCGCCCTGGCCGCCGACCCCCTGCTCCACTCGCTCGATCCGGAGCGCCGCAGGACGCTGATCGCACGCCGCGACGCGGACGGCGGCCTGACCTGGGACATCCGGCTCCAGGGCGACGGCGAAACCGTGTTCCTTGATTTTGAAGGTGCCGGCCTCGAGGGCGCCTCAAAGTGACCTCTCGTGAAAGCACCGGAGACGTAGCGGGCAACGGCGGCCTCCAGGGGAACGTCGGCAGCCAGGGCGGTGCCGGCCTCGAGGGCGACTTTGGACTCCTCAGTCCCGTCTCGGCGTCGCCGCTCGTGGCGGCGCTGACCGGGGACCGGGCGGTACTGGCCGCCATTCTCCAGGTGGAGGCCGCCTGGGCCACGGTCCTGGAAGGCGCGTCCCTGGCGCCCGCAGGATCCGCCGCGGTGGTGGCCGAGGCCGCCGACGTGAGCCGCTACGACCTCGCGGGTGTTGCCGTGCGCGCCCAGGGCGGCGCCAATCCGGTGATCCCGCTGCTGGCGGACCTCCGCGGGCGGGTCGCAGCCCTTGATACCGCGCGGATCGGCGCAGGACGCGCCGTTCACACCTCGCTGACCAGCCAGGACGTGCTCGATTCAGCCCTGATCCTCCTCGCCAGGGACGCCGTCCGCGGACTGCTCACCGAGCTTAAGGCAACGACGGCGGCGCTGGCCGCCCTCGCGGAACGGCACACGGACACGCTCTGCGTGGGCCGCAGCCTCACGCAGCACTCCCTGCCGTTCAGCTTCGGGCTCAAGGCGGCCCAATGGTTCCACGGCCTCGCCGCCGCCGCGCGCCGCCTTGAGGCGCTCGAGTTCCCCGTGCAGACCGGAGGGGCGGCCGGGACACTGGCGGCCGGCACCGTTCTGACGGCGGACTCGGGCCTCAGCCCCTTTGATCTGTCCGACCGGCTGGCCGCAGAACTCGGCCTCGCCGCCGTGCCGGCCCCGTGGCACACCAACCGCCTCGCCATCACATCCCTCGGCGATGCCCTGGCCGCCGTGACCGACGCGGCGGGCAAGATCGCGTCCGACGTGCTGTTCCTGAGCCGCCCGGAGGTTGCCGAGCTCGCCGAACCACGCGCCGCGGGTCGGGGCGGGTCCTCGGCCATGCCGCAGAAGCAGAACCCGGTGCTGTCCGTGCTGGTCCGCAGCGCAGCCCTGCAGGCTCCCGGCCAGGCCGCCCAGCTGCACCTGGCTGCCGCCAACTTCAACGATGAACGCCCCGACGGCGCCTGGCACAGCGAATGGCCGGCCCTCCGCCAGCTCCTCCGCCTGAGCCTCGGAGCCTCCGTCCAGCTGCGGGAACTTGCCGAAGGCCTGCAGGTCTTCCCCGGGGCCATGCGGCGCAACCTGGACCTTGCCGGGCCACTGCTGCTCAGTGAAGCAGTCACGGCCGCCGTCGCACCGCTGCTTGCCGGACAGTCAGGGGCCGGAAAGCCCGCCGCCGACGGCAAGCAGTTGTTGCAGTCCGTCGTGGGCCAGACGCTCCAGGTCCCGGCCGCCGAACAGGCCGCCACCTACCGGCGGCTGCTCCGCGACGCCGTCCCGCCTGCGCTGCTCTCCGATGCCCGGCTCGACGAACTACTCGATCCGGCCGGCTACCTCGGCCAGGCCGCCAACATCTCCCGCCGCATCCTCGCGGCCTACCCGGACTACAGCGCCAGCCACGCCGGCACCGACGCCGTCGCCGGAGTCCCCCAGCCGTTACCGATCCCCGACCTGAACGGAGCCTCCCGTGGCTAGACCCACCGTCAAGGCAGTACTGCTCTCGCCCCAGCGCCCGCTGGGGACAAACCCTCCTCGTGGCCGGCCCGTCCCTGGGCACCTCCACGCTGCTGTGGGCCCAGGCCGGCGCCCTGCTCGGTGACGACATCGACGTCGTCGCCTGGGACCTGCCGGGGCACGGCATCTCACCGGCCGCGGCGGAGCCGTTCACGGTGGCCGAACTGGCCGACGCCGTCGTCGAACTGGTCGATTCGATCGCCCCCGGCGCCCGGTTCCACTACGCCGGCGTCTCGCTGGGCGGCGCCACCGGGCTGCAGCTGGGTATCAAGCACGGCGACCGCCTCAAAAGCCTGTCCGTGCAGTGCGCCGGGGCCAAACTGGGCACGCCGGAGGGCTGGCTGGAGCGTGCGGAGACCGTCCGCACGCAGGGAACGCCGGTCATGATCCAGGGATCGGCGCAGCGCTGGTTCGCACCCGGCTTTATGGAGCACCAGCCGGAACTCAGCAGCCGCCTGCTGCACAGCCTGCGCGACGCCGACCGCTTCAGCTACGCCTTCTGCTGCGAAGCCCTCGCCGGCTTCGACGTCCGGGACCAGCTGGGCAGCATCAGCGTCCCCACTCAGGCCCTCGCCGGGGCCCTGGACGATGTTGCCCCTCCGTCGATGGCCGCGGAGATCGTCGAAGGAATCACCTCCGGCGGCGGCACAGCGAACGCGGCGACCCTTGAGGGCGTGTCCCACCTGGCCCCCTTCGAGGCGCCTGGCCACGTGGCCGAACTGCTGCGCAGCCTGATCACCTGGACCGAATCCACCGGAGCAGGAAAATGACGGGCGCAGATCTCAGCGGCGCAGCGCGGCATGGAGCAGTCCAGCCGGATGCCACCAGCCGGGAGATCTATGACGGCGGCATGGTGGTCCGCCGCGAGGTACTCGGCGCCGAACACGTGGACCGCGCCAACGCCGCCAAGGATTCCTTCACCGAGGACTTCCAGGACATGATCACCCGGATCGCCTGGGGCGGCATCTGGACCAGGCCGGGCCTGAGCCGCCAGATGCGCTCGGCGGTCACCCTCACCGCCATGGTGGCCCACGGGCACTGGGAAGAACTGGCCATGCATATCCGCGCCGCCATCAACAACGGCCTGAGCCGGGATGAGATCAAGGAAATCCTGCTCCAGACCGCCATCTACTGCGGGGTCCCCTCCGCCAATACCGCCTTCAAGACCGCCCAGCAGGTGTTCCAGTCGATGGACACCCCGCCAGGGACAATACAGAAGTCAACACAGAATCGGACAAGACGCCGTGAACCAGGCCTACATCTACGATGCAGTCAGGACCCCTTTGGCAAGTTCGGCGGCGGACTCGCCGGTATCCGCCCGGATGACCTCGCCGCCCACGTGATCCGCGAAGCCGTGAAGCGCGCCCCGGACCTCGACGTCGAACGCATCGACGAGGTGGTCTTCGGCAACGCCAACGGCGCCGGCGAGGAGAACCGCAACATCGCCCGGATGGGCACCCTCCTGGCCGGGCTTCCCGTCTCGGTTCCCGGCACCACCGTCAACCGGCTCTGCGGCTCATCCCTGGACGCCGCGATCATCGCCTCCCGCCAGATCAACACCGGCGACGCGGAGCTGATGCTGGTCGGCGGCGCCGAATCGATGTCCCGCGCCCCCTGGGTGCTGCCCAAGACCGAGAAGCCCTACCCGGCCGGGGACATGACCCTGGTCTCCACCACGCTGGGCTGGCGGCTGGTCAACAAGGCCATGCGGCCGGACTGGACCGTGTCCCTGGGCGAGGCCACCGAGCGGCTCCGCGAGAAGTACGGTGTCACCCGCGAGGCGCAGGACAAGTTCTCGGCCAACTCGCACAACCTCGCCGCCGCTGCCTGGGATGAGGGGTTCTACGACAGGCTCGTCACCCCGGTCCCGGGCACGGACCTGGTCCGCGACGAGGGCATCCGCGCCGGATCCACGGCGGAGAAGCTCGCCGGCCTGAAGACCGTGTTCCGGGCCGACGACGGCACCGTCACCGCCGGGAACGCATCCCCGCTGTCCGACGGCGCCTCCGCGGCCTGGCTCGGTTCGGAAAATGCCGCCGGGATCCTGGGGATGGAACCGCTGGCCCGCATCGCCGCCGCGGCGCGCACGCCAACGATCCGCAGTTCTTCGGCTACGCCCCCGTGGAAGCCGCGAACAAGGCCCTCGCCAAAGCCGGCATCGGCTGGGACCAGGTGGGCGCCGTCGAACTCAACGAAGCCTTCGCCGCGCAGTCCCTGGCCTGCATCAACGCCTGGGACATCGACCCTCCATCGTCAACCGGCACGGCGGAGCCATCGCCATGGGCCACCCGCTGGGAGCCTCCGGCGGCCGCATCCTCGGCACCCTCGCCCGCAGCCTGCAGGCTTCCGGGCAGCGCTGGGGCGTCGCCGCGATCTGCATCGGCGTCGGCCAGGGCCTCGCCGTCGTGCTCGAAAACGTCACCGCATCCGCTGCTCCGGCAAAAACACAGCCGCCGGCAAAACCAGTAAAGGGCTAGGACATGCTGAACTTTCCCGACACCGTCAAGGAGGCCGTCGCCGGCGTCAAGGACGGCTCCACTGTGATGATCGGAGGATTCGGCAACGCCGGTCAGCCGTTCGAACTCATCGACGCCCTGATGGACTGCGGCGCCAGGGACCTCACCGTTGTCAACAACAACGCCGGCCAGGGCGACCAGGGCCTGGCCCTGCTGATCAAGGAAGGCCGCGTGAAGAAAATGATCTGCTCCTTCCCGCGGCAGTCCGACTCCTGGCACTTCGACGCGAAGTTCCGCGCCGGCGAGATCGAACTTGAACTCGTCCCGCAGGGCAATCTCGCCGAACGGATCCGCGCCGCGGGCGCCGGGATCGGCGGCTTCTTCACCCCCACCGGCTACGGCACCATGCTGGCGGAAGGAAAGGAAACCCGCATCCTGGACGGCCGCGGCCAGGTCTTCGAGACCCCCATCCACGCCGACGTCGCCCTCATCAAAGCGCTCACGGCCGACGGCAAGGGCAACTTGATCTACCGGAAGACGGCCCGAAACTTCGGCCCGATCATGGCCGCCGCGGCCAAACACACCATCGCCCAGGTGTCCCGCATCGTCCCGACCGGAGGCCTCGACCCGGAGACCATCGTGACCCCCGGCATCTACGTCAACAGCATTGTGAAGGTGGCCTGACATGAGCGTCCAATCCAATGACCAGGCGGGAATCCGGACCGGAATCCAGACCTCCGACAAGCCGCTGGGCCGCGATGACCTGGCCCGGCTGGTGGCCCGGGACATCACACCCGGGTCCTTCGTGAACCTCGGCATCGGCCAGCCCACCCTGGTCTCCAACTACCTCGAGCCGGAGCAGAACATCACGCTCCATACCGAGAACGGCATGCTCGGCATGGGCCCGGAGGCCACCGGCGACCAGATCGACGGCGACCTCATCAACGCCGGCAAGATCCCCGTGACCGAACTCCCTGGGGCGTCCTACTTCCACCATGCCGACTCCTTCGCCATCATGCGCGGCGGGCACCTGGACATCTGCGTGCTGGGCGCCTTCCAGGTCTCGGCCACCGGCGACCTGGCCAACTGGCACACCGGCGCCCCGGACGCGATCCCGGCGGTCGGCGGGGCCATGGACCTCGCCACCGGCGCCAAGGACGTCTTCGTCATGATGACCCTCCTGACCCGCGAGGGCGTCTCCAAGCTCGTGGAGAGCTGCAGCTACCCGCTCACCGGCATCGGCTGCGTGACCCGGATCTACACGGACAAGGCGGTCTTCCTGACCGGCCCCGACGGCGTGCAGGTCCGGGAAACTTTCGGCTGCACACTCGAAGAGCTGCAGGCCATGGTTCCGGTGCCGCTCAGGGCCGCGTCCGCCGCCGGAAGCTGAGCATCCGCCCGCACGGATAAAGTGGGGCGGGACCGAGAGGCTAGGGAAATGATTGACGCAGCAAAGGACGCCCGGTCCGGTGACGCGCCGGCGGCCAGTGACCAGTACGTGCAGTCGCTGGCGCGCGGGCTGGCGGTGATCCGCGCTTTCGACACGGACCATCCAAAGATGACGCTGACCGAGGTGGCGGCGCGGACGGACCTTACCCGGGCCACCGCGCGGCGGTTCCTGCACACGCTGGTGGAGCTGGGCTACGTCCGCACCGACGGCAAGATCTTCGCCCTGACTGCCAAGGTGCTGCAGCTCGGCTACGCCTACCTGTCCGGGCTGTCGCTGCCGCAGCTCGCCCAGCCCCACCTCGAGGAGCTGTCGCTCCAACTGGGGGAGTCGACGTCGGCCGCGGTGCTGGAAGGCACGGACATCGCCTACATCGCCCGGGTGTCGACGCGCCGGATCATGACCGTGGGAATCACCGTCGGGACCCGCTTCCCGGCCTACGCCACGTCGATGGGCAGGGTGCTGCTGGCGGCCCTGCCGCCGGCCCGGCTGGAGGAGTACCTCGCCCACGCCGACATCCGGCCCCTGACCCCGCACGCCATCGGAACCCGGCAGGGACTGCTCGCGGAGCTGGCCACCGTCAGGGCGCAGGGATGGTGCCTGCTCAACCAGGAGCTCGAACCCGGCCTGATGTCCGTCGCCGCCCCGGTCCATGACGGACCCAAGGTGGTCGCCGCCATCAACGTGTCATTGCAGGCGCAGTCGGTTGCGGCCCGGCCGGACCCGGAGGCCTACCTGGACTCCGTGCGGACGGCAACCGTGGCCACCGCCGGACTCATTTCGGCCGATCTGTCCTCGGGACGCTGACGCGCTTCAGCTGGAACGCCCCGGGACCGGTGCGGTGGAAACCGTGATGGTGACCCCGGCGGCGTCGTCGTCACGGATCTTGAGGTGCAGGTCCCTGCCCACCAGCGAGGCATGGATGTCCTCGCTGTCCGCGGGGCGAGCTGCTCGGCCAGCCGTGTGACCGCCAGCGCCATGGCCCGGCCCCAGTCGTGGGGATCCGTGCTGGACGCCCCGGCCTCGGCCGAGTAGTTCTCCTGTGCTTCGGACATGTGCTCCCGCTTTCCGCCCCTGGAGCGCGACCCGTCAGGCTGATCCGGACAGGCGGCCGGCCCGGCAGATGGCTAAGGCCGGCAGGCTCCAGTACTTGAGCATGGCCAGTCTAGTGACCCCGGCGCGCGAACGTCCACGGTTCGCGCCCCGGGCTACGGAAGTTACGGCCGGAACCCGGCTAGGATTTCAATCCGGGACACCCCACGCCCCCACTTCCCTCGAAGGACGCCATGCCAGAGAAAATTCCCGCGGTCGACAGCAATCCCGCGGCCGCCAGCAAGACTGTGCGCGACAGCTCAACCACGGCCCGGCGCGCCGCCGTCGTCGTCAACCCCGCCAAAACAGGCGGCCAGGAACTCAAGGGCGCAATCTTCCGGCTGTGCGAAACGCAGGGCTGGGACGAGCCGCTCTGGCTCGAAACCACGGTCGAGGACCCGGGAGCCGGCCAGGCCCGCGAGGCGCTGGAGGCAGGCGTCGACGTCGTGATTGCCGCCGGCGGCGACGGGACCGTGCGTTGCGTCGCCGAGGTGCTCGCCGGTACCGGAACGTCCATGGGCCTGGTGCCGCTGGGAACCGGAAACCTGCTGGCCCGCAACCTGGGCGTGGATATTACCGATCCGGTGTCCGCCTGCTACGACGTGCTCAACGGCAGCGAAAAGGCGATTGACGTTGTCAAGACCCGGCTGGACCGCTCCGACGACGAGCAGGTGTTCCTGGTGATGGCCGGACTTGGCTACGACGCCGCCATTATGGCGGACACCGTCGATGTGCTGAAGGACCGCATGGGGTGGCTGGCGTACGTTGAAGCCGGCATCCGCAAACTCCCCGGCAAACCCGTTAAGGCAACGATCAGCGTCGACGGCGGCCATCCCGTCCGCCGCCGGATCCGCAGTGTGATGATCGGCAACTGCGGCCGGATCATGGGTGGAGTGGAGATCTTCCCGGACGCCAAGATCGACGACGCCGTGCTGGATCTGTTGATCCTGGCCCCGCGCGGCCGGCTTGGCTGGCTGGGCGTTGTTGCCGGCATCTTCGGCCGCAACAAGCGCGAGACCGAATCCGTGGAGTACTTCCAGGGCAAATCGGCCGAGATCACCCTGGAGCGTGAACAGGAATTCCAGCTCGACGGCGACCACCTCGGCACCGGGACGCACCTTGTGGTGACCGTTGAGCCCGAGGCCCTGAAGATCCGGATGACCGCAGCGGAATAGCTTTCCTCCGGCCGCCGGCGGTACTTGCCGGCCGGTATCCGGTGACAGCGCGGGGGCGGCGGTCCGGGTGGTGAGTACTACCCGGACACCGCCGTCGAAAGGTTGTTCGCAAAGGCAAGTATCAACTCGGGTATCAACCACTCGTGTCCAAAGCGTTACCACCAACTTGGATTGGCTCAGGCATCAATCGATGCAGCCAATTGCCTTTTGGAGGAGTCGCAATGGCACGGATGCTCCTCGTCGCCCCCGATGGTCGGACCAATGGCCGACCTGCATTTTTGTGCGGATGAACCGTCCCCCTTCACACCTGCGGGCGTCCGTGACGCCGCAGGCAGAGGGCGCGCCGCTCCGGCTGACCCTCTCTGGCGCCGGCCACAGCGCCGGGCACACCGCCGGCCGCCCGGCGGCACCCTGGCCGACATCGCGTACGCATCACACACCCTTCACGTGCCCCGTGCAGCCCACAATCCCTCCGTAACGCTCCCGCCGCTACCCAGGTCCCCCGTCCCACGGCTGGCCGGTGCCGACGCGAAGCCCGCCGAGCCGACCACTGCGGCACGGCTCTCCGGCCGCGAATGGGCGCGGTTCCTGCGCCGTCTCTTGCGGGCCACCGACTGCCTGTTGGTCACCCTCTGCGTCCTGGCTGGTTTCCTGGTCCACTACGAGGGCGACCGGCCGTTCGCGGTATCGTTCGCCGACGTCAACGGAGCCTTGATCGGAGCCCTCCTTGGCGTGATGTGGGTGGCAGCCCTCGGCCTTTACCGAACCCGGGACCCAAAGATCCTGGGCGCCGGGAGCAGCGAATACAAGCGGGTGGCCGCCGCCAGCGGTGCGGTTTTCGGGCTGCTCGCCGTTTTGCTGGTGGCGTTCCGCGTCCAGCCGGCGTCGGCGTTCTACCTGGTGTCCCTCCCGCTGGGGCTCGTCCTCCTGCCCGGCAGCCGTTTGATTGCCCGCCGCTGGTACAACGCACGGCAGGCCCAGGGGCAGTTCCTCGTCAAGGCGATTGTGATCGGGCAGGCCGAGGATGTGCGGTACGTGCTCAAGCGAATCGCCCGGAAGTCCGGCGCCGTCTACGAAATCCTCGGCGTGTCACTGCCCGGCGGGCGGCGGGGACGACGTTGGACGTCGACGGGCGCCGGGTGCCGGTCCTGTCCTCCACCGACGACGTCGTCCGGACCGTGGGCCGCTGCGGAGCGGAGGCGGTCATCGTGGCGGGTCCGGTGCCCGGCGGCAACCAGTACATCCGTGAACTGGGCTGGGGGCTGGAAGAGCACCAGGCGGAGCTTGTGCTGGCTTCTTCCCTGACCAACGTTGCCGGTCCCCGGATCCACTGGCGTCCGGTGGAAGGGCTGCCGTTGATGCACGTGGATGTGCCCCGCTACAGCGGCGCCAAGCATGCCTGCAAGCGGCTGCTGGACATCGCGGTGGCCGCCACGGCGCTGGTCCTGCTGTCGCCGGTGCTCCTCACCCTGGCGATCATCGTCAAACACGACAGTCCGGGGCCGGTCCTGTTCCGGCAGGAGCGCGTGGGCAAAGCCGGAGATCCCTTCCGGATGCTCAAGTTCCGGTCCATGGTGGTCAACGCCGAAGCCGCGCTGGCCGGGCTGGGAGCGCAGAACCAGGGCGCCGGGGTCCTGTTCAAGATGCACAACGATCCCCGGGTCACCCGATGCGGACGCTGGATGCGCCGCTTCTCGCTGGACGAACTGCCGCAGTTCTGGAACGTCCTGACCGGCGAGATGAGCCTGGTGGGGCCCCGCCCGCCGTTGCAGCGCGAGGTGGGCGGCTATGAGCGCCACACGCACCGCCGGCTGCTGATCAAACCGGGAATTACCGGGCTGTGGCAGGTCAACGGCCGATCGGACCTGCCGTGGGATGAGGCCGTGCGCCTCGATCTTTATTACGTCGAAAACTGGTCGATCATGGGCGACGTCATCATCATGTGGCGCACCTTCCGAGCTATGTGCGCGCCCGCCGGCGCGTACTGACTGAGTGAGGATACACAAAATGGATGAATCACGTTCGGGGTACTTCCGCGGCCTGGACCCGGGGCAGCCGCCGCGCCGCTGAGGGTCGCGGTCATCGGTGCCGGCTACTGGGGACCCAACCTGGCACGGAACTTCACGGCAAGCCCTGACTGGGAACTCGCCGGCATTGTAGACCTGGACCAGGGCAAGGCCGCCAAGCTCGCGGCCGCCCAGGGCGGCGTCCCGGTCTTCGCCTCAATAGACGAATTGCTGGACCTGGAAGAGGTCGACGCCGTGGCAATTGCCACGCCGGCCCACACGCACCACGGCATCGCCCTGACGGCCCTGCAAGCAGGAAAACATGTGCTGGTCGAGAAGCCGCTCGCGGACAGCCGGACCAAGGGGCTCGAGATGGTCGAGGAAGCGGAGGGCCGCGGCCTGGTCCTGATGGCGGACCACACCTACTGCTACACCCCGGCCGTGCTGAAGATCCGCGAACTGATCGCGGACGGGTCCCTGGGCGAGATTCTGTTCATCGATTCGGTCCGGATCAACCTGGGACTCGTGCAGCCGGACGTGGACGTCTTTTGGGACCTTGCCCCGCATGACCTGGCCATTCTCGACTTCATCCTCCCCGACGGGCTGCGTCCCATGGAAGTGTCAGCGCACGGCGCGGACCCCTGGGCACGGGCCGGGCCTGCGTAGGGCATTTGACGTTCGCGCTGGCCAACGACGCCATGGCCCACGTCCACGTCAACTGGCTGAGCCCGACCAAGATCCGCCAGCTCGTGGTGGGCGGATCCCGGCGCACCCTGGTCTGGGATGACCTGAATCCCCAGCAGCGGATCAGCGTCTACGACCGGGGGATCAGCCTCGACCGGCAGTCGTCCGCGGCGGACCGGAAAGCCTCCGCCATCTCCTACCGGCTGGGCGACACGTGGTCGCCGGCGCTGCCCGAACACGAGGCGCTCGGCCAGATGGTGGCCGAGTTCGCCGGCAGCATCCGGCAGCAGCGCCCCGCACGGACCAGCGGCGTCGCCGGGCTCCGCGTGCTGTCCGTCCTGGAGGCCGTCAGTGACAGCCTCAGCGCGGACGGGAAACCCAGCATCGTCGTCGGAAACGAACCGCAATTGGAGGCAAGCAGATGAGTATCCTGCAAGGGGCGCAGATCCTGGTCACGGGCGGCGCCGGGACGATCGGGTCCACCATCGTGGACCAACTGCTCGACGCCGGCGCCGGCAGGGTGGACGTGCTGGACAACCTCGTCCGGGGCCGGCGGGCCAACCTCGATCCGGCGATGGCGGGCGGGCGGGTCGAGCTGATCGAAGGTGACCTCCTGGACCGGGACCTGGTCCACGACCTGAGCCGGGGCAAGGACATCGTCTTCCACCAGGCGGCGATCCGGATCACGCAGTGTGCCGAGGAACCCCGCCTGGCCCTCGAAGTGCTGGTGGACGGGACCTTCAACGTGCTCGAAGCGGCGACGGCGCAGCGGGTCGGCAAGCTCGTCGCAGCCTCGAGCGCCTCGGTCTACGGCATGGCGGAGACGTTTCCGACGCCCGAACGCCATCACCACTACAACAACGACACGTTCTACGGCGCGGCCAAGTCCTTCAACGAGGCCATGGCCCGCAGCTTCCGCGCCATGTCCGGACTGGACTACGTGCTGCTGCGCTACTTCAACGTGTACGGCCCGCGGATGGACGTCCACGGCCTTTACACCGAGGTGCTGGTGCGCTGGATGGAGCGCATCGAGGACGGGCTCCCGCCCCTGATCTTCGGCGACGGCCGGCAGACCATGGACTTCGTGCATACGAGGGACGTGGCCCGCGCCAATATCCTGGCCGCGGGCAGCGGAGCGGTCGAGGGTGTACAACATCGCCAGCGGCGCGGAGACCAGCCTGCTGGAACTCGCCGAGGCGCTGTTGCGCGCCATGGATTCGGACCTGTGCGTGGAGCACGGCCCCGAGCGGGCCGTCAATGGCGTCGTCAAACGCCAGGCGGATACAGCCGCGGCAAGCCGGGACCTGGGGTTCACGGCCGAAACCGGCCTGGAGGAAGGCCTCCGGGAACTGGTTGACTGGTGGCGGCCGCTGCGCGCAGAAATTGCCGACGCCAGGGTGGGCGGTGCACGGTGATCGTGAACCAGGACCGGTCCCTGAGCCGGATCAATGTTATGAAGCCGTGGCTCGGCGCGGAGGAGGCCGCGGCGGTGGCCGAAGTCATCGCCTCGGGCTGGGTGGCGCAGGGCCCCCGCGTGGCGCGCTTCGAGGCAGCCTTCGCCGCCGCGCAGCAGGCCAGCCACGCCGTTGCCGTTTCCAACTGCACCACGGCGTTGCACCTGGCGCTGAAGGTGGCCGGCATCGGACCACGCGACGACGTTGTGGTGCCCTCCTTTCCTTTATTGCCACCGCCAATGCGGTCACGTACGTCGGTGCCCGGCCGGTCTTCGCCGACGTCGAGGCGGACACCGGGAACGTGTCCGTGCGCACCCTCGCCGCCGCCCTGACTCCGGCCACCCGCGCCGTGATTGTGGTGGACCAGGGCGGCATGCCGGTGGACCTTGATCCGATCCGCGCCCTCTGCGACGGGCTGGGCATCACCGTGATTGAGGACGCGGCCTGCGCGGCGGGCAGCACGTACCGGGGACGGCCGGCGGGAGCCGGAGCCGAGATCGCGGCGTGGTCCTTCCACCCGCGCAAGATCCTCACCACCGGGGAGGGCGGGATGCTGACCACACGCAACGCCGCCTGGGCTGACCGTGCCCGGAAGCTCCGCGAACACGCCATGAGCGTCTCGGCGAACGACCGGCATGCCTCGGTCCTGGCACCCGCGGAGGAGTACGGGGAGATCGGGTTCAACTACCGGATGACGGATATGCAGGCCGCCGTCGGCCTGGTACAACTGGACCGGCTGGGCGAGGCGGTGTCCCGGCGCCGCGCCATCGCCGCGGCCTACCGGAAGGCTCTTGCCGACGTCGAGGGCCTGCGCTTCAGCGAGGACCCCCAATACGGCACCAGCAACTTCCAGTCGTTCTGGTTTGAGGTCCTGCCGGAGTTCCCCTAGGGCGGGACGAACTGCTGGAACGGCTGGCGCGGGACGGAATTTCCGCCCGGCGCGGCATCATGGCCGCGCACCGGCAACCCGCCTACACCGGGCTGGACACCGGCAGGGCGGACCTGTCCGTGACGGAGCGGCTCACGGACCACACCGTGATCCTGCCGGTCTACCACCAGCTGACCCTGGACGAGCAGTCCCGGGTCATCCGTTCGATCCTGAGGGCTGCGGGGAAAACTGATGACTGAACTTCTGCTGATTGGCGCCAGCGGCCTGGCCCGGGAGGTGCTGGCCTGCGTGCGCGATAACGGCCAGTTCGACGTCGTCGGAGTGCTCGACGACGATGAATCCAGGGCGGGGTCGGACCTCGACGGCGCCCCCATCCTCGGCCCCGCCAGCCTCGCCCTCCGGTACCCGGAAGCGCGGGCGGTTGTGTGCATCGGGGCGGGCACGGCGCGTGAACGGATTGTCGCCAGGCTGGCGGGACTGGGATTCCGGAGCCACCGCTTCGCGACAGTGCTGGACCCCTCGGTCCGGATCCCGTCCTGCTGCGATATCGGCCCGGGGAGCATCCTGCTGGGACATGTCACGCTCACTGCCGGAATCACGGTCGGAAGCCACGTTGTGATGATGCCCGGCGTGACGCTGACCCATGACGACGTGGTGGAGGACTTCGCCACCCTCGCCGCCGGCGTATCTCTAGGCGGCGGCGTCAGGATCGGGCGTGCCGCCTATCTGGGCATGAACTCCGCGGTGCGGGAACGCACGCGGGTGGGAGCCGGAACCAGGATCGGGATGGGCGCCGCGGTCCTGGCGGACGTACCCGACGGGGAGACCTGGGCCGGAGTCCCGGCGCGGGTACTCGAGCCGTCACCGGCCGCAGCAGGTGGCGGACGATGACCCGGCCCGGGGGCGACGGCGCCTTCATCCCCATGGTTGACCTGGCAGCCCAGCAGGACGAGATCGCCGACGAAGTCGACGCGGGGCTAAAGGAGGTCCTCACCCAGGCTTCGTATATCGGCGGCCCCGCCGTGGCGGAGTTTGAGCACGCCTACGCACGGTTCCTCGGTGCCGCGAACTGCGTCGGGGTGGCCAACGGCACGGACGCCTTGGAACTGGCACTGCGTGCCTCCGGGGTTACGGCCGGAGGGGAGGTCATCCTGCCCGCCAACACGTTCATAGCGACCGCCGAGGCGGTGAGCCGGATGGGCGCCGTGCCGGTGCTTGTCGATGTTGACCCGGTGCACCTGCTGATCGATCCCGACCGGGTGGCAGCAGCAGTGACACCCCGGACCCAGGCGATCATTCCTGTCCACTTGTTCGGTCAGACAGCGTTCGTTGAGCGGCTGGTGCCGGTTGCTGCCGCCTGCGGCGCCGTCATAGTCGAAGACGCCGCCCAGTCCCAGGGGCGTCCCGGCATGGACGGTTCGCCGGCACGCTGGGACATGCGGCCGGCACGAGCTTCTATCCGGGCAAGAACCTGGGCGCCGCCGGGGATGCCGGGGCGGTCGTTACGAATGACGAAGACACCGCGGCCCGGGTGCGGATGCTGGGCGCCCACGGCAGCGAACAGAAGTATTACCACGATGCGATCGGCATGAACTCACGCCTCGACACCGTCCAGGCGGTGGTGCTCAACGCCAAGCTGCGCAAGCTTGCCGGGTGGAACGATCGACGGCGGAGGGCAGCGGACCGCTACCGGAACCTGCTGGCGGACCTGCCCGGCGTTGAGCTGCCCCGGAGCGCAGACGGAAATGTCGACGTCTGGCATTTGTATGTCATCCGCGTCGCCGAACGGGACCGGGTGCTTGCGGCATTAAACGATGCGGGCATAGGCGCCGGCATCCACTACCCGGTCCCGGTGCACCTCAGCCGGGCCTACCGGGGACTGGGCCTCGGTTCCGGTTCCTTCCCGGTCACGGAGCAGGCCGCCGGCAGGATCCTGTCGCTGCCGATCTTCCCGCACATCAGCGAATCGCAGCAGCAGTATGTGGCGGACCAGTTGCGGGCAGCTCTGGGCACAATAACGCCGTCGCCCCCGCCAAGGGCCGGGGGCGAGGCATGAGCAACCATGGGCCGATCGTCTGGATCGCCGGCACAAACTGGGACGGCGTCGCTGGAACCGACAAACGTATGGTCGAATCACTGGCCAAGTCCCGCCCCGTCCTGTGGGTGGATCCTCCCACCCGCGCGATGCTGAAAACGGCGGCCCGTTTGTGGGGTCGTCCGGCTCCCCGCGGCGCGGACGGACCAGCCGGACTGGAACGGGTATCCGATTCGATTTTGCGGCTCCGAGTGACCGTGCCGCCGGGAGTGACCCGGCCCGGCATCCGAAGGCTGACGGCACTGTTACTGGAGCGGGCCATCACCTCCGCCCTGTCCCGAACAGGCTGGGAGCCCGATGCCGTCGTCGTCGCCATGCCGCTGGCCCGCTTCCCCCGAAGGACGCCGGGAACCAAAATCCTGTACCTGACCGACGACTGGCTCGAAGGATCGCGCCTCATGGGCCTGTCGCCCTCGGTAATCCGTCAGGTGCTGGACTCCAACCTGTCTCAGGCCGACGGCGTGGCGGCGGTCTCGGAGGCACTCCTGACCCAGGTCGAGTCAGTCAGGCCGTACGCGTCAGGGAAGGTTTTCGCCGTGGTCCCGAACGGTTGCCCCGAGCCAGCTCGAGCAGCCCCGTCCGCGGCCCGCGAGTCCACCGCGTGCCTCGTCGGCCAGCTCAACGAGCGGCTGGACCTCGATCTGTTGGAGGCGGTGCAGGCTTCCGGCGTGGAAATAGTCATCATCGGGCCGCGGACCGATCGAAACCCTGCGTTCGGCAGACGGCTGGACGCGCTCCTGGAAGCGGACAACGTTCGCTGGGTTGGACCGCTCGCAGAAGGCGAGCTGCAGCAACAACTCAGGGTTCACGGGGTCGGCATGACGCCGTACGCAGAGTCGGCCTTTAATAGGGCAAGTTTTCCACTGAAAACCCTTGAGTATCTGGCGGCGGGGCTGGGCGTGGTCTCCACGGACATGCCTTCGGCACGATGGCTCAACACCAGCCTGATATCGCTGCATTCGGAGCCACACGATTTCGCGATGGCGGTGACGGCATCCCTGGCGCGGCGCAACGACGAGGATCAGGAACGCCGCAGGAAAGACTTCGCCGCGGGCCACACGTGGGGCGCACGAGGCGTGGAGTTTCAGCGGCTCCTCGACGCTGCCCGCCGCCGTTCCGGCTATACGGTCACGGGTGCTGCCGGAGATCCCGGACGCCCACGCACGACAAGGCCGGTGGCCCCGGCACAGGAACCGCTTCCGGGAGGATCGTCATGATAGCCAGCTCCGAAACATCGGACGTGGCAGGCACCGCAAGAATCGGCAAGGCAGGGCACCGGCTCAAACAGGACGCCGGCGGCAGTTGGCTCTGCCCGGAGACCGGCTCGCGCTATGAAGAAATCGACGGGCAACTGCTGCCCGCAAAAAGGGCTGAGGGGCGGCGTGGACATGCAGGACAGCACCAAGGTAATCCTGGGCGGCACACCGGTGGACCTCATGGATTCCGAACCCGCGCTGGAGCGGATCCTCGAGAGGGCGGCCGGCGGCCATGGCCTGCGGCCGCTCGGAGTCGCCTCGGTCAACCTCGATCACCTGCACCATTTTGGCTCCGGCGGCCGCTGGGCGGGCACGTTGCACGCGGACCCTGCCAGCACCGTGGACTGGCTTTACCTCCTTGATGGTGCCCCCTTGGTTTCCCAGTCACAGCGGCTCACCGGGCACCGGTGGCCGCGACTGGCCGGCAGCGATCTTGCCTTTCCCCTCCTGGAGCAGGCTGAGCAACTCGGGTTGCGGGTGGGATTCCTGGGCGGGTCTGAAACCAACCAACAGCTCCTGGCTCAGAGGATCGCGACCGACCATCCCGGACTTCAGCTCGTGGGAATGTGGGCACCAGAGCGCGAGGAACTGGCCTCCACCACGGAATCCGAACGCATTGCCGCGGAGATTTCCCGGGCGGGCGTACAGATTCTCTATGTGGGACTCGGCAAACCGCGCCAGGAACTCTGGATCGACCGATACGCGGGACTTACGGGCGCGGCCGTACTGCTGGCCTTCGGCGCGGCGGTGGATTTCCTGGCCGGCAGGGTCCAGCGGGCACCGCAGTGGTTTTCTGAACACGGTCTGGAGTGGGGGTACCGGCTGGCAATGGAGCCCAAGCGGCTCGCCGGACGCTACCTCGTTGACGGGCCGCCGGCCTACCTGAAATTGCGAACGACGTCCTGCTGTGTCCCCCAGGACAGGCCGGACAGCCCGACGTCGGCAGCCCCGGCCCCCGAACGCCCGGCCACTTCACGGGCCCCGACGGAGCGGTCGACGCCGTTGTGATTGTTGTGACGTACAACAGCGCAGACTGCCTGGGCGCTTTGATCGCCAGCCTGCGGGCCGAAACCATCGACCTGACGCTGCGTGTTGTGGTGGCAGACAACTCGTCGAGCGACGGGACGCTGGAGTTTGCGCGCAGCCAGCACCCGGACGTTCTGGCGTTCGCAACCGGCGGCAATCTGGGCTATTCCGGTGGAATCAATGCTGCCATGCGACGGGCTGGCGATGCTGCGACTGTTGTGGTGCTGAACCCCGACCTTACTGTGGAACGAGGTTCCCTGGCGTTGATGATGCAGCGGCTGCAGGCATCACAGGCGGGGGCGGTCGTTCCGCGCCTGCTCAATTCGAGCGGCCAAACAAGTTTTTCACTCTATAGGGAACCCACCATCCTCACTGCCGTGGGGATGCATTGCTGGGGCGGCGGGCGCCCAGCCGGCCAGACTGGCTGGCCGGCACCGATTTCAGCCCCGAGAGCTACGCACATCCCCACACCGTGGATTGGGCGACGGGCGCCGCCCTCATGGTCCGGCGTGCCTTGGCGGACTCCGTGCCGTGGGATGAGTCCTACTTCCTCTATGGCGAAGAGACCGATTTCTTCCGAAGCGTGCGGACCATGGGGAAACCGTCTGGTACGAACCTGCCGCGGTCATGAGTCATGCGGGCGGAGCGTCCGGTAGTTCACCTCAGTTGGATGCGCTCATGGCAGTCAACCGTGTCCGCTACATCCGCAAGTACCATTCCAGGGCCTACTCGGCCGTGTTTCACGGGGCCGTGGCTTTCTCTGAACTGTTGCGGTGCTGGAAACCGGACCGCAGGGGAGTGCTGCATACGGTGCTCAACGAGGGACGCTGGTCTGAACTGCCCGGCCCGAGCCCGGAGGTTTCCTCCACCCCGGACGCTGGTCGCTTCCCCCATGGCTCGGTGATCATTCCGGCCCACAACGAGGCCGCCGTGATTGCCCGGACCCTTATGCCGCTCGCGACATTGGCTGCGGCCGGGCAATTGGAGGTCATCGTGGCCTGCAATGGCTGCACCGATGAAACAGCTTCGATCGCGCGGGGATTCGATGGCGTGACCGTCCTGGAACTACCGCAGCCGTCCAAGATCGCCGCTCTCAATGCAGGCGACGCCGCCGCGTCCCACTGGCCGCGGCTGTACGTGGACGCGGATGTTCAGATCGGCCCCGGCACCGTCGGCGGCGTCCTTAGTGCGCTCGCCTCCGGCCACGTCCTGGCGGCCCGTCCGGCCGTGCGTTTTGACCTTCAGGGCACCCACCACCTGGTCCGCTCGTACTACCGAACCCGTATGCTGCTTCCGACGACCCGCAGCGGCCTCTGGGGCGGCGGCGTGTATGGCCTGTCCCGGGAAGGACGACAGCGTTTCCAGCAGTTTCCCGATCTGATCGCCGATGATCTCTTCGTGGACCGTCTTTTCGAACCGGAGGAAAAAGCAGTCCTGGACGTGCCACCTGCCGTGGTCTGCCCGCCGCGGACGCCCAAGGACCAAGTGGCCGTCCTGCATCGGGTCTATCGCGGGAACGCCGAACAGCACGGCCGGCACGGGACTGCCAGTCACACACTGTCCGAGGTAGCCCGCTCAATTCGCGGCCCGTTGTCTGCAGGAAACGCCCTGGTCTACGTGGGCTTTGCCCTGGCCGGACGCCGCGGGAAGGCGCGGCCGGGGGCGTGGGAACGCGATGCCAGCACCAGACAGCCCGCCAACGGCGGCGACCCGTGCTGACGAAGTCGCCGGGTCCGATGTCGCTCACCCATCGAACCCCCAGGTCCCCCTGGCTGCTCAAGGCCACGCTATTTTCAATCCTGGCTTTTCCGCCCTACATGGTGTTGGAGCCGATCGGGGCCAGCAGCAGCCTGGCACAACTGCTCGCACTGGGCCTTTTCGGCCTGTGGGCCCTGTCCTCATTTCTGGGGCTGCATGATCCGGTAGCGTTCCGGCACCCGGGCCGTGCTGCTGTCCTTGCCCTGCTGTTGGCTTCGTGCCTCAGCTACGCGCATCTCTTTGCCGGACTCAGCGGGGCCAGCACCACTGACGGACGGGCGGCCGCGGACCGCTGGATGCTCCTGATGATTGCAGCTGCTGGAATAGCTTTTGTCACCACCGATGGCGTGCGGACGGTCAAGGATGCCATGGCTGCGGTCAGGTGGGTTATCGCCGGCGGCGCCGTATGCAGTGTCGCGGCACTCGTCCAGTTCACCACCCACCTGAATCCCGTCGAGTGGATCAGCACCCTCATGGTGGGGTTCGCGGAGAATGGAGACTTCGACGCCTTCCAGGCCCGGGGTTCACTAATGCGTGTGGCGGGCACAACACTGCACCCCATCGAACTTGGCGTTGTCAGTGCGATGCTGCTGCCCATCGCCACTTGGCGGGCCATCTATGACAGGCAGGGCAGCAAGCCGCTGCACTGGGCCGTTGTTGGGCTGTTCGCACTCGCCAACGCCCTGACCGTCTCGCGGTCCGCCCTGCTTGCCCTTGTCATCGCCTTGGCCGTCACCGTTCCCTTCCTTCCCAAGCTGGCCAGGCAGTGGGCCACGTTAATCGTGCCGCTGGGCGCCGCAGGGCTGTTCATCGCCGTGCCGGGCCTGATTTCTACGCTGTTCAATGCAGCCACGGCGGGAAACTCGGATCCATCCATCACGTATCGGACGGAAGACTACCCGCTTGCGCTTCGGCTGGTCGCGGACCGGCCTTGGCTCGGCACCGGTCCGGGAACCTGGATCCCGACGAACGCGCTGGATATTTTCGACAATGAGTATCTTCTGACGGCGGTGACGATGGGCGTGGTTGGGCTGGTTGGGCTGATTGCGTATCTGGTGGTTCCCGCTCTCGCCGCGCTGGCAGCTGCCAGGAATGCTGCGGGGGCGGATCTGAAACTGCTGTCAGCCTCCGCCGCCGCCGCCGGCCTCATCGCAACCGTGGCGTCGGGAACTTTCGACTCGATGTCGTTCCCGGTGTTTGCACTGCTTTATCCGTTTTTCATAGGTCTGTCAGGAGCCTCCTGGCTGATGGTCAAGGGTCAAACTGAACACGGTCTGGTGCTTCCCTCGGGGACGTCGCCAGGCCTGCAACCCGGGGGATAGGAAGAAGATATGGATCCGATTTTGGTACTCAAATCGTTGTGGCGGCACAAGTGGGCGGCCCTGCCCGTGGCCCTGCTGACGATCATTGCCTGCGTTTACGTGATGTTCTTTGGCCAGCGCACCTACGAAGCCACCATGACCTATGCCCTGCTGAGCCCCAAGACGCCCTCCGAGGCGGAAATGCGGGCTCAGCCGGAGCTGGCCGCGATCAACGGCGACAATCCCTACTTGAGGAGTGGCGACCGCGCCCTGCTGGCTCAGGTTCTGATTACCAAGCTCGGGGCCCTGGAGACCGCGGAGGAGCTGCAGAGTCTCGGGCTAGGGGCCGAGTACACCGTTGGGCAATCCCTGAGCTCTGGATCCGGCATGCTGCTTGAGATTTCGGCTTCGGGAAATTCGCCAGCCCAGGCGGTGGAAACCGCGACGGAACTCGGCAAAAGGCTCAACACGACCCTGCACGAAGTGCAGACCATCAACGGTGCGGACGACAGCTATCTCTATTCCGCGCTGGCCATCGACGGTCCGGGCCAAGCGAGTGAGGTTTTCTCCAGCAGGCTGCGGGCCCTCATCATCGTGGCCGTCGCCGGTGCGCTGCTACTCTTCGTGTCGGTGTCTGTGGCTCGGTCCGTGGAACTGGCCAGGGCACGGCGTACCGTCGTCGAAAAACCGGCCAAACACGTGGACAGGGGCGCGGACGGAATCGCGGGCCTGTCCGGCATCCGGGGCGGGCAGCGGGATCCGTCCGGCAGCCCAGCACCGTGGAGCAGGCAGGCCGGGAACCTCAGCTGGATGCTTCCCTGGTGACGGTGCCTGACCGGGAGAGCCGCTCACGCAGGAGTTAGGCTGGGCCCGCCGCTCGGACGCCGAAGCAGGGGCGGGAAACCCCGCCCCGTCACCTGCCGAAGGCGGGGCGGTGCGCGAGGATCTCCGCCAGCTCGGCCAGCCGGTGGGCCCGGGCGGATTCCGCCGGCGTGAACGGCTCCCCGGCGCGGCTGAAGGTGATGGGACCGTGCCAGGCGGTCGGAATCCTCAGCACGGTTCCGTCCGCCGCTACCGGGCCGGCGCTGCCGGCTGCGGGCCGACGGCCCGCCGTCGCTGCGTGAGCCCCGCTGTCCGAGTCGGGAAGGGGTTCGATCCGCGCGCGCAGCAGTTCCGCCACCGCCAGCGGCAGCTCCTCGGGGTTGGCGGCGATCCTGGCCGCGAGGCTCAGCGCCCCGGTCTGCCCGTCGGCCATTGCCAGCGCCGTGGTGGGCCAGACATGCGGGTCGCCGCCTCCGCCGTCGCGCAGGGCCTTGAGCAATTCCGCTTCGCGCAGGTCGCCGGGCGCGGACAGCACAAACTCGTCCAGCACGCCGCCGTGGACCGGGTGGACATGGATACTGAGGATATTGGTGTCCAGCCGTGCCAGCGACTGCGTGAGTTTCTGCAGCGAACCGGGCCGGTCCTTCAGCACCGTGCGGGCCCGCCACAGGGCCGGTGCGGCACCGAGCCGCTACGGTGCCGCAACGCGGGGGCGTGCAGCCAGGTCCGGAGCATCCGCGTCGCAGAGGGTTCCGCAACCCAAATGACCAGGATGGTCGCGGTCAGCGTGAGGACCAGGACCTTGGCCGCATAGGGCAGGTGCGTTCCCACCACGGCCGCATGGACCAGCAACTCGATGGGCAGCATCACGGCGATGTTGGCCAGGGTCAGGCGGGTTTTGGTGGGTTCGGGCATCTGGCCGCAGACTTCGCAGCTCAGCTCGGAGGTTGCCGGTGTTCTGCCGTGTTTTGTGCCGTGTTTTGCGCCATGGGCGGGGGCTTCATGGGTCCCATGATGTCCGCCCGCTGTTACGGGCCTATTGCCGGCCGGTGACGATTCTGTTCGGCCTAGCGGCTGCGTTCGCCGGCGGTCTCGACGGTGTGTTCGCCGACCCGTTCCGCGGCGGCGTGATCAGCCGTCCGTCCGTGCTCCGCGCCGGCGATCCGGGCCAACAGGTCACGCATTTCGGCCAGCAGGGCCGTGTCCGCCGGGACCGGTTCCTCCTCCGGCTCCGCAGTTGCGAGGCGCTTCTTGACCATGTGGTTGATTCGGTTCATCGGCGCCACAAAGATGAAGTAGACGACGGCGGCCGTGATCATGAACGTGACGAATGCCGTGATGACAGCGCCGAAGTCGAGGAAGGTCTTATCGTTCCCCGGCAGGATGGGGAAGCCCAGCCCATTGGTTGCGACGCCGCCGGCCGCCGCAATGATGGGGTTCACGATATTGGCCGTAAACGCGCTGACCAGGGCGGTGAATGCGGTGCCGACCACCACTGCGATGGACAGTTCAATCACGTTGCCGCGCAGGATGAAGTCCTTGAATCCTTTGAGCATGGGGTCCTCCGTGTGCCTTGATGTAACTCGGTGTGCCGTGACCCCGGCGCGGGGATCAACCGCTAGACGCTATCACTTCCGCGGCCTTGCCTCCCGACTTGTGTCCGTCTTGTCTTCCGACCTATGCCGGCTCCACTGAATGGATGAAAATGCCGGGTCCGCGGCCGTCCGGGCGTAAAATCGGGCGAGGATGCCAGCGCCGCCGTCTCAAAAATCCGACCGCGAGAAAGGCGCCTCCACCCGTGAAGATGCTTGCGGAGATGTTCACCATGGCTCCCGGCAACAAGGACCACCAGGTGGCCATCCGGTGCGCCATCGGAGTTTTTGTCCCGCTGATCACGCTGGTGCTGCTGGACCGCCTGGACTTGGCGATTTTCGCCTCCTTCGGAGCCTTCGCCGGGATCTACGGCCGCAATGAGCCGCACGCCAGGCGGTTCAGCCGTCAGTTCCTTGCCGGGGCGCTGATGCTGGTGGTGATGCTGCTCGCCGCCTTGACCGCCCGTGCGGCGGTGGCCATCGGGCTCACGGCCGCGGAGACCATATGGCTCCAGGTCGTCGCGACCACCCTGGTGGCCGGAAGCTGCTCGCTGATCGTCGCCTGGTGGCGGCTCCGCCCTGCCGGCTCGTTGTTCCACATCTTTGCCTTCGCCGCGATCGCATCCATCCCCAACCAGCCGCCGCTCTGGCAGGGCATGCTCGTGGGCGTGCTGACCGTCGCCTTCGCCCTGCTGCTCGGTATCTCCTCCCGCGTGGTCCGGAGCCGCCGGACGCCGTGGGTTCCGGCCGCCGCGGCAGCCCTGACACCTGCAGAAAGGCGGACGGCCCTGCTCGAAAGTGTCGGCTACCTCGTGGCGGCGGGCCTGGCCGGAACGTTGGCAACGCTGCTGGGGGAACGGCTGGGTTTCGGCCATAACTACTGGGCGATGGTGGCCGCCGTGGTGCCGCTGGTGGGCCACACCACCCGGCACCGCGTCAGCCGCGGGCTGCAGAGAATCGTGGGCACGGCTTTAGGGCTGGTGCTTCTCGCGGCGATCCTGCTCCTCCAGCCCGTCCCCTGGCAGACAGTCCTCGTGATCGCCGCCTGCCAGTTCGGCGCGGAGATGTTCATCGCCCGCCAGTATGTCCTGGCCCAGATCTTCGTGACGCCGCTGGCCCTGACGTCGACCCTGCTCGTCGCGCCCGTGCCGCCTGGCATCCTGCTGCGGGACCGGATCTTCGACACTGTCATCGGCGCCGCCGTCGGCATCGCCGTCGTGCTGGCCCCAACGGTGTGGCGGCGGCTCCGCACACCCTCCTGACGGGCGACACGGGGTCCAAGTGCCCTGTCCCGGCGGCACCGCGCACGGAAGGCTAGTCTGGACACGACTGTATGGGGCGACTGTGCAAGCCGGCTGGGGGTGCTGTGGAAGTTGCGGAAGTAACAACCAAGGACGTGCTGGACGTCCGGGGGCTCGTCAGGCGCTACGGGGACCTGACCGCCGTCGACGGTGTTTCCTTCCACATCCGTGCCGGGGAGACCTATGGCCTGCTGGGACCCAACGGCGCGGGAAAAACCACCATCATCTCCATGGTCGCCGGCCTGATCCCGGCCAACGAGGGCTCCGTCCGGGTGGCGGGCCGCGACATGACCCCGTCCGAGACGGAGGCCAAGCGGGTCATCGGCCTGGTCCCGCAGGAACTGGCCATCTACCCGGACCTGACGGCCCGGGAGAACCTGAAGTTCTTCGGCCGGCTGCAGGGACTCACGGGCAAGGACCTCACGCGGCGCACCAACGAGGTACTGGAACTGATCGGGCTGAGCGACCGTGCCGGCGACCTGACCAAAAAGTACTCCGGCGGCATGAAACGCCGGCTGAACATCGGCATTGGACTGCTGCACCGGCCCGCGCTGCTGATCCTGGACGAACCGACCGTCGGAGTGGATCCGCAGTCCCGCAACTCCATCCTCGAATCCGTGGAACGGCTGTCCGACGAAGGCATGGCGGTCCTCTACACCACCCACTACATGGAGGAAGCCGAGCGGCTCTGCGACCGGATTGCCATCATCGACGAGGGCCGGTTCCAGGCCGAGGGCACCCGCGACCAGCTGATCACCCTCACCGGCGGGGTGGACCGGATCAACCTCCGCGGCGGCGGCAGCACGTCCCTGGCCGCGGAGGCCCTGCGCGCGCTGCCGGCCGTGCAGCACGTCGACAGCGACGGTGCCGGACTTATGCTCACCGTCAGCGACGGACCCACGGCACTCGCGGGGATCGTGACCGGCGCCGGTGACGCCGGGATGTCCGTAACGTCCGTGGAGATCGTCCGGCCCGACCTCGAGTCCGTTTTCCTGCACCTCACCGGCAAAGCGCTGAGGGACTGAGATGCACGGACTGTGGACCATGGTCGCGAACGACCTGCGGCAGCGCATCCGGGACAAGTCCGTCTTCATCTTCTCCTCATCGTCCCGCTCGCACTCATGGGAGTGCTGAGCCTCGTGTTCGGCGGCCTCGGCGACGACACTGTTGACCTGCAGCCGGCCACCGTAGTGGCCAGCGCGGACGACGCCGACCAGCTGGGTGCCGCGCTGCTCGGCGCCGTCGAATCCTCGAGATCATGGACGTGACCATCAAGCGGGTCCCGGCCGCGGATGTCCGCGGCGAGGTGCAGGCCAGCGGCGCCGAGCTCGGCATCATCATTCCCGAGGGTTTAGCGACGCCGCGCTGTCCGGGCAGCCAGCGTCGGTGCAACTGGTCGAGGGCGGCGACGCCACGCTCGAATCCGGCGTGCTGATCTCCGTGGTCCAGGGGTGGTGGACCAGATAGCCGCCGGAACGGTGACCGCCGCAGCCGGCGGCATTGCCGGGCTGCCGCACCAGGATCTCGCGGCGCTTGCCCAGCAGGCCGCGGCCGGGCCGCCCCTGCTGACCCTGACCGAAGGGCAGGCCGCCGCCGAACAGCTCTCGCTCCGCGGCACGCTTGTCGCCGGCCAGGCCGGGCTGTTCCTGATGTTCACCGTCGGTTTCGGCGTGTTGGGCCTGCTCGCGGAGCGGAGCAGGGCACGCTGGCCCGGCTGCGGTCGATGCCGGTCACCGCCGGCACGGTGATCACGGCCAAGGCCTGCACCGGCTTCATCCTGGGCGCTGTTGCCACCACCGTCCTGCTGACGGCCGGCTCGCGGCTGTTCGACGTCTCCTTCGGATCTCCGCTGGTGGTGGCAGCCCTGATCCTGTGCGTCGCGACCGCTGCGACCAGCCTCACGTTCGTGGTCGCCCGGCTGGTCCGGACGGCTGAGCAGGCGAACGTGGCTCAGTCCATCCTGGCGATGGTGCTGGGGATCGCCGGCGGCGCCTTCTTCCCGGTCCAGGGCACCGGCTTCGCCGCAACGCTGCTGGACCTCAACCCCATCGGCGCGTTCATCCGGGGACTGGGGATCTCAGCCGGCGGGGAACCCTCGGCGACGTGACGGGGCCGATCGCGGTGATGCTGGCCTTCGCCGCGGCCGGGCTCGTCATTTCGCGTTTCCTGCCGGACCGGGGGCGCAGGCATGAACACCCTGGCCGCGATCGCCGCGGTGGAACTGCGGCGCTTCCTGCGGGACAAGTCGAACATCTTCTTCGTGTTCATCTTCCCCTCATGCTGATCCTGCTGCTCGGTTCGCAGTTCGGTGCCGGCAGCGGCCAGGCCCGGTGGTCATGTCCGGACCCGGTTCCGCTCTGTCCCGGGCCCTGACCGCGGAGCTTGAGGCGTCCGGAGCCGACGTCACGGCGACCGGCGCGGACGCGGCCCGGACGGACCTCAGCCGCGGACGCGCCGACGTCGGGCTGTTCCTTGACGACGCCGACGCGGAGGCGTTCGACGCCGGGCGGCCGGCGGAGCTCGACGTCGTGATGGCGCCGGAATCCGGGGCGCAGGCCGTGCTGCAGCAGGTCCGCACCGCCGTGCAGGCGGTGGGCCTGGAGCGGGGCCAGCTCGCCGCCCTCAGTAGCGCCGGCGTTCCCGAGGAGCAGGCCGGCACGGCCCTGGACCAGGCCGCCGCACAGGTGGCGGCGCCGACGGTGGAGATTGTGGACACAAACGATGTCGAGCAGGAATTCCGGGGACTGGGCCGGTTCGATCTCGGCGCCTCGCAGCAACTGCTGCTCTTTGTGTTCCTCAGCTCGCTCACCGGTGCGGCGACGCTGATCCAGGCGCGGCGCTATGGTGTGGTGGGCCGGGTCATGTCGGCCCCGGTCTCCAGCGGCCAGGTGGTCGCGGGGCAGGCGCTGGGACGGTTCGCCATCGCGTTCGTCCAGGGCGGCTTCATCATGGTGGGCACCGCGCTGCTGTTCGGCGTGGACTGGGGCAATCTGTGGTTGTCCGGCCTGGTCTTGGTGATCTTCTGCGCCGTCTCGGCCGCCGCCGCGATGATGATCGGCTCGGTGATGGACAACGACACCGCCGCAGCGGGCGTCGGCGTGGGCGGCGGGCTCGTGCTGGGCGGCCTGGGCGGCTGCATGGTGCCACCCGAGTTCTTCCCGGAAACCCTCGCCGCGATCTCCTCGCCACTCCGCACCGCTGGGCCTACGATGCGCTGGCCGACATCCAGCGCCACGAGGGCACCTTCGCGGATATCCTGCCCCAGCTGGGAGTCCTGGCGGGCATGGCCGCGGCGCTGCTCGTGCTGGGCGCCTGGCTCCTGCGACGGAGCCTCAACCGGGCCCTCTGACGGCCGGCGCGCCGCAGCCTGACGGGCTAGATTTCGGCGGGGGCGGCTCCTCGTGACCTCAGCAGCTGCCGACTCGCTGTGCGGGACTCGCTGCGGCACGATTGCCAGTGCGGCCACGGCAATCACGGCCGCTGCGGCGAAGACGTAGAAACCCCAGGGGTAGGCGATGCCGGCGGCTACCAGGGTGCCGGTGACGGCGGGACCCAGGATGGCGCCCAGGCGGCCGACGCCCGCGGAGTAGCCCAGGGCGGTGGCCCTCAGCCGGCTGGGGAAGAGCTGGCTCACCCAGGCGTAGACCAGGACCTGTGAGCTGAAGACGAAGACGCCGGTGACGAAGACAGCCGCGTTGAGAAGCAGTTCATTCTGCAGCTTGATGCTCAGCACGGCAAGGAGGACGGCCGACAGGCCGAACCACAGCAGGACCACCTTTTTGGCGCCGTGCTTGTCCGCGAGGACGCCGGCGACGACGAGCCCGACGACGGCGCCCACGTTGAGCACCAGCAGCTGCCCGATGCCGGCGGCGATGGAGTAGCCGGCGGAGGCCATCAGCTGCGGAAGCCACGTGTTCAGGCCGTAGACGAGCAGCAGCCCCATAAAGGACGCGACCCCGATTCCGATGGCCACCACGGGGTAGGGCTTCCTGGCGAGGTCGCGGAAGCTCGCCGCCTGCTCCGGTTCAGCGGCCTGGCGGACCGGCGGCAGGGACTCGGGCAGTTTGAACCACAGGAACGGAAGCAAGGCCAGCCCGGCAGCGCCGCCGATGATGAACATCATCCGCCAGTTCGGGATCAGCACGAGGGCCAGGAGGGCCGTGAGGACAGCGCCGACGTGGTAACCGGTCATGGTCCTGGTGGTGGACCGGCCGGCCGACCCCTCCTTCGTGGCGTAGTCGTTCATGTAGGCCAGCGCCGCGGGCAGGCAAGCGCCGAGGCCCACGCCGGCCAGCAGCCGGAAGATGCTGAACACCAGGACGTTGGGGGCGATCACGATGGCGAGCGTGAAGAGGAGAACCAGGCAACGCAGGCGATCAGCAGCCGGCGGCGGCCCAACCGGTCCGAGAGCGGGGCGATGAAGAGCGCGCCCAGGCCCACGCCCACCAGGGAAATCGTGGCGGCCAACGTGGCTCCGACGGCGTCGAACCCGAGTTCCTGGGTTTTGATCAGTGTCGGAATGACGGTGCCCAGCACCACCAGGTCGAAACCGTCAAGCACCATGGCCAGCCAGCAGAGCCAGACAGGCCAGCGGGAAGTGCGGTCAGCGGACGTCATTGGCATGGCAACCTCGAAGATAGGGCTCGGCGTCGAGCGGTACGAAGGCGAAGAATTGAGCGGGGCTTCCGGTGCGCGGCAACGGGCATCCGGGCAGCATCCGACCTGAGAGTTGTATCACCGGAGGGTGTAACGTGGGACACCTGAAACCATTCAATGGAATGAGGGCTCCGCCCGGGAAGAAGGAAGCATGGCCAACTCGGGCTCCGGAGATTCCGTGGTGGACCGCGTGGTGCGGGTCATTGCAGCATTTCCGGAAGGCTCCAATGTCCTGCAGCTGAAGGAGCTGGCCGCCCGGGCCGGGCTGCCCCTGACCACGGCGCACCGGTTGGTCCGGCAGCTTGCCGGCCATGGCCTGCTGGAGCTGGGAGCCGGCGGTTCCGTGCGGCTGGGGCTGCGCCTGTGGGAGCTCGTAAACCGGAATTCACCCACCTTGGAACTCCGGCAGGCGGCCCTGCCGTTTATGGAGGATATCCAGCAGGTGCTGAACCAGAATGTGAACCTGGCCGTGCTGGACGGCAGCGAGGTGCTCTTTGTGGAGCGGCTCTCGCGGCGGGGTTCGGTGGCGAACCGGGCGCAGGTGGCCGGACGCATGCCGGTTCACGTGTCCTCCGCCGGGCTGGTGCTGATGGCCAACCAGCCCAGGCACGTGCAAGCCGAGTATGTCGGAGGCTTCGCGGATCCCGCCGGAAGGCTGACAGTGGACGAGCTGCGCCGCCTGCTGAGCGAAGCGGCCCACCAGGGCTATGCCCAGCTGGCCGGCGTGGTGGACCCGGACACCCGGGGCATCGCCGTTCCGGTGACGGACCGGAAGAAGCGCACGGTGGCCGCCATCGGCGTCGTGGTCCCCCTGCATGAGACGCGCCTGCAGGCGCTGGTGCCCGCCCTGCAGACCGCAGCCCGGGGCATCGGACGCCGGCTGGGTGAATCGCAAAGCGCCGCTGAATTCCGTTCAACGGAATTGCTGTAACGTGTGTCCTTCCTCCGGCCCCAGACTGTTAGCGAGCAGATCCATCCGGCCCGGACACTAAGCCGCGGCCCCGCAACGGAGCGAGGACACCATGGCGAACCGCAAAGCCATCAGCACCAAGGTCGCGATCATGGGGCCGCCCGGCAGGGCTCATGCTGTCCCACCTGCTGGCCAAGGCGGGGATCGAATCCACCGTGATCGAGCTCCGCAGCCGTCAGGAAATCTCGGAAACCGCCCGCGCCGGCATCCTGGAACACGGCTCGGTGAACCTGCTGGTGGACAGCGGAGTCTCGGACCGGGTGCTGCGTGACGGCGACCGGCACGACGGGATCGAACTGCGCTTTGACGGTGAAAGCCACCGGATCGACTTCAAGGAGCTCGTGGGGAGTCGGTCTGGCTGTACCCGCAGACCGACGTCTTCATTGATCTCGCCGCACGACGCGAGGCCGACGGCGGCGACGTCCGGTACGGCGTCACGGACACCTCCTCCATGATCTCGAGGGTGCGCCGAAGGTCTGGTTCACCGACGCGGAAGGCGTGGACTACGAACTTCAGGCCGACTTCGTCGCCGGAGCCGACGGGTCCCGCAGCCAGGCCCGTTCCGCGATCCCCGAAACCCGGCGTCAACGGTACGTCCACGAATACCCGTTCGCCTGGTTCGGCATCCTCGCCGAAGCGCCGCGCAGCTCCGATGAGCTGATCTACGCCAATTCCGCGAATGGCTTCGCCCTGATCAGCCAGCGGACCGAGACCGTCCAGCGGATGTACTTCCAGTGCGATCCGAACGAGGACGTCAACAACTGGAGCGATGACCGGATCTGGGAAACGTTCCGCAGCCGGGTGAACGGCAACGGCTTCGAACTCAAGGAAGGGCCCGTCATCGACAAGACGGTCCTGAAGTTCCGCAGTTCGGTCCTCGCCCCGATGCGGCACGGCAGGCTCTTCCTCGCCGGCGACGCAGCGCACACCGTCCCGCCGACCGGGGCCAAGGGCCTGAACCTGGCGCTGAACGACGTCAAGGTCCTGTTTGAAGGCCTCGACAGTTTTTACAAGAGCGGAAACGCTGCGCTCCTGGATGCCTACAGCGACCGTGCCCTGGACCGGGTCTGGAAGGCGCAACAGTTCTCCTACTGGATGACGTCCATGCTGCACACGCCGGCCGGCGCGGACGACTTCGCCCGAGCCCGCCAGCTCGGCGAACTCAACTCCGTGGTGTCATCCCGCCACGGCCGGGCCTACCTCGCCGAGGCCTACACCGGCTGGCCGGGATCGCATTAGGGCGTCTGCCGACACTCCGGAAGGCCTACATATTTCCATCGACACGCTCCGTGGCCAGGACTAGCCTTTAACCGTCCCAGCACGACCCGACAACGACGACGGAGAGGTGTCCAAATCATGGGAACCGCAGAAAATGTTGAACTGGTCCGGCGGGGGTACGAGGCCTTCAACGCCGGGGATATGGCGACCCTCAGCGAGATATTCGCGGAGGACGCAGTCTGGCACGCAGCCGGAGGCGGCGTGCTGTCGGGAACGAAGCAGGGCCGAGACGCCGTCCTGGCGTATTTCGGCGAATTGGGAGCGCGCAGCCAGGGTTCATTCCAAGCCGACGTCCAGGACATTGTCGGCGGGGAAAAACACACAGTCGCGATCCAGCAGACCCACAGCGAGAGCAACGGCAAGACACTCGATACGGGCACCGTCATTGCGTTTGTGGTCCGCGGCGGAAAGATTGCCGAGGGCCGCGAGTACTCCGAAGACACCGCCAAGTGGGACGACTTCTGGGCGTAGCGGCCCCGCCGCCGCCTAGTCCTCTTCGAGTGTCTCGGTCAGGTGATGGGTCGGGATCCGGTCCCGGTCATAGGTGATCTCGGTGTACCCGTGGGGGCGGGCTTGCCGTGCGGATCGAGGTTCACAAAAACAATCTCTTCGATGGTGAGGATGCTTTGCCGGGTGATCATGTTCCGGACCTCGGCGCGCATGGTCAGCGACGTCCGGCCGAAGCGGGTGGCCGTCAGCCCCATCTCGATCAGGTCGCCCTGGACGGCCGAGCTGACGAAGTTGATCTCGGAAATGTACTTGGTCACGGCCCGGCCATTGCCGAGTTGCAGGATCGCGTAAATCGCCGCTTCCTCGTCGATCCACTTCAGCAGGCTTCCGCCGAACAGCGTGCCGTTCGCGTTGAGGTCTTCGGGCCGCACCCACTTGCGGGTGCGGAAGGTGATGTCGGCCGATTCCATAGTGCGAGATTAGCCGACACTTGCAGGCCGGGGTGCTGTGTGACGGTAACCCGCAGGCACCGGCGCCGGCCGTAGACTCTGGGCATGGATGCTCTTTCGGTGGTGGGCGGCGGCATCGCGGGGCTCGCGTTGGCCGCACACCTGGACCCCGGTCGCTTTCAGGTGACGGTCCACGAGCAGCGGGAGGAGCCGCCGTCGGTGGAGACGTCCCTGGCCATGTGGCCGGAAGCCCAGCGGGCCCTGCAGAAGGTGGGTGTCCTCCCGGCGGTCCGTGCGGCCGGTTCGGAATTTGGCGGCGTGGCTCTCCGGGACGGTTCCGGGAACGTGCTGCTTCGGGCCGGGGCACCGGACGTTATCGGGGTGTCGCGGGTGGACCTGCTCCGGCTGCTGGATGCTGCGGTGCCCGCCTCGGTGATCAGGGCCTACGGGCCGGTGACGTCACTGCCGGATCCGGGCCCGGTCGTCGGCGCCGACGGCGTGCACAGCATCGTCCGCCGGAGTGTCTGGGGTGAACGCGCAAGGGCCAGGCTTAGCCCTTATTTGGCGCTGCGCGGCATCATCGACGAGCCGGTTCCGTTGGACGGCGGCGGGGAGTATTGGGGCCGCGGGCAGTTGTTCGGCATCGCACCCGCATCCCGCGGCCGGACCTACTGGTACGCCTCGTACCGTTCGGGGCTGGGCCCCGGAGGGATCGACGTCGACGAAGCCCTGGCCCTGACCCGCGCGCGTTTTGCCGGCCGCGCTGACGGCATAGACCAGGTCCTGACGGCGGCGACGCCGGGGAGACGCTGGCGCAACGGGTCTGGACGGTGCCCTATCCGGGCAGCTACCGGCGGGGAAACGCGGTGCTGGTGGGGGACGCGGCACACGGCATGATGCCCAACCTGGGGCGCGGCGCCTGCGAAGCGCTGATCGACGCTGTCACTCTCGCGGAGCTGCTCAACAGCCGCCCGCTCCCGGAGGCCCTGCAGGCGTACAACCGGCGAAGACTGCTGCGCAGCCAGGCATTGCGCATGGCGTCGACCTCCATGGCCCGGCTGGCACTCGCCGAAAGTGCCCAGCCCCTGCGTGACGGGATGCTGCGGCTGGCCGGCAGGGGCGGGGTGGCGCTGCCGCCGTCGAGCGTTGACGCCGACCAGCGAGGCCGACCGCCGACGACCGGCCCCGCTCAGGCCATGGCGGTGTGTGCTGCGCTGTGCGAGTCGATGGCTTTCGCGTAGCAATAGGAATATTCCACCCCGATATACGGCCCGAAATTCGGCACCGGGGTGAAACCGGAGTTCTGGTAAAACTGCCGGCCGTCGGCCTGCACCGAGCCCGCTTCCGCCCGGATGGAGGTGATGCCCAGCGAGTGGGCATGCGCCTCCAGGGCTGCCAGGATGGAGCTGGCCACCCCGAGCCGCGGGTGTACGGCAGTACGTAGAGCCTCTTGATCTCGGCCGTGTGCTGGTCCAGGATACGCAGGCCGCCGCAGCCCACGGGCTGCCCGGACGCCTTGTCGTGGGCGACGAGGAACACTGCCGTGTCAGCCTCCGACGGCGGCGGGCCGGGTTCGTGGTCGCTGGTGCCGAAGCGGGCATCGAGTTCGGCCTGCTGGGCCGCCCGGAGGTCCGCTCCGACCGGGTTGGCCCAGGTGACCTGCCGGATGTTGAGCCGCGGGTTGGTCTGCATGGCTGCCTCGCTTCGCCGAAGGGTTATGCAGATTAAGGCTAGGAGGCGCCGGTTTCGGAAGTGTTTCCTGTGCGTTAGGATCCGGAGAATTCGGCTACAGCGTGCTGCCGGTGGGGTCCTCCGCCGTCGGATCCACCAGCGCCAGGCCGCCCACGGGACTGTCGTCCCAGTGGATGAGCCGCCAGCCGGCGTCGGGGTCCCCTTCCAGCGCCACAATGCCGGTGTTGGCGAGGACGTGGCGGGCCGCGAAGCCCGCCTCCATGTTGCGGGCCCGCAGGCCGCCCAGACGCGGATCGCGGCGCCGTGGCTGACCACGGCCACCGTGCCGGCAGCGCCGGACGCCGCGGTGCCGGACGCTGCTGCGGAGGCGATCCGCGCGATCGAGGCGTCGTAGCGTTCGAAGAAATCGTGTCCGCTGGGACCGCCGGGCATCCTGCGGTGCAGTTCCCCGTCCGCCCAGCCGAACACCGTCCCGAGGTAGCGCAGGTGCGATTCCTTGTCGGTGAGCTTCTCCAGGGACCCTGCTTCGATTTCGTGCAGGCCCTCCAGCACCTCGATCTCCAGGCCGCGGACGCTTGAGAGCGGCGCGGCCGTGATCTGGGTCCGGATCAGCGTGGAGGCGTAGAGACGGTCGATCTGCTCATTCGCCAGCGACCGCGCCAGCGCGGCGGCCTGCCGTTCGCCGAGCTCGGTCAGCCCGGGGCCCGGGTGGGCGGTGTCCAGCTGGCCCAGGACGTTGCCGGGCGTCTGGCCGTGGCGGATGAGCAGGAGCCTCATGCGAGGTGGTCCACCAGCTTGTCCGCGATGCCGGTGTACTTGCCGGGGGTGAGTGCCAGCAGCCGGGCTTCGGCGTCCGCGGACAGGCCCAGGCTCTGGACAAACTCCTGCATCCTGGCCGCATCGACGCGCTGCCCGCGGGTCAGGTCCTTGAGCCGCTCGTACGGGTTTTCCATGCCTTCGACGCCGGCGATGGCCTCGGCGCGCATGACCATCTGGATGGCCTCGCCCAGGACTTCCCAGTTGGTGTCGAGGTCCGCGGCCAGGACGTCCTCCGCGACCTTCAGGCGGTCCAGGCCCTTGGCCACGTTGGAGATGGCGAGCAGCGAGTGGCCGAAGGCCACACCGATGTTGCGCTGCGAGGAGGAATCGGTGAGGTCGCGCTGCCAGCGGGAGGTGACCAGGGTGGAACCCAGGACGTCCAGGAGCCCGGAGGAGATTTCCAGGTTGGCCTCGGCATTTTCGAAGCGGATCGGGTTGACCTTGTGCGGCATGGTGGAGGAGCCGGTGGCGCCCGCGACCGGGATCTGGACGAAGTAGCCGATCGAGATGTAGCTCCAGATGTCCGTGCAGACGTTGTGGAGGATCCGGTTGAACCGCGCGACGTCGGCGTACAGCTCCGCCTGCCAGTCGTGGCTTTCGATCTGGGTGGTCAGCGGGTTCCAGCTCAGTCCCAGGCCTTCGACGAAGCCCTGCGCGACGTGCTGCCAGTCGGCGCCGGGAACCGAGGCCACGTGGGCGGCGTAGGTGCCGGTGGCGCCGTTGATCTTGCCGAGGTATTCGGTCCGGGCGATGCGGTCCAGCTGGCGGGTCAGGCGGTGCGCGATGACGGCCAGTTCCTTGCCCAGGGTGGTGGGGGTGGCCGGCTGGCCGTGCGTGCGCGAGAGCATCGGCACGGCACGGTTGGCTTCGGCCATCGCGCTGATCTGCGCGACGAGCTTCCGCGCGGCGGGCAGCCAGACGTCCTCCACGGCGCCCTTGATACCCAGGGCGTAGGAGAGGTTGTTGATGTCCTCGGAGGTGCAGCCGAAGTGGACCAGGGCGGTCAGGTGTTCGATGCCGATGCCGGGCAGCCTGCGGCCGATGTAGTACTCGACGGCTTTGACGTCGTGCACGGTGACGGCCTCGATCTCAGCTAGTTCGGCGACCGATCCGGCGTCGAATTCGGTGACGATCGCGCGCAGTTTGTCCTGCTGTTCGGCGGTCAGGGGACCGGCGCCGGGCAGCACGCTGTTGCCGGTCAGGTGGATAAGCCATTCCACCTCGACGGCGACCCGGTCCCGGTTGAGGGCGGCCTCCGAGAGGTAATCGACCAGCGGCGCGACGGCGGACTGGTACCGGCCGTCCAGCGGACCGAGCGCGATCTGTTGTGAGGACGCGGCGAGGGCCAGGCGTCCGGACGGCGTGCGGGTATCAGCTGTGGCGGCAGTTTCAGGCATGTGCCGATTCTTTCACGAAGTCCCGCCGGGCCTTAAGCGCAGCGGTCCATGTGACTTCCCGGCCGGGGTGCCCTGTCCGCCGCGCGGTTTCCTGAGCGGAGTTGTCCACATGGCCGGGACGGGAACTTCAGGGGCCGGCCGGGGTCCCTAGTGTCGGTGGTATGTCCACGAGCGCCGCCAGTGCCGGCATTACAGTCAGCACCGGCACTTCCGCCGGCACAGCCGGTACCGCCGGTGCAGTCATTTCCGGCAGCACGGCCGGCACCGTATCAGCGGGTGCCGTGTTGGCCTCCGACGCCGCGGCGTGCGCATCGCGCGGGCACGAGGTCCAGCAGCTTGCGGCCCGCACGGCCGCGTGCGTGGACCACGTCGATGCCGTGCTGGCCCGGCTGGTCAGCGTGGAAATGCAGAGCTGGCAGTCCCCGGCAGGCCGGGCCTACCGGACGTCGCTGTCCTTGCAGGCCGCCTCCCTGCGCCGCAGCCGGACGGCCCTGCAGGAGGCCGTCGCCGTCGTCCTCCGGCACGCCCAGAACGTGATGTTGTCCCCGGGGCGTCCGGGCTGATGGCCGAGTCCTCGCCGGCGGGCTCCGGGCGGGCACCCGTGCCGGTTGCGCCGGAGGACGGGGCGCTCCGGATCCGTGGCGGGGTGGGCGGACTCAGTTTCCAGTTCGAGGAGCTGCTGGCCGGAGCCGCGGCCCTGGACGGGATCGTCCGGGAGTTGGCGGCCGTGGAAGCGGACGCCGACGCGGTGCGTCGTGCCCTGTTCCCTTACCAGTCCGATGCGTATTCCAGCGGCAGCGATGCGATTGTCGCCGTCGGGGAAGGAGTCCGGGCCCTCCGCCGCGTCCGCACAGAGCTGGATGGCCTCGCCAGCGAAGTCCGCGCCAGCCATCGGGAGTACGAGTTCACGGAGGCGCGGAATGCCCTGCTGCTGCGGATTGGCCGGACCGGCCCGGCGTACGGGCCCTTGTGGGGACTGTTCGGCCTGCCTCCGGTCACAGTGCGGGACACGGTGGAGGACGCGGTGGCCCGGGCGCCCGCAAGGCTGGCGCTGCTTCTTGGCCTGCCGGCCGGGTTGGCCGCGTTCGAGGGGGCGGACGGCGGAGTGCGGGCCGCGATCCGAGGAATGGCGGCCGCGCCGGGACTGGAGTTTCTCCGCCCCCGGCCGGTCCGGATCGCCGGCCGGGAAACCCGGACGGAGGAGGCTGACGTCTCACCCGCCGGGTTGCTGCTGCGGGCGGAGGCCGTCGGCCGGAACAGCGGCGAGATCGAGATCCTCCAGCTGGGGAGCCCGGCAGCAGCGCCTGGGCCGTCATCATTCCCGGCACGCAGCTGGACGGACTGCCGCAGGGCACCAACCCCTTCGACGCCGGCGGCATCACGGAAGGACTCGGTTACGACTCGGCGGAGACCGCCGCTGCCATCCGCCGGGCCCTGACGGACGCCGGCGCCGAGGCGGGCGACCAGGTGGCCGCCGTCGGCTACAGCCAGGGCGGCATCCATGCCATGAACCTCGGCCGGGACAAGGCGTTCCTGGCCGATTACGAGTTGAAGTTCGTGCTCACGGCGGGTTCCCCGGTGGGCGGGATCGAGCCCGCGGACGGCATCAGCAGCCTGCACCTGGAGCATGAAGCGGACTGGGTGCCGGGAGCGGACGGGCTGCCCAATCCGGACACCAAGGACCGCGTGACCGTCACCTTGACCGGACCCATCCCCGGCCCTGAATGGCTGGAGCAGGGGATGGGACCGGGCCACGCCATGGAACGCTACGCGGCCGGCGCCCGGGACATTGCCGCGAGCCGGGATCCGTCACTGCAGGTTTCGACCGCCGCGCTCGCCGCCGTGCTCGGTGCGGGTGGCACTGCCACGGTGACGCGCTTCTCGCTCCGGCGCGACGCGATGCCGGCACACGGTCGGGCTATCGGGGCTCCCGTGGCTCCGGGGCCGCGGCGGAGTCCAGGAGGTAAGCCCGCGGACCGCCCGCAGCAGCCTGCGGCCTAGCCGGATCGCACGAAGTGGCTGAACCTGAGCTGGCTCCCCGCCGCGGTCCTACCGGTCGAGTGCGGGAAGAAAACTGGCTACGAGGGAAATGGCGCTAATGATGAGGGCAGCGAACACCGCGGTCCAGAAGAAGGTGTCAATGGTGAAATGCACGGTGGTGTAGCTGCTGATCCAGGACGTGAGGTAGAGCATTCCCGCGTTGATGACAACCGTGAAGAGGCCCAGGGTAAGGATGGTGATCGGCAGCGACAACAGGCTGACAATGGGCTTGACGAAGGCATTGACCAGGCCGAAGATCAGGCCGATAAACAAGTAGCCCAAAACAATCGCCACCATGCCGTCGCCCTGGGTGGTGATATCGAGGCCGGTGAGAATCCAGCAGGCGATTGCCAGGGCCAGTCCGTTGATGATGACCCGCACGATGAATGAGCTCATGGGGCCATGCTGTCATATCCCCGCCGGCGGCGGCAGGGACCATATCCCCCTCATTCCCCGGTTGAGGCAGACTATTGCGGCGGGGACCCGAAGTAGGCTGGTTGGCATGACTTCATCAGAGAACACGGCCGGGGGCATCCGGCCCCGCCCGGTGGTAGACCTTCTTCCCCGCTACGCGGCCGGCAAACCGCCGGTCCCCGTTGAGGGCCTGGTCAGCTACAAGCTTTCCTCCAACGAAAACCCGCTCCCCCGATCCCTGCAGTGCAGCAGGCCATCGCGGCGCAGACCGACTTCAACCGCTACCCGGATCCGCTAAGCACCAAGCTGCGCGGATCGCTTGCACGGTTCCTGGACGTTCCGGCCGAGGACATCGTCACCGGCGCCGGGAGCCTGGGTGCACTCAACCAGCTGCTGGCAACCTTCGCGGGGCAGAACGACGACGGCAAGCCCGACGAGGTGATCTACGCCTGGCGCTCCTTCGAGGCGTACCCGATCTGCGTCGGACTGGCCGGCGCCGAGAGCATCCGGGTCCCGCTGACCGGCGACGGCCGCCACGACCTCGACGCCATGGCCGAAGCGGTGACCGCACGCACCCGCATGATCCTGCTGTGCACCCCCAACAACCCCACCGGGCCGATCCTCACCACCGAAGAGACCGAACGCTTCATCAAGCGGGTTCCGGCCGACGTCGTGGTGGTCATCGATGAGGCCTACCAGGAGTTCGTCCGCGATGAACACGCCGTCGACGGCATCGAAATGTACCGGAAGTACCCCAACGTGGTGGTCCTGCGGACCTTCTCGAAAGCCCATGGCCTCGCCGGGCTGCGGGTCGGCTACAGCGTGGCACAGCCCGACCTCACCCAGCACCTGCGCGTCGCGGCCACACCGTTCGCGGTCTCCCAGATCGCCGAAACCGCGGCCGTGACGTCCCTGGAACATTTCGATGAGGTTGTAGAAAGGGTACAAAGCCTGGTGGACGAACGGGACCGCGTCACCGCCGGGCTGCGGGACCTGGGCTGGTTCGTGCCGCAGGCCCAGGGCAACTTCGTGTGGCTCAATCTGGGTGCCGACAGTGTGGAGTTCGCCGCCCTGGCGGGAGAGCGGGCGCTCTCCGTGCGCGCCTTCGCCAACGAGGGCGTCCGGGTCAGCATCGGCGAGACCGAGGCCAATACCCGCTTCCTGGAACTCTGTGCGATCTATACAAAACCGCCGCGGCGATCCTAGCGCTTAACATGACGGCCGCACCTTGTTGGCTGCGGCTAAAGTAGGGACGAGTAAGCCAAAATATATGCCGGATCGGGAATGTATAACCGGTCCGGCATATATCCCAGCGATTGCGGCGCATTCGGATGCGGCAAGCAAGGAGACGGTATGGGCGCCACACATCTGCCCTCTACCGAGTTCGACGGAACCGACATTGAGGACCGGCTCGAGGCGGAGGCCGAAGCCCGCCTTGGCGATCCTGCCGAGCCGATGGTGCAGCTCCTCGCTCCCGACGGCACGCTGGGGTCTGACCCCGTCTTCTCGGAATACGCCGAACGGCTGAACCCCGAGGACCTGCGCGGATTCTATGCCGACATGGCGAAAATCCGCCGCTTCGACGTCGAGGCCACCGCCCTGCAACGGCAGGGCCAGCTGGCCCTGTGGGTTCCGCTCACCGGGCAGGAAGCCGCCCAGATCGGCTCCGGCCGGGCCAGCCAGCCGCAGGACTACATCTTCCCCACCTACCGCGAGCACGGCGTCGCCCTGACCCGCAACGTGGACCTTGCCGAGTTGCTGCGCCAGTTCCGCGGGGTCTCCAACGGCGGCTGGAACCCCAAGGACACCAACTTCCACCTCTACACGCTGGTCCTCGCGGCCCAGACACCGCACGCCGTGGGCTACGCGATGGGCATCCAGCGCGACCAGAAGTTCGCGGCGTCCGCCGCCATCGCGGACGGAACTCCGGGCCAGGGGCAGAGCCCCAGGCCGCCGTGATGGTCTACTTCGGCGACGGAGCCAGTTCCGAAGGCGACGTCCATGAGTCCATGGTGTTCGCCTCGTCCTACAAGGCCCCGGTGGTGTTCTTCTGCCAGAACAACCACTGGGCGATCTCCGTCCCCAGCTCCGTGCAGACCCGTGTCCCGCTGGCCAACCGGGCCAAGGGCTACGGCTTCCCGGGCATCAGGGTGGACGGAAACGACGTCATCGCCGTCCATGCCGTCACCGAGTGGGCCCTGGAGCGTGCCCGCCAGGGCGAAGGACCCGTGCTGATCGAGGCCTTCACCTACCGCGTCGGCGCGCACACCACTGCCGATGATCCCACCAAGTACCGGGAATCCGCCGAGGAAGGCCGGTGGCGGGCCAAGGATCCGCTGGAGCGCCTGGAGAAGTACCTCCGCGCCCAGGGACTGGCCGACGACGAGTTCTTCGAGCAGGTCAGGGCGGACGGCAACGAACTCGCCGCCTACGTGCGCAAGACCACCCATGATCTGGAAACTCCGGACATCCGGAGCGCCTTCGCCAACACCTACGTGGAGGCCCACCCCTGGTGGCCGAAGAGCTGGCCTGGTTCGAGGAGTACAGCGCAGGATTCGTGGACGAGGCGGAACCTGCAGACACGGAGGCGGCCAACTGATGACCACCATGACCATTGCCAAGGCCATCAACGAAGGCCTCCGCGCCACGCTCACCAACAACCCGCGCGCCCTCCTGATGGGCGAGGACATCGGACCCCTGGGCGGTGTCTACCGGGTCACCGACGGCCTCATCGCGGAGTTCGGCGCCGACCGCGTCGTGGATACCCCACTGGCGGAGTCCGGCATCATCGGCACCGCGATCGGCCTGTCCCTGCGCGGCTACCTGCCCGTCTGCGAAATCCAGTTCGACGGCTTTGTGTTCCCGGGCTTCAACCAGATCACCACCCAGCTGGCCAAAATGCACTCCCGCAGCAACGGCAACCTCACTGTGCCGGTGGTCATCCGGATCCCGTACGGCGGCGGCATCGGCTCGATCGAACACCACTCGGAGTCCCCGGAGGCGCTGTTCGCCCACACGGCCGGCCTGCGCATCATCACCCCGTCCAACCCGCACGATGCCTACTGGATGATCCAGCAGGCCGTCGACTGCCAGGACCCCGTGATCGTCTTCGAACCGAAGCGCCGCTACTGGCTCAAGGGCGAGGTGGACACCGAAACTCCGGGAACCTCCGCGGACCCGTTCAAGGCCCACGTGCTCCGTGAGGGCACCGACGCCACCGTGGTGGTGTACGGCCCGCTGGTGCCGGTGGCCCTGGCCGCGGCCAACGCCGCCGCCGAGGACGGCCGCAGCGTCGAGGTGATCGACCTGCGGTCCATCTCGCCGATCGACTTCGACACCGTCACGGCATCCGTCAAGAAGACGGGCGGCTGATCGTGGCCCACGAGGCCCCGACGTTCGGCGGGATCGGCGGCGAAATCGCGGCCCGGATCAGCGAGCGTGCCTTCCACTCACTCGAGGCGCCCGTCATCCGCGTGGGCGGCTTCCACATGCCCTACCCCGTGGCGAAGGTGGAGGAAGACTACCTGCCGGACATCGACCGCATTCTTGAAGCACTGGACCGTGCGCTCTCCTATTGATTGCGCCTTTTCCCACAGACTGCGCCCCTTACTGCTGACCGCTTCCCGCTGAGGCGCCTTTCCCCAACAAGGACAACATGACTCTCCACAAGTTCAACCTCCCCGATGTTGGCGAAGGGCTGACCGAGGCCGAGATCGTCGCCTGGAAGGTCAAACCCGGCGACACGGTGGCCATCAACGATGTCCTGTGCGAAATCGAGACCGCGAAGTCCCTCGTGGAACTGCCTTCGCCGTTCGCCGGCACCGTCACCGAGCTGCTTGTGCCCGAGGGCCTGACGGTCGACGTCGGGACCGCGATTATCAGCGTCAGCGACGCGGCGCCTGCCGCGGCGGACGCCGCCGTCGAGACTGCCCCCGCCGCGCAGGTTCCTGATGTTCCGATGTACGGGAAGCTGGAGGCGGACACGTCCGACGCCGGTGACTCGGCCGGGCGCCCGGCCGGCGGCCCCCTGGTGGGCTCCGGTCCGAAGGCCGACGCCGTCAAGCGCCGCCGGCGGGTTGCCGCGCCGGCGGCGACGCCGGCTGTGTCGGCCGCCACCGCGGAGCCCGCCCCGCTCGCCGAGCAGGTGGGGATAGAGGCGCACGACATCTGGATCAGCCCAGAGGCTGTCGCACACACGGAGCGCCCGGAAGCCACCGGTCCCGCCGAGGCCATTGACCAGCGCCCCACCCTCGGCGGCGCCATCAGCGGCCTCGTCAGCAGGGTCCTGGCCAAGCCTCCCGTGCGTAAAATCGCCCGGGACCTTGGCATCGACCTATCCGACGTCGTCCCCACCGGCGCCCGCGGGGAAGTGACGCGCGAGGACCTGGTCAGCTACCAGGCCCAGCGCGACGCGGAAGTGGACAAAGCGGACACATTCTGGGGCAAGACCGGCCGCCCGCAGGAACAGCGGATCGAGCGGATCCCGGTCAAGGGGGTCCGCAAGGCCACCGCGAGGGCCATGGTGGAGTCGGCCTTCGCCGCCCCGCACGTGAGCATCTTCGTCGACGTCGATGCCAGCCGTACCATGGAGTTCGTCAAGCGGCTCAAGGCCTCCCGCGATTTTGAAGGCATCAAGGTTTCCCCGCTGCTGATCCTGGCCAAGGCCGTCATCTGGGCCGCGGCCCGCAACCCCAGCGTCAACGCGACCTGGGTGGACAACCCTGACGGCAGCGACTCCGCCGAGATCCACGTCAAGCACTTCATGAACCTCGGAATCGCCGCCGCAACGCCGCGCGGGCTGATGGTCCCGAACATCAAGAACGCCCAGGATCTCTCGCTTAAGGAGCTGGCCCTGGCGTTGAACGACCTCGCGACGACCGCCCGCGCGGGCAAGACCCAGCCGGCCCAGATGCAGGGCGGCACGCTGACCGTCACCAACATCGGCGCCCTCGGGATCGACACCGGCACGCCGATCATCAACCCCGGCGAGGTCGCCATCGTGGCCTTCGGCACCATTAAGCAGAAGCCCTGGGTCCTTGACGGCGAGGTGATTCCCCGCTGGATCACCACCCTCGGCGGCTCCTTCGACCACCGGGTGGTGGACGGCGACCTCTCCGCGCGGTTCATGGCCGACGTCGCCGCGATCCTGGAAGAGCCCGCGCTGCTGCTCGACTGAGCCGCCGGCCCGCCCTGCCCGGCCATTGATATGCAAGACGTCCCAATATCTTCGAAATAGGTATTTCCCCTTACTAATAGGTCCTCCTAAGCTGGTCAGAGCACGGCATATGGCTGTGTCCGAGCTGCCCGGGAGCTTCAATGGAGACGCGTCACCTCAGGTACTTCATTGCCGTGGCTGAGGAGCGCCATTTCGGCCGCGCGGCCCAGCGTCTACACATGGCCCAGCCGCCTCTGTCCCAGCAGATCCGACAGCTGGAAGCGCAGCTCGGCACACCCCTGCTGCTGCGCACCACCCGGAAGGTGGAGATCACCCCGGCCGGGCAGCTCCTGCTGGATCGAGGACGGCTGCTGCTTCAGGAACTCGAAGCGCTCGAGGAAGATGTACAGCAGGTCGGGGCCGGTGCCACCGGCGTCATTCGTGTCGGCTTCACGGGAACCGCCACGTACCGGCTGATGCCCACCATTGTCCAGGCCGCCCGCCGCACGCTTCCCGGACTCCGCATCACCGTTCAGGGCGAGATGCTGACGCCCCAGATGGAGTCCGCGCTCGAGGACGGCCGGCTCGATGTCGCCGTCCTTCGCCCACCGGTCCGCTCGGGAACGGTAGCGCTAAAACTGCTCGAACAAGATCAGTTGGTCGCCGCGCTCCCCGCGGAATCACCGCTGGCGGACAAGGGCACCCTGGACCTGGCGGAGCTCGCAGGTCAGGACTTCATCGGCTACCCCAGCTATTCCGCCGTCAGCAGCATTTTGGTGGACGCCTGCCGCAGGGCCGGGTTCCAGCCACGGCTCGTCCAGGAAGCGAGGGAAACCTCCACCCTGCTCTCGCTCGTCGCAGCCGGGATGGGGATCGCGCTGGTGCCCATGACCTCCCGGATGTTCTCGTTCCAAGGTGTGGTGTTCCGCCCGCTGCGCAGCCCGCCCGCGGTCGATCTGGCTGTCGCCTGGATCCGCGGTGCCGAAACACCCCTGCTGCGCAGTTTCCTGCGGCTCTTCGACTCCTTGCCCGCGTCGAGCCCGGGCGAGCAGCAACACCAGCTCCCACCAGTGGAGCTCACAGCACAGTAATCGACAGAGTCACAGCCCAGAGCCGCCACAAAGGAATTCCGCCGTGAAAATTGAACGCATCGAGGCCATCCCCTATTCGATCCCCTACGCGCGGCCGCTGAAGTTCGCCAGCGGCGAGGTTACGTCGGCGGACCACGTGCTTGTCCGGGTTTACACGGACACCGGCATCTGCGGTATCGCGGACACCCCGCCGCGGCCCTACACCTACGGCGAAACCCAGGATTCCATTGTCTCGGTGGTGACCAAAGTCTTTGCCCCGCAGCTGATCGGGCTGGACCCGCTGGACCGCTCGAAGGTTCAGCAACTGCTCCGCCGCACGGTCAACAACCCCACGGCCAAGGGGGCCCTGGACATTGCGCTCTGGGACGTCATCGGAATCTCGCTTGGGGCCCCGGTGCACAAACTGCTGGGCGGCTTCACCGACAGGATGCGGGTCTCGCACATGCTGGGCTTCAAGCCGGCCGCCGAGCTCCTGGAAGAAGCGCTGCGGTTCCGAGAGACGTACGGCATCAACACGTTCAAGCTCAAGACCGGGCGGCGGCCGCTCTCACTCGACGTCGAGGCCTGCCACGTGCTGCGGGAGGGCCTCGGCGCGGACGCCGAGATCTATCTCGACGCCAACCGCGGCTGGACGGCGAACGAGGCCATGGAGGTCCTCCGCCGGACGGAAGGTCTGGGCTTGTCCATGCTCGAGGAGCCGTGCGACGCCGGTGAAGCCCTGGGCGGCGCCGGCTGGTGCAGAGCTCGAGCATCCCGATCGTGGGCGACGAAAGCGTCCCCACCCTCGGTGACGTCTCCCGGGAACTGCTCTCCGGCGGCAGCAACGCGATCTGCATCAAGACCGCGCGCAGCGGATTCACCGAAGCCCAGCAAATCCTCGGCCTCTGCGAGGGTCTCGGTGTGGATGTCACGATGGGCAACCAGATCGACACCCAGATCGGCAGCCTCGCCACGGTGACCTTTGGCGCTGCCTTCGAGGCCAGTTCCCGGCGGGCCGGCGAGCTGTCCAACTATCTGGACATGACGGACGACCTGCTGGCCGAGCCGCTCAAAATCAGCGACGGCGCCATCCGGGTCCGCGAGGTTCCCGGCGTCGGGGCAGCCATCGACGCCGACAAGCTGCAAAAGTACCGGCAGGACTAGGCCGTCCCGACCCCATTCTGCCGTCAGGAAGACCGCACGCCACAAGGAGAACACATGTTGTATCTGGTCCGCATGGACGTCAATATTCCGCTGGACATGCCCAAAGAACGCGTCGATGCCGTCAAGGCTGAGGAGCGGGAGTATTCCCAGCAGCTCCAGCGCGACGGACGCTGGGCCCATTTGTGGCGGGTCGTGGGCGAGTACTCCAACTATTCGGTGTTCGATGTCGCGGACAACGACGAGTTGCACACCCTGCTGTCCGGGCTGCCGCTCTTCCCGTACATGGATATCAAGGTCACGCCGCTCGCCAAGCATCCGTCCGCCGTCGAATAGCCCCACGCCATTCATATCCAAAAGCTCTCAATGAGCCGAAAATGGGTATTTCCCCTCGAACAATTCGGGGCCTACCGTTGAAACAACACCAGATGTGATGCCCGCCACGATAAGTAGCGACCTGCGGCAGTCCTCACCCCGCCATCCGTTTTGCCCTCGTTCTTCGACATAGGAGTCACCATGACAGCGGAAACCCAAGCCACCGCCGCGTCCTCGGGCGCGGGAGCAACCGCCCGTTTCCGGGAGAACAAGCACTTCGCCGCCGGCACAAGCCAGGAGCGGGTCAGCATGCTCGCGGGCCGGGTCATCAAGGCGATCAACGACACCGTCCTGGACGAGAAAGTCACCTACGACGAATACAACGCCCTCAAAGCCTGGCTCATCCGGGTCGGTGAAGACGGCGAATGGCCGCTGTTCCTGGATGTCTGGGTGGAGCACTCGGTGGAGGAGGTCGCCAATTCCGCCCGCCACGGCTCCAAGGGCAGCATCGAAGGACCCTACTACGTCCCGGCTGCTCCCTCGCTCAACACTCCGGCCACTCTGCCGATGCGCGACGACGAACCAGGCACCCCGCTGCTGTTCCAGGGCCAGGTCACCAGCGTCGCCGGCAAGCCGCTCGCCGGGGCCCTGATCGAACTGTGGCACGCCGACGACCTCGGCTTCTATTCCCAGTTCGCTCCCGGGCTCCCCGAATGGAACCTTCGGGGCTCCATCATCGCCGACGCCCAGGGCAACTTCCAGATCAACACCATGCAGCCTGCGCCGTACCAGATCCCCACCGACGGCGCCTGCGGTGCCCTCATTGCTGCGGCCGGCTGGCACGCCTGGCGGCCGGCCACCTGCACCTGAAGGTTTCGGCACCCGGGCACAAGCTCATCACCACCCAGCTGTATTTCCAGGGTGACGAGCACGTGGCCGACGACATCGCCTCGGCCGTGAAACCGGAACTGATTCTCGCGCCCACCGAGCGCGCTGACGGCAAGGGCCGCGAAGTCACCTACGACTTCGTTCTCGACCCCCAGGACTAAATCTCCACCGGGCGGTGGGGGCGCCAGTCGGTTTCAGCCGCTTCACACCGCCAAAACTCCACCACTAAGCATGCTCAACGGTGGAGTTGGTGCGGCCGCCGGACGGGAAGACGCGCCCCGGCGGGGCTATGTCCCCGAGTACGTCGTCAGCAGCTCAGCCATGCCCGGGTCTCCGCTGACCCCGGCCAGGGCGACGGCGGCAGCAATAAGTGCGCCGGAGAAGCCGGTGGCGCACGCGGTCATCACAGCAAAAAACTTCCAGTCATCGCGGAGGATGCTCCGCACCGTGTCCGGCATCCGCAGCCCCGGGGAGATCACGTTGGGGGCGCTGTCCGTGGACCCGTCGTCCAGATAGGCGACGACTCGGCCGGACTGGCGGTCGACCCGCATCGTGCTGATGTGGTTGCCGTGCCGGGCGAGGAGAATGTCGTGGCCAACCAGCTGGCGGCGCTGAAGAGTGAGCATTTTCATCCCTTGGAGCTAAAGAATATTGGATGTCCACGCCGGTGGGGGCACCTCCAATTTTACCGCGGGCACAGTGCCGCGGCTGGGCGGATTCCCCGTGAGACTGCCCACGGGGCGTGGTGACGCGCGTCAAGGCCCGCCTGTCCCGGACGGCCTGCCGGCACTAGAGTGGCACCAGCCGCCGCCACCCCGGCGGACGCGGATCAAAGGAGATGTTGCGTGTTTTCGAGCCCGTTCCCCGATGTGGAAATTCCCGATGTGACCCTCTACGACTACCTCTTTGGCGGCCTGGCGGAGGCGGACCTGGACCGGATCGCCGTCGTCGACGGCACGAGCGGCGCGGAGACCAGCTACCGGACCCTGGTGGGGCAGATCGATGCCGTTGCCGGAGCGGTGGCGGCGCGGGGCCTGGGCGTCCACGGCGTCGCGGCGATCCTGTGCCCCAACATCCCGGCCTTCGCCGTGGTTTTCCACGGACTCCTCCGGGCCGGCGCGACGGTCACCACCGTCAATTCCCTGTACACGGCGGACGAGATCGCCCTCCAGCTCGACGACGCCCGAGCCGAGTGGATGTTCACTGTTTCGGCCCTTCTCCCCGCGGCCCGGGAGGCCGCCACGCGCGCAAGGATCCCGGCGGACCGGCTCGTCGTCCTCGACGGCGCCGCCGGCCACCCCTCGCTGCGGGACCTGCTGACCGCCGGCGCCCCGGCGCCGGACGTCGCGTTCGATCCCGCCACCCACGTGGCCGTCCTGCCCTACTCCTCCGGGACCACCGGCCGGCCCAAGGGAGTGATGCTCAGCCACCGGAACCTGGTGGCGAACGCCGAGCAGTCCCGCGGGCTGCTCAAGGTCACCGCGGAGGACCGGCTGCTGGCGCTGCTGCCGTTCTTCCACATCTACGGACTGACCGTGCTGCTGAACCTTGCCCTGCGCCAGCGCGCCTGCCTCGTCACGATGCCGAAGTTTGATCTGGCCGAGTTCCTGCGGATCATCCAGGACCACCGGTGCAGCTACCTTTTATTGCCCCGCCGGTGGCCGTGGCCCTGACAAAGCACCCGATGGTTGCCGACTACGATCTCAGCTCAGTGCACACTGCACTGTCCGGCGCGGCGCCCTCGACGGGGAACTGGGCGGCAGGCTGGCCGAACGCCTCGGCTGCCGGGTCCTGCAGGGCTACGGCATGACCGAGATGAGCCCGGTGTCCCACCTGATTCCCGCTGACGCCGCGGAGCTGCCCGTCAGCTCGGTCGGATACACCGTCCCCAACATGGAGTGCCGGCTGCTGGATCCCACCACCGGGGACGACATCGACGTGCCGGCCGAGGGCACCAGCGCGCCCGGCCACCTTCTCTGCCGGGGACCGAACGTCATGCTCGGCTACCTCAACCGCGCCGAGGAAACGGCGGACACGCTCGACGCCGACGGTTTCCTGCGCACCGGGGACATTGCCACCGTGAGCGCCGACGGCGTCGTCACCATCGTCGACCGGCTCAAGGAATTGATCAAGTACAAGGGCTACCAGATCGCTCCGGCGGAGCTCGAAGCGCTGCTCCTTACGCATCCCGGCATCGCCGACGCCGCGGTGATCGGAACGTCCGACGCCGACGGCCAGGAAGTGCCGATGGCGTTTGTGGTGCGCCAGCCCGGAGACGACGGCGAGCGGCTTGACGAGGCTGCCGTGATGGACTTCGTGGCGGCCAAGGTGGCGCCCTTCAAGAAGATCCGCCGGGTGGAGTTCATCGACGCGGTGCCCAAGTCCGCCTCCGGCAAAATCCTGCGCCGGAAGCTCAAGACGGCTGAGGCCCCAGCAGGATAGTCCGGCCGCTGCCCGACTAGCAGTCCAGCGGCCCTGGACCGCTAGTCGGGGACGTCTGTCTTGGCGATGTAAACGTCGCAGGGGGCGTTGTGCGCCACGGAGTTGGCAACACTCCCGAGCACACGCCCCAGCCCCTCATCCGGCGGTTGCCGACCACGATCAGCCGGGCCTCGGAGCGGGCCGCTTCTTCGATGAGAGCCTCGGCAGGCTTGCCGCGGGCGGCCGCGTACGTGACATGGACTGCAGGAGTGCGCAGGCTGTCGGCAACGCTCCGTGCCACCTTCTCCGCGTCCCCGGCGTCGGAGACAATCCACTTGTCGCCGCCGCTGCTGTAGACCTCTGTCCTGTCGCTGTCGAACGCGCTGACCACGTGAAGGGTGGCTCCGAGCGAAGCGGCCAGGTCGCGTGCGGTTTGCGCGGCCCGCAGCGCAGTCTCGCTGCCATCGACGCCGACAACAATAATTCCGGTCATGAAGTGCTCCTTGAGATCAACGAACGGCTGGCCGTAACAATGCTTCAGGCTACAGCGCGGCGATGGCTTCCCGCAGGACCGGTGCCAGCCGGCGGACGCCCTCGCGGATGGTCTCCGGCGGGACGGCACTGAAAGCCAGCCGGATCTTGTTGGAGGGATCATCGGAATGGGTAAAGGCCGCGCCCGGAATGAAGACCACCCCGGCGTCGATGGCCTTCTTCAGCAGGGGGTAAGTGTCCACGCCGTCGGGCAGCGTGACCCAGACGAAGAAGCCGCCTTCTGGCCGGGTCCAGCTCAGGCCCGGCGGCATGTACTCGCCGAGGGCGGCCAGCATCGCGTCGCACCGTTCCTTATACAGCCCCCGGTACGTCTCGATCTGGCCGCGCCAGTCGTAGTCGCGGAGGTAGGCGGAGACCAGCATCTGGTTGAGGGTCGGCGGGCACAGGGTGACCGCTTCGGAAGCGAGGTAATAGCGGCGCTGGAGGTGCGCCGGGACCAAGGCCCAGCCGATCCGCAGGCCGGGCGCGAAGATCTTCGAGAAGGACCCCATGTAGATGACGTCGTCCGGGTTGGCGGCCCGCAGCGGCGTGAGCGGCTTGCCGTCGAACCGGAGCAGTCCGTAGGGGTTGTCCTCCAGCACCAGAATATTCGCATTGCGGCATATATCCACAACCTGCTGCCGCCGCTCCGCCGACAGGGTGACGCCGGAGGGGTTGTTGAAGCTGGGGATGGTGTACAGGAATTTGATGTTCTTGCCGGCAGTCTGCAGGGCGGCGATCTTTGCCTCGAGGAGGTCCGGGACAATGCCGTCACCGTCCATCGGCACGGTGGCGACCTGGACCTGGTAGGCCTCGAAGGTGTTGAGCGCGCCGACATAGGTGGGATCCTCCACCAGCACCACGTCGCCCGGGTTGCAGAAGACCTTGGTGGCCACATCCTGCGCAGACTGCGAACCTGCGGTGATCACCACGTTCTCCGGTTTGGCGTCCAGGATTCCTTCCGCGGCCATGACTTCGCAGATCTGTGTGCGCAGTTCCTCGGTGCCCTGCCCGCCGCCGTACTGCAGGGCGGTCATGCCCTGTTCGGCGATGATCTTCGCGGCGGTCTGGCCGAGCCGTTCCAGCGGCAGGGACTGGAGGTACGGGCTTCCGCCGCCAGTGACACGAGGCCGGGGCGCAACGAGATGTCGAAGACATCGCGGACTGCCGATTGCTTGATATTTGCTGCGCGCTCCGAGAACAGGTCCTCGTGGCGGTGGGCGGACGTAGCCGCACGTTCGATTGCGTCAATTGCCTCGGCCGGAAGTACTTCTGCGGCGGCATCAAGTGTTTCGTAGGTCACATCTCCCAGAATACAACCCTTGTTGCTACAGGGAAACGTTTGTTTCCTCCTCCCGCGAATTCGCTGCGGAAACGGACAGCCGCCACGTGGATCCACGTGGCGGCTGTTTGAAATCGGCGCGAAATCGCCGGGGATTATGCCGCGGTGGCCGTGCGGGATTCTTCCAGCGCGTCGAAGACACCCTTGATCTGCTCCACGACCTCGGCGTCGTCCTTGGGGTGGACTTCGGCGAAGCGGACCATGGAGCCGGGGACGGCCAGCTTGACGCCTTCCAGCACCTGGGCGCCGGCGATGCCGACGGCCTTGCGGGCCTCGTCCTGGGCCCAGACTCCGCCGAACTGGCCGAAGGCGGTGCCGACGACGGCGGTCGGCTTGCCGTTCAGGGCGCCGGCGCCGAACGGGCGGGACAGCCAGTCGATGGCATTCTTGAGCGACGCGGGGACCGTGCCGTTGTGCTCCGGGGTGACCAGGAGCAGGGTGTCGGCGTCGTTCGCTGCGGCGCGCAGGGCGGCGGCGGCGGCCGGGACCTGGCCCTCGACGTCGATGTCCTCGTTGTAGAACGGGATGTTGCCGAGGCTGTCGTGGATGAGCACCTCAACCTGCTCCGGGGCGTTCAGCTGGATGGCTTCGGCCAGCTTCTGGTTGGTGGAATCGGCGCGCAGGCTGCCGACCAGGGTGAGTACGGTGTTCTTGGACATGTGAACTCCTGGGTATCGCGCCACAGGTGATCCTGCGGCTGGCTGATCGTGGAGGCTTTGCCGGCCTTCACTGATCAAAACGGACTGCGGTCCGCTTCTATTCCCCGGACTAGACTGTGCGGTGTGAGCTCAATCCCAATGCGCCCGGGCCTGGAGCCCGAGCGACGCGACGCCGCCCGGAACCGCGAGCTGCTGCTCCGTGCCGCCCGCGAACTCATTGAGGAGTGCGGGGCCGACGGCCTGACCATGGGAACTCTGGCGCAACGGGCCGGCGTGGGCAAGGGGACGGTGTTCCGGCGGTTCGGCAGCCGGGCCGGACTCATGATGACCCTCTTGAGCGACGCGGAGGCCAACTTCCAGGGACGCTTTATGTTCGGTCCGCCCCCACTCGGCCCCGGCGCACCGCCGCTGGAGCGGCTCATCGCCTTCGGCGAGGAGCGGATCGCCTGGGTGCTGGAATTCGGCGAGCTGGCCCGAGCCGCGGACGTGTCGGCCTACAACCGGTTCGACGTGCCGGCGGCCGTGCTCTGGCACCGGCACCTTGAGATGCTGCTGCGGGAGGCGGGAGTCTCCACGGATCCCTGGCTCATGGCCACGTCGCTGAGCGCCGTCCTGGAGCCTGAGCGGATCCTGCATGCCGTCCGGGTGCACCACATAGCCCCTGAACGGCTCGCCGCGTCATGGCGCGAGCTCGTCTCGCGCGTAGTGCGCGGGGCCTAGGCAGGCGCGGATCTCCGGCTCGCGCCGATCAAATCAATTCACCTGAATTATTCATAACGATCTGATACCTGACTGCCGGAACGCCCGGCCGACGGCGTCGGGCGGCAATATCGATGTGATAGTTTCCTCTGGAATGTGACCTGCAACATAGCCCACCAGGGCCAGCCGAAAGGCCTGCAGGCGGCCAGATACCCGCTGGCCCAGATCCCGGATCGGCGGCGGTAATCCCCTGCCGGACGGGGACTACGGAAGGATCAGGTAGTGAATCTTGTCAGCAATCCTGCGCGCGGCGAGGCTGTCTCCGCCGGCCCGGCAGGCACCGCACAGGCACCGGCGATCCAGAACTAGTCACCCATGCTCCGATACCTCGCCAAGCGCGCCCTCACCTATGCCTTCATGATCTTCCTGACCACCACCGCCGGGTACTTCCTGGCCGTGAACACCCTGCAGCCGGCGCTGCTGGAGCAGGAGCGGATCCCTCGGCCCACCCCCGAGCAGGTGGCCAACTCCTTCCGGCTCAAGGGCCTCGATCCGGATCTCAGCCCGTGGGAACGCTACGTCGAGTGGCTCACGGCGATCGTCACCCGCTGGGACTGGGGCGCAGCCCCAGCGGCGCGTTCATCAACGCCGAATTCGGCGACCGGGTCTGGATCTCCACCCGGCTGTTCCTGGCCTCCATCATCCTGACCCTCATCATCGGCATCGCCCTGGGCGTCTACACGGCGGCCCGGCAGTACAAAGCCTCGGACCGGGTCATCACCTCCTACAGCTACCTCGTCTACATCGTGCCCGCGCCGATCGCCTACTTCCTGGTGCAGCTCGGAGCCATCAACATCAACGAGACGGTGGGCGAACGGATCTTCTTTGTCACCGGCATTTCCACGCCCGGGCTGGAGGGGGACGGCTGGGCGCAGTTCGTGGACATGCTGGCCCACTATGCGGTGCCGACATTCGCGATCACGATCGTGGGCTGGGGCGCCTACCAGATCGCCCAGCGCCAATACCTCCTGGACAACGTCAACGCCGACTTCGTCCGGACCGCCAGGGCCAAGGGACTGACCCGCAACCAGGCCATCAGCCGGCACGCCCTGCGCGTGTCCTTCATCCCCGTGGCGCAAAGCATCGCGTTCACGATCCCGGCCATTTTCGCCGGCGGCTTCTTCGCTGAAAAGATCTTCGCCTGGCACGGCGTCGGGTCCTGGAGCATCGACGCGATCGCCCTGCAGGACGTCAACGCCGCGACGGCGACCCTCGCCTACGGCTCCGTGATCTTCGCGATCGGTGCGATCCTTGCGGACTTCGCCACCACGCTGGTCGACCCGAGAGTGCGGGTGCAGTAACCATGACAAACCTCAACACCATCGACCCGGCCGCCGTCACCGGCGAGGCCAAGATCGAGAACAACGACGTCGTCATCGCCAAGTCGACGATCATCCTCCGCCGCTTCCTGCGCAACAAGACCGCCGTCGTCGGCCTGGTCATCTTCGCGGCGCTGACGCTGTTCTCCCTGATCGGCGGGTTCTTCTCCAGCTGGGACAAAGAAACGATCGACCCCTTCAGCATCGGCATGCCGCCGTCGGCCGAGCACCTGCTGGGCACCTCGCAGGCCGGCATCGACCTGTACGCCCTCACCGTCGAAGGCACCCGGGTCTCGATCCTGATCGGCCTCGTCGTCGGCCTCGTCTCCGTGCTGATCGCGGCGGTGTACGGCTGCACCATGGCCTACTTCGGCGGGAAGGTGGACAAGGTCATGCTGTTCATCCTCGAAGCCCTGATCATGATGCCGGCGCTGCTGGTGGTGGCCGTGGCCACGAGCGGCGGCGGCAACGGCCTGCAGGAGAGCCTGCCCAGCTGGCTGCTGCTGATTATCGTCCTGCTGGTCTTCAGCTGGATGGGCACCGCCCGCCTCATCCGCTCCCTGTCGATGTCCCTGATGTCCCGGGACTTCGTCAAGGCGGCCCAGTACATGGGGATCCCGCCGCGGCGCATCGTCTGGCGGCACCTCGTCCCGAATATCGGCTCGCTCCTGGTCCTTGACATCACCCGCGGAGTCACCGGCGCGATCCTGGCCGAGGTTGCGTTCTCCTTCATCGGCATCGGCATCAAGGTGCCGGATGTGAGCCTGGGCGTGCTGATCGGCCAGGCCACGTCTCAGGTATCCACGTTCCCGTGGATGTTCTGGGTCCCGCTGACCGTCATGTTCCTGCTCACCGGTTCGCTCGCCATGATGAACGACGGCCTGCGGGACGCGTTCGACCCCAGCTCCAGCTCCATCGGCAGCGCCAAGAAGCGCGCCTCCGGCAAGGGCAGGACCGGCAGGAACCAGAAGAACGCCACGACCGGCAAGACACAGGAGAAGGCCTCATGAGCCACGAAATGACCGCCAGCGCCGAATCCTCCGAGCTCTCCGCCTCCGGCCTCTCCACTGCTGAGCGCCTGCACGTCGCCGGCCTGCACGCCCCAGGCGATGCCCCCACGGATGCCGTGCTGTCCGTCCGTGACCTGAACGTCCGCTTCAACACGGAGAACGGGGTGGTCCACGCCGTCCGCGGCATCGACTTCGACCTCCGTGCCGGCAGGACGCTGGGCATCGTCGGCGAATCGGGGTCCGGGAAGTCCGTCACCTCCATGGCCATCCTGGGCCTGCTGCCGGACACCGCCCAAGTCACCGGTTCGGTCCGGCTCCAGGGCAAGGAGCTGCTGGGCCTCAGCGACAAGGCGATGTGCCGGCACCGCGGCAACGACATCGCCATGGTCTTCCAGGATCCGTTGTCCTCCCTGACCCCGGTCTACACGGTGGGCACCCAGATCATCGAGGCGCTCACCGTCCACAACCCCGCCATGAGCAAACAGGCGAAGGAGGCGCGCGCCGTCGAACTCCTCGGCATGGTGGGCATCCCCAGCCCGAAGGACCGGCTCAAGGCATTCCCGCACGAATTCTCCGGCGGCATGCGCCAGCGCGTGATGATCGCCATCGCCATCGCGAACAACCCGCGGGTGCTGATCGCCGACGAGCCGACGACGGCGCTCGACGTCACCATCCAGGCGCAGGTCCTCGAGGTGCTGCACACCGCGCAGGAGGAAACCGGCGCCGCCGTCGTGATGATCACCCACGATCTGGGCGTCGTCGCCGGCATGGCGGACGACATCATGGTGATGTACGCCGGCAAGCCCGTGGAGACCGGCAGCGTCGATGACATCTACTACAACCCGCGGATGCCTTACACGATGGGTCTGCTGGGCGCGGTGCCGCGCGTCGATGTGGCCGAGAAGACCTCGCTGGTGCCCATCGAGGGCATCCCGCCGAATCTTGTCCACACCCCGACGGGCTGTTCCTTCGCGCCGCGCTGCCCGCTGGCCGGCGACGCGTGCCTCGACGGTGAGCCGGAGCTGTGGCCCGTCGCCGGGGCCGGCCTGGACGGCGGCCTGCCGCACAAGGCCGCCTGCATCAAGACGGACTCCCTCGGCGGTGACGTGGACGTCCGCGAGGTCTTCCGGGCCCCGGCCGTGCCAGTGTCACACTTTGACGCGATCCCGCGCGCCGAGCGCCGGACCGTGCTGGAGCTCCGCGACGTGCGGAAACACTTCCCGCTGATGAAGGGCGCCCTGATCAAGCGCCGGATCGGGACCGTCAAGGCCGTGGACGGGCTGAGCTTCGACATCCGCGAGGGTGAGTGCTTCTCGATCGTGGGCGAGTCCGGCTGCGGCAAGACCACCACCCTGCTGGAAATCATGGAGTTCCACAAGGACCAGGACGGCGAGGTGGTCATCGGCGGCCTCAGCAACAAGCAAGCCGCGGATGCCAGGACCAAGGGCGCCATGCGCAAGGAACTCCAGATGGTGTTCCAGGACCCCACCGGCGCCCTCGACCCGCGTTTCACCGTCTTTGAAGTGCTGTCCGAACCGCTTGAGAACGCGGGCATGGCCAAGCCCCAGATCCGAGCGCGGATCATGGAGCTGATGGAACTCGTGGGCCTCCAGCCGGACCACGTGAACCGCTTCCCCAACCAGTTCTCCGGCGGCCAGCGCCAGCGCATCGGCATCGCCCGTGCCCTCGCTGTGAACCCCAGACTGGTGGTCCTGGACGAACCTGTATCGGCCCTGGACGTGTCCGTGCAGGCCGGCGTGATCAACCTCCTGGACAAGCTCCGCGCCGAACTCGGGCTCAGCTACCTGATGGTGGCCCACGACCTCTCCGTGGTGCGGCACATCTCCAACCGTGTGGCCGTGATGTACCTGGGCAAGATTGTGGAGATCGGCGACGTCGACGCCGTCTTTGACAACCCGCGCCATCCCTACACCCGGGCGCTGCTCTCCGCGATTCCTGTCCCCGACCCGGTGCTGGAACGCACCCGCGAACGGATCATCCTGGAGGGGATCTGCCCTCCCCGCTCGAGGCGCCAACGGGCTGCAACTTCGCCACCCGCTGCCCGGTCTTCGCTGCCCTGCCGCCGGCCAAGCAGGAAAAATGCCTGACGCTTGAGCCGCCGTTGGAAGCGGCCCCGGCTCCCGCCCCGGCCGCCGGTTACCGGACGGCCGGCCTCCCCGCCGCACCCGCGGGGCCCACAGACCAGCACTTCGCCTGTTTCTACCCGGACGGCGAACTGGACGCGGACATGTTGGTTGTCCACGAGTCCCTCTGACGCACCACACCGCACCTGCATCACAACTCGCACAAAAAATGAAGGGGATCATGATGAAGAATCTGACCAAGATCGGCGGGGTGGCCGCCGTAGCGGCAGCACTCGCGCTGACCGGCTGCGGCGGAGGCGGCGCCACCACGTCCGCCGAGAGCGCCAAGGCCCAGGACGCCTCCGGCGACATCAACAAGCTCATCAGCGTCAACACCAAAAAGGCGGATGAGCTGAAGCAGGGCGGCACCGTGACGCTGCCGGTCGGCAACATCGGCCCGGACTTCAACGGCTTCTCCAACGCGGGCAACTCCGCGGACAACACGGAACTGCACTACCCCATCGACGAAGCCGGCTACGTGGGCTGCTGGAAGTACGACTTCGACGGCAGCACCAAGCTGAACACCAACTTCTGCGAAGACTTCAAGAGCGAGGTCAAAGACGGCAAGCAGACCATCACCATCAAGATCAACCCGAAGGCCGAGTACAACGATGGCACCCCCATCAACGCCGAGACCTTCGTGAACACCTGGACGATGCTCAACGGCAAGAACAAGGACATCGACATCGTGTCCTCGGGTGCCTACGAGTTCATCGACTCCGTCAAGGCCGGCAGCAGTGACAAGGAAGTCATCGCGACCACCACCCAGCCGGTCTACCCGCTGAGCGACATCTTCGCCGGCTTCATCCCGCAGGCCGTCAACACCCCGGAGCTCTTCAACACCGGTTTCTCCGGCGAAATGCACCCCGAGTGGATGGCCGGCCCGTTCAAGGTCGAAAAGTACGACTCCGCGGCCAAGACCGTCTCCATGGTCCCGAACGAGAAGTGGTGGGGCGAGAAGCCGGTCCTGGAAAAGGTGATCTTCCGCCAGCTCGAGGCCAGCGCCGAGATCGCCGCCTTCAAGAACAGCGAAATCGACATGGCCGACGGCCGCACGCTGACCAAATACAAGCAGCTCGAAGGCACCAAGAACTCCGAGGTCCGGCGCGGCCAGCGCCTCTTCGCGGGTGGCCTGAACCTCAACGCCATGAAGGCCCCGCTGACTGACGTCGCGGTCCGCCAGGCGATCTTCACCGCCGTGGACCGTCCGGCCGTCCGCGCCGTGCGTTTCGGCGGGCTGAACTGGGAAGAGGAAAGCTCGGGATCGATGATGCTGATGCCGTTCTCCAAGTACTACCAGGACAACTACCCGGTCAAGGAAGCGGGCACGGACGCGGCCAAGAAGGTCCTGACCGACGCCGGCTACGCGCCGAACGCCAAGGGCACCATGGAGAAGGACGGCAAGCCCGTCTCCTTCAAGATCACCAACTTCGGTGACGACCCCACGTCCCTCGCCACCGTGCAGACCCTGCAGAAGCAGCTCCAGGCCGCCGGCATGGAGGTCGGCATCGACCAGCGCGGCGACGCGGACTTCGGCAAGGTCCTGGGCAGCCGCGACTTCCAGCTCACCATCAGCGGCTACACCGTCGGCGCGGATGCAACCTCGGGCGTGAAGCAGTTCTACGAGTCCAAGACCAACGAGAACGAACTCGGCGACGCCGAACTGGACAAGGCCATCAAGGACCTCGCCTCCATCCAGGACGACACCGAGCGCAACAAGGCCGCCATGGAGGTCGAAAAGAAGCACATGGCCAAGTACTACTCCATGGGCGTCCTCATGAACGGCCCGCAGATCTACTTCGCCCGCACCGGTCTCGCCAACTACGGCGCGTCCCTGTTCCAGACTCCGGACTGGAGCGTCGTCGGCTGGCAGAAGTAACCCCTCCGACGCTCCCTCACCTTTAGCAGCTTTTCGGGCGACGCCCCTCACCTTGAACTGGTCCCCAAAAGTTGGACTGGCTAAGTGGGATTCTAGGCCGCAAGGGTCTGGGCCCGGTATTGGACCGGGCTCAGACCCTTGAGCTTTGTGGAGATTCTTTCGTTGTTGTACCAGCGGATGTACTCCTTCAGCGCTGTTGCCAGGGCCTCGGTGCTCAGGAAGCGAACGTGATGGAAGAGCTCTTCCTTGAGATGTCCGAAGAAGTTCTCCATGACTGCGTTGTCGTAGCAGTTGCCCTTGCGGGACATCGACTGGGCAGCGCCGGCATCGTTGAGAAGGATCCGCCAGGAGGTGTGCTGGTATTGGACGCCTTGGTCCGAATGCACCAGCGGCTGCTGTCCCGGCTCGAGACAGGCGAGGGCACCGCGGAGCGAACTGTTGGTCAGCTCCAAGTTCGGCGAGTTCCCAACGGAATAGGAAATGATCTGCCGGTCAAAGAGGTCCATGACCGGTGACAGGTAGAGCTTCCGGTCCCCGACGCGGAACTCCGTCACGTCCGTCACCCACTTCTGGTTCGGCGCGTCAGCATCAAACTTACGGTTCAGAAGGTTCGGGGCAATAGCGCCCTGCTGGCCTTGGTAAGAGCTATAGCGCTTCCTTCGCCGGACCTTGCATGCCAGCCCGAGCCCTCGCATGAGCTGCAGTACGGTCTTCTTCGCGACCGCCCACCCTTGCCTGGTTAGCTTGCTGTGGATCCGGCGGTGGCCGTAGCGGCCATGGTTCGTGGTGAAGATCTCCGTGACCGCAGCCTTGAGTGCTGCCTTCGGATCTGGAGACCGGCGCCTGGCCTGGTGATAAAGAACGTGGAGCGGGCCAGGCCCGCGACCCCCAGAAGGACCGGGAGCGGGAAGTCAGCCTTGAGGGCAACGACGGCCTGGAACTTCAGCGTCGTCCCTGATCCCTCAAGGCCCGCAGTTTTCCCAAGTACGCCACCTCAGCACGTAGGCGTTCGTTATCCCGGCGCAGTCGTTCCAGCTCTGCTACCTCGGTCGGTGGGGGTGGAACTGCGGACTTCGCGGGCCTGCCTTTGGCCTTGGGTCGCAACGCCTCCGCACCATCACGGCGATACGCCCGAACCCACTTCTGCAGCAACTGACGCGAAGACAATCCGGCCTCCACAGCCAGATCCGGGCCAGTCTCGCCGGCAAGGAACCGTTCCACCAAAGCGAGCTTGAACTCATACGAATACGACTTCGCCGGTTTGCTCACCAGCACTCCTTGCCCATGTATCCTCCACCGCCCATACAGCGCCCTCACGGGCACACGAGGCGCATCCATCAAGCGGGACGCCGCCCGATACCCGATGCCCTTCTCAAACCACGCTACCGCCGCCTGGCGCTGGGCCTCCGACAAAGAACTCTGTGCACGCATAAAACTGCTCCCCGAAAGTCGAACTGAATTTCTCAGTCCAACTTTCGGGGAGCAGTTCACCTATTGAGGGGGCGTCGCCTGTTTTGTTGCGATATCTGAGGGAGCGTTGAATGGGCTCGCCGGAGTAGCGTGGGACCATGACAACAGACTCCAACCGGCCCATCCGCACGGCCGTCGCCGGCTTCGGCCTCTCGGGCAGCGTCTTCCACGCCCCCTGCTCGCCGCCGACCCCGCCTTTTCCCTGGAGATGATCTCCACGTCCGACGCCGGCCGGCAGTCCGCCGCGTCCGCCCGGTACCCCGGCGCCCGGATTGTGGACACCCCGGCGGACATCCTGGAGCGCGCCGGTGACCTGGACCTGCTGATCCTGGGGACCCCGCCGGCCACGCATTACCCGCTCGCGAAGGCCGCGCTGGAAGCCGGGCTCGACGTCGTCGTCGACAAGCCGTTTACGGTGCGCAGCGCCGAAGGCGAGGAGCTCATCCGGCTTGCGGAGCGGCTGGGCCGCGTCCTCACCGTCTTCCAGAACCGGCGCTGGGACGGCGATTACCTCACCGTCCGCGGGCTGCTGGACAGCGGTGCCCTGGGCGGCATCACACGGTTCGAATCCCGCTTTGAACGCTGGTCCCCGACGGTCGCCAAGGCCTGGAAAGCGGAGGCGACCGCGGACGACGGCGGCGGGGTGCTGTTCGACCTCGGCACCCACCTGCTGGACCAGGCGGTGCAGCTCTTCGGACCCGCCGCGGTCACCCACGCCGAACTCGCGGCGCGCCGGGCAGGGGAAGACCGACGACGACGTGTTCCTGGCCCTGCGGCACGAATCCGGCGTGACGACCCACCTGTGGATGAACATGCTCTGCGCCCAGCAGGGCCCGCGCTTCCGGCTGCTGGGCAGCGACGGCGCGTTCGCCAAGCACGGCGTCGACCCGCAGGAGCCCTTTATCGTGGCCGGCGGCAGCCCGCTGGATCCCGACTACGGGGTCGAGGACCGGGACTGGGCCGGGCTGCTGGGCCGCGACGGGCACCTGGACCGGCTGCCCACCGAGCGCGGCGCATACCCGGAGTTCTACCGGATCCTCGCGGAGAAGATCAGCGGCGGCGGGGCGGCGTCGGCATTGCCGCTCCCGGTGGACCCGGCGGGGCCGGTGGAGGTGCTGCGGCTGATCGAGCAGGCGCGGGCGCTGGCTTAGCCGTTAAACAGCAATCGGCTGCTCCGCAACTGCCCTTCTGGGGGTCCAATAGGGCGGTTACGGAGCAGCCGATGCTAACTCCGGGGTGTTATGCGGAGACCAGTTCGTGCCAGTCGGCGACGAGGGGCAGGTTGTGCGCCTCGGAGACCGAGCGGTGCGCCACCTTTCCGCCGGCAATGTTGAGGCCGGCGGCCAGGGCGGCGTCGCGTTCGAAGGCGGCCTTGACGCCCAGGTTGGCCAGGGCGACGGCGTAGCGCAGGGTGACGTTGGTCAGTGCGTAGGTGGAGGTGTTCGGGACGGCACCCGGCATGTTGGCAACGCAGTAGAAGATCGTGTTGTGGACCTTGTACGTCGGTTCCTGGTGCGTGGTGGGGTGGGTGTCCTCGAAGCAGCCGCCCTGGTCAACGGCGATGTCCACCAGCACGGAGCCGGGCTTCATGCGGGAGACGAGCTCGTTGGTGACCAGCTTCGGGGCCTTGGCGCCCGGGATCAGGACGGAGCCGATCACGAGGTCGGCGTCGACCACGGACTTCTCGATCTCGTAGGCGTTGGAGGCAACCGTCTTCAGGCGGCCCTGGTACTGGGCATCCAGTTCGCGCAGGCGGTTGATGTTGATGTCCAGGATGGTGACGTCGGCGCCGAGGCCCAGGGCCATGGCGGCGGCGTTGGTCCCGGCAACACCGGCGCCGAGGACAACCACCTTGGCCGGGCGGACGCCCGGTACGCCGCCGAGCAGCACACCCTTGCCGCCGGCCGGAGCCATCAGCGAGGTGGCGCCCACCTGGACGGACAGGCGGCCCGCGACCTCGGACATCGGGGCGAGCAGCGGCAGGGCGCGGCCTTCCTGGACGGTCTCGTAGGCGATGGCGGTGACGCCGCTGTTGATCAGGGCCTGGGTCAGCTCCGGCTCGGCCGCGAGGTGCAGGTAGGTAAAGAGGATCAAGCCCTTGCGGAAGCGGTGGTATTCGGCCTTGACCGGCTCCTTGACCTTCAGGACCATGTCGGCGCGCGCCCAGACGTCATCGGCTTCGGTGACGATCTCGGCGCCGGCGATGGCGTATTCCTCGTCCGTGATGCCCGAGCCCAGGCCCGCGCCGCGCTCCACCAGGACCGAGTGGCCGTGGGTGCGGAATTCGTGGACACCGGCAGCTGTGATGGCGACGCGGAATTCGTTGTTCTTGATCTCTTTGGGGACACCGATGATCATTTGGGGACTCCATTGCTGGCGGCTTTATGGGCCTGGGTGTGGGGGAAGTTGTACTTCCAGAATAAATCCGGCTGTGAGGCAAGCGACAGGTCCGGCCGCGCGGCAGCGCCGGCTTCCGCGGAATTCCGCGCTTTTCCAAATAGCACGCTGGACATTTGTCGAACCCGCAAGCGTCAGGTGTCGCCTGCTGTCCGTTGGGTGACACCCGCCGCCGCATTCCCGGCGCGGGGCCGATCGGCAGTAATGTGGCAGCATGCAGCAGCAGGACGTCGAACAGCTCGTGGAGCAGGTCGCACTGAAACTGGGCCGCGGCCTCTCACTTGAGGATCTGGACGGCCTGCTGCTGGCCTACAGCTCCAACCAGTCGCACGCGGACCGGGTCCGGGTAAATTTCCTGCTCAGCAAGCGGGTCCCGGTGGACGTCAGCGCCTGGCAGCTCTCGCACGGGATCGCGACGGCGGTGCGACCGGTGGTGGTGCCGGCCAACGAGGACCTGGGCATGCTGGGCCGCGTCTGCGTCCCCCTGCTGCTGCGCGGTTTCCGGGTGGGCTACCTCTGGGTCCAGCTCGACGCCGAGGAACCGAACGCGACGGCGGTCCTCGGCCAGCTGCCCGAGGTGGCGCGCGAGCTCGAGCAGCTTTCGGCCCTGCTGCTGGAATCCAACACGGCCGAATCCGAGTTCCGCCGCCGCCGCGAGCAGGAATTCCTGGCCGCCTGCCGGGGCGAGTCCAACGCCGTCGCGGCTGTGGGCGGGTGGAAGGAAGTGCAGGGGCGCGGGCCCTGGCAGCTCGTGACGGTCCTGGATGCGGACGGCTGGGCGGAAGGATCGGACCCGATCGCCTCCACGCTGATCCACCGGTCCGCGGCGCTGCAGGCCACCATCGGGGTGGACGCCGCCCTGTTCAGCGCGGGCACGGAGACGCACTCTGTGGTCCTGTTCAAGGAATCCACCGGCCGGGCGGACCACGCCCAGGTGCTGGTCCACTACCAGCTGGAGCTGGCCAAACGCTCCGGCAGGGCGGTCCATCGGATCATCCTGGGGACCTCCGAGGGCTTCGCGCGGCCGCGGGAACTGGCGGACGCCTACCGCCAATCCCGGCAGGCCGCACAGGCAGCGGCGGTGGATCCCCAGCTGGGGAGCTCGTCGACTGCCGCGCCACCGGAATCTACCAGCTGCTGGCCTCGGCGGGCGGCGGCGCCGGGGCATGGGCGGACGCGGGCTCGGTCTATTTCCGAATCCTGGAGGACCATGACCGGAACCACGAGCTGCTGCCGGTGCTGGAGCTCTTCTACGACAACGACGGGTCGGTCCAGGAAGTGGCGGACAAGCTGCACCTGCACCGGAGCAGCATCTACAACCGGCTGGGCCGGATCCGGCAGCTGCTCGGCGTCGACCCGCTCAAGGGGATGGTGCGGCTGGAGCTCCATGCGGCGCTGAAGGCGCGGCGCTGGGCCGGCCGGCCCAGGATTTAGCGTTCGCGTTTGGAGGCGTCGGAGTCGATTGCTGTGCCGGGATCCAAGGCGGGGTCCAAAGTGGGGTCCGGCGCTGTTTCACGTGCCGCCTCCCGCGCTGTTTCCCGCGCTCCTTCTCTCGCTCTTTCTCGCCTGCGGCGGGTCATCCTGCCGTCCATCCACATCGCCACCGCCACAAACGCAACACAACTCGACATAAAGGCTGCCGTATTGTTCAGCCCCATCGCGGTTCCGAGGATGCCGGTGAGCACCATGGCGGCAATGCCCGCCACAATGTGCCACCCTCTGAACTTACCCACAATCCAAGCGTAACCCCGGCCTTCCCCACGTTTCCGCGCAGGGCCGGGATCGTTGTTTGATCCTTATCACGCCGTCACGAAGCATCCGCGGCACCGTCATTTCCGTGGTCCAGGGCGCCGTCGGCGGTACTGTTCTTCTTCTGCTTCTCAAGCCAGGCCATGATGTCGGCGAGTCTGATCCGCCGGTGCGTGCCCCGGTATTCCACCGGAATTTCGCCACGGTCCGTCATGTTCCGCAGGTAGGTGTGCGAGATTCCCGCCAGCTCCGCGGCCCGCGACGTGGTGAGCATTTCCTCCACGCTGCTGACCGTCACCGCCTCGCCCCGGCTGAACCGGGCCAGCAGGTCGACGACGGCGTCCCGCGCCTGGGACGGCAGCCGGTGGACGGTGCCGTCCACGAACACCGTGATGTCGTCGCTGCCGTGGAGGGCGTACTGGAGTTTCTGCGCCTCATCGGCCGGAAGGGCGGCCGCCACCCGGGGAGCAATCAGTGTCATGGAGTGCATCCTAGCGCCCGCGGATCAGCCGCACACTGCCGCCTCCCAGCCTGTCCTGCCCAGCGGCCGCCCGGCCGCGCCGCTACAGCCCCAGCTCCTCGAGGATCGGAAGCTTCGCCCGGACCCAGGCGCGGGCCTCGGTGGCGCTCGGCGCGGAGAGCGCCAGTTTGGCCAGCTCCTGCGCCTCGGCCAGGGTGACGGTCTTCAGCACGGCCGCCACCGCGGCGAGGGACCGGGCGGTCATGGACAGTGTTGAGACGCCAAGCCCGGTGAGGACGACGGCGAGGGCGGGATCCGCGGCGGCCTCGCCGCAGACGCCGACGGGTTTGTTGTGGCCTTCCGCGGCGGAACCCTCCACAGTCAGCCCGACCAGCCGGAGGACGGCGGGCTGCCAGGGCGTGTTGAGGGCGGCGAGCGGGCCGAGCTGGCGGTCAGCGGCCATGGCGTACTGGGTGAGGTCGTTGGTGCCCAGGCTCGCGAACCCCACTTCCCGGAGGATGGCCTCGGCGGTGAGCGCCGCGGACGGGACTTCCACCATCACGCCGGGGGTCTTGATTCCGGCCTCGGCGCACAGCGTGGCGAAGCGGGCGGCCTCCTCCGCGGTGGAAATCATCGGCGCCATCACCCAGACGTCCGCCTCGGATTCCTGCTCGGCCCGGGCGATGGCCTGCAGCTGGCGTTCCAGCACGCCCGGCGTCGTGAAATCGGTGCGGTACCCGCGGACGCCGAGGGCCGGGTTCGGTTCGGTGGCGTCCGTGAGGAACGGCAACGGCTTGTCCGCGCCGGCGTCGAGCGTCCGGAGCACCACCTTCTTGCCCGGGAAAGCGTCGAAAACGCCCTTGTACGCGGCGGCCTGTTCGTCCACGGTGGGCTCGGTGTCCCGTTCCAGGAAGCAGAACTCGGTCCGGAACAGCCCCACGCCCTGCGCGTTGAGTTTCGCGGCGGCGACGGCGTCCTTGGCTCCGCCGACGTTGGCGAGCAGCGGCACCAGATGGCCGTCCGCCGTCGCGCCGGTGCCGTCAAAGTCGGCCAGCAGGGAGGCGGTGGCGGCCCAGTGTTCGGCCGCGGCACGCTGGGAGTCATCCGGGTCCGCCGTGATCAGTCCGGCGGCGCCGTCCACGTACACCTCCGTGCCGTCCGGCAGCTGGTCGACGCCGGTTGCGGCGACGACGGCGGGAAGGCCCAGCGAGCGGGCAATGATGGCGGTGTGGGACTGCGGTCCGCCGCCTGCCGTGAGCAGCGCGAGGATCTTCTCCGGGTCCAGGGTGGCTGTGTCCGCCGGGGCCAGGTCCTCGGCGATCAGGATGAACGGGGTGGGGAGGACGGGATGCCCGGCGCCGGCACGCCGCGCAGTTCGGCCACGATCCGGGCCCGGACGTCCAGCACGTCGGTGGCGCGTTCGGCCATGTAGCCGCCCAGGTTGTGCAGCATTTCCGAGACCGAGCCGCCGGCTTCCCAGATGGCCCGCTGGCCGGACGTGCCGCGGCCGATCAGTTTGGCGGCCGATTTCAGGAGCATGGTGTCCGTCGCCATGAGCGCAGTCGCCTCCAGGACCGCCTTGCCGTCGCCGCTGACAGTCTCCGCCCGCGCCTTCAGCTCATCGTGGACGGCTTTGGCAGCGGTCTTCAGCGCCGCCGTCGCGTCCTCGGCGGTGACGCCGGCCGGCAGCTGCTCCCCGGCCGGCGGTTCGCTGACGGGTTTGGGCATCTGGCGGATCGTTCCGATGATGCGGCCGGGGCTGACGCCTACTCCTGGGAAGTTCTGCACTGAAGGTCCTCATTCTCTGCCGTGGGCCCGTAAGCCGGTGAGTCAGGTAGCGCCGGAGCCGGCCGTCCGATCCTGCGGGAGGCTCCGCGCCGGATCGTCCGGGTGGGCCCGCCGACGGCTACGTCGGCGGGCGGATCCGGTACCTGAAAAATTGTATGTGATGCACTTCATATAGCGTTGCTATAGGTGCTAGGGTAGCGGTTATGAGTTTCGATGGCCAGCTTCCGCCAAAGACGCGGCTGCTCCGTGCAGCCGCCGAGTTGCTGGCCAACTCCGCCGGGGTGCGGTTTCCACCCGCCAGATCACGCAGCTGGCAGGCGTCACGGCGCCCACCCTCTACCACCACTTCGGTGACAAGGAAGGGCTGTTCGACGCCGTCGTCGCGGCAGGTTTCGAAGAGTACGTGGCGGGCGAACGCGACTTCGCGCCGTCCGGGCAGCCGCTGGAAGACATCCGGCGGATGTGGGACAACCATGTGCAGTTTGGGCTCAAACAGCCGGAACTGTACCTCGTCATGTTCGGCAATATCCGCCCCGAGAGCCGCCCGGCGGTCGTCGCCGACGCCGAGGGCCTCATGGAGGAGATGCTGAACAAGGCCGCCGTCGCCGGCCAACTGAACGTCCCGCCGCGGGAGGCCGCCAGGAGCATCCTGGCTGCCAATGTGGGGGTGACGCTGATGCTGATCACGGAAAAGGCGCCCGAGCGCAACCTCGAGCTGTCCACCATGACCCGCGACGCCATGATCTTTGCGGTGTCCTCGGACCAGGCCAAGAGCAGCGGCCCTGAAGCGTCCGGGAAATCCTCGGTGGTTGTGGCGGCAATCGCCCTGAACGCGGCACTGCAGGCATCGCACTCGGACCAGCTGTCCAGCTCGGAACTCAAGCTCTTCCTCGAATGGCTCCACCGGATCTCAACCAGCTCCACCAGCTAGCTTTCGCGAAATTATCGGACGATCCTGCGATGCAGCAGGAATGACGGTTAGGAAATCACATGGCAACAGAGACAGTTGCGAAACCCCGCACCAGCATGCGGGTGCACGTCCAGAAATTCGGGACGTTCCTGTCCGGAATGATCATGCCCAACATCGGCGCGTTCATCGCCTGGGGCATCATCACGGCGCTGTTCATCCCGGCGGGATTCCTGCCGAATGAGGAACTCGCCAAGCTTGTCGGACCAATGATCACCTACCTGCTGCCGCTCCTGATCGGCTACACCGGCGGCCGGATGGTCTACGGCGTGCGCGGCGGCGTCGTGGGCGCCGTGGCCACCACGGGTGTCATCGTCGGCACGGACATCCCCATGTTCATCGGCGCCATGATTCTGGGCCCCCTCACGGCTTGGCTCATGATGAAGGTGGACAAGATCTGGGAAGGCCGGGTCAAGCCCGGCTTCGAAATGCTCATCGACAACTTCTCGGCCGGTATCCTGGCCGCCGGCATGGCGGTCGTCGGCATGCTGGTGGTCGGCCCGGTGGTGAAGGCCTTCAGCAACGGCGCCAGCGCCGTCGTCGAATTCCTGGTTCTCAACGGACTGCTGCCGTTCACCAGCATCTTCATCGAACCCGCCAAGGTCCTGTTCCTGAACAACGCGGTCAACCACGGCATCCTCACGCCGCTGGGAACGCAGCAGGCCCTTGAGGAGGGCAAGTCCCTCCTGTTCCTGCTCGAAGCCAACCCCGGCCCCGGCTTCGGCATCCTGCTCGCCTACTCGATCTTCGGCACGGGGCTCGCCAGGGCGTCCGCGCCGGGCGCAGCGGTCATCCAGTTCGTCGGTGGCATCCACGAGATCTACTTCCCGTACGTGCTGATGAAGCCCATTATGATCCTCGCCGCCATCGGCGGCGGCATGACCGGCATCTTCACCCTGGTGGTCACCGGCGCCGGGCTCCGCTCACCGGCAGCCCCGGGCAGCATCCTTGCCGTCTATGCAGCGACCGCGCGCGACAGCTACGTCGGCGTGACACTCTCCGTGCTGTTCGCCACCATCGTGTCCTTCCTGATCGCCTCGGTGATCCTGAAAGCCAGCAAGGCGACCGCGGAAGACGACCTGGACGAGGCCACCCACCGGATGGAAGCCCTCAAGGGCAAGAAGAGCTCCATTTCCTCCGCCCTGACCGGCGCGGGCATGAACGCCGGCGGCGTCGCCGTCCTCGCCGGACCGGTCAAGAACATCGTCTTTGCGTGCGACGCCGGAATGGGCTCCAGCGCGATGGGCGCCTCGGTGCTGCGGAACAAGATCAAGGCGGCCGGGTTCCCGGACGTCAAGGTCACCAATTCCGCGATCGCCAACCTCACGGACACGTACGACGTCGTCATCACGCACCAGGACCTGACGGAGCGGGCCAAGCCCGTCACCGCCAGCGCCGTCCACGTGTCGGTGGACAACTTCATGAACAGCCCGCGCTACGACGAGATCGTGGAGCTCGTCCAGGCCAGCAACACGGACGGGGAACGGACGCCGCCGCCCCGGCGGCCGGTGCTGCTCCCGCCGTCGGCGCCCCTGCCGCGGCCGCGCCGGAAGCTCCCGAGGAAGCCGGTCCCGCCGGCATCCTGGTGGCCGAAAGCGTCGTCCTCAACGGCACCGCAACCACACGGGACGCCGCCATCGACGAGGCCGGCCGGCTCCTGCTGGACCGCGGCGCCGTCGACTCCGGCTACCTGGACGCCATGCACGAACGCGAGGAGTCCGTGTCCACCTACATGGGCAGCTACCTCGCCATCCCGCACGGGACCAACGCCGCGAAGGACCACATCATGAAGTCCGCGGTCTCCGTGGTCCGCTACCCGAACGGCATCGACTGGAACGGCAAGGAAGTGAAGTTCGTGGTCGGCGTCGCCGGCATCAACAACGAACACCTGCAGATCCTGTCCTCGATCGCCAAGGTCTTCACCAACAAGGCGCAGGTGGCACAGCTTGAGGCGGCCACCACTGTCGAGGAAGTCCTTGACCTGTTCGGAAAGGTCAATTCATAGTGAAGGCCGTTCATTTTGGAGCAGGCAACATCGGGCGCGGGTTCGTGGGCCTGCTGCTGCACGAGGCGGGGTATGAGGTGGTGTTCGCGGATGTCGCGGAGGACCTCATCAACCAGCTGGCCGCCGCGGACAGCTACCAGGTCCACGAGGTGGGGGACAACCCCGCCGCCCGCACCGTGGAGAACTTCCGCGCGCTGAACTCCAGCACCCAGGAGACGGACGTCATCGCGGAGATCGCGACGGCAGACATCGTCACCACCGCCGTGGGGCCGCACATCCTCAAGTTCCTGGCGCCCGTGATCGCCAAGGGGATCACGGCCCGCGCCGCCGGGCTGGCGCCCCTGCAGGTGATGGCATGCGAGAACGCCATCAACGCCACGGACACCCTGAAGGCCGAAGTTGCAGCGCAGTGGGATCCGGCCGCCGGCTCCTGGACGCTGGGGCCGTGTTCGCCAACACGGCGGTGGACCGGATCGTACCCAACCAGGAACCCGGGCAGGGCCTGGACGTCACGGTGGAGACCTTCTACGAATGGGTCATCGACCGGACCCCGTTCGCGGGCAAGGAGCCGGTGATTCCGGGAGCGACGTTCGTGGATGACCTGGAACCGTACATCGAGCGGAAACTGTTCACCGTCAACACCGGGCATGCCGCGGCGGCCTATTTCGGTTTCGAAGCCGGCCTCGGCAAGATTTCCGAGGCCATGGCCGATCAGGATGTCGCCGCGGACGTGCGCGCTGTCCTGGACGAAACCAAGGAACTGCTGGTGGCCAAGCACGGCTTCAACCGTGACGAGCAGGAGGCCTACGTCCAGAAGATCCTGGGCCGTTTCTCCAACCCGCACCTGCCGGACACCGTGAACCGGGTGGGACGGGCGCCGCTGCGCAAGCTCAGCCGGCACGAACGCTTCATCGGGCCCGCGGCGGAGCTGGCCGAACGCGGGATCGTCCCGGAGGCCCTGCTCGGTGCGATCGCCGCGGCCCTGCGCTTCAACGATCCGGCCGATACCGAAGCCGTGGAGCTCGGTAAGATCCTGGCTTCCTCTGGCGCGGACGAGGCCACAGCGACAATAACCGGTCTGGCGCCGGAGCACCCGCTGTTCAAGGCCGTCTCCGCCATGGTCGAGGAGGCCAAGGCCGCCGTCTAGTCCGAATCACATCGCGAAAGCAAGCCGCCGGCGCCGGAACTCACGCGAGTTCCGGCGTCGGCGTCTTTGTGTGCGGACCCCGCCCGCCGAGGTGACAGATAATGCCCATGTTTCCCGGAAACATGGGCATTATCTGTCACCTCGTGAGGCAGTAGGGCAAGCTGGACCCGTGACTTCAAACCCCCGTGACCGCACCTCATTGCTGACTCTCGACGTCGACGGCGGGACGTTCCGTTTGCGCCATGCCGAACGCGCCGATCTGGCCGGCATTCTCCAGCTGCTGGCGGACGACCAACTCGGCGCGAGCCGGGAGGATCCAACAGAGCTGGCCCCTTACGAGAAGGCGTTTGACGCGATCGACGCCGATCCGGCCCACCTCCTGATCGTGGGGGAGCTGACGCCCTCCGACGGGTCCGGTGCCCGCCTGGTGGCAACGTTTCAGCTCAGCTTCCTGCCGGGGCTGTCCCGCCGGGGGTCATGGCGGGCCCAGTTGGAGGCCGTGCGGGTGGGGAACGAGCTGCGCGGGCAGGGCGTGGGAGCGGTGATGGTGGAATGGGCCATCGACGAGGCGCGGCGCCGGGGATGCTCGCTCATGCAGCTCACGACGGACAAATCCCGCACCGCCGCCCACCGCTTCTACGAGCGGCTCGGCTTCGCCGCCAGCCACGAAGGCATGAAGCTCGAACTCTAGGGCCCACCCGCCGAGGTGACAGATAATGCCCATGTTTCCGCGAAACATGGGCATTATCTGTCACCTCGTGAGGCGGGCGCGCACCTCAGACTTTCGCGGATTCCTTCGCGGAACCCTTGGGCACAAAGAGGGTCTCGGCCTGCTCCAGTGACATTCCGTTGGTCTCCGGCACCTTGAACTTCACGAAGAAGAATGACGCCGCCGCGAAGATCGCGTACATGGCGTAGGTCAGCGGCAGCGAGGCAGCCGCCATGACCGGGAAGCTCAGGGTGATGGCGAAGTTCGCGATCCACTGCGCGGCCGCGGCGAGGCCCAGTGCGCGGGCACGGATCCGGGACGGGAAGATCTCGCCCAGCAGCACCCAGACGAGCGGGCCCCAGGAGGCACCGAAGCTGATGACAAACACGTTGGCTGCCACCAGGGCGACCGGGCCCCACGCTCCGGGCAGGGAAATCGCGTCGCCGGTTCCGGTGGCGGACCCGAATGCCAGGGCCATGGTGCCCAGCGAAGCGGCCATGCCGATGGAACCCGCGAGCATAATGGGACGGCGGCCGATCCGGTCCACCAGGGCGATCGCCACGAGGGTCACCAGGATGTTCGTGACGGCCGTGGCCACTGAGATCGTCAGGGAGTCCTTTTCCTGGAACCCGACAGCCTTCCAGAGGGTGGTGGAGTAGTAGAAGATCACGTTGATCCCGACAAACTGCTGCAGCACGGACAGGATGATGCCGATCCACACCACGGGCTGCAGGCCGAACGCCTTGCCGCGCAGGGACCCCTTCTGGCCCGCGACCTTGTCCTCCTCGATGGCGGTCTTGATGTCGCGCAGGTGACGGTCCGTGTCCTCATCCGGGGCGATGGACTGGAAGACCTTGAGGGCTTCTTCATCCTTGCCCTGGAACACCAGGAACCGCGGCGACTCGGGCAGGGTGTAGGCAATCCAGCCGTACACGACGGCGGGGACCGCGCCGGCGAGGAACATCCAGCGCCAGGCCTCGATGCCGAACCACAGATCCTGGTCGGCGCCGCCGGCGAAGTTCGCGAAGAGGGCGTCCGAGAGCAGGGCGGCGAAGATACCGGTGGTGATGGCGAGCTGCTGGAGCGAGGCCAGGCGTCCGCGGACGTGGCGCGGGGAGATCTCGGAGATGTAGGCCGGGGCGATCACGGAGGCCAGGCCGATGCCCAGGCCGCCGACCAGCCGCCAGAAGATAAGGTCCCACACGCTGAAGGCGAAGCCCGTGCCGATCGCGCTGACCAGGAACAGCAGCGCGCCGATCTTCATGGCCGGGATGCGGCCGTAGCGGTCGGCAACCTTGCCGGCCAGGTAGGCGCCCGCCGCGCAACCGAGGAGGGCGACGGCCACGGCGAAGCCGGTTACGGCCTCGCTGAGCGCGAACTCGTCCTTGATGGCGTCGACGGCGCCGTTGACCACCGAGGAGTCGAAGCCGAAGAGGAAGCCGCCCACGGCGCCCGCCACGGCCAGCCAAATGACCCGCTGGGGGATCTTGGCGGCGGTCTGGTCTTGGGTGATTGTCATTCGGCTCCCTCGGCATTTCGCGTTCCACGGCCTGCGCCGCAGCTACCAAGTCTTACACCAGGGCCGGAGCGACCCCTGTCACACGCCTCAAAAAGTGAGACGAAACATACAGTCCGCCGTCGAAGTGAGACTTCAAGCCGATGTCTGGTCCAACCATGGGCGTGAACTCTCACCTCGGTGGTACCGGGCAGGGATGTGTGGAGGATGGATGGAGGGCAAGGTGTGGATAACCTAAGCGGGCGGCGCCGGATCCCGTCATCATGAGGGGATGCGCCGACTTGAGCTCCCGCGCCCACTGGCTGATGGCTCCTTCTCCGTCCTCGCCGCGGATGCGGCCGGGATCCCGCGGAAACGGACCCGTGCCCAGGATCTGGTCACCGTGTCCCGTGGCATCCGCGTCCCGGTCGGCAGCGGCGCGCAAGGCACTGCTGCGTTGAGGGCCTACTGCCAGCTCGATGAATGCACGGTTCTCTGCCACTTCACGGCGGCGCGGATCTGGCGCGTGGGCCTGCCCCTGTGGGCCGACTGCGACTGGCGGATCCATCTGGCCCGGCCCCGGGGCGGCAGCATCCCCAAGCGGGCAAACGTGGCGGGCCACCGGCTCGATCTGCGGACCGGGGACGTCGTGATTCTCGACGGCGTCCGGGTCACTTCGCCCCAACGCACCTTCCTTGACTTGGCGGCGACTCTGGGGTTGGACGACCTCGTGGCCGCCGGCGATTCCTTGGTGTCTGAGCACGGTCCGGAGTTTCCCTCGCCGCGGACGCCCCTGACGAGCATCGAGGCGCTGAACGCGATGCTGCTGCAGCACCCAGGAGCGCGGAACATACGCAGGGCGCGGGAAGCCCTTGGGCTCGTCCGCGTCGGTGCGGACTCTCCTCCAGAAACGCATATGCGCCTCGCTGTCATTCGCGGCGGCTTGCCTGAACCGGAGCTCAACCACGTCGTCTGGGGCCCGGCCGGCGCCCCGGAGCTATGGCCGGACGCCGCATACCCGGACTACGGGGTGGCACTTCAATACGACGGGGTCCATCACGGCGAGCCCGGACAGCACTTCCGCGACATCAGCCGGGCGCGGATCACGGACCGGTTGGGCTGGGTCGAGGTGAGGATCGCGAAGGACGACCTGCAGGGAGAGCGCCCCGCCGTCGTAGGCAGGGTCCGGCGCACGATTCAGTCCCGGGGATGGACGCCGAGGTGAGAGTTCGCGCCCTTACGCCGGGCAGACATGGGCGCGAAGTCTCACCTCGGCGGGACTACCGCTCCACCAGGATCCCGTCCGGATCGCACCAGATCATCGCGCCCGGACGGAGGGCGACGCCGTCGATCTCCAGTTCCACGTCGCTCTCGCCGGCACCGGCCTTGGCGCTCTTGCGCGGGTTGCTGCCCAACGCCTTCACACCCAGCGGCAGCCCCGCGACGGCGGTCCGGTCGCGGATGGCGCCGTTGATCACGACGCCGGCCCAGCCGTTCGCGACGGCGCTTGCCGCGATCAGGTCCCCCATGAGCGCCGTGCGCAACGACCCGCCGCCATCCACCACCAGGACCGCGCCGGCGCCGGGTGTGGCGAGGGTGGACTTGACCAGGGCGTTGTCCTCGAAGCAGCGGATGGTCCGGACCGGGCCGCTGAAGTGCGTATAGCCCCCGAACGACTGGAACTGCAGGGCCACGGAGTCAAGCTCCTCGCCCCGTTCGTCGAACAGATCGGCAGTATTAACAGCGGATGCGGCCATCGGGTCTCCTGTGCGCGGGAAATAGGGGGCGGATCGTGATCCCCACGATAGTCTGGCTGCACACTGATCTTCAGTCTGCGTCATCCGTTTCCGGGGGAACCGAACCACATGAGCCTGTCCGATATGCCCGGAGCAGCTCCGGACCCTGCCCGTGGCCGCCTCGCCGCCGACGGCCCGACGGCGGTGGCGCTCGCCGAACCCGACCGGGCCGTCCGCCCGGTCTGGATTGCCGGCGTCGTCCTCGTTAACCTGGGCATCAACGCGGCTTTCTTCGGACCGATCCAGGTGCTCCTCGGCCAGCAGGCGGAAGCGTTCAGCGAAGGCGACAAGGAAGCCATCCTCGCCCTCGTGACCGGAGCCGGCGCCGCGGTCTCACTCGTGGCCAACCCCTGTTCGGCGCATTCAGCGACCGCACCACCTCACGCCTGGGCCGCCGGGTCCCCTGGGTGCTCTTCGGCGCCATCCTCGGCGCCGCGGCCCTGATCGCGCTCGCGGGGGCGCCCAACGTGGCCATCATGACGCTGCTCTGGTGCCTTGTGCAGGCCGGGTGCAACGGGGCCTACGCCGCCATCACCGCGGCCATCCCGGACCGTGTGCCCGTGGGCCAGCGCGGCACGGTGGGGGACTCGCCGCCATGGGACAGACGGTGGGCATCCTCGTCGGCGCGGTGATCGCCGCAGCGGTGACGGGGAACTTCGCCGTCGGCTATCTGGTCTGCGCCGTGGCGCTGCTCGCCGGCGTCGTGCTGTATTTCTTCAGGAACGACGACGTTCCGCTCCCCGCGGGGCCCGCCCGCCGTTCAGCCTGGCGGGCTTCGCGAAGGGCTTCTGGATTTCCCCGGTGCTCTACCCGGACTTCGCCTGGGCCTGGCTGACCCGGCTCCTGGTGAACATCGGCAACCACATGGTGACCCTCTACCTGCTCTTCTTCCTCAAGGACGCGGTCCGCCTTGAAGAGACCCAGGGCATCGCGCCGGAGCTCGGCGTTCTCATCCTGACCGGGCTTTACGCCGTAATGGTGATCATCACCAGCGTGATCGGCGGCCGGCTGAGCGACCGGATGGGCAAGCGGAAGCCGCTGGTGATCATCTCGTCCGTCATCATTGCGGTGGCCTCGCTGATCCTCGCGTTCGCGTCGAACTGGGCCGGGGCCCTCCTGGGCGCCTCGGTGCTGGGCATAGGCTTCGGCTGCTACCTCGCGGTGGACTTCGCCCTCATCACCCAGGTCCTCCCGGCCGCGCTGAGCCGCGGAAAGGATCTGGGCGTCCTCAACGTCGCCAATTCGCTGCCCCAGGTGCTCGCTCCGCTCATCGCCTTCCCCTTCGTGACGCTGTGGGGCGGCTACGTTTCCCTGTACGTGGCGGCTGCCGTGATCGGTCTGCTGGGGGCAGTCTTTGTGGTCAAAATCAAGGGCGTCGACTAGGCCCGGACCCGCCGCCGGGGAGGCCCCGCCGGGGAGTCTGCGGCACCTCTTGTGACTCGCTGAGGGCCCGGGAGCGTGGCGTATAGTGGACGGAATTGCCGCGGCAGTGCTGTGGGGATCCCTCCGGGCTGCCGAGAAAACCGACCCCGGAACGCTGCTGATGCCTGAATTCCACTCAGAACTTCCACCGATGGCTCCTCCGCCCACCCTGCCCCGGCAGCGGCTCCGCTACACCCGGATCCTCGACGTCGCCGCCGGGTTCGCCCGCAAGGGCCTGGACTCCGTGGTCCTCTCCGAAGTCGCCGCCAGGGCCGACGTTCCGCTGGGCACCCTGTACCGCTACTTTCCTCCGCCACCCAGCTCATGCTGGCGCTTTACCGCAAGCAGCTCACGGAACTGCATGCGGCCAACTCGCCGGCCGGGGCACCGGAAGGCGATGTCCCGGCCCAGGCGCTCGTCGGGGTTGTTATGGAAATTTTCCACATGCGCCTGATGCAGCCCGCCGTGGAGCAGTGCCTGAGCAAAGCCGTTTACACCAAGGGCACGGACACCACGAAGCTGCTCCGCGAGATCGACTCCACTGCCGAGAAGGCCGTCACTGAAGTGAGCGGCGACGCCGCCACCTCCCGGGTCCTGCTGTTGACCGTCACTGGACTGGTCCAGTCCGTCCGCTGCCGCCGCCTCTCGCTCTTCGAAGCCGAGGGAGACCTCAAGAAGGCCTGCTTCCTGCTGACATCCAGCCGCCCTGCCGCGTAACTGGTCTAGACCAATCAGGCTTTCTACCGGGCAGTAGGGGCCATTTTGCGTGATCCGGCTCACGAAAAACGCCGGATAAACGTTTCACCAGATGCCGGGGTGTGTCGTGTGACACCTTGTGCCCCGAACGTTGTGTTTACCATTGCAGCACCGGACCGGCCCCCGCCTGCAGTACCCGGAGCGTCACCGCAGACCCACCAACCTCGGATCACTGCCGACGCTCCCCAGACCATCTTGAGCATGCCTGTGCTTGAGCTTCCATGAGCCGTACGCCCACGGTGAGCCCCAGGAGACAACGACGTGTCCACTGAAACGATCAACCCCACCGACGCCACTTCCCCCGCTGAGCCCGTAGCCGTGCTCAGCGACGAGGAAATTTTCGCATCCCACCAGGGCGGCAAGCTTTCCATTTCCAGCACCGTGCCGCTCGCCAGCAAGCGCGACCTGTCCATCGCCTACACGCCCGGCGTTGCCCAGGTCAGCCGCGCCATCGCCGCCACCCCGGAGCTCGCCAAGACGCTCACGTGGGCCCAGCGCCTCGTCGTCGTCGTGAGCGACGGCACCGCCGTCCTGGGCCTCGGCGACATCGGCGCCAGCGCCTCGCTGCCCGTAATGGAGGGCAAGTCGGCCCTGTTCAAGGCCTTCGGCGAGCTCGACTCCATCCCGTTGGTGCTCAACACCACGAACGTGGACGAGATCGTGGAGACCCTGGTCCGCCTGCGCCCGAGCTTTGGCGCCGTCAACCTCGAGGACGTCTCGGCGCCGCGCTGCTTCGAACTCGAGGACAAACTCATCGAGGCCCTCGACTGCCCCGTTATGCACGACGACCAGCACGGCACCGCCGTCGTGGTCCTCGCGGCCCTGACCGGCGCCGCGAAGGTGACCGGGCGCGGGCTCGAAAAGCTTCGCGTTGTCGTCTCGGGCGCCGGCGCCGCCGGAATCGCCGTCGCGCAGATGCTGCTTGCCGCCGGGATCACCGACGTGGTGCTGCTGGACTCCCGCGGCGTCATCAACAGCGACCGCGCTGACATCGCCGCCGACCCCGCCAGCAAGAAGGCGCAACTGGCTGCGAGCGGCAACCCGCGCGGCGTCTCCGGCGGCCCGGCGGAGGCCCTGCTGGACGCCGACGTGTTCATCGGCGTCTCGTCCTCCAAGCTGGCCGAGGAACACCTCCAGCTCATGAGCCAGGACGCGATCGTGTTCGCCCTGTCCAACCCGGACCCCGAAGTCCTGCCGGAGGTCGCCCGCCGGTATGCGGCCGTCGTCGCCACGGGCCGCAGTGACTTCCCGAACCAGATCAACAACGTCCTCGCGTTCCCCGGGATCTTCCGCGGTGCCCTCGACGCCGGCGCCCGCCGGATCACGCCGGCCATGAAGCTGGCCGCGGCCCGCGCCATCGCCGAGCTGGCCGACGAGGACCTGTCCGCCGACTACATCGTCCCCAGCCCGCTGGACCCGCGGGTGGCGCCGGCGGTAGCCGCCGCCGTGGCCGCGGCGGTTGAAGCCGAGTAACCACAGCCGAACAGACAACGACGGCGGCACGTCCTTGGGGATGTGCCGCCGTCGACGTGCCGGCCTCCGGCCGCGCTCCGAGACCGGCCCATAGACTGGGGCCATGAACCCCGAGACTGTTGTGACGATCCTGTGCGGCCTCGCCATCCTGGTGGGCGTGGCGGGAACCGTCATCCCCGTGCTGCCCGGCAGCATCCTGATCGGGCTGAGCCTGCTGGCGTGGGCCATCTGGGGCGGCGCCGGAACCACCGGCTGGGTGGTGTTCGCGATCGGCATGGTCTTCGTCCTGGCGGGGATGGCCGCCAGCGCGGTCCTGACAGGCCGGAAACTTAAACAGCACAGCATCCCGGGCCGCTCGGTAGTCACCGGGCTGGTGTTCGGCGTGGTGGGGATGTTTATCATCCCGGTGGTGGGCCTGTTCGTCGGTTTCGCCGCTGGCCTGCTGCTGAGCGAACTGCACCGCACGCGGGTTTTCGGTACCGCCGTGGCCTCCAGCTGGGCCGCGCTGAAAGCCACCGGGCTGGGAATGATCGTCGAGTTCGGACTCGCCTGCCTCGCCGGCAGCACCTGGGTGATCGGCCTGTGGATTTCGGCCGCGGCTTAGACTGCCGCACGCCTCCCCACGCCCATTAACATGGATACATGAGCTCCGGACCAGGAGGATCCGCACCCCTTTCCGCACTGTACCGCGACCACCGCGACCTCACTCCGTTCCGCACGCCGGTCATCCGGACGCCCGTCCGCGGCCTCGCCGACGGCGTGGGAGGGGCGGTGACCGGCGTTCTGGCCGGGCGGATCCGCGGCGCCTTGCCTGTGGAGGGCGGCGCTCCCCGGCTCGGCAGGGTGGGCGGGAGGGCGCCGGCCAAGGCGGCGAAGGCAGTCCATGCCGCCATCTTCGGCAGCTCCGACCCGGACCGGCTGATCGCGCTGGCGCACACCTACCCCGGCTGGGCAGGGCTGTGCTACCTGATGGCCGGGCTGCAGAGCTACGCCCAGGGCGGCCACCTGCGCGCCTCCGAACTGCTCCAGCGCGGATTGCTGACCAGGAACGACGACGACGCCAACCGTTACGCCTTCACGTACCTGGCCCGCGTCATCACCCGGGTGTCCGTGGCGGACCGCGTCGAGGTTCCGGTCCTGTTCAGCGAGGAAGCCGTGTTCCTGGCCTTGTCCCACTCGCTGCGCGAGACCGGCCAGCGGGAGGCAGCCCTCGCGGTCTTGACCGGACTGCCGCCGTCGTTGCCCATGGCCCTGGCGCGCTGCTCGCTGGCCGCTTCGCTGGGGCGTGATGCGGACGTGGTGGAGGATACGGAAGGACTGCTCAACGGGGATGACCTGTCGGCGGCGTTGCTGCTGGTCCGGGCGCGCTCGCTGCGGCAGTTCGGTGCCAATGCTGCCGCCCGTGCCGCCCTGCAGGAGGTCCTGCGCCGGCGCGGGACCGACTTCACGCTCCGCAGCGATGCCCTGACGGATCGGGCCCTCCTGCTGCTGGACAACGGGCGGAAGGCGCTCATCCGCCGTGAGTGGCAGCCCCGCCCGCCCGCCGATCTGGAGCCGGTCCGGGCTGCCCGGAAGGACGCAGAATTGCATGAGCTCTGGGACCGCGAATACGGCCGGGCCGACGACGCCTGAATCCCGGCCCCGGTGAGGTTCGTTCCGGATCACTCACCCTTGCGGGCGTGCGAAAGCAGGGAGTACAAACGATGAATGAGAGATGCGGCAGCACGCTGGATGCAGCACTACGTCACGGCCTGGATGTCCAACGATCCGGAGGACATCAGGGCGCTCTTCACGGAAGGCGCCGTGTACGCCACCCGGCCGGATGATCCCGAGCCGTGGACCGGGCGGGAGCAGATTGTGGAGCGCTGGATCGCCGCGGGGGATGCGCCGGGGATTGGACCTTCGAGTGGAAACTCCTCGGCATCGACGGCGGGCGGGCTTTCGTGCAGGGCCGCACGGACTACCGGGGGACAGCCGCAGCTACGACAATCTCTGGGTCATCCAGCTCACCGGGGACGGCCGGGCCACGGAATTCACCGAATGGTATATGCCGCGCAAGTGACCTGATGCGTGATCCGCCGGCGGGTCGCGGGCGCGGGGGCCTCAGCCGCGCGACAGGGCATGGCCCATGAGGGGCAGCAGCTGTTCGGACAGCAGCACGGCACCCAGCGCAACCATGATGACGCCGCTGGCCAGCGTCACTTTCCGTGCCGCTCCCGGCCGCGAGTGCAGCAGCTTGCGCGCCAGCAGCGCGACGCACGTGTAGACCACGGCAACCAGGAGAACAAATGTCAGGCCGAGAAGGCCGGACTGCACGGGCACCGGGAGGGTGCCTCCGGGCTGACAAACTGCGGCACCAAGGCCACATAGAACAGCAGTCCCTTCGGGTTGATGCCGCTGGTTCCCATGCCCCGCAGAAACGTCTGGAACTGGTTCGCCGGCGCCCGCACCTCCGCGCTGCCGAAACTTGCTCCGCGCCAGGACCGGATGGTGGTGAGTCCAAGCCACAGAAGGTAGGCCGCCCCGGCCACCGTCAGCCACCCCAGCACGCCGGGAATCCCCGTGAGCAGGGCCGCCAGGCCCGCGACCAACAGCACAGTGTGCAGCACATAGCCGCCGCAGAGTCCTGCGACCGCGGGGACGAAGCTGCGCTGCTTCAGGCCCGCGGTGATGGAATACGCCCAGTCCACCCCGGGGTGCAGGCCAGGGCACCGGCAACCACCAGAAAGGCGAAAAACAGCTGCGGGTTCATGGCGATCTCCTGACGCGTGGGTACAGGAAAAGTCTAGGAAATCCGCCGCCGGAAGTGTTCCCTCTTTTCGCGCAGAAACACCCGCGGTGGGTAAGATTATTGCGTGATTGACCATTTGGACAGAAGTATTTTGCGCTACCTCAAAGAGGACGGCCGCATGACTGCCACGGCCCTCGCGGCGAAGGTGGGATTGACCGTGGCTCCCTGCCACCGGCGGCTCCGTGACCTGGAGGCCTCCGGCGTCATCCGCGGCTACCGGGCGGACATCGATCCGGCCGCCGTGGGGCTGGGGTTCGAGGCGATCGTGTTCGTCACCCTGCGTCAGGTGGACCGGGCCACGATGGAGATTTTCGAGAACCGCGTGGCGGACAACCCGAATATCGTGGAGGCGCAGCGGCTGTTCGGTTCCCCGACTACCTGCTGAAGGTCATCGCCGAGGACCTGCCGGCCTACCAGCGCTTCTACGACGCCGAGCTGACCTCGCTGCCCGGCGTCGAACGGCTCACATCGACGCTGGTGATGAAGAACCTGAAGCCCAATACCGGTCCGCCCGTGTAGGCCATTGGTTCAGGCGCCCAGCAGCCCCGTGGTCCGGTAGGGGATGACCTCACGCAGGAACATGCTGGTGGACGTCCGCACGATCCCGGGGCACAGCCGGATTTCCTCGGAGACGCGGTACAGGTCGTCCGGACTCTTCGCCACCACGCGGATCAGCAGGTCGGTCTCACCGGCGGGGGCGTGGCATTCCAGCACCTCCGGGATGTTCCGCAGCGCGGCGATCGCCTCGTTCAGGTGGCTCTGGTCCAGCTCGGCGCTGACCGACGCCGCGACGCCGCGGCCCAGCGCGGAAGGCAGGACCCGGCTGCTGTTCGGACGCAGGGCGCCCGACGCCGTCATCCGCTCCAGGCGCGACTGCACGGTGCCGCGCGCCAGTCCGAGTTTCTGGGCCAGCACCATGATCGGCAGCCGGGGGTCGTCGTCGAGGGCGAGGAGGATCCGCCGGTCCGTCGCGTCGAGTTCCTGCAAAGTGACCACTTCCTGCACGTTGTTGCGTTCAACCTTGATCATATTGACCAGTGTAATCCACGCCCGTTGCACGAGCTGTAGGACTTCTGTTGAAATAGTGGCAACGAAGGGACACCGGCCACCGCCGGATCCCCACAGGCTACAAGTACCCCGGCACACCACCCGGACCTTGGATGAGGCTTCCCGCAAGGAGCCCGCCCGCAGATTGACTCTTGTTCACACCATCGTCTTTCCGCATCGTTCACCGCAGTTCTCCTTTTCGCAGTGCCATGGCCCGGAGCAACGCCCCGGGCCCGGCACGGCAAGAGCCCCTGAGCCACCGACGTCGGTTGTCCCGAAGTCATCGGTAGCTGAGGGCTCTTGTGCTGTGCCGGCTGTTGGAGTGACCACGGGACGGCTGCGCATAGGCTGGTGACATGACGTCTGCCGGCCGCTTCGCCCCCAGCCCCTCCGGCGAACTGCATGTCGGCAACCTCCGTACCGCCATCCTTGCCTGGCTCTTCGCCCGGTCCACCGGCAGGCGGTTCCTGATGCGGGTAGAGGACCTGGACCGGGCCCGGGCCGGCGCCGACGCGGAGCAGCTCCGGGACCTCGCCGCCATCGGCATAACGTGGGACGGCGATGTGGTCCGCCAGACCGACCGCGGAACCCTCTACACGGAAGCGATCGGCGGGTTGACGGCGGCGGGTCTCACGTACGAGTGCTTCTGCACCCGCCGGGAAATCCAGGAGGCACCCTCCGCGCCGCACGCCCCGCAAGGCGCCTACCCGGGCACGTGCCGGGAGCTGTCCGCGGCGGAACGCGAAGCGAAGCGTGCCGTCCGGCCCGCCGCGGTCCGGCTCCGGTCGGCCGTCACGGAGGCGACAGTGCACGACGTGCTGCACGGCAGCTACACCGGCGTTGTGGATGACTTTGTGCTCCGCCGCAACGACGGCGTGACGGCGTACAACCTCGCCGTAGTGGTGGACGACGCCGCCCAGGGGATCGACCAGGTGGTCCGCGGTGACGACCTGCTCCCTCCACGCCCCGGCAGGCCTACCTCGCCTCGCTGCTGAATATTCCCGTTCCGGAATATGCCCACGTTCCGCTCGTCCTGAACGCCGACGGCGCCCGGCTGGCTAAGCGCGACGGCGCCGTGACCCTCACGGACCTCGCGGCGGCCGGGGCTCCCGTGGACGAGGTGCGGGACGCTCTGCTGGCGTCCCTTGGGCTCCCGGCCGGGCCGCTGCCGCACGCACTCGCCGTGTTTGACCCTGCCGCGCTGCCGCGGGAGCCGTGGATCTGGCCCGGGATGGCGGGGCCGGACGCGTAGGCTGGAAGCATGTCAGAACCAGAGTTCAGGGAATCCCGCAGCCCGCAGCCGAGTTTTACCGTCGAGACAGCCAAGGTGCTCGCCGAGGTGGCCCACAACCGGCAGAAGGACAAGCTCAAGCGGCCCTACCGCGAGCACGTGATCGCCGTCGGGGATGCCCTGGCGGACTTCGACGACGACATCCGGATTGCCGGGTATCTGCACGACATCGCCGAGGACACCCCGATGACCCGGCAGGCTTTGCTGGACATGGGCGTTTCCGAGCGCGCCGTGGACATCATCGAGCGCGTCACCAAGCGCCTGCACGAGAACCCGGACGACTACCAGGCCGGCATCCGGTACATCGCCGAGGACCACGACGCCACCCTCGTGAAGATCGCGGACAACGCGCACAATTCCCTGCCGGAGCGCGTCAAGGCGCTGGCTGAGAAGTGGCCGGACAAACCGCCGGTAACCCGCTACAACGACGCCCGCCCGGTGCTCTATGCCGCGGTGCCGGTGGAGGAAACCCGGAAAATCCTGGCCCGGATCAACCCGTGGCTGCTGGAGGAACTCGACGATCTGCTCGACGAGGCGGATGACACCGACTACGAGAACCTCTCCTACGACGACGCGCCGACGGAAGACCCGACGGCGGATGTCGACGAGGCCGCGGCCGCTGCCACCGAGCCTGCTGCCGCCGAGGCCGAGCCGCACCGGAACTGACAATGCGCGGCTACGTCCTCACCCGTTACGGCGGGCCGGAGGCCATGGAACTCCGCGATCTCCCCGAGCCCCAGCCCGGGCCCGGCGACGTCCGGATCCGGGTCGCCGCCGCAGGCCTGAACCCGGTGGACTTCAAAATCCGCCAGGGCGCGCTCCGTCCCATCAGTCCGTTCCGGCTGCCGGTTGTCGTCGGCTGCGAGGTCGCCGGAACGGTCGACGCCGTCGGACCCGGGCCGAGTCGCTTCGCGGTGGGGACCGTGTCTACGCTCGCGTGGACAAACGCAGGTTGGGTGCCTTCGCCGAGTTCGTGTGCGTGCAGCAGGAACTCGTTGCCGCCATGCCGGCGTCGATTGGGTTCGCCGAGGCGGCCGGACTTCCGCTGGCCGGGCTGACCGCGTTGCAGGCGCTCCGCGACGAACTCGACGTCGGCCCCGGCACCCGGCTCTTCATCTCCGGCGGCGCCGGGGCGTGGGAACGCTCGCCATCCAGCTCGCCAAACACTTCGGCGCAGAGGTCACCACCACCGCCTCTGCCCGCGGCGACACGCTGGTGCGGCGGCTGGGGGCGGACCACGTTATCGATTACACGCGGGAGGACTTCGCCGGTGCGCTGCACGATTTCGACGCCGTGCTGGACCTGGTGGGCGGCGCGACGCTGGAGGAATCCTTCCGCATCCTCCGTCCGGGCGGGCGGCTAGTTTCCATCGCAGGGGTTCCGGAGCCGCTCACCGCGACGAAGGACCTGGACGCTCCGGCGTGGGTCACTGCCGCATTCTGGGTGATGAGCCTGGGCATCCGCAGGCGGGCCCGCAAGGCGAAAATCAGCTACCGCTACCTGTTTATGCGCCCGAGCGGGGACGGGTTGCGCTTCCTGGCATCGCTCGTCGACGCCGGCAAGCTGCAGCCGGTGGTGGACAGCAGCTATCCGTTCGACCGGATCGCCGAGGCCTTTGCCGCGCTGGAGCAGGGCCACGCCAAGGGCAAGATCGTCGTCACCTTCTGACAAGAGTGCGGCTACACCCGGCCCAGGGCGTCGATGTCCTCGAGGAACTGCTGGTGGACCTCGTCGCTCACCGTGGTCCGGGTCTCCGCAATGGCGTCGAGGTAGTCCTGCGTCGCGGGGCCCTTCCGGACGGCTTCGCGGATGGAGGCGTTGCCGCTGGAAGCCAGCCCGCCGTCGTCGTACACCGCTTTCTCCAGGGCCCGCTGGGACGCGCTCCGGGCGGCGTATTCGATGTCGGCGGGGAGAACCCCTCGGTGCGGTCCACCAGAAGCTCCACGTCCACGTCGTCCACAACTGTGGCGGGAATGAACCGCTGCCACATGGCCTCGCGGGCCTGGCGGTCGGGCAGGCCGATGGGGATGACGTAGTCGAAGCGGCCGTGCCGCAGGAATGCCGAATCCAGGGCGCGGATGAAGTTCGTGGCGCAGACCAGCAGGCGGCCGGGCTGCTCGCGGAAGGCCGGGATGATTTTCAGGAGCTCGTTGGTGACGCCCTGCAGCGGCGACGGCGGTTCGCCGGAACGCTGCGCGGCGATCTCCTCCACCTCATCGATGAACACCACGGCGTGTTCCAGCTCGGCGATCTCCAGGAACGTTTCCCGCAGCGCACCCGCCAGGCCCTTGGGATCGGAGGCCAGCCGGGAGGAAGACCTCCACGAACGGCCACTCGAGCCGGGACGCGATCGCCTTCGCGAACGTGGTCTTGCCGGTGCCGGGCGGGCCGAAGAGGACGACGGCGCGCGGCGGCACCACACCGTACTCGTCGGCGAGGTCGGCCTCGGCCAGGGGCAGGACCAGGCGGCGTTCCAGCAGTTCCTTCTCATTCCGCATGCCGGCGACATTTTCCCAGAGGTCGCGGGCCAGGATCCGGCCGCCCAGCAGGCTGAGGGGTTCGAGTTCCTGGCGCTGCACCGGAATCTTCCGCTCGAAGTAGCGAAGGTTCTTCTTCAGCACAAACCCGCGGCCCAGGAACGCCTCCACCCGGGTCTCGGATTCCGGCATGAGCGCGGAAAGCTTGTTCAGGCCGTGCGGCGCCATCCGGTTCTCGACGGCGGCCAGCAGCGAGGTGCCGATGCCGCGGCCGCGGTACTCGGGGAGGGTGGCGAGGAACACGATCCAGCCCTGGTCGTGGGCGGCGCGTCCGACGGCGGCGCCCACCACCTGATCCCCCAGTGCCGCGACGACGGCGTGGTCCTTTTCGCACGAGGCCAGTACCTCGGAGAGTGCATAGACCGGCTCCACGTTGGTGGCCTTGAGCGTCTCCCAGAGGTGCAGGATGCCGTCAAGGTCGGCCGAGTGGAAATCCCTGATTCGCCAGGTGGTCATGAGGTGTCTCCCGGGTGGTTCGTCGCTGAGCCAGTGTGAGTCTGTCTGCTGAGCATATGCGACCTGTATCCGGGAGGGGTTGCGGGGACGTTGCGTTACGGTGAGACGGAACGCAAGACCGCTACTCGAATCCCCGTCGGCGGCCCCGTCAGTGCCGCGCGCGGGACGGGCGGCCACGAGCGGATACGGGCCGGTGAAGCCGTCGCGGACAGCGGCGATTTCCAGGATGCGGTGCCGGCTGAGGCGCCAGCCGAGCATCAGGAGCGGAACGATGACCACGATGGACGCGATGGTCCACGTTCCCACCGGCGAGTCGAATGCCATGAGGATCAGTACCGCCAGGAGGAAGGCCAGTGTGACCCAGCCCGTGACGGGGGCGCCGGGCATCCGGAAGGTGGGCCGGAGGAGTTCCCCTCGGGCTGCGAGCCGGGCTAGCTGCATCTGGCACAGGACGATCATGGCCCAGGTGCAGATGATGCCCAGCGATGCGACGTTCAGGACGATCTCGAAGGCCTCGGCCGGGACCAGAGCGTTCAGGATGACCCCCAGGACGGCGACACAGGCGGTAAGGGCGATGCCGCCGTAGGGGACACCGGCCTTGTTCATTCGGCCGGCGAATTTCGGCGCAGAACCAGCAACGGACATCGACCGCATGATCCGGCCGGTGGAGTAGAGGCCGGCGTTGAGCGAGGACAGGGCCGCGGTCAGGACCACGAGGTTCATGATGGCGTCCACACCGTCGACGCCGATGGAGCCGAAGAACGTCACGAACGGGCTTTCGCCGGCCTTGTAGGAGTTATAGGGCAGCAGCAGCGAGAGCAGTACCAGCGAGCCGACGTAGAACACCGCGATACGGACGATCACTGTGTTGATGGCCCGCGGCATGATTTTTCCGGGTTTTCCGTCTCGCCGGCGGCGGTGCCGATCAGCTCGATCGAGGCGTAGGCGAACACCACGCCCTGCATCACCACGACTGCGGGCAAAAGACCGTTGGGGAACATGCCGCCGTTGTCCGCGATGAGGCTGAAGCCGACCTCCTGGCCGGCGACGGGGTGCCGAAGATGACGAAGTAGGTGCCGATGAGCAGGAAGGACACGAGCGCCACCACCTTGATCAGCGCGAACCAGAATTCGAGTTCGCCGAACACCTTGACGCTGATGAGGTTGAGGCCCAGGACCAGGATCAGGGCGGCCAGTGCCCAAGCCCACTGCGGTACGTCCGCGATCGGCGCCCAGTACTTCTTGAAGAAGTTCATGTACAGCGCGACGGCGGTGATGTCCACGATCGCCGTCATGGCCCAGTTCAGCCAGTACAGCCAGCCGGTGACGAACGCGGCCTTCTCGCCGAAGAATTCGCGGGCATAAGAGACGAACGAGCCCGACGACGGCCGGTGCATGACGAGTTCGCCGAGGGCGCGCAGGATCATGAAGGCGAAGAACCCGCAGACCGCATAGCTGATGATCAGGGCGGGTCCGGCAGTGGCGAGGCGGCCGCCCGCGCCCATGAACAGGCCAGTGCCGATGGCGCCGCCGATCGCGATCATCTGCACCTGCCGGGGTTTCAGGCCCTTGTGGTAGCCCTGGTCCTCGGCGTGGAGCGCTGCCTCGGAGGCATGGGCATGCGCGGGAATGGTGTGGTCGGAGATGGCGGGTTGCTGTTGGGTCGTCTGTTTTTGGGCGCGGGCAGTTTCGGGATAAGTCATGAGGGTCCTTCGGCGTTCGAGGGTGCGCTATTTGCTCAGGTTGGCCAGGCGCTGTGGGCTGAGGAGGTCGGTGAGCTGCTCGGCGGTGAGCAGCCCGTGTTCGAGTACGAGTTCCGCGACGCCCTTGCCGGTGGCGAGGGCTTCCTGCGCGATGGCCGTGGCCGTGGCGTAGCCCAGGTGCGGGTTGAGTGCGGTGACGAGGCCGATTGACTGTTCCACCGTGAGGCGAAGGTGTTCGGTGTTGGCGGTGATGCCACGGACGCAGCGGGCCGTAAGGGTGCGGCACGCGGCTTCCAGGTGGGAGATGCTCTTGTGGAGGCTGTGAACGATGATGGGTTCGAAGGCGTTGAGCTGCAGCTGCCCGGCTTCGGCCGCCATGGTGATGGTGACGTCGTTGCCGATCACCTCATAGGCCACTTGGCTGACCACTTCGGGGATGACGGGGTTGATCTTGCCCGGCATGATCGAGGAACCGGACTGCACGGCGGGGAGGTTGATTTCGCCGAAGCCGGCGCGCGGGCCGGAGGAGAGTAGCCGGAGGTCGTTGCAGATCTTGGACAGTTTCACGGCCACCCGCTTGAGCACGCCGGAGAGGTGCACGAAGGCGCCGACGTCCTGGGTAGCCTCGATCAGGTCCACCGCCGTGACCAGCGGCAGGCCCGTGATTTCGGCCAGGTGCCGGCAGGCGGCCGCGGCGTACCCTGCAGGTGCGTTGAGCCCGGTGCCGATCGCCGTGGCGCCCAGGTTGATTTCGTGGATCAGCAGGTCGGCTTCGGCCAGGCGGAGCCGGTCCTCGCCGATCGTGACGGCGTAGGTGCCGAATTCCTGGCCGAGGGTCATGGGGACGGCGTCCTGCAGTTGGGTCCGGCCCATTTTCACCACCGTGCGGAATTCGAGGGCTTTGGCGGCGAAGGCGTCTTCGAGCTCGGTGAGGGCGTCGAGCAGTTCCCGGGCGGCGAAGATCGTGCCGAGCTTGACTGCGGTGGGGTAGACGTCGTTGGTGGACTGGCTGAGGTTGACGTGGTCGTTGGGGTGCAGCCGCGCGTAGTCGCCCTTCGGGTGTCCGAGGATTTCCAGGGCCCGGTTGGCGATGACCTCGTTGGCGTTCATGTTCGACGATGTCCCGGCACCGCCCTGGATGACGTCCACCACGAACTGCTCGCTGAGCTTGCCGTTCATGACGTCGGTGCAGGCCTCCTCGATGGCCCGGGCGCGCCCGGCGTCGAGCAGCCCGAGTTCGTGGTTGGTGCGGGCGGCGGCCAGTTTGACGGCTGCCAGCCCGCGGACCAGGTACATGTTGGAGGCGAGCGGCTGGCCGGTGATGGGGAAGTTCTCCACGGCCCGCAGGGTGTGGACACCCCAGTAGGCGTCGGCGGGGATGTCCCGGTCGCCCAGGAGGTCGTGTTCGGAGCGGAAGTCTGAACGTTCGTCAAGGGATGTCATGGCGGTCCTTACAGGGCGTCGGGGTGGAGGTCTTGGGGGCAGCGAGGAAATCGACGGCTTGCAGCAGCCCGACAGGCCGGCCACCGCCGAGCACTGGTGCCGAGGCAATGCCCGCCAAGGGAGACGTATCGACGTCGAGCGCGGCCAGCAGGTGCACGGTGACGGGCATCCGGGCGCGGTCTCCGCCGTCGGAGACCTTCACGGCGACGGCGCGGCCGTCCGGCAGTCCCACCAGCTGGACGCCTTCGAATCCGTCCTTGGCCAGGAGCCCGGGCACCAGGCGCATCAGTGCGGTGACATCCCGGTCCTCGCCCGCGGCCATCCCGGGGTGGCGGCGCATGGCTCCGGCGACGGCGGCTTCCGCGCTGCCGGGTCCCGTTGCCGAGGCCAGCCGGCCAAAGGCCCGGGCCATGCCGCGCAGGGTCAGGGCGAAGAGCGGGGTGCCGCAGCCGTCAGTGGACGTGCGCTCCGGTTCTTCGCCGGTCAGGTCCGCGACGGTCCGGGCCACGAGCTGCTGGAGCGGGTGCGCCGGGTCCAGGTATCCCGCGACCGGCCAGCCGTTGACGACGCAGGTGGCTGCCATGGCCGCGTGCTTTCCGGAGCAGTTCTGCGCCAGCCGGGTGGCCTTCCTTCCGCCGGCGACCCATTCCTCGCGCTCGCGGACGCCGTAAGGGAGGTCGGTGCTGTTCTCGAGGTCGGCGGGGCCAGCCCATGCATGTCCAGGATGCGCAGCGCGCCGTCGCGGTGGGCGGCGGCCCCGGAGTGGCTGGCGGATGCGAGGGCGAGAAGTTCGTCCGGGAGTTCCAGGCCGGCACGGACCATGGCGACGGCCTGCAGGGGCTTGAGGGCGGATCGCGGGTAGAACGGGGCGAGGGCTCGCCGGCGGCCAGGAGGGTCCGGCAGTCCGCCGCGGTGGCGATTGCCGAGCCGTAATGGACGCTCTCGACGAGGCCGTCGCGGGTCTGGACCGCGAGCGGGGTGTGCTGCGGGAGCGTCTCGGGGGCCAGCGGGGTGGGGAGATGCGCGAGGGCGGGAAGAATCATTACGTCCTTTGGCGGTGGTGTTGGTTGTCGCTGGTCAAGCCTTGCTGAATCTGCACTTCCCGGCGCAGGCGTCAGGCGCCTTCAGCGGCGTGGAGAATCGAATCGAGGGCAACGCCTACAGCATGGAGGTGCTGGCTCATGGCGATGCCCGCCGTTGCAGCGTCGCCGGCCTCGATGGCGGCCAGGATGCGCCGGTGCTCGTCGTTGGACGCGTGCCGCCGGTCCGTCACCATGTTCAGGGTCTCGGACTGGTGGGCGAGGGCCTCCCGGATGTCGGCGACGACATTTTCGAAGACCTTGTTCCGGCTGGCCCTGGCGATCAGCGCGTGGAAGCTCGAGTCCAGGCCCACCCACACTTCGGGGTCGTCCTCGGCGGTCATCGCGGCAACAATGTCCCGCATGGTGTCCAGTTCCTCAGGCGACCGGCGTTCTGCCGCCAACGCGGCGGCAGGAACCTCGATGTGGGGACGCGCCTCGGTGAGGTCGCGTGCCGAGTATTGGCCAAGGACCAGGTCCTTGGCCACGTGGTCGGCGACGACGAACGTGCCCCGCCCGGTCCTGGTGACGGTCAGCCCCAAGGCGGTGCAGGAACGTAAGGCCTCGCGGACCACAGAGCGGCTCACTCCGTACTGCTGGGCGAGCGTGGCCTCGGAGTTCAGTTTGGCGCCGACGATGAGCTTGCCGGATTCGATTTCGGAGCGGAGGACATTAAAGACCGCTTCGGCTGCGCTAAGGCGGGCGAGTGGCTGTCCTGCTGTCCGGCTGTCTGACAGGTTCATGTTTGAAATATGGCAGAGGTCACACCGGGGTGTCAACTGTGACGGCGGCCCAGGGGCCGGAGACCGCCGTCACAGCGAGCTTCGATCTCCGCCTACAGCAGGGCGATCAGGTCCTTCATGTCGGCGATTTCCGTGGTCTGGGAGGCCGCGATGTCCTTGGCCAGCTGGACGGCTTCGGCGTTCTTGCCGGAGCGGACCTCGGCGTTCGCCATCTCGACGGCGCCTTCGTGGTGCGCGATCATCTGGCTGAGGAAGAGCTTCGCCGCGTCGGTGCCCTGGGCGGCGTCGAGCTTGGTGAGGTCGTCACCGCTCATCATGCCGGTCATCGAGTGGCCGCCGGGCGCCTGGGTGGGTTCGTCCCAGTCCCCGAGCCAGCCGGTCATCTTGTCGATCTCGGGCGCCTGGGCGGCCTTGATCTTCGTGGCCAGCGCGGTGATCCTGGCGTCGACGCCCTGCTTCTTCAGGATGATGTCGCTCATCTCTACGGCCTGGGCGTGGTGCGGGATCATGGCCTGGGCGAACATCGTGTCCGAGCCGTTGTGGTCCGCGGCGGCGTTCGGGCCCGGCATTGCACTGCCCGTGCTGTGGTCCATGCCGGGCATGCTGCTCCCGGAGCTACTGCTGCCCGCGGAGCAGCCGGCCAGTGCAATCACGGCGGCTATGGCCGCGGCGGAAATCGTGAGGGTTTTCTTCATGGCAAATCGTGTCTTTCGTGGATCCGGCGGAGTAGCCGGATGGCGGGCACGCAGCAGCAGGGTGTGGCTGCCGGGCGCGGGTGGCAGGGTGGGCCGGCGGTGTCACGGCGCATGCCCCGTCTTACGTGCGACTGATGGACAAGTCGTTGGGGGATGGCGTACCGGGCCGGTAAGCATAGCCGGACGGGAGGTCCGCCCGCACCGCGGTCCACGGCCGGGCCGCCGGCAGGGCGGCTCCGGGTTGCGGTGCGCTCAAGGTGGCGCCCGCCGGTGAGGGCGTGCAACCGACGTGCATCGCCGGCTTCTCGGCGCAGCCGCCCTGGCAGACGCACGACGGCGGCACGTCGGTTCCGCCGACGGTCACCGCCGCGGGGATCACGTCAGGGCTCGGGGTGGAGCCGGTGACCCGGCCTTGTGGCTGGAGTGTGTCGTGGGCCGGGGCAGGCGGCGGTGCCGCGGCGTGTTCCGCAGCGGTGTGTCCGGTGGTGCCCGACGGCGGCGCCTGGGAGTGCACCCCGTGGGACCCCGAGAGGATGTGCATGCCCAGGAAGCCCGCGATGACGGCGAGGAGCGCGGCCAGCAGCACGGCGTGGCGGAGCCAGGCCGCGGCTCGGGCCGGGGTGGCGGCGGGCATGGCGGTCCTCCTCTCCGGGGCCTGCTTGGTGGTCAATAGGCTACCGGTGTTCAACGCCGGCGCCGCCCATTGTGTTCCGGCCGCTGTTCCGCCCATTGGGTTCCGGCCGAGGACATGCCGGACCTGGAGGCCCGTGTTTCCGCCGCCACGTCAGCTCGCCGGGGTTGGATTCCCGGGGTCAGATTCCCAGGGTCGCCAGGCTCTGCCGCAGCGTCTCGGCAGAGTGGTGCAGGGAGGCCAGTTCGCCGTCGTCCATGGGCGTGTCCAGCACCGAGCGGACCCCTCCGTTCCCCACAACACTGGGCAGGGACAGCGCCACCCCGGAGATTCCGTACTGGCCGTCCAGCACGGTGGAGACGGGAAGGACGGCGTTCTCCGATCGCAGGAGGGCCTCAACGATGCGGGCTCCGGAGAGGCCGATGGCGTAGTTCGTCGCGCCCTTGCCGGCGATCACCTTGTAGGCCGCGTGCGTCACTTCCCGCGCGGTGTCGGCGAGGTACTCGGGCGTAAAGACACGTTCGCCGTCGACCGTCCACTGGCGGATCGGGACCGGACCGATAGTGGCGCCGGACCAGATGGGGAACTCGGTGTCGCCATGCTCGCCCACCATGCTCGCGTGCACGCTGGTCAGGGAGACCCCGGCTTTGTGCGCCAGCACCCAGCGCAGCCGTGACGTATCGAGCACCGTGCCGGAGGAGAAGATGCGCGACGACGGCAGACCGGAGATCTTCTGCGCCGCGACGGTCAGCACGTCGCAGGGGTTGGTCACCAGGACGTAAACGGCGTCGGGGGCGTGCGTGAGGAGTTGCGGCATGAGCTGTTCGAGGATCCGGACGTTGGTGCCGGCCAGGTCCAGACGCGTCTGGCCCGGCGCCTGTTTGGCCCCGGCGGTGATGACCACGACGTCGGCCCCTTCCGTCGCGGTGATGTCCCCGCCGCCGGTGACGGTCGACGCGGCGGCGGCGAACTGGGTGCCGTGCGCGAGGTCGAGCACTTCAGCTTCGGCCTTGGTGGCGTTGACGTCAAAGAGAGCCACGTTGCTGGCGGAGCCGCGGATCAGGGCGGCGTAGGCGAGGGACGTGCCCACGCTGCCGGCGCCGACAATCGCAAGTTTGGTACCGGGATTCTGGGACATGGGCTTCTGCTTTCGGTCAGGCGGAGGGCGGCGCCACGGTGCCGGCCGTCTCTCCGCCGTCGATCACGAACTCGGCGCCCGTGACGAACGAGGACTCATCGGCTGCCAGGTACACCGCCAGATCCGCGATCTCCGTCGGCTGGCCGGTCCGGTGCAAGGGGACATGTCCGGTGTCGAAGGTCATGCCCGCGGTCATGGGCGTCTCGATGACGCCGGGGTGCACCGAGTTTACGCGGATTCCGGACCCGCCGAGGTCCAGGGCGGCGGCCTTGGTCAGGCCCCGGACGCCGAACTTCGACGCCGTATAACCGGCCAGGGACTCGTAGCCGCGGATTCCCGCGATCGAGGAAATGTTGATGATGGACGCGGCCCCGGCGCGCATCAAGGCCGGGGCCCCAGCCTTGATGCCGTTGAAGACGCCGGTCAGGTTCACATCGATGATTCGGGCCCAGTCCCCGTGCGAATACTCGTCGATCCGGCCGAAGTTCACGATGCCGGCGTTGTTGACCAGAACGCTGAGGCTGCCGAAGGCGGCCACGGCCTCGTCCACCGCCGCTGCCCAGTCCGCCGGCTGCGTCACGTCCAGGTGGACATAGCGGACGCCGTCCCCGAGGTCGGCGGCCAACTGCTTGCCGTCCTCGTCCAGGACATCGCCGGCCACGACTTTCGCGCCTTCGTCGAGAAAGCGCCGGGCGATGGCCGCGCCGATCCCCGGGCGCCCCCGCTGACCAGGGCCACTTTGCCGTCCAACCGTCCCATCGCTGAGTCCTTTTCGGGAGCGAGCCTCCCCAGGGACGTGGCCGTCCGGGCTCCGCTTCAAGCTCACCAAGGACCGTCCGGCTTGGGCAGGGCCGTTGGACCCTACGCGCCGGTCGACCGGACGACGACGACCGGGCGGCAGAGACGGGCGGCGGGAGTCCGCCGTCGTGCCGTCCCTGCGGTGTCAGAACAGGGGTGTCAGATCAGCGGTGCCGGATCAGAGGTGCTGGATGCCTGCCCGCTGCATAGCGTCGCGGTACACCTCGACGTTCTTGCTGAGGAGTTCCTCCTGCTTGGCGGCGGAGACGGCAAAGGCGCGGCCGCCAAGGGCCGTGGCCTTGTAGATCTTGACACCGCGGTTCTTCAGCGAGGAGTGGTAGGTCTTCTCGAACAGCGTCAGGAAGGCGTGGGCGTCGGCGCCGTGGGCAATGACGGCGGAGACGCGCTTGTTGATCTTGAGGAACTGGCGGAAGGGCCGCAGGCCGTCCGTCTTCTCCTGGACGTTCAGCGCGGACGGAAGCTCGGGGTCGCGGACCCACGGGTAGGCATTCCACGGCATGACGTAGCGCGGGTCAAGTTCGACGGCCTCGTAGATGGAGGTGGCGCGGCGGGCGGCCTCGTCATCGTTGAAGTGGGAGACGAAGCCCGATTCCGTGCCCTTGCCCGGTGCGATATGGAGGCTGACGATCCGGCACTCGTCCTCGTCATGGACCGGATCGATGTACGGGACGACCGACCCCGGCTTCTTTTCCATTAGTTCGTCGCAAAGCTGCGTTACGGCGGCGATGTTCGGTTCCTGCAGCAGGGTCTTCTTTTCGTCCCAGTCAATCGTCACGATTTCTCCCTCAGCACTTGGCGTCCAGAATCAGGCGTCGCCTTCCACTCTACGCTTCCGGGCCGGGCGGCGTTTTTGTGGCGCCGGACGGCGGCGTTTACGGGCAGTTCCCTGAACCCTTGCGCATAGCGAGCATCTGTGGTTAGCTACATAAGTAATGAACCAATAGACCGAGTCTTCCGAGGCTCCGTGAAAGGACGGTGGGCAGTGCTTGACGACTCACGTCCGATCTTCCTCCAGATCGCCGAACTGATCGAAGGCGACATCGTGGCCGGCGCCCTCGCGGAAGAGGCCCAGGCGCCGTCCACCAATGAATTCGCGGCGTTCTACCGGATCAATCCCGCCACCGCGGCCAAAGGGATCAACAAGCTCGTCGATGAGGGAATTCTGTACAAGAAAAGGGGATTGGCATGTTTGTTGCCACCGGAGCCCGGACCCGGTTGCTGGAGCGGCGGCGCGAGGAGTTCTTCCACGACTTCGTCCAACCGCTCACCCGGGAGGCGCGCAGGCTTGGCATCAGCGTTGATGCGCTGACCGACATGATCAACCGCAGCAATTCGGATCCCGTACTAACGGAAAGGAGCGCGGGACGGTGAATACGCCAACGCAGCCGCCGGTGATCGAACTGAACAACGTCACCAAACGCTATAAGGACACGAGAGCAGTGGACGGAGTGACCCTCCGCATAGACGGCGGCAGGATCTACGGGCTGCTGGGCCGCAACGGCGCCGGCAAAACCACCCTGATGTCCATCCTCACGGCCCAGGATCCGGAAACCTCCGGCGACGTCAAAGTCTTCGGCCAGCACCCCTACGAAAACGACGCCGTTCTCTCCCGGATGTGCTTCGTCCGGGAATCCCAGAAGTATCCGGAGGATTTCTCGCCCGCCCAGGCCTTCAAGTCGGCGGCGTTGTTCTTCCGGAACTGGGACCAGGATTTCGCCGACCGCCTCGCAGAGGAGTTCGCGCTGCCGCTCAAACGTCGCATCAAGAAGCTCTCGCGCGGTCAGCTGTCCGCCGTCGGTGTGATCATCGGGCTCGCCGCGCGCGCCGAGCTCACCTTTTTCGATGAGCCGTACCTGGGGCTCGACGCCGTCGCCCGGCAGATCTTCTACGACCGGCTCGTCGAGGACTACTCCTCCACCCGCGGACCATCATCCTCTCCTCGCACCTCATCGACGAGGTGGCCAACCTGCTCGAACACGTCCTCCTGATCGATCACGGACGCATCATCCTGGACGACGACGCCGAGAACATCCGCGGTTCCGCTGCCACCGTCACCGGCGAGGATACGAAAGTTACTGAGTTCACCGCCGGCCTGCCGGTCCTGCACAGGGAGCGGCTGGGGTCCCTGGCGTCCGTCACCGTTGAGGCGCGGCTCGGCAGCGCGGACCGAGCCCGGGCCGCGGAACTCGGGCTGGAACTCGCCCCGGTATCCCTGCAGCAGCTGGTGGTCCGGAAGACGATGGCGGCCCCGGCCGGGGAACCGGCGTCGAGCCCCGCACCGCAACGGATCCGTCAGAACTGGAGGTGGCGCCGTGAACCGCGCCGTGAGTGTTGCCCGCATGCAGCTGATCAACAAGTGGACGTTCCTGGGCATCCCGGCGCTGATCATCGCCGCCAGTTTTGCCCTCACCTATGCCATCTGGCTCATGGTTCCGAACAATGTGGAAACCCGCTACTCCGGTGCATCGCAGGCGGTGGTCTGGTACTTCCTGGCCCTGGGCATCCAGTCCCTGACCTATACGTTCCCGTTCTCGCAGGCCATGAGCGTCAGCCGCCGCACCTTCTACATCGGGACCACCGGGCTTTTCGCCGTCGTTGCCCTGGCGGTCAGCCTGCTCTACTTCGTGCTGGGACGTATCGAGGTGGCCACCAACGGCTGGGGCCTGAACGGTCAGCTGTACTTCCTGGGCTGGGCGGCGGACAGCCCGGCGGCCGTCCAGATCATGTTCAACTTCCTTGTGATGCTGGCCCTGTACATGACCGGGTTCTGGTTCGCCACCGTGTACAAGAGGTGGCGGGCCACCGGAATGCTGGTGGTCTGGATCCTCATCGCGGTGGTGCTGGTCGGGCTGATCGGGCTCGCCACGTGGCAGGGCTGGTGGCCGCAGGTCGGCGCCTGGTTCACCGTCCAGACGCCCCTGAGCGTCAGCGGCTGGACCGCGCTGTTCTGCGCAGTGCTCGGAGTGGGCTCCTACCTGACGCTGCGCCGGGCAACACCCTGAAGCGCAGCGGCCCGAGTGCAGCGGGGCCGTGGCGGGCAAAGGGCCGTGGTGGGCAAAGGGACCGGAAGCCGGGACCTTGCCCTACCCATGTCCGCGGACGGGGCGTAGGCTTAAAGCGCCTGCAGGTAACCATCTGATTTAGCCGGGTCGTTCTGGACGTGAAAATGTCCGAGCCAGCTCATAGCGAGATCGCGAAGGTACCTGCAGGCCTTGTGTTTAAGGCCGGAAATTCAGTTGCCATAGTGGTATCGACACGCTGCGATCCGGACTTCGACGTCGCCACCTGTCTCAACAAACTTGTAGACCAGCCGATGCTCGTCGGTGATGCGGCGGGACCAGTAGCCGTGGAACCCGTGTTTGAGCGGCTCCGGCTTTCCGATGCCTTCATTGCCGTTGCGGACAATGTCCTTGATCAGCGTGTTGATCCGTTTGAGGATCTTGCGGTCCTGCGATTGCCACCAGATGTAGTCTTCCCACGACGCCTCGGACCAGACAAGCCTCATTCAGAGAGATCCCGCGCGGCACCGCGCCCGGCTTCCAGCTCTTCGATCGAGCCCAGGATCCGGCGGGCATTGGACGGGCTGCGGAGCAGGTAGGCCGTTTCCCGCAGCGATTCGTAATCGGACCGGGACACCATAATGACGTCCTCTTTCCCGGGGCGCGTAATGACAACTTCCTCGCGGTCGTCGGTGACCGAGTCGAGGGTTTCCTTGTAATGCGCGCGTGATTGGGAGTAGGTCAGGGTTTTCATGGAAGCCTCCTTGCGTACAACTTATTGTACGCCCGAGCCGCGGCAGGAATCCGCGACCCTCTGGCCCCTCCCCGCCGCCAACGGCATGATGGTACCCAACCGCAGGTCCCCGACCCGGCGCGGCGCCAAACGCCCGCGGGCTGACCCTAAGGCAGGCACGCGTGAACCCAGAAGCGATGGAACGGGCCCGGGAGCTCGAGGCGCGGATGACGGATGAGGAGCGCTTCTCACTCCTCATCAGCGTCATGGGCACCAACGCGACGCTCACGGACAAGGACCCGCGCATCCCGGAGGGCGTCCCGATGAGCGCCGGCTACACTCCCGGGATCCCGCGGCTGGGCATCCCCGCCCTGCTCATGAGCGACGCCAGCCTGGGCGTCACCAACCCGGGCTACCGCGAGGGCGACACCGCCACGGCCCTCCCGGCGTCGATTGCCCTCGGGGCCAGCTTCAACCCCGAACTCGCCCGCCGATCGGGGCAAATGGTGGGCAGGAGGCCCGCAGCAAAGGCCTCAACGTCCAGTTGGCCGGCGGCCTCAACCTGCACCGCGATCCGCGCAACGGCCGGAATTTCGAGTACCTGTCCGAGGACCCTGGCTCACCGGCATCCTCGGCGCGGAGTCGGTGAAGGGCATCCAGGGCGAGCAGGTCATCTCCACGGTCAAGCACTTTTCGCTGAACTGCAATGAAACCAACCGGCACTGGCTGGACGCGATCATCGACCCGGCCGCGCACCGGGAATCCGATCTCCTCGCGTTCGAAATCGCCATCGAGCGCGCCCGGCCCGGCTCGGTCATGACCGGCTACAACAAGATCAACGGCTCTTACGCCGGCGGCAACGAGACGCTGCTTCAGGGCATCCTGAAAGGCGCCTGGGGCTTCCCGGGCTGGGTGATGTCCGACTGGGGCGCGACGCCGAGCTGGGACTTCGCGCTGCGCGGACAGGACCAGGAATCCGGCGTGCAGATCGACGTGATGATGTGGGGGCAGGAGACATTCACCGGCCCGCTGCGCGAGGCCTACGCGGCGGGTGAATTCCCCAAGGAACGGCTGTCAGAGATGGTGCAGCGCATCCTTTACGCCGTGTTCGACGTCGGGATCGATCGCTGGGAGGGAACTCCCGACGTCGACCTCGCCGCCCACGCGGATATCGCCCTGGAGACGGCGCGGCAGGGGACTGTCCTGCTCAAGAACGACGGCGTGCTCCCGCTGGACGCGCTGTCCGGCAGCGGCGGGCCGCTCAAGATCGCGGTGATCGGGGGACATGCCCAGCTCGGCGTACCGATCGGCGCCGGGTCAAGTGCGGTGGTGCCACCCGGCGGCTACGCCGAAAGCCATACCATCGGCGGCACGGGCATCATGGGCAGCATGCGGAATTTGTACCTGCTGCCCTCCTCGCCGCTGGCGGAACTGCAGAAGCTGCTGCCCGGCGCCGCGATCGAATACGATCCCGGGATGAGCCCCGCCGAGGCGGCGCTGCTGGCTCGACGTTCCGACGTCGCCGTCGTCTTCGGAATCCGGGTGGAGGGCGAAGGCTACGACAATGCTGACCTGTCCCTGCCGTGGGGACAGGACGCCGTGATTGAAGCCGTTGCGGACGCCAACCCGGCCACCGTCGTCGTCCTCGAAACCGGGAATCCCGTGGCGATGCCGTGGCTCGGGAAGGTCCGGGCCGTCCTGGCGGCCTGGTACCCCGGCCAGTGCGGCGGGCAGGCGATCGCCGAGATCCTCGTCGGCGTCACAAATCCTTCCGGGAAACTCCCGCTGACCTTCCCCGCGGGCCTGGACCAGACTCCGCGGCAGGACCTGCCGGGCCTCGGCACGCCGTGGGGAACGCCCACGACCATCCACTACAACGAAGGATCCGACGTCGGCTATCGCTGGTTCGCCAGAACCGGACAGCGGCCGCTGTTCCCCTTCGGCCATGGGCTCAGCTACACCCGGTTCGACTATGCAGGCCTGACAGTATCGGACCGGGGCGGGGTGCGGGCGAACTTCACTGTCACCAATAGCGGGCCGCGCCGCGGGGCCGACGTCCCCCAGCTCTACCTCCTGGAAGATCCTGCCGGCGCCCGGATGCGGCTGCTCGGTTTTGAGCGCGTGGATCTCGACGCCGGCGAATCACGGACCGTCTCCCTGGATGTTGATCCGCGGCTGCTGGCGTCCTATGACACGGAGCGCGGGCAGTGGCACACCCCCGGTGGCAGCTACCGCGTGGCGCTCGGGCACGCGGCCGGCAACTACGCACTGGAAGCTGACGTCTCACTCGCCGAGTCGTGGTTCGGGCGCTAGCCAGGCGACCGATTCAGGATGGTTCAGGCCGCTGCCGGCGCCTGGGACCCAGGTTCCCGTGCCCCACATCTGCGAAGTGTGAGCGACTTGGCGCGGTGTCGGATTTCACGGCGGTGGTGGCTGGTGTCGGCGGCCGGCGCGGCTCTGTTGGGCAGCGAGCCGGTCGAACCCGTCCCGGGTAGTGGGGGTGCGGTGGAGTGGTAGGTGTGGCCGGTGGGGGTTTGGATCTGGAGGGTGTGTCTGGGGCCGGGCCGGGGCCGGACACTCCAGGCGGGGGTTTCTTTGGTGTGGTTGCAGGCTTCGCAGAGTCCGGCGCCGTTGGCCTGGGTGGTGGGTCCGCCGCGGTGCCAGGGGATGATGTGGTCGAAGTGGCGGATCGGGGCGTCGCAGTACGGGGTGCGGCAGGTGTCGTCGCGGGCCTGGATGAGGCGGCGGAGTCCGGGCGGGAAGAGCCGGGCGCGGGAGTCCATGGAGGTGAGTTCGCCGGTGCCGGGGGCGGTGTAGAGCCGGCGGAGCCAGACGTTGAATGCTTTGTCCCCGACGGCGTCGGTGTCCGTGTCCGTTCCCGCGGTTCGCGCGCCGCCGGCGCCTGTGCCCGGGCCGCCGAATCCCAGGCCTGTTCCCATGCCGCGTTGTGGTTCCTGGCCCGCGCTGCCGGCTTGTCCTTCATGTTGGAGGAGGTCGCGGGCCCAGGCGGCGGGGACGATGCCGTAGCCGGGGAGCCGGGCGGGTTCGCTGTCGCCCTGGAGGAGGGTGCGGTCGGTCATGACGAGTTGGAGTTCGATGCCGGTGATCCCGCCGGGGGTGCCGGTGGTGCGTTCGACGAGGGTATCGGTCATGAGTTGGCCGCGGGTGCGGGGTCCCCGGCGTTGCGGAGGGTGTCGGCGTGCCGGGTCAGCGCGGCGTAAATCGCGACGCCCTGGTCGACGGGGAGCAGGACGGTGAGGTAGCACATGGTGTCCGGGGCCGGGCGGAGGCTGACGTGCCGGTCGGCGGCGGCGTGGCTGGCCCGCTGCGTGACGGTGCGCGGGTCCCGGCGGTAGGCGGCGGCCCGGGCAGCGGCGACGATGCGCCGGTCCCCGGCGCCGTCGAACGTTCCGGTGTCGGCGGCGAGTTCGGCGTCCACAGCGGTGCGGTCCTCCGCGGTCAGGCCCGCGGTTTCCTTCACCAGGAGGGTGGCGCGCCATTCGTTGAGCTGCCCGGCCTCCAACGCAGCCAAAGCGTGGGGCATTTCGGTGACCAGGGCTTTCGCCAGGCCGAGGAGCCGGCCGCCCTTGGCGGGGATTCGCGCCGGGCGAGGGCGACCTGCGCGCCGACCCCGGCCCCGAGCTCGGCTGCGGGCATCCCGGCGTCGGCCTGTTCACGGCGCTGCAGCAGATCGAACGCGACGGACAAACGTGCCTGACGGGCAGCCAGGGCAGACTTCGCATCTTCCAGCTCACGGATTTGGTTGATCAGTCCGGCACTGTCGCGGGCGGGCCGGACAGCCGCCAGCGCCCGGGCCACCTCCGCGACCGTCACGCGCTCCGCCGTTTCCGAAGCCACTTCCGGCTCCTGCTCGCCGTTCATAGAAACACGCTATCGGTCACCACCGACAATTAAAGGCAACCGCCGAACCGGCGCTTCCGTAAGGTTAGAGGACCGCCCGCGCCCGATCCAAGGAACCCATGCCCATCAACAGACAGTCACTGAAGCAGGACGGGTTCACCGGGTTCCGGCAGTTGGCGGACCTTGAGATCAACCGGATTCCGCAGAAACCCGGGATCTTTGTAGTGCTCCAGCCTGAAGGCTTCCGGCCGCAGTTTCTGGCCAAGAGCACAGCTGGGATTTTCAAGAAGAAGGACCCCACCCTGAAGGCGGACGCGCTCACCGCCGAATGGGTTGACGGCGCCGAGGTCCTGTACGTGGGCAAGGCCGGGCCCGGCAGCAAGGGCAACCGGGGGCTCCGACGGCAGATCCAGGAACTCGTCGACTTCGGCAAGGGCAAACCGCCCGGCCACTGGGACGGCCGGCTGATCTGGCAGCTCGCCGCCGTCGGCAATCTGATCATCGCGTGGAAAGAGCTGCCCGCCGAGGAGCTCAGCGCAGCCGAAGCGGGGTATCACGCCGCGTTCGTAGAGGAGTACGGCCGGCTGCCGTTCGCCAACCTCGTCCGGGCGCGGGTCAAGGGCAGCTAGCCCCAGCCACTCAGAAGGCGCCGTAGGTGAACCGCCCCGCCACCAGCGTCGCGGCCACCGGCATCGCCGCGAACTCCGCGTCGGACGCCGCCAGCGGGTCGACGTCGAGCACCGCAAGATCCGCCGGATCGCCCGCCCGGACTGTACCCCGCCCGCGCGTTGACGCGGTCAGGGCCTCCTGCCGCGTGAGGGCCTGCTCCGGGTGCCAGGGCCCGCGGCCGTCCGGCCGTGACCGGGTGGTGGCCGCCGACATCGCGGTCCACGGCTCCAGCGCCGCCACCGGCGCGTCCGACCCCAGCGCCAGGGTGGCCCCGGCAGCCAGCAGCGACCGCAGCGGGAACGCCCGGTCCGTGCGCCCGGCCCAGTTGGAATCGGCGGCGTCCCGGTCATCCAGCGCGTGGGCAGGCTGGACGCTCGCCGTCAGCCCCAGTCCGCCGAAACGCGCGAAGTCCTGGCTGCGGACAAACTGGGCATGCTCAATCCGGCCAGTGATCCCCGCGGCCGCGAATGCATCCAGCGCAACCTCGTTGGCGGCGTCGCCGATCGCGTGCACGGCGGGGACGAATCCGGACTCCCGGGCGCGGACCAGCAGGTCCAGCAGTTCCGTCGCGCTCACAGTGAGCAGCCCGTGGCCGCCATGCGGATACGGGTCCACGCAGTATGCCGTGCGGGTGTTCAGCGAGCCGTCGATCAGTACCTTGAGCGGACCCACCCGCAGCAGCCCCGCCCCGTCGGCCACGTCCAAACCGGTCCGCATCCCCGCCGCAACGGCCCGGTCAAGGTCCTGCGGATAGACGCCGGCGTCCACCCTGAAGGCATCGAATCCGCCGCCACGCGGCGCAGCCAGACGTCCCGGTTCCACGTCATTTCGAAGTCGACAATCCCCACGATCCCGCGTGCGGCCGCAGCTTCCGCTGACTCCCGCACCCAGGCATCCACCACCGCGTCGGGCAGGTTGCCCAGCTCACGGGTCAGCGCAAAGGCCGGCTCCTCGCGCAACAGCCCGGACGCGTCCACCGCCACGCCGTAGCGGGAAGCCGCCGCGCTGTTGAGCCAGACGCAGTGCAGATCATGGCTCAGCAGCGCCGTCGGCACGCCCCGGGTGGCGCCGTCGAGCAGCTCCAGGCTGGGAACATCCGACCAGACCGCGTCCCGGAAACCCACCCCCACCGCCGTCACGGTGTCGCCCGCTTCACGCCCGCGGCCGGACAGCGCGGAACGCACGACGTCGGCCGCCTCGCCCGCCGAGGCGGCGCCGGAGAGATCGATCCGGTTGGCGGCGAGGGCCCACTGCGTCATGTGGACATGCTCATCCCACAGCCCGGGGATGAGATACCGGCCGTCCAGATCCACCCTTCTCGCGGCGGGGTTGACCGGAATCCCTGCAGGAGCAAGCCGCGAAACAACACCGTCGACCACGTGCACGTCGTACAGCGCCGTCCCGCCGGGGATCCGGACGGACGCGAGCACGAGGTCATTCACGGCGGGGGCATGTGATGCAGGCATAGGAAACAGGCTATGGGCCGGAGCGCGGAGCGCCAATCCGGACCCGCCGGGCGCCAATCCAAACCCTGACGCGGCCGCTCAGGGTCCTTGGCACCCTACGGGGAACCGGGCTTTCGGCCGCACACGGGACTTTCGCCCCTTGCCCCGTAAATACGCACCCTCCATGCTGGATTTTGGGGCGGTTCCTGCACGGCCATTGGGGGATGAACCGCCTGCTACAGCAGTTGTTCGGTCTCGCTCGAACCTTGGGGAAGGAAAAGGCGTTCTGCGCTGGTCCGTGTCTGCGGGACCAGGGCAGGAAGCCGCGGCCAACATGACTGTCACCAGCGATTTTCACCTTTTTGAACCCGTCCAGGGGCAGCCCGGGAGCTCTGATGCCCCGTGACCCACAGGCAACACAGCTCCCGAAGTAGCGCCTACTACGCGCACCCCTCCCACGGGGATCCCCGCATGAAAGTCCTCATACGGATCGACTCCGTTGCGGAATCGGCGCGGGTCGACGTGCGGGGCGTCGTCACGCCGGCAAATATCCGCGCCCTCTATGTCGTCTGCCGCCGTGTGGCGGCCAAACTCCCCGGGTACGAAATCGTCATCAACCTCGCCCACGCGCGAGTGACCGCCGATGCCATAGAAGAACTCCACGAGCACGCCCGCCGCTCCGTCGTGTCATCAGGCATCGACGCGTCCGTGACGCCGTGCAGGTTGCGCATCGTGGACCCGCCGAACATCCTCAGAGTCAAGGAGAACGCATGAAAGCCCTCGTCTATGGCGGTCCCGGGGAAAAGTCCTGGACGGACGTTCCCGATCCCAAGATCCAGAACCCCAGCGACGTGATCGTGAAAGTAGACACCACCACGATCTGCGGAACGGACCTCCATATTCTCAAGGGGGACGTTCCTGCCGTGACCAAGGGCAGGATTCTGGGCCACGAAGGCGTCGGGACCATCACCGAAGTGGGCTCCTCGGTCACCAGCCTCAAGGTGGGGGACCGCGTGATCATCTCCTGCATCAAGTCCTGCGGCCACTGCGCCAACTGCAAGACCGGCCTCTATTCGCACTGCATGGGCGAAGAAGGGGCGGCGGCATCGGCTGGGTCTTCGGCCACCTGATCGACGGCACCCAGGCCGAGTACGTCCGCGTCCCCTACGCGGAAAATTCGCTCCACCTCCTTCCTGAGGGCGTCACCGACGAACGTGCGGTGATGCTCTCCGACATCCTCCCCACAGGTTTCGAAATCGGTGTGCAGTACGGCCGGGTCAAGCCCGGCGATACGGTCGCCGTCGTCGGTGCCGGACCGGTGGGCCTCGCCGCGATCGCCACCGCCGGGCTTTACGGGGCCGCCACCATCATCGCCGTCGACCTTGACGCGAACCGGCTGGAGAAGTCCCGCGAGTTCGGCGCCACCAACGTCGTCCTCTCCAGCGACGCCGATTGGAAGGAGCAGGTACTCGCGCTGACCGACGGGCAAGGGGTGGATGTGGCCATCGAGGCGGTCGGCATTCCGGCGACGTTCAACATGTGCACGGATATCGTGCGTCCCGGCGGCAACGTGGCCAACGTGGGCGTGCACGGCAAGTCCGTCGAGCTGCATGTGGAAAACCTCTGGATCCAAAACATCAACATCAGCATGGGCCTGGTCAATGCCAACACCACACCGATGCTGCTCAAGCTCGTGGCTCAGAACAAGGTGCCCGCGGAAAAATTCGCCACCCACCACTTCAGCTTCGACCAGTTCCTGGAGGCCTACGACACCTTCGCCCGCGCCGCCGAAACGAAGGCGCTCAAGGTAGTGATCACGGCGTGAAAGCCCTGGTTGTCTACGATTCGGCGTACGGCAACACCAGATCGGTGGCCGAGGCGATCGCCGGCTCGCTCGACGGGGTGCAGGCGAGTTCCGTCCCGGTGGGGAGTTCAAACCCGAAACCCTCGCGGCGGGTGACCTCCTCGTGGTCGGCAGCCCGATCAACGGATGGCGCCCGACGCCGAAAATCACCTCGTTGCTTGCTGCCCTGTCAGACGGTTCTCTCAAGGGCGTAAACGCCGCGGCGTTCGATACGCGCGTCCGGATGTTCATCCACGGCGATGCCGCCAAGAAAATATCCCATGCCCTCAAAGCCGGCGGTGCAGATATCATCGCCGAACCCATGCCCTTCTACGTGAAAGGCAGCGAAGGGCCGCTGCGTGACGGCGAAATCGAGAAGGCCCAGGGCTGGGCGCGGCGCCTGCTGACCTCGCTGGGGCGCTAACCGGCGCCCATGCTGAACCGGAGGTCCTGACAAGGACCATGTGAAAGGACGGCGCTCATGCGACCAGGCCGGATTATCATGCTCGTGCTGGGTACACTCAGCGCACTCCTTGGTCTGGGTCTGCTGGCTGGTGCCGGCGCCGTCGGGTGGGCCAACTACCAGCAGCGCGACAGCGGATTCTTCACCACTCCGGTGGAGCGTTTCGCTGCCGATTCGTACGCCCTCACTTCTCCACGCCTCGACATCATGACGGAAAGCAGCTTCCCCGAAACATCTCCTGTGGTACCGGGAAGCATCATGCTCCGCGGCTCCGCGGCCGATCCGGCGAAGGCGATCTTCATCGGCATCGCCCCGCAGGCCGATGTGGCGGCCTACCTGGCCGGCGTCAACCACTCTGAAATCGTTGACGTCAGATTCGCGCCGTTCCGGGTGCAGTACCGTGAGGTGCCCGGCACGAGTGTTCCGGCGCGGCCCGCGGATCAGACGTTCTGGACCGCGCTGGCCACCGGGCCGGGGACCCAGGAGCTCCAGTGGGACCTGCGGCCGGGGACCTGGGCCGTGGTCATCATGAACGCGGACGCCACCGCCCCGGTGGCTGTGGACCTTCGAGCAGGCGCCCGCTCTGACCTTCTGTGGCCCGTTTTCGTCGGCCTGTTGATCGGCGGAATCCTGTTCCTGCTCATCGGTGTGCCACTGATCGTGTTTGGCGCCGCCGGGCTGGGCAAGGGCACACCGCCCGCGGGCCCCGGAACGCCGGCGCAGGCCTATGCCGGCCAGGCCGTCCCGGGACAGCAGGCCAATGCCGCCCAGCCGTATGCGGCCGGCGCGCCGCCGGGCGTCCCGCCGCCCACCCGCCCGGGTGCCGGCGTCGTATATCCGGCCCGGCTCAGCGGCTATCTGGACCCGAACCTGTCCCGGTGGAAGTGGCTGTTCAAGTGGTTCCTGGCGATCCCGCACTTCATCGTGCTCTTTTTCCTCTGGTTTGCCTTCGGTGTGGTCACCATCGTGGCGTGGTTCGCGATCCTCTTCACCGGGCACTACCCGCGCTCGCTGTTCAACTTCAACGTCGGGGTGATCCGCTGGAGCTGGCGGGTGGCCTTCTACTGCTACGGGGCGCTCGGCACGGACCGCTACCCGCCATTCACCCTGGAACGCACCGACTACCCGGCCGACTTCGACGTCGACTATCCGGAGAAGCTCTCCCACGGCCTGGTGCTCGTGAAGTCCTGGCTGCTGGCCTTCCCGCACCTGCTGATCATCGCGCTGCTGACCGGCACCGCCCAGACCTGGGTGTACCACGATGGCGAATGGCTGCAGGTCAACGCGGGGATGTCCCTGTTCGGGTTGCTGGTCTTCATCGCCGGGGTCATCCTGCTTTTCACCGGGGTGTACTCGCGGGGCCTTTTCGACTTCCTGATGGGCCTGAACCGCTGGATATACCGCGTCACCACGTACGTCGCGCTGATGCGTGACGAATACCCGCCGTTCCACCTGGACATGGGTCCCCGGGACCCCGGAGAGGCCGCAGCGATTCCTTCCGCAGTGACTCCTCCGGGCCCCGGATATGCGCCACTGCCCGCGGGGCCAGGCGCACCCGGTGGCCCGGGCAGCCCGCCGCCTGTCTACGGCCAGCCCGGTCCTGGTGTGACAGGCCAGTCCGGGCTAGGTGGGGCAGGCCAGCCCGGTCCGGGCCCGGCCACGGCCGGGCGGCCGAGGGCCAGCCGGGTTTCTACGGTATCGGCGGGCCGCCAGCCACCCGGCCGGATCAGCCGGACGCCTCCGCCAACCCGGAAAACCCGCCCGGCCCGGACAGCCCCGCCGGCCAGGACAAGCCACCGACCGCCTAACACCTCCGGGACTACGGCGGCCGCGGCCGGACAGCTCACCAGAGCAGCCCGGCCGCATTGGTGTGCCCGCGTTACTCTGCCTGCCCGCTTCTGTGGGCGTCAACGCTTCGCCATTCCCCTGCCCTGTTGACACTGCCTTTCGTCCGCTCCTTCAAAAGATTTACATGCGCGTGCATCCAAACAGCCTCCAACGCCGGTAGTAGGGGTGTAAGCAAAAAATCGCCCGCGTGCCGGGCCGTTGAAGGAGATGTAAATGCGTACCAGCCTTTTCACAGCAGGCGCCGTGGCAATCGCGGCAGCTCTCGCCCTTGCCGGCCCCGCCCAGGCGGCCGAATCCGACGCCCAGCTGTCCGTTCTCCACGGCGTGCCGGGGCTGACCGTTGACGTCTGGGTCAACGGCGAACGCACCCTGGACGATTTCACACCCGGCACCCTCGCCGCCCGCTCGCCCTGCCGCCCGGCGACTACGACTTAGCCATCACCGCCGCCGACGCCGCTGACGCCTCCGCCCCTGTGATCGGGCCCGTCACGGTCAGCCTCGCGGCCAACGGCAACTACACGGCCGTTGCCAACCTCGACGCAGAGGGCAACCCGACGGCCAACTTCTTCACGAACGACGTCTCGCAAATCGATCCCGGCAAGGGCAAGCTCACCGTCCGCCACACGGCAGCGGCACCGGCGGTGGACATCCTCGCCGGCGGTACGGCCGTGATCTCCGGCCTGACCAACCCCAATGAGGAGACCCTCACGCTGGATCCCGGCACCCTCTCCGTTGCGGTGGCCGCCGCCGGCACCACGGAACCGGTGATCGGCCCGGCCGACGTCACTGTCGCGGAAGGCACCCACACAGTGGTGTATGCGTGGGGCAGCCTCGCGGACAACAACCTGCAGGTGGCCGTGCAGAACATTGAGGGTCTGCACTCCGCCCCGGCCGGCGTTCCCGGCGGACGCTCCGGCGCCGCTGACGCCGCGACCGGATCAAACCAGGCAGCCACCACGGTCGGCATCGGCGCCGCGGTCCTCCTGCTCCTGGCCGGCGGGTTCGCCGTGTCCCGGAAGCAGCCGGCGCCCCGCCGCATCCGCTAGGCACCAACCGCTTGCTCCGGCCGCCCGGTCACCCCGGGCGGCCGCCCTGACATCCAATCCGGCACGGGGAGGCCTGAGATGAACCGCACGACGGCGGCAGAGCCCACCGGGGTCCTCCCGGCTTCCGGTCAGCGGACGGCCGCGCATGGATCGGCCGCGCATTCGCCGGTCGCACGTTGGTCTGGCGGACAGAGATCGGCGGCGCGGATCGCCGCCGTCGTCGTGACGGTTTCCCTGTTGAGCGCCGGTTCCGCCGCGCCCCAGGGCACGGAGAGAACAGCCGCGGAGAGATCAGCCGCCCAGACGGCCGGTCCTGACGGGCAGCGACCCGGCGCCGGGCAGTCCCAGCCTGAGCCGTCGCGGTCCCAGACAGGGCAGTCGCCGCCGGCTGCGGCAGCCCGAGTCCCGGCATCAGCCGTCCCGGTCCGTCCGGCGGCCCCACCGTCCGCGGGGCCCAAGGACCCGGCCCCACGCGCCCTCACCGTCGAGGGCACCACCATCAACATGGCCGTCGTGCAGGTGGGCGTCAGTCCCGACGGGGCCATGGAGATCCCCGAGCCTTTCAACGAGGCCGGCTGGTACCGCTTCGGCCCGGCTCCGGGAGCAGCAGCCGGAACCGCAGTGGTCGCGGCGCACGTCGACACGACTTCCGAGTCGGCGCCCTTTTCCCAGCTCAAGTCGCTCAGGCCGGGAACACTGGTGACCGTCCGGCGTGACGGGGCTCCGCCCGTGACGTTCCGGGTGACCGGCGTGGAGCTTATGGCCAAGGACGCGTTCGACGGTGCGTCCATCTTCCGCCGCGACGGCCCGCCGCAGCTGAAGCTGGTGACCTGCGGCGGCCGATGGCTGGACGAACAGCAGGACTACGGCGACAATGTGATTGTCACGGCGGTGCCGGCATGATCCAGGACGCAGCGCTCATCGTCGCCACCAGCAGCGGGAAGGAGCCGGGCTTGGCACCTTTCGAGGCCCCTTCCGCCTGGGACGCCGGATTGAACGAGGCCTTCGCCGCCGGTGACGAAGCCGCCCTGGCTGAGGCGTACCGGCAGTTCTCGCCGCTGGTCCACACGCTGGCGCTGCGTTCGTTGCGCGACAGTTCCGCGGCCGACGACGTCACTCAGGAGGTGTTCATCCGGGTGTGGCGCTCGCGGTCGGCGTTCGATCCCGGGAAAGCGCGGCTGCCGGCGTGGATCGTGGGCATCACCCGGAACGTGATCACGGACGCGCAAGCGGCCTCGCTGCGGGAAACCCGAAAAGTGCTGGCCGCCGTCGAGCGGTCCCCGGACCCGGACGATCCCGCCGGGCATGCAGCCGCGGAGGTGCTGGCCGACCGCCTGCTGCTGGACGGGGAGCTGGAACGGCTGGGCGAGCCGCAAGGATCCATCCTCAAGCTGGCCTTCTACGATGACCTGACGCATTCGCAGATTTCACAGAAACTGGACCTGCCGCTTGGTACGGTCAAGAGCCACATCCGCCGCAGCCTGTCCCAGCTCAGAAGCCGATTGGAGGTAGACCGTGCAACATCTTGACCCGGAGTCCCTGAGCCTGCTGGCCCTCGGCGAAGAGCTCGGAGACGACGCCGCGGAACACCTTCGCTCCTGCGCCGGCTGCGCGGCGGAATACGCCAGCCTCCGCCGCGCCGTCGTGGCAGCAAAGCCCGGACCTGACACCGCCGCACTGGAATCGCCCGGGCCGCAGGTCTGGGCAGGAATTCACAGCGCGCTGGGGCTTTCCCCGCCGTCGCCGCCGACCCGCTGGGATCCCCGACGGCGTCCGGCTCCCCATCAGCCTTTGCGCCGTCACCAGAACAGCCGGCGTCCGGGTCCGTGACTCCGCTCCCATCCCGGGAACCAAGGCCGGGCGGGAAGCCTGACCGCAGCGGCGGTTCCGGCTGGCTGCGCCGTCCAGGGGTGTGGCTGGCGGCGGCAGCGGCCACAGTGCTGCTGGCGGCCGGTGTCTTCTGGTCCGTTCAGCAGAACCAGCCGGTGGTAACGCCGCTGGCCCAGGCCGAACTCGCGCCGGTGGACCAGCATTCCGCCACCGGCTCGGCCCGGGTGGTCGAAGCCCAGGACGGGCAGCGCACGCTGGAAGTGCGGGTGGACAAGAATGAAGCCCGCGGCTACCAGGAGGTCTGGCTGATCGCCCCCGATCTGACACGGCTGGTGAGCCTGGGCGTGATGACGTCCGAGTCCGGCTCCTTCCCGGTCCCGGCCGGGCTGGACCTGGCCGAATACCCGATCGTGGACGTGTCCGACGAACCGGTGGACGGCAACCCCGCGCACTCCAGCGTGAGCATTGTCCGCGGAACCCTCGCCTCCTGAACAGATCGGCCCCTCTTGCCAGCAACCCCCGGCGAGAACATAGTTGAGGGAATTTACCACTCCACCGCGGGAGGCAGGCGACGATGCTGAACAATGAGGTCCCCGGAAACGGACTGCTGCAGGGCAAAACGGCGCTGATCTACGGTGCGGGCGGTTCCATCGGCGGGGCAGTGGCCCGGGCCTTCGCGGCGGAGGGCGCCTTCGTCCACCTCGCCGGGCGCACCGGGTCGCGGCTGGAAAAGGTGGCCCGGGACATCCAGGAGGACGGCGGCAGGGCGGAAACCGCCGTCGTCGACGCCCTCGACGAGGAGCAGGTGGACGCGTTCGTGGACCGCGTGGCAAGGAAGCACAAACGGATCGACATCTCCTTCAACCTCATCTCCTTCGGCGACATCCAGCAGCCGCTGATGGAGATCGACGTCAACGACTTCACCCAGCCCATCACCCTGGCCACACGCACCCACTTCATCACCACCCGGGCCGCGGCGACGCGCATGATCAAACAACGCTCCGGCGTGGTGCTGATGTTCGGCGGCTCCGGTCCCCAGACCATCCCCGGGCTGGGCGGGTTCAAGGTGGCCCTGGACGCGATGGAGGCTGCGCCGCCAGTGGGCGCTGGAACTGGGGAAACACGGCATCCGTATTGTCACCATGGTGTCCGGCGGCATCATCGAGACGATCCCGTGGCAGACGGAGGGACGCGAGGAGATCATCGTGGAGATTGCCAAGGCCGCCCACCTTAATCGCACCGCGACGCTGGCCGACGTCGGAAACGTCGCCTGCTTCGTGGCGTCGGACAAGGCCGGGGCCATCACGGACGCCACGGTCAACATCTCCGCCGGCGCGATCGTGGACTACTAGGTTTTGAGCGCCTCCGGCTACCCGACCGTCACCTTGATCCGCTGCACCACGTTGTTGCCCATGCCCTGGTAGTTCCAGACCTGGTCCAGCGGCTGTGCGGCACCGGTGGTGTCCGTGGCGCGGCAGGCCAGCTCGTGCTCACCGGGATCAGCCACCCACGGCATGGACCAGGCGCACCAGGCGAAGGGCGCGGCAGAGTGCTGCAGCTGCGCCGGCGCCCACTTGCCGTCGATCCCGACCTCGACGCGCTGCACGGCGCCCTCCCGGACCAGGCACGGCCGGTCAGCATCACCGGGCCGGACGGCACGATCCTGCTCCTGGTGAAAAAGTCCGGCACACCCGGCGGAACCATCAGCGAACGGACTTTGATCCAGGAGACGGGACTGCCGGCGTCGTCCGCGTCCTGCTGATAGCGGTACGCGACCGTCTGCTGGAAACCGTCGAACGGTTTGGTCAGCACCTTGATCGAGGAGAGCCATTTTACGCTTGCCATGCCGTACCAGCCCGGGACCACCAGCCGCAGGGGGTAGCCGTGCTGCGGGGGCAGGTCGTTGCCGTTCATCTGGTAGGCCAGCACGATGTCGGGCCGCAGGGCCTCCGCAATCGGAAGGCTCCGGGCGAACTGATGCCGGACGCCGCCCTGGAAACCGCTGTCGGCGCCGGTGAACGCCACCTCCACGGCGTCGTCCTCCACTCCGGCCTGGGTCAGTAGATAGGCGAGCGGGACGCCGGTCCAGACGGCGGTGCCCACGGCCTCAAGCTGCCACGGCTGGCTCAGCGGACGGGGCCGCAACAGGGAACGGCCGTTGCCGGCGCACTCCAGGGTGACGGGGATGCTGATTTTCGGCGCCCGCCGAATGGCCTTGAGGTTCAGCTCCAGGGACCGCTGGACGGCGCCGCCGATCCACAGGTGCCACTGCTCGGCATCGATGAACGGGATGTCGAAGTGGTTCAGCAGATAATGCAGCCCGGGCGGGGTGATGTCGTTCCGCAGGGCCTCCAGCGGCATGGAATGGTTCCGGACCGCGAGCTGGAGTTCCTCCGCGGTCAGCGGGCCGTGGCTCGGTCCGCCGGGGTGCGGCGTGAGCTTCCGTCCGTGGCGCGGCGTCTTCAGGATGGATGAGTGTCGGGACATCTGCTTTGGCATGGCACTGCGATTCTGCTCCGGACCAGCCCGGTTTTGGACCGGTGTCACCTATTCAGGTCTACGCCCGGGCCCGGAAGCCGTCAATACTGGGCCAGGCTTGCAGCCCCGGGACCGGACGGGGACTAAATCGTGTGCGACTCGGCCAGGAACTGCGCCAGGCCCAGCGGTTCGCGGCCGGTGAGTTCGTGTACGGCCGACGTCGGGCCGGCGAGTTCGCCGGCGGCGATGGCCGTGTAGGTGCTCACCCAGGCATCCACCTGCCACGGCGGTGCGCCATAGGAAGCCCGCGAGGCGTAGGCCTCCTCAAGGGTCTCGCGGTGGAACGTGATGCTCCGGCCGGTCCCGGCGGTAAGAAGGTCCGCGGCAGCTGCCAGGGAAATGTCCTCCGGTCCGGTGAGGTTGTAGGTTCTGCCGACATGCAGGGCAGGGTCGCGGAGCACGGTCACGGCGGAGCGGGCGACATCCGCGCGGGCAACGGCTGCCATGATGCCGTCCCCGGCGGGTCCACGGATCACCCCGTCCTCGCCGGCCAGCAACGGCAGGAAGTCCAGGTAGAAGTTGTCCCGCAGGAAGGTGTAGTCCATCCCCGACGCCTTGATCCGCTCCTCGGTGGCGAAGTGGTCCCGGCCCAAGGTGAACGTGGAATCGGCTGCCGCACCGAAGAACGAGGTGTACACGATGTGCTGCACGCCGCCGCAGCCGCCGCGTCCACGAAGGTGCAGTGCTGCTGCAGCCGGTCCTCGGTTTCTGAAGCGGAGACCATCAGGAGCGTCTCCACGCCGTCGAGGGCCGCTTTCGCGAGCACCGGATCGGCATAGGCCACCGCCACGGGGACGGCGTCCGGCAGTTCCGGCGCCCGGCCGATATCGCGGACCAGCAGGCGCTGCGGGCTGCCGGCGCCGGCCAGTTGCCGGGCGACCAGCCCGCCCAAGTGCCCGGTGGAACCGGTGACGGCGAGCGTCGGCACGGTTGCCATCGGCCTACCGCTCCCGGGAGGCGGGCGACTTGGTCTGTGCCGGGTCGCGTTCGGCGAGGAGCCGATAGCGGCGTCGATCTTGTCCATGATTCCGGCGTCCAGCTTCACGCCCGCGGCCGCCACGTTCTTCTCGATCTGCTCCGGCCGGGATGCGCCCATGATGGCGGAGGCCACGTTCGGGTTCTGCAGCACCCAGGCGATACTCAGCTGGGCCATGGTCAGCCCGGCTTCCTCTGCGATCGGCTTGAGCTGCTGGACTCCGGTGAGGACCTCGTCGGACATCCAGCGCTCGATCATTTTCGAGCCGCCCTTGGAATCCGTGGCGCGGCTGCCCTCCGGTGCCGGCTTGCCGGGGTGGTACTTGCCGCTCAGTACACCCTGGGCAATCGGCGACCACACAATCTGGGAGAGGCCCAGCTCCTCGGAGGTCGGAATCACCTCGGCCTCGATGACGCGCCATAGCATGGAGTATTGCGGCTGGTTGGAGATCAGCTGGAAGCCGAGGTCCTTGGCGAGGGCGTGGCCGTCGCGGATCTGGCCGGCGGTCCATTCGCTGACGCCGATGTAGAGGGCCTTGCCCTGCCGCACGATGTCCGCGAAGGCCTGCATCGTCTCTTCCAGCGGGGTGTCGTAGTCGTAGCGGTGGGCCTGGTAGAGGTCCACGTAGTCCGTCTGCAGCCGGGTCAGCGAGCCGTTGATGGCTTCCATAATGTGCTTGCGGGAGAGGCCAAGATCGTTGTGGCCCTTGGGTCCGGTGGGGCCGAAGACCTTGGTGAAGATTTCCAGCGACTCACGCCGTTCGTCCCGGAGCGCCTTGCCGAGCACGGTCTCCGCGGCCGTGTTGGCGTAGACGTCCGCGGTATCGAAGGTGCTGATGCCGGCGTCGAGCGCTGCCCGGACGCACTGGGTGGCAACCTCGTTCTCCACCTGCGAGCCGTGCGTGAGCCAGTTGCCGAAGGTGATTTCCGAGATCTTGAAGCCGCTGTTCCCCAGGTATCTGAATTCCATGGGTTTCACCGTAGCCGAGTTGCCTGCCGGGGTAAGGCCTCAGCCGGCTTTGCGCTCCTGGGCCTGCGGCGTGTTCCGCGGGTGGTTCTGGGGCTGACCCAGGGGCTTCCGGGGCAGCGGCAGCCGGCCCGGGCGGGAAACCAGCGAGCCCGTGTCCAGCAGGGATTTCGCGGCGGGCATCGGGGCTTTCTTGAAGGCCGGCGGGACCGTGCCGAGCTGGCCGTTCCTGTCAGTGGCCGACTCGACCAGGGGCGCCACGGACTCCACGTCCCGTGCCGGAGCCGAGGGGCTGGGCAGTTCGCGGACAGAGACTTTGACGGCCGGGGCAGCCTCCGCCTTGGCGCGTGCGGCGGCGCGGGCATCGGCCTGCGCGACGGCGGCCACCCAGTCCGGCGACAGGGCGGGTTCTTTCTTGGCTGGCTTCGCGGGCTTCAAGGGTTTGGCTGCTTTCACCGGTTTCACCGGTTTCGCAGCCGCTGGCGGGGCTTGGACGGTGTGGGCGGGCCGGGCTGCTGCGCCGGCGACCCGGAGCACGCCGCGTCCCACGGCCATGATGATCACGGCAACCAACCGCCCGAGGCCGGCAATCACGAGCGTGGCTACCAGGGCGAGGAACAGGCCGAAGAACATGACCATCGCCACCGCCAGCGTGCCGAGGAAGGTCAGGTTGAGGGCGATGGTTGTCGGATCTTCCATGTCACCTCTCCTAACTGGCCTTGCCGCGGCGTGTCCCGCCAAGAGCGGCGGGCAAGCACCCTTAACCATACGGACTTTTTCCTTGGCCGCGCAGGCATCCGGAGTCTTCGCAGGGACGTGTCACAGCTGGCACGGGTTCCGTTGCCCGGTGCTGCCGGGCCGTGCGTCTATAGTCTGAAGAAGCCACGCCGGCATGGTCCGGCCCCGAAAGGACAATTGTGACGCCCCCAGCCGCCGCCAGTACCGGTGCCGATGACCAGACCGGCCGGTCCCGCTTCCGGGGAAACTGCCCGTGCCTGTCCGGCGAGCAGTACGGGGACTGCTGCGGCCGATTCCACGCCGGCGAAGCGGACGCCCCGACTGCGGAGCAGCTGATGCGCTCGCGCTACAGCGCCTTCGTGGTGCTGGACGCCGATTACCTCCTGCGCACCTGGCACCCGGAGACCCGGCCGGCCGCCCTAGACCTGGATCCGGACATGCAGTGGCGGCGGCTGGACATCATTGCCACGACGCGCGGCGGCCCGCTGGACACCGAGGGGACCGTGGAGTTCAAGGCCCATTTCCGGCACGACGGCGAACGCGGAGTCCACCACGAGACGAGCCGCTTCCTGCGCGTCGACCGCCGCTGGTATTACTTTGACGCAGGCGCAGGCGCAGATGCGGGCGCCACCGCGGTCGAGTTCGGCTGAGCGGGCCTAGCGTTCCTCGACAGTGTCCACGGGGTGAAACCGGCACGGTCCACCTGGCGGTGGAAGCGCATGCCGGCCGTTCCACCGAGGACGGCACCCACGAGGGCCACCGCGGCCACCACTACTGCGGCGATGATGCTGGTGGTGGTCAGTTCGCCTTCGTTGACCGGGATCCGCGGGAAGCTGTTGAGCTGGGCCAGGATGTTGTACTGCTGGCCAGCCACGAGGCCCAGAATGGCGACCACCACGGCGGCGATGAGGGCCCAGACCCACACCATAAAGCCCTGCTTGGCGCCGTTGAAGCGGGCCATCCGGCCGGCGACGTAGCCGCCGGAGTAGTAGGACACGAACAGGATGACCAGCAGCACGATGATGCCAACCATTCCCACGGTCTCGTCGCCGGAGTTCACGGCCGCGTTGACGTCGGTATTGGTGGCGAGCCCGACGGCGGTGCCGGCGGCGGCGACCAGCGCGGTCAACAGCACAGCCATGCCCGTGGCGGCGAGCCAGCCGAAGAAGGCCGAGCCGATCTTGATGCCGCCGAACTGTTCCTTCTCGCGGGCCACCACGGTTTCCCGGGTGGGAACCTCGTCGACGACGGTGTCCTGCCCGTCGACGCCGTCGCGGCCGGTCCCGTCGTGGCGCACGGCCGTGACGGGCTGGCTGCGGGTCGGTTCCGTGCGGACCGGCCCTGTGCGGACCGAGTCGTGGCTCCGCGTGGCGGCGGCGTTGTCGTCGGCCGGGGCCGCCGGGGCGGCGGTGCCCGTGGGGATCACGCGGGTGTCGTTGGTGCGGGGTGCGGCCTGCGGTGCAGCGTCCTGCCGGGCGTCGTGGATCCGGGCGTCCTGGTGTGCGGCCGCGTCCCCGTCACCGGCGTGTCGGGGAGTGCGATCTTCGGGGCCTGCTGGGCTGCTCATGAGGAATGCTCACTTTCACTGATTGACCCGGACCCATTGTTTGGGCCGGGCACCGCAAGGCGGAGACCGGCATGCGGGTCTCACGTCCACCTAACCACGGGCGGCAGAAGGTAGCAAGGATGCTTACTATTCGGTTGACGGCACCTGACGGGCGGTGCGGCCCGCGTTAGCGGTACTTCCGGTGCAGGTTCTCCTTGACCGAAGCGCGGGGACTGGCATCGGCAATCCACGGCCCGGTGCCCTCTGACTGGTCCAATACACCGGCCTCGAGCCACTCGTAGTCGCCGGCCAGGACATTGCGGACGAGCACGTGGTCGCCGTCGTCAGTGTTCCGCCAGAGTTGGTCGAAGTACTCGTCCACGCGCACCCGGGCCTGCTCGCAGTACGCCTCGGCGAGCTCGTAGGCGGAGGCCCCCTTCTCAGGTTCGGTCCGGAGCAGCATTTCGGCCCGGGAGCAGCAGGCGGCCATGGCGAACAGTTCGGCCCCGATGTCCACTATCCGGCCCAGGAACGCCTGTTTGTGCTCCAGCTTCGCCTGCCACCGGCCCATCCCGTAGAAGGTCTGCCGCGCCAGCCGCCGCGAGGACCGCTCGACAAAGCGCAGCTGCCTGGCGAGCCGGCCGAAGTCGCTGTAGGAACGCGGGTCCATCCCGGCCCCGGCGACCAGCTTCGGCAGCCACTTCGCATAGAAACCGGAAGCGGCTGCGGCGGCCCTGGCCTTGTCGGACAGGCTGGCATCCTCCGAGGCGAGGTCTCCGGCGGCCGCGAGGTGCGCGTCCACGGCCTCCCGGGCGATCAGCAGTTTCATGATCTCCGAGGACCCTCGAAGATCCGGTTGATCCGCAGGTCACGGAGCTGCTGCTCGGCCGGCACGGCACGTTCGCCGCGGGCCTCGAGCGAGTCCGCGGTTTCGAAGCCCCGGCCGCCGCGGATCTGCACCAGCTCGTCCGCAATCCGGCAACTGATCTCGGTGCACCACAGCTTCGCCAGGGCCGCCTCGATCCGGACGTCCTTCTGCCCGGCGTCGGCCATTTCGGCGCACAGCTCAAACACCGCGTCCAGAGCGAAGGCGCTGGCCGCGATAAACGCAACCTTCTTGCCCACAGCCTCATGCATGCCCACGGGCCGGCCCCACTGGACGCGGGCGTTGGACCATTCGCGGGCGATCTTCAGGCTCCACCGCCCGGAGCCGACGCAGAGCCCGGGAATCGAGAGCCGGCCGGTATTAAGCGTGGTGAGGGCGATCTTCAGCCCTTGGCCCTCGGCGCCCAGCCGGTTCGCCGCGGGCACCCTGACCTGGTGGAACCGGGTGACGCCGTTCTCGATGCCCCGCAGCCCCATAAAGGCATTGCGGTTTTCCACGGTGATGCCGGGGAGTCCATCTCGACGACGAAGGTGCTGATGCCACCCTTGTGAACAGTGCCGTCCGCGTCGGTGCGGGACGGGACCACCGCCATGATCACCACCAGTTCGGCGATGACCCCGTTGGTGGTCCAGAGCTTGACGCCGTCAATGACGTAGGACTCCCCGTCGTCGGAGGGGACAGCGGTGGCTCCCATCCGGGCGGGGTCGCTCCCGACGTCGGGTTCGGTCAGCAGGAACGCGGTGATGGCCCCCGCGGCGCAGCGCGGCAGGTATTCCTGCTTCTGCGCCGGGGTGCCGAAGACTTTGACGGGCTCGGGGACGCCGATGGACTGGTGTGCGGAAAGCAGCGCGCCGAGGCTGGGATGCACGGAGCCCAGCAGGGCCAGCGCCCGCCCGTAGTAGACGAGCGAGAGGCCCAGGCCGCCGTAGTCGCGCGGGATCTTCATGCCGAAGACCCCCAGAGCCGCCAGTCCCTTGAGGTACTCATCCGGGATGCGGGCATCCCGCTCAATGGTGCGTCCGGACATGGTGCGGCAGTAGTCGGTCAGGCGGGCCATGAACGCTTCCCCGCGTTCGACGTCGTCTGCCGGAGCCTCCGGCCAGGGGTGGATCAGGCTGAGGTCAAAATTGCCGAGGTACAGTCCCTTGGCGAAACTGGGACGGTCCCAGCTGGTCTCGCGGGCGGCTTCGCTGACGGCCCGCGCGTCCGCTGCGGTGGCGTCCGGACCCAGCGTCTGGGGCGGGACCGGGACTTCGGTGCCGGCGTTGCCGGCCGGATTGTCAGTGGCTGGATTTTCAACGGCGGAGCTCATCGGGCATCTCCTCTAACCGGGGTTACCGGCTCGAGCCCTGGATCCGCCGTGGGTGGAGGACCCTTCAGCTGTCCCGCAATACTACCCGCGGGTAGGTGCCGGTACTAGGGGCCGGTTGGCCCATAATTTCGGCCGCCATGTCCCCGAACTCGCCGGCGAAGTCGCCCGGCAGCTCCACCGTGGACGCATGGTGGACCAGCCGGTCCCAGGCGTGGTTAATGCCGTGGACAAGCCCCAGGAGGATGTTTGCCGCGATGATCCAGGCGAGCCGGCCGATGCCCACCAGCACCAGGGCCGCGAACGATGCCGTCATCATGAAGAGTGTGATTACCAGGGCAAACACGAGTGTTCCTATGAACACCAGCGTCGCCGTTTCCACTGCGCTTAGGTCGAACTGCATTCTTCCCCCTGCACCATTGCTTCGGCTGAGTCAGTAGCCCGAGCGTAGGGCGGGGAAGATCGCTAGCCAGAGTCGCGAGCCCGTGCCGCGGGTCTTGATGCGGGATCGAAATGCTACCGGGCCGTAGGTCACAGCGCGGTCGCGGAAACCTCACCGGCAGCGGTCCGCGGGCTGGCTGCGACGGCGGACGCCCACACGGCCATACACACACGGCACATACGGCCGCCACGATGAAGGGAATCCGGGCCCTGCGTTAACCTTGTAGCTGGCAGTTTTTCCTTATCCGCTGCCCGGTCCCTATCCCACAGCAGCTGAGGAGAGTGCGTGTCCCGCTCCGCCCTGTCCTCCGCCGACGCCATCAGCGCCCGGCTGCGGGACCTCGAACTCCTCACCAAAGGGCCCGCCTGGGCACTGACCCGCTCGGCGCCGTGGGTGATCGCCGTGCTGCAGGCGTCCTTTACGCGCACCCGGCCGCAGTTGCCGCTGGAGCAGTTCCACGCCGACGTCGACGCCTTCCTGGAGCAGCTCCGCCGCCAGGACCCGGGGCTGGGCGGCTCGGCGAACGGGAAGACGTTTGGCGACGAGTGGACCCGGAAGAACTTCCTCACCCGCCGGAACCAGTCCGGCCAGATCGTGTACGAAGTCACCGAACCCGCGGCCCGCGTCCTCGCCTTCCTAGACAGCCTTTCCAGCGAACGCTCCACCCTCAACGGCTCGCGGCTGGGCACGCTGCTGGGCGACGTCGAGAAGCTCGCCAACGAGACGAACCCGGATCAAAGCGCCCGGCTGGAGTCCCTCGAGGAGGAAATCGGCGAACGGCGCCAGCTGATCGAGGACATCAGCTCCGGCGACTTTGACGGCCTGCTCGACGATGAGGAAGCGGTGGAGGCCGCCGGGAACATCCTGGACCTTGCCGCCAGCCTGCCCGCTGACTACAAGAAGATGCGCGACCGGATCGAGGAGCTCGTGGGGAGCTCCGCAACCAGATCATCGAGGAGTCCCTGAGCAAGGGCGCCACGATGGCGCAGGTGCTGGAGGCGGACAAGCGGCTCCGGCAGACCCCGAGGGCAGGACCTTCCGGTCCTTCACGGCCTTCCTGGAGGATCCGCAGCAGCAGTTGCGCTTCCGGTCGGCGATCGGCGAAGTGTTGAGCCGGCAGTTCGCGGACGACCTCAGCCACGAGGAACGCGAGACGCTGAAGAACCTTGTGGCGGAACTGCGCACCCAGCACAGCCAGATCCAGCGGATCTACGGCAAGCTCAGCGAAAGCCTGAACACGTACGTCCAGAGCGACGACTTCCGCCAGTCCGTCCGGCTCCGCAAGGTCCTCCGGGAAGCCGAACAGGCCATCCGGTCCCTGCCGTACGAACGCGAACGCCCCGGGCTGGTCCGCGGCCCGGTGCTGTTCAACGCCGGCTTCGAGTCCCTGGCCATGGTCAAGCTCTTCGACCCGGACGAGTTCGCGGCCCCGCCCAAGCTGGCCGACCCGATCGCTTTCAGCGATTCGGACCGGGCGCGCTCGCCGCGCACCGGCAAGGCCCGGCCGGAGGCCATCCGTGCCGCATTCGCCGGCGCATCCACCCTGGCCGAGGCCTGGGAACGGCTCCCGGCCGGGGAACGCCACATCAACTCGATCCGCGGCCTACTTTCCCACGCCCTGCACGAAGGGGCCGGCTTCGACCGCGAGGCCTGGGACACTCTCGACTTCGAACAGATCGACGGCTCCACGCGCACCGCGTACCTGCCGGTCGTCACGCTCAAGAAGGACTGAAGATGACTGAACTTTCCCACGACACGGTGGACACCACGGCCGAGGCGGCCGGCGGTGCGGAGCCGGCGGCCGAGCCCGCACGCCACGTCCACGCCGACCCCTTCACGGTCACCCCGCGTGACACGTTCGTCGACGGCGCCGCGCTGTTCCCGGGGACACCGGCGTCCTCCCGATGAAGGTCCGCCAGGCCCTCGTGAAACTCCTCAAGGGCCCGTACATCGACGGCGGCCGGGACGAAAAGCTGTGGACCACCCTGCTGGACAACCAGCTGATCCTCCGCAGCCGCCTCTCTGAACTCTTCCTGACCCTGCAGCTGGACCACGAACGCAAAGTGGCAGTGCTGCGCCCCGTGGACCCCGAAGCCATCGGCGGCAGCACCCGCTCCAGCATCCTGCGCCAGCAGCGCGCCCTCAGCCGAGTCGAAACCATCGTGCTGCTGCGCCTGCGCCTCCTCTTGGACCGCCACGTCACGGCCCAGACAGACCCGACCATCACGCGCGAGGAAATCGCAGAACTCGTCGCCCACTACCAGCCCTCCGGCCAGCAGGACGCCCTCCGCGATTCCGACGTCGTCAACCGCGCCATCACCAAGCTCCTGGCCCGCCAGCTCCTCCTCGCCACGGGCCTGGACGAGGTCTACACGATCTCCAACGCCCTCCCCTGGCCCTCCCTTTCGAAAACATTGGAGACATCCCCGCCCAGATCGACGCCCTGATCGCAGCCTCCACAGACCAGTCCGGCACGGAGCCGCTGCTGGAGCTCGACGGCGACAACGAGGCGAACACAGAGACGGACGATGCTGAAGGCGACGACGACAGCGATGACGCCGATGCCGAGACGGTCACCCAAGGCGACCTGACAAACGAAGACGACGACGCCGATGCCGCCGCTGAAGGCGACCTGACAAACGATGACGACGACGGCGATTCCGCCCCGGGAGTGGCATCGGGCCTGTCGGAGCCGCGCGCTGAGCTGATCGAAGATCAGCTGCGCGGCGCAGGGGCGGGGCGGCATCGCCGTCGTCGTCACCCGACCACACCGGAGAGCAGCAAAAGGCAACCACGGACGGAGAAGCCAAGTGAGCATCGCCTCCATGCTCCCCATGGGCGAGCTCACCAACCCCGGCCAGATGCGCCTGGCCCTCGTGCAGGTAGTCAACTGGGGCACCTTCCACGGCGCCCACACCATGCACGTGGACCGCAACGGCACCCTGCTCACGGGCAATTCGGGCGTCGGCAAGTCCACGCTGTTCGACGCGATGCTCCGGGTCTTCGACGCCCGCCCCGGTCCAACGAGGCCGCGGCCCAGCGCGCCGGCGGCGCGGTGGAGGACAAGCGCACCACGTTTACGTACATGCGCGGCAAAGTGGGGGACAAGGCGGTGGGCGAGGGCTCGGCCAGCGCGTTCCAGCGCCCCGGCGCCACATGGTCCGCCGTCGCCCTGACATTCGACAACGCCGCGGGAACCCGGGTGACGGCCTCGGCGCTGTTCGACCTGCCCAAGAACGGGACCGAGTCCAGCGTCGGCCGGTACTACCTGATCGACAACAAGCCGCTGGACCTCACGGCACTTGAGGACATCGCGGAGAAGCGCTTTACCAAATCGGCGCTGGACGCGGTCTTCCCGGACGCCCAGATCTTCGACGTCCACAAGGCCTTCGCGGAGCGTTTCCGGCGCCTGCTCGGCATCAATTCGGACCAGGCCCTGCCGCTGCTGCGCGTCATCCAGGCCGGCAAGGGCCTCGGCGGCAGCGTCAACAACTTCTTCCGCGACCAGGTCCTGGACGCGCCCGCCACCCTCACCGCAGCGGACGACGTCGTCGAGGAATTCAGCAACCTGATGTCCATCCGGCAGCGCCTCGAGGACGTCCGGCAGCAGCGCGACCAGCTGGCACCGGTCCCCGGGCTGAACAGGGACTACGCCCAGTCCCTGCTCGACGCGAACCGGCTCCGGGAACTCGCCGGCGAGGAATTCGAGGCGTACAAGCAGCAGCTGGCCGTCACCGTCCACGAGAAAACGCTGGCCCGGTTCAAGGACCTGGCCCAGGCGAAGGCCAAGGAACTCGGCGCCGAGCGGGGCATCCGGGACGGCCTGGCCAGGAGCTGCGCCAGCTCGAAGCGGACTACAACAACCAGGGCGGCAACGCGATCTCCGCGATCGAGCAGTCGCTCGAAAACGCCCGGGTGGGGCTCAAACTCCGCCAGCAAGTGGAGGAATCGGCGCGCAAAGCACTTTCCGACGCCGGCCTGGAACTTCAGTGGACCGCGGCCGGCTGGGAGCAGGCGCACGAGCACGCGGCCGCCCGCTCGGCCGAACTGAAGGACGACTCGGAGGCCCTCAAGGAGCTGCGCTTCGAGGCCTTCGACGGTCACGCGACCCGGAAGCGGGAGCTTGCCGGGGCCCAGCAGGAGCTGGTTTCGCTCAAGACGCGCAAGTCCCTGCTGCCGCCGTCGAGCATTGAAAACCGCAGCGCCATCGCGGCGGCCACCGGGGTCCCCGAGGAACAGATGCCGTTCGGCGGCGAGCTGATCGACCTTGCCGAGGGCCAGGAGCAGTGGCGCCCGGCCGCGGAGCGCGCGCTGCGCAGCCTCGCCACCACAATGCTGGTCCCGGGCGAGCACTTCGCCGCCGTCACCCGCTACCTCAACGACCACTCCGTCCGCGGCGCCCTGCGCGCCGTGGACGTCTCCAAGCCCCTCGCCGGCGGGGCGCTGGCCGTGGAGGACGCGGCCGACGGCGATCTGCTCACCAAACTGGACATCCTCACCCTGGGCCCCAGCGCGCAGGCCGGTGAGTGGATCCGGGAACGGATCGCCCTTGACTTCGCGTACCCGTGCGTTGAGGATCCGGACCAGCTGGCGGGGCTGGACAAGGGTCTGAGCCTGGGCGGTGTGGTCAAGCGGAACCGCCACACCGTGGAAAAGGACGACCGCTTCACCGGCCGGCAGGACTATGTCCTCGGTTTCGACAACGCCGCCAAGCTGGAGCTCGTGGCGGCCCAGGTGGAGGACCTGCAGCAGGAACTGGCCAAGGCGGCCGAACTCGCGCAGAGCCGGGAGGAATCGCACCAGGGGATGACCCGGCAGCTGGAGGCCCTGCGGCGCGTGGCCGAGGACCACCGGCCGTGGGAACAGGTCTCGGCCGTTGTGGCCGCGGACGAACTCGCCCGGATCGAGCAGCGCCTCAAGGATGCCCTTGCCGCGCAGGCGGACCTCGAACCGCTGCGCGCCAACATCGAGACGGCCCGGCTCAAGCATCAGTCCAGCACCGAGGCCGCGGCCGTGCTGCAGAGCGAATACAAGGCGGTCGACGCCCAGCTGTCCACGGCGGATTCGCTGCTGGACGCCGCGCGGGCGCGCCTGGAGCAGTCGCCGCCGTCGGAGGCCACCGTCACGGCACTGGCGCCTTATCTTGCCGCCTTCGGCGGGGTCAGCGACATCACGGAGATGCATGAGCTGGACAACCTTGCCAACCAGGTCCGGACCAGGCTCCTCGCCGAGCTGCATACGGCCGAATCACGCGGGCAGGCCACTTCGGAGCGGCTCACCCGCATTTTCGAGGGCTTCGTGCGCGAGTGGGGACATCGATTTCCGCGGACCACGGCACCGCGATTGGCGCCGCCGGGGAGTTCGAAGCCCGCTACCATGCCATTGTCAGCGACGGCCTGCCCGCGCAGGAGGCCGAATTCCGGCAGTTCTTCAACCAGCGCACACACGAATCCTTCAGCACGCTGCTGCACCTGCTCGACGAGGAGCGCCGCTCCATCACCAGCCGCATCCTTCCCCTCAACGGAATCCTTTCGGAGGTCAACTTCCATGAGGGCAGCTTCCTAGAGCTCGACATCAAGCAGACGCTGCCGGCCAGCGCGAAGCAGTTCAAGGACGCCATCCAGAACGCGCTGAAGGTCCGGCACACCCGGCCGGGGAAGGCGGTCGCTGCAGCGTCCGCCGCGGCGGGAACGGAGACGGACGACGACGCCGAGCTCACCAACCGCTACAAGTCGCTCGAAACACTGGTGAAGCGGCTCGGCTCGCAGACCCCGGAAGACCGGCGCTGGCGGGCCGAGGTGCTGGACGTCCGCGGACACGTCTTCATCCAGTGCAAGGAACACCGCGAACTGGCGGGTTCCGGTTCCAAGGCGGCATCGAAGGGCGGCGGCAAGGCGCGTGCCGCGAAGACCGAGGTCTTTATGCATGCGGACACCGGCTCGATGTCCGGCGGCGAGCGGCAGCGCTTCACCGCTTTCATCATGGCCGCGGCGCTGAGCTACCAGCTGGGCATCGCCGAGCAGGGGTTCACCACCTACGGCACGGTCATGATGGACGAGGCTTTTGTCCTGGCCTCGGAGGAATTCGCCGGCGCCGGCATCAAGGCCCTGCATGAGTTCGGCTTCCAGTTGCTCCTGGCCGCGCCGGAAAACGTGATCGACCTGTCCCGGCACCTTGGCTCCGTGACCGAGATCCTGCGGGACAAACGCACCAACCGCTCCGGGGTGCTCACCGCCCCCGTGATTGCTCCGCATGCGGGGGCGGCGGCACCTGGCGGTCCGAGGCGAACCCGGTGGATATCGTCCTCCGCTGACCCAAACCGCCAAACGCCTTACCCTCGCAGCAACGCGGGGTCACCTACGGTCCATCGTCCCCTCCGGGACGGGCCGTAGGTGACCCCGCGTTGCTTTAAGGTCACAACGACACAACAACCGGCAATTACGTTACGAAAGGTTTGCTTAATTACCCCAAGGATAGGCTAGCCTTACTTACGTTCGCATCATTGACCTAAGGAATCCCATGCCTCTCCCGACCCTGAGCCGCGCTCTGCCCCGACGCCGCTTCCTCCGCGCCACCGGACAGGCAACCGCCGTCCTGGCCGCCGTCGCCCTCTCGCTGACCGCATGCTCCACCGGCCCGGCCAGCTCCACCGCGGCAGAGTCCCCCAGCCAGTCGGCCAGCTCGGCGTTCCCGGTCACCCTCAAGCACGCGTTTGGCGAGACAACCATCAAGGAACAGCCGCAGCGGGTCGTCACCGTTTCCTGGGTCAATGACGACGTGGCGATTGCCCTGGGTGTGGTTCCGGTCGGTGTCCCGAAGAACGAATGGGGCGGCAACGACAAGGGATCCACCCCGTGGAAGGACGCCGCCCTGGAGCAGCTCGGTGCCGGCTTCGGTTCCGACAAGGCCCCGGCCCAGTTCTCCGAGGCCGACGGTGTCAACTTCACCGAAATCGCCAAGCTCAACCCGGACGTCATCCTGGGCGCCTACTCCGGCCTCACGGCCGAGGACTACAAGAAGCTCAGCGAAATCGCCCCCGTGGTGGCCCACCCCGAGGTGGCCTACGGAACGTCCTGGCAGGACTCCACCACCATCATCGGCAAGGCCCTCGGCAAGGAAACCGAAGCCGCCAAACTGGTCGCCGACACCGAGGCGACCATCCAGGACAAGGCCTCCAAGTACCCCCAGCTGGCCGGCAAGACCTTCATCTACGGCAACCTGGACCCCGCAGCCACCGAGAAAATCGGCCTCTACACCGCCAATGACAACCGCCCCCGGTTCCTCAGCTCCATCGGCATGAAGCAGGCCTCCGTTGTGGATGAAAACTCCAAGGGATCCAAGGAGTTCTACATCCCCTGGTCCGCCGAGAAAGCCAACGAACTCGAATCGGACATCTTCGTGACCTGGGTCGCCGACGACGCCGCAGCCAAGGCCGTCCAGGCCGACCCGCTGATGGCGCAGATCCCGGCCGTCAAGACCGGCGCGCTCGTGACGGACTCGGACAACACCCTCACGCTGTCCATCTCCGCGTCCTCGCCGCTGAGCCTGCCGTGGTCCCTGGACACCTTCCTCCCGCAGCTGGCCGGGGCAGCGGACAAAGTAGCAAAGTAGCCACCACTCCATGAGCCCACTTACGACGACGGCGGCCCCCGCAGCCGCCAGACCTGCACCGGAGACCCACATCGCTGGTGTCTTCCCCGCCCGGGGTCCCCGTGCCGTCTGGCTGCTGGCCGCCGTCGTCGTACTTGCGCTCGTGACCGCGGCGTCGCTCGCAATCGGGGCCCGGGGACTGTCCCTGGACACCGTCTGGCAGTCGCTGACGCAGTTCGATCCCGCCAACGGTGACCATGCCGTAGTCCACGCCCGCATTCCGCGCACGGTCCTGGGCCTGCTCGCCGGCGGCGCACTCGGGCTCGCCGGTGCGGCCATGCAGGGCGTTGCCCGCAATCCCCTCGCGGACCCGGGCATTATCGGTATCAACGCCGGCGCCGCGCTGGCGGTCGTCACCGGAATCTACGTCTTCGGCGTGGCCTCGCTGAGCGGATACATCTGGTTCGCCTTCCTCGGCGCAGCGGCCGCCGCCGTGCTGGTTTACCTGGTCGCGTCGCTCGGCCGGGACGGTGCGACGCCGGTGAAGCTCGCCCTCGCGGGCGCGGCCCTCAGCGCGGGGCTCTTTTCGCTCATGAATGTGATCCTGGTGTCCAGCCGGGACACCCTGGACCGTTTCCGGTTCTGGCAGGTCGGTGGGATCGCCGGCCGCGACTGGTCCGTGATCCTCCCGGCCCTGCCGTTCCTCCTGCTGGGAGCCGCGATTGTGCTCGCCACGGGCCGGATCCTCAACAACCTCGCCCTCGGCGACGACATCGCGCGCGGGCTGGGGCAGCGGGTGGGCCTGGTCCGCGGCGTTACCGCCCTCGGCATCGTCCTGCTCTGCGGATCAGCCACGGCCCTCGCCGGCCCGATCGGCTTCGTGGGCCTCATCATTCCACACGCCGTCCGCTTCCTCACCGGCCCCGACTACCGCTGGATCCTGCCCTTCTCGCTGGTCCTCGCGCCGGCCCTGCTGCTGGCCGCCGACGTGGCCGGCCGCGTCATCCTGCTCCCCGGCGAAGTCCCCGCCGGGATCATGACCGCGCTCATCGGCGCCCCGGTGTTCGTCTGGCTGGTCCGCCGCGGCAAGGGAGCCGGGCTATGACACTCACCGAAGCCAAAACCCCCGTTGACCTATCACTTGCCGTCGCCAAAACAGCGGCTGAGCGACCAAAGCTGATAGTGCAACACTGGCGGACGGGCGCGCTGGCCCTTGCCGTCGTGGCGCTCTTCGCCGCCAGCGTGCTCCTGGGCAGCTACACCGTCACCATCCCCGACTTCTTCCGGATCCTGGGCGCTCACCTCACCGGCGGGGAGAAGATCCCCGGCGCCAGCTTCATCGTGATGGAGCACAAGCTGCCGCGCGCGGTCGTGGGGGCGCTGATCGGCGCCGCGTTCGGGTTGTCCGGCGCGCTGTTCCAGACCATGCTCCGCAACCCCTCGCCAGCCCGGACGTGATCGGCATCAGCTACGGGGCCAGCGCTGCGGCGGTGACGGCGATCGTCGTCTTCGGCGCCACCGGGGCCGCGGTTTCGGGCGCCGCCTTCGCAGGGGCGCTGGGCGTGGCCACCCTCATCTACGCCATCTCCCGCAGCGGATCGCTCGGGTCCGGCGGACAACGGGGCGATGCTGCCGGCAGCCGGCTGATCCTGGCCGGCGTGGGCATCGCCGCGGCCCTCCATGCCGTGGTGAGCTTCCTGCTGACCCGAACGGATATCCGCACTGCCGCCGACGTCCTGGTGTGGCTCAACGGCTCGCTCAATTCCGCGAACTGGGACCGGGCCGGGGTTCTCGGCCTCGCCCTGCTGGTGCTGATTCCCGCCGTCGCGCTTCTCGCCGGACCGCTGCGCATCCTCGAACTCGGCGACGACACCGCCGCGGGCCTCGGCGTCCGGGTGGGTGCGGCCCGGCTGGCAATCGTGATCACCGCCGTCGGCCTCGCGGCGGCGGCGACGGCGGCAGCCGGGCCCGTGGCGTTCGTCGCCTTCCTCGCCGGGCCGATCGCGCGCCGCTTCGTCGGCAAGGCCAGCCTGCCGGCGTCGGCCCTGACCGGCGTGCTGATCGTCCTGGGCGCCGACTACGTCGCGGCCAATATCGCACCGCTCGTGCTGGACGGAACGGTGCTTCCGGTCGGTGTCATCACGGGTGCCCTCGGTGCCCCGTTCCTGCTCTGGCTGCTCGTCACTTCCAATCGAAAGGACGCCTGAGATGGCAACCCTTCAGACCTCCGGCCTGAAGCTGAAATACGATCAGCGGGTGGTGATCGAGGACCTCAGCGCGGAAATCCCCGAGGGCAAGGTGACCATGATTGTCGGCGCCAACGCCTGCGGCAAATCCACCCTGCTCCGCGGCCTGGCCCGGCTGCTCAAGCCTGCGGCCGGCACCGTCACCCTGGACGGCCGGGACATCCACAGCCGTCCCGCCCGCGAGGTGGCCCGCGCCCTGGGACTGCTCCCGCAGCATCCCACGGCACCGGACGGCATCACCGTCCGGGACCTCGTGGGCCGCGGCCGCTACCCGCACCAGGGATTCTTCCGGTCCCGGCCGGCAGGCGGCTCGAAGGAGGACGAGCGTGCCGTGCAGCAGGCCATGGCCGCCACGGAAACGCTGGAACTCGCCGGGCGGAACGTGGACGAACTCTCCGGCGGGCAGCGGCAGCGGGTGTGGATCGCCATGGCCCTGGCCCAGGAAACCGGCGTGTTGCTGCTGGATGAACCCACCACGTACCTGGACCTCACCCACCAGGTGGAGGTCCTGGACCTCATCACGGACCTCAACCGGCAGCGCGGCACCACCGTGGCAATCGTGCTACACGACCTCAACCTCGCCGCGAGGTACGCGGACCACATCATCGCGATGAAGGGCGGACAAATCGTGGCCGAGGGAAGCTCCCGGACCGTGGTCACCGAGGAACTGGTCCGCGACGTGTTCGGCCTGGAGTCCAGGGTGCTCCCCGACCCGGTGTCCGGCGCACCCCTGATCATCCCGCTGGGCCGCCACCACGCCGAATCCCCGCAAACCACAACCCTGGAGCTGGTCCCATGACTGCCAAAAAACCCACACAGAACTTGCCCCGGCCGCTCTCAGGACCCCGCTCGCCACCGAGCCCATGACCCTGGCGTTCGAAGTCCAGGTCACGGCCGTCCAGCAGCTCGGCCCCAACTTCCGGCGCGTCACGCTGGGCGGCTATTCGCTGCGGAACTTCGGCGTCCACGGCAACACCCTGGACCTGCGCATCAAACTCATGATCCCCTCGCTGGCACCGGACGGCACCGCGCTCCCGTTGCCGGAGTTCCGGATGGAGGAGACCGGCTGGTACCGCGAATGGCTGGCCATGGATCCGCAGACCCGCGGCTCCATGCGCACCTACACGGTGCGCCAGGAACGCCTCGACGCCGTCTACCCGGAACTCGACGTCGACTTTGTTTTGCACTTTGACGACGCCGCCACGGCGGGCGGCAGCCAACTGGGCCCTCAACGCTAAACCGGGGGACACCCTGACCCTGATCGGACCCAACAACCGGGCCGCGCACTGCGTCACGGCCGGAACCTACTCCGGGATCGAATGGCGTCCGGGGCTGGCCCAGCGGGTCCTGCTGGCCGGAGATGAGACGGCCGTCCCCGCCATCAGCGCCATTCTCGAGAGCCTGCCGTCGTACGTGAGCGGCCACGCCATCCTGGAGGTCCCGGAAGCCGGAGACTTCCAGAGCATCACAACAGCCGCCGACGTCGAGATCACCTGGCTGGCGCGCGGTGCGGCGATCGGCCGGTCGCGTCCGCACGGCGAACTGCTGCAGGAGGCGGTCCGCGCCGCCGTCACGCTCCCCGGCTGGGTGGGGCTCCGCGCGGCCCCTGAGCCGGCCGCCGGTCCCGAGCCCGAGGACGTCAACGTGGATCAAGACATCCTGTGGGAGACCCCGCCCGGATGGATGCCGCGGCCATCAGCGCCAGCAGGAATCCGGACAAGCCTGCAGGGGCCATGCCGTTCTACGCCTGGATCGCCGGTGAAGCGGGGGTGGTCAAGGAGATGCGCCGGTACCTTGTGCGGGACGTGGGGATCGACCGGAAGCAGGTGGCGTTCATGGGGTACTGGCGGCAGGGGAAGGCCGAGCTCTAGGCGACCCTCCCGCAGTTCTTGCTCCTATTGTCCCGACGCTCCCGCAGTTCTTGCTCCCATTGTTCCGACGCTCCCGCAGTTCCTGCCGGGCTTGCGGCCGCAGCCGCTGCTTTGCCGTCGCTTAGACACCTCCTGCGGCCGCGGGCGGCCTTAGTCGGCGATGCGCTCCTTTGCAAAGCACCGGCAGCGGCCTTGTGGTCAGGTCACCATTCGTCCGCCGGCGGCCCTTCTGCGGCGGGGGCCTGTCTTCTGCTCACCTGACGTGCCCCGCTTGTTTACCCCGACGTCGTCCGGGCTGGCTAGCGTGGGCGGCATGGCTGAGGACCTTCTTGCCCCGGGCGCTCATGGGCGGCGCGTTTATGTGGCCCTGGGCGATTCCTTCACTGAAGGGGTGGGGACTACAGCGCCCGGCTGCCGAACGGGGTGCGCGGCTGGGCGGACCGGGTGGCGGAGCAGCTGGCCAAGGCGGACCCGGGGTGGGAGTACGCCAACCTCGCCATCCGGAGCAAGAGGCTGCGGCACATCATCGCCGAACAGCTGGAACCCGCGCTGGCCATGGAGCCCACCCTGGTCACCTTGTACGCCGGCGGGAACGACATCCTGGATATCGGGACCGACATCCACGCCCTGATGAAGGACTACGAGTTCCTCGTGGCCAGGCTGGCCGCCACCGGGGCCACGGTAGTGCTCTTCACCGGTTTCGACGTCCGGGTCTCGGCGCTGCTGGAACCGCTCAAGAGGCGGAACGCCTATTACAACCAGCGGGTGCGCGAGGTGGCGGCGAGGTACGAGGCCGTGCTGGTGGACTACTGGTGTTTCGACGCGTTCTACGATCCGCGGATGTGGGATTCGGACCGTCTGCACATGTCCAAGGCGGGGCACAAGTATCTCGCCGGCCAGGTCCTGGACCAGCTGGGGGTGCCGCACAAGATCAAGCCGAAGGAGTGGGAGCCGCCGTCGAAGAGCGGACTCCGGGACTGGGAACGCCGGCAGCGCCGCTGGGTCCACGACTGGGTCCTGCCGCTCTTTGGGCGCAAGCTTCGCGGCGTCACGCTGGGAGACGCGCTCAGCCCGCGCTGGCCGGAGCCGGTGAGGGTCCCGCCGAAAGCCGGACTGAAGAAGCTGGCCGCCAAGGTCCCGGCAGGCTGAACGTCCGAACAGGCTGCAGGCTTAGCTGTCCAGCAGGTTTTCGTAGCCCGGGGCCACCCGGCTTGCGTGGAACTCCTCGACGTCGAATTCCGCCACGCCGTTGACATAGAACGGATCCTTGGCCAGGGAAGCATCCAGGGCATCGCGGTCCGCGGTGGAGAGCAGCAGCGCCCCGGTGCGCGGGATCTTCCGCCCCGCGACCAAGAAGATCCCCTGGTCGAAGGCGTCCTGCAGCCACGTGACGTGGGCCGGGAGGTGGAAGTCAACGATCTCTTCGGGGACCTTGTAGGTCAGGGAGACTACATACATAGGGCCAGCCTAGCGCCTGAGCGCACCACCGCGGCGGGCAATCTCCCCGTCACGGATTCCGCTGAAGTTGAACCGTCAAGCTTCAATGCTCCTAGACTGTATCCATGACGGAACCGCGCTGGCTGAACGCCGACGAACGCCGGGCCTGGCTTGCCCAGGTGAGCATCAACACCCTCCTGCCGGCGGCCCTGGACACGCAACTTCACCACGCGCGCAAGCTCTCCTCTTCGACTACAACGTCCTGGCGATGCTCTCCGAGGCCGACGGCCGTTTCCTGCCGATGAGCGAACTGGCCGCGCGCACCAGCGCCTCCTGTCCCGGCTCTCCCACGTGGTCACCAAACTGCAGACCCGCGGCTGGGTGGAGCGCCGCCCGCACCCGGGGACGCCCGGGTGACGACGGCGCACCTCACCGACGCCGGGATGGAAACCATTGTGGAGCTCGCCCCCGCCCACGTTGAGGCGGTCCGTTCGCTGTTTCTCGACGCTCTGAGCGAGGAGGACGTTGCCGACCTCGCCCGGATCGGCGAGAAGATCGTGGGCCGCCTGGACAAGGACCACTGGATCCTGCGGGACGGCAAGCCGGCCTAGGGTCCGCCGCGGCGACCGCCAGGGACGGCGTCGCTTAGTGTTGGCCTTATGGAATCGCCGATCTACAGCTACCTGCGCCGGGTCCACGCCGAAATCGCCCAGCTCAAGGACGGTTCGCCGTACAGCACCATTCCGGCCATGGCCAATGTGGACCCGAACAACTTCGGCATCGCCCTCGCCACCGTGGACGGCAAGGTGTATGAGATCGGGGACACCCGCGAGGAATTCACCATCCAGTCCATCTCCAAGCCCTTCACCTACGGGCTGGCCCTCGAGGACCTCGGCAGCGAGGCCGTGGACGCCAAAGTGGATGTGGAACCGTCGGGGATTCCTTCAATGAGATCTCCCTGGCCGAAGGAACCGGCCGGCCGGCCAATGCGATGATCAACGCCGGTGCCCTCACGGCCACCTCACTGATCTCGGGGTCCGGCGGGCAGTCCGGTTTCAAACGGATCCTCAGCACATACTCCGCCTTCGCAGGCCGTCAGCTCTCGGTCAGCGAGAAGGTCTTCGAGTCCGAGCTCAAGCACGGTCACCGCAACACGGCGCTCGCGTACCTGCTGCGCTCGTTCAACATCATTGAGGATGACCCGACGCCGGTCCTGGAGGACTATTTCCGCCAGTGCTCCGTCCTGGTGAACTGCTTCGACCTTTCCATCATGGCCGCGACCCTTGCCAACGGCGGCCGGAATCCGCTCAGCGGCAAACAGGTGCTGGGGATCGGCCCGGTGGAACGCGTCCTGTCCGTCATGATGACCTCCGGCATGTACGACGACGCCGGGGCGTGGATCAGCAGCGTGGGCATGCCGGGAAAGAGCGGGGTGGCCGGCGGGATCATCGCCGTGCTGCCCGGCCAGGTGGGCCTTGCGGTCTATTCGCCGCCGCTGGATGAGCACGGCAGCAGCGTCCGCGGCCTCGCGACGGCCCAGCGCCTCTCCCGGGACATGGAACTGCACTTCGTCCGCGCTGCCCGGACTGGCCGTTCCGCAATCCTTGCCGCGTACGACGTCACCGAGACGCCCTCGGGCATCCGCCGCAATGACGAGGCCGCTGACGTGCTCCGCTCGCACGGCCACCGCGCCCGCGTGATCGAGCTTAACGGCGACCTTCTTTTCGCCGGAACCGAGTCCATGGTCCGGGAACTCAGCAGCCTTGAGGACGACGTCGAGCTGGTGGTCCTGGACCTGCGCCGCACCGACCAGGTCAGCGAGGTGGCCCTGCGCATGCTGGAAGCGTCACGGGAGGGACTCGCCGGCGCCGGCCGGGAGCTGGTGCTGATCGAGGCGGACGGGGCCGTGTCGGATGCCCTGGGGAAGTCCGCGCAGCAGCCGGTGGCGTCCTTCGCGAGCCGGAACGCCGCCGTCGAATATTGCGAGAACCGCCTGCTGGAACGCTACGGGAACCGGCTCCTGCTGCCGGACCACGTGCCGGTCACCGCGTCGCCGGCCCTGGCGCCGCTGGACGAAGCGGACGCCGCGGCGCTGGAAGCCCTGATGACCCCAAAATCGTTCGACGACGGCGACGTCATCCGCCGTGTCGGGCTGCGGTTCGGCGGGGTCTACTTCATCACCTCCGGTCAGGTCAGCAGCACCTCCCCGGGACCCAGTGCAGAACGGGTCCAGCTCAATACCCTGAGCGCCGGCATGACATTCGGCGAGCTGGCGCTGGGAAGCGGCAGCCGGCAGGAGACCACGGTCCGGGCCATGGGACCGGTGGAACTCATGGTGCTCAGCGCGGAGGCCATCTCCGAGCTGGAAAGCGCCAACCCGCGCCTGGCCATCGCACTCTGGAAGGCCCTGACCCGGGACGCCTACACCCGGGTGGAACAGTACCTGCGCGAATCGGCGGTCCGGATCCGCGAGTAGCGGCTGCCCACTTTGTTTGCGCCCCACTTTGTTTGCTTGGGGCAACGGCTGGCAGACTGGAACCATGGATTTCACGTCCCGCTATGTAGCCCTTGGCGATTCCTTTACGGAAGGCGTCGGCGACGACGACCCCACCCGCCCCAACGGCGTCCGGGGCTGGGCGGACCGGGTTGCCGAGCAGCTCGGCGCCGCCGATCCGGGCTTCGGGTACGCGAACCTCGCCATCCGCGGCCGGAAGATCCGCCAGATCATGGCCGAACAGGTCGATGCCGCCGTCGCCCTCAATCCCACCCTGGTGAGCATCTACGCCGGAGCCAACGACATCCTCCGGCCCAAGGTGGATATCGACGACCTGCTGGTGGACTACGACGCCGGCATCCGCAAGCTCAAGGCCACCGGCGCGACCATCGTGATGTTCACCGGCTTTGATTCCCGTGGCTCCAAGATCTTCGGCACGACGCGCGGCCGGACCGCCATCTACAACGAACTGGTCCGCGGCATCGCCGGGGATCACGGCGCCCTCCTGGTGGACTACTGGCGCTTCAGTGAGTACTACGACTGGGGAATGTGGGCCACCGACCGGATGCACATGTCCGCGTCCGGCCACGCGAACATGGCCAAGCGCGTCCTCACCGTCCTGGAGCACGACCACTCGATCGACGTGCCGCCCATGACCCCCGTTCCGGAACTCAGCCGGACCGAGGCGCTGCGCGCCAACGCCCGCTGGGTCCGCGAATTCGCCGGACCGTGGGTGGTCCGCCGGGTCACGGGGAAGTCCTCAGGCGACGGCCTGACACCGCGCTACCCCGGCTCACGCACCTCTAGGCCCGGAATCCCGGCGTCGCGAGCAGTTCCCCGCTGCCGAGCACGGCAAGCACCTCGACGTCCCAGCTGTCCGTGGCCCAGTTCAGCATGGGCCTTCCGCCGGCGACGATGGCCGTTGCCAGGACGTCCGCCGTGACAATGTCCGCGGCCGCCACCGACGCCTGACGGAAATCGGAGCGCCGGAATTCCGTACGGCCCACTCCGGCCCGCCAAATGTGGTCGCCGCGTTCAGCCGTACCGGACGTCGCCAGCGCGGCGAAGCGGCCCGCGGCGCCCAGGGGAAGCCCGAGAGGAGTGCCCCGCGATCCAGCGGATCCACAACGCCGGCCAGCCACGGGGACCCGGTCCCCGGTGCAGGCGAGCCGCTCACCAGCACATCGCCGCCGGCGTTCAGGCACCAGTCCTCGATGCCGGCAGCCTGCAGGGCCGTGGCCGCCTGGTCGATCGCGTAGCCTTTGATGATTCCCGAGAGGTCCAGCACGCCGTCGGGCCGCTCGGGCGTGAAGAAACCCTCGGTCAGCAGCCGCCACCCTGTGGCGTCCGCAAAACGGGCGCGGAATGCCGCCGAGGCGTCCCGCAGCGTGACCTCACCCCGGGCGAGCCGGCTTGATTCGGAATCAGGACGGTAGAGGCTGAACATCTCGTCCAGGCTGGCAAACACGCGTTCGACGGCGGCCGTGGCACCGTCCAGCACACGTCCGGTCTCCTGCGGCGCAGCGCCGGCCGGCAGGGCGAGGCTGATCACGGTCCCCATGCACCGGAAGGTTCTGCTTTTCAGGGCGGGACCGCTCAGATTGTTGGCGCTCTGCGCCGGATGTTCGGCGGGCAAGGGCTTAAAGGTTGGCTGCATCGAGGGCTCCCTGAAGTGAACTTAGATAGGCGTCACTGGTGACGGTGGCGCCGCTGATCGTCTGCACCTGGGCGGACTGTGCCTTGAGGACCGCGGCACGGAGCAGGGGCGCTGCCCGGTTGCTGATTTGCACGGATTTGCGGTCGTCGTCGGTCAACTGCAGCGCGGTGACGTCCGTGATTGCCCCCGCGTTCACGGTGATCTGCACCTGGACGGTGCCGAAACGGGTCTGCACCGCGCTGCCGGCGAAGGTTCCGGTGGCCGTCGTCGCCGACCCGGCGCTGCCTCCCCAGTGCCGGGGAAGCCTCCGCTGCTCCCGCCAGTGCCGGACGATGTGGCGGCTGACGCGGCCGCCGCGTTCCCCGTGTCCGCGACGTGCGCTCCTGACTGCCAGCCGGCCAGAAGAATCCCCGCGGAGGCCAGTGCTGCAGAAACCGCTGCACGTGCTCTCACCAGTCGAACCTTTCGTAGTGGAGTTGTTCGTCGCGGACACCGGCCGCGCGGGCCGCCCTGATCGCGCTGCGCGCCCAGGCGTTGGGACCGCAGATATACACGTCGGCGTCGGCGATGTCCGGGGCGTAACTGGCCAGCCGGTGCCCCGATTCAACGGCCGATTCAGGCAGCCAGGTTTGTTCTCCGGTGGACCGGGGGCCCGTGAGGTGGAAGAGAGTGGCGCCGCGGCGGCGGCAGAGTTCCAGGATTTCGTCAGCCAGGTAGAGCTCCGACGCACTGTGGCCGCGGAGCATCACCGTAGCGTTGCCCGGGCCGAAGGGCGTGCCCTCCAGCAGGGCGCGGATCGGGGTGATTCCGATGCCCGCTCCGATCATCACGATCCGGTTCCTGCTGCGGGCCGCCGTGCTGAAGAGGCCGTAGGGCCCCTCGACGGCCACCCGGATCCCGGGCTTTAGCCCCGCAACCTGCGCCGACCCCCGGCCCAGATTGCGCACGGTAATCCGCAGTCTGCCCCGCCCCGAGGAATCAAAAACCACGGGCTCTGCGGAAAGGCTGAACGGGTGCGGATGCCACCACATGCCCGGGGCCAGGAACCTCCAGATGAAAAACCGGCCGCCGTTCCCGGCCAGTTCGTCGACGTGGCGGCCCGTCAGTTCAACGCTGACGACGCCGGGAGCCTCCCTAACGACGCGGCTCACCCTCAACCGGTGCCGGACAGTGGCCACCAGCGGCTCCAATACGCGGTAATGGGCCAGGACGGCGCCAGTGACGGCGCAGATGGCCAGCCAGTACCAGCGCTGCCAGGTACCCTCGGCGAAGAGGCCGCCAACGCTGAACTGATGCGGTATCGCGGTCAGCACCGCTGCATACGTCAGCAGGTGGACGACATACCAGAACTCGTAGGGGAGCCGCCGCCGGACCGCCACGACAGAGGTGACCACCACGGCTGTGAACAACCCAAGAGACACGACGGCGAGCCACATGTCCGGGATCAGGACCCAAAGTGCCACGAGCTCACTTACAGGATCGAGCCCCTCGGCCAGGCCATACCCGATCGCGATCAGGATTCCGTGCGCGAGCAGAAGGTACAGCGACGGTTTGCCGAGCTGCCGGTGAAATTCCAGTGCGCGGTCATGCCCGACAGCGCCGTCAATCAACGGAATACGTGCCACCAACAGCAACATCAGGAGCACAAGGTCCATCCCGACGAGGCCGGCGACGATGCCCAGGGCCGTGAAGGAGCCGGCGAGGGTCAAGAATCCGCCCGCGCCGCCGTCGGCCAGCCACAGTGCGACGGCAAGGGACACCGAGGCCCAAGCGGCGACAGTCAGCAGGTCCGCACGCAACAAGCGGCTCCGGGCTCGGCCACGGAACCGCTCCGCGGGAGTCCGGCCCATCGTGGCGGCACGGCCTGCTGGAGTGAGGAGTTCATGGTTCCACGGTCCGCCCGCGGCCTATCAATTGGCTGTGAATGCGCTGGGGTGCCGATGTGACTTCCGGCCTTCTCGACCGGAGCCCTTATACACCTCCGGATACCGGATTGGTCTTTAATTCGTCAAGCTCGTAGACTTGGTAGGCGCTAGGTGGCGCGGAGCGTGTGCAATTGCTCCGGTTGGCGGGATCTGTCTGCAAAATTGGCAGTCCTGGTGGCCGGTAGTTAGGGCTCAAGTTGCGTGCACTCCTGTATTCGCCCAGCATCCCGGCACTTCGCAGCGGCTTCCGAAAGGGTTCCGCCGCCCGGTCGCCGCGGCCCGCAATCTTCGCCGCAGTATTGAATGCAGCCGGTTTACGCCGTCTGCCGGAACACTGCGGAACTACGTGTGGGCGCTGGATGCGGACGCTGCCTGTCGCACGGTTACGCGGGAACTCCGCAACCGTTTCATTTATTTTTTGAGGAGAGTCGTCATGGCAGCACACTGCCAGGTGACCGGAGCCGAGCCGGGCTTTGGACACAGCATTTCGCACTCGCACCGTCGCAACAAGCGTCGGTTCGACCCGAACATCCAGAAGAAGCGCTACTGGGTTCCGTCCCTGCGCCGTAATGTCACCCTGCAGGTCTCTGCGCGTGGCATCAAGACCATCGACGTGCGTGGCATCGACGTAGTCGTAGCCGCCATCCTGGCACGAGGAGTGAAGCTCTAATGGCTAAGGACAAGGACGTACGTCCGATCATCAAGCTCAAGTCGACCGCGGGCACGGGTTACACCTACGTGACGCGCAAGAACCGTCGTAACGACCCGGACCGTATGGTTCTGAAGAAGTACGACCCCCGCATCCGCAAGCACGTCGAATTCCGAGAGGAGCGCTAAACACATGGCTAAGAAGTCAATGATCGCTAAGAACGAACAGCGTAAAGTCATCGTCGAGCGTTACGCTGCAAAGCGCCTCGAACTGAAGAAGGCTCTGGTTGACCCCAACTCGACCGACGAAGTTCGCGAAGCCGCTCGCCTCGGCCTGCAGAAGCTGCCCCGCAACGCCTCACCGGTACGTCTGCGTAACCGCGACATCATCGATGGCCGCCCGCGCGGTACCTTCCAGAAGTTCGGCATCTCCCGTGTTCGCTTCCGCGACATGGCTCACCGCGGTGAGCTCCCGGGCATCACGAAGTCTTCCTGGTAATTCAGCACTCCTGAAGCCAGTGGCTTGAAGAAGGGTCGGCGCCTATTGGTGCCGGCCCTTCTTGCGTTTAAGGCCCGACGCCGGCTGGCAGCTGTGTTGCGGGCGGCACCTGGGCGCGGGCAGCTGCCCGCGGGCAGGAGAGGTGACGCACCGCACAAAGCCCGATTTTGCCGGTTTGGCCGGGGGCAGACCTGTTGGGGGCGTGGTTTCCGCGTGGTGTGGGGGTTTTTGGGGTGTGGGTGGGGCGTGGTGGGTGGATTTGTGTCGGGCCCTGGTCGCGTGTACAGTTATTCGAGTCGCCGCCGCTGATGCGGAAAGATAGCGACCGACCCCCTTCTAAATGGCCTGAAAATGGTGCGCTGTTGAGCGTGCCGGAGTAGGGTGGGGATCCTCTTGTGGGGCTGGGAATCGCGGAAACGTTGATTTGCAAAGCTTCACGGGTTCGGGTAAGTTTGAAAAGTTGCTCCGGAGCGATCCGCGACCGAAAGGGTTGTGGTGGTGCCGGGTGTGTCTGTTGTTTGAGAACTCAATAGTGTGCCAAGTTTGTTGATACCAATTTATTGTATTGAATTGGTTGAATTTGCCGGGCCCGCCACCCCGTGGTGTGGTCTGGTGTTTTTGGCTGGTTTCAAATTTTGTGCATTGTGTGCATCCCGTTTTCCCGGGGGCGCATGGTGTGTCTGTTTTTCTTCAACGGAGAGTTTGATCCTGGCTCAGGATGAACGCTGGCGGCGTGCTTAACACATGCAAGTCGAACGATGATCCCAGCTTGCTGGGGATTAGTGGCGAACGGGTGAGTAACACGTGAGTAACCTGCCCTTAACTCTGGGATAAGCCTGGGAAACTGGGTCTAATACCGGATATGACTCCTCATCGCATGGTGGGGGTGGAAAGCTTTATTGTGGTTTTGGATGGACTCGCGGCCTATCAGCTTGTTGGTGAGGTAATGGCTCACCAAGGCGACGACGGGTAGCCGGCCTGAGAGGGTGACCGGCCACACTGGGACTGAGACACGGCCCAGACTCCTACGGGAGGCAGCAGTGGGGAATATTGCACAATGGGCGAAAGCCTGATGCAGCGACGCCGCGTGAGGGATGACGGCCTTCGGGTTGTAAACCTCTTTCAGTAGGGAAGAAGCGAAAGTGACGGTACCTGCAGAAGAAGCGCCGGCTAACTACGTGCCAGCAGCCGCGGTAATACGTAGGGCGCAAGCGTTATCCGGAATTATTGGGCGTAAAGAGCTCGTAGGCGGTTTGTCGCGTCTGCCGTGAAAGTCCGGGGCTCAACTCCGGATCTGCGGTGGGTACGGGCAGACTAGAGTGATGTAGGGGAGACTGGAATTCCTGGTGTAGCGGTGAAATGCGCAGATATCAGGAGGAACACCGATGGCGAAGGCAGGTCTCTGGGCATTAACTGACGCTGAGGAGCGAAAGCATGGGGAGCGAACAGGATTAGATACCCTGGTAGTCCATGCCGTAAACGTTGGGCACTAGGTGTGGGGGACATTCCACGTTTTCCGCGCCGTAGCTAACGCATTAAGTGCCCCGCCTGGGAGTACGGCCGCAAGGCTAAAACTCAAAGGAATTGACGGGGGCCCGCACAAGCGGCGGAGCATGCGGATTAATTCGATGCAACGCGAAGAACCTTACCAAGGCTTGACATGAACCGGAAACACCTGAAACAGGTGCCCCGCTTGCGGTCGGTTTACAGGTGGTGCATGGTTGTCGTCAGCTCGTGTCGTGAGATGTTGGTTAAGTCCCGCAACGAGCGCAACCCTCGTTCTATGTTGCCAGCGCGTGATGGCGGGGACTCATAGGAGACTGCCGGGGTCAACTCGGAGGAAGGTGGGGACGACGTCAAATCATCATGCCCCTTATGTCTTGGGCTTCACGCATGCTACAATGGCCGGTACAAAGGGTTGCGATACTGTGAGGTGGAGCTAATCCCAAAAAGCCGGTCTCAGTTCGGATTGGGGTCTGCAACTCGACCCCATGAAGTCGGAGTCGCTAGTAATCGCAGATCAGCAACGCTGCGGTGAATACGTTCCCGGGCCTTGTACACACCGCCCGTCAAGTCACGAAAGTTGGTAACACCCGAAGCCGGTGGCCTAACCCCTTGTGGGAGGGAGCTGTCGAAGGTGGGACTGGCGATTGGGACTAAGTCGTAACAAGGTAGCCGTACCGGAAGGTGCGGCTGGATCACCTCCTTTCTAAGGAGCACCTACAACCGCCGTGCCTCATGTATGTGAGTGTGGCGGGGTTGTCAGGAGTAGGCCCGTTGCGCAGGCGATTGTTCTGCGGCGGGTGCTCACGGGTGGAATATCAACAAATAGCGGCCGCGTGTTCTTTCCCGGCGCCCAGTACGGATCCTCTCTTCTTCGGAAGGGCGGTGGTCCTGGAACGGTGCGGGGTTTGGTTGCGCGGTTTAGTGTTTGGCACACTGTTGGGTCCTGAGACAACAGGACCACGGTCCATGGTCTGTCCCTTTGGGGGCGGGGTGTGGGGTGTGGGACTTGTGTTTCTGGTTTCCTGGCTGCACCGAGCGCACACGAGACGTGTGCGGGGTGTGTGGTACGGGGTTGTTGTTTGAGAACTACATAGTGGACGCGAGCATCTTTTATAAGAAGCAATTTCCAAGAATATGAACCTGGATCTGGCCCGGGCGCCCTTTGGGGTGTGTGGGTTGGTTTTCATGGTTCTCTCGAAAATTAGCGTTTTTGATCTTTTGTGGTCAAGTTTTTAAGAGCACACGGTGGATGCCTTGGCATTAGGAGCCGAAGAAGGACGTAGGAATCTGCGATAAGCCTGGGGGAGTCGATAACCGGACTGTGATCCCAGGGTGTCCGAATGGGGAAACCCCGCCAGGGGCGCGAGTTACCTGGTGACCCGCATCTGAACACATAGGGTGCGTGGAGGGAACGCGGGGAAGTGAAACATCTCAGTACCCGCAGGAAGAGAAAACAATAGTGATTCCGTCAGTAGTGGCGAGCGAACGCGGATCAGGCTAAACCGTTCCATGTGTGATAGCCGGCGGGCGTTGCATGGTCGGGGTTGTGGGACTTCCCATTCTGTCTCTGCCGGGGCAGTGGGGTGAGTAGTACAGGCATAGGTGAACGGTCTTGAAAGGCCGGCCAGAGAGGGTGTGAGCCCCGTAACCGAAATGTTGTGTACCGCCCGGTGAAGTATCCCAAGTAGCACGGGGCCCGAGAAATCCCGTGCGAATCTGTCAGGACCACCTGATAAGCCTAAATACTCCCTAATGACCGATAGCGGACCAGTACCGTGAGGGAAAGGTGAAAAGTACCCCGGGAGGGGAGTGAAACAGTACCTGAAACCGTGTGCTTACAATCCGTCGGAGCCTCCGCAGCTTGCTGTGTTGTGGTGACGGCGTGCCTTTGAAGAATGAGCCTGCGAGTTAGTGTTACGTCGCGAGGTTAACCCGTGTGGGGAAGCCGTAGCGAAAGCGAGTCTGAATAGGGCGTTGCAGTGGCGTGATCTAGACCCGAAGCGAAGTGATCTACCCATGGCCAGGTTGAAGCGACGGTAAGACGTCGTGGAGGACCGAACCCACTTCAGTTGAAAATGGAGGGGATGAGCTGTGGGTAGGGGTGAAAGGCCAATCAAACTTCGTGATAGCTGGTTCTCCCCGAAATGCATTTAGGTGCAGCGTTGCGTGTTTCTTACCGGAGGTAGAGCTACTGGATGGCTAATGGGCCCTACAAGGTTACTGACGTCAGCCAAACTCCGAATGCCGGTAAGTGAGAGCGCAGCAGTGAGACTGTGGGGGATAAGCTTCATAGTCGAGAGGGAAACAGCCCAGACCACCAACTAAGGCCCCTAAGCGTGTGCTAAGTGGGAAAGGATGTGGAGTTGCGAAGACAACCAGGAGGTTGGCTTAGAAGCAGCCATCCTTAAAAGAGTGCGTAATAGCTCACTGGTCAAGTGATTCCGCGCCGACAATGTAGCGGGGCTCAAGTACACCGCCGAAGTTGTGGATTTCAGACAATAGCCCAGCCGGTCCCTTCGTGGGGTTGGTTCAGGCGTCTGGAGTGGTAGGGGAGCGTCGTGTGGGCAGTGAAGTCGCGGTGTAAACCAGCGGTGGAGCCTACACGAGTGAGAATGCAGGCATGAGTAGCGAAAGACGGGTGAGAAACCCGTCCGCCGAATGATCAAGGGTTCCAGGGTCAAGCTAATCTGCCCTGGGTAAGTCGGGACCTAAGGCGAGGCCGACAGGCGTAGTCGATGGACAACGGGTTGATATTCCCGTACCGGCGAAAAACCGCCCATGCTGAACAGGGGATACTAACCGCCCGAGACCTGCCCGATCACCCTTGTGGTGTGAGGGTTTTGGTGGAGCGCGGGACCTGATCCTGGGAGGCAAGCGTATTAACAGGTGTGACGCAGGAAGGTAGCCGAGCCGGGCGATGGTTGTCCCGGTCTAAGGATGTAGGGCGAACGGTAGGCAAATCCGCCGTTCATGATGCCTGAGATCCGATGGGACTCCCGTAAGGGGGATTCGGTGATCCTATGCTGCCGAGAAAAGCATCGACGCGAGGTTTTAGCCGCCCGTACCCCAAACCGACACAGGTGATCAGGTAGAGAATACTAAGGCGATCGAGAGAATTATGGTTAAGGAACTCGGCAAAATGCCCCCGTAACTTCGGGAGAAGGGGGCCCCCATCGTGATGGACACTAGCTGTCCGGAGCGTGCAGGGGCCGCAGAGACCAGGGGGAAGCGACTGTTTACTAAAAACACAGGTCCGTGCGAAGTCGCAAGACGATGTATACGGACTGACTCCTGCCCGGTGCTGGAAGGTTAAGAGGACCGGTTAGCCGCAAGGCGAAGCTGAGAATTTAAGCCCCAGTAAACGGCGGTGGTAACTATAACCATCCTAAGGTAGCGAAATTCCTTGTCGGGTAAGTTCCGACCTGCACGAATGGAGTAACGACTTCCCCGCTGTCTCAACCATAAACTCGGCGAAATTGCAGTACGAGTAAAGATGCTCGTTACGCGCAGCAGGACGGAAAGACCCCGAGACCTTTACTATAGTTTGGTATTGGTGTTCGGAGTGGCTTGTGTAGGATAGGTGGGAGACGTTGAAGCCCGGACGCCAGTTCGGGTGGAGTCATCGTTGAAATACCACTCTGGTCACTTTGGACATCTAACTTCGGCCCGTAATCCGGGTCAGGGACAGTGCCTGATGGGTAGTTTAACTGGGGCGGTTGCCTCCTAAAAAGTAACGGAGGCGCCCAAAGGTTCCCTCAGCCTGGTTGGCAATCAGGTGTCGAGTGTAAGTGCACAAGGGAGCTTGACTGTGAGAGAGACATCTCGAGCAGGGACGAAAGTCGGGACTAGTGATCCGGCGGTACATTGTGGAATGGCCGTCGCTCAACGGATAAAAGGTACCTCGGGGATAACAGGCTGATCTTGCCCAAGAGTCCATATCGACGGCATGGTTTGGCACCTCGATGTCGGCTCGTCGCATCCTGGGGCTGGAGTAGGTCCCAAGGGTTGGGCTGTTCGCCCATTAAAGCGGTACGCGAGCTGGGTTTAGAACGTCGTGAGACAGTTCGGTCCCTATCCGCTGCGCGCGCAGGAAATTTGAGAAGGGCTGTCCTTAGTACGAGAGGACCGGGACGGACGAACCTCTGGTGTGTCAGTTGTACTGCCAAGTGCACCGCTGATTAGCTACGTTCGGATGGGATAACCGCTGAAAGCATCTAAGCGGGAAGCTCGCTTCGAGATGAGATTTCCATACACCTTGTGTGTGAGAGGCCCCCAGCCAGACCACTGGGTTGATAGGCCGGATGTGGAAGCGAGGACTAACGACTCGTGAAGCTGACCGGTACTAATAGGCCGATAACTTACACCACACACCCTCCGTGAACGGATTCAAAAGACGTTCACACCAGGGAAGGGGTACAAAGAAAACAAGACTGCTTGCGTCCACTATGTGGTTCCCAACCAACAAACCCGCCACGGGAAGTTGCTTGAGAACACAACAAAATAACAACACCACAACTGCACCAGCATCACCGGTGCAGGAACGTGTAACCACAAATTTCCCACCACCACACCCCAGGGTCTGGACGGTACGGGAGCAAGGGTTACGGCGGTCATAGCGTGGGGAAACGCCCGGTCCCATTCCGAACCCGGAAGCTAAGACCCACAGCGCCGATGGTACTGCACCCGGGAGGGTGTGGGAGAGTAGGTCACCGCCGGAACATCATTAAGGTCGAGGACCCCCAACCACCAGGTTGGGGTCCTCCCGCATTTAACCCACAAACCAAAACCACCGCACCAGCCCCACCGGGGCGGCCGTGTGTGCTTTGTTCGTCTTTGCCTCGATAAGCCTTCTGGTGATCATTAGGTTCATCCACAACCGCAAAGTCGTGAAGAAACAGGCGACTGTTTGAGGCGACGCGCCCGTCACTGCAACTCGCTCCCTGGATTGCATCTCGCCGTTGGTGACGCTGCGGGCTGCCGGCAGCAAGGCCCCGGTGAGTTGGCCCAGGATCCGATCGAGACCGTTGCGGATCCGCGAGTTGGCCTGTGGGAATCGCTTCGCCTCGGCCGTGAGCCTGCTGGCGAACGAATCAGCGCCACTCGGATCACGCGCGGTGCCCGGCCGGACGGACTGATCGATCCGGATTGGATATCAGTGCCGGCTCTTTGCCGACAGCATCCGACTCCCCGGTCAGAAGGGACTCGTCGGCCTCCAGGCCCCCGCCCTCGAGGACGACGACATGGGCGGTGAGCTCGCCTCCGGCCCGAGCGATCAGCGCGTCATCGCCTACGCCGCCGGCGGTCGCGATCTCCTGCACGGTCCTGTCGCGTAGGACCCGGCCCAGCAGCGCCCCAAGGATGGCGAGACGGCCCAGGGATCGGTTCCCGCGCTACTCCTGCGTGACGCGATGACAGCGCTTCCAATCACTGCCAGCCCAATGGGCTTGTCCTGCCAGCTGCCCCTTGGCTGTTGGAGAACAACATGTGTCCGCGATCGCGTCGATCGGCGGCGGCACGTTGACCAGCACCCCATTTCCCACAGGCTGCGGCTCTTTTCATCGGGCTCACGGTTGGCCAAGACCGGGCCCGATGCGGGTGGCAAACGTTGCCCAGGGACAGGCCGGCTGCGGGTGGACCGGACACGCCACTGGAGCACATTCGGTCTGTGGCGTCCGCGCATGCCAACACCACCTGGGGGTCACTGGAATGGTGTCGGACGAACCGGTGACCGACGACACAGTGCGGAATTCCGGATGTGCGGGGCGGTTATTGCGTGCCGAGGGCTGTCCTGCCGCGTGGTGTGGGGGTTTTTGGGGTGTGGGTGGGGCGTGGTGGGTGGATTTGTGTCGGGCCCTGGTCGCGTGTACAGTTATTCGAGTCGCCGCCGCTGATGCGGAAAGATAGCGACCGACCCCCTTCTAAATGGCCTGAAAATGGTGCGCTGTTGAGCGTGCCGGAGTAGGGTGGGGATCCTCTTGTGGGGCTGGGAATCGCGGAAACGTTGATTTGCAAAGCTTCACGGGTTCGGGTAAGTTTGAAAAGTTGCTCCGGAGCGATCCGCGACCGAAAGGGTTGTGGTGGTGCCGGGTGTGTCTGTTGTTTGAGAACTCAATAGTGTGCCAAGTTTGTTGATACCAATTTATTGTATTGAATTGGTTGAATTTGCCGGGCCCGCCACCCCGTGGTGTGGTCTGGTGTTTTTGGCTGGTTTCAAATTTTGTGCATTGTGTGCATCCCGTTTTCCCGGGGGCGCATGGTGTGTCTGTTTTTCTTCAACGGAGAGTTTGATCCTGGCTCAGGATGAACGCTGGCGGCGTGTTTAACACATGCAAGTCGAACGATGATCCCAGCTTGCTGGGGGATTAGTGGCGAACGGGTGAGTAACACGTGAGTAACCTGCCCTTAACTCTGGGATAAGCCTGGGAAACTGGGTCTAATACCGGATATGACTCCTCATCGCATGGTGGGGGTGGAAAGCTTTATTGTGGTTTTGGATGGACTCGCGGCCTATCAGCTTGTTGGTGAGGTAATGGCTCACCAAGGCGACGACGGGTAGCCGGCCTGAGAGGGTGACCGGCCACACTGGGACTGAGACACGGCCCAGACTCCTACGGGAGGCAGCAGTGGGGAATATTGCACAATGGGCGAAAGCCTGATGCAGCGACGCCGCGTGAGGGATGACGGCCTTCGGGTTGTAAACCTCTTTCAGTAGGGAAGAAGCGAAAGTGACGGTACCTGCAGAAGAAGCGCCGGCTAACTACGTGCCAGCAGCCGCGGTAATACGTAGGGCGCAAGCGTTATCCGGAATTATTGGGCGTAAAGAGCTCGTAGGCGGTTTGTCGCGTCTGCCGTGAAAGTCCGGGGCTCAACTCCGGATCTGCGGTGGGTACGGGCAGACTAGAGTGATGTAGGGGAGACTGGAATTCCTGGTGTAGCGGTGAAATGCGCAGATATCAGGAGGAACACCGATGGCGAAGGCAGGTCTCTGGGCATTAACTGACGCTGAGGAGCGAAAGCATGGGGAGCGAACAGGATTAGATACCCTGGTAGTCCATGCCGTAAACGTTGGGCACTAGGTGTGGGGGACATTCCACGTTTTCCGCGCCGTAGCTAACGCATTAAGTGCCCCGCCTGGGGAGTACGGCCGCAAGGCTAAAACTCAAAGGAATTGACGGGGGCCCGCACAAGCGGCGGAGCATGCGGATTAATTCGATGCAACGCGAAGAACCTTACCAAGGCTTGACATGAACCGGAAACACCTGAAACAGGTGCCCCGCTTGCGGTCGGTTTACAGGTGGTGCATGGTTGTCGTCAGCTCGTGTCGTGAGATGTTGGTTAAGTCCCGCAACGAGCGCAACCCTCGTTCTATGTTGCCAGCGCGTGATGGCGGGGACTCATAGGAGACTGCCGGGGTCAACTCGGAGGAAGGTGGGGACGACGTCAAATCATCATGCCCCTTATGTCTTGGGCTTCACGCATGCTACAATGGCCGGTACAAAGGGTTGCGATACTGTGAGGTGGAGCTAATCCCAAAAGCCGGTCTCAGTTCGGATTGGGGTCTGCAACTCGACCCCATGAAGTCGGAGTCGCTAGTAATCGCAGATCAGCAACGCTGCGGTGAATACGTTCCCGGGCCTTGTACACACCGCCCGTCAAGTCACGAAAGTTGGTAACACCCGAAGCCGGTGGCCTAACCCCTTGTGGGAGGGAGCTGTCGAAGGTGGGACTGGCGATTGGGACTAAGTCGTAACAAGGTAGCCGTACCGGAAGGTGCGGCTGGATCACCTCCTTTCTAAGGAGCACCTACAACCGCCGTGCCTCATGTATGTGAGTGTGGCGGGGTTGTCAGGAGTAGGCCCGTTGCGCAGGCGATTGTTCTGCGGCGGGTGCTCACGGGTGGAATATCAACAAATAGCGGCCGCGTGTTCTTTCCCGGCGCCCAGTACGGATCCTCTCTTCTTCGGAAGGGCGGTGGTCCTGGAACGGTGCGGGGTTTGGTTGCGCGGTTTAGTGTTTGGCACACTGTTGGGTCCTGAGACAACAGGACCACGGTCCATGGTCTGTCCCTTTGGGGGCGGGGTGTGGGGTGTGGGACTTGTGTTTCTGGTTTCCTGGCTGCACCGAGCGCACACGAGACGTGTGCGGGGTGTGTGGTACGGGGTTGTTGTTTGAGAACTACATAGTGGACGCGAGCATCTTTTATAAGAAGCAATTTCCAAGAATATGAACCTGGATCTGGCCCGGGCGCCCTTTGGGGTGTGTGGGTTGGTTTTCATGGTTCTCTCGAAAATTAGCGTTTTTGATCTTTTGTGGTCAAGTTTTTAAGAGCACACGGTGGATGCCTTGGCATTAGGAGCCGAAGAAGGACGTAGGAATCTGCGATAAGCCTGGGGGAGTCGATAACCGGACTGTGATCCCAGGGTGTCCGAATGGGGAAACCCCGCCAGGGGCGCGAGTTACCTGGTGACCCGCATCTGAACACATAGGGTGCGTGGAGGGAACGCGGGGAAGTGAAACATCTCAGTACCCGCAGGAAGAGAAAACAATAGTGATTCCGTCAGTAGTGGCGAGCGAACGCGGATCAGGCTAAACCGTTCCATGTGTGATAGCCGGCGGGCGTTGCATGGTCGGGGTTGTGGGACTTCCCATTCTGTCTCTGCCGGGGCAGTGGGGTGAGTAGTACAGGCATAGGTGAACGGTCTTGAAAGGCCGGCCAGAGAGGGTGTGAGCCCCGTAACCGAAATGTTGTGTACCGCCCGGTGAAGTATCCCAAGTAGCACGGGGCCCGAGAAATCCCGTGCGAATCTGTCAGGACCACCTGATAAGCCTAAATACTCCCTAATGACCGATAGCGGACCAGTACCGTGAGGGAAAGGTGAAAAGTACCCCGGGAGGGGAGTGAAACAGTACCTGAAACCGTGTGCTTACAATCCGTCGGAGCCTCCGCAGCTTGCTGTGTTGTGGTGACGGCGTGCCTTTTGAAGAATGAGCCTGCGAGTTAGTGTTACGTCGCGAGGTTAACCCGTGTGGGGAAGCCGTAGCGAAAGCGAGTCTGAATAGGGCGTTGCAGTGGCGTGATCTAGACCCGAAGCGAAGTGATCTACCCATGGCCAGGTTGAAGCGACGGTAAGACGTCGTGGAGGACCGAACCCACTTCAGTTGAAAATGGAGGGGATGAGCTGTGGGTAGGGGTGAAAGGCCAATCAAACTTCGTGATAGCTGGTTCTCCCCGAAATGCATTTAGGTGCAGCGTTGCGTGTTTCTTACCGGAGGTAGAGCTACTGGATGGCTAATGGGCCCTACAAGGTTACTGACGTCAGCCAAACTCCGAATGCCGGTAAGTGAGAGCGCAGCAGTGAGACTGTGGGGGATAAGCTTCATAGTCGAGAGGGAAACAGCCCAGACCACCAACTAAGGCCCCTAAGCGTGTGCTAAGTGGGAAAGGATGTGGAGTTGCGAAGACAACCAGGAGGTTGGCTTAGAAGCAGCCATCCTTAAAAGAGTGCGTAATAGCTCACTGGTCAAGTGATTCCGCGCCGACAATGTAGCGGGGCTCAAGTACACCGCCGAAGTTGTGGATTTCAGACAATAGCCCAGCCGGTCCCTTCGTGGGGTTGGTTCAGGCGTCTGGAGTGGTAGGGGAGCGTCGTGTGGGCAGTGAAGTCGCGGTGTAAACCAGCGGTGGAGCCTACACGAGTGAGAATGCAGGCATGAGTAGCGAAAGACGGGTGAGAAACCCGTCCGCCGAATGATCAAGGGTTCCAGGGTCAAGCTAATCTGCCCTGGGTAAGTCGGGACCTAAGGCGAGGCCGACAGGCGTAGTCGATGGACAACGGGTTGATATTCCCGTACCGGCGAAAAACCGCCCATGCTGAACAGGGGATACTAACCGCCCGAGACCTGCCCGATCACCCTTGTGGTGTGAGGGTTTTGGTGGAGCGCGGGACCTGATCCTGGGAGGCAAGCGTATTAACAGGTGTGACGCAGGAAGGTAGCCGAGCCGGGCGATGGTTGTCCCGGTCTAAGGATGTAGGGCGAACGGTAGGCAAATCCGCCGTTCATGATGCCTGAGATCCGATGGGACTCCCGTAAGGGGGATTCGGTGATCCTATGCTGCCGAGAAAAGCATCGACGCGAGGTTTTAGCCGCCCGTACCCCAAACCGACACAGGTGATCAGGTAGAGAATACTAAGGCGATCGAGAGAATTATGGTTAAGGAACTCGGCAAAATGCCCCCGTAACTTCGGGAGAAGGGGGCCCCCATCGTGATGGACACTAGCTGTCCGGAGCGTGCAGGGGCCGCAGAGACCAGGGGAAGCGACTGTTTACTAAAAACACAGGTCCGTGCGAAGTCGCAAGACGATGTATACGGACTGACTCCTGCCCGGTGCTGGAAGGTTAAGAGGACCGGTTAGCCGCAAGGCGAAGCTGAGAATTTAAGCCCCAGTAAACGGCGGTGGTAACTATAACCATCCTAAGGTAGCGAAATTCCTTGTCGGGTAAGTTCCGACCTGCACGAATGGAGTAACGACTTCCCCGCTGTCTCAACCATAAACTCGGCGAAATTGCAGTACGAGTAAAGATGCTCGTTACGCGCAGCAGGACGGAAAGACCCCGAGACCTTTACTATAGTTTGGTATTGGTGTTCGGAGTGGCTTGTGTAGGATAGGTGGGAGACGTTGAAGCCCGGACGCCAGTTCGGGTGGAGTCATCGTTGAAATACCACTCTGGTCACTTTGGACATCTAACTTCGGCCCGTAATCCGGGTCAGGGACAGTGCCTGATGGGTAGTTTAACTGGGGCGGTTGCCTCCTAAAAAGTAACGGAGGCGCCCAAAGGTTCCCTCAGCCTGGTTGGCAATCAGGTGTCGAGTGTAAGTGCACAAGGGAGCTTGACTGTGAGAGAGACATCTCGAGCAGGGACGAAAGTCGGGACTAGTGATCCGGCGGTACATTGTGGAATGGCCGTCGCTCAACGGATAAAAGGTACCTCGGGGATAACAGGCTGATCTTGCCCAAGAGTCCATATCGACGGCATGGTTTGGCACCTCGATGTCGGCTCGTCGCATCCTGGGGCTGGAGTAGGTCCCAAGGGTTGGGCTGTTCGCCCATTAAAGCGGTACGCGAGCTGGGTTTAGAACGTCGTGAGACAGTTCGGTCCCTATCCGCTGCGCGCGCAGGAAATTTGAGAAGGGCTGTCCTTAGTACGAGAGGACCGGGACGGACGAACCTCTGGTGTGTCAGTTGTACTGCCAAGTGCACCGCTGATTAGCTACGTTCGGATGGGATAACCGCTGAAAGCATCTAAGCGGGAAGCTCGCTTCGAGATGAGATTTCCATACACCTTGTGTGTGAGAGGCCCCCAGCCAGACCACTGGGTTGATAGGCCGGATGTGGAAGCGAGGACTAACGACTCGTGAAGCTGACCGGTACTAATAGGCCGATAACTTACACCACACACCCTCCGTGAACGGATTCAAAAGACGTTCACACCAGGGAAGGGGTACAAAGAAAACAAGACTGCTTGCGTCCACTATGTGGTTCCCAACCAACAAACCCGCCACGGGAAGTTGCTTGAGAACACAACAAAATAACAACACCACAACTGCACCAGCATCACCGGTGCAGGAACGTGTAACCACAAATTTCCCACCACCACACCCCAGGGTCTGGACGGTACGGGAGCAAGGGTTACGGCGGTCATAGCGTGGGGGAAACGCCCGGTCCCATTCCGAACCCGGAAGCTAAGACCCACAGCGCCGATGGTACTGCACCCGGGAGGGTGTGGGAGAGTAGGTCACCGCCGGAACATCATTAAAGGTCGAGGACCCCCAACCATGTTGGGGGTCCTCCCGCATTTAACCCACACTCCACCCTCAGGACGCTCCCGCACCACCGGGCGGCCGCTCACGGCAATGCCACATACCAACACTGCCGTACAGAATGCCCGCTCTTACACCCCGACGTCAGGCGCCGCCGCAGAAGCCCCTAGCCGGCACCTCAGCCCCCAGACACGCCGCCCGCAACACCGCGGCGTGCGGCAGTCCGCAGAGGCCGGGCACGTCGCCGTCGTCAGCCAGGCTGGCGCGGGAGCATCACGGCTGATCCCGCCGGACCTGAGGGAGCGTCACCGCTGATCCCGCCGCAGCTGAGGGAGCGTCCGCTGATGGCGAAATATGGGTCCGAAAGGCGCCGTTTCCCGGGTTTTTCCTCGAAAAAGGCCGAAAACACGCGGAATTTGCCACCTCGGCGGCGGCAAGCTGGTAAGTTTTCGGACAGTGGCTTGTGCGCATGCCGTGTGCAGGCTCCAGAAATCATGACCGTCCAGGAGGACATAAATGGCTAAGAACCGTAGTGAACTTGTTGCAGAGGTAGCAGGCAAGGCCGGCACCAGCCAGGCAGCCGTCAACTCCGTGCTGGATGCACTGTTCGAGGTCTTCGAGACCTCTGTCGCCGCGGGCGAAAAGATCACCATCCCGGGCTGGCTCGCAGTTGAGCGCACCGACCGTGCAGCTCGCACCGGCCGCAACCCGCAGACCGGCGAGACCATCCAGATCGCCGCGGGCCACAGCGTCAAGCTGACCGCAGGCTCCAAGCTGAAGGCTGCGGTCTCCAAGAAGAAGTAGTTCTTCTCTGAATGCTTGAAAGGAGCGGCGACCCTCGGGGTCGCCGCTCCTTTTCGTTGAGTGCGACCTCCCTGGCTGCCGCGCAGGTGTTGGGTGCGGCGCCCGATTCGGCGGGCAGGCGGGGCGTAGCGGACAATGGAACTGTGCCTTCCGCAGCAAATCCCCGTGCCACAGCAGCCGCTCCAGCCCCGACCGGGGAGCGCGGGGCCCTGCTGCGTTTTCCGCCGGGATCTCCCGGCCCTGGCTGTTCGCGGCCTGGCGGCCCTGTTCCTCGGACTTGTTGCCGCCCTGCTGTTCTCCGGCGCCGCAGCCGCCCGCGAGGTCTCAGACCCGGGCGCACTGGTCCGCTGGGGCCTTCCCGCCAGCAAGGCTGTCCACAACATCGCGCTGGCCACCGTAATCGGCGGCCTGCTCTTCGCTGTCGCCATCCTGCCCCGTTCGCTGGCCGGCTCGCGTTCCAAGGCCAAGGACTCCCCGGAGCATCCTGCCTTCACCCGCACGCTGGTTGTCACCGGCATCGCCGGCGTTGTCTGGACGCTGTCAGCGGTTGCCGTCCTCGTGCTGAGCTACTCCGACATCGCCGGGCAGGGGATCTCAGGGGACCCCGAATTCACCCGGTCCCTCGTCTACTTCATGACCGACATCGAGACCGGCCGCGCATGGCTGGCCGTCGTCGTCATTGCCGCAGTAGTCACCACGGCGCTTTTCGGCGTCCCGTCCCTGGGAGGCCTGGCCGCGACCCTGGTGCTCGCCCTCATCGGACTCGTACCCACCGCGCTGATCGGCCACTCCGCCAGCTCGGCCGACCACGAAGGCGCCATCAACTCGCTGGGCCTCCACCTGGTGGGCGTGTCGGCCTGGGTGGGCGGCATCATCATGCTGGCACTGCTTTCCGGCGTCCTGGGAGCCGCCGCGTCAGGCTCGCAGTCCGCCGGACGCCCCGATATCACCGAGCCGGTGCTGCGCCGGTTCTCCGCGCTGGCGGGCTTCGCCTTCATCCTTGTCTTCGCCTCCGGCGTGATCAATTCCAGCATCCGGCTGACGTCCTGGAACGACCTCTTCGGCTCGGCCTACGGGCAGCTGATCCTGGCCAAGGCGGCGGCGACCCTCGTCCTCGGCGGCATCGGGCTGATGCACCGGCGCTGGGTCATCCCGCAGCTGGGCAGCCGAGGCGGTGGCCCGTCCGCGCGCCGGGTCCTCTGGCAGCTCGTCGTCGTCGAAATGCTGGTGATGGGAGCGACGTCGGGTGTCGCCGTCGCGCTGGGCCGCTCCGCGCCGCCGCAGGGGAGTCCCTGGCCCCGGACGCCTCCCCGGCCTTCATCATCTCCGGTTACGAGCTGCCGCCGGAACTGACCCCGGAGCGGTGGCTGACCGAGTGGCGCCCCGACTGGCTCTGGGTCGCCGTCGCGGTCTTTGGCCTGGTGGCCTACATCCTGGGCCTGCTCAAGGTGCTCCGGCGCGGGGACTCCTGGTCCTGGTTCCGGACCGTCAACTGGGTCATCGGACTCGGCGTCCTGACCTACGTGACCTCCGGTCCGCCGGCGGTCTACGGCCGGGTCCTTTTCTCGGCGCACATGGTGGACCACATGGCCCTGACCATGGTGGCCCCCATCTTCCTGGTCCTGGGCGCTCCCGTGACGCTCGCCCTGCGCGCGCTGACGGCACGGCGGGACAGCTCCCGCGGCCCCCGGGAGTGGCTGCTGATCTTCATCCATTCGAAGTTCTCCCAGCTGGTGACACATCCGCTGTTCGCCGCCGCCAACTTCGCCGGCTCGATTGTGCTGTTCTACTACTCGGACGCCTTCGGGTATGCGATGCGGGATCACGTTGGCCACGAGCTCATGAACCTGCACTTTGCCCTGACCGGCTACATCTTCGTGCTGACCATGATCGGCACCGACCCCTGCCCCGGCGCGCGCCGTACCCCATGCGGCTGCTGCTCCTGCTGGCCACGATGGGCTTCCACGCCTTCTTCGGCGTCGCGATCATGGGCGGCACCGGCCTGCTGGCCGCGGACTACTTCGGCAACCTCGGCCGGACCTGGGGACCTTCAGCCCTGCTGGACCAGCAGATGGGCGGCGCGGTGGCCTGGGGCATCGGCGAAGTGCCCACGCTGCTGGTGGCGATCGGCGTCGCCGTCCAGTGGTCCCGCTCCGATGCGCGCGAGTCCAAACGCACCGACCGGGCGGCGGACAGGAATAACGACGCCGATCTCAATGCTTACAACGATATGTTTGCCAAGCTGGCTGAACGCGATGCGCGGCTGGCCGAACGCAATTCAAAGCTGGAAGGACGCTCATGACCGAAACCGTACGCACCCACCTCCGGGTCCGGGCCTCCGAGCTGGTGGGCCGCAACTGGCTCAACACCGGCGGCAAGTCCCTGGACCTGGAGTCCCTGCGCGGCAAGATCGTGCTGCTGGACTTCTGGACCTTCTGCTGCATCAACTGCCTGCACGTGCTGGACGAGCTCCGCCCGCTGGAGCAGCAGTACTCCGACGTCCTCGTGACGGTGGGTGTGCACTCACCCAAGTTCGAACACGAGGCCGATCCGGTGGCGCTGGCCGCCGCCGTCGAGCGTTACGAGATCCGCCACCCGGTCCTGGACGATCCCGAACTGGACACCTGGAAGGCCTACACGGCACGCGCATGGCCCACGCTGGTGGTCATCGACCCCGAGGGTACATCGTGGCCCACCTCTCCGGTGAAGGCCACGCCGACGGCCTCTCCGTGCTCATCCCGGAGCTGATCGCCGAACACGAGGCGAAGGGCACGCTGCACCGCGGCGACGGGCCGTATGTGGCGCCGGAGCCGACGTCGGGCACCCTGCGGTTCCCCGGCAAGGCCCTGTTCCTTCCGGCCGGCCGCGGCGTCGGAAGCAGCACGGACGCCGGTTCGTGGCTGGTCACCGACACCGGGCACCACCGCCTCGTGGAGCTCTCCACCGACTTCCAGACCGTCCAGGCGACCTACGGTTCCGGCGACAAGGGCCATGCGGACGGCAATGCCGCGACGGCCCGCTTCAACGAGCCCCAGGGCCTGGTGCTGCTCCCGGAGGACGTCGCTGCCGAAGCCGGCTACGACGTGGTGATTGCCGACTCCGTGAACCACCGCCTGCGCGGGCTGTCCCTGACGGACGGAACCGTCAGCACCCTGGCCGGCAACGGCGTGCAGCGGCTGCTCGAGACGGGACCGGCCCGGGTGGATGAGGAAGGCGCCGCGTACGGCTCCCGACTGGAGGCGGATCCGCTGCGGGTTTCCCTCAGCTCCCCTGGGACGTTGTCTGGTCCACCAAACTTAACGCGGTCGTGGTGGCCATGGCCGGCGTGCACCAGATTTTCAGTTTCGACCCGCGCTCCGGCGCTGTATCCATCATCGCCGGCAACGGCCTGGAGGGCCTGCTCGACGGCCCGGCGGCGGAAGCCTGGTTCGCCCAGTCCTCCGGTCTCGCAGAAGACACGGACGGCAACATCTGGGTGGCGGATTCCGAAACCTCCGCCCTGCGCAAACTCGTGATCGACGACGGCGGCACGGTTACCGTTGAGTCCGCCGTCGGCAAGGGCCTCTTCGACTTCGGCTTCCGCGACGGGACGGCCTCCGAGGCCCGGCTGCAGCACCCGTTGGGCGTGACGGTGCTCCCTGACGGCTCGGTGGCGATCGCCGACACGTACAACGGGGCCGTCCGCCGTTACGATCCGTCCTCGGACACGGTCTCCACGCTGGCGCGCGGCCTGTCCGAGCCGTCCGACGTGATTGTGGACCACACCCAGGTGGCCGGCGCGGAGCCGCTCCTGGTGGTGGTCGAGGCGAACAAGCACCAGCTGGTCTATGTGCCGATTCCCAAGGAAGCGCAGCAGGTGGACGAGGGCGCCGTCCAGACCCACCGGCCCAAGAGCCCGGTGGCCCCCGGACTGCTGGAGCTGACCGTTCGCTTCACCGCGCCGACCGGCCAGAAACTGGACGACCGCTGGGGCGACCCGACCCAGCTGAAGATCTCCTCCACACCGCCGGAACTGCTCGTGTCCGGCGGCGGCACGTCCGTGGGGCTTCTCCGCACGCTGGAACTCGCCTCCGACGTTGCAGAGGGCGTGCTGCACATTACCGCCCGCGCCGCTGCCTGCGACGGCCCGGAGGATGCTGACGGCGAAATCCCGGATCACGCCGCCTGCCACCTGTACCAGCAGGACTGGGGCATCCCGGTGCTGCTGCAGCCCGACGGCGACACCGAGCTGGTGCTGGACCTGCGCGGAATGGACTGACGTCCGCCGGAGTGGCCCAGATTTGGCTGCTGTTCGTGACCACCGCGTCACGGACGGCAGCTTTCTGGCTTTAAGGGGTCCCCGGATCCCGGGATTCCCGGGGTCTCGACCCGCGGGCGGCCGCAAAACCGCGCCCGTAGCGCCCGAAACCGGGCTAGTAGCTCAGGAGCGGCGTGACCTTGACGTTGTCGGCGTCGATGTCCAGGCGCGTCGTGAAGCTGAAGTCATGGACCGCGTTGAGCTCCGTCACGGCCCCGGTGAAGAGGTCAACCTGCTGGGCCTTGATCTGTGCCTTGCCGTTCAGGGGCGCCACCACCCAGCGTCCGCCAAAGGGCTCGATGCTGACGGTGGGGTACTCCTGGATGCTCCAGTCGATGGTGCCATCGACGACGCGGTTGTTGGTGGCATGGTAGAACGGGCAGTCAGGCTGGAGCTTCTGCTGCTTGTCGGCCGTATCGGCGCAGGTGTCCAGGAACTCCTTGACCTTGCTGCCCACGGCGTCCTTGAGCTCGTCGGTCGCTTCGGTCATGAGGCTCAGCGGGGCAGCGGGGAGATCCCGGCCGGACAGCGTGGTTTTGGTGGGCGGGGCGGAGAAGTACTCGCCGGCAAGGGAGGCCTCGTACTCGCCCGGATAGAAAACGGCGAAGGAGTTGCGGCCGTTGGGCATGTTCACCGGCACCCCGTTGAGTGTGGCCTCATTGGCGTTGACCACCGTGACATCCACGACCGGAAGGGCCGCGGGAACAATCGCCCACTTGTGGAAGAACAGCCATTCCGTGCCGGACTTTTCCAGCAGGAACTCGGTCCGCTGTTCGCTACCGTCAATCGTGTAGTCAACGGGAACTATGACCTGGTTCCCGCCGCGGTCTTCGGCGTCGCCATACCGCACGTCGCTGATTCCGGCGGCGGCGGTCTGCAGCGCCGTTCCGTCCAGCATGGCGGCGTTGCTTTGGGGCACGGAGGCGCGCAACAGGCCGAGGGCTTTCTCGCCCTCGCCCTTCTGCAAAGCGTCGAAATATTCGCGCACAGGCTGCTGCGGGCTTGCGATTGAGTTGTTCACGATATTGATCGCGACAACGCCCGCGGCCACGACAAGCATCAGGCCCAGCAGCCAACCGGCTGCGGTCCTGACCAAAGCCTGACTCATTTGCACGTACCTTACGTTACCTGCACCCCACAGGAAACTTATTGTCGCAGGCGCCCCATGTGTCAAGGACCGCACGGATCGCCGGCAGTAGGGGCCGCCAATGCGAGGGCTTTAGAACGGCCGGGCAGGCTCCGCAGCGTTGCTAGCGTCGGCGCTTGGGGGCCGTGCCGAAGACGCCGCGGAGCAGTTCGCGGCCGAGCTGGGTCCCCAGCGAGCGGGCCATACTCTTGAGCCCGCCGCCGAGGGCACCGCCAAGGGCCCCGGCCAGGTCTCCGGCCGTGCTGTCGCCTGCAGGCTGCCGCGGGGACTGGCGCGGTGCCCTGAGCTCCGGTTCCCGGCGGGTTTCTTGAGATGCGGGGGCCGGCGCGGGCGGCTGCTGGGACGGCCCAGGATGTCTTCCTCGATCCGCCGCGCCTCGGCTTCGACGTCGGACACGTCGGGGGTGCCGCCGCCGGACGCCCCGCCGTCGGGCGCCGGGGCGGGAGCCTCCGCCGCGGTGCCCGCCGGGTCCTTCCCGGCAATCTTTTCGTAGGCGGACACGTTGTCGACGGCGGTGCCGTACTTGGGCAGCAACGCGGAGCCGGCCACGGTGCTTGAGATCAGGGCGTCGGCGCTGGGCCCCATGACCGATTCCGGCGCACGCAGGCGGGTGAGCGCCACCGGCGTCGGGGCGCCCTTCTCGTTCATGACGGTGATGACTGCCTCGCCGATCCCGGCGGAGGTGAGGGTCTCCTCAAGGTCGTAGTCGCTCATCGGGAAGGTGGAGACGGTGGCTTTGAGCGCTTTGGCATCCTCGGGCGTGTAGGCCCGGAGCGCGTGCTGGACTCGGTTGGCGAGCTGGCCGAGGACTTCGGCGGGGACATCCTTGGGGGTCTGGGTGACAAAGAAGATGCCGACGCCCTTGGACCGGATCAGCCGCACGGTGGTGGTGATGGCGTCCAGGAAGGCCTTCGAGGCGCCGTTGAACAGCAGATGGGCCTCGTCCAGGAAGAAGACGAGTTTCGGCTTGTCCAGGTCTCCGGCCTCGGGCAGTTCGTCGAAGAGGTCCGCCAGCAGCCACATCAGGAACGTGGAGAACAACATCGGCTTGGTCTGCAGGGTGGGCAGCTCCAGGCACGTGATGACGCCGCGGCCGTCCGTGGCCGTGCGCATCAATTCGGCGGTGTCGAACTCGGGCTCGCCGAAGAACTTCTCCATGCCCTGGGCTTCGAGGGTGATGAGTTCACGAAGGATGACACCGGCGGTCGACTTCGACAGCCCGCCCAGTTCCTCCAGTTCGTCTTTGCCTTCCGCGGACGTGAGGAACTGGATGACGGCGCGAAGGTCCTTCAGGTCAATAAGTTCGAGGTCGTTCTTGTCCGCGAAATGGAAGACCAGCTGCAGGCTCGATTCCTGCGTGTCGTTGAGTTCCATGATGCGGGACAGCAGGATAGGGCCAAAGGAGGTGATGGTGGCACGGACGGGGATTCCGTTACCGTCGCCGCCCAGGGCCAGGAACTCCACCGGGAACGTCCTGGCGGACCAGGCCTGGCCGATCCCTTCCGTGCGGGCCAGCAGCTTCGGGCTGCCGGTGGCGGCCGTGGCCAGCCCGGACAGGTCGCCCTTGATATCCGCCAGGAACACCGGAACCCCGGCCGCGGAGAGCTGTTCGGCCATCATGTGCAGGGTCACGGTCTTGCCCGTGCCGGTTGCCCCGGCCACCAGCCCGTGGCGGTTCATCATGGACAGCGGGAGCCGGACGGGGGCATCCTTGTGGACTTCGCCGTCGATGATCGCGGCGCCCAGTTCGATCGTGGGGCCCTCGAGGGTGTACCCCTTCTGGATGGTGGCGACTTTATCAGCAGTGGATTTGATGGCCATGCGGACAGCATAGCCGGGTCCGGCCACCCCGGACCCGGCCCTGCGGATGTTACTCGGGCGGTGCTATTCGGCGAGGCCTTTGAGGACTTCCTGCGCCACATCCTCGCTGGACTGCGGGTTCTGGCCGCTGATCAGGTTGCCGTCGCGCACCACATGGGACGTCCAGGCGGCGGCGTTCTCGACGACGGCGCCCTTATCCGTCAGGACGTCCTCCACGAACCACGGCGTGTTGGGGCCGGTGCCGCCGTTGAGCTCCTCCTCATTGGTGAAAACGGTGAGGCGGCGTCCCGCGAAGGCGAACGTCCCGGCGTCGTCCGTGGCGCTCAGCAGACCTGCCGGTCCGTGGCAGAACGGGGCGATGATCTTTCCGGCCGTGTCCGCCGCGACCAGGAGCCTGCCCAGGTCCGCGTCCTGGTAGAGATCGGTCATGGGACCGTGGCCGCCGGGCAGGACAATCGCGTCATAGCCGGAGAGGTCGACGTCGGCCAGCGCCAGCGGCGCGGACAGTTCGGCGTCGATCTCGGCGAGGTACCGGCGGAAGCCGTCGGCGCGGTCCTGGCCGCCGGCGGACTCGGCGGCCAGGCTCACCTCGTCCGCCGTGGGCTTCGCGCCGCCGGGCGTGGCGATAAGGACGGTGTGGCCGGCGTTGCGGAGGGTCCGGTGCGAAACCACCAGTTCCTCGGCCCAGTAGCCGGTGGGGTGTTCGGTGCCGTCGCGCATGGTGAGGGAATCGGCGGCGGATACGACCATCAGGATGTTGGCCATGTCGGGCTCCTGTTCTGCCGGCCGCGCGGGCCGGCGGTGAAAATTTGGCGGGTTCTAGCGTGCGGCTTCGAGGTCGGCGGACGTTTCGCGAGGCTGTGAGTTGTGGTGCCTCATAGGGCGGAAACTCCGTCAGCCTGCTGAGTATTCCAACCGCCGACGCGCACGGCGGGGTTCCCGGACCCGACGGGGCCCGGACGTAAGCTGGGGCATGGCTACCCGGGTATTGACGAAGCTTGTTTCCGCCGCCATCACGCTTGGCCTTGTCCTGCTGGGCGGAGGGCCGGCCGCCGCGGCGCCGCCCCGGGTTGCCGAGCCGGTGGGTATTGACGTGTCCTGGCCCCAGTGCGGGAAAACCCTCCCCAAACGGCCGGCCTTCGCCATCGTCGGCGTCAACAACGGCCTCGCGAACACCACCAACCCGTGCCTGGCGGCCCAACTGGCGTGGGCGGAAACCGCCCTTACCCGCCGCTCACCGCCCAGCCGAGGGTGGCGCTCTACGTCAATACAGCCAACCCGGGCCTGCAAGGTTCGTGGTGGCCCACGTCGAACCACTACGGCGGCGTTGAAGTGGACAACCCGTATGGTGTCTGCGGCAGCGGCGCGGGCGATTTCCGGGCCTGCTCCTATATGTATGGCTATGCCAAGGCCTATGACGACGCCACGATCCGCGGGGTCGACAATCCGCAGAACTACCTGTGGTGGCTGGACGTGGAAACCGAAAACAGCTGGCAGCCGGACAAGGCGGCCAACGTGGCCGACCTGGAAGGAATGACAGCCTACTTCACGAGCATCAACGCGGAAGTCGGCCTCTATTCCACCGGATACCAGTGGGGCCAGATCGCTGGCGCGGTCCCGCCCGACAGCCCACTCGCCGGACTGCCGAGCTGGCTCGCCGGCGCGAGGTCCCTGACCGGAGCCAAGTCCAACTGCTCTCTGCCGCCGCTCACCCCGGGCAGCCGCGTTGCCCTGACACAGTACGTTTCCGGCGGCCTGGATTACAACTATTCGTGCCCCTAACTCAGAACCAAGTAGTCGCCGTCGAAAAGGTGAGTACACCCCGGAAAAGGCACGTAGAAGCAGCGGAAACTCGAGTGGAACCGGCCCGCAATTGCAGGCATTTCTACGCATAGCATCGGGACTACAAAATGCGGCCAGGGGGCCGCATTTACCGTGTCTCGCCTGGGGGTCTCAATGCTCAATCCTTCGAACCGCTCCGCCTTCACCCGCCGGCTTGCCGCGGCTGTCGTCGTCCCGGGCGTGCTGACCAGCATGCTGCTGTTCGCCCCGCAGGCGACCGCTAATTCTGGATCCGCCACGGGGTCTGCAACGGGGTGGTGAACCAGCTGGCACACCGCGGCACCGTCCAGGAGAACTTGCTCAAGGCCGCGGCCAAAAGAACGCGGCCATCATCACCCGGCTTCAGGCTGAACGTTCCGCACTGCAGGCCAGCGCCTCGGCGTTGAAGGTGGAGATCGATGCCGCAACTGCATCCATCGCAGAGCTCGACGCCGCCGGGCTGGCACTCGACGTCGACATCCGGGCCGCGCAGGATGACCTCGCCGCGCTGGAGGCCGAACGGTCCAGCACCGACGCTTCCATCCGCGAGGCCCAGGGCGCTCTGGCGGATCTCCAGGCGGAGCAAGTAACGGCAGGGAACCAGCTGGCGCCCCTGCAGGAAGAGGAGGCAGTCGCTTTGGCCGCCGCCGAGCAGTTGGCGAGTGACGCGGCCGCCCTGGAAGCGCAGATCGTGATGAAGGATGGCCAAATCGCCGCGGCTTTGGGTGAGCAGGAAACCCTGGCGGCAGAGGCCGCTGCGGCCGAGGAGGCGCTCGCTGGCAAGACCGCCGAAATCGCCGCCGCCGAAGGGGAACTCGCAGCGCTAACCGCCACGGCAGCCACCGCGGCAACAGCCGTTGCAGCTGCCGAAGGGGCCGTCAGCGATGCCGAGTCGGAGCTCCGGTCCCTTGAAGAAGCAGGAACCGCCGCCCAGGCAGATCTTGACGCCCAATTGGCCGCGATCGATGACGCGAAGTCGACGCTGGCAGGACTCCAGGGTGCCGCCACCGAAGCCGCGGACGCCGTCACCGCCGGGAATGCGGCGATCGCGGCCGCCCAGGGCGAGCTCACCTCGCTGCAAGCGGATGCTCAGGACGCCGCGGACGCGCTCGCCGCGGCCAAGGCAGCGATCACCACCGCCCAAACAGAGCTCACAGCATTGCAGGACGCCGCCAGGAGCGCGGACGCAGCCCTCGCCGCCAACAGCAACCGGATCGCGGCGGTGGCTGCGGAGATCGCCACGTTGCAGCAGCAGATCACGGCCAAGAATGCGGAGATCACGGCCAAGCAGGCCCAGCTGACCACAGCGCAGGGCGAACTCGCCGCGTTGCAGGCCAGAAAAGCGACCCTGGAAGCCGAGATTGCGGCGCTCACCAAGCAGATCGCCGCCATCCAGGGCAACACCGACGAGAAGAAAACTCTGTTGGAGTTGCGGAAGTTGAAGAACGAGCAGCTGGCCGCGGTGGACGCCCAGATCAGCGCCAAGAGCGCCACCATTTCCGGCTACCAGGGGGACCTGGCCGCTCTCCAAACGGCGGTCACCGGGCTCAACTCCCAGCTGCTGGCCAAACAGCAAGAGAGCAGCACCCTGCAGCAGCAGGCCGCCCCGCTCCAGGCGTCGCTGACGGCCGCCAACGACGCTGTCGCCGGCAAGGCCGGCGAGATCGACGCGCTGAAGGCGCAGATCCCGGTGCTCCAGACAGCCGTGAGCGACGCCAACGGTGCCGTCGCCGGCCAGCAGTCCGAGCTCACGGCCCTTCAGGACCAGCTCCCCGCACTGGAAACCGCGGCGGCCACCGCGGCCAGCGCGGCCGCGGCGCAGGAGCGGCTCGTGGCGGAACTGGAGGCGGCTGTGCCCGGGCTGACCGACAACGTCACCGAGAGCCAGGCCGCGATCACCGCGCAGAAGCTCGTGCTCGACGGGTTGCAAGGCGAACTGGCTGGTGCCACCTCGGCCCTCTCCGCCGCCAACGCCGCCGTCGCCGCCAAGGCATCCGACTTGGCCGGACTGCAGTCCCAGCTGCCGGGAGTGGTCAAGGCCCTGGAGGATGCTACCGCGGCGACGGGCGCGAAGCAGGCAGAGATCGCTGCACTGAACGCCCAGATGGATTCGCTCGTGGCCGGCCTCACGGCACTGAACACGCAGATCGCCGCCAAGGAACGCGAGATCCTCGACATCCAGTCCCGGGTCGCTCCGCTGCTGGAGCAGCTGGACCGACTCAACGGGGAGATCAGCGCCACCGAAGCCACGTTGAAGACGCTCCAGGCGCAGCTGACGGCGCTTGACCAGAAACTGACCGATGCCAGCGCCACCCTCGCGACCCTGCAGGCGAAAAAGGGCGCCAACAAGGATTCCATCGCCGCGCAGAAGAAGGTCGTGACCGATCTGCAGGGCCAGCTCGGCAGCGTCCAGAACCAGATCCGGTCCATCGACGGGCAGATCGCCCTGGGGGCTGCGTGGCCTGACCGTGGTGCCAGGCACATGGGGAGCGCCACAGCCGGCGCAGAAATAACCCGGGGCCGGCGTCGTTGTTGCCAGTGTGCGCACGCCGGGATCCGGCGCCGCGCCAGTGACTTCCCGCAACGAAAGGCCGGCTTTTCCGTGACTGTTCCGCTTTCCATCCTTGACCTGGCAACCATCGGCAAGGGCCAGACGGCGGCAGAAAGCCTGGCGGGCAGCGTGGCCATGGCTCAGCTCGCCGAGAAACTGGGGTACCGGCGCGTCTGGTACGCCGAGCACCACAACATGTCCGCGATCGCCTCCTCGGCCACCAGCGTGCTGATCGCCCACGTCGCCGCGCAGACCGAGAGCATCCGCCTCGGCGCCGGCGGCGTGATGCTACCCAACCACTCGCCGCTGACCATCGCCGAGCAGTTCGGCACGCTTGAGACGCTGCACCCGGGCCGGATCGACCTGGGCCTGGGCCGCGCGCCCGGCAGCGACCAGAACACCCTGCGGGCCCTGCGCCGCGACCCGATGTCCGCCGACACCTTCCCGCAGGACGTGCTGGAACTCCAGGGCTACCTGAGCGGCCCCACCCGCATTCCGGGCGTGGAGGCCACACCCGGCAAGGGCACCGATGTGCCGCTGTACATCCTGGGGTCCTCGCTGTTTGGCGCCCGGCTCGCCGCGCAGCTGGGCCTGCCGTACGCGTTCGCCTCGCACTTCGCCCCCAACGCCCTTCAGGACGCCGTCGCGATCTACCGCCGCGACTTCCAGCCGTCCGCGCAGCTGGCCGCCCCGCATGTGATCGCCGGTGTCAACGTGATCGCGGCGGATACCGCGGCGGAGGCGCAGGAGATGTTCCAGGCCACCAAACGTGCCCGCGTCTCGCTGTTCTTCGGCAACGGCCGCGTCTTCAGCGACGATGAAGCGGACATGATCCTGGACTCGCCGCAGGGCCAGCATGTGGCGCAGATGACGAAGTATTCCGCCGTGGGCACTCCGGACGCGGTGCTGGAATACCTCGACGAGTTCACCGCCCACGCCGACGCCGACGAGCTCATCGTCGCGCACCAGAGCACCGGCACCGAGGCCCGCCTTCGCTCGGTGCAGCTGCTCGCCGACGTCGCCGGACTGGTCCGCGTCTGACGGAGCTTCCGTACCGTAACCGGGGCGGTGTTAGTGTTGCCGCGTGAGTGCACACAGCCCGGACATCGACACGGCCGTCCATGTGGGGACCATCGACATGATCGCCCAGCTACGGGGGCCGATGCCACTGGCGCCGGCCTGTCGGACCGGATCTCGCGGCAGCTCCAAAGTGCAATTGCGGTGGGACTGCTCAACGACGGCGACAAACTGCCGCCCGAAAATGTCCTGGCCGAACAGCTTGGCGTATCTTCCATCACGCTGCGCCAGTCCCTCGCCGAGATGCGGCTGAAGGGCCTGGTTGAAACCCGCCGCGGCCGTGGGGGCGGCAGCTTCATCAGCGGAAAGGCGCTGGCAACCCCGGAGCAGCTGCTGGCCGAATTCAAGCGGCGCAGCCCGGAAGACCTGCGTGACTTAGGCGATCTCGCCGCCACAATAGCGGCCGGTGTCGGACGACGGGCGGCGCTGCGGGCGGACGAACAGGATTTGCGGCGCTGCCGCGAACTTGCCCGCCGGTTCGCCCGGGCCACTACGGCGGAAGAGCTGCGGCGGACCGACAGCCGCTTCCACATCAGCCTCGGAGTAGCAGCGCAGTCACGCCGGCTGACAAACGCCACGATCCAGGTCCACAGCGAACTGGCGTCATTGCTGTGGGTTGGCGGTGCCTCCGCCGCATCCGTTAGAACGGCCAGCGAAGAACACGATGCCATCCTCGACGCCATCGAAGGACGCGATGAGGAAGCGGCCGACCGCCTCGCCGCCGCGCACTTCGAGCGCGAATCTGAAGTGCTGCTGGACTTCTTCCTGGAACTTGCTACCGCGACACCGGAGGAAACATGAGCCCGGAACAGCTCTCCCGGACAATCCGCACCACGGCGCATCTCATCGGCAGCCGCCTGGATGCGGTGTTCGACGACCTCAGTGACCTTCTCCCGGACATCCTGCACATAGTCGAGGCGGCCCCGGGCGGCACCCCGCGAAGGCGGATTTCGAGCTGTTGCGCCCGAAGCTGCAGGGTGTTATCGCTCAACGTGAGGGGTTGGTGGACGGCGCCGCATAGCCTTCGGCCAGAATGTACTCCGCGACGCCGCGACCTGGCTGGAGTGGTGGCGCCGAGGAAAGAGCGGCGAGCCCGAATTCGCCGCCCACGTCTTTAACCCGGATTCCATCCGCTACTACGACTATTTCGCAATGAGTTGGTTTCAGTTGCCCACCACGAGCGGGCGCTCCCTGGCAGTTGGCCCCTACATCGACAGCGGCGGCACGGACCTGAATGTGGTGACCTTGGCCGTACCCTTCCAGCCCCGGGAAGGGAACCGGAGTGTGTTGGGGGCGGACCTGTGTTTGCCGGTATTAGCGTCAATCTTCCTAAAATCCGTGGCCACCATGGATCGCGCCGTGGTCATGGTTACCGATCGCGGGCGTGTGGTTACGTCCAATACCGCCCGCCACTCAACCGGGACGCTCCTGAGCGCCGCTGACCCTTCGGCACTCGCCAGACTGTTCGACGATTATGTGCCGGTTCCTTCCGCCGAGGCCGGCCGGATCCCCTGGCACGTGGGGATTCTCAAAGACGCTTAACCGCCTCGCGGGCGAAAAACTTCTCTCCGCACCCTTGCCAAACATTTAAAACTAAAGTTCAATGGAATTATCTTCCCTAAATGTGATGCGGCGCACACTTCCAGTGCCGGTCGCAACAACGCACCCGAGAAATCCGGAGTCCGCGATGACACAGATAATTTCCGATAGCCTCCCCGAAGTCCGCCGCGCCGGACGGACAGGCGGCCGCAATGATGCGGCGTCAGGTCCCGCCAGTCCCCGAATGTCATCCAGATCCGAGGCCGATGCCGCCGCCGGCATGGCCCCTGCCTGCCAATTCATCAACGGCACCTTTACGCCCGGCAGCGGGGGTGACAGTATCGACGTCGTCAATCCCGCCACCGGCGAGACCATCACCGCCGTGGCCGCCGGAACCGCTGAAGACGTGAACAGTGCGGTGGCAGCCGCCCGGGCTGCGCAGCCGGCGTGGGGCGCCATGACCCCGCGTGAACATTCCGAAATCCTGCACCAGGTCGCCGATAGGCTCGAGGCGAATGCCCTGGACCTCGCACGGCTGGAATCCCTCAACACCGGAAAGCCCCCAGCGGTGGCCGAGGACGACGTCAGCAGCGCAGTCGACACCTTCCGTTTTATGGCGGGCGCGGGCAGGACCATGACCTCCCTTGCGGCCGCGGACTACGCCGCAGGACACACATCCGTCATCCTGCGTGAACCGCTCGGCGTCGTCGGTGTCATCACGCCATGGAATTATCCGCTGCTGATGGCGGCCTGGAAACTCGCTCCCATCCTCGCGGCCGGCAACACCGTTGTGCTCAAGCCCTCCGAACAAACCCCGTTGACCACGCTGAAGCTGGCCGAACTCATCACGGACATTGTTCCGGCCGGCGTCGTCAACATCGTCACCGGTTACGGCGACCCTGTGGGATCGCGGCTGTCCGCGCACCCCGATGTCGCACTCGTCGCGCTCACCGGAAGCGTAGGCAGCGGCTCCGCCGTCGCCGCCGCGGCTGCCCCTCGCGCAAGCGGGTGCATCTGGAGCTCGGAGGCAAAGCTCCGGTCCTGGTCTTCGCCGATGCAGACCTGAAGGAGGTTGCGCGGGGCGTCAGGGCGGCCGCTTCTGGAATTCTGGCCAGGAATGCGGTGCCGCATGCCGGGTTCTGGTGCAGGAAAGCGTCGCCGAGGCTCTGATTGAAGAGCTGGTCCGCGAAGTGGGCACCCTGGTGGTCGGCGAGCCCGGCGCCGGGGCCGACGTCGAGATCGGACCGATGGTCTCCGAAGCGCACTTCGAGCGCGTGAAGGGTTTTCTGGAACGCGCCGCCGCCGAAGGGCTGCGGGCGGCGGTGGGCGGCGGCCCGCTGCCGGGACCCGGGTACTTCATCGCCCCCACCGTGCTGACCAATGCCCGCGAAGGCTCTGAGGCTACCCGCACTGAGATATTCGGGCCGGTGATTACGGTGGAGACCTTTTCGACCGATGAAGAAGCCGTCCGCCGCGCCAATGCGACCGAGTACGGCCTGGCCGCGTCCGTGTGGACAAGCGATGCCAAACGAAGCGTCGCGATTCCCCGCAGGCTGGACTTCGGCACGGTCTGGGTCAACTCACACCTGGTCCTTGCCAACGAAGTGCCTTGGGGAGGGTTCAAGGGTTCCGGTTACGGCCGTGATCTTTCGCTCTATGCCCTGGAAGATTTCAGCCGCACCAAACACGTCATGACCAACCACGGCGCCTGAGCCGTCCCAGCCGGCGCGCTCCCGGCGCATTCGCACCTCCCAACTTCGTTGACAGCCCAAGGACACCCCATGCCTATTAACACCCTGACCACAGAGTTCCCCGCCGTCCCGCACGACATCCACCGCCAATGGAGCAACTGGGGCGGAAACCAGTCGGCCACCCCGCCTATACCGTCCGCCCCCGTACCGACGAGGAAGTCCTGGAGGTGGTCCGCTACGCGATCAAAGCCGGCCTGCCCGTACGCGCAGTTGGTGCCGGGCATTCCTTCACCCCGTTGGTGCAGACCGGCGGGATCCTGTTGGACCTGGCCGGAATTTCGGGGATCACCGGAACTGACACCGGGCGGCTGCGGGCCCGGGCGAGAGCAGGCACTGCGATCAGCGATTTCGGCGAACCGCTCTGGAACGCCGGACTCTCCCTGACCAACCAGGGGGACATCGACAAGCAGGCCATCGCCGGGGCACTGTCCACCGGCACCCATGGGTCCGGCGTCGAGCTGGGCAGTTTCTCTTCCGCCTTGCGCTGGGCGAGGCTGATCAACGGCCACGGCGAGATAGTGGAAATCGGCGAACACGACCTTCGCGAGCTCAAGGCCGCGCAGGTGGCCCTCGGCACGCTGGGCATCCTGCTGGAGGTGGAGCTGGCGGTCTCCCCGCGCTACCACCTGGCCGAGCAGATCACCTACCCCACGTGGAGTGAAACGGTGGCGAATTGGGATGCCGATATTGCCGGAAACCGCCACTATTCCTTCCTTTGGTGTCAGGGTGAGGAGTCGGCGGGGCTCTATGAGCTGCCCACCCCGCGGGGGAATCCATGGTCAACCGCAGCTACACCAAGCGCTACAACGCCGTGGACCTCGATGAAGGCACCGATCTCTCCAGCGCCGAGGGGGCCCGGCGCGACCGCGCATATCGCATTTACGCCGGCGGCTTCATGATCCCGTTCCACGAGCTCGAATACTATGTGCCCATGGAGCGCGGCCGCGAAGCGGTGGAATCGCTGCAGGACCTGATCCGCACCCGCCACGCAGACCAGAAATACCCCATCGAGGTGCGCTGGGTAAAGGCAGAGGAGGGTTACCTCTCACCCTTCCAAGGGAGGAACACGACGGTGCTTTCCGTCTCCGGCGCCCCCGGCACCAACTACTGGCCCTACCTGCGCGATGTCGACGAGATGCTCCAGGACTTCGATGCCCGCGCGCACTGGGGCAAAATCCACTTCCTGACCCGCGAACGGGTAGCGGCCCTGTACCCGGGGTATGAGGAGTTCGTGGCCGTGCGTCGGGAATTCGATCCTCACGGCGTCTTCCTCAACGACCACACGCGCGCTCTGCTGGCCTGATCGAGGAAACGGAACAGGATCACTATGGAAATCATCGGCCAAGTAATCATCTACATCATGATGGCGTTCCTGCTCATCGGGGCCGTCAGCGCCATCTTCAACGACGAAAAGGGCTTTGGAAAGGAATTCAAGGAGGGCATTTACTCGATCGGGCCCATCTTCCTGCCCGTTGCGGGAATCATGTGCTTCATCCCGATCCTCAGCGATCTGGTCGCGCGCTACGTGGCGCCCTTGTACTCGTTGCTGCACGCCGACCCCTCGCTGGCGGCAACCACGCTGATCGCGGGCGATATGGGAGGCTACCACCTTGCCCACGAGACCGCCGGCAGCCACAGCGCCTGGATCATGGCCTTCGCGGTCAGTTTCACGGCCGGATCCACCATCATCTTCTCCGTCCCGGTGGGCCTGGCCATGCTACAAAAGCGTGACCACAAGTACATGGCACTCGGTGTCATGGCGGGCCTGCTGGCCATCCCGTTTGCAGTCTTCATCATCACGCTGCTGCTGCAGACCGGGCATACTCCGCTGCGTGAGGACGTCTCCACTAGCTCGGCGTCGACCACGCCGTTCGACCTGCCGCTTGGCGAAATCCTGCTGAACCTGCTGCCACTGACGGTCTTCGTGATCCTGCTGGCCCTGGGGTTAAGGTTCGCGTCCCGGATCATGGTCACAGGCTTTATCTACTTCGGCCGGGGCCTGGACGTCCTGATCAAGCTGGCTTTGGCGCTGTCCGTGGTGCAGTATTTCACCAACGTGTTCGACGTCTTCGGCCCGTGGCCGCTTGCGCCGTTTATTGCCGACGCCGATGACCAGTTCCGGGCGTTAGAGGTGGCCGGCTACATCGGAGTGATGCTCGCCGGAGCTTTTCCCATGGTCTATGCCATCCGGACATGGCTGGCGAAACCTCTGGAAAAGGCCGGCGGCAAGCTCGGCTTCAGCGAAGAAGGAGCCACGGGCCTGCTCGCCGGGGCCGCCAACATTTTGGCGCTTTTCCGCATCATCACGCTGATGCCGCCCCGGGACAAGGTGCTAACAATCGCGTTCGCGGTGTGCGCGGCGTTCACATTCGGCGATCACTTGGCGTTCAGTGCAAACTTCCAGCCGAACATGGTCTTTGCCCTCATTGTCGGCAAGCTCGCCGGCGGAGTCATCGGGATCGTGCTGGCGCTGTGGCTGGCGCTTCCCTATGCCCGGGTGCTGGAATCCCAGGACCGTGCCGCGGGCGTGATCGGCCCCGACGAATACCGCCATTCGCATCTCCCGGCCAGTGCCAGGGGCGACGCCGAGGTGACGCCTGCCAGCGAAGGTGGCGTTCCCACGCGCTGACGAGCCGGTGGAACGGGAGGGTGCCCTCCCGTTCCGCCCGCGCCCGCAGAGGCCCGTGCTTCGGCCCCCACCTGCCCGCGTCTGTTTGACAGATCCCAACTGAACCGGTTTAGTAGTACACATCACTTAACCGGTTCAGTGCTGAAGGTTGCAGCTGAACCCCTTCGAAGGGACAGGCTCCATGGCAGTCACCATCAGCGACGTCGCCCACGCGGCCGGCGTCAGCAAGGGTGCTGTGTCCTACGCCCTCAACGGCCAGCCCGGCGTCGGCCCGGACACCCGGGACCGGATCCTCAGGGTGGCGAAGGAGCTGGGCTGGAAGCCCAACCTGCGGGCCAAGGGCCTCTCGTCCGCCAAGGCCTACGCGCTGGGCCTCGTGGTGGCCCGGGACCCGTCCCTGCTGGGCACGGACCCCTTTTTCCCCGCGTTCATCGCCGGGATCGAGACGGCACTTGCCGAGCATGACTACACCCTGGTCCTCAGTGTCGCCACCGCCCCGGGCGCCGAAGAGCGGTGCTACCGCAAACTGGTGGACAACGGCCGGGTGGACGGCGTGATCCTCACCGACGTCCGGCACAACGATTCCCGCATCGCCCTGCTGCTTGACCTCAAAGTCCCGGCCGTGACCCTGAACCGGCCCGACGCCAGCTGCCCGTTCCCCGCTGTTTCCGTGGACGAGTCGGCCGGCATCGTGGCCGCCGTGGACCACCTCGTGGCCCTCGGACACACCCGGATTGCCCACGTGGGCGGCGGCCAGGAGTACATCCACGGCCGGAGCCGCCGCAAGGCGTGGGAAGACACCATGGCCAAGGCCGGGCTGCCGTCCGACCTCTTCGCCGGCGCCGATTTTACGGCCGCCGGCGGGGTGGCCGCCACCGCGGAACTGCTCCGCGGGGCGGAGCGGCCCACCGCCATTGTCTACGCGAACGACTTGATGGCAACCGCGGGCCAGTCCTATGCCCAGTCCCTGGGGCTGAGTGTCCCCGGCGACCTGTCCATCACCGGCTATGACAACGCTGAGTTCACCCAGTACCTGAATCCGCCGCTCACCACCCTTGCCACTGACCCCATGCTCTGGGGCCGGGTGTCCGCCCAGGTGCTCCTGAACCAGCTGGCCGGCATCCACAGCGACGGGGACACGGTCCTCCCGGCGCCCCGGCTGGTGGTCAGGGCCTCCACCGGGCCCGCCCCGGACCGGCCAACGGCCGCCTGACAACCCCGGCCGCCTGAGAACCCGGCAACACCCCAAGTCACAACCCTCACACAACCCCCAGTCCCACGAAACCCTCCCAAGGAGACGCAATGAAGCGCTTTTCAACTGCCACGCGAGTACTGTCCGTGGCCGCCCTGACCATCATGGGAGCCGGCCTTGCGGGCTGCGGTGGCGGAGCCGCCGACAGTTCCGCCGACTCGGCCACCACGGCCAAGGGACCGATCAAAATCTGGTACTCCAACAACGAGTTCGAGGTGAAGTGGGGCAAAGCCATGGTGGAGTCGTGGAACGCCGCACACCCGGACGAGAAGATTGACGCCCAGGAGATCCCGGCCGGCAAGAGCTCGGAGGAAGTCATCGGCGCGGCCATCACCGCCGGCAACGCCCCTGCCTGGTCTTCAACACCGCACCGGTCGCGGTTCCGCAGTTCCAGAAGCAGGGCGGACTGGTGGCGCTCGATTCCTTCCCGGACGGCGCCCAGTACATCAAGGAACGCACCGGCGAGCTGGCCGACCAGTACAAGTCGGACGACGGCAAGATGTACCAGCTGCCGTGGAAGTCCAACCCGGTGGTGCTCTACTACAACAAGGACATCTTCACCAAGGCCGGGCTGGACGCCGAGAACCCCAAGCTGGGAACCCAGGCGGAATTCGTCGAGACCGCCCGCGCCCTGGTGAAGTCCGGCGCCACGGCGAACGCCGTGTGGCCGTCCCCGGCCAGCGACTTCTTCCAGTCATGGTTCGACTTCTACCCGTTCTACGCCGCCAATTCCCAGGGCACCCCGCTCGTGAAGGACGGCAAGGCCACCTTCGACAGCGAGGAGGGCAAGGAGGTCGCCGCCATGTTCGAGACCCTGTACAAGGAGAACCTGGCCTCCAAGGAGGTCTTCCAGGGTGACGCCTTCGGCGAAGGCAAGTCCGCCATGGCGCTGGCCGGTCCGTGGGCCATCGCCGCCTACAAGGACAAGATCAACTGGGGTGCCGTGCCGGTCCCGGGCGCCGAGGCCCAGACCGACGGTTCCACTTTCTCCGACGCGAAAAACGTCGCGATGTACTCCGCCTGCGAGAACCAGGGCACGGCGTGGGAGGTCATGAAGTTCGCCACGAGCAAGGAACAGGACGGCGCCCTCCTGGCCGACACCGGCCAGATGCCGATGCGCCAGGACCTCCCGGCCACCTACGCTGACTACTTCGCCAAGAACCCGCTCTACACGCAGTTCGCCGAGCAGGCCGGCCGCACCGTCGAGGTGCCGAACGTGGCCAACTCGGTGGAGGTCTGGCAGACCTTCCGCACCGCGTACGCCAAGTCCGTGATCTTCGGCAACGAAAGCGTCGATGCCGCGTTCAAGGGCGCCGCCGAGAAGATCGACCAACTGGCAGCCCAGAAGTAGCGGGTGGATCCCCATGTCACTTCGCTCAGCTGACGGCGGCGCGGCCACCGGCCAGACTGCTGGCCACACCACCCCTCAGACAGGGGCGGCGGGCGCCGGACCGGCAGCCGGCGGCCAGGAAGCGCAAAGCTTCCTCGGCCGCCAGCCGCTCGGCCTGCTGTTCAGCGCACCCTATGTCATCTATGTGCTGGCCGTGCTGGCCTTCCCGCTCTGCTACGCCGTCTACATTTCGTTCCACGACTATTTCTTCACCGCACCGCGGGTCAAGGTGGACCGCCCGTTTGTCGGCCTTGAGAACTACATCACCGTCCTGACCGATCCCGCGGTCCAGCGGTCCTTCGCCAACATCGGCGTCTTCCTGGTCATCAACGTCCCGCTCACCGTGGGCCTGTCGCTGGTCCTGGCCAATGCCCTGAACCGCGTCACGAAGCTGCGGACGTTTTTCCGGGTCAGCTACTACGTCCCGTACGTCACGGCGAGCGTCGCCGTCGTCGGGGTCTGGCTGTTCCTGTTCCAGCAGGACGGCCTGGTCAACGAGCTGCTGGGGCCGCTGGCCCCTGACCCTCGTGGCTGGTGAACTCCTGGCTCGCGATGCCGACGGTGGCGCTGTACGTGACCTGGAAGCAGCTGGGATTCTTCATCCTGCTGTACCTGGCCGCGCTGCAGAACATCCCGGACGAGCTGTACGAGTCCGCCTCGGTGGACGGCGGCAGCAAGTGGGTCCAGTTCTGGAACATCACCGTTCCCGGTGTCCGCTCGGCCAGTGTGCTGGTGACGCTGCTGGCCACCATCACCGGCGCCAACCTCTTCACCGAGCCGTACCTGCTCACCGGCGGCGGCGGCCCGGACGGCGCCTCCACCTCACCGGTGTTCCTGATGTACCAGAAGGGCATCCTGCAGGGGAACCCCGATTTGGCCGCCGCGCTGGGCGTGGTGCTGGTGATCGGCGTGCTGCTGATCACCCTGATCCAGAAACGCCTCGTGGGCGGGAAGGAGGACTAGGATGTCAATTCTCAACAAGGCGGCGGCGCCCAACGATGAGAACAACGACGACGGCGGCGCCCGCCGCTCCGGTGGCGGTCCCGGCAGTTCCGGCGGCAGCCAGTCCGGAAAAGCCTCCCAGGTGGAAAAGCGCAAAAATCTGGGCCTGGGCAGTTTTGTCCTGCTGGGCCTGGGCGCGTTCGTGTTTCTCTTCCCGTTCTACTACATGTTCATCGGCTCGCTGCAGACCTCACCGGACACCTCGGTGGCCGGGGCGTTTCCGAACCCGTCGAACGTCACGGGCGAGAACTACACGAACATCAACAACTCCATCAACCTGCTCCAGGGCCTGGCCAACTCGGGCATCTTCACGGGCGGAGTCATCTTCTTCACCGTGATCTTCGGACTGCTGGTGGGGTACGCCCTGGCGCAAATGCACTTCCGCGGCAAGGGCCTCGTGTTCGGCATGATGCTGCTGGTGCAGATGATCCCGTTCCAGCTGCTGCTTATCCCGCTGTACATCATGATCGTGCGGGACTACGGCCTCGCCGACACGTACCTGGGCATGATCCTGCCGTTCGCGATCAACTCCACGGCCGTGTTCGTGTTCCGCCAGTACTTCCTGCAGCTGCCCTCCACCCTGTTCGAGGCGGCCCGGATCGACGGCGCGTCGGAGCTGCGGATCCTGTGGCAGATCGCCATCCCGCTGGTGAAGCCCGCGATTGTCACAGCGATCCTGCTGACCTTCATCGGGCCCTGGAACGAGTTCCTCTGGCCGTTCCTTGTCACCAAGGACCAGGCCATCCAGCCCCTCGCCGTCTCTCTGGCGAACTACATCTCCAACGTCTCGGCGACGGCATCCAACCCGTTCGGCGCCATCCTGGCGGGAGCCTGCGTGCTCGCCGCGCCCGCCGTCGCACTCTTCATCTTCTTCCAGCGTCAGTTCATTTCCACCAATATCGGATCCAGCGTAAAGGGCTAATCTTGACTTCCCCCAGACTTCGAACCTCCCCACCGTCCCCTTCACCCTCACCCGCGCCGGCGTCATCATGTCACCGGAGCCCGGCAACGAGTTTGAAGCCGAAGGTGTGCTCAACCCGGCCAGCGGCCGCGGCCCCGACGGACAGCTGTACCTGCTGCCGCGCCTCGTCGCCAAGGGCAACGTCTCCCGTGTGGGACTGGCCAAGGTGATCATCGAGGACGGCGTCCCCACCGGAGTCGAGCGCGAGGGCATTGTCCTCGCCCCCGACGAGGGCTGGGAACGCGGCCTGAACAATGCCGGCACGGAGGACCCGCGCACCACCTGGGTCCCCAGCCTCGGCAAGCACCTCATGACCTACGTGGCCTACGGCCCGCTGGGCCCGCGCCTGGCGTTCGCCCACTCCGAGGACCTGCGCAGCTGGGAACGCCTGGGCCCGTGCCTCTTCGGATACCAGGCCGACCTCTCCATGGACCTGAACCTCTTCCCGAACAAGGACGCCGTGTTCTTCCCGGAACCGGTCAACGACCCCGACGGCGTGCCCTCCTACGCGATGCTGCACCGCCCGATGTGGGACCTTGGCTGGATCCGCGAGGGCGAAGGCGAGCACCTGCCGGCCGGAATCACCGACAACCGCCCCGGCATCTGGATCTCCTACGCGCCGGTCGCGGACGTGGAAAAGGACATCCGCAACCTCGTGCACATGGCCAAGCACCGGCTCGTGGCCCTGAGCGAGTTCCCGTTCGAGGAACTGAAGATCGGCGGCGGCCCCGCCCCGATCCGCATCGACGAAGGCTGGCTGCTGATCCACCACGGCGTTTCCGGCGAGCTGGCGAAGTCGGCGTTCGACCACCAGCAGAACGTCAACTACACCGCGGCCGCGATGATCCTCGACGCCGATGACCCCTCCAAGGTGATCGCCCGCAGTGACAAGCCGCTCCTGGCGCCCGAGACCGAGGACGAGATGTCCGGAATCGTGCCCAACGTGGTCTTCCCGACCGCGATCGAGAAAATCGGCGAGCAGCTGTTCGTGTTCTACGGCATGGCTGATTCAAAGATCGGCGTCGCCAAGCTGGACCGGATTCCCGCCGCCAGCTAGCACCGCCCCAGCCACGTCCGCCGCCCGACAACCCGCCAGCCAGGAGCCACCGATGACAAACAACGATGTCCGCTTGATACAACGAAAACGATTCACGGCCGTCGCCGTGACGGCATCGATGCTCATGCTGGGGGCGGCGGGTGCGGGTGCCGCCAGCGCGGCACCCGCACCGGGGACGGCAGCTGTCCCTCAGCGGGACGCTGGAAAGGAGGCAGCCGTTCCGGGCGAGCCCGCCACCGCACCCCTGACAAACCTTGACCACCTGAACTTCCTGATGGACACCGTGCCGCTCACCCCCGTGGATGGCCACACCACCTATCAGCTGGATCGGAATCCCGACGTCCAGGCCCCCTGGACCTACGCGGACAAGAAAGCGGACGGCAGCTACGCCCGGATCGGCGGCGGCGACCTCGACCCCGCCACCGGCCACTGGACGCAGGGCGCCTACAACGCCGACGACATCGCCCGCACCGCGGTGGTCTACCTGCGTCACTGGCAGCAGACCGGCGACGCAGCCAGCAAGGAACGCGCCTTCCAGACCCTGCGCTCGCTGACCTACCTGCAGACCGTGAGCGGCCCCAACACCGGCAACGTTGTCCTCTGGCAGCAGGCTGACGGAACGCTGACCCCCAGCGCCAAGCCGGTGGAACTTCCGGACCCGTCCGATTCAGCCGAGTCCTACTGGCTGGCCCGCACTGTCTGGGCCCTGGGGAGGGCTACGCGGCGTTCGCCGCCGCGGATCCGGAGTTCGCCTCCTTCCTGCAGGAGCGCCTCCACCTCGCCCTCGGCGCGCTCAACAGGCAGTCCCTTGCCAAGTACGGCACCTATGACACGGCCGACGGCGTCAAGGTTCCGGCCTGGCTGATCGCCGGCGGGGCGGACGCGTCCGCCGAGGCCGTGCTCGGGCTTGCTGCCTACGCCAAGGCAGTCCCCGACGACGAACCGGCCACCACTGCGCTCACCCGGCTCAGCGAGGGCGTCGCCGCGATGTCCTCCGGCTCCGGCTCCGAGTGGCCCTTCGGGGCGATCCTGCCCTGGAACAAGTCCCGGACCCTGTGGCACGCCTGGGGCGGCCTGGCCCCGGCCGCCGTGGCCACCGCCGCCGACGTCCTCGAGCAGCCGCGGCTCTTGGAGGCTGCCGTCAAGGATTCCGCCCAGTTCACCCCGCAGCTGCTCGCCGCCGGCGGGCCGGACAACGCCTGGAGCCCGACGCCGGGAGAGGCCCAGATCGCGTACGGTGTGGACTCACGGGTGCAGAGCCTCGTCGCGACGGCCGACGCCGGCGACGCCCCGGGCCTGCTGGACCTCGCCGCCATCACAGCCGGCTGGTTCTTCGGCGCCAACCCCAGCGGCGCCCCCGCCTACAACCCGGCCACCGGGACCGCGATCGACGGGATCGAACCCGACGGGCGGGTGAACCCGAACTCCGGCGCGGAATCCACCATCCACGCGCTGCTGACCATGCTGGCGCTGGACGACAACCCGGAGTTGAAGAAGCAGGCGCTCGGGATCAGCCGCACGGTGTCCACCCACGGGCTGAGCGTCGTTGAAGCCGAAACCGGCACCATCACCGGCGGCGGCTCTGTGGTGAAACCCGCCTCGGCCTGGACCGGCGAAGCCAACATTTCCGGCGGCGCCTACGTCGACCTGAAGGCAGGCGCCTCCCTGAGCGTTCCCCTGCCCGCCGCGGACGAGCCACAGAACATCTACCCGATCGTCAACCAGGGCATCGCCCTCCGGCAGTACCCGCTGGACTACCGCCAAGGGCCCGCTCGGCACCACCAGCAACGGCGGCGCCGGGGCGCAGGGCATCACCGAGGCACCCGGCGTCCTCTTCCCCTTCGCCCTCCGGCGGGCGCTGCCCGCCGGAGCAGCCGCCGTCGTCGGCACCACTGACGGTGACGTGGCGCTGGACGCCCTCCTGGTCCAGCCCCAGCTGTCCACCGTGGCGGTGGATGGCTCCGGCGGCCAGGCCACGCTCTACGTCAGCGCGGCGCCGAAAAGCATGGTGAGGACCGTGAACCTTCCGGCGGGGTTCCATCTGAGCCAGCAGGCCTTCGACGCCTCCGGCCGCCCGTCACCGCAGGTCCCAAGCAGAATGGGGCAGATCAGTCCGGCCGCATCAGCGTGGCCCCGGGCGGCTTCACCTGGGTGAGTTTGGTCCGTAACCAGTAACCATCGCTGCCGTCTCCTCCGGGAGCGCCGGCCCCTGCGGGCCTGGCACCACAATCCAAGGACAGGAAAAACCCCACATGCAGAAACTCACCACCGAAGCACTGCTCACCAGCTACGAGGGAGCGCTCAAGTTCAGCAATCCGCTGACGGACACCATCTCCACCGACCAATTTTCCGCCGAGTACCCTGAACACCCCGAATGGGCTGTGGGCCCGTTCCGCAAGGACGATTCCCTGTCCTTCCGGCAGGTCCAGGACTGGGCTGACCCAACCGGCATCGGCTGGACCGCGGATTCGATCTACAACCCGTCCGTCATGGAGCGCGACGGCAAGCTCTACCTCTTCTACCGCGCCTCTCCGCGTAAGGAGTCGGTCTCCAGCCGCATCGGTGTTGCTGTCTTCGATCCCGAAACCGGGTGGCAGGACAGCCCCGCCAACCCGGCAATCTATCCCACCATGGACAATGAGATCCTCGGCTGCGAAGACCCCAAGGTGTACCAGGCCAACGGCCGGTACTACATGTTCTACAACGGGATCTGGACGATCGGGCCCGGCGAGGCGGAGACCGGCCAGGAACCGGATGCCTATCCGCTCGGCGCTGTTGGTTGCGACATCAACGTTGCGGTGTCCGATGACCTGATCCACTGGGAAAAGCTCGGACTGGCCGTCCCCCACGAGATCTCGCGGTACTGGGCCAAAGGCGCCGTCATCCCCGGAACGCCCAGGGCGAAGCCGTCAAGATCGGCGGGGACTACCTGATGTATTTGTCGGAGGGCTGCGGTGGAACCACCCACGTCGGACGGTCCACGGACATGGTGAACTGGACGTTTGCGCCGCAGGACTATCTGGACCTTGAACCGCTGGGCGGCTCACTGCACGAGGTGGCCTGCGCAATCGTCAACGACGGTGGCGGCGAGCGGACCGAACTGGTCCTGGACTTCTTCTATGCCGACGCCGACGGCCAATTCGCCGCCGCACAGGCGCTGTATGACATCAACGAGCCCTTCACGCAGAAGGCCGTCCACCGGGGCGGGTCGTTGGCATGGGGAGGGCTGCTCAAATTCGGCGGAAGCTGGATGTTTGCCCAAGGCTGGGATGCGCCGTCGGGGTCCAGGGAGATGTACTTCTACCGCGCCGGCGACAGCTGACCCGAACGCTCCCTGTGCCGCCCCTGCTGGTTTCATGGGGGCAAGGCGGCCCGGCGGATGTTTACATGCCCGCAACCGCCGGGACACCCGCGGGAAATCGGGCCGGGAGGATACTGGAAGCACGTCCCGCGGGGACGGTCTCATGCAGGCATTGGGGACAACCGGAAGGACTTCGTCCATGCCCACCCCGCTCAACCAGTCCCTTGCCGACTCCGCCCTCCTGACAAAATCCCTGCCCCTGGGCCTGCTCCGTGCCTTTGTGCAGACCAACGCCGCCGACGACGGCCTGACGCCACAGCTGCTGGCGGAACTCAAGATCCTGGCCCGCACGCCGGGGCTGCTCGTGGCCTGCAATTACGGCGGCACCCTGTGCGAAGCGGAAGGCATTTCCACCGAAACCCTGCCGCTGGGCAGCGCCGCAATTGCCCTCCGGGCGCTGGCAGCCCTCCCGAACACGCACGCGGCCGTCATCTCCGGGCGCTCCCTGCGCGACCTGGCGGCCGTCTCCCGGCTCCCGGCCGAAGTGCACCTTGTCGGCTCGCACGGCGCTGAGTTCGACATGGGCTTCGCCCACGGGTTGTCGCTGGCCACCGAATCCGTGCTGCAGCAGGCCAGCCAGGCCCTCGCCGAAACCGTGGGCGCGTACCGCGGGATCACCATCGAGCGGAAGCCCGTCGCCGTCTCCGTGCACACCCGCCCGGCGAGCCCCGACGTCGTCGCACTGGTCACGCAGCAGGCCGAGGAAATAGCCAAGGCGCACGGGCTGTCCTATATTGTCGACGGCTCCGTCCTGGACCTGTCCGTGGTGGAACCGTCCAAGGGCGCCGCCATGGAACACCTGCGGTCCATGCTCGGGGTCAGCGCCGCCCTCTATGCCGGGGACGCCTCCAGCGATGAGGCCGCCATGGCCACCCTGCGCGGGCCGGACCTGGGCCTGCGCGTCGGCGAGGGCCCACGGCCGCGGCGCACCGGCTCCGGGATCCGGAGTCCTTCGCCCGGGTCCTGGCCATTCTGTTTGAACTCCGCCGGGCCTGGCTGTTCGGCGAAGACGCCGTCGGCCTGGAACGGCATTCCATGATCGGCAACGGCTCTTCCACCGCGCTCATCACCCCGGACGCCAGGATCTGCTGGATGAGCCATCCGCTGCCGGACTCGGGGTCCCTTTTGCCCATCTGCTCGGCGGTGACGCGGCGGGCCACTTCTCGGTGGAACCCGTGAAGGCCTCGCAGGTCCTGGGCCAGCGCTACGTGGACAGCACCATGATTGTGGAAACCCGCTGGGCCGACGTCACGGTTACGGACTACCTGGAACCGGCGCCGGAAGGCATCACCAGCCTGGTCCGGGTCCTCTCGGGGACCGGAGCGGCGCGGATTGTCTTTGCGCCCCGCCCGGACTACGCCAACGCGCCCTTCAGCATGGAGGCCCGCGGTGCCGAGCTGCACGTCGTCGGAACGGCGGACCCGATCATCCTGCTCGCACCGGGCGTCGGCTTCACGATCACCTCGGACGGCCGCCATGCCACCGCCACCGCCGACGTCGAGCTGCGGCACGGCCCCGTCGTGCTGAACCTGCGCTGCGGCGACACGGAACCCCAGCGGGCCGAACCGCCGGAGGAGAACTCGCGCCGCGCCGCCGTCGCGCATCATTCCCGGCGCTGGGTGCAGGCACTGCAGCTGCCCGCCGTGAAACCGTCCCTGGTCCGCCGGTCGGCCCTGGTGCTCCGTGCCCTGGTCCATGAGCCCACCGGTGCCGTGCTGGCCGCACCCACCACCTCCCTGCCGGAGGGGATCGGCGGCACCCGGAACTGGGATTACCGCTACTGCTGGCTGCGGGACGGCTCCATGACGGTCAACGCGCTGGTGGACCTCGGCTCCACCGCGGAGGCGGAAGGGTTCCTGGCCTGGCTGGGCCAGATCCTGGCCCACGCCCCCGGCCCGGAGTGGCTGCACCCGCTGTATTCGGTCACGGGCGCGCCGCTGTCCACCGAGGCGATCATCGAAAGCCTCCCCGGCTACGCGGGCTCCCGGCCGGTGCGGATCGGCAACGCCGCGGACCACCAGGTGCAACTGGACGTCTTCGGGCCGGTCGCCGAACTGATTGATTCCCTCAGCGCGCGGCAGGGGTCCTGGCCGATGCCCACTGGGAGCTGATGGTCCAGATGGCCTCGGCCGTCCTGGCCCGCTGGCACGAGGCCGACCACGGGATCTGGGAGGCCCGGCGGGCACCCCGGCACCACATCTACACCAAGGTGATGTGCTGGGTGGCGCTGGACCGGGCCCTGCGCACCGCTGCCCGGCACGGCCGGACACCGCTTCCGGAGTGGGAACCGGCGGCAACGGTCATCCGTGAGGAGGTGCTCCGCGAGGGCTGGGACGACAGTGCCGCCTCCTACACCGTGGCCTACGACAGCCCGGACCTGGACGCCGCCGTGCTGCACATCGGGCTCTCCGGCCTGCTGGACGTCTCCGACCAGCGCTTTCTGGACACCGTCACGGCGGTGGAACGGGAACTGCGGGTGGGTCCCACCGTGTTCCGCTACCGGTACGACGACGGGCTGCCGGGCCTGGAGGGCGGTTTCCACATCTGCACGACGTGGCTGATCGAAGCCTACGTCGCGGTGGGCCGGATCGAGGAGGCCTGGGACCTGTTCGACCAGCTGGTCAACCTGTTCGGTCCCACCGGGCTGCTACCGGAGGAGTACGACCCCGGCACCGAAACCCACCTCGGCAACCACCCGCAGGCGTATTCACACCTGGGCTTCATCCGCTGCGCCCGGCTGCTGGACGCGCTCCCGAAAAACTAGGTCTTCGCGGGAACCGGGCGCGGGCTTAGCACTCTTATTCGCAGGCGATGCCGTCGCGGTCGCCGTCCATCTTTTCGCGGTAGCCCGGCTGGCCGCCCGCAGCGGCGCGGCGCCGGCGGCACGGGCGGCGGCACAGTTCGCGTAGTACACCGTTGCCGGGGCAGGGGCAGGGGCAGGGGCGGGGGCAGGCGGGGCGGGTGCGACGCCGCCCCGGCCGCCGGTGTGGCCGGGGACGCCTGGCTGGCGGGAGCGGCGGTGTTCCGGCAGTCGGCCAGGACCCGGGCCATGGCGTCGTGCTCGGCCCGGGTGACCCACAGCCCGTAGCCGGCCTTGACCGAGATCTGGCGGGCCACGTAGTCGCAGCGGTAGGACTTGTTCGGCGGAAGCCAGGTGGCGGCGTCGCCGTCGCTCTTTTGCTGGTTGGCGGGGCCGTCCACCGCCAGCAGGTTCAGCGGATCGTTGGCGAAGGAGACCCGCTGGGCCTCCGTGAGCTGCTGGGCGCCCTTCTGCCAGGCGTCGCTGAGGGCCACCACATGGTCGATCTGGACGGCACTGCTGGTGCTGCTGCCGCGGAGGAAGTTGATCAGGGTTGCCGTGTAGGGATCGTTCAGGATGCCGGAGAGGACAACGCAGTCCCGGGTGCCGGGCTTGAGGGCGAGGTCGCTCAGGTCCCGGCGGAGCATGTCGTTCCGGGTGTCGCAGCCGTTGCGGTCCACGTCCGCCCAGGCCTGGCCGAACTGATCGCGCGAGTAACCCGTTTTGGGCGCTCGTCCCTTGACCGGAATCGTCGCCAGCACGTCGAGGGCCTTAGCGGCGAGGGCAGGCTGCTTTTCCGGCATGCTGGCAGCCGGGGCCGGCCCGGTGTTCTGCGGGGAACTTTCGGCCGTGGGCGCCGGACTGCCGCTCAGCGAGGGGACGCGCCGCCGGCGGCGGTCGGGGACGCGGACGGTGTCACGGCCGGGGCCGTTCCGGGGCTGGCGCAGGCGGTGGCGGAGATCAGTAGCAGCCCTGCCAGCCCGGCCGCGATCCAGTCAACGGCGCCGGGTTTGGCGGTGCGGGGCGTTTTGGCCGCGCGCTCGTTGTCGCCGCGCTGATCGTCCGGGTGCGTTATGACGCTGCGCTTGGTGTCCCCGTGTTTGGTACGCCTGTGCAATTCTTCCCCGATTCGTGCGGTTGCCCCGTTACCCGCGGGACGGCTTAAGACCGGTCCCAGCCTACCGGCGCCAACAGCAACGCGGGGTCACATCGCGCCCATGCGGAGGGGCGGGATGGGCGCGATCTGACCCCGCGTTGCTTCTGTACGGCCCGGGGTCAGCGGACCCCCGGGCGGGACGCGGAGAAGATTGCCGGCGCGGTGCCTTCTCCGGCGGCGAGGTCGGCGAGGATCCGCCCGACGACGGGGTGAATTTGAACCCGTGGCCGGAGAAACCCGCGCCGATCACGAGCGGGCCGATGCGGTCGAGGACGAAGTTTTCGTCCACGGTGGTGGTGTACGTGCAGCTGACGTCGGTGAGGGAATTGGCATCCACTCCCGGGAGCCAGGTCCGGGCGTAGTGTTGCAGCGCCGCCATCTGTGCAGGCTCCGGCGTGAACGACCTCCGGTCCGGGTCCACCACCGGACCCACGCCGTGCCAGCCGGCTTTGATTCCCTCTCCCGGCGTCTGCATTCCGTAGACCGGGGAGTACCAGTCCGCGAACTCCGGGCCCTGGCCGGGGACATGGTTGAACCCGGGCCAGAGGGCGCCCTCGTCCCTGATGGCGAAGTGTGCGGGCTGTTCCTGCGTGACGGTGAGCCGCGGGAGGGACACCCGCCCGCCCAGCAGTTTCGCGGTCCACGCGCCGGCCGTGACCACGGCCTGCCGGGCGGTCAGCACCTCGGTCCGGCCGCCGGTGTCCAGGGTGAGCCGGACGCCGTCGTCCGCCACGGCAACATCCAGCACCGTGACCCCGTGCCGGATGTCGGCCCCGCGGCCCGCGGCGAGACGCTGCATCACCGGCAGGGCGGCATCGGGATTCAACTGCCCGCCGTCGGGCATGTGCAGCACGTCGTGGTCGAAGCGGATGCCGCGCCAGCGTTCGGCGGCTTCGGCAGCAGGCAGGAACTCGGCCCGCAGGCCTGCCCCTGCAGGGCGTTCCGGATGTCGCCCAGCCGCGGATCGGTCCCGTGGTTCACGACGCCGGTGCGCGCCAGGAGGCGCTGGCCGCCGTCAGTTTCGAGTTCGTCCCACAGACGGGCCGCTTCGGCCAGCATCGCCACGTAGTCCGGATCGGCGTAGGCGGGGTTGAAGTTCCGTGTGGTGCCGTGCGAAGCGCCGTTGCGGTGCCCCGGGCTGAACTGCTCCAGCAGGGTCACGTCCCGGCCGCGGCTGGCCAGCGCCCAGGCGGCTGCCGAGCCCATGGCTCCGCCGCCGATGACGACGGTGTCAAGGTGATGGGTCTTCAAGGGGTCCTCCGGATCGAATGGGTGCGGGAAGTGGGGTCGCGGCGGGCCGGGATCAGGTGAGGAGCAGGGCCACAACGATCATGGCCGGCACGGCCACCACGGTGGTGATCAGCACGGTGTCCCGCGCGACGGTGAGGCCGGTCCGGTAGCGGCTGGCGATGACAAAGACGTTCTGCGCGGTGGGCAGGGCGGCGGTCACCACCACGGCGAAAAGTGCCTGGTCTTCCAGCTGCAGCGCGAAGCGGGCGAAGGCGTAGGCCACCAGCGGATGCACCACCAGCTTGAAACCGCAGGCCAGCAGGGTGTCGGTCCGGCGGCCGCCGAAGCCTGCAGCGGCCGGGAACCGTTCAGGCTCATCCCGAAGGCGAGCAGCATGGCCGGAATGGCGGCCCCGCCAATCAGGTGGATGGGCTCCAACACCAGCGGAGGCACCTGCCATCCGGTGGCGGCCACCGCCAGGCCCAGGCCGGAGCCCACAATCATGGGATTCCGCAGGATCATCAGGACGAAGCTCAGCGGGGTGGTCCGGTGGGTGCTGGTGGTGGCGTCCAAGGCCATCAGGAACAGGGGAGTGAAGAAGGCCAGCTGGAAGATCAGCAGGGGCGCCACGTATTTGGCGTCCCCCAGAACGTACACGGCAATGGGGATGCCGAGGTTCGCGGAGTTGGCCAGCGAAGCGCTCATGGAGGACGTCAGGGACTCCGGCAGGGAGCGCTTGAGCAGGAAGCGGACGACGACGAAGAAGAGTGCCGCCGTCGCGATGGCGCCGACGGCCGCCACCAGCAGCGGGGCGGCGAAGACGTCGTGGACGTTGGCTTTGCTGAGCGTGTCGAACAGCAGGGCCGGGCTGGCGACGAAGAAGGTGAGCGCGCTGAGCACGGAGCGGGCGTTCTCGCCCAGGATTCCGCGCCGGCCGACGAACATGCCCACCAGGATGATGCACCAGACCACGAAGAATCCGGCGAGAACGCCTAGCACGTGGCGGTCCGCGGCGCAGGGTGCGGGGGAAGGGTGGGGCTCACCCCTCCAGAGTAATCAGCTTTATTGGTTCCCGGCGCGCCTGTTACGCCGGCGGCTGTTACAGGGCTGTTTGTTTTTGCGGCGTGCCGCCGGGGCGTCAGTTCAGCGTGGCGTTATTCAGGGCAAACGGCGGGCGCATGATTCCGGGGTGTGGCCCTCCGCGGGGTCGTTGCCGATCTGGACAATCTTGTTGTCCTTGTCCACATGGACCACCTTGGGGCTGTAGGCCCTGGCCTCATCCGTGGTCATCTGGGCGTAGGTGATCAGGATGATGATGTCGTTCTCGTGCATAAGATGCGCGGCGGCACCGTTGATCCCGATCACGCCTGAACCGCGCTCGCCGGCAATCGTGTAGGTCTCCAGCCGGGCGCCGTTGGTGACGTCGACAATCGAGACCAGTTCGCCGGGCAGGATGTCGGCCGCTTCCAGCAGGTCCAGGTCCACGGTGACCGAACCGACATAGTGGAGGTCCGCGTGCGTGACCGTGGCGCGGTGGATCTTGGACTTGAATATTGTGCGATTCATAACGGGACCAGTCTAACGCCGGCACGCCGACAGCGCTGTGAGCCAGCGAACACCCGCCGGCTCAGCCGGCGGGCGGGATGGACGCCGCAGTCTCGGCCAGGATCTCCCGTGCGGCCAGGATCGCCGGGCGCGTGGCGCTGGAGCGGCGCACCGAGGTGAAGATGGTCCGGTGCGGATCGCCCGGCAGGGTAATCAGCTGCGACGTCGTGCCCCTTCCGGTCCAGACGAGGTCCGGCATGAGGGCCACGGCGTTCCCGGATTCGATCAGCCGGATCTGGGCCTGAAGATCAGCCGTCTCGAAGCGGACGTCGGGCTCGAAGCCCGCGCTGCGGCAAGCCTGCTCCGCCCAGTGCCGGGACGCAGCCCCGCGGGGCTCCATCACCCACGCCAGCTCGGCGGTATCCGGAAGGAGGTGATCGCCGGCCGGCCGGGCCCGCGCGGCGGAACAGCGAGGCGGATCGCATCGCTCGTAAGCCGGAGGCGGTCGAGTTCGGCATACCGGGGAGCCGCGTGTCCGGGGTACTGTTCGGCAATCACCAGGTCGAAGTCACGGGCCCAGGTCTCATGAAGCGCCGTTTCAGGTTCCCGCTGGGTCATTTCGATCCGCACCTCGGGGTAGCTGGACGCCATCCGAGTGAGGGCGTCCGGCATCAGGGCCAGCGCCGCGGACTGGAAGACGGCGATGCGGACCGTGCCTGTCACTGTGGTCAGGGACGCTGCCAGATCCGCCTCGGCCTGTTCCAGCGTTTCCAGGAGCTGGGCCGTGTGCGCCACCAGGACTTCGGCCTGCGGGGTGAGCTGGACCCGGCGCCCGGTCTTGCGAAGAAGTTCGACGCCGGCCTCCTTTTCCAGGAGGGCCAGCTGCTGGGAGACCGAGGAGGGCTGTACTGGAGCGCCTCGGCGACCTCGGCCAGGGTGCCCCTGATCTTCAGTTCGCGCAGCAGGCGCAACCGCCGGACATCCAGCATCGCTATTCCTTTGTGAATTCTAATGCTTATTGATTAGGAGAATTCACTTTATCTAATGCAATCCGGGTTGCATACTGTTGTCGTTAAGTTACCCCCATCACAGGGTGGATTGATGGGTGCCATACCTTGAGCAGGAGGCCCTGATGACAAAAGACATAGACAGGTCGGTCATGCGGCGCAAGCCCATCGACGACATCGAAGAAGAGAACCTTCACAGCGGACTGATGAAGAGCCTGGGGTTCTGGCAACTAACGGCCATCGGCGTCGGCGGCATCATCGGCGTCGGCATTTTCTCCCTAGCGGGCCTCGTCGCCCACGGCAGCGAGTCCGAACCCGGTGTCGGCCCGGCAGTGCTGTTTTCCTTCCTGATCGCGGGCCTCGCCTCCGCGGCGGCCGCGTTGTCCTACGCTGAATTCGCCGGCATGATCCCGCGGGCGGGTTCCGCCTATACCTATGGTTACGTGGCGCTCGGCGAAATCATCGGCTGGTTCATCGGCTGGGACCTTTTGCTGGAATACATCGCGATCGTGGCCGTTGTGGCGATCGGCATTTCCGGCTATTTCGACGCTTTCCTCTCCGGCATCGGCATCAACATGCCCGTCTGGATGACGTCGACGCCGGACGAAGGGCTCGGCGGCATCGTCAACATCCCGGCGATCGCCGTCTGCCTGCTCGTGACCTGGATCCTGTCCCGCGGCACCAAGACCTTCGGACGGTTCGAGCTCATCGCCGTCGGGATCAAGGTGGTTCTGATCCTGTTCATCATCGGCCTCGGCATCTTCTACATCGATACCGGAAACTACAACCCGTTTATGCCCAGCGGCTTCGGTCCGGTGGTGGCGGGAGCCGCCACGGTGTTCTTCGCCGTGTTCGGGTATGACGCGATGAGCACCGCGGCGGAAGAGGCGAAGGACGGCAAGAAGCACATGCCGAAGGCCATCATTATGTCCCTCATCATCGCGATGCTCCTGTATGTGGCGGCCACCCTGGTGCTCACCGGCATGCAGAACTACCAGGAGATTGACCCCAAGGCCGGCTTCGCCTCCGCATTCAACAGCGTGGGTCTGCCGGTCATCGCCACCATCATTTCGGTCTTTGCCGTGCTGTCCATCCTGACCGTGATGCTCACCTTCCTGCTCGGCGTCACCCGCGTCTGGTTCTCGATGAGCCGCGACGGGCTGCTCCCCGGCTGGTTTGCCAAGACGGACAGCCACGGCACGCCGCAACGCGTCACCTGGATCGCCGGGATCGGCTCCGCCCTGCTGGCCGGCGTGTTCCCGATCAAGGCCGTCGCCGACCTCACCAACATCGGCATTCTGGCCGCGTTCGTCGTCGTCTGCACCGCGGTCATCGTGTTCCGCTACAGGAAGCCCGAAGCCCCACGCACTTTCCGGCTTCCCCTGATGCCGCTGGTTCCGGCGTTCGGTGTGCTGGCCTCGGCATTCCTGATGCTCCAGCTTCACTGGGAGACCTGGGCCCGCTTCGGCGTCTGGCTGATCATCGGCCTGATCATCTACTTCGGTTACGGCCGCAAGCACTCGCTGATGAACCCGGACAGCCCGCGGCATGAGGAACTCGTGGAGATGCACCGCCCCCTCAGCTAGCCGCGCCCCACCCGAGATGCGCTATCACTTATGGCTCCCATTCACGCCGTTTGGGAGCCAAAAGCGATAGCGCATCCGTGTGTTTGGGGTGGTTCCGGCCGGTTCCGGAACGTTCGATTTTTCTAACCAGTATTGCTCAGAAAACATCGCTTTATCTTATGAAAATCCGGTCGCATACTGAATCTTGAACGGTCCACATTTTGAGAAAGAACGAGTACCAGCCATGACCAACATTTCAACGGAGTCCGGCGTGCACACTGGCAGCGAGGCCGGGCACGCACCCGTTTCGGAAGGCTCGCCGGTCCTCGAGGCTGCAGCCCTCGCCGAGGAGACCATCGGGCTGGTACGCCGCTGGCTCACCGAGGCAGCGAAGGTCCCGGTCGACGCCTCCGCCGAGCAGCTCGCCGGTGTCCTGAAGGATCCCAACGGACTGGAATTCACGGTCGGGTTCGTCGACGGCGTCGTCCGCCCCGAGGACCTGCAGGTTGCCGCCCGGAACCTCGCCGCACTGGCCCCGAAAGTCCCGGCCTTCCTGCCCTGGTACATGCGCAGCGCCGTCCGCCTCGGCGGCACCGTGGCTCCGGCGCTGCCGCAGGTGGTCATCCCGATCGCCCGCCGCGTGCTCCGTGAAATGGTGGGCCACCTCATCGTCGACGCCACCGACGCCAAGCTGGGCCCCGCCATCGCGAAGATCCGCAAGGACGGCATCAAGCTCAACGTCAATCTCCTCGGCGAGGCCGTGCTGGGCGAACACGAGGCCTCCCGCCGCCTTGAGGGAACCCACAAGCTCCTGTCCCGCCCCGACGTCGACTATGTCTCCATCAAGGTCTCCTCCACCGTCGCCCCCACTCGGCATGGGCCTTCGATGAGGCCGTGGAGCACGTGGTGGAGAAGCTCACGCCGCTCTTCGCGCGCGCAGCCTCCTTCGCCAGCGGCGGCCAGGCCAAGTTCATCAACCTGGACATGGAGGAGTACAAGGACCTGGACATGACCATCGCGGTCTTCACCCGGATCCTGGACAAGCCCGAATTCAAGGACCTCGAGGCCGGCATCGTGCTGCAGGCGTACCTGCCGGACGCGCTCGCGGCCATGATCCGCCTGCAGGACTGGGCCGCCGCCCGCCGCGCCGACGGCGGCGCCGCGATTAAGGTCCGCGTGGTCAAGGGCGCCAACCTGCCGATGGAACAGGTCGAGGCGTCCCTGCACGACTGGCCGCTGGCCACCTGGAACACCAAGCAGGACTCGGACACCAACTACAAGCGGGTCATCAACTACTCGCTGCACCCGGACCGGATCCGCAACATCCGGATCGGCGTCGCCGGCCACAACCTCTTCGACATCGCCTTCGCCTGGCTGCTCGCGAAACGGCGCGGTGTGGAATCCGGCGTCGAATTCGAGATGCTGCTCGGCATGGCCCAGGGCCAGGCCGAAGCCGTCAAGAAGGACGTCGGCTCGCTGCTGCTCTACACCCCCGTGGTCCATCCGGCCGAGTTCGACGTCGCGATCGCCTACCTGATCCGCCGGCTCGAGGAAGGCGCCAGCCAGGACAACTTCATGTCAGCCGTCTTCGAACTCAGCGAAAACGAAGCTTTGTTCGAGCGCGAGAAGCAGCGTTTCCTCGCCTCCCTGGCCCAGCTCGACGACGAGGTCCCGCCGCCCAACCGCCGGCAGAACCGCAGCCTTCCGGCCGAGACGATGCCGCGCGACTCCTTCAAGAACACACCGGACACCGACCCGTCGCTGCCGGCCAACCGCGACTGGGGCCGCGCCATCCTGGAGCGGGTCCCGTCCTCCACCCTCGGCAACGCCGCCGTCGAGGCCGCCACGATCAACGACGAGGCGACCCTCAACGCGGTCATCGACACCGCCGTCGAGAAGGGCAAGGCCTGGGGCGCGCTTTCCGGCGACGAGCGTGCGGCAATCCTGCACCGCGCCGGCGATGTCCTGGAGGCCCGCCGCGCCGACCTCCTCGAGGTCATGGCCAGCGAAACCGGCAAGACCATCGACCAGGGCGACCCGGAAGTCAGCGAAGCTGTCGACTTCGCGCACTACTACGCCGAAGCGGCCCGCAAGCTCGACGACGTCGACGGCGCGACGTTCGTCCCCGCCAAGCTCACCGTGGTGACGCCGCCGTGGAACTTCCCGGTGGCCATCCCGGCCGGCTCCACCCTGGCGGCCCTCGCCGCCGGGTCCGCCGTCGTCATCAAGCCCGCCAAGCAGGCGCGGCGCAGCGGTGCCGTCATGATCGAAGCGCTCTGGGAAGCCGGTGTCCCGCGCGACGTGCTCACCATGGTCCAGCTGGGCGAGCGTGAGCTGGGCGGCAGCTGATCTCCCACCCGGCGGTGGACCGCGTGATCCTCACCGGCGGCTACGAGACGGCGGAACTGTTCCGTTCCTTCCGCCAGGACCTGCCGTTGCTGGCCGAGACCAGCGGCAAGAACGCCATCATCGTCACCCCCAGCGCCGACCTTGACCTCGCGGCCAAGGACGTGGCGTACTCCGCCTTCGGCCACGCCGGGCAGAAGTGCTCCGCGGCCTCGCTGGTGATCCTGGTGGGATCAGTGGCCAAGTCCAGGCGCTTCCACAACCAGCTGATCGACGCCGTCACCTCGCTCAAGGTGGGCTACCCCGAGGATCCCGCGAGCCAGATGGGTCCGATCATCGAACCCGCCAACGGCAAGCTCCTCAACGCACTCACCACCCTGGGCGAAGGCGAAAGCTGGGCGGTCGAGCCCCGGAAGCTGGACGGCACGGGCAAGCTCTGGAGCCCGGGTGTCCGCTCCGGCGTCCGCCGCGGTTCCTACTTCCACCTCACCGAGTTCTTCGGCCCCGTCCTGGGTGTGATGACCGCGGAAACCCTTGAGGAAGCCATCGCCATCCAGAACCAGATCGAGTACGGGCTCACCTCCGGGCTGCACTCGCTGAACCCGGAGGAAGTGGGCCTCTGGCTGGACACAGTCCAGGCCGGCAACCTGTACGTCAACCGCGGCATCACCGGCGCCATCGTGCAGCGCCAGCCCTTCGGCGGCTGGAAGAAATCCGCCGTCGGCGCCGGCACCAAGGCCGGCGGACCCAACTACCTCGTCGGCCTCGGCGAATGGGTCAGCGCGCCCAGCACCGCGACCGGGGCCCCGGCTCACGCGGGGGTCCGCCGGATCGAACAGGCGGCCCGGGACTTCCTGGACGCCGTCGAGCTGGAATCGCTGGAGCGGGCCCTGGCGTCCGACGCCCTCGCCTGGACCGAGGAATTCGGCACAGCCAAAGACGTCTCCGGGCTGAGCGCCGAACGGAACGTCTTCCGCTACCGCGCGCTGCCGGTCACGGTGCGGCTTTCCGAGGGCGAGCCCTCGCCCGTCTGGTCCGCACGGTCTCCGCCGGTGTCCTGGCGGGCTCCGCGCTGACGGTGTCCACCGCCGTCGAACTCCCCGCCCGGCTGCGCACCGTGCTCTCCGGCCTCGGCATCGATGCCACAGTGGAGAACGACGCCGACTGGCTGGCCTCCGCGGGCAGCCTGGCCGGCACGGCCAGGCTCGCCACTTCACGGATCCGGCTCATCGGCGGAAACGCCAAGGCCCTGGCCGAGGCAACCGGCGGACGTCCCGACCTGGCGATCTACTTCCACCCGGTCACCGAAGCCGGACGCGTTGAGCTGCTGCCGTTCCTGCACGAGCAGGCCATCAGCATCACGGCGCACCGCTTCGGTACGCCCAACTTCATCTCGGACGGCCTGATCTAGGACACGCCCAGCTGTTCCGACTCCTCACGGGGAGACACAAACGAGCCGGGCGGCCACCCTCCAATGGTGGCCGCCCGGCTCGTTGTCTTTGGGAGCTCGCTGTCTTTGGGAACTCGGTGCCTGCGGGAGCTCGTCGCCCGCGGCCTCAGCCGAAATACCAGCCGGGCGGAACCCATGAGGCGGGCACCGCGTGCGCGGAGAAATCGTCACAACCGGAGCAGAAGTACGTGACTTCCCCAGCTTGTTGATGGAACCGTCCCTGTGGTGGGTCGCAGGGACAAAAGTCTCAAGGTAGATGAACTCGTCGGTCCCGCAGCGCTCGCAATACGGGCTGCCGACATACTCGGCCTCAACCAGGGTGGTGGGATGCGGGTCCAGGCGTCCGAGGCTGGGGTGTTTGGCGGCGGTGCCGCGGCGCACTGCCTGGGTGAACGTGCCCACGGGTTTGAGACTGCGGGCTGTCGATGCTGCGGGAGTGTGGGGTCGGTTTATGGCTGGCGTCATTGTCGGCCTATCCCGAACGCCTTCCGGAGGGCCGCCGCACGGCAGGCACACAGGACAGCGTCCGTTACTCGAATCGTTGTCATAGGCCTCTGCTTGACCTTCAACACCCTCAAGGATATGTCAGGAATCCGAGTGGATCAATGGTATGCGTAAGTACGCAATCCGAGTAGGTACATCGGCGAGTACGCAGGTTGCGGCGAGTACCGACCCGGCTGCAACGACGCCCGCGGGGCTCACGCAGGGCGTTTCAAGGTTCGGCCCGCGATCGTCTGGGTCAGGGCCTCGATCACCTCGGTGTTGGCCAGCGGGTTGCGGATCAGGGTGAAATCGACGTCGCCCACCGGCGGCAGATCGAAGCGTCGGGTGATGATCTTCAGGTCCTCCGGCACCAGCGAGGAGGGCATGACCGCCACTCCGATGCCGGCCCGGACCGCAGCCAGCACGCCGCTGATCTGCCGCGTGGTGCAGGTGATGCGCCAGGTCCGGCCGGCGGATTCGAGGGCGTCGATGGCCAGCTTCCGGCTCAGGCTGGGGAGGGATAGGCAATCAGCGGCACGGACTCGGCGGGGTCCAGCGAGGTCTGTTCCAGGCCCACCCAGGCGAAGGAGTCCTGCTGCACCACCGTGCCGTCCTTGGCCCCGGCCACCCACTTGACGAACACGAGGTCCAGCTGGCCGGCGTTGAGCCGCTTGTAAAGCTGGTCGCTCTGGCCCACGGTGAGTTCCAGGTTGATCTGCGGGTAGACCTGCCGGAACTCCCGCAGGATCCTCGGCAGGCCCGTGATCGCGAGGTCGTCCGCCGTGCCGAAGCGCAGCCGGCCGCGCATGGCCGATCCGGAGAAGTAGCGGGAGGCGGCATCGTGGGCGGAGAGGATGCTGCGGGCGAAGCCGCCATGGCATCCCCGTTGTCGGTCAGGCGCACATCCCGGGTGTCCCGGGCCACCAGGATCCGCTTAGCAGCGGTCTCGAGCTTGCGCACATGCTGGCTGACCGTCGGCTGCGCGAGGCCAAGGCGCTCGGCGGCCTTGGTGAAGCTCAGTGTTTCGGCCACTGCCAGGAAGGATCGCAGCTGTGCTGGTTCGAACATGCGGGCTCCTGACCTGCGGCGGACTCCCACCGCATTGCGTTCCGTAATGCTAGTTATGCGGTGAATAATCTTCCATAATCCGCTGCGGCCAGCCTAGCGTTAAGGCATCCCACTCACCCGCTCCCTTGAGGACTTTTCCGTGGCACCCCTCCGCCGTTAGAGGCCAATGTAGTTGCACTGCCGGACACCAGCACTGCCCCGATCGCCGTCGTCAACGAGCCGCTGCCGTGGCGGCACACCTTCATTTCGCTGAAGGTCCGCAATTTCCGCATCTTTGCGATCGGGCACTTCGTTGCCGTCATCGCCCTGTGGATGCAGCGGATCGCCCAGGACTGGCTGGTGCTCCAGCTCTCCGGTTCCGTCACCGCCGTCGGGATTACAGTGGCACTGCAGTTCCTGCCCTCGCTGGTCCTTGGCCCGTGGGCGGGCATGATGGCGGACCGTTTCGCGAAGCGCAAGATCCTGCTGCTGTGCCAGTCGGCCGCCGCGGTGCTGGCGGCCATCCTCGCGGTGCTGGCGCTCACCCAGCGGATCGAGGTCTGGCACGTCTACGTGATCGCCCTGGCCCTGGGCCTGGTCACGGTACTGGACCAGCCCGCCCGGCAGGTCTTCGTCAACGAGCTCGTGGGGCCGGCCTACCTCCGGAACGCCATCAGCGTGAACTCCACAACGTTCCAGCTCGGCGGCCTGATCGGTCCGGCACTCGCCGGGCTGCTGCTCACGGCTGTGGGTGCCGGCTGGGCGTTCGCCGCCAACGCCGCCGCCTGCTGCTCCACCGTCGCGATGCTGCTCACGCTGCGGAAGGACCAGCTTCACATCAGCGCCCCGGCGCCCAAACGCAAGGGCATGCTGCGGGAAGGCCTGGACTATGCGCTGAGCAAACCCACCATCTACTGGCCCTGGCTGATGGCCGGTTTTGTCGCGGTGTTCGCGATGAGCCTGCCGGTGCTGCTGGCCGCCTTCGCGGACCGCGTGTACGACGCCGGCGCCGGCGGCTACGGCCTGCTCAACGCGCTCGTGGCCCTCGGGGCGCTGGCCGGGGCGATTACTTCCGCCCGACGGCGCGAACTGCGCCTGCGCTCGGTGATGCTGGGGGCGGCATGTACGGGCTGATGCTGTGCCTGGCCTCGCTGGCGCACTCCATGCTGTGGTTCGGAGCGGCGATGGTGCTGGCCGGGTTCTGGTGCCTCATGTTCCTGACCGCGGCCAACCAGCTGGTCCAGATCAGCTCCAACATGGCCATCCGTGGACGCGTTATGAGCCTGTACATCATGGTCCTGATCGGCGGGCAGGCCATTGGCGGGCCGATGATCGGCTGGCTGGCCGAGCATGTGGATCCGCACACAGCCATCCTGGTCTCCGGCGGGGTGCCGGCGCTCGCAGCGGCGACGGTCGCCGTCGTGCTGGCCCGCAAGGACCAGCTGATGCTCAAGGTGGACCTGAAAGACCGGCGCAGGCTGCTGAAGATTGTCCGGAACCAGGGCCGTCCGGGGCGGCTGCCACGCCCTAGCTTCGGCGCCGGGTTCCGCACCGAATTCTGCACCGAAATAGGACAGCCGCTGCGTGGATCCACGCAGCGGCTGTCCGTTTTCGTCGCGGAAAACCGAAACTAGTCCGTCAGCGGCAGGTGCGGGTACTCCGCTCCCCGCTGCTGGAACTGCAGCACATCGGGGTTGAGGACCACACCGTCGCGGATTTCGATGGCGCGGCGGATGGTCTCGTTCGCGGTCCAAGCCTCGGGGCCGGTGATCACGGTTTCGAGGAACGGCAGCAGCGCCTCGCTGATTTCCCAGCTGGACGAGTTCCACAGGTAGGACGGGCTGTGGTCCACCGCGTAGTAATCGATGTGGTCCCCGACCTTGAACATCGGCTCGGCGAACGTGGTGGTTTTCGCCCAGCTGAAGCCCATGCCCTCGTCGCAGGAGACATCCACAATCAGGCTGCCGGGCCGGAACGCGTCCAGGTCCTCGGTGCGCAGGTACGTCAGCGGCGCGTTCGGGTCCTGCAGGGTGCAATTGACCACGATGTCGCGTTCCGCGAGGAACAGGGCGAGCGGCACGCGGCCGCGCTCGGTGATGACCTCGCTGAGGAACGGCGCTTTGTCGGCGTGGTCGAACTGCGCGATGCGTACCGAGTGGATGGGGGAACCAACTGCTGCGACGCCGCGGTTGGTCAGCACCTGGACGTCGTGGATGCCGTGGGCGTTGAGGGCGGTCACCGCGCCGCGGGCCGTCGCCCCGAAGCCGATCACGACGGCGCTCAGGCGCCGGCCGTAGTCGCCGGTGGAACCGGTCAGTGCCAGGGCGTGCAGGACCGAGCAGTAGCCGGCCAGCTCGTTGTTCTTGTGGAACACGTGCAGGCCGAAGCCGCCGTCGCTGGCCCAGTGGTTCATCGCCTCGAAGGCGATCAGCGTGAGCTTCTTGTCGATCGCCAGCTGGGTGACGGCCCGGTCCTGGACGCAGTGCGGCCAGCCCCAGAGGACCTGCCCGTCCCGCAGTTCGGCGAGGTCTTCGGGCTGCGGCTTGGGCAGGAGGACGACGTCGGCCTCGGCCAGCAGTTGCGCGCGGGGGACAATGCGGCCCACAAGCGGGGCCAGCTGGGCGTCCGAGACGCCGAAACGCTCGCCGTAGCCCTCCTCCAGCATCATCTGCTGCCGGAGCTCCGGGGCGATGCGGTCCAGGTGGAGGGATGGATCGGGAGGCGCCGCTCGTCAGGCTTCCGCGTGCTGGCCAGGACTCCCAGGGTGAGAAGGTTCACGGTGCCGCTCACTTCTTTTGGGACTCGCCGGCTTGGAGCTGGTGGCCTTTTCCATGGAGCTGGGCGGCGCTGCGGCGTTCCGCTTATCGGCGCGCTTTTCCTTGATGGACTTGCCGGATTTTTTGGATGCTGCTTGACGGGGGACTTGTCAGCCATGATCGCTCCTGTAGCGGAACCGAAGAGGTTCCTGACTTCGAACGATACAGGTAGCGACCTAACGGCCCTTGGGACGTCCGTTGGAAGGAGTTGTGCACGGGAGGGCTTCACGGTGAGGTGCTGCGGGGGAGTTGGAGCGGCTGACGGGAATCGAACCCGCGTATCAAGCTTGGGAAGCTAGCGCTCTACCATTGAGCTACAGCCGCAGTGGGACTGGCCAGAATGCTGGACCTGGTCCCGGGGAACAACGAGATTTACCTTACCCCAGCCGCGGGCGTTCTCCGAACAGGTCACGCGGTGGGCTAGGCCCGGCCAATCACGGAATCCGGGCCGACTCGCCACCTCGACCTGGCTCCAACCGTTCCCTTAGCCATCCGAGGCACGCGGCCCCTTCCGCCTGCTGGAACGCGCGCAAGGTGGGAAGCCCCGGTGGCGAAGGCTTCCGGGCGTTATCAAGGAAATATCCAGCCAGCGCTGCCAGCACAGAATCCACCTGCTGCGGCTTGGCGGACGCGAAGACGGCATGCTCCCGGAGGGCTGTCTCCGTATTGCACGCTGGGTCGTTGACCCGCGCATCCACCAGCAGGGTGAGAGCGTCGAACCACGACGCTCCGTGTGCCGCCCACGGCCAGTCCACTATGACAGCCCGCTCGTCGCGGTCGATGAGTACGTTGTCGGCTCGAAGATCAACGTGGGCGAGCCGATCACCGCCTACCGAATCAGCGGCGTCGGCGGACAGGGACTCCAGCAGGGCATGGTGCTCTACCGCCCGCGGGTCGAGCCCGGAGTGCGGGTCGTTCCGCAGTCTCGCCCAGCCCTCGAAAATGTCCCGCACCTCGTCGGTCAGTGACGGCAGGACCTCAAGTGCCGGCGGCGGCAACGGAAGTGCGGAGAGGGCGTCCACGGCATCGAGGACAGCGTGAAGATCGTTGCCCGACAGTTGCGGGTGCCGTCCCTCTACATCGCTGAACACCAGAGCGACCCACTCGCCGTCGTCATGCGTACCAATGAGGTGCGGGATGGGAAGGCCGGCGGGGAGCAACGTCATGATCCGTGCTTCCCTCCGATGCAACTGCGGCGACTCGGAGTTCAGTGAGCTGGTTACCGCCTTCACGAAAAAGCGGCTGCCGTTGGCCGTCACCACGCGATCCGCACTGCCTGGGGAGTAGCCGCCGGATTGGGAGTGCGCGGCGATGACAGGACTGCCCACCAGGTGTTCGACGGCGGACCGTACGGTATTCGGCAGGTCGGCCCACCGGACTCGGGAACGGCGTTCCTGCGTGGATTCAGGGCCAGGCAGCGGGGCCGGAACGCCCGGAGCGGAGGACTCGGCGTGGGGTTCTGCCGGGGCTGCAGTGGAGGCGTAGTTCGTGTCGGGGATCGGCTCCGGCGCAGGATCGCTCATGGAGTAACAGTAGCGACGGGCATGAGGTACTGCGGGAAGCCGTGGTCCTGTGCCCTAAGCCGGGGCTCCGGCCGGACGCTGCATGCGTCAGCCGGCCGGATGCTGCATGCGTCAGCCAGCCCGACGCTGCATGCGTCGGCCGGCGGAGCGTCATGGCCGTCGGGGCGCCCAGACCTCTATAGCCTAGATCCATGACTGTTCTCCCAAGGGAAGGCCGACGGTGGTAAAAGACCCCGCGCTGCCGCTGGACGCCGAAACGGATCCCGAAACGGACGCCGGCACGGATGCCGAATTGGCCGCCGACCCGGCAGGCGAATCCGCCATTCCCCGGCCGACCCCGCGGCACCAGCAGCTGATCGTCACGATCTACGGCCTCTACGGGCGCTCCAACGGCGGCGCGCTGCCTGTCTCGGCGCTGATTTCCATGCTGGACGATCTCGGCGTCGAATCTTCCGGGGTGCGGTCCTCGGTGTCGCGGCTCAAGCGCCGCGGAGTGCTGGAAAGTGTCAGGCAGGGCGGAGTGGCCGCCTACCGGCTGGCCCCCAACCTGGAGGATGTTTTCCAGGAGGGTGACCGCCGCATCTTTTCGCCGCGGCGGGCGACGGCGGCAGACCGCTGGCTCCTCATCGCCTTCTCCGTCCCGGAATCCCAGCGCCACCTCCGCCACCAGCTGCGCAGCACGCTGACGCGGATGGGCTTCGGTTCCGTGACGCCCGGGCTCTGGATTGCCCCGGGCAACACCTATGAGGACATCAGCCACCAGCTCGAGCGGGCAGGGCTGACGGAATACGTGGAGTTCTTCAAGGCCGAGCACCTGACCGCCGGAGACGTCAAGGACAAGGTCTCCCGCTGGTGGGACCTGCCGCCCTGGAATCGCTCTACGCGGAGTTTATCGAACGCTTCGCTCCCGTGCTGGAGCGCTGGGAATCCCCGGTCGCACCGGCGCCCGGGGCCGACGCCGACCGGGCGGCCTTCGCGGACTACGTCCAGCTGCTCACCCAGTGGCGCCGGCTGCCGTATCTGGATCCGGGCCTGCCGGAGGAGTTCCTGCCGCCGGGCTGGCACGGGCTGACCGCGGAGCGGATCTTCGCGGAACTGCACCGTCTCCTGAACGGACCGGCCCGCCAGCATGCCGAGCGGCTGCTGGGGTCCTCAGGTGGGTCCGGTACTGCGCAGGCGTAGCCCTCAGTCTGTGGCTTAGCCCTGGCCCGACACGACGGCGATGGCCTGGATCTCGATCAGCGCCTCGGCCTGCCAGAGCCGCGTGACGCCGACGCCGGCCATCGCGGGGTAGTCGGTGCCTGCCATCTCGCGCCAGATCCGCCCGATTTCGCGGCCGTTCTTCTGGTAGTCCTCGACGTCGGTCAGATAGATGGTGACGTTGACCAGGTCAGAGGGCATGCCCCCGGCTTCGGCCAGGGTGGCGAGGACGTTGGAGAAACACTGCCGGAACTGCTCCACGATGCCGCCGGGAACAATGTCCCCGTTGCTGTCCATGGCTGTCTGGCCGCCCAGGTACACGGTGTTGCCGGCCAGGATGCCGTGGGCGAAGCCGGAGGGCTTGGCCAGCGCTGCGGGGTTGATGACCTTGTGGTTCATGGTGGCTCCTCATTGAGTCGGCGGTAATCGAGCGGGCGGGGTTCTGAAAGCGGTCTACCCAAACCGGTGAATCCGTGTTAACTTGAGCATATGTGACGACCGTAAAAATGTCGACATACCCCAGGAGGGGATGGCGCAGCGGACACGTCACCGGGACCGGCAAAGGAGCCGGTTCCGCCGTCGAACCGGAAGTGAAGAAATCATGCGCCTTGCGACCGTCATTACGGCAGCCCGCGACGCCAAGGATGGCTTGGCCACCCGCGCCGCCGTCCAGTCCGGGGACCGTTTCGTGCTCCTGCCCGCACAGGACCTCAGTGAACTGCTGGGACGTGCCGGCTGGCGGGAACAGGCGGAGGCCACCGCAGCGGAAGCGGCGGCGGCGCCCCGCACGAGTCCATCCCGGTCGGTGCCGCCCGGTTCGCCACCGTGCTGCCGCGTCCGTCCAAGGTCATCTGCTGCGGACTGAACTACGCGGACCACATTGCGGAAATGGGCCGGGAACTGCCGGAATACCCCACGTTGTTCGCCAAATACGCGGACACGCTGATCGGCGACGGCGAGGTCATCGACGCCGCCGGGCACGGGGATCGGCTGGACTGGGAAGCGGAACTGGCCGTCGTCGTCGGCGCTCCGCTCAAGGACGCCTCGCCGGAGGAAGCCGCGGCCGCGATCGCCGGCTACACCGTGGCGAACGACATCTCCATGCGGGACTGGCAGAGCCGAACCCTGCAGTGGTTCCAGGGCAAGGCCTTCGACCGCACCACCCCGCTGGGTCCCGTGCTGGTGACCCCGGACGAATGCGACCCCGAAGCCGGCGTCCGGGTCCGCTGCCTGGTCAACGGCGAAGAGGTCCAGAACGGCAACACCAAGACGCTCGTCTTCACCGCGGCCGCGCTGCTGTCCTACATCTCCACCTTCACCCGGCTGAGCCCCGGCGACGTCGTCCTCACCGGCACCCCCGGCGGCGTCGGCATGGGGGCCAACCCGCCGCGCTTCCTGCACGACGGCGACGTCGTCACCACCGAGGTGGAGGGCATCGGCACCCTCACCAACACGGTCCGTCTCTAATCCCAGCAAGCCACCAAACCGACCGCCATACAGAGAGGTATCACCATGACAGAACAGATCACAGACCAGGTTGTCCCCGTCGTGACCCGCAAGGGCGCCGAGCACCGCGACACCGGGCAGTCCGGCGGCGCCGTCCGGATCTCCGGCGTCAGCACGCAGCACACCCCTGCTACAAAGATTTGGTACGGCCAGGTCAGCAACGAACCCGGCTACCGCTCCTTCCCGCACCACCACGGCGAAGCCGAGACCGGCGGCTACGTGCTCCGCGGCCACGGCAGGATCTACTTCGGCGAGGACTACAAGGAATTCATCGACATGACCGAGGGCGACTGGGTGTTCGTCCCGCCGTACATGCCGCACGTCGAAGCCAACATGAGCGTCACCGAGGAACTCGTCTGGCTCACCGCACGCACCCCGGAGAACATCGTGGTGAACCTCGACGACGTCGACGACTCCACCCTCGAAGGGTACCGCCGGGTATGACTCCCACCTCGGAAATCCTCCTGTCCGCCCTCGAACTGACGCCGGTGGAGCCGGACTTCCTCGACGAGGCCTACACCGCCACCACGCAGTACGTGCCGTGGCCCAAGGCGTACGGCGGGGACATGGTGGCCCAGGCCGCCGCCGCGGCGATGCGCTCGGTGGGGACGACCGCTCGCTGCACTCGATGCACAGCTACTTCATGCGGCCCGCGGACATCGGCGCCGAGGTCCGCTACGAGGTGGAGCGGCTCCGCGACGGGCGGGGCTACTCCACCCGGCAGGTCCGCGCCTACCAGGGCGGCAGGACCGTCTACGTGGCCATGGCCTCCTTCCATGCGGAGGAAGCCGGCGAGGAATTCGCCCGGGCCATGCCCGCCGGGATCCCGGATCCGGAGTCGCTGCCGTCGTCCGCCGACGTGCTCGACGGCGTCGAAGGCGACGCCGCGGCCTACTGGTCCGGCGGCCGCAGCTTCGACATGCGGCACGTTCCGGGGCCGTCTACCTCAGCGTCGAGGGGGAGCAGGTGCCGCACCAGGCCGTCTGGGTGAAGGCCTTCGACCGGCTGCCGGACGACCCGGACCTGCAGCGTGCAGCCCTGGCCTACGTCTGCGACTACACCATCCTGGAACCGGTGCTCCGGGTCCACGGCTACGCCTGGGGCGACCCGGGCCTGGTCACGGCCAGCCTGGACCACGCCATGTGGTTCCACCGCGAGGGCCGGGTGGACGACTGGCTGCTCTACGTCCAGGAGGCCGTTTCCGCCCAGGCCAGCCGCGGCCTGGCGCAAGGGCACTTCTACGACCGGCAGGGCAGGCTCCTCGCCACCGTGGTCCAGGAAGGCATGATCCGGATGTCGACTGCTCCGTAAGTGCCCTTTTGGGCCGCCAAAACGGCCGCTTCGGAGCAATCGATGAGCTCTTCCCCTCCTATCAATGACGATATGAAAGGTCTGCAATGGAACTGACGCCCTCGGCGCACCGGGACACCTTTGCGCGTGACAATCTGCCGCCGGCGGAGCAGTGGCCCGCGCTGGAGTTCACCCTCCCGGAACTGCAGTACCCGCAGCAGCTCAACGCCGCCACCGCACTGATTGACGACGCCGTCCGCAGCTTCGGTGCCGATCGTCCGGCCCTGCTCACCCCCGACGGCGGGTCCTGGAGCTACGGGGAACTGCAGCGCCGCGCCAACCAGGTGGCCCAGGTCCTCGTGGAGGACTTCGGGATCGTCCCCGGGAACCGCGTCATGCTGCGCTCGCCGAACAACCCGTGGCTCGTCGCGGCCTGGCTCGGGGTGCTCAAGGCCGGCGCGGTGGTGGTCACCATCATGCCGGCCCTGCGCGCCAACGAGATCCGGACCTTGCTGGAACTGACCCGGCCGTCCGCCGCCCTGTGCGACAGCCGTTTCCTCGATGACCTGGCCGAGGCCGCCGGAAGCGATGTGCCGGTGCTGGCCATGGGGGCAGCACCGGCACGGACCTCGCCGCACGCTGCGCCGCCAAGAGCGGCGAGTTCAGCGACGTCGCGACGGCGGCGGACGACGTCGCGCTGCTGGGCCCGACGTCGGGCACCACCGGAACGCCGAAGATCACGATGCACTTCCACCGGGACATCCTGGCCAACGCTGACACGTTCGCCCGGCACGTCCTCCGGCCGACGCCGGACGACGTCTTCGCGGGCTCCCCGCCGCTGGCCTTCACCTTCGGCCTGGGCGGCCTGGTGGTTTTCCCGCTGCGCTTCGGCGCCTCCGCGCTGCTGACCGAACGCGCCACCCCGCTGGAGCTGGCGCAGGCCGTGCACGCGGCGCAGGCCACCATCCTGTTCACCGCCCCGACCGCCTACAAAGCCATCCTCAAGGAAGGCGCCGAGGGGCTGCTCGCCAGCCTCCGCATCGCCGTCTCGGCCGGCGAGCACCTGCCGGCCGAGACCTGGCGCGCCGTCCACGAACGCACCGGGCTGAAGCTGGTCAACGGCATCGGCGCCACCGAAATGCTGCACGTCTTTATCTCGGCAGCGGGGACGACATCCGCATCGGCGCCACCGGCACGGCCGTCCCCGGCTACCGTGCCACGGTCCTGGACGAGGACGGCCGGGAACTCGGCCCGAACGCCGTCGGACGCCTCGCCGTCATCGGCCCCACCGGCTGCCGCTACCTCAACGACTCCCGCCAGGCGGACTACGTCGTCAACGGCTGGAACGTCACCGGGGACACCTTCAGCCGGGACGACGACGGCTACTTCTACTACCAGGCACGCTCCGACAACATGATCGTGTCCTCCGGCTACAACATCGGCGCCCCGGAGGTCGAAGCAGCGATTGACCAGCACCCTGACGTGATGGAAAACGCCGTCGTCGGCCGCCCGACGCGGACCGGGGCAGCATCGTCTGCGCCTTCATCGTGCTGCGCGAGGGCGTCGAGGCCGATGACGCCAAGCGCAAGGAAATCCAGGACTTCGTCAAGCAGGCCATCGCCCCGTACAAGTACCCGCGCCAGGTGAACTTCGTTGACGGCCTGCCCCGCAACCCCAGCGGCAAACTCCAGCACTTCCGGCTGCGTGAGCAGCTGGCCGCTGACACCGCCGCCCCCGAACACCAGAACGCTTGAGAGGCACCACATGAAAATTGCAATCATCGGCGGCGGTCCGGGCGGACTGTACTTCGCCGCCCTTATGAAGCAGCTGGACCCGAAGCACGAGGTCACTGTCTGGGAACGCAACGCCGCGAGCGACACCTTCGGCTTCGGCGTCGTCTTCAGCGACGAGACCCTCGGCGGAATCGGCAACGCGGACACTGTGATCGCCGAGTACATGTCCGAGCGCTTCGCCCGCTGGACCGACATCGACATCCACTTCCAGGGCCAGCAGCACACCGTCGGCGGCCAGGGCTTCGCCGCCATGAGCCGCAAGGAGCTGCTCGAGCTGCTGCAGCGGCGGTGCGCCGAACTCGACGTCGACCTGCGCTTCAGCACGCTGGCGCCCGACGTCGAGGAACTCAGCCGGGACTACGATCTGGTCCTCGCCGCGGACGGCCTGAACTCCGCCGTCCGCTCCCGCTTCGCCGAGGTCTTCCGGCCCAGCCTGGACGTCCGCAAGTCCAAGTACATGTGGCTCGGCACCGACCTCGTCTTCGAGGCGTTCAAGTTCTTCGTCAAGGACACCGAGCACGGCGTAATGCAGATCCACGGCTACCCGTACTCGGACGAGGGCAGCACCTTCATCGTCGAAATGCATGAGGACGTCTGGCGGAGCGCCGGCTTCGACGCCACCGAGCACCAGGCATTCCGGCCCGGAGAAAGCGACGAGGCGGCCGTGGACGCCATCCGCACCATTTTCGCCGAGGAGCTTGAGGGCCACGAGGTCCTGGTCAACAACTCCAAGTGGATCAACTTCACCACGGTCCGCAACGAGTCCTGGCGGCACGGCAACATCGTGCTCCTGGGCGACGCCGCCCACACCGCGCACTTCTCCATCGGGTCCGGCACCAAGCTGGCCATGGAGGATTCCCTCGCCCTGGCGGCCTGCCTGCACGAGCACTCCGAGCTGGAGGCCGCGCTGGAGGCGTACGAAACGGAGCGCCGGCCGGTGGTCGAATCCACCCAGCGCGCCGCCCAGGCCTCGCTGGAATGGTTCGAGAACATCGGTATGTACAAGGACCAGAACCCGGTGCAGTTCTGCTTCAACCTGCTCACCCGCAGCCGCCGGATAACGTACGACAACCTCAAACTGCGCGACCCGGAGTTCGCCGCCCGGGTGGATGAGGAATTCGCCCGCACGCAGGGCATCGCCGGCAGCGCCCCGGCCATGTTCCAGCCGTACCGGATCGGCGGGCTGGAACTGAAGAACCGGATCGTCGTCTCACCGATGGACATGTACTCCGCCACCGACGGCGTCCCGGGCAACTTCCACCTGGTCCACCTCGGGAGCAAGGCCCTCGGCGGGGCCGGCCTGGTGATGACCGAAATGGTCTGCGTGTCGGAGACCGGCCGGATCACGCCGGGCTGCAGCGGACTCTACACCGACGCCCAGCAGGAGAGCTGGCGCGAGATCGTCGACTTCGTGCACAGCCGTTCGACGGCGGCGATCGGCGCCCAGCTGGGGCACTCCGGCCGGAAGGGCTCCACCAAACTCATGTGGGAGGGCATCGACGAGCCGCTCCCCGAGGGCGGCTGGGAGCCGGTGGGCCCGTCGGCCATCCCCTACGGCCCGGGCAGCCCGGCGCCGCGCGAAATCAGCCGCGCCGAGATGGACCAGGTCCGGGACGAGTTCGTCGCCGCGACCGTCCGTGCGGCCGCCGCCGGGTTTGACCTGCTGGAACTGCACTGCGCGCACGGCTACCTGCTTTCGTCGTTCCTTTCGCCCCTGGCCAACCGGCGCGACGACGAATACGGCGGATCGCTCGAGAACCGGCTGCGTTACCCGCTGGAGGTGTTCGACGCCGTCCGCGCCGCGTGGCCCGCTGACAAGCCGCTCACCGTCCGGCTTTCGGCGACGGACTGGGCACCCGGCGGCAACGATGAGCACGACGCCGTCGCGATTGCCCGGGCGTTCGTGGAGCACGGCGCCGACGGTGTGGACGTCTCCTCCGGCCAGGTGGTCAAGGAGGAGAAACCCGCCTACGGCCGCAGCTACCAGACCCCGTTCGCGGACCGCATCCGGCAGGAGGTGGCCCACAAGGCAGGCGTGGCGGTGATCGCCGTCGGGGCGGTGTCCTCCTACGACGACGTCAACTCGATCCTGCTGGCAGGCCGCGCGGACCTCTGCGCCCTTGGCCGCACGCACCTGTTTGATCCGCAGTGGACCCTGCATGCGGCGATCGAGCAGGACTACCGCGGTCCCGGCGCCGACTGGCCGCAGCAGTTCCGGGCCGGCAGCCGGAAGCCGCCGGCAGCCCGCACCGACGCGGTCCGGCCCCGGCTGGCGCTGGTGCGGGAGCCGGAGATCGCCGAGCTGCCCACCCACCTGCGCTGGACGCCGGCGAAAGTGCCGGCGTCGGTGTAGGCGGCTAGCCCATGCGGGCGGTGACTTTGGCCGTAAATTCCGCCGGCCACGGGGTGGCCGCCGTGCCGCCCTGGGCCACATGGGCCGTGACGAACGATCCGTGGGCGGCGAGGACCCGGGGTTCGCCTTGGAACTCCTCGCCCCACACGTCAAAGCTGAACGTCATGGACGTGCGGCCGATTTTCTCCACCACTACGGTGGTGGTGACCTGCTGGCCGAAGTACAACTTCGCCCGGTAGTTGAGCTCGTGGCGAACCCGCGGCGCCAACGGGAAATACTCCGGCAGTTCCAGCTCCCGGAACAACTTGGCCTCGCAGGCTTCGACAAAGCGGAGCACAGCCGAATTGTGCTGGTGCCCCGCGGCATCCGTATCCACCCATTCAATGGTCCGGACCAGGGTTGCCGTCGCACCGGCGCGGGGAGGGGCTGGGTGGGGTTCATGGAGGCCGCCTGGAAGTTCGAAGAGCAGTACTAGTGCATTACTGAGTGGGAGGTAAGTCCATGCTAGTAGTTTCACAAAGTTCCCAGGACGCGCCGGGGCAGGCCGTCGATGCCCCGCAGGAGACTGTGCCGGGGACCGTCGCCCAGCTAGTCGGGCGGACGCTGGCGGGGCTCGGCGTCGGGCACGTCTTCGGCGTGGTCGGCAGCGGCAACTTCGAGGTGACCAACGCCCTCCGCGAGGCCGGAGTGCCGTTCACCGCCGCCCGGCACGAGGGCGGCGCCGCCACAATGGCCGACGCCTACGCCCGGATGTCGGGCCGGGTGGGGTGGTGAGCACACACCAGGGTTGCGGGCTGAGCAACGCCGTTACGGGGATCGGGGAAGCTGCCAAGAGCCGCACGCCGCTGATCGTGCTCACGGCCGACACCCAGGCCTCCGCGGTCCGTTCCAACTTCAAGATCGACCAGGACGCCCTTGCCCGGAGCGTCGGAGCCGTGAGCGAGCGCATCCACTCCCCGGCCACCGCCGTCGCGGACACCCTGCGGGCCTTCCGCACGGCGCGGAACGAACGCCGCACTGTGGTGCTCAACCTGCCGCTCGACGTCCAGTCCGCGCCGGCACCGGCCGCGCACCCCGCCGGGTACCCCGCAGCTGTCGCCGACGCCCAGCCGGTCCGCCCGGCGGCCGCCAGCGTTCGGCGTCTGGCGCACCTGATCAACGCCGCGGAACGCCCGGTCTTTGTGGCAGGCCGCGGAGCGCGGAACGCGCGCGAGGAACTGCTGGGCCTGGCTGCCCACGCGGGTGCGCTGGTGGCCACCTCCGCGGTGGCCAACGGGCTCTTCCACGACGAGGACTTCAGCCTGGGGATCTCCGGCGGATTCTCCTCACCGCTCAGCGCCGAGCTGATCCAGGGCGCCGACCTGATTATCGGTTGGGGCTGCGCCCTGAACATGTGGACTATGCGGCACGGCCACCTCATCTCGGGCGGGACGGCCGTGGTGCAGGTCGACGTCGAGGATTCCGCTCTTGGCGCCAACCGTCACGTCGACCTGGGTGTGGTGGGGATGCCGCGCTGACGGCCGCGGATGTCCTCGCGGAACTGCGGACGCTCCAGCCGGACCCGGCCGAGCGGTACCGCACCCCGCGGATCGCCGCGGCCATCGCAGAACGCTCACGCTGGAACGACGTCGAAACGCCGGACCTCTCCGGCGGCGGACGGATCGACCCCCGCGTGCTGAGCCGCGAACTGGACGCCATCCTGCCCGCGGACCGGATCGTCTCGATCGACTCCGGCAACTTCATGGGCTATCCCAGCACCTACCTGAAGGTCCCGGACGAGTTCGGCTTCTGCTTCACCCAGGCCTTCCAGTCGATCGGGCTGGGTCTGTCCACGGCGATCGGGGCCGCGCTGGCCCGGCCGGACCGGCTGCCGGTGCTCGGCGCCGGCGACGGCGGGTTCCTGATGGGCATCAGCGAATTGGAGTCCGCGGTCCGGCTGGGCCTGCCGCTTGTGTGCATCATCTACAACGACGCCGGCTACGGCGCGGAAGTCCACCACTTCGGCGCCGCACACGATGGCGGTCCCGCCGTCGATCTCGGTACCGTAACCTTCCCGGACACGGACATCGCCGCGATCGCCCGGGGCTTCGGTGCGGACGCAGTGACGGTCCGCGGCGTGGCCGACCTCGAGGCGGTCCGTGCCTGGGTGGGGAGCGTCCCTCCCGTCCGCTGGTCATCGACGCCAAGATCGCGTCCGACGGCGGCGCCTGGTGGCTCGCGGAAGCCTTCAAGGGCCACTGACGTCCGCCATAAAGTCTGACGATCGTTACACAAACGATATATGCTGATTTGTTTACTGTCGGAATCAAAGCGTGACACAGTGGGCACAGCATGTGAGCTACCACACAATCCCATGACATCTCAACGAGAGGTACATCCATGACGCAGTCAATGTCGACTGAGTTGCGCAACGAGGCCACACCTCGCTGGAAGGGCCACGCGGTCCTCATCCTGTGCTTCGTGGCCATAGTTTTTGATGGCTATGACCTGGTGGTCTACGGTTCCACCGTTCCCACGATCCTGAAGTTCCAGGAATGGGGCGTCACCCCGGACAGGCAGGCCTGATCGGCAGCCTCGCCCTGGTCGGGATGCTGGTCGGCACGCTCTCCGTCGGCATCCTGACCGACAAACTGGGCCGCCGCCGCATCATGCTTGCCTGCATCGCGTGGTTCTCCACGTGCATGCTGCTCACGGCTTTCGCGCCGTCCGCCGAAGTCTTCGGCTTCCTGCGGTTCCTGACCGGCCTGGGCCTGGGCGGCATTGTGCCGACCTGCATCGCGCTGACGGTCGAATACGCCCGTAAGGAGCGCCGCCAGATCGCCAACGCCGTGATGTTCAGCGGCTACTCGGTGGGCGGCGTGGGCGCGTCGCTGCTCGCCATCAACCTCCTGCAGCACATCGACTTCCGCTGGATGTACGCCATCGGCGCCCTGCCGCTGGTCACCCTGCTCCCCATCGCCTGGAAGCTCCTCCCCGAATCGGTGGCCTACCTGGCCCGCAAGCAGCGCATCGAAGAAGCCAAAGCCACCGCGGACCGCTACGGCCTGGTCTACTCCGACATCGTCACCGCAGAGGACGTCAAGACCGGCGCCGAGGCACCCAAATCAGCCATGAAGACCCTGTTCACCCGCAAGTGGATCCGCTCCACGGTCCTGTTCGCACTCGCAAACTTCTGCGGGCTGCTGCTGGTCTACGGGCTGAACACCTGGCTCCCGCAGATTATGCGCCAGGCCGGCTTCCAGCTCGGGGACGCCCTGACGTTCCTGCTGGTCCTCAACGCGGGCGCGATCGTCGGTTCCATCAGCGCCTCCGTGCTGGCGGACAAGATCGGGATCCGCAAGGTGGTGACGGCGTCCTTCCTCCTGGCCTTCGTGGCCATCCTCATGCTCAGCCTCCAGCTCCCGCTGGCCATGCTGCTGGTGATCGTCGCCTTCGCCGGCCTCGGCTCCGTGGGAACCCAGATCCTGGTGGGCGGCTACTGCGCCACCCACTACCCTCAGTCCCTGAGCGCCACGGCCCTGAGCTGGTCCCTGGGCATCGGGCGCATCGGCGCCATCTGCGGACCGCTGATCGGCGGGCTGATCGCCGGCATGGCCTTCGGCTGGCAGCTGAACTTCTATATGTTCGCGGCGTTCGCCGTCGTCGGTGCCATTGTGGTGTTCTCGGTGCCGAAGCTCACCGAGAAGTAGCCGCTGCAGCCGCCCTGCAAAGGAGCCGCGGAACAGTACACGGTCGGTGCACAGTCCGGAGGCGCATAACTCTTCGATAAAGGCCCGTCCCCGCAGCCGCGCGGGACGGGCCTTGCTGTCTATCCTGAAGGGGTTAGCTGCAGTTCAGGGGAAGCGGGCTACGCCCATCAGCTGTCCGCCGAACAAGGATTTTCGTGGCAATTGCAGAGTACGACGTCGTCATCCAACGGGATGCCATGAGCGTGTATGACTTCCTGCTCGACGCCCGCAACCTGCCAAGCTGGCGTGCCGGCGTCCGCAGCATTGAACTTGAAGCCGGCGCTGCCGGAACCAAGGGCGCCGTCTACCGGCAGACCGTCGCGGGCCCCGGCGGACGCGCCGTCTGCGGCGATTTCGAGATCACCGAGGCGCGGCCCGGGGCGGAAATCCAGTACAGGGCCCTGGCTGGGCCGGAGCGCACGCACGGCGGCTACTACCTGAGCACGGAAGGCGGCAACACCCGCGTCCGCTTTGCCCTGGAATGCGAGCCCCGGGGATCCTGGCCCGGCTGAAGTCCCCGTTCCGCCGGCGGATGAAGGCTGAAGTCTGCCAGTTGGAACAGCTCAAGTCGGTGCTGGAAAAACAGGCAGGGCTGTAACGGCGGCGCTGTAACACTGGGGCCCCGCACATCTCTTCACAGCGAGTACGGTAATTTTGAGACTGTGCTGATCTCCGACCGCGACATTCGCGCCGAAATTGACTCCCAACGGATCGTTCTGGAGCCGTTCGACCCCGCCATGGTTCAGCCATCGTCGGTGGACGTCCGGATCGACAAGTTCTTCCGTCTCTTCGACAACCACAAATACGCCCACATCGACCCGGCCGAGGACCAGCCCGAGCTGACGCGCCTGGTGGAAGTCGAGACCGGCGAACCCTTTATCCTCCACCCCGGGGAATTCGTGCTGGGCTCCACGTACGAGACCGTGACCCTCCCGGACGACATCGCCGCCCGGCTCGAGGGCAAGTCCTCGCTGGGCGGCTGGGCCTGCTCACGCACTCCACCGCGGGATTCATCGATCCGGGCTTCTCCGGCCACGTCACCCTGGAGCTGTCCAACATGGCCACGCTGCCGATCAAACTGTGGCCGGGCATGAAGATCGGCCAGCTGTGCTTCTTCCGGCTGACCTCGGCCGCCGAACACCCCTACGGCTCCGGAGAATACGGCAACCGCTACCAGGGCCAGCGCGGCCCGACGGCGAGCCGCAGCCACTTGAACTTCCACCGCACGGACATCTGACCCCGCGCCCGACCCCAGCCCCTGAACCCCGCGCACGCCTGATTCCAGGCGCGGCGGCGCTGTGTCAGTGTGCCGTGCCGCTACCGCCGCGCGCTCGGGGTTAGATCCCGTCCGCAGTCCGCACCGCAGGCGGCTTAGCCGGGCGGCGCAGCATCGCCACAATCGGCTCCACGTACCTGGCGGCGAGCGGGCCGGTCACGGCCATAATCAGCACGTAGGCGGTCGCCATGGCCGCGAGCTCCGCGGGCACCACGCCGGAGGCCACGGCGAGTCCGGCAATGACGATCGAGAACTCTCCGCGCGCGATCAGCGCGGCGCCGGCGCGGAAGCGGCCCGGCACGCCGATCCCGGCGCGCTTGGCCGCCCAGATCCCGGTGAGCATCTTGGTGGTCGCCGTCGCGATGGCCAGCAGAATGGCCCAGCCGAGCACGGGCGGGATGGTGGAGGGGTCCGTGTTGAGGCCGAAGACCACAAAGAAGATGGCCGCGAAGAGGTCCCGCAACGGCTCCAGGATCCTCGTGGCGTTATGCGCGGTGGCCCCCGAAATGGCGATTCCGAGCATAAACGCGCCCACCGCCGCGGACACCTGCATGGCCGCGGCCAGGCCGGCTACCAGCAGCGCAGCCCCCAGCAGGTTCAGGAGGAACACCTCTGAGTTCTCGCTGTGCACGGCCTTGGACACGTGGTGCCCGTGCCGCAGCGCCACCAGCAGGACCACGGTGACGACGGCGAGTGAGATCCCGACGGTCTGCAGCCCCACGGCGAAGCTGACCCCGGCCAGGGTGGCCGTCAGGACCGGAAGGTAGATGGCCATGGCCAGGTCCTCGAACACGAGGATCGAGAGCACCACCGGTGTCTCGCGGTTGCCGATCCGGCCCAGGTCCGTGATCACCTTGGCCGCGATGCCCGACGAGGAAATATAGGTGACGCCGCCCATCACCATGGCCCCCACGACTCCCCAGCCCAGCAGGACCGCGAGGATGGCCCCCGGCAGGAAGTTCAGGACGAGGTCCAGGACACCCGCCTGCCATGAGCGGCGAAGCCCCGTGACCAGCTCGGCGGCCGTATATTCCAATCCGAGCATAAGTAGGAGGAGGATGACACCGATCTCGCTGGAGAGATGTGCAAACTCGTGCATACCTTCGAGCTTGATAACACCGCCGGCTCCGAAGAACAGGCCACCGAGGAGGTACAGCGGGATGGGGGACATCCCGATCCGCCCGGCCAGCCTCGCCAGCATGCCGAGGCAAAAGACGACGGCCCCGAGTTCAATCAGGGTCAGTGCGAGCGGATCCATGCCGTCAGCCGTTGCGCAGGATGCCGGCCGCCGTGTCGAGTCCTTCTTGCGTTCCTACCGCAACCAGGAGATCGCCCGGGTGGAGGACGACGTCGGGTCCCGGAGAGGGAGCACCTCGCCCTCACGCATGATCGCGACGATCGAGGCGCCGCTCCGGGTCCGGATGGCGGCCTTGCCCATCGGCTGGTTGTGGAAAGGCGAACCGGCGGCGATGGAGAACTGCCGGGTGACGATCCCCGGAACCTCGCGGTGGGCTTCGGAGAGCTGCATGGCCAGCCGCTGCCCGCCCAGCAGGTTTCCCAGCGCGGCGGCCTCATCCGCGGTCAGCGGGATGGACGCCTGGCAGGTGTCCGGATCATCCCAGGCGGAGACGATCAGTTCGGTCTGGCCCTCGCGGTATTCCACGACGCCGATCCGCCGCCCGGAGGCGGTCATGAAGTCCTTGCGCCGGCCCAGTCCCGGGAGGTCAGTTTCATCCACGTTCATTCCTCCAGCCTAGTGCGCCCCGCGACTTTTCGGGCGGCCTCAGACAGCGGGGACGACGGCGATTTCCGTCTTGTCCGGGGCCTTCACCGGGAGGAGCAGCAGCAGGCCGGCGAGCAGAACCGCCATAATGCCGAGGATGCCCCAGCGCTGCGCCTCGCCGGGCTCCACCAGCGGGGCGGCAATGGCGATGCACAGCGTAAAGAGGGCGGGGGCGAGGAAGCTGACGGCCCGGCCGGTGGTGGCGTAAAGACCAAACAGCTCGCCGGATTCGCCTGCCGGCGCAAGCCGGGCCAGGTAGGCCCGCGAGGAGGACTGCGCGGGCCCCACAAAGAGGCACAGGAACAAGCCGAAGATCCAGAAGGTGGTGGTGCCGGCCCACTCCATGCCCAGGAAGGAATGGTTGTCGTTGCCGAGGACCAGGATCGCTGTGCCGGCGACCAGCAGGCCGATCAGCGAGCCGGTGATCACGGCCTTCGGCCCGATCCGGTCGTCGAGGAAACCGCCCAGGACGGCGCCCACCGCGGCAACGACGTTCCCGAAGATGGCGAAGAAGATGACGTCCTTGAGTTCAAAGCCGAACGTGCCCGCCGCGATGATGCCGCCGAAGGTGAACACTGCGGCCAGCCCGTCCCGGAAGACGGCGCTGGCGAGCAGGAAGTAGATGGTGTGCGGACTGGTCCGGTAGATCGCCTTGATCCGCCGCACCAGCAGGCCGTAGGAAGCCAGGAACCCCAGGCCGGCGGCCTGCTTGGACCTGGGAAGCTCCGGAACGGCGAACAGGACGGGCAGCGCGAAGATGAAGAACCAAAGGGCCGAGAACACCGCGACCAGGCGGATGTTCAGGCTGTCCGCCGTTGACGCGCCGAACCACTCGAAGCTGGGCTGGACGAAGAGCTGGAGCACCGCCAGGAGCGCCACGATGCCGCCGAGGTATCCCATGCCCCAGCCGAAGCCGCTGACTTTGCCGATGTTCTGCGGGGTGGAGATCTGGGTGAGCATGGCGTTGTAGTTCACGCCGGCAAACTCGAAGAACACATTCGCCAGGGCAATCAGAGTGACCCCGAGCAGCAGGAATTCCGGCCGGGGAAACACAAAGAAACACAGCGCGGTCAGGAGCGCCACGACCGCGGTGTTGACTCCCAGCCAGAGCTTCCGGTGCCCGCCGGTATCGGAACGCTGCCCGGTGACGGGTGCCAGCAGGGCGATGGCGGCTCCCGCGATGGCGAGGGCGCCGCCCAGCACGGCCGAAGCCTGGTCCTCGCCGCCGAAGGCATTGGAGGTCAGGTACACGGTGAAGACGAAGGTGGTCATGACCGCGTTGAAGGCAGCCGAGCCCCAGTCCCAGGCCGCCCAGGCGAGGATACGGCCCTTGTGGGAGACCTGGCTCCCGGATTCCAGTTCCGAGGCGGGATGCGTGGCCTCGGGGGCAGCGGCTGAGTTCATAGCAGGAATATTATCCGCAGCAGCTGCACGGCCCGGCGCACCGTGCCAGACGAAACCGTGCGAAAAGAATTTGTCCACGCTTGGTAAACTGTCCGGACTGAACCTAACGAATGCCCCGCCTGCTCCAACTTTTTGACAATCGAATTCCTGACGTTGCGGAGATACCAGTGATCACAGTTCTTGCCGTGCACTTTGCGGTGGCTGCTGTGGCGCCGTTTCTCTTCCGGAAATTCGGCCGGAATTCGTTTTACGCCCTCGCGGCGGTGCCCGCCGGCTCGTTCGTCTGGCTGATCCTTCAGCACGGAACGGTCTATTCCGAAGCACCCCAGTCCGGCACCCCTGCAACCGGCGTGTCCGAGGTCCTGCCGTGGATCCCCGAGCTGAAGATTGAGCTCGCCTTCCGGATGGACGCCCTGGCCTGGGTCATGTCCTTGCTGGTCCTCGGTGTGGGCGCGCTGGTCCTGGTCTACTGCGCCCGGTACTTCAAGGACAAGGACGACTACCTCGGCGGATTTGGCGCCCAGCTGCTGGCCTTCGCGGGCGCCATGTTCGGCCTGGTGACGGCCGATGACCTGCTCCTGATGTTCATCTTCTGGGAACTGACCACGGTCCTGTCCTACCTGCTGATCGGCTACGCCCGGACCAGGCTCTCAGCACGTCGCTCCGCGCTGCAGGCCCTCATTGTGACCACCGCCGGCGGGCTGACCATGCTGGTCGGCCTGATCATCCTGGGCTTCAACGCCGGGACCTACCGGCTCTCCGCCATCCTCGAACAGGCGCCCGCCCTCATTACCGGGCCCGCCGCAGGTGCCGTCTCCGCCGCCGTCGTTCTCATCCTGGTAGGTGCCATCACCAAATCGGCGCTGGTCCCCTTCCACTTCTGGCTGCCTGGCGCCATGGCCGCCCCCACCCCGGTGAGCGCCTACCTGCACGCCGCGGCCATGGTGAAAGCCGGCATCTACCTCGTGGCGCGGTTGGCCCCGGATTCGCGGAAACCCCGTACTGGCTGCCGGTGGTGCTGGGCCTTGGCCTGGCCACCATGCTGGTCGGCGGCTACCGGGCGCTGCGGCAGACGGATATCAAGCTCATCCTGGCGTATGGCACGGTCAGCCAGCTCGGCTTCCTCACCATGGTGGTGGGCCTCGGCGAACCCGACGCCGCCCTCGCCGGCCTTGCCCTGCTCCTGGCGCACGGGCTCTTCAAGGCCACCCTCTTCCTGGTGGTGGGCATCATTGACCACCAGGCCGGAACCCGCGACATCCGCAAGCTCTCCGGCGTCTTCAGGTCCTCACGCGCCCTCGCGATCGTGGCCGCGATCGGCGCCGCCTCGATGGCCGGCATTCCGCCGCTGGCCGGCTTCGTCGCGAAGGAGTCGGTCTTCGAAGCCTTTGTCCACTACGCCTCGGAGCCTGCCGCCGGCCTGTGGGGACCGGTCATCCTGGTCGGAGTGGTCCTGGGGTCCATCCTGACGTTCGCCTACAGCGCACGGTTCATGTGGGGCGCCTTCGCGGTCAAGCCCGGCGTCGATCCCACCCCGTTCAAACCGATCAAACCGGCTTTCCTGGCGGCCCCCGCCATCCTGAGCCTGCTGACCGTCGCCTACGGCCTGTGGCGGCGCCGGTGGACGGCTGGATCCAGCCGTACGCGGCACTGTTCGTGCCGGCGGGCGAGGACCCGGCCGCCGCCGCCGGACACCTGGCGCTGTGGCACGGCGTGACCCCGCCCTGGGGCTGACCGCCATCACCTTCGCGCTCGGCCTGGTCATGTTCTACGGCCGCGACGCCGTCGCTCGACTGCAGGGCCTGGTGCCGGGGTGGATCGACGGCGACCGCACCTACCAGCTGACTATCGGCGCGCTCGACGACGTGGCAGTCTGGATCACCGGACGGACCCAGCGCGGTTCGCTGTACTTCTACCTGTCCGTGATCCTGTCCGTGGCGTTCGCCCTGCCGCTCACCGCGCTGCTGCTGGCCAACAAGCCGCTGCCCGCAGACCTCTACTTCATTGACCCCAACTCCCCGCTGCAGATCGTGGTGGGCGCCGGCATCGTGATCGGAGCACTCGCCGCCGTGCGGGCCAACAAGCGCTTCCTGGCGGTCCTCATGGTGTCCGTCACCGGCTACGGGATCGCCTTGATGTTCGCGCTGCAGGGCGCCCCTGACCTCGCGCTGACCCAGATGCTGGTGGAAACCATCATCCTGGTGGCGTTCGTCCTGGCCATGCGCAGCCTCCCCGCCGAGCTGCGGGACCGCACGGGCGGCCGATACCGGGTGGTCCGCGTCATCATCGGGGCGGCCTTCGGCATCACGATGGTGTTCGCCGCCATCTACGCCCTGGGCGCCCGCGTGGCCGCGCCCGTCTCGCTCGAATTCCCGCAGCTGGCGTACGAGGGCGGCGGCGGACTGAACATCGTTAACGTGACCCTCGTGGACATCCGGGCCTGGGACACCTTCGGCGAGATCGCCGTGCTGGCCCTGGCGGCCACCGGCGTGGCCAGCCTCATCTTCGTCCGCGGCCGGGGCGACAGGAGTCCGGCGTCGGCGAGCGTCGCCGAGGGCACTGTAGGGCGCCGGAAGCCCCGCGGCGCCGGCCGCGGCAACACCCGCGACGACGCCGCGCTGGCCATGAGCCGCCGGTTTGCCGCCTCCACCCGCGACGCGTGGCTCGTGGCGGGGCGGACCCTGGCGCCGGAACGCCGGTCGATCATCTTCGAAGTGGTCACCCGGCTGATCTTCCATTCCCTGATCGTCTTCTCGATCTACCTCCTGCTGGCAGGCCACAATCTCCCCGGCGGGGCTTTGCCGGCGGTCTCACCGCCGGGCTGGCCCTCACCATCCGCTACCTGGCAGGCGGCCGGTTCGAGCTGCGCGAAGCCACCCCGGTCAGTGCCGGGGCGCTGCTGGGCATCGGCCTCGCCACCGCGGCGGCTTCCGGCGTCGCGCCGCTGCTGCTGGGCGGCCAGGTGTTCCAGACCGCCATCCTGGAGTTCTGGCTGCCCGTCTTTGGCGACATCAAGTTCGTCACCTCCACCATCTTCGACATCGGCGTGTACATCGTCGTCGTCGGCCTGGCGCTGGATGTGCTGCGCAGCCTGGGCGCCGAGATCGATGAGCACTTCGAGGAACACTTCGACGAACATCCAGGCGAACCTTCCGAAGACCAGGAAGCCGGCGAAATCCCGGCCGAAACCACAGCCAAGGGGAAAGCATGAGCGTCAACCTGACCCTGCTGACGGTCATGGGGGCCTGTATGCCTGCGGCATCTACCTCATCCTGGAACGCAGCCTCACCCGGGTCCTGCTGGGCCTGATGATGCTGACCAACGCCACCAACCTGCTGATCCTCACCACGGGCGGCTACGCGGGCCTGGCGCCGCTGTTCAGCAAGGACACCGCTCCCGACGAGTACAACGATCCGCTGCCGCAGGCCCTGATCCTCACCTCGATTGTGATCTCCTTCGCCGTCACGGCGTTTATGCTCGGCATCATCTACCGCACCTGGGTGCTGGCCCGCGAGGATGAGATCCAGGATGACGCCGAGGACCGGCGCGTCGCCAAGACCCCCAGCTTCGACGTCGAGGACGACTCCGTGATCCCCGTCGAAACCTCGGAATTCCCGTTGACGATGCTCGGCTCGGACGGCCAGTCCGTCTCTGATGCCCCCGACGGCGCCGACGCCACGGTCAAGGTGGCCGACCGCAAGCTGGACGCCGAGGAAGCCGCCTCGGAGGAACAACCCGGCTCCCTCAACATCACACCACCCAACAAGGAAGGAGGCGGACAATGAACATTGCCAGTTTCGCCCCGCTCGCCGTCCTCCTTCCCATCCTCGGCGCCGCCCTGACGTTCCTGCTGATCCGGCACTCGAAGGCGCAGCGGACCGTGAGCATCGTCGTCCTGTCCTTGACGCTGCTGCTCGAGTGCTGGCTGCTGGCCTCCGTCTGGGACGGCGGCACGTCCGCGGTCAACATCGGCGGCTGGCTCCCGCCCTGGGGCATCGTCATGGTGGTGGACCAGTTCTCCTCACTGATGCTGGTGGTGTCCTCCTCCGTGAGCCTCGCCGTCCTGATCTACGCCACCGGGCAGGGTATGGCCGACGGCGACCAGGACGCGCCGGTCTCGATCTTCCACCCCACCTACCTGATCCTGGTGGCGGGCGTTTCCAACGCCTTCCTCTCCGGGGACCTGTTCAACCTCTATGTGGGCTTCGAAATCCTCCTGACGGCGAGCTACGTGCTGATGACACTCGGCGGAACGGGCCCACGGATCCGGGCCGGAGTGACCTACGTGGTGGTCTCGGTGGTGTCCTCCGTGCTCTTCCTGATTGCGATCGCCATGGTCTACGGGGCCACCGGAACCATCAACATGGCCGACCTCGCCCTCAAGCTCGCCGAACTGGACCCGGGCACCCGGAACCTTCTGCACGTCATGCTGCTCGTGGCCTTCGGGATCAAGGCCGCCGTGTTCCCGCTGTCCTTCTGGCTGCCGGACTCCTACCCGACGGCGCCGGCCCCGGTCACGGCCGTGTTCGCCGGCCTGCTGACCAAGGTGGGCGTGTACGCCATGGTGCGGACCGAAACGTTGCTGTTCCCGGGCGACACCTTCAATACGCCGCTGATGGTCGCCGCCCTGCTGACCATGGTGGTGGGGATCCTGGGTGCCCTGGCCCAGAGTGACATCAAGCGCCTCCTGTCCTTCACCCTGGTCAGCCACATCGGCTACATGGTGTTCGGCCTGGCGATGTCCTCGGTGGCCGGGCTGGGCGCCGCGGTCTTCTACGTCGCGCACCACATCACCATCCAGACCAGCCTGTTCCTGGTGACGGGCCTGATCGAACGCCGCGGCGGCAGTTCCTCCATGGACCGTGTCGCCGGCCTGGCCAAGCTGTCACCGGTGCTGGCGGTGCTGTTCTTCGTGCCGGCCATGAACCTGGCCGGCATCCCGCCGTTCTCCGGCTTCCTGGGCAAACTCGGCCTCCTGCAGGCCGGTGTCCAGCTGGGCACCCCGCTGGCCTACGCCCTGGTCATCGGTGGTGTGCTGACCAGCCTGCTGACCCTGCTGGCCATCGCAAGGGTCTGGAACCGTGCCTTCTGGCGCAAGCCCGAGGACGCCGAACACCCCGACCCGGTGCTGCTGGCGGATCCCGCGGAGTCGGCCACGGGCGACAGGGCCGGAAAAGCCAACGTCACCCTCCTGCCAAGGACCATGGTGGGTTCCACCCTGGGCCTGGTCATCTTCGGCGTCGGGCTGACGGTCTTCGCCGGGCCGCTGTTCCGGGTGGCGGACCAGTCCGCCCTCGTTATGCTGGACCGCACCTCCTACATCCACGCCGTCCTCGGCGAGGACGCGCCGGTTCCGGCGCTCGCCCAGCCGGCACCGGGGCCGGACCCCGCCGGTGATCAGCCGGCCGGCGGGCAGGAGCGCAAATGAGCCGGAAACGCATATCCCTGCGCCAGGAACTACCGCTCCTGGTTTGGCTGGTCATTGTCTGGGCCGCCCTGTGGCAGAACTTCAGTCCGGGCAACCTGCTCTTCGGCGCCCTCATCGCCGTGCTGGTGGCCCGGCTGTTCTACCTCCCGCCGGTGGAACTCGGCGGGCGGTTCAACGTGCTGCGCGCCATTCCCTTCGGCCTGCACTTCCTGACCAGAGTCGTGGCAGCGAGCTTCCAGGTCCTGTTCCTGGCCGTGGCACAAGGCCCCAAGGTGATCAGCGCCGTCGTCGCCGTCCCGCTGCGGAGCCACTCCGACCTCCTGGTCACCGCCACAGGCCACGTGACCGCGCTGATCCCCGGGTCACTGGTGGTGGAGGTGGACCGCTCCACGTCCACGCTCTACATTCACGGCATCAACGTCCGTAACGCCGAGGACGCCGCGCAGTTGCGCCAGGACGTCCGCAACACTGAGGCCGGGCTGATCAGGATCATGGGCACCAAAGCCGAACTGTCCGCCCTCAACCAGGAGCTGGGCTCATGATGCAGCTTGTCCTGACCGTGACCGCCGTGGTGCTGTCCCTGGCCGCCGGAGGAGCGATCATCCGGATCGCGAGGGGCCCTTCGCTGCTGGACAGGGTGCTCGCCGCGGACGTGCTGCTGGCGATCGTGGGAGCGGCGCTGTGTATCGACATGGCCGTAAACCGGCACCTGAACAACCTCATGCTGCTGGTGGCGGTGTCCCTGATCGGATTCGTCGGCTCGGTGACGGTGGCCCGGTTCGTGGCCGACCGAAGGGAGCTGCCCCGTGAATCCTGAAACGTTCTCCGGTAATGCCGTGATCGACGCCGTCTCGGCGGTCTTTATGGTGGTCGGCGCGCTGATGTCCCTCGCCGCGGCGGTGGGGCTGCTGCGCTTCCCGGACCTCATGACCCGGATGCACGCGGCCACCAAACCGCAGGTGCTGGGACTGTTCCTGCTGCTCTTCGCGCTGGGCCTTCAAATGCGCACCTGGTGGGTGTGGCCGGTGCTGGTGGTGGCCTGGATCTTCCAGCTGCTGACAGTGCCCGTATCGGCGCACATGGTGGGCCGGGCCGGTTACCGCACCAAGCACCTGCACCCGGAGCTGCTCAGCACCGACGAACTGGAGGCCGTGGTGCAGCAGGCGGCGGGCAAAAGCGGTTTCACCGAAGACGACGGCGACGCCGCCACCGACAGGCGGTAGCGGCTGGGCGATGCGCCCTCAACGAGGCGCTTTAGACCAGAACTCCTAAACGATGCGCCCTAAACCAGAACTCGCTAAACCAAATCCTGGGTTTTGGCGTAACGCGTTATTGCGCGCTGGGTGCCGCGGTTGGCGAGGACCTGGATGATGGCGCTGACAGACGCCGAGATCAGCGCGAAGGTCAGGGCCGAGTGCAGCGTGGTGGGAACGTCCTCGTCGTCGCCCTTGGGCGGCTTGCTGCCCGTGGACTTCTCCCAGATGGTGTCAACGAGCTTGGTGCCGACGTAGCCGGCAAGCAGGCTGATGCCGGCGCCGAACAGTTTGATGAAGAGGTTCATTCTTCGGACTCCTTGCGGGCGGAAACAGGGCTTCCCCTAGCCTAGCGGTCCTTGACCGGCGGTCCAGCCAGGGACGCAGTGCGGCCGAGGATGTCCGACAAAACCTCGACCACCAGCTCGTGGTCGGCTTTCTGCGGCAGGCCTGACACGGTGACGGTGGCGACCATCCCGGTTCCGCGCACATAGATGGGGAAGGCGCCTCCGTGGGCGGCAAATTCCGTCTCGTCGAACCAGGCGTTGTCCTCGATCCGCCGCCCGGCGGCCCGGGCCCGGAGTCCCACCAGCAGGGACGGGACCTCGTACCGCACGGCCGTCCGCTGCTTGGCCCTGATCCAGCGTTCATTGTCCGGGGTGGCGCCCTCCAGCGCGGCGTGGAAGAGCACCTGTTCACCCTTGGTGATGTCGATGGCGATCGGGTGGGAGCGCTGCCTGCCGAGTTCAACCAGGCGGAGCCCCAGATCCAGGGCGTCGTCCTTGCTGAAAGACGGGAACTGCAGTTCGTCCATCTCGGCCAGGATGCGGCCGATGAGCGCCGCCAGGGATCCGTGGGGCTGCGGTTCGGCGGAGTCCGGATCGAAGTCGGGGAAGACAGCGGTGAAGTGGTCAAGTCATTCAGCTTCCGTTAGTGGCCGCCGCCGGGCGGCCGGCACACGGCGGCCTCCGGCGTTTTCCTGCGTTGCCGACTCTACCAAGCAGGACGTCCCAGGTCACCGGCGCCGGAACCGCCGGATTGTGACAACCGGCCCCGGAGATCAGGGCCCCACGGGTGTAAACTGGGCCACGCCCACAAGGGCGATATTCAGATACGACAGGGGAGCGCCGCCGTCGGGCCTCACCGGAGAAATCCGGGGAATCACAGGTGGGCGCTGAGAGTGCGGACAGCCGCAGACCCTCGAACCTGATCCGGTTAGTACCGGCGCAAGGGAGTCGAGTTCTCAGAGTGCCCGGAGCGGCGGCGGAAGCCGCGGCCGGCAGGCACTCTCCTCCTGTTCCTCAGGAGGACGACATGACTGATACATCTGCTGCATCTGCTGCCCGGCAGGCACGCACCAAACGCAGCTACAACTGGCGAGTGGTGGACATTGTGGTGGCCGCGTTGATCGCGGTGGCCGGCGGCGTGATCTTCTGGGCCTGGTCCCAGGGCGCCAACCTGATTTCCGCTCCCGTCAATGCTTTCTACCCGCCGCTCACCGGACTGTACGCCGGCGGCTGGATGATCCCTGCGGTGCTGGGCATGCTCATCATCCGCAAGCCGGGCGCCGCACTGTTCTGCGAAACCGTCGCCGCCACCGGCGAGCTGATCATGGGCTCGCAGTACGGCACCACGGTGCTCATCTCCGGGCTCCTGCAGGGCCTGGGCGCCGAACTGGTCTTCGCCGCGTTCGTATACAAGAAGTTCAACCTGCCCGTATCCCTGCTGGCCGGAGCCGGCGCGGGCCTCTTCTGCGGGCTGAACGATTCGTTTATGCCCTGGGGCTGGAACATCGCCTACGCCGGCGGCGACAAGCTGGCGTACATCATCTTTACTGCCATCTCCGGCGCCGTGATCGCCGGCGGGCTGTCCTGGCTCGCCACCCGGGGCCTGGCCAGGACCGGCGTGCTGAGTTCCTTCGCCTCCCGCAAGGCGGCCACGGAGCCCGTCTTCTCCTGATGCCTGCCTTCAACACGTCCGCCAGCAGCGTCCGCCCGGCCGCGATCACCGCACGCGGCTGGGGCTGGCGGCACGCCGGCCGGCCCCGGCCCGCCGTCAGCGGACTGGACCTGGACATCCGGCCCGGGGAGCGTGTGCTGCTGCTGGGACCTTCGGGCGCCGGCAAGTCCACGCTCCTCCACGCCCTGGCCGGGGTGCTCGGTGACAGCTCCGCGGACGGCGCCGACAGTGAAGCGGGCGGCGGCACGGCCGATGACGCTGACGAAACCGGCAGCCTGCTGATCGACGGCGCCCCGCCCCGGGCCCGGCGCGGCCGTGCCGGGCTGGTCCAGCAGGACCCGGAGACCCAGGTGGTGCTCTCGCGCCTCGGCGACGACGTCGCGTTCGGCGCGGAAAACCTGTCCGTTCCCCGGCCGAGATCTGGTCCCGCGTGGCCGAAGCGCTCGACGACGTCGGGCTGGGACAGCTGCCGCTGGACCACCCGACGTCGGCGCTCTCCGGCGGCCAGAAGCAGCGGCTGGCGCTCGCCGGCATCCTCGCGATGCGGCCGGGCCTGATCCTGCTCGACGAGCCCACGGCCAACCTGGACCCCGCCGGCGTCCTGGAGGTCCGGGACGCCGTCGGCCGCTGCCTGGAGAAAACAGGGGCCACCCTGGTGGTGGTCGAGCACCGGGTCGCAGTCTGGAAGGACCTCGTGGACCGGATCGTGGTGCTGCAGCCGGGATCCGCCACGGACTCCGCCGTGCTGATCGACGGGCCGCCCGACCAGGTCCTGGCGCAGGCACGGGACATGCTCACCGCGGCTGGCGTCTGGGTGCCCGGCTACGTGCCGGCTACCCGGGCGCGCGCCACACGGTCCGCCGGCCCAGCTTCTGCCGGCGAGGGTTCCGCCGCCGGCCCCGCCGGCCAGCTGCTGCTCGCCGCGGAGGGCCTGGCCGTCTCGCGGGAACGGCCGCGGCGGACCGGTCTCCGCGGAGGCTTCGGTTCCGTTCCGCCGGAACCCGTACAGTCCGGCATTACGGCCCGGGTCCGCGCCGGCGAGGCGCTGACCATCACTGGCCCCAACGGTTCGGGGAAGTCCACCTTCGCACTGACCCTCGCCGGCCTGCTCGCGCCGGTCTCCGGCAGCGTGTCCGCCACCCTGGAACTGAGCGCGGGCGCCGGCATCGATCCCTACCGGTGGAAGGCGCAGCAGCTCATCGCCAGGATCGGCACCGTCTTCCAGGAACCCGAGCACCAGTTTGTCACCGGACGCGTGCTGGACGAGCTGATGTTCGGCCCCGGCACCTGGGCCGCGGCGAAGAACGCGTCGACGAACTTCTGGAGCGGCTCCGGCTGACGGAGCTGGTGGACGCCAACCCCTACACACTCTCCGGCGGGGAAAAGCGGCGCCTGTCCGTGGCCACCGTCCTCGCCGCCCACCCCGGGTGCTGGTCCTGGACGAACCCACCTTCGGCCAGGACGCCAATACCTGGGCGGAGCTGGCCTCCTTCCTCTCGGAACTGCTCGACGACGGCACCGCCGTAGTGTCGGTGACGCACGACGCCGAATTCAGCGAGGTCCTGGGCGGCACCGAGCTGAGCCTCCGCGCCCCGGGACACCAGGACCGGGAACAACCGGAACGTGGCAAGGTCAAAGCACCATGAGGCAGGAACTGACGCTGCGCGGCAACAATGCCGTCCTGACCCGCGCCAACCCGCTGGCGAAATTCGCCGCCGTTATGCTCATCACGATGGTGCTGGCATTGTCCATCGACTGGGTGTCCGCCTCCGTGGCGCTCGCCTTCGAGCTGGCGCTTCTTCCGCTGGCCGGACTGAACGTCGGACTGCTCTGGCAGCGCGGCTGGCCGCTGATCCTGGCCGCGGCCTTGGGCGGCTGGAGCACAACGATCCTGGCCCCGGACAGCGGGGCCATCCTGTTCGACGCCAGGATCTGGTCCATCAGCGAGGGTTCCCTGGAACTCGGCCTCGGCTTTATGCTCCGCGGCCTGGCGATCGCGCTGCCGGCCGTGCTGCTGATGAGCTGTACGGATCCCACGGACCTGGCCGACGCCCTCGCGCAGAAAGCGAAGCTTCCGCACCGCTTTGTCCTGGGGACGCTGGCCGCGATGCGGCTGGTGGGACTGATGGCCGAGGAGTGGCAGACCATCGGCATGGCCCGGCGCGCCCGCGGCGTGGGTTCCCACGGGAACCCGCTGCAGCGGATGCGGGCCACCCTGGGGCAGAGCTTCGGGCTGCTGGTGCAGGCCGTCCGGCGGCCTCCCGGCTGGCAGTCACCATGGAAGCGCGCGGCTTCGGCGGAGGTGCCCGCACGTGGGCCCGGAAGTCGGTCTTCAGCGGACTGGACGTGTGGGTGTTCCTGGGCGGGCTGCTGATAGCCGGCGCCGCCGTCGCCTCTGCCCTGGCGGCGGGGACCTGGAACATGGTCTGGAACTGACCGGCGGGGACTTTGTGCGCGCTAGTCCTTGTCGACGCTGGTCCTGTCCGCGCGGGCTTTCGTCCGCGCTAGCCTCGATTGCCGCCAGCGGTCGAAGCCGCCCGGACAGCTTCCGCGCGCGCCACGAGGTCAAACCGCGTCCGCGTCAGCAGGGCCAGCTGCGCGTCCTTGTCCGCCAGCCGGATGACGGGACCCAGCTCGAAACACGTGGCCCGCAAGCGCTTGATGGCCTTGGCGTTACGGGCATCCGGTTCCACGATGACGCGGTCCTTGGCGGGGTCCGAAAACATAAACCGGATGAGGGCCGAGACCAGCACCGGCGTGAAGTGCGGGATGTGCCGGGACGGCGGAGCCAGCAGCAGATGCATGCCGATGTCGCCAGGCAGGGCCGGGTAGGCCTCGCCGACGGGATCGTGCAGCGGTTCGTAGGTCTGGAACAGCCCCACCGGCTCTCCGGCCAGTTCGATCAGGTAGGCATGGTGGGTGTCCAGGCCGTCGAGGAATTCGTAGATCTCCAGCACCTGGGCCCGTGTGTGGGACCGCATGCCCCAGAAGCGGGCCCGCTCCTCCGACACCCAGCCGTGGATCAGGTCAACGTCGTCAGCGGGCACCACCTGCACCAGCCGCAGCCGTCCCCACCCCGGAAGTACCTCCTCGTAGGCGGCATCCGCCCGGCGGGACACGGCCGGCCCGGATTCAGCGGCGCTCATGGTTCTCCTTGGTCAGCAGGTCCCAGTCGGTGAGGACCGGGATGAGGTCTCCGGCGGCCCACAGGGGCAGCTGGCTGGCGAAATGCTTATGGTCGGGGACGCCCGAGGCCCCGAACGGAACCACCCAGCGGCTGTTGTCCCGGTCAGCGAGGTCCCAGACATACCGGGCCACAGGGCCGCGGAAGGAGCTGTCGGTGATGCCGGGAAGGCTCTCCGTCGAGAGGACGCAGCCGGTGTCGCCGGACAGCTTGGTGGACGGAACCGCGGGGGCCCGGCCCGTGTCCGAGAGGGCATGCACGGGATGAAGCACGTGGGTGCCGCCCCAGGGAGTTTCGGCGCGCACCGCGGTTGACTCGAGGGCGTCCGCGGCAGCCCGGGCGACGTCGATGCCGTGACGGGCGCCGTCGTCGAGAATCGTTTCCAGCGCGAACCCCACCCGGGACACCGGTGCGGTCCACGGCCCGAACAGGGCGGGAAAACCGGTGGGGGCGTGCACGCCCGCCAGCGCGTCATCGGCCGCGATTCCCCGCACCAGCGCGGCGCGCCACGCCGCGAACGCCCCGGCGTCCGGGCTGTCGGCGTCCATGCGTCCGTCCCAGCCCAGCAGCCGGTCCAGCAGGCCGACCGCGGGAGCGGACAGGCCCCCGCGGGCCAGGCCGGCGAGCAGTCTCCTCAAGGCCGGCCAGGGCCCCAGCTGCGTGTCGGAGTGGATCTGCTGCATGCCGGCCACATCCAGCCGGAGCCCTCCCGACGCGCCGGCTCCTTCAAGCAGTTCACGGATCCTGCGGGCGCGGTGGGCGGGCGCGAACTCCATGCCCAGGAGTTCGCCGCCGCCGGCAGCCCGGTCGTTGGCGCTGACGGCAAACGGGTGCGGGGAGGATGCCGGCAATTCCTCGTACCCGCCGGTCCACTGATGCCGGGATGACCACGCGGGAACGGGCCAGCGGCGGTTTTCCCGGTCCCGGCGGGGCACCCGTCCGGCCACGAACTGAAGAATGCCGCCGGACGTGTCGGCCGCCAGCACGCTGTTGACCGGTTCCACCCACTGCCGCAGGGCTGCCTGCACGTCGGCGCAGGAGCGGCTCCGCAGGAGCGGAAGGAGGGCCTCGAAACCCAGCGTCCGCTCAACGCGCGCGGGCGTGCGCAGGCTCAACGCGGCGCCGTCGGGCTGTCCGCTGATGACCGGCCCGCGGGCCGTCTCGATGACCTCCACGGTGACCGGTTCCGCGCCGCGGACCGCCACAGTCTCGACCCGGGACGCCGCCGGCTCCCAGCCGGAGGATCCGCGGGCTTCGACGCCGGACGCGGTCCGGCGGAGCTCCTCGGAGAACAGGTCCTGGTAGTCGGACATCGCGTTGGTGATGCCCCAGGCGACGCTGCCGGCATGGCCGAAATGCGGAAGTCCGGGCACCCCGGGAAGGCGAGGCCGACGACGTCGATCTCCGGGCACGCGAGGCGGACCTGCTGGTAGACGCCGGGCAGCTCCAGCAGGCGGTGCGGATCGCCGGCCACGAGCGGCGCGCCCGACGCGGACAGGGAGCCGTGGACCGCCCAGGCGTTGCTGCCGGACCAGACGGGCGCTTCGATGCTGAACAGGTCCACGGCCCCGTGCCCCAGCGTGGCGGCGACGTGGGCGCGCCAGAGCTTGTTGGGAAAGCTCGCGAACAGGATGTGGTGGACCAGGAAGACCCCCAGCGGGGTCCACGGCTGCCAGGGCTCCGGAGAGGTGGCCGTTGCGGTGAACTCGGGGCTCCGCGCCTGCCGTCCTCGAGTGCCCGGTTCACGCCGTCGACGTAGGCCTCGCACCACCGGCGGGTTTCGGCGTCCAGCGCTGCGAAACATTGCCGGGCCGTGTCGTCCAGCCGCGACTGGCGGGCGAAGGTGTCCCACTCGATGCCGGACGCGCCGAATTGTTCGGCCGTCCTGCCCTCGGAGCGCCAGCGTTCCATCTCTATCTGCCAGGAACGGTCCGTGGCGGCGTTGCGTCCCTGCAGGAAGGCCAGCTCGTCGGCGGAATCGGCGCGCAGGTGGGGGATGCCCCAGGAGTCGCGGAAAGTCTCAGCGGGCATGGATGGCCGGGATGTGGTGTGTCACGGAAGCGGAACCCTCAAGAAGTTAGGTGAGCCTTACTTGAGCCCAAGATATCCGGGCCGGGGTCCGGATGCCAAAACTGTTGCGGTTATTGAACCCGCGGAGCCGCCAGCGCCCGGGCTGCCGCCCCGGGGCATAAATGCCGCGGTTATCGCACAGTGCGGGTATTGCTGTGAGATTAACGGCATTCCGGCGGGAATCCGCGGGTTAATAAATCATGCGTGATATTTTCTTGGGATGACTCAAGAGACTGCTGAACACGTCGGTGCCCTGCTCCGCGACGCCCGCGGCCAGAAGGGCTGGACCCAGGGGCAACTCGCTGCCGAGCTGGGAACCAGCCAGAGCGCTATCGCCCGTATGGAACAAGGCAAGCAGAACCTGAGCCTGAAAATGATCCAGCGGCTGGAGTCCATCTTCGGCCGGAGCATCGTCAAAGTGGGACGGCCCGCCATGACGCATCTCCGGGTCGAGGGCGGCCGCACCCTGTCCGGTGCCGTCGATGTGAACAGCAGCAAGAACGCCGGCGTCGCCCTGCTGTGCGCCAGCCTGATCAACCGCGGCACCACCACCCTGCGGCGGCTCGCCCGGATCGAAGAGGTCAACCGGATCGTCGAGGTGCTGACCAGCATCGGCGTCGAGTGCACCTGGCTCAACGCCAACGACCTGCAGATCCGCCGCCCCGCCGTGCTGGACCTGGACTCGATGGACGTCGAGGCCGCCCGCCGGACCCGCAGCGTCATCATGCTGCTGGGTCCGCTCCTGGACGAATCCAGCGAATACCGGCTGCCCTACGCCGGCGGCTGCGACCTCGGCACCCGTACCGTGCAGCCGCACATGCAGGCGCTGCGCCAGTTCGGCCTCAGCGTCGACGCGAAGTCCGGCTACTACGCCGTGAAGGCGCCGCCGTCGGACGGGCACGACCGCTCCTTCGTGCTCAGCGAACGCGGCGACACCGTCACCGAAAACGCCATCATGGCCGCCGCCCACCGCAGCGGCACCACCATCATCCGCAACGCCAGCCCCAACTACATGGTGCAGGACCTCTGCTTCTACCTGCAGATGCTCGGCGTCGGGATCCAGGGCGTCGGAACCACCACCCTGAAGATCACCGGCCGCCCCGCGGTCGACGCCGACATCGAGTACTTCCCTTCCGAGGACCCGATCGAGGCGATGAGCCTGATCACCGCCGGGATCGTCACGGACTCGGCGGTCACCATCCGCCGCGTCCCGATCGAATTCATGGAGATCGAACTTGCGACGCTGGAACAGATGGGCCAGCGGCTCGAAGTGTCCGGCGAGTACCTGGCCCGCAACGGGCGCACCCGGCTGGTGGACGTCACCACCAAGCCCTCCGCCTTGCGCGCCCCGGAGGACAAAATCCACCCCATGCCCTTCCCCGGGCTGAACATCGACAACCTGCCCTTCTTCGCCGTCATCGCCGCCAATGCCGAGGGCCAGACCATGATCCACGACTGGGTCTACGACAACCGCGCGATCTATCTCACCGAGCTGAGCAAGCTGGGCGCCCGCGTGCAGCTGCTGGACCCGCACCGGATCTACGTCAACGGACCCACCAAATGGCGTGCGGCCGAGGTCGGCTGCCCCCGGCACTCCGCCCCGCCGCCTGCCTGCTGCTGGCGATGCTCGCCGCCCGGGGCGTCTCGGAACTGCGCAACATCTACGTGATCGAGCGCGGCTACGAGGACCTGGCCGAGCGGCTCAACACCATCGGCGCGAAGATCGAGTACTTCCAAGACTGAATGCGCTGAATGCGCTGAATAGCGGCCCGGGGCCCGTCCCGCACGCGCCTGAGTCAAATGATGGTCAAATGACCCCGGGCGTTTCGGCGGATCCTGCCGCACAATAGAGTCATGCGCACTTTCGGCGTGGAAGAAGAACTGCTCATTGTGGATCCCGAAACAGGGATGCTGCTTGCCCTCGCCGATGTCATGCTGCCCGGCCTGGTGCCGCCGAAGCAGGACGCCGCCCAGCTTCTCCCGGGGCAGCAACCGGTCCACGACGGCGGCGCCGACTTTAGTTACGAGCTCAAGCTCGAGCAAATTGAGACCCAGACACGGCCTTGCCTGGACTACACCGAACTCCTCCGGCAGCTCAGGCAGGGCCGGGCACGGGCGGACCGCGCCGCCCGCGCGCACGGCGGCCGCGTCGCGGCCCTCGCCACCTCGCCCCAAGGTGCCGCCACGCATCTGACGCCCAATCCCCGCTATATGACCATGCAGCAGCGCTTCGGGCTCACGGTCCGGAACCAGCTGACCTGCGGCCTCCACGTCCACACCCTGGTGGACTCGCCGGAGGAAGGCGTGGCCGTGATGGACCGGATCCGGGACAAGCTGGCCGTGCTGATAGCCCTCAGCGCGAACTCCCCGTACTGGAACGGCGCCGAGACAGGATTCGAAAGCTACCGGACGCAGGCCTGGAACCGCTGGCCCGGGTCCGGTCCCACCATGATCTTCGGCAGCCTGCCCGTCTACCGGCGGCTGGTGACCCGGCTCGTGGAAAGCGGCGTCCTGATGGACGAGGGGATGGTCTACTTCGATGCCCGGCTGGCCCGGCACCATCCCACCGTGGAGATCCGTGTCGCCGACGTCTGCCTGCGGGCCGAGGACGCGGCGCTGATCGCCGTGCTGGTCCGCGCGCTCGTCGAGTCGGCGTCCCGGGAATGGAACGACGGCGTCGACCCCGCCCCCGTGCCCACGCTGCTGCTGCGGATGGCCGCCTGGCAGGCCAGCAACTGCGGTCTGCGCGGTGAACTGCTGGACTTCGGAACCTTCACCCCGGCCCCGGCCGCCGACGTGGTCCATGCCCTCGTGGACTTCGTCGCCCCCGTGCTGGAGGAGCAGGGCGAGCTGGAACTGGTCCGCGAGGGCGTCGAAAGGATCCTGGCGGAGGGTACGGGTTCGCAGTTGCAGCGGGAGCCGTTCCACACAGGCGGGTTGGCCGCCGTCGTCGAACGGGCCGTCGAAGTGACCACGGAGGAAGCGCCGCCGTGGAGACCGACCAGGATTCGTCGCTGGGCGGGGCCTCCCGGACCTAGACCTGCTTGAGCGCCTGGCCCAGGTCGCGGATCAGGTCCTCGATGTCCTCGAGTCCCACGGACAGGCGCACCACGCCGTCGCTGAGCCCGATCGCCGCGCGGCCTTCCGGCCCCATGGCGCGGTGCGTCGTGGTGGCGGGATGGGTGATGAGGGACTTCGAATCGCCCAGGTTGTTGGAGATGTCGATGATCCGCAGGGCATCCAGCAGCGCGAAGGCGGCCTCCTTCGCGGAACGCCCGGCGGACGGGGCCAACTCGAAGGTCAGCACGGTCCCGCCGGCCTTCATCTGCCGTGCGGCCAGTTCGTACTGCGGATGGGACGGCAGCAGCGGATACTTCACCCAGCCCACCGCGGGCTGCTGCTCGAGCCATTCCGCCAGCCGCAGCGCGGAGGCGGAGGAATGGTTGACGCGCAGGGCCATCGTCTCCAGCCCCTTGGTCAGCACCCACGCGTTGAACGCCGAGAGCGCCGGGCCGGTGTGGCGCATAAGCTGCTTGACCGGGCCGTCGATGAATTCCTTCGTGCCCAGGATCGCGCCGCCGAGCACACGGCCCTGGCCATCGATGTGCTTGGTGCCGGAGTAGACCACCACGTCCGCGCCGAGCTCCCCGCAGCGCTGGAGCAGGGGCGTGGCAAAGACGTTGTCGACGACCACCGTCGCCCCGGCGGCGTGCGCCAGTTCGCTGACGGCGGCGATGTCCACGATTTCCTGCATCGGATTCGACGGCGACTCGAAGAAGACCGCCGTCGTGGGTTCCGACAGCGCAGACCGCCACTGCTCCAGGTCCGGGCCGTCCACAAACACCGTCTCCACGCCCCACCGGGGCAGGATCTCATTGAGGATGACGAAGCACGAGCCGAACAGCGAGCGGGCCGCGACAACCCGGTCGCCGGCGGCCAGCAGGGCGCCGAGGGCGGTGAAGACGGCGGACATGCCGGAGGCGGTGGCGAAGCAGGCCTCCGTGCCTTCGAGCAGCCGGAGCCGTTCCTGGAAGGTGGCCACGGAGGGGTTGCCGTAGCGGGAGTAAACGAAGCGTTCGTCCTCGCCGGTGAAGGCGCGCTCGGCGGCGGCCGCGGATTCGTAGACGAAACCGGAGTTCAGGAAGACGGGCTCGGAGGTTTCCTGGAATCCGGTGCGGTCGAGGCCGCCGCGGACGGCCTGGGTATCGGCGCTCCAGCCGGCGGCGTCAGGGTTGAAGGTCACTTAGTGCCTTCCGGGGTTGGTGGGCAGGCCGCGGTTCTTCCAGCCGTTTACGGTGCGGTCGCCGTGGCGGTCCGGCTCGCCCTCAAAGCCCTCCAGGACGTTGTAGGACGTGAAGCCGGCGTCCGTCGCGGCGATCGCGGCGGCGATGGACCGGGCGCCGGAACGGCACAGGAAAACCAGCTCCGTGTCTTCGGCGGCGGGGGCCTGCTGTTTCAGCTGTTCGATGAACCGCGCATTGGGGATGCCGCCGGCCAGGGTCCACTGGATGAAGAGCGGCCCGTTCCGCGTGCTGCCCGCGTCCGCGGTGTCCGGGATGCCGATGTGGGCCCATTCGCCTTCGGTGCGGACGTCCACCAGGATGGCGCCGTCCTCCAGCTTGGCCCAGGCCTCCTGCGGGCTGAGGTCCCCGGCGTAGCTCATGCGTGGCCCTCGCCGTCGAACTCAAGGTCATCCACGGCGTTGGCGACGGCGGCATCGGCGCTGGCGACCGCGGCCGGCAGCACCACGGCCTGGGCCACGATGACGTTGATGCCGTTGTACGTGGCGGACGGGTTGCCGTGCAGCACATAGCCCTCGGCGAGGGCAGCCGAGACCCGCTCGCAGAAGTCCCGGTCATCGGGGCCGGTAAACAGGCGGTACGCCAGTCTCCCTTCGGCGGCACCGTCGGCGCCGGCGGGGACGGGGCTGGCACTGTACGGGTTGCTGTATCGGGGACAGCAGGTGCGGACGCGTCAGGCACGACGGATCTCCTTCTTTCACGCTTGCAGCTCGAATTTTCGATGTGCCGAGTATTCACCTGAGGCACCCCGCCGCGAAAGGGAGGGTTGCCGACCGGCCAGTCAGGGCTTGGCGCCGGTTCTCATTACTCACCAAGAACGTAACACCCGCGACGCCGGCCGGCACCGCCGCCGTCGTCATGTTAAGTAACGGAATCCGCCGGACCGCAGGGACCCAAACGGCGCCCCCGGGAGGATAATGACGGGAGATGCAGTCCCTTAACGCCGGATGAAATCAGGTGGCCGTGAACGCGTCGGATGCCCCTCGAATCAGCCCCATGCTGCATTTCGGCTGGTTCGTGGGCCACGGCTTCGGTGTGCAGGGCTGGGGAACCCCGGCTACGGAATCGGGTATGACTGGAAGAAACCGGCGCTGTACCAGGACGCGGTGCGGGCCTTTGAACGCTCCGGGCTGGACCTGTTCATCATCGAGGATTCCCTCACGGTCCCGGACACCTACGGCGGGAGCGCGGAAGTTTCCCTCGCCCAGGCGTCCTTTGCGCCCAAACACGATCCGCTGGCCCTGGTGCCGTACCTGTTCTCCGCCACGAGGCATCTGGGCATCGTGCCGACCATCAGTGCCTCCTTCTATCCGCCGTTCACCGCGGCGCGGCTGCTCGCCACGCTGCAGCACTTCTCCCACCAGCAGCTGGGCTGGAACGTGGTGACCTCCGGCAGCGACCTCGCGGCGCAGAACTACGGCCTTGACCAGCAAATCGAACACGACCGGCGCTATGAGAAGGCCGAGGAGTTCGTGGACGTGGTCCGGCGGCTCTGGCGCAGCTGGGAGCCGGACGCGATCCGGGAGGACGCCGAAGGCGGCGTTTTCGCGGACCACACCAAGGTCCACCCGATCAACCACGACGGCGAGTTCTTCAAGGTCCGCGGGCCGCTGAACACGGCACCGCTGCCCGAGGAACCCGTGCTGGTGCAGGCCGGGGCCTCCCCGCGGGGCAAGGCCTTCGCCGGGGGCAACGCCGACGTCGCGATTGCGCTGGCACGGGGAGCGGACGGGATGAGAGCGTACCGGAATTCCATCCGGGCGGAAGCCGCCGCCGCAGGCCGGAACCCGGACGACGTCAAGGTGCTGTTTGTCCTCAAACCCACGGTGGTGGGCACGCGCGCCGAGGCGGAGGAGCTGAGGGCCCGGCGCCGGGAACTGACGCAGCGCGACATCGACAGCCAGCTCAACTCCATCTCCTATCTCTCCGTTATCGACTTCAAACAGTTCGACCTGGACGCCCCGCTGCCGGAACTCCACACCAACAGCAACCAGGGCACCCTCGACCACTTCACCAAGGCCGGGCCGCCGGGCTCCACACTGCGACAGCTCCTCCAGGCCCGCAGCGGCGGGGCCGGGGACAGCATCATCGGCACGGCCGAGGAGATCGCGGACTACCTCGAGGACACCGGCGCGCAGGTGGGCGGCGACGGCTTCCTCTTCTCCGGGTTCGTGGATCCCGTGACCGTCCACGGCGTCCTGGACCGGCTGACCCCCGTGCTGCGCCGCCGGGGGCTGTTGCGGACCGGCTACGGAGACGGCGGGTTCCGCCGGAACCTGTTGGACTTCTAGCGCCATGCACGCCGCGGCAGCAACCTTCCTCATCGGCACGGCCCGGCTGCACGCCCGGGAGGTCGCAGCGGCTGCCGCCGACCCCTCGGTCCGGGTGGTCCTGAGCGAGCAGGCCCTCGAAGTGCTGGGCCGCTCCCGGGAAGTGGTCCAGCGGGCCATCGAGTCCGGCCACAAGGTGTATGGCCTCAATACGCTGCTGGGGTCCGGCCGCGACACTGCCGTGGCCGAGGAGTCGATCCTCGCCTACCAGGTCCAAGTGGTCCGTTACCACGACAGCGGCGTCGGAGGGATGCTGGACGCCGCCGAAGCGCGCGCCACAGTCCTCGCCCGGCTGATCGGCTTCAGCCGCGGAGGCTCGGGCGTGCGCCCCGAGACGGCCCGCTTCTACGCCCGGCTGCTCAACCGCGGCGTGCTTCCCGCCATTCCGCGCGACGGTTCCGTGGGATCCTCGGACCTGACCCAGCTCGCCGCCGTCGCGGCCGTCGCCATCGGGGAGGGGCGGGTTCTCTCTCCGGACGGGCCGCCCGTCCCCGGCGGCGAGGCGCTGGCCGCCGCCGGACTGGAGCCGCTGACCCTGGCGCCGGGGAGGCCCTGGCACTCGTAAGCGCCAACTCCTACTCGATCGGCGTGGGTGCGCTCCTGCTGGGGCGGCTCCTGGGCCTGGCGGATCTGGCCGACACCGCGCTGGCGCTCTCCCTGGAGGCCACTGCGCGGTACGACGGCGGCGGGAACCTCAGCCCCTTCTCCGCGGCCGTGCAGGCGGCCAAGGCAGTCGACGGCCAGGCCGTGTCCGCCGGCAACGTCCGCCGGCTGGTGCGCGGCGGATGGCTGGAGCAGGACGGCCGTGACGTCTCGGTGCAGGATGCCCTGTCCTTCCGGGCCGCGCCGCAGACGCATGGCGCCTACCGCTGGCAGCTCAGCGCGCTCGAGGAAGCCCTCGAAGTGGAACTCAACGGCCAGGGCGACAACCCGTTGACCGACCTGGCCTCGGGGCGGATGGTGTCCGGCGGGAACTTCCAGCCCATGCAGCTGGCCCTGGCCTTTGAGGCCCTCCGGGTGGGCCTGGCCCACCTGGGCATCAGCAGCGAACGCCGGATTGCCAAGCTCTACCCGCCGCAGCGCCGGATCCGGCAGCAGCACCTTGCCGCGGCGCGGGACGGAACCGCCCTGGAACGCGAGGAACTGCCGGGTCTGCTGTGGTACTCGGCCGCCGGGCTGCTGGCCGAGCTGAAGACGCTCGCGGCGCCGGCCACGCTGGGGGCGCCCACCCTGTCCGCCGACGTGGAGGACCATTCCACCCTGGCGCCGTTGGCCCTGCAGCAGCTGGAACGCTCGGCGGAGGCCGCCGAGAAACTCTTGACCATCGAGGCGCTGACCGCGGCCTACCTGCTGTCAAGGGCGGGTGCCGGGGCGGCGGAGATGACAGAGCGGCGGAGCCGGCGGCGCGTCCGCTCGGGGCGGGGACCGGCATGATCCAGGCGCGCCTGGCCGGAGTCCTGGCCCACGGCGCGGACCGTGGCCTGCCGGCGTCGGAACTGCTGGACGCGGCGCGCGACGCTCTGCGTTCGGCCCTCGCGGAACCCGCTGCCGGGGAGGAGAGACGCCATGACGGGGAGGCACACGGTCGCGGAACTGCGGCCCAATGACGCGGACGCCGTCCTGGCCCAGGTGGGGAACACCCCGTTAGTGCGGCTGACCGCCGTCGCCCGCGGCGTGGCCAGCGCGGTCTACGTCAAACTCGAATCCGACAACCCGGGCGGGTCGATCAAGGACCGGACGGCCCTGAGTATGATCCGGGCCGCCGAGCGCAGCGGCGCGCTGCAGCCCGGGGCCACAATCGTGGAGAGCACCTCCGGGAACACCGGAATCGGGCTGGCCCTGATCGGGGCGCTGACCGGGCACCCGGTAGTGGTGGTGACGGGCGACTCGATTTCCGCCGAGAAGCTCGCGGCCCTGCACCGCTACGGCGCCCGCGTGGTGGTCACGGACTGGGATGCGCCGTCCGGATCGCCGGAGAACGCAAGGTCGGTGGCGGCGCGGATTACCGCGGAAACGCCCGGTGCGTGGCGGCCCCTGCAGTTCGACAACCCGGCCAACCCGCAGGCCCACTACGACGCCACGGCGCCGGAGATCTGGGCGCAGACCGGCGGCACGGTCACGCACTTCGTGGCCGGAGTGGGCACCGGCGGGACCATCAGCGGCACCGGCCGCTTCCTCAAGGAACGATCGGCCGGACAGGTGGAAGTCATCGCGGCCGATCCCTTCGGCTCGGTGTACAGCGGCGGGCATGCGGGACCGATCCTGGTGGACGGGGTGGGGAACACCTGGCCCGAAGCCGACTGGCCCAAGGTCTTTGACCGCTCCGCGGTGGACCGTTTCCTGCGAATCCCCAATGACGAGGTGTACACCACCGCGCACCGGCTGCTGGACGAGGAGGGCCTCTCCCTGGGCCCGTCCTCCGGACTCGCGGTGGCCGCCGCGCTCCGCGTGGCGCTCGCCGCGCCGCACGGCTCGGTGGTGGTGGCCATAGCCCCCGACGCCGGCAGCAACTACCTGAGCAAGGCCTTCAACCCTGTCTGGCTGGCCGAAAACCACATCCATCTCACCGGGGCAGCCGTCGACGAATAATCGCCGGGCCTATGTCGTTCCTTTCCCGCGCCTGATGTCGTAGGCTCTCGGCTATCGCGTCTGGGAGCGGTGCATGACCACATCACACAGGAACTGGGGACCTCCATGAATCTACGAAGCATTACACCGGCCGCGCTCCTTCTCGCGACAACTTTGGCGCTCGCCGGTTGCGGCACGCCGTCAGCCTCCGGGGGCTCGTCCTCACCGGCTACGGGGGAATCGCTGGCGGCATCGCCGTCCGCCACGCCGACTCCCACACCGACTCCCACACCGAAGGCGTACGCGGAGAAGGAGCTGGCCGCGATCATCGCCGGGCTGAAAGACGCCGCAGGGCAGCCGCTGGCTGCCGTTTCGGCAAGTGAACTGGACCAGGGCATCGAAGCGGCCGGCGAGATGATGGCCGCCGCCAAGATCACCCCGGCGGAATGCGGCGCCCTTGCGGACACCAGCGCGCAGATTCCCGAGGGCAGCACCTACGCCGCCGGCGGCTCCGAATCGGCCAAGGAGGAAACCATCACGGTGCTCACCCTCGTGGCGGTCACGGACCCGGAGCTTTTGAGCAGCAACGTCGAGGCCTCACAGACGAACAGCGCGAAGTGTTCCAACTTCACGTTGGAGCTCCAGGGCCAGAAGATCACGACCAAGACCGAAGTCCTGGACGTGAAAACAGCCGGAGATAACTCGTTCAGTTCCCTGTCCACCCAGACGCTGCCCTCCGGACAGAAGTTGTCCACCGTAGTGGTCATGGGAACTAAGGGGACGCTGTCGGCCTCGGCCGTGGCGTCGGGGACCGGGCTCACCTCGGATGCGTCAGTGGACCTGGCCCGTCTCGTCGACGCAGCCCTCGCCAAGGGCTGACACCCGGAACGCGGGGTCACCACGCGCCCATCCGGGGCGCCCGGATGGGCCGCAGCTGACCCCGCGTTGCAGGTCGCGGGCCTTACTCGATCGTGGCGTAGAGCGCGTTGAGCTCCGCCGTGAGCTGCCGGCGCAGCTCCGGGGTGCCGATTTCCTTGCCGTCGATGTGGTTGACGGGCGCCAGCAGCCGGATGCTTGAGATCAGCCAGACGGCGTCGGCGTCGTAGAGGTCGTGGGGTTCCAGCGGACCGTAGCCCAGTTCCCAGCCGGCGGCCTTGGCCGCGGTGAACAGGGCGCCCTGCGAGGTGCCGGGCAGAATCCCGCTGTCGAGCTGGGGGTGATGAGGCGCCGGATGGTGCGGACCCCGCCGGCGCCGTCGTCGGCGGTCTCCAGGTGCGCGAGCAGCACGGTCGACGTCGGACCCTCCAGGACCCGGCCGTCCGCGGAGGTGAAGATGACGTCGTCCGCGCCCTGGGCATGCGCGTACCGCAGGGCCGCCATGTTGACCGCGTAGGAAAGGGTCTTGGCGCCCAGGAGCAGCCACGGCGCCCGCTCGCCCACTTCGCTGTCGTAGCCGCGGTCCAGCAGGATGACATCGACGCCGGTCTCGCGCTGGCGCCGCCCGGCCGGGCCGGGGCGGACGCCTGGACCCAGCAGGTGGGCGTGGCGGATCCTTCGACGCCGCGGGTCACCAGCAGCTTCACCACGAGTTCGTCGTCAGCAACGGACCCTGGCACGTGCTGGCTGCGGTATTCGCTGATGGCCGTTGTGATGGCGCGGCGCCAGGGCTCCTCCGCCGGGATGTCCAGCTCCAGGAGCCGGGCGGACCCGGCCAGGCGGTTCAGGTGCGCCTGGAGCTTGCGGGGCTGCCCGCCCACAGCCAGCAGCGACTCGAAAACACCATCGCCGCGGGTGGCGCCCTGGTCCGTCGCCATCAGCTGCGGCTTGGACGCATCGGCCAGCCGCCCGTCCTCGAACGCGGGGTCGAGGAAGACCAGCACCGTGGCGGGGAGGAGCGGCAGCAGGAGAAGTCATGGCTTCAGCTTAGTGCGGCGGGCAACGGGTTAGGATTTGACGGTTGCCCGTTCCGGAACTGTTCCGCGGGTCTGGAGCTTGAGGGGTTCGCCTGTGCTGTGGCCATTTTCGCTGGCGGAAACGCTGCCGTCCTGGGTGATCATGATCCTGACCGTGGTGGACCTCGCCATCCGGGTGCTGGCCCTTGGCATCATCCCGGGAAACCGCCGCCCCACCACGGCCATGGCCTGGCTGCTGATCATCTTCTTCGTCCCGGCCGTAGGCCTGGTCCTGTTCCTGCTCTTCGGCAATTTCCGCCTCTCCCGCAAGCGCCGGGCGCAGCAGGACGCAGTGAACACCCGCGTGCGCGCCGGCACGGCCGACCTGGCCATGCTGGAGAGCCGCTACGACGGCCCGGAATGGGTGGGCTCCGCGGCGGAACTGAACAAGACCCTTGGCTCGCTGCCTATGGTGGACGGCAACCACGTGGAGCTCCTGCCCGGGTACCCGGACTCGATCAAGGCGATGGCGGCGGCAGTCCGTAAGGCCGAGACCTTCGTCAACGCCGAGTTTTACATCCTGAGCTCGGACCACGTCACGGACGATCTGCTGACGGCAATGGAAGAGGCAGCCGAACGCGGCGTCGAGGTCCGCCTCCTTTCGACCACCTGGGGACCCTGCGCATCCAGGGCTACAGCAAGCTGATCGCCCGGCTCAAGGCCGGCAAGATCCGATGGCGTCCCATGCTGCCGCTACGGCCGGTGCACGGGCAGTGGCGCCGGCCGGACCTGCGCAACCACCGCAAGATTATGGTGATCGACGGCGAGGTTGCCTTCACCGGTTCGCAGAACCTGATCGAGCCCTCCTACAACAACCCGCGGCACCGCAAGGTGGGCCGCGAATGGGTCGAGCTGATGGCCTGCCTGCGGGGGCCGATCGTCACGACGCTCAACGTCGTGTTCGCCACGGACTGGCTCAGCGAGACCGACGAATCGCTCGAGGAGCAGCTGGCGCACCGTCCCGAACTGCACGCCGGCAACATCACGGCCCAGGTGGTGCCCAGCGGCCCCGGCTTCATCACGGAAAACAACCTGCGGCTCTTCAACACGCTGATCTACTCGGCGCAGCACAAGATCTCGATCTGCAGCCCCTACTTCGTCCCGGACGATTCGCTGCTGTACGCGGTGACGACGGCGGCGCAGCGCGGCGTCGACGTCGAACTGTTCGTCTCGGAAAAAGGCGACCAGTTCCTGGTCCACCACGCCCAGCAGTCGTACTACGAGGCGCTCCTCGAAGCCGGCGTGCGGATCTACCTGTACAAGGCCCCGTTTGTGCTGCACGCCAAGCACTTCACCATCGACAACGAGGTGGCGGTGCTGGGGTCCAGCAACATGGACATGCGCTCCTTCTCGCTGAACCTCGAGGTCTCGGTGATGCTCCTGGGCGAGGACATCGTGCGGCGGATCAGCACGGTGGAGGACACCTACCGGGGCATTTCGCGGGAACTGACCCTCGAGGACTGGATGAAACGGCCCATGGGGGTCAAATACGTGGACAACGTGGCCCGGCTGACGGCCACCCTGCAGTAGCCCGCGCCGCACTGGCGTCAGCCGGGTGACGGGGTTGCGTTCAGCCGGGCGGGAACTCCGCGCCAAGCGCCGAGAGAACCCCGAAGGCCTTGGTCCGGATCTCCTCGTACTCCTCCTGCGGCGAGGAATCGGCCGTAATGGCCCCGCCCACGCCCAGGCTCAGTCCGGTGCCGCCGCCGGCCCGCTCCCGGAGCACCAGGGTCCGGATCGCAACGGCCAGGTCGGTGGCGCCGTTGAGCGAAAAATAGCCGATCGCGCCGGAGTAAACCCCCGCGGCGCGCCCTCCAGCCGGTCCAGGATGGCCATGGTGCTGACCTTGGGGGCGCCGGTCATGGAGCCGGCGGGGAAACACGCCGCGACGGCCTCGGCCCGCGGCATCCCGGGCCTGAGCCGGGCATCGATGGTGCTCACCATCTGGTGGACCGTGGCGTAGCTTTCGATCGCGCAGAGCCGGCTGACCGACACCGTGCCGGGCACCGCGAAATGGCTGAGGTCATTGCGCAGCAGGTCAACGATCATGATGTTCTCGGCTCGGTCCTTCGGGGAGGACTCGAGTTCCTGCCGCAGCTGCGCGTCCCGCGCGGGGTCCGCGTCCCGGTGCCGGGTGCCCTTGATCGGCTCGGCGCGCATCCGGCCGTCGGCCGCGATCCGCAGGAACCGCTCGGGCGAGGTGCTCGCCACCGTGAGGTCCCCGAAGCGCAGATAGCTCGCGAACGGGGCCGGATTCCTCCGGCGCAGCGCCAGATAGGCCTGCCGGGGGTCCAGGGCCGAAGCCGGAAGTTCTGCCGTCAGCGCGGTGGTCAGGCAGACCTCGTAGGTGTTGCCTTCGGCGATCTGGTACTGGGCCTCGTTGATTTTGGCCTTGTAGGCTCCCTCCGAGTCCCGTGCGGTGAAGTCGGGGGCAGCGCCAGCGCCGGTGCCAGTATCCGTCCCGGACGGTTCGACGCCGGCGCCGGTGACGGCGGTGCGGGCGGCCCCGAGCCAGTCCCCGGCGTCGGGGGTGTCCAGCGCCAGCAGCCAGACCGTCCGCTCCACATGGTCCAGCACCACGGCGCGCCCGGCGAACAGCAGGCAGGCATCGGGGGATTCGGCCGTGACGTCGCTGCCGCCGGTCTCGCGTTTGAGTTCGTAGCCGAGGTAGCCGAGCCAGCCCAGGGTGAACTCGCAGGGGTACCCTTCGGGGCCGCGGACGGCGCGGCCGCCCCAGACGCCGTCGAGCCACCGGAAGAACGGCTCCTCCGTCCGGACAGCGGCGTTGCCGACGGTCACCTGGGTGCTGCCCGCAGTGTGCCGGACCGACTGGCCGAACGGGCCGCCGTCGTCGGCCAGGATGCTGAACCGGCTCCGTTCCGCCGCGGCGCCTTCGTCCGGCGGCAGGGACGAGTCGAGCCAGACGGCGTTGGCTGAGCGGCCGTAGAGGGACTCGAACAGCCGGGCAGGATCCGGCGCGGCTGTGATTCGTTCGGCGCGGAGCTCCAGGCCGCGGCGGGCGGCGAGTTCCGGGAGCATCACCGTGGACAAGGCCGGGAGGTACTGGAGGGCCTGGAGCACTTCGGCCGGGGCGGCGCCGTCGGCCAGGTTAAGCACGCGGACATCGGCCTGGGCCGGAACGTCGTCCACGGCCAGCCACTCCTCTTCCTGGGCGGCCCACTCGTCCCAGTACGGTGCGTAGCTGTCGCCGTCCCGGGCCAGGGCCCTGCTGCGTCGGTCCTGTTCGGGAGAATCGGCCCAGATGACCGCGGACAGATAGGGGCGGGCTGCCGCCGCGGCCGCGCCCACGCCTTCCACCAGGACGATTTCGGCCGGCCGGGTGGTGCGGGTGTCGCCGTCGTAATGCGCGTTCCAGTCCCAGCTGACCCATTCGGCGGGTTCGCCGCGGTGCAGCGGGGCCAGAACGGTCGAGGCGTAGCGTTCGATGCCGGCCGCTAGCCCGTTCCAGCCGGGGTAGATGTCCTCGAGGTGAAAGAGGGACACCTTGTGGTGCTCGCGGAGCCGTGCCGCCAATTCGATCGCCAGGGTGGTCTTGCCTGCGCCGGAGCGTCCGTCGATGGCGATGATGACGGGTGCAGGACTCATGAAGTAGAGCGTACCGGCTGCCATGCATTGGGTTGATCATGGGGTTGATCACTGCCCAGATGTTGCCCGTCCGGTCGCCGGAGCACGGCGAGCTCGGCCCGGACGTGCGCCACGATCCCGGGAAGTGCCGCGTGGATCAGGTTCCAGGTGACGTCGAAGTCCGCGTGGCCGCCGTACCAGGGGTCTTCGATGCCCTGGTCGAGGGGTCCTTGCCCGCGACGGCCGGATCGAAGCTGCGCAGCATCCTGATCTTGGACAGGGACTCGCGGTCCGGCGCCGCCTGCTGCAGCCAGCCGAAGTGGTCCACGTCCAGGGCGAGGATGAGGTCGCGGCTGTGGAACCATTCCGCCCGCCATTCGCGCGCCACATGGTGGTCCGAGGGGATGCTGTGGGCGGTGAGCTTGCGGGCGGCCCGGGGATCAATCGGCCGCCCACCTCGTAGGCAGTGGTTCCGGCTGAGTCCACGACGGCGCCGGCCAGGCCCGCGGCGGCCATGGCCTCCGCCAGCATCAGTTCAGCCATCGGCGACCGGCAAATGTTGCCGGTGCAGACCGCGATGATCCGGTACTGGTCCGGCGGTGAGGTCCCCGGCGGTGGGGTCCTCGGCGGTGATGTCATAGTGCAAGCATGAATCATGCGGGTTCCCCTTGGCTAGTTTCCGGACAGTGAACATTACAAAGCTTGTCACACTTGTATTCCGGGCTGTCACGCGGGGCTGTGAGCGGAGCGTCAGTGAATGAGGGCCAGCATGACGCCGACGGCCATAAACAGCACGCCGAACGTCCGGTTGAGGATCCGCTGTCCGCGGGCATCGTGCGTGAAACGCTGGAAGGACTTGGCCCCGGCGGCGAAGAAGAACCACATCACCAGGATGTCGATCACCACCACGGTGGCTGACAGGATCAGGTACTGCGGCAGCAGCGGGTCCTCCGGGCGGATGAACTGGGGCATAAAGGCCAGGAAAAACACGATCGCCTTGGGGTTCAGCAGGTTGACCCACAGGCCGCGGCGGAACATGGAGAGGCCCGGCTCGTTGCGCAGCGCGGCAGTCTTCTCCTGGTCCAGGTCGGGTTTGCGCCGGAACTGCTGGATGCCCAGGTAGACAAGGTAGGCCGCGCCGGCGTAGCGGATCGCGTTGAAGGCGACCGGCGAGCTGGCCACCAGGACGCCGACACCCAGGGCCACGATCACAACGTGCACGATCAGTGCCGCCTGCTGCCCCAGGATTCCCCAGATGGCGCGCCGGAAACCGGAGTTCAGCGAGTTGCTCATGGTGTTGATGGCGCCCGCGCCGGGCGTGAAGCTGATCAGGACGCCGGCGCCCGCCAGGGCCAGCCAAAGGGAGGGTTGCACGGAGCCAGTTTACGGCCGCGGGCGGGAGGAAGTTCCGGCAGGAGGGACATAGTCGTGTCACATTCCGCGCGGCACCGGCGGCTGGCCGGCGCCCGGGACCGGCGCAGCTCAGGCCCGGGCGATGACCTCGCCGTTGGGGATCAGGAACCAGCCGTCGTCCGTGGAGCCCCAGCGGTGCCAGCCGGCCGAAATCCGGGCCAGATCGGCGGCGTTGGCGAAGCCGTACTCGAGCGCCTGGTCCGCGAAGGCCGAGTGCAGCACCCGTTCGCCCCACACCCGTGCCTGCCAGCGGCGCTGCTGGCCGGTGGCGTAGAGCCAGTTGCTGCTGGAGGGTGCGACGTCGGTGAACCCGGCGGACTGGGCCCAGGACACCAGGCGGCGGCCGGCGTCGGGCTCGGCCCCGTTGCGGCGTGCAATCCGCTGGTAGAGCTCCATCCATTCATCCAGCTCGGGGACGGCCGGGAACCAGCTCATGCCGTGGAAATCGGCGTCGCGCACCGCCACGATCCCGCCGGGTTTGGCGACGCGGCGCATTTCCCGCAGGGCGGCGACCGGGTCCGTGAGGTGTTGCAGCACCTGGTGGGCGTGCACGACGTCGAACGTTTCATCCTCGAAGTCGAGGTCGTAGATGTTGCCGGCGACAAACTCGACATTCTGCACGCCGCGCTCGGCCGCGAGGGCAGTCGCGTGGCTGATCACCTCGGGCGAGCGGTCCAGCCCCGTGACTTTCCCGGGGAGACGAGCCCGGCGAAATCGCACGTGATGCTGCCCGGACCGCAGCCGACGTCGAGCACCGAGGCTCCGGGCGTGAGGTGCGGGATCACAAAAGCTGCGGAGTTCTCCGCCGTCCGCGAGGCGTGGGCGCGGACCACCGACTCGTGGTGCCCGTGGCTGTACACATCTTCAGGCTGCTGCGCACTCATAATGAAACGCTACCGCCACGGGCGGGCAAATCCGCGGAAGCGGGGAAGCAGCAGGGAGGAAGACGGCAGGATTTCATGCCTGCCCGTCTGTTTTGCCGCTTCTGCCCGGGGCCGTGGTGCGGATGATTAGAGGAGTGAACATCAACAGCAGCAACCAGGCAGGGCTCGGGCTGTTCCGGGCGACCGGTATCTACGTCGGGGCGATCCTGGGCTCCGGCATCCTGGTCCTCCCGGCGATCGCCGCCAAGGAGGCGGGCCCGGCGTCGCTCCTGGCCTGGACCCTGCTGCTCGTGTTTTGCACCCCGGTGGCCTTCAGCTTCGCGGAGATGAGCCGCCAGCAGCCCGACGCCGGCGGAATCGCCCACTTCGTGACGCGCGCCTACGGGCGCCGCGCCTCGGCCGTGGCGGGCTACCTCTTCTACTTCGCCATTCCCTTCGGCGCTCCCGCGACGGCGGTCATCGGCGGCAACTACATCGCCCACGCCCTGGGCGGGGACGCGCGACGGCGTTGGTGGCGGCCGCGCTGCTGCTGGCCGCCGCATTCGCGAGCAACGCCGTCGGGATCCGGATGTCCAGCGGCATCCAGCTGGTGCTGATGGTGCTGCTGGTCGGGCTGCTGGCGCTGGCGGTCGCCCTCGCCGCGCCGTTCGCCAGGGCCGAAAACTTCACGCCGTTCGCGCCGCACGGCTACTGGGCCGTGGGCGGGGTGGCCAGCCTGCTCTTCTTCTGCTTCGCCGGCTGGGAGGCGGTCACGCACCTTGCCGGGGAATTCCGCAATCCGGAACGGGACCTCAAGCGGGCCACATGGCTCACCCTGATCGTGGTGGGCGTGGTGTACATCGGCGTCGTGGCGGCCTCGGTGGCCGTGCTGGGTCCGGCCCTCCCCGGCAGCGATGTGCCGATCGCGCAACTGCTCGAAAAGGGGCTGGGCGGACTCGCCGCCCCGCTGACAGCCGTCGCGGCCGCGGTGCTGACCTTCGGTCCGATCAACACCTTCGTTGCCGGTGCCAGCCGGTTGGGTGCGAGCCTGGCGTCCGACGGCGTGCTGCCACGGTCCCTCGCGCGGGCCGCCGGTCCGGGCCGGGTACCCGCGGCCAGCCTTGGACTGCTGGCCGTGATGACGTTCCTGTCCTTCGGGGCGGCCGTGGCCGGCTTGAGCAACATGCAGTTCCAGATCGGGGCGGCCTCGGCCTGCTTCACAGCCGTGACGGCGTTCGGCCTGGTGGCCGGGATCCGTCTGCTGCCCGCCCGGACGCCGGCCTGGTACGGCGTTATTGTGGCCGCCGTTGTGATGCTGGCCGTGCTGCTCTTCAGCGGCTGGGCGCTTGTGGTCCCCCTGGGCCTGGCCGCGGGGGCCGTCTGGGCGGCCCGCCCGGCGGGTTGGGGAGGGCTGAGGGGACTGCCGGCGGTCTGGGCGGGCCGGAGAGGGCTGCCGGCGGGGCGGAGATGGCTGCCAGCTGGGCGCCCGAAATCGGCGGCTACTGCGGGTCAGCTGGAGACGGTGCCGTCTGCTGCGCCGCCTCCTGTCCGGCCCTGACCGTCGCCTCGATCATCGACGTCATGAACCGGGTGGCGATCTCAAGCTCCTCCGGGGTGAATTCGGCCATCGCGGCGTCCATGTGGCGGGCCAGCGGAAGGAACATGGCGCCGCCGTCGCGGTAGGCCTTGGGGGTCATCCGTAGCTGGACCTGGCGGCGGTCCGTGCCAAGCCGTTCCCGGACCACGTGCCCGGACTTATACAGCCGGTCGATCAGCGCCGTCGTGGCGGGGAGCTGAGGTGGAGTTCCTTGCGGAGCACCCGGGCGTGACGATCTGGTTCCGAGCGGTGTGTTGCATGATCACGGCCAGCGCGTTGAGGTCTGTGCGGTGCATATCGTTGCGGCCGCCGGCGGAATCCACGTAGCGGTTGGCTTCGAGGCTGAACTCCTGGAGCAGGCGGACCAGCGGAGGCGGCCCGGACGATTCGGGGCGGCCCGACGGATCAACTGTCACGGTGCACCCTCCTCTTCCTGTCGCTGTGTCGCCGCAGTTGGTGGCGCCCTCCGGAGTTTACTTCAGCAGGCTGACGCAGCGGACCCGGACCGGTCGCGAAAGGATTCCCAAATTTTGGACACTTACGGGTTATCTCCATTGTGGAGATAGTCTATGATGGACTCAATTCTACTCCTCCGAGGATTACATCAGAAGGTCACATGAAAAACTCCCAGCCCCCGCCGCCTTCGGAAAACCGCGGCGAAATCGGATCCCCGCACCCCGGTTCAGCAGCGCGGTCGTCCGAAAGCGGCGCAGCAAACCGAAAGCGACCCTTCTGGCTGCGCTGGCTGGTTCCCGTGCTGCTGGTTTTCACCTGGCTGGCCATCGCCGGGATCGGCGGACCCACCTTCGGCCGTTTGGAGGAGGTCTCCTCGAACGACCAGGCGTCCTTCCTCCCGGCGGGGGCCGAGGCCACGGCGGCCCAGGACTGGCAGGCCAAGTTCCGCGACACCAATGAGATCCCCGCCGTCATTGTCATCGAGAGCGACTCCGCCTTCACCCCGGCCCAGCTTGGTGAGGTGGCAGCCCTCAAGGGAGATCTTGAGGCCGTGGGTGCCGGCAGTACTGTCATCGGCCCCATCCCGTCCGAGGACGGCAAGGCCGTGCAGTTCGTTGTGCCGATCGATTCGGCCGGCGAAGTGAAGGAAGTCGTCGCGGAACTCCGCGACGAGGTGCAGGCGTCCGCCCCGGAGGGCATGCAGACCTTCGTGACCGGCCCGGCCGGGCTGACGGCGGATCTGGTCAGCGCCTTCGCCGGCATTGACGGCATCCTGCTGCTGGTGGCTCTGGGCGCCGTCTTCCTGATCCTGCTCATTGTCTACCGCTCGCTGCTACTGCCGATCGCTGTGCTGTTCACGTCCGTCTTCGCCCTGTGCGCCGCCATCCTGCTGGTTTTTGGCATGGCGAAACTGGGCTGGATCCAGCTCAACGGCCAGAGCCAGGGCATCCTGTCCATCCTGGTGATCGGCGCCGCCACGGACTACGCGCTGCTCTACGTGGCACGGTTCCGCGAAGCCCTGACGCACACCACCAACCGCACGGCAGCCGTACTGACCGCGTGGAAAAACTCCTGGGAACCCATCGTTGCCTCCGGCGCGACGGTCATCATCGCCCTGCTCTGCCTGCTGTTCTCCGACCTCAACTCCAACAAGGCCCTCGGACCGGTGGCCGCAGCGGGCATCCTCTGCTCGCTCTTCGCCGCGCTGACCCTGCTGCCGGCGCTGATGGCGCTGCTGGGCCGCGCCGCTTTCTGGCCCTTCGTGCCCAAGCTGCTCCCGGAGACCGAGCGCGAGCCTGAACTCGTCACCGGCCTTGAAGGGCAGAAGGGCGTGTGGCGCGCCACCGGCTCCCTCGTTTCCCGCCGGCCCCGGACCGTCTGGATCGCCTCCGTGCTGCTGCTCCTCGTGGCCTCGGCCGGCGTCCTGCAGCTCAAGGCCAACGGCGTCCCGCAGACCGACGTCATCCTCACCGCCTCCAACGCCGTCGACGGCCAGGACGCCCTGGCCCGGCACTTCGACGCCGGCTCCGGCAGTCCCGCCGTGATCGTCACCGACGAAGCGAAGGCCCAGGAAGTGCTGGAACAGACCAAGGCGACCGACGGCGTCGGGGACGCCTACCTGCTGGCCGACGGCGGCGCGCCGATCACCGGCGCACCGGCTGCTCCCGGCGCTCCCGCGGCTCCCACGGAACCGGCGGTGCGGGACGGCAAGGTCCTGATCAACGCCACACTGAACTTCGCCGCGGACTCCAACGAGGCGGAAAACGTTGTGGTGGCCCTCCGCGAGGACCTCAAGAAGATCGACGACGGCGCACTGGTGGGCGGCGTGACCGCCACTGCCCTGGACACGAACACCACCGCCCAGCGCGACCTCGTCACCATCATCCCGGTGGTCCTCGCGGTCATCCTGGTTATCCTGATGCTGCTGCTGCGCTCGGTGCTGGCGCCGGTGCTGCTGGTGGCCTCGGTGGTCCTGTCCTACGGCGCCGCGATGGGCGTCTCCGCCGTCGTGTTCAACAACGTCTTCGGCTTCCCGGGAGCGGACGCCACGGTCCCGCTCTTCGGGTTCGTCTTCCTCGTCGCGCTGGGGGTGGACTACAACATCTTCCTGATGAGCCGGGTCCGGGAGGAGTCCCTGAAGCACGGCACCCGGTCCGGCGTCCTGCGCGGCCTGGGCGTCACGGGCGGGGTGATCACGTCCGCCGGTGTGGTGCTCGCGGCCACCTTCGCGGCCCTGGGCGTCATCCCCATCATGTTCCTGGTGCAGCTGGCCTTCATCGTGGCCTTCGGCGTGCTGCTGGACACCGTCCTGGTCCGGTCCCTGCTGGTCCCGGCCCTGGCCTACGACATCGGCCCCCGGATCTGGTGGCCCAGCAAGCTGGGACGCCCCGAGGCGGATGCTGCCGCCCGCACGCTGCCCGCCGCGGAGCCGGAAGCCGCGGAGGCAGGCATCCGCTAGCGAACCCCGCTGGCCGGAAACGTGCCAGCCGGAAACCCCGCTGGCCGGAAGCGTGCCAGCCGGAACTCACGCCGCAGCCGCCGTCACCGTTCTTGGTCCCCCCACCACGCGACCGTGGCGGCGGCTGCCTCTGTGAGCGGGGTGGGCTGCAGCCCCAGGGCGGCTTCGCTGGCCCGCGAATCCATCACAAACGGGCGCTCGAACTGGTACAGGGTCTCCGCCAGTTCCCGCATACCGGGGAGAACATGCCCATGGTCCGCAGCGCCCAGCCCGGGACGGCGGACACACGCGGTGCCGGAGCGACGGCCGCGGTTGCGAACGCCGCCGCGATCTCCCGCTGGCTCAGCGCGGGGCCGGTCGGCGCGTGCCACACCGTGTTCCACAGCGTTCGGTCCTGTGCGGCCACGATCATGGCGGCGGCCAGGTCCGGCACATACGTGAAAGAGTGCGGCATTCCCGCATTGCCGATCACCATCAGGGACTTGCCCGCCACCACCGGCTTCACCATGCGCTCGCCGGCGTGCGAATTACGGACCCTGGGGCCGAAAAAATCGCCCGCCGCCACGCTCACGGTGTCCGTCGCGGACGCCGCCCGGGCCTTCAGCAGCGCGGTGCGGACACCCCGCTTGCCGCCCTGCGCCTCGCGCGGCCCCTCTTCGGTCATCGGCCGGCCCGGCTCGCTGTACGAATACAGGCTCTCCGGGAAAACGACGACGGCGCCTGCCTCGCCTGCCGCGGCCAGAACCGCCTGCTCGGCGCCGGGCAGTTCCGCTGCCCAGACCTTCGCGCTGTACTGCGAGCCGTGGATGCAGTGGAACACGGCCGTTGCGCCGCGGAACAGGCCGCCGAGCCGTGCCGGGTCGGACACGTCCGCTGCCTGCTTCTCGACCAGCGGGTGATCGGGCCCGCTGCCTGATCGGGTCAGCACCCGCACGCGGTGGCCCGCCGCAGCGAGCTGTTCGGCAACCGTCCAGCCCACCGGCCCGGCTCCGTTGACAACAAACAGGCCCGGCGGCCGGGCTTCCGGGGATTCGAACTGCGGCACGGTCTTCTCACTTTCGCTGGTCAGCTGGGGGCATCGGCAGGGTTTGCGCATGAACATTTTTGCCCTCGCCGGCTGTTTTAGATTGCTTGAGAGCAGTGCTCTCTGAATACAGAATGCGGCCGCTGCCGGACAATGTCAAGAGCACTGCTCACATTTGTTGACACTGCTCTGTTTTATGAAAAGCTGGGTCAGTGCCACAGAACCCCAGCCCCCGTCCCGGAAGCCGACCACGCCCCGCGAGCGGGCCCGGGCCCGGACTATCGAGGACATTGTGCGCCTGGGCCGGGAGCATCTGGCCCTGCACGGGGCTGCCGCGCTGTCGCTCCGCGCCGTGGCCAGGGATCTCGGCGTCGTCTCTTCGGCGGTTTACCGCTATGTGGAGAACCGGGAAGAGTTGTTGACCCTGCTGCTCGTCGACGCCTACAGCGAACTGGGCGACGAAGTGGACGCCGCGGTGGCAGCCCTTCCCGAGGCTGATTTTTCCGGCCGGTTCACCGCCCTCGGCTCTGCGGTGAGGCGCTGGGCGTTGCGCGAACCGGCCCGCTACGGACTCCTCTTCGGCAGCCCGGTGCCCGGATACCGTGCGCCGGCCGAGCGGACCACCGGCCCGGGCACGCGGGTCATTTACGCATTGATGGCGCTCCTCGACGGCGCCTACCGCGCGGGTAGGCTGGCCGTGCCCGGCGGGCAGGCCGCCGTCGCCGCACCGCTGGCCGCCGACCTGGAACGCATCCGGGCCGGAATGGGGCTGGCCGTGCCTGACGGTCTGCTGGCGCGCGGTGCGCTTGTGTGGACTTCACTGTTTGGCGCCATCAGCTTTGAGGTGTTCGGCCAGTACGGCGCCGGCACCTTCGCCGCTCCGGATGAGCTCTTCGCCCACCATCTGGCCACGCTGGCGGACCTCGCGGGCCTGGGCCACTCGGCGGGCCCGGCCGGAGGCCGCCCGGAATAGCCGCCCGGAATAGGCCGCCGGATAGCCGCCCCGGAATGGCCCGGGCGGGCTTTCCCCGCCCCCTGTTGCCTCCCGCCGGTGCTCGATAGACTGCCACTGCGCCTGCCTGGGCGCGCCGAGGCTTCCAGGAAGGATCCAAACATGTCCGAAAACAACGAGTTTGATCGCAAGGCGGCGGAAGCCGACGTCGAATCCGCCGAAGGCCAGTATGTCGAGGAGACTACGGCGCGGCGGGCACTGCCGGGGAAAATCCGGCCGAAGCCGTGGAAGGCGAATACCCTACCGGGGACTATGGCGCGGCAGGCACTGCCGGCGCCACCGCTGTCGGCACCGAAGAGGGCGACTACCCCGAGGGTGACTACGGGGCGGCCGGCGGCACCGGCGCGCCGCCGGCTGAAGCAGAAGAAGGCGAGTACCCCGAAGGCGACTACGGAACCGCCGGGGCCGCCGGAACCGACCGCTAGCTGCGGACTTCGCGCACAGCGAACAGGGCGGCATCCCGCCCGTTGCCGCCCTGCTACGCCCGGAAATCCGGGAAAAAATGCCTCTCCGAGAGCGCTCCGTGACGTCCGAAATTCAAAGTTGAGTCCACTTCGCTCAACTTTGAATTGACTTTGAAACGGCCCTGAGTAAAGTTGAGTGCAGATCACTCAATATCGGCCGGACCGCCCGCGGTCCGCAGCCATTTCAGCAAGTTTCCAAGGAAAGAAGGAAGCAACACATGTCACGTGCAGTAGGTATCGACCTCGGAACCACCAACTCCGTCGTCTCCGTTCTCGAAGGCGGCGAGCCCACCGTCATTGCCAACGCCGAGGGTGGCCGCACCACGCCGTCGGTTGTTGCCTTCTCCAAGTCCGGCGAAGTGCTGGTCGGCGAGATCGCCAAGCGCCAGGCCGTCAACAACATCGACCGCACCATTGCTTCCGTCAAGCGCCACATGGGCACCGACTGGAGCGTCGCCGTCGACGACAAGAAGTACACGGCGCAGGAAATCTCCGCCCGTATCCTCATGAAGCTCAAGAACGACGCCGAGTCCTACCTGGGTGAAAAGGTCACGGACGCCGTGATCACCGTCCCCGCGTACTTCAACGACGCCGAGCGCCAGGCCACCAAGGAAGCCGGCGAAATCGCGGGCCTCAAGGTGCTGCGCATCGTCAACGAGCCCACCGCGGCCGCCCTGGCCTATGGCCTGGACAAGGGCAAGGAAGATGAACTCATCCTCGTCTTCGACCTCGGCGGCGGAACGTTCGACGTCTCCTCCTCGAGGTGGGCAAGGACGAGGACGACTTCTCCACCATCCAGGTCCGCTCCACCGCAGGCGACAACCGCCTCGGCGGCGACGACTGGGACCAGCGCGTTGTCGACTACCTGCTGAACCAGCTCAAGGTCAAGGGGATCGACCTCTCCAAGGACAAGATCGCCCTGCAGCGCCTCCGTGAGGCAGCCGAGCAGGCCAAGAAGGAGCTCTCCTCCTCCACCAGCACCAACGTCTCCCTCCAGTACCTCTCCGTCACCCCCGACGGCCCGGTGCACCTGGACGAGCAGCTGACCCGCGCCAAGTTCCAGGACCTCACCAAGGACCTGCTGGAGCGCACCAAGAAGCCGTTCCACGACGTCATCAAGGAAGCCGGCATCCAGCTTTCCCAGATCGACCACATCGTGCTCGTCGGCGGTTCCACCCGTATGCCGGCCGTCTACGACCTGGTCAAGGAACTCGCGGGCGGCAAAGAGCCGAACAAGGGCGTGAACCCGGATGAGGTCGTCGCCGTCGGCGCCGCCCTGCAGGCCGGTGTCCTGAAGGGTGAGCGCAAGGACGTCCTCCTGATCGACGTCACCCCGCTGTCCCTGGGCATCGAAACCAAGGGCGGCATCATGACGCACCTGATCGAGCGCAACACGGCCATCCCCACCAAGCGGTCCGAGACCTTCACCACGGCGGATGACAACCAGCCGTCCGTGGCCATCCAGGTCTTCCAGGGCGAACGCGAGTTCACCCGCGACAACAAGCCGCTGGGCACGTTCGAGCTGACCGGCATCGCACCGGCCCCGCGCGGCGTCCCGCAGGTCGAGGTCACCTTCGACATCGACGCCAACGGCATCGTGCACGTCTCCGCGAAGGACAAGGGCACCGGCAAGGAACAGTCCATGACCATCACGGGCGGTTCCAGCCTCTCCAAGGAAGACATTGACCGCATGGTCAAGGACGCCGAGGAGCACGCAGCAGAGGACAAGGCCCGCCGCGAGGCAGCCGACACCCGCAACACTGCCGAGCAGCTGGCCTACTCGGTGGACAAGCTGATCGCCGACAACGCCGACAAGCTGCCGGAAGAGGTCAAGACCGAGGTCCAGGCCGACGTCGACGCGCTCAAGGCCGCCCTCGAGGGCACCGACGACGCCGCCGTGAAGACCGCGTTTGAGAAGCTCCAGGCTTCCCAGACCAAGCTCGGCGAGGCCATCTACGCCCAGGCAGGTTCCCCGGACGGCGCCACCGGCGCCCAGGGTGCACCCGACGGTGAGCCGGCGGCCGGCACCGACGAGGACATCGTCGACGCCGAGATCGTTGACGAAGACGAGAAGAAGTAATCATGCCGCACCACGGTAACGAAGAAGAGCACGGATCTTCCGAGAGCCGTCGCGACGCCGCCAATCAGGAAGGCGAGCCGCAGAAGCCGATCATCCACGACAACCGCAAGGTTGATCCGAAGACCGGCCAGGCCCGCCACCCCGACCAGGAGCACGCGGAGTCCGGGGACGCCCTGTCCCAGGCGGAGGACATCCTCAACAGTGTTGAGGTGCCCGCCGCGGAATCCGTGGCCCAGGGTGTCGACGGCGCGGAGGCGGAGGAGCTCAGGAATGATCTCCGCCGTCTGCAGGCCGAGTACGTCAACTACCGCAAGCGCGTCGAACGCGACCGTGCCGTGGCAGGAGATGGCCGTCATTGGCGTCCTGAACTCCCTGCTCCCGGTCCTGGACGACGTGGACGCCGCCCGCCAGCATGGTGACCTCACGGACGGACCGTTCGCCGCGATCGCCGCCAAGCTGGAGAACGCGCTGAAGACGTACGGCCTGGTGCGCATCGATGAGACCGGCGTGGAGTTCGACCCCACGATCCACGAGGCCCTCATCCAGCAGCCCGGCCCGGATGTCGAGATCGACACCGTCAGCCAGGTCCTGCGCTCGGGCTACAAGTCCGGTGAACGTGTGCTCCGCGCAGCACAGGTCATCGTGGCAGTGCCGGCGTAACTACCTCCACGCCTCCGCGGATGAGGGGCCCCGCCCCTACGCGTGGTGGCAAAGTCCTAACGGACTTTGGCCACCACGCTCCGGTAGGCCCGATGCCACTCCCGGGCCCCCTCATCCGCTCCGGCGTTCAGCGGTAATCTCGCCTTAACTCTTTGTACTTTGAAAGGAAACGCCATTGGCTAGCCAGGACTGGGTGGACAAGGACTTTTACAAGATCCTTGGAGTCGCCAAGGACGCTTCCGACGCCGACATCAAGAAGGCCTACCGGAAGCTCGCGCGGCAGCACCACCCGGACACCAACGCGGGGAACACCGCTTCGGAGAAGAAGTTCAAGGACATCTCCGAGGCCTACTCAGTGCTCTCCGATCCCGACGAGCGCCAGCAGTATGACGCCATCCGGGCCATGGGCGGCGCACGGTTCGCCCCCGGCGGCGGAGGCGGCGGCGCCGGTGGCGGGGCTGGCTTTGAGGACCTCTTTGGCGGTCTGTTCACCGGCGGCGGCGGTCGCCACTCCGGCGGCTACAGCACGTCCGGCGGCATTCCGCCGGAGTTCGCGGACCTCTTTGGCGGAGGCGCCGGCGGCTTCGGCGGCGGGCAGTCGTTCCAGCGGGCGGCGCAGAAAGGCGCGGACCGGACGGCGTCCACCTCCATTTCCTTCGCCGGCTCCATCCGCGGCACCACCATCGGCCTGCGTGAACCCGACGGAGAAGTCATCGACGTGCGCATCCCGGCCGGCATCAAGGACGGCCAGAAGGTCCGGGTCCGCGGCAAGGGCCAGTACGGTCCGGCCGGCAACGGGGACCTGATGGTCACGGTCTCGGTGAAACCGCATGACTTCTACGTCCGCGACGGCGACAACCTCCGCATCCACGTGCCGGTCACGTTCCCGGAGGCAGCACTGGGCGCCGACATCGAGGTTCCCACCATCGACGGCGACAAGGTCAAAGTACGGGTCCCGGCCGGCACGCCGTCGGGCCGCACACTGCGGGTCAAGGGACGCGGCGTCAAGCACGCCAAGGCTACCGGGGACCTGCTGGTGACCATCGACGTCGCCGTCCCGCGGAAGCTGAACAAGGACGCCGAAGCCGCCGTCAAGGCCTTCTCCGCGGCCACCGCCGGCGAGGATGTCCGCGCCGAACTGGCAGCCAAGGCCCGGCTCTAGGAACGGGCGCCCGCCATGGCCTTCGACTACGAGCAGCCGATTTTCGTCATCTCCGTCGCCGCGGAGCTGGCGGACATGCACCCCAGACGCTGCGGCAGTACGACCGGCTGGGCATCGTCTCGCCCAGCCGCGCCCCGGCAAGTCCCGGCGTTACTCGCAGCGGGACATCACCATGCTCCGCGAGGTGCAGCGGCTCTCGCAGGAGGGCGTGTCGCTTGAAGGCATCAAACGGATCCTCCAGCTGGAAAACCAGGTGGCCGCCCTGCAGCGGCGCGTCACCGAACTGAGCGAGGAACTCGAACGGCGCCCCCGCGCCCTCGACTCCCGCATCTTCGCGGCCGGAGCCGCCGGCGACGTCGTCAGCCTGGCCCGCGGCAAACGCCCCCGCGCCCGCTCCCAGGCCGTTGTGGTGTGGCGGCCGCGGAACAGCGAGTAGCCGAGCCTGATGCCGGCTCCTTCCACGTAGTCAACGCCCCGGCGTGAGTACCGGCTCCCGGGGACCGGGTAGCCCCCGTCCGCAAAGTCGGGTACAGCGTTTGCGTGACTTACAGGCCGCCCGGCCGTTTGAATTGTTCATGGCAGGAAGCTGGCGTCATTGCCAGGGAGCAGCGAAGACAGCCGGGGGCACCGCATGTTTAATCCAACTTCGCCGGATAAATCGGCACCTGGACCCGCACTGATCGCGGGCAGGTCATGAACTCCGGGCTCCAGGTCCTTGCCATGTTCGCGGGGTCCCTGACGGGCTCGATCCTGCTGTCCATTGGCCAGACGATCGTGGTGGTGTGTGTCTGCTTCGACATGGTCCGTGCCCTGTCGGTGCCGCGGTCCCACCGCCGCTACGTGGCCAACACCGTCTTCACAACCCTGGCCTGGCCGTCCATCCTGATCTGCGCGGTGAGTGTGCTGATCGACGCGGCCAGCGGAACGTGGCAGAACGTCGCAGGCGGAGTCTTCGTGATGGTCATGGTGATCTTCCGGTGGCGCCACGGCGGCGACGAGGACAGTTGGTGGAAGGGCAAGGGCAAGGCGCTCCGGCGCTGGGCGCGGGGCAAGCTGGCCGCAGCGGGGCCGCTCGTTGCTCCGGCGGCTGCCTGAGCCGCCGTTCCCGAAGACTCCCGCTCCGGCTGTACCCGCTCCTGGCGGCGCCGTCTAGAAGATGGCGTTCATGATGTTCCAGCCGGTCCCGGCACGGACCCGGGGCAGCCACTTGCCGGCTCCGTTGCCCGGATAGAGCCACAGCACCCCGGCGCTGTCGCGGGCCAGGACGTCCGGGGTTCGGTCGCCGTTCAGGTCGCCGGGGCTCATCACCGCGGTCAGGGCATTCCAGCCGGTGCCGAGCAGCACGCGGGGCAGCCAGCTGCCGGTGCCGGTTCCGCGGTACAGCCACAGCCGGCCGTTGGCCGCTTCCCGTGCCAGCACGTCGGGCGCTCCGTCGCCGTCAAAATCCCCGGGGCCACCAAGGCGTTGAAGGCGTTCCAGCCGCTGCCCACCCGCACCCTTGGCTGCCAGCCGCCGGTGCCGGTGCCGGGGTAGAGCCACATGATGCCGGTTGCCGCCTCGCGGGCCAGCACGTCGACGCGTTGGTCGCCGTTGAAGTCTCCCGGCCCGACGATGGCACTCATCGCTTGCCAGCCGCTGCCTATCAGGATGCGGGGCAGCCAACCGCCGAAGCCGTTACCCCGGTACAGCCACAGCCGCCCGGTGGACGACTCCCGGGCCAGCACGTCCAGCGCCCCGTCCCCGCTGAAATCCCCGGGCGTTTCGAGGGCGTTGAAGCCGGCCAGCCGGTGCCGATCTTGAGGCCCGGGGAAAGCCCGCCGCGCCCGGTCCCTGCGTACAGCCGCATCTCCCCGGTGGCCGCGACCCGGGCCAGCACGTCATTGTTCCAGTCGCCGTTGAAGTCCGCCGTGGCCCCGGAGAGCGCGGAAGCCGGCATGGGCAGCGGTGTGAACGCGTACGGGTCGCAGGTGAGGTCATAGTCGCGGATGTCGTCGTACCACTGCGAGAGGTAGACGCGTCCGCCGGAAAAGCTCGGCTGCCGGCATCGGTCGAGCGCCTCGGTAGGGTAATCCAGGCGCCCTGCGGTGGCCCAGACCGGGACGCCCGGCAGCCGCCAGGAGCCGGTGATGGACTGCCAGCCAGAGGCGAAGGAGTACAGGCCGTGGGAGAAGCCGGCGTCCCGCAGGCCCCGCATGAGGCCCTCGACGATGTACCGGTTCTCCCGCTGCTGCACGGCGGTGGCGGTCGGCCAGGGCTGGGCGGCCGCGGCTCCACATCGATCCAGACGACCGGGGGCGGAACCCGGCGCGCTGCAGGCTCGCGGCGGCGTACCGGGCCTCGGCGTAACCGACATTCGAAAGCTGCCCGGCCCGGGTCGCCGCGGACCAGGGTCCCTGCGTGCGGTACGTCGTCAGCTGGGCCGCAGTGGGGAAGGCGGCCATGGTGTAGGCGTGGGCGCGTTTGTTGTTGCTGCTTACCCAGCCCACCTGGCTGGCCAGGCAGGGATTCTCGGTGAAGGGAAGTCCCCGGGTCAGCCCGACCACGACGAACTGCGTCGTCGCCGGCGGCAGCGGGAGCCCCAGCCCGCCGACCGCCGTCGGACATTGGGGCCAGGAAATATCGTGGCCGTAGAGGGTGGCCGCCTGGGCTGGCGGAGCGCCCGCGGGCAGCATCACGGCCAGGAGCGCCAAGACGGACAGGACCGACCCCAGCATTGCGAATAACCGCCGCCGCGGGCGACCCGAAGCGCCCCTGAATCCGATCCGCGCAGCCATGGCCAGCTCCTTCGCCCGCGCTCCTACCGTTACGGACTATTGGACACCCGTCGGGGCAGGACCGGTAGGGCCGAACGGAGGGCGGGCCAGGGGCTGTTTCCTCGGCGGACCGGCGCAGGAACTCGGCATACGTCCTTGGAAAGTCAGTAACTGGTGGGGGTGGCGCCGGAGGCCGGTGTCACGAATCTCGCAGCGAGGGCTTCGCTGCCCCGGGCGAGGAGGGCGACATCGGCGCCCACCAGAACAAAGGCCGCGCCGGAGGCCAGATAGTGGTCCGCGGTGGCCGGGTTGAAGGCGTTTACGCCGGCGGGTTTGCCGGCGGCCGCGGCCGCCGCGAGGCAGTGTTCGACGGCGGCACGCACGTCCGGGTGTTCCTGCTGCCCCAGCACGCCCATGGACGCGGCGAGGTCCGAGGGCCCCAGGAAGATGGCGTCCACGCCGTCGACCGCCAGGATCTCCGCCACGGCCTCGACGGCCGCGGCGGATTCAATCTGGACTGTGACGCTGACAGTGCCGGAGGCCCGGCCAGATACTCGGGGACCCGGTTCCAGCGGGATGCACGGGCCAGCGCGGAGCCCACGCCGCGCACGCCCTGCGGCGGGTACCGGGTGGCGGCCACGGCGGCTTCCGCCTCGGCCGCCGAGTTCACCATGGGGATCAGCAGGTTCTGGGCGCCCAGGTCCAGGTACTGCTTGATCAGCACGGTGTCGTTGACCGGCGGCCGGACCATCACCTGGACCGGATAGCCGTTCACGGCCTGCAGCTGCGCCAGGATGGACTCGAGGCCGTTGGGGCTGTGCTCAGCGTCGATCAGGAGCCAGTCCAGTCCCGAACCGGCGCAGATCTCCGCCACCAGGGGGCTGCCCGAGCACACCCACATCCCGGCCAAGGACGGCCGGCAGCGCCCGTTTGATTGTGCAGGGCGTCCCGGAAGGTGGCGTCGGGTTCTACTCGAAGCGGCATGTGATGCTCCCCAGGGGTCCGTAGTCGGCGTGGACGGTATCGCCCTGGTACACCCAGAGCGGCCGGGTAAACGAGCCGGCCAGGATGATATCCCCGGCTTTCATGGCGTCACCGTGGGCGGCGATCTTGTTCGCCAGCCAGTGGACGCCCGCGGCCGGATGGTCCAGGACCCCTGCCGCGACGCCGGTTTCCTCCACGGTCTGGTTCTTGTAGAGAATGGCGGAGACCCAGCGCAGGTCCACGGCGTCGGGACGGACGGGGTTGCCGCCCACCACCATGGCGCCCATCGCCGCGTTGTCCGCGATGGTGTCCACGATGGTCCGGCCCTCCATTTCGATCCTGGAGTCCAGGATCTCGAGGGCCGGCACCACGTAGTCGGTGGCGTTCAGGACGTCGAAGATGGTGCAGCCGGGTCCGGACAGGTCCTTCTTCAGCACGAACGCCAGCTCCACTTCCACACGGGGGTGGGTGTACCGGTCCCACTGGACCGCGCAGCCGGTCTCGAGCACCATGTCATCGAAGATGGCGCCGTAGTCCGGTTCGGTGATGCCGGTGGCCGCCTGCATGGCCTTGGAGGTGAGGCCGATCTTGCGGCCCACCAGCGTCCGCCCGGCCTCCTCGTTGCGCCGGCGCCACAGCTGCTGCACGGCGTAGGAGTCCTCCACCGTCATGGCCGGGTAGCGGGCAGTCAGGCGGGGGACCGGTGTCCGGCTGCGGCCCGCTTCCAGCAGTTCGTCGGCGATGGCCTCGATCGTCTTGGCATCCAGCATGGCTACAGCTGCGCGCCGAGCTTGAAACCGGTCTTTTCCCCGGTGTGGCCGTCCTCTTCCTTGCGGGTGTAGGAGAAGCCGTCGGCCCCCACGGTCACGGCCATTTCGCTCTTTTCCTCCCGGACGACGACGGGCTGCGGGTTGCCGTCGAGATCCAGCACCAGGGAAGCCTCGGTGTACCAGGACGGGACCACGGGGTTGCCCCACCAGTCGCGGCGCTGGTTGTCATGGACGTCCCAGGTGATGGTGGGGTTGTCCGGGTCGCCGGTGTAATAGTCCTGCGTATAGATCTCCACGCGGTGCCCGTCCGGGTCCAGGATGTACAGGTAGAAGGCGTTGGAGACGCCGTGCCGGCCGGGACCGCGTTCGATCCGGTCGCTGATGCGCAGGGCGCCCATCTTGTCGCAGATCTGGATGATGTTGTGCTTCTCGTGGGTGGCGAACGCGACGTGGTGCATGCGCGGGCCGTTGCCGCCGGTCAGGGCGGTGTCATGCACGGTCTGCTTGCGGTGCATCCAGGCGGCGTAGGTGACGCCGTCGGAGTCCTGGATGTCCTCGGAGACTCGGAAGCCCAGATCCTCCAGGTACTTCCGGCCGCGGGGAACGTCCGGGGTCACCTGGTTGAAGTGGTCCAGCCGGACCAGCTCGCCGGCGGAGTAGAGGTCGTAGCGCTGGGTGAGGCGTTCCACGTGCTCCACCTCGTAGAAGAACTCGTAGGGGAAGCCCAGCGGGTCCTCCACCCGGACGGAGTCGCCGACCCCCTTGGTGAAGCCGTCCTTGCGGCGTTCGGTGCGGCAGCCCAGCTCCTTGTAGTACGCCTCGGCGGCGTCCACCTCGGCGGGGACTTCACCCGGTACGCGAAGGCCGCGACGGCGGCGATGGGGCCTTTGCGGAGCACCAGGTTGTGGTGGATGAACTCCTCGAGGGAGCGCAGGTAGATGGCGTTTTCGTCCTCTTCGGTGACGTGCAGGCCCAGGAGGTCCACGTAGAACTCGCGGGACTTGGCGAGGTCGGTGACCACGATCTCCATGTAGGCGCAGCGGACGATGTCCGGCGCCGGGACCGTGGGGGTGGGAACGAAGTTGTGCTGTGAAACTTGGCTGGTCATGGGATTCTCTCTTCGTTGAAAGGGGGCCGGTGAACGCTGTTAGGCGCCGAACTTGGGGGTGTGGACGGTGCCCAGCGTGATGTGCACGGCCTGCTGGTCGGTGTAGAAGTCGATGGAGCGGTAGCCGCCCTCGTGGCCCAGGCCGGACGCCTTGACGCCGCCGAACGGTGTGCGGAGGTCGCGGACGTTATGGCTGTTGAGCCACACCATGCCGGCCTCGACGTTCTGCGAGAAGTTGTGGGCGCGGGTCAGGTTCTGCGTCCAAATGTAGGCGGCCAGGCCGTAACGGGTGTTGTTCGCCAGGGCCAGGGCTTCATCGTCCGAGTCGAAGGGGTGATGGCAACGACGGGGCCGAAGATCTCCTCCTGGAAGATCCGCGCGTCCGGGGCGACGTCGGCGAACACCGTGGGGGCGATGTAGTTGCCCTCCGGGAGATGGTCCGGGCGGCCGCCGCCGCCAGCAGCCGGCCTTCGGACTTACCGATCTCCACGTAGGATGCCACCTTGGCGTAGTGCTCCGGGTGGACCAGGGCGCCGACCTCGGTCTTGGGGTCGTGCGGGTCGCCGACCACGATCTTCTTGGCGCGGGCGGCGTACTTCTCGCAGAATTCCTCATACACGGCACGCTCCACCAGGATCCGGGAGCCGGCGGTGCAGCGCTCGCCGTTGAGCGAGAAGACGCCGAAGAGGGCGGAATCGATCGCGGCGTCGAGGTCGGCGTCGGCGAACACAACGCACGGGGACTTGCCGCCGAGCTCCATGGACAGGCCCTTGAGGTTGGCTGCGGCGTTGCGGAAGATCGTCTGGCCCGTCGTGGTCTCGCCGGTGAAGGAGATCAGCGGGACGTCCGGGTGCTTCACCAGGGCGTCGCCGGCTTCCTCGCCGAGGCCGTTGACCAGGTTGAACACGCCGTCGGGCAGGCCGGCGTCCTTGAAGATCTGCGCCCACAGCGAGGCGGAGAGCGGGGTGAATTCGGCCGGCTTGAGCACCACGGTGTTGCCGGTGGCCAGCGCGGGGGCGAGCTTCCAGGACTCGAGCATGAACGGGGTGTTCCACGGCGTGATGAGGCCGGCGACGCCGATCGGCTTGCGGTTGACGTAGTTGATCTGGGCGCCGGGGACCTTCATGGCGTCGTCGAACTGGGCCACGATCAGGTCCGCGAAGAAGCGGAAGTTCTCGGCCGCGCGGAGCGCCTGGCCCTTGGCCTGGGTGATGGGCAGGCCGGTGTCGAAGGTCTCCAGCTCGGCGAGCCGGGCCTCCTGGGCTTCGACGGCGTCGGCGATCCGGTTCAGGACGCGGGCGCGCTCACGGGGCTTCATCTTCGGCCACGGGCCGTTGGTGAACGCGTCGCGGGCGGCGGCGACGGCGAGGTCGATGTCTTCCTTCTGCCCGGCGGCCGCGGTGGCGTAGTTGGTGTTGGACACCGGGTCCAGGACATCGAAGGTCTTGCCGCCCACGGAGTCAACGAACTCGCCGTTGATGTAGTGCTGGATGTGGGTGGGCAGGTCCTGCGGAATGTAGTGGGTGGTGGTAACAGGAGCAGTAAACGTCATTGTTGTCTTCCTAACTAACTGATAGTGCAACGCGGGGTCACTTACGGCCCGTGTGGGGCCCCTTAATGGGCGCTAAGTGACCCCGCGTTGCTTTGGGCAAGGTACGCGTCCAGGGTGGCGGAGCGGTGCAGGCGGGCTGCTTTTTCGATGTCGTCCGCGCCGGCACCGGTCTCGATGAGCTTCAGGAGCGCCTCGTGTTCGTCCACGGACTCGTGGGCGCGGCCGGGGACGAACCGGAACGTGGAGGACCGCAGCGAGGCGAGCCGGTTCCAGCCCCGGTGGACCAGGTCCAGGATGTGCGGATTGGGGCAGTGCTCGAACAGGACGCTGTGGAAGTCCTGGTTCAGCGCGGTGAAGCGGACGGGGTCGAAGTGCTGCAGGCATTCGCGCATCTCGGCGTTCACGGCGCGTGCGCGCGCAATGTCCGCCGCCCCGATCAACGGGGCAGAGAGGGCCGTCGCGGCGCCCTCGACGATGCTCAGGGTCTGCATCGTGTAGAGGTATTCGGTGGGGTCGATCCCGGCCACGGTGGCGCCGACGTTTCGTTCGAACTTGACCAGCCCTTCAGCTTCGAGGCGGCGGATGGCTTCCCGGACCGGGACCACGCTGACGCCCAGGTCCTCGGCGATCTTCGCCAGCACCAGCCGGTAGCCGGGGAGTAGGTTCCGTCCACGATCCGGGTTTTGACGGAGGCGTAGGCCCGCTCGGATTTGCTTCCGACGGCGGTGTCAGTCACCGGAGGCCCCTTCCCGCACCTCGGAGGTCCAGGCCTCGTACCGGGCGCGCCAGGCGGCGTTCATGGGGAAGAGCCCGTCCACGCCGTGGCCTTCCTTGACCATCTGGAAAATGAACTCCTCTTCGCGTTCCTGGGCGAGGCAATCATCGGCCAGCTCTTCCGCGAGTGCCGGGGGATCACCAGGATGCCGTCCGCATCGGCCACGATGATGTCCCCCGGCTGCACGGTCGCCCCGCCGCAGGCGATGGTGATGTCCGTGTCCCAGGGAACGTGCCGCCGACCGAGCACCGCGGGGTGCGGGTTGGCGAAATAGGTGGGCATGTCCAGTTCGGCCACGGCCGTGTAGTCCCGCACGCCGCCGTCGGTAATGATCGCCGCAGCGCCGCGCACCTGGGCACGCAGCGCGAGGACATCGCCCAGAGTGCCGGTGCCCTTTTCGCCGCGGGCCTCCATCACCAGAATTTCGCCCTCGTTGACGGATTCGATGGCTCGCTTCTGGGCATTGAAGCCGCCGCCGTGTGTCTTGAAGAGGTCTTCGCGGTTGGGCACGTAGCGCAGGGTCCGGGCCAGCCCGACGACGCGGCGGTCCGGGCGGGTGGTCTGCAGGCCGTCGATGCTGACGTTGTTCAGTCCGCGCTTGCGCAGCTGGGAAGACAGAGTTGCGGTGCAGACCCTTTCCAGCTTCGCCTTCAGCTCCGGGGACAGGACATGCCCGACGGCGGCCTCCGGCGCCTCCGGTGCCAGAGCAGGAAGCCCCGCCGCTTCGCGGGAACCGTAGGCTTCCTCCCGCTGCAGATCGTCCGTCTTGGGCCGGGCGCCGAAGTCCGCGAACGGCGTCGTGCCTTCCTCCACCCGGGTGACCAGCCGGCCGGTGGTCAGGTCAGCGCTGCTGACCTCGACCTCGACGACGTCGCCCGGCGTGGCGACCGAGGCCCCGGCCGGGGTGCCGGTGAGGATGATGTCCCCTTCTTCGAGGGTGAGCAGCTGGGAGAGGTCGGCCACGAGCCGGGCGAACGGGAAGAGCAGGTCGTGGGTGGTGTCGTCCTGGACCAGTTCGCCGTTGTGCCAGGTGCGGATCCGCAGTGCGGCGGGGTCCACGGCGTCCGCCGCGATCAGGCCCGGGCCCACGGGCGTGAAGCCGTCGCCGCCCTTGGACCGGAGGTTGGAGCCCTTGTCCGCATAGCGGAGATCGTATACGCCGAGGTCGTTGCTGGCCGTGACCCACTCGACATGGCTCCAGGCGTCCTCGAGGCTCACGCGCCGGGCGGCCTTGCCGATGATCAACGCGATTTCGCCCTCATAGCCGAGGAGTTCGCAGCCGGCGGGACGCTCCACTGTTGAGGGTGCCTGTGCCGAACCGACTGCCAGGGAGGACGATGGCTTCAGGAAGTAGGAAGGCTGCTCCGGCGTACGGCCGCGCTGGGCGGCCCGGCTGGGGTAGTTGATATGCACCGCGATGACCTTGCGGGCCGCGGCCAGGGTGTGGTCGGTGACCTGTTCCAAGAATGTCTCCTCATCGAGTACGAAATCGTATACGATGACTATGACCGAGGAATGGCGGATCGTCAACCCCTGATTCCGGGGTCTTCAAAGCACTTGTAACCCACGTCATATCTGCCGTACAGTTCTGAATCACAGACAATATTTCGATTATCGAACACTAAATTCTATTATCGAACACGCTAGACGGCGACAGGCCGCCACACAACGAAGTGAGGAAAGCCCGTGCATTTCCACCACCACGGATACGTATCCGGTGACCCGCGCGTCCAGCCGGCTGCCGGCGTCGGCATCGACCGCCCCACCCAGCTTCCTGACGAGGTGGACGTGCTCATCGTGGGCACCGGGCCCGCAGGTATGCTCGCGGCCGCCCAGCTGTCCCAGTTCCCGGGCGTCACCACCCGCATCGTGGAGCGCCGCGCCGGGCGGCTCGCCATCGGCCAGGCCGACGGCATCCAGGCCCGGGTGTCGAGACCTTCCAGGCCTTCGGCTTCGCGGAGCGGATCATCGCCGAGGCCTACCGCATCACCGAGATGGCATTCTGGAAGCCGGACCCCAGAACCCCGCGAAGATCGTCCGCAGCGCGCGCACCTCGACGACCCGGGCGGGATCAGCGAGTTCCCGCACCTCATCGTCAACCAGGCCCGCGTGCTGGATTACTTCGGCGAATTCATGGCCAACTCGCCCTCCCGCATGGCGCCCGACTACGGCTACGAGTTCGTCGGGCTCGAGGTCGGCGAGGGCGAGTACCCCGTCTCGGTGACGCTCCTCCACACCGCCGGCCCTGACGAGGGCCAGACCCGCACAGTCCGGGCCAAGTACGTCGTGGGCGCGGACGGCGCGCGCAGCAGGGTCCGTGCTTCGATCGGCTGCACCATGGCCGGTGACCAGGCCAACCACGCGTGGGGCGTTATGGACGTGCTGGCCAACACGGACTTCCCCGACATCCGCCTCAAGTGCGCCATCCAGTCCCACGACGGCGGCAGCATCCTGCTGATCCCGCGCGAGGGCGGGCACCTCTTCCGGATGTACGTCGACCTCGGCGAGGTGCCCGCAGACGACAAGGGGGCCGTCCGCAAGACCACCATCGAGCAGATCATCGCCAAGGCCAACGCGATCATCCACCCCTACACGCTGGACGTGCGCAACGTGGCGTGGCACAGCGTCTATGAGGTGGGCCACCGCCTCACCGACAGGTTCGACGACGTCCTGCCGGAGGACCTCGGCACCCGCACGCCGCGTGTGTTCATCACCGGCGACGCCTGCCACACGCACAGCGCCAAGGCCGGCCAGGGGATGAACGTTTCCATGCAGGACGGCTTCAACATCGGCTGGAAGCTCGGCCACGTGCTGGAGGGCCGCAGCCCGGAGAGCCTGCTCTCCACGTACTCGGCCGAGCGGCAGGTCGTCGCGAAGAACCTCATCGACTTCGACAAGGTGTGGTCGACGCTCATGGCGAAGAAGCCCGAGGAGTTCGAGAACCCTCCGAGCTCGAGGACTTCTATGTGCGCACCGCCGAGTTCCCCGCGGGCTTTATGACCGAGTACTCGCCGTCGATGATCGTCGCCGAGGCGACGCACCAGAACCTGGCTACCGGCTTTCCCGTCGGCAAGCGCTTCAAATCCGCGCCGGTGGTGCGGGTGTGCGACACCAACCCGGTCCAGCTCGGCCACCAGGCCATGGCGGACGGCCGCTGGCGCATCTACGTCTTCGCGGACGGGGCGGCGCCGGGTGAGTCGGCGGCGGCCCCGTCGCCGACCGCGGACCTGGCTGCGTGGCTGGCGAACGCTCCGGACTCGCCGCTCGCCGCCACCCCGGGGGCGCCGACAGTGACGCGTGGTTCGATGTGAAGGTGGTCTACCAGCAGGACCACACGGGCATCGATATCGGCGCGGTGCCTGCGGTGTTCAAGCCGGAGGTGGGGCCGTTCAAGCTCACCTACCTGGAGAAGGTCTACGGCACCGATCCGGCGGCGGACATCTTCGAGCTGCGCGGCATCGACCGCGGCGGCGCAATGGTGGTGGTGCGCCCGGACCAGTACGTGGCGAACGTCCTGCCGCTGACGGCGACGGCGGAGCTCGCCGCGTTCTTCGCGCCCCTCCTGCGTTCCGGCAACCGCACCCCGAATTGCAGGATCACGCGGGCTGAGCCCCGGCGCGGGCACCCCATCCGACGGCGTGCTGACGCTCCTGCCCAGACCAATACCGCTGCGGAAAATGTCCCGTGACACGGCAACGGCCCAGCGCTACGGATCCACCGCAGCGCTGGGCCGTTTGCGCGTCGCAAGCCCGGACCCGTGGCGAACCAGGTGTACGACGGCGGGCGGTCCCTGGTCCGGTCAGCCGTTGATCACCTGCGGAACACCCAGGGCTTTGAGGCCTTCGACGCCGAACTCGAGTCCGTAGCCGGACTGCTTGGCACCGCCGAAGGGGATGCGCGGGTCCACGGCGCCGTGTTTGTTGATCCAGACAGTGCCGGCCTCGAGCCGGGCAGCGACGTTGCGGGCTGCCACGGCGTCGGCGGACCAGACGGAGGCGCCGAGGCCGACGTCGAGCGCGTTCGCCATCGTGACCGCCTCGTCCACGGTGCCGTACCGGACGATCGGGAGCGCGGGGCCGAACTGTTCCTCGGCGACCAGCGGGTTGGTGTTGTCGATGTCGGCGACCAGGGTGGCGGGGTAGAAGTGCCCGGGCCGGTCGGCGTCCGGGTTGCCGCCCAGGAGGATCCTGGCCCCCGACTCGCGTGCCGCTTCCACCAGCCGGGCCACGACGTCGTACTGCTGCTTGTTCTGCAGCGGGCCGAGGACGTTGGTCTCGTCCAGTCCCACGCCCATGGGCATCGCGGCGGCCACGGCGGTGAGCTCTTCGCAGACGGCGTCGTAGATGTCGGTGTGGACGTAGAGGCGCTTGAGCGCCGCGCAGGTCTGGCCGGTGTTGATAAACGCGCCCCAGAACAGGCCCTCGGCGATGGCCTTGGGGTCGGCGTCGGGCAGGACGATGCCGGCGTCGTTGCCTCCGAGTTCCAGGGTCAGGCGTTTGACGGTGTCCGCGGAGGATTTGATGATGGCCTTGCCGGTGGCGGTGGAGCCGGTGAACATGACTTTGCCGATGGCCGGGTGCCCGGCCAGGGCCTCACCGACGTCGCGGCCGCCGGAGACGACGCTCAGCAGCCCGTCGGGGAGTTCCTCGTTGATGACCTTCGCCAGGGCCAGGACGGACAGCGGCGTGTATTCGGAGGGTTTGACCACCACGGCGTTGCCCATCCGCAGGGCGGGGGCGAGCTGCCAGATGGTGATCATCATGGGCCAGTTCCAGGGCCCGATCGCGCCGACGACGCCGATGGGCCGGTAGTGCAGTTCGGCGCGGGTTTCGCCGTCGTCCACGACGGTTTCCGGGTCCAGCGGGGTGCCGGCGGCGGCGCGCAGCCAGGCGGCGCAGGCGCCCACCTCGAACCGTGCGTTCGGGCCGTTGAGCGGCTTGCCCTGCTCGCGTGAGAGCAGCCGGGCCAGTTCTTCGGCGGAACGTTCGACGGCGTCGGCGGCCCTCAGCAGGGCGGTGCTCCGGGCGTCGTGGCCCAGCGCCGCCCAGGCCGGCTGGGCGGCTTCGGCGGCGGCAATTGCCTGCTCGAGGTCCTGGACGGTGTGGACCGGGGCTGCGCCGACGACCGTGCCGGTGGCTGGGTCAAAGATGGTCCGGGTTTCGCCGGCGTCCGGGGTGATCGAGGCCAGGAGGGCATCGTAGGTTTCCATGGGTACTCCACTTCGAGTAGGAACGGCGCACTGGCCGGCATGGCCTGAGGCTCTGCCTCGAGTCTGCCCGCCCGGCAGGAAGGCGTGTTGTGGATCCGCGAACGGCCCTTGGCTAGAAGTGCACAGTTGCGGTCGCATCCGCAGGGCCGGTCTTCCGCTCCGGCCCGCCGCTGCGCCGGACGGCACTGCGCTCAGGCACAACAACTGATCGCTGCAGGACAAGGCCTGGCCCGCACCCGCTGCCATGCTGGATTCCAGGTGCCTGAACCACCGTGCGCCACCATTTCCCCAGCGCTCATGACCGTTAAGAAGGATCCAATGAGTATTTCGAATTCCGAGTCCCGGACCACTGAAGCCGCTCCCCGCAAGGAGCATTCAACCGCGCTCCGCGCCGGCAGCATCGGCGTGATGGGCATCCTGTTCTTTGTCCTGTCCGCCCAGGCACCCCTCACCGGAATCGTCGGGGCGTCCCCCTGGCGGCCGCGCTCGGCAACGGCGCCGGCGCTCCCGGCGCCTACCTGATTGTCGGCATCGTCATTGTGATCTTCGCGGTGGGATTTGTCGCCATGAGCCGGAAAATCCAGGCGAACGGCGCCTTCTACGCCTATGTGACCGCCGCGTTCGGGCGTCAGATCGGCGCCGGCGCGGCCTGGCTGGCGCTGCTGGCCTACAGCACGGTGCAGGCCGCCATGTACGGACTCTACGGTGCCGCCTTCTCCGGCCTGCTGGAGTCCGCCGGGGTCAGTGTTCCCTGGTGGCTGCTGGCCCTGGTCACCATGGCCGGTGTGCAGGTGCTGGGGTCCCTGAACATCGAACTTGGCGCCCGTGTGCTGGCGCTGCTGGTGGGGCTGGAAGTGGCCGTCCTGCTGATGTTCGGGTTCAGCGTCCTGTTCCGCGGCGGCGGCCCTGAAGGACTCAGCCTCGCGGCGTCCTTCTCCCCGGAGGCGATCGCCACCGGCGCCCCCGGTGGCCATCATGTTCGCCGTGGCCTCCATGTTCGGCTTCGAATCCACGGCGATCTATTCCGCCGAGGCCAAGGACGCCCACCGCACGGTGGCCCGGGCCACCTACCTGTCGGTCGTGGTCATCGCCGTGTTCTTCTCCTTCATCTCGTGGATGCTGGTCAGCTACTACGGCCCGTCCCAGGTGGCCGCGGCCGCCGGTGCGGCTTTGGAGTCCGGCGACTCCACTGCCTTTGTCCTGACTCCGATGGTGGAAATGTTCGGGCCGTGGGCGGGAATCACCACGGGCATCCTGCTGGTGACGTCCCTGCTGGCAGGAATCATCGCCTTCCACAACGGCATCAACCGCTACCTCCATTCACTGGCGCTCCGGGGCTCCCTGCCCGGCGCTGTGGCCGGACCAACCGGCACTGCGCGCCGGCCGCAGCCGCCTGGATCCAGACCGCCACCGCCGTCGTCCTGGTGGTTCCCTTCGCCGTGCTGGCCCTGGACCCGGTTCTGACCCTTTTCTCCTGGTTCAGCGGACTGGCTGTCGCGGCACTGCTGGTGCTGTACATGCTGTGCTCGATCGCCGTCGTCGGCTTCTTCCGCCGCGAACGTGCGGAAGGACAGCTCTGGCAGACCCTTATAGCTCCGTCGCTCGCATCGCTCCTGCTGGCCTGGGTCCTGTACCTGGTGGTCAGCAACTTCACGTCGCTGATCGGTGGCAGTGCCGAGACGGCCGCTGCCCTGCTGGCGGCGGTTCCGGTGGTGTTCGCCGCGGGTGTCCTGGTGGAGCGGCAAGTGGAGAAGCGCGGGGCCGCGCTCGCGGCGGTCCCCGCCTGACAGTCCGCTCTAAAAGTGAGGGGCGGTGCCGGACATCCGGCGCCGCCCCGGTGCGTTCCGGCTGGCGCCGTCAACGGCTGGTGCGGTCAACTGCGGGTGCTGTTAACCGCAGGTGAAAGTCGTCCTCAGGCGCCGCGGCGCCAGTCGGTGGGTGATTCGCCGAAGGCGTCCCGGAAGGTGCGGCTGAAGTGTGCCGCGTCCAGGAAACCCCACCGGGCGGCGACGGCACCCACGGACTTTCCGGCGTGAAGCGGGTCCCGCAGTTCCCGGCGGGCGCCCTCCAGCCGCTGGCTCCGGATCCAGCAGGCAACGGTGGTGCCTGTTTCGTGGAAGACGTTGTGCAGGTGGCGGGTGGAGATGAAATGGGCCGCCGCGATGGAAGCCGGCGACAGCAGGGGATCCGCCAGGTTTGCCTCGATGTACTCCCGGACGGAAACGGCCAGCAGGGCCTGCGGTTTCATCCGGTCGGGGGACATGTCCAGTTCCGCATGCAGCATCGTGGAGACGAGATCGAGGGCATTGGTGGCGAGGCGGGACCCGCTGGGGCCGCCCAGCGCATCCAGGTTCTCCGCGAGGTGGGCGATGAACGGCCCGACGATGGCGGCGAGGCCGCCGTCGGAGGCCATCCGCACGGCCGAAAGCTGCGCGATGCAGTCCGGCGGCAGGGACAGTGCGTCCCAAGGAAACATCACCACCATGAGCCGGGCGTCGCCTTCGAAGGCAAGCGTGTAGGGGCGGCTGGTGTCATAGATCGAGAGATCGCCCGGGTGCAGGACTGCCTCGCGGTTGTCCTGGATGAGGAGTCCGGTGCCCTCCAGCTGGAGGTTGAGCTTGAAATAGCGCTGGCTGGACTGCGCGATCAGCGCCGGCGTGCGGTGGACCTCGTGACTCGTGGAGGAGACCTCGACAAGTGCCACACGGTCCAGCCTGCGGGCCCGCATGCGACCGTGGAAGTTATCCGCATCCCCGCTCGAGGCGGCGAGGGGAACGAAGGACTCCGCGACGAGGTGCCGCCAGTGGTCGAAGGATTCGGCCGTGCTGGTTCGGACGTCCTGTCCGGCGGGACCGAGCGAGGGACGGGCTGCAACTGCGGTCATAGAAGATCCTGACGCCGTCGTAATTCTGGGCCTGATTCTGGGAATGTGTCATGGGACACAGTCCTTTCAGGGTAGCGCCGGCGTCGGCCGCTGTCATCTTTTTCGACAACCGGCGAAAAAGATGACCGGCTCGACTGTTGGGGCCTAGCAGCCGAGCAGGGTCAGGAATCCCTCCAGCTGCTCGTTCAGCCCGAGTTCCACCTGGCCTTCCGGGGCAAGTGCCGCCGCGATCTGCGCGCCGAGGAGGAGGTTGAGCAGCTGTCCGGCGAGGGCGGCGTCGTTGACGGCGGTGGTGACGGCGCCGGCGTGCCGGGCTTCGGCGAGGTACTGGCGCATTGCCGTAAGCCACTGCTCCATCGAATCCCGGTGGATCCGGGCCTTGTCGGGGTCGTTGATGGCCTTCTGCCAGAACGGGATGACAATCCGGGCTTCGTTGATCCGCTCCTCATCCAGGGGCAGCACCTCAAGGCAGAATGCCCGCAGGGCCGCGAGCCCGGTATGCCCGGCGGTGACTTCCGCGATCCTCTCGTTGGTGCGGTTGAAGACGTGCCCGAACGCGAAGGTCAGCAGGTCATCCTTGGTGGGAAAGTAAGGCTTGAGGGCGCCGTTCGCAAAGCCAGCCTCGAGGGCAATCTCCCGCATGGTGGCGCTTTCGATCCCGAGCCGGGCGATGATCCGCCACGTGGCGTCGACGAGTTCGAGCCGCCGCTGGTCGTGGTCGACAATCTTTGGCACGGGACAGCTCCCCAATTTTCTTGCGTCGGACTCTTGTGGCACAGCTTACATTTCCGTATTCTCTACAACTATAGAAAATAAAGTTCTGACCCGCCAGGGTCCCCGAACGAAGGCCGTCATGATGACCGCACAAACCGAAACCAGCACCTCGTACACCCCGTACCGCCTGGCCGCGGACGCCGAAATCACCGAAGTCCGGGCCATCCTGCGCGCGGCGGGCCTGCTGGGCGAGACCAGGCGCATCGCCTACCTGGGCCTGATGGACCCCACCAGGAACGCGCCGGAGGGATTCGAGGACCGCCGGTTCCGCATCTTCATCCACGACATCTCCGGCGGCGCACCCACGGACGCCGTGGTCTCGGTGACCGGGCGGGACGTGGTCTCCGCCGTCGAACTGGACACCGCCGTCACGGGCGAGCTTCCGGTGCTCGAGGAGGAGTTCGAGGTGGTGGAGGCACTCCTCGCCGCGGACGAACGCTGGCTCAACGCGCTCGCAGCGCGCGGGCTCGACGTCAGCAACGTCCGCGTCGCACCCCTGTCTGCGGGGGTCTTCGAATACCCGGAAGAAAAGGGGCGCAGGATTCTGCGCGGCCTTGCCTTCGTGCAGGATTTCCCCGCGGACAGCGCCTGGGCCCACCCTGTGGACGGTCTCGTGGCCTACGTCGATGTGGTCAGCCGGGAGGTGACGCAGGTCCTGGACCTGGGCGCCGTGCCTGTCCCGAAGGAACACGGCAACTACACCGACCCTGAACTCACGGGCCCGCTCCGCACCACCCAGAAGCCCATCAGCATCACCCAGCCGGACGGGCCCGGCTTCACCGTCAGCGGCGGAAACCACGTCGAGTGGGAAAAATGGAGCCTCGACGTCGGCTTCGATGTCCGCGAGGGCGTGGTGCTGCACAACATTGCTTTCCAGGACGGTGACCGGAAGCGGCCCATCATCAACCGGGCGTCCATCGCCGAGATGGTGGTCCCGTACGGCGACCCGTCGCCGATCCGGTCCTGGCAGAACTACTTCGACACCGGCGAATACCTCGTGGGCCAGTACGCCAACTCCCTGGAACTGGGCTGCGACTGCCTCGGCGAGATAACCTACCTCAGCCCGGTCATCAGCGACGCGTTCGGCAACCCCGGGAGATCCGCAACGGCATCTGCATGCACGAAGAGGACTGGGGAATCCTGGCCAAGCACAGCGACCTGTGGACGGGCATCAACTACACCCGACGCAACCGCCGCCTGGTGATCTCCTTCTTCACCACCATCGGCAACTACGACTACGGCTTTTACTGGTACCTCTACCTCGACGGCACCATCGAGTTCGAGGCCAAAGCCACCGGCGTGGTCTTCACCTCCGCCTTCCCGGAGGGCGGATCGGACAACATCTCCCAGCTGGCCCCCGGCCTGGGGGCACCCTTCCACCAGCACCTCTTCAGTGCCCGCCTGGACATGGCCATCGACGGCTTCGCCAACCGGGTCGAGGAGGAGGACGTGGTCCGCCAGGCGATGGGCGCCGGCAACGAGCGCGGCAACGCCTTCTCCCGGAAGCGCACTGTCCTTTCCCGGGAATCCGAGGGGTCCGTGAGGCAGACGCCGCACGCGGCAGGACCTGGGTCATCTCCAACCCGCAGTCCCTGAACCGTCTCGGCGAGCCCGTGGCCTACAAGCTCCACTCCGGGAATCAGCCCACCCTGCTGGCGGCCCCGGAATCCTCGATCGCCCGGCGCGCCGCTTTCGCCACGAAGGACCTGTGGGTGACCCGCTACGCCGACGATGAGCGCTACCCCACGGGCGACTTCGTGAACCAGCATGCCGGCGGGGCGGCCTGCCGGCCTACATCGCCCAAGACCGCGACATCGACGGCCAGGACATCGTGGTGTGGCACACGTTCGGCCTCACCCACTTCCCGCGTCCCGAGGACTGGCCCATCATGCCGGTGGACACCGTGGGCTTCAAGCTCCGGCCGGAGGGCTTCTTCGACCGCAGCCCCGTGCTGGATGTGCCCGCGAGTGCGCAGCCGGCCGGCGGCCACTGCCACGGCTAGGCCGGCACCGTGACTGTCGCAGCAGGGGTGGATCGCCGGCCCGGCCCGGTCCTCCATTCCCGGATCTGCGCCGCCGTGACGGCGGCGTCGTGCCTCGTGCACGTATGGCTTGTGGCCGGCAACCATCACGGGCTGTGGCTGAACCTGGTGATGCTTGCCATGGTGGCGGTGTGCGTCCCGTGTACCGTGCATATCTGGCGCCACGGGCAGGTCACGGCCCTTCGCCGGGTTATGGCCTCGGCCCTGGCGATGACCGGGGTGCACGCGCTGCTGCTCCTTGGTGCCGGGGCCGGCGCCGGGGCGTCCGGCCACATCCACCACGCTGCCGCTGCCGCTCCCGCCTCAGCCGGCGCGGCGTCCTCGGGTGCCGGAGCGCTGCTGGTGATCATTGCGGTGGAACTGACGACGGCGATGCTCGCCGCGACGCTCCTGGCCCGGCTCCGGGCACCCCTGCCGAGGGTGTGCTGACGCTCCTGCCCAGTTGCTTCCCGCTGCACGTCTGCGCACACCCAGGACCCGCGGAATCCCGCGGTTTCCGGGCGCGGAGTCGGGGTACGGCGCCGAGTAACCGGGCGGGAGCGTCGCCACGGGCGGCGGGAACGACCGCTGCAGCCGCGGCAACGCGGGGTCAGATCCGGCCCATCTGCAGGGGGCTTACCGGCGCTAAATGACCCCGCGTTGCTGTTTGGATCAATCTCGTCAGTCGGTGAACAGCCCGGCCAGGTCCTCCGCGGTGAGCGCCCCGCCGGAGAGCGCGTCGCCCTCCATGACGTCGGCGAACAGCCGGGACTTCCTGGCCTTGAGCGCCATGACCTTTTCCTCGATGGTGTCCTTGGCGACCAGCCGGTAGACCATCACGTTCCGCGCCTGCCCGATCCGGTGCGTGCGGTCCACGGCTTGCGCTTCCGAGGCGGGGTTCCACCACGGGTCCAGCAAGAACACATAGTCCGCCTCCGTCAGGTTCAGGCCGAAGCCGCCGGCCTTGAGGCTGATCAGGAACACCGGGGCGGCGCCGTTCTTGAACTCGTTGACGACGTCGGTGCGGTTGCGGGTGCTGCCGTCGAGGTAGCAGAACTCGATGTTCTCCTCGACCAGCCGCTCGCGGACCTTGCCCAGGAAACCGGTGAACTGGCTGAAGATAAGGGCGCGGTGACCTTCCGCCACGAGGTCCTCCAGCTGCTCGAAGAGAACATCGAGTTTGCTGGAGCGCACCCCGGAGAGCGAGGGATCGATCAGCGAGGGGTCCAGGCTGAGCTGCCGCAGCAGCGTGAGCGACTGGAAGATGGTGAAGCGGTTCTTGTTGACGTCATCGATCAGTCCCAGGATCTTCTGGCGTTCGCGCTGCAGGTGGGTCTGGTAGACCTTCTGGTGCCGCGGGTTCAGCACCACCTCGAGGATCTGCTCCTGCTTCGGCGGCAGGTCGTGAATGACCTGTTCCTTGGTGCGCCGCATCATCAGCGGACGGACCCGGCGCCGGAGCTTGTCCAGCTGCGCCTTGTCCCCGTTCTTTTCGACCGGCTTCTGGTAGTACTCGGCGAAGCGCTTGGGGCTGGAGAAGAGCCCCGGCGCCACAATCGAGGTCAACGCCCAGAACTCCATCAAGTTGTTCTCGAGCGGGGTGCCGGTGATGGCGAGTTTGAACACCGCCGGGAGCTTCCGGGCGCACTGGTAGGCCTTGGACTGGTGGTTCTTGACGAACTGGGCCTCGTCCAGGACCAGGCCGCCCATTCCTTGGATGCATAGGCCTCGTAGTCGATCCGGAACAGGGCGTAGGAGGTGATCACGATGTCCGCGCCCGCGGTGGCGGCCACCGGGTCCGAGCCGCTCTTGGCGAACGTCTCGCTGATGGCCCGTACCGTGAGGCCCGGGGCGAACCGTGCGGTCTCGGCCTCCCAGTTGCCCACGACACTGGTGGGGGCCACGACGAGAAAAGGCGCAGCGCCAGGGGCAGCGCCGGCAGGCTCAGTGGCGGCAGCGCCGCCGTCGGCCGCTTCAGTGAGCTTCCCGGCCGCTTCCCGGCCGCCGCCTTGGCGGCGCAGATCAGCGCCAGTGCCTGCACGGTCTTGCCCAGGCCCATGTCATCGGCCAGCACCCCGCCCAGGCCGTGGCGGTAGAGGAAACTGAGCCAGTTGAACCCTTCCAGCTGGTACGGGCGCAGCTCCGCGTTGAGCGTGGCCGGCAGCGGCAGGCCCACGACGTCGCCTTCGAGGAGCCCTCCGACGGACTCGCGCCACGCCGCGGCCTGCTGGTCCACGATGCCGAGTTGCGCCAGTTCGTCCCAGAGTCCGGCCTGGAAGCGGCTGATCTGCAGCGGGGCGTCCTTGTTGTCCTGCAGCTCCCGCGCCTCTTCAATGAGGGCCCGCAGCTGGTGCAGTTCGGGCAGGTCCAGGGAGAAGTAGGCGCCGCTGGGCAGCAGCATCTTGGTCTGGCCTGCGGCCAGGGCGGAGAAAACGGCCGCGAAGGACACCGGCTGGCCCTCCAGGGAAATCTGGATGCCCAGGTCGAACCAGTCGCGCTGCTCGGTGGCCTTCGTGGAGATGGAGACCACCGGGGCCTCCTCCGCCTCGCGGTAGTCGGCGATCTCGCCGGCGGTGTCCACAGTGACGCCGGGGACCTCGCGGAGGCGGGGAGCAGCTCCTCGGTGAAGGCCAGGGTGTCGAGGCCGCTGAGTTCAGCCGAGGCCGCCAGCCGCGGTGTTCCCCAGCCGCCGGTGGCCGACTCGCCCAGCGCCGGCACGACGTCCCATGGCTGCCCGACGGCGTCGAGGATGCGGGCTTCGGCGGGGTCGTCCCGGTAGCCGTGATCGCCCGGGTGGCGCCACAGCGGCTGGGCCGTGACGAGCTTGCCGGACTTGTAATGCCATTCCCAGTGCAGCCGGACCCGGTGGTCGGCGCCGTAGTTCGCCAGCAGCGACAGGGTGGGAACGGCCAGCTGGGGCAGTTCCACGGACTCGTCGGTGGCCGTGACCCGGGCGCTCTGCTTGAGCTTCGGGTAGAAACCGGTCAGGAACCGGCTTTCGTCCCGGGCAGGTATATGCAGTGTGGTCCCGGCCGTGACGAAGGTCAGGAGTTCCTCGCTGAGCCCGCCCTCCAGCGGGGCGAGCGTGACGACGGAGTCCCCGGTGCGGTGCCGGGCAGGGCGTCCTGTCCGGACGTCAGGAAGATCCCGTGGGCCGGGCGTCCGATCGTCCCGACGGATGCCGGATCAACCACCTCTCCCTCAACCGTGATGGTGGGTGCGAGCGACAGCCCGCCGTCGTCCCCGCCGGCGGCACCCTGCACGACGGCGTCGGATCCTTCGGCCGGGACCGGCGCGGTCCCGAACCGGGTCAGGTTGAGCCCGACGGCGGCCGGCTGCTCCACGAGGCGCACGGGGTCCGAACCCCGGCTGTGGACCAGCGCGACGCCGACCTTCCGGGCCTGGGCCAGCAGGCTCCACAGGTTCTTGCCGGCATAGGTGTTCAAGCCCAGCCACAGCCCGGTCCCGGCGTGCTGGCGGTTGGCCTGGGCGGTGTGCGCGGCGAGGAATTCCTGCATCCACTCGACGTGGGCCTCGTTGCATTCGCGCCGGTAGCTCAGGTAGCTCAGGGTGTTCCACGAGACATCGCCGCGGATCCACTTGCCCTTGGCGCCCATGATGACGGGACGCGCTTTCAGCTGCCGGACGCTGCGGAGCGGATCGCGGCGGCCGGTGTAGGAGAAGTGCGGCGCGGGTTCCTCGATCTCGAACTGCAGTGCGAGCGGGATGCCGTTGGTGGACTGGGTGATCCCCGGCTGGGCGATCAGCGGGCTGAGGGCCTGTTCCCAGTCCGGGACGTCCAGCGCCGGGACCTGCCGGGACAGCCGGCTCACATCGGCGGGGGCGAGCAGTTGGACCCGGATCGCAGGGTTGTCTTCGGCGGAGAACAGCAGGGCGGCAACATGCTTGCAGTCCTTCCGGACCGGGCAGCTGCAGACGCCCACGGTGCAGCTCCAGCCGCCCGCCTTCCGGACCAGTTTCGCCGTCGTCGAGTACGGCACATCGGCGCCGCCGCGCACCTTGCCGAGCATGAGGCCGGTGGCGGCGTCGAAGGAAATCCCGGAAACGCGGCTCCCCATGGCGTAGGCAAGTCCGGCCGCAAGGGAGCGGTCGTTGATCGCGGGAGTCTGTATTGCCAGTGCCGCACTCTCGTCCGGATGGGATGGCATGTGCGCACTACTTTCAGCAGTTGGTCATCTGATCCATCTTAGCGAGCGTGGCCGGGCTCCCCGTACCCGGGCCGGCCGGGGACACGAGGGTGTGCTTCGACGCACGGACAATGACCGGCGCCGGGCGCGGGTCCGAAGTCTCCCTGTTAGCTGGCTCATGGGCAGAAGGCCACGCGGGCGCGGAGGGCAGGACGGGGCCCGGGGTTAACTGCGCTGATTCTTGCTGGTGGTTATGCCGCCAACTCTGTGTCGAAGAGCCGCTCGGCCAGCCGGATCAGGTGTGCTGGGGCATCCGCGTCGTCGCCGTTGCTTCCGTGTCCGAGGAACACCGCCGTCCCGCTAAGGGTCTCCTCGAGATGCAGACCCGCTTCGCGGACCAGCACTTCGGCCCGGGCGTTCAGGGGCAGGGGGATGAAGTCTGCCTCGTCGTTCAGGTAGACGTGCCAATCCTTAGACGTGATTGCTCCGACGTTTCCTTCAACCAGGGCCTGCCGCGTAGCCAGAGAATTGTCGATCTGTTCGACGCGAATGGGATGGCTGAGGCGGGCCGGAATAATCAGGGCAGTACATATCTGGCGCATGACAGGGTCTTTCTGTGTCTGAACGGTCGACAATTTCACGGGTTCGAAACGTTATTCAGCCGGGAATCACCCGGTGCCCGGTGAGAGCCTTGTGAAACACCCGACTCGTTCGCTTGACGAGAATTGGGCCGGTTGGCAATAACCTGGACGTTTTGCCAGTAGTTTGCGGTCAGCCGATCACGGCTAGGAGTCTCGCGTCCGGCTGCCCGCAGTTCTTGGGTGCGTCAGGGCCGAGGTGTTATCTCTGGTTTTTGCGCGGCTTTGCAAACAGGGTTTCACTGGATTCGTTTTTTGCCTTTTTTCGGCCCTCTTTTCGAGGATCGACTTTCCCGTTTTTTTCGCAGTGATATTTCTGGGAGACTTTCCTGACAATGGAATCACGCCTTTCTAAACGCTATCTACCCATCACCATACCCACTTATATTTTAAATGCCAGTCCACGGGTTTAGCGCAAATTTTGGGCGGGGCCCAAACGCAAAAGGACCCGAAAATTCACCGGCCTAACGGTCCGCCCAGCGGCCCGCCCAACGGACCCTCGGACGTGCCGCCCCGGGACACCCAAACTTCGCCGGACGTTCAGCTCCGGCTCAACCGCAGAGCCGGCGGCGCCACGTACGTTGAAAGGGTTCGGAGCGCCACCCGCCTTCTGTAGTGAGGATCTTCCATGAGCAACGGCCTTGCCACCACCCTTCCCGCCACCAACTACGCGACGGTCCTGCCGCGGGAGTGCATCAAAGGCAGCGACGCCGACGTCGTCGACGCGAACGTGGACGTGGTCAACACGATGTACGCGGAGCTGCTGGACATCGAGGAAATCGCGACGACTGCACTGCGCAGCTACTACGTTGACTTCTACCTGACGCAGTCGCTGGGCGGCGGGTTCGCGCAGTACGTGTTCACAGCGCCCGAACGCGAAGAGATCGACGCCTTCATCCGGGCGGGCCTGGAAGGGATGGGCGCCGCCGCGCACCTGGACCTCTTCAACCGCAGCACGGCGGCCTTCGACTCACTCTCCGAGGAGGAAGCCGCCGCGTACCTCGACGGGGACACGGACCTGGACGGGGACACCGACGGCGGCGTCCCGGACGGCGTCCGGGTCATGGAAGAACTCGACGGCGAGTTCGACACCCTGCTGGAGACCGAGGACATCGTCGCGCTCAACGCTGCCTGGCTCCGGAGCCAGGCAGACCTCCTCATCCTGGACGAGGAGGAAATGGACCACCACATCGCCGAACGTGTGTCCCGCATCCCCAACCTCGCGGAACGCCAGGCCGAGGCGGCCGAGGATGACCTGCTGGACGCCCCGGAGTTCGAAGTGATCATCCGCGAGCTCTGCGACGTCGCCGGCCACACGCTCGTGAAGATCACCATGGGCGACCCCAACTATGAACATGACGGACAGACCTCCCTGGCCTGGCATTTCACCACGGACCAGGGCGAGTTCCTCATGCTGGACGGTGAGGATGAAGCGGTCATGATCCACCCGGACACCAAGGAGATTCTGGCCGCCGTCGAGTTCGCGCACCAGGACGACTGAGCCCAGTCCCGGCCGCCGGGACGGGCCGACTGCAGGTCAGTACCCGGCGGCCGCGGTGATCATTTCACCGGAAGGCGCCACGAGATACCAGACGCCGCCGACGCCCTGGCCCGTGATGTCCCCGGCTGCCTTGTCCTCGGCGTAGTAGTACACGGGCATCCCGTTAACGGTCAGTTGTTTCTTGCCATCGGGGTGGTGATTGTGCCCACGGTGCCGGTGACGCCGTCGACCGTTGGTGTGTCAGACGCGGCGAGGACCGGGGGCCACGCTTCGAGGCAGCCGCCGGTGCAGGCGCTTGTCCCGGAGTCCTTGACGTCCTTCGTGTAGTAGTAGACGCTCATGCCCTTGCCGTCCACCACGATCGGCCCGGCGGTGGATTCCGCGATTTTGAGGTCCGCGGTGGCCGCGGCCGGAGCGGACGTCGCCGGAGTGGACGTCGACGCCGGAGCCGGCGTGCTGCCGGGCGCCGACGTGCTGCCGGGCGCCGACGTGCTGCCGGGCGCCGTCGTCGTCGGTGACGTGGTGGTTCCGCCCGTGCCGGCGCAACCGGACAGCAGGGCGGCGAGGGCGAAGGTGGACAGACCGATGCTGAGGCTCTTTTTCATCTGCTGATCCTTGACTCGGACCGGCCGGCTGGCCCGGACGGCGCTAACCGTTACGACGCCGCCCGGGGAAGAATGGTTCACAGCGGGTCCGGGACTTTGCCCGGAACCAGGGGACGTGAACCTTTCCGGCGGCCCGCACGTCGTAGGAGCAGAAGCGCCGAAACCGGAGAGCGCGGAACTGTGCGGAAACCTGAGAGCCAGGGAGGGTGGTCATGCCGCTGGACGAAGACGTGGTGGCAGCGATCTACCGTGACCACGGGACCGCCCTCCGGCGTTTTGTCCTCAGCGCCTGCCGGGATCCGCAGCTGGCAGACGACATCGTGCAGGAGACCGTGCTGCGGGTCTGGCAGCAGGCCCCGCACATCACGGGAAGCCTGCGGAGCTACCTGTTCAGGACGGCCCGGAACATCATGATCGACAACTACCGCAAGGCCCAGCGCCGGCCCGCGAGACGACGGACCGCGAACTGGCCGACCCTGCGGGCGGCGCGGAACGCGTGGATGAACTCCTCAACAAGGTCCTGATGGAAGAGGCGCTGCTGCGGCTCAGCGCGGAGCACCGGGACGTTCTGGTGGCACTCCATTACCGCCGCTACACGGTCCAGGAGGCGTCGGTCAGTTTGAACATCCCGAGCGGAACGGTGAAGTCCCGGGCGTTCTACGCCGTGCGGGCCCTCCGGACGATCCTTGATGAAATGGGGGTGCAACGGTGAGTGCCACAGACCCGCACCAGTTGCTCGGTGCCTACCTGCTGGGCGGCTTGGAGCCTGAGGAGGCCGCCCTCTTTGAGCAGCACCTGGGCCGTTGCCCGGAATGCCGGCGGGAGCTGGACGAACTGGCCAGCCTCCCGGCGCTCCTGGACGCGCTCCCGGTGCCCGACGCCGTCGCCCTCGGCGCGGCGGCCGGGCGGGAACCGGCGACGTCGGTTCCCGCGCCGGCTGCCGCGCCGCGGCGGCTGCTCGACGAGCTGGCCGCGCGGCGGCGGAAAGCACGGCTCCGCTGGACCGCGGCGCTGGCTGCGGCGGCTGCGGCGTGCCTCGCGCTGGGGATCCTGGCCGCGCCGCTGTTCAACCCGCCGCCCAAACCGGACGCCAGCTATTCCGTCCAGGCCGGCGACGGATTACAGGTCACGGTGGGCATGGTCAAGAAGACCTGGGGCACGGAGCTCGCAGTTGAGGGCCGGAGCCTGCCGGTGGACGGCACCTTGTCGCTGTGGGTGACCGACAGCGACGGCGGCGAAGACCGGGCCTGCTCCTGGACGGCCACGCCCAGCGGCAGGGTCCGGATCACCGGGGCCACGCCCCTGCAGCTGACCAACATCGCCAGCGTCGAGATGCGGAACGCGCAGCAGGAGACCATGGCCGTCATCGCCGTGCCGCACGGGTAGCGGCGGCGGGAGCGCCGCCGTCGGGTCCTACATCTTGGCGAGTTTCGCCCGCACCATCATGAAGACGCCGTAGCAGATCAGGCCGATACCGACGGCGGCCAGCATGTACACGCCGAAAGGCTGTTCGCGGAGGGCCTTCAGCCCGCCGTCGATCCCCGTTGACTCCTCGGGGTTCGCTTTAACGGTTGCGATGATGACCAGCAGCCCTACCAGCAGCAGGGCGACGCCTTTGGCCGCATAGCCGACGACGCCCAGGACCGTCACCGCTTTCCGCGCCTTCTCCGAGGCCGGGAGGCGGAGGTGTTTGGCGAAGGACTGGCGGAAGCCCCGGATGGCGTACACGACGCCGGTGACTGCCACGGCCGCTCCGATGGCGAGCAGCAGGGCGACGCCTCCGGGGGCCTTCAGCAGGGACGCCGTGAGATCGCTCGTGGAGCTCCCTTGGTCAGCGCCGGCGCCGCGGGCGAACGAGAACAACGTGACGGCGAGGCCGGCATAGACGACGGCCTGGAGTGCGGCTTTGAGCTTCTTGGCCAATTTCTTCTTGGCCGGCAGGTGTTCAAAATCAAAGATGGCGTCGCTGACCTGCCAGATGGCAAGGGCCACACACGCCGCGAACGATGTCCACAACAACAACGGACCGGCCGGCTGACCGCCGAGCTGCTCCACGGCTCCGCTGACGTCGGCCTTGCCCTGGCCGCCCATGGCGAGCCGGATCGCGACGACTCCGATGAGGAGGTGCAGGATGCCGCTGACGGCAAAACCGGCCCGGGCCACCACTTCCAGCGCACGGGAATTAGTGATGCCTTCCGCAGTGTCCGCGGCGGTTTTCAGTTCTCTTTTGATGGCGGATTCCTCAGCTGACTCGGTGGTTCTGCCGGGCTTCCGATTCCGCCCGGTTCTTTCATCTTCGGTAATCGTGCCACGTGGAGCCGCCCGGGAACAGCACCCCCGAATCCGGGCCCCGGCAGGGCGGCAACACGGGGGTCGCCGGAGAAGGTCCTGGCCTAGCGGCGGCGGTAGCTGAGGTCGAAGATCAGCCGCCCGCCTCGTGCGCCTTGTTCTCAAAACTCGTCAGGATCCGGCCATCGAACCGCGGCGCCCAGCCGCCTGCCTCGTCGATGCCCTCGTTGGGTCCGGTGTGTTCGGTGCTCACCGGGGCGCGGCCCTCCTTGACGGGGGCACCGCCCACAAGGGACTCGACGCCGGACTCCCACACCTGGGTCAAGGGGCTCTCCGGGCCGCTGCGCTCGCCGTCGTGCAGGTTCTCGAACTCGGCGGAGCCGCCAGGACCTCCCGCACGTGGACGGCATAGTTGGACCAGTCCGTCGCGATGCGCCAGAGGCCGCCCGGCTTGAGGGCGCGTGCGGCGAGCTCGGCGAACGCGGGCTGGATGAGCCGGCGCTTGTGGTGCCGTGACTTGTGCCAGGGGTCCGGGAAGAAGACCCAGAGTTCCGTCACGGAACCGGGCGGCAGCATCGTGGCGAGCACCTCGGGGGCATTCGCCTCCACGACGCGGACGTTGCTCAGGCCGCGGCTGTTGATTTTGATCAGGGTGTTGGCCAGTCCCGGGGTGTACACCTCGACGGCAAGGAAGTCCTTGTCCGGGTTCTCCTCGGCGGCGTGGCAGACGGCGTCGCCGAGCCCTGAGCCGATCTCCACGATCAGCGGGGCCTTGCGGCCGAACTCGGCTTCGGCGTCGAAGACGTAGTCCGGATGCACGGACGTGTTGGCGACGTGGCGCGGGACCTCGACCGCCCACCGGTCGGAATGCTCCTCCCACGCAACCTGCCGGCGGCCTGCAGCCTGGTGCCGCGGCGCACAAAGCTGACCGGACGGCCTCCGTACGTGCCGAAGGAGGCCTGGCTGCCGGGGGTCACCGGGCGCGGTGGCTGCGGCGTTTCGGGGATTCTGGGGATTCACTCATCCCTTCCAGAATAGTGGAGTTCCGCCGTCCGGCAGGCTGGGGCCGGTGCAACTGTTCCTGTCCGGGGTCCGTGGCAGACTGTCCGCATGATCGACGCAACACGGGAGTACTGGGACGGTCAAGCAGCGCACTTCGACCGGGAAGCCGATCACGGCCTGCTGGATCCCGTCGTCCGCCGGGCCTGGGCGGAGCTGATGCTGCCGCTCATTCCCCTGCCCGGCAGCGAGGTGGCGGACTTAGGCTGCGGGACCGGCAGCTTGTCCGTGCTGCTGGCGGAGGCGGGGCACCGCATCAGGGGCCTGGACCTCTCGGGCCGGATGGTGGAAGCCGCCCGTGCCAAGGCCGCCGAGGCAGCCAGCGCGGGAATTCCTGCAGCGGTTGAGTTCCTGCAAGGTGATGCCTCTGAACCGCCCTACCCGCCGGCAAGCTGCGACGTTGTGCTGGTCCGCCACGTGCTGTGGGCGCTCCCGGATCCGGACGACGCCCTCGGCCGGTGGACGCGGCTCCTGCGGACCCCGGAACCATGCTCTTGGTGGAAGGACTGTGGGGCGCCGGCGCCGGCATTCCGTCGGGGACGTGCCAGGAACTTGTCCTCCGGCACCGCCGCCACGCCGACGTCGTGCCGCTGACCGACCCGGCGCTGTGGGGAAAGGAGATCAGCGACGAACGCTACCTGGTCATCAGCCGGAGTTGACGGGACCGCCCGCAGGGCACTGGTGGCACGGTGGCTGTTGACAACGCCTGCGGCGACGGGCCTGCCAGAATGGGTCCGTGACTGTACCGAAGAACTCCCAGGAGTCCGCCGTCAGCGGCATCGAGGTCGGGGGCCGCCGGGGCACGCTGGTGGACGCCGAAATCGACGACGTCCCCGCGGCGGAACCCACGCGGGTGGCCAGCCGCCGCGCACTGGCCTACCTCGGTGTGTGCCTGGTCCTGATCGGACTGAACCTTCGTACGGTCTTCTCCAGCTTCTCCGCCGTGCTTCCGGAGGTGACGGCCGACGCCGGGCTGCCTGGCTGGGCGGTGGTGGTCCTCACCACGGTGCCGGTGACGTTGCTGGGAGTCTTCGCGCCGCTGGCTCCCGTCCTGGCCCGCCGCTTCGGCGCCGAACGTGTGCTGCTGGGCGCCATGGCAGTGCTCACCGCCGGACTGCTGCTGCGGCCCTTGGACGCCGGCGACGCCGGACACCTCCCCGCGCTGCTGGCCGGGACGGCGGCCTGCGGCGCCGCGATCGCGCTCTGTAACGTGCTGTTGCCCGGCCTGGTGAAGCGGGACTTCCCGCACCGGCTCGGCCTGATGGGCGGCCTCTACACCACGGCGATCTGCGCCTCCGCGGCCCTCGGCGCCGGTTTCACCTACCCGGTGTTCATCGCGACGGGGAGTGGACCGCGGCGCTGCGGTTCTGGGCGCTTCCCGCCGGCGTCGTTCTGCTGCTGTTCCTGCCGGTCGCGATCCGGCAGCGCCACGGCCGGCACCGGACTTCGCACGGCGGCGTGAACGTGTGGCGCTCGGGCATCGCCTGGCAGGTGACCACCTTCATGGTGCTGCAGGCGATGATGTCCTTCAGTGTGTTCGCCTGGCTGGCGCCGATCCTGCGCGAACGCGGCGTGGACGGCGGCACGGCCGGGGTGATCGTCTCCGTCTCGATCGTGCTGCAGATGCTGGGGTCACTGTTTGCGCCGGCGCTCGCCACCCGCTTCCGGGACCAGCGCGGCATCAATACCGTGGTGGCGCTGATGACCGGTGCCGGCTTCGCGCTGAGCGTTTTCGGGCCGCTGGAGCTGATCTGGCTGTGGACCGGGCTGCTGGGCCTGGGCCAGGGCAGCCTGACCGCCGTCGCGCTGACCATGATCATGGTCCGCACCCGGGACGGGCACACCGCGGCGCACCTGTCCGGCATGATGCAGGGCGTGGGCTACGGCGTGGGCTCCACCGGCACTTTGATGGTGGGGCAGTTGCACCAGGCCACGGGGTCCTTCGCGGCCGCCGGCGTGCTTTTCCTTATTGTGGGCTCGCTGGCCGCGGTGTTCGGCTACCGCGCCGGGCGGAACCGGTTCATCGGCGGCTGACGCCCGGCGGCGGCTCAGCGCCGGCTCAGTGGCGAATCAGCGCCTGCTCAGCGGTTCGGGCCGCGGGGGCCGGTCAGTATCCATCCGGTGACTCCGCCCAGCACGGTGAGGACGGGAACAAGGTTCCACGACAGTCCCTGAAGCTCCCGGATCCATCCCGGGCTGGCTTCCAACACCGGCGTCATCAGCAGGTAGGCCACCGATGCCAGCACGAAGCCTGCCGCCGCGCCTCCGATTGCTCCCCAAAGCCTGCGGCGACGTCCGGACCGCTTCGGGGCGGGAGGCGGTGACTGGTTCATGGGTCCTCCCGGTTGATTCGTGGTGTCGCAGTGCACTGGGGGCGCCGTTCTGGGGGCGCCGTCCTGGGGGCGCCAACTTCTAGGAACGCCGGGCCTGCAGGTACTGGTCGACGAGGTAGTCCGCGATGGCCAGGCAGGACGTGGCCGCGGGCGACGGCGCATTCCTCAGCAGTGTCACGGGCCCCACCTGGTCCACGGCGAAGTCGTCGAGCAGCGACCCGTCGCGGCCCCAGGCCTGGGCCCGCACACCGGAAGCCGTCTTCGCCGTCAGGTCCGCCATGGTGAGTTCGGGAATGAAACGCCGGGCCTTCCGGTAGTAGGCCGATTTGAAGAGTGACGCGCTGACCTCGTCGGCACCCATCCGCCAATGCTTTCTCGCCAGCGGGCGGCACCGGGCCACCGCACCGACTCCCAGGTGTCCTTCACGGAGACCGAGAGCCAGCCGTAGCCCTCGCGGGCGAGGGCCGGGACGGCATTGGGACCCACGTGCACCTCGTCGTACACGCCGCGGGTGAAGTGCACGCCAAGGAACGGGAACCGGGGTCCGGCACCGGGTAGATCATCCCCTGCACCAGGTGGTTCCGCGCCGGGTTGAGCGACCAGTATTCGCCCCGGAAGGGCAGGATTTTCGGCGAGGGGTCGGCGCCCACCAGGCGGGCAACCACGTCGGACTGCAAGCCGGCGCAGGCGATCACCCGGTCGAAGACGTGCTCGGTCCCGGCGGTTCCTACCCGGACGGTCCCGCCTTCGACAGCAATCGCGACCACCTCCTGTCCGAGCAAGATGGTGCCGCCAGCCGCTCGGACGTCCTGGCCCATCGCTTCGGTAATCGCCGCGAAATCGACGACGGCGGTGTGCGGCGAATGGACCGCCGCCACCCCCGTGACGTGCGGTTCGATCTCGTGCAGCCGCGCGGCGCCGTTGATCCGGGCCAGGCCGGGCACGCCGTTCGCCCGGGACCGCCGTTCGATTTCGGCAAGGGCAGGCAGCTCGGACTCGTCGACCGCCACCACCAGCTTGCCGACTTCCCGGTACGGAAGGTTCTTCTGCAGGCAGAAGTCCCGCAGGGCGGCGCGCCCGGCAACGCACAGCTGCGCTTTCAGCGATCCCTCGGCGTAGTAGAGGCCAGCGTGAACGACGCCCGAGTTGTGGCCGGTCTGGTGGGCGGCCAGCCGGTGCTCTTTCTCAAAGACCGTGACGTCACCGGCCCCGGCCTGGGCAAGGGCACGTGCCAGCGCGATGCCAACAATCCCGCCACCGATGATTCCGATTCGTTCAGTCACGTCATTGCGTCCTTGTCGCCGCGGTCTTCCCGCGAGTATAGACCGCTGCCGCCCGGCGGGGCCTGCGTCCAACAGCGCCCCGGACGTGCAGCGATTGCGGCTTAGCCGGTCGGGGCTGCGGCCGCCGCTTCGACGCCGGCCAGCAGCTGGTCCAGCACACGCTCATAGTGCGCGGTGCTGCCGTAGCCGGCGAGCCGGCAGCCGCGAGGCTCAGCGGATACTCGGGGAGCGGGCGGCAACGTGGCCGGGGCCTCCCGTCCGCGGGCCAATACGAACGACGACCAGCCGTAGTTCAAGGCGATGATCCCGCTGAAGGTCGCGACGGCGGCGTCCCCGGAGATGCCGCCGCGGCCCAGGATCCGCAGGGCTGTTTCGCCGATAGGCAGTGCGTTAGGGCCGGGGTAGGGGTGGCCGATGAGGGCCCCGATGGCCCAGGGGTGGCCGTTCAGGAGCTCGCGATGGCGGCGCGCAAAGTCCCGCAGCTCGTCGATCCAGCGGGCCGACCCCGGCGGCGGGCAAAAGCGTCCCAACACCCGGTTCAGCAATGCGTCGACCAGTTCGTCCTTGGTGTCGAAGTGCCGGTAGAGCGCCATGGGTGAGGCCTCCAGCTCGGTGGCAACAGCGCGGATGGTCAGGTTCTCGAATCCGCGGGCTGCGACCCCTCGGCCGCATCGAGGATCGCCTCCATGGTGAGGGTGTTGCGGGGGCGGCGGGATCGGGGAGCCGCTCGGACGTCATGGGGCATGATTCGGCTTTCTTCGAAAGGTCTTGCGTACAGTGTACGTTATGGCTTAGCGTACAACGTATACAACTTGCCTATAGGAGGCTGAAGATGTCGTTATTCCGCTGGTTACTGACCTTCCTGGGATTTCCGCTGGGCGGCTGGCTTGCCGCCGTCGTGGTCGGCCCGGTCCATGATCCGGCCGCGGCGGCCGGGGCCGGAGCGGTCGCCGGCGCCGTCATTGGCCTGGTCCAGTGGTGGGCCCTGCGGCCCATGGTTGGATGGCGCTGGCCCGCCGTCACTGCCGCAGGCATGGCGGCCGGAAGCGCCGTCGCCATCGTGGTGACCGGAGCCGCCACGACTCCCGGCGCCCTGGCGCTGGGCGGCCTCGTGTCCGGAGCCGTTGTGGGAGCACTGCAGGGACTCGCCCTGCAGTGGGGCCTGCGTGCTGCCGCGGTCTGGGCTGCCTCCGTGGGGCTGAGCTGGGCTGCGGGCTGGTTTGTCACGGGCAACGTCATCGTTGACGCGGAGCGCGGGTATGCCGTCTTCGGATCAAGCGGCGCCGTGGCAGCCACCGTGCTGACCGGGCTGGTCCTCCGCCGAATGCTCGGTCCGGCGGGGAAACGGACCGTGCCGCCGGCCGCCTCGGCAACGCCAGGGTTCGCCCGTTGAGCGCCACCGTCACCGCCGCAGTCCTGCTGATCGCGTTGCCGGTCGCGTTCAACGTGGCCTTCGCCCTGCTGGCCGCCAGGTTCGACTACCCGGACATCCTGCGCCGACCCACCGCCGAGATTCTTGAACGCTTCCGGAAAGGCGGTTCGGGGCTGGTCCTGCTGTGGTGGGGCTTCGCCCTGACGGCCGTGCTGCTGGCGCCTCTGGCCGTGCTGCTCGCTGCAGCCCTCGACGGCGCCGACCCGGCGTTGCTTGGCACAGGCGTCACCGTGGGCGTGCTGGCCGCTGTTGTGCAGTTCCTGGGGCTCATCCGCTGGCCGTTCCTCGTTCCGTACCTCGCCAGGGCCGACGCCGAACCGGGTGCGACGCCTGCCCGCCGGGAGGCGATCGACGTCGTCTTTCAATCCTTCAACAGATATCTGGGCGTCGCGGTCGGCGAGCACCTCGGCTTCCTCTTCACCGGGGCCTGGAGCATCCTGGCCGGCGCGGCCATGACGCAGGGCACGGCGGTACCCGGCTGGCTGGGGGTGGTGGGAATCGCCGTCGGCGCCGTCCTGGTGGTCTGCTCCCTCGAATTCGTCGGGGCGTTCGAGCTGCAGGGGTGGAAGCTCGCCGGAACGCTGACGCCGGTCGCCTACGTGGTTTGGTCCCTCTGGCTCGTCGGCGCAGGCGTCGCGCTGCTGATCTGAGCAGGCGCCGGCTCCCTGCGTCGCAGCCTGAGGGGCTGCGTCCGGGCCGCCGGCTGTGGCATGCTTCCCCTTGAGTCGAACGTCCCGGCTCCACGGGTTTCACTCGCCCGTCCATGACCACCGATCAGGCCGCCACCTTGCCCCGAACCACCCCCGCGCCGACCCTCGAATCAGCAGGCATCTTTCACCGCAACTACCTCCTGGTGACCCTGGGAGCCTGCGCCCTCGTATTTCTGGCCGCCTTCGAATCCCTGGCGGTGACCACGATCATGCCGCTGGTCAGCCGCGAGCTGGACGGGGCCGCCCTCTACGCTCTGGCGTTCGCCGCCCACTCGCCACGGGGGTCATCGGTATGGTGGCGGCCGGCAACTGGTCTGACCGGCGGGGGCCGGTGGGGCCGCTGTACGCGTCCGTGGCCATGTTTGTGCTGGGCCTGCTGATCGCCGGGACTGCAGCGAACATGCCTGCCCTCGTGGCGGGCCGGCTGGTCCAGGGATTGGGCGGCGGCGCCATGACCGTGGCGCTGTATGTGGTGATCGCCCGGGTCTACCCGCCTGTGCTGCACCCGAAGATTTTCGCCGCGTTTTCGGCGGCCTGGGTGATTCCCTCGCTGGTGGGGCCCTTCGCCGCGGGCGTCGTGGCGCAGATGCTCAGCTGGCACTGGGTGTTCCTCGGCGTCGTGGGGCTTGTGGTGCCCGCGTTGCTGATGATTGTGCCGGCGCTGCGCGGACTGCGCGGAGCTCGAAGCGGATCCCCAGCCGGAACCCCAGCCGGGTCCCGCGGGACGTCCGCGCCGGAGGACATGTCCACTCCTGCGCCGCGCAGGCACTCGGGCTCGCACAGGCTGGCCTGGGCCGTCCTCGCGGCGCTCGCCGTGCTGGGCCTGAACCTCTCCGCCCGGCTTCCGGTGGCGGGTGGAGTTGTTGCTGTGGCGGCCGTCGCCGTAGCCCTCATCGCCGTCCGCCCGCTGGTGCCGCAGGGAACCCTGGCGGCCCGCCGCGGCCTCCCCAGCGTTATCCTCACGCGCGGCCTGGCCTCTGCCGCGTTCTTCGGTGCCGAGGTGTATCTGCCTTATCTGCTGGTGGAACGCTACGATTTTTCGCCCACCTTCGCTGGCCTGGCGCTCACGGGCGGAGCCGTCTCGTGGGCGGCCGGCTCGGCGGTCCAGGGCCGGCTCGGGTCGCGCCTGGATCACCGCCGCGCGGTCCGGATTGGAGCGGCCCTCGTCCTCGGTGCCGTCGTCCTGGTGCTGGTGACCACGCTCCTCAGCTGGCCGGCCGCCGTCGCGATCGCCGCCTGGGTGTTCGCCGGGGGCGGCATGGGGCTGATGTACGCGCGCCTGAGCGTCATGACCCTGGCCCTGTCCAGCAGGGACAACGAGGGCTTCAACAGCTCGGCGATGTCCATTTCCGATTCACTCGGCGGCGCGCTGTCCCTCGCCACCACGGGGATCATCTTTGCCGCGTTCCCGACGACGGCGGCGTCCTTCGGCGGCGTCTTCGCCCTGACAGCGGTGATCGGCGTCGCCGCCGTCGTGGTGGCCCCGCGGGTTGCCGGGCGCCGGTAGGCCGGCGCGACGACGGAGCCCCGGCCGGTTGGATCCGGCCGGAGCTCCCAGAAGGTGTGCCCTCCCGGGCAGGCGGGTTTGGCCTAACCCGCCACGGGGACTGTTTCGGCGTCGCGGATTGCCTTCCATTCCGCCATCCGGGCCTGCTGGAGCGGCGTCTGCCGGTTGAAGTACCAGGCTCCGCCGAGCAGCAGGAACCAGAGCGGTGCCACCAGCAGCGCCAGCCGCGTGTCGTCGGCCTGGCCCAGTGCCACCAGCATGAAGCCGAAGAAGGCGAGCACCACGTAGGGCATAAAGCCCGAGCCGGGCATCTTGAACTTCGAGGCCGCGTGCAGCTCGGGACGGCGGTGGCGGAACACGATGTAGCTGATCAGGATCATGGACCAGACGAACATGGTGAGCACGGACGCCACCGAGGTAACCACGGTAAAGGCCCCGATCACGGAGTCACCGGAGTAGAGCAGCACCAGGCCCGCCAGCAGGAAGATGCAGGAGAACAGCAGGGCGTTCTGCGGAACCTTGCGGATGCTCAGCTTCCCGAAGGCCTTCGGGGCACTGCCGTCCTGGGCCAGGCCGTAGACCATGCGCGAGGTCGAGTAGATGCCCGAGTTGGCGCTGGACGCCGCGGACGTGAGCACCACCAGGTTGATGACCACTGCGGCGATGCCGAGTCCGGCCAAGGTGAACATGCCGATGAAGGGGCTGCTGGCGGCATCGATGGTGCGCCACGGGTTGACCGCCATGATGACCACCAGGGCGCCCACGTAGAACAGCAGGACCCGGATGGGGATCGAGTTGATGGCGCGGGGCAGGTTCTTCTCGGGATCCTTGGTTTCTGCTGCCGCGGTGCCCACCAGCTCGATGCCGGCGAAAGCGAAGATGGCGATCTGGAAGCCCAGGATGAAGCCGAACATGCCGTGCGGGAACATGCCGCCGTCGTTCCACATGTTGGCCAGGCTGGCCACCGCGCCGTTGGGCGAGGTGAAGTTCGTGGCGATCATAACGATGCCGGTGCCGATCAGCGCGAGGATGGCCACCACCTTGATGATGGCGAACCAGAATTCGGCTTCGCCGAAGGCCTTGACGGTGGGGAGGTTCAGCAGGATCAGCACAACCGGCGTGATCAGGGCCGGGATCCACAGCGGTGTGCCGGGGGCGAGCTTGTCCACGTACCCAGCGATCGCGACGATGTCTGCCACGCCCGTCACCACCCAGAAGAACCAGTAGGACCAGCCCGTGAAGAATCCTGCCCATGGGCCCAGGAGGTCGCCGGCGAAGTCGCTGAAGGACTTGTAGTTCAGGTTGGAGAGCAGGATCTCGCCCATGGCCCGCATGACGAAGAACAGCATGAAGCCGATGATCATGTAGACGAAAATGACGGACGGGCCGGCCAGCGAGATGGTCTTGCCGGAGCCCATGAACAATCCGGTGCCGATCGCGCCGCCGATGGCCAGCAGCTGGATGTGGCGGTTGCCCAGGGCGCGGGCGAGGTGCGGTTCCTGGCCTTGGCTGCTGGGGGACTCCTGGGCGGTATTCGGGACAGCCGTGGTGGTGCGTTCAGACATTAGGCTTCTTCCTTGTTACAGGCAGGCCACGGGGCGGAGGACATTCCGCCGGGCCCGCACGGATCCATCGAAGGTGTGACGGAGGTAACACTTTGTCGTGTGGATTAAGCCTACGGGCGGCATTCGGGGACCCCGCGCCGCCGGCGGTCGCCGGCCGGTCGCCGTCGTACTCCCCATGGCGGGGTTTGTCGGGGTGGTCCGCGCCGTCCCCGTCGGGCCGGAAGAATGCCTTCTCCGGTGCGAGTCCGGGGATTTCCCGAGGCCGGCAGCGGCCCGCCGCCGCCGGTCCGGCGCGCACCGCGGGGCGGGTGTGCGCCGCCGTCCTTGGGTCGACATCTGTCGACAAACCTTGCCTCAGTTGTCGTCCTGTGTCCCATGTCATATCTGAAGCGGCCGACGGCTCCGAAACGTGCGAAGTCGCCGGAAGCGTGCGGGGTCGCGGGAAGCTTCCGGCGACCCCGCAGGTTTCCGGCGATCTCGACGGCGGGACGACGTCTCTAGCGGACCTGGACAAGCTGCACCCGGACGGTGGCGGTCCGCGGGCCCAAGTGCTCCCGGATGGCCGCCGCCACGGACCTGGCCACGGCAGGAGCAGGAGGGCGGTGCTGACGCCGATGCGCGTCAAGACGTCCACGGTCTCCCCGTCGAACTCGACCTGCACAACCGGCAGAGGTTCCCCTGTCACCGCCGAGCGGGCCGCACCGGCGATGTTCTGCCACAACGGCCGGGCTGGGAACACCTCGGCGACGCCGTCGACGTCCAGGATCACGTCGCGCAGTGCGGCGGCCAGGCCCGCGGGTGTGGTGTCCCCGGGAAGAAGGGACTGGTTCATGGCTTCTCCTTGGGGGCCTGGGACGGGTCGGAGGACCGGGCGTCGTCGGGGACTCGGACGGGCGGGCTGGTCCGGCATTAGGCCCGGGAAACCCGGGCTCAAGGACGTCGGCGACCGTGACGTCGATCGCTGCGATGTTCAGCTCGGTGTGCCGGGCAAGCGTCGCCGCAATGCCGCGGCGGACGGCGGCGGCACGTTCCTCCAGCGGATGGCCGAAGACGACGGCTACGTCGACGCGCACTGTGATGGGGGACCCGGGTGTGCTGATGTCTCCTTCCAGCCGGCACTTGCCGGCGGCGGTCCCGGGAAGGGAATCGGCGGCGGAGCGGATGAGTGCGGAGATGGAACCTTCCGTTTCAGTCAGGATGTCCCCGGGGTGTCCGGGCGCACGGGAATGTCCCTGCCGGGCCGCAGCTCCAGCCGCAGATTGTCCAGGATGGACTGCATCCAGTCGTCGGTTCCGCTGCCGGCCGCGGCAATGTCGGCGTTGACCAGTTCATCGCCCAGGACGGCCAGGCGGCGCAGCGAGGCCAGCCCGGCCTGGCACTCGGGGCATTCCGTCAGGTGGCCCGGATCGCTGAACTCGCCCGTATCCACGTAGACGCTTAGCTCCTCGAGGCTGTGTCCGCATTCGAGGTTGCTGCCGGAAACGCTCATCGCCATCCCTCCATTTCTCGGGCCAGGGTAACCCGGGCCCGGGCCAGGCGGCCGCGGACGCTGGCAACGCTGATGTTCAAAGTCTGTGCGATTTCCTCATAGCTTTGGTCGTTGAACTGTTTCAGCACCCAGCATCGTCGTTGTTCCTCCGGCAAGGAGGCTACAGCGCTTTTCAGAGCCTCCATCCGGGAGCCGCTTAGGGCAGCGGTTTCGGGGTTCCCGCCCTCAGCCCGGCCGGACCCGGCGTCCGCCTTCTGATCGAGGTCGCCGAGGTCGGAATGGGTCTTTCTTCTGCGCACGTGGTCGATGCTGCGGCTGCCGGTGATCCGAAGGAGCCAGCTTTTGACGGCGTCGCCGTCGCGGAGGGCGTCCAACTGCTTCCAGGCCTGGACCAGCGATTCCTGCACGACGTCGTCGGCGTCGGCATGGGATCCGGTCATCCGGCGCGCGCAGGCCCGCATCAGGGGGCCGTAACGCCGGGCGAGGGCCTCGAAGGCGGCGGTGTCGCCGTCGGCCGCCCGTCCGGCGAGCAGCGCGTCGGGAACGAGGTCAAATTGGTCCGATGCCGGTGGGGAACCAGTCACGTTTCCCTGCTTTCATACGATCGGGACCGCCAGCGTCGTCTTCGGGAGGCGTCTGCAGCGGCGGTGCAAGGCGCGGAACGGATCCGCCGTGGCGGAACCGTTCCGGCGCTCGCAACCTAGTCCCTGCTGAAGCCCTGCTTGAGCTTGCGGGCGGCGTCCTTGATGTTTTCCCCGACGTCCGCCGCCGCGTCCTTCATCTTCTCGCCGGCCTCCTGCAGTTTGGCCTGGGCCTGGTCATGCTGGCCCTCACGCTTGAGCTCGTCGTTGCCGGTGAGCCTTCCGGCTCCTTCCTTGGCCGCGCCGAGGTGGTTGATGACCGTGTTGTTGACCTTGTCGTCCATTGCCATGATCTTGCCTTTCCGGTGATTCCTTGATGTAGCGGTTTATCTGTGGTGCGCTGCGTCCCCGGCGGTCAGTGCACCCGGTTAACTCCGGCCAGCCTCGATCGCGTGCCGCTGGTGATTCGAACCAGAACGGGAACCGGATGGCCCAGCAGCCGGTCCAAGCCCAGCACCAGTTCCTCGGCCGTGTCGGCGATCTCCCGCGGGGACGCGCCCTTGCGGGCCTCAAGCCGCAGCCGCAGGCCCGTCGTGCCGTGAACGCGCCAGGCCGACACCGAGGTGCCGAGCACCTGGAGGTTGCCGGCAAGAGTTGCGCTGACGCACGCGGCGACGAACTCAATGTCCACGACGGTGCTGCCGCGGTCTCCGTCCAGGTCGGTGGCGGCGCGGGGCGTCCTGCCTCCGCCCTGCGATGCCAGCCAAGCGACGCTGAGACCCGAGGCCAGGAGGAGCCCGGTGACGGCAGCCACGGCCCACCAGCTGCGGGCGGCGCCGGGGAGCGGTGCTGTCGACAGCAGCTCACCGGACCGGTCAAGACCGGCAGCCGCCGTCGCGGTCCAGGCTGCCGCGACCTCAGGAACGAGGCCGGCGGCGGCGGTCAATACACCGGCCGCCAGCAGCACGAGGCCCAGGAGCGCCAGGAGACTGCGGTTGAGCGCTCGGTTGGTCTGTCTCATTGCCCCAGGACCCCTTCCCTGCTGATGGTGACGCGCGGTGCTATTCGGCGGTCTATCGCGTAGCCGGTGAGTTCACGTTCCACCGCTGTGCTGATGGCTGCGCCATCCACCGGCATGCCCGACGTCGGCCGGACTTGGACGTGGACGGAACGTCGCCCGACGGTTGTGGTGACTTGCCCCGGGGCCAGGCGGGCGGTGCGCCGTGCCCGCGCGGAGACGGCCGCGGCAATGACTTCGTCATCGACCACGACGGCGCTGCGCTCGCTGTCCAGCGCGTGACGCGGGCGGCGGCCTGCCCGGAGGGCGGTGCCCAGCAGGAGGACGCCCAGCAAGGCGATCCCGGCACCGGCAGCCACGAGGCCGGCCGGAACGGTGGTTCCCGGGACTCCGGCGAGCCAGCTCCCCAGTTGCGCGGGACTTGCCAGCAGCGTGCTCCCGCCCAGAAGCGCCAGCACGGCTTCGACAGCCAGCCACAGGAACGCGGCAGCGAGCACCACGGCCGCGACGATGGAGGTCGCGGCCCGTGAGGAGTGGGTTTCCCTGCGTATCAGGCGCCGGAGGCTTCGTTCCCTGCTCATCGGCCCCTCCCTTCCTGACGTCGGTTCTGCGTTGCGTCGACCCTGCCGGCCGGTGCGGCGTGCTTGGCTCCGGTGAGCCGGATGTCGACCCCTCCCAGCGTCATTCCGGTGATGGCCAGGCCTTCGCTGATGATCGTGGAGCGTGCCTCGCGGGACCGCTGCACAATGCTCTTGCCTGCCTCCCCGCGCGGTTCCAGCAGGGAGGGCACCGCCAGAGGCACCGACACGGCGACCGCGAGCTTGCCGGAATCGTCGTCCAGCCTGGCCGAGACCCCGGAGGCTTGAACACCAAAGGCCCGGGCCGTGATGGCTTCCACCGTGTGCCGCAGGGCCGCCGGGCTGATCCGGGTGTGGCCCGTGCGCGTCATACGGAGGAGCGCTTGCCGCGCAGTGCGTCGAGGACCCCGCCCAGATCCAGCCGCCGCTCAGCGGTGCGGCCCAGCACGGCGCCGATCCCCATGAAGAGCGCTGCGAGCAGGAAACCCCAGAGGCCGAACGCGAGGGCCACAACGGCGAGGACCGCACCGACAGCCATGCCGGCGACCGTCGGGGTCATGCCACCCTCGGCTCGGCTGCGGAGTCGGCGTCAAGGTCGTCGTCGGACGGAACGTGGATATCGGTGATGGTGACGTTGACTTCCGTGACCTCCATGCCGACGAGGTCCTCGATGGCCCGGTAGACGGCCTCGCGGGCGTCGTCCGCGACCTGCTGAAGGGGTGGGGATACTCGACCACGAGGGTGACATCGACTGCAACCTGGGTCTGGCCGACTTCCACGCTGACGCCCTGGGTCAGGTCTTTCTGCCCGACCTTCTCCCGCAGGTTGCCCAGCGCCCGGGCCGCTCCGCCGCCCAGCGCGTAGACGCCGTCGATCTCCTGGATTGCGATGCCGGCGATCTTGGCCACCACGCCGTCGGCGACCGTGGTGGCGCCGCGGCCGTCGGGGCTGGCAGCCTGGCCGGCTGCCGCGGGGGTCTTGGCGGCGTTACCCAGGGCGTTCTTCGGGGCAACATCTGCGGGGGTGTGCGTCTGGATCGTCAATGCAATCACTCCTGATCGGATCGGTGGCGCCCGGTGGCGCCGTCATAAGTAAGACGGTGCCCGCACGGGAAACCTCACGGTCCACTTGGGGTGAGCTGCGTCACACCGCCTTCGGCCAGGGTGCCCCGAGGCTGCCGGCGCCAGGACACCGGCGCCCGGGAAAGCGACCCGGCAGGCAACCGGCGACCCCGACGGCGGATGAGGCGTTTCCGGCGCCGCGCTCAGCGGGCGGCGAGGCGGGTGGCGCGCAGCACGGCGTCCGTCAGCGCGGCAGCCTCGCCGTCGGGTCCGGTGGCACTGCGGTGCCGGGTGTCGACGACGTCGAGCCGCCACTCGGGTGACTCAAGGCCCAGTTCGCCGGCCAGCTGCTCCGCCGTGTAGAACCGCTCCGGCCCGTGATCATGATGCTGGCCCCACGGCGGCAGGCCGTCCGGGTGGTGGCCCACAATCAGCAGCGTGCCGCCGGTCCGCACGGCCGCGGCGGCGAGCTGCAGGGCCTGCTGCCAGGGCATCACGGTGGAATGCAGGAACTGAGCCGTCACCAGATCGAAGAGCTCCCCGGGCACCCAGGCGGCGAGGTCCTGCCGCACCCACGTGATGTGCCCGCCCTGGCCGCGTTCCTGCGCGTGCGCTTCGGCCCGTTCCAGCGCGACGGCGGAGACGTCGACGGCGGTGACCTTCCAGCCGCGGCTGGCCAGCCAGATGGCGTCCGCGCCCTCGCCGCAGCCCAGGTCAAGGGCCGTCCCGGGAGGAAGCGGGGCGGCCTCGGCAATCAGCTGCGGGTTCGGCTCGCCGCTCCAGATCCTGGCCCGGCTGCGGTACATCTCGTCCCATACCTGCGCCGCGCTGACGTCGCTGTTGTCCGCTGAGTGATCATGCTTAGCCATGGTTGTCCTTGCAGCTCTGTAGGTGTCGGGTTGGGGGCGTTTCCCACATCATGGCAGGGGAAGGCTGCCCGCGAAACCGGCGAATAGGCGACACGAGAAAATCACCCCACGGAAACGCCGTCGAAACCTTTCTGGTGGAGGCTGGAGCCGGAGAGCGGAATGACACTGGGGTGAATCCGGATCCGGGGAAGGAGCAGGCCATGACTGCAGAGGTATCGCGGCAGGTTCAATCGTGTGGGGAGTTGTCGGTGGGGGACCAGATTGAAGCTTGGCACAACGGCAGACTCTTCCATCGGGGCGAGGTGATCCGGACTGTCGCGGCTACGGACCTGTTCTGGATCCTGGATGAGCGGACCGGAACCCGGCGGCTGATCGATTCCGAAGCCCTGGTCATCGTGCGCGCGGCTGCTCCGGCGGCCACGATCGGCGCGGCGGGTACCCGCGGCGCGGCGCCCGGGCGCGGTTCGGCGGCCGGGAGCGTGCTGCGTGGGCTGCCGGCAGCGGAGGCCCCGGAGCCCGTGCGCCCGGCGTCGCACGTCCCGCTGTTCCAGGCCCCGGCACTGGTGCCCTGAGCGGGCGGAAACGGCTCTGGCCTCGCCGGATGATAGACTGAGGGAACTTGATGTGCAGTGATGCCCACTTTGGTCTTGAATGATCGGTCCGGTTCATCAACCGGTTCCCCTGCTGGATTCCTTCCGGAATCCGTCCACAGGGAGTGGGATTTTTTCATGTGAGAGGCACATCCTGCGTCGATGAACGCGTTCTATTTGGTCCCGGCCGCCACTGCCGAAAGGTTGGTAGCAGCCCGGTTGATCACCTGACTTTTCTTCGGCGAACCCTTGGGCCAACCGGCACCGGGGGCCGATATCCGCATGGATACCGCCTGAAAGACCTTTGAAACCTATGACTACTTTTGCTGCCCTCGGCACGCCCAAGGCTCTCGCCGACACCCTCACCGCCCAGGGGATCGTGGAACCGTTCCCCATCCAGGTCAAGACCCTGCCGGACACGCTGGCCGGACGCGACGTCCTGGGCCGCGGCCGCACCGGCTCCGGCAAGACCATCGCCTTCGCCATCCCGCTTGTAGCGCGACTCGCTGAGCGGGAAGCCAAGCACTTCCGCAAGCCCGGCCGCCCGATGGGCCTGGTCCTCGCGCCGACCCGCGAACTGGCCACCCAGATCAACGCGACCATCGAGCCGATGGCCAAGGCCATGGGCCTGAACACCACCGTGATCTACGGTGGCATCTCCCAGGCCCGCCAGGAAAAGGCCCTGCGCGCCGGCGTCGACATCGTCATCGCCTGCCCGGGACGCCTGGAGGACCTGATCCGCCAGCGCATCCTGACCCTCGAAGGCGTCGAGATCACCGTGCTGGACGAGGCCGACCACATGGCAGACCTGGGCTTCCTCCCCGTGGTCAAGAAGCTGATGGATATGACCCCCAGCCAGGGCCAGCGCCTGCTGTTCTCGGCCACCTTGGACAACGGTGTGGACAAGATCGTCCAGCGCTACCTGTCCAACCCGCTGACCCACGCCGTGGATGAGTCGCAGGCCGCCGTGACCACCATGGAACACCACGTCCTGGTGGTCAACGACCAGACCGTCAAGAAGCAGCTGATCGTCGAGCTCGCCTCGGGCTCCGGCCGCCGCGTGCTCTTCCTGCGCACCAAGCACCACGCCCGCAAGCTTGCCAAGACCCTGACCGACGCCGGCATCCCCGCCGTCGACCTTCACGGCAACCTTTCGCAGAACGCCCGCGACCGCAACCTGGCCGAGTTCTCCTCGGGTGAGGTCCGCGTCCTGGTCGCCACCGACGTCGCCGCCCGCGGCGTCCACGTCGACGACGTCGAGCTGGTCATCCACGTGGATCCGCCCACGGAGCACAAGGCTTACCTGCACCGCTCGGGCCGTACCGCCCGTGCCGGTTCCGACGGCACCGTGGTCACGCTGACCCTGCCGGAGCAGCAGTCCGACGTCAAGAAGCTCATGAAGGCTGCCGGCGTCGAGGTCAACTTCGAACGCGTCACCGCGAACTCCCCGCTGGTTGCCGAGCTGGTGGGCGAAATGGCCGACAAGATCGATCCGCGCACCCGCGCCGCACTGCTGGCCGCCAAGTCCAACCAGGGCGGCGGCAGCTCCACCGGTGCCAACGCCGAGCGCAAGCGCGCCCGCCGCACCACCCAGGCAGCACCCACCGCGGGTGGCCGGGGCGGCCGTGGCGGACGCGGGCGCGTCGGGGCCGAGGCTCCGCGCACCGATCTTCCGCGCGCCGAGCGCCGCGCCGTGGCCTACGAAGGCCAGGCCGCTGCCCGCAACGCCGCAGAGCGTGTCATTGAGCGGAACGAGGACCGGATGGATGCCGAGCGCGCCGAGCGCCGCAGCGCCCGCGCCCGTTCGACGTCGTACGGCGCGCACCGCAACGATGTCCCGGCCGCTGGCGGCCGCGCATCGGCCGGCCGCGGTTCCGACGGCCGCGCAGCAGAAGGACGCAGCGACGCCCGGGGCGCTTCGGCTCCCCGCAGCGGAGGACAGCGCTCGGGCGCTCCCCGCACGGGCGGCGCACCCCGCACGGGTGGCGCCACAGGCGGCCAGCGTGGCGGGCGTCCGGCGACGGGCCAGCGTGCAGCTGCCGGCGCCAAGACCGGAGGCAACGCGGCTGTCTGGTCCTCCAACACCGGCGGCACCTCGGGCGGATCCTACGCAGGCGGCGGCAACGGCCGCTCCGGTGAAGGCCGTCCGGCACGCAGCGGCGGACCCCGCCGCGCGTCAGCCCCGGCGTCGAACGAACGCCGCAGCCGCTAATCCCCAAACGCTCCCTAACCTCGCAAGCTCGGTCAGGGAACCCGGCGGTCGTGGCCCCAGGCTTTCCGCTACACAAACGGACGGACGCTACGGGGATTCCCGCAGCGTCCGTCCGAAAGCGTAGCGTAAGTCTGAAAGCGCAGCGCGAGCTACCAGCCGCGGGCGCGCCACTCCTCCAGATGCGGGCGTTCCGCCCCCAGGGTGGTGGGCTTGCCGTGGCCCGGGTGCACCACAGTGTCATCCGGGTAGACGTCGAACAACCGCTCGCTGACATCGCTGATCAGCTGCGCGAACCGTTCGGGATCCTGCTGCGTGTTGCCCACGCCGCCGGGGAACAGCGAGTCACCGGAGAAGATATGCGCCGGGCCCTCCGGGTCCTGGTACACCAGCGCGATCGACCCCGGGGTGTGGCCGCGCAGGTGCACTGCCGTCACGTCGAAGCCGTCGAAGTTGCCGACGTCCCCGTGATCCAGCAGGACATCCACCGGCACCGGCAGCTCGGGGCATCGTCCGTCCCGGCCGCCGTCTTCACACCGGTGGCTTCCACCAGGCCCGGCAGCGCACGGACATGGTCCCAGTGCTGGTGGGTGGTGGCAATCAGTGCCAGCTTCGGCGTCGCGGAGGTATCCGCGGCGGCGTCGGCCAGCAGCCCCTGGATGGCGGCCAAATCATCGGCCGCATCGATCAGGAGCTGCGCGCCCGATGCCCTGCCGGTGAGCAAGTACACGTTGTTGTCCATCTCGCTGACCGAAATCCGGCGGATGGTGATGTCACGTAACGAGTGAATGAGCGAGTCCATGGGCTTCAGTCTACGAAAGACGCTGTTCACGGCCCTCGGACACCCAGTTGGGGTCCGCGGAGCGGGAGCCGACGACGGCGTCCGCGGCGGCGTCGAGCTTCTCCAGTTGCGCCGTGGTGAAGTCGAGCGTCAGGGCCAGGGCTCCCCAGTTTTCGTCGATCCGGGCCGCTTTGCGGGTGCCGGGGATGGGGACCACGGGCAGTCCCAGCTTCCGGCCCTGCGCCAGCAGCCAGGCCAGTGCCACCTGGGCGGGAGTTGCAGCCTGCCCGGAGACGGTGAGCTCGGCGGCGATTGCCTGCACGGCGTCCACCACCCCTGATTGGCTTCCAGCGCCGCTTCGGCGAAGCGGGGATGTTGCGGCGGAAGTCGTTGCTGCCCAGTGACGCCGCGTCGACGGTGCCGGTGAGGAATCCCCGGCCCAGCGGCGAGTAGGGCACAAAACCCACCCCGAGTTCGGCCGCCGCGGGAACAACGCTGCGTTCCACGTCGCGGCTCCAGATGGACCATTCGCTCTGGACCGCGGCGATCGGGTGGATGCTGCTGGCATCACGCAGCTCCTCGGCCGTCACTTCCGACAGGCCAAGGTGCCGCACCTTGCCGGCCTGCACCAGCCCCGCCATGGCCTCCACGGTTTCCACTATCGGAACGCGGAGGTCACGGCGGTGCATGTAGTACAGGTCGATGGTGTCGGTGCCCAGCCGGCGCAGGCTCCGGTCCACGGCCTGCCGCACATAGTCGGCGTCGCCCCGGATATCGGAGTAGCCGGTGGACGGGGTGCCCACCAGGCCGAACTTGGTGGCCAGCTGCACCTCGCCGCGGCGTTCCTTGAGAAGCCTGGCGATCAGTTCCTCATTGCTGCCGCCGCCGTAAATGTCCGCCGTGTCGATGAAGCTGACGTCGGCGTCCACCGCGTGGTGGAGGGTCCGCAGGGCCTCGGCCGGATCCACTTCCCCGTACACCGGGGTCAGGGCCATGCCGCCGAACCCCAGCGGACTGACCGTCAAACCGTCGCCGAGCCGGACTTTCGCTGCATTCATGGGGGTCTCCGTTCGCTGTTTCTAGCCCCAACCCCGGTCCGCTCCGGGGTATTCCAACGTTCCCGCCCGGTTGCTTCCCGCGAGCGGGCGGCAGCCACGGCGTGTCGCCCGGGATTACCCTTCCGGGCTCGGGCTAACTGGGCGGGAGCGCCGGGACGCCTAGGATTTCCCGGCCGGCAGCAGCTTCAGACCCGCCGCGCAGCCCACAATGCCCGCGATGAACAGCAGCTTGAGCGGGCTGGCCGGTTCGACGCCGGTCGCCATCGCCCAGCCGACCGTCAGTGCCGCGCCGATCCCCACCCAGACGGCGTAGGCCGTGCCGAGCGGAATGCGTTTCACGGCCATGCCCAGCCCCACCATGCTCAGGGTCGCGGTCAGCGCGAACACGAGGGTGGGCAGCGGCCGGGTGAAGCCGTCGGAGAGGCCCAGGGCCGTGGCCCAGACCGCCTCCAGCACGGCGGAGGCGAGCAGGATGAGCCAGGCCAGCGTGGCGGCCGGTGCTTTGTTTGTCATTTTCGTTGTGCGGTTCGCGGCCATGGTTACGCCACCAGCTTCAGGCCGGCCACGCAGGCGACGATCCCGCCGAGCAGCAGGATCCGCGCCGCCGTCGCGGGTTCCACGCGGGTGACCATGGCGTAGGCGGAGGTCAGCACCACGCCGACGCCCACCCAGACGGCGTAGGCGGTTCCGGTCGGGATGGACTGCATGGCGATGGCGAGTCCGCCGGTGCTGGCGAGCACGGAGACAAGGAAAACTGCGGCCGGTGCAATCCGGCGGCGGCCCGTGGCCTGCGCTGTCCGGTGCAGGGCTGCAGCCCAGACGGCTTCCAACGAGCCTGAGAGAATGAGAATTAACCACGACATGACTGCTCCTGTGGCCAGTCTTGTCGCGTGCCGGGTACTGATCCGTCGTCCGGAGGCCCAAGATGGGGCCTTCATTCCAGCTTAGCAACGCCCCGGCGCCGGGGCGAACCCGCCCCGGGCAGGCGGGCAGGGCTTCCCGAAGTTCCGGCCGGCCCAGGCTGGCTTCCGCGTGGGTCGCACAATTGTGTGTCGGTCAAAGGACCATCATCGACGCCGCACTGCGGAGCGGGATCCGGTGGTCTGCGAGTCCCAATGGGAGTCGGCGCGTTTGTTGTTCGCGGACTTCGATGTGTCGGTGGGCCATATTGTGGCGCAACCGTTTCTGTTGAAGGCTGAGGTCGCCGGGGCGGTGCGCAGGAACATTCCGGACAATCTGCCGCCCGTCGATGTGGGGCCGCTGGTGGTGGAGTGCTGCCCCCGACGGCGCGGAGGAATCGCGCTCAGCGCCTCGTCTCGTACCTGGTCATGATCACGCCGCCGGGAAACGTCCGCGTCTCCACCAGGTTCAGGTTCACCCAGCTATCCAGCGAGGTGAAGAACGGCGTGCCGCCCCCACCAGGACCGGGTGGGTGGCTAGCACGTATTCGTCGATCAGCCCTGCCCTCATGGCCGCCCCGGCGAGCGTTGCGCCGCCGACGCTCATCGGGCCGCCGTCCCCTGCCTTGAGCCGGGTGATCTCGGCGATCGCGTCGCCGGTGACCAGACGGGTGTTCCAGTCCACCTTGTCGATCGTCGAGGAGAACACCACCTTCGGCGTGTCCCGCCAGTTCCGCGCGAACTCGATCTCCGCCGGGGTGGCGTTGGGCTGCTGGTCGCCGGTGGGCCAGTAGGAGCTCATGGTCTCCCAGAGCTTGCGGCCGTACAGCGACAGGCTGCTAGCCCGCTCCTGGTCGAGCCACCACTGGAACAGTTCGTCGCTCGGCCCGCCCCAGCCGATGTCGTCGCCGGCCGCGGCGATGTAGCCGTCCAGGGTCAGATTCATGCCGTAGATCAGTTTCCGCATGGCGCCAGCCTTCCGTCTCGTCGTGGTCGAGGGTGTCATTGAACTCTGTCGTTCACCCGAACTTCTTCCATTTTCCTTCGGAAACCACTTCGACGGAGCCGTCGGCGATCTTGATAGCTGTCTGTTCGTCGATGGCGTAGGCCGGGCCGCCGAGGTCGGCGGCCCACCGCTCTGCGTGGGCCAGGGTGTTGCTCGGGAAAGCGTCCAGGTGCGGGAAGATCGAAAAGTCCACCACCCCCAGGGTGCGATCGTCCGGCGCGGACGGCCACTCGACGAAGGACTCCCCGATCCGGGGCGTCATCACCATGCTTCCGGCACTCACTCCCACCCACACCATGTCGGGAAGTGACGGCAGCAGGTCGGCCAGCCCGGACTCCCGCATCCAATGGGACAGGTACGTCGCGTCGCCGCCGTCGACCAAGAGCACGTCGGCCTCTCGAAGCCAAGGGACCCATCGCTCCGCGCCGATGGTGGGCAGCGCGGTGAGCTCGAGAACGCCGAGCGTCGCCCAGCCCAGACCGGACAAGTGACGGAAGTCGGGCTCGGCGGTCAGGAGGCCCCGCACCGATGCCGGTCCGCACATCGGGTGACCCCACTGCGCTGTCGGGACGACCAGGGCGTGACACTGGGCGACCGGCTTGTTGAGAAGCTGCACGAGCGCCGAGTGGATGCTCGGGTTCGTCACGCCGCCTGACGTAAGCAAGAGTTTCAAACGTGCCCCCAAAATTCGCGCGTGGATGGTGGATGTGCCCGAAGCCGCGGGAACGGGCTGGAACTCACCGACAGATCCGGCAAGCACGCCCGTCGGGTGCTCGGCCCTTCAATAGGTACACACCCAGTAAAACTTTGTCCACAGTTCGGTATGGATGCAGACCTCACGTTGATCTGTCCATCCATGAGAGAAATACCGCTCGGGGCTGGCCGGCCCCGCTGACCGTCCCGTACGAGGGATTCCTCAGAAGGACATCACGAAGCCTGTTGATTTGGTTTGGGTCGGCAAGACGATCGCAAAGACCGGCCCATCCGGAAGGTACGTCCTCATTCCTTGGGGTGGCTGATTCACCCGCCGGCGGTAGCCGGCTGCCTTGGCCCGGTCGCCGGTGCCCAGAGGTGTCCCGCTGAGGATGGTCAGGCGTTCGTATCCGGAGCGTCCCGGTGCGAACTCCCCTGAAACCTGTCGCGTTCACTCCTTGAGACAAAGCCCCGGGGAATCAGCAGGCCCACCGTAAAGCCCAGGGGAATCGCGATTCCCACCGTGTAGACCGTGAATAGCGCCACCGAGGGCCAGAAAGTAAGCCCCCAGCTTGCCACCACCAGCCATGCGAGCACGGCAAAGAAGGCTGCCCACGAAACTGACCGGATGATCCCGGTCCTCTTGGACCGCGGGGCCCGGGAATCATTTTTACTGCTCACGTCCCGATGCTATATGCGGAGGCAACGCGCCGGAGGCAAGGTGTCAATTATGATCGATATTCGCCCTGCACCCGGCACGCCTCCGAAGTGTGAGTCGCAGCGATAAATGTAGCCCCGACCGCCCGTTAGCCGATCCTTAACAGGGCCGTTGCGGGCGCCGGTTCGGGATCACGGTGTCGCGCGAGGACGAATCCAGCTGTATTTGGGAACCAATTTCGCCCAGATGAGGGACTCAACCCCTCGGCTTATTGACATTTCTACAACAAGTTTATGAATATGTCTGGCAGGTGACTCTCAGTGAGGCGAGTTGCTCGAATCCTGTGAGAGCCCCCAAGCGGTCGGTCGCTATGCCTTGTGTCGGCTTCGGCGGCAATGGAACACGTCAGCCTCAGTAAGTAAAGGATCCCGTGTGACGGACCTGAAGCTATTTACCCGGGGCGGAGTGCCGGCAATACCGGAACATATCGGCGAGAAGTGGCAAAGCCACCTCCGTCCAGCGGGTGAGCCGGTAGGGCCTGTACGGATAAGGATGAGTCGCGCCTTGGCAGCGTCAATGTGCATGAGCGCACTACTCATGACCGGGTGCGAGTACGCACAGCAACCGAGCAATCCCGCGAAAGCGACTGCTTCGGCCCCAGCCTCAACGTCCCCTCCGGTGCTGCAGGATCATTGAACGGTAAAACGGAGCTAAATAAGTATTTCCTGGCCACTCAGTACACCTGCGTTGAAGGCGATACCTGGGAAACCGTCGCCCGCGAATTCGGCATCAAAGCGGAGATCCTCAGGACGTTCAACGAAGCCGTCACGCTCAAAGCCGGTTCGACGATCGATTTGCGCGGGACGGACATTCCCCAGCTGGGAGCCGGCGGGCCGTCTGCAGCTAACCCGGATGGAACCGCCACTTACGTTGTCACGGCCGAGGACACTTTCTCAGGAATTAGCAGCCGGTTTGGCGTTCCCGATTATGCACTGCTGGGAGCCAATCCGTCACTCCGCGGCAACGGATCAGAGCTACTAGTCGCCCCCGGACAGAAAATCACCATCCCCAGCACTCGCTGAGGTGCTGGCCGGAAAGTTGCAGACTGAGCCTAACGGACTTTGCCGGTGAGCGTTCCGATTACGGACAGCGGCGGCCGTGCAGACGACTTTAGACATTTCGTGCAGCCGTCGTTGGAAAATGAGACCGGGGTGAAGCGCCGTATCCACCATCGAGTGCTCCGTAACTGCCCTTATAAACCCTCAAAACGGCAGTTACGGAGCACTCGATGGGGAGGTCACAGAGCTGTGGCGCCGCTCCAGATCCGGCACTTCCGGCCCGCGGGATAGACGCTGCAGCCCTCCTCGGCGGCGGTGAGGTCCCCGGCAGCGATGTCCGGGGCTGCCGAGACGATGGCGCGGCCGTCGGAGTTCACCAGGGTGGCCCGTTCGCCGATCCGGCGCAGGCCGGGCATGGCGCCGCGCTCCAGCCTCTGTACGGTGACGTCCATCCCCACAATGCCCACTACCGGACCGTCCGGGCGGCAGAACACCGGGTGCGTGAAGGTCAGGACGTATTCGTCGGTGCACAGGAAGTCCACGTATGGCCCGGTCACGTGGGCCTGGCCGGTTTCCACCGGGACTCGGAACCACTCGGACTTGACGTAACGGCTGATGGAGTTGGGGCTGAAGTTGGCGAGGGCGTCCACATGCTCCATCTCCTCACCCTGCCACCAGGCGATGTAGCTGCGGTCGGGCCCCAGCAGCCCGGCGTTCGCGAGGAAGCCTGCGCCGGCGACGTAGCCTTCGGGAGCCCGGACCAGTTCCTCGACCACCGGCCGGATCAGCTTGTCCACGGCGGTGCCCGTGACCTTGGCGGAGAGCGCCGCCAGCGCGGTTCCCGTTTCCGACGCCCACGCCGCGAGCCTGCCCTCGATGCCGGTGATGGCGGCGTCGAGCTCTCCGGCGGCGTCCAGGGTCAGTGAGTCTGGGGATGCGGTGGTTTCAGACATCGGGGGTCCTTGGCTCGAAGGAACGGATCAGTAACGCTGGGATTGCTCGGTCAGCAGCCAGTCCGTGGTGGCGGCGACCAAGGCCTTCACCGCGGCTTCCGCGGCCGCCGGCCGGTGGGCTTCGACGGCGGCCGCGACCTCCTCGAGAAGGCCGATGGTCCGCGCGCGGTAGCCGGCGTCGGCGCATGGCAGCAGCGTGAGGGTGCCCAGGTCTGCCTGCAGGCGGATCAGTTCCCGGGCCAGCCTGGCCGAGCGGGCGATGGCGGCCACCTCGAGCAGGAACTCGGAGAGCGCCAGCCGCCAGTGCAGCGGATCCTCCTCCGTCGTGGGGATGAAGGAGCGCAAGGTAGCCATGTCCGCGGCGTCGGAGCGCCGGGCCGCGACGCTGGCGCAGGCTGCGGCAATGGCCTGGTAGTGCAGTCCCAAATCACTGATCTGAAGCCGGGTCAGTTCCCGGAGCTGGTCCAGGGCCCGTTCCCGGGACGGCAGGACGTCATCCGCGATGAAGCTTCCGCCGTTGCGGCCCCGTGCCGTGCGGATGATGCCCGAGGTCCGGAGCTGGGACAGCGCCTCCCGGGCGGTCACCGCGGAGACCCCCAGGGCGGCGGCCAGTTCCGTTTCGTTGGGCAGCCGCTGGCCGCTGGTGAGCAGCCCGGTTTCCACGGCCTGCTCTATCCGGCCGCACACCTCATCCACCAGGCCCCGGGACTTGATTGGTGTGAACACGGCCGCCAGGCTCCGGGAGGCGCCCTGCGGTGTCAGCAGCATCCGGGCCCTCCCTGGCAGTTTTTGGCGTCGCGGTTCCAGAACCAGGAGCGGGCGCTGGGGGCTGCCTGCGCCCGGTTGAAGCCATCCTAATGCGGGCTTTCGCGGGGGTCTATACACAAAACCTATGGAGTAATAGTATTTGGCCCAGCAGCCTGTTGTGGCATGGATCACACCCTGCTGTGTCGCATCTGAGACGATCCGGCAACGGAGTTAGGCGCACCCCATGACCGAAACGCTCGCCGCCGGCAGGCAGACGCAATCGGACGCGGTTCCCGCGATCCGCCTGCGGAAACTCACCAAAGTCTTCAGCGACACCGTCGCCGTCAACACGCTGGATCTGGACATCCGGCAGGGCGAATTCTTCTCCATGCTGGGGCCGTCGGGATCCGGCAAAACCACGGTCCTGCGCCTGATCGCGGGCTTTGAGCTGCCCACGTCGGGAAGCATCGAACTTGAGGGCAAGGACGTCACCGGGATGGCGCCCTTCGAGCGTGACCTCAACACGGTGTTCCAGGATTATGCGCTGTTCCCGCACATGTCCCTCATCGACAACGTCGCCTACGGCCTGCGTGTGCGCGGCATGGCCAGGAAGGAGCGCCACGAGCGTGCCCGCGAAGCACTGGAACGCGTGCAGCTGGGAAAGTTCCTTGGACGCAAGCCCGCCCAGCTTTCCGGTGGCCAGCGCCAGCGCGTGGCGCTGGCCCGGGCACTGGTGGTGCAGCCGAAGGTCCTGCTGTTGGACGAGCCCCTGGGCGCTCTGGACCTCAAGCTCCGGCAGCAGATGCAGGTGGAACTCAAGGAGCTGCAGCGCTCGCTCGGCATCACCTTCATCTTCGTCACCCATGACCAGGAGGAAGCCCTGACCATGAGCGACCGGATCGGCGTCTTTAACAACGGAAGCCTCGAACAGATCGGCACGGCGCACGAGATCTACGAGCGCCCCGGCGGCGCGTTCGTCGCCAACTTCGTCGGCACCTCCAACATCTTCGACGCCGGCCAGGCCCAGGAACTCTACGGCCGCGCGGAGCAGGTCTGCATCCGGCCGGAACGGCTGCGCCTGTCCTGGACAGCGGCCCCGGAACCGCGGGCGGCGTCACCTCCCGCCCCGGCACCGTCGTCTCGCTCGTCTACGTCGGGCACGCCACCCAGGTGCGGGTGCAGCTCGACGACGGTCCCGTCGTCGTCGTTCTGGCGCCGGAAACGCTGCCCGGCGGCGACGCGGACCTTGTGGGCCGCCCGGTCACGGTGAGTTGGGACGACGACGCCGCCGTTTGGCTGCCGTCCAGCGCCACCTGACTCTTCGTGGCGTCATGCGGAGCCTGTTTCTGATTCACCCTCCATTGAAAGGTAAGGATCATGGCATCAAGGAATAGGGCCTCCTCGTGGTCGGGGTGGCCGCGGCGGCAGCGCTCGCACTCGCGGGCTGCGGCACCACCGGCGGGGATCCGCCAGCCCGTCCGCGCAGCCGGTCAAGACCGAAATCGGCACAGGCGAAGGGCAGCTCTCCATCCTCGCGTGGCCCGGCTACGTCGAGGACGGCAGCAACGACCCCGCCGTCGACTGGGTGACGCCCTTCGAGACCCAGACCGGGTGCAAGGTGAGTTTCAAGCCCTTCGGCACCTCGGACGAGGCCGTGACCCTGATGCGCACCGACCAGTACGACGTCGTGTCGGCCTCCGGTGACGCTTCCCTGCGGCTGATCGCCGGCAACGACGTGGAGCCCGTCAACATGGACCTGCTGAAGAACTATGCCGACGTGTACCCGTTCCTGAAGGACAAGGCGTGGAACACCGTGGACGGCCAAAACTACGGGATGCCGCATGGGTGGGGAGCCAACCTGCTGATGTACTCCGTGGATACCGTCACCCCGGCGCCCACGTCCTGGAGCGCCGTGTTCGACGACGCCGCCCAGCACAGCGGCAAGGTCACCGCATACGACTCGCCGATCTACATCGCCGACGCCGCCGTGTACCTCATGGCGCACAAGCCGGACCTCGGCATCAAGAACCCCTACGCCCTGGACAAGGACCAGCTCGCTGCATCAGTTGACCTGCTGAAGGAGCAGCGCAAGCACGTCGGCGAGTACTGGAGCGACGTGGTCAAAGAGGTCCAGGCCTTCGCCAGCGGCAGCACCGTGGTCGGCACCACGTGGCAGGTCGGGGCCAACATCGCCGTCCAGAACGGGACCAATGTGAAGACCCTGCTCCCCGAAGAAGGCGCCACCGGCTGGTCGGACACGTGGATGATCAGTTCGGCGTCCAAGAACAAGAACTGCGCCTACCTGTGGCTCGACTACATCGCCAGCCCCGAGGCCAACGCGGCGGTGGCGGAGTACTTCGGCGAATCGCCGGCCAACCCCAAGGCCTGCGACCTGACCAAGGACAAGGCGCACTGCGAGACCTTCCACTCCGGTGACGAGGCCTACGCGGAGCAGATCTGGTACTGGACCACCCCGGTGGCCGAATGCCTGGACGGCCGGACGGACGTCCAGTGCACCGACTACTCGGAGTGGACGCAGGCCTGGACCGAGATCAAGGGCTGATATGGCGCTCCAGACGAAGCACCCGGTCCCCGGCACACCCCGGCAGCCGCCGCCGTGCCCCGGCCCAAGGCCCACAGGTTCTCGGCGCTGCTCCACCGCTCGCCGAACCTTCGGCTGGCGGGGCTGGTCACCGCCCCCGCCGGCTGGCTGGTGCTCGTCTACATCGCCGCCCTCGCGGCGCTGCTGATTACCGCGTTCTGGACCGTGGACACCTTCACCGGCAAGGTGTCCACGGAATGGACCACCGAAAACGTGGTGACGGTCCTGACCGATCCGGTCTACCAGCGGATCACCCTGCGGACACTGTGGATCGCCATCGCCGTGACGCTGATCGACCTGGTCCTTGCGCTGCCCATGGCGTTCTTCATCGCCAAGGTGGCCAGCCCCGCTGGCAAAAGCTGCTGGTGGTGGCCGTGCTGATGCCGCTGTGGGCGAGCTACCTGGTCAAGGCCTACGCGTGGCGCAACGTGCTCGCCGACGGCGGGCTGCTGGAGTGGTGGGGCGCGCCGATCGGGCTGGAGTCCCCGGGGTACGGTGAAACCGCCGTGATCCTGACGCTTGCCTACATCTGGCTGCCGTTTATGATCCTGCCGATCTACGCCGGGTTCGACCGGGTACCCGACTCGCTGCTGGAGGCCTCCGGTGACTTGGGCGCGAAACCGCTGACCACCATGCGCCTGGTCATGTTCCCCTGCTGGTGCCTTCCATCATTGCCGGGACGATTTTCACGTTCTCGCTCTCCCTGGGGGACTACATCACGGCGCAGATCGTCGGCGGCACCACCCAGATGCTCGGCACCGTGGTTTACGCGAACGTGGGGGCCGCGAACAACCTGCCGTTCGCCGCGGCCGTCTCGCTGGTCCCGATCGCGATCATCACCCTGTACCTCTTTATCGTCCGGCGCTCCGGCGCCCTCAACAGCTTGTGACCCGTGGCGGCGTGTAGCCCGGACCAGGCGGCAGGAGCACCATGAGACTTTCCCGAAGCGCCAAAGTCATCCTCGGCGTCGTCACCGCGGCGGTGTTCCTGTTCATCTACGTCCCGCTGCTGCTGGTGGTGGTGAACTCCTTCAACGCCGACCGGACCTTCGGCTGGCCGCCGCAGGGCTTCACCCTGGAATGGTGGGGGCGGGCTTTCGATTCCACCGGCGTCCGCGAGGCCGTGGTGTCCTCGCTCTGGGTGGCGGCGGTCTCCACGGTCATCTCGCTGGTGCTGGGCACGCTCCTGGCGCTGGCCCTGCTGCGCTACAAATTCTTCGGCCGGGACGTCATCAGCCTGCTGGTGATCCTGCCGATCGCGCTGCCCGGCATCGTGACCGGCATCGCCTTGAACAACATGTTCACCACCATCCTGGGAGTCTCGCTGAGCATGTGGACGGTGGTGATCGCGCACGCCACCTTCTGCATGGTGACCGTGTTCAACAACGTCATTGCGCGGCTTCGCCGGATGCACGGGGGCCTGGAGGAGGCGTCCGCCGATCTGGGCGCCGGCGTGTTCACGACGTTCCGGCTGGTCACGTTCCCGCAGCTCCGGTCCGCCCTGCTGGCCGGCGGGCTGCTGGCCTTCGCGCTGAGTTTCGACGAGATCATCGTCACCACGTTCACCATCGGCGCCGGCGACACCACCCTGCCGATCTGGATCCTGCAGAACCTCTTCCGGCCCAACCAGGCGCCGGTGGTAAACGTCGTGGCTGTTGTCCTGATCGTCGTCTCGATTGTGCCGATCTGGCTCGCGCAGCGCCTGTCCCAGGATTCGGTGGGCATCGGCGGTACGCGGGTGAAGGCTGCGGAGGGCTAATCCGCGACGGGGTCGATCGACACCACGGCCAGGAAACCGCGGCCCAGGATCTCCGGGGTGTCGGTATCGGAACCCACGACGGCGTCATAGCGGGCGAGCGTCGTGGGCCCGGCCGGGGTTTCAGCCGCGCCGGTGGCGCTTCCGGGCGCTTCGACGTCGGCTGCGCGTCCGGCCGGTTCGACGTCGGCCTGACCGGCTCCGGCTGTGCCGGGCGTAACCGCCGCCTGGCCCTGCAGCAGGATCCCCAGCTGGCCACCGAACACGGGATGCGCCCGCTTTTGGAGAGTTCGATGATGGAGGTGTAGCCCTTGAACACGCCGTTGCGGGTGATGACATTGAGGTCCCGGATGTCGCCCGTGGGAAGCGAACCGGCGGCCGCGGCGTCGCCGAAGAACCGGAACGGACGGTATTTCTCGAGCGGGTGCTCGGCGCCGTCGACGCTCAGCAGCAGCAATTCACCGTCCACGACGGTGAGGACGCGGTCCATGCCCGGGAACGCCGAGAAGTCGCCGGCTTTGGAGACGTCGGCGATGCTCACCCGCCAGTCCCAGCCGCTGTCTCCTGTCCCCGGCCCGGAAGGTGCCCCCGCAGGATGGCTGGCCACCTCGCGGGTCACCCCGCCGCCGTTGCGCCAGGGTTGGGCTTTCAGCTCGGCATAGCGGATGATCTCCATCCCTCCACCCTATCGGCCTGCCACGAGCGCCGAGGTGAGACTTCGCACCCATGCTCCCGGCAAACATGGGCGCGAAGTCTCACCTCGCGGGCCGGGCAGGCCGGAAGGCCTCGGTCCTTGCTACGGTCGGAGGCAGAAACGTCGGAGACAGAAGTAGGAATCACAGGAGAAGGAGCCGAATGTTCGTCAAGGTATGTGGGCTCAGCACCCCCGAGTCGGTCCGGACCGCCGCGGAGGCCGGAGCGGACGCCGTCGGCTTCGTCCTGACCCGCAGCCCCCGCGAAGTGACACCGGCGCAGGCCCGGGAACTCCTGGCCCACGTCCCGGCCGGGCTCCCCGCCGTCGGCGTGTTCCGGCACGAGGCGGCGGCCGACGCCGTTGAACTGGCCCGTGAAGCCGGGCTGGACTGGGTCCAGCTCCACGGCGACCGCACGCCGGACGATGTGCGTACCGTGCACGACGCCGGGTTCAAACTCATCCGGGCCGTCACGATGTCCGCCGCGCCCGATGCGTTCGCGGACTGGGGCGAGGACCTGCTCCTGATCGACGCCGCGGTGCCCGGGTCCGGCGAGGCCTGGGACTACGCCTCGGTCCGCGCCAAGGGGCTGGCGGGGCGCAGGTGGCTGCTGGCCGGCGGGCTCGATCCCGCCAACGTAGCCGACGCCGGGCAGCAAGCGGGCGCGTGGGGGTGGACGTCTCCTCCGGCGTCGAGTCCTCCCGCGGGGTCAAGGATCTGGCCAGGATTCGGAACTTCGTGGCTGCCGCCAAGTCCCTGGCCCCGAAGCACTGAACCCGGAGCACTGACCCGGCTTGCGGCGCTCCACTCGTGCCGAAAGACCGTAGACATCCCGCGCGTGGCTGCTCAAGAATCAGAAATGTGACTCTGACCGAGCAGCATGGGCTGTTCTTCGAAGGTGAGCGGCCGCCGATGCGCTCCCTGCGCACGGCATGGCTGCTGGCATTGTTCCTGGGCTTCACCGGCGCGGACCGGTTCTACCTCCGCCAGCCGGTCTCCGGCACCCTGAAGCTGTTGACGCTCGGGGGCTCGGGATCTGGTGGCTCATTGACCTGTTCCGGATCACCAAGGAATACGCCGCCGACGGTGCATCCATGCCGTTGGCCGGGACGAACGCCCTGCGCCGAGGCCTGCGCGTGGCCTCGGCCGTCCTGGTCGCCGCCCTTGCGGGCGTCCTGATCAGCGTCAGTGCGGCCCCCATCGCCGGGGCTGTCACCGCCATGAAGGCATTGCTGGACCCGGTCCCACCGCCACCGACGGAAGAGTGGGTCACCGTCGCGGAGTCCTCCGGCACGAAGGCCCCGGCGTCGCTCGTGACCCTCACCGGCAGGGTCCATATCGAGTACACGTTCACCGGGCCGGCCGTCGCTTACCTCCAACCCGCGAAAGGACCGGCCGTCACTGTGCTGTCCCTGGGTAAGGCCGGCGGCTCCGGGGCGATCGGCGTCACCTTGGACCCCGGGACGTACACACTGATAGTGAGCGCCACGGGAACCGCCTGGACGCTGACGGCCCAGGAATTCCGGATCCCCGGGTAGCGCCGGCCGGCACCGCAGGGAATCATCTTCCCGGATGAGGCCCGCACCACCGGTGCGGCCCGAAAATGATCGTACTCGCCAGTGCAGAGCCACCTGTCGCAACCCTCATCGGAAAGAAGCCTCCAATGTCGAGACGTCACGCAATCCAACGTCAGGGCGCTTCCGGGCTCTGGAACCATCAGTCCCGATGAGTTCGCCAGGACCAAGGGCAACGTACTGGCCTGGCAATGACATGAAATCCTATGCGTCCCAGACACTGATCAATGCCCGGAGAAGCACGGTATGGGACATCATCACTGACGGCGGCAACTACACCGTCTGGAACTCCGGCATCACTCACATCGACGGCGAACTGCGCCACGGCGGCACGATCAGAGTCCGCACCCGGACCGGCGGGAACCGTACCTTCCGCTTACGCGTCCGGCAAATACCGGGCGAAGTAATGACTTGGATCGGAGGCATGCCCTTGCCCTGTTCAAGAGCGTGCGCACATTCACACTCACGCCCGACGGCGGGAAGACGCTTCTGCACGTCAGGCAGGAATTTGCCGGCCCACTGCAGCGCCTGCTTTGGAACGCCGTCCCCGATATCGAAGAGGCCTTCGCCGAGTACCTCAGCGCCGTCAAGAAACGCGCCGAACTCCTCAGCCGACACGAAGCCAGGATCCACGCTTCACCGCACCAACCATGGGGAGCCGGGCGAACGCTCGGATCACCGGAGCGCCCGCGACACTCCGCTTTGGTCGAGAGCGTTCCTTCCCCGACCAGCGTCTGCCTCCACGCATGCGCCCGCAGCCGGGCCGGTCCTCCCGGTCGGTGTAGGGCGGACGAACGGCCCTGTTAGGCAGGAGCTACGTCGGAGCTCCTGATGCCCTTGCCAAGGACTTCGCCGTCGGCGTCCATGAAGTGCATCGGATTCCTGGTCTTAAGGTTTTTGGAGGAGTAATTTCAGGATTCCAGCGGTTCTTTTGCCGTGAATCCGACGTTAACGGGTTCGGCGGGGTCCCTGCGGCGGTCGTTGCGGATCGTGCTGACTACCAGGGCGACGGAAAGTGCGATCAGGATCAATTCGGATGTCACCGTCAGGGGTCTTCGCCGAATGTCTGCTGATTCACGCCGTCGACGTCGCCGCTGTGGATGTAGAGCTGGAAGTCGTTCAGGGCGTGGAGCGCGATCGGCACCCACAGAGTTCCGGTGGCGCGCAGGGCCCCGTAGAAGAGCGCCCCGTCCATGGCCAGGAACGCGATCTGGAAGGCGAGTGCTTCGATCGGCATCCCCAGCAGCAGGAATTTGACGGTGTGGCCCAGGCCGAACGCGACCGAGGTGATCAGCAGTGCCAGGAACTCGCCGTGGTGTCCCAGGATCGCGGTGCGGAGAATGCCACGGAAGTAGAGTTCCTCGCCGATTCCGACCATGATCGTGCCGGCGAGCACGATCAGCACCGTCGACGCCGCGTGGGCATCCCACGGCACGCTGACCAGTCCGACGGCGATCTGCACCGCCAGCAGGGCCGGGATGGCGAGCATCCACCACCGCCGCCGTTCGGCGATAACCGACGGACTCGACCAGACCTCTTTCGACCAGCCAGCCCACCGGACGAAGACGAGCGCGCCGACTATCAGGATCGTGAGGGGGACGAAATGCCCTAACGCGAATTCCGCATTCGCATCGCCCCGCGCCGCGAGTCCGCCGACGAACTCACCGAACCACCCGGCGATCAGCACATAGACGGCGGCTGCCACCAGGCCCACCCATAGCTTTCGCTGAAGCCCTTGAACCATAACCTCATCCCCCTACCGCAGTCCGTGGACCGCGCATCGTGCCCGGCGCTAAGCGCGGCAGGCATGGCCGGAACCGGCCGATCTGGATCTCACCTCAACATATCTGATCGCGGTTGGATTCTGCGGGTGCTTCCGAGAGAGTACATCCGAGTTTCGCTGACTTGTCGATGTCTATGGAGCCGCTTCGCGGGCTGCCTACATCGCTACGGATTTAATGTGGGCCGGGTTTGGTCTGCTAGCGTGCGGGTGAAGGCGGCCGCCGGTCGTCCGATCATCGAGCGGGGGCATCATGGTGGGGTCGGTTTCGTCGGGCTGGAGAGATTTCTGGGCGCGCGGGCGTTGGTGGACGGCAGTTCTGATCGTCGTGGTCTACCTCGGGTTGTACCTGCTGGCGGGTCTCGGGTTGGGTCGCATATTCGGACACCTGGTGGACAACCAGAACATATTCGCCACACCGGCGAGTGTATTTTTCGGGATCGGCGCTCCACTAGTCGTCGGCGCGATCCTTCTCAGCGCCTTTGTAGCCTCGCTGGGGTGGTGGCGCCCGATCTTCGCCCGACAGCCGCTGAGAGGCCGCTGGTGGATGTGGATCTTCGTCGTGTTCGCCGTCGCGCCTGTTGTGCTGCGCCTGTTCGGGATCGATTACGGCTCTTACGGTGCCGGCGTGGTGCCGATGGCCTTCTTCGTGGGTCTGTTGATCGGCTTCACCGAGGAACTGCTCTACCGGGGCATTGTGGTGAAGATACTGCGGGACGGTGGCCACCGCGAATGGATGGTCGCGGTGGTATCGTCCCTGCTTTTCGCACTCTCGCACACGGTCAACTTGCTTTCCGGGCAGCCGTTGGTCACGGTCGCGGTCACGGTGGTCTTCACGTTCGGGTTTGGAATGATGATGTACCTGGTGATGCGGGCCACCGGGAACATCATTTGGGCGATGTTGCTCCACGCGTTTACCGACCCGACGACATTCCTGGCCAGCGGTGGAATTGACGCCAGCAACGGTGCAGCGCACAACCCTATTCTCGATCTTGCGGCACCATTCAACATGTTGTTTGTGGCGGCGGCGCTCATCGCCATGGTCTTGATTCGCGGCAAGGCTCCGAGCCAGCCGCAGCAGCTCGTCCAAGCCTGACCACCGTGGTTCACGTGAAATGCCGTAGCCCGGGCCGAGGCACCGCGAAAGGCTAGCCGGGCCGCGCTGCCGTGGCTAGCATGGCTGATTGGGGAGTACCCCGATGATCCGGCGGGCCCGGCCCGCCACGCGCGCGAAGGAGACCGTTGTGACTCTGCCCGAAGGCTTGACCCCGGCGTCTGGACACTGGACATGTCCCACAGCGAAGTCGGCTTCAGCGTCCGGCACGCCGGCATCAGCAAGGTCCGCGGCCGCTTCAACGAGGCCTCGGCGGAGGCGCACGTCGGCGATTCCCTCGCCGACTCCAGCCTGCATGCGAGCATCAAGACCGCCAGCTTCGACTCCGGGGACGCCAACCGCGACGCCCACGTCCGCGGCGCCGACTTCTTCGACGTCGAGCAGTATCCGGAGATGACGTTCCGGGCCACGGGCATCCGGGGCGACGGCGAGGACTACGTGCTGACCGGAGACCTGACCATCCGCGGCATCACCAAGCCGGTGGACCTGGAGGTCGAGTTCACCGGTATCGCGGTGGATCCGTTCGGGGCCACCCGTGCCGGGTTCAGCGCGGAGGCGGACATCAGCCGCAAGGAATTCGGCCTGACCTGGAACGCCGCGCTCGAAGCCGGCGGGCTGCTGGTCAGCGACAAGGTCAAAATCAGCGTCGAAGCCGCCATGGTGAAGCAGGGTTAGCGGGCGGGCCGCCGGCCGATCAGAAAAGCAGCAAAACGAAGCCGCCCACCGTGGAGAGGATGCCCACCCCAGTGAGAATCCAGCCCAGGGTCCAGGCCGCGTTGTCGTGCTTCGGCGGTTTGAGTCCCCAGCGGGACGGATGGCAGACGTCGTAAAAGAGGTCGACGTCGGAGCCGACCACCAGGCCGTCCGACTCGGCCGCGGGCAGCAGGGACCGGTGGTCGGCGTCGTGGTGGTCAGTCCAGCTGTAACCGGTGAAGCCGCCGGCGCTGATCACCTTGCCGGTGGTCGCGACCCACTCGCAGTGCCGCCGCCGGGCAATCCAGCCCCACACCAGCAGCGGCAGGCCCAGAATGAAGCCCACCCACGTCATGACCTCGAGAATGGGCCCGAGGAGGTCCCCGAAATTAGTCATCTGCGCGCGTGCCGGCGGGCGGTGTCAGCGCGTGATGCGCGAGCGGCGCAGGAAGAACAGGATGCCAGCGCCCACCAGGACCAGGAGGCCCACGTAGAGCAGGAACTGCACGGCCTCCACAACAAGCCCGACAACCAATAGGACAAGGGCGACAATCAGGGCAATCTTCAGGAGTGCAGGCATGCTCCCAGTATTGTGCCCTTTTGGGCGTTCGCAAAGCTCCCTGCCCGCGGCGGGCGTCACCGGGGCCGTTTCAGGAATTGTTCAGGGTGAACCCCTAGGCCGGATCGGGCTCCGGCGGAGGACAATGGAGCCATGAAGACATTGCTTAACATCATCTGGCTGCTCTTTGGCGGGCTCTGGCTCGCGCTCGGTTACTTCGCGGCCGGGATCATCTGCTGCTTGCTGATCGTCACCATCCCGTGGGGGCTCGCATCGTTCCGCATCGCCAACTATGCGCTCTGGCCATTCGGCCGCACGGTGGTGGACCGCCCGGGCGGAACCGGGTTGTTCGCCCTGCTCGGGAACGTCATCTGGCTGCTTGTCGCCGGCATCTGGATTGCGATCGCCCACGTGGTGACCGCGTTCGCCATGGCCATCACCATCATCGGCATCCCGCTGGCCATCGCAAACCTCAAGCTCATCCCGATCTCGCTTATGCCCCTGGGCAAACAGATCGTCCCGACTGACAGGCCCTTCGTGACGACCTACAGCAAGGCCTACCGCTAGCCACCATCAGAGGAGGACCGCAATGTCCGAGCATGTCACCGCTGTTCCGGCAAACACCGGCCAGGGTGAATCAGGCACGTCGACCGAAGACCTCATGCTGGTCATCACCCGTGAATTCCAGTCCCCTATTGCCCGGGTGTGGTCCGCCCTCACGGACCCGGACCAGGCCACGGCTTGGTGGGGACCGCGCGGCTTCCACACCCCCGGCAGAGTATCGACGCGGATCTGGAGATCGGCGGCCTCTACCGGGCCTGCATGGTCCAGGACAGCACGGGGAGGAGCAGTGGTGGAGCGGCGTCCACACCGACATCGAACCGCCCAACCTCCTCGTCTTCACCCACGCCTGGGACAAACCCGACGGCACCCGCGGTTTTGAAACCGAAGTGACCTTCCAGCTGGACGAGATCGACGGCGGCACCCGGATGACGTTCATCCAGGGCCCCTTCGACACCATCGACAACCGCGACGGACACGGCGTCGGCTGGCGCGAATCCTTCGACCGGCTCGCCGAACACCTCCGCCGGGGCGCCTGACGCCTGACCCACTACCAGGCAACGCGGGGTCACCTAGCGCCCATCCCGAGGGCATTTACGGGCGCCAAGTGACCCCGCGTTGCTGTCGCCGGGCCGGTTACCCGAGTTCGGCCTGCAGGTTCCGCCGCGCGCCGTCCAGCCACAGGTCCCTGCCCCGCGGGGTGTGGAAGAGCGGATCCAGCTGCAGGAGCTGGCGGACGACGGCGGCGCGTCCGGCCGCGAAGTCGTCGTCGCCGATGTGCGCAAAGTCCTGCCGGACGGCGGCCAGGTACCGGGCGTAGGCTGCCGGGGTTCCGCCGAGCACGGAGAGGTCGGCGTCGCTGAGCAGCGCGGCGGCGCCGTCGCCGGTTTCCGGCCGGTGGTCGGCCGTCATCCGCACCAGGCGCGCCACCTCGTCCACCTCGGCCGCGGGAAGGCCCGCATGCGCCAGCCGGTCCTCGGCGAGCCGGGCCGATTCCTCCTCGTCCTGGCCCGCGATCCCGCGGTAGACGGCGTCGTGGAACCAGGCGGCGAGCAGCACGGTGCGGGGCGGATCCGCCGGTTCGGTGAGGAGGTCCAGGGCCTCCAGGACGGCGAGCAGGTGGGTGCGGCCGTGGTACGTCCGGTGCTCCTCGCCCCAGCGGTCCAGCAGGTCCAGGAAGAGCGCGTCGTGGCCGGGCAGCACGGCGTTCCAGCGGGTCAGCAGGGGAAGCTTGAGGGAACTGCTGCGCCGCCGGGCCGGGATCCGCAGGCCGCTGGCGATCAGTTTGCGGACGAGCACCCGCCCCTCCACGGGGACGGCCCCGGCCGCCACAAGCGCCCCGTACCGCGCTTCCGCGACGTCGTAGTGGTCGCCGTCGAACGCCCTGTCCGGGATGCCGGCCGCCGCCGCGAAGGCGTGCAGCTCCGCCAGGGACGTGTCCGAGATCAGGTGCGAGAAGTGCGTTCCGTGCGCCGGCCAGAGCGGAGGGTCAACGTAGATGGCCATGGGGAAGTCTAATCCGGCCCCGGATCAGCCCTGGCCGGCGTCAGCGGCCGCGGTGTCGGACTGCTCCTCCTCCGGAGTCCGTGCACTGCGCGGCTTGGAGCGTACGCCTTCGCCCCGTTCGTTCAGCCGGGTCTCATGCTCGGCCTCGGCAACGGCCTCGGGGGTGATGTCGCCCCTGAGTTCCAGGCCTTGATCGCGGCCCAGGCGACGGCCACGAGCGGAACGGCGAGGATCGCGCCGATGATGCCGGCGAGGATGGTGCCGGCGGTGAGGGCCAGCAGGATCACGAGGGCGTGGACGTTGAGCGCCTGGCCCATGACGACGGGCTGGAGGAAGTTGCCCTCCAGCTGGTTGACGACGATCACAACGATGATGACCACCAGGGCCGCGAGAGGGCCGTTGGCCACCAGCGCGACGAGCGCCGCGAGGATGCCGGCCAGGGTGGCGCCGATCAGCGGGATGAAGGCGCCGATGAAGGTCAGCGCGGCGAGCGGCAGCGCCAGCGGCACGCCCATGATCACCAGCGCCAGGCCGATGAAGAACGCGTCCACAAAGGCCACGATGGAGGTGCCGCGCACGTAGCCGCCCAGCACGGAGAGGCTCCGCTCCCCGGCGCGGCGTGCCCTGACCAGCTTCTCGCCCTTGAACGCCCGCAGCACAAAGGCCCAGATGCTCTCGCCGTCCTTCAGGAAGAAGAACAGGATCACGGCCATGAGCACGGCGCCGGTGATGAAGTTGCCGGCCGCGCTGAGCCCGGAAATGGCGCCCGCGCCGACGGTGCTGCTGGTGGCGAAGTCGATGGCGGCGTCGCGCGCCTGCTGGATCTGCTGGTCATCGATGGGGATGGGTCCGGTGCGGATGAAGTCGTAGACCCGGTCGAAGCCTTCCGTGGCCTTGCTGCCCAGCTCGTCCGCCTGGCTCATGACGGCGAAGACGATGCCGGTGATCACGGCCCCGAAGGCGAGCAGGAGCAGCACGAACGACAGGGTGGTGGCGGCCGTGCTGGGCCAGCCGCGGCGGCGCAGCCAGTGGACGAACGGGCGATCGCGGCGGCGAGGATGAGGGCCAGCAGCGTCGGAATCACCACGAGCCGCACCTGGATCAGGGCATAGACCACCACGACGGTCAGGACCAGCAGCAGGAGCACCTGCGCGGTCCTGATGCTGGCGCGGCCCAGGCTGTCGCCCCAGGGGGTTGTCTTATCCGGACTGCCCATGCTGATTTGTCTCCCACTGTCGGTTGGTCATGTTACTTACCAACCGTCTCACAGCCGGAGCCGCAGGCCTGCGGGACTTGCCCGCCAAGCTGTCCGGGCCTCAGGACGCGGCCGGCCGGATGTTCTGGTTTCCGTGGAAGGTGTTCTCCGGGTCGAACTCCTGTTTGACCCGGGCCAGCCGGTGGTAATTCTCCTCGCCGAACGCCGCCCGGACCCGCTCCTGGCCCTCATCGCCGATGAAGTTCAGCCACACGCCGCCGGTCGCATACGGCGCGATGTCCTGGCGGAACCTTTGACCCAGGCCTTCGCCTCCTGCCCGCCCTGCGGTGTTTCACCCAGGCCGAAGGGGTGGGTCACCCAGTTGGCGTTCCTGTTCATCAGCGGGGTCGCCGTCGCGGCCGGGCCGCCCACCGCCCCGCCCCAGCGGGCAATCAGCTGCTGCGAACTCGGCCCGGGCAGGTTCCGGGCGGAATCGACGATGACGTCGAGGGCGTCGTCGGACAGGTCGTCGTGGTAGTCCGCGCTCCAGTAGTTGTACTTGCCCGGCGGATCGTCCAGGGAGCACTGGAAGTCGGCGTAGTCGATGTCCTCCAGGAAGTCCGCGGCAGGCTTCAGCGCTCGGTATGGTTTGGTATGTTCGGCGCCCTCCGCGGCGTCCCCGGCGTAGAGGTAGACGACGGCGACCGCCATCTTGCCGACCATCTCGGGCGGCATGCCGGGCTCGTCCGGGACCGTCAGGTAGACGATGGCCCCGGTTTCCTCGTTGGGTGCCGCGAGCGCCAGCTCCCGGAAGCCCCGGCTGACTTCATCCGCCGCGTCGCCCGGCCACAGCATAAGACCCGCGTGGACCCGGGGCCCCAGCCTGTGCAGGCCAAAGGTAAAGGACGTGGCGACGCCGAAGTTCCCGCCGCCGCCGTGCAGGGCCCAGAAAAGCTCGGGGTTCTCCGTGGCGCTGGCCGTGACCTGTTCGCCGGAAGCGGTCACCAGGTCCACGGAGAGGAGGCTGTCGCAGGCGAAGCCGAAGGCACGCTCCAGCCAGCCGGAGCCGCCGCCCAGGGTGAAACCGGCCAGGCCTGTGGTGGACACCCGGCCGCCGGTGAGGGCGAGCCCGTGCTGCTGGGTGGCGCGGTCGAATTCCCCGCACGTCAGTCCGGCACCGGCGGTGACGGTGCGGGCGTCGGGGTCCACGCGGACGGACTTCATGGGCCGCACGTCGATCACCAGGCCGCCGTCGTTCATGGACATGCCGGCCACGGAGTGACCGCCGGCGCGGACCGCGACGGCAAGGTGGTGGTCCCGTGCGTACTTCAGGGCCTCGGCGACGTCGGCCGCGTCGCCGCAGGGGCGATTACCGCCGGGCGGCGGTCGATCATGGCGTTGAACAGCGTCCGGGACTCGTCGTAGCCCGGGTCAACAGGTGTAATCCACTTCACGGCGGCGCTCCTCGGCGACCGCGGCTCCACCCCTCGCAGAAATTTTAAGTCCGGTGACTGCGCCGGGGCTAGGGGAGAAAACTGCGGGAGGCCGGAAGGGGTCGTTGGTGCGGATCCGGAATTACGGCCACAATCCAAGCCCGGTTCCGCATATGCGGGTTAGAGTGTCATTATGCCCAATATTCGCGTTTCCGAGGCCGCCCGGTTCCTGGGCGTCAGCGACGACACCATCCGGCGATGGACCGAGAACGGAAGCCTGACCCCGCTCAAGGACGACGCCGGCCGGCTCGCCGTGGACGGGCTGGAACTCGCCCGGCTCGCCCGGGAGCAGGCCCAGCTTCCCGACGATCCGGCCAAAGTGGGCAGTTCGGCCCGCAACCGCTTCGTCGGCCTCGTCACCGCCATCACCGCCGATACCGTGATGGCCCAGGTGGAACTGCAGTGCGGGCCGTTCCGTGTGGTGTCGCTGATGAGCAGCGAGGCCGTCCGGGAGCTGGGCCTGGAGCTCGGCTCGGCGGCGACCGCCGTCGTCAAAGCCACCACGGTGATCATCGAAACACCCAAGGGCAAGGGCGTTATATGAGGCCCGGCATCAGGGCCGCCGCCGCGCTCGCGGCAGGAGCCCTAGCCGCCGGCCTCACGGGCTGCGCCGCGCCGCCGCAGACGCCGACAAAAGCCTCACCGTCTTCGCCGCGGCATCCCTCCAGGCCCCCTTCACGGCGCTCGCCGAGGAGTTCGAGGCCGCCCACCCGGGAACCACCGTGACCCTCAGCTTCGCCGGGTCCTCCGACCTCGCTGCCCAGATCATCCAAGGCGCCCCGGCGGATGTCTTCGCCTCCGCCGACACCAAGAACATGGCCAAACTGGGAGATGCGGGCCTGGTGGACGGATCACCCCGGGACTTCGCCACCAATGTGCTGACCATCGCCGTGCCCCCGGAGAACCCCGCGTCCATCGCCACCTTCGCGGATCTCGCCAAGCCGGGGTCAGGACCGTGATTTGCGCGGCGCAGGTCCCGTGCGGCGCGGCCACGAAGAAGGTCGAACAGGAAACCGGCACCACACTGACTCCCGTGAGCGAGGAATCGTCCGTCACCGATGTCCTGGGCAAGGTCGTCTCGGGCGAGGCCGACGCCGGGCTGGTCTACGTCACGGATGTGAAGGCCGCCGGGACCAAGGTGCAGGCGATCCCCTTCCCCGAGTCCGCGCAGGCCGTCAACACCTACCCCATCGCCGCAGTGCGGACCGGTAAAAACAAGGACCTCGCGGGCGCCTTCATCGAGGCAGTCACGGGCCCCGACGGCCAGCGGCTCCTCCGCGGCGCCGGCTTCGGAACGCCGTAGGCCCGGATGATACGCCGGAGAGACACCACCTACACCGGGATCCCGCGCTGGGTCGCGGCCATTGCCGCCGTCGGGGCGCTGTTTGTCCTGCTGCCGCTCGCGGCCATGCTGGGCCGGGTCAACTGGGCGCAGTTCATCCCGCTCATCACCTCCGAATCCTCGCTCACCGCACTGGGGCTCAGCCTCCGCACGGCCGCCGCGAGCACGGTGCTGTGTGTCCTGTTCGGGGTGCCGCTGGCGCTGGTGCTGGCCCGCGGCGACTTCCCCGGCAAGCGGCTGCTGCGGTCCTTCGTCCTGCTGCCGCTCGTGCTGCCCCCGTGGTGGGCGGCATCGCGCTGCTCTACGCTTTCGGCCGCCAGGGCCTCCTGGGGCAGGGCCTCGAAATCGCCGGCCTCCGGATCGCGTTCACGACGACGGCGGTGATACTCGCCCAGACCTTCGTGGCGCTTCCGTTCCTTGTGGTCAGCCTCGAAGGCGCCCTTCGCTCGGCCGGCAGCCGGTACGAGGCCGTGGCCGCCACCCTCGGCGCCCGCCCCACCACCGTCCTGCGCCGGGTGACCCTACCGCTGGTCCTGCCCGGGCTCGCCTCCGGGGCGGTGCTCTCCTTCGCCAGGAGCTTGGGCGAATTCGGCGCCACGCTCACTTTCGCCGGGAGCCTGCCGGGGGTCACCCGCACCCTGCCGCTGGAAATCTACCTGAAGCGGGAGACCGACGCCGACGCCGCCGTCGCGCTGTCCCTGCTGCTCGTTGTGGTGGCGGTCGTCGTCGTCGGGCTCTCCTACCGTGGACCGGCGCCCGCCGGTTCCGGCGGCAGATCGGCCCGCAGCGCGGACACATCAGAGCGGGTGACGGCATGACGTTCACGCTCGACGCCGCCCTCGCCGCCCGCCGATTTGACGTGTCACTGAGCCTGGCGCCGGGCGAGACGGTGGCCGTGCTCGGCCCCAACGGGGCGGGAAAATCCACCCTGCTCTCGGTGATCTCCGGGCTGCTGCGCCCGGACACCGGCCGGGCCGAGGTGAACGGCAGGGTCCTGTTCGAACTCGGTCCCGGCGTGCACACCTGGACCGCGCCGCACCACCGCGGAACCGCCCTGCTGGCCCAGGATCCCCTGCTGTTTCCGCACCTGAGCGCCCTCGAAAACGTCGCCTTCGGGCCGCGGAGTGCAGGGATGCCCAAGCGGGAGGCCCGGGAATCTGCCCGGCACTGGCTGGCCGAGGTGGACGCCGCGGATCTCGCGGACCGCCGGCCGGGGAGTTGTCCGGCGGGCAGGCGCAGCGCGTGGCGGCCGCCCGGGCACTGGCGGTGGATCCGGAGGTGCTGCTGCTGGATGAGCCCCTGTCCGCCCTGGACATCCACGCGGCTCCGCTGCTGCGAAGGCTGCTCAAACGGGTGCTGGCCGGGCGGCGCGCCATCATCGTCACCCATGACGTCCTGGACGCCTACATGCTCGCGGACCGGGTGATTGTTATGGAGGAGGGCCGGATCACCGAGGACGGGCCCACCCGCGAGGTCCTCCGGCGGCCGCGCAGCCGATTCGCCGCCGGGCTGGCCGGACTGAACCTGGTCCCGGGGACCGTGACGTCAGCGGGGATCAGGACTGCCGGGGGCCTCGAATTCGCGGGCCAGCACGACGCGCCGCTCGTCGCCGGGCAGGCAGGCGTGGCGGCGTTCCCGCCGTCGGCCGTCTCGGTGTTCCTGAGCGAGGCGCACGGCAGCCCGCGGAACTCGTTCCGTGTCACGGTCACGGACCTGGAGCCGCACGGGGACCAGATCCGGGTCCGCGCCGGGGAGCTCTCGGCGGACGTCACCCCGGCTGCCTCCGCGGACCTCGGCCTGGCTCCCGGCCTCGAGGTCTATTTCGTGGTCAAGGCGGCGGCGGTGTCGATCTACCCGTCGTGACGGCGGGCGGGTCCGGCTATCCGCGGTCCTCGCGGACGGGGTGCTGGCTGACGATCGACACCCGGTTGAAGGCGTTCATGGCGATCACCAGCCAGCTGACGGCGGAGAACTCCCCGTCGGTGAGGTGTTTCCTCGCGGCGGCGCCTTCATGCTCGCGGGCCCGGGCGTCGGAGATGTTGGTGATGGCTTCGGCCAGGGTCAGGGCGGCGCGTTCCTTCTCGGTGAACAGATCCGTGTCCCGCCAGGCCGGCAGGACCGCGAGGCGCTGGGCGGTTTCGCCGTTTTTCACGGCGTCGCCCACGTGCATGTCCAGGCAGTAGGCGCAGCCGTTGATCTGCGAGATGCGGACGTTCAGCAGCTCGATCAGGGTCTGGTCCAGGCCGGCGTCATCGGCGGCTTCCTTGGCCTTCAGGCCGAGTCCGTTGAGGGCCCGCCAGGCGGCGGGATGGGCCTTGTCCAGGAATACGGACCGGGTGGTGTGGTGCTGCGCTGCTGCTGTCTCATCCATGGTCAAAGACTACCCACGGGAAACACCAAAAATACCGCGTGACAAATCTGTCACATGTGTGACAAGATGCATGAACAGCGAAATCCCCTGCAGGAGCGGTTCCCCCGGCCGCTCCACCGGAGCTGGTCCGTCGACATCGGACCAGCTCCCATTAATCGGCGGTCGGCTCCTTGGGGGAGCCGACCGCCGAAATGGTTTAACGGGGTTCGAGCCCGGGCCCGCGTGCGCGGGACATGTCCAGTCGCAGGTGCAGCCACGCGTGACGCACCACGGGACATGTCCAATCCTGGACCCCGCGAGTGGGCATATGGGGACTATGTCCAGTGTTTGCAGCTAACGGAGGGCATGTCCCGTCGTGTGCGCCGGGCAGGCCGCGGCGATCGCCGCACCCGCACGTGTCATCGCGGCCGCGTCGCTCGCCACGATCACGCCGGCGAAGTTGTTGGCGTAGTTGCCTAGGTCCTCGTGAACGGAGCCGACGACGGCGTACACCGGCGTGGTGCCGCGCCGGGCCAGGACCGCAGCAATGATCTTGCCCTGGCCGGTCTGGGAATCCAGCCGGCCCTCCCCGACCACCACCGCGCTGCAGCCGGCGAGCTGGCCGTCAAAGTCCAGCAGGTCCAGGACGTAGTCCGCGCCGGAGACCAGCGCGGCGCCGTAGCGGGCCCACAGGCCGCCGGAAAATCCCCGGCCGCTCCGGTCCGGTCCAGGGTGCGCGGGTCGCGGCCGTGTTCGCGCAGGAACGCCAGGGCCTGCTGCTCAAGGCGGCCGGTCAGCATTGCGACGGCGGCCGGACAGGCGCCCTTCTGCGGGCCGAACACCCGGGCGGCGTCGGCGAAGCGCGTGGTCACGTCGCTGAGGACCACCAGGTCCGCGCCGCGGAGTCCGCCGCGTTCCTCGATCGCGGCGATGGCACCGGCGCCGCCGTCGGTCGTGGCGGAACCGCCGCACGCCACGAGGACCCGGCGGGCGCCCAGCCGCGCGGCCTCGGCGATGAGAACGCCGGTGCCAAAGGTGCTGGCCGTCACCGGATCCCGCTCTCCGTCGGAGGGAAGATTCAGTCCGCTCGCCGCGGCAAGCTCGACGACGGCGGTCCCGTCCGCCGTCAGCCCGATCTCCGCGGTCAGGTCGTCGCCCCACGGTCCGACGGTGCGGACGCCGACGCGCCGGGCGCCGAGGCCGCGGACCAGCACATCGAAGGTGCCTTCGCCGCCGTCGGCCACCGGCAGTTCGACGGCCGCGCCGCCGGCCGAGCGGATCCCGGCCGCAATGTGCCGGGACACCTCGACGGCGGTGAAAGTCCCCTTGAAGCTGTCCGGGGCAACGAGGATGCTCATGCGCTCAGAAGCCGACCTTGTCGCGGCCCTTGAGCTGCAGCATCTCGCGGGCCTCATCCGGGGTGGCGACCTCGAAGTTGAGGGCCTCGAGGATGGTGCGGATCCGGGTGACCTGCTGGGCGTTGGACGTGGCCAGCTGCCCGGGGCCGATCCAGAGCGAGTCCTCCAGCCCCACCCGGACATGGGAGCCCATGGCCGCGCCGATGGTGGCCAGCGGCATCTGGTTCTTCCCGGCACCCAGGATGGACCATTCGTAGTTGTCGCCGAGGAGCCGGTCCGCTGTACGGCGCATGTGCATGAGGTCCTCCGGGTGCGCGCCGATCCCGCCGAGCAGGCCGAAGACGGACTGGACAAACAGCGGGCCCTTGGCGAGGCCGCGGGCGTGGAAGTGCGCGAGGTTGTTCAGGTGCGAGATGTCGTAGCACTCGAATTCGAAGCGGGTGCCGTTCTCGTTGCCGATCCCTAATATGGTCTCGATGTCCTGGAAGGTGTTCTTGAAGACCAGGTCGCGGCTCTTTTCAAGTCCTTCCCGCTCCCAGGCGTGGCCGAACTCGGTGAAGCGGTCCAGCATCGGGTAGAGGCCGAAGTTCATCGAACCCATGTTCAGGGACGCGAGCTCGGGCTTGAACAGGGCCGCGGGCTGCATGCGCTCTTCCACGCTCATGTGCGGGGAGCCGCCGGTGGTGATGTTGATGACGGCGTCGGTGTTGCGCTTGAGCTTGTCCAGGATCGGGGCGAAGTGTTCCGGGTCCTGGGAGGGCCTGCCGTCCCGGGGTCGCGGGCGTGCATGTGCACAATGGCTGCGCCCGCCTCGGCGGCGCCGATGGCGGCGTCGGCGATCTCATCGGGGAGACCGGAAGGTACTGGGACATGGACGGGGTGTGGATGGCGCCGGTGACGGCGCTGGTGATGATGACTTTGCGGGAAGCAGCCAAGGGAAGGTCTCCTAGGGTGGGGCGAATCGTCCGGGCGGGCTGGATCAGTAGAGTTTCTCGGTGTTGCCGTCGACGGCGAGGGCTTGGCCGTTGACGTTGCGGGCCATGTCGCTCGCGGCGAAGGCGGCCATGTTCGCGATGTCCTCGGCCTCGATCAGCCGTCCCAGCGAGGACTGGTTGTGGTAGAGCTCGGAGACCTTGTCCGCCGGCAGGTCCAGCATCTGCGCCTTGGCTGCGATGACACCGTCGATCCGGGGTCCGTTGACCGCGCCGGGGCAGATGGCGTTGACCCGGATCCGGTCGGGACCGAGTTCGATCGCGAGGGTCTTGGTCAGCCCGATGACGGCCCACTTCGACGCCGAATAGGCGCTGCGTCCGGCCATGCCCAGCCGCCCGGCGGCGGAGGAGAGGTTTACGATCGAGGCTTCCCGGCCCTGCCGCAGCATCGGCAGGGCGTGCTTGATGCAGAAGAACTGGCCGTGGATGTTGACATCGAAAGTGGCCTTCCACGCGGCCGTGTCCAGCGATTCGAGGGCCCGGTGGGCCCCGCGATGCCGGCGTTGTTGACGAGGACGTCCAGGCCGCCCAGTTCCGCCTGGACCAGGGCCATCAGTTCGCGGACCTGATCCTCGTCGGAGACGTCGCTGACGGCGGCGGCGAGGCCGTTGACGCGGGCCTTCTCGACGGCGTCGGGGTCAATGTCCGTGACGAAGACGGCCGCGCCGAGCGCCTGGAACTTGGTGGCGATGGCCAGGCCGATGCCGTTGGCCCCGGCGGTGACCAGCACCCTCTTTGAGCTGAAATCCATGAACTTTTCCTTGCGTTGGTGAAGCGGTGGGAGGGTCGGCCTAGTGGGCCACGGGGGCGAGCTGGGGCTTTTCCGTGCCGCGCTTGAGCATGAGCGAGAGCAGGGCGCCGATGATGCACATGCCCACGATGAACCAGAGCCCGGAGAGCTTGGACCCGGTGGTGTCCTGCATCATGCCCATGACGTACGGGCCGAGGAAGCCGCCGCAGAGGCCGATGGTGTTGACGAAGGCGATGCCGCCGGCGAGGGCGGCGCCGGTGAGCCGGGTGGCCGGGTAGGTGAAGAGGATCGGCTGCAGGGCGAAGAAGTTGAACGCGGCGAGGCAGAAGCCGATCATGCCGAGCACGGGACCGCCGACGGCGCCGAGGGCGAAGCCGGAGACGATGCCGATCATGGTTCCGGTGACGAGGAGGCGGGAGCGCCGGCCGTCCGTGGCGAAGCGGGGAATCAGCAGGGCGCCGGCGGCGGAGAAGATCCACGGGATGGCCGTCAGCAGGCCGATCTGCAGCGGGTTCAGCTTGCCGTAGGTGCCGATGATGGAGGGCAGGAAGTAGGACAGGGCGTAGACGGCGATCTGGTGCGTGAAGTAGATGCCGACCACCAGCAGGATCTGCTTGTCCTTGAGGATGTCGCGGAGGCGGTGGTTGCCGGACGCTTCGGCGCCGGCCTTTTCCTCGGCGGCGATGCGGGCTTCCAGGTCTGTGGCTTCTTCAGGGGTGAGGAATGTCGCCTGGGTGGGCCGGTCCGGGAGCTTCTTCCAGACAACGTAGGCCAGGAGGCAGGCGGGCAGGCCTTCGATGATGAACATCCACTGCCAGCCGTGCAGGCCGCCGAAACCGTCCATGGTGAGCAGCAGGCCGCCGAGCGGTGCGCCGACGATGTTGGCGATGGAAACGCCCAGCAGGAACATGCCGTTGGCTTTTGCCCGGTCCTTCACCACGAACCACTGGGTCAGGAAGTACATCACGCCGGGGAAGAGCCCCGCCTCGGCGACGCCGAGCAGCATCCGCATGATGTAGAAGGACCATTCGCCCTGCACGAATGCCATGCACGCGGAGATGATGCCCCACGTGATCATGATCCGCATGATCCAGAAACGCGCGCCCACCTTGTGCATGATCAGGTTGGACGGGATTTCGGAGAGGGCATAGGTCAGGAAGAACAGCCCGGCGCCAATGCCGTAGGCGGTGGCGGAGATGCCGAGATCGATCTCCAGCCGGTCCTTGGCCATACCGATGTTGGTGCGGTCCAGGAACGCCATAATGTAGGCGCCGATGAGCAGCGGCATGACTCTGCGGAGGATCACACCGTTGATTTCTTTCGGTGTGCGCATCTTCGTTGGTGCGGATACAACTGACATGGTCTTCGTCCTTGTATTGGTGGTCAGGTCTGGTGGATGGGCGGTTCGGGGCAGCCCGGAGGCCGGGCAGCAGGGCAGGAGCCAGGGTGCCTGGCCGGGGATGTGCGTTGGCGGGGTTAGCGGGGAGGCGGAGGTCAGCCGGGGAAGGGTGCAGCCGCAGGTCCGCCCGATATGCAGGCGGTGCTTGCACACCTTGGAGCTGTAGGTCCCGGAGGGGGCTTCGATGCGTTTGAGCAGCATGGCGAAGGCCTCGTGGGCCATTTCCTGTTGCGGCTGGACGATGCTGGTCAGGTTGATGAGCCCGGACCGGCTGTGGGGAGACCGTCACAGCCGGCGACGGCGACGTCGTCGGGAATCCGCAGCCCTTTCGCCAGGGCGTATTCCATAACGCCGATGGCCAGTTCGTCGCTCCCGCACACCACGGCCTGCGGCGGTGTCGCCGCGGAAAACAGGCGTTCGGCCGCCAGCCGGCCGCCTTCGTTGTTGACCCGGGTGCTGATCTTGCGGTCGCCGCTGATGGTGATTCCCGCGGCCGCGGCGGTGCGGACGAAGGCCTGTTCCCGGGCCAGTGACGCGGTGGAAAACCGCGGCCCGATCACCGTGGCGATCTCCGTGAAGCCGTGGCTGAGCATGTGCTGCATCAACTTCGTCGCCGCGGCGTCGTCGTCGATCCCGACAAAGTCGGAATCGAGGAAGTCGGCCCGGCGCGAGAGGCAGACATAGGGAATCCGGGCTGCCCGCAGGGTGCGGAGCGCGGTGGCGTCGTCCCGGAGTGACGCGGCCAGGATGATGCCGTCCACGTTGCGGTGCGCGAGGGTGGACGTGACTTGGGCGAGCACGTCCGGATCGTCCTGGGTGGTGGCGACGAACACTTCATAACCGGACTCGGCCGCGGCGGAAATGACTGCCTGGGCCCACCTGGGAAACATGGGGTTGATGATGTTCGGCAGGATCAGGCCGATCACCCGGGTCCGCTGCACATCCGTGGACTGCGAGGACTTACGGGGCCTGAAGCCCAGCTCGTTGGCCACGTGGATGATGTGGCGGCGGGTTTCCGGCGACACGCCGCCCTTGCCGTTGAGGACATAGGACACCGAGGCGGAGGAGACCCCGCTGCCCGGGCCACGGCGGCGGCCGATACCTGCGGGGCGGGGCGTTCTGCGGCAACACTTGTGGCGTTCTTGCGCATCCCGGCCCTCCTTCGCGTCGTTATTGGCCCGTGTGACCTCAGTTACATTAGGTATGCCGGTAAGTGTTAAGCAACGTTAAGTGATTTTCCTGCGGGGCCGGAACGCGGCGCCGCGGGGACTCCGGCCCTAGACAGTCATTTCGCCGTCGGCAAACATGGACCCAAACGGACCCAATGCAAAGTTGAGCGGAGTACACTCAACTTTAATACCAGCATGTTCCCGAAAGGAGCTCTCTTTGGACGCCAAGTTCACCACCAAGAGCCAGGAGGCTCTCGCGGCTGCCGCCATGAACGCCTCGACGGCAGGGAACCCCCAGCTTGAACCCGCCCACCTGCTCAAGGCGCTGATGGACCAGCGCGAGGGTGTCGCCGTCGCGCTCCTCCGCGCCACCGGGGCGGACCCGGATTCCGTCAGCGTCCAGGCCAGCACCGCCATCAAGGCCCTTCCCGCCACCTCCGGGAGCAGCGTGCAGCAGCCGCAGCTGTCCCGCACCGCCCTGCAGGCCATCAAGAACGCCCAGAGCGAGGCCGAGCGGCTCGGCGACAGCTTCGTCTCCACCGAGCACCTGCTGCTGGGACTCGCCTCCGGAAGCGACGCCGTCGGCAAGCTGATGCGCGACGCCGGTGCCTCCCACGAGGCGCTGCTCGCCGCCCTGCCGGGCGTCCGCGGCGACCGCAAGGTGGACAACGCGGACCCGGAAAACTCCTTTCAGGCGCTGGAGAAGTACGGCACCGACCTCACCGCGATTGCCCGCTCGGGGAAGCTGGACCCGGTGATCGGCCGCGACGCCGAGATCCGCCGCATCATCCAGGTGCTGAGCCGGCGGACCAAGAACAACCCCGTGATCATCGGCGAACCCGGCGTCGGCAAGACCGCCGTCGTCGAAGGGTTGGCCCAGCGGATCGTGGCCGGCGACGTCCCCGAAAGCCTGCGCGGCAAGACACTCATCGCCCTGGACCTTGCTTCCATGGTGGCCGGCGCCAAGTACCGCGGTGAATTCGAGGAGCGGCTCAAGGCCGTGCTGGAGGAGATCAAGAGCTCCGAAGGCCAGATCGTCACGTTCATCGACGAGATCCACACCGTGGTGGGGGCCGGCGCCACCGGGGACAGCTCCATGGACGCCGGCAACATGCTCAAGCCCATGCTGGCCCGCGGCGAGCTGCGCCTCATCGGCGCCACCACGCTGGACGAGTACCGCGAAAACATCGAGAAGGACCCCGCCCTGGAACGCCGCTTCCAGCAGGTCTTCGTCGGCGAGCCCAGCGTGGAGGACACCATCGGCATCCTGCGCGGGCTCAAGGAGCGCTACGAGGCCCACCACAAGGTCGCCATCGCAGACTCCGCCCTCGTCGCCGCCGCCGCGCTCTCCAACCGCTACATCTCCGGCCGGCAGCTGCCGGACAAGGCGATCGACCTCGTCGACGAAGCCGCATCCCGGCTGCGCATGGAGATCGACTCCGCCCCGGAGGAGATCGACCAGCTGCGCCGCTCCGTGGACCGCCTGACCATGGAGGAACTGGCCCTGGCCAACGAGACCGACCCCGCGTCGGTGGAGCGGCTGGCCGCGATCCGGGCGGACATGGCGGACAAAAAGGAAGAACTGGCCGCGCTCAACGCCCGCTGGGAGGCCGAGAAGGCGGGCCTGAACCGTGTCGGCGACCTCAAGGCCCGGATCGACGAACTGCGCTCCGCCGCCGAGAAATTCCAGCGCGAAGGCGACCTCGAGGCGGCCTCACGGATCCTGTACGGCGAACTTCCCGCCCTGGAGCGCGAACTCAACGAAGCCGCCGAAGCGGAGACGGCCCGGGTGGCGGCGGCGGCGCCAAGCAGGACCTGATGGTGGCCGACGAGGTCACCGCCGACGACATCGCCGAGGTGATTTCGGCCTGGACCGGGATCCCAGCAGGCCGCATGCTCCAGGGCGAAAGCCAGAAGCTGCTGGAAATGGAGCACGTGCTGGGCGAGCGGCTGATCGGCCAGTCCAAGGCCGTCACCGCGGTCTCGGACGCCGTCCGCCGCGCCCGCGCCGGGATCAGCGACCCCAACCGGCCCACCGGATCCTTCCTGTTCCTGGGTCCCACCGGCGTGGGCAAGACCGAACTGGCGAAGGCCCTGGCCGACTTCCTGTTCGACGACGAACGCGCCATGGTGCGGATCGACATGTCCGAATACTCGGAGAAGCACTCCGTGGCCCGCCTCGTCGGCGCCCCTCCCGGCTACGTGGGCTACGAGGAGGGCGGCCAGCTCACCGAAGCCGTCCGCCGCCGCCCCTACTCCGTGCTGCTGCTGGACGAGGTGGAGAAGGCCCACCCCGAGGTGTTCGACATCCTCCTGCAGGTGCTCGACGACGGCCGCCTCACCGACGGCCAGGGCCGCACCGTGGACTTCCGCAACGTGATCCTGGTGCTGACCTCCAACCTGGGCAGCCAGTTCCTGGTGGACCCGGCCCTGGACGCGAACGCCAAGCGCGAGGCCGTTATGGCCACCGTGCACGCCTCCTTCAAGCCCGAGTTCCTGAACCGGCTCGACGAAGTGGTGCTCTTCGACCCGCTGAACATCGAGGAGCTGTCCCGGATCGTGGAGCTGCAGGTCAAGGAACTGGGCGAACGCCTCAAGGGCCGCCGCCTCAACCTGGAAGTGACCGAGGGGCCCGTGCCTGGCTCGCAGTGACCGGTTTCGACCCGGCCTACGGTGCCCGGCCGCTGCGCCGCCTGGTGCAGCGGGAAATCGGCGACCGGCTGGCCAAGGCCATCCTGGCCGGGACCATCGCCGACGGCGACACCGTGCTCGTGGATACCGCGCCGGACCTGACGGAGCTGACCATGGGCGGCGCCGAGGCGTCGGACCGGCCCGACGGCGGCGCCTCCACCGGCAGCGGGCTGTCCGTCCGCCGCAAGGGGTAGGCCCGAAGCGTAAAACGAGAACTGCCAGCCGGAGTGCGCTCCGGCTGGCAGTTCTCTTCGGGACCAGTACCCCTGACGGTTCGGGAACCCCTTAGGGGATCAGCGATTCCATGATGACGTTGCCGGCATCCGCGGTGACGTAACAGTCCACGCGCCGGTCGCCGTTGTCCCAGCTCGTGGAGCTCGGGTAGGCGTTGCGCTGCTTCAGGTCGTAAGCTGTGGCGGCGGCGGCCAACTGCGCATTCCGGCAGGTCTCGCGGCCTTTGTCCTTCAGCGCGTTCAGCCCGGGATAGCCGGCCGAATCCTCAAAGTGGTGGACGGCGATCAGCTGGGCCGAGTGCCCCGTGGCGCAGTCCACCACCGTTGACTCCGGAGCCTCCGGGTCGAAATCCTTGAAACAGTCGCCGGGCTGGAACTCCAGCGGGCCGACCCCTCCAGCGGAAGCGGTCCCCGCTTCACGGGGGCGGACGAGGTCGTGGCGGACGCGGCCGGGGACGTATCCGCGACAGGCTGCCTGCTGCCGCCACCCAGAGAGGCCACCAGCCAGACCAGCAGACCCACGACGACGACGGCGGCCGCGGCGGTGCCCATCCGCACGGGGCTCTGGCGGCGCAGCCAGCCGCCCAGCTGCGAGGCCTTTTCCGAGGCCGCCTTGCCCGCCCCGGCGAGGGCGCTGGACGCCGCCGCGGCGGGTCCCGGCGTCGGGGGTGTTGCAGGGCCGGCCGGCGTCGCAGCGGGATTGGCAGGGGCCGCAACGGGAGCTGCCGGGGGCGCCGGAACGATCGGCGTCGCGGAGGTCGGCGGCGTCGACGGCTTCGGGGGATGACAGATGTGGCGTGTGGTGCGGCGGGGGCGGACCGTTCGCCCGGTCCGCCGGCAGGAGGAACCCCAGGCAGGCGGGGGCCGCTGCGCCTCTCGTTCTCTTCGGTCACTGAGAATTCACCACTTTCGAGCGTCTTTGCCGCGGCTGGACGCGCGGCGGAAGGACCCTTTTCCGCGAGTCCACTACGGAACTCTATCTAAGATGCCGGGCGGCCTGCATGCCGCCGGGGCGCCGCCCGGGGTTCCGGCGCGCGCAACACTGCCCCCGGCGGCCGTCCCGGGGAGCAGTTGCAGCAGAAAGCATGTAATCTAGGTGTACGACAAATTGACCAAACATTCCGGGGCCTCACCGATCGCCAATGGTGACCACCTCCGGTCCGAGTACAAAAGGGGTCACGCCATGGGGCGCGGCCGTCAAAAGGCAAAAGCTACCAAGCAGGCTCGGGATATTAAGTACTATTCCCCGAACACTGACTACTCTGCGCTTCAGCGTGAGCTCAAGAGCTCAGAGGGTCGTGCACCGAGTCGTTTCTCGAGTGAGCCGGTTGAGCCGGATTATTCGGCTTATGTGGATAAGTACGCGGACGATGTGGAAGAGGACGACGACGAGGTAGATTCCCGTCGGATAGGTTAGTCGACACTTCTTCCCGGCATCAGCTTCTTTAGCGGATTGCCGACCACATGATTTCAGGCCCGCCGCCACTCCCGCAAGGGTGTGGCCGGCGGGTTTTCTGCTGCCCGTTCATACCGGAGGCACCCCGGTGAGACGGGGGCGCAGTTGTCCGGGCCGGCCCCCGGGCTAGGTTGAAGCTGCGGCTCCGCCGGGCCCGCACCAACCGTTCCGGAAGGATTGCCATGAACATGCGCACGGGGTTCACCGAAGGCGAGATCTGCTGGACGGACCTTCAGACCAGTGACGTTCCGGCGGCCAAGGCGTTTTATGCCGCGGTGTTCGGCTGGCGCTTCGAGGACCTGCCCACCCCGGACGGGCGCAGCTACGCGCAGGCATTCCTGGGCGAGGACCTGGTCAGCGTGATCGCGCCGCAGAACCCGCATCAGATGGCCGCCGCAGCGCCTCCGCAGTGGAACGTGTACTTCGCATCCCCGATGCCGGCGAGCTTGCCGCCGGCCTGGTCCACGCCGGCGGAACCCTCGAGTTTGGTCCGGAAGCGGTGGGCGGCACGGGCGTGATGGTCTTCTTCGCCCCGCCCGGAGGGGGAACCACCGGCGCCTGGCAGGCCGGAACCCATCTCGGTACCGCGCGCGGCGGGGAGCCCGGCGCCCTGACCTGGGCCGAGCTGCTGACGCCCGAGCCGCAGTCCGCCGTCGGATTCTTCCAGCAGCTGTTCGGGCACGACGTCACCGAATACCCGCAGGACGACGGCGGCAAGTACTCCACGCTGATGGTGAACGGCACCGAAGTGGCCGGGATTGCCGCGGTCCCGGCGGACGCCGAGGGCACTCTCAAGCCGGGATGGCAGGTGTACTTCGGGGTGTCCAGCGTCGCGGAGGTCGTCGCGGCGGCGGAGGCGGCGGCGGCACGGTCCTGATCGCACCCGACGAGGCCGACGAAGCCGGCACCATCGCCACCCTCGAGGATCCGCAGGGCGGCGTGTTCAGCGTGCTGGAGGTTTAAACAGATCGAGTGCTCCACAACCGCCGTTTTGGAGGTTCTAAACGGCGGTTGTGGAGCACTCGATTGGGGTTAGGCGTAGGCGTTGACCAGCCGGACCGCGCCGCCGTCGACGCCCTTGGCGCCCTGTACGTAGTCCGGGCCGGTCTTGACCACGGAGTCCGAGTTTTCCTCGACGGTGCCCATGATCCAGGCCGGCAGCCCGCGCTCGTTGAGCCGGTTCACCGCGGCGTCGGCGGCTTCGGGGAGACGATCGCCACCATACCCACACCGAGGTTCAGCGTGCGCTCCAGGTCTGCCAGCGGGACGTTGCCCAGCTCGGCGACGAGCCGGAAGATGGCCGGGAGCTGCCAGGTGGCGCGGTCCACGGTGGCCAGCAGGCCCTGCGGCAGGACGCGGGCCAGGTTGGCGGCGAGCCCGCCGCCGGTCACGTGGCTGAAGCCGTGCACGGCCTGGCCGGCGGCGGAGCCGTTCACCGGGAAGGTGCGGGCCAGGTCCAGGCAATCGGCGGCGTAGACGCGGGTCGGTTCCAGAAGTTCCTCGCCCAGCGTGCGGCTGAACTCGGAGACGTGGCGGTCCAGGGCCCAGCCGGCGTGGTTGATGACTCGGCGGACCAGGGAGTAGCCGTTGGAGTGAAGCCCGGAGGAGGCCATGCCGATCACGACGTCGCCGGCGCGGACGCGGTCCGGGCCCAGGAGGTCGGCGGCTTCGACAACACCGGTGGCGGCACCGGCGACGTCGTACTCGTGCTCGCCCAGCAGTCCGGGGTGCTCGGCGGTTTCGCCGCCCACCAGGGCGGTGCCGGCAACGGAGCAGGCGGCCGCGATGCCGCGGACGATGTCCGCGATGCGCTCCGGGACAACCTTGCCGCAGGCGATGTAGTCGGTCATGTACAGCGGCTCGGCGCCCACCACCACGATGTCATCGACCACCATGCCGACGAGGTCGAAGCCGATGGTGTCGTGGATGTCCATGGCCTGCGCGATGGCAACCTTGGTGCCGACGCCGTCGGTGGAGGTGGCCAGCAGCGGGCGCTTGTACGTGAGCAGCTTCGAGACGTCGTACAGGCCGGCGAAGCCGCCGACGCCGCCGATCACCGAGGAGTTGTGGGTCGCCTTGACGGCGTCCTTCATAAGTTCGACGGCGCGGTCGCCCGCTTCGACGTCGACGCCGGCGGAGGCGTAGGTGATGCCAACGGCGTTCTGGGCGGCGTTCATGTCAGCGGCCGGGGAGGCGGAGGTCATACGGGCTCTTTCTTGTCGGCTTTGGTGACGCGGTCGGCATCGGTGAGCAGGTCTTCGAATTCGGCGTCGGGGCCCGGATCGCAGCCGGTGGCGCCGGGCTTCTCTGCCGGGTCCTCATCCTCGGCGGTGCCGGGATCGACGTCGGCGGCCCCCAGCGGAGACGGCAGGGGCGGCGGTGCCGGCCGGGGCAGCGGTGCCGGCGGCGGGGAGCCCGCCCAGATCGGTCCGTTCGAGCAGGTTCTTGCCCAGCCTGTCGGGGGCCGGGAGCTCGATGGGGTACTTGCCTGTGAAGCAGGCGGTGCACAGGCGTTCGCGCGGCTGGCGGGTGGCTTCGATCATGCCGTCTTCGGAGATGTAGGCGAGCGAGTCGGCGCCGATGGCCTGGGTGATCTCGTCGATGGTGGCGCCGTTGGCGATCAGTTCCGCGCGGGAGGCGAAGTCGATTCCATAGAAGCAGGGCCACTTGACCGGCGGGGAGGAGATCTTGATGTGGACGCTTGCGGCGCCGGCCTCGCGGAGCATCCGCACGATGGCGCGCTGGGTGTTGCCGCGGACGATCGAGTCGTCCACCACTACTACACGCTTGCCGCGGATCACTGATTCCAGAGCGTTGAGCTTGAGCCGGATGCCGAGCTGGCGCAGGGTCTGCGAGGGCTGGATGAACGTGCGACCCACATAGGAGTTCTTGACGAAGCCGTGCGCGAAGGGGATACCGGATTCCTCGGCGTAGCCCACGGCGGCAGGGGTGCCTGATTCCGGCACCGGGATGACGATGTCCGCTTCCTGGGTGTTCTCCCGGGCCAGCTGGCGGCCCATTTCCACGCGGGACTCGTACACGGAACGGCCCGCGATGGCGGCGTCCGGGCGGGCGAGGTAAACGTATTCGAAAACGCAGCCGGCCGGCGTCGCCTCGGCGAAGCGCTGCGAGCGGACACCGTCCTCGTCGATCGCGATGAACTCGCCGGGCTCGATTTCGCGGATGAAGCTGGCGCCGACGGTGGCGAGGGCGGACTGTTCAGAGGCCACTACCCAGCCGCGTTCCAGCCGGCCGAGGCAGAGCGGACGGATGCCGTAGGTGTCCCGGGCCGCGTAAAGGGTGCCCTCATCCATAAAGACGAAGCAGAAGCCGCCCTTGATCTTGGGCAGCAGTTCCATGGCGGTCTCTTCGAGGGACTTGCCCTCTTCGCCCTCCAGCAGGGCGGTGACGAGGGCGGTGTCCGAGGTGTTGCCCTGTTTCATTTCGCCGCTGAGCTGGCCGCCGTTGCGGTCCTCAATCATGGTCTTGAGCTCGGCGGTGTTGGTCAGGTTGCCGTTGTGCGCCAGGGCCACGGTGCCGGTCGCGGTCGCGCCCAGGGTGGGCTGCGCGTTGGCCCAGTGGCTCGCGCCGGTGGTGGAGTAACGGCAGTGGCCGACGGCCAGGTGCCCGGTCAGGGTGTTGAGCGTGGTCTCGTCGAAGACCTGGGACACGAGTCCCATGTCCTTGTAGACGTTGATCCGGTTGCCGTCGCTGGTGGCTATACCAGCGGACTCCTGACCGCGGTGCTGCAGTGCATACAGCCCGTAATAGGTGAGTTTTGCAACCTCTTCGCCGGGAGCCCAGACCCCAAAGACGCCACATGCGTCCTGAGGGCCTTTTTCGCCAGGGAGAAGGTCATGAGAAAGTTTTCCATCGCCGCGTGCCACTGGTTGATTATCTCACGTTGTGCGCTAGGACTTTCCCGGCGGCCGGTTTATGACCTGCAGCGTTTGACCGGTAGCACTCAGGCCCCCGGCTGGTCCCCGGTGTCGGGAACGGAATCCGGGACGGATTCGACGACGGCGCGCTTGGCCCGGCGGACGCTCAGCCGGTCCAGGATGAGCGCAACGGTGCCACCCAAAATGACACCTCCGGCGCCGCACATGATCATAAAGAAGCCGAAGACGGCGCTGGCATCGTAGCTTTCGTCGCCCGGGAGGCCGTAGGCGAGGAAGGCTGCCACGCCGAAGCCCACGAGCCCTCCCAGGACCAGGAACGGCACGTACTTCGGCGCGCGGCGCACGGTGATTTCGCGCCGTTCGGGGACGTGCTGCTCGCCTGGGGTGCCGGGGTTTTCGGGGGTAGACATGCCGTTAAGCCTACTGCCACCGGAACCATTGCCTCGGCCCCGGACGGGGAGCACACTTAGGGATGGGGAGGGCAAGGAACAGCAAGGGGGAGCGCCATGTCAGCCTCAGCGGAGCAGATCAGGGACCAGCAGCGCAGCACCTGGGACGAGTTCTCCGCAGGCTGGCGCAAATGGGACGCCGAAGTGCTGGGCTGGCACGCACCCTTCGGCGACGCCGTCATCCAGGAGGCAAGGCTCCGCCCGGACTCGGCGGTACTCGACGTCGCGGCCGGAACCGGCGAACCCGGCCTGAGCGCCGCCGCCCTCGTTTCCCGCGGAAGTGTCGCCCTGCTGGACATCTCCGAGGGGATGCTGCGGGTGGCCTCCGAGAAGGCCGCGGCCCGCGGTCTCGCCAACGTGGAGACCGCCGTCGGCGACGCCGCCGCCCTCCCGTTCGACGACGCATCCTTCGACGCCGTCCTCTGCCGCTTCGGCCTGATGTTCTTCCCCAGGATGTCCCCCGCCGTGAGAGAAATGGTGCGCGTGGCCAAACCGGGCGCCCGGATCAGCGCCGCCGTCTGGGGCCGGGCCGCTGAAAACCCGTGGGCCAGCCTGGTCCTCGGCACGATCGCCCGCCATACCGAACTGCCGGTGCCGCCGGCGGGCACGCCCGGGCTTTTCCGTTGCGCGGCGCAGGGGTTCATGACCCGGATGTTCAGGGACGCCGGGCTGGTGGACGTCAGCGAGCGGAAGGTCAGCACGGACCTGGTCCAGGAGTCACCGGAGCTCTACTGGGAGTTCATGACCGACATAGCGACCACAGTGGCGGTGGGCCTGGCGCGGGCGGACCGGGAATCCCGGGAACTGATCCGCTCCGACGTCTTCCGGCTGCTGGGCCGCTACGAGCACGACGGCGCCCTCCGCCTCCGTTCCACGGCCACCATTGTGGCGGGGACCCGGCCATAGGTCGCCGCACCGTTTTCCGCGCCGTTTTCCGGCTCGCGCTGCGATTTCGGACCGGCGCGGCGCGGATCCGGGGAGCCTGTGTCTGATTCAGCAGCAATTTTCCGGAAGCGCGTCCGGATCAGCGATGGTAGGACGGGAGTGTCGCCCGCGGAACGCCTGCCTCCGCCAGGAATGCGCCAAATCGTGCGGGACTGGACAGCTCAGACCACGTCCAGCGGACCACCCGCCGGCCCGTGGCACGGATCCGGTCCTCCCGGGGTTTCTCGTCGGTGAGAGCCTGCGCCGGCGTCCGGCCCCGAAGATACTCCGGATTCCGGTACTTCACGAGGCCGTCGAATTCTCCGCACAGCCGCTCCTCGGGCCAGTCAAAGTCTGTGAGGGCCACCAGCCCGCGCCCGTCCCGGATTTCGACCTGAAGGAGGGGAACCCGGAAGCCAAGCCGGTGCATCATGGCACGGCTGACGGATTCACCCGGGGAACCGGACGCGGGATCGGCAAACCTCAGGGCGGTCTGGATTCGCCGGGCGGCGGCCGCCGTGTAATTACCGTCGACGCCGGCGTCGAGTTCCGCTTTGCTGAGCGGCGCAAGGGTGCCGGGCTGCGGCCGGAGGACGTGGTCGAATACCGCGACGCCCTGCTCAAATGATTCGAAGGCTGCCAGGTCCAAGGCTGTACGCGCGCGATCCATGACCAGCAGGCCGTGGCGCGCCTCGACCCGGGCCGAGCTCAAATCGACGAAATGCCGACGGACCCCGGCACGCGAGCGTCCGCCGCCGGCGTCCGAGGTGCATGCGTGCACTGGGTGTTGAAGGCCCGGCACCGGCAGGTCCCAGAGCACGCCGGAGGACTGGCGGCAGAAGACCGTGCGGCTCTGCAAAGTGGCGGCCGCCGCCCTGATGAGGAGCGGATACCGGTCCCACGGCGTCAGCGCCTCCCAGTCCTGCGGCCGGACGTAGACGCCCTGCCGGATGCGGCGGAGCTGCCCGGACTTCGCCTTCCGGGCCAGATCTCGGGTGTCCTGGCCAAGCCGTGCGAGGTCGCTGCTGAGAATCAGTTCTGGTGCGTCCATGCCACAGATGCTGGTCCGCGAAGACCGGCCGGGCAACGTCAGGCACAGCGGATGTGGAGAACTTTTCCCGCGGCGACTTCGGCCCGGGGCGGCGCTCAGGACAAGCGCGGCGGAATCGGACCGCCGCGCCCTGGATCCCCGGTGCGCCCGTCCGAAACCGGGGCGGCTGTCCGAAAACGGTGCGGGAAGCGGAAACCGGTGCGCCTGTCCGAAACCGGGCGGGACAGCGGGGACCGGAAGCGGAAACCGTGGCGTCAGATGCCGAGGGCATCCTTCAGCGCGGCGACGTGGCCCTGCGCCTTGACCCGGTACTGCGCCAGCTTGACGTTGCCCTCGGGATCCAGGACCACTGTGGAGCGGACGATGCCTTCGGTGACTTCGCCGTTGACCAGCTTTTCGCCCCAGGCGCCGTAGGCCAGCGCCACGGCGTGGTCCTCGTCGGCGAGCAGCGGGAACGTCAGCGCGAAGTCGCCCGTGAACTCGGCCAGGGCCTCCGGGCCGTCGGGGAGACGCCCAGCACCTCGTAACCGGAGCCCTGCAGGGAGGACAGGCTGTCACGGAAGTCGCAGGCCTCGGTGGTGCAGCCCGGGGTGGCGGCCTGCGGGTAGAAATACACGATGACGTTCTTGCCGCGGTAATCGGCCAGGGACACCTTCTGACCCGCGGCGTCAGGGAGCGTGAACTCCGGGGCGGGGTTCCGGGCTGGAGCTTGGTCAGGTTGGGGCTCATTGGGATCCTTCGGGGTCTGGTGTGGTCTGTCGACTGTGGTCTGTCGACTGGGAACAGGCGGTTTGCTGATGCACAACCACGGGTTCAGATGCTGTATTCCGCCGGGCCGCGCACCTTGGTCCGGGATCCGGGCACAAACTGGTAGCCGCCGCCGCGGACCGTCGCGATCGCGTGCCGCCCGCGCCGCAGTTTGCGCCGCACCCGCCCCACATACACATCGATGGATCGCGAGGCCGCCGCGGAGGAATCGAACGATTCGAGGAACAGCCGCAGTTCCTCCCGGCTGACGGTGCGGGAGCAGTTCTCCACGAGGTGGCGCAGCAGCCTGAATTCGACGCCGGTCAGTGCCACTGGCCGGCCGTCCAGCTGCACCTCGCCGGCGGCAAGGTCCACGCACACCAGGGTGTCAGGACCTGCCGACGGTGGGAGCCGGGTTGCGCCGCTATCTCCCGGGGAGTCTTCCGGGGAACCCTCCGGATCGGACGACGACGGCACCCGGGTTCCGCTGCCGGGTGTTCCTGCCGGTTCTCCCTGCGGGAGGGGCAGGGCAGCGGAGGTTGCAGCCCCGGCGGCGGGCCGAATGTGGACTTCCGCCTCCGGGGCAATCTTCAGGGCGCGTGCCAGAAGCAGTTCCGCGGCGCGGGCCATCACAGCAGCATCAATGTCCCGCCCGGGACCTGGCGCAATCCAGACCGACAGGCCGTGGGCCTTGAGGGCCGGTCCCGCCTGAACTTGGCCCGCCTGAGCCGGGCTCGCCTGAACCCGCCCCGCCTGGGCGCGCTCAGACAGGGCAGGCACCGGGGTGACGGGCATCGGCTTCGCCGGCGCCGCTGCGCATATGCCGCGCGGGGCATGTACCTGGACTGCCACGGTCATCCGCCTCAGACGCCGCCGCGGCGGATGAGCTTTCCGCCGGGGGTCTGGCCGTCGATTTCGTGCCCGCGCAGGAATGTCCTCCGGACCACCCCGGAGAGAGCCTTGCCGTCGTAGGGCGTGATGGGGTTCTTGTGCTTGAGCTTGGACACGTCCACCACGAAGGCCTCGTCGGGCGCGAAGACCGAGAAGTCCGCGTCGAACCCGAGGGCCAACTGGCCCTTGGTGGAGAGCCGGGCCAGGGCGGCGGGCTTCTCAGCCATCCAGGACACCACCTGCTCCAGGGGGATGCCGCGGTGCCGGGCCTCCGTCCAGATCAGGGACAGGCCCAGCTGCAGCGAGGAGACCCCACCCCAGGCCACGGCAAAGTCGCCGTTTTCCAGGTCCTTGAGGTCCAGGGTGCTGGGCGAGTGGTCGGAGACGATGCAGTCGATGGTCCCGTCCTCCAGGCCCTTCCACAGCAGCTCGCGGTTGGCGGCCTCGCGGATGGGCGGGCAGCACTTGTAGGCGGTGGCGCCGTTGGGGATTTCCTCGGCCATGAGGGTGAGGTAGTGCGGGCAGGTCTCCACGGTGAGGTGGACGCCGTCGCGCTTGGCCGTGGCGATCATCGGCAGGGCGTCGGAGGACGAGAGGTGCAGGATGTGGGCGCGGGCGCCGGTCCAGCGGGCACGCTCGATCACTTCCGCGATGGCCTTGTTCTCGGCGCCGCGCGGGCGGAGGCAAGGAACGTCGCGTACTGGTCGCCGCCCGGGTGGGGCGCGTGGTCGATCGCGTGGGAATCCTCGGCGTGGACGATCATGAGCGAGTCAAAGGACTTGAGCTCGGCCATGTCCTCTTCCATCTCGTCCGCTTCCAGGTGCGGGAACTCGTCCACGCCGGAGTGCAGGAGGAAGCACTTGAAGCCGAACACACCCTCGTCGTGGAGTCCGCGCAGTTCCGCCTTGTTGCCCGGCACGGCGCCGCCCCAGAACCCGACGTCGACGAACGCCTGGTCCTCGGCCACTTCGCGCTTGAGCTTGAGCCCTTCCACGGTGGTGGTGGGCGGGATGGAATTCAGCGGCATGTCGATGATGGTGGTGACGCCCCCGGCTGCCGCGGCGCGGGTGGCGGACGCAAAGCCCTCCCACTCGGTGCGGCCGGGCTCGTTGACGTGCACGTGCGTGTCCACCAGGCCCGGGATGAGGGTTTCGTCGTCGGCGAGTTCAATGATTTCCTCGCCGGAGAGCCCGTTGCCTAGCGGCACGATCGCGGCGATCCTGCCGCCGCGCACACCCACCTCACGGGCCGCGATGCCGGCCGTGGTGAGGATGCGCCGGCCACGGATGACAAGGTCAAAGTTTTCTTCAGACATTAAGTGGCTCCTTTGTGCGGGCGCTTTTCGCCGGTGCGGTGGCGGCCCGGGTCAGGTCCGCCAGTTCCGCGCCGATCTGCTTGCCCACTTGTTCCAGCAGGGGTCCTGCTTCGGCTATACACAGTTCTACCTTGGCCTCCAGCGCGGTCAGGGGTAGACCTGCCGGAATCCGGAATCCTTCTGCTGCTCCGGCGTCAGCGTGGTGCGGCCGCAGACGGCCACCACCGGCACGCCGGCCCGCGCGGCCGCCCGCGCAACGCCCATGGGTGTTTTGCCGAGCAGGCTCTGTTCGTCCAGGCTGCCTTCGCCGGTGATCACCAGGTCCGCGCCGGCCAGCCGGTCGGCAAGCCCGGTGAACTCCAGTACGACGTCGATGCCCGGCCGGCGGGTCGCGGCCAGTACCGCGATCGCCGCGTAGCCCACCCCGCCCGCCGCACCGGCGCCCGGAGCGGCCGCGGCCTTCAGCGCGCGGGGTCCGATCTCGGCTGCGAGGACGTCCACAAAGCGGGCCAGGGCGGCGTCGAGGACTGCGACGTCCTCCGCCGTGGCGCCCTTCTGCGGTCCGAAGACCGCCGGGGCGCCTTCCGCGCCGAGGAGCAGGTTGTCCACGTCGCTGGCCAGGATGAAGCGGGCGCCGTCCAGCCGGGAATCGAAGCCGGAGAAATCGATCCGGTCCAGCCGGGCGAGGGCCGCGCCGCCGGGCGGGAGGTCCGCGCCGTCGGTGTCGAGGAGCCTGGCGCCGAGTCCCTGCAGGACGCCGGCGCCGCCGTCGGTGTTGGCACTGCCGCCGACGCCCAGGATGATCTGCCGGCACCCGGCGTCGAGCGCCGCCCGGATCAGTTCCCCGGTGCCGAGGCTGGTGGCGGACCTGGCGCTGGCGGAATCCGGCCGGCCGCCCGTGTCCCCTTTGCCGGAGTCCCCCTCGCCGGTCCCGGCAGGGCCGCCGGGCAGGACGGCAAGTCCGGACGCGGCGGCCATTTCGATGACGGCCTCCCGGCCGCGGACCGCGAACTCCGCCTGGATCCGCTGCCCGGTGGGGCCGCTGACCATGGCGCTGCGCCGGGCGAAACCGGAGCCGACGGCGGCGTCGAGAGTCCCCTCGCCGCCGTCGGCCACCGGAATCCGGAGGGCGTCAAGGTTGGAGCCCGTCGCCGCCTGCAGCCCGGCCTCGACGTGCCGGGCGACGTCCGGGGCGGACAGCGACCCCTTGAACTTGTCCGGAGCTATGACTACGCGCATGTCTTAGGCCTGCAGGGCCAGGATGGCGGTGGGGGCGTCCTCGCGGGTCTCGGCCAGGGCCTCGAACTCGTTGACGGCGTTGATTTCCACACCCATGGAGATGTTGGTGACCTTCTCCAGGATCACCTCGACCACAACGGGAACCTGGAACTCGCCCATGATGGCCTTGGCCTTGCCGAACGCGGACGCCAAGTCGTTGGGGTCCTCCACCCGGATGGCTTTGCAGCCCAGGCCCTCGGCCACCTTGACGTGGTCCACGCCGTAGCCGCTCGCGGTGGCGGAGAGGCCGGTGGAGTTGATGTTTTCGAAGGCCAGGGACACGTTCTGTTCCATGTTGAAGCCGCGCTGGGACTGGCGGATCAGGCCCAGGTAGGAGTTGTTCACCACCACGTGGATGTACGGCAGGTTGAACTGCGCGCCCACGGCCAGCTCTTCGATCATGAACTGGAAATCGTAGTCGCCGGACAGGGCGACGACGGTCTCCTCCGGCTTGCCGCGCACGACGCCGAGGGCGGCCGGGGCGGTCCAGCCCAGGGGCCGGCCTGGCCGGCGTTGATCCATTTGCGCGGCCCGAAGACGTGCAGCATCTGGGCGCCGGCGATCTGGGACAGGCCGATCGTGGAGACGTAGGTGGTGTCCTTGCCGAAGGCCTTGTTCATCTCCTCGTACACGCGCTGCGGCTTGATGGGGATGTTCTCGAAGTGGGTCTTGCGGTGCATCGTGCCCTTGCGCTCGGCGCATTCGGCGGCCCAGCCGGAATAGTCCGGCAGGGTGCCCGCCGCCTGGCGTTCGCGGGCCAGGTCAACCAGGCCCGCCAGCGCCGCGCCGGCGTCGGAGGCGATGCCCAGGTCCGGGGAGAACACGCGGCCGATCTGCGTGGGCTCGATGTCGATGTGGACGAACGTGCGGCCAGCCGTGTAGGTGTCCAGGCCGCCGGTGTGCCGGTTGGCCCAGCGGTTTCCGATGCCGATGACGAAGTCGGAGGCCAGCATGGTCTCGTTGCCGTAGCGGTGCGAGGTCTGCAGGCCCACCATGCCGGCCATGAGCGGGTGATCGTCGGGGATGGCGCCCCAGCCCATCAGGGTGGGGATGACCGGCACGCCCAGCAGTTCGGCCAGTTCCACCAGCTGCGCGGACGCGCCGGCGTTGATGACGCCGCCGCCGGCAACGATCAGCGGGTGCCGGGCAGCGGTGAGCATGTCCAGCGCCTTCTCCAGCTGCCTGCGGCTGGCCCGCGGCTTCTCGACGGCCAGGGCTCGTAGGCGTCGATATCGAATTCGATCTCGGCCAGCTGGACGTCGATGGGCAGGTCCAGCAGCACCGGTCCCGGACGGCCGGAGCGCATCAGCTGGAAGGCCTTCTGGAAGGCGCCGGGGACCTGGCCGGGTTCCAGGACGGTCATGGCCATTTTGGTGACCGGCTTGGCGATGGACTCGATGTCCACGGCCTGGAAGTCTTCCTTGTGCAGTTTGGCCACGGGGGCCTGGCCGGTGATGCACAGCATGGGGATGGAATCGGCCCAGGCGGCGTAGAGTCCGGTGATCATGTCCGTGCCGGCGGGCCCGGAGGTGCCGATGCAGATGCCGATGTTGCCGTCCTGGGCCCGGCTGTAGCCGTCAGCCATGTGGCTGGCGCCTTCCACGTGACGGGCCAGGGTGTGGCGGATCCCGCCGTGGTTCCGCATGGCGGAGTAGAACGGGTTGATGGCCGCGCCTGGCAGGCCGAACGCCTCGGTGGCGCCCTCCTTTTCCAGGATGGCGACGGCAGCGTCTACGGTGCGCATCTTAGTCATGGGGTGCTCCTTGAAAGTCTGATTTTGGGTGTGCTGAAGGGAGGCCCGGCGAGCGGTCGCGGGGCACTTTGGGGAGTCGGCGTCGTAATCCACGACGGCGGCCGGCGTGTCCGTGTCGAAGTGCCCCCGGACGGCGGCGGCGCCTGCGCTACTTCCGGCCGGAGAGCTGCAGGACCTGCTTGAAGAGTCCGGAGTGGTCGAGTCCGCCGTCGCCCTGGTTGACGGTGGCGGTCACGAGCTGCGCGACGACGGCGCCGAGGGGGACGGCGACGTTGGCTTCGCGGGCGGCCGAGGTGACGATGCCCAGGTCCTTGTGGTGCAGGGCCAGGCGGAAACCGGGGTCGAAGTTACGGTCCAGCATCTTCTGGCCCTTCTGGTCCAGGACCTTGGAACCGGCCAGGCCGCCGCCCAGGACTTTCAAGGCCGCGTCCGTGTCCACGCCGTAGGCCTCAAGGAAGGCGATAGCCTCCGCCAGGACCTCGATATTGACGGCAACGATCAGCTGATTGGCTGCCTTGACGGTCTGGCCGGAGCCTGCGGGGCCGACGTGGACGATGGTCTTGCCCACCGCGTTGAGGACATCCTGGGCGGCCTCGAAATCTGCCGCGTCGCCGCCCACCATGATGGACAGGGCGGCGTCGATGGCACCCTGTTCGCCGCCGGACACCGGAGCGTCCAGGGCGCGGATCCCAGCGGCCTTGGCATCCTCGGCGAGGCGCTTGGCGACGTCCGGGCGGATGCTGCTGGCGTCGATCCACAGGGCCCCGGGTTTGGCGTTGGCGAAGACGCCGTCGGGCCCGCTGACGACGCCCTCGACATCGGGGAGTCCGGCACCATGGTGATGACGACGTCGGCGTCCTTGACGGCGTCCGCGATGCTCGCAGCGCCCCGGCCGCCTTCGGAGACGAGCTTGTCGATCTTGTCCTGGCTGCGGTTGAAGCCGGTGACGGTGTGGCCGGCGTTGACCAGGTTGATGGCCATGGGCAGGCCCATGATTCCGAGTCCGATGACTGCAACGTTGCTCATGATGGTTCTCTTTTCTGAAGTCTTTTTAGCGCGGGTGTGCTGCGTGGCGGGTGGTGGCTATCAACGGGCCACGCGCTGGCGGATGGCCCAGGCGAAGGCGGTCTCCGCCGGTTCCTTGTATTCGAGGCCGATGTAGCCCTCGTAGCCGAGTTGGCGGCTGCGGGCGATCCAATCGCCGAGGGAAGCTCACCGGTTCCGGGAGCCCCGCGGCCGGGGTTATCGGCGATCTGGATGTGGCCGAAGTCCTTGGCGTGCTTTTCAATGACGGCGGGGACGTCGTCGCCGTTGACCGACAGGTGGTAGAAGTCGGCGAGGAGCCTGATGTTCTCCGTGCCGGTTTCCGCCTTCACCCGGGAGATGACCCGGAGGGCGTCGTCGGCCGTGAGGAGCGGGTAGCGCGGGGCGCCGCTGACCGGCTCCAGCAGCACGGTGCCGCCGATGCCGGCCACTCCGGCGGCCGCGGCGGCGAGGTTCTGGACCGCCAGCTCGTCCTGGGCCTCCGGGCTGTGCTCGTCCTGCCGGTTGCCGTAGAGCGCGTTGAAGGACGTGCAGCCGAGCCGTCCGCCGATCCCGGCCACGACGTCGATGTTGTCCTTGAGCTCGGCGCAACGGCCTTTCCAGGACACCAGGCCCCGGTCCCCGGCCGGCATGTCGCCGGCGTTGAAGTTGAGTCCGGCGAGCTGGACGCCCGCGTCGGTGATGGCCCGCTCAAAGCGGGTCAGTTCGGCATCCCCGGGCACCGATGCGGCGAACGGCCACCAGAACTCGACGGCGTCAAAGCCGGCGGCCTTCGCCGCGGCGGGCCGCTCAAGGAGGGCAGTTCGGTCAAGAGGATGGAGCAGTTCACGGAGTACGTCATGGCGGGTTCTTTCCGGTGAGGGCGGGAACTGGATCCCGGGCGTCATTGCCCATGTATCGCTTCCAGTTTTCATTTTCCGCTTTGTGGAATCTTAATTCTGCTTTATGAAAAGTGTAGGGAAGGTGGGGCGGGTGAGTCAAGGGGTGTGCGACGAGAAGAGTCGAGGCGCGGGAGGCCAGGGCCCGGCAGTGCAGGGCGCGGGATGTCGCTACCGCTTTGTGGGGTCTTTCCGGGCCGCCAGGCCACCAGCGCCCCGACGCCCACGCCGATCAGCAGGCCGGTGAACGGTTTGTCGGCACTGACCACTCCGATGACGAGGCCAAGGGCCGCGCCAAGGAGCATTCCGATCCAGAGGGACTCGTACTTCACAGCCTCAGGCTAGCAAGCATCGCCGGGCGCACAAGGGCACAGGGCGCACAAAGGGGCGCACTAGGCAGGTGCGGCGTGGGCAGGCAGCCGACGTGCGGCGGGGCGCCGTCGAACGCCCTACGGCGTCCGGCAGCGCCCCGGGCGCCGCTCCCGGGGCCGTGACGGGTGTCCGGCGGGGCGGGAGCAGCGCAGGGAACTTGTTTAGGTGAGGCGGATCTGCCGGTTGACGTCCTTGTAGAGCAGGTAGCGGAACGGGCCGGGTCCGCCGGCGTAGCAGGCCTGCGGGCAGAAGGCGCGGAGCCACATGAAGTCGCCGGCCTCGACCTCCACCCAGTCGTCGTTGAGGCGGTAGACGGCCTTGCCCTCGAGGACAAAAAGCCCGTGTTCCATCACATGGGTTTCGGCGAACGGGATGGAGGCACCGGGCTGGAGCGTGACGATGTTGACGTGCATGTCGTGGGCCAGGTCGTCCGGGTCCACGAACCGGGTGGTGGCCCAGGCGCCGTCGGTGCCGGGCATGGCCCGCGGTTCGACGTCCTGGTCGCGGGTCACGAAGGATTTCGCCGTGAAGCCGTCCAGCGGCTCATAGGCCTTGCGGACCCACTGGAAACTGGCGGTCTCCCCGGCGGAGTCGTTGGAGACCTTCCAGTCCGAGCCCGCCGCGAGGTAGGCGTAGCCACCGGCCTCCAGGTGGTGGATCTCGCCGTCGAGCGTCAGTGTCAGTTCGCCCTTGGTGAGGAAGATGACGCCTTCGACGCCGGCCTCCGCCTCGGGCTTGTCGCTGCCGCCGCCCGGCGCCACTTCCACGATCAGCTGCGAGAAGGTGGTGGCGAACCCGGCGATGGGGCGGGCGATGATCCAGGCGCGGGTTTTGGTCCAGCCGGGGAGGTTGCTGGTGACGATGTCGCGCAGCACCCCTTGGGGATCACCGTGTAGGCCTCTTTGACGACGGCGCGGTCGGTGAGGAGCTGGGTCTGCGGCGGCAGGCCGCCTTCGGGGAAAAGTAGGTGCTCATGGGTGCTCTCCTAAGGGGATCAGTGAGGGTCAGTGGTTGTGGGCGGCGGCGGCTGGGCCAGCCGGGGTGCGCCAGGGCGGTCAGCGGGGGCAGTCCGAGGCCGGTCAGTTCCAGGACTTCCTCCGCGCCGGCGGCCCGCACTGGATGCCGCGCAGCACGAAGGCCGCGAGGGCCCTGGCCGTGGCGGGTTCGTCCATCACGCCGCCGTCGGTGCGCTCGACATAGTTGCGGAGCCGTGCGGCGGCGGCGGGAAGACCCTGCCGGTAGAACGCGTAGGTGGCGGCGAAGCGGCTCGGCAGCTGGGCGGGGTGGAGGTCCCAGCCCTGGTAGTAGCCGCGCTCCAGCGAACGGCGGACCAGGCGGCCGTGAAGCCGCCAGGCGTCCTGCACCCCGTCGCCGACGGGGATGACGTTGGTGGACCCGTCGGAGAGCCGGATGCCGGTGCCGGCCACGGCCAGCTGCATCACTTCCTTGGCGTAGTCCGCCACCGGGTGCTCCATGGACTGGTATTCCGCGGAGATCTGCAGGGACGCCGAGTAGTCGTAGGTGCCGTAGTGCAGGGCGCTGATCCGGCCGGGAACGGCGTGCGGCAGCTGCGCCACGGGGAGGTGCCGTCCGGGCCCAGGATCAGCTGTGGCGTTTCCACCTGGACCTCAAAGCGCAGGCGTCCGGCGGGCAGCGAGTGGACTTCCTCCAGCCGGGACACGGCGTAGTCCATCGCCTGCACCTGGGCCACGGTGGTGACCTTGGGCAGGGTGAGGACCAGCCCCTCCGGGAGCTCGCCGGCGGCGGCCAGGCCGGAGACGAACAGGTCCAGGGTGCGCAGCCCGCGGGCCCGGGTGGGCGCCTCGAAGCACTTGAACCGGATCCCGATGAACGGAGGGCACTGCCGTCCGCCACGGCGGCGGCCACGGCGGCCGCGGCAGTGACGGCGTCGGCGTCCTCGGCGGCGTCACCCCGGTCACCGTAGCCGTCCTCGAAGTCCAGCCGGAGGTCCTCGATCGGCTCGCTGCCGAGTTTCGCGGCCACGCGGGGGCGACGGCGGCGGCCAGCGCGGGATCCTGGCCGAGCAGGGTGCAGAGCTGTTCCAGCCCGCCGTGGGCGTCGGCGGCGGCCAGCGCCTGGGCGCCCCAGTCGGAGGCGAAGCCCGGGGTGAAACGGTCCGCCGGGACATAGACGGTGTGCACCGGCTGGCGGGTGCCGTCGTCGCCCGGATAGTTCAGTTCCAGGAGCCGGTCCGTCGCCGCGAGCTGGGCATCGATCCTGCCGAGGTCGGCCGCGGAGAGCGCCCCGGAGGGCGTCCCGGAGGGAGATACAGAGGGCGGTACAGCCATGGCTCAGCCCACCAATTCGTAGGCCGGGGTGGTGAGGAAGTCCGTGTAGTCCTCGGAGAGGCAGATATCGCCGATGAGCTTGCTGGCGGGCAGGTAGTGCTTCGCGAACGCGTCCTCGCCCACCTCGCCGCGGAGCTTCTCCGTTTCTTCGGCCAGGATCCCGGTCACCAGCTCGCGGGTCACGGTCCGGCCGGTGTCGGCGAGGACCACCTGGTTGCGGATCTGCTGCCAGACCTGCGAGCGGGAGATCTCCGCCGTCGCGGCGTCCTCCATCAGGTTGTGGATTGCGACGGCGCCGTTGCCCGAGATCCACACCGCGGTGTAGGCGATGGCGACGTACAGGTTCAGGCGCAGGCCGGCCTCGGTGACCGTGCCGTCGGCGGAGGCGACGTCCAGGAGCTGGTCCGCGGTGACGGAGACTTCCGGGCGCTGCTTGTCCAGCTGGTTCGGCCGGTCGCCCAGGACCGCGTCGAAGACGTCCCGGCAGACCGGCACCAGGTCCGGGTGGGCCACCCAGGAACCGTCAAAGCCGTCGTTTGCCTCGCGGGTCTTGTCCGCGCGCACCTTCTCGAAGGCCTGGGCCGTCACCTCGGGTTCGCGGCGGTTGGGGATGACGGCAGCCATGCCGCCCATGGCGAAGGCGCCGCGGCGGTGGCAGGTCTTGACCAGCAGCTCGGTGTAGGCGCGCATAAACGGCGCGGTCATGGCCACGGTGGCGCGGTCCGGGAGCACGAACCGCGGGCCGGCGTCGCGGAAGTACTTGATGATGCTGAACAGGTAGTCCCAGCGCCCGGCGTTCAGTCCGGAGGCGTGGTCGCGGAGTTCGTAGAGGATCTCGTCCATTTCGAACGCCGCGGGGATGGTCTCGATCAGGACCGTGGCGCGGATGGTGCCCTGCGGGATGCCGAGGTAGTCCTGGGCGAAGACGAAGATCTCGTTCCAGAGGCGGGCCTCGAGGTGGCTCTCCATCTTGGGCAGGTAGTAGTACGGGCCCTGCCCGTTCTCCAGCAGCCGCCTGGCGGTGTGGAAGAAGTGCAGGCCGAAGTCCACCAGGGCGCCAACTGTGTGTTCGCCGCCGATCAGCAGATGGCGCTCGCTCATGTGCCAGCCGCGCGGGCGGGCCACGACGACGGCCAGCGGGGCGTCGGTGCGGAGGGTGTATTCCTTGCCTTCAGGGGAGGTGTAGGCCAGGGTGCCCGCCGCGGCGTCGCGGAGGTTCAGGATGGATTCGATCACGTTGGACCAGGTGGGGGTGCTGGCGTCCTCGAGGTCGGCGAGCCAGACCTTTGCCCCGGAGTTGAGGGCGTTGATCGCCATCTTCGCCGGTGCGGCCGGTCCGGTCATTTCCACCCGGCGGTCCTGGAGGGCAGCGGGGGCCGGGGCGACGGCCCAGTCTCCCTCGCGGATGTCCCGTGTTTCCGGCAGGAAGTCGAGCCGGCCGGTGCGGGCCACCTCCTCCCGCTTGACCGCACGGGCCTTGAGGAGCTCCCCGCGGGTGGCGGCGAACCGCTGGTGCAGTTCCTCGATGAAGGCCAGCGCCTCCGGGGTGAGGATCTCCTCCGCGCGGTCTACGGGGCGGTGGGCTGAAATTGTGAGAGCCATTGTGGTCCTTCCTGTTCGGTGAGTCAGGCGGTGAATCAGGCGCTTGGTCAGGCGGCGGATCAGGCGTGGGAGAGGGCTGCGGCCGGGGCCGCCGCGTGGGCGGCGGCGGCAACGGCCGCGGCGACATCGGAGGCCACGTGGGGGTCGAAGACGCTGGGAATGATGTAGCTGGCATTGAGCTCGTCGTCAGCCACCCGGTTCGCGATCGCCTCGGCGGCGGCCACGAGCATCTGGGGGTGATGTCCGACGCCCCGGCGTCCAGCAGGCCGCGGAAGAACCCGGGGAACGCCAGGACGTTGTTGATCTGGTTGGGGAAGTCGCTGCGGCCGGTTGCCACCACGGCGGCGTGCCGTGACGCGACCACAGGGTCGATCTCCGGCGTGGGGTTGGCCATGGCGAACACAATAGCGTCCTTGGCCATGGAAGCCACCTGCTCTTCGCCGATCACGTGCGGTGCGCTGACGCCGATGAAGACGTCGGCTCCCCTGAGGGCCTCGTGCAGCGTGCCGGAGAAGCCCTGTTCGTTGGTGTTCTCGGCGATCCAGGTGCGGTGCTCGTCGTCGTACTGTTCGCCGAAGTGGATCGCTCCCGAACGGCCGGCGGCGATGATGTTGCGCGCGCCCTGCGCTTTGAGCAGCTGGATGATGGCGGAGCCGGCCGCGCCGACACCCGACACCACAATCCGGACGTCGGGGAGCTTCTTGTCCACCACGCGCAGGGCGTTGGCAAGGGCCGCCAGCGTGACGATGGCGGTGCCGTGCTGGTCGTCGTGGAAGACCGGGATGTCGAGTTCCTCGCGGAGCCGGTTTTCGATCTCGAAGCAGCGCGGCGCGGCGATGTCCTCGAGGTTGACGCCACCGTAGACCGGGGCGAGGGCCTTGACGATGCTGATGATCTCCTCGGTGTCCTGGGTGTCCAGGCAGACCGGCCAGGCGTCGACGTTGGCGAACTGCTTGAACAGTGCCGCCTTGCCCTCCATCACGGGCAGCGCCGCGGCCGGGCCGATGTTGCCGAGGCCCAGGACGGCGGAGCCGTCGGTCACGACGGCGATCGTGTTGCGTTTGATGGTCAGGTTCCGGGCGGCCTCGGGGTTTTCCGCGATGGCCAGGCAGACGCGCGCCACCCCGGGGTGTAGGCGCGGGAGAGGTCGTCGCGGTTCCGCAGCGCGACCTTCGGGACAACCTCCAGCTTGCCGCCGAGGTGCATCAGGAAGGTGCGGTCGGAGACGTTGCGGACGGTGACGCCGTCGAGCGCGTTGAGCGCGCCCTTGACGCGGGCCGCGTGGTCGTCATCGGTGGTGTTGCAGGTGACGTCGACCACCAGGGTCTCGTGGTGGGATTCGGTGACGTCCAGGGCGGTGATCGCGGCGCCGGCGGCTCCGACGGCGGCGGCCAGCTCGGACGTGGCGGTGAAGCTGGACGGTGCCTCCACTCGCAGGGTGATCGAATTTCCGGGGCTCGGATTCGCCATTGAATTTCCTCCTAGTCGGCCCGCGGACGGGCTCTCGCTGCAATCATTTATTTCGTATTATGGATATTATTATCTACTTTGTGGAAATACAAGCCCCGAATGTGACACGGACGGGGCGTCGACGGCGGGCGGACGGTGCTGTATCTTAGGTCTACTAAGCACTTTTTTCACGATGCGGATAAAAGTTGTCGCAAGCGAACTCTCAGGAGACCCAAGCCATGGCGGAAAAAGCCCCCGGAGGCGTGCAGTCCGTTGAACGCGTTTTCGAACTTCTGGAACTGATCACTGATGCCGGCGGCGACGTCACCCTCAGTGAACTTTCTTCCTCCACCGACCTGCCGCTGCCCACCATCCACCGGCTGCTCCGCACGCTGGTCACCCTGGGCTACATCCGGCAGCTGCCGAACCGCCGCTATGCGCTGGGCCCGCGCCTGATCCGTCTGGGTGAGGCCGCGAACAAGCAGCTGGGGGCGCTGGCCCGGCCGGAGCTCCAGTCGCTGGTGGAGCGGCTCGGGAAACCGCCAACATGGCGGTGCTGGACTCGGACATGGTGATGTACGTGGCCCAGGTCCCGTCCCTGCACTCCATGCGGATGATCACCGAGGTGGGCCGCCGCGGCTTTATGCACGCCACCGGCATGGGCAAGGCGATCCTGGCCCAGCTGGACGACGAGACGGTGCGCGGCATCGTCACCCGCAAGGGCATGCCCACCCCACGCCGAAGAGCATCGGCGACGTCGAGTCGCTGTTTGCGGACCTGAAGCTGATCCGGGACCGCGGCTACTCCATCGACGAGGAGGAGCAGGAGCTCGGCGTCCGCTGCTTCGCGATCGCCATTCCCAATGCGCCCACCCCGGCGGCGATTTCCGTTTCCGGCCCCGTGTCCCGGGTGGACGAGGCGTTCGCCGCACGGGCCGTGCCGATGCTGCGCGAGGCCGCCCTGGCGATTTCGCAGGACCTGAACAAGGCCTGACCCCCAGCTTTCAAACTGCGGCCCGCGCGGCCGCGCAGCCCCTTCCTGTCGGGAAAGGGCCGCTGCGCTCGTCACGGTGGTGCCGCCGGCTGTCAGTGCTCGGATTTCGACGCCGACTCCACGGGGACTTCCTTGCCGTCGCAGTCGATCAGCTTGCCGCCCTCGAAGCGGTCGCCGTCGGCCAGGCATTTGAGGTCCTGTTCCTTCACGATTCGTTCGGTCCCCGCCACGAAAACGGACTGGTTCTCCGAGTTGCCCGCCCTGAGGTGGTTGAAGAGCAGGTTCAGCAGGATGGCCATCACGGCTGCCGAGCTGATGCCGGAGTGGAAGATGGTGGCGAACCAGGACGGGAACTGGTCGTAGAAGGTCGGGGCGGCGATCGGGATCATCCCGAAGCCGATCGACGCGGCCACGATGACCAGGTTCATGTTGTTCTTGTACTCCACCTTCGCCAGCGTCCGGATACCGCTGGCGGCCACCGTGCCGAAGAGTACGACGCCGGCACCGCCCAGTACCGGTGTGGGCACCGCGGCCACCACCCGGCCCAGGACCGGAAGGAGGCCCAGGATCACCAGGATGGCGCCGCCGGCGCTTACCACGAAGCGGCTCTTGACACCGGTGATGGCGACGAGTCCCACGTTCTGGGCGAAAGCGCTCTGGGTGAAGGAGTTGAACAGCGGCGAGATGGCGCTGGAGAGCATGTCCGCCCGCAGGCCGTCGCCGATGCGCTTGGAGTCCACCTTGGTGCCCACGATTTCACCCACGGCAATGATGTCCGCGGAGGTCTCCGTCAGGGTCACCAGGATCACGATCAGCATTGAGATGATGGCCGCCACGTGGAACGTGGGCGGCCCGAAGGCGAACGGGGTGGGGAATGCCACGATGGGGCCCTGCGCCACCTTGGAGAAGTCCGTCATGCCGGCAATAAAGGCGATGACCGTGCCCAGCACCATGGCCAGGAGGATGGACAGCCGCGAGATGGTGGCGCTTCCCACCTTGCTCAGCAGCAGCACGATGGCCATGGTGACCGCCGCCAGCCCGATGTTGGCCACGGAACCGTAGTTGGGCGCGGCCTTGTTGCCGCCCATGGCCCAGTTCGCGGCCACCGGCATCAGGGTCAGCCCGATGACGGTAATGACCGTTCCCGTGACCACCGGCGGGAAGAAGCGGATGATCTTGGAGAACAGCGGTGTGATGAGCAGGCCGATCAGCGACGCGGCAATCACCGAACCGAACACGGACTGGATCCCGCCGCCCTCATCCACAATCGCCACCATGGTGGAGACGCCCGCGAACGAGACGCCCTGGACCAGCGGAAGGCGGGAGCCGAAGAACGGGATGCCGATGGTCTGGAGAATGGTGGCGAGGCCGCCCACAAAGAGGCAGGCGGCGATCAGGAGGCCGATTTCCTCGGAGGGCATTCCGGCCGCCGCGCCAATGATCAGCGGGGGTGCGATGATGCCGCCGTACATCGTCAGGACGTGCTGGAGGCCGTAGGCGAAGGTGCTGCCGATCGGAAGGCGTTCGTCTTCGGGCCGGTCGGACTGTGTGCGGCCGGAGCGGGACTTGACCGCTGACGGCTTCTTTTTCATGTTCATGGCAGACTTTCTTGGTTCATGGCAGACGTCCTTGTCTGGCTAACAGTGTCTGGCTAACAGATGTGGCTTGTTGGGGTACTGGCGGCCTGTTCCGGGTTCGGCACTGGGGCTGGCCCTGGAACAGGCCGCGGCGTTGTGAAGGGGCGGGGGTTCCTAGCAGAATCCGGCGATGCCGGACCAGGCGGCGTCGGCCGGTGCTGCGTCCTCGCGCTGGACCGTCGCCTCGATCAGGCCGTACGGGCGGTCAGCGGCGAAGAAGACCTCGTTGGGGTTGTCGAGGCCAAACGGCGAGAGGTCAACCAGGAAGTGGTGCTTGTTGGGCATCGAGAACTTGATTTCGTCGATCTCGCTGTGTGCCTCGAGGACCTTGGTGCCCATGTCGAACAGGGTCTGCTGCAGGGCGTGGGAGTACTTTTCGGTGAAACCCTCCAGCAGGAGGGCCTTGACGTCGTCGTAGTTCTTGTTGAAATCGAGGGCGCTGAAATCCGTGCCGGCGTTATAGCGCCAGCGGGCGGAAACGTCCGTCGCGAGGATCCGGTCCGTGGTCTCCGGCAGGGTGGTGTACTTGTCGCGCGGGTAGCCGACGAAGCCTGACTGCGTGGACTTGAGAACCGTCAGGTCCTTGAGCCCCGAGATGAGGTGCCGGTCGGCGCCGTCGCGGACCAGCACTGCGGTCCGGACTTCCTGGCCGTTGCGCACGAAGGAGTGGTCGTGAGCTGCGCCGTGGGCCTGGATGCGGTCCCAGCTGTACGCCTCGGCTTCCCAGCGGCCGCCGGTCACCCAGTCGAAGCTGGACGTGAAGTGGTCGCCCAGCCGGAGGAGGAAGGCTTCCGGGGAGACGATGCCCTCCCGGGCGAAGGCGTAGATGGTGTTCTTCTGCGTGTCCGTGGCCACCACGTGGCTGTTGTCGCCTTCCAGGTGGGCCGCCGCGAAGTCGCCGCGGAGCTGCGAGGTGACGTTGAGGTCTTCGATCTCGTGGCGCTCAGTGTCGCGGGTGATCTTGACGACGCGCACTTCGGCCTTACCGTACTGGTTCTGTCCGAGGACGATCTTGTTGTTCATGGTGTGGTTCCCAACTTCCGGTATGTGGAATCAAACTCCCACATAGAAATTTCGTACGCATTTCGCGTTCGTTTCTTTCACCGCCGGCCCACAAAAAAGAGCCGACGTCAGTTGACGCCAGCTCATTACAACCCTGCCTGCTGCTCCCAGGTTACGTGACCTGGGCCACGAATTACTTTCAAGGTTAGCCCAGGCAGGCGGTGGTGTACATCACAATCCCAACTTTCCGATTGTGACCGGGCGGGGTCTGCGGCTCCGGCCGGGGGTCTTGACGGGCGCGGCGCGGCGCCTTACTCTTTCCACAAGACAATAAATAGTTTCCGAATTGCGGAAATAGTATGGAACAAAGGCAAGAACGAGGAGGAACAGATGGACCCGCAGGATCAGAACAACGTCACTGACTTTCCGGCACCCGGCCAGGAGCTGTACCTGCCGTTCGGCGCCACCGATCCCGACTTTTACATCCCGGCCGACTGCGACCGCGCCAGCCGGGGATTCTCCCGCTGGCTGCGCGCGCTCCCGTTGTTCGGGCGGTAACGCCCGAGGGTGCGCCTCACCGGGCGGCCCGCGTCAGGATCCCGGGCGGCCCGCGTCAGGATCCCGGGCGCCCCGGCCACTCCCTGCCGGCCCAGGGGTCGTAGTCGGCGATGAGCTCCTCCTGCGGCGGACGCTCCGCCTCGGGGACATGCTGCAGGTTCACCCGCACCCTGTACCAGAGCGAGCTCGACCCGCGCATTCCGTCGACCAGCACGTCGGCGGGGTGCAGGGCAGGGACGATGTCCGCATGCCGGGTCTTCCACTCATCCAGCGCCGCGAGCGCCTCGGGTTTGGTCCTGGTGCGGGCCACCTCAATGAGCGGCATCACCGACTGCCGGCGGCCGGAACCGTCGACGCCGCGCGGGGGCTTGTCGGCGGGGCCGAGCTCGGACGCCAACGCGAGGAGTTTGTCGAGTGAGCCCACCGCGCCGTCGATACCGGCGTGGGGGTCGCCCTCGTCCGCGAAGCGCTGGGGCACCGTGCGCACGGTGAACAGTTCCGGCCGCGCGGAGCGGACCTCGTCCCATGCGAGCGGCGTCGAGACCCGGGCGTCGGGCAAAGGCCGGATCGAGTACGCCGAGGCCACGGTGCGGTCCTTTGCGTTCTGGTTGAAGTCGACGAACACACTCTCGCCGCGCTCCTCCTTCCACCACCGCGCGGTGGCGAGGCCCGGCGCGCGGATTTCGACCTCGCGGGCGAGGGTCTCGGCGGCAAGCCGTACGTCGCGGTATGACCACTGCGGCGAGATGCTCACCAGGATGTGGAGTCCGCGCGACCCGCTGGTCTTCGGCCACCCCACGAGTCCCGCGTCGTCGAGCACGTCCCGGGCGACATACGCGACGTCGACGATCTGGGACCAGCCGACTCCCGGCATCGGATCCAGATCGACACGCAGCTCGTCGGGGTGCTCGAGGTCCTCGGCGCGCACCGGATGCGGGTTGAGGTCCAGGCAGCCGAGGTTCACCACCCACGCCAGGCCCGCGGCATCCCGGATGACGGCCTCCTCGGCGGATGTCCCCGACGCGTAGTGCAGGGTCGCCGTGTCGATGAAGTCCGGATGGTTTTCCGGCACGCGCTTCTGGAAGAACGGCTCAGCGTCGATGCCCTTCGGGAAGCGCTTGAGCACCATGGGCGGCCGCCCGCGCCCGCAGCGCACCATCCGCCACGGCGAGGTAGTACCGCACTAGGTCCAGCTTCGTCAGCCCGGGGTCGGGGAACACCACTTTGTCCGGGCTCGAGATCCGAACCTCGGTGCCGGCGATGTTGAGGATCTCGGCCGGGGCCTTCGATGGGCTCATTCCGACACGCTAGCAACGATCGGATGCGGCAGCCAGACCCGCGGCACGGCCGGCGAAGGCGGCCGGAAATCGCTCAGCCGTTCACCAGCCTCCGCGCCGCGGCCGAGTGCTCCGCAATGAGCCCGGCAAGGTCCAGCCCCGGAATGTGGCCGTCCACCACGCGCCACTCTCCGCCCACCATGACGCGGTCCGCCCTGTCGGCCGCGCAGAGCAGCAGGGCCGCGACGGGATCGTGGCTGCCGGAGAAGCGCAGTTCGTCCAGGGTGAAGAGGGCCAGGTCCGCCTGCATCCCGGGGGCTATCTGGCCCAGATCCGGCCGGCCCAGGACTGCGGCCGAGCCCTTCGTGGCCCAGCCCAGCGCCCGTTCCACCGGGACCTGCGCGCCGTAGCGCAGCCGCTGCAGGTACAGCGCCTGCCGCGCCTCCAGGATCATGTTGGAGGCATCGTTCGACGCCGATCCGTCCACCCCCAGCCCCACGGGGACCCCGGCATCCTCCAGTTCCAGCACCCTCGCTGTTCCGGAGGCCAGGCGCATGTTGGACGTGGGGCAGTGCGCGACGGCGGTGCCCGCGGCCCCCAGCGCGGCGATCTCGTCGTCGGTGAAGTGGATGCCGTGGCCCAGCCATGTCCGGTCGGTCAGCCAGCCCACACTGTCGAGGTAGTCCACGGTCCGCAGGCCGAACATCTCCCGGCAGAACTCCTCCTCGTCCAGGGTCTCGGCGAGGTGGGTGTGCAGCCGGACATCGTGCCGCTCCGCCAGGGCGGCGCTTTCCGCCATGATCTCCCGGGTGACGGAAAACGGCGAGCACGGGGCCAGTGCAATTTGAATGGTGGCGCCGTCCCCTCGCTCGTGATACTCGCCGATGAGCCGTTCGCTGTCCGCCAGGATCACGTCCGGTGACTGCACGGTGGACTGCGGCGGCAGGCCGCCGTCGTCCTCCCCGAGGCTCATGGACCCCCGGGTGAGCGTGGCGCGCATGGCGAGCCGGCGCACGGCCCGCACCTCGATGTCGATGGCGTCCTCCATCCCGTCCGGAAACAGGTAGTGATGGTCCGCCGCGGTGGTGCAGCCGGACAGGAGCAGCTCGGCGAGCGCCACGGTGGTGGCCAGCTCCAAATCCCGGGGCGTGAGGCGTGCCCACACCGGGTACAGGTTCTGCAGCCAGGGGAAGAGCGGCGCGTTGGCCACCGGCCCCCATGCCCGGGTGAGGGTCTGGTAAAAGTGGTGATGCGTGTTGATGAGGCCGGGCAGCAGGACGTGATTGCCGGCGTCGAACCCCTCATTGCAGGGGACCGAGGGCAGCTGGCCGGCGGCGAGCACCTCCGTGATGACGCCGCCGCTGACCACCACTCCGCCGGAGGCGTCGAGGCTGTTGGCGGTGAAGGCACCGCGGGGATTCTTGATCCAGAGCCGGGATTGCGGGGACGGTGCGGGCATCATGGCGTCCTGTCTGAGCGTGGGAAGGGAATGCCAGCTCAGTGATGCCCTGTCTGCTGATCCAGGGTGCCCGGCATCGTGGCCGGGTTTCAACAGGCTAGGGTGGCCGCGGCCGATCCGTCAATGGGCGGCCGGAGTGAGAATCCGGAAACATAAATTTCACATCCCGAAATTAAGTTTCCAGAAATCTATGGCGCAGTTCACTTTCCGGTGCTAATCTCGATCTTGCCAAAGGCGGGCACCCGGACTCCGGGAAGCTATCTACCAGGCGCAACTTAACCTTCAAAGCACATGCTGAAGCCTGGTAACCGTCGCATCTGGCCCTTCCGTCTCACCTCGGTATACCCGGCTTCCCGGCAAAGGGAGTCGCATCATGAGCAGCACCGTCACGGCCGAACATTTTCTGGCCAGATCCATCCAGCTGGCCACGGCCAACGTCCTGAACAGCGGCGGGCCGTTCGGCGCCGTCATCGTCACCGCGGGCGGTCAAGCGTTCGACGGCGTCAACCGCGTCACCGCCACCAACGATCCCACCGCTCACGCCGAAGTCACGGCCATCCGGCGAGCCTGCTCCGAACTGGGCACGTTCGACCTGCGGGGGCCACCCTCTACACGAGCTGCGAGCCCTGCCCCATGTGCCTCGCCTCCGCGCTTTGGGCGCGGGTGGAGCGCGTCGTCTTCGCGGCGGACCGGCACGACGCCGCCTCGGTCGGCTTCGATGATGCCGTCTTCTACGAGTACTTCGAGAACGACAACCGGGGTGTCCTGATGCCGGTGTCCAAGCTGGATCTGGGCGATCCCCAGGCCCCTGCAGTGCTGGAACCGTTTCACACCTGGAACACGCTCGGTTCCAGGATTGACTACTAGGGCCGGAGGCTGAGATGACAATCCTCGATCAGTCCCACGAAGGCCCGCAGCCGGCAACGACGCCGCCCCCAACGCCGCAGCCCACGCCAAGCGGCAGGACCGTAACACCCGGCCACCGGCGTCGAACGCTTTCCTGGACCGCTTCTTCCACATCACCGAGCGCGGTTCGACACTTGCCCGCGAGTTCCGCGGCGGCCTGGTCACGTTCTTCACCATGGCCTACATCGTGATCCTGAATCCGCTGATTCTGGGCGGCTTCAGCGCCGGCAACGCCCCCACAGACGTGGCGGGCGGCTGGCTGTCGGCCGCGCAGGTCGGCGCGGTCACCGGACTAACGGCCGGCGTGATGACCATTTTGTTCGGGCTGGTGGCCAATCTGCCGTTTGGCCTGGCCGCGGGACTGGGCATCAACTCCTTCCTCGCGGTCTCGGTGATCAACGAGGTCACCTGGCCCGAGGCCATGGGCTTGGTGGTCATCAACGGCATCCTGATCGTGCTCTTCGGCGTCACCGGCGCCCGGACGGCCATCTTCCGGGCCGTCCCCAAGGAACTGAAGGCTGCCATTACCGTCGGCATCGGTTTGTTCATCGCGTTCATCGGCTTCGTCGACTCGGGCTTCGTCCGGGCGACGACAGCCGGGCCCCGGTGCAGCTGGGCGACAACGGCTCCATCAGCTCAGTTCCCACGCTCGTCTTCATTGTCGGACTCCTCATCATGGGCATCCTCGTGGCCCGCAAGGTCCAGGGGGACTGCTGATCGGGATCGTCGCCACCACGCTGCTCGCAGCACTCGTCGAGGCGGTCCTGCGCATCGGCCCCGGCAGCGACACAAACCCCGGCGGCTGGCACTTGAACACCCCGGTGCTCTCGGGCCAGCTGGTGTCGGCGCCTGACCTGGGCCTGGTGGGACAGTTCGACATGTTCGGTGCATTCGGCCGGATCGGCGGGCTTGCCGCCACCATGCTGGTCTTCACGCTGGTCTTCACCAACTTCTTCGATGCCATGGGCACCATGACCGGACTCGCCAAGAGCGCCGGTGTCGCCCACAAGGACGGCACGTTCCCGCGGCTCAAGTCGGCCTTCATCGTTGAAGGCGTCGGCGCGGTTGCCGGCGGAGCCACCTCGGGATCCTCCAACACCGTCTACATCGATTCCGCCGCGGGGATCGGCGAGGGCGCCCGGACCGGGCTGGCCTCCGTGGTCACCGGTGTCCTGTTCCTGGGCTCCATGTTCCTTACCCCGCTCACCAGCGTGGTTCCGCTGGAAGTGGCCGCCGCCGCCCTGGTGGTGGTGGGCGCCATGATGATGGCCCAGATCCGCGAGATCAAGTTCACCAAGTTCGCGGTGGCCCTGCCGGCGTTCCTGACCATCGTCACGATGCCGCTGAGCTACTCGATCGCCAACGGCATCGGCGTCGGCTTCATCTCATGGGTCATCATCGGGGCAGCGTCCGGGAAGGCCAAGAAGATCCATCCGCTCATGTGGGTGGTGACGGCCGGATTCCTGGTCTATTTCGCCCGAGGCCCCATCAACGCGCTGCTCGGCGCCTGACTTCCGGACTTTCACTGCGCTTTCGGACCGCCGCACCCGGGATCCCGGGTGCGAAAATCCGAAAGCGCAGCGATTCTGGGCCACGCCGCCGCGGCGGTGCTGTCCCCGGACAAGGATTGGAACGAGAATATGCACACGATCGCCGCACAGGAAAAGAGAGTGCAGCCATGTTGGATCTGATGCCGTCGCTGGCGGCCTGGCCGCCGGCCGCCGCAGACCAGCGCTGCGCCGTGGCCACGGTGGTGGCCGCCAACGGTTCCGTGCCGCGTCCGGTGGGAACCTCCATGCTGGTGTCCGCGTCCGGCGAGGTCCTGGGCAGCCTCTCCGGCGGCTGCGTCGAGGGCGCCGTCGTGGCTGCGGCCCTGGAGGTGATGGCCGACGGCGGCACCCGCCGCGAGTTCTTCGGCTACAGCGCCGAGGACGCGTTCGCCGTCGGGCTCACCTGCGGGGGCGAGCTGGAAGTCCACATCGAACTGCTGGCGGATGCCCTCGGCGGTCTCCGGCCGGCGGTCCTGAACACCACGGACGCCCACGGTCCCGGCACGGGCCTGGCGCTCATCCGCCGGCTCGACGCCGGGTCCTCGGGCGGTACCGACTCCGGGCGAGGTGCCGGCGCTGTCATCATCCCGGATCCGGCGAGCTACCGGGTGGCGCAGTCCGAGGCCGTGGCCGCGCTGCTGGGAGTACCCGGCGGGACCAGCCCCGGCTCCAGGCGGCCGCCGCGCAACTGGAGCCCCTGCTGAGAAGCGGGACCACCGGGGTGGTACGGCTGGCGGCGGAATCCGGCTGCTACGGCGACACGCACCGGCCCGCCGCCGGGCCCATCACCCTGCTGGTGGAGAGCAGGCTGCCGCCGGCCCGGATGCTGGTGTTCGGCGCCAACGATTTCGGTGCGGCCCTGGTGCCGGCCGCCCGGCTGCTGGGCTACCACGTGACCCTGTGCGATGCCCGGCCGGCGTTCACCCGGCAGGAGCGCTTCGCCCCGGCCGACCAGGTGGTGACGGACTGGCCGCACCGCTATCTGGCCGCGGAAGCTGCGGCTGGCCGCCTCGACGCCCGGACCGTTGTCTGTGTGCTCACCCATGATCCCAAGTTCGACATCCCGCTGCTGCAGACCGCGCTGCGCCTGGACCTGGCCTACGTCGGGGCCATGGGATCGCGGCGGAGCCACCGCCAGCGGCTGGAATCACTGCTCGCCGCCGGGGTGGTGCCGGCGGAGATCGAGAGGCTGCATTCCCCAATCGGGCTGGACCTCGGCGCGGTCACTCCGGCCGAGGTGGCCGTCTCCATCACCGCGGAGCTGGTGGCAGCCCGGACCCGTTCCGCCCGCGGATTGTCCTTGAAACACGGGAGCGGACCGATCCATCAATACACCGGCCCGGAGCCCCACGCCCCGGAAGCCCTCACCCCGCACCGCACGCCGGAAATCCGCACCCTGCACCACACGCCGGAAATCCGTACCCCGCACCACCAGGAGATGCCATGGACATGAACACCATCGAGGCAGTGGTCCGCACCGCGGATCCGGCCGACTGGCGCGCCGGCGACGCCTGGCTGGCCGGCGGCACCGTGCTGTTTTCCTACGGCAGCTTCGCCTTCGGCAAGGAGCCGCTGCGGCGGCTGCTGGACCTCGGCTCCACCGGCTGGCCGGCCGTCACCGTGTCCGAAGAAGGGATCGAACTCGCGGCCACGTGCACCGTCGCGGAGCTGTATGCCCTGCCCGCCGGCGAACCCGGCCGGGCGCACGGGGCTTCCTGGCCGGCGCTGGAGCTGATCCGGCCCTGCTGTGATTCGTTTGTGGCCTCCTTTAAGGTCTGGAACATGTCCACTGTGGGCGGCAACCTCTGCACCTCCCTGCCGGCAGGACCCATGATCTCGCTCTGCGCGGCGCTGGACGGCGTGGCCACGGTGCTCGGCCCGGGCGGCGCCAGCCGCACCGTCCCGGTGGCGGAGTTTGTGACCGGGGACGGGCGCAACAGCCTGGCACCCGGTGAGCTGCTCCGCAGTATCCACCTGCCGGCGCAAGCCCTCGCCTCGCGGGTGGCGTTCCGCCGGTTGTCGCTGAGCAACCTGGGCCGCTCCGGCGTGCTGCTGATCGGCAGGCTCGACGCCGACGGCACCCTGGTCCTCACCGTCACCGCCGCCACCAAGCGCCCCGTGCAGCTGCGCCTCCCCGGCACCGGCGACAGTGCCGCCGGACTCGCCGCCGCGCTCGACGCCGCCATCCCGGACGGGCTCTACCATGACGACATCCACGGCCTGCCGGCCTGGCGCAAGGACATGACCTACCGGCTCGCCGAGGAAATCCGCGCCGAGCTTTCGGCCCCGGCCGGCACCGCGCCGGCCCGCGTCTCCGGGGATTTCTGGCCGCCGCGCCGCCCGTCACCGCAGGAGCCGTCCCAGCAGGAGCTGGCACCGCAGGCTTCGCCACAGCAGGAAGGGGCTTGAACATGGCAATCGAGATCAATGGCGCAATGACGATTAACGGCACGCCGGCGGAGGCCGAGCCCAGGCCGGGGCAGTGCCTGCGGACGTTTCTGCGGGAGCAGGGCAACTTCGGCGTGAAAAAGGGATGTGACGGCGGCGACTGCGGGGCGTGCACCGTCCACGTGGACGGTGCCCCCGTGCACAGCTGCATCTACCCCGCGGTCCGCGCTGAGGGCCGGGCCGTGACCACGGTGGAGGGACTGGCCGGCACTGCTCGCACCGAAACCGGCGGTGAAGCCCGCACCGAAGCCGGCGGCGAAACCGGCGCCGCGGGACTCCATCCCATGCAGCAGCAGTTCATGGAGCGGCAGGGCTTCCAGTGCGGGTTCTGCACCGCCGGCATGGTGATGACGGCGGCCACGTTCGACGACGAGCAGAAGGCCAACCTGCCCCGGAACCTCAAGGGGAACCTGTGCCGCTGTACGGGCTACCGCGCCATTGCGGACGCCGTCTGCGGCCGGGAGGGCACCCGGATCCAGCGGGGCCGGGATCCGGGATCGCCGGCGTCGGCCAGTCCGAGCCGCGCCCGGGCCAGCTGGGCGACGACGTCCCGGCTCCCGCCAGTCGCGCCATCGTCACCGGCGCGGCGCGCTACACCCTGGACGTCCCCGCGGTCCAGCTTCCCGGGCTCCTGCACGTGAAACTCCTGCGCTCGCCGCATGCTCACGCCCGGGTGCTGTCCATCGATTCCGCGGACGCGCTGCGGATTCCCGGCGTCGAGGCGGTCTTCACCCACGAGGACGCGCCCGCGCAGCTGTTTTCCACGGCCCAGCACGAGCTCTACACCGACGACCCGGACGATACCCGGGTGCTCGACGACGTGGTCCGGTTCGTCGGGCAGCGGATCGCCGCCGTCGTCGCGGACAGCGTGGCTGCAGCGGAAGCCGGCGTCCGGGCGCTCAAAGTGGAGTACCAGGTGCTGGATGCCGTATTCACCCCGCAGGACGCCATGCGCCCCGGCGCGCCGTTGGTCCACGGCGACAAGGACGCCGCGACGGCCCGCATCGGCCGGCCGGAACAGAACGTCGTGGCCGAGCTGCACTCCGAACTGGGCGACGTCGCCGCGGCCTTCGCCGCCGCGGATTTCATCCACGAGCAGACCTACCGCACCCAGCGGGTGCAGCACACCGCCCTGGAGACCCACGCCGCCATCGCCCTGATCGACGACGACGGCCGGCTCCAGGTCCGCACCTCCAGCCAGGTGCCCTTCCTGGTCCGGCGCACCCTGGGCCGGGTCTTCGACCTCCCCGAGGACCGGATCCGGGTGGTCGCGGGACGGGTGGGCGGCGGCTTCGGCGGCAAGCAGGAAGTCCTCACGGAGGACATCGTGGCGCTCGCGGCGCTGAAACTGCGGCGCCCGGTGCAGCTGGAATTCACCCGCACCGAGCAGTTCACGGCCTCCACCACCCGGCACCCGTTCACCATCCACCTCAAGGCCGCCGCCAGCAACGAGGGCAAGCTGACGGCTTTGCAGCTGGAGGTGCTGACCAACGCCGGCGCCTACGGCAACCATTCCGTGGGCGTGATGTTCCACGGCTGCGGCGAATCCCTGGCCGTGTACAACTGCGTCAACAAGAAAGTGGACGCCCACGCGGTGTACACGAACACCGTTCCGTCCGGCGCCTTCCGCGGCTACGGACTGAGCCAGACGGTCTTCGCGATCGAGTCCGCCGTGGACGAGCTCGCCGCCGGGATCGGCATGGACCCGATGGAGTTCCGCCGCCGCAACATGGTCCGCGAGGGCGACGACATGCTCTCCACCCACCCGGACCCCGAAGAGGACGTGCTCTACGGTAGCTACGGGCTGGACCAGTGCACGCGGCTGGTGCAGGACGCCCTGGACCGCGGCCGGGAACGCTACCGGGACGCCGGGCTCGAGGACCTCGGCCCGGACTGGGTCACGGGGAGGGCTCGGCGCTGTCCATGATCGACACGGTCCCGCCGCGGGGCCACTTCGCGCATTCCAGGCTCCGGCTCCTGCCCGACGGGACCTACCGGGTGGACGTGGGCACCGCGGAATTCGGCAACGGCACCACCACCGTGCACGCCCAGCTCGCGGCCACCGCCCTGTCCACCACTGCGGGACGGATTACGGTCCGGCAGTCGGACACGGACCTGGTGGAGCACGATTCCGGCGCCTTCGGCTCGGCCGGGACGGTGGTGGCAGGGAAGGCCACGCTGGCCGGGGCCGAGGAGCTCGCGGTGCGGATCCGCGCTTTCGCCGCCGGCATCCGCCAGGTCCAGGCCTCCGGGTGTGTGCTGGAGGAGGACGCGGTGGTGTGCGAGGGAACCCGGGTGCCGCTGACTGAACTGCACGCCGCCGCCGCAGCGGCCGGCGTCGACCTTTCCGGCGAGGGGCACTGGGGCGGAACCCCGCGGTCCGTGGCGTTCAACGTCCACGGCTTCCGGGTGGCCGTGAACAAGGGGACGGGGAGCTGCGGATCCTGCAGAGCGTGCAGGCGGCCGACGCCGGCGTGGTGGTCAACCCGCGGCAGTGCCGCGGGCAGATCGAAGGCGGGATCGCGCAGGCGCTGGGCGCCGCGCTGTATGAGGAGGTCAGGGTGGACGACGCCGGCCGGGTCACCACGGACATTCTCCGGCAATACCACATCCCGTCCTTCGCGGACGTGCCGCGCAGCGAGGTGTATTTCGCCGACACCAGCGACAAGCTGGGCCCGCTGGGCGCGAAGTCCATGAGCGAGAGCCCGTTCAACCCTGTGGCGCCGGCACTGGCCAACGCCATCCGCAATGCCACGGGGGTCCGGTTCGCGGAGCTGCCCATTGCCCGGGACAAGATCTACCTGGGCCTCAAGGGAGCAGGGCTGGCCACCTCCAGCTAAAACCAACGCGGGGTCACTTGCGGTCCATGTTAGGGGCTCTGATGGACCGTAGCTGACCCCGCGATGCTGCCGCCGCGGCGTTTGCCCGGGGCCGAACCAACCGTTTGTGACGCTCCGGTTTCCCGGCGCGCCTTGACTGGCACGTGACCCAGGTCATACCGTTATTTCACTACTCGATACCCAACTTCCGCATTGTGGAATAAAAGCAACGACGCTCCTGCCGGTGGCTTCCGGCACAGATCCCGGTGCGGAATGTATGGAAGACATCTTCAAGAAGTGAGATCACGATGCAGACGACCCCGTTGACCGGCGTCGACCCGGCTCCCGAGACCGCAGTTGGCTTGAGCAAAGCGACCCACCCGTCCATGGGTGTCGACGCGCTATGCGATGCAGCCAGCGCCTCCTCCGGCCGAACGATCAGCCCCACCCTCTACAACATCGACCTGGCCCCGACCAAGCGGGAAGGCCGACGGTGGACGAGTTACAGCATTTTCACCCTCTGGGCCAACGACGTCCACAGCCTTGGAAACTACGCCTTCGCCATCGGACTCTTCGCCCTCGGGCTCGGCGGCTGGCAGATCCTCCTGGCCCTCGGCGTCGGAGCCGTCCTCCTGTTTGCGCTCCTCAGCTTCTCCGGCTTTATGGGCGTCAAGACCGGTGTCCCCTTCCCCGTCATGAGCCGGATCAGCTTCGGCATCAGGGGAGCCCAGATCGCCAGTCTCCTGCGCGGTGCGGTGGCCGTGGCATGGTTCGGCATCCAGACCTACCTGGCGTCCGTGGTGCTCCGCGTGATGCTCGTGGCCATGGCACCCTCGCTGCGGGAGTTGGACGCCAACTCCATCCTCGGCCTGTCGACGCTGGGCTGGGCAGCGTTCGTGTTCCTCTGGATCGTCCAACTGGTCATCGTCAGTTTCGGCATGGAGATGATCCGCAAATATGAGGCTTTCGCCGGTCCCATCATCCTGGTGACTATGGCGGCCATCGCCGTCTGGATCTTCGTGGAAGCCGGCGGCTCCATCGCCTGGGCCGCGGACAATGCCCTCGAAGGCGCCGAGATGTGGCGGACCATCTTCGCCGGCGGCGCGCTTTGGGTGGCCATTTACGGGACGTTCGTCCTGAACTTCTGTGACTTCACCCGGTCCGCCGTCTCCAAGAAGGCCGTGGTCCGCGGCAACTTCTGGGGCATCCCCATCAACATGCTCCTGTTCGGGGCGATCGTGGTGGTCATGGCCGGTGGACAGTTCAAGATCAACGGCACGGTCATCGAGAGCCCGTCGGACATCGTCCAGACCATCCCGAACACGCTGTTCCTGGTTCTGGCATGCCTTGCGCTGCTGATCCTGACCATCGCCGTGAACCTGATGGCCAACTTTGTGGCCCCCGTCTACGCCCTCACCAACCTCTTCCCGAAGCACCTGAATTTCCGCAAGGCGGCCTGGGTCAGCGGCACGATCGGCCTCATCATCCTGCCGTGGAACCTGTACAACAACCCGCTCGTGATCGTGTACTTCCTGGGCGGGCTCGGGGCGCTGCTCGGCCCGCTGTTCGGCGTCGTGATGGCAGACTACTGGCTGCTCCGCCGCGGCAAGGTCAACGTGATTGAGCTCTACACCGAGGACCCGGCGGGAGCCTATTACTACAAGAGGGGCTTCAATCCCCGGGCGATCATCGCCATGGTGCCCGCCGCCTGCGTTGCGCTCCTGATCGCCTTTGTTCCGGCCCTCGAGGCCGCCGCCCCGTTCGCGTGGTTCGTCGCGGCCGGCATCGCCGCGGTGGTCTACTACGTCATCTCGGACCGCTCCCAGCGGCTCGACGACGTCGACGGCGAGGCAATCGCCGTCGCCAGCACCCACTGACCAGCCCGTCTGAAAGCGAAAGAACCATGCGCATCCTTGTCGCCAACGTCAACACCACACAATCCATGACCGACTCCATCGCCGCGCAGGCACGCCAGGCGGCGCTTCCGGATACGGAAATTGTGGGACTCACCCCCGCTTCGGCGCGGACTCCTGCGAGGGCAACTTCGAGAGTTACCTGGCGGCGATCGCCGTGATGGACCGGGTGCTGTCCTATCCGGAGCCGTTCGACGCCGTGATCCAGGCCGGCTACGGCGAGCACGGCCGGGAGGGGCTCCAGGAGCTCCTCGACGTTCCGGTGGTGGACATCACCGAGGCGGCCGCGAGCACCGCGATGTTCCTGGGGCACAAATATTCCGTTGTCACCACCCTGGACCGCGCCGTTCCACTGATCGAGGACCGGCTGAAGCTGGCCGGCCTCGACGCCCGGTGCGCCTCGGTCCGGGCCAGCGGAATGGCCGTCCTGGAACTGGAAGAGGACCCGGACCGCGCGGTGGAGGCCATCATCGAACAGGCGCTGCTGGCCGTCCGCACGGACAAGGCAGAAGTCATTGTCCTCGGGTGCGGAGGCATGGCCGGTCTGGACGAGGAGATCCGGAAGCGCGCCGGTGTTCCCGTGGTGGACGGTGTGGCGGCTGCCGTCACCATCGCCGAATCACTGGTTCGGCTGCGGCTGAGCACCTCGAAAATCCGGACCTACGCCAGCCCGCGGCCCAAAACGGTCATCGGCTGGCCGCTGGCGGCTTCCCCGCTCCTGCGATTCCCTGAGCCGGGTGGCCTCCAGCTAAAACCAACGCGGGGTCAGCTACGGTCCATGTTGCCGGGGTTCTTGGACCGTAGCTGACCCCGCGTTTCTGTTCCGGCCTATAGTCGGATGATGGAACAGCGAATCTTGGGCAAGACCGGACGGAACGTCTCCATCGTTGGGCTGGGCACCTGGCAGCTCGGCGCGGACTGGGGCAAGGTGGACCCCGCGCAGGCGCAGGCCATCCTGGCTGCCTCAGCGGAAGCCGGGGTTACGTTTTTCGACACCGCGGACGTCTACGGCGACGGCCGCAGCGAACAGGCCATCGGCAAATTCCTGGCCGACAACCCGGGCCTGGACATCACGGTGGGCACCAAGATGGGCCGCCGGATGGAACAGCGGCCGGAGAACTACAACCTGGCCAACTTCCGCGAATGGACGGACCGCTCCCGTCGGAACCTGGGGACGGACTGCCTGGACCTGGTCCAGCTGCACTGCCCGCCCACCGCCGTGTACAGCAACGCCGAGGTGTACGACGCGCTGGACACCCTGGTGGCCGAAGGGGCCATCCGGAACTACGGCGTCAGCGTGGAGCGGACCGACGAAGCCCTCGAAGCGATGCGGCACGAGGGCACGGCCACGGTCCAGATCATCCTCAATGCCTTCCGGCTCAAGCCGCTGGACGAGGTGCTGCCCGCGGCGGAGGCCGCCGGCGTCGGCATCATCGCCCGTGTGCCGCTCGCGTCGGGGCTGCTGTCCGGCAGATACACCGCGGATACGTCCTTCGCGGCGGACGACCACCGGAACTTCAACCGCACCGGCTCGGCGTTCGACGTCGGGGAGACCTTCTCCGGTGTGGACTTCGGGCAGGGCCTCCAGGCAGTGACCGATTTCGAGGAACTTGTGCCCGACGGCGTCAGCACCGCCCAGGCGGCCATCGCCTGGATTGCGGCGCAGGACGGCGTCAGCACTGTGATCCCGGGCGCCCGCACCGTGGAGCAGGCCCGCTCCAACGCCGAAGCGGCGGAGGCCAGCGGGATCGACGCAACGTTCGACGTCGGCGTCCGGGAAATCTACGACAAGTACTTCCGCGCCTCGATCCACCCGCGCTGGTAGCCCCTCCGAAAACCAACGCGGGGTCAGAGATGGCCCATGTTGGCGCGTTTTAGGGACCGTATCTGACCCCACGTTGTGGTGGGGTGGCCGCCGTCAGCCCGCCGGGTACCAGATCCGCTCGCCGTCGACGCGTGCGAAGGAGGTGAGAGTGTGGGGTTTGGCGGATTTCTCCGTCATGATGTCCAGGACCTGGGCGTTCCGGACCAGGAGCGCGTCGCCGATCAGCGAGCGGTGGCAGCGCCACGGGACCGCCTCAGCGCACATGATCGCCGCGTCGTTGGTCCGCCCGCGTTCCAGCAGCTGGCCGATGGCGGTCGCAAATTCCTCGGTCTGCATATAGTCCGCGTATCCCCGGAACGACGCGTTGCGCCAGGCGTCATTGGGACTGTCCTTCCGGGCGTGCCGCAGGCCGCCGAGGGATTCCATGCGCCGGTAGGTGATTCCGCCGGCCCGCACGCTCGCCGCGAGGGCGTCCGCATTGAACTGCGGGTTGTGCCGCGACTTCGGGACGGTGCGCACATCGATCAGTTTCCTGACGCCGTGGGCCTTCAGTATGCGAATGAATTCGTCGACGGGGTGGGTGGAGTGCCCCACCGTGAAGATGGTCAGGTCCGCCATGCCCCCATGCTACGGCGGGCCGGTGTTGGTGGCGCAGCGGCCTGTGCCGGCGGCGAGGCAAGCCGGATATTCTGGTGGACCGACCAGACGCCGAGGAAACGGGCAGGAATGACTTCATCCTCCATCGAAGGCTTTGTGGACCGGCTCGCTTCGGTGGAAACGGGACCGGGGTGCACCAACTTCTTCGACCACACCGCTCCGGGAAATGCACTGCGCCGGCGGAACCTGGGAATCTACCTCCAGGAAATGCGGGACCGCTCACCTAAGGTGCTGCTGGTGGGGAGGCGCCGGGCTTTCGGGGCATGAGGATCACCGGGGTTCCCTTCACCAACCGCACCATGTTTGAGGGGCCCGCCAACGCGTTCGGACTGTTCGGGCCCGGCAAGGGATACGTGCTCCCGGCGGAGGCTGCGGGTGTTGCGGCGGAGCCGACGGCCACGGTGATGTGGGACGTGCTGGCCGAACTGGATTTCCTGCCCCTGCTGTGGAGCGCCTGCCCCTGGCATACGCACGTGCCCGGGCGGCCGCTGTCCAACCGCACACCGACCTCCGCCGAGGCGGCGCGGGGAACCCCGTTCTGGCAGGCGCTGACGGAGATGTTTCCCATCGAAACGGTGGTGGCCGTGGGGAATGTGGCGCACCGCAGCCTGCAGCGCAACGGACTGGACGTGCCGAAAATCCGGCATCCCGCCCACGGCGGCCGCTCCGGGTTCAAACGAGGGCTACAGGAGCGGGTGGCCGCAGGGATGGAGCAGTAGGGGCGGGCAGGGGCCGGGTCAGAGCCGGGTGCCCGTTTCTCCAGCAAGGGCTTCCAGGAGCTGCTCCTGGAAGGTGTGGTCATGTACTGCGCGGTGCGGTTGCCGCCGTTGCTGGTGGTACCAGTACCCGCCGCTCGTGAGCGCCTGGGGTTCATCGCTTGCCGCGAGCCATTCCTGGGTTTGGTGTCCGAGGTCCAGATCGTCCGGTGCGCCGGGTCCGCCCATTTTCGTGGGCACCCAGCCGGGGTCCACGGCGTTGCTGATCAGCTCCGGACGCAGCCGGGCCACCGCGGCCGCGAGCGTGGTGACGAACAGCTTGCTGTCCGCGTACGACCCCGGCGCCGTGCCCTGCCAATCGATTCCGGCGAGCGAGGGCCGCCCGCCGAAATGCGAACCGCTGCTCAAATACACGTGCCGCCGCGGTCCGTCGAGCAGGGCCGTGAGGAGATAGGGCGCGATGACGTTGACCGGCATGACCGCCCGTCCACGCCAGACGCCGGCGTTGTGGATCACCGCGTCGAGCGGGTCCCGGCCGTTCAGCTCGACGGCGATGCGCCGTACAGCATCGCGGTCAGTGAAGTCGCCCACCACGATGTCCGCACCGCGGTCCACAAGGGCGGCGAGGCTGGCCGCGCGGTCCTCGTTGCGGGCATGGACGACGACGTCGTGCCCGCCGGACAGCAGGGAATCCGCCGCGGCCCGTCCCAGACCGTCCGCGGACCCTGTGACAAGAATTCTCATGATTCCTGGTTCTCCTTACGTTGCGCGGGGCCCTGCGGCTGGACCGGGTCGAGCAGCCGCAACTGGTCCGGGGTGTCGAGGTCCTCGCCGCCGGTGAGGTCGCTGCAGTCCACCAGGTCGACCAGCTCCGGGTGCGCCTGAAGGAAGTAGCGCGCTCCGGCGTCGCCCGTTGCCGTTTCCGTGGCCTCAGCTCGGAGTCCGGCGTCGATGAGCAGCGGATGGCCCCGCCGCTGTTTCCCTTCCGGGTCCCGGTAGGCGGCGGCCGTCACCCGGCCGGGCCGGTGGGCTGCCAGCAGGCGGGCGACGGTTTCGGGGTCAGCCCGGGCTGGTCCACCAGCGCGATGAGCACATGGTCCTCCGGTGCTGCCGCGGCGACGCCCAGCCGGAACGAGCTGCCCATGCCCGTGGCCCAGTCCGGGTTGTCGATGACCTTGTACCGGCTGAGGTCGGTGGCGGCGCGGACCGTCGCCGCGTCCGCGCCGAGCACCGCCACCACTTCCCGGCAGCCGCCGGCGAGCAGCACGTCGGCCAGCACTTCCACGAGGGTGCGGCCGCGGAACGGGAGCGCCGCCTTGGGCCCGAGCCCCAGCCGCGTCCCGGCGCCGGCGGCGAGCAGCACCGCCGTCGTTGATTCCGGCGTCGTGGGCGGTTCCGATGAGTCAGCCATGGTCCCAGCCTATGCACCCGGATGACAGTTGACGGCAGTCCCGGGACGGAACACTGCCGTCAACTGCGCACTCGATGGGCTCAGGCGTCGCCGCCCGCTCCGCCGGTTGTGCCGGCGTTGACGTCCAGGAGCTTGTAGCGGTCCATCGCATAAGCGGGGACCCCGCCGTCGACCTCTCCGCGGGAGGCGAGCAGCTGCAGGGTCTTCACGACGATCGAGTGGGTGTCGTTCTTGAAGAAGCGGCGGGCTGCGGCGCGGGTGTCGGAGAAGCCGAAGCCGTCGGCGCCGAGCGAGGCGAACTGGTGCGGCAGGAACTGGCGGATCTGGTCCGGGACGGCCTTCATGTAGTCGGTGACCGCCACGATCGGACCGGCGGCGCCGGCGAGCTGCTGGGCGACGAACGGGACGCGGGCGGGCTGGCCGGGGTTGAGGAAGGCGTCCTCCTCGGCGGCGAGTCCGTCCCGGCGCAGTTCGTTCCAGGACGTCACGGACCAGACGTCGGCGGAGACACCCCAGTCCTCGGCGAGGATCCTCTGGGCCTCGAGGGCCCAGGGCACGGACACGCCGGAGGCCAGGATCTGGCTCTTGGGCCCTTCCGCGTCCGACGCCGACACCCGGTAGATGCCTTTCAGCACACCGTTGACATCGAGGTTCTCCGGTTCGGCCGGCTGGAAGATCGGCTCGTTGTAGACCGTGAGGTAGTACATGAGATTCCGGTCTTCCGACTCGGGACCATACATCCGCTCCAGGCCGTTCCGGATGATGTGGCCCATTTCGTATCCGAACGCGGGGTCGTAGGTGAGGACGGCGGGGTTGGTCGCGGCCAGGATGGGGAGTGGCCGTCGGCGTGCTGCAGGCCTTCCCCGGTCAGGGTGGTGCGGCCTGCGGTGGCGCCGATGATGAACCCGCGGGTCATCTGGTCCGCGGCGGCCCAGAAGGAATCGCCGGTGCGCTGGAACCCGAACATCGAGTAGAAGACGTAGATCGGGATCAGCGGTTCGCCGTGGGTGGCGTAGGACGTGCCCGCGGCGGTGAACGCCGCCACCGCCCCCGCCTCGTTGATGCCCGGGTGGATGAGCTGGCCCTGGGCTGATTCCTTATAGGCAAGGACCAGGTCCCGGTCCACGGAGAGATAGCCCTGGCCGTCGGGGTTGTAGATCTTCGCGGAGGGGAAGAACGCGTCCATGCCGAACGTGCGGGATTCATCCGGAACGATCGGGACAATGCGGTGGCCGAACTTCTTGTCCCGCAGCAGGTCCTTGAGCAGGCGCACGAACGTCATGGTGGTGGCGGCCTGTTGCTTCCCGGAACCGCGCTTGGCCACCTCATAGGTTTTGGGGTCAGGCAGTTCCACCGGGGCGTGGTCCGGCCGGCGTTCGGGGACGAAGCCGCCCAGGGCGCGGCGGCGGTCCATGAGGTACTGGATCTCGGGGAGTCCATGCCGGGGTGGTAGTACGGGGGCCGGTAGAGGTCCGCTTCGAGCTGGTCATCCGTGATCGGGATGCGCAGATGGTCGCGGAAGGCCTTGAGGTCCGCGAGGGTGAGTTTCTTCATCTGGTGGGTCGCGTTGCGGCCCTCGAAGTGGGTGCCCAGGCCGTAGCCCTTCACGGTGTGGGCGAGGATGACGGTGGGTTTGCCCTTGAACTCGGTGGCGGCCTTGTACGCGGCGTAGACCTTGTTGTAGTCGTGGCCGCCGCGCTTGAGGTTCCAGATCTGGTCATCGGTGAGGTCCTGGACCATTTCCTTGGTCTGCGGGGTCTGCCCGAAGAAGTGCTCGCGGACGAACGCGCCGGACTCGGCCTTGTAGGTCTGGTAGTCCCCGTCGACGGTCTCGTTCATGATCTTCACCAGCGAGCCGTCCCGGTCCTTGGCCAGCAGGTCATCCCACTCCCGGCCCCAGACGACCTTGATGACGTTCCAGCCCGCGCCGCGGAAGAACGCCTCGAGCTCCTGCATGATCTTGCCGTTGCCGCGCACGGGTCCGTCGAGGCGCTGGAGGTTGCAGTTGATCACGAAGTTGAGGTTGTCGAGCTTGTCGTTCGCGGCGAGCTGGAGCAGGCCGCGGGATTCGGGCTCGTCCATTTCGCCGTCGCCCAGGAACGCCCAGACCTGCTGGTCGGAGGTGTCCTTCAGGCCGCGGTTGTGCAGGTACCGGTTGGACTGGGCCTGATAGATCGCGTTCATCGGGCCGATGCCCATCGAGACCGTGGGGAACTCCCAGAACTCCGGCATCAGCCGCGGGTGCGGGTAGGAGGACAGGGCATGGCCCTCCTTGGACTTCTCCTGCCGGAACCCGTCCAGGTCCTCCTCGGTCAGCCGGCCTTCCATAAACGCCCGGGCGTACATGCCGGGGAGGCGTGGCCCTGGAAGAAGACCTGGTCCCCGCCGCCGGGGTGGTCCTTGCCGCGGAAGAAGTGGTTGAAGCCCACCTCGTACAGGGTCGCGGCCCCGGCGTAGGTCGAGATGTGCCCGCCGACGCCGATATCGGCCCGCTGCGCCCGGTGCACCATGACCGCGGCGTTCCACCGCAGCCACGCCCGGTACTTCCGCTCGATCTCCTCATCCCCTGGGAACTCGGCCTCCTGGTCCACCGGGATGGTGTTCACGTAGTCCGTGGTGGTGACCATCGGGACACCCACGGACTGCGCGCCGCCCGCTGGAGCAGGCTGCGCATTATGTACTGGGCACGCTCGGTGCCCTGTTCCTGAATCAGCGCATCCAGGGACTCCAGCCACTCGGCGGTCTCTTCCGGATCACGATCAGGCAGCTGGTTAGTCAACCCGCTGAGGATATGGGAGGTCTCTTCTCCTGCAGCCACGTCCAGCCTCTTTTCATCATTGAATGGTCGGCTCAAGTTTTCATTCTGTGAGAAAACTTTCTTGCAATTTGAGATTATCGACGCCGGCCGGGGCGCGTCAACATTGGCGGCGAGGCACCGCGGTCCAGCAGTCACAATCAGGCGGAAGGGGCGCCGTCACCAGCAACGCGGGGTCAGATACGGCCCATCAGGGCGCCCGGAATGGACGATATCTGACCCCGCGTTGCTTCGAAAAGGGCAGCCTCAGGCGAGGAGCCTGCCCCAGCGGGGTCCAGCAGCGGAGCGCCCGCCATCTTGAGGCAGTGCCACAGCGTGACGGCCACCGAGTCCAGCACGGGAACGCCGGTCCCGGCCTCGATCTCCGCGGTGATGTTGGCGCCGTAGAGGTTGGTGCAGAGGTAGATGATGGCGTCCGGCCGGGCGGCCGCCAGTTCCAGCGAGCCCGGACGCATCTCGTCGTCGGCCACGCGGGCGAACGACTCGTTGCTGCTCAGGCCCAGGAACCGGTGGTCGAGGGTCTTGATGCCGTCCCGTTCATAGGACGCCATAATCTGTTCGTTGACGTCCCGGGTGTACGGCGTGAACAGCCCGATGCGTTCGGTGCCGAACGTCTTGAACGCCTCCATGTACGCCAGGGTGGACGTGGTGGCGGGAGTGCCCGTGGCGTCGGTGATGTCCCCGACGAGCCGGCGGTCGTGGTCGGCGCCGAGCCAGGATCCGGAGGTGCCGTTCCAGGCGATGACGTCCACATCGGCCGTGGCGAGGAGCTCGGCGGCCGAGCGCATCACAGCGGCATCAAATTGCCTGTCGGATGATTTGTCCAGGGCAATCCGGGTGACAGGGATCCGGGCGAAGTGGATGGTGACGTCGTCGCGGGCGCCCAGGATCCGGTAACTCTGCGGTTCCAGGCAGGTGTTGGACGACGGCACAATCATGCCGATGCGGGTGGGTCGGTGTGCGGAGGGCATGGGGGCTCTAACGGGTGGCCTGGGTGGCGGGAACGGGGAGGAAGGCGCGGCGGACTGGTGCTCGCGGAAACCGGCCCGGGGCACGAAGCGGCCCACGGGCCCGGGGTCGTGGAACCCGTCGCCGTCCAGCACCACACGTCCGGCGGAGACGACGACGGCGGGCCAGCCCGTGAGCGTCCGGCCGTCGAACGGGGAGAAATCCGTGCCCATGTGCAGGGCGCCGCCGTCCACAACGCGTTCCTCGGCCGGATCGAAGATGACCAGGTCGGCGTCGAACCCGGCCGCGATGGTTCCCTTGCCGGGAAGGGCGTTGATGCGGGCCGGGCCGGCGGCGAAGACTTCGACGAAGTCCTCCACCCGTGCCTCTCCGGCCGCTTCCCTCAGGGCGGTGAAGGTGACGGGCATCCGCGTTTCGACGCCGGGGAGCCCGTGCGGCATTTCGCGGATGTCGTCCGTGCGCTCCCGCTTTTGCGTGAGGTCGTAGCAGGAGTGGTCGGACGCGACGGTGTGGATGGCGCCGTCGGCCAGCCGTTCCCGGAGCGCGGCGACGGTCTGCGGGCTGCGCATGGGCGGGCAGCAGGCGTACCACTCGGGCATCACCGAGCCGTAGACGCTGTTGTCGAGGGTGAGGTAGTGCGGGCAGGTCTCGGAGTAGGCCTCCTGGCCGCGGGCACGGGCCTCGCTGACCAGATCCACGGCGCCGGGGGTGGACTGGTGCACAAAGTAGACGGGGGCGCCGGTGTATTCGGCCATGGCCAGGGTTTCCTTGACCGAGACCTCCTCGGCCAGTTCGGGGCGGGTCCGGTGCAGGTGTTCGATGCCGATCCGACCGTCGTCCGCGTGCTGCCCGGTGCAGTCCGCGATGATGGGGTCGTGCTCGGCGTGGATGTAGGTGAGGCCGTCCAGGCGGACCATCTCGCGCATGACCTTCAGGATGGTGTCCCCGTCCGCCATGGTGGTGCCGCGGTTGGTGGTGTACATCTTGACGGACCGGACGCCCTCGTCGGCGAGCTGCTCCAGCTGCCACGGCACCGTTTCGTCCCAGCTGACCACGGAGCCGTGCAGCGCGACGTCGCACCGCGACTCCCGGGCCAGTTCCTTCTTGTGCAGGACGGCCGCCAGCGGCGTCTCCCGGGCATCGCGGGGGATGCCGAAGTCGATGATGGTGGTGGTGCCGCCCCACAGGGCAGCGGTTGACGTGGTCGCGTAGTCGTCGAGGGTGCGGAACCGCCCGGTGACCTGCGCGACGTGGCAGTGCCCGTCGACGCCGCCGGGAATGACCAGCAGGCCGGCGGCATCGATGACGCGCGTGGCGTCCGGGACCGGCTCGGCGGCGTCCACCAGCCGGTCGATGCGGCCGTCCCGGACCACAACGTGGGCCTGCTGGCGGCCGAAGCTGTTGACCACGGTGCCGTGGGCGATGACGAGTTCTGGGGTGTCGGACATCGGTGTCCTCCTAGGTTGAAGTGGAGCTGGGTTGGCCGTGGCGGGCTAGGCCGGCCGGGTGGTTCCGCTGAGCGCGGCGGCGCGCGCGTCGCCGTCGTGCGCGGCGTTCTGCGCGGTGGTGAGGGCGGCGTCCAGGTTCGCGGAGAGGCCGCGGCGGGACTTGGCCGGGGAGCCGCGAAGGCGCCGGCGCGGTGTGGGCCGGACCCGAGGCCGACCACCGCTTCGGCCATGCGGATGCCGGCGGAGATGCCGTCCACCACGGGGACCCGGATCTGCCCGCGGAGTTCGCGGGCCAGGCCGGCGAGCGGCGCTCCGGCGAGGATCACGACGTCGGCCCCGTCCTCGGTGACGGCCTGGTGGCTGAGTGCCAGCAGGGTGGACTTGAAGTCCTGCTGCACCGAGGCGATGCCGTGGAGGGCCTCGTTGATGGAGCGGATGGACGCGAGCCGGCCGCCGAGGCCGAAGCGTTCCACGCAGTCCTGGTACCAGGGCCGGATCCGGTCCGAAATGGCGATGATGGAGATGCGGTGCCCCTGCAGGGCGGCGGCGCAGAGTGCGGCCTCGGTGATCCCGATGACGGGGATGTCGGTGAGTTCCTTCAGCGCCGGCATGCCGGGGTCGCCGAAGGCGGACACCACGATGCCATCGACGCTGTTGTCCGATCCGGGCCCGTCGCGCGTGTATTCGGCGATGATTTCGGCGACTGCTCCCGCCGCGATCAGGGACTCAAAGCGGGTTTCGATGTATTCCACGCCGTACCCGGCTGTCCGGACCACAAGGTCGGTTCCGGGGAGGCGGAACGGAGGGCCTCCGCTTCGATCAGGGCGGTGACGTCGTCGCTGATGTTGGGGTTGATGACAAGAAGTTTCATAAGTTCTTCCGATGAAGGGCGGGTTCTGTCCGGCTGAAATCCTCCGGAAACTGTTCGCGGTATTTGCCGATGTGCGACGCCGATTGGGCGGCGGCCCGTTCCGGTCGCCGCTGGCGATGGCGGCATAGAGGGCGCGGTGTTCGGCGATGAGTTCGGGCAGGTCGCTGACGTGGCGGAAGAGCCAGTGCATGCGGCCCTGGAGCGGCTCCAGTGCGGACCTGAGGAAGCCGTTGTCCGCGATCCGGGTGATGGCATCGTGGAATTCGCTGTTGGCGCGGTGGGCTTCCATGATGGCGCCCTTGGCCAGGCAGCGGTCCGCTTCGTCCAAGAGGCCTTTGAGGGCGCTGAGGTCGTCGGGTGTGGCGCGGGTGGCGGCCAGCCGGCAGGCGAGCACCTCGAGGGACTGCCTGACGTCGAACAAATCCTCGACGTCCTTGGGGCTCAGGGTGCTGACCTCGGCACCGCGGGCGCCCCGGTCGCTGAGGAGCCCTTCCTGGCGGAGCATGCGGAGCGCTTCGCGGACGGGAAGGCGGGACACGTTGAATTCGGCGGCGAGGTCGCGTTCCACCAGCCTGGTGCCGGGAGCGTAATGCCCTTCGAAGATCCTGTTGCGGAGGGTGTCCCGGACAGCCTCCCGGAGGGGCGTTCCTTGTCCTGGGTCTCTTCTGCGCTGTGCATGTTTCTCCACTTTCGGTTCTTGTCAGGCATTGCGTTCCCGGCATCAGGAACAGGTGTGTGTGGCCAGCTTAGACAGGTAGCCGCTTGTTGTAGTTCAGGGTCAGGACGGAGACGCCCATGACGATCGCGGATCCCACGAAGTACAGCAGCGCCCAGGTGTAGGAGCCGGTGGCGCCGACAATGAGGCCCACCGCAATCGGCGTCACGAACCCGGAGATGTTGCCGCTGAAGTTCATCGCGCCGCCCAGGACACCGGCGTTCGTCCGGCCGCCCAGGATGGACGGGATGCTCCAGAACAGCCCCACCCAGCGGAGGAAGAACATCACCACGGACAGGAGGACGACGGCGGTGGTGGGGTCCGCGACGACGGTGACGCCGATCAGGCCGCCGATCACGACGACGCTGGAGGTGCCCAGCAGCGTGCGCATCACGCGGTTGGCGGAGGCGCCGGTGGACTGCCACTTATCGGCGATGGCGCCGCCGAGGATTTCGCCGACGAAGCCGGCCCCGAAGATCACGAAGGTGGACCAGCCGATGGTCTTGAGGTCGAAGCCCTTGTCCTGGGCCAGGTAGAGCGGACCCCAGGTCAGCAGGCCGTAGAAGACGCCGTTGAACCCCAGCCAGCCGAGGCACATGGCCCAGAAGGAGCGGAACTTCAGGTAGGGCAGGAGGGCGCGTTTGCCCTTGCTGCCGTCGAGCTCGGCGGCAGCGTCCTCCGCGGCGTGGGAGGCCTCGATGTATTCGGCCTCGGCGTCGTTGACCCCGCGGTGCTGGCGGGGTTGTCGCGGACGTACCACCAGACGGCCAGGCCCATCAGCACGGTGGCGGCGCCGGCGATGATGAACGCGAGGCGCCAGCTGCCGGTGGAGGCGATGAGGCCCGCGATGATGATGCCGCCCAGGCCGGCACCCAGGGGCGCGCCGGCGTCGAGGATGGTGGCGCCGCGTCCGCGCTCCGACTTGTGCATCCAGATAGCGTTGAGCTTGCCGCCGGCGGCATCACACCGGCTTCGGTGACGCCGATGCCCAGGCGGGCGATGAACATGCTGAGGAAGCCGCCGGCCAGGCCGGAGGCCGCCGTCGCCGCGCCCCAGCCGACGCAGGACGCCGTCATGACCTTGCGCGGACCGAACTTGTCGATCAGGAGGCCCACCGGGACCTGCATCAGGGCGTAGGTCCAGAAGAATGCCGAGAGCAGGAGGCCCACCAGCTCGGGGGCGAGGTTGAATTCCTTCTGGATGATGGGCAGGGCCACGGAGATGGAGCCCCGGTCGATGTAGTTGACGGCGACGAGGACCAGCAGGAGCAGGAACATTTTCCAGCGGACGTTGGTGCGACGTTGCACGCCGTCCTTGCCGGTTTTGTCGTCGGGGAGCGGGACTGCGGTTTCAGTATTTTGAACAGACACAACTTCTCCTTTACAGAGAGGAAGATTGCAGACGGGGAGAAAGGCTTGGGTGACGGCGGGGCAGGGGCCGGAGTGTGGGGCGTCCTGGGACCGAATCCAGAGGAGCCCGGCAATGAACTGCGGCTCGGGATCTGGATCGCCGTCTTTTGGGATCCCATTTTGGGATCCCAAAATTCAGATTAGGAGTGACCCGCACCACTGTCAAGGGCTTTGGTGCCGTTATGGCCCACCTGGGCCAAAATACTGATTGTGACAGGACGGGGATTCCGCGGCGGGGGCCGGGAACAGGGCTCGGGGGCCGGGCTTCGGGGCCTTGGCGCCGGGCGCCGGGCACGCGAAAGGGCCCGCGGCGGCGCCGCGGACCCTTCCCGTCATCGCAGGTTCGGGAGCTCTCAGCTGCCCCGGTAGGTGGAATAGGCGAAGGGACTCAGCAGGAGCGGCACGTGGTAGTGGGCCTCGGACTCCACCACACCAAACGTAAGGATCACTTCCGGGAAGAACGTTTCGGTGCCGCTGGCGGCGAAGTATTTGCCCGTATCAAAGGCCAGGCGGAAGGTCCCCGATGGCAGCCGGTCCGGTCCGAGTTGTTTGACGCGTCCGTCCGCGTCGGTGGTGCCTTCGGCGATCTGGACCCAGCGCTCGCCGTCGAGCATGTGGAGGGTGACCGGGACGTCCGCCGCCGGTTTGCCGGATCCGGTGTCCAGTACATGGGTGGTGACGTGGGACATGCTCATTTGCCGATCAGTCCTTCGAGTCGGAGCACTGCGATTTCCCGCAGCTGCTGGCCAATGATTGATTGTTCTTCTTCGGGGGTGTGGGCGAGCCGGGTGTTGAGCGCGGCCAGGATTTCCTCGCGGCTGCGGCCGGCCGCGCGAATCAGGAACACCTGGCCGAACTTCTCCTCGTAGGCCCGGTTGCCTTCGGCGAGGGCTTCCGCGACGGCGGCATCGGCCACGCCCAGTCCGGCCTGTTCCGACTGGGACAGCCTGGCTTCGGTGCTGTTTCCTGCCGCCCGCTCACCGATCCGCGGGTGATGGGCCAGGGCGGCGTCGATCTCGGTCGGGGTGAACGGGTTGGCTGCGCCGCGGCCCGCGGCCAGGAGTGCTTCGATGGTGGCGTAGGGCCGCGCCTCGGCGACCTCGTCGATCCAGCGCCGGATGTCCAGGCAGGGGCGCAGGGCATCGGCGGCCTCCGTGCGGCCGGTCGCGTTGAACTGTTCAAGGTGCATGAGACAGGTCCTCGTATGTGATGCTGGCATCCACGGTGTAGGGCTATGCGGACATTTGCTTCCGCATCATGGAACTGTTATTTCAGCATATGCAAAAAGTCAACCGTACTGTCCTGCGGGTGTCAACTTCCGGGTCGGTGGGCGACGGGACGGGCGCCGGCATGTGGGGCTGCCGGGATCCTTGCGCGGCACGATCGTGTCGGCGAGGATGAAGGCGATCCCCGTGCTGCGAAGAAGGAGTCGACGCAATGACCAAGTATCTGATCTCGTTTCCGAGTGCCGCCATGGTCCTCGCTGAGGGAGAGTTGCAGGCCGTGTCGGATGCGTCGCACGCTGTCGTCCAGGAGGCGAAGGACGCCGGCGTCTGGGTGTTCGGCGGCGGTATCGATGAGAGCATCCCGCCCGTTATGGTCGACGGGGACGGGACCGTGCGCGAGGGCACCTACCCGCAGACCGCGCAGCTCGAAGGCGGCTACTCGGTGCTGGAGCTGCCCTCGTACGAGGCGGCCCTGGAGTGGGCCGCGAAGATCGCGGTCGCCTGCCGTTGCGCGCAGGAGGTGCGCGCTTTCGCGTACGACCCCGCCAGCTAAGGTCCGGCCGGGCGATCCCGTCAGCCCGCGGTCGATCGACTCCACTGACCGGCAGCCGCTTCGGTCCCCACGTTAGTCTGGGAAAGGTTCCATCCGCGGACGAAAGGCAGAGTCATGAGCGATCCCACCGACCCGAGCAACGATCCGGCCGATCTTCGGGGGCCGGGCGACCCGGACGCCGTCGAAGCCCGCCAGCCGCACGCCGAACCCGGCCACGCCGGCAACATCCGCGAGGAACAACTGACCCAGGCCGCCGGAGCAGTGCCCGCAGCCTATGTCGGGTCCGGCGACCCCGACGCGGAGGACAAACCGGAAGACGCCGCCGACACCGGCATGTGGGACGACGAAGTCTGACCCTCCGCTTGCGGTGCGGGGGCACTTTGCCGCGGTCCGGCGTCAGAAACGACGACGGCGGCCGGGCGTTTCGTGTCAATGTGCCCCCGGACGGCAGGGAACGACGCCGGGCGGCCTGGCTGCCGCGGCGCCTCCGCCAAGAAGCCCTCCGCCCACAAGGGAGAGCCAGGGGAATATCCCCTGGCTCCCGATGCGCACTCGCCGGCGCAGGCATACCGGTGGATCAGCGGCGCACTGTTTCCAGGTCGCTCTTCTCCCACCGTGTCCAGTCGGACCAGCGGCCGTGATCGACGCTGACCCTGAAGGAGACCAGGTGGTACACCTTTTCCGGGCCGCGGCGATCATAGTTCGGCACCCAGTCGTAGCTGTGCAGCGTGACCGCCTTGTCATGGCGATCGAAGGACTCCCTGAACCACGATGAGCCTAGGTAGTTATCGTGGCGGCGTTCGTCCTCGTAGCGCACCTGCTTGATTTGTACGGTCCGGCCGTCACGGCAGTGGACCTTGATCTTGAAGTCCACTTTGCCGTTGCCGCGCGACTGGGGGTCGAGGGGATCGACTGTACAGCCGCGGTACGAGGTATCGGCCTGGGCCGGTGCCGCCAGTGCCAGCGGAACACCGGTTATTCCGAAGCCAATGGCCGAGAATAAGGCCAGCCGTGACCGCCAGGTTTTCTTGGCGGTTGGAGTGATGGACATTGTTTTTCTTGCTCCTACATTAATGATGCGGATCACCAATTTCGGACGGTGCGAGCCAGCGACGGTTGCACGTCGAATGAAGGGCAATCGAGGCGGTAACGATTCCGTCCATTTCGATTAGCACCCCTAATTGTGCGGGGCTTGGGTCCGGGGCCCGCTCGTGGTACTTGCTCGGCCCGGTATATCTATGGTCCTCCTGCATCGGCCGCCGCGCCACCCCTCAACGCCCGTCTCCGGCCCGCTGGGCTGCGGACATGTCCACCCGCACAGCCCAGCGGATCCACCGGCCGCGGCAGCCCGGGTATTACTTCCCCAGGAACCCCAGCAGAACCTCGTTGACCTCGGTGGCGTGGGTCCAAAGCATGCCGTGCGGGGCACCTTCGATCTCGACATATTCTGCGCTGGGCAACTCCTTGGTGAACCGCCGGCCCGTGACGTCGATCGGCAGGATCCGGTCCGCGGTGCCGTGGACGATCAGCGCGGGGACGTCGATCTTGGGGATGTCGGCGCGGAAGTCGGTAAGCCACGTGGGCTGCGCGGCCGCCGACGCGGTGGGGCCGCCCGAGGTCGCCAGGTTCCAGCCCGCCCGCATGACTTCCTCGCTGAGCCGGGGCGTGCCCAGGAAGGTGTCGCTGTTGTAGAAGTTCTTGAAGAACTCGGTGAAGAAGGCGTAGCGGTCGGCGGTGACAGCTTCCATCAGGCCGTCGAACACGGACTGCGGAACGCCGTCGGGGTTGTCATCGGTCTGCAGGGCGTAGGGTTCCAGCGAGCCGAGGAACACGGCCTTCGCCACCCGGGCCGAGCCGTAGGTGCCGAGGTACCGGCCCACCTCGCCGGTGCCCATCGAGAAGCCCACCAGCACGGCGTCGTTCAGGTCCAGGGTGGTGAGCAGGGTGTTGAGGTCCGCCGCGAAGCTGTCGTAGTCGTAGCCCTCGGTGGGTTTGCTGGACTGGCCGAAGCCGCGGCGGTCGTAGGTGATGACGCGGTAGCCGGCGCCCAGCAGGGCCGTGGTCTGCTTCTCCCAGGAGGATCCGTCCAGCGGATAGCCGTGGATCAGGACCACCGGCTGCCCGGTTCCGTGGTCCTCGTAGTAGAGCTCGATGTCGGTGCTGTTCTCGGTTCCAACCTTGATGTAAGCCATGTCAGTGGTCCTCTCGGTACGGTTCGGAAAGTCAGTTCGTGCAGGAGCGGCGCGGCGCTGGTGCCACTGTACGGAACCAACGCCGGCGCGCAACAGCGTGTTCCCGCGCCGTGCACATTTTGGGGCTGGATACCCCTAGGGGTATAGTAGGTGCAACAGACCTACCAAAAGGAGAACCAGATGTGCCGACAGGTTGCATGCAAGAAGTGCGGTAAGACCACTTGGGCCGGCTGTGGCCAGCACGTTGACCAGGTCATGCGGGGCGTCAAGAGCGCCGACCGCTGCAGGGGCCACGAGGGTGAAGTCAGCACCAAGACCGGCTTCTTCGCCAAGCTCTTCGGCCGCTAGGCCGGTTCTCCAGCAGTCAGGGCCCCGTCGCACCCAGTGCGGCGGGGCCCTGCCCTAAAGAGCTCGCCTACTCCAGCAGCGCCCGCGCCACTACCTTGGTGAGCCCGTGGATCATGGCCAGGCGTTCCTTGCTCTCGCCGTCCTCGCCCCAGGTGTAGATGGCCAGCGCGTAGGACCGTTCGCCGGAGGTCAGGAGCGCGGCGTCGTGGACATAGCCCTCCAGCTCGCCGTACTTGTGCTGCACCGTGATGTCGGGCCCGACGGCGGCCGGAATGAGCCGTTCGTTGTTGGTCTTCTGCATATAGCCCAGCAGTTCCTGCGTGTGCTCCGCGTTCAGCAGCTTGCCGGTGGAGAGCTGCTTGAGCACATCGGCCATCTCGGCCGCGGTCAGCAGGTTCTGTTCGGGGTCGTAGCTGATCCCGATCGACGCGGCGTACTCGATCAGCTCCGGATAGCCGATGTCCTGCATCAGCAGCAGCCAGGCGTCGTTGCTGCTCGCGTTGACCATCGCCTGGAGCTGGAACGCGGCGTCGAAGCTCCCCAGCGGCGCGTCGAGCGACTTTTCGCCGGCCTCCACCAGGTGGTAATAGGCCGCCGCCGTGATGATCTTGGCGGTGCTGGCCGCCACAAACTCGGTCCCGTCGCCGTAGCTGCGCGGCTCCCCGCCGTGTGTGTCCGCGAGGACGACGCCGATCCGGTAGCCGGAGTTCGCGGCCAGGATCCGCTTGATCTCGGCATCGAGGTCGACGGCGGCCCGCGGGGCCTGCGTCGCCGGGGCCGCGGCCGCGGGCTGCTCCTCCCACGGGGTCTGCGGGCCGGCGAGGAACTCCGTCCGGGGTCCGGCCCGGTGCGGACGACGCCGGCGGTCACCACGCCCAGCAGCACCAGGGCCGTGGCCGCCCAGACCAGGAGCAGCTTGCCGCGGGCGGAGAGGGATTTGGCGGCCTGGCGGGATGGTCCCGAGGTGTTCATGGGGCAGGGCCTTCCGGGTCAACAAAGGGGCGGGGTTTCCTGCAACGTATGCCCGGGGACTGGGCATGTCCACGCGACGCACGGGACTTCAGACAGGTGAGGGCCAACTCCCAGCTGGGACCGCCGCATTAGGCTGGCTGCTATGCCGAGGAAAATAACTGTGAGCCTGCCGGACCCCACCCTGCGCGAGTACCTGACGCCCCACCCGGACGTCACCGTCCTCGAATGGGACCTGACCGGTGCCCCGCCCCTGCCGCGCATCGACATCGTGGTCCAGCCCTACATGGGCAGCACGGAGGTCCTGCGCAGCCTGGCACAGGTGGAGACGGGGCTGGTACAGAGCCAGTCGATCGGGTACGACGGCGTGGCGGACTCGCTGCCGCCTGGCCGGGTGTTCGCCAACGCCGCCGGCGTCCACGAAACCTCCACCGCCGAACTCACCCTGGCCCTGATCCTGGCCAGCCAGCGCGAGTTCCCGCGGCTGCTGCAGAACCAGCAACAGGGCCGGTGGGAGACCCGGCCCACCGCCAGCCTCGCGGACCGGCGGGTGCTGATCGTCGGCTACGGCGGGGTGGGCAAGGCGATCGAGGACCGGATCCTGCCGTTCGAGACCACCGTGACCCGGGTGGCCAGCAAGGCGCGGGACGACGAGCGCGGCCACGTCCACGGCATCGACGAGCTGCACACCCTCCTGCCGGAACACGACATCGTGATCGTCGGGGTTCCGCTCAGCGATTCCACCCGCCACCTCATTGACGATCGCTTCCTCGCGGCCATGCCCGACGGCGCCCTGCTGGTCAACGTGGCCCGCGGACCGGTCGCGGACACCGACGCCCTGGTGAAGCACACGGGATCGGGCCGGATCCGCGCCGCCCTGGACGTCACGGACCCCGAGCCGCTGCCGCACGACCATCCGCTGTGGCGGACCCCGGCGTCATCATCAGCCCGCACGTGGGCGGGGCGAGCTCGGCCATGCGCCCGCGGATGGGGAAACTCCTGCAACGGCAGATCGAGTTGATGGTGGCGGGGAGCCGCCGGTGAACGTGGTGCTGGGCGGCTGAGCGCCGGTCAGCTGCCACCGGTGCCGGGCAACGGCTGCCCGCCACCATATAATTCGAATATGCCAATCACCAGCCTTGACCGAGGCAACCCCGTCCAGCCGTCCGCCGTCGAGCAGTTTGGAAGCGGGCTGTGAGCGGCGGTCTCGTCGCCCTGCTGGACGACATCGCAGCCCTGGCCCGCATCGCGGCCGCCTCGGTGGACGACGTCGCAGCCGGAGCGGCCAAGGCGGGGGCCAAGGCAGCCGGCGTCGTCATTGACGACGCCGCCGTCACCCTCAATACGTGTCCGGGGCGGACCCGTCCCGCGAACTGCCGATGATCAAGAAGATCTTCTGGGGCTCGCTCCGGAACAAGCTGCTGATCATCCTGCCGGCGCTGCTGCTCATCAGCGCCTTCATCCCGGGCGTCATTCCGTTCATCCTCATGCTGGGCGGCACGTACCTCTGCTACGAGGGGGCCGAGAAGGTCTGGCACAAGTTCTTCGGCCACCACGAGGCCGAGGAGGACACTCCGGCGGTCGACCGGGGCCCGGAGGCGGAGGCCAAGGTCACCAAGGGCGCCATCACCACCGACTTCATCCTCTCCTGCGAGATCATGGTCATCGCGATGAACGAGATCTCCGCCGAGTCCATTTGGGCCCGGGCGGCCATCCTGGTTGTCGTGGCGCTCGCGATTACGGTGGCCGTCTACGGCGCCGTCGCACTCATCGTCAAGATGGACGACATCGGCCTGCACCTGACCAAGAAGGACTCTGCGGGATCCAAGCGCTTCGGCGAGCTGCTCGTCAAGGGGATGCCCGCCGTGCTGACCACGATTACCGTGATCGGGACGGTCGCCATGCTGTGGGTGGGCGGCCACATCATGCTGCAGGGCGCCTACGACCTCGGCTGGCACCTGCCGTACGACCTGGTCCACGTCCTCGAGGCACCGTTCGCCGGGATCGCGGTGGCGGGCGGCTTCCTGGCCTGGCTGGTGAACACCCTGTGCTCGGCCGTCATCGGTCTCGCCTGGGGCCTGGTGGTCATGGCGATCCTGACCCCGCTGCTCAAGGTGCTGCCGTTCGGCAAGAAGAAGAGCGGACACGAAGAGGGCGACGTCCGCGCCGCCGTCGACGGCCATCAGCCCGCGACGGCGGACGGCCACCAGCCGGCAAAGCACGACGCCGACCCCGCCTCCTAGCGCGCACCTACCGTCGCCCCACATGACGCGGCGAGAGGAGACCACCATGACAGCGAGTTCGATCATCGAGTACATCGACCAGTACGACGGTGATGTACGGCAGCGGCTGCTGACCGTGTACGGACTGATCCGGTCGGCCGTTCCCGATGAAGCGGTGGAGTCGATCAGTTGGCGTATGCCGACCTTCCAACTCGGCACCGAGCCGCTGTTCTTCTTCACCGGAACAAAGCGCCACATCGGGTTCTATCCGACTCCAGACGCGATCGCGCATTTCTCGACAGAGCTGGCCGCATATGGAACCACCGAGCACGCTATCCAGCTGCGCCATGATGCCCCGCTCCCCACCGAGCTCATCCGCGAGATAATCGCGTGGCGGCTGCAGCAGCTGCCTTCAGACAGGGTTTGAATCAGTCGCCTCAGGTCAGCCTTGCGAAGTCTCGCTGGGTGGACGCTCAACTTTGCCTGCGGGCTTCTGAATCCCGAGGATGAGGAAGGTGATGCCCATAGTGAAGAACGCAATCCAAGCCGTGGTGCCCAGAAATATCATGGCGATCGCAACGGCAAGGAAAACGATCCCGATCGGCAGGAATGCCGCGCCCCGCTTCTCTTAGCTCGGCCGTGCGACTCCGACGTGGGCTTTCCTTCTCCGTTCATCTGGCCGAGGCTACGTCGGTGAACGGAGACGCGCAAACGCTCCCGCGAATGAGCGGTTCAGACGGTGTCCTCACCACCCCGAAGTGCCCGGGCCGCCCTTGAACGGACCGACGATGTTCGGGGTGATCCAGCCGCCGTAGAAGTCGCCATCCTGGGAGGTCACCGGCTCGCCGTCGACTTCGCAGGAGTCCATGTGCCGCGGGTAGAGGGCCACCCGGGTGCTGAGCGCCTCGAAACCCCGGGCTGGCTCCGGGTAGGTCCACGCTCCGCGGCGAACAATGACGCCGCCGGCAACGACGTTGAAGTAGTGCGCCTCGCCCTTGAACTCGCAGAAGCTGGTGCCTCCGACCGGGACCAGCACCCCGGCAGGGAAGGCGTCCAGCGGCAGGTAGTAGACCGGGGGATGGCTGGTCTCCAGGACGCGCACGGCATCGGTGGTGTCGGCAATCACCTGCCCGCCGAGGCGCACGATGACCCGCTCCGGCCGGGGTTCGACCCTGGGCGGCCGCGGGTAGTCCCACACCGATTCCTGGCCGGCCTCGGGTTTGACGGGCCGGGGACGCCGGAAAATGCCGGAAAGACCGTGAGCAGGAGTCATCTCCCCATGGTGCCACCTTCCGCAGGCAAGTGATCCGCCCTGAGAGGAACCAGTTCCACCCACGGCCCCCAGACGTAAACTGACCTTCACACCACTGCCCGTGACCCGTGAAGTGGAGTACGGATGCTCTGGAAACTGCTCGTTGAATACCTGGCACCGCAGCGCTGGCTGCTGCTCGCCGTCGTCGTCTTCCAGCTGGCGCAGTCCATCGCCTCGCTGTACCTGCCCACCCTGAACGCGGACATCATCGACCAGGGCGTGGCGAAGGGGGACACGGAGTACATCCTGCGCACCGGCGCGGTGATGCTGCTGGTGACGCTTCTGCAGATCGCCTGCGCCATCGCGGCCGTGTATTTCGGGGCGAAGGCGGCGATGGCGATGGGCCGGGACGTGCGCGGGGCGGTCTTCAGCCGGGTGGCGGCGTTCTCCGAGCAGGAGGTCACCCGCTTCGGCGCGCCGAGCCTCATCACCCGCTCCACCAACGACGTCCAGCAGGTCCAGCAGCTGGTGCTGGTCTCCGCCACCCTGATGGTGGCCGCGCCCATGCTGAGCGTCGGCGGCGTCATCATGGCCATGCGGCAGGACCTGCAGCTGTCCTGGCTGATCGCGGTCAGCGTGCCGGTGCTGCTGGCAGGTGTGGGGGTGATCATCACCCGGATGGTGCCGCTGTTCCGGGTCATGCAGACCCGGATCGACACCGTGAACCGGGTGCTCCGCGAGCAGCTCACCGGCATCCGCGTGGTCCGCGCGTTCGTCCGCGAGGACGTGGAGACCGCCCGCTTCGCCCGGGCCAACGAGGACGTCACGGACACCGCCCTGCGCGCCGGCCGGCTGATGGCGCTCGCGTTCCCCACCGTGATGCTGGTCCTGAACGTCTCGTCCGTGGCGGTGATCTGGTTCGGCGCGTTCCGGATCCAGGACGGCTCCATGCAGGTGGGCACCATGATCGCGTTCCTGAGCTACCTCATGCAGATCCTGATGTCCGTCATGATGGCCACGTTCATGGCGATCATGATCCCGCGCGCGGCGGTCTCCGCGGACCGGATCGGGGAGGTGCTGGGCACCGAGTCCAGCGTCCGGCCGCCGGAGCACCCGGTCGGCTTTGCCGGCCGCACCGGCCGCGGCGAGCTGGAGATGCGCGACGTCGGGTTCGCCTACCCGGGTGCCGAGCAGCCGGTCCTCGCCGGGATCAGCTTCACCGCCCGCGCGGGGCGGACGACGGCGATCATCGGCGCCACCGGGTCCGGCAAGACCACCCTGGTGAACCTCATGCCGCGGCTCTTCGACGCCACGTCCGGCGCGGTGCTGATCGACGGCGTGGACGTCCGGGAGCTGCACCCGGACCTGCTGTGGGGGCACATCGGCCTGGTCCCGCAGCGGCCGTACCTGTTCTCCGGCACGGTTCGCAGCAACCTGCTTTACGGCAAACCCGACGCCACGGAGGAGGAACTCTGGCGGGCGCTGGCCATCGCGCAGGCGGAGGACTTCGTCCGGGAGATGGAGGGCGGGCTGGACGCGCCCGTCTCGCAGGGCGGCACCAACGTCTCCGGCGGGCAGCGGCAGCGGATCGCGATCGCCCGGGCGCTGGTGAAAAGGCCCGAGCTCTACATCTTCGACGACTCCTTCTCCTCGCTGGACACCGCCACCGACGCCCGGCTGCGGCAGGCGCTCCGGCAGCACACCGCCGGCGCCACCCTGGTGATCATCGCCCAGCGTGTCTCCAGCATCGTGGACGCGGACCAGATCCTGGTGCTCGACGGCGGCCGGATCGTCGCGCACGGCACGCACCCGGAGCTGCTGGAGACGTCCGAGACGTACCGGGAGATTGTGAACTCCCAGCTCGCGGCGGAGGAGGCGGCATGAGCGCCCCGGACCGCACCGGGACACCGGCCGCCACTGGGGGACAGTCGCGCGGCGGGACGGCCGCCGTCGAACGTATTCCCCGCCCGGCGGCAGGCCCGGGCCGCGGCGGGCCGTTCGCCGGGATGAACGTGCCGGCGGAGAAAGCGATGAACTTCTGGCCGTCCGCTAAACGGCTGCTGGGCCAACTGCGGCCGGAGCGGCTGTGGCTGGTGCTGGTCCTGATGCTCGCGGTGGTGAGTGTGACGTTCTCGGTGATCGGGCCGCGGCTGCTGGGGAGGGCACCAACCTGATCTTCGCCGGCGTCGTGTCCAGGGACCTGCCGGCCGGGATGAGCCAGGAGCAGCTGATCGCGCAGCTGCGCGCCGAGGGGCAGACCCAGCAGGCGGACATGCTCAGCGCCATGACGCTGACGCCGGGCGCGGGGATCGATTTCGCGGCGCTGGCCAGCGTGCTGCTGTGGGCGCTGGCGCTGTACGTGCTGGCGTCGGCATTCATGTGGATGCAGGCATATATCCTCAACGGCGTGGTGCAGCGGACGGTGTTCCGGCTGCGCGAGCGGATCGAGGCCAAGATCAACCGGCTGCCGCTGCGCTACTTCGACTCGATCCAGCGCGGGGAGCTGCTGAGCCGGGTCACCAACGACGTGGACAACATCTCGCAGAGCCTGCAGCAGTCCATCAGCCAGGCGGTCACGTCGCTGCTGACCGTGCTGGGCGTGCTGGTGATGATGTTCATCCTCTCGCCCACGCTGGCGCTGATCGCGCTGGTCACGGTGCCGCTGACGCTGGTGACGACGGCGCTGATCGCCAAGCGCTCGCAAAAGCTGTTTGTGGCGCAGTGGCGGCACACAGGGGAGCTGAACGGGCAGATCGAGGAGACGTACACCGGACACGCGCTGGTGAAGGTGTTCGGCCGGCAGCGCGAGGTGGAGGAGCGGTTCCGGCAGAAGAACGCGGAGCTGTATGAGGCCAGCTTCGGGGCGCAGTTCGTGTCCGGCCTGATCATGCCGGCCATGACGTTCATCGGGAACCTGGTCTACGTGGGGATCGCCGTGGTGGGCGGGCTGCAGGTGGCTGCCGGGGCGATGCAGCTGGGCGATGTGCAGGCGTTCATCCAGTACTCGCGGCAGTTCACCCAGCCGCTGGCCCAGCTGGGCTCGATGGCGAACCTGCTGCAGTCCGGGGTGGCGTCGGCCGAGCGGGTGTTCGAACTGCTGGATGAGAAGGAGCAATCGGCGGATCCCGTGCCGGCAGTGGCGCCGAACGGCGGGCGGGGCCGGCTGGTGTTCGAGAACGTCTCCTTCTCCTACTCACCGGACAAACCGCTGATCACGGACCTGAGCCTGGTGGCGGAGCCGGGGCAGACCGTGGCGATCGTCGGCCCGACCGGTGCGGGCAAGACCACGCTGGTGAACCTGATGATGCGGTTCTACGAACTCGACGCCGGGCGGATCACGCTCGACGGCGTGGACGTCACCGCGATGACCCGCAACGGGGTGCGCTCGCGGATGGGCATGGTGCTGCAGGACACCTGGCTGTTCGGCGGGACCATCCGGGACAACATCGGGTACGGCCGCCCGGCGCGTCGGAGGACGAGATCCTGGAGGCAGCCCGGGCGACGTACGTGGACCGGTTCGTCCGGTCGCTGCCGGACGGGTACGACACGGTGCTGGAGGACGAAGGCGGGAACGTGTCGGCGGGGAGAAGCAGCTGCTCACCATCGCCCGGGCGTTCCTGGCGCGGCCGTCGGTGCTGATCCTGGACGAGGCGACTTCGTCTGTGGATACCCGGACCGAGGTGCTGGTGCAGAAGGCCATGAGCGCGCTGCGCTCGGACCGGACGTCGTTCGTCATCGCGCACAGGCTGTCCACCATTCGCGACGCCGACCTCATCCTGGTGATGGAATCCGGGCAGATCGTGGAGCAGGGGACGCATGCTTCGCTGCTGGAGGCCGGCGGGGCGTACGCCGCGCTGTATGCGGCGCAGTTCGCGGCTCCGGTGGCGGAGGTTTAGGGCGGCTCCGGTCAGGTCGGCGGATCCAGGCCGACACATGCGCTGACATCGGCTTTTCGGGGATGACCAGCAGACAAAGTCAGGTCCCCACTGGTGCTGGTGACTATCACTATAGTCAGGTTGAGTTCTAAGAACCTCTGGGGACCGTGTCAAGAAAAGGTGAATCAAACCCTATTCCGACAACCTTTTGGCGGCCTGCCTGACGTCAGGTTGGGGTGTGCCTCAACCTAACGTCAGGCAGGCCGCCAAAACCTGATTTGGGCCAGGGCTTGGGATCTGGTGGGGGAGCCGGGCATCTACTGCTGGGGCTCGGGCCATTGCTGTTGTCGGGCTTTCTTCCTTGCGGCCTGCCTGGTGGCCGCCTGGTGGCGTTTACGTTCGCGGTCGCACGCGCGGCACTTCCTGTAGGGGCCGCCGGTGTCATGTCGGATTCCGACGTAGGTGTTTTCTAAGTCATAGGGATGACCTTGGGGGCAGTGCGTCCTCTGGCCTGGAGCCCCCTGCCATCGGGACTCCAGACGTTGGCATAGAAGGCCGCTAGGGCCTGCTCGTTTCTGCAGGTGCGACAGACGCGGGTCTCCCATCCCCGTCGCATCTTCACAATGAGGTTTCCCCCTCGTAGGGATGACCTTGGGGGCAGTGCGTCTTCGCGCGGTTCTCGGCTATATAGTTCTCACAGCGGTCCACATTGACCCTCAGGGTTACTGCTTCCAGGTGCGATGGATGCACGCACTTGCGAACCCTGCAGCAGTGGTACATCTGCATCTCGGCGGGGATCTCACCCAATAGAACCGTGTAGGTATAGCGGTGCGCCATGCGACTGATCGTCCTTTCGGCCACGGTGGTGGACTTCGCGTACCCGTCCTTATCGAGGCCCTTCAACCACTCCCAGCATCCCGTCGCAGGGTTTACGCTGATCTTTTTCCAAAAGTGCGCCGGCAGGCGGAGGTCTCCAAATTCCATGACTCAGAACCCTATATGCGGGGGCGGACAGGACGGGCCGTCGTCGATGATCCCCGGTTGCTTCTCTTCGGGGGCCTGGCGAGGTGCTTGAAGCGCCGCTGGCGGGATCGGGCCTCGCGGCCGGTCTTCAGGAGGTGATGGACGCGGCAAAGTCTCTGAAGATTCGATAGCTCCTTCAGGTCACCGGCGATGATGTGATGTACGTCAGTCGTTGGCAGCCAGCAACGGACGCCGTTTTCGACCCACTCACAGACTCCGTCGCATCGGTCGAGCACGACCTTTCGCAGGCGATGCCAGTCAGTCCTCGAAGAACCGGCCGCCCACATGCTCTGCGAGCTAGCTGACCGCCCTCTTGCTCGAGCAGTTCGTCTAACACGTAGGTTCGCACAACTTCTTCCACGCCCATGTGCAAACGCCGACAACGGAAATTTCGTTAAGTAGCTCCGAACGGGGAGTGGCATCTAACCACTTGCCATGCCAATAAGTTGCCGAGAGGGTGGAGACGGTAAGCCCTGGTGTAGCCCGAATGGAACACCCGCTGACCGAATGTCGGACACTGCCGATAGGCTCCCGGCATGGACGGCGAATGGAATATGTGTGAGGCCTTGGATGGTACTTGTGACCGGAAGACGCGATACCGGACCGGAAGGTATTGCGGGCAGCACCACATCATGAAGCGTCGGGGCGAGCCGCTCGTGCCGCTCAAGAACAAGGTTGAGGTCCAGGGCGAATGGAATCAGTGCCAAGCCTTGGAGCGACGCTGCGGGTACAAGGCAGAGTCACCCGGTGCCAAATACTGCAAGCGCCACGCTGAGATGAGCAGACAAGGGCGACCATTCGTTGCCTTGACGGAAGTGATGAAGCGCCCAGAACAGGGGTGGGGCGAGTGCCAGGCGCTCGATATGACTTGTGGACGGGAGGTGGCCAATCGGGAGTCGAAGTACTGCCGAACTCATATGTTGCAGGTCGACAAAGGCCGGCCACTGACAAAGATCCGAATCAGAAGACCTAACGGGTCCGAGGCGCCCGCGTGCCGTTTTGAGGGCTGTGTCCGGCCCAGCACAGCCATCGGTCTATGCTCGAGCCACGCAAACCACCACTACGCAGGTCAGGAACTCAGGCCTTTGACACCCCGTCGAGCCAATCATTCCGCCATAGTCCGAAACAACCGCGGAGAAAAATATTGTAAGGAATGCGACAGATGGCAGGACCCATCTGAATTCACCCTTGATGCCGCCGCGATTGATGGCCTTAACGTCATATGCAAGTCCTGCACAGCTGCCCGTGGAGTGATGAATCGATTTAAGCTGCAGCCCGGACAGTATGTCCGAATGCTGGAGGAGCAGGACGGAGGGTGCGCCATATGCGGCGCCGTACCGGAAAACCGCCGTCTCGGAGTCGACCACGACCATGAGTGCTGTCCTGCAAATAAGTCATGCGGCGCCTGCGTTCGGGGCCTGCTCTGTGACAACTGCAATAAGGGGCTAGGCAACCTTCGCGATGACATCGCCATTTTGGAGGCAGCAATTGAATATCTCAAGAAGTTTAAACGCAAGATCCCGCGGCCTTTTGAATCAGAATGAAAACAACAGGATCCGGCCCCTAGTCGGTGTCTTCCAGGTGCCAATCCTGCCTGAGCTCCCGTGCGCCATGTCGCCCTACCCCTCTAGATTCCTAAACGCCGATAACGGAGATTTTGTAAAGCTGGCCAAGCAGGGAGCGGCCACCAGACCTTACGGAAGTCGGACGTTCGGAGAGCATCCTCACCCGAGTCGGTTCTACGGGCTTTTTGGCAACCACACGTGGCGAAGTCGGCGTGGCTGTGCACGGCTATCCTTCTTGATTGCCTTACCAAAACAAAGAGCATCTTAGGCATCCTCAAAAGCATGCAGGACAAGATCTAGAATGGCCTTCATCTCCTGCCATTCGGCGGGGTCAAAAGCCATCTGACCGGACAACACAGCCTTAGCGTTGCTTCGGTACGCCTGCTGGATATCCTTCTTGCCGAGAACTTCGCCCTGGTGACGCTGTACACCTCGGAGGTAGGAAGACCAGACGACAGGTCGAAAATGTCCATTGGCGTCGGTAAGCGCAGCGCGTCCCAGATATAGCTCCAGGCTTCCCGCGCGCCCGTTCACATCCTCCAACTGAGTGGCGGCAACCTTTGATTCCATCCCTGGTTGAGCCGCCGTCGGATACCTAGTAGCCAGGTCAACACTTGGATAGCAGGCCGCGAGAATATTCGGCGGTAGTGATATGGAGTTGAGGGCCCGGCGTGCGTCCCATGCAGCAGAATCATTATCAAAGAGGGCTAGGACTCTGTTGGCAACTCCAGCCGCAGCGAATGCTCGAACGGTTCTAACGAGAGCCGATGCACCACCTTCCGGCTTTTGAGTGAAATCCATAAAACGCACTAGGTCGACGAGGTGCGGATGAAGCACCTCAAGCGCTAGCGCGAGTAGCTGCGCGTCAGTCTTTCCCTCCGTCAGTACAATCAACGGAGCGTCTGTTGTCGTTATCCTTTGGACTTCGGTGAGGGCCTCGGAAGCTATTAAACTAAGGTCTTCGGGAAGCCAGCCACCGTGGTAGAGCTCGGTCAGATCCAGTACTAAAGGTGCCTCATCTGGCAAGCCGAGCAAGCAAGCTACTAGTGAAGTCCGACTACCGAGGTCATACAGGATTTCACCCGCATTCGCCTCTGTCCTCCACTTTATGCGTTCCTCTATCGTGAGAGAAGGATCGCGGAAGGCGGCGACCCATGAATCAACGGACACATCTGCTGCTCTTACCGATGCCAAGTCAGCCCAGTCCGGTGCAGACAGGTCCAAAGACGATTCGATATCTGCTTGTTCCTGCAGAACCTCGCCGAGTTGTTGCCGCGCTTTACTTTCTGTGAAGCCAAAAATCGCCAAACGCTGGCGCACCTTACCGACGCTACTGGTGAACCTCACAAAATGCTCGTGATCCTCGATGGAGGCAGAGTGTGGATGTAGAGGGTGGCCTCTAAGTTTTCGTCATGGAAAAGTGCAAGTATCTGCGGAGGTACGGCACTCTTGTACCACCGCAGCTCCATCTTCCACACCGTCAAACTTGCCCAACTACCCATATGTACCAACCCGCCCTTCAACGCTCACAAGCCGGATCATGCCTGCTAATATCGGCGTTCGTCAGCCGAGGAAGTAACAAAACCCATATCATCTTGTCACCGACGGAGCGCCTGTCGGTGCCACGGCTTGGGCAGAACAGGGGTCCGCAGGCCCAACAGGAAGCAGCTACAAAACCTGGTTTCGTTCGCATAAAACTTGGATTACATGGCCTTATGACCACCCGTTACCCATGAAGACGCGCATACACACGCGTTGATACCCCGGCTTTACGTCGAGGTGACTGCGGTCCGAAACACGCCCTCGGCCGCCGAAGAGGATTGCCGGTAACGCAACGGCAAGTCCGCTGTCAGATGCGCGCTTCTATCATCTAATGAGCATTCGGAACGAACGCCGATAACCGCGTCCGTTTCTTCAAGCTATAGGCCGCGCCGGGGAGAGGTTACCCGTCGTCAGGCGGACTGTCCCGCTGATCGGTCGCTGCACGAAAAGGGTGTCACCTTTCCGGTGACACCCCTTCGAACTAAGGTTTCGTGGCATTAGCGCCGGATTTTCCGGCCGCTGCTAGAAGTTCACTCATAAAGGACGAGCTCAGCGTCACCCCGGAATCTTCTTTAGATTCCGGGGACGAGCCGAACACACGTGCAGCAAAAGCTGCTCTCAGATGGTCGCGAAGATCCTGATCTTTCAAGGGTTCCACGTAGCCGTCAAAGGTAAGCAACTGCTCTTTGATGGTCCTGGCCCAAGTACCCAAGTCGCGATGGTATGCGGCTTGCCTACCGAAATAAGTTGCCAAACCCAGGACAGCACCCAGAAGAGAAACTCTGAGGATCGCATCTCCTGTTGTCGTTGCTTCCGCATGAGAAAAGCCCGGTAGGAACGCGAGGAAGAACGTCCCTATAACACCGAGAGCGACGCCACCAACCGTCAACAGGCGAAATGTGTGCGCGGTTTTGAGATGGTCTTTCGATAAATTCTCAAATCTCTCTGCCAACTTTGCGCCGGATACGAAGCCGGCGGCGGTTTGTGCACTGACAGCTGCCGCTTCAACTTGTTGGACGGTTGTCTTTGCATGGTTCACGGCCGCCCGAAGGTGCTGGGAGAGCTCAGCTTGGTCAATCCGCGTTTCAAGCAACAAGGTCTTGCGCCGGTCGTCCCGTGCCTTCAGAGCTTCTGCCTTTTGCTCCTCGCCTTCATACCTCCCGGCTTTATCCAAAGCCATTCGCCCCGCCTTGGCGACGTACTTGTGGAGGCTACTTAGTAGGTAGCCACTCCAGATCACGATATTCTTCGAATCCAGCCGCCCCAGGGCAGTCCCCAGTTGCTCGACCACGTTGTTGTGATCCTCGATGGATTTTCTATCCTGCAGGACTGACTCTTCATAGGTTGAAAGAAACTCGTAGTCCTGGCTGAGAGCTTCGTGCCAGATGTTCAGCACGTCCAGGACACGGGCATACGCCTCAGGGTCGTCCATGCTCAGCCGGTCAGCAACTTCGCGGTACGGCACGTTGAGGGATTCGATCCCTGTTCTAAGTTCGCTCAGCGTCATATGCACGGTCTATTTGACCATGCTTGTTGACGAGCCTCCGGTACCGATTGGCTTTGTTTAGGATCTCATCTTTCACCTGCCAGGGGTGCTGGTCCTCATGTCTCATTGCGTCTTGGACTTCGTCGTAGGATCGAATTAGGTACAGGTCGCGGATCCCGCCAGCTCTCCTTGAACCAGGAAAGGAAGCCTACGTGGACACGAGCCGCCCACCGCACGGAGAACGAACGCGGAAGGCCATACTGGACGCAATCGTGGCCATGGGGGACCTGACCGAAAAGCACTACCTGGAGGTCAAAAGCGAACGGAACATCGCTGCCGCCATCCTAGCCTCCGACGGCGGATGGTCGGCACTGTAGGTCAGCGGCTCCAAAACGGAAGCGGACGACGGCGGGGAATTCCGCCGTCGTCCCTTCTTTGTCCCGTCGGCTCAGGCTATTTCCGGTGTGCCCCCAGTAGGAGCCGTCTGGAGCGGTCGCAGTCAGAGGTAGCTCTTTACACTCGCGCGGAGTGCTTCTGTGTGCTCGTAGATCTCTTCCAGCGAGCCAATGGGCACCCGGGTCTCTTCCTTGCTGTCGTCGAAGATGCCGATGTACTTCTGCGTGCGGTTGAAGTGCAGGCGCGCGATCGGCTTGCGGTTGTTGTCGTCCAGCAGCACAGCGAAATAGGACTTGGCATCCCTCTGCACCACGCGGGCGGGTTTGACCTCGCTGCAGACGATGGCCCGCACGATCTGGTACCCCTCGATTTCCTCCAGCGTTGTCTCCAGACCGTCAGCCTCGGCCAGATCGGCATCGGCCACAGGTGCGCTGGTGACGCTGGCAGCCACTGTTGCGTCGTCATTTTGCGGGAAGGCCGGGGCGCCCAGGGCTTTCTTCAGCCGCTCGTTCACCTGGTCGTTGAGGAACTGCTTGGACGCCTTGGTCACCAGCGCGGTGAACTGCTCACGCACCTTCTGGGTGTACGGGCCCGGATACACCCGACCGGTCAGGAACTTGACCCACTCATCCTCCGGCTCCTTGAATTGAGCGGCGAGGGTCCTCTTGAGTTCACCAATGTATTTCAGTTCGCCTGCCGCGTTGATGATCGAGTCGAGATCAAACACGTCTTTGGACAGTTTTTGCAGCTCCGGAATGAGGGATTCATCGATGTCGTTCAAATCGAGCACGAGGAACGGCTTGGCGTCCATGCGGTTCGGTGCATCGAGGTCCGTGAAGAATTGGTACACCTCACCGTTGGTAAGGATGGCGATCCTGGCGTTGGTCACCGCAAAGTACCTGAAAAGCTGAGAGGCATGCTCGATCTTCACGGGTTCCGTGGACTTCTTGCACTCGATCAGAATCTGGACCTCACCGTCCTTGACGATCGCGTAGTCGATCTTCTCGCCCTTCTTGAGCCCGACATCCGCGATGAACTCCGGAACGACTTCCATGGGGTTGAAGACGTCATAGCCGAGAATTGTGGAAATGAAGGGCATGACAAAGGCATTCTTCGTTGCCTCTTCCGTTTGAATCACATCACGCTGCTGACGCACCTTTGCTGCCAACGCTGAAAGTTTTTCTGCAAACTCCATTTGTCCCCCTGTGAATTGATAGTGCTGCCAACCGTAGCGCAGCGCTGTGACAAATTGATGAAAGAAGCCGTAGTCCGGCGGAGCGGTGATCGCAGCTCGCGTACGTACTCCTCGTCCCGCTGGTGCAGGCCACCGTCCCAACGGCCGCCCCGACGCGCAGCTCGCCGCGTAAATCACCTTCCTTGGGGCCGGGAAGACGGCGCTGTTTAACCTGATGATGCGGTTCTACGAGCTCGACGCCGGGCGGATCACGCTCGACGGCGTGGGCCTCACCGCCATGACCTGCGACGGGCTGCGCTCGCGGACGGGCATGGTGCTGCAGGGCACCTGGCTGTTCGGCGGGACCATCCGGGACAACATCGCCTACGGCCGGCCCGGCGTTTCGGACGACGAGATCCTGGAGGCGGCCCGGGCGACGTACGTGGACCGGTTCGTGCGGTCCCTGCCGGAGGGCTGCGACACCGTGCTGGAGGACGAGGGCGGCAACGTCTCGGCGGGCGAGAAGCAGCTGCTGACCATTGCCCGGGCGTTCCTGGCCCGGCCGTCGGTGATCCTGGACGAGGCGACCAGCTCGGTGGACACCCGCACCGAGGTGCTGGTGCAGAAGGTCATGAGCGCGCTGCGGTCCGACCGGACGTCGTTTGTCATTGCCCACCGGTTGTCGACCATCCGCGACGCCGACCTCATCCTGGTGATGGAGGCCGGGCGGATTGTGGAGCAGGGCACGCATGCTTCGTTGTTGGAGGCCGGTGGGGCGTACGCTGCGCTGTACGCGGCGCAGTTCGCGGCGCCGGTGGCGGAGGTTGAAGTGATCCGAGAACCTTCGCTCTTCAGAGCATGAGGTGCGACCTTCCGTAACACCGATTAGCGGACTGCAGGGTCGGCACCTGGCGACACCATCTGAGCTCAAGTCAGATGACTTGCTCGACAGGAATTGTTCGGCGCGTTGGGGGCGACAACGCGAACTGTTTGCAGGGCAGGGTTCCTCCGAGGGTGAAATGTGGATCACCGATCCCCGGGACTGTTTTACGGTTAGATCGGACCGCCTGCAACCTGCAAACGGCCATGATGAAAGGGGGGCTTCATGTCCTATTTGGTGCGATTGAAAAACGCAGATCCGCGGCAGGACCGGAGCGCAGAGACTGCGTACAAAGTCTTGGAGAGCGGTGTCTTGCAGATCATCAAGAAGTCTGACGACGGCTCAGGTAACTGGGAAATCGATGCAGCCTACTCGCCCAGCGGTTGGACTTCGGTAGAGGGCACACCGTTCGATGGGCCGACGCAGCACATGAAGGGCGATGGCAAGGTCGTGAACGGGGCGTACGTTCCCTAACGGGCGGCCAGGGTCCTCACGAGGCCGAGGTTCTTCCTTGTTGTCTCTTCGCGCCAAGTAGTGAAATCCGCTGCTTGGCGCGAAGTTCGACTTAACCTCTGCCCCGAAGTGAGTTTGCCTTCAACTGAGTGCGGCATAGAGCTTCGGTAGGAGCTTCTCCATCCGTTCGGCGCCTCGCTCGGTGAACCACTCTGTATTCGGCAACTCGAAGGTCGAGCCGTCCGTGAACGTGAGTCTCACCCCATGGTGCTTGGAGGTCACGCCGTCGCCGTGAGCTTCTCCTGGCTTCAAAGTAACAGCGATTCCGGCAAGATTCTTGAGCGCCTTCATTTCTGTTGGCTCTCGCTCCAGATGCTCCCCGGGCCCCCTGATCCGCCCGTAAGCGTTGACGATCAGGCGCTCAGTGACCACCACGATGTCGTAGGTGTCAGGGTACGGGAACGCTCTTCGGGGCCGGCCGGCGGAGGAGTGACATCGAAAGCAAGTATCCCGACACAGAGCAGCGGCTTTTGCCCGCGCATCGCGCTTACAACCTCTTCTAGGGCCTCGCGAAGATGTGATTGCAGTCCGTGCTGCACGATGCTCGTGCCGCAGTCCTCGTTGTCGGCGGCCAGCTGGTGACGAGGTCATCAGGGGTTACATGGGAGAGGTTTTTCACCTTGGTCACGCCACCTTTACAGGTTTCACCCGTCCACGGTCTGACAGCGGTGAAGTAGCGCACCCAAGGCTCGTAAGATACGCGGACTTCAGCGGAAGCCACGAAGCCCATTCGGAGCCCGATGGCCCAATTCCTCCCCGTCGTCGCATCGTGGCTTCACAAGGCGTTATCTGGTCGGCATTTCCCGCCAGGACCGGAACTAACCTCTACTCGGGTCCCTCTGGTGCCTCGTGATCCGCGGATGCCTCTTCATGGAACGGCCATTCGTCACGCTTCATGAAGCCCAGCACGACCGGCGGCAAGCCCAGCGAACCCGTCAGCTGGGTGATTGATTGCCGCACGTAGGGATATGCAATGAAGTACGCGTTCGTCTCGATGAAAGCCCCCACGGCAGCGGCGCTGACGTCAAGTTCGCTACGGACCTGAAAAGCTACAATGTGGTGCAGATTTATGGTGGTCTCGGTTCCAGGGTTGTCCTTGATGAAGCAACTCACTTTGTGTTCGAGGCGCACCATCAAGACGTCGGTTTCATCTACATATGCAAATCCGGGCTGTCCCCGCTCAAATTTGACCTGCATCTCAGCCGAGACGCCGGCCACCGGGCCCGCGTGCACCTCGTCTAGCCGCACGTCGATCGGCTCGGTTGCACCGATGATCAGTGCAACGTCCGAAGGACGGACAGGCGCTTCCGTCTCTTCTGCACGGATTCGCAGCAGGCTCACAATTTCTCCGATTCAGCTTTAAGTTCTAGGGGCGGCCGCCCCCACGAGTTCACGAACGTTTCGCGTGAGCTCGTGGGCGCGGCCGCCCGCGGAAACGCGGGCAGCCGGCTGAACCGATTGGAATATCGGTTTTTGTGCGTTGGTCATTTTGCTGGCTGTCTGGTGCCACAGGACAGTCGTGTGGTCCGGGTTCTTCATGATGCAGTTTTCAATCTGCGTCATAAGAGCCAAGCTTGGAAGTTCCTGCTCCATATCCAAAGCGCGTGCTGTTTCCAGCCACTGGACAACTTCGGTCCAGGCCCACAGCTTCATGGAACCCGTGCTGATGTATTCGAAAGGCGCCGGGAAGTCTGCCGATTGGCTCCATTTGCGGGCGCCTTCACGGCTCACGCCGGCGCGTAGAGCGATATCGGTTGTGTTTACCAGGTCGCGGTAAACGCCGACCACCTTCAGGCCATCGATAGCTGATTCCACGCGGCGGACGATAGCGAGCGTGCCAATGACTGCATCTTCGCGGTCAACAAAAACGGTAAGTGTGGTCAGGTCGTTTGCCTTGTCCCACGATAGATCTGGGAATTCCTTGGCGATAATGGCGTCAACGGACGGGTCAAATATGTCCGTACCTTGTACGCGAAGTGTCACCTCGATCATGCAAGATCCCCTCCTAGGTCATGTACGACTATTGCACACTAAGTTGGCAGGTGCCAACTCCTTTTTGGTCACCGAAGTACTGGCCTCGGCCCCGCCGGCTCTACTTAGAGAGGCGCTTTTGTAGTGCGATGACGCGCTCACGCAAGCCCTCGGTGCGTTCGCGCAGAGCACTCACCCGCTCGTGGCTAGATGGAAGCTCCCGCAGCGTAAGCCGAGCCGACCGGACAAGGCTGGAGGCATCCCCGCGAGCTTCGACGCCCCCTGCGCAACTTCGTCGGCGGGCATTCTGGTCAACGCTTCATCGGCCTCCTCCACTTTCTCGACGGCGGAGTCGAAAACATCTTCGGCTTGAGAGAGATTTTCCTCAGCGAGTCCTAGCAGTTCTAGTGCGTGCTCCATGGAGATTTCGGCTTCAGAGCGATCGGTGAGCAACTCCGCGGAGCGAATGAGTCGTTGGGCCTTATCGAGGTGGGCTTCCACCTCGTCAAGTGGCTCAGTGATGTTCTGGTGCTCACAGTTCTTGATGGTTCGCCGTTTCGTCCGGGCGACGTTCTCTGAAGAGCGACCCGTCATATATACCGGGAACTCGTGAACCTTGCCGGGGCACATGAGGTGCATGCCGCCATGGTCATGATTCTTCTTGCTGCTCCAACCGTACTTCTTAGCCAGGTCCAGGGTTTCCTGCCACGCCGGATTGCTGTGTGACCACTCGTCACTCAAGAGAACCCCCATATTCCACAGCCAACCTGACCGATATCCTCCATCAATTTTGGCATACGTGTCCGACATCCGGGGCGCACGCCACGCACGTGCGCGGCCGCCACTTCGATCGGGCCGGGTGCGCCCCTTTCGTTAGTGCTCCGTGATCCCCCTGTGAGCACGGAGCACCAGTTGAGAGCGGGCAGCAGCAATGATCGGGCGGCCATGTCCTCGCGAGATAGCCCGTAAAGGAGGGTGACGGGTGTAGGCGGTGCCAGCCGATTACATAGATGAAATCACTGTAAATCAGTTCGCCACTTAGTTTCCGCCATGAGCTTGGTGAGACGACACATGACGGAAGGTCCGCTATCTAACGGCCGTTGACGACGCAACGGCCGGCTTCCTGTGACGGCGGCCGTGGAAACGCTCGCCTGTCGGCAGGGACCCGACCCAACGAAAGCGGACGACGGCAGGTACCTCCCGCCGTCGTCCGCTCCGCCAAAGCCGCCACAAAAGTGGCCGCGCACGCTACCTCAGTTCCAGAACCCCAAAGGACTCGCTCAGCAGGTAGGCCGCGCGTTCCCGCCGGTAAAGCCCGGGCTCGAAATCCGAAAGCAGCCGTTCCCCGGCCTCCGGCTTGTAGACCGCGTACCCGACATCCTCGCCGCAGGAGACCTGGACGAGGAACGTCTGGTTGCTGCTGCGCGGGATGAGTCCGAACAGCTCAATGCTGCCCTCGGTCAGCAGGGCCAGTTCCCGACCGGGCATTGTCCCTCCCGAGTCAGCAGCCCCACGTTCACGACGTCCTCAGCCCGCTGAGAGGTTCGGACGTCGAATTCACCATCAGCACGGCGGGGTCCTGGCCCTCCACAAACGAGATGGCCGACACCGAGCCCGGGCTGATGACGATCCGCTGGAAAAGGTCCAGCGGCGTGCCCAGGGCGTGGGCGACGGCTGCCTTGATGGGGTCGGCGTGGGAGAAGCACACCACCACACCGCCGGCGCGGGCCGCGCACAGGGCCTCCATCGCTCCGACGATCCGCGCCTGCATCTCAGGAAAGCTCTCGCCATTCGGGAAGCGGAACTCGGACGGGCTGTGCTGCACAGTCTGCCACTCGGGCAGGGCCGCCAGCTCGGCGATCGCGGCGCCGGTCCACTCGCCGAAATCGCACTCAAGCAGCCCGTCGTCGTGCTTCACCGCCAGCCCGGTGCGGGCCGCCGTCGGCTCCGCTGTCTCGCAGGCACGCTCCAGCGGTGAGGAATAGAGGGCGTCGACCGGCAGGCCGGAAAGCCGTTCAGAAACCCATTCCGCCTGGGCCCGGCCGCGGTCAGACAGGTGCAGTCCCGGCGCCCGGCCCGGCAGCACTGTGCCCGTCGTCGGCGTCTCCCCGTGGCGCACCAGAAGCAGGAGCGTGCCCTGGGGTGGGGGCGCCGCTGAAGGTCCTGGCGTTGCTGCAGTCATCAGCATCCAGCGTAAGCCGCACCCCGCGCCAATGCTCAGGAATCTGCAAGAATCCCTCGATTCCTCGCACAGCAGAGGTCTACGGTGGAGGAGTGAGTGATCGCCCCGATATCTTCACTGCTGGTGAACTGCGTGCCTCCGGCCACGTTCACAAGGACCTCCGCCGCGAAATCCGCGACAACCTGCTCGCCGCGCTCGCCGCCGGCCGCGACCCCTGGCCCGGGATGTTCGGCTTCAGCCGCACCGTCCTGCCCCAGCTCGAGCGCGCCCTGCTGGCCGGGCACGACGTCGTCCTGCTCGGCGAACGGGGGCAGGGCAAGACCCGGCTCCTGCGCACCCTGGCCGGGCTGCTGGACGAGTGGTCGCCGGTGATCGAGGACTCGGAACTGAACGAACACCCCTACGAACCCATCACCGAGCACTCCCGCGCCCGCGCCCTCACCGAGGGGGACCGGCTGCGGGTGGCGTGGCGGCACCGCTCGGAACGGTACGTCGAGAAGCTCGCGACGCCGGATACCTCCGTCGCGGACCTGATCGGCGACGTCGACCCGATGCGGGTGGCCGAGGGCCGCCGCCTCGGCGACCCGGAAACCATCCACTACGGCCTGGTCCCGCGCTCCAACCGGGGCATCATCGCCATCAACGAACTCCCTGACCTCGCCGAGCGGATCCAGGTCTCCATGCTCAACGTGATGGAGGAACGCGACATCCAGATCCGCGGCTACGTGCTGCGGCTGCCGCTGGACGTACTGGTGGTCGCGTCCGCCAACCCGGAGGACTACACGAACCGTGGCCGGATCATCACCCCGCTGCGGGACCGCTTCGGCGCCGAGATCCGCACCCACTACCCGATGGAGCTCGACGACGAGGTCGCCGTCATCCGGCAGGAGGGGCAGCTGGTGGCGGCGTCCCGCCCGTCATCCTCGAGATCCTGGCCCGCTACACCCGGGCGCTGCGCCAGTCCCCAGCGGTCAACCAGACCTCCGGAGTGTCCGCGCGGTTCGCCATCGCCGGTGCCGAAACCGTCGCCGCGGCCGCCCTGCGCCGGGCCAGCGTGCGCGGCGAGGACGAGGCCGTCGCCCGGATCATCGACCTGGACGCCGCCGTGGAAGTCCTCGCCGGGAAGATCGAGTTCGAATCCGGCGAGGAGGGCCGGGAACAGGACATCCTGGACCACCTCCTGCGCGTGGCCACCGCGGAAGCCGTACGGGCGCACTTCCACGGCATCGACATGGGCGAACTCGTCGCCGCCCTGGACGGCCACACCACGGTGACCACCGGGGAACTGGTCACCGCGCGGGAGTTCCTCGAAAACCTCCCGTCGCTCAACGGATCACGCGTATACGACGACATCAGTGAGCGCCTGGGCGCGGCGAACGACGGGCAGCGCGCCGCCGCCGTCGAACTGGCACTGGAAGGCCTCTACCTCGCCCGGCGGATCGCCAAGGAGTCCGACGACGAGGCGACGGTTTACGGTTAGGCGCTGTTACGGCTAAGGAGGCCTCATGACCGCACACCACCGCTCCCGGTACAGCCGGTACCGGGGCGGGCCGGATCCGCTCGCCCCGCCGGTGGACCTGGCGGAGGCGCTGGACGCCGTCGCCGAGGACGTTATGGCCGGCTACTCGCCCCGGCACGCCCTCCAGGAGTACCTGCGGCGCGGCGGCCGCAACCGGGAAGGGCTCGATGACCTCGCCGGCCGCGTCCAGCAGCGGCGCAGCGAACTGCTGGGCGGCACCGGCTGGACGGCACCCTCAACGAAGTCCAGAAACTGCTCGACACTGCCGTGCTGGAGGAACGCAAACAGCTGGCCCGCGACGCCATGATGGACAACACGGACCGCGCCTTCCGCGAGATGCAGCTGCAGAATCTGCCCAAATCGACGGCGGCAGCGGTCAACGAGCTCGCCTCCTACGACTGGCAATCCAGCACCGCGCGGGAGGCCTACGAACGGATCAAGGACCTGCTGGGCCGCGAAGTCCTGGACCAGCGGTTCGCCGGGATGAAGGAGGCCCTCGAGGGCGCCACGGAGGAGGACCGCGCGGCCGTGGCCCAGATGCTGCAGGACCTCAACGAGCTGCTCGATAAACACCGCCGCGGCGAGGACACGGACGCGGACTTCCAGGAGTTCATGGCCAAGCACGGCCAGTTTTTCCCGGAGAACCCGCAGTCGCTCGAGGAGCTGGTGGACGCGCTCGCCCAGCGCGCGGCCGCCGCCCAGCGGCTCCTGCAGTCCATGTCCGCCGAGCAGCGCGAGGAGCTGATGCGGCTCTCGGCGCAGGCGTTCGGCTCGCCGGAGCTTATGGCACAGCTGGGCCAACTCGACGCCAACCTGCAGGCTTTGCGCCCCGGCGAGGACTGGTCCGGCTCCGAACGCTTCGACGGCGAGGAGGGGCTCGGGCTCGGCGACGGCACCGGCGTGCTGCAGGACCTCGCCGAACTGGACGAGTTGGCCGAGCAGCTCTCTCAGTCCTACAACGGCTCGCGCCTGGACGACCTGGACCTGGACGCCCTCGCCCGCCAGCTCGGGCAGGATGCGGCGGTGTCGGCCCGCACCCTCGCGGAGCTCGAGCGGGCCATGCACGACGGCGGCTTCCTGCAGCGCGGGGCCGACGGCGACCTCCGGCTGTCCCCGCAGGCCATGCGGCGGCTCGGCAGATCGCTGCTGCGGGACACCGCCAAGCAGCTCTCCGGCCGGCAGGGCCGCCGGGACACGCGCGTCGCCGGGGCGGCCGGGGAACAGACCGGCTCCAGCCGGCCGTGGGAGTTCGGCGACGCCGAACCGTGGGACGTCACCCGGACCATCACCAACGCGATCCGCCGCACCATCGGCGACGGCGGCGACCCGCGCCACGGACTGCGCCTGGCCGTGGACGACATCGAGGTGACGGAGACGGAGACGCGCACGCAGGCCGCCGTCGCCCTGCTGGTCGATGTGTCCTTTTCGATGGCCGCCGAGGGACGCTGGGTGCCGATGAAACGCACCGCGCTCGCCCTGCACCACCTCGTGACTACCCGGTTCCGCGGGGACCGGCTGCAGCTGGTCAGCTTCGGCCGCTACGCGCGGTCCATGGACATCGGCGAGCTCACGGCCCTGCCGGCCTTCCGGGAGCAGGGGACCAACCTGCACCACGGGCTGCTGCTGGCCGGCCGGTTCTTCCGCCAGCACCCGTCCATGCAGCCGGTCCTGCTGGTGGTGACCGATGGCGAACCCACCGCGCACCTGCTGGCCGACGGCGAATCGTGGTTCGCGTATCCGCCGGACCCGGAGACCATCCGCGTGACCGTGGCCGAACTGGACCGCCTGGGGCGCACCGGCACGCAGGCCACATTCTTCCGGCTGGGCGACGACCCGGGCCTGGAACGGTTTGTTGCCCGGATGGCCCGCCGGATCGACGGCCGCGTCGTGGCGCCCGAGAGCGGGGACCTGGGCGCCGCCGTCGTCGGGGAATACCTCCGCGCCCACTTCCGCGGACGGGCGTACGGCGACGCCGACTGGGCCGGATAGGGACTCACCATGCGGTTGAAGCCATGACTTCCGACGATTCTGCAGGCGGCCAGGGGCCGCGGCGGGCGACGCTGGACGACGCCGCCGTCGTTGCCCTGTTGCTTCATGATTTCAACACTGAATTCTCGACGCCGACGCCCGGCACCCAGGAGCTTGAATCACGATTGACGCAACTCCTGGCGGGGGACGACGTGGTGGTCCTGCTGACCGGCGAGCCGGCGAGCGGGGTTGCGGTGCTTAGTTTCCGGCCCAACGTCTGGTACCGAGGTCCGGTCGCGATCCTCGACGAGCTCTACGTCCGTCCAGAGCTCCGCGGTCACCGCCTCGGCAGCGCACTCCTGGACGCGGCCCTCGATTTGGTGCGCCGCCGGGGCGGCGCACTCCTTGAGATCAACGTGGACGGCGAGGACACCGATGCGCGCCGCTTCTATGAAGCCCACGGGTTCTCCAACACCGAACCCAACCAGACAGACCCAATGCTCTACTACTATCGCGAGCTCTGAAACGGGCCGTTGTTCACGGCGAGGGGACCGTCTTCTGTGAGTCAAAGCGAAGGAAGCAACCTGCACACGGCCGCGTCGTGGCGCCCGACGCCGGGGACCTGGGCGCCGCCGTCGCGGGGAGTACCTCCGCGCGCACTTCCGCGGACGGGCGTTCGGCGACGCCGACCGGGCGAAGTAGACGAACGTACCGCACCTACCGGATGGGGCCGAGTCCATCCTGCGCTCCAGCTCGGATGCCGCACTAGGAACCTCGAGTATCCCGTAGCGCCAGCGGTCGTGGGTCCGCGCCAAACCCGTTGACATCCAGGGTGACGGGGGTCTATTGGTTGGCATGTCCAACACATTCAGACCGGCCTAGGAGCAGAAATGGAAGCCGCGCCCTACGGAGTCGTGCACTTTTTCGCAGGAGGCACGAAGGACCAGTACGAAGCCTCACTAGCCGCTGTTCACCCGGGTGAGGGGCGGCTGCCCGAGGGCCAGATCTTCCATGCCGCTGGCGCTTCTGCCGGTGGTTGGACGATCATGGCTGTCCATGAGTCGAAGGAGAGCTGGGAGAAATTCCGCGACGGCATCCTGCTTCCCCGGATGCAGCAGGGGATCGAGGAGGATTCGCATCGCCGCCCGAAGAGACCGTCATCGATCTGTACAAGGTCCTGCCTTAGCGTTGCGGGAGGGCGCCGCCTAGGTTGGCGCACCTCCTCCATCCGCAGGGAAACCGTTTCGGCGTATGGCGACCCAGAAATCCGGTCTGAGCCTACGGAGAGGCGCCCTTGCCGCTGCCTTGGTTTGCGCACCGAGCAACATCCGGGACTGCGTCGGTCTACGGCAACCGCGAAGTACGCAGGGGAGCTCCGAATGGCGGGAATGCCACCAGCCACGCTGGACGTGGACGACGCCGTCGTCGAACCCTCGTGCGGGACCAGCGGCCCGACCTCGTCGATCGTCCTCTGGTGCGGGTCACGAACGGCTGGGACAACGCGACCTTCCGGCTCGGCGACGACCTGGCCGTCCGGCTGCCGCGCAGGGCGGAGGCCATGCCGCTGATACTTCATGAGCAGCGCTACCTTCTCGGCATCGCCCGCCGCTCCCCGGTGGCGGTTCCTGTCCCCGTCCATGCCGGCCGGCCGGCGTCGGACTTTCCTGGCCGTGGAGCATCGTGCGGTGGGTCCCCGGAGCCGCCGCGGCCGACGTCGGCCCCGCAGGCTGCGGGCCGGCCGCTGAAGGTCTGGCCGGTTTCCTCCTCGCCCTGCACGTGCCCGCCGAGACCGGCGTGCCGGTGAATCCTTTCCGTGGTGTGCCGCTGCTGGAGCGTGACGCTGCGGTGGTGGAACGGCTCGCGGACCGCGTGCGCTACCCGCAGGCGGCAGCGCTGAGCGCGGTGTGGGCACAGGCCCGTGCCGCCAAGGCCTGGGACGGTCCGCCGATGATGCTCCACGGGGACCTTCACCCGGGCAATGTCCTGCTGGCGGACGGCGGCTCGCTGGCCGGCGTCATCGATTTCGGCGACGTCGGGGCAGGGGACCCTGCGGTCGACCTGGCGGTGGGATGGCTGATGTTCGACGCCGGCGCCCGCCACCGCTTTATGGATGCGTTCGGCCCCGCAGTGGAAGGGGACACCTGGATGCGGGCCCGGGGCTGGGCCCTCAACCTGTCCACCGCCCTGCTGAGCAACTCCGACGACAATCCGCGGATGCTCGCCGTGGGGGAGTTCGGGGTCAGGCAGGTCCTGGACGGCTGACGGTGCCCTCCCGCTGTCAGCCCAGCAGATCGTCCTGATAGCACCAGCGCCAGTCTTCGCCCGGCTCGATGCTCCGCATGACCGGGTGCCCGGTTGCTTCGAAGTGCCTCGAGGCGTGGCTTCCGGGTGAGGAATCGCAGCATCCCACTCTGCCGCACGCCAGGCACATCCGCAGGTGCACCGTCGTCGTGCCGTCCCTCCGGCAGTTCGCGCAGAAGGGGTCCGCGGGTACCTCCGGAGACCGGGCCGACTCGAGGTGGGCACATACTCCGCCCGGCCGCGCGATCCCTTCCCCGCCGCCCTCGCCGGAGGTGTCCACCTCGTCCAGCGCCATGTCCAGCATGGATTCCTCAACATCCAGCCGGTCCAGCACATCGCTGAGGACCTCCTGCGCGTACTCGCCGCCCCGCCTCAGTTCCAGTACCTTGGCCCGTTCCGCGTCCAGCATGGCCAGCCGCAGCCAGGCGTAACGCGCGCTGGGGGTCGCCGTTTCCGCCGACGGGCGGCCGAGCCGTTCCCAAGCAGCCAGCCCGCGCTCCTGGGTGCGGCGTTTCAGCATGGCCACCACCTCTGGCGGATCGTTCTCGGTGCGCAGTTCCTGCAGGCGTGCCACGCCCGCAGCGGTGGCCAGCTGCATCAGCGAAGCCTGGTTCAGCGCGTCTTCGCGCTGGTCTGGGCCCTGGACCTTCAGAAGACGGACCAGCCCCGGAAGAGTGAACCCCTGCAGCGTCAGCGTGCCGCCCACCACCACCAGGGCGGCCAGAATCAGCACCGAACGGTGCTCCAGATCCGCGGGCAGCACCAGCACCGCGGCCAGGGTGACCACTCCCCGCATCCCGGCCCAGGAGACAATCGCCGCGTACTGCCACGGCGGCGCCGGGTCCTTCCGCTGCACGGCCGGAATCAGGCGGGGCAGGTACGTGGCCGGGAAAACCCACACCGGCCGGAGCACCAGCACCGCCAGCAGGATCACAGCGCAGCCGGCCCAAATCCGCCCGGCGCCCAGGGAGTCGCCCTGGACGCCGTCGATGATGGTCCGCACCTGCAGCCCGATCAGCAGGAAGACCGCGTTTTCCAGCAGAAACTGCACAGTGTTCCAATTGCTGCGCTGGCTCAGCCGGGCGGCGCCGTTGGGCATGGATGGCGCTTTGGTGCCCATCACCAACCCGGTAACGACGACGGCGAGCACGCCGGACGCGTGGATCGCCTCCGCGGGAAGGTAGGCGACGAGCGGGGCTATCAACGACGTCGACGTGTTAATGGCGACGTTCCGGGTCCGCTTGCGGAGCTCGGTCAGGACGTAGGCGGCCGCCATGCCCACCACCACCCCGCCGCCGGCCGCGAGCAGGAAGTCCCCGGCGATCCCTGTCACGGACACCGATCCCGAGATGGCGGCGATGGCGGCGCGCAGGCAGATCAGGGCGGTGGCGTCGTTGACCAGGGATTCACCCTCCAGGATGGTGACGATCCTGCGCGGCATCCGCACCTTCCTCGCGATGGCGGTGGCCGCCACAGCATCCGGTGGCGCCACGACCGCGCCGAGGGCGATAGCGGCAGCCAGCGGGATTTCCGGGAACAACCACCAGACCACAAAGCCCACTGCGAAGGTTCCGAAGATGACATAGCCCACCGAGAGCAGTCCGATGGCGCGGCGGTTGGAGCTGAAATCGAAGAGCGAAGTCCGCAGCGCCGCGGCGTACAGCAGAGGCGGCAACAGTCCCACAAGGACCACTTCAGGGTTCAGCTCAATGTCCGGAACGAAGGGGAGGAAGGAGCCCACCACGCCGGCCAACACCAGCAGCAGCGGAACCGAAATGTTGAGCTTCCGGCCCAGCGCGCTGCCGGCACACACCACCGCGACGAGAACCAGGATTCCCAGCGCGATTTCCATTGGGACATTGTCTCAGGTGGAGGAAGACGTGGCTGGGCCGGCGGAGGACCAGAACAGCGTGGCCGTGCTCAATCGCGGCTGAGCCCGGATTTTACGTGGACGGGAAGGTCGGCACGTCCGGCCGCCGGCGGGCGGCAATGGATTTGGCCCCCAGCCCCGCCAACGCGATGACCAGAGCCAGCAAGACTTTGGGAGCTGCTCCACCCGCGGGTCCAAGTGTTGCCGCCAGGATCTGCCGACTCATCAACACCATCTCCTGCAGGTCGCCAGCCAGTACGCGCGTCCCCAGAACGTAGTTGACGGAGATGAACAGGGCGGGTACCACCCACAACAGGGCAAGGTTCAGGGCCCACACAAAGGCCCGCCGCGCAGGACGAAGGCCGCACCATGCCAGGGCACAACCAACGAGGATGGCGGGAATCCAGTGAGCCAGTGACGGCACTGCCACGGGGACGTTGATGTGGCCAACGAAGCCGACAACCCACTCCACCGCCCACGAAGCTAACGGCACCGCCACGAGTCCGGCGCCCAATGCCGCCAGGCTCCGTGACCTTGAACAGAGCAGCAGGTGCGCCACGAGGGCAGCAGCGAGGGATAGGGTCACGCCCGCGAGCAACCCGGCGAAGTAGAGGTTCGCCGTTGTTCCGCCCGTCAAGCCGCCGTCGAGCACTGTGAAGGACTGGACGGCAGCCGTGGACTGGACCACAAGAACGCCGGCTGCCGCGCACCACGCCACCAGTCGCCGTCGGGCGGGAGACCAGATGCGCACCGCAAGTCCGGCTGCCGCACCTCCCACGGTGAGGAGGGCCACGATCGTGGTGAGTTCGTATTGGCTCAGCGGCAGTAACGACACGGGCATCTGGTCCGGTGCGACGTCTGCGCCCCACAAATTCTGCAATGGGAGCTGTGCGCCGGTCACCAGCCAAGGGCCCAAGCCGAGCAATCCCGCGAGGATCCCGATCAGCCACCCCCAAGCGGCATCCCCGGCGGGAGTTCGGCTTGGCGGTCTGCTGGGAGCTGTCTGTTCCATCGCTTGAGCGGGAAGGCTCACGGAGGCTCCTTGCGTATGAGCGCTCTGGGAGGGACGCGCACGAGAACGTGGGTTATCCCGTCCAGAATAATGCATCGAATGGACTAACCCGCACGCCCCACCCACGAGGTGGACGGCGACCTGCGGGACCGGGTCTTCCGGATCAACGTCAACTCATGCGCCTCACCCGCGCCGTGGTGCCGCTGATGCTGGACGCCGCATCACCGTGGACGGATCCGCCAGCGTCACCCAGCTACGTCAGGTTCACCGTCGCCGGCAACAGCGCCGCTGGCGCGGACGTTCTGGCCTGGGAAAAGGTCCCCTTCAGCCAGTAGGCACCAGACGGAAGCGGACGACGGCGGGAGGTCCCGCCGTCGTCCGCTTGGCAGGGTCATTCCTGGGCGCTGAGATGCCAGTGGACTTTGATGGCCTCGGCGATGGGGCCAGTGGTGGCGTCGACCCGGAAGGCGACGGGCGCGGTTCCGGTCTCCTCGATGACCGAGTCGCGGTACACACGGCCGCAGGAGGGGCACAGGGTGTAGAGGTCCTCGTCCGCGGGCCATGCCGCCAGCCCGGCGGGGACCGGGGTGGTGTCCCCGATCTAGACCGGGACGCCTTGTGAATTGGCCTGCCGTTACGATTCGCGTGAAGCCCCCGGACACGCTACGTCCCGCGGCGCAGGGTGCGGGCTGAAGCTTGCTATCGTTTGGGTGGCCCAACGGGGGCCATAATTCAAGCGTGTTCGGAAGGCAAGTCCCATGGCAATTGATCTCGATTGTTCCACCTGCCATACCGACGAACACGTCGTGCTCGCCGAGCGGCTGTCGGGGACGCAGAAGAAGCTCAAGTGCGAGCACTGCGGACACGAGTGGCTTCGCGGCGAGCCGGAGCGGCCGAAGATTCCCCTACCAACGCTCGAGGACATCAAGAAGCGGTTCCCGAAGCCAGGGGACGTCGATCCCGTCAAGCTCGCACGGGCCAACGAACTCAAAGCTGAGTTTCTCAAGCGAGAGCCCGAACCTGAGCCGAACGTCGGCCCATACTGGGCCAAGTACCAGCAGGTGTTCAGCGCCGAGGGCCTGCCGAAATCAGACCCTCTGGATCTCAAGGGCTTCGCCAACTCAAACGTTGGCGCCAACCCAGGAAACATGTCTGTCTTCAACGAGGCATGGAATGAGATGGGGGCTGAGGCTGGCGCGACACAGGTCCGCAGGGCAGTTGAGTATCTGCTTCGTGGCACATCGCCCGTCGATCTGGAGGACCGCCTCACCGCCCTCATCAAGGACACTACGCCCTTCGCGATGAAGGGCTTCAAGGAATCCCTCTTGACGAAGGTGCTCTGCATCGTCGAGCCCGAGAGGTACCTGACGATCCTCATGTACACCGGCGCGGCGGGCAAGCGGGAGATCGCACGGTCGCTCTGGGGTCTCGAACTGCCCGACCCCGAAAAGGTCAACTGGACTATTGGACGCCTTATTCTGTGGAGCAACGACTTGCTGATTGCCCTTCTCGGTGAGGGATTCCGGCATCAGCAGCAGGCTGCCGAATTCTTGTGGTGGGCCAAGGACAAGGCCTAGGCAGGTCGACTCCACCCATGCAGGATCGACCTGCGGGCGCTCAAGGCCAACGGTCACCTCTGGCCGAGTCGCGGCCTACACTCACAGTTGTGGCTACATACGAACCTGCCGAACTCGCTCGGGAACTCGGATATACCAACGAGCACCGTCCTGGGAAGGTCGTCCGGGATTATCTTCGTAAGAAATACCCGGACCACCCGAAGTACCAGAGGTGGAAACTCGATGAAGGCCAGGCCGCAGATGTTCGGGCCAACGTCCCTCGGAAGCGTTGACTGTTCGCACGCCGTAAACGGAATGGCAAACCGCCATTTCAAGCGCGACTTAATCGCCAGTCCCGGCCCCACCATCACGTCCCTGCTCAGCAGCGACGGGGCCGACCTCTCTTAGCCGACAGAATCTTCTGGAGGGTGGTGGCCGACCTCGATCATGGCGTTAAACCGCTCCGGGTCTTCCAGATAATTCAGGGATGAGACTTCGCCGGTTTTCTTGTCGACAAGGGTGGAGCCTCGTCCAACAAGCTGGCATCTGTAGTCACCGTCGATGACGAGCCGGCGGCCACCGTCCACGAGGCACCAAGCGCGGTCGTCTTCGAAGCCGTAGTCGGCAACGACATATTCGCCGCACTCGTCCGTTACCCACGTGGGACCGATCGTGTCGAGGGCGATCTGCCGCGCTCGATCGAAAGTAATCATGCTCCGGAGCCTACTGCGTCCGGTGCGAAGCCCGCGTCCAACTGCAATCCGGCGCCCAGGTCGATGCGCGTTGGCGGCTGGTCGGCGCTCGAGGGGAGCGACAACCAACGTAAGCGGACGACGGCGGGAGGCCCCGCCGTCGTCCGCTCGAGTCGCGCGTTCACCCGGTCGTTCCACCCTCCGAGGGCTCCGGGCGTACCGGTTGAAGGCGCTTGTTCTGGCGGCGTGGGTCCGCAGTGGAGAGGTCCTCAGTGACCCGCCCACAGGCGGTGAAACGGCATTTACCTGAAAGGGATGTGGGACGTTTCGATCTCTATCTCATCCTCGATGCGATGGAACTCTTCGTTGTAGGTCCCGCCGTATCCGTTAGCCCCCAAGAGCGCCTGCAGACTGCGAAGTGCATAGAACCTGTCCGGGCCAGGAGATACACGGATTTTTCGGATAGGTAAAAGGCTGGGTCTGTCTACGACGGTTAGATCGACATCGACGCTGCATCCTCCAGTTAGCGAAACATAGGGGACCATGCCTAGACGACCCGATCGGTAGCGGGTGAGGTCGCCGCTCGCGTTGACGATGATTCTCGCCTCTTCTTCGTGTACGAAGCCCTTGTGCTTAGTTTGGTTGCGGAGAGATTCCGTCGATCCTTCTATCGTGGCAATAACTTTCCTCAGCTTCTGTGGTTCTCGATTCCTCGAAGGCGCCATATAGGCCTTCAATATGGCTTCGATGGCTTGCTCGGCCCTGAGCTCTGAGGCCAGCTGGTCATAAACGACGTCGAACCAGGGCGAAACCTCTGCCATGCCTGTGGTCCAGTAATACCCGTGCCCTCCGGGTTGCGGCCGCAAAATCTTCAACGGTTCCTTGCGGTCAAGGCCTATCGCATACGAAACTTCTTCGGTGCCGGCATAGCCTCTCCACATGGTGAGGGAGTCGCCGCTCTTGGATGCGCTTAATAGGAACCTGGTTCCGTCGTTAGTATCCGAGCGGTATCGCATTCTGTCGTGCAAGTCCCCTATGTGGTCCAGATAGAGGTCCAGTTCTTCAGGGAATTCATCACCGAGCTTCTCTCTGGCCCGGATGAGATATTTGTCGGCGAGACGCCGTTCGTGGATGTCATTCATGAACGCTGTGTTGCTGGCCCAGAGTTCATTCTTGAGGAGGATGCTCTGCAGCGCGGTGCCATTCGTGTAGTGCCAAACGAGGCCCTCATCTTCGTCATGCATCTCATCGCGGCGTGAGTACTCCATGGGAAGAATGTATCAACCGGACCGGGCTCACAGGCCCAAGCCCTCGAGTCACCAAAAGCCGGGGCAGTCCCCTCATGTCGATATCTGGCAAAACCGTGGTGCGTTTCTGTCGGTAGGTGCTGCTAGCGTACGAGAACAATTACTTGACTAATGGGGGAACCATGTCTGACTTGTCATCCAACCCTGCCCAGGAACCGGAGAAACCGAAGAAAAAGCCTACCGGCTTTGCCAGGCATATCGCATTGGCGTGCACGGGCCTCTTCCTCATGGCCATCCTTCCGACTGAGGCGTTCTTGGCTAGCCTCATCCTGGCAGGCGGTGTGCTGTGGATCTTGCTTGACGTCCTGAAGCAGTACAAGAAGTCCTTCGGCGCCCCTGCTGAAGGGTTCGGGGTCAGTGCGGAGAACACCTACCGGACCAGTCTCGGCGCCCCGCCGGTGCCGCCAAGGGGCTGAAGCAGTACGCGGACGAGGTGTACCAGGCGAACGTCCAGATGCTAGCCGACCTGCAAAGGTTCGGCGCGATGGATACCTTGGCCAAAGAGCGGCAGGTAGCCGATCTGGCCGGCAGCATCGCTGCGGCGGAGCACGAGTTGGCGGCCGCCAACGCCGAGCTGGCCGCTGTCCGGAGCGAAGTCCTTGACGTCCGGCAGGTCGCCGACCGGCACAACATCGGGTTCTACGACTATGAGCACCCTGCTGAGACCTCAGTGAAGCTTGCCGAGGAACTTGCCGCCGTTCGCACCCGGATCAAGGACAAGCTGCGTGAGAAGACCGCTGTAACCACTGTCTCCGGTTTCACCTTCAACGGTTCCACCAGGGAAGGTTCCAAGTTCGTCCGCGACCTTTCCGCGCTCCTGCTGCGTGCCTACAACGCGGAGGCCGAAAACTGCGTCAAGACGGTGAAGGCCGGAAACCTGCACACGGCCGCGGCCCGCCTCGAGAAGGCACGCGAGCAGATCGCCAAGCGCGGAACCATGATCGGCCTCCAGATCACGAGCGCCTTCCACGGATTGCGCGAGAAGGAGCTTGAACTGGCTGCGCGGCACCTCGAAGCCGTCGCCATCCAGAAGCAACTAGAGGCGGAGGCCCGGGCGGAAGCCCGTGAGGCGGTCAAGGCCCAGCGCGAATGGGAGGCGTTGAAAGCCAAGCAGAAGAAGGAAGTCGACCACTACGCCAACGTGCTTCTCCAACTGCAGGCCGCCGGAGACCTTGAAGGCGTCCAACGCGTCCAGGATCAGCTGGACGAGGCGGAAGCGAAGCTCGCCGACGCCGAAGACAACGCCCTGAACACCCGTGCCGGGTACGTGTACGTTATCTCGAACCTCGGGGCGTTCGGCGATGGGGTAGTGAAGATCGGCATGACGCGTCGTCTCAATCCCATGGAACGTGTGAGGGAACTGGGGGATGCCTCCGTGCCGTTCCTCTTTGATGTGCACGCACTGTTCTTCTCCAAGGACGCGGTGGGCATTGAAACCATGCTCCACCAGCACTTCGCTGGCCAGCGGGTGAACTTGGTCAACCTGCGCCGTGAGTACTTCTACGCGACCCCGGGTGCCGTCAAGGAAGCCCTGGTAGAACATCACGTCGAGCTCGTCGAATACCAGGAGAACGCGCCGGCCGAGGAGTTCACAGCGTCCAAGGACCTGCGCGAGACGGGCCAGCTCGTTGGTGCGCAGTAGATGCTGGTGCGACGCCCGGCTCAGCCAGCGCGATTGGCGTAGCACGACGAGAAACTTGAAACTAAGTTCGATCGGAAATAGGGGATATCCGTGCGTGAAATGAGCTTCACCGCCATCGATTTTGAGACGGCCAACAGCAAGCGTGGATCAGTGTGCGCCGTTGGTTTGGCAAGGGTTGTTGATGGCGAAATCGTCGACCGGGCATCCTGGCTGATTAAGCCACCGAACGGAATCGATCACTTTGAGCCACGGAATGTCGGCATTCACGGCATCCGTGCACAGGATGTCGCGACTGCACGTGACTGGGAGGAGTCGCTCGCCGGCATATTCCGATTTGCTGCCGGCGGTCACTTCGTGGCGTACAACGCCCGGTTCGATTCGAGCGTTATGAGGGCCGCTTCTGAAGCGGCTGGAATAGTCCTGCCGCAGCACGAGTTTTTCTGCGCCTTGGAACTCGCCCAGGGGCATCTGGACCTCCCTCGCCACAGGTTGAATGATGTCGCTGACCACTTGGACCTGCCGCCGTTTGAACACCATGAGGCTGGTGCGGACGCTATCGCCTGCGCCAGCGTGGTGCTGGCCATAGCCCGTATGAGACAGCTCCAGTCCACCGCCGACATGTGGGCGGCCCCGATTAGCGTCAGGACAGCCAAGAGTTCTGCTTCGACCCAGACGCGAAAGTCGGTGGGCGGGCAAATCAACTACACCACCGAGCGAAGCCTTCGCCTGGCTGATCTGCCACAGGCCGACGCCTCCGCTGACCCCAGCCATCCCTTTTTGGCCACACATTCTGCTTCACCGGCGAGCTGCAGGGCTTCTCAAGGCTTGAGGCCATGGCTGCGGTTGCTGCCTGCGGAGCGACCAATAGGCAGGGAGTCACCAAAAAGACGACGTACGTCGTCATCGGGGGTCAGATTCGACCCACTCGGCCTCGGCCAACGACTTGGGGGCGTCTGGCAAGGAACGCAAGGCCCTCGACTACATCGCTCTCGGCCAACAGATTACGGTTCTGGGCGAGCAGGAATTCGTTCGGCTGCTAGGAGCCGCGGGAGCCAGCGGGGAGGCCTTGCCGTCGCCGGCCGCCGTAGAGGCCTCCGTGCGTTCCGGCGGCGATCCGAAGCCAGTGGCTGGGACATCGGATCGCTCTGCTTCTGCCAGGACGTCACCAAGGGGTGGTCCCGGAGGCGATGGACTCCGACGCATGCAGAACGGGTTGGAGGAACGTAGCGAGGGTCCACAGTGGCTGATCAAACTGAAGCGGGTCTTTGGCCTGAAGTAGAAAAATAGACAGCCAATTCTGGACAGCGAAGGACACAGGGAAGACGGAACGGACGACGGCGGGAGGTCCCCGCCGTCCTCGGCTAACAGAGTCATTCCTGGGTGCTGAGGTTCCAATGGACTTTGATGGCCTCGGCGATCGGGCCAGTGGTGACGTCGACCCGGAAAGCGACGGGCGCGGTTCCTGTCTCTTCGATGACCGAGTCGCGGTACACGCGGCCGCAGGAGGGGCACAGGGTGTAGAGATCCTCGTCCGCGGGCCATTCCGCCAGCCCGGCGGGGACCGGGGTGGTGTCGCCGATGTGGACGGGGACGCCCTGTGCATTGGCCTGGATCAGCCCGTCCTTGCTGACGGTGTTGCCGCACACGCAGGTGATGGTGGTGACATCATGGCCGATCACGTCGGCGGTTTCAGTGCCCATGCTGACCTCCCCGGTGATGGAAAAGACGTTGCTCAACCAGCTTATGCCTGCCGATCCGCGCCGTCGCCTAGAACTTGATAAACGGCAGCTGGTGTGGCCGCGGCCGCCTAAGCCCGGCCCTTGAGAATCAGGTTCCAGTAGACCTTGGGGAAGATGTCGCGGTCCACAACCCATGATGCCCGGCTCGCCTTCCATGTTGGCACTTTCGGGACAGAGGGCATGGGCCGGTACTGGTCGTCGAATTCCGCGAAGACGACGGAAGAGCGGGCCACTGTGAAGGGGCACACCGAGTATCCGTCGTACTTCTGCGTCAGGGCTTTCCGTCCCGGGCCGCGACCAGGTTCTTGGCGAGGACCTTCGTCTGCTTTCGAAGCGCACCGCCGGACTTGGAGTTGGTGGTGGCCGCGGCATCCCCAAGGACCAGATGTTCGGGAAGCGGACGTGCCGGAGCGTCTGCGGATCCACCTCCACAAATCCGCCCGGGTCGCCGGGTGCGGGCAGCTCCGTGGCCTTCAGCCAGTCCGGGGCCGACTGCGGCGGGACGGCATTGAGCACGTCGTAGTGCAGCTCCTCGGCGAGCCCGGTGGCATTGTTCCGGATCAGCGCGTTCTGCGCCGACGCGTCCACCGACACCAGTTCGCTGTTCAGCCGCAGTTCGATGCCGTACTCGGCAATCTTGCGGTTCAGCTCTTCATCCACGCCGGGTACCCCGAACACGGTGGGGTAGGGCTGCACCATGACCACCCGGATGTCCTGCAGGACGCCCTGCTCCCGCCAGTAATTGCAGGCCAGGTACATCGGTTTCTGCGCGGCCCCGCCGCACTTGATGGGGCCGGAGGGCATGGTGAAAACCGCGGTTCCGGCCTTGAGTCCATGGAGCAGTCTCCAAGACTTGGCGGCCAGGGTGAACTCGTAGTGGGACGTACCGGAGGGGAATGGACGGCGTCGGCCAGGCCCGGGATCTTGTCCCAATCCAGCTGCAGGCCCGGGCAGACCACCAGGTGCCCGAACTTCAACTGACCGCCCGACGCCAGCGACACCGTGTTGCTCGCCGGGTCGATGTCCACCGCGCTGTCCCGGATCCATTCCACGCCTTGGGGCATAACCGAGCGCTGGGGACGGGTGGCTTCTGGTGCGTTCGCCCTCCCGCCGGCGATGTGCGAGAACAGCGGCTGGTAAAAGTGGGTGTCCTGCGGCTCCAGCACGGCCACATCCTTCACGCCGTAGCGATGAAGGCGCGCCGCGAGGAGACGCCGGCGTTGCCGCCGCCGATAATGAGGACTTCGTATTTCGCGGGGTTCCCTTGCTCAGCGACATCGGCGCTCCTCGGATAGGCGGTTCCGGCAGCGCACGTGTGAACAGCCGCCGGAGCCTCAATAGTAAGCATGATGATCTTTATTGGGTATGGTCCGTTTGCTTCCCAGCAAGGTCCGGGAGTGCAGACGCCGACGTCGACGCTGGCAAGTTCCCATTGTGGTGGATGCCCACCTGCGCCACGATGATCGTATGAACGCTGAAACGCCGCGGGCGGCTGAGCTGAATCTTCCCCAGGCCTTCCTCCTTCTCGCAACGAACGACCACGACGGCAAACCTGAGGTACCGATGTTCGCACTCAGGACCACTCTGGCCGGGGCAATACTGGCCGAGTTGGAGCTGATCGGTGCCATCGGGCTGCAGGGGAAGCACGTCAGGGCTAGAGGCACCGCCCCGCAGACGGACCTGCAGCACGAGCTGGAACTCATCCGCGGAAAGTACCGCCCCCACACGCCCAAGCGGTGGGTTTCCATGCTGGAGGGCCGCGCCGAAATGCAGCGTGTCTACGAGGGGATGGCGGCACGGGGCATCGTGGAACACGTCGGCGAAAAACATCTGGGCGTGTTCCGGAGCGTGCGGTACCCGGAGAAGGACCATGCTCCGGAGGCGGCGCTCCTGGAAAAGATCCAGGCCGCACTCGGCGTCGCACCCGCCGATGCCGGTACGCCGTCGGATGCCGCGGCCGCCGATGCCGGAACGCCGGATACCGAGGCGCCTGCTGCTGCAGTGCCTGAAGCCGCGACACCCGAGTCTGCGGCCACCGATGCCGCGGCACCTGCTGCGGGGACGCCCGCACCCGCGACGCCTGACGCCACGGCCCCCGATGCCAGGACTAAAGCGCTGATCGCCCTGCTTCAGGCGGCCGGGCTGCTGAGCAAGCTGGTACCGGCGGCAGACAAAGTCCGGGCAAGTGAACTGGCGAAGGACTATTGGCCTTCCCGCGCGGTGGAGGACGAACTGCGCATGATCAGACTGGCGGAGGAAGAAGAGCCCGGCATCTGAGGCTGCCGTCGCCGTGTCAGGCGGAGGTCGGCACGATGTTGTGGTTGAGGCGGAAAAGGTTGTCCGGGTCGAAACGGTTCTTCAGCGCCACCAGCCGGTCATAAGTCTCCGGCCCGTAGGCCTGCCGTGCGGCCTCGATAACGTCTTGCCCGATTTCCGCGCCGAGGAAATTTACGTACTCGCCGTGCTCGCCGAACGGCTGCATCAGGGCGTGGGCCTTCCGGGCGAATTCGCTCAGCCGCTGGTCCTCTGCGGGGTCGTTCCAGAAACCGTAGATGTTCAGCCAGTATTTCGCCGAGCGGTTGGGAAACGCTGTGGCGTCCTCCGGCACCCGCCCGAAGGCCCCTTCCATGTGGTGGATATCGATCCCGGTCCCCATCCAGGTGACCTCGGAGGCGAAGCCGACCAGAACGTCGACGGCGGCCTCGTCCAGCCGGGAGAACGACAAGTTCTTCCAGTACCCCCGGGAGCCCTTGGGGAAGAGGCTGTCCATGGCGGACTGCCACGCCAGCCAGTCGGTCGGCACGACTTCCTCCTCGTCCGGGGGCGCGGCGGCGCGCAGCTGCTCGATCAGCTCGAGCCCGGGCTGGTGGTCCTCCGACGCCCAGGCAAAGCCGATGATCATCCACGGTTCATCCCCCATCCCGAGGTCGGGCGGGAACACCAGGAAGGAGATGATCGGGTTCATCTCGTCGGGCAGATCCTGCGTCCACCGGTCGAACGCGCTCAGCGCGCTCTTCCAGCGGGGCGGGCGGTAGTAGAAGTTCCCGCCCAGGACGGCATCCGGAAGCGGCCGGGCGCGGAAGGTAAAGGACGAGACCACCCCGAAGTTCCCGCCCCCGCCGCGCAACCCCCAGAACAGCTCGGGGTTCTCCTGTTCACTGGCGTGCAGGTGCTCGCCGGTGGCGGTGACGACGTCGGCGGAGGCCAGGTTGTCCAGGCTCAGCCCGCCGGGCCGCGTCAGCCAGCCCACCCCGCCGCCGAGCGTCAGTCCCGCGACCCCGGTCGCACTGATCACGCCAAGCGGCACGGCCAGTCCGTGCGTGACGGTGGCCTGGTCGACGTCGGCCAGGGTCGCCCCGGGTTCGACGGTCACCAGCCGGCGTTCGACGTCGACTTCCACACCGCGCAACTGGCCCAGATCCAGCACGAGGCCGCCGTCGACAGTGCCGTGGCCGGCAATGTTGTGCCCGCCGCCGCGGACGGCCAGCGGCAGGCCGGTGCGCCGGGCCGTGTCAAGGACGGGGTCAATGTCTCCGACGGCGCCCGCCCGGATGACCGCCCGCGGACGCACGTCGATCATGCCGTTCCAGACCGCCCGGGCCTCGTCGTACAAGGGGTCCTGCGGCTCGATCACCGCCCCCGCCAGGCGTCCGCGCAACTCCTCCAGGGCGCGGTCCACGCCGCCGCCCTGCTCTTCCTGATGCATTGTGTTCATCGGTCTGCTGCTTCCGTGCCATGGGGTTGGCACCCCTTGTTAAATGGTGGGGTTCAGTAGTGGGGTCCAATAGTGGAATTGATCTCGCCGGAATCGGCGCTGCAGGGTGATACTTCCAGCCGCCAAGGACTGGAACAGGTTCGCGGTGCCCACAGTATAGATTCGCCTGCGGCGCCCGGACAACGGTCAACGGACAGCGTGGAGTGCCCGCCTGCATGGCCATGCCGCCCAGCCATTCAGCCCGCCCTAGGCCCCCGCGCACGGGGAGTAGATTGCGAATGGACTGGCCGCAGGGATGCCGGGCGCGGGCCGACTCCGGCACCGGCAGGACCGTTCAGCCCGCGGCCGAACAAGACAGGAGGGCCGCAATGGGGCGCTATGTGAAGGCCGGGGAACTGGAAATCTGGACGGAGCAGGTGGGCGACGGTCCGGATGTCCTACTGATCGGCGGGCTGGGGGACACGGTTGAGTCCTGGCAGTTCCAGCTGGACGGGCTGGCGGACCGCTACCGGATGACGGCGTTTGATAACCGGGGTGCGGGCCGCACGGCCATGCCGGAGGGGCAACCGACCGTCGAGGCGATGGCGGACGACGCGGCCGCGGTGCTGCGGGGTCTCAGCGTCCCCTCAGCGCATGTCGCAGGGTTTTCCGGCGGCAGCATCATCGCCCAGGAGCTTGCCCTCCGGCACCCGGACCTGGTCCGAAGCCTGGTGCTGCAGAGCACCTGGCCCGCAATGGACCAGTACATGAAAACGCTCGCCCGGGCCATCCACTGGCAGGCCGAGCTGGCACCGGACGAACGCGCATTCCTGGAGTTTTTCTTCCTGCTGGTCTATACCCCGCGGGCGCACAACAGCGGAATGGTCAGCCAGATCATCGACGAGGTTCTCGCCTTCCCGTATCAGCAGTCCACCGCGGATTTCCTGAAGTTCCTGGACGCCTTTGTGGTCCATGAGACGGGAAGCCGGCTGGGGCAGATCGACGCGCCCACGCTGGTCATGGCCGGCGGAGTGGATCCGATGAGCCGGCCGGAACTCGGCGAGGACGTGGCCCGTCGTATACCGGGCGCACTGTTCGAGGTGATGGCGGAGGAATCCCACCAGCCCTTCCAGGAGGTTCCGGACGAGTGGAATGCGCGCGTGCACGAGTTCTGGCAGCAGATCCGGGTCGGCGCTCAGGGGAGCGCGTAGACCCGGCGGGCGTTGTCGCGTGCGACGAGTTGCACGATTCTGCGGGCATCCGCCTCGGAACAGTCGTCGTCGTCGATCCAGCCGCCGGCTACCTTGGTGATGGCGTTGCGCCACAGTCTCGCCCCGAGGTAGTGGAGTTCGGCGGGGCCGAAGGCGTCGGAGGAGTAGAGGATTTTGGTGAAGGGGGCCAGTTCGAAGGAGCGGGCCACCAGATCCCGGCTCCGTGACCCGGTGAAGTTCACGGCAAGGCCCACATCGAGGTAGACGTTTTCAAAGGCGTGGGCCAGATAGCCGGCCTCGCGCTCGAACGGATAGCAGTGGAGCAGCATGATGGGGGTGTCCCGGACCTCGGGTGACCGCAGAAAGTCCAAGAGGTACAGGGGATTGGTTTTGTGCAGGTCCAGGTCGCGGTCACCGAATCCGACATGGAATTGCAGCGGGAGTTTCATCGACACCGCCGTGTGGATCCCGTGGGCAATGAGTGTGACGTCGGTGAGCCTCGCGTTGGTGCCGGAGTTCCCTTGCCAGCGGCGGGCTGCCTCCGCGACCGCAGCCGGTGCCGGGCGGCTGAGATCCCGGTCGAATCCCGTGCGGTAGGCCAGCACCGTCTTGACGCCCACGGCGCTGCGGGCAAGCTCGTGAAGCCGCTGGCTGAACTCGTCGACGTAATCTGCCGGGTTGGCAATCTCCCGGAGCAGCGCCTCGGCGACGTGTTCCAGCCGCACGATCTGGTGGGTCCGCCCGCCGGAGACGTCGGCCAGGCCGGCCAGCCCGAGGTAGTCAGGACCATCCAGCCCTGTATCGACCAGCCAGTCGCTGACCCCGGCAGCGCGCGTCATGCGCCGGCTGACCTCGAGTTCGCCCAGCTCGGAGCGCCGGCTCCAGTAGTCCGCCGGTGAAGTGTGCCGTGGCAGGTCAAGAATGCCGCTGCACCAGCGACGGATGGCGAGCCCGAGTTGTGTGTTGTACGTGTCCTCCGGGATGGCCAGCGGTTCGGTGTTCCCCTCGTTGAGCGCGTTCTGGAAGCGAGCCTCATCGCCGTCGGCGGAAAACGCGCCATGCACGTGGTGATCAACAAGGCTGACCTGGTCCACGAAGTCCGGGAAGGAGCCGCCCGCCATTAGATCGACCAGGCCAATCGAAAGCGTTCGGCCAGCTCGTGCGGCGGCAGGCCCGCGGAGACCCGCTGTTCGTAGCGCCGGACGGCCACCGTGGCATCGACGATGGCGTCCCCGAGCAGTACGCGCGCCAGGCGTGACGTGTCCAGCGTGTCGATGATGGCGGCGGGTGAGTCTGCGAGCAGTAGGACGTTGGCCCGGCGCCGCTCGTCGTCGGAAAGCCGTCCGGGGTCACCCGGGATCTCCGCCGGAAGCCGGCGCCCGCCGAGGATGCCGTGAAGGGCGAGCGCGAGGATGGCTGCGGAGGCCAGATACACGTTGGACGACGGGTCGACGATTTTCACCTCGATGTTGGCTCCGTGCGGATTGCTCCGGCCCTCGTTCAGAAAGCGCACCGAGGCTTCCCGGTTTTCCAGGCCCCAGCACAAGTAGGCGCCCGACCACGTGCCGGGGGCCAGGCGGCTGCCGGACAGGACTGATCCCGTGAGGAACCCCTGGATGTCGGGGAGTCCTGCAATGATTCCGCCGATGGCCGCGCCTCCCTCGGCGCCGATGCCATGCGGTCCGCTGCCGCCGGAGAACAGCGGGACGCCGTCCTTTGGAGCGACAAGTGCTGGTGGGCTCCGTTCCCCACCGTGCCGGCAAACGGCAACGGGGAGAACGAGGCCTGCAGGCCGTGGGCCCGGGCGACGATGCCAACGATGATCTTCGCAAGGACCACGCTGTCAGCAGCCTGAACCGGCGGGGCCGGGGAAGGGAAAACTCGAACTGGTTCCTGCCGTACTCGGCGTGGACCTGCTCCATCGGAATGCCGGCCTGGTTCAGCGCCGACAGCAGGGCATCGAGGAAGTCCGAGCGGTCCAGTAGGCCGGTTGCCCCGTATGGCACCCAGGGCGCGTCTTCCAGCGCTGAACCGTCCGGGGCGACGAGGAAGAATTCCAGTTCGTGGCCCACGAGAGCCTCGTATCCGGCCTCCCCGAGGCTGCTCTCGACGTCGGCCAGAAGGCCGCGGGCACAGACGGGAGACGCGGTTCCGTCTTGTTCGAACAGGCTGGCCGGTGCCCAGGCCCGGCTGCCCGGCAGGACGCGGAGTCCCGCGATATCGATCCTGAGGCGCATGTCGCCCACGGTGGTGATGCTGTCCGTGAACGCTATCCCGCCGTCGATGGCGAAGACATGCCAGACGGGGGCAGCGCCCATCCCAGCTTCGTGGAAGGTTTTGAGCCGAGCCAACGGAACGCTCTTGGTCAGCGTGAGGCCCGAAGCATTCACCACCGTGCCAATCACTGTGCGGACGCCGGCCGCTTCGAGCTCGCGCTGAGCCTTTGCAACGGCGGATTCGTCGGCTGCTGCGAATTGGGTCATGCGCCTAGGGCTCGACGAGCACCAGGATGGTGTCCGGACGGACGCCGTCGAATTTCATCGCTTCGGCTGCCGTTTCGGACTCCATGATCCGCTGGAATGTTTCCATGTCGGGGACCTGGGCGATCAGGCCCACACGGTTGCTCTTTGCCGGGTCGATGAAGGTTCGGACCGTGATGCCCAGCGGCCCGAATACTTCTTCCCGTTTTGGTGAGCTCAGCCAGTGCTCAACGTCGTCTACTTCGTGGAAGATCATGAGTGTTGGCATCGTTGCCTCCGCTTTCTGGGTTGTGCCAGGAGCCGGGCTGGATAGGAGCCGCACTAGGACATCCTGATCACGCTGAACGTACCACGGCACCCAATGCAGCGATAGCGGGAAAATTGACCGGCTCGCCCCTCGCCCAGCGGCCGGCCGCCTGCCTCGCTTAGCGGCCGTCTCGATGCTGGAGGGCCGCGCCGAGTTACGGCGTGTCTACGTGGGAGGGCAGCACTGGCCATCGTGGAAGACGTCGGCGAAAGAATTCGGGCCTGGCAAGAACCCGCCTGGCGTCACGCTTTGACCAGGGATGCGGACGGTACATGGGCTGACTGGCACGATTGGCGTTCGATCAGCTTGACGGGTATGACATTCTTCCGCCGGAACCTCTTGGTGGGCGCTGCAATCCGGGCGAGGATGCGTTCGGCGGCGACTCGTCCGACGTAGCGGGGGTCCTGATCGATGACTGACACCGAGGGCTGGAGGACATCCGCCATGGGGAAGTCGCCAAAACTGATCAGCGCAATGTCGGTTCGGTTCAAGGCCTGAAGGGCCGGGAATACGCCAGTTGAAAACCGCGCGTTGGACGAAAAGATGGCGGTGGGCGCATCAGGCAGTGCCAGCAGCGTCTTGCAGACGTGGGCGGCCGCATCCGCGTCGCGTGAACCGAGCGCAATCAGCTCGTCGTCGCCTTTCAACCCGGCGTCGGCGAGGGCGGCGAGATACCCTCCAGCCGCAGCTTCGTGGTGGGAACCTCTGTTGAGTCTCCGACGATGGCGATGCGGCGGTGCCCGTGGGCGATGAGGTGCTGGGTCGCTTCAAATGCCCCGCCGAAGTCGTCCTCGACGAAGTAGTCCGCGCTGAGCTTGGTGGGTATGCGGTCAATGAACACGATGGGGAAGCTGTCCTGCCAGCGCGAGAGGTAGGACTGGTCGGCGGCGATCGGGGCGATGATGAGGCCGTCGATCTGGCGGCGGACCGTCGTTTCAATAATGCTCTGCTCCAGGGAGGGGTTGTCTCCGAGGCTGGTCACGACGATGGCCATGTCGTGTTCACGTGCCGCCAGCTCGATCCCCTTCGTGACGGCAGCGAAGAACGGATCGGCGACGTCGGGCACGGCGATGCCGATGACCGCTGACTTGCCCTCGCGGAACGTGCGCGCAAGCATGTTCGGCACGTACTTGAGTTCGCGCATGGCCGACTGGACGCGTTCCCGCGTATCTTCCGTGACGTGCGGGTCGTCGTTGAAGACCCTGGACACCGTCTTGGCACTCACCCCGGCACGCGTGGCCACATCCTGCATGGTCGTCACGGTTCGGCTCCTTCTTGTTCGCTGGGCACACCCTACAGGCCGGGCCGTCCAAATGAGCGGACATCCCAACGTTGAAGATGTCATCGGTGACAATCAGCCGCTCACCCCCATCCTGCCTGATGTTCACAGTAACTTCAAGCAAGTCATGTCATCGATGACATGACTTTTTGATTTTCCTTGACATCGATGACATGAAGCATCTAACTTTTTTGTAAGGCAGGTCACAGCGAGTCCTCGAAGCCACAGGTTCGAACCCCGCGATCAAGACCTACCCGTTCGTTTCAGGCAGCGCTTCAAAGGTGTAGCAGCAGAGCTTCTTCACCGTGGCATGACCAACGGAGGAGACAGTGATGAACACCGCTGAAGATCGGACCCCCGCTCACGTCCGGGGACTGAGCAGGTGACTTGCTCGCTGGATGAGCTGGTGGAGCGGGCCGGCGCCCTTGCCGTCGCGGGAAGCCGGCGCATCCTGGGAGTAGCCGGTGCGCCCGGCGCCGGAAAGTCCACCGTGGCGCAGGCTATCGCCGAGGCCTTGGGTGGCCAGGCCGCCCTGGTCGGAATGGATGCTTTCCACCTGGCCAACGAGGTCCTTGCGGCTCACGGCTCGCGGGACCGCAAAGGTGCTCCGGACACGTTTGATCCGTGGGGATATGCCAACCTGCTGCGCCGGCTCAAGACGAACAGTGAGCCGGTTGTTTATGCCCCCAAATTCGATCGCAGCCTGGAGGAATCCATCGGCAGCGCGGTTCCGGTGGCCCGCGACGTACCGCTGGTCATCACCGAAGGAAACTATCTCCTTCTGGATGCCGAAGGCTGGCGGGAATGCAGGGAGCAGATCGACGAGGTCTGGTTCCTGGACATCAGCGACGGCGAGCGGCAGCTCCGGCTGGTGAAGCGGCACGAAGCTTTCGGCAAGTTGCCCGAGGAAGCGGAGGCGTGGGCGCTGGGCAGCGACCAACGCAATGCCGCTGTTGTCGCCTCCACCCGCGAAAGGGCCGATCTGATCATCGACCTGAGATATGCCCCCACCCGTGAGACCTTCGCCCAGGCCTGAACGAAGAGGAAGACAGAAGTGACAACACAACGAAGTGTCTCCGGCTGTTCGGCCGGAGCCTCTGCAATCGTCCCGTACCAGCTGACAGGTGTTACACCATGACAACAATCCCGGTTCTGGAAGCCCGCGGCCTGACCCGCAGCTTCGGCAACGTACGCGCCCTGGACGGCGTCGACTTCGACGTCCACGCAGGCGAAGTGGTTGCGCTCATCGGCGACAACGGCGCCGGAAAATCGACCCTCGTAAAAGCGCTGTCGGGAAACCTCGCTTTGGACTCCGGCAAGATCCTGTTCGCCGGCGGCGAGGTGGAACTTGGTTCCCCGAGCCAGGCCAGCAGCCTGGGCATTGAAACCGTGTATCAGGACCTGGCCCTGGCGCCGCACCTGAACGCGGCGCAGAACATGTTCCTGGGCCGCGAAATCCCGAAGCCCGGCTTCCAGGGACGCCTCGGGTTCATGGACAACAAGGCGATGCGTGCCAAGTCGCGGGAAGCCTTCGATGAACTCGGCGCCACGGTTCGAAGCCTCTCCGACCCCGTCGGGAGCATGTCGGGCGGCCAGAAGCAGGCGATCGCCATTGCACGCGCAGTTGCCTGGGCCAAGGGCGTCATCTTCTTGGACGAACCGACAGCCGCTCTTGGCGTAGTGCAGACCAGAAACGTGCTCGAGACGATCCGCAGGGTCCGGGACAAAGGCGTGGGAGTCGTGTTCATCAGCCACTCGATGCCCCACGTCATCGATGTTGCCGACCGCGTCCAGGTCCTCCGGCTCGGACGCCGCGTGGCCACCTACGAAGCAAAGAAGACCTCAGTGGAAGAACTAGTCGGAGCAATGACCGGCGCACTTGATGGAGCAAACTCATGACCACCACCGAAGCCGTACCGCGCACAGCCGGGACCGCATCCGAAATTTCTCGCGCACACTCGCTCCGGCAGGTGTTCCAGGTTCAGTCATTCCAGATCCTGCTTGTTCTGCTGGTCATCTTCCTGGTCTTCTCAGCCCTGGCGCCGGAAGTCTTTCCGACGTGGGGCAATGTCCGCCAGATCATCCAGAATGTCTCCATCCTTGGCGTCCTGGGTATCGGAATGACCTTTGTCATTGTCACCTCGGGCATCGATCTGTCCATTGGATCCAACCTTGTTTTCTCCGGAGTGGTGGCCGCAAAGGCCATGCAGGCCATGGGCGATTCGGGTTGGGGCACGGCCCTTGTGGGCATCTTGGTCGCCGTCGGATGCGGGCTCGGCTGGGGACTCCTCAACGGCGTTCTCATCGCCAAGGCCAAAGTGCCGCCGCTGATCGTTACCCTCGGAACACTGGGCGGCGCCCTGGGGCTGGCACAGGTCATCACAAGTGGCGTTGACATCCGGGAAGTCCCGGCCGTGCTCCAGGACACCATCGGCTACGGCAACGTCCCGGGAACCACCTTGCCGACGATCTCCCTGATCGCACTGGTCCTCGTCCTGATCTTCGGCATTGTGCTCCACCGGACCAGATTCGGCCTCTACACCTTCGCAGTCGGCTCCAACGAGGAATCCGCGCGACGCGTCGGCGTCAAGGTCGATCGCCAGCTGATCTCCATCTACGCACTCTCCGGCGGCCTCGCCGGTGTGGCAGGCATCCTGTCACTGTCCCAGTACGGCACCACTGCCATCGCGGGTCAGTCGGCGACGAACCTCAACGTCATCGCCGCGGTCGTGATCGGCGGAACCTCACTCTTCGGCGGCGTCGGCACCATCTTCGGAACCGTCGTCGGACTCTTCATCCCCGCGGTGCTGCAGAACGGCTTCGTCATCGTAGGCATCCAGCCCTTCTGGCAGCAGGTGGCAGTCGGCGCCGTCCTCATCGTCGCCGTCTACGTCGATCAGCGCCGGCGGGCGGCGGCAGCGCGCGGACATTCCGCTAGGGCAGAGGGCAAGAAGAAGCTTTTCGGCCGACGATCCCGCTAATTTTCCACCCGACTTAACCCTTCAAACAAACAGGAGCCAGACAATGAAGTTAACCCTAAAGGGACCCTGCTCGCTGCAGCTGTCCTCGCCGCAACGTCCCTCACAGCCTGTGCCGGCGGAAGTGCCTCGGCAGGAAGTTCTGCCGGAGCGCAGCCCAAGCTCACGTTCATCCAGGGTGTCTCCGGAGACGAGTTCTACGTCAGCATGCAATGCGGCATCGACGCTGCGGCCAAGGCGGCCGGGGCAACAGTCAACACACAAGGGCCGGCCAAGTTCGACCCGACGCTGCAGAAGCCCATTGTTGATTCCGTCGTGGCATCCCAGCCGGACGCCATCCTGATCGCGCCGACGGACGTGGCAGCGATGCAGGCGCCCTTGAAGGCAGCCGCGGCAGCCGGCATCAAGGTGGTCCTCGTGGACACCACGGTGGAAGACCCATCATTCGCCGCGTCGGCGATCGCCTCGGACAACAAAGGCGGCGGCCTGGAGGCCTTCAAGGCAATCAAGAACCTCAGCCCCGGCGGGGCAAGGTCCTGGTCATTTCCACCGACCCCGGCGTCTCGACAGCCGATGCCCGTGTCGCGGGCTTCGAAGAGGGCGCCAAAGCTGACTCGTCCTTCGAGTACCTGGGTGTGCAGTACAGCCACAACGACCCGGCTGAAGCGGCCAAGCTCGTCTCGGCTGCTTTGGCCAAGGACCCGGACATCGTCGGCGTGTTCGCAGCCAACACCTTCGCTGCAGAAGGAACGGCCACCGGCGTCCGCCAAGCGGGCAAGCAGGACCAGGTCAAGATCGTCGGCTTCGACGCCGGGCCCGCCCAGGTCAAACAGCTTAAGGAGGGTGTCGTCCAGGCACTGATTGCCCAGGAACCTGCCTCCATCGGCACGCAGGGCGTGGATCAGGCCATGAAGGCCATCAAGGGCGAGTCCACGCAGAAGGAGATCCAGACCGGGTTCAAGCAGATCACCGCGGACAACATCAGCGGCGAAGGCGCCGAGTACGTCTACAAGTCCTCCTGCTAACCGGCTTTCCGGTGCTGTTGCCCGCCCCACTTACCAGCGGGCAACAGCACCGTCCCACCTCTCCCGACCGAAGAGAAGAATGACATGACGTCCCTGAATGAAGCGGCCCTTCCAGAACTGGAGGACCGGCTATCCATCCCCTCGTATCATCGGCACGCCGTCCGGACAGGCATCGTTCACTTCGGCGTCGGCGGGTTCCACCGGTCGCACCAGGCCATGTTCATCGACCGGCTTCTGAACCTCGGCGGCTCCCAGGACTGGGGAATCTGCGGCGTCGGCGTTCTGCCCTCGGACGCCCGCATGCACAATGTCCTCACCAGCCAGGACGGCCTGTACACCCTGGTGCTGAAGGGCACCGACGGCACCGAAGACGCCAGAGTCATCGGTTCCATCACCGAATATCTCTTTGCGCCCAACGACCCGGCAGCAGTCATCCGCAAACTTGCGGATCCTGCGACCCGGATAGTCTCCCTGTCCATAACCGAGGGCGGCTACAGCATCAACGACAGCACGGGCGAATTCGACCCCCGCACGCCGGATGTCCTCCATGACCTGGATCCGAACACCGTTCCAAGCTCCGCGTTCGGCCTGATCACCGCAGCCCTGGCGCAGCGGCGCGAGCGCGGCACAGAACCGTTCACCGTCATGTCGTGCGACAACATCGAGGGAAACGGCAACGTCGCCCGTAAAGCGCTCGTGTCCTTCGCCCGCCTCAAGGATCCCGGGTTGGCCGGCTGGATCAGCGACACCGTTGCTTTTCCGAACTCCATGGTGGACCGCATCACCCCCGTTACAACCGACGCCGACCGGGCCGCGGTGGCCGCAGCCTACGGATTCTCAGACGCCTGGCCGGTTGTTGCCGAGCCCTTTGAACAGTGGGTCCTCGAGGACAACTTCCCCTCCGGGCGCCCGCCGCTGGAAGACGTCGGGGTGCAAATGGTGGACGACGTGGAGCCCTACGAGCTCATGAAACTTCGGCTCCTGAACGCGAGCCACCAGGTCATGAGCTACCTCGGGTACCTCGCCGGCCACCGGTATGTCCATGAGGTGTGTACGGATCCGCTGTTCGCCGGCTTCATCGTCGGCTTCATGGAGTGCGAGGCGACACCCACGCTGCGGCCTGTGCCCGGAATCGATCTGGACGCTTACCGGAACGAACTCATCCACCGCTTCTCCAACCCCGCCGTCAGGGACACCCTGGCCCGCCAAATGGTCGACGCCTCCGAACGGATCCCCAAATTCGTGCTTCCGGTGGTTCGCGAACAGCTCCGCCTCGGCGGCCCCGTGGATCGGGCGGCCCTGATGATCGCAGCCTGGGCACGCTTTCTCGAAGGCACTGACGAACAAGGCGAACTTACAGACATCACAGACCGGCGCCTCGGCGAACTCCGCGCAGCCATCCGTGCGGACCAAGCGGAACCCGGCGCCTTCCTCAACCTGACGGATGTGTTCGGCGACTTGGGCCGGAACGCCCGCTTCGTGGACGCATACCGGCAGGCACGGGAAGCCTTGCACCGGTCCGGGGCGCGAGCCGCCGTCCTGGACCTCACCGAACCTTCGATACCCACAAGGAGCATTTCATGACCGACTCACCCGCAGCCAGCACCGCCGTAGAAGCCAAATCGCCCGGCTTCAGCGGCCGCACCATCCTTGTCACCGGAGCGAGCGGCGGCATCGGGGCGGCCACCGTCAGGCAGCTTGTTGCCGCTGGTGCGAAGGTGATCGCCAGCGCCCGCACGCTCGACTCGCTGGCTGCGCTCTGTGATGAAACCGGTGCGCAGCCCGTGGCCTTCGACCTCACCTCCGAAGAAAGCATCCGGGACGCCGTCGAGGGCCTTGCGCTCTGGGGAGTTGTGAACTGCGGCGGCTTCGGTGGCGAAATCGCCACGCCGCAGGACACCGACATCGACGTCTTCGACAAGGTCATCAGCATCAACGCCCGCGGCGCCCTTCTGGTCATCAAATACGCCGTTCCCTCCATGATCCGCCAGGGCAACGGCGGGGCAATCGTCAACGTCTCCAGCCAAGCCAGTATGGTCGCCCTGCACGGCCACATCTCGTATGGGTCGTCCAAAGCCGCTCTGGACAACATCACCCGGGTTTCCGCCCTGGAACTTGGCAAGCACAACATCCGCGTCAACAGCGTCAACCCGACGGTGGTCATGACCGAGATGTCCAACTTCTACTGGGGACGGCCGGAAATCGGCGGGCCATTTCTTGAACAAATGCCCCTCGGACGGTGGGCCACGGTGGACGACGTCGCCGGCCCCATCGTCTTCCTGCTCAGTGACGCCGCCTCCATGATCACCGGCGCTTCCTCCCGATCGACGGCGGCTACACCAGCCGCTGACCGTCGTTACCGGCGGGCCGCCGCCAACTGACCTCACTTTGAAATGGATGACATGAACATGACCGAAGAACGCACAGCCGAGGCGATTATCGTCTGCGGAGTTCCAGCGAGTGGCAAAACAACGTTTGCCCAGGATCTGGCCCGCCAGCTCCACTGGACCATCCTTGACCTGGACACCGTCACGAACCCGCTGTTCGAGCACATGGGCGGCGAGTTCCTAGTCGATGTCCCCTCAGCACAACCCGCAGCGCGGGCGAGCGTGAACGATATCCGGTACACCTGCCTCTTCGACACCACCCGTGAGAATCTCGCGCTGGGCAACAGTGTGGTTGTTGTTGCCCCGTTCACTTCCGAACGCACGTTCCCGGCGGCTTGGGATCGGCTCGTTGGGCGGCTCGCCATCCCCGGCTCGCGGGTGCACCTCGCTTGGATGGACACCCCGCAGGGCGAGGTGGTGAGGCGCATGCAGCTCCGCGGAGCCGCACGCGACCTCGACAAGATTAAGGAACCGGAGCGTTTCCTCTCGCCCGAAGTCACGCAGCCTCCCGGCGTCGCACATATCCGCATTGACGGACTGCTGACGCCGCGCGAACAGATCGGTCATTTCCTGGCGGACTTCGCAGGGCGGGAGGCCGTGCGCTGAGCCGCCGCTAGCGGTTCCACTCCAACCTTCCGCCGAGGGCCACACCTCCCAGAGCGGCACCCCGGACGGGGCGCGATTCGTCGTGCCCGATTCCAGACCCCACTAGACCAAAACCACCCAATTAGGAGAACCCAGTGAATACACTCACCACACTCGAACGCCGCGGCATGGCAGCGATCTCGACCCCCGGCGGCAAGATGCTCATCGTGGCCGCCGACCAGCGCAACGGAATGAAAGCCGTCATGAACGACGCACCCGACGGGCCGAACTCCATCACTGCCCAGCAGCTCTCCGACGCCAAGGCGGACCTGGTCCGCTACCTGGGCAACGCAGCTCCTGCGATCCTGCTCGACCCTGAAGTTGCCCTGCCCCGCGTGGCGGACGAAGGCGTTCTCTCCCGCGACACCGCGCTGGTTGTGGGCCTGGACGCTTCCGGTTTCGAGACGGTCGACGGCCTGCGCTACACGAAGTTCGTCCCGGGGATGACGCCGCACAAGGCGCGCGAACTCGGCGGAGACGTCGCCAAGATGCTCTGGTACATGCGCCCCGACCTTCAGGACGCCGGCTCGCGCGTCGCGGACGAAATCCGCGAACTCGTCAAGGCGTGCACCGACGAGGGTCTCCTCCTCATCGTCGAGATTCTGGTCTACCGTCTCGAAGGCGAAAGCGAGGAAGCTTACGCCGCGGCGTTCCCCGTCTCGTTGCCGAGTCTGCACGGCTCTCCGTCGAATGCGGCGCCAAGGTGCTCAAGCTGCAGTACCCGGGATCTGCCGAGGCCAGCGCCGCGGTCACTGAGGCGTCAGCCGGCGTGCCGTGGGCCGTCCTGTCCGCGGGGTTGACCACGAGACGTTCATCAAGCAGGTCGAGATCGCGGTGGCCAACGGCGCCGGCGGTGCTATGGCGGGCCGCTCGCTGTGGAAGGACAGCATGGCTGTCTCCGCCGCAACCCGCGAGCACCTGCTGACGACACGTGCACTCCCGCGTCTGCAAGAGCTCGAAGCCGTCGTAGACGGCACGCTTGTGGCTTCCGGCGGTGGCTGGTCGGCACCCTAGGGGAGCGGCACCGCACGCAAGCGGACGACGGCGGGAGATCCCGCCGTCGTCCGCTTTCCTGTTGCCGGGGCGGACCCTCCAGCAGGATGCGACGTGGAGCCTGCTGGACCGAACGGACGCCGCGGCCTAGCGGCTGCTCACCTGGCCGAACAGCTTCGCGATGGGTGCCAGCACGAGCGGGCGGGCGGCGTACCATCCGGCCGCCGTGACGGCGATGGCGGCCGCGAAGAGCCAGAACCCGGTCCAGTTCACCTCGTCGGTGCCGCCGAACATGTGGTTCAGGTTGCGCAGCGCACCTGTCGCGAACACCAGGAACACGTGGATGAGGATGAACAGCACGAAGAACAGCATGGTGGGGAAGTGGAGGCGCGCGCGGCCTCCACCGGGTAGATCCTGTTCAGCGTCTTCGCGTCCTTCGGCCAGAAATCGCTCATGCGCGCACCCGTGATGGCCGCGAGCGGGGCCGCGATGAACACCACGACGAAGTACATGAGCTGCTGCAGGCTGTTGTAGTTCACCCAGCCGTTCTCCACGGGCCAGTCGAGTGTCATGTACTGCAGGAGCGCCGAGAGCGCGTTCGGGAACACCTCCCAGCTGGTCGGGACGATCCGCATCCAGTGCCCGGAGGCAAACAGCAGCACCACAAAGATGAGTCCGTTGGCCAGCCACAGGATATCCAGCGACTGGTGCAGCCACAGGTTGATGCTGATCTTCTTGCCACCGCGCTTTGGCGTCCAGAACGCCGGCGGCTTCTGCTGGGTGCGCACCTGGTAGCCGGAGCGGATGATGAGCACCATCAGGAAGAGGTTCAGGAAGTGTGTCCACTGCGCCCACCACGGGAAGCCCGGTTCGGCGGCCTCGGGCAGGTGGTACTCGCCGGGATACCTTTCGAGGAACTCCGGCACTCCAGGCAGCGTCGTCACGCCGCGCGCGGCGAGGACAAGAATCGCCGCGGCGGCCACGGCGCCGACGACGAGGATCACCACGCGCTTGATCCACTGGCCCAGGGTGCGCGACCCGTAGAGCCGTGCCTCGGCCTTCGGCTTCACGGGCTTTTCAGCGGCGGCGGACGGTGCCGCCGGTGCCGCGATAGGAGCTGCTGGTGGGGCGGCCGGTGCTGCGGCGGGGACCGCGGGTGCGCTCGCGGGCGCGGCCGGCCCCGTCGTCGCAGGTGGCTCCATCTCGGGAACGGTCTCCGGCACGCTGGCAGCCGGGGCGTGGGCGTGGGCGATGTGTTCGGGCTCGGCCTGGACCGCGGGGGCGGCGGCAGCAGAAGCAGCGGCGACCGCCGGAGCAAGTCCGGCCGGCGGCCACGGTTCACCGCCCGGGACGCGGGGAAGCCCGCGGCGAAGCGGGGTGGTTCCCGTTGTCAGGGTGGCTGGCGAAGTCACCCGAGCAACTGTCGGCGAGGCCGCGGCCGGCACCATATGCTCGGCAGCAGCAGCCGCAGGCAGCGACGCTGCCGGCACTTCTGGCGCGGCTGGTTCTGCGACGGCAGTCGGCGTCGGCGTGGCGTCTGCGGCGGGCCCGGACAGGGCCGCCACTGACACCGGCGCGTGGCCAGCGGGAGGCCACGGCTCGCCGCCGGGCACGCGGGGCAGTCCGCGGCGAAGCTGCCGCGGCACTGCGGCGCCGGAGTTCGCGGCAGGAACCGGAGCGGACACCGCCGTCGTACCCGGTGCCGTTTCCGGGGCAGCGGCGGGCGCTGCGGAAACAGCGGGAGCAGCGGTGGCGGCTGGCGCGGCGGTGGCCGGTTCCGCGCCGGACACGGACTCCGGCAGGGTTGCCGTTCCCGCGATGACAATGCGTGCGGGCGCCTCGCCTGCTGGAGGCCAGGGGTCACCGCCTTCGACGCGGGGCAGGCCCCGCCGAATGGACCGAGACTGGGTTGCCATGGCTACTTCTTCCGGGCCTCGAGGGCGCTGATCAGCTGGGGGACCACCGTGAAGAGGTCGCCGACCACACCGAAGTCGGCGATCTCGAAGATCGGCGCGTCCCCGTCCTTGTTGATGGCGACGATCGTCTTGGCGGTCTGCATGCCGGCCCGGTGCTGGATGGCGCCGGAAATGCCCAGCGCGATGTACAGCTGGGAGGACACGGAAACCCCGGTCTGGCCGACCTGATGCGCCTGCGGGACGTAGCCCGCATCCACCGCTGCCCGCGAAGCGCCGATGGCAGCGCCGAGCGTATCGGCGAGCTGTTCCACGAGCGCGAACTGTTCCTCCGACCCGAGGCCGCGGCCGCCCGCAACAACCTTCGCAGCACCGCGCAGTTCCGGCCGCGAGGTGGCGACAACGGCCTCGTCGAACGAGTCGATCCGGGCGGCCGGCTTCCCGGAAGGCGTCACCGCCAGGCTCTCCGACGCCGGTGGCCGGCCGCAGCGCGCGCCTCGATGGAGCCCTGCCGGATCGTGATGACCGGTGCCCCGAACGTGGCCGTTGAGGTCACGTTGTAGGCGCCGCCGTAGACGGAGTGGTGGGCCACGACGCCCTCGTCATCACGGGACACTCCGATGGCATCGACGGAAACCGCTGCCCGCGACCGGGCGGCGTAGCGGCCGGCGAGGTCGCGCCCGTTCAGGGAATGCGAGATCAGGATCGCGTCCGGCTGCACCTCCTCCGCAGCGGCGGCCAGCGCGTCAACGCCCGGCACGCCGAGCGCGGAGGGATCCGGAGTCTCGGCGATCAGTACGTGCGCGGCACCAAGGTCTGCGGCCTCCGCGGCGGCCGCGCTCCCGGTGCCGGGTGCGGCGAGCACCAATGCAATCGGCGTGCCGGCGGCAGCGGCAGCGCCGAAGAGTCCGGGGCTGCCTTCTCGAGTTCACCGGAAGGCTGGGTTTCGACGACGACGAGGATGGCGTCACGAGGGAATTCAGTCATGATCGTTGTTCCTTACGCCAGTCGGTTTTCGATGAGGAAGTCAGCGAGCTTCTCGCCGGCATCACCCTCGTCAATGATCTTGACGCCGGCTTCACGCGGGGGCTTCTCGGCTACGGTCAGCATGATCGACCGCGCCGCGTCCGGGTTGTCGGCCGTGACCCCGAGGTCTGCGAGCGTCAGCACCTCAACGGGCTTCTTCTTCGCGGCCATGATGCCTTTGAAGTTCGGGAAGCGCGGCCCGGGAAGCGCCTCGGTAATGGAAATCACCGCGGGCAGGGCCGCTGACACCTGCTGCACGCCGGATTCAACGGGCCGGGAGCCGGACACGGCGCCGTCGCTGATCTGTACGGAGCTGAGGCCGCTGGCAAGCGGCACGTCGAGCAATTCGGCGAGCATCGCGGGAATCATGCCGCCGGATCCGTCGGTGGAGACGTTGCCGGTGATCACCAGGTCGAAGTCCACGCGACGGATCGCCGCGGCCAAGGTTTCTGCGGTCAATCCAAGATCCGCGCCCCGGAGTGCCTCGTCGGAGATGTGGGTGGCGCTGCCCGCGCCCATCGCAAGCCCTTTGCGGATTGTTGCCGTGGCGCCCTCCGGAGCGAGGGAGAGGACGGCGACCTCCGTGCCCTGGTTCGCGTCGGCGTACGTCAGTGCCAGCTCTAGGGCACGCTCACCGATCTCGTCAATGACTGTCTCGCTGGCCGCGCGGTCGGCGAGGCCCGTTTCAAGGTTCAGTTTTCGGTCCCCGTACGTGTCGGGAACCTCCTTTACTAGGACGATAATCTTCATCGATGGCTCTTCCTGTGGCGGGCCTGTCTCAAGCGGAAACAAGCTGGATCTCCATTGAGTCTACGAAAGTGCGGCTCCCGCCGGGCTGGCAGGGCCCGTGTCGCGAGCTGGAGTACCCGTTCTTCGTCCACAGGGGTGCTTCGCCGGAGTGATGAATCTCAGGGCTCCAAGGGATTATGGGTAGAAGTTCACTGGGTAGGCCCGACAAGCAGTTTCCTGATCTCGGTGAGCTTGGCTTCGGACGCTTCGAGGCGTATGCGGAGTCCCTCGACCGTCGCGGTACGACTGTCGGCCGCATTGACGATCGGTGCTTGCTCTTTCTTTCTTGGCGACAGGAAGAAGTTGGCCAAGTAGCCGGTGAAGGTGCCGAAGATGCCGACACCGAGGACGATGATGCCTGCACCGATGGTGCGGCCCGCATCGGTGACCGGATATTGGTCACCATATCCAACTGTTGAGATGGTGACGATCGTGTACCAGATGGCGTCCGAGGCGGTGGTGATGTTGGCCTCCGGGGCGTTCTGCTCGACGCGGAGCATGGAGAGGCTTCCGAATTCCAGCACGATAATGCCCATGAGCAGCAGTACGTACAGCGAACTGCCGGCCCGATCTTTGATCAGCGCGCGGCCGACCGTGCCGCTGCCCACCTCGCGGAACAGACGGTACACCCGGACCAGCCGGAAGACGCGCAGGATCTTGAATTGCGCAACAGGCACGCTGGCCAACAGGTCGGCCCAGCCGAAGTGCTTGAAGAAATAGGCGCCCGCCGATGGCGCGGTGACGATCCGGTAGAGGAAGTCGGCGAGGAAGATCACGCTGAAAATGGCGTTCATCACGGTGAGCACGGTGTCGAGCGACTCGTCCTGCACGAGATACAAGAGCACGAGATTGACGATCGAAAGGATCGAGAGGATGCCGATGAAGATCTCGTATCCGATGCTCTTCAGTTCACTGCGTTCCTTGGTCATGTTTGGATTCTGACACGTAAGCAGCTGCGTAGCCGACACCCTTTTCCCCGGGCCTGACGGGACCATAGTCTCCTCCCGACGCCGCCACCGGGAGGGACTTTTCGACGGCGCCGGGCGCCGTAGGCTATGGGCATCCATCACACCGAGGAGGCACCCATGCGCACGGCAACACCCACAGTGCAGGCCGATCAGATCCGGCACCTTTCCGAGAGTCTTATGTCCCAGCTCACGAAGGGGAGGGAGTGGGCCACTCCCGAGGTCGAGGCGGCACTGCAAAAGATGGTCGCGGGGCTGGATACCGGGATTGACTCTGCGTCCCCGAGGATCCAGGCCGGACTGCGGCGGCTCGCTGACGAACTCGCCGGCGGAGTGGAAACTCTGACTCCGCGTGTTCACGAGGGTCTGCAGCGGGTGGCACCCAAAGGTGCCCGGGTATCCGCCCGGGCCAAGTCGCGGCGGACGGCTTCGGGGAACGCCTGGTTGATTGCCGGGGCGGTCGCCGTCGCGGTGACCGCGGGAGTCGCGGCCTGGCACTTCCTTCGGCCCGGCGATGAGGAGCCGACGCCGTCCGTGAATGCGCGCTAGTCCAGGGGCAGCGTTACCGTCACAAAGGTTCCTGCGGCGGACGAATCGATGGTCACCTCTCCGCTGGCAAGACCTACGGCCATCCGCATGAGCCGCAGTCCCATGCCGGTATGCCGGCCGGTCATGGCCGCCGGCACGTCGAACCCGCCGCCGTCGTCGGTCACTTTGAGCTGAAGGCCGTGGCTCATGCCGTGGGTGACGCAACCGAGCCGGACCGTCACCGCTGACGCCTGGGCGAATTTGTGGACATTGCTGAGGAGTTCCTGCGCCGCACGGTACAGAAGAGTTGCGGACTGCCGGTCCACTTCCATGCCGTGGTGCGGGGTCTCCAGATGCACCACGGTGCCGCGTTTGCGCAGGGGAAGGGTCAGGCGGTCAATTGCGCCGCTGAGCCCGAGAGTATGGAAATCGACGGGGTGTGTATCGGTGAGGACGCCACGTACGGCGACGACTTCATCGCTGAGTAGTGATTTCATGTTCATACTGTGCGCTTGTGTCGTTGTATTTTCCTGTGACGCGCCGACGACGGCGGGAGTTCCCGCCGTCGTCAGCTTTTGGCGCGGTGATTCATCCGGGTGACTGACGCTTGATGGAAGCTGAAATCCGATCCTCCATTGCCCGAACGCCGCCTACCGCCGCCGGACCCATCTGCTGCCTGGCCCGGTTCACCGCGTCCCGGACTTCGCGACGCACCACCCGTTCATTCTGGCTCGATGACTTTTCTCGCGTTTCCCGTGCTAACTCGAGCAGGGCGTGCGGGGCGTAGTGATTGACGCTCATGTCCGTGAGGAGGGGCAGCTGTACCCGCAGATCCTGCTCGATCGCAGTGCGAAGCGGGCCCAGGCGAAGCAACTGAGTGAGGAAATCCGGGCTCAACACGGGCGATGGAGGCGCCTGAGGGCCAAGGCGTTCCCGCAGGTGGTCCTTCATTTTCATTGCTGTTCCATCGAACGTCAGCCACCATGCGAGGTAGCCCATGGGTGATGGTCCGATCGTCCGCCGATACTCGATGACGCCGACTGAGTTTTCAACGTCGTGGGCAACCAGGCGCGATCGGGTCCCTGGTCGGCTCCGTAGTCACCCCGCTGACGCCTTCGCTCATGGGTTTCATTCCACAGTTCCTGCACTACACCCCGAAGTTCGAGCGATGCGGCATCGGAGTACTCCAGGAGATTCCTGGTTTCGATAGAGAATTCGTCGGCAAGGTAGTCGCTGACGTCCTGCAACGGCTGTTCGCGCCCACAGATGTCCCGCTGCCAGTCCAGGAAATCATTCTCCGGCCGGCCCGAGAGCACATAGGCCGAGTAGAGGAAGGGGACCCGTCCCGTCCACGTCGACGTTCTGTTGTGACCATACGCAACGGCCAGGTTGAGGTGCCGTTCAACTTCTTCCACGACCCCTTCCGTGACGAACAGGAGCAGTCCGGCGTCTACCGCAGCCCGCATCAGAATCGTAAAGTGGCGCTCTTCCGGATCATCAACCAGGCTTTCGCCGATAAGCGGCAGGATGGCGGTGGTGTCCATCCATATGTCGCCCTCGCTGAAGACGTCGAGCATGACTTTCTGGACGTCCGGGGTTTGTTTCAGGAACGCGAAAAGCGTGTAGGCGTCGGCCAGCCGCCGAAGATGGGACTGTGTTTGCGGCGAAGGCTGTTCCAGTACATGCATGATGGCCGCGGCCGCGGCATCGGAACAGAGCCCGTCGATGCCGCCGTTTGCCGTAATTCTGTCTGCTATGGCTACGGGGCTGAGTTGGAACGGTTCTCCTGTTTCCACGGCTTCGGCAAATGACTCACCCCGTTCCAGGAGTGTTTCCTCCAACACCGTGCGGAGTTGCCGGGAAATCTCCGCCAACTGTGTTTCGTTCAGTGCGTTCGGTGCTTCGATGGCCCGAACGGCCACGGTGAGTTTCGCATCCAGAACGGCTTCATCAAGCAGGAACGTGGCTGTTTGATCATTTATCCTCCTGGTCTCCTCAAAGCTGAGGTGGTACGTGTCCTCGGACCCGGAAGCTGACTTGTGTTGTTTGACGGGCCCCTTCCGGGACAGGCGGGTGAGGGCGCTCAGGGTCAGGGCATCGACCTGCCCCCGTTTCCCCACGGGCATGCGGAGCGCGACGCCGTCCTGGATTTCGCGCAGGCTGAGCCTGTTGGTCGCGCTCGAATCGTGCAGCGCCGCCAAGACCAATGAATCGAAGCAGCTCTTGGTAAGACTCTGATCGGTGGCCTGGTCTACGCCGTCGAGTGCCAAATGCAGCACCGCGACCTTGCTCTCATCCGCGGTCAACGTCGATGTCCTGTCGATGACCCCTCGTTTGGACAGGAGCGGATCGACGAATCTCCGGGCCAGCTCTTCACTTGCCACCCGTCGTTGAGGATAGGACTCCTCACGGTCCACAAACCACGATCGATCCCGGATATCTACGGTGATATTCCGATCACGCCGAGACTCTTCCCTGAGTTCATCGGCAGCCGGACCGATCACCTGGTTGGTCAGGTAAATCACGGTGGTGACCGAAGGGAGATTCTTCTTGAGGGTGTCCAGCGTGCTCGTAATTTTCGTCTTCCAACTGGCCGTGACCGAGTACTGAAATGCCACTTTTGGCACACCATCAATCGTGAATACTTCGGCGTCTCTGCCCTTGTCTCCATTCGGGGCTGCCATCGTCCGAAGGGCTGGATATTCGACCGCTAAGAACTCCGATGCGAACTGTTCAAATACCTCCCAGTCTCCAGGGCCAATTCGTTCCAGGGCGAGAGCCAATCGAGGGTTCGGCATGAGCGAATCATAACCACCACAAACCTTCCTTGAACATCACTTCCGGGTTCAATAACTAATTGATGTCCGGGGAGCGGCGGGCAGGCTTCTGTTCCCGTCGGGACCTGGGCCGACTCGGAATCACCCATCAACCCCGCCGTTGACTTTCGTGTCTCCTGCGAGGACGATAACGAGTGGGAGTCAATGATTGGGGGCTAAATCAGGGTCTGACCTGCCGAAAAATGTGCGTGTGTGCCGAATATTCCCGCGCCAAGTTTCGACCGAGCAGTGGGATATCGCTGGTTGCGAAGCTCAAGCTTTCGCACGTGTTTATCAACTCCGAATTTGGGGATCAACGGAGAGAAAATGACTAAGAGTCTCTTTAAGCCGGTCGCAAATGCGCCCGGTGTATTTACACTTGGACCTGTCGAATCCCGCCTGGGAGATCGATTTCGTGCGATGGTGCACGGTCAAATGGAACTAATAGCAGCTGAAGGCAAGGCGCCAGATTTCGTGGTTTCGGGGACAGCGAACCCTGGGTATAACGCCGTTGCGTTGAGTTTGCCGGGTATATGGGACGCGGCTAAGGACCTCACCGGCCGTGCTTGGGACGCAGTTAGCGATGTTCTGACCAATGAGGGCGGCGGCGGCGGCGGTGGCGGTGGTGGCGGCGGTGCTCGCAAGCTAGCGGGCCCGGGCGAAGCCACAATCGTCCCAATGACTCGGGCGCCGGCGCTGGTTTAGATCCGCGACTCCAGACGCGCCCGTCAGCCGCGTGTGGACCCTGCGGAAAGAGGACCGGGTGCAGGCCACGCTACGGCCTGCACTTGGCCGGACTGGGACGGCCACTGCGCCAACGTCAGCGGCACCACCGCGGTGAAGCATCTGCGGGAGCAGCAAGTGCCCTAGTCTTTTGGTGTTGCATCCCAGCCGGCACGAAAGGCAGCACATGGAGATAGCCAAGCCCACGGAAGCCGACAAAGAGCGGTTCCGTTCCCTGTTCGCGGAGCTCCCCGACGCCGACATCAAGCCGATGTTCGGGAATCTGGGCGCCTTCGTCAACGGGAACATGTTCGCGGGCCTTTTCGGCTCGACCATCGGGCTGCGCCTCTCCGAGGCGGACCGGGACGAGCTTATGAAGATCAGCGAGACCCTGCCGTTCGGCCCGGCCGAACGGCCAATGGCCGGCTATGTGGGGCTCCCGATCCAGGACGCGCCCGACACGATCCGGCTCTGGAGCGCACGCGCCCTCGCCAACGTTTCAGCCATGCCGCCGAAGGCCGCGAAGAGCCCCAAGCCCAAGAAGGGCTGAACGACGACGGCGGCGGCCCGGTGCCGCTGGTGAACTTGCTTCGGGCGTTTGCGCCCCACGAATTCATGTCGTGGAGAGTTCCCGCACGCGCGCGAGCCATTCGACCACCAGGGCTTGCGTGAGGGCGGGCTGTTCGTGGAAGAGCGCGTGGCCGGCGCGATCAAGTACAGCAAAGGTAGCGCGAGGGTAGTGCCCGATCAGTTCCCACGGTCCCGTGTGCCCGGCCGTGGCATCCTGTCGCCCTGCAAGAATTAGGACAGGATGAGGATAGGTTTTCGCAGCTTCCGGGCGGTCCCGGAGCTCCCAGTTCGAAAAGATCCGCATCAGGCTCGACTCATCGATGAGCGACGCCGCGGGTGCCACAAACTCCTGGAACCGGTCAAGCGTTTCAGCCGTCTGCACAACGAAGTAGCCACGGTAGGAAGCCTCGAGCTCCGGGTCCAGGTTGCTACTGAGATCGGCCGACGCCACAACAACCTCGTGCTCGGGCACGTCGCGGGTATGTGCGCCCACCGGGCAGATTAACGCCAGCCCGATAGCCTGCTCTGGTCTCTGGTTGGCAACCGCGCGGGCTAGATATCCGCCGTACGACTGACCCATGACAAGGAACGGCTCATCGCCGATGGTGCTGTCGATGAAGCCGAGCAAAAGGTCCAGGACGTCGTCGTTGCTTGTGATCGTTCCGGGCGCCGGAGTGCGGCCCATCCCAGGCAGGTCCGGATACAGGCGGCGAAATCCGGAAACGTTGCAGAATATCGGTTCGAGGGCGCCGGCGATCTCGCGATGATCCACACCAGCGCCGTGCAGTGCCAGAACCGGAGTGCCGTTGCCGCACTCGGCGTAATGCACAGGAACTCCGCTGACCGTAGCCTCCATCCAGACAGTGTAGAGCGCGCCGCGGCGCTTCGCCGCTGCGTCCAGCGCAACTCAGGATTCGACGTCGGCCGCCGCAATCGCCTTGTCCGTGAGGATGGGCATCAACCCGAGCAGCGCGAGGGTCAGCACTCCCATGATGCCGAACATAACCTGCAGGCCCAGCCATTGGGCCAGCAGGCCGCCCGCCGCCGCACCGAGCGGCATGGTGCCCCACGCCAGCAGGCGGTAGGCGCTGTTGACTCGGCCCAGCAGGCGGTTGGGGGCAATGCGCTGGCGCAGGGAAACGGTGATGACGTTCCACAGCACGATCAGCACGCCGCCCACAAAGAGGAGCGGGCCAAGGATATAGGGGTTGTCAGTCACGGCCGGCGCGCCGACGAACAGCGCGCCGCCGAAGATCGTGAGTGCCAGGGACTTTGACCGGCCCAGCCTGGCCTCCACCCGTTCGGCGACGAACGAGCCGACAAGGGCGCCCAGGGCGGAGGTGGTCAAAAGAAGGCCGAACCCCACTTCGGACAGTCCCATCTCCGACGCCGGCCCCACGGCAAACAGCACCAAGACCGCGAAGGCCGCGTTGGATGCGAAGTTGAACACCCCGGTCATCACCGCGAGCGTGCGAAGGATCTTCTGGTTCCAGAGGAACCGCAAACCCTCACCAATGTCGAACCGCAGTGTCGTCTTCACCTCCCGCTCTGTGCGGAAAGTCCCGGGGACGAGGAACAGGGCACCGACGGCGGCAAGCCACAGTGCCGCCGGCGCGGCAAAGCCCGCAACGACGCCCAGGGCCACCAACAGTCCGCCCAGCGGGGGACCAACGAACTGGTTGGCGGTGAGTTCGACGGCGTAGAGCCGGCCGTTGGCGCGCGACAGCTGATCCCGGTGCACCACCTGGGGCAGGATCGACTGCGCGGAGGTGTCGTAGAGCGTTTCAGCCACGCCCACCATCAAAGCGATGACGTACAGAGCCCAAATGGAGCCCAAATCCAGCAGGACGACGGCGACCAGCGCGGCCGGCAGCACCGCGCGGCTGAGGTTGGCCCACAGCATGAGCTTGCGCCGGTCCAGCCGGTCCGCCAACGCTCCGGCAGTGAGGGCGAAGAGAAGCCAGGGAAGCGTCGCTGCAACGGTCAGCCCGGCAACCAGCGTGGGTGACTGCGTGAACTGAATGGCCAGCAGCGGCAGCGCGATCTTGAAGACGCCGTCCGCGAGGTTGGAGAGCCCGGATGAGGTCCACAGCTTCCAATAGGACGCACCCAGCGGCGCGCCACCCCGTACCTTCACCTGCGCGGCGGAACTAGTCATAGGTGAACCATTCCCTAGTGATTGAGAAAATTCAAGGGGTTGAAGTTAGTACATCGGATCGTAGGATGGATCCATGACGGACGCAGAGCCGACCAGCGCGAACGAGAAAAACCCGCCGCCAGCGCCCGGGAAATCAAGGCGCTGGCCCATCCGCTGCGTCTGAGGATCCTGCGCCTGTGCGGACTCCACGAACTGACCAACAAACAACTCGCCGACCGGCTGGGCCAGGATCCGGGGACGGTGCTCTATCACGTGCGGCAATTGCTCTCCACCGGATTCCTTGAAGCTGCCGAGGTCCGCACGGGAGAAAGTGGTGCGCTGGAGAAGCCGTACCGTTCCACGGGGCGGTCCTGGAACCTGGACACCGCACTGCGTGAAGCCGGTCCGGGCGGTCCGCTGGCGCCGATCGAGGCGTTCCGGGAAGAGCTTACGGAAGCAGGGCCGGACGCGATCGCCAGCCTCTCACGCTTCGTGTTGCACCTCTCCGAGGAGGACGCCGAGGACCTCATGACGCGCATCGGCGCTGTGCTGGACGAATACACCCAGAGTGATCGGCAGCGGCCGGACCAGCCCGCGTACGGCGGCATCTTTGTCCTTCACCGGTCGCCGGACTAGGAAGCCGGCCCCGCCATTCCCGCTGTGACACCCGGCGGCAGAACATGGGTCATGATGGTGGGATGATCACTGAACATGCCTTGCTCTCCGTCCGGCCCGGTATGGAGGGCGATTTCGAGATTGCCTTCAGCAAGGCACAGCTGATCATTGCTTCCATGCCTGGTTTCCTGGGCCTCACGCTTTCGCGATGCGTCGAGAGCGCCGCCACGTATCTGCTGCTCGTGGAGTGGGCCCGCCTGGAAGACCATACGGAAGGCTTCAGGGGCTCGGCGGAATACCAGGAATGGCGCGGGTTGCTGCATCATTTCTATTCGCCGTTTCCAACGGTGGAGCACTATGAGCAGATCCTGGCCGTGCCTGCCCGGCCTTAGCCAGCCCCCTGCTGTTCGGTGGTCCTCAGAGAGCCTGGATCAGTGTCAGGCTGCCTGCCAGTGCGACCCAGGCCATATATGCCAGCATGCTGAAGCGGTTGGGCCAGCCGATAAGTACCTCGGGCTTTCCGACCGCGTCGGGTTGACCGAACCGGAACGTCGCGCCGAGGAACCAGATCAGGCCCGCCCACGGGATGGCCGCCGCCCACGCGAGAATTTGCCCGGCGGGCGAATGCATGGCTGCACCGATTCCGGCCAAGGTCGCGGCAACGGGAAAGCCCAGGATGAAGAGCGAGCCGAGGCCGGCGTGGACCTTGCCCCGGCCCGTGATCTGCGGCCGCGGCGTCGTGATCGGGTCCGTGTCGACGAAAGCCGCCCCGATCGGCCCAAGCGCCACCACGGGAAGCCAGGCCGCCAGAACGCCGGCCGCTGGCCACAAGGCAAGGCCGGACGCTGCGACGCCGGTTCCGCCGAGGATGAAGGCAATCCGCATGAGCACGCCGTAGCTGCCCAGCGAATATTCACCGAGCATCCGCCAGGAGGGGTCGAATTCCGGTTCAAGCTTGTGCAGCGCGACCACGAGAAGGATGGCAACCGCTACAGCACCCAGCGAGTAGCAGGCGGCAAACGCCGCAAAGGAGTGCGTCAACGCCGTCATGCCATGATTATCAGCCCCGACGCCGGCAGCGCGCAGGTCACGTTCGGCGCCCGGCCTGCAGGACGGGTGGCCGAAGACTGGCCGGCGCCCCACCTCTGACACCACCATGTCTTGACGTGACACCACTGTGGTGTCACTATGGTGGCATGGAACTCGGACAGTACGTCACCGACCTGCAACGCCAGCTAGTGGATGCCGCGGAGAACGGCTCGGAGGACACCCGCGCCGCCGCCGAGCGGCTCGCCGCCGGTCTGGATGCCGCCACGCGGCTCGTATTACTCGACGTCCTGTCGGCCGCGGCCGGCGAGATCACCCGGGACCTCGCGCCCGGCTCGGTGGACCTGCGGCTGCGCGGGCGCGACGTCGAGTTCGTCGTGACCCAGCCGAACACCGAACCCGACAACGACGAGCGTCCGGCGGCACCCTCGACCTCGACGACGCGAGCACCTCCCGCACCACGCTCCGCCTGCCCGACGCCCTCAAAGCGCGGGTGGACGAGGCGGCCGCGGCGGACGGCCTGTCCGTCAACACCTGGCTGGTCCGTGCCGTTGCCACCGCCCTCCAACCCAAGCAGCGACGATCCGCGCAGCGCACGCTGCGCACCGGCGACAACTTCGCGGGCTGGGCGCGCTAACCCGCTCACTCCACCACAGCCCAACACATCCACCAGCCACGCGAACCCGCGGGGCCGGACGAACACACCCACAGAAAGGCAGACTTCGGCATGCCCACCTTCAACACCCCCGCCCCCATTGACCTCGCCATCAACCTCCAGGTCGGCGCGATCGACGTCTTCGCCGGTGACCGCACCGACACGGTGGTGACCGTCTCGCCCACCAACCCCGAGAAGGCGGTGGACCGCCGGGGCGCGGAGGAGACCACGGTCGACTTCGACGGCGAGCGGGTCACCATCAAGGGCCCGCGGCCCCGCTTCAGCTGGCGGGGCCCCACCGAGTCGGTCGACGTCAAGGTCGAGCTGCCGGCGGGCTCGCGGTTCACCGCCGAAATAGCGGTGGGCGGCGTGCGAACCGTCGGACGCCTCGGCGCGACCCGCATCAAGAGCTCGCTGGGCCGCGTGGATCTGGACACCACCGGCGACCTGTGGCTGCGCGCCTCGCACGGCAACGCGACCGTGGGTACCGCGGAGGGCGGAATCGAGATCACGGCTGACCACGGTCAGATCCGGATCGGAACGGTCACCGGCGACGCGCTCCTCAAGGCCTCGCATGGCAGCATCCTGATCGGAGAGTCCGGCGGCGACCTCGACGCGAAGCTCTCCTACGGCGACCTCGACATCACGAAGGCGCTCGCCTCCGTTGCGGCGAAGACCGCGTACGGCAGCATCCACCTCGGAGAGGTCTCGAGCGGTTCCATCCAGGTGGAGAGCGGCTTCGGCCAGGTCACCATCGGCGTGCGGCCCGGCGTTCCCGCCTGGCTCGACCTGTCCTCGAAGGACGGGCACGTGCGCAACGAGCTCGACGGCGACCACGCTCCCGGCCCGTCCGAGCAGGCGGTCGCAGTGCGTGCGCGCACCCGGGCAAGCGACATCAGCATCCAGCGCGCCCGGTAACTCCGGGCATCCAGCGGAAAGGAACGAACCCATGAACACGCCAGCCATCGAAGTCCGCGGGCTGCGGAAGTCCTACGGCCAAAAAGCCGTGCTCGACGACGTCCACCTCACCGTGGGCGCGGGCACCGTCACCGCGCTGCTCGGCCCGAACGGCGCGGGCAAAACGACCGCCGTGCACATCCTGGCCACACTTGTCCGGCCCGACGGCGGCACAGCCGTCGTGAACGGCTGCGACGTCGTGCGCGATCCGGGCGGCGTGCGCGCCGCGATCGGCCTGACCGGACAGTTCTCCGCGGTGGACAACCTCCTCACCGGCGAGGAGAACCTCCAGCTGATGGCCCGGCTGCGCCACCTCGGGACGAGCCGATCAAAGACCCGGGTGGCCGAGCTGCTGGAGCAGTTCGACCTCACCGACGCCGCCCGCAAGCCGCTCGCCACCTACTCGGGCGGGATGCGGCGCCGCCTCGACCTCGCGATGACCCTCGTCTCGGCGCCCAGCGTCATCTTCCTCGACGAGCCCACCACGGGCCTGGACCCGCGCAGCCGCCACACCATGTGGGACATCGTGCGCGGCCTCGTCGCGGACGGCACCACCGTGCTGCTCACCACCCAGTACCTCGACGAGGCCGACGAACTCGCGGACCGCATCGCAGTCCTCGACGGCGGCCGCATCGTCGCCGAGGGGACCCCGGACGAGCTCAAGCGCCTGGTGCCCGGAGGCCACATCCGGCTCCGGTTCGCGGATGCCGCGGCGCTCGACGCCGCGGCCCGCCTGCTCGACGAGTCGGCCCGGGACGACGCCGGGCTCTCGCTCACCGTGCCGAGCGACGGCGGAGTGGGCGCGCTGCGCACCGTGCTGGAGCGGCTCGGCACGGCCAACCTCGAGGTGGACGACCTCAGCATCCACACCCCGGACCTCGATGACGTGTTCTTCGCGCTCACCGGCCGGGCCGACACGAAGGGAACCGCGTCATGACCACCATCACCGCCCGGCGCCAGACGACTCCGGGCACCGGCCGTCAATCGCACGTCATCGCCGACGCAGTCACCATGCTGCGCCGCAACCTGCTGCACATGGTGCGCTACCCCGGCCTGTCCGTGTTCACCATCGTGGGGCCGGTGGTGCTCCTGCTGTTCTTCGTGTTCGTGTTCGGCGGCACCCTCGGGGCCGGCCTGCCCGGCGCGGATCCGGCCGGCGGGCGGGAGGCATATGTCGCCTACGTAATGCCGGGCATCCTGCTGCTGACCATTGCGGGCAGCGCCGGCGGCACCGCGACGACGGTCTCGATGGACATGGCCGAGGGCATCACGGCGCGGTTCCGCACCATGGCGATCTCGAGGGCTGCGGTACTTGCCGGGCACGTGCTCGGCAACACCATCCAGGCGATCATCGCCGTTGTGCTGGTGCTCGGCGTCGGGCTGTTGATTGGCTTCCGCCCGACCGCCGGACCGGTCGAGTGGTGTGCGGCCGCCGGGCTGCTGGTGTTCATCGCGTTCGCGATCAGCTGGCTGGGGTGGCCATGGGCATGCAGGCGAAGTCGGTCGAGACAGCAAGCAATCTGCCCCTCCTGTTGACCTTCCTGCCCTTCCTCAGCAGCGGCTTCGTGCCCACCGAGTCCATGCCGGAGTGGATGCAGTGGTTTGCGCAGTACCAGCCGTTCACGCCGTTTATCGAGGCCATCCGCGGCTTGCTGCTTGGCACCCCGCTCGGCTGGAGCCCGGTGCTCGCGACCGGATGGTGCGTGGTGATTGTGGTCGCCGGGTATGCCTGGTCCATGGCGCTCTACGAGCGGAAGTCGGTGCGCTGAGCCCCAGCCTTCACCGGTCAAGAGCGGGCGGCCGCGGGTTCAACGCGGCCGCCCGCTCTCCTTGCGGCAAAGCCGAGCCATTCAGCAGCGGTCCGTGCCAGACTTTCAGCCATGGAGCCCATGGATTGCCTGGTCATCTACGTCCCCACCAGTGCCGCGCAGGCTGTCCGGCAAGCCATCGGCGACGCCGGGGCGGGCCGCCTGGGTAACTACTCGCACTGCTCGTTCAGTCTCGAAGGCACCGGGCGCTTCACGCCGCTGCCCGGCGCGACCCCGGCGATCGGCGCCGTCGGATCCCCGAGGAAGTGCCGGAAACCCGCATCGAGGCCATCTACCCGCGCTCCCGGCGCACCGCCGTCGTGGGAGCCGCCCTGTCCGCGCATCCGTACGAGACGCCGGCGTTCATGACTTTTCCGGTTGATGCCAGCCGGCCGGACGGCGCAGGCGCCGCGGAGTAGCGCGGCGGGTGCGGAAGCGGGTGTGACCTACGAGCCGCGGCAGGCGAGTGCCAGAAGCAGTTCCTACTCATTTAGAGGACGAGGTGTTCGCCATTCCCGCTTCCTCTTCAGCAGCCGTCCGCGCGTACGACGCCGAGACCCGGCGGTAAACCGGGGTCAGGAAGGCCAGCAGAGCGGCCGCGATCATGATGATTCCGGCCACCAGGAACACCAGGGCGATGCCGCGGGAGGTGCCCTCGCCCAGCAGCGGGGCCAGCTGGGCGGCACCCTCGGCGGACCGGGCGTAGGGGATGATCCAGACCTGGGCGATCGGCGCGATGAGGAATGCGGTGATCGGCGCTGCCGCGGACTCGAAGGCCATGGCGAATCCGAACACCCGGCCCTGCCGGTTGAGGGGCACCACCTGCTGGATGACCGTTTGCTCGGCGGCCTCCACGAAGGGCACCAGGACCAGGTAGAGCCAGATGCCGGCGATATACAGCCAGGCCCGCTCCCGCAGTGTGAACACCGCACCCAGGACCCCCATTACGATCACCGCGATGAGCATGGTGCGCAGCGGGTTGGACCCGAGTCCGAACTTGCCGATCAGCGCTCCGCCCACGATGAAGCCGGTGGCGCCGAGCGCGAAGTAGGCCCCCCACAGCTCCACCGGGAACATTTCCAGTCCGTAGGGATCCATCAGGGCCATGTAGACGCCGCCGATGAAGTTGTTGAACGTGGAGAACAGGATCAGCGCGAACAGCCCGGAAATAGCCAGCACGGCGGCGAGGGCGCCGCGCAGGTCAAATCCGCCGTGCGCGTCAGTGGCGGCCGCCCGCACCTCCTCGGGCATGCGCAGCATCAGCAGGTGCGCGAATGCCAGCGCCGTGAGCACTATCGCGACGACGATCGTCCAGCCCATGCCCAGCAGCCCGACCGACAGCCCGGAGAGCAGTGAGGTGACGATGAACATCAGTCCCTGCACCATGCCCACCAGCCCGTTGGCGTTGGCCCGCCGGTCCGGCTCGATGAGGATGGTGACCGTGGTGGAGAGGGCGATGTTGCGCATGTTTTCCACCACCGCTCCGACCAGGATGATCAGGGTGAAAACCCAGAACCAAGGCTGGGTGAGGTCCAGGAGCCGGGCGGTGGGTGTCAGCAGGAACATGACCCCGGCAAGTACGAACATCACCAGCGTGAATCCGGCGGCGAAGCGCATCACGGCCAGCTTGCGGTAGCGGTCCACGAAGGTGCCGAAGCTGATGCTGGAGAGGGCGATCAGCAGCATGTACGCGCCGCCGATCACCCCGGTGGCGATCACGTTGCGCGTCTGCAGGTACACCCAGAATGTCAGGGCGAACCACAGGTAGCTGGTGGTGATGTTGGCCAGGGCGGTGTTCACCAGGATCCCGGCGAACGTGCGGGACCGCTGTGCCGGATTGCGCAAGGCCTCGGTCATGCGTCCCATTGTACTGACGACGACCGGGCGCGGACACGGTTGTCGCCCGTTCCGGAAGAAGTTCCGGGCGGCTGCGGGCGAAATGATTGACAGTTGCAAATCGTTTTGGGTACTGTGATCAACACAACAAGCAAAACGTTTTGCAAAGGACAGTCAATGGCGACAAAGATAGGCATCCGGGAAGTGGCGAAGGCCGCCGGCGTTTCCGTCACCACGGTTTCGCACGCCCTCAATGACGCCACCAGTTCCCGCGTCAATCCTCAGACCCAGCAGCATGTGCGGGCGGTGGCCAAGGACCTTGGTTACGCTCCCAACCGGCTTGCCAGCGGACTGCGCAACCAGCGTTCGCAGATCCTTGGCCTCGTCAGCGACGAAATCACCACCACGCCGTTCGCCGGGGCAATGATCAGGGGCGCCCAGGACGCCGCCTACGAGCGCGGCTACGTGCTCATGGTGGTCAACTCGGGCCGCGATCTGGAACTCGAGAACCGCGAAATCCGCACACTGCAGCAACACCAGGTGGACGGCATCGTCTACGCGAGGATGTACCACCAGGGAGTCAGCCTTCCGGAGGAACTGGGCACGCTGCCCACGGTCCTCCTGGACGCCGTTACGGCGGACCGGTCCATCTCGTCGGTGGTCCCGGACGAAGTGGCGGCGGCGGAAACGGCAGTGGAAGCCCTCGTCAAGGCCGGCCATACCAGGATCGGAATGCTCGGCAACGGCGACGATATCCCGGCAACCCACGGACGGCTGCAGGGCTTCCGGAACGCCCTGGCGCGCCACGGCCTCCGCTTCCATGCGGAACTGGTGACCGCCGGGGTGGCCGATACTCAGGGCGGGCGGGAGGCCGCCTTGGAACTGCTGCAGCGCCCGGAGCGGCCAACTGGATTGTTCTGTTTCAGCGACCGCGTGGCCATGGGGGCCTACCAGGCCGCTGCCGCGCTGGGGCTCCGCATTCCCGAGGACGTCTCCATCGTCGGAACGGACAACCTCGAGCTGATCGCGGCGGCGCTGTGGCCCGGACTCACCACCGTGGCGCTTCCGCACTATGAGATGGGACGCTGGGCGGTCACCCGGCTCCTTGACGATATCGAAGGGCCCGAAACGGCAGCCGTCCAGGAGAAGTTCTCCTGCCCGCTCATTGAGAGAGGATCCGTCGGCCCGCCGCCGGACTGAGCAAACCGGACAGTGCACTCAGGCCAGACCACACTCCACCGACAGCAAACACCCTAACCCCGGGCCCCGCAAAGGGACGCAGCCGTTGCACCGGCCGCGCCCCCAAGGACCCGGGCTGATCATCCGCGCATAAACACAAGCAGAAAGACCCACTCATGAACAAGCGATTCACCCGAATCCTGGCCACCAGCATAACGGCGGCCGCCCTGATCGGCAGCCTTGGCGCCTGCGGCAAAGGCAGTGCCTCGGCCACGTCCGAAGGCTCCAACGAGATCACCCTGTGGACCCACAACGCCGGCAACCCGGAAGAGCTGGCGGCGATCAAGGGCGTCGTCGACTCCTACAACAAGAGCAGCAATGCCAAGGCCAAGATCAAGGTGCAGGCATTTCCGCAGGACTCCTACAACGACTCCGTGGTCTCTGCCGCCGCAGCCGGCAAACTTCCCTGCATCGTCGATATCGACGGCCCCAATGTCCCCAACTGGGCGTGGGCCGAGTACCTGACACCGCTCAAGCTCACCACTGACCTTTCCGCACACCTCCCCAGCACCGTTGCCACGTGGGAAGGCGAGACCTACGCGGTGGGCCACTACGACGTCGCGCTGGCCATGCTTGCCCGGGCCTCCGACCTCAAGGCCGCAGGTGTACGGGTGGCAACGGTGGAGCAGCCCTGGACCAAGGACGAATTCCAGGACGCGCTGACCAAGCTCAAGGCCCTGGGCAAGTGGGACTACCCGCTGGACATGGGGACCGCCGGCAGCGGCGAATGGCTGCCGTACGGCTACTCGCCGTTCCTGCAGTCCTTCGGCGCAGACCTCATCAACCGCGACGGTTTCCAGACGGCGGAAGGCGTCCTCAACGGGGACAAAGCGGTGGAGTGGGCCCAGTGGTTCCGCGGCCTGGCGGAACAGGGCTTCATGGCCACGAAGAGCGGCAAGGACTCCACCCAGGACTTCCTGAACAACAAGAGCGGGCTGCTCTACACCGGTTCATGGGCCGCGGACAAGGCCCGCGCCGCACTCGGCGAGGACCTGGTGGTTATGCCCACGGTGGACCTCGGCAACGGACCCAAGATCGGCGGGGCCTCCTGGCAGTGGGGCGTCACGGAGGGCTGCGCAAACCCCGACGCCGCCATGGACTACCTCTCGTACTCCCTGAAGCCGGAAAACCTGGCCGCAGTTGCCAAGGCCACGGGAACCATCCCGGCGACGGATGAGGCCGCAGCGCTGATCCCCGCGTTCGCGGAGGGCGGCGCCAACCGGATCTTCATGGACTTCTCCCGCCAGTACGCGGTGATGCGCCCCGAAACGCCGGCCTACCCCTTCATCGCCACCGAATACGGCAAGGCGGTCCAGGACGTCCTGGCAGGCGCCGATCCCCAGACGGCCCTGGACAAGGCAGTCAAGGCCATCGACGCCAACATCAAGTCCAACGGCGGCTACAAGAACTAGCAGCCCTCCGCGGAGGACGACGACGGCCGGCGAGTTCCGCCGTCGTCGTCCCCCGGTGCTGCAGGTCAACGGAGAATCCCATGACAACCACGCCTCTTGACACCCGTCCCCGCCCCGCCGCCGCACCGACGCCGGCGCCGCTGCCGTCCGCGCCGCGCCACCGCCGGGCAGGCTTCCTGCGCGAGCAGATCAGCGGCTGGGGCATGATTGCCCCCGCCGCGGTGCTGCTGCTCCTCTTTGTGTTCCTGCCGGCCATCCTGGGCTTCGGCCTGGCCTTCACCAACGCCCGGCTGATCTCACCCCGCCCGGTGGAATTCGTCGGCACCGACAACTTTGCCCGGCTGTTCGCGGACCCCACCTTCTGGCGGGCACTCCTGAACGTCACCTACTTCGCCGTGGTGGTGGTCCCGGTGCAGTCGGCCCTGGCCCTGGCCATGGCGCTGCTGATCAACAAGAAGTTCCGCGGCGTGAACTTCTTCCGCACCGTCTACTTCCTGCCCGTGGTCACGTCCATGGTGGTGGTCTCCCTGCTGTGGCTCTTTATGTACCGCAAGGACGGCCTGATCAACGAGCTGTTGTCCACCTTCAGCTTCGGCCTCATCCAAGGCGCTGACTGGCTCAACGACCCCGCCACGGCCATGCCCGCCATCATCGCGCTGTCCATCTGGCAGGCCGCCGGATTCCACATGATCATCTGGCTCGCCGGCCTGCAGAGCATCTCCGGGGAACTGTACGAGGCGGCCCAGCTGGACGGCGCCAGCCGGTGGCACCAGTTCCGGTATGTCACCTGGCCCGGCCTGAAGCACACCCGCAGCCTGGTCCTGGTGACCATCACCATCCAGGCCCTCGGCCTCTTCGACCAGGTCAGCGTCATGACCCAGGGCGGCCCGCTCGACTCCACCACCACCATCATTTACGAGGCCGTCCGCTCCGGCTTCAAACAGCAGGAAACCTCCTACGCCTCCGCGATATCGCTGGTTTTCTTCGTCCTGGTGCTGCTCATTTCAGCGGTGCAGCGCTACCTGACCCGAGAGAAGGACTGACGTGAAAAACTCGCTTCGACTCAGCAGCGCGGCAACCATGCTGGTGCGGATCCTGTTCGCCGCCGTCGCCGCTTTCCCGATCGTCTTTATGCTGGTTTCCTCGCTCAAGCCGGACACCCAGATCTTCGGGGACATGTCCTCCGTGGCCGCCTTCCTGCCGGTGGGAAACATCTCCTTCGACAACTACGCCGCGGTCTTCGACCGGGTCCCGGCGGCCCGCTTCCTGGTCAACTCCATCGGCATCTCCGCCGTCACCGTGGTCCTGGGCATCTTCATCAACAGCCTCTGCGCCTTCGCCCTGTCCCGCATGGAAGTGCGTGGCAAACGGGTGGTGTTCACCGTTATCCTGGCCACGCTGATCGTGCCGTTCCAGACACTCGCCCTGCCCCTCGTCTGGTGGGTCAACCAGTTGCCGTACTTCGAACTCAACGGCTTCAGCCTCGAGATCTCGAAGGGCTGGCTGGACACCTACCAGGTCCAGATCATTCCCTTTATCGCCAATGCGTTCTCCATCTACCTTTTTCACCAGTACTTCGAATCCATCCCCAAGGAACTGGACGAAGCCGCCCGGATCGACGGTGCGGGATGGTTCAAGATTTACCGCCAGGTGGTCATGCCGCTGGCCGCCCGGCCACGGCCACGGTCGCGATCCTGACGTTCCTGCCGGCCTGGAACTCGTACCTGTGGCCGCTCATGGTGGTCCAGTCCGAGGAACTCCGCCCGGTCATGATCGGCATCCAGTACTTCTTCCAGCTCAACGTCTCCTGGGGCGAGGTCATGGCCTACGCGTCCCTCATCACGGTCCCCGTGGTGGTCCTCTTCATCGCCTTCCAGCGCTCCTTCATCAACAGCATCGCCTCCAGCGGCGTCAAGGGCTAACCACCCGCCGCTCCGGCCCCCGTGAAAGCAGACAGCAATTCCATGACAACCACATCCGCGCTCGATTGCCGGTACCGGCCACAGCACCACTACACGGCGGACCGCTCTTGGCTGAACGATCCCAACGGACTGGTCTACGCCAACGGCACGTACCACCTCTTCTACCAGCACAACCCGTCCGGGACCGTCTGGGGCAACATGTCCTGGGGACACGCCACGTCGGCGGACCTGCTGCACTGGGACGAACAGCCCGTGGCCATTGCCTGCGACGAGCAGGAAGCCATCTTCTCGGGTTCGGCCGTGCTGGACCAGACCAACACGAGCGGCTTCGGCACGCCGGACAACCCGCCGCTGGTGGCCATCTACACCAGCGCTTATTCGCCCGCATCCCCTTTGAGCGGGCGGCAGGCGCAGTCCCTCGCCTACAGCACCGACAACGGCGCCACCTGGACAAAATATGCCGGGAACCCGGTGCTGGACCGCGCGTCGGCCGATTTCCGCGACCCGAAAGTCTTCTGGTATGACGGTGACGCCGGTGGCTACTGGGTGATGGTGGCCGTGGAAGCGACGGACCGGGAAGTTGTCCTCTACAAGTCCGCCGACCTCAAGACCTGGGAATACCTCAGCACCTTCGGCCCGGCGAACGCCACCGGGGAGTGTGGGAATGCCCCGACCTGTTTGAGCTTCCGGTGGACGGCGACGCCGGGAACACCAAGTGGGTCCTGGTGGTGAACCTGAGCCCTGGCGGAATCGCCGGCGGCTCCGGCGGGCAGTACTTCCTCGGATCGTTCGACGGCGTCGCGTTCGCTTCCGAGACCACGGTCACCGAGGGGCTCCAGCAAGATGACAGCCGAATGGGCGAGTACGGCTGGCTGGACTGGGGACGGGACTACTACGCGGCCGTCTCCTTCACCAATGCCCCGGGCGGGCGTCGGCTGATGATCGGCTGGATGAACAACTGGCAGTACGGCGCCGTCACACCGACCAGCGGCTGGCGCAGTGCGATGTCATTGGTGCGGGACGTCAGGCTGGCAACGCGGGACGGCCGCGTGGTGCTGATGCAGGCCGCGGTGGATCCCTTCGGCAACGGCGGAGCCACGACCCACAGCGAGACCGGCAGGACGCTCGCCGACGGGACGCGCTGGCTTCCTGCCGAGGCCTCCGGCGATGTGCTGCGGATCGACGCCGAATTGGAGCCCGGCGACGCCGGGAAGGTGGGTCTGCTGCTCCGGGCGGCGGCGGCGAACAAACGGTGCTTGCCTACGATGCCGGCACAGGAGTGCTGAGCCTGGACCGGACTGCATCCGGCAACACGGACTTCCACGAGTCGTTCGCTTCGGTGGACAGCGTGGCCGTGCCGCTGGAGGACGGGCGGCTGCGGCTGCGGGTCTTCCTGGACCGGTGCTCGGTGGAAGTTTTCGCCCAGGACGGGCTGGCCACGATCACGGACCAGATCTTTCCCGGTGAAGCGAGCACCTCGCTGGCTGTCTTCGCCGCGGGCGGTCGCGCCACGCTGGTGAGCCTCGACGTCGTCCGTTAGCTGATCATGCACCCCGGACGTCCGGGGTGCGTGATCAGCGGGGCTTGGATGGCCGGGTGGCCACGCAGGCTACTTCAGGACCACCGTCCTGTTTCCCTGGAGGATCACGCGGCCTTCGCAGTGCCAGCGCACGGCGTTGCTGAGCGCCTTGCACTCGGTGTCCCGGCCGGCCGCGACCAGGTCTTCCGGCCCGTACGTGTGGTCCACCTCCACCACCTGCTGGGAAATGATGGGCCCCTCGTCCAGCTCCGCGTTGACGTAGTGGGCGGTGGCCCCCACGGTTTTCACACCGCGGGCGTAGGCCTGGTGGTACGGCTTGGCGCCCTTGAAGCTGGGCAGGAACGAGTGGTGGATGTTGATGGCCCGGCCGTCCAGCTTGCGCGTGAGTTCGTCGCTGAGGACCTGCATGTAGCGGGCCAGCACCACCAGTTCCACGTCGAACTGGTCAATGAGCTCCAGCAGCCGCCCTCCGCCTCGGGCTTGGTGGCGGCGGTGACGGGCACGTGGAAGAAGGGGATGCCGTGCCATTCCACCAGCGCCTGGTGGTCCGTGTGGTTGGAGACCACGGCCACCACGTCGACGGGAAGTTCGCCGATCCGGGCACGGAACAGCAGATCGTTGAGGCAGTGCCCGAACTTGGACACCATGATCAGCACGCGGCGTTTGGACCCGTGCGGCTCCAGCCGCCAGCTCATCCCGAAGCGGTCGGCCACCGGAGCGAACGCGGCCCGCAGGGTGTCCGCGGTGGACGCATCGCCGTCGGACGCAAAGTGCACCCGCATAAAGAAGTGCCCCTCGGAGCGCTCGCCGAACTGCTGGTTGTCGATGATGTCGCAGCCGTGTTCCAGCAGGAAGCCGGAGACGGCGTGGACGATGCCGGGGATTCCCGGCAGTCCAGCGTCAGGACATGCTCCACGGTGGTGGCCGGCCGGGGAAGGGCGGGTTCAGCTTCGATGGCAGTCATGGCTCAGCACTCGATCACGTTGACGGCGAGGCCTCCGCGGGAGGTCTCCTTGTATTTGGTTTTCATGTCCGCTCCTGTCTCACGCATGGTTTTGATGGCTTTATCCAGCGACACCTTGTGGCTGCCGTCGCCGTGCAGCGCCAGCCGCGCGGCGTTGATGGCCTTCACGCTGGCGATCGCGTTCCGTTCGATGCAGGGAATCTGCACCAGGCCGCCCACGGGGTCGCAGGTCAGGCCGAGGTTGTGCTCGATCCCCACTTCGGCGGCGTTCTCCACCTGTTCGGGAGTGCCGCCCAGCACTTCGCACAGCCCCGCGGCCGCCATGGAGCAGGCGGAACCCACCTCGCCCTGGCAGCCCACCTCCGCGCCGGAGATGGAGGCGTTGATCTTGAACAGGATCCCGACGGCGGCCGCCGCCAGCAGGAAGCGGACCACACCGTCGTCGTCGGCTCCGGGAACAAACTTGACGTAGTAGTGCAGCACCGCGGGCACGATGCCGGCCGCGCCGTTGGTCGGGGCGGTGACGATGCGCCCGCCGGCGGCGTTTTCCTCGTTGACGGCGAGGGCGAAGAGGTTCACCCATTCCATGGCCCGGAGCGGGTCGGTGACGCCGGTGTCCGCCGTCAGGGTCTGGAAGAGCGACGGCGCCCGGCGCCGGACGTTCAGCCCGCCGGGAAGGATTCCTTCCGCGGCGCAGCCGTTGTCCACGCATTGGCGCATGACGGCCCAGAGCCCCAGCAGTTTCTCGCGCAGCTCCGCCTCGGTGTGCCACACCAGCTCGTTGGCGAGCATCACGTCGGAGATGGACATGCCCTCCCGCCGACAGATGTCCAGCAGTTCGTCGGCCGTGGTGAAGGGGTAGGGCAGCGGGGTGTCGTCGGCCACCACCTGGTCGCCGGCGTCGGCATCGCCGTCAACCACGAAGCCGCCCCCAATCGAATAGAAGCTCCGTTCGCTGAGGACGGCGCCGGTGTGGTCCAGCGCCCGGAAGGTCATGCCGTTGGGGTGGGCGCGCAGGGACTTGCGGCGGTGCAGCACCACGTCCTCGTCCCAGTTGAAGTCCACCCGGTGGTCCCCGCCGATCCGGAGTTCGGCGTCGAGCGCGGCCGCGGCCACCTGGTCGTCCGCGGTGGAGGTGTCCACGGTTTCCGGGTCCAGGCCCTGGAGGCCCAGCACCACGGCCTTGTCGGAGCCGTGGCCCCGGCCGGTGGCGCCGAGCGAGCCGAACAGTTCGGCCTGGACCCGGGCGGTGGCGCTCAGGTGGCCCTCGCCTTTGAGCCCGTCCGCGAACAGTTTCGCCGCCCGCATCGGGCCGACCGTGTGTGACGACGACGGCCCGATGCCTACGGAGAACAGGTCGAGGACGCTGAGGGCCATCAGGGCACCTCGGGGAAGCGAACTCCCTCATGGCATCCAGGAGCCAGCGGCCCAGGAAGTCCGCGAACGAGGCGCGGGGGAACAGCCGGAAGCTCTCCTCCCCGGTCTTCAGCAGCACCACCGGGATGTTGCCGACCTCGGTGGCCAGGGCGGTCCCCGGCGTGAAGCTGCGCGGGTGCAGGTCCAGGGCGCAGCCCTTCTCCAGCACCGCCCGGGCCCGCGGTCCGGTGAGCTCGAACGTGGTGCGGTTCGCGGAGAGGTCCACCACCTGGCCCGGGGCGTCGCCCAGGGCGGCGGTGAGGAGCCCAGCAGGTCTCCGCCCAGGGTGTCGTGGTCCTCCTCCGGCGCCACCACCAGGAACTCGGACGGTCCCAGCCACAGGACGCTGACCTGCTCCGTGCCGGCCACCTCGCCGCAGCGGGCGGCAGGCCGCCGGTGACGGAGGCGAGCCGTGACCCTGCCTCGGACCCGGGGTCCACACGGACCCCGGCCATGGTCTGGAACGGGCCCTCCTTGAGGACCACCGTTCCCGGGACGGAGCCGGATTCCAGTGCTGCGGCCAGGTGCGAGGCCGGGCTGCGGCGGATTTCGCGGAGTCCATTGATGCCGGTGAGTGCTGCGGTGTTAACCATCTTTGCGGGTCCCTTCGGGGTCAAAAAGTACGGTTTCGGCGACGACCACGTCGACCAGCTGGTCGCCGGCGGCGGCCACGAGGGTCTCGCCGATGCGGTTGCGGCCGTTTTTGATCAGGGCCAGGGCGAACGACCTGCCGAGCGCGGCGCTGTGGTAGCTCGAGGTCACGAAGCCCTGCATCGGGACCGGGCCGTAGGCGGGGTTCGTGGTGATCCCCTTCTCCACGAGCTGGCTGCCTTCCGGCAGCCGCAGCGAGCCGTCCACGGGCAGGACACTGACCAGGTGCTTGCGGTCCTCGCGCCGGGCGTCGGCCCGGGTGTAGGAGCGCTTGCCGATGAAGTCCTTGACCTTGGAGACCACCCATTCCATCCCGGCGTCCTGCGGCGTGACGGTGCCGTCAGTGTCCTGGCCGACGATCGGGTAGCCCTTTTCGGCGCGGAGCACGTGCATGGTTTCGGTGCCGTACGGGGTGATGTTGAATTCGGCCCCGGCGGCGGCGACGGCTTCCCAGGTGTTCAGCCCGTACCAGGCCGGCACGTTGATCTCGTACGCCAGTTCGCCGGAGAACGAGATGCGGCAGATCCGCGCCTGCACGCCGGAGGCGAGGGTGGTTTCGCGGAAGGTCATGAACGGGAAGGCTTCCGCCTCCAGCCCGCCGTCCGCGGCGAGTTCGGGCGCCACCTTGGCGATCACCGCACGGGATTTGGGCCCGACGACGGCGATCGTGGTCCACTGTTCGGTCACCGAGGTGCAGTGCACGTCCAGGTCGGGCCATTCGGTCTGCAGCCATTCCTCCAGCCAGTCCAGCACCTTCGCGGCGCCGCCGGTGGTGGTGGTCATGAAGTACCGGTCCTCATCGAGCCGGAGGGTCACGCCGTCGTCGAAAATCATGCCGTCCGCCATGCACATCACGCCGTAGCGGGCGGAGCCGGGGGCGAGCTTCTTGAACGCGTTGGTGTAGATCCGGTTGAGGAACTCACCGGCGTCCTTGCCCCGGATTTCGATCTTGCCCAGCGTGGTGGCGTCCATAAAGCCCACGGACTCGCGGACGGCGGCGCATTCCCGGAGCACCGCGGTGTCCATGTCCTCGCCGTCCTGCGGGTAGTACCAGGGGCGCTTCCACTGCCCGACATCCTCGAACAACGCGCCTTGGGCCACGTGCCACGGGTGGATCGAGGTGACGCGGGCGGGGTCGAACAGTTCGCCGCGCTGGCGTCCGGCGAGGGCCGCGAACGCCACGGGGGTGAACGGTGCCCGGTAGGTGGTGGTGCCGATGTCGCCGATGCCCCGGGAGGCCTCGCCGGCGTGCCGGAGTGCCGCGGCGATCACGCCGATCGCGTTGACGCCGGAGGTCTTCCCCTGGTCGTTCGCGGTGCTGATCGAGGTGTAGCGCTTGATGTGCTCCACCGACCGCAGCCCGGCCCCGGTGGAGCGCAGGACGTCGGCCACACTCTGGTCCCGTTGGAAGTCGACGAAGTGGTGGTGCCAGTCGTCCGGTGTGCCGGTCTGCCCGGGCACCAGCCACAGCTGGCGGGTGGGGGCGGACGCCTTCGGCTCCGACAGGACCAGATCGGCGGCCGCGTCTGAATTTTCCGGGCTGAAGCCGGCGGCGATGGCTGCCGCGGTTCCGGCGGAGCGGCCTTCGGCGAGGCAGTCAGCCAGATCGAAGCTGCCGCGCCCGGACCCCACAATCTGCTGGTTGGGGACCACGGTGCTCGGCACGAAGGCCGCCAGGTCCTCGTCCCAGCGCAGCTTGCCCTGCCGCTGGGAGTGGAGATGGACCAGCGGGCTCCAGCCGCCGGAGACGGCCAGCAGGTCGCAGGCGATCTCTTCGATGCCGGAGGTGAGTTCGCCGTCGTCGTTGATGCTGCGGACGGTGACACTGGTCAGCCGGCCGTCGCCGGCTGCTGTTCCTGTTCCGGCTGTTCCTGTTCCGGCTGCGGTGGTGGCCACGGCGCTGCCGATCAGCACCCGGGTGCCGGACTCGGCAGCGGCAACGGCGGCGTCGGTCAGCCTGGGGCGGGCGTCGACGACGGCCGCGACCTTGACGCCGGCGGCCCGCAGGTCCGCGGCCAGGGCGTAGGCGGTGTCGTTGGTGGTCCCGATGACCACGCGCTGACCGGCGGCCACCGCATAGCGGTTGAGGTAGCTGCGGACGGCCGACGCGAGCATGATGCCGGGCCTGTCGTTGTTCTCGAAGACCAACGGGCGTTCGTGGGCGCCGGGGGCCAGGACCACCTGATTGGCACGGATGTGCCAAATACGCTGCCGGGACACCCCGGAGGCGGCGGGGCTGGAGAGGTGGTCCGTGCGGTTCTGGACGGCGATGACGTAGTTGGCATCGTAGGCGCCGAAGGCCGTGGTGCGGTTCAGGACGGTGCATTCGGCGCCGGAGACGAGTTCGGCTTCGACGTCCGCCACCCAGTCCAGCGCCGGCTTGCCCTCGATGGTCTCGGCCAGCCCGGGCGACGTGGAGCCGGACAGGAGCGATCCGCCGAGTTCGGGCTGGTCGTCCATCAGCATCACGCGGGCACCGGTGCGTGCGGCCTCGCGGGCAGCGGCCATGCCGGCGGGGCCGCCGCCGATCACCAGGACATCCATGTGCACGTACTTCTTGTCGTACTCGGCGCGGTCATCGGCCGGGTCCAGGCGGCCCAGGCCGTTGAGCATGTCCGCTTTCAGTCCGTCCACCAGGGTGACCGTGGTGGCGGGAAGCATGGACTCGGCCACGTGGCCCGGGAACCGCGGCTCCACCCGGACCAGCGCGTTGGGTTCCTCCACGCCGGCCGCCAGGATGCCGCGCGGCCGGTCCTCGTAGAGCGAGTTGCCGGCGGTGATCCGGCCGTTGGCGAGCAGGGCCGAGGCGAGCGTGTCGCCGGGGTGGCCGGTGAATTCCTCGCCGTCCACGGTGAAACGCCAGGAAATGGTGCGGTCGATGCGTCCGCCGGCGGCGAGGCGGGCGTTCTGGGAAGTCACTTGGTTGCTCCTTCCGGGGCGATGGCGGTGCTGGTGGCGGGGGTGCCGGGCGCTGCGCCCGGTTGCTCTGTCAGTTCTGGGTGCTTCCGGGCCCTTTTGGGGTCAACAACTGATAGGGCTTCGGGGGCGGAGGTGCCGGTGGTGGTGCTATCGACCGCCGTGTTGGCGGTGCCGGATTCGGCGGCCGCGGGGGCGGCGCTGGGGCGGGGCGTGCCCATCGGGTAGACGGCCTGGATGTCGTAGGTGACCGTGTCGCGGAGCATGTTGAACCACTGGCGGCAGCCGGTGCTGTGTAGCCAGCGTTCGGCGAATGCGCCCTTGGTGTTGTCGCGGTAGAACAGGAACTCGGCCCATTCGCGGTCGTTCAGGTCGTTCGGGTTCTCCGGGTAGGGCACGTGGGCCTGGCCGCCGTAGTGGAACTCGGTCTCGTCGCGCGAGCCGCAGTTGGGGCAGGAGATGAGCAGCATGTGCGTCTTCTTTCTAGTGGACGGCGGCTAGTGGGCGACGGCGGCGGCGCCGTGTTCGTCGATCAGGGCTCCGGTTTCGAAGCGTTCCAGCGCAAACGGCTTGTTCAGCTTGTGCGGGGCCCCGGTGGCGATGGTGTGGGCGAAGGTGAGTCCGGCGGCGGGGGTGGCCTTGAAACCGCCCGTTCCCCAGCCGCAGTTCACGAACATGTTGTCCACCGGGGAGGTGCCGACGATGGGGGAGGCGTCCAGGGTGGTGTCCACGATCCCGCCCCAGGTCCGGAGCACATGGGCCCGGGCGAAGATGGGGAAGAGTTCGACGGCGGCCGCCATCTGGTGCTCGATCACATGGAAGGAGCCGCGCTGGCCGTAACCGTTGTAGGAATCGACGCCGGCGCCCATGACCAGTTCGCCCTTGTGCGCCTGGGAGACGTAGACGTGGACGTGGTTGGACATGACCACCGTGGGGTGGACCGGTTCGTGGAGTTCGGACACCAGCGCCTGGAGCGGGTGGGACTGGATGGGGAGCCGGAAGCCGCCATTTCCGCCAGGACCGAGCTGTGCCCCGCAGCGCACAGGCCCACCTTTTCGGTGTTGATGGTGCCGCGGTTGGTCTTGACGCCCACCACGCGGTTGCCGTCCTTGACGAAGCCGGTGACTTCGCAGTTCTGGATGATGTCCACGCCCAGTTCATCGCACTTGCGGGCGAACGCCCAGGCGACGTGGTCATGCTTGGCGATACCGGCGCGCGGCTGGTACGTGGCGCCCATAACGGGGTAGCGGATGTTGTCGCTGATGTTCAGGATGGGGCAGAGTTCCTTCACCTGCTGCGGGTCCAGCCACTCAGCGTCGACGCCGTTGAGCTTGTTCGCCCCCACGCGGCGGATGCTTTCGCGGACGTCGCCCAGGGTGTGGGCGAGGTTCATGACGCCGCGCTGGCTGAACAGGAAGTCGTATTCGAGCTCCTCGGGCAGGATTTCCCAGAGCTTCAGGGCGTGCTCGTAGATGGCCGCGCTCTCGTCCCAGAGGTAGTTGGAACGGATGATGGTGGTGTTCCGGGCCATGTTGCCGCCGGCCAGCCAGCCCTTTTCCAGGACGGCGATGTTGGTCATCCCATGGTTCTTGGCCAGGAAGTACGCCGTCGCCAGGCCGTGCCCGCCGCCGCCGACAATGACGGCATCGTACGAGGACTTGGGCTCGGGGTTCCGCCAAAGGAAATCCGGGTGTTCCGGGAGCTGGTGCGTGCTCACTGGGCTGCTCCGATCATGTCTGATTCGAACGCGGCGATCTGGGTGCCGTCGTTCTGGGAAAGATGCGGGTAAAGGGGAAACTGTTCGGCCAGGGCGGTGACCCGGGCGCGGAGCCCGACGGCGGCGTCGTCGCTGAGGGACGCACCCCGGTTCCGCTGTTCGTGCCGCCGCTGGCTGCTGCGGCGATCAGCGCCGTCGCGATGATGTCCGCGACCTCGGCGAATTCCACCGCGCCGAAGCCGCGGGTGGCCAGGGCCGGGGTGCCGATCCGGAGTCCCGAGGACACCATCGGCGGGCGGGGGTCGAACGGGACGGCGTTCCGGTTGACCGTGATGCCCACCCGGTGCAGCGCGTCTTCGGCCTGCTGCCCGTCCAGTTCGGAGTGGCGCAGGTCCACGAGGACCAGGTGCACGTCGGTGCCGCCGTTCACCACGGAGATGCCGGCCGCGGCCACGTCGTCGCGGAGGAGCCGTTCGGCCAGCAGCTTGGATCCCCGCAGGACGCGTTCCTGGCGTTCCTTGAATTCCGGGGTTGCGGCCAGCTTGAACGCCACGGCCTTCGCGGCGATGACATGCTCCAGCGGGCCGCCCTGCTGGCCGGGGAACACGGCGGAGTTGATCTTCTTGGCGTACTCCTCCCTGGCGAGGATGACTCCGCCGCGCGGGCCGCCGAGGGTCTTGTGCGTGGTGGTGGTGACGACGTCGGCGTAGGGCACCGGGTTGGGGTGCAGCCCCGCGGCCACCAGGCCGGCGAAGTGCGCCATGTCCACCATGAGATACGCGCCCACCAGGTCGGCAATCCGGCGGAACTCGGCGAAATCGAGCTGCCGGGAGTACGCGGACCAGCCCGCCACGATCAGCCGCGGGCGGTGTTCCAGGGCCAGCGCCTCCACCTCGGCCATGTCCACCCGGAAGTCCGATTCCCGCACGTGATACGGGACCACGTTGTAGAGCTTGCCGGAGAAATTGATGCGCATCCCGTGGGTGAGGTGGCCGCCGTGCGCCAGGTCCAGGCCCATGATGGTGTCGCCCGGGTTCAGCAGGGCGAACATGGCGGCGGCGTTGGCCTGGGCGCCGGAGTGCGGCTGGACGTTGGCGAATTCTGCGCCGAACAGGGCCTTCACCCGGTCGATGGCCAGCTGCTCCACCACGTCCACGTGCTCGCAGCCGCCGTAGTAGCGCTTGCCGGGATAGCCCTCGGCGTACTTGTTCGTCAGGACCGAGCCCTGCGCCTCCATGACCGCCGCGGGGGCGAAATTCTCCGAGGCAATCATTTCCAGCGTCGACTGCTGGCGGCCCAGCTCACGGGCAATGGCCTGCTGGACTTCGGGATCGACTGCGGAAAGTCGCTCGTTCAACTGCTCAACCACGGATGCTCCTTTGAAATACCACTGTTGCGGTGACTGATATATCAGTGTGGTGTCAATGCTATGATCGAGATCACAACAGAGTCAATAGCCGGCCGCAAAGTGGCACGGAGCTCCCGGTTGGGCCCGGACACTGAGCAGCACAGAACGGAGCGGTGCCTTGAACGCACTTCCTGCCCTGCCCCTCGCCGAGGACCAGGCGCTGTCCCAGGCGGAGGCCGCCTACCGGCAGCTGCGCGACAAGCTGATCATGCTCGAGATCCGGCCGGGCGAGCCCATCAACGACGGGCAGCTGGCCGCAGAGCTCGGCTTCGGCCGCACCCCTGTGCGCGAGGCGATCAAGCGGCTGGAGGTGGACCACCTGGTGGTTTCCTACCCGCGCCGGGGGACCTTCGCCACCAGTGTGGACTTCACCGAACTGGCCGACGTCTCGGAGATCCGGGAACTCCTGGAGCCCCTGGCTGCCCGCCGGGCTGCCAGCCGGGCCAGCGACGCCATGCGCCGCGAACTGATGCACGTCGCCGACACCATCGCGCAGCTGGATCCCGGCCCGGGCGGCTCACGAGACCTCATGCGGTACGACCTGACCGTGCACCGGCTGATCTACAAAGCTGCCGCCAACCCGCATCTCGAAGACACCCTGATCCGCTACGACAACCTGGCCACCCGCATCTGGTGTCTGGTCCTGGACAAGGTGCCCTCCGTGAGCGGCCACATCGTGGAGCACGTGGAGCTGCTGACGGCCATTGCCGACGGCGACGAGGACCGCGCGGCCGAACTCGCCCTGCACCATGTGGTCAGCTTCGAGGAATCCGTCCGCAAGGTTCTCTGATCAGGGTTGTGTCACGGCCACGGAGATGCTGTGCGGGGGCAGGGTGATGGTGGCGGCGGCATCGGTGCTGATGATGCTTGGGGCCGGCGGGTCGTTGGGTTCCGGGTGACCGCCGTTGCCTTTGCCTTGGGTTGAGTGCCAGCCGTACTGCTCGGCAGAGTACTGGTCGAGCCTGAGCTGTTCGTCGATGACTTCGTGGGCGCCGTCTGTTTTTTGCATCAGACGGACCTTGAGCGTCCGGTCCGGGTCCTTGTTGAACAGGAGCACGCCCAGGCTGCCGTCGGGCCGGCGGAGCGCGTAGGCGGTGACCAGCGGCTCGCCCTTGGAATTGTGGATGTCGCTGGTCGCGGCGTGAACGGTGTGGCGGCCGTCCCCGTCCTGCACCCAGTATTCGTTCACCAGCCGGGCCGCCTGGAAGGCGGCCAGCGGCCGGATTCTCCACTCATCGTAGAACTGCAGCATCATCAGGTTGCCCCACGAGTTGCACTTCTTGCCTTCCTTTTCCTGGAAAACCCAGTTCGGTTCCAGCCCGTAGTAGTAGCTGCTCTCTCCGCCCATGGCCAGGAACATGGCGGCCGTTTCGGCGTTGATCATGGCGCCGGGCAGTTCCACTTCAACCTGGCCGGCGAAGGAGGAGTAGCCGTATTCGGTGATCACTTTGGGGACGTCGGCTGGAAGGCGGCCTTTTCCTGACGGGCCAGCAGGTCCGCCAGGAGCTTGGGGTGCCGGGCCAGCGGTGCGCTGGGATCGGCGCAGACGTCGTCGAACGGGTACCACTCGAAGGAGAAGAAGTCGAAGTCCTCCATCGCGTTGCGGTCACGCAGGTAGGACACGAAGCGGCCGGTCCAGGACCTTTCCCCGTTTGCGTCGGGCCAGTGCACCCAGTCCGGCAGGGTGGTCTGATAGCCCGGACCTCCGAACTCCAGGCCGGGGTCCACCTCTTTCATCGCCCGGGCCATCTGCAGATACAGCGCCCCGTAGTGTTCGGGCTGGGCGAGCTGGCCGTCCGGTTCCTCGCCGATCTCGATGCGTTCCACCGGGTAGCCGCGTTTTTTCAGATAACGCACCAGGGCCGCTGTGTCCTCGGGTACGCCGTACAGTGCCGGCGCGGGCACCATCATCGGCTGGCCGTTGGTGATGCCGCCTTCGAAGAGCCGCTCGAAGCTCGCGTGCTCGTAGTGTTTGTCGATGTCGCCCGCGCGGTGCCAGGGGTCGGTCGAGGAGGTCCACATCTCCGTCTGCTCCTGCGACGGCAGGTGGGTGACGTGATCATCAAAGCGGCCGCCGACCGTCTGGCCGATGGAGAGCTCGCGAACGGCGAATCCCAGCTTGTCACGGACGTCCGTGGAGCCCGCCGGTGCGGTATCGGAATCCTTGGTCAAAACGACACGCAGATACTGCACATCCATCGGTTCGGGCGCGATCCGTACGGTCTGGGTGCCGCCGGTGCCTTGGTGTGAGCCTTGCGGAAAATCGATCCATTTCCCGCCGTCGACCGGAAAGTGGGCGTCCTTGCCGGACCAGTACTGCACCTTGAAACCTGTTGCGAACGGCGTCCCCAGTCGAACCTCAGGGTGTCTATCGGGAAAGAATGGCGAAACGCGGCCATGATCCACTGCGGGTTCAGGTCGTCCGCCTCTCCGGTAAAGTGCGAGTCCAGATACGGGTTGCTTTTCCAGAACGTGGTGGGGTCTCCGTCGGTGAGCCGGGAGTAGCCGTCGTTCTTTGCCTGATCGATGGTGTTTCCGCGGCGGGGCAGACGGTACCCCTGGGACGCCCCGTAATCTTCACGGGGTTCATCTGATGACACCCAGTACCCCTGGCCGGCGGCGGGGTCGCTCCATGTCCCGCGCGGGTTCCAGTGCCAGGCCTTGACGCCGAGTTCGGTGCGCAGCCGGTAGCTGATCGGCCCGAAGCCGGCAGCCTTCATGGCCTGGACGTTCGCGGGTGTCCAGACCTTGTCGATTTCACCTTCCTCCAAGCCGTCCACGCCGGCGCCCAGGGCCCGGGTGCCCGGGAACTCGTTGACGGCCTTCTCCAGATCGATGTGGATAGTTCCGTCGACGGCCGGCAGCGGGCCCGGTTCGGCTACGCCGGGGACCACGACGACGCCAATTGCCACTCCTGCCGTGACGAGGCCCGCCAGCGCCAACAGCATTTTCCTTCGGCCGCGCCCGTGCTTTCTGGGCTGTAGCTCAGAGGTCACTGAAATCTCCTAGATTTGAGGACTGCGCGGCCGGTGCTTTCGGGCGGAAACCATCCGACGGCGCGTCCGCGCGCAACCTTGAACCATGGCCTGGAACGGGGTCCTGCCGGGTACGTCGACGCTCGAACATCAGCAGGTGGATAGGGATCAGGAGAAGGTGCGGCCACATAGGCGTGCAGAGGGCGACCGTAATACTCCCGGGCTGAGGGCAGGCGCTCAGGAACCGGATGCTTCACTGTCTCTCCTCCCGATAAACGGGAGGAAGGAACCACGCAGTCCCTGGAGCCCCCGGGCCTCCTGTCAGGCGTCACACGAAACGCACCCTTTGACGGTACGAGCGGGCCGCGTCCGGGCGCACGAGTACCCGCTACCTGACCTTGGGGCGTCGGCTACTTGCCCAAGTTGCCGTGTACCGCGTAATGACTGCGCGCCCCGCGGAACGCCAACGGACGACGGCGGGATGCCCCGCCGTCGTCCGCTTTCGGGTCAGTCCGACGGCGCGGTCACGCTGCGGGTCTTACAGCCAAGCGGGGTTTCGACGCGTTCAGTCATTAGGGGATTCACCGGCGATTTTCACGACAACGTTCCCCCGTTTGCGCCCCGTATCAACAAAGCGGTGTGCCTGCACGATCTCGGCAAGGGGTAGGTCCGGTCGATGACGGCCTTGTACCGGCCGTCATCCGCGAGGCGGACAAGCGCCGCCAGGTCTTCCGCCGTGTAGTGCAGCCTGGGATCGCCGGCAGTGACCAGCTTTCCGCTCCTGCGGCTGTTGCGGGATGCCTGCAGCATTCCATTGAGGTCGGCGATGACCAGAAGAAGGGCCCCGCCCGGGTTCAGGCTTGCGGAGACGCGGCTGAAGGGGGCATTGCCCACGCAGTCCATGATCACGTCGTAGGCCTGCCCCCGAGCCGTGAAGTCCTCTGCGGTGTAGTCGATCACGCGGTCCGCGCCGAGGGAGGTCACCAGCCCGCGGTTTCCGCCGCTGCAGACGGCGGTGACGTGGGCGCCCAGGTGCTTGGCGAGCTGCACCGCTGCCGTGCCCACCGCGCCGGAGGCTCCGTTGATGAGGACCGTGGCGCCGGGTTCGACGCCGGCGCGGGCCAGGAAGGCCTGGGCGGTGAGTCCGCCGAAGACCAGCGTGACGGCCTCCGCGAAACCCATGGTGCGCGGTTTGGCCGTGATGGGCCCGTCCTGCCGGACGGTCACGTACTCCGCGTGGCCGCCGAATTTGGCGCCCAGCATTGCCACCACCTCATCGCCGGCCCGGAATCTGGTCACGTCCGTACCGGTGGCTTCGACGACGCCGGCCACGTCCATCCCGAGGACCCTGCGCCGCGGCCTGAAGACGCCAAGTGCCAGGGCGGTGAGGACCTGCAACCCGGAAGGGACGGTCCGGCTGCGCGCCCGGCGGTCCGCCGCGCTGAGCGTGCTGGCATGCACCTTGATGAGGACCTCGTCCGGACGCGGCGAAGGCTTGGGCAGCTCCTCGACGCGGACTACCTCCGGGCCGCCGAACCGCCGGTAGGTTGCCGCTTTCATGGTGACGCCTGGGTGGTTGCGGCCGGGTTTGCCTGCGCCCCGCAGCTCGTGGGCCCTGCCTGCCTGGATTGCGTTCATGGGAACTCCCTCACCTACAAGGCGTACGGCGTACACCTATTACCCCAAAGGTTAAGGTGTACGGCGTACACCTGTCAATGGATGAAGGCTGCGTCGAGCGTGGAGGGATCGGTGTTGGCCCCGCAGATGATGACGGCCACACGTTCGTTTTCCCGGGGCACGTAGGCGCCGGCGGTGAGTGCCGCGAAGGCCGTCGCGGCCCCGTATTCTGCGGGGATACGGTACTCACTCCATAAAAGTGCCCGGGCGGCAATGATGGCTTCATCGTTGACCAGGACGGAGACGGGCGGTTCCTTCGAGGCCACGCTGAATGCGATTTCGCCGACACGGCGCGCGCCGAGGAGTCCGCGGCGATGCCCGAAACGGACACGTCGACCGGCCGGCCAGCCTCCAGCGCCGCGTGCAGGGTGGGGATCGTGACGGGTTCCACCGCGACGATCTTCGCCCTGCCGGATGCGGCCGCAGCCAACCCCGCGTACAGACCGCCGCCCCCGACAGCGACGACGATCGTGTCGATGCCGGGCTCGTCCCGGAGGATTTCCTCGGCGATGGTGCCAGCCCCGGCGGCGATCTCGGGCTGGTCATAGGCGTGGCAGAACAGGGCGCCGCTTTGCGCGACGTACTCCTGTGCTGCCTCGTAGGCCTCGACGTACTCTGCGCCGACCTGCCGGACGGTCGCGTTGTACGCGAGGAGCCGCTCGACCTTGACGCGAGGAGCGTTCTCGGGAACGAACACCGTAGCGGGGACGCCCAACGCGGCCGCAGCGTACGCGTTGGCCAGGCCGGCGTTGCCGCCGGATGCCGCGACGACGCCGACGGCTGGGTCCAGCTCGCCACGCTCCAATGCAGCAAGCTGGCGGTTGAAGGCTCCCGGGCCTTGAAAACCCCGGTGTGCTGCAGGAATTCGCACTTGAGCCACAGCGGTGCGGAGGACGTGCCGCCGCGGAGCAGGGGCGTGCGTCTAATATGCTTGCTGATCCGCTTCTCGGCGGCGAGTACGTCATCCCGTGTGATCATCGGCTGTCTCCTGGCACGTCTGGGGCATTGGGTGGGCTTACTTCGAGAGGCGTTACTTCCATCCTTATCCATCGTTGTGGAAAGGACGGGATCGACGTCGAATAGCTTTCCTTCGCCCTGTTCGATGGGCCCGCCCGGGGTTAGGATGCCGTGTGAGCTTCACCCACGGCTACGCGGACAACCACGGCCTTCGTATGTACTACGAGGTGCACGGCACTGCGGTGCCGGACCAGCCGCCGCTGCTCCTCATCCCGGGCGGCGGGTCCACCATCGGCACCAACTTCGGCGAACTCATCCCGCTGCTGGCGGGCCAGCGCCAGGTGATTGCGGTCGAGGAGGAGGGCCACGGCCGCACCCAGCCCACCGTCCGCCCCCTCACCGCAGCGAACTCCGCCGGCGACATCCTCGCCGTTCTGGACCAGCTCCACGTGGAAACTGTGGATGTGCTGGGATTCAGCGCCGGCGGCCACACCGCGATCGCGCTGGCGCTCGGGCGTCCCGCCTCCGTCAGGCGCCTCATCGCCGCCTCCACCTTTGCGGGCCGCGATGCCGTGCCGGACGAGTTCTGGGATGCCATGGCCAAGGCCACCCTGGCGGACATGCCCGACACCTACAAGGACGCCGACCGCCGGCTCAATCCCGAGCCTGGCCATTTGGAGCGGCTCTTCGAGCTGGACAAGGGGCGCATCCTGGACTTCGCCGGCTGGTCCGACGACGAATTGGGCACCATCACGGCCCCCACGCTGGTGGTGAGCTCCGACCGCGACGTAGTCGCCGCCGGGTACACCGCCCGGATGGCGGCGCCATCCCGGGCGCCCGCCTGCTGATCGTCCCCGGCGGCCACGGCGATTACCTCGGCGAGCAGGCCGCCAGCGGCGGGGACCTGCGGACGCTGCACGCCACCGTCCCATTCCTGCTGCGGTTCCTCGGGGAATAGCGCACCCGGCAATTGCTGCAACTCCAGCAGCAGATCCTCGTTGTGGTGGCACCGTAACTACGCCACCATGATCCTATGGATGCTGAAAAACCTAAAGCGGAGGAACTGAGCCTTCCGCAGGCCTTCCTCCTTCTGGCAACAAACGACACGAACGGCAAACCCGAAGTGCCGGTGTTTGCACTCAGAACCACCGTGGCCGGCGCAATCTTGGCCGAACTGGACCTGCTCGGTGCAATCGAGCTGCAGGAAAACACATCAAGGCCACCGGCGCCACCCCGCAAACGGACTTTCAGCACGAACTGGAACTCATCCGTGGCAAGTCACGGCCGCACACACCGAAGCAGTGGGTCACCATGCTGGAGGGCCGCGCCGAAGTGCAGCGTGTCTACGAGGGGATGGCGGCACGGGGCATCGTGGAACATGTGGGCGCAAGGCATTTGGGCCTGTTCCGGACCGTGCGGTACCCGGAGAAGGACCACGCTCCGGAGGCGGCGCTTATGGAAAAGATCCAGGCAGCGCTGAACGGTGCGCCGCCGGAACCCGCGAAACCTGTTTCCGAGGTGCCCGACGTCGAGCCCGACGTCGAGCCCGATGCCGGAGCGCCCGTCGTCGAGCCCGATATGGAGGTGCCCGACGTCGAGCCTGATGCCAAAGCGCCCGTCGCCAAGCCCGACGTAGAGCCCGATACCAAACCTGTTGCCAAGGTGCCCGACGCCAGGATCACGGCGCTGATTGCACTGCTTCAGGCGGCCGGGCTGTTCGGCAGGCTCTTCCCGGAAGCAGACAGAGGCCGGGCAAGTGAGTTGGCCAAGGACTATTGGCCCTCCCGCGCGGTGGAGGACGAACTTCTTATGGTCAGGCTGGCGCAGGAAGAAGAAGCAACTCTTTGACGTTGCCGGATCAGGTCCGGTCCTCTGGTGCAGATCCTCGAGACGGACCACGACGCCGGGTAGCGCCTGGCCCGCCGCAGGCGTTCGCCTCGTTAGCCGCGGGCAACGTCGGTCTGCGTGGACTCCAGCAGCCCGCCGCTGGCCCAGCGTCTCAGCGCGAGTTTCTCGGCGTCGTCGAACTCCATCAGCGCGACCCTGCACAGCTCCTCGACGTTCCTGGTCCACGCTGCCGCAAGTTCGACGGCGGGCACCCCGTCCGTGAGTGAGCCGCCTGCGTAGACCACCCCTGAAGGACGAAGTTCACGGCTGCCCGGGATACTGGCTTCCCGGCCGCAACGCAGTGGTCCCTGACTGCTTTGGCCAGCTCGGCGCGGTTTGCTGGGTGTTCGCGCAACATCGCTTCCAGCGACACGAAGACCTGCCGGAACTGTTCGGGCGACAGCGCCGGAACGTCCGTCACCCGGATGACTTGTTCCTCGATGGCCGGCCGGACGTCCGCTGCCCGGGGAGAAGGTCCGGTGAAAACCTCTCGGCATCCCAGACCCAGCCCGGCGAGGGGTGGACGCGTAGGCGATGCCGGGGCCGGCCTGCGCGACCCAGGCGCCAAACTTGCCGTGGCCGCCCCAGTCCGTCTTGAGGGACGGGTCGGCCGTGAGCGCCCGGTGCGCGGCGACCGACCCGGTCACCGGACCCGGCGCGGCCCGCACGAGGGCCAGCACTTCGGCGGCGGCCGTCGTCGCGGGGCCCGGTGCGACCGGCGTCGCGGGCTGATTCCCTCACCTTTGACCGCACTGACCAGGCGGGGGACGTCGGCAGCGGTCCCGTTGAGGATGGCCACGAAGTCGTGCGACTCCACCACGCTGTCCGCCATCTCCCGGTACGCAAACGCCACGGCGCCGGCGGCGATCACTGTCGTCATCCGGTCGGCGGCCCGGAACCGCTGGATCAGTGACGTGAAATCCGCGTCGGCGGAGGCGACGAAAAACTCCTCAATATGCGCGGGCCCGGTCAGGGCATCCATCGCGTCCAGCACCAGGTTGATGTCGGTGCTGGACTTGCCCCGCTGTGTCAGGGAAGGGCAGTCGATCACGCGGAACCCCGCACGGGTCCAGTACGGGCGGTACTTGGAGTAGATCACCGGGTTCAGGTAGCAATTGCGGATCAGGAAGCGCCGGGATTCCTCGCCCGCGCCGCCGACAGCCAGCGCCTCCGTCCAGTGCTTGGGATCCTCGGCGAACCGTTTGGCGGCGGCCGGGTCCAGTGCCATCAGTCCGGTGTAGACGTTATCGAAGTCAACGAACATCGCGGCACGGATGCCGGGCCGCCGGGACTGGGGAGAGGTTCGGTCATCGGCCTAGTGTGCCAGCAGGAGGCCAGCGGTGCCAGAGGTGACCGCGGTGCACCGGCGGGCACCACCAATCCACGCATGACCTGCGGCGATGCCTCCCCGGCTGGTGGGTCCACAGGACTACTATGGGAGCCGACTGGGCCGACGCGAGGCGGCGTCAGTTCGCCTAACGGGCGTTCCCGGGACGGCAACCCGGAAGCGCGACGGCGCGGGTCCGCCGTCGAACCCCATCGGCGGCGTCGAACAGCTGAGTATCAAGGAATGAGTTGGCAGATGGCGGCGGGTGCGGCAACGCGAAACAACGTTCAGGTGTCCGGGCCGGAGGATGCCCCGGTCCTCGTATTCGCCCACGGGTTCGGCACCGACCAGGCAATGTGGCACAAAATCCTGCCCTGGTTCACCGACCGCTACCGGGTGGTCCTGCTGGACCATGTGGGGTCCGGCGGTTCGGACCAGTCCGCCTACGATTCGGACACCTATTCCAGGCTGGACGCCTACGTCGATGACCTGCTGGAGATCTGCGCCGAACTCGGGCTGGAGGACGCCACCCTCATCGGCCACAGCGTCGGGTCCATGATGGCCGTCAGCGCCGCCGTCCGGGACGAAAGCCGCCGGTTCAGCCGCCTGGTCCTGGTCACCGCCTCGCCCAGCTACCTCGACCACCCCGAGGACGGTTACGCGGGCGGTTTCACCCGCCAGGACATCGACGAAGTCTTCGAATCCCTGGACGCCAACTACGTCGTCTGGGCCGAGTCGATGGCCCCGGTCTACATGAACACACCGCACGCCCCCGAACTGGACCACGAAATCCAAGGCAGCTTCGGACGGATCAGCCCGCGCGTCGCCCGCGACTTTGCCCGGGTGGCGTTCCTCTCCGACGTCCGGCACTTGCTGGCCGACGTCACCGTTCCCGTGCTGGTGCTGCAAAGCACTGACGACGTCGTCACGCCGGACCACGTGGGAACGTACTTGCACGCGAAGCTCCCCGACGCCACCCTGGTCCGGCTTGCGGCCACCGGCCACTTCCCGCAAAGCAGCGCGCCGGAGGAAACCGCCACGGCCATCCTCGAGTTCCTGAAGTCGTCATGAGCCAGTGGACCACCGAGACTGTCGACTACGGGCAGCTCTTCCACCGGGCGCCGGCCGGCTACATCGTGGCCGGTACCGACGGAACGATCCTGGCCGCGAACGCCACGATGTGCGCCTGGACCGGCGTTGCGGACGGCGGCCTGGACGGGACCCGGCTGCTGGACCTCATGCCGGCAGGCGACCGGCTCATGTACCGCACTCATGCCGGGCCGAAACTGGAGCGGGACGGCCACCTCGGCGAGCTCTCCTCGAACTGCTGGGGCCGGACGGGCAGCGCCGGCCGGTCCTGCTCTCTATCACCCGCACCGTGGACGGCCCCGAGCCGCGGGACCTGATGATCTTCTTTGCCGCCCCCGAGCGGCGGCGGTACGAGCGCGAGCTTGCCAGCGCGCACCGGCAGCTTGAGGACGCCGAAGCGGAGCGTGCACTGCTCCTGCAGGAGGCACACCACCGGGCTCTCCACGACCCGCTGACCGGCCTGCCCAACCGGCGGCAGCTGGAGGAGAGCCTTCTGGCTGCCCTGGCGCGTGCCGGCGAGCAGCGGCACCGCGTGGGCGTGCTGTTCTGCGATGTCAACAACTTCAAGAACGTCAACGACACCCTGGGCCACGCGGCCGGGGACCGGGTCCTGGAGCACGTGGCGCGGATGCTCGCCCAAGCCGTGCGGGACGCGGACACCGTCACGCGGTACAGCGGGGACGAATTCGTGGTCCTGATCCCCGGCTGGAAGACCCGGCGGAGCTCGAGGCCGTGGCTGAACGCGTCCGGAATTGCCTGGCGGGCGCCGTCACTGTCGCGGCGGCCGAGCTCCGGCTGGGCATGTCCGTGGGCGCGGCGGAAACGGCCGTTCCGGCGGACGTCGATGCGGCCGGCAACCGGGAACTGGCCAGCGCCCTGCTGATCGCCGCCGACCACGACATGTACCGCGTCAAGACTGAGATGCGGCGGGCTGCGGCGGAGGGTTGACCTCTCTGTCATTGCCGGCAGGCACCGAAACGCAAACGACGACGGCGGGAGGCTCCCGCCGTCGTCGTGGTTGTGCGTGGTGCTAGAGGTTGACCGTCTCGAGGTTGGCCTCGCCGTGGTTCAGGCTGAGCGTGAACGTGCCGGGGCCGCTGGCGTGGACCGCGATGTTGGACTTGGCGGTGTTGTGCCGGACCGACAGGTCGTGGACCAGGGCGTCGAGCTCGTGGTGCATCGTGGAGCGGTCCCAGAGCTTGTGCGTGACAGAGGTGGCAGTTTCAAACGTCATTGTTCAGTGCTTCCATTCGTGAATCCGGGTGTCCGGCTGCCGCACCGATGCGGAGCCGCCGTAGGGCCAAACCGGGAACGCTCCGGGACCGTGGGCAGCTCAGCGAGCTCACCGGTTTGGCCTCATTGCGTCCACCAGGATGGGTAAAACTGTTGCCGCGGGCCCTCTGATCCGCTGCTGCGCGGGAGGGCCGTGGCTGCGGCGGCGGGACTTGGACGCCCCGGCCACTGCCTTTCCATAGTGCACAGCGCGGCGGAACGGTCTCAAGCTGATTTCGCATTATTGCCCGTGAGAATCGTCACAGCAGGCCGGGCGCTGGTGCGCCGATAGAAGGCGGGGTCGGCGTCCTGTCGGACCTAGTAGACGGAGCCTTCCAGTAGCTCCGAGAGCCTGTTTGCAGCGCGCCGCAGTTCTGGAACGGCGGCTTTGAGAGCGGGTTCAGTCGCTGTCTCCACGGGGCTGGTCAGGGCGATCGATTCAGTCGGCTGGCCGGACCTGTTGAGGACCGCGACGGCGACAGACAGCACGCCTGTGGCGCGTTCGTCCGCCGAGTAAGCGTAGTCGACTCCGGCTTCGGGCAGCCTGCTGCGGAACTCCTTGACGGTAAAAGCGGAGCTTTCATGACCGGCCGCGATGGCTGCGGCAACAACCTGCTGCAACTCTTCCTCGGACGCGGAGGCCACCAGAATTTTGCCTGCAGCTCCCACCGTGAGGGGCAGCCGTTTGCCCAAAGGCAGGTCGTATCTGAGGGGTGATTCGCCGTCGACCCGTGCCACCAGGATCCGTTCAAAGCCAAGGCGTGTGTAGAGGGACGCGGTCTGCCCGGTCTGCGAAGCCACCTGCTGCAGGACCGGGCGGGCGGCAACCACGAGCGGATCATTCTCTAAATAGCTGCGCGCCGCGGGCAGGACGGCAGGGCCGATCCGATACGACTTATCTGTCTGGCTGACCATGCCAAAGTCCTGGAGGACCCTCAGGATCCGCAAGGTCGTAGGGAGGCTCATGCCGCAGGTCCTGGCCAAGTCGCTGAGCCGCTGAGGCCGCTCCGCCCGCTGCAGTTCGGCGAAGACCTCCATCGCCCTGGACAGGGATCTCATGTTGGACGCCTTCGGGCCGTCGTCGGCTGAGCTGGCTGAGTGGGTCGAGGACGCGGTCATCCTTTCATTGTATGTAATTTTCTTGCGCTTGACAGTCGATGTGTCTCCTGTCACTATTTCTCTAGGCGCAATACTATTCCACTGTATGAAATGAATGTAAGAACCGTAAGAAGGAACCGATGACAACGAAGTCAGTTATAGCCAGACCGGAGCGCACCACACGCGTCGCTCCGTCTGTACTCGTGGGAATCGGCGTGTTTGTCGCCGTAGGTGTCTATGTCCTGGTCAACTCAATCGAGCTTGGCCTGTGGACATCGCTGGGGCCGGGGCCGGGATTGTTTCCGTTCGCCATGGGCGGCGTGCTGGTTTCGATGTCCATCGTCTGGCTGCTCCAAGAACTGCGTCGCCCCTCCGAGACACCCGAAGGTGTTGACCGCGGGCTTGTGATCGCCGTAGTAGTCAGCCTGGCCATCCTCGCGGCAGTCATGGACCTGCTCGGCTTTCAGCTGAGCATGTTCCTGTTCCTCATGTACCACCTGAAGCTGCGCGGCGGCAGGACGTGGACTTCCTCGCTCATCATCGCCCTCGCCGGAAGCGTCGGCGCTTTCTACGCCTTCAACTACGGCCTGAACGTAGCCCTTCCCGTTTCGGCCTTCCCTCCGCTGAACCTGATCGGACTTTAGACGTGGAAACACTCAACGAACTGCTTGGCGGCTTCGCGTCCGCCATGACCTGGCAGAACCTGATATTCGCCTTCATCGGCTGTCTGCTGGGCACTATCATCGGCGTCCTCCCCGGCATCGGCCCGGTCGCCGGCGTCGCGCTGCTCATACCCCTCACAATGAACCTGGACGCCACCGGCGCGATCATCATGCTGTGCGCCATCTTCTACGGCACCGCCTACGGGGGAACCATCACCAGCGTCCTGCTGAACACGCCCGGTGAAGCTGCCTCTGCAATCACCACCATCGACGGCTACGCGATGACAAAGTTGGGCAAGGCGGGGGCGGCGCTGACCATCGCCGCCGTCGGATCCTTTGTCGGTGGAACGATAGCCACCCTGGGCCTGGTCGCAGCCGCGAAACCCTCGGAGAACTCGGCCTGCTCGTCGGACCACCGGAATTCTTCGCCCTGATGGTCGTGGGCATATCCCTCCTCGTCGCGCTGGCCGGCAAATCCATGGTGAAAGCAGTCATCTCCGGCGCCCTGGGTCTGCTGATCGCCATGGTAGGTATCGACCCGGTCGCCGGCGCACCAAGGTTCACGTTCGGCATGGACCGGCTCCTGGACGGCGTCAGCTTCGTCGCCGTGATCGTGGGCGTCTTCGGACTCTCCGAACTTCTTTCCCACCGCAAGGGCGCCGCAACGCCCACAGTGCATGCACCGAATTTCCGTTCCCTGCTCCCCACTCGCAGGGAATGGCGCCGGAGCGCCCCGGCCATGGCCCGCGGCACCGGCATCGGCTTCGGACTTGGACTCATCCCCGGCATGACCGGTTCCGTGTCCTCCCTGCTGGCGTACGGCGCCGAAAAGAAGTTTTCACGCCACCGCAACGAACTGGGTAAGGGCGCCATTGAAGGTGTCGCCGGACCTGAAACAGCCAACAACTCCCATGCCAACGCCGCACTGATCCCGCTCTTCACCCTCGGGATCCCGGCATCACCCACCATCGCCGTTCTGATGGGAGCATTCCTTCAGCAGGGACTCACCCCGGGGCCGACCCTCTTCACCGAACACTCCGAAATCGCCTGGGCCATCATCGCCAGCCTGTTCATCGGCAACCTCCTCCTGCTGCTGCTGAACGTTCCGCTGGTCGGACTCTGGACCTCCATCCTCCGCGTGCCACCGACGATCCTGACCGCCCTGATCCTGCTGTTTATGGTCATCGGCGCCTACACAATCAACTTCAGCGTCTTCGACGTATTCGTCATGATCGGATTCGGACTTCTGGGCCTCGCCCTGAGGCGCCTGGACATCCCGCTGGCCCCGATGGTGCTCACCCTCGTCCTGGGACCGCTGATGGAACGCTCACTGCGCGAATCCCTGGAAATCTCCCAGGGCGATTTCGGCATCTTCGTCAACCGCCCCATTTCCATGGTGCTGATCGCCGTCGGCGTCCTGATCATCTGCAGTCCGATGCTCAAGTTCCGCAAGCCCAAGGCGCTTATGGAAGACCCCGAAACGTAACCAGGCTGTTCACCCCGTAATTCACTACCTATCAGCAGTTTCACCCTTCAAAGGAGAAGAACCTTGACCCGCACACGAATCGCTGCAGCTCTCGCCGCAGCAAGCCTCATCGCACTCACCGGTTGCGGTGCCAACGCCGGCGCTACCACCACCGCCGCGAATGATTTCCCCAAAAGGGCAAGTCCGTCGAGATCGTCGTGGCCTTTGCCCCTGGTGGTGCCGTGGACACGGCCGCCCGGCTCGTCCAGCCCATCTTGGAGAAAGAGCTTGGCACCAACGTTGAGGTGGTCAACAAGCCCGGCGCCGGCGGCCAGATCGGCTACACCCAGCTGACCAGCGCCAGGCCCGACGGCTACACCATCGGCGCCACCGGCTCTCCGTCAGTGGTCGTATCACCCTGGACCCCGCCCGCGGCGCCAAGTACACCCGCGACAGCTTCCAGCCGCTGGGCGGCAGGTCATCGACCCCGCCGTCATCGCCGTACAGCCCGACAGCCCCTACCAGACGCTGAAGGAACTCCTGGACGCCGCAAAGGCCGACCCGAAGTCCATGACAGCCAGCACCACCGGTCTGCAGACCGGGGAACACTTCGCGATGGCGCAGATCCAGGAAACCACCGGCGCCGAGTTTGCCCCGGTCCACTTCTCCGAGGGCGCTTCGCAGGCAACCACAGCGTTCCTCGGCAAGCACGTGGACATCCTCGTCGCCAACGTCAGCGACGTGACCGACCTGACCAAGCAGGGCAAGGCCCGCGTGCTGGGCGTCATGACCTCCGAGCGTTCCCCGTCGTTGCCGGACGTTCCCACGTTCAAGGAATCCGGCTACGAAGTTGAGGCCGGCACCGTCCGCGGCTATTCTGCCCCGGCCGGGCTGCCGGATGCCGTAGCCAAGAAGCTCGAAGCTGCCATCCAGAAGGCCATTGAAGACCCGTCCGTCGTGCAGAAGATGAACGACCTCGGCCTGCAGACCAGCTACCTCTCCGGCGAAGCGTACAAGCAGTTCTGGGCCGGACAGGAGGAGGACTTCAAGAAGGTCCTCCCGTTGGTTCAGAAAAAGACTAACCATCCCGCAAACGCCGTTCAGAGGATCCACCATGACTTCTCCAGAGCTTGACACGATCACCGCCGAGCTTTCCCGGCCCGGCCAGGACGTGATTGACCGCCTCGCCAAACTTCCGGCCGCCAATATCGGCGACGCCATGGACCGCCTCGGAGTCGCGGACTCTGCGATCCAGGCCATCTGGCCGGGCGCCCGCCTCGCCGGACCGGCCTTCACCGTCTGGACCCGTCCGGGCGACAACCAAGGCATCCACCGCGCACTTGAGCTGGCCCGTCCCGGGGACGTCATAGTCGTCTGCGGGGGCGGGGATGAATCCCGCGCCCTGTTGGGTGAACTCATTGGAGAGCGGGCCATCAACCTCGGCCTTGCCGGGTTCGCGCTGGACGGAGCGGCCCGCGATGCCGAAGCTCTTGGCGAGATCGGAATGCCGGTCTTTGCCCGCGCCATCACCCCTGCCGGGCCCTACAAAAACGGTCCGTCGCGGCTTGGAACACCGATCTCTTTCGGCGGAGTCCCTGTGCTGCCCGGCGACATCATCATCGGTGATTCCGATGGCATCGTCGTCGTTCCCCGCGAGCAAGCAGCCATCGTGGCCGATGCTGCCGAAGCTGTCTTTGCTGACGAAACGAACCGCCGGCGTGCCATCGTCGCAGCCCGCCACCAAAACTAGTAAGGACAGAATATCCATGACAGCCTGCACCGTCATCGGCCTCGGCGAAGCGGGGGCCACCTATGCGGCGGCCCTCGTCGCCGCAGGCCACAGCGTCAGGGGATTTGATCCCGTTGCCCCGTCCACCCCGGCCGGAGTGGCCCGGATGGCAACCGCGGCCCAGGCCTGCCTTGGCGCGGAGCTGGTCCTTGTTCTCACCGGGGCAGCCGCGGCCCGCAGCGTCGCGGAGGAATGCCTGCCCGTCATGCCGGAAGGCAGCTGTTACGCCGACTTCACGTCCTCCTCGCCGGAGGTCATGCGGGAACTCGGGCAGCTCCCAAGCAACGCAGCGTTTGTGGATGTCGCCATCCTCGGTCCCGTTCCCACGCTGGGAGCGCGGACACCGTTGATGGTCAGCGGACCCGGATCCCAGGCGATCGCCGATCTCCTGGCCGCGTTGGGCGCCGACGTCGAAATCGCTGCAGGGGAACCCGGCGCCGCCATGGCGCACAAGCTCCTCCGCAGCGTCCTGATGAAAGGCCTGGCATCGGTGGTTGTCGAGGCCGTCACCGCCGGGCGCGCCGCCGGCCTCGAGGACTGGATCCGCGGCCAGATCGCCCATCAACTGGCCGGCGACGGGCACGCGGTCATCGATCGGTTCCTCACCGGGACGGTAAAGCACGCCGTGCGACGGTCCAAGGAAATGCAGGACACTGCCGTCTACCTTTCCTCCGACCTCGCAGTCCCAGCCGAAATGACCACGGCCTCGGCAGCAGCTCTGGCACGCATCGCTGCGGAAGCCGCACAGACGGCTCCGGCCTTGCGCTGACACCGGCGTCAGGGAGAATCGTGGACAGGAATTAATGAGGAACCTTCTCACACCACGAGTCTTTGAGTCAGGAGCAGCAACATGATGGGCATCTGGGCCCTCGGTGCCTACCTGGCCGTCATCCTGCTGTGGACCACCCTGATTAAGCGCAGCGTCGGGGAGGCAATGATTCTCGGTTTCTTGGTTGTGCTCCCTTTCACGGGGGCCGCCGCGGGACAAATCGGATGGACGGCTTTCTACTCCGCGGTGACCGACGAAATCGTCTACGCCACGATGGCGTTCGTCTTCATGGGATACCTGCTCGACCAGACGGGTGTCCTGGACAGGCTCATCGATTTGCTGAACTCCCTGCTCGGCGGCATGAGGAGGCCCCGCCTGGGTGTCCACCGTGGCCTCGGCCGGCCTCGGCGGCGTGGTCCACAACCAAGCGGCCATCGCCGCCACAGTGGGATCCGTGACAATACCCTGGATGGAGAAATCCAAGCTGGACAAGGCTTCGGCGGCGACCCTTGTCGCCGGAAACGCCGGGATGGGCATCACCTTCCCGTTCAGTGCCTCAATGTTCGTGCTCGTCGGATCAGCCACCGTCGGGCCGTTGCTGGACGTCGACGACCTCGTCCTGCCCTTGCTCGTCGGCGGGTTGTGGTGCTTCCTGCATCGTCTGGTGGTTACCTGGTGGCTGGTGCGCAAGAGCGGCATGACCACTCTCGATCGTTCCCACCGCCTGGCGGTTGCAGTTGCGTTCAAACAGGGGGCCGCCACACTGTTGCTGTTCGCCGTGGTGGCGATTCCGCTGGTCATCACCTCCGGCGGCATGGCATTGGCGCTTTCGGACTGGACCGGCGTGGACGTAGCCGAATCCGTCAGCGTGATCATCTGGATACCGGTGGTCCTGATCATTACCGGTGCGTTGCTGGGCAGGAGACGGCTCCCCGGCAGCCTCCGTGCCTGGTGGGCACTACTGCGGCAGTCCGCCCCGAGGTTCGGCGTCGTCGGCGTCACGGTCGTCTTCGCATTCGCCGGGGCCAACGCCCTTGCCGCTACCGGCTTGCCCCAGCAGATGACGGCATTGCTCAACGGCCTGAACCTGCCGTTGTGGCTTCTCGCGATCCTGATCGGGGTGATCGTTATCGCGGTGGCCGCGCCGCTGTCCGCCACGGCCACCATGGCCGCCGTCGGAACTGTCGGCGTCGCCACACTCGTTGCCGCCGGCGTTCCGGCCACCACGGCAGCCGTCGCAGTACTGGTGTTTTCGTCCTGCGAAGCCGCGGTCCCGCCGGGAGGTGCGCCGTTGTACGTCGCCTGTGGCATCGCGGACGTGGATCCGGTCAAGACCTTCGGCCGCCTGCTCACACATTACGCACTGCCGTTGCTGGGTATCGGCGTGCTGATCACTGTCGGCGTCTTGCCGGTCTAAAGGAATATGACAATGCGGCAGATCAGGCGATCCATCGACGTAATTTTCGTTCTCACGCTCGCAGCACTCCTCTCTGGGGAGTGTTGTTCGTGGCGGGTCAGGCCGTCGCGCTGCTCTTCGGCCGGGGAGATTGGCTGGAATTCTTCAACGAGGCCATCAAGACCCCGATGTGCATTGCGGCGTCCGTGTGCGCAATCGCAGGGTTCCTTCTCAGCTATAAGCGCCCGCAAAAGCAAAGCCGGACACCCCAGGAGGCAACCACGCCATGACGATACCCACGGAACCCGGAAGCTATCCGTCATACGCCGGACTCCTGGGAAGGGCGGGCAAACTCTCCGGCACTTCATGGGGGCTCTTTCCTGAACCAGGACGCGGGACGCCCTCCTTCATCAGCGGGGATGCCGTCCTGCAGGCACGCGACTGCATCCGGAGCGGGGCAGTGTTTGGCCTGGACTACCCGGCCGACGCCTTCGCCCCCGGGATGTCGCTCAAGCGCACAGCTCCACGCCACACCATCTATTCCTCGCATCCGGCGCACCGCGACGACTACGTGGACGGCTACTACCTCCAGGGATCCACACAGGTCGACGGCCTCCGCCATCGCAGGGCCGACGACATCGGTTTCTACAACGGCACCCCTGATGACCAGGTCCGGGAAGGAACCGCCGAGCTCGGCATCCAGGAATGGGCGGAGCACCCCATTGCCGGCAGGGGAGTGCTGGTTGACCTCGACGGGTTCCGTAAGGACCAGGGAAACCCCATAGACCACCCGGGCGGAGAACCCCTCGACCTTGACCTGATCCATGCGGCGATGGCCGCACAAACCCTCCGCCTGCGCCCCGGCGACATCCTTATGCTCCACACCGGTTGGTGTGAATGGTTCCTTGCCCTGACAGCGGACGAAAAGACGCGTTGCCGTGACACACGCAGGGCAACCGGCGTAGCCCAGTCGGAGGACTTCGTCGCCTGGGCTTGGGACAACCAGTTGGCACTGATCGCCGCCGATAATTTTGCCCTCGAATGCCTTCCCGTTGTACCCGCCAGTCCGTTCCTCCACTCCGCCCCGAACGACCACGGCATGATGCACCAGCAACTACTGGCCAAACTTGGCATGGCCATCGGTGAACTGTGGCGGCTCGGACCGCTCAGCCGGCAGATGAGATCCACAGGAAACTGGGACGCCTTCGTTACCATCAAACCCTGAACATCACCGGCGGGACCGGATCACCCGCCAACGCCACGGCAGTGGTCTGACATGGAGGTACTCCGTATCCCCGTCGGGGACGAAGCCTTGCCGCCCAGCCCTTGAGCGGGATCTCGTGGCGGCTGATCCTGAGTAGCCAGGCTGCCCTGGCACAAGCGTCCTGGACGGGTATCCGCCTCATCATTGGATACCGGGCGCTGGCGGCGGGCGCCGACCCGGTTTTCCTTGGCGCGCTGGCATCGAGTTTCGCCTTGCCTGCCCTTCTGGCGGCAATCCCGGCCGGGCGGGTGGCGGACCGGGTCGGCGGAACCGGCATGGCGGTGATCGGCCTCCTGATAGCAGCGGCAGGCACCGCAGCCCTGCTCGTGGTCCCGGGCCTCCCCGCACTCTTGATCGCAAGCGCGATTGTGGGCCTCGGGCATCTCTTGGTGATGGTGGGCCACCAGAGTTTCGTGGCCCACTACAGCACAGCCGATTCGAGGGATGGCGCCTTCGGGGCACTCACAGCGGCGGCGTCTGTGGGCCAGCTTGTTGGGCCGCCGGCGGTCACCATCGCGGCGTCGCTCGGAGCGGGAAGCAACGGAAGCCTCCCCGACACCGGTGTGGGGCTGCTGGTATGTCTGGTCTTCACGCTCCTAGCGGCACCGGGCTATTTCGCTCTTCGGGGTCCGGATGCAAACCTCCGGATGAGGCGGCGGCTTCAGACGAAGGTCCCGTCCCGCGTACGCGGGCTGGTCGCCATACCCGGCGTGTGGAGGTCACTCGCAGTCAGTGCCGCGGTGCTCACGACGGTGGACCTGATGTACGCGTTCGTTCCCGTCTGGGCCACGGACAATGGCATCAGCGCGCCCACAGTGGGACTTCTTCTCGCGCTGAGAGCTGCCGTGTCAGTACTGAGCAGGCTCGGACTGACCAGGCTCATCGGCAAATTCGGACGCAAAGCCCTCCTGCTTGCCTCCATCACGGTCGCAACCCTGGCACTCATGGCGCTTCCGCTCGTTGGCACTTACGGCGCGATTGGCGTCATGATCGGTCTCGGAATCGGGCTGGGCATACCCCAACCCCTGACGATGGCATGGGTGACGGGCCTCGCCGACCCCTCCCGCCACGGGGCCGTACTCGGCCTTCGCCTCACCGCGAACAGGTTCGCCCAGATTTCCCTTCCCTCGCCGTGGGAGCCCTGGCTGCGCCGCTGGGGGTTCTGGGCATCTTCTGGGCCAACGCCGCGGTCTTGCTCGGCGCCCTCGCCGTTGTAGCGGGATCAGACGCCGGCAAACGACCGGGGAGCAATCATGAGAACGAGTGACACGTGGCCAGCAGGGAAGGGTCACTGCCGTGGGCGGCCGCGCCCAGGCCGGGCCGCTCGGTTATGGTGAGGGAGCCGCGCAAGAGCCACAAGGAACCCGAAGGAGCCACGTGTTCGCCGAGACGTCCGTCGCCCTGGCCGGGCTCGCCCTGATCGCCGTAGAGCTCATCCGGTCGGTTCCCGCGCTCCGGCGCGTGCAGCGCACCGGGGCCAGCGACGGCGTCAGCGGCCTGAGCCTGGGCGTTCTCGCCGGTACCGGCCTGGGCTGGCTGGCCCTGGCCGTGATCGTCCAGAGCTGGTGGGTGCTGGCAGCCAACATGCTGTGGATCGCAATCCACGCCGTCCTGTGCCGGGAAGTGGCCAGGACCGCGGCCCGGAAACGGCGCGAAATTGTCGTCGCCGGGGCCGCATCAGCCGCTGCCCTTGCCCTCGCCACGATCGGCGCCGGACTATTTATGCCGGTTCAGGACGCCCTGGGAATCATGCTGGGCGTGTCGACCCTCTTCTATGCCATTCCGGCGGCATACGAAGGCCTGGCCAGCGCGTCCACCCGCGGACTGAGCCTGGTCTCCTCGGCGTGAACACCCTGGAAGGGACCATCTATTTCCTGGCCGGAATCGCCGTGCTCAGGATCGCCGAGACGGCGGACCCTGTGTTCGGCTTCGCCTTCTTCGGCGTGGTCAGCATCGCGTCCAACGGCGTGCGGTTCGTCCGGGTCGCGTACCGGCGGATCAAACGGCTCGACCTGGTCCCGCCGCCGGCCGCGCCCGTCGCCGCCGCCCGGCCGTAGCGCCGCGGCGCGCGGCAGAAGAGTACGACGGCGGGAGGATCCCGTCGTCGTACACCTCACGGCGAGTGCAGGTTATCGATCAACCGCCGTATTTGCTCCGGCCGCTCAATATTGGCGAAGTGGCCACAGCGCGGGATGGTGACCAGCCGGGCCCGCGGGACGACACCGGCCAGCCGGACCAGATCAGACTGAGGCGTGAACACATCACGGTCTCCGCGGGTCGCCAGCACCGGGCAGCGGATGCCGCGCCAGTGGTCAAAGTCGTAGTGCGCCGCGGCCCGGGCGGCAGCGCAAAGCCGGCGGGCCGGGCGTCGTCGCCGAGCCCGTGGAGCACGCGCCTGGATATGGCTGCGGGGTTTGCGAAAAACGGTGACATCAGCAGTCCCATGACCGGGGTGGTGCCGACCGCATGGACCAGCGCGTCCCCGGCCGCCCCGAGGGCCGACATGGAGCGCATGAGGAGCAACATGCCGGCAAACGTCGGGAATCTGGACAGGCCGTGCAGAGGCCGCCGGGCCACATCGGCCACGCTGAAAGTGCCGGCCGAAATGGCGGCGACGCTGGCGGTCCGCTCCGGCCAGGCAGCGGCAATGTGCAATGCCAGGAATCCTCCCATGGAGTGGCCCACCAGGTTCCATCGCCGGTAGCCGAGCGAATGCAGTACCCCGGTGACAGCCCGTGCCATCGCCTCGATGCCGAAAAGTTCCAGCCGGGCGCCCTTCGTCGATTCGCCCCAGCCGGGCAGGTCAATGATCACCCGGGGACGGGCAGGTTCAACGGAAAGCAGCGGGAGGAAGCTGGTCCAGGACCCCGCGGCGCCGTGAAGGTAGACATCCGCTGTGCCGCCCGCGGGAGGCGGGCCTTCGGTGCACTCCTGGACACGCACGGTGCAGGGGCCCAATTCCGTGGGCAGGACGTACCGGCGCAGCGTGGCCGTTTCCTTCGGAGCGGTGTCCCGCTGAACGCTCATGTCACCCTCTGTTCGTGGTCTCAGCAACTGATTCGGAGCGGCAGGCGTTCCGGACCGGTGTACGGGCACGTCGTCGGCGGGCCCGCCGGGCCCGTCGGGCCGGTCGGGCGAAGCGGGGCTCAGTGACGGCGCCATTTCGGCCGAAACCGCGGAACGATCGTGTGCTTGCGGCTCAGGCCCCGGGCGGGAGCGGGAGTGACCGGCACCGGACCGCCGGGCTCGGGGCCGGCGGCGGCGGCGGCCCGTCCGTAGCGGGCGGCCAACGGCGCGGCGCTGATGCCGTGGGCCACGACGCTGAGCAGGACGGTGGCCGTGATGACGCCCACCGCCTCGTCCGACACTGCTCCGAGGGCTTCCAGCGCCAGCAGCGCGAATACGAGCGACGCCAGGCCGCGCGGACCGAACCACCCCACGAAAAGGATGGTCCTTCGGTCGAGGCCGGAACCAATCGAGGCGAGGGCCACCGGGAGCATGCGCACCACCGTGAGGCTGAGCACGGCATAGACCAGAGTCAGCGGAACAAAGTTCGCCAGCATGGTCGGAACGGAGATGGCTCCAAAGGCGAGCCACACCAGCAGGGAGACCAGGCCGCCCATCTGCTCGACGAAGACCAGTTCCGCCGGTCCCCGCTGACCCGCGCACGTGCCGAACGCCAGGCCGGCGCAGAACGCGGCGACGAACCCGTTGCCGTTCACCGCGAGGGCGGCGGTGTAGGCGAGCAGGCTCAGGGCAAGGACGCCGATGCCGGCGAAGTCCTCGGCGGCGGCCCCGTGCCGGCGGGCCAGTTGCAGCAGCCACCCGCCCAGGGCCCCGGCTGCTGCCCCGACGCCGGCGCCGACGAGCAGCGCGACGGCGGCGCTGCCGGGAGCGGCGGCGCTCTCGAGTCCTGCCGCGGCGGCCGCGCCGGCGATGGCGACCATAACCACCGGGGTGGCGATGCCGTCGTTGAGGCCGCTCTCAACAGTGATCAGCTGGCGGATCCGCGACGGCACCGCCGGGTTCGTAACCACGGGGATCCCGAGGGCGGCGTCGGTGGGAGCCAGCGCGGCGCCGACGAGGAGGGCCAGCCACAGCCCGAAGTGGGGGAAGAACCACAGGGCCAGGAGCCACCCGAACACGATGGTCAGCGGCAGGCCGACTCCCAGCAGCCGAACATAACGGCCCACGTCACGGCGCAACTGCTGGAGGGGCAGGCGGGCGGCGTCGGAGAAAAGCACCCACACCAGGGTGATCTCGACCACAGGGGTGACCGCCTCCGGCGGCGAGGAGCCATCGACCACCCCGGACCAGGCCATGGCCGCGCCGACAGCGGTGAACACCACGGGAGCGGTCAGGTCCGCGCGCTCAAGCCGAGCGGACACCAGTGCCCACACGAACAGCGTGGCGGTGATCAGGACCAGGGCCGTCAGCTCCATGTCGGATCCATGCCTCCTCCGGTGCCTGCTTCAGCGTTCGATTCCGTGCCGTCCGCCGCGCCCGTCTGGTCCCATGCCCGGAGGCGTCTGAGCAGGCTCCTTTTCTTCTGCGTATGGTCCTGCATCCGGCCCAGAATGTCCGCGAGCATGCTGATGGCCTCGTTGATGAAGGGTCCCTTGTTGAGCATGACGCACTCGGCGCGTTGGGCCATGGCCGCGTCCGTCACTTCGGCGCGGGACGGCCTGCCGGTCCGGGCCAGGGTGTCGAGCACCTGGGTGGCCCAGATCACGGGGACGTGGGCGGCTTCGCAGAGCCACAGGATTTCCTCCTGGACCTCTGCAAGCCGTTCGAATCCGGCCTCCACGGCAAGGTCACCGCGTGCGATCATGACGCCGACGTCGGCCCACTTCATGAGTTCCAGGAGGATGTCGGGCAGCGCGTTAAAGGCCGCCACGGTCTCAATCTTAAGCAAAATGTCCAGGTTCCTGTCCTGGCCCGGATCGAGGCGGGCGAGGAGGTCCCGCACGTCTGCTGCGCTGCGGACAAAGGACATGCTCACGATGTCGGCGAGCTCCCGGACGTGCTCCAGATCGGCGATGTCCTGCTCGGTCAGGGCGGAGATGGAGAGTCGCGAGTCAGGGAGGTTGATGCCTTTTTCTGCCCGAAGCCGGGTGCCTTGCGACGCGGCGGAGGTGATCCGTGCCGTCAGCTCTCCCGGTCCGACGGCGGTGATCACCCCGCCGACTTTGCCGTCGTCGAACCAGATCCGTTCCCCGGCGCGGGTGTCCGCCAGGACGCCGGCGAGTGTGCACCCGATGCGGTGGCTGCCCACGGAGGTGTTGTCCGCGGGGTCCAGGTTGCTGGTGAGGACAAGGCTGTCACCCCGGTGGATGAGCAGACTCTCCTCCGCCGACGGGAGGTCCCCGACTTTGACGGAGGCGCGCCCGTGATCGTGGCCTTTGCGGACGGCCGCGTGGTCCGGGGCAGCAGCGAGTCTGGTGCCGGGGGTGAAGTAGGCGGTCTTCTCCAGGGTCACCAGGCAGCCGTGGGGGCCGTCTGCTCGACGACGAGCGTGCGGCGGGCTCCGCGGGCATCGTCCAGCCGGATCTTCTGGCCCCGCCGCCGGGAGCCGCCCATGCGTCGTCGTCCAGGGGGATCACAGGCACCGCCGGACCGTGCGCCGCCGGTCCTGTCCCGGGCGCTGCTGCGGGCGGTTCGCCGAGCCACGCGCGTCCCGGTTCCAGGACTTTTCCCGCCTTGTTGCGGACCGGTTTGACGCGGAGGACCTTAGGGCCGGGACGGACCGGGCCCGTGCGCAGCTTGGGACCGGCCAGATCCATGGCGATGAGGCAGCGTTTCCCGGTGGCCTCCTCTGCGGCGCGGACGTGATCGACCATGAGCCGCCACGACGTGGGCCCGTCGTGGGCGCAGTTGATGCGGGCCAGGTCCATCCCCCGCTCCACCATGCCGCGGACAAGTGACGGGTCCGCGGCCGCCTCGCCCGGCAGCGTGACCATGATGCGCGTGGAGCGGTCTTCCGGCTTGGGACCCAGGAGGTTGACTGCATTGCGGGCGAGCAGCTCGCCGCCGTCGGGGAATCCGGCGGGCGGCGCGGGGTGCTCGGCGTCGGGGGTGACCAGCCGGGTGAGGGTCCAGATTAACGATTCGATGCTGGGCAGCACATGGGCTTCCGTGCGTCCCAGCGAGGACAGGCCGTACTTTGCGAGGCGGGCTTGCAGGTCCCGGATGTCGTGGCGCCGCAGCTCGGCGTAGTGGACGAGGTTGAGGGCGCTCTCGCGGTGGCGGGGCCGCACGGCGTCGATCTTTCCGCCGCTGCTTGTTTCGGCGTGCTTGACGTTGCGCCGGAGCCTGATGACTTCTTCAAGCAATGCGCGCAGTTCTTCGATCTCCGCGCTGGACACGAGTTGTTACTCCTGCGGGTCGTCCTTCGTTCCAGTCCGGGCGTGCCGGAACTGGCCATGCTCAATTTTAGGCCGGGTGGACCTGCGCGGGCCTGTGTCCAAAGTCCCTAGGGGCCGGTCCGCCGGCCTGGACTTCCTGCCTAGGTGTTGAGTTCCCGGTGGAGTCTGCTCCGGGCGCTGTTTTCGATCAGCGTGGGGATATAGATTCTGATCCGCCCGCCGTCCAAAGAGTCGTATTCCTCAGCGACGATTCCTTCAATGCGGTGCCGGGGCGCCGCGGGGAAGCGGGTGGCGAGGCGGTCTGCAACCTTGCGGATGGTCGGTTCCCTCTCGGCGTCGCTCACCATTTCAGTGTGATTCAGGCCGCTGCCGGCGTCAATCATTGGGCGGCGGCGTTCACCGGCCGTTAACGGGCCGAGCCTACGCTGGAGGTGACCCATCTCCGTGGACGGGAAGGCGCCGATATGAACTTCGAAGGAAATCCGGCAGGAATGTGCACGGGAGCGAACTCAGGCGCGGGCAGGAGGTCCGCGTCCGGGTCGGTGACCAGGATCTGGGCGTCGGCATCGTCGATGAAGTGACGGTCGACGGCGGCAATGCCGTCTGGATCTTCTTCTCAGGGTCCGTGCCGCGCAGGGTCCCGACCGACCACCACTCGACGGAGTTCACCGTCCTGGAGTCCGACACCCGGTTCGCGTAGGCGACCCGCCGCGCGGGAAGCCTCCGCGCCGGGTTCGCCGGAGAGCTGCGGGCTCGCCGGAAGCTTGCGGCGAGCCCGCACCTTTCCGGCGGATTCGGCAGTGGTGACCCTGAAGCCGGCCAGCGCTACGGCAGCCGCGACGGCCGCAGCAGGCTGGGTGTGCCGGCCAGGGCAGGGTCCAGGGGCACCGGGCTGACCAGTACGGCCGGGCCGCGGTGCAGCAGGCCGTCCGACAACGGCTGGCAGCGAACGCCTCCCCGCCCGCGCATGGCGGCGTGGGCTCCGGGGGCGAGCATCTGGTCCATCCAGGCGCAGGGGTGGGCCGCCGCCCCGCCCGGAACTGCACCAGTTCCCCGCCCGATTCCAGGGCGAAGTCGTGGCCCAGCAGGGGAGCCAGGTGGGCGCCCCGGAGAACCACATTGCGCCGGGTCAACAGCGGGTCAAACGCCCCGACGCCGAGCTCCGTGGCCATCGCTTCGAGGGCTTCGACCGCGATCAACGTGACGGCCGCGTCCATGTGCGCCGCCTTGCCGAAAAACCGGTCGCCAACGATTCCCTTGCCGCCACCAGCTCCACCCGGTCCGCGTCCGTCGTGGGGACATTGGCTGCGCCCTCGCGGGCGCGCCCGAAGTACGCGTGCGCGGGCGACACGAGAAGGTGCAGAATCTCGACGTCGTACCTGTAGCTTGCCTTCATGTCCTCAAACTATCCTCCCCGGCAGCGGACGGCACCTTGGCGCCGGAGCGGACGTCCGGGTCCGTCTCGGGACGTTCAGGCACCCTGCCGGGCGAGGTGGCTACCGAGGCTGACCACGTTGACTTTGCGGGGGTGGACATCGCGCCGCTCCATGTACTTGAGAATCTCGGCTGACTTTCCCTTGTGGCTAAGCACGATCGCTGCCAGCGGTCCTGTCATGCTCATGGAAGCGGCCTGGGTGTAAATGGCGCGGGCCGCACCGTCCCGCCGCTGGGCATTGGTCATCATGCCCCAGAGCGTTCGCGCCAGTTGCCGGTACGACCCGTAGGCCACCGTCAGTAGATCAGTGATGCCGTCCTCCGAGTAGTTCCGCACTCCCTCGATGGCGAGGCTCGACCCGGGAACGACACGAATCGCGGAGTGCACACTGCGCAGCACCGCTGCGGCCGCCCCGGCCGTGGTTCCACGCCTCGCGTCCGGCCGTTCGGCGTCGAAGACGTTTCTAAAGGTCAGGAAGTCGAGTTTGATGCCGGTTGGGACGGCGGCCCATGAATGGAGGAAGAATGCCAGATCATCATCGGGGCGCAGATTCGCCGTCAACGCCTCGAGAATTGCGAGAGGCTCCTGCTCAAGCAGGGCATGAAACTCGTCGGCTACTGTTTGCGATTGCGCCGACGCCGACGGCGAGCATCTGAGTCGCGCCTGCAAGTCGACGAGCAGCGTTCGACGGCGTTCCTCGTCGCCGCGCGGGAGCGTGTTCCCCGATCCCGGCACATTGCGGTAGGCGTCGGCGGGGTGCCCGCCGTGCACGGGCGGCCAGGCCGCCGGGACGCTGCCCTGTCCAAGAAGCTGGGCCACGGGCAGAGGCGTCAGCCGCCTCCTAAGGGCGGGCAGTGCCTGAAACTGTGCGAGGACTATCAGGACGGTCATGAGCGCCGCGACCGCCACACCGGCAAGGATTGCACCCGGGCCCCAGTACCGCCAAAGGATCCGCGCCAGAAAGTAGACGTTCATCGCAAATATGGTCGCTGCGAATAATTTCTGCCATGTGGTCAGCGCGAGGCGCCGCCTGAAGTGCGGTGCATCCGCAACGGGCCAGTTCAAAGTGTCCCCCAAGACTAGAACAGTGATTGAGGGACACCCTACGCCCAGTGAGGGCAGAGGGCCGCCAAGAGGCAATCGGCGAGGCGTACCCTGAGCCTATGGACTCGGAGGTCCGGAATCTGCGGCTCACCACGGGCATCTCGGTGCCGTGCCTCGTCCGGGGAAGCGCCGACGCACGGCCGCTGTTGCTGTTGCACGCCTGGGGCGAATCCCGCCGAAGCTTCGACCGTCTTGTGCCCTGGCTGGCTGGCTTCAGGGTCTATGCGCCCGACCTCCGGGGCCAGGGCGAGGCGGACAAACCGGCGGACGGGTATTCGCTGGCGGAACAGGCCGGGGACGCCGCCGCCATCCTGGATGCCCTCGACGTGCGGAAGGCATTTGTTCTCGGCTCCTCCAGCGGCGGCTACGTTGCCCAGCAGCTGGCCGTTGGACACCCGGAGCGCGTCGCTGCGCTTGTGCTGGTGGGAACTCCCTTGAGCCTGCGCGGCCGGCCTGCGTTCGCGGACGAGGTCGATCGCCTCACGGACCCCGTCGACGAGGACTGGGTGCGGAACTCGCTGTCCTGGTTTCCCTGCTGCATGCGGTGCCGAGGTGGTTCATCGAGGACCGGGTGCAGGACGGCGTCAGGATGCCCGCGCACGCATGGCAGCGCATCCTCGAGGGCCTGTGTGCGGCCACGCCGCCCACCGAGTCCGGAACGATTCATGCGCCCGCGCTGATCCTGTGGGGAGCCCACGACGGCGTGCTGCCGCGGCGGCACCAGGAGGCCCTGGCGGCACGAATAGCGGGCGCCGAGTTGAAGGTTTATCCCGGTGTCGCGCACCTGGTGCTGTGGGAGTGCCCCGAACAGGTGGCTGAGGACATGACGAAATTCCTGAACTCCGTTGACTGAGGTAGGCAGGAGTCCTTGCGCTGGGTGGGGATCGTCCTGCGCGCAACACAACCGCCGCGACGGCGGTGCCGCCGGCGGCCTCCTCCTATGGCGCAAACCACGCGTCCGGGAGCACAATGCGAGACATCAACGGAGAGGAACGTGGGGACTGTGGAATCTGCAAACGAGAACGTGGTCAAACGGCTGATCGGATGCCTCAACGACCGTCGGGTTGAGCTCATGGATGAGCTGTTCCACGACGACGCGGTGATGCACTGGCCGCAATCCGGAGAACTCGTCCGCGGCGCCCAGAACCGGAGGAGCATCTACAACGCCTTCCCGCAGCTGCCGACCATCACGCCCCGCCGGCTGGTGAGCGGCGGGGACCTGGTGGTCCTGGAAGCGTCACTCGACTACGACGGCCCGAGGTATGAAACGGTCTTTATCTTCGAATTCCGGGACGGCAAGATCTCCAAGGAGACGGCGTACTGGAGTGAGGCCTTCGAGGCGCCGGCCTGGCGTGCCCAGTGGGTTGAAAAAACCTAGCCGGAGATCACCGTGGCCTCCCCGACGCCGGTTTCGAGCCCGAGCGGCAGCCGGCGTTGTGTGACGGCGTCGGCCAGGGCCTCGTCGTGGGTGACCAGGATCAGGGTGGAGCCGAGGCGGCCCACTTGGTCCATGAGGCCGCTGATGGTTTCCTCCTGCGTGATGAGGTCCAGCCGTGAGGTGGGCTCGTCGGCGAAAACCAGGGCCGGCTCCAGCAGCATGGACCGGATGATGGCAAGGCGCTGCAGTTCCCCGCCGGAGACCTGCCCGGGCATGCGCTGCAGCAGCGCCGGGGCCAGGCGGAGCAAGGCCATAAGTTCCTCGAGCCGGTCCGGTTTCAGCCGGTGGCGGCGGAGAACGTCTCCGAAGGAGTCGCGCAGCCGGACACGCGGCGCGAAGGCCAGCGCCGGGTCCTGGTAGAGCTTCTGCAGCCGACCCCCGCGGAGGGCCCGGGAGTGGTCCACGTGTCCGGTATCCGGTGGGAGCAGCCGGAGCAATACATTGCCCAGGGTGGTTTTCCCGCTGCCGCTTGGGCCGCTGATCGACACCCGTTCACCCGCGCCGATGGAGACCGAAAGGTCCGAGAAGAGCTGCTGGCCGCCGAGGGTTTTGGCCAGTGCCTTACCGGAGATGAGGGCGCTCCGCCGGCGTCTGGCGCTTCCGCGCACGTCCACGGGTACTTCCAACGGCCAGGTTCGGCCGCCAGGAGCCGCCGGGTGTACGGGTGGGCGGGTTCCGTGAGCACTTGCCGGGCGGGACCCTGTTCCAGGACGTGCGCGTCCTTCATGACCAGCACGTCGCCGCCGAGTTCGCGGGCGAGGTCCAGATCGTGGGTGATGGTCAGCAGGATGCCGCCGCCATCCACGTGCCGTTTGAGGATCTCCGCCAGTTCAGCGCGGGCCCTCCGGTCCAGTCCCTTGGACGGTTCGTCCGCGATCAGCACACGGGCGCCGCCGATGGTGGCCGCGGCGAACGCGACCCGCTGGGCCATACCGCCGGAGAGGGTGTGCGGAAACGCAGCGGAGGCGCGTCCGAGTCCGAGGAGGCAAGCAGGGCTCCGGCGGAACGCCGCGCGGCGTTTTTGTCCGCGGCGAAGAACGCCGCGCCTTCGGCGACCTGCTCCTGGGCGCGCATGGTGGGGTCGAGGGCCCGCCCGGGTTCCTGCGGCAGCAGGGCCATCACCGGTCCCCAGAGCCGGTGCCTGTTGGTCCGGTCGGCCAGGTCGTAGCTCTGGCCGTCCACGGCCAAGCGTCCCTGCGCCTTGAGGTTGGCGGGGAGGGTTCCCATAATTGCGTGGGCCAGCAGCGACTTGCCGGAGCCGCTTTCGCCGACAATCGTCACGGGCACTCCGGGCTCGAAGTCCAGTCCGGAGACATCGACCAGAACGGTGCCGGCATGGATGACGGACAGGTGGAACAGGCGCATGCTCACAGGCGGGCCTCCTTGTTTCGCAGGCTCAGCAGCCCGATCAGGACAGCGGTGAGAACCAGGACGGGGGCCAGGGACATCCACGGCGCCTCGTGGTAATAAGGGAATGCCTCGGTAACCATCAGCCCCAGCTCAGGAGTGGGCGGGCGGATCCCGACGCCGACGAATCCGAGCGTGGACAAGGCGAGGATGGAGGATCCGACGCCGAACGTTGCCATGGTGGCCAGCAGCGGCCGAAGTTCGGGCCAGAGGTGGCGGCGGATGACGTGGGCCGGACCCAGTTTCAGTATCCCGGCGGCCTCGACGGCCGCCCGGCGAGCAACAGCCCGCTGCGGGAGCGGACCATGCGGAAATACTCCACCCATTGCGCCAGGGCAAGCCCCACATAGAGCGTCCACAGGTCACCGTTGGTGCCGGCAGAGAAGATGAGGACCACCAGCAGGGCCGGGAGGGCGATGAAAGCTTCGGACAATCCATGAAGGGCAGCGTCGATCCAGCCGCCGCGCCAGGCCGCAATGATGCCGGCGAGCGACCCGACCAGCAGTGCTGTGGCGACGCACAGGACCGCCATCATGAGGGACAGTTGCGTGGCGTGGGCAAGCCGGGCCACGACGCTCCGGCCCAGGTGATCGCGGCCGAGCGGTTCACCGGGGCTGGGAGGTTCGAGGAAGCGCGACAGGTCCTGCGCAGCGTGGTCCGGCCAGGCCAGCGGGCCGATGACCGCGAAAAGCACCAGCAGGGCCAGCAGGGCGGCGGCCGTACGCTGGACTGGCGTAGTCACAGGACAACCTCCCGGCGGCGGGGACGCGGATCCAGCGCGAGGGCGCCGAGGTCCACGAGGGTGTTGAGGACTACCACCAGGAGGGCCAGGGCGAGGGCGGTGGCCTGGATCATGGGCAGGTCCCGCCAGAAAATCGCGTGCACCAGGGCGTGGCCCAGGCCGGGCCAGGCGAACAGGCTTTCGACCACAACGACGCCCTCGATGAGGATCAGCAGCTGCACGCCGAGGTAGGAAAGCAGCGCCACTCCGGCGTTCCTGAGCACGTGGCGCAGGAACACCAGCCGGGCGCCCAGGCCCTTGGTCGTGGCGAACCTGACGTACTCCGATTGCCGGATCTGGGCCACGGTATCCCGGGTCACCCGGGCGAACAATCCGGAGAGCCCGACGGCGAGAGTCGCCGCCGGGAGCACGATGTTGCCGGTGGCACCGTGCCCGGCAGCGGGCAGCACGCCGAGGTGGACCGAGAAGACCAGGATCAGGACCAGCCCCAGCAGGAAGGGTGGCAGGGACCGTGCGCCGGAGACCCACAGGGTGGTCATCCGGTCCAGGATCCCGCCCGGCCGGGACGCAGCCAGGGTTCCGGCCGTGGTGCCGACCAGCAGCGCAATGGCCAGCGCCGCGGCGGCGAGTTGAAGGCTGCTGGACAGGTACAGGCCGAGCTCCCCGGCAACGCTGGCGCCGGTGACCAGCGAGGTGCCCAGATCCAGGCTGGCCAGGTTACGGAGCCAGTCGAGGAGCTGCTGCCATGCCGGGCGGTCCAGGCCCAGCTCGGCGCGGACCGTGTCCGCGGAGGCAGCGGTCACCTGGTCATAGCCGTAGCGGCCCGCGGCGATGCGGAAGGCGATGTCGCCGGGGAGGCTTTGGATGATGGCAAAGCACGCCGTCGAGACGAGCAGGACCACCGCCGCCGCCTGGAGGGCGCGTTGCCGGATCACCCGCAGGACGGGGCCGGCCGGGATCCGGGATGTGGTTGAGGAGATGTCCATAGGAAGTCCCGCCGCGCTTACTTTGCCCAGCTCAGGTCGGTGAGCCGCCACGAGCGTTCGAGCGGGTCCAGGACGAGGCCCTGCACCCGGGGCTCACGACGGCGCTTTGGCGGTACCAGGCCACCGGAATGACGGGGAGATCGCTCTGGAGGATTTTGCTGACCTGCTGCCGGCCGTTGTTGAGGACGTCGGCGTCGGCGGTTCCGGCCATGGTCTCCAGCGTCGACGTCAGTTCGGTGTTGTTCCAGCGCATCGCGCCGTAGTCGGCGCCGTCCGGTCCGAAATCGTCGGCCAGGGTCACCAAGGCGTCCGGGACGAGGGCATAGTTGCGGGCGTAGAGTCCCAGTTCGAGGGAGCCGTCCTGGTGCCCGGCCGGGATCTCGCTGGAGTTGCCGACCTTCACGTCGACCGAAATCCCCAGTTCCTTCAGCTTCGCCTGGACGGCGGTGGCGATGACCGGCAGTTCCGGCCGGTCCGGGAAGGTGCGCAGTGTGACGGAGAATTTCCGGCCGTCCTGCTCCAGGATGGAGTCGCTGCCGGGCCGCCAGCCGCCTCCGCCAGCAGTTCGCGGGCCCCGGACGGGTCGTGGGCCAGGGGCGTGATGGCGTCCTGATGCCATTCGGGGAGGGAGGGCGGGAAGAGCTGAGTGGCGGCCATCTCGGGGTCCCGGAGCAGTGCCGTGGCCATCGAGTCGCGGTCCAGGGCCATGCTCAGTGCCCGCCGGACACGGACATCACCGAGGATGGCGTGGCCGGCATTGACCTTGAGCAGGATGGTGCGCGGCAGGGTGACATCGGCGATTGTCAGCTTGCCGCCCTGCTTCAGCCGCCGCAGGCTGGTCGGGTCCATACCGAAAGTGACATCGGCCTGGCCGCTCTCGGCCATCAGCGCCCGGCTTTCTGAGCGTCCCGCGGCCTGGTATTTCACTTCGGTGATGGCCGGCTTCGTGCCCTGCCACTGCTCGAACGCCGTCAGTTCAATGGTGGCCGGCTGTTCCAGCCGCTCCACCCGGTAGGGGCCGGAGCCGACCACCGTCGTGACGGTCCGGTCGGGGCCGTATGAGCTGGGGGCTAGGATCTGCGTGCTGGTGTGGGCCAGTACGGCGGCCAGCGGGGCGAACGGCTTCGCCAGGTCCACCCGCACGTTGCTGCCCTCGGCGGATATCGCGGTGACGGGAACTGTGGCCAGCGGCGTTCCTGCCATTGTCCGGGCGGTCTTCAGCGCATCGGCGACGGCGGCGGCGGTCACGGACGTTCCGTCATGGAACAGGGCGTCGGGGCGCAGCGGGAACCGCCAGGTGAGCCCGTCGGGGAGGTTTCCCAGCCTGTGGCCAGTCCCGGCTGCAGGACGCCGCGGAGATCGGCGTCGACCAGGGTCTCCGCGACCTGAAGGCGGGTGAAGAACCCGCCGCTGGTGGAGGGGTCCAGGCTGTGCAGCTCAAACTGGCCCACGACCTTCAATGGCCGTTCCGGGGACGGGACGCTTTGGGCGCCTTCCCCGCGCACGCCGCCAGTACCGTGAGGGCGGCGGCCGCCGCGCCCAACATTCTCATCCTGCGCCAAAACATGTGGTGTTCCTTCTCCGTCGACAGGCTGTCTGTCATCCGCCGGTCAGCCTAGATGCAAATCGTTCTCAATAGCAATCGAAATCCCGGGGCGACGCTCTGCCTTGATATGAGAACGATTCTTATATAGGGTGGCGGCCTACGGTCGCCCCCGCTGTCGCCCCGCCGTCGCCCCTCTCGGGTTGCTCCTTTGGCGCGCCAGTTCGGGGTGCAATGATGGTCGCCATGAACATCGTCGAGTTTCTGGAAGCGCGCATCGCGGACGAAGAAGCAGCTATCCGGGATGGCATGTTCGTTGTCGGCACGTCTGATCGTCCAGACCACGGAGGTGACGGCAAGGGTTCCCTCGGCGAGCGGATGGAGGAAGAGTGCGCGCAGAAAAGGGCCATCATCGCCAGTTGGAAACAAGCTGCCGCGGACGAAGGAATTGACGATCCCGCGGACGCTGAGGGGACGGTTGCCGTCGCCCGCCGGGCCATGCTGACCATTCTGGCCGGGTCCTATCGGGAGCACCCGGACTACGATCCGGGATGGTCGCCGGATCTGCCCACCGACGTTCCGGCTGAATAGCCCCGGGGCTACTCGGCGGACGGCCGTCTGCGCTGCAGTTTCGTCGCCGCCCGCTGTCCCTTGGCCGCGAGGCGGCGCTGCTTCGATCCCCGGGTGGGCTTGGTCGGCCGGCGGCTGGCGGCCTCGGGGGCAAGACCCTCTGCCACATGGCCGGCGAGCTTGGCCAGGGCGATCTCACGGTTGCGCAGCTGGGAGCGCCGCTCGGACGCGGTCACTGTGATCACCCCGGCGACGAGGCGCCGTTCGAGCCGTGTGGACAGCCGCAGCCGCTGCTCTTCCGAAAGCGCCGTTGAGGCGGCAATGCTCCACGAGAGTTCGACGCGGCTGTCCGAGGTGTTGACGTGTTGGCCGCCGGGCCCGGACGACCGCGAGAACCGCCAGCCGAGCTCCGATGCGGGAATCGTGAGCGCGGGTGACACCTCCAGATCCATGGAACTAGCGTTGCACGATATTGGTCGGTTCGCCGCCGCGGGCCTCCGCTGCGCGGGCCTCAGCCGCGCGGGCCGCGGCGCCACCCGGCGCCAGCCGCAACCGGCCCACCCGCTCGGCCAGGATCCGCCGGGCCTCCCGGGCAGTCCCTCGTCGCTGATGAGCTCGTCTGCTTCCTCCAGGCCGGCGATGGTGCTGATGCCGAAGGTGCCCCACTTCGTGTGGTCCGCCAGTACCACCACCCGGCGGGACGCGGCCATGAAGGCGCGGTCCGTCTCCGCTTCCAGCACGTTCGGCGTCGTAAAACCCGCGTCGGCATCCACGCCGTGGACGCCCAGGAACAGCACGTCCAGGTGCAGCTGCTTGAGGGCCGACGTCGCCAGCGGCCCCACCAGCGCATCCGAGGGCGTGCGCTCGCCGCCGGTCAGGATCACGGTGGACGGGGACGGACTCTGGTTGAAGACGTCGGCCACCCGCACCGAGTTGGTCACCACGGTGATCCGGGGCCCGGCGGACAGCAGCTGCGCCAGCGCCCAGGTGGTGGTGCCCGCGCTGAGGCCCACCGCCATGCCTTCGCGCACCTGGGCCGCGGCCTCGTGTGCGATGGCCATCTTCTCGTCCTGCAGCTGCGTCACCTTCAGCTCGAAACCGGGCTCGTGGGTGCTCACGGCGCCGGGCAGCTTGGCCCCGCCGTGGATTTTTCCACGGCGCCCGCCGCGTCCAGTGCCTCGATGTCCCGCCGGACGGTCATGAGGGACACGCCCAGCATCCGGGCGAGGTCCGCGACGCGGACGATCCGCTCGCGCTGGACCTCCGCGATGATGGCGGAGTGGCGTGCTGCGGCGAGCATTCTGCGTCCTTCGTGGGGTGCCGGCGGGGATTCGGGGAGCGAGAAGCAATGACTGCCCATGCTTCCTCCCACACATCCTAGTGTCCGTACCGGCCAAACGCACACGCTTTCTGCTTTATTTTGTGCTCTATTGTTTGAAAATGTTTTGTCGTGTACAACTGAACCATGACGCGAACCACCATGACCCGCCTGGCCGACGGCCGCGAAATCCTCTATTTTGACGACGCCGGGTCTGCGGAGCGTTCCGCCGCCTCCTCGTGGACCACCGCGAGCTGCCCGCCCGCCCTGAACCGGGCCAGCTGCGCTTCGATGCGCTGAGCGGGGAATGGGTCGCCGTTGCCGCGCACCGGCAGTCGCGCACGCACCTGCCGCCGGCGGACCAGTGCCCCATCTGCCCGACGACGCCGGCCAACCGGACCGAGATCCCGGCGTCGGACTACGACGTCGCCGTCTTTGAGAACCGCTTCCTCCCTGGGGCCGGCCACAGACGACGTCCCGCCGGCGCCGGGCTGGGGACCACCGCCCCCGCCGTCGGCCGCTGCGAGGTGGTGGCTTTCACCCCGCAGCACACCGGATCCTTCGCCGAGTTGGGCTGGCGCCGCACCCGCACGGTGATCGACGCCTGGGCCCACCGCACGGAAGCGCTCAGCGCACTGCCCGGCATCCAGCAGGTCTTCCCGTTCGAAAACCGGGGCGCCGACATCGGCGTTACCCTGCACCACCCGCACGGGCAGATCTACGCGTACCCGTACGTCACGCCCCGCGCCGCGGTCCTGGCGGCGGCAGCCGGCGCCTACTCGGCCACGTCCGACGGCGGCGCGACGCTCACGTCCTCCCTGCTCCGGGCCGAACGCCACGACGGCAGCCGCATGGTGCTCGAAGGCGAACACTTCAGCGCCTACGTCCCCTTCGCGGCCCGCTGGCCCCTGGAAGTCCACCTCGTCCCGCACCGCCAGGTCCCCGACCTCGCCGCCTTAAACGGTGCCGAACGCGACGAGCTGGCGGAGCTCTACCCCGAACTCCTGAGGCGCTTCGACGCCCTCTACCCGACGCCCACCCCTACATTGCGGCCTGGCATCAGGCCCGCTGGAAACGGCGCTGCGCCGGGACGGCCATCTGCACCTGCAGCTGACCTCGCCCCGCCGCGCCGCGGACAAACTCAAGTACCTGGCCGGCTCCGAAGCCGCGATGGGGGCCTTCATCAACGACACCACGCCGGAATCCGTCGCCGCGCGGCTGCGGGAAGTGGCCAGCGACCCGGCAGCCCGCACCACCCTGACCCCGGAAGGCGCCCCCGCATGAACACCACGACGCGCACCGACGCCTGCGCCGGAGGCCTGGCGGACAGCCTGGCGGACCGGTTCGAGGCCACGTTCGGCGCTGCCCCCACGGCGTCTGGGCCGCTCCCGGCCGGGTCAACCTGATCGGCGAGCACACCGACTACAACGAGGGCTTCGTCCTGCCCTTCGCGATCAACAAGCGGGCCAGGATCGCCGTCCGGCTCCGGGAGGGCTCCTTCGTGAAGACAGCCGAGTCCGGCTGCTGTCCACGTTCGGCGACCAGGGCTCGTCGAAGCCGACGCCGCCGCCCTGGCGCCGGGCGCCGGCAAGGGCTGGGCCAAGTACCCGCTGGGCGTGCTCTGGGCCTTGCAGCAGCGCGGCCTCGACGTCCCGGGGTTTGACCTCCTCCTCGACTCCGACGTCCCGCTCGGTGCCGGGCTGTCCTCCTCGCACGCGATCGAATGCGCCGTCGTCACGGCCCTGAATGATTTGCTCGGCGCCGGACTCACCGCCGAGGACATGGTCACACTCACCCACGATGCCGAAAACGCCTTTGTCGGCGCGCCCACCGGCATCATGGACCAGTCGGCGTCGCTGCGCGGCGCCCGCGGGCACGCCGTCTTCCTGGACTGCCGGGACCAGTCTGTGGAGCTCGTGCCGTTCCGGGCGCAGGATGCCGGGCTGGTCCTGCTGGTGATCGACACGAAGGTGGCGCATTCCCACGCCGACGGCGGCTACGCGTCCCGCCGTGCGTCCTGCGAGCTCGGCGCCGAGGTCCTGGGGTCACAGCCCTGCGGGATGTCGCTGTCGCGGACCTTGAGGAGGCCGGCGGCCTGCTCGATCCGGTGACGTTCCGGCGGGTCCGGCACATCGTCACCGAAAACGACCGCGTGCTGCAGGCCGTGGACACCCTCCGGTCCCAGGGCCCGGCCCGGATCGGTGCCCTCCTGGATGCCAGCCACGCCTCCATGCGGGACGACTTCGAGATCTCCTGCCCGGAGCTGGACCTTGCCGTGGGCACGGCCCGCAGCCACGGCGCCATCGGAGCCCGCATGACGGGCGGCGGCTTCGGCGGCTCGGCGATCGCCCTCACCCCGGTGGGGGACGAGCAGCAGGTCCGTGACGCCGTCGTGCGTGCCTTCGCGGACGCCGGTTTCACCGCGCCGGACATCTTCACCGTTACACCGGCCGCCGGAGCAGAGCGCCTGTCCTGACGTCGATTGCTCCCCACCGGCCCCCTAGCCTCGCAAGCTCGGCCAGGGAACCCTGCCGGCGTGGGCCCAAGCGGCCCTCTCGCCTCGCAAGCTCGGCCAGGGAACCCTGCCGGCGTGGGCCCAACCGGCCCCCTCGCCTCGCAAGCTCGGCCAGGGAACCCTGCCGGCGTGGGCCCAACCGGCCCCCTCGCCTCGCAAGCTCGGCCAGGGAACCTTGCCGGCGTGGGCCCAAGCGGCCCTTTAGACCCCTCAATAGGTCCGTTACGGAGCAGCCGATGAGGCCTGGGCCGGGCAGCCGCAGGACTGCCGGACCCGCAGTTCGGTGGGGAACGTGCGGTGCTCCGCCGGCTCGCCGCGGCGTGCTCCGAGGAGGGCGCCGACGGCGGCTTCCGCCATCACCCGGACCGGCTGCTCCACCGTCGTCAGGGCGGGCCAGCTGTATTCGGCCTCGGCGGATCCGTCGAAGGAGGTCAGGGCGATATCGCCCGGCACACTCAGCCCGGCTTCGTGGATGGCGCGCAGGATGCCGATCGCCTGCATATCCGAACTGGCGAAAACGGCCGTGGGCCGGTCCGCCGAGGACAGCAGCCTGCGGCCGGCGGCGTACCCGCCCTCCCGGCTGAACGGTCCGCGGACAATGGGGCCCTCCGGCAGCCCGGCCGCGGCGAGCGCCTGCAGCCAGCCCTCCTCGCGGAGGTCGTAGTCCTGGGCCGTGTTGGTGCCCATGGCGAGGGCGATGTTCGTATGCCCGTGTCCGATCAGGTGGTCCACCGCAATCCGGGCCCCGGCCGCCAGATCCACGCCCACACTGTTGAAGCCGGGTGATGTCCCGCTGTGGTTCAGGAGCACGGCGGGGATCTCCGCCGATTCGAGGGCCGCGAGGTCCGGTTCAAACAGCACACTGGCGAGCACCACGCCGTCCACCTGGCGCGAGGCGAGGTTGCGGATGTTCCGGCGCTCCTTGGAGAGGTTGCCGTCCGAGTTGGTCAGCAGCAGGGCGTAGCCGAGCTCCGCCGCGGCATCCTCGACGGCGTGGGCCAGCAGCGAGAAGAACGGGTTGGTGTTGTCCGGGATGATCAGGCCGATGGTCTCGCTGGAGCCCAGCTTCAGCGCGCGGGCGGCGGCATTGGGCCGGTAGCCCAGGATCCGGATGGCGTCCTGCACCTTGGCCTCGGTGGCCGGGGCCACCTTTTTCGGGCCGCCGTTGACCACGTAGCTCACGACGGCGGTGCTCACGCCGGCGTAGCGGGCGACATCCTTGCGGGTCACCGGGCCGCGGGGGTGTGCACTGCCGAGGTGGTCATGGCTTCCATGCTAACTAGCTGCGGACGGCGCATCGCCGAAATCGCGGATGGGAAGGCGTTCTCCGTTGCGCTGGGCCGACGCGTGCGCCACGATTCCGGGCAACGTGAAGCGCGCCGCCACCCAGGCATTGACCGGCGGCAGCGACCCGCTGTTGACCGCTGTCACGAAGTCGTCCACCAGGAACTGGTGGCTCCCGTCGTGCCCGTTCGGCGCGCCGCGGAACTCCTCCGGGAGCCTGCTGCTGTCGTGCACCGGCGCCAGCCCGGAGGTGAAGGCGTCCCGCAGTTCCGGGGCGACGTCCGCCAGAGACGGATCGTCCAGAGGAATGCTGGGCCGGGTGTCCAGCTGGTCCGAGATGTCCTGGACATCCTTCTTGTCCTGCCACACGCTGACGGTGGCAAGCTGTTCGAAGCTCGCTTCGGTCCCGAAAAAGCGGAAGCGGGATTCGCGAATGTGCGAGGGTAGCCCACGCGGCGCATCTCGTTGGTGCGCATCACGCCGCCGTCATTCAGTTCGAACAGCGCCGTCGCGTTGGAGAAATCGTTGCCGAACATGCTGACGTCCTTGTCAAACACGCCGTCCGGACGGTCGTCCTTGACCCCGACGCAGCTGACGCTCACGGCGTGGGCGGCACGGCGCCGAGGACCCCGCCGATGGCGTGCGTGGGGTAGAGCATAGGCGGGTAGCTCGCCGTTGCCTTCCAGTTCTCGCCGCCGCTGTACTGGTACGCCTCGTAGAAACCGAGGTCCATGTCGTGGACGTAGTCGCCCTCGGCGTAGAAGATCCGCCCGAACCTCCCGGCCGCATGCTGTTCCCGGGCGTAGACCGTGGCCGGGTTGTAGAAGCTAGTCTCGCCCATGGCATACACCAGCCCGGTGTCGCGGACCGTCTCGATGATGCGGGCAATCTCGTCTTCGCTGACCGCCATGGGTACCGCCGAATAGACGTGCTTGCCGGCGCGCAGGGCCTGCACGACGAGCGGACCGTGGGTCCAGCGCTGCGTGAAGATGGCGACGGCGTCGACGTCGGACGCCAGGAGTTCCTCGAAGCTGGCCATGGTGCCGTCCAGCGCCCACTGCCCCCGGGCAGCGGCGGCACGTTCCGGAAGTTCGTCGACGGCGTACACCTTGCTGACGCCGGGGTGGAGTTTGAAGAGGTGGGCGAAGTGGCCGCCGAACTGGCCGACCCCGACGACTCCGATGGAAAACGTCATTGTTGCCTTTTCCGATCTGCCCGGACGGCCGGGCTCCATGCCCGCGCGGGCATTCGCCAACAGCGTCCCACGCGAATCTACTCGAGTCAATGGTTACTGGTCGGTACGAGAAAATCGCCCACGTTGCAGGAAATGTCCCTTGCCAGCCGAAATCTACTCGTGTAGATTCAGTTTCAGCTGTTACCCACATCACACCACCAGGAAGAGTCAACGATGACTACCATCACCAAACTTCCGGATCCCGTGGCTGGCGGATCCAAGCCCCGCACCGCGGAAAAACGCTCCGGGCCGGCCGCGGACGCCGCCTTGGCGACCTCCGGATCGCCCTGCTGTTCATCCTCCCGGCCATGATCGGTTTCGTCGCCTTCTTCCTGGTCCCTACGATCCGCGGCGTCTACCTCAGCTTCACCGAGTACAGCGTCCTGGGGGATCCCACCTGGATAGGCACCCGGAACTACACCGCGATTCTTGCGGACGAGCTGTTCTGGAACGCCATGGCCGTCACCCTCCAGTACGTCGGCCTGAACATCGGCTTCCAGACCCTCATCGCCCTCGGGCTGGCGCTCCTTATGCACCGCGTGGCGAAATCCACGCTGATCCGCGGCGCGCTCCTGCTGCCCTTCCTCGTCGCCAACGTGATCGTGGCGCTCCTGTGGTTCTGGATGCTCGACTACCAGATCGGGATCGTCAACGAGATCATCAACTGGTTCGGACTGCCCCGCATCGCCTTCTTCGGCAGCGAACAATGGGCCATCCCCACCATCGCCGGCGTCAACGTCTGGCGGCACATGGGCTACACCGCCCTGCTGATCTTCGCCGGGCTGCAGTCCATCCCCAGCCACGTTTACGAGGTGGCGTCCCTCGACGGCGCATCTCCCACCCGGACCTTCTGGAGCATCACCATGCCGCTCCTGCGCCCCGTGCTGGTGCTGGTGCTCGTGGTCACCGTGATCGGGTCCTTCCAGGTGTTCGACACCGTGGCCGTGACCACCGGCGGCGGACCCATCAACGCTTCCCGCGTCATCCAGATGTACATCTACCAGAAGGCCTTCGGTGAATCCGACTTCGGCTACGCCTCGGCCCTGTCCGTCATTCTCTTCATCATTCTCGCCCTCGTGGCCTTCATCCAGATGAAGTTCCTCAAGGGCAACGAATCGGATCTGGACTAAGGAAACCCAGCCATGACAACTTCCGCCCTCTCCCGCAAGACATCCGCAAAAACCGCCCACAGGAAACCCAGGAAGCCCTTCAGCTGGCGCCGCGCCGGCGCCTGGACCCTCGTCGTCGTCGCCATCATCGTCACGGTGGCACCGTTCCTCTGGATGCTCCGCACGGCACTCTCGAGCAACGCCTCCCTGGCCTCCAACGCCAGCAACCTGCTGCCGGCGGACTTCAGCCTCGGCGCCTTTAAGCGGGTCCTCGGCCTGCAGACCCCGGAGGAAGCGATCGCAGAAGGGGCTCCGGCGCCGCTATCAACTTCTGGCTGTACCTGCGGAACTCCATCATCTTCGCGACCGTCACCACTGCCGGGCAGGTGTTCTTCAGCGCGATGGCCGCCTACGCCTTCTCCCGGCTGCGCTGGCCCGGCCGGAACGTGGTGTTCGGACTTTTCCTCGCCACCATGATGGTCCCGCCGATCTTCACCGCCCTGCCCAACTTCCTCATGATCAAGAACCTGGGCCTGCTCAACACCTTCGCCGGCCTGGCCCTGCCCTTCCTGTTCATGACCCCTTCGCCATCTTCTTCCTGCGCCAGTTCTTCCTCTCCATGTCCCGCGAAGTGGAGGAGGCCGCCATGCTCGACGGCGCCAAACACGTCCGGATCTTCTTCCAGATCGTGCTGCCCAACGCCGCCGCCCCGCTGGCCACCCTGGCGCTGCTGACCTTCATCGGCCAGTGGAATGAGTACTTCTGGCCGCTGCTGGTGGGCCAGGACGAAAGCGTCCGCGTCCTCACTGTGGGCCTGGGCGTCTTCAAATCCCAGTCGCCGCAGGGCGCCCCTGATTGGTCCGGCCTGATGGCCGCCACCCTGATCGCCGCCCTGCCCGTCCTCCTGCTCTTCATCGCCTTCGGCAAGCGGGTGGTCAACTCCATCGGCTTCTCCGGCATCAAGTAACCCAGTTCAACACACACCCATCCGTACTTCCACATTGCACATCCCTGAAAGGTCCACCATGAAGAAGACTCTCGGCGCCGTCGCTGCCGCCGCAGCCATCGCCCTCTCCCTGTCCGCCTGTGGCGGCGGTTCCGCCCCTCCGCCGAGGCCAAGGGTGAAATCAACTACTGGCTCTGGGACGCGAACCAGCTGCCCGCCTACCAGCAGTGCGCCGACGATTTCACCAAGGCCAACCCGGACATCAAGGTGAAGATCACCCAGCGCGGCTGGGACGACTACTGGACCACGCTGACCAACGGCTTCGTCGCCGGCACGGCCCGGACGTCTTCACCAACCACCTCTCCAAGTACCCCGAGTACGCGGCGAAGAAGCAGCTGCTCTCCCTGGACGACGCCGTCGCGAAAGACGGCATCAAGCTGGAGAGCTACACCAAGGGCCTGCCTGAACTGTGGGTCGGCCAGGATGGCAAGCGCTACGGCCTGCCCAAAGACTGGGACACGGTAGGCCTCTTCTACAACAGGGCCATGGCCGACTCCGCGGGTCTCACGGCCGAGGAGATGGCCAACCTGGACTGGAACCCGCAGGACGGCGGCAGCTACGAGAAAGCGATCGCGCACCTGACCGTGGACAAGAACGGCGTGCGTGGCGACGAGGCCGGCTTCGACAAGAACAACGTTGCGGTCTACGGCCTCGGACTCGCCGGCGGCGGCTCCGGCCAGGGCCAGACCGAGTGGAGCTTCCTGACCGCGACCACCGGCTGGACCCACACGGACAAAAACCCGTGGGGCACCGAGTTCAACTACGACGATCCCCGTTTCCAGGAGACCATCGCCTGGTGGGCGGCCTGATCGAGAAGGGTTACATGCCCAAGCTGGAAACCACCGTGGGCGCCAGCCTCGCGGACAACTTCGGCGCCGGAAAGGCCGCCATCAACACCACCGGCGACTGGCTGATCGGCCAGTACCAGAGCTACAAGGGTGTAGAAACGGCATTCGCACCCACCCCCAAGGGCCCCGAAGGCAAACGCGCCAGCATGTTCAACGGACTGGCCGACTCGATTTGGGCGGGCACCAAAAACCCGGCCGCCTCGGTCAAGTGGGTCGAATACCTCGGCTCCACTGCCTGCCAGGACGTCGTCGCCAAGAAGGCCGTCGTCTTCCCGGCCCTCACCAGCTCCTCCGAGATCGCGGCCAAGGCCTTCGCGGACAAGGGCACGGACGTTTCTGCCTTCACCACCCACATCAAGGACGGCACCACGTTCCTCTTCCCGATCGCGGACAAGGCAGCCAAGGTGGACGGCATCATGAAGCCGGCCATGGACGCCGTCCTCGCAGGCAAGAAGCCGGCCAGCTCGCTTACGGAAGCCAACAACCAGGTCAACGCCCTCTTCAAGTAGGGCCCACCCGCCCCGGATGCCGCCGCTACCTCCTCGCGGCGGCGGCATCCGGTATACCCCTTGAACCATCCCCGCACTTAACCCGCGTCCCGGACGCCCCCGAACCACCGAAAGAGACCCGCCATGGAACCCTTGTACCTCCGCTCCGCCAGCACCAGCCTGGTGATCAGCTTCGACAGCGGAGAGGCCGAGGTCATCCATTGGGGTGCCGATCTGGGCGATTCGCTGCCCGATCTGGCCATCCTCGGAGCCCCGGTCCCGCACTCCGCCGTCGACGCCGCCGTCCCCGCCGGACTCCTCCCGCAGGCCTCCTCCAGCTGGCGCGGCCGGCCTGCCCTGCGCGGCCACCGGATCGCCGACGGCGTTCCCGGCTACGACTTTTCGGTCCTCCTCCGCGTCGCTGAGGTGACCGCCAGCGCCGTCGGGACCTCCGCGGTGATTGTCCAGGCCGACGCCGACGCCGGGATCCGGGTTTCGTCCGCCCTCACCCTGCACGACGGCGGCCTGCTGGAACTGCGGCACACCGTCACCAACACCGGCACCTCGCCGTACCAGCTCGACGAACTGGCCACCGTGCTCCCGGTGGCGCCCGACGCCGTCGAGCTCCTGGACCTGACCGGGCGCTGGTGCCGGGAACGCCACCCGCAGCGCCGCGCCATCGAGCAGGGCACGTGGGTGCGCACCGGCAGGCATGGTCGCACCGGCCACGACTCCTCGCTGCTCTTCGCCGCGGGAACCGCCGGCTTCGGCAACCGCCACGGCAGGGTCTGGGCCACCCACCTGGCCTGGAGCGGCAACCACGAGCAGTTCGCGGACAGCGCCGCGGACGGGCGGACCATGATCGGCGGCTCCGAGCTGCTGGGCCCGGCCGAGGTGATCCTGGCATCCGGCGGAAGCTACACCACGCCCGCACTGTTCGCCGCCTACTCGGACCGCGGCCTGGACGGCATCAGCGAATCCTTCTACGCCTGGTTCCGGAACCGGCCGCACCACGTGCTGCCTGCCGCGGCACCCGGCAAGCCCCGCCCGGTGGTGCTGAACACCTGGGAGGCCGTGTACTTCGAGCACAACCTCATCACCCTGATCGAACTCGCGGACTCCGCCGCGGAGCTCGGCGTCGAGCGCTTCGTGCTCGACGACGGCTGGTTCCGCGGCCGCCGCGACGACCACGCCGGACTGGGCGACTGGTACGTGGACGAGGCCCTGTGGCCTTCCGGGCTCACCCCCTGATCGACGCCGTCACCTCCCGCGGGATGGAGTTCGGGCTGTGGGTGGAGCCGGAGATGGTCAACCTGGACTCCGACGTCGTCCGGGCGCACCCGGAGTGGATTGTCGGCCCGTCGGTCAAGAGCTACAAGGACGGCGGGCGGCTGCCGCTGGAATGGCGCCACCAGCACATCATTGACCTCGTCAACCCGGACGCCTGGCAGTACATCTACGACCGCGTGGATGCGCTCCTGCGCGAAAACAACATCAGCTACCTCAAATGGGACCAGAACCGGGACCTGCTGGAGCACGGCCACGCCGGCCGCGCCTCGGTGCATGAACAGACCCTCGCCGCGTACCGGCTGTTCGACGCGCTCAAGGCTGCGCATCCCGGCGTCGAGATTGAAAGCTGCTCCTCCGGCGGTGCGCGCGTCGATCTTGGCATCCTGGAACGGACCGACCGGATCTGGGCCTCGGACTGCAACGACGCCCTGGAACGGCAGAGCATCCAGCGCTGGACCGGGCTGGTGGTTCCGCCGGAACTGGTGGGCGGCCACGTCGGCCCCACCACCTCGCACACCACGGCCCGCACGCACGACCTCTCCTTCCGCGCCATCACCGCCCTGTTCGGGCACTTCGGGATGGAATGGGACGTCCGGCAGGTCGTGGGCGTGCAGCGGGAGGAACTCAAGCGGTTCATCGGAATCTACAAGGAGCACCGTGACCTGATCCACTCGGGCCGCATGGTCCGCGCTGACCTGGCCGACCAGTCCCTGATGCTGCACGGGGTGGTGGCCGCTGGCAGCGGCCCTGCCGCCCAGCCGCGGTGGCAGGCTCGACGGCGGCGCTGTTCACCCTGGTCTGCACCGGCACCTCACCCGCCGAGCAGCCCGGCCGGATCGCCATCCCCGGCCTCGCCGCTGACGCGCAGTACCGGGTGGAAGCGGTCTTCCCGGCCCCGGGCGACGCCGACTACGCCCGCACCTTCACCCAGGTCCAGCCGCCGGCCTGGCTCGAGTCCGGCGCCACGGCGAGCGGCCGCTTCCTGGCCGAGGTGGGCCTGCCCATGCCCGTCCTCAACCCGGAGCACGCCCTGCTGCTGCAGGTCACCACCGCCTAACCCCGCCCATCGACTGCTCCACACCCGCCCTTTTGAGCCCTCAAAACGGCGGTTACGGAGCAGTCGATGGGGGCGTTGTCGGACCTACTGCAGCGGCAGGAACAGCACGGTGTAGATGCCGAGTGCGGCGAGGACCACGACGCTGCCCGCGATGGCCGCCGTCGCGCGGACGCTCGCGGTCATCGCGCCTCCGCCGATGCCGCTGGCCGCCCGGTGGTAGCGGCGGCGCTGCGTGACGGCAATGCCCAGCGCGACCAGCAGTGAAGCCGCCACCAGGGTGCCGACAAACCAGCCGTAGTGCGGCATCCAGCGCAGGAAAATGCAGGCCGCCGTGATCAGCGTCAAAGCGGTCCTGCGCCAGGCGAGGTCCGTGCGTTCGGGCTGGAGCCCCGGGTCGTTGTGCACCGCCGCCGCCCTGGTCCGTGCCATGGCTAGGCCGGCCGCCAGATCACAAAAACAATCAGCACGGCCGCGACGAGTGCGCCGCCGGCCGCCAGGATGGGAGCGATCAGGGGCAGCGGAAGCGGTGCCTGCCGACGCATGGCCCGTTCCACATTGAGCCAGCGGAAGAAGGAACCGCCGCCGGTCACCAGCCCCAGAAGAAGCAGCAGTACGGCGACGGTTTTGCGGACCTCGGGGGTGAACAGTTCCGACGTGAAGGCCTCGACGGCGATGCCGCCGGCCACCATCGCCAGCGAGGTCCGGATCCACGCAAGGAACGTGCGCTCGTTGGCCAGCGTGAACCGGGGATCCGGTTCGGTCCCGCCGCCCAGGGCCCAGGCCGAGATTCTGTGCCGGCTCCGGTCCGGCTCCGCCGCGGCAGCGTTCGCTCCGGTGCCCGTGCCCGTGCCAGTGCCGGTGCCCGTCCCGGCCGGGGCGGGGCCGCCGGGTGCCTCGCGGCCGGTGGATGACGTGTCTGGGGCTTCTTCGTGCGCGGTCATAGTGCTCTCAGGATGTCACCTGGGGAGGCGTTTCCGCACTTCAAAGGCAACGGCGGCCGGCGCTTTAGTTATGAACGGCCGCAAACAGGTTCAGGCTCGCGGAGAACACCAGCCACGAAACGTAGGGCAGCATCAGCACCCCGGCTGTCCTGCTGATCGGCCCGAAGTGGAGGACTGCCAAGGTTGCCGCCACGGCATGGGCCGCGAGCACAGCAAGGGCCAGCCACAGCGCCGCGGTCCCCAGCATCGGGTACACGCCGAAGAACATCAGCGGCCACGCCAGGTTCAGCAGCAGGAGAGCGCCGTAGACCTTGAGCGCAGCCCCGCGCGGGAACTGCCGCTGGCGCCACACCAGCCACACCGCCACGGCCACGGCCGCGTAGAGCACCAGCCACACCGAGCCGAAAATCCACCCGGGCGGTGTCCACGGCGCCTTGTCGGCCAAGGCGTACCACGTACCGTTCATCCGGATCGGCAAGGAGCCCAGCAGCGACACCAGCCACGACACCGCCAGGAAGCCGATCAATGCCCGGCCCTGCCGCTGCCAGGGGCGATCGCCCATCAGCGCGGGGCGCGGGGAACTTCTTCAACGTTGGCCAGCACTGACTTACTGTGAACAATCAGGGGCTGTACGTCAAACCGACGCGCGCAAATTGGCGGCCACCCGCTGGTCCGGGAGTCAGGCCGCCGGAACCCGCAGCACTTCCACGGCGGCCAGCAGATACGGCACCGGATCCGGGTCCGTGCCTTCAGCCCACTGCATCCACGCTTCGAAGGTTGCCGCCAGGTAAGCCGCACACAGGTAACCCGCGGTGGCCTCGGGAACCCCGCGGTCCAGAAGATAACGCCGCGCCCCGTCGCGCTGCGGCGCCAGGGAACCGTAGCTCCGGCTGGCCAGCTCGGGATGCCGGGCGATCAGGCGCAACCGCCCCCGCGACACCGCCAGGTCGGGTATCACCGCCACCCCGGCCACCGCGGCCGCCCGCAAACCCGCCATGATGCCGTCACTGCCCGTCCCCGGACGCGGGCCTCCTCCAGAACCAGCCCGGAGGCGCGGACAACCGGTTCCATGCCGCCCCAGATGAGATCGGCCTTGCTGGAGAAGTACCGGTAGAGGCTCTTGCGGCCGATCCCGGCCGCGCGCGCGATGTCCTCCATGGACGTCTGTTCGTAGCCGTTGTCGGCGAAGAGCTGCAGCGCGAGGCCGGCGATGGCGTCCGGATCGATGGTCACCGGGCGCCCGGAGGAACGCGTTTCTGAGGGCTTGGAGTCTTGCGCGGGCATCCCACCAGTATTCACCCTTTGATAATGACACAGCGTGTCATAAGGTGGAAAATGACACCATCCCGCAACGTTCGGAAGGACATCATGGGCAACGACGCTTCATGGCAGGAAACCATCACGGCAGGCCGGTTCGCCGGCAAAACGGTCATCGTCACCGGCGCCGGTTCGGGCATCGGCCTGGCCACGGCCCTGCGCGCCGCCAGGGAAGGCGGCCGCGTCATCGCCGCCGACATCAGCTCCGAGCGGCTGGACGCCCTGGTTGCCGGGAACACCGGCCTGGACCTGGTCCCCGTCGCCGGCGACATCTCCACCGAAGAGACCGTGGCCGCCGTCGTCGCTGCCGCGGGCGGCAAGGTGGACGCCCTGGCGAACATCGCCGGCATCATGGACCACTTCGCGCCGATCCACGAGGTGGACGACGACACCTGGGACCGGGTCTTCAGGATCAACGTCACCGCCCTCATGCGCCTGACCCGCGCCGTGGTGCCGCTGATGCTCGAGACCGGTGCCGGCTCGGTGGTCAACGTCGCCTCCGAAGCCGGCCTCCGCGGTTCCGCCGCCGGCGCCGCGTACACCGCGTCCAAGCACGCCGTCGTCGGCCTGACCAGGAACTCCGCGGTGATGTACGGGCCGCTGGGCCTGCGCTTCAACGCGGTGGCCCCCGGCGCCACCATCACCAACATCGAGGCCACCTGGGGTTCCCAGCTGGCCGCCGAACGGCTCGGCCCGCTGATGGGCGCGAACATCCCGGCCCCGGCCACCGCGGCCCAGCTGGCAGCCTCGATCACCTTCCTGCTCAGCGACGACGGCACCAACGTCAACGGCGCGATTCTCGCCTCCGACGGCGGCTGGTCCGCGGTCTAACAGCCGGCAGGCACTACGGGAGCGGATGACGGCGGGAGCCCCCGCCGTCGTCCGCTCCCGTTTTTCGTGCCTTGGCCGCCGGGGCTTTGATTCGCATACTGGAAGAAGGAAGCCGGGCGGTCAACGGGAGGGCAGCGATGGACAGCGGGTCGGGCGGAGCGTTCCGGCGCCGGGTGGAGCGCGCAGCGGAACTCCGGGCCCTGCGCGTCAGCGGACTGACGCTCCAGGAAGAGCAGGAGCTGGCCGCCGCCGAAGAGAAGGAGCGGGACCTGCGCGCGAGGTTCGACGAAGCCACCAGGGCCGAATACCTGATCCGCGATGCCATGGCGCAGGGAAAATTCGACCACTTGAAATACGCTGGCAAACCCATCCCGGGGCTGGGGAGAAGTACGACCCTGACTGGTGGGTCAAGGGCCTGATGCAGCGTGAAAACATCACCGGGATGGGACCCAAAGCCATCCTGCTCCGCACAGAGGACGCCGGGCTGGACGCCCGGATCGGCGAGCTGCACTCCGAGAAGCAGGTCCGCGAGGTGCTGGAGGATTTCAATGCCCGGGTAGTTGACGCCCGGCGGCAGCTGCAGGGCGGTCCACCCGTTGTCACGGAGACGCGTGATATCGAGGCGGAAGTTCGGCGCTGGGTGGAACGCCGTGCCGCGCTCGCAGCCGCCGTCGAGCAGGAAGCGCATCAGACGCCGGAGGTCCGCCGTTCCTGGTGGCGGCAGCTCTGGTCCGGCTCTTAGCGGGCTCCTGTCCTTCCGTGCCCGGGCCCAGTCCTGGGCCCAGGCCGGCTGTCCGGCGGAACCCGGCCCCGGCACGAGCCGGAACCGGGTCCCGTGGGGTCAGTACCCCGCGATCTGGGCCAGGTAGCCGTAGAACTTCCCGTCGACCGGGCGGAACGGGTCGCCCTCAAAGCCGAAGTCGCGGTTTTCCTCGTTGTAGGCGGCGGTGAGCTCCAGGAACCGAGACATCGCTTCCTTTCCCGAGCCTTCACACGCGCCTTCGCTGATGCACAGCGCCAGCGAGCCCGCGACTGCGGGGCTGGCGAAGCTGGTTCCGTGGGCCACTCCATAGCCGCCCGGAGCCGTGGAGGTCATGCAGACCCCGGGTCCGGCGACGGTGTGGGCCTTGTCCGCGGACCCGCTGGCGAAGTTGGAGAAGTACGCCGGGTAGTCATCCTTTTGCCCCACCTTCGACCAGTCTTCGGTCCCGCACAGCGGAGACTTCAGGCTGTCAGGCTTGCCGTCGAAGTCCGCGATGGCCGTGGCGGTCAACACCTCGTCGTAGGTGGCCGGGACGAAGCCGGCGATGTCCTGGCCGGAGTTCCCGGCCGCTACGGCATACACGACTCCGGCGTCGACGGAACGGCAGATGGCGTAGTGCATCGGGTCCGTTCCCTTGCCGCAGTTCTCGGTTTCGGTCCCCGGGCCGCCGATGCTGATGTTGGCCACGGCGATGTCGTTGTCCGGGTCATCGTCGTTGAGCGTCGCGGTCACCCAGTCGATGGCGCAGATGAGCATTTCCTCGGTGATCACACCGGCGTCGTCAACCACGCGGATGGACCACAACGGGGTGCCCGGCGCCGTGCCGATCACGCCCAGGTTGTTGTCCCTGGCGCCGATCACCCCGGCCACGAAGGTCCCGTGTCCAACGGTATCCGTGGAGGTAACCTTTACGGGGAGCCGGTGGAACAGTCGATGCCACCTTGCACGTTCAGGTCCGGGTGGCTGCTGTCAATGCCGCTGTCGATCACGGCCACGTTGACGTCGACAGCGTCCCGGGCCCGGGGCTGTTGGTCACCGTCCGGGAGGGAACCGCCCATTCGCAGCCACCACAGCGGCGCCACCTGGTTGTTAGGCCCCGGATCCTCCGGCTGGTCGAACTCCCTGGCCACGCTAATGAAATCAACACCGGGATCTGCCGCGAGGCGGGCCGCGGCGGATGGCGTCATGGTGGCGGCATACCCCTTGACGGCATTTCGATAGACCGTGGAAACAGCCAGGCCGTATTTGCCTTGCTGGGCCGTGGCTGCTGTACCGGCGTCAACTGGGCCGTCTTTCAGCACCACGATGTAATTCTGTTTCTGCTCGGCGCCAGTTGAGGGGACGGCGGCAACGAGGCTTCCGGCCACGGCCAGGCTCAGCGCTGCAAGACCACCGAGGATGCCCCGGATCCGATGCCTGGCCTTGGGCGGGGAGCGGCGTTCCCGGGATCTTTGCGTCGCCCCGCGGTGGCGGGCGCTAGTTGTCGCAATATTCCCGGACGGCGGACGTAGCTGAACATGGTGGCCTCCATTTTTGCGTCTTCGCTATTGAGCGCCCCCGCTCTTTAGCTTAGGCCAGCGATTGGATATTGCACACGGACCTTGGGATTTTCTTAGAGCCAACTGTGAAATCAGGCCGACGGCAGGAGGCCTAGGCGCGGAGCCAGTCCTGCTCGAAGTCGGGATGGTCGTAGTAGGGAAGGGCCAAGGCATAAAGTGACTGTTCCATCCACTCGAGGGATTGCGGGATCCAGCCCAGGTCCGGCCCGGTGTCGCTGACCATCGCTGCGAGGGCCGACTGACGGGCGGATTCCACAATGCGGATCAGGCGCCGCTTGGCCTCGCACTCGAGCAGCAGGCGCTGTTCGTACCAGGCACCGGACTTCGAGACAGTCCGGTCGCCGAGAAGCGTCCGCGCTACGGCCTCGTCCTCGCTGATCCGTTCGGACAGAAATTCCACGATGTCCACACCGCGAGCGTACGCGCGCTTGACGCTAGGCAACCAGCGCCGGCTGCCGGATCCGTGGAACCTTAGCGTGCTGCCAGGTTTTCCGCGTCCTCTGGCCCAACAAAGTGGCAGGACCCCTCGTGCCGCTCGGACAGCACGCAGGTCCGGCCCGTGGGCAGATGCACGTTGCCGCACAGCCCGGTAATCGCCACGTCCTCGCGGACATGCAGGCTGCTCAGGTCGGGGCGGTCCTGGCTGGCCTCATGGATCCGAGGGCCACCGGGAGAGTTGGGTTCTGGACTGGTCATGTCTGCTGCTCCTTGGAGGGTTTGCCGTGCAGGGAGGTGTCAGTCTCGATTGGGTCCGTAATCCAGTTTCACACCACCGCGTTAACTGCGGGTTACCAGCCCGTAAGATCCTTGTCTCCGGTCCGCCGCAGGGGCGGGTTCACCGGTGCATATCGGCGGCGAGCGGGATCTCCAGGCACCCGGCGGCGGTGTCCCAACTGCTCGCGGTCCCGAGGTGGCGGCTGAGCCTCTGCATCCGTTCTGCGATCTGCCGGGAACTCCTGCCTGCCAGCCGGGCCTGGAAATCGGTGATCAGCGTCGGATACAGCCGCAGCATTCGGGGCATGCCGCCGTCCGTGTGGAGCAGGAAAATGAACGACTGGTCGTTGCGCTCCACCTGGTCCACCGCATAATCGTCCACGAAGTCTCCGGCGCTGTAGATGACGGGCCGGCCCTGGAACACCTCGACGCCGCGGAAGATATGCGGCGAGTGCCCGTAGACGACGTCGGCGCCCGCCTCGATCAGTGCCCGCGCCAGTCCGCGGTGCTCGGACGGCGCCCCGGAGCCCCAGTTCGGCCCCCAATGCGCGGAAACGATCAGGAGCTGGACGCGGGCCTTCGTCCGACGGACCAACGCCAGCAGTTCCTCCACCCTGCGGTCGCTGTCCACCACCGGCACAAAGAAGACGCCGGGCCCGCCGTCGGCTTCCCAGTCCGGCTGGTTGTCGGTGAACGCAATGAGCCCCACGGCGATCCCGGACACGCGGCGCACCGCGGGCGGCGGGCGGCGTCCCCGTCAAGACCGGCCCCGGCATGCAGGATGCCGGCCGAGTCGAGCGCGGGCAGCATCTCCCGGAAGGCCCCGGCCCCGTAATCCAGGACATGGTTGTTGGCCAGCGACACCATCCCGATCCCCGCGGCGCGGAGGCTCGCCAGATTCCTCGGGTCAGAGCGGAAATGGAACACCTTGCCGGCCTGCGGTTCGCCGCCGGCTGCCAGGACGCATTCAAGATTGGCGATCGTGAGGTCCGCCGTGCGCAGAACGGTGTGCGTATCTCCCCACGGGTAAGCAGCGCCGACCCGCCGCAGCCGCTCATTGACCAGCCGGCCCAGCATGACGTCGCCCAGCAACGCAATCAACATGGCAACCTGCCTGTCAGCGCCTCCCCGGCCCGTTCCCGGTCCTTCTCCCAGCATGGACCGTCCCGCGGATCCTGGCCAGCCGCCGTCGTGCGCAACCACAATATAATCAGCTTGCTTATTACTTTGCGGCTTCCTAGAGTTGATCCTGTCAGGCATCAAAACTCTCCGAGCGGGGATCCGGCCCGTCCAAGGCCGCAGTTCCTCCCCGGGCACCAGAGGAGGACCCATGTCCCAGCACAACATTGCCGGTAAGAAAGTCGCCTTCCTGCTCACCGACGGCGTGGAGCAGGTGGAACTGACCAGCCCCTGGAACGCCGTGAAGGAGGCCGGCGGCGAGCCCACCCTGGTGGCGCCCAAGCGCGGGACGCTGCAGGGCTACGACGGCACTGAGAAGGGGCAGACGTTCGACGTCGACCTCGCGGCCTCCGAGGCCAACGCCGCTGATTTCCATGCCCTTGTGATCCCCGGCGGCGTGGTCAACGCGGACCATCTCCGCGCCGACAAGGACGCCCAGGCTTTCACCCGGGCCTTCTTCGAGCAGCACAAGCCGGTGGCCTCGATCTGCCACGGCCCCTGGCTGCTGATCGACGCCGGCGTCATCAACGGCCGGAACGTCACCTCCTACCACACGCTCCAGACCGACCTGAAGAATGCCGGCGCCAACTGGAGTGACCAGGAAGTGGTGGTGGACCAGGGGCTGGTAACCAGCCGGAACCCGCACGACCTTCCCGCCTTCAACGACAAACTGCTGGAGGAAATCGAGGAAGGCGAGCACGCCGGACAGACGGCCTGAGCGGCGGCAATGCCCTGAAGCGGGGACTGCGGCGGAGGCCTACCGTGAATGCACGATTTGGGGCAGGATATGCCATGTAAATGTGCGCCGGCCGCGCCGCACCATGGCACGCTTGCCGGCATCCCAGCTGCAAGGAGTCCCGGATATGACCACGCTGAATCCGTACCTGAGTTTCCGCGACAACGCCAAGGAAGCCATGACCTTCTACCAGTCGGTCTTCGGCGGTGAACTGAACATGAGCACCTTCGGCGAATACCACGCCAGCGAGGATCCGGCCGAGCAGGACAAGATCATGCACGCCATGCTGACCACTGACAGAGGCATGGTGCTGATGGGCGCGGACACGCCCAACGGGATGGACTTCACGCCCGGCAGCAGCATCTCCGTGTCCGTGAGCGGCTCGGACGAAGCCGAACTGCGAGGCTACTTCGACAAGCTCGCCGAAAGCGGAAACGTGACAGTTCCCATGGAGAAAGCGCCGTGGGGAGATGTCTTCGGCATGTGCACGGACAAGTTCGGTACTGACTGGCTGGTCAACGTCGGTCCTGAGGCCGGCCAGGGCTAAGGCGGGCCCGGCGCGGCCTCATGCAAGGCCGCGCTCCGCCGTATTCCCCTCCCGCCGGGGCGCGGCTATCCTGAAGGCGGCCGGGACACAGCGTCATCGAGTCCACCTGTCCGGCCCAGAGAGGCACGCCATGACCGAGAAGCTGCACATCACGCCGGAGGATGAGTTCCCGGAGGACCTCAGCAAGGTGGGGGACAAGGACCTGCAGGTCCTAGACAGCCAGGTCCAGCGGCAGCTGGACTACGAGTACGTGGCCGAGGGCGAACCGAATCCGGAGACCGAGTTCAGGCACTACGACCTTGACGAGGAGTTCAGCGAGCGGGACAAGCGAGAGGACTGACCGGCGGAATTCTGTCAGTATGCTTAGCGGACGCTGATACGCGGCGCGGAAGCACCGGACAGAAAAGAGCCCACCATGAGCAGGCCCGACCGTCTAGAGATCGAGGCCGCAGGCCATGTGGGACATGTGTTCGTCTCCGCGGGCCACGCCGGCCCGCACGACGGCGGGGCGGCGCGCCCCGCCGTCGTGCTGATCCACGGGATCGGCGTCTCGCACCGCTATCTCGGCCGGCTCCACCGGCTGCTGGCGGAGTCAGCCGACACGTACTCGATCGACCTCCCCGGCTTCGGAGCGACGCCACACCCGGAAAACACTCTCACGGTCCCGGACCACGCCACTTACATCCTTGGGGCGCTGGAGCAGCTGGGTGTCCTGGAGTTCGTGCTGGTCGGACACTCAATGGGCACCCAGTTCGCGATTGAGGCCGCACTTCAGCAGCCCGAGCGCGTGTCCCGTCTGGTCCTGATGGCGCCGGTGGTCGATGCGAAGCGGCGCACCGTCATGCAGCAGGCCCTCGCACTCGGCCGGGACAGCCTGTTCTTCGAAAGCCCGTCCGCCAACGCCCTCGTCTTCACCGACTATCTCCGCTGTGGGCCCGTCTGGTACCTGAAGACCCTGCGCGTCATGATGGGCTACCCCACGGAGCAGAAGATTGCCGGAGTCGCCGCCCCGGTCCTGGTGGTGCGCGGCGCGAACGACCCTGTCGCCTCGGCTGACTGGTGCCGACGCCTTGCCTCCCACGCGGCCGAGGGGCAGCTGCTCGAAGTCGCAGGCACCGGGCACGTCGTGCAGCACAACCGCTCCGTGGAAGTGGCGGCAGCCATCCTGGAATTTGCCGGGATCCGCCAGGACGCCGGGGAGGCCTCCCAAGGACACCCGGCGTGAGCGGGGTGTTGAGCGGGGTGCTGCAATCCGCCCGCTGGTGGGTCCAGGACTATCTGTATGCCGCGGGCGGCAGATCCTCAGCGCCGCCTCCCGCACCAAGCCGGAGGATTTCCTCGGCGGGACCGGACGCCCCGTCGTGATGATCCCGGGAGTGTACGAGGACTGGCGCTTTATGCTGCCGCTCGCGAGGAGGCTTCATGAGGCCGGCCATCCGGTGCATGTGCTGGCGCTGCTGCGCCGGAACCGGCACGCGGTGCCCAAGACCGCGGATCTGATCGCCGGATACATCAGGGAGCGTGAACTGACGGACGCGATGATCGTCGCGCACAGCAAGGGCGGACTGATCGGCAAATTCGTGATGATGCAGCTCGATCCGGAGCGCCGGATCGCGGGCATGGTGGCGGTCTGCACGCCGTTCTCCGGATCGCGGTACGCGTCGTTCATGTTGCTGCCGAGCCTGCGCGCCTTCTCGCCCCGGAGTGCGGTGACCATGCAGCTCGCCCGGGAGGAACGCGTCAACCAGCACATCACTTCGGTCTACGGGCGCTTTGACCCGCACATCCCTGAGGGCAGTGTGCTGCCCGGAGCCCGGAACATCCAGCTGGACACCGCGGGGCACTTCCGGATCCTGGCCGATGAGGTCACCGTCCGGACCATCCTCGACATCGCGGCCGCGCCGGAGCGCCGAGAGTTGCCGGACGTACGGCCACGGGACGGCTAGTCTGTCAGTGAACTTATCAATTTCCGGACCCCGGACTGACTTTTCAATGGATCCAGCATGTCTCTTCGCAGGCCAACTCCCGCGCCCGCGGCCTCGCCCCACGTTGCCGACGGCATACCCCGGAGCTCCTTGTCAGGGCCCTGTCCGCAACGTCCGAAATTTCGCTGATCACGGACGCGGCGCAGAACATCCTGCACGCCAGCCGCTCCTTCAGCACCATCACCGGGTACTCGGAAGCCGAGGTGCTGGGCACTAACTGCCGGATCCTCCAGGGCCGGGCACCGCGCCGGAGGCCGCCGCGACCATCCGGGACGCGTTGGCGCGCGGGGAACAGTTCCGCGGCGACATCCTCAACTACCGCAAGGACGGATCACCGTTCTGGAACGCACTGACCATCACCCCGCTCCTGGACGAAAACGGTCAGGTCACACACTTCGTCAGCGTGCAGCGCGACATTAATGCCCGGATGGCGCTGCACGAACAGCTCCGTTTCCAGGCCACCCACGATCAGCTGACCGGCCTGCCCAACCGTGCGGCCCTGGACGGGCACCTCGCCAGGGTGCTGGATCCCGACGGCGGTTCCCGGCCCGCCGTCGCCGTCGGACTGATTGACCTGGACCGGTTCAAGGAAGTGAACAACTCCCTCGGCCACGAGGCCGGCGACGCCATCCTGAAAAGCTGGGCCGCCAGGATGCAGGCGCGGCTCCAGCCGGCCGAGTTCCTCGCCCGGATGGGCGGCGACGAATTTGTGCTCGTGGTTGAAGGGGCAGGCGGGGATGACGCCGCGGCGACGTTGGGCGGCGTGCTCCGCCGGCTCGGCCGCAGTGTCGACGAACCATTTGAAGCGGGCGGGGAAACGATTTCCCTGACCATGAGCGCGGGTTTGGCCTGCTCGCCCCGGGACGGCAACGACATGCGCACCCTGCTGCGCGGCGCCGACGCCGCCCTCAACGTGGCCAAAGCCCGATCCGCGGGAACGCACGGCTGGTGGGAACTGGCCGGGAACGCGGCGGACGCCGAGGCGTCTCCGGCCCCCGTGCCGACGGCCGGCGCACCCGCCGGGGTGGGTGCGGCGCCCGGGCCGGCCAGCGACGTCGTTGCCTCGTACAGGGAGCAGCTGTTCGACGGCGGGCTGGAGATGTTCATGCAGCCCGTCGTGGACCTTCACGCCGGAAGCGTCCACCTGTTCGAGTCCCTGGCCCGGCTGCGGCTGCGCGACGGCAGCCTTGTACCGCCGGCAGCCTTCCTTCCGCACCTCAGCGCGGCAGAGACGGACAGGCTGTTCAGGGTGGGACTTGATCAGGTGCTGGCCCGCCTCGCGGCCTGGGACGGGCTGGAGCTGTCCGCCAAGGTCTCCATCAACATTGCCCCGTCCAGCCTGCTGGACCCGGACTGCCCGCGTTTCGTCGAAGAAGCGCTCCGCCGGCACACGATCGCGCCGCCGCGGCTGGTCCTGGAGCTACTGGAAACCGAAACCACGGACTGGGACCTGCTCCGGGGGCCCCTGGACCGCCTGGTCGAGCTGGGCGTCGGACTCGCCATGGATGATCTCGGCGCGGGCTACAGCAGCCTGAAGCGACTGTCCATGCTGCCCTTCACGGCGGTCAAAATCGACCGGGACATGCTCACCGGCCTGCGGACCAGCCCGCTGGAGACCCTCAGCCTGATCGCCACCCTGGTGCAGATCGGCAGGGATTTCGACCTGTCTGTCGTGGCTGAGGGGCTCGAGGACCTCGGCATGACCGAAGCCGTGGCCGTGCTCGGAGCCCGGTACGGCCAGGGCTACCATCTAGCACGCCCGATGCCTGCCGCCGAGGTGCCCGGCTGGACGGCGGGCTTCGAATCGCGCGAATCCCCCGCCAGGTCACCACGGCCCTCGGAGCCCTGGCCTTCCACTGGAAGTTCCTTCGCCTCGGTTCCCCGCACCCGCACCGCCTCCAGGACTGCCCTTTCACGGACTACCTGGAGTCCCGCGGCGGACGGCGGGGCGACGTCCACCGCTGGCACGCGCAGCAGCACCGGGCCGACAGCAGTTCCGGCGCCAGCCGGATGATCGTGGACTGGCTGATCCGCGAAATCCGGCGCGGGGCTTAGACGTCGAAGTGCGTCCTGGCCGCCCCTTGCCCAGTGATTCCACGACGCCGGCGGCCACCACATGCAGCTTGATGTTGCGCGCGCTGGACGCGGCCTTGAGGAGCTCAAAGGCCTCGTCCTGGCTGCAGCGGTTCTGCGCCATGATGATGCCCACCGCGACGTCGATGCCGGTCCGTGTCTCCAGGGTGGCCCTGAGGTTCGCGGCCGTGTCGCTGTAGTTCGCGAAACGCACGGCGAGGCGCAGCGCCATGGACGTTTGGCTCACGAAGTTCCGGGCCAGGTCCATCGCCCTGCCGTCGAACCGGCCGGACCGGTGCGAGTACAGGTTGAGCGCCGCACGGGTGTCGCCGTCCAGCAGGAACGGAAGGGCCAGAATCGAACGGACGCCGTGGCCCCGGACGGTGGCGGCGTATTGCGGCCAGCGTCCGCAATCCTCAAGGTCGCGGATATGAACCGTTTCCTGTTCCCGGGAGGCCGTCACGCACGGGCCGTCGCCGAAGGTGTACTGGATTTCGTCCATGGCCTGGGCGGCCGGGCTGCTGCTGGCCACCGTCGCGGCTTTGCGGTGCCGGAAGAGCGTGATCCCGCAGAGGATTTCGTCACCGGGCTCCGAGAGGCTGCCGGCGGATACGCGCGCCAGTTCGCCCAGGAACTCCTCTACGTCGGAGCTGCTGAGCACCAGTTCATTGAAGTGCTGATTGGTTGATGTTGCGTCTGTGTAAGCTGCGGTTGATTCGCTAACCACTGTCTCGTCGTGCCGTTTCACTCAGGTCAAAACGATCCGGACGGGCCACCGACGTGCGGGAAGCTGCAACGGCGGGCGGCCGGATCGAAGAACAATCCAACGGCCCGCTGCAGAACCGTACCGGAAAATTATATACAGCCGTTCTGCGCCTTTCCTCACGGAACCGCCCGCTGCCAAACCGGGCATAAAGGCCCTCACGTCCGGAGGGTTCCTGACAGATAGTGGGAGGAAGAGGCCAATCGGTCAATTTCCCAGCCCGCGGAGCGCACTCCTGGATGGAGGCCACGGCCGGCACCTCGAGTGGAAAGCCTTACCGATGAGCATTTTCGAAGACAGGGTCGACGCCGGCCGGCAACTGGGCCGACGGCTCGCGGACCTGCGGGGTCAGGACATTGTGGTTCTGGGGTTGCCGCGCGGCGGCGTCCCGGTGGCCTTCGAAGTCGCCGCCGCCCTCGACGCGCCGCTGGACGTGATCGTGGTGCGGAAGCTGGGACTTCCCTACCAGCCCGAGCTTGCCATGGGCGCCATCGGGGAGGGCGGGGCCCGCGTACTGGAGGAACGCGTGCTGGCCCATGCCCGGGTCAGTGACACGGAGTTGCAGGCGGTCGAGGACCATGAACGCGCTGTCCTGGAGAACCGGGTGGCCCGGTTCCGGAAGGGCAGGACCCGGCAGGAGCTCACCGGGCGCATCGCCGTGATAGTCGACGACGGGATCGCTACCGGGTCCACGGCCAGGGTCGCCTGCCGGGTCGCCCGGCAGCTCGGTGCCGCGAGGGTCATCCTCGCTGTTCCGGTGGCCCCCGCCGACACCCTCAGGAGCCTGACCGAGCCCGACGAAATCGTCTGCCTCGCCACCCCGCACCAGTTCTCCGCGGTGGGCTACCACTACCGCGATTTCTCGCCCACCGAGGACGACGAAGTGGTGCAGTTGCTCGACGCGGCTGCCAAGCGCCTGCGGAATTCGCAGCCGGCGCCGTGGAAGCCGTCCACGGCCGGTGCGGAGGACCCGGCGGAGGTCGACGAGGAAGTCGAGATCCCGTCGCGCGGGGTGCGGCTCCAAGGCCAGCTGCACCTGCCGGTCCCGGCCCGGGGGTGGTGCTGTTCGCGCACGGCAGCGGCAGCAGCCGCCACAGCCCGCGGAACAGGTATGTTGCCGGGGTGCTCCAGCAGGCCGGGCTCGGCACACTGCTGCTGGATCTCCTGACCCCGGCGGAGGAACGGCACCGGGCCAACGTCTTCGACATCGAACTGCTGGCCCGCCGGCTGTCCTCAGCCACGGACTGGCTCGCCTCGCGGCAGGACACGGCCTCCTGCACCATCGGCTATTTCGGTGCCAGCACCGGTGCCGGGGCCGCGCTCTGGGCAGCCTCAGAACCAACTGCCAGGATCGATGCCGTCGTCTCCCGCGGCGGCCGCCCTGACCTAGCCGGGCCCAGGTTATCCGCCGTCCGGGCCCCCACGCTCCTGATCGTGGGCAGCTATGACTACGAAGTGCTGGAACTCAACCGCAAGGCGAAGTCCATGATGCGCTGTCCCAACCAGCTGGCCGTGGTCCAGGGCGCCACGCATCTCTTTGAAGAACCCGGCACGCTGGCGGCGGCGGCCATCCTCGCCAGGGACTGGTTCATCGACTACCTGCTGCAGGCTGACACCGAACCGCAGAGGTAGGCGTGTCAGACCCCGTGGACCTTGTGGTTGCCGCCGGCCCGGTGGCGGAAGGCGTAGATCAGCAGTGCCACCCCGGCGAGCACCAGCAGCACAGGGACGAAAAATTCGCTGGCGGTGAGCAGCGCCGTGGACTGCAAGGCGAAGATGAGCCCCAGCACGGCCAGGACCGCGGCCGGAATCAGCGGCCACTTCATCCGTGAAGGTTCCGCTGCCGCGGTCTGACCCGGCTGACCCTGCTGGCCGGGGAAAGCTGCAGGCGGCCCCGGGCTGTGCTCGGGTCGGACGGGAACCAGGGACAGCGCCCCGAACGTGGCAGCCAGACCCAGGAACAGCACCGCGGCAACGGGCATGCCTTCCCAGGCCGGCGGGAGGGCCACGACGAGTGACAGTGTCAGCATCACCCCGCAGGGGATCAGCGCCCACCAGTTGGCGGGTTCACGCACGTACACCGCGCCGAAGCCTGCGCCCATGAACAGGAACAGAGCGGCGCCCGCCCCGTACGCCGCCGGGCCCGGCCAGAGCTGGGTGATCAGGATGACCGCCGCCAGGCCCAGAAAGACCGAGCCGGGAATGGCGGCCCACCAGTCAGCGCGGCTGCGGAAGAACACGGTCAGGAACGCGGTTCCGGCTGCCGCGAAAATGAGCGGCCACACGAGGGCCGCGCTATCGAGGATCCCGAGCAGATCCAGCAGCAACAGGACGCCGGCCGCCATCAGTGCGATGCCGGCGATGATGCTGGTTTTGGCCGAACTCACGGTGTGCCTCCCTCCGCCCGGGACTTGATGCCCAGGAGCATGCGCCGTTCCATAACAAACTGCACGGGTTCCAGCAAGGGCCGGAGGATGAGTCCCACGGGCAGGGGAGCATAGTCATACCGCGTCCGGGACAGCAGCCGCGTGGTGCGCTCACCGACGGGTTCCAGCACGAACGTCCAGCCGATCTGCAGCCGCGGACCTGCGGCGGGAGCGCCGGGTGGGATGGCGCTCCCGGTGAGCGGATCCACGGTGCCGCCGAGGGCCAGCACGGAGCCGGTCACGATCTGCCGCACCGGAATCCCGACGTCGGGGCCCAGCGGAATGACGTCGCCGACGTCGAGCCTCTGGTGTTCGGGAAGGATCCGGTCGGCGCTGTGGATGCCGAGGCCGGCGGCGTTCTCCAGCAGATCGTAGCTGTACATTCCGCCGCGTCCGGCGCCCAGCTGGACGAGCCACGGCCAGACGCTCGCGGCCGGTGCGCTGATGGTGACGGCACGGGTACTCTGCATCCGCGGCGTCGGAACGAGGTCATCGCCGGGAAGCGGGCGGCGGCTTCCTGGGTGCTTGCACCCCACCGCAACAGCCGGGGCCGGACTGCCAGGACGTAGCAGGCGGCCGCTGCCGCCGCGGCAAGGCCCGCCAGGGGGCCGCGGAGCCGGAGGGATGCAGGGGCCCGGTTCATCCGCCTGTCCGTGTTTTGCCCGTGTCCTCACCGACGACGAGGACCGGGCAGTGGGCATGGGCCGCGCAGGCGCCGCTGACCGACCCCATGATTTGCGCGAGGAAGCCGCCGCGGCCCCGTCGGCCGACCACCAGGAGCTGGGCGTCCCGGCTCTCCTCCACCAGGACCTTCGCCGGCGGGCCGAACTTCACGGTCCGGGTCAGTCCCTCGGGCACATCGCCGCCGAAGGCCCGGTCCAGGGACTCATCGACGAGGCGCTTCGCCGTCTCTTCCAGCTCCGTGGTGGTGGGGGAACTCTCTTCGGGCAGATGGGAGGCCAGGAAAAGATCCGAGGTGCCAAGGCAGGTGACCACCGCCAGCGGCGCGTCGAGGCTCCTGGCCAAGCGCCCGGCGAGCCGCAGCGCCGTCGTCGAGAAATCCGAACCGTCCACACCCACGACTATCCGCTGATCAGCGTTCATGGCCCCCAGCCTGCCCGGTCCGCCCGGCAGCGCCTAGGGCCAAAAGTCACCCGGGAAGCCGCCCGGCGCCCGGAGCGCTGGGCCTGGGGCTGTGCACCGTCCGCCGTCCCCTCTAGGGTGGAACAAACCCCGCCACACAACCCCACCCCAAGGAGTGCTGATGAGAGTTGCTGTTACCGGAGGAAGCGGAAAGCTGGGCCGGAGCGTTGTCCGGCGGCTGAGCGAGGAGGGCCACGACGTCACCAACCTGGACCGCACGGGCACGCGCGGACGCGGTTTTACCGAGGTGGACCTGCGCGACTACGGCCAGGTGGTGGACGTGTTCCTGGGCCTGGAGGACCGGCACTCGGGGTTTGACGCGGTGGTGCATCTGGCCGCCATCCCGGCGCCCGGCCACGCGCCGGACGCCGCCACCTTCGAGAACAACATGCAGGCCACGTACAACGTGTTCCAGGCGGCCCGTCGGGCCGGGATCAAAAAGATTGTCTACGCGTCCAGCGAGACGGTGCTGGGACTGCCTTTCGACGTCGATCCTCCCTATATACCGGTGGACGAGGAATACCCGGCCCGGCCGGAAAGCACCTACTCCCTGGTGAAGCACCTGGAGGAGCAGATGGCCATCCAGCTCACCCGCTGGGATCCGGAGCTAAGCATCACCGGCCTGCGCTTTTCGAACGTGATGGACCCGGAGGACTACGAGGAATTCCCCGGCTTCGACGCCGACGCCAGGCTGCGGATGTGGAACCTCTGGGGCTACATCGACGGCCGGGACGGGGCGCAGGCGGTGTCCCGGGCCCTCGAGCACGGCACCCCGGGGTTTGAGGCGTTCATCATCGCCAACGCGGACACCGTGATGAGCCGCTCCAGCGCCAGCCTCGCGGCGGAGGTGTTCCCGGCCGTGCCCGTGGTGAAGGAACTCGGCGAGCACGAAACCCTGCTCTCCATCGACAAGGCCAAACGCCTGCTGGGCTACGCGCCGGAGCACAGTTGGCGGACCTACCACCCGCTGCGCACCACTCCCACCGAAGACTGAGGAGCCCCATGCACTACCGCACCCTGGGCACCAGCGGCGCCGTCGTCTCCAGCTACGCGCTGGGCACCATGACCTTCGGCGCCGAATCCACTGAGGAACAATCCCACGCGATCCTTGATGATTACGTCGCGGCGGGCGGCAATTTTATCGACACCGCCGATGTCTACGCCGCAGGGCTCTCGGAGGAGATCATCGGCCGCTGGCTATCCGCGCGCCCGGACGCCCGGGACCGCATGGTGCTCGCCACCAAGGGCCGTTTCCCGACGGGCGAGGCCCCGAACGACGTCGGCACCTCCCGGCGGCACCTGAACCGCGCACTGGATGACTCGCTGCGCCGTCTTGGTGTGGAACAGATCGACCTGTACCAGCTGCATGCCTGGGATCCGATCACACCGCTGGAGGAGACCCTGCGGTTCCTGAACGACGCCGTCGGCAGCGGGAAAATCGCCTATTACGGCTTCTCGAATTTCCTGGGCTGGCAGCTGACGAAGGCCGTCCACGTGGCGCGCGCCCACGGCTGGAGCGGGCCGGTGACGCTGCAGCCGCAGTACAGCCTGCTGGTCCGCGAAATCGAGTCCGAGATTGTGCCGGCCTCGCTCGACGCCGGGATCGGCCTGCTGCCGTGGTCGCCGCTGGGCGGGGGCTGGCTGTCCGGAAAGTACCGGCGTGACCAGCCGCCTGCGGGTGCCACAAGGCTGGGTGAAAACCCGGAACGCGGCATGGAAGCCTGGAAGGCCCGGAATGCCGACCCGCGCACCTGGGAAATCGTGGAGGCGGTCCATGACATCGCCGGCCGCCACGAGGCAAGTGCCGCCCAGGTGTCTTTGGCCTGGCTGGCCGAACAGCCGGCCGTGACCTCCGTGATCCTGGGTGCGCGCAGCACGGAACAGCTCGCCGACAATCTCGCGGCCGCGGACCTCCTGCTGACCGAGGGGGAGCTGATGCGGCTGAGCGAGGTGAGCCGCCGCGCGTCGGGGTCTACCCGTACGGGCCGCTGGCCCAGGAGCAGCGCAGCCGGAAGCTCAACGGCGGCCGCTAAGGAAGCAACGCGGGGTCACTTCGCGCCCATCCAGAGCCCCATCATGGGCGCGAAGTGACCCCGCGTTGTGGTGCGGGGGTGGCGGCGGGCTGCTGGTGCCTGGACCAGATGTCGCCCATCTCCTCGGTGGACTGCTCCACGATCCGGCTCATCGCGGCATGGGCCGCCGCCGCCTCGCCACGCTGGATGGCACTGGCAACATCCACGTGCAGCTGAAGCGCTTCATGATGCGGCAGGTGCGGCATCAGGCCGTGCTCGGTGCGCCCGGTCAGGACCTCCGTCACGAGGTTGTGCAGCTGGGAAAACATGGCGTTTCCGGAGGCCTTGAGCACGGCGGCGTGGAACTCGATGTCGAGCCGGAGGAATTCGTCGTGGTCTCCCCGCTGCCCCGCGGCCCAGAGCCGAGCCGCCTGGGAGACGAGGTCGCTGCCGGTGTCCAAGGAGGCGCGCCCGGCGGCTAGGCGCGCAGCCTGGGGTTCGATGGCTCCGCGGAGTTCATTCAAGGCCTGCAGCTGCTCGAGCCGTTTGGACGAGGCGAGCCGCCAGCGGATCACCTGCGGATCGTAGGCGTTCCAGGAGTCTTCGGGCTGAACGACGGTGCCCAGCCGCCGTCGTGATTCCAGCATGCCCTTGGAGGAGAGCACCCGGGTGGCTTCCCGGACCACGGAGCGGGACACGCTGTGCTGCGCCTCAAGCTCGTCCAGGCGCAGGATCGAGTGCGGCGCCAGGGTCCCCTCGGCAATAGCGAGTCCCAGGTTTTGGACCAGCACGGAATGCAGGTCAGCCGAGGACTCCGCCTTTGGGGTTTTCATAAATAAATCATACGGGTGAGGCACAAGGGGTTGTTTAAGTCTGCTTTATTTCTCTAAGATCGCTTCCAGAGCAGATGTAAAGATGCATTTGCAGCCGGCTGGACTGTGACGCCCAGCCCTGAAGAACCAAGGGAGTCGTAATGAAGCGACGTTCGATTGTGCAGTACGCGGCTGTCGCCGCGGCCCTGTCTCTGGGCCTCACCGCCTGCGGCGGAGCCAGCGGCAGCAGCGATGCCAAAGCCGCCGGCACCGTCCGGGTCACCCTCGCAAACCACGTCTGGACCGAAGGCATCAAGGCCGCGATTCCGGAATTCGAAAAGTCCAGCGGCCTCAAGGTCGAGCTGACCCAGTTGGGCGAAGACCAGCTCTCGGACCAGTACAACGTCAAGCTCAACGCCGGCAGCGACGAGATCGACGTCATGATGTACCGCCCGCTGCAGGAGGGCAAGGCGTTCGCCAAGAACGGTTACCTCGCCGACCTGACGTCCAAGGTTTCCGCGGACACCATCTGGGACTGGAAGGACTACCAGGAGGGCCCGGTCAAGGCCACCACGGCTGACGGCAAGGTGGTGGGCGTCCCGATCATCACCGAACGCGAAGTGCTCTATTACCGCAAGGACCTGCTGAAGGCAGCCGGTCTCGAAGTGCCCAAGACCATGGAAGAACTTGAAGCGGCGGCCAAGGCCATCAAGGCTTCCTCGCCGGACACGGCAGGCTTTGTGGCCCGCACCGGCAAGTCCGCCGCCGTTACCCAGTTCTCCAGCTTCCTGTACAGCTTCGGCGGTGACTTCACGGATGCCAGCGGCAAGTCCGCCGTCAACACCGACGCCGCCAAGAAGGCCTATGCGTACTACGGCGGCCTGATCAAGAACTACGGCCCGGCCAACGTCAGCACCGACATGAGCTGGCCCGAGGCGATGGCCATCTTCACCCAGGGCAAGGCCGCCTTCTACACCGAAGCCGACTCCCTCTACAAGAACGCCACCGACCCGGCCAAGTCCAAGGTCGCCGACACGGTCGGCTTCGCCGCGCTGCCCGCAGGCCCGGCCGGTTCCAAGCCGTACAACATCCCGTCGTGGGGCCTCGCCGTCAACGAAGCCTCGGGCAACCAGGACAACGCCTGGAAGTTCATCCAGTGGGCCACCAGCAAGGAACGCACCCTGGAAGCGCAGAAGGCCGGTGTCCCCGGACCCCGCGCCTCCGTCTGGGCCGACCCCGCCGGCACCTCCACCTACCCGGCGGACCTGGCCGAGGCCATCGCCGCCAGCGCCAAGAACGGCGTCGGCCACGACCGTCCCGAGGTGGTCACGGTAGGCAAGGCCCGTGAAATCGTGGGCGGACCGATCGTAGCCACCATTACCGGTGAGGACGCTTCTGCCGCCGCCGACACGGCCCACGAGGCCTTCCAGAAGTTCCTGGACAGCGAAAAGAAGTAACGCGCCCGGCGCGGTTCGCGCCCGATGCATCACCAGCCCGGCGGGGCGGCAGCCCAAACCGCCGCCCCGCCGGGCAAGCTCTTCACTTCACCCCCGACTCCTTAGGTGAACCATGTCTGTATTGACCCCTCCCCGCAGCGCGCAGTCCCAGCCGCCGTCCGGCCGCAACGCCGGCCGCGCCACCGGTGCCCGTGAGAATTTCTCCGCCTGGGCGAACCAGCACCGCAAGTGGCTTTTCGCGGCCCCCGCCATGATTTTCGTCGGCGTCCTGATCATCTTTCCGCTGGCCTGGACCCTTTACCTGAGCCTCACCGATTCGCAGGGCTCGGTGCGGGCGGCCTCCGAGTTCATCGGCCTGGAAAACTACCTCACGGTCCTGTCCGACGTCGAACGTTTCTGGCCCGCCGTCGGACGCACGCTGACCTTCACCGGAGTCGCCCTGGTCTGCGAGGTGGTCCTGGGCATGTGCATCGCGCTGCTGCTGTGGCGCCCTTTCCGCGGTGAAAAGTGGGTCCGCGTGGCCATTCTCCTGCCGCTCGTCGCCACTCCGGTAGCTGTCGGCATGATGTGGCGGCTGATCTTAGACCCCAACATCGGCTTCGTCAATCAGCTGCTGGGCATGGTCGGCATCCCGCCCCAGCCGTGGCTGTCCGGACAGGACACCGCGCTGGGCACCACAATCTTCATGGACGTGTGGCAGTGGACCCCCATGGTGGTGCTGATCCTGCTCGCCGGCCTGACCTCCCTGTCCGAGGAGCCCGACGAGGCGGCCCGGATGGACGGCGCCAACGCGTTCCAGCGCTTCTTCTTCATCACCCTGCCCCTCATGATGCCGACCGTGATTGTGGCCATCCTGCTCCGGGGCATCGACGCCCTGAAGACCTTCGACATCCTGTACGCCACCAAGGGCAAGGGCGGCGGGTCCTTCCACGAGGTGGAGACCCTCAACGTCTACGCCTACGGCCTGAGCTTCGACTACAACCAGTACGGGCTCTCCTCCGCGGTGCTGATCCTGTTCTTCATGATCATCATCGGCTCCATGTGGCTGCTGACCATGCGCAAGAAAGCGGTAAGCAAATGACCGTCCAGACAAAAAACACAGAACTCACCGAACCCCGGACCGCAACCCCCGCCCGGCCCGCGCCGCCCCCGCCGCCGCAAGCCCCTCGGCACCCGCGCCTACAAGGCCTTCCGCGTCGCCGCCCTGGTCGCCGTCGTGCTGTTCCTGGTGGCCCCGCTGTTCTGGATGCTGCTGGCATCCTTCAAGACCAACGTGGACATTTACGACACCGGCAAGTCGTTCTTCTTCACCCCCACGGGCGAGAACTACGCGAACGTGCTGCAGCGCAACAACTACTTCGTCTTCATCTTCAACAGCTTCTGGGTGGCCTTCGTCTCCACGGTCCTGTCCCTGGTCCTCGGTGTTCCGGCGGCGTACGCGATGAGCCGCTTCACGATGCACCGCTCGGCCCTGGTGGTCCTGATGGCCCGCGTCATCCCGGGCGTCTCCCTGCTGGTGCCCTGGTACTACGTCTTCTCCAACCTGAAGATGGTGGGTGGCTTCGAAGTACTGATCCTCAGCCACATGTTCGTCTCGCTGCCGCTGATCGTCTACATCATGATGAGCTACTTCGACTCGCTGCCGCTGGAGCTGGAGGAATCCGCGCAGGTGGACGGGCTCACCCCGATCGGTGCGTTCCGGCGCATCACCCTGCCGCTCTCGGTGGCCGGCATGGCCACCGCGGGCATCCTGTCCTTCATCTTCTCGTGGAACAACTTTATGTTCGCCCTGGTGCTCTCCGGTTCCAAGACCAAGACCCTCCCGGTCGCGATCTTCGACTTCGTCTCTTACGCCAGCATCGATTGGGGCGGGCTCATGGCGGCCGCCACGGTGGTCACCGTTCCGATCATGATCATTGCGCTCTTCACGCAGAAGTACATCGTTTCCGGCATGACCGCCGGTGCGACGAAGGGCTAGGCCACCGATGACACTCATCAGCAGGATTGAAACGTTCCTCGTCGCGCCGCGCTGGCTGTTCGTCCGGATCGAAACCGACAGCGGGATCGTCGGCTGGGGCGAGGCCAGCTGCGAGGGCCGCAGCGAAACGGTCCGCACCGCCGTCGACCAGCTCTCCGAGCTGCTTATCGGCAACGATGCCCTGCGGATCGAGGACCACTGGCAGGTGATGACCAAGGGGTCCTTCTACCGCGGCGGCCCCATCCTGGCCAGCGCAGTCTCCGGGTTGGACCAGGCCCTGTGGGACATTGCCGGCAAGCACTTCAACACCCCCGTGCACCAGCTGCTGGGCGGTCACGTCCGCGACCGGATCCGGATGTACGGCTGGGTGGGCGGGGACGAGCCCAACGAGGTGGCCGACCAGATCAGCGCCCAGCTGGAGGTCGGGCTCACGGCCGTCAAAATGAACGCCAGCGGCCGGATGAGCCCCATCGCTTCCGTCGCCGAGCTCGACGGCGTCGTCCGCCGCGTCGCGGCCGCCCGCGAGGTGCTGGGCGACCACCGCGACGTCGCGGTCGACTTCCACGGCCGCTTCAGCCTGGCCAACGCCCGCCGGGTGGCACCGCTGCTGGAACCGTACAGGCCCTTCTTCCTCGAAGAACCCGTGGTCCCGGAAAACACGCACCTGCTGCGCGAATTCACCTCGTCAACCACGACGCCGGTCTCCACCGGCGAGAGGCTCTACAGCCGGCAGGAATTCCTGCCCGCGCTGCAGGCCGGCATCGCCGTGGCCCAGCCGGACCTGTCGCACGCCGGCGGCATCACCGAGGTCCGCAAAATCGCCTCGCTCGCCGAAATCTACGAGGTCCAGCTCGCCCCGCACTGCCCGCTGGGTCCGCTGGCCCTGGCCGCCTGCCTGCAGGTGGGCTTCGCCACGCCCAACTTCCTGATCCAGGAGCAAAGCATCGGCATCCACTACAACCAGGGCGCCGAAGTCCTGGACTACGTGGTGGACAAGTCCCCGCTGAAGTTCGTGGACGGCCACATCGAACGCCTGACCGGCCCGGGTCTCGGCATCGAAATCGACGAGGCCGTGGTCCGCGCCGCGGACAAGCGCGGACACGCCTGGCGCGGGCCCGTCTGGCGCCACCCCGACGGAGCCTTCGCAGAATGGTGAACAACATGACTTCAGTACTGACTCCGGAACTACTCCTCGCGGGAATCCGGGAGACCCGGCTGGTGGCGATCGTGCGGGGCACCGACGGCGGCGCGGCCGCGAAGGCGGCCCTCGCCGCGATGGAGGAGGGCTTCCGCTTCGTCGAAATCGCACTGACCACGCCGGACGCCCTCGCAGCGATCCGCGCAGTCCGCGCCGCCGCTCCGGAAGGCTGCTTCGTCGGCGCCGGCACCGTGCTGACCGCGCAGGACGTGGACCACGTGGCCGAGGCCGGCGGCCAGTTCATGGTGACGCCGTCACTGGCCGGGTCGATCGAAGCCTCCGCTGCCCTGGGGATCCCCGTGCTGGCCGGGGCCCTGACACCCACGGAGTCCTACGAGGCGATGAGCCGCGGCGCCACCGCGGTCAAGCTCTTTCCCGCCTCCATCGGCGGACCGGGCTACCTCAAAGCCCTGCGCGACCCGTTCCCCGGGATCCCTTTCATCGCCGTCGGCGGCGTGGGGCTCGACGAGGCGGCGGGCTACTGGAACGCGGGTGCCGTCGCCGTCGGCCTCGGCGGACCGCTGTTCGGGGACGCCGGCTCCGGCGGGGACCTGGCGCCGATGCGCGAGCGGGCACGCGCCTTCGTGGCAGTCGCAGCAGACTTCGATCGCCGGATCGCCGCGGAGCGGCTGCCGTGACTCCCGATTCTGTGCTTCCCGTCCCGGTGCTTCCCGTCCCGGGGGCCCCTGAGCTCCTGACCTTCGGCGAGTCGATGGTCTCGCTGCGCTCGGCCGGACCGCTGTCTGCCGGCGGCTCCCTGGCGATGCATGTGGCCGGGGCGGAATCGAACGTGGCCGTGGGAGTCGCGCGGCTCGGCCACCGGGTGGGCTGGGCCGGAGTCGTGGGCGCCGACCCGCACGGAGAGTTCATCCTGCGGCAGCTGCGGAGCGAGGGCATCGGGGTGCACCACCGCGCGGACGCCTCCCGCGGCACCGGAGTGATGTTCCTGGAACAGCGCACCGCGGACGTCACCCGCGCCTTCTACTACCGTGCGGGATCCGCCGGATCCACCCTCAGCCGGGACGACGTCGACGCCGCCTTCCGGAACGGCGCCCGCGTCCTGCACCTCACGGGAATTACGGCCGCCCTCAGCCAGGAGGCGCGGCGGGCTGTGGAATATGCGGCCGCGCGGGCTGCCGGCGAAGGGCTGGACGTTTCCCTCGACGTCAACTACCGCAGCAAGCTCTGGTCCCGGGACGAGGCGCGCGCCGTCCTCAGCCCGCTGGCCCGGCATGCCAGCATCCTGATCGCCTCCGACGACGAACTCGGCTTGGTCTGCGCTGCCGACGCCGGGAACGGTACTGAACCGCGCGCGGCAGACGACGCCGAAACGGCCATGGCCGCCGAACTCCTCGACCGAGGCGTCCGGGAGGTGGTGGTCAAGCGCGGCCCGGCCGGCGCCGGGGTCCACACCGCGGCCGGCCGGTGGGAAACGCCCGCCGTGCCCGTCACCAGCATCGACACCGTGGGCGCAGGGGATGCCTTCACCGCCGGCTATCTCTCGGCCCTGCTCGACGGCGAGGACGTGCCCGGCCGCCTGCAGCGGGGCGCCCTCGCGGGGCATTCGCCGTCAGCACCGCCGGTGACTGGGAAGGCCTGCCCCGCCGGTCCGAGCTCGCGCTGCTCGGGGCCACGCCCAGCGGAACAACCCAGCGCTAGGGCATGCCCGCGACCATCCACCCGCCATCCACCGAACTTCAACCGACACCGAAAGCCTGGACCACTTGTGAAAATCATTGCTGCTGAAGTCTTTGTGACCAGCCCTTCGCGGAACTTCGTGACCCTGCGGATCACCACGGAGGATGGTGTGACGGGCATCGGGGACGCGACGTTGAACGGGCGCGAGCTCGCGGTGGCCGCGTATTTGAAGGAGCATGTTGCGCAGTTGCTGATCGGGAAGGACCCGCACCGGATCGAGGATACCTGGCAGTTCCTGTACCGGTCCTCGTACTGGCGGCGGGGTCCGGTGACGATGGCCGCGATCGCCGCGGTGGACATGGCGTTGTGGGACATCAAGGGCAAGCTGGCCGGGATGCCGGTGTACCAGTTGTTGGGCGGGGCTTCGCGGAACGGGCTGCGCGCGTACGGGCATGCCTCGGGCGCGGACCTGCCGTCGTTGTTCGATTCGGTCCGGGAGCACCTGGAGCTCGGGTACAAGTCGATCCGGATCCAGACCGCGGTGCCCGGGATCAAGGCCGTGTACGGGGTCGCGGCGCAGGCGCAGGCCTCGGGGAGCGGTATGACTACGAGCCCGCCGGGCGCGGTGCGTTCCCGCTGGAGGAGGACTGGGACACCCGGGCGTACCTGCGGCACCTGCCGTCCGTGTTCGAGGCGGTCCGGAACGAGTTCGGCCCGGAGCTGCCGCTGCTCCATGACGGGCACCACCGGATGACGCCGATCCAGGCCGCGAAGCTGGGCAAGGCGCTGGAGCCTTATGACTTGTTCTGGCTGGAGGACTGCACCCCGGCGGAGAACCAGGAGGCGTTGCGCCTGGTCCGGCAGCACACCACCACGCCGCTGGCGATCGGTGAGATTTTCAACACCGTGTATGACTACCAGACGATCATCAAGGAACAGCTGATCGACTACGTCCGGGCCGCCTCCACGCACTTCGGCGGGATCAGCCCGTTGAAGAAGGTGATGGACTTCGCCGCGCAGTACCAGATCAAGTCCGGCTTCCACGGCCCCACCGACATTTCCCCGGTCGGGTTCGCCGCGCAGCTGCACGTGGGCCTGGCGATCCACAACTACGGGATCCAGGAATACATGCAGCACTCGGATAAGACCAACGAGGTCTTCGAGCAGTCCATGACGTTCGTCGACGGATACCTGCACCCGGGCGACAAACCCGGCATCGGCGTCGAATTCAACGAAGAGGCCGCCGCCGCGTTCCCGTACCAGCAGGCCTACCTGCCCTACAACCGCCTCGTCGACGGAACCGTTCACGACTGGTAGTCAGGAAATGATCGAGGGCGCAGAGAAGGTCCCGGGCGGGAGTCGAGGCTCAGCCGCCCGGGACCTGGCTTTTGTGCGCCTGGGCATGCGCCCCAGGCAACGGCGAGGCTAGTGAATGAGTTCCCTGGTCATGCCGAAGGGGACCTGGTCGGACAGCGCAGCCGTGTAGTGGCCGGGCTTGTGCCGGGTGATCAGGATGCCCTGCGTCCCGGTGGCCATGGCGATCTGCTGGAGTCCGCGCACGGCGTCGTCGAGCCGTTCGTCCAGGACCTGGCGGCTGTCAACCTGGATTTCAATGCACTCGGTTATTGTGGTCATCGCTCTGTTCTTTCTTGGGAGTTACTCGTTGGCCCCAATAATTGAAGCGACAATAACGTCATATTTATCGGCCCGTCAAATCACCACGCTGTGTCTCGTCGGAGCCTGTCCGGACCCATGATTCGACCGGTGCCTGCCGCGCGCCGCTGACCTGCAGTTCCATCCCTGCCCGGGTCTCTCTCGTGAGGATGCTCACCCGGGGACGGGCGGGACGCTTCCGGGCGAACAATTCAGTGTCGCGGACGGCGGTTGCTGCTACGGTCCGCTGCGTCGTGGACTGCCCTGAGGCTGGGGCCGCGGACACCGGGCCCGCCAGGTGCGGCTCAGTCCTTGTCGAGTTCGGCCAGAATGGATTTCGCTGCTTTGGCGATGTCGTCATGGTCGTTCTGGGCGGCCCGGCTTTCGATGGCGAGGATTGCGCAGCGGTGCAGGCGTCGGAAGTCGCCGAACGGGAAGCTGTACCGGCCCTTTGTGCCCTCAGTTTTCTCGCTGTCTGTGCCCAAATGCCAGGTGCCGTATTCGGTGTAGCCGTGCTTGTCGATGTAGGCGTTCTCCTGGCCGGTATCGGGGCATGCTCGCTCCAGTCGTCGCGCGCATCCCGGGCGATCCTGGAGTCTTTGATCAGCTGCCGGGCGTGGCTGAGGCCTGCCTGATTGAGTTTGACTGACATGGTGTTCCTTTCTTCGACTCGTGGCGCCCGTACGGCAGATGGGTCCTGGGATCGAGGCTGCGTGGCTGCCGGCTATGGGTGCCGCGATCATTAAGACCTCACTGTTTGTCTGTCGTTTGGTCACCGTGGCGCGCGGGTTTTGACGACGGGCCGCCCCAGCGGCGCCACGCCAGGGCTGCGGCGGCGACGGCAAGGATGAGCACCGCGGCCAGCACATACGGAGCGAAGTCCACACGGGTTTCCTTCGCGGCCGGTGTTTCGCCGGTGCCCGGGTCGACGGGGCCGGCAGGGGACGCGGAGTCAGTGGGTGTCGCCGTGGTGGTGCCGGCATTGAGGGCGCTCAACCCGTCAGCGTGATGGGGTGTTGCAGCACTGCCTGCCGCCGTGGGCACAAGGAAGGCTGCGCACAGCGCGAGTGCGGCGAAGGCGGTCCTGAGAATAGACTTCATCGGTTCTCCTTTTCAAAGCACATGTGGCGCGGGCCCAAGTGACACCTGCACGGAGGCTGATTATCAGCATGCTTACTATAACTAGTCGGGGACGCCTCCGCCAGAGGGGCCGGGCCATCCTTTAGGCCGCCCAACGCCAACGAACTCAAACCGTGGCCGAAGATTGACCCGCCGGTGCTTGGGTCCTGGAGTTAATATGATGCTGGCACGAAGCTCAGAGTCCCCTCGATGCGGAAGGCGTAACCATGAGCACCTATCATCCTGAAAACGACCCGGCCAACCCGGATCCGCCCAAACCTGCGGACCGCGCCACCCATCCAGAGATCCCCGGTGACAAGGATCCGGATCCGGCCGCCTCGGCCAACCCGGATCCGCTCAGCGGGAAGATCACGGGGCTGGAGCCGGGCGGGGAGTGCCTCCCGGAGAGACCCTCCGGCCGAAGACCAGATGAGCCGCGACCAGGGGCACAACGAGTAGGCGGCCACCGGCGACGACGTCGGCGGCCCTTACGTAAGGACGGTGAATTCTTCCGCCGGATAGCGGACCCCGTTGACCTGCAGCTGAAGGGTGTGGCCGCCGGGGTGGTGGACGCGCGTGGTCATTTGGCGGAACGCGTGGCGCTTCGAAAATGTCCGGGACTCGCCCGGGGCCAGGACGGCCGTTCCGAGTTTGAATACCTTCTCCGCGCGGGTGCCGTTGGCCTTGGCGTAGTGGACCACGTAGTCGACGGCGAGCCGGGCCTCCGCCGCCCGGTATTGGACACCGCAAACGTGAAGCCGAGCTCCCCGGGGAGCTCGACGACGGTGCGGTCCAGCTGCGGCGCCGTCACGGCCAGCGAGGCAGGCGCGAATCCCAGCAGTTCCAGCGCGCCGGGGTGCGCCTTCTTGAGCAGGGTCCGCAGCCCGTGCCGGACCACCCTGGCCGTGTTTCCGTCGGGCTCGGCCATCCATCGTGCCGCCGCGGCAACCACTTCGTCAGGGGCGTGGCGGGCCAGATCGTTCAGGTGGTTTGCCACCGAGCGCCGGACATCCTCGACGGGGTCCCGATACAGGGCGTCGAGGATCGGCAGGGTAGCGGCTGGCCGGTCCGTGATCTCGGGGACGCGGATGGCCCAGGGCAGGTAGGGCCGGGTGCCCTCGCTCGCGAGCCGGCGCACGTGCCAGTCCTGATGAGATGTCCAGCCCTGGATGACGGCCAGCGCCCTGTCCAGATCGGCCGCAAGGAGCCGCCGGATCGCGAATTCCGCGGTAAGCCGCGGCGTCAGCTCTGCGAGGAGCGCCAGGCAGTCCTCGAAATCGGCGGGTTCCTTGTGCGTCAGGGCGAGGGTGGCCGCGGTCTCGGTCACGGGCCAGATCATCCAGCCGGTAAAGTCCGGATCCTCCAGCGCCCGGCGGAAGATTGCCGCCGTGCCGGCGTAGTTTTCCGGCAGGTCGGCCAGCAGGGCGCGGCTCAGGAGGTCCGTGCGTTCCCGCAGGCTCAGTGGATCGAGGCGCCCGGCCATGCCGGCGAGGCCCGGGAAGGTGCGTCCCGGCGAGGCAGCGGCGAGGATCCGCTGCAGCGAGCGGACGACGTCCGCGTTGATCAGTTCATTCATGACGCCCATGGCATCAGGCTACCGGGGAGCGCGGCGCCGGGCTGCAGCGGGGCTTTACGGCCCCGCTGCCCCCGAACCGGGATATTCTTCACGAAGGAATGTCCAGACACGGCGTAGAGGCGGATGCGGAAATGGCTGAGGAAACAACCGGAAAATCACCCGGCAGATGGCGCGTATTCCACGACAAATTCGTGGTGGAGGAACGCTACATGGAGGTCCGGGACCGGAAGAACCTGTACCGGATCGCCGTAGGCCTGATGATTCTGGGCGTCGTGCTGTTCTTCTCGATCCTTGCCGGTGTCCTCCAGCAGGACGGCCTGACCGCCGGCGACGAGCCGGTCCGCTCGTGGCTCCTCACCCTCCGCTCCGAACCGCTCACGACCATCATGATCATCCTTGCGATCGTTTTCGGACCCGTCGCACTGCCGATCATCATCCTGGTGGTGACGGTGGCCTGGGGCCTGCTGGCCAAGCACGCCTGGCGGCCGATGCTCCTGGCCGGCGCCATGCTCACCGGTGTGATTCTGGCCCAGATCATCGGGCGCACCATTGACCGCCAGCGCCCGCCCGTGGACCTTATGCTCTTCGGCGCTGACTTCACCTTTTCTTTCCCATCGGGCCACGTCCTCGGCGCCTGCGACTTCCTGCTGGTCAGCGCCTACCTGGTTTTCTCCCGCCGGCACAACCGCATGGCCGCCGTCGCAGGCTTCCTGCTGGCCGGCGTCGGGATCTTCTTCGCCGCGGTGAGCCGGCTGTACCTGGGCTACCACTGGCTGACCGACGCGTTTGCCTCGCTGTCCATCTCGTTCGTGATCCTGGGCGGCGTGATCGCCCTGGACACCTGGCGGACCGCCCGGGTCCGGGGTGAGGAGATCACCGGAACACTTTCCAAGGCCGATACGAGCCAGACGTAACTCAAGGGGTCTCTTGCCCGCTGCCGGCACCGGTGCCACAGTGGGGCATGGCCACCGAAGAAGATGTCCGCCGCGCCGCATTGGCCCTCCCGGGTGTGGTCGAACGCCCCAGCTGGGGCCAGCCCGCCTGGTTCGCGGCCACGCTCATGGCCCGGATGTGGGAAGAGGGGTGCTCACGGTCAAGACCGAGGAACGCGAAGCGCTCGCCGGAACGGACCCGGAGACTTATTTCTGGACGGCCCATCATGAGCGTTCACCGTTGCTTGGTGCTCGTGCGGCTGGACCGCATCGACCTTACGGAACTCGGCGAGCTCCTCGAGGAGTCCCACCGCATCGCCGGGGGCGGGAGGCGCTAGGTCCGGCGTGACCGGAGCCGGTGCAGCTCGCTCTGCAGCCGGGCATTGACCGCTTCCAGCTCCAGCACCTTGGCCACCCCGGCAAGATTCAGCCCCTCCTCCAGCAGTTCGCCGATCCGCTGCAGCACCACCAGGTCCGCGTTGCTGTACTGCCGCGTTCCTCCGGCGGTGCGGTCCGGCGTCAGCAGGCCCTTCCGTTCGTAGAGCCTGATGTTCTGCTGCCCGGTCCCAACCAATTGGGCCACGACGGAGATCGCGTAAACGCCCAGCTCCTCACCACGTACCGTCACGGCGTTCCCTTCGCAGTTGTTCGATGTCCCGGATTCCCTCTTGCATCAGTTTCGCACCGGTGCTATAAAAAATCTATATCCACCACTACAGATAATTGGGTGGTTGGGATACAGGAAAAAGTACACAAGTCTCGTATGAAGGAGTGGGAAATGATGTTGATGCGTACGGACCCGTTCCGTGAACTGGACCGGCTGACGCAGCAGGTCTTTGGAACGGCGGCACGGCCGGCGGCCATGCCGATGGACGCGTGGCAGGAGGACGACGAGTTCGTCGTCGCATTCGATCTTCCCGGCGTCAACGTTGACTCGGTGGACCTCGACATCGAGCGCAATGTCCTGACCGTCCGGGCCGAACGGCGCGATCCGACGCCCCCAACGTTGAACTGATTGCCGCGGAGCGGCCCCGCGGCGTCTTCAGCCGCCAGCTCATCCTTGGCGACACTCTGGACACCGAGAAGGTCAGGGCGCAGTACGCCGACGGTGTCCTGACGCTCCGCATTCCGGTGCTGGAACGGGCCAAGCCGCGGAAGATTGAAATCACGCACACGCAGGACAAGATGCAGGAGATCGGGACGTAGCTGGGCGGCGGACGGACCCTGCCAGCTCACCGATAAGGCGGGGACCAGCCGCCGCCGGCCGCAGCCGACGTCGACTGGTTCCCGCCCGGTCCGTCGAGAGGGCGGTGAAGGACATGAACCGCGACCCCCGTGGCTACTACGCTGCACTGCGCGTACCGCCGGATGCGACGGCGGCCCAGATCCGGCACGCCTTCCGGGCGCTGATGCGCCTCCGCCATCCCGACGTCGAACTGTCCGCCCGAAGCGTCAGGCGAAACACCCGTCAGAAACACCATAGAAGGAGGGCGGCCATGAGCGCATGGCGCCGCTACGATTCGCATCTTATGCCGGTCTTCCACGAGCGCTTTGAGGCTCGGTGGGGCCAAGGCACAGCCCCGTTTCTTGACCCGGAAGCCCACGAAGCGCCGTTGCCGAGGGCGCAGTGGATCAATGTCGACACCGGGGCTGCCCTCGCGGTGGTTCCCATCTGGACGGTCGATGACAGCCAGCACCGTTCATTCGGCGTCTTCTACCTGCCTCCGGCCGGCGATATCTGGGTGCTGCGGCCGGGCTACACGAGTTACCTGGAACCTACGGCGGACGAAACCGAACAGCTGCAGGCGTTGCGGAACGACGCGTTCAAGAAGGCTGTTGCGCACGCCAAGGAATTCCTGTTCGGACCTGAAACCGCGTCGTATTGAGGCGCGGTGGATGCTTGTGCGGTGAGGGGCACGGACCGGCCCGCGGGCGCCGGTCGTGGCGCGGGGATGCGCCACGACCTAAAATCAGTCCACTGCCGGAAACTACATAGGGGAATCGACTGATGAAAGCATCCGCCAAGGACCTGGCCGCGCTGCTGCCGCCGCGCTTCACGCTGGGCGTGGCCACCGCCGCCTTCCAGATCGAAGGCGCCCTGGATGAGGACGGCCGTGGCCCCTCGGGGTGGGACGTCTTTGCGGCGAAATCCGGATCGATCGTGGAGGACCACAGCCCCGCCGTCGCGTGCGACCACTACCACCGGATGCCCGAGGACGTGGCCCTGATGAAGGAACTCGGGGTCGATTCCTACCGTTTTTCCCTGTCCTGGTCACGCATCCAGCCCGGCGGCAGCGGCCCGGTCAACTCCGCGGGCCTTGATTTCTATGACCGGCTGATCGACCTGTTGCTGGCCAACGGGATCGCACCGATGGCCACGCTGTATCACTGGGACACGCCGCTGGAGCTGGATGAAGCGGGCGGCTGGATGAACCGGGACACGGCCTACCGGCTGGGAGAGTTCGCCGCGATCGCCGCGGCAGCGTACGGAGACCGGGTGACCCGCTGGGTAACCGTCAACGAGCCCGCCACGGTCAGCACCAACGGCTACATGCTGGGGATGCACGCGCCGGGCGAGGCGCTCATGCTCAAAGCCCTGCCCAGCGTCCATCACCAGCTGCTGGGCCACGGGCTGTCGCTGCAGGCACTCCGGGCCGCCAACGTGCCGGGCGAAATCGGGATCACCAATGTGTACTCACCGATGGTGCCCGCTTCGGGCAACCCGCTGGACAAGCTCAGCGCCGGCCTGATGGACATGGCCCAGAACCGGCTCTATGCGGACCCCGTCCTGCTTGGAAAGTACCCGGACACCGTCCGGGCCGCCACCTTCTTCTCCTCGTTCAGCCCGTCCAGCGAGGACATGGCGCTGATCTCGCAGCCGCTGGACTTCTACGGGCTCAACTACTACATGCCGACCCGTGTGGCTTCCGGTCCGGGCGAGGGCGCCGTGCCCAAGGGGATGGCGGAGGCGATGGGCGATGACCTCAGCGGCACCGCTCCCGGCTCGCCGTTCCACATCGCGTCCTTCCCGGATACCGAGATCACCGCGTACGGCTGGCCCATCAAACCGGAGTACATGGCCGTCGCGCTCGCGGAAATGGCCGAGCGCTACCCGGACCTGCCGCCGGTCTACATCACCGAGGGCGGGGCAAGCTTCGAGGACCTTGAGATCCAGGACCCCGACGGCGGGCTCATCATCCCGGACGAGCGCCGGGTGCGCTACCTGGCCGACCACATTGCCACCGCCATTGAGGCGACGTCACCCGGAGGCGCGGCAGAGTCCGTCGACCTGCGCGGCTACTACGTGTGGTCGCTGATGGATAACTTCGAATGGTCGGCCGGCTACAAGCAGCAGTTCGGGCTGCTGCACGTGGACCGGGAAACCCAGGAGCGCACGAGGAAAGCCTCGTTTTACTGGCTGCGGGAAGTCCTCGAGGCGCGGCACCAGGACACCGTCCCGGAGACTCCCGTCGCGGGTGCGGCGCCGGAGGCCGGCATCCAGGCCGCCGCCGCAGCGGTGGGGACTTCCGACGTCGAACGCCCCCACCCGGTGGGCTGACTACAGCGGCGCAGGTTAGAGAAGGTCCATTTCCTGCAGACTTTTCGCCATGCCTGCGCCGTCCGGGGAGTAGATCCACGGAACCTGGGAGCCGGTGTGGTCGCCGGTCTCCGAGTGGCCGCCGGCCAGGACGGCTTCGCTGGCTGAAAGCTGGCGGATGCCGATGGCGGCCACCCGGTCGCCGTGCTGCTGGGCGAAGTGCGAGTAGATTGCTTCGTCGTGCTGCCCGTTGTCCCCGAAGAGCAGCCAGCGCATGTTCGGGAACTCCTCGGCGAGCAGTTCCAGGTTGCGGCGCTTGTGCTCCTGGCCGCTGCGGAACCAGCGGTCCTGGGTGAGGCCCCAGTCCGTGAGGAGCAGGGCGCCGGAGGGGTACATGTTCCGGGTGATGAAGCGCGCCAGGGTGGGGGCGGCGTTCCACGGGCCGGTGGACAGGTAAATCACCGGGGCCTCGGGGTATTCCACCATCAGCCGATCCATCAGCACGGCCATCCCCGGCGTCGCCATCCGGGCCCGCTCATTGAGCACAAAGGTATTCCACAGCGCGAGGAACGGCCGGGGAGAGCGGTGACCATGATCGTGTCATCGATGTCGGACACGATTCCAAGCTTTGTGTCGGGGGAAATGACGAAGACCTTTGCGGTGGCAGGCTCGGTCCCCTCGGCGCGCAGCACGGCCGAGTGCCAGCCCGGTGTGAGCTCCACCTGCACCACCGTGTCCACCAGTCCGCCGCGGTCCGCATGCACCCGGGCCGTCACCCCGCCGATCTCGATTTCCACCTCGGAGTATTGGATCGGTACGGACGTGAACGCCCGCCAGCCGCGGATGTTCTGGTTGCCGTTCTGAGCTGCCTTCTCCGCCCGGCTGCCGGGGTGCGGCTTGCTGGTCAGCACCACCCGGCCGAGCACACGGACCCACGTGGTGGATCCGTAGCCTTGGTATGCGACGGTCTGCGGGACAAAGTCCCAGCGACGGGCAGTTTTCAGCCGAAGACTGTTGACGGTATCCGAGACCCAGTGCGCCAGGCGGAAAGCCCGGTTGCCGGTGACCGGTTGCTGAGCGGGTGGTTGCTGTGACGCCAATTCCATGCCTCCACTCTCCCACACGGGCCCGTTCCGCCGTCGTCTGCGTCCGGAGGCGGCGCGGTTCAGGTGCCGCCCAGCTCGTGGCGCAGCGCCATGGCGTTACGGACGGCGTTGCCGCCGCCGTCGTTGTTGAAATACACGAACACCTCCTTGCCGGCATCCTGCCATTCGCGGATCCGGTCCGCCCACCAGCGCAGGTCGTCGGCCGGGTAGGAGCCTCCGTAGAGGTGCTCCCGGTCCGGTCCGTGCAGCCGGACGTAGACAAACCCTGCGGTGGCGCGGAGGACGCAGGGGAGGCCGGCACCACTCATGATGCAGTAGGCGGCGCCGTGCCGTTCCAGCAGTGCGTAGACCGCTGGCTCGTCCCAGCTGGCGTGGCGGAACTCCACGCTGACGCGGATCCAGTCGGGAAGCGCCGTCAGGAAGTAGTCCAGCCGCGCGTCGTCCCGGGGAAGTCCGGGGGCAGCTGGACCAGCAGCACCGCCCGTTTCTCCCCAGTTCGTGCCAGCACCGGGCGATCCGCTCGGTCCAGACCTCCGGGGCGAAGAGCTTCTTCCCGTGCGTCAATCCGCGGGGGCCTTGACGGAGAGCAGGAACCCGGGCGGAAGACGCCGGCGCCAGCTGGCGAACGCGGCCTCCCGGGGCCAGCGGTAGAAGCTGGCGTTGAGCTCCACCGTGGTGAAGCGGGCCGCGTAGTACGCCAGCCGCTCCCGCGCCGGCAGGCCGGGCGGGTAGAACACGTCCTGCCAGTGGTCATAGCTCCAGCCGCTGGTTCCGACGTGCACTGCTCCCATATGCCTTTTCAGCATCTACGGATCCTATTCCCAAGGGAACCGCCTGTGGCACTTTTGAGTCCGGCCGGATTTTCGCAGCAGGTGTTCGTCCACACCTTAGATAAGTATACTTACTAATATCCCAACGTGGGGTGGAGGATAAAGGAGTGTGCGATGGCTGGCTATTTTGAACTCGTGGACGCGCCCGACGGCGGCTACAGGATCCGCATGCTGGACGGATCAGGCAGCCTGATGGCCGTCTCCGTCACCTTTCCCACGAAGCGGGCAGCCGTTGCCGGTATCGCCCAGGCCCGCGAAATCGCCGGCACGGGACTCATCCGGGACCGCAGCGCCGGCGGTCAGGCCGCGCCGGCGGGTCCGCTCTCCAGGGTGACCAGACGAACCGCCGGGGGCGCCGGCCGGGGAACCTCGCTGTCCGGAGGATCGCTGGCCGCAGGAAAGCGGGCGCGCGCCCACCACTGAGTGGTCCGCCCCTTTGCGAGATGACAGGTCGCCGCAATGTTGTCGCTGGACACTGCCGTGAAATGCGAACTCGGCATACGCTAGCCGGATGACACGACATCACCTGCCCGGCCGAGTCGCCGTAGTCACCGGCGCTGGATCCGGGATCGGACGGGCGGTAGCCCGGCTCATGCTCGCCGACGGCTACCGGGTGGTGCTGGCCGGCCGCCGGGAATCGCAGCTGCTGGAAACGGGCGCGGGACATGCCCAGGCGCTCGCCGTTCCGTGCGATGTGACAGTGCCCGACGACGTCGAACGGCTGTTCGCCGAGACCCTCAAGCTGTGGGGCCGTGTGGATGTGCTGTTCAACAATGCCGGTGTGTTTGGCCCCGCCGCCTCCGTGGACGAGATCAGCCTCGCCGACTGGGACGCCACCGTGTCGGTGAACCTGACCGGCTCCATGTTGTGCGCCGCTGCCGCCGTCCGGGCGATGAAGGCCCAGTCGCCGCAGGGCGGGAGGATCATCAACAACGGCTCGATCGCCGCACATTCGCCCCGGCCCCGGACCGTGGCCTATACGGTCACCAAACACGCCATGACCGGACTGACCAAGAGCATCGAACTCGACGGCCGGGGTTTGGGATCACCTGCGGCCAGATCGACATCGGCAACACGGCCACGGAGCTGATGGACACGATCGGCGTCGGCTCCGGTGCGGTCCAGGCCGACGGCAGCAGCCGGGTGGAGCCGACTTTCCCGGTGGACGAGGCCGCGCGTGCGGTGCTGCTGATGGCCGGGATGCCGCCTTCGGCCAGCGTCGGCTCCCTCGTCATCACCGCCGCCGGGATGCCGTTCATCGGGCGGGGTTAGCCGGGCGTTGTCCGCTTAGAGCGGCAGCAGGGCGGACAGGTCGGCGCGCAGCCCCGAGGCGGCCACGCGGCCGGCGTCGACGGCGTCTGCCCAGCTCAGCTGCCCGCTGACCATCGCCAGCCAGGTGGCGGCGTCGCACTCAATGACGTTCGGGGAGTGCCTCGGGTATGCCGCGGACCTTCCACGCACTGCGTCACGCCGAAGGGCGGGACCCGCACTTCCACCGAGTTTCCGGGGCCCTGGCGGTGACCTCCTCCAAGCAGTAGCGGACCGCCGTCGCGAGTGTGCTGCGGGGGACGGGGCGCCGGCTTCGGGGCCGCCGGCTGCCTGCCACGCGGCGAGGGCCGCGCGGCCCTCTTCGATGGCTATCCGGCGTCGGGCTACGGCCATGGCTAGTCGAGCAGGGCCGAGACGGCGTGGCCCAGCCGGATCTTGCCCACCGGCCGGCCGCCGCCGAGCACCGGGGCGACCACCTTGTCCAGGACGCTGGCCACCTCCGGGACGTCGACGGCGCCGGCCGCAGCCAGCAGGGTCAGCCCGACGAGCGTGGTGGCCCGGACGTTGCCGTCCAGGATCTTGATCGCGACCGAGGCACCGGTGGGGGTGGCCATCACCAGGACACCCTCGGCGCCGATCTTGGCGAGGATGCCGAGGTCGTCCATCACCACCGTGTTGCACTCGCCCTTGCCCTGCACGGCCCACGGGTAGTCCAGCATCGACGTGGCGATCGTGGCGGCGCGGGCATTGGAGTTCTTGTCCCCGGGGGCCTTGGCGAGTTTGGAGAAGGCCCGGGCCAGCCCGGTCAGGGAGACGGCGGCCACGGGGGCGCCGCAGCCGTCGATGCCGAGGTGGGCGATGCTCTCGCCGCAGTATTCCTCGATCACGGAGCGGATGCGCTGCTGTAGGGGATGGTTCGGTTCGAGGTAGCTGTGGGTGTCCCAGCCGTTTTCGGTGCAGGCCCAGAGGAACGCGGCGTGCTTTCCGGAGCAGTTGAAGGCGAGCTTGGACTGGCCCCGCTCGGTGCGGACCAGCCACGTGCGTGCGGTCTCGTCCTCGGGCCAGGCCGCGGGGCACTGGAGCTGATCTTCCTTGACACCGGCGGCCTTGAGCATGCCTTCGACGACGTCCATGTGGTCCAGCGAGCCGACGTGGCTGCCGCAGGCGATCGCGGCCTGCGCCCCGCGCAGGGGACGCCGGCCTGCATGGATGCGAGGGCCTGCAGCGGCTTCAGCGTGGACCTGGCATAGATCGGCGTGGTGATGTCGCCCAGTTCGGTGACGACGGTGCCGTCCCCGGCGATGAGAACGGCCGAACCGATGTGCCGGGACTCCACGAAGCCGCTGCGTTCAACGACGGCCAGTTCGACGGCGGACTCGACGGTGAAGGTGGCATGCGAATTCAAGGGCATGCTGCAAGTCTATGGTGCCCGGCGGGGATACCCGGTTATTCCACGGTCACCATCAGCGACTGCCAGCCGGAGGCGCCGTCGGGCACGGGATCCGCGCGCTTGTCCGTTTGGACCTCGCCGGTTCCGTCCGTGGCGCGCGCCTTGATGTAGTGCGGGCCCGGGGTGGCCTCCCAGTCGTAGGACCATTGCCGCCACGTGACCAGCGAGGCCTCCGCGGAGAGGGTGGCCTCGGCCCAGGGGCCGTTGTCGATCTGCACCTCAACCTTGGTGATGCCGCGTGTCTGGGCCCAGGCGGTCCCGCCGATCGCGACCCGCCCGGCCGGAACCTTGGCGAAGGATTTCGGGACTTCCACGCGGGCCATGGTCTTGATGGGACCGCGTTCGGACCAGCCGCGCTGCGTCCAGTAGGCCTTGCTGTCCGCGAAGCGGGTGACCTCCAGGTCCACCACCCATTTGGTGGCGGAGACGAAGCCGTAGAGGCCGGGAACAACCATCCGCACCGGATAGCCGTGTTCCAGCGGCAGGGCTTCACCGTTCATCCCGATCGCCAGCATGGCGTCCCGGTCATCCTGCAGGACCTCCAGCGGAGTCGAGGCGCTGAAGCCGTCGATCGAGGTGGAGAGCACCATGTCCGCGCCCTCCGTGGGCCGGGCCATCTTGAGTACGTCGCGGATGGGCATGCCCAGCCATTTGGCGTTGCCGGCCAGGTTCCCGCCTACCGGGTTGGACACACACGTCAGGGAGACGTGGGTCTCGATCAGGTTCGCGTCCAGCAGGTCCTGGAAGCTGAGCCGGACTTCCTGTTCCACGAGGCCGTGGATGCGCAGCTCCCAGTCCTGGGCGTTGATCTCGGGCACGCTCAGGGCGGTGTCGATGCGGTAGAACTCGTTGTTGGGCGTCAGCCACGGCGTGACGCCGGGCGCCTTGGACTGCACCCCGGCGGGCACCGCGGGGCAGGCTTCACCGGCGCGGGGAGCTGCAGGGATTCGCGGGCCTGCGCCACGTTGCTGCGGGCCGCGCTGAGCATCCGACCCCCGGTCGCAGCGATGGCCGAGGCCGCCGCGGTGACTCCCGTTGCGGCGAAGAAGGCCCGGCGGCTGGTGGCGGGACGTTCCGGGTCCTTGGCTGCCAGGTCCGCGTCCATCTCCGGCCACGGCTGCATCCGCCACAACCGCGTGATAAGGAACCGGAGCGCAATGAGACCGGCCACCGTGCCGATCAGTGTAGGAATCGCATCCAGCGGCTTCACACTGGCCCGGGTCACCACACTCGCAACGATCACGGCGCCCATCAACAGCACGCCGGCGACGCCGAGGGCCCACTTGCGGTAGGCCACAATGCCCAGCACGCAGGCAAGGAGGAGGATGGTCACCGCCATGCCGACGAACAGGGCGAGCTTGTCATTGGTGCCGAAGGTGGCGATCGCGAAATCCTTCATCCACGACGGCGTGAAGTCGATGAAGGTCGAGCCCAGGGCGATCACCGGCGTCGCCCGCGCCGTAAAGAACGCGCCGATCAGCTCCGCCACGGACAGCACGACGGCGGCCGCTGCGACCCCGGCCAGTGCGGCGAGGGCGGTGGGACCGGACAGCCGCCGGGACGGCCGGTGCCTGCCGGGCTGCTTCCGGGCAGGCTGCCCTGGGCTGAGTTCTTCCGCGCGGGGCGTCTGCGTGCTGGGCTTCTCCATAACCAGTCTTCGCAGCGGGACGCGCCGCGGATGGGCCGGGGGCCTCCGTAGGGGACATGCCCTCCTTCGGGCGGAAGGATGAGCATGTGGGCAGTATGTTCAGTGGGCACGGCCAAGGCTGGGCATGTCCAGCGGTGGTCACAGCTTAGGAGCCTGCCGGGTCCACAAAGTACCCTTGGGAACTGTGAAGGTACTTGTCATCGGCCCCGGCGGCCGCGAACACGCCATTGTCCGATCCTTGCTTGCAGACCCGAACGTAACCGAGGTCCATGCGGCCCCGGGCAACGCCGGCATCAGCAAACTGGTCCCCACACACGCCATCGACGCCAACAATCCCGACGCCGTCGCTGCCCTGGCCACCAAGCTGGCAGTCGACCTGGTGGTCGTTGGCCCCGAGGCGCCGCTGGCCGCCGGCGTTTCCGACGCCGTCCGCGACGCGGGCATCCCGGTGTTCGGCCCCAGCAAGGCCGCGGCCCAGCTTGAGGCCTCGAAGGCGTTCGCCAAGGAAGTCATGGCCGAGGCCGGTGTCCCCACCGCGATGGCCCGGGTGGCCGGCAACGCCGAGGAAGCCGCCGACGCGCTGGACACGTTCGGCGCACCCTACGTCGTCAAGGACGACGGGCTCGCCGCAGGCAAGGGCGTGGTGGTCACCAACAACCGGGCCGAGGCCCTCGCCCACGCGCAGAGCTGCTTCGATGCCGGCGGCACCGTGGTGATCGAGGAGTTCCTGGACGGACCCGAGGTCTCGATCTTCGTGCTCTGCGACGGCAGCAACACCGTGGCGCTCTCCCCGGCGCAGGACTTCAAACGGATTTTCGACAATGACGAGGGCCCCAACACCGGCGGCATGGGCGCCTACACCCCGCTGGAATGGGCCCCCGAAGGCCTCGTCCAGGAGGTTATCGACCGCGTCGCCCAGCCCACGGTCAACCAGATGGCCCACCGCGGCACCCCGTTCGTCGGCGTGCTCTTCGTCGGACTGGCCCTGACGTCCCGCGGCACCCGCGTGATCGAATTCAACGTCCGCTTCGGCGACCCGGAAACCCAGGCGGTCCTCGCCCGCCTCAAGACCCCTCTCGGCGGGCTCCTGATGGCAGCCGCCAAGGGCGAACTGGACAAGGTCCAGCCCTGCGCTGGTCCAGGGAGACCGCCGTCGCCGTCGTCGTCGCCGCCGAAAACTACCCGGACGCCCCGCGCACCGGTGACCGCATCCGGGGGCTCAAGAAAGTCGAGTCGATCGAAGGTGTCCACGTGATCCACGCCGGCACCAAGCTCGACGACGAAGGCAAGGTTGTCTCCGCGGGCGGACGCGTCCTTGCCGTGGTGGCGCTCGGCACGGACCTCGTCGAGGCCCGGGAACGGGCGTACGACGGCGTCGAACTGGTCCAGCTCGACGGCAGCCAGTTCCGCACCGACATCGGCGGCAAAGCGGCCCGCGGCGAGATCAAAGTGCAGACGCCCGGCGCCCCCGCCGCCACGAAAGCGAAGGCCTGAGCATGACCCGTGAATCCCTGCCGGACGCCGCCGAACCCACCCCGTCCGCGCCGAAAGGCGGCCTGGACACCGCGACGCTGGACCTGCCGGGCTGGAAGCACATCTACTCCGGCAAAGTCCGCGACCTCTATGTTCCGGTGGACGAGTCCATCACGGAGCGCATCGGCCAGGAATGTGTCCTGGTTGTCGCCAGCGACCGCATCAGCGCCTATGACCACGTCCTCGCCAGCGAGATCCCGGACAAGGGCCGCATCCTGACCCAGCTGAGCCTGTGGTGGTTCGAACAGCTGGGCGTGGAGCACCACGTGCTGGCGTCCACGGTCGACGACGGCGTGCCCGCCGCGGTGGAGGGCCGCGCCATGATCTGCAAGAAACTGGACATGTTCCCGGTCGAGTGCATCGCCCGCGGCTACCTCACCGGCTCCGGGCTCGTGGAGTACAGGGAGTCCGGCACCGTGTGCAGCATCCCGCTGCCGGAGGGCCTGGTGGACGGGTCCCGGCTCGACGAGGCCGTCTTCACCCCCTCCGCGAAGGCCGAGGTGGGCGAGCACGACGAGAACATCACGTTCGACGCCGTCGTGGAGACCGTCGGGGAGGACATCGCGTCCCGGCTGCGTGAACTCACGCTGGAGATCTACACAAAGGCAGAAGCCATCGCCCGTGGCCGCGGCATCATCCTGGCCGACACCAAGGTGGAATTCGGCTTCGACGTCGCCACCGGCGTCATCACGCTGGGAGACGAGGTGCTCACCCCGGACTCCTCACGTTTCTGGGATGCCGCCACGTACGAGCCCGGCAAGGCCCAGCCCTCCTACGACAAGCAGTACGTCCGCGACTGGCTGATCTCGGCCGCGTCCGGCTGGGACAAGTCCTCGGACCTGGCGCCTCCGGCGCTGCCGGCCGACGTCGTCGCCCGCACCCGCAGCCGGTACGTCGAGGCCTACGAGAAACTCACCGGCCGGACATTCGCTTAGGGTTTCGGGGCGGGCAGCCAAGGCTGCGGACGCCGCGGCCCGCTTAGGTTCCCGACGCCGCGGCCCGCTTAGGTTCCGGACGCCGCGGCGGACTGCGCGCGGCGCTGGGCCAGCCGGATTTCCAGCACGGCGTCCATCGACTGCTGGACCCGGTCCGAGGCGCCGGCCGCGCTGAATTCCTTCTGGGCTTCCTCGAGGTAGACCAGTGCCTCATCGGATTCGCCGGCGGCCTTGAGCGCCTTGCCGAGCAGCAGCGATACCTCGCCGGCGGTGTGCTTGGCGAGTGCACCCTTGTTGGCGTGGATCTCGCGCAGCTTCTGGATGGCCGCGACAATGTCCCCGGTCAGGTAAAGCCAGCGGGCCCGGATGAACGCCACCTCCAGCTGGTCCGTTTTGTTGCCGCCCACGATCGAGAGCGCCAGCTCGGCCCGCTCAATCGACGTCAGCGTCTCCGGCTCCACGATTCCGGAGGACAGGCGGACGGCCGCGGAGGCCTTGTTGAACCGGGCCCACAGGTCGATGTCGTTCGCGGGGAGAGCAGCTGTGCCGCCCGCTCGTGGTACTTGATCCCCTCAGGGTAGTCATGGCGCATAAAGGCCACGTTGCCGATCACCCAGGCGACCTCGCCAGCGAGCTGGGTCATGGAGTGCTCGTCCATCTGCTCGTTCATGGCCTGGCAGTATTCCCACGCCTCGTCCAGCCGGCCGCTTTCGGCCAGCGCGCCGATCAGGGCGCGCAGCGCGCCAATGACCAGGGTGGAGCCCTTGGGCAGCTCGGCGCAGAGCCGCACCGCCTGCTGGGCATGCTCGACGGCGGCGGTCAGCTGCCCTTGCCCCTGTGAGGCCGCGGCGAGCATCTGCCGGGCCCGCACCCCCAGGCCTGCCGATTCGGCGGCCATCGGGTGATCCAGGAGGCGCTGGACGATGTCCTTGCACTCCTGCCACTGGCCCTGCTTGATCAAGCATTCAGCCTGCATATAGGTCATGTTCCACCAGGCGCTGGTGTTCCTGGCTTCGAGGGCGATCTGGGCCGCAGCCGCGGCATGGGTCGCCGCCAGGGAGTAGTCGCGCAGATCCCAGGCCTGGCGCGCATAGAGGCCCGAAAGTACATATTCCGCGTCGCTGACGGAGACCGGCTGGCTCCACGCTTCCAGCGCCTTGGGCGCCAGCTCGAGGCGCCGGGCCAGTTCCTCGATGACATCGGCCGTCGGTTCGCGGCGTCCGGTCTCCAGCAGGGAGATGTAGCTGGGCGAGTACAGGTCCCGGCCCAATTCCGCTTGCGTCAGGCCACGCTCGAGCCGTTCCGCTCGGAGTTTCTCCCCGAATCCGTTCCCCACGGATACCTCCTAATTCCGGACAATCTTTGTACTAAATGCTTGACAGTCTCTGTGGAAATCATTTTACAATGTGTGTCAACAAGGGTAGTGCTGACTTGGTAAGGACCCCGACTCATATTGAGGAACTCTATGTTGAAGAAGATTGCGGCCGGCGCCGTCCTGGCGGGCGCTCTGGCATTCTCCGCTGCGGCTCCGGCCGTCCTGTCCATTGGTTCCACTGGTGACGCTGGCTTCACCGCCGTCGGCAACTGGCCGGATCCCATGAAGGCACCTCAGGCCGTCGGTAACTGGCCTGACCCCATGATGTACTCCACGAATGTCGGCAACTGGCCCGACCCGATGACGTACTCCACGAATGTCGGCAACTGGCCTGATCCGATGTAAGTATTCGCTCTTTGATAGCTCCGGGACATGCGCGAACCGTGTCCCGGAGCTATTTTTTGCGAAATTCTCATCGACTGCTCCGTAGCCGCCCTTTTGGAGCGTCAAAACGGCAGTTGCGGAGCAGTCGACGGGACCCCGGCACACAAAGAAGAGGGCCTTCCGGATGGAAGACCCTCTTCTTGATTGGTCGGGATGACAGGATTTGAACCTGCGACCTCGTCGTCCCGAACGACGCGCGCTACCAAGCTGCGCCACATCCCGATCCGTTACTTCAAAAGCAACTTCACAAGAGTATCCGATGGGGGCCCCGGATGCGAAATCGAGCCACATATGGCCGCGCAATAGAATGCACCGCACGCGCATCCGGGCCGCGCCGCGCCGGGGCGGCTCAGACCAGCGAGTCCTTCCAGGCGCCGTGCAGCTGCGCGAAGCGGCCGCCGCCGCCGATCAGCTGCTCCGGGGTGCCGTCCTCGACCACTCGCCCGTCGTGGACCACCAACACCCGGTCGGCGGTCTCCACTGTCGACAGGCGGTGCGCGATGATGAGGGCGGTGCGGCCGCTGTCGGCGCCGATGCCCTGCAACAGCCCGGCCAGGCCGGTTTGGACGAGCCGCTCGGACGGGATGTCCAGCGAGGACGTGGCCTCGTCCAGGATCAGCACGGCAGGACGGGCCAGGAACGCCCGGGCGAAGCTGATCAGCTGGCGCTGCCCGGCGGACACACGGCCGCCGCGTTTGTTGACGTCCGTGTCGTAGCCCTCCGGGAGCGCCTGGATGAAGTCGTGGGCTCCAACGGCCTTGGCCGCGGCCTCGATCTCGCCGCGCGAGGCCCCGGGCCGGCCGAGGGCGATGTTGTCCGCGACGGAGCCGCTAAACAGGAACGCCTCCTGGGTGACCATGACGACGTTCCGGCGCAGATCCGCCGTCGCGAGTTCCCGCAGGTCCACGCCGTCGAGCGTGAGTGAGCCGGCGGAGACGTCGTAGAAGCGGGCGATCAGCTTGGCGAGGGTGGACTTGCCGGCGCCGGTCTGGCCCACCAGCGCCACCGTCTGCCCGGCGGGGATGTGCAGGTCCATGGCCGGGATGATGACGGGCCCGTCGCCGTACCGGAATTCGACCGCCTTGAAATCAATGGTTCCCTTGGCATCGTGCAGGGACACCGGGTTTTTGGGCGGCCGGACCGTGGGGACTTCCTCGAGCAGTCCGGAGACTTTTTCCAGCGCCGCCTGGGCGCTCTGGAAGGAGTTGTAGAACATGGCCATCTGGTCCACCGGCTGGAAGAAGCGTTTGGTGGACAGGATCAGGGCCAGCAGCACCCCGACGGCAAGGTCCCCGCTGAGCACCCGGAAGCCGCCGAACAGCAGGACGACGGCGACGCAGACGTTGCCGATCAGCACCAGGCCGGGCTGGAAGACGCCGTTGAGGTTGATGGAACGGACCGTGACCTTGCGGTAGTCCTCGGCGAGTTCGGCGTAGAGCGCGGCGTTTTCGCGTTCCTTGCGGAAAGCCTTGACCGCGCGGATCCCGGTCATGGTCTCGACGAAGTGGACGATCAGCCGGGCCGAGACAACCCGGGATTCGCGGAACGCGATCTGGGAGTGTTTCTGGTACCAGCGGGCCAGGAAGTACATCGGCACGCCGGCGGCCAGGACCAGGAGCCCGCTCCGCCAGTCGAGGGCGAACACCGTCGCGGCCGTGAACACCATGAACAGCATCCCGGAGGCCAGCGAGCTGATCCCGGAATCCAGGAGTTCGCGCAGCGCCTCCAGGTCCGAGGTCTGCCGCGCGATGATGCGCCCCGAGGTGTACTTCTCGTGGAATTCGAGGCTGAGCCTCTGCGTGTGCCGGAAGACCCGGACGCGCAGGTCCAGGAGCATCGCCTGGCTCAGTCTCGCCGTCGAGGTCACGTACAGGGCGGTGAGGCAGGCTGTGGCGACGGCGGCGGCGAGGTAGGCGGCGCCCGTGAGCATCAGGGGGACGTTGTCGCCGGCGATCAGGGCCGGGAGGGCCCGGTCGATGCCGAATGCGATCAGCGCCGGCCCGGCGACGCGGGCGGCCTGGGACAGCACGACGGCGGCAATGGTCAGCCAGAACCGCCGGCGGACCGGGCGGATCAGCGAGCCGAGCAGGGCCAGGGAGCGGCGCCGGACGGTTTTGCTTTCGGTCCTGGACAGGTGTGCGTTGTCCTCGTTCGCGGTGCCGAAGGTGGCGCTGCTCATCGGGAAACCTCCTCGGCGTTAAGGCCGGACAGCTCTGAGTCCAGCAGATCGGAGTCCAGGTCGCGCGGCTCCGGGTCGAGGCTGGCAATCACGTAGCGGTAGTGGGGGTTCTCCGCGAGCAGTTCGGTGTGGGTGCCGACGGCGGTGATCCGGCCGTCCTCCAGCAGCGCCACCCGGTCCGCCAGCGCGACGGTGGACGGCCGGTGGGCCACAATCAGCGTCGTGGTGGCGGTGAGCACCTCCCGCAGCCTGGTCTCGACGAGTTCCTCGGTATGGACGTCGAGGGCGGACAGCGGATCGTCCAGGACCAGCACCCTGGGACGGGCGGCGATGGCCCGGGCCAGGGCGATGCGCTGCCGCTGCCCGCCGGAGAGGCTGAGACCCTCCTCACCGATCAGGGTGTCCAGCCCGTCCGGGAGCGAGTACGCGAAGTGGGCCTGGGCGACGTCGAGCGCCTCCTCGAGGGCCTCCTCGCGGCGCTCGGGCGGGAGTCCGGCCGGGGCGCCGAGCAGGACGTTGTCGCGGACCGAGCTGGAGAACAGGGTGGTGTCTTCGAACGCGACGGCGACCACCGTGCGGAGGTCCTCGACGCTGAACTCGCGCAGGTCCACCCCGTCGATGGTGATGGAGCCGGCGGTGACGTCGTACAGGCGGGGGACCAGCTGGAGCAGGGCGCTCTTGCCGCTGCCCGTGATTCCGACCAGGGCCATGGTTTCACCGGGCTTGATGTCCAGGGTGACGTCGCTGAGGATCGGGTTGTCCGGAGCGTCCTCGTAGGCGAAGGTGGCGTTGTTAAAGCTGAGGGCGCCCTGCAGCTCAGAGGGGCTGCACGGATGTTCCGGGCTGGTGATCGTGTTCACGGAGTCCATCACCTCGAAATGCCGGTCCACGGCGGTCTTGGCGGTGAGCGCCATGGCCAGCAGCATGCCGCAGAATTCCACCGGGGCGGCGATCACGGCGGCGGTGGCGAAGAACGCCACCAATGCGCCGATGCTCAGCTCGCCGGTGGAGGCCAGCAGGATGCCGACGACGAGGCCGGTCCCGAGGGCCAGCTCCGGCAGGAGGGTGACCACCAGGCTGAAGGTGGCAACGTGCTTGGCCTTGGCGATCTCCGTCTGGCGGAGCTCCTCCGCCTGTTCGTTGAAGTTCTCCAGTGCCTCGCGGCTACGGCCGAACGCCTTGAGGACGCGGATCCCGTGGACCGATTCCTCGACCGTGGTGGCGAGGTCGCCGGCCTGGTCCTGGCTGCGCCGGGCCACCTTGCTGAAGCGGGTGCGGAAGCGGAAGCCGTAGATCATGATGGGCACCGCGGCGGCGAGGAAGATCAGTGCCAGCTGCCAGCTCATCGCGAACATCACGGCCACGCCGATCACGACGGTCAGGGTGGTGACCACAAGCATGATGGCGCCGAAGGCCATCCAACGGCGCAGGAAGTTCAGGTCGGTCATGGCGCGGGAGAGCAGCTGCCCGGAGCCCCACCGGTCATGGAAGGAGACCGTCAGATCCTGCAGGTGGCCGTAGAGGGACACCCGCATCCGGGTCTCCACCGTGGTGGCGGGGTTGATGACGAACTGCCGGCGCAGCGCCACAAGGCCGGCCTCGGCGATGCCCAGGCCCAGGATCACGAGGAGGCGGTCCAGACCGCGTCCGTGCTGCCGCCGGGTTCCAGTGACTGGTTGATCAGCACCCGCAGCACCTGGGGGATGGTCAGGGCCACCACGCTGGCGAGCAGGGCGCAGAGCAGGCCCATGACCAGCCGCGGAATGATCGGCTTGACGTGCGGATAGAGACGGCTGATGGAGGAGAAAAATGAGGTCTGCTTGGCCATGCCTGCTTCTTAAAACGCAACTGCGAAATAGCTAACGCAACTGGATGTAGTTTCCTGTAGCAACTACCCTAGGCCATCGGGTGACCGGGTTCACAGGAAAATCGACAGCATCAGGATCTCGCCCAGTAATTACATTCCGCAATGGCTGCGCGGCGCGCCGCTTACGGGAGGGCATGCCCAGTCCCGGACGCGGGCAGTGGGCATGGGGCCCTGCCTTGCCGCGGGGCATGTCCAGTTCATGGCGCGGGCAGTGGACATAGGCCCGCTATGTCCATCGGTGGGGCACACGGGAGGGCATGCCCGGCGGTGGCGAAGGGAGAGGCGGGCTCAGGAACGCGCAGTGAGCGTCAGCATGACCGCCTCGGGCGGCAGGCGATCCTGACCGGCGCGAAACGGGAGGTGCCGATGCCGCCCGAGACGTTCACCGGCGTCGTGCGTCCGTTGTTTTCCCAGTCGTGCAGGCCTTTGGCGCGCCAGGTCGGGAGGTCGCAGTTGGCGACGAGGGCGCCGTAACCCGGGACGCAGATCTGGCCGCCGTGCGTGTGCCCGGCCAGCAGCAGGTCGGCGCCGTCCTCGGTAAAACGGTCAAGGACGCGCTGGTAGGGGGCGTGGATGACGGCGACGCGGAGATGCGGCCGGCTGTCCCGGCCCTTCGTGCCCCGGGGCCAGCCGGCATACCGTTCAAGACCCAGGTGCGGATCGTCGACGCCGGAAAAATCAACGCGCAGGCCTTTGATCACCAGCGACTGGCAGCGGTTGGTCAGGTCCACCCAGCCGCCCATGCCGAAGCCTGCACGGAGCCGGGGCCAGTCCAGCCGGGCCGGTTCCTTGGTGTGCGAGGAGGGCCCCTGGAAATACGACACCGGGTTCTTCAGCGTCGGGGCGAAGTAATCGTTCGAGCCCGGCACAAAGACGCCGGGGAACTCCATCAGCGGGTGGAGCGAGTCCAGCAGGGGCTGCACGGACTTGGCGTGGCTGAGGTTGTCGCCGGTGTTCACCACCAGGTCCGGCCGCAGTTCCGCAAGCGAGGCCAGCCAGTCGGCCTTCCGGTGCTGCCCCGGCACAAAGTGAATGTCGCTGAGGTGCAGCACCCGGATCGGGCCAAAGCCGGCCGGGAGGATGGGCAGGGTCTCTTCCCGCAGGACGAACTGGTTCTTCTCCCACAGCCCGTAGCCGGTCACTGCGGCGCCCATCGCGGCACCGGCCGCGGCGGTAACGGCAAAGCCGCGCCCGATGCTCCGGACGCGGCTTACCAGATCAAATCCCCGGCCACGGGCTACTTCTTCTCTTCCTTCGGCGGTGCGGACGGCTCCGGTTCCTTCGGGGCCGCGCTCTCCGTCGACGGAGCCTTCTCGCTGTTGTTGTTGTCGCTGTTGTTGTTGCTGGGCGGCTGGTACGGCGCGGCTTCGTACAACAGGTTCGACGGCGGTTCCGGGAACGGCTCCGTGCCGTGCGAGGGGCGATCTGCGCCATGAACTGGGAGAACATGGGGCCGGCGATCATGTAACCGTCGATGCCCTTGTAGAAGTTCCCGTTGATCGTGATGTTCTGCCCGGCGCGCGTCTGGTTGGTCAGCGGATCGCCGAACCAGGCAGCTGTCGCGAGGCCCGTGGTGTGGCCGACAACCCAGGTGGAACCGTTGTTGTTCGACGTACCGGTCTTGGCCGCGATCGGGAAGTTTGTCCGGGTGGAGATCCTCGGCTGAATGAGTGAGCCGGAACCGCGGTTCAGGACCTCCTGCAGCGCGTAGTTCACGCCGCGGGCGACCTCCGGCTTGAGCGCGTCCCGGCAGTTCGAGGCCTGGGCGGGCAGCTGGGCCCCGGTCGCATCCGTCACGGACGTGATGGCGATCGGCGCGCAGTACCGGCCGTCGTTGGCGAAGGTGGCGAACGCACTGGCCATGGTCAGCGGCGAGGTCTGGGTGGAACCCAGAAGGTTGGCCACAACAGACATGTTGACCGGCGAGTTGTCGAGACCGTTGTGGATGCCCACCGCGTCCACGATCTTTTGAATCCCGCAGAAGTCCAGCTGCGCGGCGGAGGCGAACGTGACCGTGTTAATGGAGTTGTAGAGGCCCCGCAGGACCGTCATGGGCTTGTAGTAGCCCTCTTCGGCGTTCTGCAGGTCGGGTGCGGCGCCCAGGCCTTCTTCGGCGGAGTTGTAGGCGCCCGTGGTGGTGCCGCAGGAGTTCCGCCACTGGAAGTTCAGGGGTACTTCCGCACAGAGCCGTCCACCACCGTGTTCATGGATTTGCCCTCGTCCAGCCACTGGGCGAACGTGAACGGCTTCATGGTGGAGCCGGGCTGGGCGCCGCCGAGGCCATTCAGGTCGCCACCCTTTTCGTCGAATTTGTCGACGTTGAAGTTGAGCTGGGAGTCGAACTTCCCTTGGCCGGCAGCCACGACGTGTTCTGGGCCATGTTGGTGATTTTGCCCGTGCCGGGTTCCACGGAGACCAGGGCGGCGCCCCACTTGTCCGGGTTCGCGCCGGCAGCGGCATCCACCTGCGCCTGGGCGGCCTTCTGCGCGGCGGGCTCCAGCGTGGTCTTGATCGTCAGGCCGCCGCGGAAGACCTTCCGCTCACGTTCTTTCGCGTCCGCGCCGTACGCGGGGTTGTTGAGCAGCAGGTGCAGCACGTAATCGCAGAAGTACGGCGACGTGGGCGAGTAGGCGCAGCCCTGGCGGGGCTGGGTCACCTTGGTGGTGACCGGCGTGGCGACGGCGGCTTCGTAGTCCGCCTGCTTGATCTTGCCCTGCGTGTACATGGCCTTGAGGACCAGGTCGCGGCGGTTCTTGGCGTTGTCCGGGTTGGAGATCGGATCGTAGAACGACGGGCTGTTCACGACGCCGGCGAGAAGGGCGGCCTGCGGCAGGGTCAGTTTCTTGGCTGTGGTGCTGAAGAACAGCCGCGAGGCTGCCTCAATGCCGTAGGCGTCGCGGTTGAAAAAGACGATGTTGAGGTAGCCCTCAAGGATCTCCTCCTTGGTGAACTTCTTCTCCAGGGCGATGGCCAGCTTCATCTCGCGGAGCTTGTCGCCGACGCCTTTGTTCACGCCGTTCAGCAGGACCTCGTCGCCCTTGCCCTCGGCCTCGAGGGAGGAGTTGATGACGTTGTTCACGTACTGCTGCGTGATGGTCGACGCGCCCTGCTTGTTGCCGCGGGCGGTGCTGACCAGCGCGCGCATGATGCCGGTGGTGTCCACGCCGCCGTGTTCGTAGAAGCGGCTGTCCTCGATGGCGATCACCGCGTTCTTGATGTGCGGGGACATGTCATCCAGCGAGACGCGGGTGCGGTTCTCAAGGTAGAGGTTGGCGATGACGCTGCCGTCGGCCGCCAGAATCTTGGTGGACTGGCTCGGCGGATCAACTTTCAGCTCCGCCGGGAGGGTGTCGAAGAATTTGATCGATCCGCTGGCCGAGCTGCCGGTAACGGCAGCCGCAGGGACCAGCAGTCCCGCCACCAGGACGCCACAAATGGCGCTCACGCCCAGGAAAAGAAGGATCTTTCCGAGGGTGGTGGCCGTGTCAAATAAAGGGTTCTTACCAGTCGCCATGTTTTCCACTTTACCGGCAAGGACTAGGCTTTAGCTCATGACCAAATGGGAGTACGCCACGATTCCGCTCATTATCCACGCCACAAAGCAGATTTTGGACCAGTGGGGTGACGACGGCTGGGAGCTTGTCCAAGTTGTTCCGGGCCCCGAAGGAAACGGCCTGGTTGCCTATCTCAAGAGGGAGAAGCAGTAGCCATGAGCACCCCCGCATCCGCCGCTCCGGGCGCGTCCGGAGCCTCCGAAACTCCGGACCGCAGCACCTCAGGCACGGGCGCGTCGTCCGCCGTCGAGCAGCGCCTTGCCGAGCTGGGCCTGACCCTGCCGGAGGTTGCCGCCCCGGTGGCCGCCTACGTCCCCGCTGTGATCTCCGGCAACCATGTCTACACCTCGGGACAGCTGCCGTTCATCAACGGCAAGCTCGAAGCCACCGGCAAGGTGTCCTCCGGCAGCGAAGGCGCCTCGGACGAGGCCACGGTCTCACCGGACGCCGCCCAGCGGTACGCCGCAGTGTGCGCCGTCAACGCCCTGGCGGCCGTGAAGAGCGTCATCGGGGACCTCGACCGGATCACGCGGATTGTCAAGGTTGTCGGGTTCGTCTCCTCGGACCCGTCGTTCACCGGCCAGCCCGGTGTGATCAACGGCGCGTCCGACCTGCTGGGCAAGGTCCTCGGCGACGCCGGCCAGCACGCACGGTCCGCCGTCGGCGTTGCCGTCCTTCCGCTCGACTCGCCGGTTGAAGTCGAACTGATCGCCGAATTCGCCTAGAGGGCCGGTCACTTCCTTGCCTCAGTTAGCCCGACGACTGTTTGTCCTCCCCGGATCTTGAGGGGCGGCCCGCAGCTGGCTTGAACACGGCGAACGGACCCCCGGGCGGCACGGTTCGCTTCCTCGGTGGTGCTGCTTCGTGATTCGCCCACCGGTCTGGAGACCTGGCTGGGTTACCGGCCGGGATCGTCACCCTTGGGCATTCTCGCTTTTCCGGGCGGATCGCTGGAGGCGTCCGACGATGACGCGGTCGGCTGGCTGGGCCCCTCACCGCAGCATTGGGCGGAGCAGATGGGCACCGACGACGTCGGACTGGCGCGCCGCCACGTGGTGGGCGCCATCCGTGAACTGTTTGAGGAAACCGGCGTGCTCCTGGCGGCCCGGACCTGTCCACCACGGTGGAGGCCACGTCTTCGGCCGAGTGGATGCGGGCCCGGGTGGCCGTGGCGGAGCAGGAGAAGTCCTTTACCGAGGTGCTGGCCAAACGCGGGCTCTCCGTCCGGACGGACCTGCTCAAGCCCCTGGTCAACTGGCTCAGCCCGGACTTCGCGCACCGCCGCTTCAACACCCGCTATTTCGCGGCCACGGTGCCGATGAACCAGCAGCCCTCGTTGCTGGCCAGCAAGGGCGTGTGGGGCCGCTGGGTGTGCGCCCGGAAGGTCATCGACGGCCGCGACACCACCGAGCTCGGCGATGAGGTGGGCCAGGAGAACACCGTCGGGCTCACCCTTGGCCAGCTGCTGGTGCCCGGCTCGGAGATCATGCTGGAGAAGATGGCGGCAGCCAACGGCTGCATCGCCTACCTGAGCTACAAGCGCAAGGCCCACGTCTACCAGCCGAAGCTTGTCGAGGAAAACGGCCAGCTCCTGCTCGAGGTGGAGGCGGCCAAGACGGTCGCCGGAGAACCCCAGCGCGAACGCTGAGGCCGGGCGCTGAAGCGAGGTCCCCAGGGCATGGCCCGGAGTTGCGTCACCGGAGTTCCGTCTATTGCGGGCCTGCCAGCTTTAAGAGTTGACCGTCAGTGTGGCGGGGGCTGCCGTCTCCGGTCCGCCACATTCGGCTGTCCCGCCGACCCGCTGCCAGGCCAACGACACCCTATTCTCGGCAAGGGTTTTTCCTGTTGCGTCCAAAGCCCGGACGATCACGGACCCGGGGAGTGCATGTCGAACCCAAAACGCCAACTGTCCGAGCCGGTTTTCTCGACCGTGATGCGACCCACGGTGGGACCACCACCCGGCGGAAAACCAAGACCGTTGGCCCCGGTGGGAGTTGCGGTCGCGGATGGGAGGACGGTCCTCGGTGCAGGGCTGTCCGTCGCCTGGGAACATGAGTCCGGGGTGCACAACTGCACCCATGAGACGTTGCGCGTGTCCCCATCCACGTCCACAGTGACGAAGTTGGCCCACCCGATTGCCGTGCAAACCCTCGCGCACCCCGCGACCGGCACCAGCGCCGGCAGCAAGACTGTCAGCCATGCAAGGGAGCGCAGGAGCGTCATGCGGCCAGCATATGTCCGGTCCGCTGCCAGAAGCTACGCCCACCACCCTCTGCGACGAGCCGGGCTTGTCTGTAGGAGCATTCCCTCCGGTGGACATGCCCCGTGCTGCGCTCAAGCAGTGGGCATGTCCTCCGTCGATCCTCCCTGCCACTGGACCTGCCCTCCGCGGGCCCGAGCCAGTGGACATAGTGGCATTCTGCTCACTCCTACCTGCCAGGAACGGGCATGTCCGGCGGGGCGTGAGCCCCTGGGCTGGGCATGTCCCACGGTCAGGCGTTCATTCGGGCTTTTAACCGCCGAAGGCCGGCTCCGTTTTCACGGGCGGCCTTCGGTGTACTGCGGGGCTACTACCAATCGGGCTTAGCGGGAGCGCTGGCGGAGGCGCTGCATGTCGAGGATGACGACTGCGCGGGCCTCCAGGCGCAGCCAGCCGCGCTGCACGAATTCGGCAAGGGCCTTGTTGACCGTTTCGCGGGACGCTCCGACCAGCTGGGCCAGTTCTTCCTGGGTGAGCTCGTGGGCCACCAGAACGCCGTCGGTCGCGGGACGGCCGAAGCGGTCCGCCAGGTCCAGCAGCGCCTTGGCGACGCGACCGGGAACGTCGGAGAAGACCAGGTCGGACAGGGAATCGTTGGTGCGCCGCAGGCGGCGTGCCAAGGCCTGCAGCAACTGCGCCGACACCTCGGGGCGGGTGCGCAGCAGGGCGTTCAGGCTCTCGTTCTTCAGACCGGCCAGCCGTGTTTCCGAGACGGCCGTTGCTGTGGCGGTCCGCGGGCTCGGATCGAACAGTGCCATCTCGCCGAAAAGCTCACCCGGGCCGAGGATGGCAAGCAGGGACTCCCGGCCGTCCGGGGACGTGCGGCCGAGCTTGACCTTGCCGGAGACGATGAAATAAAGCTGGTCGCCCTGGTCACCTTCCCGGAATACCGAGGCTCCGCGTGAGAGGTCCACCTCGGTGAGTTCGTCCGTCAGCAGACGGAACGCCTCGTCGTCGAGCGTGGCGAAAAGGGGGCGCGGCGCAATACCTCGATATCCATGAAATCTCCTGACTAAAACTGTGTCGGCTGGGGCGCTTCAGCCATTGTTTCAGAATTTTGGCGCTTCTGTGACGTACTTGGCACCGAAACGCGCCAAACGTCGTGGCAGGGCGAGCCTGCCGGCTGTCCGCGGCCTCCGCGGGCGCTCGGCAAACTGTCAGCCTGCGCCGGTAGAATTGGGACTTACCCGCCTATAAGGAGCATCGGTGTTCGGCTTGACCATCCTGGACCTCGTGTTGATTCTGACACTGCTGTCCTACCTGTTCCACGGCCTTCGCAACGGCTTCCTCGTCACGGTCGGCGGCATCGCCGGATTCGCCGCGGGCGCCGTGGCCGCGTTTGTGTCCGTCCCCATTGTCAGCGGCCTGGTGGAGGACAGCGGCTGGCGCCTCACGGCGATCATCGCCACCGCCGTGCTGCTGATGATGCTGGGGCACGGGCTCGGCACCGCCATCGGGCGCAGCGTGCGCAGCGCCGTCAAGATCAACCCGCTGCGGTCCATGGACCGGCTGGCGGCGGAGGCGTCAACGTGGTGGTCTCCGCCCTGGTGATGTCGATGCTGGCATTCAGCATCGGCGCGCTGGGCGTGCCCTTCGTCTCCCAGCCGCTCGCCGAATCCAAAGTGATCCGCTTCATCGACGGCGTGACGCCCGTACCGCTGAAAACCTCGATGGCCCAGCTGCGGTCCGCGGTGATCGGTGAAGGCATCCCGACGCTGTTCGAGGGCATCGGGGAAGGCCAGCCGGTGGCCATCCCGGACACCAGCACCGACACCCCGTCGCTGAACCGGGCCGCGGCCTCTGTCCTGAAGATCGCCGGCACCGCCTACCAGTGCGGACAGAACCAGACCGGGACCGGTTTCGTGGTCTCGCCCGGCCGCGTGGTCACGAACGCCCACGTGGTTGCCGGCGTGCCGGAGCCGGTGGTGGAGATCCCCGGCGCGGGCGCCCTGCCCGGGCGCGTCGTGTACTTCGACGCCCAGCATGACCTCGCGGTCGTGGCCGTGGACGGCCTGCGGTCCGCCCCGCTGCCCTTAGCTCCGACCTGCCGGCCGGCAGCCCGGCGGCGTTCTCCGGGTACCCTCACGGCGGCCTGTTCCAGTCCAAACCTGCCACCGTGCAGGACATCGCGACAGTGCTGGTCCCGGACATCTACGGCAACAACCCCGCCCCCGCGGACGTGTACCGGATCGCCGGGGACGTCCAGCCGGGCAACTCGGGAGGCCCGCTGCTGACCAACGACGGCCAGGTGGCGGGAGTAATTTTCGCCAAGGCCACCAGCGGATCCTCGCTCGGTTACGCCATCACCATGGAGGATCTGGGACCGGTCGCCGCCCAGGCGCCGGGCCTGGCGAACGCGGTCTCCCCAGGCCAGTGCATCCAGAAGTAACAGACCGGAACTAACAGTCCGGAAGCAGCAGGCCGCCCCGATGGGACCGGTCAGAGCCACTCCAAGCTCTGGCCGTGCGGGCCGGTGATCGCCACCGGCTTCCCGTTGTGCAGCAGCAAGAAGCGGCCGCGGAGCCGTAAGTCGTCCATCTCCGGGACCACGCTGGAGCCATCGGCCTGGAGGATGACGGTGTGCCCCTCGTTGGAGAGCCAGTGGCAGCCGGTGTCGACGGCGAGCAGCGCCATGGCGGCGCGGAACCGGCCCCGGGCCTCCGCATCGAGGTAGGCCAGGACCGCGCTGTGGAAGACCACCAGCGTGGCGTCCGGCGGCGCCTGCGCGGCCAGGGCGAGGAGACGGTCATTGAGGTCCCCGGCCACCAGGAGGGCGGGTCGGCCCGCGCCACGGCGATCGCCCGGCGCAGCCGCTCGCGGCGGAAGTCCTGCTCCGGCCAGATCAGCGCCTCCAGCCAGGCGACGTCGTCGGGGTTCCGGACATCGAGGGGTTGAGATCGATTCCCGCCCGCCACGCCACCGGAGGAGCTCCGCCGGGAGCGGGACCGGGCCGGTAACGGCGCAGCCCAGGACCGGGTAACTGCCGGGAGCCGCGCCGGCCGGGCCCAGCCGGGTCACCCCGGGCCCGGCGTCGTACTCATAGCCGTAGCGGTCCGGAAACAGGTTGAGCCCGGCCGAGGCCCCCACCTCGAGGAGCGCGAGCGGGCGCCCGCCGGCGGCGGCGATCTGCGCTAGGGACGGCAGCAGGGTGGCGCAGCGGCCGGCCTCGTTGGTCTGGGTGGCCCGGGTGAGCACAATCCGGGAGACGTCCTCCCAGTGCGCGTCCAGGAACGCCCGGAAAGCCGGGTAGGGGCTGATTTGCGCGCCGAGGAAGCGGGCCGCGGCGAGCATCAGCAGGGGCTGGCGCTTGTTGTGCGGCCACTCGTCGATCCGCCGCAGCAGTTCGGGGTCGTCCGCGATGCCCACCGACCATTCGGCGTAGCACGCGGAATGGCCGGGCGCGTCGACGGTGCCGAAATGCCGGTACCACTGCGATGTTCCCGTTTCCCCCGTGCCCGGTTCGGCTGGGCCTGATCCAGCCGGGCCCTGCCCGGCCGCGGCCGGCTCCCTGCCGGCGGGATCAGCGGAGGACATGCTCAGTCCCGGCCGGCCCGCAGCCCGGCGAGGTACTCGACGGCGAACCGGTAGCCCAGGATCCCAGCGCCGGCGATCACTGCCTTGCTGATGTCCGAGAGGTACGAGTGGTGCCGGAACGCCTCGCGGGCGTGGACATTGGTGATGTGGACCTCGACGGCGGGCAGCTGCACCGCGGAGATGGCGTCCCGGATGGCCACCGAGGTGTGTGTGTAGGCGCCGGCGTTGATGACGATGCCGACAGCCTTTCCGCGGGCGGCATGGATGGCATCCACAAGAGCGCCCTCGTGGTTCGACTGGAAGCACTCAACGTCGAGGCCGTGCGCCGCGCCGGTGTCCTTGGCGAGCTGTTCGACGTCGGCCAGTGTGGCGGTGCCGTACTTCTCCGGTTCGCGGGTGCCGAGCAGGTTCAGGTTGGGCCCGTTGAGGACCAGGATGGTGCCGCGGCCGGCGCCGTCGGGGGTGGCTTCGCTCATGCCTGCCAATGTATCGCGTTGCGTCGCGGGCCGCCGCACCCAGCCGCGGACCGGGCGCTCAGATGACAGCCCGGGACCGGCCCGCGGGCTCTGGCCCGTGCCGGGCGGCGTGCCTACACTGGAAGGACCATCGCGCGGAGTTCCCGTGCTGGCCGACCCGCGCGGAAAGCCCGATCTCGGAGCAAACCATGCGCAATATTCAGGCAAAACCAATCCGTTGGATCGCCGTCGGCATCCTCGCCCTGGCGGCATTTCTCGTGCCGGCGCCCCTCGCGGCCGCCGACCGGGCGCACGGCGATGAGCGGTCCTCGGTGATCAGACTCCCCGGCGCCACCGGAGCTGAGGGCATCGCCGCAGGGGAGGGCAGCACGTTCTTCGCCGGCGACCGGCTCAACGGCAACATCTTCCGCGGAGATATCGACAGAGGCACGGCAAAGCTGTTCATCAAGGCGCCTAAAGGCCGGGCAGCCCTCGGTATGAAGGTCGACCGGGACAACGAGCTTCTCTTCGTGGCGGCGGCGCCGCCAGCCAGGCCTATGTGTACGACCTGGAGACGAAAAAGACCGTGGCCGTGTACCAACTGGCCAAAGGCGGCGACAAGTTCATCAACGACGTCATCCTGACCCGCCACGTCGCGTGGTTCACCAACTCCCGCGCCGGTGAGCTATACCGGATCCCGATCAGCCGTGACGGGGACCCGGGCAAATCCCGGACAGTCACCCTTAAGGCGCCTGCCGGGACCGTGGACGAGGGATTCAACCTCAACGGCATCGCCGCCGCTGATGAGGGCCGCAAACTGATCGTCGCCCACACCGGCCGCGGCGCCCTGTACGCCGTGGACCCGCGCGACGGATCCAACAAGAAGATCGAGGTCACGGACTCCGGCGGAGACGCGGTCACACTGAAGAATGTCGATGGCATCGTCGTGCGGGGTGACACCCTCTGGGCCGTCCAGAACCTCCTGAACCAGGTCAGCCGGATCGACCTGAACGGACGCGTGAGCTCCGGTGAGGTGGAGGAAGTCATCACCAGCAAGAACTTCGACGTCCCCACCACGGCGGCGCTGTTCGGCAACACCCTTGCCCTCGTCAACGCGAAATTCACAACCCCCGCGGCCAAGAGTTTCGAGGCAGTCCTCGTCAAGGCGCGCTCCCGCGACTGACCACCGGCGTGGCGGCGGTCTGAGGACCTAACGTGTCGCAAGCCGCTCAATCCGGCGCAGCGCCAGGGCGCACACCGGAAGGTACGCGGGCGCCCACCACGGGACCGTAAAGGTCACGACGCAGCCGCCGCCCTGCGGAACGATCCGGTGGCCGGTGGCCGGGATCCCCGCCACAGACCAGGACCAGTACTGTCCGGGCTCAAACGCCGTCACGGTGTACGGCAGCGTCACGCCCAGAACGGTGCGGACCCGGCCGCGGCTGCCCAAGGCAAGCCCTCCGCGGGCGGGCCCTGATCCGGTCCCGCCCGCGGCCGGCTCGGCACCGGTGATCGAGGGCCCCCAGGCCGGCCACTTCCCGGTATCGGTGAGCAGGGTCCAGATGTCCTCCGCGGACGCGGCGATCCGGCGCGACACGGAGAAGCTCACCTGGGCAGCCCGGACCGGCGCCTGCTCACTTTCTCAGCGACTGCGCGATCTGCGCCATGACCGTGTTGTCGGCCAGTGTGGTGGCATCGCCCACCTCACGGCCTTCCGCGACGTCCTTGAGCAGGCGCCGCATGATTTTGCCCGAGCGGGTCTTGGGCAGTTCGGGCACCACGAGGATGGTTTTGGGCTTGGCGATCGGCCCGATCTCCTTGCCCACGTGGTTCCGGAGTTCCTGCACGATCGCGTCGCCGGTGTCCACGGCGTCCCCGCGGAGGATCACGAAGGCGACAACGGCCTGGCCGGTGGTTTCGTCCGCGGCGCCCACGACGGCGGCTTCCGCGACGGCGGGGTGGCTGACGAGGGCGGATTCGATTTCCGCGGTGGAGAGCCGGTGGCCGGAAATGTTCATCACGTCATCGACCCGGCCCAGCAGCCAGATGTCGCCGTCCTCGTCCTTCTTGGCGCCGTCCCCGGCGAAGTACATGGTCTCGAAACGGGACCAGTAGGTTTCCTTGAAGCGCTCCGGGTCGCCCCAGATGCCGCGCAGCATGGCGGCCACGGCTCGCGGATCACGAGGTAGCCGCCGGAGCCGTTGGGCACGGACTCGCCGAGTTCGTCCACAACGTCCACGGCGATGCCGGGCAGCGGGACCTGGGCGGAGCCGGGCTTGGTGGCCGTGACGCCGGGCAGCGGGGCGATCATCTGCGCGCCGGTTTCGGTCTGCCACCAGGTGTCCACGATCGGCGCCGGTGTTTCCTTCCGCTCGCCGTTCTTGCCGGCGTTGGCGCCGATGACCTCGCGGTACCACATCCACGCTTCGGGGTTGATGGGTTCCCCGACGGAGCCCAGGACCCGGATCGAGGAGAGGTCCGACTTTGCCGGGATCTCCTTGCCCCACTTCATGAACGTCCGGATGGCGGTGGGGGCGGTGTAGAGGATGGAGACCTTGTACTTCTCCACGATCTCCCACCAGCGGCCCTGGTGCGGGGAGTCCGGGGTGCCTTCGTAGATCACCTGGGTGGCGCCGTTGATGAGCGGGGCGTAGGCGACGTAGGAGTGCCCGGTGATCCAGCCGACGTCGGCGGTGCACCAGTAGACGTCGGTTTCGGGGTGCAGGTCGAAGACGGCCTTGTGCGTGTACGCGCCCTGGGTGAGGTAGCCGCCGGTGGTGTGCAGGATGCCCTTGGGCTTGCCGGTGGTCCCGGAGGTGTAAAGGATAAAGAGCGGGTGCTCGGAGTCATGCCCGACGGCGGTGTGCTCGGCGGAGGCGGTCCCGACCGTGTCCGCCCACCAGTGGTCCCGGCCCTCGTGCCAGTCGACGTCCTGGCCGTTGCGCTTGACGACGACGACGTTCTGCACGGTGTGGCCGCTGCCGTCGCCCTCGTGGGACAGCGCCTCATCGACGGCGGGCTTGAGCGCACTGGGCTTGCCGCGCCGGTACGTGCCGTCCGCGGTGACAACGAGCTTGGCTTCGGCGTCGTCGATCCGGGAACGCAGCGCCTCGGCGGAGAAGCCGCCGAAGACCACCGAGTGGATGGCGCCGATCCGGGCGCAGGCCAGCAGCGTGATGACGGCTTCCGGGATCATCGGCAGGTACACGGCCACCCGGTCGCCCTTGGCGACGCCGAGGGATTCGAAGGCGTTGGCGGCCTTCTTGACCTCCTCCGTCAGCTGGGCATACGTGTAGGTGCGGGTATCGCCCGGTTCGCCCTCGAAGTAGATGGCAACCCGGTCCCCGTGGCCGGCTTCGACGTGGCGGTCCAGCGCGTTGTAGGCGGCGTTGATCTCGCCCCCGACGAACCATTTGGCGAACGGCGGCGTAGACCAGTCCAGGGCCTGGCTGAAGTCCTTGCTCCAGCTCAGCAGCTCGCGGGCCTGCTTCGCCCAGAAGGCGGGCCGGTCGGCGTCGGCCTCGGCGTAGTCCGCGGCGGTGACCACCGCGTTGGCGGCGAACTCGGGGAGGGGGCGAACTTCCGGTTCTCCTGCGACAGGTTTTCGAAGGCATCGCCCTGGGGCGCTTGCGTCGTCGTGGAGCCGGGTGACTGCTGGGACATGGTGAACCTCATCATTCATCGATCCGTGCTGCGCGGGACCCCGTTCCGCCGCAGCACCGTGCCGCATGCGCGGCGTCGGGCATCGGCTGGTCACGGTCGGACCGCAAAAGCTGTTCCGAAATACACACTAACGCCTGAGCCGTTCCCGGCGTGTGCCGCGTCACACAGCGAACCGTGAGCGGTGTTTGTTAAGCGCCGAATGGTGGCTGGGCGGCACGCGGCCGGGTCTGGCGCGGTCCGGCCGCATCGGCCACACTGAACCCATTACCCGTGATGACTGGGGAAGCCTTGCGATTCAACCGACCGATGCCGGGGCTCACGTGGCCGCAGGGCATGGCCATCCGCGTGGACGAAACGCCGCATCAGCTGAGTGTCCTGCTGTTCATCCGCCACGCCTGGGAAGTAGCGGTCGACGTCGATGTGCCCCGGCTGGACCCGCAGCCCGACGTGGGCTTCTCCCGGATCCCTGAGACGGCCGCGCCCGCGGAGTGGGACGCCCGCTGGCGCCGGGCCTGGAAGCGGGCCTGGGACTGGTACTCCGTGGAGGAGCCTGACCCGACAATCCACACCACTCCGGAGTACATCCGGGCGGCCTCGCAGCCGGGCCATGGCCTCGATCCCCTGATTCCGCCGTTCTGGCAGGCGGACCATGGCTGGGCCGGGATCGACGCCGGCGCTTACACGGACTGGGAAATGGCCTGCAGCCCGGAGGCCTTCTTCCCCTCGCGCCGGAGGGCGGCAGACTCGCCCGAGCCTCAAAGCCTGCCCGCCCTGACCCTCGCCTGGGAGAACGGACTGGACACCGTGGTGGTCCTGCCGTACGAAGGCTACTTCGCCCGGCGCATCACCGCCCGGCATCTGGCCGTTTCTGCTGCCACCCGCAACGAACCGGCCGCCTACAGCCGTGCCTTGCGGGCAGCAGCCGGCACCACGCCGCCGCAGGCAGCAGGCGAGTCATGAACCAGGGTCCGAGCCAACGACGACGGCTGCGGGCGCTGGCCTGCATCCTTGCGACCGGCGTCGTGCTGGGTGCGGGGGCCTGTGCCGGGCAACCGAACGCCGCCGACCGCAGCTATCGCGGCGTGGTGGCGTCGCCCTCCGTCGCGCCCACAGTGTCCGCAGGTCCCTCGACGACGGCGTCCGCCGCACCGCCGCCGGGACTCGGAACGCCGCTGGCAGGGTGGGTGGACAAGCCCCGGCGGTTCGGCCTCACGGTGTGGGGAAGCTCCAGCTGCCCGCCCGTCCCGATCCGGATTGAAGCGACCGGTCCTGGCCGGGTGACCATCACCTTCGAGGATGCCCGCGAGAGGGCCTGCACCGCCGACCTTGCGCCGACGACGTACGAATTTTCGGTTCCGGCCGGCGCGGACTCCGTTCCCCTCGCCGTGACCCTTGCCGACAGCCAGGGTCAGGCGATGCACACTCTGGTGCTGGAATGACGCACGCCGGGAGCCGCGGCGCCGGGAAGGGCAGCCCTATTCCGTGCCCATGTCCCCGGCTCGTCAGCTAGTGATCGGCCAGCCACTTGACTAGGCTGAGATGAAGTTGTGACATCCGATGGAGGCGACGGGACCGCGCGCGGTCCCGTTTTGGTCTGCCGTTAGACGGTGCTGTCCAGAGCGCCGCCGTGTAAGGAGAACCGAATGAACGAGCAAGCAAACGGGCAGCTCAAGGCGCCCGTCCAAACCCAGGGGAACGGCGGAGCGGACCGTCCCGCCGGCTACGGGGAAGCCCCCGTTTCACGGTGGACAAGGCCAGCAAGAAGGCCGGCAAGAAGAACGAGGCGGTCCTTGGGCCCTTCACCATCCGCGACCTGACGGTTTTCGGCTCGACGCTGATCCTCTTTATTGCCTCGCTGATCCCGATGTTCGCCGTCCGGTACAACCTGTGGAATCTGGGCAGCCTGTTCTTCCTGGGCCTCGGGATCATCCTGCCCGTGATTGTGGCCGCCCTGTTCGTGGCGCGTCGTGTCAGCCCGGGAACCAAGATCCGCATCGGCTCGCTGTCAGTGGACCAGTTCGGCTCCGTGGTGGCGTCCTTCGCCGTCGCCTTCTTCTTCCTGTCCGTTGCGGGCGCGTTCGTGCCCAGCATGTTGCTGGCTCTCGTCGGCGCCCTCGGTCTCCTCGCGGCCACCGTCCTGGCCCGGTTGATCCCCTTTTTCGCCGGGGATTTCCTCGACCGCGCTGAAGTTCCCGCCCATGTTGTGGCCCGCGACTCGGCCGTCCCCGTCCACAAACCCCGCGCCCCCAAGGCTCCGAAAGAGGCCAAGGATGACAAGGCGCCCAAGGCCGCCGGCACCAGCGCCGTCGCCGGCTGGGCGAAGCGCATGACCCCGGCGGACAGTCCGCGGCCACGGGCTCTGCCCCGCATGCCGACGCGTCGTACGGCGCAGGAGCGGGCGCCGTTGCAGCCTCGGGTGCGGCAGCTGCCGGTGCCGCGGCTTCGGCCCCGGCCGCTGCCCAGGGCAAGCCTGCTGCCGAACAGTCTGCGAACGGAAAATCTGCCCAGGCTGCCGGCCCCGCCCCGGTCGTCAGCTCCCCGGCAACCCAGGTTGCGAGCACTGTTCCCGCGGCCTCTGCGACGCCGTCTGCCGCGTCAGGCCCGGGGTGCCGTCCGCCGCGCCCGCGCCGTCGGCTGCCGAGCAGACGCAGGCTGCAGCCGTCGTGCCTCCCGCCGCGGAGCAGACCCAGGCCGCCGCGCCGTCGGCTGCCGAGCAGACCCAGGCCGCCGGCGTCGTGCCTCCCGCCTCTGAGCGGACGCAGGCCGCAGAGGTGCCCGCAGCCTCCGGTCACAGCGCCCCCACAACGGTGAACCCGCAGGTGCGCCAGCAGGAGCCGATCGGGGCCACCGTCGACCCGGCCAGCCGTCCCGAGGAACACGACGCCCAGCCCGCGTACGAAGCCTTCTGGTTCGCCGTCGCCCAGCCCCGCACCGCCATGGACGAGCACAGCGGCGCCGCCGCCTTCGTGATCGAACCCGGCGGCTGGGTGCTCGCCCTGGAGGACCGCGGCCACGAATTCCTGGTCCAGCACACCGACGGCCGGGTGGGCGTGCTCCGGGACCTCAGCAACATCGAACGCGGTTAGCCGGCACCAGTGGCCACCGATTCCAGCGATCCCGCCGCCGGCAGCGCCACGCCGGCGTTCAAGAGCTCCGGCCGCAAGAACGCCGGTTCCAAGGCCAGCGGTTCGGACACAGGGACCGGGAGCGCGGGGCCGCGGGCGGCGGGGAGTCCCTGCTGGCCCTGAAACGGCGGGCCCGCCGGATTAACAAGGCGCTGGCGGAGCAGTACCCGTACGCGCACGCGGAACTGGATTTCCGCAATCCGTTCGAGCTGGTGGTGGCCACGGTGCTTTCCGCGCAGACCACCGACGTAACGGTCAACCAGATCACGCCGCTGCTGTTCGGGCGCTACCCGGACGCGCGGAGCATGGCAGAGGCGGACCCGGACGAGCTTGAGGCCATCATCAAGCCCACCGGGTTCTTCCGGGCCAAGACCCGGAACCTGATGGCGCTGTGCAACCGGCTCGTGGATGAGTACGACGGCGAAGTGCCCGGACGGCTCGCTGATCTGGTGACGCTTCCCGGTGTCGGGCGGAAGACCGCCAATGTGGTGCTCGGCAACGCCTTCGGCATCCCGGGGATCACGGTGGATACCCACTTCGGGCGACTCGCGAAGCGTTTCGGCTGGACGGATTCGGACGATCCGGTGAAGGTCGAATCCGACGTCGGGGAACTGTTCGAACCGAGGGACTGGACCATGCTCTCGCACCGGGTGGTTTTCCACGGCCGGCGCGTGTGCCATTCGCGCAAACCGGCCTGCGGGGCCTGCGCGGTGGCGAACTGGTGCCCCAGCTACGGCATGGGGGAGACGGACCCGGAGAAGGCGAAGAAGCTGTTGAAGTACGAACTGGCACCGGGTCAGGAGGAGCTGCTGTCAAAGCTCCTCGCGGAGACGCACCGGGCCGCGGAAATCCGGATGGAATCGCAGAGGAGGCCGCTATGACGGCCCGGCAGGACCTCATCGACCTGGTGGCTGCAGTGGAGGCCGGAACGGCGCCGTCACCGGATCCCCGCTGGCGGGAACTAACCGTCGAGCCCGGGGAAAGGGTCCGCCGGGCGGCGGTGCTGATGCTCTTCGGCGCCCTCGACAATGTCCCGGCGGCTTCCGTCAAAGCCCTGGCCCCGGCCGACCTGGATGTCCTGCTGCTGCAGCGCGCGCAGACGCTGGATGACCATCCCGGGCAGGTCGCCTTCCCCGGCGGCGGCATTGACCCGGGCGAATCCGTGACCGACGCCGCCCTGCGGGAAGCGGAAGAGGAGACCGGGCTGGACCCGGCCGGCGTCGACGTCCTCGGCGTGATGCCGGAACTGGCCCTGCCGCGCGGAAACTTCCTGGTCACCCCCGTCCTCGGCTGGTGGGCATCCCAGTCACCCGTGCGGGTAGTGGACTACGGCGAATCCTCCCAGGTGTTCCGTGTCCCGGTCCGGGACCTGCTGGACCCGGACAACCGCGTGATGGCCACGGTGACCCGGGCCGGTCAGACCTTCCAAAGCCCCGCATTCACCGTCAATGACGTGGTGGTGTGGGGCTTCACCGGGATGATTCTCAACCAGCTGTTCGACCAGCTGGGGTGGGCGGTTCCCTGGGACCGCTCGAGCTTGCTCAGCGTCGACACGTGGAGCCGGCTCCACGGCTGAGGCTGGGCCTCAAGCGCGTCCCGCGCCCGGATTCCGGACGGACCCCCAGCCGGAGGCCAGGCTGGCACTGGCCCGTGCGGCGGCGCTGCGGGTGACAGCCTGCGGGGGACGGACTTGCTGCGGGCGCGGGACTTGTCCACGATCAACCCGGTGGCGGCGTTCTCCCGCACGGCGTTGATGCCCGCGGCGGCGCCCTTGATGGTGTTGAACAGTGGTGAAACGGCGACCACCGTTCCGTCAGAAGCCGTCAGCTTGAAGAAGTACTTCTTCTCGCCGGCCATGGCTATCTCGAAAATGCCAGCCAATGTGCTGCCTCCCCAAAAAGTATGCGTCGTTGCATTGCCGGCGGACTATCGGATCAGCCACCGGCCTTACCGAGCGTAACCGCCGTCACACGCGGGCACAACGCTACCGACGGGTACGTTACGGCGGGCGACGCCGGGACCTATTTAGCGGTGTCGTACGAGTCCACGACCGCCACGCTGACCGGGAATTCCACCGGAATCCGGCCGAACAGCAGTTCCTTGGCCGCGGTCGCTGCCTCCTCGATGGCCCGGATGCAGTCGGCCACCGCGGCTTCGGGGCAGTGGACCATAACTTCGTCATGCAGGAAGAACACCAGTTCCCCGGCCGGGGTCCCGTCAGCACGCAAGGAGCGGAGCCGCCGTCGTAATTCCGCCAGCCAGCAGGCTGCCCAGTCCGCTGCGGAACCCTGGACGACGAAGTTGCGGGTGAACCGGCCGCGCGAGCGGGCGATCGAATCGGCCCTTCGCTGTTCCTCGGCGCTGGTGGACTGCTGGCTTTGCAGCCATCGCTCGGACGGCGGAGGGCTGCTGCGGCCCAGCCGCGAGGTGACCGTCCTGCCGGCCTCACCCTCGCGGGCGGCCTGCTCCACGAACCCGACGGCGCGCGGATACGTGCGGGTCAGCTGCGGCATCAGGCGCCCCGACTCGCCGGTGGTCGCCCCGTAGATCGCCCCGAGCAGGGCAATCTTCGCTTTGGCGCGGTCGCCGCCGAAGCCCTGCGCGGCGATGCCGGCATACAGGTCCTTGTCCCGCGCGGCTTCGGCCATCTTCGAATCCTGCGCCAGCGCCACGAGCACCCGGGGCTCCAGCTGCGAGGCGTCGGCGACGATCAGCTTGTGTCCCGGATCGGCGTGCACTGCGCCGCGGATCTGCCGCGGAATTTGAAGGGCACCGCCGCCGCGGGACGCCCAGCGGCCGGAGACCACCCCGCCCACCACGTACTCCGGCTGGAACCGGCCGTTCTTTACCCAGGCATCCAGCCAGGCCCAGCCGTTGGCGGCGTGCAGGCGGGAGAGCTTCTTGAAGGCCAGGAGCGGTTCGATCGCAGGGTGGCTGGATTCCTTCAACTCCCACTGCCGGGTGGTCTTCACCTCGATGCCGTTCCGGTGCAGCGCCCGCATGAGCTCCTGCGGAGAGTCCGGGTTCAGCGCGGGCGAATTCAGCAGTTGCCGCAGCTCGGCGGTGAGCGCTTCCAGTTTGGCCGGGCGGTGGCCCTGGGGAGGCCGGGGTCCGAGGTAGTCGGCGAGGATCTGCTCATGCAGTTCCTCGCGCCACGGCACACCGGTGTGCTGCATTTCCGCCGCGATCATGGCGCCGGCGGACTCTGCCGCCAGCAGCAGCTGGAGGCGCTGCCTGCGGTTGTCACCTGGGCGCTCGACGCCGGTCCCTCCCGACTGGCTGAGGGCGTCCTGCTGGGCGGCGTATTCGAGGCGAAGGTCTTCGGGGCTGTGGCGGGGCGGGTTGCGCCAGCCGGGATCATCAAACAGGGCGCCCTGGTCGGCCGGCGGTGGCGGCGGCTGCAGGGCGCGGGGAGGCTGCTGCAGCTCGTCGTCCTGGGTCAGTTTCTCGGCGTTCTGCGCATACGCGGTGTGGGCCGTGAACTCGGAGTGCGCCAGGATCGCGCCGCACAACGTGAGGTCGTAGCAGCGTTCCAGCTCCACGCCGGCGGCCAGCAGGGCGGGGTACCAGTCCTGGGTGCGGTGCCAGATCCAGCGCGGCCGGCGCTGTTCGAGTTCACGCACGACGCCGGCCAGCCCGGCGGTGCTGACGATCCGGGGTGACGGCGCGGACGGGTGCGGGGCGCCGTCCGCGGTGAGTTCCTGGAGGGCTGCGCCGTTGGCGTGGGCGGCGAGCAGCAGGTACATAGGGTCAATTCTGCCCTGCGGCGCGGAGTCCTTTGTCCACCGGATTGCCAGCGGGATTGCCAGCGGGTTGTCGGCAGGTTGTCAGCGGGTTGTCAGCAGGATTGTTCCGCACGGCTTGTCCACATAGCGGCGGGCCCGGGTTACGGCGGAATCCGGCGACGGGAAGAGTTGCCGCATGAGCAGGCACGAGCTACCCGCGCGCCGCCCCGGTCCCGGGGACGGTCTTCTGCCTGGTCCCGGTTCGGGGGCCAGCGCCGGGCCGTGGCTCCCGGACGGGACCTCGGAGACGCTGCTGGTGACGGGGTTCGAGCTGCTGCGCGGCGAGGTGGAACGGATCGTGGCGGCCACGGGCGGCCAGCTGCGCACAGTGGGGAACCTTAAGGAGGCGGCGCCCTTCTGGGAGGCTGCCGCTGCGGTGCTGCTGGGCAGTGACATCAGCGAGTTGCCGCCGCGGGGACGATCGCCCGCGGTCCTCGTCGGCCTCAACGAAGACGGTGACCGGCTGTGGCACCTGGCAGCCGCCATCGGCGCAGAACGCGTCGCAGTGCTGCCCGGTGCCGCGACCTGGCTCGCCGAGTATCTCAGCCGCTCCCGCACACCCGAGCCGGGCGGACTGGTCCTTGGGATTGTCGGCGGCTGCGGCGGCGCGGGATCCAGCACCGCTGCGGTCTGGCTGGCCCACGCCGCCGCCCGCGAGGGTGTGCGTGTCCTGCTGGTGGACGGAGACCCGTGGGGCGGCGGGCTGGAACTGGCGCTCGCCGCCGAAGAAACGGCCGGTCTCCGCTGGCCGGACCTTGCCGACGCGAGTGGCACGATCGATCCCCGCCAGCTTGCCGATTCTCTGCCCCTGACCGGGGGATTCCCGTTCCTGTCCTGGCCCGGGAACAAGCAACCCCACAGCGGGGTGGACCCCGAAGTCGTGGCCTGCGTGCTGGACGCCGCCCGGCGCGGCTTCGAACTGGTGGTCGTGGACATCGGCCGGGGGCGGGAAACGCTGCGGTCTTTCGCGTGGGACTGCGACCGGATGATCGTCGTTGCGCCCTCGCTGCTGCGGGCGGCCGTGGCAACGGCCCGGCTCCTGCAGGACCTTCCTCCGGTGGAGACTGTGCTCGTGGTGCGGGGCAGACCGGGGGCTGCCCTGGATGCGGAGTTGGTAGCTGAGTCCGTCGGGCTGCCCCTCGCCGGCATCATGCCGGATGTCCGGCGGGCCGCGGCCGCCACGGAGAACGGGCGGCTGCTGGACGCCGGACGGCAGCGCAAAGTGCGGCGGTTCGCGGGCAGGGTGCTTGACTTCGGCGCGGGACGCCCCGCATGAGCGCCCACTCCGCGCCGGGCCCGCCGGACGCCGCCGGACGGCCAGGGGCTCCGCTGTACCGGCCGCCGGCCCGCGCCTCCGTTGATGCCAGGCTGCTGGAGTCCGTCCGGGAATCCGTGATGTCCGACGCCGGGCCGGTGACCCCGTCGCGCGTGGCAGCCGCCGTCCAAGCGAGCGGGCGCCTGCTGGGAACGGCCGGTGCCCTGGCCGCGGTCGAAGGGATCAGCGCGGAATTGAACGGCCTCGGACCGCTGCAGGCACTGGTCCGGGACCCGTCCGTGACAGACATCTTCGTCAACGGCCCCGGCGCCGTCTGGCTGGACCGCGGGGACGGACTCGAAAGGGCGCCTGTAGCGTTCTCCGGTGAACAGCAGGTCCGTGCGTTGGCCGCGCGGCTCGTGGCTGCCGGTGGACGGCGCCTCGACGATGGTTCGCCCTGCATCGACATCAGGCTCGACGGCGGCTTCCGGGTCCATGCCGTCCTGCCGCCCATTTCCACGGCGGGGACCCTCCTGAGTATTAGGATCCGGCGTGAACGGGTGTTCTCCATGGACGAGCTGCGGCGGAACGGCATGTTCGGCGTCCGCGTGCAGGCCGTGCTGGAACGGATGCTGGAACGTCGTCTGAGTTTCCTGATCAGCGGCGCCACAGGGTCGGGGAAGACAACGTTGCTCGCCACGCTCCTTGGCCTGTGTGCGCCGGGTGAGCGGCTGGTCCTGATTGAGGATGCCGCGGAACTGAATCCGGTTCACCCGCACGTCGTCTCGCTGGAGGCGCGGCACGGCAACCTGGAAGGTGGCGGCGTCGTGGATTTGGGCGAACTCGTGCGGCAGTCATTGAGGATGCGGCCGGACCGGCTGGTGGTGGGGAGTGCCGGGGTGCCGAAGTACGGGAACTGCTCGCTGCCATGAATACCGGCCACAGCGGCGGCGGCGGCACCATTCACGCCAATACCGCGGCTGACGTCCCCGCCAGGCTGACAGCCCTCGGGGCGCTGGCCGGCATGGGGCAGGACGCGGTGCGCCTGCAGGCGGCCAGCGCCCTCGACGTTGTGGTCCACGTGGAAAGGCTGAACAACGGGCGGACTGTGTCCTGCATCGGCGTGCTCGACGACAGCACTGCCGGCCTGGTGGTCGGCTCCGCTCTGGACATCTACGGCGGGGCAGTCCGCGCGGGGCCAGCTTGGCCCAGACTCGCGGAACGTCTCGGGCTGGACCCTGGGAGATTGGACGCTGCCGGACTGAACGCGGCCGAGCAAGACCGACGCGGCCGCGCGGGACCAGCGCAGCCGCAGGAGCTAGCGGCGCAGGGGGACCAGGGCAGGGGAGAGGAGTGACGGCCCTACTCATGGGAGTTTTGGCACTCGCTGTGTGCCTGGCGTTTTCGCCGGCGGGTGCCCCGCCCCGGCGGATTCGCGGGGCCCTTGCCGACGCACGACGGGTTCCCGCCTCCGGTGTGGAGACGGGTCCGGGCCCGGCATCCCGGTGGCGGCGCGGCAGCGCTCCGCGGTGCCGATGAACCTGATCGTTCAGCAGTTGGCGGCGCTGCTGAGGGTGGGCGCACTCCCGCCCGCCTGTGGGATGAGTTGTGGCTCCTGTATGTGGGCGATCCCTCGGCGTCCGTGTCCGGGGACGCCAGTCCGGGCCAGCAGGTCCTGGCACCGGAATCCGTGTGGATGCTCGCTGCGGCCCGTGCGGCCGCGATGCGCGGGGCTCCCGTGGGAGCCGCCATCCGCTCCGCCGGAGCGGCGGCACCCGGCCGGACAGCAGGGAAGGCCAGTAACAGCGGGGCGCGCGTGTGGGCCTACGAGCGCCGCGTCTGGTTTCAGCTCGCCGCCTGCTTTGACGTTGCGGAAGCCACCGGCTGCCCGCTGGCGGACGTGTTGACGCGGTTCGCCGCCCAGCTGGAGGCGGAGGACGACGCCGAGGCCGCACGTCAGACGGCGTTGGCCGGGCCCCGCGCGACCGTACGGCTCCTGACCTGGCTGCCGTTCCTCGGCCTTGGCCTGGGCCTGCTCTTGGGCGTCGACCCCGTCGAGGTCCTGCGGGGAACCCCTGGGGAGTGGCGGCGCTCGCCGCGGGCCTGGCGCTCACAGTCGCGGGCCGGTTCTGGTCCGCCCGGCTGGTCCGGGCAGCGGAGGGCTTCAGCCATGACGCCAGGCGCAGCGGGACTGGCGGTGGTTGCGCTTTTGGGGTCGCCGCCGCCATTGCTTTGTCCGACCGTGGCAGGGCAGGGCGGCGGCTCAGGCACCGGATGCAGCGTGCCCCGGACGAAGCAGAGCCGGGCCGGACCCGCCGCGGCGATCAGGCTACCGGGGGACCCGGAGTCCGTGACACGGCGATGATGCTGGAACTGATCGGCGCGATGCTCGACGCGGGAGCCGGACTCGGCCGTGCCCTGGCGCTGGTGGCCGAGCTGGCAACCCCGGAACTCCGTGGTCCGCTGCGGCCGGTCGTCGCAGCGCTCGCCATCGGCGCCGACTGGGACACCGCCTGGCGCAGCTCCAGTGTCCGGTCGCCGGGCCTACTTGCCCTGCGCGATGCCCTGGGGTTTGCCGCGCTCACGGGCGCGCCCTCATCCGCCATCCTCTACGCCCAGGCGGCACGCATGCGCCGCGAGCGGTTCCGGTCCGCGGAGAAACAGGCCGCAGCGTTGGGGGTGAAGCTCGTTGTCCCGCTCGGCCTGTGTTCCCTGCCGGCGTTCGTCTGCCTGGGCGTGGTACCTGTGCTGCTGGCGATGCTGCCGGGCTGATTTTGCAGTGCCGAATCCACCGGGCGCGGGACGCTCCCTGACCGCGAGTATTCCCCCACAGCTCGCCTGGGCCGGACCTTTTCCACTTGGCTGCAAGCGCACCTTACTGGCCGTGTACGCAACCGGAAGAGTGGAAACTGCCGGCGGTCCCGCCGGAATCCAACGAAAGGAAAGTCCCATGTCAGCCCATCACCTTGCGCCCGCCCGTACGTCCAGGAAGGTCTACGCCGAACCGGAAGACGCTGAGATTCGCGAGATCTATCCGGGAGCCAGTAACGCGCTCCGGACGCGAAGGCCGGGAAAGCTATTTGGCTCCGAGGCAGGAATGGCGACGGCCGAGTACGCCATAGCCACCCTCGCCGCGGTCGGGTTTGCGGGCATTCTCGTGTTTATCATGCGCAGTGATGAGGTCCGGGGTTTCCTGCTGAACCTCATCCGCACGGCGCTCGCCTTGCCATGAGGTCGGGACGGCCAGCCGTGGGGATGGGCGCGGCAGCGGCAACTCCGCGCGCGGCAGCGACCGCCCGGTGGCGGCCGAGCCAGGCCGGCCGGATGTGCCGCGGCGCAGTAACGGCCGAGTTTGCGGTGGCGCTGCCCGCGGTCCTGCTCCTTCTCGCCCTGCTGCTGGCCGGTTCGGCGGCGGGCGTCACCCAGCTGCGGCTGGAGGAGGCAGCCAGGGCGGGCGCCCGCGCCCTGGCCCGGGGTGAAGATGTCGCCGCGGTGGACGTCATCGTCCGTCGGCTCGCCGGCAACACGGCGGCATCAGCCGTGGCGTCCGACGGCGGGTGGCTCAGCGTGACGGTGTCGGGCAGGGTCCCCGGAGCCGTCGGTTCGCTTCTTCCCTGGACCCTCTCGGCCCGGGCGTGGGTCCGCGGCGAATCATCCGGTCCGTCAGCCGCTGCCAGGGTTCCCGAGGTCTGGCACCATCAGCTGCAGGGTGTCGCCGCATGAGCCGGCCGGCGACGGGCAGGTCAGCCCCGGGCGGGCACCGGCAAAACCCGGAGCGCCCGGAAAACCAGGAACGTGGCGCAGGAACCGTCCTGGCGCTGGGGCTGGGGATGCTGGTCGTTCTCGCGGCGGTTCTGATCATGCTGCTGGCCCAGGCGGGGGCGTTGGCCTTCCGCGCGGCGGCGGCTGCGGATTTGGCCGCCCTCGCCGCCGCGGATGCTGCCCGGGGAATCACTCCTGGCGAACCGTGCGCAGTAGCCGCGGACGTTGCGCGCAGGAACGGCGCCAGGGTTCTCAGCTGTTCGGAAGGAACGGGAAGTACCGTGCAGGTCCGCACCGAGCTGGAGGTCCGGACGCCCGTGGGCGGGGCAACCGGACTGGCCAGAGCCGGCCCGCCGCCGTGAGCCGGTGCCAGCCGCCGCCCTGAACGGTCCTGAGCCGCCGTGAGCCGGTGCCAGCCGCCGGAGGCCTGTCCCGTCAGGCTCGGCTAGGCCTGCAGCGGGGCCGCGTGGTCCGGCTGCCCGGTGCGCATCTGGTCCGTCGCGTCCTCGAGCAGCACGTCGATGAGGGTAACGGCGGCGTCCTTATCAAGCGGATTGTTTTTGTTGCCGCACTTGGGCGACTGCACACAGGACGGACAGCCGGACTCGCACTCGCAGGCCTTGATTGCGTCACGGGTTGCGGCGAGCCAGACCTTGGCCTTGTCGTAGCCGCGTTCGGCGAAGCCCGCCCCGCCGGGGTGGCCGTCGTAGACAAAGATGGTCGGCACCCCGGTGTCGGCATGGATGGCCGTGGACACCCCGCCGATGTCCCAGCGGTCGCTGGACGCAACCAGGGGCAGGAGTCCGATCGCCGCGTGTTCCGCGGCGTGCAGGGCGCCGGGGAACTGCGCCTCGATCAGCCCCGCGCCGGTCAGCGAACGGTTGTCCATAACAAACCACACCGCCTTGGTGAACAGATCCCGGGCCCCCAATTGCAGCGGTTCCTCACCGAGGACCTCATTCGAAATCAGGGCCTTGCGCTGGAAGGAGACTACCTGCGTTGTCACTTTCACATCACCGAAATGCACCGCCACGTCGCCCCACTGGGTGGTGCGCTGCGTCTCGAGCACCTCGATCTGGGTCACGTCCCGGGCGGTGGTGTAGTAGTCCGGGTTCGCCCGCCGCACCACCACGCAGTGGTCGTCCTCGTTCAGGTCCTCCACCACGTAGCTCTCGCCCTGGTGGACGTAGATGGCGCCGGTGTGGGCCTGGTAGTGCGTCTGCGGGGAATCCATGGTCCCGAGCAGGGACCCCGTGTCGGCGTCCACAATGCTCACCGGTCCGCCGCCGTCCGCTCTCAGGTTCACCATGGCCGCGGCGCTTTGCGGGTGGGTCCAGAACCATCCGGCGGGCGGCGGCGCAGGTAGCCCTGGGCCACCAGTTGATCGAGCAATTTCTCGGATGTGGCGCCGAACAGCCCCAGCTCGGCGTACCCCAGCGGCAGTTCGGCGGCGGCGGCGCACAGGTGCGGCCCCAACACGTAGGGGTTGGACGGGTCGAAGACGGTGGCCTCCACGGAGACGTCGAAGATCGCCTCGGGGTGGTTCACCAGATAGGTGTCCAGCGGGTCATCGCTCGCGACGAATGCGGCAATGGCATCCTGACCGGCCCGGCCGCCCGGCCGATCTGCTGGAACAACGACGCGCGGGTCCCCGGCCAGCCGGCGACCAGTACGGCATCGAGGCCGGAGATGTCGATGCCCAGCTCCAGGGCCGACGTGCTGGAGACGCCCAGCAACTCGCCGGAGCGGAGCGATTTCTCCAGGGCGCGGCGCTCCTCCGGCAGGTAACCGGAACGATAGGCCGCCACCCGCTGCGGCAGGCTGGGGTCCACCTCGTCGAGAAGGCGCTTGGTGATGGTGGCGATGGTCTCCGCGCCGCGCCGGGACTTGATGAACGCGATAGTCCGCACCCGCGAGGACACCAGATTGGCCAGCAGGTCGGCGGTTTCCGCCACGGCCGTCCGCCGTTCCTTGGCGCCGTTCTCGCCGCGGAGTTCGGTCAGGGCAGGCTCCCAGAACGCGACGGTGGTGGAACCGTGGGGTGAGGAATCCTCGGCCACCGCGCGGACCGGCGCCCCGATGAGCCGGCCGAAGGACGTACCGGGCTCGGATGCCGTGGCGGAGGCTGCTATGAACACCGGCCCGGAGCCGTCCGGGCTGTAGTAGGCGCAGATGCGGCGCAGCCGGCGCATGAGGTTGGCAACGTGGGATCCGAAGACTCCGCGGTAGCTGTGGGCCTCGTCCACGATGACGTAGCGCAGCCGGCGGAAGAAACGCGCCCACCAGGCATGGTTGGGCAGGATCCCGAAGTGCAGCATGTCCGGGTTCGCCAGAATGAAGTTCGCGTGGTCCCGGATCCACCGGCGGGACGCGGGGTCGGTGTCACCGTCGTAGGTCTCGGCCCGGACGGTGGGGAGCTTCAGCGCACGGATGGCGGCCAGCTGGTCCGCCGCCAGGGCCTTGGTGGGGGACAGATAGAGGGTGACGGCGCCGTCGTCGTGGATCTTGCCCGGATCGGCGAGGACCCGCAGTTCGGAACGGTGGACCGCATCGAGCGCCGGCAGCTGGTAAGCCAGCGATTTTCCGGACGCTGTGCCGGTAGCGATCACCACGTGCTCGCCGGCGTGGGCGAGTTCGGCAGCCTGGATCTGGTGGCGGTACGGCTCGTGGATGCCGAGGGTACCGTAGGCGTTCACGAGAGCGGGTGCGCCCACTCGGGCCACGGCGCGTGGACGGCCTGGCGGGCGGGGATGGTGCGCACATGACGGAGCTGTTCCGGGTCCGGGCCGCGGCCCAGCAAAGGAATCAGGGACTCATGTGGGTTCACTCGTACATTCTTTCACCCGGCCTCAAATCGTCCGGGGAAAAGGACGCGCCACCCGGGGAATCAGCCCACCGACAGGTCGGAGCCCTCATCCGAGGCGGAAAGCATCAGCACGTGGCAGACCGCGGTCCAGCCGAGGTGCGAATACAGTTTCTCCCCGTCGAGTGACGCGAGCAGCAGCCCGGATTCGATGTCATGCTCGAATGCCTGGGCGGCGAGGGCCTTCATGATGAATCGGCCCAGGCCCCGGCGCCTGAATCCCGGTTCCGTGACGATCTTGTCGAAGATAGCGGTGTGGCCCACTACAAACACCCGCCCGCTCGCCGCCACCTCGTCCCCGGCGTAAACCACGGCGTGGTGGACACCGTCCGTTCGGGACGGCACCCACCGGAGGTCATCATCTGGAAGCCAGGGATCCTCGGCGTCCTGCGTCTCCATGTCCACGATCATCATGGTCTGCGAGGCTGACGTGACGTTGAGCCCATGCTGCTGGGCCAGGAAGTTATACCGCGCCACGTCATTCGTGAGGATCGTGAGGATGCGGGCCGGTACTTCAGCGGTGGTGGCGGCCAGCGCGGTGAACTCCGCATCGGAGGGGTCGTGGGCGAAGTATTCCCATTCGTGGGTGGTGTCCGCCCTGAGGACCGCCGGGAATCTGCCCTCGCGGCGTGTCTCATACCCCCGGCAGCCGGCCCAACCGGTCACCCAGGTTTCCAGCAAATGGCGGGTGTCTTCAACCATGGCCTCAAGACTCATGTGATGAGCGTATTCCAGCCCCGCCACAAGCAACAGGGGCCGGGTCCGCTAACAGCCCTTGCTTACGTAATTGTGACCGGAAGGCCCGCCGCGGCCGGCGCGGCCGCCTGTCGACCCCGGCATCGGCGCGGCCGAACTCCCCGGGGATTTTCCCCACGACGGACCCGTAGCGCCGCTTTATAGTCCACCCAGTACCCTTAAAACGTGGCTCTGAACAGAATTGTGCTCTTTTACGGCTTTACCCCCTCGCGGACCCGGACGCCATCCGGCTCTGGCAGCGTGCCCTCTGCGAGAAGCTCGGCCTGACCGGCCGCATCATCATCTCCAAGGACGGCATCAACGCAACCGTCGGCGGCGAACTGAACGCCGTCAAGCAGTACGTCAAGACAACCCGCGAATACAAGGGTTTCCACGGCACCGACGTTAAGTGGTCCGACGGCGGCGCCGCCGATTTCCCCGGCTGAGCGTCAAGGTCCGCGACGAGGTTGTGTCCTTCGGCGCGCCGGGAGAGCTCAAGGTCGATGCCGGCGGCGTCGTCGGCGGCGGGAAGCACCTCAAGCCCGCGGAACTCCACCAGCTCGTGGAATTGCGGAAGGAGTCGGGCGAGGAAGTCGTGTTTTTCGACGGCCGCAACGGCTTCGAGGCCCAGATCGGCAAATTCAAGGACGCGATCGTTCCGGACGTGGCCACCACCCACGACTTCATCAAGGAACTCGACTCGGGCAAGTACGACGCGCTCAAGGACAAGCCGGTGGTCACCTACTGCACCGGCGGAATCCGTTGTGAGGTGCTTTCCAGCCTCATGGTGAACCGCGGGTTCAAGGAGGTCTACCAGCTCGACGGCGGGATTGTCCGCTACGGCGAAACATTCAAGGACCAGGGCCTCTGGGAGGGCTCCTCTACGTGTTCGACAAGCGCATGCACCTGGAATTCAGTGAAGACGCGAAGACCATCGGCGAATGCGTCCGCTGCTCGGCGCCCACGAGCAAGTTTGAGAATTGTTCCAACGCGTCCTGCCGCACACTCACGCTCTACTGCAAGGACTGCGCCGCCAGCCCGGATACGCTCCGTTGCCCGGACGGCTGCGCGGCCTGACACCCTACGGTCGTGTGTCCGGCCGGGCTCCTGCCCGGGCTGACGGCTGTGCCGGGAAGCCTTAAATCAGGCTCACGCGGTAGGCGAAGTTGGAGCCCCTCCGCGCCTCCACCGTGATGTCGAGCACGGCGTCGGCGGGCAGGTAGACCACGTTGACCCGTGAGGTCCCGCACCGCAGGTTCAAGTCCACCAGGTCGATGTCGCCATGGCTGATGTTGAATGACACCCGCCGCGGGCCCCGGCAGGCCAGGGTCAAGGCATACGTGCCCTCGGGCAGGTTCGCGGTGGTCTCCTCCCGTTCCTCCCCGGCATCCAGGACACCGTAGTTGGAGTGGAAGACTTCTCCGTCGGTTTCGGGCAGCACTTCCGCGGCCCACGCGTCGAGTTCCGCGCCGGAGACCGGCCGGTTCCAGGTGGGGTCCCGCGGCAGCGCCGCGTCCGTGAACGCCGGGGCGGATGCGGACGCGCTCCCGCTGGAAAAGTCCTCGTCATACTCGTAGGTGCAGCCGGACAGCGTCGTTCCGAACACAAGCAGGATTCCCACGGCGGATGCCGTGCGGTTTCGGGGAACGCCCTGCGCTGGAGGAGCGGGCATATGCTGACTTTAACCCGCCGGTGTCCAGTCCGCCAGAGTCCGACGGCGGGCGTCTGGCACGGCGCTCCGGGGTTACCGCCCCGGCCCGATGAAGCTGATCCGGATGCCTGCGACAGCGCCGGTCGCTGGCCCGGGGACGCCTCCGCCGTACCGGACAACGTGAGCCAAGACATCCCCGGGTTCCAGGTCCAGCAGCGCTCCGGTCACGCTGCCGCAGTCGAAGTTGCGCCCCAGGAGGGCGCCGCCCTCGCGGGCTCCCTGGATGACGGACAGGTGCGCGTCGGGCGCCCCGACCTAGGCTGCGGCGACCTCGTACCGGCCGGCCCGAACCACCTTGCTCGATACCGAGAATCCTCCGCTGCTCGTGTCGCCGATCCCGCCCGAGCCGCCGAAGAAGGGGCCGTCCTGCGAGCCGTCGAGGATAGCCTCCAGCATCAACAGATTGCCGGTTTCGGCGGCGACGACTTCCGGATCCCGGGTCGGCAACGGCGCGCTGGCCGGGGAAGAGCGGGCGGACGGGCCGGGAGCGGCCGGTGAGGGCCGACGTCGTCGGCGTATTCACATCCCGCCAGCCCCGCGGCGACGGCGCCCGCCGTCAGCAGCAGCGCCATTCGGCGCGTCCAGTGCATACCCCCAGTAGCAGACATGCACCGAGCCTAGCCGCGGGGGCGGCGGGCGCAAGTCACAGCGCCGCTCGTGGCGGGCGCGGCGCTCTGCTCCTACGCCGCAGGCACCAGCTGGTAGGCGTAGATCAGCGGAGCATCAACACTCGACGTGCTGATGCGGAGCGTGCCGGCGGCAGGGACCTTGATGCGTGCCGTCTCCCGGCTGCCGTTGCAGGCGGCGCCCGCCTCGGTCAGCCTGGCGCCGTCGAGGGTGACGTCGAAGAAGGCCTTGCCCCCGCCGTCGCAGGTGATCGTCAGGATGTATGTGCCGGCACCGAACCCGGGTGCACTCTTCACGATCGGATCCCGGTTGAGGATCTTGCCCGCATCCTCGAACACCGTGCCTTCGGCCGAGGGAAGAGCGGTGGCCTTCCACGCCGGCACGTCGGCCGATTCGATGGAACCGGCCGGGGAGCATGCCGCGGTGGAAAGTATGACGGCGGCGCCCGCCGCGACGCCGGATGCGCGCTGCAGGCTGGCCCGGGCGCGGCGGGAAATGGGGAAGAGCATTCCTCCAATTTACCGCCGATGCCGGCGGCATCAGGTTCCTCCCCGCGCCCGGGCCCGCCCTACTCCGCGATGAGCTCCAGCACCCGGCCCCGGTGCAGGGCGAGGTACACGCGGTCGCGGCCGGCCGCCCGCGCACACCCCTTGACCTTGACGTAGCGTCAAGATCTAGCATCGGATTACCGGCCCGGGCGGCCCGGGCGGCCCGGACGGCCCGGACGGTCTGGCCCGGTCAGGGCCGGCGGCGGAGCGGAAGGAGGCAGTCAGATGGAATGGTCCGTGCAGCAGATTGCCCGAAACGCCGGGACCACCAGCCGCACGCTGCGCCACTACGACGACATCGGGCTGCTCAAACCCAGCCGGACCGGAGACAACGGCTACCGGTTCTACGACCAGTCGTCGCTGGTGCGGCTGCAACGCATCCTGCTGCTGCGGGACCTCGGGCTCGGGCTGCCGGCAATCGCCGAAGTCCTGGACCACGAGCCCGATGCCGAAAAGGCCCTGGGCCGCCACTTGGACTGGCTGCGGCAGGAACAGGAACGGCTGACGCGTCAGATTGCGTCGGTCCGGCAGACGATGGACGCACTGAAAAATGGAGGACAGATTATGGCGGAACACATGTTCGACGGCTTCGACCACACCCGCTACAAGGACGAGGTGGAGGAGCGCTGGGGCACGGACGCATACGCCACAAGCGACGCCTGGTGGCGCGGGATGGGCCCGGCCGAGAAGGAGGCCTGGAAGCAGCGTTCCCGGCAGCTGGGCAGCGACTGGATTGCGGCGGCCGAATCGGGTGTCGCAGCGGACAGTGCGGAGGCGCAGGAGTTGGCCCGGCGGCACGTCGAATGGCTGACCGGGATTCCCGGCACACCCGCCTCGGCGCCCGGTGCCGGTGGCAGCGGCTGTCTGTTGGATTACGTCACCGGACTCGGTGAGATGTACGTTGCCGATCCGCGCTTCGCCGCGAACTACGGCGGCGAAGCCGGGGCAGTTTTTGTCCGTGACGCCTTGCGGATCTGCGCCGCGAAGCACCTCTAGCGCAGGGCCCTTTTGTGCCGACCCTTTGTGTGGGCCCGCGTGCCGGCCGGTGAGTGCCCGACGCCCGGGGCCGCCGGGGCCGGGACTAAACTTGTCCGGTGACCCCCTCAACGCATTTCACCGCCGGCAACACCCCCGACGCCCCCGCAGCGACCTGCCCGACCTGCTCGAGTCCCTGGCCCGGGACCTGCGCGGCATCGGCTACACCGTTGACGGCGTCGCCGGACTCCTCGGCCCCGCCGCGCACAGCGCCCTCAGCCGGGACCAGCTGGTTCCGGCGCTGATCGCCACCGACACGGCGCGCCACGGTGAGCCGACGACGGCGGCGCTCGCCGCCGTCGTCCGCCTCTGGCTGCTGGCCGAACCGCAGCCGGCCGCAACACTCGACGCCGCCCTGCCCGGCGTCCGCACGCAGGGCCTTCTGGAGCTGGGCCTCGTGGAGCCTGCAACGGGGGCCTGGTCCAGGCGAAGGTGGACCTGCGGCCGTACGGCTGGGACGGAACCGCCGGGGAAGACACCCAGGGGTAGACACCCAGGGGAAAGCACTGATGGCAGCGGCGGGGCGGAACTCTGGGTGGCCAGCGATCTGGCCGCCCACCAGCGCCCGGGCGTCCTGCGCCACGACCACGTGCTCGGAATCGGGCAGGCATCCACCACCCTGGTGCAGGTCACCGCCCGGCGGCACGCGGCCCGGGCGCTGGACCTCGGCACCGGCTGCGGCATCCAGACATTCCACCTGCTGCACCACGCTGAGCACGTGACGGCCACCGACATCTCGGACCGCGCCCTCGCGTTCACCCGCTTCAACCTGCTGCTCAACGCCGGACAGCTCCACCTGGACCCCTCCGATCTGGAAGCCCGGGTAAGCCTGCGCCGGGGCTCCCTGCTCGAACCGGTGGCGGGTGAGGAGTTTGAGCTGGTGGTCTCCAACCCGCCCTTCGTGATCACGCCGCGCACCCCGGGCGAGGCCGCCGCGGACCAGTTCACCTACCGCGACGGCGGCCTGCCGGGCGATGACATCGTAGCCGCGCTGGTCCGGGCCCTGCCCTCGGTCCTGGCTCCTGACGGAACAGCCCAGCTTCTGGGCAACTGGGAGATCCCGGCGGGCGCCGACTGGGCCGAACGGCCGCAAAGCTGGGCCAGCCCGGACACGGACGTCTGGTTCATCCAGCGTGAGCAGGTCAGCCCGGAACAGTACGCCGAAACCTGGCTGCAGGACGCCTCCGAGGCGCGGGACCGGCGGCTCTACCAGGACTCATACGCCGCCTATCTGGACGACTTCGCCTCCCGCAGCGTCGATGCCATCGGCTTCGGAATGATCTGGCTGAGGCGTCCCGCCGGGGACCCGGTCCTGAGGCGCTTCGAAGAGATCACCTATCCGATCGAGCAGCCCGTCGGCCCGCACATCGGTGCCGCGGTGGAATGCGCCGACTGGCTGGCCGCCCACGACCTGGCGGCCGCGCACCTGCTGGTGGCCGAGGACGTCACCGAGGAGCGGCACCAGCGCCCGGGCGCCGAACACCCCGGCGTCATCCTGCTGCGCCAGGGTGCGGGCCTGCGCCGCACCAACCTGCTGAGCACCGAGCTGGCCGGCTTTGTCTCAGCGTGCGACGGCGACCTGTCCGTCGGGCAGATCATCGGCGCCCTGGAGGCGCTGCTGGGCGGGGTGAGGACTGGAACGGCGAGACCTTCCGCGCCGGTCTCCTCACCGAGGTGGCGAACCTGGTCCGCGACGGTTTCCTGCTGCCTGCCTGAGGCGCCACCGCCGTCTGACGCAGCCGGCGCGGCCTGCCCGGGGCCGGCCGCGGGGACTGCACCGCCGGCTGCCGGAACTGCGCCGCCGGCTGACAAGGCGGCGCCTGCCTCCGGCCCGGCGTCGGCTGCCGGACCTGCCGCGCCCTCGCTGCCGAAGCGGGGCAGGACATACGCGGCGACGGCCAGGGCCACCAGGACCCCGGCCACCCCGGTGACCAGGAAACTAACCCGGATGGGGAGCAGTGCGCCAAGCAGCCCGCCCAGGGCAAGCGCCCCGATGGAGACGCCCCGGGTCAGGCCACCAAGGATCGCCATCGCCTGGCCGCGCCCGCTTTCCGGGATCCGCAGGATCGCGATCGCCCCGAAGCACGCATTCAGCACGCCGCAGGCGGCCCCCATGGCGGTGTAGGCCACGAACAGCAGCTCCACACTCGGCACCAGGGCCATGATCCCCAGGAACGCAGAGGTCAATGCCATCGAGGCCAGCAGGACCCGCAGCCGGGTTGGCGGCGTCTTGATCCGTCCGGCCATCGCGGCCCCGGCAGCCATGCCGAGACCGAACGAGGCTGCCAGCAGCCCGTACTGGGTTTCGGTGGCACCGAGCTCGTCGCGGGCCAGGAACACTTCAAGGACGTTGGTTGCCTCGCCGACAGTGATGAAGAACAGGGCCCCGAGAACCAGGGCCCAGACCAGGCTGTCCCGGCGGATGATGCGCAGGCCGTCCAGCAGGGCGGGAACGTCCTTGCCGACCCGCTCGGCGGCAGTTCCACGACGGGTCCGGATGAGCATGGCGGCCACACCCATCGCCAGGTAGCAGGCGCTGGCCACGGCAAACACGAGGCCGGATCCGCCCCAGCCGCTGAGCAGCCCGCCTGCGGCCGGTCCCACCATGCCGGCGATCATGATGGTTGCCTGCATGGTGCCCAGCGCCCGGGGGTCCGTTCCTCGCCGACGATCCTCGGCAGCAGGGCCTGCCAGGTAGGCCCTGCCACCGCCTGTGCGGTGTCGAGGAGGAAAGTCATGGCGAACAGCACCGGAAGGTAGTTGTCCAGATACTGCATCCCCAGCCCCATGCCGGCCACCGCCGCGGCACTGACCACGGACGACGCCGTCGCCAGCGTCCGGGAGTCCCTGGTGTCCGCCAGCCGGCCGGCCCACGGGGCCAGGATCACGAGGGGGAGCGCCGAGCAGAACAGATAGGCCGCCACGAGCCAGGGCCCTGCCACCGCGGTCTGGCCGGCGGCGGCGAGGTTCTGCAGGTGCAGCATAACGCTGACGATGACGGCGCCCATGCCGGCCGTGGCGACAAAGCGGGCGCTGCCGCCAGGAGGAAATCGTGGTTGCGCCAGAGGGCTGCGCGGCCCGGGACTCGCCCGGCAAGGTATGAAGTATCTGTTTCATAAATAGCAAGCTACTCTTCCACGAAACGTAGTGTCAAGCAGTTCTTTCACAGTTTGGTGCCGCTCGGTAGACTGGTGGGGTGAATGCAGAATCCCCACGGCGGAGCCACCGGTACCATCGGCCGCCAAACGCCGGCAGCGCCCGGAAAAGAAAGTGGAAATCACCGACCCCAAGGCAATCCGGGCACTGGCCCACGCTGCCCGGCTGGAGGTAATTTCCGAACTGTATTCAACCCAGGTGAGCCGGACGGCCACGGAGCTCGCCGCGCAGACCGGCCTCACCCCTAGCGCCATGAGCTACCACCTGCGCGCCCTGCAGAAGTGGGGCATCGTGGTGCCAGCCGCCACCGCGGGCGACGCCAGGGAGCGCCGCTGGAAGGCCGCCGGCACCGACTTCACAATCAACTCGGGCGGAGGTGTGGCCAGCCCCGAGTTCGCCGTGCTGGACCTCGAACTGGACGCCTACCGCCGGCGCGTCAATGCCTACGCCAAGACTCGGGACGAGCAGCGCCAGCGCGGGGACTCCGTTGACGGACCGTCCTCGGTCGTGCTGGCCAGCAATCTGCTCTACCTGACGCCGGACCAGCGGACGGAGCTGAACAACCGGATCTTCGACCTGCTGCGGGACTACGAACTGGAGGACCCGGACCATGTCCCCGCAGGTGCGGAGCGTATGGCGACCATGTGGTCCATGATTCCGGATGACCGGGGCAGGGCTGCCGCGAACACTGCCGGCACCCTCCCGGAACCCCCGCCTGACAGCCTCCCGGCCACGCGGGGCGCGTCCGGCAAAAGGGCTCAACTGTGGGCCTTCATTACGTCCGAAAGTCGTGTCCGGAGGCCCGCGTTTTCATGCGGGATGCGCGGGAATCCGCAAAATATGGTGAACTAGGCGGGTATGGGCGCATCTGCCCGAGAAACCTTTTTCTGTAGGAGCACCGTGCCAAGCAAGGCCAAAACCGGTAAGAAACTCGTGATCGTGGAGTCTCCCGCCAAGAGCAAGACCATCGCCAAGTACCTCGGCGAGGGCTTTATTGTTGAGGCCTCCATTGGTCACATCCGGGACCTCCCGCAGCCCTCGGAACTGCCTGCGGACCTGAAGAAAACCTCGGTGGGCAAGTTCGCCGTCGACATTGATAACGACTTCAAGCCCTACTACGTGGTCTCTCCGGACAAAAGAAAAAGGTCGCCGAACTCAAGGCCCAGCTCAAAGACGCTGACGCTCTTTACCTCGCGACCGATGGGGACCGCGAGGGCGAGGCCATCGCGTGGCACCTGCTGGAAGTGCTCAAGCCCAAGGTGCCGGTCTACCGGATGACCTTCGGTGAAATCACCAAGGAAGCCATCCACCGCGCCATGGACAACCTGCGCGACGTGGACCAGGACCTCGTGGACGCTCAGGAAACCCGCCGTGTGCTGGACCGCCTCTACGGCTACGAGATCTCCCCGGTGCTGTGGCGCAAGGTGGCCCGCGGCCTCTCCGCCGGCCGGGTGCAGTCCGTTGTGACCCGCATGGTGGTGGACCGCGAACGTGAGCGGATGGCCTTCAAAGCGGCCTCCTACTGGGACCTGACCGGCCAGTTCGGCGCCGGTTCCGGCTCGTTCAAAGCGAAACTGGCCATGGTCGACGGCGCCAAGGTGGCCAGCGGCCGCGACTTCAACGACAGCGGCGAGCTCACTTCCCGCAATGCCGTGCACCTCAACGAGGAACTCGCCACCTCCCTGGCCGCGGGGCTGCAGGACGCCGATTTCCGGGTCCGCTCCGTCGACACGAAGCCTTACACGCGCCGCCCGGCCGCGCCGTTCACCACCTCGACGCTGCAGCAGGAGGCCGGCCGCAAGTTGCGCTTCTCCTCGAAGAGCACCATGCAGGTGGCCCAGCGGCTGTACGAAAACGGCTACATCACCTATATGCGTACGGACTCCTCCGCGCTGAGCAACGAGGCCATCACGGCCGCGCGGCGCCAGGCCTCCGAGCTGTACGGCCCGGAATACGTCCCCGCGTCACCGCGCGTCTACAGCGGCAAGGCAGCCAACGCGCAGGAGGCGCACGAGGCCATCCGTCCCGCCGGCGACTCGTTCCGCACCCCCGCCCAGGTGGCCAAGCAGCTCTCGGGCGACGAGTTCCGCCTGTACGAGCTGATCTGGAAGCGCACCGTCGCCTCGCAGATGGCCGACGCCAAGGGCTCCACCGCCACCATCCGCCTCGGCGCAGTCGCTGCCGACGGCCGCGACGCCGAATTCTCGGCCTCCGGCACCGTCATCACCTTCCCCGGCTTCCTCGCCGCCTACGAAGAGGGCAAAGACGAAAGCCGCGGCGATGAAGATTCCGAGGAAGCCCGCCGGCTGCCCAACGTGGCCAAGGACGACGCGCTGACCGCCTCGGAAATTGCCGCCGTCGGGCACGAAACGTCCCCGCCGCCGCGCTACACCGAAGCGTCGCTGACCGCCGAGCTGGAAAAGAAGGGGATCGGACGCCCGTCCACCTACGCCTCCACCATTTCCACCATCCAGGACCGCGGCTACGTCCGGAAACAGGGCTCCGCACTGGTCCCGAGCTGGATCGCATTCTCCGTCATCCGTCTGCTCGAACAGCACTTCCACGACTACGTGGACTACGAGTTCACCGCCGACATGGAAGCGGACCTCGACAAGATCGCCAACGGCCAGGCCGAGGGCCCGCCTGGCTCAAGCACTTCTACTTCGGCGAGGACTCCAACCCCGGGCTGCTGAGCATCGTCAACAACCTCGGCGAGATCGACGCCCGCGAAATCAACTCCATTCCGATCACCGATGGCATCACGCTGCGGGTCGGCAAGTTTGGGCCGTACCTGGAAAGCTCCGTGCCGACCGTCGATGCGAAGACCGGCGAAGTGGTTGAGGCCGCCCGCGCCAACGTCCCCGAGGACCTGGCCCCGGATGAGCTGACCGCGACCAAGGCGGTCGAGCTCATGGAAACCGCGGCGCCCGAGGAGCGCGTGCTGGGCACGGATCCCCACACCGGCCACGCCGTCGTCGCCAAGAACGGCCGCTACGGCGCCTACGTCACCGAGATCATCCCGGAAATGACCGAGGAGCAGCTCGCCAACCTGCCGGTGGAGTACTACAAGAATGGCAAGCCGAAGCCGCCGAAGAAGCCCGTGAAGGCCAAGCCCCGCACGGGGTCGCTGTTCGCGTCGATGAGCGTGGACACCATCACCCTGGATGAGGCCCTGCAGCTCATGAGCCTGCCCCGGGTGCTCGGCCAGGATGCCGAAGGCAACCCGATCACGGTGCAGAACGGCCGCTTTGGCCCGTACCTGAAGAAGGGCACGGACTCCCGGTCCATCGGCTCGGAAGAGGAAATCTTCACGATTACGCTGGAGCAGGCCCTGGAGATCTATTCCCAGCCGAAGCAGCGCGGCGCCCGCGCCGCTGTCCCGCCGCTGGCCGAGTTTGGCCCGGATCCGGTCTCGGAGAAGAACATCGTGGTGAAGGAAGGCCGGTTCGGCCCGTACATCACCGACGGCGTCACCAACATCACCGTGCCGCGCTCCACCTCGCTGGAGGAGCTCACCCGGGAACAAGCTGTTGAGCTCCTCGCCGAGAAGCGCGCCAAAGGGCCGGTCAAGCGCACGACGACGGCCCGCAAGGCCCCGGCCCGCAAGGCTGCCGCCAAGAAATAGGCCCTGACACCGAAATCGCCGGAAACGTGCGGATTCGCCGGAAGCTACCGGCGAATTCGAGGGTTTCCGGCGATTTCGCGTTTGCGGACCCGGGCGCAACGTGATCGAGTAGGAACATGACTGAACAGCCCGATCACTTGGACCTCCAGCCGCTGAACGACCTCGAAGAGAAGCTTGCCCGGGGGAGCAGCCGGACGCCAACCCCGTTGACGTCATCCTCGCTTTCCTCAACAACGAGGTTTACATTGTCAGCTCCGATGCGCTCGAGGGAGCCGACTCCCAGGTGGAGCCGCTGGTGCTGGCCAACTCCGCCGGGAAGCCTGTCCTGGCCGTGTTCTCCCACCCGAGCCGCGTCACCGAGCAGTACCTGCAGGCCGCACCCAACGTGCTCGGCACCCAGGGCGCCGCGATCCTCGGCAACCTCGGCGACGACCTCGGTATGGTCATCAACCCCGGGGCAGCCTTCGGCTTCGAGATCGATCCGGAAGGCGTGGCGAACATCCGCCGCGACTTCAAACCCGCCGAGGAGTCCGATGGCTCCGATGAGGCCGCCGACCGGGAAGGCCAGCCCTAGCCTGGTGCTCCGGGCGCGGCCGGTCCGTTAGGCGGGCCGCGTTCCCGGGGAATAATGGCACTATGCGTCTAGGCGTCCTTGATATCGGATCAAACACCGTCCACCTGCTGCTCGTGGACGCCCATCCCGGCGCGCGCCCTGTGCCTTTCGCCTCGCACAAGCGCCCGCTATCCCTCGTGCAGTACCTCGAGAGCGACGGCAGCATCAACGACGCCGGCCAGCACGAGCTGATCGAGTTCGTCCTGGAAGCGTGGGAATTCGCAGCCAAACACAAAGCCGAAGACCTGCTGGCGTTCTGTACCTCCGCGATCCGCGAGGCCACGAACGGTCCTGCTGTGCTGGCCCGGGTCAAACATGAGACCACCGTGACGCTCCGGGAACTGACGGGCAGCGAAGAGGCCTCAATGACCTTCTTCGCCGTCCGCCGCTGGTACGGGTGGGGTGCCGGGCCCATCCTGAACCTGGACATCGGCGGCGGTTCCTTCGAAATGGCCTACGGGGAGGACGAACTCCCCGAACTGGCAACGTCCGTCCCGCTCGGAGCGAGCCGGCTCACCAGGGACTGGCTGCAGGAGGACCCGCCCTCGGCCAAGAGCGTCAAGGAACTTCGCCGCTACATCCGGACCACACTCAAACCGGTGGTGCGGGACTTCGGGAAGCTCGGCAAGGCGAACCACGTGGCAGGCACGTCCAAGACCTTCCGCTCGCTGGCCCGCATCGCAGGGGCCGCGCCCAGCGCCGCCGGCCCTACGTCAAGCGGGAACTTTTCGCCTCGGATCTGGGACTCTGGGCGCAGCGCATCTCGGCCATGGACGTGGAGGACCGGCTGAATCTTCCCGGCGTTTCTGAGGCCCGGGCACCCCAGCTGCTGGCCGGCGCCCTCGTGGCAGAGGCCGCCCTGGAAATGTTCGAGTTCCCCAGCATGGAGATCTGCCCCTGGGCGCTCCGCGAAGGCCTGATCCTCAGGCGGCTGGACCAGCTGGTCTTCGAGGGCCCGCTGGAACCCGCACCCCACGTGACGCTGACCGACCACCCCGCTGTGCTGCAGTCACCCGACGGTGATGCGGCGGACGCCACGCAGGCCGCGGCAGCCGACTCCCGGTGAGAGACTCGTAGCTGCGGTTGCCGGTTCGTGTCGATCCGGGCCCGTGCCGTTCGTCTAGAAGGTGAGAGGCCGGCAGGGTGCCGGCCGAATCGTCAAGGAGGACACCACCATGGCACAGTACCTGCTCAGCGTTTACCAGCCCGTCGGCCCCGCTCCGTCGCCGGAATTCCTGGAGCCCATCATGCATGACCTCGAGGCCCTGAACCGCGAAATGAAAGCCGCGGGCGCCTGGGTGTACGCAGCCGGACTCCATCCCACCGATACCGCCACGGTGGTGCGGCAACAGGGCGCCGGGCTGCTCATCACCGACGGTCCTTTCGCTGAGACGAAGGAGCACCTGGGCGGGTTCACCGTCATCGAAGCGGCCGACCTCGACGCCGCGCTCGGCTGGGCGGCAAGCTGGCCCGCGCCACCACCCTTCCCATCGAAGTGCGCCCCATCCAGCACTAGGCATTCCCGGAATGGTCCGCGAAGCCACGCCCGACCGACCGCCGCCGGATCCCGGCGGGACACCCGCACGTGCCCCGGCCCCGGTTCCCGGCGCCGGGACCCGGGAGCCGGACATCGCCCGCGTCTTTCGGCAGGAATACGGGCGGGCGGTCGCCGTCCTGACCCGTGTGCTCGGGGACATCGACACCGCCGAGGACGCCGTCCAGGAGGCTTTCACCCTCGCCGTCCGGCACTGGCCGTCAACCGGCGTCCCGCCCAGCCCGGCAGGATGGATCATCACCACGGCCCGGAACCGGGCCATTGACGGGCTGCGCCGGGAGGCCGGGCGCGGGGACAAGCAGGTCAGGGCCGCGCTGCTGCAGGCCGCCCGCTCCCCGGATCCGGTGACGCCCGAGGACCAGGTCATCGCGGAACTCACGAGGGAGGGCACGGTGGACGATGACAGGCTGCGGCTGATTTTTACCTGCTGCCACCCCGCCCTGGCCACAAACGTGCAGGTGGCGCTGACGCTGCGGCTGCTGGGAGGGCTCACGACGGCGGAAATCGCCCATGCATTCCTGTTGCCGGAAACCACCATGGCCCAGCGTCTGGTCCGGGCCAAAGCGAAGATCCGGGACGCCAGGATTCCGTACCGGGTGCCGCAGGGCGCGGAACTGCCGGCCCGCCTGCCGCCGGTGCTGGCGGTGGTGTACCTGATCTTCAACGAGGGCTACAGTTCCAGCTCCGGTGGCCCGCTGATCCGGGAGGACCTCTGCCGGGAAGCGGTCAGGCTGGGCCGCCTGCTGGCGGCGCTGATGCCGGACGAACCCGAAGCGACGGGCCTGCTGGCGCTGATGCTGCTGACCGAATCACGCCGCCCCGCGCGGGACTCCAACGGCGGCCTGGTGCTCCTGGCGGACCAGGACCGGCGCTTGTGGGACCGTGCCCTCATCGCCGAAGGCCAGGAGCTGCTGCGTCAATGCCTGCGGCGGAACCGGCCCGGCCCGTACCAGCTCCAGGCTGCGATCAACGCCGTCCACAGCGACGCGTCCGACGCTGCAGCAACGGACTGGCGGCAGATTCTCCGGCTCTATGACCAGCTCCTCGGCGTCGCGCCCGGACCGGTGGTGGCTCTCAACCGGGCAGTCGCGCTGGCCGAACTCGAGGGCCCGGAACCTGCCTTGGCCCTCGTCGACGTGCTCGGGCTGGAGAACTACTACCTGGCCCACGCCGTCCGGGCCGACTTCCTGGTCCGGCTGGGCCGCCGCGCGGAGGCTGCCGCAGCCTACCGTTCCGCGCTGACCCTGGCCGGAAATGACGCGGACAGGACATTCCTGGCGGCCCGCCTGCGGGTGCTCGGGCCGGGCGCGGCCACATGACACGGCCTTGTCACCCGGCTTTATGGCCCCGCCAGATGCCCACGCTCTGTGGACAGGGGAGTTAACGACGAAGGCACCGGCCGTCCGCTGCGGGAAAATGGGGGAAACCCGCTGCAGACCACCGGTGCCGGGCAGACATCCGCATGCCTGCCGCATCACTCGCACCCTCAATGAGGTAATAACTACGTTAGTCACCGAGTTTGTGAAGATGCTGACCTGAAGATGGGAGCTGGCTGTGAATCGGGCCGGACTGCAATGATGGGGGCATGAGCAACCGAATCGCATTCCTGGGCTGTGGATCAATGAACGAGGCCATCATGGGCGGCCTGATCGCCGGCGGCGCCGACCCGGCGGACATTGTCGCCACGGTCCGCCGCGCCGAACGGGCCGACGAACTCGCCAAACGGCATCACGGCATTACGGCCATCGCCGGCGAGGAAGAGCCCGAAAACAACAAACAGGCCACCACCGGCGCCGCCGTCGTGATCCTGGGCGTCAAGCCCGTGGGCATCGCGGATCTGGCCCGCGAGATCGGCGATTCGCTGGCCCCTGACGCGATTGTCATCAGCGTCGCTGCAGCCGTGTCGCTGGAGCAGCTGGAAGCCGCCCTGCCGGCCGGCCAGCCCGTGATCCGGACCATGCCGAACACCCCGGCAAAGCTGGGCCGCGGCGTCGTGTCCGTGTCGCCGGGCACGCATTGCTCCGCGGCGCAGCTCCAGCTGGCCAAGGACGTCCTGGCTGCCGCGGGCACCGTCGTCGAAATCCCCGAGTCCCAGGTCGACGCGCTGTCCGCGATCAGCGGCTCGGGCCCGGCATACGCGTTCTACCTGGCCGAAGCAATGGCGGACGCCGGCGTCGAGCTGGGACTCGACCGGGAACTGTCGCTGCTGATTGCCCGCGAAACCGTCGCCGGGGCGGGCCTCATGCTGGCGGAACCGGGTGCGGATCCAACGGCACTGCGCAAAGCCGTCACGAGCCCCAACGGCACCACCGAACGCGCCATCGCCACGTTCGACGAGCGCGGCCTGCCCGCGATCATTGCCGACGGCGCCCGTGCCGCCGCCGCCCGGGCCGCGGAGATCACCCGGCAGCTCGCCTAGCCGCAAAGCGGGCGCAACCCATGACGCAGACCGGACCTGGTGGCAGGATAGGACCCATGGAACTGCACATCACAGGGGATCCCGCGGCGGACAAACTACTCAGCGACGACGCGTTTGCGCTGCTCACCGGCATGCTGCTTGACCAGCAGGTGACCATGGAATCGGCTTTTGCCGGTCCCGAAAAGATCCGGACACGCATCGGGTCAATGGCTCCCGCCGCGATCGCCGATTATGATCCCCAAGAGTTCGTCGAGATGTTCAAAGAGCGCCCCGCCGTCCACCGGTTCCCCGGATCCATGGCGGCCGCGTCCAGGCCCTTGCCGAGACAGTGCACAGCGACTGGAACGGCGACGCTACTGCCATCTGGACGCAGGGTGACCCCGACGGGCAAGAGGTGCTGCGCCGGCTCAAGGCGTTGCCGGGATTCGGCGAGCAAAAGGCGAAGATCTTCCTGGCGCTGCTGGGAAAGCAGTGTGGGCTCCAAGCTGAAGGCTGGCGCGAGGCCGCCGGCCACTACGGCCAGGAGAACGCCTTCCTGTCCGTCGCCGACATTGTGGATCCGGAGTCGCTGAGCAAGGTGCGCGCCAGCAAGCAGGCAGCCAAGGCCGCGGCGAAAGCGGCGAAGACCTCCGGGCCCTGATCCTGCGGCAGCAAAGCCGGCGCCGGGAAGCACGCGCCCGATAATGCGCCCTGCGCCGGGGCGCTGGCGGCGCCTCCTACGGCCGGGCGGCGAACCGTTCCAGCAGGTCCACGTGCCCGGAAACAATGAGCATGTCCCGTGAGGACACCTTCGTCTCCGGCCGGGCATAGGTGAAGTCCTCGCCCGGAGACTTGACGCCGACAATCGTGACACCGTATTTCGACCGGACCTTGGATTCGTCCAGCGTGAAGCCCACGGTTTCACGCGGCGGATACATCTTCACGATCGCGAAGTCGTCGTCGAACTCGATGAAGTCCAGCATGCGGCCGGAGACCAGGTGCGCGGCGCGGACGCCGGCGTCGGCCTCCGGGTAGATCACGTGGTTGGCGCCGATCCGGGTCAGGATCTTGCCGTGGGAGGGCGTGATCGCCTTGACCCAGAGGTGCTCGATGCCAAGGTCCACGAGGTTCACGGTGATCAGCACCGAGGATTCGATCGAGGTGCCCACACCGACGACGGCGGAGCTGAACTCCTGCGCGCCGAGCTGGCGGAGGGCATCGATGTTGGTGGCGTCGGCCTCGACCACGTGGGTCAGGGTGCTGGACCACTTCTGGACCAGGTTCCGGTCGCGTTCGATGGCGAGCACCTCGCGGCCCTGCTTGACCAGCTGCTCGGCCGTGGATGCGCCGAAGCGGCCCAGCCCGATCACCAGCACCGGGGCGTTGTGGGCGGGGCGGTTGACGGCGCCTGAGGAACTAGCCAATGATCGGTCTCTCTTCCGGGTAGTGGTACAGCTGGCTGCGCTGGCGCAGGGCCAGGGCGGCGGCGAGCGTGACGGTGCCGACGCGCCCGGCGAACATTAGAGCGGTAAGGACGTAAACGCCCGACGGCGGCAGCTCGGCACTCAGGTTGGTGCTGAGGCCCACCGTGGCGAAGGCGGAAATTGTTTCGAAAAGCACCCGGTCCAGGGACGCCCCACTGATGTGGAGCAGCAGCATGGCCGACACAGCGACGAGGGTGGCGCCGGCGACGATGACCGAGATGGCCACCCGCATGGTGCCCTCGGGGATGGTGCGGCCGTAGACCTTCACATCGGAGTCGCCGCGGGCCTCGGCCGCGATCGCCAGGAACATCACCGCGATGGTGGTCACCTTGATGCCGCCCGCCGTCGACGCCGAACCGCCGCCGGCGAACATCAGGGCATCCGATAGCAGCATCGTGGTGGATTCCATTTGGTTCTGGTCCACAAGGTTGAAGCCGCCGGAGCGGGTCATTACGGACGCGAAGAGCGAGTGGGTGATCTTGTCCGCCACAGTCATATCGCCGATGGTCCGCAGGTTGTCCCATTCCATCAGCCCCCACAGCACGGTCCCGCCGACCAGCAGGATCAGCGAGACCTGGATGGTCAGCTTGGTGTGGAGGTTCCACTTCTTCCAGTTCAAGCCGTTCTGATGCAGCACCATGACCACCGGGAACCCGAGGCTGCCGAGGAATACGCCCACCATCAGCGGGACGAGGATCCACAAATCGGTCTCGTAGGGGACGATGCCGTCAGAGTGCGGGGTGAAACCGGCGTTGTTGAACGAAGAAATCGCGTAGAACACCCCGTGCCAGACGGACTGGCCGAAACTTTCGCCCAGCATCAGGAACCGCGGGATCAGCGCCAGCGCCAGCGCCGCCTCGATCACCACTGACGTCACGATGACAATCCGCAGCAGGGTACCCACCTCGCCGAGGCGGCCGGCGTTCATGGCTTCCTGGGCGATCAGCTTGCCGCGGACACCCAGCTTCTTGCTCACCATGAGGGCCAGCAGCGAGGCCAGGGTCAGGGTTCCCAGGCCGCCCACGAAGATGCCGACCAAGATGACGAGCTGGCCGAAGAAGGACCAGTGCACCGCTGTGGACACCACGGTCAGGCCCGTGACGCAGACCGCCGACACCGCGGTGAACATTGCCTGGTGCAGCGGGGTGAAATCACCCGTGGCGGAAGACACCGGCAGGGACAACAGGGCGGTGAACACCAGGATCACCATGCCGAACGCGGACAGGGCCAGCCGGGCGGGAGAGGTGTTGGCGATGTTGTCGATGAAGTCGCGAAGGCGTGTGAAGATCCATAGGCCTTCCCGCTCCGGAGTGCCGGGGTGCCAGCTGGCCGGGCTCTTGGACCTCGACTGGCTCTGCGTCATGTGTGACATTTCCTTGCTAGAAACTGTTTCCTTCAGTAGTAAACCACTAAACCCCGCGCAATGACCGGGGAGCGGGCTCCCGGGCTCGGGTAGCCTGTGATTGATGACATTCCTGCCGGGGCTCGCACAGTCCGCACTGCCAACGACGGTGGTGTGGGACCCTGCCATGACCGCCTACAACTTCGGCCACGGCCACCCGATGGCCCCGGAGCGGATGGAGCTCACCGCGCGGCTGGCCGGGAGCCTTGGCCTGCTGGACCTGGACCACGTCACGGTCGCGGCCCCGGACGTCGCCAGCGATGAGGAGCTGTGCACGGTCCACAGCCCGGACTTCGTCGCCGCGGTGCGGCGCGTGAGCGCGGATCCCGGGACCCCGGACCTGGACCGCGGACTCGGTACCGAGGACGACCCTGCCTTCGCCGGTATGCATGAGGCGAGCGCGCGGCTGGCGGGCGGCTCCCTTCTGGCTGCCGCCGCCATCCTGGACGGCACCGCCGTCCGGGCGGTGAACTTCGGCGGGGGCATGCACCACGCGGCCCGCGAACGTGCCAGCGGTTTTTGCATTTACAACGACGCGGCCCTCGCCATCCAGCGGCTGCTCGACGGCGGTGTGCAGCGCGTTGTTTATGTCGACATCGATGCCCATCACGGTGACGGAACCCAGAGCATCTTCTGGGACGATCCGCGGGTGCTGACGATTTCCCTGCACGAAACGGGGCTCACCCTGTTCCCGGGCACCGGTTATGCCAACGAGATCGGCGGGCCCCATGCCCAGGGCAGCGCCGTGAACGTGGCGCTGCCGGCCGGGACCGGGGACGGCGGCTGGCTCCGGGCCTTCCACGCGGTGGTGCCGCAGCTCGTCGGGGCCTTCGAGCCGGAGGTCATCGTCAGCCAGCACGGCTGCGACTCCCACCGGCTGGACCCGCTCACGCACCTTAACATCAGCGTCGACGGCCAGCGGGAGGCCGCCACCGCCATCGGCAACCTCGCGGCCCGCTACTGCGACAACCGCTGGATCTCCACCGGCGGCGGGGGCTACAACGTGGTCACCGTGGTGCCGCGGGCCTGGAGCCACCTGATCGCCATCGCGGCCGGACGCCCCGTGCCGCTGCGCACGCCGGTGCCGGAGGACTGGCGCAGCTACGTGAAGGAGAAGTACGGGGCCAAATACGGTGTGGCCCCACCGGAGATGATGGGCGACGACGTCGACCTCTGGTGGCGCTCGTGGGAAGTCGGTTTTGATCCGAACGACGAAGTGGACAGGACGGTCATGGCCACCCGCAAGGAAGTCTTCCCGCTCTACGGGCTGGATCCCTGGTTCGACTAGCCTGCCGGCAGCTGCGGCTAACCAGCGGACGGCTGGGAACTGGGCTTCTCGGTCTGGAACACGACCCCCGCTGCACCAATGATCCAGCCCAGCAGCGACAGCGAGAACGCCCCGATCAAGTCAGTGGAGGCGGTGCCCTTCACGAGCCACACGCCGAGCACCAGCATCCCGATCACGAGGTACACCATCAACGCCGTGATGACCCGGCCGGAAAGCTTTGTGGTGATCCCGCCGGCGTCGAAGATCCCTTCGCTGGCTTGGCCGGCGGACTTCCCGCCGCCGGCCTGTTCCTCCCGGCGGACCTCGGCCATGGTGAAGCCGAGCGCTGAGGCAGTCAGCGAACTCAGCGACGTGGACAGTGCCCCGGCGGCACACACGACGGCGCCGTTCAGCTTGGGCGCGGTGCCCGGGATCTCCGGGATGAACACCCAGACCTGGATCAGCACGTTGCCCCAGACGATCACGAAGAGGGCCAGGAACACGGCAGCGATGATGTTGAACAGCTGTTTCCGGAAGAAGTCGCCCATGGTCGTGCACTCCTCTGCGTCGGCAGGCTGCGGCCTCACCCGCCGGGCAGGCGGTGGGTCCGTTCTAGCACCGTGCCGGGCACAGGGGCAATGCCCGGCACATGCGGCGGGGGCCGCAATTAGTGGATGCCATCCGGCGTATATGTCGCTAGTGTGGAGGGCATGGTGACAGACGACGTATTTGCCGTCATTGCTGAGGCAACCCGGCGTGACATTCTGGTATCCCTCCGCAAGGGGGACAAAGCAGTGGGGGAGCTGGTCCAGGAGCTCGAGGCCAGCCAGCCCACCATTTCCAAACATCTGAAGGTACTCCGCGAAGCGGACCTGGTGAGCATGCGCGCCCAGGGCCAGAAACGCTACTACACGCTCAATCCCAAGCCGCTGGCCGGGATCGCCAGCTGGCTGGAAACGTTCGACGTCGCCAGCGCCGCCTCGGTACCAGCACAGCCACCCGCGCAGGGACCGTCATCTGCGCCGTCACCGGCGCGAACGCCCGATCACCGGCTTCAGCCCGTCCCGGACACCCTGGCCGCAGCCGCCACCGCTGCTCCGGCCCAGCAACCTGCCGCCGCGCTCGCCGGCCGGGCCGCCGGCAGCCCGCTGAGTCCCGCCGTCGTTCTCCCTGTGGGGACGGCCGGCGAAGATAAAATGCCGCAGCAGATCGGCCGGACCGTCGGCCGGGCGGCCACCAAAGCCGCTGACCTCCTGGCCAACCTCCCGAAGTTCGGACGCAAGAAGTAACCCTGCCCGTTTGTGGCCCGCACCACGCCGTTCCTGTCACACGGCGCGATTAGCGGCGCCCGAATGGATATCCCCTCCGGCCCGGTGCAACCATGGAAAGGCTTGTTTGGTGCGCCCGATGAGGGGCGCTGAAGTTTAGGGAGTTGCAATGGACGCACGGCTTGAAGCCATCCGGGACACGGTGCTGGCCCGGAATCCCGGCGAAGGGGAGTTCCACCAGGCCGTCACCGAGGTCTTCGAAAGCCTCGGCCCGGTCCACGACCGCCACCCCGAATTCCTGGAAGGCGCCGTCCTGGAGCGGCTCTGCGAGCCCGAACGGCAGATCATCTTCCGCGTTCCGTGGGTGGACGACGCAGGCCGCTTCCAGATCAACCGCGGCTTCCGGGTGGAGTTCAACTCGGCGCTGGGTCCCTACAAGGGCGGCCTGCGGTTCCACCCTCGGTGAACCTTGGCATCGTAAAGTTCCTCGGCTTCGAGCAGATCTTCAAGAATGCTTTGACCGGCATGCCGATCGGCGGCGGCAAGGGCGGCTCCGATTTTGATCCCCGTGGACGCTCCGACGCTGAGATCATGCGCTTCTGCCAGTCCTTCATGACCGAGCTGTATCGCCACATCGGCGAGTACACGGACGTCCCGGCCGGGGACATCGGCGTCGGCGGGCGCGAAATCGGCTACCTCTTTGGACAGTACAAGCGGATCACCAACCGCTACGAATCCGGCGTCCTCACCGGCAAGGGCATCTCCTGGGGCGGTTCGCTGGTCCGGCCCGAGGCCACCGGCTACGGCACCGTGATCTTTGCCGAGGAAATGCTCAAGACCCGCGGCCTGTCCCTGGACGGCCAGCGCGTGGTGGTCTCCGGCTCCGGCAACGTCGCCATCAACGCGATCGCCAAGGCCCAGACGCTCGGCGCCACCGTGGTCGCCTGTTCCGATTCCTCCGGCTACATCGTGGACGAGGCCGGGATCGACGTCCCGCTGCTGCGCCAGATCAAGGAGGTGGAGCGCGGCCGGCTCAAGGAGTACGCAGCCCGGCGTTCCGCCGTCATTTACGTGGACGGCGGCTCCGTCTGGGACCTCGACGCCACCGTGGCCCTGCCGTGTGCCACGCAGAACGAGCTCGACGGCGACGCGGCCGCGCGGCTGGTCCGCAACGGACTCCTCGCGGTGGGGAGGGCGCCAACATGCCCTCGACACGTGACGCCGTCGCGGTGTTCCAGGAAGCCGGCATCCTGTTCGGTCCGGGCAAGGCCGCTAATGCGGGAGGCGTGGCCACGTCCGCGCTGGAAATGCAGCAGAACGCCAGCCGCGATTCCTGGTCCTTCGCGCACACCGAAGAGCGGCTCACCGAGATCATGGTCGGAATCCACCACCGCTGCGCGGCCACCGCGGACGAATACGGCGACCCGGGGAACTACGTGCTGGGCGCGAACATCGGCGGCTTCGTGAAGGTGGCCGACGCGATGCTCGCCCAAGGCCTCATCTAGGGCTACTTCTTGAGGATCCGCACGTGGTCCGGGGTGAGCTCCGAGATCCGGCTGACGCCCAGCAGGGCCATGGTGCGGAGCATGTCCTTTTCCAGGATTTCGATGGCCCGGTCCACGCCGGCGCGTCCGCCGGCCATCAGCCCGTAAAGGTAGGCGCGGCCGATCAGCGTGAAGTCGGCGCCGAGGGCCAGCGCGGCGATGATGTCCGCGCCGCTCATGATGCCGGTGTCCAGGATGACCGCCGCGTCGCTGTTGTCCGCCTTGAGCGCCGCCGAGACGTCCGGAAGCAGGTGGAACGGGATCGGCGCCCGGTCCAACTGGCGGCCGCCATGGTTGGACACCACGACGCCGTCGGCCCCGTGGTCCACCACCCTGCGGGCGTCCTCGACGGTCTGGATGCCCTTGACCACAAGCTTGCCCTTCCACGTTTCGCGCAGCCAGTCCAGGTCATCGAAAGTCAGTGTGGGGTCGAACATCGAGTTGATGAGGTCCGCGACGGTCCCGGTGTAGCGGGACAGCGACGCGAAGGTCAGCGGCTCGTGGGTAAGGAAGTTGAACCACCAGGCCGGCCGGTAGGACGCGTCCAGTACCGTCTTGATCGTCAGCGCCGGCGGGATGGTCATGCCGTTGCGGACGTCGCGCAGCCGGGCCCCGGCGACGGCGGTGTCCACGGTGACCATGAGGGTGTCGTTGCCGGCCCTGGCGGCGCGCTCGATCAGTTCCAGCGAACGGTCGCGGTCCGTCCACAGGTAGAGCTGGAACCAGTTCCGGCCGTCGGGTGCGGCGGCGGCCACGTCCTCGATGGAGGCCGTGCCCATGGTGGAGAGGGTGTAGGGGATGCCGGCGGCGGCGGCGGCCTGGGACCCGGCGTATTCGCCCTCGGACTGCATCATCCGGGTGAAGCCGGTGGGTGCGATGCCGACCGGCAGCCGGGACGGCTTGCCGAGGATCTGCGTCCCGAGGTCCACGCGGGAGACGTCGCGCAGGATGCCCGGGCGGAACTCGATGTCCAGGAACGCCTCGCGGGCACGGCGGAGCGTGATTTCCGCTTCGGCGGCGCCGTCGGTGTAGTCGAACGGAGCCTGCGGCGTGCGCCGTTTGGCCATGTCCCTGAGGTCCCAGATGGTGCTGGCGCGCCGGAGCCTGGCGGCGCGGCTGAACTCGGGCTTCTTGAACTGCATCAGCGGGGCGAGGTCCGCATACTTGGGGACGCGGCGCTTGAGGGCTGCCGGGATGCTTCCCGGGGCGGCAGCGGCGAAGGGCCTGCCCGTGCCGGTATCTGCGGGTTTCGTGGGCGCCTCGGGGTTGCCGGGTTCGATCGTCTGCGTCATTGCTGCCTCCGGGCAGGTCTGGTGTTCCTGAATGTCGGGACCCGCCGGACGGAAAACCTAAGTCTCCGCCGCCGGGGAATGTGGTCCAACCACAGTCTAGGCGTGTGGTCCAACCACATCAAGTAATATGAGCGCATGCGTACGCACCAGCTTGTCCTGCAGTGGATCGAGGGCCAGCTTTCCAGCGGCCGCCTGGCCCTTGGCGGGCGGCTCCCGGCCGAGCGCTCGCTCGCCGAACAGCTCCAGGTCTCCCGCACGTCCGTCCGCGAGGCCATCCGCGTCCTGGAGGCCATGGGGGTGCTCCGTGCCGGGGTGGGTTCGGGCCCGGATGCGGGGACCGTCGTCATCGCCGATCCCACCGCGGCACTGGGCTCGGCGCTCCGGCTGCACGTCGCCACTTCCCATCTGCCTGTCCGGGACATCGTGGAGACGCGCGTGCTGCTGGAGTCCTGGGCGGCTTCCCGGGCGCGGCCGGAATCACCCGCCCTGGCCGAGGCGGCCCGGTTGCTGGAGCAAATGGACGGCTGCGCCGAGACGGAGGAATTCCTTGCCCTCGACGTCCGTTTCCACCTGGCCCTCGCGGACGCCGCGGGCAACGCCGTCGTCAGCGCCATGATGGGCTCCCTCCGCGAAGCCATCCAGGAATACGCCGGGCGCCTCACCGGAAACCTCCCGGACTGGGACGCCACTGCCACACGGCTCCGGGCGGAACACCGGGGCATCCTGGCGGCCATCACCGATCACGACGGCGGCCGCGCGGCGCAGCTGGTGGCGGACCATATCGAGGGCTACTACGCGGAAGCCGGGCTGGGTTCCGGGGCCTGATCTTACGGCTGATTTTACGGCTAAGGCCGGTATGTTACGGGCCGGACTTTGCCGTGGAGACAACGGCCGGGCTATGGTCGAGTCATGACTAACCGTTGGTATGCGTATTTTTCGTTGGCTCTGGAGGGCCCGCGTCTAGCTGACACGCATCCAACCTTCCTTCAGAGCCAACAGGGCAGAGATCATTCTCTGCCCTTCGCCATTTCCCGGCGGGCTCTGATCTGGGCCCGCTCCGCACCCCGGAACAGGACCCCCGTACATGAGCATCGAAGCAGCCCCCGAATCCCAGCAGTCCACCTCGAACCTGCGCGTCAGCGAGTTCACCCCGCTGCCGACCCCGCAGGACGTGGTCGCGGAACTGCCGCTGGACACCCGCCTGGCCGACGTCGTCGCCCGGGGCCGGGACGAGGTGCGCGCCATCATGGACGGGGTGGATGACCGCCTGCTCGTCATTGTGGGGCCCTGCTCCATCCACGATCCCAAAGCCGGTCTGGAATACGCCCGCCGGTTGGTCAGCCAGGCCGAGCAGCACAAGGAAGACCTGCTGATCGTGATGCGGGCGTACTTCGAGAAGCCCCGCACCACCGTGGGCTGGAAGGGCCTCATCAACGATCCCCGGCTCGACGGCAGCCACGACATCGCCGCCGGCCTGCGCGCCGCGCGCCGCTTCCTGCAACAGGTCACGGCGCTCGGCCTGCCGGCGGGGACCGAGTTCCTGGAGCCCATCAGCCCGCAGTACATGGCGGACCTGGTCTCCTGGGGTGCGATCGGCGCCCGCACCACCGAAAGCCAGATCCACCGCCAGCTGGCGTCCGGGCTGTCCATGCCCATCGGCTTCAAGAACGGGACCGACGGCGACCTCCAGGTCGCGCTCGACGCGTGCAGCGCCGCCGGGGCGGCGCAGGCGTTCCTCGGAATCGACGGCGACGGGCGGGCGGCGCTGGTCTCCACCGCCGGGAACCCGGACACTCACATCATCCTCCGCGGCGGGCGGAAGGGCCCAACTACTCCGCCGCCGATGTTGAGGCCACCACCGCCAAGCTTGCGGCCAAGCAGCTCAATCCGCGCCTGATCGTTGACGCGAGCCACGCCAACAGCGGCAAGAACCACCACCGTCAGGCGGAAGTCGCCCTCGAAATCGGCTCACAGCTGGAGCACGGAGGTGCCTCGGCAGGGGCCATTGCCGGCGTCATGCTGGAGAGCTTCCTCGTGGGCGGAGCCCAGAACCTCGACGTCGACGAGCACGCCGCCGGAACGGACGCGCTGATCTACGGCCAGAGCGTGACAGACGCCTGCATGGACTGGGACGTCACCGCCTCGGTCCTGACACAGCTTGCGGCGTCGGCGCGCGTCCGGCGGACGCGGGCCTGAGACTGCGGAGGGGAACGGGATTGAATGACGGCATCAGACAGGTGAGGCCGGGCGGGATGTCGGCCGGTTGTTGTCGCGGACTACGTTCGCTTGTCCTCTAGCGCACGCGGCCGACGTCGGCTAGTGTCGCCGCATCCGGCTGTCACGGTGAACGATTGAGCAATCGCCGGCGCACCGTGGGGGAAGTGTGTGAACGTGTGGACATGGGATATGTCGTGCCAGCACCAACCCTGGCCGACGGCTCCTTGGTTGACGGGAGATGGAGATGACTGAGAACGCAGAGTCCACTCCACACTGGGAACAACGTTTCCGTGAAATAGCGAGTGTTTTCGTCTTGTCCATCACCGCGGTGCTCACGGCATGGTGCGGATTTCAATCCTCCAAGTGGGGCGGCGAGATGTCGATCGCCTTCAGCCAGGCGTCAGGTGCCCGCATCCAGGCGGCCGACTATTCGGCTCAGGCCCGCGACGCCCGGCAGTTCGATCTGACGATCTATGCCCAGTGGGTGGTGGCCACGGCGCAAAAGCAGGATGTGCTCGCCGGCTACATCGAAGAGCGGTTCACACCTGCCTTCAAGACCGCGTTCGAGGCCTGGAGGTCGGAGGGCATGCAAGAGCTCGGGCCGTTTGCCCGAGCCGAATACGTGCCCGGGGGTACGAGGGAGGCCGCCGACTGGAGTGAACGGGCCGATGAGAGGTTCGCGTCTGCGCTCGAGAACAACCAGCGCGGTGACAACTACTCTCTGCTCACGGTTCTCTTCGCTCTAGTGCTCTTCCTGACAGCGCTGTCACAGCGGAAGACCGGCGTGCTGGCATCGCGCGTTTACCTTGGCTTGGCCGCGGTGGCCGGTGCCATCGGTGTGGTGATCATGTTGACGTTCCCCGTCCGGATCTGACAGTCGACAGCCCTGCGAAGATGCGCCGTTCCTGCGGGAAGAGTGTGCGGATTCCTGCGGAAGTCTTTCACATGGGCACCATCAGCCCCTACAGTATCTAGTACATGGTTGTTTGATGACTCAGCATCGGCACACCGCCATGTCACTCAGATGGGGCTGTCGTTCGCTTGAGTAAAGGAATAGGGAAATGTCTTCGGAGGCTAACTTCTCCAACGCACGCTTCTTGACCGTGGCCGAAGTCGCGGATGTGATGCGCGTGTCCAAAATGACCGTGTACCGGCTTGTTCATTCCGGCGAGATGCCGGCAGTCCGTTTCGGGCGCTCCTACCGCGTGCCGGAAACCGCCGTCGAGCAGTATCTCAAAGGTGCTGTCGTCGACGGGCACACGGAAACAGCCTGACTCTTCCGCGTCTTCTGCGGCCGGAATAGGGCCTGCAGGGCGCCCGGAGGTGTCAGCGGTCGTGGTGTGCCCCCGATAGGCGGTACCCTGTTAAGGAACGTTTTACGTCATTGTAAGAACCTGTCAGTTGTACAGTCTGCTGCTTAGACCGCGGACCCTTTCCAACAGGCAGGTACTGCATCTAGCCGGTAAGGAACTTTCGTGGGTTCAGTTATTAAGAAGCGTCGCAAGCGTATGGCCAAGAAGAAGCACCGCAAGCTGCTTCGCAAGACGCGCCACCAGCGTCGCAATAAGAAGTAGAGATACTTCACATCATGTGAATGCCCGTTGCCGTTATGGCAGCGGGCATTTTCTTTGGGGCTCAGCACCTGGCCCGGCTGCGCGACGCGGATTCGGCTGCGCGACGCGGGTTCGGACGGGCGACGCGGGTTCGGACGCGCGACGCGGGTTCGGACGGGCGACGCGGGTTCGGGCGGGCGACGCGGGTTTGGACTGACGCTACGCGGATCCGCGTAGCGTCCGGCCGGAAGTGCAGCGTGAGGCAGGAAGCGTAGCGGAAACGGACGGGTCGGTCGGCGGTGCGGGTCAGACCGTGGGGCCGCGGAAGCGGGAGAACCCCGCCAGAGGCCGTAGATGGCTCCTCCAACAGTGGCGGCCTTGAGCCCCAGGGTGGCCGCACGCCGTCCGGACCGGAAGTCGTAGACCGGCCAGTTGTGTTCGCGGGCATGGCGGCGGAGCCGGGAATCGGGGTTGATGGCCACGGGGTGCCCCACCATGCTCAGCAGCGGAATGTCGTTGTGCGAGTCGCTGTAGGCCCAGCACCGGGTCAGGTCCAGGCCCTCGGTCTGGGCCATCGCGCTGACGGCCACCGCCTTGGCCGGGCCGTGCAGGATCTCGCCGACCAAGCGGCCGGTGTAAGAGCCGTCCAGGATTTCGCCCACCGTGCCGAGGGCGCCCGTGAGGCCCAGCCGGGTGGAGATCACCGTGGCCACCTCGATCGGTGTCGCTGTCACGAGCCAGACTTTGCGGCCCACCCGGAGGTGCTGTTCGGCCAGCGCCTTGGCCCCCGGCCAGATCCGCGATTCAATCATTTCGTCGTAGACTTCTTCGCCGAGCGCCTCGATGTCCTCAACGGTGAATCCGGAGGCCAGGCCCAGGGCGGTGTCGCGGACCGCGTGGACGTCATCCATATTTTCCCCGCGCAGCACGAACATCAGCTGCTTCCAGGCGAAGCCGACCGCCTGCGGAATGGTGAACGCCCCGCGCTGGTGCATCTTGCGGGCCACATGGAACAGGCTGGCGCCCCGCATCAGCGTGTTGTCGACGTCGAAGAACGCGGCTTCGCCGTGCTGCGGTGCTGCAACAGGCTCGGTGACCACAGCGGCGTACTTCTCTTCGGGCATGCCACGAGTCTAGTCAACGCCGGGGACCGTTCCCGCCGCCCTGCCGCGGCGGTGGTGCCTGATGTGCCGGATGTGTCCGGCCGCGTCGACGCGGGACGGGCCGCCGGGCTACCGTGGAGCCATGCCGAACCCCGACGTCGTCCTCATCACCAAAGCCGACTGCCACCTGTGCTCGGCGGCGCGGGCCGCCGTCGACCGCGTGACACAGAGCCTTGGGATCGGTTGGCGGGAACAGCCGGTGGATGACGACGCCGAACTGCGGGAGCGCTTTGCGGAGGAAATTCCGGTGGTGCTGGTGGACGGTGTCCAGCGGGATTTCTGGAAGATCGACGAAGCCCGGCTGGAGCGGACCCTGCGGCGGGTGCTGGGCGGCAGGCCTGACGCGCCGTGAGCGGTTGGAGTGACTGCTTTGTTCGCTGAACCGCGGGGGCTCTAGAGTGGAAGTCACAACGCGACTCAATGGAGCAGATAGTGACTTCGCTCGATTCATCCCCTGAGGCGCTGCCCGGGGAGCAGGGACTGCCTCCAAGCAGATTCCGCCCGCGGCCGTGGCCCGGCTGACCATCTATCTGCGCGCCCTGACCACCCTGCTTTCCGAAGGCGTGGACAGGGTGTCCTCCGAATCCCTGGCTGAGGCCTCAGGCGTCAGCTCCTCCACCCTTCGCAAGGACCTTTCCTACGTCGGCTCCTACGGGACCCGCGGCGTCGGCTACGAAGTGCAGTACCTCAACCGGCACATAGCCGCGGCGCTGGGCCTGACGCACGACTGGAAGGTCGCGATCGTCGGTGCCGGCAACCTCGGCAAGGCCCTGGCCCGGTACGGCGGGTTCGAGTCCCGGGGTTTCGATATTGTTGCGATCTTCGATGCCGACCAGTTGGTGGTGGGCAGCGAGGTGGGCTGGCTGCGGGTCAGCGACTCCGCGGATCTGGAGCCGGTGCTGCAGCGGACCGGCGCCAACATGGTGGTGCTGGCCCTGCCGGCCGCCGTGGCGCAGGACGTCTGCGACCGTGTGATTGCCGCCGGTGTGCGGAGTATTCTCAGCTTTGCCCCGGTGATGCTGCAGGTACCGCCCGGCGTGAACCTGCGCAAGGTGGATATGGCCACCGAACTCCAGATCCTCGCCTACCACGCACAAAGGGCGCAGGACCCGGAGGATGCTGACTAGTTTCAGTCAGTCCGCCCGGATCCCGCGCCCCTCGGTGCCGGTGCCAGCCCGCCGACTACGGCGGCCCAGCTTCGCTGCTTAGTACGGTCCGCCCGGCTGCCCGTACGGGTTGGCAAACGGCTGTTGCTTGCTGAAGTACGGCGACGCTGCCGGCAGGTACAGCATCACGATGCCGGCGATGCCGAGGAGGACTGCCAGCGTGCCGAGGCTCAGCGGGAAAATGCTGAAGAGCGACAAGGCCGCGAAGACAGTGCCGAGGATCCGTGCCCAGTTTTTGCCTTTACGCACGTTCAGTGCGACCAGGGCGTAGAGCCCCGCGCTGATCAGGGCAAACACGACGATGCTGCCGACGAGGACGCCGCGGATGTCCTCGAAACTGACGTCCGCGCCGCTTGCGGCCATCTGTTCTTCGAACATGTTGCGCATATCGGGCGAGTCCAGGGTGCCAAGCGCCATCAACAGGGAGAGGATCCATACCGCGCCGGACGCGACAATGAGCCAAAACGCCGTGTTGACGAGCGACGGCATGCCGGATGTGGCCTGCGGCTGCTCGGAGGGTACTGGGCATAGGGGGACTTGCCATACTGGGGCTGTCCGTACCCGGGCTGTCCATACCCTTGCTGACCGGGCTGCGGCTGATTGTACTGCGGCTGGTTGTACTGCGGCTGGTTCTGGCCGTACTGGGGAGGCTGAGGTGCATTCTGGCCGTACTGCGGTGCGTTCTGGCCGTACTGCGGTGCGGACGGTGCCTGACCATACTGGGGTGCCGAGGGCGGTGTCTGTCCGTACTGAGGGGCGGACGGCGGCTGCTGGCCGGACTGTGGCTGGTCCTGCGGCTGGTTCTGGCCGTAGCGGGGCGCCTGCTGGTCGCCGGGCTCGGGGGCGTCCGGGTTCGACGGCGGGACTGGCGGGATGCTCATGGGCGTTCCTTTGCATGGCGGTCTGGTTCGGATACCGGAAACAGCTACCTGCCCTGCCCCCAGCATGGTTAGGTACACCGTACCGCGGGCGGCGTCAGTGCGGATCATTCCGGAGAGGTATTCTCACCGCGCGTCTGGCGGCCGCCGCGGCGCTGCGTTTGCGATCAGACGGGTCCGGCGCGACAGGGCCTGGACGACGATCAGGGGCGGTTCAGACGCGGCCCCGCAGCGAGGCGAACCATGCCTGCGAGTTGGGCAGCCACATCAGCACGGTCGCCACCAGGCTGATGATGAAGCTCGGCCAGCTGCCGCCGCCCCGGCCGTCGGCGGCACTCGCATTGAGGATGGCCAACAGCAGGGAGATGCCTGCGACAATCGTGAGGGCGAAACGGGCCCATTCGCGCCCTTCCTTCATCTTCATGGCAAGGATCACCTGCGCCGCGGCCAGGGCGAGTGCCAGGAGCACCAGGAGTAGCACCACAAATCCCAGGCCCGGAGCCACAGCCAGGAGTACAAAGGACCCGAAGAGGCCGATCACGCCGCCGAGCAGGCCCAGCAGTCCGCCGATGAGCCAGATCCAGTACGCGACCTTGAGCTCTGTCGGCATCCACGACACCGTAAACATGCCGGAGAAACCGCCGCGCGGCATGGCGTCGTTGAAGTTCCGCGGCCGGTCCGTCGGCAGTTCAAAGCGGAAGCCCCCAGTCGGCCGGCCCGGCGCCTGATTTCCCGGCGGGGGCTGGTAACCCTGCTGCGGCGGCTGGTTGCCCTCAGGCTGCTGCGGCAGCGGTACCTCATTGGGGTTGCTCATGGATCTCACTCTAGACCGCGGATCTGACCGTATCTAGGGAACTTGCGTGTGTTGCGGAGCATGTCGGGAGCCGGCCAAAGGGGCCGCCGCGCAGTGCTCAAACGGCCCATCTGCAGCGGCGGCCGCAGTCCGGTTAAACGCGGCACCCCGCTCCGTCGCAAGGACGAAACGGGGCGCCGGAGCCTGAAGGCCCCAGGGTTGGCCCGGTCGCAGGGACCGGCCAGCCAGGTGGTGCGGACTAGGCTGCGGGGGCGATGAAGGCCAGTTCGAGGTTGACCGCAACCTTGTCGCTGACAAGCACGCCGCCGGCTTCGAGGACTGCGTTCCAGGTCAGGCCGAAGTCCTTGCGGCTGATCGTGGTCTCGGCGGACAGGCCGGCGCGGGTCATGCCGAACGGGTCGACTGCCACGCCGTTGAACTCGGTCTCGAGGGCCACCGGGCGGGTGACACCCTTGATGGTGAGCTCGCCCTGGAGTTCGTAGGCGTCACCCTTGGGGACGATGTTGTTGGAGACGAAGGAGATTTCCGGGAACTGCTCGACGTCGAAGAAGTCTTCGCCGCGGACGTGGCCGTCGCGGTTGACGTCGCCGGAGTCGAAGCTCGCGGTCTTGATGGTGGCGTTGACCTGTGAGTCGGCGACGTTTTCGGCGAGGTCCAGGGTGGCCTCTGCGTCCTTGAACTGGCCGCGGACCTTGCTGATGCCCGCGTGGCGGACGGTGAAGGCAATCTCGCTGTGCGAGTTGTCGAGGGTCCAGGTGCCGGTGGTGACGTTGGCGGGAAGTGCCATGGTGTTTCTCCTTGAGTCGGGTGGGTGGTGCTTGGTCTGATCGTTAGTTGAAGCATCATTTGTTGAAGTCTCAACCAACTGCTGTACCCAGTATAAACATGCATTTGCATCTTTTATTCCAAGGGCGGGGAACATTTTTCGAAACCCATCAGTTCTACCTGCTGTAGAAGATTTCGAATCGCCCGACATCTTTGAGAAACTGGTACACATGCCCCAAGCCACTGTTCATTTGCTCCGCCACGGCGAGGTCTACAATCCCGATGCCGTCCTGTACGGCAGGCTGCCGGAATTCCACCTGTCCGAGCTTGGCCGGGAGATGGCCCGGACGCTTGCGGAGCACTTCAGGGAGCGTTCCGCGCAGGGAGCCAAGATCGTCCACCTGGCTGCCTCGCCGCTGGCGCGCGCGCAGGAAACGGCGCAGCCCATCTCCGAGGCGCTCAACCTCCAGATCGCCACCGAGGCCCGGATCATCGAGGCAGCCAACTATTTCGAGGGACTCCACGTCGACAAGGCGGAGATCCTCAAGCCGAAGCACTGGCCCATGCTGCGCAACCCGTTCCGGCCCTCCTGGGGCGAGGCCTACAAAGACCAGGCCGCCCGCGTTATGGCCGCCGCGCAGGACGCCCGGCTGCGGGCCCTCGAACTCGGCGGCGAGGGGGCGGAAGCCATCCTCGTCAGCCACCAGCTGCCCATCTGGGCCACCCGGCTCAGTGCCGAGGGCAAGCCCCTGTGGCATGATCCGCGCAAGCGCGAATGCACCCTCACCTCGGTCACCTCCCTGGTGTTCGACGACGCCGGGAACCTCCTGCGCGTCGAGTACAGCGAGCCTGCTGCCGCCCTTCTCCCCGGTGCCTCCAGCACCCCCGGAGCCTGAGCATGACCGGACACAACGCCGGCGCGTCACCCCTGTCCCGCCGCAGCGTCCTGACGGCGGGCGGTGCGGCCCTCGCCGTCGTGCTGGGTCTCTCCGGCTGCGCCCAGGAGGACGCGTTGGCCCAACAGGCCAAGGCCGGCGACAACAAGAACTACGTGGCCGGCGACGGCTCGGTGACGGAATTCGCCGTCGCGGACCGCAAGAGCCCCATTGCCATCAAGGGCACGCTCTTCGACGGCACTGCCGTGACTGCTGAGGCCTTCCAGGGCCAGGTGACCGTGCTCAACTTCTGGTTCGCGGCCTGCGCCCCCTGCCGGGTGGAGGCGCCCACGCTGGAGGCCCTGCACCAGGATTTCAAGAGCCAGGGCGTGCAGTTCTTCGGCGTTAACCTTCGCGACGAAAAGGCCACGGCGGAAGCGTTCGACAAGACCTTCAACCTGACCTACCCGAGCTTCAACGACAAGGACGGCGCCGTCCTGCTGGCCGTATCCGGTCTGGTTCCCCCGGAGCCGTGCCCACCACGCTCGTACTGGACAAGCAGGGCCGGGTGGCGTCCCGCGTCCTCGGCGAGATCCAAAAGGCACGCTGAAGTCACTTATCGCCGCTGCCGTGGCCGAGTAGCGGACCGGCCGCCGTGAACAGTCCCTTCGCCGAAGCCATCCTGAGCGGATCGCTATTGCTTGCCATCCCGGTGGCGCTGCTCGCCGGGTTCGTCTCCTTCCTGTCGCCCTGCGTGCTGCCCCTGGTGCCGGGGTACCTGGGCTACGTCACGGGACTGACCGGCGTCGACCTCCAGAAGCAGAAGCGCGGCCGCATGTTGGCCGGCATCGGGCTGTTTGTCCTGGGCTTCTCGGTGATCTTTGTGTTGCTGGGCGGGGCGTTCGGGCAGCTGGGGACTCTGATCACCGGCTCGCAGAACGCCTGGATCACGCAGGTTCTGGGCCTTCTCGTGATCATCATGGGCGTCGTGTTCATGGGCGGCTTCGGCTGGCTCCAGCGCGACGCCAAGATCCAATCCAAGCCGCCGGCCGGGCTGTGGGGTGCGCCGCTGCTGGGCATCACCTTCGGACTGGGCTGGGCGCCCTGCATCGGCCCGACCTATTCCGCGGTCCAGCTGCTGAGCCTTTCCGGCGGGTCGTCGGCGACCAAGGGGCCTTCCTGGCCTTCGTGTACAGCCTTGGCCTGGGCATCCCCTTCCTGCTGATTGCCCTGGCCGTGCGCCGCGGCATCGGCGTGATGTCCTTCTTCCGCAAGCACCGCCTCGCCATCCAGCGCATTGGCGGCGGAATCCTGGTGGGGCTGGGCCTGCTGATGGCCACCGGCGTGTGGGGAACCTGGGTTTCCGAGTTGCAGTACTGGTTCCAAACCGATGTGAAATTGCCGATCTGATGAGCGAGCGAGTGAACGAAGAGAAGAAGTCCCCAGCCACGCAGCCTGAGGGCACGCAGCCTGCCGGCCCGCAGCCAGACGGCACGTCCGGCAGCACCAAGCGCGGCGGCACGTCCGGCGGGGCCGGTGCGAAGCCCGGCGGCAGCCCGGTCGCCGCCGCAAAGGCGGAGGCTGTCCTCCCCGCGCTCGGGCCGATGGGCATGCTCCGCTGGGCCTGGACCCAGCTGACCAGCATGCGCACCGCGCTGTTCCTGCTGCTCATGCTGGCCGTGGCCGCGGTCCCCGGCTCGCTCTTTCCGCAGCGGCCGGCCAACCCGTCGATCGTCACGCAGTACATCAAGGACAACCCGGACTACGGCAAGATCCTCGACTCGCTCCAGCTCTACGATGTGTACTCCTCGGCGTGGTTCTCCGCGATCTACATCCTGCTTTTCATTTCGCTGATCGGCTGCGTGGTCCCGCGCGCCATCGCGCACTACAAGGCCATGCGGTCCCAGCCTCCGCGGACGCCCGCGCGGCTGTCCCGGCTACCCGAATACGGCACGCTCGTGATCCCCGCCAAAGCCGGGATCCCGGCGTCGGACGCCATTACGGAGGCCGCCGGCCTCCTGAAGAAGCGCGGTTACCGCGTCGACGTCCGTGATCGCGACGGCGCCCGGCCGTCGGTGGGCGCGGAACGCGGTTTCCTCCGTGAAGTCGGCAACCTGGTCTTCCACACCTCGCTGATCGGCGTGCTCGTCTCGGTCGCAATCGGCGGGCTGTTCGGGTACAGCGGGCAGCGGATCCTCGTGGAGGGCGACACGTTCGTGAACACTCTCGTCGGCTATGACCAGTTCACTCCGGGCACCAACTTCCAGAGCAGCCAGCTGCAGCCGTACTCGGTCCAGCTGGACAAGTTCCAGATCACGTTCGACCGCGAATCCCAGGGCAAGATCGGCCAGCCGATCGACTTCCAGGCCGACGTGACCACGAAGGAATCCCCGGATGCGCCCGCCAAGAAAGAGGTGCTGAAGGTCAACGACCCCCTCACCCTCGGCGGCACCAGCATGTACCTCACCGGCAACGGCTACGCCCCGGTGGTCACCATCCGCGACGGCGCAGGCAACGTCGCCATGCAGGGCCCGGTGGTGGCCAAGCTGCAGGGCGACAACTACTACTCCTCCGCGGTCATCAAGGTCCCGGATGCCAAGCCGGAGCAGCTCGCCTTCGCCGGCTTCTTCCTGCCCACCGCGTTCGTCACTGACGAAGGCGTGTCCTTCAGCGGCGATCCGGAACTGTTCAACCCGCAGCTGACCCTCAACTCGTACTACGGCGACCTCGGCCTGGACGACGGCGCCCCGCAGAACGTCTTCGAACTCGACGTCAAAAAGCTCACCCCGCTCAACGCCCGCAACCTCGACGCCGGCGGCATCACCCTCGCGCCGGGCGCCAGCTACACCCTGCCCGACGGCAAGGGCTCCATCAGCTTCGACGGCGTGAAACGCTACGTCGGCGTCGACATCCACCACAATCCGGGCCAGCTGTACGCCCTGATCTTCGCGCTCCTGGCCGTGGCCGGCCTGGTCACGTCGCTGTACGTGAACCGCCGCCGTGTCTGGATCCGGACCGGTACCCACGCGGACGGCCGCACCATGGTCGAATACGGGCTCCTGGCCCGCGGCGAGGACCACCGGCTGGCCGGGGAAGCTGCCGCGATCCGCAGGCTGCTCACCGGCGCCTGGGATCTCGAAGACCACGGCTCCCAGTCGGCTCCCAGCGGGAGCGCGGATAATGACCGGGCGGACACCAAGAGGCCCGGTGCCGGTGCCGGTACCGAGCACGACCCCGCGGACCACCCCGCAGCAGACTTCATCCAGTCAACAGCAGGCTCTTCCGAGTCAAAGAAGGATCAGTAATGCTCCCCATCAACGAAACCATGGGCCAGTACAGCGAGTTGTTTATGCTCCTCGCGGCGGGCACCTACACGGTGGCGTTCATCGCCTTCGCATGGGACCTCGCCAAGAGCAGCAAGACGCTGCGCGCGGTGGACCTGAAGGCCGCCGAGCTGTCAGGCGCCGACGCCGCCCGCGTTCCGGTGGCCGCCGGCGTCGGGGAGTCCTCCGGTACTGTTGATCGGGCCGACGCTGACGTGGCCGGGCCTGTTGGCCGGGCCGAACGCCCGACGTCGTCTGTGGCGGGTGCCGCTGCCGGGAACAATGCCGGGGTTGGCCAGACCGCCGACGGCGCCATGCGCTACTCCGCCGAGCGCCGCGCCCCCGCCCGGGTCGCCGTCGCCCTGACCGTGCTGGGTGCCGCCATCCACGCGGCCGGCGTCATCACCCGGGCCATCGGCGCGGGCCGGGTGCCGTGGGGAACATGTACGAGTTCCTGACCACCGGTGCGTTCGTGGCCGTGGCCGTCTTCCTGCTGGTCCTGGTCCGGCGCGACCTGCGCTTCCTGGGCACCTTCGTGGTGGGCCTGGCGATCATTATGCTCGTGGCCGCCTCCGTGGCGTACTGGACGCCTGTGGGCCACCTCGTGCCCGCGCTCCAGAGCTACTGGCTGATCATCCACGTGTCGATCGCGGTGCTGTCCTCCGCGCTGTTCACCCTGACCTTCGCGATGTCTGCGCTGCAGCTGGTCCAGTCGCACCGGCAGAAGACCATCGCCGCCGGCGGCGGGGACAAACTGGGCTTCATGCGCCTCGTCCCGTCCGCGCTGAGCCTCGAGAACCTCTCCTACCGGATCAATGCCATCGCGTTCGTCGGCTGGACCTTCACGCTCATGTTCGGCGCCATCTGGGCGGAGAAGGCCTGGGGCCGCTTCTGGGGCTGGGACACCAAGGAAGTCTGGACGTTCGTGATCTGGGTGGTCTATGCCGGCTACCTGCACGCCCGCGCCACCCGCGGCTGGACCGGAACCCGCGCCGCCTGGCTGTCGATCGTGGGCTACCTCTGCGTGGTCTTCAACTTCACTATCGTGAACCAGTTCTTCAACGGCCTGCACTCCTACTCGGGGCTGTAGCCGGCTGCGTCAACGCTCCGCGGGTTGCCCCCGCGATTCGCCACGAACGGCCGCTATCCCACCCCGGGTAGCGGCCATTCGTGTCAGATGGGTAACCACGAGGTCTGCATAGCGACCATTCGTGTCAGATGGGTGGCCGGGCGGCTGACTCTCTTCATCGATTCGCCACAAGTGGCCGCTAAACCAACCTGCTAAGCGGCCGTTCGTGTCAGATGGGTGGCCGGGCGGCCGCCTCTCTTCATCGATTTGCCACAAGTGGCCGCTAAACCGACCCGGTTAGCGGCCATTCGTGTCAGATGGGTGGCCGGGCGGCTGACTCTCTTCATCGATTTGCCACAAGTGGCCGCTAAGCCGACCCATTTAGCGGCCATTCGTGTCAGATGGGTGCCGGGCGGGGGCGGTACGTCTTGGACTCCGGGCGGCTCGGGGTCCAGCCGCGCTCCTGTAGCGCCGCCCGCACCCGGGTCACGGCAGTCGGCGTCACGCCGGGTGCCAGCGGGTCCAGGTCCGTCTGCGTCAAGACAACAACGCGCCATCCGCCATCCCTGGCGTTTTCATCTCGAAAGATGTCGCTGCGGCGCTGCGCAGGATTGGCGTGATGTGCGCCGTCGTACTGGATCGCGGCTTTTTCCTTCTCGTAGGACAGGTCGGGGTCTTGGATCCAGCCGCCGGTCTCGTCGAAGATCGGGATGTTGACTCCAGGCTCCGGCAGTCCATTTCGGATCAGAAGCAACCTGAGCTCGGTCTCCTTGGGGAATCCGTGTTGGGGCGCATGAGGGCCCGAGCACGCATGGCACGCTGGTACCCCGACTTGCCCCGTTTCCCGGCGAGGAACGCGTCCAGGGCATCGACTGTGGTCAGCGGGTTCCTCCGCCGGAGCAGAAAGTCGCCGGCCGTCACCAGATCATCGAGGCTCAGTGTGCCGGCGAGGTCGAACCACGTCCGCAGTGGGGACGTGCAGCTCACCCAGACCCCGGCCACGACCTCGTCCGGTTCGAGTGACTGCTGATGGCCTACGACATCCTTGTAGCGCACGGCCCGTCTAGTCGGATCACTCGTCAGGTGCACGACAGCCAGGTTCGCCAGTGAAGCCGGCAGGGGGAAGCCCCAAAGTACCGCTGCAGACAGGTAACTCACGACACCGCCGGTCACAGCAGTCAGGGCGCGCAACCGCTCAATGAGGGCACTCTGGGTGGTTGCCGGGGCGCGCACACCGTGGCAGGGGTTGGCGAGATCCCGGGCCCGGGTTCGACGTCGGCTCAGCCCGGCGGCGCGGGCCTCGGCCACGGTGAAGGGCTGGTTGCGAAGCTGCGGGGAAGCTCGCTGGGCAGATGCATACGAGCATTCTGCGCCCGTCAGGAGGTGACTCGGAGGTTATCCACAGGATGGGCGGGATGTGGGGGAGCAGTGGGACGGGTAAACGACAGACACGGACACGGAGGAGCAGTAGCCGTTCGCCAGAAATGGCCGTTATGAGGTCTGCATAGCGGCCATCTGTGGCGGTCGGATACTACTTGACCTCGTCGGTGCCCTGCGTGTCGCCGCTGCCGGAGGCCTCGCCTGACTCGGAGGCCTGGGTGCCGGGGTGCCCTTGCCGTCGTCGAGCTTCTGTTCCTTGGCGTCCAGCTCGTCCTTGAGCTTCTTGAGCCGATCGGCCTCGGCCTGCTGGCGGCGGCGGAGTTCGAGATTGCGCAGGAATTCCGGGTCGTCGTCGGGAGCAATGGGGTGGCTGTAGGTGGCGCGCGCGGGGCTGGTGCCGCGGGGGCGGCCGATGAGGAACCACAGAATGGCCCCGATAACCGGAAGGACAATCTGCACCACAATCCAGGCCGGCTTTGAGATGCCCTTGGTCTCGCGAGGATCAGTGCGGATCACGTCGACGAGTCCGTAGACGAACACGACGATGACGGCGACAACAACCACTACACGAAGCATGTAATTAGTCTAGCCTCCGGGGACTCTCCGGCTTCTCCCGGTGGGCGGCGCCCGGGGAATGCATGTTGGGGCGCGGCAGTTGGGGCGCCGCAGCTGGGGCGCTAGACGGCGGATGCGGGCCTCGGTGGGCCGGGCCGACGCCGGGCGGCTAAACTTGGAGTGTGGCTTTCCTGAAATACTCCCTGATCCGGCTGGCGCTCTTTGTGCCATTGTTCGCCCTGTTCGTCTACCTGGAGCTCGGCTGGCTGCTGGCCGTCCTGTGCGCGGGAATGATGGCGTTCGCGATCAGCTTCCTCTTCTTCCAGAAGCAGCGCGACGCCGCCGCCGCATCACTGCACCACCGGTTCTCCGGCAAGGCCAAGCCGATGCGCAGCGCCGGGGAAGTGGACGACGCCGACGCCGAAGACCGTCTCGTCGATGAGCACCCGGACATTACTGTCCACACGGACCGCCGCCCGAAGGATGCCTAGCTTCCCGACAACTGGCGAACGACGCGCATCCGAGAACCCCGCTGCTCCGCCGGACGGACCGCGAAACCCGCGGCCCCGGCCGATAGATCGCGAGCACGGACGATAGACCCGCGGCCCCGCCCGAAGCACGCTAGAACCCGTGGCTTAGCACCAAGCCCAGGGAGAACAGCACCGCATAGCCGAGGTTGATCAGCCCTGTCTGTTTGAGCACCGGGATCAGGCTCTTGCGGCGTCGGCCGGAGATCATCAGCCAGGACGGCATCAGGCTGGCCGGGATCAGCAGCAGCACAATCAGCATCCACGGCCGGGTCGGAGCCAGGACGATCGGCAGCAGGATCGCGACGGCGAGCATCAGCACGTAGCTTTCCCGGGCATGCTTGTCGCCGAGCCGCACGGCCAGGGTTTTCTTCCCGGCCTTCCGGTCGGTGGGGATGTCGCGGACGTTGTTGGCCATGAGCAGGGCGCAGGCGATGAGGCCAGTGCCGATCGCGCCGATGATGGCGGCGAGGCTGATCTGGCCGGCCTGTGTGTAGGTTGTGCCGAGCGTGGCGACAAGGCCAAAGAACACAAACACGAACAAGTCGCCCAGACCCATGTAGCCGTAGGGGTTCTTCCCTCCCGTATAGCCCCACGCCGCGAGGACGCAGCCGATGCCCACCAGGATCAGCCACCACGTCTGTGAGAGGATCACCAGCGCCAGGCCGCAGACCATCGCCAGCCCGAACGCGGCGAATGCGGCGTACTTGACGTGCTCGGGCTTCGCCGCGCCGGAGCCGACCAGCCGGAGCGGGCCCACGCGGTCCTCGTCGGTGCCCCGGATGCCGTCCGAATAGTCGTTGGCGTAGTTCACGCCGATCTGCAGCAGCAGGGCCACCAGCGCGGCCAGCACGGCATGGAGCGGCAGGAAGGCGTCCATCTCGTACGCGGCCGCCGTGCCGATCAGGACAGGCGCGATCGCGGCCGGCAGGGTGCGCAGTCGGGCGCCTTGGATCCATTGAGCGGCTGTTGCCACGTTGAGTACCTCGTGTTGGTTTGGTTCAACCGGGAGTGCCCGGCTGTTCTATTTTCCCTGATGGAGCTCGGTGAGCCGAACCGTCATGGCCAGCCGGTCGGGTTTCCCGTTCGGCAGCATGAGCAGTTCGCTGGCCGCCAGGACGGTCTTCGGGGCCAGGGCGCCCAGCGCCGGCGCCCAGGCGGCCCCGGCGGTGAAGCCTGCGATGCCCTGCGGGGAGCTGTCGGCCAGCGCCACGTAGGCGGCGAGGGCCTGGCCCCATTCGGCGGACGGAACCCCGGCGACAAAGGCGGCGCGCACGCCGTCGAGCCGCTCAAGCTCCGCCTGCACATGCGCGGCGGAGACCTTCACACCGCCGGTGATGACGACGTCGTCGGCCCGGCCCAGGACGGTCAGCTTCCCCTCCGCGTCCAGCGCGCCGAGATCATTGGTCCGGTACCACCGCATACCGTCGTCCTCCACAAACGCCTCAGCAGTGAGTTCCGGGGCATCCAGGTAACCGGCGGCGATGGTGGACCCGCCCAGCAGGATGCGCCCGTCATCGGCCAGCCGCACCTCCACACCCTCAAGCGGAACGCCGTCGTACACGCAGCCCCCGCAGGTCTCGGCGGAGCCGTAGGTGGTCACCACACGGACGCCTGCGTCGCGGGCCGCCGTGAGCAGCGCCGCCGGGACCGGCCCTCCGCCCAGCAGCACGCCATTGAAGCGGCGCAGCACCGCCAGCGTCTCGGCCGACGGGGCATCCAGCAGCCGCTGCAGCTGCGTGGGCACAAGAGAGGTGAACCGGAGCTTGTCGGTCAGTTCCTGCGCCGCCTCGGTGAACGCCTCCGGGGTGAAGCCGCCGCTGAGGTCCATTGCCCAGGGCCGGGTGCCGGCGAACAGCGAGCGGACCAGCACCTGGAGCCCGGCCACGTACTGCACGGGAAGGGCGAGCAGCCACTGGCCTTCTCCCTTGAGCGCCAGGGCGGTGGCCATCGAAGACGCCGCCAGCGCGTCGAGGGTCAGCACGGTCGCCTTGGGCGTGCCGGTGGAGCCGGAGGTCCGCACCACGACGGCGGCGTCCTCCACTCCCGGGGTTTCGAGCAGCTCCACAGCCGGGGACCCGTCCGGGCCGGCGGAGAGCTCGACGGCGGGGCCCTCACCGTGGAGGGCGGCGGCCAGCGCCGTGAGCGCGGGCTCGATATTCACAGCAGTCACGTGATCGCCCTAGAAGTAGTAGGGGAAGTTGGACCAGTCCGGGTCGCGCTTCTCCAGGAAGGCTTCCTTCCCCTCCACCGCCTCGTCCGTCATGTACGCCAGCCGGGTGGCTTCGCCGGCGAAGACCTGCTGGCCGGCCAGGCCGTCGTCTGCCAGGTTGAACGCGAACTTGAGCATCCGGATAGCCTGCGGGGACTGCCTGGCGATGTCGGCGGCGTATTCCAGCGCCACGTCCTCGAGCCGTTCATGGTCCACGGCCTCGTTGACGGCACCCATCCGGACCATGTCCTCGGCCGAGTACTCCCGGGCCAGGAAGAAAATCTCGCGGGCAGCCTTCTGGCCGATCTGGCGGGCCAGCAGCGCGGAGCCGTAGCCGGCGTCGAAACTGCCGACGGTGGCGTCGGTCTGCTTGAACTTGCCGTGCTCGCGGGAGGCGATGGTGAGGTCCGAGACGACGTGGAGGAGTGCCCGCCGCCGGCGGCCCAGCCGTTGACGACGGCGATGACCACCTTGGGCATGGTGCGCATGAGCCGCTGGACCTCGAGGATGTGCAGCCGGCCGGCGCGCGCGGGGTCGATGGTTTCGGTGGTTTCACCGTCTGCATACCGGTACCCGTCCCTGCCGCGGATCCGCTGGTCGCCGCCGGAGCAGAACGAGTGGCCGCCGTCCTTGGCGGACGGGCCGTTGCCGGTGAGCAACACGGTGGCCACGTCCGGGGTCATCCGGGCGTGGTCCATGGCGCGGTACAGCTCGTCCACCGTGCCGGGGCGGAAGGCGTTGCGCACCTCGGGCCGGTCGAAGGCAATACGCACCGTGGGCAGGTCGCGCACCACGGTGCCGTCCGCGGAACGCTCCACCTGCCGGTGGTAGGTCATGTCCTGGAAGTCGTCGAAGCCGGACACAGTGCGCCAGCGGGTGGCGTCAAAGACGTCGGATACCTTGGCGGGGATTTCGTTGCTCACAGTCCGAGTCTAGTAATCGCCTCAGCTGATGCAGAACTCGTTGCCTTCCGGGTCCGCCATGGTGTGCCAGGAATGCGGGCCCTGGCTGGCGCTCCAGAGGAACGTGGCGCCGCGGGCCTCGAGGGTGGCGCGTGCCTGGTCCTTGTCCGCGCCGGCCAGGTTGACGTCCCAGTGGATCCGGTTCTTGATGCTCTTCTCCTCCGGCACCGTCTGGAAGAGGATGCGGCGGGCGGGCGGTTTGGCGTCGAGTTCCTCGGGCGGGCGGATGGCTGCCCCGGCACCCCACACAAGATGGCCGTTGTGGATCTTGGTCTCGGCCTCCGTGGCGAAGCCCTGCGCGATCATGGAGCGGATGAAGGACTCGTCCTGCGGCTCCACGGCCCACTCGAGGGTTTCGGCCCACCAATCGGCGAGCTCATGCGGGTTCCGGCAGTCGACGGCGATCTGGATGTTGAGTGTCATGGAAAGAAACTACGACGCCGGGACGCGCGGCGGTAGGGGGCCGGGCCTGCCCGCTGCGCGAGTTGGCATTTCGCGGCAGTGTTTTCGCGCGGGACTGCCGCGATCTGCACACTCGACGGCGGCACACTCGACGTCGGGAGCGGCGACGGCGCGCTACCGACGGCGGATCTCAGGGCTGGGCGTTCTGGAGCTGCTCCATGAGTTCCGGCGGGATGGCGTAGATGAAAACGACCGCCAGCAGGTTCTTCGAGGCGTGCACGAAGTAGGCGAACATCACGTTCTTGCCGGTCCAGACGTACACAAAAACGAGGACCGCGCCCATCGCGAGGTAGGGCATCAGCACCGGCAGGGTCAGGTCCTCCTGGCCGACAATATGCAGGGCGGCGAACAGCACAATGGACAAGGCACAGCACACCCAGAGGTTGACGCGGCGGCTGAGCTTGCCGATCAGCAGGTGCCGGAAGATGTACTCCTCCACAAAGGGGCCCACGATCACCAGCAGCGGCACCATCAGCCAGGCCGGCACCTGCTGCATAAGCGCCTGCAGGCCGGCCTGGTTGGCGGACGTCTGCGGCGGCCCGGTGAGTGACACGAGAATCGCGGTGAGGATCATCATGGCCACCACTGCGAGGGGGACCATCAGCATCGTAAACCAGGGCCTGGTGGCGAGGACCTTGAGATCCCGGGCGGCGACGTGCCGGACGGCGGCCAGGGCCAGGATCCCGATGCCGCCGTAGAAGATCAGGTTGACGGAGTAGGACGCCACGGCAGGGTTCGGCGAGAGCTGGAGCATCAGCGGGACCAGCAGCCCGCCCGCCACGGCGAAGAAGGCGGCCACGGCCACGTACAGGCCTGCCGTGATTAAATCGAGCCGCGAGAACCGGTAGAGTTCCGGCCGCGGCGCCGGTGGTGTGCGGAGAGCGGTGCCCATGCCACCAGCCTAGCGCCGCAGCCGATCAGCCGAGTCACGTATAATATTCGGTATGCCTAATATTTTGTTTCGGTCCACCAAAGTTGTTGGCCGAACTCCCCGCTTCCGCACCGTTGGCGCCGTCGTCGCCACGATTCTGCTCGGACTGTCCCTGGCAGCGTGCGGCGGTGCGGGCCAGGGGTCGGTTGCCGGTGACGAGAAGCCGGTGGTGCTGACCACCTTCACTGTGCTGGCTGACGTGGCGCAGAACGTGGCGGGGGACAAGCTGCAGGTCGAGTCCATCACCAAGGCCGGCGCCGAGATCCACGGATACGAGCCCACGCCCGGCGATATCCGCAAAGCATCCAAGGCCGACCTGATCCTGGACAACGGCCTGAACCTTGAAGCCTGGTTTTCCCAGTTCGTTGAGGGCCTGGACGTTCCGCACGCCGTGGTGAGCGAAGGCGTGGAAGTGATGTCCATCAGTGAAGACTCCTACGAGGGCAAGCCAAACCCGCACGCGTGGATGTCGCCGGTCAACGTACAGCTCTACGTGGACAACATGGTGAAGGCGTTCTCGGAGCTTGATCCGGCCAACGCCGCGGCCTTCGAGGCGAACGGCGCGGCCTACAAGGCCAAGCTGCAGTCCGTGAAGGACGAAATGGTCAAGAAGCTCGCCACCGTCCCCGCGGCGCAGCGTGCCCTGGTGACGTGTGAGGGCGCCTTCTCCTACCTGGCGCGCGACGCAGGCCTCCGCGAGGTCTACATCTGGGCCGTCAACGCCGAACAGCAGGCCACCCCGCAGCAGATCACCAAGGCCATCGAATTCGTGAAGGCCAACAAGGTCCCCGCCGTCTTCTGCGAGTCCACGGTGTCGGACGCCCCCATGCGCCAGGTGGTGGAAGCCACGGGGTCGGCTTTCGGCGGTGTGCTGTACGTCGATTCCCTCTCCGAAGCGGACGGCCCCGTCCCCACCTACCTGGACATGATCCGGCACGATTCCAAGATCATCACCGAAGGCCTGACGGGAGCGGCATCATGAGCAATCCGGCAATCCTGGTGGACCACGTCACCGTCCATTACGGGGAGGTCCTGGCCCTCGACGCCGCCTCGCTCTCCGTGGAGCCAGCCCGGATCTGCGGACTGGTGGGCATGAACGGTTCCGGAAAATCCACGCTGTTCAAGGCGATCATGGGAATGGTCAAGCCCGACGCCGGCCGTGTTCTCATCAACGGTGAACCTCCTGCGAAAGCGCGCAAGTCGGGCGGCATCGGCTACGTCCCGCAAAGCGAAGACGTGGACTGGCAGTTCCCGCTGTCCGTCCGCGATGTGGTGATGATGGGCCGCTACGGGCACCAGGGCTTCACCCGCCGCGCGTCGAAGGCGGACCGCGACGCCGTCGACCTCGCCCTGGACCGGGTGGAGCTGTCCGAATTCGCCAACCGGCAGATCGGCCAGCTCTCCGGCGGGCAGAAGAAGCGTGCGTTCGTGGCCCGCGGAATCGCCCAAGGCGCCACCATGATGCTCTTGGACGAGCCGTTCGCAGGCGTGGACAAACGCTCCGAGGCCACGATTACGCGCCTGCTGAAGGAACTCGCCGCGGACGGCTGCACTATCCTCGTTTCCACCCATGACCTGCACGCCCTGCCCCAGCTCTGCGACGAGGCAGTGCTCCTGATGCGCAAGGTGCTGATGCACGGCCCGCCCGAGGTGGTGCTGCAGCCGGAGCACCTGGCAAAAGCCTTCGGCCTCGACGTCCTCAGCCAGGAGCTCCCCGGCGCCGCTGACCGGGACCTTCCGGCCCGGGGCGTTGCGAACCAGCCGGAGAGGATCTGAGCCATGGACCTTTTTGACCTCCTTCTGGAGCCTCTGAGTTATGACTTTATGGTCCGCGCCATCGTCACCACGGCGCTCGCGGCCATCGTGTGCGCGGTGCTGAGCTGCTGGCTGGTGCTGATCGGCTGGTCCCTGATGGGGGACGCCGTCTCCCATGCCGTGCTGCCCGGCGTTGTGCTCGCGTACATCGTCGGTGCCCCTTCGCGCTGGGAGCGCTGGTGTTCGCCCTGATCGCCGTGACCCTGATCGGCGTGGTCCGCAACACCAGCCGGGTGAAGGAGGACGCAGCGATCGGGATCGTGTTCACGTCGCTGTTTGCCCTGGGCCTGGTGCTCATCTCCGTCACACCAAGCCAGACAGACCTCAACCACATCATTTTCGGAAATCTGCTCGGCGTCAGCGTTCCCGACCTCATCCAGGTTCTGGTGCTGGGCGTCGTCGCATTTGCCATTCTGATCCTCAAGCGGCGTGACCTCACGTTGTACGCCTTCGACCCCACGCACGCCCATGCAATCGGGCTGTCCCCGAAACGGCTCGGAGCCCTGCTGCTGGGCCTGCTGGCGCTGACCTCCGTGGTGGCGCTGCAGACCGTGGGCGTGGTGCTGGTGGTGGCCATGCTGATCATTCCCGGAGCCACGGCCTACCTGCTGACTGACCGGTTCTCCCGCATGCTGGTGATCGCTCCAGTCATCTCCGCTCTGTGTTCCATCGCCGGGATTTACCTCAGCTACTACCTGGACACCGCCTCCGGCGCCATGGTGGTCCTTACGCAGGGGGCCGCGTTCGCCGTCGTCTATCTGTTCAGCCCGCGGCAGGGACTGATCGGCACGCGGCTGGCGATGGCCCGACGCCGGAAAACGGCAGCGCTCGCCGCTTGATGCGGCCGGGTCGCTCGGCTGCGGCCGCCGGAAACGGCTAACGCCCGGGCCGAGGGCGCCGGGCGTTAGCTTTGGGGACTGCAACTGCTCTGGATCTAGCGGAACAGGATCTAACGGAAAAGTGACCCGTACGTCCCCATGATGATCCGGTCGCCCGGAGTGGACTTGCGGAGGTAGTCCACCACGGCCCAGTCATCGAGCGAGATGCAACCGGCTGTCGGCACCTTGTTCATATGCAGGAAAATGGCGAAGCCGGCGTCCTGGACGATGTTGGGCCGGTTGTAGTTGATGACCGCGCCCTGGCGGTAGTAGCCGCCCGTGGCGAACCACCACATGTTCTCGTCATAGCCCACCCACGAGGACGACTCGTGGTACTTGTTGTACGTCGCCGTCCAGGGGTTGCCGCCCCACCGCGAACGGGGGTTCAGCGTGCGGTAGGGAAGCTTCGTGCCCGGGTTGCCCAGACCGAAGGCTTCCGTCACCGAATATGAGCCGGTGGGGAGTACAGGTTCCGGGTGGGACCGGACGGGACACCCGGCGCCTTGAACCCTGAAGCGCCGACGTAGCCGTCAGTCCGCCAGTCCGGCACGTAGGCTCCGGCGACGTTCATGCAGTACAGGTTGGTCGCGTGGGACTTTCCGTAGCCCGAGGTCCAGGTGAGGAGGACACGGTTCGCGCCGTGCGTCGGGTACTTGGACTGGCCGTTGTTGAGCTTGTGGCATTCAGACATCCCGTAGAGCCGGGTCCCGGCGGACCGGGACCACGTGATTTCCCCGCGCTGGTAGGACTGCACACAGGCGCTGCCAACACAACGCTCGCTCGCGATGGGATACCCCAGCGAGCCGCCGGGGCCGCCTGCTGAGACGAACTTGCTGTCGATCCCCCGGCCGGAGATCCAGGCGCCCGTGGCGGGCGACCAGTAGATGCGTCCGCCCTGGAAACGCTGCACACAGCCACTCGCGGCTTGTCCGCAGATCTCGCTGGTGAGCGGGTAGCCCAGCATGCTTCGCGTCGACCCGACGGCGGAATACCGGCTGCCGATGGCGCCGCGGGTCACGTGCGGGCCCGTGGCAGGCGACCAGAAGATGCTGCCACCCTGGAAGCGCTGCACACAGCCGCTGGCGGTCAGGCCGCAGGTTTCTTCCGTCACCGGGTAACCCAGCACGCTGTTCTGTGCCCCGCCAGCCTTCCAGCGGCCCAGAATGCCGCCCCAGACGACGTGGCCGCCGATTCCCGGCGCCCAGTAGATACGGCCTTTGCCGAACTGCTGGAAGCATCCGGATGCCTTCAGCCCGCAGGCCTCGGCGGTGACGGGGAGGCCCAGGACGGCCTCGCCGCCGGCGGCGACCCAACGGCTCCCGATGCCGCTTCGGACGGAGAATTCCAGCACCTGCGTGCCGGTCCACGCCAGGACACGGCCGCTGGAGAACTTCTGGAGCGTTCCGCCGGACACGGCAGTCTCATCGGTGACGGGGTGGCCGTATAGCGCCAGGCCGCCTTTGGTGTGCCAACGGGGTCCGGTGTGTCCCTCGGTCCGCAGAACCGGGTGCGCCCCGTTGCCGAGGTCCAGAAAATGGAGCCGCCTTCGAACGCCTGGCTGCAGACGCCGAGTGAGCAGACCTGGTTGGCGGTCGGCGCGCCGAGGACTCCCTCGGCACCCTTCAGCGCGGTCCACTTCGTCTCGAAGGGTCCCTTGACGACGAAGGCCGGTGGCGTCGGCTCTTCCGTCGGGGTCGGCGTCGGGGTTGGTTCGGCCAGGGGCAGTGTCTGCTCCACGGTGGGTTTCGCCGTCGCGGACGCGGTCGCCGTGGCCGTGGCGGTGCCGTCCGGAGCCGGTACGGCGGGGACCGGGGTGGACCCGGTCGGCGTCGGCGTCGCGGTGGGCGTGGCCACCGGGCTGGTTGGCGTCGGTGCAACCGTTGCATCGCCGGCAAGGGCCGGCCCGGCCGTCAGCGGCCCGGCCGTCAGCCCGAGGATCACCGCCGTGATGAGAAGCAGCTTCTTTTTCATGGGGCATCCTCTACGGAGACGACAGGCGTGCAGGTCCCGTTGCTGTCTTTGGTCTTGGCGAAGTTCGCCGCGGCAATGTCGGCTGACTGGCCGGCCGGAACGGTTTTGGTGATGAGCGTGTGCCCTGCCACGGCCGGGCCCGCCGTGACGCCGATCGCCACGGTAAACACTTTGTCCTTGTTGCTGCTGTTGACGAGGGTCCCCTTGAAGGACCACGACCCGTCGGCTGTTGCGGTGCAGTCGTGCTGCCGCAAGGCGTCGGGCGCGTTCAGCGACGTGGACACATCGGCAGGCTCGGAGGTACCCGGCGCCGGTGATGCTGATGGTGCTGGCGTTGCTGATGCTGATGGTGCTGGCGTTGCTGCGGTGCGGCTCTCGCTGGGTCCGGCTGGACCGGCACCGCCGCTCGAACACCCCGCCAGTACGAGAAGCAGCACTGCAGGCAGTAGCGCTCTCTGTTTCATGTTCCCCCTGAATCACGGCGTTACTGCCACGGCCTGCAGTGACGGTGCAGGCGCCCCGGCCAGGAAAATCCCTCGCCGGCATGCTCAGAGTAATGGAAGCAGCGCCCTGACCAGCGCTTTTGCGTCAAAACATCGCTATTACTGCGGTTCGCGGGCGGCTTGGGATGTAGCCCGGGTCACGCCGGGGTCCTGAATGCTAGTACGATGGATGAGCCGCGCGAGCTTCGACACTTGTGAGGTTCGGTACACGCCTTGGTCCCTCCCGGGGCTTAAGCCCGAATTTTGTACTTGAACCCACGGTCCTGTCCCGGCCATACCTCGACCTACAAGGAAACAGCTGTGCCATCAACTACCCCCACAGAACTTAAGAGCCCGACGGCGCAATCCGCCGTCGTCGACTCGACTCTCAGCGCCGAGGGCTACAAAAAGTCCCTGAGTGGCCGGCAGGTCACCATGATCGCGATGGGCGGCGCCATCGGCGTCGGCCTCTTTATGGGTGCCGGCGGACGCCTGGCCTCCACGGGTCCCGCGCTGATCTTCTCGTACGCCATTGCCGGCGTCATCGCCTACCTGCTGATGCGCGCCCTGGGCGAGCTCATCATGTACCGCCAGACATCGGGCTCGTTCGTGAGCTACGCCGGCGAAATGTTCGGCAAGAAGGGCGCGTACGTCTCCGGCTGGATGTACTTCATCAACTGGGCCATGACCGGCATCGCCGAACTGATCGCGATCGGACTGTACTTCCAGTTCTTCTTCCCCAATGTGCCGGTGGAACTGACCGCCATCGCGGCGCTGCTGCTGCTGGTGGGCGTAAACCTCCTGAGCGTCAAGGCGTTCGGTGAATTCGAGTTCTGGGCTTCCTGCCTGAAGGTCGGCGCCATCGTCATCTTCCTGGCCGTGGGCACCTTCATGGTGGTCACCAACGCCCAGGTGGGCGACGGCAACGCGTCGGTCAACAACCTCTTCGCGGCCGAAGGCGGGATGTTCCCCAAGGGTGCGCTGGTCATGATCCTGGTCCTGAACGCCGTGATCTTTGCCTACAACGGGATTGAGCTCGTCGGAATCACCGCCGGCGAAATGCAGGACCCGGCCAAGGAAGTGCCCAAGGCCATCCGCGCCGTCGTCTTCCGCATCGTGGTGTTCTACGTCGGTTCCGTGACCCTCCTGGCCATGCTGCTGCCCTCGGACCAGTACGTGGCGGCACCTCGCCGTTCGTCACCGTGTTCGGCCAGATGGGCCTTGCCTGGATGGGCGACGTTATGAACATGATCGTCATCACTGCCGCGCTGTCCTCCTGCAACTCCGGCCTGTACTCGATCGGCCGCATCTTCCGCACCATGGCCAACAATGGACATGCTCCGGAGTGGCTGACCAAGATGTCCAAGAGCCACGTCCCGTACGCCGCCATTCTGGCCATCGGCGGCGTCTACCTCGTAGGCATCCTGCTCAACATCTGGCTCGGCGGCTCCTACGCCTTCGACCTTGCGCTGAACTCCGCCTCGATCGGCGTGATCTTCACCTGGGGCGCTATCTTCGCCAGCCAGATCGCGCTCCGCAAGACCAAGGGCAAGGTGTCCTCCTCCCCGCGCCCGGCGGAACCTGGACCAGCTGGGCGGGCCTCATTGCCCTGCTGGCCATCACGGTACTGATCGGCTTCGACACCATGACCAGCAAGAGCGGTGACGTGTTCCACCTGGGCCTCTGGACCCTGGCGACCATCCCGTTCTTCGCGCTGCTGCTGTGGCTCGGCTGGCACAAGGTCAAGAACAACGAACCCAAGAACGCGCTCTTCAACTAGCGGTTCAGGGCAAGAAGCAACGCAGACGACGGCGGGCCTCCGGTGCGAGGGACCGCCGTCGTTGGTCTAAGCCGGAGCGGCGCGGTGGAGTGTCCTTGAGACCTCGTCGTGGGCCGGTCCTTTGCCCGGTTGCCGCCGATGATGCATCCATCTGACGCATATGGCCGCTAAACGTGGTGGTTTAGCGGCCATTCGTGGTGAATCGTTGAGGCTGGCCCGCTGCCGGGGTGGGTTTAGCGGCCATTCGTGGCAAATGGGCGAGCCCGGGCGCCTGCAAAGGCCGCCCGCGGTGCCGAGACCGGCCCACAGAAAAGCGGCGTCGGACATCCCCCAAAGGAATGTCCGGCGCCGCCGTCTTGCGTCAGGACTAGTCGCGCTTGAAAGCGTCCTTGGTGTTCTCGCCGACCTTCTTGGCGTCCGCGACTACCTGGTCCTTCTGGCCCTCGGCGCGCAGTTCGTCGTTGTTGGTGGCTTTGCCAGTAGCTTCCTTGGCCTTGCCGCCGAGGTGCTCTGCTTCGTTCTGAATCTTGTCTCCGATACCCATGGTGTGCACACCTTTCGTTTCCGGTTGAAATTCAACGTTCTTTCACCATAACACAAAGCATGCTTACTAATTCAAGGGGATATCCGTTGACGGCGGGATGAAATCCGCGCGGAAGCCGGGCTAGGCTCAATGGCATGGACCACAAACTCAGCCTGACCCAGCACGTCAACGCCCCGGCGGAGAAAGTGTGGGCGGTCATTTCCGACATTCCCGGTTCCGCCGCAACCCTGTCCGGCATCGACTCGATCCAGATGCTGAGCGACGGCCCCTACGGCGAGGGCACGCGCTGGAAGGAAACCCGCACCATGATGGGCAGGTCGGAAACCGTGGAAATGTGGGTGTCCCAGGCCGATCCTCCCCGGAGCACCACGGTGAAAGCGCTGCAGGGCGGGGCCGACTACACCTCCCGCATGACGTTGGCCGATCGCGACGGCGGCACGGACCTCACAATGACGTTCGGGGCCGACCTGATCAATCCCTCCCGGATGAGCAAGCTGGCCATGGCGCTCTTCGGAAGGCTGGGCATGCGCATTACCCGCAAGGCCCTCGCCAAGGACCTGGCAGAAATCGCGGCCAAGGCCGAGTCGCTCTAGTGGCGCGGGGCACCGCGGCCAAAGCGCCGAAAGTCACCGCGCCGCGGCTCAGCCCTGTCCGGCTCGACGAGCTCCAGGACGACCCGGCTCCGGACTTCCAGTCGGGGGAGAGGTACGACGGCGTCCGGTACAGCAGGGCGTCGGCCGATGGGCTGGAACTCGCCGGCACCGACTTCGCCGAGTGCGACTTCCAGGGCGTGTCCTTCAATGAGGCCCAGTTGCGCGGCGCCAGTTTCCGCGACTGCATTCTTGCGGAAATGTACGCCCCCGTGTTCACGGCCGCCCGGAGCACACTGCGCGACGTCGAGATCGGGAACCCCGCTGGGGTTCCGCGGAACTCTACGAAAGCGGCTGGCAGTCCGTGCGGATCGACGGCGGCAAACTCGACTACGTGAACCTGCGCGGCGCCAAGCTCACGGACGTCCAGATCAGTGACTGCATCATCAGTGAGCTGGACCTGGGGTCCTGCGCGGCGACGCGGGTGGCGCTGAAGAACTGCACCATCGGCACCCTCGACGTCGCCGGCGCCAGGTTTAAGGACTTTGACATCCGCGGCACCGACTTCCGCGTCATCAGCGGCCTGGAAAGCCTCGCCGGCCTGGTGATCGACGACTACCAGCTCGGCCTGCTGGCCCCGCTGATGGCGAGCCATCTCGGCGTCGTGGTCGCGTAATCCGGAGGGGTCTGATTGACCCCCTTGCCGTGCCGTGTAATCTTTATAGAACGAACGGTCGGTAAATTGGCGGGCTGACGGTTGGCCGTGGAGGCCGCCGCCGATGAGAGTTCGTTCGATGACAGATTCGATGACAGAGACGTTTATCGCGTGAAGGGTGTACCCATGGCATCAGCAGCAGCAGGACCACAGGCATTTCTCGTAGGCGGTGCCCGCACTGCGGTGGGCCGCTACGGCGGGGCACTCTCCGCGGTCCGCCCCGATGACCTGGCCGCCCTGGTGATCCGCGCGGCAGTGGCCCGGGCCGGACTGGATCCGGACAGCATCGACGAGGTCATCCTGGGCAACGCCAATGGCGCCGGCGAGGAAAACCGCAACGTCGCCCGCATGGCCACCATCCTGGCCGGTCTCCCGCTGCACATCCCCGGCATCACCGTGAACCGGCTCTGCGCCTCCGGCCTGAGCGCCATCATCATGGCCAGCCAGATGATCAAATCCGGAGCAGCGGACATCGTGATCGCCGGCGGCGTCGAATCCATGAGCCGCGCCCCTGGGTCCAGGAGAAGCCGCAGGCCGCCTTCGCGAAGCCGGGTCAGATCTTCGACACGTCCATTGGCTGGCGCTTCGCGAACCCGCTGTTCCAGAAGGGCGAACTCTCCCGCGGCGGCAAGATGACCTACTCCATGCCGGAAACGGCCGAGGAAGTGGCCCGCGTGGACGGGATCACCCGCGAGGACGCCGATGCCTTCGCCGTCCGCTCCCACGAACGTTCCCTCGCGGCCATCGCCGCCGGCCGCTTCGCCGGCGAGATCGTCCCGGTCACCGTCAAGACCCGCAAGGGCGAAACCGTCGTCGACACTGACGAAGGCCCCCGCGCCGGCACCACGATGGACGTCCTCTCGGGCCTCCGCCCCGTCGTCGCCGGCGGCTCCGTGGTCACAGCAGGAAACTCCTCCACCCTTAACGACGGCGCCTCAGCCATCATCGTCGCGTCCGAAGCCGCCATCGAGCGGCTCGGCCTCACCCCGCGCGCCCGGATCATCGACGGCGCCTCCGCGGGCTGCGAGCCCGAGATCATGGGCATCGGCCCCGTCCCGGCCACCCAAAAGGTGCTCGCCCGGACCGGTCTCAGCGTCGGCGACCTTGGCGCCGTCGAACTCAATGAGGCCTTCGCCACCCAGTCCCTCGCCAGCATGCGCCGGCTCGGGCTGGACCCCGAGATCGTGAACCGCGACGGCGGCGCCATCAGTCTGGGCCACCCGCTGGGTTCGTCCGGGTCCCGGATCGCGATCACCCTGCTGGGCCGGATGGAGCGCGAGGATGCCAGGATCGGCCTCGCCACGATGTGCATCGGCGTGGGCCAGGGCACCGCGATGCTGCTGGAGCGGGTGTAGTGGCGGCCGTCGCGACGGGTCTCAACCCGCAGGATTTCAGTACGCTGCTGATCGACGAGCGCGAGGACCGGCTGGTGGTGCTCCTCAACCGGCCCGAGGTCCGCAACGCCATCGACCAGCAGATGGTCGACGAGCTGCACGCCGTCTGCGCCGCCCTGGAGCAGACCCCGAAGGTGCTGATCATCGCCGGCACGGAAGGTGTCTTCGCCTCTGGCGCGGACATCGGCCAGCTCCGCGAACGCCGCCGCGACGACGCCCTGCAGGGCATCAACTCCACCATCTTTGTGCGGATCGCCAAGCTCCCGATGCCTGTTATCGCGGCCCTGGACGGCTTCTGCCTGGGCGGCGGCGCCGAACTGGCGTACGCCGCGGACTTCCGGATCGGCACCCCGTCCGTGCGGATCGGCAACCCGGAGACGGGCCTGGGGATTCTCGCCGCTGCCGGTGCGAGCTGGCGGCTGAAGGAGCTGGTGGGGGAGCCGGTGGCCAAGGAAATCCTGCTGGCCGGTACCGTGCTGCGGGCCGAACGGGCGCTCGCGGTCAACCTCATCACCGAGATCCACGAGGCGCCCGAGCTGATGGCGGCGGCCCACGCCCTGGCCGACAGGATCGCCGGCCAGGATCCCCTCGCGGTCCGGATCACCAAGTCGGTGTTCCACGCCCCCGCCGAGGCGCACCCGCTGATCGACCAGCTGGCGCAGGGGATCCTCTTTGAGTCCCAGGCCAAGTTCGACCGTATGCAGGCCTTCCTGGATAAGAAATCCGCCAAGAAATCCGCCAAGAAGCCAGCCGAAACGTCCGACCAGGATCCAGACCGGAAGAAGAACTGACGATGAGCAACTCCGCAAGCCCCGCGAACCTTCCCGACGGCGGCCTCCCCAGCAGTGCCCTTCCCGACTGCGTCGGGGTTCTCGGCGGGGGCCGGATGGGCGCCGGCATCGCCCACGCCTTCCTGATCAACGGCGCCAACGTCCTCGTCGTCGAGCGTGACGAACAGTCCGCGGAGGCTGCCCGCGAGCGGGTGGAATCGGCGGCGGCCAAAAGCATCGAACGCGGCGCCACGGACGGCAACCTGGACGAGATGGTGTCGCGGCTCTCCGTGACCGTGGACTACGACGACTTCAAGGACCGCCAGCTGGTCATTGAGGCCGTTCCGGAAGACTGGGACCTGAAAGTCGTGTCCCTGCGGGGGATCGAAGAACGCCTCTCCGCGGACGCCTTCCTCGCCTCCAACACGTCCTCCATCTCCGTCAACGCGCTGGCCCATGAGCTGCAGCGCCCGCAGAACTTCCTCGGCCTGCACTTCTTCAACCCGGTGCCGGCGTCCACCCTGATTGAGGTGGTGCTCGGCGAACAGACCTCGGAGCCGCTGGCACAGTCGGCCCGTGGCTGGGTCGAAGCGCTGGGCAAGACCGCCGTCGTCGTCAATGACGCTCCCGGCTTCGCGTCCTCACGGCTGGGGGTCGCGATTGCCCTCGAAGCGATGCGCATGGTCGAAGAAGGCGTGGCGTCCGCCGAAGACATCGACAACGCCATGGTCCTGGGCTACAAGCACCCCACCGGACCCCTGCGGACCACGGACATCGTGGGACTGGACGTCAGGCTCGGCATTGCCGAATACCTCGCCTCCACGCTGGGCGAGCGATTCGCCCCGCCGCAGATCCTGCGCGACAAGGTGGCCCGCGGCGAACTCGGACGCAAGACCGGCAAAGGGTTCTTCGACTGGACCGACTAGTTGAGGATCCCGACGATGTAACCGACAAAAAGAGAAGCACTAAAAGAACCACCACGGCGATCATCACGATCCAGAGGTACTGGACGAAGCCCCGGCCCTCCCGGAGCCGCGGCCCCTGGGGTCCCGTCGAAGTGCCCTCCGCCGGTGGTGTCTCACCGGGAGGCACGCCGCCGCCCGGCTCCAGACCGGTGAGGTTGTTCTCCAGCGGATCCGGATTCTGGGATGTCATGTTTGCTCCTGTTCCGGCCGGTCCGCTACTGTGACGCCCGTGAGTCGAGGGCTTTCTGGATTCCGGCCATCGCGGGGTCGGCCAGGGACTGGAAAGCAGGCTTCACGAATGGTTCGGCGATCTTGAGCCACCCCTTGAGGGTGAATTCGGCCGTGTACTTGACAAGGCATCCGGCATCCGCCGGCGTCACCTCGATCGTGTCCACCGAAACGACGGACTTGTTCTCCCCGCGCAGCTTGATATGCCGGGCGCTCAGTTCCAGCACTTTGTAGGTCAGTGCCTGCCGCTTGCCGCGGAACTCGGCTTCGGCATGGTATTCGTGGCCCACGGCAACCGGGCCGGCTGTCACTTTGTTGACGACGGGGGTCCCGGGATCCCATTCCGGCGTGTGTTCAAATGCCGACAGGTAGGCAAACGCGCTTTTGGCATCCAGGGACGAGCGGACCGAGCGTTCGATGGTTATCACGGCAACAGCGTAGCCAGAACATGGTCGTTAGTGACAGGGGGTCGAACCGCAATCCAGAACGCGGCGCCCTTAGGATTGGGCGGTGACTTCCATCAACCCCATCACCCTGACCGGGAAATACGTCGTCCTTGAGCCCCTGAGCCCGGACCACCACGACGGCCTGGTCGAGGCGGCCCGCGATGGCCAACTGTGGCGGCTCTGGTACACCAGTGTGCCCGCCCCGGAGCAGATGGCCGCCGAAATCGAGCGGCGCCTGGCCCTGCAGGACAGCGGCACCATGCTGCCGTTCACCACGCGGCTGCTTGATCCCGACAGCGGCGGACCGGGCCGGGTGATCGGCATGACCACCTACATGAATATCGACGCCGCCACGCCCCGGGTGGAGATCGGCTCCACCTGGAATGCGGCGTCCGCCCACGGCAGCGGCAGCAACCCGGATTCCAAATTGCTGCTGCTGCGGCACGCGTTCGAAACGCTGGGCTGCCCCGCCGTCGAGTTCCGCACGCACTGGCTCAACCACCAGTCCCGCGAGGCGATCGAGCGACTGGGCGCCAAACAGGACGGTGTGCTCCGCAGCCACACGCGCAGCGCTGACGGAGCGCTCCGGGACACCGTGGTGTTTTCCATCCTGGAACACGAGTGGCCCATGGTCCGCAACGCCCTTGAGTCCAGGCTGGCCAAGCAGCGGTAGGGGCCGCCGCGGCTTACCGGCTCAAGGCCGGGCAGCGTGCCGTGTCGCTTTCCGACAGACGACAACCCGGACTAGGTGGTTAGCTGGAGGGGTGGATGAAATCTCGAAGCCCATGGTCTGGGACGGGGCGGTCAACGCTTGGCATGTTGCCGGCGAGGTGTTCCGGATGGGGCGGCGCGAATGGCTCACCGAAACCGGCTGGCAACAGGCGTACGACGGCGGCATCCGGACGGTGATTGATCTCCGCAACCCGGACGAGATTCGGCGCCGCGATACCGATCCGCGGGTGAGCGCGGAGACGCTGGCCGCGTTCGACGTCGTGCACGCCCCTACAGAGGACCCCGGCAACAGTGAGTTCCGCGAGCTCTGCGTTCCCTACCTCAACCATCCGGAGTCGTACGCAGACAATGCCCGGATCTTCCCTGAGAAGCTCGCTGCGGTCTTCAAAGCCGTGGCGGAGGCACGCGGCGGCGTCGTGATCCATTGCTCGGCCGGCCGGGACCGCAGCGGGATGATCGCAGCCATGCTCCAGGACCTCGCCGGCGCGGGCGAAAGCGCCATCGCCAGGGGCTACGAGCATGCCGTGCGCGGCATCAACGAACACCACCGGGTGTCGGGAGTTCCGCATCCGCATGAGCGGTACCTGCCTGAGGACGAGCTTGCTCCCTGCTCGAATCGCGGCTGGAGAGCCTGCTCGGGTTCGTGCGCCGCGTGAAAGCCGTCGAGTTTTTACGCCACAATGGCGTAACGGACGCCGAGCTGACTGCCGTTCTGGCGAAATTGGGGCGCTAGAGTAACCGGGTGAAGACTCCCAGGTTTCAGCTGACAGTGCGGGCGGTGGCGGCGGCCGCCATCGCGCTCGCGGGTTCGTTTTACGCTGTTCCTGCGCTCGCCGAAGCGGGGGATCGGATGCAGCTCCCGCAGCCACGCCGGCAGCCTCCCCGTCGGCGACCGGAGTGGCGTCGGCTCCGTCTGCCGCTTCCGGAGCAACTCGCGAAGCGGCTCCGGGAGTCAGCGACGCCGGACTCGCTGAGGCCGTCCTGCGCGACCTGGGCATGACGCTCGAGGAGTTCAACGCAGCCGGCCAGCTGGCAAAGACCGCTGCCGATGCGGTCTCTTCCCTGCGGGAGCTGCCCGGTTATCTGGGGATCAGCCTGCGCGGCGGCAGGATCCTCGTCGAAGGCAGCGGCGCCGAGCTCCAGGCCCGGGTGAATGAACTCAACGACGCCGGAACCGCGGCCGTGTTCGTGCTCGCGGCACCCTCCGCCGAACCCTCTGCGGAAGCCTCTGCAGTCCCCTCGAGTGCTCCCTCAGCAGGTCCCGCGGCGGTCCCCTCGAGTGCTCCGGCGAATGTCCCGTCCGCTGCCGAACTGGTGGCGTCCAGCACCGAGCAGCTATTCCAGGCTTACGTCCGCGAGGTGGGGCCCGCGGGACTGCAGGCCGTGGCCTACTCCGGAGGACGCTTCATCATCCGCACGGGCGGGACGAATGCGGCCGAATCCGCGCTGCCCGCCGCGCTGCCCGCCGTCCTGGACCCGCAGGCCCCGCCGTCGACGACCGACGCGGCGCCCGGGAAGATTTCCCGGCCGACTTCGTGGCCCGCTACGCCAACGTCCGGCTGGAACAGGGTCGCCGGTCACAACCGAAGCGGACGTTTACGGCGGGGAAGGCTATGTCATTGACCGGATGACCATCTGCTCGACGGGGTTTGGCGCGTTCAGCGCGGCGGGACTACCGGTGGTGCTGACGGCGGGGCACTGTGCCGAAGACGGCACGGCACAGGTCGCCGAGATTGAACCCCCGACGTCCGCGACGGCGGAGGTTCGGCGCCCCTGCCCGGCAGCCTGGCCCCTCTGGGCACGTTCGGATTCAGCCAGTTCGGCGGGCCGCTCAACTCCTGGATCACGGGCACCGAAGAAGCCCCCGGCAACGTGGGCACCGACATCGCCGTCATCGAGGCGCTGGACGGCGGACTCAGCGTCCAGGCGGCAGCGAGCACCTGGGCGGCGCCGCGAATCCGGGACCCTCGGCCGTGAAGATCATCGGCATGGTTGCCCCGTTCCAAGGCCAGGAGGTGTGCCGCTCCGGACGGACGACGGGCTGGTCCTGTGGGCAGGTGGACGAAACCGGCATCTACGTCGTGGGAGGCAGAACGACTAACCCGGCGGACCTCCGTGCGTTCAGGGCTTCCTCTCCAATGATGTCCAGTCCAGCGGCGGAGACTCGGGCGGGCCTTGGATCAGTGGCAACTTCGCCGTGGGCACGCATTCGGCAGGCGAGACGTCCGGCGATAACTACGCCATCGCGACGACCCTCGAGGACGCCCTCACAAGGTTCCCCACCGCCGTCGAACTCCAGCTGTTCCTGAACAAACCCGAGCTCGTGGCACCGGAGAATCTGACCTATACGGCGGGGCAACCCATCACGGGCCGGGTGCCGGCCGCACCTGCGTCGGCCGTGCCCGCCAACTCGAAAGTGCGCATCACCGCGGGGACGCAAGAAACCGACGTACCGGTGGACGGGGCCGGGAACTGGTCGTTCCGGGCCCCGCTACCCGTTGGCCCGCTGACCTTCTCTTCTGAGGCGGTCAACGGATTTAGCCGTTCAGGCGCGGCTAACTTCACCGTGGACGTCGCGCCGTCCGCACTTCAGGCACCCGAGATAACGACGGCCACCGGCGCCGCGCTGCCGGCGCTGAACAGCATCGATGGAACGGGAATGTCCGGCGCTATCGTGACCCTAGCCGGTGACGTGTCCGGTAGCGGGACGGTAGGGCTGGACGGTCATTGGACGGTTCCACTGGCCGGACAGGCGGCCGTAGGAAAAGTGACAGTAACGGCGACGCTTTCATCCCCGGGTATCGCGGACAGTCCCTCAACCATCCGGACCTTCACCCTCGCCCCCGGCGCCCCGGCCGTATCGTCTCTCGCAGACGGCGCGCACCTCAGCCAGGACACGCTGCCCGGGACGATCGCCGGAACGGGCGTCGACGGCGCCGACGTCGCAGTGCTGATCGACGGGGTCTCCGTTGGTGCAACACAGGCCGGAACCGGTGGCGCTGCTGCTGGCGGCCGGTGGAGCGTCCCGTTCCCGGAAGGCCTCACCACCGGTGCGCACACGCTGTCCGTCACCCAATCCGTCGACGGCGTCGCCTCGGACCCGCGGCTGGTGGCCTTCACCATCGACGCACCTGTCAGTGTTCCGGCCGAGCCTAATGATCCGGCCGGGCCCGGTGTCCCGGCTGAGCCCGGGCTACCGGCAGATCCGGGGCTCCGGCGGCGGCCGGAGTTCCGGCTGTGCCCGCTGCCCCGGCTGCCGACTCCGCCGTGCTTCCTGCCGGCTCCGGCGAGCTGCCGGCCACCGGCGCGGGTTCGCTCCTGCCAGTAGCAGGCCTGGCCGGTGGCGCGGTCCTGTTGGGCGTTGTCCTGCTGGGCGGCACTCAGGTGGCGGCCTCACGGCGCCGGGCAGTCAGCTGACTGCCGCCGCTACTGGAAGTCAGCCAGCCAGAGGTCGGGGCCGAACACCTCGTATTGGATGTCTTTGGCCGGTACGCCGCTGGCCACCAGTGCGCTCCGGACAGACTTTAGGAACGGCAGCGGACCGCAGAGATAGTACTCGGCGTCGTCGGGGAGTTCCACGGCACTCACGTCCATAAAGCCGGAAAACTCGGACCCGGACGCTGCCCCGCCCTCCGCGGGACTTTCGGTGGGGCTCAGGAACCACGTCGTCAACGTCCCGTCCGTCAGGGCGGCCAGGTCCTCCTGACCTGCCCCCGGAGCGGGAACGACGCCTCGCTGTCGTCGGCATGCAGCAGCATCACCTGCCGCTGGGAGCCGGACTTGACCAGGTGCGAGAGCATGCCGGCCATTGGGGTGATCCCGATCCCCGCGCTGGCCAGAACCAGGGGCCGGTCCGTGTACTCCAGCACAACATCGCCGAAGGGCGCCGAGAGCACCACCTCGTCACCGACCTGGACCTCGTTGTGCAGCAGGGTGGACATCTCGCCGTCGGGCGTCTCCAGCCCGTGGACCCGCTTCACCGCGAACTGACGGTGCTGCCCGTCGTCGGCCTTGGTGAGGCTGTACTGCCGGGGCTGGTGCACGCCGTCGTGCATGGCCATCTTGATGGTGACGTACTGACCGGGCAGGGACGGCTTGACCTCGCGCTCATCAATCCGCTCGACGACGAACCTGACCACGTCGTCCGTCTCCTGGATCCGCTCGGCCACGCGCCAGGTCCGCCATATGGTGTCAGGAGTGAGGTGCACCGCGTTGTACAGACCGCGTTCCTTGTTGATGAGCATGTTCGCCATCAGCCAGTAGACCTCGTCCCAGGCTGCGGCGACGTCCGGCGTGACGGCGTCCCCCAGCACATCCACGATGGCCCACATCAGGTGGTCGTGGACAATCTGGTACTGGTCCGGGCTCAGCCCCAGCGAGACGTGCTTGTGGGCCACCCGCGAGAGGAGATGGTCCGGCACCTGGTCCACGTTGTCCACGAGCAGCCCGGCGAACGCCGCGATGGACCCGGCGAGGGCCTGCTGCTGGCGGCCGTCCGCCTGGTTTCCCCGGTTGAAAAGTCCATCCAGGAGGTCCGGCCGCGCGTCGAACATGTGTTTGTAGAAGCGCTTGGCGATCTCTTCGATGTGCTCACCCACCACCGGCAGCGTTGCCTTGATGACAGGAAGTGACGTGTCTGAGAGCATGGCGGATCCTTCCGGTGCGACTGGCCGTACCCGGCGGTGCCGGGCTAACCAGCACTTCCACGCTAGCAGTCCAGACAAGCGGTCCTCCGGGCCGATCGGCCCTACGTCAAAGGGCGGGATCGGTGTAGGCCTGACCGGCAGCGCACCCCGTGTGTAAGGTGCTCTGCCGGCAGGTCAGTCCCGCAGGCCCCGGGCCGCCGGCCTAGTGGTCGTGGCCGCGCCACTTGGCCGAGTCGACCACCTGGACGGCTACGCCCAGGGTGTCGTCGTCCAGGCTGCCCCAGGCATAGACAATCGTGTTCTTGCCCTTGGTCACGGGAACATCCGCCGGTCCGATCAGGGGTTTGGTGGTTCCGGCAGCCGCAACCGAGGCGGAGACCTTCCCGGCCTTCAGGGTCAGCACCTCCTGCTCGGGGTTCTCCAGGTCCTCGATGACTGCGGTATCGCCGGCAAGGACGTCGACGGCGGGGGCCGCGGCCACGTGCCGGACCGTCAGTTTGCCTTCGCCCCGGGGCTGGCCGAGGTGTCGTTCTTGAAGAGAGTTGCGGTGGGATCCCCGGAGGCATCCAGGTGTGCCACCGCGGTGTAGTTCCGGCCCTCCTTGAGATTGACCTTCACCGGACCGATCACCGGGTTGTCGGCGCTGGTGGCGTCCGCGGCCGTGATGGCGATCTTGTACCGGCCGTCGTCGAGCTTGAGCGGGCCGGCCAATGTTCCGGGTTTGAAGTTGTCCAGGGCGCGCTTGCCGTCCACCCAGACATCCACGGTGAGGCCGGGCACGCCGTGGAGGACGGACAGGAGGGCGTCGTCGCTGTGGTGCCCGCCGTCGTCGTGCTTCCCGCCGGCCTGGGCCGGGGCCGCGAAGGCGAGCGCGGCCAGCATCGAGAGGGCGCTGGCGGCATAAACGGTTTTGCGCATTTCAAAACTCCTCATTGAGTTGCCCGGATCCGGGCGGTGATTTGCTTACACCGTTACTACCGGCCGAGACCCCTCTTTGGATGCAGCCGCGGGCACTTCGCTTTCGCCCACCGACTACTGCCCGCCGCCCGTGCCCGCCGAGTTCGCCGGAAAGCTGCCCAGTCGCCGTAACGTTCCGGCGACTGGGCAGCTCTGGGGCGATCTCGGCGGCGGGGCACGGGTGGGGCTCGCTACCGCCAGCCGACCCCACAGCCTCCGCCCGCCTCAGCCCTTGCGGTCCAGCAGCAGGTTGGTGATCCGCAGCGTGCAGAGCCGCTGGCCGGCGTCGTTGGTAATGACCACCGCATGGGTGGTCACCGTTCCGCCGAGATGGATGGGGGTGGCGGTGATCGTGATGAGCCCCTCGCGGGCCGACCTGTGGTGGGTGGCGGAGACGTCCACCCCGACGGCGGTCTTGCCCAGGGTGCTGGCGTGGATGACCGCGGCCCAGGAGCCCACCGCCTCACCGACCGCAAGCGAGGCTCCGCCGTGCAGCAGCCCGAAGGACTGGCGGTTGCCCTCCACCGGCATGGTGGCAACCACGCGCTCGACGGATTCCTCGACGATCTTCACGCCCATTTTCTCGTCGAGTTCGCCGAGGGTGATCTTCCATAGCTCGGTATTCCGGGGCTCGGGCGTCATAGCGTCTCCTCTGTGGCCGGAAATCCAGGGGCTCAGGCCGGTCAGTGCTGCCACAGCTAGTGTGCGGCAGGCCTCATTCATGTACTGTAGACATATTACCGAACGGACGGTCAGTAATGCTGGCCGTGTTGATCTTGCCCTGTTGGAAGGACCCGTCAACGATGACCACCACTGCAACTGCTCCGGAACCCACAGTAGACACTGTCGAGATCGTTCCCAGCTTCATCCGGGATTCCTGGTGGACCCCCGACGCCGGCTCCGCCGCCGGCGCGGCACCCGTCCTCGACGCCAGCACCGGTGAACTCCTCGCCCGGGTGAGCACCGAGGGCCTGGATCTCGCCGCCGTCGTGGACTACGGACGCACCACCGGCCAGGCGGAACTCGGCAAGCTGACCTTCCACCAGCGCGCCCTCAAGCTCAAGGAGCTGGCGCAGTACCTGAACGGCCGCCGCGACGAGTTCTACGCGCTCTCCGCCCAGACCGGCGCCACCAAGATCGACTCGATGGTGGACATCGACGGCGGCATCGGCGTGCTCTTCACCTTCGGTTCCAAGGGCCGTCGTGAACTCCCCAATGCCCAGGTGATCGTGGACGGCCCCATGGAGGTCCTGTCCAAGGACGGCTCCTTCGCCGGCGAGCACATCTACACCCGCATTCCCGGCGTCGCCGTGCAGATCAACGCCTTCAACTTCCCGGTGTGGGGCATGCTCGAGAAATTCGCGCCCGCCTTCATCGCCGGCGTGCCCACGATCGTGAAGCCCGCCACGCCTACCGGCTACGTCACCGCCGCCGTGGTCAAGGCAATGATCGAGTCCGGCATCCTGCCCAAGGGCTCGCTGCAGCTGATTTCCGGCTCGGTCCGCACCATGCTGGACCACCTCGATTACCGCGACATCGTGGCCTTTACCGGCTCCGCCTCCACCGCCAACACGCTCAAGTCCCACGTCAACGTGGTCAAGGGAGGCGTCCGCTTCACCTCGGAAACCGACTCCCTGAACGCCTCCATCCTGGGCCCGGACGCCGTCAAGGGCACCCCGGAATTCGACGCCTTCATCAAGTCCCTCGTCACCGAGATGACCGCGAAGGCCGGCCAGAAGTGCACCTCGATCCGCCGGGCCATCGTGCCGCAGGAGCTGGTGCAGGACGTCATCACCGCCGTCGGGGAACGGATCCAGGAGCGTGTTGTCCTGGGCGACCCGCGCGCCGAGGGGGTCAACATGGGTGCCCTGGCGTCCCTGGAACAGCTCGCGGATGTGCGCGCGGCCGTCCAGTCCATGCTCGACGCCGGCGGCGAGCTCGCCTACGGCACGCTCGATGCGCCGAAGGTCACCAGCGCGGACGGCAGCGTCGGCGTCGTCGACGACGGTGCGTTTATGTCCCCGGTGCTGCTGAGCTGGGCGGATCCGGAAGCCGAAGAGGTCCACTCGCTTGAGGCCTTCGGCCCGGTGTCGTCCGTCATCGGATACACGGACCTGGCCGACGCCGTCCGCCTCGCCGCCCGCGGCGGAGGCTCGCTGGTCGCTTCGGTCTGCACCAACGATCCCGCGGTGGCCCGTGAACTCGTCACCGGCATCGCCGCCCACCATGGCCGCGTGCACATGCTCAACCGCGAGGACGCCCGCAGTTCCACCGGCCACGGTTCACCGGTCCCGCACCTGGTCCACGGCGGCCCCGGCCGCGCCGGCGGCGGCGAGGAACTCGGCGGCATCCGCTCCGTCCTGCACCACATGCAGCGCACAGCCATCCAGGGTTCACCGAACATGCTGACCGCCGTCACCGGCGTCTGGCACACGGGGGCCGACCGGAACTTCACGCTCGAGACCGAGGGCCAGCACCCGTTCCGGAAGCACCTGAGCACGCTGCACATCGGCGACGCGATCCGCTCCGGGCTGCGCGAAGTGAGCCTGGAGGAGATCACGAAGTTCGCCAACTCCACCGGCGACACCTTCTACGCCCACACCAACCAGGAAGCGGCCGAGGCCAACCCGTTCTTCCCGGGCATCGTGGCGCACGGCTACCTGCTGCTGGCCTGGGGTGCCGGGCTGTTCGTGGAGCCTGCCCCGGGCCCCGTGCTGGCGAACTACGGCCTGGAGAGCCTGCGCTTCATCACTCCGGTGGCCGCCGGCGACTCCATCCGGGTCACCCTGACCGCGAAGAAGATCACCCCCGCGAGACGGACGAGTACGGCGAAGTGGCCTGGGACGCCGTCCTGACGAACCAGGACGACGAAATCGTCGCCACGTACGACGTCCTCACCCTCGTGGAGAAGTAGCCACCTTCCGACGCTCCCTCACGTGGTGCGGTTCTGATGCGGACGCTCCCTCACACTGAACTGGTCCCCAAAAGTTGGACTGGCTAAGTGGGATTCTAGGCCGCAAGGGTCTGGGCCCGGTATTGGACCGGGCTCAGACCCTTGAGCTTTGTGGAGATTCTTTCGTTGTTGTACCAGCGGATGTACTCCTTCAGCGCTGTTGCCAGGGCCTCGGTGCTCAGGAAGCGAACGTGATGGAAGAGCTCTTCCTTGAGATGTCCGAAGAAGTTCTCCATGACTGCGTTGTCGTAGCAGTTGCCCTTGCGGGACATCGACTGGGCAGCGCCGGCATCGTTGAGAAGGATCCGCCAGGAGGTGTGCTGGTATTGGACGCCTTGGTCCGAATGCACCAGCGGCTGCTGTCCCGGCTCGAGACAGGCGAGGGCACCGCGGAGCGAACTGTTGGTCAGCTCCAAGTTCGGCGAGTTCCCAACGGAATAGGAAATGATCTGCCGGTCAAAGAGGTCCATGACCGGTGACAGGTAGAGCTTCCGGTCCCCGACGCGGAACTCCGTCACGTCCGTCACCCACTTCTGGTTCGGCGCGTCAGCATCAAACTTACGGTTCAGAAGGTTCGGGGCAATAGCGCCCTGCTGGCCTTGGTAAGAGCTATAGCGCTTCCTTCGCCGGACCTTGCATGCCAGCCCGAGCCCTCGCATGAGCTGCAGTACGGTCTTCTTCGCGACCGCCCACCCTTGCCTGGTTAGCTTGCTGTGGATCCGGCGGTGGCCGTAGCGGCCATGGTTCGTGGTGAAGATCTCCGTGACCGCAGCCTTGAGTGCTGCCTTCGGATCTGGAGACCGGCGCCTGGCCTGGTGATAAAAGAACGTGGAGCGGGCCAGGCCCGCGACCCCAGAAGGACCGGGAGCGGGAAGTCAGCCTTGAGGGCAACGACGGCCTGGAACTTCAGCGTCGTCCCTGATCCCTCAAGGCCCGCAGTTTTCCCAAGTACGCCACCTCAGCACGTAGGCGTTCGTTATCCCGGCGCAGTCGTTCCAGCTCTGCTACCTCGGTCGGTGGGGGTGGAACTGCGGACTTCGCGGGCCTGCCTTTGGCCTTGGGTCGCAACGCCTCCGCACCATCACGGCGATACGCCCGAACCCACTTCTGCAGCAACTGACGCGAAGACAATCCGGCCTCCACAGCCAGATCCGGGCCAGTCTCGCCGGCAAGGAACCGTTCCACCAAAGCGAGCTTGAACTCATACGAATACGACTTCGCCGGTTTGCTCACCAGCACTCCTTGCCCATGTATCCTCCACCGCCCATACAGCGCCCTCACGGGCACACGAGGCGCATCCATCAAGCGGGACGCCGCCCGATACCCGATGCCCTTCTCAAACCACGCTACCGCCGCCTGGCGCTGGGCCTCCGACAAAGAACTCTGTGCACGCATAAAACTGCTCCCCGAAAGTCGAACTGAATTTCTCAGTCCAACTTTCGGGGAGCAGTTCACACTGTGGGGGAGCGTCCGTCGTTGGGTTGCCGGAAGTGCGGGAGCGTCGGTCGTTGGGTCGCCGGAAGTGCGGGAGCGTCGCCAGCGGGGGCGAAACGGCAGGCTCTTTCCGCCCGGCACAGGCGTAAAATCTTGCTCGTAGGAGGTGGCGAAATGACCCTAGTACTCAACAAAGCCACAACAGTCCTGCCCGTCGATGATGTAGAACGTGCCCGGCATTTCTATGCCGACACCCTGGGGCTACCGCACCATGGAGTGGCAGACGACGGAAGTGAAATGTTCGGCAGCGAGGGCGGCCCCATGCTGCAGTTGATGCCCGTCAAGGACGGAAAGCATTCCGAGCACACGACCCTGAGTTTTGAGGTCTCCGAGATCGAGCGGACCGTCCAGGAGATGGAGTCCAAAGGCGTCCAGTTCCAGGACTACGACCTGCCGGATCTCAAGACCGAGAACCACATCTGTACAACGGATTCGGAGAAGTGTGCCTGGTTCATGGATTCGGAGCACAACATTCTATGCGTTCACGAGGACATCACGTCAGTAGCTGACTACCAGCTCTGACCGGACTCTCACCGGCGGACAAGACCAGGCGTCCCGGCTCAGCGGGGCGCCGCTTTGTGTTCGTGGGCAGGTCCGTCGGGGCGGGGGCACATTGACACGGACACGCCGGTACCCGGCGGCGAAATGAGCGCCGGTGGCCTCCAAAGTGCCCCCGGACCGCCGTCGCGCCTGGACTACTGGGGGACGTGGAGGCCGTGGAAGGCCATGGTGATGATGTCGTCGGCCAGTTTCTCGGGGAGAGGGAGCCGCCTGGTTTGTACCACTCGACGATCGAGTTGATCGTGCCGAAGAGCAGCCGGGTGACGGTGCGGGGGTCAATGTCCTGGCGGAGCGAACCTTCGTCGCGCGCGGCCGAAATCAGGGCCGCCACCTTGTGGTCGAAGGTCCGACGGCGTTCCATCGCGTCGCGTTCGATCTCGGTGTTGCCGCGCAGGCGCAAGAGCAGGGTGACGAACGGGAGCCGCTCCACCAGCACGGAGATAGTCTCGCGGAGGACGAACTCCAGCCTGGCCTCGGCGGTGCCGGTCTGGGCCTGCGGCTGGTCCAGGATGGCCTCGAGGCCGCCCAGGGCGTGGTCCAGCGCGAGCTTCAGGAGGTCGCCCTTGGACGGCACGTGGTGGTAGATGGCGGACTTTGAGATGCCAAGGTTTTCGGCGAGGATGCCCATGGACGTGGCGTCGTAGCCGTGACGGTTGAAGACGTCGACAGCGATCACCAGCACCGACTGCTGGTCATAACCGGGCCGCCGCGTTTGGTGGTGGGTGCTGTTGTGGGCATAGTCGCTAGTTTCTCACGATCGGGAGAGCGGTCAGCCCGCCGGGGCGGCCCGGTGGGCCGCCCCGGCGGGCTGGACGAGAGGTGGTCAGGCCTTGGGGCGCATGTCGTAGATCCGGCGGAGCTTGCCGTTGGACCGTTCCAGCGAGCCGGGTTCGACGACGTCGACGGTGCAGGAGGACCCGACATGGATCTTGATCTGCTGCTGCAGGACCTTTGCGGCCGAGGCGACACCCTCGACCGTGACGGACTCGCGGCGTTCGATCTTGACGGTCAGCTGGTCCATCCGCTGGCCTTCGGGGCGGGTGAGCTCAAGCTGGAAGTGCGGGCTCAGTTCGGGGATGCGCAGCGCGATCTCCTCGATCTGCGAGGGGAACAGGTTCACGCCGCGCAGGATGATCATGTCGTCGCTGCGGCCGGTGATGCGGCCCATGCGGCGGTGCGCGGGGCGGGCGGTGCCGGGCAGCAGCCGCGTGAGGTCCTTGGTGCGGTACCGGATGATCGGCAGCGCTTCCTTGGTCAGTGAGGTGAAGACCAGCTCGCCGTGTTCGCCGTCGCCCAGGACTACGGAGGGATCAAAGGCATCGATGATTTCGGGGCGGAAGTGGTCCTCCCAGATGTGGCTGCCGTCCTGCGTCTCCACGGCTTCGCCGGCGACGCCAGGGCCCATGACCTCGGAGAGCCCGTAAATGTCGCAGGCTTTGATGTTCATGGTGGTCTCGAGCTCGTGGCGCATTTCCTCGGTCCACGGCTCGGCACCCAGCACGGCGTACTTGAGCGAAGTGGAGGCCGGGTCGATGCCCTGCTTCATCATCGCGTCGGCGATGGTGAGCAGGTAGGTCGGCGTGGCCAGGATCGCGTCGGGCTTGAAGTCCTGGATCAGGGTGATCTGGCGTTCGGTCTGGCCGCCGGAGATGGGGATGACCGTGCAGCCGAGGGCCTCGGCGCCGGCGTGGGCGCCCATGCCGCCGGTGAACAGGCCGTAGCCGTAGGCGTTGTGGACCTTCATGCCGGGACGGACGCCGGAGGCGCGCAGCGAGCGTGCCACCAGCTTGGCCCAGTCGGCGAGGTCTTTTGGTGTAGCCGACCACCGTGGCGCGGCCGGTGGTGCCGGAGCTCGCGTGGATGCGGGCCACCTCGTGCTGCGGCACGGCGAACATGCCGAACGGGTACTCCAGGCGGAGATCTTCCTTGGTGGTGAAGGGGAACTTGCCCAGGTCGGAGAGTTCGCGGAGGTCCGTGGGGTGGACGCCGGCCTCGTCGAACTTGCGCTTGTACAGGGGAACGCGGTCGTAGGCGTAGGCCAAGGTGTGCTGCAGGCGGCTGAGCTGCAGGGCCTCGAGCTCGTCGCGGGAGATGGTTTCTTCGCGGTCCAGGACAGCATCACTGGTGGGGGCGACGGTTTCTTGGGTCATCTGGGGTTCCCTGTTTCTATTTCTTGGAGATGGTACGGCTGCGGCCGCGGAACTCGGCGACGAGTTCGCCCGGAGCAATGTCGGTGGGGAGTTCGCCCGGAACCGTGGCGGCGGGCGCCGTGCCGGCGGGTCCCGACTGCGGTGCCTGAGGCCCGCCCGGATCAGCGGCGTAGATCTGGATGTCGTAGAGGCCGCTGCGTCCGGTGCTGGCGCGCCGGTTGGCGATGGCGGTCAGGACCTGGCCGCGGAAGGCCGGCTTGAGGAAATTGATGTCGACGCCGGCAGCCACGGTGATGTTTCCGTCGTCGCCGGGGCCCGGGTTCGCCGGGTTGCAGGCCAGCGCGAACGCGGTGTCGCCGAAGGCGAAGATCATTCCGCCGTGGGCCATGCCGAAGCCGTTCAGCATTTCCTGCCGGAGGCACATGCGGATCGTGGCGTGGCCCTCGTCCAGGGCCACCACTTCGATGCCCATCCATTCCGACGCGTAGTCGTCTTTCAGGATGGGGTGGGTGCTACCGGAAACCGTCAGTTCAGCCATGCGTCATTGCCTCCAGCTTTATTTACCGAATGTTCATTAGGTAATCCCATTTGGGGTCCCCTGTCAAGAGCCGGCGGGCGTATGAAGCTCCCTCCGGGGCCGCGGCGCAGCCCAAAGACACAGCCCAAGAACGGCAGGAACGCAGTCCGGGCGCGGGGTTCCCGGCAAGAGAAAGTAGGCTGGAAGGGAAGCAGCACCACTTCACAGCAAAGGGCGGACCATGGCCAAAGGAATCTATGTCAGCGCGACCACCCCGGGTTCCGGGAAGTCGCTTATAGCCCTGGGGCTGGCGGACACCCTCCACCGGCATGCGGACCGGATCGGGTTCTTCAAGCCCGTGGTCAACGGCCACGATCCCGCCTCGGACCCCATGGTGGCGCTGATGAAGGCCCGGTTCAACCTCGACGACGAGCGCTGCCGCGGCGGCCTGACGTTCCCCGAAGTCCGCAGCCTGCTCGCCGAGGGCAAACGCGAGGAGATCGACTCCCGCTGCGTGGAGATCTTCGCCGAGATGGCCCGCCACTGTGACGTCGTGATCGTGGAGGGGACCGACCTGACCGGCCAGGACGCCGCCGTCGAGTTTGACCTCAACGCCCGGCTGGCCAACAACCTGGCCGCCCCGTCGTCGCCGTCGTCGGCGCGAAGGGCCGCACCGTCGCGGAGGCCGTCGACGCCGTCGAGGTGGCCCGCAAGGAACTCGTCGCCGAGCGGTGCACACTGCTGGCGATCATGGTCAACCGCGCCGACCCGGAGGACCTGGAGGCCATCGCCGCGGCGGTCCGGCCCGGCGCCTCCGGCCGTCCCGTGTACGTCCTGCCCGAGCTCGAGGAGATCGCCCGGCCCACCACCGGCGAGGTGGCCTCGGCCATGGGGATCGGCCAGGTGGCCGGCCTGGCGGACCTGGAACGCGACGTGCGTTCGGTGAAGGTGGCGGCCATGAGCGTGGCCAACTTCCTGCACGTGCTCGACGACGGCGCGCTGGTGATCGTGCCCGGTGACCGCGCCGACGTGCTGGTCGCGTGCCTGGCCTCGTCGTTCTCGCCGGAGTTCCCCGTGCCGTCCGCCCTGATCCTCACCGGAGGCCTGGCCCCGGACGCCACCATCTATTCGCTGCTGGCGCAGGCGCCGTTCCCGATTTTCACCGCCCCCGACGACACCTACGTGACGGCCAAACGGGTCTCCGAGGTGCGCAGCGAGATCTGGTCCGGACACCGTCGCAAGGTGGCCTCCGCCCTGGGCCTGTGGGCCCGGCGGGTGGACGAGGCGGAGCTGCTGGAGCGGCTGCACCTGCCGCGGCTGGAGCGGATGACCCCGCTGCGCTTCCTGCACGACCTGATCGAGCGGGCCCGCTCCGAGCGCCGCCACATCGTGCTTCCGGAGGGCAGGGACGTCCGCATCCTGCGGGCCGCGGAGATCCTGCACCGCCGTGATGTCTGCGAACTGACCGTGCTGGGTCGCGAATCCGACGTCCGGGAGCTCGCTTCCACCCAGGGCATCGACCTGTCCGGCATCAACATCGTGGATCCCGCCACCTCGGAGCTGCGCCAGGAGTTCGCGCAGAAGTACGCGGAACTGCGCGCGCACAAGGGCGTGGACCTGGCCAAGGCCCTCGAGGTGATGCAGGACGAGAGCTACTTCGGCACCATGATGGTCCAGCTGGGCGTCGTGGACGGGATGGTCTCCGGCGCCGCCCACACCACGGCGCACACCATTCGGCCGGCGCTGGAGTTCGTCAAGACGCGTGACGGCGTCAAAATCGTTTCGTCCGTATTCCTGATGCTGATGCCGGACCGGGTGCTGGTCTACGGCGACTGTGCCGTCAATCCGGAGCCGAATGTGGAGCAGCTCGCGGACATCGCGGTGGCTTCGGCGGAAACCGCAGCCCAGTTCGGCGTGGAGCCGCGGGTGGCCATGTTGTCCTACTCCACCGGCGGCTCGGGTGCCGGGGAGGCCGTGAACGCAGTCCGCCAGGCCACGGAGCTCGTGCGCGAACGCCGCCCGGACCTCGCCGTGGAAGGGCCCATCCAGTACGACGCCGCCGTCGACGCCGCCATCGCCGAGTCGAAGATGCCGGGCTCGTCCGTGGCCGGGCAGGCGACCGTTTTCATCTTCCCGGACCTCAACACCGGCAACAACACCTACAAGGCAGTCCAGCAGTCCTCCGGGGCGGTCGCCGTCGGGCCGGTGCTCCAGGGCCTGCGCAAGCCGGTCAACGATCTCTCCCGCGGCTGCACCGTGGAGGACATCGTGAACACGGTGGCCATCACCGCCATCCAGGCCCAGTCCGCGGAGCCGGCCGCCGAGCCGGAGCCCGCGGCCGCCCACGCGTAGTCAGCGGTACTCCGGCTAGCTGTTTTCCGTCAGCTGTTTTCCGGCTGCGCCGGATTATCCGGGTCTTCCTCCTTGGCGGGCTCATCGGCCAGGCCCGCCGGCGTCAGGTCCAGGTCCTCCACATTTTCGGGGGCCTCGGGGCTTCTCCCGTCTCGGCAGCCTTGAAGTTCCCGGTGTCGTCCAGGGCCGGGTTCGCGCCTTCGATGCCAGTGGGATCCGCCTTCTTCGGCGCGGTGTCCGGCTCGCTGCTTTCCGGTTGAATAGTGCTGTCAGTCATGAAAAGCCCTCCGTACGGTGACCAATTGGTCCGCCGACTCTAGGCGCCAGCCGCGCCTCACGCAATGGCGCTACGATCGAACTTCCACCGACCACCGCAGAAGCCAAGGCGTAGGAGGCCCCATGCTCGTGCTCGTCATCAACTCAGGCTCGTCCTCACTGAAGTACCAGGTCCGCGACGTCGAAGCCGGCAGTGTGCTCGCCGAAGGGCTGGTCGAGAAGATCGGAATGGGCAGCGGCGGCGAGGGCGACGGCCAGCTCGAGGGTCCCCGCGACCATGCGGAAGCCTTGGAACTGGTGGACGCTGAGATCCACGCCGCGCTGGGCGACCGGGTGCTCGAGGCCGTGGGGCACCGGGTAGTGCACGGCGGGGAGCGCTTCGCCGAGCCCGTCCTGGTCGACAACGAGATCACCCGCGCCATCGAGCGGCTCAACCCCTGGCGCCCCTGCACAATCCGGCGAACGTGCTCGGCATCCGCGCGATCTCGAAAAAGTGGCCGGACATGCCGCAGGTCGCCGTGTTCGACACCGCTTTTCACCGCACCCTGCCGGAGCATGCCTGGCGCTACGCGGTGCCGGAAGAGCTTTACACCAACCACGGAATCCGCCGCTACGGCTTCCACGGCACCTCGCACGAATACGTCGCGCACCGGGCCGCGGCGGTGCTGGACGTCCCGGTGGAAGAGTTCGACGCCGTCATCGCCCACCTGGGCAACGGCGCCTCCGTCACGGCGATCCGCGGCGGACAGTCCGTGGACACCTCCATGGGCTTCACCCCGCTGGAGGGCCTCGTCATGGGTACCCGCTCGGGTGACCTGGACCCGTCCATCCTCGTCTTCCTCGGCCGGGCGGGCTGGTCCCCGGAGGACCTCGATTCCATGCTCAACCGCCAGTCCGGGCTCAAGGGCCTGGCCGGCAACAACGACATGCGCTCCGTGGTCGAGGCCTCCGAGGCCGGCGACGCCAAAGCGGCCATGGCGCTCGCCGTCGCCTCCTACCGGCTCGCGAAGTACATCGGCGGCTATCACGTGGCCGTCGGCGGCGCGAAGGCCCTCGTCTTCACCGCGGGGATCGGGGAAAACTCGCACCAGTTCCGCACCCTCGTGGTGGAGCGGCTCGGCGCCCTGGGGTGCAGCTCGACGCCGACCTGAACCGCGAACGGTCCAAGGACCCCGTGTGATTTCCTCGCCGTCCTCGGCCATCCCGGTCCTCGTGGTGCCCACCGACGAAGAGCGGGCGATCGCCGAGGCGACGGCCGCCGTCGTCAACAAGGCGTCGGTTGCTCCGTAGGTGCCCTTTTGACGGCTCAAAACGGCGCCTACGGAGCATTCGATGGGTAGCGTTGGGGGAATGACTGAACTGAACTTGCCCTCCGCCTGCCCCTTCGCACGGGGCGGCTGGTGCTGCGCCGCTTCGAGGCCGGGGACCTGGACGCGTACCACGCCTACCATTCGCTGCCCGAGACCGCACGCTTCCTGCCCGGCGAGGCAAAGAGTTACACCAAGTCCATGGAGTCCGTGGGGAAGTACGCCAATTTCGTCTTTGAGAAGGAAGGCGACTGGATCTGCCTGGCCGTCGAGGCCGCGGACGCGCCGGGCCTGCTCGGCGAGGTGGTGCTGAAGTGGCTGCCGGGCTGCGGGCAGGCTGAGATCGGATGGAGCCTCGCTCCGGCGGCGCGCGGCCGGGGATCGCGTCCGAGGCCGCGGCAGCCCTTCTGGACCTGGGCTTCGGGGAACTCGGCTTCCACCGGATCGATGCCAAGCTGGATGCACTCAACACGGCCTCCGCAGCGCTGTGCGAACGGCTCGGGATGCGGCTTGAATCCACCCAGGTGGACAAGTGGCACTACAAGGGGCAGTGGGCCACCGAGGTGGTCTACGCCATCCTCGCGGACGAGTGGAAAGCCCGGCAGCCGGAGTAAGACTCGGCGGATGGACGAAGACGGCGCCCCGCCTAGGGTGCCGGCGGGGCCGTCGTCGTGGGATCCGGCGATGGCGTCACCGGGGCCGGCGCGGTGGAGGTGCCTGCGGATTGCGTGGGCTGCGGTTCCGCGGGTGCCGGCGCCGCCGACGTGGCCGCCGGAGCGGTGGCCGCGGGCGCGGTCCCGGCGGGCTGCGGCTCGACCCCGTGGCCGGAGTGGAGCCGGGGTAGCTCCGGGGTCGCCGACTCGCTGGGTCCCGGCGAGCTCCCTGTCGTGGCAGGCGCCGAGCCCGTAACCGGCGTGGCACTGGGGTCGTTCTCTATGACCTCCATGATCTGGGCCTTGAAGGCGTCCAGGCGCCCCTGGATCTCCGAGAGCGGCACGTTCTGCAGGTTCCGCCCGTACTCCGCGATCTGCTGCCAGAGTTCGTTGAGCCGGGTCATGCCGTCGTCGCTCAGCGGGCCGTCCAGGGTAAGGACCAGTTGGCTCGCCAGCGCGTAGGTCAGGCACTGCACGCAGTTGTAGTTCGCGGCGGCGGAGAGGTTTTCCGGGACCACGACGTCGGTCTGGCCCACGATCAGCACCACCTGGAAGCCCACCGCGACGGCGGCGCAATCAGCGCAGCTGGCGAAGGCATAGGCCTCGTTACGGGTGGTAACGTCCTCTCCGTCGTCGGCCCAGACCAGCGCGAAGGCGACGTCGTAGACCACGGAACCGTCCGTGGTGTTGACCGCGAGTGACTGGTTGCCGTCCTCCTCCGGAGCGGCCGGCCGGTCGAAGGGGAACACCCAGGCGGGCGCCGCCGTCGTCCCGGAAGTTCCGGGAGTCCCGGAAGTCCCGGCATCGCGCGGCACCAGCACCATGCTGAGCTGCGGTTCCTCCCGGGTGGGCATCTGGGCGCCGGCGGGCCAGAGCGCCACGGTCCGGCCGGCCTGGCCTTCGCGCATGCCGGTGGTGGCACCCGCCGGGAAAATGGCGGTGGTGGCGTCGGCCAGGGTGCCCCGCTCGTACGGCTGGACGGGGCGGTAGCTCTCGGCGCCGGGCCACCAGGCCCAGGCGAGCCCGGCCATCACGCCCGCGATCACGGCGAGGGCCGTCCCGCGCTGGAGGGCTTTGCCGCGGGTCTTCTGCCAGAGTGCCGTGATGATCTGGCGTCCCAGGCGGAACAGGATGTACAAGATTCCCAGAACGGGAAGCGCGACGGCGGCGATCGCAAGGAGCCGCACCGCGGCGTCCACGATGTCCCCGTCCGCGAGGCCGCTGTTGAACATGGCGTACTGCTTCTGCACGCTGTCCCACGCGGTGCCGAGGAGCCGCGGCAGGGAGAGCACCATGAGGACCAGGCTGAAAAGCAGCAGCGGAACCGTGATCAGCACCCAGGCGGTGACCACGGCGCGGGCCCACGGCTTGAGCACCTGCGCGTCCGGGTCCGTCTTGCGCCACGGCAGGAGTCCCAGCAGGGTGGGTTTGATCCGCTGGAAGAGGTCGGGGACCCCGGTGGCGTCCGCGAGGATGTGGTAGCCGTCGAAGCGGACCAGGGGCAGCAGCTGCTGGACCATCTGCAGGACCTGGGTCACGACGACCAGGAGCAGGGCGTCGAAGCCTGTGGCCCACCAGATGCCCATGATGGCGACGGCGACGATTGCGTTGAAGTACAGCCCTCCGAGGTCGGTCCGGAGCCGTCCGGCGCGGCCCAGCCGGTAGGAATCGGTGACATCGGTGAAGAAGGCAGGCCAGATCAAGTACAGGCCGGTGCCCATGGCCCCCGGGGTGGCGCCGCCGCGACGGGCCGCCGCGGCGTGCCCGAACTCGTGGAACCCGGCGGACAGCACGGTGACCACCAGGATCAACAGCACCAGCCCGGGGTTGGCAAAGGCCTCATGCGTGGCCGAAGCCAGGCCCTTGACCATCAACACCCACCAGCAGCTGGCGAGGAAGGCCGCGGTCACGAGGACCACGATCAGCGGGCTGAAGAGCACGGCGAAAGGAGCGGTGATGCGGCGGGTGCGCTCCGGGTCCGTGACGGTGTACCGGAGCTTCATCCCGAGCAAGGGGTCGGCCTTGCGGACCTCCGGCTGGGAGCCATCGGCCAGCCGCAGCAGGCCCAGCGGAAGCAGCTGGGAGTCGATCAGCGTCCGGACATTCTCGGCGCTGACCAGCCGCCAAACGCGGCGCTGGCGTGGTCGGCGATTTCCTCAACACCGCGGGTGCCGTCCATTGCCTCGAGGACCAGGTACAGCAGCCGCGTGAGCTGCAGGGTCTGGCCGTCGGCGCGGCGGACCAGGGAGGGCGCCTCGCGGTAGCCGGAGCCCTTGGTCTCGCCGAGGAGCTGGACGCCGTCGGCCCGGACCGGAACCTGCAAGGTGCCGGCGGCCGGCGCAGGGAAGCCGGCGGGCCGTCCGCGATGGACGGCCCGCCGTGCGGAGTACTCATCCGGGGACTACTGCCGGAGGTCGGACTGCTGGTCGGCGGTTGCCGTGGCCTCGCCCTCGATGTTCTGGTTGATGATCGCATCCTGCTGGGCCACGGCGAACGCGTTGCTGTCGATCGAACCGATGTTGGCGGCGACGGCGGCGTCGATCGGGGCGGCGACGTTGGCGTTGGCGGCGACGGCACCGTTGATCGGGGCGGCGAGATCGGCGGAGGCGTCCAGATCCACGTTGACGTTGAGCAGGTTGGAGTCGAGGGCGCCGGCGACGTCGGTCGGCAGGGCGCCTTCCTCGGCCGTGACGTCTGTTTCGCCGGTGTCGCTGCCGTCCGTGCTGCCGGATTCCTGCTCGATCGTGCTGTCCTGCGTGGACTCTGCCGTGGCGTCGGCGGCGATGCCCTGGTTGATGACAACGCCCTGGTCGGCGAGCGCCTGGGCGTCCGAGCCGTAGGACAAGATGTTCGCGGACGCGGCCGCGTCGATCGGTGCCGCGACGTTGGCGTTGGCCGCGACAGCGAGGTCGATCGGTGCCGCGGCGTTGAGGCCGAGGTCCAGATCTGCGTTGAGGTCCAGGATCGAGGCGACTTCCTTGTCCGGAAGTGCGGTGCCTGCCTCCGCCATCAGTTCGGCGTCGCTCAGCGGGGTCAGTCCCTGTTCAGTGCTCACGAATAGCTCCAGTTCCGGCACGGTTCCTGCTGCCCCCAGTGAGCAGTTTCCAGACTGACGTGCCTGATGCGAGTCAATAGTAAGCATGGTTAGCTTTTATCCGGTAGGCGACTCCCGAAAATCCACGGCCGAGCCGCCGTTGGCCTGCCCGGTGGACGCGGGTTGGCCCCACCCGGACCAGCGATTGCTCCGTAACTGCCCTTATGCGGGCTCAAAGGGCCGTTACGGAGCAACCGATCACCTATTTCAGGCCGGCCCCCGGCAGCAGCTCCGTGGCGCCCAGCGAATCGGCGACGAACGCGTAGTCCCAGGCCCGTTCCTTCCACTGCACGTATCGGCCGGAGGCGCCGCCGTGGCCGCCCTCCATCTCAATTTTCATCACGATCGGCTCGCTGCCCGTGTTGAGCTCGCGCAGCCGCTGCACCCATTTGGCGGGCTCCACGTAGAGCACACGGGTGTCATTAAACGAAGTGACCGCCGCGATTTTGGGGTACGCCGCGGCGCGGACGTTTTCGTACGGAGTGTAGGACTTCATGTACTCGTAGACGTCGCGGTCGGTAATCGGGTTGCCCCATTCCTCCCACTCCAGCGCGGAGAGCGGCAGCTCGGGATCGAGGATGGTGGTCAGGGCGTCCACGAACGGTACAGCGGCCACGATGGCCGCGTACTTCTCCGGCGCCAGGTTGGCGACCGCGCCCATCAGCAGTCCGCCGGCCGAACCGCCCATGGCCGCGATTCGCGCCGGATCCACCCAGCCGGACTGCGCCAGCCAGTCGGTGGCCGCGATGAAGTCCGTGAAGGTGTTCTTCTTCTGCAGCTTCTTACCGGTGTCGTACCAGTGCCGGCCCAGTTCCCCGCCGCCGCGGATGTGGGCGATCACAAACACGATGCCCCGGTCCAGCAGGGACAGCCGGGGATGCCGAAGGCCGGATCCATGCTCATCTCGTAGGAGCCGTAGCCGTACACCAGGCCGGCCGCCGTCGAATCCTGCGTCACCGAGGCGTGGCGCAGCACCGAGAGCGGGATCCGCGTCCCGTCCGCGGCGACCGCCCACTCGCGGGTGGCCACGTAGTCTGCCGCGGAGTACCCGCCCAGCACGGGGCTTTCTTTGCGCAGGAGCAGCTCGCCGGCGGGCTGCTCCGGGGTGGGCAGGACAAAGTCGTAGACCCGGGACGGCGTGAAGTAGGAGGTGTAGCCCATCCGGATCACGGGAGCCTCGTAGTCGGAACCGGCCACGCCTGCGGTGTAGAGCTCCTCGTCGAAGGCAGGCTCCACCGGCGCGCCCTGCTCCGGCGTCCCCAGCCCGGCCAGCGGCAGGACCTGGACGCGCTCGATCGTGTCCTTGCGGACGGACACCACCAGGTGCGTCGAAGTGACGCCCGCGCCGTTGACGCGGACCTGGTCGGAGTGCTCGACGACGGTGGTCCAGTGCTGCTCGGCGAGCGGCTTGGCGAGCTCGGCCGGGTCCACGAGCGAGACCATGGAATTGATGGCGTCCTTGTTGTGGGTCACCAGGATGGCCTCGGACGGCGTGCCCGCGGCGTCCGTCAGCAGGAACGGCTCCGCCTCGTAGAGGATGCGTTCCTCGCGGGAGATGACGGTGCTGAGCCCGGCGTCGAGCGCGTCGAAGCGCAGCAGCCGGGTCTCGCTGAATTCCGAGCAGCCGATGCTCAGGACAAGGTGGCGCCGGTCGGCGGAGAGCTCGAAGCCCAGCCACATGGCGACGTCGTCCTCCTGGTAGATGACCTCGTCCTCGCTGACGGCTGTTCCGAGCACGTGGGACTTCACCTGGTAGGGCCGCCAGGAATCGTCCACCACGGTATAGAAGATCCGGCTGCCGTCGGGGGAGAAGGAGATGCCGTAGAAGACGTTCTCGATCACGTCCGGGAGAACGTCCCCGGTCCGCAGGTCCTTGAAGCGCAGTGTGAACCGCTCATCCCCGGCGTTGTCCACGGCATAGGCGTAGAGGTTCCCGTCGATGGTCACAGCGGCACCGCCGACGGCGAAGAACGGCTTGCCCGCCGCCTCGACGTTGCCGTCCAGCAGGATTTCCTCGCCCGGAATCTCGACGCCGACCTCGACGGCGGGGAGTCCAGTCGGCAACGCGGTCCCCGGTGTCTTCGGCCCGGACGCGGCACTGGATGCCGTACTCCTGGCCCTCCACCGAACGGGTGTAGTACCACCAGCCGTCCTTGCGGTTGGGCACGGAAAGGTCGGTCTCCTGGGTGCGGCCCTTGATCTCCTGGAAGATGGCCTCGCGCAGCGGCCCCTGATGGGCGGTCACTGCCTCCTGGTAGGCGTTCTCGGCCTTGAGCAGCTCCACGACCTCCGCGGACTCCTTGTTCCGCAGCCACTCGTAGTTGTCCTCGAAGGCATCACCGTGGTGCGTGCGGAGGGCGGGGATTTTCTTGGCAACAGGGGGCCGGGGGACAGCTGCGCGGGAGTCTGGGTCATTTCTCCAATCTACCGCCAGGGCAAGGGGCGCGCGCCTCTCGCCGGGCCGGCGCGGCCCGGCCCCTTTCCGGGCCTCGCCCGGCCCCCTCGCGCGACTCAGTTGCCGTTCTGCAGCTTGTTCGCGGCGACGTACTTTCCCAGGGTGCCGGAAGCCAGCGCGGCGGAGACGGCGGCCGTGGCCGCAGGGTCCTGCAGGATGATGGACTGGCCGTCAAAGCTGGTTCCGAAGCCGCCGGTGGGGAGCGTGAAGAACACACCTTTGCCCGGGGCCGTGTTGCGCAGGCTGAAGGCGAGGCGTTCCAGCGTCAGCACAGTGAGCCCCGGATTCACCGTGACGTGCGGAAGGACTTTCGCCACCAGCTTCTTCACGGTGTCCCGGTTTTTCAGCCCGCCTTCGGCCGCCATCTTGGCCATCACGGCCTTGAGGAACGTCTGCTGGTTCCGGACCCGCTGGAAGTCGCCGTCGACGAAGGCATGGCGCTCCCGGACAAACGCCAGCGCCTTTTCCCCGTTAAGCCTGTTCACACCCGCGGAAAATGAACGAAGTTGTCGATGGTGCCGGTGAAAGGCTCCTTGATGGTGACGCTGACGCCGCCGAGGGCGTCGGTCATGGCGGCGAAGCCCTGGAAGTCCAGGATCACGGTGTGATTAATGCGCTGGCCCAGCAAGGCCTCCGCGGTGCGTGTCATCAGCGGAACCCCGCCCAGTTCGAGGGCGGCGTTGATCTTGGCCGAGCGGTAGCCGGGGATGTCCACCCACAGGTCACGCATGAGGGAGATGCCGTAGGCGCTCCGGCGGTCTGCCGGGAGGTGGATGAAGACGAGGGCGTCCGCGCGCTGGTCGGAGGCCTTGCCGGATGCCGCCGCGGCCCGGGCATTCACGCGGCTGTCGCTGCCGATCAGGAGGATGTTCAGCGCGACGGGAGGCGGATCCGGCGTCGGCGTCGGGGTGGGCGTGGGCTTGGGGGTGACCGCCGGAGTCGGGGCGGACGTCTCCACCAGGGCCGCGGTTTGGGCCCGCGGCCGGTTCAGCAGGAACCCGGCGGCGGCGACTGCGAGCACCGCCAGCCCGGCGATCACGGCGAGGACTACTGTCCGACGGCGGTGCATTCCGCCAGGTGCCGTGGCTGGGCCCGGCGCTGCTTCCTCAGGATCCGGCGACGTTCCCATGGCCGGACGTTACCACCGGGGTGAGCCAAAGGGGCAGAAACCGCGATAACGGGTCGGTGACAGTCCTGATGGCCGGCCGTTGTCATGTGGGCCCGTGGCGGGCCGGGGTGCTTGACGCATCTCCCGCCTTCCGCATATCCTGAACGAACGGTCGGTAATTATTTATCGGAAATGCATAGGAGCAACCATGGCATCGCAGACCCTGCAGTCAGTGCCCGGAGAACCAACATCGGCACGGCACGAACAGAGCCCCGAAGATGTGGCCCGGCGCGACGCTGAAGGCCAGGCCTACTTCGACAAAGTCATGGCGGACGACTCGCGGATCGAACCGCGCGACTGGATGCCTCCGGCGTACCGCAAGACCCTCCTGCGCCAGATCTCGCAGCACGCGCACTCGGAGATCATCGGCATGCAGCCGGAAGCCAACTGGATCTCCCGCGCCCCCAGCCTCAAGCGCAAGGCCATCCTGATGGCCAAGGTCCAGGATGAGGCCGCCACGGCCTGTACCTGTACTCCGCCGCCGAGACCCTCGGCCAGCCGCGTGACCAGATGATGCAGGACCTGATGGACGGCAAGGCCAAGTACTCCTCCATCTTCAACTACCCCGCCCGCACCTGGGCGGACATGGGCGCCATCGGCTGGATGGTCGACGGCGCCGCTATCGCCAACCAGGTGCCGCTGTGCCGCGCCTCCTTCGGTCCCTACGGCCGCGCCATGGTCCGGGTCTGCAAGGAAGAATCCTTCCACCAGCGCCAGGGCTTCGAAATCCTGCTGGAACTCTCCCACGGCACCCCGGAGCAGAAGCAGATGGCCCAGGACGCGGTGAACCGCTGGTACGCCCCGGCCCTGATGATGTTCGGCCCGCCGGACGACGATTCACCCAACTCCAAGCAGTCCATGGCCTGGAACATCAAGCGCTTCAGCAACGACGAACTGCGCAACCGCTTCGTCGGAATGATGATGGAGCAGGTCAAGGTCCTGGAACTCACGCTCCCGGACAAGGACATCCGTTTCAACGAGGAAACCAAGAAATGGGAGCACGGCCCGCTGGACTGGGAGGAATTCCACGAAGTCCTCGCCGGCCGCGGCCCCTGCAACGCCCAGCGCCTGGAACGGCGCCGCGAAGCCCACCACGACGGCACCTGGGTCCGCGAAGCCGCCGCCGCCTACGCGGAAAAGCAGAGCCGCAAGCAAGCAGAGAAGGAATCCGCAGCATGACCACCCCCGAACCGCACGCAGGAAACGTCTGGCCCATCTGGGAAGTGTTTGTCCGGTCCAGCCGCGGCCTTTCCCACGTCCACGCCGGCTCCCTGCACGCGCCGGACGCCGCCATGGCCCTGCGCAACGCCCGCGACCTTTACACCCGCCGCAACGAGGGTGTGTCCATCTGGGTGGTCCCGGCCGACGCCATCGCCTCGAGCGACCCGGACGCCAAGGGCTCGTTCTTCGAGTCGCCCCAGGGCAAGGACTACCGCCACGCGACGTACTACACCAAGAGCGAGGGCGTGAAGCACCTGTGAGCACCTCACCCGAAACTGCAGCAGAAACGTCCGGCCACGGCGACCTCAACGTCGGCGTCAAGGGAGCCAGCGGCAGCGGCGAGGCCACGGCCAGCGCCACCCGCATCACCCCGGCAACGCCCTCCGTCCGGAGGACATTGCGCTGGCCGTCAGCCGCGGCACCGCGAAGCCGGACGAGGACGTGGCCGAGTTCGCCCTGCGCCTGGGCGACGACGCCCTGATCCTCGCGCAGCGCCTTGGCCACTGGATCTCCCGTGCCCCGGAGCTCGAAGAAGACATCGCCCTGGGCAACATCGCCCTGGACCAGCTGGGCCATGCCCGCTCGTTCCTGAGCTACGCCGGCGGGGCCCTCGGAGAGGACGGAACCGCGAAGAGCGAGGACGACCTCGCCTACTTCCGCCGCGAGCACGAATTCCGCTCCGCGGCGATCTTCGAGCAGCCGAACGGCGACTTTGCCGTCACCATCGCCCGCCAGTTCGTTGTCAGCTACTACCAGTTCGAGCTCTACCGCCGGCTGACGCAGTCCACCGACGCCACCCTGGCCGGCATCGCCGCCAAGGCCGTCAAAGAGGTGGATTACCACCGCGACCACAGCGCCCAGTGGGTGCTGCGCCTGGCCCTGGGCACGGACGAGTCCCGCGAGCGGATGATCCACGCTTTCAAAGTCATCTGGCCGTACGTGGACGAGCTGTTCCGCGACGACGAGCTCACCGCCCGGCTCAGCGCGAGCGGCGCCGCCGTCGAACCGTCCAGCCTCCGCGCCGACTTCGACCGCCTCACCGGCGAGGTCCTCACGGCAGCGGAACTGGACGTTCCCAAGGTCCAGCCCGCCCCCGGCGGCGGACGCAAGGGACTGCACTCCGAGCACCTCGGCTACATCCTCGCGGAAATGCAGGTGCTCGCCCGCGAGTACCCCGGAGCCAGCTGGTAACCACCATGGAAATGTACGTCAGCCACCCCACGGCCGCCGAGGCCAGGCCTGCGGAGCAGAAGACTCCCGAGCAGAAAGCCTGGGATCTCGCCGCCACGGTCTGCGACCCGGAAATTCCGGTGCTCACCATCGAGGATCTGGGGATCCTGCGCAACGTCCAGGTGACCAAGGAACCAAACGCGGACGACGGCGGAATGGTCCCCACAGTCCATATCACCATCACGCCCACCTACTCGGGCTGCCCGGCCATGGACGCCATCCGCGACGACCTCACTGCCGCCTTTAGACGCGAGGGCTACCCCAGCGTCAACGTGGACATGGTTCTTTCCCCGGCCTGGACCACGGACTGGATGAGCGAGGCCGGCAAGGCCAAGCTGCAGGAGTACGGCATCGCCCCGCCCTCCGGTCACTCCACCGCCGTGCGGCACGCGGGGCCGGTCCGCCTGTCCCTCGCCGTCAAATGCCCGCAGTGTTCATCGCTGAACACCAAGGAACTCACCCGCTTCGGCTCCACCTCCTGCAAGGCGCTGTACGTCTGCCAGGACTGCAAGGAACCGTTCGACTACTTCAAAGTTTTGTAAGGAACAGGTGCTCCTATGACTGTTGTCCGCCAGACCGCCGCTGAATCGGCTGCAGCCACCGGCCGCCGTCGCGCGTCCTTCCACCCGCTCACGGTCGATGAGGTCCGCCGGCTCACCGATGACGCCATCGAGGTGACCTTCGGCGTTCCGGCTGAGCTCGCCGGCCAGTTCGATTACCTCCCCGGCCAGTACGTCGCGCTCCGCACCACCCTGCCGGATGAGTCGGGCGAGCCGAAGGAAATCCGGCGCAGCTACTCGATCTGCGCCGAGCCGCGGAGCTTCGCGGACGGCAGCAGCGAGATCCGCGTCGCGATCAAGAAGGACCTGGGCGGCCTGTTCTCCACCTGGGCGAACGCCGAGCTCAAGGCCGGCGACGTCCTGGACGTCATGAGCCCGATGGGCGCGTTCGTGTCCAAGCACGGCCGGGACGGCAAAGAGCAGAACCTGATGAACTCGATGAACCATCCGGACGAGATGGCAAACGCCCTGGCGGGGAGTCCGGCTCCTTCGTGGCAATCGCCGCAGGTTCCGGCATCACCCCCGTGATCGCGATTGCCCGCACGCTGCTCGCGGCCCACCCGGACACCCGTTTCGACCTGGTCTACGCCAACAAAGCCGCCATGGACGTCATGTTCCTCGAGGAGCTTGCCGACCTGAAGGACAAGTACCCGTCCCGGCTCGCCCTGCACCATGTCCTGTCCCGTGAACAGCGGATCGCCCCGCTGCTGAGCGGCCGGATCGACGCGGAGAAGCTGCAGGCCCTGCTGGGGACCGCCATCCACGCCGACGACGTCGACGAGTGGTTCCTGTGCGGTCCGTTCGAGCTGGTCCAGCTGTGCCGGGACACCCTGGCCGAGCGCGGCGTCAACCCGGACCACATCCGCTTCGAACTGTTCAGCACCGGCAAGCCGGACCGCCCCGAGGGCAACGCCGGGCGTCCGGTGATTGTGGACGAGTCCCAGGCCACGTACAAGATCACCTTCAAGCTGGACGGCCTCCAGGGCGAGGTGGCCAGCCCCACGCACGCCCGCGAATCGATCCTGAACGCTGCCCTGCGGGTCCGCCCGGACGTGCCGTTCGCGTGTGCCGGCGGCGTCTGCGGAACCTGCCGCGCCAAGGTGGTCACCGGTGCCGTCACGATGGATGAGAACTACGCACTCGAACAGGACGAACTGGACAAGGGCTACGTCCTCACCTGCCAGTCCCACCCCACGACGCCGGAAGTCACCGTCGACTTCGACGTCTAAACCGTCCGCCGCACCGAACCCACTCCAACGAGGAGCCCCATGATTTCCTCTCCATCGCCGACGGCATCGCCGAGATCGTCCTGGACGCCCCCTATAAGCTCAACTCCCTGGACGAGCAGGCGCTCAGGGATTTGTCCCGGGCGTACGACGACGCCGCTGCCGCCGCCTCGCGCGGTGAGGTGCGGGCGCTGCTGCTCCGGGAGAAGGCCGCGCTTTCTGCGCGGGACGGGACATCGCCGGTGTCACCCCGGAAACGGATGACGTCCAGGGCTACCTGGGCGGGCTCCTGCAGCCGCTGCTGAAGAAGATGACGGCCTTCCCCGCCCCCACGTTCGCGGCGGCCCAGGGCGCCTGCCTGGGCGTGGGGCTGGGCCTGCTGCTGGCCACGGATGTGGTGTACGTGGCGGAAAACGCCAAGTTCGGGTCCCCTTTGCGAACCTGGGTGCCACGCTGGATTCCGGCGGCCACTGGTACTTCACCGAGCGGCTCGGCATGCACCGGACGCTGGACCTGATTTACACGGCGGAGCTGATGAGCGGCGCGGAAGCAGTGGCCCAGGGGATGTTCAGCCGGGCCATGCCGGCGGCCGACCTGCTGGAGAACACCCGCGCCATCGTGGCCAAGGCGGCCACCGGTGCCACGAGCGCGTTCAACGCCAGCAAGGACCTGGTGGCCCACATCCGGGACCAGCGGCTGGGTCTCTGGGAGTCCATGGAAGAGGAGAACGCCGAGCAGGCCCGTCTCTGCAAGACCGAGGACTACTCGGAGGGATTCCGGGCGTTCCAGGAGAAGCGCACGCCGGTGTTCAAGGGGTAAACGGCCCCGCTAGCGGGTGTCCAGGTCCTCGAAGACCAGGAACGTCTGCGTGTCCAGGACCCCGGGCATGGACTGCAGCTGGTCGAAGATCACCCGGCGCAGATCGACGTTGTCAACGGCGCGCACCAGCAGGATGACATCGAAGTCCCCGCCCACCAGGGCGATATGGTGCACCTCCGGAATGGCCCGCAGCAGTTCCCGCAGCTCCCGCCAGGAGTGCTGCCGGACCTTCAGGGTCACGTAGGCGGAGGATTTCAGCCCTGCCTTGATCGGATCCACCAGCGCCGTGAACTTGGTCAGTACGCCCTCCCCGGTCAGCCGGGAGATGCGCGTGTAGGCATGGGCGCGGGAGATGTGGACATTCTCCGCGACCTGCGTGACGGACATTCGGCCGTCCCGGGTGAGTTCCGCAATGATGTTCCGGTCCACGTCATCCAGCGGTACCGCCGACTGTTCCGCCTCGGGCTCTGCCATTTGTCCACAACTCCCACTGGTAATCCAGCTCACACTTACAATTCGTCTTCCAGAATAGGCCAATTTTCTGGACTTCTCCACGATTTTTGCTGGAGCTGGATACGAAACATCGTCCGGCGGCATACTGGGAGCGAATAGTGGCTACAGAAGGACGGACCAATGACGATCTCCGCAGAAGCGCCGGAAGACGCCGCCAGCGAGGCGGTACGCAAGTTCGGCATCACTGTCGAGGACTACATGCTGCCGGCACGGCACCAGATCCAGATGGTGGGACCGGACGGCACGCTGAACCCGCACACCGAGCAGGGCACCCAGCCGGGCCACGAGTACGCCCTCCCCGGCGACGAGGAACTGCTGGCAGCCTACGAGCAGCTGGTGGTCGGGCGCCGGGTCAATGACCAGAACTCCGCCCTGGTCCGGCAGGGCCGGATGGCCGTCTACCCGTCCAGCCACGGCCAGGAGGCCTGCCAGGTCGCTGCCGCCCTCTGCCTGTCCGACGGCGACTGGATGTTCCCCACCTACCGCGACTCCGTGGCCGTGATGGCCCGCGGCGTCGATCCCGTCCAGACCATGACGCTCTTCCGCGGCGACTGGCACGGCGGCTACGACCCCGCCAAGCACAAGGTCGGCATCCAGTGCACCCCGCTGACCACCCAGCTGCTGCACGGCGTCGGCGTGGCCCACGCTGCCAAGCTGCGCGGCGAGGACACCGTGGTCCTGGCCATGTGCGGCGACGGCGCCACGAGCGAAGGCGACTTCCACGAGGCACTGAACTTCGCGGCCGTCTTCCACCTTCCGGTGGTGTTCTTCGTCCAGAACAACCAGTACGCGATCTCCGTGCCGCTGGCGCACCAGTCGGTCGCGCCGTCGCTGGCCCACAAGGCCGTGGGCTACGGCATGGCCGGCGAACGCGTGGACGGCAACGACATGGTCGCCCTCCTTGCCGTGCTGGGCCGGGCCGTACGGCTCGCCCGTGAAGGCTCCGGCCCGCTGCTCGTGGAAGCCCACACCTACCGCATGCAGGCCCACACCAACGCCGACGACGCCACCCGGTACCGCCAGGACAGTGAGGTGGCGCAGTGGGTGGCCAAGGATCCGCTGAGCCGGATGGAGACCTACCTGACGGACCGCGGACTGCTCGACGACCAGCGCGCCGCCGGGATCGCCGAGAAGGCCGAAGCCGTAGCCACCCAGCTCCGCGAAGGCCTGAGCGAAGAGGTCCCGGTGGAACCGCAGGATCTCTTCAAGTACGTCTTCTCCACCCCCACGCCACAGCTACAGGAACAGTCCGCCTTGCTTGCCGACGAACTCTCCCGGGAAGAGGCCGCAAAATGAGCCCCACCATCACCACCTCGTCCGAGGCGAACGGCAACGTCAGTGCCGCCACAGCGCGTGCCGCCGCGAAGGCGGCGGTTGTGGCCGAACAGACCGGCCCGCAGACCATCACCCTGGCCAAGGCCCTGAACACTGCCATGGCCGACGCCATGCACGCGGATCCCTCGGTCCTGGTCTTCGGCGAGGACGTCGGCATGCTCGGCGGCGTCTTCCGGATCACCGACGGACTCACCAAGACCTTCGGCAAGGACCGTTGCTTCGACACCCCGCTGGCCGAGTCCGGCATCGTCGGCATGGCGGTCGGCATGGCCATGAACGGGATGCGCCCGGTCATCGAAATGCAGTTCGACGCCTTCGCCTACCCGGCGTTCGAGCAGATCGTCAGCCACGTCGCCAAGATGCACAACCGCACCAAGGGCGCCGTCAAACTGCCCATGGTCATCCGGGTCCCCTACGCCGGCGGCATCGGGGAGTAGAGCACCACTGCGATTCCTCCGAGGCCTACTACGCCCACACCGCCGGTCTCAAGGTGTTCACCCCGGCCACCGTCGCCGACGGCTACCGGATGCTCCGCGAGGCCATCGACTCCGATGACCCCGTGATGTTTATGGAGCCCAAAAGCTCTACTGGTCCAAGGACCAGGTGGACCTGGACGCACTCCGCGCCGAACACGCCGAGAACACCGCCCGCGGCACGTCCTCCGAGGGCCGCGCCGCCGTCGCCCGCCCCGGCACCGACGCGACGCTGATCGCCTACGGCCCGTCCGTCCCGACGGCGCTCGCCGCCGCCGCAGCGGCCGCCGAGGAGGGCGCTCGCTCGAGGTGATCGACGTCCGCTCGATCGTGCCCTTCGACGACGAGACGGTCTGCGCCTCGGTCCGCAAGACAGGCCGCGCCGTGGTCATCGCCGAGGCCCACGGCTTCGCGTCCGTGTCCTCCGAGATCGTTGCGCGGGTCCAGGAACGCTGTTTCCACCACCTGGCCGCGCCGATCCGCCGTGTCACGGGCTTCGACGTCCCGTACCCGGCACCCAAGCTCGAGCACTACTACCTGCCCGGCGTGGACCGCATCCTCGACGCCGTTGACGACCTCCAGTGGGAAGACTGACCATGAGCGAACCGAAAGTATTCCTCCTCCCGGACCTCGGCGAAGGCCTCACCGAAGCCGAGCTCGTCAACTGGCTCGTGGCCGTGGGTGACGAAATCCGCGTGGACCAGCCGATCGCCGAGGTCGAGACGGCGAAGTCCATGGTCGAAGTGCCTTCCCCGTATGCCGGCACCGTTGCCGTGCTGCACGGCGAGCCCGGGCAGACGCTCGACGTCGGGAAGCCGTTGATCTCTGTGACTCCTGTTGGTGGCGCCGCCGGCCGGCCCGGGGGCGGCGCGGATGATGCCGCCCCGCCCCTTCGCCGGACAGCATTCGTCCTGCGGACGATGCTGCCGGCTTCGACAGGCCCGATGCCACTCCCGGGGCGGCATCATCCGCGCCGGCTGGTTCCGTTTCTGACTCGCCTGACGCTGTCGCCGGGTCACCTGCTGCGTCTTCCTCGCCGGCCGCTGTTGCGGCTGAGGTCTATCGCGAGGAGGAGAAGGCCGGGTCTGGCAACGTGCTGATCGGGTACGGGACTCCGGGCGGGCATGGGGTTGCTCGGCGGACCCGGGCTCCTAAGCGGGCTGCCGGGACTGCCGTGGCTGAGCCGGTGGCCCAGGTTTCTGCGGCTGAGAAGGCAGCAGATGATTTGGTGCTGATGCGCACCCGGGTTCCCGGGAAGCTCGGGGCTGTTATTTCTCCGCTCGTTCGGCGGATGGCGCGGGACCATGGGGTTGATTTGGGGGAACTCCAGGGTTCGGGGGCCAGCGGGCTCATCATGCGGCGCGACGTCGAGGCTGTCATCAAGCCCGCGGCGGGCACGCGTCAGGCGGCGGCGCCGCCCAGGCGCCGGCGGCACCTGCGGCTGCGCCTGCCGGGGACACCGATGCCCGCACCGGGCTGGGCATCACCGGGCGGACCGCCGTCCGCGGCGTGCGGAAGGCCGTTGCGGCGAACATGACGCGCAGCCGTTCCGAGATCCCGGAAGCGACGGTGTGGGTGGATGTTGACGCCACCGCGCTGGTGGAAATGCGGGCGGGGCTCAAGAAGGCGGATCCGCACCACACCCCGGGGCTGCTGGCGTTCATCGCCCGGTTCGTCACCGCCGGGCTGAAGAAGTTCCCGGAGCTGAACACCCGGATCGTGACCACCGAGGACACCGCCGGCGGAGCGTCGCAGGAGATTGTGGCGTTCGACGGCGTCAACCTCGGCTTCGCGGCCCAGACCGACCGCGGCCTGATGGTGCCTTCGGTGCGCAACGCGGACAAACTCAGCGCCCGCGAACTGGACGCCGAGATCCGCCGGCTCACCGCCGTCGTGCGCGACGGCAAGGCGACCCCGGCGGAACTGGGCAGCGGCACGTTCACGCTGAACAACTACGGGGTCTTCGGGGTGGACGGTTCCGCCGCGATCATCAACCACCCCGAGGTGGGAATCCTCGGCGTGGGGCGCATTATCGACAAGCCCTGGGTGGTCAACGGCGAACTCGCCGTGCGCAAAGTCACCGAGCTGACCCTCACCTTCGACCACCGTGTGTGCGACGGCGGAACCGCCGGCGGGTTCCTGCGCTATGTGGCCGACGCGATCGAGAACCCGGGATCGGTGCTCGCGGACCTGTAGCCGGGCACGGACGGCGCGGGCGGATAGACCGCCCGCGCCGTCCGGCTTCCAGCTTCCGGCCAGCTCCGGTGGGTACAATCGAGGGCAGAAACATCGCACCAACGACGCCGGAGAAACGCCGGAATACGGAGATTTAATGTCACGATGGCTCGAGGTTGGCCCGGACAACTACGTCCTGACCACCCAAGGTTCCCTGCTCAACACCGGCCTGGTTGTCGGCTCCGAACGCGCGCTGGTGATCGACACCGGCAGCGGTCCCCGGCAGGGACGCGAGATCCTGGACGCCGTGCGGGAAAAGACGCAGCTGCCGCTGGTCGTCGTCAACACCCACGCCCACTACGACCACTTCTTCGGCAACGCGGTGTTCGCCGACGCCGGAGTGACCGAGTTCTGGGCGCACGAGAACTGCGCCGCCGAGATTGACGAGAACGGCGACAGCCAGCGCCCCGCCGTCGCGGCTAACGAGCCGGAAATGGCGGCCGGCGAGGGAGACAACACCGAACTCGTGGTCCCGAACGCCATCGTGAAAGACCAGCCGGTCCTCGTGGACCTCGGCGGACAGACCGTCACCTTCTTCTACCTCGGCCACGGACACACCGACGGCGACCTCCTCGTGGGAACGGCCACTACCCTCTTCGCCGGGGACCTCGTGGAGCAGGGCTCACACCCGTCCTTTGAGGATTCCTACCCGGAAGAGTGGGCGGACGTCCTCCGGCACGTCTCCGCCTTGCGTCACCGCTACGAATTCCTGGTTCCGGGCCACGGGGAGCCGTGCAGCGACCAGTTCGTGAAGACCATGGCCAACACCATGTCGACGGCGGTGCGGCAGGCCACCCAGGCCACCCGGGAAACCCCGGACGACGCCACTAAGGCCGTCCCGATCCTGCCCTACGGGCCGGAGCAGTCCCGCTGGTTCATCAGGCGCCTGCAGGAGACCCGCGCACACCACTGAGTCCGCGGATGCGGGCGTCGATGGTAAGGGTACGCACGACTGCCCCTAGAATTGCAGTTTGGACCAAATCAAACGAGCACCGCAGCCGCCTGCGCTGTGAGTCCCAGGGGGACCAATATGCCCGATCCGGTGGACAACAACACAGCCAACGCTGCCGCAGAGGCAGAACAACCCGAACTCCGGCGCCGGCGTGACCGCCGCCGGGGCGAGGACTCCGACGCCCGGACAGGAACCATGCCGATCACACCCTCCGACGCCGTCGACACCCAGGCGCCGCGTCCGCCGCGCCGCAATTCCTGGGCCGAGGCCGCCGAAGCAGCCGACGAACGAAACGCCGCCACCGGCGCTGTCCCGCTGATCCGGCAGGTCCCCGCAGCACCGCAGCCGCCGGCCGCCCCGCCGGTGTCGGCCACTCCGGACTCCGGCCCGGTGGCCGGCGAGGACGGGCCGTTCGATGAGGAGGCGCTCGAGGACTTCGGGACTGAGTCGCCCGCCTTCGAAATGGCCGCGCCCCTGTCGCGCCGTTCGGCAGTGCCGGCGGCGCCCGGCGGCGCCCCCGCAGTGCCTGCCCCGCCGGCGCGGGCCACCCGCTCCGCCAGCCGGGCCGCGGCCCTGACCGCACCGGCCCCCGATTTCATCAGCTCCCCGGTCTCTTCGTCCGCGAGCAGAAGCCCCGGCCCGTCGGAGGCTTTCGGGGAGCCCTCTACTCCCTGACCGGCGGCGGCCTGAACCTGGGCCCCAGCGCCCGGCAGCGCGAAGAAGACGAACTGGCACGGCGCATCTCCCGCCAGCTCCAGGGAAGTTACAACACCGCCGTCCTGAGCCTCAAGGGCGGCATCGGCAAGACCTCCACCACGGTGGGCGTTGGCCTGACCCTGGCCGAGTTCCGCGGCGACCCGCCGTGCGCCATCGACGCGAACCCGGACTCCGGCGACCTCGTCGAGCGGGCCCTCGGCGAGGGCATCTACCAGCAGCAGAGTCCCCGCACCATCACCGACCTGCTCAAGAACATCGAATCCATCGATTCCCTCACTGCCCTGGCCCGGTACATGCACCACGCCGGCCGCCTGCACCTGATCGCCGGCGAACAGGACCCCGAGGTCTCCGATTCGCTGACCGCCGAGGAATACCTGCGGATCCGCAAGCTCATCTCCGGCTACTATTCGGTGGCCCTGACCGACTGCGGCACCGGGGTCACGCACAACGCCATGAAGGGCATCCTGCAGTCCGCCGACAACCTGATCATCGCGGCGGGTTACGCGGTCAGCGGCGCCAAGCGAGCCCGCAGCACCCTGCACTGGCTGGCCAGCCATGGCTACGAGGAACTCGCCCGGAACGCCGTTGTGGTCATCACGGACAAGGACGAGGTGTCCTCACGTGTGGACAAAGACGCGATCGAGGACCACCTGTCCGGCATCTGCCGCCAGCTGATCGCCGTGCCGCACGACCGCGGCGTGGCCGACGGCGACCTGGTCACCCTCGATGTGCTCCGCCCGGAAACCCGGCGCGCCTACCGCGAGATCGCCGCCGCGATCGTGGACGGCTACGTCTAGGCACCTGGGTTCGCGGGCGGGACCGGTAACGCCGCGGGGTGAAGTTGTGCCGGGCGGGGTCCGCCCTACATTTTAGGGATGACCAACAACGCCGGGGACGAAGCCGCCCTGCAGCTGCAGGACCTCCTGATGGGGACGGAGAACGTCGAGGACTTCCTCGGCCGCCTCGCTGAGTTCTCCGCGGCCACACTCAGCCACGCCGCGGGCGCCGAGATCGAATGCGGCGTCACGCTGCAGCGCCGGAAGAAGACCATGACCGTGGCGGGGAGCAGCCCCCGCGCTGTCATCCTGGACCGCATCGAACAAAGCCTCGGCGACGGCCCTTGCATCGAAGCCCTCCGGACACGATCCGTGGTCCTCCTCGCCGACGTCGACACCGACCCGCGCTGGCCGGACTACCAGGTGCAGCTCGCCGCCCAGGGCGTCCGCAGCACCCTCGGCGTGCCGCTGGAAATCGGCGAGGATGCCATCGCCGCCCTGAACTTCTTCGGCTCCGACACCGGGCTGTTCACCGACGAAATCATTGCCGACGCCGCCGGCTTCGCCGACCTCGCCGGCCGTTCCCTCCGCCTGGCGGTCCGGATCGGCACCGCGCAGTCCCGCGCCGAGGATCTCCAGGCCGCCATGGAGCACCGCACCTCGATCGATCTTGCCTGCGGAGTGGTAATGGCCCAGAACCGCTGCTCCCAGGAGGAAGCCATGAGCATTCTCAGCCGGGTGTCCAGCAACCGGAACCAGAAGCTCCGCGACGTCGCAGCCGAGGTCCTGCGGAGTCTCACCGGCGGGGAAGTCCGCACGCACTTCGACGCCTGACCGCCCCGGTGTGCGGCCCGCCCTAGGATGAAGGGGATGACCACCACCAGCCACGCCCCTTCACCCTCCGCAGCATCGCCGTCCCCGCCTTCGGCCCGGCGCTGCTGTTCAGCATCGGCGAGGGCGCCATCCTGCCCGTGGTGGCACTGTCAGCCCGAGGCCTCGGCGCCTCGGTGGCCGTCGCCGCGCTGATCGTCACCCTCATTGGCCTCGGCTCCTGGTTCTTCAACCTGCCCGCCTCACTCATCACCCTGAAATTCGGCGAACGCTGGGCCATGGTGGGCGCCGCGGCGGCGAGCGCCGTCGCCCTCGCCGCCGCGGCACTGTCCCCGCTGCTGCCCGGCGGACTCTGGCTGCTCGCGGCGGCCATGGTTGTTGTCGGCATGGCCGCAAGCGTCTTCAGCCTGGCCCGGCAGAAATACCTGACCGAGGCGGTACCGGTGATCATCAGGGCCCGGGCGCTGTCCACACTCGGCGGCGTCAACCGGATCGGCATCTCCATCGGACCCTTCATCGGCGCCGCCGTGATGCAGTTCTCCGGAATCACCGGCGCCTACTGGGTGGGCGTCGTCGCCATGGCCGCGGCCGCCGTCCTGTCGATCACCATCCCGGACTTCGTGGCCAAACCCGCGGCGGACGACGGCCTCCAGGTCCAGCAGGCCACGCTGCGCAGCGTCGCCGTCTCCCACGCCGGGGTCTTCCTGACTGTGGGCATGGGGGTGCTGCTGCTCAGCGCACTGCGTGCGTCCCGGCAGGTGGTCATCCCGCTCTGGGCCGAGCACCTCGGGATGGACGCGACGCAGGCGTCTCTGATCTACGGGCTGTCCGGCGCCATCGACATGCTGGTCTTCTATCCGGCCGGCAAGCTGATGGACCGCAAGGGCGGCTGTGGGTGGCCATCCCGTCCACCCTCATCATGGGCACGGCCATGCTGCTGATCCCGCTCAGCACCGGCTTCGCGGGCCTGCTGCTCGCGTCGCTCCTGATCGGCTTCGGCAACGGCATCAGTTCAGGCCTGAACATGACGCTGGGAGCCGACTTCTCACCCGACAACGGCCGCGGTCAGTTCCTGGGTATCTGGCGGTTCATGGCCGACGCCGGGGCCACCGGCGGCCCGGTTCTGCTCTCCGGCGTGACCGCCGTGGCCTCGCTCGGAGCCGGAGTGGCCGCCACCGGAGTGCTCGGCTTCGCTGCCGCCGCGGTCTTCGCCGTCACGATCCCCAGGCTGAAGCACCGGCGCAACTACTGACGGGCAGTTCCTCGCGCGTGCTGGATCGCCGCGGCGAAGACCGGCAGGCCGCGCTGGATCATGTCCTCCGACGCGGTGAGCGAGATCCGGAAATAGCCCGGGGTCTCGAACAGGGTCCCCGGCAGCACAAAGACATCCCGGTCCGCGAGGGCAGCGGTGAACTGCTCGTCGTCGTCGGCCGGGGTGCGGACGAAGAGGTAGAACGCCCCGTCCGGCCGGGTGACCTGGTAACCCATCCCCGTCAGCGCGTCGACCATCAGATCGCGTTTGCGCTGCAGCTCGGCAACGTCGATCGAGAACTGTTCCAGCCGCGGCAGAGCGTACTGCAGCAGGGCATTGGGGTAGATCCAGCCCATCGCCATCTGCAGGGCGGTGAGCGCCTCCCGGAGCGGGCCGCGGTCCGGCATGGTGGGCGGTAGCGCCAGGTAGCCGATCCGCTGCCCGGGCGCCAGATGGGTCTTGCCATAGGAGTAGGCCAGCAGCGTGTACGGATAGTATTCGGCGGGGCTGTGGAACCGGGCCCCGTCGTAGACGATCCGGTTGTAGGGCTCGTCGGAGAGCAGGTAGACCCGCCGCCCGTTGCTGCGCGAGGCCCCTTCCAGCATGTCCGCCAGGTCCTTCAGGAGTGAGGGCGGATAGATCCTGCCGGTCGGGTTGTTGGGCGTGTTGACGATCACCACCCGGGTCCGCGGCGTAATGGCCGCCCCCAGCGCCGCCAGATCGACGTCGAAAGTCTCGGCGTCGCAGCGGATCTTCACGGGCACCAGCCCGGCCTCGATCGCCAGCGGTTCGTAGAAAAACCAAGGCGGCAGGGTGAAGATGACTTCATCGCCGGGATCGGCGACGGCCTTCAGCGCGAGCGGAATCGCGGTGAAGCCGCCGGTCGTGAGGTGGATGTCCGCCGGCTCGAAGGGCAGCCCCAGCAGCCGCTGCAGGAGGCCGCCGCCGCGGCCTGCGCCTCCGGCTCGTTCGTTTTGTAGGCAAACCACCGCTCATTCCGGGGCGTCAGCGCGTCCGCCAGGGCTTCGACATAGGCGGACGGCGGCATCTCGTGGGGATTGCCGAGGGCAAAGTCGCAGATCCCCGGCACATGCTGGCGCCGGGCGTAGACGGAGTCGCGGAGGAACGTGTTGATCCGCTGTTGCGACGGTACGGACGCCAGGGCGGTGGCGCGCCGGGAAACCGGAGAATCAGTGCTCATGGCAGTTCCTCGAGACGTGGCAGCTGACCGTGCGGACGGATGGGCCAACGCGCTGCCGAGCCAGTGGCTGTGCGGGACTAATTCTGGCCCCGGAGGGCCGGATGTAAACGGCCGGTCAGCGCCGGGGCGCGCTCCGCCGTCGTGCCGCATGGCCGAACAGCCATACGCCGGCGACCGTGGCGAAGTAGCCTGCCATAACAATGAGCGAGGTCCCGGCCCAGAAATAGTGCGTGCTGCTGTTGTTCTGGCCTTGGACGGCCGCAGCACCCAGCAGGGCGAAGGCAGCGACGGCGGCCGCGGCGAGTCCTGCCAGCAGCGGCAGCGTCAGCCACAGGCGGGAGGAGGCCCAGTGCCGGCCGTAGCCGTCCCAGACGTTCCAGCGCGGTCCCGTGCGGATGATCAGCCAGCCTGCCGGGAGCATAAAGACCGCCACCACGAGGAAGGCCGCGACGACGTCGGCGGGCCGGTGCCACTGGTTGATCAGGGTGGACAGACCGGTGGCGACGGCGAAGCTGCCGCCCAGGAACCCGGCCAGCGGACGCCAGCGCGGGGACGCCATCAGGAACACCGCCGCCGCGGCCGACGCGGCCAGGGTGGTGTGTCCGGACGGCAGCGAGTTCAGTTCCAGGGTTTCGATCCCGCGGTAGGGCCGGACGGGAACGATGTCCTTCAGGACCTGGGTGGCCACGTTGGCGCCTACGCAGGCTGCCACGGCGATCCCCGCTGCCGCCCAGCGCCGCCGCATCACGGTGACAAAAAGGACCACAACCGTGGCGAGCAGCAGGGACAGCGCCGGCAGCCAGTCAAGGAGCTTGTTCGCGGCCTTTCCGGCGGCGCCGTGGATTTCGACTGCTTCCACCAGCGCGGATTCGTCAATGAACTGGCCCGTCGTGGTGCGGACAAAGAAGTAGTATGTCGCGGCCAGTGCGGCCATGCTGACGAGCGTGGCCAACAGGAAGAGGAAGCCGGTGGCCCGGCCCTGGCGGCCGGGGTCGCTTGCGGGCGTGCCCGGGGCACGCTGGGAGGGCGGCCGCGGGTACTCCGAAGCCGGCTGCATGCTGGTGTGATCCTGCCGAAAACTCATCCGTATCAGGTTCCCACAGAACTCTGCGAACTTTCTGAGGGCTCCTGCTACCCGCGCGCGGGTAGTGTTTGGGCCATGGACACCGCGGCGCAGCATCCTGACCCGGCCTTTCCCCACTTCCATCCGAGGCCCGCGAAAGGCTGGATCAACGATCCGAACGGCCTGAGCTACGCGGACGGCCGCTTTCACGTGTTCTTCCAGTACAACCCCGATTCGGCCCGGCACCAGCGCATCTGCTGGGGACACCTGAGCTCCCCGGACCTGGTCCGCTGGGACGAGGAACCGGTGGCGCTCCGGCCCCAGCCAGGCGGACCGGATGCACTGGGTTGCTGGTCGGGTGTGGTGACTCTTGACGACGGCGTCCCCACCGCCGTGTACTCCGGCGTGGACACCGAAGGGAGCCACTCGCGTGTGGTCCTGGCCCGGGCGGATGCGGCGCTCCGCTCCTGGGCCCAGGAGGGCCACGTCGCGGCGGAGATACCGCCGGACCCGCAGGTCACCGCCGTCCGCGATCCATTTCTGTTCCACTTCCAGGGCCGCCGCTTCGCCCTCCAGGGCGCCGGGCTGGCGTCCGGCCACGCGGCCGTGCTGCTCTACAGCGTCGATGACCTCCGGCGGTGGACGTACGAGGGGATCTGGTTCAGCACGGAGGACCACCTCGCCGCCCGGCACCTGCCCGCAAGGATCTGGGAGTGCCCGCAGCTGGTCCGCGTCCCGGATTCGTCCGGCGCGGAAACCTGGCTCCTGATGGCCTCTTTGTGGCTCGCGGCAGACCACCACAGCCACCCGAACGGCGTCGGGTACCTCCTCGGCTCGCTGGCACCGAACGGAGCAGGCCTGCCCGTGTTCACGCCCGCGGCGGGAGGCAAAGCGGATCTGGGACAGGCGTTCTACGCCCCGCAGATCCTCGCCCTCGATGACCGGGCGCTGCTCTGGGGCTGGTCCGGTGAACAGGAGGACAGCGAGGGCACCCGGGCGCAGCCCGGAAGAGATGGACGACGCCGGCTGGGCCGGGATCCTGACGTTCCCCGCCAGCTCTCGGTCCACGGCGGGGTCCTCGCCGTCGAACCCGCCGCCGAACTTCGTGCCTACCGCGACGCCCGGCTGCACCGCGGGCCGCCGGCACCCTGTCGGTGCCGACGGAAGCGGAAATCCGGGTGAGCGGCGGAGAGGGCACTCTCCGGCTGGTCCTCAACTCCGCGGGGCAGAGACGGACCGTATTCGCCGACGCGGTCGCGGGCGGTGACGAGCTCAGGATCTTCCTTGATGCCTCCATCGTGGAGGTGTACCGCCACGGCTCGGTGCCCACCACACTGCGCGCCTACCCGGGCCCCGGCGAGGACTGGCAGCTGGAACTGCCGCAGGGCGCAGCAGCGGACGTCTGGGAACTCCGGCACCCGGGGCGTACGGAAACCATCCTGTAAACCAGGGCCTTCATTTACATGTACGGATTGGCGGGGAACACACCCTCAGACCCGTCGTCGGCCGGACGGTCGCCCTTCGCCAGGCGTCGAAACCACTTGGCGCCGCGGCGGTCATACTTTCCGCATCTCGTGCAGTGCCGGAGCAAGGTGCCGTCCGGGTCCGCCGCGGCCAACCAGTGATGCCCCAGGTGCAACTTGCAGAGCAGCGTCTTGAGCATGATGCGTCCCATCCTTCGGGCCAGGCTGGTGGCGCTCAGACGTGCACCATCGCCGCTTGAATTCTACTGCGGGCCGCGTCCATGAGGGGAGCGTGAGCATGTCCTACGTACCGGGGCGCCGGTGCCGGCATGAAAGGATGATCCGGTGACGTCCCCTGCCCCCGCCCCGCGCCGTCCCTTGACCCTGACAAGCTGCAATTCGTCTTCCGGTTCAGAAGAGCACATCATTGCCTGCTCGGTATTTGACGCCTGGCGGCCGCTCAGCGGGATTGCTGACCTGACAAACCTCGCTGATTCCATGGTCGTCTAAATGGCCCGGCTCCCCGACCTGGATGAACTCGTCGCCGTCGCGCATGTGGTGAGCCTGCCCATGCGGGTGAAGTTCCGCGGCATCCTCCAACGCGAAGCCCTGCTGCTGGAAGGCCCGCTCGGCTGGGGCGAGTTCTGCCCCTTCCCGGAGTACGGCGATGTGGAAGCCTCCCGGTGGCTGGCCGCCGCGGTCGAGGCCGGCTGGCACGGGTTTCCCCAGCCTCTGCGGACCAGCATCCCCGTCAACGCCACGGTCCCCGCCGTCCCCGCGGACCGGGTGCCGGACATCCTGGCCCGCTTCGGGCGGGTGGACGCCGTCAAAATCAAGGTGGCCGAGCCCGGGCAGAGCCTGGACGACGACGCCGCCCGCGTCGCCGCCGTCCGCGCCGCACTCCCGGACGCCGCCATCCGAGTCGACGCGAACGGCGGCTGGGACGTCGCGGCGGCCGTCGGGGCACTGACCCGGCTGTCCGGCGTCGGGCTGGAATACGCCGAACAGCCGGTACCGGACATCGCCGGCCTCACCGAGGTCCGGCGCAGGCTGCGGGCTGCCGGCGTCCCCGTGCTGATTGCCGCGGATGAGAGCGTGCGCAAAGAGGACGATCCGCTCAAGGTGGCCCGCGCCGGCGCCGCGGACCTGATCGTGGTCAAAGTGGCGCCGCTCGGGGAGTGCGCCGCGCGCTGGAGATCGTGGCGCAGGCCGGGCTCCCCGCCGTGGTCAGCTCCGCCCTGGACACATCAGTGGGAATCCGCGCCGGGCTGGCGCTCGCCGCCGCCCTGCCCGAACTTCCGTACGCCTGCGGGCTGGGCACAGTATCCCTGCTCGCCGCCGATGTCACCCGGGATTCCCTGGTTCCCGACGACGGCGCAATCCGGCTCCGCGACGTCACCGCCGATCCGGGCCTGCTGGCGGAGTACGCCGCCGCGCTGGAGCGGAGGGACTGGTGGCTGGACCGCCTGCGCCGCGTCCACTCGGTGCTCGCCGCCCCCGCCGGCTGAGACGCTCCCTCACTTCCGGCAGGGCAGAGTGCAACGCTCCCTCACGTCCGGCGGGGCAGACTGAAACGCTCCCTCACGTCCGGGGGAGTTCACCCGGACTTCATCCGGAAGACTCCTTCGCGTCGGCCCCGGCTGGAACGGTGGGGAGGCCCGCAACCACCCCGTGGAAGGTCTCTCCATGTCTGTCTCCTCCGGACGCAAGTTCTCCCTGCTCCCCATGCTCGGCCACACCAAAGGCAAGCGGAGCCCCGTCACCTGCGCACTCAAGTGCGACAACGCCTGCTCGGGCGACGTCTGCAACACCAGCTCCAACAGCTACTTTCGGGACATCGCCTCCGCCACGATGTCCCGCCGCGCCGCCCTGGGCTTCGGCGCCGCCGGGGCGCTCGCCGTCGCGTTCGGAGGTGCCGTGACCTCAGCGGAGTCGGCAGTGGCCGACGGCGGCCCCGGCCTTTCCGCGGCAGCCAAGAACGGCTATGGCGCGTCCAAGCTCCGGTTCACCGCCATCGCCCCGGTGGACGCCGCCGTCGACGCCTTCACCGTTCCGGAAGGCTTCACCTGGCAGCCCGTGATCCGCTGGGGCGACCCCATCTTCAAGGATGCCCCGGACTTCGACCTTGGCAACCAGAGCGCCGTCGCGCAGGCTCGGCAGTTCGGCTACAACAACGACTACACCGACATCCTCGAAATCCCGGGCAGCAAGGGCGGCGAGCGGTGCTATTCGCCAACCACGAATACACCAACGAAACCATCATGTTCCCCGCCTCGCTGCCCGCCGCGGATGTCCGGGCGATCGGCGCCGCGGCCCACGGGCTCTCCGTGGTGGAGCTGGAGCGCAGGAACAAGAACAAGCCGTGGAGCTACGTCAAGGGCGCCGAGCTCAACCGCCGCTACCTGAACAACACAGCCTATGAGCTCACCGGCCCGGTGGCAGGCTCCCCGCTGGTCCGCACGAAGGCCGACCCGGACGGCCGCACCATCCTCGGCACGCTGGGCAACTGCGCCGGCGGCACCACCCCTGGGGCACCATCCTCTCCGGCGAGGAAAACTTCAACGGGTACTTCGTCGCGCCCGGCACCTCGGCCGAAGACAAGCGCTACGGGCTCACCAACAAGCCCACGGCCCGCCAGTGGGAACTCGACGATCCGCGGTTTGATACCCGCACCGCGGGCTACGAAAACGAGGCCAACCGCTTCGGCTGGATCGTGGAAGTCGATCCCTTCGATCCCACGTCGACGCCGAAGAAGCACTCCTCGCTGGGCCGTTTCAAGCACGAGGGCGCCAACGTGATCGTGGCCGCGTCCGGGCATGTGGTGGCCTATTCGGGCGACGACGAGCGCTTCGACTACCTCTACAAGTTCGTCTCGAAGGGCAAGTACCGCGAAGGCGACCGCAAGCACAACATGACGCTGCTCTCCGCCGGGGACCTGTACGTTGCCCGGTTCACCGGCAACTCCCCGGCGTCCGAGATCACCGGCACCGGCACGGTCCCGGCCGACGGCGGCTTCGACGGCACCGGTGAATGGCTGCCGCTGGTGGTCGGCGGGAAGTCCTGTGTAGCCGGGATGTCCGTCGAGGAAGTGCTCGTGTACACCCGCGTGGCTGCCGACAAAGCTGGCAAGGTGGACGCGCAGGGCAACAGGCTGGGCCCCACCAAGATGGACCGCTGCGAGGACGTGGAGCCCAGCCTGCACACCGGCAAGGTCTACGTCGCCTGCACCAACAACTCGGACCGCGGCAAGGCCGGCAAGGAAGGCGCCACCGAGGTCAACCCCCGCAACGCCAACCGTGACGGCCACGTCGTGGAAATCAGCGAAACCGGCGATCAGACCTCCACGGCGTTCACGTGGAACCTGCTGATGGTCTGCGGCGACCCCGCGCAGGGCGACGTCACCTACTTCTCCGGCTACCCGGTGGACAAGGTCTCGCCGATTTCCTGCCCGGACAACCTCGCGTTCGACTCGGTCGGCAACCTCTGGATCTCCACCGACGGCGCCCCTTCCGGGATCGGCAAGGCCGACGGGCTGTTCAAGGTCACCCTCGACGGCGCCGAACGGGGACGCGTCGAACAGTTCCTCGCCGTCCCGCGCGACGGGGAGACCTGCGGGCCCATCATCCACGACCAGGAACGCACCGTGTTCGTCTCCGTCCAGCACCCGGGCGAGGACGGCACGTTCGACGCGCAGCTGTCCTTCTTCCCGGACTACGTCCCGGCGGGCACGACGCCGCCCGGGGCCAGGCCCGCGCCCCGCGCCCCTCGGTGGTCCAGGTCTTCCGTACCGACGACTAACCGCTCCATCACTTACAGCAACGCGGGGTCAGATCCGGCCCATGTTGGGGCCCCGGATGGGCTATATCTGACCCCGCGTTGCTTCTGGGGTGGGGAAGCGTGTGGGGACTCCGGGCGCGCACTCCTGCTCCGACACGGCCGGTTTATTTCCAGCGGCCGAGGTCTGGGAAATCTGTAGGTTGAATATCATCTCGTGTTGCTTCAGGCGCTGCTTTCCCGCACGCAGAGGCTCGGTTCCAGCCTGACCGGCGCAACAACTTCGCCGTCCAACACCCGCTTCAGGAGTTGCACCGCAGTCCGCCCGATGTCCAACATGGGCGAGCGGACCGAGGACAGCGGAATGGGAAGCTCCGCGGCAAGTGAGGTGTCATTGAAACCAACCACCGCCACGTCGACTCCGACAGTGAGGCCATGGGACCTCAACGCTCCCATGGCACCGATCGCCGCAAAGTCATTTACGGCGAAAAGTGCCGTCGGTTGGGGGTGGCAGTGAGTCAGGATATTTTCGGCCGCTTCGCGCCCGCCGGCGGTATCGAATCGAGACCAGACCACGGCCTTCCGGGGAATTTTTCCGCCCAACGAACGCCAGCGGTCCACGAAGCCGGCCGTCCGATCGATGGCGGTGCTAGCGTAGGGCTCGCCGGCGATCACAGCAACGTTCCGATGCCCCTTGCTCCACAGGTGGTCGGCGACAAGTTCGCCGCCCAGGACGTCGTCGCAGGTGGCGGACGGGTAGCCCGGGACGCGGCGGTTCACGAGCACGAAGGGCACCTTTCGTGCCGTCAACTCCCGCAGCAGGCCACTGTCCAGGTGTGCGTCGCCGATGATCAGCCCGTCGACGCGCCGGGCCAGCATGGTGTCCGTCTTCCTCCGTTGTTCCTCGGGGTCGTCGCGGGAGTTCATGACGAAGGTCGAATAGCCGAGCGCCGCCGCGGCCTCGTCAATGCCCTCGTACATGGTTGCCAAGACGAGGTCCGAAAGCCGGGGCACGATCACTCCCATGAGGCGGGTGCGCCGCGTCCGAAGGCCGGCGGCCTGGGGGTCGGGGAGTAGCCCCGCTTCCGCGCCAGTTCCCGGACGCGTTCCGCCGTCGCCACCGAGGCCGCCCCCGCGCCACGTCTGCGTCTGAGTGAAGGATTCTGGACACAGTCGATGGGTGGATGCCGAGTTCGTCCGCCAGATCCTTCAGCGTGACCGTGCGGTCCCCGGCCGTGGTTCCTTCCATTCGTTTCCCTGCCTCAGTTTAAAGTGATGTCGCCTCCAAGCCTGCCCGATAACGTGCGAATCTCTGGTTCGGGAACCCCTTGACGTGCTGCACGTCACATTCTATAGTCATTTCACCACCTAACCCAATCGATTGGGTAGCTGTGGATGTGGCACCAAACCGGTGACATGTTTACACCCTCGAAACATCCCCAGGCACCTGCAGGAAATATCGCAACGATAACTTTTATCCCACAACCCAATCGATTGGGTAAGCGTCTGGCAGCAGACGCAGGACAAACGGAGTGGAAATGACTGTCACAGAATTCCCTGGCCCCCACGTGGTGCTCCTGGCGACGGGAGGAACTATTTCCTCCCGTGCGTCGGAGGCCGGGGAGCCGCCGTGGCATCGGACACGGGAGAGCAGGTGTTCGCCAGCATGGGGGCGCCAGCCTCGTATCCGGTCCGGGTGGTTGATGTCCTCCGGAAGGGTTCGTACCTGCTGACGGTCGATGACATGATCGCCATATGCGCCAGCATCAGGCACGCCCTGGCAGACCCGCAGGTGCTTGGGGTCGTGGTCAGCCACGGGACGGACACCATGGAGGAGACCGCCTACCTTGTTGATCTCACCCACGATGATCCTCGTCCGGTGGTGTTCACCGGAGCGCAGGAGGCGGCCGACTCACAGTCGCCTGACGGTCCCGGCAATCTGTCTCGCGCGATCGCCGTTGCGGGTTCCCCGCACGCCCGGGGAAAGGGTGTGCTGCTGGCGTTTGCCGGGAGCATCTTCCCGGCTGCTGGAGTCCGGAAGAGCCACACTACCCGTCTCGATGCGTTCGCCAACCCGGATTTCGGAACGGCCGGGTCGGTGTCGGGCTCCGGCGAGGTCAGTGTGCATGCAGCATCGCACGGCTTTGCCCCGCTGCCGTTGCCAGGCGTCGGCGCCGGTTCGCCGCGTGTGGACCTTATAGCTGTCTATCCCGGTGCGGATTCCGTGCTCCTGAGGGCTGCCCTGCAGGCCGGGGCGGCAGGGGTGGTGCTCCAGGGCACTGGAACGGGCAACGCCAACCGCGTGCTATGCCGGGACGTTGCCGAGGCAACCGCTGCCGGCGTCGTGGTGGTGACGAGCACGCGGGTGGAAGCCGGCGCAGTGGTTCCCCGATACGGCGACGGCGGCGGTGCCGACCTACGGGCGGCGGGTGCCATACCCTCCGGACTGCTCAGGCCATCCCAGTCGCTGGTCCTTCTCAGCCTGCTACTCAGACTTGATACCCCTCCGGCCGGCATTGCGGAATCCTTCGTCCGCCGGGGCACGCTCCCGGACTAGTTCCAGCCCAAACCAGAACCTCACCAACAAAACCTCAACAAAAACGCAATGAAAGGTTGATCTCATGACTAAGGACATCCAAGTCGCATTCGGCGTGGACGTGGACGCCGTGGCTGGAATGCTCGGCTCCTATGGGGGCGAGGATTCCCCGTGTGATATCTCCCGCGGCCTGTTCAGCGGCGAGGTGGGCGGCCCCCGTCTCATCCGTCTCTTCGAGAAGTACGGGCTGCCCGCCACGTGGTTCGTGCCCGGCCACTCGATCGAGACATTTCCGGACCTGACCCGGATGATCGTGGACGCGGGGCACGAAATCGGGGTGCACGGATACTCGCACGAAAACCCCATCGCCATGACCCGCGAGCAGGAGACGGCCATCCTGGACCGGTCGATCGAACTCATCGAAAAGGTTTCCGGACGTCGCCCCACCGGTTATGTCGCGCCCTGGTGGGAATTTTCCCCGGTCACGAACGAGATCCTCCTCGAGCGCGGGATCAAGTACGACCACTCCCTGATGCATCGCGATTTCGAGCCCTACTACGTGCGTGTCGGTGACAGTTGGAAGAAGATCGACTACACCAAGGCCGCCGAGACCTGGATGGAGCCGCTCGTCCGTGGCAAGGAGACCGACCTCGTCGAGATCCCGGCCAACTGGTACCTGGACGACCTTCCTCCCATGATGTTCATCAAGGCGGCGCCGAACTCGCACGGCTTCGTCAGCCCCCGGGACATCGAACAAATGTGGCGCGACCAGTTCGACTGGGTATACCGCGAAATGGACCAGGCCGTCTTCACCATGACGATCCACCCGGATGTCTCGGGCCGCCCCCAGGTCTTGCTCATGCTTGAACGCCTCATCGAACACATCAACTCCCACGAGGGCGTCAGCTGGCTCACATTCGACCAGATCGCGGACTCATTCCTCGCACGCAGCCCCGAAAGGAAAACCAGTAATGACCACCCAGCAACCCGCAGTTGACCTGACGCAACCCGCCCCCGATGAGAAACGCCGTTTCCCGGCATTCTCCAAGCGCCACACGACCACAGCCACCGTGCTTGCCCTGCTGGCGTGGACCGTAGCCGTATTCGACTTCGGGCTTTTCGGAACCCTCCTGCCGGCCATGCAGGAAGAGTTTGGTTGGACCGAATCCGAAGCCTATGCGATCAATACCTGGATCGCCGTCGGCACCGCGATCGTCTGCTTCGGAATCGGCCCGGTCATTGACCGGCTCGGCCGCCGCAAGGGCATGATGACCACCGTCGGCGGAACCGCCATCGTCTCCGGACTGACGGCCCTGATCCCGACCGGAATTCCGTTCCTCAGCAACGGCCTGCTGGTGCTGGTGCGTTCCTTCGGCGGGCTCGGATTCTCTGAGCAGGCCGTCAACGCGACCTACATGAACGAGGTCTACCAGGTCACCGAAGTCGCCGATAAGCGCAAGCGCCCCGGTTTCCACTACTCATTCATCCAGGGCGGCTGGCCGCTGGGTTTCCTGCTCGCAAGTGCACTTGCCCTCGTTTTCCTTCCGTCCCTTGGCTGGCGCGCCCTCTATCTCATGGCAACTGTTCCGGCCGTGATCATCGTGTGGGTCATTGCCAAGAAGCTCAAGGAGACGCCGCAGTTCGAGCTGCACCACAAGTTGACCGAACTTGAGAAGAGCGGCAAGACCGAGGACGCCCACTCCCTGGCCCGCGCATTCGGCGTCGAGCACTCTTCTGCTGCCCCGCTCAAACGCATCTGGGAGCCGCACCTGCGCCGGAACACGATCGTGTTCTCGCTGGCCTGGATCTTCAACTTCTTCGGCATCCTGATCTTCAGCATTCTCGGCAGCTCCGTCCTGAAGAACGCCAAGGGCGTGGAACTCTCTGACGCCTTCTGGATGCTGATCGTCATCAACGGGCTGGCGTACTTCGGCTACGTTTTCCACGGGTGGCTCGGTGACAAGATCGGCCGGAAGCGGACGATCATCGGCGGCTGGATTCTCTCCGGCATTTCGTTCACCATCATGCTCAGCCCCTTCGCCACGAGCCCCGTCATGATCATCGTGACCTACGGTGCCGGACTGTTTTTCCTGGTCGGACCCTACGCCGCAATCCAGTACTTCATGGCCGAGTGCTACCCCGTCAGCTGCCGGGCAACCGGCACCGCCTTCATCGGAGCGATGAGCCAACCCGGCACTATTATCGGCGGTGCGCTGTTCACGGCAGCGGCAGCCAGCGCGGGAACCGGCGCTGCAGCCCTGTGGGTCGGCGCCGCCGGAACGCTGTTCTCCGGCCTCCTGATGATCGCCGCGAAGCCGCCCGTCGAAGCCCTGCTCGAGGACCACCCGCACGAGGTCGACGCATGACACCGGAAACAAGGGTGGCCGTGATCACCGGAGCGGCCAGCGGCATTGGAAGGGCCCTCGCGGTCCACTACGCCCACCGGGGCGTGCATTCGGTGATCGGGACCTTTCCCGGTGACCCGCACGACCCGGAAGAATCCCTCCGCCTGGTGAAGGACGCAGGCGGCCAGGGAGTCGTCCACGAAGTGGACGTCCGCAGCACACCGTCCGTTGATGCGTTCGCTGAACGCGCCCTGGCGGAGTACGGCCGTCTGGACTATGCGGTGGCCAACGCAGGAATTCTGCGCAATTCGCCCTTGGGCGAGATGACCGATGAGCGCTGGGACGACATGCTCGACGTCGACCTCACCGGCGTACTGCGGACCCTGCGCGCCGGATCCGCAAGGATGACCGGCGGCGGCGCGATGGTTGCAGTGTCCTCAATTGCCGGAGGAGTCTACGGGTGGGAGGAGCATGCCCACTACGCGGCTGCCAAGGCCGGTGTGCTCGGATTGATCCGCAGCGTAGCCGCCGAGCTAGGACCGCGCGGCATCCGCGCCAACGCCGTGATACCCGGACTCATCGAGACGCCCCAGTCCCTGGATCCGGTCAACTCACTCGGGCCAGATGGCCTGCAACGCGCCGGGCAGGAAATCCCCTGGGGCCGGGTCGGACGGCCCCAGGAGGTCGCCAGCGTGATCGGCTTCCTGACCTCCGAGGACGCCTCCTACGTCACCGGCCAGTCCCTGATAGTCGACGGCGGTCTCACCATCAAGATGCGCGCCTGAACGCCCTGGAAGGACAAGAATGAACAATTCAGAAGCCTCGCGGCCCACAAAGGGCCGGGGCGTAGTAGTCACGGGAGGAGCCAGCGGCATAGGCAAGGCCATCGCCGAAGCCTTCACCGCCAACGGCGACAGAGTGGCTGTCCTCGACCGGTCCGGCCCGGCGGGAACCATCGCCGTCGACGTCTCAGATGAAGCCAGCGTGAGGGCGGCTTTCGCGGCCGCGCGCGCCCAGCTCGGGAGCATCGATATTCTCGTGAACAGCGCGGGACTGCTTACCGAATCTCAGCTGGAAGACATGACCCTGGCCATGTGGAACGAGACGATTGCCGTTGACCTCACGGGCGTCTTCCTGTGTTGCCGGGAAGTGGTGGGGGAGATGCGGAAGCAGAAGTGGGGCCGCATCATCAACATCGCTTCCCAACTGGCCATCAAAGGTGGAACCGGGCTCAGCCACTACAGTGCTGCCAAAGCCGGAGTCCTCGGACTGACCAAGGCTCTGGCCCTGGAAACCGCCGGCGACAACGTGCTGGTCAACAGCATTGCCCCGGGGCCCATCGAGACGCCCCTGGTTGAAGGAATTTCCGAGGACTGGAAAGCGGCGAAGCGTGCCGGACTGCCGCTGCTGCGCTTCGGACGTCCGGCCGAGGTAGCGCCCACGGCGCTGCTTCTCGCCAGCGATCCAGGCGGCAACCTGTATGTCGGTCAGACGCTGGGGCCAAATTCCGGCGACGTCATGCCCTAGGAAAGGACACCTCACATGTGTGGTGCGTGCGGACGAAATGTTGTGAGCGACCCCGTACTGGGGCCGAGCCGGACGATGCGGCAGCACCTCATTGTCGCCCAAACGGTCAATAGCGTCTGCCAAAAGTGGCCCGGCGCCCCGAAAGTGGCCGCCACCAGCGACGGCTGGCTGGTCTCGGGACCAACGGGAGCCATAGCGGCCGTCGCTACAGTGGAGGCGCTGTGGTCCGCTGTTCTCCCAAGCAACCCGGGAACGCGGTCCCCCGATCTGCATCATTTCGCGCACGAGTCCGGTGCTGCGGAAAATGCTGGCGCCGCGGCGCCCATTGGGGATGTGGATGAGTCGGTCCTGACGGCAGGGGACTTGCACCCGGAGGACTTGTCTCTCCGGGTTTTGACTCTTGGCTACAAGATGGCGCGCACTGCGGACATGGCTCTTGGATCGTAAAAGCGAAGCCCTCCAGGAAGCAACCTGGTCAGCTCCCGATTCGGTGGTTGGGCCGTTGTGAAAGCCCTGCAGAGCGGTGTGAACTGCTCCTCGAAAGTCAGAACTGAATTCTCGGTATAACTTTCGGGGAGCAGCTCAGAGGCGACCGCTGGTGGCCTTTCGCCTATGCAGACTCGGGCAGATCCGCATCGTTCTGGTCGTGCATCATGTCAGAGTCAGTGGCATTGGAAGCAACCCAAACACTCTGCGGATCGGCGCCGCCATCCATGGCCTCCGTCATTGCATCGCGTAGGTCCATCCTCGTCCCGCGAGCTCTCTACATGGGAATGGTTGGGCGTTACGGGAACCCAATGCGGGGTCAGATCCGGCCCATGTTGGTGCCCGGGATGGGCGTTATCTGACCCCGCGTTGCTTCTGGGGGTGGGGTGCGCCGGGGCTCGCGTGCGGGAGTGTTGGGGCCCGTGGGCTCCGGAGCGTCGGGGGTTGGCGGAACTGATAATTTGAACAGTGTGAATAATCCGGCCGAAATGGTTGTCCCCAGAGTCCAGGCAGCAATTGCCAGCGCGTTCGGCGAAGAGTACCGGGGGACGGATCCGGTGGTCCGGCCCTCGCAGTTCGCGGACATCCAGATCAACGCAGCCATGGCGCTGGCCAAGAAGGTGGGCCTGCCGCCGCGGGACGCCGCCGCGCGGATCGTCGAGGCCCTCGACCTGGACGGCGTCTGCACCGAGGCCGAGATTTCCGGACCCGGCTTCATCAACCTGACCTTCGACGGGACGTGGATCGAAGAGCTGCTCAATGCCGAGACTCCTGGCGTCCAGGCCGTGCCGCCGGCGGAGGCCCAGCGCGTCGTCGTCGACTATTCCTCCCCGAACGTCGCGAAGGAAATGCATGTCGGCCACCTGCGCACCACGGTGGTGGGGGACAGCCTCGTGAAGGTTTTCGAGGCGCTGGGGGACACGGTCATCCGGCAGAACCACATCGGCGACTGGGGCACCCCGTTCGGCATGCTGATCGAGCACTGGCTGGAGATCGGCGAGGACTCCCCGGAGGCGGCGCTGCTGGTTGATGACCCCAGCGCCTTCTATCAGGCCGCCCGCGCCAAGTTCGACGCCTCCGCCACCGATGAGGACGGCTTCGCCACGCGCGCAAGGCTCCGCGTGGTGGCGCTGCAGGGCGGCGACCAGGAGACCTTCGCCGTCTGGCAGCGGCTGGTGGCCCAGTCCAAGCGCTACTTCAACGCCATCTACTCCATGCTGGGCATCAGCCTCACGGATGACCACATCGCGGGCGAAAGCTCCTACGACGCCCATCTGGCACAGCTGTGCCAGGAACTCGAGGACCGCGGCATCGCCCGGATCAGCGACGGCGCCCTGTGCACCTTCCCCGCCGGATTCACCGGCCGCGACGGCCTGCCGATGCCGCTCATCATCCGCAAGTCCGACGGCGGCTACGGTTACGGCACCACGGACCTCGCCACCATCCGCTACCGGGTCCGCGAGCTCGAGGCCAACCGCGTCCTCTACGTCGTGGGCGCCCCGCAGAACATGCACCTGCGTATGGTCATGGCCACGGCCCGCGACGCCGGCTGGCTGCCGGACACGGTGGAGGCCGTGCACGTGCAGATCGGCAACGTGCTGGGGAGGACGGGAAGATCCTGAAGTCCCGTGCCGGTGCCCCGGTCAAACTGATGGCCCTGCTGGAAGAAGCCGTGGACCGCGCCCGGGCCGTCATCGATGCGAGCCGCCCGAACTCACGGAGGAGGAACGCGCCGCGACTGCCCGCCAGGTGGGCATCGGCGCGGTCAAGTACGCCGACCTGTCCACCGGCCACGACACGGAATACGTCTTTGACTTCGACCGGATGCTGGCCCTCAGCGGCAACACCGGTCCCTATGTGCAGTACGCCGCCGCGCGAATCCGGTCGATCCTGCGCAAGGCGGGGTGCTGGAGCAGCACACGGCTGCAACCGGTGCTGCCGGAAGCGGTGCTGCCGGAACCGACGCTGCCGGAACCGACGCCGCCGGAACCGACAGCGATGGCGGGACACCGGCGACGGTGATTGCCGTCGTCGAACCCGCCGAACGCGCGCTGGCCCTGCACCTGCTCGAGTACGGCGCCACGCTGCACAAGGTGCGCGAGGTGCTGGAGCCGCACCGGCTGTGCACGTACCTGTTCGAACTCGCGCAGCTCTTCACGTCCTTCTACGACCAGTGCCCGGTGCTCAAGTCGGAGGATTCGGTCCGGGAATCGCGGCTGGCCCTCTGCGCGCTGGTCCTGCGCCGGCTGTCCGAGGGACTGGACCTGCTCGGCATCGAGACGCCGGAGAACATGTGAGCGCTGGGGAGCTGAATGCGGAGGAGCTGAGCGCGCTGGATTCGGCGCGGATCGCAGTCGCCGCCCTGCTGCTCGAAGGCGTGCGCTACGTGGTGGTGGCACCGGGGTCGCGCTCCGCCCCGATGGCCTATGCCCTGGCCGAGGCGGACGCCGCCGGCCGGGTCGAACTGCTGGTCCGGATCGATGAACGGGATGCCGGCTTCACCGCGCTCGGGCTGGCACTGGCCACCGGGGCGCCCGCGGCCGTCCTCACCACCTCCGGGACTGCCGTCGGGAATCTCCTGCCGGCCGTGATGGAGTCCAACCACGCCGCGGTCCCGCTGGTGGTGGTCTCGGCCGACCGTCCCGTGGAACTCCGGGGGACGGGCGCCAACCAGACCACGGCGCAGCTGGACCTCTTCGGTGAGCATGTCCGTTTCGCCGCCGACGTGCCCGCCGGCAGTGACCCGCGGCGCGCCGTCGAGACGGCGCTCAGCGCCGCCACCGGGGCCTTCGAGGACACCCCGCCCGGGCCGGTGCAGCTCAATCTGGCCTTCCGCGACCCCCTGGTTCCCGCCCCCGGCGACAAGCTGCCGCCGGAGTCCGGCCGCCGGGTGTACCGCGCCCCCGCGGTCCGCTGGCCCTGGATTTCCCGCCGGCCTCTCCCGGCCTGCCGGAACGGCGCACCGTGGTGCTCGCGGGGCACGACGCCGGCCCCGTCGCCGAGGCTTTCGCCCGCGCCCACGGCCTGCCGCTGCTCGCCGAGCCGTCCTCCAACGCGAGGTTCGGGCCGAACGCGGTGGGACCGTACCGGATTGTCCTCGACGCGTTCGGTCCGGAGTCGGCGCAGCCCATCGAGCGGGTGGTGCTCTTCGGGCGGCCCACCCTCTCCCGGCCCGTGAGTGCCCTGCTGGCCCGCGCCGACGTCCCCTCCGCCCTGTACCAGCCGGTGCCCGTGGCCTGGTACGAGCCGGGCCGCCGCACCGAACTCCCGCTCGACAATCTGGGCGACCTCGCCGATTTCGCCGGCCGGGGCTCCGCGGCGTGGCTGGATGTCTGGCTCCTGGCCGGGGCCGCCGCCCAGCACGCGGTTGACCAGGTTCTGTCCGGCTCCGCCGCTGCCACCGGGCCGGCGGTCGGCGCCCTCGTCTGGGAGCACTCCCGCGGGCAGCTCGTGCTCGGCTCCTCCAACGGCATCCGCGACGTCGACCTCGCCGGCGCGCCCGCCCCGGAGCCGGGCGCCGTCGTCTTCGCCAACCGCGGCCTCTCCGGGATCGACGGGACCCTGGCCACCGCCACCGGCATCGCCCTGGGCGGCCGGCAGGAAACCACGGTGCTGCTGGGCGATGTCACCTTCCTGCACGACGCCGGCGGGCTGCTCCTCGGCGCCGGGGAAGAGGAACCCGCCCTGCGGATCGTGGTCCTGAACGACGCCGGCGGGGCCATCTTCGGCCTGCTGGAACACGGCGCCGTCGAGGCCGCGGGCCGTTACGGAACCGCCGTCGAGCGCCTCTTCGGCACGCCGCACAGCGTGGACCTTGCGGCCATCGCGGCGGCCTACGGCGTCGCGCACCGTGCGGTCAGCACGACGGCGGAGCTCGCCGCGGCGCTGGCGGAGCCGTGGCAGGGCCGCAGCATCATCGAGGTGCGGACGGAGCGGCACGGGCTGCGGGAGTTGCACCAGCGCGTCCGGGCGGCCGTGGGCGTTGCCGTGGCCGGAGTCCTCGCCGCGGAATAGCCGCTAACTGGGAAATCGCTACGGAAACGGACAGCCGCTACGTGGATCCACGTAGCGGCTGTCTGAAATCGGGGCGAAAAGGAAGCTACTCCGCGATGTCGATGTGCGTCGGGTCGAGCACCCGGCGGAGGAATTCCTTCGTGCGGCCATGGGTGGGGGCGCTGATGACCTGCTCGGCCACGCCTTCCTCCACGACGACGCCGCCGTCCATGAACACCACACGGTCGGCCACCTCGCGGGCGAAGCCCATCTCGTGGGTCACCACCAGCATGGTCATGCCCTCCTTGGCCAGGTTCCGCATGACGGCCAGCACGTCGCCCACGGTCTCGGGGTCCAGGGCCGAGGTGGGCTCGTCGAACAGCATCAGCTCGGGGTCCATGCTGAGCGCGCGGGCGATTGCCACGCGCTGCTGCTGGCCGCCGGAGAGCTGGTCAGGGTAACGGTCGGCAAGGTGTCCCAGGCCCACCCGCTCCAGATTCCGCATCGCCACGGCGGAGGCGTCCGACTGGCTGCGCTTGAGCACCTTGGTCTGCGCGATGGTGCAGTTGCCCAGGGCGCTGAGGTGCGGGAAGAGGTTGAACTGCTGGAAGACCATGCCCACCTTGCGGCGCATCTTGTCGATGTCCACATCCGGGTCGGTTGCCTCGAAGCCGCCCACGTGGACGCTGCCCACGTTGGGCTGCTCCAGCAGGTTGACGCAGCGAAGCAGGGTGGACTTGCCGGAGCCGGACGGGCCGATCAGGCACACCACCTCGCCGGGCTTCACCTCGAGGCTGATGCCCTTGAGTACTTCGTTGGATCCGTAGGACTTACGGAGATCCGTGATGGACACGCCGGCGGCCTTCACGGCCCCGCTGCGGTCATCGGCATTCTGTACGACGTCGTTCATGACTGTCCTGCCTATCGCTTCGTCCGCGCGGAGCGGCTTTCGAACTTCCGGGCCAAGAGGCTCAGCGGGATGGTGATCACCAGGTAGAAGGCACCGGCCACGAGCAGCGGCGTGAGGCCCGCGCCCAAGCTGGAGATGCCGTCACGGCCGAACTTCGTCAGCTCGTACTGCGAGGCGGTGAGGCCCAGCACGTAGATGAGTGAGGAGTCCTTGGTCAGCAGGATGACTTCGTTGGTCAGCGGCGGCAGGACGATCCTGAACGCCTGCGGGATGACAATCGAGATCATGGCCCGCCACTGGGGCATGCCCAGCGAGCGGGCGGCCTCCATCTGGCCCTTGGGCACAGCCTGGAGTCCGGCGCGCAGGGTTTCGGCAATGTAGGCGGCCGCCACCATGCCCAGCGAGATCATGGCCACCACGGTCACGTTCCAGGAGACGCCGAAGGCCAGGGGGACGCCGTAGCCGAAGGCGATGAAGACCAGCAGGGCCGGAATGCCGCGGAAGAACTCGATGTAGCCCGTGGCCAGCCAGCGGTACAGCGGGAAGGAGGAGAGTTTCATCAGAGCCAGCAGCAGGCCGCCGGACAGGCCCACGATAAAGCCGAGGGCCGTGTAGATCAGGGTGTTCTTGAGGCCCACAAGGATGATGTCCGGGAACATCGGGCCGATCTTGCCGAAGTTGAAGACGCTGGTGCTGATGGTCTCCCAGTCCGTGGCCAGGATCAGGGCAACCATCGCCACCACAAAGATTCCGGCTTGGACGTACAGGCTGACTCTGGCTCGTTGACGTGCGGTCATTGCCATGGTGTTCTCACATTCGTTTCGCGCACGTGAGGCCCCGTACGGACTGTTCTACAGCGGTACGGGGCCTCAACTGCGTAGGTCTCAGGCCGGGGTGCTGGCTACTTGGCGGCTTCGCCGAACCAAGTGGTCTCGAACTTCTTCAAGGTGCCGTCATCGGTCAGGCGCTTGAGCGTGCTGTTGACCTGGGTGGCCATCGCGGTGTTGCCCTTTTTGATGGAGATGCCCAGCTTCTCGCCCGTGGTGTAGTTCTCCACGCGCTTGAACTTGGCGTCGTCCTTGATGGCGTAGGCGAGCACGGACTGGTTGCCCAGGGCGGCGTCAATGGTGCCGGCCTGCAGGGCTTGGATCAGGAGGCCGGAATCCTCGAACTGCTGGGCGTCGAGGCCCTTCTCGGCGGCGAACTTGGCGCCGGTGGTCGCCTGCTGGACGCCCACCTTCTTGCCCTTGGCGCTCTCCAGGTCCGTGATCCCGGAAGCCTCGCTGGCCACGAGGGTCAGGTCGTCGTCCATGTACGGGTCGGAGAAGTCCATGACCGACTTGCGGGTGTCCGTGATCGAGACGGAGGAAATGGAGAGGTCGCACTGGGTCAGGGCGGTGCCGGTCTCGATGGCCTCGAAGGAGCTGTCCACAACGTTGAGTTCGGCCTTCATGTCCTTGGCCACCTCGGCGGCGATGTCCATGTCGAAGCCGACGATCTTGCCGTCCTTCTGGAATTCGAACGGCTCGTAGGGAACGTCCGAGCAAACGGTCAGCTTGCCGGCGTTGATGAGCTGCACGCCGCCCTCGGAGGTGGCTGCGGGGTGGAACTGCCACCACAGGCCGTGAGCGTGAGAGCGCCGGCGGCGAGAATTGCGGCTGCCTTAGCGGCCAACTTTGCCGAGGCGAGGGACTTGAGCTGCATGGTTTCTTCCCTTTTGTTGCAGGTTATTGCAGGAGCAGGCGTGACTTAATCGGCTTATAGTGTATCGCCGAATACGAGATGTGCATCACAGGAAACTTAGTTTCACCATTGGATAACTATTGTCGAGACTAGCGCAAGGTGAAACGGCCGGAACTTGTCTCCTATCCCGGACTCTAGCTGTTGATGCCGAGGGACTCCAGCATCGGACGGAACTTCGCCCACGTCTCCGCGAGCTCAGCTTCCGGGACGGAGCCCTCGACGACGCCGCAGCCGGCATAGAGCCGCACCGTCGTCGGGGACTCGATGACGGCGCCGCGCAGCGCGATGCCCCATTCCCCGTTGCCGGCCGCGTCGAGCCAGCCGACCGGTCCGGCGTAGGGTCCGCGGTCCAGGTGCTCCAGTTTGCGGATCAGGGCGCCGGCCACGGTGGTCGGTGTGCCGCAGACCGCCGCCGTGGGATGCAGGGCGTTGATCAGGGCGAGGCACGTGGGGACGTGGCCCTCCACCTCGGTCAGCTCGGCCTTCACGTCCGAGGCGAGGTGCCAGACGTTGGGCAGTTCCAGGATGAAGGGTTCGCTGTGCGCGTTCATCGCCTCCGAGAACGGCGCCAGCTGGGTGGTCAGGGACTGGATGGCGATGTCATGTTCGTGCCGCTGCTTTTCGGACCCCGCCAGCACCCGCTCCGCGAACTCCAGCGGCGAGCCGGCCATGCCGTCGGCGTCGCGGCGGTCCAGCGTGCCGGCCAGAACGCGGGCCTGCGCCGTGCGGCCCTCCACCTGGATCAGCATTTCCGGCGTGGCGCCCACCAGTCCGTCGACGCCGTAGGTCCAGCATTCGCGGTACCGCGCGGACAGCTCGCGCAGCACCTGCGCGGCGTTCACGCCGGCGGGCAGGGTCGCCACGATGTCCCGCGCCAGCACCAGTTTCTCCAGCGCCCCGGCCCGGATCTCCTCGACCCCGGACGCGACGGCGGCCATCCAGTCGTCCTCGCTCAGTGATCCGGTGTGCAGCGTTGCCCCGGCAGCCAGCAGCAGGGGGCGGACGACGGCGCGGCCCGTCTGGACGGTTGTCGTGCCGGCTGCACTGCCGGCTGCGCTGAAAGCGGGGCCGTTCCCGGCCGGGCCGGCGCCCGCCCCGGAGCTGTCAACCAGGGTGCCGGGCGCCATGGCACCGCCGCCCCCGGCAGTGGCCCCAACCCCGACACCGGTACCGGCGCCATCAATCCAGCGGTCCAGTGCGGCGCGCGCGCGGCTTCGGTGAGTTCGACGTCGTCGAACGTCAACTGCGTGAGCCAGGCCTTCCCGTCACGCAGTCCCACGACGATTTCGGGGACGATCAGCCGCGACTCGTGGGCGGAGGCTTTGGAGAAGGCGAAGGAACCGAACGCGACCGGGCCGGTGCCGGGCCGTTCCACGGCGTCCTCAATCTCGGCCTCAAGGACCAGATGCCGCCACCAGATGTCCGCCTCGAGGAAACGCTCGGGTCCCGTGGCGGTAAACCGGGCCACTTCGCCGAAGCCGACCAGGCCGGCCTCGCGGCGGGTCCAGCACAGCAGATCGTCACGGACCAGAAACGACGGCAGCCCCCGGGGAATGATTCTGCATCGAGGGGCACTGTAAGTGTTCTGATAATTCTGGTACGGAACGCGCTGGTCATAGTGAGACAACACTACTCCCGCCCCCACCGGACTCCCTGCTCAGGGCGTGGTTCGTGGGTGTGCCGAACATTTGAGACAATGTCAGGGTGAACCGAGCATCCTTGGATAAGCGTCCGGACGAAGTAGCCACGATGTTTGACGACGTCGCCCCCAAATACGACGTCGTCAACGATGTCCTGTCGATGGGGCAGACACGGCGTTGGCGCAAGGTCGTGGTCGAAGCCATGGATGTGAAGGCGGGCCAGCGGGTCCTTGACCTCGCCGCCGGAACGGGCACCTCCAGCGAACCGTATGCCGACGCCGGCATCGACGTGATCGCCTGCGACTTCTCGCTCGGTATGCTCAAAGTCGGCAAGCGGCGACGCCCCGACATCGACTTCATCGCCGGTGACGCCACCCGCCTGCCGTTCGCGGACAACACCTTTGATGCCAGCACCATCTCCTTCGGGCTGCGCAACGTCAACGAGCCGAAGAAGGCCCTCGCCGAGATGCTGCGGGTCACCAAGCCGGGCGGCAAACTGGTCATCGCCGAGTTCTCCCAGCCCGTGGTGCCGCTGTGGCGCACCATGTATACCGAATACCTCATGCGCGCGCTGCCCGCGATCGCCGTCAAGGTATCCTCCAACCCGGATGCCTACGTGTACCTCGCCGAGTCCATCCGCGCCTGGCCGGACCAGGACCACCTCGCTGCCTGGCTGCAGGAAGCCGGCTGGGACTCCGTCACGTACCGCAACCTCAGCGGCGGCATCGTCGCCGTGCACCGCGCCGTCAAGCCCGGCGCAGAGTCCGGCCCAGCCGCGGGAGCGAAGGCACTGGCAGCCCACACCGGACCGGTGGCGAAGTTGCGCCGCAACATCACCCGGCCCGCGCGTTAGTCCACCGACGCCGTGAAAGTACTGATCGTCGGAGCCGGTCCGGCCGGGTCCACTGCCGCCTACTACCTGGCCAACGCAGGCATCGACGTCACGGTGCTGGAAAAGACCAGCTTCCCGCGCGAAAAGGTCTGCGGCGACGGGCTGACCCCCGCGCCGTCCGGGAGATCCAGAAACTTGGACTGCCGCACCCCGAAACCGAGGGCTGGCGCCGCAACAAGGGCCTGCGCCTGCTGGCGGCGGCCGCAGTATCGAGCTGCCCTGGCCCGAGGTCTCCGACTTCCCGCAGTACGGACTGATCCGGACCCGGCTCGGTTTCGATGAGGAACTGGCCGGGCACGCCCGGTCCGCGGGCGCCGTCGTGCTGGAACGGCACAGCGTCACCGAGGCGCTGCACGCCGACGACGGCCGGGTGACGGGCGTCCGCGCCGCCTTGCTGGACGAGTCCGGCCGCAAGACCGGAGGAACCCGGGACTTTGCCGCCGACGTCGTGCTCGCCGCGGACGGAAACTCGACCCGCACCGCCGTCTCGCTGGGGATCCGGAAGCGCGATGACCGGCCGCTCGGCGTCGCCGTCCGCACCTATTTCACCAGCCCGCGGCACGACGACGACTGGATGGAAGGCTGGCTGGAGCTTCCCGGCCGCGACGGCAAGCTGCTGCCCGGCTACGGCTGGGTGTTCGGCGTCGGCGACGGCACCTCCAATGTGGGCCTCGGCATTCTGAACTCCTCCAAGGAATTCGGCAAGCTCGACTACAAGCAGGTCCTGCGCGAATGGACCGCGGGCATGCCCTCCGAGTGGGGCTTCACCCCGGAGAACCAGGTCGGCGAGATCCGCGGCGCCGCGCTGCCCATGGGCTTCAACCGCACCCCGCACTATTCGCCGGGGCTGCTGCTGCTCGGCGACGCCGGCGGTATGGTCTCCCCGTTCAACGGCGAGGGCATCTCCTATGCCATGGAGTCCGCCCGTTTCGCCGCCGAATTCATCATCGACGGCGCCGCCCGCTCGGCGTCAGCCGGTTGGACCAGGACCGACGCCGATGCGCACCTCTCCCGGTACGCGGACTATGTGCGGGACCAGTGGGGTTCGCACTTCACCCTGGGCCGCGCGTTTGCCGCGCTGATCGGCAAGCCGGCCGTGATGAAACTGGCTCTCCGGACGGGCATGCCCATCCCAGTACTCATGCGGTTCGTGGTGCGGTTGCTGGCCAACCTGACCGACCCCGCGGCCAAGGGCTTCGAAGACCGTGTCATCCGGGTGCTGGAATCGTTGGTCCCGGCGACGTCCAACCAGGCACTGTCCAACGCGCCTGTGTCCAACCAGGCTGTATCCGACGCGGACGCGTCTTCGCACTCCGGCGCCAACTCCGCGGTTTCCGCGACAAAAAGTTAGGGTTAACCCGTGACCAACTCCGCAGACCAAAGCTGGACGCACGCCGGACACGGCCTGCCGAGCTCTGAACCCGCCCTGAACACCACCGCCATCGCCACTGGCCTGCAGCTGCCGGCAGGCTTCGCGGCGATCGCGGGGATCCCGAACTGGGGCCCGCGATCACCACCAACCTGGCGCGGGTGGAGAAGAAGCTGCGCGAAGCCATTGCCAACTCGGATCCGCTGGCTGACGCGACGTCGCGCCACCTCGTGGAGGCCGGCGGCAAGCGCATTCGTCCTCTCTTGACACTGCTCTGCGCCCACCTGGGCGACGCCTCGCTGCCCGCCGTGGTGCAGGCCGCCGTCGTCGTCGAACTGACGCACCTGGCGACGCTCTATCACGACGACGTGATGGACTCCGCGCCGTTCCGCCGGGGCGCCCCACGGCGCACGAGGTCTGGGGGAACTCCGTCGCCGTCCTGACCGGCGACCTGATCTTTGCCCGGGCCTCCATCCTGGTTTCGGAACTCGGTTCCCGTGCGCTCGGCATCCAGGCCCGCACCTTTGAGCGGCTGTGCCTGGGCCAGCTGCACGAAACCGTGGGCCCGCGCCCCGACGAGGACCCGGTGGAGCACTACCTGTCCGTCATCGCCGACAAGACCGGTTCGCTCGTCGCAGCGTCCGGACAGCTCGGCGCGATCTTCTCCGGCGCCGATGAAGCATACGAGCCGATGCTGGTCGAGTACGGCGAAAAGGTGGGCGTCGCCTTCCAGCTTGCCGACGACGTCATCGACGTCACCGGCGTCAAGGTCAAGTCCGGCAAGTCCCCGGGCACCGACCTCCGCGAGGGCGTGCCGACACTGCCCGTGCTGCTACTGCGCAAGAGGGCCGACGACGGCGACGCGTCCGCCGTCGAACTCCTGAAGCTGATCGACGGCGACCTCAGCTCCGACGAGGCCCTTGCTGCCGCCGTCGCCGGTCTCCGCGAGCACCCCGTAACGGCGGAGTCCTGGGTGGTGGCACGTGCCTGGGCCAATGAGGCGATTGCCGCCCTCGCGCCGCTGCCCGAGGGTGTGGTGAAGGACTCGCTGACCAACTTCGCGCTGGCCGTGGTGGACCGCGCCAGCTGACTGCGCCCGCGGCGTCGGGTTCTTCGGCGCTGGGTTCTCCGGCTTAAGCGGAATGGCCCCGGTTCCTCACAACGTTTCGAGTCATCCGTTGTGCGGAACCGGGGCCATTTCTCCGTTCGCATCAGGTCCACCGGAGGCATTTGGTGAACCCATGAATGAGCATATGACAGAAATGTCACGCTGTCTAGCGCTTCTGTAAATTCGCTGTCACAGCTCCTTGGGGCGGTGCGGGCTGTCTGCTGATTGCTTGCCGGTGGCTTCGGCCGAGCGGGGGCACATTGCGGCCCCCATTGCGGGATGCCGGGGCTGGGTTGCGGCGTTTCCGTGTCGAAGGGCCCCTGGCCGCGGCAGGAGTTGTCCACATGGCACAGTCTGCGTGGGTACTACCGGCCGTTGCTGGGACACATTGGGGGAATGAACATCGCCACTTTCCTGGGTTCGCGGGGCGGACCGGTCAGCACGGCCGACCTAAGGCGGGCCGGATTCACTCGGTATCGGATTGGCCTGGCCGTGGCGGACGGCACCATCGTGAGGATCCGCCGCGGACACTATGCGTTGCCCCGCGAAGCCTCGGTCCTGCGGGTTGCCCGCGAGGCTGGAGGGCTATTGACCTGTGTCTCCGCTGCGCCGAGCTACGGCTTGTGGACGCTGGTCCCGGCCTCGAAGTTGCACCTCTGCGTCGGGCACCGGCCGACTCCGCCCGGCTCGGTCGCACATGGCCAGTGCCGGCATCCCCGGCACCCGTGGCTCCCTCTGGCCGGGCTGGCCGATACCCTGATCCACGCGCTGCGCTGCCTGCCGGAACTGGAGGCGCTCGTCATGATCCAGTGTGCTGTGGGCCGCGGCGACATCAGCTTGCCCTTCCTCCGCGGCAAACTCCCGGGCAACCGCAACGCCCGGGCCAGAACGGTGCTGGACCTGGTCATTCCCCGGGCCGACTCGCTGCTGGAAGTTCTCGCCAACACCGTCTTCCTCCGGGCGGGGCTGCACGTGCGCAGGCATGTCCAGATCCCCGGGGTGGGGAGGTGGACTTCCTTGTTGAGGACTGCCTCATCGTGGAGACCGATGGTGAATCGCATCTGGAGCCGCGGCAGGCCAAGAAGGACCGGGGGCGGAACAACGCGAGCATGGTCGGAGGCTATTTGGTGCTCAGATTCGGCTATGACCTGGTCGTCTACCACCCCGAGCAGATGCTCGCACAGGTCCTCGCGGTGCTGGAGCAGCGGCGTCGGGGTGCGTTCAAGCCCTGAAGCGCGGGCCGCATAGGCGGTCCGGGGCTACTTTGAGGCCTTAGCCGGTGATTCCCGGGCCGGGCGGCGGCGTGTCCGTGTCAATGTGCCCCCGGACCGCCGATGGCCGAGCCCGCGGGAAGCGGAACCCGCCCTAGCCCCTAGTCCTCGTCGTCGTTGAACGCCCACTCGAACATGTCGAAGACGAACTCGGAGAAGGTCCCCTCTTCGCTCTTCCACTGGCCGCGGGCGTTGTTGCGGCGGTACACAATCGGGTCCGGAACGCTGAGGTCGCCGACCCGGAAACCCCACGTGAACTGTTCTTCCTCGTCCTCAAGGAACATGAGGAAGCCTTCGTCATCAACTTCGAGCTCTTCGGGGTCCCAGAAGTAGTGGTACGCCTCCATGATGTCCTCGCAGCCGCCCACCGCGAGGTAGAACTCCCGCAATACCATCGGCACCTGGAACTGGTGCTCGGCGAGGGCCGCATCCAGCTCGTCAGCCGGGAGGCCATCCTCTTCCTGCCATTCGTCTTCGAGATACTTCGGAACAAGCGCGCGGAACTTCTCGAGGAACATGTCAGTCATGGTTCTTATCCTAGCTAATCCTTAGCCCCGCCATCCCCAGTATCCAGGCCCAGCCGGTGCCAGCCGCGGACGGCCAGCGGAACGTACCATTTGCGCCGCCAGGCCGTGACCCGGAAGGCGAAAACGATGGCGGCCACGGCGCCCGCGGTGACCGCATTGAAGGTGCCGGTGACGGACAGCACCACGGTCAGGGCAGCCCCGGCGAACGCCGGCAGGGCGTAGAGATCCTTGGGGTCGAACAGCTGCGGCACCTCATTGGCGGTGATGTCGCGCAGCAGGCCGCCGCCCACCGCCGTCGTGACCCCGAGGAGTAGCGCCGCAATGGGATTCATGCCGGCCTCCAGCGCTTTGAGGGACCCGGTGATGCAAAACAGGGCCAGTCCGCCGGCGTCGAAAAGCACCAGCAGGGAGGTGAAGCGCTGGACGCTGGAGAACAGGAAGTACACCAGCACCGTGGCGAGCAGCGGGGAGCCAGATAGGCCGGGTTGATGAAGGCCGTGGGCGGACCCGCATTGATGACGATGTCGCGGATGACGCCGCCGCCCAGGCTGACCACCGAGGCAAGCAGCAGGGAGCCAATGATGTCGAATTGTTTCCGCGCCGCGAGGAGGAGCCTGACACCGCGAAGAAGAAGACGCCGGCGAGGTCCAGCCAGATCAGGACGGCGCTAAAGGAAAAAGTCATGGAGCGTCCCGGTCGAATCTCGAGGGGCGGATGGGGCGGCTCCAAGGTTACGCTAACGGCTATGAATAGCCCCATCTTGATCGCCTGCGCCCACGGCACCTCGAGCACAGAGGGTGCTGCCGAAGTCAACGCCCTGCGCGACGGGATCGCCGCGCTCCGGCCGGGACTGGACGTCCGCGAGGCCTACGTCGACGTCCAGGAACCCGAGCTGCCGGCCGTCGTGGCGGGTCTCCCGGCGGGGAGACCGCCGTCGTCGTCCCGCTGCTGCTCAGCGTGGGGTACCACGTGAAGGTGGACATCGCGCGGGCCGTTAAGAGCCGGCCGGACACCCGCGCCGCCGCCCCGCTGGGGCCCGATCCGCGGCTTGCGGTCCTGCTGGACCAGCGGCTCCGGGAAGCCGGAGTGACCGACAACGACGCCGTGATCCTCGCCGCTGCCGGCTCCTCCGACCCCACCGCCGCGCAGAATGTCGAGGAACTCACGGAGCAGCTGCGCGCCCTGCGCTCCAACCGGATCGTGGCCGCCTACGGCGCCTCCGCGAAGCCGTCCGTGCCCGAGGCCGTGGCCATGCTCCGCGAGGAGGCAGCCGGCGGTGCCGGTGCGGGGAGTCGGCGGGGAGTGGATCTGGGCGGCCGGGTGGTCATTGCCGCCTACCTGCTGGCCCCGGGCTTCTTTCATGACCAGCTTGCCAAGGCCGGTGCGGACCTCGTTACGGCGGCCCTGCTGCCGTCGCCGGTGCTCGCCGAAATCGCGCTGGAACGCTACGACGCCGCCCTCGCGGCGGGCCGCTGAACGGCACGGCACCATGCACAGCAACCCCCGTCACTTCAAGGCTCGCCGACTCTTCGTGACGATTTGTTGCCCTAGGTGACCTCGCGTTTCTGACCCTTTGAGACGGCATTCCGGCCCGCCTACAGTCGATCCATGACTGATACAGCTCTAGCCGGAGCGTCCCCGGACCAGGCTGCCCCAGGCCGCAGCAAACGCCCCACCTCCCGGCCCGCCGCAAAGCCGCACGGGCAGTGGAAAGTGGACGGCACCGCGCCGCTGAACGCCAACGAAACGTGGAAGCAGGAGGACAACGGCCTCAACGTCCGCGAGCGTATCGAGTCCGTCTACTCCAAGCACGGCTTCGACTCGATCGACGGAACGGATCTGCACGGCCGCTTCCGCTGGTGGGGGCTCTACACCCAGCGCAAACCCGGGATCGACGGCGGCAAGACCGCCACGCTCGAGCCGCACGAGCTCGAGGACAAGTACTTTATGCTGCGCGTCAGGATCGACGGCGGCGCCCTCACCACCGAACAGCTGCGCGTCATCGGGCAGATCTCCGTCGACTTCGCCCGCGACTCGGCCGACCTCACCGACCGCCAGAACATCCAGCTGCACTGGATCCGGGTCGAGGACGTCCCGGAGATCTGGCGCCGGCTTGAGTCCGTTGGCCTGTCCACCACCGAGGCCTGCGGCGACGTGCCCCGCGTCATCCTCGGCTCCCCGGTCGCCGGCATCGCCAAGGACGAGATCATCGACCCGACGCCGCTGATCCACGAGCTCGCCGAACGTTTCATCGGCGACCCGGAGCTGGCCAACCTGCCGCGCAAATTCAAGACCGCCATCACCGGCCACCCCAGCCAGGACGTGGTCCACGAGATCAACGACGTCGCGCTGGTGGGCCTGGTCCACCCCGAACTTGGCATCGGCTACGACCTCTGGGTGGGCGGCGCGCTCTCCACCAACCCCATGCTGGGCAAGCGGCTCGGCGCCTTCGTCCGACCGGACCAGGCCGCCGACGTCTGGCTCGGCGTCACCAGCATCTTCCGCAACTACGGCTACCGGCGCATGCGCACCAAGGCCCGGCTGAAGTTCCTGCTGGCCGACTGGGGCCCGGTGAAGTTCCGCCAGGTCCTCGAGGACGAATACCTCGGCTACAAGCTCGACGACGGCCCGGCCGCGCCCAAGCCCTCCACCCCGGGCGACCACATCGGCGTGCACGAGCAGAAGGACGGCAGGTTCTTCATCGGCGCCACGCCGCTCGCCGGCCGGCTCTCCGGCAGCCAGCTCGTGAAACTCGCCGACACCCTGGAAGCCCGCGGCTCGCAGCGGCTGCGCACCACCCCGCACCAGAAGCTCGTGGTCCTGGACGTGCCCAAGGACGAGGTGGAACCGCTCGTCGCCGAACTCGATGCCCTGGGCCTCTCCGCCCGGCCGTCCGTGTTCCGCCGCGGCACCATCGCCTGCACCGGCATCGAATACTGCAAGCTCGCCATCGTCGAAACCAAGGTCACGGCCGCCACCGCGGTCGCCGAGCTGGAACGCCGCCTCGCCGACCTGGTCGAGTCCAAGCAGCTCCCGCAGGCGTTGTCGCTGCACATCAACGGCTGCCCCAATTCCTGCGCCCGGATCCAGACCGCGGACATCGGCCTCAAGGGCATGATGCTTCCCACGCCCGACGGCGACCCCACCCCGGGTTTCCAGGTCCACCTCGGCGGCGGGCTGGCTTCCAGCAGCCGCGAGGAGGCGGGCCTCGGACGCACCGTCCGCGGTCTCAAGGTCACGGCCGGGGAGCTGCCCGACTACGTGGAACGTGTGGTCCGGAAATTCGTGGCCGACCACACCGTGGGACAGACCTTCGCCGAGTGGGCCTTCGCCGCCGACGAGGGGGATCTCCAGTGACGAACGTTCAGCCGTTGGCAGGCGGTGCCGCCCAGGGAGTGGCATCGGGCCTGTCGGAGCCGCGCGCTGAGCTGATCGAAGATCAGCAGCGCGGCGAAGGGGCGGGGCGGCATCGCCTGCCAACGGCCCCGTTGCCCTGCGCACCCACGACGAGCTCAAGGTCCTCGCCGAAGCAGGCGCCGCCGAGCTCGGCTGGGACGCCCCGGCCCGCGAGGTGATCGCCTGGGTGGCGCGCAACTTTGATCTCCCCGCGGTCGCCGTCGCCTGCTCCATGGCCGACGCCGTCCTCCCGGCGCTCGTCGCGGACCAGCTTCCCGGCGTCGACGTGCTCTTCCTCGAGACCGGGTACCACTTCCCGGAAACGTACACGACGCGCAACGAGGTCGCCGCAAGCCTGCGCGTCAACGTGGTGGACGTGCTGCCGGAGAACACCGTGGAGCAGCAGGACCGGCTGCTCGGCAAAGACCTCTTCGCCCGCGACGCCGCCCAGTGCTGCGCGCTGCGCAAGGTTGCCCCGCTGCGCCGCACGCTTGCCGGCTACGAGCTTTGGTTCACCGGCGTCCGCCGCGACGAGGCCCCCACCCGCACCAACACCCCGCTAGTGACGTGGGACGAAACCAACGGCCTGGTCAAGGTCAACCCGGTGGCGGCCTGGAGTTTCGACCAGTTGGTGCAGTACTCCGACGACAACCTCCTCCCCGTCAACCCGCTGCTTTCACAGGGCTACCCGTCCATTGGCTGCCAGCCCTGCACCCGCAAGGTAGCGCCCGGCGACGACCCCCGCGCCGGACGCTGGGCAGGAACCGACAAGACAGAATGCGGACTACACGTATGAGCAATGTTGAGACTTTCGTGGCCGTCGACCCCGATGCCGCCCCCGTCACCACCGCCTCCGCGGCAGATGCCGCCCCGCCCCTGCGCGGGACGGCGATGCTGCAAGCAGCATCGCGTCCCGCTCCGACAGGCCCGATGCCACTCCCGGGGCGGCATCTGCCGCTCCGGCTCTGCTGTCGGGTCACCTGAGTTCTGCGGCTCCGCGCGCGGCCCGCCTGTCGTCTTTGGACACTTTGGAGTCCGAGGCGATCCATATCATCCGCGAGGTCGTTGCGGAGTTCGAGAAGCCTGCGCTGCTGTTCTCCGGCGGCAAGGACTCCGTGGTGATGCTGCATCTGGCCACCAAGGCGTTCTGGCCCGGCAAGGTGCCTTTCCCCGTGCTGCACGTGGACACCGGGCACAACTTCCCCGAGGTCATCGACTTCCGCGACCGGACCGTGGAGCGGCTGGGACTCAAGCTCGTCGTCGGCTCCGTGCAGGAGTTCATCGATTCCGGCGAGCTGGCGGAGCGTTCCGACGGCACGCGCAACCCGCTGCAGACCGTGCCGCTGCTGGACGCGATCCAGCGCAACAAGTTCGACGCCGTCTTCGGCGGCGGCCGCCGCGACGAGGACAAGGCCCGGGCCAAGGAACGGATCCTGAGCCTCCGCGACGAGTTCGGCCAGTGGGATCCGCGCAACCAGCGGCCCGAGCTTTGGAATCTCTACAACGGCCGGCACACCGTGGGCCAGCACGTCCGCGCGTTCCCCATCAGCAACTGGACCGAGCTGGATGTGTGGCGCTACATCGAGCGCGAAAACATCGAGCTGCCGGGCCTCTACTACGCGCACGACCGCGAAGTCTTTGCCCGCGACGGCATGTGGCGCGCCGTGGGCGAGGTCTCGCAGCCCCGCGACAACGAACAGGTCATCACCAAGACCGTCCGCTACCGGACCGTCGGCGACATGTCCTGCACCGGCGCCGTGGAATCAGCCGCCGCCACCGTGCGCGACGTCGTCATCGAAGTTGCCGCCTCCACCATCACCGAACGTGGCGCCACCCGGGCCGATGACCGCATCTCCGAGGCAGCCATGGAAGACCGCAAGAAGGACGGCTATTTCTAATGAGCACCGACACTTTCCTGCCCGGCACCGCCGTTGAAGCAGCCGTTCTGTCCACCACCCTGTTCCGCTTCGCCACCGCCGGTTCGGTCGACGACGGCAAGTCCACCCTGGTGGGCGGCTCCTGCACGACTCCAAGGCGATCCTCGCGGACCAGCTCGACGCCGTCGCCCGCACCTCCGCGGACCGCGGCTTCGGCGGGGCCGGCGCGGCCGGTGTACAAGCGATCGACCTTGCGCTGCTGACCGACGGGCTGCGTGCCGAGCGCGAGCAGGGCATCACCATCGACGTCGCCTACCGCTACTTCGCCACTGACCGCCGCAGCTTCATCCTCGCCGACTGCCCCGGCCATGTGCAGTACACCAAGAACACGGTGACCGGCGCGTCCACCGCGGACGCCGTCGTCGTGCTTATTGACGCCCGCAAGGGTGTCCTGGAGCAGACCCGGCGGCACCTCTCCGTGCTGCAGCTGCTGCGCGTGGCGCACGTGATCGTGGCCGTGAACAAGATCGACCTGGTGGACTTCAGCGAGGACGTGTTCCGCGGGATCGAAGCCGACGTGCAGAAAGTCGGCCGCGAGCTGGGGCTCGGCGCCGACGGCATCACCGACCTGCAGGTCATTCCGGTGTCCGCGCTCGACGGCGACAACGTGGTGGACCGCTCGGACCGCACGCCCTGGTACGACGGCCCGGCCCTGCTCGAAGTCCTGGAGACGCTGCCGGCCGCGGACGAACTCGAAAGCCACCTGGAGAGCTTCCGCTTCCCGGTGCAGCTCGTGATCCGGCCGCAGGGCGCCCTGGCGCCCGACGCCGTCGCCGGGGACTCGACGTCGAAGGCTACCGGGACTACCGCGCCTACGCGGGCCAGATCACCGAAGGTTCCGTGAAACTGGGGGACCAGGTCAGCATCCTCACCCCGGGCCAGGCACCGCGCACCACCACGGTGACCGGCATCGACTTCGCCGGGGACGAACTCACCGAGGCCGTCGCGCCGCAGTCCGTCGCGCTGCGCCTGGCGGACGAGTTCGACGTCGCCCGCGGCGACACGATCGCGGCGGCCGGCACAATCCGGGAAGCCTCGGCCGACCTCTACGCCGCCCTGTGCTGGCTCTCGCCGAAACCGCTCCGCGAGGGCGCCAAGGTACTGGTCAAGCACGGCACCCGCACGGTCCAGGCCCTGGTGCGGAACGTGACCGGAAAGCTGGACCTCGCCAACTTCCAGCTGGAACCCACCTCCACGCTGGAACTCAACGACATCGGCCACGCCCAGCTGCGGCTCGCCGCGCCGCTGCCGCTGGAGAACTACCTGCACCACCGCCGCACGGGGGCGTTCCTGGTGATCGATCCCCTGGACGGCAACACCCTCGCCGCAGGCCTCGTCAAGGACCACCCGGGGACCACGAGGACGAGCGCTACTCGATCTAGGCTTCAGCAAGCACCCGGGCTGCTCCGGAGTCGCCGGACACGCCCGAGGTCGCCGTAAACTTGCGGCGACCTCGAGCGCTTCCCGCGATTTCGACGCGTTCGGTCCTTGCCAGCCGGCCTCCCTGACCACGATCATCGTTCTGGGAGGCGGTGTGGAAGTCATCAACAGCAGGCTCATCAGCTGGGCGTCGATCTTGGATGACAAGACCCGCGAGCAGGCACTGACCACCGCCACGCTGCCCATCATCTATCCGCATCTTGCGCTGATGCCGGACGCCCATTTGGGCCTGGGCGCCACGGTGGGATCCGTCATCCCCACTCTGCGCGCCGTCATCCCGGCTGCCGTGGGCGTGGACATCGGCTGCGGCATGATCGCCGTCCGCACACAGTATGCCGTGAAGGACCTGCCCGCAGACCGGAAGCGGCTGCGGCAGGGTATTGAGCACGCCGTTCCCCTGTCCGCCGGCCACTACAACCGCAGGTTCACCGCCACCGCCGTACCGAGGCTCGCCGAGCTGCGGCGGATGGCAGCCTCCGCGCGGTTCGACCCCGGCCAGTACGTCGCGAACTGGGAGCTGCAGCTGGGATCCCTAGGCTCCGGCAACCACTTCATCGAGGTGTGCGCGGATGAGGCGGACACCGTGTGGCTGTTCCTCCATTCCGGCTCGCGCGGCGTCGGCAACAAACTTGCGCAGCGGCACATCGCCGAGGCCCGGAGCGAGGCCCGGAGCCGCACATCGTCCTGCCGCACCCGGACCTGGCCTACCTCGAGGAAGGCACCCCGAATTTGACCGGTACATCAGGGAACTCCGCTGGGCCCAGCATTTCGCCCTGCTGAACCGCGAGGAAATGATGGACCGGGTGATCCAGCAGTTTGAATCCTGGACAGGCGGCCGTGTCCGGGAGGCCGAACGAATCAACTGCCACCACAACTTCACCGCGCAGGAACAGCACTACGGCAAGACGGTCTGGGTTTCGCGCAAGGGAGCCATCCGGGCCCAGGCCGGGGACCCCGGGCTGATTCCCGGCTCCATGGGCACCGCCTCCTACGTCGTCGTCGGCCTGGGCAACCGCGAGTCGCTGAATTCGTCGCCGCACGGCGCCGGGCGGGAATACTCCCGGAACGCCGCTAAAAAGACCTTCACCCTCGCCGAGCTGAAGGCCGCCATGAAGGGCATCGAATTCCGGCCCAGCGAAGCTTTCATCGACGAGATCCCGGCGGCGTACAAGCCGATCGACCAGGTGATGCGCGATTCCGCGGACCTTGTCAAGATCCGGCACAAGCTCCGGCAGCTCGTCAACGTCAAAGGCGACTAAAACGCCCCGGGGGCCGAGTAACGGGCCCGCATATGACGTTGCATGAACCCGCGTGACCCCGGGTTTCCGGACCGTTGAACCGCGTTCATGGCAGTCCCTATGGTGAAGCAATGACAACTACGGAACGGCTCTCCAGCAGCCCCGCGATGCGTTCCGGGGGCGATGTAGCCGGCGCTGAACAACCGCCCGGCCACCCCGAAACCACCACAAAAAAAGGACCTGTTCCATGTCAGCCACCCCTGAACCCCGAAAGTCCAGCACCCCGCCCGGAACCACCCGGATCGTCGCCGGCGAATCCGCCAGGCCCAAGCGCAAGCGCACCCTGGAGATCAGCCTGGCCGTCGGCCTCGTGCTGCTGATCGGCGCCGGAGCCGCCGTCGCGTCCACGGTCTCCCGCGCGAACGAGACCGCGGATCCGGCCGCCGTCGTCAACACCCCTGCTACCGAACTGAAGCTCGGCTACTTCGGCAACATCACCCACGCCCCGGCCCTCGTCGGGGTCGGCCAAGGCCTGGTCGCCAAGAACCTCGGCGAGACCAAGCTCAGCACTCAGGTCTTCAACGCCGCCCTGCCGCGATCGAAGCCCTCAACGCCGGCGCCATCGACGCCACCTACATCGGCCCCAACCCGGCCATCAACTCCTACGTCAAGAGCAAGGGCGAATCCATCAGCATCATCGCCGGTGCCGCCGCAGGTGGAGCGCAACTTGTGGTCAAACCCGATATCACCACTGCGGCGGACCTCAAAGGCAAGAAGCTCGCGACGCCGCAGCTGGGCGGGACCCAGGACGTTGCCCTTCGTGCGTGGCTGGGCAAACAGGGGTACCGGACCACCACGGACGGCGGCGGCGACGTCGCCATCAACCCCACCGAAAATGCCCAGACCCTGAAGCTGTTCCAGGACGGAAAGCTCGACGGCGCGTGGCTGCCGGAACCGTGGGCCTCCCGGCTGGTGCTCCAGGCCGGCGCCAAAGTCCTCGTCGACGAAAAAGACCTGTGGGAGAAGGGCGAGTTCATCACCACCGTCCTGATCGTCAACAAGAAGTTCGCGGCTGAGCACCCGGACACGGTCAAGGCACTGCTGAAGGGCCACGTCGAATCCGTGGACTGGCTCAATGCGGCCCCCGACGCCGAGAAGTCCACGGTCCTCAACGCCGCCCTCAAGGAATCCGCCGGAGCCGCCCTGCCGGCCGACGTGATCGACCGCTCGCTCAAGAACATCGTCTACACCGTCGACCCGCTCGCCGGAACGTACCAGAAGCTGCTCCAGGACGGCGTCGACGCCGGCACCACCCAGCAGGCCGACATCAAGGGCATCTTCGACCTCACAGCCCTGAACAGTGTCTTGAGCGAGAGCCCCGCCGGGTCCAAGATCTCCGCGCAGGGACTCGGCAAGGAATAACCGGGCCTCCAGCCCGCCAAGAGAAGTAAGGACGTGACCATGCCAGTCGTACTGGAAAACCTGGGCAAGCGCTTCGGCGACGGAGCCCCGGTGCTGGACGACGTCAATGCCACCATCGGGCAGGGCGAGTTCGTCGCCCTGCTCGGTGCGTCCGGCTGCGGCAAGTCCACCCTGCTGAACATCATGGCGGGACTGGAGGCGCCGACGTCGGGCGCCCTTGAAGTGCCGAGCGACGGCGCCGCGTTTATGTTCCAGGACGCGGCGCTGTTCCCTGGCTGACCGCGCGGGAGAACATCGAGCTGGCCCTGAAGCTGCGCGGCGCCGGGAAGGCCGAGCGGCGGGTGAAGGCGGGTGAGTTGCTGGACCTCGTGCACCTGGGCGGGGCGGGGGACAAGCGCCCGCACGAGCTCTCCGGCGGGATGCGGCAACGGGTTTCCCTGGCCCGCTCGCTGGCCCAGGACCGGCAACTGCTCCTGATGGACGAGCCATTTGCGGCGCTGGACGCGATCACCCGGGACCTGCTGCACGACGAGCTGGAGCGGATCTGGAAGGAAACCGGCCGCACCATCGTATTTGTCACCCATAATGTCCGCGAGGCCGTCCGGCTGGGACAACGCGTGCTGCTGCTGTCCTCCCGGCCGGGACGCGTGGTGCGGGAGTGGCACGTCAGTGAAGAGCACCGCACCGACGCCGGACTGGCCGGTCAGCTGACCGGCGAAATCACCGCCCGGCTACGCGAGGAGATCCGCCGCCATGCCAAATAGGTTCCTATGGGGCGCCGCCCCGATGCCGCCCCCGCCCCTTCGCCGGACAGCATTCGTCCTGCGGACGATGCTGCCGGCTCCGTCAGGCCCGATGCCACTCCCTGGGCGGCATCGGGGGTGGAGCCCGGCGAGACCCGCCACGTCACCGCCGCACTCACCCGGTCCTCCGCCGGTTCGGCAGACCTCCGCGAGTTGGAAGCCGGGCTGGATTCACTGCAGTCCGACGCCGTCCGCACGTCGCGCATTGACTGGAGCCGGATCCTGCTGCCGGTCGCCGCGCTGGCGGTGCTGGTCATCATCTGGCAGCTCTATGTGTCCCTGGGGTTCAAGCGGCGGGACCTGGTCCCCGGCCCGCTCGATGTGCTGGGCCAGCTCGGCAGTCTTTGGGCCGACGGCGCGCTGCAGGAAGCGGTGTGGACATCATTGCAGCGCGGGCTCGTCGGGTTCCTGATCAGCGTGGCCATCGCCACGCCGGTCGGACTCCTGCTGGCCCAGGTTGCCCCGCTGCGCCGCGCTTTCGGGCCGCTGATCTCCGGTCTGCAGGTGCTGCCGTCCGTCGCGTGGGTGCCCGCGGCCATCATCTGGTTCGGCCTGACCGACGCCACCGTGTACTTCGTGGTGTTCATGGGCGCCATCCCCTCGATCATCAACGGGCTGATCTCCGGCGTGGACCAGATTCCGCCGCAGTACCGCAGCGTCGGCACCGTCCTGGGCGCGTCCCGGCTCCAGCTGGCGCTCCAGATCATCCTCCCGGCTGCACTGCCCGGATACCTGAGCGGACTCAAGCAGGGCTGGGCCTTTTCCTGGCGCTCGCTGATGGCCGCGGAAATCATCGCCGTAGGCGGCAGCATCGGCTTCGGCCTCGGCTCCATGCTGAACCAGGGCCGCGACCTGTCCGACATGACCATCGTGATGTCCGCGATCCTGCTGATCCTCGCCGTCGGCATCCTGATTGAACTGCTGGTGTTCGGCCCCATCGAAAAGCGGCTGCTCCGCCGTCGTGGGCTCCTCGCCGGCAGCACCCGGTAGGCACCTGCCGTCCCGAAGCAACGCGGGGTCACGTAGCGCCCATAACCCCCGGTTAATGGGCGGTGTGTGGCCCGCGTGGCTGTTGTCTGGCGGCACCCGCAGGCCTACACTCACGGCTATAGGCCGGTATACGGCCCATCCCGCCCGATTCTGAGGAGACAGCCGTGGCGCCAAAATATGGAGTGCTGGCACTGGTCGAGGCAAAGCTGGGGAAGGAACAAGAGGTCTGGGACTTCCTCAACGGAGGCCGCGAGATAGTGCTCAACGAACCCGGAACGCAGACCTGGTATGCCTTCCGGGTCAACGATTACACGTTCGGCATCTTCGACACCTTCGACACCGAGGAAGCCCGGCAGGCGCACCTCAACGGGGCCATCCCCGCGGCGCTCGGCCAGCACGGCCCCACGCTGCTGTCCAAGGACCCTGACATCAAACTGGTTGAACTCATCGCGGTGAAGTAGGAGCATGCCCGCCACGCCGCCTCGCCGCGTGGCCGAACGGGGCACATCGACACGGACACGCCGTCATTTGAGCCCGAATCGGCTTCCGCGGCCGTCAAAGTGCCCCCGGACGGCAACATGAGTGAAGTGCCCCGGACGGCGACAGGGTTGCCTCATCAACCCCACCCCCATCCGCAGCGCGGTTCCTGGCGCGGCTCGAAGCCCTGCGCTCGGACGAGGAGCAAGCCAAATACCGCCGCTACTTCAAGGCCGGTCCGGGGGACTATGCCGAGGGTGACTTCTTCACGGGTGTCCGCATGGGCGAGGTCTTCGGGCTCGCCAAGGAATTCGTCGGCATGGAACTGCCGGACGTGGATGCCCTGTTGGAGCAGGACATCCACGAGGCCCGGGCCGGGGCGGTCAAGATCATGGCGCTGCAGGCCTCGGCGAAAAAGACCCCGAGCGCCGCCGTCGGGAACTCTTTGAGCTCTACCTGCGTCGGCACGGCCGCATCAACAACTGGGACCTCGTCGACCTGGGGGCTCCGCGAGTGGTCGGCGGCTGGCTCCGGGACAAGCCGCGGAAGGTCCTGTATGACCTCGCTCGCTCGCCGGACCTGTGGGAGCGCCGCACCGCCATCGTGGCCACGTCCTGGTTCCTGCGCGACGGCGAGCAGGACGACACCTACGCGATCGCCGAACTCCTCCTCGGCGACTCCGAAGACCTCATCCACAAGGCCGTCGGCGGCTGGCTCCGCGACGCCGGGCGCAGTGACCGGCAGCGGCTACTGCAGTTCCTGGACACTCATGCCCCAACGATGCCGCGGGTGGCCCTGCGCTACGCGATCGAACACCTGGACCCGGCCCAGCGGCAGGATTATCTCGCCCGGAGGACGGGCAGTTCCGCCTGAACGGAGCTGTCCCCGCGACCCTCGGCGAACAGGGCCCGCCCTTCCGGTCAAGGATCCCGACCTCAAACCGATCGAACTCCTTGAGGTGAAGTAGGCACATGGCGCCTCTCCGCCCGGTCGCCTGCCGAACGGGGGCACATTGACACGGACACGCCAGCATTTGAGGCCGAATCGGCTGCTGCGGCCGTCAATGTGCCCCGGACCGCTGACGGGTGCCCCGGTGCGGCCCGGACGGCTGACAGCGCACCCCGGCCGCCAAAGTGCCCCCGGACGGCGGCAACTATGTGACGTGCCGTTACCCCGCGTGAACGGGTGTTTCCGAACCGTTGTTCCGCGATATGAGGCCGCCCTATCGTCGATGCATGGCAATTCAGGACATTTACCCCACGGCGCTGCGCCTCCTCGGCCGCCCCGTGCTGGTGGTCGGCGGCGGCCCGGTCGCAGCACGCCGCGCCAAGGGACTGCTCGACGCCGGCGCCCGCGTCACCGTCGTCGCGCCCCTGGCGAGCCCGGCACTGCATGAGCTTGCCGACGCCGGCCTCCTTGCCTGGGAGCCGCGCCACTACCGCAGCTCCGACGTCGACTGCGCCTGGTTCGTCCAGACCGCGACGGGCGACTCCGCCGTGGATGCGCAGGTTGCCGCCGACGCCGAGGCGCAGCGCATCTGGTGCGTCAACGCCTCCGACCACGAAGCCTCCGCCGCCTGGACGCCCGCCGTCGCCGTCGTGGACGACGTCAAGATCGCCGTGAACGCCGGGGAGACCCGCGCCGCGCCATGGCCCTGCGCGACGCCGTGGCTACCGCCCTGGAAACGGGGACCTGCCGCTGCGCCGGCAACGCCCAACTTCAATTCCTGGCACCGTGGCGCTGGTCGGCGGCGGACCCGGGGATTCCGGGCTCATCACCGTCCGCGGACGGCGCCTTCTGGGCCAGGCCGACGTCGTGGTCGCGGACCGCCTCGGCCCGCGCGAACTCCTGGCCGAACTGGCCCCCGACGTCCGCGTCATCGAGGTCGGCAAGACCCTGGCCACCACCCCGTCCCGCAGTCCGAGATCAACCGCATCCTCGTCGACGAAGCCCTGCAGGGCCACCGTGTGGTCCGGCTCAAAGGCGGCGACCCCTACGTCCTGGGCCGTGGCGGCGAGGAAGCCGAATTCTGCCGGCAAAACGGCGTCGACGTTGAAGTGGTTTCCGGCGTCACCTCCGCCATCTCGGTGCCGGCCGCCGCCGGCATCCCGGTCACGCACCGCGGCCTGGCCAAGGGCTTCAGCGTGGTGACCGGGCACGAGGAGCTCTCCGAGGTCCCGGCCCGGTCCGACCACACCGTGATCCTGCTCATGGGCGTGGGCCAGTTGCGCGATTCCGCGGCCTCGCTGGGACGCGCCGGTTTGCCTCCGGAGACACCTGTTGGCATCGTAGAGAATGGTTATCTGCCGGACCAGCGGGTGACCATCGGAACGCTCGGGACCATCGCGGACCAGGCGGAGGCCGCAGGCGTGGCGAACCCCGCCGTGATCGTGATCGGTGACGTGGTCCGCGTCAGCCCGTTCGCGCCGTCGCACTTCAAAACCGCGGACTACAGCACCACCACCCCGAACGCTCCCCGCTCCACCCGCTCCATCAAGACCCGCGTACTGACCCCCTAAGACCCGTCGATTGCTCCGTAACTGCCGTTATCAGGCCTCAAAAGGGCGGCTACGGAGCAACGGATGCAGAAGAACAAAGGAACACAGCCGTGTCAACGAACACCCCTGTAGGAACTGCTGCCCGCCCGCTGCGCATCGCCGTCGTCGGCTCCGGACCCGCCGGTGTGTACGCCGCGGACATCCTGACCAAGAGCGAGGCTGTCAAGAGCGGCGAACTCACCGTCAGCATCGACCTCTTCGACCGCTACCCGGCGCCGTACGGCTTGATCCGCTACGGCGTGGCCCCCGACCACCCGCGCATCAAGGGCATCGTCAACGCCCTGCACAAGGTCCTGGACCGGGGGACATCCGCTTCTTCGGCAACGTCGACTACGGCACTGACCTCTCGCTTGAGGACCTCCGCACCCACTACGACGCCGTCATCTTCGCGACCGGGGCCATCAAGGACGCGGACCTGAACATCCCGGGCATCGAACTTGACGGCTCCTACGGCGGCGCCGACTTCGTCTCCTGGTACGACGGCCACCCGGACGTTTCCCGCGACTGGCCGCTGGATGCCAAGGAAATCGCGGTGATCGGCAACGGCAACGTGGCCCTGGACGTCGCCCGGATGCTCTCCAAGCACGCCGATGACCTCCTGGTCTCCGAAATCCCGGACAACGTCTACCGCGCCCTGAAGGAATCCCCGGTCACGGACGTGCACGTCTTCGGCCGCCGCGGGCCCGCCCAGGTGAAGTTCACCCCGCTGGAGCTGCGCGAGCTGTCCCACTCCAAGGACGTGGACATCATCCTCTACGCCGAGGACTTCGAGTTCGACGCCGAATCGGACCGCCAGATCCAGAGCAACAACCAGACCAAGACCATGGTGGGCACACTCACCAACTGGATCGCCGAGCAGCCCGAGGACCTCTCCGAGCTCACGGCCTCTCGCCGCCTGCACCTGCACTTTCTGCACAGCCCGGTCGAGATCTACGGGGACAATACCGGCGAAGCCGGTGATCCCGGCCGCGTCGCCGGGATCAAGTTCGAGCGCACGGAGCTGGATGGCACGGGGAACGCCCGCGGCACCGGCGAGTTCGTCGACTACCCGGTCCAGGCCGTCTACCGCGCCATCGGCTACTTCGGCTCCTCGCTGCCCGAGGTCGAGTTCGACCACAGCAAGGGAGTTGTTCCGAACGACGGCGGCCGCGTCCTGGACGCTTCCGGCACCCACGTGCCGGGCATCTACGCCACCGGCTGGATCAAGCGCGGCCCGGTGGGCCTGATCGGCCACACCAAGGGCGACGCCCTGGAAACCGTGACCTACCTGCTCGAGGACCGCGACAACCTGCCGCTGGCCGCAGCGCCCGCCCCGGAGACGATCGTCGAACTCCTGGAAAACCGCGGCGTGCAGTACACCAGCTGGGAAGGCTGGCTGGCCCTGGACGCGCACGAGCGGTCCCTCGGCGAGAAGGCCAGCGCCGACGCCGGCGCCGAAGGCATTCAGCGCGAGCGCATCAAGGTGGTCCCGCGCGAGGACATGGTGGAAATTTCCCGCGGCGGCGTGGCCGCGGAGGTCTGATCTCCCGTCACCACACAGCAACGCGGGGTCACTCCGCGCCCGTCCCGGAGGGGATTATGGGCTGGAAGTGACCCCGCGTTGTTCCGTGGTGGAGGAAAATCGGGATTTGGTCAGTAGGCTTACCGTCATGGATGAGCAGCGCACACGAACCTCCTTCCCGGAAACCCGCGCGCCGGGAACCACCGCGCCGGGAACCCCGGATCCGGAACCGGCCGATGAGGCTCCGCCACAGCAACGCGTCCGGCCGCGGCTACCGCCGGGTCGCTGCCGGGACCGGCTTCAGCTACAAGGACCTGGACGGCTCCACCCTGCCGCCCGGGCCGGTGCGCGAGCGGCTGGAGGGCATCGGCATCCCGCCGGCGTGGACGGACGTCTGGATTGCACCGTACGACAACGGGCACATCCAGGCCACCGGGCTCGACGCCGTCGGCCGGCGCCAGTACATCTACCACCCCAGCTGGCGGGAGAAGAAGGACCGCCTGAAGTTCGACCGGTCCCTCCAGCTCGCGGAAACCCTGCCAGCCGCGCGCCGGCTCGTCACCATGGACCTGCGCTCCGAGGGCCTCGGCCGGGACCGGGTGCTGGCCGCCGCGTTCAGGATGCTGGACAGCGGATCGCTGCGGGTCGGCTCCGAGCGCTATACGAACGAGAACGGCAGCCACGGCCTCGCCACCCTGCTGTGCGCCCACGTGAGCGTGCGCAAGAACGAGCTCCGGCTCAGTTTCCCGGCCAAGAGCGGCAAGAACTGGGAGTCGCGGATCGACGACGCCGACCTCGCCGCCGTCGTGCGCCAGCTCAAGCGCCGCGGCGGCAACGCCCGCCTGCTGGCGTACAAGGACGGCCGGAGCTGGCATCCGGTGACCAGCGCGGACATCAACGAGTACGTGAAAGAGCGCACCGGCCAGGACTTCACGGCCAAGGACTTCCGCACCCTGCGCGGGACGGTGGCCGCCGCGGCCAGCCTGGCGACGAGCGGCCCGCAGCCCAAGGTGTCCGCACGGAAGCGGGCGGTGAGCCGCGCCATGATGGACGCGTCCGAGGTCCTCGGCAACACGCCGTCGATCGCCCGGAAGAGCTATGTGGACCCGCGGGTCCTGGACCACTTCGCCGCGGGGAGACCATCGACCCGAAGCGGCTGTACTCCGCCGAATCCGAGGTCCGGGCCCTGCTGTACCAGGAAGGCGACGTCGTCCCGCTGCAGAAGGCCGCGGGATAGCCCCGGCGCTGCACACCGCTACACCCGCACGCGCTACACCCGCCCGCTACATCCGCCCGAAGCGGGCCCGAACAAGGGCGAACGCCCCGTAGGCGATGAAGCCTGCGCCGATGGCCAGGAGCAGCGCGGGGCCGAAGGTGTGGTCCTGCAATGCCTTGAGGCTGCCGTCCAGGCCGGTGGACGAGCCGGGATCGTTGGTGGCCGCGGCGATCACGAACAGCAGTCCCGTGAGGATCAACGCCACACCCTTGGCGATGTGGCCGGCCACGCCCAGGCCGCTGATGAGATGGCCCCGGTGCGTCCCCTCGAAGTGGCCCAGCTCCGCCTTGAACTTCTTTCCCGCGCCCTTGACGACAAAGTACACGCCGATCCCGATGATGGTCAGACCCAGGGCGATCAGTGCTGGCACTCCGAACGGACTGCGCACCAGTACGGTGCTGAAGTCCCGCGTGGAGTCGCCGGAATCGCCCCGGTTGCCCAGCGCGAACCCCGCGAAGCTCAGCCCCACACTCCCGTAGGCGATGCTGAGGAAGCCGGAGGAAACGAGCTTTCCGAGCCGCTCCCGGCGCGGGAGGTGCCTCGCGCGGAGGGTCGCCTCGCTCAACTGCCACAGCGAGAGCCCGGCGCAGGCGATGAATCCCGCCCACATGACCGCCGGGCCCCACGGGTTGGCCGCGAGCTGTTCTATGGCTCCTGTGGGCTCGGCCTGGCCCGGGGCGCCGAGGACCAGTGCCACGGCGATCGCGCCGATGACGATGTGCAGCAGCGCCATCACGGCAAAGCCGGCGCGGGCGGCGACGTCTAGCGCCGCGCTGTCCGACGCGGCCTCTGCGGCGTCGGCGGCGTCGCTGGCGGCTGACTGGCCGTCCGGCGTCCGCGATGATTCCATGCCCCCGAGTCTACGCACGGGGACTCCGTCCCTCGAAGTATCAAGAATTTCATAAGTGTGCTTACCATAGCCGGGTCGCGGCCTTTCTCAGGCGGCGACATTTCCGGATTCGAAGACAGACGATAGGAAGCTCAACATGGCAGGTAATCTCGTTGCCCGATCCATCCACGACCTGACGGCGGGCGCCTGGTTCGGCGGCTCGCTCATGGGTGCCATTGGTCTGAACGGTGCGGCGGCGGAAGCCAAGGACCCGGCCGAACGCACCCGGCTGTCGAGCCTGGGCTGGAAGAAGTGGGCCCCGTTCCAGACGGCGGCCTTTGGCGCGCACTTCCTCTCCGGCCTCGCGATCATGTGGGAGAACAAGGGTCGGATGGCCAAGCAGGACGGCGTCGCCCGCCTCACCGTCTACAAGTCCGTGGTCACCCTTGCAGGTGCCGCCGTAAGCCTGTACGCCGGGCTTCAGGGTGCCAAGGTGGACAAGCTCGCCAGCGAAGGGGCCGAAGGCGCCACCGAGCCCAAGCCGGGCGCATCCGAGGAACTCCGCTCAGCACAGCAGCAACTGAAAGTCCTGCAGTGGGCCATCCCGGTCCTGTCCGGCCTGGTGATCGTCCTCGGAGCCAAGCACGGTGAAATGCAGCGGCCGAAGAACGTCTTCAAGGGACTCGCGCGCTAGCCGCGTCGGTACTCCCACGATTGAAGGGCTTCCGGGCCGGAGCGTTGACATCCAGGCCCGGAAGCCCCGCCGTGCCGGTCCCGGTGCTGGGGAGGAACCGGCCGCTGGAACGGGTGGTCAGAATTCGGCGCTGACGAACCCGAAGACGATGGCCGGCCCCCAGCTCACCTGGGAGACGGTCAGGCAACAAAACCGCGAAACCATCGCAGGGTGCCCGGACGGTGCCGCTGAATCTGAGCATCAACCCGCAACCTTGGGAAAAACCTGTGACCCGGCCGGCGCGGCCGGAGCCGGTGGGCGCCCTACTGCTGGATCCACTCCGCGCAGGAGTTCAGGTTCCGGTGCACGCTCTCGACGGCGGCCGTTTCGTCATGTGCGGCGATGGCGTCCACAAGTTCGTCGTGACCTTCGTGCGGGAGCCCGTTGAAGCCGCTGCGGCCCTGCTGCCGGAGAAGGTCGGCATGGAAGACGACGCCGAAGCTGACGTACAGCTCGTGGAGCAGCGGATTGCCGGACGCCTGAGCCACAAGGACATGGAAGTCCCAGTCAGCCCGGGCCCAGGCGGCGTAGTCCTCGGCCAGCCAGGCGACACGGCGCGCCTCCAGCAGCTCGCGCAGGGCATCGACGTCGTCCGCTGTGGCGTGGCGGGCGGCGAGCCGGGCAGCCTGCGTGTCGAGCCCGACCCGGACCTCCAGGATGTGCACCTGCGAGTGGTCCCGGTACATCCGCTGGGCGGCGCCGGAGATTTCGCTGGTGGCGCGGACGTAGGTGCCGTCTCCACGCCGGACTTCCAGCATGCCGCTGTGGGCGAGGGCCTTGACCGCCTCGCGCAGGGTGCCCCGCGAAACGCCGAGAGCGGCCATAAGTTCGGGTTCGGCCGGAATCCGCTGCTGCAACGGCCATTCGCCTGAATGGATCAGCTCCCGCAGTTTGGCAGTGACCTCCTCCACGAGGGGCGGCCGGTGGGACGTGCTGAGTGTCATGACTGCGCCTCCGCGGTAGATGCCAGCGCGGACGGGCCGGCGGTCTGCGGCTCCCGGGGATGCGGTTCCGGGCGCCGGGGAACCTTGGGCAGGGACGTGAGGAGATGCCCGACGGCGATCTGGCCCAGCGCCACGGCCAGCAGCAGGACCAGCGGCAGCGTCCAGGAGCCGGTGGCGCTGTGCAGCAGCCCCATGCCGAAGGGGCCGAGAGTAGCCAGCAGGTAACCGGCGGACTGCGCGACCGTGGACAGCGCGGTGGTTTCGGCGGTGGTACGGCCGCTGCGGCTGATCATCACCATCACGAGCGGGAAGATGCCGAGCCCGAACCCCAGCAGCACCGCTGTCAGCGGCGCCCAGGAGACTGGCAGGACAAGCATGGACAGGACCCCGGCGGCCATCGTGACGGTGGCCAGGTAAAAGGCCGTCCTTTGCATCCGGGGGCGTGAGCCGATTGCGACCAGAGCCATGCCGGCCGGGACGGAGACCAGCTGCATCAGGCCGAACATCAGTCCGCCCTCGGAGGCTGTGAGGCCCAGTGTGACCAGCATGTAGGGGAACCAGCTCAGCACGGCATAGGCCAGCAGCGCCTGGACGGTGAAGCCGAGCGTGATCAGCAGGCCCGTGCGGGTCCGGAGCAGGGGCCAGGGGGACACGCGGCCGGCCTTGACCGCGGGCGCGTTGCGGTGGGCGTGCAGTGCGATCGGAAGGAAGCCGAGGCAGGCACCCAGCGCCAGGAAACCGATCGCGCCGACCCCGGCGGAGGGCGAGCCGAGCTGCTGCGCCACGGGGACGATCAGCACGGCGACCACGGTGGCGCCCGTCGTCATGGTCACCGTGTACAGCGCCGTCATCAGGGACGTCCGGTGGGCGAAATGGACCCGGATGAAGGACGGCATCGCCACGTTGCAGATCGCCAGCCCGGACATCCCGACGACGGTGCCCGCCAGCAGCATGCCGGTGGACGGAATGCCGCGGACCAGCAGCCCGGCCGCGAGCAGCACGAGGGAGAGCAGGATGGCCTTCTCCAGCCCCAGGACCGGGTGAGCCACGATGTGGCGGCGCCGCCACGGCGAAGCACAGCGTGGGGATGGAGGGAATAATTGCGGCGATCAGCGGCCCGTAGCCCAGGACCTGCTGCAGGTCGTGCAGGAGCGCGGCGGCGCCGGTGATGCCGGCGCGCAGGTTGAGGCCGATCAGCACGATCGCGACGACGCCGGCGATGATCACGCCGCGCGGTGTGCGCACGACGGCGGGAGGTGCTGTCTCGGAAAGGGCGGACGCCGCCATGCTGCTAGCCATACCCAAAGGTTAGACGTTTGACGTTTGCGGCTTAACCTTTAGTGGCGAATATCTCGCCAAGTGACACGGCGCGGGCGGTCAGGCCGGCGGGGGCGGCGACGGCGGCTGCGTAGCCCTCCGGCGCCGGGACCGGAGCGATGCTAAGGCCGTGGACGCCTGGATACCCGGCGCATTCCGCCCGCAGGATGCCCGCGGAACCAGCAGTGTCCCCGACGCCCGCGGGGACCAGCCGCACGCTGGACGGGTCCAGGGCCAGGCCCAGGCCCGAGGCCTTCAGCGCGGCCTCCTTCGCCACCCACAACCGGATCCGCCCGGCGTCGGTCAACCCGGCGGCGATCCGCCCGGCGTCGGCCAGTTCAGAGCCGGCCAGTTCGGGGCCGTCCGGCCGGGTCCGTTCCTCCGGGGCGAGCACAAAATCGTCGAAGCCCGCGAACACCTCGGCCGGGACCCGTTCGATGTCCGCGCCGAGGCTGGCTCCTTCCGGAGCCGATGCCGCCATGACGGTTCCGTGGCTGCGGGACAGGCTCAGTGCGGCGCCCTCGATCGAGGGCTTGCCGTGGCCGGTGCTGCCGCAGCCGGCGCACCTCCGCCGGACGTCCAGCCCGGCAGCGTCGGCGGGAGTTAGCCCCAGCCGACGCGCTGCCAGCAGCCGGAACAAGGCATGGGACGCCGCGTAGTCCAGCCGGTCCGCCGCGCCCCTGAACCGGAGCGAGGCATCGCGCTCCTGCGCCGACAGGAACGCCCCCAGACCCCGAACATCCCGCCGTACCCGCCCAGGCTGGAACGGGCCGCTGCGTCCTGCAGCGCGGCGGATGGCACCACCGCGTACTCGATCCAGGCGCCATGAGGGCCGGGCATCGTCACCGCTTGCTGATCCGGCGGTACTGCGCAATCGCCAGCGGGGCAAAGACGGCGATGATGCCGACGCTGCACAGCACCGAATACAGGATGGCGTTGTCCGCGGGCCAGCCGCCCGGGGTGCCGAAGCCGGCCGGGGCCGCGTTGCCAAAGAGCTGGCGGGCGGCGGTGGCGACGGCGGTCACCGGATTCCATTCCGCAATCACGCGGAGCGGGCCGGGGAGGAGCTGACGGACACGAAGGCGCCCGAGACGAACGTGACCGGGAATAGCCACACAAGGCCCAGGCTCTGGGCGACTTCAACGCTCCTGGCCGTCAGGGCGATCACCGCTCCGATCCACGAGACAGCAAAGGCAAACAGGAGCAGCAGGGCCAGCGCCGCGAGGGCGGACGCCGGGCCGGTGGTGATCCGCCAGCCGATGGCGAGGCCGCAGAGCAGCGTCACGGCGACGGACAGCACACTCGTGGACAGGTCAGAGGAGGTGCGGCCCAGGATGACGGCCACGCGGGACATCGGCAGTGAACGGAACCGGTCGATCAGCCCGAGCTGGAGATCCTTGGCCAGATAAACGGCCGTGAACGAGGCGTTGAAGGTCAGGGTCTGCGCCAGGATGCCGCCGATCAGGTAGCTGCGGTACTGGTCGCCACCGAGGGTGCCGCCGAAGACGAAGCCCAGCAGCAGCACGAACATGACGGGCTGCACGATTCCGGTGACCAGCGCCCCGGGGTGCGCAGGACGTTGATGAGGTTGCGCCGTGCAATGACGGAGCTGTCCCTGGCGGCGGCGGTGATGGCGCTCATGCGGACACCCCTACTTTCTCCGGGGCGGACCTTGTCGGGGCCTGCGTTTCCGGGGCTGCCGCCGCGGCGTGGCCGGTGAGCCGGAGGAACACGTCGTCCAGGGTGGGGCGGCGCAGGGAGGCCTCGTCCACCGGCAGGGCGCGGGCGTCCAGTTCGGACAGGACCCGGACCAGCAGCCGGTGGCCTTCGGGGGCGGCGATGGAGACGCGCAGGTTCTGCGGGTCCTGTTCGGCCCGGGAACCCGGACCGGAGGCCCGCTCCAGCACGCCCGCGGCCGCGGTGAGGTCTGCGGCGTCGCGCATTACGACGTCGATCCGTTCCGTTCCGGCGCTTTGCTTCAGTTCCGCGGCGGTCCCCTCGGCGATGACGCGGCCGTGGTTGATGACCGCGATGTGGTCCGCCAGCCGGTCGGCTTCCTCGAGGTACTGAGTTGTCAGGAGGACGGTGGTGCCGTCCGCTACGAGGCTGGACACCACGTCCCAGGTATCCAGCCGGCCGCGGGGTCGAGGCCGGTGGTGGGCTCGTCCAGGACGACAACCTTGGGCCGGGCCACGATGGCCCCGGCAAGGTCCAGCCGCCGGCGCATGCCTCCGGAAAAGGTGCCGGAGCGTTTGCCGCCACGTCGGTGAGCCGGAAGCTTTCGAGCAGCTCGTTTGCCCGTGCCGCGGCGCTCCGGCGGTTCATGCCGTACAGCCGGCCCACCATGTGCAGGTTTTCGAAGGCGGTGAGTTTCTCGTCCACGGCGGCGTACTGCCCGGACAGGCCCAGGTTCCGCCGCACCAGGTCAGGATCGGCCAGGACGGAGTGGCCGGCGATCCGGGCGTCACCGCTGTCCGGGGACAACAGGGTGGTGAGCACCTTCACGGTGGTGGTTTTGCCGGAACCGTTTGGTCCCAGCAGGCCCAGGACGGTTCCTTCGCCCGCGTGCAGGGAGAGCCCGTCCAGGGCCTTGAAGCTGCCGAAACTCTTGCTGACGTCCTCGACCCGGATCACTGCGAGGCGGCGAGTTCGGCGACCTTGCGCGGAGCCATATCCGTCCAGGTCCGGGACACGTAGTCGAGGCAGGCTTCGCGGGTGTCCGGGCCGAACATGGTCACCCAGCCCTGCGGCACGGCCGCGAAGGCGGGCCAGAGGGAGTGCTGCTGGTACTCATTCACGAGTACGGAGAACGTTGCGGACTTGTCATCGAATGGATTCGTCACGTTGACCTTTCCTGTCGGTTCTGGCGTTCGGAAAGCCCTCTTGTGCATCAGGGGCATCACTGGTTATTCGTCTCCGCCGCCCAGTTGGATGGCCAGCGCGGGCATAATTGCGCTGAGAGCCCGGTCACTGAGCAGCTGGGAGTGCCGCTCCGCCACGGGAACGTCGGTGATGGTTCCGGTGATGAACGGCTGCCACGCATCGCTGCCCGGGGTACCGGCAGGCACCTCCCGGGTGGCCCGGAAGAACAGCAGCCCGCCGTCGAACACCTGCGGCCGCTCGTCGCGGATCAGCCGGGCCAGCGTGGGAAGTTCCCCACCATGGCGTTGACGGAGTCCAGCGGAACGGTGCCCAGCGGGTTGTGGTGTTCCCGCAGGATTTCCTGCGCGCGCTTCCCGTCCAGTCCGGCCATGTCCTCGTCCGGCAGTTCGTAGCCCTGGGCGTCGAGGTAGCTGGCCCACAGCCCGGGGCCGGTCCCGACGTCGGCGTTGTCCTCCTGGTTGCCGGGGAAGGCATCGAGGATGGCCAGGAACGCCACGTCCTCGCCCAGTTCCTGCAACCGGGTGGCCAGCCGGTGGACCAGGTGGCCGCCGAAGGACCAGCCCATGAGGTGGTACGGGCCCTCGGGCTGCACGGAGCGGAGCTGGGCGATGTAGTCGTCCGCCAGTTCGGTCAGCGTCGGGGCTTCGACCGGGTGGGTCCGGCCCGGTTCCATTCCGGGCATCTGCAACCCGATGAGTGGCCGTTCCGGATCCAACTTGCCCAGCATGGAGGCGTAGCCCCAGCTGATGCCGGAGGCCGGGTGCACGGCGAAGAGCGGGAGCTTGGTCCCCGTGGTCCGCAGCGGCAGGAGCTGGCGCAGGCTGTCCGCGGCGCTTTCGGCGGCGCCCTTGGCGGCCTCGCGGAGCAGACCCTCGACGGTGGGCGCCCGGAACAGCGACTGGACCGTCAGATCCGTGCCCAGCGCCGCGTTGACCTGGGCGATCAGCGGCCGGGCCAGGAACGAGTGGCCGCCGAGTTCGAAGAACGATTCGTCGACGCCGGCACGGTCCAGGGACAGCACCCCGGCGAAAATCCCCGCGACGGTCTTTTCCCGCGGGGTCCGCGGACCCGCCCGGCGCGGCGGTCCGTGCTGCCGGGATCCGGCAGCGCCCCCGCGTCCACCTTGCCGTGCGGGGTCAGTGGCACCTCCGGGATCACGACGACGGCGGCCGGCACCATGTAGTCCGGCAGCAGCCCGCGGACGTGGTTCCGGACAGCGTCGGACAGGATGCTGTGGTCGATGTCGATGTCGATGTCGATGTCGATGTCGATGTCGCGGTCGGGGCCGGATCCGGGTTCGGACCGGTCCTGCGTGCCCTGGCTGCTGCCGCCGGCACGATGTAGCCAATCAGACGTATCCCGCCGTCGTTCCCGCCGGTGTCCCCAATAGAGCGGACGACGGCGGCGCTGACGCCGGGGGCGCTGCGGAGGGCCTGCTCCACCTCGCCGGGTTCCACCCGGAAGCCGCGGATCTTCAGCTGGTCATCGTTGCGCCCCGCAAAGACGAGCCGCCGTCAGCGTGCCGGTGTACCACATCGCCGGTGCGGTACATCCGTTCGCCGCCGCCCTCGAACGGATCCGCGATGAAGCGTTCGGCCGTCAGTTCGGGCCGGCCGCGGTAGCCGCGGGCCAGCTGGCGGCCGGCGATGTAGAGTTCGCCGGCCGCGCCGGGCAGGGTGTGCTGCAGCCTGTCGTCCAGGACATAGAGGCGCGTGCCGGCGGTGGACCTGCCCAGCACCGGTTCGCCGGTGTCGACGCGGGCCAGGACGGTGTCCACGGTGGCCTCGGTGGGCCCGTAGAGGTTCCAGGCCTGGACGCCGGCGTGCGCCGCGACCGTGTCCCAGAGCCCGGCGTCGAACGCTTCCCGCCGAGGGCCAGGCTGAAGCGTCCGGCCCGGCCGCCGGTGGCGTGCGTATCGAGCAGCCGGGTGAACTCCGGCTCGGTCAGGAGCTGCCGCAGGTAGCCGGGGTGGTTTCCCAGGCGCTGATGCGGTGCTTCGAGAAGTAGGCGGCGAGTTGCTGGGAGTCGCGGCGGGTCTCATCGCCGATCAGGTGCAGCTCGTGGCCGTCCACCATCCAGAGGATCGGGTCCCAGGAGGCGTCGAAGCCGATGCCCGTCGTGTGGGCGACCCGCCGGAGTCCGGCGCCGGCCAGCAGCGTGTCGCGGTGCGAGCCGAGGAGCGCCGCCAGGGCGCCATGGCTGACATCGACGCCCTTCGGCCGGCCGGTGGAGCCGGAGGTGAACATAACGTAGGCCAGCTCGTGCGGGTCCGGCGCGGTGAAGGCTGCCAGGCCGGCCGCCGCGTCCCCTTCCGCTTCCGTGGCTGCGCCGGGGCCTCCTCCGGGCCTGCGTTCTGGACCGCGTTCTGGACTGCGTCCTTCGCTGCCGCGAGGTCTTCCAGCACCAGCACGCGGGGCCGTTCAGCCAGCCCCGCGAGGAGCTGTTCCACGCGGGCTGACACGATACGGCTGGTAAGGATCACCGGCGGGCCGGCGTCCGCAATGATGGCTGACGCCCGCTCGTCCGGGTATTCGGTGTCGATCGGGTTGTAGACCGCGCCCGCGGCGAGCACGCCGAACATGCTCTCAACTGTTCCCCGTGAACGGGGCAGCAGCACGGAAACCACATCGCCGCGGCTGACTCCCGCCGCCGCCAAGGCGGCGGCAATCCTCGACGCCGAGGCGGCAAGACCCGCAAAGCTCAGGGTCCCGTCCTCTGCGACCAGTGCGGCGGCATCCGGCGTCGCCCTGACCGTAGCGGCGAGAGCCGCCAGGATGCCGGGTTCCGCGTCGGAGGCTGCTGTGCCGGCTGCGGGGTCCGAGCGGGTTCCGGCGGTGGCCGCCATCAGCGTGATGGCCTCCTGGTTCCCGAGCATCGGGAGCAGGGAAACCGGGGTGTCCGGGGACGCGGCGGCCAGTTCGAGGAACCGGCTGAAGCTGTCCGCCAGGCGCCTTGCGGTTGCCGCCTCAAACATCGCCGAGTTGTAGTCGACCGTGCCGGTGAGTCCGCTTTCGCTGCCGCTGTTGCTGTCACTGTCGGGCCGGAAGGTGAAGGAGAGGTCGAACTTGGCTTCGCCCGACGCCGTCTCCGGCTCTGGTCCCACCCGAACGCCGGGCAGTTGCGGGACCGCCGGAGCCTCATTGTCCACGGTGAGCATGGTCTGGAACAGCGGGTGGCGGCCCAGCTCACGGTCCGGATTCACGGCCTCGACGAGCCGTTCGAAGGGCACGTCGTCGTGGTCGAAGGCCGCCAGGATGCTCTCCCGTGACCGGCCGAGCATGGTCCGCAGACTGGGGTCGCCCGCGGCGTCGACCCGTAGAGGCAGGGTATTGACGAAGAAGCCGACCAGGTCGCGCAGCGCAGGATCCGTCCGTCCGGCCGTGGGGGAACCGATCACCAGGTCCTCGCCGGCGCCGCTGCGGTGCAGGAAAGCGGCCAGCGCGGCGTGGAGCGCCATGAAGAGGCTCGCGTTCGACGCCGACGCCAGCCCGTTGAGCGCCGTGACGCTGGCGGCGTCCAGCCGGAAAGTCAGCTGCCCGCCGGGCTGGTGTGATTCGCGGGGCGGCGGTGGTCCGCCGGCAGCATGATTTCGGCCGGGATGCCGGAGAGGGCGCTGCGCCAGTGGTCCAGCTTGGCGGTGAGCGCCGTCCCGTCGAGCTGCTGCCGCTGCCAGTTGGCGTAGTCTGCGTACTGCAGGGGCAGCGGTGCCGGGCCGGCGGCCGGGCCTTGGCCAAGGGCGGCCTCGTAGGCGGCAGACAGGTCCCGGGCGAGCGGGGCCAGGGACGCGCCGTCGCTCGCGATGTGGTGCATCACGAGGTGCAGGACCCACTCCGGTTCGTCCGCCGAGTCGACCGGGATGAGCCTCGCCCGCAGCGGAAGCTCGGCGCGGACATCGAAGCCGCGTTCGGCGTCGTCCCGCAGCAGGCCGGGCACCTCGGCCCGGGTCGCGGCGGCACTGATGGTGAGGCGCATGCCGGCACCGTGGGCGGCGTCGGACGGGTCCAGGACCACTTGCTCCGGGACCCCGCCGGTCTCCGGGTAGATAGTCCGGAGGACTTCGTGGCGCCGGAACAGGGCGCCGACGGCGGCAGCCAGCGCCTGCTCGTCGAGCGCCCCGGTGAGGCTCACCGCCAGGGAGATGTTGTAGTCGGCCGAGCCCGGGTCCAGCTGGTTGAGGAACCACATCCGGGACTGGGCATAGGAGAGAGCCGGACGGTCCGGCCGGAGAGAATCCGCGCCGGCCAGCCAGTCCGTGAGCGCGACCGGTTCCGCGGCAGGATCCGGCTGCCCGGTCTCCTGCCCGCTGTCCAACTCGGTGTCCGTCCCGGACCCGGGGGCCGCGACAGGCCCGGCGGAACCCTCGTGGCGGGTCTGCCGGTGGACTGCGGCCAGCAGCCCGGCCGGCGTGGGCGCATCAAAGAGCATGCGCAGCGGCAGTTCGGTGCCGAAGGCTTCGCGGATGCCGCCCATCATGGCGACCGCGAGCAGGGAATGCCCGCCCAGGACAAAGAAGTCATCGCCCATTGAGACCTCGGTGACACCGAGGACGTCGGCGAAAATCCCGCACATGGTGTGTTCGTCCCCGGTCGCCGGGGCCGCACCGGTGCCTGCGCCGGCACCGGCGGACGGCGCCGGAAGGGCCTTTCGGTCCAGTTTGCCGTGCGGGGTCAGGGGGATGGCGGGCAGGTGCATAAAGACGGCCGGGACCATGTAGTCGGGCAGTTTGCCGGCGGCCAGGGCGCGCAGGTCCTCGGACCCGGCGGTGCCGGTGTAGTAGGCCACCACGCGATGGGCCGGTTCGCCGTCGGCTACGGCCACGGCGCGGTCAACCTGCGGGTGGGAGGACAGCGCGGCCTCGATCTCGCCGAGTTCGATCCGGAAACCGCGGACCTTGACCTGCTCGTCCGTGCGGGAGAGGAACTCGAGTGAGCCGTCCGGCGTCCGGCGGACCAGGTCGCCGGTGCGGTACATCCGGCTGCCGTCGGCGGCGAAGGGGTTGGCCACGAAACGGGAGGCGGTCTCGGCGGGGCGCCGGTCGTAGCCGCGCGCCATTCCTGGACCGGCCAGGTACAGCTCGCCCGGGACGCCGGCCGGCACCAGGGCCAGGTACTGGTCCAGGACGAAGGTGTCCGTATTGGCGATGCCGCGGCCGATGGCCGGCGCGCCGCCGCTGATCTCCGCGGTCACCGAGTCCACGGTGAACTCGGTGGGGCCGTAGAAGTTGTGGGCCGAGACCTCCGGTGCCGAGGCCAGCTGTGTCCACAGCCCGGGGTCACTGCCTCGCCGCCGAGGGCCAGCAGCAGGGCTGTTCCCGTGGGGGCTCGAGCAGGCCGCTCTGCAGCAGCTGGCCGGCGTAGGACGGCGTCGTTTCCAGCACGTCGATGCCGTGGCTGCGGCAGTAGCCGGCGAGCGACTCGGCGTCGCCGCGGACGTCGTCGGCCACGATATGGAGCTCCGCGCCGGCGGTCAGCCACAGCATCGGGTCCCAGGCGGCGTCGAAGCCGAGGCCGGCGATGTGCGCCACGGAGACGGTGCCGTCCGCACCGGCGGCCTCGAAGCGCGGCGCGTACAGGGTGCGGTGGTGGTGGCGGTACAGGTTGGCGAGGGCGCCGTGCGGGACGGCCACCCCTTGGGGCGGCCGGTGGAACCGGAGGTGTAGAGCACGTAGGCCAGGTCACCGGCGGCCGGGCGGCGCTGTGCCAGGGCGGCGTCGGAAATGCCGGCACCTGCTGCCAGCAGTGTGTCGACGTCCAGCGTCCGCGGACCCTCGGGGCCGTGGTCGCTGCATGCCGGTGCGCCGGAGATGAGGACGGCGGGAGCGCCGTCCTCGAGGATGATCCGGATCCGCTCCTCCGGGTAGGAAAGGTCCACCGGGATGTAAACCGCGCGCGCGGCCAGCACGGCCAGTGCGGCAGCGACGACGTCGGCCGTGCGCGGCAGGGCCACGGCCACCCGGTCGCCGGGCTCCACTCCGGCGGCCAGCAGTCCCTTGGCGAGGGCCTGGACCCGGCCGTGGAGCTGGCCGAAGCTGGCGCCGGCTTCCTCCCGGCGGCGTCGACGAGCGCCAACGTGTCCGGGGTGCGTGCCACCGTGGCCCGGAAGGCGTCGACGACGGTTTCGGGCGCCTCCGCGCCCGGTGCGGAGTCTCCGGTCCGAAGGCTCTGCTCCAACGCGAGCCGGTGCTGCTCCGGGGACTGGATCCGGAGCCGGTCCAGAGTGATTCCGGGATCCGCGGCGAACTGCTCCGCCACGGCCAGGAAGCCGCCACGAGCTGCTCGGCGGTGGCCCGGGTGAACAGGGCAGGGTTGTAGGCAAGCGATCCGCGGATACCCTCGCCGGCGTCATCTTCAGCAAGGTCCAGCAGCAGGTCGAACTTGGCCCCGCCCGGTTCCTGGCTGAGGTCCGCAGTGGCTTCGAGACCGTCCATGGCGAGCCCGGCAACTGCCGTGTTCTGCAGTGTGAGCATGACCTGGAAGAGCGGATGGCGGTGCTGGGACCGGGCCGGATTGAGCTCCTCAACCACGCGCTCGAAAGGCGCGTCCTGGTTGGCGTAGGCATGCAGGTTGGTGTACCTGACGCTCTCCACGAGCTCCGCCGCGGTGGGGTTTCCGGACGTGTTGGTCCGCAGCACCAGGGTGTTGACGAAGAAGCCCACCAATTCGTTGAGCTGGGTGTCCGTGCGGCCGGCCACCGGCGTGCCCAGCGGGATGTCCTCGCCCGCGCCGGACTTGGTGAGCAGGGCCGCGAGTGCGGCCTGCAGCACCATAAAGAGGCTGGCGTTGTGTTCCCGTGCCAGCGCGTTGAGCCTGGCGCTGGTTTCCGGACGGATGGTGAGGTGAAGGGACGACGCCGGTTCGGCGGCGCCCTGCGCGCCCCGGCTGAAGTCGAACGGCAGCCGCAGTTCCTCGGGGGCGCCGCGCAGTTCGCGGTTCCAGAACTCGAGCTGGCGGGAGATGGCGCTCGCGGGATCGTCCTCGCTGCCCAGTTCGTCGCGCTGCCACAGCGTGTAGTCGGCGTACTGCACGGGAAGCGGCACCAGCGGGGTGTCCGCGCCGGCCGCCAGGGCGTTGTAGGCGAGTGAGAGATCCTGCGCGAGCGGGGCCAGCGACCAGCCGTCAGCGGCAATATGGTGCAGTGTTATGGCCAGCACGTGGTGGTCGGGGGCCAGCTGGAACAGGACGGCGCGCAACGGCAGTTCCCGCGTGACATCGAAGCCTCGCCGGGTTTCAGCCGCGAGGGCGCCGGCCAGCCCGTCGGCGGTGCACTGGACAGCCAGCAGCTCCACCGGGCGCTCGGCCAAGATCTGCTGGACGGGTTCGCCGTCGAGCAGCGGGAAGAGGGTCCGCAGGGATTCGTGGCGGCCCGCCACCTGGGTGATCGCGCCCCGAACCGCCGCGACGTCCAGACTGCCCTTGAGCGCCAGCACCACGGGGATATTGTAGGCGCCGGATCCGGGGTCGAAGCGGTTCAGGAACCAGAGCCTGCGCTGGGCGAAGGAGAGCGGAATGACGTCCGGGCGTTCCACCGGTTGGAGCGGGTTCGCGTTGCCGGCTCCAAGTTCAAGCGTCTCCGCGAGGGCGGCCACGGTGGCCTGTTCAAACACGGTCCGCAGGGCGGGCGCGGCGCCGGTGCGGTCCCGCAGTATGGCGACCAGCCGGGTGGCCAGCAGGGAGTGCCCGCCGAGTTCGAAGAAGTCGTCGTCAAGTCCCACGGCGTCGAGCCCCAGGACTTCCTGGAAGGCCTCGGCCACGATCCGTTCCCGTTCGTTGCGGGGCGCGGTGACGGCGGTTTCCGTCTCCGGCGCGGGGAGCGCGCGTGTCCAGCTTGCCGTTGGCGGTCAGGGGGATGGCCGGGATTTGCTGCACGGCGGCGGGCACCATGTAGTCCGGGAGCTGCCGGCGGGCCAGCTGGCGCAGTTCGGCGGTGTCCAGTTTCGCAGTGTCCTGTTCGGCGGTGTCCAGCCCGGCGCCGTCGGGCACGGCGGCGGTGACGTAGCCGAGCAGCTGGTCGTAGCCGCCCGGTTCTTCGTCACGGCGACAGCGGCGTGTTCCACGCCGTCGAGGCCGCGGAGGACCTCTTCGATCTCGGCGAGTTCGATCCGGAAGCCCCGGATCTTGACCTGGGCGTCCATGCGCCCGCGGAACTCGAGGGTCCCGTCCGGAAGGCGCCTGACGACGTCGCCCGTGCGGTACATGCGGGAGCCGTCGGGGACGAACGGGTCGGCGACGAACCGTTCGGCGCTGAGCCCGGGCTGGTCAAGGTAGCCGCGGGCCAAGTTGATGCCGGCGACGTAGAGCTCGCCGATGGCGTTGACGGGGACGGGGTTCAGGCCGGAGTCCAGGATGTAGTGCCTGCTGTTGGTCACGGAGTCGCCCAGGGTGGGTTCGGTGCCGGGCTGCATCACGGCGGTGAGGGAATCGACCGTTGTCTCGGTGGGGCCGTAGAAGTTGTAGGCCACCAGACCGTCCTTCTCCGCGAGGGCGCTCCACAGCGGAGGATCCACGGCCTCGCCGCCCAGGGCCACCACCGACGGGTGGCTGTCCTGGTCGAACAGGCCGCCGGCGAGGAGCACCTTGGCGAAGGACGGGGTGGTTTCGATCGAGTCGATGCCCGTGCGGGCCAGGTAGCTGCTGAGCGCTTCCGGGTCGCGGCGGGTCTGGTTGTCCACGAGGTGGAGTTCATGGCCGGCGATGAGCCAGAGGATCGGGTCCCAGGAGGCGTCGAAGGAGAGGCCGGCGGTGTGCGCGACCCGGAGCTTCCGGCCGAGCCGCTCCTCCGCGGGCAGGAAGATGCTGTCCCGGTGCGAGGTGTAGAGGTTCAGCAGGGCGAGGTGCTCGACGCCGACGCCTTTGGGCCGGCCGGTGGAGCCGGACGTGAAGATGACGTACGCCAGATCCTGCTGCCCGGCCGGGCACTCCAGCGCGGACCCGTCCTTGCCTTCGAGGCAGGACACCATCAGGGCGGCATCCAGCACGGTGACGGGGACGTCCGTGGCGAGTTCGGCATGCCCGGAATCCCCGCCGGTGAACGCGGCGGACGTCAGCAGGCGGACCGGGGCAGCGTCTTCGAGCATGCCCTCGACCCTGCCCGCGGGGTAGTCCGGGTCCAGCGGCAGGTACGCGGCACCGGATTTCAGGATCGCCAGGATCGCGACGGGCAGCAGGACGCTGCGGTCCAGCCGCACGGCAACGGTCAGCCCGGGGCCCGCCCCGTGGCCGCTGAGGAACCTGGCCAGCTGATTCGAGCGGGTTTCCAGCTCGCCGAAGGTGAGTTCGCCGTCGGGCGCGACGACGGCGGTCCGGGAACCGGACTCCCGGGCGCTGAGCCGGAATTCCTCCACGAGGGTGTGCCGGGGAGGGTCGTGTCGCCGGCGTCTCCGGCCGCCAGCAGGGAGCGTTCCTCGCCGGCGGTGGTCACTGACAGTGCGGCGATGCGGGACTGGGGCCGGGTGGCCACATCGGCGAGGAGCCGGACGAACCGGTCCAGGTGCTCCTCCAGCTGCGTGGTGCTGTAGAGGGCGGCGTTGGCTTCGAACTGGATTCTGGGTCCAGGTTCTGGGAGCGCCTGTCCTGTGCCGTCGGCGTCGCCGGTTGCGGCGGATCCGGCGTCGAGGCCGTGGACGATGATCGAGAGGTCGTCGATGGGGCCGGTGGACAGGATGTTCATGGTGCCGCGGGCGGGGCCGAAGCTGATGTCGTCCAGGACGGGCAGGATGTTGACCGAGGGTCCCCGGTAGCCGCTGTGGGCATTGAGGTCCTCGAAACGGCCGCGCTGGTGGATCACGGCTCCGCGGAGGGTGTCACCCACGGCCGTGACGGTGTCGCGGACTGTTGTGCCGGGTTCGACGGCGACCCGGATCGGCACGATGTTGGAGAGCATCGACGGCGTGGATTTCGCCAGTTTGCCGCGGCGCGCGGTCACGGGCAGAGCCACGGAGACGTCGCGCTCGCCGGTGATCCGGTGCAGGTACAGGGCTGCCGTGGTGAGGATCAGCGCCGGCGCGGAGCCGGCGGCAGACCGGAGCGCGGCGGCGGCCGCGGCCGGCAGCTCTCTGGCGGCGCGGACCAGCGAACTGGCGGCGCCCGCTGGCCGGCCGGCAAGTCCCGCGGCGGCCGGGGCATCCCGCAACTGGGATTCCCAATAGGCCCGGTCGGCGTCGGCGGCGCCCGACCCTGCATGGGCGTTCTCAGCGGCCAGGAGTTCGGCGAGGGAGCCGAAGTCCTGAGCGTTTCCGGGTGCAGTGCCCCCGGTGGCAGCTCCTCGGGGTTCCGCGCCGTCCAGCAGCTGCTGATACTGCTCCGCCACGCGCCGCAGCACCAGCACGGCGGAGTAGCCGTCCAGCATCAGGTGGTGCACCCGCTGATAGAAGAAATGCCTGTCGTCGGCGAGCTTGATGAGTTCGGTGTGGAGGAGCTCGTCCGTGACGGCGTCGCGGGCGAGGCCCAGGTCCGAGTCCATCAGGACGCGGGCTTCGGCCTCCGGGTCCCGGGCGCCGCTCAGGTCCGTCACTTCCATGGTGGCCGGATTGGGCTTCGGGAGCTGGAAGGGGCCCGCATGGTCCTCCCCGAAGACCATGTTGAGCGCATCGGTCCCGGCCACGGCCCGCGCCACTGCGTCGGCCAGCACCGGCACGTCGAGCGGCCCCTGGATCTCGACGAACTGTCCGATCTGGTACATAGGATTCTCCGGCGCCAGCTGCTGCGCGTACCAGATGCCTCGCTGGGCGGGGCTCAGATCGAGCCGGCCGCCGGAGTTGTCGGGCTGGGCGTTCAGGGGATTCGGGGACATGTTCCTTCTCGGGTATCTCGAGGGGCCGGTGGGCGTATTCGGGGCACTCCGCAGGGACCTGCGCCGAGGGCTCAGGCAAAGATCCCCCGGCAAGTCAGCCGGTGCGGCCGCTGTGCCGGGGGGATCAGGGAGTGCTGGGATGGTTACTGGAACTGCCCGAACTGGAAGGGCCCGGTCCCGCCGGTGGTGACGAGGGGGCCGTCCACCAGGGGGCCGTCGATGAGTCCGCCGTCGATCAGTGGTCCGAAGGTGACCTGGTTGTTGGACGCCGGGTCGCTGGTCACCGCGGTGGTGTCTGGTGTGGTGGCGGCCTGCGCCGGCATCGAGGTCACGGCGAGGGCAGAGAATGCCAGTGCTGATCCAGCAGCGATCCGGGCGGCGTTCTTGAGGGTCTTAGTCACGTTCATCTCCAGTTAGGTAGCCGTACAGTTTCCACACACCAAAAAGGTGTCATGAACTATTCGGACCTGCGTGGAGACCGGATGGGTGGGTGCGGTCAGGCGGGGACCGGGGATGCGGGGACCGCGGCCGTGGCCTTCGGGCGCCGTGCCCGAAGGATCAGCTTGAACAGCTCGCCGAGGATCAGCAGCACAACAGCCGGAACCAGGCAGACCAGCCACTGCTCGCCGGTGAGCGGGACGGTGCCGAAAAGGTCCTGCAGCACCCGGATCTGGGTGATGAGCATCGAGCCGACGATGGCCCAGGCGAACGCCCAGAGCAGCTTCGGGTTGGACACCGTGGACGGCCCGAAGGCGCTTTCCTCGGGGAATCGCAGGTTGAGGGCGACCGTGATGTTCATCAGTCCCAGCCCCACAATGGCCATGCTCTGGCCGACGTCGAGCGAGTCGTAGCTCGTCTTGCCGATCTGCACGAGGACCAGCGTGGCGGCCGCCATGAACAGCCCCACGATGAACAGGCGCACCATCATGGACCGGACAATGATCGGCTGATTGAACGGCCGGGGCTTGCGGTCCATGATGCCCGGCGTCGCGAGGTCCAGGCCCATCACCGCGCCGATGGGGGCGACGATTGCCATGTGGATCCACAGCACCTGGGCCGGGCTGAGCAGCGCCGTGCCGGCGATCGCGAACGCGGACGATCCGATGAACGCCAGGATGAACATAAACAGGTTGGCCACCTGGATCCGGATGAACTTCTGCAGGTTGTCGTACACCAGCCGGCCCTGCTCCACCGCGGCCACGATTGTGGCGAAGTTGTCATCGGCGAGGATCATCTTGGCCGCTCCCTTGGCGACATCCGTGCCGGTGATGCCCATCGCGATCCCGATGTCGGCCGCCGCGATGGCCGGTGCGTCGTTCACGCCGTCGCCCGTCATTGCGACGACGTTGCCTTTGCGCTTGAGCACCTCGACGAGCCTGACCTTGTGCTCGGGCGCCACCCGGGCGATCACGCCGATCCCGTCGATCTGGCTGTCGGCCTCGGCGTCGGTCATCGCCGCGAACTCGGCACCGGTGACCGCGCGGCCCCTGATGCCCAGCTCGTCGGCGATCGCGGCCGCCGTGATGGCGTGGTCGCCGGTGATCATCCGGACCCGGATGCCGGCGTGTTTCGCCTTGGCGATCGCGGTCACCGCTTCGGCGCGCGGCGGGTCCACCTCACCAATCAGCGCCGAAATCTCCAGGTCCTGCATCAGCGCCATCAGGTCGCCCGAGGGCTGGAACGTCGCGGGGTCGAACTCGCGCTGCGCCAGGGCGAGGACCCGCCGCCCTGGCTGGCGATGCGCTCGTTCGCGGCCAGCACTTTCGCCCGCATCTCCTCGGTAAGGGTCTCGGCGCGGCCGCCCGGCATTCGCGCGGACGTGGACCTGTTGAGGACGACGTCGGGGCCCCTTCACGTAGGCCCGGATCACCGGCCGCCGTCGGCGCCCGGCATCCGGTGGAACGTGGCCATGAACTTGTAGTCGGAGTCAAAGGGTACGGACGCCACGCGCGGGTTGTTCCGGCGGAACTCCGTGACGTCCACGCCGCCCTTCTGCGCGAGGACGTACAGCGCCGCCTCGGTGGGGTCGCCGATGACTTCGCCGTCCTGGATGTCGGAGTCGTTGCACAGGGCGCACGGGAACATCACGTAGTCGAGGTCGCGTTCGGCGTCGCCGGTGGTCCGCTGGACCTGGCCGTTGAAGCTGTACCCCTCGCCGCTGACCGTGTAGTGGTGCTGTACCGTCACGATCTCCCGCACCGTCATCTGGTTCAGGGTCAGGGTGCCCGTTTTGTCCGAGTTGATGGCGGACGTGGAGCCCAGCGTCTCCACCGCCGGCAGGACCTTCATGATGGCGTTCTTTTTGGCCATGTTGACCGAACCGACGGACAGGATGGTCGTGACGACGGCCGGCAGCGCATCCGGGATGGAGCCCACCGCCAGCGCGACGCCGATCCCGAAGAGCACCGCGAAGGAGTCGCCCTGGGCCAGGCCCATCACCACAATCGCGACGAACGCGAAGAGGGCCGCGATGATGATGAAGATGGTGAGCCGGTCCACCTGCTTCGTGAGGGGGTCTTTTCCTCTTTTTGTCCGGACAACATGTGGGCGATGTGGCCCACTTCCGACCCCATGCCCGTGGTGGTCACGAGGATCTCGCCGTGTCCCCGCGTCACGTTTGTATTCATGAACGCCATGTTCACGCGGTCCCCGATGCCGACGTCGTGCCCGCCGATGGGCGCGGTGTCCTTTTCGACCGCGACGCTCTCCCCGGTCAGGGCCCCTCCTCGACCTGGAGCGTCGCGGCAAGGATGATCCTGCCGTCGGCGGGGATGCGGTCACCGGCGTCGACCATCACGATATCGCCGGGGACGATCTGCTCGGCGGGGAGCTCCGCCATCACGCCGTCGCGGCGCACCTTGGCCATCGCCTTCATCATCTGCCCCAAGGAGGCGGCCGCTTCTTCGGCCTTGCCTTCCTGGTGATAGCCCAGCCATGCGTTGAACAGCGTCAGCAGGGCAAGCCCGATCGCCGTCCCGTATTCCGCGATCAACAGGCTGACCAGGGCGGCGACCACGAGCACGATCTGCATGTAGTCCCGGTAGTGCTTGAAGAACCGTTTCCAGACCGGTTCCTGCTTCGCGGCCGCCAATGCGTTCGGGCCATATTCCTGCAGCCGCTGCTGCGCTTCGGCCGAGCTGAGGCCGACAGCCGGGTCCACCCTGAGTTCGGCCGCCACCTCCGCCGGCGCCAGTGCGTACCACGTCGCGTCCGCCTGGGTCGCGGCCACTCCTGCTGCTCCGGGACTGTCGTTCATGACTTCCTCCTCATCGCGGCGCTGCTCAGAACGGGGTCGGGACGCGCCGCACCGCGAGGCTCGGCTCGCGGTAGTTGCCGGCCTTCTGGCGCTTCGGCAGTTCGACGTCGAGCCCCGGGTACGGCTCGTACGGCACCTGGCTCAACAGGTGGCTGATGATGTTGAGCCGGCCGCGTTTCTTCACGTCGTTGTTCGCGACGAACCACGGCGCCCAAGCGGTGTCGGTCGCCGCAAACATGGCGTCCCTGGCCCGGGAGTAGTCGTACCAGCGCTTGTAGGACTTCAGATCCATCGGCGAAAGCTTCCACGTCTTGCGCGGATCGTCCATCCGGCTCTTGAGCCGCCGCGTCTGCTCGTCCGCGCTGACCTCAAGCCAGTACTTCAGCAGGATGATGCCGGAGTCGACCATGGCCTTCTCCACCAGCGGAGCCATGTTGAGGAACCTCTGGGTCTGCTCCGGGGTGCAGAAACCCATCACGCGCTCCACGCCCGCCCGGTTGTACCAGCTGCGGTCGAAGATGACCACTTCGCCGGCCGCCGGGAAGTGCGCCATATAGCGCTGGAGGTACATCTGGGACTTCTCCCGGTCGGTCGGTGTGGGGAGGGCCACCACCCTGAAGACCCGGGGCTGACGCGCTCGACGATGCGTTTGATCGTGCCGCCCTTGCCGGCCGTGTCGCGCCCCTCGAAAACGATGCAGATCTTGGCTCCGGTGGACTTCACCCACTCCTGCATGGCGACCAGCTCGCCTTGCAGGACAGCCATCTCCGCCTCATATTCCTTGCGCGGCATCTTGGTCCGGGGCTGCCCGTCCGGCTCCGTCGACTCGTTGGCGCTCTTCTTGCTGCTCTTCTTCTTGCCCACGTTCGGCCTCCTAGTCGGGTACTTCCTAGGGCGAATCAGGCAGCCGAACTGCGGCACCGACGGGACTGGCACTTCCCGCCCGTCGAAGGGGATGGAAGGGCGCAGGCACCGTTTCCGGGCGCTCTTGTGCAGCGTACTGCCTCTCCCAGTCTTGCCACCGGCCGCAGTGTGGTCTACGGCACTAAGACCCTATTGAGGTGCCGTTTCCCGGGTTGGTGTGGGCAAAGAGGGTCAGCGCGGGTGCCGGGCGCTCAGCCGCTGAACGGCCAGCGCGAGCCACAGCTGCACCCGGTCCGAGGTCTGGGCGGGGTCGTAACCGGTGAGCTCAGTGATCTGGGCGAGCCGGTAGCGGACCGTGTTCCGGTGCAGCGTCAGCTCCTCGGCGACGGCCGCCACCGAGCCGTTGTTGTTCAGGTAGCTCTCCAGCGTGGTCATCAGCTCGGCGCCATGGGTCGTATCGAAGCTCCGGAGCGGATTGAGTGACTCGTTCGCCATGTCAGCCAGCGGCACATCCTCGCTGGCCAGCAGCAGCGACGTCAGGCTCAGCCGCTCCGGTTCGTTCACCGGCAGGCCGTGGCTGGCCGCATCGCGGGCCTCAAAGTAGCTCCAGCGCAGCCCGTTGGGCTTGGTGTACGCTCCGCCGATCCCGATCGTGGCGTGGATCCCGGCCTCGGCCAGATGGTCGCTGAGGCTCCTGGCCAGGGCGCTCGCGCCGCTGCCGTCGTCGGGGACCACCGCGACCAGGTCCTTGCCGACGACGGCGCTCACGGACTTTTCCAGCGGGTGCGGCAGGGAAGACGTCCCCAGCTGCTTGAAGTGCGCAGCTGACTCGGCCAGCAGGACCACGTTCCTGCGGGTGCTGTTGACGCCGATGCCGGCGAGCCTTCGGGTGGCCTCGCTGGGCTCGAGGGTCCCGTGGATCACGTCCTCGAGGACCTGCCCGGCCAGGGCTCGCTGGGACTGGCGCTGCTTGACCATGTTGTTGAGCTCGACGCTGATCAGGTTCTGGGCGTAGCCCACAATCCCGGAATCCTCGAACGGCTGCTTCACCCACAGGGTGCACGCGTCGCGGCGGCCGGTGGGAATCGGGAAGGACGCCCAGCCCTCGGCAGTCGGCGCCGGATTGCCCGGCACGGTGCTGTAGAGCTGGGCCGTGAACTGGGTCAGCACGATCTCCGTCCGCAGCATGGACCCCAGGTGCTTGAGGAGTTCGGTCAGTCCGCCGCCGGTGAGCAGGGCGCGGGCCAGGATCTGATGCCCGGCGATGAGCCGCTCCAGCTTGGTGAAATGGTCCGCCGACTGGGCGTCCGCGACGAGCTTGCCGATCGCGATGAACGGCGTTTCATACGGCACCTCGACCACGGGCAGCCCCCAGCGGTTGGCCTCGGCAATCAGGGCAGGAGGCACGGCGTCGTGCGTCAGGCCGATCCCGAAGCCAATCCCCACCGCGCCGGCGCGCTGGACCTGGCGGACGAAGCGGCGCTGTTCCGGGGCGCTCTTGAGCCGCATGCCCGTGGTGAGGACCAGTTCGCCGCCGTTGAGGAAGCGTTGCGGGTCCTCCTGCTCCGTAACGGCCACCCACACAATGTCCTGGTGCCAGGTGGTCTCCGCGAGGCCTGCCTTGGCGAGTTTGAGGGACGGAACCCCCAGCAGGGCAGCAAGTGAAATGGCCATGAATTCAGGATAGCCGGGGGCTGGTCAAGCGCACTAAAATATGGCGTCAACGGTGTGCAGGTGACTATTCCCCGGGGTTGACCGGCTGGCATAGGCTCGGAGCAGTCTCATTGGGTCCTTTTCAGCGTGAAAGAGGTTGTACACCGTGGTTCAAACCTTGCAGAACTTCATCAACGGCGAGTTTGTCACCCCCGCCGGAACCGGGGTGCTGGACATCGTCAATCCCACCAACGGCGACGTCGTGGCCACCTCGCCGATCTCGGTCGCGGCCGACGTCGACGCCGCCATGAGGGCCGCGCAGGACGCCTTCAAAACCTGGAAGCACACGACGCCGGGGCAGCGCCAGCTGATGCTGCTCAAGCTCGCCGACGCCGTCGAGGCAAACAGTGACGAACTGGTCGAGGCCCAGCACCGCAACACCGGCCAGGTCCGGTCCCTGATCGCCTCCGAGGAAGTCGCCGCCGGCGCCGACCAGCTGCGCTTCTTCGCCGGCGCCGCCCGGATCATGGAGGGCAAGTCCGCCGGAGAATACTTCGAGGGCCACACCTCCTACGTGCGGCGCGAACCGATTGGCGTCGTCGCCCAGGTGGCACCCTGGAACTACCCGTTCCTGATGGCCATCTGGAAGATCGGTCCCGCCCTGGCAGCGGGCAACACCGTGGTGCTCAAGCCCTCGGACACCACCCCGGAATCCACCCTCGTCCTGGCCCGCCTCGCCGGCGAGATCTTCCCGGCCGGTGTGCTCAACGTTGTTCTGGGCACCGGCGAGACCGGCGCCCTGATGGTGGAGCACAAGGTCCCCGGCCTCGTCTCCATCACCGGCTCCGTCCGGGCCGGCATCGCGGTTGCCTCCGGGGCCGCGAAGGGCCTCAAGCGAGCCCACCTGGAGCTCGGCGGCAAGGCCCTGCCATCGTGTTCAAGGACGCGGACATCAAGAAGAGCGCCGCGGCGATCGCCGAGTTCGCGTTCTTCAACGCCGCCAGGACTGCACGGCGATCACCCGCGTCCTGGTGCAGGACGAAGTCCACGATGACGTCGTCGCAGCCATGGTGGAACACACCAGGACCCTGCACACCGGTTCGCAGAACGACGAGGACAACTACTTCGGTCCGCTCAACAACGTGAACCACTTCAATGCCGTGACGTCGGTTGTGGAGCACCTCCCGGCGAACTGCAGGATTGAAACCGGCGGCCACCGCGCCGGGGAGAAGGGCTTCTTCTTCGAGCCCACCATCATCACCGGTGCCAAGCAGAGCGACGACATCGTGCAGAAGGAAACCTTCGGACCCGTCATCACGGTGCAGAAGTTCAGCACCGAAGACGAGGCCGTGGAAATGGCCAACGACGTCGACTACGCCCTCGCCTCCAGCGTCTGGACCACGGACCACGGCACGGCCATGCGCGTCAGCCGCGACCTGGACTTCGGTGCTGTGTGGATCAACACCCACATCCTCCTCACTGCCGAGATGCCGCACGGCGGCTTCAAGCAGTCCGGCTACGGCAAGGACCTCTCGATGTACGGCGTCGAGGACTACACCCGCATCAAGCACGTCATGAGCGCGCTGGACGCCTGATCCCCACCGGCGCCCCCACCTCGCTCCGCATCGGCCAGGAACCCTGCCGGCGTGGCCCCATTCAGCAAGAAAGGCTTTCCCATGACCACCACCGCCCATGACATCACGTACCGTCTTGAGCAGAAGCGCCGCGTCCAGGCCGATTTCCCGGGCCCCAAGTCCGTGGCCCTGACCGAACGCCGCAAGGCCGTCGTCGCCGCAGGCGTCGCGTCCAGCGTCCCGGTCTTCGTCGCCGACGCCGACGGCGGCATCATCCACGACGTCGACGGCAACTCCTTCATCGACCTCGGCTCCGGCATTGCCGTGACCAGCGTCGGCGCCTCCGACCCGGCCGTCGTCGGCGCCGTCAAGGAAGCCGTGGAGCACTTCACCCACACGTGCTTTATGGTCACGCCCTACGAGGGCTACGTCGCCGTCGCCGAGCAGCTGAACCGGCTCACCCCGGGCGACCACGAGAAGCGCACGGTGCTGTTCAACTCCGGCGCCGAAGCGGTCGAGAACGCCGTCAAGGTGGCCCGCCTCGCCACCGGCCGGGACGCCGTCGTTGCCTTCGACCACGCGTACCACGGCCGCACCAACCTGACCATGGCGCTGACCGCCAAGGCCATGCCGTACAAGACCAATTTCGGCCCGTTCGCGCCCGAGGTCTACCGCATGCCGATGAGCTACCCCTACCGCGAGGAAAACCCGGAGATCACCGGTGCGGAGGCCGCCAAGCGTGCCATCACCATGATCGAGAAGCAGATCGGCGGCGAGCAGGTTGCCGCGATCATCATCGAACCCATCCAGGGCGAGGGCGGCTTTATTGTCCCCGCCGAGGGTTTCCTGCCGGCGCTGGCGGCGTGGGCCAAGGACAAGGGCATCGTCTTCATCGCCGACGAGGTCCAGTCCGGCTTCTGCCGCACCGGTGAATGGTTCGCCGTGAACCACGAAGGCGTCGTCCCCGACATCATCACCATGGCCAAGGGCATCGCCGGCGGCATGCCGCTCTCCGCCATCACCGGCCGCGCGGACCTGCTCGACGCCGTCCACCCGGGCGGCCTCGGCGGCACCTACGGCGGCAACCCCGTGGCGTGCGCCGCGGCCCTGGCGTCCATCGGCTCAATGGAGCAGTACGGCCTCAACGCCCGCGCCAAGCACATCGAGGAAGTCGCCCTCGGCAAGCTGCGGGACCTGGCCACAGAGCTTGCCGACCGTTCCGTGATCGGCGACATCCGCGGCCGTGGCGCCATGCTGGCGATCGAACTGGTCCAGGCCGGATCGAAGGAACCGAACCCGGACCTGACCAAGGCCGTTGCTGCGGCCTGCCTCAAGGAAGGCGTCATCATCCTCACCTGCGGCACGTACGGCAACGTCATCAGGCTCCTGCCGCCGCTGGTCATCAGCGACGAACTGCTCCTGGACGGCCTCCAGGTTTTGGCCTCGGCGATCAAGGCGAACGCCTGACCCGTCCGGCCACCCGGATTACGGACACCGGCCACAGCAGCAGAGCCGCGGACGCCCGTCCGCGGCTCTGCTGCGTTAAGCCGCCCGACTGTATTGGATCGCGCCGTTTCCGCCCGCCGGTTCCCGCCACATCCGGGCTCCGCTGGGCTAGAGTCGTTCCTACCACTGCAGGAACGCAGACCGGCCGACGTCGCCCGGAACCCCGGAGCAAAGCTGGCTTCTGCCACAGACCCATAAGGGGTTCATACATGCGATACGTAGTTGGCTATACCCCCAGCGACCGCGGCGCCGACGCCGTCGCGCTGGCCTCCGCCCTGGCCCGGGCCCAGGGCGCGCACCTTGACCTCGTCTACGTTGTGGACCGGCGCACGCCCTATGTCGCGATGAACCCGGAGGGTAGCCGGGTCAGCGCCGCGGAGCAGAAGGTACTCAGCGCGGAACGGGAGGGCCTGGCCCTCGTCCCGAAGGACCTCGAGGCCCGGTTCCATGTCCGCCAGGCCGACTCACACGCCGCCGGCCTCATCGAAGCCGCAGTGGAATACAAGGCCGGCCTGATCGTCGTGGGCGCCGCCAGCGCCGGGCTGTTCAAGCGCTACACCATCGGCAGCGCGGCCAACGCCCTCCTGCATGCCTCGCCCGTTCCGGTGGCGCTGGCACCCCGTGGGTACCGCCACACGGAGCCGATCACGCGGCTGACCCTCGCGGTAGGCCAGCGCACCGGCGCGGAGGCGGCGATCGACGTCGCGGTTGAAGCCGCCGAACGCCACGGTGTCCCGCTGCGGCTGGTCTCGCTGGTGGAACTTGACGCCGAAGGGGACAGCGGCGAAAACATCAACGCGGCACACGTCCACGCCAACACCGTGCTTACTGCGGCTGCCCACCGGCTGCCGGCCGCCACCAGGTCACGGTGGAAGTCGCCCACGGGCGCACCATCGAGGAAGCGATCGACGACCTCGAATGGGACGACGGCGAGATCATGATCGTGGGTTCGTCCCGCCTGGCGGAGAAAAACAAGCTGTTCATCGGCAGAACGGCCAACAAGGTGCTCCTTGCCCTGCCGGTGCCCATGATCGTGGTCCCGCGCGACTACGAACGGTTCGATACCAGCCCCGAGGACTGACGGCGTCGGGCCGTTCCGCTGCCTGGACAGGTTCAGGCAGCGGAACGGGCCAGCCTGCGGGTCACGGAATTCTTCCGGGTCGCGAGCAGCATGTCCACGGTCAGGACCAGCAGCGCGAGCCACACGACGCCGAAGCCGATCCAGCGGTCCGTCGTCATGGGCTCATTGAACACGGCCAGCGCCACGATGAACTGCAGCACGGGGGCGAAGTACTGCAGCAGGCCGATCGTCGTCATCGGCAGTCGCCGGGCCGAGGCACCGAAGAACAGCAACGGCACCGCGGTGATGATCCCCGACGCCGCGAGGAGCCAGAAGTGCGCGGCGCCGTAGGCGGCCAGGGTCGCGGATCCGCTGAGCGCGAGGATGGTCATCGCGGCGGCCGCCACCGGCGCCAGCACGATCGTCTCGACCGTGAGGCTGGTGATCGCATCAGCCCGCGGGCCGACACGCTTCTTGACGAAGCCGTAAAGGCCAAAGCTCAGTGCCAGGGTCAAGGCAATCCACGGCAGTTTGCCGTAGGAAACGGTCAGGACGCCCACGGCAATGAACCCGATGCCGACGGCGGCCCACTGCAGCGGACGCAGTTTCTCCTTCAGCACCACCACACCCAGCAGGACCGAGACGAGCGGGTTGATGAAGTAGCCCAGTGAGGCTTCCACTGCCTGCCCGGTGGTCACACCGTAGACGTAGGTCAGCCAGTTCACTGCGATCAGGACCGCGGCAATGACCAGCGGGAAGATGACAGTGCGGTTGCGGAAGGCTGCACCCAGGACCCGCCAGGAGCGGGTGATGGTGATCAGCAGGACGCAGAACAGCAACGACCAAAGCACCCGGTTGGCCACAATTTCGACGGCTCCTGCGGGTTGCAATAGGAAGAAGTAGAGGGGCATCAGCCCCCACAGGCCGTAAGCGCCGATCCCGAAGATGATTCCAGCCGTCGTGTCCGTGTCCACGGCCTTGAGGGCGGCCGGCGGACGCTTCGACGCGTTCGCGCCGGGGCCAGCAGCGCCGGGCGAGGTCAGCGCGGCTGGGGAGAGGGATCCGTCGGGGGTAGGCACAAGATCAATAACACCACCCGCGGGGCTCGTATTCCTGCCTTTGGACCCGATGTGCCGGGCGTCGGGGCGCGGATCCCTGCGACGTCAGTCACCCCGCAGCCCGTACCGGGGTGCGGACATTTAGAATAAGGGGATTGTGCGCTGCGTGATCCGGCGCAGCCGCTAAGACTCAGAAGGGCTCCCGGTGTCCAACTCGGCCGAAAACTCGTCCAAACGTCCGCTCCGCGTTGCGATTGTCGGCGCCGGACCGGCCGGCGTCTACGCCGCGGACATCCTGACCAAGTCCAATGAAGTCAAGGACGGCGACTTCGAGGTCAGCATCGACCTTTTCGAGGCGTACCCGGCACCGTACGGCCTCATCCGCTACGGCGTCGCCCCGGACCACCCGCGGATCAAGGGGATCGTCAACGCGCTGCACAAAGTCCTGGACCGCGGCGACATCCGGTTCCTGGGCAACGTCACCTACGGGCGCGACCTGACCCTGCACGATTTCCGGTCCTTCTACGACGCTGTGATCTTCTCCACGGGCGCCATCAACGACGCGGAACTTGACATCCCCGGCGTCGGACTCCAAGGGTCCTTTGGCGGGGCCGACTTCGTCTCCTGGTACGACGGGCACCCCGACGTGCCGCGTGACTGGCCGCTGGAGGCGAAGGAGATCGCGGTGATCGGCAACGGCAACGTGGCCCTCGACGTCGCCCGGATGCTGGTCAAGCACGCCGACGAGCTGCTGGTGACGGAAATCCCGGACAACGTCTATCAGGCGCTCAAGAACTCCCCGGTCACGGACGTGCACGTGTTCGGCCGCCGCGGACCGGCGCAGGTGAAGTTCACCCCGCTGGAACTGCGCGAACTCTCCCACGCCCGCGACGTCGACATCGTCCTCTATCCGGAGGACTTCGAATTCGACGAGGCCTCCGACGAGGCCATCCGCAGCAACAACCAGATCCGCACCATGGTCAACACCCTGACGAACTGGCTCGTCGAGGAGCACGCCGAGGCCGAGGAACCGTCCTCCCGCCGGCTGCACCTGCACTTCCTGCACAGCCCCGTTGAAATACACGACGACGCCGACCACCCCGGAAAGGTCACCGGCATCAAGTTCGAGCGCATGCAGCTGGACGGCACCGGCAACGTCAAGGGCACGGGGAGTTCCTCGACTACCCGGTCCAGGCCGTCTACCGGGCGATCGGCTACCACGGCTCGCCGCTGGACGAACTCGAATACGACGCCCGCCGCGGCGTGATCCCCAACGAGGGCGGGCGTGTACTGGACGCCGACGGCAATCCCGTCCCGGGTATCTATACAACGGGCTGGATCAAGCGCGGCCCCGTTGGCCTGATCGGCCACACCAAGGGCGACGCGCTGGAGACCATCGGCTTCCTGCTCGAGGACCGGCTCAGCCTCCCGCCGGCGCAGAACCCGGATCCGCAGGCGATCCTCGATCTCCTGGACGAGCGCGGGATCGAATACACCACGTGGGAAGGGTGGAACAAACTCGACGCCCGGGAGCTTGCCCTCGGCGCGGAGTGGTCCGCGTCCCCGGACGCCAACGGCATTGTGCGCGAACGCGTCAAGGTGGTTCCCCGCGAGGACATGGTGCAGATCTCCCGCGGCTAGTTCCGCCGGGCGCGGCGCACGTTCTCTCATGACGCACGAAAACGCTGACGCGGCCGTATTCCGGCGTCGACGGCGCTTTGGCGCAGCGTGGAACCGATGGCGCGTCGCGGGGCGGTGCCCCCGCTCTGGCGGGTGACCGGAACGCCCACTAGACTGGCCGGACTGGCTGCCACCGGCATGCCGTCGCGCGTGACGTGGGAGTTCAATGACGAATTTGGTCCGTCCGGCTGGCCCGCTCCATCCGGAAACCGGGGTCACCGCTGAGCAGCGCCAGCACTACGCCAATGCCGGGCATGAGCAGCTGGAATCGCGGGGCCGCGGACTCCCGGAGGATCTGAGGCTGCCGGGTCTCAGCAGCCTCATCCAGGAGTCCTGGCGGCGGTCGGCACAGTTGCAGGCCAACCCTGACAACCCCGAGGCCCCGCTGGCAATGGACCGCGAAGAACTCGAAGAATACCGGCGGCAGCACCCGTTGGCGGCCATCATGCCGGTCATCCATAAGCTGCTGGTCCTGCCCAGCCACGACAGCGGGATGCTCGTTGCCGTGGGGGACGAGGTGGGCCGGCTCCTCTGGGTTGAAGGCGACGCCGCCATGCAGCGCCGGGCCGAAGGCATGATGTTCGTTCCCGGGGCCGACTGGTCCGAAGCCACCGTGGGCACCAGCGCCCCCGGCACAGCACTGGCCCTGGGCCGGGGCATCCAGATCTCCGGCGCGGAACACTACAAGCGCTCCGTGCACCCGTGGAGCTGCACAGCCGTTCCTTTCCACGATCCGGATTCCGGCGCCCTCCTGGGGGTAGTGGACATCACCGGCACCGAGTCCGCCGTGGCCCCGCACACCCTGTCACTGGTCGAAGCCACCGTTGCCGCCGCCCAGGCCCACCTCCGCGTGGAACGGCTGCAGCTGGCCGCCGCGCGCCAGACTTCGCCGGCCCGACGCCGGAACTCGGCTGCGCCGAAGACGGCGCAGTCGCCCGCCGCCAACAGCCTGTACCGCAATAGCCTCCAGCTCCTCGGCCGGGACCAGGCGCTGCTCAGCATCGACGGGCGCACCGTGGCGCTTTCCGCCCGGCACAGCGAGATCCTGACCCTGCTCAGCACGCACCCGGAAGGCCTCAACGCCGAGGAACTCTGCAACCTGTTGTACCCGGGGATGCTTCCACCATGACGCTGCGGGCCGAGATGGTGCGCCTGCGCAAGGTGCTCCACCAGCTCAATCCGGGTGCGGTTCCCGAGTCCCGCCCCTACCGGCTGCCACTGGACCTGGTGCCGGACTCCGGACAGGTCCTGAACTGCCTGCAGCGCGGAGCCCATCGGATCGCACTGGAGATCTATCGCGGCGCCGTCCTGCCCCGCTCCGAAGCCCCCGGCATCGCCGAACTGCGGAACCGGGTCTCCTCCCTGCTCCGCGAAGCGGTGCTCACGGACGGCAGCGCCGAGTCGCTCTTGAGGTACGCCGAGCTTCCCGAGGCAAGGGACGACGTCGAGATCCGGATCGCGGCACTGAAGCTGCTGCCGCCGCGCTCGCCGAAGCGCGCCGCCGTCGTCGCTGATTTGGAACGGCTCGAGGCCGAACTCAGCGCGTGACCCGACGCCGTTCACGGCCAGGTGACCCGGGTCACTTCCGTTGCAACCTGACTGCAACCCCCTTGCTCCTAGGCTGAACGCAACGGCGGCGCCGACACCTGGCCGCCACCAATCGTGAACAGCAAAGGAGCTGCAATGACTGTCTACGCACAGCCGGGTACCGAGGGTTCGAAGGTCACTTTCAAGGACCGCTACGAGAACTGGATCGGCGGCGAGTGGGTTGCCCCGGTCAAGGGCCAGTACTTCGAGAACATCACCCCCGTCACCGGCAAGGTCTTCTGCGAGGTGGCCCGCGGCACCGCCGAGGACATCGAGCTGGCCCTCGACGCCGCCCACAAGGTTGCACCCTCCTGGGGCAAGACCTCCGTCGCCGAGCGCGCCGCCATCCTGAACAAGATTGCCGACCGGATCGATGAGAACCTTGAGATGCTCGCCGTCGCCGAATCGTGGGACAACGGCAAGCCGATCCGCGAGACCCTCAACGCGGACATCCCGCTGGCCTCCGACCACTTCCGCTACTTCGCCTCCGCCGTCCGCGCCCAGGAGGGCCGGCTGTCCCAGCTCGACGACGACACCACCGCCTACCACTACCACGAGCCGCTCGGCGTCGTCGGCCAGATCATCCCCTGGAACTTCCCGATCCTGATGGCCGTCTGGAAGCTCGCCCCGGCCCTCGCCGCCGGCAACGCCGTCGTCCTGAAGCCGGCCGAGCAGACCCCGTCCTCGATCATGGTCCTCATGGAGCTCATCGGTGATCTGCTGCCTGCCGGTGTCCTCAACGTGGTCAACGGCTTCGGCGTCGAAGCCGGCAAGCCGCTGGCCTCCAGCCCCCGGATCCGCAAGATCGCGTTCACCGGCGAAACCTCCACCGGCCGGCTGATCAGCCAGTACGCCAGCCAGAACCTGATCCCGGTCACCCTGGAACTGGGCGGCAAGAGCCCCAACATCTTCTTCAACGACGTTGCCGACACCAACGACGCGTTCTACGACAAGGCCCAGGAAGGCTTCACCCTCTTCGCGTTCAACCAGGGCGAAGTCTGCACCTGCCCGTCCCGCGCTCTGGTCCAGGAGGACATCTACGATTCCTTCATGGCCGACGCCGTGGCCCGGGTGGAGAAAATCATCCAGGGCAACCCGCTGGACACCGAAACCCAGCTCGGCGCCCAGGCCTCCAACGACCAGCTGGAAAAGATCCTGTCCTACATCGACATCGGAAAGCAGGAGGGCGCCAAGGTGCTCACCGGCGGCGGCCGGGCCGAACTGCCCGGAGACCTGGCCGGCGGCTACTACGTCCAGCCGACCATCTTCGAAGGCCACAACAAGATGCGGATCTTCCAGGAGGAAATCTTCGGCCCGGTGGTGTCCGTAACCCGCTTCAGCGACTACAACGACGCCATGGGCATCGCCAACGACACCCTCTACGGCCTCGGCGCCGGTGTCTGGTCCCGCAACGGCAACGTCGCCTACCGCGCCGGGCGGGAGATCCAGGCCGGCCGCGTGTGGGTCAACAACTACCACGCCTACCCGGCGGGCGCTGCGTTCGGCGGCTACAAGTCCTCCGGCATCGGCCGCGAGAACCACTCGATGATGCTGGACCACTACCAGCAGACCAAGAACCTCCTGGTCAGCTACAACGAGAACAAGCTCGGCTTCTTCTAAGCCGCAACACACCCGGGCGGGGCGGATCACGATCGATCCGCCCCGCCCGCACCACTTGTGCACCGACGCGGAAGGACACCGGCCCACTGCACACGCCTTAGCTGCACTCACGCTTGATAACGCAAGGATTTCGCTATGACGACGACAACGACGACGACGACAATGCAAGCCGCAGTAGTAACCGAATTCGGCAAGGACCTGCAGATCCAGACCCTCCCCGTTCCAGTGCCGGGCCGCGGCGAGGCGCTCGTCAAGGTACTGACCACCGGCGTCTGCCACACCGACCTCCACGCCGCGGAAGGCGATTGGCCGGTAAAGCCGACCCCGCCGTTTATCCCCGGACACGAAGGCGTTGGCGAAGTGGTTGCCCTGGGTGAGGGCGTCACGGACCTGGCCGTCGGGGACCTCGTCGGCAACGCCTGGCTCTGGTCCGCCTGCGGCGATTGCCAGTACTGCCGCACCGGTTGGGAAACCCTGTGCGAGGCGCAGCAAAACGCCGGCTACAGCGTTGATGGCTCCTTCGGGGAGTACATGCTGGTGGACACGCGCTTCGCGGCCAGAATCCCGGCCGGCTCGGACCCCGTGGAGGTAGCCCCGGTGCTCTGCGCCGGAGTGACCGTCTACAAGGGCCTCAAGATGACCGAGGCCCGGCCCGGACAGTGGGTCACCATCTCGGGCATCGGCGGCCTCGGCCACATCGCCGTCCAGTACGCCGTGGCCATGGGCCTCCGTGTTGCCGCGGTGGACATCGCCGATGACAAGCTCGCCCTGGCCAAGAAGCACGGTGCGGAACTGACCGTCAATGCCCTGCACGAGGATCCCGCCGAAGTCATCCAGCGCGAAACCGGAGGTTGCCATGGAGTCCTGGTCACTGCTGTGCACCCGTCAGCATTCGGCCAGGCGATCGGGATGGCACGCCGCGGCGGAACGATTGTGTTCAACGGCCTGCCGCCGGGTGACTTCCCGGCGCCGATCTTTGAGATTGTGCTCAAGGGCCTAACTGTCCGGGGCTCCATTGTCGGAACCCGGCAGGACCTGGAAGAAGCCCTGGCATTCTACGCGCAGGGCAAGATCCACCCGACAGTCTCCACCCGGGAACTCTCCGACGTGAATGCCGTCCTCGACGAAATGAAACATGCCAAGATCGACGGCCGCGTGGTCATCAAATACTGATCAAGGAAGGACTCTGATGCCTGACGCAAAGCTCCATGCAGCAGTCACCCGCCCCGGCGAAGACTTCTCCCGGGTGGCGCTCACCCCCGAAGCGGTGGAACTGCTGCGCAAGCTCTGGCTCCAGCACGGACCGCTGATGTTCCACCAGTCCGGCGGCTGCTGCGACGGTTCCTCGCCCATGTGTTATCCGGCGGGGAGTTCATCACCGGGGACTCGGACGTGCAGCTGGGCCTGTTCGACATTTCCGACGGCCTGCAGCCGCAGACGATCGACTTCTGGATGTCGAAGGAACAATTCAACTACTGGAGCCACACCCACCTGACCGTGGACGTGGTCCCGGGCCGGGGAGCGGGTTCTCGGTGGAAGCGCCTGAGGGCAAACGGTTCCTGATCCGGTCCACGCTGATGGATTGGCCGGTCTGAGCGGTCTGAACCTAGGCTGAACGGCGCTGGAACGGCGCTGGATCGGCGCTGGAGCGGCGCTGGAGCGGCGCGGACGGGCCCGGCGGGGAAACCTGCCCGGCCCGTCTTTTCGTCTCACGATGTGGGACAAATCTGGCCGTCCAGTGGATGGACACTACGATAGATAGGTCTGTTTCCAACAAGTTACCGAGATTGTGGACTTTCCTATGAACTTATTCCGGACCAAATCGATCGAGCAGTCCATGTCGGACGCCGATGAACCCGGACGTAAGCTGAAGCGCTCGCTCAGCTCCTGGGACCTGATGATCATGGGTGTCGCTGTCGCCGTCGGCGCCGGGATCTTTTCGGTCGGCGCCAAGGCTGCAGCGAACTTCGCCGGCCCGGCCGTGACCCTCTCCTTCGCCATTGCAGCCGTCACGTGTGCGCTGGCGATCATGTGCTACGCCGAGTTCGCCACCGCCATCCCGGTAGCCGGCTCCGCCTACGTCTTCACGTACGCGACCATGGGTGAGCTGCTGGCCTGGATCATCGGCTGGAACCTCATCCTCGAGCTGTTCACCGCCGGAGCCGTGATCGCCAAGTACTGGGGCATCTACCTCAGCAAGGTGTTCGCACTCATGGGCGTGGACATCCCGGCGTCGATCTCACTCGCCGGTGTCGAACTGTACTGGGGCGCCTTCCTGATCGTCGCGGTGTTCACCGTGCTGCTGGTGCTGGGGACAAAGCTGTCCGCCCGCGTCGGCAACATCTTCACGCTGATCAAGATCGGCGTCGTCCTCTTTGTCATCGTGGTGGGCTTCACCTACGTCAAGTTTGAAAACTACACTCCGTTCGTTCCGGCCTCCGAGCCCACCGGCGGGACCGGTGCCGCCGACGTCATGAAGCAGTCCTTCTTCGCCTTCCTCACCGGGGCTGCCCCGGCGCAGTACGGCACGCTGGGCATCTTCGCGGGAGCCGCCCTGGTCTTCTTCGCCTTCATCGGATTCGACGTCGTCGCCACGTCGGCCGAGGAGGTCAAGGACCCGCAGAAGACGCTGCCCCGCGGCATCTTCGGCGGCCTCGCCATCGTCACCGTGCTGTACATCCTGGTGTCCCTCGCCCTGACCGGCATGGTGTCCTACACCCAGCTTGCCGAAGCGGAGAACCCGACCCTCACTACGGCGTTTGAGGCCGTCGGCAACACCGACGCCGCCAAGATCATCGCCTTCGGGTCCCTCGTGGGCCTGACCACCGTGATCATGGTGCTGCTGATGGGCCTCTCCCGCGTGGTGCTGGCCATGAGCCGCGACGGCCTGCTGCCGCGCTCGCTGTCCAAGACCAGCACCATCCGCGCGACGCCGGTCCGCCTGCAGATCATCTGCGGTGCTGCCGTGGCGCTTGTCGCCGGACTGACCAACGTGGACCTGCTGGAGGAAATGATCAACATCGGCACGCTGTCCGCATTCGTGACGGTGAGCATCGGCGTCCTGGTGCTGCGGAAGAAGCGCCCCGACCTGAAGCCGGCGTTCCGGGTGCCGTTCGGCAAGGTTCTCCCCATCGTCTCGGCCGTCCTGTGCCTCTACCTCATGACCAACCTGGCCGTGGAGACCTGGATCTTCTTCGCCATCTGGCTCGTGATCGGCGTTGCCATCTACTTCTCCTACGGCCAGCGGCACTCCCGGCTGAACGAGAAGTTCGCCGAAGCCAAAGCCTCTGTCAACGGCCCCGGAGACAAGGGTGCAGCCAAGGGAGAAGCTCCGGCCCACGCCGGCGCCGACGCCGATGCCGCGGGGAACCAGGTCCCGGTCAGCCGCCCCTGACGGCCGGCCGCCGGTACTGATACACCGAGGTCGCCGGAGACGTGTGAATTCGCTGGAAGTTCCCTGTGTGTCAGGCTCTTGTGTGACAGGTTTGTTGTCACCTTGGCCGGGCGTGCGGGGCGGGGAAAGGTCCCGTGATGGATTTTGTTGTTCCTTCCCGTGTCTCGAACCGGATCCACTTCACTCTTGCGCAGAAGCACGCGATTCTGGAGGAGTACGACAAGTGCCTTGAGCGAGGTTCCAGGACTGCGTTCAGCAGAGCGGTGAGCATCAGCGAGGGCACCATTCGGCTCTGGGCCCGGCAACGCGATGCCGGTGAGCTGAGATCCAGATCCACAGCAGGAAGCGAGGACCAGCGATTGAACGCAGGAGATAAGCAACAGCTCAAACGGGTCTTGAAGGAAAACGAGATTCTCAAGGCCAAACTGGCCCGGTCCGAGGCCGCGGTCGACATCCTGGGAAAAGCTTCCGCGCTCTTGGACGCCATGGCCAAGAGCGCTGCGGAGACGGAACCGAAGCTTCCGGAGCCGGAGCCGGAGCCGGGTCGGCCGGAATGGTTGATGCCAAAGTCTGGAAAGACATCGCCCTGACCTTTGCCGGGAACCTCATCACGGCGGGCTGGTCCGCGGTGAAGACCTGCGCGCTGCTGGGCCTGCACCGCACCACCTGGTACCGGCACCTGAACCCGCCCGCGGCGGCCGGGATCACCGTGCCGCACACCGACCGGGCCTACCCGAACCGGATCACCGGCGCCGAAACCGACGAGTTCATGGAACTGCTGAACTCGCAGGATTACGGGAAATTATCGGTCACGCAGGCGTACTACCGGATGCTGGACGCGGGGCACTGCTCGTTCTCGATCGCCGCAGCGCACCGGATCGTGGCAGCGCACGGGCAGAACGGGGACCGCCGCGCCCAGCGCCCGGGCACCGGCCCCAAGCGGGCCAAACCGGTCGTGGTCGCGACAGCCCCGAACCAGCTCTGGAGCTGGGACATCACCATGCTCCACGGCCCCGGCAAACACACCTACCGGCTCTACACCGTCATGGATGTGTTCTCCCGCAAGGTCGTCGGACACCGGATCGAATACACCGAAACCGCCGCCCACGCCGCCGCTCTCATCACGGACGCGGTCACCGGAAACTGCCAGCGCCCCGCCGTGCTCCACGCCGACAACGGGGCCCCGATGCGGGCAGGCACCACCCTGGACCTCGCCCGGTCCCTGGGCATCGAACTGTCCTATTCCCGCCCGCGGGTATCGGATGACAACCCCTACTCGGAATCACTGTTCAAGACCGTGAAATACGATCTCGACTTCCCCCGAAAGTTCCAAGACCTGCATCATGCCCGGGCCCACATGGCGGCGTTCTTCACGGACTACAACACCAACCACCGCCACAGCGGCCTGAACTACTACACCCCCGACACCGTCCACCACGGCCTCGTCGAGCAGGCCCGCCAGCGGCGGCAGGCAACCCTCGACGCCTGCCACGCACGCAACCCCCACCGCTACCGCCGCAGGCCCACAGCACCCGGCGCCCCCGTCCACGCCGGCATCAACCACAAAGAAACCACCCAGCTGTCACAAACAGCTTGATATATACCGAGTTTCCAGCGAGTTGGCACGGCTCCGGCGACCTCGGCGTTTGACCGCCGGATCGGTTGCGGCAAGCGCGGTCCGCCCACGCTCCCTATGATGGATTTATGGCCCGCCCTGCACGACCTGAACGCAAGGCAGAGCTGTTGGCCGCCATTCTGGACTACCTCATGGACAAGACCCTCGCGGAGCTCACGTTCCGCGGCCTGGCCGAGGGGCTGGGGGTCAGCAGCTATGTGCTCGTGTACCACTTCGGCCACCGCGAGGAGCTGGTCAACGAAATCATCCGCACCATCGAATCCCGGCTCGACAGCATCCGGGCCACGGACGTGCGGGACATTGACCGGGAAGCGTGGCGGGCGTTCCTGCTGGAGTCCTGGCGCTGGACCATGGCGCAGCGCAACCGCCACCTGGCCAGGCTCGAGTTCGAGGCGACGGCGCAGGACATTGTGGCGGAATCACCCCGGGGAACAGCGCAGGAACATTTCAGGATGCTCCATCACAAGGCCCGGGACTGGCTGATGCTCCAGGGCATCCGGGAGGAATTCGCGGACACGGACGCCCGACTGTTCACGGCAGCCTTCTACGGGCTCCAGTTCGATTTCGTCGTGAACAACCAACCGGAGGAAGCCAGCAAAGCCTTTGATCTGATGATGCTGGTCTTCTTCAACAACCTCGACCGGCGTCTGGCCGCCGACGGCGAACACATCTGACCCGGCACCATCTGAGCCGGCCCGGCGGCCCGTCCGGCCCCACCCTCCTGCCCCGCCTCAGGGTGCGGCGTAGCGGCCGATCCACTCGACCAGGGGCCGGAGCTGCTCCCAGCGCCTGGCCACCTCCCCAGCGGCGTCCGGTGTGGAGAGCCAGCCCGGACGTCCCACGTGCGTTCCGGCGGCGAGTGACTTGTGCTTCAGCAGCTCCGCGCGGGGATGGTCCTTGTCGAACCCCCGCGGGACCGTCTTCAGAGTCTCACCCTCCACCGTGAAGCCGTCGGCCCGGACCTCCGCGACGATCTGCTGCAGGGCTTCCCCGCTGGAGGGAGCATGCACGGCACTGCGGAAGCGTGCCAGCTGGGCCGGTGTGTGGGTATGGTATCCGCCGCCGATGAGCAGGCCGTCAGCGTCGAGCTGGACGTAGAAGCCCATGCCTTCGGCAACGGTGGCGACCGCGCCCTGGGCAGTCTTGTAGGGAGACTTGTCCAGAGAGAACCGGATATCCCGGTTGGGCCGGAAAAGTTTGGCCCCGCCGAACTCGGGTTCCAGCTCCGCCAGGAGCCCCGTCAGCGGTTCCTTGACCGCGGAGTCATACGTGGCCTTATGCGCAAGCCACCAGTCGCGGTTGTTGTTGTGTTCCAGCTCCGTATAGAACTCGAAGGCGGCGTCAGGGATGCTTGCAAATGGGGTCATGTATGCATCCTAGGGACATGGCTCGCCCCACGGCGAGCGGCACATCCCCTATGTGGAAAAACGAAAACACCCTGCCACGCGGCGGGCGTGGTGGGGTGCTAAAGGGCGGCCTGGCCCGGCCCCGGCCCGGCCCCAGGCCCCCGGGTCGGACCCGGGGGCCCGGGGGCCGGGGCCGGGGCCCGGCCACACAAACGGCTAGCCGCAGGCCGTGATCCGGTACAGGGTGCGGCCGTTGGCCGACGCGACTTTCTCAAAACCCTGGTCGGTCGGCACGTTGTAGAACCCCGGCCATTGCTTCAGGCTGATGCTGCCGTGGGATGCACCTGGAGCATCCTCATAGAAGTGTGTGGCTCCGACCTTGAGGACGGCCGCGCAGATCGACTTGTCCGTCGCAATCCGATTGAACCCGGTGCGGAGCAGTTCCTTGGCAGGACTCCCGGCCGTCGGGGCACCCAGCTGGGTGTACACCACGCGCCTTCCGGTGAGGGCGTAGAAGTACGTTTCGCCGTTGAAGGGGTCGCCGATCACCACTGCGTCGCCCGGCAGCATCGCGCCGGCCCGCTCGATGAATTGCTGTTCGCCCCTGGAGAGGACTCCTGTTCCCGGGTTGTCGGATACCACGTAGTTCTGTGCGGCCACAGCCACCCGCTCCACCGAGCGGAAGCCTCCCGATCCCCAGTAGGTTCCGTAGGCCAGCACGGCCACGGACAGGGCGACCACGATCTGGGGAAGGGGCCACCTGCCGCCGGTGCGGGCCGAGGGCAGCCGCGCCGACACCGCACGATGTGCGGCCCTCGCCAGCACCGCGATGGCCAGGGCCGCCAGCAGGCTGCCCGTCATCGCGATGAACGGGGCGATGCGCTGCGTGTCTTTGTACCAGAAGCCCGTCAGCCACCTCAGCGCGTTTTCGGGTCCGGCGGCAAGCACGTAGAGGGCGATAAAGGCCAGCCAGGCGATGGCGAGCGGCCGCGCCTCCCTGATGAAGAGGGCCGTGGCAGCGCCGACGATCACCAGCAGCCCCACCGCGAGGTTGAAATCGTCCGGGGCAGGCGGGGACAGGGCCGGAAACCTCGGAAGGTCAAAGAACGCCAGATGCAGTGAATCCGGGACTTCGGCCCGCACCGCCCGCTTGTAGGCCATCACCCCGGTGAGGAGCCGGGAGTTGGCCAGCGCGGCGGAGACCGCCACCGCAGCGGCCACCACAGCTCCAACCACCGCGACCGCAGGCCAGGGGCGGCGGCGTGCGCCCTGCACCACGAGCGGCAGCAGGCTGGCTGCCACGAACGGGAGGAGGGCAACGGCGGTGGCGAAAACGGCACTCGGGTGAGCGGCCACACAGCCGCCGAGGACTGCGGCCAGAACAGCTGCCAGGAGGACGCGCTCCCGGGCCGGCGTCCCGGCCCGCTCTGCGGAAGTCACGTGCCGCAGAAGCAGGACTCCGACGGCGAGCGCGGCCGGGACCAGGGCGGTGGCGAGGCCGTTGGGCCACTGGCCGCTGCGGAGCAGCTGGGAGAAAGGAAAGCTGACGAACGAAGCCGCGAACACCGGCGTCAGCGCCCAGGCCGCTGGATGCCGCGGCAGGACCGCGGAAGCCAGAAACATCAGGCCGACTGGCCAGATCATGCCGCCGATGACGATCGAGGACAGGTTGGCCGCTTCTGTCACGCCGCCCGGGACAAGCGACACCGCGCTGTGCCAGCCCGCGGGGTAGTACGTGGACCGGCTGTCGCCGAAAATCGGAGCCACGCCCCACGGCGTGGCGCTGCCGGACTCCTGGATCCACGTCAGCACGTTCAAATGGAAGATCGGATCCCAGCCCTGCGACGCTTTGGCAGGGTCGCCGATTCCGCGGAGCAGCGCCAGGCAGGTCACCAAGGATCCGATTGCCACGCCCGCCCCGACCGCCAGTTTCGCAGGCAGGCCGAGGCCGCCGGGCCACAGGGGCGTCCGGAAGCTGAACCTCCTCCCTGCCAGCCAGGCGGCAAGGACTAGCGGCACGGCCGTCAGGGCGGCCGTAGCGGGGTTCCACGGAACGCCGACGCTGTCCGCCACGACGCTTCCGGCCAGAAAGATCAGCAGGGTGACGGCCGGACTGAGGGCGATGGCTGCCGGCAGCCCCGGCCGCAGCGGCAGGAGCACCAGCAGCCCCGGGAGGAAAAATGCGGCTACAAGGAAAACAACGGTCGGTGCGTGTGGAAGCAGCTCAAGAAGCCCATTCAGCATGGTCTTCTCAGCGCGCTCCGGCCCGGATCTTGTTTTTCAGCGGAGCGGCCACGGCTTTGTTGAAAAGTTTGGCGGCCCCGGCGGTCAGGGATCCAGTCTGGCCGTGCAGCGGCGGATAGATAGTGCCGGCCTCTGCACGTTTCCGTGCCGTGAGTGCGGGCAGGTCATCCCGCAGGGATCCGGGCTGCTGCGGCATTGCGGGAGCGTCGCTGTCCAGGGCCAGCGACCAGCCGCTCCCCAGAGCCGCCACGGACTCGTGCTTGACGTCGTAGTAGCCCTTTTTCACACCGACGGCAAGGCCGCGGGCACCCGCGGCTGCCGCCAGCAGATGGATGTGGAAGCGGCTCGTGACCCAGGTCTGCTGGGCGGACAGGGGAAGGCCGTGGGTCCAGACCTGGGAGAACGGTATGAACCGGGTCTCGGGGATGAGGTCTGCCATCCGCTCGTAGGCGGCATGGTCGACGCCGGGAATCGCCTCGACGTAGTAAGCCTTGGTCCCTCGGCGGCGGGCGGCCTCGACCTCCGTCCGTGCCAGTTCGACGGCGGCCTGGAACCGTCCGGGATCCGCCATGTCGCTCTGGATGCAGACATAAAGCCCGGCGGGGGCATCGTTGCGCCCGATTTCCCCGGTGATGCCCAGGAACGCGTCGTCGAGGCCCAGTTCCAGCCCGTGTGCGTCGGCGCTGGCTTGGTCCCGTACATTGGCGTGATCGAAACCTCGGAACAGGGGAGTTTCCGCGGGGGCCGGAGCGAGCGCCGGCATCAGGCCCTGTCCGGTGGCGTAAAGCTTGGCGCCGGTCAGTTCACTGACGGCACGCATTCCGACGACGAGGCCGGCGTGGTGCGGCCAGGTGTCATTGACGTAGCCGCCGCCGATGAGATGCAGGGACCCGGCTTCCCGAAGCTTGAGGATGCCCAGATCGTAGGCCGGGGTGCCGAAGCCGGCAACGCGTTCGCGGATGTTCTTCGCCGCCACTTCGGCGGGGAACTCGGCGTTGTCGTGCACCAGGCGCCAGAGCGTGTTGGTGACCCGAAGCCGCGGGTGCATGCCCTCGAACAGTACCTGTGCCATGCCGGGTTGGGGGCTGTCCAGCCAGACGTCAGCGTCGGGGCGGGCTACGGCCAGGTATTTCAGCCACGCAGCGGCAATGAACTCATCGCCGAAGTTGGGGTGGCCGGAGCTGCCGACCAGGTAAATGATTCGCGAATTCATTTACACGACTATAGCGGCGTGGCCACGGTGTGATACACAAGGGCACCCCGCCGCGCATATTCGCGGCAGGGTGCCTTTTCCCAAACGGGGTGCTTCAGGCGCGGGTTACCCCGGGCGTGCCTAAGGATCAGACCTTGTTGGCGGCCTCGGCGTCGGACTCGACCTGGCCTGCGCCCAGGTTGGCGCGCAGCTTGGCGCCGAACTCGGCGTCGACGTTCGTCCAGTACTGGATGGCGCGTTCCTTGATCTCAGGGGTCTTGACGCCGCTGACGGCACCGGTGACGGTGTCCAGCAGGCGCGCCTTCTCGCCGTCGTCGAACACTTCGCGGTACAGCGTGCCGGCCTGGCCGAAGTCGCCGTCCTCAGTGTGCAGGGAGTGCGCGGAGAGCGTCAGCTCGCCGTCGTTCTCCCAGCCGCCGCCGGCAACCGCGGGCTCCACGGCAGCCGGGCCGCCGACGGAGTTCGGGGCGTAGACCGGAACCGAGGGCGCGTTGAAGTGGTAGCGGCCGGCGCCGTCCTGGCTGTAGTTGTTGACCTGGTTCTTGGGCAGGTTGACCGGCAGCTGGGCGTGGTTGGTGCCCACGCGGTAGCGGTGCGCGTCCGCGTAGGAGAAGATGCGGGCCTGCAGCATCTTGTCCGGGGATGCGGCGATGCCCGGCACGAAGTTCGACGGCGCGAAGGCGGCCTGCTCGATCTGCGCGAAGTAGTTCTCCGGGTTCCGGTTCAGTTCCATGGTGCCGACCTTGATCAGCGGGTAGTCCCCGTGCGGCCAGACCTTGGTGAGGTCGAACGGGTTGAAGCGGTACGTCTTGGCATCCTCGTACGGCATGACCTGGACGTGGAGGTCCCAGGACGGGAAGTTGCCGGCAGCAATGTTTTCCTGGAGATCGCGGATGTAGAAGTCGCCGTCGGCGCCGGCCAGTGCCTCGGCCTCGTCGCCGGTCATGGACTTGACGCCCTGGTTGGACTTGAAGTGGTACTTGACCCAGAAGCGCTCGCCCTCGGCGTTGATCCACTGGTAGGTGTGCGAGCCGTAGCCCTGCATTTCACGCCAGGAGGCCGGGAGCCCGCGGTCGCCCATGAGCCAGGTGACCTGGTGCGCGGACTCGGGGACAGGGTCCAGAAGTCCCACTGCATGTCGGCGTCGCGCAGGTGGGTGCCCGGGAGGCGCTTCTGCGAGTGGATGAAGTCCGGGAACTTGATGCCGTCGCGGATGAAGAACACCGGGGTGTTGTTGCCGACGAGGTCGTAGTTGCCCTCGGTGGTGTAGAACTTCACGGCGAAACCGCGGGGGTCGCGCCACGTGTCGGGGGACCCTGCCTCGCCGGCGACGGAGGAGAAGCGGATAAGCATCTCGGTCTCGGTGCCCGGCTGGAACAACGCTGCCTTGGTGTACTTCGAAACGTCCTCGGAGGTCTTGAAGGTGCCGAAGGCGCCGCCGCCCTTGGCGTGCACTACCCGCTCCGGCACACGTTCCCGGTTGAACTGCGCCAGCTTTTCGATCAGGTAGTGGTCGGTGAGGATGATCGCGCCGTCAGCGCCGACGGATTTCGAGTGGGCATCGGAAGTGACCGGGGCGCCGGACTGTGTCGTGGACACGGCGGGCGCAGAGATGTGCTGAGTCATCGTTCTCCTATTTCTTGTTTCTTCTTATTTACGTTCGGCGGGAAGTTGTTGGGTGCGCTGGCAGTCCTGGCAGATGCCCTGGTACAGCACGTCGGCGATCTGGATGGTCATCGGCTTGGAGCCCTCATCCCAGTGCGGCGTCAGGCAGGGCGCGTGGCCGACAGCGCATTCGACGTCCTCCACCCGGCCACAGCTGATGCAGACGGCGTGGTGGTGGTTGTCGCCCACCCGCGTCTCATACAGGGCCGGGGAATGCGGGGGCTCAAAGCGGCGCAGCATCTGCAGGTCGGTCAGATCTCCCAGCACCACATAGACGGACTGCGCGGTCAGCTCGGGGAGTTCCAGGCGGGCGGCGGCGAGGATGTTCTCGGCGGGGAATGCGGGTGATGTTCGACGGCGGCCAGCACTGCGAGCCGCTGTTTCGTCACCCGGCGGCCGTGGGCGCGCAGGGCGGCAGCCCATGCCTCGTGGGTGCCCGTCGGTTCCGTCATGCTCCCATTCAAGCACTTATTATGAGTCGATCATAATAAGGCGCGGCTTATTACTGCGCCGGGCCGGCTTCCGTCGCCTCGCGCGTGGTACGCGCCGGGATCACCGGGCCGCCCGTCCGGCGCCACTAGAGTGTCCGGGTGGGGAATCTTCTGGCGGACATCACGCCCTTGCGCGAGAGTCCGGCGTTCCGCCGCCTGTGGCTGGGATCCGCCGTCGCGGCCCTGGGCAGCCAGTTGACCCTGGTGGCCGTGAGCCTGGAGGTCTACCGGCTCACCCAGGACAGCCTGTACGTCGGGCTGCTGAGCATCTTCGCCCTCGTTCCGCTGGTTGTCGGCGGACTGCTGGGCGGCTCGATCGCGGACGCCCACGACCGCCGCAAGGTGGCGCTCATGGCCTCGTCGGTGCTGTGGCTGACCACCGCCTGCCTCGCCCTGCAGGCCTGGCTGCAGCTGGGGAATGTCTGGGTCCTGTACGCCCTTGTCGCGGTGCAGAGCGGCGCGCAGGCCATCAACCAGCCGCCCGCAGCGCCATTATCCCGCTGCTGGTCCGCAAGGAGCTCCTGCCAGCCGCCAACGCGCTGAGCATGATGAGCTTCGGCCTCACCTTCACGGCCGGGCCGCTTTTGGCCGGGCTGCTGGTGGCAACGGTGGGCTTCGCCTGGACCTATACGATCGACGTCGCCACTTTTGCCTTCGCCTTGTGGGCCTTGCTCAGGCTGCCTGCGATGCCGCCGGGGACCAAGCGCGGCCCGCGGGGCTGCGGTCCGTCGTCGAGGGCTTCCGCTTCCTGGGCACCCGGCCCAACCTGCGGATGACCTTTATCGTTGACATCATCGCGATGATCTTAGCCCAGCCCCGGGCCCTGCTGCCCGCGATTGGCGCCGTCATGATCGGCGGCGGCGAAACGACTGTGGGGATCCTGCTGGCGTCCACCGCCGTCGGCGCGTTCCTGGCCGGCCTCTTCTCCGGGCCGCTGGGTGCGGTGCGGCGGCAGGGGGCAGCCGTTGTCTGGTCCGTAATGGGCTGGGGCGCCTCGATTGCCGGCTTCGGCCTCGTCGTCGTGCTCGCCGGGAATTCCGGCGCCGACGGCGTGACGTGGTGGCTGCTACCCGCCGCCCTGTGCTGCGGGCTGGCCGGAATCGCAGACTCTGTCAGCGCGGTCTTCCGCACGACGATCCTGCAGGCATCCACACCGGACCACCTGCGCGGCAGGCTGCAGGGCGTGTTCATCGTGGTGGTTGCGGGCGGGCCCCGGGTAGGGGACATGCTTGCGGGCGGGGGACTAAAATTCTGAGTGAAGGCTGGGTTCTGCTTCTGGGCGGTTTGTTGTGCATCGCGGTGGCCTGGGCCGTGGCGCACTGGCAGTCGGGCTTCCTGAAGTATGACGCGCGGAACCCCGTGCCGTAGCGGGACGTTTTCCGGGTGTGGATCCCCGTGGAACGACTGCAGGAGGAACAGTGCATCAGCATCACAACGGGCTGAAGACCGCAGCCCTTTTCGGCGTCCTGTGGGCGGTGCTGCTGGGTCTCGGCGCGCTGATGGCCTCCAGCATGGGCAGCTCCGCGCCGATCTGGATCATGGCCCTGGTTGGCGTCGCCACCACGGCCTACGGCTACTGGAACAGTGACAAGATCGCCATCCGGTCCATGCAGGCATATCCCGTGACGGAGGCCGAGGCGCCCCAGCTCCACCAGATTGTCCGGGAACTTTCCGCCACGGCGCAGCAACCAATGCCGCGGATCTACATTTCACCCACGATGGCCCCGAATGCTTTCGCCACCGGCCGGAACCCGCAGAACGCCGCGGTGTGCTGCACCGAAGGAATCCTCCGGCTCCTCGACGCCCGGGAACTCCGCGGCGTGCTGGGCCACGAGCTGATGCACGTCTACAACCGGGACATCCTGACCTCCTCGGTGGCCGCCGCCGTCGCCGGTGTGATCACCTCTGTGGCGCAGATGTTCCTGATCTTCGGCGGCGGCGGGGACCGGCGCAACGCCAACCCGATCGCCGCGATCGCCATGGCGCTGCTGGCGCCGTTTGCCGCGTCGCTGATCCAGATGGCCATCTCCCGCACCCGGGAGTTCGACGCCGACGAGGACGGTTCCAAACTCACGGGAGACCCGCTGGCGCTCGCCTCAGCCCTGCGCAAGATCGAGCAGGGCGTGCAGGTGGCACCGCTGCCGCAGGACCAGCGGCTGGTCAACGCCTCGCACCTGATGATCGCGAATCCTTTCCGCGCCGGCGGTGTGGCGAAAATGTTCTCGACCCACCCGCCGATGAGCGAGCGCATTGGCCGGCTGGAGCGGATGGCCGGCCAGCCGCTGGGCTGACGTGCCGGCCGGCTGCGGTCCCGCGATACCGGTGTGGAGCCGCGACGCTAAAAATGTCCCGCGACGCGCGAAAGGGCTGCCGACGCGGGAATACCCGGTGCGACAGCCCTTTAGCGCAGCATCAGGAAAACTGCGCCGCGCAGGCGTGGCTAGCTGCGGAAGTTCACGAACTGCAGGTCGGCCTCGTCGAAGCCCTTCAGCAGGTTCATGGTCTCCTGGAGATCGTCGCGGGACTTGGAGGTCACGCGGAGCTCGTCGCCCTGGATCTGTGACTTCACGGACTTGGGGGCCTCGTCGCGGATGAGCTTGTTGATCTTCTTCGCGAGGTCCTGCGCGATGCCCTCCTTGATGGTGGCCTCGAGCCGGAATTCCTTGCCGGACGCGTAGGGCTCGCCTGTGTCGAGGGACTTCAGGGAGATGCCGCGGCGGATGAGCTTGGACTGCAGCACATCCAGGACGGCGAGCACGCGCTCCTCGGAGTTGGCCTTCATGAGGATCTTCTCGCCGCTGAAGTCCACCTCGGCGCCGACGCCCTTGAAGTCGTAGCGCTGGGCCAGTTCCTTCTGGGCCTGGTTCAGCGCGTTGGCGACCTCCTGCTTGTCGACTTTGCTGACGACGTCGAATGTGGATTCGCCTGCCATGACTGTCCTCCTGTTGGTTGGGGGTGCCCGGTGAGGGGCCGTTGTGTCTGGAATCCAGCCTAGTACGGATGCCCCTGTTGTGAAGGTCGGCGGCGTCTGGTCCTGTTTCACAGTCCGCTCAAAGCTGAGTCAGGGCGGGAACGAAGTTTCGCGCGGCAGAGTTGCAGGAGTTGGAAGAATCGCTTGAAAGGTGCCAGCTCATGCAGAACAAGGCCGTCCACTATGTCATTCGTTCCACCGCGGCGGCCGCGGGCGGTTTCGCGACGGCCGCGACGTCGGTGGCGGCTGCAACGCTGGCTGCCTCGATCATCTTGAGCCCGGCCGCGGATGCCTCGTCGAGACTGGACGGCGTCCACGCTGACCTGGCGCGCGCCGTACAGCTGAATCAGATCACGGAGGAGCAGGCCGCCCGGTTTGAGTCCAAACTCGCCGGCCGCATCCTCGGAGAAGCCTGATTTTCCGGGCTTTTTGGCGCTTTTTTGAACCGCTGGGACGCCGATTCGATTCTTCGGCGGAAGTTCTGTAAAGTTGTCTTGCCCGCGGTTGCTGGAAGCGGAACGAACTGGAAACAGTGGTTCTGAACACGGAAGCCGCGAGTGATCTTCTTTTGAAGTTCGGCAGATTACCCGAGCGGCCAAAGGGGGCTGACTGTAAATCAGCTGGCAACGCCTACGGGGGTTCGAATCCCTCATCTGCCACCCTTGGAGAAGCCTCCGGAACCAACAGGTTCCGGGGCTTTTTCTTTGCCCTCCGGAGGGTTGCGCGTGCGTTGAGCTCACCCGAAATGGATGATGCGGGGCCTCCTCGGAAGCGCTGTAGTGGTCTCAAGAATCCCCTGGGCATCGAAGCGTAGTTGCCGGCAGCCCGCCGTCGGAATCATCCGACGCGGGTGGTGACCGACAGGCAGGCGGCGCCCCACACTAAGACGAGCGTGCCGGACAGTGCGCTCGAAACAGAACGGAGGAATGCCAGTGACAACCACACCGGAGACCGAGGCCCACGGGCCGGTCGACTTTGTGCTCCTCGAGTTCCCCATGGCTGGACTGACGGGGCGGGCCAGTGAAGAACTGATACGGCTCGTTGAGCAGGGTGTGATCCGGCTCTTCGATCTCCTTGTCGTGATGAAGAACGAGGACGGCGCCGTCGAGGTCCTCGAGCTCACTGATCCAGGCGGTCCCGCGGAGTCGTTCTCCTACTTTGACGGCGCGCAGAGCGGGCTTCTGGGCGAAGAGGAGATTGCCGAGGCAGCTGACGCGATTCTTCCCGGAAGCGTCGCCGCGCTGATTGTCTACGAGAACATCTGGGCGGCACCGTTCGTGGCGGCCGTACGCGACGGCGGGGGCGAGCTCGTCGCGAGCACGCGGATCCCTGCACCGGACGTGATGGCAGCCCTCGAGGCCCTCGACACCCCGCCCGTAGCCTGACACATATAAAACGCGATGCGAGAGGAGACGAATTATGGGATTGCTCAGGGGTATGGCACGGACAGCGGTGGTAGCCGGGACGGCATCTGCCGTGAGCGGCCGCGTCCAGCGACGGCAGGCTAACAAGTTCGCCGAGAAGGACGCCGCGACCGCGGCCAAGGAGCAGCAGGCCTACGACGCGCAGATGGCACAGCAGCAGCCCGCGGACCAAGAACCCGTGTACCAGCAGCCGCCGCCGCCACCAGCTGCCGCCGGGGAATCTCGAACGAAGCAATCGAGCAGCTCAAAGAGCTCGCCGCGCTGAAAGAGCAGGGGATTCTCACGGAACAAGAGTTCGGGGTGCAGAAGGCGAAGATCCTGGGCGGGTAGTGCCGCCGGGCCTTTGGCGCGAAAAACACCCCCGTAGGTGCCGGCGAAGGCACCTGCGGGGGTGTTTCTTGCGGATCTGGTGGTCGCGACGGAGCGTTTGCGGTCAGCGGACCTCGGAGCCGGACAGGATGGCGTCGATCTGATCGAGGGCCTGCTTCATGCCCTCTTCCATGCCCATGGCAAGAACCTTCTCCAGCGAATCTGCGGAGTCGAAGGTGGACACAATGGTCATCCGCGTGCGGTTGCCGACTGCTTCGAGCCTCATCACGGCATGACTGGTTCCCATTGCGGGGATCGGATCGCCGTTGTCGTCGGCGAAACCGTCGTCGAACTCCAGGCGGTGGGGAGCCTCGATGGCGGTGAACCGCCACCAGCCCCGGCTCTTCTCGCCCTCAGGCCCGGTCATGTAGTAGCTGGCCTTCCCGCCGGACACGAACTCGTGGCCATCGAAGGTCGCGGGCCAGGTGGGCGGCCCCCACCAGCGCTCAAGCTGGCGCGGGTCCTCCCAGACCTGCCAGACGCGTTCGACGCCGGCGTCGAACTCGGCGACGACGGTGAAGCTCAGGGTCTCGGCGTTTTTCTGCGAACTCATAACAGTCATGACTGATCTCTCCCTATCCCTCTGCGAGAATGTCTGCGATCCGGTCAGCCCGCTGCCGCCAGATCGTTTCGTACTCATCGAGCAGCCGTCGAGCTCGCCGTAGGCCATCGTGGTGCGCCCGCACGATCTGCTCCCGTCCGCGCTTCTCCTTCGTCACGAGGGAGGCGCGCTCCAACACCGCCACGTGTTTCTGTACGGCGGCGAAACTCATGGCGTAGTGCTCCGCCAGCCTTGACACGGAGTATTCGCCAGCCGTCACCCGGGCGACAATGTCCCGGCGGGTGGCATCGGCGAACGCCTGGAACAGGCGGTCAAGATCGGCATCACTCATCTCATCTACAACCATTTGGTTGTAGAATAAGCCGCCAGTCACGGGGTGTCAAGGCTCGCTGGGCGACTATTTGGCCATGCCGGGGTGCACCGCGACGAACTCGATCTTGGTGGAAGGCTGGACCGTTTTTTCGGTGCCCGGGAGTATCCCTTGGCGTCCAGGTGATTCTCCGCCCGGTAAACGGCCAATGCTTCGTCATAGATTGCGTTCAGCTGCTCGCCGGAGAACTCCTCCGAGGACCCGTCATTGAAGGTGACGGAAATGACCGTGCTGCCGGGGAAGTGCCTCTTCATGCGGATGAAGCCTTCGGCGTCCTGCTGGAGACTAACCATTGTGGTCCTGCCTTTGCGATCGGGGACTTCCAGTCTCCCGTACGTCGGGCGGTACACCCGCAGGACAGGCGCCTGCTCGCGCGGAAAGCCCCTCCTGGAGGGGCCTTCCGTTGACGTCCGGGCTAGACCTTCTCGCGGGTCCGGTCAGCCTGCGCCGGCTCCTCGACCGTAAACTCCCTGCTGCGGCGGGGAAGGCCCAGAACTTGAAGTCAGGCGCTTTCGCCCGGGGCTCCGGACGCGCAGTTGTTTCTTTTGGTTCCTTTGCTTCATCCTTTTTGATGTCGTGCCGGAATTCCCTGTTGTACTGATAGCACATCACTGACCTCCTTATCGTGACTGCCCCTTAATCCTCCTCCGCATCCCGCCGCGCGTCGATACCTTGCCTCCTCTTCCGCTTTGGCCGGGGAACCGGTTTACTGAACCCTGACAGACACAATGGAGGGGGAACCATGAAGTCCAAAGGAAGATGGCAGATCGCGGTGGGGAGCGTAGCCCTGGCCGCTACGCTTTTTGTCCTGCCAACGCCGCTGTTTCAGGTGGCATCCGGCAGTGCCGATGCCGGCGCGACCGGTCTTTTCATTCTCGGACTGGTCCTGCTGGCAGGCGGGCTGGGATTCCTCGGCTACGGGCTGTTCCGTCGTTCCCGCGAGCTGAACACGGCGCGGAGCTACACCACCAGGGAGCCGTCCTCCCTGGACGAGGACCGGCCCGTCAACCCGTATGAGCTTCCCAAATCGTATGGCGCCCTCCCTCCGGTTTAGGGGGCGGGTCCCGCTGGGTCCTCCGATAGAGTGCGCACCATGGATGACAAAGCGATTCTGCACAGCTACCTGCGCACCCGCCGCGCCGACCTGCTCGGCAAGCTCGACGGTCTCAGCGAATACGACGCCCGCCGGCCGATGACGCCGACGGGCACCAACCTTTGGGGCTGATCAAGCACGTGGCCAGCGTTGAACTCGGCTACCTCGGCGACGTCTTCGGCAGGCCCAGCGGTGTGGAGCTGCCCTGGTTCGCCGATGACGCAGCCCCGGACGCCGACCTGTGGCTGACCGCGGACGAAACCCGGGAACAGATCATCGAACTGCACCGGCTCTCGGCAGCGCACGCCGATGCGACGATCGAAGCGCTCCCGCTCGACGCCCCCGGCGAGGTCCCGTGGTGGGCGGGGAGCGGCGTCACGTGACCCTGCAGCAGATCCTGGTGCACCTGTGCGTCGAGACGGCCCAGCACCTCGGCCACGCCGATATCCTGCGCGAACTCATCGACGGGACCGCCGGCCAGCGACCCGGCGACCCTAATCTCTCCCGGCGGACGCCGGCCGAATGGGCCGGGCACTGCGCCGCCATCGAAGCGGCGGCCCGGCAGGCTTCGACGGCGGGGGCGGCCCTAGCCTGGCGTTTACCCTCCGGCGGTGTCCACGACGCAGAACCGGTTGCCCTCGGGATCGGCCAGGATGACGTAGTCCGCGTCCGCGGGACGCTTGCTCCATTCCACGCGGCTCGCACCCAGCCGCAGCATCCGTTCCACGTCCTGCGTCTGCTGCTCGGAATAGAGGTCGAGGTGGATGCGGGGCGGGACCTGGACCTTCGCCGGGACACGGTCCAGGGAGATGTTCGGGCCCGCCCCATCCCTCGGCCCGAGGACAACGAAGTCTTCTTCGGGAGGCCGCCGCGGCACATAATCCAAAGCGGCCGTCCAGAAGTCCAGTTGGCGCTGGAGGTCATCGACACGGATGACGATGGAGCCAATCCTGATCATGCAGCCAAACTACACCGCGCACGCTGCCCGAAACACCTGGTGGCCGGTGGCTAACATCGCCGGATTCCAGCAGGTGGGGCAGTAGGGTGGTGCAGTTCGCCGTCGAATATAAGGAGCCTTAGTGAAATCGTTTGCATGTGGTGATGTAGTGCCCGGTTGTGAAGCCAAATGGGTGTGCAGCACGGAAGATGAAATCCTGGTCAACGTCGCCGCCCACGCCGCGTCCGCGCACGGCCTGGTGGATCTGCCGGCCGAAGTGGTCCAGTCGGTCCACAAAGCAATCGTTCCGGTTAGTTGAGCAGTCCCGCGGCAGGCGGGTCAGCCCCCGGCGCCGGTACGCCTGTGGGCCCGGACTGGGATGAGCTCCTGGCGGCCGCCTGCCGCGGTGAAGGCCTCGCCGCGGCCTACCAACCGATCGTCGACACCTCGCGTGGCACGGTGGTGGGCTATGAAGCGCTGGCACGCTTCCCCGGCTACTCCGAGAAGAACCCCGAAGTGTGGTTTTCCGCGGCCCGGAACCACGGGAAATCCGCTGAGTTGGAATCGGCCGCCCTGCGGACTGCGCTGGCAGCCCGCTCCACCCTGCCCCCCAACTGCTTCCTGACCCTCAACGTCTCGCCCGAACTGCTGTCCACCGAGGAAATCCGGAGCGTCTGGCGGAACGAGGGGAACCTGGGCGGGATCGTCGTCGAACTCACCGAACAGACCCCCATCGATTCCTACGTCGGGCTGGAACCGGACCTGAACCAGTTGCGTGCCGCCGGGGCGCTGATCGCCGTCGACGACGCCGGGGCCGGCTATGCGGGATTGCGGCACTTGCTGGCGCTGCGACCCTCCCTGATCAAGATTGACCGTGAACTGATCCAGGATGTGGACCGGGATGAAGCCAAACGCGCCCTGATCGAGATGCTCGGTACTTTTGCCGGCCGGGTCGATGCGTGGATCCTGGCCGAGGGTGTGGAGCGCGTGGAGGAACTCGACGCGCTGGTTTCCCTTGGCGTGCCGCTGGTGCAGGGCTACTACCTGGCCCGGCCGGCGCCGCCGTGGGCCGGCATTGACCTGGACCTGGCACACCGTCTCGCGTCGAAACCGGCGGTGACCCATAAGGCCGTCATCCGTGACGTCCTCGAATCCGCGACGACGTCCACCACCGCCGCGCTCGCCGCGGAAGCCTTCGCCTCAAGCCCGTCGCTTCAGTCGGTGGTGCTGATCGGAGACCACCTCCGCCCGGTCTGCGTGCTGGACCCGGTGGCCGCCGGCTTGGGCATGGTGAGCCCCGGGATGCGCGTGAACCTCGACACTCCGCTGAGTGAAGCGCTGGCCCGGTCCATGACGCGGGCATCCTCCAGCCGGTTTGAACCCCTTTGGTGACTGACAACGCAGGCCGCTACGCCGGGGTGGCCCGCATGGAGCGGATGATCACCGCGCTGGCGGTGCCGGGCGCGTAAGCCGGTCAGTCCTGCCCGGCGAGAAGCCGGTCGGTGGCCGCGTCCGGCAGCCCCTCAAAGTATTTCTCCAGGACCGTGCGGAAGACGGCCTGCTGCGGGTCTGCCCGGAGGAAGAGCGTCATCGAAGAGTGCAACTTCCGTTCGTCGATGCCACCGAAGATCTGCCCCGCGGTGCGGCCCTCGAGCCCGGCCACAGCTTCGGCGCATTCGACCAGCCGCGGACCCAGCACCGGGTGCCGGAGGTAAGCACGCGCTTCATCAATGGAGGTGACGGCATATTTCCGGGCCGTGGGGCTTTGCCCCAGCCCGGCGAGCTGCGGGAACACGAACCACATCCAATGGCTGCGCTTGGCACCGCCGCGGAGTTCCTCGAGGGCGTGCCGGTACGTTCCGCCCGCGTCCTGGGCCAGGACGTACCGTTCCAGGTCGTAGGGATCTTCCATTGTGCCCTTCCTCTTTCTGTTTGCCGCCGCTTGCGTTCTTCCGCCCAGGCGCTGGCCGGCCGCGGCGGTTTACTCCTCGAAGCGTGCGGTGAAGTCGGTATCGCCGGCAATGGAGGCCACGACTCCTGCCGCGACGTCGCGGATCTTCAGGTTCCGGTTGTTGGAGGTGTTCCGGAGGATCTTGAAGGCGGCGTCCCTGCCGCACCGGTTCTGGGCCATGATCGCCCCGATTGCCATGTCAATGATGGTCCGCGACTGCATTGCGGCGGACAGGTCCTGACGCGATTCCCGGAGCTGTGAGATCCGGAGCGCCAGGAGCAGTGCCCGCGAGGCGTCGGCGGCGAACCGGTGCGCTTCCGCGAGGTCCTCGCCGGAGAAAGCCCCGGCCCGCGGCGAATAGAGGTTAACGACGGCGGAGTCCTCACCGTCGAGCTCAAGCGGAATCCGGACCTTGCTGACGGAGCCCTCTCCGTTGCTGCCCACATCTGAGGAGGGCTGCTTCCGACGTGTGATGGTGATCCCGCAGGAAACTTCGCGTTCTGGGCGGGACAGCCCTCCCGCCGTCAGGCTGGCTAGGTCGGCGAGGAAATCGCCGACGTCGGATCCCGTCTCGGTGCTGTCCACCACGAGATCCAGAAGGGTGCTGACGGCGTCTCGGATGTTTTGTGACGTCGACGAAATGGCATTGTTCTTATGCATGGCGGCCCCCAAGTCCTCGCCGCACCGCTTTGCAAGGTCGGCGGCGTTCTCCGATCCTATGGCGGGGGCTCCTCCGAAGGAAGAGAAACGTGCCGCAGGGTATCGGCGGCGACGGGCGGAAAATTGTCCGAGGCCGACCGGCGGCAGCCTTGCTAAAGTCAGCAATAGGGGCAGTGATCTCCGGCCGGGCACCCAAAAACGGACCGGCCAAGGAAGGCGGGCGGCATGTTCTTCTTCACTGACACCAGTCTGGTGGAAGCCGGCCTGCTGCTCGCAACGTTCGTGCTGTGTTCCCTGATCGGCATCGAGCGGCAGGTCCGGCAGAAGAGCGCGGGATACCGGACCCACGTGCTGGTGGGACTCGGCTCGTGCGGCTTCACCCTGGTGTCCGCCTACGGTTTCGCGTCCGTGATGGAGCCCGGTGCCGTCCTGGACCCGTCCCGCATCGCGGCCCAGATCGTCAGCGGGATCGGCTTCCTGGGCGCTGGTGTCATCTTCAAGGGCCGGGACGTTGTCCGGGGCTCACGACCGCCGCCACCATCTGGGTCTCCGCCGCGGTGGGCATGGCCTGCGGGGCGGGCATGGTTTCCCTTGGCGCGGTGCTGACCATCTTCCACCTCATTACGCTGTTCGTGATTGCCCCGGCCGTCCGCAAAATCCCCTCCGTGGACAGGAACCGGGTCATGCACATCGACTACGCCGACGGCCAAGGGGTATTGCGGCAGATCCTCGAAATCGCCACCACCATGGGGTTCAGTTCCTCGATTCTGCGCACCCGGAGGACGGGGGACGAGCAGAAACCGATGGTCTCGATGGAGGTGAGGTTCTTCGGACGTCACCCGCTGCGCAACCTCGTGATGCCCCTGATGGACCTGCATGGCGTCGCAAGCGTCACCGTCCGGGGTACCGATTCGAGCGAGGACGACGACGATGACGACGACGATGAGTCCTGAGGCCGGGACCGGAGCCGGGGCCTCCGTGACTGTGCACCCGGGCAGGGGTTGACTACGGTGCAAGGATGAGGGCATGTCCTTCTTTGACGATCTTCCAGCGCCGCCGGAGCGGCCGCGGCAGCCCAAATTTGTGGTTCCCCGTGGGCGGCTCCGCCGTCGGACGAACTTCCTGCAGTGGTGCCCCTGGGGCTGTTCCTGCAGCGCAGTCAGCGGATGGTGATGGCTGTGAAGGGCGCCGAGGTGTATTCCACCGGCTCCGTGCTGGAACTCGTCTGGACGATTCGTCGGGGGACCGAGTCCGACGCCGAATGGGGCTCGCTGACCGAACGGTGCTTCAACCGGCCGTCTTTCCGTTACGGCACGCAGGGTGGCGGCGGAGGATTCCGGCTCGGTGTTGCGTACCCGGACGGGGGCAAGACCACGGCGGACGAGTGGCCCCACTGGGGGATGGAAGGTGCCGACCCGGGGCCGGGGCCGGTGCTGACGACGGCCGGTGGTGGCGGCGGCTCGGGCAGCGACGATGAGGTGACATCGTCGGTGAAGTTCTGGTTGTGGCCCTTGCCAACAGTTGGTGAACTGCGGATCGTGGCGCAATGGGCCGACGTCGGCATGGATCAGGAGTCGGTCGTGGTCAGCGGGGACGCGCTGGCTTTGGCCGCGGAGCGGGTCCAGCCGTACTGGCTCACGCCGGGTTGAGCTGGCGCGGGGCTCCCTGATGACAGGCAAGAGCACGCCCCTGGCCGGCGGCGTCCGGATCCGGGTCCTCAGAGCCTCCGATCCGGAACTGATGTGTGCCGCCTACTTGCGAAACCGGGAACACCTGGCGCCCTGGGAGCCGCTGCGGGCCGAGGAGTTCTTCACCGTTGACGGTCAGATGGTGAGCGTTCAGTCCAAGCTCGCCCTGTTCATCGCCGGCTCCGATGTTCCGTGGGTCCTGACGGATGGCGAGTCGATTGTGGGGCTGATGACCCTCAGCGGAATCGTCCGGGGCCGTTCCTCAGCGCCCACCTCGGATACTGGGTGGACAAGGACTACACCGGGCGCGGGATCGGCTCGGCAGCGGTCGCATTCGCCATTGACGAGGCCCGGGACGAGCTGGGCCTGCACCGGCTGCAGGCCGCGACCCTCCAGCACAACACCGCCTCACAGAAGATCCTCAGGCGCTCCGGTTTCACGGAGATCGGCACAGCCCCGGCCTACCTCAACATCGCCGGAGGCTGGCAGGACCACGTCCTCTATCAACGGATTTTGTACTGAGGCGCGGCGGCCGGCCAAAACCTGTGTCCCCGGCGTGCGAGACTCTCTTGATGACTGATGAGACCCTCGGTGCGTTGCACCACGTCGAGCTTTGGGTACCGGATCTCGGCCGTGCCAAGGAAGAATGGGGCTGGCTGCTGGCCCGCCTGGGCTATCAGGACTACCAGGACTGGCCGGACGGCTGCAGCTGGCGGCGGGGGACCACGTACATCGTTGTAGAGGAATCCCCGGCCCTGAGCAGCCGGACGCATGACCGCACCGCGCCCGGGCTCAACCATCTGGCGTTCAACGCCGGGACCAGGCAGCAGGTGGACGCCCTGGCGGCCGCCGCCGTCGGGCGCGGCTGGCGCGAACTTTTCTCGGAAAAGTACCCGCACGCCGGTGGCCCGGACCACTTCGCCGCCTACCTGGTGAATTCGGACGGCTTTGAAGCCGAACTGATCGCCGCGGACTGAGGCTGCGCCGGCGACGCCCTGCGGACTCAGCGCACCATCCGCAGGATCGGTACCGCCGTCCCGACCAGGTCATGCGCCGAGGTGGCGCCGTCGGGGACAAAGCCGTTGCGCCGGTAGAAGGCGAAGGCACGCGGGTTCTCTTCCGCGATCCAGAGGTAGGCGCCGCCGTGGCCCACAGCTGCGTCCAGCAGCAATTGCCCTGCCCCGAGCCGTACTCGCTGGCGAGCACATAGATCCCGTTCAGCTCCCTGGGTCGGGGCGCGTCATCGGCACGCCCGGCGCTGGCGCTCGCCCAGCCGACGATGTCCGTCCCGCGGCAGGCCACCCAGACGTCCGAGGCGGCGGCGGCAATGATCTTGCGCCACCTTTCCTCCCGCGGACCCTGCTCCAGCCCGGCAAGGAGGCCGCCGGCAACAGGTGGGCATAGCTCTCACGCCAGGCCTGGATGTGCACGCGCGCAATGCCGGCGGCGTCGTCCAATCGGGCGGGCCTGACGGTCAGGTCTGTTGTCATCCGGACAGCGTAATACTCAACCGCACCCACGAGGCGGCGTCGCGGAGCCGGCAACTGCTGGCTGGTCCACAAAACCGCAGTCTCCATCCTTGGCAGCGTTGTTACTCGCGGGTAACATAGTGCCCATGCATCTGCTTCTCCGCACGCTTCTCCTGCTGTTCACGTCCTCGCGCCGTTCGGCGCTGAGTATCTGGGACACGTCGTCACTTCCGCTGAAGGTCCTGCCGACCGACATTGACATTGCGATGCATGTCAACAACGGCATGTATTTCTCCCTGATGGACCTGGGCCGGTTCGACCTGATGGCCCGCAGCGGAACCTGGAAGGCCATGCGCCGCCGGGGATGGAGTCCGGTGGCGGCCGGGGAAACCATCGCCTTCCGCCGTTCACTGCAGTTGTGGCAGCGGTACACGATCGAAACGAAGATCATCGGCCTCGACGAGAAAGCCATCTACTTCGAGCAGCGCATGGTGGTGGACGGGGAAATCTACGCCCGCGCATTCATCGCTACGCGCCTGGTCAGCAAGGGCAAGCCGGTCAGCCAGGAGGAGATCATCCGTGAGTTCGGGGCGCCTCCGGCTGACCTCGAACTGCCCGAATGGATCCACGAATGGCGGGAAACCAACGCCCTGCCCGGGGCGCGGCGCCCGGCGCCGCACGTCTGGGCCTGAGTCGGCCCGCGCCTGAGCCCGGCTGCGCCTGAGACGGCCAGCGCCTACGTCCCGACGTCGCGCCGGCGCAGGGCCACCGCGCTGAGTGCCACGAGGGCGGCCGAAATGCCCCACAGCCAGCCGGCGGCCGCCCAGTCTGCCCCGTTGGCCACGGGGTTATTGCCGTAGGCCCAACTGTAGGGCGAGAGGTTCAGGAGCCAGTCGACCTCCTGGCTTTGCCTGCCGACGGCGTTGAACACGTAACCCAGGACGCCGACGCCGGCGCCGGCGGCCACACCGTACGTCTTCCGTCCCGTCACCGCGCCGACGAAGAGCGCCATGGTGCCCGAAAGCAGGGTCAGCCCGGCAGACAGCACGGAGGCGCCGAGGAGATTTTCCGGCCTGATGTTCAGCTGCGCGGAATCGGTCAGCAGGAGGATCAGGACAAACACCAGGGAGACCAGCAGCAGCACGCGCGCCAGGATGGCCAGCGCCCGCTCCAGGACCACCTGGGTGCGGGTCACGCCGTGCGCCAGCGTGAGTTCAAGCTGGCCCGATTCCTCATCCCCGCCGACTGCCGCCGCTCCCCACGCCACCGAAGCGATGGTCATCAGCAGGAAGCCGATCAGCCCGAACATGGTGGCCTGGGTGTACCCGGGTCCCGAGGTGATCTGGTCGTAATTGAGGGCCTTGATCATCTCCGGCGGAAAGGCATCCATCATGCCCTGCATCTCGGGGCTTCCGCCGATCGAGGGGTAAAGCGGCAGGTAGATAAAGATCGCGGCGGCGAGCCCCGCCGCCCACCCGAGCGTGGAGACCCAGGAGTCCACAAAGGCCCTCGTGAAAAGGGGCAGCGGCCGCCTCATGCGCCGTGGCCCTCCGCCGGCGGCGGCGTCCGTTCCCATTGACGTCGGCCATGCCGGAGCCATTGCCGCGGATGGATCCGTAGAGCTCGAGCACCGATTCCTCGAGGTCCGGTTCCTCCAGCACCAGCTCGGTGAGCGCGAGGCCGGCCAGGACCCGGAGCAGCGGCTGGATCGCTCCGCCCAGCGTCGCGGACAGCTCGACGCCGTCGCCCGCCGGCAGCACCTCAAGGTGCCCGATCCCGGGCACCCCGGCCAGCAGCGCACCGGCGTCGGCCGCCGAAATCCCGGTGGCGGTGAACCGCACGTGCCGCACCGCACCTTGCCGCAGGCTGTCCACCGTGGCGACCGTGATGATGCGGCCGTCACGGAGGATCGCGACCTCTTCGGCGGCCTGCTGGACCTCGCTGAGCATGTGGGAACTGAGAAAGACCGTCTGGCCGTTGGCCTGGGCCTCGCGGACCATGGCGAGGAATTCCTGCTGGACGAGTGGGTCCAGCCCGCTGGTCGGTTCATCCAGCACCAGCAGCTCGGGATCATGCATAAACGCCTGGACGAGTCCCAGCTTCTGTTTGTTTCCCTTGGAGAGCTTGCGGGTGTGGCGGTCCAGGTCCAGACCCAGCCGTTCCGCCAAAGCATCGACGCGACCCGGCCTGACGGGTCCGCTGATGTCCGCGTAATGGGACAGCAGCTTGCGCCCGGTGATCCGTCCCTCCAGGAACAGCTCGCCGGGCAGATAGCCGATCCGGCGGCGGAGCGACGGGCCCGCGGTCCGGGGATCCACGCCGAACACCGTCGACAAGCCGGACGTGGGCCGGATGATGTCCAGCAGGCACCTCATGACGGTGGTCTTGCCTGCACCGTTGGGCCCGATCACACCAAAGACGGAGCCCTCTCGATGCCGAAGCTGATGCCGTGGAGCACTTCACGGTGGCCGAACTTCTTGGTCAGGGAGCCGGCCGTGATGGCCTGGCTGGTGGTGTTTCCCGGGGCTGGAGGCATGGCGCTGATGGTAGGCCGTGGCCGCACGGCGGGCTAGGGTCCAAGGGCCCCGGGCCGGACGGCAGGGTGCGCCCGGGGTTTTTGAGGGGCCGTCATATGGATGTGCCAACAGCGAAATGCAGGGGACAAGGCGGGGCTGCTCGCGTACCGTTGACCCATGGCTACCGTAGACATTACAGGTGAACAGTTCGCATCGACCGTCGAGGACAACGACATTGTCCTCGTTGATTTCTGGGCCGAATGGTGCGGCCCGTGCAAGCAGTTCGGACCCACATACGCCGCAGTTTCCGAGAAGCACCAGGACGTTGTCTTCTCGAAGGTGGACACCGAGGCCGAGCAGCAGCTCGCCGCCGAGGCCGGCATCACGTCCATCCCGACGTTGATGGCGTTCCGCGAAAAGGTGCTTGTCTTCTCCCAGCCGGGCGCCCTGAACGCCCAGCAGCTGGAGCAGGTGGTTGACGCCGTCAAGGCCCTGGACATGGAGGAAGTCCACGCGCACGTGGCCCGGTCCCAGGCCGAGGCCGCCGCGGCGGCCGGCAAGCAGGACGGCAGCCAGATTCCGGAGGCCTGAGCGCCCCCAGCCGACCTACAGCAACGCGGGGTCACTCCGCGCCCATGATCTTGAGATCGATGGGCGGGGAGTGGCCCCGCGTTGTTGCTGTTCCGGGACGTGGCAGGTCCCGTGCCTAGAGTGTGACGAGCTGGACCGGCGCGGCCAGCAGGGCGCTGAGGGACTCGTTGAGGTCCTGGACCGCAGTACCCTTCGAGTGCTTGTCCAGGTCCTCCTGCGAGGCCCACCGTTCGGTCAGCACCAGCTTGTCCTCGCTGGCCTCGGTCAGTTCGTACCGGATGCAGCCGGGTTCGTTGACCACCTCGTCAATCGCGATCTCAAGCGCGAGCTTCACACGGAAGAACTCGCCGTCGTTGGGGATGAAGATGGCCTGAAGGTCAATGGGTGCGCTCATGGTTTTCACAATACCGGGCCGCGGCTTTTTGTCCCGAAGATTTCGTAGGACATCCAAGCTTTGGTCTTCTTTTGGCGGCCGAGTGTTGGTAGCGTCACACCATGCTTTCATACACAGCCGGGGACACTGACGTCCCGCTGCTCGAGGAAACCATCGGCGAGAATTTCGAACGGATCGTGGCCCGGTTCCCCTATCAGGACGCCCTGATCGAGGCCGCCGCGGTGCCGGGGAAGAAGCCCGCCGCTGGAGCTACACCAAACTGAACGACGACGTCGACAGGGTGGCACGCGCGCTGCTGGCCCTGGGCGTGGCCAGGGGCGAACGGATCGGCATCTGGAGCCCGAACTGCGCCGAATGGACCATCCTGCAGTACGCGACGGCCAAGGTCGGGACCATCCTGGTCAACGTCAATCCCGCCTATCGCAGCCATGAGCTGGAGTTCGTGGTCAAGCAGAACGGCATGCGGATGCTGGTCGCGGCCCCGGCGGACCGCAACAGCGATTACACCGCTATGGCCCGGCAGGCGCTGGCCGAATGCCCGGAGCTGCGCGAACTCGTGTTCCTGCCCGACGCGGGCCAGCCCGGCCTTACCGCCGGCGTCCCGGCACGGGAAGAGGAGCGGACCTGGGCGGAGCTGCTCAAGCGGGCCGACGACGTCGCCCATTCCGCGTTGAAGGCGCGCATGGCCGAACTGGACCCCCACGACGCGATCAACCTGCAGTACACCTCCGGCACCACGGGCTTCCCCAAGGGCGCCACCCTCTCGCACTACAACATCCTGAATAACGGGTACTCGATCGGTGAGCTGCTGGAATACACGGAGCACGACCGGGTGGTGCTGCCGGTGCCGTTCTACCACTGCTTCGGCATGGTGATCGGCAACCTGGCCGCCCTGAGCCACGGCTGCGCCACCATCATTCCGGGCCGGGGATTCACCCCGCCGCGGCGCTGGAAGCCGTCCAGGACTTCGGCGGGACGTCACTGTACGGCGTGCCCACGATGTTCATCGCGGAACTCGCCCTGCCGGACTTCGCGTCCTACGACCTTTCCACCCTGCGCACGGGGGTGATGGCGGGCTCGCTGTGTCCCATCGAGGTGATGAACCGCGTCATCTCGGAGATGAACATGCGGGACGTGGCCATCTGCTACGGCATGACGGAGACCTCACCGGTGTCCACCATGACCCGCAGCGTGGACACCATGGCCCAGCGCACCGAAAGCGTCGGCCGGACCATGCCGCGGCTGGAAAGCCAGGTGGTGGACCCGGTGACCGGCGAGGTGATGGAGCGCGGTGAGATCGGGGAGCTGTGCACCCGCGGATACTCCGTGATGAAGGGCTACTGGGACCAGCCGGTCAAGACCGCCGAGGCCATTGACGCCGAGGGCTGGATGCATACCGGAGACCTGGCCCGGATGGACGAGGACGGGTACATCGTGATCGAAGGCCGGATCAAGGACATGGTGATCCGCGGCGGCGAGAACGTCTATCCCCGCGAAATCGAGGAGTTCCTCTACACGCATCCGGATATCCAGGACGTGCAGGTGATCGGGGTGCCGGACGCCAAGTACGGGGAGGAACTGATGGCCTGCATCATCCTCAAACCCGGTGCCGCGCCGCTAGAAGCCGACAGCCTGGCGGAGTTCTGCCGCGGGAAGCTGGCGCACTACAAGATCCCGCGCTACGTGGACGTACGCGAAAGCTTCCCCATGACCGTCTCCGGGAAAATCCGCAAGGTGGACATGCGGCAGGAAGCAGTGGCCCGGCTGGGGCTCTAATTCCAGCGCGGGGAAACGTCAGTGGCCGCGGTGGTCCTGGATGGTCATCCGCGGACCGAAGGTCGGCTTCCGGAAGCCGCTGAGGCCGATCATTCGGACCACACGCTGCCGGTGCCCGGTCCACGGGGCCAGCAGCCGGAGCATGCCGGCGTCGTCCGTCCTGCGGCCGGTCAGTGCCGCCCCGACGTACGCCGCGAGGTGATAGTCGCCCACCGCAATGGAGTCCGGGCAGCCGTGCGTGCGCTGCACAACCTCCGCCGCCGTCCAGACGCCGATGCCGGGAATGGTCTGCAGCTTCGCCGAGGCCTCCGTCGCCGGCAGTGCGGCGAGCCTTTCCAGCGCGACGGCGGAGCGCAGCGCGCGCATGACGGTCGCCGACCGCTGCGGCCCCACCCCCGCCTTGTGCCATTCCCACGAGGGGATGCGCAGCCACTGCTCAGGCGTGGGCTGCACCAACAGATTCGCCGGCGCGATGGTTCCGGCGCCGGGGGCCGCGTCCCGTACCGGTACATCAGGTAGCGGTAGCCGCGCCGGGCCTCGATCACCGTGACCTTCTGCTCCAGGATGGTGGGCACCAGCGAGTCCACGAGGCGGCCCGTGGCGGGCAGCCGCACGGCGAGGTTCCGGCGTCGGGCTTCAACCACCATCCGGGGCAGCGTGGCATGGAACGCGGGTTCATCAAAGGCGGACCAGTCGTCGTCGCGGCCCATCATCCGCGGCGCGGAAGCGACGGCATCGGCGGCGCCGGGCCCCCAGGCCTGGACCTCGACGGCGGGATCCGCCGGCGGGCAGTCCGGCGGACAGTCCGGAGGATAAACAACCGCCAGCCGGAGCGTGGCGGGACCCGACGGCGTCGTGAACGCCATCCAGAGGCCGTCCGGTGCGGTGCGGATGGACGGGTCGCCGTGCCCCCGCAGGAGCGTGCCGAGGGTCCGGGACAAATCGAAAGGACCGCCCGGGTGCCACCGCAGCGAGGCGTCAGCCGCGGCGGCAATGCCTGCGGGGACGTCTGCAATGGTCATCTGACCATGATTCCACGAACGCCTGACAGCAGCCGTTATGGCCCGTCCCAGGCAGTGGCCGGAGGGCCCTTAACTCCGGGTTTGGGCGGGACTAGACTTCGGCTGTGGCGTGGAGCCACCACGCCTGCCTTGAGACCCGGATCCCTGTTCTTAGGAGAGTGTGATGGCTGGTGGAGTAGTACATTTCGAGATCCCCGCGGACGACGAGAACCGCGCGCGGGCGTTCTTCAGTTCGGCGTTCGGCTGGAAGATCAGCGCCATGCCGGAGATGAGTTACGCCATGCTCATGACGACGCCGTCGGATGAGACGGGCACGCCCTCGGTGCCGGGGTCCATCAACGGCGGTATGTTCCGCCGCGAGGGAGACCTCACCTCCCCGTTGGTCACGGTGGACGTGGACGACATCGACGCGTCCCTGGAGAAGATCAACTCCCTGGGCGGCAGCACCGTCCAGCCACGGCAGGAAGTCGGCACCATGGGCTGGGCCGCCTACTTCCGGGACACCGAAGGCAACATCATCGGTCTGTGGCAGAACGCCGCACCCGAAGGCGGCGGATCGGCCGCAGGGGAAAATGGGGCTAACGACATCGGCGCCTGAAGCCCGGTCAGGCCTGAGGCACTCGGGCGTGTCAGGGCATGCCCGACGCGAGCCAGAGCGCCCCAACGGCCAGCGGGACGGTGAGCACGACGGCGGCGATCCCGGCCACGGCGAACCCTCCCCACTTGATCTCGACGTTGAGCGTGCGCAGCCGTTCGTGCCAGAGCAGCGTGGCCAGCGACGCCCACGGGGTCACCAGCGGGCCAAGGTTCACGCCGATCAGCAGGGCCGCGAGCCGCACCGGCGAGTCGCCCACCGGCTCCAGGGCGAGGTAGGCCGGCAGGTTGTTGACCGCGTTCGCGGCACCGGCGCCCAGGCCCGCGAGCTGCAGCAGGGCCGGCAGGTCTTCACCGGAACCGGCGATTCCGGACAGGAACTGTGTCAGGCCGTTCGCGTGCAGGGCCTCCACCACCATAAACAGCCCCGACGTGAGCATCAGCGGCCGCCAGGGAACCATGGACCACCGCAGGGCCGAGCGGCGGCGCCAGAAGAACAGGCCCAGCAGAACCGCCGCGGCAGCGATCGCCGGGAACTGCACGGGCACGCCGGAGACGAGCGCGGGCAACAGTAGGACCATCACCCCCGACGCCGAATACAGCAGCACCTTGTCCCGCGCCTTATGGACCGGCTGCGGCCCGTAGCGGCCGGACAGGTCCTTCCGGAACGCCAGCCACAGGAGCCCGATCGGGACCAGGATCCCCACCAGCGCCGGCGCCCAGACGAGCCCGGCGAAGGCCGCCGGGCTGAGATTGAGCCGGTCCTGGGCCAGCAGATTGGTCAGGTTCGAGACCGGCAGCAGCAGGGACGCCGTGTTGGCGAGCCAGATCGTGGTCAGCGCGAAGGGCAGCGGCGGGATCCGGGCGTGGACCGCCAGCAGCACGACGACGGGAGTCACCAGCACCGCCGTCGTATCCAGCGACAGGAACACGGTGGAGACGGTGGCCAGGCCGACCACCAGCAGCCACAGCAGGAACACCCGGCCGCGGCCCAGCGCGGCGAGACGTTCCGTCACCACCCGGAACAGCCCGGCGTCGTCCACCATCTCCGTCACGAGCGACATGGCCACGACGAACGCCAGCACGGGTACGGTGCGGGCGGCCAGTTCCTGGAACGCCGGCCAGGGCAGGAGCCCGGTGAACAGCGCCGCGCACCCTGCCGCCAGCATGCCGGCAGGGAGCAGATAACTCTTCAGCCGCATCGGCCGGACCCACGTTTCACCGCATTATCTTCGCACCCGGCGCCACCGGGGACCGCGCCGACGTGACTGAATCCGCCCGTGGCGGGTGGAGACGGTAACTTTGTACCTATGAAGTACGCCCAGTCCGTTCTGGACCTCATCGGCAATACGCCGCTCGTCAAGCTCCACCACGTAACCGACGGCATCGGGGCCACGGTCCTGGTGAAGCTCGAATACCTGAACCCCGGCGGTTCCATCAAGGACCGCATCGCGGTGAAGATGATCGAGGAGGCCGAACGCACCGGCAAACTCCTGCCCGGAGGCACCATCGTGGAGCCCACGTCCGGCAACACCGGCGTCGGCCTGGCGCTGGTGGCCCAGCAGAAGGGCTACCGCTGCATCTTCGTGGTGCCGGACAAGGTAGGCGAGGACAAGCGTGCCGTGCTCCAGGCCTACGGCGCCGAGGTGGTGGTGACGCCCACCGCCGTCGCCCCCGACAGCCCGCAGAGCTACTACGGCGTCTCGGACCGCCTCGTCACCGAGATTCCGGGCGCCTACAAACCCGACCAGTTCTCCAACCCCGCCGCCCCGGCCAGCCACTACGAGTCCACCGGGCCGGAAATCTGGCGCGACACGGACGGCCGCGTCACACACTGCGTGATCGGCGCCGGAACCGGCGGCACCATCACCGGCACGGGCCGGTACCTCAAGGAAGTCTCCGCGCACCGCGCGGAGTCCGACGGCGGCATGGTCAAGATCATCGGCGCCGACCCGGCAGGTTCGGTCTACTCCGGCGGCACCGGCCGGCCGTACTTCGTTGAGGGCGTCGGCGAGGACATGTGGCCCGCCAACTACGACAAATCGGTCCCGGACGACGTCATCGCCGTCAGCGACGCCGACTCCTTCGAAATGACGCGCCGGCTCGCCCGCGAGGAAGGGCTGCTGGTTGGCGGCTCCTCCGGCATGGCCGTCGTCGCCGCCCTGCAGGTCGCCAAGAACCTGCCGGAGGACGCCGTCGTCGTCGTGATCCTGCCGGACTCCGGCCGCGGCTACCTGGCCAAGATCTTCAACGACCAGTGGATGCGTTCCTACGGCTTCCTGGCCAGCGGCGACGAAGCGTCCGTGGGGGAGATCCTCAAGGCCAAGACCGGGGAACTGCCGGACCTGGTGCACATCCACCCCAATGAGAGCGTCCGTGACGTCATCAACATCATGAACGAATTCGGTGTCTCGCACATCCCGGTGCTGTCCCAGGAACCGCCCGTGGTCATGGGCGAGGTCCTCGGCGCCGTCGACGAACGCACGCTGACCGCGAAACTTTTCCGCGGCGAGGCGAAACTGTCGGACAAGATCTCCGAACACATGGAGGCCCGGCTGCCGGTGATCGGCTCGCTCGAATCGATCTCGACGGCCCGGGAACTCCTCTCCGACGCGGACACGCTTATGGTGACGTTCGTCGGCGCACCGGTGGGGATCCTGACCCGCCACGACCTGCTCGCCTACCTGAGCAACTGACCCAGCAACTGACCGCACACTGACCCGGACACCGGACCGCCCTCCCCGGGAGCCCGGCCGCCGGCCGAAAGGAACGCACATGTCTTTGCCAGAAAGCTCCTCCGCGAACACCCCCGGCTTCAACACCCGCGCCGTGCACGCCGGCCAGGCGTTCGAACCGCGCACCGGTGCCGTCGTGCCGCCCGTGCACTTCTCCTCCACCTATGCCCAGGAAGCGATCGGAGTGCTGCGCGCCGGCTACGAGTACGGCCGCGGAACCAACCCCACCCGTGACTCCCTGCAGGAGCAGCTCGCGGCGCTGGAAGGCGGGACCGCCGCGTTCTCCTTCAGCTCCGGCCTCGCCGCCGAGGACTCGATGATCCGCGCGCTCACCCGCCCCGGTGACCACATCGTCCTCGGCAACGACGCCTACGGCGGTACCTACCGGCTGATCAGCCGGGTGCTGGGGAGTGGGGCATCGGCAACACCCCGGTGGACATGTCCAACCTTGACGCCGTCGCGGAGGCTGTTGCGGCCGGCGGAACGAACGGGGGCAAGACCCGACTCGTGTGGGTGGAGACGCCGTCGAACCCGATGATGAAGATCACCGACATCGAAGCCCTCGCCAAGGTGGCGCACGACGCCGGCGCCCTCCTGGTGGTGGACAACACCTTCGCCTCGCCCTACCTGCAGACCCCGCTGGCCCTCGGCGCCGACGTGGTGGTGCACTCCACCACCAAGTACATCGGCGGGCACTCCGACGTCGTCGGCGGTGCGATCATCGTCAACGACGCCGAGCTGGCCGAGAAGATCGGCTTTGTGCAGTTCGCCGTCGGCGCCATCTCCGGCCCGATGGATGCTTTCCTCACCACCCGCGGGCTCAAGACCCTCGGCGTCCGGATGGACCGGCACAGCGACAACGCCCAGGCCGTTGCCGAGTGGCTGCTGCAGCGGCCCGAGGTCGAGGCCGTGCTGTACCCGGGACTGCCCTCCCACCCCGGGCACGAGCTCGCCCGGAAGCAGATGAAGAAGTTCGGCGGCATGATCTCCGTGCAGTTCAAGGGCGGCGAGGCGGCGGCACGCAAGGTGGCCGAATCCACCTCCGTGTTCACGCTCGCGGAGTCCCTCGGCGGGATCGAATCCCTGATGAACTACCCCTCGGAAATGACACACGCCTCGGTCAAGGGCACCGAACTGGCCGTCCCCGTCAACCTGATCCGGCTCTCCTGCGGCATCGAGGACGTCGAGGACCTCATCGCCGACCTCGAACAGGCGTTCTCCCAGATCGAACCCGCGGCCGGCGAGTCAGGCAGTTAACCACCCGTGACCACCACCATCAGGGCCACGGCCTCCACCATGCGCGGCAGGGTCGCGACAGCGGCCGGCGCGCTCGCCGTCGTCGCCGCCCTGGTGGTCCTGTACTCGGCCTACATCCCGCTGATGAACGACTTCGAGGTGTACTTCTACGGCGGTAGCCGGGTGCTGCAGACCGGGGAGGCCGGCGTCAATGAGCTCTACGCGCCGCGCGACGGACTGCCGTTCACCTACCCGCCGTTCGCCGCGCTGCTGTTCGCGGCCATGGCGAGCCTCGGCCAGAGCGGCGGCAGCCTCCTGTTCATCACGACGGCGTTGCTGGGCGCCGGGGTGGTGTCCGCCTGGCTCGCACGGCACTACTTCCGCCTCGGCAGCTGGCGCAACGCGATCGCCGACTGGCGGTTCCGCGCCGTTTCGCTGGCCGGGACCGCCGCGATCCTGCTCCTGGGGCCCTGGCGGGACACCTTCGACTTCGGCCAGATCAACATCATCCTGATGGGCCTGATCCTGGCCGACTTCGCGCTGTACGGGAAAGCCCGGTCAGGGGAGATCCGCTGGCCCGCAGGGCTGCTGATCGGCATCGCGGCCGGGATCAAGCTGACCCCGCTGGCGTTCGGGCTTTACTTCCTGGTCCGCCGCGATTTCAAGGCCCTCGGCTGGATGGCCGCCGGGTTCTTTGGCTCGATCGCTCTGGCCTGGGCCATCCTGCCCACGGCCTCGGTCACGTTCTGGACCAGGATCCTGCCGGACACCGGACGGATCGGCGGTCCCGCGTACGTGGACAACCTCTCCGTCAAGGGACTGCTGCTGCACCTGGGACTGCCGGATTCCGGACTGACCAGCATGCTGTGGCTGGTCCTCTCCCTGGCGCTGGCCGCTCTAGCCGCGCTGGTCATCGCGTGGGCGGTGGCCGCGGACGAGAACTTCGTGGCGGTCTCCGCCACCGCCGTGCTGATGCTCCTGATCAGCCCGGTGTCCTGGTCCCACCACTGGGTGTGGATGGCCGTGGCGCTGCCCTGCATGGGCTTCGCGATCCACCGCGTGCCGTCCCGGAACGGCCGGATGCGCCTTGCCGGGTGGGTCATCGTCGCCTTCTCTGCCCTGGCCTTCTACCTGACGCCCAAGTACCTGTCTGTCATGGCGGGCGCGGCCGAGTGGGGCAAGGACCCGCAGACCCAATGGCAGCTCATCGTGGCGAGCCTCGGCGTCCTCTGCGGCATCGCGATGCTGGTCTTCTGGGCACTGGCCTACCGCCCCTCCCGCGCCGCGCTCCGCACGGGAACGTAGCGCCGGGCCACCCGGCTCCGCCCGGCCCGCGAAATGACATCTGGGCGCACAATCTAGCTTTCTTGAAGATAGTCAGCTAGTTTGTCCGCATGGCACTTCGATCCGACTGGTCCCGGCGGACCTGCAGCATGGCCCGGGGCCTCGACATCCTCGGCGATCCCTGGGGCATGCTGGTCCTGCGCGAGGTCTTCTTCGGCAACGGCCGCTTCGACGCCATGAAATCCCGGCTCGGAGCGGCGGATTCCGTCCTCACCAAACGTCTGGCCGCACTCGTCGACGCGGGGCTGCTCACCCGGCGCCCCTACGACGACGGCGGCCGCACCCGCCAGGAGTACGTCCTCACCGAGAAGGGGAGGACGCCCTGCCGGTGCTCAACGCCGTCGTGATCTGGGCCGAAAAGCACCTGCCGCCCCCTCGGAACAAGCCCACATGTTTGTGATCCACACCGGCTGCGGCGCGCGCACCACCTCCGCAGACAGTTGCACCGAATGCGGGGAACGGCTCACGGCCCGGAACACGAGCTGGCACAGCCTCGCCAGAACCCCGGACCCCGTGCCCCTTGCCGCCACCTACGCTTCCCCGGCCCCGTCCGTGAAAGCCATTTCCCAGAACGGACCCGCCCTGTGAGCGCACCCCAGACCACCCTGCTGCCCGCTCCCAAGCGCAGGATCCACCCGGCCTGGATCGTCGCCGCGGTGGCGTTCCTCGCGCTCGTCGGGGCCGCGGGGTTCCGGGCCGCTCCAGGTGTACTGATGGTGCCGCTGCAGGAAGAATTCGGCTGGTCCACCACCGTGCTGTCGGCCGCGGTCAGCATCAACCTGGTGCTCTTCGGCCTCACTGCCCCCTTCGCCGCGGCCCTGATGGAACGTTTTGGCATCCGTGCAGTCACGGCCGTGGCCCTCCTGCTGATCGCGGCCGGCAGCGCCCTGACCGTGCTCGTCACGGAGTCCTGGCAGATCCTGCTCACCTGGGGACTGCTCATCGGGCTCGGAACCGGGTCTATGGCGCTGGTCTTCGCGGCAACCATCGCCAACACCTGGTTCGCGAAAAGTCGCGGCCTGGTTATCGGCATCCTCACCGCCGGCAGCGCCGCCGGACAACTGGTCTTCCTGCCGTTCATCGCCGCCCTGGCCCAGGACCCGGGCTGGCGGCAGGCTTCACTGTTGATCGCCGCCGGCGCCCTCGCCGTGGTGCCGCTGGTCCTGAAATTCCTGAAGAACTCACCGGCCGACGTCGGCGTGCTGCCCTACGGCGCCGAAGCGGAGCCCGGGTCCCCGCCGCCCCGGGCGCTCCGGCATCTGGCATTCCGGCGGCCGGGGCCGGCGAACCAGGCCGCAACGCCGCCGTCCGTGCCCTGCAGGTGCTCAAGCGGGCCAGCAAGGTGCGGACCTTCTGGGCCCTCGTCGCGGGGTTCGCCATCTGCGGCGCAACCACCAACGGCCTGATCGGCACGCACTTCATCCCCTCCGCCCACGACCACGGCATGTCCCAGACCACCGCGGCAGGCCTGCTGGCCGTCGTCGGGATCTTCGACATCGTGGGGACGATCGCCTCCGGCTGGCTGACGGACCGCTTCAATCCCCGGATCCTGCTCGCGGTCTACTACCAGTTCCGCGGCATTGGCCTGTTGGTGCTGCCGTTGCTGCTCAGCGCCACAGTCCAGCCCAGCATGATCGTGTTTGTGGTGATCTACGGACTGGACTGGGTGGCTACCGTGCCGCCCACCGCCGCCATCTGCCGCCAGGTGTTCGGGGCGGACGGCAGCGTTGTGTTCGGCTGGGTCTTCGCGGCCCACCAGCTCGGCGCGGCCGCCGCCGCACTGGGGGCCGGGGCCATCCGGGACGCCACCGGACAGTACACCTACGCCTGGTTCGGCGCCGCCGCGATGTGCACCATCGCCGCCGTCGTGAGTGCGAGTATCCGCAAGGACGCCGCCAGGAAGGACGTCGCCGCCGTCCCCGCGTAGGGCTTCGGTAGGATGGGCAGCGAGGCCGGGCGCCCTGCCGGTGCCCCGTACGAGCCTCGAATCAGCCACATTTTGGGGGATCCATGTCACTGCTCGACGCCGAAAACCGGCCCGCGCCGCCCGCCGCAGCGCCGCCACCCGGGCCGGTACGGCCGTCCGGCCTTGCTCACGTGGCCGGGCTGGCGCAACTCTCCCGGCTGGCGCAGCGGCTTCCGGTGCCGCAGTTGCTGAGGCTCTCCACCATGCTGGCCCTGGCCGCGGTGCTGTTCCTGGTGTGGACCTGGCTTGGTGTCTGGGCGAAGCAGGGACTTGATTTCAGTGTCTACTGGCACGGCGGCAAGATCCTCAACGAGGCCGGGGCAGCGCCGTCGGACCTTTACCGCGGCAACATCGACTGGGCCGGCGGCCCCCAGCTGCCGTTCACGTACCCGCCCTTTGCCGCGCTGCTCTTCAGCCTGCTGGCCCGGCTGCCGGAACCCGTGGCCCTCACGATGTTCAACGCGGCCGGCACGGTTGTGGCGGGGTGGCTGGCCCTGCTCGCAGTGCGGTACTGGCACGGCAGGACGGACTGGCGGGGTACCTTCAACCAGGCGCGCAACCGCTGGGGCGCCGCGGTGCTGGTCCTGGCCGTGCTGAACCTGGGTCCCTGGCGCGAAACCCTGGCGTTCGGGCAGATCAACATCCTGCTTATGGGCCTCATGGCGGCGGACTTGCTGTCCCGGAACCGGCGCTGGACCAGCGGTTTCCCCGGAAGCGGCTTCCTGGTGGGCGTCGCCGCCGGCATCAAGCTGACGCCGCTCGTCTTCGGGCTGTACTTCCTGATGCGCAAGGACTGGCGCGGCCTGCTGAACATGGGCGCGGGCTTCGCCTGCACAGTGCTGCTCGGATGGTTGCTCCGGCCGGCGGAATCCCTGCAGTTCTGGCTGCAGATCCTCCCGGACACGTCACGGATCGGCGGCGCGGGATACGTCGACAACCTCTCCCTCAAGGGGCGCTGCTGCACTTCGGCGTCCCCGAAGCGTCAGTCACCGTGCCGTGGCTCCTGTTGAGCCTGCTGGTGGTGGCCGCGGCGGCCGCGGTCATCAGGATGGCCAGCGCCCAGGGGTCGCGTGTGGTGGCCATCTCGGCGACGGCACTGGCCATGCTGCTGATCAGCCCGGTGTCCTGGTCACACCACTGGGTGTGGGTCGCGGCCGTGCTGCCGGCTTTCGCCTGGACTCTCCGCGAGACCCCGCTGCGCCACCGCGGGCTGCGCTGGCTCATGGGCGGAGTGCTGGGGATCTCGGTCCTGGTCTTCCTGTTCTCGCCCAAGACCATCGGCACGGCGCTGGGCGCGGATAACCTGGACATCCAGACGCCCGGCCTCTGGATCATGGCTTCGAGCGCCGGTGTGTTCTGCGCGCTCGCCCTCCTGGTCTGCTGGCTCGTGGTGCTCCGGCGAGGGTCGCTGGCGGCGGCGTTCGACGCCCACCGGGGCGTTGCGGCCGGCGAGGACCGAAACCGGCAAGCGGCAGACCGCGGTTAGGCTGGTCGGCATGGACCCCAACGCACCCGAAACTCCACCGGTCCCGCCCGCACCGCCGCACCGGAAGACGGCCCTTGTGACCGGCGTCGGCCGGCTGGCGGGGATCGGAGCGGGCATCGCGCGACGGCTGGCAGCCGACGGCTGGGACCTCGTCCTGACCTACTGGCAGGACTATGACGCCCGGATGCCCTGGGGCGTCCAGCCGGACGACGTCGAACGCCTCACCGCGGAACTCCAGGCCACGGGCGCCGCCGTCGTGGCGCTGCCGGCGGATTTCCAGGACCCGCAGGCCGTGGACCGGCTGATGGCCGCCATCGCGGCGGAGGCCGGACCGCTGCAGGGGCTAGTGCTGAGCCACGCTGAATCCGTGGACTCGGGCATCCTGGACACCACTTTGGAGAGCTTCGAGCGGCATTTCGCCGTCAATGCCCGCGCCGGCTGGCAGCTGATCGCAGGGTTTGCGCGGCAGGTCCCGGCCGGGGGCGGCGCTGTAGTGGCATTGACCAGCGACCACACCGCGTTCAACCTGCCCTATGGCGCGTCCAAGGGGCGCTGGACCGGATCGTGATCGCGGCGGCACGGGAACTCGGCCCGCAGGGGATCAGCGCCAACGTGCTCAACCCCGGTCCGGTGGACACCGGCTGGATGGACCAGCAACTGCGCGACGACCTGGCCCAGCGCCAGCCCGGCGGGCGGCTGGGAACCCCGGCGGACGTGGCCGGGACGGTGGCGTTCCTGCTCTCGCCCGAAGGCCGCTGGGTGTCGGGCCAGCTGGTCAAGGCCGACGGCGGGTTCTCCGCCTGACGCGCCCGGACCCTCGCCGGGTTGGCATTTCGCGGCAGTGTTCGCGCTCAACACTGCCGCGAGGTGCACACTCGCGGAGGTGGGAGGCTCAGCGGAAGGCGGCCAGCCCGGTGAGGTGCTGGCCCAGGATCAGGGTGTGGACCTCGTCGGTGCCCTCGTAGGTCCGCACCGACTCAAGGTTGGCGGCGTGCCGCAGCGGTGAATAGTCCAGGGTGATCCCGTTCCCGCCCAGGATGGTCCGGGCCTCGCGGGCGATCGCGATCGCCTCGCGCACGTTGTTCAGCTTGCCCAGCGAAATCTGCTCGGGCCGCAGCTTCCCGGCGTCCTTGAGCCGTCCCAGCTGCAGCGCCAGCAGCGTGCCCTTCTGGATTTCCACCAGCATGTTCACCAGCTTCTCCTGGGTCAGCTGGTACCCGGCGAGCGGCCTGCCGAACTGCAACCGCTCCTGCGAGTACTTCAGAGCGGCCTCGTAGGAGTCCCGCGCCGCGCCCATGGCACCCCACGCGATCCCGTACCGCGCCTCGTTCAGGCAGCTGAACGGGCCGCGCAGGCCCCGGGCGGCCGGCAGCAGGGCCTCGGGACCCAGCCGGACGCCGTCGAACGTGACATCGCACTGGATCGAGGCGCGCATCGAGAGTTTTTGTCCGATCGGCGTCGCGGTGACCCCGGGTGTGCCGGCGGGGACCACAAAGCCACGGACCCCGTCGTCCGTCATCGCCCACACCACCAGTACGTCGGCCACCGAGGCGAGCCCGATCCAGCGTTTGGCGCCGTCCAGGATCCAGCCGGCGCCGTCGCCCGTGCCGTCGCGGCGGGCGAAGGACTTCATCGCGGCGGGATCGGAACCGGCGGTGGGCTCGGTCAGTGCGAAGCTGCCGATCAGTTCACCGGCGGCCATCCGGGGAGCCACTCCTGTTTCTGCTCCTCGGAGCCCCACTTGTGGATCGCCGTCATGGCCAGCGAACCCTGCACGGAGACGAACGTGCGGATCCCGGAATCGCCGGCTTCCAGCTCCATGGCCGCCAGGCCGTATTCGACGGCGGAGCGGCCCGGGCAGCCGTAGCCGTCCAGATGCATGCCGAGGACGCCGAGCTCTCCCAGTTCCGGCGCCAGCTCGAGCGGGAAGACCCCGTTGTCGTACCAGGCCGCGATGCCCGGACGGATCCGCTGTTCGGTGAAATCCCGGATCCGCTCACGTACGGCCAGCTCTCCGGCGCTCAGCAGCGAATCGATCGCCAGGACGTCGGAGACGTCGGAGATGCCGGAAATATCGGAACCATTGGGGCCAGCCTCGTTGCTCATTCCAGCATCCTACGGTCTGGGGCCTGCCGCGGGCCCGGCCTTCCTGCCCAGTTGCTTCTGGACACGGCCGCGGATTCCGGGCGACCCGCCGGTGTCGCGGGCGGATGGAGGGCCCGGCAGGAAAGCAACCGGGCAGGAACGTTGCGGGGAGCCCGGGCGGGCCCAGGCCTACACTGGTGCCATGGACACCGCATCCGTTCTTGCCGTCTGCCGCGTACACCAGTTGCTGGACGACCCGGGCAGTGTGGGCGTGACAGCGATCGACAAACGCCCCGTGGCTGGGCCGGTCAAAGTCCACAGGCTCGGACTGCATGGCGACATCCAGGCCAGCCGCGTGCATCACGGCGGCGAGGACCAGGCGCTGTACGCCTACTCCCAGGACGACGCCGACTACTGGGCAGCGGAACTCGGCCGCGACCTCCCGCCGGGGATCTTCGGTGAGAACCTGCGCGTTGCCGGGGTCAGCGCCACGGACGCCATCATCGGCGAACGCTGGAAGATCGGGCTGGACGTTGAAGTCGAAGTGACCTCGCCCCGCACCCCGTGCGCCACTTTCCAGCGCAGGATGCACGAGCCGCACTGGGTCAAGCGGTTCGGCGAGGCAGGCCGCGTGGGAACGTATCTGCGCGTCGTGCGGGTCGGCAGCATCCAGGCAGGGGACCACATCCACCGGATCTTCGTCCCCACCCACGGGGTAACCATCGGCAAATGGTTCAGCGCTCCCACGGTTGAGGATATGGAGGCCCTGCGGGACGCCGACGCCGACGGCCAGATCCGCCTCCAGCCCGAATACCACGCGGAGTTTGAGAAGCTGCAGCGCCGCCTCGGCGTGTAGCAGCGCCGCCTCGGGCGACGCGGGGCCGGCGGCCGTGTGCGCAAGCTCACCGCCGTCGTCGGCCCCTGAGTTACCCATGCGCGGATCGATGCCCTACAATTGAAATATCCCCCACTCCGGAAATCCCTTATTTCCTGCCCAATTCTTGAGGCAAGACTGGTAAGTGTTGGGGCCCGCGCGAATGAGATGCGGGCATTTTCATAGGGAGAGCCGGCTAAAGAAAACGCTGTACAGACTGCTGGGATAGCAGCCAAGAGATGCAGCGGGAAGTCCTGCCACGGGATTGCGAAAGCGCCGGGCTTCTATGTGACCGGCCGGTCAAAGTACGTCCGGCGATTCCGGTCACGCGTACTGCGGCTCCGCTCACCTCGGGTTGTGCCGCTTGGCCCCTATGGATGAGGATATTTCACCTATGCCCGAAAATCAGAACAACTCCGTCGAAACCGAACTCGCCACCGAGAACAGCCAGGTCGACGTCGAGACTTCTGAAACGGCTGCCCCCGCAGCCGGCTACGCCCCGGTCTTCACCGAGGCCCCTGCGAACACCGACGCTCCGGCCGCTGCCGTAGCCGAACCGCAGGCTGACACCCAGGCCGAGGCCTCTGCGAACACCGCCGCCCCGGCCAAGGCAGAAGACGCTGAAGAAGAAGGCGTCAAGTTCGTTGACCTCGGCATCGATGGCCGTGTCCTCGCTGCCCTGCAGGACGTCGGCTACGAGAAGCCGTCCCCGATCCAGGCAGCAACCATCCCGCTGCTGCTCGAAGGCCGCGACGTCGTGGGCCTGGCCCAGACCGGCACCGGTAAGACTGCAGCATTCGCAGTACCGGCGCTGTCCCGCCTGGCCGAGCTCCACGACCTCAACGGCCCGTCCCGCAAGACCCAGGCCCTGGTGCTCGCTCCGACCCGTGAGCTCGCCCTCCAGGTCGCCGAGGCCTTCACCTCCTACGCCAAGCACATCGACGACTTCACCGTCCTCCCGGTGTACGGCGGCTCCGCCTACGGCCCCCAGCTCGCCGGCCTGCGCCGCGGCGCCCAGGTTGTTGTCGGTACCCCCGGCCGCGTGATCGACCACATCACCAAGGGTTCCCTGGACCTGTCCGAACTCCAGTACCTGGTGCTGGACGAGGCTGACGAGATGCTCCGCATGGGCTTCGCCGAAGACGTGGAGCAGATCTTCCAGCAGACCCCGCGGGCCGCCAGGTCGCCCTGTTCTCCGCCACGATGCCGAGCCAGATCCGCCGGCTTTCCAAGCAGTACCTGAACAACCCGGCCGAGGTGCAGGTCAAGTCCAAGACCACCACCGGTGCCAACACCCGCCAGCGCTACCTGCAGGTCATGGGCCCGCACAAGCTCGATGCGCTGACCCGCATCCTCGAGGTTGAAGAGTTCGAGGGCGTCATCGCCTTCGTCCGGACCAAGATGGCCACCGAGGACCTCGCCGACAAGCTGCGCTCGCGCGGTTTCCAGGCTGCCGCCATCAACGGTGACATCCCGCAGCAGCAGCGCGAGCGTACCGTCGAGGCCCTGCGTGACGGCAAGATCGACATCCTGGTCGCCACCGACGTCGCGGCCCGCGGCCTCGACGTCGAGCGCGTCAGCCACGTGGTCAACTACGACATCCCGCACGACACCGAGTCCTACGTGCACCGCATCGGCCGCACGGGCCGCGCCGGCCGTTCCGGCGACGCGATCCTCTTCATGACGCCGCGCGAGAAGTACCTGCTGCGTTCCATCGAGAAGGCGACCCGCCAGCCGGTGGAGCAGATGCACCTGCCGACCGCCGAGACGGTCAACACCCTGCGCCTGGGCAAGTTCGCGGAGAAGATCACCGAGACTCTCGCCTCCGAGGATGTTGCGTCGTTCCGCGACCTCATCTCCTCCTACGAGGAAGAGCACAACGTTCCGGCTTCGGAAATCGCCGCCGCACTCGCCGTGATGGCCCAGGGCGGTCAGCCGCTCCTGGTCAAGGAACTGCCGGCCGCTCCCGAATTCCAGAAGCGCGAGCGCTCCAAGGACGGCTTCGGTTCACGCGGCCCGACCCGCACCCTGACCGAGGGCAACGCCACCTACCGGATCGCCGTCGGACGCCGTCAGCGCGTCATGCCGGGTTCCATCGTTGGCGCCATTGCCAACGAAGGCGGCATCTCCTCGGCCCAGATCGGCGGCATCGACATCCGTGCGGACCACTCCCTCGTGGAGCTCCCGGCGGACCTCAGCTCCGACCAGCTGAAGGCCCTGTCCCGGACCCGGATCGGCGGCGAGCTGATCCACCTCGAGCTGGACAACGGCCGGAAGCCTTCCGGCGACCGGGGCAGCTACCAGGGCGGCAGCCGCGGCGGCGACCGTGGCGGGTACTCCGGCGGCGGCGACCGTGGCGGCAACTTCAAGGGCAACGGCGGCTTCAAGCGCGAATTCCGCAAGAACGACGGCGAGCGGTCCTCCGCTGACCGCGGCGGACGCTCCTTCAGCGACCGCAACGAGCGCGGCGTCGGCTCCGACGCGGCACGCAAGCCGCGCACCGAAGGCGGCTTCAAGCCCCGCAACAAGTGGTAACCGTCAGCTGCTAAGCACTGACTCACCGTGAGAACGGGCCGGCCCAACAGCCGGCCCGTTCTTGTTTAAGTTCCCTTGGTCACATCGGGGCGTCCCGCGCTTCAGGAGACCCGTTCCCGGACTCTTCCCAGGCCGTGTGCGTCCCGGATTTGCGCCGTTTTTGGCGCATTCCCCGCGTCCCCGGCGCCGATTTGTTGGGAGGGGAATCTTCCGGTAGAGTATTTACTCGTTGCCCCCTAGCTCAGTGGTAGAGCGCGTTCTTGGTAAGAACGAGGTCACCGGATCGATTCCGGTGGGGGCTCTGAATGAGGGCCTGTGTCAAGGCGGTTTTTGACCGGCTTAGCGCAGGTTTTCCTCATTTATGGCGGCGTAGCTCAGTTGGTTAGAGCGCACGACTCATAATCGTGAGGTCGGGAGATCGAGCCTCCCCGCCGCTACAGAAAGACCCTGCAGGCATCGCCGGCAGGGTCCTTTGTTTAACCACCCGTTGCGCTATCACTTTGGGTGCCTAAAAGGGCCCAGAAGGGCCTCTGAGCCGCGCTAAGTGATAGGGCAACGGGTGCGGCGCGTGGCGCCGTGGGACAGAATGGGTCCATGACGCGAATCGCAATCATCGGCGGCCACGGCAAAGTGGCTTTGGAACTGTCCAGGATCCTCTCCGCGGAGGGACTCGACGTGACGTCGTTCGTCCGCAACCCTGACCACCGGGAGGATGTCGCCGCGACGGGCGCTACCCCGGCTGTCCTGGATGTTGAAAATTCGACGACGGCGGACATCGCCGAGGCGCTTCGGAACCACGACGCCGTGGTCTGGTCCGCCGGTGCCGGGGAGGAGCCCGGACCGGACGTACGCCGTGGACCGGGACGCCGCGATCCGGTCGATGGATGGGGCAGCCCTGGCCGGCGTCGGGCGCTACATCATGGTGTCCTACTTCGGAGCCGGGCCCGATCACGGCGTCCCCGCGGACAACGGCTTCTTCGCCTACGCCGAAGCCAAGGCGGCCGCTGACGCCTACCTGCGCGGAACGGAGCTGGACTGGACCATCCTGGGGCCTGGAGCGCTCACTGACGGCCCCGGCAACGGCCTGATCGATGTCAACCCGGCGGATGCCTCTGGCGGCCAGGAGACGGCCCGCGCCAACGTTGCCCTCGTCGCTGCCGCAGTCTTGGGCCTGCCCTCAACCTCGGGGCGCACCATCGAGTTCCGCGACGGCACGTTGCCCGTGGCGGCTGCCCTGGAGCACCTGAGCTAACCGCAGCACCAGCCGCCGCAACACATCCGGCCGCCAAAACGCACGGGCCTCCACAACGCACAGAGCCGCCGGCAGCGTCACTTCGCTGCCGGCGGCTCTTTTGTGGACTCAGACTGTGCGGAGACAGGTTTAGGGAAGGACTTCGGTTCCCCGGGCTGCCGTCCAGGTGATGGTGCCGCGCTGGAAGGGCTGGCTGCACGGTCCGGTGGCGGAGCTGCAGCTCTCGTTCGACGTCGGGTAGCCGAGTTTGCCTCGTTCGTAGCCCAAGCTGGCCCAGGTCGAGCGGATGGCACCGGTCGTGGCGACAGCGCCGGTGGTGGGCGACCAGTGGATGCTGCCGCCCTTGAAGGACTGGTAGCAGCCGCCGTTGACCAGCCCGCAGGTTTCCTTGCCGGTCGGGTAGCCGAGTTTGCCTCGTTCGTAGCCCAGGCCGGCCCACGTCGAGCGGATGCCGCCCCAGGTGGGGAAGGCGCCGGTGCCGGGGGACCAGTGGATGCTGCCGCCCTTGAAGGACTGGTAGCAGCCGCCGCCAACCAGGCCGCAGGTTTCCTTGCCGGTCGGGTAGCCGAGTTTGCCCTTCTCGTAGCCCGTGCTGGCCCAGGCGGTGCGCATGCCGCCCCACGTGGCGAAGGCGCCGGTGCCGGGGGACCAGTGGATGCTGCCGCCCTTGAAGGACTGGTAGCAGCCGCCGCCAACCAGGCCGCAGGTTTCCTTGCCTGTCGGGTAGCCGAGTTTGCCCTTCTCGTAGCCCGTGCTGGCCCAGGCGGTGCGCATGCCGCCCCACGTGGCGAAGGCGCCGGTGGTGGGGGACCAGTGGATGCTCCCGCCCTGGAAGGCCTGGGAGCAGCCGCCGTTGGTCAGACCGCAGATTTCCTTACCCGTCGGGTAGCCGAGCTTTCCTTTTTCGGATCCCAGTGATGCCCAGGTGGCACTGATGGGTCCCGCAGTGGCGAAAGTACCTGTGGCCGGGGCGTTGAGGATGGCGCCTCCCACAAAGTTCTGCGCGCAGCCGCCGCCAACCAGGCCGCAGGTTTCCTTGCTTGCCGGGTAGCCGAGCTTGCCCTGTTCATAGCCCAGTGTTCCCCAGACGGACCGGATTGGTCCGACCGTGGCGTAGGCGCCCGTGCCGGGGACCAGTGGATGCTGCCGCCCTGGAAGGCCTGCGAGCAGCCGCCGTTGACCAGCCCGCAGGTTTCCTTGCCGGTCGGGTAGCCGAGTTTGCCCTTCTCATAGCCCATGGCGGCCCAGGCGGAGCGCATGCCGCCCCACGTCGCGACAGCGCCGGTGCCGGGGACCAGTGGATGCTGCCGCCCTTGAAGGACTGGTAGCAGCCGCCGCCAACCAGGCCGCAGGTTTCCTTGCCGGTCGGGTAGCCGAGTTTGCCTTTTTCGTAGCCCGTGCTGGCCCAGGTGGCGCGCATACTGCCCCAGGTGGGGAAGGCGCCGGTGCCGGGGGACCAGTGGATGCTGCCGCCCTTGAAGGACTGGTAGCAGCCGCCGCCAACCAGGCCGCAGGTTTCGTTCCCCGTCGGGTAGCCGAGTTTGCCCTTTTCGTAACCCGTGCTGGCCCAGGCGGTGCTCATGCCGCCCCACGTGGCGAAGGCGCCGGTGGCGGAGGACCAGTGGATGCTGCCGCCCTGGAATTTCTGGTAGCAGCCGCCGCCAACCAGGCCGCACGCTTGGGGGCCGGCCGGGTAGCCGAGTTTGCCCTTTTCGTAGCCCAGGCTGGCCCAGGAGGCCCGGATCGGCCCCGTGGTGGCGACGGCGCCCGTGCCGGGGCTCCAGTGGACGGAGCCACTCTGGAAGTTCCTGTAGCAGCCGCCGTTGCGCAGCCCGCAGACGACAGCCGACGTCGCGGTCCCCAGGGCCGGCGTCTGGGCCGCGACGGCGTCGATCGCCTTGCCGGCGAGGGAATCCAACGTTTCGATGGTGATGCCGGCCGCCGCGGAGGATATCCAGTCCACGCTCACCCGCGTTCCCGCATGGGTCTTGAAGACCTGGCCGGCCTGCCAGGTCTGGTTGTAGCTGTAGAAGCCGTTGAATGTCGTGGTGCTCGGCTGCAGCGCGATGGAACCAGCTCCGAAGCCCTGAACAACCTTGACTCCGCGGTTGCCGCCGAGAGCCGTTGCCGCGTCGTTGCCCACCGGGAGGCGAAGCTCAACGTAGTAGACCTCACCGCTGACGGGATCCTTGAACTTGACGGCACGGTTGGCGTCCGCGCTTCCCCAGGCCCGCAGCTCATAGGACTTTTTGCCCGTTGCCGTCCCCAGGTTTCTGACCTCGGTGCCGGCGCCGAATCCGCCAAATTCATAGATCGGGGAGCTGACCACCGGCTGGCTGACCTGGGAAACACCCATCAGATCGAGGTTGTCCTTGTATTCCTGGATGCTGCAGGAACTGTTGGCGAAGGTGCCGTCGGCGTTGCTGGCTGTGTCCACGGCGCCGTTGGCGCACGCGAGCCTGTTGGCGTGCATGAGCCCCAGGACGTGCCCGAATTCGTGGGTCAGCACGCTCTTGGTCAGGGTGGCCGGGAGCGGCATCAGCACGCGCCCGCTGGTTCCGTTGTAACTCCAGCCCGCGCCGTACGCCCCGTCGGAGAGGGTGGGTGTGGAAACGAACACCACGAGGGCCGTGTACGAACTGGGGTCCACCCGATTTCGTTGGAGATCGTGTTCATCATGGATGAATAACTCTGGGTGGTGGTCGCCTTGCTGGACCGTTTTTCGACCGTGGCCACGCTCATGGACAGCCTGCCGTTCGACATGGCCTGCCAGTACTGGCTGCTGGTAGCAATTGCGGCCCGGGCGTCGGCCTCCGGGATGGTCGCTTTCCGGTCGGCCAGCTGGACCAGGACCAGCTTTACCTTGATGTTGCCGCTCCGGGCCAGGGAGTAGGCCTCCGTGGCCGCCCTCTGCTGTTCAGTTCCCTTGCTTCCGTGATCCTCAGTCCCGTGGCTGTGCGTGGACGTGGGGTTGCTGCCGCCAATGACCTCCGTGAACAGCGGTTCCGGGGCCGTCAGGGTCTGCGACTCGACCGTTGCCGGGGAGACCGCTGCCGGGGTCGGCTCGGTCTTGGGCGCCGGCGCGGCCGTCGGCGCGGTAGCCGCCGTCGCGCCCGCAGTCGGGCCGGCCGTCGCGCCCGCAGTCGGGCCGGGCGTCGGTGTGGATGAGGCCGTCGACGTCGGTGCCGGCGTCGGATCGGCGAGGGCAGGCGTAAGTGTCACAGCGGTGAGCGAGGCAAGAGTGACGACCAACGCCGTCATCAGCGCTGTCGTCTTCCGTATTGAAATCAATTTTTGTCTTTCATGAGACCGCCGCATCACTGACTGCTCAGCGGTGCGGCCGGGAGACCGGGAAGTGAGGTCAGTCTACGGACGGCACGCCGCCAGACCGGGTAACTTGCACGAATCTTTCGTCTTAGGTAGCGAATCGTTGCCGAATCTTGAGCTAAGTCCCGGCGTCCCCTCAGTCGCGGCCGCCCCGATTCCCGTGAGCTAGCCCTGGGGAGCGCGAGCCCCAGCGCGTTGGCTTCGACGTAGTCCAGGGCGCGGCGGACGGCACCCACCGTGACAATCGAGTCTCCCAGCGGGGAGACCGTCACACGCGGGGGCGTCGCCGTGAAGCGGGGAGCAGCTCGGTGATTCCGGGCAGCAGCGCCGCCGCCGATTCCGCCACCGCGCCGCCGATCACCACCTGCTCGGGGTTGATGAAACTCGCCACGGAGGCGATGACCCGGGCCATCCGCTCCGCAATCCTGTCCAGGATGGCCAGCGCCGCGGGATCCCCGGCGGCGGCGTCCTCAAAGACGCGCCGGGCACTCGCCTCACCGCCGGCGGCGGGACCGCCCCCGCCACAGACCACTGCCGGGCCAGGCTGGCGATGCCGTCGCTGGACCCGACGCCCTCCACGAGGTCCAGGTACCCCATTTCGCCGGCCGCACCGCCCCTGCCGTGCAGCAGCCGCCCGGACTCCATCACCCCGGCCCCCAGCCGCTCACCGGCCAGGAGCACCACCAGGTCGTCGACGCCGGCGCCGGAACCCCGCCAGCGTTCGCCCAGGGCGGCAAGGTTCGCATCGTTTTCCAGCAACACCGTCCAGCCGTGCAGGTCTTGCAGCGCCGTGCGGAGTCCGACGTCGAACAGGCTCCAGAAATGCTGGCTGGCCAGCACATTCCCGTCGCGGTCCACCGGCGCGGCGATGCCCGCACTGACGGCCAGGACCTTGTCCGGTCCGGTCCCGGCGGCTGCCAGTGCCCGGCGGCAGGCACGGTCGACGACGTCGATCCGTTCCGCCGCGGGGATGTCCGTGGCCCGGAAGCTTCCGCTGGCGCGTCCGACGACGGTGCCGCGGAGGTCCGCGACGGCCGCGGTGGTGGTGGCGGCCCCGATGTCGATGCCGAGGACGAAGCCCGCCCGGGTGTTGAGCTCGAAGCGCCGGGCGGGGCGTCCTTTGCGCGGGTCCGGAGGCTGTTCCTCGTCCCGCGCGTCCAGTTCACGGATCCAGCCGCGCCGGATCAGGTCTTCGCAGACGGCAATGACCGACGCCCTGGTCAGTCCGGTCCGGGTCATCAGTTCGGTCCCGGTGGCCACGTCCGTGTTCCGGATGAAGCCGAGCACCGATTGGGCGTTCACCCGGCGCAGCAGCTGGGGTGTGGCGGCGGCTGCCGTCGGCTTCAAATCTTGACCTCCCCGTAAGTACGGACCCATAATTGATCCGGCAATATATTTAGCTTGTATCTAAATTATCAGAAGCACTGCTCCGAACCCGAAGGATCTCCCCTTGTCCAACACCGCCACGCTGGCAACCCTGTCCGGTTCCGATCTCGCAGCCGACCCCAACTGGTGGCGCCAGGCCTCCGTCTACCAGATTTACCCGCGCAGCTTCTCCGATTCGAACGGCGACGGCCTCGGCGACATCAAGGGCATCACGGCCAAGGTCCCCTACCTGAAGGAACTCGGCATCGACGCCGTCTGGCTCAGCCCGTTCTACCCCTCGGCCCTCGCGGACGGCGGCTACGACGTCGATGACTACCGCGACGTGGACCCCAAGCTCGGCACGCTGGAGGACTTCGACGAAATGTCCGCCGCGCTGCACGCGGCCGGCATCAAGCTGATCGCCGACATCGTCCCCAACCACTCCTCCAACCGGCACATCTGGTTCCAGGAAGCCCTCGCGTCCCCCGCGGCTCCGACGCGCGTGAGCGCTACATCTTCCGGGACGGCAAGGGCGAGAACGGCGAGATCCCGCCGTCGGACTGGGAATCCGTCTTCGGCGGCCCCGCCTGGGAACGCATCACCGAACCGGACGGCACCCCCGGCCAGTGGTACATGCACATTTTCGCCAAGGAACAGCCGGACCTGAACTGGTCCAACCGGGAAATCCGGGACGACTTCCTCAAGACCCTGCGCTTCTGGTCCGACCGCGGCGTGGACGGTTTCCGCGTCGACGTCGCCCATGCCCTCACCAAGGACCTCACCGAGCCGCTGCTGTCCAAGGTGGAGCTGAGCGAGGCCAACAGCGGCACTGACGGTTTTGACGACGGCTCGCACCCGTTCTGGGACCGCGACGAGGTCCACGAGGTCTACGTCGAGTGGCGCGAGGTCTTCAACGAGTACAACCCGCCGCGCACCGCCGTCGCCGAGGCATGGGTCCACGCCAGCCGCCGCGGCCGCTACGCGAGCCCCGAGGGCCTGGGCCAGGCGTTCAACTTCGACCTCCTGCAGGCCGACTTCGACGCCGACGAGTTCCGCGAGATCATCACCCGGAACCTCGCCGAAGCCACCGAGTCCGGCGCCTCCTCCACCTGGGTGTTCTCCAACCACGACGTCGTCCGGCACGCCACGCGCTACGGCCTGCCCAAGGGCGGCGGCAAGCACGCCAAGGGCCAGGACGGCAAGGGCTGGCTGCTGGCGGCGCACCCGCCGAGGAGCTCGACGTCGACCTCGGCCTGCGCCGGGCCCGTGCCGCCACCCAGCTGATGCTGGCGCTGCCGGGCTCCGCGTACCTGTACCAGGGCGAGGAGCTTGGCCTGCAGGAGGTCGCGGACATCCCTGACTCCGAGCGGCAGGACCCGACGTTCTTCCGCAACAAGGGCGTGGAGATCGGCCGGGACGGCTGCCGCGTTCCGTTGCCTTGGGCCGCCGAGGGCAGCTCCTTCGGCTTCGGCGACGGCGGGGCGCACCTGCCGCAGCCGGAGTGGTTCGGCCGCTACGCCGTCGCGGCCGAGGACGGTGTGGAGGGTTCCACGCTGGAGTTCTACCGCCGGGCGCTGAAGCTGCGCCGGGAACTGCAGACCTCGGAGGAGCTCGAATGGCACACCGCTGCCAGCCCCGACGTCCTGCACTTCAGCCGCCCCGGTGGCTGGCAGACCGTGACCAACTTCGGCGACATGCCGGTTGAGCTTCCCGCCGGTAACGTGCTGCTCAGCAGCGGACCCCTTGACGGGAACCTCCTGCCGGGCAGCACCACCGTCTGGCTGCGGTGACCCCCGCAACGCAGGAGAGGCCTGCCGGGCACCTGAAACCTGTTCAGGAGCTGATTTATGGCTGCATGGGCCTTGGCGGCAGCTGGTCCTTGGAGCCGTACTCGTCCGCGCAGGTGGACGAGGCGGCGGCCGCCGTCGACGCCGCCCTCGAAGCGGGCATCACCCTCTTCGACCATGCCGACATCTACCGCGGCGGCAAGTCCGAGGCGGTGTTCGGCGAGGTGCTGGCCAACACCCCGGTCTGCGGCAACGTATCCGGCTGCAGACCAAGTGCGGCATCCGGCTCAACGAACACGGACTCGAGGGCTACTACGACCTGAGCCGGGACGCCATCCTGGCCCGCGTCAACGAAAGCCTCGCCCGGCTCCGCACGGACTACGTGGACGTGCTGATGCTCCACCGCCCCGACCCGTTGATGGACCCTGCTGAGGTGGGTGCCGCCGTCGGGCAGCTGATGGCGGAAGGCAAGGTCCGGGCGCTGGGTGTGTCCAACATGTCGGGGGCGCAGATCGAGGTCCTCCAGGATCGCCTCGAAACCCCGGTGGTCGCCAACCAGCTGGAGATGAGCCTGCTCAAACGCGCCTGGCTGGAGAGCACGGTGCTGGTCAACCACGCCGAGGGCACGGACTACAGCTTCCCGCACGGCACAGTGGAGCACGGCGTCCGGCACGGGATCACCCTGCAGGCCTACGGCGCACTGGCCCGGGGCCTCTATACGGGGGCGCCGGCCGCAACGCCGTCGGCGGCGGAGGAAGCGACCACCGCGCTCGTGGCGCAGCTGGCCGCGGAGAAGGAGACCACCGGGGAAGCGATCCTGCTGGGCTGGCTGATGAAGCACCCGGCCGGCATCGCCCCCGTGATCGGCACCGCCAATCCGGACCGCATCCGGGCCTGCGCGGACGCGGCCGCAGTGGCCGCGGCCATGACCCGGCCCGAGTGGTACCGGCTCTGGGTCACGGCGCGGGGCAGCAACATTCCGTAAGGCTTCCGCCTTCCGGGAGCTGGCAGCAGGAGCCGTTTTGAGCACTCAAAAGGGCTTCTGCTGCCGGTTACCCGGGCCGGGCTGTGATATTGGTCGTATTGGACACCGCCGGGGGCCGGAATACTTCGCGGGAGACACCCCGGAACGGATAGCGTAGATACATGACCTCCACCACCACCGCCGGGACCATCCGGCCTCAACGCAACATTCCAGCTGAAATCGCCCGCTCCTGGCTGCTGGTGAACGCAATGAAAACCGAACTTTTCGACCAGTCCTCCGTCTCCCGGGCGGACGCCATCATCCTGGATATCGAAGACGCGGTGGACCCCTCGCAGAAGGACGCTGCCCGCGCCAACGTCGTGGACTGGCTGACCGCCGGCGGCAACGCCTGGGTCCGGATCAACGACGCCACGAGCCCCTTCTGGGCCGATGACCTCGCCGGGCTGCGCGGCACCCCGGGACTGCTCGGCGTGATGCTCGCCAAGACCGAGTCCGCGGACCAGGTCACCGAAAGCTTCCACCGGATGGACGGCAAGACTCCGGTCATCCCCCTCGTCGAGTCCGCCGTCGGCATCGAGGAGGCCAACAACATCGCCAAGGCCCAAGGTGCGTTCCGGCTCGCCTTCGGCTCCGGTGACTTCCGCCGCGACACCGGAATGGCAGCCACCCCGGAAGCCATGGCGTACCCGCGCGCCAAGCTGGTCGTGGCCAGCCGCGTGGGCAACCTGCCCGGCCCCATCGACGGACCCACGGTGGGCACCAACCACCCGATCCTCCGCGAGCAGACCGGCATCACGGTCATGATGGGCATGACCGGCAAGCTGTGCCTCGCGATCGACCAGACCCACGTCATCAACGAGGTCATCAGCCCGACGCCGTCCGACGTCGCCTGGGCCACTGACTTCATGGCAGACTTCGAGGCCAACGGCCGCGTGATCCGCGACGGTTCGGACCTGCCGCGCCTGGGCCGCGCCGAGAAGATCATGAAGCTCGCGGTAGCCTTTGGGGTGCAGCCGGCCCTGTAGCCCGCCCCGAACCAAGGAGACCCCGTGACCGATACCCGCTATCTGGTCCACGGGGTCTTTGGGATGCCGAACCGGCCGAAGCCGGCTCCACGGGCGGCGTGCACCCCGTCATGCGCCTCCAGGACCCCGACGGCGACGTCACCGGTCTGGCGCTCGGAGCCGCACCAGGCTGGGTTTCCGCCTCGCCGCCGAGGGGAAGCACTGCCTGGGTCACCACAAGGTGCACGGACCCGCGGACCGGGACCACGTCCTCTGCGCAGCCCGGGCGCACGCCGCGAAGGGAAGCCAGTGCGAGCGGTGCTTCGTGGTGGACGATTCCCGGCTCATCCACGACTTCCACCGCGGCGGACGCGTGCCGCCCGGGTTGCGGGCCTACCTGATGCAGCCGCACTGGCTGTACATCGCCACGTTCGCCGGCGGCGCCAGCAAAGTGGGCACCGCGGCGGACCTGCGGAAATGGAAGCGGCTCGCCGAGCAGGGCGCCGTCGTCGCCCGTTACGTCGCCCGCGCCGACGACGGCCGCGTGGTCAGGCTCCTGGAGGACCTGGTGACCCGCGACGCCGGCCTGCCGCAGCAGATCCGGTCGGCGGCCAAGGCCGCGGCCCTGACCGGCCCGGCCCCCGCCGTCGGGCTGGGCGCCCTGAACAGCAGGCTGGCCGGCGGCGTCCGCGAGCTGTTGACCGGCGTCGGGGAGGCGGATTCGAGGTCGTCGACGAGCCCTGGATCCGGCCGGGACTGTCGGACGCGGCCTGCGCGCCGGCCCTCCGGCACGCCTACCCGCACGAGCTCAGCGCGGGAACCCACGGGTTCCGGATCGACTCGCTGACCGGCAGCATCGCCCTGGCCCGGCTCGACGGCGCCGACCTTGAGTTCGTCGTCAACCTGGGGCAGCTGAAGGCGCGGACGATTGAGCTCGGCGACCACGGCACCGAAGTTCCGGCCGTGCAGGAGTCGCTGTTCTGAGCCACTGTTCGAAGGCCGCTGCAAGGACTGGTGCGGGGCCCGGGCCCAGTAGACTGGCACGGTGCTGAAAGAATTCTGGGAGACCGCATCAACCACCTACAAGGTGCTGGTTTTCAGCGCCATGGGAATGCTCGGGATCGGTATCATCCTCAACCTGGTGGGTAACAGCACGGGCAACCAGGACCTCGCCGTTGCCTCCCTCGCCGTGATCGGAGCCGGCCTCATCCTGCACATCGCCGGGATTGTGGTCCGCGGCCAGACGATCCGCAAAAACCTCAAACGCTAGCAGCGGCATTCCGGCGGACGTGGCTGCGGGCATGTTCCACGGCCGCGGGCAGGGACGTGAACAGGTGCTTGTGGTGCCGCAGGGACCGGATCACCCCGACGTTGGTCACCAGATCGAGGTGCTGTGGCTGCACACCCTTCAGGAGAACCGTCACACCGCGCAGCTCCAGCGCCGAAATGACCTCCACCAGAGTGTGGGCCCCGGTCGCGTCGAGCATCCGCACCTGTGACAACCGGATGATGGCCACCTGGATGTCCTTGACCTGGCTGATTTCCTGAAGGACACGTTCCGCGGCGCCGAAGAACATGGCCCCGTCCAGCCTGAAGATCGCGATGTGTTCGTCCCCCGGTTCAGGTGTTCCGGGGATGTCCTCGCGCTTAACCCCGCTGAGCGAGGCGAACTTCCGCAACGTGAAGAGGGCCGCTGCGACCAGGCCGATCTCGATGGCCACGATCAGGTCGAAGGCCACAGTGATGAGGGCCGTGAGGACGAACACAAAGGCGTCGGCGCGGGTGGAACGCATGATGGCCGTCACCGTGTGCCTGGACACCATCCGGCTTGCCGTGACCATCAGGATCCCGGCGAGGACCGCCAGCGGGATCCTCCCGACCAGGCCGGCCGCAAAGTAGATGATGGCCAGCAGAACCAGGGCGTGCACAATGGCCGAGAGCCGGGTCCGGGCCCCGGACCGGACGTTGACGGCGGTCCGGGCGATGGCACCCGTGGCGGCATGCCGCCGAAGAACCCCGCCGCCACCGAGGCGAGGCCCTGCCCCGTGAGTTCCCGGTCCGGGCTGTAAGCCCCGGACGGCCTCCCGTCAGGACCGACCAGGCCGGCAGCCACCCGAGCGGACAGCAGGGACTCGATGGCCGCCAGCATGGCGATCGACACCGCGGGCATCAGCAACCCGCCCAGGGCCGCCGGATCCAGGGCGGGCATCGACGGCGCGGACAGGGACTGCGGCAGGGCCCCGATCCGGGAATGTCCAGCTGGAGCGCCTCGGCGGCCGCCGTGGCCAGGACCACGGCGATCAGGCTCGCGGGCAGGGCTTTGTTCAGCCTCGGAAGCAGCAGCATCACCGCCGCGACACCCGCGACGACGCCGAGGGTCTGCAGCACGGTGGGCAACGTGGCCTGGGAAGCGCTCTCGACGGCGGCCAGCAGGGTGTTTTGTCCCGGGATCCCCGCGGTGCCGGTAGCCATCGGGACCTGCTGGAGGAAGATGATCGCGGCGATCCCGAGCGTGAAGCCCTCCACGACGGGCCACGGAATGAAAGCCACCGCCCGGCCCAGTCCGCTGATGCCCAGGATGACCACCAGCAGGCCGGCCAGGAGGAGACCAGGGCGATGCTGCCGGCGCCGTGGACCGCGACCACCGGGGCCAGGACCACCACCATGGCACCGGTGGGCCCGGAGACCTGGACGTGCGAGCCGCCCATGACCGCTGCCACCAGGCCGGCCACGACGGCGGTGATGAGTCCGGCTTCGGCGCCGACCCCGGAGCTCACCCCGAAGGCCAGCGCCAGGGGCAGGGCCACAATCCCCACGGTGATGCCCGCCAGCAGGTCCGTTTTCCAGGAGGCGCGCAGCCCGTCGTAGTCGCGGCGGGAGGGCAGGAACCGGCGGAGATGCCCGGGGCCGGCACTCACGAATCGGCGCCCTTGAGATGCTCGCTGGGCAGTCCCTGCGCGAGTTTGAGCTGTTCGTTGGAATCGGCCAGGCTGTCCAGGAGGAAGGTCCGGGCGATGGCCAGCAGTTCGGCGATCTTCGGATGCGCCAGCCGGTAGGTCACGGCGTTGGCGGACCGGGACGAGGTCACCACCCCGTGGCGGCGCAGCGTGGCGAGGTGCTGGGAGAGATGCGACGCTTCCAGGCCCGTCTCGGAGAGCAGGTAGCTGACGGGCGCCGAGTGGTCCGGCGCGGCAGACAGCAGCTCAAGGACCCGGATCCGCGCCGGGTGGGCGAGGGCCTTGAACAGATTGGCTTTGATTTCGTACAAGGGGTCTGCGCTGGTGAAATCATCGCGGCCTGTGCTTTCTCATCGCCGCTAGCCAAGCGGACCATGAATTGATGAAATGATGTTTTCATCATATCGTAGTTCGTCAAACTACTCACCCCCTGTCATCGGCGCGGGAGGCCCGGCGGCGTGGCGATAGGCTGGTTCCATGACTATCAATCCGCATCTGCAGGGCCGCAGCTACCCTGCCGCAGAGGTGTACGACGTCGGCCGCGAGAAGATCCGCGAGTTCGCCCGCGCGGTCAAGGCCACGCACCCCGCCCACTTCGACGTGGCGGCCGCCGCGGCGCTGGGGCATCGTGACCTCGTGGCGCCGCCGACCTTCGCGATTATTGTCGCCCAGCGGGCCGATGCCCAGCTGATCGAGGACCCGGACGCCGGCATCGATTTCTCCCGCGTGGTCCACGCGGACCAGCGCTTCATCCACCACCGTCCGATCCTGGCCGGCGACCGGCTGGTCGCGGAACTCCATGTCGACGGTGTCCGCGCGATGGGCGGAGGTGCCATGATCACCACCCGCTCGGAGATCTTCGCACTTACCGCAGGAGCAGACGCAGCCGCCGCAGGCGACGATGCGCGTGAAGCCGTCGCCACCACCACATCGTCCATCCTGGTCCGCGGAGAGGGACAGTAGCCATGACACCCACATTTTCAGAACTCACCGTCGGCCAGGACCTCGGCAGCCGCAGCATCGACGTCACCCGCACGGACCTCGTCAAGTACGCCGGAGCCTCCGGCGACTTCAACCCCATCCACTGGAACGAGGCTTTCGCCACCGGCGTGGGACTGCACGGCGTGATCGCCCACGGCATGTTCACCATGGGCTCCGCCGTTCAGCTCGTTACCGACTGGGCGGGCGATCCCGCCGCCGTCGTCGATTTCCAGACCCGCTTCACCAAGCCTGTTCCGGTGGCCGACACCACGGGGACACCGGATCCAGGCGCCGTTATCGAGATCTCCGGTGCCATCGGGGCGCTCGACGCCGAGGCGGCACCGCCCGCGTTGACCTGACGGTCCTCTCGGCGGGGCAGAAGGTGCTGATGAAGGCCCAGGCCGTCGTCAGGCTGGCCTGACCGTATGGCGATGCTGTGAGCGTGCGCACCGGCCAGTCCGCGGAGGTCACGCACTGGCGTAACGCCGTCGTGACCGCCTACGCCGTCAGCGGCATCGCGTTCGCCAGCTGGGTCTCCCGGCTGCCGGCCATCCGTGACGGGCTGGACCTCACCCCGGAAGTATCGGGCTGCTGCTGCTGTGCATGACACTGGGTTCCTTCATTTCGGTCTCCGCATCGGGGCTGATCGTGCTGCGGTTCGGCTCGAAGCAGACCATCCGGATCGGCAGCATCATGGTGGGCGCCGGACTGATCCTCGCCGGCCTTGGAACCTCCGTCCTGGTTAACCCGCTCGCCGTCGCCGCGGGGCTGGCCGTGATCGGACTCGGCACCGCAAGCTGGAACACGGCCTCCAACGTCGAGGGTGCCGCCGTGGAGCGCGCCGTCGGCGGCACATCATGCCGCGGCTGCATGGCTCCTTCAGCCTCGGTACCGTCGCCGGCGCCGCGGCGGGCGCCTGGGCCGCGGGCGCCGACGTCCCCGTCTTCTGGCACCTCGGTACCGTGGGGCTGCTGGTCGCGGGCTCCGTCGCGACTGCCGCGTCGTGGTTCCGCGCCGACGTCACGCCGGTGGACGGCAGGCAGACGTTCAAGCCGGCCGAACTCGATACGTTCGAGGACCCCTCCACCGGGCCGATCCCGGTCATCCGCCCGGCCGCGGACCAGCCCGATGAACCGCTGGACAGCAAACGCCAGATCGCCCAGGCCTGGCGGGACCGCCGGACCCTCCTGCTGGGCGTCCTCGTGCTGGGACTCGCCCTCGCCGAGGGCGCAGCGGGGACTGGGTGGCGCTCGCGCTCGCCGACGGCCACGGCCAGTCCGACGCCGCGGGAGCCGCCGGGTACGGGCTCTTCGTCACGTTCATGACGATCGGCCGGTTCGCGGGCACCGTGGTCCTGGACCGCTTCGGCCGGGTCCCGGTGATGCGCTGGTGCGCCGCCCTGGCCGTGCTGGGACTGGGCCTGTTCGTCTTCGCGCCGGAGCCCTGGGTGGCCTACGTCGCCCTTGCGGTCTGGGGACTCGGCGCCTCCCTGGGCTTCCCGGTGGGCATGTCCGCCGCGGCCGACGACCCCGTGAAGGCAGCCGCCCGGGTTTCCGTGGTGTCCACCATCGGCTACGGCGCTTTCCTCTGCGGCCCGCCCCTGCTGGGCCTGCTGGCGGAGCACGTCGGCATCCTGCACTCCCTGCTGGCCGTGATGGTGATGCTGGTGGTCAGCTTCCTGCTCTCCCCGGTGGCCCGGAAAGCCAGCTAGCGGAAGATCCGGGCTTAGGGAAGGCCGCCGGAACCCCGCTAGGCTGGTCAGGTGACCCAGACTCTGCTTTCCGCCCTGACCACGGCCGCCGTCGGCGGTCCCGCCGGACGTTTCATCGAGGCCCGCACGGAGGCCGAAATCATCGAGGCCGTCCGATCAGCGGACGCCGCCGGGGAGCCGCTGCTGATCATCGGCGGCGGCTCCAACCTGCTGGTGTCCGACGACGGGTTCCCCGGCACCGTCCTGAAGATTGCCTCGGAGGGATTCACCGTCAGCGCGGAGGATTCCTGCGGCGGCGTCGCCGTTGTGGTCCAAGCCGGCCACAACTGGGATGCCCTGGTGGAGCACGCCGTGCGGCACGCCTGGTCCGGCATCGAGGCGCTCTCCGGCATCCCCGGCGCCACGGGAGCCACGCCGGTCCAGAACGTCGGTGCGTACGGCTCGGACGTCTCCCAAACGATCGCCGCCGTGCGGACCTGGGACCGGCACCGCAACGCCGTGCAGACCTTCACGAACTCTGAGTTGAAATTCGGCTACCGCGATTCGGTCCTCAAGCAGACCACGGTCAACGGTTCCCCGCGCTACGTCGTCCTCACCGTCGAGTTCCAGCTACCGCTGGGCCGCATGAGTGCCCCCGTCCGCTACGCCGAACTCGCCCGAGCCCTGGGCATCGAGGCCGGCCAACGCGCCTACTCCAACGATGTCCGGCGCGAAGTGCTGCGGCTCCGGGGATCAAAAGGCATGGTGTGGGACGCGGCGGACCGGGACACCTACTCCACCGGCTCCTTCTTCACCAACCCCATTGTTCCTGCCGAGGTCGCCGCACAGCTGCCGGAAGGTGCGCCGCGGTACCCGGGCGGCGCCGACGGGCTGACCAAGCTCTCGGCGGCCTGGCTGATCGACCAGGCAGGCTACGCCAAGGGGTTCGGGCTGGAACCGGACAGCGTCTCCGGCGGCCGGGCGTCCCTGTCCACCAAACACACGCTCGCCATCACCAACCGGGGATCGGCCAGCGCGGCAGACCTGCTGGCGATTGCGCGCGAGGTGCGCCGCGGCGTCGTCGAACGCTTTGGGATTGAGCTTCATCCGGAACCGCTGCTCATCGGCGTGGAGCTCTAGGACACGGCCCTTGTCAGTTCCTGCTGCGGCGCGGGGCGACTTTGCTGAAAAGCAGGAACGTGAAGCCGGAGGCGGCGGCGCCAAGGAAGAACACCTGGCAAAAGGCGACGGACTGCGTGCTGGGCCCGCTGCGGAGCAGAAGGCCCGCAACCGCGAAGACCACCGCGCCGGCGAGCAGGGCCACGGAGCCGAGCAGGAGACTCTGCACCGTGTCCGGCAGGCCGCCGGAATCCGGGTCCTCCGGTTCAACGTCGTCCAGCGCACCCGGGCGCGGCTGCACGGATGCTGCCGTGACGAAGCTGGCCACCGCCACCGCCGTGGACGCCATGGCCACCAGTTGCAGGGTGCTCATCATGGGGGAGAGGCGTGTTCCGCTGGCGATGGCAATGGCGAGACCGGCCGTCATGCCGGTTGCGCTGGAAGCCCAGCCCAGCAGGGCGAGGCTCCGGCTCAGGGGCCGCAGCAGCGGCCACATCTCACTCATGGTCATCCATCAAGGGTAGGCAGTCCGGCTGGAAGGCTGCTGGGAACCAGCCGTCAGGAGTCCTAGCATGGGTGCATGACAGCAACGGCGCGTGTCCGGCTCAGCCGGGGATCCTGGGCCGGCTGCGGCTGGCCTCGCAGGGACTGGCGGGGTCCGGGTTCCGCAGTGTCGCGGCGGCGGTGCGCTGGATGACGGCCATGCAGGCCCAGGACCTGCAGGCGGCCCTCTGGGCCGTCGGCCAGCGGGTGCCGGGATCCCGCGTCACGGATATCCGCAGCGCCCTGGACCGCGGCGAAATCGTCCGGTCCTGGCCGATGCGCGGCACGCTGCACCTGCTGGCCCCCGAGGACCTGAAGTGGATGCTGGCGATCACCTCCGACCGGCTGATCCGGGGATGGCCGGGCGCCACCGGGAGCTTGAGATCGATGCCGCGGACGTCGGCGTCGCAGCGGACACCGCGTTGCAGCTGGTCTCCGGCGGGGCGGCAGCCAGCCGGGCGGAGCTGTTCCAGGCCTTCGAGCGGGCCGGGCAGAGCACGGCCGGCCAGCGCGGCATACACCTGCTGGGCGTCCTGTGCCAGCGCGGTTGGCTGGTGCAGGGGCCGCTCGTTGGCAACCAGCAATTAGTGGTGGCCTTCGACGACTGGATCACCGGATCGCGGTCCCTGGACCGGGCGGAGGGCATCGCGGAGTGGCTGCTGCGCTATCTCCGCAGCCACGGGCCCGCCACGGAACGTGACTTTTCCTGGTGGTCCGGCATCCCCCTGAAAGAGGTCCGTACGGCCCTGGCCCGGGTGAAGAACCAGCTGGTGGAGTTGACGTTCGAGGGGACAACCTACTGGCTCTCCCCGGAAACGGCTGCCCTCCTCGATGAGGGTCCCCGCGGGGCGCCTGGTGCTGGCGCTGCCCGGGTTCGACGAGTTCCTGCTCGGCTACACGGACCGCTCGCTCGTGCTGCCGCCGGAGCATGCCGACAAGATCGTGCCGGGCGGCAACGGCGTGTTCCGGAAGACGATTGTCGCCGGCGGCCAGGTCGTCGGCACCTGGGAGGTGTCCCGCACCGGAAAGGCTGCTTCGGTGGTCCCTGAGCCCTTCGACGAGATCAACGGACTGCGGCCCGCCGCCCAAAGATCCTTTGAGCTGCAGGCCGCGAAGTACCGGAGATTCCTCGGCACCTGAACGGGGCGGGGACGTCCCTAGAGGTTGCCGGTGGCGATGTTGAGCATACGGCGCAACGGTTCGGCCGCACCCCACAACAGCTGGTCGCCCACGGTGAAGGCGCTGATGTACTGCGGCCCCATCTCCAGCTTGCGGATGCGGCCCACCGGAATGTCGAGGGTGCCGGAAGCGGATACCGGTGTGAGGTCCGCCATGGACGCTTCCTTGGTGTTGGGCACCACCCTGGCCCATTCGTTGTCCGCGTCCAGGAGCTTCTCGATCTCAGCAACGGAGAGGTCTTCGCGGAGCTTGAGCGTGAGTGCCTGGGAGTGCGATCGCATGGCGCCGATCCGGATGCACAGGCCGTCCATGATGATGTGCTCGTCGCCGGAAGTGCCCAGGATCTTGTTGGTCTCCACCCCGGCCTTCCACTCTTCCTTGGACTGGCCGTTGCCGAGGTCCGCATCGATCCACGGGATCAGCGATCCGGCCAGCGGGACGCCGAACTGCGAGGCGTCGATGTCGGTGCGCTGATGGGCCAGGACCTTCCGGTCAATGTCCAGGATGGCCGATGCCGGGTCATCCAGTTCCGAGCTGACCTGGGCGTTGAGCGTGCCGAACTGGTTCAGCAGTTCGCGCATGTGCCGGGCGCCGCCGCCGGAGGCGGCCTGGTAGGTCATGGACGTTCCCCATTCGACGAGGCCGTTCTTGAACAGCCCGCCGAGGCCCATGAGCATGCAGGAGACGGTGCAGTTGCCGCCGATGAAATCCTTGGTGCCGTTGGCCAGGCCCTTGTCGATGACGTCGCGGTTGATCGGGTCCAGCACGATGATCGAATCGTCGTTCATCCGTAGCGTGGAGGCGGCATCGATCCAGAGGCCGTCCCAGCCGCGGCTGCGCAGCTCGCCGTGGACCTGTTTGGTGTAATCCCCGCCCTGCGCCGTCACGATGATCGGCAGTTTGGCGAGCGTCTCGACGTCGAACGCGTCCTCGAGCTTGCCCGCCCCTGCAGCGAACGCGGGGCGGCACCCCGGCGTTGGAGGTGGAGAAAAAGACCGGGTTGATGTTGGCGAAGTCGCCCTCATCCTGCATGCGCTGCATCAGGACGGAACCGACCATGCCACGCCAACCGACAAGTCCAACGGACGGAGTAGCTGCTGTAGTCATTCGCCCAGTTTAGACTTTCACGGCTCCGGGGCGCAGCCGGTTACGTCACTCTCAGTTCAACTGGCGCGGACTGGGATCCGGGATGCCCCGCTCCCGGCGGATTTTTCGTGCCCGGAATTCGGACAGCGCCAGCCGCACGGCGTAGACCAGGCCGGCGATGCCGCCGATCGTCAGCACGAGTGCTCCCCACAGTGGGTCCTGGCCGTTGGCGGTGGGAGCGGCGATCAGGAAGATTGAAAATGCCGTCACCGCAGCGAAAACGGCGCCGAGGACCAGCATGCCCGGGGCGGTGGTGACGATGGGGCCGGAACCGGCCCAGGCGAAGCCGATTTCATCCGCGGCGTAGCTGGGCAGCCTGCCGCCGTCCATGGTCCGGGTCAGGAGGCGCTTTTCGCCGGCGGCCACGGCGTGTTCGTGCCAGGCCCTGGTCTGTTCGTCCTCGTGGCGGCGGGTTGCGTCATTGTCCATTGTCTTTAGTCTTTCCGGATCGAGCGGATGCGTTCGAGGACCTCGTCGTCAGCGAGTCCTGCGATCTCCTCGATGGTGCCGGTGCCCGGGCCGCTGTAGCCGACGCTCCAGGAACCGCCCGCCCGCTTGAGCAGCAGTTGGCGGCCGTCCGGATCTTCGAGGCGCTTGAGGGTGGCCCCGCGGAGGCCAGCGCGTCGGAAAAGTGGGCGGGCTGTTTGCGCTCTTCGACGGGCCTCGGGACGATACCGGCCCCTGCGCGGCGGCCTCACGGTGCCCGGCTTTGCGAATTACTGGGAGACGTGCCCGGCTCCAGGCTCGGGTACCCGCCGCTCTTTCCGTAGCTTTTTGGCCCGGTACTCGCCTCTCGCCATGCCGAAGGTATACCAGGCTCCAAAACCTCCGAGCGCCGTCAGGAACAGGGCGCCCCAGAATGGCTGCTCCCCTCTGCCCACGGGGCCCAGCAGTATCACCAGGGACAGAATGATCAAGAGTCCCATCACGGCAGTGAGGATTCCCATACCCCACCAGGACCGGACCTGCACTTGTCCACGGCCGGGAGAAAACCCGATTTCGTCGGCGGGATAGCTGTGCAGTTCGCCGGTGTCGGTCTTGCGCAGCACGCGCTTCTCTCCACGCGCGAGCGCCTCCTTGTGTTCGGCATACACGTCGTCGTTGCGGCGTTCACGCTCGCGATCGAAGATCACAGTTCGTCCTGACGGATGGTACGGATCTGGTCAAGGAGGGCAGTATCGTCCAGACCTGTGGTTTCAGCGATGTCTTGCTGTCCCGTGCTGGACGTGCCGATCGTCCATGACCCGTCACCGCCCTTTTTCACGTAAAGGGTCTGCCCCGTAGGCTCCTCCCGGCGGCGAAGTGTAGCTCCGCCCTGCGGATGAGTGTGCAGATGCTGCTTAATGACCATCATATTGGCCTCAGCGGCGGTGACGTCAGGCCTCTGCGCCATGGCCCACCAGGTGAAGTAGGCGCGGGGCTGGAACAGCAGATGGACGTCCTCGCTTTCCATGCAGATGACGCTGTCACCTCCGTCCGCCGTGAGCAGGGAGATCTCCATCCGGCGACTTGCGGAACTGAGCACTGCGGCCACGGCAGCAGTGGGTCCTGCTACGGAGAGAAGGCCGTCGCTTTCGGCCTCAGCCAGCCCGCGAGCAACCAGGGAGGAGGCGCCTGCGCTCACCATGTCTGTATCGCCCAGATAGCTGCCCACCCGCAGCGCCTCGGCGCTAAGCACCGCCGCTTCACCGCCCCTCAGGCTTGCCAGGGTAGCTATCTCGGCAAACCCGAAGCCGATTGCATCCGGTACGGCGGTGGCCTCCGTTGCAGTTTCAGTCATCGTCGATACCTTTCGTTATGAGCTCAGAACCCGAAGAAGTCGCCAACTTTGTCGGCAGCGTCTCCGGCGCCGTCCCAGGCCGCCTCGGCGCTGTCGGCGATGGAGCCGCCGATGGCATTGACAGTCTCCTTGACCACTGGCACATTGTCGTAAATCGCAAGTGCACCGGAGGCGACCATGGCCGCGGTTCCAACCGGTGGTGGGGCGAAGCTTGCCACACCCAGACCCGCCTTGATTCCAGAGTAAACGGCGGCGCCTTGGTCACCATCACTGATGTGGTTGACCGTGTCCAGCAGGTCAAGGCCAACGCCGACTCCGCCGAGGGCTTTTCCTCCGGCCTCAAAAATGTTGCTGCCTTCCCGCCGTCGGCAAGGTTCAGGGCCGTATCCCACCTGCCGTCGAACAGCTCAGAAGAAGTGTTGAAATACTGGCTCAGCATGTTCGTGTCCTGGAATGCCTTAGCCACATTTCTGAAGTCCTTGGAGAAGAACTCGGAAACGCCGTCTGCCTTGCTGATGAAGTGAGCCAGGTCGAAGAGGCCGGCGCGGAGATTCGGAAGAGCTTTGGTTAGGCCATAGATGTCCCAGCCGTCGCGGAACGGGGAGTCCGGGTCCGCGAACCAGTCCGGGCCCCACGGGTCATTGCTGCCCTGGCCCGGGAGAGGTGCACGGGAACCGGTGGTGCCGGCAGGTCCAACCCCGGATCCGCCGCCGGCTCCCGTGGCCGCATTGCTGGCCTTTTCCTGCTGCTCTGCGTGGGTCATCAGCCGCTTGGACTCCTCCTTGAGGGCCAGCGCGGTCTTCTGGATCAGGGCCCGGTGGTTGCCGTTCCATGCGGACTTGAAGCGGGCGCCGTCGGCACCTTTCCAGGACGTGTTGCCATTGATGGCTGACGTCAGGGTGGTGGACTGCTGCAGCAGCGTCTCGGACGTTTTGCCGAACTGTTGCGCAAGTGTCCGCAACTGGGCGACGTCGGCGCCCCACAAATTTCCTGCCATCCTGGCATCCCCTTTGACGTGCATCAGCCTAACCGGCTTCGTCCGGGACCTGGTGCACCCCGGCGTGAGCATCTAACCGGGACCAATGTAGCCGGAACCGCGCCGCCGGGCGATGGGGTGATCTCCCCATCACTCAGACCGCACCGGACTCACTCGCCCTGGCGCTCCGTGAGCAGCGCATGCTTGCGCTTCCGGAGCGCGAAGAATGCTCCGAAAGCGAAGGCCTGGGTGATCACCACCAGCACGATTGCCCCGACGATCTTGTTGCCGCCCAGGATCATGGTCAGCCCCACGATCGCGGACAGCAGCGCCAGCAGCGGGAGCAGCATGTAGCCAAGGACAAAGAGGGTTTCGGGTTTCTTCAGCATTTCCTTAGCCTTCCGTCCGGCGCCACACGTTGATGCGGTAGCGGGTGCCGTTCTCGGCGCTCTGCCACCCGTCGGCCGGCAGGCTTGCGCCCATGGTCCAGTCGTAGCCCAGATCCGGGGCGAAGGTGTCGCCTTCCGTTGTGGTGTCGATCGTGGTGATGACGGCGACGTTGGCCAGGTCCATGGACTGCGCGTAGATGTTGCCGCCGCCGATGATCCAGACCATGTCGTTGCCCGGGGCGAATTGGGACTCCAGGAGCGCGTCGTCCAGGGACTTGACCGCGATGGCGCCTTCCGCCGCGGGGTCCCGCCCCAGTCTTCCTGGCGGGTGATAACAATGTTCGTCCGCCCGGGCAGCGGCCGGTACTTGTCGGGGAAGGACTCCCAGGTCTTGCGGCCCATGATCACCGGGTGGCCGGTGGTGAGCCGGGTGAAGTGCAGCATGTCCTCGGGCAGGCGCCACGGCATGCCGCCGTCCTTGCCGATGACACCGGTGCTGGTCTGGGCCCAGACGACGCCGAGCCCGGTGAGGGAGGCCAGCGCGTCGGAAAAGTGGGCGGGCTGTTTGCCCGGCAGTTTGTCGTTGCTCATACGGCTATCGGGGCCTTAATCGTCGGGTGGTGCTGGTATCCGACCACCTCGAAGTCATCGAGGGTGTAGTCGAAGATGGAGTCCGGCTTGCGGGTGATCTTGAGCCGCGGGTACTCGTAGGGCGTGCGCGTGAGCTGTTTGAGGACCTGGTCCATGTGGTTGTCGTAGATGTGGACGTCGCCGCCGGTCCAGACGAATTCTCCGGGTTCCAGGCCGGTCTGCTGGGCGATCATGCAGGTCAGCAGGGCGTAGGAGGCGATGTTGAACGGCACGCCCAGGAAGGTGTCGGCGGAGCGCTGGTAAAGCTGGCAGGAGAGCTTGCCGTCGGCCACGTAGAACTGGAAGAAAGCGTGGCAGGGCGGCAGCGCCATGTCCTTGAGCTCGGCGACGTTCCAGGCCGAGACGATGTGCCGGCGGGAATCCGGGTTGGTCCGGAGGTTCTCGATGAGTTCGGCGATCTGGTCGATGTGGCCGCCGTCGGGGGTCGGCCAGGAACGCCACTGGACGCCGTAGACCGGGCCGAGTTCGCCGTCGGCGTCGGCCCATTCGTTCCAGATGGTGACGCCCTGGTCCTGCATCCACTTCACGTTGGTGTCCCCGCGGAGGAACCACAGCAGTTCGACGGCGACGGACTTGAAGTGGACGCGTTTGGTGGTGACCAGGGGAAGCTCTTGCTCAAATCGAAGCGCATCTGGCGGCCGAACACACTCAGGGTGCCCGTCCCGGTACGGTCCGATTTGTGCGTGCCGTGTTCCAGGACATCGCGCAACAGGTCTTCATAGGGCGTTGGAATGCTCACCGTCCCAGTCTACTGAGAACTGGCTTTCCCTCCGTATCCGTCTTGCTGGCTGAGCTTCGTCCGCAGGATCGCCAGCAGGGCGGCGTCGTCGAATCCCGCTTTTCTGCCTTCCGCAATGTAGCGGTCGACGGCGGCGCTCACCACCCCGGCGACGCTCTCCGGCGCCGGGACACCGGGCGGGTTCGCGCTCCCCAGCGTCCCCGCGACCACCGTGCCGTTGCGGCGCCTGGTCTCGATCAGCCCCGCCTGTTCGAGTTCCCGGTAGGCCCGCGCAACGGTCCCGGCCGCGATGCCGAGGTCCGCGGCGAGGCTCCGGACCGTGGGCAGCCGGGTGCCCGGCGCCAGTGCTCCGAGGGCGATCAGCGAGGCGACCTGCGCCCTGATCTGTTCGTACGGCGGTGTGGCCGAGCCCAGGTCCACGGAGATCCCTGCGGTCACGCGGAGACTTCCTGCCGCGGCAGGGGAGGAGCCGCGGCCGGCCGGGCAGGGGCTCGTACCGGGATGACCGCGATGACGGTGGCCGCAACCCCGAGGACGGCTCCGGCGGCGACCGCCGGCCACCAGGACGTTGCGGCGGGGTCGGTCTCCCCGAAAGCGGTCCGGCCCAGCAGCTCCGCCCAGGCGGTGCTCCGGGTCAGCAGCAGCACGCCCGCCTGGGCGGTGAGGGCGGCCGCGAGGGTCCGCACCACACGATGGATCGTGATGGCGCGCAGTGCCGCGTCCAGGCCGGCAGGGGCATCGGGAATGCCACGGCGGCGCCGCGCCGTGACGACCGCGGGCAGGGACACAGCGAAAACTCCAGCGGTGAGGAGCGCGACCGGCACCCAGTCCGGGCCTTCACCGAGGCGGGCTTGTCCCGCCGCGGTGAGAACCAGGACAAGGAGGAAGACGAGCAGCGCCAGGACGGCGGTTGTCAGCAGGGCGGGGCTCACCGGCTGCCGGGGCCAGCTGCGCGGCGCGGACGGGCTGCCGTAATTGTGCCGCAGCAACAGCTCGCCGGCGGCAATGACCAGCAGCACGGAAGCGGCCATCAGCGCCACGAAGCCGGCAAAACCGTAACTGGCGACGGCAAGGGCCTCATAGAGGAAGGCTCCGCCCGCCAGCGGCACGGCGGCGGCCAGCCCCAGCAGCGCGCCGAGGGAGGAGACCAGTCTGGCGGCCGGGTGCTGCCGGACGGCGGCGGTCCCTGGTTCCGGGCGGTTCCGGACGCCAAGCCCGGCTGCCGCCAACCGCGGAGGCCGCCACCACCACATAACGAGCAGGACCACCGTGCATGCCAGGCCGGCCGGATTCGCCCACGATGTCATTCCCTGGGCCGGATCGGGCCGCGCCGCGAAGTTCCCCGCGATGGCCGCCAACCCGGCAGCCACGGTGGAGACCGTTCGAAGGAGCCGGTTCATCGCGATGGTCCGCAGGACGGCGTTGTCCGCCGCGTCGAGGGACTCCAGCTGGCGGCGGCTGGCGATCAGCCACAGCACCAGCCACGTCCCGCAGGCCAAGACCAGCAGGGCGCCGCCGAGCCAGCCGGCCACTTCCGGCCCGGGGATGCGTCCGTCGCCGCCGCCGTTGTAGTAGGTGGATTGGCCGTCGTTGACCTGGATGGGGGCCACGGCTGCGAATCCGGGAAGGGTTGCCGTTGCGGCGATACCTGCGGCGGCGGTGCCAAAGATGGCGGCCGTGGTCAACCCCAGCCTGCGGGGCAGGAAATCGCGGATCCGCCGGACGGACAGGACGGCCTGCCGCCGCATCCGCCGGGGGCCCGGGTAGCTGATCTGGCCGAGGGCGTGCACCGTGAGGCAGCCCAGGACCGGCCACATGAGCGCCGGCAGGATGGTCCCGGCGGTGGTTAGGGCAGCGCCGGTGGAAGGGTTGGCCGGAATGATGCCCACGTTCACCGCCCCCTGGAGGGAGCTCGCCAGCCAGCCGATGACGCCCACCCACAGCGCGTGCTCCGACACCGACGCCGGCGACGTCCCCGTGTTCGGCGCCCAGATCACCCAGCGCAACACCAGGTAGACAACGACCGCGGCTAGGAGCGGACCCAGCAACAGCAACGGCGGCAGGTCGGACTGGACCGGCATAAAATCCCCAAAGATTCTGCGGCAATGTATCAAGTGTTTGATACAAACTACGGCCGGAACAATGGAGGGTCAAGGACCTCAGTCGTCGAAGGGCCGGAACCGCTCCACCGCAACCACTTTGTCCTTGCTGTGGTGCGCCACGTGGCACACCACGATTTCGCCGGGAGCAAGGAACGGATCGGAGTCCGGAAGGAGGCCCCGCAACCGTGAGCCCATGTGCTTTGCGAGCTGCGCGAACACGGTGGGCAGGGCAGGGCGGTGCGTGCACAGCGCCACGGCCCGCTGCTTGTCGAAAAGGCCTTCGACGGCGGCGGCCGTCTTGTGCGGATGCCGGCCGTGCCGGTGCTCGGTGAGGGCTTCATTCAGCTTCACTTTCGCATCGGTCGCCTTGGCGTACGGGGCGATGGTGGCGACGCACCTCAGCCACGGGCTGGACACTATGCGCATCGGCTTCCACGCCTGTAGCAGCCGCCCCACCGCCTGCGCCTGCCGCAGACCGGTGGCGGCCAGGGGCCGGTCCCCTTCGGCCTTGGACCATGAAGAGCGCGGCTTGGCTTTGGCGTGGCGCACGATCACGAGCGGCCACGTCTTCAGTTCGCCGCGGGCATGGGCCGCCGCCAGATGCTCCAGCGGGCCAACATCGCTCGGATTGCTCAGCAGCCGGGCCGCTTTCTCCGGCGAACACCACATGACGCTGTCCACTTCCTTGCCGTCCGGCAGCAGCGCTGCCCCGTCGACGTCGACCGCCCAGTAATGGACGACCTTCAGTCCGGCGGGGACGTGATAATGGATGGAGGGCAGCGGGATGCCCAGCGGCGCTTTCAACCCGATTTCCTCGTCGACCTCGCGGGAGGCACACTCGGGCAGCGTCTCGCCGGGGTCGATCTTGCCCTTGGGCCAGGACCAGTCGTCATACCGCGGGCGGTGGATCAGGAGAACCTCAAGATCCTTGCCGCCCGGTGTGACGCGCCACGGAACGGCACCCGCAGCCACCACCGCGATTTCCTCGCCGGGATGGTCTGTCTGGTCGGCCACCAGTGCATCGCTACTCAATGCCAGAGCCCCTACCGCAGCCCGGACGAGCGCTGCCGCGAACGGGAATTGAGCAGCCAGGACTGGATGTCCGCGAGGCCCTGTCCGTCGTCGGAGAGGTGGTGGCGGGTCCATTCCCCGGCGTTGTCCAGGTGCCAGCTGGCGGTGTCCGGATCCATGTAGCGGCGGAGCAGGTCCATGACGTAGCTTGTATCGTCCCCGCTGGTGAGCTGGACAAGGGCCTCTACGCGGCGGTCAAGGTTGCGGTGCATCATGTCCGCCGAACCGATGTAGACCACAGGGTCCCCGCCGTTAGCGAAGGCGAAGACGCGCGAGTGCTCCAGGAAGCGGCCCAGCACGGAGCGGACGGTGATGTTCTCGCTGAGGCCGGGCACGCCCGGACGCAGGGAGCAGATGCCGCGGACGATGATGTCCACGGGAACACCGGCCTGGGATGCCCGGTACAGGGAATCGATGATGGCTTCATCCACCATCGAGTTGACCTTGATCTGGACCCGGGCGGCGAGGCCCGCCCGGGCGTTCCGGATTTCGGTTTCGATCCGGTCGATGAGTCCTGAGCGCACCGAGCGCGGGGCCACCAGGAGCCGCTTGAAGGTCGACTTCGGAGCGTAGCCGGAGAGCTGGTTGAAGAGCCTGGAGAGGTCCTCTCCCACCTGCTCATTGGCCGTGAGGAGGCCCAGGTCCTCGTAGTAGCGGGCCGTGCGCGGGTGGTAGTTGCCGGTGCCGATGTGGCAATAGCGGCGGAGGCCGTCCACTTCCTGGCGCACCACAAGGGAGAGCTTGCAGTGGGTCTTGAGGCCCACGATGCCGTAGACCACGTGGACGCCTGCCTGCTCCAGCTTCCGGGCCCAGGAGATGTTGGCCTGCTCATCGAACCGGGCCTTGATCTCGACGAGGGCCAGGACCTGCTTGCCGGCCTCGGCGGCGTCGATCAGGGCGTCGACGATCGGTGAATCGCCCGAGGTGCGGTAGAGCGTCTGCTTGATGGCCTGGACCTTCGGGTCCGAGGCCGCCTGCTCCAGGAACGCCTGCACCGAGGTGGAGAACGAATCGTAGGGGTGGTGCAGCAGGATGTCCCGCCGCCGCATGGCCGCGAAGACGTTTGCCGCCTTGGACGTTTCCGATTCGTTGAGGTGGCGGGAGGTGTGCGGGACATGCTTCGGGTAATGCAGGTCCGACCGGTCGATTCCTGCGATGACCGAGAGCCCGCGGAGGTCCAGCGGGGCGGGGACTGAGTAGACCTCGGATTCCTCGACGCCGAGTTCGCGGATCAGGAGCGCCCGGATGTTCGGGTTGATGTCATTCGTGACTTCGAGCCGGACCGGCGGGCCGAAGCGGCGGCGCAGCAGTTCCTTCTCGAGGGCCTGCAGCAGGTTCTCGGCGTCGTCCTCTTCGACCTCAACGTCTTCATTGCGGGTGACGCGGAAGGTGTGGTGCTCCAGCACCTCCATCCCGGCGAAAAGCTGGTCCAGGTGGACGGCGATGACTTCCTCGAGGGCGATGAAGCGCGCCACCCGGCCCGGCACCGAACCGGCGCGCGGGCCGTCAATGGAGATCAGCCGGGGAGCTGGTCCGGCACCTTGAGACGGGCGAAAAGTTCCTTGTCGCTGACCGGGTTGCGGACCACAACGGCGAGGTTCAGGGAGAGCCCCGAAATGTAGGGGAAGGGGTGGGCCGGGTCCACGGCCAGCGGAGTCAGGATGGGGAAGACCTTCTCGGCGAACATGGCGCTGAGCTGGTCCTTTGCCTGGGAATCGAGTTCCTCCCAGTGCATGAGGTGGATGTGCTCATAGGCCAGCGCCGGACGGATCTGCTCGGCGTAGACGCGGGCGTGGCGCTGCTGCAGGCGGTGGGCCTCCTCGCCGATCTGCTCGAGGACCTGCACCGGGCTGAGTCCGGCAGGGGAGGGGACGGCCAGGCCGGTGGCGATCCGGCGCTTGAGCCCGGCGACGCGGACCATAAAGAACTCGTCCAGGTTGGACGCGAAGATGGAGAGGAAGCTGACGCGTTCGAGCAGGTGCAGGTCGGGGTCTTCGGCGAGTTCCAGCACACGGGCGTTGAAGGCGAGCCAGCTCAGTTCGCGGTCCAGGAAGCGGTCCGGGCTGAAGTCGCCCTCCGGTTCCAGGTTGGGCGCGAATTCAGGAATGTCGATCCGGTCCTGGGTGGCGCGTGAGGCAGGCACTTCGGAGGAGCCGAACTGGGCACGCGCGGGTCGGATTTTCTTGTCCGGCGTGGTGGCCTCAGACGTGGCGGTCCGGGCAGATTCCCGTTGCATGGTCTCTCCTAATGCTGGCGCGATTTAGCTTCAACCTTACAAGCATTCAGGCGGCGAACGGCTTTCGGAGGGCCCAGATTTCCCGCGGTGGCAAACAGATGTCTGCCGATTGGATTAACGCCCTTCCAATGGGGCATACATGACGTCGACGTCCCAGCGGGTGAAGCCCAGCCGCCGGTACAGCGAAACGGCCGGAATGTTGTCCGCATCGACGTAGAGCATCACGGCGTGCAGGCCCTGGTGCTGCAGGTGCCGGATGCCGGCGACCGTCAGTGCTTTCCCCAGCCCGGTGCCCTGGGCGGCGGGGTTACCCCACCACGTACACCTCGCCGATCGCCGGGTGGTCGCCGTGCCGGGGGTGCACCTTCGTCCAGTGGAAGCCGAGGATCCGGTCCGCGGAATCGACGGCCAGCAGGAACCCGGCGGGATCGAACCACGGCTCGGCCATCCTGGCGTCCAGGTCGGCACGCGTCATGTTGCCCTGCTCCGCGTGGTGCGAAAAGGCGGCCCGGTTCGCGGTGAGCCACGCATCCTCGTCCCGGCCGGGCACGAAGGCGCGCAAGGTTGCCCCCTCCGGCAGCGGGACGTCCGGCAGTTCCGCCGCCGCGCTGGTGAGCCGCATCTTCCACAGCTCGCGGACGGGGCCGTAGCCGTAACGCGCGGCGAGCTCGGCTGCGGCCTCGTGGTTGCCGTGGGACCAGGCCTTGAGGCCCGTGAAGCCGCGGGTCTTCTTGAGCTCGCCCACCAGCCGGTCCGCCACGCCCTGGTTGCGGTAACTGGGATGGACAGCGATTTCCAGCACGCCCGTGCCGTCCGGTTCCTCGATGACGACGGCGACCCCGGCCAGGTCCTGCGCCGTTGCCGGGTCGGATTTTTCATCGGGGCTGTACAGGGCGAGCGTCAGCACCGTATGTGCACCCGCGCCGGCGTCCGAGGCTCGCAGCGTCACGAGTGTCTGTTCGGAGAGTGGCGGGTTGCCGTCGGATTCCTCCGCGGCGGCCGCGAGGGCCTTGATGTCCTTCAGGAGCTGCGGATCCGCAGCTCCTTTGGCGGCGAGCACGGGCCAGTTCTCAGGATGCGCAGGACTCATGGTGCAAGGCTATACGCTGCCGCCGGGCCGGGGCCGGTTTTGAAGTTTCCGGACCAGTTACGTATAGTCGTTTCTCGTCCGGTTGTTCGGCGCGGAACCTTGGTTCCCGAACCGTCAGCCCGGATGCGAGGGGGATCCACCACTGGGGTGGCCTCGATACGTTCGACCCGTATGTCCTCCACTGAAGAACAGCGAAAGCCCCGGACCCAGGTCCGGGGCTTTCTGCGTGTCAGGTCTGTTGCGTGGCAGCTCTGTGACGCGCCCGCGTCTAGGCCTCGGTGAGTTCTTCTTCCGGATGCCGGACCAGGGTCAGGCGGTAACCGACGTTGCGGACCGTGCTGATCAGGTTCTCGTGGTCGGCGCCGAGTTTGGCCCGCAGCCGCCGGACGTGGACGTCCACCGTGCGCGTGCCGCCGTAGTAGTCATAGCCCCAGACCTCGGTCAGCAGCTGCTGGCGGGTGAACACCCGGCCGGGGTGCTGCGCCAGGTACTTGAGCAGTTCAAATTCCTTGAAGGTCAGGTTCAGCGGTGCGCCGTTGACCCGGGCGGTGTAGCTGGCTTCGTCGATGACAACGCCGGCGGCGCGGATTTCGGTCGGTGCATCGTCCTGTTCCGGCACGGCCCGGGCGACGCCCAGGCGGATGCGGGCCTCCACCTCGGCCGGGCCGGCGGATTCGAGCAATATGTCGTCCACGGCCCACGCCGAGGACACGGCGGCCATGCCGCCCTCGGTCAGGATGAGCATCAGCGGGGCGCTCAGGCCGGTGGCCTTGAGCAGCTGGGTCAGGGAGCGTGCGCCGACGAGGTCTTTGCGGGCGTCCAGCAGGACGATGTCGCAGGGTCGGTCTCCAGCAGCGCGGTTGGTTCCGCGGGGAGAATGTGGACCCGGTGGTTCAGCAACTCCAAAGCAGGCAGGACGTCCACCGATGAGCCGGTGCTGTTCGTCAGTAACAGGATGTGCGACATGTTTCCTCCAAGGGGTGTCCGCGCATCTTTGGGCGTCTGTAGCTGAGTCTGAGTATACCTAAACGACTCTTACCGGCCATGGTTCCGTCACCTCCGGCCAGTCCTTTGGCGACACAAATCGGTCATATAGGGCAGGATTGATCCGTCGGGGACCGCAGCCCCTGGCGCAATCAGGTCGAATTGGGGTCCGCAGTGAGCGAAGGTACGACGATGACCGGAAGATGGATGACGGATAAACAGATGTCGGGTAAGAAGTGAGGTCTTGGTCCATCGGTGTCATTGGCCTGGCCGGACTCGCCGCAATTGTCGGCGCGTCGTACTCCTCGCCGGAGGCACTCCTGGCAGTGGGCGTGCTCACTGCCGTCGGTGTCGGCATCGGCTGGCCGCATTTCCTCGGCATTCCCGCCCGGAAAACCCTGGCGGTCCTGATCGGGCTGCCCGGGGTTGGCTCCGCCATCACCGCCACGTACCTTCCCGCCCCGGGATTCCTGGACTGGACGCCGTCGTTCATGGCCGCGGGCGTTATGGCCGTCTTTGTGATGCAGCTGATCCGCGGAACGGGTCAGGCGCAGCGTCTGGAGTCCACGCTGGGGTCCTGCGCGGGCGTGATGTTGTCCTGCCTGGGGGCGGCTGGATTGCGTGCTTCCGCTTTAACGGAGTCCGCGAGATGCTCCTGGTCGCGGCGATCAGCGCAGCGATCGCCCTGCTGGCCGGGCTGATCCGCTGGCCGGACCGGGTGGTGGCGCCGCTGGGTGTCATCGGCGCCGGGCTGGCCGGGCCGCTCGCGGGCCTCGTCTTCTCGGACATCGCCGTGCTGCCCGCCGTGATCGTCGGGGTGGTGGTGGGCGCCGTGCTGGTGAGCTTCCGCCGCCTGGTGATCCTCCGCGGTGAATCGCTAAGCTTTGCGGCGGCCCTCGGAATGGGGCTGGGACCGGTCGCCGCCGTCGGCTCGCTGGCGTACTTCATAGACAAACTACTCATCTACTAAAGCGTTAGGATGGCATCATGTCCGTACTTGCATTTGAAATCTTCTTCCTTGTTCTCCTCGGCGTAGCCAGCCTGGCCATGGCCTGGTTCGCCGGCTTCGTTGTGTACCGCCTCTTCAAAGGCCAGAAGTAACAACCAGAAGTAAACGCCCCGCAAAGTCCCGTCGTTTCCAGAGGTAGCTGCTGTGCCGATTGAAATTCCTACAGATCTGACACCCGAAATCGTTCCGCTGTCCTGGCTCATTGGTGAGTGGGAGGGCCGCGGCAGGCTGGGGGCCGGGGAAGAGGATTCCGAGCACTTCGTGCAGCACGTGTCCTTCACGCACAACGGCCTGCCGTACCTGCAATACCGTGCGGAAAGCTGGCTGACCGACGACGAAGGCACCAGGTTGCGTCCGTTGACCGTCGAAACCGGTTTCTGGGCCTTGGAGCGCAAGCAGCGCGAGGAAGACGGCGGACCGGGACTTATCCCGGCCGACATCGTTCCCGTGCTGAAGAGCGCCGACGAAGTCGAAGCCCTGCGCAACGAGGACGGCGGCTTCGACATCTCCGTGTCGATCTCCCACCCCGGCGGGATCTCCGAGCTTTACTACGGCCAGATCAAAGGGCCGCAGATCCAGCTCAGCACAGACATGGTGATGCGCGGCAGCCACTCCAAGGAGTACACGGCCGCCACCAGGATCTTCGGACTCGTGGACGGCAACCTGCTCTGGCGCTGGGACGTGGCAATCGGCAAGGGCCCCGACGGGGTAGCGGCCTGGAGGCCCACGCATCCGCCATCCTCCACAAAGTCACCTGATCGGCCGCGCGCACCAAGCCGGCTGAGCGGCGGCCGACACGCCGCCGGGGTTGAGGGTCTCACTGATTTTCCGTTGTCCGTAGCGACCGCAGGGAGTACCAAAGTGAATGCCACACCCGCACCAACTGCCGATTTCAGCGACCTGAAAGCCGTGTACTTCAACGGCACGCTCAAGAAGTCCCCGGAGACGTCCAATACGCAGGGCCTGATCGATATCAGCCGCCGGATCATGGACAAACACGGAGTCACCACACAGGTCATCCGGACGGTGGACCACGACATCGCCAGCGGCGTGTACCCGGACATGCGCGAGCACGGCTGGGCCACCGACGAGTGGCCCGAGCTGTACCCGGCCGTCCGGGACGCCGACATCGTCGTCGTCGCCGGACCAATCTGGCTGGGCGACAACTCCTCGCAGACCAAGAAACTGATCGAACGCCTCTATGCGCACTCCGGCGAGCTGAATGACAACGGCCAGTGGGCCTTCTATCCCAAAGTGGGCGGCTGCCTGATCACCGGCAACGAGGACGGCATCAAGCATTGCGCCATGAACGTCCTGTACAGCCTCCAGCACGTCGGCTTCACCATCCCGCCGCAGGCCGACGCCGGCTGGATCGGCGCCGTGGGGCCGGGCCCGAGTTACCTCGATGAAGGCTCGGGCGGCCCGGAAAGCGACTTCACCAACCGCAACACCACCTTCATGACATGGAACCTGCTGCACCTGGCCCGGATGCTCAAGGACGCAGGCGGCATCCCTGCCTACGGAAACCTGCCCGAGGCGTGGAAAGCCGGCACCAGGTTTGACTTCGAAAATCCGGAATACCGCTAACCCCTGAGGACTTCTACTACATATGACTATCAAGAGCCCCCTGCTGGCGCGCCCTGGCGCGGTCGAAGCCGGCGGTGCTGACGCCGGCGTCGCATCCCACTATGGCGAACCGCTGCGCGAGCAGCGGGCGCTGGCGGCGGCACCGCCGTCGTGGACCTCTCGCACCGCGGCGTCGTCACCGTGACCGGGCCGGACCGGCTGAGCTGGCTCAACACCTTGTCCTCCCAGCAGCTCACCAACCTGGCGCCCGGGCAGTCGAGCGAACTGCTGCTGCTGAGCGTCCAGGGCCGGATCGAGTTCGACGCGCGGGTGGTGGACGACGGCGCCACCACCTGGCTGATCGTCGAAGCGGCAGAGGCCGGGCCGCTGGCCGAGTGGCTCAACAAGATGAAGTTCATGTTGCGCGTCGAGATCGCCGACGTCTCGGGGGACTGGGCCGTGCTGGGGTCCACCCGAAGGGTGCCGGAATGGTCCGGCCTGCTGGTCTGGGAAGACCCTGGCCGCATGTCGGCGCCGGTGGCTACTCCTACGCCGTGGTGGGGAGGACGCCCACCCCGGCCTGGAACGGCCCTGGTTTGAGTACCTCGTCCCGGCCGCTGCGCTGGAGGCCACGGTCGGCGAACGCCCGCTCGCCGGAGTGTGGGCAGCCGAAGCGTTGCGCATCGCGGCGTGGCGGCCGCGCTGGGGCGCCGAAACCGACGACAAGACCATTCCGCACGAACTGGACCTGCTCCGCACCGCCGTGCACCTGAACAAGGGCTGCTACAAGGGCCAGGAAACCGTGGCCCGGGTCCACAACCTGGGCCACCCGCCGCGCCGGCTGGTTTTCCTGCAGCTGGACGGCTCGCAGCACACCATGCCTGCAGTGGGCAGCGAGGTCCGTGCCGGTGACCGCAAGGTGGGCACGGTGACGTCCGTGGCGCAGCACTACGAAATGGGGCCGGTGGCCCTGGCCGTGGTCAAGCGCTCGGTCGCGCCCGAGGACGTCTTGACCGTTTTGGACGGCGAGGAGCCCTACGCCGCCGCGCAGGAAGTCATCGTGGCGCCCGACGCCGGCCAGGTGGTGGGACGCCAGACCGGTTTCCTGCGGGGACCCGATGACGGCCGACAACCCCGGTGCGCCGGACGCGGAAACCCTGGCTCTGGCCCATGCCCTCTTTGACGCGGCCCGGGAAGGCAACACCGCACTGCTCGCCGGGTACCTGTCCGCCGGTGCGCCGGCGACCATGACGAACGCTGCCGGCGACTCCCTGCTGATGCTGGCGGCCTATCACGGCCACGCGGACACCGTCCGGCTGATCCTGGCACACGGCGGAGACGCGAATACCGCCAACGACCGCGGCCAGACGCCGCTCGCCGGAGCCGTCTTCAAGGGCTACCCGGAGGTGGTCCAGGCGCTGGTCGAGGCCGGCGCGGACCCCGACGCCGGCACGCCCTCAGCCCGGGCGGCCGCGCAGATGTTCCAACGGCAGGACATCCTTGCGCTGCTAGGCTGACTCGTCCGCCCGTCCGCGGCAGCACCCTGACCCGAAGGAATCCCATGGAAATTGTTGCCAGGCCGTGGCCCGCACTCTGGTCCCTTGTGATCGGGTTCTTTATGATCCTGATCGACACCACCATCGTCTCAGTGGCCAACCCCAGCATCATGGAGGGCCTCAACGCCGACATCAACTCGGTGATCTGGGTGACCAGCGCCTACCTGCTGGCCTACGCCGTGCCGCTGCTGATCACCGGCCGGCTGGGCGACCGCTTTGGCCCGAAGCGGCTGTACCTGTCCGGCCTCGTGGTCTTCACCGCGGCCTCGCTCTGGTGCGGGCTCTCCGGCGACGTGAACACCCTGATCCTGGCCAGGGTGTTCCAGGGCTTCGGCGCCGCGCTCATGACACCCCAGACCATGGCCGTCATCACGCGGATCTTCCCGCCTGACCGGCGCGGGGCGGCGATGAGTATCTGGGGCGCCACCGCCGGCCTCGCCACGCTGGTGGGACCGATCCTCGGCGGTGTCCTCGTCGACGGCCTGGGCTGGGAGTGGATCTTCTTCATCAACCTCCCGGTGGGTGTCATCGGATTCTTCCTGGCCCTGCGCTACGTGCCCGCCCTGAGCACCCACCCGCACAAGTTCGATATCCCCGGCGTGCTGCTCAGCGCCGTCGGGCTGTTCCTGCTGGTGTTCGGAATCCAGGAGGGCGAGACCTACGACTGGGGCACCATCACGGGACCCATCACCGTGTGGGGGCTCATCATCTCCGGGATCGCCGTGCTGGTGGTGTTTGTCGTGTGGCAGAAGATGAACAAGGGCGAACCGCTGCTGCCGCTGTCCCTGTTCAAGGACCGCAATTTTTCCCTGGCGAACATCGGCATCACCACTGTCGGCTTCACGGTGACAGCCTTCACGTTGCCGCTGATCTTCTACTTCCAGCTGGTCCGGGGCCTGACACCCACCGAATCGGCGCTGATGATGGTGCCGATGGCGCTGATCTCCGGCGGCCTGGCCCCGGTTGTGGGCAGGATCATCGACCGGGTCAACCCCAAGTTCATCACCGCGTCCGGCCTGCTCCTGATGTCCGTGGCGCTGGCGTGGAATGCCCTCCTGATGCACCCGGACACGCCGATCCTGCTGTTCCTGCTTCCGAGCGCCGTGCTGGGCTTCGCCAATGCCGGTATCTGGGCGCCGCTGGGGACCACAGCGACCCGGAACCTGCCGCCGAGGCTCGCCGGTGCCGGTGCCGGCGTCTACAACACGACACGCCAGATCGGGGCCGTGCTGGGCAGCGCCGCCATAGCGGTGCTGATCCAGGCCCGGCTCGCCGCGGAACTCCCCGCGGTGCCGGGAGGATCCGGGGAGGCGGGGCCGACATCGTTCGCCGGGGCGCTGCCGGAGTCCCTGCACGAGGGATTCTCGACGGCGATGGCCCAGTCCATCCTGCTCCCCGCTGCCGTTATCCTCATCGGCGCGGCCGTGGCGCTGTTCTTCGCCAAGCCCCAGCCGCTGCAGGGCTGGGGAACACCCGGGGTGCTGCCGGCAACGTCGGCGGGCGCCGAGGGGGCCGGGGCGCGCTCCCGCTGAGACGTCACCCGTACGGGTTGCCGGATCAGCCCAGCAGCACACTCGTCTGGATGCCGCCGGGGTGAAGCCCAGGCTCCGGGCAATGGCCAGGGAGCCTTTGTTGCTGACGTCGGAGCGCCACTGCAGGGTCAGGCCCGAGGCGAGCGCCTCATGGGCCGCAATGGATGCTGCCAGTGAGCCCAGCCCCCGCCGGCGCCACTCCGGAGCTACCAGCACCCCCATCTGGGCCAGGATCCCTTCCCATTCCGTGTAGGCGCCGCAGGCCACCGGGGTCCGGCGGCCGTCGTCCACGTGCATGACGGTGAAGCGGTGCTCGAGGTCCGAGAGGCCCACTTCGTTGACGTCATCGGGCGGGCAGGCGGCTTCCAGCTCGATCGCCTCCGGATTGCCGTGCGAGACGGTCATTTCCTCGGAGGGCTGCTTGAGCGGGAGGTCGTCCGCGAAGAACAGCGCGGCGGCGCCGAGCCCGTGGCCGCCATGGTCCCGGGTGATGGTCAACAGGGTGACATGTTGCGCGAGTTCCTCGTCGGACAGCCCGACGGCGGCGTCCAGCGCCCATTGGGGGCCGACGAGGACGGAATTGCCGAACAGGCGGATGAACTGGACGGAACGGGCTGCCTCATCCGCACGGGTGATGCGTTCACCCGCGGCGGCAGCAAACGCACCGTCGTCGAGCCCCAGCCGGCGGGACCACGCGAGTTGGATGATGTCGACCGAACCGGGCTCAAGTGTCATGGCTCCACCCTACCCACCGGTGTGGCGGCTCCGGCCTACGGCTCAGCCGAAGAGGACGGCGGCCTCGTCGTAGCGGTACTGCGGGACCGTCTTGAGGTTGCCGAGCGCAGCGTCGAAGCCCACGTGGACGATGTCGGTGCCGTTGAGGGACACCATGGTGCCCCAGCGCTCTTCGACCACTGAGTCGATGGCGGCCATGCCCAGGCGGGTTGCGAGCACGCGGTCGAACGCCGTGGGAACTCCGCCGCGCTGGATGTGGCCCAGGACGGTGGCGCGGGTTTCGATCCCGGTCATGGCTTCCAGTTCCGGGGCCAGCCGCTCGGAGATCCCGCCCAGCCGGGGGCGGCCGAAGGTGTCCAGGCCGCGTTCGGAATGCGGTGTTTCCTGGCCGTCCGGGACGAAGCCCTCCGCGACGACGACGAGCGGCGCGCGGCCGCGGTCGCGGGCCGAAACCACCCATTCGGCGATCTGCTCCATCGAGGCCTTCTGCTCCGGGATCAGGATGGCGTGGGCACCCGAGGCCATACCGGCGTGCAGGGCGATCCACCCTACGTGGCGGCCCATGACCTCGGCGATCATGCAGCGGTGGTGGGACTCTCCCGTGGTGCGCAGGCGGTCGATCGCCTCAGTGGCGATCTCGACGGCGGTGTCGAAGCCGAAGGTGTAGTCCGTCGCGTCGAGGTCATTGTCGACCGTCTTGGGGACACCCACGATTTTCAGGCCGGCGTCGGTGAGCCGCTTGGCGGCTGCCAGCGTACCTTCGCCGCCAATGGCGATGAGGGCGTCGATGCCCAGCCGGTCCATGTGGGCCTTGATGACCTCGGGCCCGCCGTTGTTTTCGAACGGGTTGGTGCGGGAGGTACCCAGGATGGTCCCGCCCTGCTTGGCAATGCCGCGGACCATGGTGCGGGGATGTCGATGGTGTCGCCCTCGACGACGCCGCGCCACCCGTCCAGGAATCCCACGAATTCGTGGCCGTGGACGGCGATGCCCTTCAGGACGGCGCCTCTGATGACGGCGTTCAGTCCGGGGCAGTCTCCGCCGCTGGTGAGGATTCCAATTTTCATGTTTCGGCTCAAATCCTGGCTCGAAGGTTTACAGGCGTTTACAGGCAGAGCGCCACGCTGAGCTCACCTAGAGTCTAGTGGCGCATGTGTGGCAGGACACAAACGGTTACAACGAGGAAGTGCCCCTGCCGCGGGGGCAGGGGCACTTCTTGTTCTAGCTAACGGGTGCTCAGGGCCGGGCCGAGCGCTTCGCCAGGAACGTCTCGAGGGCGATGGCGTTCCGCTGGTCCGGCAGAAGCAGCCAGGCCGCGAGGTACAACACGAAGGCCGGCCCGGGAAGCAGCGCGAAGAGCAGGAACGCGATGCGGACGAACGCGACATCCACATTCAGCTTGGCGGCGATCCCGCCGCAGACACCGCCCAACCAGCGCTGCGGACCACGTTTCAGGCCGAGGCCCCTGACGGTGCTGAAGAACTTTTCCATGGTTCAAGACTTCCCTGTCGGTGCTTGTTTGTCACGTCCCCGGGCCGAAAGCAGCCCCCGATCACGAGGGCTGCCCCGGCGCCGATCATCAGTCCGATCGCCACGTAGGTGCCGTTGAGGGCCACAATGCCGAGCTGGGAGACGATGATGAGCGCGGCGAGGGCCACCACGATCAGCCCCCAGACGATGGTGCCCACGCGGGCCGGGGAATCTTCCTGCGGCTCCGGGCCTTCGGGCCGCGGGGCAGTGGCCGGGCTGTCGCCTTCCTGGCTGCCGGCCGGTGCGTCGTAGCTGCTCATGTCAGTTCCCTTCCTTGATGGTGACGTTGCTGAAAGTGCCATCGATCTCCACGATCAGCGTCGCTCCCGGCTCGCCCGTGTTGTAGTTGCTTTGCCGGGTGGTCATGCCGCCGTGGCTCTGGCTGCCCTCATTGAGGTTGCCCATGGTCATGTCGGCGCGGACCTCCACCGGAACGCTGTCCGGAATGATGACCGTGAGGTTGCTCGCCGTGGCCTCGATGGGGACCACCACATCGGTCCTGAGCGGCGGGTTGACCGGAACCCCGGACAGGTCCACGGTCCCGGTGCCGGCCGTGATGTCGAAACCATCCCGGGCCTGCTGGATGCTCACCGGTGACCAGTCGGCGTTCTGCGGGCGGAAACGGTCGCCGTTGGGCAGCACATTGAAGATCCCACCAACGATCAGCGCCACCGCGGCGAAGAAGCCGAGGATGCCCGAGGTGCGGCCCCTGAGCCCGGCGATGAGGATCCCGAGGCCCAGGACCACCGCGGCGCTGGCCCAGACGACGGCGTTACCGGAGGTGCCGAGGTCTATCACGTTCGCGACGTCGAGCGCCTTGATGCTGCCGCCCACCAGCAGGGCGAGGCCGGTGGTGACCGCGACGGCGGGCGCGCCGGGGCCAAAGCTCCGGGGTTTGGTCGGCGGGACGGGTCCGCCGCCGGGGACCGGACGGTAGCCGCCGCCGGGGAGGGACGGGACCCGACGGCGGGGGCGCGCCCCAGGCCGGGCCCGGCACCGTTGACTCGCCGTAGCGGGGCAGCGCATCCGAGCCGCCGTAGCCGGCGTACGGAGCCGCCGGTGTTGACGGCGTCGCTGATTTTGACTGCGTTGCGGACATTGCCGAGGTTCCGGAAATGGCCGAGGGCGCCGGTGATTCGGTGTTAGGCGGGTAGGAGGGCCCCGCCGGACCGCCGGGTTGCGGACTCGAGGACATGGGAGTGACTCCGTTCAGGGACTTGTTGCGCTGTGTCAGGTAGTAGATGAGGTAAATGACGCCCCCACCCAGAAGACCGTCCAGATGAACGCGCCAAAGCCGTAGCGGTCCCAGCCCCAGACTCCGACGCCCAGGCTGGGGAAGCCGATGACGGTGGTGACCAGGGCGCCGGTCATGCCGGAGGACCACCGGCCCGCCGCGGCCTCCTGGACATGGATGCGGCCGTCGGGTTCGGGCAGCAGCGCCCACGCGATGCCGTAAAGCAGGACGCCGACGCCCGCGAAGACCGTCAGGACGATCAGGATGCCGCGGACAATCAGCGGGTCGACGCCGAAGCGGTGGGCGATGCCGCTGGCGACACCGCCCACCCAGCGGTCGCGGCCCCGCTGTATGCCCTGGCTGCGGATCCAGTCGAAGAACGTCAGCGATTGGCTGCCGGGCGGCGGGGGCGTCGGGCCGTAGTACGGCGGCGGGGGCGGTGGCGGAAGCGCTCCGCCGCCGGCGGACCCTGTCGGTCCGGTGCCCGCCGACAAGTCCAACGGGAGGGTGGCCGAGGTACCCACCGGGGCGGTGGGCGAGGTGTCGGCAGCGGGCCGCGGGGACACGCCGGCACGGGCGGCGGTTTGGTTGGTGGGCCCTGCCGGCTGCTCTGTCTGGTGCGCGGCCGGCTGCCCGGTGGGGCTCCCGGCAGAGCTGCCGGAGGGGTCGCTGCCTTCAGCGGGGTGGTCAGTGTGCGGATTCATACTTCGATCCTTCCGCCTAAGACCCGTCCGCTCTACTGGGGAACACCCTGAACTGTCCCTGAGTGGCCCCCGGTTAGGGCTGGAAACGGGTCCGGGAAACCCTGATCCGTGCTTGGATTGAGTCATGACAACCGCCGTTCCCCGCCCGCCGCTGGTCCGCGGCGGCGACCGCGTGATCGCCGGGGTCTGCACCGGCCTCGCCCGCCACCTCGACTGGCCGGTGCGGATGGTCCGGCTCGGCATGGTGGCCGCGGCGCTCGCCGGCGGTGCCGGCGTCGTGTTCTACGCCTGGCTCTGGATCATGGTTCCCACCGCGGACGAAAGCGCCAAGCGCGATGCCCGGCAGCCGGCGTCGCCCATCGCCCCGGCGGTGAGCGCACCCTACGCGGCACCCCGACGGCGGCCACGTCCCCGGCAGCGGCCCCCAGGCGGCGGGTTCCGCTGCGGCGGAGGCCGTTCCTGCCGATTCGTGGCGGAACAGGGTCACCGGCGTGCGCTACGGCAAGGAGATCCTGCTGGGCGCGGGCTTGCTGCTGGCCGCCGGCATCCTGATCGCCCGCGTGCTCGGCGTTGACGTGCCCCTCGGGACGCTCATTCCGGTGGCAGCCATCCTGGGCGGCGCGGCCATCGCCTGGATGCAGCTGGATGAAACGCGCCGGGCCGGCCTCGTGGACAAGACCAAGGCGGACCAGGCCGGCGGCTGGGCCCGTCTCGCGGCCGGGCTGGCGCTCGTGGTGGCCGGTGTCCTGGTCATGGTTTCAGGCTCCGGGTCCTGGGAACAGACCTGGCTTGCCCTGCTGTCCTCGGTCGCGGTGCTGGGCGGCGTGGCCCTGGTCCTCCTGCCCTGGGGGCTGAAGTTCTGGCGCGATCTGGAGGCGGAGCGCGCCGGCCGGGTCCGCGCCACGGAACGGGCCGAGATCGCCGCCCACCTCCACGACTCGGTCCTGCAAACACTGGCCCTGATCCAGCGGCGCGCCGGCAACGAGACCGACGTCGTCCGTCTCGCCCGCGCCCAGGAACGCGAGCTGAGGGGCTGGCTGTACCGGGATCCGGGCAAGGACGCCGGACAGCTCTCCGAGGGGATCAACGCCGCGGCGGCGGAGGTGGAGGATTCCCTGGGCCACGCCGTCGAAGTGGTCACGGTGGGCGACTGCGCCATGTCCGAACGCCACGAGGCCCTCGTCCAGGCCGCCCGCGAGGCCATGCTGAATGCGGCCCGGCACGGCGGCGGCGCCGTGTCGGTCTACCTGGAAGTCACGGACGACGCGGCGGAGGTCTTCGTCAAGGACCGCGGTCCCGGCTTCGATCCGGACGCCGTCCCGGCCGACCGGCTGGGCGTACGCGAGTCGATTGTCGGCCGGATGAACCGCCACGGAGGCACCGCCACCATCACCAGCAGCCCGGACGGCACCGAGGTGCGGCTCAGGCTTCCCCTGTCAGCGGTTGCGTCAGCGGCCGCCGCCAGTAACAGCAACGGAGAGGCAAGACTGTGACCAGTACCGAAGCGGGGAGCCCGGCGCCGGGGATCCGGGTGGTGATCGTGGATGACCACGCCATTTTCCGGTCCGGCCTGAAGGCCGACCTGGACCCGAACATCATCGTGGCCGGCGAGGCCGGAACCGTGGAGGAGGCCGTCGCCGTGATCGCGGCGGTGCGTCCCGACGTCGTGCTCCTCGATGTCCACCTGCCGGGCGGACTCGGCGGCGGCGGGCGCGAAGTGCTGGCCGGCTCTGCGCCTTTGCTGGGCAGCACGCGGTTCCTGGCCCTGAGCGTCTCGGACGCCGCCGAGGACGTGGTCTCCGTGATCCGGGCCGGGGCCCGCGGCTATGTCACAAAGACCATTTCAGGAGCGGAAATTTCCGACGCCGTCCGCCGCGTGGCGGGCGGGGACGCCGTCTTCTCGCCGCGGCTGGCGGGCTTTGTGCTGGATGCCTTCGGAACGGCGCCGGCGGACATCGCCGACGACGAACTGGACCGGCTGTCCGCCCGCGAACTCGAGGTGATGCGGCTGATCGCCCGCGGCTACAGCTACAAGGAAGTGGCCAAGGAGCTGTTCATCTCGATCAAGACGGTGGAAACCCACGTCTCGGCGGTGCTGCGCAAGCTCCAGCTCTCCAGCCGGCACGAACTCACCCGCTGGGCCGCCGAACGCCGGCTCCTCTAACCAACGATGCGCTATCACTTAGGGTCCTTATCGCACGGGAATAAGGACCCTAAGTGATAGCGCAACGGGGTTGGGGTGCTATTTCGCCTTGCCGAGGAAGTCCTGCAGACGGGCAACGCCGGTGGCCAGGTCCTCGTCGCCGAGGGCGTAGGACAGGCGCAGGTAACCGGAGGGGCCGAAGGCCTCGCCCGGAACCACCGCCACCTCGACCTCCTCCAGGATCAGGGTGGCCAGTTCGGCCGACGTCGACGGCCGGACCGGCCCGTTCGCGGAGGGGAACTCCTTGCCGAGCAGGGCGCGGACGTCGGCATAGACGTAGAAGGCGCCCTTCGGCGTCGGGCATTCCACGCCCTCGATGGCGTTCAGGCCGGCCACGATGGCCTTGCGGCGGCGGTCGAACGCGAGTTTCATCTCGTCGACGGCGGTCAGCGGGCCGGACACTGCGGCGATGGCTGCCACCTGCGGGATGTTGGAGACGTTGGAGGTGGCGTGCGACTGCAGGTTGGTGGCGGCCTTGATGACATCGGCCGGGCCGATCATCCAGCCCACGCGCCAGCCGGTCATGGCGTAGGTCTTCGCAACACCGTTGAGGATGACCACCTTGTCGCCCAGCTCCGGGACGGCCGTGGCGATCGAGGTGAAGGGCACGCCGTCGTACGTCAGGTGCTCGTAGATCTCATCCGTGACCACCCAGAGGCCCTTGGCAGCGGCCCACTGGCCGATCTCCCTGACCTGTTCCGGGGAGTACACGGCGCCCGTGGGGTTGGACGGGGAGACGAAGAGCAGGATTTTGGTGCGGTCCGTGAGGGCTGCCTCGAGCTGCTCCACCGTGACCAGGTACTCCTGCTCCGGTCCGGCGAAGACCTCCACCGGGACGCCGCCCGCGAGCCGGATGGCTTCCGGGTAGGTGGTCCAGAACGGCGTCGGGACGATGACCTCGTCGCCCGGATCCAGCAGCGTGGCGAAGGTGTTGTACACGGCCTGCTTGCCGCCGTTGGTGACCAGCACCTGGGACGCTTCGGCCCTGTAGCCGGAATCCCGGAAGGTCTTGTCCGCGATGGCCTGCTTCAGCTCCGGCAGCCCGCCGGCCGGAGAGTAGCGGTGGTACTTGGGCTGGCTGGCGGCTTCGATGGCTGCCTGCACGATGTACCCGGGGTCGGGAAGTCAGGCTCCCCGGCGCCGAAGCCGATGACGGGGCGGCCGGCCGCCTTCAGTGCCTTCGCCTTGGCATCAACAGCCAACGTGGCGGATTCGGCTATGGCGGAAATACGCTGTGAAATGCGGGCGGCAGGCATCGCGGGTCCATTCTTCGCTAGCAGCCTCGGGGGCTGTTTGTGGGATTCGACGAAATCTACTCTATGCTGATCTGCGGACGGTCCGGGGTGCCGCCGGGAATTGTGACTGCGCACGCAGTGGCGACTTCGCGGCTTATTTTCCCGGTGACACGGAGCGTCCGGCGAGGCCGGTTCGACGTAGGCGCAGTTGTTGCGTAGACTGGTTCTCCGGTGTTGAAAACACGATGATGGTCTGCGCCTCAGGGAAGTCTGGGGAAACGGGGCCGGAACCGGTTTTTCGATCCATAGGGTAGTGGCGCAATTGGTAGCGCAGCGGTCTCCAAAACCGCAGGTTGCAGGTTCGAGTCCTGTCTGCCCTGCGCAAGCTGTTCCGGTTTTTCCGGAGCAAGCGCAGCAACCATGGTTCAGTTCAGAGCCGGGTATCCGACATTGCGAGGATGAGTGAGGACCAGGTGACCGAAACGGCTGCAAGCAGCTCCAGTGGCCGCCCCGCCAAGAACGCCCCCAAGGCGGGCTTCTTCGCTCGAATCGCGCTCTTCATCCGCCAGGTCATCGGCGAACTGAAGAAGGTCGTCGCACCGACCCGCAAGGAACTGATCAACTACACCCTCGTGGTGCTGGTGTTCGTGGTCATCATGATGCTCATCGTCACCCTGCTGGATCTGGCCTTCGGGACCGCCGTGGGCTGGGTCTTCGGCGGCACGGGCCCCACGGACAGCTAAGGCGACCGGTCCGCAGACTGCGTGGATTACCACCGGGATTCCGGGGATCCGCGGGGTGTGCGGAATTGAGTCATTTAAATAGGCATGTTAGGCAATGAGGAAGCAGGAGACCAAGTGTCAGAGCAGGAGCTCGAGGTAACTGAGACTGAGCTGGATAAGAGCCAGGACGCCGCGGTGGAAGCCGGGGAAGAGTCCGAGGCTGCGTCTGCTGCGCCCGAATCCGACGTCGCTGACGAGGCTGCTGATACGGCCGAAGCCGCTGAGGCGGGCGACGACGCCGGCGAAGAAGCTGAGGGTGAGTCCGGCGACGCGCTGGCCGCTGCTGCTGCCGCCGCAGAGGTTGATCCGGCCGATGAATTCAAGGCCAAGCTGCGCCGCCAGGAAGGTGACTGGTACGTCATCCACTCCTACGCAGGTTATGAAAACCGTGTGAAGGCCAACCTTGAAACCCGCATCCAGACCCTGGACATGGAAGATTACATCTTCGAAATCCAGGTTCCGATGGAGGAAGTCGTTGAGATCAAGAACGCTCAGCGCAAGGTCATCAACCGCGTCCGCATCCCCGGCTACGTCCTGGTCCGCATGGACCTGACGGATGCCTCCTGGGGCGCCGTCCGTCACACCCCCGGCGTCACCGGCTTCGTGGGCAACGCCCACAACCCGGTCCCGCTGCGCCTTGACGAGGTCTTCTCCATGCTCGCCCCGGTCTTCGAAGAAGAGCAGGCCGAGAAGGGCAAGCCGGTCAAGCACGCCGCCGCACAGGTCGACGTCGACTTCGAGGTTGGCGAGTCGGTCATCGTCAAGGAAGGTCCCTTCGAGACCCTTCCGGCCACGATCTCCGAAATCAAGGTGGATTCCCAGACCCTTGTGGTGCTGGTTTCCATCTTCGAGCGCGAGACCCCGGTTACGCTGGCCTTCAACCAGGTCAGCAAGATCTAGTTATCCCCACAGAATTCGCCCCGGACTGCCCGCTTTAGCAGTCAGGGGCGGCCGCCCCTCGCCATGGCGGCCACCAACCTGAGGCACGCTCCTGTGTCCCAGGACGTAATTGAGAGAAGGACCCTACATTGGCTCCCAAGAAGAAGGTCACCGGCCTCATCAAGCTGCAGATCCAGGCAGGTGCCGCTAACCCGGCCCCGCCGATCGGTCCTGCGCTTGGCCAGCACGGTGTCAACATCATGGAATTCTGCAAGGCGTACAACGCTGCGACGGAAGCCCAGCGCGGCAACGTTATTCCGGTTGAAATCACGGTCTACGAGGACCGTTCATTCACGTTCATCACCAAGACGCCGCCGGCTGCGGAGCTCATCAAGAAGGCTGCAGGCGTCGCCAAGGGTTCGGCTACCCCGCACACCGTCAAGGTTGCCAAGCTGACCCAGGCCCAGGTCAACGAGATCGCCACCACCAAGATGGAAGACCTCAACGCCACCAGCCTGGAAGGCGCCGCGAAGATCATCGCCGGCACCGCCCGTTCCATGGGTATCACCGTCGAGGGTTAATTCCTCTCCGCTGATGCGCCGGGTCCGGGAAACCGTGCACGACGCCGATCAGCACCGCCGGGCAACCGGCACCACCTAAACATTGAAGAGCGGGAACTTTGAACGGATAATCCGTTCGGAAGCCCGACTGTGGCAGGGCCCAGCGCGGTCCGCAGACCACAACTGCACAAGGAGAAATAAGCAGCATGGCAAAGCGCAGCAAAGCATATGAGGCAGCCGCAGCCAAGATCGACGCGGAGAAGTTCTACGCGCCGTTCGAGGCAGTGACGCTGGCCAAGGACACCAACCCGTCCAAGTTCGACGCCACCGTTGAGGTTGCATTCCGCCTGGGTGTAGACCCGCGTAAGGCTGACCAGATGGTCCGCGGCACCGTCAACCTGCCGCACGGCACCGGTAAGGTCGCCCGCGTCCTCGTTTTCGCAACGGGCGACAAGGCTGAAGCAGCAATCGCTGCCGGCGCCGACTTCGTTGGTTCCGATGACCTGATCGAAAAGATCGCAGCCGGCTGGACCGACTTCGACGCCGCCGTCGCCACCCCTGACCTCATGGGCAAGGTTGGCCGCCTCGGTAAGGTCCTGGGCCCGCGTAACCTGATGCCGAACCCGAAGACCGGCACCGTGACCGCTGACGTCGCCAAGGCCGTCAACGACATCAAGGGCGGCAAGATCGATTTCCGCGTCGACAAGCACTCGAACCTGCACTTCATCATCGGCAAGGTTTCCTTCGACGCCATCAAGCTGGCCGAGAACTACGCCGCCGCACTGGAAGAGGTTCTCCGCCTCAAGCCGTCCGCTTCCAAGGGCCGCTACATCCAGAAGGCCACCGTCGCCACGACGTTCGGCCCGGGCATCTCGGTTGACCCCAACGTCACCAAGGTCCTGACCGAGGTCTAAGCCTCACCCGGCTTGCCGTAACAAGCAGCGAAAAGACCGTCCCGCTTCCGCGGGGCGGTCTTTTCTGCATTCGGGGCGGCGGTTAGGCTGTCCCGGTGAACGCAGCGACGTACCTCATCGAACCCCTGATCCTGCCGGAATCCATCGATGGACCCGACGCCGGTGACTTCCTGGACTTCAGCCGGCTCAGTGACGCCCTGGTGCTGGAGAGCTGGGGCAACCTCGACCGGGCCGCACCGTCCGGCGCACGGCTCCGGTACTGGAAGGACGACGCCTACACCCGCTTGCGGCTCTTCTTCGTCCGTGTGGACGGCCGGATGGTCGCACGGTCCTGGATCCGCTGCGAGCTGCAGGAAAACCTCGGCAGCGCGTTCCTCCACGTGGACGTCCTGAACGGCCACACCGGCCGTGGGATCGGCCGGGCGCTGCTGGAACACGCCGAAGCGCTGGCCGCCGCCGACAATCGCAACGTCCTGATGACGTTCACCGAACACCCGGCGGACTTCGACGCCGACGGCCCGGAGGTGATCACGCCGCTGACCGGCACCGGCGCCCTCCCGGCGGCGGCCCGCGGCGTCCGCTTCGCCACGGCCGCGGGCTACCGGCTGGAGCAGGTGGAACGGTTCAGCAGCCTCGCCCTGCCGCCGGCCCCGGCCCTGCTGGACACCCTGGAGCGGGAAGCGCTGGCCAGGGCGGAGGACTACGAGCTGGTCACCTGGACGGACCGGTGCCCGGATGAGTACGTCGAGCAGCTGGCCGTGCTGATGTCCCGGATGAGCACGGACGCGCCGACGGGCGGGCTCAGCTATGAGGAAGAGACCTGGGATGTTGCCCGCGTCCGGAACGTTGAGGACACCTGGCTGCAGGCCGGAAACATTTCCCTCGTCACCGCCGCGAGGCACCGCGAAAACGGCGAACTGGCCGCGTACTCCGTGCTGGAACTGGCGCCCAGCAAACCATGGCTGGCCGACCAGGACGACACCCTCGTCGCGGCAAGCCACCGCGGACACCGACTGGGCATGCTCGTCAAGATCCGCAACCTCCGCCGCCTGCTGGCGGAGTACCCGGCGGTGGAACGCGTGATCACCTTCAACGCGGCGGAAAACGACCACATGCTCGCCATCAATATCGCCCTTGGTTTCCGGCCCGCCGGCTGGGACGGCGAATGGCAGAAGGTGGTCACGGCGTAACCCATGGAACGGTGACCGAAACCGGCATATGCTGACGGGTGAAAGCCCGGCTGCTGCCGGGTTCCGGCACACGTGGTGGACGGCAGAATGGCTGGGATGATGCCCTCTATGGCAAACGACGTACGGATTGAACAGCTGTGGATCCCCGATTCGCTGGAGGGGAAGGACGCTGCAGACTTCATCGCCGCCGTCGAAGTGGGCCGCAAGGTGCGCATGCAGACCTGGGGGAGCGATGACCTCGCCTACGCCCCGGAGGAAAAACTCCTGGAAATGGAGGACCCGTACGAGCGCCAGGTCATCCTGGTGGCCAAGGTCGACGGCGAGATCGTCGGGACCGTTGACATCGCACTGCCGCTCGCGGACAACCTCGATCTGGCGGAGTTCGCCCTCGACATCCTGCCCGAGTTCCAGGGCCGGGGCGTGGGCCGGCAGCTGCTCGAGGCCGCGGAGCACTTCGCCCGGGACGAGGGCGGCACACCATCCTCATCGATACGAACCATCCGAGTTCCTCGCTGGTAGACAACGCCGAGGGGCAGCTGGTCCCCGGCACCGGCCTCGGCTTCGTTCCGATGAACAGCCGCGAGGTGGAGTTCGCCCGCCACAGCGGCTACACCCTGCAGCACATCGAACAATTCAGTGCCTGCGCGCTTCCCTCGACAGCGCGCTGGTGGAGGAGCTGGAGACCGAGGCGGAGGAAGCCAACGGCGGCCGTTACCGGCTGCACCACTGGACGGACCGGTGTCCCGACGAGTGGCTTGAGGCGGTCGCCGCGCTGGAGAACAGCGCCGGCGAAGACGGCGTGCCCGGGGTTGATGACACGGCCATGGTGTTCGACGGCGGCATCCTCCGTGAGGCGGAGGACGTCGCCATCGCGCAGGGCCGCCGGACGGTGGTCACCGCCGTCGAACATCTCGCCAGCGGCCAGCTCGTCGGGTTGACCACCATCAGCGTCCTCGCGCTGCGCCCCGACGTCGTGTTCCAGGACGACACGATGGTCCTGCGGGAGCACCGCGGCAACAAGCTGGGCCTGCTGATCAAGGTCGCGAACATGGAGCGGCTCTCCGAGCAGTTCCCGGACGCCCGGGTCCTCTATACCTGGAACGCCCCCGAGAACCGGTACCTGCTCAAGGTCAACCTGCAGCTCGGCTTCACCACCGCCGGGGTGACGGGGATCTGGCAGAAGGAACTCCCGAACTTCGGCCCGAGCAACAGCTGACCGGCCCGCCGCTCCGCCGATTTGGACCGGGCGCCCCGTCTCGCGTAAGCTGGGGGGACCAAAGACCGTCGGTTGTTGGAAATCCACTCTCCCAAGCAAGGCTCACTTCTGCAGTCGCGCCGGGAGGGCCAGTGGATCTCCAGACGAAGGACCCTGAACAGAGGGCGGCCGGCGCAGGTGAACGAAGCAAAGCTCCGCAGTCATGGACTGCGTCGAGACAAGCCCCGTGCATCTGCGCGGGGCGTTTTTAGTTTTTAGCTCTTTTGAGCGGGGACCGGGAAACACCGGCACTATCCCCGGAAGGAGGGTTATGGCAACGCCTAGCAAGGTTTCAGCAGTAGCTGAGATCACTAACGATTTCAAGGAATCGAACGCCGCTGTCCTGACCGAATACCGTGGGCTCACCGTTGCACAGCTCAAGCAGCTGCGTGTCTCGCTCGGCCAGGACACCAAGTTCTCGGTCGTCAAGAACACCCTGACCGCCATTGCAGCCAAGGAAGCTGGTGTCGAAGCATTCGACGGTCAGCTCGCCGGCCCCACTGCAATCGCGTTCATCAAGGGTGACGCAGTTGCCGCTGCCAAGAGCCTGACGGATTTTGCCAAGACCAACAAGCAGCTGGTTATCAAGACCGGTTACTTCGAGGGCAAGGCACTGAACGCCAGCGAAGTTGCTGCCCTGGCAGCACTCGAGTCCCGCGAGCTGCAGCTCGCCAAGGTTGCAGGCATCCTCAAGGCTCCTGCTGCCGCCGCTGCACGCATCATCGACGCGCTGCGCCTCAAGCTTGAAGAAGAGAACGGTGCACCGGCCGAAGCCGAAGCGCCCGCCGCTGAAGAAGCCCCGGCCGACGCTCCCGCTGACGCAGCTGCTGAGGCTCCGGCCGACGCCGCAGCCCCCGAAGAGAACTAACTCTCTAAACCAGACTCCGGTGTATAGCGAGCCCCGGGCCGCCGCGCACCACTATAGGAAGGACGCCACACCATGGCGAAGCTCACCAACGAAGAGCTCATTGAAGCTTTCAAGGAACTGACCATCATCGAGCTCTCTGAGTTCGTCAAGCTCTTCGAAGAGACCTTCGAAGTTACCGCTGCTGCTGTTGCAGTTGCTGGCCCCGCTGCCGGCGCTGCTGCAGAAGAAGAGGAGAAGACGGCATTCGACGTCGTCCTCGAAGCTGCTGGCGACAAGAAGATCGCAGTGATCAAGGAAGTTCGCGCAATCACTTCCCTGGGCCTCAAGGAAGCCAAGGACCTGGTTGACAGCGCTCCGAAGGCTGTTCTCGAAGGCGTCACCAAGGAAGCTGCCGAGAAGGCTGTTGCACAGCTCGAAGAAGCCGGCGCACGCGTTACCCTCAAGTAACTCGCCGCTTCTGGAACCGGCCGGGAACCTCGTGTTCCCGTGCTGCTCGGAAACCCCGTCCACTCCGGTGGGCGGGGTTTCCTGCGTTCCAGGCGCATGCGGCACGCCGGTGCCGGCGTCCGCAAACAGCCACGACAATCCTCACAGTCACTTCGCGTCCGTCCCGGAGGGTGGGACGGACCGGAAGTGACCCCGCGTTGGCTGTTAACCGACCCAGTTAACCCGGCCGGGTTAGATCGGACTGGCTGGATCGGTCGGCCGGTCAGTTCGGTTCGGAGATGTCCGCGACGACCGCATCGAGGGCGGCGGTCAGGGCATCGGCGTCCACGAAGGCGCTGTAGCCGTGTTCGCCGGCACCCATGGAAATCCGGCGGCCGGTGATGCTCCGGTCCGCGTACACAGGCCAGGCCACGGTGCTCCCCAGCGGGGTGATGGTGCCCCGCTCATAGCCCGTGGCATCCAGGGCGACGTCCGCCGTCGGCAGCGAGAGCTTGTTGACGCCGAGCAGCGCCCGGAGCTTGGGCCAGGAGATCTGCCGGTCGCCCGGGATGAGGGCGAACAGGAAGCTGCCGTCCTTGTGCTTGACCACCAGTGACTTCACGATGTCCCCGGGCTGGATTCCCAGGATCCGTGCCGCCTCCTCGAGGCTGTTCGCGGCCAGCCGTTCGACGAGCCGAACGCTGAGGCCCCGCGCGGCGGCGTCGGCCAGGAACCGCTCCCGGCCGACGGGTCCGCCGTCGTCCGCACTTCCACCGGCCCGGCCCTGTCCGGGCGCTGCGGGGTCCGTCACGGCGCTTAGTCGCGGTACAGCAGGAGGGCTTCGCCCTGACCGCCGCCGCCGCACAGGGACACGGCGGCCTTGCCGGTGCCGCGGCGCTTCAGCTCGTGCGCGGCATGCAGGGCCAGCCGGGCGCCGGACGCACCGATGGGGTGGCCCAGAGCGATGGCGCCGCCGTGGAGGTTGCACTTCTCCAGCGGATAGTCGAGGTCCTTGAGCGACTGCACGGCGACGGAGCCGAAGGCCTCGTTGATCTCAATGAAGTCGAGGTCGGCGGCGGACCAGCCGGCCTTGTCCAGAGCGCTCTTGATCGCGTTGGAGGGCTGGGAGTGCAGCGAATTGTCCGGCCCTGCCACCTGCCCGGGCTTGCCGACGACGGCGAGGTACTCCAGGCCGTTGTCCTCGGCGAACCGCCGTGAGGAGAGCACCAGGGCGGAGGCGCCGTCGGACAGGGAGAGGAGTTGCCGGCGGTGATGGTGCCGTCCGTGACGAACGCTGCCCGCAGGCCGGCCAGGGAACCCGTGGTCGTGTCGGGCCGGATGCCTTCGTCCGCGGCCAGGATGATCGGGTCGCCCTTGCGCTGCTTGACGCTGATCGGGGAGATTTCGACGTCGAACACCCCGTCCTTGGCCGCCCGGGCGGCGCGCTGGTGGGACGCTGCGGCCACCTCGTCCTGGGAAGTGCGGTCGATCCCCAGCGTGAGGTTCCTGCTCTCGGTGGACAGTCCCATGGACTGGCCGTCGAAGGCATCGGTCAGCCCGTCATGGGCTGCGGCGTCGAGGGCCTGGATGGAACCGTAGGTCCAGCCCTGCCGGGAGCCGGGCAGCAGGTGCGGTGCGCGGGTCATGGACTCCTGGCCGCCGGCCACCACCACCGTGGCGTCGCCGCTGCGGATCAGCCGGGCGGCGTCGATCACGGCGGTCAGACCGGACAGGCACACCTTGTTGATGGTCACGGTGGGGACGTTCCAGCCGATGCCGGCGCCGACGGCGCTCTGGCGGGCGGGGTTCTGACCGGCCCCGGCCTGCAGTACCTGGCCCATGATTACCGAGTCGACCTGCTCGGCTTTGATGCCGCTGGCGGCCAGGGCCGCCTTGATGGCGTGGGAGCCGAGCTGCACGGCGGTGAAGCTGGCGAGCTGCCCGTTCAGGCGGCCCTGGGGGTGCGGGCGGCGGCGAGGATGACAACATCATTGTCGTCTGCAGAGTTGCTCATGGTTTTCTCTTCCGATCTTGGACGATATACAGCAAGGTTATCGTGACCCCCGTCACGGAGCTATTTCAGCGCGGGTTGAGACCGCCGGTGCGGCGTCCGCGCGCCGCAACGGGCCTTAGATCGAATCCGGGGACCGGGCCGATGTTTGCAATCCCGGGCGAAGTGGGGTAGACAAGTAGGTTGCTTTGCCGTATCGTAGATATTTGCGTCTTCCCTGTTTACCTTCAGCCTTCATATAGCGGTGGGCTTAGCCTGGCAGCTGCGCCATCAATGTGCCGTCAACAACGGCACCATCATGGTCAGCGCGGGTCCCGGGTCATATAGCGGAACCGGACTGGTAGCGCTGCGGAGTCATTCTGCAGAGTGCATAACGGGGAGATCTGACAACGCCTGAAGGTCTGTGGAAGGATCCCTCTTGGTCGCCTCGAGCACCTCTAATGTAAACAACGCTACCGCTATCAATGCCGACAGCACCGACGGTGCAACCCGCCGGCTCTCATTCGCAAAGATTCACGAACCTCTTGATGTTCCGAATCTGCTCGCCCTGCAAACCGACAGCTTTGACTGGCTGGTCGGAAACGAACGCTGGCAGGCGCGCGTTGCGAAGGCCGTCGAAGAAGGCGACCTCAGTGTCGCCACCTCCTCGGGTCTGTCCGACATCTTCGAAGAGATCTCCCCGATCGAGGACTTCCAGGGCACCATGTCCCTGAGCTTCTCCGAGCCGGAGTTCGCTGACCCCAAATACACCATGGCCGAGTGCAAGGACCGGGACGCAACGTACTCGGCTCCGCTGTACGTCAAGGCCGAGTTCATGAACAACAACACGGGCGAAATCAAGCAGCAGACCGTGTTCATGGGTGACTTCCCGCTGATGACCGAGAAGGGCACCTTCGTCGTCAACGGCACCGAGCGTGTCGTCGTCTCCCAGCTGGTCCGCTCGCCGGGCGCCTACTTTGAGCGCACCGCCGACAAGACCAGTGACAAGGACATCTTCACTGCGAAGATCATCCCGTCCCGTGGCGCCTGGTTCGAACTTGAAATCGACAAGCGTGACCAGGTCGGCGTCCGCCTTGACCGCAAGCGCAAGCAGTCCGTCACGGTGCTGCTGAAGGCCCTCGGCTGGACCGAAGGCCAGATCCTCGAAGAGTTCGGCCAGTACGACTCCATGCGCGCAACGCTGGAGAAGGACGCCACCGAAACCCGCGAAGACGCCTTGCTGGACATCTACCGGAAGCTGCGACCGGGCGAGCCGCCCACGGTCGAGGCTGCCCAGTCCCTGCTGGACAACCTGTACTTCAACTCCAAGCGCTACGATCTGGCCAAGGTTGGCCGCTACAAGATCAACCGCAAGCTCGGCATCGACCGCTCCCTTGGTGACAAGGAAGCGTCTGTCCTGCACGTTGAAGACATCGTCGCCATGATCAAGTTCCTCGTCGCCCTGCACGCCGGTGAGAAGACCCTCACGGGCAAGCGCGACGGCCAGGACCACGAGCTTCGCGTTGAGATCGATGACATCGACCACTTCGGCAACCGCCGCATCCGCGCCGTCGGCGAGCTCATCGAGAACCAGGTCCGCACCGGCCTGTCCCGTATGGAGCGCGTTGTCCGCGAGCGTATGACGACTCAGGACGTCGAGGCCATCACGCCGCAGACGCTGATCAACATCCGCCCCGTCGTGGCAGCCATCAAGGAGTTCTTTGGAACTTCCCAGCTGTCCCAGTTCATGGACCAGAACAACCCGCTGTCGGGTCTGACCCACAAGCGCCGCCTGTCGGCGCTTGGCCCGGGTGGTCTGTCCCGTGACCGTGCAGGCATGGAAGTCCGAGACGTTCACCCGTCGCACTACGGACGTATGTGCCCCATCGAAACTCCCGAAGGCCCGAACATTGGTCTGATCGGTTCGCTGGCTTCCTACGGACGCATCAACCCGTTCGGTTTCATCGAGACCCCGTACCGCCTCGTGTCCGAGGGTGTCGTCTCCGATGAGGTCCAGTACCTCACGGCCGACGACGAGGCAGAGGTCCTGATTGCCCAGGCCAACGCTCCGCTCGACGCGAACAAGAAGTTCGCCGAAGAGACCGTCCTCGTCCGTGCCCGTGGTGGTGGAGGCGAGCCCGTGCTGGTTCCCGCCGCCGACGTCGAGTTCATGGACGTTTCCCCGCGCCAGATGGTGTCCGTGGCTACCGCCCTGATCCCGTTCCTCGAGCACGACGATGCTAACCGCGCACTCATGGGTGCCAACATGCAGCGTCAGGCCGTGCCCTGGTCCGTTCCGAGGCGCCGTTCGTCGGCACCGGCATGGAGCGCGCCGCTGCAGTCGACGCCGGTGACGTTGTCATCGCGAAGAAGGCAGGCGTGGTGACCGAGGTCTCCGCTGAGCTGGTCATCGTGCTCAACGACGACGGTACGGAAACCAACTACCGCATCAACAAGTTCGCCCGCTCCAACCAGGGCAACTGTTACAACCACCGCGTTCTGGTGAGCGAAGGCCAGCGCCTGGAAGTTGGCGGCATCATCGCCGACGGCCCGGCAACGGACCAGGGCGAACTGGCCCTTGGTAAGAACCTGCTCGTGGCATTCATGTCATGGGAAGGCCACAACTTCGAGGATGCCATCATCCTGTCCCAGCGCATCGTGGCTGAGGACGTTCTTTCCTCCATCCACATCGAGGAGCACGAGATCGATGCCCGCGACACCAAGCTTGGTGCCGAGGAAATCACCCGTGACATCCCCAACGTGTCTGAGGAAGTCCTGGCCGGCCTGGACGAACGTGGCATCATCCACATCGGCGCCGAGGTTGAAGCCGGCGACATCCTGGTAGGAAAGGTCACGCCCAAGGGCGAGACCGAGCTGACCCCGGAAGAGCGCCTGCTGCGCGCCATCTTCGGTGAGAAGTCCCGCGAAGTGCGCGACACCTCCCTGAAGGTTCCGCACGGCGAGTCCGGCACCGTCATCGGTGTCCGCGTCTTCGACCGCGACAACGACGACGAGCTGCCCCGGGCGTCAACCAGTTGGTCCGTGTCTACGTGGCTGCCAAGCGCAAGATCACCGACGGCGACAAGCTCGCTGGCCGTCACGGCAACAAGGGCGTTATCTCCAAGATCCTCCCGATCGAGGACATGCCCTTCCTTGCCGACGGTACCCCCGTTGATATCGTCCTGAACCCGCTGGGTGTCCCGGGCCGTATGAACGTCGGCCAGGTGCTGGAAACGCACCTTGGCTGGGTTGCCAAGACCGGCTGGAAGATCGAAGGCGAGCCCGAGTGGGTCAAGCAGCTGCCGAACCTGCCGCGCGAGAGTGGCTCGACCACTGTTGCAACGCCGGTCTTCGACGGTGCGCGTGAAGAGGAAATCACTGGTCTCCTCGACTCCACCAACGTCACCCGCGACGGTGACCGCCTGATCAACTCCTCAGGCAAGACCCGTCTGTTCGACGGCCGCTCCGGCGAGCCGTTCCCGGATCCGATCTCGGTCGGCTACATGTACATCCTGAAGCTCCACCACCTGGTGGACGACAAGATCCACGCGCGCTCCACCGGCCCGTACTCCATGATCACGCAGCAGCCGCTGGGTGGTAAGGCACAGTTCGGTGGCCAGCGCTTCGGTGAAATGGAAGTGTGGGCGCTCGAAGCTTACGGCGCCGCGTACACGCTCCAGGAGCTCCTCACGATCAAGTCGGATGACATCCATGGTCGTGTGAAGGTCTACGAAGCCATCGTCAAGGGCGAGAACATCCCGGAGCCGGGCGTTCCTGAGTCCTTCAAGGTCTTGATCAAGGAAATGCAGTCGCTGTGCCTGAACGTGGAAGTTCTTTCCACGGACGGAACCACAATTGAAATGCGTGACTCTGATGACGCAGTCTTCACGGCTGCGGAAGAACTGGGCATCGATCTGTCTCGTGCAGAGCCCAGTTCCGTAGAAGAGGTTTAGCAGAGCGCCCGACGGCGGGTGGTTACCCGCCGTCGGGACTCTCGGCCCCTTCCCGTAACCCAAGACTTCAGAATTTAGAGAACAAGAGAGAACAGGGACCATATGTCCAGCGAATCCTCCTTCGGCCTCATGCAGATCGGCCTCGCCACCGCGGAAGACATCCGTGGCTGGTCTTACGGCGAGGTTAAGAAGCCGGAAACCATCAACTACCGCACGCTCAAGCCTGAGAAGGACGGCCTCTTCTGCGAGAAGATCTTCGGCCCTTCCCGCGACTGGGAATGCTACTGCGGTAAGTACAAGCGCGTGCGCTTCAAGGGCATCATTTGCGAGCGGTGTGGCGTTGAGGTCACCCGTGCAAAGGTCCGCCGTGAGCGCATGGGCCACATCGAGCTGGCCGCCCCGGTCACGCACATCTGGTACTTCAAGGGTGTTCCGTCCCGCCTGGGCTACCTCCTTGACCTGGCACCGAAGGACCTCGAAAAGGTCATCTACTTCGCCGCCTACATGATCACGAGCGTCGACGCCGACAGCCGCCACGAAGAACTGCCCAACCTCCAGGTTGAGCACGACATCGAAAAGAAGCAGCTGATCGACAACCGCGACTCGGACATCGCCACGATCGCCCGCGACCTCGAGAACGAGCTTGCCCGTCTCGAAGGCGAAGGCGCCAAGGCTGCCGACAAGAAGAAGGCCCGCGACTCCGCTGACCGCCAGATGGCCAACGTCCGCAAGCGCGCGGATGCTGAAATCGAGCGCCTCGAGCAGGTCTGGGACCGCTTCAAGAACCTCAAGGTCGCTGACCTTGAAGGCGACGAAGGCCTGTACCGCGAACTGCGCGACCGCTACGGCATGTACTTCGAAGGCTCCATGGGTGCCGAGGCGATCAAGAAGCGTCTTGAGAACTTCGACATGCAGGCCGAGTCGGACATGCTCCGCGACGTCATCGCCAACGGCAAGGGCCAGCGCAAGACCCGCGCCCTGAAGCGGCTCAAGGTGGTCAACGCGTTCCTGACCACCAACAACAGCCCGCTCGGCATGGTGCTGGACGCCGTCCCGGTGATCCCGCCGGAACTGCGCCCCATGGTCCAGCTGGACGGTGGCCGCTTCGCGACCTCCGACCTCAACGACCTGTACCGCCGCGTGATCAACCGCAACAACCGCCTCAAGCGACTGCTTGACCTGGGTGCTCCGGAGATCATCGTCAACAACGAGAAGCGCATGCTTCAGGAAGCTGTTGACAGCCTCTTCGACAACGGCCGCCGCGGCCGTCCGGTCACCGGACCGGGCAACCGTCCGCTGAAGTCCCTGAGCGACATGCTCAAGGGCAAGCAGGGTCGTTTCCGCCAGAACCTCCTGGGTAAGCGCGTTGACTACTCCGGCCGTTCCGTGATCGTCGTCGGCCCGCAGCTGAAGCTGCACCAGTGTGGCCTGCCGAAGCAGATGGCGCTGGAGCTCTTCAAGCCGTTCGTGATGAAGCGCCTCGTTGACCTCAACCACGCGCAGAACATCAAGTCGGCCAAGCGGATGGTCGAGCGCTACCGCCCGCAGGTCTGGGATGTCCTCGAAGAGATCATCACCGAGCACCCCGTGCTGCTGAACCGTGCACCTACCCTGCACCGTCTCGGCATCCAGGCGTTCGAGCCGCAGCTGGTTGAAGGCAAGGCAATCCAGCTTCACCCGCTGGTTTGTGGCGCGTTCAACGCTGACTTCGACGGCGACCAGATGGCAGTCCACCTGCCGCTGAGCCCCGAAGCCCAGGCTGAAGCCCGCATCCTGATGCTGTCCTCGAACAACATCCTGAAGCCGTCTGACGGCCGCCCGGTGACGCTGCCGTCGCAGGATATGATCATCGGCCTCTACCACCTGACCACCAAGCGTGTCGGTTCAGCTGGCGAGGGCCGGATCTTCTCCTCCGTGTCGGAAGCCATCATGGCGTACGACCTGCACGAGCTGCACCTGAACTCCCAGGTCAAGATCCGTCTTGAGGGCTTTGTCCCTTACGCCGGCTGGGAAGCTCCGGAAGGCTGGGAGCCGGGTCAGACCGTGCTCGTCGAGACCTCCCTGGGCCAGGTCCTCTTCAACGAGACCCTGCCCGAGGATTACCCGTGGGTTGAGGATGTTGCCGACAAGGGCGAGCTGTCCCGGATTGTCAACGACCTCGCCGAGCGCTACCCGAAGGTGGTCACGGCGGCAACGCTGGACAACCTGAAGGATGCCGGTTTCTACTGGGCCACCCGGTCCGGCGTCACCGTCGCCATCTCCGACATCGAGGTGCCCCAGGACAAGCCGCGGATCCTCGCCGGCTACGAGACCATGGCTGCCAAGATCCAGGGCCAGTACGACAAGGGCCTGATCGACGACGACGAGCGTCGCCAGGAACTGATCGAAATCTGGAACAAGGCAACGAACGAAATCGCCCAGGCGATGCGTGACAGCCTGTCGCCGATGAACACCATCAACCGCATGGTGTCCTCCGGCGCACGTGGTAACTGGATGCAGGTCCGCCAGATCGCGGGTATCCGTGGCCTGGTGGCCAACCCTAAGGGTGAGATCATCCCGCGTCCGATCAAGTCCTCCTACCGTGAGGGCCTGTCGGTGCTGGAATACTTCATCGCCACGCACGGTGCCCGGAAGGGTCTGGCTGACACCGCGCTGCGTACCGCCAACTCGGGTTACCTGACCCGTCGTCTGGTGGACGTCTCGCAGGATGTCATCGTCCGTGAAGAGGACTGCGGCACCGAGCGCGGTCTCATGACCGCCATCGCTGTGGCTGACGCCAACGGCGAGCTGGTCCTGGACGAGAACGTCGAGAACAGCGCGTACGCCCGTACCCTGGCCGTGGATGTCGTTGACTCCAAGGGCAAGGTCCTGGCAGCGGGCGGCACTGACTGCGGCGACGTCGTCATTGCCGAACTGTTCGCCGCCGGCATCACCGAGGTCAAGGTCCGCTCCGTACTCACCTGTGAGTCCAGCGTCGGCACCTGCGCCCTGTGCTACGGCCGTTCGCTGGCCACGGGTAAGACCGTCGACATCGGTGAGGCAGTGGGCATCATCGCCGCACAGTCCATCGGTGAGCCGGGTACCCAGCTGACCATGCGTACGTTCCACACCGGTGGTGCTGTTTCCTCCAGCGGTGGCGACGACATCACCCAGGGTCTGCCCCGTATCCAGGAGCTCTTCGAAGCCCGTACTCCGAAGGGTGTCGCACCGATTGCTGAAGCAGCCGGCCGCATCGCCATCGAAGAGTCCGAGCGCCAGATGCGCCTGGTCATCACCCCCGATGACGGATCCGAAGAGATCGCTTACCCGGTGCTGCGCCGTTCACGTCTTCTCATCGAAGACGGCGATCACGTCAGCGTCGGCCAGAAGCTCATCAACGGCCCGGTTGACCCCAAGCAGGTTCTGCGCATCATGGGCCCCCGTGCCGCGCAGAAGTTCCTGGTGGACGAGGTCCAGGGCGTGTACCGCAGCCAGGGCATCGGTATCCACGACAAGCACGTCGAGGTTATCGTCCGCCAGATGCTGCGCCGCGTCACGGTCATCGAGTCCGGCGAATCGGATCTGCTGCCCGGCGAGCTCGCCGAGCGCAGCCGCTTCGAGGATGCCAACCGCCGCGTTGTGTCCGAGGGCAAGACGCCGGCTTCCGGCCGTCCCGAGCTCATGGGCATCACCAAGGCGTCCCTGGCGACCGAGTCCTGGCTGTCCGCAGCTTCCTTCCAGGAGACCACCCGCGTCCTGACGCAGGCGGCCATGGAAGGCAAGAGCGATCCGCTGCTCGGCCTCAAGGAAAACGTCATCATCGGTAAGCTCATCCCGGCCGGCACGGGTCTCCCGCGCTACACCGAGGTCACGGTGGAGCCCACTGAAGAAGCAAAGGCCAACCTGTTCACCGGCCCCAGCGCGTTCAGTGACTTCTCCTACGATTCCCTGGGCGGCGACGGAGCTCCTGAGTTCCACGCCATCCCGCTGGATGACTACGATCTGGGCAGCGACTTCCGCTAACCGGTAAACAGCAACGCGGGGTCACTAACGGCCCAATCCAAACCTTGGATTGGGCTCAAAGTGACCCCGCGTTGCTGTTTAAGGCCGACGGCGGACAGGCCCGGTTCCGCGCCGATTAAGGGCTGGGACCCGTCCGTGTTAGACTTGAGACTAATTGTTATTGTGGCAGTGGATGAGTGCGCCGGTTTTAGTCAGACAGCTTAGAGCTGAAAGGCTGGACCAGGACGACGTTTCCGGTTTGCAGGGTTCTTGTGCAACGTATGCCACATTTTCGCATGCCTAGGGGCAATTCAGGATGGAAGTCCGTGGATCCCGGCGTGCGGTCCGACTATTAAGGCTTCGCCTCAGCTGCTCTGGAGAGAACTTCAAAGCTCGAGCGGCGGGGCGCAGCGACAAGAGAGCGGCTGCCAACGGCCGCTCCGGATAAAACGGAGAACACGAGAGTGCCTACGATTAACCAGCTGGTCCGCAAGGGCCGCACGCCTAAGGTCAAGAAGACCAAGGCTCCCGCGCTTAACGGCAGCCCGATGCGCCGCGGTGTTTGCACCCGCGTGTACACGACGACCCCGAAGAAGCCGAACTCGGCTCTGCGTAAGGTTGCACGTGTGCGCCTCAACGGCGGCGTTGAAGTCACCGCGTACATCCCCGGTGTAGGCCACAACCTGCAGGAGCACTCCATTGTGCTCGTCCGTGGCGGCCGCGTTAAGGACCTTCCGGGTGTCCGCTACAAGATCGTCCGTGGCGCCCTCGATACCCAGGGTGTCAAGAACCGTAAGCAGGCTCGTAGCCGCTACGGCGCAAAGATGGAGAAGAAGTAATATGCCTCGCAAGGGTCCGGCCCCCAAGCGGCCGCTAGTTCTAGATCCCGTTTACGGCTCCCCGCTGGTCACCCAGCTGATCAACAAGGTGCTCGTTGACGGCAAGAAGTCCACCGCAGAGCGCATCGTTTACGGTGCACTCGAAGGTGCTCGCGCCAAGTCCGGCGGCGACCCCGTTGCAGCCCTCAAGAAGGCCATGGAGAACGTCAAGCCTTCCCTCGAGGTCCGCTCCCGTCGTGTCGGTGGCGCCACCTACCAGGTTCCGGTTGAGGTCAAGCCGGGTCGCTCCACCGCCCTCGCCCTGCGCTGGCTGGTTGGCTACTCGAAGGCCCGCCGCGAGAAGACCATGACCGAGCGCCTCCAGAACGAAATTCTGGATGCCTCCAACGGTCTCGGTGCCGCTGTGAAGCGTCGCGAAGACACCCACAAGATGGCCGAGTCCAACAAGGCCTTCGCACACTACCGCTGGTAATACTTCCCGGACGCCGCCGGCTCAACCGAGCCGGCGGCGAACGTGCAGTCCATCCGAAAGGGAGACACCGTGGCACAGGACGTGCTTACCGACCTTAGCAAGGTCCGCAATATCGGCATCATGGCCCACATCGATGCCGGCAAGACCACTACTACCGAGCGCATCCTGTTCTACACGGGTGTGAACCACAAGATCGGCGAAACGCACGACGGCGCTTCGACGACTGACTGGATGGAACAGGAAAAGGAACGCGGCATCACCATCACGTCTGCCGCCGTGACCTGCTTCTGGGAAAACAACCAGATCAACATCATTGACACCCCCGGCCACGTGGACTTCACGGTTGAGGTTGAGCGCTCCCTGCGCGTCCTCGACGGTGCAGTCGCCGTGTTCGACGGCAAGGAAGGCGTGGAGCCGCAGTCTGAGACTGTCTGGCGCCAGGCTGACAAGTACAACGTCCCGCGCATCTGCTTCGTCAACAAGATGGACAAGCTCGGCGCTGACTTCTACTTCACCGTCGACACCATCATCAGCCGCCTCGGTGCCAAGCCGCTCGTTATGCAGCTGCCGATCGGCGCCGAGAACGACTTCATCGGCGTCGTCGACCTGCTCTACATGCGTGCCCTGGTCTGGCCCGGCGACTCCAAGGGTGACGTCACCATGGGTGCCAAGTACGAGATCCAGGAGATCCCGGCTGACCTCAAGGAGAAGGCTGAAGAGTACCGCGCAACGCTCGTTGAGACCGTTGCAGAGTCCTCCGAAGAGCTCATGGAGAAGTACCTCGAAGGCGAAGAAATCTCCGAGGACGAGCTCAAGGCCGGCATCCGCAAGATGACGATCAACTCCGAGCTCTACCCGGTCTTCTGTGGCTCCGCGTTCAAGAACCGCGGCGTCCAGCCGATGCTTGACGCCGTCGTGGACTACCTGCCGAACCCGCTCGACGTCCCCCGATGATCGGTCACGATCCTCGCGACGAAGAGAAGGAACTGACCCGCAAGCCGTCCTCCGAGGAGCCGTTCTCGGCCCTGGCGTTCAAGATTGCTGCTCACCCTTCTTCGGCCAGCTCACCTTCATCCGCGTGTACTCCGGTCACGTGGAAGCAGGCGCCCAGGTGGTCAACTCCACCAAGGGCAAGAAGGAGCGCATCGGCAAGCTGTTCCAGATGCACGCCAACAAGGAAATGCCGGTTGACGGCGCTACCGCCGGCCACATCTATGCAGCGATCGGCCTGAAGGACACCACCACGGGCGACACCCTGTGCGACTCCAGCAACCAGATCGTCCTCGAGTCTATGAGCTTCCCGGAGCCCGTGATCTCTGTTGCGATCGAGCCGAACACCAAGGGTGACCAGGAGAAGCTCTCCACGGCCATCCAGAAGCTCTCCGCTGAGGACCCGACCTTCCAGGTCTCCCTCAACGAAGACACCGGTCAGACCATCATCGCCGGCATGGGCGAGCTCCACCTGGACATCCTGGTGGACCGCATGCGCCGCGAGTTCAAGGTCGAGGCAAACGTGGGCAAGCCCCAGGTTGCTTACCGCGAAACCATCAAGCGTGCTGTAGAGCGTCACGACTACACGCACAAGAAGCAGACCGGTGGTTCGGGCCAGTTCGCAAAGATCCAGATCGCGATCGAGCCGCTGGACACGTCCGAAGGCGAGATGTACGAGTTCGAGAACAAGGTCACCGGTGGCCGCGTTCCGCGCGAATACATTCCGTCCGTTGACGCCGGTATCCAGGATGCACTGAACGACGGCGTCCTGGCCGGTTACCCGGTTGTCGGCATCAAGGCCACGCTGATTGACGGCGCGTACCACGATGTTGACTCCTCGGAAATGGCGTTCAAGATCGCCGGCCGTATGGCTTTCAAGGAAGCCGCACGCAAGGCGAACCCTGTCCTGCTCGAACCGCTGATGGATGTCGAGGTCCGCACCCTGAGGAATACATGGGTGAAGTTATCGGTGACCTCAACTCCCGCCGTGGCCAGATGCAGTCCATGGAAGATGCCCAGGGCGTCAAGGTCATCCGTGCGCACGTTCCGCTGTCCGGCATGTTCGGCTACATCGGTGACCTGCGTTCCAAGACCCAGGGCCGCGCTGTGTACTCCATGACGTTCAACAGCTACGCCGAGGTCCCGAAGGCAGTCGCCGACGAGATCATCCAGAAGAACCGCGGCGAATAGTCCCCGCGACTCTCGCAGCTACAAACTCGGGTGCGTCTCTAACTATGGAGATTCACCTGGTGCAGATGGCCGGTCACCGGTCAGTCCCTTTCCGGTCAAGCCGGGCCGGCCATCTGCGCCGACAGACTCGTGGCACTAGTATTAGTTCCTGAATCTGCAATTTCATCAAACCAAAGCCCCCAAGTAGACTTACTGGAGTTTCTGCCGCGACAAGCGCGGTCGAAGGGTAAGTCATTTGAAAACGTTCTAGGAGGAACCTGTGGCAAAGGCAAAGTTCGAGCGGACTAAGCCGCACGTTAACATCGGCACCATTGGTCACGTTGACCACGGTAAGACGACGTTGACGGCCGCGATTTCCAAGGTGCTGTACGACAAGTACCCGACTCTCAACGAGCAGCGCGACTTCGCGTCGATTGACTCTGCTCCCGAAGAGCGTCAGCGCGGCATTACCATCAACATTTCCCACGTTGAGTACCAGACCGAGAAGCGCCACTACGCACACGTAGACGCTCCGGGTCACGCCGACTACATCAAGAACATGATCACCGGTGCTGCACAGATGGACGGTGCAATCCTCGTGGTTGCCGCCACTGACGGCCCGATGGCTCAGACCCGCGAGCACGTCCTGCTCGCCCGCCAGGTTGGTGTTCCCTACCTGCTGGTCGCGCTGAACAAGTCGGACATGGTTGAGGACGAAGAACTCCTCGACCTCGTCGAAATGGAAGTTCGCGAGCTGCTTTCGGCTCAGGGCTTCGATGGCGATGAAGCTCCGGTTGTCCGCGTCTCCGGCCTGAAGGCTCTCGAAGGCGACCCGGTTTGGGTCAAGTCCGTCGAGGACCTCATGGAAGCTGTCGACGAGTCCGTTCCGGACCCCGTACGTGACCGTGACAAGCCGTTCCTGATGCCGATCGAAGATGTCTTCACGATCACCGGCCGTGGCACCGTTGTTACGGGCCGCGCCGAGCGTGGAACCCTCGCCATCAACTCCGAGGTCGAGATCGTCGGCATCCGCCCGGTCCAGAAGACCACGGTTACCGGTATCGAGATGTTCCACAAGCAGCTCGACGAAGCATGGGCCGGCGAGAACTGTGGCCTCCTGCTCCGCGGTCTGAAGCGCGACGATGTCGAGCGTGGCCAGGTTGTCGTCAAGCCGGGTTCCATCACCCCGCACACCGACTTCGAGGCTAACGTCTACATCCTCTCCAAGGACGAAGGCGGACGTCACAACCCGTTCTACTCCAACTACCGCCCGCAGTTCTACTTCCGCACCACGGACGTAACCGGCGTTATCACCCTGCCGGAAGGCACGGAAATGGTTATGCCCGGCGACAACACTGAGATGACCGTTGCGCTCATCCAGCCCATCGCCATGGAAGAGGGCCTCGGCTTCGCTATCCGCGAAGGCGGCCGCACCGTTGGTTCGGGACGCGTTACCAAGATCCTCAAGTAATACTTGCTGATCTGTGTTCAGATCTCTGATCGGTTCAGCCGTTTGACGGCCTCCGTGAAGTAAGGAACAGCCCCGCTGCATTTGCAGCGGGGCTGTTCTTTATACCTGTCTTACTGCCGCAGGACCAACGCCCCTTTCGGTACCCGGCGTCGGGACCCACGATGGTGTGATGAACGTAGTGGTCAAGACTGCCAGCGGCGAGCTGCGCGGCAGCACCGCCGCCGGCGTGCACTCCTTTCTCGGCGTCCCGTATGCCGCGCCGCCTTTCGGCGCGAACCGGCTCCGGCCGCCGCAGCCTGCCGAGCCGTGGTCCGGCGTCCGGAACGCCACGATGCTGGGGCCGGAACCTCCGCAGGTGGCGCCTCCGCCCACCGGCGGTCCGGACACCGGCGCCCCGGAAGACTGGACGAACGTCAGCTCGGCCTTCGCGGCGGTGGACCGTGCCGCCCCGTCGGAGGACTGCCTGAACCTCAACATCTGGACGCCTGATCCCGGCGCCGCCAAGCTCCCGGTGATGGTATGGATCCAGGGCGGCATGTTCGAGCTCAGCTCGACGGCGGCCTACGACGGCAGCCGCTTCGCCCGGGACGGGGTGGTCTGTGTTGTCATCAACTGGCGTCCCGGCGCGGAGGATTCCTCTACCTCGACGACGGCATCGCCAACCTGGGCCTGCTCGATCAGGTCGCGGCGCTGCAGTGGGTCCAGACGAACATCGCCGCCTTCGGCGGGGACCCGGGCAACGTCACGGTCTTCGGCGAGTCCGCCGGGGCGATGAGCATCGGCATGCTGCTGGCGATGCCCCTCGCCGAGCGGCTGTTCACCAGGGCCATCCTGCAGAGCGGCTCAGCCCACCAGGTCACGCCGGCCGCGGACGCGTTGCGCATCGCCGGGTACCTGGCCGGCAGGCTCGGCGTGCCCGCCACCCGTGAGGCGATCGCCGCCGTCGGAGTCCAACGGCTCCTCGCGGCGCAGACGGCACTGAAGACTGTCTTGCTCGCCGACCCTGACCCGGAACGCTGGGGGCAGGCCGTCGTGGCGAGCACGATGCCGTGGCAGCCGGTGGTCGACGGCGACATCCTGCCGGGCCCGCCGATCGAGCGCATCGCGGCGGGATCCGGGGAGCGGTGGACGTGATCGTCGGCACCAACACCGATGACTGGCGGCTGTGGCTGGTGGCCAGTGGCGCGATGGCCCGCATTACCGTCGACATCCTGACCGGTCCGGTCCGTGCCTACGGCTATCAGTCCCTGGCGGCCTACGGGCTGCCGGCCGGACAGGCCCTGTCCGCCTACCGGATGCGATACCCCGAAGCGTCGCCCGGCGACCTGCTCGCCGCGGTCCAGACGGACTGGTGGATGCGGATCCCCGCCATACGGCTTGCCGACGCCCACGCCGCCGCCAATGCGGGCGGGGGTACGTACATGTACGAGTTCGACTGGGCCTCGCCGGGCCTCGGCGCGGTCCACGCCGTCGAAGTCCCCTTTGTCTTCGACACGGCCGCCGCGGATGCTCCGCTCTTCGGGCCGCTGCTGGGGAACGACCCGCCACAGGAGCTCGCGCGCAGCATGCACGCCGCGTGGGTTTCCTTCGCCGGCACCGGGGACCCCGGCTGGCCAAGATATGACCTTGGGCGGAGGGCAACAATGCGGTTCGGCGCTGTCTCCCGGGTTGTGGAGGATCCCCGGCCGTGGGAGCGGGCCCTGTGGGAAGGCATCCGCTGACCTCCGCCGGCGCGCTGGTCCGCCCGGCAACGGGCCGGGAGCCGGCGGACCATGGTTGACCGGGGCCGTGCGCTGATATCGTTGCTTCCAAACGAAGGGAGCTCACAATGGGCTGGTTTATTTTCCTGTTGGTGGTCGTTGCCGTCGTCGTCGGTGTTGTCTGGGCTAAGAAGCACTTCCGCCACGAGATTGAGCGGGCCAAGCGCATCAACCGGGCCAACAAGAACAAGTAGCCCGCAGGCTCAGGCCCTGCGGGCCCGGCTGAGCGCCTGATACCAGTAGTAGGAATCCTTGGGCGTGCGTTCCTGGGTGTCGAAATCCACGTGAACCAGGCCGAATCGCTGCGAGTACCCGGCGGCCCATTCGAAGTTGTCCATCAGGGTCCAGACGTAGTAGCCCAGCAGTTCAACGTCCTCAGCGATCCCGCCGGGCGCCGTGGCGTCCAGGGCATGACCCAAATGGGACGCGATGTAGTTGATCCGGTCAGCATCGGCAATGGGACCGGACACATGGTCCGGCTCGGGGAAGCTGGCCCCGCTTTCCGTGATGTACAGCGGCGGGAGGGCCCCGCCGTACCTGTCTTTCAGCTCCCGGAGCAACGGCCCCAGATGGTCCGGGGCCACAGGCCAGCCGAAGCCCGTGGTGGTGTATTCCGGGAACGCGGCCATATGGAACGGCATCTTGAGCATCGCCTCCGTGCTGCCCACGGGGCTTTCGCCCGGACCGCGTCCGGTGGCGACTTTCACGGGGTAGTAGTAATTCAGTCCGTAGAAGTCCAGGGGCTGGTGGATGATCCGCAGGTCGGCGTCGGAGACATTCCCCAGGGAACGGAACCACGGCCTGGCGATGAGCGGCACCTTGGGGTACCGGCCCAAGAGAATCGGGTCCGCGTACACGCGGTTCAGGGTCAGGTCGAAAATGCCGCCAGGAACCTGTCCGAAATGGAGCGGGTTGCGGGCCGTACCGGGGAATGCAGGTTGGTGACACCCACGGCGCCCGTGACCGCCTCCGCACGCAACGCCTGCACGGCGAGGCCGTGGGCGAGCAGCTGGTGATGAACGGCGGGCAGGGCGTCGAAGAGCAGGTCGTGGCCCGGGGCGTGGACCCCGAGGGCATAGCCGTTGAGGGTGACGGACACCGGTTCGTTGAGTGTGACCCACTGGGCCACGCGGTCGCCGAAGCGCCGGCCGGCCGCCGCACTGTACTCGGCGAAGCGTTCCGCCGTGGACCGGTTCAGCCAGCCGCCGCGGTGTTCCAGCGGCAGGGGTGTGTCCCAGTGGTACAGGGTGGCCATCGGGGAGATGCCGGCCCCGAGCAGCTGATCGATGAGCCGGTCGTAGAAATCCAGTCCCTGGCTGTTGAACGGACCGGTGCCGTCAGGCTGGATCCGCGGCCAGGAGAGGGAGAAGCGGTACGAGTCGATGCCGAGGGTGCGCATCAGCTCGACGTCCTCGGCGGTGCGGTTGTAGTGGTCGCAGGCCACCGCGGGGAGTGGCCGTCCCGGATGCTGCCGGGTTTTTCGACGAAGGCGTCCCAGCCGGAAGGCCCGCGGCCGCCGGCCGCAAGGGACCCTTCAATCTGGAACGCCGCCGAGGCCACGCCCAGCTGGAAGTCCGGGCCCAGGCGCGCGGCCAGGGCCTGAACTGCTACGGAATCCTGCACAGACATGACCCCATCATCCCCACGCTGTCCGCCGAAGGCAATGACCGGGAACGCCGGCCCGCCGTCGTCCGGGGCCCCGACGAGCACTCCCTGCGGGCGCCGGGACCATCCGCGTGCGGCCGCTGATTGGCTTATGCCCGTTAATTCCGGCATACTAGATGAGTTGTTCAAGCGCTCTTTCGCGTCCCGATCCGGATAATGCCGGGTGTCAGGGTCCAGGTAGGAGCCCAAACATAACCCACTCCCCATGGAACTGCGGACGAGTACGCGTGCACAGCGCGACACGCCCGACCGCGGGGGTCGGTTACGCCGGCAGGTTGAGGAACCCGGATCCATCCGGATTCAGCTTGTGCGGCGGGTGGTAGTTAAGACTTCAAATGCTTCGGCAGCCACACAACGCGTAAGTAAACAGGGCAGCCCCAAACAGGGGAAGCACAGACTGAAAGAGAGTCAGGCGACATGGCGGGACAAAAAATCCGCATCCGGCTGAAGTCATATGACCACGAGGTCATTGACGTTTCAGCACGGAAGATCGTTGAGACGGTCACGCGCGCAGGCGCCACGGTAGTAGGCCCTGTGCCGCTGCCGACGGAGAAGAACATCTACTGCGTCATCCGCTCTCCGCACAAGTACAAGGACAGCCGTGAGCACTTCGAAATGCGTACTCACAAGCGTCTGATCGACATCATCGACCCCACGCCCAAGGCTGTTGATTCGCTGATGCGTCTCGACCTGCCGGCCGACGTGAACATCGAAATCAAGCTGTAGGGAGGTGCTGAGAGACTATGACCGCAACCCGTAACGTAAAGGGCCTGCTGGGCACGAAGCTCGGCATGACCCAGGTCTGGGACGAGAACAACAAGCTCATCCCCGTCACTGTGGTCCAGGCTGACTCGAACGTCATCACGCAGCTGCGCAATGCAGACACTGATGGCTATGTCGCCGTTCAGATCGGCTACGGCCAGATCGATCCCCGCAAGGTCACCAAGCCGCTGGCTGGTCACTTTGAAAAGGCAGGCGTCACGCCTCGCCGCCACGTCGTAGAACTGCGCACTGCAGATGCTGACTCTTACGAGCTGGGCCAGGAGCTCTCCGTAGAGCTCTTCGAAGCCGGCCAGAAGATCGACGTCGTTGGCACCACCAAGGGTAAGGGCTTCGCCGGTGTTATGAAGCGTCACGGCTTCCACGGCGTTGGAGCTTCCCACGGTGCCCACAAGAACCACCGTAAGCCCGGTTCAATCGGTGGCGCATCCACCCCGAGCCGCGTCTTCAAGGGCATGAAAATGGCCGGCCGCATGGGCGCCGTTCGTCACACCACGCTGAACCTCACGGTCCACGCGGTTGACGTCGAGAAGTCGCTGCTCCTGATCAAGGGCGCCGTCCCCGGCGCCCGCGGCCAGGTCGTACTCGTACGCACCGCCGTGAAGGAGCCTAGTTCAATGACTAGCACTGTCAAGGTTGACCTGCCTGCAGAGATCTTCGACGTACAGACCAACGTGCCGCTGCTGCACCAGGTCGTCGTTGCACAGCTCGCTGCTGCTCGCCAGGGTACCCACAAGACCAAGACCCGCGCCGAAGTTTCCGGTGCAGGTCGCAAGCCGTTCAAGCAGAAGGGCACCGGCCGCGCCCGTCAGGGTTCAATCCGTGCTCCTCACATGACCGGTGGTGGCGTTGTCCACGGCCCCACGCCGCGTGACTACAGCCAGCGCACCCCAAGAAGATGATTGCTGCTGCACTGCGCGGCGCTCTCTCTGACCGCGCCCGTAACGGCCGCATCCACGTTGTCGCTGAACTGGTGGCGGCACCAAGCCGTCCTCCAGCGCTGCACTGGCAACTCTGCGAGGTGTCTCCGAGCGCAAGAACCTGCTCGTCGTCATCGAGCGCGCCAACGATGTTGCTGCACTCTCCGTGCGCAACCTCACGGATGTTCACGTTCTGTACGCAGACCAGCTGAACACCTACGACGTTCTCGTTTCCGATGACGTTGTCTTCACCAAGGCTGCCTACGAAGCATTCGTTGCTGACCGGGCAGTGGCAAAGAACCAGGAGGATGCCAAGTGAGTGCAGCCACCCTCAAGGATCCGCGCGACGTCGTGCTTGCACCCGTCGTCTCGGAAAAGAGCTACGGCCTGATCGACGAGGGCAAGTACACCTTCCTGGTGGACCCCGCTCGAACAAGACCGAGATCAAGCTGGCCGTGGAGAAAATCTTCTCCGTCAAGGTCGACTCGATCAACACCATCAACCGTGCCGGTAAGCGCAAGCGCACCAAATTCGGATGGGGTACCCGCAAGAACACCAAGCGTGCAATTGTGAGCCTCAAAGAAGGCACTATCGACATCTTCGGCGGTCCGCTCTCGTAGCGGAGACCACTTTAACGAGGAAATAAATTATGGGAATCCGTAAATATAAGCCGACTACCCCGGGCCGTCGCGGCTCGAGCGTAGCGGACTTCACTGAAATCACGCGGTCGACGCCGGAAAAGTCGTTGGTACGTCCCCTCCCGAAAAAGGGTGGCCGTAACAACACCGGTAAGATCACGACCCGTCACAAGGGTGGTGGCCACAAGCGCCAGTACCGTCTGATCGACTTCCGTCGTCACGACAAGGACGGCGTCAACGCCCGCGTTGCCGAAATCGAGTACGATCCGAACCGCACGGCTCGCATCGCCCTCCTGCACTACGTTGATGGCACCAAGCGTTACATCATCGCCCCGAACAAGCTGGCCCAGGGTGACACGGTAGAGGCAGGTGCCGACGCTGACATCAAGCCCGGCAACAACCTTCCGCTGCGCAACATCCCGGTCGGTACCGTAATCCACGCAGTTGAACTGCGTCCGGGTGGCGGCGCCAAGATGGGCCGCTCCGCCGGCGCATCGATCCAGCTCGTTGCCAAGGAAGGCCGTTTCGCCCAGCTGCGTCTGCCCTCCGGTGAAATCCGCAACGTTGACGTGCGCTGCCGCGCAACCGTCGGCGAGGTCGGCAACGCCGAGCAGTCGAACATCAACTGGGGCAAGGCCGCCGTATGCGGTGGAAGGGCGTTCGCCCGACCGTCCGTGGTGTCGCCATGAACCCGGTCGACCACCCCCACGGTGGTGGCGAGGGTAAGACGTCCGGTGGACGTCACCCCGTCAACCCGAACGGTAAGCGCGAAGGCCGCACCCGCCGTCCCAACAAAGAGAGCGACAAGCTTATTGTTCGTCGCCGTCGTACTGGCAAGAACAAGCGATAGGAGCCTGGACACATGCCACGCAGCCTGAAAAAGGTCCTTTCGTTGACCAGCACCTCTTTGTGAAGGTAGCCAGGGAAAACGAAAAGGGCACCAAGAACGTCATCAAGACCTGGTCCCGCCGTTCGATGATCGTCCCCGACATGCTCGGCCACACGATCGCCGTACACGACGGACGCAAGCACATCCCCGTGTTTGTCACTGAGTCGATGGTCGGGCACAAGCTCGGCGAATTCGCTCCCACGCGGACATTCCGCGGCCATGTCAAGGACGACCGTAAGGGCAAGCGCCGCTAGGCGCCTGCACTTACGTCAAAGACGAGAGAAGGAAAGCAATGGAAGCCAAGGCAATTGCGCGTCACATCCGCGTAACGCCTATGAAGGCCCGGCGCGTCGTCAACCTTGTTCGTGGTAAGCAAGCGAATGAGGCTCTGGCAATTCTGAAGTTTGCCCCGCAGGCAGCTTCGGAGCCGGTTTTCAAGGTAGTTCAGTCGGCAATCTCCAACGCCCGGGTCCTCGCGGACCGCGACGGCGTGGCGTTTGACGAAGGTGACCTCATCATCAGCGAAGCGTTTGTTGATGAAGGCCCGACCATGAAGCGGTTCCAGCCGCGAGCCCAGGGTCGTGCATTTCAGATCAAGAAGCGCACGAGCCACATCACCGTGGTAGTCGCTACCCCGGAGAAAGAGGAGGCTCGCTAAGTGGGACAGAAAGTTAACCCGCACGGGTTCCGACTCGGCATCACCACCGATCACGTATCGCACTGGTTTGCTGACAGCACCAAGGCCGCCAGCGGTACAAGGACTTCGTTCGCGAAGACATCCGCATCCGCCAGCTCATGTCCACGGGCATGGAGCGCGCCGGTATCGCCAAGGTTGAAATCGAGCGCACCCGCGACCGTGTCCGTGTGGATATCCACACGGCACGTCCGGGCATCGTCATCGGCCGCCGCGGCGCAGAAGCAGACCGCATCCGCGGCGAGCTCGAAAAGCTCACCGGCAAGCAGGTTCAGCTGAACATCCTCGAGGTCAAGAACCCCGAGATGGAAGCACAGCTTGTTGCCCAGGGCGTTGCTGAGCAGCTCACTTCCCGCGTGGCTTTCCGCCGTGCGATGAAGAAGGCCATGCAGTCCGCACAGCGTGCAGGTGCCAAGGGCATCCGTATCGCTTGCTCGGGTCGACTGGGCGGCGCAGAAATGTCCCGCTCGGAGTTCTACCGCGAAGGCCGTGTGCCCCTGCACACCCTCCGCGCGAACATCGACTACGGCTTCTACGAAGCCAAGACCACCTTCGGCCGCATCGGCGTGAAGGTCTGGATCTACAAGGGTGACGTCACCGCCAAGGAACTGGCTCAGCAGGCAGCTGCTGCTCCGTCCCGCGGCCGTGGTGCCAGCGACCGCCCGGGCCGCCCGGGTGGCGCTGACCGTGGTGACCGCCGTCGTCGTAACGACCGCCCGGCAGCCGACGCAGCACCTGCTGCTGAAGCGCCGGCAGCTGAGGCAGCTGCTGCCGCTCCGGCACAGGCTGTAGAAGGAGGACAGGCTTAAATGCTTATCCCACGTCGAGTCAAGCACCGTAAGCAGCACCACCCGGGTCGTTCCGGCGCTGCTACGGGCGGCACCAAGGTCTCCTTCGGTGAATGGGGTATCCAGGCTCTGAGCCCGGCATACGTCACGAACCGTCAGATCGAATCTGCCCGTATCGCGATGACCCGCCACATCAAGCGTGGCGGCAAGGTCTGGATCAACATTTACCCGGACCGTCCGCTGACGAAGAAGCCGGCCGAAACCCGCATGGGTTCCGGTAAGGGTTCTCCGGAATGGTGGGTCTCAAACGTCAAGCCGGGCCGGGTTCTCTTCGAACTCTCCGGTGTCAGTGAAGAGGTAGCTCGCGAGGCCCTGCGCCTGGCAATCCACAAGCTGCCGTTGAAGGCACGCATTGTGCGTCGCGAAGGTGGTGAGTAGAAATGGCAGTAGGATCCAAGGAACTTGCATCCGCACAGCTGGACGGTTTCGACAACGAGCGTCTCGTTGAAGAACTCCGCAAGGCCAAGGAAGAGCTGTTCAACCTGCGTTTCCAGTCCGCCACCGGTCAGCTGGAGAACCACGGTCGTCTGCGCGCGGTAAAGAAGGACATCGCCCGCATCTACACCGTTCTCCGTGAGCGCGAACTGGGCATTCGTGCCGAGGTTGCCGCACCGGTTGTGGAAGCCAAGGAAGAGAAGAAGTCCAAGAAGGCTGCAACCAAGAAGGCCGAAAAGGCTGAAACGGTTGACACCGAGGAGGATGCCAAGTGAGTGAAAAGGACGAGAACGTGACGGAAACTGTTTCCGACGCAGCCAAGGCTGACGAGCGCGGTTACCGTAAGACGAAGCGCGGCTACGTCGTCTCGGACAAGATGGAAAAGACCATCGTTGTCCAGGTCGAAGACCGCGTGAAGCACGCCCTCTACGGCAAGGTCATCCGCCGCAACACGAAGATCAAGGCTCACGACGAAGAGAACAGCGCCGGCATCGGCGACCTCGTTCTCCTCGCCGAGACCCGCCCGCTCTCCGCTACCAAGCGGTGGCGTCTGGTGGAGATCCTCGAGAAGGCCAAGTAACACCTGCAGCCTCCCCGCGAGGGGATCTGCGACGAAACCCCCGTTCCCTTCTGGGAGCGGGGGTTTCTCCGTCTCCGGGAATGGGACCATCGCCGGGCCCAGCGAACCAGCCCTCGCCGCCCTACCGGACCCTCCCTCACGTGTGGCGCGCACGAAGCGGACGCTCCCTCACGTGTGGTGCGCACGGGGCGGACGCTCAATCACGTGTGGCTGCTTCCTGGATGGCGCTCGATCAGTCCTGCATGAAGACCTGTGCATCGGGGGATTGCGTGCCGTAAATGGGGGAGCGTCGGGGGATTGTGTGCCGTAAGTGAGGGAGCGTTGGGGGATTGCCGGCAGGATCCGAGGGAGCGTCCGGACGGCGGGCAGGTCGTGGTTTTCCGGGGGTGGGCAGCGACAGGAGAGCGGCAAGCCTGGCGTGCGTGACGGCGTCCCCGACGCCGTGCCGTTATTGAGCGGCCTCAGAGCTGTGATATGGGGATATGCCCAAAACGTGCTAAGATTTTGAGTTTGTATGGCGCTATCTGTGCGCTGTCATCAACCTCGTAAACAATCGTGCCACGGCATAGTGCCCCTTGCGCCCCGACTCGTCGGGATCCGGTTGGGAAGCAAATGTTTTTGGCACGGGAGTTTAGGCCTGGTCTGGCAAAATCCAGGCAGGTCAAGAGACACCCCGATCAACCGTTCCGCAAGGCTCATTCCGTAGGAAGATTTTCGGTCTGAGAACCAGCGCGACGCAAGGAGTAAATAGTGATTCAGCAGGAGTCGCGACTCAAGGTCGCCGACAACACGGGTGCTAAGGAAATCCTTACCATTCGCGTTCTCGGTGGATCTGGCCGTCGCTACGCAGGCATTGGCGACGTAATCGTCGCTACCGTCAAGGACGCAATTCCGGGCGGCAACGTAAAGAAGGGCGACGTCGTCAAGGCTGTCATCGTCCGTACCAAGAAGGAACGCCGCCGTGCGGATGGTTCCTACATCAAGTTTGACGAGAACGCAGCTGTGATCCTGAAGAACGACGGTGACCCCCGCGGTACCCGTATCTTCGGACCGGTTGGTCGTGAACTTCGCGATAAGAAGTTCATGAAGATCGTTTCTCTGGCTCCGGAGGTGCTTTAGTCCATGGCTAAGATCAAAAAGGGTGACCTCGTTCAGGTCATCACTGGCGCCAAGGCTGAGCGCGGCGGCGACAAGGGCAAGCAGGGCAAGGTTCTGCGCGTATTCCCCGAGACCAACCGCGTGCTGGTCGAAGGTATTAACCGCGTAACCAAGCACACCAAGGTCGGTCAGTCGCAGCGCGGCACCAAGACCGGTGGCATCGAAGTGGTCGAGGCTACGATCCACATCTCCAACGTGGCTCTGGTTGACCCGTCCACCAAGAAGCCCACCCGCGTCGGTTTCCGCACCGAGACCGTTGAGCGCGATGGCGTGAAGCGCGAAGTGCGTGTCCGCGTGGCCAAGAGCTCAGGGAAGGACATCTAATGACTGAGACTCTCGAGACTCCGGCAAGCAAGATCGTTCCTCGTCTGAAGACCAAGTACGCGGATTCCATCAAGAGCTCGCTCGTTGAGGAATTCAAGTACGAGAACGTCAACCAGGTTCCCCGTCTGGTCAAGGTCGTTGTGAACATGGGTGTTGGAGATGCCGCCAAGGACTCCAAGCTGATCGACGGCGCTGTCCGCGATCTGACCCTGATCACCGGCCAGAAGCCGCAGGTAACCAAGGCCCGCAAGTCGATCGCACAGTTCAAGCTGCGCGAAGGCATGCCGATCGGTGCACACGCAACTCTGCGTGGGGACCGCATGTGGGAATTCCTGGACCGTCTGGTCACGCTGGCTCTGCCGCGTATCCGCGACTTCCGGGGCCTCAGCGGCAAGCAGTTCGACGGCAACGGCAACTACACCTTCGGTCTGACCGAGCAGGTTATGTTCCACGAGATCGACCAGGATTCCATCGACCGCGTTCGCGGCATGGACATCACCGTCGTGACCACTGCCAAGACCGACGACGAAGGCCGCGCGCTGCTCAAGGCGCTTGGCTTCCCGTTCAAGACCGAAGATTAATCTAGCTACGTAAAAGGTCCGCCCGCGCTGGTTCCGAGCTTTGCTCGGGAGAGCTGCACGGCGGAAACCGTTATGAGGAAGGGCAAGAGCCCACCATGACAATGACAGATCCCGTCGCAGACATGCTTACGCGTCTGCGCAACGCAAACTCGGCATACCACGATTCCGTGTCTATGCCGTACAGCAAGCTCAAGGCACGCGTTGCCGACATCCTGAAGGCCGAAGGTTACATCGCCTCCTGGAAAGAAGAAGACGCTGAGGTTGGCAAGAAGCTGACCCTCGAGCTCAAGTTCGGTCCGAACCGCGAGCGTTCCATCGCTGGCGTTCGTCGTATTTCCAAGCCGGGACTGCGCGTTTACGCAAAGTCCACCAACCTGCCGCACGTGCTCGGTGGCCTGGGTGTCGCAATCCTGTCCACCTCTTCCGGCCTCTTGACTGACAAGCAGGCCGGCAAGAAGGGCGTGGGCGGCGAAGTCCTCGCTTACGTCTGGTAACGGGAAAGGAAGAGAATAATGTCACGTATTGGACGTCTCCCCATCACCGTTCCTGCCGGCGTTGAGGTCAAGGTTGACGGCTCTGTCGTCAATGTCAAGGGTTCCAAAGGCGAGCTGAGCCACACTGTGCCCAGCCCGATCGAGGTTTCCCTGGAAGATGGCACCCTGACTGTCGCCCGCCCGAACGACGAGCGCGCCTCACGTTCGCTGCACGGCCTGACCCGCACCCTGATCGCCAACATGATCCAGGGTGTCACCGCAGGCTACGAGAAGAAGCTTGAAATTGTCGGTACCGGTTACCGCGTTCAGGCCAAGGGTGCTGACCTGGAGTTCGCTCTGGGCTACAGCCACCCGGTCAACATCACGGCACCGAACGGCATCACCTTTGCAGTAGAGACCCCGACCAAGCTCTCTGTTTCAGGTATCTCCAAGCAGCAGGTCGGCGAGGTTGCTGCCAACATTCGCAAGCTGCGGAAGCCGGACCCCTACAAGGGCAAGGGCATCCGTTACGCAGGCGAAGTCATCCGCCGCAAGGTCGGAAAGGCTGGTAAGTAACCATGGCGATCGCAATTAACAAGAAGCGTACGAACAAGAGCAAGTCTGCCCAGCGCAGCCGTCGCCAGCTTCGTATCCGCAAGCGCATCTCCGGCACGGCTGTACGTCCTCGTCTGGTCGTCAACCGTTCCGCACGCCACGTATTCGTCCAGGTTGTCGATGACACCAAGGGCCTGACCGTGGCAAGCGCCTCCACCCTGGAAGCCGACCTTCGGGCATTCGACGGTGACAAGACTGCCAAGGCCAAGCGCGTTGGCGAGCTCGTCGCCGAGCGTGCCAAGGCCGCCGGTATCGAAGCAGTTGTCTTCGACCGCGGTGGTAACAAGTACCACGGCCGGATCGCCGCCGTCGCTGACGGCGCACGTGAAGGTGGGCTGGCACTGTGACCGAAAATAACGAAAAGGACATTCAGGTGACTGAAGCTGTAGCTGCTCCGGCAACTGAGACCGCTGCGCCTGCTACCACTGACGACCGCCGTGGTGGCGCTCGTCGTGGCGAGCGTGGCGACCGCGGCCAGGGCCGTGGCGACCGTGGTGGCCGTGGTGGCCGCGACGGTGGCCGCGAAGCCGAAAAGAGCCAGTTCGTAGAGCGCGTCGTAACCATCAACCGCGTTTCCAAGGTCGTCAAGGGTGGTCGTCGCTTCAGCTTCACCGCCCTCGTCGTCGTCGGTGACGGCAACGGTATGGTCGGCGTCGGCTACGGCAAGGCTAAGGAAGTTCCTGCCGCCATCGCGAAGGGCGTTGAAGAGGCCAAGAAGTCCTTCTTCCGCGTTCCCCGCATCGGCAGCACCATCCCTCACCGCGTTCAGGGTGAAGCCGCCGCAGGCGTTGTTATGCTGCGTCCGGCTTCCGCCGGTACCGGTGTTATCGCCGGCGGTCCGGTCCGTGCAGTACTGGAGTGCGTGGGCATCCACGACATCCTCTCCAAGTCGCTCGGTTCCTCGAACGCCATCAACATCGTTCACGCGACCGTTGATGCGCTGAAGCGCCTCGAAGAGCCGGCAGCAGTGGCAGCACGCCGCGGCCTCCCGCTCGACGAGATCGCCCCGCCGGCAATGGTGAAGGCTCTCTTGAACCAGAAGGCAGGTGTCTGAGTCATGGCTAAGAACGTGCTTGTCTCCGACGCAAAGTTGGAGATCACTCAGCTCAAGTCCGCCATTGGCGGCAAGCAGAACCAGCGCGACACCCTGCGGTCCCTCGGCCTGAAGCGGATCGGACACACCGTTGTCCGCACCGCCGACGCCGTGACCGTTGGAATGCTCAACACGGTTCCGCACCTGGTAAAGGTAGAGGAGGCGAAGTAAATGGCAGAGAAGAAAACCGCCGAAAAGGCACAGGGCGCCACTGCTGAGAAGCAGAACGCACTGAAGGTTCACCACCTGCGTCCCGCCCCGGGTGCCAAGACCGCCAAGACCCGTGTTGGTCGTGGTGAAGGTTCCAAGGGTAAGACCGCCGGTCGCGGTACCAAGGGTACGAAGGCCCGCTACCAGATCAAGGCTGGCTTTGCCGGCGGCCAGCTGCCGCTGCACATGCGCCTGCCGAAGCTGCGCGGCTTCAAGAACCCGTTCCGGGTTGAGTTCCAGGTTGTAAACCTGGACAAGCTCAACGAGCTGTTCCCGGAAGGTGGCGCAGTCACCGTGGAGAACCTGGTCGAAAAGGGTGCCGTTCGCAAGAACCAGCCCGTCAAGGTGCTGGGCACCGGCGACATCACCGTCAAGGTTGACGTCACCGCCCACGCATTCTCGGCCAGCGCCGCAGAAAAGATTGCTGCAGCAGGCGGAAGCACCACCGCCCTCTAAGGAGGCGGCGGGGCAGTTGCCCGTTGTGAAACTCCCGGTAACCGGGGCTTCGGCCCCGGCTACCGGGAGTTTTTCTGTTTTTCCGGCCCTGCGATTGTTCGCAAGGCGCGTCCACCCGTTAGACTCGGTTGTTGGGTTTATTTGACCTATCTCACACGACTTTACTTAATACTCAGGAGGACGCTTGCTTAGCGCATTTGGCCGGGCCTTTCGCACGCCTGATCTGCGACGCAAGTTGTTGTTCACGCTGGGAATCATCACAATCTTCCGCTTGGGTGCTTTCATCCCCTCGCCTGGTGTGAGCTACCAGAATGTCCAGCAATGCTTGCAGACCGGTGATACTTCGGGCGGTATCTACCAGCTCGTCAACCTGTTCAGCGGCGGTGCTTTGCTGCAGGTGTCTGTTTTCGCCCTGGGCATCATGCCGTACATCACGGCCAGCATCATCGTGCAGCTGCTCCGGGTGGTCATTCCCCGGTTCCAGCAGCTCTACGAGGAGGGCGCCGCGGGCCAGTCGAAGCTGACGCAGTACACGCGTTACCTCACGATCGCCCTGGGCCTGCTGAACGCCACGACGCTGGTGTCGCTGGCGCGCTCCGGCCAGCTCCTGCCGAATTGCCAGCTGCCGATCATCCCCGACGACAGCATCGTCACCACGATCCTCATCATCATCACGCTGACGGCCGGAACCGGCCTCATCATGTGGATGGGCGAGCTCGTGACCGAAAAAGGCGTCGGCAACGGCATGTCACTGCTCATCTTTACATCCATCGTTTCCAGCTTCCCGATGTCGCTCGGTGCCATCTGGACCTCTCAGGGTCCGGGTACCTTCTTTATGGTCCTCGTCATCGGCCTGCTGACCGTGGCCGCGGTGGTCTTCGTGGAGCAGTCCCAGCGCCGCATCCCGGTGCAGTACGCCAAGCGCATGATCGGCCGCCGCACCGTGGGCGGCACCAGCACATACATCCCGATCAAGGTGAACATGGCCGGCGTCGTGCCCGTCATCTTCGCGTCGTCGATGCTGTACCTGCCGGGGCTCATCTCGCAGTTCAACCAGCCCCAGCCAGGCGAGCCGATTGCACCTTGGGTGGAGTGGATCAACAACAACCTGGTCCGCGGCGACCAGCCGATCTACATGGTGCTCTACTTCGCCATGATTGTGTTCTTCACGTACTTCTATGTTGCGATCACTTTCAACCCTGAAGAAGTTTCTGACAACATGAAGAAGTACGGCGGCTTCATTCCGGGTATCCGTGCCGGCAAGCCGACCGCGGACTACCTGCAGTATGTGCTCTCCCGGATCACGCTCCCCGGCGCCATTTACCTGGCATTTGTGGCACTGATCCCGCTCGTCGCACTGGTCCTGATCAACGCCAACCAGAACTTCCCGTTCGGTGGCACCTCGATCCTGATCATGGTCGGCGTCGGTTTGGAGACCGTCAAGCAGATTGATGCGCAGCTACAGCAGCGTCACTACGAAGGGCTTTTGCGATGACGAGAATGTTGATTATCGGACCTCCCGGATCCGGCAAGGGAACGCAGGCGGAGCGCATTTCTGAGCGCCTCGGCGTCGTTGCGATCTCCACGGGGGATATCTTCCGCGCCAACGTCAAAGGTGAGACGCCGCTTGGCCTCGAAGCCAAGAAGTACATGGATGCGGGCGACTTCGTTCCGGACAGCGTGACCAACAAGATGGTCCGCGACCGCCTCAGCGAGGACGACGTCGAGAACGGCTTCCTGCTGGACGGTTACCCGCGCACCACCGCGCAGGTGGACTACCTTGACGGGATCCTCGCAGACGGCGACCAGAAGCTCGACGTCGTCCTGCAGCTTACGGCCGACGACGAGGAACTGGTCACCCGCCTGCTGGGCCGGGCCAAGGAAACCGGGCGCACTGACGACAACGAAGCCGTCATCCGGCACCGCCTGGACCTCTACCACGGCCAGACGGAAGCTGTGGTGGCCAAGTATGCCGACCGTGGCATCCTGACCCGGGTCGACGGCATCGGCGGCATCGACGAGGTCACCGACCGCGTTATGCAGGCCATCAAAGAGGCCCAGTCGGCCTGATCGGCCCGTGAACTTCGAGGCTCCTCCCGGAACACCGGGAGGAGCCTCAGCCATTTGGCCGTCCGTCTCCCGCGGCGGCACAGCCCCATTGAAAGGAAGTTGCGGATGGCATTCGGCCAGCCACGCATCGAATACAAAACGAACGCCCAGATGCGCTCCATGCATGAGGCCGGGCTCGTCCTCAGCCGCGCCCTTGACGCCGCTGTTGCGGCCGCCGCGCCGGGGAAGACCACCAAGGACCTCGACGCCGTGTTCGCCGCCGTGCTCAAGGAAGCCGGCGCCACGTCCAATTTCCTCGGTTACCACGGCTTCCCCGCCACCATCTGCACCTCGGTCAACGAGGAGGTGGTGCACGGGATCCCCGGCAGCCGCGTCCTGCAGGACGGTGACATCCTCTCCATCGACGGCGGCGCCATCCTGGCGGCTGGCACTCGGACTCCGCCCGCACTGTGATCGTGGGCACCGCCGACCCCGAGGACCAGCGGCTCTCCGAGGTCACCGAGGCGGCCATGTGGCACGGGATCGCCGCGCTGGCGACCGGGAAGTTCATCGGCGACATCGGCAACGCCGTGGACGACTACGTCTCCTCGGTCCCCGGGAAGGCCCTGGGCATCCTCGAGGACTACGTGGGCCACGGGATCGGCTCCGAGATGCACATGGCTCCGGATGTGCCGAACTACCGCACCAACCACCGCGGACCCAAGATCCGCCCGGGGCTTTGCCTGGCCATCGAGCCGATGCTGGTCCGCGGAAGCATTGAAACAGCCGTGCTGGACGACGACTGGACCGTCGTGACAACGGACGGCAAACGGTCCTGCCAGTGGGAGCACTCCGTCGCGGTCCACGACAAGGGCATCTGGGTGCTGTCCGCCCCGGACGGGGAGCGGCGAAACTGGCGCCGCTCGGCGTCGTGCCCGTCCCGATTCCCTAGGGCCTGGACCCGCGGCGCGGGCGACGCGGCGTCCCAGCGACGCGCCGGCCGAGGTTCCGCAGGGCGCACAATGGACCCATGACTGCGATTACGGACGTTCCGGGACTGAGAGTGGGCCACGCCGGCCGGGCCGGCGAGGGCTGGCTGAGCGGGGTGACCGTGGTGCTGCCTCCTGCCGGGACGGTGGGGTCCGTCGATGTCCGGGGCGGTGGGCCGGGAACGCATGAGACCGACGCCCTCGATCCGACCACACTGACCCGCACCGTGGACGCGGTGGTGCTCACCGGGGAAGCGCCTTCGGCCTGGCCGCCGCCCACGGCGCCCAGCAGTGGTGCGAGGAGAACGGCCGGGGTTCGCCGTGACCGGCGGTGTGGTCCCTATCGTTCCTGCGGCGGCAATCTTCGACCTTGGCCGCGGCGGCGACTTCGCCGCCCGCCCGGACGCGGCCATGGGCTACGCGGCCACGGCGGACGCCGCCGCCCGTAAGATCCAGCACGACGTCGAACGCGGCAACGTAGGAGCAGGCACCGGAGCCCTCATCGGCCGAGGAAAATACAAAGGGGAGTGGGCACAGCCTCCATCACCCTAGACAACGGAGTCGTCGTAGGAGCAATAGCGGTAGTCAACGCGCTGGGACTACCGTTCGCCACATCGAGTCAGCGGACGGAACCCGGCAGCGTGCGTCAAAGCGAGGAACGAGCGAGCACGCAGAGGGTTGCGGCTGCTGGCTCGGGAGGTGAGGCTGGAGTCGCAGACGACGCGGGTGGCGCTTCGCAGCCACCGACGCTCAACACAACCCTCGTCGTCGTCGCCACGAACGCCATCCTGGACAAGGCCGAATGCAAACGCACGGCGTCGGCCGCCCACGCCGGCCTGGCCCGGGCGCTGGATCCCAGCCACACGCTGGCGGACGGGGACACCATCTTTTGCCTCGCCACCGGCGCGCTTGCGCTGGACCGCAGCAGTGAGGCCGCCCGGCAGGTGAGTCTTATCACCCTGCAGAGTGCGGCGGCCGACGTCGTGCGCCTCGCCATCCTTGACGGGATCCGCTGCGCGGATGCCGTGAGCACGCCGGCGGGCGAATTTGGTGCATACGGCCGCTGAGTGCGCTACGATTGCTGGATTTAACATTCGGGCCGTAATGGCGTAGTGTTGTCTGTTGGTTGTCTGCCCTGTTGTGCCCTTTTGTGGCCGGGAGGCATCAGCCAATCAATCAAAAACGTCCGCGGTCATTTTCGGTGCAAGCCGAAGGGCTGCGGCAAACAACAGTTAGCGGAGGGTATGGCCAAGAAGGACGGGGTCATTGAGATCGAGGGCGTTGTGACTGAGGCGCTGCCCAATGCGATGTTTCGCGTTGAGCTCACCAACAAGCACATCGTTCTGGCACACATCTCTGGAAAGATGCGCCAGCACTACATCAGGATTCTCCCTGAGGACCGGGTAGTGGTGGAGCTGAGCCCGTACGACCTGACACGTGGTCGTATCGTCTACCGCTACAAATAAACACTGGGCGGCCAGAGCAACAGCCGAAGGCCGGTCCAGCTGACCAACTGCAACACGCAAAGGAATGCCATGAAGGTCAAGCCGAGCGTCAAGCAGATCTGCGAAAAGTGCAAAGTGATCCGCCGTAATGGCCGGGTCATGGTGATCTGCGAGAACCCGCGCCACAAGCAGCGCCAGGGCTAATTTCCCTTCGGGAAATCCTGGGTTGCTAACCCACGCAAGTAAATAAAGGCAGCACAAGCTGATCTGGGACATTGAGCATTAACGAGTCCGGACAGCTAACCCCCGGTCGGAGGCTGGGGCCGTACGGAACGTGCGGGTGTACTGCCTACGACCTCCGGTTTATTCAAGGAGCACTGCCACTATGGCTCGTCTCGCTGGCGTAGACATTCCCCGCGAAAAGCGGCTGGAAATTGCGCTTACTTACATCTACGGCGTGGGCAAGACCCGTGCACACGAAACCCTGGCTGCCACCGGCATCAGCGCGGACGTTCGGGTCAAGGACCTGTCCGACGCCGAGCTCGTCCAGCTGCGTGACTACATTGAAGGCAACTACAAGGTTGAGGGTGACCTTCGCCGCGAAGTAGCAGCAGATATCCGCCGCAAGGTTGAAATCGGCAGCTACGAAGGTATTCGCCACCGTAAGGGCCTGCCCGTACGCGGACAGCGCACGAAGACCAACGCGCGTACCCGCAAGGGTCCCAAGCGCACCGTCGCAGGCAAGAAGAAGACGCGCTAGTCCCTGAGGGACTAACTCGGCTTCCCCGATAACTTTCTGTAGGAGAAAAAATGCCCCCGAAGACTCGTGGCGCGGTTCGCAAGCCGCGTAAGAAGGACAAGAAGAATATCGCGCTGGGCCAGGCGCACATCAAGAGCACCTTTAACAACACCATCGTGTCCATCACGGACCCGAACGGTGCTGTCATCTCCTGGGCTTCGTCCGGTGAGGTTGGTTTCAAGGGCTCACGTAAGTCCACCCCGTTCGCAGCCCAGATGGCCGCCGAAGCCGCCGCAAAGCGTGCACAGGAGCACGGTATGCGCAAGGTTGACGTGTTCGTCAAGGGACCGGGTTCCGGACGCGAAACGGCTATCCGTTCGCTGCAGGCCGCTGGCCTCGAGGTTGGGTCCATCCAGGATGTTACCCCCAGCGCCCACAACGGCTGCCGTCCGCCGAAGCGCCGCCGCGTCTAAGGCTTTCCAGCGCACCGGAGCTTGCCCGGACCCTCACCGGTCCGGGCAGGCCCGGCCGCGTTAAGTCTTCAGACCGATCTTTCCACCACCTGTGTTGCGTCATATAGCGGATGCTCGCCGAAAGGAAACCTAAGTGCTCATTGCACAGCGCCCCACCCTCTCCGAAGAGGTCGTCTCCGACAACCGCTCCCGTTTCATCATCGAACCGCTGGAGCCCGGTTTCGGTTACACCCTCGGAAACTCCTCCGCCGTACCCTGCTCTCCTCCATCCCCGGTGCCTCTGTCACGAGCATCCGGATCGATGGCGTGCTGCACGAGTTCACCACGGTTCCGGGTGTCAAGGAAGATGTCACTGAGATCATCCTGAACATCAAGAACCTGTCGGTTTCCTCCGAGCACGACGAGCCGGTTGTTGCTTACCTGCGCAAGCAGGGCCCGGGAGTCGTCACCGCCGCGGACATCGCTCCGCCGGCCGGCGTCGAATTCCACAACCCGGATCTGCACATTGCCACGCTGAACTCGAAGGGCAAGTTCGAACTCGAACTGACCATCGAGCGCGGCCGCGGCTACGTTTCGGCAGCTCAGAACAAGTCCGGCGACTCCGAGATCGGCCGCATTCCGGTCGACTCGATCTACTCGCCGGTCCTGAAGGTTACTTTCCGCGTGGAAGCTACCCGTGTTGAGCAGCGCACCGACTTCGACAAGCTCATTGTCGACGTCGAGACCAAGCAGGCCATCGCCCCGCGCGATGCCGTCGCTTCGGCAGGTACCACCCTGGTGGAACTGTTCGGTCTGGCCCGCGAGCTGAACACCGCAGCTGAAGGTATCGAGATTGGCCCGTCGCCGACGGACGCTGCCCTGGCAGCGGACATGGCCCTGCCGATCGAGGATCTGGACCTCACCGTCCGTTCCTACAACTGCCTCAAGCGTGAGGGCATCCACACCGTGGGTGAACTCGTGGCCCGCTCCGAGGCCGACCTCATGGACATCCGTAACTTCGGTGCGAAGTCCATCGATGAGGTCAAGGCAAAGCTGGTTGAACTGGGCCTGTCCCTCAAGGACTCGCCTCCCGGTTTTGACCTCGCAGCACGCGCCGCAGCAATTGAAGAGGACGACGCCGCTTTCAGCGACGACGAGCTCTAACAAACAGATCTTGGCCCGCGGGCTGATGCACCACGGTGTGCGCAGCCCAACGGCTTCCATATGAGGAGAAACTATTATGCCTACCCCCGCTAAGGGTCCGCGCCTCGGAGGCGGAGCGGCTCACGAGCGTCTTATGCTCGCGAACCTGTCCGCCGCACTGTTCGAGCACAAGCGGATCACCACCACGGTGACCAAGGCCAAGCGACTGAAGCCCTACGCCGAGCGTCTGGTGACCTTCGCCAAGCGTGGCGACCTGGCTTCCCGCCGTCGTGTACTCGGCTTGATCAGCGACAAGGGCATCGTCCACGAGCTGTTCACCGACATTGCACAGGCAGTGGAGAACCGCAACGGCGGCTACACCCGCATCACCAAGATCGGCAACCGCAAGGGCGACAACGCTCCCATGGCTGTCATCGAACTGGTCCTTGAGCCGGTTTCCGCCAAGCAGGCAGTCGTAGCCGAGGCTACCTCCGCCGCAAAGCGCGATGCTGACAAGAAGGACGCCGAGAAGGCAGAAGCCGCTCCGGTTGAGACCGAAACCGCTGAAACCGAAGAGGCTCCGGCTGCTGAAGCTGCCGAGACTGAGAACGAAGCAGCAGCTACCGAAGAGGCTCCGGCCGCTGAGGAAGCAGACGCCAAGTCCGAGAAGGACGCGAAGTAATTCGCTGATTTCTTCGCATAGACTTAAGTCTATGAACCACCAGAAACCCGCGGCCCCCGTTACAGGGGGCGGCGGGTTTCTGCGTATCCGGCTTGATCTTGCGTACGACGGCGGACCCTTCAACGGGTGGGCCGTCCAGCCCGGCCGGCGCACCGTTCAGGGCGCGTTGGAAGAGGCCCTCGCGTTGCTGATCCGCCGCCCATCAGGGTCACCGTGGCCGGACGGACCGACGCCGGAGTGCACGCCCGCGGGCAGGTGGTCCACGTCGACCTCAGCGAGGCGGAGTGGCTGGGACTGAACCGCGGCGTGGAGCTGGATCCCTCGGTGGCGCTGTTGCGGCGCCTCCGCGGCGCGCTCAGCCGGGGGCTCGGAGACCTCACCGGGGCCATTGAGGTCCACCGCGTCTCCATGGCGCCCGAAGGCTTCGACGCCCGGTTCTCCGCGCTCTGGCGCCGCTACAGCTACCGGATCGCGGACGGCCAGGCCCGCTGGGACCCGCTGGGCCGCACCTCGACGCTGTGGCACAAGGACCAGCTGGACGTCGGGCTCCTCAACGAGGGCGCGTCGCAGCTGCTGGGCCTCCAGGATTTCCGCTCCTATTGCAAGCCGAGGGAAGGCGCCACGACCATTCGGGAACTGCAGCGCTTCGAGTTCGCCCGCGGCGCCGACGGCGTCCTGGTGGCCACGGTCCAGGCCGACGCGTTCTGCCACAACATGGTCCGCTCGCTGGTCGGCTCGGCGCTGTATGTCGGTGCCGGCGTCGAAAAGCCGGGATGGCTGCACGAACGGCTGCTCGCCCGGCAGCGGGACGCCCGGTCCGTGCTGGCCGCCCCGCATCCGCTGGTGCTTGAAGAGGTGGCCTACCCGTCGGCCAGCGGGCTGCTGGCCAGGGCCGAACTGACGCGCGCCAGACGCGAGTAGCCCCGGCGCGAGTAATACCGTCGGGACCAGGGGCCTAGAACGCCGGCGGGCCCGCCTCCGCAGGGAGCTCCACGGTGAAGGTACTCCCGCGGCCGGGACGCGAGCTGCAAGAAATAGACCCGCCATGCCGTTCCACGATCGCCTTGGTGATGGACAGGCCCAGCCCGGCACCGGGAATTGAGCCCTCGCGGACTGCCGGGCTGCGGAAGAACCGGGTGAAGACCCGGGCGGCGTCAGCCGCCGTCATCCCCATGCCGTCATCCGCCACGTGCAGCAGCACCCGTTCGCCGGCCGTGCTGGCGGAAACACGCACGGTGCCGCCGTCGGGGAATACTTGATGGCGTTGGAGACAAGGTTGTCGAGCGCCTGGCCGATCCGCAACGGATCGACGTGCGCCCAGAGCGGGGCGGGAAGGTCCATGGAGAGCGCAACCCGGGATGCCTGGGCGTGGGCCTGCGCCGAGCCCAGGCTGGCTTCGACCAGGCTGGACAGATCGGTCCGGCGCGGGTGGACGTGCACGGTGGAGTTGGCGGACATCAACAGGTCCGAGACGAGGGCCAGCAGCCGCTCAGCGTTGCGTTGCGCCACCTCAATCCGGCGCACGGTGGTGGTGGAGAGCTCCGCCGAGTCACTAAGAGCCAGGTCCAGGTTGCCGATGATCGAGGTCAACGGGGTCCGGAACTCGTGGGAGACGGTGGAGACGACGTCGTCCTTGACGGCCAGGGCATCGACCAGCCCGGTGACCTCGTTGAAGACAACGACGGCGCCGCGGAAGCCGCCGGCGTCATCCCGCAGCGGCCGTGCGCCCGTCGACACCACGCGGCTGCCCGGAGCCTCGCCGAAACGCACGAGGTAGTCCGCGAAGGACTCGCCGGACGCGGCCCGCCGGATGGGGCGCCGTTCGAGGGGAGCGGGGTGGCCTGATCCTGCCCGGTCAGCAGGAGCCGGGCCTCTCCGGCCTCCTGCGCGGCGCCGTCGGGCGCCGCAGACTCCTCGAGGGCCGACTGCCAGCTGTTGGTCAGCAGGCGCCGGCCGGCGGCGTCGACCGCCACAATGCCGACGTCGACGGTGTCCAGGATGGTGTTGAGCAGACGTTCGCGTTCCCGGCTGTCCGCGAGCAGTGCCTGCAGCTCCGCTTCCTTGGCGCCGGTCCGGCGCTGTTCCTCGCGCAGCCGTGCCTTGGCCCGACTCAGGGCGTAAGAGGCGGAAAGGGTGACACCCGCAGCGAGCACCACAGCTGCGGTCATGCCCGGGGCGTCGAGGAGGCCCGGCCAACCGGCCGCAGCCGCTATCCCGGCAGCAGCCGCCAGTCCCGCGCCCGCCAGTATCAGCGGGAGGTGGCGCACCACCCACGCGCGCGGACCCACGGCCTTGCCGAAACCGTCCGCACGCCGGACCAGTTGCTGTTCACTCACTGAAGCCGCGCTCCCTTCCTGCTCCAGTTTTACACCTGTTGTCACACAAACTTGACACAAAGTTGAGTATTCTGGGTTCTGTTACTGCGCCGTAACCGGGTTTTTCGCCCAGCATAGGTATTCTGACAATGCCGGGTGGGGGCCGGGCGATGATCCCTGCCGGCGCATCCGCGTTGGGGAGTGGAGCAGGACCAGATGTGAGGGGGGCCATGACCGACCTTGGAGTCGCCGTCGTAGTTGAAGACGACGTAGACGTTCGCAACCTTGTCGAAGCCGTGCTGAGCCAGGCGGGATTCGAAGTCCATTCGGCCGGGGAAGGCCGCGAAGGGGTGGACGCCGTCCGGCGCCTGGAGGCCAACGTGGTCACCCTGGACGTGGGGCTCCCCGACATCGACGGCTTCGAAGTCCTCCGCCGGATCCGCCAGTTCAGCGATGCCTATGTGGTGATGTTGACGGCACGCACTGACGAACTGGACACGCTTACGGCGCTGCATACCGGGGCCGATGATTTTATGACGAAGCCGTTCCGTCCCCGCGAGCTGCGCGCCCGGGTGGCTGCCATGATGCGGCGCCCCCGCCAGGACACCATCAGCGGGGTTCCCCAGCCGGCGGTTGCCGCGGAGTCCGCCGCCCCGCCGCGGGACGCCGTGCTCCGCCACAACGGGCTGGCCCTGAACCCGGACAGCCGCACCGTGACGGTCGATGGTGCGCCCGTCAGCCTGACCCGCAGCGAGTTCGACCTGCTGCACGCCCTGCTCAAGGGAGCCGGCGCCGTCCGGTCCAAGACGGACCTGGTCCGCGTGGTGCGGGGCGAGTACTACCGGGCGGATGCGTACATCGGCGAATCCGACGAACGTGCCGTCGAAGTGCATATCGGAAACCTGCGGCGGAAGCTGCGCGAGGACCCCCTGCAGCCGCGCTGGCTGCAGACCATCCGCGGCGTGGGATACCGGCTCGCCCCGGAGCGCGACTAGCTCTCCCAGAGAATGTAGCTGTACTGCAGCTCGTCAACCGTTTCGCTGCCGCTCTCGGCCACCTGGCCCAGGAGTGTGCCCGCCCGGTCCATGTCGCCGCCGCGGACTGCCGCTTCAAGCTCCCCGGCAAGCCGGGTGAGCTGCACGCCGCCCACCATGGCAGAGGACGTTTTGAGGCTCAGCACCGCCTCGAGGGAGCCGGCTTGGTCCCGGCGGTCCAGCGCCGACGCCAGCGCGTTGTAGCGCTGGTCCCACATCTTGGCGTAGTCCCGTGCGAACCCCTTGGCCACCGACGGGCTCTCCAGCTGCACGCCCAGATCCTGCAGTGCCGCAGGGTCCACAAGAGGCGCTGCGTCAGGGACGGCAAGTCCCGATCCGCCGGCGGCTGCGGGGGCGAAAGCGGTGTTGGCGTCGCCGCCGTCTGGGGCACTGAGAAAGGACATGCGACCACGGTACTTCCTGTCACCGCCGGGACCCCGCACTCCGGGCGATCCTGCGGAAAACTTGTGGCATTCCGGCGACGGCGGCGCTACGGGCCGCTGAAGGTCTCGATCGCGTTGATGACAGCGGGGCCCAGGATGGCAATAAAGAGCACCGGGAAGATGAAGAAAAGCAGCGGGAACAGGATGGTCACGGGCAGCTTCATGGCCTTTTCCTCGGCCCGTTGCCGGCGCTTGACCCGCATGACCTTCGCCTGGATCCGGAGCACCCGGCTGATGGCAATGCCGTAGGTGTCCGCCTGGACCACCGCCTGGACAAAGCTGCGCAGCTCCGGGATGTTCGTCCGCTCGGACAACGCCAGATACGACTCGCGGCGGCTCCGGCCCACCTGCATGTCCTGCAGCGTCCGTACGAGTTCCTCGGCGAGGGGCCCCTTGCCGTTCTCGCCCGCCCGGGCCATGGCTCCTTCGAAACCCAGGCCCGCCTCCACGGAGATGAGCATCTGGTCGAGGGTGTTGGCGAGTTCCAGCTGCATGATTTTCTGCCGTTCCTGGCCCTTGCTGTACAAGAGCAGGTCCGGGATGAAATAGCCCAGGAGTACTACAAAAACGCCCACGAGCTTGATGATCGGCGTCGGACCGCTGGAACTGATGTAGAAGCCGAGCGCGGCGCCCAGCAGCCCCAGCAGCGGCTTCGCCGCGAGGACCCGTCCCAGCGGCAGCGAAGCGGGACGCCCGGCGAGGGACAGCAGCTTGTCGAGTCTGCGCACGTACCCGGCGGGCGTCAGCCGGTAGCCGATGCGTTCCAGCAGCCTGCTCTGGTTTTGCTCCGTGTGCCCGGCGGTGTCCGAGCCGAGCGCGAGCATGGTGCGGATGGCCCGCTGGGAGGGACGGTCGACGGACAGCAGCGACCACACCAGGTATCCCAGCGGAACGGAGACCAGCAGCACGGAAAGCAGGACAAGGGAGTTCATGGCCGCCTCAGAACTTCAGGTCGATGATCTTGCGCATCCACAAGCCGCCGATCGTCATCAGGATGACGGACGCCACGATCATGCCCCAGCCCAGCGGATGGGTGAACATCACGTTCATGTAGCCGGGATTGACCAGCATCAGCATGACCACGATCCCGATGGGCATGGCCATCAGGATGTAGGCGGAGAACTTCCCTCGGCGGCGAGGGACTTGATGTGGCCCTTGATTTCGCTGCGCTCGCGGATGGTTTCGTTCACCTGGTCCAGCACCTCGGCCAGGTTTCCGCCGACCTCGCGGTTGATCTGGATGGCCTGGGCGATCCAGACGAAGTCCTCGTTCCGCATCCGCTCGGCGGTGTCGTTGAGGAGGACTGCAGGTCCCGGCCCAGGCTGGTTTCCGTGACCACGCGGCGCATCTCTTCCGACGTCGGGCTCAGCGATTCGGTGGCGGCGGCGTCGATGGCCCGTAGGATGCTGTGCCCGGCGCGCAGGCCGCCGGCCAGGAGCTGGAGGGTATCGCCGAGCTGCTGGTCGAAGGTGTTCCGGCGTTTGCCGGCCAGGAAGCCGAGCACCAGGTGCCCCGCCAGCGGGGACAGCAGGACGAAGACAACCGCCAGCAGCGGGCGGCCACCACCAGGCCGGCCAGCGCTCCAACCAGGGCACCGGCCAGCACCAGGACGAAAAAGTCAGCCTGGCTCATCCGCAGGCCGGCGTTTTCCAGGGTTTCCCGGTTGAAGAGCCGGACTTTTCGTTGGGAGAAGAAGCCGTCCACCAGGTTCACGGCGGAGCCGGCGAACCGGGTCAGCTGGGAGTCGGGCTGGTCCTGGACGGGCCGGCGCCGGTCCAGCGGCACGCCGGTTCCGCCGGCGGCAAGCAGCGCGTAGCCGAGCAACAGCACCGCCATGAACAGCAGCCCGACTCCGATGGGCAACAGGGTCATCCGGCGCTCACATCCGTCCGGCGGCGGTCAGCGGGGCGGCAAACACGGCGGGGAGACGTGGATGCCCAGATCCTCGAAGCGGTCAATGAAGCGGGGGCGGATGCCGGTGGGAACCGGTTTGCCCAGGAAACGGCCGTGGGGGTCGACGCCGGCCGAGTAGTCGAAGACGAACGCGTCCTGGAGCGTCACGATGTCCCCTTCCATGCCCTGGACCTCCGTGACGTGGGTGATCCGGCGCGTGCCGTCGCGGAGCCGGGAAATCTGGACGATCAGGTTCACGGCGGAGGCGATCTGTTCCCGGATGGCACGCAGCGGCAGGTCCATGCCGGCCATCAGCACCAGGGTTTCCAGGCGGGCGACGGCGTCGCGGGGCGAGTTCGAGTGGACCGTCGAGAGGGACCCGTCGTGGCCGGTGTTCATGGCCTGGAGCATGTCCAGGGATTCGCCGCCGCGGACCTCACCCACCACGATCCGGTCGGGGCGCATACGCAGGGAGTTGCGGAGCAGTTCCCGGATGGTCACTTCGCCCTTGCCTTCCGTGTTGGGCGGGCGGCTTTCGAGCCGGACCACGTGGCGCTGCTGGATCTGCAGTTCCACGGCGTCCTCGATGGTCACGATCCGCTCGTCGTCGGGCAGGAAGGAGGAAAGCACGTTGAGCAGCGTGGTCTTGCCGGTGCCGGTGCCGCCGGAGACGATGATGTTCAGCTTCGCCTTCACGCAGGCGTTCAGCAGTTCGGCCATCTCCGGCGTCAGGGTGCCGAACTCGATGAGGTTCCGCACGGTCAGCGGCACTTTGCTGAACTTCCTGATGGTCAGCGAGGACCCGCCCACCGCGAGCGGGGATCACGGCGTTGACGCGGGAACCGTCCTCGAGGCGCGCGTCCACCAGCGGGGAGGACTCGTCGATCCGGCGGCCCACCTTGGAGACAATCCGCTCGATCACCTTGCGCAGGTGGTCTTCGGAGCTGAACCGCGATTCGGTCAGCGTCAGCTTGCCGTGCCGCTCAACGTAGATCTGGTCCATGCAGTTGACCATGATTTCCGTGACGGCGGGATCGTCCAGGAGGCGCTGCAGGGGCCGTAGCCCAGCACGTCGTCGGCGACGTCCTGGACGAGGCGGGAGCGTTCTTCGGCGGAGAGCGGTACCTGTTCGGCGTCTATGATCCGGATCAGTTCCTCCCTCGCGGAGGTGCGCAGTTCGTCCTCCTTGACGGCGGAATCGTTGAACCGGGTGCCCATCCGTTCGAACAGCGCGGTTGCGGCGCGCTCCTTGAGCGCTGCGAACACGTCCACCGGCTGCTGGGCCCTGGACCGATACCACTCTGCCGGTTCGGTCACCGCGGTAGCAGCTGCGGCGGGCTTCCGGAGTTCGACGACGGCGGCGAGCGGCGCCGTCGGCTCCGCCCGGGAGGGTGGCTGGGTCCGCTCGGGCTTTGGCTTGGGCGCGGGGGCGGCGGCCGGGGGCTGGGTGCCTTCGGCTGTGCGGAGCCGTTCGGAGAGCTTCACTCAGACCACCACCCGGCGGTGCAGCTTCTTTTGCGCCGTGGCGCGCCAGGCAGGATCGAACCGTGACACCAGTTGCTTGAGTCCCTTGACGGCCGGGTCCTTGCGGCCGTCCTGCAGGACCGGAATGCCGCGGTTGGTGGAGAACGCGACGGCTTTGGAGCGGGGATGCTGACATCCACGGGCGCGCCGATGGTGGCTTCGACGTCCTGGACACTGAGGCCGGACTTGGCGTCGGCCATGTTCAGGACCACATGCCGGGTCTCCGGGAGCAGGTCCAGCCGGCGGAGGATGCCAAGGCCGGAGCGCAGCCCGCGGATACTCGGGACGTCCATGGCGGTGACCCAGACGACGTCGGTGCACTGCTCCATGGCGGCCAGCCCCACCTCGGGCAGGCCGGGGGCGGTGTCCACCACGACGTACTGGAACTGTTCAGCGAGTTGTTCCAGGAGGCGGGAGACCTGTTGCGGGGTGATGTCGTCGGCCTCCTCCGGGCTGCGCGGCGCGCAGAGGGCGTAAATGTTGCTGGGGTGCACGGTCAGGAACGCCTTGAGGACCAGCGAGTCGTGGCTGGCGGCGGCGGAGACGGCATCCGTCACGGTGTGCTCGGGATTGAGGTACAGACCCGACGCCACATCCCCGAACTGCAGATCCAGGTCGACGATGACCACCCCCATCGGCGCGACCTTGCCCAGGCCGATGGCGATGTTGGTGGCGATGGTGGTCTTGCCGACGCCCCCTTGGGGAGAAGACCCCCACGACCAGTCCTTTCGGGCCTTCGGCCTGGTGGACGGCGGCGGTCCGGTTCCGGCTCGCATACGACTGGCAGGCCCGCTCCAGCAGCATCCGGATCTGTGCCGGATCCGACTCCGGGCTGAGGATGTCCCGGATGCCCGCGCGCATGGCGAGAAGGACAAAGGCGGGGTCCGGGTCGCCGACCAGGACCACACTGAGCTCCGGCAGCTGCACATCGAAGACCGTGGCGAGCCGCAGGGCGTCCTCCACCGGGATGTCCGGCCCCAGGATCAGCACCTCGGGGCGCTCCTGGTTGAGGTTCGCGAACAGCTCGCCGGGATCCGCCGGGTTGACGAAAGCAAAGGTCTGCAGCCCGCCCGGAAGCCCGCCGCCAGGGCCTGCCGGACGCGGGAGTCGAAGTCGGTGTTCGGGGTGATCAGCACAAAGCGGCTCACTTGTAGACCTCCGGTCGGGTCATGATTCCAGGTCTGGGGCCTTCCGCTGCGTCGAGCGGTTCCTTGCTTAGCCAGACACTCGCGATGTCCGTGAAGTTCGAGGCGTATACAATCTTCGTCGCGTCCGCTTCATTGACGGCTACGGTGAGGAGCAAGTTGCCCGTGGGGAGCGACGTATCTTCCGCGGGTGCATCGGGAGCGTCGCTTGCGGTCGGTTGAGGGCTGGGCGCCGTCATCGGGGCCCGCTGTACCGCTGTCACGAGGACCTTGTGAATGGAGAGCTGGGTCGTCTCGGCTTTGCCCTCGAGACCACCATTTTTCAGGTTGATGAACACACCGACGTGGTCGCCCGCTGCTATGCGACCGCCAGCGACCCTCTGGGGTTCGAGCTGGAAGGAAACCTCCTGCAATCCTTTGGGGACCTTCACCGATGCACTGGCTTTGAGCCCTTCCGGGGCGATCAGCCGCTCGGCGACGAGTTGCTCGCCCGGGAGCAGTTCGACGGCGGTGACCTTGCCGGCGAGTCCGTCGAGGTTCTTCAGCGATGATTTGGTGACAGCCTTGCCGGGAAGTTCCTCACTGGCCACGAAGGTTTTTAGCGCCTCCACGGGGTGCCCGCGGGCACGGCGTTCTTCACGACGAGAACAGCGACCGGGTCCAGCCCCTGCACGGCCCTCGTGTCGGCACCCTGTGCGTAGCTGACCACGAGGAGGGCTCCGACGATGGCGAGCACCAAGGCCGCGATTCCTGCCAATAAGCGTGACTTCAAAAACTGCTCCTGAACCGGTCGGGTGAACTGCTGGATGAAACGTGTTACTTGGTTAGGCGGACGATGGTGGCACCGTTTTCGTCAACTGGCCCCAGGGAGAACCCGTCAGCCAGGGAAACGTATTTGATGAAGCTCCCGATAAATCCCCGGCAGCTCCCGTCGCAGGCCACCGAGGCGGGGACGTGGGCGGTGGTGTTTTGGAATGAGTTCGGCAGTTTGTTGTCGCCGCTGAAACTCCAGCCTTTGACCTTGAACGCGGCGAAGGAAATGAGGCCGTAGATGGCCCCGGCCCCGGTACCCGTCACCCTGTCGAAGACCGGCAGGAAGACAACAACATCGCGGCCGGCCGTGATCTCCGAGGCCCACTTGCTCAGGGTTGTTTGGCATGAGCCAGGGGCGCTGTTGCCGGGATCGCTGCCGCCTTCCGCGACAGCCAGATCGATCAGCGCCCCACAGATCCCCGGATCGCTGGTCAGCCAGCCGAACCCGCCCTCCACCGCGGCCCCGGATGGTCCGTACATACAGTCCGCGTTGGCGTTGCTGCCGTGGTTCTGCAGACGCTGGAGGGTACCGTCGACGTGGCCTTTTACCTGGCAGATGGAGAAGGCCACCGGGAACGCCGTCGGGCCCGACTTGGGACTGCCCCAGGTGACCGTGGATGCGGCGGTGACTTCAGCGGTATGGACGCCCAGTGCGCGCGCGAAGAAAAGCGAAACCTGGTTGGGTTCCTTGCCGGCTTCCTGGGCGCCGGCGGTGACTGTGACTGTACGGGCTGTCTTGTCCAGAGCCAGGGACGCGACATTGCTGAGCCCGTCGCCGGCGTTGCTGCTGGCCAGGCCACGCGCCAGTGTCGACGAAGTGGAGCAGTCGGCGTCGTTCACGTCTTTGGCACACTTCTGAGCCACGGCGATGGCGGCGGCATCGGATCCGTTGCGCAGCTGCGTTCGCTCGGCATAGAGCATTCCGACGTCGACCGCGATGGCGGCAAAGCCCAGCAGCGCCACCATGAGGATGGCCACGAGGACGCTGATGCCGCCGCGCTCGCGGTCCCGCCGGGCGGGCGGCTTGCTCAACCGCCGCACAGCATCACCCCCGGCCTTCCATGGCAAACGGCCCGGCGATTCCGGTCATGGTGGACAGGTTGTAGGTGATCTTGAGGGTCATCTGGCGCCGGCGGCGCAGTTGGTGGGGCTGAGAATGATGCTGGCATCTGTCAGTGCGGGGTTTAGCCCGCTGGCCGCGGTTTTCACTGCGGTGCGGGCGGCGGTGGCGTTGTTGTTGATTGCCATGACCCGGACGCCTTCGCGGGCCGCGCTGGAGAGTGTGACCTGGGCGTTGTAGGCCCGGCCGAACTCCATGATGCCGAGCAGCAGCATCACCAGAACCGGTGCCAGGAGGGCGAACTCGACGGCGACGGCGCCCCGTTCCGTTGTTTTGGACATGGGGGACCGCCTTCCTTGAGGGAGTTGGGTTCAGAGATGACAGTGTGGTGGCGGCCGAAGCCACCACCACACAGCCTTTGATCTGCGTAGTTCGCGAGGCCTACGGAGTTGCAGGCGGCGCGCAAACGCCCGTCGTGCTGCCGCTAATGGAGCACTGAACGTCGTTGAAAGTGTTCACCAACGTGTCGCCGAGAAGGGTGACAGCAACGATGATCACGACGGCGATGAGGGAGACCATGATGCCGTACTCGACGGCGGTGGCGCCGCGCTGGTCGCGGCGAAGACGGGTTGCGAGGTTGGAGAAAAAGGAACGCATGGGTGACTCCTGAGCGAGTTGGGAGGCTGGCCCTGCACCAGCACTGAGAGGAACTTAGCAACGGGCGACACGCCGAGGAATCGACCTTGACGCATCCTGTGCCAAGGCTTCCCAAACTGCACGTTTCCTGTACATTCCCTGCGCAGATTCTGCGCTGGCCCGCAATAAATTGCCGGTGACGCGGGGAGTCCGTGCAGAGACACAGGAGGACCCCTCGGCTCTGGGGTCCAAGGGGGTCCGGTCTGGAGGGCAGTCGCCTGACAGGGCGACTGTCGGCTATTTGGCGAAGACTTCCATGATGCTCAGTACCGTGGGCCCGAGAACCACGATGAAGAGCGTCGGAAGGATGAAGAAGATGAGCGGAAACAACATCTTCACGGGCATTTTCATGGCGTGTTCTTCGGCCCGCTGGCGGCGCTTGACGCGCATATCCTTCGCCTGCGACTCGAGCACCTTGGCGATGGCGATGCCGTATGTGTCTGCCTGGACCACGGCCCGGACGAAGGACCTCAGATCCGGGACGTCAACCCGCTGTGCCATCGCCAAGTACGCTTCCTTGCGGGAACGGCCCACTTGGATGTCCTGCAGGGTTCTGATCAGCTCCTCGGCGAGCGGGCCGTTGCCGTTCTGGCCGGCCCGGGCCATGGCTGTTTCGAAGCCAAGGCCTGCCTGGACCGAGATGAGCATTTGGTCCAGCGTGTCGGGCAGCTCCAGCTTGATTGCCTCACGGCGCTTCTGAGCGTGGTTGCGAAGCAGGATGTCCGGCACGAAGTACGCCAAGGCAGTGATCCCCAGCATGAGGAGAAGATTGACTGCCGATGGTGCGCCGGCCAGGAGAAGGATTCCCATTGCGGCTCCACCAAGGGCGAGCAGCGGCTTCACCATGATGACCCGTCCCAATGGCCAGCTCTTCGGCCTGCCCGCACCTGCGAGCTGTTTGTCCAGCCATTCCGTATAACCCTTGGGAGTCACCCTTCTGCTGAGTGCAGCGAGTTGTCCGGTTGCCGAGAGAGCGGATCCGCTCTCCTTAGGCTGCCGTCCTATATTGGCCTGAATATTCCGCAGCCCCACTCGATCGCCGGTGAAGGCCAGCCACGTCATGACAGAGAGCGGGGCGACGACCGCGAGGATGGCGGCGTATGCGATGGTTTGCACTGTTTTCTCCCGATTCTCTTAGAACTTGGGTTTTACGAGTCGACTGAGCCAGAAGCCGCCTATGGACAGCAGGACCACGCAAGCAATGATCATGAGGAAACCTGGGACAGTGCTCAGGAATACCCTCGAGTACAGAGGGTTGAAAAGTGACAGCCCGACGAACATCACGACCGGGAGCGCCATCAGGACCATGGCGGACATTCGTCCTTCCGCGCTGAGGGCCTTGACCTGTCCGCGGAGCTGGCTGCGGTCCCGGATGGTCTCGCCCACGTTGTCGAGCACGTGGGCGAGATCCCCGCCGACTTCCCGGTGGATCTCGATGGCCCGAGTTATCGAGGCGAAGTCCTCGTTGTTGGTGCGTCGGGCAACCTCCGAGAACGATTCGCCGAGGTCCCGGCCGATTCTCGTCTCGTTCACGACACGGTTCAGTTCCTCTGCCATCGGAGCTTCATTTTCCTGGGCAGCAGCATCGACCGAACGGAGGAGGCTGTGCCCCGCCCGAAGGCCGCCGGCAAACATCTGCAGGGTATCGGGTACCTGTTCATCGAATTTCTTTCGCCGCCGGGCGACCAAAAGATTCAGGAACACGATGAGGCCAACGGGGGTGAGGACTAGCATCACCACAGCCAAGCCGGGGCCGCCCAGGACGAAGCCCAGGACGACGCCGACGAAAGCTACGGCGCCGGACATCAGCAGATAGTCACCTGGCTGCTTCTTGAGGCCGGCCTCTTCGAGCCGGTCCCGGCTGAGGAGCCCGGCGCCACGCCTACGGAGTCCTTTGTTCAAGGTCTGCACGGCCTGGTTGGTGAGCTTGGTCAGGTTTGAAGAGTTAGCCTCAGCGACCTCCGGACGGCGCCGGGATAGCTCTACTTGCCGGGATTTGAACACCACCGAGACGGAGATGGCGAGTGCAGCGTAGACCAACAGCAGGCCCGCAGCGAATGACAGAGGAGACAATTCGGGAAGCATCGCTACCGCCCCTGACGGGCTGGGCGGCGCCGAACACCGTTGGAGAAATTTCGATTCCGAGCTCGACAAAGCGATCCGTGAAACGAGGACGGACACCGGTCGGAACCGGTTTCCCGAGGAAGCGTCCGCTGGCGTCGACGCCGGCAGAATAATCGAAGACGAAGGCGTCCTGGAGCGTGACGACGTCTCCTCCATGCCCTGGACTTCAGTGATGTGGGTGACCCTGCGGGTGCCGTCGCGGAGCCGCGAAATGTGCACGATCAAGTTGACTGCCGAGGCGACTTGCTCGCGGACTGCCCGCAGTGGAAGGTCCATGCCTGCCATCAGCACGAGCGTTTCCAGCCTGGCGATGGCGTCGCGGGGCGAGTTCGCGTGCACCGTGGAGATAGAGCCGTCGTGGCCGGTGTTCATGGCCTGCAGCATGTCCAGGCACTCGCCGCCGCGGACCTCACCGACTACGATCCTGTCCGGCCGCATACGCAATGAGTTGCGCACAAGATCACGGATGGAGACTTCGCCCTTGCCTTCAATGTTCTGTGGCGGCTCTCCAGCCGGACCACGTGGTCCTGCTGGAGCTGGAGCTCCACAGCGTCCTCGATGGTGACAATCCGGTCCGTGGCAGGGATGAAGGAGGAGAGCACGTTCAAAAGGGTTGTCTTTCCCGTACCGGTTCCGCCGGAAACGATGATGTTCATCCGGGCCAGCACGCAGGCCTGAAGCAGCTCGGCCATCTCCGGGGAGAGACTGCCCATGCTGATCAGATTCTGGACTGTGAGCGGAACCCGGCCGAATTTTCGGATCGTCAATGCAGGACCATTCACCGCGAGGGGTGGAATGATCGCGTTGACGCGCGACCCGTCGGCGAGCCTGGCGTCCACGAGGGGCGACGACTCATCGATTCGCCGCCCGATGCGGGACACGATCCGTTCGATGACTCGGCGCAACGCTTCATCAGAGGTGAATTTTGTATCCGTCAGATGGAGCTGCCCTGCGCGTTCAACGTAGATCTGATCGAATCGGTTGACCATGACTTCCGTGACGGCCGGATCATCCAGGAACCGCTGAATCGGCCCGTGGCCCAAGACGTCGTCCGTTATTTCGCGGATCAGGCGTTGCCGTTCCAAAGCCGTGAGGGGAATTTGTTCCTCCTCAAGAACGCCCTTGAGTTCGTCCTTGACCGACTGATGGAGTTCTGCCTCCTCGATTGAGGAATCAGTGATCCGGCCGCCAAGCCGCTCGAAGAGTGCCTGGCTAGCGCGTTCCTTGAGCGCGTTGAGTGCTTCGCTGGCGACGGACGCTGTCTGCTGGACTTCGACGGCGTCAGTCTTCAATTCTGCGGCTTCCTTGGCCTCCAGGATCCGTCCGAGGGTTGCCGGTGGCGCCGGGTGAGAGAAAGCATCGGGCGCCGATGCCTGATCTTCAGAGGGTGAACCGGGGTGGGCTCCTCCGCGCATTTGCTGGAATCGGTCTGTGAGGCTCACTGGAATACCGCCCTTCTGTGCAGTTGCTTATGCGGTCTGGCTTCCCAACCGGGCTTAAAACGCTCCACAAGCTGGCGGAGACCCTTGGAAGCGGGGTCCCGGTTGCCCTCCTGGAGCACGGGAACGCCCTTGTTCGTCGAGAACGGGAGGCTCTTGGAGCGTGGCAACACCACGTCGACGGGCACCCCGATGGTGGCTTCAACGTCCTTCAAGCTCAGCCCGGCGCGACGGTCGGCCATGTTCAACACAATGTGGCGTTGCTCCGGAACGAGAGCCAGGTCCTCCAGAATCTGGAAGCCGGTCCGCATTCCCCGGATGCTGGGGACGTCCATGCCGCAGATCCACACCGCGTCCGTTGCCTGTTCAAGAGTGGCGAGCACGTGCTCGCCGAGCCCCGGTGCTGTATCGACCACGATGTACTGGAACTCCTGACGGAGCTGGCTCAGAAGGCGGGTCACATGTGCGGCGGTGATCCGGTCCATCTCTACGGGGAGCGCGGCGCGCACAAGGCGTAGATGCCCGCCGGGTGGACCGTCAGATAGGTCTTGAGGACCATAGAGTCCTGGCTTGCGGCGCCAATGACTGCATCCGTGATGGTGAACTCCGGTTCCAGCAGCAGGCCACTGGCAACGTCCCCGAACTGGAGATCGAGATCGACTATGACGACACTCATCGGGGCTGCCTTACCCAGTCCGACCGCGAGGTTGGTGGCCACCGTCGTTTTGCCAACACCGCCCTTGGGCGACATTACCGCGATGACCCGACCGGGTGCGCTCTTGTCCATATGCTCCGAGGCCTGGGGTGCCAGCCCCCGCCTGCGGCCTGCAGCAGCGAGGCTTGCCCGTTCCAGCATGACCCGGATGGTGTCCGGGTCGGCGCCCGGGTCCAGGAGGTCGCGGACTCCGGCGCGCATCGCCTGGAGCACAGTCTCCGGAGTGGATGGCGCGGCCAGAATGACGCTGATCTCCGGGTACTGGAGGTCCACAACTGACGCGAGTTTCAGCGATCCGTCGACGGAGATACCGGGGCCAAGGATCAGGACCTCGGGCGGCTCTCCCACCATTTGGCGGAGCACGTCCCCGGGGCCGTCAGGCAGGTGGTTACTTTGGAACACCTGCAGTGATCCGTGCATGCCGGCTATGGCGAGGCGGACCAAGCGTTCAAAATCGCCGTTGGGCGTGATGAGTACGTAGCGGCTCATCGGAACAACCTTGTGGTGTCAACGTAGGATGCCCCGGCTTCAGTTGCATCGCTGGGTTCCTTGGAAAGATAGACCCTGCCGAACTCCGCGGCGAAGACAATCCGTTCGGCGTCGGCCGAGTTTCTGGCGATGGTGATGAGGTAGGTTTCGTCGGTTTGTGCCTTGGAAGCCGTCGTGGACGAAACTTGGCTGGTTCCCGACGCGGTGGCGGAGTCGCCGGTCTGCGCTGCAGTACCGTTGCTGAACTGTGCCGCTGTCACCAGGACCTTGTGGAAACTCAGCTGCGTCTTGCTCGACTTGGCACCAGTCTTGCCGTCGGTGGCTTCTTCCAACGAAAGGAAGACGCCCACTGTGTCGCCGGCGGTCACTTTGCCTCCGGCCACGCGTTCGATTGGCAACTTCAGCGTGAGTTCCTGAAGCCCGGCGGGAACCTGGATCCTTGACGGGCCGAGGAAGGACTTCTCTTCGACCATCCGGGTGGACAGCAGTTGTTCACCCGGAACCAGCGCTACCGCTGCAACCTTGGATTCTAAGGTCGTCAGGTCGGTGACGTTGTTCTCAGCCAATGCGACCTTCGGGACGGACTTCTTGATGACCGAGGATGCGATCTCCTCAGCGGCAGCTCCGGCCGGAATGGCCTTCTGCACCACGTAGATGGTTTCTGTTTCCGTGCCGCCAATGCGCGCTTATCCGCGTTTTGGACGTATGAGACGAGCAGCACGGTTCCGATAATTGCCACAAGTAATGCGGCGATGCCTCCCAGTAGGCGTGTTTTCATTTTCTTACCCCTTTGAAATTGCTTATTTAATGAGCCGAATTTCAACAGATCCAAGATCCGCTCCAGCCCCCGGACCCGCCGGCGGAATCTATGGATTCAAATCTCGTGAATTGTCCGATAATGCCCCGGCAAGGGTTATCGCAGGCGTTGGCGGGGCTACCTACGTGAGGCATCCCTGACCTGAAGACCTGCGGGTCGCCACTGCCCGCAAACCTCCACCCGATCATTTGGAAAGTGGCATAACCCCGGATCTGGAACCATCCGCCTGCGCCCGTTCCCCGGCGTCGTCGTAGACGGGGAACGTGCCTTCCACGGTGCCGCCAGCCTGGAGCGTGTTCTTCCAGAGTGTCAGCGTTGCGTCGCAGGCGCCGGGGTAGTTTGCGCCGGTGTCCGTCGGAACAGTGTCATCAGCATCGGTCGCGGCCAGGCAAGGACCACCGGTGTGGTCAAGCCAGCCGAAGCCGCCGGGGATGACGTGGCCCGAGGTGGAAGTGCAGGTTCCGCTGCCGGGCTTGTACTTGATCAACTGGATGTCGCCGGTGACTTCAGGCCCCGAGAGGTCGTACTGGCAGTCAGAGATGGCCAGCGGAAAAGCTGTGGCCCCACCGACCGGATCCACCACCGCTGTTGCGAAGGCCCGGACGGTCGCCGGTGGCGCGTTCAGCGCACTTGCGAACATCTTGGTGAGAAAGGTGTTGGAGCCACTGAGCGTCGAGGTGGTTACAGTGACCTGGTTGGGAACGGAAAGATCCACGGAATCGACGGTCGTAGCGCCGTCGTTGGAATTCGGCCCGCTCAGCTCCTCCGCCCAGATCCTGGCCTGGCCTTCCGAACAGGTGCCCGCGGCGTGGCATTGCTGCGCCGCCGCCATGGCGCCGGCGTCGGCTGCGTTCTGCAACTGAGCGCGTTCGGCATAGATCTGTCCTACGTCTACGGCCATGGCCCCGGCGCCGATGAGTACCAGCATCATCACGGCTACCAGGACGCCCGCGGCCCCGCGCTCCTTGTCACTACTGCGCCTCAGCCGCCGCATCGCATTGACCCTTCGCCCTGAAGGGTTAGGCTCGCGCCAAGCAGCCCCGTCAGGGCGCCGGCGGTGTATGTGACAGTGACGGCCGCATTGCCGGGAGTTCCGTCGCAGACACCCGTAAAATCAAAATCGAAGGATGCGGCGTTGAGCCCAGGCGCCCCGGCGATGCCCGCGGCAATGGCTGCGGCGTCATCTTGTTCAACGGCCATAGTCCGGGCCGCCTCGCGGGCCGCCTGCGTGACCGAAATCTGAAGGTTGTACATGTGCGAGAATTCGACGATCCCGCCGAGCAGGAGCAGGAGAATGGGAGCCACGATGCCAAATTCGACGGCAACGGCCCCCGCTCGCGCCCTTCAACGCCCGCGCCGGACGCCTTTGACTTGCTGCGCTTCATTGGATCCCCCAGGGATAGATGCAGCTGAGGATGAAAGCGAATGTGCCGCGACCGCGATTTCACGGACGCGGCACATTCGATGTTGCAGAGACCAGCGGCCAAGAGACTTGTCCAGCCCTTGCAGGGTTGGTGGACTATGGAGCGACCCAGCTGTTGACTTCGGCGCTCATCTCGCCGAACCAGGTGCTGAGCGCGGTACCGAAGGCGGTGGTCGCGATGATGATGCCGAAGGCGATGAAAGCGACCAAGAGCGAGTATTCCGTCGCGGTGGCGCCCTTTTCGGATGCGAGCTTGTCCTTGACGCCGGCTACAAAAGCGAGCATTGAGACCATGAGACCAGTCATTTGAATTTGTCCTTTTCCAGAGTTGTGAAAGTGAAACGGAATTCCAGCAAATCCCCTTTTGCTAACCCCTGGAGTTCCGTTGGCACAACAGTGGCACGGCGATTAACGGCACAGCAATGCATCGGGTTACTCGAGTTTTTCGGCACGAATCAAGGCCATTACCTAGGCCTATTTGAATGTGTACTCAGTTGCTGCGGCGACGCAGCGGAAACTACCTGTTTTGATACGCACGCTTACTAATGCGGTCAGAGGTGCCGCAGTGACTGGAGTTACGGAAGTAGCAGGATGATGGCGAGGCCCGCTGCCAGCATCGAGGGCCCGTAGGCCACCTCTTGGGGCTTGTTTCCGCGGTTTTTCATTACCAGGACGGCGGAGGCGAGGCCGCCTGCGACGAACGCCAGGGCTCCGCCATAGAAGAGTTGCGACCAGCCTAGGTAGCCTAAGTACAGTCCAAGTGGTGCCGCGAGCTTCACGTCACCCATTCCGAGGCCATTTCTGCTGGTCAAGGCCAAAATCAAGTAAAAAAGAACAAGATTACGGACCCGGCGGCTCCGCGAAGCAGGTCGCCGGCAGCTCCCGCGGTTAGTGCGGCGAGGCCCAGGAGGGCAAAGCCTGCCGCGAGCAGGGGTCCAACAAGCCAGTTCGGCAATAAATGGTGCACGATATCGATTCGCGCCAAGGGAATGGCAAATATGCCAAGTAATACGTAGGCGGGAAGTTCCGCAGTCGCACCGAAGCGCCACGCCAGCAGGGCCGAGAGGACAAAGGCGGCCGCCGCCGTCGTCATCCCCGCACGCCAGGAGGCGTCGCCAGCCAGCCGCGGAAGGGTCCGCCGGACGAGGGCATCGGCGATGAGCCCCAGGCACATGCCGGCCAGCCCGATCCCGACAATAAACAACGGGGATGCGAAGCCTGCGGCGGCAGTGTCGAACACGATTCCTCCAAGGATGCGGCGGGCCGGGGCGGGCTAGATGCATCCGGACACCCCATTTTGACCCAGTGACACGTCTTCCGCTATTCTTGGTAGTCGTTGTGCGTGTCCTTCTCGATGATGCGTGCCCGCTTGGGAATCCGGTTGCAGGATGACTACCCAACGTGCACATTCGAGACTTCAGGACGACTGGTTACATAGAGCCCTCACCTCTGTTCCGGTAGCGCATAGATAGTAGGTGCACCTTCGTGTGACGCCTAAAACAAGAACGCCAGAACAAGAACGAGGCAAACACCGTGCGTACGTACACCCCGAAGCCCGGCGATATCAACCGCCAGTGGCACGTCATTGACGCCACCGACGTTGTCCTTGGTCGTCTTGCCAGCCAGACCGCAATCCTGCTGCGCGGCAAGCACAAGGCCACCTTTGCGTCCCACATGGACATGGGCGACTTCGTCATCATCATCAACGCTGAAAAGGTTGCCCTCACCGGCGCCAAGCTGGAGCAGAAGCGCGCATACCGCCACTCCGGCTACCCGGGCGGCCTGACCTCCGTCAACTACGCGGAGCTGCTGGAATCCAACCCGGTCCGCGCCGTGGAGAAGGCCATCAAGGGCATGCTCCCGAAGAACTCCCTCGCTGCACAGCAGCTGGGCAAGCTCAAGGTATACAAGGGTGCCGAGCACCCCACGCCGCCCAGCAGCCCAAGACTTTCGAAATCACCCAGGTCGCCCAGTAGTCCTGGCCACCAACCAACTTTAATCAAGGAGAATCGTGGCTCAGAACGAAGAACTGACCACCGAAGCCGTTGAGGCTGAGGAAAACCTGACCAGCTACACCTCGGAAAGCGGTGCTGCAGAAGCAGCTGCGCCGAAGAAGGAACGCCCGGCACTGACCGTCGCCGGCGCTGCAGTTGGCCGTCGCAAGGAAGCTGTTGCACGCGTTCGCGTTGTACCGGGCTCCGGCAAGTGGACCATCAATGGCCGCGAACTGGCCAACTACTTCCCGAACAAGCTGCACCAGCAGGACGTCAACGAGCCCTTCAAGATCCTTGATCTCGAAGGCGCCTACGACGTTATCGCCCGCATCCACGGTGGCGGCATCTCCGGCCAGGCCGGCGCCCTGCGTCTCGGCATCGCCCGTTCGCTGAACGAGATCGACGTCGACAACAACCGCGCCACCCTGAAGAAGGCCGGTTACCTGCGCCGCGACGCCCGCGTCATCGAGCGTAAGAAGGCTGGTCTCAAGAAGGCCCGCAAGGCTCAGCAGTACTCCAAGCGCTAAACCCGCTTCCGAAAGCCCGTTCCGCCCTTTGTGGCGGGGCGGGCTTTCGCCGTTTAACCAGCGGCGACGCAGGCATGCGGGCGGCGCCGAGAGGCGGTCCGGCGGCCCGGGACCGGATCCGCGCGCTCGATCGTCTAAACTTGACCCGATGTCTAGATTATTTGGAACAGATGGTGTCCGGGGCCTTGCGAACGGCCTGTTGACGGCCGAGCTGGCGTTGCAGTTGGCTCAGGCCGCCGCCGTCGTGCTTGGCCATGAGCGCAATACCAACGGAACGCGGCCCCGCGCCGTTGTTGCGCGGGACCCGCGCGCCAGCGGTGAGTTCATCGCGGCTGCCGTGGAGGCGGGGCTCTCAAGCTCCGGGATCGACGTTTATGACGCCGGCGTGCTCCCGACACCGGCAGCCGCCTACCTGGTGGCGGACCTGGATGCCGACTTCGGCGTGATGATCTCCGCATCGCACAACCCCGCCCCGGACAACGGCATCAAGTTCTTCGCCCGCGGCGGCCAGAAACTCCCGGACGCTGTGGAAGACGCCATCGAGGAGCAGCTCAGCAAGGAGCCTTTCCGCCCGGTCGGGGAGAGGTGGGCCGGATCCAGCGCTTCTCCGACGCCGAGGACCGCTACATCGTCCATCTGCTCGGCACCCTCCCGCACCGCCTGGACGGAATCAAGGTGGTGCTGGACTGCGCCCACGGCGCGGCGAGCGGCTGTTCCCCCGGGTCTTCAAGGACGCCGGCGCTGAAGTAATTCTCATCGGAGCGGAACCGGACGGCCTGAACATCAACGACGGCGTGGGGTCCACCCATCTGGGGCCGCTGAAGCAGGCGGTCCTGGAGCACGGGGCCGATCTGGGGATTGCGCACGACGGCGACGCGGACCGCTGCCTGGCAGTGGACCACGAGGGCGGCGAGGTGGACGGTGACGAGATCATGGCCATCCTTGCCGTGGCGCTCAAGGCGTCAGGCAAGCTCAACGATGACGTCCTCGTCGCTACGGTGATGAGCAACCTTGGGCTCAAGATCGCACTCCGCGAGGCCGGCATCAGCCTGCGCGAAACCGGTGTCGGCGACCGCTATGTCCTGGAGGGGATGCGCGACGGCGGCTTCAACCTCGGCGGCGAGCAGTCCGGACACGTGATCTTCGCGGACCACGCCACAACGGGCGACGGCGTCCTCACGGGCCTGCAGATTGCCGCTCAAGTGGCGCTCACCGGCCGCCCGCTGAAGGACCTGGCCACGGTGATGACCAAGCTCCCGCAGGTCCTGATCAACGTCAAGGGCGTGGACCGCACCCGCGTCAAGGGCGATGAAGCCGTTGCGGCGGCCGTAGCCGCCGCCGAAGCGGAGCTCGGCGACACTGGCCGCGTGCTCCTGCGCCCTCCGGTACCGAACCGGTGGTTCGCGTCATGGTGGAGGCAGCGTCCCAGGAGACCGCCCAGGCCGTAGCCGAACGCCTGGCCCAAGTGGTCCGGACCGAACTGGCACTTGAGCTTGTCGCGGACTGAGCAGTCCCGCTGACCCGGCCATGAGCCGACGCAACAATGGCGCGTCCCGACGGGACGCGCCATTGTTGGCTGTTACCACCCGCAAGCTAGCGCAGGAAAATGCCGAGCATGTAGGGCCGGCGGCGCTGAGCAATACGACGGCCACCATGCCGCGCGCAATCTGAGCCTTCCGGCGGCGGAGGTAGGCGGTGCTGGCGGACGCCTGAGGCCGTGGCTGCGGGGTCTCCCACCTGAAGAATTCCGGTCCTGCAAGGCTCGTCGTTTGCAGACCCTGGACGGAGCCCAAAGCCGCCTCCAGTGGCTTCGCCTCGAGGTACGTCCTCGCAGTCCAGGCCACCTTTGCCCGCTCCAGCGGGAACGCCAGCGGCACAGTTCCACCTTCGTGGCTAATGGTGACCACCACGCGCTGGCCTGGTTTGAAGGGCCGCTTGCGTCCCCTGGACGGCGGTTCGGCGCGAATGTCCTGGACCGTCTGCCACGGGAAGGTGGCAATGACGCCCGGCGACGGTCCTCCGCCGATGAGCAGGGCACCGTCCCGGCTGAAGCAAAGCGAGAAGAGCCGCGGCAGGCCGGCGGTTCCTGACCGTTGGAACAGCCCCGGGCGGAGGATACGCAAAGCCTTGAGCAAGTCCTTGCCCCGCCGTCCCTGCAACACCGTGTACCGGCTCAGTTCCCGGGCCACAAGGAAGAAACCGCTGTTCCGGAGGTCCAGCCAGGACGCGATGCCCATGGCCAGCAAAACCCCGCAGGCTAGCTCGGCAAGGATAAACACCGCGATCCCTGTTGCCGCCCTAAGGGGCGGGCCGGCAAGCAGTTCGCCGATCAGCGGCCGTGCACGCCATAGCGCGGTCGCCAGGACATCACACGGAACTGCGACCCAGCAGAACGCCGTCAGTCGGCGAATAGCGCTGTTCAAACTGCGGCGGGAGATGTGCTTCTCCAGGGCATCCCCTACGGTTGCGGGAGGACCCGGCGGGCTCCGGACCTCGAAACTCCGTTTGCCGCCGTCATCTATATCAGCGAGGCTGGCTCGGCGGCGATGCCCTGTTCCTGCCGGGCGGCCCTGGGCCGAGGGCGTTCCAAGTCTCCATGGCGGATGCCTGGCCGCTGAGGTCGAGCTTGGACAGTTCCGCCCGCAGCTTCCCGGCGTCCAAACCGGAGGGCGATATGTCGAACTTCCCCAAGCGGCCGTTGCCTGCCAACCCGGCGATCTCGTCCGGGCCCGGGCCGTGCCGCAGAATCCAGCGCGCCATGGCAGCGGTCATGAAGTGGCAGTCGTCCTTGGCGTCGGCGTAGGCGCCCACCCCGGCGTAGCCCATCTGGGGCGTGATGTAGGCGGAGGTCAGCTTCAGTTGCAGCCCCGCGATGCACACGGCGCTATGCAGCACTGAAGCAACCCCGCGGGCGCCGTATTTGCCGACACCCTGCTCCGCCAGGCTGTCCTCCTGCCCGAGGCCCAGGATGTCCTTTACCCCGGCGAGGCACTCAAAGAACATGTAGTCGCCGTAGGCCAGCAGAACATCGCGGAAAAGCAGCAGATCGAGCAACGCTGCGTCAATTGAGGCGGCAGAGCGGGACGACCAGCTGTAGTACGACGGCGGGGAGGCGAACCGGATCACGAATTTCGCCGGTCCCGGCTCTCCGGCGGACCCCCAATGCAGGACACCGCAGACTGCGAGGCTGTCCGGCCGGGCCAAGTCCGCCTCAAGAGTTTGCAGCGTGCGCAGCCGGAGTTCCGGGAGGAAAGCCAAGGCCGCGTTCAAGGCCGCCACCAGTTGCTCGTCTGATCCGTTGCCGCGCCGTTGCTGGTCCTCGTGAGCCAAGGCCGAGATCCGGCCCACTATCGCATCGATTTCGCTTCGGCCGTCGCCGTCCCCAATGTCCCCCATGCGGACAATGTACAGCCTTACCGGTACGCCGGCGCCGCCTCAAGACCGAAGTATTGCTCGAGCGTTGCGATTCCCCGCGTCTTCATCTCGCCCGCCGCTTCCACACCGACATAGCGCAGGTGCCAGGGCTCGTAGTAGTACCCCGTGATGTCGTGAAGCATCCACGGGTAGCGCACCACGAAGCCGAACCGGTGGCCGTTGGCCTTGGCCCAGACCGCCGCGGGCTGATCGGCGAAGCAGGGCTGGAAGCTGCAGGCCCTCCGCCATCGCCGATGTCGAAGGACCAGCCGGTCTGGTGCTCGGAGTAGCCCGGCCGGGCTGACGCCGTATCGGCTGCAGCCTGTCCCCGTGAGTTCACATAGCCGTTGTACGTGGAGGTCTGCGTCGCGAAGGACCGGTAGCCGCTGGCCAGCGTCATGGTGACGCCAGCCCCGGCTGCGGCCGCGAACATCTTCTCCGCCGCGGCCGCAGTCGTGCTGTTAAGCAGGGCGGCTTCACCGGACGTGGCCACGCGCACGCGTGGCCGGACGAGGTTGGCCGGCACGTAGGCGGCAGGGGTCAGCGGGCGATGTTTGTTCACCACCACCCAGGGGCTGGCGGGGTCGGTAAGCGAGTGCCGGGGTTTGGCTGTGGAGAGCGCTGGCGGTGTGGTCCCCGGTGCCGCGGCCGAGGGACTGGCCGGAAGGGCCTCAGCCGGCGTGGCCGGGGCGGTTGCGGGGGCCGTGGCGGACGGCGTTGCGGTGACCGTCGTCGGCGTCGGCGTCGCGGCCGGTGAGGCAGCCGCAGCCGCTGACGGGGCCGGCCGGACGGCTTCCGGGGCGCAGGCGGTCAGCGCGGCGAGGCCCGACCCTGCCAGCAGCAGGCGGCTGAAGGCCCGCCTGCTGGCGGTGGGACTGACCGGCTCCGGTGCCTCCGGACGCTCCGCTGACCCGTCGTGGCACACGTGTGCTACACCTTGCGCAGCAGCATGCGGCGGATGGAATGGTCGGCGTCCTTGGTGAGGACCAGCTGCGCCCGGCCGCGGGTCGGCAGCACGTTCTCCTCGAGGTTGGGTTCGTTGATGCGCTTCCAGATCTCGCGGGCCGTCTCTTCCGCCTCGGCGTCCGAGAGCGTGGCGTAGCGGTGGAAATAGGACTCCGGCTGGGCGAACGCCGTGGTGCGGAGTTTGCGGAAGCGGTCCACGTACCACTCCTCGATGTAGGACGTTTTGGCATCAACATAGATGGAAAAATCGAAGAAGTCACTCAACGCCAGGCCTTGCCGGCCGTCATGCCGCGGGCGGGCGGGCGCCAAGACATTCAGCCCCTCGACGATCAACACGTCGGGGCGGCGCACCACCACTTCCTTGCCCGGGACGATGTCATAGGTCACATGGGAGTACCAGGGCGCCCGGACTTCCTCGGCGCCGCCTTTGATTTCGCTCACAAATCGCAGCAGCGAGCGGCGGTCGTAGGATTCGGGGAACCCCTTGCGCTCCAGCAGTTGCCGCCGCTTCAGTTCCGCCAGCGGGTACAGGAAACCGTCCGTGGTGATGAGCTCAACATTGGGCGTCCCGGGCCACCGGCGGAGCATCTCGCGGAGCACGCGGGCGATGGTGGACTTGCCCACGGCCACCGAACCGGCGACGCCGATCACGAACGGCGTGCGCTGGGTCTGCTCGCCCAGGAAGGTGGTGGTTGCCGCATGGAGCTGGCCTGCCGCCTCGACATACAGGTGCAGCAACCGGGACAGGGGCAGGTAGACCTCCCGGATTTCCTTCATATCAAGGGGATCGCCGAGGCCGCGGAGACGGAGTACGTCCTCCTGGTTGAGGGGCTGCTCCATCTGGGCAGCGAGCCGGGACCAGGTCTGCCGGTCCAGCTCCACGAACGGGGAGACGCCGTCGCCGTTCGCTTCATTGCGTTGCAAAGTCACCCTAGAGATTCTGCCCTCCGCCGGGCCGAGAGCGAAATGGGGCGGCCCCGTACTGCCCCCGCCGGGGCGGCGGACGGCGTGTTACGAACGCGGATTCGACGTCGGCAGCCGGGGAAACCCGCTAGGCTTGAGTCCATGTGTGGAATCGTTGGATATGTGGGCCACTCCGCTGGCCGGGTAAATACTGGACACAATGCCCTGGACGTTGTCCTTGAAGGACTGCGGCGACTGGAGTACCGGGGCTACGACTCTGCGGGCATCGCAGTGGTAGCCGACGGAACCATTTCGTCCCGCAAGAAGTCGGGCAAACTGAGCAACCTGATTGCCGAACTCGATGCCAGCCCCCTGCCGGAATCGCTGACCGGCATCGGCCACACCCGCTGGGCCACCCACGGCGGCCCGACGGACCAGAACGCCCACCCGCATCTCGCCGATGAGGGCAAGCTGGCCGTCATCCACAACGGCATCATCGAAAACTTCGCCGAGCTCAAACTGGAACTCACCCGCAAGGGCGTGACGTTCCTGTCCGAAACCGACACCGAGGTCGCCGCCGCGCTGCTGGCCGACATCTACCGGAACCAGCTCGGGGGCGACTCCGCCAACGGCGGCCTCACCAAGGCCATGCAGCTCGCCTGCCAGCGCCTCGAAGGCGCCTTCACCCTCCTCGCCGTGCACGCGGACCAGCCCGACGTCGTCGTGGCGGCCCGCCGCAACTCCCCGCTCGTCGTCGGACTCGGTGACGGCGAGAACTTCCTCGGCTCCGACGTCTCCGGCTTCATCGACTACACACGCCGCGCCGTCGAACTCGGCCAGGACCAGATCGTGACGATCACCGCGGACACCGTGGAAATCACGGACTTCTATGGCGCCCCGGCCGAAGGCAAGGAATACCACGTCAACTGGGACCCGGCCTCCGCGGAAAAGGGCGGCTTCCCGTCCTTTATGGAAAAGGAAATCCACGACCAGCCCGACGCCGTCCTGCAGACCCTGCTGGGCCGCTCGGACATCAACGGCCGCCTGACCCTCGACGAGCTCCGGGTCGATCCGGAACTGCTCAAGAACGTCAGCAAGATCATCGTCCTCGCCTGCGGAACCTCCGCCTACGCCGGACAGGTCGCCAAGTACGCGATTGAGCGCTGGTGCCGGATCCCCACCGAGGTGGAGCTCTCCCACGAATTCCGCTACCGCGACCCGATTGTGGACGAGAACACCCTGATCGTCTCGATCTCCCAGTCCGGCGAGACCATGGACACCCTGATGGCCGTCCGTTACGCCAAGGAACAGGGCGCCAAGACGGTCTCGATCTGCAACACCAACGGCTCCACCATCCCGCGCGAATCCGATGCGGTGCTGTACACCCACGCCGGCCCGGAAATCGCCGTCGCCTCCACCAAGGCCTTCCTGGCGCAGATCACCGCCGCCTACCTCCTGGGCCTCTACCTGGCCCAGCTGCGCGGCAACAAGTTCCAGGGCGAGATCAAGGACATCCTCGCGGACCTCAACAAGATCCCCGCCAAGATCCAGCAGGTCCTCGACAACGAAGAGCAGATCAAGGAACTCGGCCGGTCCATGGCCGACGCCAAGTCCGTGCTGTTCCTGGGCCGCCACGTCGGCTTCCCGGTGGCGATGGAGGGCGCGCTCAAGCTCAAGGAGCTCGCCTACATCCACGCCGAGGGCTTCGCCGCCGGCGAACTCAAGCACGGCCCGATTGCGCTCATCGAGGAGGGCCAGCCCGTCTTCGTGGTGGTTCCCTCACCCCGTGGCCGCGACTCGCTGCACGCCAAGGTAGTCTCCAACATCCAGGAAGTCCGTGCCCGCGGCGCCCGGACGATCGTGATCGCGGAGGAGGGGGACGAAGCCGTCAAGGCCTACGCCGAGCACGTCTTCTACATCCCCGAGACCCCGACCCTGCTGGCCCCGCTGCTCAGCACGGTCCCGCTGCAGATCTTTGCCCTCGCCCTGGCGTCCGCCAAGGGCTACGACGTGGACCAGCCTCGCAACCTGGCCAAGAGCGTGACCGTAGAATAACGCCATGATCGTTGGCATTGGCGTAGACGTCGTAGACATTGACCGGTTCGGCCGGCAGCTGGAGCGCACCCCGGGCTGCGCGACCGGCTGTTCGTCCCCGCGGAACGCGAACTGAACACGCGGTCCCTGGCTGCCCGGTTCGCCGCCAAGGAGGCCGTGGCGAAGGTCCTCGGCGCCCCGGCCGGCATGAACTGGCAGGACTGCTGGATCGGTCTTGACGAAAACGGGCCCACCGTCCAGGTCAAAGGCACCGTGCTGGCCGTAGCGGAGTCAAAGGGCGTCAAGCGCTGGCACCTCTCGATGAGCCACGACGGCGGCATTGCCACCGCGACGGTCATCGCCGAGGGCTGAACGCCACCTGCCTGACCAGAACCGGACATCCCGCAGCGACTTCACCGCGAATGGACTGAAACCATGATCAGCGCCTACACCGGAACCCAGATACGAGAGGCTGAGAAGCCTTTTCTGGACAAAGGTGTGGGCGCTGTTCTTATGCAGCGGGCCGCATACGGGCTGGCCAACGCCGTGGTCCGCGAACTGCGGGCCCGCGGGGTGCGCCTCTACGGCGCCAGCGTCACGGTCCTCGCCGGCAAGGGCAACAACGGCGGGGACGGGCTGTTCGCGGCCGCCATGCTGGCCCGCCGCGGCATGCGGACGACGGCGGTCCTCACCGCGGGGAGACCCATCCTGAAGGGCTCGCGGCCCTCGAAAAATCCGGCGGCCGGGTGATCCGCCTGACACCGGTCACCATGGCCGGCGCAACGGCGGCCGCCGCACAGTCCGGCGTCGTCATTGATGCGGTGCTGGGAACGGGTGCGCAGGGCGGGCTCCGGGGCCCTGCGGCGGAGCTGATCGAAGCGTTGGAACGCTCGCGGCCCGGGCTCGTGGTGGCCTGCGACATTCCCAGCGGCGTGGACGCCGACACCGGAGAAGCCCATAACCCTGTCCTCCGCGCGGACCTGACCGTGACGTTCGGGGCGGCCAAGGCGGGCCTGCTGGCCGACCCGGGCGCGGACTTCACCGGCAGCGTCCAAGTCATTCCGATCGGCATCGAGGCCGCCCTCCCGGAGCCGGCCCTGCGCCGCTTCGAGGCGGCGGATCTGCCATCGCTGCTCCCGCATCCCGGACGGCGCTCCCACAAATACTCCCGCGGCGTCCTGGGCGTGGTGGCCGGTTCGCAGCGGTACCCCGGCGCGGCGGTCCTCGCCTGCCGCGGCGCGCTGGCGGCCGGCGTGGGCATGGTGCGTTACCTGGGCCCCCGGACGTCGCCGACCTGGTCCGCCAGTCCTGCCCCGAAGTCGTCTGCGGCACCGGCAGTCCCGCGGAGACCCACGTCCAGGCCTGGCTCCTCGGCCCCGGCCTTGACGAAGAAGCCCACGACCAGCTGGAGCGCGTCCGCGACGCCGCAGCCACCGGGCTGCCGGTGGTCGCCGACGCCGGGGCGCTGCCCGCCCTGCCCCGCGCCCTCGCCCCCGGTTCGTGCTGACACCGCACGCCGGCGAACTCGCCGCGTTGCTGGCACGGTACGGCGCGGACCCCGGCCGCGACGGCGTGGAGAACGCCACGCTCGCGGCCGCCCGGCGGGCCAGCGAGCTGACCGGGGCCACCGTCCTGCTCAAGGGCGCCACCACGCTCGTCGCGGCCCCTCGGGTGCCGTCTTCAGCCAGGCCGAGGCCACACCCTGGCTGGCCACGGCCGGCAGCGGGGACGTCCTGGCCGGGATCCTGGGAGCCCTGCTCGCGCAGCTGGCCGGCAGCCCCGAAACCCAGGCGTCCTTCGGCATCCGCGGCGGTGACCGCTGGGCTGGCATCGCGGCGCTGGCCGCCAGCGTCCACGGCCGGGCCGGAAGTCTCGCCTCGGGCGGCGGGCCGGTGACGGCGTCGGACGTGGCAACATCCGTGCGGGAGGTCATGACGACGGTGTAACAAATCCGGGCGTTCAGTGCGCCGAGTCAATTAGTAACCCTGCTTACAAGTAGTCTGTCTAGAGAATTTTCGCCACGCACGAGGAGTACACATGGAAGTCTGGCCCGGAACGGCTTACCCGCTGGGAGCCACTTTTGACGGCACCGGCACCAATTTCGCCCTGTTCAGCGAGCGTGCCGAACGCGTGGAGCTGTGCCTCCTCGCCGATGACCTGAGCGAGACGCGGATCGAGCTGACCGAAGTGGACGGCTACGTGTGGCACTGCTACCTGCCGCACGTCCAGCCCGGCCAGAAGTACGGCTACCGCGTCCACGGCCCGTACGAACCGGAGAACGGCAACCGCTTCAACCCCAACAAGCTGCTGATGGACCCCTACGCCAAGGCCATCCAGGGCCAGATCGACTGGGACCCGGCGCTCTTCACGTACGAATTCGGCGACCCCGACTCGCGGAACGACGCCGACTCGGCGCCCCACACCATGCACGGCGTGGTGATCAACCCCTTCTTCGAATGGGACGGCGACCGCCAACTGCGGATCCCCTACCACCAGTCGGTCATCTACGAGGCCCACGTCAAGGGCCTGACCGAGCTGCACCCGGAGGTCCCCGAAGAGCAGCGCGGCACCTACGCCGGCGTCGCGCACCCGGCCGTGATCGAGCACCTGAAGAAGCTCGGCGTCACCGCGATCGAACTTATGCCCGTCCACCAGTTCGTCAACGACGGCACGCTCCAGGAGAAGGGCCTCAACAACTATTGGGGCTACAACACCATCGGCTTCTTCGCCCCGCAGAACACCTACAGCTCCTCCGGCGACGTGGGACACCAGGTCCAGGAGTTCAAGGCCATGGTCCGCGACCTGCACCGGGCCGGCATGGAAGTGATCCTGGATGTGGTCTACAACCACACCGCCGAAGGCAACCACCTTGGCCCCACCCTGTCCTTCAAGGGCATCGACAACCAGGCCTACTACCGGCTGGTCGACGACGACATGAAGCACTACATGGACTACACCGGCACCGGAAATTCCCTCAACGTCCGGCACCCGCACTCCCTCCAGCTGCTGATGGACTCCCTGCGTTACTGGGTCACGGAGATGCACGTCGACGGCTTCCGCTTCGACCTCGCCTCCACACTGGCCCGCGAGTTCTACGACGTGGACAAGCTCTCCACCTTCTTTGAACTCATCCAGCAGGACCCGATCGTCTCCCAGGTCAAGCTGATTGCCGAGCCCTGGGACATCGGCCCGGGCGGCTACCAGGTGGGCAACTTCCCGCCGCAGTGGACCGAGTGGAACGGCAAGTACCGCGACACGGTCCGCGACTTCTGGCGCGGCGAGCCCTCCACCCTGGGCGAATTCGCCTCCCGCCTGACCGGCTCCGCGGACCTGTACGAAAGCTCCGCGCGCCGCCCGGTGGCCTCGATCAACTTCGTCACCGCCCACGACGGCTTCACCATGCGCGACCTGGTCTCCTACAACGAGAAGCACAACGACGCCAACGGCGAGGGCAACAACGACGGCGAATCGCACAACAGGTCCTGGAACTGCGGCGAAGAGGGGGACACGGACAACGATCACGTCCTGACCCTCCGCGCCCGCCAGCAGCGCAACTTCATCGCCACCCTGCTGCTCTCGCAGGGCGTCCCCATGCTGCTGCACGGTGACGAGCTGGGCCGCACCCAGCAGGGCAACAACAACACGTACTGCCAGGACTCCGAGCTGAGCTGGATCCACTGGGACGCAATGGACCAGCCGCTGGTGGAGTTCACCGCCGTCGTGAACAAGATCCGCCGCGACCACCCGATCTTCCGGCGCAGCCGCTTCTTCGACGGACGCCCCGTGCGCCGCGGCGAGGGCGAGAAGCTGCCGGACATCGTCTGGCTGAAGACGGACGGCACCGAAATGCTGCCGGAGGACTGGGGCAGCGGCTTCGGCCGGACCATCGGCGTGTTCTACAACGGCCACGGCATCCAGGAGCAGGATTCCCGCGGCCGCCGGATCACCGACGACAGCTTCGTGCTCGCCTTTAATGCCCACGACGACGACGTGGACTTCGCATTGCCGGCCGAGGAGTACTCAAAGTTCTGGGACGTCCTGGTGGATACCGCGGACCAGGCGAACACCGAGGAACCGCTCAAGGCCGGATCGGTGCTGAAACTGGCCGCCAAGTCCATGGTGGTGCTCCGGGCTCACTCCGGCCCCGAGGTGGAGGTGGATTACTCCGCTGCCGCGTCGCTGGCCTCCATGGCCGAGCACGAGGACGCACTCGAGGAAATGGTGGAGGCCCAGGACGAGGCCGCCGAAGCCGTCTCGAAGGCTGCCGCCAAATGAGGACCCCGGTCTCCACTTACCGGCTGCAGATCCGGCCCGGCTTCACCCTCCAGGATGCCGCCGAGACCGTGCCTTACCTGAAGTCGCTCGGCGTGGACTGGATCTACCTCTCGCCGATCCTCACCGCGGAGAAGGGCTCGGACCACGGCTATGACGTGACCGACCCCTCCGCGATCGACCCGGACCGCGGCGGCCCCGAGGGTCTGGCTGCCGCGGCGCGGGCGGCCCACGAGGCCGGTATGGGGGTGCTCGTCGACATCGTGCCCAACCATGTCGGCGTCGCCACCCCCGTCCAGAACCCGTGGTGGTGGTCGCTGCTCAAGGAAGGGCAGCAGTCCCGCTACGCCCAGGCGTTCGACGTCGACTGGGACTTCGGCGGCGGCCGGATCCGGATCCCCGTGCTGGGATCTGACTCCGACGTCGACGCGCTGGAAATCAAGGACGGGGAGCTGCGGTACTACGACCACCGCTTCCCGCTGGCCGAGGGGACCTATACCGAAGGGGACGATCCCCGTGCGGTGCACGACCGGCAGCACTACGAGCTGGTCGGCTGGCGCCGGGCCGACAACGAGCTGAACTACCGCCGGTTCTTCGCCGTCAACAGCCTGGCCGGCATCCGGGTGGAGCTCCCCGAAGTTTTCGACGAAGCCCACGCCGAGATTGTCCGCTGGTTCCGCGAAGGCCTGGTGGACGGACTCCGGATCGACCACCCGGACGGCCTGGCCGACCCGGAGGGTTACCTGCGCCGGCTCCGCGAAGTCACGGGCAGCAGCTACCTGCTGATCGAAAAGATCCTCGAGCCCGGTGAGGTCCTCCCGCAGAGCTTCGACTGCGAGGGCACCACCGGCTACGACGCCCTGGCCGACGTGGACCGGCTCTTCGTCGACCCCGCCGGCCAGGAAGCCCTGGACGCCCTCGACACCGAGGTGCGCGGCGGCCAGGCAGCGGACTACGAGGACATGATCCGGGGCACCAAGCGCCGGATTACGGACGGGATCCTCCACTCCGAGATGCTCCGGCTGGCGCGGCTGGTGCCGTCCGGCGCAGGACTCACGGTTGAGGCGGCCGCCGATGCCCTGTCCGAGATCATCGCCGCCTTCCCGGTGTACCGCAGCTACCTGCCCGAGGGCGCGGAAGTGCTGAAGGAAGCGTGCGAACTGGCCGTCCGGCGCCGTCCGGAGCTGGCCGACGCCGTCGGGCTGCTGCTGCCGCTGCTTCTCGACGCCGGTTCGGAGCCGGGCGCCGAACTGGGGCGCCGCTTCCAGCAGACCTCCGGCATGGTCATGGCCAAGGGTGTGGAGGACACCGCGTTCTTCCGCTACACCCGGCTGGGCACCCTGACGGAGGTGGGCGCCGATCCCACCGAGTTCTCGGTTGCGCCGGAGGAATTCCACCACCGGATGGCGCGCCGCCAGGCCGAGATCCCGCTGTCCATGACCACGCTGAGCACCCACGACACCAAACGCAGCGAGGACACCCGCGCCCGGATCTCCGTGCTCGCGGAGGCGGCGGGGAGTGGAAGGCAGCCCTCGCCCGGCTGCAGGAGCTGGCGCCGCTGCCCGACGGGCCGCTCGCCAACCTGCTGTGGCAGGCCATCGCCGGCGCCTGGCCCGCGGACCGTGACCGGCTGCAGTCGTATGTGCAGAAGGCCGCCCGGGAGGCCGGCAACTCGACCGACTGGCTGGACCCGGACGCCGCCTTCGAGGAGAAGCTGGCCGCCGCCGTCGACGCGGCCTTTGACAACGCTGAGGTCCGGGCGGAACTGGAGTCCCTCGTGGCGCTCCTGGCGCCGTATGGTGCCGTCAATTCGCTCGGGGCGAAACTCGTGCAGCTGACCATGCCGGGAGTCCCGGATGTCTACCAGGGCACCGAGTTCTGGGACCGCTCGCTGACCGATCCGGACAACCGACGGCCGTTCGATTTCGGTGCGCGGCGCACCGCCCTGGCCGCGCTCGACGCCGGCGACCGCCCGGCGTCGTACACCGACGACGCGGCGAAGCTCCTGGTCACCTCGCGGGCCCTGCGCCTGCGCCGCGACCGCCCGGAGCTGTTCACGGGCTACCGGCCCGTCGCGGCAACCGGCGCGGCCGCCGGGCACCTCATCGGCTTTGACCGCGACAGTGCAGCCGGCCCGGGCGCCGTCACGCTCGCCACCCGGCTGCCCCGCGGACTGGAGCAGCAGGGCGGCTGGCGGGACACCGCCGTCGAACTGTCCGTGGACATGACGGACCAGCTGACGGGGACCACGTTCGACGCCGGCACGGTCCGGATTGCCGACATCCTGCGCGACTATCCGGTGGCGCTGCTGGTGCCCACCTCCTGACCGCACCGACTGACCCACCGACCCCCGGGGAACGGAAGAATGCCATGACCTTGCCTGCACACGGAACCGAACGCTTCAACGTCTGGGCGCCGGACGCCCGGACCGTCACCCTGCTCGCCGGCGGCCGGGAGTACCCGATGCGCCGGACCGACAGCCTGGCACGTCCGGACGGCACCCTCGGTCCGGACGGCACAGCCGGCTGGTGGACCGCCCCGGACGCCCCCGCCACCGGGGACGTCGACTACGGCTACCTGATCGACGGGGACACCACCCCGCTGCCGGACCCCAGGTCCCGGCGGCAGCCCGCTGGTGTCCACTCGCTGTCGCGGACGTTCGACGCCGGCAGCCACGAGTGGTCGGACGGCCAGTGGCAGGGCCGCGGACTGCAGGGAGCGGTGATCTACGAGCTGCACGTGGGGACGTTCACCCCCGAGGGGACGCTGGACGCGGCCGCCGGGAAGCTCGACTACCTGGTGGATCTCGGCGTCGATTTTGTGGAGCTGCTGCCGGTGAACGGCTTCAACGGCACCCACAACTGGGGCTATGACGGTGTCCTCTGGTATGCCGTGCACGACGGCTACGGCGGACCCGCCGCCTACCAGCGCTTCGTGGACGCGGCCCATGCCGCCGGGCTGGGCGTCATCCAGGACGTGGTCTACAACCACCTCGGCCCCAGCGGGAACTACCTTCCGCGATTCGGGCCGTACCTGAAATCGGGGAGGGCAACACCTGGGGCGACTCGGTGAACCTCGACGGGCCCGGCTCCGACGTGGTGCGCGCCTACATCCTCGAAAACGCCGCCATGTGGCTGCGGGACTACCACGTGGACGGGCTCCGGCTCGACGCCGTGCATGCCTTCAAGGACGAGCGGGCCGTCCACCTGCTGGAGGAGTTCGGTGCGCTCGCGGACGGAATCTCCGCCGAAACCGGCCGCCCCGCCACCATGATCGCCGAGTCGGACCTCAACGACCCGCGGCTGCTCTACCCGCGGGACGTCAACGGCTACGGACTGGCAGGGCAGTGGAGCGACGACTTCCACCATGCCGTGCACGTCAATGTCAGCGGCGAGGCGACGGGCTACTACGCCGACTTCGAGTCCCTCGAGGCCCTGGCGAAGGTCCTGGTGGACGGCTTCTTCCATGACGGCAGCTACTCCAGCTTCCGCGGCCGGCACCACGGCCGCCCATCAACACGGCCGCGGTCCACCCGGCGGCGCTGGTGGTGTGCAGCCAGAACCATGACCAGATCGGCAACCGGGCTACCGGCGACCGGCTCTCCCAGACGCTGGGGTACGGGCAGCTGGCGCTCGCCGCCGTCGCGACCCTGACCTCGCCGTTCACGCCGATGCTCTTCATGGGCGAGGAATACGGTGCCACCACCCCGTGGCAGTTCTTCACCTCGCATCCGGAGCCGGAACTCGGCAAGGCCACGGCGGAGGGCCGGATCAAGGAGTTCGAACGGATGGGCTGGGACCCCGCCGTCGTGCCGGACCCGCAGGACCCGGAGACCTTCACCCGCTCCCGGCTCAACTGGGCCGAAGCCGCCGACGGCCACCACGCCCGCCTGCTGGAGCTGTACCGCCGGCTGATCGCGCTGCGCCGTTCGACGCCGGAGCTGTCCGGTCTGGGCTTCGAGGACACCGCGGTCGCGTTCAGCGAGGCCGACGGCTGGCTCCGCCTCCGCCGCGGCAGCGTGGAGGTCGCGATGAACTTCTCCGCCGAACCGCGCCGGCTCGGCGTGGCCGGCGCCTCGATCGCGCTGGCCACCGACGACGCCGTGCACCTCGACAGCGGCCGGCTCGACCTGCCCGGCCACAGTGCCGCCATCATCTCAAAGTAAGACAGGATGTTACGTATGACTTATGTTGCAGCAGATACCCGTTATGACTCCATGCCCTACCGCCGCGTCGGCCGCAGCGGGCTGAAGCTCCCCGCCATTTCGCTGGGCCTCTGGCACAACTTCGGTGACGACAAGCCCTTCGAAACCCAGCGCGCCATCCTGCGCCGCGCCTTCGACCTGGGCGTCAACCACTTCGACCTGGCCAACAACTACGGACCGCAGGCCGGTTCCGCCGAGACCAACTTCGGCCGGCACCTCCGCGACGACTTCGCCCCCTACCGCGACGAACTCATCATCTCCACCAAGGCCGGCTACAACATGTGGCCGGGCCCGTTCGGCGAATGGGGCTCCCGGAAGTACCTGCTGGCCAGCCTGGACCAGTCGCTGAACCGGATGGGCCTGGACTACGTGGACATTTTCTACAGCCACCGCCCGGACCCGGAAACGCCGATGGAAGAGACCATGGGTGCCTTGGACCAGGCTGTCCGCTCCGGGAAGGCCCTGTACGCCGGAATCTCCTCCTACACCCCGGAGCAGACCCTCGAGGCCGCCCGGATCCTCAAGGAGCTCGGCACCCCGCTGCTGATCCACCAGCCCAGCTACTCCATGCTGAACCGCTGGACCGAAAACGGCAGCCCCAACCTCTACGAGGCGCTGGAACAGGTGGGAGCGGGGTCCATCGCGTTCTCGCCGCTGGCACAGGGCATGCTGACCGACCGCTACCTGGACGGGATCCCAGCCGATTCCCGCGCCGCGCAGGAGAAATCCCTGGACGAGAACAGCATCACCGAGGACAAGCTGGACCGTGTGCGGGGACTGCACCGGATCGCCGAAGGCCGCGGGCAGTCCCTGGCGCAGATGGCCATCGCGTGGATCCTGCGGGAGCAGGGCAAGGGCACCGCCGTGACGTCCGCACTGGTCGGCGCGTCCAGCGTCCGCCAGCTCGAGGACACCCTGTCCGCGATCAACAACCTCGACTTCACCGCGGAGGAGCTGACAGCGATCGACGAGTTCGCCGTCGAGTCAGACATCAACCTGTGGGCCCAGAAGTAGCCGGCCCGGCCTCACGGTAATACAGGCGGCGCGGCGGGCCGGGAACAACCCGGGCCCCCGCGCCGTTGACTAGAATGCTAATGGCGCCGTACGGCGCCGTGCCCGCTGCCGCCGTCGTGCATCAGAGCTCTTCCGCGCCGGGCATAAGAAGTTGTCCCCAAAGGAGTTCCGTGTCTTCACATCCGATTCGTGTTGCAATCGTCGGCGTAGGTAACTGTGCCACTTCGCTGGTCCAGGGCGTTGAGTACTACCGGGACGCCGATCCCCAGGCCACGATCCCGGGCCTGATGCACGTGGAGTTCGGCCAGTACCACGTCAACGACGTCCAGTTCGTAGCCGCGTTCGACGTCGACGCCAAGAAGGTTGGCCAGGACCTGTCCGCCGCCATCCTGGCCAGCGAAAACAACACCATCAAGATCGCCGACGTCCCGCCGACCGGTGTGACCGTCCAGCGCGGCCCGACCCTCGACGGGCTCGGCAAGTACTACCTCGAGACCATCGAGCAGTCCCCGGAGGAGCCGGTCGACGTCGTCCAGGCCCTCAAGGACGCCAAGGTCGACGTGATGGTCTGCTACCTGCCGGTCGGCTCGCAGGAAGCTGCGGAGTACTACGCCCAGTGCGCCATCGACGCCGGCGTGGGCTTCGTCAACGCGCTCCCGGTCTTCATCGCCGGCACCAAGGCCTGGGCGGACAAGTTCACCGCCGCCGGTGTCCCGATCGTGGGCGATGACATCAAGAGCCAGATCGGCGCCACCATCACGCACCGCGTCATGGCGAAACTGTTCGAGGACCGCGGCGTCACCCTGGACCGCACGTACCAGCTGAACGTCGGCGGCAACATGGACTTCAAGAACATGCTGGAGCGCGACCGCCTCGAGTCCAAGAAGATCTCCAAGACCCAGGCCGTGACGTCCAACGTGGAGGCCGAGCTGGCCGCCAAGGACGTCCACATCGGCCCGTCGGACTACGTCCAGTGGCTTGACGACCGCAAGTGGGCCTTCGTCCGCCTCGAGGGCCGCAACTTCGGCGACGCCCCGGTGTCGCTGGAATACAAGCTGGAAGTCTGGGACTCACCCAACTCCGCCGGTGTGATCATCGACGCCATCCGCGCCGCCAAGATCGGCCTGGACCGCGGCATCGGCGGCCCGCTGCTCTCCGCCTCGAGCTACTTCATGAAGTCCCCGCCGGAGCAGTTCAACGACGACCTCGCCCGCGAAAAGGTCGAGGCCTTCATCCGCGGCGACCTGGAGCGCTAAACCCGCTCATCCTCCCCCGGTTGCCCTATCACTTACGGTCCCCAAAACCCTGGTTTGACCGCCATAAGTGATAGGGCAACCGGCGTTAAACTGGGGCGGAGGGCCGCCCTGACTCGTTGAACCGCGCCGCGGAAGTCATCTGCCAGGTCGTCGGCATTGAACTTGAAATAGCGCCAGCCCGCAGCGTTGAAGGTCTCGTCGCGGCGGTTGTCGCGGGACTGCTGTTCGCGCGTCAGGTGGTGGCCGCCGTCGTACTGGATCGCGATCCGGTGCCTGCGGTAGCCGAGGTCGGCAGCGGGGGAGCGAGGGTCGCCCGGCACAACTTGGAGTTGCAGTTCCGGCTCCGGTAGCCCGGCGGCGGTCAACGCGAGGCGCAGGAACGTTTCGGGCGCGGAGTCCGCTCCGGGCCGGATCAGCTCCAGAGCCTCCCGTGCCTTCACGATTCCTTTGAGCTTGGGGTGCCGGGCGAGCATGGCCGCCAGTTGGGACAGCGTTGCCCACGGCTCCGTGCGGCGCTCCAGCTCAATGCGGGGCTGCCGCACCAATTGGTCGCCCAGCGCCACAAGATCCTCCAACGGCAGGATGCGGGCAAGGTCCAGCCACGTCCGGGCCGGCGTTGACATCCGGATGCCGTCCCAGACCATAAGCTCGTCGTCGAACGCGAGAACGGTGTGCCCCACCACGCCCGCGCGCCGGACCGGCGGCAGCGCCTTGGGCTTGCTCAGATGCAGCTCCCGGCAGCCGCGGAACCACGGCGGGAGCCAGAGTCCCAGCAGCACCGCCGCCGTGAGGTGCGAAATCCACGCACCCGGCGTCGCGGCGGACAGTGCACGGGCCAGGCCACGGAGTTCAAACTCCCAGCCGGCGGGCAGATAGAGCAGCCGCCCGGCCGTCGCGAGATCGGAAGCGCGGAGCCGGGACCCGCCCAGCGCCGCGGCCCGCGCTTCATACACGGTGAACGGGGCTGAGGAGAGGTGGGGCGGCAGGGCTGCTGGTGGTCGCATGCGGACCATTCTCATCCGAACGCCGGATCCCCGCTCCCGTTATCCACAGGCGCCCGTTGCCCTATCACTTTTGGTCCCCATCCGCCGGGAATGGCAACCAAAAGTGATAGCGCAACGGGGTTAGAAGAGGCCGACGGGGTTGCCTTCGGCGTCGACGTCCATGCGCATCGCGGCCGGGACCTTCGGGAGCCCGGGCATGGTCATGACCGCGCCGGTGAGGGCCACGATGAAGCCGGCGCCGGTCTTGGGAATGAGGTCGCGCACGTGCACGGTGAATCCCTTCGGGGCGCCGAGCTTGGTGGCGTCGTCACTGAAGGAGTACTGGGTCTTCGCCATGCAGACCGGGAAGCCGGACCAGCCGTTCTTCTCGATCTCCGCAAGCCGCTTGAGCGCCGGCACGGAGAAATCCACGCCGTCGGCGCCGTAGATCTCCTGCACAATCGTCCGGATCTTGTCCTCCACCGACATCTCCAGCGGATAGAGGTGCCGGAAGGTGTGCGGCGCATCGATGGCCGCGGCAACCTTGGCCGCGAGGTCGTCGCCGCCGTCGCCGCCGCCTCCGCGGCCCCAGACGTCGGCCACGGCAGCCTGGACGCCCTCGGCGGCGCACCATTCCAGCAGCCAGTCGAGCTCCTCCTGGGTGTCCGTGGCGAACTTGTTGATCGCCACCACCGGGGTGATGCCGAACTTCTCCACGTTTCGCACATGGCGCTGAAGATTGACGACGCCGGCAGCCAGCGCGTCCAGGTTGGGTTCCTTGAGCTGGTCCTTGGCGATGCCGCCGTGCATCTTCAGGGCCCGGATGGTCGCCACTACGACGACGGCGGACGGAGCGACGTCGGCGACGCGGGACTTGATGTCCATGTATTTCTCCGCACCCAGGTCGGCGCCGAAGCCGGCCTCCGTGACGACGATGTCCGCCAGGCTGCGGGCGGTCTGGGTGGCGATCAGGGAGTTGCAGCCGTGGGCGATGTTGGCGAACGGCCCGCCGTGGACCAGGGCAGGCGTCCCGGCGATGGTCTGCACCAGGTTCGGTTTGATGGCGTCCTTCAGCAGCATGGTCAGGGCACCTTGGACGCCCAGCTGGGCGACCGTGACAGGCTTCCGGTCGTAGGTGTAGCCGAACGTAATGCGGCCCAGCCGGTCCCGGAGGTCGGCGAGGTCCGTGGCGAGGCAGAACACCGCCATGATCTCCGAGGCCACGGTGATGTCGAAGCCGTCCTGCCGCGGGATGCCCTGGGTCGGCCCGCCCAGGCCGATCACCACTTCGCGCAGGGACCGGTCGTTCATGTCCAGGACCCGCTTGAAGGTCATCCGCCGCGGGTCGATGTTCAGCTCGTTGCCCTGGTAGATGTGGTTGTCCACGAGGGCCATCAGGGCGTTGTTCGCCGAGGTGACGGCGTGGAAATCCCCGGTGAAATGCAGGTTGATCTCGTCCATCGGCAGCACCTGGGAGTAGCCGCCGCCCGTGGCGCCGCCTTTCATGCCCAGGATCGGGCCCAGCGAAGGTTCACGCAGTGCGATCATGACCTTGTGCCCGGCGCGGGCCAGGGAGTCCGCCAGCCCCACCGTCGTGGTGGACTTGCCTTCGCCGGCGGGCGTGGGCGACATCGCGGAGACCAGGACCACCTTGCCGGGCGCACGCGGCGGGCCGCCCGCCGTCGAACCCGTCAGCTTCGCCGGATCGATTTTCGCCTTGTACCGGCCGTGGAAGTCCAGGGCCTGGGCGTTGATCCCGGCCGCGGCGGCGATCTCCTCGATGGGCCGCATGGTGGCCCGCTGCGCGATCTCCAGGTCGCTCAGCGGAGCTGTCGCCGGGCCGGGCGTGGCGGGGGTTCCGGGGATCGTGGTTTCAGACATCGTTGTCCTTTGGCTCGTGGCGTCGGTGGGTGTTCCGGCCGGTGGGTGCAGGCGGTGGTTACCGGCCTATGGTTCCGGGCTGGGGCGTGTGGCCCACCGGAATGGTCAGGTTTCCAAAATACTGGCTCAACGCGGTGTGGTAGCTCTCCAGCGTGATCGCGGCGGTGCGTTGCCAGCCGAACTCCTGCGCGTGCAGGAGGCGGCGCGGCCCATGTCCTCGCGGGTTGTCGGGTCGTCGTACAGGGCCTCGAGGGCGTCGGCCCAGTCGGCGGCCTTGTGGCCCTCCACGAGCAGGCCGGTCCGGCCGTCGTAGATGGCACGGGACAGCCCGCCCACCTTGGTGGCCACCACCGGCGTTCCGCAGGCTTGGGCTTCCAGCGCCACGAGGCCGAAGGATTCGCTGAAGGACGGCATCACCACGACGTCGGCCGAACGGTACCAGCCGGCAAGTTCCGGTGCGCTGACCGGCGGATGGTGCGTGACGACGTCGTCCATTCCGGCGGCGCTGATCAGCGACTTCAGGTCAAAGTCCTTGGACCCGCTGATCGCGCCGACGATGGTCAGCTGCAGGTCGATGTCCGGGCGGCGGGCCCGCAACAGGGCGGCGGCCTTGACCAGGATCTGCGGTCCCTTGAGGCGCTGGATCCGTCCGGCGAACAGCAGATGGAAGCGGCCCGGCGGGACCCCGTGGGCGGCCCGGGCCCGGCTGCGGAACGCCGGCGTGAAGACATCCAGGTCCACGCCCGGCGGGGCGACGTCAATGTTGTCGTTGTCCGCGTTGTAGTGCGAGACCAGTTCCGCCGCCTCGGTGCCCGTGTTGGCGATCAGCCGTGTGGCGCCGTCGACAATCCGATGTTCACCATCCTCGCGCCGCCGCGGTTCCGGCTGCTCACCGGAGACCAGCAGCAGGTTCTTCACCTTGGCCATGGTGTGCATCGTGTGGACGAGCGGCAGGCCCCACAGGGCGGCGAGCTCCAGCCCGGCCACGCCGGAAACCCAGTAGTGCGAATGGATCACGTCGTAGCGGCCGTGCGGCTGGAGCTGCCGGATCCGGTCGATTTCGGCCACCATGCTGTGCAGCAGTTCCGGCAGTTCCTCCTTGGGCAGCTTCCGGGGCGGTCCGGCCAGGACGTTATGCACGCAGACGCCGGGGAGGGATGTTCGACGGCGGCCTGCGAAGCGGACGTGGACCGGGTGAAGATCTCCACTTCGACGCCGGTCTCGGCGAGGGCTGCGGCGAGGGCGCGGATGTAAACGTTCATGCCGCCGGCGTCCCCGGAACCGGGCTGCTCCATGGGCGAGGTGTGCAGGGAGAGGAAGGCAACGCGGCGGATCAGCGACATTCTTCTCCTCCTCCCTGGAACAGGCCCTGCCGGGCACGTCCGGATGAACACTGCCGGAACTGCATTTCGGTAAAACATTACTCCTGAAGTTCCCGTGGGTTCACCGGCCGGCGGGCGGCGCCGGTCACAGGGCCGGGCGTGCTGCTAACGTGGCGGCTGTGAGCACCAGCGACAAGACAGAGTCCATCGCCCGCGGCTGGACCATCCGGCCGGCCACGGGCACCGATTGGCCGGCGATCTGGGAGATCCTGGAGCCCGTCGTCCGGGCGGGGAAACCTTCACCTGGGACCGGGACACCACCGAGCAGCAGGCCCGCGAACGGTGGTTCAAGCAGTCCCCGGGCCAGACGTTCGTGGCGGCGGGACAGGGGGAACTCGAGGGAGTCATCCTGGGCACCGGCGAGCTGCACGCGAATCAGGGCGGCGGCGGAAGCCACGTCGCCAATGCCGGGTACATGGTCCACCCGGCGCACGGAGGCAAGGGCGTGGCCCGCGCGCTCTGTGCCTATTCCCTCGAAACTGCACGGGCGGCCGGATTCCGGGCCATGCAGTTCAACGCCGTGGTGGAAAGCAACGTCCGGGCCGTCGCCGCCTGGCAGTCCATGGGCTTCGAGGTGCTCGCCACGATCCCTGAAGCGTTCCTGCACCCGCGCCTGGGCTACGTGGGCCTGCACATGATGTACCGCAGGCTGTAGGCGAGCCCGCCGTCCCCTCAGTGGACGTAGGGCCGGTCAGGTTCGGTGGTGGGCGTGATGGTCGCGGCCGTGACGAGCACCGAACCGGCGTCAACCTCGTTCGGGTTCGGCCCGAAGCCGCCGGTCACGGTGACCCAGTTCCCTGGCTTGTGGTCTGCCTGCCAGCCGGGCTGGCGGACGGGAACTCCCACCGGCTGGGCATCAACGGTGCAGCAGTTGACGACAAAGCGCGTTACATAAAAAACGTTGGCCGGGTCCTTCTGATCCGGGGTGATGAAGCCGGTGACCGTGGCGACCTTTCCGACAAAAAATCCTCCCCGGGACTGTAACGGATCAGCGAAGCCCAGTCCCTGACGTTTAAGCTGCTGGGCTCCTCCTTGAGAAGCTGGCTGGTCTGGTACTTGCCCAGCGTGCCCGAGACGTTCAGGTCGCGCTTCTTGGCGGCGTCGGCAGTTAGGGTTGACGGCGGCAGGAGCAAAGTCCGACGACGGCGGCGAACACCGTGAGGAGGCTGCCGGCGGCCCGCAGCCGGCCGGGCGCCGGCACATGCGGGGCCGGATGCGGGTCCGTGTGCCCGCGGTGCTCCGCGGGCTTCAGGACAAAGCCGCCACCGAGACCACGGCTGCGACGACGGTCATGGTGACGGTGAACGGAACGTAGCGCGGGTGGATGTACAACTCCAGCTTGCCGGTAACTGCCAGCCAGAGCGTGGCGGCGATTCCGATGAGGCTCAGCATCACCCCGTGCCGCCCCGCGAACCCTTTAAGCAGCAGCAAGGTTGACGCCCCACCCGAGGACGGCCGCGCACAGCGCGATGATGGCAGTCAATTGCACCAGGGTTCGTCCCGTGAAGGTGGTTCGCAGCAGGGCGAGCATCTTCACGTCGATCATCGGCCCCAGCACCAGAAACGCGACGATCGCGCCGGGCAGGAAGGTGGCTCCAAAGGAGAGGATGAAAAAGGCGTCAACCGTGGAGCAGATCGAGACCACGAAGGCCAGCAGCATCAGGGCCAGCACCGACCACCAGGGGTCGCTGCCCAAGGTGACCAGGACGTTCCGCGGCACACCCACCTGGATGATTCCGGCCAGGCCCGCGCCGATGAACAGTGCCGGCATCATTGTGTTGGTTTCGCGCTGGAACAGGTCAACGCTTTGCCGCAGCTTCCCGTGCGGCTGATGGCGGGAACCGTCCGCGGTGCAGGCTGCCTCGAACCGGGCGGTCAGCAGGCGGTGCGGCTCGCGGTGGCGGCTGTAGATCCAGCCGATGAGGTTCGCGATCAGAAATCCGCCCGCGATCCGCCAGAAGAGAATGCCGTTGTCCCACCCGAAGGCCTGCTGGGTGGTGATGATGGTGACAGGATTCAGGATGGGCGCGGCAAACAGGAAGGTCATGGACTCACCCACGCTCAGCCCTTTCAGCATCAGTCCCCGGGCCATGGGCACGTTGCCGCATTCGCAGACCGGCATCAGCATTCCCAGCAGCGACAGCACCATCCGCCGCAGGACCGGGCGGGCAGGGAGCCAGCGGAACAGGACATCCGGCGGCAACCAGACCTGCACGAGGATCGAGACCAGGATCCCCAGGAACACAAAGGGCAGCGACTCGATCACCACGCTGATGGACAGCGTGAAGAAGTCCTGGACGGCGCCCTCGATCCCCGCCGTCGCCCACGGGACCAGCGTCCGGGAGAAAAACACTACGACGGCGACCAGGCAAAGTACCAGCACCAAGGAGAGCCGGCGGTACACGGTCTCCGAGCGGCGTGCCCTCTCGATTGCCTGCTGGTCTGTGTCGGGTGCAGACGCAACAGGTGTCGGTGTGCTCTCCGGCCCCGGCTGCCCCATGCAGCGAGGCTAACGGGAGGACCGGCGGGAGGCAAGGAAGGCCCTCTCCCTCTGCCCGCGCCCGTCGCGACGGCGGGTGAGCGGAGCAATTGGTTCTCAATTTACCCAAGACATTTTCTTCCGAGGCGAATAGGCTGAGCCTCTGAGGGCCGAGCGAGGGGAGACTTGGATGCCCGGGAGCAGCCATCCGCCTGAGCCGCACGACATACGGCGGCCCCCATGGCGGGCTGCAATCCGGCGCCGGGTGCCCGGGTGGCTCGTGGCCGTGCTGCTGCTGGTGGTTCCGTTGCTGGTCATTGGCGGATGCACTCTGACCAGGGTCAGCGGCGACCCCTCCTCAGCGGAGCAACCGCCGCCGGAGTTCGTCACCGCCGCCGGTCGCGGCCTCGTCCTTGAGGGCCAGCCCACGCGGCTGAAGGCGGTGAACTTCTCGAACCACTACCACCGGGACCAGGACGGCGCCGAGCTCCTTAATTCCCAGCACCATTCGGAAACCGACTTCGAGCGCGCGAAGGCAATCGGGTTCAACAGCATCCGGTTTGCCTTTGACGGGGACTGGTACGTCGACTCCCGGACGTTTTCTTCGAGTGGCTGGACCAAAACGTGGCGTGGGCCCGGCAGCACGACCTGCGCCTGATCCTGGACTTGCATACCCCGATCGGCGGCTTCTGGCTGGACCCCACCAGCGACGAGGTCAGTTTCGACATCTGGTCCGATCCCCAGCTGCAGCAGCAGAACGCAGACCTGTGGCGTGTGATCGCCGCCCGGTACAAAGATGAACCGGCCATCGCGGCATACGACCTGCTCAACGAACCGGTGACCACCGATGCGACCGGGGAACAGTGGAAAGCGCTGTCGCGGCAGCTGGTGGCCGCGGTGCGGTCGGAGGACCAAAACCACCTGCTGGTGGTGGGTGGAATCTACGGGGTCAACGGGAGCTACGGTACAGCGGGAATCGATCGGCACTTTCTTGTTGATGACAAGAACGTGGTCTACGACTTCCATTTTTACGAGCCGATCAGGTACACCCACCAATACGCGTCCTGGATTGAAGGCCCCGTCCAGGACGGTGGCCGCTATCCCGATCCGAACGTGATCCTTCCGACCGGTGAGCGGGTTCTGCTGCCGCAAAGCCGCATCGCAACGACCTTCCTGCCCACCGGCACGTCAGGCTGGGCAGCGTATGACAGTGGCATCGTGGCGATCGAGGACAGCAACGCAGTGGCGGCAGCGCCGATGCTTACCGCCCAGGGCGGGATGCGCGGAACGGCCCGGTTCGATGCGGTCACGGTGACCGAGTACGGCCCCGACGGGACCGAAATCCGGCAAATCGTGAGCGACCAGCTGGACAGCGACGCGGCGCTGGACTGGCATCAGTGGCAGTTCGGCGGGGACGCGGCGGCACCGCCGGAGTTCGCGCGGGAGACTGCCGGGTATCAGGACAACGGCAGTCTCTCCATCAGCAATGCCGCCGACGCCGAGGCGATCGCCGGGTGGAGCAACGATGCACACCTGTTCAAGGTGGTGCCCGGCAACAAGTACCGCATCCAGGGCCACATGCGGGGTGAGAACATTACCCCCTCAACCGGTGCGGCCCCGCGGATCGGTCTCCTGCTGGACGTTTACGCCCGGTCGCCCGGAGCAGCCGGGAACGGTTTCCTCGAACGCGGCAAAGACTATTTGGCGTACCAGCTGGCGGAACATCTGCAGTTCGGCATCGACAACAACGTACCGATGTCGGTCATGGAGTTCGGCCTGGTCCGGCAGGCATTTGAAATGGAGGGCAAGGGCGGAGACCAGTGGGTCACCGACGTGCTCGAACTCCTGGACGACAACGGCCTGAGCTTCGCGTACTGGGAATACCACGGCACCCAGATGGGGCTTTACCTCAGCGGCACGGGCCTTCCGGGCGAACCTCATACAGCGCTCCAGGACACCCTCACCCGCGGCCTGCGCTGAACCGCCCGGGTCGGCTAGGAGCCGTCTCCGGTGCTGTCGCTGTTGCTGCGCCAGAGTTGCAGGAGTTCCGGGAAGGCGGCCTCGTAGCCGGCCAGGAGTTTCGCCGCGAGCACGTCGGAATCGACGAGGGGATGACGGGCGAAGGCGGCGAGGGCCGCCCCGCGCCGCCGGGTCCCGGACGCCGGCCCGGCGTCCTGCCCGGTGGCCTGCACAACGAGGCGTTCAACATCCTTGACCCGCTGCATCAGTTCCAGCTGTGCGGGGGCCGGGCGGTCCTGCGGTAGCGGCACCACGCCGTCGGGCGTCACCCGGCAGGGAACCTCGACGACGGCGTCCGCCGGCAGTCCCGGAATGGCCGGGACGCCGGCACCGCCGGTGCCGGCGTCTGTGTTGGAGGTGTTGGGCGTGTTCAGAATCAACTCCGCCGGGCCGCCGCCGGAGAGGGCGCGCATGACCGCGAGGGCGACGCGTTCGTAGCCGCCCCCGGCCAGGTCCGCCTCATCCCGGCGCTCGCCGGCGGGCGCGCCTCCGCGAGGTAGCCCTCTTCACGCGAGCGGCGTGCCGCGTCCCACAGCAGATAGGCCTGCCGCCCCGCCCCGGCGAGCCGCGGATAGAGCTCGGTCTGCTGCCGGTCGATGGATTCGCCGCGGGTGGTGGGGAGGACCGGATGCCGGCCAGGGCATGCTGGGTCTCGTAGTAGTAATAGAGGTACTCGTTGGGCAGGCACCCCAGGCCCGCCACCAAGGGCTGCGGAAACAGCCGGCCCTCCTCGAAACCGGCCAATGCGTCCGCGTCGGCCAGCAGCCCGGGGAGCATGTCCCGGCCGCCGGACTCCAGGCGGTACAGCCAGCCGAGATGGTTCAGCCCGTAGTAGCCCACGCCGTCGAGCCGGCCCTCGGGCAGCACGACGCCGGCCGCGTTCGCCGCGCGGTACACCAGCCCGCCGGCTGAATCGCAGATGCCCACCACCTTGCGGCCGAGCACCGGGACCAGGGCTTCGGTGACCATCCCGGCCGGGTTCGTGAAGTTCAGCAGCCACGCGTCCGGGCAGTGCCGCCGCATTTGGGCAGCCAGATCCAGCATGCGGGGGATGGACCGCAACGCGTAGGAGATGCCGCCGGCACCCGTGGTTTCCTGGCCCAGGAGCCCCAGGTCCAGGGCCACCCGCTCATCGGCGGTGCGGCCGGCTGTCCCGCCGGGGCGGATCGCGGCAAACACCACGTCCGTCCCGGTCAGCGACTCGGCCAGGGACGTGGTGGCCCGGACCGCGGGAGGGGCGGCGCCGGGCGGCTGCAGCGCTGCTAACGAGCCCAGGACGGCCTCGATGGCGGCGAGGCGGCCGGGATCGACGTCGTACAGCACCAGTTCCCGGACCAGCCCGGCGTAGGGACCCGCACAGAGCGCCCGGTAGACCAGCGGTACCCGGAATCCGCCGCCTCCGGCAATCATCAGCCGCATGCCGACAGTCTATTCGCAGTGCTCCGTTCTGGCCCGTTGCACGCCTTTCCTGCGGTACCGGGACGGCGTAGTGTGCCATACATGGACGCGATACCGACGCAGCGTTTTGATCCGCTTTCCTCCGTCCGGACTCCGGCGGCCGAGGGCTTCGATTTGCTGCTGACCGGCACCGTTTTCCAGGACATCATTTTCACGGGCCTGCCGCACGCCCCGGTCGCCGGCACCGAGATCTGGAGCGACGGGATGGGCAGCTGCCCGGGAGGGGTGGCCAACCAGGCCATCGCCGCGGCGCGGCTCGGGTTGCGCACCGGGCTGGCGGCCGCGTTCGGTGATGACGGCTACGGCGACTACAACTGGAAGATCCTGTCCGCGCAGGAACACGTGGACCTGTCCTTGTCCCGGCGGGTGCCGGGCTGGCACTCGCCGGTCACCGTGTCCCTGAGCGTGGAGCACGACCGGTCCATGGTGACGCACGGCCACCCGGCCCCGGTGAGCTCCAGTGAACTGATCGGCTGCCCTCCTCCGGCGCTCGCCGCCGTCGCCGAGCTCGGCGAGCAGCTGGAACCGTGGGCGCTCGACGCGTATAAGGCCGGGGTGCGGCTGTTCGGCGACGTCGGGTGGGATCCCACCGGCGTCTGGTCCTCCACCCGGCTGGACAACCTGCAGTACTTCCACGCCTTTATGCCGAACCAGCACGAAGCCATGGCCTTCACGGGGAACGACAACCCCTGGGCTGCCCTCTACGCCCTGGCGGACAGGGTGCCGGTCGCCGTCGTGACCCTCGGGTCCCAAGGGGCCATGGCCGTGGACTCTGAATCGGGCGAAGAGGAGTGGGTGCCGTCGCTGCCGGTGTCCGCCTTCGATCCGACCGGCGCGGGGACTGCTTCGGCGCCGCTTTCATCGTCGGCTGCCTGGCGGGCTGGCCGCTCGGCGACCGGCTGCGGTTCGCGAACCTCTGCGCGGCGTTGGCCGTCCAGGAAGTCGGCGGCTCGCTGGCCGCACCCGGCTGGGGGACATCGCGGACTGGTGGCAGCGGGCCAACGCCCGCAAGGAACGGCAGAGCAGCCAGTGGCTCCGGCGCTACAGCTTCCTGGAGGACATCATCCGTGACGTGCCTCAGGAGGCGCAGCGGCGGGCGACGGCGACCATCGCGCACCTGTCGGATGCGTAGGTAGGCGGGGCTCCCGCGCTGGACATGCCCTCCGTGAGGGGCGGGGAATGGACATAGTGGCGTTGTGCCCAGTCGTGGGCGCGACCACTGAGCATGTCCCCCTGGCCAGCATGGGCTGGCCCGGCTCTGGGTCTTGCCCGGACCAGGATGGGGCTGGACATGCCCTCCGTGAGGGGAAGGGAATGGACATAGTGGCGTTGTGCCCAGTCGTGGGCGTGAACACTGAGCATGTCCCTCTGTGGACAGGCCGCGACCACTGAGCATGTCCCCCGGGAGTGGGCGGGGATGCCGCCCCGGTGGCCCGAATTAAGCCGCATGCGCCGCCACCCCTAGAATCGTTAAGTGACTTACCCAGCAGCAACAGGTGACTTCCGGCCAGCCCCGGACGCTCCGTCAGCGTACGCCGAGGAACGCTCGGCAGTGATCGACCTCGAAGCCATCCGGCACAATGTCCGACGGCTGGCAGCCGTGGCATCGCCGGCCCAGGTGATGGCGGTGGTCAAGGCCGACGCCTACGGCCACGGCGCCGTTCCCGTAGCGCGGGCGGCGCTCAGCGCCGGTGCGAACTGGCTGGGCACCGCCCACATTTCCGAGGCCCTGGCCCTGCGCGCCGCCGGCATTGAGGCGCCTCTCCTGGCCTGGCTGCACACCCCGGAGAGCAATTTCGCCGCCGCTGTAGCTGCCGGGATCGACATCGGCTGCTCGGGCTGGGAACTGGAACGCATCGTCGCGGCCGCCCGTGAGCAGGAACGGCCGGCCCGCGTACACCTCAAAGTGGACACCGGACTGGGCCGCAACGGCGCCACCCTGGACGCCTGGGACGGCCTCGTCGGCGAAGCCATGGAATACCAGGACCAAGGCTTGCTGCGGGTGGTCGGCGTTTTCTCCCACCTGGCCGTCGCCGACGAACCCGAGCGCCCGGAAACCGACGAACAGCTGGAAGCCTTCCGCGAAGCCCTCGCCATCGCCCAGGACGCCGGGGTGGATCCCGAGGTGCGGCACCTCGCCAATACGCCAGCCACCCTGTCCCGGCCCGACACCCACTTCGACCTGGTCCGCGTGGGGCTGGGCCTCTACGGCCTGTCGCCGTTCGAGGGCCAGAGCTCGGAAGAGCTGGGCCTGCGGCCCGCCATGACGGTCCGCACTGTCGTTTCACACTGCAAGGATGTCCCTGCCGGCCAAGGCGTCTCCTACGGGCTCAACTACCGCACCGGCAGCACCAGCACACTGGGGCTGATCCCGCTGGGCTACGCGGACGGCGTCCCGCGGATCGCCACCGGTGGGCCGGTCCGTGTGGCCGGCGTGAACTACCCCGTCGTCGGACGCATCGCCATGGACCAGATGGTGATCGACCTGGGCCCGCTCAACGTTTCGGCCGGCGGCCCCAGTGTCCTCGGCGCCGAGGCCGTTCTGTTTGGCAACGGCGACGACGGCGGGCCCACCGCAGAGGACTGGGCCCGGGCAGCCGGCACCAACAACTATGAGATCGTGACGCGGATCAGCCCACGGGTGCCGCGCCGCTACATCAATGAAGAGCCAGCCAGTGACGAGTCCCGGCCGTGAGCCAGGCGGCCTGGGAACGGACCCTGGAGGTCCGGACCGCGGAGGAGACCCACGCCCTCGGGGCCGGGCTGGGCGCCCAGCTGCAGGCCGGGGACCTGTTGGTCCTCACCGGTGAGCTGGGAGCGGGGAAGACCACCTTCACCCAGGGACTGGGGAGGGCCTCGGGGTCCGGTCCGGCATCATCTCGCCGACCTTCGTGCTGGTCCGCATCCACCCGAACCTGCCCAATGGTCCCCGGCCCGGCGGCCCGGACCTGGTGCATGTGGACGCGTACCGGCTGGGTTCGGCCTCGGAAATCGACGACATCGACCTGGAAAACACCATGGACAGCGCCGTGACCGTGGTGGAGTGGGGCCGCGGCCGGGTGGAGCACCTGAGCGAGAGCCGGCTGGAGGTGGACCTGCTCCGCAGCCTGGGTGGCAGCACCCGCGCGCCGGAAGCCGCCGCTCATGAGGCCGCCGGTCCCGAAGCGGCCCGCCCGGAAAACGGCCGGGACACCCCAGCGGCACTGACTCCCGAGGTGCTGGATTTCGACACCGACGACGACGACGAGCCCCGCAAAATCGTCATCCGCGGCTTCGGTCCCCGCTGGGTGGACCCGCCCGTGCTGACTTCGCCCGCTGCGCCCGCCTCGCCCGTGCCGCCCGCCGCGTCCGCTGAAACCGCGCCCCTGCCCCACTCCCTGGAAGGGAACTGATGCTGATCCTTGCCATCGACACCTCGGCCGTGGCCAGCGCCGCGCTCGTCTCCGATGACACCCTGGAATCCGTCGTGGGCAGCTTCTCCACCGAGGACACCCGGAGCCACGCGGAGGTCCTGGCACCGGGAATCGAGGCGCTCCTCGCGGACGCCGGCCTTACCGGGGCCGACGTCGACGCCGTGGTCACCGGGGTGGGGCCCGGCCCGTTCACCGGGTTGCGCTCGGGCATCGTCACCGCCCGCACCCTCGCCTTCGTCTGGGGCAAGCCCCTCTACGGACTCATGAGCCTGGACGCCATCGCCCTGGAGGTGGCGGAGTCCACCGACGCGGCGCCGGAGTTCATCGTCGCCACGGACGCGCGGCGCAAAGAGGTCTACTGGGCCCGGTATGCCCTCAGCGCCGGCCAGCTGCCGCTGCTTGTGGACGGCCCGCACGTCGGCTTCGCCGCGGACCTCCCCGAGCTTCCGGTCTACGGCGCCGGTGCCGGCCTCTATGCCGGCGTCGTCAAGGCCGTCCCGGGTTTCAGTTCCCGCCAGCCGGAGGCCCTCTCGCTGGGCCAGTTCGCCCTCGCTCGGCTGGACACGGGGAGCAGCTGCTCGACTCCACGCCGCTGTACCTGCGCGAGTCCGACGCCCAGGTGCCCGGCCCGCGGAAGAGGGCGCTGTGAACGCCAGGTCCGCAGGACAGGATGCGGAACAGAACTCAGGACACGACGCCGGACAGAATGCAGGACACGACACCGGCCCGGCACGGCTGCCCGGCGGGGTGACCCTGCGGGACATGACTGCCGCGGACATCCCTGCCGTGCATGAACTGGAGCGCAGGCTGTTCCCCGTGGACGCCTGGCCGCTGCAGATGTTCTCCGCCGAACTGGCGCAGGCCGCCACCCGGCACTACGTCGTGGCCGAACTGGCCGGGCGGATCGTGGGCTACGCCGGGCTGATGTGCATCCGGCCCATCGCGGACGTCCAGACCATCGCCGTCGTCCCGGAACAGGAAGGCAAGGGGATCGGCTCGGCGCTGCTCACCGAACTCATCCGCGAAAGCCTGCTCCGCCGCGCCGACGACGTGCTCCTGGAAGTCCGCGCCGACAACCCCCGCGCCCAGCAGCTCTACCGCCGCTACGGATTCGAACAGATCCACGTCCGGCCCCGGTACTACCGCGACGGCGTCGACGCGCTGATCATGCGGCTCCGGCTCGGCGCTCCCGAACCAGACACGACGCCCACGGAAGCAGGCCGCCCATGAACAGCCCCCAGCACGACGGGCCGCTGGTCCTCGGCATCGAATCCTCGTGTGACGAGACCGGCGTCGGCATTGTCCGCGGAACACAGCTGCTGACCAACACCGTGTCCTCCTCCATGGACGAACACGTCCGGTTCGGCGGCGTGATTCCCGAGATCGCCTCCCGGGCACACCTGGACGCCTTCGTCCCCACCCTCCGCGAAGCCCTGGCCGAGGCCGGAGTGACGCTGGGGGACATCGACGCGATCGCCGTCACGTCCGGACCGGGACTCGCCGGAGCCCTGATGGTCGGGGTGTGCGCGGCCAAGGCGCTCGCCGTCGCCACGGGCAAACCGCTCTACGCCATCAACCACCTCGTCGCGCACGTCGGCGTCGGGCTGCTCCAGACGGACGACGGCGGCCCGCAGGCCTTCGCGGCCAACGCTCTGCCCGCGAACGCTTTACCGGAAAACTTAGGCGCCCTGCTGGTCTCCGGCGGGCACACCGAAATCCTGCGGATCCGGAACATCACCGCGGACGTGGAGCTGCTCGGATCCACGATCGACGACGCAGCCGGCGAAGCCTACGACAAGGTGGCGCGGCTCCTGGGCCTGGGTTACCCGGGCGGGCCGGCCATCGACAAGCTGGCACGCACCGGAAATGCCAAGGCAATCCGCTTCCCGCGCGGCCTGAGCCAGCCCAAATACATGGGGACCGCGGACCAGCCCGGCCCGCACCGCTACGACTGGTCCTTCAGCGGTCTCAAGACCGCCGTCGCCCGCTGCGTGGAGCAATTCGAGGCACGCGGCGAGACCGTGCCCGTGGCGGACATCGCCGCGGCGTTCCAGGAAGCAGTGGTGGACATCATCACGTCCAAAGCGGTGCTGGCCTGCCGGGAGAACGGCATTACCGAGCTGCTGCTGGGCGGCGGCGTGGCGGCCAATTCACGGCTGCGCCAGCTCACGGAACAGCGCTGCAGCGCCGCCGGAATCCGGCTGACCGTCCCGCCGCTGGCCCTGTGCACCGATAACGGCGCAATGGTGGCGGCCCTCGGCGCCCAGCTGGTGATGGCCGGGATCGCGCCGAGCGGCATCGGCTTCGCACCGGACTCCTCGATGCCGGTCACCACCGTCTCGGCCTGAGGCCGCGCGACGTGACGGCCGGGCCTAAGCCTCGGGGCCCTTGCGCATCCGCTTGACCAGGTCCAGTACGACGGCGCGCAGGTCGCCGCCGTGTTCCGCCGCCACGCGCCGCTGCCGCTGGTATCCGGCGCCACGCTCGACGATCTTCAGGACGTCGGCCAGCTCGGCGGTGCAGCCCAGTTTCACCGCGACGGGTTCAAGGCGCGCCACGGTCTCACGGATGTGCTCGGTAACCAGCTGCTCGTTGCCCGCGGCGTCGAGGATGATGATGGCGTCCAGGCCATAGCGGGCCGCCCGCCATTTATTCTCCTGGACATGCCAGGGTGGCATGGTGGGGATGGTGCCGCCGTTGTCCAGCGTCGTGGAAAACTCGTCGACCAGGCACTGCGTCAGGGCGGCGATGGCGCCGACTTCCTCGAGCGTGGCCAGGCCGTCGCAGATGCGCATCTCGATGGTGCCGAAGTGCGGGACCGGCCGGATGTCCCAGCGGATCTCCGAGAGCGAATCGATCACGCCGGTGGTGAACATGTCCTGGGCGTACGCCTCGAAGTCTTCCCAGCTGGAGAACTGGAAGGGCAGCCCGGCGGTCGGCAGCTGCTGGAACATCAGCGCCCGCTGGGAGGCGTATCCGGTGTCCTCGCCGCCCCAGAACGGGCTGGAAGCGGAGAGCGCCTGGAACTGCGGGAAGTAGTTCACCAGCCCGTCCAGTACGGGGAGGACCTTGTCGCGGCTGTCCAGGCCGACGTGCACATGGACGCCGTAGATCACCATCTGGCGGCCCCACCACTGCGTGCGGTCAATGAGTTTGGCGTAGCGTTCCTTGTCGGTCACCGGCTGCAGCTGCGGAGGGCTGAACGGGTGGCTGCCGGCGCAGAAGATTTCGACGCCCATGGGATCGGTGACGTCCCGGACGGCGGCGAGGGAACTGCTCAGGTCAGCTTTGGCCTCGGCCACGGTGTTGCAGATTCCGGTGACCAGTTCCACCGTGTTCAGCAGCAGCTCCTGCTTGATGTGCGGGTGCTCGTCGTCCTCGTTCAGCTCGGGATGCTTCGCGGCGACACCGCGGAGGACCTCCTTGGCCACGGACGCCAGCTCCCCGGTTTCGGCGTCCACCAGGGCGAGTTCCCATTCCACACCAAGAGTTGATTGCCTGGATGAAGCGAAATCAATCTTCATGTGGTCCCTTCATTGTTTAGCTGTCCTTTTGCCGCCCCGACCTGCAACGTCATGGGCGGAGCCGCCGGACAGTTGGCGAGGCAACAGTGGTCCAAGTCTAGTGCAGGGGTAACATCGAGCCGGTGGCCAGATTGCAGAGAACACGTGAAAGTGTTCACAAAAGTATTCGGACCGCAGCGGTACTGACGGTAATGCTGGGGCTTGTCCCCGGAGTCGCCTCCTGCTCCGGGCCTCCAGCGCCGGACCCCTCGGGAAGTTCCGCAGCCCCCACCCAGACCGGATCCGCTAAGCAGCCGGCGAACCCGCCGGCGCCGTCCACGCCCGGAGCCGGCACGCCGGCCGCCTCATCCGCTGCTGCGACCCGGCCGCTCGGCTGGGGACCCCAGCAGCGGGACGCGGACGCCGCGGCCAGGGCTGTTGCCGCGATGACCCCCGAGGAGCGCGCGGGGCAGGTCCTGATGCCGTTCTACACGGGACTCGACCACAACGCCCACGCCGCGGTCATCGAACGCCTGCACCTGGCCGGCTCCATCATCATGGGCGACAACGTCCCGGGCACGCCGGATGGCAAGGTGGACACCGTAGCCATGCACAGCGTGACCGGCCGGCTCCAGGCCGCGGCACGCGCCGGCGGCCGCAGCTGGCCGGGCCTGATCGGCGTCGACCAGGAAGGCGGGGTGGTGGCCCGGCTGCGGGCGCCGCTGACCGAATGGCCCGCCCCGATGAGCTACGGCGCGGCAGGCAGCGGACCGCTGGCCGCCGACGCCGGCCGGGCCATGGCCTCTGAACTGGCCGCCCTCGGCTTCAACACCAACTTCGCCCCGACCACCGACGTCACCATGGGCCCCGCCGACCCGACCATCGGCGCCCGGTCCATGTCCGGAAACGCCAAACACGCGTCCGGCTTCGGCGTTGCCTTCTCGCAGGGAATGCTGGCCGCCGGGCTGCTGCCGGCCGCGAAGCACTTTCCCGGCCACGGCTCGGTCAGCGTGGATTCCCACGCCAGGCTGCCCGTCCAGGGCGCCAGCCTCGCCCAGCTCCGCGCGAAGGACCTGTTGCCCTTCCAGGCCGCCATCGACGCCGGACTGCCGATGGTCATGGCCGGCCACATCGCCGTGCCGGCACTCGAGCCCGGCGTCCCGGCGTCGGTGTCCAAGCCGGCCTACGCGGAACTGCGCAGGATGGGGTTCGACGGCGTGGCCGTCACCGACGCGCTCAACATGGGCGCCATCCAGAAACAGTATCCCCACGACTCCGCCGCGCCGCTGGCCCTCGCCGCGGGCGCCGACCTGCTGCTGATGCCCTCGAACGTGGAGTCGGCCCATGCCGCCATCATCCGCGCCCTCAACAACGGGACGCTGCCGCCCGAACGGCTCGCCGAGGCGGCGCAGCGCGTCGTCACCATGATGATCTGGCGGGGCCGTGCCGGTGCAAAACCGGGAACGGACCCCGGCAGCGGCGCCGAAATGTCACACAAGGTCTCCAAAGCGGCCATCACCGTGCTGTCCGGGCCCTGCGACGGGCCGATCGTGCCGCCAGCGTCCGCGTGACGGGCGGCTCCGCCCAGGACCGGTCACGCTTCGCCGCCTCCGCCCGGAACGCCGGGATCGGCATCGGCGAGGGCCCGCTCGTTTCGCTGATCGGCTCCGGCGGCGCACCGGCCAAGCCGGGGACGGCCGACGTCGCAGTGGCCCTGGACGCCCCGTGGCAGCTGGCGAGCTCCCGGGCCCCCGCCAAAATCGCCGTCTACGGCCGCAGCCCGGGCGCATTCGACGCGCTGGCCGCCGTCCTTGCCGGGCACGCCAAGGCCCCCGGAAAGCTTCCAGTCGCCGTCGGGTCACAGCCGCCGGGGACCGGCTGCGGCTAACACAGCGGGCAGGGCTGGTATTTATCGGGTCTGGCGTTTAATGGAGGTGCCCATCCTGAATAAAGACATGACCCTCTGCATCTCGCTCTCGGCCCGGCCGAGCAACAACGGGACCCGCTTCCACAACCACCTGTATGAACAGCTCGGCCTGAACTGGATCTACAAGGCCTTCGCCCCCACGGACCTCGCCCAGGCGATCGCCGGCGTGCGCGGCCTCGGAATCCGCGGCTGCGCCGTGTCGATGCCGTACAAGGAAGACGTCATCGCCCTGGTGGATGTGATGGACCCGTCCGCGAAAGCCATCGATTCGGTCAACACCATCGTCAACGACGGCGGCACGCTCACCGCGTACAACACCGACTACACGGCGATCGAGCAATTGCTGCAGCGCAACGCCGTGCCCTCGTCGTACTCGGTGCTTCTGAGGGGCGCCGGCGGCATGGCGAAAGCCACGGCCGCCGCCCTGCGCGACGCCGGCTTCCGGGACGTCACGGTGATCGCACGCAACGAGGAAGCGGGGCGGGCGCTGGCCGGGCTCTACGGATTCGCCTGGCGCGCCGACGTCGATCCGTCCAGCGCCGCGGACATGATCATCAACGTGACACCTATTGGTATGGCAGGGGAGCGGAGGCCGAAACACTGTCCTTCCCGCAGGCCGTCATCGACGCCGCGAAGGTGGTGTTCGACGTCGTGGCGCTGCCGGCCGAGACGCCCTCATCAAGGCCGCCCGGGCGGCAGGCAAGACCGTGATCACCGGCGCGGAGGTGGCGACCATCCAAGCCCTCGAGCAGTTCGTCCTGTACACCGGGATCCGGCCCAGCGACGAGCAGGTCCGGGCGGCCGAGGACTTCATGCGGGCCCAGTAGCCGTCCGGGCACCCCCGACTCCGGCAGCCCGGAACTCTGGTATTCGGAGAGCGTGCCTAGACCGGTTCCACCGAAATAGCCACCCGCTCCTCGCCGATCCTGGTGAGGACCAGGGTGGCCGTTTTCTTGCCCTTGCCCTTGCCTGCCCCGATTTTCCCTCCGGGTAGGAGCTGCTTGCGGAGCTCCTCCGGGGTCACGGACGTGCCGCGCTTCTTGATGTCCAGCACCCCGATGCCCTGGTCCTTGACCCAGGCCTTGAGCGCCTTGACGTTGTACGGCATCACGTCCAGCACCTTGTACGCCCGGGCAAAGGGGTGTCCCGCAGTTCCGGGGCGCAGATGTAGGCGATGTGCTCATCCACGAGGTGCCCGCCCAGCTGGAGTGCGACGTCGGCCACCAGGCCGGCGCGGATGATGGCGCCGTCCGGCTCGTAGAGGTACCCCTCGACCGGCCCCACCGGGGCGGCCGGGCCGCCGTCGAAGTCCTCGGCGCTGGTCAGCTCCGCGGCGCCGCCGGGGCCGAGCAGCAGGGCAGCCCGCCGGATCCCCGGACGCCTCACCGCGTTGAACCACAACGCCACTTCGGTGACGTCCCCGCCCACCGACACCCACTGGGCTTCGCAGTCCTTGGGCACCGAATCGTGGGGCATGCCCGGGCCCATCTTCACCCCCACGGCCAGGCCGGCGGCGGCCAGCGACTCGACGAAGGACAGCGGCGGGGAGAAATCCTCCGGATCCCAGAGCCGCTTTGTGCCCGAGGTGGAAGTGGTCCGGCGCGCCGGGTCCAGCCAGACCCCGTCCACCCCGTCGAGGGCAACCGTGGTCGCATCGGAATGGACCACGGTGGCGTTCCGGAACGGGATGAGGTTCATCATGGCGCAGGCCGCGGTGGTCTCGTCCATTTCCACGGCCGTGACCGTGATGTCCAAGGAAGCGAGCGCCATGGCGTCGGCGCCGAGGCCGCAGCCCAGATCCGCCACATGCCGCACGCCGGCTTCCGCGAAGCGCTGGGCGTGCCGGGCCGCCACGGTGAGCCGGGTGGCCTGCTCCAGGCCCGCCTGGGTGAAGATCATCTGCCGGGCGAACTCGCCGAACTTGGCCTCGGCCTTGGTCCGCAGCCGCGACTGGGTGAGGACGGCGGAGACCAGCTCGGGGAGTGTCCGGCCTTGCGGAGAGACGCATTGAGCCTGAACGCCTCGTCCTCGCGGTAGGGGCCCAGCGACGCCAGCAGCTCCCAACCTTCGGGGTTCAGAAGCGGGGCGATCTGGTCCTGCGGTGCGTCAGCCATGGGAACAAGCCTAGTTCAGCGCGCGGTTGCAGCTGCGCGCCCGATAGGGTTGACGGCATGGAATACAGCAGCACGGCAAACAGCGGCACCGACGAAAACTACCCGGAGGACGGCGCCGCGCAGCAGGACAGCGACGGGGAACGTCCCGCCCGGCAGGGACTCGCCCGCTACGCCCGGCCGGCGCTGGTCGCGGGCGCCGTCATCGCCGTCGTCTGCGCCGCACTCCTGGTCATCATCTTCTTCCTCGACTCCTTCAACGCCACCGTATATTCCGTCGGCGGCAAGGACGTCACGGACGCCACGGACGAGGCGAAGGCCATCCGCGACAGCTACGCGGCCGCCCGCATCGGCGGCATCGTCTTCCTGATCACGGGGATCGTGCTGGCCGCCGCCGGAGGACTGCTGCTGTACCGGCACCGGAACGAACCCGGCTCCGACGACGAGGACAACGGCGAGGACGTGGACTTCGCGGACCTCGGCGGGCGGTAACAAGCCCCCGCTGCAGCCCCGGAGTCCACCGGGAGCGAATTTCTGGCACTCGCCTTGACCGAGTGCTAACTACTTACATAGAGTCGTCATTAGCACTCTCCCTAGGAGGGTGCTAACACCTGAAGCTTCACAGCCAGGCGGCTGCCGGCACCGCGACGACGGTCTGTACGCCTTGGCACCACAGCTTTAAAGTCCACGAATTTGCTGACGAATAGGAGAGGTCCTTGTCGGTCTCTATTAAGCCTCTTGAGGATCGTATTGTTGTCCGCCCGCTCGAAGCCGAGCAGACCACGGCTTCAGGCCTGGTTATCCCGGACTCCGCGCAGGAAAAGCCGCAGGAAGGCGAAGTTGTCGCAGTAGGCCCCGGCCGCTTTGACGACAACGGCAACCGCGTCCCGATCGACGTCACCGTTGGCGACGTCGTCATCTACTCCAAGTACGGCGGAACTGAAGTCAAGACCGGCGGCACCGAGTACCTCGTGCTGTCCGCCCGCGACGTCCTGGCGATCGTCGTAAAGTAACTCTCTTGGACCCCGCGCCGCCGATCCTTCTTTGACGGGTCAGTTGCGCGGGGTTCTGTCTTGAAAGGACAAAACCATGGCAAAGCAGCTTGCGTTTAACGACGCTGCCCGCCGGTCGCTTGAAGCCGGCATCGATAAGCTCGCCAACACGGTCAAGGTGACGCTTGGCCCGCGCGGCCGCAACGTCGTGCTGGACAAGAAGTGGGGCGCCCCCACGATCACCAACGACGGCGTCACCATCGCCCGTGAAGTCGAACTGGACGACCCGTACGAGAACCTTGGCGCGCAGCTTGCCAAGGAGGTCGCCACCAAGACCAACGATGTTGCCGGTGACGGCACCACCACCGCCACCGTGCTGGCACAGGCCCTGGTCAAGGAAGGCCTCCGCAACGTTGCGGCCGGCGCCGCCCGGGACAGATCAAGCGCGGCATCGAGGTCTCTGTTGAGGCCGTCGCCGCCCGCCTGCTCGAAAACGCCCGCCCGGTCGAAGGCACCCAGGTCGCCAACGTCGCCTCCATCTCCGCCCAGAGCGACGAGGTGGGCGAACTCCTGGCCGAGGCATTCGGCAAGGTCGGCAAGGATGGTGTGATCACCATCGAGGAGTCCTCCACCACGCAGACCGAACTGGTCCTCACCGAGGGCATGCAGTTCGACAAGGGCTACCTGTCCCCGTACTTCGTCACCGACGCGGAACGCCAGGAAGCAGTCCTCGAAGATGCACTGATCCTGATCAACCAGGGCAAGATCTCCTCCGTCCAGGACTTCCTGCCGCTGCTGGAAAAGGCGCTGCAGAGCTCCAAGCCGCTCTTCATCATCGCCGAGGACGTCGACGGCGAGGCGCTCTCCACGCTGATCGTCAACCGTATCCGCGGCACCCTGAACGTCGTTGCCGTCAAGGCCCCGGGCTTCGGCGACCGCCGCAAGGCCATGCTGCAGGACATCGCGACCCTCACAGGCGCACAGGTTGTCTCCCCGGAACTGGGCCTCAGCCTGGACACGGTGGGCCTCGAGGTGCTGGGTACCGCCCGGCGCATCACGGTCACCAAGGACAACACCACGATCGTTGACGGCGCCGGATCGGCAGAGGACGTCGCAGCCCGGGTTTCCCAGCTGCGCGCCGAGCTGACCCGCACCGACTCCGACTGGGACAAGGAAAAGCTGCAGGAACGCCTGGCCAAGCTGGCCGGCGGCATCGGCGTGATCAAGGTTGGCGCAGCCACCGAGGTGGAGCTGAAGGAAAAGAAGCACCGCATCGAAGATGCCGTGTCCTCCACCCGCGCCGCCCTTGAAGAAGGCATCGTGGCCGGCGGTGGCTCCGCCCTCATCCACGCCCTCAAGGCGCTCGACGAGGACCCCGCCGTCCAGGCACTCGAAGGTGACGCGGCCGCAGCTGTCGGCATCGTCCGCCGGGCACTGACCCAGCCGCTGCGCTGGATCGCCCAGAACGCCGGATTCGACGGCTACGTTGTGGTTGCCAAGGTTGCCGAGTCGGCGCTCAACCAGGGCTTCAACGCCAAGACCGGCGAATACGAAGACCTCATCGCCGCCGGCGTCATCGACCCGGTGAAGGTGACGCGTGCGGCCCTCCGCAACGCGGCGTCCATCGCGGCACTGGTGCTCACCACGGAAACCCTCGTGGTCGAGAAGCCGGCCGACGAAGACGAGCACGCAGGACACCAGCGCTAGTATCAACCGCTGCAGTCAGGGCCGGTCCGGCGTCCGCCGGGCCGGCCTTTCTGTGCCCTCTTGCGGTGTGCGTGTTTTGGACGCTGCCCAAGGCAGAACTGCCCCGCGCCGTCCGGCGCGATGCGGGCTTAGCGCTGCGTCCGCAACGCCATCCGCTTCAAGCGCGACGCCGCGGCGTCCGGCAGCCGCTTGGTGATGAGGCGGTAGAAGAGCAGGACTGAAACCGCCGCGGCCACGATGCCCAGCAGGTTCAGGGCCAGTTGGAGGGCGGAACCGGCCGCCTTCTCAAACTCTCCCAGCACCAGCGCCACGGCCACGAAACCGGCCGCGGGCACCGTGGTCACGGAGATAAAAACGCCGGTCAGGGCGGCGGAACGCCGGCTGATCACGGACAGCATCCCGGCGATGCCGGCGAGTACAGCGACAATCAGCGAGTACGGGCCCGGGTGGTAGATGAAATCCGCGGCGGAGCCCCGGTCCAGGACATCGGCGGGGAACAGGCCCAGCGGCACGGAGAGCCACGCCGTGAAGGCCGCTGCCAGCATCGCCACCGGGAAGCCGACGCCGAGGGCCAGCGCCGCGCGGCGGCCCAGCTTCCATTGCTGCTGCACCAGAGCCACGGCCAGGGCCGCCAGCGGGCCGAACTCCGGGCCGACAGCCATCGCGCCGACGATCAGGATCGTCGAATCCGTGACAATACCGATGGCCACGAGCTGCGTCGCCAGGACCAGGAACGCCAGGAAGCTCCACGTCAGCCGGGAGTCTTCCCCGGTCTGCCGGGACACTTCGTCCCAGATCACGGCGTCGGCACCTTCGCCGGGCGCCTCCGCGGTGGCCTTGTCCGCCCGGTCGGAGAGCACCAGATCGGGCATGGTGACCGACATCGAGCCCTGTTCCTGGACATTGAGGGCGTGGAGTTTTTCCACCAGGCGTTCCACCGACTCCCGCGCCAGCAGGACGTGGATGACGTCCCCCGGCGGCACAACGGACGCGCCCTGCTGGCGGGAAACTTCCGCAACGCCAAGCTCGCCGGTGGAACATTCCATCACGGCGTCGGACAACGTTTCCGGAACACAAATGCGCAGCTGTGCGATCACGATGCGGCCTCCTCAGACTCGTTACAGGGTAGCCTCCGGAGCCTTTGACACCGGGCGGTGAAGCCGCCCCGGCGCCGCTGTGATTGGCCAGACAAGTCACAGATCGGTAACATTAATGCTTTGGAATCGGCCTGAAGGGGCTTCTTGTGTCGAACGTGCGAACCATAGCCAGCCCGCTAGCGGCGGACGCAGGTTCTCAGGCGCGCGCAAAATCAAGCTACCGTCCCGAAGTCCAGGGCCTGCGCGCCCTCGCGGTCCTGATGGTGGTGACCTACCACGTGTGGCTCGGCCGGGTGTCCGGCGGCGTCGACATCTTCCTGCTCATCTCCGCGTTCCTCATGACACTCAGCTTCGCCCGCAAGGTGGAGGGCGGCAAACCCCTGCGCTTGGCCAGCCACTGGCTCCACCTGCTCAAGCGGCTGCTTCCCGCCGTCGTTGTGGTGATCCTCGGTGTCCTGACCGGCACCCGGCTGATCCTGCCCCAGAGCCGCTGGCCGGACGTGCTGGACCAGGCCTGGGCCTCGCTGCTGTACCGGCAGAACTGGCTCCTGGCGGACACCGCCGTCGACTATTACGCGCAGGACCACTCAGGTGCCAGCCCGCTGCAGCACTTCTGGTCGCTGTCCATCCAGGGCCAGGTCTTCCTGCTTTGGCCGCTGGTGTTCGCCGGCGCAGCCCTGCTGAAGCGCGTCCTGCGCCGCTGGACCGCAGTGGACGAGCGCGTGAGCTACGCCGCCCTGCTGGCCGCGGCGTTCGGCGCGATTTTCGTGGCCTCGCTGGTTTTCTCCATTGAGCAGACCGCCACCAACCAGGCCTACGCCTACTTCGACACCCGCACCCGGCTCTGGGAATTCGCCCTCGGGTCGCTGCTGGCGCTCGCGCTGCCGCACCTCAACCCCGGCAAAACCTTGCGGGTCATCCTCGGCTGGACCGGCCTCGCCGCGATGCTCTCCTGCGGACTGCTGCTCACCGTGGACCGGTCCTTCCCCGGCTTCATCGCGCTCTGGCCGACGCTGGCAGCGGCGGCCATCATCGTGGCCGGGCAAAGCGGCAGCCGCTTCGGAGTGGACCGTTTCCTGACCTGGAAGCCGCTCGTGGCGCTCGGGGACAACTCCTACGCCCTGTACCTCTGGCACTGGCCGCTGCTGGTGCTGGCCCTCGCCGCGACGGGCATCACCGCCCCGAACCTGGTCCAGGGCCTGGCGATTGTCGCCGCCTCGATCGTGCTGGCCGTGCTGACCACCCGGTTCGTGGAGAAGCCGCTGCGCGAGTGGCACTGGCCCCAGGGCCGTGCCTGGCGCACCGCCGTCGTCATCGCGGCGTGCGGCGCACTCCTGGCCGGGCCGGTGTCCGTGTGGCAGAGCAAGATGATGGCGGATGAGGCCGCCGCCGCCGCGCAGCCGAGGGAACTGACCCCCGGCGCGGCCGCACTGAAACCCGAAAATGCCGGCAAGCCGACGCCGGAGGCCAAGATCATCCCGGCTCCTCTGGCAATGAAGAACGAATGGGCCGACATTGACGGGTTGTGCACGGACGAAAACGTCCCCAGCGATCCGCTTCTGGCGGGCTGCCTGCAGAACAGCCGCCCGGATACCGTCACCAAACGCATTGTGGTGCTCGGCGACTCCCACGCCCAGCAGTACATGGCGGCGCTTGGCCCGATCGCCCGCAGCCACGGCTGGGAAGTCGTGGCCCTCCTGAAGGGCAACTGCCGCTTCGGCGGGGAGTCCCCGGACCGCGACGCCGAGTGCAACGCCTTCAACAAGGCCAGCGCCCAGTACGTTTTGGACCACAAACCAGACGCGGTCTTCACCGTCGCCTCACTGACGCACAAAGAGGCGCCCTTCGAAACCGAGGTGCCGCAGTACCTCGAGGGCATCAAGCCGTTCACCAAGGCCGGCATGGAAGTGGTCGGTATCCGCGACAATCCGCGCTTCCACCTGAACATGCCCGAATGCGTCCAGAAGAACGGGCCGGAAGCCGCGGAGTGCAACGTGCCGCTGCAGGAGTCCCTCGCCGGGTCCTCGCCCCTGGACGCCTACCGGGGCAAGGTGCCCGGGCTGCACCTGATGGACCTGAGCGACTTCATCTGCGCCGACGGGATCTGCCCGGCCGTCGTCGGGAATGTCTACGTCTACAAGGACGACAACCATCTGACCAAGACGTATGTCCAGACCATGATCCCCATGTTCGAAAAGCGGCTGCTCGCGGCCACCGGCTGGAAGTGACGCGGAGGCGTCCCCAGGCCGGTGCCGTTGCTCACATTACCGCCCCGGAATATGGGGATCGCCGCCAAGGTTCTAGTATTTATTCAACACTTCTGCACAGGCCATGCCCGTAATGACGGGCTGGTCATCTGTTGCAATCCCTACCCGTGAACCCCGTAACCAAGGTAAGAGGCGCACTCATGACCCAGCCCGAACACAACCCCTTCGGCTTCATCGGACTGACGTATGACGACGTCCTGCTGCTGCCCGGCCACACCGATGTCATTCCCTCCGAGGCCGACACCTCCTCCCGGATCTCCAAGCGCATCTCGGTCCAGACGCCGCTGCTGTCCGCCGCGATGGACACCGTTACCGAGTCGAGGATGGCGATTGCCATGGCACGACAGGGCGGCCTCGGCGTTGTGCACCGGAACCTCTCCATCGCCGACCAGGCGGACCAGGTGGACCGGGTCAAGCGCAGCGAATCCGGCATGATCACCAACCCGCTGACCATCGGCCCCGAAGCCACGTTGGCCGAGCTGGACGAAATCTGCTCGCACTACCGGGTCTCCGGCCTGCCAGTCGTGGACGAGGGCATGCGCCTGCTGGGCATCGTCACCAACCGCGACACCCGCTTCGTCCCCGAAGCGGACTTCCCGCTCCGCCTGGTCAGCGACGTCATGACCAAGATGCCCCTCGTCACGGGCCACGTCGGCATCAGCCGCGAGGAGGCCTCGCACAAGCTGGCCACCAACAAGATCGAAAAACTCCCGCTCGTTGACGAGCAGGGCCGCTCAAGGGCCTCATCACCACCAAGGACTTCACCAAGGCCGAGCAGTACCCGCTGGCCACCAAGGACGACGAGGGCCGGCTCCGGGTCGGCGCGGCCATCGGCTTCTTCGGCGACGGCTGGGAGCGGGCCATGGCCCTGATCGACGCCGGCGTGGATGCACTCTTCGTCGACACCGCCAACGGGCACTCCCAGGGCGTCCTCGACATGATCCGCCGGCTGAAGTCCGATCCTGTGGCAGCGCACGTGGACATCATCGGTGGCCAGGCCGCCACCCGCGAAGGCGCCCAGGCGCTTATCGACGCCGGTGCCGACGGCATCAAGGTGGGCGTGGGTCCCGGCTCGATCTGCACCACCCGCGTGGTCGCCGGCGTCGGCGTCCCGCAGATCACCGCGATCTACGAATCCGCCAAGGCCGCCATTCCCGCCGGCGTGCCGCTGATCGCCGACGGCGGACTGCAGTACTCGGGCGACATCGGCAAAGCCCTGGTCGCCGGCGCGGACACCGTTATGCTCGGTTCCCTGCTGGCCGGCTGCGACGAGTCCCCGGGCGACCTGATCTTCGTCAACGGCAAGCAGTTCAAGCTGTACCGCGGCATGGGGTCCCTGGGCGCCATGCAGACCCGCGGGAAGAACACCTCCTACTCCAAGGACCGTTACTTCCAGGCTGACGTCTCCGGCGACGACAAGCTCATCCCGGAGGGCATCGAGGGCCGGGTGGCGTACCGCGGCCCGCTGGCCTCGGTGGCGTACCAGCTGGTCGGCGGCCTCCGCCAGACCATGTTCTACACCGGCGCCCCGACCGTGCCGGAGCTCAAGGCCCGCGGCAAGTTCGTCCGGATCACGGCGGCCGGGCTGAAGGAGTCCCACCCGCACGACATCCAGATGACAGTGGAGGCACCGAACTACGGTTCACGCTAAGACCCTTTGCGAGGCGGACCCAACTGACTCGCAGCAGGGGCCGTTTGGAGGCTCATAACGGCCCCTGCTGCGAGCTAGTTGGGCAGGGGCGTGTCCTAGGCTGGAGGCATGTCCGAACTCCTGCCCGCGCGCGAGCCGAAGCGCAAACTGGCTCTGAGGCCCTACGCCCGGGCCGTGGGGCAGGTGCTGCGCGTCAGCTTCCGGGCCTCGCCCGCCGCCGTCGTTATGAAGGTCCTGGGGTCGCTGATCTCGGCGCTGCTGCCGCTGGTCACCACGTACTTCGCCGCCCTCACGACGACGGCCCTCGCGGCCGCCTACGCGGGTGACGCCGCGGCGGGGCAGCAGGCGATTGTCTACGTCATCATCACCGCGGCGCTGGGATTGTTCTGGGGCGCGTTCAGCAGTGTGGACCGCTACATCCAGCAGCTCATGAGTTTCAAGGTGGGCGCGATCGTGGGCGACCTGATGTATGAGCGGTTCCTGGCCCTCGAATTCTGGCGCTACGACGACAAAGAGACGGTGGACCTGTACGACCGGGCCAAGCGATTCTCCGATTCCTACGCCCGCGTCCTGGACCGGATCGCCGCCATTTTCACCCAGCTGGTTTCGGTCATCCTCGCGATCGGCGCCCTCATGCTGGTCAGCTGGTGGATCGCGGTGATCGTCCTCGTGGCGATCGTGCCCAGTGTGTACCTGCAGTTCAAGCTCTCCCGCGAGCAGATCGCGCACTGGAACACCCAGATCGATTCGCGCCGGCAGCGGCGGATGATCGAAACCAACCTCCTGCGGCCCCAGCACATCGCTGAGATGCGCCTCTACGGAATCGTCGGATACCTGATGGGGCTGCGGTCACGGCTGCGCGACGCGGACGAACGGAGGCGGCTGGATTTCCAGAAGCGCTACATTCCCAAACAGCTCGCCGCGGACGCCCTGCAGTACGGCGCGGAGGTGGTGTCGCTGATCTGGGTGGTGGGGCAGATCATCGCCCGGGCGCAGCCGGTGGGGCAGTTCCTCTACGTCCAGCAGATCGTCAGCCGCGCCCTGTCCACCGCCAACAGCCTCGTCTCCTCGCTCAGCTCGATCGACGAGGACCTCGCGAACCTCAAGGACTACGAGCTCTTTATGGCGATGCCCGTGCACTCCGACCACGCCCCGCCCCTGCTGCAGGCACCCACCACGGTGGCGCTGCGGGACATCAGGTTCACCTACACCGGCAGCGAACTGGAGGTCATCAAGGGGATTTCCCTGACCATCCGCGAGGGCCAGCACATTGCGATCGTGGGGGAGAACGGCGCCGGCAAGTCCACTCTGATCCGGATCCTCGCGGGGCTCTACCGGCCGGACTCCGGGCAGGTGCTGCTCGACGGCGTCGACCTCGCCGCCGTCGACGTCAAGTCCTGGCACCGCCATCTGGCGGTGCTCAGCCAGGAGTTCCTGAAGTACGAGTTCGCCACCGCCGCGGAGAACATCCTCTTCGGCGACGTCGAATCACCCCGCGACGACGAACGCATCCGCCGCGCCGCGGCTGATGCGGAGGCCCTGGAATTCATCAACAAGCTGCCCAACGGCCTGGACAACCATGTCAGCAACTGGATGGAGGACCCCCGCGGACGGAAGGGGAGCGGGTTGTCCGGCGGGCAGTGGCAGCGGCTCGCGATGGCACGGAACTTCTACCGGAACGCCTCCTTTATGGTCATGGACGAGCCCACCTCGGCCATCGACGCCCTCGCGGAACACCGGATCTTCACCCGCCTCTTCGCCGACCGCAGCAGCACCATCATCGCGATCAGCCACCGCCTCGCCACCATCGAGAAGGCCGACATCGTCTACATGCTCGAGGACGGCCGGATCGTGGAACAGGGCACCCACAAGGAGCTGGTGGCCCTGCGGGGCCGCTACTTCCGGATGTTCGAATCCCAGCTCACCGTGGACGAGACCGAAGGCATCTGAGGGGCACGAAGAATGGGCATGTCCTCCCGGGAGGAGGGCATGCCCATTCCTGGTGCGCGGGCGCTGCTACGAGGTCGTCACCGAGGTGTCGTCCACGAAGAAGTAGGTCTTCAGCGAGGAATCCTCCACGCCGAGGAAGCGCAGCGTGACGGACTTTCCTTTGAAGGAGGACAGGTCCAGGGTCTTCAGCACGTAGCCGGTGGACTTGTTCAGATTGGAGTAGGTGGCCAATGTGGTGGTGACGCCGCTGCTGATGGCCTGGATCTTCAGCGTGTCGTAGGCGGTTCCGGCGGTGGTCTCGTCGGTCAGGGTCTTCAGGTAGAAGGACAAGGTGGAACCGGTGACGGAGGACGGGATGGAGATGGCCTGGTCGAGCGTGTACGACGTTGACGAGCCCCAGCCGTTCAGGCCGGCGAAACCGCTGCCGGTGCGGGCGTTCGTTCCGGTCTCAAACGTGTCCGCGTGGTTGGAGGTCCAGGACGCCGGGCCGCTCTCGAAGCCGGGGTTCAGCAGCAGGTTTCCCGACGGCGGCGGAGTGGTGCCGCCGAGCAGCCCCATGGTGGCCGTGGCATCGGACAGGCCGGCGCCGCAACCCTTGGTGCAGCCGCCCGGCATGGCCCGGGTGCCCTGCCGGAGCGTGGATTCGACCTGGGCGGGAGTGAGGGCAGGGGACTTGGATTTCATCAGGGCCACGAGGCCGGCGACGTGCGGGGTTGCCATCGAGGTGCCCTGGTAGCTGGCGTAACCGGCGCCGCCCGGCGTCGTGGTTCCGGTGTTGATCGTGGAGAGGATGCCGCCGCCGCTGACCCCGGTGTCGCCCCCGGGAGCCGTGAGGTCCACGGTGGCGCCGTAGTTGGAGTAGTAGGACAGGGCGCCGCTCGGGTTGCTGGCCGCGACGGTCACTACCGAGGCGCAGTTGGACGGGCGGAAGCCGGAGGCATCCTGGTTGCTGTTGCCGGCCGCCACCACCACGGTGGTTCCCCGGGACACGGCGGCGTCGATGGCGGCCTGGTAGGTGGTGCCGCAGGCGCCGGAGCCGCCCAGGCTCATGTTGATGACCTTCGCAGGGTTGGCGTTGGCGGGGACGCCGGAGACGGTGCCGCCCGAGGCCCAGATGATGGCATCGGCAATGTCGGACAGGGACCCGCCGCACTTGGCCAGGACCCGGACCGGGACCACCTTGGCGTTGGGCGCCACGCCGACCACGCCCGTGGCGTTGCCCGTCACGGCGGCAACGGTACCGGCCACGTGGGTGCCGTGCCAGGAGGAATTGGAGGCCGCGGCCTGCCCGCATTCGCCGGCGGCGTACCAGTCGCCCTGGTCCTGCGCGTTGGCGTCCCGGCCGTTCCCGTCGCGGGCCGCAGTGGCGTCCGAGACGAAGTCATAGCCCGCCAGCACGTTGCTGTCCAGGTCCGGGTGCGCCGTGATGCCGGTGTCGATCACGGCGACGGTGGACCCGGAGCCGGTGGACACGTCCCAGGCGCCGGGAATGCGCATGCCGTTGGCCGCGGTGAAGTCCCACTGCTCGGCGTAGCGCGTGTCGTTGGGCGTCAGCACCGCCGTCATGCGGGCATCGGGCTCGACGGCGTTGACCTGTCCGGACGCGACGATCTCGTTCATGAAGTCTTTGGCGGCCTGGTCGGAGAGGGCCTTGTCGGAGGCGATCAGGGTTCCTCCGGTGGCCACGGCACGCAGCTCCTTCACGCTGACTCCCTGTTGCCGGGCCGCCTTGCCCCAGGCGTTCGCGCGGCCGGTGGGGGTGGCGTTCCCCGGGGTCTTCTTGAAGCTCACGATGAACTGTGTGTACGCCTCGCCGGCGTTGACGTCCGGCGCCGGGATGGTCTCCGAGGCGACCGGTCCGGTGCCGGGGCGGCGAGCACCGGGCTGACGGCGAGGGTCATGGTGCCGACGACGGCGGCCAGCGACAGGGCCAGGACGCGGGACTTCCTGAGTGATGCACTTCCCATGGGTTCTGCTTTCTTTAACCGGGCACTGCGGAACGCCCGGAACCGGTGTGGAGGCCGGCGGGCGAGATCCCCGGCGGGCCGAAAGCAAACCTAGAGGCATTTTCACGATTTGTAAACCATTGACAAATGCTGTCAAGTCGGTGTGAACTATCGAATATTTTGGGTGTGCCGGGGCGTCCGTCGGTGGCTCACCGTGGGCGGGGCCGATGGCTCCTGGGAGCCGGTCAGGACCGCTTTCCGCTGCCGGCCTGAAGCACCGTGGTCCGGACCCGCGCCAGGCTGGGCTCCGGGGGCACGCTGCTGAAACCGAACGTGACGGCGGGCCGGATGGCGGCCAGGGCCCCGGCGTCCCCGCCCTCCCAGCCGACGCTCGCCGAGTCGATGCGGTGCAGGTCGGTCACACCGTAGTACTCCTGCCGCCCGCCCTTCGCCGCGCCCGCGGTGCGGACCCCGGCGCTCAGCCGGGCTGCGAGCGGGCTGACGGCCCGCAGCCACCGCGGATGCACGGCCACCGGGCGGGGACCAGCCGGGCAAAGGCGCCCAGGCTTGTCCGGGCCCCGACAACGGCACGGATCCGGAGCGGGCCGGCGTCCACCCTGAACCGGTGCCCGCTGCGGGACGCGGCGACGTCCACCACCCGGGTCTCGTCGAAGTTGTAGACCTCAGCGATGAAGTCGCCCACCTCAGCGGTCGGGGCGAGCAGGATCCGGTGGCCGGAGGGCAACTCCACCATGGCGTCGGCGAAGGGCCCGAAGGGGGACTGCTGCCAGAGACCCACCACCACGCGCAGGCCGGACTCCGTCCCGATCCCGGCGATGTGGCCGTCGAAGACCCAACGTTTCGTCATCCCGCCAGACTACTGGCGGCCGCGCCGCGGCCGCCACGCCGCCCCGCGGGCCCGGCTGTCGGCGTCGCGCGCGCCCACTGGGATAACCCGCTCACTGGGATAACCCGCTCACTGGGATAGCCTAGAGCAGTGACTTACGAGATTGAGATTGGCCGAGGCAAGCGTGGGCGTCGTGCCTACTCCCTGGATGACATAGCGATCGTCCCCAACCGACGTACCCGTGACCCCAAGGATGTGTCCGTCGCCTGGCAGATCGACGCCTACAAGTTCGACATGCCGGTCATCGCCGCGCCCATGGATTCGGCCATGTCGCCGGAGACCGTCATCGCGCTGGGCCGCCTCGGCGGGCTCGGCGTCCTGGACCTCGAAGGCCTCTGGACCCGCTACGAGGACCCGCAGGCCGTGCTGGACCAGATCGGCGCGCTCCAGGACGAGACCAACAGCCCGGCCGTCACCCGCCGGATGCAGGAGCTCTACCAGGCCCCGATCCAGCCGGAACTGATCACGTCCCGGCTCGCAGAGATCCGCGCCGCCGGTATCACCGTGGCCGGCTCCCTCACCCCGCAGCGGACCCAGGAACACTACAAGACCGTCGTGGCCGCCGGCGTCGACATCTTCGTGATCCGCGGCACCACCGTCTCGGCCGAGCACGTCTCGAAGGACCACGAGCCGCTCAACCTCAAGCAGTTCATCTACGAGCTCGACGTACCCGTCATTGTCGGTGGGGCCGCCGGCTACACCCCGGCGCTGCACCTCATGCGCACCGGCGCCGCCGGCGTGCTGGTCGGCTTCGGCGGCGGCGCCACAAGCACCACCCGCCGCGCCCTCGGCATCCACTCGCCCATGGCGTCCGCCATCTCCGACGTTGCCGCCGCCCGGCGCGACTACATGGATGAGTCCGGCGGCCGCTACGTCCACGTGATCGCCGACGGCGGCATGGGATCCTCCGGTGACATCGTCAAGGCCATCGCCATGGGGGCCGACGCCGTGATGCTGGGCAGCGCCCTCGCCCGCGCCGAGGAGGCCCCCGGCAAGGGCTGGCACTGGGGCCAGGAAGCGCACCACCTTGAGCTTCCCCGCGGGGACAGGGTCAACGTCGGCACCGTCGGACCGCTCGAAGAGGTCCTGTTCGGGCCGGGCCACCACACCAGCGGAACGTCGAATCTGATCGGTGCGCTGCGCCGTTCGATGGCGACCACGGGCTATTCGGACCTCAAGGAATTCCAGCGCGTCGACGTCGTGGTGTCGCCCTACGCCGGCAACTGACGCCCCCTGCCCATCCGGGGAAGTTGGAAGTAGTGTGGTGCACTACGAGCTTTGATCCGGATGGAGGCGTAAAATGAACAGTTTTCCCGGCGGTTCTCCCAAGACCGGTGGTGCCCTGGGGCCTGCGGAACGCGAAGCTTCACTCGCGGTACTCAGGGGCACCACGGACCCGGGCAAGGAACTCGACATCCTGATCGTCGGTGGCGGAATCGTGGGGACCGGTGCCGCCCTGGACGCCGTCACACGCGGCCTCAGCGTCGGGATCGTGGAGGCCAACGACTGGGCCGCGGGCACGTCCTCCCGCTCGTCGAAGCTCATCCACGGCGGCCTCCGCTACTTGGAAATGCTCGACTTCGCCCTCGTCAAAGAGGCACTCCACGAACGCGGACTGATCCTCTCCGCGCTCGCCCCGCACCTCGCCCGCCCCGTCCCGTTCCTGTACCCGCTCACCAAACCCTTCCTGGAGCGGCCCTACGTGGGGGCGGCATCGCCCTCTACGACGCCATGTCCATCTCAACCGGCCAACGCCGGGGCGTGCCGTTCCACAAGCACCTGAGCCGCCGGGGACGCTGCGCGCGGCGCCGAGCCTCAAGGACGACGCCTTCGTCGGGTCCATCCGGTACTACGACGGACAGGTCGATGATGCCAAGTACTGCGCCAACCTGGTCCGGACCGCGGCCTACTACGGCGCCCACGCGGTGAACCAGATGTCCGTCGTCGCCTTTCTCCGGGAAGGCGAACGGGTGGTCGGCGCCAAGGTGGTCAACCGCGAGGACGGCTCCACGTTCAACATCAAGGCCAAGCAGGTCATCAATGCCACCGGCGTCTGGACGGATGAAACCCAGGCCATGGTCACGGACCGCGGCCAGCTCAAGGTGCGCGCCTCCAAGGGGATCCACCTCGTGGTGCCGCGGGACCGCTTCCAGTCGACAGTGGGTCTGATCCTGCGGACCGAGAAGTCCGTCCTGTTCGTCATCCCCTGGGGCCGGCACTGGATCATCGGCACCACGGACACCGACTGGCACCTCGACAAGGCCCACCCTGCCGCATCGAGCAAGGACATCGACTACATCCTCGAGCATGTGAACAAGGTCCTGAAACGCCCGCTCACCCGCGAGGACGTCGAAGGGGTCTACGCCGGGCTCCGCCCGCTGCTGGCCGGTGAAAACGACTCCACGGCCAAACTCTCCCGTGAACACGTTGTGGCGCACCCGGTCCCCGGCCTCGTTGTGGTGGCCGGCGGCAAATGGACCACGTACCGGGTCATGGCCAAGGACGCCGTGGACGAGGCGACGCGCAGCATGGACGAACGTGTCCCGCCCAGCTGCACGGAATCCATTCCGCTGCTGGGCGCCAGCGGCTTCAAGGCCGCGTGGAACCGCCGGAACCGGATGGCCGAGGAGACCGGGGTCCACGTGGCCCGGATCGAGCACCTGCTCAACCGCTACGGGGCCATGGCCCCCGAGGTGCTGGCCCTCATCGCCGGGAACCCGGAGCTGGCCGAGCCGCTGCCCGGCGCCGACGACTACCTGGCGGCCGAAGCCGTCTACGCCGCCACCCACGAAGGTGCCCGCCACGTGCAGGACGTGCTGACCCGCCGGACCCGGATTTCCATCGAGGCCTGGGACCGCGGTGTGTCCGCCGCACCGGTAGTCGCTAAACTGATGGGAGAAGTCCTCGGCTGGAGCGATGCCCAGCGCGAGGGCGAGATCAAGCACTACCTGGCCAGGGTCGACGCCGAACGGCTCAGCCAGGAGCAGCCGGACGACGAATCCGCCGACGCCGCACGAATGGGCGTCGAGGACATCGTTCCGCTGCGTTGACCGGCAGCGTCCGCCGGCAGCCTCCACCCGAGACTGCCGGCGGTCTGACGCCACTTCGAAGGGATACCTCTTGGCGGAACCACTGGACCGGTATGACGCCGAGCTCACCACCCCCGAAATGGTGATCCTCGAGATGGACGCCACCGACAAGACTGATGCGGCAGCCCAGCTGGCGGAACGGATGCATGCCGCCGGACGCATATCCGATCTCGAGGGTTTCCTTCAGCACGTCAACGCCCGTGAGCACCAACTGGCCACAGGCCTGCCGGGCGGCATCGGGTTGCCCCACGCCCGCAGCGAATTCGTCACCCGAACCTCCATCGCCGTCGGCATCACGAAATACGGCAAGGCGCTGGACTTCGGCGCCGCCGACGGACCCGCGACAGTGGTCCTGCTGATCGGCACGCCGGCCAGTTCCTTCTCCGACCATCTCGAAGTGCTGGCCACGCTGGCCCGGTCGTTGTCCAAGGAATCGTTCCGCGAATCCCTCCGCCGTGCCTACGACCCCGAAGTGATCGCGGAACTCATCAACTCCAGCCTGGTCTTCTTCGACCACTAGGGTCACTCCAGCCCTGGCCCATCAGGCCCGTTTCGCTGTTCTACGCGCGGACGAAGTACGGTTAAGGGGTGCTGAAAACTGCCCTCAAACCCCGCTGGATCGCCGGACTGGTGTTCGCGATCGTCGTTTCCGGGGTGTTTGTGCTGCTCAGCCAGTGGCAGTTCGGCCGTTCGACCCAGCCGGAGGTGACGGTCGCCGCCACCACCGAGGAGCCCAAACCGCTGACCACGGTGCTCCGGCCCGGGGATTTCTTCCCGGGCTCGGTCGCTGACCAGATGGTCACCGCCACCGGTACGTACGATCCGCAGAAGCAGGTCCTGGTCCCGGGACGCTTGAACAGCGGCGCCACGGGCTACTGGATCGTCTCGGCCCTGGCCGTGAACGACGCCCCAATCCTGACCGGAGCCGGCGCCTCGCCGCAGACCTGGATCCCGGTTGCCCGCGGCTGGGTTGCGGAGCCCGCGGACGCCGCCGCGCCGCCGTCGGGCGTCATTGAACTGACCGGACGGCTGCTGCCCTCCGAGGCCCCGCTGCCGGGGACCGACGCCGGACCCGGGCGGGCCAGCGCCGTCTCCGTTGCGGAACTCATCAACGTCTGGGACATCAGCAGCTACCCGGGCTTCGTCACCGCGAATTCGGAGCTGTCCGGCGGCACCGATGTCAGTGCCGCCGCGTCCGGCGGAGAGGTGAAGCCGCTGAACATCGGCCCGCAGCCGCCGGCCGAAAAGATCAACTGGCTCAACCTCTTCTACGCCGCCGAATGGGTGGTGTTTGCCGGCTTCGCGCTGTTCATCTGGTGGCGGCTTGTGAAGGACGACTACCGCCGCGACCTTGAGGACGCCCTCGACGAGGAGCAGGACGCCGCGGAACAGCCCGTCCCCGACCCCATCGAACCGCACCCCACCGACCCGAAAGTGCAATCATGATCGAGCCCCAGCCGCCATCCAGCCGCAGCAGTCCAACGCAACGGGAAGTACACCCGGCAAGAAGCGCCGCTTCGGCGGAACCGAGGCCCAGATCCGTTCGGCGCTGAAGTTCTACAAGGTGCTCGCCTACATGACCGGCACCATGCTGCTCCTGCTCTGCGCCGAGCTGATTGCCCGGTACGCCTTCGGCCAGTACCTCTTTCTGGGCGGAACCAACGCCGTCACCGGTGAGCCCTTCGGCTTCGGGTTCGCCGACGCCGAGCCGCCCGGCGTCATCGGCGGCGTGAATCTCTCCGTTGCGGTGCTGATCGTGCACGGCTGGATGTACGTCGTGTACCTCATGTCCACCTTCCGGCTGTGGTCGCTGATGCGCTGGCCGTTCCTGAAGATGATCGTCCTGGCGCTCGGCGGCGTCGTGCCGTTCCTGTCCTTCGTCGTGGAGAAGAAGTTCCACGCCGAGGTGGAGGCCGAGCTGGCCACGAACCCGCAGGCCCCGCAGCGCTACTGAGCCCGCGCCGGGTGCAGCCTGGCCCGCGAGCCTGGCGGCCGTCGGTCTCCCGTGTGAGTTCGCTTACCCGGCGGCCGTTTGGGTGCCCGGACCGGCTTCTCAATGTGCGGGCGGACCGCGCCGCAAAGTAGGCTAGTGGGGTGACTACTCCCACTGCATCCCAGACGTCCCACAAGCCCGTGCTGGTTGTTGACTACGGTGCCCAGTACGCGCAGCTGATCGCACGCCGCGTCCGGGAAGCGAACGTGTATTCGGAAGTGGTTCCGCATACCTACAGCACCGAGCAGCTCCTGGCCAAGAACCCCGCCGCCATCATCCTCTCCGGCGGCCCCGCCAGCGTCTACGCCGAAGGCGCGCCCAGCGTCGGCGCGGACCTCTTCGAGGCCGGAATCCCGGTCTTCGGCATCTGCTACGGCTTCCAGGCCATGGCCAACGCGCTTGGCGGCAAGGTGGCCCAGACCGGGCTTCGCGAGTACGGCGCCACCGAGACCACCACGATCGGTGAAGGCCGCTCCATCCTGGACGGCATGCCCCAGCACCAGAGCACGTGGATGAGCCACGGCGACTCCGTGCACGAGGCCCCCGAGGGCTTTGAGGTCCTCGCCACCACGGCAGGCGCCGACGTGGCCGCCTTCGCCAACGAGGAGAAGAGCCTCTACGGAGTGCAGTGGCACCCCGAGGTGAAGCACTCGGCCTACGGCCAGCAGGTCCTCGAAAACTTCCTGTTCAAGGGCGCCAAGCTGGAACCGAACTGGACCACCGGCAACATCCTCGAGGAGCAGGTGGACCGGATCCGCAAGCAAATCGGCGATGCCCGGGTGATTTGCGGCCTGTCCGGCGGCGTTGACTCCGCCGTCGCCGCCGCCCTGGTCCAGCGCGCCGTCGGCGAGCAGCTGACGTGTGTGTTCGTGGACCATGGACTGCTGCGCGAAGGCGAAGCCGAACAGGTGGAACGCGACTTCGTGGCCGCGACCGGCGTCAAGCTCTACGTTGCCAATGAGCAGGAGCGCTTCCAGTCGGCCCTGGCCGGCGTCAGCGACCCCGAGACCAAGCGCAAGATCATCGGCCGCGAATTCATCCGCGCCTTTGAGGAAGCCGAACTGGCCATCATCGCCGAGGCGGCCGCCCACGGCGAGAAGATCAAATTCCTTGTGCAGGGCACGCTGTACCCCGACGTCGTCGAATCCGGCGGCGGCGAGGGCGCCGCGAACATCAAGAGCCACCACAACGTGGGCGGACTGCCGGAAGACCTGCAGTTCGAACTTGTTGAGCCGCTGCGCGCACTGTTCAAGGACGAGGTCCGCGCCGTCGGCGCCCAGTTGGGCCTGCCGCAGGAAATCGTGGGACGCCAGCCGTTCCCCGGACCGGGCCTCGGCATCCGGATCGTCGGCGAAGTCACCAAGGAGCGGCTGGACCTGCTGCGCAAGGCCGACGCCATCGCGCGGGCCGAACTGACCGCCGCCGGACTCGACAACGAGGTCTGGCAGATGCCGGTTGTGCTGCTGGCGGACGTCCGCAGCGTCGGCGTCCAGGGCGATGGCCGCACCTACGGGCATCCGATCGTGCTGCGCCCGGTCTCCTCCGAAGACGCCATGACGGCTGACTGGTCGCGGCTGCCCTACGACCTGCTGGCCAGGATCTCCAACCGCATCACCAACGAGGTGGATGGCGTGAACCGCGTGGTGCTCGACGTTACCAGCAAGCCGCCGGGAACCATCGAGTGGGAATAGTCCGCTAAGGGCGAGTGAAGTGGCCGGTCTCCTGGGGAGGCCGGCCACTTTACGTCTGTCCGGGACATCCGGGCGGGAATGTGTCGCTTTGGGCGGCGGTGACGATCCTGCAAATTCCGGTCGAATTTGCGTCCCGCCAGTGTTGCGGAGCCTCACCGGCACCGGTTTCGGGCTACCCTCGAAAGCATGCCGGTATGGTCCAGGACGTCCCGCGCGAGCACGGTAACCGTGAGCACAGTAAACGCGAGCACAGAAAAGAAGGCTGTAGTGTCAGTTGGTCAAGGCCACCCCGAGGGCTCCGAGGAGCTCAGGAAATGGCTGTCGGGGCTCAAGCCCGTCACCGGAGCAGACACCATGCTGCGCTTCACCAAGACGCCTGAGGGCTCGATCGACCTGACCCACGCCCATCCGTCCGGCCTGGCGCAGCTGATGGCCGGCCGGCGCACCCGGCTCTCCACCCTGATCCGTGACCACCAGCAGTACGTCATCGCGGCGCGGGCCTCCCGCAACCTGCGGTCCAAGATCTTCGAACTCTCCAACGACCGCGGCATCGACGCCGGATACTTCTCAGCCGGCACAGTCGTGTGGACGTCCGCCGTCGGAGGCAAGCCCCAGCGCGTCTCCGCACCGGTCATGCTGGCAGCGATCTCCCTCACGGCCCGGCCGGGCGAGGACGACTACGAACTGCAGCTGACCGAACAGGCCAAGATCAACCCCGCGCTCATCCGCCACCTCAAGACCATCCACGGCATCGTCTTCGACGTCAACGCCATCACCCGCATGGCCTACAGCACCGCCCGCTTCGACCCGCAGCCGGTCCTCGAACGCCTGGGCACGCTCATCCAGCCGATCCACGGCTCCGAGGTGGAGCACAACCTGCTGGTCTCCACCTTCGCCGACCTGTCCGGGAGCCTCGAAGACCCGTGGATCAACGCGAACCATCCCCTCGTGACGGCGCTGGGCCGGGCCGCCGCCGGCGGGCCGGTGGAGGTCCCCGAGCTCAAAACCGGGCGTTTCCCGAGCACCGACGAGCGGGATCCCGCCGATGAACTGCTGCTGCTCGACGCCGACACGGACCAGCAGTACGTCGTCGACGCCGTCCGCGCCGGAGACTCCCTCGTGGTCAGCAGCCCGCCGGGCACCGGCCAGACCCAGACAGCCATCAATACCATCGGCGCCCTCGTCGATCAGGGCAAGACCGTCCTGGTGGTGGGGGACCGGCGCGCCAGCCTGGGCGAGATCTCCGCCGAGCTGGACACCCTCGGGTTGGACTCCACCCTCTTCCAGCTGGCCGGCAACACAACTCCACTGCAGCTCAAAGGCCAGCTGGTCAGGGCCATTGTGCGCAACGAGAAGTCCCTCGAACCCCAGCTCAGCAACCTGCACAGCACCCTGACCGAACACCGTCACGCCCTCCGGGACCACGTCGCCTCGCTGCACAACGTCCGTCAGCGGTGGGGCTGCTCACCCTACGAGGCCATGCAGTCCCTGGCCGAGCTCACGTCCATCCAGCCCGCACCGGCCACCACCGTCCGGCTCAAGCGCAGCGTGCTCGACAGCATCCGGGACCGCGAGGAACTGGCCGGGCGGTTGCACAGGGCGGCCGAACTGGGGAGTTTTAGCCGCGCGTCGACGACGAGCCCCTGGCATGGCGCCCGCCTCCTCACCCGCAAGGAAACCCAGGAAGCCCAGCAGGTTGCCCGCTCCGTGGCCGTGAAGCTTCCGGAACTGCGCGCACTGATGAACGGCGTCGCCGAGCACGCCGAGATCCGCCTTGGCCGCACGTTTGCCGAGTGGGGGGACCAGGTTGAGCTTCTTGTCGCCGTGCGTGGAAGCCTCGACAAATTCACCGCCGACATCTTCGACCGCCCCGTCCACGACCTCATCTCAGCCACTGCGGCCTCCTCTTGGCGCCGCGAACGGAACATCGAGATGCCGTCCATGCAGCGCTCCCGCCTGCGCCGCGTGGCGAAGGAATACGTCCGCCCGGGCGTCCACATCGCCGACTTGCACAGCTCCCTCGTCCTGGTCCAGGAGCAGCGGGCGGCATGGTCGGATTACGCGACGACGCAGCGCCACCCGGCGGTCCCGTCCGGCCTGGCCGAAATCATTGCCCTGTACCGCGATCTGGAAGGGGAACTGACCGAATTGGGCCAGGCCGTCCGGCACACCGCGGCCGGCGGCGAGTTGCACACCACGCCCTACGAGGAACTCATGGAGCGGCTGCAGCGGCTGGTTGCCGATACCGGGACGCTTGAGACCCTGCCGGAGCGGACTCTCCTGGTGGAGAACATGCGCGAGCATGGCCTCGGCGAACTTCTGGCCGACCTTGCCGAGCGCGAAGTGCCGGCCGGTTCCGTGGCCGCGGAGCTCGAGCTCGCCTGGTGGCAGTCCGCCCTGGAAGCCATGATCAGCGGGGACGACTACCTGGCCATGTCCGACGGCGACGCGCTGCGACAGCTCGAAGCCGAATACCGTCTGGCGGACAACGCCCACATCGCCAGCGGCGCGGCCCGCCTGCGCTGGAATCTCGCCGAACGCTGGCGGGCCGCCATCGCCGAGCACCCGCGGCAGGCGGAACTGCTGCGCAGCCTGCTCAAGGACGGCCGGGTCACCCTGCCGGCCCTGACCGGGCAAGCCCCGGAACTGCTGCCCATGCTGGTCCCCGTGTGGTCCGTCAGCCCCTATCTCCTGACGGCGGTCCTGCCGGTGGAGCAGCGGTTCGACGCGGTGGTCATCCTCGATGCGGAGGCGACGTCTCTGCAGGCAGTCCTGCCGGCCGTCGCCCGCGCCAATCAAGTTATTGCCTTTGGCGACGACAGGATTGCCAGCCCGCGGACCTTCACCGTCAGTGTGGAGCGGCTTGCTGCCGGGGAGAGTTCGCACCAGGGTGTCGAGAGCGCGTACAAGGCCCTGTCCAGCGTGCTGCCCGTATGGAATTTGCGGACCGTCTACCGCGCCGTCGACGAAGACCTCGTCCGGCAACTCAGCAAGGGATTCTACGACAGCGGGCTCCGCCGGTTGCCGGAAGGCCAGTCCGCCACCGGGCTGGACCGGGCCCTGACCGTTGAATATTTGCCGGACGGCACGGGACTGCCCAGCGCCGACCAGGACGGCGTCGAATCGGTGGTGGCCGAGGTGAACCGTGCGGTGGAGCTTGTCTTCGAACACGCCCGGCTGCGGCCCCGGACGTCGCTGGCCGTCGTCACCGGCAGCCTCCGGCACGCGGCGCGGATCGGTGAATCCATCCGGCTGCAGCTGCCCAACCATCCACTGCTGGCCAGCTTCTTCACGGCCGGGGACGAATCCTTCCGGGTGGTGGACCTGGACCGCGCCCAGGGCCTGGTCCGCGACCACGTGATCTTCTCCCCGGGCTACGGCCGCACCCCGCACGGGCGTGCGCTCCACAGCCTGGGCCCGCTGTCCGCGGATGGCGGACGGGCCAAGTTCGCCCTTGCCATGACGCGGGCACGCCGGTCCCTGCACGTGCTGAGCTGCTTCCGTCCCGAAGATCTGGACGTGACCCGGCTAAGCAACGGGGCGGTGGACTTCTATGAGCTCCTGGACCGGGAAATCGCGGGCAACTCCGATCTCGGCAGCCCGGCGTCGCGCGCAGCCGCCAGCGAACAGGCACTCGGCGCCGACCCCCTGGTGGCGGACCTCGGTGACCGGCTCCGTGCCCGGGGCGCCCGGGTCTGGCACCAGTACGACGGGGCGCTGAACATGGTTGCCGCGGCCGACCCGCTGAGCACGCTGGGACAGGACGACGCCGAAATTCCCCGGCCCGTTGCGATCGAGTCCGACGGCACCGAGCACTACCGCCGGATGACCGTCCGTGAACGCAGCAGGCTTCGCCCGCAGCTCTTGGAGCGACTCGGCTGGCGTTACATGCCACTATGGACCATAGAGGTTTTCACCGATCCTTCGGCCTGCGCCGACAGGATCGGCGGCTACCTGGGCCTGGAAAAACCGGCCGTGACGCACCGGAAGCAGGCCTCGCCGGGATTCTTCGACGACGACGTCGAGAACCTGGCCGTTAACGAAGCGCAGGCCTCCAACGCGTAGGCCCCGTCCGTATGGTCGGAGCGCGCGAATGAGTACAGGACAGATCAGGGCAGTAAGGAGGCCGGCGGCATGAGTGCAGACGGCGGCACGAACAACAGCGGGGACATCCAGAACAACGGGAACGTCCAGGACAATGAGTCGAAGCCGGCCGCGCCGGTGACGGTCCCGGCAGGGGTTCTGCCGAACAAGGCCGCTGAAGACGATCCGCGCCGTTGGGGCGACGAGCCCGGCGGCTACGACCACGACTCCTGGCTTCAGGAACAGAAGCCTCCGCACTGGGGCTGAGGACCTATCGGGCCCCGCGCTGCGGCGGCCCGGGCTTCCGCCGAACAGGCCTGCCGGTAGCTCCGGCCGGGCCCGTTACGCGGCGGAGCCAGCTACCCGGGGCCAGCCCGCACCAGGACGAAGAACAGCTTCCCTGGGTGGAAGCACCGGCGAGGCGGCGCGTCTGATCGGCGTCGGCCGCCACGACCATAAGGCCCTCCGCTTCCCCGGAGGCCAGCCATTGGCCGGCATCGCCGCCGTTCCCGGAAGTCCACAGTACGGGCACCGCGGCAGCCAGCAGGCGGGACGCCGCGGGCTGGTCGAAGCCGTCGCCGGTCGTCATGACCACATTGACTAGCTGTCCGGGCGAGAGCAGCTGGATGGAAGCGGGGTCGGCCATCCGGAGCGGCACGGCCGCAGATCCCGGGGACTGCCCGCCAGCAGACCGGGTCCAAGGAGCTGGGCATCGGAAAGCAACTGACCCTTGCGAAGCGCCACTGCAAGCTGTCTGCCTCGCGGGGAATCGTTGCCGCCAAAGCTGCCCGCCGGCACAAGGCCTCGCGGGACGTCCAGCACCGTCAGGTCGTCCGGGCCGAGTGTCTTCCCGGCCGGGAGGTCCCTTGCTGCAGCGAAGGCGGAGACTGTGTAGGCCGGGGCCGGCGTCAACTGCTGCACGGTGATACCGGCCGCGATGCACAGCAGTAGCGCCACCGCCAGGCGGCGGTTGCGGTCCAGCCAGCGGAACAGCCGCCGGGAGGGCCGGCCGGCGGGTCGTCGCCCCCGCGGTGACCTGCCGGAGCCCTGCCGGCCGGGCCTACGTCCCGGGGAACGGCCGATCCTGAGCACCGACGAGGGGCGGAGGGCCCCACGGAGTAAGACAACACGGGGTAAGACACCGCGCGTTAAGGTGCCACGCGGTAAGACATCACGCGGTAGGGCAAGTGGGATGTGCGGCCGGAGACGGAGCGGCGGGACGGAACGCGCAAGGATGGTCATGGCGCGACACTACGCACCACCACCAAAGCCGCGCAGGGGTTGCCTGGGCTATGTGGAAAAGGTCTGTTGCTACGGCGGACTGGCGGCGAACAGTCGCGGCGCCGGAGCCCCGCGGAAAGTCCTAGCTGGCGGCGGCGGCGGGCGCCGGAGTCGCTGCCGCGGCGGGTGCCGGGGAGACGGTGCTGCCCTTGGCATCACGGGAGTCGGTCCGGTAGAAGCCGGAACCCTTGAAGACGACGCCAACGCTGTTGAACTTCTTGCGCAGGGTCCCCTGGCACTCGGGGCAGGACGTGAGGGAGCTGTCGGTGAACGACTGCACGATCTCGAAGGCGTGGCTGCAGTCCTTGCAGGCGTATGCATACGTGGGCACTGGAAATCCTCCTCTGGGACAAACGAGCAGGTCCCGTGCTGTCCGGTCGGGATCATCGCCGCAATGTTGCTCGGCGGAATCCGTCCCTTAGCAGTCGCAGGGCCTGAGTGCTAATTCTATCACCCCTGCCGCGCGGCACCCTTGCGCTATCCCTGCAGCCGCAGCAGGCCGCCCGGGGTCAGGGCGGCGGCCACCTTCCGGTCGAATGACTCTGCCGGGATGCTGCCGGCGGGCAGCACCTCGGCGTCATACACGACGGCGGCCGTCGGCACCGGGGGCAACAGCCCGCCGTCGGACGCCAGGGGCCGCGACGGCAGGAGGGCGGCCAGCGCCGCCAGGAACTTGTCGTAGTACCCGCCGCCTTGACCGATCCGGTTACCGGAGAAGTCGACGGCGGTGGCCGGCAGGAAGATGCCGGTGGCGGAACGCATGACGGTTGTGTCGTGGCGTTCCCCTGCGGGCTCCTGGATCGGTGCGTAACGGCTCCGGACGGATGCGGAGTCCGGCGTCCAGTACACCCAGCTCAGCGCCAGTTCGGGTTCGCAGACTGGAAGCAGGATGCGGTGCCCCGCTGCATGCAACGCTGTCAGCAGCGGCAACGTCGGTGGCTCGGCGCCGACGCCGAGATAAGCGGCGAAGGTGCCAGGTTTGCCGCCGGACAGTTCGGCCGCCCAGGCGACGCCATGCCGTGCGATGGCCTCCCCGGCGCTCTCCAGCCCGGCACGGGTCAGTGTGCCACGCCCTGTCCGGTGCCCGGCCCGGATTTCCGCTTTTGTCAGCATGCTCCCTGGTTCCTCCGCCTCTTGTCGCTCCGCCGGGCGCGGCCCGGGAAACAGACCTTGTTCGACGGCCGAATGATTACCCAATGTTTGGTCCCTCCGTTAGATTAGTCGAGTGACTACACTCAACACTCCCGTCCGCAAGGCCGTCATTCCCGCAGCCGGCCTCGGCACCAGGTTCCTTCCCGCCACCAAGGCCATGCCGAAGGAAATGCTTCCGGTCGTGGACAAGCCCGCCATCCAGTACGTCGTGGAGGAAGCCGTCAACGTCGGCCTCAACGACATCCTGATGATCACCGGACGCAACAAGCGCGCGCTGGAGGACCACTTCGACCGCGTTCCCGCCCTGGAAGCAACTCTTGAGGGCAAGGGAGACACCGCCAAACTGGAGTCCATCCAGGCGGCGAGCAACCTGGGGGACATCCACTACGTGCGCCAGGGCGATCCCATGGGTCTGGGCCACGCCGTGCTCCGGGCCAAGCAGCACGTGGGCTACGAACCGTTCGCCGTCCTGCTGGGCGATGACCTCATCGATGCCCGCGACGAACTGCTCAGCACCATGATCGACGTCCAGGCCAAGACCGGCGGTTCGGTGGTTGCCCTGATCGAGGTGGACCCCTCCCAGATCAGCGCCTACGGCTGCGCCGACATCCAAGCCGTCAACGGCGAAGAGTACGTGCGCATCAACCACCTCGTTGAGAAGCCCGACGTCGACGATGCCCCGTCCAACCTCGCCGTCATCGGCCGCTACGTCCTCCACCCGGCGGTCTTCGAGGTCCTGGAACACACCGCACCCGGCCGCGGCGGCGAAATCCAGCTGACCGACGCCCTCCAGGAACTGGCCGCCGGCGAAGGCGAAGGCTACGGCGTGTACGGCGTTGTGTTCCGCGGCCGCCGCTACGACACCGGCGACAAGCTCAGCTACCTCAAGGCCTGTGTGCAGCTCGCCTGCGACAGCGAGGACCTGGGCCCCGGCCTGCGGGAATGGCTGCCCGAGTTCGCCGCCAGCCTCGCACCCAGCCTGACCAAGTAAATCCCGTGGGGGCAGCTTCAACTGGCCGGCGACCCTTGAGTGCGGCAACCTCGTGCTGCGCCCCATCCGGTACCGGGACCGCAAGGAATGGACCGAGGTCCGTTCCCGCAACAGCGAGTGGCTGGCCCCTTGGGAAGCGTCCAACCCCGCCCCCGGCGGGGCCTCCCCGACTACCGCCAGATGGTGCGGTCCCTCAAGGCCCAGGCTGCGCAGGGAACCGCTCTGCCCTTCCTGATCACTGCCTGGACCCCGGTTTCCGGGAGCCTGTGATCGTGGGCCAACTGACGGTGTCGTCCATCGTGTGGGGATCGGCGATGATGGCCACCCTCGGTTACTGGGTGGACAAGGACCGTGCAGGGCAGGGTATTGCCCCGACGGCGGTGGCGCTGGCAACGGACTACTGCTTCCAGACCCTGGGCCTACACCGGATGGAAATCAACATCCGTCCGGAAAACGGGCCCAGCCTGCGGGTGGTGGAGAAACTCGGCTTCCGCGACGAGGGTTATCGGCCGCGGTTTCTGCACATCAACGGCCAGTGGGCCGATCACCGGACCTTCGCGCTGACGTCCGAAGAAGTGCCGGAGGGGCTTCTGGCGAGGTGGCAACGGAACCGCCACACGTAAGCGGTCAGACCCGTCCTGACCAGCACAGACGTTATCAATACAGTCAATTGACACTTGTCCCGCGACACACCGGGGACAATGCGGCCCGGCGCCCTGCATTGCTCATACGGTTTTGATGTGGACTTCCCTCTTAGCAGCTCTGTGATCCTTGTCATTGCTGTTGCGCTCTGGATTGTGTGGGTAGCTCCCTACATTCTCCGGAACGGCCGCCACCAGCTGCAGCCCGCAGGTGAGTTCGTGGCGGACCTCATTGATCCAGAAACAGCCCCGCAAGCCGGGTACGTCATGAAGATGGCGGCCCAGCAGGAGAAACCCATGACCCCTACCCAGTCCACCATGTCCGGCCCGGGAGCGTCCGGGGTCGACAGCGGCCGCCAGTCCGCATCCACCGGTCCGGCTTTCAAAATCCGCTGGGGCCGGTTGGCGCTGGCGCTGGCGGGTCTGCTCTCGCTGCTCACGGGACTCGTGTCCGCAGTTCTGCGGATCTTCGGCCCCGGTCCTCTGTGGCTGCCCGTTGTCGCGTTTCTCGGCGCCGCGTTCGCCGTCGTCGTGCTCCGCCGGCTCGCGGTCCGGGACCGCCGCCGCAAAATGAACGCCGCGTTTCGCTCGGCCATGAGCGCACCGGCGCGCCCGGCCCGGTCCGCCCCGGAGCGCACGGCGCGTCTGGACCCGGCGGGGAGCCCCGCGAACGCGAGAGCCCGCTCTTTGACGCCCAGGCCGACGCCGCAGAGCGCACCCCGGCACCTAAGCCGCTGACCGCTCAGGAACTGCGCCAGGCAGCGCTGGCGGAAGCCGTAGCCTCGGGAGACACGTCCGTCCGCCGGACCGCGGATTTCCAGGCCGCCGAAGGATCCAGCTGGGAGCCGGTGGAGGTCCCCAAGCCCACCTACGTGGAGGCGCCGAAGGCCGAACGCGCCGCCCCTGAGCCGCTCGACCTGCCGGAAGCCCCGAAGGCCGTGGGGAAGCCGTCGCTCAAGCAGGGTCTCCCGCAGGCACCGGCCGGCACCGCCGGCCCGGACAGCGAGCAGAAGCCCTGGGCAAGGCCCAGAGCGCCCTGAGCAACTTGGACGATGTCCTGCAGCGACGCCGGGCCTGAATTTTTCCGTCGAGCCCCGGGCAGCCAGTTATGGCCGCCCGGGGCTTTGCTGTGTCCGGACGCCGGTGACCGTCAGATCAGTGCGGGCCACTTAGTACCCGCCCATTAGAATCCGGCCCGCTCGGGGCGACCGGAAATCGGGCACAGCCGGGTAGCCTCAGGGCATGACAAGAATTTGTGTTGCGGGCGGAACCGGCCAGGTAGGCGGCGAAGTGGTGCGGAGGGCCCTCGCGGGCGGGCACAGTGTGGCAGCCCTCTGCCGGCATCCGCTGCCCGCCGGCGCCCCGGCCAGGGTCGACGACGCGGAGTACTTCGCGGCCGACGTCACCACCGGCGAGGGGCTCGCCGCGGCACTGGCCGGGGCCGACGTCGTGATCGACTGCCTGGAGGGGCGCTCCGGGAAAGACCTGAAGAACTTCGCCGACGGCGGTGCCCGGCTTCTCGCCGCTGCCCAGGACGCCGACGTCTCCCGCGCAGTGATGCTGTCCATCGTCAATTGCGACCGGAGCAGCTTCGGCTACTACACCTCGAAGGCGGCCAAGGAACAGGTCTATGAGCGGTCCGGGCTGGACACTGTCGTGGTCCGGGCGACGCAGTTCCACTCCCTGCTGGCTGCCATGTTCGGGGCCGCTCGAAACTGCGGATCATTCCGACGGTCAAGGGTGCCCGGTTCCAGCCGATCGCGCCCGGCGACGTCGCCGCTGCCCTGCTTGAGGCGGCGCTGGAACCGCCCGCGGACGTGCGGCACAGCGTCCGTACCATCGGCGGGCCCGAGATCCAGGACATGGAGGAGTTCGCCCGGCAGTGGAGGGCCGTCACCGGTTCCCGCGGCCGCCTGGTGCGGCTGCCGCTGCCGGGTGCCATGGGAAACTACCTGCGTGCCGGGCTGAACCTGGTACCCGAGGAACGCCACGCCGGTGAGACATTCAGCGGCTGGCTGGCAAAGAACGCGGATAGTTTGTAGCCTAGGGACACCGGCAACGCCGTGCCTTCGGGAACGGCGTTGCTTCGGGGCTATAGCTCAGTTGGTAGAGCGCTTCGTTCGCATCGAAGAGGTCAGGAGTTCGAATCTCCTTAGCTCCACAGACTCCAAGGGTTTTAAGACCCTCGACCCCGCGGGCTTGACCAGGAATTAGTCCGGACTGAGACCCACGAAATGCGCGCCCGGCACGGCGCGACACCCGGTGCTATCTTCCCGCGCCGCCGGTAGGTTACGATTTCCGCAACCGGGCAAAGCCGGCAAAATATTGGGGAAAATTGTACGCGAAAGTTCTTGGGGCCGTGCTCGGCCTCGGCATCATCAGCGGCGCCATCGTGGCAGCCGCACCGGCCCAGGCTGCCACAGTCGGCGGCGTGTCCGTTCCCGCTCCCGCACAGTCGCCGCCTTTGGGCATGGCGACAGCGATCAGCCGCGTCGCCGTCCAGTACAACCTCGGCTCGCCGCTGGGTCTGACGGTTACCGGGCTGAAGGACGGGGGCGCGTACCGGCAGTACCAGCGCGGCTTCGTCGTCTACTCGCCGGCGACGGGCGCGCAGGTCTCCCGCGGCGCGATCCGGACCGCCTACGCCAAGCTCGGCTACGAAAAAGGCCGCTTGGGCTACCCGACGTCCGGTGAGCTGCTCAGCGCCAACAAGACCAGCACCTACCAGCGCTATCAGCACGGCACGATCGTCTGGAACGCCACGGCCGGCGCCCACGCCATTTTCGGGGCCATCGGCACCAAATGGGTGGCCGCGGGCGGCGCCAACGGGAGCCTGGGGTACCCTACATCTGACGAAACCGGCCTCAATGGCCGCGGAGCGTCCCAGTCCTTCCAGGGCGGCACCGTCGTGTGGTCGTCCTTTACCGGCGCCCACATCATGAAAGGAGCCATCCGTACCGCGTGGATCAAGAACGGCGCGCAGACCGGACAGCTGGGCTACCCCGTCACCGACGAGCTGGCGCCTCCTCTCGGAGGCGTCATCCAGATGTTCGAAGGCGGCACATCCATCACCTGGACCGCCAAGGCTGGAGCCGTAGTCAACCCCGGAGTGCCGCACTCGAACATCTGACAAACCGGGCACAGCATCTGGCCTAACGGCCGCGGAAATCCCCGCAGACAGCAGGATCTGCGGGGATTTCTCTTGTGCCGGGTAGACGTCCGCCAGCGACAAGGGCACTCCCGCTCTGCCCTGTGGAATGCACGCAGGACTACCACGAACCGCTGCCAGATCTCCACGGACAGGACTTTCGGCATCTGTAGGCTGTGCTCATGACGTCACCGCAGATCTATGTCAGTTTTCCCGGCACGGCGCGTGAAGCACTTGGCTTCTACGCGGACGTTTTCGGCGGAGAGCTCTCGTTGTACACGTACGAGGAGTTCAGCCGCAGCGACGGCCCGCCGGACGCCATTGCGCACGGAGTGCTCGCCGGCGTGGTTGCTTTGGCGGGATCGGATGCGGCAGCAGGCCAGGCAACCGTCCGGTTCGAAGGCCTCATGCTTTCGTTGCTGGGCACCGCCGAACCGGCAGTTCTTCACGAGTGGTTCGACAGACTCGCTGATGGCGGCCGGGTGATCGACCCCTGGCCCCGAAGCCCTGGGGCGCTTCGGACGGCCAAGTCATGGACCGGCACGGACTTCACTGGCTCATCGGATACGAACCCGCGCCCTGAGCGACAAAACAGGTGCCCGCGTCCGGGGTGAGGCTTAGGCTGAACGCATGACGCCGGCACCCTCCCCGACTCCCGTCCCCGTCGAGGTCTTCGTCCACTCCGGCCCGGCCGAGTGGTGGCAGATCCTCGCCGCACTGGGTCCCCTTGCCGTTCTGGTTGGCGCCGGCATCGCCGGGTTCATCGGCTGGACTACCCTGCAGCAGAGGGCGGTGGCGGACAACCGTGCCGAGTGGTGGAAACGGACGGAGTGGGCGCTGGATGCCGTCTATTCGGGGGACAGGAAGCGGGGCACGGTGGGGCTGAAGGTCCTCTGGGTGCTTGGTGAAAGCGAGCTGGCCGGCAGCGGAGAGCTGGCGGTCCTTGAAGCCGCCTGGGAGGAGCCCCTCAACGACGCCGAAAGGCATCTCGCCGTCGAAGGCCTGACGGCGCGTGCCCCCGGGGCCGTCGACAAGGACCAACGCGCGATGGAAGTCGCCGCCGCGCGGCTGCGAACACTCACCGACCGTCGCCTCGGCAAGCAGACCCCGGAATGGGTCACGACGCTGGCGGCGGAGTAGCCCCGCGGCCCCGGATATCCTGTCCTATGACACGAGGAGAATCATGACCACCCTGAAAGAACGCCTGCACGCCGACGTCGTCAGCCACATGAAGGACCGCAACAAGATCGCCCTCACCACGGTGCGCAATGTCCTGGGCGAAATAGAAACGCGGGAGAAATCCGGCAAGACTCCGATCGTGCTGGACGACGCCCAGGTGACGTCCCTGCTCCAGAAGGAAGCAGCCAAGCGCCGCGATACCGCCCGCATCTACACCGAGGCGGGGAGTCGGAGCGGGCCGCAGCCGAAATCGCGGAAGCCGAAATCATCGAAGCCTACCTGCCGAAGGCACTGACGGCGGCGGAAGTGGAGGCGATCGTCGACGAGGTCATCAGTTCCCTCACGGCCGACGGAACCGAACTGACCATGCGTCAACTGGGCGCGGTGATGAAGCCTGTGACCGCCAAGGTCGCCGGCCGCTTCGACGGCAAGGCCGTCAGCGAGATCGTCCGCAGTCGCATCGCGCCCTAGGGAAGCGCATCCGGACCCGTGGCCGATGGGCACCAGCACCCGCCTGTATCCTGAGTAGGTACGCCGGTGGCAGCATCCGGCGTCGCGGAATCCCGCCGTAACCGTCAGTCTCCGATCAGCCTCCCTCGGACTCTGGGATTGGAACTCTCTTATCGCTACCGCCGTGCCGGGCCCCGTGGGCATCCCTGCGCCCGCCTCCAAACCTCCGCAGGCAGCCGCAGCGGATGAACCGGCCGTCGTCAGGTGGGCCGAGGCCGGCCACAGCAGGACGGCTCGATGGCGGTCGGCGAACGGACGGCCCGCACCCGCACGGATCGAAGTGGTCACCGACTCCCTGACGGCCGACGAGGCACACCGGATGGCGTCCCAGGGCATCGCGATGCTCTGGCAGGGTGACTTCCACAATGCCCGGCAGATCCTCAACGCCATGGACCGGCGGCTGGGTACGGGGAAGAAAAAGGTCGCGGACACCCCGGCCGATGAGTTCTATCGGCACCGCCAGGCCCGCTCGCACCGCGCGCGCATGCTCGGCCTTTTGCTGATCCCGATTGATCCGGGCCCGGTGGTGCCCCTGCGGCGTTCCCCGACATCCAGGAGGCCGCCGCGGAAGCCTATGGGGACATCGGCGAACCTTCGATTGTGTCCCTCCACGAGCTTGTCGGGGCAATCGGCGCCCACCAGTGGCGAAAGAACGGCGTCTACGTCGAGGCCCTGCAGGACCGCATCCATCCGCACTACGGCACGTTCTTCCCGACCCGCAGCGAGTATGTCGACCTGGTGGCCGCCGCTCCGCTGCCTTCTGACACACTGGCGTTCGACGTCGGGACGGGCACCGGCGTGCTCGCTGCCGTTCTGGCCCGCCGCGGCGTCAAACGTGTGGTGGCCACCGACAATGAACCTCGCGCGATTGCCTGCGCCACAGAGAACTTCCGGCATCTGGGCGTCCAGGACCGGGCGGAGGCGGTCCTGGCCGACATGTTCCCGGCGGGCCGGGCACCGCTCGTCGTATGCAATCCTCCGTGGATTCCGGCCACCCCGCACTCCTCGCTGGATAACGCCGTGTACGACCCCGGCAGCAGGATGCTGTTCCGGTTCCTGACCGAGCTCTCCGGCCACCTGGAGCCGGGCGGTGAGGGCTGGCTGGTCCTCTCGGATCTTGCCGAGCACCTGGGCCTGCGGACCCGTGACCAGCTGCTGGGCGCCATCGACTCCGCCGGGCTGAACGTGCTGGACCGGCTCGACACCCGGCCAACCCACCCCAAGGCATCCGACCGCAACGATCCCTTGTTCGCGGCGCGGGCGGCCGAGGTCACCTCACTGTGGCGGCTCGCCGTCCGCTAGCGTCCCGCTCCGCCTCCCGCATCAATGCCTTTCCCCGCCTAACTTGAGAGATTCAAACTCATGAGCCTGATCCGACTGCAAGACGTCAGCGTGCGCTTCGACAACACCCAGATCCTCCGGGAAGCGTTCTTCCGCCTCGAAGCGGGGACCGGGTGGGCCTGATCGGCAAGAACGGTTCCGGCAAGACCACCATCCTCAAGCTGGTCCTCGACCAGGTGGCACCGGACACGGGCACCGTCACCCTGGAACCGGGGACCAAGGTGGGCTACTTCTCGCAGTTCTCCGAACTCGACGGGGACGCCACGATTCTTGAAGTCCTGGACGGGCTGTTTTCGGAGATCAAGGCCGTCGAAGCCGAACTGGCCGCCATCGACGCGGCCATCGCAGCCGATCCCGCGGATACCGAACTCGACCGGCTCATCGGCCGGCAGGCTGAGCTGTTCGCGGACATGGAACGACTCGACGGCTGGGACTACCCGCGGCGCATCGACACGGTCCTGACGACCCTGGGCTTCGATGAGGCCCACCGCACGTGCGCGATCGACGAACTGTCGGGCGGCTGGCGCAACCGTGCAGCCCTCGCCAAGATCCTCCTCGAGGTCCCCGACGTGCTGCTGCTGGACGAGCCCACGAACTTCCTGGACGTGGCCGGCGTCGAATGGCTCGAAAGCTGGTTCCGGGACTTCAAGGGCGCCGCGATCATCGTCTCGCACGACCGGAAGTTCCTCGACGCCGTCGTGACCCGGATCATTGAGGTGGAGAACTTCCACCTGCATGAATACCCGGGCAATTTCGGCGAATACGTCGTCCAGAAGCAGTTCCGCCTTAAAGCCTGGAGCAGCAGTTCGTGCACGAATCCGAGCTCCTGGCCTTCGAAGCCGAAGGGATCGCCGATCGCCGCGAAGCGGCCAAGGCGGCCAGCCGCGGGCTGGGCAACCAGCTGGCCAAGATCAAGAAGTCCCGCACGCCCCGCCCCGTCGACCAGATCGTCACCGAGATCTATGGCGGCCTGCACGTCAAGGACGTCCTCTGCCGCGTGGAGGGACTGGGCAAGTCCTACGGGGAGAAGCTGCTGTTCGACGATCTGAGCTTCGAGATCCGCCGCGGCAACCGGATCGTGGTCCTCGGCTCCAACGGCAGCGGCAAGTCCACTCTCCTGAAGGTGCTGACGGGAGAAGAACAGCCCGACACCGGCGACGTGGCCTGGGCCAAGGGACCCGGCTTCGTCTCCTACAACCAGATGCTGGCGGACCTCGACGACGCCGACACCGTGTCCCACGCGGTCAACGCGCTGCCCGACAGCCTGGCGTTCAGCGCTACCAGGAAGTCCGTCAACCGGTTCCTCGCGATGTTCCAGTTCTCCGAGGCGGACCTCAAACAGAAAATCGGCAACCTGTCCGGCGGGCAGAAGGCACGCGTCGCCATGGCGCAGTGCCTCCTGTCCGGCGCCTCGGTCCTGTTGCTGGATGAGCCCACCAACCACCTGGACATGTCCAGCACCCAGGTCATGGAACGCGCGCTGGTGCACTTCCCGGGCGCCGTCGTGGTGGTCAGCCACGACCGGTTCTTCAGCGAAAAAATAGCCAACCGCCACCTCGTGTTCGGCGCTGTCGGCGCGGCCCCCGGGGAAATCGACGTCCGGGCCGCCTAAGGGCGGTCAGCCCAGGCCGGCAGTGAACTCAAATCGACGACGGCGTCGTCCGGAGAGTGCGAGGGCAGCCCTCCGCGCGCTGTCCCCGCGGGATAATGGAAGCATGACCGAACAGGACCAGGACCGCGACCCGTGGGATGAGTTCGACAGCCTCAAGCCCGCGGGACCGGACCGCGTGGAGGGCTACCCCGGGGCGAACCCCTGGGCTTCGGCTTCCGCACGGGAGTCCGCAGCGCCAAGGTGGCCATCGGCTTCGCCGTCTACGCCCTGGCCCTGGGAACCACCCTGGTGGTGATCGGTGCCGTCGTCTTCATCGGCGCAGGCCAATGGCTGCTGCTGGGGCTGATGGTCCTGGTCGAGGCGGTCTTTGTCCTGGCCTTCAGCCGCCTGGTTGCGCAGGCCCGGCAGCGTCGCTGACTGCGCTCACGACGCCGGGATTCCGCCCCCTGCGGGCGGGCCCGACGCCGCAGCCGTGGGCTAGAGCCAGCCCTTGTTCTTGAAGATGCCGTACATCAGGGCGGCCGTGCCGAACATCAGCCCGATCGCCATCGGATAGCCGAAACTCCACTGCAGTTCGGGCATCCCGAGAAAGTTCATGCCGTAGATGCCCGCGACAATAGACGGGGCGAAGAATATGGCCGCCCAGGACGAGATCTTCTTGACCTGCTCGTTCTGCTCTGCGCTGGCCTCGTTCTGGCGGTTGGCCGTGAGCGTGCCGTCGAGCGTGAGGGCGTTCTGCAGGAGGTCCCGGAAGGAGTCCGCCCGGGAAATCAGCCGCTCCACGTGGTCCTCGACGTCGCGGAGGTTGTGCTGGAGCTCGGAATTGATCTGGTACTTTTCGAAGCCGCGCCGCAGCAGCTCGATCATGGCCGGGAGCGGATGGATGGCGCGCTGGAACTGGATGACCTCACGGGCCAGTTCGTAGATCCGCCGGGACACCTTGGGGTCGCCGCTGAAGAGCTGGTCCTCGATCTCGTCGATGTCGTTTTCCAGCCCCGCCACCACGGGCACATAGTCGTCCACCACCTGGTCCATCAGCGCGTAGAGCACAGCCTCCGGGCCGTGGCACAGGAGGTCGGGGCGGCGCTCCAGCTTCCGCCGCACCTGGGCCACCCCGCCTGTCTCGGCGTGCCGGACGGTGACGACGAAGTTCTTGCCGGTGAACACGTGGAGCTCGCCGAATTCCACGGTTTCCGTCTCATCCAGGTACCGCGCCGGGCGCAGCACGGTGAAGAGATTGTCGTCGTAGCGCTCGAGCTTGGGGCGCTGGTGGGCCGAAATCGCGTCTTCCACGGCGAGCCGGTGCAGCCCGAACTCCGCAGCGACGGCGGCCATTTCGTCCTCCGTGGGCCGGTAGAGGCCGATCCACGCCATCCCGCCATGCAGGTTCAGGGTCTCGAAGGTCTGCTCGAGGCTCTGCGGCTCGGCGGTGCGGACGCCGTCCACGTAGACGGCGTTATCGATGATAGTCACGGGCCCATTATCCCGTCTTCAGCGGTCGCGGCCGCGCGGGCACCGCTGGTCACGGCGGGCGGCGGGTAGGCAGGTCACTTTGACCGGGCGGGGGCCAGGGAGCTGCCCTGGGCCAGCCGGCTGATCAGGGGTTCGGTGCGGTACTGGATGTGCGTGTGAAGGGCCAGGACCGTCTCGGTGCGGATGACGCCCCTGATCCGGAGGATGGAGCGCAAGGCGGCCTGCAGGTTGTGCGTGTCGGTGGCAACCACGCGGCACCACACATCCCCGCGTCCGGAGATCTCATGGACTTCCAGGACCTGTGCGATCAGGCGCAGGGCGCCCACCACGCCGTCGAGTTCCCGGTGGTTGACCTCGATCGTGACGAAGGCGACGACGTCGTACCCCACCGCTTCCAGGTCGATCTCGCGGCCGCCCTCGTGCAGCAAACCGGAGCGCTGCATGCGCCGCACGCGGGACTGCGCGGTGTTGCGGGCAATGCCCAGGGTGTCGCTGAGTTCACCGATCTGGATCCGCGGATCCCGGATCAGTTCCAGCAGGATCTTCAGGTCGGTGGGGTCCAGACTGTTCAAATCATCACTCCGGTTTACTCTGACAGCCATCGATTGAATGTTTTGATCAATTTTGCCACGCATTTTCGCCGTGGAGGTCAGAAGTGCCTCATTGTGGACGTATCGAATCTTCACGGGCCGGCGATTCCCCCACCACAGGGAACACGCGGCCCGCTTCCACGCAAGGGCACGGACATGACAGTCTTCAGCGAACTTCGCATGCGCCCGGCCACGGCAGAACGCTGGGGCTGGGACGCTTCCACCACCGCACGGCTGGTGATGGCCGGCGTCGTGATTTTCACACTCCTGGTCGGCGCGAATCTCGCCACCCCGCTGTACCCGCTGCTGCAGGCCAAACTCGGGATCACCGCGCTGGACGTTACCGTGGCCTTTTCGGCCTATGTCCTGGCGCTGGTGGGCACGCTGATCCTGGCCGGCCACTGGTCTGACCACATCGGCCGCCGCGCCGCCCTGGTGCTCGCCGTGCTCGTAGGCCTCGCGGGCGGCTCCGTCTTTGCCACTGCGGACAGCCTGTTCGCGCTGTGCACCGGCCGGGCCCTGCAGGGTATTGCGGTGGCCCTCGCCACCGGTGCCAGTTCGGCGGCCCTGCGGGAGCTGCTGCCCAGCCGGCCCGAGTGGGCCTCGAGGTTCACCCTGCTGGCGTCCGCCGGCGGCGTGGCGGCCGGTCCTGCCATCGGGGAGTACTCGCTGCTGCCCGGTCCCACGTCCACGCCGTATTTCCTGCATTCCGTGGTTCTCGTTGCGCTGCTGGTTCCGCTGTACCTGCTCAAGGCACGGCCGGCGGTCACCTCGAACGCGGGCGGCAGCCGCTGCGCGTGCTGGCGCCCCGCCGGCCGTCGGTGTCCAGCGAAGCACGGGGCGCCTTCTGGCTGGCGGCCTCGGTGGGGTTCCTCAGCTTCACGGTCTTCGGCTTCTGCCTCTCCCTTGCCCCGGGCTATTTCGCCCAGATTGTCCACGCGGATTCGCGGCCGCTGATCGGCCTGCTGGCAGGGTTGACCCTCGGGTCCTCCGCGCTCAGCCAGCTGCTCGCCGTGCGGGGACGGTTCGTGGTGCCGGTCGGACTTGCCGTTCTGGCGGCGTCGGTGCTTCTTATCGCTGCGGCTGCCGCGTGGAACAGTCCCTGGCTGCTGATTATCGCGAGCATCACCGCCGGCATCGGGCAGGGGTGTCCTTCCGGACCGTCTTCAACGATGTGGCCGGAAAGGTGGAGGCCTCGCGTCACGCCCAGATCATTAGCACCGTCTACGTCATTACGTACCTGGGCAGCGCCTTTCCCGTCATCGGGCTGGGGCTCGCCGCCGGCGTCGTCGGCCTGCAGCCGGCGGTTGCCGGGTTCGTCGTCGTCTGTGCAATCGCGGCGGCGATTCTTGCCGGCATCACGCTGCGCGCGGCGCTGCGCCGCGGCTGACGGGCCCGCCCGTTTCTACTCGGGCAGCGGGCCCTGGTTGCCCTGGATGTGGTCGAACACGAGGGTGGTTTCGGTATGGCCCACCACCGGATCGGTGGCCAGATTGTCCAGCACCCAGTCGCGGAGGTCCTCGGTGGTGGCCACGGCGATGTGCAGCAGATAGTCCACCGAACCCGAGGTGTGGAAGGTGGAGAGCACGGCCGGAAGTTTGGGCACCCGGGACGTAAAGCGGTCGATCTGCTCGCGGTCATGGGCGCGCAGCCTGACGGCGATGAGGGCCTGCACGGAGCGGCCGATCGCGGACAGGCTCAGCTTCGCCTCGAAGCCTTGGATGATCCCGCGGTCCGACAGGGCGCGGGTGCGCATCAGGGCTGTGGACGGCGCAATCCCCACGAGTTCAGCCAGCTGCTTGTTGGAGATGCGGGCATCGGCGACGAGTGCCGCGAGCAGGCGCTCGTCGATAGCGTCGAGCGGCTCGCCGGCACCCGCTCCCGGCCGAAGATTCTTCGCACTGCTACTCACGGATCCTCCTTGAAGTGTTGTCAGTTCATCATAAACGGCACATTCCAACAGTTCCATTCACGGCCTCTACAAATCTCCGAATTATTGCCAGATACTTGCGGCATTCAATGGTGAATATTCATAAGGAGCAACGTGCTTTCTCAAGACTCGCTGGCCGTCCACGCCGGCCGGACCGGCCTCACTGAACTGGGCGTGCACGCCGTGCCGATCGATCTTTCCACCACTGCACCGCTTCCCTCCGTGCACGACGGCGGACTCGCCTATGAGCACATGGCCACGGGCGGCACGCACATGGAGGGCAAAGCACCGTCTACCAGCGGCTCTGGAATCCCACCGTGGCACGGTTCGAAGAAGGAGTGGCCGTCCTCGAAGACACCCCGGAGTCGGTGGCGTTCGCAACCGGTATGGCGGCGCTCAGCGCGGTCCTGCTTGCCGTCGTCGCCACTGGAAAGAAGCACGTGGTCGCCGTGCGGCCGCTGTACGGCGGAAGCGACCACCTGCTGGCTTCAGGCGTGCTCGGCAATGACGTGACGTTCACTGCCCCGGAGGGTGTCCATGCCGCGCTCCGGCCCGACACCGGCCTGGTAATCCTGGAGACGCCGGCCAACCCGAGCCTGGAACTCGTCGACATTGCCCGCGTTGCCGCGGCGGCGGACGGCGTCCCGCTCCTGGTCGACAACACCTTCGCCAGCCCGATCCTCCAGCGGCCCTTCCGCCAGGGCGCGGCCATGGTCCTGCACAGTGCCACCAAGTTCCTCGGCGGCCACGGGGATGCCATGGGCGGCGTGGTGGCCGCGGCACCCGAATGGACCACGAGGCTGCGCCAGATCCGGGCCGTCACCGGCGGCATCCTCACCCCTGGCCGGCCTACCTGCTCCACCGCGGGCTGGCCACGCTCCCCGTCCGGGTGCGCGCCCAGCAGGCCGGCGCGCAGAAGGTCGCGGCTGCCCTGGCCGAACACGGGCTGGTCCGGCGGGTCTTCTATCCGGGGCTGCCCGAGTGTGATCCGCAGGGTCTGATCGGGACGCAGATGTCCGGCCCCGGCTCGCTGATCGCCTTTGAAGTGGGCACTGCCGGTCACGCGGAACGGATTCCCGGCGCGGTCGGCATGATCACGCACGCGGTCTCGCTCGGCGGCATCGACACGCTGATCCAGCACCCCGCCGGGCTGACCCACCGGCCGGTGGCCGCCGAGGCCAAACCGCACGCCAGCCTGCTGCGTGTGTCGGTCGGACTCGAGGACCCGGCCGATGTCGTCGCCGACCTTGTGCAGGCCATCGAGGCTACGCGCTAGCGCCGTTCGCCTTAGCCGCCGGCGCTCCGGCCGGCTGCGCCTCAGCTGCAGCCGCCTCACCTGCAGGCGCCGGGCGGGCGGGATGCACGACGGCGGTGATCACCGCCGTCGTGCAGGCCAGTCCGATGACGGTCAGCGCCAGCGCCGTCCAGCCGAGCGCCTGGAACACCAGCCCGCCGGCCCAGCCGATGACGCTGGACCCGAGGTAGTAGGCGAGGTTGTAGAGGGACGCCGCCTGTGCCCGGCCGGTCGTGGCGATCACGCCGGTCCAGCCGGCGCCGATGCTGTGTGCCGCGAAGAAGCCTCCGGTGAACAGCAGCAGCCCGGCCATGATGAGTGCCAGCAACTGGGTCAGCGTGAGTGCCAGGCCCGCCACCATCAGGACCGTTCCTGAGATCAGCACCGTGCGCCGCCCGAACCGCGCCGCCAGGCCCCGGCCCAGCGGGAGGAGACCGTTCCGGAGAGGTAGGCCAGGAATATCAGGCTGATGATCGTGGCCGGAAGGCCGAAAGGCTCGCCGGAGAGCCGGAAGCCCAGGTAATTGTAGACAGCCACAAAGCCGCCCATCAGCAGGAACGCCTGGACGTAGAGGGCCAGCAGGCGCGGGTTCCGGCCGTGCCCAGCCAGCGTCCGCACTGCCCCGCGGAAGCCGCCTGCCGCCGCGGCCGTGAAGCCCCTCGCCTGCGGGACCAGGAGCAGGAACAGGGCCGCCGCGACGCCGGCCAGGACCGAGACGGCCAGGGCCGCGGCCCGCCATCCCCAGAGTTCACCGACCACACCGGCCAGCAGCCGGCCGGCGAGTCCGCCCAGCGTGGTCCCGGCAACGTATGTTCCGGCCGCCAGCGCAGCGTGGGCCTTGTTGACCTCCTCGTTGAGGTAGGCGATCGCAATGGCCGGGATGCCGCCCAGTGCCATGCCTTCGAGCATCCGCAGGCCCAGGAGCATCGGGAAGCTGGTGGCCAGCGGAACCAGCAGGCCCAGGACCGTGGCGGCGGAGATGCCCCACATCATGGCACGGACGCGCCCGATCCGGTCGGCCAGGAAGGACCACGGAAGCACCGTCACGGCCAGCCCCACGGTGGCCAGCGAAATCGTCAGTGCCGCTTCGGCTGCCGTGACCTGCAGATCGGCCGCCATCATGGGCAGCACCGCCTGGGTGGAATACAGCTGGGCAAAGGTGGCCACACCGGCGAACGCCAGCCCCGCGAGAATTTTCCGGTAGGCGGCGGATCCCTTGGGATGACCCGGCCAAGCGGGAACCCCGACGACGGGCACCCTGACGACCTGCTCCGGGCTGGCGGGCGTCATGCCGGTGCGGGCGGCGATCCCGGCGCCAGCCCCGGCTCCGGTCCCGGCGGTGTCCGGCGGGACCGGGGCAGGGGCAGCGGGGCGGCGGAGGAGCGGAAGTCGTGGCATGTTCCCCAGACTAGGCTTCCGCTGAATATGCTTCCAATGCATGATTCTCATAGAATTCATAGCAAATACGGAACGAATTGGAGGGCGGGCCATGGACGTCGAGCACAAACACTTGGTGCAACTGCTGCCGCTGCTGCCCCTCCTGGCCGAGCTCGGGCGCACCCAGCACGTCACCGCGGCCGCCGAACTGCTGGGAGTGCCTCAGTCGACGGTTAGCCGAGGCATCGCCCGGGCCAGCAGCATCATCGGGACAGAACTGCTGATCCGTGACGGCCGCGGCGTGCGGCTGACCCCCGCCGCCAAGGCGCTCCTGCCGCATATCGAGGCCGCGCTGGGCGAGTTCCAGGCCGGGCTGGACCTGGTCCGGCACGAGTCGGAGGTGGTGCGCGGCCGGATTGCCGTGTCCTTCCAGCACACGTTCGGGGAGGCGATGCTGCCGCTGCTGATCAGTGCCTTCCGCAGCCGGCACCCCCAGCCGGCCTTTGAGCTCAGCCAGGGCGCCCGGGACGGTTGCCTGGCCGAACTCGCCGCCGGCGACGCGGACCTGGCCCTGACCGCCCCGGTCGCGGCGCCGAGCCGGCTGATCTCCTCCGCAGCGCTGTACCGGGAACCGCTGCGGCTCGTCGTCCACCACCGGCACCCGCTGGCCAAGCGCCGGCGGGCCCGCCTCGAGGAGATCCGGCAGGACCCGTTCGTGGCCATGGGCCCGGGTTACGGCATGCGCTCGCTGACCGACGCCCTGTTCCGGGAGGCGGGGTTCCGGCCCCGGATCGCCTTCGAGAGCCAGGACTCCCACACGGCCCGCGGACTCGTCTCGGCAGGACTCGGCGTGAGCATCCTCCCGCCCGGGGAGCTGGCCCCCGGGCGCCACACTCCGGCCCAGTCCGGGGATCTCGGCTGGGTGGAGCTCGCCCTGGATTCAGGCCTGGCCTTCCGGGAGATCGGCCTGGCCTGGCGGGAACGCCGCGGGGAGCCGACGCCGAGCCGGACCCTGTGAGGCTCTTCCGGGAGCTGGTGCTCAGCGAGGGCCCCGCACTGCTCGCCGGCTTCGTCCGGGGACGCGCGGGCGCCTGAGCCGGCCGGCGGCGCCTCGTACCTGAGCCGGCTCCGGGTGCCTCAGCCGGCCCGTGGCGGCCAGTTCGCCGGAAGCCTGCGAGATCGCGGGAACGTTACGGCGAACCCGCAAGGCTCCGGCGAACTCGGCGATCCGTCAGCCCAGCAAATCCGCCATGACCTCCGCAACGGAACCGGCCCGCGCCTGCCGCCAGCCCGTCCCCGCCCAGAGGTTCAGCCGGTCCGCATCCCCGGCTGTCGCCGCAGCCGCGCGCAGGGGAGCGGTGAGATGGTGCACGGCGGGGTAGGCCTCGGGCGCGTCGGGGTGGTCCCGGACAAACTCATTTACGAGGGCCCGGGCCAGCCGCCCCGTGAAGGCCCTCGTCAGCCGGGTTTCCGTGAAACGGGGCTGCCGAGGGCGTCTTTGTGCAGCTGCCGGGCGCCGCTCTCGTCGGTGCGGAGGAATGCGGTGCCCACCTGGGCCGCCTCAGCCCCCGCCGCGAGGACCGCGTCCAGCCCCGCCCGGTCCATCACAGCGCCGGCAGCGACCAGCGGGAGCCCGACGGCGGACCGCACCCGGGTGACCAGCTCCGCCGTCGTGCCCGGCCGGAAGGCATCGTGCGGGTCGGTATCGTGCCGGTCGGCGTATGGCTGGAAGGCCGCGCTGTGGCCCCCGGCGCTCGCATGCTGCACCACTAGCGCATCGACGCCCTGCCCGGCGGCCTCGAGCGCCTCGGCAACAGTGGTCACGGTGGCGAGCACGGTGGAACCTGCCCGCTGCAGGGCACGCACCACGTCGGTCCCGGGCAGCCCGAACGCGAAACTGACAAGTTCCACCGGGTTCTCCCGCAGGGCGTCGATCTTGCCGTGCCAGTGGTCGTCGTCGTCGAGCCGCAATGGCGGGACCTCCACGCCGTACCGCCGGGCGTCAGGCCGCAGCCGGGCGCGGTATTCCTCAAGCTGCGCCAGCACGGCCCCGGAAGGAACCTGCTGGGCGGGATCGGGAACGAAGACATTCATGCCGAAACGTGCCCCCGCGGCACGGGCGCTGCTGATGTCCGCCTGCATGGCTGCCACGGTCTTGTAGCCCGCGGCCAGGAAACCCAGTCCGCCGGCCTCATGCACGGCTGTGACGAAGTCCGGGGTGGAGGTTCCGCCGGCCATCGGAGCCGCAATGATCCGGGTACCAAAGATGTCGTGCGACATTGCTCACTCCTGTGCGTGATTCAGTAGGCTGTTCCGGTGACTCATTCTGACATCCCGCCCGCGGCGGACACCGTTCCCTCCGTTCCTGGCGCCGGCGCCGTGATCGGCCTCGACATCGGCGGAACCAAGACCCGTGGCGTCCGATTCGAGGGCGGCGCCGTTGTGGCCGACGAATCGGTGGGCAGCTCCAACGTCCAAAACGTCAGCCGCGAAGTGGCGGCGCTCAATCTTGCCGAGCTCTTCGCCCGGATCGGCGGCGGAACTGTCTCCCGGGTCTATGCGGGAGCCGGCGGAATCGATACCGACGCCGACGCCGAGGCCCTCGCCGCCCTGATCGCGCCGCACGTGCCGGGTGCCCGGATCACCGTGGTCCACGATTCCCGGCTCCTGCTGGCCGCCGGGGAGCCAGTACCGGCGTGGCCGTCATCGGCGGCACCGGTTCGGCCGCCTGGGGACGGAACAGCCTCGGCGAGGAGGCCCGCGCCGGCGGCTGGGGCTATCTGCTGGGGGACGAGGGCAGCGGGTACTGGCTGGGCCGCGAGGCCGTCCGGCATAGCCTGCGCCGGATGAACCAGGGGCTGGAACCGGACGAACTGACCACCGCCCTGCTGGCCTCCTGCGGCGTGGATGATCCCAACAAGCTGATCGCACTCTTCCACTCACCCGATACCGGACGCCGGTACTGGGCCGAGCGGGCCCGGCTGGTGGTGGACGCCGCCGACGCCGGCCACGCCGCCAGCCGGGAACTTGTGGACCAGGCCGGCCGCGACCTCGCCGGGCTCGCGGAGCAGACAGTCCGGCAACTGCGCATCGACGGCCCGGTGATCCTCGGCAGCGGACTGGGCATGAACGTCCCGCGTCTGCAGGAATCCTTCCGCGCCGCCCTGGCCGCCGCAGGAATCACCGACGTACGCATCCTGAAGCAGGATCCCGTCTTCGGCGTGCTTCAGCTGGTGACCGAGCAGGGCTGAACCGGCCTCCGGGCTACTGCCCTGTCCGGCCACTACGCTGGAGGGATGAGCCTGAACTTCGACACCCGTCCCGCTGCCTACGCGGTCATCATCCGCGACGGCGCCATCCTGCTGGCGTACTGGAAGCAGGGCGGCAAGGAAGGCTGGACCCTGCCGGGCGGCGGGCTGGACCTGGGCGAGCACCCGGTCGACGGCTGCCGCCGCGAAATCCATGAGGAAACCGGATACCGCGCCGAGGTCGGCACCATGCTGGGGATCGACGTCGGGCACTGGCCCGCCGAAATCCGGATCGACGGCGGAGAGCGCGACTTCCAGTCCCTGAGGCTGATCTACGAGGCAACCATCACCGGCGGGGAACTGCGGCACGAGGTGGATGGCAGCACGACGCACGCGGCCTGGATCCCGCTGGACGAGGTCGACGGGCTGAACAAGGTCTCGCTCGTCGACGTGGCGCTCCGGCTCCACCGGGAGCGGCCGCTGGACGGCAAACTTTCCTGACGGATTCCCTAGCCAGGCCGGGGCGGGCGCGGCTATTCTAAAAAGCCGTGGGGAGGCCCCTGCGGAGCCGGCACAAATTACCGGCACAGCGAGCGACGGCGGAACGGGGAGGTGGAGACGATGACTGCAATAGTCCTGGGCGCAACGCGCACCAACATCAGCCACGTCATTATTCCTGCCCCGGCAAACCGCACCAACTAGCCGCAAACCGCTGCCAGGTTCCACCCGCAGCGCGGCACGTGCACCGGGGCCCATCAAAGGGTTTTCGTTGACTACTTCTCTTGCACGTCCGGGCGCTAACGGCGCCACCGCCACCAGCAACAACTTTCCCGAAGGTCCGGCCGGCTACGGGTTCACCACCGCCGTCGCCGAACGCTTCACAGCCCATCGCGTGCCGGGCGGTACCGGCGCGGGACGGGTCATCCGCGTGGACCGCAACCTGGTCCTCGTCGCCACCCGCGATGCGACACTCCACCTGCCCTACCCCGGCGCGGGGAGCTCCCCGCCACAGGGGACTGGGTCTGGCTGGGCTCCAACACCGCGGGGGAGCCAGCCATTGCGGGGATCCTGCCGCGCCATTCGGAGCTGAGTCGCAAGCGTGCTTTCGAGGCCTCGTCGGAGGCGCAGGTCCTCGGCGCGAACATGGACATCGTCGGCGTCGTGGTGCCCGTGGACCGTCCGCTCACCCACAACCGGCTCGAGCGCACCCTCGTCGCGGCCTGGGACTCCGGAGCCACCCCGCTCGTCATCATCACCAAGGCGGACCTCGCGGACGTCGCGGATGACGTCGTCGGCAAGGTGATCCTCCAGGCCGCCGGCGTCGCGGTGGTGACCACCTCCGCGGAGCAAGGCGACGGCCTCGATGAACTGCTGGGGCATCTCCCGCCCGGCGGCACCCTCGTGTTGCTGGGCCCCTCGGGGGCCGGAAAGTCCACGCTCATCAACGCCCTCGTCGGCGCCGAGGTCCAGGAAACCGGTACCGTCCGGGCCGGCGACGGAAAAGGCAAACACACCACGACGTCCCGGGAACTCGTGCCCCTGCCGGGCGGTGCCGTGCTGATGGACACCCCGGGGGTGCGAGGTTTCGGGTTGTTCGACGCCGACGGCGGGATGGAGGAGATGTTCGGCGATCTGGAGGAGCTCTTCGGGCAATGCCGGTTCTCCGACTGCGCGCACGGCAGCGAGCCCGGCTGCGCCGTGCAGGCCGCGATCGCGGACGGCCGGCTGGATGACCGCCGCTGGGCGAGCTACCTGAAACTCCAGCGCGAACTCGCGGCCTTGGCCCGGCGGCACGATTCGGCCGCCCGCCGCGCTTACGCACGGGAGTGGCACCAGAAAATATCGGCCGGGGGCAAAAGCCAGCGATCGGCCGAGCGGGACAGCCACGAGGAGGCCGAAAGGCAGCGCGCCAAGCGGGGCGGCAAAGGCCGGGGCGGAGCAGCCGGGGGCGGCGGCAGGGCCGCTGACCCGGCTCGGTGGCAAAGGCAACGCGGGGTCATTTGCGGTCCATCCCGAACGCTGGAATGGGCGCGAAGTGACCCCGCGTTTCCCCGGCACCCATCCACCTGAGGAGTGGCACCGAATTGAAGTGTCAGCCACAGCGCAGTTGATAAGGTCCCTGACTTTGTCGGCTGCGCTGGCTAGGCTGAGTTCTACGTGCTTTACAGCAAAAAATCGGCGAGTCTATGATCAGTTGGCTGGTCCGATGTTGCCTCCAACAGTTAGGTAAGCCCGGAATGGCTGAAGCCATGATCGAGTTCCAGAGCGTCACCAAGCAGTACCAGAGCGGCCAGCCTGCCGTGGATAAGCTGACCATGTCCATCGACAAAGGCGCCATCACCGTCTTTGTCGGGCCTTCGGGTTGCGGCAAGACCACGTCGCTGCGAATGATCAACCGTATGGTGGAGCCGACGTCGGGCACCATCACCGTGGGCGGCGAGGACGTTACCTCGGTGCCCGCGGCGAAGCTGCGCCGGTCCATGGGCTACGTCATGCAGTCCTCCGGGCTGATGCCGCACCGTTCCGTGCTGGACAACATCGCCACCGTCCCCCGCCTCAACGGCGTGGGCAAGGCCGAGGCGCGGAAGCGCGCGCAGGAACTGCTCGACGTCGTCGGGCTGGCCTCCGCACTGGGCAAGCGGTACCCTTCCCAGCTGTCCGGCGGCCAGCAGCAGCGCGTCGGAGTGGCCCGGGCGCTCGCCGCCGACCCGCCCGTCCTGCTGATGGATGAACCCTTCAGCGCCGTGGACCCCGTGGTCCGCGATGAACTGCAGCAGGAACTCCTCCGGCTCCAGCGGGACCTGGCCAAGACCATCGTCTTCGTCACCCACGACATTGACGAGGCCACCGTCCTCGGCGACAAGGTGGCAGTGTTCGGCCTCGGCGGCAAACTCGCCCAGTACGCTACGCCGGAGGAAATCCTGCGCGCCCCGGCCAACGACTTTGTGGCGTCCTTCGTGGGCCGGGACCGCGGCTTCCGGCACCTCGCCTTCAGCCCGTCCGACGGCGTCACCGTCCACCCTGTCCAGACGATTACCCCGGAAGAACTTGAGCGGGCAGGCAATGCCTCCGGCGAGTGGCAACTGGTGGTCGACGAAGCCCTGCGGCCCCTCGGCTGGTCGGGCCCGGGCAAGGGGGCCGCGACGGTTCCCGGCGGATCACTCTTCCGGAAGGGCGACACTCTCCGCCGCGCCCTCGACGCGGCACTGTCGTCACCCTCCGGCCTCGGCGTCGCCGTGGACGCGGACGGCCGCGTGGCCGGCGTCATCACCGCCGAAGAAGTGCTCGCCGTGATCGAGTCGGACCGCCATGTCCGCCAGGGCGCGATCTGATGGAATGGTTCCTGGCCAACAGCGCGCAGGTCTTCAGCCTCGCGGGACAGCATCTGGTCCTGGCCATTCTGCCGATGATTTTCGGGGTGCTCATTGCGGTCCCGCTGGCTCAGGTCGCCCGGCAAAACCGGGGTCTCCGGTCTGTGGTCCTGACAGCGTCCTCGCTGCTTTACACCATCCCGTCCCTGGCGCTGTTCATCATCCTGCCGACCGTCCTCGGAACCCGGATCCTGGACCCGGTCAACGTGGTGGTGGCCCTGACCATCTACGCCGTCGCCCTCTTGGTACGGGCCACCCTGGACGCTTTTGACTCGGTGGACGAGGACCTCCGCCAGGCCGCCGTGGCCATGGGGTTCAAGCCCTTCGCCCGCTTCCTGCAGATCGACCTGCCGCTGTCCCTGCCGGTGCTTTTCGCCGGGTTACGGGTGGTCTCGGTCAGCAACATCTCGCTGGTCAGCGTCGCGGCACTGCTCGGCATTGGCAACCTTGGCATGCTCTTCACCTCGGGGCTGCAGCGTGACTTCGTCACCGAGGTGGTGGTGGGCATCATCGCCATCCTCATCCTCGCGCTGCTGATGGACGCCGTCCTGGTTCTGCTTGAGCGGCTGCTGACCCCTTGGACGCGCGCTGCCACCGGCACCGGAACTGCCACCGGCGGCGCCGATTCGACTGCGGGCCAGGATAAGCCCGGCCAGGACAAATCCGGCACAGGCAAATCCGGAACGGCGGCCGCGGCGTTGCGGCTTTCTGACGCGCAGACCGCGGGCGGTGCCTCATGAGCAACGTCGTCACGGAGACCATTGCCTGGCTCACCGATCCTGCGAACTGGTCCGGCAGCGCCGGAATCCCGACCCGGCTGGCCGAGCACCTGCTCTACACGGGCCTGGTGATGGTGATCGCCACGGCCATCGCCGTCCCGATCGGACTGTACGTGGGGCACACCGGCCGCGGGCGGGTGGCCGCGGTGGCCGTCGCCGGTGCCCTCCGGGCCCTGCCGACGCTCGGCCTGCTCACGCTATTCGTCCTGCTGGTCGGCATCGGGCTGATGCCCCCTATCTGGGCCCTCGTCATCCTGACCGTTCCGCCGCTGCTGGCGGCACCTACGCTGGCATCGCCAGCGTAGACCGGAACGTCGTCGACGCCGCCCGGGCCATGGGCATGACGGAGCTCCAGGTGCTGTTCCGCGCGGAGTTCCCCAACGCACTCCCCGTGATGTACGGCGGGTTCCGGACCGGCGTGCTCCAGGCCATCGCCACCGTCTCAGTCGTGGCCTACATCAACCTCGGCGGCCTCGGCCGGTATCTCTTCGACGGACTGGTCCTGTCCGATTTCCCCAGATGCTGGGCGGGTCGCTGCTCATCGCCGGACTGGCCATCGCCGTCGACCTTGTCCTCGCCCTCATTCAGAGGCTGTTCCTGTCCCAGGGCGCCTCTTCACAGCCAGACCGGAGCCAGCAGGCTGCGGTTGATCTCACAGACCCCGTACCCGCGGGGACTGTTGTCCAAGGAGGTACGTCATGAAGGAAACCCGCCAACGAGCACTCGGCAGGCGCGCATTCGGCGGTCTGGCCGCCGGCGTCGGCCTGGCCATGGCACTGTCCGCCTGCGGAGGTTCATCCGATCCGCTCTCAACCGCGCCGGCGACGGGCGGGGCCACCTCCGGTTCGGGCTCGGCGCTGGTGATCGGTTCCGCAGACTTCCCGGAGAGCCAGATCATCGCCGAGGTATATGCCGGGGCCCTCAACGGAGCCGGCGTCACTGCGAGCACCAAGCCGAACATCGGTTCCCGCGAGGTCTACTTCAAGGCCGTCCAGGACGGATCGGTGGACATCATCCCGGACTACAGCGGAAACCTGCTGCTGCACGTCAGCCCGGACGCCGCCGAGGTCTCGGCGGAGGATATCTACAACGCACTCTCAGGGAAGCTGCCCGAGGGACTGGCCGTGCTGGAGGCCTCCAAGGCTGAGAACAAGGACGCCATGGTGGTCACCAAGGCCACGGCCGAGAAGCACCAGCTGAAGTCGATCGAGGACATGGCGAAGGTCTGCAGCGAATTCGTGGTGGGCGCACCGGCGACCTTCGCCGAACGCGCCTACGGTCTGCCGGGCCTCGAGAAGAACTACAACTGCGTGCCCAAGAAGCTGGAACCGTTCAGCGACGGCGGCGGGTCCGTCACGCTCAAGGCCCTGCTCTCGGACCAGGTCCAGGTGGCGGACATCTACACCACCACGCCGTCCATCGCGGACAACGACCTGGTGGTGCTGGAGGACCCGAAGAACAACTTCATCGCCCAGCAGGTCCTCCCGCTGTACAACACCGCCAAGATGACGGACAAGGCGAAGGAAACCCTGAACGCCGTGTCCAAGGTCCTTACCACTGAGGACCTGATCAACCTCAACCGCGCCGTCAGCGGCAGCCAGAAGCAGAACCCCAAGGATGCTGCGGCCGCTTGGCTCAAGGAAAAGGGCCTGGTCCAGTAACAGCGCCACGACGGACCTTCTGACGTTCGACGGCGGTTGCCGGACTCCTCGGGTTCCCGGGGTAGCTCCGGCAGCCGCCGTCGTGCGTTTCCCGCCTGTGACGGCGGGACTCCGGTGTGAGACACATCTCAGCGGAAGTACATCCGCCATATGGCATATTTGATGGATGGCAGAATTCAAGCAGTCCACCAAGCTTCATAATGTCCTTTACGACATCCGTGGACCGATCCTTCAGGCCGCCCAGCAGATGGAGGCAGAGGGTCACCGCATCCTCAAACTGAACATCGGAAACCCCGCCCCTTTCGGGTTTGAAGCGCCGGACGCGATTCTGGTGGACATGATCCGCCACCTGCCGCATGCCCAGGGCTACAGCGATTCCCGCGGGATTTTCTCCGCCCGGACGGCCGTCTCGCAGTACTACCAGACCCGCGGCATCCAGAACATCCACGTCGATGACATTTACCTGGGCAACGGCGTCAGCGAGCTGATCACGATGTCCCTTATGGCGCTGCTGGACGACGGCGACGAGGTCCTGATCCCCACCCCGACTACCCGCTGTGGACGGCCTCCGTGGCCCTGGCCGGCGGCCGCCCGTGCACTACCTCTGCGACGAAGACTCCGGCTGGCAGCCCGACCTCGAGGGCATGGAAGCCAAGATCACCCCGCGCACCAAGGGCATCGTGGTGATCAACCCGAACAACCCCACCGGTGCGGTGTACCCGGAGGACACGCTCAAGAAGATCGTGGCCCTGGCCGAGAAGCACGGCCTGGTCCTCTTCGCCGACGAGATCTACGAGAAGATCCTCTACGAGGACGCCGTCCATGTGAACATGGCAGCCCTGACCGGCGACGACGTCCTGTGCCTGACGTTCAGCGGCCTGTCCAAGGCCTACCGGGTGTGCGGCTACCGGGCCGGGTGGATGGCCATTTCCGGGCCAAAAAGGACGCCGCGGACTACCTCGAGGGCATCAGCCTGCTCGCGAACATGCGCCTGTGCGCCAACGTCCCGGCCCAGCACGCGATCCAGACGGCACTTGGCGGGTACCAGAGCATCAACGACCTGATCCTGCCCGGCGGACGCCTGCTCGAGCAGCGGAACAAGGCCTATGACATGCTCAACGCCATTCCCGGGGTCAGCACCCAGCAGGCACGCGGCGCCATGTACCTCTTCCCCAAGCTCGATCCCGAGGTCTTCCACATCCGTGACGACGAGAAATTCGTCCTGGACCTGCTGCGCGAACAGAAGATCCTCGTCTCGCACGGCCGCGCCTTCAACTGGGTGCGCCCGGACCACTTCCGGATGGTCACCCTGCCACTGGTCAAGGACCTCGAAGAGGCAATCAACCGCATGGCGGACTTCCTGAGCCGGTACAAGGGGAACTAGCCTAGGGCTCAGCAGCGCGGCACGGGCGGTGGCCCGGTGGCCGAAATGGGCTACCCGAACAGGAAAGAGGCAAGGGATGTCAGACGTCGTGGGATTCAAGGAGCGACCCGCCGAAATCCTGAAGGTGGGCAAGGACTTCCAGCTGAAGGACGCGGATCCGGACGCCACCCCCGGCTACGACGGGGACAAATCCGACGGCGAGACGCTGCTGGCCGACCTGGATGACAACCTCACCGAGCTCCAGGAGCAGCTCTTCGCCGAGTCCCGCTTCGGGGGCACCAAGCGCGTGCTGCTCATCCTGCAGGCAATGGACACCGCCGGCAAAGGCGGGATCGTGACCCACGTGATGGGCGCCATGAACCCGCAGGGTGTCCAAATGAAGTCCTTCAAAGCGCCGACACCGGAGGAGAAATCCTACGATTTCCTCTGGCGGATCGAGAAGGAAGTGCCTGCGGCGGGAATGGTGGGTGTTTTTGACCGGTCCCACTACGAGGACGTGCTGATCCATCGGGTCCACCGCTGGGCGAGCCCCGAGGAACTCGAACGCCGGTATGTCGCCATCAACGAGTTCGAGGCCCGGCAGGCGGCCGCCGGTACGAAGATCGTCAAGGTCATGTTGAACATCAGCAGGGACGAGCAGAAGGCCCGGCTGCTGGCGCGGCTGGACGAGCCCGCCAAGCTGTGGAAGTACAGCAGCAACGATCTCAAGGAACGCGCGTTCTGGAGCGACTACATGGACGCTTACCAGAACGCCTTCGAGAAGACGGCCACCGAGACCGCCCCGTGGTATGTCGTCCCGGCGAACAAGAAGTGGTACGCCCGGATCGCCGTCCAGCAGCTGCTGCTGGACGCACTGGAAGGCCTGAAGCTGAAGTGGCCGGTCCCGGACCTCGACGTTGCGACGGAACGGGAACTGGTCGAGCGTTCCTGACCGGCTAGCCGGGCACCAGCAGCCTGCGGCCGGCCGGGTGGCCTGCTAGCCGTCCTGCGCGGGCTGGTCCCGCGCCGCGGCCAGCCGCTTCCGGGCCCCCTCGAGCCACTGCTCGCAGCGCTTGGCCAGCGCCTCGCCGCGTTCCCAGAGCGCCAGCGACTCTTCGAGGCTCGCCCCGCCGGCTTCGAGCTTGCTGACAACGCCGACGAGCTGCTCGCGGGCCTCCTCGTAGCTCAAGCCCTCGATGTCGGCATTGGGCCTGGTTTCTACTGCCATGGCGTGGTGCTCCTTGCTGTGCGTCCCGTGGGACGGATCGATCGGGTGGGGTTTAGTCTTCTGCCGGTTCCTGGCCGCCGGTCGACTCCGCGGTGAACCGGCCGCCGGCCACGCGGACCGTCAGCGGCGTGCCCGACGGCGCCTGGTCGGGGTGCCGCACGACGTCCCGGCGGACCCCGGGCGCCGACCCGGCGTCGGCGAGCTGGACCACAGCGTATCCGCGGTCCAGGGTCTTCTGTGGCGACAGGGCCCGGACCTGGGCTTTGAGATGGACCAGCTGGTCGGCGGCCCGGACGACAGCGGCGGTGACGGCCGCCTGGGAGCGGCCCTTGAGCCGTTCGACGTCGTCGTGCCGGTGACTGACCATAACCTCCGGGGCGGCCAGGACAGGGCGGGAGCGCAGCGACGCCAGCCGGTCAGTCTCACGCTCCACCAGCCGGGTGGCGCCGCGGCGCAGATGGTCCCGGGCCTGCCGGACGCGGACAAGCTCTTCCGCAACGTCCGGGACGATCCGCTTGGCGGCATCCGTGGGAGTGGAGGCGCGCAGGTCCGCGACATCGTCCAGGATGGGCCGGTCCGCCTCGTGGCCGATCGCACTCACCACCGGAGTCGAGGCGGCGGACACGGCCCGGATGAGCTCTTCATTGCTGAACGGCAGCAGGTCCTCCAGGGCACCGCCGCCGCGGGCGATGACAATCACGTCCACGTGGGGGTCCGCATCCAGCTCGCGCAGGGCAGCAATCACCTGCGCGACGGCGGTGTTGCCCTGGACGGCCACCTCGCGGACGTCGAATTCGACGGCGGGCCAGCGAAGGGCCGCGTTGCGCAGCACGTCCTTCTTGGCATCCGAATCGCGGCCGGTGATCAGGCCGATCCGGTGGGGAGCAGGGGCAGGCGCTTCTTGCGGGCGTCGGAGAACAGCCCTTCCGCGGCCAAGGCGTGGCGCAGCCGCTCGATCCTGGCGAGCAGATCCCCCAGGCCCACCGGCCGGATGTCCTTCACGGACATGTTGAGCCGGCCCGTCTTGAGCCAGAATTCGGCCTTGATCAGGGCCACCACCCGGGAGCCGCGTTCCAGCGGGATTTCCTGCCGGTCCAGGACCTTGGTCCAGGCTGACGCCGGGAGGGAGATCTCCGCGTCGATGTCCCGCAGCGTCAGGTAGGCGTTGGTGCCCCGCCGGTTCATCTCGATGACCTGGCCCTCGACCCACGCGGACGGGGCGCGGTCGATGTGCATCTTGAGTTTTTGGGACAGCAGCTGCAGCGGCCACGGGTTGTCCGGGCTGGTTTCCGCGGCCGTGGCCGGTACGGTTGTGGCTGCCGCGACGTCCTCAGACATGCCGGGACTCCGGGGCGGAGGTGGCCTTGTGCATATGGGTGGTTGTCCTTTGCCGGGGCGGGGCTGTCAGCAGGTACACCCCTCAGCGATTGCGCGTCCAGGAGGGCCACCGGCAGACAGCTCGAACTTGTCTGTTTCAACTCTATCCATAGCTCTATCATCGGGCTCCGACTTTATTGATCCGCAGGCCGCCCCCGTAGGATGGCACTACCCAACAACCTCCTAGGAATTCTTGTGCGCACTTTTGTCTCGGCCGTAGCGGTACTCATCGGGCTTGTCCTGGCAGCTGTTGCCGTTCCGGCCATGTGGGTGGACAGGAATCTGGTCCGGGAGGATGGTTTTGTGGCGTTCACCGCGCCGCTGGGCAAGGACCCGGTGTTCCAGCAGCGGCTGGCCGGAGCCGCCGTCGGCAGCCTCGGTGCGGAGCAAATCCCCGAAGCGCTCACGGGACTGGTCACGCCCGTCCTGGAAAGCGCCGCCCGCTCCCTGACCGCCATGCCCGGCTACCCCGATGCCTGGACCGAAACTCTGCGCAAAAGCCACCGGCTGAACTTCGCGGACCCTGCGACCCTGCCCGCCGAGGCCGACGGCGTCACCTCCTGACCCTGGACCTCGCGCCCCTCGTCGGCCTCGTGGCCAAACAGGTGGCGGATGCCACGACCCTGCCGCTGGAGGCCCCGGACCAGCTGCTGATCACCATCGGGCAGCCCGAACACCGGCAGGTCCTCGACCGGGTGGCCGCCTTCGCGCCGATGGGCTACGCCGTGGCCGTCGGTGCCCTGATCGCGTTCGCCCTGGCCTTCGTGGCCGCCCGCCGGCGCTGGACTGTCCTGGCGGGTATCGGGCTGGGAACGATGGTGCTGGCCGGGGCCTGGAAGCTGGCCGCCGACGCCGTCGCGGCCGCGGTGACCGGGACGTCCAGCGGCAACGAAGTCGCCGAGATCTTCAAGAGTGAGTTTGTCGGCGCGGCCGCGTCGAGTTTCGGGCAGTGGATCCTGGCGGCGGCCGTGGTTGGATGCGTCCTGCTGGTAGCCGGAATCGTCCTGCGCGTCGTCGGCGTGCGCCGCCGCGCCTGAGGCCCCCACACCGGCGGCCCGCTCAACACCGGTAGCATTGGGGCATGACCTCCACTGCTGTTTCCATTCCGATGCCAACCGTTCCGCGCCGGCGGCGTACGCCGGAGGAAGTCCTGTCTGCAGCCCCCGTCGACGGCCCCAAAAGGGTCCTGCTCGCCGCCCCGCGCGGCTACTGCGCCGGCGTCGACCGGGCGGTCATTGCGGTGGAAAAAGCCCTGGAGCACTACGGCCCGCCGGTCTACGTCCGCAAGCAGATCGTCCACAACGTTCACGTGGTCAGTTCCCTCGAGGAAAAGGGCGCCATCTTCGTTGACGAGACTGACGAGGTCCCCGAGGGCGCCCTGGTGATCTTTTCCGCCCACGGTGTGTCTCCGGCCGTGGTCCAGTCCGCCGAGGACCGGGGGCTGCGGACCATCGACGCCACGTGCCCCCTCGTGACGAAGGTGCACAAAGAGGCCGTGCGCTTCGCGAAGGACGACTTCGACATCCTGCTGATCGGCCACGACGGCCACGAGGAAGTCGAAGGAACGGCCGGGGAGGCCCCGAACACATCCAGATCATCAACGGCCCGCACGAGGTCGACAAGGTCACCGTCCGGGACCCCGAGAAAGTGATCTGGCTTTCCCAGACCACCCTCAGCGTGGACGAAACCATGGAAACAGTCCGTCTCCTCAAGGAACGGTTCCCCACCCTGCAGGACCCGCCCAGCGATGACATCTGCTACGCCACCACCAACCGCCAGGTGGCCATCAAGAAAATCTCACCGCAGGCCGACCTTGTAATTGTGGTCGGATCGGCCAACTCGTCGAACTCGGTCCGCCTCGTGGAGGTGGCGCTGGAGTACGGTGCCAAGGCCTCGTACCGGGTGGACTTCGCCAATGAAGTGGACGAGGCCTGGTTTGAGGGCGTGGCCACCGTCGGCGTGACCTCGGGTGCCTCGGTGCCGGAAGTTCTGGTCAAGGACGTCCTGCGCCTCCTCGCCGACTACGGCTACGGCTCGGTCGAGGAAGTCGTCACGGCCGAGGAGGACCTGCTGTTCTCGCTGCCGAAGGAGCTTCGCGCCACGCTGAAGCAGGCCGGCGACGTGTCCCGCGCCCTCGGCGGCCGCGGGACACGGCCCTCACAGACCTCCTAGGAGTTCCCTCCCGCGGTCGTGTCCTAGGCTGCGGACTCCCGGTCTTCGTCGCCGCGTGCATCATTCAGCGACCCCTCCGTCGCCCGACCGCCGGACCCGGCCTCCGGCCCGCTTCCGGGCTGGAGTTCCGGGGCAGCCACCGACCGTGGTGTCACCTCCACGGCCGCAGGTGTCGTCAGACCGGCCGCGTCCAGTGCGTTGAGCTTCCGTGCCGTCGGTAGCACCCGGGCCTCCAGCGTGCCCACCATGGAGTTGTAGCGGTCCACGGACGTTTTGAGGGAGGCGCCGAGCTTGGTGACGTTCTCGCCGAGTGTTCCCATCCGCTCATAGAGCTGGTGGGCGAGTTCGAAGAGCTCCCTCGCGCTGTCCGTCAGGACGTCCTGGCGCCAGGTGAAAGCGACGGACTTCAGGACCGCCAGCAGCGTGGAGGGGGACGCCAGCACGACATTCCTGGACAGGGAGTAGTCCAGCAGCGCCGGGTCCGCAGACAGTGCGGCAGCCAGGATTGACTCGGCCGGCAGGAAGCACACCACAAGTTCGGGCGAGTTGCCCGGAATGTCCCAGTACTTTTGCCGCTCAGCGCGTCCACATGGGCCTTCAGGGCCTTGGCGTGGGCCAGCAGATGGGTCTGCTGGCCGCCCAGCAATTGCGCGTGCTGCTGGCCGCCGGCGGACCCCCAAGTTCCTGGGCCGCGAGGTAGGACGTGAGCGGTACTTTGGCGTCAACCACCAGCTGCTTCCCGCCGGGCAGCTGTACGACGAGGTCGGGCCGGACATTCGTCTCCGCCGCCGAGCTGTGCTGCTGCCCGCTGTGGACCTGTTCGTGGAAGTCGACATGGCGCAGCATCCCGGCTGCCTCGACCACGCGGCGCAACTGGACTTCCCCACTGGCCCCGGGCGCTGTTGGACCGCAGGGCCGATTCCAGCGCATGCGTGGAGCGCAGGAGCTGTTCGTCGGACAGCCGTGCTTCCTGCAGCTGCTGGGCGAGCTGGCCGTACTGTTCCAGACGGTCGCGCTCCAGCAGGGACACCTGCTGCTGGACCGCGGTGAGTTTTTCCGCCACCGGCGCCAGCGCCCGCAGCACAATGCCGTCCTGGTTCCGGGATTCGCCCAGGTCGCGGTTCTGCGCAGCGAGCAGGCGCCGCTCGGCGTCGGCTGCCGCGAAGTGGGCGCTGACCTCGGAGAGCCGGGCGGAGACGGCGTCGAAGTCCTGCTCCACCGCGAGTGAGCGGCGCCGGAGCAATAGGTAGACCGCCGCGGCGCCGGCGACGGCGCCGACGAGCAGCATGAGGAGGGCAAGAATCAATGCGAAAGCTTCCATGCCTTCACTTTGGCACGCCCCTGTGACAGTTTCCGGCCGGCGCCCTGCGGACGGCGGGCTGGGCCGTCACGGGGTCCCCGGCCGCAGCGGGTAGAATTAGTACTCGTGGCTCTTACTATTGGCATCGTCGGACTGCCCAACGTCGGCAAATCAACTCTTTTCAACGCACTGACCCGCAACCAGGTGCTCGCAGCGAACTACCCGTTCGCCACGATCGAGCCCAACGTCGGTGTGGTCAACCTGCCGGACCCGCGGCTCGCCAAACTGGCCGCCGTCTTCGGCTCCCAGCGGCTTCTGCCCGCGCCGGTGTCCTTCGTGGACATCGCCGGTATCGTGAAGGGCGCGTCGGTGGGTGAAGGCCTGGGCAACAAGTTCCTGGCAAACATCCGCGAGGCCGAGGCCATCGCCCAGGTTGTCCGCGTGTTCGATGACCCCGACGTCATCCACGTCGACGGCAAAGTGGATCCCGGCTCTGACATGGAGACCATCAACACCGAACTGATCCTGGCCGATCTCCAGACGATCGAAAACGCGATTCCCCGGATCGAAAAAGAAGTCAAGATCAAGAAGCGGGAAGCCGCCGAGCTGGCTGCCATCAAGGCGGCCCAGGCCGTGCTGGAACGCGGCGACACCATCTTCTCCTCGATCAAGAGCGACAAGCTGGAGATGGAACACCTTAAGGAGCTCGGCCTCCTGACCGCCAAGCCGTTCATCTACGTCTTCAACGCGGACGAAGGAATTCTCGGGAGCCCGGAGAAGCAGGCGGAACTGCGGGCCATGGTGGCCCCGGCCGACGCGATCTTCCTCGACGCCAAGCTGGAATCCGACCTCGTCGAGCTCGACGAGGAAGAGGCCCGCGAAATGCTGGAAATGAACGGACAGGACGAATCCGGCCTGGACCAGCTGGCCCGCGTTGGTTTCCACACCCTCGGACTGCAGACCTACCTCACCGCAGGACCCAAGGAAACGCGGGCCTGGACCATCCACCAGGGTGACACCGCGCCGCAGGCCGGCGGCGTGATCCATTCCGACTTCCAACGCGGCTTCATCAAGGCCGAAGTCGTCTCCTTCGACGACCTCATCGAGGCCGGATCCATGGCCGAGGCGAAGTCCCGCGGCAAGGTCCGCATTGAAGGCAAGGAATACGTCATGGCCGACGGCGACGTGGTGGAGTTCCGCTTCAACGTGTGACGATTTGATGATGTCATCAAGTAATTAACGATTAACTCGAGAAGCCCCGATTTCCTAATCGGGGCTTTTCCTGTGCCCGGGGAAGATTAGCGCCGAGCCTCCGCCCCGTCAATACCCCTGACGGAATTCCGCACGCGGATCGCGGTCGAATGTTGCAGCTCTGTAACGAACTTTACAGTTGGTCAACTTTCGTCGCTTCGCGCTGATTTTGAGGCTTACGCTACATCCCATGTGAGACGCACCACACTGCCGCTGGGGAGTGTGGACGTCTGCCCGGTGCCTACGGCCTCGGTCTCAACCACACCACAGAAACAAGGAGGCGGAATGCGATTCGGTCGTATTTCCAAAGCAGTGGGCGTGGCAGCAGCAGCTGCCCTCGCCCTCAGCGCCTGCGCTGGCACCAGCGGCGGGACATCCCCGTCGACTGCTGCGGCAGCAAGCAAATCAGGCGGATCTGCAACAGTCGTCGAGGTGAACGCGTTCAACACGTTCAACCCCAACACGGCGGACGGCAACACCGACATCAACTCGAAGATCAGCTACGCCACCCACTCCGGGTTCTTCTACATCGACAATAAGCTGAACGTTGTACGCAACGAAAAGTTCGGCAAGATGGAAAAGGTCTCGGACAACCCGTTGACGGTCAAGTACACCATCAACGACGGCGTGAAGTGGTCGGACGGCACCCCCGTTACCGCAGCCGACCTGGTGCTGCAGTGGGCCGCCTTCTCCGGCTACTACGACGATGCCAACGCAGAGGCCAAGACCGGAACGTCCTACTTCTCCTACGCCGGCGACCCCACGGGCATCGCCCTGACGGACTTCCCCGAGCTCGGCGAAGACGGCCGCTCCATGACGTTGAAGTACTCCAAGCCGTTTGCCGACTGGGAAATCGCCATTGGCGGCCCCGGAATCGACATCCCGGCCCACGTCCTGGCCAAGAAGGCCGGACTGGCGGATGCCAAGGCATTCGTCGACCTGGTCAAGGGCATGCCCCGCGGCGATGCCAAGGCACCCAAGCCCGCCAACGCGCAGCTGAAGGCCATGGCGGACATGTGGAACACCGGCTTCGACACCAAGACCCTGCCGGCCGATCCCAACCTCTACCTCTCCAACGGCCCCTACATCGTCAAGGGTGTCAACCAGGACCAGTCCCTGACCATGGTCAAGAACAAGGACTACAACTGGGGTCCGGAAGCCATGCTGGACGAGATCACGGTCCGCTACATCGGTTCCGCTCCCGCCCAGGTCCAGGCGCTTAAGAACGGCGAAGCCGACATCATCGCGCCGCAGGCTTCGGCTGACACGGTGGAGCAGCTCAAGGCCCTCGAAAGCCAGGGCGTTACGGTCGAGGTTGGAAACCAGCTGTCCTACGACCACATCGACCTCAACTACACCGGCGTATTCGCCGAGAAGAATGTCCGCGAAGCGTTCATGAAGAGCGTCCCGCGCAAGGACATCGTTGACAAGATCGTCAAGAAGCTGGACCCTGAGGCCAAGCCGCTCGACTCCCAGCTGTTCGTGCCTGACCAGGCACTGTACACCGAGTCCGTCAAGGACAACGGCTCCTCGGCCTTCCAGGATGTTGACATCGAAGGTGCAAAGAAGCTCCTCAACGGTGCCACGCCTGAAGTCCGCATCATGTACAACAAGGACAACCCCAACCGCGCCGACGCGTTCGCACTGATCAGCGAGTCCGCCTCCAAGGCAGGCTTCAAGATCGTTGACGGCGGCCTGGGCAAGTCGGACTGGGGCAAGGCCCTCGGTGACGGCTCTTACGATGCCACCATCTTCGGCTGGATCAACTCGGGTGTGGGCGTCTCCGGCGTTCCGCAGATCTTCAAGTCGGGCAACGACTCCAACTTCAACCTGTTCAGCGATCCGGAAGCCGACAAGCTCATGGATGAACTGATTGTCACCACCGACAAGACCAAGCAGGATGAGCTCATCAAGCAGATCGACCAGAAGATCTGGGCTTCCGCTTACGGCCTTCCGCTGTTCCAGGCAGTCGGCGTGGACGCTTACAGCGACCGCATCACCGGCGTGAAGTACATGCCGAACCAGACCGGTGTCTGGTGGAACTTCTGGGAATGGGCACAGAAGTAGCCGACGACCGCAAGTGACACTTAGCTAGCGAAAGGCGTCGGGACCGGGCAATTTGGTCCCGACGCCTTTCTAGCGACACCCTCATGATGGCGGGGCCCGCCCCACCATCGCGGGAAAACGGCCAAACTCTGCGACCGGTCCGGGCAACCCCTGGGCCCGAATACCGAGGTTCTATTCCAATGGTGACCTACATAGTCCGGCGGCTTATCACTGCCGCCCTCATTCTTCTTGGCGCATCCTTCCTGGTGTATCTCCTGACAGCGGCGTCAGGCGACCCCTCGAGGAATTCCGCGCCAGCAGCGCCCCGAACAAACAGCAACTGATGGACGCACGCACCGAGTTGCTGCAGCTGGACACACCCGCACCCATCCGGTACTTCCACTGGCTCGGCGGTGCGGCGCAGTGCCTCATCCCGTTCGCCAACTCGTGCGACCTGGGCAAGAACATCGCGGGCCAGCCCATTACCGATGCCCTCGGGCACGCACTGGTCCAGACCCTGACCCTGGTCACCGGAGCCACCGTGCTGGCGATCCTGATCGGCATCACGCTTGGCATCATCACGGCACTGCGCCAGTACAGCACGCTGGACTACGGCGTGACCTTCATGGCCTTCCTGTTCTTCTCCTCCCGATCTTCTGGGTCGCGGTCCTCCTGAAGGAGTTCGGCGCCATCGGGTTCAACAACTTCCTCAGGAATCCTGAGATACCCATACCGGCAGCCCTCGCCATCGGCGCCGTCTTCGGTGTGCTGGCGGCCGTGACGGTCGGCGGCGAGATGAGACGCAGGCTGCTCCTCGGCGGCGTTGTGTTCCTGTTTGCCGCGGCCGTGCTGATGTACTTCTCCGCCACCGAGTGGTTCAAGAGCCCCGGGCTGGGCCCGCTGGTCATTGCGATCGCCGGCGTCGGGATTGCGTTCGCCGTGACGCTGCTCTCGGCAGGCCTCAAGAACCGCAAGGCGCTGCAGTCGGCGCTGATCGCCGTCGGCGTCGGGCTGGTTGTCTACTTCGTCATCCAGCCGCTGCTCGATCAAGCGACGTTCCTGATGATCGTGCTCCTCGCGATCGCCGCGGTCCTTGTCGGGATGGGCATCGGCTACCTGATGGGCGGCTACGACCGCGGCCAGTCCATGCGGGCTGCCGCGATCACCTCGTTCCTGGTCGGATTCCTGATCCTGCTGGACCGTTTTATGCAGGCGTGGCCCGAGTACTTCAACAACAGCCGGGTCCGCGGCCGCCCCATTGCCACCATCGGCGCCAGCACCCCGAACATTGAAGGCGACTTCTGGACCCTGAGTCTGGACTCCTTCACGCACCTGATCCTTCCGACCATTGCACTCATCCTGATTTCGCTGGCCGGATACACCCGGTTCACCCGCGCCTCGATGCTGGAAATCATGAACATGGATTACATCCGGACCGCCCGGGCCAAGGGTCTGTCGGAACGGACCGTCGTGATGCGCCATGCCTTCCGCAACGCGCTGATCCCGATCGCCACGATCGTTGCCTTCGACATCGGCGCGCTGATTGGCGGCGCCGTCATCACCGAAACCGTCTTTTCCGTCCGCGGGATGGGTTTCCTGTTCCTCGACGGCATCATGCACGTCGATCCCAACCCCGTGATGGGCGTTTTCCTCTGTGTGGCCATCACGGCCATGGGTTTCAACCTCATTGCGGACCTTGCGTACTCCGCACTTGATCCACGCGTAAGGGTAAAAGCATGAGCCAGCCAAGTCAGCAGGACGAGATCATGGCAGAAGAAGCGGGGCTGCCGCAGTCCGCGGCCGGCATCGAGCCGGTCCTCGACGCCAAGGGCCTGAGCCAGGGGCAGATTGTCCGGAAACGGTTCCTGGGCCACACCGGCGCCATCATCGGACTCGTCGTTTTCTCCATCATCTTTGTTATGGCATTCACGTCCGTGGGCTACTGGGGCATCCCCGGCTGGTGGAAATACAGCCACGACGAGGTCGCCCCGCTGGTCAACGACGGCGTGCCCACAGCTTCGCTGTGGCCGCTGGCCTGGGGCGAACACCCCTTCGGCCAGGACCGCATCGGCCGTGACCTCTTCGCCATGACCATGCGCGGCGCCCAGCAGTCCATCACCGTCATGGTGGTGATCGGCCTCATCGCCGGCTTTATCGGCGTCGTGGTCGGGGCCCTGTCCGGGTACTTCCGCGGCTGGACCGAAGCGGTGCTGATGCGCCTCACCGACGTCATCATCATCATCCCGGGCCTGCTGCTCGCCGCCGTGATGGCACAGATGGCCGCCGGCGCGACTCCGGCGGCTGGTTTTCCTCCTTTGCCAGCAACAACGGCGTCCTCGCGCTGGGCATCTTCCTCGGCCTGATCACGTGGGTGGGACTCGCCCGGCTGATGCGCGGGGAGTTCCTCTCACTGCGTGAACGCGAGTTCGTGGACGCTGCGCGGATCTCGGGCGCCAGCAACGCCAGGATCATCTTCAAGCACATCCTGCCCAACGCCGTCGGTGTGCTGATTGTCAACATCACGCTGACCATGTCCGCCGCGATCCTCACGGAGACGGCATTGAGCTACCTTGGCGTCGGCGTGAAGGCTCCGGACACGTCCCTGGGGTTGCTCATTTCGCAGAACCAGGAGGCTTTCGCCACCCGGCCGTGGCTGTTCTGGTACCCGGGCCTGTTCATCGTCCTGATCTGCCTGAGCATCAACTTCATTGGTGACGGCCTGCGGGACGCCTTCGATCCGCGGCAGAAGAAATTCAACGCCAAAAAGGCCAAGGACGCCGGACATCCGCTCGAGCCGACACCCGTCACCGCGTTCGACGGAACCAAGGACGACTAGGTGCCCACGCCCCGCAGCGCCTGCACGGCCAAGCTACCGGGCGGCGACCGTCCAGTAGCTGGCCGCCAGCAACAGTACGACGGCGGCAGCCGCCGCCCAGCGGTATGTCACCTTCACCGCGGTGGCAGCGGCGTCACCGGCGGCAAGCTCGCCGCTTTCCACCAGGTGCTGCCAGCGGGCCCGTACAATCCGCGCTGCCTGGCCGGAATCCGTGGTCTTGAGGTCCCCGGGCCGCACGGACTGGCCGGGACCGTAGGTTGTTGCAGGCAGGCCCCTGAGGTCCTCCGGCTGGGCGTTGCGCCCGCCCCAGATTCCGGGGCGGGCGCTGCCCAGGCCGCGTAGCTCTTGTGGGCCGTGACCAGGGTGAGGGCAAAGCGGGTGTCGACATGCACCAGCGCTTCCCATGGCACCACGACGGAGCGGAACGGGTTCTCCAGCGTGACCCCGCGCTCGTGGACCACGACGGCGGGCATCCAGAACAGCTGCCAGCCCAGGAACGCGATCAGCAGCAGCGGCGCCGTTCCGGCCAGGGCCGCCGGCCCGGCAGTGATCACCGTGACCACGATGCCCAGCGCAGCCACCGACCAGGACAGCCAGGCGAACCAGATATTCGTTCGGGCCTTGAAGATTTCAACGGTACCGGCATGCGGCGTAGAGCTCATGCCCCTAATAATTCAGTATTCCGAGCCGCAGCACTAATCCCCGGTGAACCGGCGGCCCGGGTGGAAGGAAAGCCCCATCATGACTGACTTCATCACCCTCGATCCGGTTGTTGCCCCTGCTCCGGGGAGGAACGAACCCGTACTGGAGGTCCGCGGGTTGAGCGTCGACTTCGGCGTGGACAAGAAATGGGTTCCGGCCGCGATCGGTCTGAACTACGAGGTACGTGCCGGTGAAGTGCTGGCGATCGTGGGCGAGTCCGGATCCGGCAAGAGTGCCAGTTCGATGGCCCTGCTGGGACTGCTGCCCAGCAACAGCCGGGTGACCGGGAGCGTCAAGCTCGTCGGGCAGGAGCTGCTGGGGACGAACGAGGCGAACATCCGCGCGGTCCGGGGCAAGGAAGTGGCCGTGATCTTCCAGGAGCCGATGACGGCCCTGAACCCGGTCTACACGGTGGGTGCCCAGATCGTGGAGACCGTTCGGCTGCACAGCGAAGTGTCGCCCGACGAGGCCCGGCTCCGGGCGCTGCGTATGCTCGAGCTCGTGGAGCTGCCCGACCCGGAGAAGGCCTTCCGCTCCTATCCCCACCAGCTCTCCGGCGGCCAGCGGCAGCGCGCCATGATCGCCCAGTCCCTGTCCTGCGATCCGAAGCTGCTCATCGCGGACGAGCCCACCACGGCACTCGATGTGACCGTCCAGGCGGAAATCCTGGACCTCATGCGGAACCTGCGCAACAAACTGGACAGCGCCATCGTCCTGATCACGCACGACATGGGCGTAGTGGCTGACCTGGCGGACCGGATCGCCGTGATGCGCCGCGGCGTGATCGTCGAAACCGGCACGGCTGCCGAGATCTTCCACAACCCGCAGCACGAATACACCAGGGCCCTGCTGGCAGCCGTTCCGCACCTCGGCCAGGGAGGCTCGGACGCCGCCGGGGAAGTGGACGTCACCGCAGCCCTCGCCGCCGCGACCCACGCCGAACTCACCTCCATTCCGGAGGAGCAGCTCCTCCGGCGCGAACGCGAAAACGCCGCTGCCCTCGCGGCCGCGGCAGCTGCGAAGCCGCAGGGCGAGCCGGTGCTGGAGCTGACCGATGTGGCCATCGAATACCCTAAGCAGGGCCGGGTCCCCGCGTTCCGCGCCGTGGAGGGCCAACCTGGTGATCTATCCGGGGCAGGTTGTCGGGCTGGTGGGGAGTCCGGCTCGGGCAAGACCACGATCGGCCGCGCAGCTGTCGGCCTGCTGCCGGTGGCGGCCGGCACCATGAAGGTGGTCGGCCAGGACATTTCCGCCGCGAAGCGGAACGGCCGGCAGCTCCACGAGATGCGCCGCCACGTCGGCATGGTCTTCCAGGACCCGTCGTCGTCGCTGAACCCGCGGCTTCCCATCGGCGAGAGCATCGGCGAGCCGATGTTCCTCGCCGGGGTGGCGAAAGGTGTCGAGCTGCAGAAGCGGATCGAAGCGCTCCTGGATCAGGTGGAGCTCCCGCGCAATTACCGCAACCGCTACCCGCATGAGCTCTCCGGCGGGCAGAAGCAGCGCGTGGGCATCGCGCGGGCGCTCTCCTCAAGCCGAAACTGATGGTCGCCGACGAACCGACCTCGGCGCTGGACGTGTCCGTGCAGGCAAAGGTGCTTGATCTGTTCCAGAACCTCCAGAAGGAGCTCGGCTTTGCCTGCCTCTTCGTCACCCATGACCTCGCCGTCGTCGACGTGCTGGCGGACAGGATCTGCGTGATGCAGCGCGGCCGCATCGTCGAGCAGGGCACCCGCGACCAGATCCTGCGCAACCCGCAGGAACCCTACACCCAGCGTCTCCTGGCCGCCGTGCCGCTGCCGGATCCCGAAAAACAGCGGGAACGCCGCGAGTTGCGGGCGCAGTTGATGGCGGCAGATCCGAGTTAACTGCCCCTAACCGGGATCGCCGGGCGGCGAATACTACCAGCCAGTAGCGTGTGACTTGAAATACATTGCGCTTGACGCTATCGGTCACGCTTTTGTCGGGTTACGGTTTGGCAACAGAGTTCCAACATCTGGACAGTCTGGGGTTAGGCTACTCGTATATGTAGGCCACGTCACAGGGGATACCCCTGTGCCTGCCTGCGGGAAAACATAAGTTTTTCCCTCACGAACTCCCCAAAACTCATAGGAGGCGGAATGCGTTTTTCGCGCACTTCCAAAGCACTGGGCATGGTGGCCATCGCCGCTCTCGCCCTGACCGGATGCGGCGCCGGAGGCGGCACCTCAAACGGTGCTGACCAGGCTGCCGGCGACCCCAACAAGGTCATCACCGCTTACAGCAACGAACCGCAGAACCCCCTGATGCCCGCCAACACCGGCGAAGTCTACGGCGGCCGCGTCGTTGAGCTCCTCTTCGAGGGCCTCACCAGCTACGACCCCAGCGGCAAGTCGGTAAACGCCCTGGCCGAGTCCATCGAATCCCCGGACGGCCAGAACTACACCATCAAGGTCAAGACGGGCACCAAGTTCACCAACGGCGAGGAAGTCACCGCCAAGAGCTTCGTCGACGCCTGGAACTTTGCCGCGCTGAGCACCAACGCGCAGGGCAACAGCAGCTTCTTCGAGTCCATCGAGGGCTACGACGCCGTCAGCGCCACCAAGACGCAGAAGGGAGCGGACGGCAAGGAGACCGACGTCCCCGCCCCCACCGCGCAGACCCTCTCCGGCCTGGTCCTGAAGGACGACACCACCATTGAGGTCAAGCTGGCCCAGCCGGAAGCCGACTGGCCGCTGCGCCTGGGCTACTCGGCATTCATGCCGCTACCCGCCGACGCCATCAAGGATCCGAAGAAGTACGGCGAGAACCCGGTCGGCAACGGCCCGTACAAGATGGAAAAGGAAGGCGCCTGGCAGCACGACAGCCAGATCGCCCTCGTCAAGAACCCGGACTACAAGGGTGCCCGCGAAGCCAAGAACGGCGGCGTGACCTTCAAGTTCTACACTGATCCGGCCCCGGCCTACACGGACATCCAGGCCAACAACCTGGACGTCACGGACGTACTGCCCACGAACGCCCTGAAGACCTACACCATGGACTTCCCGGAGAACAACCTGAACAAGCCGTACGCCGGCAACGCCACCCTGAACATCCCGGGCTACCTGCCCGAGTTCACGGGCGAGGCAGGCCAGCTGCGCCGCCAGGCACTCTCCATGGCGATCAACCGCGACGAGATCACCAAGGTCATCTTCTCCGGCACCCGCATCCCGGCCAAGGACTTCACCTCCCCGGCCATTGACGGCTACAACGAAAACGTTGCAGGTTCCGAGGTCCTGAAGTTCGATGCCGCCAAGGCGAAAGAACTCTGGACCAAGGCTGACGCCATCACCCCGTGGCCCGCAGACAAGACCCTGCAGCTCGCGTACAACACTGACGGCGGCAACAAGGAATGGATCGACGCCGTTGCCAACAACTTCAAGAACAACCTGGGAATCAAGGCCGAAGGCCAGCCGTTCGCCAAGTTTGCTGAAATCCTGGAGCTGCGCAGCGCGAAGGAACTGCCGGGTCTGACCCGCGCCGGCTGGCAGGCCGACTACCCGTCGCTGTACAACTTCCTGGGCCCGCTCCTGAAGACCGGTGCCAGCGCCAACTACGAGGGCTACTCGAACCCCGAGTTCGACAAGCTCCTCAACGAAGGCCTGGGCGCCAAGTCCACGGAGGACGCCAACAAGAAGTTCACCCAGGCACAGGAGATCCTGTTCAAGGACCTCCCCAACCTGCCGCTGTGGTACAACGCACGCCAGGCCGTCTGGAGCCAGAATGTCACGAACGTTGACTCCGGCTGGAACGGCGTTCTGCAGTACTGGGCCATCACGGCCAAGTAATTTCCTGGGTTCCTGGAACTCATTCACACATCACTAAAGCTTGGGGTCCGGCCTTGCCGGACCCCCATATGCTTGAAACCGGCAGGAAGCTGTCCCCCATGATTCCCCTTCGTTCCACCAATTCACCGGAGGAGCTGCTGTGATCCAGTTCATCCTCCGGCGCCTGCTGCAGGTCATTCCGGTATTCCTCGGAACCACCCTGCTCGTCTACTTCATGGTCTTCGCCCTTCCGGGCGACCCCATCCGCGCGCTCTTCGGGGACCGCCCGCCGAGCGAGGCCGTCATCGCGCAGCTGCGCCAGCAGTACAACCTGGACGAGCCGTTCTGGGTCCAGTACGGGCTGTTCCTGAAGAACCTCTTCACCTTCAACCTCGGCGTCGACTTCACCGGCCAGCCGATTGCCGACACCCTGGCCCGCGTCTTCCCGGTCACGGCGATGCTCGCCATCGAAGCCCTCGTCATCCAGGGCGTGTTCGGCATCGCCTTCGGCCTGGTCGCCGGCCTGCGCAAGGGCGGCATCTTCGACAGCTCGGTCCTCGTGCTGTCGCTCGTCGTGATCGCCGTCCCCACCTTCGTGCTCGGCTTCGCGCTGCAGCTCCTGGTCGGTGTGCAACTGGGATGGGCCAAACCCACGGTCGGCTCGAACGTCACGTGGGGAAGCCTGATCCTTCCCGCGGTGGTCCTCGGCATGGTGTCCTTCGCCTATGTGCTGCGCCTGACGCGTGCCTCCGTCATTGAGAACATGAACGCCGACTACGTCCGCACCGCCACCGCCAAGGGCCTGGCTCGCCGCCAGGTGGTGACCACCCACGTCCTGCGCAACTCGCTGATCCCCGTGATCACGTACCTCGGCGCCAGCCTGGGTGCACTGATGGGCGGCGCGATCGTGACCGAAGCCATCTTCAACGTCCCCGGCGTTGGCCAGAAGCTCTACCAGGCCATTCTCCGAAGTGAAGGCCCCACCGTGGTCGCCATCGTGAGCGTCCTGGTACTGGTCTTCGTGCTCGCCAACCTGTTGGTCGACCTGCTGTACGCCTGGCTTGACCCGAGGATCCGCTATGAAAACTAACCGCAAAGCCGAACACTTCGTTGCCCCGGTCGAGGAGACCCCGCTGCTGGCAACGGACGCAGTCAAAAACGACGACGCCCCGCTGAGCCTCTGGGCAGACGCCTGGCGCAAGCTCCGCCGTCGTCCGCTCTTTATCATCTCCGCGGTCATGATCGCGCTGATTGTCATCGTTGCAGTCTTCCCGGGCCTCTTCACCCAGGTTGATCCGGACAACGGCTGTGTACTGGCGAACTCCAACGGCGCCCCCACCGAAGGGCATCCCTCGGGTTCACCTTCCAGGGCTGCGACATCTACTCGCGCATCATCCACGGCACCCAGGCCTCGCTGATGGTCGGCGTGTTCTCCGTGATCTCCGTGCTGATCATCGGCGTCACCCTCGGCGCCCTGGCCGGTTTCTTTGGCGGCTGGGTGGATACTGTCATCGCCCGTCTCGGCGACATCTTCTTCGCCCTGCCGATCGTCCTCGGTGCACTGGTCCTTACCCAGCTTCCGCTCCTGCGTGAAAACCGCGGAGTCGGGACAGTGGTCCTGGTCCTGGTGGTGCTCGGCTGGCCGCAAATGGCCCGCATCACCCGCGGCGCCGTCATCGAGGTGCGCAACGCCGACTTCGTCACGGCCGCCCGATCGCTGGGTGTCTCCCGGGTGGGATCCCTGGTCAGCCATGTGCTCCCCAATGCGCTGGCACCGATCATTGTGCTCGCCACCATGGAACTGGGCGTCTTCATCGTCGCCGAGGCCACGCTTTCGTTCCTCGGCATCGGCATGCCCGGTTCCGTGATGTCCTGGGGCAATGACATTTCCGCCGCGCAGGCATCCATCCGCACCAACCCGGCTGTTCTGCTCTACCCGGCAGCAGCCCTGTCCATCACCGTGTTGAGCTTCATCATGCTGGGCGATGCCCTCCGTGATGCCCTCGACCCGAAGAGCCGTCAGCGATGAAGGAGGCAATCATGACAACTTCCGACGTCACGATCCACGAGGCCGCAACCCTGGCCGACCGGCCCCTGTTGGAAATCCGCGATCTCGCGATCTCCTTCACGACCGGCAGCGGCGAGGTCCAGGCTGTGCGCAACGCGCACCTGACCATCATGCCGGGCGAGACGGTCGCCATTGTGGGCGAGTCCGGTTCCGGAAAGTCCACGACGGCGCTGGCCGCAATCGGCCTGTTGCCCGGCAACGGCCGGGTCGCCGGCGGGCAGATCCTGCTCGACGGTGAAGACATCGCGCACGCTTCCGAGAAGCGCATGATCGAACTGCGCGGCAACATCATCGGCATGGTCCCGCAGGACCCGATGTCCAACCTGAACCCGGTCTGGAAGATCGGCGATCAGGTCAAGGAGACGCTCAAGGCCAACGGCCGCCCCAGCGGCCCGGACGACGTCGCCAAGGTCCTGGCGCAGGCCGGCCTGCCGGACGCCGCCCGGCGGGCGAAGCAGTACCCGCACGAGTTCTCCGGCGGCATGCGCCAGCGCGCGCTGATCGCCATCGGCCTGTCCTGCCAGCCGCGCCTGCTCATCGCCGATGAGCCGACGTCGGCCCTGGACGTGACCGTGCAGCGCCAGATCCTGGACCACCTCGAAAAGATGACCTCGGAACTGGGCACCTCCGTTCTGCTCATCACCCACGACCTCGGCCTGGCCGCCGAGCGTGCCGACAAGGTTGTGGTCATGTACCGCGGCAACGTCGTCGAGGCCGGTCCGTCCTTGGAACTGCTGCAGAACCCGCAGCACCCCTACACCCAGCGGCTGGTGGCTTCGGCGCCGTCGCTGGCGTCACGGCGGATCCAGGTGGCCAAGGAACTCGGCGTCACGTCCAACGAACTGCTGGTCCCCGGCGAGGGCGGTGCGGTCAAACCGGCCATGACCGAGGACGTGCTGCAGATCCAGAACCTGAGCAAGGTCTTCAAACTGCGCGCGGGATTCGGCAAGTCGACCGACTTCACCGCCGTCGACGACGTTTCCTTCAACGTCAAGCGCGGAACGACGACGGCGATCGTGGGCGAGTCGGGTTCCGGCAAGTCCACCGTGGCGCAGATGGTCCTGAACCTGCTGGAGCCGACCTCCGGCAAGATCATCTTCGACGGCGTCGACACCTCCGCGCTGAAGCCGAAGGAGATCTTTGCTTTCCGCCGGCGGGTGCAACCGATCTTCCAGGACCCCTACGGTTCCCTCGACCCGATGTACAACATCTACCGGACCATCGAGGAACCGCTCCGGGTCCACAAGATCGGGGACAAGGTCAGCCGGGAGAAGAAGGTCCGCGAACTGCTGGACCAGGTGTCGCTGCCGCAGTCCACCATGCAGCGGTACCCGAACGAGCTCTCGGGCGGACAGCGCCAGCGCGTCGCGATCGCCCGTGCCCTGGCACTGGATCCCGAGGTGATCATCTGTGACGAGGCTGTCTCCGCCCTGGACGTCCTGGTGCAGGCGCAGGTGCTGAACCTGCTCGCCGAACTGCAGTCCAGGCTTGGCCTGACCTACCTGTTCATCACCCACGACCTCGCGGTGGTGCGGCAGATCGCCGACCACGTGTGTGTCATGGAAAAGGGCAAGCTGGTGGAAACCGGTTCCACGGATGAGGTCTTCGAAGCTCCGCAGCGGGACTACACCAAGGCGCTGCTCAACGCGATCCCGGGTGCACGACTGATGCTGCCGCCGGAAGTTGCCTGAGCCTTTGAACGGCATTGCCTGAACGGCGCTGCCTGAACGGCGCTGTCTAGACAGGAGCCGGTGTCTGCCCCCAGGGGTGGACACCGGCTCCTGTCAGTTAAAAATCCGGACCGCCTATCACCGGCCGCTCAACATCCTGAATGCATCAGCGGATTGCCGCGGACTCCGCCAGCTCCGAGCCCGGGGACCGGAAACCGAGATCGTCCAGCCGGCTGGCCAGCAGCATGCCCAGTGCCGCATGTCCGTCAGGGTTCATGTGGACCACGTCGGCCATCGAACCGGTGAGGTCATGACGGGTCAGCCAGTCCCCAACGCCCACAAAGGGAATGGAATGGGCGGCCGCCACAGTGCCCAGCAGGGCGTCGACCTCCGTGCGGCGACCCCCGCCGTCGGCGGCGCCGCGGGCGAGGGTCCCGACCATGGCCAGCCGCGCCTCGGGGTAGCGCTCCCGGACGCTGGCGATCAGCCGCTCGGCGTTTGTTGAGATCTGCTCGTCGGTTGCGCCGCGGGAAGCGTCGTTGCCGCCGCCCTCGATGACGACGAGCGGCGGCGAGCCGTAGGGGAGCAACCAGTCGCCGCGCTGCAGGGCGTCGATGTAGTTGCCGGTCCTGCCGTTGGATGCAACAAAGCCGGTACCGCCCCGGCCGCAGAAGTAGACGGAGTAGCCCAGGCTGGCCAGTGCTCTCCGGGGCCAGGAGAACACTGGTTCGGACTGCGAGTCGCCGATCAGCACGGCTGTGGTGGTGATGTCCTCCACCACCACTTCATCGCGGTCATTGGCAGGATTCCGGTAAATAGTGCCCGCCGGCAGGTTTCCGGGCACGGCCGACTGGTCAAGCTTGCCGCGGCCGCTGGTCCCTGCCGCCATCGGTTCACCGGGATCCCCGGCGGGCACGGGAGCGCTCTGGCCGTAATGGCTACTAACAGGGTCCGCGCCGGTGTCGGCGGTGCGGGGAGGGTCTGTCCGCAGCCGCCAACAAGAATGCCAACGGCAATCAATGGTGCGACCAAGCGGGACAGGGCCGAGGCGTTGCGCATTGATATCTCCGGGCTGGCTGCTGCTGTCCAAGCAATGATGGGGCATAAGGATATGAAAATCCAGTGACTTTACTCACACGTTATGCGCCGATCTGCCGCGCTTGCCGCCCCGGCGCTCTGCCGGGCGTGACGGATTTTAGGCCAACAAATGCCCTAGCGTTTAGAATGGATGAAGGTGCCCTGTGCCAAAGGGGCGTATCCGTCGTGCGTTCCGGTTGGAAATGTCGCGATACCACAGCTGACTTCACCACTGAATCGAGCAATAACGCATGTCTGAAACCACCACCAACACTGCGGTAGCCACTGCATCGCGCAGTGACCTGCGCAACGTCGCGATCGTGGCCCACGTTGACCACGGCAAGACCACTCTGGTCGACGCCATGCTCAAGCAGACCAATTCCTTTGCCGAGCACAACCACCTCGAAGACCGGGTCATGGACTCGGGCGACCTCGAGCGTGAAAAGGGCATTACCATTCTGGCCAAGAACACCACCGTGGCCTACAACGGACCGTCCTCCAAGGGCGAGACCATCACCATTAACGTCATCGACACCCCCGGCCACGCCGACTTCGGTGGCGAGGTGGAGCGCGGCCTGTCCATGGTCGACGGCGTTGTCCTGCTCGTTGACGCCTCTGAGGGCCCGCTGCCCCAGACCCGCTTCGTCCTCCGCAAGGCCCTCGCCGCCCACCTGCCGGTGATCCTCCTGGTCAACAAGACCGACCGCCCCGATGCGCGCATCGAAGAGGTTGTCCACGAGTCCATGGACCTGCTCCTGGGCCTGGCCTCCGACCTCGCCGACGAAGTTCCGGACCTCGACCTGGACAAGATCCTCAACGTCCCCGTCGTCTACGCCGCAGCCAAGGTTGGCCGCGCGTCCCTCGAGCAGCCTGCAGACGGCACCGCCCCGGAGAACGAGGACCTGGAACCGCTCTTCCAGGCCATCATCGAGCACATCCCGGCCCCGACCTACAACCCGAACGGTGTCCTCCAGGCGCACGTCACCAACCTGGACGCCTCCCCGTTCCTCGGCCGCCTGGCACTGCTGCGTATCTACAACGGCACCCTCCGCAAGGGCCAGACCGTTGCGTGGGCCCGCGCCAACGGTGAACTGAAGAACGTCAAGATCACCGAACTGCTGGCCACCAAGGCGCTGGACCGTGTCCCGGCCGAATCCGCCGGCCCCGGCGAGATTGTCGCCGTCGCCGGTATCGAGGAAATCACCATTGGTGAGACGCTGACCGACGCCGAAAACCCGCAGCCGCTGCCGCTGATCACCGTTGACGATCCCGCCATCTCCATGACCATCGGCATCAACACCTCGCCGCTGGCCGGCAAGGTCAAGGGCGCCAAGGTCACGGCCCGCCAGGTCAAGGACCGCCTCGACAAGGAACTGATCGGTAACGTCTCCATCAAGGTGCTCCCCACCGAGCGCCCCGACGCCTGGGAAGTCCAGGGCCGTGGCGAGCTCGCCCTGGCCATCCTGGTCGAGCAGATGCGGCGCGAAGGCTTCGAGCTGACCGTCGGCAAGCCGCAGGTTGTCACCCGGACCGTTGACGGCAAGATCCACGAGCCGATGGAACACATGACCATCGACGTGCCGGAAGAGTACCTCGGCGCCGTCACGCAGCTCATGGCCGCCCGCAAGGGCCGCATGACCAACATGGCCAACCACGGCACCGGCTGGTGCCGCATGGAGTTCATCGTTCCGGCCCGTGGCCTGATCGGTTTCCGCACCAAGTTCCTCACGGACACCCGTGGCGCCGGCATCGCGGCGTCGATCTCCGAGGGCTACGAGCCGTGGGCGGCCCGATCGAATACCGCACCAACGGTTCGATGATCGCCGACCGCGCCGGTGTTGTGACGCCGTTCGCCATGATCAACCTGCAGGAACGCGGCTCCTTCTTCGTGAAGCCGACCTCCGAGGTGTACGAGGGCATGATCGTCGGCGAGAACTCCCGCGCCGACGACATGGACGTCAACATCACCAAGGAAAAGAAGCTCACCAACATGCGTGCCGCTTCCTCCGACACCTTCGAGAACCTGACGCCCCCGCGCGACCTGACCCTCGAAGAGTCGCTCGAGTTCGCCCGCGAGGACGAGTGCGTCGAGGTCACGCCGGACTCCATCCGTATCCGCAAGGTCATCCTCGACACGAATGAGCGCGCCAAGGCCAACCGCGCCCGCGCGAAGGTCTAGTTTCCGCGTTCCGCGCTGAATCAACGGATCCTTTGTGAATAGAAGAGCTGCCGGTACGGCAGGCGGTATTGCCGCCGCCGTGCCGGCAGCTCTTGCTGCCCTGGCAGGCACCATGCTGCACGGGCAGGACATCTCGGTTGCCGGCGTCGAGGTGCCATGGGGCGCCGTCGCTGCGTTGGTGCTCCTGGGCGCCGTCGAGCTGTGGCTCGGTACCGCGTTCCGTTCCGTGCTCCCGACGGCGGCCTGCGGGGTCCTCTGCTACGCACTGGCGGGCTGGTGGTCCACCCTCGGGGAGGGCAAGCGCCTGATCATCGGCGACCTGGCCGGAAACCTCTGGATCTACGGCATCGCGGTGGTCACGCTGGTGATGCTGGCCTGGTGCCGGCGCTACCGCCCGGCCCGCACCTAGCCGCACGGACCTCACCCTCCGCCCGCGGGACATGCCCATTCTTCGCCCCCGCCCTGCGGGACATGCCCAGTTCTTGAGGCCACGGACGGACATATCGGCACTTTGTCCGTTCGTTGCGCCCGCCGCCGGACATGCCCAGTCTTCCCTCGGTCGCCGCCGCGGGACATGCGCAGTTTTCGCAGCCCGCCCGGGGACATGCCCATTGCCGGGCCCGTACCGGCGCCGCCGGGAGCGCGGAACATGTCCGACGGCGGCAGTGCACGCCGGGCATGCGCTTATGCACATAGCGCGGCCCGGCCCTGTTCCGATGGCCGGCCGCGGCGTCACGATGTCCGCATGGTCAACATCAACGCAGTGCTTTCAACCTACGACGGCGTCGCGCGCGCCAAACACCTTGCTGCCGCTGGCGTCTCGGACTTCCAACTCAAATCCGCCCTGGCTCGCGGCGCAGTTTCCCGCGTGGCACGCGGCGTTTACGCAGTGCCCGACGCCGACGCCCGGCTCATCGAGATCCGCTCGCTTCCGGCGGAACCCGCCTGTGCCACAGCGGCGCAGTTCCAGGGTCTCTGGGTGCTCGAGCCGCCCCCGCAGCCTCATATCGCGGTCACCCACAGCCGCCGCTATCCGGGATTCGTCTGCCACCGCTCCGCAGCGCCGCCCACCCTTCTGGACACCGTGGTGCAAAGCCTGCGATGCCTTCCGGACCTCGATGGCCTCGTTATTGCCGAATCAGCGGTCGCGTTGAAGGGCCTGCCGCTCGCGGCTCTGCGTCAGCGGCTGGCCGGCCGCCATGATGCGAGGGAGCGCCGGATGGTGGACAGCATCGTCCCGCAATCGCAGTCCATTATCGAGTGCGTGGCCCGGTACTGGCTGCGGCGGGCCGGGTTCCATGTGGAGTCCCAGGTCAACATCCCGGGGATGGGCCACCTTGATCTTATGGTCGACGGCCGGCTGGGCATTGAGACCGACGGGGCGGGCTTCCACATGGACCGGACAAGCTTCGAGGAGGACCGGCGTCGGTGGAACGTCACAACCCGGCTCGGCATCCCGACGCTAGTAGTCAGCTACACGCTACTCCTGAACCGGCCCGAAGAGTTCATCGCCATGGTCCGCGACGCACTGAACAGCCTTCCCGCCGCTGCCTAGCATTGGACATGCCCTCCGGGATTACGGTTTGTCGAGGGATATGTCCAGTCTTCCCAGCCCTTGGTGAACATGTCCACCCGTACGCCGTCGCCACCACCGGGCATGTCCCGCGGTTGTGGCGGCGGGTGGACAGATTGGCAATATGTCCGTTGGTCAACGCCGGGGAGGGCATGCCCCATTGAGGGGGCTACTCAGGGAGGGTATGTCCGCCGGGCTGCGCCCGCGGGGCCCGGCGCGGCGGAGGCGGCGGCACGGCCTTGGCGGCCACCACCAACGCCAAGGGAATTACCACGTCGGACCTCCGGGTCCGCACGGTGCACTCACTGTCGGTCCGGGCCGCCAACTCACCGAGGGCGTCGGTCATCCCGCCCTCGATCCGGTACCGGACCACCACCCGGGTACCCAGATCGGCGGCAGCCAGGAACGCTTGGGGCGGCGGCATCGAGGAACTCACCCGTTCATACTAGGCGGACCGGATTCAATACTGCGGACCCGTGTGACGCCCGGCTAGGTTCGCGGGAACAGGCTGGGAGATAATAGGCTCAGAAGTCAGCAGCCGGCGCTCAGGCCGGGAGCAGTTATCCGGCCATCGCCGGAACCAACGTGGAGAGGCCAGGGACGTGACGTACGTAATCGCGCAGCCGTGTGTAGATGTCAAGGACAAGGCATGTATTGAAGAGTGCCCCGTCGATTGCATCTACGAGGGTGAGCGCTCCCTGTACATCCACCCGGACGAGTGCGTGGACTGCGGTGCCTGTGAGCCGGTCTGCCCCGTCGAGGCCATCTACTACGAGGATGACACCCCCGAAGAGTGGGCGGACTACTACAAGGCCAACGTTGAATTCTTCGATGTCCTGGGCTCCCCGGGCGGGGCGGCGAAGGTGGGCAACACCCACACGGACCACCCGATGATTGCGGCCCTCCCGCCGCAGAACCAAGAGAGCTAAGGCGGGTCGCCGGTGACATCTGCGCTGCGCAGCTTCGGCCTCAGCCTGCCCGACTACCCGTGGGAAGCCCTGGCGCCGTACCTCGCCAGGGCAGCCGAACACCCCGGGGAGCAGCCAACCTGTCCATCGGAACCCCGGTGGACGGCACCCCGAAGTGGTGCAGGCGGCCCTGCGCGCAGCAGCCAATGCCCCCGGGTACCCCACAGTCCGCGGGACGCCCGGGCTCCGGGAGGCCGTCGCGGCGTGGTTTGACCGCCGCCGCGGCGTTCCCGGGCTGGATCCGCAGGACATCATGCCCACGGTGGGCTCCAAGGAACTGGTGGCCTGGCTCCCGTTCCTGCTGGGCCTCAAGGCGGGCGACGTTGTGGTCCGCCCCACGGTCGCGTACCCCACTTACGACATCGGCGCGACGTTCGCGGGTGCGGAGCACATCGCCGCGGACGACCTCGACGAGCTCGACGCCGCCACCCGCGCCCGCGTGCGCCTGGTCTGGGTCAACTCCCCGGCCAACCCCACCGGAAGCGTCCGCGACGCAGAATCGCTCCGCAGGATCGTCCGGCAGGCCCGGGAACTCGGCGCCGTGGTGGTCTCGGACGAGTGCTACGCCGAACTGGGCTGGGGCGAATGGGACGTCCAGCGCGGCGGCACTCCGGTCCCCAGCATCCTTGACCCGCTGGTTGCGGAGGGCTCCCATGAGGGCCTCCTGGCCGTGTACTCGCTGAGCAAGCAGTCCAACCTGGCGGGCTACCGCGCGGCCTTCGTGGCCGGCGACGCCGCCATCATGGCGAACCTCGTCAACAGCCGCAAACACGCGGGCATGATCGTCCCCTACCCGGTCCAGGAAGCGATGCGGGTTGCCCTGGGCGACGACGCCCACGTCCAGGCGCAGAAGGACCTCTACCGCGGCCGCCGGGAACGGATCGTGCCGGCGCTGGAGCGTTTTGGCCTGACCATTCACGAGTCCCGGGCCGGACTCTACCTCTGGGCCACTGCGGGCGAAGCCACATGGGATACGGTGGGCGGCTCGCGGACCGCGGGATCGTCGTCGGCCCGGGGGTGTTCTACGGTGATGCCGGCAATGGATTCATCCGGGTCGCGCTGACGGCCAGTGACGAACGGATCGACGCGGCGGCCTCCCGCCTGGCCACCGGGCCGTAACAATGCTGTGACGCGTACCACAACGGGCGCGTTTTGGGTGGTTCCGGAGCGCCTTGGATTAGTTCCACCCGGAATCTGCCGGTAGTTTTTAACTGACTATCAATGGTGGCTTTCCACAAGAAGGCAGCGCGGCCGTTGGAATCCGTGTCTAAAACAGGTTCCGTGGGCGGCTTCACCAGAAGTTGGACCAGCTTTCTACAGAGGCCCCGACGCCTCAGAGGAGACTCCATGACTGAGACCACCAGCGCAACCCTGCGCCATGCCGGCGGCGAGCTCGAACTCCCGCGCATCCAGGTTGTAGAAGGAAACGAAGGCTACGACGTTTCCAAGCTGCTGAAGCAGACCGGTGCCGTTGCCTTTGACCCCGGCTTTATGAACACCGCAGCGACCACTTCCGCCATCACGTACATCGACGGCGACGCCGGTGTCCTGCGGTACCGCGGCTACCCGATCGAGCAGCTCGCCCAGCACTCGAGCTTCCTGGAAGTTTCTTACCTGCTGATCTACGGCAACCTGCCGACCGCCACCGAGCTGGAAGCCTTTGACCAGCGGATCCGCCACCACACCCTGCTGCACGAAGAGCTGAAGGGCTTCTTCAGCGGCTTCCCGCGCGACGCCCACCCGATGCCGGTCCTGTCCTCGGCGGTGTCCGCGCTCTCCACGTTCTACCAGGACTCGCTGGATCCCTTCAATGCCGAGCAGGTTGAGGTCTCCACGTACCGGCTGCTGGCCAAGATGCCGGTCATTGCCGCCTACGCCCTGAAGAAGAGCATCGGCCAGCCCATGCTCTACCCGGACAACTCCCACAACCTCGTGGAGAACTTCCTGCGCCTGAGCTTCGGGCTGCCGGCCGAGCAGTACGAGGTGGACCCGGTGGTTGCCAAGGCGCTGGACCTTCTCCTCATCCTGCACGCCGACCACGAACAGAACTGTTCGACCTCCACGGTCCGCCTGGTCGGTTCCTCCAACGCCAACCTCTTCGCCTCCGTGTCCGCCGGCATCAACGCCCTCTTCGGCCCCGCCCACGGCGGCGCCAACGAGGCCGTGCTGAAGATGCTGCGCCAGATCCAGGCCGACGGCACCAAGCCCGAGGACTACATGGAGAAGGTCAAGAACAAGGAAGACGGCGTCCGCCTCATGGGCTTCGGGCACCGCGTCTACAAGAACTACGACCCGCGCGCCAAGATCGTCAAGGCCACGGCCCACGAGATCCTCACCAAGCTCGGGGGCAACGACGAACTCCTGGACATCGCCCTCCGCCTCGAAGAGAAGGCCCTGAATGATGACTACTTCATCCAGCGCAAGCTCTACCCGAACGTGGACTTCTACACCGGCCTGATCTACAAGGCCATGGGTTTCCCGGAGAAGATGTTCACCGTGCTCTTCGCGATCGGCCGGCTTCCGGGCTGGATCGCCCAGTGGCGCGAAATGATCAGCGACCCCAACACCAAGATCGGCCGCCCGCGGCAGCTCTACATCGGTGAGCCGGAGCGCAACTACCCTCCGTTTAGTTCGGTAGCCCGCAAAGACTGTACGACGCCGGCCGCGCACCTTTCGAGGGTGCGCGGCCGGCGTCGTTGCGTCTGGGGGCGGCCTCAGGAGGGCCTCAGGATGGGCGATTGTGACTATCGACGCAGGTGGGAGCCCTGCCGGCCGGTGTGGCCCCGCGCCGTTCGGGCACATCCGTGCTAAAAAGACTAATGCCCAAATTTGTCGACGCCGCTTTGCGGCGCCAGGAAGTGGTCGAAGCGGTCTTCCGGATCGTCGCAGCAGACGGACTTGAAAGGGCCTCGCTCCGCGAGGTCGCCGACGAGGCGGAACTGGCCGTCGGATCGGTCCGGCACTACTTCGCCAGCAGTGACGAACTTCTGGCCCATTCCTTCGGGGTCGTCGTGGACCGGATCGTGGACCGGCTGGCAGCAGCGGATGACCGCCTGGCGGAGGCGCAGCCCGGCACCCCGGAACACCGGCAGGGCGTGTTAACCCTGCTGGGCGAGTTCCTTCCCTGGATGAGGAACGCGCCGTGGACGCCTGCGTCTGGATGGCGTTCAAGAATGCCGCAAGGACCAAGCCGTTCCTGGCCGCGGAAGCCGACCGGAGCCACCGCGCCGTGGCCGCCATCGTCGGCCGGCTCGTGATGGACCTGTCCGCAGCCGAGGGCACCGACGTGACCATGGACCAGCAGCGGCTGGTTACCGAGGCCGAGCGGCTGCTGGCCACCCTGGACGGGCTGACCATGCACGCCCTGCTGCAGCCCGAATGGATGACCGCGCAGATGTGCAACGATGTGTTGGAGTCCCATCTCGCCGGGCTGGGCAGCTACGCTGGCAGCCATTAACGTGCGTTAACTTCAGGAATAGACTGGGAACGTACGTCTTGCCAAGGAGGCAATTGGATGCACCATACAGGCGGGCCGGGCTGGCGGATCACCATGGACACTTCGGGTCCCATGCTCATTGCACTGTACGTTCGCGACGCCGCCGGGCTCGACAGTGCTGGGCACCCGGCACTGTGCCACGCGGCACCGAAAATCAGGCCCGCGGACCACGCGCACCTCGTCGCGGAGGTAGGCGGAGTCGGTGCCCTCAAGACTGAATGGGAAGCCTGGTGGGAGCAGCTCCTGAAGGCGCATCCCGAGATGTCCCCGGAACTGGGTCCGCCCGGCTTCCGCAGCTTCAGTAATTCCCCCGCCCTCCGGCGGGTGCTGCAGGCGCATTTTGGGGCCGCCCTGTCCTGGGCCCGGGAACGCCGCGGAGAGTACCTGGCCCTGGAAGCCGAGCGCGAAGCCGCGGGCGGCGTCCCATTGCTGCAGGACATGGTGGATGACCGGCTGCTTGAAGTGGGCCGGGCCGCCAATGAGTTCACGCTGACCATTATTGAACTGCCCCTGGCAGAGCCGCGGGCCTGGTACCTGGAGCCCGACAAAATCATCATGAGCTCCGATCTTATGTCCCAGCCGGAGCTGTTCCGCAGCTATGTGCAGCCCGTGGTGGACCTGCTGGTCTGAGCCAGGCTGCAGGGCCCCGGCGGAGCACGTCCGGCTCCCCGCGCCCCGTCCGGGAGCAGGGCAAAAGCGGCTACTGGGCCGGTGCGTCGGCGACGGTGACCCGGACCTGGCCTGTCGGCACCTCGGAGGGCTGCCAGCCGTCGCGGTCCTGCCGGGACCAGCTGCGGCCGTCCGCCTGGACTTCCGTGATGGACAGGGCCTTGGCGTTGGCCACAGCCCACTGCGCCACCGCCCAGGCCCGCGTTCCCTCGGCATCCAGGACCAGCGTGCTGCCATCCGTGGAGGCCGGAACGTCGCCGAACGCCGCGGACAACCGTTCCTGCACGGCAGCCGGGTCGCCGGCCTCATCGGGGCGCGCAGCGAGCAGTCCAGGCCCGCGGCGGTCTGCCCGCTCAGGGACGAGGCGAACGCGCGGGCCATGACCTCGTGCTGGGCGTACGCGTCAGGATACGCGGAGCGCTGGACCCGCTGTGCGGCGTCGGTAATTTCCAGCGACTGGTAGTCGGGGACTTTTGCGAGGGCATCGTAGAAGGCGTTGCTCGCGTGGTACGGGTCCATCACCTGTTCCGTGGTGCCCCAGCCCTGTGAGGGACGCTGCTGGAACAGTCCGCGGGAGTCCGGGCGGCCTGGTCGCCATGGCTGATGTTCCGGATCTTGGACTCCTGCATGGCCGTGGCGAGTGCGATGCTGGCGGCGCGGGCGGGGAGCCCCGGCGGACGGCGACGGCGGTAATGAGGCCGGCGTTGGCGGCCTGGTCGGTGGCGAGCTCGGCGCTGCCGCCGCCGGCAGCTGTACAGCGCTCGGTGATGAGGACTTCCGAGCGCTGCACGAACGAAACGGCCGTGTAGACCCCGCCCACGACCATGGCCAGGGTCAGCAGCAGCACCATTCGACGGCGCAAGCTGCCTCTGCGTGCCACGTAACTACTCCCTCAGGCCCGTCCGGGCCGGTCCATGCTGTTGACGGTTGATTTCCCGCACCCAACCTTAGTTGGCGTGCAGGGCCTCGTTGAGTTCGACGGTCTGCCCCTTGCGCGGGAGGACCTCGACTTCACCGGTGGAGGAGTTGCGGCGGAAGAGCAGGTTCGGGACACCGGAGAGATTTACGGCCTTGACGATCTGGCTGGTGTCCTCGCCGTCGGCGTCCTTGGCGCCGACCACGCGGACACGCGTGCCGGCCGTGACGTAGAGGCCGGCTTCGACGACGGAGTCGTCGCCGATGCTGATGCCCACCCCGGAGTTGGCGCCCAGCAGCACCCGCTCGCCGAGGAAATCTTCTCCTTGCCGCCGCCGGACAGTGTCCCCATGATGGAGGCGCCGCCGCCGACGTCGGACCCGTCACCGGCGACGACGCCGGCGGAGATGCGGCCTTCCACCATGGACGTGCCCAGGGTGCCCGCGTTGAAGTTGACGAAGCCCTCGTGCATGACCGTGGTGCCCTCGGCGAGGTGCGCGCCAAGGCGGACCCGGTCGGCGTCGGCAATGCGGACGCCGGAGGGAATGACGTAGTCGACCATGCGGGGGAACTTGTCCACACCATAGACGGTGACGGCGCCGCGCTTGCGCAGCAGGGCGCGGGTCAGTTCAAAGCCCTCGACGGCGGCGGGACCGAAGTTGGTCCACACGACGTTGGGGAGTTTGCCGAAGATGCCGTCCAGGTTGATGCTGTTGGGCTGCACCAGGCGGTGCGAGAGAAGGTGCAGGCGCAGGTAGGCGTCAGCAGTGTCGGCCGGGGCCTCGTCGAGGTGGATCTGGGCGAACACGACCTTCTGCTCGGTGCCCCGGTCGGCGTCGGCTCCGGTTGCGGCGATGTCCAGCAGGGACTGGTCCGCGTTTGCGACGTCGCGGAGGTTCTCCGCCGCTGTTCCGAGGGCCGGCGCCGGGAACCAGACATCCAGCACTGTGGCGTCACCGTTGCCGGTGGCGATGGTAGCGACGCCGTAGCCGTAGGCGGAGCGGGAGTCTGCGGGCACAGCGGAAGTAGCGGTTTCAGTCATGCCACAAGTCTATAGACGGCGCACGCGCTCCCCGAAACCGGTGACGGCGCAACCGGCTGGCGGCGGCGCAGTATGCCGTCTCCAATGGCCGCAGCCGTCGGTCCGCTGGGGCAGGCCGGCGGGCATATACAGTGGAACGGTGACTGAGCATACTGCCCCCGCCCGCCTGGACCTGCACCAGGACGTTGCCCTGCTGACCGCGGACATCATCGACATTTTCAGTGTGTCGGGGAGGAGCGCCGGTTGGCCGACGCCGTCGAACATGCCCTTCGCTCCGTTCCGCAGCTGGAAGTGGTCCGCGACGGCGACTCGATCATTGCCCGCACCAACCTGGGCCGTGCCGAGCGCGTCATCCTCGCCGGGCACCTGGACACGGTGCCGCTGCCGACCACCGAGGGCTCCCTGGGGACCGTCCCGTCCTACTGGCCGTCGGGGGCGCCCGGTGAGGGAATCCTCTACGGCCGAGGCGCCACCGACATGAAGGGCGGCGTCGCGGTCCAGCTGGCCCTGGCCGCGGGCCTGTTCGACGGCGGGGCGGAACCGGACAAGGACATCACCTTCGTCTTCTACGACCACGAGGAAGTCGAAGCCGTTAAGAGCGGACTCGGCCGGCTCGTCCGGAACCACGGCGGCCTCCTCGGCGGGGACTTCGCGATCCTGCTGGAACCTACCAACGGGACGGTGGAGGGCGGCTGCAACGGCACGATCCGCTTCGAAGCGACAACGACCGGCGAAGCCGCGCACTCCGCCCGCGCCTGGATGGGCAGCAACGCGATCCATGCCGCCGCCCCGATCCTGGCCCGGCTGGCCGCGTATGAACCCCGGACCATCAACGTGGACGGCCTGGACTACCGGGAAAGCCTCAACGCCGTGAAGGTCAACGGCGGGACCGCCGGGAACGTCATCCCGGACCGGTGCGTCGTGGAAATCAACTACCGGTTCGCCCCGGACAAGACTCCGGACGAAGCGGAGCGGCACGTGCGGGAACTGCTGGAAGGCTTCGACGTCGTCCGGACCGACAGCGCCGCCGGCGCCCGGCCGGGACTCACCCACCCCGCCGCGGCGTCCTTCGTCGCCGCCGTCGGTGCCGCGCCGAAGCCGAAATACGGTTGGACCGACGTTGCGCGGTTCAGCGAGCTGGGCATCCCGGCCGTGAACTTCGGGCCCGGCGACGCGCTGCTGGCGCACAAGGACAATGAACACGTCGACGCCGACGCGATCCGCGACTGCCTGCGGGCGCTGCGGAGCTGGCTTACGGAGTAGCCGCGGAGTAACACGGCACGCAAAAAGGTCCGGAAGCCCTTGCGGGGTTCCGGACCTTTTGACGCGCGGAGCGGTTTGCGGACCGCACCGCGGGAAACTACTTGGCGGGGATCCCCGCGACCGGGACGTGCACCACGCCGCCGGCGGCCTTCTTGGAGCCGCGCTTCTCGATCCAGATCGCGAGCCGGGAGACGGAGAAGTTGATGGCGATGTAGATCGCCGCCGCCACGAAGAACACCGGGAACAGGTAGTCCGGGCCCAGGAAGTCGGCCATGATCTGCACTTTGCGGAGCAGTTCCTCGTAGGACACGATGTAGCCCAGCGAGGTGTCCTTCAGGAGCACCACAAGCTGCGCCACGAGCGAGGGCAGCATACGCCGGATCGCCTGCGGCAGTTCGATGCTGCGCCGGGACGCGAAGCTGGTCAGGCCGATCGCGAGGCCGGCTTCACGCTGGCCCTTGGGCAGGGACTGGATGCCGGCGCGGATGATCTCGGCGAAGATCGCGGAGTTGTACAGCACCAGGCCGGCGACGACGGCGACGAAGGAACCGGTCGCGAACACCAGCAGCACGAAGAACATCATCAGGACCACGGGCATGCCGCGCAGGAATTCCAGCACGATCCGGGTGGGGATGCGGATCCACGCGACGTCCGAGATCCGCATGAGGCACAGCACGAGCCCCAGCGGGAACGCGATGACCGCGGCAACCGCGGCGGCGGTCAGGGTGGCGAGGATGCCGTTGCCGATCAGCACCCAGACATCGGGAATCTGGAAGACAGCCCAGCGTTCGGGTTCGAAGATGCCTTGCTGGGCAAGGATGGAGATGGCCCACCAGAGCAGGCCGGCAATCGCGACGACGCCGACGATGGAGCCGATCAGGGAGACACGGCGGGCCTTGGGGCCGGGGACGTCGTAAAGGACCGAGCTCATCGGGCGATCGCCACCTTTCGTTCAACCAGGTTGGCGAAGTAGCCAAGCGGGACGGTTATCAGCAGGTAGAAGAACGCGACGCCGACGAGGACCCACAGCACGGCGTCGCCGTTGGCGTTGGCGAGCTGACGGCCGGTGCCGAAGAGCTCCAGGACGTAGAAGGCGCCGGCCACCGAGGAGTTCTTCACGAGGGCGATAAGGATGTTGATCATGGGCGGGATCACCGTGCGCAGCGCCTGCGGGAGGATGATGAGGGTGAGGACCTGGCTGAATTTCATGCCGATGCTGCGGGCGGCCTCGGCCTGGCCGACCGGCACGCTGTTGACGCCGGAGCGCACCGCTTCGGCGATGAAGGCCGAGGTGTAGGCGCTCAGGGCGATGATGGCGGCGACCTCGAACTGCTGGAACGTCACCCCAAGCCGGGGAAGGACCACGGCGGCGAAGAAGAACGCGATGGTCAGCGGGGTGTTCCGGACGATCTCCACGTACGTCATGCTGAAGCCACGCAGGGCGGCGATGGGCGAGACACGGGCTGCTGCGAGCAGGGTGCCGAAAATCAGTGCGAAGATCCCCGAGACCACGGACAGGAAGAGGGTTCTGAGAAAACCGTCCACATACGCGGGGAGGTTTTCAATGATGACGTCCATAGGTTCCTTAGGCTGCCTTGAGGGAAGTGGAGCGGGAGACGGGAATGGCGGTTACCGGAGGCGCGTCGGGCGCGCCCCGGCAACCGCCACACCTGACTAGTAGCGGTCGATCGTGGGAAGGGCGGGAGCGGTCTTGATGACCTCTCCGGCGGTGTCTTCCCAGGCCTTCTTGTAGGAACCGTCCTCGTCGAAAGCCTCCAACTGGTCGTTGATCCACATGCGGAACTCCGTGTCGTCCTTCTTCAGGCCGATGCCGTAGGGCTCCTTCGTGAAGGTCTCATCCGATGCCAGCTTGAACGCATCCGGCTCCTTGGCCACAAAACCGGCCAGGATGACGTTGTCAGTGGTGATCGCTTCAACCTGCTTGTTGCGCAGCGGCTCAAGGCAGGCGGAGTAGGTCGCGGCCGGAACCAGGATCGCCCCGTACTTCTCCACAATCGTCTCGGCCGGGGTGGAACCGGTCACGGAGCAGACGTTCTTGCCCTTGACGTCCTCGGGCTTGGTGATGGTCGTGTTGTCCTTGTTGACCATCAGAGCCTGGCCGGCCTCGTAGTACGGCCCGGCGAAGTCGACTTCGGTTTTGCGCTTGTCGTTGATCGTGTAGGTGGCGACGATCATGTCCACCTTGCCCTGCTTGATGAACTGCTCGCGGTTGGCGGAGACGGTTTCCACCCACTCGATCTTGTCGGCGGGAATGCCCAGCTTGGCGGCGATCAGCTTGCCCATTTCGACGTCGAACCCGACCGGCTTGCCGTCCAGGCCCTTCTGGCCGAAGAGCGGCTGATCGAACTTGGTGCCGATGACGATCTTGCCGGCGGATGAAAGCTTGGCCATGGTGGTGTCGGCAGCGAAGCTCGGCTTCTCGGCGACAGGCGGGTTGGACGTGGTGCTGCTGCCGCAGGCGCTCAGGCTGAGTGCCAGAGCCGCGGATGCGGCAACCAGAAGGGATTTCCTTCGGGTCAAAAATGCCTTCATGACATTCCTTTCATTGGACGGCCGCCTTTCGGCGGCCGGGTGCGAACTCGGAGGGAACTCGTCAGGGAACTCAGTGGGTCAGCAGCTTGGAGAGGAAGTCTTTGGCGCGGCTGCTCTTGGGGTTGGTGAAGAACTCTTCGGGGTGGCGTCCTCGACGATCTGGCCGCCGTCCATAAACACCACGCGGTGCGCGGCCTTGCGGGCGAAGCCCATCTCGTGGGTGACCACGATCATGGTCATGCCCTCCTTGGCCAGCTGGATCATGACGTCGAGGACCTCGTTGATCATTTCCGGGTCCAGCGCCGAGGTCGGCTCATCGAAGAGCATGACCTTCGGCTTCATGGCCAGCGCACGGGCGATCGCGACGCGCTGCTGCTGGCCGCCGGAGAGCTGGGCGGGCAGCTTGGGGGCCTGGTGCCCGACGCCGACGCGCTCCAGCAGGGCCATGGCGTCCTTGTCGGCTTCGGTCTTTGAGATGCCTTTGACCTTGATGGGGCCAAGGGTGACGTTCTCGAGGATCGTTTTGTGGGCGAAGAGGTTGAACGACTGGAAGACCATGCCGACGTCGGCTCGCAGTTTGGCGAGTTCCTTGCCCTCGGCGGGCAGTTCCTTGCCGTCGATCTTGATGACGCCGTCGTCGATCGTCTCCAGGCGGTTGATGGCCCGGCAAAGCGTTGACTTGCCGGAACCCGACGGTCCGATGACGACAACAACCTCGCCCTTGCGGACATTCAGGTTGATGTCCTTCAGGACGTGCAACTCGCCGTAGTGCTTGTTGACGGCATTCAGGGAGACGAGGGCATCGCCGGGCACTTGAGTAGTCATAAGAAGAATCTAGCGAACATTGCGGCTATATGACCGCAATCACTCCGACTTCCTATAGATCGTGATTCAAGAGATACATGCAGGTCAGAGTGCCTGATGTGGCGTTTGGTAGCCCGTGGTGCCGGCCGGAGGTTCGGCCCCGGGTACCCGGGCGCCCGGGCCGCGCCGGACGGGCGCGGCCCGATTTCCGCGCTAACCTGTGGGCATGAGTACCGATCCGCAGCCCGCGCCAGCCGGAAAACCAGTCGCCAACACCGCCGCGAAGGCAGCCGGGCAGCCCTCCGGCGAACCCCGCGACACGCCGCCGCCGGCCGGGATCCGGCACAAAGGCCCCTTGAGCTGCGGCGCAAGGCGGCCAAGGTCACCATGTCGGACCGGACGTTGCTGGACACCAAGGGTCCGGGCCAGTTTGTCCACACGGACCCCTGGCGGGTCCTGAGGATCCAGAGCGAGTTCGTGGAAGGGTTTGGGGCGCTGGCCGACCTGGGCCCGGCGGTGAGCGTCTTCGGCTCGGCCCGGACCGTGCCCGGCAGCCTGAACTATGAGCTCGCCGTCGAGGTGGGGCGGCAGCTCGCCGAAGCCGGGCTCGCCGTCATCACCGGCGGAGGCCCCGGCTCGATGGAGGCCGCCAACAAGGGCGCCGTGCAGGGCAACGGGGTGTCGGTGGGCCTCGGCATCGAACTGCCCTTCGAGCAGGGGATGAACCAGTGGGTGGACCTGGGGATCAACTTCCGGTACTTCTTCGCCCGCAAGACGATGTTCGTGAAGTACGCCCAGGGGTTCATCGTGCTGCCGGGCGGCCTCGGAACCCTGGATGAACTCTTCGAAGCGATGGTCCTGGTCCAGACCCGGAAGGTGACCTCCTTCCCGATTGTCCTGCTCGGGACGGCGTTCTGGAGCCCGATGGTGGAATGGATCCAGAACACGCTTGTCTCCGAGGGCATGATGTCCGAGGAAGATCTGGACCTGCTGCAGGTGGTGGACGATCCCGCGCTCGCCGTGGAGCTGGTGGTGGAAGGCGCCGCGCGGCACCGGAACCCCAACGGCACCGGCAACGGGACCGGCGGCACGCGGGGCTGACAGTCCACCGGCCGGAACCGCCGTCGTCTGGCACGATGGGGGAGTGAGCTTCTTCCTGGTTTTCCTCGCGATCGCGCTGGTCGGCACCGCTTTTTCCTCGGTGCCGGCCGGCCGTCGAAAGTCGTCCGCGGCCGCCGCGGGGCGGACGACGGCGGACCGCGCGCCTTCGATGACGGCTTCGACCAGCCGGTCGCAAACCTCCCGCCGGTGCTGCTGCCGGCCGAGGCGGAACCGTCCGACGTCGACCGTCTCCGTTTCGCCGTGGGCTTGCGGGGCTACCGGATGGACCAGGTGGACCAGGTGCTGGACGAGTTGCGGGACCAACTCGCGGCCAAGGACCGGCGGATCGCGGAGCTGAAGACCGCCCCGGGCCGCGCCCGGCACAACCCGGAGCAGGCTCCGTGAGCGGTGAAAACATCCGTCCGGGAGCGCCGGAGGCGGAGCCGCGGGAAAACCGCGATCCGGTGGCGCGCCGTGCCCGCGGGCACGGGGCAGCGGACCCGACCGCGGCAGCGTGGAGCGTTATCGCAGCGGCCGGCGCCCGGGCGGCGCGCTGGCCCTGGTGGGTCCAGGTGGGTGCACTCTATGTCGCCGCTAGGTTTGTCAGTGCCTGCATCTTTATGGCCGCGGCCCTGCACCAGGGCGTCAACCCTGGTTCCCGGCCAAGCCGGACTACTGGTCTTTCGTCAATATCTGGGACGCGCGCTGGTATGGCGAAGCCCTGCAGAACGGCTACCCGGAGGTCCTCCCCACCGACGAGGCCGGCAATGTGCAGGAGAACGCCTGGGCCTTCTATGCGCTCTTCCCCATGCTGGGCCGGGTGGTCGCGGGGCTGACCGGGATGCCGCCGGCGGCAGCGCTGACGCTGATCGCCCTGGTGGCGGGGCTGGGTGCGGCACTGGCCATCTACAGCGTCTTCCGGCTCAAGGCATCGCACCGCACTGCGCTCTGGGCTACGGTGTTCGTCGCCACTTTTCCGGTCTCTCCCGTGCTTCAGGTGCCCTACGCAGAGTCGCTGAACCTGCTCCTGCTGGCATCCGCCCTGCTGCTGGTGGTGGAACGCCGTTACCTGCTGGCGATGCCCGTGGTTGTGCTGATGTGCCTGTCCCGGCCCACCGGCGTCCCCTTCGCGGCGATGGTGGGGCTGCTGTTCCTCTACCGGGTGTGGCAGTCCTACTCGGCGGCCCGCGGCCTGTCAGTCGCGGCGGGCATCGGCGGCCGGGGCGCCGGGCAGGCCGGGGCCTTTCCGTCCGGTACCGGGCAGGCCGGGGCCGTTCCGCACAGCGGCCCGCAGCTCTGGTCGCTGGCCGGGCTGACCGCGGTCAGCGGAATCGGCGCCCTCACGTGGCCGGCCATCGCCTGGGCCGTGACCGGTGATATCCAGGCCTACACCAAAACGGAAACCGTCTGGCGCGGCCACGACCTGGTGCCGTTCAAGCCCTGGTTCGACACCGGCGTCCTGCTCTTCGGCCCGGTGCTGGGACTGCTGGCGCCCTTCGTCTTCGTGGCACTCTTCAGCTTGTTCATGATGTGCCGCCCGGTGCGGGCACTGGGCACGGAGCTGCGGCTGTGGTGCGCCTGCTACATGGGCTACCTGCTGCTGTTCCTGCACCCGCAGACAAGCACCTTCCGGATGCTGCTCCCGCTCTTCCCGCTCGCCCTCAGCGCGGCGCTCGTCTCCCGGTCCCGCGCGTATCGCGGCACGGTGGTCCTCATGTTCCTGCTGCTGCAGATCGTCTGGATCGTCTGGCTGTGGGCCTGGGCTCCACTGCCCGGCGGAGGGACTATCCGCCGTGACGCGCGGCACCTTTCGCGGCTGGCGGAGCAGCGTCGGTGGGATCAGGACGCGGCGCGTCGGAAAGTCCAACGATTAGCTACAGCCGCGTTGTTACGCGATAATAGATGGTAAGCAAGGACAAGAAGCAAACTGAGTATATGGCCCTGATGGCTTCCATCGCGGCCGCCGGGCAGCTTGATTGACTAAGCGGACGCAGCCCGGCCGGGCTGGTATGTCACTGGACTAATGGAGGGGATATTCCTTATGGCGGCTATGAAACCACGCACCGGCGACGGCCCGATGGAAGTTACTAAAGAGGGGCGCAGCCTGATCATGCGTGTCCCGCTCGAAGGCGGCGGGCGGCTCGTGGTCGAACTGAACTCTGCCGAAGCCACCAACTTGAAGGAATGCCTCGTCGGCGTTACCGAGTAACTGCACGGCACTCTTGGACAGAAGGGCGGGGTCCGCGACCGGATGGTTGCGGGCCCCGCCCTCTTTGGTTTTTCGGGACCGCGGGCCCCGCCCGTGAAAGCGCTGCCCGTGAAGCCACCGCCGGCGGGCGGTCAGGTCATAAAAGCTGGTTCTTGACGGCTACTTCTTGACGGCGACCAGCAGGCCGTCGCCGGTGGGCAGCATGGCCGAGGCCAGGCGGTCGTCATCGCGGATGGACTTGCCCACCTGACGCAGGATCACGGTGGTGGCCTCGCGTGCGGCGGGGTTGGCGACCCGGTCCTGGTCTAGGGCGTCGTTGACGATCAGCAGGCCGCCGGATTTGAGCAGGCGGACGGCCTGTTCCACATAGCCGGGGTAATTCGGTTTGTCCGCGTCAATGAAGACCAGGTCATAGGCGCCGTCCGTCAGCCGGGGAGGACGTCGCGGGCGCGGCCGGAAATGGTCCGTGTGCGGTTGGCCGGGCTGCCGGCCTCCTGGAACGCCTCGCGCGCGGCTTTCAGGTGCTCGACGTCGACGTCGATGGTGGTCAGTACGGCGTGAGGACCCAGCCCGCGCAGGATGCAGACGCCGGAGACGCCCGCGCCGGTGCCGATTTCGACCGCCGTCTGGGCCTTGGACGACGCTGCGAGGACGGTCAGGACGGCCCCGACCCCGGGCCGACCGGCGTGACGCCCAGTTCGAAGGACCGTTCGCGCGCGTGCAACAGGACCTCATCCTCGGCAGGCAGATCTTCTGCGTAGGACCAGCTCGTGGACTTATCGGCGCTCATGGAATTCGCTTTCTGGGCGGCAGGGGATTATTTAGTCCAGCGTACTGTGTCAGGGGGTGACCGGCCGGGAGGCGCCCCGCTGCGGCCGGGACGGCGGGCACGGCGGAAGAGTGCCGGACCGCGGCTGACCCGCGGCGCTCGTGGTGCTTGCCTGCTGCGCTGCCGGCGTCCGGTTCCGCCGTGGGCTGAAGGAGGCCGGGCGTCAGGAAATTCCCAGCTTATGTTGAAATGATGGAGATCCGCTCATCCGCGTGGTGATCGGCGTCGAATCAAGGATGCAGGAGCTTGCACCCGCAAGCACCGTCCACGGCGTAAGCACCATCCACGAGGGGAGCGGACAATGTCGGTAGTGGCAGCTGTCCCTGCAACTGAAGAGTCCCGCCCTGCGGCGGAAGCCGAATGGGTCCGGCCCACCTGGGAGGAAGTGGTGACCAACCACTCCGCGAAGGTGTACCGCCTGGCGTATCGGCTCACCGGCAACAAGTACGACGCCGAGGACCTCACCCAGGAAGTGTTCGTCAGGGTGTTCCGCTCGCTCGAGAACTTCAAGCCCGGCACCCTGGACGGCTGGCTGCACCGGATCACCACCAACCTCTTCCTGGACCAGGCCCGGCGCAAGAGCCGGATCCGCTTCGACGCGCTGGCAGAAGACGCCGAATCACGCCTGCCCGGACGCGAGCCCGGCCCGGAACAGAGCTTCGAATTCAACAACCTTGACGTCGATGTGCAGGCCGCCCTGGAGGAGCTTCCCCGGACTTCCGCGCCGCCGTCGTGCTCTGCGACCTCGAGGGGCTGTCCTACGACGAGGTGGCCGTCGCCCTGGGCATCAAGCTCGGGACCGTCCGCTCCAGGATCCACCGCGGACGGACCATGCTGCGGGAGAAGCTGGCGCACCGTGACCCGCGGCCGCAGCAGTCCGCCAAGACCTCGCTGAAGCCCCGGCTCAAGATGCCGCGCATCGCCGGTCTCCTCTGAACTTCGATTCTCTGAAACACGCGATGCGTCTGCTGAAACGACTGCTGCGCCGCGGCCATGACCGGCGGCGCCAGCACGTGGAGTCGTGCGCGGAGTGCTATCAGCAGCTGCGCCGGGAGCGCCAGTACCTGGAGCGCCTGCGGGGCGCTGAAGTCCCAATGGCCAGCGACGACCTGACGGCGCGCCTGCTGGCCCGCACCGAGGAACTGGCCCGAGGCGGACAGCCGGCACCATACTCGTTGTCCGCCGCCGTGCCGGCTGCCCGCGGCTTCCGTCCGGCAATCCGGGCCGCCGTGCTGGTGGCGGCGGTGCCGCGGCTGCCGCGGCCATGCTCGGAGGATCCGCCTACCTGATGGGCGGGGAGCCCGCCCCGCTGGCCGACGGCACGCCCGCCTCAGTCTTCCTGCAGCGGGACCTTTCAGCCTCCGCGCCGGCCGCCGACGATGCAGCAACGGGCCCGCCCGCCGGCTGGAGCCTCACCGGCGAACCGGACTTCACCCCTGACGGCGCCCTCACGGCGGCGCAGCTCGCCACACTGCGCTCCGAGGGCTGGACATGTCCGGAACTCCGTGAACTCGGCTACCACCTGGTCTGGGCCCGGGGCGGGGTGCTGGCCGGCGTCAACATCGTGGAACTGCGCCTCACCGACGGCCGGCACTTCGCCACCATCCTCGAACAGCACGGCAGCCTGCCCGGGCCGTCCGGTGCACCGGGCGACGCGTCGCAAGCGTCCCCGCCGGCGCCGGTCAATGTGCTCACGGGCCGTTCCGCGGCGTCGGACGGCTTTACCACCGAGGCGGTTCCGGCCGGCGGTGTCCTGTGGGTCAACCATGCGTCCCCCTTCGCTGCCATCTACCAGGCCGGCGACGCCACGTTCACCTACGTCTCGGACCAGGCAGCGGAGCAGGCCGACGACGGCGTGGCCGCGTTGGTGCGCGCCGGCACCCTGCCGCCCGACGCGGCCGCCGGAGACGCGGCGGCGACCGACGCCGGGCACAACGTCACCGCCCGGCTGGAGCGCGGCATGGGCAGGATTCTGGAGCTGCTGGCCCCGTGACCGGCGGTTCTGCCGGGGCCATGCGTCGTGACCCACGGCCGAATCGTCCCAGCTCCGATTGAGAGGGTAATCTTCCTACAGTGCTTGGAATCAATGGACCGGAATTCTTACTGCTGCTGATCATCGGACTTCTGGTGATTGGTCCCAGCCGGCTGCCCGAATACACGCAGAAACTTGCCAACATCGTCAAGGAAGTCCGCCGGATGGCGTCCGGGGCGCGGGAGCAGATCAAGGATGAAGTCGGCATCGATATCGATGATGTCGACTGGAAGAAGTACGATCCCCGGCAGTACGATCCGCGCAGGATCATCAAGGAAGCGCTGCTCGACGATGACACCAAGCCGGTCAGCGCCGGCGCCCCGGCCGCCGCAGCCACCGTGGCTGCAGCCTCCGCGGCCGCGGACCGCCGCTCCGCACGCGTGATGGAGCGCCTCGGGGACGGCGAACCGGCACCCTTCGACTCGGAAGCTACCTAGCGGGGCTGCAGGCCCAGGGACAGTCCGCTCAGCCCGCGCGGGACCGCGGAGAGCTTCCCTGCGATGTCCAGCAGCGCCACGGCCGACGGCGTCTCGGGACGCCCCAGCACCAGGGAACCCCGGCGTCGCCGCCCTCCCGCAGCAGGATGTCCAGCGGAATCTGTCCCAGCAGCGGAACATCGGTTCCCACCGTGGCGGACAGCCGTTCGGCCAGCACAGCGCCGCCGCCGCTGCCGAACAGCTCCATCCGGCCGCCGTCGGGCATTTCCAGGTACGACATGTTTTCCACGACGCCGGCGACGCTCTGGCCGGTCTGGGTCGCGATGGCTCCCGCCCGCTCGGCCACGTCCGCGGCGGCCGCCTGCGGTGTGGTCACCACCAGGATCTGCGCTTTCGGCAGGAGCTGCGCCACGGAGATGGCGATGTCCCCGGTTCCGGGCGGAAGGTCCAGGAAGAGCGCGTCGAGGTCGCCGAAATAGACGTCGGTAAGGAACTGCTCCAGGGCGCGGTGCAGCATGGGCCCGCGCCAGGCGACCGGCTGGTTGCCGGTGACAAACATGCCGATGGAGATGACTTTGACGCCGTAGGCCACCGGCGGCAAGATCATGTCATCCACCCGGGTGGGGGCCTGGGTGATGCCCATCAGTGCCGGGACGGAGAAACCGTAGACGTCCGCGTCCACGATTCCTACGCGCAGTCCCTGGGCGGCCAGCGCGCAGGCGAGGTTCACCGTCACGGAGGACTTGCCCACTCCGCCCTTGCCGCTCGCGACGGCATACACCTTGGTCAGCGACCCGGGGTCGTTGAACGGAATCCCGCGCTGCCCGCCCGGACCGCGGAGCTGTTCCTTGAGGGCGTCGCGCTGCTCCTGCGTCATGACCTTCAGTTCGACGTCGACGCCGGTCACGCCGGGTACGGCGGCCAGCGCCGCCTCGCAGTCCGCGGTGATGGTGCCGCGCAGGGGGCAGCCGGCGATCGTCAGGAGCACCGCTATCCGCACCCGGCCGCCGTCGGAGACCTCCACAGCGTCCACCATGCCCAGCTCGGTGATGGGACGGCGGAGCTCGGGGTCGATCACGGTGGCCAGTGCGGTGTGGACTGCCTGCTCCAAGGCAGTAGCCGGGGAGCTGCCCTGGAGGCCGTTGTCCTGGGTGGGGTTCATACGATGAATGCTCAGTTCTCGGGGAAGCAGGGTGTGCCGGGGCTCCGGCGGTGTCCGGGGAGGCGCCTCGAAGCGTGTCCGGTGTCGTGGTGGCTCGTTTGCTGGTCCTGGGCTCGTTCCTGCCGTCGGCCTTGACCCGGGGATCTGCTGGGTGCGGGGCTGCGCTGCTTGTCGCGCCGTTCCTTCAGCTTTTCCTTGACTTTGTCCCGCGGCGACTCGTGCGCGCCGGCCGAGGGGTCATGGGTGCGCAGTTCCTCCTGCGCTTCCAGCATGTCCTCCAGCAGGCTGCGCAGTTCGGCCCGGACGTAGTCGCGGGTGGCGACTTCCCGCAGGGCGATCCGCAGCGAGGCGAGTTCCCGGGTGAGGTACTCGGTGTCCGAGAGGTTCCGCTCGGCGCGCTGGCGGTCCTGCTCCAGGGAGACGCGGTCACGGTCGTCCTGCCGGTTCTGGGCAAGGAGCAACAGGGGCGCCGCGTAGGAGGCCTGCAGCGAGAGCATCAGGGTCAGCAGGGTGAAACCGAGGGCCCGGGAATCGAACTGCCACGCTTCCGGGGCAAACGTGTTCCAGGCCAGCCAGATGACGACGAACACCGTCATGTAGACCAGGAACTGCGGCGTGCCCATAAAACGGGCGAAGCCTTCCGTGGTCTGGCCGAACGCGTCCGGGTTGGGGAGAACTTCGGCAGGATCCGCTGCCGGCCGCTCAGGGGGTGTCGAGGCTTCCCTTGGACGATTTGCTGCCCGTCCGGACGTGGGGGTTCCGTGGTGCGCTGTTATCAGCCAATGCGGCCTCCAAGCTTCCTTATCGGGACATCGTCCTCGTGGGCGCGCCAGTCATCGGGCAGCAGATGATCCAGCACATCGTCAACAGTCACCGCCCCCACAAGCCGACCGTCGCTGTTGACGACGGGGAGCGAGTTGAGGTTGTAGGTGGCCAGCGTGCGGGCCACCTCGCTGATGTGGGCCTGGTCCGACACCGGTTCCAATGTCTTGTCCACGAGGTTGCCCAGCGGTTCGGGCGGCGGGAAGCGCAGCAGCTGCTGGATGTGGACGACGCCGAGGAAACGGCCCGTGGGGGTCTCCAGCGGGGGCCGGGCAATGAAGATCGACGAGGCCAGGGCGGGGAGAGCTCCTCGCGGCGGACGTGGGCGAGGGCTTCGGCCACGGTGGCCTCCGGGGGCAGGATGACCGGAACCGGCGTCATCAGGCCGCCGGCGGTGTCCTCGTCGTATTCGAGCAGCCGGCGGACGTCCTCGGCGCCTTCGGGTTCCATCAGCTGGAGCAGTTCTTCGGCCTGGGCGCTGGGGAGCTCGGCGAGGAGGTCAGCGGCGTCGTCCGGGTCCATCTCCTCGAGCACATCCGCGGCGCGGTTCACGTCGAGGGCGGAGAGGATCTCCACCTGGTCGCCTTCGGGCATCTCCTGCAGGACGTCGGCCAGCCGTTCGTCCTGGAGTTCGCTGGCCACCTCGAAGCGGCGCTTGTCGCTCATCTCCTGCAGGGCTTCGGCGAAGTCGGCAGGCTTCAGGTCCTCGTGGGTCGCGACGAACTGCGTGGCCGCCTGGGGCTCCGTGCGGGCGCCCTGCTGCGCGTCGGCCCAGTCAATGATCAGGGTCTCGTTGCGGCGCAGCCGCTCAGCGGTGAGAGGGAATGGCCGCGGCGGACGAAGAGCTTACTGACAAACCAGTCGCCGGAGCGGTGCTTGTCCATCGCGATGTCCTCGATCGTGGCGTCCCCGCTGCCGTCGGCGAGGGTGACGCGGCGGTCGAACATTTCGGCCACCACCAGTGTTTCGGCGCCGCGCTGTTCGAAGCGCCGCAGGTTTACCAGCCCGGTGCAGATGACCTGCGTCTGGTCGATCGAGGTGATCCGGGTCATCGGCACGAAGACCCGCTTTTTCCCGGGAACTTCGACGACGATGCCCACCACGTGCGGGGCGCCGCGGGTGCCGCGGGAGAGCACGACGACATCGCGCAGCCGGCCCAGACGGTCACCCAGTGGGTCGAAGACGTCGAGTCCGAGGAGGCGCGCGACAAACACTCGCGAAAGATTTGTGCTCACCTGTACAGGCTACCGAGTCCGCTCTCTTTTAGCTGAATTTGCAGCCAGTGCCCAGCCGGATAGGTAAGAATAGGCGTATGTCAAACATTTTTGGAGCTCCCAGGGCTGGCGCCCCCAACGGCCCGGACGAGGCGCGCAGTGTCCCGAAGGGCGACACTGTTGGCTCCTACAATTCCTACCTGGATGCCCAGAAGGCGGTGGACTACCTCGCGGACCAGCAGTTCCCGGTGCAGATGGTCTCGATCGTCGGTAACGACCTGAAGATGGTTGAGCGGGTCACCGGCAGGCTCTCCTACCCCCGGGTGGCGCTCTCCGGGGCGCTGAGCGGCATGTGGTTCGGCCTGTTCGTCGGTGTGATGCTGTCCTTCTTCTCGGAGACCGGCGGGTACTTCTCGATTGTGACCTCGGTGCTGATGGGTGCGGCGTTCTTTATGCTGTTCGGCATTGTCACCTACGCCATGCAGCGGGGAAAGCGGGACTTTACCTCCACCAGCCAGGTGGTGGCGACCAACTACGACGTCGTGGTTTCCTTTGAAGCGGCCAACGAGGCGCGCCGGCTGCTCCACCAGCTGCCAATGACGCAGCATGACGCGTCGGCGTCCGCGGGGACCCCGGATATTCCCAGCGCGACTACCAGCATCAGCCGTACCAGCCCGGTCCCGAGCAGGGTCCCCGGCAGCCCGGCCAGGAGGGCCACGCCCCGCAGCGCCCCGCGGGCTGGAACGACCCCTACGGCCAGCGGACTCCCGAAGCCGGCGGACAGCCTGCCGGCGGATGGCAGCCCGGCAACCAGCCCGGCAACCAGCCCGGCAACCAGCCCGGCAACCAGTCCGGCAACCAGCCGGCCGCAAACCAGCAGCCCGCGGAGCCTTTCGGCCAGCCGGCCGGATCTGCCGATGCAGAGCAGGCCGCTGAAGAGCCCGCCAAGCCCAGCGGGTTCGCCTATCCGGACCTGCCCGACGGCCGCCCGCAGTACGGGGTCCGCGTCACCGATGCACCCAAGCAGGAGAACGGCCAGGACGGCGCGCGGCACTAGCCATCAACGCAGAAGGCCTCCGCCCGGAGTGATCCGGGCGGAGGCCTTCTTTGTGCCAGCAGCTTGTGTCAGCGGCCGCGGGAGGGCCCGGCGCTACGGCGTCTGGCCGTCCGCTTCCTGGTAGATTCCCGCCATCCAGGACTCGACGTCGTCCGCCTTGCGGGGCAGTGCCGCGCTGAGGTTGACCGGGCCGTCGGCGGTCATGAGGATGTCGTCCTCGATGCGCACGCCGATTCCGCGGTATTCCGCGGGGATGGCGAGGTCCTCGTCCTTGAAGTAGAGCCCGGGTTCGATCGTGAAGACCATGCCGGGGGTGAGGACGCCGTCGAGGTACAGTTCGCGCTTGGCCTGGGCGCAGTCGTGCACGTCGAGGCCCAGGTGGTGGCTGGTGCCGTGCGGCATCCAGCGGCGGTGCTGCTGGCCCTCGGCACTGATGGCCTCCTCCACGGAGACCGGCAGCAGGCCCCAGTCGGCCAGCCGTTCCGCCAGCACGGTGGTCGCGGCCGTGTGGATGTCGCGGAACCGGGTGCCCGGCTGTGCGGCGGCGAAACCGGCGTCGGCGGCGTCCAGCACGGCCTCGTAGACCTTGCGCTGGATGTCGGAGAACGTGCCGGTGGCCGGCAGGGTGCGGGTGATGTCCGCGGTGTAGAGCGAATCCGCCTCGACCCCGGCGTCGAGGAGCAGCAGCTCGCCGGCGTTGATCTTGCCGGTGTTCCGGGTCCAGTGCAGCACGGTGGCGTTGTTCCCGGAGGCCGCGATGGTGTCGTAGCCGAGCTCGTTGCCTTCCTCCCGGGCGCGCGCGAAGAACGCACCCTCGACGACGCGCTCGCCGCGCTGGTGGGTGAGCGCCCGCGGCAGGACCTTGACGACTTCGGTGAAGCCCTGCACGGTGGCGGCGACGGCCGTCTTCATCTGCTCGATTTCCCACTCATCCTTGAGCAGGCGCAGTTCGGACAGTGCCTCGGACAGCTTCTCGTCGAGGGCGTCCAGGATGCCCAGGTCCAGGTTCTCCGGGTCCTTGGCGGTGTTGTAGCGTGCGGTGTCCACGAGGGCGTCGATGTTCTCGTCCACCTTCCGCACCAGCCGGATGGAGATCCCGCCGATTTCGGGGGCGCCGACGTTTTTCGTGATCCCGAGTTCGAGTTCGCTGATGTGCGCGGTGTCCAGGCCGAGGCGGGCCTTGAACTCAGCCAGGGTGGGACGGGCGCCGATCCAGAATTCGCCGGAGCGGGAGTCGGCGTAGAACTGTTCGGTGTCGCGGCCGGCCAGTGGACGGAAGTACAGCGTCGCGCGGTGGTGTCCGCCGTCGTCGCCTTTGCCCTCCTCCACGGGTTCCAGGATGAGCACGGCGTCAGGCTCGTGGTCCAGGCCCAGGCCGGTGAGGTGCGCGAAGCCGGAGTGCGGGCGGAAGCGGTAATCGCAGTCGTTCGAGCGGACCTTCAGCGGACCGGCGGGAATGACCAGGCGTTCGCCTTTGAACTGCTCTGAAATGGCGCGACGGCGGGTGGCGGCGTGCCCGGCGACGGCGTCGCGTTCCGGCAGCTGTTCGCTGGACGGGGCCCAGTTGCTGGCCATAAACGCCTTGAAGGCGTCGGAACTGGGCCGCTGGGAGCGGTTGTTGACGCGCTCATCGAGGGGCTGGGAAGCGGAGACTTGGGTGTTATCTGCATCGTTCACCGTCCCATAGTCTCACCAGCCGAGCGGCTTAGGCCAACAGGCCGGGGCGTTGAACCCGGGGCGCCGCCGCGTCGATCTACTAGGCTGAGGAGGTGAGGATCGACCTGCATGCCCACTCGAACGTTTCCGACGGCACCCAAGCACCCGGTGCGGTGATGGCTTCGGCCGCGGAGGCGGGGCTCGACGTCGTCGCCCTGACTGACCACGACTCCACCGACGGCTGGGCCGAGGCCGCCCTGGCGGCCCGCGAATACGGTGTGGCGCTGGTGCCCGGGATGGAGATTTCCTGCCGGACAACGGAGGGGATCAGCGTGCACCTCCTCTCCTACCTGCACGACCCCGCCCACCCCGGGCTGCTTGAGGAAATCACCAAAGCCAAGGACGCCCGCTTCACCCGGGCCGAGCGGATGGTCAGCCTGCTCGCGGAGGACTACCCGCTGAGCTGGGATGATGTCATCCACCATGTGGCGCCCGGCGCCACCCTGGGCCGGCCGCACATCGCCGACGCGCTGGTCGCCGCCGGAGTGGTCGCGGACCGCACCGAGGCGTTCGAATCCATCCTGACCTCGCGGTCACGCTACTTCGTGCAGCACTACGCGCCGGACCCGGCGTTCGCCGTCGAACTGGTCCGCGCGGCCGGCGGCGTGCCGGTGTTCGCCCATCCGGTGGCGTCCGCCCGCGGGCGGATCGTGGGGAGCGGACCTACCGGGAAATGATCGACGCCGGGCTGGCCGGGCTGGAAATCTACCACCGGGACAATCCCGAGGAGGGCCGGACGTTCCTGCGCAAACTCGCGGACCGGCACGGCCTGCTGGTCACGGGGTCCTCCGACTACCATGGGGCCGGAAAACCGAACCTGCTGGGCGAGAACCTGACCTCGCCCGAGGTGTTTGCCCGGATCGAGGAACAGGGAAACGGAACCCCCGTGGTGCGCTGACCCGCCCCGCCCCGCCCGTTGAGCTATCAGTTTTGGTCCCCATCGGGCCGGAATAGCCCCGATAAGTGATAGGGCAACGGGCTAACTTGGGAAAACGGTGAAGGCGGCGTGCGGGGCGAGGCGCTTGGCCATGACGTCGATCGCGGGCTGGTTCTGGTCCACGCAGACGAACTTCCGGTCCAGCTTCGCGGCGACGGCCCCCAGCGTCCCGGAGCCCGCGAAGAAGTCCAGGCACCAGTCGCCGGGCCGGCTGGAGGCGGCCACGACGCGGCGGATCAGCCCCTCGGGCTTCTGCGTGGGGTAGCCGGTCTTTTCCTTGCCGGTGGGGAAACGATCGTGTGCCACCAGACGTCGGTGGGCAGCTTGCCGAGCTCGCGTTTGGCCGGGGTCACCAGGCCGGGCGCCATGTACGGTTCACGGTCCACTTCGGCGCTGTCGAAGTGGTACTTCGTGGGGTTCTTGACGTACACGAGGATGTTGTCGTGCTTGGTGGGCCAGCGGAACTTGGCGCGGGCGCCGTAGTCGTAGGCCCAGATGATCTCGTTCAGGAAGCACTCGCGGCCGAAGATGGCGTCGAGCATGACCTTGGCGTAGTGCACCTCGCGGTAGTCCAGGTGCAGGTACAGGGTGCCGTCGTCCGCGAGCAGCCGCCACGCCTCGACGAGCCGGGGCTCCAGGAAGGTCCAGTAGTCGCTGAACGCGTCATCATACTTGTGCAGGGCGCCCTTGATCGTGTCGTAGGAGCGGCCCTTGAACCCGACCCGGTCGCCCTCCCCGCCGGCGTTGAGCACCATTTTGGTTTCCTGGCGCTTCTGGACCCGGCCCGTGTTGAAGGGCGGGTCCACATAAATCAGTGTGAAGGCGCCGTCCGGCAGCGTCGGGAGGTACTCCGCGTTGTCCGCGTGCACCACCAGACTGCTGCCGTCCGGCGCCCAGACAGTGTCAGTCATAAAGGGGTTTAGGCCTCGGTGCTGCGGGCCGGAGCCCCGGCCTGCGGCTCGCCTGCGACCACTTCGCCGTTGCGGCGGCGCGTCCGGGTGCGGCGGCGGGCCCGGGTGGCGCGGTCAACCTCGGTCGGCGCGCTCGCGGAAGCCTTGGCCGGAGCCTCGGCAGCGGGCCCGGTGCCGGCGTCGGCCTCTGCGGGACGACGACGGCGGTCGCCGGAGCGGCCGCTGTCCTTTCCACCGCCGGCGCCACCGCTGCGGCGGGTGTCGCGGCCGCCGTCACGGGAGCCGCTGCGGCTTCCGTCGCGACTGCCCGTGCTGCCGCCGTCGCGTCCGCCGCTACGGGCACTGTCGCGTCCGCCGCTGCGGGCGCTGTCACGGCCGCTGTCCTGTCCGCTGGCGCGGGTGTTTTTCTTGCCGGTCTCGCCCAGGTCCTCCAGGACTTCGGCGTCGACGCCGGCCAGCACGCGCTTGTCGCGGGGCAGGCGGCCCTTGGTGCCTTCGGGGATGTCGAGTTCCTCGTAGAGGTGCGGCGAGGAGGAGTACGTTTCCACCGGCTCCGGGACGCTCAGGCCCAGGGCCTTGTTGATCAGGCCCCAGCGGGGCATGTCGTCCCAATCGACGAAGGTCACGGCCGTGCCCTTGTTGCCGGCGCGGCCGGTGCGGCCCACACGGTGCAGGTAGATCTTTTCGTCTTCGACGCACTGGTAGTTGATGACGTGCGTAACGTCGTCGACGTCGATGCCGCGGGCGGCGACGTCGGTGGCGACGAGGACGTCCACCTTGTTGTTGCGGAAGGCGCGGAGGGCCTGCTCGCGGGCGCCCTGGCCGAGGTCGCCGTGGATGGCGGCTGCGGCGAACCCGCGGTCCACGAGTTCCTCGGCAACCTTGGCGGCGGTCCGCTTGGTCTTGGTGAAGATGATGGTGCGGCCGCGGCCGCGGGCCTGCAGGATGCGGGCCACAACCTCGATCTTGTCCATGCTGTGGGCACGGTAGATCAGCTGGCGGATGTCGCGCTTGGTGAGGCCTTCGTCGTCCGGGTCGGCGGCGCGGATGTGGGTCGGCTGCGTCATGTAGCGGCGGGCCATGGCGATGACCGGGCCGGGCATGGTGGCGGAGAACAGCAGCGTCTGGCGCACGGGCGGCGTGCCGGCGATGAGGGTCTCGACGTCGGGCAGGAAGCCGAGGTCCAGCATTTCGTCGGCCTCGTCCAGGATGACCATCTTGACGTTCTTCAGGACGAGGTGCTTCTGCTTGTACAGGTCGATGAGGCGGCCGGGCGTGCCGACAACAACTTCGACGCCGTTCTGAAGGGCCTCGACCTGCGGCTCGTAGGCGCGGCCGCCGTAGATCGTGGTGATGCGGGCGTTGCGCTTGCGGGCGGCGTTCTGCAGGTCGCTGGCCACCTGGACGGCCAGTTCGCGGGTCGGGACGATCACGAGGGCCTGCGGGGCGCCGGGGCCGGGAGCAAGGCGTACCCCGCGTCGTCCGGTCCGATGACGCGCTGCAGCGCCGGGATGCCGAAGCCGAGGGTCTTGCCCGTGCCGGTCTTGGCCTGGCCGATGATGTCATGGCCGCTCAGCGCGACCGGCAGGGTCATGGCCTGGATCGGGAAGGGTGCGTAATGCCGGCGTCGGCAAGGGACTCCACGATGTCGGCGCGGACGTTGTAGTCGGCGAAGGTCTTTTCGGCGATCTCGTGCGGCTTTTCGTCCGAGATGATGGTCTCTTCCGGCTCGATCGTTTCCGTGCCGGAATCGTCGGTCAGAAGCTGGTGCGTGTGCAATTCACTCACTAGGGGAGTTTCCTTATTCATTTTGGGCTGCGCTGCTTGCTCAACGGGGCCGGCCGGGTGGCCGTTCCGGAGCACGCTCAGGCGCGCAAGCAAATCCAGTGGAAGCCGATCGCGGGCTATCTAAATGCTGGCACTGGGGACCAGCGGGTCTATCTCAAGATCGCGTAGGGGCGGGCTTGTTGAATTCGAAAATCAAGGAAATCAACGACCGGGCATCCATATCTACCCTTCCAGTCTAGCTGTACCCGGCCCTGATTCTCGACGGACCGCGCTGACGGCGCGCGGGCGCGGCCATTGTGCCTAGCCCACCAGCTCCAGCCGGACCTCGCGGGTGGCAATGTCGGAGGAGACAATCCGCACCCGGACCTGCGTCCCGGGTTCCAGTTCGCCGGGGCAGCGGGCTGTGACCGCAGGCTCGGCGATCTGCACGATCCCGGAGGGACCGTTGCCGTTGCCGGGCTTGGTGCCGCCGTTCCCGTTCTTCCCGTTCCCGTTCTTGCCGTTCCCGTTCTTCCCGTTGCGGGCGGGTTTGGATCCGGAGATCACCACCGCGTCGAACTCCTGGCCGACGTGGTTGACCAGCAGGGCCGCCTCGACCGTGTCGAGCGAGAGGCGTTCCAGTTTCGCGGCCAGCTGGTCCGAGGCTCCCATGATCGAGGGCAGCGACGGCAGGGCCTCGCGGGCCCACGCCGGGACCTCGGTGCCGTTGCTGAGTGCCTCGCAGATCACCAGGACAAAGCGGTCGATCAGTCGGCGCAGCGGGGCGGTGGAGTGGGCGTAGGCGGCGCCGATCGCGGCCTGGATGGCGGCCTCGGGAACCGTTCCGTCGAACGGCGTGTAACCGGCCCCGCGAAACAGCATCCCGGCCGAGTGCACGATCGCCAGCTGCTGCGGGTCCGTGGGATCGAGGGTGCGCAGGTATTCCCCATAGCTCATTTCGCCGTCCCAGGGCTTTCCCAGCGCGCGGGTCTGGCGGTGGAAATGCGCCAGTGAGGCCGCATCCGGGGCCGGCATGGTGCGCAGGATGCCCACCTTGCCCTGCAACATGATCCCGGCGGCGGCCATTCCCGTCATCAGGGAAATCTGCGCGTTCCAGTCCTCCACCGGCAGCGGCGGGGCAGCGACGATCCGGTAGCCGCCGTCGGGCAGTTGTTCGATTTCCTGTTCCGGCATGTTCAGGCTGGCGCCGCCGCGGAGCCGTTCCAGCTCCACGCGCTTGATTCCCACTTCCTTGAGCAGCTGCAGCACGGGTTCGGCGGTGCCGGCGTCGAGGTCGGACTGCACCCCGCGTAACTGAGCTTGGCGCGGCTGCGGACCGCAGCGCGCCGGACCCGCACGCCGGACACGGCGGCGGCGGTGTCCAGCTCGAATTCCCACACAAACGCGGCACAGATCTGGCCGGCCAACAGGCTTCCGGCTTCTTCGCTGATGACTTCCGGGTGCAGCGGGATCCGGCCGTCAGGGGTATAGAAGGTCTGGCCGCGGCGGCGGGTCTCGGCGTCGAGGGCCCCGCCCGGTGCCACGAAGGAGGGGACGTCGGCAATCGCGTAGAAGACCTTGTAGCCCTCGCCGGAACGGTCGATGAAAAGGGCCTGGTCCAGGTCGGTGGAAGACTCCGGGTCGATGGTCACGAACTCGATGTGCGTCAGGTCCAGCTCCGGCAGCTCGTGGCCGGCCACCGCCTCCTTTGCCTCCCGGAGCGCGTCCTCGGGGAAGGGGCCCGGCAGCTCGAGTGTTGTGCGCAGCGCGCTGAGCGCCTCGGCAAGCTGGTTCCCCTGCCGGTGGACGCTCGGGGTCAGGCGATGATGGGACACGAAAATCAGATTAGCTTCATTTGCGCCATTAGTCTTGGATCATGAGTACATCCCCGGCCGATCCCGCCCGTTACAACAGCTTCCTGCAGGATCTGCTCGGTGTGATGGCCTACGGCGAGCTGTCCGCCTTCGAGCGGCTCTCCTCCGACGCGAGGTATTCACCCTCGCTGCACGACCGCGCGGTCCTGGGCCGGATCGCCGTGATCGAGTTCCAGCACTACGAACTGGTGCGCGCTAGGCTCGAGGCGATGGACCTGGACGTGGAGACTGCCATGCTGCCGTTCCAGCCGTCCGTGGACCACTTCCACGAACGCACGCGCCCGGCGGACTGGTACGAATCGCTCATGAAGGCCTATGTGATCGACACCGTCTCCGCCGATTTCTACCGCGCCGTTTCACGCTATGTCGACGCCGGGACGCGGGCCCTGGTGGAGCAGATCCAGGCCGATGAGGAGGCCACTGCAGTGCTGCGGGAGCGGCTCAGGTCAGCCCTCGCCGATGACCCGCGGCTGGCGTCACGGCTGGCGCTGTGGGCCCGGCGCCTGCTCGGGGAAGCCCTGACCCAGGCGCAGCGGGTAAGTTTCGAGCACGCGTTCCTCGGCGGACTGGCCGGCGCGGATGAGGACGCATCGAAGGAACTGGTCCGCGGGCTGATGGCGGAGCTCGCGGCCAACCACTCGCACCGCATGACACAGCTCGGCCTGACCGGCTGAGCCGGACGGGGCGGGCCCGGCCCGGTTCCCTGCGGGCTTCAGTTCTCTGCGCGGCTCAGTTCCCCGCGGCGTCGAGCGCGGCGAGCAGGGCCCGCGCGGCGTCTGCGGGATCGTCGGCCTCGGTGATGGCGCGGACCACCACGATCCTGCGTGCGCCCGCCTCCACCACCTGCTCCACATTTCCGAGGTCGATGCCGCCGATCGCGAACCACGGCACCGTGCCCTCGGCCCTGGCCCCGGCCCCGTCAGTCGTCCCCGCATCAGTCTTCCCCGCAGGGCCTGTGCGCGGCGGACCGCGTCCGCCGCGTAGCGCACCAGCCCGAGTCCGACGGCGGCGCGCCCCGGCTTGGTGGGCGTGGCCCACACCGGCCCGACGCAGAAGTAGTCCAGACCGCCGCGGCCGGGTGCGGCGGCAATGGCTGCGTCCACCTGCTCCGGGGTGTGGGTGGACAGTCCGATAATGGCGTCCTGGCCCAGAAACTTTCTTGCGGCCCCGAGGGGATGTCCTTCTGCCCGATATGGAACACCGGAGCTCCGGAGAGTGAGGCGAGGTCCGCCCGGTCGTTGACCGACCACAGCCGGCCATGGCGGTGGGCCGCCTGATGCAGGACCTCGAGGAGCTCCAGTTCCTCGGCCGCCTCCAGTGACTTGTCGCGCAGCTGGATGATGTCCACGCCGCCGGCAAATGCCGCGTCGACGAAGTCCGCAAAGTCGCCGCGGTCCCGCCTGGCATCGGTGCAAAGGTACAGACGGGCAGCGGTGTGGACGGCATCCTGGCTCATGCCACCAGCCTAGTTCCTCTAAACTGGGCCAATACCGCGGGAGCCCGCCGCCGATCACGCCACCAGCGTCCGGCACCGGCAGGCTGAGAGGGCGTCAGAGCCGACCGCTTGACCTGATCCGGTTAGTACCGGCGTAGGGAAGGACTTCCTCCATGGGCACCACATCCGCCCCGGGCACGGCCGCGGGCCGTGAAGCCACGAACGCTGCCGCCGCCGCTGATGACGCCGAAACCCGGAAATGTTACGACGTTGCCGTGATCGGCGGCGGCGTTGTCGGCCACGGGATCGCCTGGGCAGCACGACGCTCCGGGCGGTCCGTCGCCCTGATCGATGACGCCCCCGGAAGCGGCGCCAGCCGGGCAGCCGCCGGCATGCTCGCCCCGGTGAGCGAACTGCACTACCAGGAGGAAGCCCTCCTGGAGCTGATGCTCGAGTCCTCCCGCCTCTGGCCGGCATTCGCCGCCGGACTTGAGGGCGGAGCGGGGTACACCGGGACTAACACCGGCGCAGCCACCGGCACCGGATACCTCACGACGCCGACCCTCGCCGTGGGGGCCGACGCCGCCGACCGCCGGGCGCTCGCGGACCTGCGGACCGTCCAGCAGGCGTCCGGCCTGGCCGTGGAGCCGCTGACCGTCCGGGAAGCACGCATGCGCGAACCCCTCCTGAGCCCCGGCATTTCCTGCGCCTTCGACATTCCCGCCGACCACCAGGTGGACCCGCGCCGGCTGCTCGCCCGGATCGGGGAACTGCTCGCCGCTGACAGCGGCTGCCAGGCCATCGGACGGCGCGCTGAAGGACTGGTGTGGCGGAACGGGAGCGTTGCCGGCGCCACCCTCGCCGGCGGCGGCTCCGTCCGGGCCTCCGAAACGATTGTTGCCAACGGCCTGGGGGCGGACGCGCTCGCGGGGCTTCCGGCCGGACTCCGCTTGCCGCTGCGGCCGGTCCACGGCGACATCCTCCGGCTCCGGGTGCCGGAGAAACTTCGCCCGTTGCTGACCTCCACCGTGCGGGGCCTGGTCCGCGGGGTGCCGGTCTACATCGTGCCCCGGCAGGATGGCACGGTAGTCATCGGCGCCACGCAGCGGGAGGACGCCCCCGGCGAAAACAGCCAGGCCGGTGCTCCGGCCGGGGAGACCGGGCCTGTGCCGCCGTGTCCGCCGGCGGCGTGTACCAGCTCCTGCGCGACGCCATGCACCTGCTCCCCGCCGTCGCTGAACTCGAACTGCTCGAGGCCACCGCCCGGGCACGCCCCGGGACCCCGGACAACGCGCCGCTGCTGGGCCGGGTGGCGCGGCCGGGAGGGCAGGGGACACCGCGGGGCTGATCATCGCGACCGGGTTCTTCCGCCATGGAATCCTGCTCACGCCCGCTGCCGCGGAGATCTGCCGGCAGCTGCTGGACGGCACCGAAGACCCCCGCTGGTCCCGTTTCCGGCCGGACAGGTTCACCGCCCGCGGCCCGCGGGAGGCAGCATCCACAAGCCCCCATCACACCCCTAAGCACAGCAAGGAAACGGTATGAACATCACACTGAACGGAAGCGGGCACACGCTGCCTGACGGCGCGTCGGTGAGCACCCTCGTCAGCGGTGTCACCGGCCGGACGCTGGCCCCGAACGGCCAGGCCGTGGACGGCCGTAAACTCGGCGTTGCTGTGGCCCGCAACGCCGAGGTGGTGCCCCGCAGCCAGTGGCACGGGACCGCGCTCGCCGACGGCGACGACATCGAGCTGGTCACGGCGGTCCAGGGAGGATGAAAAACATGGAGGAAACTGTGGAAACCACACTCGCGGCGCCGGGAGTTTCGCTGGCGGCCGCGGACCCGTTCACGGTCGACGGCGTGCAGCTGGGGTCGCGGCTCATCATGGGCACCGGCGGAGCGCCGAGCCTGGACGGTCTGGGGCCGCGCTGCTGGCCTCGGGTACCGAACTGACCACCGTCGCGATGCGCCGCTATTCGCCCGCGGAGGCCGGGTCGCTGTTTCAGCTGCTGCTGGACCACAACATCCGGGTGCTGCCCAACACGGCGGGCTGTTTCACGGCCCGGGACGCGGTGCTGACCGCCGAACTGGCCCGCGAAGCCCTCGAAACGGACTGGGTAAAGCTGGAAGTCATCGCGGACGAGCACACCCTGCTCCCGGACGCCGTCGAACTCGTGGAGGCCACCGAGCAGCTCGTAGGCCGCGGGTTCAAGGTCTTTGCCTACACCAACGACGACCCCGTGCTGGCCCTGCGGCTGGAAAACCTCGGCGCCGCCGCGGTGATGCCGCTGGGCGCGCCGATCGGCACCGGCCTGGGCATCCTGAACCCGCACAACATCGAACTGATCGTCTCGCGGGCCTCCGTGCCCGTAGTCCTCGACGCCGGAATCGGCACCGCCTCCGACGCCGCCCTGGCCATGGAGCTTGGCTGCGACGCCGTGCTGCTGGCCACGGCCGTGACCCGGGCGCAGAATCCCGTTTTGATGGGGGAAGCCTTCAAGCACGCGGTGATCGCCGGTAGGCTGGCAAAAAGGGCCGGGAGGATCCCGCGCCGGGAGCACGCGCTGGCTTCCTCGGCCATGGAGGGCCGGGCCGAATTCCTGTAGGCCGGTCCGGCGCAGCACCTGTCCTAATGAGCAAAGGGAGCCTGCCATGACGGCCACCGAAGACGTCCTCAACGAGAGCCAGATCGACGCCGCCCTGGCGGAGCTGCCGGACTGGAGACACCGGCGAGGCGGTCTCGTCACGGTCTACAAAGCGCCGACGGCGGCCGCGGCGCTGGAGCTGATCGCCGCCGTCGGGAGACTGGCCGAAGAACAGAACCACCACCCGGATCTGGACTGGCGCTACAGAAGGGTGTTCCTTCGCTACAGCTCCCACGACGCCGGGGACAAAGTCACCCGGCGGGACGTTGCTGCCGCAACGGCCGCCGGCGCGGCAGCCGCCGGGCTCGGTGCGAGCGCCGAACCCGGCCTGGCAGAGGGCTAGTAGCGCAGGATGGTGGTGAGCCGGGCGGTGTCGCGCGCCGTGCGGGATTTGCCCAGGTACAGCACGGCCGCCACGGCGGCGGCCGCGCCGAGGACCATGGGCAGCACCCACGGAATCCAGGTCAGCCCGGGCTGGTAGCCCAGGCCGGCGGCGACGAAAATCATCCAGCTCACCATCCCGGCAGCGAGCGATACCCCTGCGGGGACCGCAATGCCGTACTTGGCGTGCCGCTTGTCGTTGGCCCAGACCACAAAGCCCGCGGCCACGGTCACCAGGGCAACCACAATCAGGGAAAGCATGTTCGGACTCCTTGCGGATCTGGGGACGGGGTCAGCAGCTGCCCTGCGGGCGGGCGCCGGGTGTTCCTTAGAGGGCGCCGAAACCGACGCGGCGTACCTCTTCGGCGCCGATTTCAACATAACCCAGGACGTTCGCGGGAATGATGATCTGGCGGCCCTTTTCGTCCGTCAGGCGCAGCTCGGTGCCCTTGGAAATGGCCTCGCCGACCACCTTGGCCACGGCGTCGGCGTCCTGGGCCGATTCCAGCACAATTTCGCGGCCGATGTTCTGAATGCCGATCTTTACTTCCACAGCGAGGCCTCCCAGCCAATCAAAGTCCAACAAATATCAAAGCGTCATCTCTATTTGTAGTCTAGGTTTCCTTGGGGAAGCGGGAGATTCCGCGCCAAGCTAAACGGTAGATCAGATCGCTGGCCACATCGAGGTCAAGATTGCCGTCGGTTTCCAACCAGTAGCGGGCGCTGACATGCGCCAGTCCGGCGAGTCCGCGGCCCAGCAGCTGGGACTCCAGCTCGGGCAGCTTCGTGTCCTCGGCGATGACCCGGGCGACGGCGTCGGCGAAGGTTTTGTTGAACGTTTCCAGCCGGGCGCTGACGTGGGGGTCGTTGACGAGGTCCGACTCGAACACCAGGCGGTGGGCCTGGTCATCGCTGGCGATGAAGCGGAAGTAGGCCCGCATGACCGCCTGGACGCGTTCGTCGTTGTCCGTGGTGGAGTTGAGGGCCCCCAGCAGGAGCCCGGTCAGCTTGCTGAGCTGGCTGTCCAGCAGCGCCAGGTACAAATCGCGTTTGGACGGGAAGTGCTGGTAGAGCACGGGCTTGCTGACGTGGGCGGTTTCGGCGATTTCGTCCATCGCGGCACCGTGGTAGCCGTTGGCGACGAAAACTTCCTGGGCGGCCGCGAGCAACTGTGCCCGGCGTTCATCACGGGGCAGCCGCGCCGATCGCTGTCCGCTTCGTGCCGGCGCGTCCGGCGACTTTCCTGCGTGACTCCGCTCAACCGGTGCCTCATGAACCACTGTCGGCCTTCTTTCCCTTGCTGTTACGTCCACTTTACGTGGCGGTAATATGACCTGGCGGTATCTTCGGGCATAGATTGAAGTATGGCTTCCAAGTTCACCCCCACCGCAGCCCCCGCAACCCCGGAAACCGCGCCCGGACCGCTGGTGGAGCCCGCGGACGGCTTGAGCCCGGAAGAAGTCGAACGCTACTCCCGGCACCTCATCATTCCGGAAATCGGGGCAATCGGGCAGCGCCGCCTGAAAAACGCCAAGGTCCTCGTGATCGGCGCCGGCGGCCTCGGCTCTCCCGCATTGTTGTATCTGGCCGCGGCCGGAGTCGGCACCCTGGGCATCGTCGACGACGACACCGTGGACCTGAGCAATCTCCAGCGCCAGGTGATCCACGGCGTCGCGGACGTGGGCCGCCCAAGATCGAGTCCGCCCGTGACGCCATTGCCGCCCTGAACCCCCTGGTGGAGGTCCGGCTGCACAACGTCCGCCTCGACGCGGGCAACGCCCTGGAACTGTTCGCCGGCTACGACCTCATCCTCGACGGCGCCGACAACTTCGCCACGAGGTACCTCGTGAACGACGCCGCCGCAATCCTCCGCAAGCCCTACGTCTGGGGCTCGATCTTCCGGTTCGACGGGCAGGTCAGCGTCTTCTGGGAACAATACGGCCCCACGTACCGGGACCTCTACCCGGAGGCGCCACCCGCGGGCTCCGTGCCGTCCTGCGGGGAAGGCGGCGTGTTCGGCATGCTGTGCGCCGCCGTGGGCTCGCTGATGGTGACGGAGGCCGTCAAGCTGATCACCGGCGTCGGGCGTTCCCTGCTGGGCCGGGTGGCACTGTTCGACGCCCTCGGCGGGACTTGGCGCGAAATCAAGGTCTCCCGGGATCCCGAGGCGGAGCGGATCACGGAACTGACCGACTATGAGGCATTCTGCGGCATCACCCCGGCCGCGGACGCTGGCACGGAGCATACGGTGACGGCAACGCAGCTGGCCACGATGCTGGCTTCCCGCACGGCCGGGCTCAAGGACTTCCAGCTGGTCGATGTGCGGGAAACAGGGGAGTACGACATCGTCCGGATCGACGGGGCCGTTCTGATCCCGCAGGGCCGGATCCTCGCTGGCGACGCCTGGCACGAGCTGCCGCAGGACACGGACATCGTGTTCCACTGCAAGGCCGGAACCCGGTCCGCGGCCGTCCTCGCCGCCGCCCGGGCCGCGGGCTATGAGCGCGTCAGCCACCTTGAAGGCGGAATCCTGGCCTGGGTGCGGGATGTGGAGCCGGACAAGCCGGTCTACTGACCTTGAGCCGGGCCTTGAGCCGGGCGGGGAGCGGTGAGCTGCTTAGGCTGAGTGCCGGCGGGCGTCATCCCCGGCATCGTTGACACCGGCGTCGTGGACTACAGGGCACTCGGCGCCGGCGGCACGCTCCGCGGCCGGTTCGACCGTGATGCCGTACAGCGCCTCCAAGGCGGCGACGTAGTCTTCCTGCTGGCCGTTGGCCGCGAGCTCACGGGCCCGGACCGTGGGGACGTGCAGGAGCTGCTTGACCATCCGGCGGAGCGCGAACTCAACTTCCTCCGCCGCGGCGGTGCAGCCGTGGCGGGCCCGGACCTTTTCCATTTCCGTGTCCAGCACGTTCATGGTGTGCCGGCGGAGGGCGACGATGGCCGAGTCCACCGAGCGGGCCTCGCGGTCCTGCTCGAAGGCGCTGGCCGCGCCGGCCACAATGCTGTTGGCCTGGGCCAGCGATTCGGCCTGTTCCTGCGGGGCGGCCAGGCGGACCGATTCCAGCGTGAGCAGCTCGACGCCGTCGAGTCCGCCGACGGCGGGATCAAAATCGTGGGTGAGCGCCAGGTCGATGGCAATCAGGGGCTGGGGAGCCCGCCCGGACCCTGGCCAGTTCCGCGGCCTCGACGCGGGTGTCCGCACCGCTGCAGCCGATCATGACATCGGCGGCGGCGACGGCGGCCGGGAGTGTTTCGCCGTCCAGCGCGGTCCCGCCGCGGGTGGCGACGAATCCGCGGCGCGGCCGGAGGAGGAGTAGACGGAGACGTCCGTGCAGCCGCGTTCGCGCAGCAGCGACATGGTGGCGCCGGCGTAGGCGCCGGTGCCGAAGACGACGACCTTCTTGGCGGACCAGTCGGGGTCCTCGGAGAGCTCGGTGGCGAGGTCCAGGGCCACCGACACGACGGACAGGCCGCGCGCGCCGAGCGCGGTCTGGGCGCCGACGTCCTTGGCGGTCTTGGACGCCGCCTGGAACAGCCGGACGAGGCCGGAGCTGGCCGTGCCCTCGTGCTGGGCGGTAATCAGGGCCCGGCGCACCTGGCCGGCGATCTCGCGTTCCCCGACGACGGCGGAGTCAAGCCCGGAGCTGACCGAGAAGAGATGCCGGGTGACGTCCGCACCTGTGCGCGTATTGAAGGACCGCGCGACGATTTGTTCATTAAGTCCGGTGGAGCCGCTCAGCTGGGCGATGAGGGCCGCCCGGGCGTTGTCGACATCTTCCGTGCGGTGCGCTTCGCCGTAGATTTCGAAGCGGTTGCAGGTGGCAAGGACAATGGCACCCGCCACGGCCGGCGATCCGGCGAGGGCGGATGTGGCGAGCTCTGAAGCGCCGGTGCTCAGTTGAGCAACGGTCTCGAGGTCGATGTCGGCGTGGGTCGCCACCAGAGAAAAAGAACCACAGCAGGACAATCATAGCTTTTTCGTAGCCGTGTAGAACAACTGCCCGGCGTGTAACCGCACACGCCGGGGTGTGATTCCCGCCACCGCGCCGGCGTCGCCCCGCCGCGGCCCGGGTCGCGGCCCGTGTCCGTGACGGGGCCGGTGACAGGCTGTCGTTATCTTTTGGGGCCGATTTTCGGCACAATCGAAGGCATGACTCCTAGCACCGCGGCAACCCCGAAAATCTCCGGCCTTGACGCCGGGCACCCGCTGATGGACGGCCGCACCGCGGATTCCCCGCTGATCACCGCCTACCGCGGCGGCAAGCCCTCCCGCCGTCCCGTCTGGTTCATGCGCCAGGCCGGCCGTTCGCTGCCCGAATACCTCAAGGTGCGCGAGGGGTCGCGATGCTGGATTCGTGCCTGCGGCCCGAGCTCGCCTCCGAGATCACCCTGCAGCCGGTCCGCCGCCACGACGTCGACGCCGCCATCTTCTTCTCCGACATCGTCATCCCGCTCAAGCTGGCCGGAGTCGGCGTGGACATCGTCCCCGGCGTCGGTCCCGTGCTGGACAAGCCGGTCCGCACCGCGGCTGACGTCGCCGCCCTGCCCCAGCTGACCTGGGAAGCCCTCGAGCCGATCCGCGAAGCCGTCCGGCTCACTGTTGCCCAGCTCGGCAGCACCCCGCTGATCGGCTTCGCCGGCGCGCCGTTCACACTCGCGGCGTACATGGTGGAGGAAGCCGTCCCGCGACCACCTCGGCCCGCGCACCATGATGCACGCCGATCCCGAGACCTGGACCGCCCTGGCGAACTGGGCCGCGGACGCCTCCGGCATGTTCCTCCGCGCCCAGCTGGAAGCCGGCGCCTCCGCCGGCCAGCTCTTCGACTCCTGGGCGGGCTCCTCGGCCTCGCCGACTACCAGCGCTTCGTCGCCCCGGCCTCAACCCGCGCCCTGGACCACGTCCGGGACCTCGGCGCCCCGCTGATCCACTTCGGCACCGGCACCTCGGAACTGCTGGTCGCCATGCGCGACGTCGGCGTCGACGTCGTCGGGGTGGACTACCGGCTGCCGCTGGACGAAGCCAACCGCCGGCTGGGCGGCACGGTCCCGCTGCAGGGCAACATCGACCCTGCCCTGCTGTCCGCGCCGTGGGAGGTCCTGGAGGCGCACGTCCGCGAAGTAATCGCCGCCGGCGCCTCGGCTCCGGGACACGTGCTGAACCTCGGCCACGGGGTGCCGCCGGACACCGACCCCGACGTGCTGACGCGCGTTGTGGAACTTATCCACTCGATCTCCCCGGAGTAACGCCATGGAGGCAGCCGGGACTGCTGCAGCCGGGACGCCGGCCGAAACAGCGCAGAGCGCCGTGGTGGTGGGCGGCGGCATCTCCGGCCTGCTCGCCGCGCGGACGCTGGCCCGCGCCGGCGTCCGGACCACGGTCCTGGAGGCCTCCGGTGTGTGGGGCGGCTGCGTCGGCAGCCATGTGGTGGCAGGCCTGACCCTGGACAGCGGCGCCGAATCCTTCGCCACCCGGTCCTCCGCCGTGGCGGACCTCGCCGCCGAACTGGGCCTCGCGGACAGCATCGTGGCGCCGAACCCCGGCGGCGCCTGGGTCCAGTTGCCCGACGGCCCGCGTGAACTGCCCCGCACCGGGGTTCTCGGCATCCCGGCCAATCCCTGGGATCCGGAAGTCCGCCGCTCCCTCGGCCTGGCGGGTTCGCTCCGGGCCTCGTTCGACAAGCTGCTGCCCGCCTCGCTGGGCACCAGGGCGCAGGCCACCAGCGTCTCGGCGCTGGTCCGTGCCCGCATGGGGCGGCGCGTGCTGGAACGGCTCGTGGCACCCGTTGTCGGCGGTGTCCACTCCGCGGACCCGGACGTGCTCGACATCGACATGGTGGCACCGGGCCTCCGCGCCGGGATCAAGGCCCGCGGGTCCCTCGCTGCCGCCGTCGCCGCCCAACGCAACGGGACCCAGCGCAGCGGGGACGAGCGCAACGGAGGGCCCTTCCGACGGCGCCGTCCGCCGGGCTGCAGAAGGCGGGGTCCGCCGTCGCAGGACTGCGCGGCGGGATGCACACCCTTATCTCCGCGCTGCTCGCCGAGCTGCGCAGCGAAGGCGTGACACTGCTCGGCGGGACACGGGCAGAATCCGTGGCGCGCACCGCGGACGGCTGGCGGGTCTCCGCCGGCAGCGAGGCGTACGACGCCGGGCTGCTGGTCGTCGCCGTGGAAGGCCCGGCCGCCGTCGGGCTGCTCACGGACGCCCTGCCGGACCTCGCCAGCCGGCGCCCCGAACCGGGACCCGATGTCAGCCTGGTCACGCTGGTGGTGGACCTGCCCCAGCTCGACGCCAGACCGCGGGGCACCGGGGTCCTGGTGGCGCCGCAGAGCCCGGGAATCCAGGCCAAGGCCCTCACCCACGCCACCGCCAAATGGGGCTGGCTCGCCGATCAGGCCGGCCCCGGCACCCACGTTGTCCGGCTGTCCTATGGGCGCGGTGACGCCCGGCACGGCGCCCACGCACACCCGGAGCCGCGCACCGATGCCGAGCTGTTCGAGGCTGCCCTGAAGGACGCTTCCACCCTGCTGTCCGTTCCGGTCACGGCCGGCGACATCGTGGACTGGGACGTCGTGCGCTGGGGCGGTGCCCTGCCCTTCGCCTCACTCGGCCACAGGGGCCGTGTCGCGGAGGTCCGGAGCATCTGCGCGGCAGACGGCACCCTGGCCCTGGTGGGCGGCTGGCTGTCCGGCAACGGCCTCGCAGCGATCGTCGCTGACACCCCGAAACAGGTCCGACAGCTGCTGTCCTGACAGGCGCGGGGAGCCCGGACGCGGGCGCCCATCAGGGCGCCGGATACCCGGAAAGCGGGGGAACAGCAAATTTTCCCCCGCGTCTTCCGGCGACTAGGCTCGATGACCATGGTTACGCACAGGTCCCACGTCCAAAAACGCAGGCCGGTCACCATGGGGGACTCCGGCGCGGCACGGCAGCTGCAGCGCTTGGAGTGGTACTGGCTCTATCCGCAGGCGCGCCTGCCGCACACGCCGCCACGGGCGTCTCCGCCTCGGTTCCGGCCGGTTCGGACCTGCTGTCCATCGATCTCGACGGCGTCCTGGATGGCCTGCTCGACCACTCGGAGGACCCCACTCCCTCGCCGTCCTCCCCGCAGCCCTCGCCCTCGGAGGACCCTGACGAGCCGGAGCCGAGCCGCCCGCCGAGGAAATCTCCCGCTCCCAGTCCGACGCTCACTCCGCAGCCCACCACGCCCGCGGCACCTGCGGTCCCTCAGCCCACCACGCCTGCGGCCCCTCAGCCCACCACGCCTGCGGCCTCCGAGCCCGCGACCGGCCAGTCGCCGGCGCAGCCCGCGCCGTCGGCCCCCGTTGCTGAAGTGCCCGTCGCTGAAGTGCCCGGCGCCGAAGCGCCGGCCGCTGACGTTGCGGCCGGGGCAGCGCCGTCGAGCACCGCGCCCGCAACGCCGTCGACCGCCGCCTCCGCGTCGCCGACGGCTACGGGTGGCCCCGCCACGGAGTCGGCTGACCCGCGCTCCGGCAGCACGTCGATGGAGGCCACCTCAACGCGTCAGTCCGGCGGACCGTCCCCCTTGCTGGGCCTGGGGATCGGACTCGTGGCACTGTCCCTCGTCGCCGGTGCCGTGGTCCTGCGGATGCGCCGCGTCTGAGCGCCGGAATACTCCCTGCCCGGCGGGCTGGATCCTGAGCCCAACATCACACTAGGGTGGATTGATGTGAAATAGAGCACTTCTACACGCTGTAGAAGTGCTTTATTTCGACTTAGCCAAAGGGAAGGGGCAGACTGGTATCCATGAGCCACACTTCTGCCGAAACTGTCACTAAAACTGAATCAGCAAGCGAAGAATCAGCCGAGCAGTTCTTCACGCTTTGGACGGTTTTCAAGCGCTCGTCCGACGTCCTTCGCAGCGGTGATGCTGCCGAGGAGTTCGACGCCCTCACCGCGCGGCTGGCCGACGCCGGCGTGATCCACCGCGGCAGCTACGACGTTTCAGCGATGCGCGCGGATGCGGACATCATGATCTGGCTGCACGGCCCCCAGCCCGAAGCCCTTCAGCGGGCGATCCGGGACATCCGCCGCAGCAAACTTTTCACCGGCACCGAAATCGCCTGGTCCGCCATGGGCGTGCACCGCGAGGCCGAGTTCGCCAAGAACCACACTCCCGCCTTCTCCCGCGGCGTCGAACCGGCGGAATGGCTCTGCGTCTACCCCTTCGTGCGCTCCTACGAGTGGTACCTGCTGCCCGACGCCGAGCGCGGCGCGATGCTGCGCGACCACGGCCTCCTGGGCCGGGATTTCCCCAGGTCATCTCCAACACGGTGTCCTCGTTCGCCCTCGGCGACTGGGAATGGATCCTCGGCCTGGAAGCCCCCGACCTCGTGGACCTCGTGGACCTGATGCGCCACCTGCGCGCCACCGAAGCCCGCCACCACGTCCGCGAGGAAATCCCGTTCTACACCGGCCGCCGGGTGGGCGCCGCCGAGATTGCCGAGGTCCTGTCATGAGCCCGTTCGATCCCCAGGCAAATGCCACCGCTGTCACGACTATCAACGAGGTGACCGAAGCCGGCCGGATGGCCCCAAGGACTATGACGCGGTGCTCCTCGCCTCCTTCGGCGGGCCCGAGGGCCAGGACGACGTCATTCCGTTCCTGCGCAACGTCACCCGGGGCCGCGGAATCCCGGACGAACGGCTCGAGGAAGTTTCCCACCACTACCGTGCCAACGGCGGCATCAGCCCGATCAACCAGCAGAACCGGGAGCTTAAGGCCGGTATTGAAGCCGAGCTCGCCGCCCGCGGGATCGGGCTGCCGGTGTTCTGGGGCAACCGCAACTGGGCCCCGTACATCCCGCAGACCCTTCAGGACATCCACGACGCCGGGCACCGCAAGGTCCTGATGATCACCACCAGCGCCTACTCCTGCTACTCCAGCTGCCGCCAGTACCGCGAGGACATCGGCATCGCGCTGACCGAGACCGGCCTCGACGGAAAGCTCGAAGTCGACAAGGTCCGCCAGTACTTCGACCACCCCGGCTTCGTGGAGCCGTTCATCGAAGGCACCGCCGCCGGCCTCGCCGACGTCCGCGCCAAGCTGGCTGCGGACGGCACCGCCGGCGCGCCGGTGCACATCCTGTTCGCCACGCACTCCATCCCCACCCGGGACGCCGAGGCGGCGGGCCGCTCCGAGGGCGAGCCCCGCCAGTTCGCGGAAGACTCCGCCTACGTCGCCCAGCACCTTGCCACCGGCACCGAGGTCATCCGGCGGGTGGAGGCCGAGACCGGCGATACCGCCCCTGGTCGCTCGTGTACCAGTCCCGCTCCGGCGCCCCGCACGTGCCGTGGCTGGAACCGGACATCAACGACGCCATCGAGGAACTCGCGGGCCAGGGCGTTAAGGGCATCGTGATTGTGCCGCTCGGCTTTGTCAGCGACCACATGGAAGTTGTCTGGGACCTCGACACCGAGGCCCTGGAAACCTGCGCCAACCTGGGCCTGGCCGCGAGCCGGGTCCCCACTCCCGGGACGCACCGGAAGTTCGTCGGCGGCATCGTGGACCTGATCTGCGAGCGGACCGCCGCGAACAACATCGCTGACCGGCCGCACCTGACCGGACTCGGCCCTTGGTACGACGTATGCCGCCCGGGATGCTGCGCGAACTTCCGCGGCGAAAAGCCCACCATCGCCGGAGCCGACACGACCATCGGGACGGGCCACGATCCTTACCCGGCGGCGGCTGCCGCCGCCGGCGTCCGCTTCGGCGGCAGGTCAGGACGCACTGTGACCGTCAGGATCGGAACCCGCGCCAGCAAATTAGCACTGACGCAGACCCAGCAGACCGCCGACCAGCTGGCCGCCGTCGGCGGTTTCCCGGTCGAGCTGGTCCACATCCGCACCGACGGCGACGTCCTCACCGGTTCGCTGTCCCAGATGGGCGGCACCGGCGTCTTTGTCGCGGCCCTGCGCGATGCCCTGCTGCAGGACGTGTGCGACGTGGCCGTCCACTCGCTCAAGGATCTGCCCACCGGTCCGGCGCTTGGGCTGACGCTCGCCGCGACGCCCAAACGCGTCGACGTGCGGGATGTGCTCTGCGCCCGCGACGGGCTTAAGCTCGCCGACCTGCCCGACGGCGCCACGGTGGGCACCGGTTCCCCGCGGCGCGCAGCCCAGCTGCGGGCCGCCCGTCCGGACCTGGACATCCGTGACATCCGCGGCAACGTGGACACCCGTCTCGGCCGCGTCCCCGGGCTACCGGGCAACACCACCGACGCCGTGGTGGAGGGCAAGAGCTGCGATCTCGACGCCGTTGTGCTCGCCGCTGCCGGACTGCACCGGATCGGCCGGCTCGACGCGGTCAGCGAGTACCTGGAAACCGACGTTATGCTGCCCGCCGCCGGCCAGGGTTCACTCGCGATCGAGTGCCGTTCCGCCGATGCGCCGCGCAAGGCGGGATCCACCGAAGGCTCACAGGGTGTGCTGGCGCAGGCCCTCGCCGCCCTCGACGATCCCGACACCCGGCTCGCCGTCACCGCAGAGCGGGCACTCCTGGCCCGGCTGGAGGCGGCTGCGCCGCCCCGGTGGGCGCCTACGCCTACCGCCGCGGCAGCCTGCTGCACCTCGAAGCCGTGGTCTGCGCCGTGGACGGAACAGCCACCATCCGGGACAAAAAGGCCACGGACGGACTCACCGAAGTGGGAGCAACCCTGCTGGGGATCGAGCTCGCCGAAGTCCTGCTGGCCCGGGGCGCCGCCGACATCGCGGACCTGGCCGCTTCCTGAACCGCGGAAATACATCAGTTCATGGGACGGCACAGTGCCCGAAACGACGGCGCCCGAAACGACGGTGACCGACACGACGCTGATCGAAACGACAGCGCCCGAAACGACAGTGACCGACACGACAGTGACCGCACCGTCGAAGACGGCAACGGCCCCGTCCGCGGCGAGCGGGCCGGGCAGCGCGGGGTGACGGCGCCGGCCGGCGCCCGGGTCCTCGTGGCCCGCAGTCCGGACCGCGCGGCCGAGCTTGTCACAGCACTGCGCGACGTCGGCGCCGAACCCTGCTGCTGCCGCTCATTGATTTCGAACTCGCCAGCGACCAGCACTCCCTGGATGTGGCCTTCGACGCCCTCGGTGCCGGTGCCTACGCCTGGCTGGTGGTCAGCAGTGTGACCACAGTGCAGGCGCTGGAGGCCAAAGCCGCCGAGCGGGGCACGACCCTCAGCCGCTGGCTTCCCGGCAGCCTTCTCGTCGCCACGATCGGACCCGCGACCCGCCGTTTCCTGGAATCCCGCGGAGTCGCCGTCGACCTGGCCCCCACCGGGCAACAGTCCGGCGCGGGGCTCATCGACATCTGGCCCGAGCACCAGGGCAGCGTGTTCCTGCCGCAGGCAGACATCGCCGACCCCGGCTCCGCCGCGGGCTGGAGGCCCGGGGCGCCTTCGTCCAGGCCGTGACCGCGTACCGCACCGTGGATTATCCGGCCGACCCGGGCCGCAGCCTCGCCGCCTGCCACCCGGCAGCGCCGCGGGACAGCACAGCGCAGCGGGACAACGCAGCGCAGCGGGACAACGGGGCCGCCGTTCTCACGCCGGACCAGGCCAAGGCCGAAATCGGCGCCGGCCGGCTGCACGCCGTCGTCGCCGCTTCCCCGAGTGCAGCGCGGCGCATCCACGAGGACCTCGCCCCGCTGGGCGGCTGCCGCTTCGTCGCAATCGGACGTTCGACCGCCGCCGAGGCGCAGTCCCTCGGCCTCAGCGTCGCCTCCACCGCCGAGGAACCCACCGCCTCCGGCCTGGTGGCCGCCGTCATCCGGGCCCTGGCCAGCCAGCCGTCGCCACCCACCCAGCCCGTCGCCGAGCCCCCAGCAAAGGACACCCTATGAGCTTCCCGACCCACCGCCCCCGCCGGCTCCGCACCACCCCGGCCATGCGCCGGCTGACGGCCGAACACCGCCTGTCGGCCTCGGAACTCATCCTGCCCGCGTTCATCCGCGAGGGCCTGACCGCGCCGCATCCCATCGCCTCGATGCCCGGCGTGCAGCAGCACACAACGGACACACTGAAGCGCGCCGCGGCCGACGCCGTGCAGCTCGGAGTCGGCGGCATTATGCTCTTTGGAATCCCCGCCGTCCGCGACGCCGCCGGAACAGCCTCGCTGGACCCGGACGGTGTGCTGAACAAAGCCATCCGGGACGTCCGCGCCGAGGTCGGGGACGACCTGGTGATCATGAGCGACGTCTGCCTCGATGAATTCACCGACCACGGGCACTGCGGCGTCCTCGACGCCAGCGGCTACGTGGACAATGACGCCACGCTGGAGATCTACGGCCAGATGGCCGTGGCCCAGGCCGAGGCCGGCGCCCACGTGCTCGGCCCGTCAGGGATGATGGACGGCCAGATTGCCGTGATCCGGCAGGCCCTCGAGGAAGCCGGCCACGCCAACACCGCCGTCCTCGCCTACGCCGCGAAATACGCCTCAGCGTTCTACGGCCCCTTCCGCGAGGCCGTCGACTCCCAGCTCACGGGCGATCGCCGCACCTACCAGATGGACGCAGCGAACCGCCGCGAAGCGATCCTCGAAGTGGAGCTGGACCTCGAGGAGGGCGCGGACATGGTGATGGTGAAACCCGCCATGAGCTACCTCGATATCCTGGCCGACGTCGCCGCCATGAGCCCCGTCCCGGTCGCTGCGTATCAGATTTCCGGTGAGTTCTCGATGATCGAAGCCGCCGCCGCCAACGGCTGGATCGACCGGCGGGCCGCCATCACCGAATCCGTGCTGGGCATCAAACGGGCCGGGGCCAACATGGTCCTGACCTACTGGGCCAGCGAACTCGCCGGCTGGCTGAAGGAGTCCTGATGAACGCTGCAACGGCCCCTGACCCGGCCTCCGGGGCGAACCCTACAGCCCCTGTGGGCCCGGGACGCATTCTCCTGGGACTGAACACCTTCGGCGACGTCGGCGTCTTCCCCGACGGGCACCCCGTTCCGCACGCCCAGGTGCTGCGGCAGCTGCTGGAGCAGGCGGAACTGGCGGACGACGTCGGGCTCCACGCCTTTGGCGTGGGGAGCACCACCGCCAGGACTACGCCGTTTCGGCGCCTGAGGTGTTCCTCGCCGCGGCGGCCGCCCGGACCAAACACATCCGGCTCGGCTCGGCCGTCACGGTCCTGAGCTCCGATGACCCCATCCGGGTGTTCCAGCGGTTCTCCACCGTCGACGCCATCTCCAACGGCCGCGCCGAGGTCATGCTGGGCCGCGGCTCCTTCATCGAGTCCTTCCCGCTGTTCGGCCTCGACCTGGCAGACTACGAGGTCCTGTTCGAGGAGAAACTGGAACTCTTCGACAAGGCCCGCGCCCAGCAGCCCATCCGCTGGGAAGGGCGCACCCGCCCGGCCATCAACGGGCTGAGCGTCTATCCGCCGCTGGAGCACCACCTGCTGCCCGCCTGGATCGGCGTCGGCGGCACCCCCGAGTCCGTGCTGCGCTGCGCCGAATACGGCTACCCGATCATCTTCGCCATCATCGGCGGCCAGCCGCGGTCGTTCGCCCCGCTGGCGAACCTCTACCGCGAAGCCATGGCCAAGTACGGGCACCCCATGCAGCAGATGGCCACACATTCGCCCGGCCACATTGCCGAGACGGATGAGGAGGCGCGCGAGGAGTTCTTCCCGCACTGGCTGGGCCTGCGGAACAGGCTGGGAGCGGAACGCGGCTGGGGCCCCGGCAGCAGGGGCGAATTCGACGCCATGTGCACCCCCGAAGGAGCCCTCTACGTCGGATCGCCGGAGACCGTGGCGCAGAAGATCCTCCTGCTCAAGCAGAACCTGGGGGTGGACCGCTTCGACCTCAAATACAGCAGCGGCACCCTGCCGCACAAGGCGATGATGCGCTCGATCGAGCTGTTCGGCACGGTGGTGGCGCCCCGGGTGGCCAGCCTGCTGGACGCGGCGCCCACCGCTGACCTGAACCTGAAAGAATAGAAACCATGACTTCCAGCCATCCTCGCAACGAGGAACTCTTCGACCGCGCCCGCCAGCTGATGCCGGGCGGCGTCAACTCCCGGTCCGCGCGTTCGGCTCCGTCGGCGGGACCCCGCGTTTTATGGTCTCCGCCAAGGGCCCGTACCTGACCGACGCCGACGGCGCCGAGTACGTTGACCTGGTCTGCTCCTGGGGCCCGGCGCTGCTGGGACATGCCCACCCGGCGGTCCTCGCCGCCGTCCACGCCGCGGTGGACCGCGGGCTGTCCTTCGGGGCATCCACCCCGGACGAGGCCAACCTCGCGGCGATCGTGCAGGAACGCGTCCCCGCCGCCGAGCGCGTCCGGATGGTCTCCACCGGCACCGAGGCGACCATGACGGCCGTCCGGCTGGCCCGCGGCTTCACCGGCCGGGACCTCATCATCAAGTTCGCCGGCTGCTACCACGGCCACCTGGACGGGCTGCTCGCCGCGGCCGGCTCCGGCCTCGCCACCCTGGCGCTGCCGGGCTCCGCCGGCGTTACGGCCGCCACCGCCGCCGAGACCCTCGTGCTGCCCTACAACGACCTCGCCGCCGTCGAGGCCGCCTTCGCCAAGCACGGCGACAACATCGCCGCCGTCATCACCGAGGCGGCCCCCGCCAACATGGGTGTTGTCACTCCGGGTGAGGGCTTCAACGCGGGACTGTCCCGCATCACGCGCGAACACGGCGCGCTGCTGATCCTCGACGAGGTCCTCACCGGCTTCCGTACCGGGTACTCCGGCTACTGGGGACTCACCGGCGGCGCGGCTGACGCTGCCCAGCCGTGGACCCCCGACCTGCTCACCTTCGGGAAGGTCATCGGCGGCGGATTGCCGACGGCGGCCCTCGCTGGCCGCGCCGAGGTCATGGACTACCTCGCGCCGCTCGGCCCGGTCTACCAGGCCGGCACCCTGTCCGGGAACCCCGTGGCGATGGCCGCCGGCGTCGCGACCCTGACCCACGCCACCCCCGAGGTCTACTCTTTCGTGGACGCCCGCTCGCTGGAGCTCTCCGCGGCACTGTCGGCGGCCCTGGAGGCGGCCGGGGTGGACCACTCCATCCAGCGCGCCGGGAACCTGTTTTCCGTGGCGTTCGGCACCGCGGCCCGCGGCGTGCACAACTACGACGATGCCCAGGGCCAGGAAGTCTTCCGCTACGCGCCGTTCTTCCACTCCATGCTGGACTCCGGGGTTTACCTGCCGCCGTCGGTCTTCGAAGCCTGGTTCCTGTCCGCCGCCCACGACGACGCGGCGATGAACCGGATCTTCGACGCGCTGCCTGCCGCCGCCAAGGCCGCGGCCGCCGCGACGGCCTGACGCCGAAGGGCGGCAAACGCCGGTTCCGGCGTCGTCGTTAACTACTCAGGGCACCCGCCGCGGCGGGTGCCCTGAGTAGTTAAGCGGTCAATCGACGGGGACTAGAAAGCCACGGTGACGTCACCGTTGGGCCATTCCTTCTCGATGAAGGCCTTGACCTCGGGGAGTGCAGCAGCTCGTCGAGCTTCTTGATGCGGACGTCATCCTTGGAGTCCTCGCGCCACGCCAGGAAGTTCGCGTAGGGGTTGTTCTCCACGGACTCCACGGCCAGGGCGTCCTTGGTGCTCAGGCCGGCCTTGAGGATGAAGTTGCCGTTGATCAGGGCCAGGTCCACCGAGGGGTCCTTCAGGTCGTTGATCAGCAGTTCCGGCTGGTTCTCGGAGAACTTCAGCTTCTTCGGGTTCTGCTCGTCAGTCAGCGTCAGCACGGAGGAGTCGTCCTGGATGTCCTTGACCAGGCCGGCGACCTGGAGGACCTTGAGGGCGCGGACCTGGTTGGACGGGTCATTGGTGATGGCCACCTTGGCGCCGTCCTGGATGTCCTGGATGTCCGTGACCTTCTCGGAGAACGCCGCGTAGGGCTCGATGTGGACGCCCTCGCCGTGGCCGAACGTGTAGCCCTTGGTCTTCACCTGGTCCTCGAACCAGGGCAGGTGCTGGTAGTAGTTGGCGTCAAGGGAGCCGTCGCTCAGCGCGGTGTTGGGCGTCTGGTAGTCCTCGATTTCCTTGATGTCTAACTTGAGGCCGGCCTTGGGGGCGAGGTCCTGGTTGATGAACTCGAGGATCTTGGCCTGCGGCACGGGGCTGGCGCCGACAGTGAGCGTGGCGGGATTGGCCGGATCCAGGGCAGTGACCTGTGCGCTGGGGGTGGACGAGCCACCGCAAGCCGTCAGCGACAGGGCAGTGACAATGCCGGTGGCCAGGAGGGTGAGTGACTTACGCATCGGATGCGTTCCTTTCGAAATAGCTGGAGTCACGACGTCGGCGCCGTGATCCGCGCAGATGCAGAGGGCGGCTACCCGCTGCAGGGTGGTGGTGCAGTCTCGGCAGTCCGGCCGGGATCGGGCCGGACTGCCGGTGTCAGTGGCCGCTGGAAACGGGGCTGTCAGCGGTGGTCGAGGCCGCGGGAGATCCGCTCGCCGACCAGCTGAATGACCTGGACCAGGACGATGATCAGCACGATGGTGACGAGCATGACCGTGACGTCGAAGCGCTGGAAGCCGTAGTTGTATGCGAGCTTGCCGAGGCCGCCGCCGCCCACCAGGCCGGCCATCGCGGAGTAGCCCACGAGGGTGACCACCGTGGTGGTGGCGGCCGCGACGAGGGCGGGCAGAGATTCGCGCAGCATCACCTTGTTGATGACCTGCATTTTGGTGGACCCCATCACCTGGGCGGCGTCGATCTTGCCGTGGTGCACATCGCGCAGGCAGTTTTCCACCAGCCGGGCGAAAAACGGGATGGTGCCGATCGAGAGGGACACCGAGGCCGCGACCGGGCCGAGGCTGGTGCCGGTCAAGGCGCGGGCCAGCGGAATGAGCGCCACCATCAGGATGGCGAAGGGGATGGAACGGGTGATGTTGACGATCACGTCGCTGAGGATCCGGTTGGTGACCGGCATCGGGCGCAGCCCGCCCGGGGCGGAGACGTGCAGGAATACGCCCAGCGGCAGGCCGATCAGCACGGTGAAGAAGGACGATATCCCCACCATCTGCAGTGTTTCGATGATCGCTTCGGGCAGGGCTTTGGCCAGGACGGGATTGCTGAAGATGTCGTTCATGAATTACCTCCTGTTCCCCGTTGGCGAGGACAGAGGTTGGAAGGGGGAGCCGGCCGCGACGGGGACCGGAGCTGCGGCGGTGGCCGCTGGCTTCGCGGCGATGCCGCGCTCGTGCAGGTAGGCCAGCACGGCGTCGACGTCGGCGTATTCCGCCAGCTGAACGCGGAGGTGGCCGAACTGCTCGCCGCCGAGGGTCTCGACGCTGCCGGCAAGGACGTTGATGTCGATGTCGAAATGCCGGGCGACGCCGGTGAGGACGGGTTCCTTGGCGCTGTCGCCGGAGAAGAGGATTTCCAGCACCGGCCCGCTCTGCAGGGCACCGGGCAGGGGCTCGGAGGAGGGCAGCGGCAGGAGCGCCCGGGCGAGCTTGCTGTCCAGGTCGGCGGCCACGTCCCGCAGGGCGCCGTGTTCGACGATGCGGCCGCGGGAGAGCAGCGACACGGATTCGCAGACGCGCTTCACGACGTTCATTTCGTGCGTGATGATCAGCACGGTGAGCTGCAGGCGCTTGGTGAGGTCCTGGATCAGGTCCAGGATTTCGTCCGTGGTGGCGGGGTCCAGGGCGGAGGTGGGCTCGTCGCACAGCAGCACGTCCGGATCCGAGGCCAAGGCACGGGCGATGCCGACGCGCTGGCGCTGGCCGCCGGAAAGCTGCGACGGGTAGGCATTCTCAAACCCTTCGAGTCCCACGAGCTTCAGGAGCTCGGCCACCCGGGTCCGGATTTTGTCCTTCGGGGTTTTCACGAGTTCCAGGGGATGGGCGACGTTGCCGGCCGCGGTCCGGGAGTCCATCAGGTTCGCGTGCTGGAAGACCATGCCGATGCGCCGCCGCGCAGCACGGATCTCCGAGTCCTTGACGGAGCTGAGCTCCGTTCCGTCGATGCTGACGGAACCGGAGGTGGGACGGTCCAGCAGGGTCAGGCAGCGCACCAGGGTCGACTTACCGGCACCGGAATGGCCGATGATGCCGTGAATGGAGCCTTTTGGAACCGAAAGTGTGACGCCGTCGAGGGCTACCACTTCTTTCTTGCCCTGCTGGTAGACCTTGCGAAGGTCGGTAACTGTGATCATCTATCCCTTGGCGGTTGGGGTTGGGCGCGGCATAACACACGCCAGGTTCTGAACTAAATTATGTCAGGGGTGCCATTTGGCATCCACTTGCGCATTTAGTTCGTCACAAAGGGGTAAACGGTGCTGGAAATTCGGGATAACCTCCGACCGCCCGGGCGGCGCGGCCGTGCTTCTCCGGTCCGCGGAATCCCTGCCGGGAGTTCCGGGTCAGGGCAGTGCCGGGGCGGACTGTGATTTCCGTCCCAACCCCTTGTGCGGCGCGGCCGGGAAGTCTTGCCGGGACCGGTGCCCGGACTGCCATTCGTCCCGGCGGCAGTCCCCGCTAGAAGGCCCCGCTAGAAGTCTTTGCTAGAAGTCTCCGCGGCTCGCGTCCTCGGGCGGCAGGACCGGCCAGTCGCCTTCAATCACGGCGGCGGGTTTGGTCTTGCGCAGGTAGCTCTGGAAATCGGAGGCCTGGGCGGAGGCCCATTCGATCTGGAGCTGGTGCAGATGGCTGGCCGGCATCCGCAGCTTGGGAAACTTCCCGGCCATGGCGTCAAGCATACGGAGGGTGGCCAGGGCGTCGGCTGCCGAGGTGTGGGCGTTGTCCAGGTCCACCCCGTATTCCTCGCACAGGGCCGTGAGGGTGCGCTTGCCCTTGCGGTAGCGGTCCACCTGCTTGTTCATGATGTACGGATCCAGCACGGGGAAGCGGCTTAGCTGCGGCACGCCGTAGCGGGCCGATTCGGCGGCGAGCACGGTGAAGTCGTAGCTGGCGTTGAAGGCGATGACCGGCACGCCGGTGTCGAAAAGCTCCTGGAGAACCGCGGCGACCTCCCGCGTCACCTCCGCGGCGGGGCGGCCTTCGCTGCGGGCCCGCTCGGTGGTGACGCCATGGATGTCACTGGCCTCCGTGGGGATTTCGACCCCGGATCGGCGAGCCATTCGTGCTCCTTGACGATCCCGCCGTCGGAGTCCACAACAGTGATGGACGCCGTGACGATCCGGGCGGCGCGGGAGTTCCGGCCGGTGGTTTCAAGGTCGAAGGCTGCGCGGGGAGGGTGTTCCAGGTGCTCATGCTTCAACGCTACCTGCTGCCACCGACGGTAATGCGCCGCCACCCCGCACCCGGCCGGCGCCGCCCCGCCCGCATCCGCCAGCGGGCGAACCGGGCCGCAACCGGGCTGCCCGGCGCCCTCCGGACGTTAGGCTTGTGTCATGCGGATGGAGTATGTGGAGGCGGTCCTGGACGTGGTGGCCCTGATCCCCGCAGGCTCGGCGGTGGCGTACGGCGACGTCGCCGAACTCCTCGGATCCGGCGGTGCCCGGCAGATCGGTTCCGTAATGAGCCACCACGGCAGCTCCGTGCCCTGGTGGCGGGTCCTGAAAGCCAACGGAGACGCGCCCCGGGACACGAACGCGAGGCCCTTGCCCTGTACCTGGCGGAAAGAACCCCGCTGCTGGGAAGCTACACCGACTACCTCCGCACCGGCGAGGACGCTGGCGCGTGGACCTGATGGCCGCCCGCTGGGCACCGAGCGACGGTGAGTTCGACCGCATCGACGCCGTTGCCGAGCGGCTGGAGCGCTCCTTGCATAAACTGTCGGCCCCCGATGATGAAATGACCGTGTGAGCATCCCCAGCCAGAACCCTGACTCCGCCCCGGTAAAACGAGCACAGCCAAAACCAGCACAGTACTCACCAGCACAGCAAAAACCAGCACAGCCCGCACCCAGCTTGCCTGCAAAGGGCGGGCCGCGTGCCGCCCGTCCTGGCACCTCCGGTTCCGCGCTGCGGCTGCTGCCGCCCCGCAAGCTGCACAGCGCCGCTCCCGTGCTGTCGGCGGACCAGCTCGCGGCCGTCGACGTCCCGCACGGCTCCGGGCCCGTCCTGATCCCCGGAGCACCGGGGACCGGGAAGTCAACGGTGCTGGTGGAAGCCGCCGTCCGGCGCGCGCAGCGCGACGGACTCGATCCGGAGCGGATGCTCATCCTCGCCCCTGGACGACTCGCCGCCGACTCGCTCCGGGACCGCTTCACCGCGCGGTTGGACCGCAGCCTGAGTACGACGCCGGCCCGCACCTGGGCGTCGTACGCCTTCGACCTGATCCGGCGCGCCAAGGCCGAAGGCATCCTGCCGCTGCCGCGCCCGCCCAAACTCCTGTCCGGCCCGGAGCAGGACCTGATCATCAAGGAACTGCTCGAAGGGCACACGCAGCCCGGACTTGAACTGCCGTGGCCGGAGGACCTGGGCGCGGCCCTGCAGACCCGCGGCTTCCGGCAGGAAGTCCGCCAGCTCTTTGACCGGATCATCGAATCCGGGCGGACCGCCGGGGACCTCGTTGTCCTCGCCCGCCGCTGCAACCGGCCGGACTGGGCCGCCGCTGCGGCCCTGTACGCGGAGTACCGCGACGTGCTGGACCTGCGCATGCCCGAATCCTTTGACCCGGCCGGCATCATCACCGCGGCCCGGCAGATCTTCCAGGACGAACCCGATTTCCTGGCCGCCGAACGCGACAGGCTCCAACTGGTGCTGGTGGACGACATGCAGGAAGCCAACCCCGCCGTGTTCGAACTGCTCGCGGACATCGCGGCGGGTAAGGAAGTCCTCATCACCTCATCGCCGGATACCGTGGTCCAGGGCTTCCGCGGCGCCCGCCCGGACCTCGTCGCCGAACTTCCCCGGCTGCTCGCCCCCGCCGGCGGCGGCGTCCTCGAACGGCCGCTCTGGACCGCGCACCGCCACACGCCGGCAGTCGCGGGCGCCTGGCTCTCCGTGGCCGGACGGATCTCCCGCCGCGCCGGCGGTCAGTCGGCGCGGCGGCTCGAACAGCCCGCCGCACCGCAAGATGCGCAACTGCCTGAAGTGCAGCCTGCGGAGCTGCCTGCCGAGCCCGGGGCCACTGGCCCCGGCAACAGCACGTCCGACCGGGCAGCCTGCGGCACGGTGGAGGCGCACCTGCTGCCGTCGCCCGTGCACGAACTGCGCTACGTGGCGCAGCGGATCCTGGAGGCCCAGCTCAATGACGGCCGCGAACTCGGTGACATCGCCGTGATCGTGCGCAACGGCAGCCAGCTCAGCCAGCTGCAGCGTTATCTCGCCGGCCAGGGCATCCCGGTCCGGATTCCCGTGGCTGAATCCGCTGTCCGGGACGAGGTCGCCGTCCGGCCCCTGCTGGATGCCTATGCCGTGGCCCTGGACCCTGACGTGCTGACGCCCGAGGCCGCCGTGACGCTGCTGACCTCGCGGATCGGCGGAGCCACCGCGATCGAGCTGCGGCGCCTGCGCCAGTCCCTGCGCCGGGAGGAACTGCTGGGCGGCGGCGGCCGCACCAGTGACGTGCTCCTCGTCGAGGCCCTGATCGAACCGGGCGCGCTGGCAAGCCTGGGCATCGAGGGCACTCCGCGCGCCGGATTGCCCGGATGATTCACGCCGGCCGGGACGCGGCCCGGCCCCCGGCGGCAACGCCGAAACGGTGCTGTGGGCGCTCTGGAACTCCACCGGCCTCGCCGCACGCTGGACTGAGGCCGCGCTTGCCGGGGAGCGGCCGGGGCCCGGGCGGACCGGGACCTCGATGCCATGATGGCCCTCTTCCATACCGCCGAGCGCTTTGTGGACCAGCTGCCCGGTTCCGGGCCGGAACAGTTTCTCGAGTACCTCCTCAGCCAGGAACTCCCGATGGACACCCTGGCTGCGCGGGCCCAACTGGAGGACGCCGTGGAGCTTATGACGCCGGCCAGTGCCGCCGGGCGGGAGTGGCCCGTGGTCATCGTCCCCGGCCTGCAGGAAGGCGTGTGGCCCAACACGAGGCTCCGCGGCGAACTGCTCGGCAGCACGCTGTACGCCGATGCCGTTGAGCACGGCGTGGAATACGCCCTGCAGCTGGATCCCCTCAGTCGGTTGCGCGAAATCCGCTATGACGAGCTGCGCAGCTTCTCCACTGCGGTGTCACGGGCACAGCAGGTACTGATCTGCACCGCCGTGTCCTCGGAGGACGAACAGCCCTCCTCGTTCCTGGATTACGTGTCGCCGCTGGGCCCTAACCAGGACCGGCGCGGGTTCACTCCGGTGGAGCGTCCGCTCACCCTGCGCGCACTGGTCGCCGAGCTGCGCCAGTACGCCCAGCTCGACGCCGGAACCCCGAGGCCCTGGAAGCCAGCACCGTGCTCGGTGCCCTTGCCGCCGCCGAACCGCCCGTGCCCGGCGCGCATCCCGCGTGCTGGTGGGGCCTCGCGCCGTTGTCCACCGAGGATCCCGTCGTGCCTCCGGGCGGCACCGTCTACGTCTCGCCGTCGAAAGTGGAAACCGTGCAGAAATCGCCGCTGGACTGGTTTGTCCAGGCCGCCGGCGGCGAGGCTGCCACCGACTTCGCCCGCAGCCTGGGCACCCTGGTCCACGCCATCGCGCAGGACCTGCCGGATGCCTCCGGAACCGAATACGTGGCCGAGCTGGTCCGCCGCTGGCCGGCGCTCGGGATGAAGGACAACTGGGAAGGCAAGCTGGACTTCCAGCGCGCCGAAACCATGGTCCGGAAGCTCGCCCAGTACGTGCTGGTGATGCGCAGCGAGGGCCGGTCCCTGGTGGGCGTCGAGCAGGACTTCGAAGTGAAACTTGCCGACGTTGTCCCGGCCGGAAACAACGGCGCTGACAGCGGACCTGACTCCGATAACGGGTCCTGGCCGCCCCGCCCGGCCGTGCTGCGGGGCCAGGTGGACCGGCTGGAGATCGACGCCGAGGGCCGGCTCGTCATCGTGGACCTCAAGACCGGCAAGCGGCAGCCGGGCAAAGCCGATCTCGACCGGCACCCGCAGCTGGGCGCCTACCAGGCGGCCGTGCTGGCCGGCGGCTTCGCCGGGCCCGACGACGGGCCGCCCCGCTGCCCGGCGGCGCCGTCCTGGCCCAGCTCGGCACCACCACCAAGAGCCCGGGCATCCAGGCCCAGCCGCCGCTGGACCCGGCGGAGAACTGGGCCCTGGGCATGGTCGGCGACGCCGCCAGGGTCATGTCCGGAAGCACCTTCGAGGCCCGCCACGATCCGTCCAAGGGAGGCCACGGCGGCCACGGCTGCCGCCTGCCCGAAGTCTGTCCGCTGTGCGTGCGGGGAAAGCAGGTCACCGAATGAGCGCCGAGCTGACTCCTCCCACTCCAAGATTCACCCCCGAAGAGCTCTCCGCCATGCTGGGCGAGAAGAACAGCCCCACAGCCGAACAGTCGCTCATCATTTCCTCGCCCCTGTCGCCCCGGCTGGTCATTGCCGGAGCCGGCTCGGGCAAAACGGCCACCATGGCTGACCGCGTGGTGTGGCTCGTCGCGAACGGCTGGGTCCGGCCGGAAGAGGTGCTCGGTGTGACCTTCACCCGGAAAGCCGCCGGGGAGCTGGCCACGCGTATCCGCGCCAAGCTGGCCGCGCTGCAGCGCATTGCCGCGGCCGACACGCAGAACCAGGTGTTCCCTGCCGGGCTGCTCAGCACCGACGCGCTCGAACCCAAGGTCTCCACCTACCACTCCTACGCCAGCGGGATCGTGTCCGACTACGGCCTCCGGCTCGGTGTGGAACGGGACGTCGTGCTGCTAGGCGGAGCCCAGTCCTTCCAGCTCGCGAGCGAGGTTGTGGAAGCGTTCGACGGCGAATACGAACACTTCCGCTCCGCCAAGTCCACCTTGGTCAAGGCCGTCATCCAGCTCGCCGGCGAGTGCGCTGAACATCTCCAGGACCCGGCCGGGGTCCGCGGCTGGCTGCTGGACCGGGTGGCCGAGTTCGAGTCGCTGCCCTACGTCGCCACGGCCAAGAAGAACCCCAGCCAGGCCGCGGGCGAGCTCAGCGGAATGCTCCGCACCCGGGCCAGCGTCGCGGAGATGGTGGGGCGCTACACGGACGCCAAACGCGCCCGCGGCGCCCTGGATTTCGGCGACCTCGTGGCCCTCGCCGCCCGGGTCGCCAACGAGATCCCGGTGGCCGCGGAAACCGAACGCCAGAAGTACAAGGTGGTGCTCCTGGACGAGTTCCAGGACACCTCGCACGCCCAGCTGGTCCTGTTCTCCTGGTTGTTCGGTGACGGCCACGCCGTCACTGCAGTCGGGGATCCGAACCAGTCCATCTACGGGTTCCGCGGCGCCTCCGCCGGCCAGCTCTTCCATTTCGTCCGCGAATTCCCGGTCCGGCTCCCCGGCCTGGGCACTGCCGAAGACGGCGATGCCGACGCCGGCAACACTGCCCGCTTTGCCGTGGCGCCGACGTCGTACCTCACCACGGCGTGGCGTAACGGCCGGAACATCCTTGCCGCCGCCAACACCATCTCCGCACCCTCAGCCAGGCCGCCGCCCGGACGGGACCGGCCGGCGAGCGGGACACCGCCGGGAGCGTCGAGGTTCCGCCGCTGCAGCCGAGCCCGGCCGCGGTCCAGGGCCGTGTGGTGATGGGGCGCTTTGGCACCGACGAGGACGAGGCCGCGGCGATCGCGGGCGACGTATTGAAGTTCCGGGTGACTGATTTTGACGGGTCGGCAGCCGAGCCGGAGCCTCCCGCCATGGCGGTGCTGTGCCGCCGGCGCGCCCAGATGGAATGCATCCGGCGCGAATTCGAGGTGCGCGGGATTCCGTATGAGATCGTCGGACTCGGCGGCCTCCTGGACACCCCGAGATTGTCGACCTCGTCGCGACCCTCCGGGTGCTGGCCGATCCGGGCCGCTCGGATTCGCTGATGCGCCTGCTCGCCGGGGCGCGCTGGCGGATTGGCGCCGCGGACCTGATGGCCCTGAGGGACTGGTCCAGCTTCCTCGCCAGGCGCCGCGGCGGCCGGGATCCCCGGATGACGATGCCGACGACGGCGGGGACGAGGCTCCGGTGATCGAAGGCGACCTCACGGACGCCGCCAGTCTCGTCGAGGCCATCGACTGGCTGCCGCGCGAGGACTGGACCTCCGCGCACGGCCGCCAGCTCAGCCCCGAGGCGCTGGAGCGGCTCCACCGGCTCTCGGCGGAACTCCGGCAGCTGCGCGGCTATATGGGGGACGACCTCACAACGCTCCTGGGTGAGGTGGAGCGGGCCATGCTCCTAGACATCGAAGTAGCCGCCCGCCCCGGGACCAGCATCCATCAGGCCCGCCGCAACCTGGATGCCTTCCAGGACGCCGCCGCCGGGTTCCTCTACACGTCCCAGCGCGTCGACGTGCTCGCCTTCCTGGCCTGGCTGGAGGCCGCAGCCGCCGAAGAGAACGGCCTCGACGCCGCCGCGCCGGAAGTCAACCACGAAGCGGTGCAGCTGCTGACCGTCCACGCCTCCAAGGGCCTGGAATGGGATGTGGTCTTTGTGCCCGGGCTCAACGCCGGGGCCTTCCCCAGCAGCCGGGATTCGCGCTGGAGCAGCGGCAGCGCCGCGCTGCCCTGGCCGCTGCGCGGGGACCGCGCGGACCTGCCCCAGTGGGATGTTGAACACCCGGACCAGAAAGGCTGGCTCGACGCCGAAAAGGAATTCAAGTCCGCCGTGCAGGTCCACGGCGAGGCCGAGGAACGGCGGCTGGCCTACGTGGCCTACACCCGGGCCAAACACGTGCTTTGGGTTTCCAGCGCCGCCTGGGTGGGCTCCCGCGCCGGAATGGCGGACATGTCGCCTTTCCTGGCCGAACTTGAAATGCTCGCCGCCGATGGCACCGCCGCGATCCACCCGCTGTCCGTCAGCGAGGAATCGCTGCCGGAGGAGAGCCCGCTGACCTCGGAACTGGAGGTTGCCGGCTGGCCGTATGACCCGCTCGAAGGGCCTACCGATCCGCGCACGGGCGCGCGGCTGCGGCTGGTTCCGGGCCGGCGGTCGGCGATGCAGTCCGCGGCGCAGCGAGTGCTGGACTCCTTGGACTCCGGGGTGCTCCTGGACGCCGTTGCCGATGCGGGCGGCACCGGACCACGCCAGGGCCGTCCGCTGCGCGGGCGGCCGGCGGCTGGGCGCTCGAGGCCGCGACCTTGCTGGAACGCCGCTCCCGCCGGACCCTGATACAGGATGTGCACCTGCCCGGACACATCTCCGCGTCCACCCTGGTGGACCTCGAGGACGACGCCGGCTCCGTGGTCGCCCGGCTGCGGCGTCCGGTACCGCGGGAACCGGGGATGTCCGCCCGCAAAGGGACGGCCTTCCACGCGTGGGTGGAGGAATACTTCGGTGCTGCCGGCATGCTGGACCTCGGCGAGGCGGCGGGCTCCGACGACCACATCGACGAGGCCTACGGCCTGGACACCATGGTGGAGACCTTCCGGCAGTCCGAATGGGCCAACCGCGCCCCGGCCCACGTCGAGGTGCCGGTGGAGACCCGGATCGGTGACGTGGTGGTCCGAGGCCGGATCGATGCCGTCTTCCGCGATGCCGACGGCGGCTGGGACCTGGTGGACTGGAAGACCGGCCGCCGTCCGTCGGCGGCCCAGCTGAAGACAAAGGCCGTCCAGCTGGCCGTGTACCGGCTGGCCTGGGCCAGGCTTAAGGACGTCCCCATCGACCAGGTCCGGGCGGCGTTCTACTACGTGGCGGACGACCAGGTGGTCCGGCCGCACGACCTGGGCTCAGCGGAGCGGCTCGAGCAGATCGTGGCCGCGGCCCTGGGAAAGGGCTAGCGGGACTTCGCCTCGACCACCGTGAGAGCGGTGGTCGAGGTGTCTTCAGTGTCCGTCGGGGCCGCGTCGTCCGCCGGGGACGCTGCCTCTGCCTGGACTGCGCTGTTTTCCGGGACAGCGCTGGTTTCCTGAACTGCGCTGTTGTCCTGGACAACGGCGATCGACTGGGTTGAGGAGTCTTCAGCGCCGTCGTTGGAGGCGCCGTCGTCGGCGGCCGGCTCGTCGACGGGGATCGGCGTCACCTGCACGGCAGGCATCGCGCTGCTGGTGGGAACGGCGGCAAGCCCGGAGACCGCGTCCGGGGCCAGCAGGGTGACCTTGCTGACGGCCGGGACCGGCGCCTTATCCGGCTGGCTGTCCCGGGTTTGGGTCCCGCCAACCTCCGGGGCGTGTACAGGCTGGGGAGGGGTTCAACGCTGATCGGCTGGCCGCCGTGTTCCGCGACGTCCTCGGCGAGCACGGTGAGCATGGATTCGGCTTCGTCGATCATCTCCTGGTTCCCGGCGGCGAGGCCCTTGACGAGGTATTGCGCCAAGGCGAATTCGGCGGAGAGCGCTGCACGCCGCAGCAGGTGGGCGTCGGGCACGTCGCGCCGGGAGGAGGTGTAGTGCCCCAGGACGGCATCCACAAAGTCCTGGTCGTTGGAGGCAACGAGCCAGGCCATGTCGTCGGCCGGGTCGCCGATGCGCAGATCGGTCCAGCCGGTCACGGCCGTGACACGGTCGCCGTCGACCAGCAGGTTGTCCTCGTGGAGATCCCCGTGGACCACGCAGGGGTTGAAGCGCCACAGGGAGACGTCCTCGAGGGCGTGTTCCCAGCGGCGGAGCAGCAGCGGCGGAATTTTGCCGGTGGTCGCGGCCTGGTCCAGTTCGTTGAGGCGGCGCTGGCGGAACTCGTTGGGAGTGTAGCTGGGCAGATCGGCGTTGCTCACCAGCGAGTGCGGCAAATCGTGGATGGCGGCGAGGGCCGCGCCGATCTCGCGGGCAACCGCGGGGACGCGGCGCCGAGGTCCTCGACGGACCGGGTGGAGCCGCCAGGTGGGAGTACACAAACGTGCTCAGCGGTCCCTGCCGGACGGTGCCGGCAACAGTGGGCATGAGGAACGGGAGCTCGGCCCGGATGCCGGGGACGAAGGCCCGCAGCACCAGGAATTCCGTTTCCAGCCGAGCGCTGGCCTCGGCGTGGCGCGGCGAGCGGACGCGCCAGCGCTTGCCCTCGGAATCCAGGAGGAGTGCCGAGTCGAAGTCCGCCGGATCGTCGGGCGCAGAGCTAACGGCGGTCGGGGTCAGTCCGGGGACTGCCGCGGTTGCCACAGCTGCCAGTTCGATTGGTTTTCTTCTCACTCTTCCACGGTAGATTGAGCGGCGCCCAAGACCGCGATGCACCACGGCGAGTCTGAAAGATCGGGAATAAATTGCGCCCCGGGCGGCGCCCGCCCCGGGGTTCGGGACCACCGTGCCCGGGGCACGTGCGGATGCCCACATACGCCAGGGAAAAATGTCATTTGTCAGCGCGAGTCAGTACGGTGGGTACATGAGTCTTGCGGAGTCACCGGCACCCAACAGTCAGGCCCCGTCGGGCACGTCAAACTCCCCGGACGCCGGCCTGGCCGCCAACCATCTTCTGGACACCGTCCTTCCGGTGCGCCCGGCGTTGATTGACCGCGGCTCCTCCGTGCGGCTCAAGCCCGGGATGCTCGAGGAGCTCCTGCACTCCGGCGCCGCGCGGGCCATGGTGCTGTCCGGCCGGCAGGCCCTGGTCAACGGCAGCAGCCTGGTCCTGCTGGACGCCGCCGAACTGGCCCGGCACCTGCAGGACACGCCCTACGCCCCGGAACAGCTGATTTATCTGGGCTCCGCCATGCCCGGCTCGGACCTGGCGGCGGGCACCGAACTGGTCCTTTTCCTCCTGCCGCAACAGTTCGAGGTCCAAGCCGAGGAATTCGAAGCCCACATCGCCGGCATCCCCGATGGCGCGCAGTGGGCGGGATTCCGTGATGTCGCGGCCACGCTGAACCCCACGGATTCCGCCATCTTTGTCGAAGCCAGCGCCATCGCCAACTGGCACGCCACCCACACCCACTGCCCGCGCTGCGGGACGCTCACCGCGCCGGAGGCCGGGGCTGGGTCCGCCGCTGCCCCTCGGACGGCTCCGAGCACTACCCCCGCACCGATCCCGCCATCATTGTCACGGTCGTCGGCGCCGACGGCCGCCTGTTGCTGGGCGGCGGCGGCCCGCTCGACGCCAGGAACTATTCCACCCTCGCCGGCTTCGTCGAACCGGGGAGTCGCTGGAACAAGCGGTGGTCCGGGAAATCGGCGAGGAAGTCGGCGTGCGCGTCACCGCCTGCCAGTACCTCGGTTCCCAGTCGTGGCCCTTCCCGGCCTCCCTGATGCTCGGCTTCACGGCCACCACGGCGGACACCGACGCCACGCCCGACGGCGTCGAAGTCACCCGGGCACGCTGGTTCAGCCGGAGCGAACTGCAGGATGCGGTGCTCAGCGGCGAAATCGTCATCTCCAGCAGACTGTCCATTGCGCGGTCCCTGATTGAGCACTGGTACGGCGGCGTCATCCAGGACCGCCCGGACAACCCGTGAGGCGATCGTGACAGCACTTATCGGCACCGCCGCCCGCGGGTCTACCACCGCGGAGCCTCCACCGGAAACCCTCGAACGGCTGAGCAGCAACAGTGAACACAGACATCTTCCAGTCCATCGCCTTCCCGTCCGGCACGTCCGGCGAGGATGTGCCGGACACCGAGCCATTGGCGCCGGACAACCGCTCCCTCGAGGAGCGCATCCTCGGGGGCCTCGACGCCGAACAGCGCGAAGTCGCCAGCACGTTGCAGGGACCCATGTGCGTCCTCGCCGGCGCCGGCACCGGCAAGACACGCGCCATCACGCACCGGATCGCGTACGGGGTGCACTCCGGTGTCTACAGCCCGCAGCGGCTCCTGGCCGTCACTTTCACCGCACGGGCGGCGGCTGAAATGCGCAGCCGCCTCCGCGACCTCGGCGTCGGCAACGTCCAGGCCCGCACGTTCCACGCGGCCGCACTGCGTCAGCTCCAGTTCTTCTGGCCCCAGGCCGTCGGCGGAGTCCTGCCCAATCTCCTGGACCACAAGGCACAGATGATCGCCGAGGCCGCCCGGCGTCTGCGCCTCAGTACGGACCGCGCGTCGATCCGGGACCTGGCCTCCGAAATCGAATGGGCCAAGGTCTCCATGCTGACGCCCGCCAACTACCTGGAAAAGGCCCAGGGCCGCGGCACACCGGGCGGCTTCGACCTGACCGCCGTCGCCCGAGTCTTCCAGTCCTACGAGGACGTCAAGACCGACCGGAACGTCATCGACTTCGAGGACGTGCTGCTGATCACCGTCGGAATCCTGCAGGAGGACCCCAAGGTTGCCGCCACCGTCCGCGAGCAATACCGCCACTTCGTGGTCGATGAATACCAGGACGTTTCGCCGCTGCAGCAGCGGCTGCTGGAACTGTGGCTTGGCGGCCGCGACGAGCTCTGCGTCGTCGGCGACGCCAGCCAGACCATCTACTCCTTCACCGGTGCCTCGCCGAAGCATCTGCTCGGCTTCAAAGCCCAGTACCCCGAAGCCACCGTGGTCAAGCTGATCCGCGACTACCGGTCCACGCCGCAGGTGGTTCGGCTGGCCAACGAGCTGCTGGCCGGCCGGCGCAGCGGCGGACAGGTAGCCGACGCCGCCTGGGCCACGCCGCTGCAGCTCGTGGCGCAGCGCCCGCCCGGCCCGGTGCCGCAGTTCACCGAATGCTCCGACGACGAGGCCGAAGCCGCCACCGTGGCGGTCAAGGTGCGTGAGCTCCTCGACGCCGGCACCCCGGCCAGCCAGATCGCCGTGCTGTTCCGCACCAACGGCCAGTCCGAAGCCTACGAACAGGCGCTGGCCTCCGCAGGAATCGGGTACCAGCTGCGCGGCGGGGAGCGGTTCTTTGCCCGGAAGGAAGTCCGCGACGCCATCCTGCAGCTCCGGGCCGCCACCCGGGCCGTCGCAGAGACCGCCAGCCCCGAACCGCTGGGCCAGCTGGTCCGCGACATCGTCGCCTCGCTCGGCTATACGGACGCCGCCCCGCACAACGGCGGAGCCCTCCGGGAACGCTGGGAATCCCTCGCGGCGCTCGTCGCGCTGGCCGACGAACTCGTGATCAGCCGCGGCGGGCAGTTCAGCCTCTCGGACTTCGTCAACGAACTCCAGGAACGCTCCCTCGCCCAGCACGCTCCGACCGTCCAGGGCGTCACCCTCGCCTCGCTGCACGCCGCCAAGGGCCTCGAATGGGATGCCGTATTCCTGGTGGGGCTCAGCGAGGGCCTTATGCCGATCTCCTTCGCGGACAGCCCGGAGTCGGTCGACGAGGAACGCCGCCTGCTGTACGTCGGGATCACCCGGGCCCGGGAACACCTCTTCCTGTCCTGGTCCACGGCTCGCACCCCGGGCGGGCGCGCCAACCGGAAGCCCTCCCGCTTCCTGGACGGGCTGCGTCCCGATTCCGTGGCCAGCTCCTCGGCCCGCGGCAAGGGACCGGCTCCTCGCCGCAAGGCAGCCGTGCCGGCAACCTGCCGGGTCTGCGGCACCATGCTCTCCTCCGGCGCCGAACGCAAGGTGGGCCGCTGCCACCAGTGCCCGCCCAGCTACGAGGAGCAGACCTTCGACGCGCTCCGGCAATGGCGCAAGGATGCAGCGCTCGACGCCGACGTCCCCGCCTTCGTGGTCTTCACCGACGCCACGCTGACGGCCATTGCCGAAGCCCGGCCCGATTCCCTCGAACTCCTCGCCAAACTACCGGGTGTGGGTCCGTCCAAGCTGGAGAAATACGGCGAAGCAGTCCTGGCAGTGCTGGCCGAAAGCACCACCCTCTGATGGCCGGCAGCAGGCCCGCTACGCCCGAAGCCACGCCGCTGACCACCGCCGACGGCGCCCCCGTGGAAGTGCGCCGCTCCGCCCGCCGCCGTCGGACGGTGGCCGCGTTCTGGGAGAACGGCACGGCCGTGGTCGCCATTCCGGCGTCCTTCAGCCGCGCCCAGGAACGGGAGTGGGTGCACCGGATGCTCGAGAAACTCCGGCTCCAGGGGAGCGTCGGACCCGAGGCGCGGGACGGCGCCGGCCGCGCAACGACGCCGACCTGGCGGCGCACGCCGCCGAGCTCTCCGCCAAGTACTTCGGCGGACGGGCGGTGCCGTCGTCGGTCCGCTGGGTGGGCAACCAGAACTCGCGCTGGGGTCCGCGACGCCATCGGACGGGACCATTAGGCTGTCCGACAAACTTCAGCCCATGCCGCAGTGGGTCATCGACTATGTGCTCCTTCACGAGCTGGCGCACCTGCTGGTGGCCGGGCACAACGCCGCGTTCTGGCAGCTGCTCGAGGCCTACCCGGACACGGCCCGGGCCAAGGCCTTCCTCGAAGGGGTGTCCTTCGCCACGTCCCGCGGCCTCACGCCCGCGGGCGACGAAATGGGCGACGACGACGTGGACGACGACGCGGACAGCGAAAGCCCCGACTGGAACTGACGTTCCGGCCGGGGCTTTCCCGCTCAACGGCTAGGGCTTCGGAGCTTCGCCCTCTCCGGGAGCGTCATCCGTTCCCGGTTCACCGTCTTCTTCTGTTTCATCAGGCCCCGCGGTGTCGTCCCCGGCAGTTTCCGCCTCCTCCGGCACATCGAATCCGCCGCTCAGCAGCTTCTGCAGCGCATCGTCAACCTCGGAGTCGCTGGCCTCGGCCAGTTTCCGGCGTTCGCTAAAGCCTTTCGGGTCTTCCAGATCTTCGGCGGTCGGCAGCAGATCCGGGTGCTGCCAGATCGCGTCGCGGCCATCAACACCGCGTTCGTCCTTGAGCGAGGCCCACAGGGCGGCGGCCTCCCGCAGCCGGCGCGGGCGCAGCTCCAGTCCCACAAGGGATGAGAAGGCGTGTTCGGCCGGTCCTCCGGTGGCGCGGCGGCGACGCACGGTCTCGCGCAGCGCCGCAGCCGAGGGCAGCATCTTTTCGGTGGCGGCCCAGCTCAATTCATCGACCCAGCCCTCCACCAGGGCCAGGGCGGTTTCCAGCTTCTCCAGTGCCTGCTCCTGGGCGGGCGTGCGCTGCGGCATGAAGACACCCTGCGACAGGGCCTCCTGGATGCCCTCCGGGTTGCTCGGATCCAGTTCGCGGGCGAGCTCCTCGATCTTCGACGTATCGATGTGGATGCCGCGGGCGTACGCTTCGATCGCGCCGAGGAGGTGCCCCCGCAGCCAGGGAACCTGGACGAACAGCCGGGCGTGTGCTGCTTCCCGGACGGCCAGGAACAGGCGGATGTCGTTCTCCGGCAGGCTGAGGCCCTCGCCGAACTTGGCCACGTTGGAGGGCAGCAGTGCCATTTCGAGGTCGGCGAGCGGGACGCCGATGTCGGTGGAACTGACCACTTCCGCCGACAATGCGCCGATGGCCTGGCCAAGTTGCATGCCGAAGATCGCGCCGCCCATGTTCTGCAGCATTGAGGAGGCGCCGCCCATCATGGACTTCATCTCTTCCGGCATCTGCTCGGTCATGGCGGCGGACAGCGCGTTGGCGATGCTGTTGGCCACGGGCTCGGTCAGGCGCTTCCAGGTGCCGAGCGTTTCTTCAACCCACTCGGCCCGGGACCAGGCCCGGCCGATCAGCCCGGTGGCGGCAGGCCAGTAACCTGGTCAAGCCACAACTCGGCGAGCCTCAGGGCCTCATCCACCTCGCGGGACTGCTGCGCCGTGACGGACGGGTCGGAGCCGCTCGCGGCCACGCGCCGGGCGTTCTCATGCGCCAGTTGCCAGTTGACGGGGCCCTCCGAAGGGGCGCTCATCATGGCCTGGACCTGGGAGAACATCTGTGCGAGGAGGTTCGGGTCATCCGGGAGCCCCGCGGCCTTCGCCAGTTCCGCAGGGTCAATGTTTCCCATGCCCTGGCCGCCCATCAGGTTCTTCAACATTTCCGCCAGCGGATCCTTGGGTTCCTCGTCGCCATTGGACGGATTAAGTGGGTTGGAGGTCATGATCCCGCCGATCGTCGGTGTGGCTGCTTCTCACGTTCACGGTACCCCGCTGCCAGCGGGCTGTCTGCTGAAACCCGGCCACGTTCGCTGTCGGCAAAGAGCCCGGCGGGCAGCCGAGCGCGTAGTGTTAGAGACTGGAATATTTGCAGGCGGCAGCCGCGGCGAAAGCGGCGGAGGCGGTGCGCTGACCAGTGGGTCCGCAGGGTCCCCGGGCGCCGGCACGGAGAGGTCCTTCATTGACGATTACGCAGGGCGAACAGCCCGCCAGCGACCCGGCAGCCGGCCGGTCGCCGGGCCGACGGGCCCGCCTCGCCGGGCCACGTTCCGCGGGGACGCGGGACAAACGGTCATCAGCCTTGCTGGTGTCGGGGCTGCTCGCTCTGGGGCTCGGTGTCACCGCTTTGACCCTGCCCGTGCCGTACGTCGTGGAATCACCGGGCCCCACCTTCAATACGCTGGGCAAGGATAACGGCAAGCCGGTCATCAGCGTCACCGGCCATGAGACGTTCCCGGCGGAGGGCAACCTTGACCTCACCACCGTCTACGTCGACGGCGGCCCCAACGGTCCGGTGACCGTCTTCGAGGCGTTCACGGCCTGGCTTAACGGCGCCAAAGCCGTCTATCCGGAGGAACTCGTCTTCCCTACCGGTGTGACAAAGGAACAGTCCCAGCAGGAAAGCGCCGTCGCGATGACCACCTCGCAGGAGAACGCCGTGGCGTCAGCCCTCAAGGAACTGGGCATCGCGTTCGAACAGAAAATGCAGGTCGCCGGTATCCCGGAGGGTTCCGCCTCCGCCGGGAAACTTCAGGAAAACGACGTGCTGGTCTCCGTCAACGGCAAGCCTGCGACCGCTCTGAGCGTCGTCCAGGCCGAACTGGCGGCCGGAAACGGTGCCCCGGTGGATGTCGTCGTCGAACGCGCCGGCAAGAATGTGACGGCCAGTATCACGCCGTCGAAGAATCCGGCCGGCCGGTTCATCCTGGGAGTGCTGCTCCAGTACAAATTCAAGTTCCCCTTCGACGTCAAGATCTCTCTCGAGAAAGTCGGCGGTCCCAGCGCGGGAATGATGTTCGCACTGGGCATCGTGGACACTGTCACACCGGGCGACCTGACCGGCGGCGAGCACGTCGCGGGAACCGGAACCATCACCCCGGACGGAGCCGTGGGCCCGATCGGCGGCATCGGCCAGAAGATGCACGGCGCACGGGCGGCGGAGCCACCCTGTTCCTCGCCCCGGCCGCAAACTGCGACGAAGTCGTCGGGCATGTCCCGGACGGATTGCAGGTGGTCAGGGTCGAGAACCTTGCCGAGGCGCGGAAAGCGGTCGAACTGGCCGCATCAGGGGCCGACACATCTGGACTTCCGGTTTGCTCCAGCAACTAGACTGGCCGCGGAACTAAGATTCGCTGCCATACGTGGCACATATGACGGCTTCGCCGCCCCGGCGGTCGGTGCCGGCGGCTGTTTCGATACAGGGTCCCTGGGCTACCGCATCGAAGCGCCGCACCTACAACTAAAAACCAGTAACTGACGACCAGCTATGAGGTACCGAGTTTGTCCCGTCCCGCCAGCACTGTCCCGCCCGGAAGACCCCAGCAACGACGAAGCGCACTGACGCCGACGTTGATTGTTGTGGCCTTGATTGTGGTCGGCTTCATCTTCTTCGCCAATGTCTGGACGGACGTCCTCTGGTACCAGCAGCTGGGCTTCTTCGAAGTCTTCCTGACTGAGAACCTGGCACGGATCGTCATCTTCCTGGCCGGCTTCGCCTTGATGTTCACCGCGGTTTTCTTCGCCATCCGGATCGCCTACCACGCACGCCCCGTGTATGCGCCGGACTCGGACATCCGTGACAACTTGAACCGCTACCAGGTCCAGCTTGAACCGGTCCGCCGCGTCGTGATGATCGGCCTGCCCATCCTCTTCGGCCTGTTCGCCGGAAGCGCCGCGGCCAGCCAATGGCAGAAGGTCCTCCTGTTCCTGAACCAGGAACCCTTCGGCCAGAACGATCCGTTGTTCGGGCTCGACATCAGCTTCTACCTGATGACCCTGCCGTTCCTGGGCTTCGTCACCGGCTTCCTGATCAGCGTCACGATCATCGCCGGAATCGCGGGCATCCTGACGCACTACCTTTACGGCAGCATCCGGATCATGGAACGCGGCATCTTCACCAGCCGTGCGGCGCAGATCCACCTCGCCGTGTGCGGTGCGGCGTTCCTGCTCCTCCTGGGCGCCAACTTCTGGCTGGACCGCTACGCCTCGGTGCAGAACAGCGGCGGCCGCTGGGCCGGTGCCTTGTACACGGACGTCAACGCCGTCATCCCCACCAAATCCATCCTGGCCGTCGCCGCAGTCCTCGTCGCCGTGCTGTTCATCGTCGCTGCCGTGATCGGCAAGTGGCGGCTGCCCGTCATCGGCACCGCCATGCTCGTTATCACCTCGATCCTGGCCGGCGGCGTCTACCCCTGGGTGATCCAGCAGTTCCAGGTCCGGCCCTCGGAGCAGACGCTCGAGAAGCAGTACATCGAGCGCAATATCAACATGACCCGGTCGGCCTACGGACTCGATAAGATCCAGGAAACGCGGTACAACGCCACCACCGAAACCACCACCGGTGCCCTCGCCCCCGACGCGCAAACCACGGCCAATATCCGGCTGCTGGACCCGAACCTGATCTCGGATGCGTTCTCCCAGCTTGAGCAATACCGCCCGTACTACCAGTTCCCCAGCGCGCTGAACGTGGACCGCTACGAAATTGACGGGAAGATCCAGGACACCGTCATTGCCGTCCGCGAACTTAATCCGGACGGCCTCAGCGCCAACCAGCAGTCCTGGCTGAACCGCCACGTCGTGTACACCCACGGCTATGGCGTCGTTGCTGCCAAGGGCAACAAATTCACCGTCGACGGCAAGCCTGAGTTCCTGCAGTCCGGAATCCCATCCACCGGTGTTCTCGGCGATGACTCGAGCTACCAGCCCCGCGTCTACTTCGGTGAAAACTCGCCCGACTACTCCATCGTCGGAGCCCCCGACGGCGCCCCGAACCGTGAGCAGGACCGGCCTGCCGCCAAGGAAGGCGACGGCGAAACGCAGTACACCTTCACCGGCGACGGCGGCCCGAACGTGGGCAACTTCTTCAATAAGGTCCTCTACGCGATCAAGTTCCAGTCCTCGGACATGCTGCTCTCTGACGGCGTGAACGCTGAATCCCAGATCCTCTATGACCGGAATCCCCGCGAACGCGTCGAAAAGGTCGCCCCGTACCTGACCGTGGACGGCAACGCCTACCCGGCCGTCGTTGACGGCCGCGTGAAGTGGATCGTGGACGGCTACACCACCAGCCCGTACTACCCGTACTCCCAGCAGGAGCAGCTCTCCGAAGCCACCGCCGACTCGCAGACAACCGCGGGCCGCACGGCATCGCTGCCGAACACTTCCGTCAACTACATCCGCAACTCGGTCAAAGCCACTGTGGACGCCTACGACGGTAAAGTGACGCTCTATGCCTGGGACGACCAGGACCCGGTGCTGAAGGCGTGGCAGAACATCTTCCCGTCCTCGCTGAAGCCGTTCTCGGAAATGTCCGGAGCGCTCATGAGCCACGTCCGCTACCCGGAGGACCTGTTCAAGGTCCAGCGGGAACTCCTGGGCCGCTACCACGTCACCCAGCCGGACAACTTCTACACCAACAACGATGCCTGGAGCGTCCCGAACGATCCGACCGTCCAGGGTGACGTCAAGCAGCCCCCGTACTACATGTCCCTGAAGATGCCTGACCAGGACAAGCCGGCCTTCCAGCTGACATCGTCCTTCATTCCGCAGGTGGTCAACGGAAACGCCCGCAACGTGCTCTACGGCTTCCTGGCCGCGGACTCCGATGCAGGCAACGAGAAGGGCGTCAAGGCGGAGAGCTACGGGCAGCTCAGGCTCCTGCAGATCCCGCCTGAGACCAATGTCCCCGGCCCCGGCCAGGCACAGAACAAGTTCAACTCCGACCCCACCGTTTCCCAGGCGCTGAACCTGCTGCGCCAGGGTGCGTCGGCGGTGCTCAACGGCAACCTGCTGACCCTGCCGGTCGGCGGCGGTATGGCGTATGTTCAGCCTGTCTACCTGCGCTCAACGGGCGAAACGTCCTACCCGACGCTGCAGCGCGTTTTGGTGGCGTTTGGCGACAAGATCGGGTTCGCCCCGACCCTCGATGAGGCCCTGAACCAGCTGTTCGGCGGTGAGTCGGGAGCCAGTGCCGGCGACGAGGCCAACAACGGGAAGTCGCCTGCCACGCCCACGGCGCCGGGCGGCACGCCGTCCGCTCCGGGCAGCACCGACGCCAAGGCGGAGCTCAAGGCGGCCCTGGCGGACGCGAACGCCGCCATCCGGGCCGGCCAGGAGGCCCTCGCGAAGGGCGACTTCGCCGCCTACGGTGAGGAGCAGAAGAAGCTCAACGCGGCACTGCAGCGGGCCATCGACGCCGAAGCCAAGATGGCGGCGACGCCGCCCCCGCTCCGGCGGCAACTCCCGCGCCCACCCCGGCGCCGACCCCGAGCAGCTGATGCGCGGCCGGTGAGACACCGGTAGCTGAGACGGTCGAAGGCCGGGTTCCCGTTCCACTGGAGCGGGAACCCGGCCTTCATCTTTCCCGCTGGCGTTTCTTGGCCGGGGGCGGACCGCGGGGTCCCCGGCGTCGGGAGACGCACATCACGCCACTTCGATTTGGCCCAAAGTTCACCGGCAGGTAGAGTTGATCTTGCGACGCGGGGTGGAGCAGTTCGGTAGCTCGCTGGGCTCATAACCCAGAGGTCACAGGTTCAAATCCTGTCCCCGCAACTGAAGAGAAGGTCCGGCACACTGGCAACAGTGTTCCGGACCTTCTGCTAAGTCCGCAGCGGCTGCCGCGGGCCGCCCGCAGGACGGTGGCTCGGGCGGCACGAAAAGTAGGGTAGTGTTGATCAAGCGACGCGGGGTGGAGCAGTTCGGTAGCTCGCTGGGCTCATAACCCAGAGGTCACAGGTTCAAATCCTGTCCCCGCAACGGAAGAAGAAAGAAAGGCCCGGATCTGTTGATCCGGGCCTTTTTGTTGCCTCCGGCAGACCCCAAACACCCTAAAACGGGGTTCAGGGCCTCGGCGGGCCGTTATCGGGCGGGGTGCAGCCCGTTAGCTGTCTTTGAGCCGCTGGTACGTTTCCAGCGCCCGGGCCCGTGACTCGGGCAGCCCGACCACCGGGTCCGGATAGCCTGACGCCGGGCCGTCCGCCTTCCACGGTTCGTGGATCGCCTTGTCGTCCAGGCCGGCCAGCTCCGGGAGGTACTCGCGCAGGTAGCGGGCCCCGGCGTCGAACTTCTTGCTCTGGGTGACCGGGTTGAAGATCCGGAAGTACGGCGACGCGTCGGCGCCGGATCCGGCCACCCACTGCCAGTTCGCCGGGTTGCTCGCGGCGTCGGCGTCCACCAGCGTGTCCCAGAACCAGGCCTCGCCAAGCCTCCAGTCGGCCAACAGGTTCTTGACCAGGAAGCTCGCGGCGGCCATGCGGACGCGGTTGTGCATCCAACCGGTCTGCCACAGCTGGCGCATCCCGGCGTCCACCAGTGGATAGCCGGTCCGGCCCTGCTGCCAGGCTGTGAGTTCGGCCCCGGAGGGCGTCTGCCAGGCGAAGCGGTCAAACTCGGGACGGTAGTTGCGGGTGGCCAGTTCCGGATTCTCGTAGAGCAGCTGCCAGCAGAACTCCCGCCAGCCGAGTTCGGAGCGGAAGATCCCGACGTCGGCCGGCGCCGCGTGCCCGTAGCGTTCCCGCAGCGCATGCCAGATCCGGAAGGGGCTGATCTCGCCGAACCGCAGATGTGCGGAGAGCCGGCTGGTCCCCTCGACCCCGGGGTGTCCCGGCCGGTGCCGTATTCCTCGGCCGGACCGTCGAGGAAGTCGTCCAACCGCTCCCGGGCGCCGGCTTCCCGGGCTGCCAGGTTTCGGCAAGACCGGCACTCCAGTCCGGCCTGCGGGGAGAAGACCCCAGCCCTCGAGGGCATCGCCGGCCGGGTGCCCTCCGTCCGCGCCCACAGCCGGGGCAGGGAGGCGATCCGGGGCGTCCAGGGGGAGCCGGGGCTCCGGAGCCTCCAGGCAGGCCCGCCAGAAGGGCGTGAAGACCTTGTACGGCCCGCCCGCGCCGGTCCGCACCGTCCATGGCTCAAACATCAGGTTCGCCTGGAAGCTGGCCGCCGTGAGGCCCTCGTCCGCGGCCCAGGACTTGATGCCGGCGTCCACCTCGCGTTCCGGTCCTCCGTAGCGGCGGTTCCACAGCAGCGTTGAAGCTCCCGTTTCCCGGGCAAGGTCCCGGATAATGCCCGCGGCCGGTCCACGGCGCAGCAGCAGGCGTGAGCCCGCCGCCTCCAGTCCGGCGGCCAGATCCGTCAGCGAATGGTGCAGCCACCATTTTGTGGCGCCGCCGAGAGGCCGCACGCCGGGGGATGACTCGTCGAGGACATAAACCACGGTCAGCGGCTGTCCCAGCGAGGCCGCTTCGCTCAGGGCCGGGTTGTCATCCAGCCGGAGATCGTCGCGAAGCCAGACAAGGGTCGAAGATTGGTTTCCCGAAGACATGGATCCACGGTACACGTGGCAGGCACGGCAAGGCCGGGCCCCGTCACCGTCGGTCGACGGTTCCGGGGCCCGTCCTCGGCAGATCCGGTACCTCGCGTCCGGCGGAAAGCGCCGGGGCTGTCCTAAAGCTTGTCGAAGTCGGCTTCGTCGACGGTGGAGCCGGCTGTCCGGCCCTCTCCCGCGCCGATGGCAGCGGGGAGCCGCCGGACTTCAGCGCGGCGAGCCGTGCCTCGATCTCGGTCTGTTCGCCGAGGTCCTCCAGCGAGTTGAACTGCGCGTCCAGGCTTGACGCGGCCAGCTCCTGCTGGCCGCGGACCTTCGCCTCTTCGCGGCGGATCTTCTCTTCGAAGCGGCCCACCTCGGACGTGGGATCCATGAAGTCGATGCTCTTGAGGGCATCGTGCACCTGGGACTGGGCCGCGGCGGTCTTGGAACGGGCCACCAGCTGGTTGCGCTTGCTGGTGAGCTCGTTGAGCTTGCCCTTCATCTGGTCCAGGCCGTGCTTGAGCTTGTCCACCACCTCGGTCTGCGAGGCGATGCTCGGCTCGGCGGCCTTGGCATCGTTCTCCGCGGACATCTGGCGCTGCAGGGCCACCTTGGCAAGGTTGTCGAACTTCTCCGCGTCGGTAACGTCACCCTTGGACCGGTACTCGTCGGCCTTGCGGGACGCGGCGAGGGCTTTGCGGCCCCAATCCTGGGCGTTCTTGACGTCTTCGTTGTAGTCGTCCTGAAGCATGCGCAGGTTGCCGATGGTCTGCGCCACTGCGGACTCGGCTTCGGCGATGTTGTTGGTGTAGTCCCGGACCATCTGGTCCAGCATCTTCTGCGGGTCCTCCGCCTGGTCCAGGAGGGAATTGATGTTGGCCTTCGCCAGCTGCGCCATGCGGCCGAAAATGGACTGCTTCATGGTGATACCTTTCGTCCTGCTCAGTGGTTCCCACTGAATTCGGTGAACAGTGAAAATGTACTTCTTCCATCCGCCCGCGGGAGCTTCCCGCCGGCGCCTAGTCTGTAGTGGCCTGGCCCGCGTGGCGGGCAGCGGCTTTGCTAGAAGTCTCCGCCGCCGCCGAAGTCCCCGCCCCAGCCGCCGCCGGAATCTCCGCCGCCGCCCCAGCCGCCGCCGGAATCCCCGCCGCCGCCCCAACCGCCGCCGCCTCCGCCGCCGCCATGCAGGATGGAGTTGATGAGGATGCCGCCAAGGATGGCGCCGCCCAGGCCGCCGCCTCCGCCGCCGCCGAACATTCCGCCACGTCCGTAGCCCTGGTTGGCGTATCCGCCGAAGTGGTCGACGTCGGACTGTGCCAGCTGCGCGGCCTGTGCCGCCAGCGCGTGGGCCTGCTGGGCGTACTGCAGGGCCGTGACCGGATCGGTACGGGAGATGGACAGCGCGTAGTCCAGGTTCCGCTGGGCCTCAGCCAGGCGGGTCCGGGCCTCGGTGCCCACGCCGCCGCGGCGGGCCGTGATGTAGTCCGAAGTGGCGCTGATCTGCGCCTGCGCGGACATGATGCTCTGCTGCAGGGAGGCCTGCGCGCGGCGGGCCTGCTCCTGCTGGTCCCGGATGCCGGAGAGGGCCGCATCCAGCGACTGGTGCGCCGTCTCGACACGCTCCAGGGTGGCGATGGGATCGATCTTCCCGCCCTGGATTTCGGCCTTGACCCGCGCCAGCGAGGCTTCCACGGCAGCCACCGGTCCGGTCAGCTCAGGGTGCGCCCCGGACTGGATCAGTGCCCTGGCCTGGGCCAGGTCCTGGGAGGTGTCGACGACGGCGGACTCGAGCCCGTTGCGTGCCTCGTCGAGGGTTCCGGCGACCTTCGTGATGGCTCCGATCAGCACGTTCGTCTGGTGCAGGCTCTCTTCAGCTGCCCGGACGGCGACGGCGGCGAGGCTGCCTTCGCCGGCGCTGAGCTTCTCCTGGGCCGTGACGGAGGCATTCTGTACGAAGGCGAGCCGTTCCTTGGCCTGGTTGATGTTGTCGCCCACCTGCACCAGGGCACTCTCGGCGTACTTGGCCCGCAATTCGTCGAGCGAATGCTCGGCGCTGGCGATTTTGGCTTCCGCCTCACGCGCTCCGGCACTGACCGCGGCAAGCGCCTGCGGGGCGTTCTTCTCCAGCTCGCGGAGCGAATCGAAGTCGGCCTTCTGCTCCTGAAGGGAAGCGAGCGCGGCCTCGGAACGGCGGATGATCTCGCCGAGCCAGGTCCGCTGCTGCTCTTCGGTATCGGGGATGTGGTCATCGAGCTGCTGCTGCAGTTTGAACGACTCGGACATGTGGCCCTTGGCGTCCTCCAGCGCCTTCGTGAAGTTCCCGACGGCGGCGTCGCCGTACTGCGCCTGCGCGAAACCAAGCTCCTGCTCGCTGGACTTGATGGCGTCGTCGGCCTCGATCAGCAGGGAACCGCTCTTGCGGCGCAGCTCCTCGACGGTGAGCCCTGCAAGCGGATCCACCTCGGCGCCCTGCGGCCCGTGGCCAGCGCCTGCGGCCGCGGCGGCCTTCTTCCGGCGGTTGCGGAGGTAGAGGTAGGCTCCCGCGCCGCCGGCGGCGACCACACCGACCCCGACGAGCACGGCGCTGCCAGCGCCGCCTTCTGACGGGACGGTGCCCTTGCCGCCCCCGGCGGCGTCGCCGATGGCAGCGGCGCTATCGATGGCGGCCTGTGCGTAGTCCCCTTCGCGGAGGTTCGGGTCAACCGCGCTTTCCACGATGGTGTCGCGCTGGGCGTCCGTGATTTTGCTGTTGGCGGGCTTGCTCAAAAGGTACTGCCGCGTGTCCGTGGCGACGGTCAGGAGCATGGCGTTCGCGCCGAGGCTTGCCTTGTCCGCCACCTCAGCAGCCCAGGCATAACGGTCGGTGGGGTTTTCGAACTTGTCCACGTAGACGACGTGGTAGGTCATCGCGTGGTCGGCGCCGAGCTGCTTGATGGCCTCTTCGACTTCGCCCGTCCGGTCGCCGAGGACGCCGGCTGTGTCAACGATCTTGGTGACGGGGTCGAGAGTGACCGGATCCTCTGCGAGGGCCGGAGCGGCGGGAAGCGCCAGCAGTCCGACGACGCCGAGAACGGCGAGGAGACGTTTATAGGTAGACCGCATGTGCAACCCTTCAGCACTTCTGCGACCGGTTCGGGCCGAACCGGTCGTCACAGAATGCAGCAGCGCCCCCACGCAGATGTAAAGCCGCAGGTCGCTGTGGCAATTCCATTTGATTCTATGGTGCACCCAATTGACCGTCCACCAACGGGAATATGCCACCAGCGAAAAGCGCTGAACCAGTGACAGCACGGGTCGTGACGGGCCGGGATATCACCCTGTCCAGACGTTCAGCAACCTCCCAGCAAACGTGCGCTCTAGTATCAGTGAGATCGTCCATAGTTAATGAAGACACGGATGAAAGGAAGTCTTATGACTGAGAACCCAGCGCAGGGCGCGTCACCAGAGAACCGGGAGCCGGCCACGCCGAACGAGGGCGAATCCGGACGCCCGCAGGCTGCCCCCGCGCCGGACTCACAGCAGGACAACCCACCGCAGGACACAGCGCAGGACAGCCCGCAGGAAAATCCGACCCTTCGGCTGGACCGGGCCGCGGGCAACCCGCCCCAGCCGGTCTACCCGCAGCACCAGCCGTCCTACGGCCGCCCCCGGCGCCGGAGACGCAGCAGTTCGGTGCCCCGCAGGAGTACGTGCACCAGGGCAGCACGCCGGGCCAGCCCAACCCGCAGCACACCCCGGGTACGGGCAGGCAACGAACAACACCGCTTTTGGGCAGCCCCAGCAGGGCAGCGCCCAGCAAGGGACTTTCCAGCACGGCCAGCCTCCTTTCAGCCAGGCCCAGCACGGGAGTTTCGGGGGCAACCCGTCCGGTTCCCCGTATGCCTCCGACCCGGCCCACGCCCCGAAGCGCAAGGCCGCCTTCGGTGTCCCGACGCTCGTGGCCAGCATTCTTGCCGCCGGCCTCGTCGGCGGCGGCGTGGTCGCAGGGACCACGCAGCTGATGGGCGACCGGTCTTTCACGTCCACCGGATCCAGCAACAGCAGCCAGGCCGGCCCCGTCATCGTAAATAACAGGGAAGACGTGAACGCCATCACCGCGGCGGCGGTGAAGGCCTCGCCCAGCGTCGTGACCATCAAGGCCTCAAACGGCAGCGAGGGCGGCACGGGCTCCGGCATCATTCTCGACGGTGAAGGCCATGTCCTCACCAACACCCACGTCGTGACGCTGGACGGCACGGCGGCCAACGCCGCAATCGAAGTGCGCATGAGTGACGGCAAGGTTTACAGCGCCACGATTGTTGGCACTGATCCGCTTTCCGACCTCGCAGTCGTGAAAATCCAGGACGGCTCCGGGCTGGTACCGGCGGTGCTGGGCGATTCCGGCAAGCTGAACGTCGGCGACACCGCCGTCGCGATCGGCTCGCCCCTCGGCCTCACGGGGACCGTCACCGACGGCATCGTGTCCACCCTGAACCGCACCATCAGCGTTGCCTCCTCGGCCGCTCCCAAGGAGGGCGGACAATTCACAAGGCGACGACCAGGGCTTCCAGTTCGCACCGCCGGACGGCGGGCAGGGCCAGACCACCGCTGACCAGGGAAGCATCTCGATCAACGTGATCCAGACGGACGCTGCGATCAACCCCGGCAACTCCGGCGGTGCCCTGGTCAACACCAAGGGTGAGATCATCGGCGTGAATGTCGCCATCGCCTCGGCCGGCGGCGAATCCTCGAGCAGCGGCAACATCGGCGTCGGCTTCAGCATCCCGATCAACCACGCCAAGCGGGTCGCCCAGGAGATCATCAGCACGGGCAAGGCCACGCACGGCCAGTTCGGCGTGAGTGTGAAGCAGAAAACCGCCAGCGACTCGGCGTCCGGCTTCTCCGTCGGGGCCGAAGTGGCCACCGTTGAGCCCGGCTCCGCCGCGGACAAGGCCGGCGTCAAGGTCGGCGACGTTGTGACGAAGTTCCAGGACCTCGCCATCAGCGACCCGAACCAGCTGACGGCCGCCGTCCGCGAGCAGCCTGCCGGCGCTTCCGTCAAGGTCACCGTCATCCGCGGCGGCGAGGAGCAGCAGCTCGACGTGACGCTTGGCGCGGCCGCCGAGCAGTAACAGCAGTAGCTGCGGAATAGGCAGTAGCAGCGCACAGCGTTCCACCCGGGGCCGGGCAGCACCACCTGGTGCTGCCCGGCCTTCGCCATGCTGCCGGGCTTTGCTGTGCCGTCGGGCCTGTGCAGTGCGGCGCCCCGGCGCTGACACAGGCCTTAACCAAGCCGCGCCTGGGACCGCCTATATGGTTAGCTAAGAGCACCCCGGCACTCCGGGCGTCCCGTGGCCACGACCCCACCCGGCTGGCTGTCCACCCGCATGGAAGGCTGCTGTAAACACAGTGGAAGAGACATTGAAGATCATCGTGCTGGTCAAGCACGTCCCTGACGCTCAGTTCGACCGACACCTCACCGGCGAGGGCAACACGACGGACCGCTCCGAGAGCATCCTGTCCGAACTGGACGAGTACGCCCTGGAGGCCGCACTCCAGCTGATCGAGGCCCGCGGCGGGGAAGCTGCCGGCAACAAGGTCATCGCCCTGAGCATGGGGCCGGCCGGCGCTGTCAACGCGGTGAAGAAGTCCCTCCAGATCGGCGCCAGCGAAGGCGTCCACCTCAGCGACGACGCCCTGGCCGGATCAGACGCCGCCGCCACCTCGCTGGCCCTGGCCGCGGCCATCCGCCACCTCGGCGCGGACACCCCCGCCGACCTCATCCTCACCGGCATGGCCTCCACCGACGGCGAGACCTCCCTGGTCCCGGCCCAGCTCGCTGAGCGTCTGGACCTGCCGCAGGTCACGTTCGCGGCCTCCCTGGAGCTCGACGGCGCCAAACTCACCGCCCGCCGCGACGGCGACGCCCACGCCGATACCATCGAGGCGACGCTGCCTGCCCTCGTCTCGGTCACGGACCAGATCAATGATCCCCGGTACCCGAACTTCAAGGGCATCATGGCGGCGAAGAAGAAGACCATCACCACGCTGAGCCTTGCCGACATCGGCGTCGACCCTGCGAAGGTGGGACGGTCCGGTTCCTGGACCGCCGTCGAGTCCGCCGAGGCCCGCCCGGCGCGCACCGCCGGGACCATCATCACCGACGAGGGCGACGCCGGCATCAAGCTGGTTGAGTTCCTGGCCGCCCAGAAGCTGCTCTAAGGGGATCCGCAGACATGGCAAAAGTACTGGTATTCATTGACAACCCGGGCCAGGCGCTGAAGAAGGCCAGCCTGGAATTGCTCACCATTGCCCGGTCCCTGGGCGAGCCTGCGGTCGCGTTCAACGGCGACCTGCATGACGACGTCGCGGCAACCCTGGCGGCCTACGGCGTTCAAACGCTGTACCGTCCCTCCGCGGCGGACCTCGACGATTACCTCGTGGGCCCCAAGGCGTCCTATCTTGCGGCCGCGGTGCAGACCGCGGACGCCACGGTGGTCCTGACCGAGAACTCGGCGGAGGCCAAGGAAACCGCGGCGAGACTGGGCATCAAGCTCGGTGCCGGCGTCATCACCGACGTCGTTGCCGTGGATCCGGACGGCACCGCGCACAAGTCCGTGCTGGCCGGTTCCTACATCACCACGGCGAGGGCCACCACTCCCGTCGCGGTCCTGACCGTCAAATCCAACAGCATCACTCCGGAACCGGCCGTCACCGGCACGGCGCCGGCGACCATAACGGTGGCAGTGCCGGAGACCGCCACCGCGGCGTCGGCACGGATCACCGCCCGCAGCGACAAGGCCGCCAGCGGCCGCCCGGACCTCGCGGAGGCCCGGATCGTTGTGGCCGGCGGCCGCGGAGTCGACGGCAACTTCGGCCCGGTGGAAGACCTTGCCGATGCCCTGGGAGCAGCCATCGGCGCTTCCCGCGCCGCGACGGACGCCGGCTGGATCGGCCACGACGCCCAGATCGGCCAGACCGGCAAAACCGTTTCGCCCCAGCTGTACATCTCCGCAGGCATCTCGGGGGCCATCCAGCAGAAGGCCGGCATGCAGACCGCCAAGGTGATCGTGGCCGTGAACAAGGATGCCGAGTCGCCCGTTTTCGAGATCGCCGACTTCGGCATCGTGGGAGACCTCTTCCAGGTCCTGCCGCAGGCCACCGAGGAAATCAAGAAGCGCAGGGGCTGAGTCCTTGAACACTTTCGCCACGCAGGCGCAAAGCCCGTTCGATCCGGAACACCACCGGGTCGAGCGGGTGCTGTTTCACTGCCCACCCGGACGACGTCGACTTCGGCGCCGCCGGCACGGTCGCCGCCTGGACCGCCGCCGGCGTCCAGGTCAGCTACTGCATCATGACGGACGGAGACGCCGGCGGCTTCGACCCCGCGCAACGGGACGAGATTGTCCGGCTGCGGAACGAGGAACAGCGCCGTGCGGCCGCCCTTGTCGGGGTGACAGACATCCACTACCTGCACGAACGCGACGGCTACCTCGAGCCCTCGCACGGGGTGATCCGCGAAGTGGTGCGGCTGATCCGGCAACTCCGACCCGACGTCGTGCTCTCGATGCACCCCGAACGGAACTGGAACCGGATCCAGAAGAGCCACCCTGACCATCTGGCGGTGGGGAGGCCGTGACGCGGGCGGTGTATCCGGCGCTGGAGAACCCGTTCGCGTACCCGGAGCTGGCCGAGTCCGGGCTGGAGGCGTACAAGCTGCCCTGGCTGTGGCTCTTCGCCGGACCGGAGGAGCGCGAGAACCACTTCGTCGACGTCACTGACCACGTCGACGGCAAACTCGCTGCCATCCACATCCATGTCAGCCAGCACCCCGACATCGAGGCCATGGACCGCACGGTCCGCGGCCTCATGGTCCGGACCGCGGAGCGCGGCGGGCTGCCGGCCGGCCGCAGCGCCGAGGCCTTCCACGTTGTGGAAGTCAACGGCGCGGGGACCATCGCCGGCTTTTAGTGTTGCCCCTGCCGCCCTCTCCCATAAGCTGGAGTCTGTTTAAATCATATTTATTTGAGGAAGGCGGGCTTCAGTGACGAAGACTGCGCAGCACCCCGTGCTCGTGATCATGGGCGTCTCGGGATCCGGGAAGTCAACCGTGGCGGGCCTGCTGGCCGGCCGGCTGGGCTGGGATTTCGCGGAGGGCGATGACCTGCACCCCGCATCCAACGTGGCGAAGATGCAGGCCGGCCAGCCCCTGACCGACGAGGACCGCTGGCCCTGGCTGGAAAGCATCGCCGGATGGATCCGGCAGCACACCGGAACCGGCACCCCAGGCGTGGTCACCTGCTCGGCGCTGAAGAAGCGCTACCGGGATGTCCTGCGCGGCGAGGGGTGGTGTTCGTCTTCCTCGACGGCAGCAAGGACCGGATCTCGGACCGGCTGGCATCCCGGCACGGGCACTTCATGCCCCCGGCCCTGCTCGAATCCCAGTTCGAGGCGCTCGAGGCCCCACACCTGAAGAGAACGCCATCACCCTGAGCGCCAGCTCCGCGCCGGCGGACGAAACGCAGGAGATCATTGACCGGCTCCACCTCGACGCCGTCCGGCCCGCGTCGCCTTAGCCGCACCGAGACAAAAACCGCGGGCCCCGCACCTTCTGAAGGTGCGGGGCCCGCGGTCTTGTCTCGGTGCCGGTTTTACGCGCCCAGGGGGCCGCCGCCACGGTGGGCATGGTCGGCGACGTCGAGCCGCCGGTCGGTTCCACCGTAATGCCGAGGGCGGCTGCGCTGCTGATGCCCTTGACGACAGCCGGCTTGGACAGCGCTTCCGCATCCATCAGGCCCTGGGAGACAGGCGCCGAGCCGTCCTTCGGAATAAGCCACATCTGGTACACCTTCCCGGGCGGGGGCGCCGGGACGTCGTTCATCTTGACGACAATTGCGTCCTTCGAAGGCGAGACGGACACGGTGGCCGTGCCGCCGCCGGTGACATCGACTGTCGCCTGCCGCACATCGCCGGCCTGCAGCACCTGGTTCAGCGGGTCGTTGAGGTTCGCCACGTAGGCGCCGACGCCGACTCCGCCCAAGGCGATGAGCGCGGCGGCGGCGACGCCGACGAGCCAGTTGCGCATGCCCTGCGGCCGGCGTCGTTCGTCCCGGCGCTTGCGGGCGGCGCCGAGTTCGTCGGTGACGGAGAGCCCTGGTGATTCCCGGACGGGCCGGGCCACAACGGGAGGTACCGCCGCCCGATCCTGAACCGGGTGCGTGGCGGTCACGGCGGCCGGAGCCTGGGCGGGCAGGGTCGCCATGATCCGGTCCAGCAGGCCGGCCGGGGTTCTTCCTCGGCGGTGAAGCTCGTGGCCAGCGTCTCCCGGGCCTGCCGGACGCGCTCGTCAAAGGCGGCGCGTTCGGCCTGCGGAGCCGAGGCGAGGTATCCCTCGATGGCGGCACGCTCGGCGTCGTCCACGGCGTTCAGGGCGTACAGCTCAGCGAGGTCGGCTGCGCGGCCGGAGGCAAGGTCGGTGGCGATTTCGGCTGCAAATCCTGAGGGGACGCGGCCGTTGTTCTGTGCGTTCATGTCGGTCATCTCAACTCACCCCCAGACAGGTCTTCAGCCGGATTAGTCCGTCACGGATGCGGGACTTGATGGTGGGCACCGCAGCATTGAGCTTCTCTGCGACTTCCCGGTAGGTGAGGCCGCCGTAGTAGGCGAGCCGCACGGACTCCTGTTGTGTGTCGGTCAGCGTCTCCAGGCAGCGGACCACTGCCTCGGCTTCCAGCCGGCTGCCGACCTCGTCGGAGACTGAGTCATGGTCGATGTCCTGGCTGCTGGCGCCGTACTTCGCTTCCCGGTCGGTGGACGACTGGGAGGACCGGACCTTGTCCACGGCCCTGCGGTGGGAGATGGTCATCAGCCACGCGAGCGGGCTCCCGGCCTCGGGATTGAACTTGGCGGCGTTCTGCCAGACCTGGAGGAAAACCTCCTGCGTGGTGTCCTCGCTGAGTTCCACGTCGATCAATACCCGCCGGGCCATGCCGAAGACGCGCCGGGACGTGAGTTCGTAGAACTCCGCGAAGGCTGCCTGGTCGCCGCGGGCAATCTGTTCCAGCAATCCGCCGAGCCTGCGGTTCACATCGGCTGACGTGCCCGGGGAGCGGTGGCCTCGGGATTCGGGGCGTTGGGAGTGTCCATCACCTTCAAGCATAAGGTGCCCGCCGCCGATCGCGGGTCATGAGGGCCTCCGCCCGCGGTGCGGCCGCCCGCAAGCCCCCGGACGGGTCGCAAGTTCGCCTGCAATGCTGTCACCTGCCGCACCTCGCTCCCTTCCCCGCTCCCGTGGCCCGCCGGTTTGACGGGCTCCACAAGTGATTCGGAACAGCGGTGGAACCGGATGGGCGGGGTCCGGGAATACTTGCGGCAGCTAGAGCTTGGCGCCGGCGAATCCGTTCTGGCGCCAAGCCTCGTAGACGGCGATCGAGGCGGCATTCGCAAGATTCAGCGACCGTAGGGAAGGCAGCATCGGCAGCCGGACGCGGGACGTGACATGGGGGTCATGCTTGAGTTCCTCGGACAGCCCCACGGATTCCCGGCCGAACATCAAGACGTCACCGGGCCGGTAGCTGATGTCCGTGTAGGAAGCCTCGCCGTCGGAGGTGAAGGCGAAGACACGATCCGGTGCGAGGGCAGCCCAGGCGGCGTCGATGTCCTGATGGACGGTCACGACGGCAAGGTCGTGGTAGTCGAGGCCGGCCCGGCGCAGCTTCGCGTCGGAGAAATCGAAGCCCAGGGGCTCGACCAGATGCAGCTCCGCGCCCGTGATGGCAGCCAGCCGGATCGCGTTGCCCGTATTGCCGGGGATTTCTGGGGTGTGGAAGAGGATGCGGAACACCGTCCCATCCTAGCGAGCCTGCTAGTGCATCCCGCGCAGCAGCCGGGCGAGCACGGGAACGATGACGGTGTTGGGGGCCGGGCCGGAACCCAGGAACTGCTTGAGGCCGCGGGCCAGCCCGGCGGCGTTGACCACCTGGACTGTCTCGTGGCTGAACTCCCGGCCCGGCGGGCGGCGGTGCCGGTCGATCACCGGTTCGTGCAGGTTGCCGTCGGTGCTGTGGACCACGGTCCAGCCGGTGACGTTGAGCTCCGGAAAGATGTCCTGCATCCGGCGCACCACGTGGGCCAGCTGGGGCGGGGCGATGGAGCGTCCGCCGTGGGTCAGGGCGCTGCCGTTCCAGGCGTAGGCGCCGGGCGGCAGCAGCATGGAGCCGATGACCGCCATGCGGTAGCCGGAGAGCACCACGTGGTCGATGTGGCTGTTGTCCGCCGGGGACTGCAGCCCGTTGATGAGCCGGGCGGCCGGGATGGCGGGGAGGACCTGGCGGGTGATGAGCTGCACGGTGCGCATTTCCCGCTGGATCCTTGCCTCCGCCCCGAAGATGCCGCGCTTGCGGGGCAGCCCGTGGATCTGCTGGCGGGCCAGGTCCTGCGGGATCAGCGGCACTTCCCGGTCCCGGCGTACTGCTCAAAGGGCGGGATGTAGACCGGCGCGTCGGATGCGGTATTCCGGGGTGTGTTGGGGCGCCGGACATTGGCGGAGGCGCGGCTGCCGGCCGCAGGGGCATCAAAGTGGGCCCCCTCGTCAGCGGGCGCTTCCGGGAAGGCGCCGCGGCCGCTGCCGTAGGAACGATCGTAGTCCGCCCGGCTTTTGGCATCGATCAGCGTCTCATAGGCCAGGGTGACGCGCCGGAAAGCGGCCGGGTCCCCGCCGTGGTCAGGGTGCGCGGTGCGGGCGGCCTTACGGTAGGCCACCTTGATTTCCTTATCCGTCGCCGTCACGGGGATCCGAAGGACCTGGTAATGCGAGCTGTTGCCCTGCGTCAAGCAAGAATCCTTTGCGTCGATGGCGCCAGCCCGTCCTGGACGTCGCCTGGCCAGTTTAACCGGCTAGGGGAGAACGAGCGTACCGGCACGGAAGGTTCCCGGCGGCTGGCATAATTCAGCGCATGAATATTGCCGTTGCCGTCAACCCGCGGGCATCCTTTGGCCGCGGGTTGCACGCCGGCAACGAAGCAGCCGCGTACTTCCGGGCCGCCGGGGCCGAGGTCCTGCTCCTGTGTGAGGACAGCTACGACGCGCTGGCGGCGTCCGTGGAAAAGGCGCTGGCCTCCGGCGTGGATGCCCTCGTGCTGGTGGGCGGAGACGGCATGGTCCACCTCGGGGTCAATGCGCTCGCCGGGTCGGGCATGCCCTTCGGCGCGGTCCCGCTGGGGATCGTCCCCACAGGCACCGGAAACGACATGGCGCGCGCACTGGGAGTTCCGGTCCACGACATCCCCGGCGCCTGTGCGGGCGTGCTCGCAGCCCTGGCCGCCGGCGGGCGGATGATCGACGCCGGACGGGCGTCCTCCGACGGGACGTACCGCTGGTTTGCCGGTGTGGTGTCCGCCGGCTTCGACGCGGCTGTCAATGAACGGGCCAACGCCTGGCGGTGGCCCCGCGGCAAGGCGCGCTACCACCTGGCCATGCTCCGCGAACTCGCCTCATTCCGGGCCATCAACTACACCGTCACGGCCGACGGCGGGACCTGGCGGCAGGGCGCCATGCTGATCTCCGTCGCCAACGGGCAGTCGATTGGCGGCGGAATGAAGGTCACGCCTGACGCCGTGCTCGACGACGGCTACCTGGACCTGTTCATCGTCGGCCCGCTCTCCCGGACGGGCCTGCTGAGGGTCTTTCCGAGGGTCTTTTCCGGAGGCCACCTCGGGCATCCGGCCGTGCACATCCTGCGGGTGCGCAAGGTGGAGCTGTCCGCCGAGAACGTGGTGGCCTACGCCGACGGGGAGCGGATCGGCCCGCTGCCCCTCACCATCGAAGTGGTTCCCGGGGCGATCCGCGTTCTTGCGTAGCCGCGGGCCGGGCGCCGGACGGGCCTTCCGCGGCGCGGATCCGGTGAGTCTAGAATCGTGCGGAGGCTCGGGCGGGAAAACGAGCAGGCATAGCGGAATCGGGGCGGGGCATGGGTAGCAGGCTGGAAGCCGGGTCGACAACGGCGGCCGCGGGGGCCGGTTCGCACCGCGCGCGGTCTGTGCGCCGGGGAGCCGCGCCTTCCTGGCGCTCGCAGTGGCAACGGCGCTGGCCGGTTGCAGCGTCGGCATTCCGGACCCCGCGGCCCCCAAGGCGGCACCTGCGACTCCGACCCTCGCCACCCCTACCATCACACCCGGGTATGACGCCGCGGCCGTGGCCGCGAAGGACATGCCCTTCGCTGCCGGGGAGACGCTGGCGGCCGGCGTGCCCGTCCAGCTTTCCGACGGGCTGCGGCAGGTGCGGGGATGGAAGCCCGGCGCGCAGAACGTGGCGGCGCGAGCCAGTACGTCAAAGAGGATGGCTGTGTGGCATCGGCAAAGGTACGGACCAACCAGTCAGCCCTCGCCGTCGCCGGGGACGACAGGGCGTCCACGGAGGCGCTCTTCCAGTACCTGGATGCCAGCATCCTTCCCGGGTACCTGAAGCCGGCGACACTGCGCTGGGGTGGAGAACCCGGCGGTCCCGCTCCGCGCGTCGACGTGCTGGTGTTAACTGGCGGGGAGCGGGCGGCGCCAGGGCCACCGCCATCTTCGCCCGGCTGTTCAGCAAAGCGGGCTCCTCCGTGTACCTGTCCGTTTCGTGCCCCGACGCCCGGACGCTGGCCGCGGCACGGGCCGACGTCGAAGCGCGGATCGCCGTCGTTCCGCCGTCCGGCTGAGTCGGCCGTCCGCCGTCACCCGTCAGCCCTGCTTTGTTGTCGAGGGCCTTGTTGGCGAGAGCCGATTCAGCGCCAGGGCCCCGACCAGCAAGCCGAAGTCGCGCAGGGCCACGTCGTAGAAATCGCCCAGGATGATGAGGTTGACGATGATTCCGAGGAGCCATACGGCCACGAGCAGCGAGCCGAAGCGCGGTTTCAGCGCAACGGCCAGGCCGGCGGCGATCTCCACGACGCCGACGACGTACATGATGGTCTGCGCCGGAAGCGGCACCACGGTGGTGACCACGGGCGCCAGGTACATGGTCCAGTCGGTGAGCAGATTGGTGAACTTATCGAGGCCGAAGACCACCGGAGCAACGGTGAAGACTGTCCGAAGCAGCAGGAAGGCCTGGCGCTCGGGAGCCGCGGCCAGTGGCCGGGCGGGCGTGGCGGTAGATGCAGAGGTTTTCATCACGACTCCTTCTAAAAGTAGATAGTTTGATTTTAGAATGGAGGCGGTGATTAAGCAATGAAACTTGTTTTTAGAGCTAGGCTGATTTTATGATCCGATCCCCTTGGAACCGCAGGATTGCGGCCGTCGCCTCGCTGGGGGACGAGGGCCGCCGGAAGCTGTTCGATTTCGTCGCCTCGGCCGGCAATGCCGTCAGCCGCGACGACGCTGCCGCAGCCCTGGGCCTGCCCCGGAGCACGGCGTCCTTCCAGCTGGACCGGCTGGTGCAGGACGGGCTCCTGGCCGTGGAATTCCGGAAGCTCGGGGGCAGGGGAGGGCCGGGGTCGGGCCGGCCGGCCAAGCTGTATCTGGCCGCCGTCCGGGAAGTCGCTGCGTCGGTGCCGGACCGCAACTACGACCTGGCCGCCGAACTGCTTGTCGCGGCCATCGAGGAGTCGGCGGCCGACGGCGGTTCCGCCCGCGAAGCGCTGGTGCGGACCGCTTACGCCCGGGGTTGGCGGCAGCCCGGGCCAGAGCCGGCGAGGCGGAACAGGATGATGCGCGGCCGGCAGTGGCGGGCACCGACTTCGCCGGGTTCCTCGCGGCGGAGGGCTACCGTCCGGAGGACGACGGCGAGGGCGGCCTGGTGCTGCTCAACTGTCCCTTCCACCGGATCGCCGAGGGCCACACCGAGGTGGTCTGCGCCATGAACGGCGCGTTCCTGGGCGGGGCCGCGGCGGGGTGCGGCATCGATCCGGACCGGGTGCAGGCTCTCGCCATCGACGAACTTCGCGCCCAGGGCGCCGCGCAGCCGGCGCAGTGCTGCGCCCGGATCCGGCCTTAGGGTGTGTGGCTGCGCGTCGGGGCGGAGCCGGAGGCCGCCGGAGCGGCGGGAGCCGGGACAGTGGGAGCCGGGACAGTGGGGGACGGGATAGTGTGCGCCGGGGGCTTGGCCCGCCCCTTCGTCCCGGTCAGCAGCACGCCTGCGATCACCAACAGGCCGCCCGCGATCTGGACGATGGTGAGCGGCGTCCCCAGCACCACGGTGATGACCGCCGTGAAGACCACAATCAGGTTGAGGTAGTTCCCGGCAGTGCCCGGCGCGGTGGTCTTCAGCGCAAGGTTCCAGAGGAGGTAGGCGCCCAGGGACGGGAAGACCACGATGTAGGCCAGCGACCACGCCTCGGCCGGCGTCTCCGGAAGCCGCACGTCCGCGGCGACGGCGAAGGGCGCCAGCGTCACGCCGGCGATCACCACCTGCGTCGCGGTGGCCGTAATGGCCGGAACGTCCAGCCTGCGGGCGATGATCGTGTAGCAGCCCCAGACGAGGATCGCCCCGATCATCATGACCTCACCGATATTCAGGGACAGGCTGATCACCCGCTGCAGTTCGCCCCTGGTCAACACCAGCAGGACGCCAAGAAGGCCGAGGATGATGCCGAACCAGCCCCGCCGCGTGGTCCTCTCGCCCGTCAGGACCATCGCCAGTACAACGATCAGGGCCGGGTTGGCCGCCGTGATCAGCGACGCGTTCATTGCCGAGGTGTGGCCGAGGGCGCCATACAGCAGAAGCGTGTAGCCGCTCATGCCCAGCACACTGAGAAGGAGGAGCACCGGCCAGCGGCGCAGCACCGCGCGCCAGTCCGGCTTCTCCACGAAGTGGGCCAGCAGCAGCAGCGGCACGGCGGCCAGCGTCCAGCGCCAGAACGTCAGGTCCAGGGGCGTCATCGAGGCGACGGCGGCCTGGGCGACAATGAAATTCCCGGACCAGAAGAGTGTGGCCAGGACGAGGTACAAGGACGCTTTCACCGCTCGAATGTACACCAATGCCGCGCCGGGACCGCGGGTAGAATTGCCCTGTGCCCGTATACCTTGACCATGCCGCCACCACCACCCTGGCCCCGGAGGCCCTGGCGGCGCTGACCCGTGAACTGGCCCGCACCGGCAACCCGTCGTCCCTCCACGGATCGGGCCGCCGCGCCCGCCGCTCCGTCGAGGACGCCCGCGAGGTGCTGGCTGCCGCGGCCGGGGCGCACCCTCCGAAGTCATCTTTACCTCGGGCGGAACCGAAGCCGACAACCTTGCCGTGAAGGGCCTCTACTGGGCCCGGCACGCAGGGAACCCGCAGCGCACGCGCATCCTGTGCTCCGCCGTCGAACACCACGCGGTGCTGGACACCGTCGAATGGCTCGAGCGGCACGAGGGCGCCGAGGTGTCCTGGCTGCCGGTGGATGCGGACGGCGTCGTGGACCTGGCCGTGCTGGAGGCCGAGCTGTCCCGGGACCCCGCCTCGATCGCCCTGGTCACGGTGATGTGGGCCAACAACGAGGTCGGCAGCATCCAGCCCGTGGCGGAGATCGTCGAGCTGGCGCACCGGGCCGGCGTCCCGGTCCACTCCGACGCCGTCCAGGCCTTCGGCTCCGTTCCCGTGGATTTTCGTGCCTCTGGGCTGGACGCCATGTCCATCTCGGGGCACAAAATCGGCGGCCCGGTCGGCGTCGGGGCGCTTATGCTGGGGCGCGCCGTGAAGCTGACCCCGGTGCAGCACGGCGGAGGACAGGAACGGGATGTCCGCTCCGGGACCCTGGACACCGCCTCCATTGCAGCCTTTGCCGCGGCGGCCGAAGCCGTCGCCGCCAACCTTCCGGAAGAAGCGGCACGCATTGCGGCCCTCAGGGACCGGCTGATCGACGGCGTCCTGGCGGCGGTGCCCGACGCCGTGCTGCGCGGGGCCCCGGCCGCGGGCGGCTGCCGGGCAACGCCCACTTCACCTTCCCCGGCTGCGAAGGCGACTCGCTGTTGTTCCTGCTCGATCTGGCCGGGGTCGAATCCTCCACGGGTTCGGCCTGCACGGCCGGGGTCCCCGGCCGTCCCACGTGCTGCTGGCCATGGGACTGGACGAGGACACGGCCCGGGGCGCCCAGCGGTTCAGCCTGGGGCATTCCTCCACCGGGGCCGACGTCGACGCGCTGCTGGCGGCCCTGCCGGGGCCTACACCCGCGCGCGGCAGGCCGGCATGGCCGGCCACGAGTCCAGCATCCAGACCGCCGGCACCGTCGCCCGCCAGTCCGCCGCCACGGACTAGGCCTCCGGCAGGAGCCCGTCGAGCGGAACGTCCGGATCGGCCAGGGCGGCAGGGCTCACGGCGGTTTTCGCCGAGATGAGCTGCTTGATCAGCTTCTGCGGCTTGGCGGAACGCGGCCAGTTCACGCTCATTCCAGCCACCACCCGGCCGTCGCGCTGCCAGAAGGCGAGGAACTCCTTGCCCTCGAGTGAACCCCGGATGGTGGGCGGCCCCGAGACGAGTGACGGGAAGCCAGAGTACTCCATGCTGACGTCGAACTGGTCAGTGTAGAAGTAGGGGACCGTGTCCAGGGAGGCGTCCAGCCCGAGCATCGCCTTGGCCGCCACTTTTCCCCGTTGAGGGCATTGGACCAGTGTTCGCTGCGGTGGTGCTCGCCGGTGAAGGGATGCAGGGCGTTCGCGACGTCCCCCGCGGCAAAGATCCCGGGCGCCGAGGTCCGCAGCGCGGCATCCGTGAGGATACCGTTCTCCAGCGCGATCCCCGCAGCCTCGGCCAGGGACACCTCGGGGACCACCCCGACGGCGATGATCACTACGTCCGCGGGCAGGACCTCCCCGGCATCCGTGACCACGCCGGTGACCCGGCCCGACTGGCCGCTGATCCCGGCGGCCGAGCCGGGAGCCGGAAGCGGACGCCGTTCGCTTCGTGCAACGAACGGAAGAAGCCGCCCAGTTCAGGCCCGATCGCCGCACCCAGCGGCACCTCCTCCAGCCCCAGCAGCGTGACGGAATTCCCGTAGGCGCTCGCCGCGGCGGCCAGCTCCATCCCGATCCAGCCCGAACCGACCATCACGACGTTCCGGCCGCCGTCGGCCAGGGCGGCGCGCAGGCGGCGGCTGTCGTCCACGGTGCGGAAAGTGCTGACCCCTCCAGGTCGCTGCCGGGCAGCGGAATGTGCCGGGGCGTGCCCCGGTGGCCAGCAGCAACGAGGAGTAGCCCAGCGCCCGGCCGTCCGGAAGAATCACGCTGCGGGCTGCCGGATCAATCCGCGTGACGGTGGTGCCCAGCTGCAGGTCCACCCCGTTCTCCGCGTACCAGTCCGCCGGAACGACGGGCAGGGCGTCGTCGTCGGCTTTGGCCAGGATGTAGTCCTTGGACAGCGGCGGTCGCAGGTAAGGGTGGTGCCGCTCCTCCGCCAGCAGGATCACCGGCCCGCCGTGACCTTCCGCGCGGAGGGTCTTGGCCGCTGTGGCGCCGGCGAGGCCGCCGCCCACGATCACGATGTTTTCGGAGGAGGCCATAGTGAGCTCGATTCCTGCGGCCGCCGGCACGCCCGGGGCCGCCTGTCGCGGGAAAGGTATCTAAAACCGTTATTTTTGACTTTAGAATCACGCCCGCGGGCCGTCAAGGCCTTTTGGGTGAGGATTCGGCGTGGCGATAGAATAGGTCGGCCGGCATTGTGCTATTTCTGCGTCCAGCAGCCGCCCCGGGCGGCACCAGCCCCTGAACCCCAGAGAAAGTCAGTATGCGAGTTCTTGCAGCCATGAGCGGCGGCGTCGATTCCGCCGTTGCCGCAGCCCGCGCCGTCGAGGCGGGACACGACGTCGTCGGGGTCCACCTGGCGCTGTCCAGGATGCCCGGAACCCTGCGCACCGGCAGCCGAGGCTGCTGCACCATCGAGGATTCCCGCGACGCCTGGCGGGCCTGCGACGTGCTGGGGATTCCCTACTACGTGTGGGACTTCTCGGAGCGCTTCAAGGAGGACGTGGTCCAGGACTTCATCGACGAATACGCCGCCGGACGCACGCCGAACCCGTGCATGCGCTGCAACGAACGGATCAAGTTCGCCGCGTTGCTGGAGAAGGCGATCGCCTTGGGATTCGATGCCGTCTGCACCGGCCACTACGCCAAGGTCATCAACGATGCCGAGGGCAACCCCGAGCTGCACCGCGCCGCGGACTGGGCGAAGGACCAGAGCTACGTCCTGGGTGTGCTCACGCACGAACAGCTCAAGCACTCGATGTTCCCGCTCGCGGACACGCCGTCCAAGGCCGAGGTTCGCGCCGAAGCGGAGCGCCGCGGCCTGTCCGTGGCCAACAAGCCGGACAGCCATGACATCTGCTTCATCCCCGACGGCGACACCGCCGGGTGGCTGGCCGAGAAGATCGAGATGACCACCGGCGACATCGTGGACGAGTCCGGTGCCAAGGTCGGGGAGCACCCCGGGGCCAATGCGTTCACGGTCGGCCAGCGCCGCGGTCTGAAGCTCGGCACCCCTGCCGCCGACGGCAAGCCGCGCTTTGTGCTGGAAATCCGGCCCAAGGAAAACAAGGTAGTGGTGGGGCCCGAGGCCCTCCTGGCCATCGACGAGATCCGCGGGATCAAGGTCTCCTGGGCGGGCTGCCCATCGCCGAGGTGCACACCGGCGAGGAATTTGACTGCTATGCCCAGGTCCGGGCCCACGGCGACCCCGTGCCCGCCACGGCGCATATGGAGGCGGGAGGCCTTGTCGTCACCCTGACCGAGCCCCTGCGCGGCGTGGCCCCCGGCCAGACCGTGGTGCTGTATCAGGGCAGCCGGGTGCTGGGCCAGGCCACCATCGACGCGGCGCGTTCGCTGCAGCGGGCCGCGCTCTAGGCCACCCGTTATCGGACGACACCGTCGGAGGCCGTCCCATGGCCCGTCGAAAGAGGCCGCGCACCGTTTGTGCGCGGCCTCTTTCGTCGGTTCACACGCCCGGACCGCACGGGGCCTGGCGCCGAGCGGCGGCGCCTGGGCGCCCTGCCGAAATTCAGGCAGGATTCCTGAAGATAATGATGAGTTCCGCCCGTTCGTGTAAATTTTGTGTCTCATCTCACAAGATGTAACGATTCACCTGTTGGTCGTCTGGTTGAATCGAGGCATCAGGACAGCGTGCCGCCCTCCGAGTCGTCCCAAGTACGTCCGGGCGAGCACCAGTACTCATCGAACAGAAAGTTCACAGATGGCAATGAACAAAAAGGCCCTGCAGAGCGCCATCGCGCTCGCCGGGGTATCCGCCTTCGCACTGACCGCCTGCACCGGCCCCTCCGGTGGCGGAACGGCGACCGGCAGCGCGGCCGGCGGAGGCACCATTACGTACGGCACCACCGACAAGGTTGTTACCCTCGACCCGGCCGGCTCGTACGACGCCGGTTCTTTTATGGTGATGAACCAGATCTATCCGTTCCTGCTTAACGCCAAGCCGGGCACTGCTGACTCCACTCCGGACATTGCCGAGTCGGCCTCCTTCACGAGCCCCACCGAGTACACCGTCAAGCTCAAGCCCGGCCTGAAGTTCGCCAACGGCCACGCACTGACCTCCTCCGACGTGAAGTTCTCGATCGACCGCGTCGTCAGCATCGCGGATGACAACGGCCCGGCCTCGCTGCTGGGCAACCTCGACTCGGTCACCGTCAAGGACGACACCACGGTGGTCTTCAAGCTCAAGGCCGGCAACGACCAGGTCTTCCCGGGTGTCCTCGCAGCCAACGCGGGGCCGATCATCGACGAAGAGGTCTTCCCGGCGGACAAGCTGATGACCGACGACGAAATCGTCAAGGGCAAGCCCTTCGCAGGTCCGTACACGATCGAGAGCTACAAGAAGAACGAGCTCGTCGGCCTCAAGGTCAACCCGGACTACCAGGGCCTGCTCGGCAAGCCGGCCAACGGCGGCGCCACGATCAAGTACTACGCCGATTCGAACAACCTCAAGCTGGACGTCCAGCAGGGCAACATCGACGTCGCAGGCCGCAGCCTGACGGCCACCGACGCCGCGGACCTCGAAAAGGATTCCAAGGTCAAGGTTCACAAGGGCCCGGGCGGCGAGCTGCGTTACATCGTGTTCAACTTCGACACCATGCCGTTTGGCGCCAAGAGCGCCGACGCCGATCCCAAGAAGGCGCTTGCCGTCCGGCAGGCCATGGCGCACGTCGTCGACCGCGACGCCATCGCCAGCCAGGTCTACAAGAACACCTACGTGCCGGCCTACTCCGTCGTTCCCGACGGCTTCGTCGGCGCCATCCAGCCGCTCAAGGAAATGTACGGCGACGGCAGCGGCAAGCCCAGCCTCGACAAGGCCAAGCAGGTTTTCGCTGACGCCGGCGTCACTGCTCCGGTCACCATCAAGCTCCAGTACAACCCGGACCACTACGGCAAGTCTTCGGGCGACGAGTACGCCATGGTCAAGGAACAGCTGGAGAAGTCCGGCCTGTTCAAGGTTGAGCTGCAGTCCACCGAGTGGGTCACCTACAACAAGGACCGCACCAAGGACGTCTACCCGGTCTACCAGCTCGGCTGGTTCCCGGATTACTCCGACGCCGACAACTACCTCACGCCGTTCTTCGTCCCCGGCAACTTCCTGAAGAACCACTACGAAAACCCGGCTGTCACCGACCTGATCAGCAAGCAGCTGACCACCGTCGACAAGGCCGAGCGTGAGAAGGTCATCGGCGAGGCCCAGACCGCCGTCGCCAAGGACCTGTCCACGCTGCCGCTGCTGCAGGGCGCCCAGCTGATGGTCGCCGGCAAGGACGTCAAGGGCGTAGACCAGACCCTGGATGCTTCCTTCAAGACCCGCCTGGGTGTTATCTCCAAGTAGGTCCATTCCCCATCCGGTTCTGACCAGCCAACGAGGCGGGGCGCCCACACGGCGTCCCGCCTCTGGTGCTGATACAGGACAACCGATTCCGCAGCCCACGAGGCTCCCGGAAACACACATTTAGGTACCAATGACAACACTTATCGAGGCGCCGCCAACCGACGGCGAAGGCCTCCTGCCGATGAAGAAAAAACGACCGGCGGGGACTGGGCCGATACATCTTCATCCGGTTCTTCCTGATCTTCCCGACCATCCTCATCCTGGTCACCATGGTGTTCTTTCTGATGCGCACCACCGGCGATCCGATTACCGCTGCCCTGGGCGGCAGGCTCCCGCCGGAACAGCTTGCGGAGAGAATCACCGCGGCCGGCTACGACCGGCCCATTTTTGTGCAGTACTTCGAGTACCTGTCCCAGCTCCTCACCGGCAACTTCGGCACCACTCTTTCCGACAACCGCCCGGTCGCGGAGATGCTCGCCACGTATGGCGCAGCCACCCTGGAACTGACCATCAACGCCCTGCTGGTCGCCCTGGTTGTGGGCATCCCGCTCGGACTGATCGCCGCACACCGGCGCGACAAGGGCCCGGACGCCGGGCTGCGCGTCTTCGCGATCCTTTGCTACGCCACGCCGGTCTTCTTCTCGGGCCTGCTCTTCAAGCTGACGTTCTCGGTCTGGCTGGGCTGGCTCCCGGTCGCCGGACGCGCGACGCCCGCCACCGAGCTCGCGCTGACCTCGCTTGAGGCCCCCACGGGCATTTACTGGCTGGACGCCATCCGCAGCGGCAACATGGCCGCCCTGGCCGACGTTATGGCACACGCCGTCCTGCCTGCCCTCGCCCTCGGTCTGCTGACCGCCGGCATCTTCCTGCGCCTGGTCCGGACCAATGTGATCGGCACGCTCGGCAAGGACTACGTCGAGGCCGGCCGTTCCCGCGGTGTCAGCGAATACCGCCTCCTGACCAAACACGCCTATAAACCGGCCCTCATTCCCATCATCACCGTGATGGGACTCCAGATCGCCGTGCTGCTGGGCGGCGCGGTGCTGACCGAGACAACGTTCGAATGGAAGGGCCTGGGCTTCCAGCTCGCTACCTACCTGACCGCCCGCGACTTCGTGGCTGTCCAGGGCATCGTGGTCCTCCTTGCCGTGATCGTGGCCGTGACCAACTTCTTCGTGGACATCGTCGCCGCGCTGATCGACCCCCGCGTGAGGTACTGATATGAGCACCACTGCCGTAATTGAACCCGTCAAGGACCCCGGGGTCCTTGGTTCCGGCGCCTGCCGGTCATCTCGCACTTCAACAAGAGCGTCGGACTGCAGCGGGGCATGCTCGTGGGAGGGCTCGTCCTCACCGCGCTCTTCCTGCTGACCGCGATTTTTGCGCCCCTGATCGCGCCCTTCGGCTTCTCCCAGATTTCCGACGCCGAAGGCAACTTCCCGTCGCAGCAGGCACCGGGCGGGAAACACCTCTGGGGCACCACCGTCGGCAGCTATGACGTCTTCTCCCGCGTCGTGTGGGGGCCCAGACGGCCGTCCTGGTGATTATCGTGGCCGTGGTCATGTCGATCTTCATCGGCGTGATCCTGGGCCTGGTCAGCGGCTACATTGGCGGCTGGCTGGACCGGACCCTCGTGGTGATTGCGGACGCCATCTACGCCTTCCCGCCCCTGCTTGTGGCCATCGTTATGGCGATCGCCATCAGCGGCGGCCGTTCCAGCCTCTGGGGCGGCATCCTCGCGGCGGCGATTTCCATCACGGTGGTCTTCATCCCGCAGTACTTCCGTGTCATCCGGGCCGAGACCATCCGGCTCAAGGCGGAACCGTTCGTGGAGTCGGCGAAGGTGGTGGGCGCCTCCAACATCCGGATCATGCGCCTCCACGTCTTCAAGAACGCCACCCGCACCCTGCCCCTGATCTTCACCCTCAACGCCTCCGAGGCCATCCTCACCCTCGCCGGCCTGGGCTTCCTGGGCTTCGGCATTGAGCCGACTTCCGCCGCGGAGTGGGGCTTCGACCTCAACAAGGCCCTCGCGGACACCACGTCCGGCATCTGGTGGACGGGCGTGTACCCGGGCCTTGCCATTGTGCTCACCGTCCTCGGGCTGACCCTGGTCGGCGAGAGCATCAACGACCTCAACGACCCCCGCCTGCGGGGCCGCAAGAAGGCTGTCTCCGGCAAGGGCGGCCCGGATTCCACCACTGGCGCCCAGGCTGCACTCGACGCAGAAGTGAGAAGTTCATGACCATCAACATCGACAAGCCCGGCACGGGCGCTGGCCCGGTCCTCGACATCGACCGCCTCAAAGTCACCTTCGCCACCGACGCCGGTGACGTGTACGCCGTCAAGGACGTCAGCCTGCAGGTCAACCCCGGCGAGGTCGTGGCGATCGTCGGCGAATCCGGCTCCGGGAAAACCGTCACCGCCAAGACGATCCTCGGCCTGCTGCCGGAGACCGCCATCAGCTCCGGCGCGGTGCTGATCAACGGCAGCAATGTCATCAGCGTCAGCCCGGCGAAGCTCCGGCAGATCCGGGGCCGCGACGTGGCCATGGTCTTCCAGGAACCGTCCACCGCCCTGAACCCGGTCTTCACGGTCGGCTGGCAGATCGCCGAAGGCATCCGCTCCCATGCCGGCCACGGGGAGGTGCGCGGGTCAGCGCCAAGGAAGCCAAGACCCGCGCCATCGAGGCGCTCCGCAAGGTGGGCATCCCGGACCCGGAAACCCGGGTCAACTACTATCCGCACCAGTTCTCCGGCGGGCAGAAACAGCGCGTCGTCATCGCCGCGGCACTGGCCCTCAACCCGGGGCTCATCGTGGCCGACGAGCCCACCACCGCCCTGGACGTCACGGTGCAGGCCGAAATCCTCGAACTCCTGCGGGACCTCCGGGACCAGTACGGCACCTCGATCGTGCTCATCACGCACAATATGGGGGTCGTGGCGGACCTCGCCGACCGTGTTGTGGTGATGTACCAGGGCGACGTCGTCGAAGAGGCCTCCGCACGGGTGCTGTTCGCCGAACCGAAGCAGGACTACACCAAGAAGCTTTTGGCAGCAGTCCCGCACCTGGGCCGGAATTCCGCCTCCGAAGGCATGACCGAACGGGCGCACCAGGGCGGCAAAGTCCTCGTTGAGGCCCGGAACCTGACCATCGAGTACCCCGGCCGGCTGGGAAGCCCCGCCTTCAAAGCCGTGGACGGGGTCAACTTCACCCTGTCCGAGGGGAGGTCTTCGGCCTCGTGGGGAGTCCGGCTCGGGCAAGACGACCATCGGGCGGGCCATCGCCGGACTCAACCGGACCACCGGCGGCAGCCTGAAAGTCCTGGGCTACGAAATGCTCAACCTGAAGGAGCGCACGTTCAAGCCGCTGCGCAAGGAGATCGGGTTCGTGTTCCAGGACCCGGCCGCGTCCTTCAACCCGCAACTGACCATCGGGGACTGCATTGCCGAGCCCCTGATCATCCACACCAATCCGACCCCGGCCCAGGCCCGGCAGCGGACCCGGGAACTGCTGGAAGCCGTCCAGCTCCCGGCCGCCTACGCCGACCGGTTCCCGCATGAGCTCTCCGGCGGTCAGCGGCAGCGCGCCTCCCTCGCGCGGGCGCTCATCCTGAACCCGAAGCTGCTGATCGCCGACGAGCCGACGTCGGCCCTGGACGTGTCGGTGCAGGCCGTGGTGCTGGAGCTGTTCAAGGACATCCAGGCCGAATTCGGCTTTGCCGCCCTGTTCATCAGCCACGACCTCGCCGTCGTGGATATCCTGTCGCACTGGGTCGGGGTGCTCTACAAGGGCAAAATGGTGGAACAGGGGCTCGGGAACCAGGTGATGGGCAACCCGCAGCACGAGTACACGAAGAAGCTGATTGCCTCCTGCCCGTGCCGGATCCGGACGAACAGGCCCGGCGCCGGGAGCAATTCCGCGCCGTGCTTCACAGCTAGGCCGCTCCGGCAACTCCCCGAAGGGACATGCCCGCCGTTCGCTGCGAACGGCGGGCATGTCCCTTCGCGCGCACCGGGAAGACGGACGGGGAAGACGGACGGGGAAGACGGACGGGGAAGACGGACGGGGAAGACACCCAGGGATGACGCGCAGGAAGGCCCGCCGGGCGGGCCCAGGCGGCGCTTAACAGCAGAAGTGATTAGCGCCGGTGCCCCTAGACTGGGTCAATGACCGAGCAGAACCAGACTCATCCTGAAGCCGATTCCTATGACCCCGAGGCCAGTTCGCTGGCCGGTCAGGTGGATCCCGCGGTGATGGCGGAGCTGTTGTCGATCCGCTCCAGCATCGACAACATCGATGCCACCCTTGTCTACCTGCTCGCCGAGCGCTTCAAGGCAACCCAGAAGGTCGGATTCCTGAAAGCGACCCACAAGCTTCCCGCCGGAGACCCGGGCAGGGAGACGGCGCAGATCGCACGGCTGCGGCGCCTGGCTGCGGAGGCGCATCTGGATCCGGCGTTCGCTGAGAAATTCCTGAATTTCATCATCGGCGAGGTCATCCGGCACCATGAAGCCATCGCCGAAGGCCACGAGGCGGCACTCGCCGCCGATCACCAGGCGACGCAGTCCCTGCGCCCCGGCCCGCCGGTGAAGCAGCCGGACCCGCCGGCCCGACCTTCTCCGCCACCGCCTAGCCGTGGCCGCACCTCAGGCAGCGCCGCCGGAACAGGTCACCGCCACCGCCCTGGGCACCTGGCCCGGCGACGACCCGGTTGAGGCCGCGCGCATCATCCGTGGTGAGCTGGGCAGCCCGCACCTGCCCTTCCTGGCCGAACTGCCGGACCGGGGCGTTGGTTCCGACGCGCTCGGCCGGACCGCTTCCCTGCTGGTGGACCTCTCAGTGGACGTCCAGCCCTACGGCTGGCGGATCGTGGACCGGCCCGGCAAGGACTTCAGGAGGGCGCGCTCGGCACTGTCCACCGACATCAACATCCTCGCCGACGTGATCGGCGCCGAGGAAACCCCGGCGAAGGACATCAAAGTCCAGCTCCGGGGCCCGCTCAGTCTCGCCGCGGGCCTCCATCTGCACAACGGCGAGCGTGCCCTGATCGACCACGGTGCCCGGCGCGACCTCGCAGCCTCCCTGGCTGCGGGTGCCGGCGGCTACCTCAGCCGCGTGGCTGCCGCGGCGCCCGGGGCACGCATCGTGGTCCAGATCGACGAACCGGAGATCGCCTCGGTGCTGGCCGGCACCATTCCCACGTCCAGTGGCTACCGCACCCTGCGCTCCGTGCCGGGCAGGGAAGCCACCGATGCCTGGCAGCTGGTCATCGATGCCCTGCGGGCGGCCGGCGCCGTCGAGGTGGTGGTCTCCGTCCCGGAAGTGGAGGCGCCCTTCGACCGGATACTGGCGGCCGGGGCGGACGGGATCGCCGTGCCCCTGCGCGCGCTGACCTCGCGCCAGTGGGAAACCCTCGCCGGCGCGGTGGAGGCGGGCAAACGGCTGTGGGCCGGTGCCCTCGATGTCTCGGACGCCGCTGCTGCGCCGCCGCGTGTCGCCGACGTCGTGGAGACAGTCTGGCGGCCCTGGCGCCAGCTGGGCCTGCCGGCCTCGACCCTCAGTACCCTGCGGGTCACGCCGTCGGGCGGGCTGGCCGGGCATTCGCCGTCGTCCGCGACGGCGGTGCTGGCGCGGCTGACCCAGGTCGCAGACGGCCTCAACCAGCTCGCGCTCGGCTAGGGCAGGGCCGGCACGTCGTCGGCTGCCGCCTCAGCTGCGGCCTTCCCAGCGGTCCGGCCGGGCGCGGTCCGGAAGGTATCCCGGGGCCGACAGGCCGCCGGGGTACGGTTCCAGCCGGTAGTCGAAGTGCCCGGCATAGACCAGGACCAGCCCCAGCTGCGGCTGGATCACCTTCACCTGGATCCTGTGCTTTCCTGCCTGGCCCTCGTCCGGCGACCACCACTGTTCGGCGTAGGCCTTGGCGTCGAGGGCGGCCGGCAGGGGGATCCGCAGCGGTCCCAGGAAGAGCCGCGAGGCCTCTGAAACTCCCCGGAGCCTGCCCCCGGCGGTGACGCTGAGGTTGAGGTCTGTGACGAGCCGCCTGTACCGCCCGACGTAGTCCACCAGGCCGTGCCGGGTGCCGGAATCATCGAAACTGGTGGTGTCGTGGAACAACCGGGTAATGCCGGGGAAAAGATCTCGCGCCGGGCGGTGAGGCTGGAGCGGCCGAACGGGTCCACGTGGGCGTGGTTCTCGATCCGGAACCGGATGCCCTCGCCGTACTCGGGGAAAAACGACTCCTCGCCGCTGGCGAGGCGGAGCAGCGGGCGGAGCCACTTCTGCCGGCACCCAACCACCTCGAAGACGCCTTCGCCGACGCCGTAGTGGCCGGAACCGGGAGCCAGTGCGAAGTACTCCTGCAGCTCCGGCTGCAACCGGGCAAAGTCAGCGCCGAGCGCACGCTCGTAGATTGGGGTGCTCACAGAATCCTCCTGGGGGACTGGCCGGTTGGCGGGCTCCTGCCAGCATGCGGCACCGGCGGCGGTTTGTCACAGCGCCCCGCGGGGCGCCGGGGAGTGCTCCGGACACCGTCGGCGCCATGCCCGGGCGCCGGTGAATACGACAAAGCCATTTCAATAGGGGAATATATACATATGAAGGCACGCATTCTGGTAGTGGACGATGACGAGGCGCTGGCCGAGATGATCGGTATTGTGTTGCGCAATGACGGGTTCGAGCCCGTCTTCTGCGCTGACGGTGCGCAGGCGATGGACGTGTTCCGCTCCGCCAAGCCGGATCTCGTGCTGCTGGACCTGATGCTCCCGGGCATGGACGGCATTGAAGTCTGCCGGCAGATCCGCGCCGACTCCGATGTGCCGATCGTGATGCTCACGGCCAAGGCAGACACCTCCGATGTGGTCCGCGGTCTCGAGTCCGGTGCCGATGACTACGTTCCGAAGCCGTTTAAACCGGCCGAGCTCGTCGCCCGGGTCCGGGCGCGGCTCCGGCCCGGCGACCAGAAGGCGCCGGAGACGCTGCGCATCGCCGACGTCACCATCGACGTTGCCGGACACCTGGTCAGCCGGGGCACCGAGCGCATCTCGCTGACACCGCTGGAATTCGATCTGCTGGTGGCGCTGGCCCGCAAGCCCTGGCAGGTCTTCACCCGGGAACTCCTCCTGGAGCAGGTCTGGGGCTACCGGCATGCCGCCGACACGCGGCTGGTCAACGTCCACGTCCAGCGGCTGAGGTCGAAGATCGAACGCGACCCGGAAGCCCCCGAAGTTGTATTGACGGTCCGTGGTGTCGGCTACAAAGCAGGGTCCTGATCCGTCGGACGGCCGCACTGGCAGCGGTCCGCGTCCGGTGAGTGCCCCCGTGGACGGGGCCGCCGCCGAGATCGCCGCCCGCACGTCAGTTGATCTCCGCGAGCCGGGCCGCGCCGCGCCCGCTTCCGACGCACCTGCCGCCGGCACTCCCGTGTCTGGCGCGCCCGACGCCGTCAAGCCTGACGCGGTCGCACCCGACGCCGTCAAGCCTGACGCGGTCGCGCCCGACGCCGTGGAACCCGTCACGGTAGCGCCAGCCGCCGTCAAGCCTGACGCGGTCGCGCCCGACGCCGTGGAACCCGTCACGGTAGCGCCAGCCGCCGTCACGCCCGACGCAGTTGACCCCGACGCCGTCGAACCCGGCCCGGCGGCAGCCGCGCCGCGCCGGAACGGTCCGGCCGCCCGCTGGCATGCCGCCCGGTTCCGCACCCGGCTCTGGGTGAAGCGCGCCCGGATCGTAGGCGTGCGGGTGGCGAGGCTGGTCCGGATCGGAGCCGCCGGCCTGCTCCCGGACTGCACTACCTGCTCCGCTCATTGCACCGCAAATGGCGGCGGTCATTGCAGTTCCGGACGGTGCTGACTACGCTTCTGCTGGCGATCACGTCCTTCGCCGTGGTCGGCGCGTACCTGTCGAACCAGATCGCCAACCACCTCTTCCAGGAGCGGCTCGTCCAGGCCGAATCGGAGACGCGCTACAACGTCAAGCAGGTCCAGGACACCTTTGACGGCGCCCAGGTCACCGATCAGTCCAGCGTCATTACGCTCGTCTACGACACCCTGAACGCAGTCGAAGGCCGCGGCTCCGTGATCCAGCGGCGCTACGTCTTTGAGGCGATGCCGGATCAGACCAAGCCCCGCAACCGCTGGGTCGAGTCGCGGGCCTCGGACCAGCTCACCATCAGTGTTATCCCTCCCGAACTGCGCAAGTCCGTGCAGGATTCCGGCAAGGAGCAGTTCTGGGCCTCCACGGAGTTCCCGGTGGGAACCGAAGACCGGCCCGGGATAGCCGTCGGCAACAAAGTCACCTTCAACGGCACGGTCTATGAGCTCTACCTGATCTACGACCTGAACACCGCACAAAAGACGCTCGACGAGATCCAGAACGTGCTGCTGGCCGGCGGCGCCGTGCTGGCGCTGCTGATCGGCGCTGTGGCCTGGTATGTGACCCGGAACGTCGTCAGCCCGGTCAGCCACGCCGCCGTCGTGTCCGAGAAGCTCGCGGCGGGGCAACTGCAGGAACGCATGGTGGTCAAAGGCGAGGACGAGGTGGCCCGGCTCGGGGCGTCCTTCAACCACATGGCCGCCAGCCTGCAGGAACAGATCACCCAGCTGGCCACCCTGTCCCAGATGCAGCAGCGGTTCGTCTCCGACGTCTCCCATGAGCTGCGGACCCCGCTCACCACCGTGCGGATGGCCGCAGAAGTGCTCTACGACGCACGCGAGGACTTCGACCCCATCAACAAGCGTTCGGCGGAGTTGCTCTACAACCAGGTGGAGCGATTCCAGTCCCTCCTGGCCGACCTGCTGGAGATCTCCCGCTTCGACGCCGGTGTGGCAACGCTCGACGCCGAACCGGGCGATATCGGCCAGCTCGTGTCGCATGTGATGGAGGGCGTTGCCCCGGTGGCCGCCGAGTACGGTTCAGCGGTAAGCCTCAACGCGCCGTCAGACAGCATCATCGTGGACATGGATGACCGCCGGATCGACAGGATCCTGCGCAACCTCATCCTGAACGCCCTGGAACACGGCGAAGGCCGCCCGGTGAACATCTCCGTGGCCGCCAATGACAACGCCGTGGCCGTCGCCGTCCGGGACCACGGCATCGGCATGACACCCGCGGAAGCGGCACGGGTGTTCGACCGGTTCTGGCGCGCGGACCCGGCGCGTGCGCGCACCACCGGCGGCAGCGGCCTCGGACTGTCCATCGCCGCCGAGGACACCAAGCTCCATAACGGCTGGCTCCAGGCGTGGGGCAGCAAGGGAAGCGGCGCCAATTTCCGCCTCACCCTCCCGCTGCGCCAGGGCGAGTCCATCACGAAATCCCCCTGCAGCTGGAGCCGGTCGACGTCGGACTTCACGGCGGGGAACGCACGGACCATGCTGCTGCTGGACCACTCGCCAGCCCCCGCGCCGACGGCTCGAACCAGGGCAACGGGTCCGGCTCCGGCACGCCCGGCGCCGCACAGCCGGCACCGGAACCACGGACCCCGACACGGCGGAAACCGGAATGAAGGAGGGGTCATGAGCGGTGCCTCTGGGAAGGCCACCCGCGCCGCGGCAGCGCTGCTGGCGGTGCTGCTGTTCCTGCTGACGTCGTGCGCGCAGATCCCGCGTTCGGGCCCCGTGGGGAAAAGCAAGGATGAGAGCGCGGGGAACCCCAACAACGCCCCTGTGTTTTTCCGACCGCGCCGCGTGCGGGGCCAGCCCGGAAGCGGTGATCGAGGATTTCTATCTCGCCGGCAGCGGCTACGAGGACGACTACGCGGTGGCACGCCAGTACCTGACGCAGGCGTCGTCGGTGACCTGGAAACCGGACCAGCGGGTGCTCGTCTTCCGCTCCGCGCGCGTGGTGCCCACCGGCGTCGAAAACGTCTTCAACTACGAACTGGACGTGGCCTACTCCGTCGATGCGGACGGGGTGGCCACCCAGCTGCCGGAAGGGACCAAGGAGAACATTCCCGCGACGCTGACCCAGGTGGACGGTGAATGGCGTATTGCGGAACTCCCGGACGGAACGGCGATCCCGGAGGAGACCTTCAAGGTCATCTACGGTGCGTATCCGATTTATTTCTACGACCCCACTTTCACCTACGCGGTGCCCGACGTCCGCTGGTTCATCAAGAAGAAGACTGTCAAGGCCATGACCAGCGCGCTGCTCGGCGGTCCGGCCCCTTACCTCAAGGGCGCGGTCGTCAGTGCCTTTCCCTCGGGCATCAAGCTGGCCCGCGAATCGGTCCCTGTGGTCTCCGGCGCCGCGCAGGTTGACCTGACGGCGAAGGACCTCGTGGAGGCCTCCAACGAGGACAGGCTGCGGATGCAGACCCAGCTTGCCCTCACTTTCCGCAGCCAGCCCGATGTCATCAACGTGGAGCTCCGGGCCAACCAGGACCTTGTGCGCGTGGAGGACAACGGTTCGGTGCTCCCTCCGGTCCGGGACAAGAACGTGCCGGACCGCCAGATCGCGGTGAGCAACAACGCTCTGGTCCGGTACGAGAACAACAGGATCTCGCCGCTTCCGGATATCCGGTCCGTCGTGGCCCTGGCGCCCCGGTCCCCGGCGGAGTCCCCGGTCTCACAATCGGCGGCCTTCCTCAACGCCCGCGGCGGCACCCTGTACTCCATTGTGCCCGGCCAGCCCGCCAGGGCGCTGAACAGCCGGGACACCCTCACCCGTCCCTCCTTCGACCGGTACGACTGGGTCTGGACGGCCGGGCCGGGAGCCAAGGGCGCGACGGAACTGGTCGCCTTCCGGCCCGCCGGCGTGGCCGCAGGCGCCAGCGTTCCCAGTGTGACCGTGTCGCCGGCGTGGCTTGCCGGACGGTCCGTCAAGGAGTTCAGAGTCTCGCGCGAGGGCACCCGCGCCCTCATCATCACGGAACAGGGCGGCAAGAGCAGGGTGCAGATCGCGGGGATTGTCCGGGCAGCGGACGGCACACCCAAAGACCTGACCGAGCCCATGACACTGCTGGCGACGAACAACCCGGATCAGGGCGTGTGGGTGGACGACACCACAGTGGCCGTTATGAAGGGCTCCTCCAGCGCAACAGTGACTCCTGAGCTGCTGTTCCTCACCTCGTCCCAGCCGCAGCAGCTGGCACCATGGCCCGGACTGACAGCGCTCAGCGCGGGCAACGGCGCGGACGAAATCTACGCCCAGTCCACGGAAGGGATCTTCCAGCGGCTCGGCAACGGCTGGTCCCCGCAAATCAAGGGACCGATCGATCCGTCGTATCCGGGCTAGGGGGAATAACGAGGCCCGGTCGGGACTGACCGCTCGCCGCGACGTGGCGGTGCGTGTCCGGACGCCGCATGTCCGGACACGGCAGCAGTAGTTCTCCACATGGCGTTCCCAGGCCCTCCCGCCGCGGGCCGCGCCGGGAGAACCTTGGTATGTGGTGATTCCCAGACAGCTGACCGCCGCTGTGCCCCGGCGGGCCGCAGACCCTGATCTGTCTCCGGCGGCCACGGCTGCAGCACGACACCGCGGTGGCTACCGGCGGCCGCTGGCACGCCTGGCGGACGAGGCCGCGGCGGCCGCGGCCGAGGTCCTGGCACTCGCCGCGCCGGTGGACTGCGTCTGCTGCGGGGCTGAAGACAGGGCGCTCTGCGGCGGGTGCGAGCGGCAGCTCCGGCTGCTGATGCGCACACCGTTCCGGGCAGAAGCGCAGGCCCCCGCCCTAATGGCCGTGGACGGCTCGGTGCTCCTGCCGGTCGTGGCTGCCGGCCCCTACCGCGCGGAGTTGGCGCAGGCATTGCTCTCCTTCAAAAACACGGCCAGGGGCAGCTCGCCGGGGTGTTATCGAAAGGCCTGGCCGAGGCCATCAGGGCCGCTGCCGGGGAGTCTCCGGGACTTCTGCTCGTACCGGTCCCCACCAGCGGCAGCGCCTACCGGAGGAGGGGTTTCAGCCCGGTCCATGTGCTGCTCGGCAGGGCGGGGCTGCACCGGGCGCCGGCAGCGGGCCCCCATCGGGTCCCTCCACCGTCCACGCCCTCCGGAAGACCGGCCTGCGACCCGCCGTCGGAGGGGCCGGGGAGCGGCAGTGCCGGTGCTGACAGCCGGTGCCCGCTACCGTCCGCCTGGACCGCGCGGAGGGGCCGGGGGACAGAAGGCATTGGGCCGCGGGGACCGTGCGCAGCGGGTGCGCGGGTCCATGCGGGTCCGCCGCGGACTTTTCGCGCCGGTGGTGCACGGACAGCCGTGCATCATCGTTGACGATGTCCTCACCACCGGTGCCACGCTGGCCGAGGCGGCCCGGGCGCTGCGTGCTGCCGGGGCGCTGGTGAGGGGCGCCGTCGTCCTGGCTGCGACACGCCCGCCGGTCGCGCTGGACTTCGGCCCGGCTGACCGCGACATGGCAGGGAACCGGCCCGTCAATGAAAAAATAAACCAAAAAAGGATGAATAAGAGGTGTCTATGAACTAACGTCGAAGATGGGTACCAAGAACAGATGTACCTGTCGATAGCGGCTCGGAAAGGGCTCGACTGTCAGTCAGAACAGCCCCAGGAAGTGCCGCCGTCGTGTCACCGAAGTCATTTGGAGGGCACCATGGAGTTCATGATCAGCGGACGCAATTTGACGGTCTCAGACCGGTTCCGCGAGTATGCCGACGAGAAGGTCTCGAAGATCGCGTCGCTGGGGGACAAAGTCCAGAGGGTGGACGCGAAGGTTTCCAAGGAGACCAAGGCCCGGCAGACCGACGAGATGCTCACGGTTGAGCTGACTGTCCTGGGCCGTGGCCCCGTGATTCGTGCCGAAGCCAGCGCCGCAGACAAATTCGCCGCGTTCGATCTCGCTTACAACAAGCTTCTTGAACGCCTGCGCCGGGCGAAGGACCGCAAGAAGGTCCACCACGGCAGGCACACCCCCAAGTCCGTCACCGAGGCGACGGCAACCCTTGAGCCCGCGAGCACCAGCGAGCCCATCTACGAAGAGGCGAACCACTGGCTGGAACCCAAAGAGGCTCCCGCCGAAAAATCGCCCTATGAGGTCGAGAACGATATCCCGGCCGGAGACTCACCCGTGCTCATCCGCCGGAAGGTCTTCCCCGCGTCGTCCCTCACGCTCGACGACGCCGTCGACAACATGGAACTCGTGGGCCACGACTTCTACCTCTTCGTAGACAAGGAGACCAAGGCTCCGTCCGTCGTGTACCGCCGCGACGGGTGGACCTATGGAGTGATCTCCCTGGACCAGACCTGTGAGCCCGGGGAGTCCGCCCTGGAAGAGAAGATCCTCGCCTACCGTTCCGAGGATGTGCCGCCACAGCCTAAGCTGGTGCTGACCATCCAACGAAAGGACTGACGTGCAGGAAGTGCTGAGCCTCCCGCAGGCACGGCGAATCGCACTGGCAGCCCAGGGATTAGACAAAGTACGGCCCGCCGGACCCGTCACAGCACGGGCGGTGGGCCGTACCTTGCCCGTTTGCACCTGGTGCAGATCGACTCCGTCAATGTGTTGTCGCGGAGCCACTACCTGCCGTTCTTTTCCCGCCTGGGGAACTACGACCGCGCCATCCTCCAGCGAATGGCGGGCACCCACCCGCGCCGCATGATGGAGTACTGGGCCCACGAGGCCAGCTTCATCCGTCCGGACCACTTCCAGGACCTGGTCCTGTGGCAGAGCCGGAAATGGGTCGGGGCACACGCCATGGACCCCGAACTGCGCAGCGGTGTCGCCGCCAGGGTGCTCGACGCGCTCGCCGCCGGCCGCCCGATGACCGCCGCTGAACTCACTGCCCGCCTGGGCCACGTGGAGGACCGGCAGCAGGACAACTGGGGGTGGAACTGGAACGTCGTGAAGCGCGTCCTTGAACATCTCTTCGAGGCGGGCCTCATCTCGGCATCGTCCCGCACGGAATCCTTCGAACGGCGCTACACCCTTACCGCGAGGGTCCTGCCCGAACGGCCGCACGACGATCCGGGTGCTGCGGGTAACGCGGATGCCGGGCAGGATCAGTCGGCCGCGCTGGTTCGCCTCATCGATGCCGCTGCCCGCGCCCACGGAATCGGCACGCTGCGGTGCTTTGCGGACTACTTCCGGACACCCATGCGTGCGTCGGCCGTTGCCGTGGAACACCTCGTCGACGCCGGCCGGCTGCGACCCGTCACCGTTCCGGGCTGGAACAAACCCGTCTACCGGCACGTCGACGCCAGACTCCCGCGCACGGCCACGGGCCGGGCACTGCTGAGTCCCTTCGACTCGCTGGTCTTCGAGCGACGGCGCCTCGAGGACCTGTTCGGCTTCCACTACCGCATAGAGATCTACACCCCTGAGCCGAAGCGCCGGTTCGGCTACTACGTGCTGCCGTTCCTGCTGCGGGACGGGATCGTGGCCCGCGTAGACCTCAAGGCCGACCGGGCCAACGGGCTCCTCCTGGCGAGGGCGGCCCACGCGGAGCCCGGCGCTCCGGACGACACCGCCGTCGAACTCGCCGCGGAACTGCAGCTCATGGCAGAGTGGCTGGAACTGGACGGGGTTATTGTTTCCCCGAAAGGGGACCTGGCGCCGGCGCTCGCGGACGCCGTGTCCAAGGCAGGAAGCGGTGTATCCGCTCTGAGGGAACAGGCGTAACCGGCCCTGCGTCTCTCCCGTAGACTAAACACGCCAGAATTCGGCAGCTTGAGACTGGGAGCAACTTCACGTGGCATCACTTATCGAAAAACTTCTCCGCACGGGTGACAAAAAACCCTGAGGCAACTGCGGAACTATGCCGATTCCATCAATGCCCTTGAAAGCTCCTTCCAGACCTTCACCGACGCTGAACTGCGCGAGGAGACTGACCGTCTCCGGGCACGCCACGCTGACGGCGAGATGCTGGACGACCTCCTGCCCGAGGCGTTCGCCGCCGTCCGCGAAGCCTCCTCCCGCACCCTGGGCATGCGCCACTTCGACGTCCAGCTGATGGGCGGCGCGGCCCTGCACCTGGGCAACATCGCCGAAATGAAGACCGGTGAAGGCAAGACGCTCGTAGCCACCGCCCCGGCCTACCTCAACGCCCTCGCCGGCAACGGTGTGCATGTCATCACCGTCAACGACTACCTGGCGGAATACCAGTCGGACCTCATGGGCCGCGTGTACCGGTTCCTTGGACTGACCAGCGGCTGCATCCTCTCCAACCAGGACCCCGCGCTGCGCCGCGAGCAGTACGCCGCCGACATTACCTACGGCACCAACAACGAATTCGGCTTTGATTACCTGCGCGACAACATGGCATGGGACAAGTCGGAACTCGTCCAGCGCGGCCACAACTTTGCCATCGTCGATGAAGTCGACTCCATCCTCATCGACGAGGCGCGAACCCCCTCATCATCTCCGGCCCCGCCCAGGGCGACACCAACCGCTGGTACAGCGAATTCGCCAAGGTCGTCACCCGGCTCAAGCCCGAGGAAGACTACGAAGTCGATGAAAAGAAGCGGACCGTCGGAGTCCTCGAGGCAGGCATCGAAAAGGTCGAGGACTACCTCGGGATCCACAACCTCTACGAGTCCGCCAACACCCCGCTGATCGGCTTCCTGAACAACGCCATCAAGGCCAAGGAACTCTTCAAACGGGACAAGGACTACGTCATCCTCGACGGCGAGGTGCTCATCGTTGACGAGCACACCGGCCGCATCCTCGCGGGCCGCGCTACAACGAGGGCATGCACCAGGCGATCGAGGCCAAGGAAGGCGTCGAGATCAAGGCCGAGAACCAGACGCTGGCCACGGTTACGCTGCAGAACTACTTCCGCATGTACGACAAGCTGGCCGGCATGACGGGCACCGCGGAGACCGAAGCCGCCGAGTTCATGAGCACCTACAAGCTCGGCGTCGTAGCCATCCCCACCAACCGCGACATGCAGCGGATCGACCAGGCGGACCTCGTGTACAAGAACGAGGCCGTCAAGTTCGACGCAGTGGTCAAGGATATTGCCGAGCGACACGCCGAGGGCCAGCCGATCCTGGTGGGCACCACCAGCGTCGAGAAGAGCGAATACCTCTCCAGGCTGCTGGCCAAGGAGGGCGTCCGGCACGAGGTCCTCAACGCGAAGAACCACGCCCGTGAAGCCGCCATTGTGGCGCAGGCGGGGCGCAAGAGCGCCGTGACCGTGGCGACCAACATGGCCGGCCGCGGTACCGACATCATGCTCGGCGGCAACGCCGAGTTCACCGCCGTCGCCGAACTCGCCAAGCGCGGGCTGGACCCGGAAGAGAACTCCGAAGAGTACGAGGCGGCGTGGCCCGAGGCCTTCGAAGCCGCAAAGCAGTCCGTCAAGGACGAGCATGAAGAAGTCCTGGGCCTCGGCGGCCTCTACGTGCTGGGCACCGAACGGCACGAATCACGCCGGATCGACAACCAGCTGCGCGGCCGCTCCGGCCGCCAGGGCGACCCCGGCGAGTCCCGGTTCTACCTGTCCCTGACCGACGACCTGATGCGCCTGTTCAATTCCGGCGCGGCAGAACGGCTGATGAACAGCTCCGTGCCGGACGATGTGGCGCTTGAATCCAAGCTCGTCTCGCGCGCCATCGCCTCGGCCCAGGGCCAGGTAGAGGGCCGCAACGCCGAACAGCGCAAGAACGTCCTCAAGTACGACGACGTCCTGAACCGCCAGCGCGAAGCCATCTACGGCGACCGCCGCCGCATCCTGGAAGGCGACGACCTCCACGAGAAGGTCCAGTACTTCCTGGAAGACACAATCACGGCTTTCATCGACGAAGCCACGGCGGAGGGCACCGGAGACGACTGGGACTTCAACCTGCTCTGGTCGAACCTCAAGACCCTTTACCCCGTGAGTGTCACACCGCGCGACCTCATCGACGAGGCCGGCGGAAAGTCGCGGATCACCGTGGACTTCCTCAAGGAAGAGATCCTCTCCGACGCGCGCCTGGTCTACAAAGAGCGCGAAGACGCCATTGGCCCTGAGAGCATGCGCGAGCTCGAGCGCCGCGTGGTCCTTTCGGTCATCGGCCGCAAATGGCAGGAACACCTCTACGAGATGGACTACCTGAAGGAAGGCATCGGCCTGCGCGCGATGGCACAGCGCGATCCGCTGGTGGAATACCAGCGCGAGGGCTTCATCATGTTCCAGGCCATGATGGAGGCAATCCGGGAGGAAAGCGTCGGCTTCCTGTTCAACCTTGAGGTTGAAGTGACCCCCGCCGAGGACGTGGTCGTGGCGGACGAAACCGGCCAGCACACGGAGCATCACGAGCCGCAGATCCGGGCGGCAGGACTCGAAGCACCCGAAAAGCCGGCCCAGCTGCAGTACACGGCCCCCGGCGAGGACGGTTCCGCCCAGACCCGTGTCGAGGCGAAGGCTTCCGGACGCTCCGGCAACCCCGCCAAGGCCGCGGCGCAGGACGCCCCCGCCGCGCGAACAAGAAAAAGCGGCGCTAGCCGGGCGCCTGCGGGCTGCTTCGCTGACGCGAGGCCCGACAGGCAGTGAGAGTCAGCAAATGAAAGAGGACCGGAACATGTTCCGGTCCTCTTTCATCTGCTGCGATCTCCTCCTTTCGTCGCTTCCGTCAGTCAGCCCCCAGCGTGTTTCCGGTGACAGTGTGCGTTTACGGTCAACCGATTTCCAGCACGGTGACCCGCCAGGCAAGCCTGCTGCGCTCCAGCCTCAAGGCAACCGCCCGGACCCGCAAATCCTCAGCCACAACGGCGCTGGCTTCATAGACATCCGCGGATATCCGGCAGGCCCGGACCGAGCGGACGGAGGGATTGCGGTGCAGTCGTCCTGCAGTGGGCGACGCCCCGCACGGGACCCTGCGGGTCAGTGCTGCCCGGTGCTGCAGGGCCGCGAGGCAGCGCTCGTCAAGCCTGCGGGCAAGCTGCTGCGCAGGCCGGGTGCCCGCCAGCACCTCGATGGCGGCCTGAACCGTGCTGCGGGAAATGGCACAGATCTCCCGCTCTTCATCAGCCGCGCGCAGCGGCGGCGGCGCAACTGAACGAGTGTCCGCGCGGTCCGCAGGAGCTGCGCTGCCTTGGACCAGGCGCAACGGCGATGACGTGGACAGGCGGGGTTCCGCGGCGGCGCGGGGGCGGGGCATGGCGCTCATAGGGCTTCCTTTACTGTTGTGGCTGGCTGGTGCGGATCACGGTGGTCTAAGGACACGCCGATGGCTTTCGGACTCAGGACACGGGCGGAACCCGGAGTACCTGGCCGGGCCGCAGGAGATGGGGGTTGTCGCCGATGACGTCCCTGTTGGCCTGGTAGAGCCGGGGCCAGTCCAAGGCGATGTCGACGTCGGAAGCATAGGGTCCCAGCCGGGCCGCGGACAGGCCCCACAGCGAATCCCCTATGCGCACTGTCACCTCAACTCCCCGGCCGGCGGGCTGCTGAAGGCGCCGCGGCCCGCCCGCCAGCCGGCCAGGTTCGATGACCGGGGAGCGGCCGCCACTGCGGATGGGCAACGGCCGGCGCGCCGAGCGGAGCGCCAGTCGCGGCCGGAGCCGGCGTCGGTGTCCATGCGCCGGACGGCGAGGGGGTGGGGAGGCTGACCCCGGCGGCTGCACGGTGGATGTCGACGGCATTGTGGATAGTGACGGCCTTGCGGATAGCGACTCAACGGTGGATGCCGTGGCGAGCGGTGCGGTAAGCAGCTGGAGTCCGACGGCGGCCAAGGCGAGGCGGCGCATGAATCCGGGGCGAACTTCCCGGCCGCCGAGGCGGCACGTACCTTCCCGGACCGTTCCAGCAGCGCCGCGGTGATGGCGATGACCAGGGACATGGCCCACCAGACCGTCACGATCAGGCCGGCCGTGTTCGCCACGAGGCCCAGCTGGTCTTCGAACCCAAGGGACTGGCGGCGGGCCGAGGAGGACGTCAAGCGCTGGACCATGCTGCCGCCCGTGCCGGCGAGGAACAGTCCCAGCAACAACACGACGGCGGCCATGGCCGCGTCGGCCCGAAGCACTTGCGGGGTCGTGGAATCCGGGGATGCCGCTGCTCTCATGCTCTGCCTGCCTCACATCGAAGTGACTGCACTTAGATAATGTTTGATGCTGTTTAATGCTGATAGAAGTAGTTTGATCCTCTTTCGTATGTTTTGTCTATAGTGGATTCGAACGGATGTGGTTGACCCGCGAGGACCGCCTCGCCTACGCTGACGCCATGCGCTGGGATGCCCTCTTTGACGATCTGGAGACTCAACTGGCCGCCGGGGAGCGCCGGGATCTCGACGCGGAAATCACGGAGCGCACCCGCACGGAGGAGGCCGCGGTGGAGCTCGCGGACAGGCTGCGCGGCTCGCTGGGACTACGGGTTACGGTCCGGCTCGCGTCCGGGTCGGCGTTCGAGGGAACCCTGAGCCACGCGGGCAGCCAGGCGCTGGTGCTGGACGAACCGCGGCATCAGGTGCTGGTTCCCTACGCGTCGGCGGTCAGCTACTTCGGACTTTCCCGGCTGGCCGTACCCGAGCCGTCCAGGGTCCGGCAACGGCTCGGCCTGGCCAGCGCCCTGCGCGGCCTGGCCCGGGACCGAGCGGCCCTGGCTGTCCTGATTTCGGGCGGCCCGGCGGGAGAAACGACGCTGCACGGCGTGATTGACCGGGTGGGGCGCGACTACCTCGATTTGGCGGTCACCGGGGATGGTGAGGAGCGACGGCCGGCCAACGTCCGGCAACTGGCGACCATTCCCTTAGCCGCGCTGGCGGGAATCAGGTCGGCCCGGACTCCGGGCTCCCTGGCATCCTGCTAGCAGGGGCATCCGGCTAGCAGGCTGCCGGGGAATGGACCCCCGCCTGCGGCGCGGCGGCTCAGCGGGTCTTGGACTTGGCCTCTTCGATCATCCGGCTTGCTTCCGCGTACCGCTCCTCGATGTACTGCTCGAGCATCTTCTCCTCGACACGCCACTGACCGCGTCCGCCCACCTGGATGGCCTTTAGCTCGCCGCTGCGTACCAGTGCGTAGGCTGCCGGGGCATTGATCTGGAGCTGCTCTGCAACGTCGGCAAGGGTCAGGAATCGGGGCATGACACCATTTTGCCACCGATGGCTCCATCTGAGGCCGTTATCCACAGTTTGCACTTCTTTGTTTCCGAGGCTTCCCGTCAGGGCGCGAAGACGTAACAATGATCATGCCCGGCCAGTGTCGGGCGGCGACTACGGGGGAGCGGGCGCATGAGTGCGAGCACGGTGGCTGGCGGGGCGCGGCTGAAGAAGCCATCCTGGAAAGATCCCAAGCTCCTCGTTGGCATTCTGCTCGTCCTGGCCTCCGTCGTGGGGGTTATTTCCCTGGTCGGAGCCGCGGACCAGACTGCTGAGGCGTACACCGCCCGGGAAGCGATCGCCGTGGGCGAAAAGCTGACCGTGGACAAACTGAACCGCGTCAGGGTCCGGCTGGGCGACGTTGAGCAGCTCTATTTGACGCCGTCGACCGGTGTGGCGGAAGGACTCGTTGCCACCCAGAGAATCGGCAAGGACCAACTGGTGCCCCGCGAGAGCTTCGGCCAGCCCGACGGCCTGGACCGCAAACCGGTCGCCGTCACCATCGAGGAGGCCCTGCCGCCCAGGCGGTTGCGGGCTCGCGGGTGGACGTTTGGGTGGCACTGCCCGACACCCGGAACGGGTTCAGCCAGCCGGCCCTGCTGCTGCCCGGCGCGGAAATTGCCCAGATCACGCCGGGCAGCAGCGCCTTGGGCTCCGCCCGGTCCACCATCGTGATGGTGCTGGTTGCGGACGAGCAGATGCCGAAGCTGCTGGGAGCGCAGGCCAACAAGGCAAAAATCTCCGTGGTCTGGAACCCGGGCGGTGCAGGCCGGTGAGCATCCCGGTCGTCACCGTCGGAGACTCGCGCGAAGACCTGGTCGGCCGGCTGGAGCGGCTCCACGGACCGGTATCCGTGGTGCGGCGGTGCAACGAACTGGCGGAACTCCTGGCGGCCTGCCAAGGCGGGCTGGCCCGTGCCGCCGTCGTGGCGGAGGGCAGCGAGGAACTGACGGCGTCGCTGGTCGACCGGCTGTCCGCCGTCGGGGTCGTAGTCCTTGCGTTGACCGACAACCCGGAGGAAAAGGCCCGGCTCGGGGGCATCGGTGTGGCCGCCGAACTGACCGGGGTCGACGCCGCGGCCCTGGCCAGCCGCATCGAAGCGGCCGTCGCAGTGCTGGCGGAAGACCCGCGGCTCCGGCAGCGAGACAACCCCGGACAGCCCGCCGGCGGCACTGCAGCCGGACCGCCAAACGGGACAGCCGGGGAAACGGCGGAGCGGTCCGCCGAGGGGCGGATCATTGCGGTGTGGGGCCCTGCCGGTTCGCCGGGCCGGACCATGCTCGCGGCCAACATGGCGGCGGAACTGGCAGCCGAGGGAAAATCGGTGCTGTTGGTGGATGCCGACAGCTACGGTGCCAGCATTGCCGCCATGCTTGGTCTGCTGGATGAGGCGGCCGGGCTCGCGCAGGCCTGCCGCCTCGCGGACCAGGGTCTTCTCGACGGGGAGGCCCTGCTCAGGGTGGCGGTGCCGGTGGTCACCAAAACAGGCACATTCCATGTGCTGACCGGAATCACCCGCGCGGACCGGTGGACTGAACTCCGCGCCGCCGCCTTATCGCTGGTACTGGCCAGGGCCCGGCAGGTAGCTGAGGTCATCGTCATCGATACCGGGTTCTGCCTTGAATCCGATGAAGAACTGAGCTTCGACACCATGGCGCCGCGCCGGAACGCCGCGACGCTGAGGAGTCTTGAACTGGCGGACACGGTGTTCGCCGTCGGGGCAGCCGATTCGATTGGCGTCCCGAGGCTGGTCCGTGGTCTCGCCGAGCTGGAATCGGCCGTCCCGCATGTGTCCCCACAGGTGGTGCTGAACAAGGTCCGCCAGTCCGCGGTGGGACGCTCCCCGGAACGGCAACTCCGCGATGCGTGGGACAGGTACGGCCCTGCCGTCCCGGTATCGGGGTTCCTCCCGGCGGATCCGGTTTCAACCGATGCGGCACTGCTGTCGGGATCGCTCCTGCTGGAGGCTGCGCCGGACTCGCCGCTCCGACGGGGTATCGCCGCACTGGTTTGTGCACCCGTCCAGCGAAACCGCGGATCCTCTGTATTTTCTTCCACAGCGAAGCGCCGCCCAAAGGACTAGGCTCGCCATGAGGGCCGCAACGAAGCGGCCGTGAATTTTCTTGATGGAGGCGTTTGTCGATGTCGTCTGGGTCCAGCGTGGAGGATCAACCCGTTTCGATCGGTGCCGGAGCAGGCTACCTGAAGGACTACTACGAGCACCTTGCTGAAGAGGATGCCCGCGCCTATCCGGCGGAGCTGCTCGACGCACGGGCGCAGACGCACCGCGACACGGCGGCGCACCGGTTCCCGGGAATCGCCAACATCACCATCGCCGACGAGGCCGACCGCAGTGTCGTCTATATCGTCACCGACGATATGCCCTTCCTGGTTGACTCGGTCAACGCCGAACTGGTCCGGCAGAAGGCCCCGATCCACCTCGTGATGCACCCGCTGTTCGTCGTGACCCGCAACCGTGAGAGCGGGGAACTCGTCAAGGTGGCACGGGTTCCCTCGCACCTGGGCATCTCCAGCGGCGACACGGCTGCCATGCCGAATCTCTCGCACCTGATCGCCCAGGGCGACAACGCCTCGCACATGGAATCGTGGATCGCCGTCGAAATCGACCGCGTCGACGACGCGAAGCGCGCGGCGCTGGTGGAGGGCATCGGCCGGGTGCTCGACGGCGTGCGGGCCGCCGTCGAAGACTGGCCGAAAATGCGGCACAAGGCACTGCAGATCGCGGAGGATCTCGACAAGCTGGCCAACCCTGCGCAGATCGCCGAACTCCGCCAGGCCCAGGAACTGCTCCGCTGGCTGGATGACGGGAACTTCACGTTCCTCGGCTACCGCGAGTACGACCTCAAGAACGAATCCGGCGAGGATGTCCTGGAACCCCGGGAGGAAAGCGGCCTCGGGCTGCTGCGCGGCGGAGCCGACACCCCGCACCAGATCCAGCACCTCACCGAGGCCGGACGGAGGAAGGCCCGCGAAAAGCGCGCGCTGGTCATCACCAAGGCCAACTCCCGCTCCACCGTCCACCGCTCCGCGTACCTGGACTACATCGGCGTCAAAAGCTTCGACGCCGCGGGCAACGTCAACGGCGAACGCCGCTTCATCGGGCTCTTCGCCACCACCGCGTACGCCGGATCCGTCCGCGACATTCCGGTGGTCCGCGAAAAGGTCGCCGCCGTCCTGAGCGACGCGGGCTTCCCGCCCGATTCCCACTCCGGCAAGGATCTGCTGGGCATCCTCGAAACCTATCCGCGGGATGAGCTTTTCCAGATCGAAGTCCCTGATCTGGCCGCGATTGCGACGGGTATCCAGCGGCTGCAGGAACGGCGCCGGACCCGGCTGTTCCTCCGGCCGGACATCTACGGACGTTTTATGTCAGCCCTCGTCTACCTTCCGCGTGACCGGTACACCACGAATGTGCGCCTGCGCATCGAGGAGGAGCTGCGCGAGACCTTCGACGCCGTGTCCATCGACTACGAGGCGCGGATGACGGAGTCCGCCCTGGCCCGGCTCTTCTTCCGGATCAGGCTTCCCAAGAATGCCGACGTCAGCAACGTCAACAGCGACGACCTTGAAAAGCGCCTCGTCCGGGCGGCCCGCTCGTGGAGCGAGGGCATCGCGGAGGTCCTGCATGCCCGTGCCCAGGGCGGCGTTGAGGACGACGGCGCCAAGGAGCTTGCCGCCGTGTGGGCCGAGGCCTTCCCCGCGACCTACCGGGTCGACTATGAGGTGGAGGATGCCCTGGAGGACATCGCCCGCTTCGAGAAATACGGAGCCGCCGCAGAGCGGGCCGGCGAGACCGTCGACGAACAGCCCGGCGTCCACGTCTACCTGCCCCAGGGCGCCGGTGCGACGCTCGAAGAGGACGCGCGGGTCAAGCTCTACATGCTCGACCCCAAGAGCCTGAGCCAGATCCTGCCGTTCTTCCACAACCTGGGCCTGGAGGTCCTGGATGAGCGCCCGTTCGAGATCGAGACGTCGGACCACCGTGACTTCTTCCTGTACGACCTCGGCCTGAAGTACCCGGCAGGGGTTGACCCCATCAAAACGGGGCAGCTGCTCGCGGATTCCTTTGGTGCCGCGGTGTCCGGCGTCGTCGAATCGGACAGCTTCGACCGGCTGGTGCTGCGCGAGGGGATGCACTGGCGCCAGGTCGTGGTGTTGCGTGCCTACGCCAAGTACATGCGGCAGATGGGCAACACGAACTCGTACGGGTTCCTGGCCGACACGCTGCTGGCCAACCCCGATGTCAACCGCGGGCTCAGTGCCCTGTTTGAGGCCCGCTTCGATCCTTCGCTGGGCGAGGACGAGCGCCGGCTCCGGCAGAAGGAAGTCCTCGCCGGACTGGACGCGGCGATCGAACAGGTCGCAACCCTCGACGCCGACCGCGTGCTGCGCACCTTCAAGAACCTGATCCTGGCGACGCTGCGGACCAACTACTACCAGAACAAGCCGCACCTCAGTTTCAAGCTGAACCCGGCCGCCATTGAAGGCCTCCCGTTCCCCACCCCGATGTTCGAGATCTGGGTCTATTCGCCCCGGGTCGAGGGTGTGCACCTGCGGTTCGGCAAGGTGGCCCGCGGCGGCCTGCGCTGGTCTGACCGCCGCGAGGACTTCCGCACGGAAATCCTTGGCCTGGTCAAGGCCCAGACGGTCAAAAACGCCGTGATCGTGCCCACCGGCGCCAAGGGCGGGTTCTACGCCAAGCAGCTCCCGGATCCGGCAGCGGACCGCAGCGCCTGGATGGCGGAGGGCGTCGAAAGCTACAAGACGTTCATCCGCGGCCTCCTGGATGTCACCGACAACCTCGTCACGTCGCCGGAGGGCGAGCGGCTGGTGCCGCCGGCCGACGTCGTACGGCACGACGACGACGATTCCTACCTCGTGGTCGCGGCCGACAAGGGCACCGCGTCGTTCTCCGACATCGCCAACGGCCTGGCCGCGGAGTACGGTTTCTGGCTGGGAGATGCCTTCGCGTCCGGCGGCTCGGTGGGCTACGACCACAAGGCCATGGGCATCACCGCCCGCGGTGCCTGGGAGTCGGTCAAGCGCCATTTCAGCGAGCTGGACCTGGACACGCAGTCCGAGCCGTTCACGGTGGTCGGCGTCGGTGACATGTCAGGCGACGTGTTCGGCAACGGCATGCTGCTCTCGAAGCACATCCGTCTGCTCGCGGCCTTTGACCACCGGCACATCTTCCTCGACCCCACCCCGGACGAAGCCGTCTCCTTCGCCGAGCGCCAGCGTCTCTTCGAGCTGCCCCGCTCATCCTGGGACGACTACAACAAGGAACTGATCAGCGAAGGCGGCGGCGTGTTTGCCCGCCAGGCGAAGTCCATCCCGGTTTCGGCCCAGGTCCGGTCCGCGCTCGGACTGCCCGACGGAACCACCCGGCTCAGCCCGCCCGAACTGTTGCGCGCGATTCTGCTCGCCCCCGCCGATCTGCTGTACAACGGCGGAATCGGCACGTATGTCAAGGCCAGCACGGAAACGAACGCCGAGGTCGGCGACAAGGCCAATGACTCCATCCGTGTCGACGGCCGGGAGCTGCGCGTGAAGGTGGTCGGTGAAGGCGGCAACCTGGGCATGACGCAGCGGGGCCGCATTGAGGCCGCCCTCCAGGGCGTCATCCTGAACACCGACGCGATCGACAACTCCGCCGGCGTCGACTGCTCCGACCACGAAGTCAACATCAAGATCTTCGTGGACCGGATGGTCGCCGCAGGGAAGCTGGATTCTGCGGAGCGTTCGGAGTTCCTGGCCTCGATGACCGACGAAGTCGGCCGCCTGGTGCTCGAGGACAACATTGACCAGAACATCCTGCTGCTCAATGACCGGATGCGGGTTTCCGAATGGAGCCCCAGCTATGAGCGGTTGATGGACTGGCTGGAAAAGCACGCCGGGCTGAAGCGCGACCTGGAAGCCCTGCCTACCACGGAGACGCTGCATGAGCGGCTCGAACAGGGCCAGGGCCTGACCTCGCCCGAATTGTCCGTGCTGGCCGCCTACGCCAAGATCGAACTCGCCTCGGCGCTGCGTGACAGCGACCTGGCCGACGATCCGTGGTTCCGCGATACCCTGCGGGCCTACTTCCCGCAGCAGCTGCGGGACAGGTTCGACGCCGACCTCGACACCCACCCGCTGCGGCGCGAGATCATCGCGACCGTGGTGGCGAACGACATGATCAACATGGGTGGCATCACCTTCGCGTTCCGCGCCATGGAGGAGACCTCGGCCACCGAGGCCGCCGTCGCCAAGGCGTTCGTGGCGCTCCGTGAAGTCTACGAACTGGACATCATGGTCGGGGAACTCAACGAGCTGCCCGCGTCCTTCCCGACGGAACACTGGAGCACCGTCCACCTGGACATCCGGCGGCTCCTGGACCGGGCCGTGCGATGGGTCCTGAGCCAGGGCAACGCGGCCCGGCCCATTGCCGAGATCGTGGGCGAGTTCAAGCCGTTGATGGATCCGATGCGGGCCCGCCTGCTGGATTACCTGCGGGGCGACGACCGTGCCCGGGTGACTGAATGGCTCGAAAGGGCGCGCGGCTGGGAACTGCCCGAGGACCTGGCCCACCGCTGGGCGGAACTGTTCGAGAGCTTCGTGCTGCTGGACATCGCCAAGATTGTGCACGTCAGCCCGGAACCCGTCGAGAGCATCGCACACGTCTACTACACGGTGTTCAACCGGTTCCATGCCGACTCCCTGCTTGAGCGCATCACCAAGCTGCCCAGGGAGGACCGCTGGCAGGCCCTGGCCCGCGCTGCCCTCCGCGACGATCTCTACTCGACCGTGTCGGATATGACGACGGCGGTGCTGGAGGCGACAACTCCGGGATTGCCTGCAGAGGAACGGCTCGCGGCCTGGGAAAGCCAGAATGTTGAGCAGTTGGGCCGGGCGAAGAGCATGTTTGATGAAGTGAACGCCCTCGAAGCCGATGACATGGCCTCGCTGTCGGTAGCATTGAGGCTCTTGAGGTCAATCGTCCGACGCTAGGCAACTGCCGGCGTCGCAACTGGAGGTGCAGTGGCAATCTTTACGGACCCTATCAGGGAGCATGCTGATTTCGGGCCGGGGATGCCGAGTGGCTGCACCTCCTCGTCGGCGACTGGCAGATGGTCGCGGACCTGGCGTTCGCGGACCTGGCGCTGTGGTTTCCGCATCCCGAGTTCGGCTATGTGGCGCTGGCCCACGTCCGCCCCTCCACCACGCACACGGTGTTCCATGCCGACTTCGTGGGGAGGGGATCCGGTCGGACCTGAAGCCGCTGGTCGACAAGGCATGGGAGAGCCGCACGATCGAGCGCTCCAATGAGACCAACTGGAGCAGCGACATGGCCCTCCGGGTCGAGGCTGTGCCGATGGTCCGCAACGGCCGGACGCTGGCGATCGTGACGACCCACATGGACCTTTCCAGCTCCCGGATGCCGTCGCGGCTTGAGCTGACCTACCGGCAGTGCGCCTACGATCTGCTGCGGATGGGGACGCTTGGGCTGTGGCCGGACTTCGCCTCGCCCACGGGTTCCCGCCGCGGCGCGCCCCGCGTCGGTGACGGTCTCATCAGGCTCGACGCCGAGGGCATCGTGCAGTACGCGAGCCCCAACGGGGTTTCAGCGTTCCGCCGGCTGGGCGACGGCGAGTCGCTTGAGGGCAGGAGCCTGGCCGAAGTGACCGCGGGACTGCTGAAGGACCGCCGCATGGTGGATGAGACCCTGCCGCTCGTTGTCACGGGGCGCATGCCGTGGCGCAGCGAAATCGAGTCCCGCGGCGTCAGTCTGTCGCTGCGGGCGATTCCCCTGCGTGACGAACAGCAGCGTTTCGGTGCCCTGGTGCTGTGCCGTGATGTCTCCGAGCTGCGGCGCCGGGAGATGGAACTCGTCACCAAGGACGCCACGATCCGCGAGATCCACCACCGGGTGAAGAACAATCTGCAGACCGTTGCTGCGCTGCTGCGGATGCAGTCACGGCGCATGGTCAGCGATGAGGCCAAGCAGGGACTGGAGCAGGCGATGCGAAGGGTGGCCACCATTGCCCTTGTGCATGAGACGCTGTCGCAGGGCCTGACCCAGAGTGTCGACTTCGATGAGCTCATTGGCCGCCAGTTCCGGCTCTCGGCCGAGGTCGCCTCCCCGTCGCAGCAGGTCAAGACGGCGCGCTCGGGACTCTTCGGCGAGCTGCCGAGCGATTTTGCCACCCCGCTGGCCCTGGTGATCAACGAGCTGGTGACGAACGCCGTCGAGCACGGCCTGGAGGGCCGGACCGGAACCGTCTGGCTGATCGCGGACCGCTCCGAAAGCGAGGACAGCGAGGAGCTGCTCACCGTGACTGTGGCGGACGACGGCGTTGGCATCCCGGAGTCACCGTATGTGGAGGGCCTCGGCCTGCAGATCGTGCGCACCCTCGTGATGAGCGAACTGGGCGGGAGTATTCAGTGGAAGGCCAGGGAAGGCGGCGGCACGGCCGTCCAGATTGTCCTGAGCCTGGCCAAACGGTAGCCGGCCGCAGGGTTTAGCAGCCGCGCTTAAACGGCGAATGGCCGCAGACTGAGGTCTGCGGCCATTGCTGTCCTGCCGCTGCAAGCGGGTCGCCGGGTGCGCCGGCGTCAGGAACCTGGTCCTAGGAGGCGCGGCGGGCGCGGGCCGCGCGGCGCTTCAGGGCGCGGCGTTCGTCTTCGCTCATGCCGCCCCAGACGCCGGCGTCCTGGCCGGACTCCAGCGCCCACTGGAGGCAGGTATCGACAACAGGGCAACGCCGGCACACACTTTTGGCTTCCTCGATCTGCAGGAGGGCAGGGCCGGTGTTTCCTACGGGGAAGAAAAGTTCCGGGTCCTTGTCAAGGCACGCTGCGCGGTTACGCCAATCCATGCTTATCAGTCACTCCATTTCCTGGGCACTCGTTAAATGCCTTTGTGAAACTATTCACTAGAGGCTTCATAAGAAAGGGGCCCTTTGGGGCCCCCTCGGTCATCTGGTTTAAGCGTGTCATGTTAACGCTGCGTAAACAAGGGATAACCCGCTTCAATATGCCTCGGGATCGTGAGCGATGCATCACATTAGCTGGCGGCGCCCTCACATCTAGTCGACTATGTCCGGTACTGTGCCAGTGTGTCAAGAGCCTCTGAAAACCCCTCCGAGCCTGTTCCTTCCGGGCCCGGCGTCCCCGCCCGCCCCGCCGGCATCCTGGTGATTGCGATCGTTGTGGCGCTGGAGGCGGCGGCGCTGCTGGTTGCGGCCATCTGGTACGGAAGCCAGCTGCTGACCGGCGCCCCTGTGCTGTCTTTCTGGGGTGCGGTGTTCACTCTGGTGCTCCTGGCGGCGTTCTCTGCCTGGCTTTTGCGGTGGCCACCTTCCTGTTCCGCGGATACCGGTGGCCGCGTGCAGGCGCGCTGGTGGCGCAGCTCTTCACCCTCACCATCGGCTTCCCCACTATGTCGGGCGGATACCCCCTGGCGGGCCTGGCCATGCTGGTGCCGGCGGCCCTGGCCATCGTGCTGCTGTTTGACAAGCGTGTCATTGCGTTCGCATCGCGCCCCGGTGGAGCTCCTCCCGCCCTGTAGCCCGCGCCTCACGGTCCTCACCCGCTGAGGTCTGCCGCAGGATCGAACCCCAGCTGGACCACCCGGGAGCGTCCGTCCGAAATCACGACCGCGCGCCCCGACGGAGGACTCTGCTCGAGTTCGTACCGGACTCCAAAGAGTTCTCCGTCCATTGGACCCCGCGGTGCGATCAAAACGCCCAGCCCCTGGGCGGCCGCGTTCTGAACCAGCGGGACACGTTGCCGGATGCCCAGGCTGTAGCCGCCATGAAGACCACCCGCCATCCGAGGCTGTTCAGCAGGAGCAGCCGGCTGTTGGCTTCGGGCGACTGCAGATCGAGGTCGTCCGCCAGGAGAATCGCTGCCGGATCCAGTGTGCCGGCGAGCGCGGCGTCGTAGGTCCGTGACCAGTGCCGCTCCGGATCCGTGGCGGCCGGAGCCTGCACCCAGTTGACTGCAGGGTTGAGGCCGGGGAGGGCCCGAAGAAGCGAGCTCTTCCCGGACGCGTGGCCGCCGAGGACGGCGAGGACAGCGCCCCGAGGCAGTTCAATGCCCGCGGGGAGGAGCTCATCGCCTCCCACTCCGAGCCACAGGCGGCCGGGTGGGGAGGACAGCTTGGAGCCACGGACCGGACGTCAGCGACCGTGACCATCCCGGGAAGGGGCTCGACCCGGAACGGCCGGGTCCCCGGTAGCACAGACTCGTCCCGGATGGCAGGGGGCAGGGTCCCGAAGAGCTGTCCCACGTGACCTTCAGCAGAGGTGGCCGGCGACACGGGCCCAAAAACCACCACGCGGCCGGCGACTGCATCGATGTCGGGCAGCCGCGGCCAGGCGAGCCGGGCCTCGTCCGTCGATCCGGCAGGCAGGAAGATCCGGTTGGGAACAGCGGCGAAGAACCGTGCGGTCACCAGTTCGCGTTCACCTGACACAAGCACCGTGATCCCGGCCCTGGCGCCGTCGCGCACCAGGTCCTGGACGATGTCCTCGGCCCAGGCCAGGGCCCGGCCCGGATCGCCGACACCCAGGTTCCCCAGCCGCACAGTGCGAGGACGAGCGCGGGTGAGTGGGCCGTGTCCGCGGCGCTGAGGCGCCGGGTCATTTCGTCCGAGACCCGTTCCAGGACGCGCACGGCCCGGCGGAGTTCGTGCAGTCCCACGACAGCCCCCACCCTGGGCGAGGTGACTGCGGCGCTGAACGCGCCGGCGGCGTCCAGAAGATACAGGTGAGATTCGTCCCCGCAGCTCAGGAGCTGATCCACGATGAGCCGCAGGGCGGCGTCGCTACCGCCGGTGCTGCCCGAGATCAGTCCCAGATGGCCGTGGGTGCCCGGAACCCACCCGAACTCTGCGACCCGTTGCTCTTCGGAGATGTCCAACAGCCCCAGCCTGATCCGGTCGAGGCGCCCATCCACGGGAAAAGCCGGCTGCGTGGGGAGGGTGCTGCTACCGGCCGCCGCAGGGGCCGCCGCCTGACGACTCCCAGAGTGCGCGTACTTCGTCCGTCAGCCGGGCAGCCGCTGACGCGGAGGGTGCAGCGGGTCCTACCGCCGGGACGGTGGACCCGTCCGCCGGCCGGCGGGTGAGGAATTCCATCACCTCCATCACACGCGGGCCGCGGACTGTCCCTTGCCCGGGCAGTGTGACGGTGGCCGTCTGAAACTCCTCCGGCTTTCCGTTTCCGCGAACCAGGAAGGCGCGCCCCGGGCGCGTGATCGGGATGTCTGCCGCCACCCGGGAATTGATGATGTCGAGGGACTCCATGTCCGATTGGACCCTTAAGGCGATGCAGCTGGTCACGTTCGCGCGGATATCGGCGGACACGGCGCCTTGGGGACGCTGGGTTGCCATCACGAGGTGGACCCCGAGGGAGCGGCCGATGGCGGCAATCCGCATCAGCTCGGCCAGGGCAGCAGGGGCCTCGTCCACGAGCATCCTGAATTCGTCGATGATGAGGACCAGATGGGGCAGCGGCGGCCCGGATGGGTCAAGCAGCTCGTAGGCCGTGAGGTCCGCGGCCCGGTACGCCGCCAGGAGTTCCTCCCGGCGCCGCACTTCTGCCGCCAGGGAGACCAGGGTGCGCGCCACCTCGGACGTGTCGAGGTCCGTGAGGAGCCCGACACAGTGGGCGAGGCCGGCCAGCGGCCGCAGACCGGAGCCGCCCTTGAAATCAATGAACAGCAGGTTGACCCGCCCCGGCGGGTGGGCGGCCGCCAGCGCAGCCGCCAGGGTCCGGAGGAACTCTGATTTGCCTGAGCCGGTGGTGCCCGCCACGAGGAAGTGGGGACCGTCCGCCTGCAGATCCAGCTGCAGAGGGCCGGAACTTCCGACGCCGACCACCACCCGAAGCCCCGGCGTGTCTGCCGAGACGCTCCAGCGCCGGGAAATGTCCCGCGCCGCAAACGGGAGAAGCCCGCTGAGTGAGCAGGCAGCCGGGATGCCCGTCCGGGGAGCCGACAAGGGTGCCCTGGCCCCAAGGCGGCGGCAGTTGCGGTCGAAGACGCCGGCCGGAACAAGATCGGGAGTGAACTCCAGCGAGGAGTGGGCGGTTGAAAGCCGTCCGGTGCGCTCCGTGAGAGTGATGGCCGCGCCGGCATCCGGTTCGCCGGTGCAGTCGACCACCTGCCAGCCGCGGCCGGCCGCCACCGCGCGCAGTGTTCCGGATGCGGTGGCATCACCAATGATCAGCACCCCGCGCTCAAAGTTCCCGTCCGGGCAGTCCGCGAGCATTTTCACGGTAGTGGCCTCATGGGCCGAGAGAGTTGCCGTGGCCAGGAAGCGTGCCGCCAGGAGGTGCGGGGTAGGGCCATGAATGAGGATCCTGGTCCGATGTGCCGCGGGGTAGCCGGCAAGCTGCAGCACGAAGGATCTGAGCAGCCCGGCGACAGCAGGTTCCGGACCGCGGAGGGTCGTCACGGCCGTCGCCGGATCCAGGGTCACGGGGACCATTCCCAGCGACGGGGCCCGGAAACCCGGGTCCGGCGGTTCCAGCCGGATGTTCGCTGGGCTCTGTGCCTGTCCGAGCCGCAACCAGACAGGTCCCGGCGTCGTGGAAGCCTCGCCGGGGTCTGGTGCCGCCGACAAACCCCGCAGGGATAATTCGCCCGCCGACGGTGCTGCCCGCCGTCGTCGATCCGTGTCCTCGCGGGCGGCCGCCTTGACGGCCGCCCTGAGTTCGCGGCGTTGCCCTCTGCCGGACACGACCGGCACCAGGACGGACACCGCGGAGACGGCGGTGAAGGCCAGGAAGATCCACATTCCGGTCACAGCGGCCAGGCCGGCGCCGATTGCCAGAGGCAGGCCCGCCGCCAGAAACAGTGCCGACCGGTTGCTGTTCGCCGCAGGGTTGCCGACCACGAGGGGCACCGAGACATCGGAACCGGCGGAGCACAGGGCGCCGGAGGCCACCGGCGCGCCGAAAACCAGCGACATCGACGAACCCCCGCACCGGATCAGGTCGTCGGTGGATATGGTTGCCGCCTGCACCTTCCGGCCGTCGACGGTGATCCCGTTGGCGCTTCCGAGGTCGAGGAGGGTAACGGCGGAGTCGGAGACGTCCAGTTGCGCATGTTCGCGGGACAACTCGGGGTCCGGAATGTCGATCTCCGTGCCGCCGCGTCCGATCCGGAACCTGCCCCGCCGCAGGGGAATGATCAGGCCGGCGCCCGGCCCGCTGTGCACAGCGAGCACCAGCGGCACCGCGCCACCCGTCAGTACTGCGCCGCCCGTCAGTCCTGCGCCGTCCACCAGGACCGCGCCGTCCACCAGGACCGCGCCGTGGACGAGGGGGCCCTCGCCGACGGTGAAGGCAGCCACCGGGACGCGGCCCACAGTCAGCTCCCCGGTCCGGTAGCGCCGGGAGATGGCAGACTGCAGTTCCGCCCCTGGGCACGCGGGGGACACCTCGATGGCCAGTTCCAGAAGGCCGAAAGGGAGCGCGGATCCCGGCGCCGGAACGAGGGAACAGTGCAGCATCATCGGCTGAGGGTCCTTTCCCGCGGCGCCGTTTGGATCCAACGCTAGGACCTGGCTGCAGCGGCCCGCGACGGGGAAATGCTGCTATGTGGAAAGCCGTGCTGACCTCGGAGAACGGTCAAATTACGGGGCCCGCGGCGTGCCCGGCCGGGGACCCCGATTCGCGGGTTCCTGCCTTGTCTCGGGTAGGCTGGACCAGCAGACAATGCACAACGTTGGGCTGCCCACATTCGAACCAGGAGATTTTGTGACCGCTGACCTTGTCATCGTAGGCTCAGGCTTTTCGGCCTGACAATCGCAGAACAGGCCGCCACGGAGCTGGGCTTGAAGGTCGTTGTCATCGACCGCCGCCACCACATCGGCGGCAATGCTTACAGCGAGAAGGATGAGCAGACCGGCATCGAAGTGCACCGTTACGGCGCGCATCTCTTCCACACGTCGAACGAACGCGTCTGGGAGTACGTCAACCGTTTCACGACGTTCACCAACTACGTGCACAAGGTGTACGGCGTGCACAAGGGCGAGGTTTACTCCTGCCCATTAACCTGGCGACGATCAACCAGTTCTTCCGCGCCAACCTGACCCCCGGCCAGGCGCAGGAACTGATCAAGGAACAGGCCGGTGAACTCGCCGGTACCGACCCGCAGAACCTGAACGACAAGGGCATCCAGCTCATCGGCCGCCCGCTGTACGAGGCGTTCATCAAGCACTACACCGGCAAGCAGTGGCAGACGGATCCCAAGGACCTGCCCGCGGGCATCATCTCGCGCCTCCCGGTGCGCTACAACTACGACAACCGCTACTTCAACGACAAGTACGAGGGCCTGCCGACCAACGGCTACACCGCGTGGATCGAGAAGATGGCGGAACACCCGAACATCGAGGTCCGGTTGAACACCGACTTCTTTGACGAGTCGCACGAGTACAGCAAGAACAAGGTCGTCGGAAACATCCCCGTGGTCTACACCGGCCCCGTGGACCGCTACTTCGATTTCGCCGAGGGCGACCTGTCCTGGCGCACCATCGACTTCGAGGAAGAAGTGCTCGACGTCGGCGATTTCCAGGGAACGTCCGTGGTGAACTACAACGACGCCGACGTGGCCTACACCCGCATCATCGAGCCGCGCCACTTCCACCCGGAGCGCGACTACCAGACGGAACAGACCGTCATCATGCGCGAGTTCTCCCGCGCCGCGGAGAAGGGCGACGAGCCCTACTACCCCATCAACACTGCCGCGGACCGCGAACGCCTGCTCAAGTACCGCGACCTCGCGGCCGCCGAGAAAGACGTCCTGTTCGGCGGACGCCTCGGCACGTACAAGTACCTGGACATGCACATGGCCATCGGGTCCGCGCTGGCCATGTTCGACAACAAGATCCGCCCCCATTTCGAGGCCGGCGCCCAGATCGAAAGCGGAGGAGTGGACGCGTGAGCGGAAACCAGCAAGTAAAAGAGACAGTCCCGGCCGTAGCAGGCAGCGAGGCCGGCTGGCAGACCGTCCAGCGCGTTATTCTCCCGGGGAGCGGGGGCTTGAGACGCTCCCGCTGTACATGGACTCAGGAGTGGTGAGCAGCAGCTCCGACGTCTCCTCGGAATTGTCCGGGTTGGGCCGGACAAAGACTCCGATCAAGGTCCTGAACGCACCGCGGGCCGCCCACGCCGACGATGTGACGTCACGGACCAGCGCCTCAGTGCGCGCGGGCGAACGCATCTCCTTCGGCACGTACTTCAACGCCTTCGCCGCAAGCTACTGGCGTCGCTGGACAACGGTGAAAGAGGTCCGTCTCAACGTGCGGACCTCCGGACGCGGCACTGTCAGCGTCTACCGCTCCAACGCGCGCGGTTCGCTGCAGCACGTGGAGACCAAAGGGTCGCCGGCGACGCCCGGACGGAATTCAACCTGTCCCTGGCCCCCTTCGGCGACGGCGGCTGGTACTGGTTCGACGTAACGGCCGGAGCTGACGCGATGGAGTTTGTCGGAGCGGAATGGCAGGCCAACGCGCAGCGACGGCTGACCGGTTCGATCACCCTCGAAATCACCACCCTGAACAAGACGGCGTACTGCATCAACAACCTCCGCATCCTGGGTCAGCACCCCGAGGCTCTGGAACAGGTCAAAGAGGTCATCGTCGTCGACCAGGGCACCGAAAAAGTAGCGGAAGCCGACGGTTTCGCCGAGGTCGAGAGGGCACTCGGCGGCAAGCTCCGCATCATCGACCAGAACAACCTCGGCGGATCGGGCGGCTTCGCCCGCGGCATGTACGAGGCAGTGGAAAACAACAGCGACTACGTCCTGCTGCTGGACGACGACGTCGTTATCGAACCTGAAAGCATCACCCGGCTGGGCATCTTTGCGGACTACTGCAAGAAGCCCACACTGGTGGGCGGCCACATGTTCGACCTTCACGACCGGAATGTCCTCCACACCCTCGGCGAGGTGGTCAACCCGTACATCATCGGCCCCGCCGAACCGAACTCCGACCAGGAGATGCGGCACAACTTCGCGCAGCGGAACCTGCGGGACACTCCGTGGATGCACCGGCGCGTGGACGTGGACTACAACGGCTGGTGGATGTGCATGATCCCCACCGAAGTCATCCGTGAGATCGGTCTGTCGCTGCCCGTGTTCATCAAATGGGATGACACGGAATACGGCGTCCGTGCCAAGGCCGCAGGCTTCAACACGGTCTCCCTGCCCGGCTCGGCCGTCTGGCACGTTTCCTGGATCGACAAGGACGACCTCGTGGGGTGGCAGTCGTACTTCCACACCCGGAACCGGTTCATTTACGCGCTGCTGCATAGCCCGTACGAGTTCGGCGGCGGGCTCCTGGAAAACTCGATCAAGCTGGACCTCAAGCACAACATTTCCATGCAGTACTACACCGTCCAGGGCCGGATCGAGGCCATGAAGGACCTGCTCCGCGGACCGGCGGGCCTGCATGACATGCTGCCCACCAAGCTGCCGGAAATCCGCGCCATGGCGCAGCAGTTTTCCGAGGCGCAGTTCAAGCCGAGCTTTGACGACTTCCCGTCGGTGAGGTCGACGAAGGTTCCCCGCCGCGGTAAGGGTGTCTCGGTGCCGTCCTATCTGACGCTTCTGCCGTGGGTGGCGAAGACAGTGGTCCGGCAGGTGGGTTTCCCGGTCTCGGAGTCCAGCAGGTCCCATCCCGAGACCCTCGTGGCGCATCAGGACAACAAGTGGTGGCGGGTGTCGCAGTTCGACAGTGCCCTGGTATCCAATGCCGAGGGGACCGCTGCGTCCTGGTACAAGCGGGATCCCAGCCAGGTCCGCAAACTCATGACCGAAGGCCTGAAGGTTTACGGCGAGGTGCTGCGCAAGTGGCCTGCCCTGAAGCAGGAGTATCGCGGCGCCCTCGCCGAGATCACCTCCATGGATGCCTGGAAGAAGACGTTCGACGCCAACAGCGGGGACAGGGACGGTAGATGAGTTCCAACACCCAGGAACTGGTACAACCGGGGCTGGGCAGAGGCCTTGCCGACGTGGCCCGCTCGAGATTTCTGCTGAAGCTGCTGGTCCGCAAGGAACTCAAGGTCCGCTACAGGGGTTCGGTTTTGGGCCTGCTGTGGTCCTACGTCAAGCCCGGCGTCCAGTTCATCGTCTTCTACATCGCCCTGGGCGTCTTCCTGGGACTCGAGAAGAGCCCCGGAATCCGGACGGGCTGAACAACTACGCGGTCTACCTGTTTTCCGGCATCATCCTGATCAACTTCTTCACCGAGGCGCTGGGAAATGCCGCGCGGTCGATCGTGCACAACGGGAACCTGATCAAGAAGATCTACCTCCCGCGGGAGCTCTTCCCGATCGCGTCCGTATGGGTCTCGGCCGTGCACTTCTTCCCGCAGATCGTCGTTCTGGTGATCGCCTGCGTCTTTACGGGCTGGCAGCCGGGACTGTTCGAACTGCTTGCGGCGATTGCAGGGTTCACCATCGTGGCGCTGCTGGCCGCCGGCCTGGGGCTGCTCTTCGGTGCCGCCAACGTGTACTACCGCGATTCGGAGAACATCGTGGACATGCTCCTGATGATCGCCACGTGGGCCTCACCCGTGCTGTATGCCTGGACCATGGTGCAGCGCCAGCTGGGGACGTCGCCTTCGCGGTCTATCAGGCCAACCCGATCACGGTGGGCGTCGAGCTCTTCCACTACGCGTTCTGGTTCCCGACGACGAACGGTTCCTCACCCATGCCGCCCGACCTTTTCAGCCTCTGGCTGCCGGTCGGCCTGGTCATCTCGGTCCTTGTCCTGGTCCTGGGGCAAATCACTTTCCGGCGGCTCGAGGGCCGCTTCGCACAGGAGCTCTGAGTGGCCAACGCAATCGAAGTGTCCGGCATCAGCAAGCAGTTCGTCCTCCGCCACACCCGTTCCATCAAGGAAACCGTTGTATGGCTGGCCAAGGGCAGGAGGGTGATCTCTCCAAGAAATTCCATGCCCTCAAAGACGTCTCGCTGGATGTTCAGGCGGGGAGACCGTGGCCCTGCTCGGCCTCAACGGGTCGGGTAAATCCACGCTGCTGAAGCACATCTCGGGCGTGATGCTCCCCGATTCCGGCACCGTGCGGACCCGCGGACGGGTCGCCGGGCTCATCGAAGTCGGCGCGGGCTTTCACCACGACCTCTCCGGCCGTGACAACGTCTACCTGAACGGTGCCATCCTGGGGATGACCGAGCAGGAGGTCAATGACCGTTTCGACGCGATCGTCGAGTTCGCGGAGATCGGCGAGTTCATTGACACCGAAGTCAGGTTCTATTCTTCGGGAATGTACCTGCGGCTGGCCTTCTCCGTGGCCGTCCACACGGATCCCGAGGTCTTCCTGATCGATGAAATCCTTGCAGTGGGCGACGAACCGTTCCAGCGCAAATGCATTGACAAGATCCAGGAGCTGGCAGAACGGGGCAAGACCCTCGTCGTCGTCAGCCACGACCTGGACCTGGTCTCCCGGATCTGCGCCCGCGGTGTCCTGCTGCAGCACGGAAATGTTTTGTTTGACGGACCGATCAGCGAGGCCGTTAGCAGGCTCCGCAGCTAGTCGGCAGACCCTGCTGCTGCGCCGTCGCGGCGAAGCAGCAGCTAGTGTGGAGACAGGTCCCCTGGCCCCGCCATCAGGTATGAGAGAAAAGGCACGAGTATCGTGAAGATTGCTGTAATTGCGTTGGGAAAGATCGGCCTGCCCCTGGCCGTCCAGTTTGCCTCCAAGGGCCATGAGGTCGTCGGCGTCGACGTGAACCGGCAGGTTGTGGACCTCATCAACGCCGGTACGGAGCCGTTTCCCGGCGAAGCCCACCTGCAGGAAAAACTCTCCGAACTGGTGCCGGCAGGCAAGCTCCGGGCCACCACCGACTACGCGGACGCGGTCCCCGAAGCGGACGTCGTTGTCCTCGTTGTGCCGCTGTTCGTCGATGCCGAAGCGAACCCCGACTTCGGCTGGATGGACGCGGCCACCGCGGAACTGGCAAAGCACCTGACGCCCGGGACCCTGGTCTCCTACGAAACCACGCTGCCCGTCGGAACCACCCGGAGCCGCTGGAAGCCGGCCCTGGAATCCGCCTCCGGCCTGGTCGAAGGCCGGGACTTCCACCTGGTGTTCTCTCCCGAACGTGTCCTCACCGGCCGGGTCTTCGAAGACCTGCGCAAGTACCCCAAGCTGGTGGGCGGACTGTCCGACGCCGGGGCCGCCAAAGCCGTCGAGTTCTATCAGGCCGTGCTGGACTTCGACGAGCGGACGGATCTGGCACGCCCGAACGGCGTGTGGGACCTGGGCTCCGCCGAGGCATCCGAGATGGCGAAACTGGCCGAAACCACGTACCGCGATGTGAACATCGGACTCGCCAACCAGTTCGCCCGGTATGCCGCCACTGCCGGCATCGACATCTACCAGGTCATCGAGGCTGCCAACTCACAGCCGTACAGCCACATCCACACCCCGGGCATCGCCGTCGGCGGTCACTGCATCCCCGTCTACCCGCGCCTGTACCTCTGGAACGATCCGGCGGCCACGGTAGTGCGCGCCGCCCGCGAGGCCAACGCCGACATGCCGGCCTACACCATCGGACTGCTCGAGGGGCCTACGGCGACCTCGCCGGCGCCCGCGTGGTGGTACTTGGCGCTGCCTACCGCGGTGGCGTCAAGGAGACGGCGTTCTCCGGCGTGTTCGACGCCGTCCGGGCACTCGAGCAGCGCGGTGCCGCCGCGCTGGTCCATGACCCGTTGTACACCGACGAGGAACTCCAGAAGCTGGGCTTCCAGCCGTACCACCTGGGTGAACCGGCCGACGCGGCTGTGGTCCAGGCGGACCACGCCGAGTACCGCACGCTGGGCCCGCAGGACCTCCCGGGCGTCCGGGTCTTCATCGACGGCCGCCGAGTGAGCCGCCCCGAGGCATGGGACGGCGTCGAGTACCGCGTCATCGGCAAGGCCTGACCTGAGTCCGCGCGCCGAACACTTTTCCCTTTGACAGGAGATCCACGATGAATAACATTGCCCCGAGCGCTGATGTTTCGGACCGTGCCGTGCTGGGCGCCGGCACCAAGATCTGGCATCTGGCCCAGGTGCGCGAGGACGCCACCCTGGGAGAAAACTGCATCGTCGGCCGCGGTGCCTACGTCGGCACCGGTGTCCAGATCGGCGATAACACCAAGATCCAGAACTACGCGCTGGTCTACGAACCCGCCCGGCTGGGAAATGGTGTCTTCATCGGACCCGCGGTGGTCCTGACGAACGACACCTACCCCCGGTCCATCAGCCCTGACGGAACCCTGAAGAGCGCCCACGACTGGACCCCGGTGGGCGTCACCATCGAGGACGGGGCGTCCATCGGCGCGCGGGCCGTCTGTGTAGCGCCCGTGACGATCGGACGCTGGGCGACCATCGCCGCAGGCGCCGTCGTCACAAAGGATGTACCGGCCTTCGCCCTGATGGCCGGAGTGCCCGCCAAGCGGCTCGGGTGGGTCGGCAAGGCCGGCTTCCCGCTGCGCGAGGAAGACGGGTTCTGGGTCTGCCCCGAGACAGGCGCCAAATATGTTGAGCAAGAAGAATTCCTGAAAGAGGCAGAGGACAACGCATGAGCCTGGACTTTATCCCCGCAGCCAAGCCGATCATCGGCGATGAAGAGCGGGCGGCCGTCGATGCCGTCCTCGCATCCGGAATGCTGGCCCAAGGCAAGCAGGTGGCGGACTTTGAAACAGAGTTCTCCTCGGTGCTTGTTGATGGCCGCGCCGCCGTTGCCGTGAACTCCGGCACCTCCGGACTGCATCTCGGCCTCCTGGCCGCCGGTGTCGGGCCCGGTGACGAGGTCATCGTGCCGTCGTTCACGTTCGCCGCCACCGGCAACTCCGTCGCGCTGACCGGAGCCACTCCCGTCTTCGCCGACATCGAACTGGACCACTACACCCTGGACACGGACCACGTCGCGTCGCTCATCACCGAGAAGACCAAGGGCATCATGCCGGTGCACCTTTACGGGCACCCGTTCGACGTCGAAGGCCTCGGCCGGCTTGCCGCGGAGCGCGGCATCGACCTCTACGAGGACGCAGCCCAGGCCCACGGAGCCAGCTTCAACGGCCAGAAGGTCGGCAGCTTCGGCACCTTCGCCATGTTCAGCCTGTACCCGACGAAGAACATGACCTCCGGTGAGGGCGGCATGGTCACGACGTCGGACGCCGCCGTCGAGCACCGCCTCCGGCTGCTGCGCAACCAGGGCATGGAGAAGCAGTACCAGAACGAAATCGTCGGATTCAACGCCCGCATGACCGACCTGCACGCCGCCATCGGCCGCGTCCAGCTCACCAAGGTGCTGGGCTGGACCGCGCAGCGCCAGCAGAACGCCGCTTTCCTCGACGCCAACCTGGAGAACGTCGGAACGCCGCTGGTCAAGGCGGGGGCAGGCCACGTCTACCACCAGTACACGATCCGTGTGCCCGAGGACCGCGACGGACTGGCCAAGGCACTGCGGGATGAATACAACATCGGAACCGGCGTGTACTACCCGGTCCCGAACCACCGCCTTCCGTCCTTCAACCGGACCGAAGACCTGCCCAACACGGAAACGGCGGCCAAGGAAGTGCTCTCCTGCCGGTCCACCCGTCCCTGAGCCAAGACGACCTCGAGCGCATCGTCGCCGCTGTCAACGCCGTCTCCAAGGCCGGTGCCTGACATGGCGAACCTGCGCGTGGGCCTGATCGGGCTGGGGATGATGGGGCGGCACCACGCCCGCGTCCTCCGAGAACTGCCCGGCGTAGACCTGGTGGCCGTCGCGGACGCGTACGGCGATCCGCACGGCGTAGCCGGCGGACTGACCGTGCTGTCCTCGGTGGAAGAACTCATTGCCGAGGGCCTGGACATGGCGGTCGCTGCCGTCCCCACGGGCATGCATGAGGAGGTCGGACTGGCCCTGGCCGACGCCGGCGTCCACACCCTCGTGGAGAAGCCGATCGCCGCCAGCACGGAGGCCGGCCAGCGCCTCGTGGAGGCGTTCGAGGCCAAAAACCTCGTAGGGGCCGTCGGCCACATCGAGCGGTTCAATCCCGCGCTGCAGTCCCTGCGGAAGCGGATCGAGGCCGGCGAACTCGGCGACGTGTACCAGATCGCCACCCGGCGCCAGGGCCCGTTCCCGTCGCGCATTGCCGACGTCGGCGTGGTCAAGGATCTGGGCACGCACGATATCGACCTGACCGCCTGGCTCGCCCAGAGCCGTTTCGATTCGATCTTCGCCCAGGTCACCACGCGCAGCGGCCGTCCGCACGAGGACATGGTCGCAGCGACCGGGCAGCTGGAAAGCGGCGTCATCACCAACCACCTGGTGAACTGGCTTTCCCCATGAAAGAGCGCCTGACCATCGTCACCGGCGAAAAGGGAGCTTTGTGGCCGATACGGTCACGGCCGACCTGACATTCTTCGAGAACGGCACCGTGGCTACCGAGTGGGAGTCCATGGCGGCTTTCCGCGGTGTCTCCGAGGGCAACATGACCCGTCTTGCCATCGCGAAACCGGAACCGCTGCGCACGGAACACGAAGCGTTCCGCGACGCGGTCCTGGGGCTGCGCACCGACGTCGTGACCATGCGCGAGGGCCTGGACACGCTGCGCGTTGCCGAAGCAGTGCTGGAGTCCGCACGCAGCGGGCGGATGGTCAAAGTCGCCGCCTCGTGACGGCCCATCCCCGTTTGCGGGTGGTGGTGGCCACCCGGCTCTTTACGCCGGAAGTGGGTGCCGCGGCGTTTCGTCTCCAGGCGCTGGTCGACGGGCTGGTGGCAGCGGGGGCGGACGTGTTGGTGGTCACCACGCGCGCCCCTGGCGGCGCCACGGCAGGCAACGTTCCCTTCAGGATCAGCCGCTGGCCCGTGCTGCGCGACGGCGGCGGCAACGTCCGCGGCTACGTCCAGTACTTGAGTTTCGACGTGCCGGCCTTCTTCCGCCTGCTGCTGCAGCGGGCCGATGTGGTCGTGTCGGAGCCGCCGCCCACCACCGGGCTGATGGTGGCCCTGAGCTCCTGGCTGCGCCGCCGCCCTTCGTCTACTACGCGGCAGACGTCTGGAGTGAGGCGCTGTCCGCCACGGACGTGCCGGGCTTCGTCGTCCGCCTGATGCGCCGTGTCGAGGGATTCGTCCTGCGGCGCGCCGCCTGCGTCATCGCCATTTCCGACGCGGTGGCCGAGCAGGTGGCAAAGTTCGGTGTGCCGGCGGAACGGGTGCGGGTCGTGGCCAACGGAGTGGACACTTCAGTCTTCAACCCCCACGGCGATGCCGCGGCAAGCGACCGGCCCTACTTCGCCTACACCGGGACGATTTCGGAATGGCAGGGAGCCGACGTCTTCATCCGGGCGTTGCCGCTGGTGCAGCGTAAGTTCCCGACGGCGGAGATCCGCTTCTTCGGGCAGGGCACCGACGAACCGGCCCTCCGGGCGCTGGCGGACGAGGTTGCTCCCGGCAGCGTGGTCTTCGGCGGCGTTGTGCCGCCCAGGAGGCTGCAGCCTGGCTCCGCGGGGCCGTGGCGGCGCTGGTCAGCATCAAACCCGGTCAGGGCTACGACTTCGCCAAGCCGACGAAGATCTACGCGGCCGCAGGGTGTGGCGCCCGGGTCATCTTCGCCGGGCCCGGCGAGGGAGCCGCGGTGGTGGCCAACAACGGCCTCGGCGACGCTGTGGACCATGACCCGGATGCCGTGGCGGCTGCCATGATCGCCGCGCTCGAGAAGGAAGACACCGGTCACGGACACCGCTCGCAGTGGGTGGGGAGAACGCCTCACTGGCCGCCGCCGGCCAGGCCGCGGCCGCGATCGTCGCGTCGGTGGGGAGGACCCGGCAATGAAAATCCTTGTGGTCACCACCTGGTTCCCCAGCCACGAGACGCCGGCCCAGGCCCCGTTCAATCTGGAGCACGCAAAGGCAGTCCAGTTGCGGCACGATGTCAGCGTGGTGCATGTGCGGCTGGGCAGCAGGCTGCCCGCGGCCGCGGAGACCTATGCCGGACTCCCCGTGCAGAGGGTCTCCTCAACCCCCGCCAGCCGTGGACGGCAGTGTCCGTGCTTCGAACACTGTTGAGGGAAAGCTCGACGTCGGACGTGCTGCACACGATGGCCTTTTCCTCGGCACTCGTGGCGGCCCTGCCGGCGGCCCTGAAACGGATGCCGTGGGTCCACTCCGAGCACTGGAGCGGTGTCACGAACCCGCAGAACGTCGCCGGGATGTGGCCGCGCTTCGCCTGGCTGCGCTGGGTGCTGCGTCTTCCGCACGCCGTGACAGGAGTGACGGCGGAACTCGTCGGGAAGCTGCAGGCGTTCGCGCGGCCGGACGCGGCGGTGCTGGTTCCGTGCGTCGTTGCCAACGAGCGGCCGGTGCAGCCGCTGCCGCCCGGCGACCGGCTGCGCCTGGTCGCCGTCGGCGGGCTGGTCCCGGGAAGAGACCGCTGCTGGCCATCAGGACCATAGCAGCGCTCAAGGAAGCCGGCCACGATGTACACCTCAACTGGGTGGGGAACGGACCCCTCCGCGGGGAAGCCGAGGACCTGATATCCGAGTTGCAGCTCGGGGAGAACGTCACGCTGGTCGGCATGGTCCCGCCGGCCGAGGTGTTCGCGTATTTCGAGCAGGCCCATCTGTTCTTCCTCCCGACGGCCCATGAAAACTTCTTCACGTCCGCGGCGGAGGCGCTCTCCGCCGGACGGCCCGTCGTCGTCCCGCGCGTGGGGGCTTCACCGACTACGTGACCCCGGCGAACGGCGTCCTGGTGGAGGACGCGTCCCCGGACTCCCTGGCCGCCGCAATCCAGGCGGCCCGGCTGAACTTCGCCGGTACCGACCCCTCGGCTATTGCCGCGCCCATCCGGGCCAGGTTCAGCCGGAGCACGGTTGGCATGCTGTTCGAGGACGTCTATGGCCGCGTGCTTGCCGGCACAGGAGCCACCGGGAGCAGACATGGATAAGGATGCAACCGGTGCAGCAGTCCCGGCGGTGGACGTCGTCATCGCTGTGCACAGCAGCACCCGGCCGGTGGCGAGGGCACTCGCGTCGGTGGCCGCTGCCGGCCTCGAGCTGAACCGCCCCGACGGAGTCCGGCCACCGTGGTGTGCCACAACATCCCCGGGACGAGATCTCGAGGAACATCCCGCCCGAACTGGCCTCAGCCACCAGGTTCCTGGAACTCCGCGACGGGATACCCAGCCCGGCCGGGCCGTTCAACTACGGGCTTGAGCAGGCGACGGCTGAATTCGTGTGCATTCTTGGCAGCGACGATTCCCTGGAGCCCGGCGCCCTGCGCCAGTGGCTGGAGCTGGCCCGCACCCATTCCTCCGCGATGGTTATCGCGCCCCAGCGCCATGCCGGCGGAGCGCCGGTAAGGACACCGCCGGTCCGGGTCCGCCGCCAGTTCAAACTGGACCCGGTCAAGGACCGCCTGAGCTACCGCACAGCGCCGCTTGGCCTTCTGAGGCGCAGCGAGATCCAGCGTCTCGGCCTGGAGTTCAGCGCGGACCTGCGCACGGGGAGGACCAGATATTCTCGGCCAAGCTCTGGTTCGGCGGCGGCCGGATCGACTATGCCCGCGGGGCCGGCAGGTACGTTGTGGGTGACGACGCGCGGGACCGGGTCACGGGACAGCGGCGGGACATCGGCGAATTGTTTGCCTTTGCCCTGGAGCTTGTGGCCGATCCGTGGTTCGTTGCGCTTCCCTTGGCCCATCGTCGGGCGCTGGTCACCAAACTGCTCCGGGTCCATGTCTTCGGCGTGGTTCTCCCGCGTGGCGAACAAGGCGGCTGGACGGACCCTGATCGCGCGGAATTCGCACAGGTGACCCGAACTCTCCTGGCAGCGGCGCCGGGGGCGGATCGGCCCTCTCCCTGGCGGACGCCCGGCTGCTCCGCAGCATCCTTACCCCGGGCCCCTGGCTGAGATGCTGGCGGCAGCCGCAGCGCGCCGCAGGTTCGGACGTCCGCACACCATGATTGCGTCCGGCCTGACGGCGCAGTTCGATCCCGAGGCCCCGGTGCGGTTCATGGCGGCGTCCGCCCTGCTTTAGCGGTTCTCCAGCCTCAGGCGCCCTTCCCGGGCACCCAAGAACAGCAGGGGCGGGAGCTGCCGTCAGCTCCCGCCCCTCACCGGCAATGCCCGGTCTTGCTACCTGCCCGACTGTGTGTTGAAGTCCAGCAGCGCGTCCACGATTTTGTCTGCAGCGTGGCCGTCGCCGTAGGGGGCGGCGTCCGTGGGTTCAGGGGCCGCCGTTTCACAGTGTCTGCGAGGATCGACAGGTCTTCGCTGACCAGGACATTCCAGCGCGATTCGAGGGTCTCCACCCACTCCGTTTCAGGACGGATGGTGGTGCAGGGCACGCGCAGCAGGAATGCTTCCTTCTGCAGCCCGCCGGAGTCCGTGACGACGCCTTCACTGTTTCGCACGGCGTTGACCAGCTGCGGATAGGCCAGCGGCGGGCAGGCCCGGATGCTGCCCTGCTCGAGTGTCAGTCCGTGCCGTTCGGCCAGGCTGACCAGGCGCGGGTGGGCCAGCAGGAGCACCGGCCGGTCCAGGGACGCCAAGGAGTCGAGGATGGCCTTGAGGCGGACCGGTGAGTCCGTGTTGTCGGGACGGTGGATGGTGCTGACGTAGTAGCCGCCCGGCTCCATATCAAGGGGAGGGGCTCGTTGCGGCGCTCCAGCAGCGACCGGACCTGGTACAGGACATCGGTCATGACGTCGCCGACGAGGACCGTCTTGCCGGCCAGGCCCTCATTGGCCAGGTGGTCCACGGCAACCTGGGTGGGCGCCAACAGCAGGTCCGCCGCGTGGTCCGTCAGGACACGGTTGTGCTCTTCCGGCATGCGGCGGTTGAAGGAACGCAGCCCCGCTTCGAGGTGGGCCAGCGGGATGTGCATCTTGACCGCCGCGATGGCCGCCGCCAATGTGGAGTTGGTGTCGCCGTAAACCAGGACACAGTCCGGCTTGGCCTCTTCCAGGATTTCTTCAAGGCCTCCGAGCATCGCGCCCGTCTGTGCCCCGTGCTTGCCGGATCCCACCCCGAGGTTGAAGTCGGGGGCGGGGATACCCAGATCCCGGAAGAAGACATCACTCATGAGCTCGTCATAGTGCTGGCCTGTGTGGGCGATGAGGTGTTCGGCCCGGCCGGAAATGGCTGATGCGATCGGTGCGAGCTTTACGAACTGTGGTCTTGCGCCGACGACGCTGAGAATACGCATGGTTCTAGCTTAGGCGAAAGCCGCGTCCGGCCATGGCAGCTGTGATCCGGCCCACCGGGCCTGGCAGGCCAGGTCCGGTCAGCACGCGGTGACCCTGTAGAGTTTGGCCGCGCCCTGCTGGTCCACAAGTTCCACCTTGGCACCCTCGGCAGTGGCGACGTCGACGAACGCAGGGTAGGACCTGGCCTCCGGGAAGTTGAGCATGTAGAAGCGGCCGAAGTCGAGGATGTAACGGACGTGTTCTTTCCCTGCGAGCTGGCAAGTTTCAGATCCGGTCTGCGCCGTTGTGATGTCCTTCGCGATCTTACGCAGTTCGGCGTCGGGTGCGGGCGCAAGATGGTACTGGGTGACGTGGCGGCCGGAGATGGCGTAGGCCAGCGCCCCGCCATTGAACGGATTGACCCCGATGACGGCGTCTTCCGGAACAGTCGAGCCAAGCCGGGACATCAGGGCGAATTCATCATTGGAAACCGCCCAGCCCGGGACGAATGAATACGTATCGTGGATTTTAGTGGACACTGCGGTCAGCCCGGGATCATGGACGCGTCCCACCAGGGTGGAAAAGGCAAGGGCAAGAATGGCCGCCGATGCTACGGCGTACAGGCTTCCGGATCCCCGGAACTGCGGCAGGCCAAGACGCCGGCCGGCCGATCGCCGCTCGGCCATGCGCCCAAGCCAGCCCCTGACCGCTGACACCAGGCCGTCAGCGCCGACGCTGGCGAGAACGATCATAAACAGGGGCACCAAAGCCGCGAGCCGGTAGGGGTCCTGGTACCAGCTGCCGGTGGTGAAGTGCCGGAAGCGGCCCTGATACATAAACACCGCGACGATGTAGAGGGCGGCGGCGATCAGCGCACAGGCGATCATCCAACCACCACGCCGCCGCACGATGATGGTGACGATTCCCAGGAGGGCCGCTACGGAGGCGACCATTGTCGCGCTGCCGCCAAGGAGCGTGCCCGTCGCCACGTCTTCCACCGCCTGGGCCAGCGTCCGGCTGGGTTTCCAGTTGTCAAAACTGAGGAGCAAGGCCTGCCAGACGACGAGGAAGGCTGCAGCCGCGGCGAACCCCCAGAGGACCACGAATCCGATTGCCCGGGCGCCCGCTTTCGCGCGGATGCGGGCGCGGAGCTGGGTGAACCAGGCGCCTGCTATGAGCGGGACGGAGAATGCCAGGAGCGCCGTGACACCGTTGGGCTGCGACAGGAACAACGCCGCAACCGCAATGAGCAGGAAGGACCACAGGCTGACGTTGTCCATGAATCGTTCGCGCCCGGCATTGAACAGCCCCACGAGCACCAGCAGCGCCAGCGGCAGCAGGCTGTAGGCAAGCGTGTTGGGATACAGCGGGCCCCACTGGAGCAATTGCAGCGGGAACATCCAGAAACCGCCGCTCAGGGCACCGGCAAAAACAAGCGGCAGAACGCGGGGGCCGACGATGCCCCGGACCAGCATGATGCAGGCGAAGGGCCACAAGATCACGCTGACAGCCACGATCACGGCGTTCTGGCTGACGATGACGTCGTTGCTGGTCAATTGGGAAACAAGGGCAGCCAGGGAATGCCACACGGAGGGGTAGATGGCGATCCCGGCATCCGGGTTGAGCATCCGGCCCAACGTCAGCGAGGACGCGTTCCCGGTTTCGAGGATGTACCGGATCGCGTTGAGGTGAAAAATGTTGTCATACACCTGGGCGAAGTTTCCCGGCTTGCCAATGGCCGGCCACAAGCGGCTGACGATGAGGGCTGAGCCCGCAGCCATGCCGCCCAGGATTGCCGCCCACTGGACGACGGGCGCCGCCGAGGCAGGCGCGACTGCTGCAACCCGGCCCCTGAAGAACCGCCGAAGCAGCAATGCCAGGCCAGTGCACACGGCTGTCACCAGCACGTAGCTGAGAATCCCCCAGTCCAGCCGGAGCAGGCCTCCCACGACGCCGGCAAGCCCGATGAGCCCGCAGGACGCCAGGGGTGCCATCGCCGCGGAGGCGAAGCCCTTGGTGCCGAGTGCCCGCGCAAGTATGAGCCCGGGAAGGAAGAGCAAGAGTGCGGCCACGGCGATAGCGGGAAACGCCTGCCACCAGTTCATTAATGCTCCTGCCCGTCCGAATTACCGACTCGAGTCTAGCAAGCCGGGCCGGTGCCCTTGAGCCCGGGGCCTCCGGCAGCGGGCGGCACGGCGGCGGGGTGCCGTCATCAAGGCGCGGGGGCGGTGCCCTGAAAACGCCGGTCGCGGCCCGCAGTCTCTCGCTGACGTAATGGCGAATGATCGAATCGCCTGACAGCGAGTCCTGCATCCGTGGGGTGAGCAGCTCCCCGCTCCTGCCGGAAGCCCGGTATTCCGCCGCCAGGACCCGCAGGTGCCGAAGGTCGTCGGCCGAGCCGGCCGCCTGGATAAGGGTGGCGTCGCGCCGGCTGATGCTGGGAATGGACCCGCCGGCCAGGGACAGGACCCTTGCAGCCAGCCCGCGCCAGTACAGGCTTTCCTCGGGATCCCACAACGGGGCACGGCTGGGGAGTCGGGAGCGTCTGCGCGCCGGAGCAAGGCCCCGATGCCGTGCACCCTCAGGATCTTGTGGACGATGGCGCGCCGTTCCGCCGTCGACGCCTGCTGCAGCCAGTCGGCGCCAAGCAGGTGTTCCAGCCACGCGAACTCCTGCCGTAGCGGCCGGATGGAACTTGTCACGCGGGCCGGCCCGGAGTCATCGGTCTGCCGGTAGGCCGGTGCGCCGTACGGGTAGCAGATGGCACCGGAGCGGAACCACAGCCGCAGGGTTGGTTCAATGTCTTCGCCGGTCGGGACGCCTTCGGTGTAGCTGAACCCAAGGGCGAGCAGGCTCTCGCGGCGCAACAGGCCGTAGGGCACACTGCGGTATGCCAGTCCGTCGCGGAGGGTGGAGGACCCGGGGCTTCGACGGCCTGATTCGCGGCGACGGCAGAATGTTCCCCGCAGGGGTCCGCAGCGGTGCGATCACGGCCGCGGCAGTATGCGCCTGGGCGACCTCCCACCATGCCAGCAGCGAACCGGGTTCCAGGTAGTCATCCGAGTCGAGGAAGCTAAGGTAGGTCGCGCCGCTGCGGCTGAGGGCGTAGTTGCGGGGGCGGCCGGTGACGCCACGCCGTCGGAATGGCTGAGATAGGTGACGCCGTCGACGCCGGTTTGAAACCCGGGGCCGGACACGCTGTCCGCGGCAAGGTTATGCAGCACCACCGTCACGTGCAGATCGACACCGCGGGCGGCCAGCGCAGCGCGCTGGTCAAGGACGGACGCTATTCCGCGCGCTACCGGCCGCGCCGGGTCATGGACCGGGACGACGACTTCGATGCTTTGGGTCATGGACTACAAACTCCTGAGCGAGGGTATTTGGGGAGTCCCGCGATAACCTTACTGGGTGCAAAACGAAACTCGGGATTCCGTCCACCCCGCCCGGGGAACGTCCCCCGCTGTCCGAAGCACGGAGGCTGGGAAGACATCCGATCCCCGGGTACTGCAATTCAACGACTGCGCTTTTGTGGCCCGGAACATGGTCCGGGCGGCCGCCCGGGCCGGCAAGAAATGGGACTACTTGCCGCCGGAGCAGGTGCGCCCCATGACGGCCGCGCCCGCCAACCCGGTCCTGGCCCGGGCACGCTTTGTTCCGTACGTTGCCCGGAGGGCGGCAAAGCTGTGGACGGCGGATGTTGTCCACGTCCACTACGCCACCAGCGCGCGGTTGCTCCGCGAACGGGGATGCCGAAGCGCCCCTACGCCCTCACGCTGCACGGTACCGACATCCGCAAACAGTGGGCCGACCCCCACTTCCACGATGAGATCCAGCGCGCCATCGACGGCGCCGCACACGTTTTCTATGCGAACAATGACACCGCCGAAAACGCGGTGGCCGCACGGCCGGATGCCGAGTTCCTGCCTGCGCTGGTCGACGCGGCCAGCCTTCCCGCCTGGAAGCCGGACGCACGCCCGAACATCCTGTTCGTCTCGCGCTGGGACGAGGACAAAGGGATGGAGCGGCAGCTGAGCCTCGCCCGCCAGCTCCGGCGGGCCGTCGGTCCGGACGTGAGAATCCTCGGACTGAACTGGGGACCGGGTGCCGGGCGCGCGGCCGAGGCCGGCGTGACGCTGCTGGACCGCATGTCGCAGGAGGAATACCACCGTGTGATGTCCGGTGCGCATGTCGCCGTCGGCCAGGCCACCAACAACTTCGCCACCAGCGAGTTCGAGGCCCTTTGTATGGGGCTGCCGCTCGCCGCAGTGGGGACACGCCTCTCCCGGCCGGACGACGGCTCGACGCCCCCGGTCCTGGAGGGAACAGAGGACGACGTCGTGGCGCAGGTCCTCGAGGCGCTCAAGGACCCCGGGCTTGTGCGAACACGCTGGGCGGGTCAGCGTGGGCGCTGCCCCGCTACGACGCGGCAGCCTACGTGGACCGCCTGGAGAATCTCTACCGGCGGATCGCGAGCTGCTGAGGAATCCGCCCAGCGGATGGAGCGGCGCCAACGCCACGGACGCTTACAGCGCGCGTGCCTCCGGGCGTGCCGACTCCCCGGCGGCGGGGAGCCCACAGCCGGGTCGTGGAGACCCGCGAGAGCGGCCTGCTGGGCGAAGTCGGGATTGGCGCGGATGACTTCCTCGAAAGTTCCCTGGGTAATCACGCTGCCGTCCTTCATAAAACAGATCCGGTCGTTGTTCCGGACGGTGGAGAGACGGTGTGCCACCGAAATGACCGTGATTTCACCGTGCAGTTCGCTGATCGCGTTCGCAACCGCGGCTTCCGTGGACGTGTCCAGTGCACTGGTGGCCTCGTCGAGCACCAGCACCAGGGGGTCCATATACAGTGCACGGGCGATGCCCAGGCGCTGGCGCTGACCGCCGGACAATGCCAGGCCCCGCTCGCCCACCCGGCCATGGACTCCGCCGGCGCGGGCATCGATGGTCTCGAGGAGCTGGGCGCGTTCCAGCGCGGTCCGGACGCGCTCTTCGTCGATGTCGCCGCCCCAGCTCAGCGCCACATTCTGGGCAACGGAGCCGTCGAAAATCGCCACGTCCTGGGGTACGTAGCCCACCCGTTTGCGCCAGTCAGCCAGCACTTCCTCGAGCGGCACGCCGTCGAGCGTCATGCTGCCCTTCGACGGGGTCAACAAACCGAGGAAGATGTCGATCAGGGTCGATTTGCCGGCTCCGGACTGCCCCACGATGCCCACGGACGAGCCGATGGGCAGACTGAGATTGATGTTGGTGACGGCCGGGGTTTCGGCACCCGGGTAGGTGAACTCAACATCCTTCAGCTCAAGCAGCTTCGGTTCGTTGGTGATCGGAGTCTTACCGAGTTTCTCGGCGTTCTCCCGCAGCACCGCGGCATCTTTGATGTCGCGCATCACAGTCTCGGTATAGGGGAGGGTCGACTGGACCAGGGTCAGCTGTCCCTGGACCGTGGTCAGGGCGGGCACCAGTTTGAAGCCCGCGAGGCCGAAGATGGCCACGGACGACATCGCGGCTTCCATGCCGCCGATCATGAAGCCGACCGCGCCGATCAGCAAAAAGCCGCCGATCAGGGCCATGTCGATGACGAACTTGGGGACCGCGCTCATGAACCGGATATTCGACCGTGACCGGGCGGCCCGTTCACGGCTGTGCAGGACGATGTTGCCGACTTCCTGAGCCTTGTCGCGGAGAGTAATTTCCTTGAGGGCAGCGAGCATTTCGGCCACGAGGGTGGACATGCGCATCGCGGCATCGCGGTTCACCCGTCCGGCCTCATACGACTTCTTGGAGAGCCACAAGTACAGGAACGCGGCGATGATGCCCAGGTAGATGACCGTCACCAGAGCGGTCTGCCACGACGCGACGACCAGGACGATCAGGACGGATACGAAGGTCAGGGCCTGTGCCGGAAGCGTCACCGCAGGGAAGAGGACGCCCGAGACGGTGTTCGCGATTCCGACGTCGATCATCCGGACGAGCTCCGTGGTGGAGCGCTTCATCCGTTCCGTCCAGGGGGCGCGGATGTAGCTCTGGAAGAGAATGGAGCCAATCTCCAGCTCATAGTCCGCGAACTTGCGGGTGGACACCCACTGGAGCCAGATGTTCAGCACGGATTTCAGGATCATCACCAGGGCCGATCCGACCAGGATCAGCAGGCTGAACTCCTGGGTGACGTCGCCGAAGACCGGCAGGGTCATCGTTCCGCCCTTGAGGATCTGATTCAGGACAAGCGCAAAAACGCCCAGGGCTGCCGCGTCGAGGAGCGAAAGTACCGCCGAGAGCACACCAAAGAGCAGTAGGAACCGCCTGGCGTTGGCGGGCAGGAGAGGCAGCAGCTCGCGCATCGTGCGGCGCAGGTGTTTCAAGGAGTACTCCAAGACGGCGGTGGGAAGAATCCATCCCATACTACGCGGGGTGCCGCCGCGGCCCCGTTCCCCTCAGGCACGCGAGCGTAGTCAAACCGTAGTGGATCCGCCGCAGGAGGGGCCTGACGGGCCACCCGCGGCCAAATGAGATGATGGACATCATGAGTCAGAAGATCCGAGTCACCCAACTGTTCGACTGCGCCGACGTCGCGAAAACGCTCGTGGCCGAAGGCCGCAGGCAGGGCCAGCCGTGGAGGCTCATCCAGGGACCCTGGACGCGCGGCGGGGGCAAGGCCGCCTACTACCGGTTCCGGGCCGAACAGCTTCTGGCGTACCCGGGAACCAGCATGTGGCACGTGAACATGGGCGGGCGTGCGGTCTGGGCGCGGGGCGCCCTGTCCCGGCCCTACGCGTTGACCCTGCACGGCACCGACATCAGGGAAAACTACTGGCAGGACCAGCACCACCAGGCGATGAAAGCCGATATCGACGGCGCGGGCCACGTCTGGTACGCCACCCCGGACCTGCGCGAGAAGGCCGAGCGTGCCCGGCCGGACGCGGAGTACCTGCCGATCCCCGTCAACATGGCGGAGCTGCCGGCGTGGGTTCCGGCGCCCCGGCCGCGGGTCATTTTCCCGTCCCGCTGGGATGCCTCCAAGGGAGGGGACACGCTGCTGCAGGTCGCGGCCGACGTCGTCGCCGCCGTCGGGGGCCCGAACGGGGCGGACATCGTCGGCCTGGATTGGGGCGACCGGGCGGCCGAGGCTGCGGAGCTGGGCGTCAGGCTCATTCCCAAGATGCCCAAGCAGCAGTTTTTGCAGGAACTCGCCCAGGCGCATGTGGCGGTGGGGCAGGTGGCGGCATCCTGGCCACGAGTGAGCTGGAGGCCATGGGGATCGGTGTTCCGACGATTTTCGCCGACCAGGTGGACGGCTACAGCGAGGATCTGGCCACGATCAGTGTCAGCCGTTCCGACGTCGGGCAGGCGGCGCGGGAGGCCCTGGCCGATCCCGTGACGACATCGCAGAAGCTGCAGGGTCCGGAATATATCCGGGTCCACCACGGAGCCACGGGCATGATCCCGACCCTCGAGGCGGGCTACGCCAAAGTGCTGGGCAGGTCCGCATGAGCAAGCCGCACCTGCTGTACATCGCATTCGCATTTCCGCCGAGCACCGCCTCGTCCGTCTACCGCTGCACGGCGGTGGCCAACGCCTTCGCCGAGGACGGCTGGGACGTCACGGCGCTGACCCTGGACAGCAACATCTGGTCCGAAATTTCCGGAGTTGACCAGAAGCTGGCCGACTCTGTTGATCCCCGGATCCGCATCGTCCAGGTGGACGACGGCGGATCGGAGGAGCCTGCCCGCGGCGACCTTCGCCGGTTCTCCCGGCTGAGGATTGAAGCGCCCTACGTCTGGAAGGAAGTCATGCGCCGCCGGGGACGGAAGGACTTCCCGGAGGATTTCCATGGCGCGTGGCTGGCCCCCGCCAGCAAAGCGGCGCGGGATGTCCACGCCGACAAGCCGGTCGATCTGGTCATGGCGTCCGCAAGCCCCTACGTCGCGTTCGGGGTCGCCCGCTGCCTGGAGGGTGCCCTACATCATGGACTACCGCGATGCCTGGGCCTTCAACACCATCACGGGCGCGGAAGACTTCAACACGGCGAGCGGGCGCGGAAAACTGGAAGCGCAGTTCCTGGCCGAGGCCGCCGGTTCATGGTTCGTCAACGACCAGATCAGGGATGAATACGCCGCCAGGTACCCCGAATCCGCAGCGACGATGCGGGTGGTGCCCAACGGCTTCGACCCGCAGCCGGGACACGCCGCGCCCGGAATCCGGCAGACCCGGCACCCGCGCTTCGGGTATTTGGGAACCCTGCAGTACGTCAACATGCCGATGGCCGAGTTCCTGCAGGGGTGGGGCATGGCGTTTCCCGCCCCCGAAGCCAGGGCCGAGGCAGTGTTCCGGGGCAAGCTCAGTGCTTCGGGAGCGGCCGGCGCCGAGATCCTTGAAACCTTCGGTTCCGCGTCGCAGAACGGCTTGACGTACGAGGGCCCGATTTCGAAGCGAGACGTAGCCCGCTTCTACGGCTCCGTGGACGCGCTCCTGTTGTTGCTGTCCACCGGAAAGTTCGTGACCGGAGGCAAGACCGCCGAGTATCTGGCGACCGGGCTGCCGATCGTCTCGGTACACGATCTGGGCAACGCCGCCACCGAGCTGCTCCGCGACTACCCGTTGTGGTTTCCAGCCAAGGACCTCACTCCCGGGAGCATCGCCGCAGCCCTGCAGGAATGTGCCGACGCGCTGGCTCATCCGGACAGCGCCGCGTGGGATGCCGCCTGGGAATACGGCCAGCAGTTTGCCCGCAGCGCAATCCTGGCACCCGTCATTTCCGATCTGCGCAACCTCGTGGGCCACACGGTCCAGCGGCCGCTGGCGGAAGAAAAGAGTAACCCCTAGCTATGAAACCGACCGGAAATCTCCGCCTGGGCATCGTTGTGGGCCGCAGCTCGCACCCTCAGGCCACGCTGGACAACCTCTGGAGCCGGGCTTTGGAGTCCGTTGAGCCAACGGACCGTCAGCTGAGCGTCACCGCCGCCTACGTTGCCGGCGCCGGTCCGGCGTTGGTGCCGTCCGCCCCGGACTGGAACTGGTGCCCGTGGTGCCGGCCGGGCCGGGGCGTCTCGAGGCAGTCCTCGGTGCCCTGTCCTGCAAAGGTGGTCCGCTCGGGATCGCGGGGAGGCTGGCCAGGGACAACTGGGAATCCCGTCAACTTGCCAAGGCCGTAGCTCGCAGTGCCGGGCTACAGACGGCGCTGCTTGCCGCCGATGTAGTGGTAGCCGCCGACGTCGCCGCAAACCGGGCGGTCTGGCAGCTCAGGCGCCGAACGGCCGCCCCGCTGGTACATGGCCCGATTGCCATGATGCACGCCCTGCGCCGGATAGCGGAACGCTGAGCCGCCCGGGTCAAAGGTGCCGTCTGTGGAATACTTGATGGGTGAGTCGCACTTGGATAGTCATACCTATGTACAACGAGGCCTCCGTCGTTGGCGGGGTGATCGACGGACTCCGGAAGGAATTTCCGCACGTCGTGTGCGTCGATGACGGAAGCAGCGACGGTTCGCAGGAAGTGGCCAGGCAGGCCGGCGCGGTGGTGGTCCAACACCCGGTCAACCTGGGCCAGGGCGCTGCCCTCCAGACGGGGTTCGAGTACGCGCTTCAGGATCCCGAACTCGACTGCATCGTAACGTTCGACGCCGACGGGCAGCACCGCGTTGAAGACGCCAAGGCCATGGCCGACCGCGTGCGGACCGGCGAAGCTGACCTCGTGCTCGGCTCACGGTTCCTCGACGGCCGCACGAAACTCTCCCCGGCCAAGCGGCTGGTGCTGCGGACCGCAGCGGTCCAGTCCCGCATGGCCACCGGAATGGCGCTCACCGACGCGCACAACGGGCTGCGCGCCATCGGGCCCGACGTCGCCCGCAAGATCCACCTCACCCAGAACAGGATGGCGCACGCCTCCGAGTTGATCCACCAGGTGTCCGAGATCAGCCCTCGCTGGGTGGAACACCCCGTGGAGATCATCTACACCGATTACTCAAAGGCAAAAGGCCAGTCCTTGCTGAACTCCGTCAACATCATCGCTGACCTCCTGTTTAGGTGAGAAATTGCAAATCATCGTCCAAATAGTTCTCGTCCTTGCCGTCATCGTCGTCTCCCTGGCGCTTATGCGGGGCGGTTCAAATGCCCGGCACCTGGCCATCCGCCGGATCATGCTGGTGATCTTCGCGTGTGTGGCCGCCCTGTCGATTTTCTTCCCGGAGCTGCTCACCATGCTCGCCCGTTCCCTGGGAATCGGCCGCGGCACCGATCTGGTCCTTTACGGACTCGTCGTCAGCTTCATGGTCTTTATGGCCACGACCTACCAGCGCTTCCGGCACATGGAGACCACGCTGACGCAACTCTCCCGGCGGATCGCCATCGACGAGACCCCCGGCCTTGGCTCAAGGATGCGCCGGGAACGTCGTCGACCGTGTTCTCGGAACGAGCACAGGAAACTGAATGACAGAGCTCGGGACGCGTCCGGACAAACAAGAGGCCATCGCCGCCCCGCGTGACTACTCCCTCGACATCCTGAGAATCCTGAGCATTTGCGGCGTCGTCGCGATCCACCTCTTTGGGTACGTCCTGGGGCACTCCGAGCCCCAGTCGCGCAACTGGTGGCTGGCGGCCGGACTGGACATCCCCTTCATCTGGGTTGTCCCGGTGTTCGTGATGATCTCCGGCGCCCTCCTGCTGGCGCCCCGGAACACGGCCCTGGAGCCAAGGTCTTTCTACCGCAAACGCGCGGTAAGGCTGCTGCCCGCCCTGATCGCGTGGCACCTGATCTATCTGGTCGGCGTCCGGTGGCTTATGCGCGGCGAAGACCTTTCGCCGGCCAGGGTGGTCCAGCTGCTCCTTGACGGCTCCGTCTTCACCCAGCTGTATTTTCTGTGGCTGATTCTCGGCCTCTACGCGGTCGCTCCGCTCATCTCGGCCTTCCTGCAGGACGGCGGGCCACGGCGTGCCCAGGCCCTCGCGGCCATCCTGCTGGGTGCCACGGCCCTGGTGTATATGGTTCCCGGAATCGCCGCGTCACTGGGGTTCGCGCGGCCGATCAGCCTGAACATCTTCACCCACTGGCTGCCCTACGTCGGCTACTTTGTGGCTGGCCGCGCGCTGAGGGACGTCAGGCTGAGCGGCCGGTCGCTGTTTGTAGCACTGCTGTCAGCCGCCGGCCTGGCGGCGCTGTGTCTGTGGCAGTACGGACACCGGGGACAGGCGGGCGTGCTGAACGTCGTGTCGCCGGTCAGCTACGTCTCGCTGACCGTCATGATGCTGTCCGTGGCGGTGTTTCTGTCCGCCACGGCCATATTCCGCCGGATCACGCCGGGACGCGTCACCGGGCGGATGCTGGTCACACTCTCCGGCGCCTCCTTTGGAGTGTTCCTCGTCCATCTGCTGATCTTCGAGATCATCCGGCTGAACGTGCCGGCGGTCTACGACGGAAAGTCGATTGTGGCGGGTTTCGCCAGCTACGCCGTAACGCTGGGCCTGAGCTTCGCCGTCGCCGTCCTTGCCTCCCGCATCCGTTTCGTTCGGAACATTTTCTAGCCGGGGGCATCCGCGCCCCGGTGCCGGTGGGCGGGGTCCGGACGTGAGGGGTGGCCTCCCGGTCTGGAATGATGGAGGCATGACAGCCTTGCCCCGACTTCTCATTATTTCGTTCTCACCGATCCGGTCTGACCCCCGCGTACTCAAGCAGGTGGCGCTCTTCAGCGGGAAGTACCACCTCATCACGTGCGGCTACGGGGATGCACCGGAGGGCGTCGACGAACATTTTGCGTTGTCGTCGGATGCGGTCGGCTGGCCTTCGGACAGGATCGGACTGCTCGGGCGCCGCTACCGGCGTGCCTACGAAAAAATGTCCGCCGTCCAGCAGGCACGGCGGCTGCTCACGGGACTTTCCGTCGACGTCGTGCTCGCCAACGATCTGAACACGCTTCCGGTGGCGGTTGACCTGAAGCCGAAGTACGGGGTCCATTCCGACCTCCACGAGTTTGCGCCGAAGGAAAAGGACGACGACCTCAAGTGGCGTCTGTTTGTGGCCCCGTTCATGCGGTGGCTTTGCCGCACCTACCTGCCCCAGGCCCGTTCGCTCACCACCGTGGCTCCCGGCATCGCGGCGCAGTACACCGCAGATTTCGGAGTTGCGGCGCAGGTGGTCACTAACGCGGCTCCCTTCGCGCCGGGAACGCCGCAGCCCGTCGGGGAGACCATCCGGCTGATCCACAGCGCCGCGGGCCAGCGTTACCGGAAACTGGAAAACCTTATCGAGGCGATGCGCAGCGCTCCGCCGGGCGTTGAACTGGACATGATCGTGATGCCCAACGAGCCGGACTACGTCGCCGAACTGAAGCAGGCGGCGGCTGACGTCCCGGCCGTGCGTTTCCGCGATCCCGTGCCGTACGCCGAACTGGTGCAGACCCTGAGCGGCTATGACGTCTCGCTGGTGTTTCTCCCGCCGACGAACTTCAACATGGAGAACGCCCTGCCCAACAAGTTCTTCGAGGCGGTGCAGGCCCGGCTGGGAGTTGTTGTTGGGCCCTCGCCCTCGATGGTGGAAATCGTCAAGGAATACGGCTTCGGCACCGTCACCCCGGACTTCTCACCGTCCGCGCTGGCTGCGACGATCCAGTCGCTGGACCGCGAGCAGATCATGGAGTGGAAGCGGGCGGCGGACCGTGCCGCGGGACCGCTGGCGGCGGAGTCGCAGGTGAAGATCTGGGAAGCAGCGATCCGCGACCTGCTGCCTGCCGCGGAGTCCGCGGCCTCCTGAGCCTCGGCTGGTGCCCGGGCGCCCGGGCCCGGGCGCGCTGACCCTGCTTAGGGCAGCGTGCCCGCCTGCGTTGCCGGCCGATAGCCGCTGTTGCGCCCGGGCGCCCCGGCATAGAACCACAGGCTTCCGTTCCGGTTCACAGCTGCCAGGTCCGGGTGCGCGTCCCCGTTGAGCTTGCCCGCCCCCAGCAGGATGGAGTAGGCATTCCAACCGGAGGTGCCGATCTTCTGCCCGGTGCGGTAGCCGGGGCTGGTGCCCGAGACCTTCCCGGTTCCCGCATAGAACCAGAAGGTTCCATCGGGACGTATCCCGGCGAGGTCGTTGATTCCGTCGCCGTCAAGATCCTCGACGCCGGCGACGGAATGGAAGCTTGACCACCCGGATCCAACCTTGACGGCGGGGAGTACCCCTCATCGGTGGCGGACACCTTCCCGGTGCCGTGGTAGAACCAGAGGGAGCCGTCCGGGCGGATGCCGGCCAGGTCGTTTTTGCCGTCTTTGTCGAAGTCACGGGTCGCGATGAGCTTGCTGTAGACGTTCCAGCCTGTGCCCACCTTCCGGCCGGCGGAGTAGCCTTCACGGCCGGCGGACAGGTCCCCGGTGCCTGCATAAAACCAGAGACTTCCGTCGGGCCTGACGGCGAGGAGATCGCTTTTGCCGTCGCCGTTGATGTCGCCTGTGCCAACGAGCTTGGTGTAGGCGTGCCAGCCGGTCCCGATCTGGCGGCCGGCAGCGTAGCCATTGGTCCCGGTTGAGGCGTAGAACCAGAGGGCACCGTTCTTGGCCACTGCCAGGAGGTCCGGCCGCTTGTCCCCGTTGAAGTCCTGAACGGACTCCACGATGGTGAAGTTGTTCCAGCTGGAGGTGCCGATGTTGACGGCCGGCTTGTAGCGGCTTCGTTCATGCCGGTTCCGGCGTAGAAGAGCAATGCGTTGTCACGACGGCGGGTCAGCAGGTCCGACTTGCCGTCGCCGTTGAGGTCCCCGGCCCCCAGCACGTCCAGGAAATTGTTCCAGCCCGAGGTGCCGATCCGGGTGCCCGGGGCGTAGCCCGGATTTGTCGCAGAGACAGTGCCCGTTCCGTCGTAGAACCACAGGCTGCCGTCGGTTTTCGTGGCGAGCAGATCATTGGTCGGTTTGCCGCCGAAGTTCCGGACGCCGACGATGCTTGTGTACGCCTCCCAGCCCGACGAGCCGATCTTTAGTGCCGGAGCGTGGCCGCTCTGCGTCGAGGACACGGTTCGTGTGCCGGCGAAGAACCACAGCGTCCCGTCCTTCTTGGAAGCGACGAGGTCGTTCCTGCCGTCGCCGTTGAAGTCCCTGACGCCCGCGACCTGGCTGAAGGCGCTCCAGTTGGTCGTGCCCATCTTGATGGCCGAAGCATAGCCTTGGCTGCCGGCACCAACCGTCCCTGTTCCCGCATAGAACCACATGGAGCCGTCCGGTTTGATGGCGGTGAAATCGTTCCTGCCGTCGCCGTTTAAATCTCCGACGCCGACGATGCGTGAGTAGATTCGCCAGCCGGTGCCGATGCGGACAGGGCTCGTGAAGCCGCCCTGGCCGTTGCCGGGGTAGAACCAGAGCGCGCCATCGGCGCGGACGCTCAGCAGATCGTTGCGTCCGTCGCCGTTGAAGTCGTCCACCGGGGTGTTCAGGCTGGCGCCGGAGTTTGAGGCGAAGCGCCGCAGTCCTTCGTAGTCGCCGTTCCAGACGTTGGAGTCGCCGGCGAACGGGCCGGACTCGCTGTACTGCCAGAAGGAGTAGGAGCTCCAGCTCGAGGGCAGCGGGCCGGCGTAGTTGCTGGCCGAGCTCGGCCAATAGGCGGTCCACAGGGGTAGTCGCCGAAACCCGCGGCGTCGGCCATGCAGTACTTCCACCAGGAGGTGTTCGTGTAGATCACCGGGAGCCGCCCGGTCAGCGCTTTCATGGTGTTTCCGAACTCACGCACCCAGTTCGCCAGCTGGCTTGGAGACCGGTCGTAGCAGCTGTTGCCTTGGTAGTACCCGTCGATCGTTTGCCCGGCGTACGGGTTGGCCTCGAAGTCGAGCACCGGTGGGAGCGTGTAACCGTCCGCGGTCCAGCCCCTCCGTTCTGTACAAAAATCCTGGCCTGGTCCGCCCCCGACGACGCCAGCGGGTTGGCGAAGTGGTAGGCGCCCCGGATCATGCCCACCTGGCGGGCACCTTTGTATTGTGCAGCGAAGGTAGAGCTCGTGTAGTAGTTGCCTTCCGTAGCCTTCACGTAGGCGAAGCGTGCCCCCAGGTTCCACTGAGTCTGCCAGTTGACGTCCGCCTGCCACTTGCTGACGTCCAGGCCTTTGACGCCAAAAGTGGGTGACCATGTTCCCTCGGTCGCCGGCGCTGACTCGGTCCGGGCCGCGCGCCCCGCCTTGAGGCTTTGGCCCATCTCGGCGCCCGCCGGCCCGGCGGCCGCTGCCATGGCGTCCCGGTAGCTTGTGGTGGTTGGCGCGGGAGCTGGAGACGCTTCCGTGACGGCGGCCGGAGGTGTCGCCGTCGGAGAGGGAGCCGCCGTCGGGGCGGGAGAGGGAACCGCCGTCGACGTCGGGGCCGGAGCGGGTGCCGCCGTCGGCGCTGCGCTGCCTGCAGAGGGCGACGGCGTGGGGGCCGGCGCGGTGGCGACCGCCGGTGCCGGAAGGCCCACCACGGAGACGGTGGCCACAACCAGGGCTGCCAGGGATTTGACCAGCGATGTGCGTCGTTTTGCCAGGGGCGCGTTCGGCTTCATGTGTCTCTCCGGAGCAACGACGCGCTCCGGAAAACACGTCATCTAGTTCACGATGACCGGTGGTCCGCTCAGCGGACACCGAAAAGTCAATATCGGTGGGTCTTGACGCGGCCACGGTAGCACCGGCATGTCAGTGATGCCAGAGTTGCCAGTGTTAACTGTGTGACTTGTGATCATTCCGTTGTGCGCCCGCCGCGCTGCGACCACGGCGAAGCAACTTAGACTGGAACCCATGAAGGTATTGGTTACCGGCGGCGCCGGCTACATCGGATCCCATACGGCGCTTTGTCTCCTCGAGGAGGGGCACGACGTTGTAGTCCTCGACAACTTGATGAACTCCAACCAGGAATCCCTTCGCCGGGTGGAGGAGCTCACGGGCAGGAAAGTGGACTTCCGCGAGGTCGATTTGCTCGACGCCGCGGGTGTCGACGCGGTTTTCGCCGAGGGCGGCTTTGATGCGGTGATCCACTTCGCCGGGCTGAAGGCCGTCGGGGAATCGGTGGAGAAACCGCTCTGGTACTACCAGAACAACGTGGTGGGCACCCTGAACCTGCTGCACAGCATGGACGCCGCGGGCGTCCGCCGTCTGGTCTTCAGCTCCTCGGCCACCGTCTACGGCGCGTCGGAGGAGGTGCCGCTCATCGAGAAGGCCCCCTGGACGCCACGAACCCGTACGGCCGCACCAAGGAACAGATCGAGGACATCCTCACGGATGTGGGTGCCGCAGACCCGCGCTGGAGCATCGCGCTGCTGCGCTACTTCAACCCGGTGGGAGCCCACGAGTCCGGTCTGATCGGCGAGGACCCCGCGGCATCCCCAACAACCTGCTGCCGTTCGTGGCCCAGGTGGCCGTGGGGCGCCGCGAGAAGGTCATGGTGTTCGGCAATGACTACCCGACGCCGGACGGCACCGGTGTGCGCGACTACATCCACGTGATGGACCTCGCTGCCGGGCACCTGGCCGCGCTGGGTTATCTGCGCGACAAGGCCGGGGTGTTCCGCTGGAACCTCGGCACCGGCCGCGGTTCCTCCGTGCTGGAGGTCATCGAGGCGTTCGGCAAGGCCGCCGGCCACGCCGTGCCCTATGAATTCGCCCCGCGCCGCCCCGGCGACGCGGCGGTCAGCTACGCCGATCCCTCCGCCGCGCTCGCCGACCTGGGCTGGTCCGCGCACCGGAACCTGGCGCAGATGTGCGAGGACCACTGGCGCTGGCAGAGCAGGAACCCTCAGGGCTACGCCGCAGCTCCCGAAACTGCGGGGGTAACGGCGAAGTAGCGCGCCGGGCAGCGGCGCCCGCCGTCGGGCGCGGCGCCGCTGCCGGCAGCTTATCCACAAACGACGGCGGGCACCCTTGCCCGCGCGCCCCTGCTCCTTTAGCTTTAACCAATTGCAGCGCCCGGGGACAGGGCGGCAGTCATATTGGGGGCCATCGTGGAGGCTGTGCGCATTGTCGAGGACGAAGTCCGCGAGTTGATCCGCCGGCGCGGCCTTGACCCCTCGAGGCAGGCCGGTGAAGTCCGGCGCCTCGTGGAGGCGGCGGTCATGGATTACGATGAGCGGGCCCTGCTGGCGCCCTCCCGCCCATCGGTCCGCTGGAGACCGCCCGGAGGTTCGTCTTCGACGCCGTGGCCGGGTTCGGTGCCCTGCAGCCCCTTCTCGACGACCCCGCCATCGAGGAAATCTGGCTCAACGCTCCCAACGAGGTCTACGTAGCTCGGAACGGCGAATCCGAGCTGACCTCGGTCTCACTCACGGACCAGCAGGTCCGGGACCTCGTGGAACGGATGCTCAAGAGTTCCGGGCGCCGCCTCGACATGTCGTCCCCGTTTGTGGATGCCGCGCTGCCGGACGGTTCCCGCCTCCACGTGGTCATTCCGGACGTCACGCGGCGCCACTGGGCCATCAACATCCGCAAATTCGTCGTGAGGGCGAGCCGGCTCGAACATCTCGTGGAGCTGGGCACGCTGACGCCCCAGGCTGCCCGGTTCCTCGGCGCGGCCGTGGCCAGCGGCCTGAACATCCTGGTCTCCGGCGCAACCCAGGCCGGCAAAACCACAATGCTCAACTGCCTGGCCGCGAGCATCGGAACCCGCGAGCGCGTCATCACCGTCGAGGAGATCTTCGAGCTGCAGTTTCCGTTGCGGGACCTAGTGGGGCTGCAGTGCCGGCAGCCAAACCTGGAAGGCGAAGGCGAAATTCCCATGCGCCGGCTGGTCAAGGAGGCGCTGCGCATGCGCCCCGACCGGTTGGTGGTGGGCGAGGTCCGGGAAGCCGAGAGCCTGGACATGCTGATCGCGTTAAATTCGGGACTTCCGGGGATGTGCACGGTCCATGCGAATTCGGCCCACGACGCCGTCACGAAGATCTGCACCCTCCCGTTGCTGGCAGGCGAGAACATCTCCAGCGCCTTCGTGGTGCCGACGGTCGCTTCCTGCATCGACCTCGTGGTCCACTGCGCCCGGCATGCCAGCGGACGCCGGGAGGTGACAGAGATCCTGTCGTTGGGCCGACGGGTGGAAAACGGCATCATCGAGTCGTCCATGGTCTTCGCCCTCACGGACGGACAGCTGCAACCGAGGGCCAACTCGATGCCGTCGGCGGAGAAGTTCGCCCGTGCGGGTTACGATGTCGCAGGTCTGCTGGAGCCGCGCTGATGGCGGCGATGTTCGGCATGCTCGCCGGCGCGGGTCTCCTGCTGATCTGGTGGTCCGCGTGGGAGCAGCCCGCGAAGGCCAGGCCCGGCCGGCGGCGCAGCCGTCTCGAGGACCTGCTGCGGACCGCGGGAATCGAAAAGGTCAGCGCCCCCGGCCTGCTGGCAAGCTGCGTCGGCGTCGGCGTGTTCACCACACTCGTGTTCTTCGCCGTGACCAGGTCGTGGCCCATCGCGTGCTGTTTTGGCCTGTTTGGGGGCTGGCTGCCCATGGCTATCGTGAAATGGCGTGCGCGGAAGCGCGCCGCTGTGCTGCGCCAGCTCTGGCCCGACGTCGTCGATCACCTGCGGTCGGCCATCCGGGCCGGTCTCTCCTGCCGGAAGCTCTCATCCAGTTGGGCGATAAGGGCCCGGAGGAACTCCGCCACGTGTTCCGCGATTTTGGTTCCGACTACCGCTCGGGAGGGCAGTTCGATCCCTCACTCACGCGGCTGAAGGACCGTCTGGCGGATCCCGTGGCCGACCGGATCGTCGAGGCACTCCGGCTGACCAGGGAAGTGGGCGGCTCGGATCTCGGCCGGCTGTTGGGGACCCTGGCGGAATTCCTCCGGGAGAGTGCACGCACCAGAAGCGAACTGGAAGCGCGGCAGTCCTGGACCGTCAACGCCGCCCGGCTCGCGGTCGCCGCGCCCTGGATCGTCCTGGTGCTGCTGGCAAGCCGCCCGAAGCAGTGGCCGCTTACAACACCCCGGTCGGCACCGCCGTCCTGCTGGGCGGACTGGCGGTCTCCCTGATTTCCTATGCAGTCATGCTGCGCATCGGGGCGCTGCCGGAAGACGAGAGGGTGCTCCGGTGACCGGGCTGATGGCCGCCGCAGTGGCCTGTGGAGTGGTCCTTGGCAGCGGTGCCTGGTTGTTGCTGGTCAGGCTGCCGTTTATGCGGCCGACGACGTTTGTTGACCGCATCGCACCGCAGTTGAAGTCCCACAACCTGGAATCCCGGCTCCTGCGTACGGTGCCGGGAAACATCACACCGTTCGGACCCCTGGAACGGATCCTGCGGCCGGTCATCGGCGATGCCGTGACATGGCTGGGGAGGCTGAATCCCGGATCCATGGCCTTGAGCCGCCGGCTGGCAAGGGCCGGAACTGACAAGTCGCCGGCCGATTTCCGGGCAGAACAGCTGCTGTGGGGCGCGGGCGGTTTTGTCGCCGCGGTCGGAGCCGTCGTGCTTTTCGGCGCCGCCGGACGGTTCAGCCCCTTCTGGCCGTCGTGCTGGTGCTCGGCAGCGCGGCCGGCGGCTTTATGTTGCGCGATTACCTGCTGGGCGCCCAGGTCCGGAGGCGGGAAGCGCGCATGATGGCGGAGTTCCCCAGCATCGCCGAGCTTATGGCGCTCGCCGTCAGCGCCGGTGAGAGCGCCACCGGCGCGCTGGACCGGGTGTGCCGCAGCGCCCGGGGCGAGCTGTCCAAGGACTTCACGCGCGTCCTGGCGGAGACCAGGGCCGGGAAACCGCTCGTGGAAGCCCTGCAGGAGTTCTCGTCACGGACGGAGCTCGGACCGCTGCTCCGCTTCGTGGACGGGCTGATCGTGGCAGTGGAGCGGGGACGCCCCTCGCTGATGTGCTGCGGGCCCAGGCCCAGGACGTCCGCGATACGGCAAAGCGCGAGCTCATGGAGTCGGCCGGGAAGAAGGAAATCGGCATGATGGTTCCCGTCGTCTTCGGCGTCCTGCCATTGACGGTCGTGTTCGCCGTCTTCCCCGGCCTGGCCGCCATCAGCATGGGGTTGTAGAGCGCGGGGGTATAGGGAACCGGTACCGCACGGAAGCAGCAGGCAGTAAACCGAACCACCGACCAAAGGGAGAACAGTGAAACAGATCCTGAACCGCATGGCGCTGGTGCTCTGCACCATCAACCTCGTGCCCGGGCAGGCGCAGGCGCACGCCACCGGACCGCAGTCCGAACGGCCCGGCGATCACCGCGAGCGGGGCGACGTGCCGGGCTGGGTGATGATCACCCTGATGTCGGCCGTCCTCGTCGCCGCCCTCCTCGCGCTCGCCGGCCCGGCGCTTGAAGGACTCTTCAACCAGGCCATGGACAAGGTGGGGCAGTAACACGTGCGGGTCCCCGCCGCGCGCCGGGGCAGGCCGGACGAGCGCGGTTCGGCGGTGGTGGACTTCGTCCTTGTGGGCGGACTCCTGACGCTGTTCTTCCTCGCCATCATCCAGCTCACCCTGGTTCTCCATGTCCGGAACACCCTGATCGACGCCGCGGCGTCGGGCGCCAGATACGGCACCCTCGCGGACCGCGGGGCCGGCGATGCCAGGGACCGGACCGCGCAGCTGATCGGGGTGGCGCTCAACCCTGACTTCGCCACCGACGTGACCACGGGCGAAGCCACGTACCAGGGAATCCGGACCCTGGAAGTCACGGTCCGCGCGCCGTTGCCCGTCATCGGGCTGATCGGTCCCCGCGCCGTCCTGGAGGTGAAGGGGCATGCGGCCATCCAGCCCTGACGCGACCGACCGGCGGGAACAAGGAAGCGCGGTGGTCGAATTCACGTTCCTGTCGCTCCTGCTGATGGTGCCGCTGGTCTACTTCATCATCACGATGGGCCAGCTCCAGGGCGGCTCCTTCGCGGTGGTCGGCGCCGCGGACCAGGCTGCCAAGGTGTTCGTTGCCCAGCCTGACACCGCCGGCGGGCGGGCCGCCGCCGAGCAGGCCGTTCTCGTGGCGCTCGCCGACCACGGGCACCCCGCGGCGAATGCCCGGGTAGAGACGAGTTGCACCCCGGCGGACTGCATGGCTGCCGGCTCGGCGGTCACGGTCACCGTGCACCTGACGGTGCCGTTGCCGTTCGTCCCGTTCAGCGACGCCCTAAACCTGAACGCGGGGCAGCTCAGCGCCTCGGCCACGCAACTGGTGGGCCGCTTCCGGTGACGGCGTCCTTGCGTCCGCCGCGGAGCCCGGCAGCCTGCACCGAGGACGGGCAGCTGATGGTGCTGATCATCGGCTTTGTCCTGCTTGCCCTCTTGCTGGCCACCGTCGTCACGGCCGCCTCCAGCGTCTACATCGAGCACAAAAGCTCCTCTCGCTGGCCGACGGCGCCTCCGTGGCGGCCGCAGACAGTTTCACCCTCGGACAGCTGGAGACTGCCGGCGGCAGCCCCACCGCCGTCCTGACCGGCGCGCGTGTGCGCGGCGCTGCCGTCGAGTTCCTGGACCGCAGCAGCGCCTTCGCACGGTTCAGCGGCCTGGCCGTCGGGCCGGGGACGGGCAGCCCGGACGGTGCCACCGCCGTTGTGGTGCTCAGTGCCGCCGTGCATCCGCCCGTGGTCAGCTTCCTGGATCCCGACGGGATCAGGATCGAGGCCAGTTCGACGGCGCGTTCCCGGCTCACGCGGTAGCCCCGCAACCGACTTGCCGCCGGCTTGCCGGATTAGACATGGCCGGACCAGACAGGAGCGGGCCTGCCATCAAGTCCGGGCGGCCCGCACGGATAGCGTAGGCTTAAAAACCATGGCAAACATTGATTTTCCCGCAGAAATCCGCGCCCTGCGCGCCACCTACGCCTCCATCGAGAACGTTTCGAATGTCGAGGCGCTGAAGGAAGACATCGCCGAACTCAGCGAACGGGCCGGCGAACCCAATCTGTGGGACGACCCCGCGGCCGCCCAGGTAATCACCTCGAGGCTCTCGCACCGCCAGTCCGAGCTGGCCCGCCTGGACTCCCTCACGGCCCGGATCGACGACCTCGAAGTCCTCGTGGAGCTGGGCCAGGACGAGGACGACGCCGACTCCATGGGGAGGCCGCCGCCGAACTCGAATCGGTCCGCAAGGCGCTGAAGGACCTTGAGGTGGTGACCCTGCTGTCCGGCGAGTTCGACGAGCGCGAAGCGGTGGTCACCATCCGCGCCGGCGCCGGGGAGTGGACGCCGCGGACTTTGCCGAGATGCTGATGCGGATGTACCTGCGCTGGGCCGAACGCCACGGCTACCCGACCACCATCATGGACACCTCCTACGCCGAAGAAGCCGGGCTGAAGTCCGCCACGTTCGAGGTCAAGGCCCCTACGCTTACGGCACGCTCAGCGTCGAGGCCGGCACGCACCGGCTGGTCCGGATCAGCCCCTTCGACAACCAGGGCCGCCGCCAGACCTCGTTCGCCGCCGTCGAGGTCATCCCGCTGATCGAGCAGACGGATTCCATCGACATCCCGGACAACGAGATCCGCGTCGACGTCTTTCGGTCCTCCGGCCCCGGCGGCCAGTCCGTTAACACCACGGACTCCGCCGTGCGCCTGACCCACATCCCCACCGGCACCGTGGTGTCCATGCAGAACGAGAAGTCCCAGCTGCAGAACCGCGCGGCCGCCCTGCGCGTGCTTCAGTCCCGGCTGCTGCTGCTGAAGAAGGAACAGGAAGACGCCGAGAAGAAGGCGTTCGCCGGCGACGTCAAGGCCTCCTGGGGCGACCAGATGCGCTCGTACGTCCTGAACCCGTACCAGATGGTCAAGGATCTCCGCACGGAACACGAAGTGGGCAACACCTCGGCCGTGTTCGACGGCGAAATCGACGACTTCATCGACGCCGGCATCCGCTGGCGGACCGACAACCGCAACGCGGACAAGTAGCACCATCCGCCTCTTGCGTCACACCTGTCCCTCCGGTCTAATCCTGCGACACGCCCCCGCACTCGGGCCGATCCGCCGGGGCCCGTGCGTATAGTCGAGAAGCCGGAGCTCTACTTCCCCACTAGAAAGCCCGCGCACCGGCAGCAGAACTGGGCCGTACCCGTCCACGTCTGCAGGGTACTTAGGGCCATGATCCGTTTCGAAAATGTCACCAAGGTCTATGACCAGAAGGCGCGACCCGCGCTGGATGCGATCAACCTTGAGATCGACCGTGGCGAATTCGCCTTCCTGGTCGGGGCCTCGGGCTCCGGCAAATCAACTTTCCTGCGCCTCGTCCTCAAAGAGGACCGCGCATCCTCCGGCGCCGTGTACGTGGCCGGCCAGAACGTCGCGAACATCTCCAGCTGGCGCGTGCCCAGGCTCCGCCGCGGGATCGGCGTCGTGTTCCAGGACTTCCGCCTGCTGCCGCAGAAAACCGTGTTCGCCAACGTCGCCTTCGCCATGCAGGTCATCGGCAAGAGCCGCAGCGTCATCCGCGAGACCGTGCCGGAGGTCCTCAAGACCGTCGGCCTCGAAGGCAAGGAAAACCGCCTTCCCCACGAACTCTCCGGCGGCGAGCAGCAGCGCGTGGCGATCGCCCGCGCCGTCGTCAACCGCCCGGGCATCCTGCTGGCCGATGAGCCCACCGGCAACCTGGACCCCACCACGTCCATGGGCATCATGGGTGTGCTGGACAAAATCAATCAGAACGGCACCACTGTGGTCATGGCCACCCACGACGACGACATCGTCAACGAGATGCGCAAACGCGTTGTTGAACTCCGCAACGGCGTCATCATCCGGGACGAGGCGAAGGCTCTCTACACCTCCATGATTCCGGTGGTGGGCCAGTCACGCCGGCTGCGTGATGCCAGCGGGCGGGACCCCAACCCGCCACCACCCGGGCCGAGGCCCGCGCCGCAGCGGAGCACCAGCTGTGAGGCTCCAGTTCATCCTCGCCGAGATCGCCAGCGGCCTGCGCCGCAACCTTTCCATGGTGGTTTCCGTCATCCTGGTGACCTTCGTGTCCCTGACCTTCGTCGGCGCCGCCGGCATGCTGCAGCTGCAGATCAACCAGATGAAGGGCTACTGGTACGACAAAGTCCAGGTTGCCATCTTCCTCTGCAGTGACGGTTCGACGGCGGCCGGGTGCGCCACCGGGCCCGTCACCGCGGAACAGCAGGAAAACCTCCGCAATGTTTTGGAGTCGCCCGCGGTGGCCCAGTACGTCAACGACTTCCAGTTTGAGTCCAAGGACGACGCCTACAAGCACTTCAAGGAACAGTTCTCCAATTCCCCGATTGTCGACTCGGTGACGCCGGACCAGCTCCCGGCCTCCTTCCGGATCAACATGAAGGATCCCGAGAAGTACCAGATCATCAGCGAGACCTTCTCGTCCCAGGCCGGCGTCGAAACCGTGATTGACCAGCGCCAGCTCCTGGAACGGCTCTTTTCCGTCATGAACGCCGCCTCCTCGTGGCCGTGAGCGTCGCCGGCGTGATGATCGTCTGTGCCATCCTGCTCATCGCCACCACCATCCGGCTGTCGGCCTTCAGCCGGCGCCGGGAAACCGGGATCATGCGCCTCGTCGGGGCGTCGAAGATGGTCATCCAGCTGCCGTTCATCCTCGAGGGCGTGATTGCCGCCGTGATTGGCGCCGCGCTGGCGTCGGGAACTCTGTGGGCCGTGGCGCACTTCTTCCTCGGGGGCTATCTGTCCAAGCAGTATCCTGACACAGCCTTCATCTCCGCAGGTCAGACGCTGATTCTGGTACCGGCCCTGATCGGCCTCGGTGTCCTGCTGGCAGGCGTATCATCACTGCTGACCCTCCGTCGATACTTGCGGGTCTAGCGTGCGCAACGAAAAGGGAATGCCCATGACACCGATGCACCAGCCCGCCCCGAACCCGGGTTCGGCCCGGCTCCGCGTGGCCGGCCGCCGCAGCCGCCTCGTCAGCGCCACACTGGCGCTCGTCCTGGCGGCGAGCATGGGCGCATCATCCCCGGTCGCGTTCGCCGACACCCTCGAGGACCAGCAGGCCGCCCTCCGCGACGAAGCCGCCAAGGTCCAGCATTCCCTGGAATTCGTGGACTCCCGGATCGCCAAGACCGCCTCGGACCTCGTCGTTTACCAGGGCGGCTTCCCGGTGCGCAGCAGGCCCTGCTGGACGCCCAGGGCCGCGTCGCCACCGCGGTCAAGGAGGCCGAGGCCCTCGCCGCGCGCGTGGACCTTGCTCAGCAGAACAAGGCCAAGATCACCCAGCAGCTCGAAACGGACCAGAAGAAGATCGCCGACACCAGGAAGCTGATCGGGCAGATCGCCACCCAGGCCTACAAGTCCGGCGGCGTGCCCTCCAACCTCTCGTTGTTCTTCGGCTCCAACGAGGGCGGCAGCCTCACGGACACCATCGACCTGGCCGACCAGGCGATGCGCAGCCAGAACGCCGCGATGGACAAACTCAGCCAGCAGAACGCCACCAACGTCAACTCCCAGGCCCGCCTCGAGGCGGTGGAAGCCGAGATCAAGGACCTCAAGGCGAAGGCCGACGCCGCGCTGGCACGCGAACAGGCCGCCCGTGACGAGGCGGAAGCCAAGAAGGCCGAGGTGGACAAGCTGATCGCCGACACCACCAGGCTCGAGGGGGAGCTCCAGGCCGCCAAACCGGGAATTCAGCGCCAACTCGCCCAGGTCAAGGCTCGACAGGATGCTGTCGCGGCCGAAATCGTCGAACGCGACCGCAAGCTGCGCGAAGCCTGGGAAGCCGAGCAGCGCCGCATCGCCGAGGCTGCCGCAGCCGCGGCCGCTGCGGCTGCAAGGGCCCGAGGCCAAGCTGCGGCCAAGCCGCCCCGTATGTCCCGGCCCCTCCGGGACCCCCGTCAGCCTTCGGGCTGCGCCACCCGTTCAATGGCGTCCCGATCAGCTCCGGCTTCGGATGGCGCGCCACCCCGCCGGGCACCATCGACTTCTACGGCCAGGGCGGCTACATGCACACCGGCATCGACTTTGCCGCCGCCTGCGGCACGCCCGTCTATGCCGCGGCGGCCGGAACGGTGTTCTCCGCCGGCTGGGCCAACGACGGCGGCGGCAACAACGTGAAAATCTCCCACGGCGTCGTCCAAGGCAACTCGCTGACCACCGTTTACTACCACAACTCCAGCGTGGCGGTCTCCGCCGGGCAGCAGGTCAGCCAGGGACAGCTGATTGGCTACTCGGGAACCACCGGCAACTCCACGGGGTGCCACTCGCACTTCGAAACCTGGCTTAACGGCCGGGCCGTTGACCCGATGAACCTGCTCTGATCAGCCCGGAGCGGACGCCTCCCGGCAGCCGGCTCCTCTGCCGTAAACTGGAAACAGCCCGCGCCGCTCCGGCACAGGGCCCACCCATCGATCCAAGGAGTTCTACCGTGCCGAAAGAAAGTGGCCGTAAGGTAGTGGCCACCAACCGCAAGGCCCGGCACGACTACCTCATCCTCGATACCTACGAGGCCGGGATCGCGCTCATGGGGACGGAAGTGAAGTCCCTCCGCGAGGGCCACGCCTCCATGGTGGACGGCTTCTGCACCTTCTACAACGACGAGCTGTGGATGGAGGGCATCCACATCCCCGAGTACCACCAGGGGAGCTGGACCAACCACGCCGCCCGCCGCCGTCGGAAGCTTCTGCTGCACCGCGACGAACTCACCAAGATCTCGCACAAAATCCGCGAATCGGGCTTCACCATCGTGCCCCTCCAGCTGTACTTCCTGGACGGGCGGGCCAAGGTGGAGATCGGCGTCGCCCGCGGCAAGAAGGAATACGACAAGCGCCAGACCCTCCGCGAGCAGCAGGACAAGCGCGAGGCCCTGCGCGTTATGCGCGAGCGGAACCGGCGCTGACGAACTGCCGGAGGCCGCGGGAATGATTTCCCGCAGGGGTGCGTTATGCTTGATAGTCCGGGAAGGTACGGCGAAGGATCCGCAGCAAAGCTGCACCAGGGTCCAGCGGCAGACCTGACCGGTTTGATAACAAAATACGGGGATGATCGGTTTCGACGATGTTAGTCGCGACAGGTGAAGCGGGCCGAGGATGCAGAATTATCTCGTAAACGCTGTCTGCAAACCAATAAGTGCCGAATCAAAACGCACTGACTTCGCTCTCGCTGCCTAAGCAGTAAGACAGTCCGTCAGCCCGAGGTTGCTATTGCCCCGGATCCTGGCGTCATTTAGATAGCCACTGCTGTTTACCTCCGTCATCGGGGTGAACGGGACTCTTAGATGACTGGGCCCGGATCGGCCAGCTGTTTGCAGCATGGCCGGGGCCGAGAAAATCCGACGCAAACTGCGCCCGGAGAAGCCCTGACAACACGACATCGGACGGGGTTCAATTCCCCCATCTCCACCTAAGATAGCCCCTAGATCCTTGTGATCTAGGGGCTATTTTTTTGCCTGTTTGGCAAGAACCCCAATTTTACTGGCGAGAAACGGCACCGATAGGGGACAGGTATCGAAGCGAACGAGGACAGAACGGTACAGCGGACTCTGATTCCGGAGGCCCGCCTTGGTTAGCATCGATAAGTTCATACAGGCCCGCATTGCAGAGGATGAAGCGGCGGTTGAGCTAGAGAGGCAACTGCAGGCGGGTGATGGAAGCCGGACCGAGTACTTGCAGCGATTGATGGAGTGCCTGGAGAAGCGGGCAAGGATGGAGCTGTACGGAACTGAGCCGGGTGGGATGTCTATCCTCAAGAACCTGGCTTCCGGCTATGCCGATCACCCGGACTACCGGAAGGAGTGGGCATAGTGGCTAGCATCCGCATACGCGAGCTCACAAAGGGTGGGGCCTCGCACACAGTCACCTGGCGGGATCCAGAGACGGGCCTCGAGACGTGTGCAAGCTTGGGCCTTTGGGGCAGATGATCCTGGCGGAGTGCTCGATGAAGCGCGCGATTATCGCAGAGTGGCGGTCGGCCGCAGCGGCTGAAAACGCACCCAATATCTGCGAGCGGACGAAAAGTGGCTAAACTGGTTTTCGATTCCCCCATCTCCACATTTTGCGGTGAGCCGAGACATTCTTTACGGATGTTTCGGCTCACCATTAACACCCCGGTCTTCGGACCGGGGTGTTTTTCTTTGCTGGCAATGATGGTCCCGGGGGTTTTCGGGCGCACTCATTGAAAAGAAAAAGCTTCCGATTGCTGGCTATCGCTACCGATGTCCCATAGATTGACGACATGTTTACGGATGCCGGGGCTCTGTGGCTCGATATCGTCGAGGAGGTCCGGTGGTATCCCTCGCCCCATAACTCCCAGCCGATCAAGTTGAGGGCCATCAGCGAGACAGTGGCGCGGGTTTATTATGACCTGGACCTTGGGCTGCCTGCCGAATCGTTTGGCATCCCTTTCGGCCACGTTTGCGCGGGGGTCTTTTTGGAGTCGTTGTCGGTGGTCGCTGCTGCCCGCGGCTACCGCACCATTGAATCTCTGAGCCACTCCGACATGGATTTCGGCGCCGTGGACCGTATGCACCTTATTGGCACAGTGCAGTTGGAACCCGCCACGGCTGACGACGAGACCCGGTCCGCTGATCAGCGCAGGCTCGCAGCATTCCGGTCCAGACGAACGTCCCGCCGGCCCTATGACCGCAGGATCGTGGGCGACGATATTTTGACGGCAGCTTCTTCGATCGCCTCCAGGCTGGGATACGAATTCCGCTCGACGACCGATGCCCGTACTGTCTCGTCACTTGTGCGGATCAATCAGAAAACTCTTTTCTCTGACTTGCGCAATGACGCCGTCTACGCCGAGATCATGCAGTGGTTGCGGTTTTCAAAGGATGAAGCGGCCGCCAAGGCGGACGGTCTGAGCGCAGAAACCCTGATCATGCCCGGTCGGGTGCTTGGTTTCGCGATGCGGCACCGTGGTCTTTGGTCCTTTCCCGTGATCGGCGGCATCATTCGGAGCTTTTATCTGCGCACGATGCAAGGGTGCGGCAGCTCGGATGGTTGGAGGGCCCGTTCGCGGAACCTGCCGACTTTCTCGAAGCCGGACGAACGTTTATGCGGATCTGGCTCTTCTTTTCTGAAAGAGGCGTGCACCTTCATCCCTTCGGCACTGTGATTACGAACCCGGCCTCCCACGCCGAGTTCGTTAAGGCCGCCGGAATCCACGAATCCGGGAACAGAATGGCGTGGATGCTCTTCAGGTTCGGCTTCAGCTCCACCCCGCCAGCTGCACACCGACGTCCCGCCGCCTCGACGCTGCTCAATCCTCTGTCCGAAGGACCCTCACTACAGGAGCCTCTCATTGAGTAAACGGTTCATTTTCGTCTTCGTGTTTCTGATGGACAGGTTTGTCGGACTGTTCACCCCAAGAGTCTCCACGCACCGAATACTGTTGATGCCCGGCATTGAGCCTTTCCGGTGGGCGGCCGGTCGCTGGCGTGCCTGGCGGACCTTCGAGATGGCAGCCAAACGCGTACCGGCCTATCGTGACTTCCTCTCCGAACGTGGTGTACCGGGAAAGCTTTCCCTGCGGGGCAAGACGCTTGCTGACGCTTTCGCCGCGCTGCCGGAGATGGACAAAGACAGCTACATCAAGCGCTGGACCATCCCGGCGCGCAGCGTCGACGGCGTTCTGCCCCGCCACGGTGTCGTCGTGGATGAATCTTCGGGGAGTTCGGGCGTTCCCACCAGCTGGGTCCGCGGCCTCGACGAACGCCTAGCCACCCGACAGCTGCTCCAGGTCGGCTTCTCGCGCACTGCGGAGACCCTCAAGAAACAACCGTTTGTGCTCAACTGCTTCTCACTGGGAGCATGGGCCACCGGGATGAACGTTAGTACTTCCCTCACGGACGTCACCATGATCAAGTCCATTGGCCCGGACCGTGACAAGGTAATCGCCACGATGCTGGAGTTCGGGACGGATTACACCTACATCATCCTGAGTTACCCGCCGTTCCTGAAGGCCTTGTTCGACGATGACCGCATCAACTGGGAAGACTACGACATCGTGGCGGCGTTCGGAGGTGAAGGCATCAGCGAAAACATGCGGGCGCACATCACAAAGTACGCCCACAGTGCTTTTGGCTCTTACGGGGCCTCCGACCTTGAGATCAATCTGGCTATCGAGACTGACTACACAGTGGAGCTCCGCCGGGCCATTGCGACCAACCCGGCACTGTCGGCGCGGCTCACCAAGCAGGCGGAGTACGGGGTGCTGCCAATGATTTTCCAGTTCAACCCCTATGACTACCTCATAGAAACAAACGAGGGCGGGGAATTGGTCGTCACGATCGTGCGCAAAGAGAACGTCAACCCGCGGATTCGGTACAACATCCATGACCGCGGGCATGTGCTGCGCGTGCGCGACCTCAACTCTGTGCTCAGGGAATTCGGGCTCGGGCACATCATTCGGCAGCAGTTCCTCGATCTCCCCCTGCTCTTCCACTACGGCAGGAGCGACCTGTCCGTCGATTTCAATGGAGCCGTGGTCGCACCGGATGCGCTGCGGGACGTCCTCAGTGGCGATCAGACCCTTCTTGCGGCGGTGGAGAACCACCGCCTCGTCAGTTTCGAAGACGAACACGGAAACCGACAACTACACATCGCGCTGCAGCTCACCGCAGCAGCCACTCGCGAACGCGCCCTGGACGGGGTTGGCTACGGGAACTACATCCTTGAGCAGCTCAGGGGCATGAACGGTGATTTCAATAACGCCATCCTGACATCACCAGACACAAGCCTCCCCACGGTTGCCTTCTATCCGCACCGCACCGGCCCGTTCAGGTCCGACGGCGCGAAGCTCAAGAACGAGTACGTTTGGCAGCTCGGTCCCACCGCGCCGCAGGACTGGAATCTGGACCTCGCGTTTCAGGCAGGGGACAATCAGGCGGCCGGTGACTGACTCGCCAGGGAAAGCCAAAGGCCGGAAGCCTCAGCTTCCGGCCTTTTGCTTTGCCCTGGCGCTGAATCAGCGCTTCTTGATGTGGGCAACGGGGTCCGCGTGCGTCTCCGCGACGTTCTTGGACTTCTTCTCGGCCCGTTTTTCCTTGATCGTTTTCACGGGCTTCTTGACCGCGCTCCGGTGCGGCGTTTTGTCAGGCATGTGGGCGCTCCCTAACAGCAGGGGGCCGGGATGGCCCCGTGCTACTAAGTTACGCCTCGGGCACCGCAACGTCCACGATGCCGACGAAGCGGCTGCCGACGCCCTCGTACTCGCTGCGGACCAGTCCGGCGCCGACGCCGGGAACCTCGTACGGTGCGTGGTGCGCGCAGCACACATAGGTGAAGTCCGGCCACCACTTCTTCGGCCGCGCCGCCTCGGAGAACCCGCAGACCGCACACGTCAGCTGGACCCAGACCGGACGCTTGCCGGTCCGGTTGGCTTTGGACTGCACCAGCCACGCCGGCGGGTTGTCCAGCAGGTGGCCGAGCTCGGCGTCGGTGAGCCGGGGCGGGATGCCGTGACGGTGGGCCATTTCCAGCGGAATATCAAGGATCTGGGCAGCAACACGACGGGTAATCATCCTTCAACGATACGGGATGGGAGGGGCCGCAATCCGCCCCTGAGGTCCGGCGTTACGCTCGTCACAGACCCGTCATGGCCAGCCCGAGCGCTGCCGCGGCCAGGCCTGCTGCGAGGTTGGCGGCGATGTTGAGGGCGGCGGCGCGGTAGCGCGTCTCGCTCACCAGTCGCACGGTGGCGGTGGTCCAGGAGCTGAAGGTGGTCAGGCCGCCCGCCAGCCCGGTCGCGAGACCGGTCTGCCATTCGGGGCCCAGCCCCAGCCGGGCCGTCAGTCCTACGGCTGCACCGATGATGAAGGAGCCGGCCACATTGACCGCGAGCGTCGCCCAGGGCCAGTGCGGATGGCGCCCCGGGTGGTGCGCAAACCAGGAGTCGACGGCGAAGCGCAACAGGGCGCCCGCGACGCCGAAGGCTCCCACCAGCACGGCGGTGATCACGAGGCACCGCCGGCCAGGTCGGCCAGGGTTTTGCCGGTCTTCCACCCGGCGGCTGCGGCACCGAGGCCCAGGACGAGGGAGAGCGCAAGATAGGCCAGCCAGCTGGCATGGGAGCCGCCGCGGATCTGCTGGTCAATGGTGAACACCACCGCGGAGAAGGTCGTGAAGGAGCCCAGCAGCCCGGGGCCCAGGCCGGCACGCAGCCAGAAGGCGGTCTTGGGCCGGGCGATCCAGACCGTGGTGAGGACCGCGAGGACAAAACTTCCGACGACGTTGATCACCAGGGTGGTCCAGGGGACGCTCCCCGCGGTTTCGGGGAACATCAGTCCGGCCCCATAGCGCAGCTCCGTCCCGATCAGGCCGCCGACGGCGACCGCCGCCCACGCCCGCCAGCCCGGCCGTGCAGTCCGCATTCAGCGCCGCTCCAGGCTGCAGCCGGGATGGACCGCCTCGCTGTGGACCCAGAGCGCGGAGGCAACTTCCTCGGCGAGGTCGAACTCGCGCAGGGTCCCCCGGAACCGATGCGCACCACCAGGGCGCCGCCGAAGGGCTTCCGGCCCAGCACCTCGACATCAGCGTCCAGCGCGATCTCCTCGGCGGAAAGGTAGCGCAGCAGTTCGGGGTTTTCGTCGCTGATGCGGGTGATCAGGCCGGTGTGGCCGTCGTCGAGTTCGCTCATCCGGTGAGCCGCGGGCACCTGGACGGAACCGTCCGCGGCCGGGATCGGATCGCCGTGCGGGTCCCGCACCGGGTTCCCGAGCTTCGCCGCCATCCGTTCGATGAACGTGTCCGAGACGGCATGCTCCAGGAGTTCGGCTTCGTCGTGGACCTCGTCCCAGCGGTAGCCGAGCTCCCGGACGAGGAACGTCTCAATGAGCCGGTGCCGCCGCACCATCGACAGCGCCAGCCGGACGCCGTCGGATGTCAGGGTGATGGCGCTGTAGGGCTGGTGGTCTACCAGGCCCTGGTCCTTGAGCTTGCGGACCATCTCGGAGACCGAGGAGTTCGCGACGCCGAGGCGCTGGGCCAGCTGCGTGGAGGTGATGGGCTTGTCCTGCCACTCCGTGAAGGAGTAGATGACCTTGACGTAGTCCTCGATCGAGGAGGAGGGCAGACTGGTCTTCACAGCCTCAAGCCTACCGTCAGGCGGCGCCGGCGGTGTCAGGCCCGGACTGCCCGCCAGCTCTGTGTCAGGTAGGGGAGCGGGAGGAGTTCCCGGGGTCGTGGCCCAGATGCTCGTGGAGGTACCAGTCGAGGTTGCCCAGCACCTTGGCGCGGGTGGCCTCGCCCGCCGCCAGGTAGTAGCTGCGGGACTTCGTCAGCTCCATGATGTCGGCGGTCCGCACCGGATCTTCCCAGCGGGTGAGGTGGCTCTCCAGCCCGGCGAATTCCGGGCCCACCGGCGGGGTGAAGTGCGGCTTGTGGACATCGCCGGCATGCATGATGCGCGAAAGCCGGTGCACCCACGGAACGGAGGTGTCCAGCTGGTTCCAGACCAGCCCCAGGACACCGTGGGGGCGAAGGATCCTGGCGATCTCCGTGCTGGCCAGGGCCGGATCGCACCAGTGCCACGCCTGGGCAACGGTGACGAGGTCGAAAGCCCCGGCGGGAAGTCCCGTGTGCTCCGCGGTACCCTCGACGGCGGTGACGTCCGGGAGCGTCCTGCTCAGCTGCTCCAGCATATCCGTGGAAGGGTCCACCGCTACCGTGTGCAGGCCGCGTGCGGCCAGCAGCGCCGTGAACTTGCCCGTTCCGGCACCGAGGTCCGCGGCATCCTTGGCGCCGGCGGGAATCAGCCAGTCGGCGGAATCGCCGGGGTAGCCCGGGCGGACGCGTTCGTAGTGTTCCCCGCCGTCCCGGAAGCTCTGCCCGAGCTCCTCGCGGCGTTCCTGATGCAGTTTGGGGCCACCGCGCGCCACGTGCGATCTCCTTCGGCAGGTCCGGATGGGTACCTATCGAATTTACCGCACGCGGCAGGCGCCGCGGCTCCTCACCGAAAGAGTCAGTCCAGGGTGCAGGGGCCGCGCCCGCCGTGCCGGGCGTGTTGGGTGCCCAGTGCGGGTAGGTGCGGGTGTCGTTGGACGGGACCCAGCGTCCCGCGTCCACCACATAGTCCCAGCCCAGGCCGGTCTGGCGCAGCTGCTGGAGTGCGGTGAGCAGCCGCTGGGCGTCCTCCAGCCGGGAACCCAGGCCGAAGCTTGCCCGCAGCGAGCCGGAGGGCAGCCCGAGCCGCCGGAGCAGGGGTGCGCGCAGAAGCGGCCGTCGCGCAGCCCGATGCCGTGTTCGGCCGACAGGTACGCCGCGACCAGGCCGGCGTCGTAGCCCTCGAGGGAGAAATTGACGACGCCGATCGTGCCGGTGCCCGCACCGCCACCCGGCCGCTTGCCTGCCGGCGCGTCGAAGGAGGCACTGTCCGAGAAGATCTGGTGGACGGTCACGCCGTCGATCCGGGCGAGGCCCTCGACCAGGAACGACCGGATGGCGTTTTCGTGCGCGTGCCACTGGTCCACGTCAAGGTCGGCGATCACCTGGGTGGCCCGGGCCAGGGTGGCGGCGCCGAGGACATTGGGCGAGCCGCCTTCGTGCCGGGCGGGCCCGGTGGTCCAGCTGACCGTGTCGATCCGGGCGTCCTGCACGGCCCCGCCGCCGGCAAGGTGCGGCGTGCCGGCGTCGAGCCAGTCGGGGCGGCCCACCAGCACCCCGGCGCCGAAGGGTGCGTAGAGCTTGTGCCCGGAGAAGGCGAGGTAGTCGACGTCGTCCGCGGCGATGTCGATCCGCCGGTGCGGCGCCAGCTGCGCGGCGTCGACGACGATCCGGGCGCCGTATTCGTGGGCCAGGGCGGCCAGGGCCCGGATCGGCAGGACCTCACCGGTGACGTTGGAGGCGCCGGTGACGGCGAGCAGGCTGACGCCGCCGTGGGCGAGTTCCCCGCGGAGGAGGTCCAGCGTGCCGGCGAGGGTGGGTGCGGCGATGACGCTGCGGTGCGGCACGCCCTGCCACGGCAGGAGGTTGGCGTGGTGTTCGATATCGAGGTAGAGCACGTCGCCGGTGTGCACGCCGTCGACGACGGGCAGGCAGCCGGCCAGCAGGTTCAGGGAATCGGTGGTGTTGCGGGTGAAGATCACCGCGTCGTCCGGGCGGCCGCCCACGAAATCGCGGACAATAGTGCGCGCGTTCTCGTAGACCGACGTGCTGATCTGGGAAGCGTAGCCGGCCCCGCGGTGGACGCTGGCGTAGAACGGCAGGATTTCGTTGAGGTAGGCCGAAACGACGGAGAGCGCGGGGCCGAGGCGCCGTAGTCCAGGTTCGCGTAGCGGGCGTGGCCGCCCTGGATCAGCGGTGCCTGGATCTCGGCGCCCGTGACCGCGGCCAGCGGCCGGCGGGCGATGGCGGACCGTGCCTCGGGACCGGCCTGGCCGGCGGCACGGAGTTCGGTGGTGGCGGGAATGGTGGCAGTCGTCATGGGACCTCGCTCGAAAAAGGACCCCACATGCCGGGGATCCGCGCTTGCCGGGTCCGTTCCGGACCGGCCAGGTCGTCACCCGGGGCACCCCGCCGCGAAAGGAGGGTTGCCGGCCAGCAAACCGGGGTTTTGCGCTGGCACTCGTGACCTGCTTTGAGCCTAGGACATTCCCCGTTCCGGCGGAAAGGAGCCGGCTGAATGTGAAGCTGTTTGTTACGCGCTGCAGGCCGCGGCCGGAACCGCGATCCCGGCTGGTGGCCGCGTCAGGAGCTGGAAGGTTGAACAGGTTCCGGGGCATCCGGCGCCCGGGCCGCGGGTGCCGCCGCATACCGTTTTGGCCGGTTCGGGCGCCTTTTCTTCCGGCTCTTCGGCGGGCACAAGGGCGGCCCGGCCGGCTTCCCACTCACAGCGGTGCTCCGGCTGCCGGCCTGGACGCTGAGGCCAAAGAGCGCCTCCAGGGCCGCGGTGTAGTCGTCCTGCCGGCCGAGGGCGGCGAGCTCCCGGGCGCGGACCGTCGGCGTATGGAGCAGGCGCCGGATCAGGTGCCGGAGGGCGAGGTTGACGTCGTCAGCCGAGGCGCCCCGGCCGTGCTGTTTGCCGACGCGGTCCATTTCGCTGCGGAGGACCTGATGGAGGTGCTCGCGCAGGGCCACGACGGCGGTGTCCACGGCACGGACCGTATCCTGTTCCTCGAAGCGGTGGGCCGCCTGCCGGACCAGGGCGCGGGCGTGGCGCAGCGCTTCGGCGTCGGCCGGGGTGCAGCGAGGTGGATTGATTCCAGCGTGATGAGCTCCACTCCCGGCAGTTCCGCCACGTGCGGGTCGAAATCATGGCTGGGCGCGAGGTCGATGACAGTGAGTGGACGGTCCGCACCCTCACGCCAGCGGGCGAGGGCGGCAGCATCGATGCGGGCCCTGAACCGCTGCAGCCAATGACAAGGTCAGCCCCGGCAACGGCTGCCGGCAGTTGCCGGGCGGAGACGGCGCGGCCTCCCGGGCCGCCACGAAGGCATCCGCGCGGCCGGAGTGGGAGAAGACCGAGACGTCGGAATATTTGCGGGTTTTCAGCAGCCCCGCCACACACCCGGCGTACGCGCCGGTGCCGAAGAGAACGGCCGACGTCCCGCCGGTTCCGGCCTGTTTGGTCCCGGCGTCGGCGAGGTCCAGGGCAACAGCAGCGATGGATCTGCCGGCGCTGCTGAGCGTGGTCTGTGCCCCCACGTCCTTGGCCGTGCGGGACGCGGCCTGGAACAGCCTGCCCAGCCGCCCGCTGGCGGTGCCGGCGGCTTGGGCGTCGGCGAGGGCGCGGCGGACCTGGCCCGCGACTTCACGTTCACCCACCACCACCGAATCCAGGCCGGCGGCAACGGCGAAGAGATGTTCGACGGCGGCGGCTCCCGGAGCTCCTCGAAGAGGGCCGCCAGGCGGATTCTCGGCAGCCCGGAGCAGAGGACCACCGCGTCGAGGACGTACGCGCGCGCGGCGTCGAGGCCCGCCAGGGACGGGAGCTCGCAATAGATTTCGAACCGGTTGCAGGTGGACAGGACCACGGACGCGGAGATGCGCGACTCGTCCGAGACAAGATCGGAGTCAACGTCGGAGACAGGATTGGAGACTCGATCGGAGACAAGATGCGGCGCGAGTCCCGCGGACGCGCTGTGCAGGGCGGCGGCGGATTCCGGGTCTAGGTCCCGGTATTTCGCCACGAGCACCAGCAGTACCGGGCCGGTCCCGGCAGTGCCGAGATTCGAGATGTGAAGTGCGTCAGACAAGGCTGCTCTCCTCCCAAAAGATGCCCTACCCTCGAGGCCGCCGTCGGGCCGCCGTCTTGGACAGAGTCGTACAGGGAGGTTGGGGAATCCTTGGGAACCGTTGCTAGAGCAGGTCGTCCAGCCCTGGGTTGAGCCGTTTCAGGACCTCGGAGTGCAGGATGGAGTTGGTGGCCAGGGCGTTCCCGCCGAAGGGGCCGTCCTCGCCTTCCAGGGAGGTGAAGCGCCCGCCGGCTTCGGTGACGATCGGCACCAGGGCCGCCATGTCGTAGAGGTTCAGTTCGGGCTCGCAGGCGATGTCGACGGCGCCTTCGGCCACGAGGCAGTAGGACCAGAAGTCCCCGTAGGCGCGGGTGCGCCAGACTTCCTCGGTGAGGCCCAGGAACTCATCGAGGTTGCCGCGCTGCTTCCAGCCGCCCAGGCTGGAGTAGGACAGTGAGGCGTCCGAGAGTTCGGAGATGTTGGACACCTTCAGCCGGGTGGCGGCCGCCAGCGAACGGCCCGTGTAGGCCCCGGCGCCCTTGGCGGCCCACCAGCGCTTGCCCAGCGCGGGGCGCTTACGACGCCGACCACAGGCTCGCCTTCGTCGACGAGCGCGATCAGCGTGGCCCAGACGGGGACGCCGCGGACGAAGTTCTTGGTCCCGTCAATGGGGTCGATGATCCAGCGGCGGGAGCCGTGGCCGGAACTGCCGAACTCCTCGCCGAGCACGGCGTCGCGCGGACGGGAGCGGGACAGCTGGCCGCGGATGGCTTCCTCGGCTGACTTGTCGGCGTCGGTCACCGGAGTCAGGTCCGGCTTCGTTTCGATCCGAAGGTCGAGCGCCTTGAAGCGGCTCATGGTCTGGGAATCTACGGAATCTGCCAGTACATGGGCAAGGCGCAGGTCATCGTTGTAGCTTGAAGCGGGTTGACTCATGGTTCCAAACTACCGTCAAAGCGGGCGGGGAGCGGTAGGCGGCACCGCGGCGGCTACGAGACGGTGCCCAGTTCCTTGACGTCCTGGGCTTCCATCCGCGGGTCCGTCCCCAGCAGGCGGCGGAGGGACGCGAGCCGGGCCGGGCCCGATTCGCCCGCGTGGCCGGCGGCCACCCAGGCGTCCACGCCGCAGTTGACGGCGCTGGAATCATGCTTGCAGCCCCGCTCGCAGTCGTCGGTGCCGGGTTCGAGGTCCGGGAAGGACCGCAGGATCCGGTCCGGGTCCACGTGGGCCAGTCCGAAGGAGCGGATGCCCGGGGTGTCGATGATCCAGCTGCCCGAGGGTGCATCGTTGACCTTGAGCGCCAGGGCGGAGGAGGAGGTGTGGCGGCCGCGCCCGGTGACGGCGTTGACCCCGCCGGTGGCGCGCTCGGCGCCCGTGAGGGCGTTGACCATGGTGGACTTGCCGACGCCGGAATGGCCGATCATGACGGTGACCTTCCCGTCGAGGTGGCCGCGCAGCTGTGAGACGGCGTCCTTGTCCAGCCGGGCGGACAGCCCGTCGTCCGACCGGGCATCGATGCCGGAGGCGGCGGAGTCCGCCGTCTTGGAGATGATCACCGGGAAGGCCAGGTGCTGGTAGTTGGAGAGGAGTTCCGCGGGATCCTTGACATCGGCTTTGGTGACGAGGAGCAGGGGCTCGATTCCGGCGTCGTACGCGGCCACGAGGGCGCGGTCGATGAACCCGGTCCGCGGCTCCGGATTGGCGGCCGCCACCACAATCACCAGCGTGTCGGCATTGGCGACGACGGCGCGCTCGATCGGATCCGTGTCGTCGGCGCTGCGCCGCAGCAGGGTCTTGCGGTCCTGGATCTTGACCAGCCGGGCCAGGGTGTCGGGTTCGCCGCTGACGTCGCCCACCAGGGAGACAAAGTCGCCGGCAACCACGGGGTTGCGGCGCAGTTCCCGGGCGCGGGCGGCGATGATCTTGCGCTCCTCGGGTGTGCCTTCGGCGACGACGGCGGTGTAGCGTCCCCGGTCAACGGTGATGATCCGCCCGGTCACGGCGTCGTCGTAGCTGGGCCGGTCCTTCGTGCGGGGCCGGGTGCCTTTTGTTGGGGCGGATCCGGACGTCGGATTCGTCCCAGGAGTCAGTGCTGCGGGCCACCGGCGGCGTCCTTCCTGCGGGTGCGCCCTGGGCCAGCATGGACTCCCACAGCTGCGGGAAGTCTGGCATGGTCTTGGCCGTGGTGGCAATGTCCTCGACCTCGACGCCGGGTACGGCCAGGCCGAGGATGGCGCCCGCCGTTGCCATGCGGTGGTCGGCGTAGCTGCGGACCACGCCGCCGTGCAGCGGCGCGGGCCGGATGATGAGGCCGTCGCTGGTCTCCTCGGCGTCGCCGCCCAGGCGGTTGATCTCGGCCACGAGGGCGGCGAGCCGGTCCGTTTCGTGTCCGCGGAGGTGGGCGATGCCGCTCAGCCGTGACGGTCCCGTGGCCAGGGCACACAGGGCTGCGACGGTGGGGGCGAGTTCACTGGTCTCGTCGAAGTCGGCGCCCTTGATTTCGGGGCCGCCGGTGACGGTCAGAGTGCCGTCCGCCAGCGTGACGGTGGCGCCCATGGTGGCGAGGATGCCGCGCCACAGATCGCCCACCTGGGTGGTCCCGGCGGGCCAGTCGGGGATGCGGACGGTGCCCCGGGTGGCCAGGGCCGCAGCCAGGAAGGGGCCCGCGTTGGAGAGATCCTGCTCGATCCTGAGGTCAAAGGCGCGGATGGCGCCGGGGAGACGATCCAGTGGTTCGGGCGGGAATCGTCCACGGCCACTCCGACGCCGCGGAGCACGGAAACGGTCATGCTGATGTGGTCCAGGCTGGGGACAGGACCGGAGTTGTCCTTGCTCCGGTGCTCCAGGTGAAGGCCCTCGGTGAAGCGGGCTCCGGCCAGCAGCAGGGCGGACACAAACTGCGAGGAAGCGCTGGCGTCGATGACGAGGTGCCCGCCGCGCACTTCGCCCGTGCCCTCGACGGCGAACGGCAGCGACGACGCCGGACCGCCGTCGGGTGCGCTGACGGCGACGCCCAGCCCGGTCAGCGCCTCGATAATGGTGCCCATGGGGCGCTTGCGCGCGTGCGGATCGCCGTCGAATAGTGACACTCCCCGGCGCAGGGCCGCGACGGGCGGCACGAACCGCATGACCGTCCCGGCCAGGCCGCAGTCGATCCCGGTCGGAGGCCCGGGGGCATCCAGCCGGATGGGCGTCACGGCCAGGTCAGGACCGAAGGCGCCGTCACCCGGAACCTCCGTGATGGTGGCCCCAAGCTGGCGCAATGCCTCGATCATGAGGGCGGAATCCCGGGAATGCAGCGGAGCCCGCAACCTCGAAGGACCGTCTGCGAGGGCCGCCAGCACGAGGTACCGGTTGGTCAGGGACTTCGATCCCGGGACGGTGACCGTCGCGTCGACGGGCTTTCCGGCGAAGGGCGCCCGCCAGAGCGGAGCGGTGCCGGCCGGAACGGGGTTGGCGGCTGCGGAGGGTGGTGCCTGTCATTGCAGTCTTAGGCTCCAGCGGTGTGGTCTACGGCTTTGCGTACGGCTTTGTCGGCCTTTTTCCACTGCTTGCCGGTGGTCTTCTTGACGTCCGCGGCGAGGTGGCTGGCATTCTTTTTGGCGTCCGCGGCGAGGTGCTCGGCGCGCCAGGCCAGGCTGGGGCGGCCGTTCGTGTCCACGGCGGCCAGGAGCACGCCGCCGGTCAGTGAGACGTTTTTGAGCAGCTGCTTGCGGCGGGCATCGCGGCCGTCTTTGGAGGTGATGTCCGCGCTGCGCCATTCAACGTAGCCGTTGAGCGCGGAGATGACGGCCAGGACGGTGGCGGCCAGGCGGGCTGACTTGCCGAGCGCGAAGAGGACGCCGGCTCCCACCTGGGTTCCGCCGATAACGCGGGCCAGGACCTTCTCGTTGGTCTGGAACGGCAGGGACTCGGCGGCGCGGCGCAGCAGGGGTGAGAGCTGCGTCGCGGTGTCGTCCGCATTCTTTAGCTTGTCCATGCCCGCAAGGACGAAACTGGAGGCGAGCATGGGCCGGGCGAGAAAGCGGACAAAGGACATGAATTTCCTCCTGGATGGACGAGCCGCGGAATCAATGCGGGAGAACCGGTTCTAGTCTTGCACTTTTGTGGAATATTTGCCTGCCCGAAGGGGTTGTGGATGACAGGTCCCGGCCGCCGGTTTGCGGCCTGCCGATCAATTAAAGGACGGCTGGAGGACGGCCGGACGACGAGCCGGACGTCAAACAGAAAGGCAGAGATTTGATTCTTGTGGAGGACGCGCAGCGTGCTGCGGAACCGGTGGAGTTGTGGTCCATGGCCCTGCAGGATGGCGCCGTGCCGGCGATTCCGGCCGCCCGCCGGAACGTGACAGTAGACTTGAAGGCAATGAGCACCATGGATCCGGCCGTTGCGGCCACGCACGAGGCTGCCGCCCAGGAAACGATCGTGGACGGGCAGGCACTGGACGTTGCGACTGAAACCCCGGAGGAACGCCGGGTACGGTTCGAACGCGACGCCATGCAGTATGTCGACCAGCTGTACTCCGCGGCCATGAGGATGGCCCGGAATCCAGCCGATGCCGAGGACCTGGTCCAGGAGGCGTACACGAAGGCGTTCTCCGCCTTCCATCAGTACAAGCCTGGCACCAACCTCAAAGCCTGGCTGTACCGGATCCTGACGAACACCTACATCAACCTCTACCGGAAGCGGCAACGCGAGCCGCTGCAGTCGAACTCCGACACCATCGAGGACTGGCAACTGGCCCGCGCGGAGTCGCACACGTCCTCGGGGCTGCGCTCGGCCGAGGCCGAGGCGCTGGACCACCTGCCGGATTCGGACGTCAAACGCGCGCTGCAGGCCATCCCGGAGGAATTCCGGCTGGCCGTCTACTTCGCCGACGTCGAGGGATTTGCGTACAAGGAAATATCCGACATTATGAACACCCCGATCGGGACCGTGATGTCCCGCCTGCACCGGGGCCGGAAGATGCTGCGGGACATGCTCGCCGACTACGCCGCCGAGCGCGGGTTCAGGGCTGCAGATGCCACCGCGGCGGCCGGAAGCAACAAACAGGAGAACAGGAAATGAGCGACTGCCAGGGACTGGGCGATTGCGACGACGCCCGGATGCAACGTATCTACGAGTATCTGGACGGTGCCCTCACCCACGAGGACATCTCCGAGATCAAGGACCACCTGGACGGCTGCCCCGAGTGTTTTGAGCAGTACGACCTTGAGTGTGTGATCCGCGTGATGGTGAAGCGTTCCTGCACCGAGGCTGCCCCGGAGAACCTCAAGAATTCAATCCTTGACCGCATCCACTCCAGCAACCCGGTCGAGGCCTGACCCGGCGGACTTCGCCCCCTGCCACGCTTAAAAACGAATGACCCCGGAAACCGTGAGGATTCCGGGGTCATTCGCCTAAAGCCGTATTCCAAGCTTTGCTTAGGTGTTGGGGCGCTTGCCGTGGTTCGCGCCGCCACGCTTACGGTCACGACGTTTACGTGCACGCTTGCTCATAGCTGGCCTCCTTAATTTTTGGTACTCAAAAGAGCTGCCCTCAAGTCTCCCACATCAGGGCACCCGCCGCGAACCGGCAGGCGGGGCGCGGGGAGCGGATCACTCCAGGGAATTCCGGATGGAGATCCTGGCCTGGTCCAGCACCGTCTTGACCGTCTCCAGCGTCACCGGCGTGATCGGATGCCGGCCGCCGTGGCGGCGCAGTTCAACCCGGATGTCGTCCCGGAACGCCTGCACCAGCATCTCCGCTTCGCGCAGCCGGCTGTCGCCCTCCTGCGAGTAGCGCTGGCCAGCCAGCGAGGCGACGGTTGATCCGGCAGCGCGGGCCGACGAGCGCGCGGCCTCGGCCGTTGCGGCCAGGTCCGCCCGCAGGCCGCGCATGTTGACCTTGATGTCCTGCCGCAGATTGTCCGCAAGCCGCCGGACCGACGCGGAGATGTCGTTTTCCACGCCGGCAAGCTCGTCCCGCCGGCCGTTGAGCTCCACGAGCCCGGCCGGGGTGATGCTGTAGTAGGTCCGCCGGCCCTCGGTGTGTGTGGCCACCAGCCCTTCCTCCTCCAGCTTGCCCAGCCGCGGATAGATGGTTCCGGCGCTGGGGAGTACGTGCCGCCGAACCGTTCGCTGAGCGCCTTGATGAGCTCGTAGCCGTGCTTGGGGCCGGTCTCCAGCAGGGCGAGGAGGTACAGCCGCAGGGCGCCGTGGGCAAAGACCGGAGGCATCAGGGCCTCGTTTCGGTGTCCGTGCTCGGCTGGCCGTGGAAGATCGACGTCTTGCCCGACACGGAGTTGGTGCGCACCAGCATGAGCTGGGTGTCCGGCCCGGCGATGGTCTGTACGGCGCCGCCGGGCTGGTTGTACTTCGTGTGGTTGATGACGACGGCGCCGCTGGCGGACTTGGCGATAATGTCGACGCCGACGTCGTGCGGGACGCGGATGGTGACGTCCCCTGAGACGGAATTGGCGCCAAAGTCCTGGGTGAAACCGTGCAGGTCGAAGCTCAGGTCCCCGCTGACCGTGTTGGCGCGGATGTGGGTGAACTCGCCGGAGGCCGTGACCTCGCCCGAGACGCTCTTGGCCGTCAGTACGCCGTGGTGGTTGCGGGCGATCACTTCGCCGCTGACGGTGCTGACGGCCAGGTCCCCGGACGTGCCGTCGGCAAGGACGGAACCTGAGACCGTGTTGAGCCGGGTGTGTCCGCTGATCCCGGACACCATGCCGTCCCCGCTGACGGTGCCGGCTTCGACCTCGACGCCGGCGGGCAGGGCGATGCTGATGACCACCGAGTTGCTGCTGCTGTTGTTGACGGTGTTCATCAGGTTCTTGAACCAGCCCTGCGGGCCGTGCAGCTGGTGCCGGATCTCAAGGCGTCCGTTGACCAGGCTGATGGCCAGCGGGTCGCCGGAGACCTCGGAGACTTCGATCCGGGCGACGGCCTCGTCATGCGTGACAATGTCGAATCGTCCCCGGACGATGCCGAGCTTGAGCGAACTGACGCCATCGACGTCGATGGTCTGCGGACCGGTGACGGTCCAGTTGTTCTCTGCCGTGGTGTTCTCTGACATGGTTCCCTCCGGGAAGGCGATACTTCATGCGACTGCTTGCGATATATCGTGACGATAAAGTCACGATATATCGCCGCTACCGGCGGGTCAAGATATATCGCGATGTTCCCGGGGAGACGCTCTACTCCGGCGTGTCCATGCCCAGCCACTGGAACCAGCCGCGGTGCAGCACGAGCCACGCCATGAGGCCGTAGCCGGCCTGGCCGGGCGTGCCGCCGTTGGCGGCGAGGTCCTGGCGCCACTGCTCGTGGTTGAGCAGCGGGGAGAAGGTGTCGACGTAGAGGTGCTTGCGCCGGGTCGTGACGTCGGCGAAGGCGGTATTGAGCTCGCCGAGCCTGCGGTTCTGGGCCGGATCCAGGGAGGGCGGCGGGCCCACGACAAAAACCTCGATCTTGTTCTGCGAGGCCGAGTCGAGGATGTTCGCGAGGTTGAGCCGGCTGCGGGCGGTCGACAGCCCGAACTCGATGTCGCGGCCGGAGAGGCCGATCACCAGGCGGTTCTCGTGGTGGCTGTTGAAGCGGCGGCCGGCTTCCTCGAGCCAGCGGGAGGCCAGGCCTTCCGTTCCCTCCTGCGGGCAGGGGAGGGAATAGCATTCGAGCGTCAGCCCGTCCTGCGGCGTGCGCGCCAGCACCCGGCCCAGCCAGCCCAGCGCCCGGGGATCACCCAGGCCGGCCAGCAGTTCATCGCCCACGGCTGCGATCCGCAGCTTTCGATCTTCCACGACTACCTCTTCACTCCAGAGCGTCCATTGAAACCGCCCCGGACGGTCACGCTGCCGGGGGACAATGCCGGTTAAACAACGCTGCCCGGCCGGAGTTGCGTGTTTCAATCTCCGGCCGGGCAGCGTTGACCTTACTTACGTGCGAATGCCTGCTTGAGCAGTGCGTCCTGCTCGGCCGCGTGGCGCTTCATCGATCCTGCCGCGGTGGAAGCCGAGGCGGGGCGGGAAACGAGGCGGACCCGGCGGTCCAGCGCGTCCGGAAGGTTGAGGCCGATGAACGGCCACGGGCCCTGGTTGGCGGGCTCGTCCTGCGCCCAGACCACGTCGGCGTTCGGGTACTTCGCAAGCTCCGCGGCAATTTCGGCGGCGGGCAGCGGGTACAGCTGCTCGACGCGGACGATCGCCGTGGTCTTGTCGCCGGTCTTCTGCCGGGTGGACAGCAGATCGTAGTACAGGCGGCCGGAGACCAGCAGGACACGCTCGACGGCGTCGGCCTGCAGCTCCTCGTGCTCAGGGATGACCGTCCGGAAGGTGCCGGTGGTGAAGTCCTCCACGGACGAGGCGGCGGCCTTGAGGCGGAGCAGCTGCTTCGGCGTGAAGATGATGAGCGGCTTGCGCGGCCGGCTGTGGCCTGGCGGCGCAGCAGGTGGAAGTGCGACGCCGAGGTGGTGGGGTTGGCCACGATCATGTTCTCTTCGGCGCACATCTGCAGGAAGCGCTCGATCCGGGCGGAGGAGTGGTCCGGTCCCTGGCCTTCGTAGCCGTGCGGCAGCATCAGGACGAGCGAGGAGCGCTGTCCCCATTTCTGCTCGGCCGAGGAGATGAACTCGTCGATGATGGTCTGCGCGCCGTTGACGAAGTCACCGAACTGCGCCTCCCAGAGCACCAGGGCATCGGGACGTTCCACCGAGTAGCCGTATTCGAAGCCCATGGCGGCGTATTCCGACAGCAGGGAGTCGTAGATCCACAGCTTGGCCTGGTCATCGGAGAGGTGTGCCAGGGGCAGCCACTCGTCGCCGTTGGCGCGGTCGTGGAAGACGGCGTGACGCTGCACAAAGGTGCCGCGGCGCGAGTCCTGGCCGGCGAGCCGGACGGGAACGCCTTCCATGATGAGCGAGCCGAAGGCGGCCAGTTCGCCGAAGCCCCAGTCGATGCCGCCTTCGCGGGACATCACTTCGCGCTTCTCCAGCAGCTGCTTGAGCTTGGCGTGGACCGTAAAGCCTTCGGGGATGTCGACGTGTGCCTTGCCGATGCGCGCCAGTGTCTCGGCGGAAATTGCCGTCGACGCCGGGGCGTTGATGCCGGAATCGGACTGCTGCGCCAAAGGACGCTCGAGATCGGATACCGCGGCGGAATCCGCCTTAATGATCGGAATCGGGGAGGTCTGCGCCGCATGCGTCTCGGCGAAGACACGTTCCAGACGTTCCTGGTAGTCGCGCAGCAGCTGCTCGGCTTCTTCCTCGGTGATGTCACCGCGGCCGATCAGGGATTCGGTGTACAGCTTGCGGACCGAGCGCTTTGCCTCGATCAGGTTGTACATCAGGGGCTGGGTCATCGAGGGGTCGTCACCCTCGTTGTGGCCGCGGCGCCGGTAGCAGACCATGTCGATGACAACGTCCTTGTGGAACCGCTGGCGGAACTCGTAGGCGAGCTGGCCGATGCGGACCACGGCCTCCGGGTCGTCGCCGTTCACGTGGAACACCGGCGCCTGGATCATCTTGGCGACGTCCGTGGAGTAGGTGGAGGAGCGTGACGAGGACGGCGCGGTGGTGAAGCCGACCTGGTTGTTGACCACGATGTGGATGGTGCCGCCGGTGCGGTAGCCGCGCAGCTGGGAGAGGTTGAGCGTTTCCGCCACCACACCCTGGCCGGCAAAAGCGGCGTCGCCGTGCACCATGATCGGCAGCACGGGGAAGGCTTCGCCCTGGTCGAGGCGGTCCTGCTTGGCGCGGACGATGCCTTCGAGGACGGAGTCCACGGCTTCGAGGTGCGACGGGTTGGCAGCCAGGTAGACCTTGGTCTCCTTGCCGTTGTCCGAGGTAAACGTGCCCTCGGTGCCGAGGTGGTACTTCACGTCGCCGGAGCCCTGTACGGAGCGCGGATCCTGGGTGCCTTCGAATTCCCGGAAGACCTGGGCGTAGGTCTTCCCGGCAATGTTCGTGAGCACGTTGAGCCGGCCGCGGTGGGCCATGCCGATCGCCACTTCGTCGAGTTCGTCGTCGGCCGCATCGGAGATGATGGCGTCCAGCAGCGGGATGAGGGACTCGCCGCCCTCCAGCGAGAAGCGCTTCTGGCCCACGAACTTGGTCTGCAGGAACGTCTCGAAGGCCTCGGCGGCGTTGAGCTTGGAGACGATGCGCAGCTGTTCGTCGCGGCTGGGCTTGGAGTACGGGTGCTCCAGCTGGTCCTGGAACCACTTGCGCTCTTCAGGATCCTGGATGTGCATGTATTCGATGCCCGTGGTGCGGCAGTAGGCGTCGCGCAGCACACCGAGGATGTCGCGGAAGGCCAGCTGGGGCTTGCCGCCGAAGCCGCCGGTGGGCCACTCGCGGTCCAGGTCCCACAGCGTCAGGCCGTAGGTCAGGACATCGAGGTCCGGGTGCTTGCGCTGGACGTACTCAAGCGGATCGGTGTCCGCCATGAGGTGGCCGCGGACGCGGTAGGCGTGGATGAGCTGCTGGATCCGGGCGACCTTGTTGATCTCGTCGGCCGGGTCCACCTGCAGGTCAGGGCTCCACCGGACCGGCTCGTAGGGGATCCGCAGGGACTCGAAGATCTCGTCGTAGAAGTTCTGCGCGCCGAGCAGGAGCTGGTGCACCAGCTTCAGGAACTCGCCGCTGCCGGCACCCTGGATGACGCGGTGGTCATAGGTGGAGGTCAGGGTGAGGACCTTGCTGATGGCGTTGTGCGCGATGATCTTCGCGCTGGCACCCTGGAACTCGGCCGGGTAGTCCAGTGCGCCGACGCCGATGATGGCGGCCTGGCCCTTGGACAGGCGCGGCACGGAGTGCACGGTTCCGATGCCGCCGGGGTTGGTCAGCGACACCGTGGTGCCGGAGTGGTCGTCGGCGGTCAGCTTGCCGGCGCGGGCACGCTTGATCAGGTCCTCGTAGGTGTGCCAGAACTCGGAGAAGTTGAGGGTCTCCGCCTTCTTGATGTTCGGGACCATCAGCAGGCGGGTGCCGTCGGGCTTGGGCATGTCGATGGCGATGCCGAAGTTCACGTGCGCCGGCTGGACCGCGACCGGCTTGCCGTCCACCTCGTCGTAGTAGACGTTCATCGAGGGGAACTGGGCGAGGGCGCGGATGACGGCGTAGCCGATCAGGTGCGTGAAGGAGACCTTGCCGCCACGGGCGCGGGCAAGGTTGGAGTTGATGACCACACGGTTGTCGATCAGCAGCTTCGCGGGGATGGCACGCACGCTGGTGGCGGTCGGAACCTCCAGGCTGGTGATCATGTTGGTGGCGATCGCCTTGGCCGGGCCGCGGAGGACGGAGACGACGTCTTCCTCGGGGGCGGTCGGGGCCTTGATGTTCTTGGGCAGCTGGGCCGGGATCGGCTGGGTGCCGGGGCCGGCTTCCGAAGGCTTCGCGCCGTCGCGGGCAACGGTGGCCGGGGCTTTCTTCGCGGCGGCGGGCGCGGGGCGCAGCAGCCGGGGCGGGTGCGGCGGCTGCGCTGCCGGCTCGGCAGCCGGAGCTACAACTGGAAGTTCGCGGGTGGCGGGGTGCGCAACAGCCGCTGCGCCCGAGGCTCCGTTGGTGGAGGAACTGTCACCGGCGTCGAAGGATTCGAACAAAGGCCACCACTTGGCATCCACCGTGTTCTTGTCCTGCTGATAACGCTCGTACAGTTCGTCAACGAGCCACTCGTTTCCGCCAAATTCCTCTGGTAGACGGTGGCTAGGCTGCTCTGGCACTTGAATTACGCCTCTTCCATGAGTTTGATTCCCACTGGTTTCACGGTGCCTCAGCACAACAGTTGAACCAGTCTCCGCGTCCAGTGAACCCAGACCCATGCCAGTCTAGTGACGATTCTTGCCAAACCGCCAATAAGGGTGACTCAAATCATCAAGTCCGCTCAAAGCCCCGGCACGGCACGTCATCCGGGCCCCCGGAAGGCAACCGTCGAGGGGCCTGCATGACTTGCCGTCACCGCGCCGGGCGGGTGCCGTGGCCGTTCGAAGCCTCGCTAGAATCACCCTGAGAACCCGTTGAGCATCGGAATGCTTATTTTTGCTTATTTAAGGAGCAGTCGTGCGTTTCCTGACCGACCCCACCACCGACCTGACCTATTCGGACCTCTTCCTGGTGCCGTCCCGTTCCGACGTCACCTCCCGGCTGGACGTGGACCTGGCCGCCGACGACGGGACCGGCTCCGCGATCCCCTGGTGGCCGCCAACATGACGGCGGTGACCGGCAAGCGCATGGCCGAGACCATGGCCCGGCGCGGCGGGCTGGCGGTGCTGCCGCAGGACGTGCCTCTGGACGTGATCCGCGACGTGACGGCCTGGATCAAGACCCGCCACCCCGTCCTGGAGACGCCGGTGACGTTGTCGCCCGCCAGCACGGTCATTGATGCCTTGCACCTGATGGGCAAACGTCCGCACGGGGCCATCACGGTGGTGGACGACTCGGGTGCCGTCGCCGGCATCGTCCGGGCGTCCGACTGCGAGGGCCAGGACCGGTTCGCCTCGCTCGCGTCCGTGATGCGCCACCAGCCGCTGGTGCTGGATGTGGCATCGCTGGAGGGGACATCACTGGACGGGACATCGCTGGCAGGGGCCCTGCCGGACGGCACGCCCGACGGCGGGTCCGGCGCCGGCCTGCGCCGCGCCTTCGACGCGATGGACGCTGCCGGAACCGATTTTGTGCCCGTGCAGCGGGACGGTGTCCTGGCCGGCGTCCTCACCCGGAAGGGCGCCCTGCGCTCGACGCTGTACCGGCCCTCGCTGGACGCTGACGGCAGGCTCAAAGTGGCGGCCGCCGTCGGGATCAACGGCGATGTCGCCGGGCGGGCGGCGGAACTCCTCGCCGCCGGGGTCAACGTCCTGGTCCTCGATACCGCGCACGGCCACCAGCAGAAAATGTTTGAGGCCCTGGCCGCCGTCAAGGGCCTCAACCCCGGTGTCCCCGTGGTGGCAGGCAACGTGGTCACCGCGGACGCGACCCGCGAACTCATCCAGGCCGGGGCGGACATCGTCAAGGTGGGTGTTGGCCCCGGCGCCATGTGCACCACCCGCATGATGACCGCCGTCGGCCGGCCGCAGTTCTCCGCCGTGCTCGAGTGCTCTGCCGCCGCACGGGCGGCCGGGGCCGGGTCTGGGCCGACGGCGGCGTCCGCTACCCGCGCGACGTCGCGCTCGCCCTGGCGGCCGGGGCCAGCCAGGTGATGATCGGCTCCTGGTTCGCCGGCACGCACGAAAGTCCGGGGGACCTGCAGCAGGATGCCGGCGGGAGGCAGTACAAGGAAAGCTTCGGCATGGCATCGGCCCGGGCCGTGCAGAACCGCAACCAGCGCGAGGGCGCCTTCGAAAAAGACCGCAAGGCCCTGTTCGAGGAAGGCATCTCCACGTCCCGGATGTTCATCGATCCGGCGCGGCCCGGCGTCGAGGACCTGCTGGACATGATCACCGCCGGTCTCCGCAGTTCCATGAGCTACGCCGGCGCCGCAGACCTGGCGCAGTTCCGGGAACGCGCCGTGGCCGGGATCCAGTCCGCGGCCGGCTACGAGGAAGGCCGCCCGGTCCCGCAAAGCTGGTGAGGGGACGCCGTCGGACGACAGCCCCGTGCCCGGCGCTCCTGTAGACTGACATTCTTATGGACAGTAAATCTAGGTGCCGGCCTGGGGGCTGTCAGCGGGGAACGGAAACCCTTCCCGCGCAGTCCACCCGAAGAGCCGGCAAACCCCGTTCACGCGCCCATCACTCTCCGGCGGCACACCGGCCCCTTGTTTTCCAGGGAAGCCGTGCCTCCCAGGAAGCCAGTGCCTACCAAGACCAAGGGTCGGCCGCGGCCGACCACCCTCCGCCAGGCATCTTCCACAAGCAGCCACTCCGGGCAGCTCCGAAAGCGGGCCGCTAAATGGAGTGGCTCCTTCTCGGTGCAGGCCTGCTGCTCATCCTCGGAACCGGCTTCTTCGTAGCCGTTGAATTCTCGCTCGTTGCCCTTGACCAGGCGACGGTCCAGCGCGCCGTTGATGACGGCGACACTGCCGCCGTCCCCCTGCTCAAATGCCTTAAGTCCCTGTCCACGCAGCTCTCCAGCTGCCAGCTGGGCATCACCATCACCACGCTCCTCACCGGCTACGTCATGGAACCGTCTGTCGGCCAGCTGCTCGAGGGCCCGCTGAGCGCCCTGGGGCTGCCGGACGCCGCAGTTTCCTCCGTGTCGCTGATCCTTGCGATGGCCTTCGCGACGCTCCTGTCCATGCTGATCGGCGAGCTGGTGCCGAAGAACATGGCCATTGCGCTGTCGTTCCAGGTGGGCAAGGCCCTGGCCCGCCCGCAGCTGATCTTCACGGCAGTCTTCAAACCCGCCATCGTGGTGCTCAACGGCTTCTCCAACAAGGTGCTCAATATCTTCGGCCTCGAGGCCAAGGAAGAGATTTCGGGGCTCGGACTCCGGCGGAGCTGGCCTCCCTCGTGCGCCGCTCGGCGGCGATGGGAACCCTCGACGCCGGCACCGCCAACTTCATCGCCCGGACGCTCAAGTTCTCGGGCCGGACAGCAGCGGACGTTATGACGCCCCGCATCCGGGTCGAGACCATCGACGGCGACCAGCCCGTGTCCGACATTGTGGAGGCCGCACGCCGCACCGGCTATTCGCGGTTCCCGGTCATCGGCGAATCCTCGGACGACATCCGCGGCGTGGTGCACATCAAAAAGGCCATCGCCGTTCCGTCGGACCGCCGCGCCAAACTGGAAGCCGGCGCCATCATGACCGATGTCCTCCGGGTTCCAGAAACCATCCACCTGGACGCCCTTCTGGCGGAACTGCGCGAAGGGAACCTGCAACTGGCCGTGGTCCTGGACGAGTACGGCGGAACCGCCGGCATCGCCACCCTGGAGGACCTGGTTGAGGAAATCGTCGGAGAAGTGGCCGATGAACACGACAAGGTCCGGCCGGGCCTGCTGCAGAGCGCGTCCGGTGACTGGTACTTCCCGGGCCTGCTCCGCCCGGACGAACTCTCCGAACAGATCCCGGGCCTGACCGTGCCCGACGAGTCTGCCTACGAAACGGTGGGAGGCTACGTCATGAGCAAGTTGGGCCGGATCGCCGCGGTGGGGGACACCGTGGACGTCCATGGCGGCACGCTGGCCGTCACCCGGATGGACGGGCGCAGGATCGACCGGATCTGCTTCAAACCCGCCCGGGTGCACCATGACGAGCGCTCCAACGGCCAGGTCGGTGCAGCATGAGTGACTGGTTAGGGATCTTTTGGCTTGTTGTCCTGCTGCTCGGCAACGCCTTCTTCGTTGGCGCAGAGTTTGCGGTCATGTCCGCTCGCCGGAGCCAGATCGAGCCGCTTGCCGAGGCAGGCTCCAAGCGTGCGCAAACCACCCTGCGGGCGATGGAAAACGTCTCCCTCATGCTGGCCTGCGCCCAGTTGGGCATTACCGTTTGTTCGCTGCTGATTCTGCAGGTCGCGGAACCGGCCATCCACCACCTGATGGTGGTGCCGCTGGAGGCAGTCGGTGTTCCGGCCGAGGTCGCGGACATTGCGGCGTTCGCCGTCGCACTGGCGCTGGTCACGTTCCTGCACGTCACGATCGGCGAGATGGTGCCGAAGAACATTTCGGTCTCCGTGGCGGACAAGGCGGCCCTGCTGCTGGCCCCGCCGCTGATGTTCGTCGCCCGGCTGGTGAAGCCGGTGATTGTGGCCCTCAACTGGTCCGCGAACCACATCCTGAAACTGATGCGGATCGAGCCCAAGGACGAAGTCACCTCCTCCTTCACGCTCGAGGAGGTCCAGTCGATCGTGCAGGAATCCACCCGCCACGGGCTGGTGGACGACGACGCCGGACTCATCACCGGAGCGCTGGAGTTCTCCGAGCACACGGCGTCGCGCGTGATGGTCCCGTTGGACAAACTGGTGATGATGAAGTCGGCCACCACGCCGGTGGAGTTTGAAAAGGCGGTCAGCCGGACCGGGTTCTCACGCTTCCCGATGCTGGACGATGACGGGATGCTCTCCGGCTACCTCCACATCAAGGATGTGCTCTCCATTCCGGATGCGGCGTACCACCAGCCGATCGCCGAAAGCCACATCCGGTCCCTGGCGAACCTGTCCATGGACGACGAGATCGAGAAGGCCATGTCCGTGATGCAGCGGACCGGATCGCACCTGGCGCGCGTGATCGGCCCGGACGGCAAGACCCAGGGCGTGCTGTTCCTCGAGGATGTCATCGAGGAGCTGGTCGGCGAGATCAGGGACGCCACGCAGGCCACCGGCTACCGGAGGCTCGGGCAGGACCAGTAGCCGCGTTCAGGCTCGGAGGTAGCCCTAAATAGGAATGATTCCTATTTAGGGCTACACTCAAAGCTGTTCCTATTGCTCCTGATTCTCAATAACAGATCCGAGGTTTCCCGTGCGTCGTCCCGTTGCCCGTGCCATCGTTGCCGCTTTTGCCGGCCTGAGCGTGCTCCTGACGGCCTGCGGTCCGACGTCGGACAACCCCGGGGAAGCGCCGACGACGGCATCGTCGACGTCGTCGCCTCCACCAGTGTTTACGGTGACATCGTCGGTGCCATCGGCGGCGACAAGGTGCGCGTCAGCTCCATCATCAACCGAACCAGCCAGGACCCGCACTCCTATGAGGCGACAACCCAGGACAAGCTGGCTATATCCAAGGCCGAGCTGGTGGTGGAAAACGGCGGCGGCTATGACGATTTCATCCATAAGCTTGCCGAAGACACGGGGCTCGACGAGGGCAACGTCCTGAACGCCGTGGAGGTTTCCGGGCTGGCTCCGGAAGAAACTGCCGGCGCATCTGCCACCGCCGGAGCATCCGCCGACGCGGACGGCCACGGCCACGAACACGAGGGATTCAACGAGCACGTCTGGTACAGCCTGCCCGCCATGGCCCGGCTGGCTGACGCCGTCGCGGCCAAGCTGGGCGAGCTTGAACCGTCCTCCGCGGGGACGTTCCGCAACAATGCCGAGGCCTTCAAGGAGTCGCTCGGCGGGCTCGAAACGAAGCTGTCGGACATCAAGGCGTCCGCAGGCGCGGCGCCTGTCGCCGTGACGGAACCGGTGCCGCTCTACCTGCTCGAGGCCGCCGGCCTGGACAACCAGACCCCGGATGAGTACACCGCGGCGATCGAAGAGGACACCGACGTGCCGCCTGCAGTCCTGAAGGCGACCACCGACCTCATGAAGTCGGGCAGTATCAGGCTGCTCGCCTACAACCAGCAGACCGAAGGCCCGCAGACGGTCGACGTCAAGGACGCGGCAACTGCCGCAGGCGTCCCCGTGGTGAATTTCAGCGAGACACTGCCGGAGGGTAAGTCCTACGTGCAGTGGATGTCCGGGAATGTCGACAACATTGGCAAGGCACTGGCCTAAGATTAGCGGGACAGCGTGAGCTGACCGCACAGCGAGACAGGCCCGCCGGACGGATCAGCGAAAAACCAGCCAGACACCCCGCCCGGACATCCCAGCCGGACACCCCAGGCGCAGCGCGCGAGCCGCGGCTTGCGCAGAATTCGAGGAAAGCCAAGTTGACACCCGTAGTGAGCCTCCGTGGAGCCTCCCTGGCGTTCGGCAAGCGCACTTTGTGGGAGGGCCTAGATCTGGACATCAATGCGGGTGAATTTTTCGCCGTCCTTGGCCCCAACGGCAGCGGCAAAACGACCTTCCTCAAGGTCCTGCTGGGCCTGCAGGAGCTGAGCTCCGGTTCGGCCACGCTTGCCGGCCGGCCCGTGGAACGGGGCAGCCGGGGGATCGGCTATGTCCCGCAGCAGAAGTCCTTCGACCCTGACACGCCGCTGCGCGCCCGCGACCTCGTGGGGCTCGGCGTCGACGGCCACCGCTGGGGCGTCCGGCTGGGCGGGGCGAAAGTCAACCGCAGAATCGATGAACTGCTCGACCTCGTGGGGGCCTCCGAGTACGCGAAGGTTCCCGTGGGCCAGCTCTCCGGCGGGGAACAGCAGCGGCTGCGGGTGGCCCAGGCCCTGGCCGCCGACCCCAAGGTGCTGCTCTGCGATGAACCCCTGCTCTCCCTCGACCTGCAGCACCAGCAGGCCGTCAGTGCCTTGATCAACAAGCAGTGCCACGACCAGGACAGTGCCGTGGTCTTCGTAACGCACGAGATCAACCCGATCATGGACTATGTTGACCGGGTCCTGTACCTGGCGGGCGGGCGGTTCCGGGTGGGGCCACCGGAGGAGGTTATGACCACGGAAGTGCTGTCCGACCTCTATGGCAGCCACGTCGAAGTGATCAACGCCAACGGCCGCCTGATCGTCGTCGGACTCCCCGATGCCACGACGCATCACCACGAGGACGCCCACGCGGTGGCCGGGGAGATGGGCTAGATGGACCTGGACAACCTGCTCAACTCAATCTTCAACTTCGAAAACTACGGCGAACTCCTTGTGCTGGTCCAGAACTCCTCTGGGCGGGCGCGGTCCTGGGCCTGCTGGGCGGGCTGATAGGAACCTTCGTGATGAAGCGTGACCTGGCCTTCGCCGTCCACGGGATCTCCGAACTTTCATTTGCCGGCGCGGCCTTTGCCCTGCTGATCGGGGCCGACATCGTCCTGGGCTCCCTGGCGGGATCCGTCGTGGCGGCGCTGCTGCTGGGCCTGCTGGGCGTACGCGCCCGGGACAAGAACTCGATCATCGGCGTCATCATGCCCTTCGGGCTGGGCCTGGGCATCCTTTTCCTGTCGCTGTATGAGGGGCGGGCCGCGAACAAGTTTGGCCTGCTCACCGGCCAGATCGTCTCGGTCGGCACCGTCCAGCTGCAGGTGCTGGCGGTGGCCGCCGTTGTTGTGATGATCGCCCTGGTGGCGATCTGGCGTCCGCTGACCTTCGCCAGCGTGGACCCCGACGTGGCGTCGGCCCGCGGCGTACCCGTGCGGGCTCTCGCCATCGGGTTCATGCTGCTGCTCGGCGTCAGCGTGGCGCTCTCCATCCAGATTGTCGGCGCCCTGCTGGTGCTGGCGCTGCTGATCACTCCAGCTGCGGCCGCCATGCGGGTGACGTCGTCGCCGCGTCTGGTGGTGGTCCTGAGCGTCGTGTTTGCCGTGACGGCGACGGTGGGCGGCATCCTGCTGGCCCTCGGCGGCCGGATCCCGATCAGCCCCTACGTGACCACACTGTCCTTCCTCATCTATGTCGTGTGCCGGGTGATCGGCGGCGTTCGTGCCAAACGCGGCCTGAACGGCCGGGTGCTGAGCGAGTCGGCGGTGCCGGCGGCCTGAGGCGCCGCAGCCGGAAACCCGAAGTGTGCATCACTGCAAGTATGCATTTGTGCAAACATTGCAGTTGTGCAATTCTTGAGCCATGACTAATGCCGTTTCGCTGCCCCTGCGTGAGCGAAAGAAGGCTGAGACCTGGACGGCCCTCCACGAGGCTGCCGCCTCGCTTGCCCTGCAGCACGGCGTCGAGCAGGCCACGGTAGAGGCCATCGCAGCAAGTGCCGGCGTCTCCCCGCGGACGTTCTTCAACTATTTCCAGGCAAAGGAAGACGCCATCCTGGGCCTCCGTGAGCCTGTCCTGGAAGCCTCGCTGCTCGCCGAAATCTCCGTCACGGCCGACGATCTGGTGGGGCAGGTGTCGCGCCTCCTCATGACCGTTGCCTCCACCGCGCTCGGGGGCGACGACCGCGCACGCCGCCGCCAGCTGATCGCCCGGGATCCCCACCTGGGCCGCCGCCACATGGATTACATGGTCAAAGCCGAAACCTTGGTCTGCCAGGGGCTGGCCGGCGTGCTGGCTGAGGAGTCCGCCTGGGCGGACGGCGTCGAAGGCTTCGGCCCCGAGGAATCCGCGCGCATGCTGGTGATGATCGCCGGCGTCCCCATCCGCTTCAAACTCACCTCCGCTGATTTTGACCCCGTTGAGGGCATCTCCGCGGAAACTCTCCAACCCTCGTTGGCGCTGCTCCGCCATTTACTAAGGAAACTCTCATGACCACGCAACCTGTCACCGCCACGGGACCGGCCGGGGAAAAGCAGCACATGGTGCTGATGTTCGTGGGCCTGATGCTCTCGATGCTTCTGGCGGCCCTGAACCAGACAGTGCTCAGCACGGCACTGCCCACCATCGTCGGAGAACTCCACGGCGTCAGCGACATGCTGTGGGTCATCACCGCCTTTATTCTCGCCTCCACCATCACCATGCCCATCTACGGCAAACTCGGCGACCTCATGGGACGCAAAGCCCTGCTGATCGCCGCCATCATCCTGTTCATGATCGGTTCCGTCATCGGCGGCCTGGCCAACGACATGGGTGTGCTCATCACCGCCCGCGTCGTCCAGGGTCTCGGCGGCGGCGGTCTGATGATCCTCTCCCAGGCGGTCATCGCCGACGTCGTGCCGCCCCGCGAACGTGGCAAATACATGGGGATGATGGGCGGGGTCTTCGCGATCGCCTCGGTCGCCGGCCCGCTCCTGGGCGGCTGGTTCACTGAAGGTCCCGGCTGGCGCTGGGTGTTCTGGATCAACATTCCCCTCGGTCTGCTGGCACTGGCGGCGCTGTCTTCTTCCTGAAGCTGCCCAAACACCGCGGCAAACCGCGCCTGGACCTCGGCGGCATGGTGCTGCTCGCGATCGCCACGACCTGCCTCGTGCTGTTCGCGACCTGGGGCGGCGGCAAGTACGAATGGAACGATCCGATCATCCTGGGCCTGATCGCCGGCACAATTGCCAGTGCGGTTGCCTTCGTCCTGGTGGAGCGGCGCACGGCGGAGCCGATCATTCCGCTGCACCTGTTCAAGGATCTCAACTTCAACCTCTCGACCATTGCCGGGCTGCTGATCGGCGTGGCCATGTTCGGAGCGATCGGCTACCTGCCCACGTATCTGCAGATGGCATTCAGCGTCAACGCCACCGAATCCGGGCTGCTGATGATCCCGATGATGGGCGCCCTGCTGGTCGCCTCGGTAGTGTCCGGGCAGCTCGTCAGCCGCACCGGCCGCTACAAGTGGATGCCGATTGCCGGCGGCCTGCTGGTCGCGATCGCCCTGGTGCTGCTCTCCACCCTCAAGCCGGGAGCGCCGCTCTGGGAAATCTGCGCCTACCTGGCCGTGATGGGGCTGGGGCTGGGCCTGAGCATGCAGATCATGGTGCTGATCGTGCAGAACTCGTTCCCGCTGCGCGAAGTCGGCACCGCGACGGCGTCGAACAACTTCTTCCGGCAGATCGGGGCCACCCTCGGCTCCGCGGTGGTGGGAAGCCTCTTCGCGAGCCGGCTGGCCGAACTGCTCACGGAGCGTATGCCGGCTGCCGCAGCCGGGGAGGCACGCCGGGAGGTTCGAACTCACTCACTCCGGCGGTGGTCAGCCAGCTGCCGGCGCCGGTCAAGGAAGCCATTATCTCTTCCTACAACGACGCCCTGACGCCCATCTTCGTCTGGATGGTGCCGCTTGCACTGGCGGCCGCCGTGCTGATGTGCTTCGTCAAGCAGAAGCCGCTGGCCACCGCCATTGAGCACGATGTTCTGTCCGAATCCATTTCGGAGGGCAACATCCTGATTACGGCCGACGACGCCGACGACGCTCTTGCTCCCGCCAGCGGGTCCAGGAACTAGGCGGTATTCCGGGCCGTGCACTCCGGGCACAACCCGAAAATTTCGACGGTGTGTTCCACCGCGGTGAAGCCGTGCTCGGTGGCAGTCCTCGCAGCCCAGGCCTCGACCGCGGGAGCCTCGACTTCAACGGCCTTGCCGCAGCTGCGGCACAGCAGGTGGTGATGGTGGCCGGTGACGGCGCAGCGCCGGTACACGGCCTCGCCGTCCGTATTCCGGAGGACGTCCACCAGACCCTCATCAGCGAGGGACTGCAGGATCCGGTATGACGTGGCGAGGGATACCGACGTGCCGCGCTCCTGCAGGATGCGGTGCAGCTCCTGGGTGCTGACGAAGTCAGTCAGCTCGTCCAGGACCGCGCTGACCGCGAGCCGCTGCTTCGTGACACGCTGCTCCTTGGCCGCGGGGGAGCGGCGCCGTTGTCCGGCTGCCGTTGGCGGTGGCGCCCTGGGACATCGTGGAACTCGCTTCGCTGGTGGTCTCGATACGGGGTGGTGGCAAGGTCCCAGATTACCAGCAGGGCACGTGGACACCGCTTTGCCGGAACCCTAGGCTGGCCGGATGATGCTGACCAAATTCACGCATTCCTGTGTCCGGCTGGAGAAGGACGGCAAAGTGCTGGTGTTCGATCCGGGGAACTTCTCGGAGACGGACCTGGCCCTCGCCGGAGCCGACGCCGTGCTCATCACGCACGAGCATCCCGACCACATCGACATCGACGCCGTCACCGCCGCACTGCTGGCCGGCGATTCGCTGCACCTTTTCGCGCCGGACGGCGTTGCGGCGCAACTGCGGAGAAGGCGCCCGACGCCGGGCACCGGATCCACGGTGGCCCCCGGCGAGGACTTCGAGACGGCCGGATTCTCCATCCGGACGTTTGGCGGCCAGCACGCGGTGATCCATCCGCAGATTCCGGTGGTGGCCAACATAGGCTACTTCGTGGACTCCAACGTCTACCACCCCGGCGATTCCTTCATAGTGCCCGACGGCGTGACCGTGCGGACGCTGCTGGTGCCGATCCACGCACCCTGGAACAAGGTGGGGAGGTGGTGGACTTCGTGATCGGCGTCCGCGCCCCGAAGGCCTTCCCGATCCACGACGCCCTGCTCAATGACAACGGGCGCGGACTGGTGGAAGGGCACGTGACCAGGTTCGGCGCCAAGTACGGCACCGAATACCGGCACCTCTCCAGCGGGGACACCGTCGAGGTGTAGGCAGCAGTCGAGCCTAGGCCGGCCACGTCCCGCTGGCGAAGAAATCCCGGATGGTCGCTTCATGCGGCTCGGGATCCAGGCCCTGGGACCGCAGCCACTCCGGGTTGTAGTAGTTGCCGGCGTAGCGGTCTCCGCCGTCGCACATCAACGACACGACACTGCCGCGGCGGCCCTCGGCGATCATCTCGGCGATGAGCTGCCAGACGCCCCACAGGTTGGTGCCGGTGGAGGGGCCAGCGTGCAGGCCGGCGTGGTCGCGCAGATGTCGCATGGCCGCCACCGAGGCCGCGTCCGGGACCTGGACCATGTGGTCGATGACGGCGGGGACAAAGCTGGGTTCCAGCCGCGCACGGCCGATTCCCTCGATCCGCGACGGCTGGCCCGCAGGGGCTGTGCGGCGCCGGATCTTTGGTTTTCCAGCCAGCCGGGGTAGAACGCGGAGTTCTCCGGATCCACTACTGCGAGTTCTGTGCCGTGGCGGTGGTACCGGAGATAGCGGCCGATGGTGGCGCTGGTGCCGCCGGTGCCTGCGCCCACGACGATCCAGCGGGGATCGGGTGCTCCTCGAGGGCAAGCTGTCCGAAGATCGACTCGGCGATGTTGTTGTTGCCGCGCCAGTCCGTGGCCCGTTCCGCGTAGGTGAACTGGTCCATGTAGTGGCCGTTGGTGCGCCGGGCGAGGTCTCCGGCGGCCTCATAGACCTCCGAGGCGTGGTCCACGAGCAGGCACGAGCCGCCGAACTGCTCGATCAGGGCGATCTTCTCCCGGCTGGTGCTCCGGGCCATCACCGCAATGAACGGAAGCCCCAGCAGCTGGGCAAAATAGGCTTCGGACACGGCCGTGCTGCCGCTGGAGGCCTCCACGATGGTGGTTCCTTCCGAGATCCAGCCGTTGACCAGCCCAAAAGGAACAGTGATCTGGCCAGCCGGTGCTTCAGGCTGCCGGTCCGGTGGGTGGACTCGTCCTTGAGGTACAGCTGGACGCCCCAGTGTTCCGGAAGCGGGACGGAGTACAAATGTGTGTCCGCGGACCGGTTGTTCTCGGCGTTGATTCTCCGGATGGCTTCGTCGGCCCAGGCCCTGTCCTGCTGTCGTTCTCTGATCACCGCACCAGCCTACCGGCGGGGGCAGGTTCCGCATCGATAGAGTGGGCGGATGAAGACCCTCATGGATGTTGTGACCTTGAAGGACCGGCTGGACGCCGCCGGCGCGGCCGGCGCGCGGACGGTGTTGCTCGATGTGCGGTGGGCGCTCGGGGACCCGCACGGCCGGGAGCATTACCTCGCGGAGCACCTCCCCGGCGCCGTCTTCGTGGACCTCGCCACGGAACTCGCCGGCCCGGCGGACCCCAGCCGCGGCCGCCACCCGCTCCCACCCTGGACCAGTTTCAGACGTCAGCGCGCGCCTGGGGCATCCGCGCCGGGGACGTTGTGGTGGCCTATGACGACAGCGGCAACCTGGCCGCCGCGAGGCTCTGGTGGATGCTGCGGAATGCGGGGATCGCCGACGTTTACCTGCTCGACGGCGGCCTGGCCGCCTGGCGCGACGCGGGCTTCGACGTCGAAAGCGGCGAGCGGCAGGTGGAACCTGGCGACATCGTGCTGACGGGAGACGCACGTCATCGACGCCGGGCAGGCGGCCTCGTGGGGCGGCACGGGTTGTTGCTGGACGCGCGGGCGGGGAGCGGTACCGCGGTGAGTTCGAACCTGTGGACCCGCGGGCGGGCCATATCCCGGGGCCGTGAGCGCCCCGACGACGGCGAATGTCGGTGCGGACGGCAGGTTCCTTTCCCCGGAGGCGCTGCGCGAACGCTTTACGAGTCTCGGAGTCCGCGCCGATGTTCCTACCGCCGTCTACTGCGGATCCGGCGTCACGGCGGCCCACGAAATTGCGGCCCTGGAAATCGCCGGATTCCCCGCCGCTCTCTACCCCGGGTCGTTCTCCGAGTGGTCCAATAATGACTCGAACGAAGTTGTGACCGGAGCTGCCCCGTATCCGGACGGGGCAGGGGCCGCAATTGATCCTGACGGGGCCGACGTCGCCACTGATCCGGACGGGGACGCTGCACCGTAGGGTGCCGCCCGCTCTTGGGAAGTTCCTGTGAACCGCCCACCCCGATCGACGGGACCCCTCGTGTGATCCAAGGCCCACGGGCGCAGCATCCGGCCGGCCAGCTCGCTCATGCGGCCGGAAGCACTGCCAGTCGTGCGCGTTTGAGCGATTTGGCGCGGTGTCGGAGTTCGCGGCGGTGATGGCTGGTGTCGGCGGCCGGCGCGGCTCTGTTGGGCAGCGAGCCGGTCAGACCCGTTCCGGGCAGCGGGGGTGCGGTGGAGTGGTAGCTGTGGCCGGTGGGGGTCCGGATCTCGATGCTGTGTCTGGTGCCGGGCCGGGGTTTGGCGGTCCAGCCGGGGGTTTCTTTGGTGTGGTTGCAGGCTTCGCAGAGCCCTGCGCCGTTGTCCCGGGTGGTGGGTCCGCCGCGGTGCCAGGGGATGATGTGGTCGAAGTGGCGGATCGGGGCATCGCAGTACGGGGTGCGGCAGGTGTCGTCCCGGGCCTGGATGAAGCGGCGGAGTCCGGGCGGGAAGAGCCGGGCGCGGGAGTCCATGGAGGTGAGTTCGCCGGTGCCGGGGGCGGTGTAGAGCCGGCGGAGCCAGACGTTGAAGGCTTTATCCCCGACGGTGTCGGTGTCCCTGGCCGTATCCTGCGTGAGGAGGTCGCGGGCCCAGGCGGCGGGGACGATGCCGTAGCCGGGGAGGCGGGCGGGTTCGCTGTCGCTCTGGAGGAGGGTGCGGTCGGTCATGACGAGCTGGAGTTCGATGCCGGTGATCCCGCCGGGGGTGCCGGTGGTGCGTTCGACCAGGGTGTCGGCCATGAGTTGGCCGCGGGTGCGGGGTCCCCGTTGTTGCGGAGGGTGTCGGCGTGCCGGGTCAGCGCGGCGTACATCGCGACGCCCTGACCGACGGGGAGCAAGGCGGTGAGGTAGCACATGGTGTCCGGGGCCGGGCGGAGACTGACGTGCCGTTCGGCGGCGGCGTGGCTGGCCCGCTGCGTGACGGTGCGCGGGTCCCGGCGGTACGCGGCGGCCCGGGCCGCGGCGATGATGCGCCGGTCCCCGGCGCCGTCGAACGTCCCGGTGTCGGCGGCGAGCTCGGCGTCCACAGCGGTGCGGTCCTCCGCGGTCAGGCCCGCGGTCTCCCGGACCAGGAGGGTGGCGCGCCATTCGTTGAGCTGCCCGGCCTCCAACGCAGCGAAAGTGCGGGGCATTTCGGTGACCAGGGCTTTCGCCAGGCCGAGGAGCCTGCCGCCCTTGGCCGGGGATTCGCGCCGGGCGAGGGCGATCTGCGCGCCGACCCCGGTGCCGAGCTCGGCCGCGGGCATCCCGGCGTCGACCTGTTCACGGCGCTGCAGCAGATCGAAGGCGACGGACAAACGGGCCTGACGGGCAGCCAGGGCAGACTTTTGGTCTTCCAGCTCACGGATTTGGCTGATCAGTCCGGCACTGTCGCGGGCGGGCCGGACAGCCGTCAGCGCCCGGGCCACCTCCGCGACCGTCACGCGTTCCGGCTCACCTGCGTCAGCCGGATGAAGCCTTCCAGCCGGTCGAAATGCGTCGGGCCCCTGCCTGCTATCCATGATCAAACTCTACTTTTGGGCACTGACATTTATTGAAGGGCCCCTGCGCGCCGAAAGGTAGCGCCCGGCAAGGGCTTTCTGCCGGATAGTTGGTAGGCTCCCGGCCGCGGTGGAGGATCTGCGCCGGGATTGCCCATCCAGGGCTTTGCGGGCCGCCTCAGGCCTGCTTTCTTTGCATGATCAAACTCTGGATTTGCGCTCTGACATTGAGCGGGGTCACAAGTGCCGCGCTGGCCTGTCCGCGTGCTCGGGCGGCCAGACAACTTCGAAGCGTTCAAAGACGATCTCGTCGTCCTCTGACCATTCATGCCCGGCCGCGGCGGGGACCCGTGTCCAGTATCGGCGGTGTTCACGCTGCCAACTTTCCAGGGACAAGTCGTCTTCGCCCTCATCACGAGCGAAGGCGCTGTCAGCGCTCGTGAAGGGGCCGATGCGGGCTCCGTGCTGCGGATGATGATGCGGGGCAGGCCATCACCGTCGCAGGCAATCCAATGGGATCCAATGCGGGGCACCTGGTCGCCGCGGGCGATGAAGTCCGCGACGAGTTCCGCCGTCGCGCGTTTCCTTCCGCTGAGAACGATGCCGAGGAGGTCGTTGGCGAGCCGTTTCGAATCACCGAAGTGCTCCACGGTGTATTCGGGTGACGCGGCAACGGCTTCGGGATGCGCGGCGGCGTAAGCGCCCCACATTCGGTCAGCTGCCTGGACATCGGCGGGGTGACTGGTTGAGATTCCACGTCACTATCGTCGCAGGCACGGAACGAAAGTCCCCGTTCTGATTGGCCAACTCCCGTCGCCCGGGTTAGCGTCAAGTCATGACTCCCGGACGCCCCGTACCGCCGCCCTCGCCAAGCCGCTGCCCGATCTGTCCGCGGACGCCACGGACGCCGCAAGCACCGCGCGCGCCACGGGCACGCCGG